>CAVUGO010000002.1:242500-5183562 GCA_963741045.1 uncultured Acidobacteriota bacterium
GGTTTACGCCGAGACCGTCACGCTAGCCATCGACTAGATGCCGAAGGCTGCTGAGCTTCTTCGTTTTCTTCAGCAGCAAGGATACCGCAAGGTTCGTCAAACAGCTCTCATCTGATTCTCGAACATTCTGAGCGGCCGATGCTTATTGTTCCCGTACATCGAGGCGACTTACCAAAAGGACTTTTCTTGAAGATTCTCAAGGACGCCGGGTTTACGCTTTCAGAATTTCGCCGCAAGTGACGCGATCCTCGAAGAGTGCCCCCGTGAAAGATTCTTCGGACATCAGGTATCAGCCCTTCCTCGCCACCATCTACAAAATCTGGATGCTGCGCTACGTCGACGTCCCCGAAGACATCGGCCTCACCCTCGCGAAAGAATACGCCGCCGCAACAAAGCCGGCCAACCGCAGCGGAATGAAATCACTCCCGAAACACATTCCAGTCGTCGCCACCTCAAACAATCGCAGCACTCGCACCACCCTCGTCCCAGCCGGCGCCGGACGCTATCGCCTCCAGGTAAACGCCACCCTCCGCAAAGTCGCCCGCGCCGACGTCGGCGAAATCATCGGCATCTCGCTCAAAATCGATCTCGCATCTCGCGACTTGCCCGTACCTCCCGAACTCGAAGCCGCCCTGAAATCCCGTCCGCGCCTCAAAAAAGAATTCAACCGCCTCACCCCAGCCGGTCGCATGCAATTCCTCCGCTGGTTCTCCGCCAAGTCGCCCGAAGTCCGCAAGAAGCGCCTCCCCCGGGCCCTCGAAGTCCTCACCGAGCGCGCCCTCTTCCGCAAACCAAAATCCCCCAAGAAATAATCCGCTCGCACCACGAGCTTCGCAGCGCTAGCCACGGCGCCGCCGTCCTCGTCGTTGGGCCTTTCTCTCTGTCTCCTTGTCTCCCCGCCTTCTTGCCGTTATCTTTAGTCCGCCAAAGCCATGCAAGCATCCGGAATCCACAGCATCGAACTGATTTTTCTCCTGCTCCTGCTCTTCGTCGCAGGCCTGGCCGCTCTCGCAAAACGCTTCCAAACGCCCTACCCCATCATTCTCGTCATCGGCGGCCTGATCCTCAGCTTCTTTCCCCGGGTACCGCACGTCGCCCTGAATCCCGACATGGTGTTCCTCGTAATCCTTCCCCCGTTGCTCTTCTCCTCGGCTTTCACCACCTCCTGGCGCGACTTCCGCTACAACCTCGTCAGCATCTCCATGCTCGCTCTCGGTCTCGTCGTCTTCACCGTTCGCGGCGTCGCCTCCATCTCCCACTGGATTCTTCCCGGCTTCGACTTTCGCCTCGGCCTCGTTCTCGGCGCCGTCGTCAGCACCACCGACGCGATCGCCGCCACCGCCATCGCCAGGCGCCTCGGCATCCCCAAGCGCATCACCGACGTCATCGAAGGAGAAAGCCTCATCAACGACGCCAGCGGCCTGCTCGCTCTCGAATTCGCCGTGGCTCTTGTCGTCTCGGGTGAAGTTCCGACGCTTGCCATCCGCGTCGAACGGCTTTTCTACCTGATCGCCGGCAGCATCGTGATCGGTCTCATCATCGCTAAGCTGATCTACTACCTCGAAACCAAAATTGACGACTCTTCCATCGAAATCACCATCAGCCTCATCGCTCCATACTTCGCATACCTCGCCGGCGAAAGCGCCCACGCTTCCGGTGTTCTCGCCACCGTCGTCTGCGGTCTCTATCTCGGACACAAGAGCTCGCTCTATCTTTCTCTCGGTGCGCGGCTGAAAGGATCCGCGGTCTGGGACACCCTCACCTTCATCTTGAATGGTTTTGTTTTTATCCTACTGGGTCTACAGCTTCCCTACGTCCTCGAAGGGATTCACGAATATACGATTGGGCGCCTGCTGGCTCTGGGCGCCATGTTCAGCGCGGTCGTCATACTTCTTCGCATGGTCTGGGTCTATCCCGGCGCTTGGACGTCAAATTTCATCCGCCGCCGCATCCTTCACCAGCCCGAGCCGTTTCCACGACCGAGCTCGATCCTGATTATCGGTTGGACGGGCATGCGCGGTGTCGTCGCCCTGGCCGCCGCCATTTCGCTCCCCGAATATCTGCGCGATGGCTCGCCGTTTCCCCAGCGCAACCTCATCATCTTCCTCACCTTCTCCGTAATCTTCGTCACCCTCGTCTTGCAGGGACTCACCCTTCCCCCGCTCATTCGCGCCCTCGGCCTCTCCGATGCGAACGAGAGAAATCCCGAAGAAGAAAAAGCCCGCCGCGAAATGATCGAAGCCGCCCTCGCCTATCTCGAAGCCACTCGCGAAAACGACGCCGCCGAATTCGAGCCCGTCTACGACGAATTGACCCACATCCAGCGCCACCGCCTCGCACGCCTGGAAGAGCAGGAAGCTGCAGGCGCCGAGCACGATCCCAGGCACTATGACCGCTATTTCGAACTCTCCCGCCAGCTCCGCGCCGTCCAACGCGCCACAATCCTGAATCTCCGCAACCAAAACCAGATCAACGACGAAACTCTCCGCAAACTCGAATACGAACTCGACCTCCTCGACGCCCAGTCCGCAGCCGCCGCCCGCTAGCCTTCCCAGTAGCACAGGCATTCTTGCCTGCCCTGGGGCGCGAAGGGTTTACCCTGAGAACCGAAGGGCCTGTGCCCATGTAGCACCACACCTCGATTCGTCAATTCTTGCCGCCCGCCGCGACATCGTTCTTTTCGCCGTTCGTACCGTCGGCCTCCGGCCAGCGCCTTTGACTCCAGTTTTGCCCTCTACAAACCGGCATCCTGCCGGCTCTTTTGCCTTTTCCGTTATTTTGAAATCTGAAATTTTAAATTTGAGATCGTCTCAGCTTCCGGTTGGCGCCATTGATTCACAAATGTAGCTCACCTCTTTAGAGGTGAGGCTTTTTCCCCGCCCCGCTATAATCTCAATCCGATGAAATCAATCTACGCACTCGCGCTCGTGTTGCTGTCGTATGCCGCATCATCCGCCGAACCCGTACAAAAACAATCCCCCTCCGCGGACCGTCTCGGCCTTACCTGCACCCAAATCCTCCAAATGTCATCCACCGACTGGATCAAAAAATTCACCGCCGCAAAAGACCCAACCGAACCGACCACAATCCAGGCAATCTCCACCTACGGCAAATGTTACGACGCGCGCACCACCCGCCTCGCCTCCTCGCTCGGCAAATCAGGAAAGGGCCCGTTAATGGGCGCCCGCGGAAACTTCGGCGATTTCGACCACGCTCTCAACGACTTCACCGCCAAAGCCCTTGCCGCCACCGATCCACCCGCCGACGCACAAAAGAAAGCCTACGCCGCGCTCTACACAAAACAGTTCCGCTACGACTTCTATCGCGAATACTAACAGAAGAACTTCAATCCCCCGCCGTTCACCCCGGAAGAATCCGATGCCTTCACCAAAACCAAAAATCACTTCGGCGAACTCCTGGGCTTGCTCCCCGAGGACAAAATGCACGAACTCCACCGCTCCTTCGGTGAAATTTTCGCAGCCGGCGGCGTTCCCGATGCCACAAAAGTCGCAGTCTACCGCTATGCCATCTTCCTCCTCGAATCCCCGTCAGAAACTCCGTACTCCCCGCCCCCGTTCTGACCGCTCCTTTGTCTCTTTTCGTAGCCCGGCATCCTGCCGGTTCGTCGCCCCTTTTCCGTATTTGAAATCTGAAATTTTGAATTTGAGATCGTCTCTCTGCCTCCGCCGGCATTTCAGTAGCACAGGCATTCCTGCCTGTGCCAACGCAACACCGCACCTCAATCATCAATTCTCGGCACACATCGCGACATCGTTCTTTTCGCACCCAAAGCCACCCAACACCGCCAACCTTCTCGTTTTCTCAGCACACCACAACCAGCGCCGTAGGCGCGGCACACACCTAGCTCAGGGTGGAAACCCTGGGTACCGATTGCCGAAGTGATCTGAAGCGCCGTAGGTGCGACACATTTTGATACTCAAATCCAATTCACGCCCCAGGGTCGCCCCTGTTTTTAAACTTGCAAGGTAGTTACCAGTGCGTTATCGTCAGTCGTGCGTTTTGCGGACAATTCGCGCGGGAAGCATCAATCAGCACCCAGAACCAGATCCGCGCGCCGAAACCTTTCCTATAACTCCGTCATTCCTCCCATCTCCCATCGCTCGCCCGCATTTCTAATCGCAAATCCGGAATTAGAATTCAAGCTAAGCCCCATAAGAATCAATAACCTAAAATTTTCTAATCGCAAATTTTCCGCGATTTTTTGCCCTCGGGAACAAAGGTTTCGACCAGCCTCGTCTTCCTCCCGCCCCAACTCACTCGCCTGGCTTCCTAATCGAGACACCGCGATTAGAATTCCGCCCATCCCCCTCAAAACAAAGCTCACTACCAATTTCTAATCGAGACAAAAATGCCCTTTTCGCTCCGCAAAAACCGCCAATAGTTGGCTTCCTTCGCCTTACTTTGGTAGTCTCCCCTCTCTTGACTCAGGAGACCCAATGACACCCCGGAAGTTCCTGGCTTTCGCGGTTTTCGTGTGCTTCGCCGTTCCCGTATCGCTGATCAGCGCGCAAAAGGGCGACGCTACCGATCAGCTCGCGCGTGACATCTACAAGCAGCTCATCGAAATCAACACCACCGATTCCGTCGGCAGCACCACCGTCGCCGCCGAAGCCATGGCCAAACGCCTGCGCGACGCCGGCTACCCCGAGAGCGACATCTTCGTCGGCGGCCCCAATCCGCGAAAAGGAAATCTCGTCGCCCGGCTCCACGGCACCGGCGCTCGCAAACCGATTCTCATGATTGGCCATCTCGATGTAGTCGAAGCGCGACGCGAAGATTGGTCCGTCGATCCGTTTCAACTCCTCGAAAAAGACGGCTACTTCTACGGCCGCGGCTCGATCGACATGAAATCCGGCGACACTTTCCTGATGGTGACGATGATTCGTCTGAAAAAGGAGGGCTACAAACCCGACTGCGACATCATCATGGCTCTCACTGCCGATGAAGAAGGCGGGCAGTCCAACGGTGTTAACTGGTTGCTGAAGAATCATCGCGATTTGATTGACGCGGAGTTCATCCTAAATCCCGATGGCGGCACTTTTCAGATGGTTAACGGGAAGAAGTCCATGGTCGCGATTCAGGCTAGCGAAAAACTCTATCAGGATTTCGAGTTCAAGGTCGCGAATCCAGGCGGCCACAGCTCGCTGCCTGTCCCCGACAACGCCATCTACGAACTGGCCGAAGGACTCACGCGTCTCGAGCACTATAAATTTCCATTCGAACTCAACGATGTCACGCGTTCCTACCTCGATCACATGTCCACGATCGTAGGGGGAGATCTCGGCGCAGACATGAAAGCCGTTTTGAAAGACCCGCCTGACGCCACCGCGATCGACCGCTTGTCGCAAAGGCCGTTCTACAACGGGATCACCCATACCACATGCGTTGCCACGCGCCTCGATGCCGGCCATGCCAATAACGCGCTGCCGCAAATGGCTCGCGCTAATGTGAATTGCCGCATTCTCCCGTCGCACTCGGTGGAAGAAACTCAAGCCACGCTTGTAAAGGTTCTCGACGATCCCAAAATCTCGGTGATGCCAGTTCTTATCGGCGCGCTCGTTGCGCAAAAGAATCCCCCTTCACCGCTGCGTCCCGACGTGATGGGAGCCCTCGACAAAGTCACGCATGTAATGTGGCCGGGGGTTCCCGTGGTTCCGGTGATGGAAACCGGTGCCTCGGACGGCGCCTACTCGCGCGCCGCCGGAATTCCAACCTACGGAATTTCCGGCATGTGGATGGATCCCAACGACGACCGCTCGCACGGCCGCGACGAGCGTCTTGAGGTCTGGTCCTTTTATACTGGCGTGGATTTTTATTACCGCTTCGTGAAGGTTCTCAGTTCGAGTCAATAAAATTCCAGCGCCAATAAGACTCTAGTGAAAGACGACCAGTAAATGAGCCTGATGCGCACCGCGATCTTGAAGGCTTCCGCGAACCCGTGGATGCGCAAGAATGCGCCGCGTTACGGCTTCCTGCGGCGCACCGTCACGCGCTTTATGCCCGGTGAAACGATTGAAGACGCTCTCGTGGCCGCGCGCCACCTCGCCGAAAAACGCATCGCCACCCTCGTCACGCACCTGGGTGAAAACATCGAGGATCGATCCGAAGCGGAGTCGGTCACCAATCACTATCTCGACGTTCTGCAGCGGATCAATGCCGCCAGTCTGCCCACAGAAGTTTCCGTAAAACTCACTCAGCTCGGCCTCGATCTCGATCGCGAATTCTGTTACGCGAATCTCGCAAAACTCATCGAGGCCACGCCGCCGGACAAAACGCTCTGGATCGACATTGAGCAAAGTCCCTACGTGGATGTCACGCTCGAAATCTATCTGCGCGCCCGGAAAGCGTATGCGAACGTGGGCGTTTGCGTTCAGGCGTATTTGTACCGCACGCAGAAAGACCTGGATGCGCTGATTGCCATCGGCGCAGCTGTGCGTTTGGTGAAAGGCGCGTACAACGAGCCCGCCGAAATCGCATATCCGCGCAAGAACGATGTCGACGCGAGCTATATGGAACTTGCCAAAAGATTATTAAGCCCGGAAGCTCGCAAAGCGGGCGTGCGCGCGGCAATCGCTACTCACGATCGCGCTTTGATCGCGAGCCTTATCGAATGGGCCGCGGCGCAAGGAGTCCCGAAGAATCGCCTCGAATTTCAAATGCTCTACGGCATCCAGCGCGCCGAGCAATTGCGCCTCGCGCAAGAAGGCTATCGCTCCGCCGTCCTGATCTCCTACGGCACGTTCTGGTATCCGTGGTTCATGCGCCGCCTCGCCGAACGCCCCGCCAATGTTCTCTTCCTCGCCCGCAATTTCTTCGGCAGCTAGTCTTTACATTGCGCAGAAACTGAACATTTCGCTGCCGCGTTGCGTACCTCTGTCGTCGTCCGAGGTACACCGATGAAAAATTTGTGGCAGGACGTCCGTTACGGACTCCGCATGCTCGCGAAGAGTCCCGGCTTCACCGCCGTTGCCGTGCTCACTCTTGCCGCCGGCATCGGCGCGAACACGGCTGTCTTCAGCGTCATCAATTCCTTTTTGTTTTCTCCCTTGCCGGTTCGGGATCCGAATCGCCTCGTTGTTGTCGCCTGCCACGACACAAAAAACGACTACCCTCATGAGATTTCGCAGCTGGATTTCAAAGACCTCGAAGCGCAGAACAATGTACTGTCGGACATGACAGCCTATTTGATTCACTTCGACGGCCTCAGCGCGGATCACCGCAGCGAACGCGTTCTCGTCACGTACGTGGAGGGAAATTACTTCTCGTCACTCGGAATCCAGCCTGTGCTGGGCCGCGTTTTCCTTCCTTCGGAAGGCCAGACGCCGGGAAAAGATCCGATTCTTGTTCTTGGCTATGCGTACTGGATGCGGCGTTTCAACGGCGACCCGGGAGTGATCGGCAAGACCGTTGATCTCGATGGGCATCCAGTGACGATTGTCGGCGTCACGCCAAAGGAATTTCACGGGACCTTCTTCATCGTGGAGTCCAACGCCTACGCGCCGCTGGCTTCGATTACCGATAGTCCGGAATCCCAACGAATTCTCCATGGACGCGACGAGCGCCAGATACGCGCGCTTGCGCACTTGAAGCCGGGCGTTACGATCCAGCAAGCGCGTGCCGCGCTCCAGATCATCGCCGACCGGCTCGGTTCCGAATATCCGGATACGAACAAGGGCGTCCAGATGGACGTGGTCTCGGAAAAGCTGGCGCGACCCGAAGCGGGGAGCGCGAGCGCGTGGCCTTTGATCGCCACGGTGTTTCTCAGTCTCGTCGGTCTGATTCTGCTTGTCACCTGTGTGAACGTCACGAACCTGCTTCTCTCTCGCGCATCTGTGCGCTCGAAAGAAATGGCGATTCGCGCCGCGCTTGGCGCTTGGCGCGGCCGAATGTTCCGCCAATTGCTCAGCGAGAGCGTGCTGATCTCTATTTTTGGCGGGCTCGGCGGCGCTGCTCTCGGTCTTTATCTGATGAGATGGATTGAAGCGATTCGTCTTCCCGGCGATTTTCCGTTGCGCACCGACCTTCCGTTCGATTGGCGGATGTTCGCTTATGTGGCGTCGATAGCCATCGCAGCCGGACTGCTGGCAGGCCTTGCTCCTGCATGGCGTGCCTCGAGGCTGGACCTGAATGAAATCCTGCGCGAGAGTGGGCGGTCGCTTACCGGTGGCGCCGGGCACACGCGGATTCGGAACGCGCTTGTGATCGCGCAAGCCGCGGGGTCTTTGGTTGTGCTGATTATTGCAGCACTTTTCCTGCGGAGCCTGGAACGCGCGCAGAAGCTGGATATCGGACTCAATCCCGATCACGTCTTGAATCTCACGATGGACGTGCAGCAGCTCGGACTCGATGAAACTCGCGGACACAATTTCTACCGGCAGCTCGGCGAGCGCATTCGCGCGCTTCCCGGAGTGGAATCGGCGAGCTTCGCCTACTCGGTTCCCATGGGTTATTACAGCCAATGGAATGAAGTGTGGAAGGAAGGCCAGGAAGGAATCCAGGACGTGCCTCGGTTTCCCCACAACAAAATAGATTGCGGGTATTTCGCCACGATGGGAATTTCGATTTTGAGCGGAAGGCCGATCGACGAGCATGATCAGAGCGGGTCACCGCGAGTAGCCGTAATCAACGAGACGATGGCCCGGCAATTCTGGCCCGGACAGAATCCCATCGGCCATCATTTCCGTTACGGCTCGAGCCAGGCGCCGGGAGTGGAGGTGGTGGGCGTGGCGCGCGACGGAAAGTACGCATTCATCGCCGAGGATCCGCGTCCTTACTTCTATGTGCCGCTGACGCAGGATTATTCGTCGGTTCGTGTGCTGCACGTGCGCACGGCTGTCTCTTCAGTCACGCTCACGCGAGCGATCGAAGACCAGGTCCATTCGCTCGAACCCGATTTGCCGGTTTTCGACGTGATGCCGATGCACGATGCGCTGCAGGGTGGCAATGGCTTCCTGTTGATGCGCCTGGCCGCTCAATTTGCCGGCGCGCTCGGCGGACTGGGATTGCTGCTTGCGGTGGTCGGCGTCTATGGAGTGATTTCCTATGCAGTGAACCAGCGGATTCACGAGATTGGAATTCGAATGGCGCTAGGCGCGCAACGCGAAAATATTCTCGGCCTCGTAATGGCGCAGGGCCTGAAACTTGTGGGGATCGGCCTCGCGGCCGGGCTGGCGATTTCTCTGGCGGCCAGGCGGGTTGTAGCGAACCTGCTGGTGAATACAGCGGCGGTCGACCCAATCGCATACGCACTCGCGACTCTGCTGCTCGTCCTGGTTGCCGCTTTGGCTTGTTACATTCCGGCGCGGCGCGCCATGCGAACAGATCCGCTTGTGGCGCTGCGATACGAGTGAATTCGAGTTCTTACGGTTTTGCTTCGTCCGATGCTGATGCTGGCTGAGCCGCCGGCGATTCTGGCTGTGGAGCAGGCGCAGGCTGCTGAGCGGCGATGTGGCGTATGGTTTGCGTCTTCCGTTTTGGCACCGCGGCAGCCGATAGCGATTGATTGACGGTCAAGATCGTGTCGCCATGGACCACCACGCGGAAGCGCCTGTCGGTGGCCTTGATTGCGGGCGTGTCTTTGTGAAATCCAGTCAGGAAATACGGATAGCCTTCAAAGTTTTTGGTGTGCTCGTTGTCCGGCTGCTTCACCGCAAAATTCAGGGGAATGCGTTCGCCGTTGGTGGCCACGATGTCCTGCATGAACCACGCCACCGCGCCCGAGCCATGTGTTCCGGCCGGCCGCACTGCGAGGACACGCGCGCGCGCTTCTGAGCCACGCACTACGATCGGAACGCCGTCCACGACAAGGTCCTCGACAGCTTCCATTTCAACGACCGTTCCTTCCTGCACTTCTTCCGAGGAAACATTGCCCTTCAATTCGACTTCGAACGCTGTGCCGTCAGGAACTTTCACGTCGACGCCTTCCGGAATCTTTTGTGCCGGCAAACCGGTTGCGACGGGGGCCTGCAACATGGCAAGGACCACTTTGTCGGAGACGCCTGCGGCGCGAAGCTTTTGAATCTGAGGAGGCGTCATATCGAAAGCACAGGGATTGGTTGAAATCTTCTTCAGCAAGAAGTCCGAGCCCGGATGCATGGCGTGCATCGCCAGCACATCATCGGTGGTCAACGCAGAAGGCGGAGGCTGCGGGGCGCTGGGTTCAACGGGCTTGGGATCTTCCGTCAGGCCGAACGTATAGACATGTTGCCGGGGCGGTGGTGCATCGGCCAAGTCGGCGAAGCGCACCCAACCCATTCGTCCATCCTGGGTTCGAATCTGGGCGAAGCTGCCCTTTTGGCCCAGGATTTCAACTTTCTCGCTGCAGCGCAGTTTGCCGAGCTCTTCAAATCGCTCGGTGGACTTGTACATCAGAACGTAAGCGTCATACGTTCCGCAAAGCGCAAAGCTGGTGGAATCGGCAGCGCGCGCAGAAGTGGCGGCGGCGACGAGAACTAAAAACGCGAAGATTCGAGCCTTCATCCTGTGCCCCAAGTCCGGAGCCGATGGAAATAGCGTGCCGGATTCACAAGAAATTAGCTTCCGAAGTGATTGTTGCGGAAGGGTGAGAACTTTCCAATAGTACTTTGAGCCAGTCTGTCCTCGAGAGCTAAGGCGTAGCCGCAGGAGAGCTTCGATAATAAATTCCGGAGCAAACCTAAAAACTGTCCTAAAGGACAGTAGATTTTTCCTGTTCGATACCTGTAGATTGGCCACCCGCCCAGGAAAATTACATTTGAAATCTCCGAGGAACCTCGGATTGAGAGCGGAGAGTGCCATGGTCAACGTCGGTCTCGACCTCGTCGGCGAGTTTCGACAAGGTCTGAAGGCGCTGAAAAACGGTTACCCCCAGAAAGCCCTCGTCCACATGCGAACGGCGTTTGAATACGAAAAACACAATCCTTTCTATATTTCGTTTCTAGGCTTGTCGGTAGCGCGCGCGGAACGCCAATGGGATCGAGCGACAGAGCTGTGCGAAATCGCGGTGCAGTTACGGCGTAACGAATGCCAGTTTCACTTGAACCTGGCGGAAGTGTATGCGCTCGCGGGACGACGAGAGAAAGCGCTGGACACGATCGATGCGGCGTTGGCGCGGTTTGGAAATGACGGGCGATTGGTGCGGGCGCGAAGCCGAGTGGAAAAGCGGCGTTCTCCCATACTGCCATTCCTCACGCGCGATCATTTCTTGAATCGGACGATGGGGAAGATGCGGCACCGGACGCTGAGCCGCTTCGGCAAGACGGCGTAACTAGCGCGCGGCTGAATACCGCCGCACCATCAGCGAAATCGGCAGGCCCACGCAAACCATGTGCGTGACGATCGCGACAATGGAGCGCGTGAGTGTGTGCGCCGGATGCATCTTGGCCAGCGGCATCACGATCCAGTACATCACCACGTAAACACAAACGCCGTACAGCACGCCGGCGAGAACCGCGCGGCGCGTCATGAAATCGATCTTCCGACTAGCCACGTAAAAAGCAGTCGCTGCTGAAAACGCGATCAGGAAGTGGATCGCCCCGCCAAGCAGCGCGCTCGCCATGCCTTCGTTGAATGCCTTAGAATCAACTAGCGCGCTCGCAATTCCCTGGAGGATTCTCACCGGCGGAACGCCTTGCGGGGCCCAGGTGATGAAAGCGGCGGTGATATCGAGCACGCCTGCCAGCAAACCGGCAGCGAAAATAGCCGGAAATGCGCCATGAGGACGAGCGGCGATCTGGGATGAGCCGGAAGCGTTCATCGTAAAAACCGGAAATACAACTGCTAACCCGCGTGCGCTTGCATCTTGGAAACAAGCAGACGTCCTTGGCGGCTTTCGAGTGCGAGCAGAGCTTTTTTGTTTGGAAGGCCGCCGCCATAACCGACCAGGCTGCCGTTGCTACCGATGACGCGATGGCACGGAATGATGATTGGAATCGGATTTGATCCGTTTGCGAGGCCCACGGCTCTCGAGGCGTTCGGATTTCCCAGTCGTCGAGCTAGCTCACCGTAAGAAGTGGTTTCGCCGTAAGGAATGGTCTGAAGCATTTGCCAGACGCGAAGCTGAAATTCCGTGCCGATGAGCGACAGCGGCAGGTGGAACTCTTCCAACTCGCCGGCAAAATAGGCGCGCAACTGATGGATAGTTTCCTGCAAGGGAGCTGGATCTTTGCGCCAATGTGATTCGGGATGTTCGGGGCGCTTGCCGGCGGCGAAACTGATCAGGCGGAGACCTCGTTCGTCGGCTGCCAGCAGCGTGGTGCCTAGCGGAGTTGCGTAGTGGGTGTAGCAGATGTCGGTCATAGATTGTTTCTCCTGCAATTCGAATCGTACCGCAAAGCGGACGGTTCCTGCCATGCGATGTCGATGAAGCAGCACAAGAGAAACGAACGGTGTCTTGCGGACGCCAAGTCAAGTATTGAGGTGGGCTGGTGTTGTTACGCTACTTGAAAGGCGACCTCAAAAAAAGAAGCTTACAGGCTGAATTTTTTCTTAGCCCGGGAGTGGACGCGATGGAACGGGTTGGTGGATTCCTGAGATGGGGTTTGGGGAGTCGGCGCCTGAGGTCAGGGGCGAAGTTGCCTGGTGAGATCGAGAAATAAGGGTAGCGAGACGATTCGTACAGCGGTGGAGCGCCCATCCGATTACAACGCACAGGGCGATGAATGAAAAGAGAGTAATGAAGCCTCCGAAGAATATGATGAAAGCGGCGGCCATTTGAAATAGCGGGTTCAGGAGCAGAGGAAATGTCATCGGTGGCTACCTTCCGCGTCGCCGGTTTACAGCGATCAGCACCCCGGGAGCACGATGAAACGAAATCCGCAAACTGGCCTAGCGTGGGGCTTTAGATTACAACTTGTAACGAAAATAGACCTTTTGAGGTGACCGCTGCTATCGGAATAAAGCCTGATTCCGGGGGTGTTGTTGCTGTAAGCAAATGTATTGCGCGGGCCGCAGCCAAGCCGGGGGTACGTAAACTCCAAAAAATATCTAAAGGCATCCCTTGATAGTGCCGCGCAAGGCACGCTAGTACCCTCTACAGTGCTCGTTCCCGACCCGAGACGGATTTGCGAACCTGCCGAAGTGAAAGGGGACTTTCGACTATGAGTTCACGCGCATGGAGTTTTGCAGCGGGAGCTGTGCTTTTTGTTGCCGCGATTGCCGGCTGTTCGAAAAGCGATACGCGCTCGCCGGCCGTGGCGGATGAAATCAGAAAATCATTGGATCAATCCGGTTACAAGGACGTCTCGGTGAGCCAGGATCGCGAGAAGGGCGTGGTGACTCTCACGGGCCACGTGGGGTCGGGTGTCGATAAGCAACAGGTGGAATCGATCGCGAAGTCCATGTCGGTGGGACAGGTAGTGGCGGACGAAATTCAGGTGCTACCGGCCGGCGCGGAGAGCGACGCGAAAGCGGTGAGCAGCGATTTAGATAAAGGGATCGACAAGAATTTAGACGCCGCGCTGATTCAGAACAGACTGAACAAAGACATCAGCTACGACGTGAAGAATGGAGTGGTGACGCTGAAGGGCAACGTGAATTCAGAAATCCGGCGTAACCAGGCGGCGCATATCGCATCTTCCGTGCCTAACGTTCAGCAGGTGGTGAATGAGCTGCAGGTGAAGAATCAGAAAGCCAGTTCGGCGAATTAAGAGTCGCGCACATGGGCCAAGGCTCGCCAAAAACGAATTGAGGAGATCTTTATATGGTGCGATGGGCTTTGCTGTTTCTGGTTGTCGCGATCGTTGCGGGAATATTCGGGTTTGCGGGAGTAATGGCGTCGGCTGCGGGAATCGCGAAGCTGCTTTTTTATGTGTTCCTGGTTCTATTCGTGGTTTCGCTGGCCATGAGCGTCGTTAGCCGGGCGTGAGAATAGAAAGCGCGAGCGAAACGGCTGTGACGCGATTTAATCCATCGAAGGATTTGTACAATCTCCTCGTTGTAGTGGTGACAGTTGTCACAATCGCTGCGCTGTACTTCGCGCGAATCGTTCTGATCCCGTTTGCATTAGCCGTTCTTTTCACTTTTATTCTCACGCCGGTGGTGCGGTTGCTCGAGCGAGCTCGATTGGGGAGGACTTTCTCCAGTCTCTTGGTGGTAGTTCTTACGATTGGAGCGTGCGGCGGGCTGGGATGGGGCGTCTCGAAGCAGTTTGGGCAGGTGGTGAATCAGCTGCCGTCGTACAAGCTGAACATCAAAGAAAAGCTGGGCTCGCTGCATTGGTCCGAGAGCCATGTCCTGCACAACGCATCCGAGACGGTTACAGAGATCAGTAAAGATCTCGCTGCGAAGCCTGCGCCATCGTCTTCGGACTCCACACAATCGCTCGAGGCTACCCGTTCGACAAACAATCGCCCGGCGGCCGCGAGGCAGCCTGTTCCGGTGCAAGTGATATCGCCGCCCTCGCTGCCACTCGAATCCCTGCAAAGCGTGCTTGGACTGATTGCGCGCGCGCTGATCGTGGTGGTGTTCACGATTTTCATGCTGATTCGGCGGGAAGATCTGCGAAACCGGCTGATTTCGCTGATCGGTCACGGACACATGCATCTGGTGACCCAGACTCTCGACGAAGCCAGCTCGCGTGTGAGCAGGTATTTGTTGATGCAGTTTCTGGTGAATATGGGCTACGGAATCTTCATCGGGATGGGGCTTTATTTCATCGGGCTTCCCGGGGCGCTTCTATGGGGCGTGATTGTGGGGATTCTGAGGTTTCTTCCGTACGTTGGTCCACCGCTGGGCGGCATCATGCCGCTGATCCTTTCGATGGCTGTTTTCAGCGGCTGGTCGAAACCACTGATGGTCCTGGGCCTTTTCGTTATTACGGAGCTGGCGGTTTCGAATCTGCTCGAGCCGATGCTATACGGCGCGCACACGGGGATTTCTTCTCTGGCGATTGTGGTAGCAGCGATCTTCTGGACGGCGATCTGGGGCCCGATCGGACTCGTGGTGTCAACTCCATTGACCGTTTGTCTGCTGGTGGTTGGGCGACATGTTCCGCAGCTGCGGTTTCTGCACATTCTGCTAGGCGACGAGCCGCCCTTGACGCCCGAGTCGCGTTTTTATCAGCGGCTGCTTGCGATGGACCATGACGAAGCACGCGAGGTGCTGCAAAAATGCCTGAAGGAAATGAGCCTCGAAGAGCTTTATGAAAACGTGTTGATCCCTGCGCTGGGCATGGCGGAACAGGACCGGCATCAAAACCTGCTTCAGGATGAGAACGAAAAATTCATCAGCCAGAGCACGCGCGAATTGATTGACGAACTATGCGAGCCGCGCAACGGGGAAAGCCAACACGAGGCGGAGGGCGACGGAGCGGAAACCCCTCCGAAAGCTGCGGCGCCTCGTCCGGCGCGGCCGCTAAGTATTATTTGCGTTCCGGCGCGAGATGAAGCGGACGAAATTGTGGGCACGATGCTGGCACAGCTGCTGCAACAGGCCGGACATCGGGCCGAGTGCCTGGAGGTGGAAAGCGGTGAACGGATGATCGCGCAGATTTCGAAAGAGAAGCCGGACGCCGTTTGTATCTCGGCCCTCCCCCCCTTCGCGATACCTGCGGTGCGCGCGCTGTATGGCAGGATGCACGCGCAGAATCCCAATCAGAAAGTTCTGGTTGGTTTATGGCACTTCTCCGGGGACTCGACGAAACTTGGGCGGAGGCTCGCGTTGAAGGACGATTCGCGCGCATTTACAACGCTGGCCGACCTTGTGCATGAGGTGCAGGAGATGTCCGCGATACCGGCGCAAGCGGTAGAGCATTCTTAGCTGACATCTGGAATTTGGATTTGGTTTTTCGGCACCGATGACTGTTGGAGTCCTGGGTACGTCTTTTATTCCTGCGCTGGTACAGGCATGATGGTATGGGAGGACAATACTGGAATCAGTAGAATCCTCAATAAGGAATATGACCTCGATTGGAGTTAACGCGTCTTTATATAGAGAAATCATTCCCGCGTGAAAACAACAACTGACGCAGTTGCGACAATTGCGCCACGGCCTTGAATAGATCCAACTCAAGAGGAGGATTAATGCGTTATCTTCGTTATGCACTTTGCTTTTTGGTTTTGGGAATGCCAGTGCTGTTTGCTTCTTCTCCGGCTTTAGCGCAGGTCGCTGTTTCCGTCACGATTGCTCCGCCCGAATTGCCTGTGTACGAGCAGCCAATTTGTCCAGGGGACGGTTATATCTGGACTCCCGGCTACTGGGCCTGGGACGGGAGCGATTACTACTGGGTGCCTGGCACTTGGGTGCTGGCGCCGCAAGTGGGCTACTTCTGGACTCCGCCGTACTGGGGCTGGGGCGGTTCTGCTTTTATTTTTCACGGAGGTTATTGGGGACCGACGGTGGGCTTCTACGGTGGAATCAACTATGGATTCGGCTACTTCGGCAATGGTTTCTCGGGTGGGCGATGGGAGGGAGGACACTTCTTCTATAACACTGCGGTGTGGCACGTAAACAGAACAGAGATTCACAACGTGTACGAGGAAAGAGTGAACGTAAGAGAAAATGTTCGAGTGAGCTATAACGGCGGACGGGGCGGAATTGAAGCGCGGCCGACCCGCGAGGAAGAGGCTGCCGAGCACGAGCGGCATCTACCGCCTGACCAAAATCAGGTTCGTCACGAAGAGGCGGCTCGTTCGAATCGTGACTTAAGGAATTCTGTAAATCACGGGAAGCCGCCGGTGACTGCGACTCCGCGTCCGGGAGAATTTAACGGGCACGAAGCGGCGCCGGCTAGAGAAACCACGCGAACTGAGACACCTTCGGGCCATACGAACAATCCGGTGCATCCGAAAGATCTGCCTGCATATCAACGTCCGGCAGCTCCGAATACCGGCAATACAAAGACGGATCAGAAATACCAGAAGCAGCAGGAAGACCTGGCCAAGAAACAGGATCAACAGCGGCAAAAACTCCAGCAGCAACAAGATAGGGAGCATCAGCAGTACACGAAGCAGAACGCCAATGAGGCGAGAAATCAGCAATTGGAACAGAAGCACGCGCAGCAAACGCAGCAGCTACAGCAGAAGCACGAGCAACAGCAACAGCACCTACAACAGAAGCAGCAGCCGGCGCATCAAACGTCGGCGCCGAAGGAAAATAAACACTAGCGGTCCGGGAATACAAAACGGGCCGGGCACCTGCCGATTGGCACTTGCCCCGCCCGATTTTTTTGCATTAAGCGCGATGGGACTAGGAGGAGGACTTCTTCCTTGGGACCTTGGCACCTTTCTTGCGAGCTTCCGAAAGTCCGATCGCGATCGCCTGTTTGCGGCTGGTTACCTTGCCGCCTCTGCCGCCCTTTCCAGAGCGGAGAGTCCCGCGCTTTTCGCGGTGCATGGCGCTTTTAACGCTTTTGCCCGCTGCTTTGCCGTATCGTGCCATCACGCTTCTCCTTGTGCCTGATTTTCCCGAGCCAATTATGTTCCCCGATCAGTATGAGCTCTTGGCGCTTTTCGACGCATCGTCCAGCCGGTAAGAAGTGGTGAATTCGTCCACCTGTTTTTCAGCTGCGTCTTTCGCGATTCCGTAGCGCTCTTGAATCTTGCCTACGAGTTGCTCTCTCTTGCCGTTGATGGTGGTGAGGTCGTCGTCGGTCAATTTTCCCCACTTCTCCTTGATCTTACCGGCTGATTGCTTCCACTTACCTTGAATTTGATCCCAGTTCATTTTACTCCTCCTGGAGTTTGATGCGTTAGACAGCGCTTCCATCATCCATAGAGAGAGAGCCGCGCCGGAATACAGCGCACCGTGTACGTATTAGAACGATGCGCGGTATGCGCGAATCCGCCGTCGTGGGCGCATTTTCGCAGCGTTCTACTTTTCGGACAGGCGGCATTGACGCTGTTCAACGCGCTTCCAGGGATAGCTAAGGCAACTCGATCTAGTGGTTACAGCAATTGCTTGATGGTTAGGGCTGGAGGGCAGGCCTAGTCTGAGGTGCATTTTAAAAATCTCAGGGCGCGACCCTTTCAGGAGTTTGTGATGGCGGAAAAAAATTTGAAGTCGGTTTTTGTGGATGAACTCCGCGATATTTACAACGCGGAGCAGCAGTTGATCAAGGCTTTGCCAAAAATGGCGAAGGCTGCCACCTCGGAAGAGCTGCGAAACGGCTTCGAGGAGCATCTGGAGCAAACGAAAGGACATGCCGCCCGCATTGAAAAGATTTTCAGCGGCATGGGCGAGCCTGTGAAAGGCAAGAAGTGCAAGGGCATGGAGGGAATCGTGTCGGAAGGCGGCGAAGTGATGTCCGAGGATTATGAAGGCGCTGTGATGGATGCGGCGTTGATCTCGGCCGCGCAGAGAGTGGAGCATTATGAAATTGCCGCATACGGCGCCGTACATGCTTACGCAGAACTGTTGGGCGAGAGCGATGCAGCGTCATTGCTCGAACAGACTCTCGAAGAGGAAAAAGAGACCGATCAGAAGCTGACCGATCTTTCGAAGCAGATCAACTCCGAGGCGTACCAGGGCGGCCGTGAAGAAACGAGCGAAATGAAGCCGAAGCAGCGGGCTGCGAAAGCGGGAACAAACCGCTGAACATTCCTTAGCGCAAACGGGGGAGGGATCGGATGCGGGTCCCTCTCCCTCGCGCAAGGGGCAAAGCTTGAAAGGCTCATACCTTGTTGATATTCCTGGGAATGATTTTGGTTCTGGCAATTCTTGTGGGCTTCTGGAAGCGGACAAATGGCCGCGAGAATTTTCCGAGCGGTGAAGTCAGTTTTGTGATGCTTGTTTTCTTAGCCCTTTTTCTGATAGGCCGATTGTAGCCGAGTGATTGGATCCGGGACTTGGAATCAGCCCTCCGGGAAGCCTGGAAGGATGTGCTGTGTTCTGGTGTGAAATTGCCGCAACGCACGCGCATTCAATGAATTACGCATTGCCAGACTCCCGATTGTGGCGCGGCGGCCGTGACTCTCCGTCGGGAACGATAGTTACTACATCTTTCCCGGTGCGGAAATACGGGAAGAAGGGAGCGGCCCGATAGAGGAGACAGGATAGAATCTAGGAACGGTTAAAGACGATGACAGCAGGTCTTCGAATATTAATCGTGGATGACGAAAAAGCGGTACGGACAGCCCTGGGAAGGCTGTTGGGCACACGCAGGGAATGGACGGTGGTTGGCGAAGCGGCCGACGGCGCGGAAGCTATCGGCAAGGCGAAAGAGCTGAAACCCGACGTGATTATCATGGATGTAACTCTGCCGGAGCTCAACGGGTTGGCAGCGACTCCGGAAATCAAGAAGGCCATCCCCGGCGCCGAAGTTCTGATATTCACACAGCATGAATCCTCGCAGATGATCCGCGAAGCCAAGAACGCGGGCGCGAGCGGTTACCTACTGAAGTCTCAAGCGAACTGGCTTGTAGCTGCTGTTGAGACGATCGGACAACACAAGCCGTTCTTCGGCGGCAAGAATCTATCGGAAGCCCGGTAGTTTTGCCGCAGTAACCAATTCTCCCGCGCAGACGTATTCTTATCCAAGGCATCCCAGCCATTCGGAGGCGGCGCCTGCCGTTGATCCCTATGAAGACTGATGATCAAAAAGTGAAAGCCGTCGAATCCAGGGTCTATGCGGAGGCAATGGCCGAAACGATTCGGGAGTCCATTGTAATTCTGGATGAGGACTTGCGAATCGTTTCCGCGAATCGAGCCTTCCTGGAGACATTCCGAGTTACGCGCCACGAGATCGAAAACAGACTTTTGGGCGAATTCGGCGGAGGGGAATGGGACATTCCCGCGTTGCTGGCGTCGCTCAAGGACGTTGTCCGGCAAAAAGCCAAATTGAAAAATTACGAGATTGGCCACGATTTTCCGGGGGTCGGGCAGAAGTTTCTGGTTTTGAATGCCCGGCAAATCCCGAGCCATGACGGCGCAGGGCGCCGGATGCTTCTTGCGATCGAAGATCGCACGGAGCAGCTTCGAACCATCGAGGATCTGAGAAAGCAGACGGAATTATTGCAGCTCGCCCACGATGCGATCCTTGTTCGCGATGTGGACAGCGTAATTTTGTTTTGGAACCGAGGGGCGCAGGAGACCTACGGTTGGTCCGCTGCCGAGGCGTGCGGCAATATATCGTATCAACTCCTCAGTACGAAATTTCCCGACCCGTTCGATCACTGGCAGGAAAAGTTGCTTAGCCGAGGCTCCTGGGAAGGCGAGCTGGTGCACATGACCAAAGACGGAAAGCGAATCCATGTAGCCAGCCGCCAAGTGTTGCAGCACGATCAAACGGGACGGATGATTGGCATTCTCGAGATCAATCGAGACATCACCTCCCGCAAGGATGCCGAAGAGGCGCTCCGCAATCTCTCCGGGCGTTTGCTCCAGCTGCAAGACGAGGAACGCCGCCGGATTGCGCGCGAACTGCACGATAGCACCGGGCAGAGCCTGGCGGCGCTGGTAATTCATCTTTCGGCAGTCAGCGCGAGAATTTCCGAAATTGATGCGGCAGCCGCGGAAATGCTGCACGAAGCAATCGATCTCTCACAGAAGGCATCCGACGAGACCCGTACGCTGTCGTACCTCTTGTACCCCCCGACGCTCGATCACGCCGGACTGCGATCTGCATTAGAGTGGTACATCGACGGATTCACACAGCGAAGCAAGGTGAAGGTCGAGTTGGACGTTTCAATTGGCCGCGAGCGGCTTGCCGAAATCGTGGAGAGAACACTTTTCCGAGTCGTACAGGAGAGCCTCACAAATATATTCCGTCACTCGGGAAGCGATACTGCCAGCGTTCGCATCAGCCGGCGGCCGGGAATTGTTCGTTTGGAAGTGTCAGACAATGGAAAGGGAATCCCGGAAGACGTGCTGGCTGCACTCAACAGCAGCGGCGGGCAGCTGGGCGTGGGTATTCGGGGGATGAGGGAGCGCATCAGGCAACTCGGCGGTTGGTTGCAAGTTACGTCCCAGCCCGGCGGCACAACGATTATATCGAGCCTCCCAATTGACTGACCCTTGTCGAGTCGGAGCCAGCTCCGTAACTCGCGTAAATTCTGTGGGAAATACAGGATTCTACCTAGGAGTACTAAAGGATGGCTCCGATAGGCCAGGGATGGAAAGCAGACTAAGGTACGTAGGTATTTTCTGTACCACTGACTTAGGCGATCAGCTTTTGTTC
Organism: uncultured Acidobacteriota bacterium; assembly: GCA_963741045.1. Lineage (GTDB taxonomy): Bacteria > Acidobacteriota > Terriglobia > Acidiferrales > UBA7541 > Palsa-295. The sequence continues at coordinate 263,613 of CAVUGO010000002.1, forward strand.
AATTTTTGGGCAACTTCGCGGGCCGATCCTGATCGCCGACCTCTTGTATAATTAACAGCAAATCTTGAAACGGCAGGAGTAAATGATGACCAAAGCTCTCCGAATTCTAATCGCTGACGACCACGACCTCATGCGGCGCGGTATTAAGGGTATGTTGCAGTCGCATCCGGGATGGGAGATTTGCGGAGAGGCCCATACGGGACGGGAAGCTGTCACCAAGGCGCAAGAATTGAAGCCGGATATCGCGATTCTCGACATCAGCATGCCGGATTTGAACGGCGTGGATGCTGCGCGAAGGATTCGCAAAGAGTCGCCAAACACCGAGATTTTGATTTTGTCCGTACATTATTCGGACCAGTTGATTCGGGATATTCTGGAGGCCGGGGTTCGCGGGTACATCGTGAAGTCCGACTCGGATCGCGACCTGATTATCGCGGTGGAGACGCTCGCGAATCACAAGCCCTTCCTGACCCCGCGGGCAACTGAGGTAATGCTGACGAATTTCAAGGAAGGCCGGATGCGCTCGGAACTTCCCACTTCGTTGCGCGACCGGCTGACGTCTCGCGAGCGGGAAATTGTTCAATTGCTGGCGGAAGGAAAGAGCAGCAAGGAAGTGGCTTCGTCGCTCTGCATCAGCGTAAAAACGGCGGAAACGCACCGCGCCAATATCATGCGCAAGCTGCAACTGCATACCGTGAGCGAACTGGTCCGTTACGCAGTGCGAAATCAGATTGTCGAAGCGTAGCAAAAACTCGGTGGCCCTCGCCGAGAAAGACTAAATCCAGATTCGCAGAATTCTGGGCGGGTTAATGCGTTCCAGCGCGTTTTCTCGGATTCAGGGTCTGCCTTTAAGAGCGCGAATCAGGATCACTACAGGAAATTCCGATTTGTCCTAACGCGTAATCCGTATTGTTGAAGGGATTTGTTTGCACGATTATTGCGGTACGGGAGGAGGATGAAATTCGGTGACCTTGTGAAAGCAAGGTTGGAGGGCTGGGCCGATTTTCGTTCTCCTTCTCGTCCAAGATAGAAAGGCTTTCCGATGAATAAGCCGGCAGCGGCTGAAGAGAGCATCGCCCGTGTGTCGCGAAATGACATGGTCGAAACGGTTGCACCATCTCTCGCCCGCCCAACGGTGCTCGTGGCGACGGCTGATCCTTTGATCCGCGCAAGTATGCGCGATCTGCTTCAGGGATATCCGGTAAGAACAATTTGGGCGCGGGGAGTAGATGAGGTGCGATCGGCGGTTGAGAAAGACGGCGTGCTTGCCTGTTTTTGCGGTTTCTGGCTGATCGATGGCACTTACCGCGACGTGGTTCGCCATTTGAAGCGGCAATCGGTTGAGATTCCAGCCATTGTGGTGTGCGAACCGTCTTGTCCACAGGAATATAGAGACTACCTGGCAGCGCTGAATCTCCGCGCGTTTGATTTCCTTTGTCATCCATATGGCAAGATGGATTTGGAGCGGATTCTAGAGGCCGCCATTTCGAAGCGCGGTGAATCCGTTCGAGTGGCGCAAGCTCCCATACGTGGGGCGGTGCGCGAGCCGGACGACTTGCGCAAGGCTGGCTAGGGCGACTGTAGGCGGCGCGTCGCGCACAAGCGAGCGACAGACGCGGCCGCCCTAGTCAAGCACAGGCTTTGCGGCGATCATCAATACCCCATCGTTCTTATTTGCGATCTCTTTCAGGGACTAGAAATAAACCGGGTCGACGCACCAATAAGCTGTGAAGGTGCGCCTGAGCCGCTGTATCCTTCTAAACGCACGAGTATCCTCGCCAATTTTCGCGCGTGCACTAGCTCTTTTTCTTTCGCAGAAGTAACTTTGAGCAGGAAGAGACCATGTCTCACTCGCCGCTAGTGGTGTTTCCCGAGCACGAAGAACCGATTCGCGCCGAGCTCTTCAGCGTGGAACGGCTGGAGCAGCATGCCGAGTCGCTGGCGGCGGCTCAGACGGTGACTGAGACCATAGGTGAAGGCCGGCCATTGATCCCTCGTGTCTTGGAGAACGGCCGCGTTCTCCTCGAATACTACCAAGCGACCGCCGCAGCTGTTTCGCGCGAGCAGGCAATCACACCGGCTGCCGAATGGCTCATTGATAATTTCTATATCGTCGAAGAACAGCTGCGCGAGATTCGGGACGATTTGCCTGCTGGGTTTTATCGAAAGCTTCCCAAACTTTCTGGCGGCCATCTGGAAGGTTATCCCCGCGTCTTTGGCGTCGCCTGGGCTTATGTAGCGCATACGGACAGCCGCTTCGATCCCGAAATACTGCGGCGGTTCATTGCGGCCTATCAGCGCGTTCAACCGCTCACGATCGGCGAACTCTGGGCGGTGGCGATCACGTTGCGGGTGGTGCTGGTGGAGAACCTTCGCAGAGTATCGGAACGAATCGTGCGGAGCCGAGTGGCGCGCGAGGAAGCGGACCAGATCGCGGACAGCCTTCTCGGAACCGGCGGCCCACCACCGGTGGCGCCCGCAGCCGTTCTAAGGAGCCTCGAGAGCAAACCATTGGATCGCGCTTTTGCAGTACAGCTTGTCCAGCGATTGCGCGATCTCGATCCGAGAGTCGGACCCATTCTGTTGTGGCTGGACGAGCGGCTTTCCGCGCAAGGCTCTTCGGCCGACGAGGTGGTCCGCGCGGAGCATCAGGAACAAGCGGCCATGAGCGTGACGGTGCGCAACATCATCACGAGCATGCGGCTGACGTCGGCATTTGATTGGCAGACGTTTTTTGAAAGCGTCAGCTTAGTGGACGAAATTCTGAGAGAAGGCAGCAATTTTGGCGAGATGGATTTTGAAACGCGCGACCAGTACCGCCATGCGATTGAAGATCTCTCGCGGGGATCGCGTTACACGGAGATCGAAATTGGCCGGCGCGCTGTACAGCGCGCGAAGCGTGGAGGCGCGGAGCCTGAGCACAACGGACATCCTAGCGACGATAAAAAGTCCGATCCGGGGTTCTACCTCATCTCGCATGGACGCCTTTCGTTCGAAAAGGAGTTGGATTTCAAGCTGGCTTGGAGACGCTGGATTCTGCGTTTGTACGTGCGAGCGGCTGTTCCAGGCTACTTGAGCACCATCGCCTTATTGACCGCCATTATTGCTGCAATTCCTCTTGTTCACGCTCAGGAATTGGGTCTTAGCGCGAAATACCTCGTCCTGTTCGGTCTTTTGGCTCTTGTTCCGGCATCGGATCTTGCGATTGCCCTTATCAACCGGGTCGTGACTGATTTGCTTGGGCCTCGCACGTTGCCGCGCATGGAATTTCGCGCGGGTGTACCGGCAGATTTTCGCACCATGGTAGTGATGCCGACCCTTTTGAGTTCGCAGGAATTCGTGAAGGAGCAAGTGGAGCGATTAGAGATTCACTATCTAGCGAACCCGGATGGCGATCTGCGATTCGCATTGTTGACCGACTGGGCGGATGCACCGACCGAGACTGAGCCGGGCGATGACGAGCTGTTAGCGGCAGCATTTGAGGGAATTTCCGCGTTGAACGAGCGATATAGCAGGCCGGAAGGCGGTAGCGACCGGTTTCTCTTGTTTCATCGCAAGCGCCTTTGGAATGAAAGTGAGCAGAAATGGATGGGGTGGGAGCGGAAACGCGGAAAGCTGCACGAGCTAAACCAGCTCTTGCGCGGATCCACAACCACGTCTTTCATGGAGATCGGCGGGCGCGCGCCGGAGATGGTGCCCGGCGTACGGTACGTGATTACGCTGGACGCGGACACGCGGCTCCCGCGCGGAGCCGTGGCCCGCTTAGTGGGCACGATGGCTCATGCATTGAACCGTCCGCAATTCAGTCCGGATGACGGGCGCGTGGTGGACGGTTATGGGCTCGTGCAGCCGCGCATTACACCGTCACTGCCCACGAAACAAGAAGGGTCGCTGTTCCAAAGAATTTTCTCAGGGCCGAGCGGCATTGACCCCTATGCAGCGGCTGTTTCGGATGTGTACCAGGATCTTTTTCGGGAGGGTTCTTACACCGGCAAAGGAATCTACGACGTTGACGCGTTTGAATCCGCGCTGGCCGGCAAAGTGCGTGACAACACGCTTCTGAGTCACGATCTTTTCGAAGGTATTTTTGTGAGGACGGCGCTGGCGACGGACATAGAAGTCTTCGACGAGTTTCCGTCGCACTACGAGGCCTCCGCTGCCCGGCATCAACGCTGGGCGCGCGGCGATTGGCAACTCCTGCCTTGGATTCTCGGGCTACGCAGTGCGCCGGCGGAGAAAAGCGCGAAAGTTCGGATACCCGCCCTCGGACGTTGGAAGATGATTGATAATCTGCGCCGCAGTCTTTCCGCGCCCATGATGTTTCTGACGCTGGTCGCGGGTTGGTTGATTCCCGAAGTTTCACCCTGGACTTGGACAGCATTCACCCTTGCGACCATCCTAATTCCAGCTTCCATCCCGTTCCTGACGGGCTTAAATACACGCCTGGGCGGAATTTCGAAGCGGAGCCATTTTCGCGATGTTCTCTCCGATTTCTTTCTAGGGGTCGCTCAATCCGCTTTGACGATTGTATTTCTGGCTTATCAGGCCTGGTCGATGTCAGACGCGATCATGCGGACTCTGGTCCGCTTGTTCGTTACGCGAAGGCACCTACTGGAATGGGTGACGGCCGCTCACGCCAAACGCACGGTAGATCTGAATCTTTTCGGAATTTTCGCGCGGATGAAAGGCAGCGTGTTGCTCGCGGTCGGTGCGCTCGTTGTTATCGCGCTGGGACATCGCGCCGCTCTTTCCGTCGCTTTGCCTTTCGTAATCGTATGGGCTAGCGCGCCCGCCGTGGCCTGGTGGATCAGCCTGCCTCCCAAGCCGCCTCGATTAGAGGAGCTTTCGAAAGCTGAGGTGAAATCGCTTCGATCTGTTTCGCGGAGGACGTGGCGTTTCTTCGAGACCTTCGTCTCAGCGGCCGATCATTTTCTTCCGCCAGACAATTTTCAAGAGGATCCGAAAGGCGTGGTAGCCCACCGTACTTCGCCCACGAATATCGGCCTGTACCTTCTTTCCACGCTTGCGGCGTGCGACTTCGGATGGATCGGCACACGCGATGCTGTGGAACGGTGGGAGGCGACGCTCGAGACGATAGGGCAAATGGAGCGATTCCGCGGGCACTTTTACAATTGGTACGGCACACGCGATCTCCGCCCGCTTGATCCCAAGTATGTCTCGACTGTTGACAGCGGAAATATGGCGGGGCATTTGCTGGCGCTCTGCAACGGCTGCCGCGAACTAATCCAGAATCCGTCGTCCGAAGGGCGCTTCCTGGAAGGATTGGCGGATTCGCTTGAGCTCCTGCGAGAAGCGCTCCCGAAAACCACGGATCTTCGCCGCACGCAGACCGTGACGCAGAAGCACCTCGTCAATGCAGTCGAAGCTTTGCGGCTACTTGTTGACCAACCTCCCGCGGATGCGCGGGACTGGGCGGCGCGGCTCGTTGAGCTACGCGAGCACGCACGAAACGTTACGGACATAGCGCAGACGTTGGTGCAAGAACGCGGCGATGCGACCGATCTGGAAGTACAAGCATGGGCTGATGCTGTGTTTGGGTGCGTCGAAAGCCATTACCGGGATGCGACGATTCTAATTCCCTGGCTCCGGCTAGGGCCAAACGAAGTTGCTGCGATGGCGCAGCGCTTCCAGGACGAAGCACCTGTGTGGGCCGCGCTCGAGCCATTTTTTAAGGGGCTTCCAACTTTGGATACAGCCCCGGAACGATTCGAGGCGTCCATACGTGAGCTCACGACGCTACGAGGGCGGATAGATTCTGATGCAGACAAGAATTTAAGTGCTCTAGGCCGGATCGATGCGCTTATCGATGCATTCGAGAAGTCCGAGGCAGAATCTACCGAGTTGTATCGGCGCCTTCGAGGACTGGCTACGCAGTGCAAGCGATTCTTCGACGAGATGGATTTCAGTTTTCTTTTCGATCAATCGCGCAAACTGTTTTCCATTGGATATCGGGCGGCTGAAGGAAGTCTGGATTCCAGCTGCTACGATTTGCTCGCGTCAGAAGCTCGCTTGGCAAGCTTCATCGCCATTGCGAAAGGCGACGTGCCTTCATCGCATTGGTTCCACCTAGGCCGCGCGCTGACGCCGGTTGGACATGGGTCCGCACTCATTTCATGGTCCGGCTCAATGTTTGAGTATTTGATGCCGGCGCTGGTGATGCGTTCGCCCGCCGAAAGCATTCTCAGCCAGACCGATATGAATGTGGTGTTTCGGCAGATCGAATATGGAACAGAGCGTGGCGTTCCGTGGGGAGTTTCAGAGTCCGCCTACTACGCTCGTGATATCGACTTCACATATCAATACTCGAGTTTTGGAGTGCCGGGGCTCGGACTCAAACGCGGACTGAGCCAGGATCTGGTGATCGCGCCGTACGCCACCGCTCTCGCAGCAATGGTTGACCCCACGGCCGCGGTGGAAAATTTTGCAGCTCTCGCGCGAGCAGGCGGACTGGGCGCTTACGGTTTCTACGAAGCGCTGGACTATACGAGCAGCCGGTTGCCTGAGGGCAAAGACGTTGAGGTGGTGCGGGCCTTTATGGCACACCATCAGGGAATGTCGCTGGTGGCTTTTGCAAACGCCTTACGCGACGGCGTGATGAGAAGCCGGTTTCATTTCGAACCGATCGTGCAGGCAACCGAACTGCTGCTCCAAGAGCGCACGCCGCGCGATGTACTGGTGGCGCGACCGCGCGCTGAAGAAGTTTCGGCAACGGCGCAAGTTCGCGAACTGATTCCGCCTGTGGTGCGGCGATTCAGAACGCCTCACGATGCGACCCCGAGGACACAGCTACTTTCGAATGGCCGTTACTCTGTGATGTTGACTGCGGCCGGTTCGGGATACAGCCGTTGGCGCGATATTGCAATCACTCGGTGGCGAGAAGACCCGACGCGCGACTGCTGGGGAACCTACATTTTTCTGCGAGATGAGCAGACCGGGGCTGTTTGGTCCGCCGGCTACCAGCCTGTCGGAGTGGAACCAGATTCCTACGAAGCCGTCTTCTACGAAGATCACGCCGAGTTTACGCGACGTGACCGAGCTTTGAGTACTTCGCTCGAGGTCGTCGTATCGTCCGAAGACGATGCCGAAGTTCGGCGCGTGTCCATCACGAATCTGGGCGTGCGAGCGCGCGACATTCAAGTGACTTCCTATGCCGAATTGTCGCTCATCTCGCAGGCTGCCGACGTGGCTCACCCAGCTTTTGCGAACCTGTTCGTCGAGACGGAGTTTGTTTCCGATGTGGGAGCGATTGTCGCCACGCGCCGCAAGCGCTCGGAGGAAGAGCCCTCTGTCTGGGTGGCACATGTGCTGGTTTCAGAGGCTGAGACCATCGGAGAACTGCAATACGAGACGGACCGCGCAAAATTTCTTGGGCGAACACGGAGTTCTCGGAATCCAGTTTCGGTTCTAGACGGGCGGCCACTTTCGAACACGGCGGGCCCTGTGCTCGATCCAGCGATGTCGCTCAGGATGACTGTGCATATTCCGCCGGGCAAAACCGCGCACCTGATCTACTCGACAGTCGTGGCCTCCACTCGTGACGAGGTTTTGGACCTCGCTGATAAATATCACGACGCCCGATCGTATGAACGATCTCGAACGCTGGCCTGGACTCAGGCTCAGGTACAGCTTCAGCATCTGGGAATTAGCCCGGATGAAGCTCATCTTTTCCAAAGGCTTGCAAACGCCGTCCTCTACTCCGATCCGTCGTTGCGCCCGCCTCCGGATGTGTTGAGCGCAAGTTCCCTAGAACGATCCACATTATGGGCGCAGGGAATCTCAGGGGACTTGCCAATTGTGCTGGCGCGAATTGACGACACGGAAGATTTTGAGCTCATCCGGCAATTGTTGCGAGCGCACGAATATTGGCGCATGAAACAGCTGTCGGCAGACGTGGTGATAATCAACGAAAGGGCTGCGTCGTACGTTCAAGAATTGCAAGGCTCACTCGAGGCGGTGGTGCGCGGCAGCCAGTTGAGGCTCTCGCCCGATACAAGCTCGGTGAGCGGGAAGATTTTTTTGTTGCGCGGTGATTTACTTACTCCGACGGCGCGAGCGCAACTGCAGGTGATTGCCCGCGTGGTCCTTTTGAGCCGCCGCGGCACACTCTCCGAGCAGATGTCCAGAGCCCAGGTTCGCGAGCCGAATATTCTTGCGCCGGCACGCGCCGCCCGTCCAGGTAGATACGGTGAAGTTCCAGCGCCGCGAGAGCGGCTGCAGTTTTTCAATGGATTCGGTGGCTTCAGCGAGGATACCCGGGAGTATGTGACGATTCTCGATGCAGGGCTGCGAACGCCCGAGCCTTGGATCAACGTCATCGCGAATCCAGGGTTCGGATTCATCGTGTCTGAGTCCGGTGCCGGATTTACGTGGGCGGTTAATAGCCACGAAAATCAGCTCACGCCCTGGTCCAACGATCACGTGGTCGATACGCCGGGCGAAGCGATCTATATCCGTGACGAAAATACTGGCGAGGTCTGGAGCCCGACGGCGCTGCCGATTCGCGCCGATACGGCCACGTATATGGCGCGGCACGGCCAGGGATACACACGTTTCCAGCACGAATCGCATGGCCTAACCCATGAGCTGCTGCAATTTGTCCCTGCGGATGACCCGATCAAAATCTCGCGGCTCGTCTTGCAAAATACTTCCGGGCGCGCCCGGCGTCTTTCGGTCACCGCTTATGCTGAGTGGGTACTGGGGAGCTCGCGCAGCGCAACCGCGCCCTACATCATCACCGAAATTGACGCGATGACCGGCGCGTTGATGGCGAGGAGCGCATGGGCAGGCGAATTTGGCGGCCGCGTCGCATTTGCGGATCTTAGCGGCCGGCAGACGTCCTATACCGCGGACCGCTCTGAGTTTTTCGGCCGGAACGGCGGACCGGATCGGCCTGCGGCGCTGGAACGAAGCACGTCGCTCTCGCAAAGGGTTGGCGCTGGTCTTGATCCCTGTGCTGCGCTTCAAACAATCATTGAATTGAAGCCCGGGGGGCGCGCAGAAGTTGCTTTCTTGCTGGGTCAGGCTGAAAACCGAGACCAGGCGCGTGAGTTGATCAAGCGTTGTCGCAGCGCCGATCTCGACCAGGTTTTGTTGGATGCCACGCGCCGCTGGGACGATCCGCTGGGAGCAGTGCAAGTGAGCACGCCCGATCCGGGCATGGATCTGATGCTGAATCGCTGGCTGCTCTACCAAACGCTTAGTTGCCGGGTGTGGGCGCGTGCTGCGTTTTATCAATTAAGCGGCGCATACGGTTTTCGTGATCAGTTGCAGGACGTGATAGCGCTGGGCGTAGCGAAACGAAGCGTGGCTCGCGATCATTTGCTGCGCGCGGCATCGCGGCAATTCGTCGAAGGCGACGTTCAGCACTGGTGGCATCCGCCAAGCGGACGAGGCATCCGCACGCGCATGTCCGATGATCTACTTTGGCTTCCTTACGCTGTGATTCAGTTCATCGAGACGACGGGTGACATGGCTGTTCTCGAAGAAATGATTCCGTTTCTTGAAGGCGACACGTTGGCAGAAGGCCAAAAAGAGTCGTACTTCGAACCTCGCATCTCGAATGTTCGGGCGAGCTTGTTCGAGCACTGTGCGCGAGCCCTCGATCGCAGCCTCTCGTCAGGAGCGCATGGTCTTCCGTTGATGGGCACTGGAGATTGGAACGACGGGATGAATCGCGTAGGCCAGGATGGAAAAGGGGAAAGTGTCTGGCTTGGCTGGTTTTTGCACACGGTTCTTTGGGAGTTTGCCAAGATCGCGGATGCACGAGGCGAGGGTAAACGCGCGGAAGCCTGGCGGCTGCACGTGAGCGCTTTGAAGGCGGCGCTCGAACGCGAAGGATGGGACGGCGACTGGTACCGGCGAGCCTATTTCGACGATGGCACGCCGCTCGGGTCCGCGCAGAACGCGGAATGCCGAATCGATTCGATCGCGCAGACCTGGGGAGTTATGAGCGGCGCTGCCGAGCCTGGACGCGGAGTGCGTGCGATGGCAGCCGCGGAAAAGCAGTTGGTGCGAGCAAAGGACAGCTTGATTCTGCTTTTAACGCCGCCTTTCAACCATCCGGATCATGATCCCGGCTACATCAAGGGTTATCTGCCGGGAATCCGAGAAAACGGCGGGCAGTACAGCCATGCGGCGACGTGGATGGCCATTGCATTCGCGGCGCTCAGCGATGGCGACAAAGCCGCGGAACTTTTTCGCATGATCAGTCCGGTCCTTCGCACCAGTTCTCGAGCCGGCGTGCAGAGATACAAAGTAGAGCCTTACGTGGTAGCCGGTGATATTTATGCCGAGGCGCCGCATGTGGGGCGTGGCGGCTGGACATGGTACACAGGGTCAGCCGGTTGGCTTTACCGCGCGGGCATCGAATGGATTCTCGGATTCCGTCTGCGCGGGATGACGCTTTCGATCGATCCTTGTATTCCTCGAAACTGGCCCGGTTACTCGATCGAGTTCAAGTACCACTCGGCGGTCTACAAAATAAAAATAGAAAATCCCTCGGGAGTTACTCGCGGAGTGGCGATTTCGGAGCTCGACGGAAAATTACAAGCGGGATCGGCCAATATTCCGCTACTAGACGACGGGGCGGTACACAGAATTCGGATCGTTTTAGGTTAATTCACCGAGTCGTTGAACTTAGACATCGCTAGTGGTTTGGCCTAGCCGGTGCGCGAAACGGATATGCTTAGGCTTCCTTTGCGCCCGCCATCATGAGTATGATTCCGCCGACAAGAGCCACTCCGCCGAAAATCGGAGGCAAGGGAACCGTTTTGTGCTCTGTTTTAGTTGCTTGGATCGGTCCGACATCCAAGACCTTTTTGTGCGTTGTGTAAGTTATTCCTTGATAGGCCAGCGCAATTACCCCTAATGCGATCAGCACGAGCCCTGCAAGCGATGTTGGTTTCAAGGCGCCTCCTTCAAGTTTGAAGCGAATTTGTCTTCTTGGGACTATTCTGCGGCACCCTGTCTTAAGCTCACATACATTCTTAGGACTAGGACGATGAATGATTCCCTGTACGGTTTTTATCCCCGTCGGCGCCCATTAGAACGCAGGTTGAACACTATAACTTCAGGCAGACCAATCTACTGCGCCCCATCCATCAATCTACGCCGTTCTCCGTATGGTGAAAGTAATGAACCGACAATAGTCTTCCTTAAGCTGGAAAGAAGAATCGACTTTTCGCTGGAGGTGGGACGAAATGGCTAACGCACCAAGAATATCGAAGGGCTGGCTGTTAGCTGCGGGCGTGGTTGTGAGCTTGTGGTTGGGCGGCGGCCCGCAAGTTCGTGCGCAGCAAAACGCACCGGACAACACGAAAACGAACCAGGGTGACTCGAACAAGGGAGCCACGACGGCCGATCAGCAAAAGATGAATGCTGCCGACCGCAACATTACCAAGGAAATTCGAAGCTCTATCATGAAAGACAAGTCGCTTTCGACCTACGCCCACAACATCAAAGTGATCACGCAAGACGGCAAAGTTACCTTGAAAGGTCCAGTTCGATCTGAAGACGAAAAGGCTGCCATCGAATCCAAGGCTGTTGCAATCGCGGGCGCGAACAATGTGACAAATCAACTTGAAGTGGCTCCGCCGAAGCAATCGCAGTAAAAGCTGTTTGAACGCAACCCCAATTACAATAAAGGAGTGTTGAACATGTCAGGAAAAAAGACGGCGGTATTCGGAATTTATTCAAGCTTGCCGAGCGCCGATAGCGCCACAGATACATTCGTAAGATCTGGATTTCCCGCAGTCGATATCTCCGCGTTACTTCCCGACAATCTCGGCGGCAAGGAAATTGGAACTCAGAAAGCCACGAAGGCGCCAGAGGGCGCGGCTACCGGCGCAGGTTCCGGCGCGGTGGTAGGAGGCGCGCTCGGTTTGCTTGCCGGAATCGGCGCAATCGCGATACCGGGTGTGGGACCGTTTATCGCGGCCGGACCGATCATGGCGGCTCTTGCCGGAGTCGGAGTTGGCGGCGCGGTTGGCGGGTTCACGGGCGCGTTAATTGGACTCGGAATTCCGGAGTACGAAGCGAAACGATACGAAGGACGAATCAAGAAGGGCGGGATCCTTCTGTCCGTTCACTGTGATACTTCTGATGAAATCAAGCGAGCCAAGGAAATCATGAAGAATACGGGCGCGGAGGACATTTCCTCGACCGGCGAATCGTCATCCGATTATCCGGCGGGCGAGCCACAGGTGCGGCGCACATCGTCGGGCAGCACGAGCTAGTATCGTTCTTGGTAATGGAGAGAGGAGGCCTACAGGGCCTCCTCTCTCCGTTTCTCGCAGATTTCTCCAAAACGTGACCGCCAGTCGAGTCCCCATAAACCCTCTGATTTTATTCCTCGAAGTTCGCGAAAAAGCCAACAGAGCCCCTAAATACATTAATCACTGTAGGTAGGTCAGGGTAAGTTTGTGCTAAGAACTACAGATTGCAGTCCAGTTGAGTATGTCCAAATGAGGAACTTCCGCTCGTAGCGCGTGGCTGCTAAACCCAAGCCAATGCAGACTTCAAGCGCTCATGACTCATGACCCGTCGTATCACAGCGTCGCAAAATCACAATAGGTCGCCTCTGATATTTCTCAGTTGGGAGAAGAGGTATGAAGAGAACTGACAAAACAACAGCTACCGCAACGGTGGAGGCGGAGCCTTTGGCCAAAAATAATGGCCAGACTGTGGCCGGCGCGGAGCTTGTGGCCGCCAATATGAGCGTGATCCTTGCAAGTCTGCAGACTATGCGCGACGGAGATTTCTCCGTCCGGCTGCCTGGAAATTGGACCGGGCTGGCGGGCAAGATCGCCGACACATTCAACGATATCGTCGCCGCGAACCAGCAAATGGCAAAGGAACTAAAGCGCGTAGGACAGGTGGTAGGAAAGGAAGGGCGAACGCGAGAGCGAATGCGTTTCCATCTTCCCAAAGCTGCTTGGGGAGAAATGGAAGTTTCGGTCAACACGCTTGTAGATGACTTGCTGCGCCCCACAACAGAGGTGACACGCGCCATCGCCGCCGTGGCGAAAGGCAATCTGACGCAAACAGTGCAGCTCGACGTTGACGGCCGGCCACTTGAGGGCGAATTCCTTCGCTCGGCCACAATCGTGAACACGATGATTCAGCAGCTCGGCGTTTTCACTTCGGAAGTGACGCGCGTGGCGCGCGAAGTGGGAACCGATGGAAAACTTGGCGGACAAGCGCAGGTCCCCGGCGTGGCAGGAACGTGGAAGGACCTCACAGACTCAGTGAACTCCATGGCCAGCAATTTGACGGGCCAAGTCCGCAACATCGCAGAAGTGGCAACCGCGGTGGCGAGCGGTGATCTTTCGCGCAAAATTACGGTGGACGTCCGCGGTGAAATTCTGCAGCTGAAGGAAGCCATCAACACGATGGTGGATCAGCTGCGGTCGTTCGCATCGGAAGTGACGCGCGTGGCGCGCGAAGTCGGTACGGACGGAAAACTTGGCGGACAGGCAATCGTGCCCGGTGTGGCGGGAACGTGGAAGGACCTCACGGACTCTGTCAACGCGATGGCCGGCAATTTGACCGCGCAGGTGCGCAACATTGCGGAAGTGACTACGGCCGTGGCGCGCGGCGACCTCTCGCGCAAAATCACCGTGGACGTGAAGGGCGAAATTCTCGAGCTGAAAGACACCATCAACACGATGGTGGACCAGCTGAACGCGTTCGCCGGAGAAGTAACGCGTGTAGCTCGTGAAGTCGGCACGGAAGGAAAACTGGGCGGCCAAGCGCAAGTGCCCGGCGTCGGAGGAACGTGGAAGGACCTGACCGACAACGTGAACTTCATGGCCAGCAACTTGACGGGCCAGGTGCGAAACATCGCGGAAGTGGCGACCGCCATTGCGAGCGGCGACCTTTCGCGCAAGATCACGGTGGACGTCCGCGGAGAAATTCTACAGCTCAAAGAAACGCTGAATACGATGGTGGACCAGCTGAACCGGTTCGCCGGAGAAGTGACGCGCGTGGCGCGCGAAGTTGGCAGCGAAGGCCGGCTCGGTGGACAAGCCAACGTGCCCGGCGTCGCCGGAACGTGGAAAGACCTCACCGACTCAGTGAACTCAATGGCCGGCAATCTGACTGGCCAAGTGCGAAACATCGCAGAAGTAACGACGGCGGTGGCGAGAGGCGATCTCTCGCGCAAGATCACGGTGGATGTGAAGGGCGAAATTCTCGAGTTGAAGAACACCATTAACACAATGGTGGACCAGCTGAACGCATTCGCGGGAGAAGTGACGCGCGTGGCGCGCGAAGTCGGCACCGAGGGCAAGTTGGGCGGTCAAGCCGAAGTCCCCGGAGTGGGTGGCACGTGGAAAGACTTGACCGACAACGTGAACTTCATGGCCAGCAACTTGACCGGGCAGGTGCGAAACATTGCGGAAGTGGCTACGGCGGTGGCGAGAGGAGACCTCTCACGCAAGATCACAGTGGACGTGAAGGGCGAAATTCTCGAGCTCAAAGACACTCTCAACACGATGGTGGACCAGTTGCGATCATTCGCGTCCGAAGTGACGCGCGTGGCGCGCGAAGTTGGAACCGACGGAAAGTTGGGAGGCCAGGCGCAGGTGCCCGGCGTCGGCGGCACTTGGAAAGACCTCACCGATTCCGTGAACTCGATGGCCAGCAACCTGACAGGCCAGGTGCGCAACATCGCCGAAGTGTCGACGGCCATCGCGAGCGGTGACCTCTCCAAGAAGATTACCGTGAACGTCAGCGGTGAAATTCTGCTGCTGAAAGAAACCATCAACACGATGGTGGACCAGCTGAACGCATTCGCCGGAGAAGTAACGCGTGTGGCGCGCGAAGTCGGCAGCGAGGGGCGGCTCGGCGGACAAGCAAACGTGCCGGGCGTCGCGGGTACGTGGAAGGACCTCACCGATTCTGTTAACTCGATGGCCGGTAACTTGACGGCGCAAGTACGCAACATTGCGGAAGTGACTACGGCCGTGGCGAGAGGAGACCTCTCGCGCAAGATCACGGTGGACGTGAAGGGCGAAATTCTCGAGTTGAAAAACACGATCAATACGATGGTGGACCAGCTCAACGCGTTCGCCGGAGAAGTGACGCGCGTGGCTCGCGAAGTCGGAACCGAAGGAAAACTGGGCGGCCAGGCGCAGGTGCCCGGCGTTGGCGGCACGTGGAAGGATCTGACGGATAACGTGAACTTCATGGCCAGCAACCTGACGGGTCAGGTGCGAAACATCGCGGAAGTGGCGACCGCGATCGCGAGCGGCGACTTGTCGCGCAAGATCACGGTGGACGTCCGCGGAGAAATCCTGCAGCTCAAAGAAACGCTGAACACGATGGTCGAGCAGTTGCGCTCTTTCGCCGCGGAAGTTACTCGCGTAGCGCGCGAAGTCGGGAGCGAAGGGCGGCTCGGCGGTCAAGCCAACGTCACAGGCGTGGCCGGAACCTGGAAAGACCTTACGGACTCGGTGAACGCGATGGCCGGCAACCTGACCGGCCAAGTGCGCAACATCGCGGAAGTAACCACGGCCGTAGCGCGCGGCGACCTCTCGCGCAAAATCACTGTAGACGTGAAGGGCGAAATTCTCGAACTGAAGAACACGATTAACACGATGGTGGACCAGCTCAACGCGTTTGCCGCTGAAGTAACGCGCGTGGCGCGCGAAGTCGGCACCGACGGAAAGCTGGGCGGCCAAGCGCAAGTGCCGGGCGTAG
Source organism: uncultured Acidobacteriota bacterium (assembly GCA_963741045.1). GTDB lineage: Bacteria > Acidobacteriota > Terriglobia > Acidiferrales > UBA7541 > Palsa-295. The sequence goes on from CAVUGO010000002.1 coordinate 279,333, forward strand.
CCGGTACGTGGAAGGACCTGACCGACAACGTCAACGTAATGGCCGCAAACCTCACCGAGCAGGTGCGCGGAATTGTGAAGGTGGTGACGGCCGTTGCAAACGGAGAGCTGACGAAGAAGCTTACAGTGAACGCGAAAGGCGAAGTGGCAGCGCTGGCCGACACCATTAACAACATGACGGACACGCTGGCCACCTTCGCCGATCAAGTGACGACCGTGGCCCGAGAAGTAGGTGTGGAAGGCCGCCTCGGTGGACAAGCCAACGTGCCCGGCGCCGCCGGCACATGGAAAGACCTGACCGGTAACGTGAACCTGCTGGCAGATAACCTGACGAACCAGGTACGCGCAATTGCGGAAGTGACGACGGCCGTTACCAAGGGCGACCTGACCCGGTCAATTCAAGTAGAAGCGAGCGGTGAGGTAGCCGAACTAAAAGACTACATCAACACGATGATCGATAACCTCCGGCTCACCACCGATCGGAATAACGAACAGGACTGGCTCAAGACGAACCTCGCGCGCTTCACCGGTATGTTGCAAGGGCAACGCGATTTGACGACTGTGGGACGCATGCTCTTGTCCGAACTCGCACCGCTGGTTAGCGCTCAGCAGGGCGTTATCTATCAGATGGAGTCAGAAGAATCGGGAACGATGGTTCTCTTGTCTGCTTTCGCAGACAGCGACCCGGATGGGCATGCGCACCAGCTACACTTGGGAACGGGACTTGTGGGGCAATGCGCCGCCGAAAAACAGCGCATGCTGATCACGGACGTACCCGCAGATGCGATTCCGATCCGCTCTGGATTGTTCCAGTCCGTGCCACGAAGCATCATCGTGCTCCCGATCTTGTTCGAGGATCGCGTAAAGGCCGTGATCGAACTTGCTTCGTTGCGCGTATTCACGGCTTCTCACCTCGCGTTCTTGGACCAACTGACTTCCAGCATCGGCATCGTGCTCAACAGCATTGAGGCCACGATGCAGACGGAAGGCCTACTGAAGCAATCGCAGCAATTGGCGACTGAACTCCAGACGCAGCAGACCGAGTTGCAACAGACTAACGAGCAGCTTGCACAAAAGGCGCAGCAGTTGGCCGAACAGAACGTCGAAGTGGAACGCAAGAATCAGGAAATCGAGCAAGCCCGCCGCGCGGTGGAAGAGAAAGCCAAGGAGCTGGCGCTCACCTCCAAGTACAAGTCAGAGTTCCTCGCCAACATGTCGCACGAGTTGCGCACTCCTCTCAATAGCATCCTGGTTCTTGGCCAGCAGCTCGCTGACAATCCGGATAAGAACTTGACGACAAAACAGGTGGAATTTGCGCGCACGATTCACGGCGCGGGAACCGATCTTCTGAACTTGATTACGGACATTCTGGACCTGTCGAAGATCGAATCGGGCACCGTGTCGGTACAGGCGGAGGAAGTCTTCTTCGCCAGCCTGCTGGACATGATCGCTCGTCCATTCCGCCACGAAGCAGAAAACCGGCGGCTGAACTTCGAAGTGAAGATGGATCCGAACCTGACCCGCAGCCTAGTCACCGACTCGAAGCGTCTGCAGCAAGTGCTGAAGAATCTGCTTTCCAACGCTTTTAAATTTACGGAAAAGGGCGGTGTACGGCTTTCCGTATTTGCGGCCGAAACCGGCTGGAGCGAGGGCCATCCGGTCCTCGCAAGATCAGCCTCGGTTGTCGCGTTCGAAGTTACCGACACGGGCATCGGAATTCCGCCCGAGAAACAGCGCATTATCTTTGAGGCCTTCCAGCAGGCGGACGCGGGGACGAGCCGCAAGTACGGCGGTACCGGCCTGGGTCTGGCGATTAGCCGTGAACTCGCGGGCTTATTGGGTGGTGAAATTCAGCTTCGCAGCACACCGGACGAGGGCAGCACGTTCACGCTTTATCTGCCTCAAACCTACGTAGGTCCTTCGACGGGTGCTGCCAGCGCGGACGCTAAGGCGTCCGTGATGACCACAACGCCCGGACAATTGGCTACTGCTGTCGCTTCGAAGCGCGCCATCGAGCAAATCACGGTCAAAGATGACCGCGAAAACCTTCAGCCGGACGATGCGACTCTCTTGATCGTCGAAGATGATCCGTATTTTGCGACTGTGCTTTGCGATCTGGCTCGCGAAAAAGGGTTCAAAGTTCTGGTGGCCACACGCGGTGCGGAAGCGTTGGCTCTCGCCCAGGAATTTCATCCGACGGCCGTTTCTCTCGATGTCTTTTTGCCGGATATGCTGGGCTGGACGGTGCTCAATCATCTAAAGCAGGATCCGCGCACGCGGCATATTCCGATTCAGATGCTGACGCTCGACGAAGATAGGCAGCACGGTCTGGCGCGCGGAGCGTTTTCCTATGTGACCAAACCAGCCACGCCCGAGCAGCTTGAGATGGCGTTGTCGCGCATAAAAGAATACACAACGCCCCGACGCAAGAGGCTTTTGGTTGTGGAGGACAATCCCGCCGAACAACTCAGTATCCGAGAGCTTCTAGGCTACGAGGATATTGATGTGGAGCTGGCGGCGACAGGTTCTGAAGCGCTTGCGGCTCTTGGTGACCAACCCTTTGATTGCGTGGTGCTCGACCTTCGCCTCCCGGATATGTCGGGATTCGAAATATTGGAGCGCTTCCGCGATACCCCGATGCTCAGTCACCTGCCGGTCGTGGTCTTCACCGGGAAAGATCTCTCGCCGGAAGAAGATGCGCGTCTCCATATGCTGGCGCGCAGCGTGGTCGTGAAAGGCGTCGAATCGCCGGAAAGACTTCTCGACGAAACCGCGCTCTTCCTGCATCGAGTGGTCACCGATCTTCCCGCCGAAAAGCAGAAGATGCTCGATCTCTTGCACCATTCCGACGAAGCGCTTGTCGGGAAAAAAGTGTTGGTGGTGGACGACGACGTGCGAAATATCTTCGCTCTCAGCAGTGTTCTCGAGCGCCGGGGAATGTCGGTCTTAACGGCGGGCACTGGCAGAGAGGCCATCGCCACGCTCGAGTCCACCTCCGATGTCGCCATCGTTTTGATGGACATCATGATGCCGGACATGGACGGGTACGAGACGATGCAGATTATCCGCCGGAATCCTTCGTTCCGGCGACTGCCAATCGTGGCTTTGACTGCGAAAGCCATGAAAGGCGATCGCGAAAAATGTCTCGAAGCTGGTGCGTCAGAATATTTGGCAAAACCGGTGAACACGGAGCAATTGCTCTCGGCGTTGCGAATGTGGTTCCATCGGTAAAACGACGTTGTGGTTCGTGAGTTTTGTTTCTGGAGCTTGGCTTGTGCTAGATTTTGCGCGAGCGAGGTGAGGAAAGGAAATGGTTGAGCACCAGAAGGTCAACATTCTCATGGTGGATGACCAGCCTGGCAAACTGGTTACGTACGAAGCCATACTAAACGAGCTGAATGAGAATCTAATCCAGGCGCGTTCAGGAAAAGAGGCGCTTGACCATCTGCTGAAGACGAACGTCGCCGTGGTGCTAATGGACGTCAGTATGCCCGAGCTCGACGGCTTCGAGCTCGCCGATATGATCCGCCAGCACCCGCGCTTTCAAAATACGGCGATCATTTTCATTTCCGCGGTACACCTTACGGATATCGACCGCCTCAAAGCCTATCAGCGCGGCGCCGTGGATTACATCGCCGTTCCAATCGTTCCCGAACTGTTACGCGCAAAGGTGCGCGTCTTTGCCGATCTCCATCGCAAGACCTATCAGCTTGAAATGCTCAACCGTGATTTGCGTGCTCTTTCCGCCCGCTTGATCACGACTCAGGATGAGGAGCGCCGGCGCATTGCCCGTGATCTTCACGATAGTGTGGGGCCGCTGCTCGCGGCGCTTTCGATGAATAACGGTTTGGTTTACCAGCAAGCAGACAAACTAAGCCCTCAAGCGGGCGAAGCCCTGCGCCAGAACACCGAGCTAATCGAACAGCTTTCGAAGCAGACGCGCACGATCTCGCATCTCCTGCATCCTCCGCTACTCGATGAAATCGGCCTCTTGCCGGCAATCAGGATGTTCGCCGAGGGGTTTGGCGAACGGAGTAACGTGAAAGTTACCGTGGAGCTTTCCCCGGAAATTGGAAGGCTGCCTCCCACAATGGAGATTTCGATTTTTCGGATTGTGCAGGAATGCCTTACGAACGTATATCGCCACTCCGAGAGCAAGACGGCTCTCATTCGCATCTGGCCGGCTCGCGATAAATCGCTTAGTGTGCAGGTATGCGACGAGGGCAAGGGAATCCCGTTCGACCACCGGCTTTCAATGTTGGTAGGCAACAATCACGGTGTGGGTTTAAGCGGCATGCGGGAACGTGTGAGGGAGCTGGGCGGAACACTCGACATTCAATCCAATGAAAACGGAACGACTGTCACGGCATTACTTCCCGTAGCGAGCATGGCGGTGATCGGCGCGTGATTTCAAAAACCAGCGAAGCTGGAGCAAGGATTCAGATGCGCACGCGGTTCCTGATTGTGGACGATAGCGAACTGGTGCGAAGATCTCTGCGCACCGTCCTGCAAGCCAATCCGGATTGGGAAATATGCGGCGAAGCTGCGGACGGCGCTTCTGCTGTGGAGATGTTCAAAGAACTGCGTCCGAACATCGTGATCTTGGATTTTCAAATGCCCGGCATCAACGGAATTGAGACGGCACGCCGCATGGCCGAAATAGCGCCAGCCGTTCCCGTCGTGCTATTCACGCAGCACGCCAGCGCAGACTTGGAAAAGCACGCTCACGAAGTAGGCATTCGCTCCGTGGTATCCAAGACGAATGCCTTTCCCATGGTCGGAATGATCGAAGAGCTCTTGAGTTCAGGTAACCCCAAAGGCGGCAACGACCGCTCAAGCTCCGAAAAACCCTGATCGGCCCCACTTTGCACCATTGTTCGCTTGGCCAACCGCTTCGCGTATCGGTATAAATTGAAGTACAGACTGGCAAACGATAAAAACGCAAGTGAGGCCAATTCACAAACAATAATTGCAGCCACGATTGGCAGAGCTAGATGGAGCTCTGGAAGGCCAATCATTGGCTTTCTTACCTAAACAGCCGCGCTCCGTCCCGTAAGAAAATGCGCGATGAACAAGACGACTGCGATCACAAGCAGCAAATGGATCGCTCCGAAGGTCACGTGAAATGCGACAAATCCAAGCAACCACAACACAAGCAATACACCGGCTATGGCAGCTAGCATGACTCCTCCTTGAATCGTTCAATCCTCGAACTCTCCACACAATACGGTGCGAGCAATGAATTGGCTATCGGGGCAAACCATTAACGGTCGAGGTGGCATGCTGTAACCTGCAAAGGACGAATGACTTCAGCTCCCGAATTGCCAGAGTAAAATGCTTTCCTATCGCTAAGAGTGATTCAGTTAGGTGTGGTGGGACATGGTGCCGGCGGGGGGAATCGAACCCACGGCCTAGGGATTATGAGACCCTCGCTCTACCACTGAGCTACGCCGGCACGCGGGCAATATTCGATGCTAAGGTTCGCCCCTTGAAGTGTCAAGGCGTCACCCGGCGACGGCCTGCCTGAATCTTTGCGAATATACGGCGATGTACTACGATGGCGGAATCGCTATGCCAAAAGTGCCGTCGCCTGAGCCACAATTGATAGGATGAGTTCCCCTTCGAATCTCAATTCGGCGGATTCCTCGAATGAGTTTTTGTGGGGATTCTGGTATCCCGCGCTACGCAGCGAGCAAGTGACGGGACGCAAGCTCGTGCGCGCGATGCTTCTCAATGTTCCGCTCGTCCTCGGACGCGATGTTGTCGGCAAGCCATTCGCGCTCCGCGACGTGTGCCCGCATCGCGCGTTTCCGCTTTCATTCGGCCAATTTGACGGTAAAGCCGTCGAGTGCGCCTATCATGGCTGGCAGTTTGACGCTCACACCGGCGAATGCCGGGTGATCCCGTCTCTTACGGAAGATTCGAACGTGAAATGCGAACGAATCCACGCAGGCAGCTTTCCATGTGCGGAGCACGACGGGTATGTCTGGGCGTTCATGACGAGCCCGGAAGGGCGGCCGATGCCGGCTGAAGAGCAAGCCAACTTACCTGAAGCGCCGCGTCTGCCCACTTTTAGCGAGCACTACAAGATCGCCCATCTCTCGGCCGACTTGCCGTGCACGGTGGACCACGGAATTATCGGCTTGATGGATCCGGCACACGGCCCGTTCGTGCATCAGGCCTGGTGGTGGCGGTCGCGCCACAGCATTCGCGAAAAATCGAAGCAGTTCGAGCCGATTTCGAACGGATTTCGCATGAGCCCGCATGCGCCCTCGGCCAACAGCGCGCCGTACAAGATCCTGAAGCTGATCACCGGCGAACCCGCTACCACAACGATTGATTTCGTCCTGCCCAATCAACGTTTTGAAGTGATTCGCGCCGGCCGCTATTGGTTATCGAGCCGCACAACCGTCACGCCCATCCGGCAGAATCTCTGTCGCCTTGATTTCTGTGCCGCGTGGAATATTCTTCCGTGGTTTCCGGTTGTCTCGTTCATCATTCATGTGTTGGGGCCGCGTTTTATTCGCCAGGATGTGGAAGTGATCGAAAAACAGGCGATCGGGTTGCAATACGGCGACCGCATGATGCTGGTGGATGATGCTGACCGTCAGGCGCGCTGGTATTTCGAGCTGAAATCTGCATATCTGGAATCCCAGCGTACGGGAACGCCGATGCGCCATCCCATGGACGGCTCCGTCACGCTACGCTGGCGATCCTGAAACCTCGAGGAAATCCGACACTACCGAAGCTGACCCAAGTCAAAGCTCGTTTCGACGCGCTGATCGTCTGGAGTGTGAACCGTGATAGTCGCTTCGCTGTAAGGGTCGACTGACTCAGTGTCGTACCGCAATTCGATGATAACTCCTGAGATTTGGTAGGTGTTCGCGACGCCATCGGAATAAAGTAAGTAGACTTGAGAGGACCTCGCGGGGATTTTCTTTTCGTTTTGAACAAGCTGAATTTCAAAATCGCGCTCGAAATTTGGTAGAGGCAGGCCTGGCGCGCGTGGATTCCAAGGAGGCGGCCCCGGATAGGTATCCGTCAGATCGACTCCCACGCGCACAATAAACGGGAACGTCTTTCCCGTCCATTCCTCCTCGGCTCCTTGAATGTCCGTGTTTAGTGCTGCTTCGCCCAACTCGACCACCTGGCCATACGGTGTTTCCACGCTAATCGCAGCCACGTGAGGCCCTGTTTCCGGCGCCGGCAATAAATGTTTATACCGGGCGAAAAATTCGGCGGTCTTGAAATCCTTGCGATTCCCCAGCATGTATGCATCGCGAATGGTCGTGGACGTGAGCGGATCGTCGAACGCGAAAGCAGGAAGTCCTACGAGCAGCACTGCTAGGAACATGGAAAGCCCGAATCCAGGACGGGAGATCATGGGGCCTCCGATTCTAAACACTTAGACGCCCGAAATCGCCGCTCCGTTACGCTGGAGTGCCTCAGTCCGCGATGCTGCTGAGGAACGGGTAGTGATCCGCGGCACCCATGAAGAAGAGCATCGGGAAAGACAGCCAGAATCCAACGCGCGACGCGATGTAAGCCCAGCGTGCCAGGCGCTCGGCTTCTGCGGGCATCGGGGTGCCTTGCTCCACGCTGTCGCGCGTCCACACAATCAGCCGCTTCTGCGCGCGCCACACCACGCCCCACGTATTCATCAGCATCAGCAAGCCGATGCCGCCGCCGACACTAATCGCAAGGTGCCCGTTCGAAGATTGTGGTCCGCCATTTAAATCGAGCGCGATCCACGAAGCGGCGATCACGATGATCGCGATAGCAATTGTTCGCACCCACGGATTATCGATCAGCCCTTTGCTCGGAAGCTGGAACGGATAGATCAGGGCGTAGGCGACAAGCCAAATCACAAACCACTCCCCGAACCAGCGCAGAGCGAGGCGATTGTTCCCGGCATTCTGCGCATCTGCGGCAAGCATCATCCAGAAATAGCGCATTCCCACAAGCACCGTCACGAGAGCCGACCAGCGGAACCACCACATCGCGCGTGACATCATCACCGGGAAAACTTTGCCTCGAACTGATGCGTCGAGCTGCTTCATCGTCGGAAATCCCACCAGATTGAAAAAATAGAGGAGCCCGATCCAAATGATGCCCGCCACGAAATGCATCCACCGCAGCGCAATTTGTTCGGTAGCAGCACCTTGCGGAAAACTGAAATGCGGAGCGATTGAGTGAAGAACAATTGTGCAAAGCTGCCAGAGCATCGCAGACCTCCCGGGCGCGAGGCCCAAGGGACTCGCTGACCCCGAACGTGAAATCTAGCGGAGTTCAGCCCGAAAAGCCAACGAGTGGCCCCTGAAGCGCCAGCCGGGCGAGCGCCCAGCGAGCGTGTTCAGCGACGAGAGCGTCATCAGAATCCGCGAGGCGGCTGAGCAGCAAAGAGATGCGTCGATATGCGTCTAAGCCAGGCGCCATCTGCGCGTTTCCAAGTGAAACACATGCGTTGCGAACCAATCCGCGCCATTTCGCTCGCTTCACAGCACTGCCGCGAAATATTCGGCTGAAGTCTTCCCGCGTCAATGATGCGAGCCATTCAAGCTCGGGCAAAAATAGCGAGCGTTCGCCGTTTTCAGCCGCCTGTCGTGAATCCGCCGGCGCATCAATCCTCCGCGGCAGAAATTCGGCAAGCCGGGTCGCGGGCGCTTTGCGGTTCCATGGACACACATCCTGGCAGATATCGCACCCGATCGTGGCTCGGCCCATATTCGCGCGCAGTTCCTCCGGAATCGACCCACGAAGCTCGATGGTGAGGTAAGAGATGCAGCGCCGCGCATCGAGTACGTAAGGCAAAGGAAATGCTTGCGTGGGACAGGCGTCGAGGCACAGCCGGCAGTTACCGCACATATCGGGCGAAGGCGGCTCGTCTGCCGGAAGAGATGGCGCAAGCTCGAGCGTAGTCACGATCACGCCTAAAAATAGCCACGACCCGAGATGCTCATTAATCAGACAAGTATTTTTCGCGAGCCATCCAAGTCCTGCATACTTCGCGGCGATCCGTTCGATCACCGGGCCTGTATCGACGTAAAAGCGCGCATCGAACGGCTCTGCGAATTGTGCCCGCATCTGAGCTACCAGGGCCGCCAGCTTCTCGCTGAGAATCTCGTGATAATCGTCGCCCCAGGCGTAGCGCGAAATCCAACCGCGCGGCGAAGCATCATTTGATCCCGCCGATATTGGGCTAGTCGGAATTGAGCCAGGCGGTACGTCGGCTGAGTAGGGATAGTCGGTGTTGTAGTTCAACGCGACAACGATCAAGCTCTGCGCCCCTTCGAGAATCAAAGACGGATCGGCGCGGCGCGGATCGTTCAAGTATTTCATTTCGCCGGCATAGCCACGCGCCAGCCACTCGGGGAATCGCGCTAGTTCTCCACGCGCAGCTTCCATAGCATTACCTGTAGCTCCGGCCAGGGCAGCAGGAGCGACTCCGCATAGATCGAAGCCCAGCGCACACGCTCGTTCGTAAATCCACAGGCTGCGTTCGGCGGGAGTCATACCCTCATCATGCCACGAGGTTCCGGGAAATTGCCTCGCATGAACTTTCCTTTATTGGCCCAGGTGAATATAGGCGCTACAATGTTGCGACATGGCAGATTGGCGACAGATTCAAGCACGCATCCGCAAGGCAAAAAACAGCCCGGACGCCTCCTCTAAACTATCCGAACTTTACCAGCGAACGCGCGACGCGATGGTGGCATGGGAACTCGGCGCGATCGAAGAGAAGGCCGGCCGCAACGAAGAAGCGGGCCGTTGGTACATTATTTCGGCGCAGCGATTCCGGCGCGCCGATTGGAAGAAGAAAGCCCAGGAAGCGCTCGAGCGTCTTGGAATCGAACTTCCCGCGCCGGGCGTCGAACCAACGCCTTTGCCAGCCCCAGCGCGATCTCGCAGTGAGGCCGGAGAGGAAACCGAAAGCACGGAACAAATCCCGGTGCTGGGTGAAATTTCCGACCTCTCAGCCGATGCGAACGGTGGCACGGCCGATGGTTCGGCGGCCGAGGCTGATACTGCCGCCTCAGCCTCCACTCAGGACGGCGCGAAGAAAAAGCGCCGCCGGGGACGCCGGGGTGGCCGAGGACGTCATCGCAAAGGTGCAGCCGCGACCTCTCCAGGGCTACCAAGTAAGGCCTTCGCTGAGTCCGTTGCGCCTAGCGAATCACGCCTGCCATCTTCCCGAGTTGACGCCCGGTCAGAAACGCGTGTCGAAACTCACTTCGATCCGCGCCTGGAACGATCTGAATTCCACACAGAAGAAACGCCCGCTGAGTCCAATTCCGCTGAAGCACAACGCACCTCTCTCCCCATAACTCCTTTGGTACGAAGGTCGAGCGTTGAGCACGCTGCGCCGATGTTACCTTCGGAGCGAACAGCCCACGGCCGCGCCGGTGACCCGGCGCTAGCGTCGCGATTGTCACGCCTCGAATCGATGTTGCGTCGCCTGGTCTCCAGCCCGTTGCACAACCTGGATCAAGCGGAAGAGGCGCCCGCGGGGCCCGGAGTTTTTCTATTGTCGGACTCCGACCAAATCACATCGTACTACGTGGAGGCTTGCCAGACACTTCGCGTGGGCATCGGAAATCTGGTGCGAGGTTCGCGGGGCGGCAAAGCACCGCGCGGAAGCGGCCGTGGATATCCCGATACGAGCGGCCTGAAGGCGAAGTTAGCCGAACACCTCGAAATCAACGAAGCCAAAGTTTCTCAATATCTCAAGGATCACTGCGTGATTCGCTGGATTCAGCTCGATGACGACGCGCCGATGCTGGCCCATTTTGCGATCGCCGTGCTTCGCACCCCGCTCAACATCGAGTAGATTAGCGGCAGCTGGTTCCGGTTTTACGCCGCTTCAATCGCTTCGCGAAGAATATTAAACACAGCCGCCTGACCTTTCGTAGCTCGGATCGCTTATTTCTGCGGGGCTGGTTTGGGCGTAGCTGGTGTTCCCGGCGCGGGCGCAGGCTTCGGAGCAGGCGCCGCATTCGGAGCGGGCGCGTTTTCCTCGGGTTTGCCGTCGTCCGCTGGCAACATCGGTTTGATCTCTGGATATTCATTGGACATCCCGCGTAGCACGGTCAGCGCCGCATTCTGCTCCATCTCCACTCCCATTCGCTGAGACTGCTGGCTCACCTCAGGCAGCGTCTTCACTACGCGCTTCCCGAGAGGCGTTTCGTAAAATTGAATCAGCCCTTGAATATCTTCCATCGAGAAATTCTTCGCGTAGATCGTCACCATCGCATCGGTCACGGCGCCTGGCGAAGCGCTTGCATTGAACTGAGTGGAGAAGGTCTCCATAAATTTCTGCACTCTGCCGGTGCCGACGGCTCGGCCTGCTACTTGCTGCACCTGCTCCGTAATATAGTTCTGGATGTTTTGGCCCATGTTGGAGACTTCGGTGATGTCCATCAGGTGACGGATAGCTGCGTCCTTAGCGGGGTCGAGCTTTGCTGCCGGATCGGGCGATTGTGCGCGAGCAGTCGGAGCGGCATCTGCTTGCGCGGCTGGAGCAGGCTTTGTAGCCACGCCCGGCTGGTGTTGCTCGGGCGCTTTCTGTGGGTTTGCTGCTGATTGTGCCAACAGCGGATTCGCCGCAAAAATCGTCGCAACAAAAGTGAAAACGAGCGGGGCCATGCGTAATTTCATTTTCAATCCTCCTGGTCTCCGGGCCCGAACTCGCGTCCTGCCCCGAACTGAAGTAGCAATTTGTCTCTCAGCCATCGTATCCAACGCTCTTCTAGGATGCAATTTAGGAAACACAAGGCTAGCGCTGGAGCGCCTCCGCTGCCTGTGATAGCTTCAATTGTGATGAAGTTCGCAGATCTTTTCGCGCGCCGACCGATGATTAGCGTGAACGGTGATGGAAAGAGCGCATCCGGCACTCACGCCGGATCTACTGCGGATTCTGCAGCCTTTCAATCGGCCTGCAAAGACATGGTTGACCGCCAGCTTCGCAAGCGCGATATTCGTTCGCCCCGTGTGCTCGAAGCCATGAGCTCCGTTCCCCGCCATCTCTTTGTTCCCCCCGAACATATGGATGACGCCTACACCGACTCGCCGCTTCCCATTGGCGCCGGCCAAACGATTTCGCAGCCGTACATGGTTGCGGCGATGGCGGAGGCGCTCTTACTCGAGGGTTCTGAGAAGGTGCTCGAAATCGGAGCCGGTTCGGGTTACCAGGCCGCCGTTTTGTCCCTACTTGCTCGCGAAGTGATCGCCGTCGAATCGCAGCCGCTCTCGGCGGACGCGGCGCGCATTCGGCTGGCGAAGCTCGGGTACAACAATGTTCGCGTCCAAACAGGCGACGGCTCGCTAGGCTGGCCGCCCGATGCACCGTACGATGCCATCCTCGTTACGGCCGGCGCGCCTTATGTTCCGGCACCACTCGTCGAACAGCTTGCAGAGGTCGGCCGCCTCGTGATTCCCGTCGGCCCAGCCAACCAGCAGGAACTTCTCCGAGTCGTGAAACGGGAAGGAAAAACAAGTCGAGAATCGCTCTTCGCCTGCCGCTTTGTGCCGCTTCTCGGCCGCCATGGTTGGCCGGCTCCCAGTCTGCCACAGGAGCCATCGCCCGGATGAGCGCACCGCCCGTCCCGGAACTTTCCATCATCATCCCCGCGTACAACGAAGAAAGCCGCCTCGCTCGAGGTCTCGCGAAAATCCGCGACTATCTTGCCGCGCGCAATCTCGCTTCCGGCCAGGCGGAAATTATCGTAGTGGACGATGGCTCCAGTGATCAGACCGCGGGCATCGCTGAGGAATGGTCGCGGCAGTTGCCCTCGCTTCGCCTCGTGTCAAACGGTGAGAACCGTGGCAAGGGATACAGTGTGCGTTATGGAATGCTGGAGGCGCGCGGGCGGGTCGCGCTTTTTACGGACGCGGATCTTTCCGCCCCGATCGAGGAAGCAGACAAGCTTTTGGCGGCAATCGGTGCGGGCAATGATGTGGCTATCGGATCTCGCGCCGTCAACCGCGCCCTCATTTTTGGACACCAGTCACGCTGGCGTGAGATTGCAGGAATGATTTTCAACGGTTTCGTCCGGCTTTTCACCGGTTTGCCGTTTCAGGATACGCAGTGTGGATTCAAAGCGTTTGTTCGCGAGCCCTCGCGGATCGTTTTTCAGCAACAACGCATCGAGGGATTCGGATTCGATCCTGAAATCCTCTTTCTCGCCGAACGACACGGCTTGCGCACGGTTGAAATTCCCGTGCGTTGGGCCCACGATCCCGCCACCAAGGTCCACGTGATCCGCGACAGCTTGCTAATGTTCCTCGACCTCGTCCTCATCCGTTGGAACTGGCTTATCGGCCGCTACCCGAAGCAACGTTCAGGGTAAATCACTCCGTACTTATCGTCGAGACAGGCGCGATCAGCGTCTTCCCTCGCAATGGCTCCGCTTTGGCAGCGCTCAGCGAGAAAGCAGTCACTATTCCTTTTCCTTTGGCTTCGCTGTCGGCGGCACTAGCCCATTCAGTCGCAGGTATATCGCCGCCATGCCGTAATGGTCTGCGAAAGCGCTGGCGAGTGTAATCATACCCGCCGCGCGCGACACCTGGCGCCCGCCAAAGAATGGGATCGACTCGCCAAGTTTCGAGTCGTCGACCTTGGCCAGGGCTTGCGTGCAATAGTCGAATGACGCCTTGAGCGCGCTCACAAGCTTCTCCTTCGGATCGTTCTCGCTCAATTTCTCCTCCGGGGGAGACGACGTACCCGAAATCTGCGCGCACAAGAAGTTGTTCGTCCCGGCCGTGTGTTCCACGAGCTTGGCAAACGTCATCTGAGTAGGCGTTGGTTTGTAGCCAAACTTATCCGCCGGCATCTCTTCAGCCGCCGCGACGATGTTTTTCGACTGGCGCTCCAGGATCTTTCGCACTGCATTCGACACAGGGTTCATTTCTAGTGCGCCAGCTGCCGCTGGAGCAGCCGGTTGTTGAGCGGTCGCTGCGAGTGGCATCAACATGAAAGCCACCGTGGCAAGTATCGCTGTCCTCATCGTTCGTCTCCGTGTTGCTTAGTCTGAATGCGAGAATAGTCTTCAGCGTGCGCTGGAACAAGGGTTGTAATGTAAACTTTGCATTGCAAAGTACTTGACAGATTTAGGCCCAGACTGTAGCCTTTTAGTGATGAGCCAACCATTTCCGGTACGCCCACCCTCTCCCGTCTCGCTTGACGATCGCGCCCGCGACAATATCCGCTTCATTCGCGAGACGATGGAGCGGGCCGGATCTTTCACGGCCGTTCCGGGCTGGGGCGGTGTGGCTCTCGGAATCACCGCATCGGGTGCCGCAACAATTGCCTCGCGCATGTCGCGCCCTCGCGACTGGCTGTTGATCTGGCTCAGCGAGCTTGCTGTCGCTGTCGGAATCGCCGGTTGGACAACTCTTTCGAAAGCGCGTCGTTCTGGAACTTCTTTGCTCACCGGCCCCGCCCGCCGCTTCGCTTACAGCTTTGCGCCCCCGATTCTGGCTGGTGCGCTCCTAACCGCTGTAATGGTGCGTCAAGGCGTTATCGGCGCAATCCCCGGAATGTGGCTGTTGCTGTACGGAACTGCCGTTGTTACGGCTGGCGCATTTTCGATCCGGATCGTCCCGTTGATGGGGCTCTGTTTTGTCGTACTTGGTGCGGTAGCGCTTTTTTGTCCTTGGAACTGGGGCAATGCATTCTTGGCTGCGGGTTTTGGCGGGCTTCACATTCTTTTCGGAGCAGTAATTGCGAGGAACTATGGCGGCTAAACTTGGCGCCTTCCGCGAAGCGCGGGAGGAAAAGACAAAACGAACTTCACCCGCTGCTCGGCAACAAGAAACGGCAGCCGCAAGTCTTGACCGGCTTATTCACGAACGCACGCGCCTTGCGATCATTAGCGCGCTCGCCGTGAATACATCTCTCACCTTCAGCGAGCTCAAAGAATTGCTCGGCGCCAGCGATGGAAATCTCAGCGTTCATGCGCGGAAGCTCGAAGACGCCGGCTACGTCTCCTGCACGAAATCATTTGCAGGGCGGATGCCGAAAACAGAGTACCGCCTCACGTCTCCTGGTCGCCGCGCCCTGGAGAAATACTTGAATCACATGGAAGCTCTAATTCAGGCGACACGCGAGGGCTGACCCAGATCGCCGGTCCAAAGGTTGCAATCGGCCAAAACGATGACTCCTAAGATGACTCCCAAACTGATTGATAATGCCGGCCTCCACGTCGCCATTTTGCTTGATGGTAACGGCCGCTGGGCTGCTATGCGCGGACTTCCACGTTCGGAAGGGCACCGCGCCGGCGTCGCAGCCGTGCGGCGCATTGTTCGCTCTGCAGCCGGGCTCGGCATCGCCAAGTTGACGCTCTATGCGTTTTCCTCGGACAATTGGGCGCGTCCGAGCCACGAAGTGAACTCACTCTTCGGCCTGCTGGAAGACTTTCTGCGCAATGATGCAGCCGCCAGTTCCGCCGAAGGGATTCGTCTCCGGGTAATCGGTCGCCGTGACCGCATCCCTCGATCGCTCGTCGAAGCGATTGACTTCGCTGAGCGCGCCACCGCATCAGGCCGTGCCCTCGAATTGCGCATTGCGCTCGACTACTCGGCGCGCGATGCGATTCTTCGTGCCGCCTGCTGGATGGTTTCAAGCCTCGAAGTTTCCGAGCGCGAATTTTCGCGCCGCCTGGGTGACGTTACCCACGCTGGCGCCCCCGCTTGCGACGTCGATCTCCTGATTCGCACCGGCGGCGAGCGCCGCCTGAGCGATTTCATGCTGTGGGAATGTGCTTATGCGGAGTTGCTTTTTACGCCTCGAATGTGGCCTGAGTTCGAAGCCGCCGACCTCGCCGCTGCGGTCCAGGATTTCCTTGGTCGCGAACGCCGCTTCGGCCGGGTTCCCGAAGTCGCCGCCAGCTAAAGTTTTCCCTCCCGCGCCATTTCGAACGCCTTTTGAATCACTCGCGTTGCAGTCGGCGTTAGCGAGTATTCGCTCAACTCCGATTCATGAGCCCAGGCCACGTCCGTCACGTCGCTTCCGGGGCGCGCTTCTCCTCGCACCGCTTCGCACAAATAATCCAGAATCACGAAATGATATTTCAGCTTGCCAGCTTCATCCCGCGTCAAGCGCTCGAACACCTCAATCAAATCCAGAACTTTCACCTCAATCGCCGTCTCTTCCAGAAGCTCTCGCTGCACTCCCTCTAAAATTGTTTCACCAATCTCCAGCATACCGCCGGGAATGGACCATTCGCCCTCAAGCGGCGCACTTCCCCGCCTGATCAGTAGCGCCCGCTCGTCGCGGATCACCACGCCTCCCACGCCCACCAACGGCCGCTCCGGATATTCGCGTCGCACCGTCACCTTTTCACGTCGCTCCCGTTTTCGCAAAGCTTGACAGCGGCGTTATATAATACCCTTCAGAGTGCAGGATCGCCCCAGGAAGGAGAGTGCGGCCGTGACGAAATGCCCCGAATGCGATGCAGAACTTGATCTCGACGAAGACGAAGTGGAAGAAGGCGAAATCCTGAGCTGCCCGGAATGTGACGTCGAACTGGAAGTCACTCAGACGCACCCCGTGCATCTCATCGTGATTTCCGACGATGAGGACGAAGACGAAGAAGAAGAGGAAGACGACGAGGAGGCCGGCGTCGTGAAGGAAGGCGAGAAGGAGGAAGAGGAAGAAGAGATCGAATGAAGTTACCACCGGCCCTTTCCGTTTTTTCCTCCCCGGCGTGCAGCACGCGCAATCCCACCCTGCGGCGCTTCATTGTTCCGTTGTTGCTCGTCTTTCTCGCGGCGTTCACTGCCGGTGCACAGAAGAAAGGTGACTTGCAACTTCGCACCGTTCGAGGCACCGTTCTCGATAAAGACGAAAATCCCGCTCCTTCGGCCATTGTCTACCTGAAGAATGTGAAATCGCAGGCGGTCAAGACTTATATCGCCGACGACAAGGGGCTGTACCGTTTTAGCGGTCTCGACCCCAATGTCGACTATGAAATTCACGCCGAGCAGAAAGATTTGATGTCGCCCATCCGCACCGTTTCCAGCTTCGATTCTCGAAGTGATATAGACATGCCGTTGAAGCTCACGAAGAAGAAACCAACCCGCTAGTCCGGCCGTTAACGTCCATCAGCGGATCCCGGAACCATCACACGAACAGCTCGCGGCAGAATTTCGAACTCCGCCGGCGACTCGCCCAGTAGTTCGCCGTCTCCATGTACTTTCACCGCGCGATCCGCCCGTAACGCGACGCGTCGGCAGCGAAACCGCTTCACCTCCTCGAATCGCAGATCGCCCGTCGTCAAAACGATTGGAATTGCCTCCAGAAGCCGCGTCCACGCGACGTCAC
Source organism: uncultured Acidobacteriota bacterium (assembly GCA_963741045.1). GTDB lineage: Bacteria > Acidobacteriota > Terriglobia > Acidiferrales > UBA7541 > Palsa-295. The sequence continues at coordinate 296,652 of CAVUGO010000002.1, forward strand.
CCACCAACACAACTTCGAGCCAGCCATCGTCCATTTTTGCGTCCGGCGCGATCCGCACCGCGGATCCATAACTCGTTGCATTCGCCACCGCCGCAAAAATCGCGTGTCCCGCCCAACGCGATCCATCCAATTCCGCTTCCAGTTGGAATGCCGGCTCGCGAAAAAACGTCCACAACGCCCCTGCCAGATAGCGCGTTACTCCCGGCCACCTCTTAAATCGCGTGTTAGCCAGGTGCGCCGCTTCGGCGTCGAGCCCCATGCCTCCCACGCCTATGAAGTGAGCAATCCGTGCATTTGAGAATCGCACGCGAACCAGATCCACCGGCCATGGAATCGAGTGACAAAACCCAGCGGCCGCAGTTACCGCATCGCCGGGAATTCCTAAGTCTCGCGCGATGTCGTTTCCGTTCCCCGCAGGGAAAAAGCCGGCAATTGCATCGGTGCCGCGAACGCCTTCAACAACATGATGAAACGCTCCATCGCCTCCCAGCGCCACCACATAACGAAATCCCTCCGTTGCACCCTTCGCGGCTAGCTCGCGAATATTCTCCGAACTGCTCGAGTGCACAAATTGAACGCGCTTGGATTGCGCCGCAAGGTAGCTCGCAACAAGCGGCTCCGCAGCGAGCGCCCTTCCGCCGCCAGAGGCCGGATTGACAATAATCAGCGTATCGGAATGCACGGGTCAACCGCTCGAAGGATAGAACGAATGGCAGCCAGGCAAAATGTTTAATGTCTTGGTTCGGGTAGCAGGTCGGCAATCTTGAACCTGGCACGCGCGCTCGAAAGCTTGCGCTCTATGCCTTGGCATTGTAGATTCGCGGGCGGCAGCACTCCGTGCACCACGAAAGGAGAAAGGGATGTGCCACTCTATCGCTCGGCGAGCCCCATTCATTCTTGCAATTTCGACGTTTGCATTCCTAGCGGCAGTCAGTGTCGCGCCGGCCGCTTTTGCGCAAGCAACCGCCGCCGCTCACGCTCCGCACTGGGGATACTCCGGCGCAGACGGCCCGTCGCACTGGGCCGATCTCGATCCGAGTTTCGCGACCTGCAGTACGGGCAAGCGCCAATCCCCGATCGATATCAAGGGTGCGAAGAAGGACTCCTCGCTGGGTCCGGTTCAAGTCGATTACAAACCCTCACCTCTGAAGATCGTCAACAATGGCCACACGATTCGCGTCAATGTCGCTCCCGGCAGCAGCATCACCGTCAACGGCACCGCCTACACGCTCACCCAATTTCACTTCCACAGACCTAGCGAAGAAGAGATTGCCGGAAAGAAATACGCAATGGTGATTCATCTCGTCAACGAACGCGCGGGCGGCGCGGCCGTCATCGCATTGCTCGTGAAGACCGGTGCAGAAAATCCCACGGTCCAAAAAATCTGGGACAATCTACCCAAAGAAAAGGACAAAGAAAACGAAGTGGCGGGAGTCACCATCAACGCCGCCGATCTGCTACCGGCCGATCAGAACTATTACGGTTTTGACGGTTCCCTCACCACCCCGCCCTGCAGCGAAGGTGTGAAGTGGTTCGTCATGAGGACACCTGTCGAAATGTCCGCCGCGCAGATCGCGGCATTCGCCAAACTTTATCCCATGAACGCCCGTCCCATTCAGCCCACGGATGGCCGCGAAATTAAAGAAAGCACATTCACAACTTCCAAATGAATTTATGGATGGCAGAACCCTCTCGAAGGCGCGCATTGCGCGCATCCCAATTCCTTATTTCGCTTCTGGCGTTTGCCATAGGCGCGCTAGCGGCACCCACTCCGGTTCGCGCGCAAACCTCTCCGGAATCGGACAAGCTTCTCCATCGCCTCTTTGCCTCACCCGATTTCGAAGTGAAAAGGTTCGGTCCTGCACGATGGCTTGACGACGGCGAGTTCTACACCACCGTCGAGCCTTCTGAAAGCGTCAAGGAAAAGGACGCCAAGGACATCGTTCGCTACGAAACGGCGACGGACAAGCGTGAGGTCTTGATTTCCGCAGCGAAGCTGGTTCCACCGAATGAAAAATCACCACTAAAGATTGACGATTACGCGTGGTCGAAAGACAAATCGCACGTCCTGATTTTCACGAACACCGCGCAGGTCTGGCGCCGCAACACGCGCGGCGACTATTGGATCCTCGATCTGAAATCCGGCTCCCTCCAGAAACTCGGCGGCGACGCGCCTGCATCGTCGATGCTCTTCGCTAAATTCTCTCCGGACGGCGCAAGAGTCGCCTACGTGCGCGCGAACAATATCTACGTCGAGGAACTCGCGAGCGGCAAAATCACCCAGCTCACTCGCGACGGCTCCTCCACCATCATCAACGGCACCTCCGATTGGGTTTACGAAGAAGAGCTCGCCCTGCGCGACTGTTTCCGCTGGAGTCCCGACGGCCGCAAAATCGCCTACTGGCAATTCGACACAAGTAACGTCGGAATCTTTACGCTGATCTATAATCTCGGCCCTCCGCGCGAAATCGTCACCGGTTTTCCCTATCCCGGCCTCGGCGCTTATCCCTCATTGATGAATATCGCCTACCCGATTCCCGGAACCACAAATTCCGCAGTTCGCGTTGGCGTGATTGACACATCCGGCGGCGACACCACCCGCTGGCTCGACGTCCCCGGCGACCCGCGCAACAACTACATTGCCCGCATGGAATGGGCCGAAAATTCGAAAGAACTCGTCATCGAGCACTTGAATCGCCTCCAGAATAAGAACGACGTCCTTCTCGCGGATGCCTCGACCGGCAAGGTGCATTCCATTTTCCTCGACGAAGACAAAGCCTGGGTCAACGTGATGAACGAAATCACCTGGCTCCGCGGAGGTGCTGAATTCCTCTGGCTTAGTGAACGCGACGGCTGGCGCCATGCCTACCGGGTATCCAGATCCGATGGCAGCGCTAAACTCATCACGCGCGGCAATTACGATGTAGTCGGCATCGATGGGATCGACGAAAAGGGCGGCTGGCTCTATTTCATCGCCTCGCCCGACAACGCGACTCAGCGTTATCTCTATCGCACGCGCCTCGATGGAAGCGCCGACGCCGAACGCGTGAGCCCGGCGAATGCTCCCGGGACGCACGTATACGACGTTTCGCCCGACTCCCATTGGGCATTCCACACCTACTCCCGTGCGGACCTGACGCCCGTCACCGATCTCATCGAACTTCCCAATCACCGCTCAGCTCGAGTGCTCGAAGAAAATTCCGCCCTGCGTGCGAATGCTTCGGAGCTGCTCGAGACGCCAATCGAATTCTTCAAGACCGACATCGGCGATGGAATCACGCTCGACGCCTTCATCATGAAGCCGCCGCATTTTGATCCCTCGAAAAAATATCCGGTTCTTGTGTACGTCTACGGCGAACCAGCAGCCCAAACCGTCCTCGACGCTTGGGAGACGGGCCATATTTATTTTGCTCGCATCGCCGCCGCAGCCGGATACGTGGTTATCAGCTTCGATAATCGCGGCACTCCGGCTCCCAAAGGACGCGCGTGGCGCAAAGCAATCTACGGTTCGATTCACCCGGTGGTTGTCAAAGAGCAGTCGGCAGCGCTCCGCAATTTTCTAGCTTCTCATTCCTTTGCTGACCCCGAAGGTGTCGCGGTATGGGGATGGAGCGGCGGCGGCTCGAGCACGCTCAATCTGATGTTCCGCTCGCCCGATCTCTATAAAGTGGGCATGTCTGTCGCGCCCGTGCCTGATCTCCGCCTCTACGACACAATTTATCAGGAACGTTACATGGGCCTCCCCCTTGAAAACGTGGAAGGCTATCGCAACAGCTCCGCCGTCAATTTTGCAGAAGGTTTGCGTGGCCACTTGCTCCTGGTTCACGGTTCAGGCGACGACAACGTTCACTACGCAGGCAGCGAACTGCTCCTCAATCGCTTGATAGAGCTCGATAAGGCGGTGGATTTCATGGAATACCCGGATCGCACGCACTCAATTTCGCAAGGCCACGGCACCCTGCTCCATCTCTACAGCCTCCTGTTCCGCTATCTCGAGGAGCACCTGCCAGCAGCTACCCGGTAGTTCATCCGAAGTATCCGCAGGAATCTCCCAGCCTCCTTCCGGGGGAATTTAGGCTGCTTTTGGTGTACCGTTTTAGAGTATGTTTCGGCTTCTCTACATGCGAAATCGAGGCCTGCCCGCGCCTGCCGGGACGAGGTGCTTGTGCCTCGCTACGTTCATTCTCATGCTCGCGGTTCCGTGCTTCAGCCAAAGCAACTACGGCGAATTGCACTTAAAAGTAACCGATCCCTCTGGTCTGGGCGTAAGAACGCTCGTTCAAATCGTGAGCAAGGCCAATCAATATCGAACCGCCCAGACAACCAACGATCAGGGAAGCCTGCGCCTACCGCGCCTGCCTTATGGCATTTATCGGCTGGACATCAATTACCCTGGGTTCGCCCCGGTATCCGAATCAGTAGAAATTCGTTCGTCGCTACCCACCGACCTCGCCATTCAACTTAAACTGCCGGCGGTGAACCAATCGATCGACGTGAATGCAGTGAACACTTTGATCGATCCTGATCAGCTGCGATCTGTAAGTGAAATTGGGACGGATCTGATCCAGAACCGAGTCGGCTCTGTTCCAGGGCGCTCGGTGCAAGATCTCGTCAATATGCAACCCGGCTGGCTGTACGAAGGCAATGCCGTCCTGCATCCGCGCGGCTCGGAATATCAGACCCAGTTCGTCGTGGATGGCATTCCGCTTACGGACAATCGCTCGCCCAGCTTTGGCCCGGAAATTGAAGCGGATGATGTTCAATCGATGAGCATTTATACGGCAGGAATCCCCGCTGAATATGGCCGAAAAATGGGAGGCGTAGTCGAAGTCAATACCTTGCAGGATCCCACGCCCGGCCTGCATGGCCAGTTCGTCCTTTCGGGCGGCAGTTTCGATTCTGCGGGAGCTTTCGGTCAGGCTCAATACGTTCGGGGCAAGAATGCTTTCGGCATCAGCGCCAGCGGCAGCATGACGGGCCATTATTTGAATCCCGTAGTTCCACAGAATTTTTCAAATACCGGTACACTCGGGGATTTCTCCTCGCGCTACGAGCGCGATTTCACGCCGAGCGATCGACTCAGCTTCCTCGTTCGCCATGAGATCGCGCGCTACGACATTCCCAATGAAATGGTGCAGCAAGCAGCCGGCCAGCGCCAGACGGCGGACAACATCGAGACAATGGGAATCGCTTCTTACCAGCACATCTTTTCTTCGCAAGTGGTGGCCGACATTCGCGGGATGATTCGCGATAACTCCAATGATTTCAACTCCAACGCGAATTCCACTCCGATCGAAGTCTTTCAGCACAATTGGTTTCGCGAAGGCTATTTCAAGGGTGCAGTTACCGTCGATCACGGACGTCACGAATGGAAATTCGGAGTCGAGTCTGACAACACCTTCCTCCATGAAAACTTTCGTTACCTCATCACCGATCCGACGCAATTCCCTCCCGACACACCTCTTACCTTTATATTTCCCGTGCCGGCACAGCCCAATGCCGGCAGGAGGCCGGACCTCGAGCAATCCGCATTTGTCCAGGACCTGATCCGCCTGGGAAATTGGACCATTAGCGCCGGCCTTCGCTGGGATCATTATCAGGTTCTCGTGAACAGCCAGGCTGTCGGTCCGCGCTTTTCCGTCTCGCGCTATTTTCCGTCCGCTGATCTCGTTCTGCATTTCTCCTACGACCGTGTATTCCAAACGCCGTCGTTTGAAAATCTCTTGCTTTCAAGTTCCATGGACGTCGAATCCATCGATCCAGGGAATTTCCTGCGCTTGCCGGTTAAGCCCTCGCAAGGAAATTATTACGAAGCAGGGCTCACGAAATCGGTCGCCGGCAGGATTAGGCTCGACGCTAACTATTTCCGGCGCCTGGTGGACAACTTTGCCGACGACGACCAGATCATCAACACTACAATTAGTTTTCCGATTTCTTTTCGCAAATCCATTATCTACGGAGCGGAGGCAAGCCTTTCGGTCCCTGATTGGCGGGGGTTTTCGGGATTTCTCAGCTATTCCTACAATGTAGGCAACGCCTGGTTCCCGGTCACCGGTGGTCTCTTCTTAGGCCCCGACGCCTCGGCTGCAGCGATGCAACTCAACGGGCACTTTCCCGATTCGCAGGACCAGCGAAACACGGTTCGCGGGCGCGTCCGCTATCAGGTGAAACCGCGCTTCTGGCTCGCGGCCGGAATTCAATATGACTCAGGACTCCCCTTTGAGTTTGATGGCAATCCTGAAACCGTCCTTGAACAATATGGGCAAGCAGTACTCGATCGCATCAATTTCACTCGTGGCCGAATCTATCCGTCTTTTCTCGTCAGCGCTTCGGCAGGCGCGGATATCTATAAGTCAGATCGCCTGAACATGCGCATTCAGGCTGACGGCCAAAACCTGACGAATGTGCTCAACGTGATCGATTTTGGCGGGCTCTTCTCGGGAAACGCCATCGGCCCATCTCGCAGCTTCGCCCTTCGCTTGACGACTCAGTTCTAAGCGATTCGGAAGCGCCACTGTCACCGTCGCGCGGACGCCTTCCTAAGAAAATCCTAATCTCACTGTTTCCTCTATTACGGTACTCATACGTTTTCCTCTTCTCGATCCGCTTGGCGGCCTATCGGTTCCTAAGAATCTGAGCCAATAAGCCGATACAGGCATTGCAGCGAATTCATGCGGGCAAAGCTTGGCCGCTCGACCTGATTGATCCATCGATCTCCATTCGAGGAACGCTATCGATGAGCGATTCCGACATCGTTAAAGACTTCTTGCAGGAAAGCTACGAGAACCTCGACCGCCTGGACCGGGAGCTCGTTGGACTCGAGAAGAATCCACGCGATGCAGATGCGCTCGCCAGCGTATTTCGCACCATCCACACGATTAAAGGCACTTGCGGATTCCTGGGATTTGACAAGCTCGAGAAGGTGGCGCATGTAGGTGAAAATCTTCTCACTCGCCTCCGAGATGGCAAGCTTCTTCTAAATCCTGAAATCACCACAGGACTTCTGAGCATGGTGGATGCTGTCCGCCAAATGCTGAAGGAAATTGAATCCACCGGGCAGGATGGGGAAGATGCTTATCCGGAACTGCTGCAGACACTCGCTGGATTGCAGGAATCCGGTGCCAATGGGTCTGCTGTCGCAGTCGCCGCCTCCACCGCGCGTTCCGCTTCCCCCCCAGTCGACCTCGGTTGAAAAGAAAAGCGGCGATCCTGATCCTTCGCAAGAAAAAGCTCTGCCTTCCTCGCAGGCTGCCGGATCAAAGCCGGATCCTGGAAAGTTGCGTCCCGCACGCGGAAAAGTAGGAGGCCTGCTGGTCGAAAAGGGTCTGATAAAACCGGAAGCGCTCGCGTTTGCATTGCAGGAACAAGAGCGAGGAGATCGAAGGCGGCTCGGTGAGATTCTTGTGGCGCTGAATCTCGCGAAACAGGAAGACGTGAGTGCCGCCGTTCAGGCCCTCGAATCAAAATCACGCGAATCAGCTGCTGCGGACACGATTCGGGTCGGCATCAACCTGCTCGATAAGCTGATGACCCTGGTTGGCGAACTTGTGCTGGCACGCAATCAGCTCCTGCAAGTCTCCAATACCTCCCGTGATGCCGGCCTGCAGACCGTCTCTCAGCGCATGAATCTGATCGCCACTGAGCTGCAGGAAGAGGTGATGAAGACGCGCATGCAGCCCATCGGCAATATCTGGAGCCAATTCCCGCGCACCGTGCGCGACGTCGCTCTCGGTTGCGGGAAGCAAGTGAATATCGAGATGGAAGGGAAAGAAACCGAGCTCGACAAAACGATCATCGAGGCCATCAAGGACCCGCTCACGCATCTCGTTCGGAATTCGGTGGACCACGGCATCGAGCTTCCCGAAGACCGTGCCAAAGCCGGCAAAGATTCGGCTGGAAGGCTGATCCTACGGGCGTTCCACGAGGGTGGCCAGGTGATCATCGAAATCAGCGACGACGGCGCTGGCTTGAACGCCGAACGCATCCGCCAGAAAGCCATCGAACGCGGAGTGATAACACCCGAACAGGCGCAGAAAATGGCCGACCGTGAAATCTTCAGCCTGATTTTCCTTCCCGGATTCTCCACAGCGCAAAAGGTCACCAACGTTTCCGGCCGCGGCGTGGGCATGGATGTCGTGAAGACCAATGTCGAGAAGATTGGCGGCACGGTGGATCTGCAAGCCACGCTCGGAAAGGGCACCACGGTTCGCGTGAAGATTCCGCTTACTCTGGCGATCATTCCCGCTCTGATCGTCACCTGCGGCGGCGATCGCTACGCGATTCCGCAGGTGAGCCTGCTCGAGCTGGTGCGACTGGAAGACACCAAAGCCGTCACCGGTATCGAACTCGTGCACGGCGTGCCGGTGCACCGCCTGCGCGGCCGCTTGCTGCCGATCGTCTACCTGCGCCGCGAGCTGCGCATCGGCGATGCCGGTCAGGCAAATAAGAACGAGGATGACGCGGTCAACATAGTCGTGCTCCAGGCCGACGGGCGTCAGTTCGGGCTTGTCGTGGACGCAATCAACGACACGGAAGAAATCGTCGTCAAGCCGCTGCGCAAGCAGCTTAAAAGCATCAAGACATTCGCAGGCGCCAGCATCATGGGCGACGGAAAAGTGGCTCTGATTCTGGATGTGGTCGGCCTCGCGCAGCGTGCGAGTGTGGTGAGCGAAACGAAGGAGCACGCCGAGGCGGCTAAAGCCGCGGAAGCAGCCGCCAGCGGAGCACAGAAGCGTTCCTATCTGCTTTTCTCGGGGCCCGACGATGCGCACATGGCCATTCCGCTCGATACGCTCGCGCGCCTCGAAGAGCTGCCCCCGCGTCGCAGGTGGAAAAGACCGGGAGGCGCTGGGTGGCGCAATACCGCGGGGAGATTCTCCCGCTCGTGAATTTGGGATACGCGTTGCTGGAACGCCGCACTCGGCGGCGGTCCAAGGAGTTCGAGGAGAGCGCGAAGGCGGAGAAATATCAGGTGCTGGTGTGCAATCACGATGGGCATCGCGCCGGTCTCGTCGTCGAACGAATCGTAGACATCGTGGAGGATTCGGCGGAAGTGAATACCCCGCGAGCCGCGCGGGCGTGCTGTACTCAGCGGTGATTCAGGGCCGCGTCACCGAGATGATCGACGTGCCGGCCGTTCTGCAGACCGCGCACCTCGAGCCGGAACCTCATCCAGAACATGCCGAGGTGATTCACTAGCCATGGCCGAACGATCCCAATTCTGTACTTTCTATCTCGACAAGCTGTTGTTCGGCGTCGAGCTCAAAGGCGTTCAGGAAGTGATTCGTTCGCTGGAGATTACGCACGTGCCGCTGGCGCCGGAAGTCGTGGGAGGGCTGATCAATCTGCGCGGACAGATTGTGACGGCCATTGATTTGCGGCGGCGCTTGGAGCTGGAAGCGCGCGCGCCGGAGATGCGGCCGATGAACGTGGTGGTGCGAAGCGAAGACGGCGCGGTGAGCTTGCTGGTGGACGAAATTGGCGACGTGATCGAAGTGGAAGAGACGACATTCGAGGCTCCGCCGGAAACGCTGCGCGGCAACGTGCGAGCGATGATTCTTGGCGTGCACAAGCTCGAGAACAATTTATTGCACGTGCTGGACACGGAAAAAGCGTGCCAAATGGGCGAAGCAGCCACCGAAATTGGGTGAGCCTCAAAAGGCGGTTTTTCCGTAGATTAAAATTTAGCATGTTATTGATTCACTGTGACTTACGGAAATTCCTAATCGCGCTACCGTAGATTAGAAAGCTAGGAAATTCCGCATAAAGGGGAACGAAATGAGACTGACATTAGGACGGAAATTGGGCATGAGTTTTGGCGTAATTCTGGCGTTGATGATCGTCAGTTCAGCGATGACATACGTGAAGATCAAGGACAGCCAATCTAAAGAGGAGTTTCTGATCAATCTGCGAGTTCCGACGATGATCAACTGCCGGAAAGCCCAAAGCGACTTGAATTAACGCGGGCGCCAAATCTCGTCACTTCATCCTGGCTGGAGCTGAGCCGGCGAGGAGAGAAGTGGCGTTGAAAGCTTTCAACATAGGTTGGGAAAACGTCGCGAAAGATCTCGCGGCGCTTACCGAGCTCTCGTCGCGCTGGACGTTGCAGGAGAACCGGGACCGGCTCGCGCACCTTAAGGAAGCGCTGCCGAAGGCCCGAGAGGCTCAAGAGGCGGCAATGAATCTCTCAACAAGCGGGGTGGCCGACGCGGTGGTGAAAGGCGGCAACCAATATGCGGACGTCGCAACGCCGGCCGTGGACGCAGCCACAAAGAGCCTTGGGGAACTAGCGGACTCGTTCGAAAAACTACTGCAAGAAAGCGAAAGTAGTTTGAATGCGGCCAACAGCTCAATGATTTGGACAATGGGGATAACAACGACTATCGCGCTGGTTGTGGGGATCTTCGTGGCGGTCTTCTTAAGCCGGCGGATTTCAGCGGCGACAAATTCCGTGCTGGTAAAGGCCGATGCGATTGCGGCGGGCGATCTGACGCTCGACGACTTGAAATTGTTGGGAGATGACGAGATCGGCGACCTGACGAAGGCGATGAACAAGATGAACGGCAAGCTGAAGGAGATGATCCAGGCGATCGCTGAGAATGCCCAGCACGTGGCTTCTGCGAGCGAGGAATTTTCTTCCGTGAGCCAGCAGATCACGGCGAACTCGCAGGAAACGTCGGCGCAGGCGAATGTGGTGTCGAATGCGACCACCCAAGTGAGCCAGAACCTGCAAACGGTGGCTACCGGCGCCGAGGAAATGGGAGCGAGCATCAAGGAAATCGCGAAGAACGCCACGGAAGCCGCGAAGGTGGCGACCGCAGCGGTGAAGACGGCGGAAACGACGAACGCGACAGTAGCCAAACTTGGCGAATCGAGCGCAGAGATCGGCCAGGTGATCAAGGTGATTACGTCGATTGCACAGCAGACCAACCTGCTGGCGCTCAACGCGACCATCGAAGCGGCGCGGGCGGGCGAAGCAGGAAAGGGATTTGCGGTCGTGGCCAATGAAGTGAAGGAACTGGCCAAAGAGACGGCCAAGGCGACCGAAGACATCAGCCGCAAAATCGGCGCAATTCAAACGGACACGCAGGCGGCGGTGGAAGCAATCGGCTCGATCAGCACAGTGATAAAGCAGATCAACGACATTTCGAACACGATCGCGTCGGCGGTGGAAGAGCATAACGCGACGACGAACGAGATGGCGCGGAATGTGAGCGATGCGGCGCATGGAAGCGGGGAGATCACGTCGAATATTGCGGGAGTCGCGCAGGCGGCGGAAAGCACCTCACGGGGAGCCGGGGACGCGCAGAAGGCGTCGATTCAACTGGTCGAAACGTCGGTGCAACTGCGAAAGCTAGTCGAGCATTTCAAGGTGGACCGCAACGGCTCGTCGCGCGGAGTCCGTTTAGCTGCCTAGGAGGGAGGATCGCGCTAGCACGTCGAGGCGCACGACCATGTTCAGGAAGTGGCAACTATGGGCGAAGATGTCGAATGCTACGCAGCAGGTGAGCCAGAACCTCCAGACTCTTGCCACCGGCGAGAGCACATCGAGGGGCGCGAGGGATGCACAGAAAGCGTCGATCCAACTGGTCGAGATGTCCGCGCAACTTCAAAAGCTGGTGCAGCAATTCAAGGTGAGCGGCTACGGTGAGAACGGGCGGAGAGTGTCCGCCCATGTGCAGCCGAACAGAACCGTAGACGTCAACCAAAACCATTCATCCCTCTAAATCGCCCGTGAGAAGGGCCAAGCACTCAAGCGATGGAGTGGCGTGCCGATTGAACATGCAGTGGCCGAAGCAGAGGGGAATGGTGCGTGGAATTGGCTACAGGATTTCGCCGGCTGTTCGGATCCAAACAAAACCATTCCGGCAGAGCGCTTACCGAGTTCCACATCGTTCTGGTTGCAGGTTTGCGTGCCAGGCCAGGGCGGGAGAAAGTGCTTCAGGAGTTATTGCTGCAGATGCTCGAACCAACGCGCGATGAGCCTGGATGCTTGACCTACGATTTGCACCAATCGGTAGTTGATCCGGAACTGTTTTTTGTCTATGCGGTTTGGCAGGACGAGACATGTGCGGAGAAGCATTCGCATATGAAACACGCGCTGGCTTTCAAGAATGTTGCTCCTGATCTTTTAGAAGGACCTGTGCTGCTCAATAAGTGGCGGATTGTAGGGTGAAAACGACACCGTGCAACGTCCTCTTTGGGTCCAACACGACTTGGATACGACTTCACAACAATTGAATATGAAGCCGGTACGCATTCTCGTTGTCGATGATTCGGTGGTGATTCGGAAGCTGCTGTCTGACACCTTGTCGAAGGAAGCGAGCTTCGAAGTGGTTGGAACAGCGGGTGACGGGCGCATTGCGCTGGCAAAAATATCGCAGTTGCATCCCGACCTGATCACGCTGGACATCGAAATGCCGGTGATGAACGGGCTGGAGACGCTGGCCGAGATCCGCAAGAGCGATCACAAGATTCCGGTAATCATGTTCAGCACGCTAACAGAAAGGGGCGCAGTAGCAACGCTCGACGCGCTCTCGCTGGGGGCGTCCGACTATGCGACGAAGCCGAGCAACACCGGCAGCCCGGCGGTGGCGATCGAGCAGATTCGCGCGGAGCTGATTCCGAAGATTAAGGCGCTCTGTGCGGCGCAATTAGGTGCAGATGCGAGCCCCAGCGTGGCGCCATCGAAAACGGTGATTGCGCCGGCTGCACGTGTGGCAGCACGCCCTCGCAAACCAGGAAGGCGAATTGAGGTGGTGGCAATTGGGACGTCCACGGGCGGGCCGAACGCGCTGGCGCATGTGATTCCACTCGTACCGAAGGATTTTCCCGTGCCGATTGTAGTGGTGCAGCATATGCCGCCGATTTTCACACGATTTCTTGCGGAACGGCTGGCGAGCCGTTCGGAAATTCGCGTAGAGGAGGGGCAGGCAGGAGGCGCGCTGGAACCGGGAAAAGCCTGGATCGCGCCGGGAAACTATCACATGACGGTGTCGAGAATGGCAAATGAGAAGCGATTGAAGCTGAATCAAGATGCTCCGGAGCACTCCTGCCGGCCGGCAGTGGACGTGCTATTTCGATCGGTGGCGGAGGTGTATGGCGGAGGAGTGCTGGGCGTGGTGATGACGGGAATGGGCTCGGACGTGTGCTGGGCGCGCAGCGAATCCATGCCGCGGGTGGTGAAGTGATTGTGCAGGATGAAGCAACGTCGGTGGTGTGGGGCATGCCTGGGCTCGTGCAGGCCGCGGGAGAGGCGGATGGAGTTTTTCCCTTGGATGAGCTTGCGGGAGAAATCACGCGACGAGTAGCTCAGAGCCGCAGCGCGGTGCTGGGCGCGGGCACCAGACTTTATACCGTGGAGCACCCCGTAAAATGACCATCACCACACAAGCGACGAGCGCTCCGAGTTCACCTTTCAAGGCTACCGAGCCGGTCGATCCGCTGTACCGGCAAATTCGGGACATCGTGTACAAGGTCTCGGGAATTTATAACACCGACGAAAAACTGTACCTGCTAGTGGATGGCTGCGCGAAGCGAATCAAAGAACTGAAGTTGAGAAGCGCGCGCGAGTATCAGGACCACTTGACGGCGCATCCGAGCCGCGACGGAGAATTACGCTTTTTGCTGAACGAATTGACGATCGGCGAAACGTCGCTTTTCCGGTCGATGCCACAGATTGACGCGCTTCGAAAGGTGATTCTGCCGGAATTTGCGGCCGACAAGACGAGGCAGTCAATGAAACGGCTGCGGATCTGGAGCGCTGGATGCTCGACGGGCGAAGAGCCGTACACGCTGGCGATGACGATGATGGAAGAAAGCGAAGGATTGCTGAAGGGATGGCGGATTGAAATCGTCGCGACCGATCTGAACGATCGCTCGGTGGAAGCGTCGAAGGCGGGCATCTATGGCGATTACGGCCTTCGGAATACGAAGGACTATTACAAACGAAAATATTTCGTGGCTGCTGAGGGGAAGAAATTGCAGGTAAAGCCGGAAGTGAAAAAACTGATCACCTTCAATCGCCTGAATTTATCCGAAGACGCGAAGATGCTGTTCATGAAGGGCATGGATCTGATTTTTTGCTGCAACGTGTTGATCTATTTCGACGGAACTTCGAAGTCAAAGGTAGTCGATCACTTTTTTGGGAATCTCAATTTTGGCGGCTATTTTTTTTAGGCACGTCGGAATCGCTGCTGAAGTTGAACGACGCATTCCACCTGGTTCACTTTCCCGGAACGATTGCGTACTGGAAGCCATCGCTCCAGAGCGGCAAACTATGACGACCACCCTGGCGCCGAATATGCTGGAGCGGATCAAGAGGATCGAAGTGACTCCGTCCATTCCGGCAATCTTGATCCCGCTGATGGAACTGCTGAAAGCGCCGGCCGAGAGCGTGGAAATCGACGAAGTGGTACGGCTGGTTTCCTACGATAATGCAATTTCTGCGCAATGCCTGCGAGTGGCGAACTCGCCGCTATTTGGCCTCGCCGTGCCTCCTAAATCTGTCTCAGCAGCAGTAGTGAGCCTGGGACTGCGGCGAGTGGAGTCGATTCTCCTGACATGCTGCATGGGGCAGGCGTTCCCGGTGAAAAAGTGGGTGTTGGACCCGGTGGTCTTCTGGAGGCACTCGCTGGGATGCGCGATGGTCTGCCGGAAATTCAGCGAGAAATTGACGGATTCGGATGGCGAGACGGTGTACATGTCCGGTCTTCTGCACGATATCGGTTTCCTGGTGAACTGCCTTGTATTTCCCAACGAATTCACGAAAGCGATGGAGCTTGCGCAACGCGAGCAGATTCCTCTCGACGAAGCGGAGCAAGCCACGATGGGATTCTCGCATTGCGAGAGCGGAGCGGTGCTTGCGGCCCAGTGGAAATTGTTTCCAGACACGATTCAAGTGATCGCGCATCACCACGACGTGGAGAAAGCGGAAAGTGCGCGAGGATTGGTGGCCCTGGTGCACTTGAGCGATCTGTTGTGCCGGATGCGGGGGATGGGCTACGGTTATTATGAGCGGCGGAAGGTAGATATGATTTCAGATCCCGCGTGGGAAATTCTCGCGAGGGAGCATCGCGAGCTGGACGGAATGGACCTGGCGCGGTTTACTTTTGAGCTTGACGATGCGGTGGGAGAGATTTTCGAATTGGTGTCCATGGTTTTTGGCGCCGCGCCTGTGCATGCTTGAGACCAATTCGCGCGCATCGAGTGGGAGCTGGGATTGGTTTCGATTGTGAGCAACGGAACTAACTGACTTCCAGCGAGATAATGAGGGGCCGATCTTCGAATTGGAGTCGTACTTCGAGGGCAGGCGAGTCAGTAAGCGAATGCAGACTGTAATCGTTGCCGGTCACCACGGTGGGAACTGAAAGCATGCACCCTTCGCCCAAACCGGAAATCTTGTTCTTGAAGTTGCCGGCTACCATGTTGCAAATTTCGCCGAACGCGTCTCTTACTTCCTGGCTGTTCTTGTCGGTTTCCGCGCCGAGCATTTTGAAAGCCATTAGGGCGGCTGATTCCCTGGTGGAGCGAACGCTAAGGACCCCGCACAATTGTCCGGCAAGGCCGACCATAGAAGTGATATCGAGTACTGCCTCAGGATCGGCTTCGAGCTGCTTCAACTGGCAGCCGAGCATCAATTCGAAAACTTCGCGGACAGAGAGCTCAAGCAGCGGAATCCAATCGGCGTGTTCTTTGGAAACAGACAAGATGTCGTTTGCAGATTTCATGTTTTGACCGCCAGGACCGGCAAAACGTGCTCTTTGACCTGATCGGCGGTAAAGGGCTTGCGAATGTATCCCCGCGCGCCACAGGAAAGAGCTTGAACCACGTGTGATTCGCTGCCCTCAGTGGTGATCATGACGACGGGTACGCCTTTGGCATTGGGAACACCGGCAAGCTGTTTTACGAATTCCAGGCCGTCCATGATGGGCATGTTGATGTCACAAAGAATCAGATCAACTTGGCTTTTTTCTAACACGGCAAGAGCTTCGGCGCCGTTGCCCGCTTCGAGCACCTGCGTGAGGTTGACGCCGGCTTGGCGAAGAGAGCGTTCGACGATTTTTCGCATGACTGAGGAATCGTCGACAATAAGTGCGCGGATGTCGGGCATCAGAGCGCCCTCGGTTGGGAGGCCAGGATGCTACCTGCTGTTGTATGCATTTGTGTTCCCTTTTGCTGTATCGGCGCTAAGCGAAAGGTGTTTAGCGGGTGAGTAAGTAGCACGCGGGCGGATGGACGGCGGTCAGCGGGCAGCGGCGGAAGGATTAGTCTCGTCGGACCGACGAGTGCTGGCGTGAAACAGATGGGCTGTTGATTCGACCTACTTACGCCAGAATTGTTCGATCTGCTCCAGGGTGCGACCCTTCGTCTCCGGGACAAGGCGATAGGAAAAGATCCAAGCGCCAATCGCGCAGAGCCCATAGAGCCAAAATGTTTTCGGAGCTCCGATTCCTTGCAAGAGCGTCAGAAACGTCAGGCTCACGAGCAGGTTTGAACCCCAGTTGAAAGTGGCCGCCAGGCCTTCGGAAGAGCTACGCACTTGCAGCGGATATATCTCGGCGATCAGCAGCCAGAAAATCGGCCCGAGACTAATCGCAAAAGATGCGACATACACCATCATGCTGATGACGGCGAGCCAGGAGAGAGCTTCGGAGCGAACGTTTGAGTGGAAAGCCCAACCGAGTACGCCCAGCGTGACGACCATTCCTGCAATGCCCGTGAGCAGTAACGGTCGGCGGCCGATGCGATCGATCAGCCACATCGATACGATGGTCATTAGGACGTTGACGGCGCCGATTCCAGCCGTGGCCAGAATTGCGCCGGAAGCAGACGAAACTCCGGCAGACTGGATGATGAGCGGCGCGTAATAAATCACCGTGTTGATGCCCGTGACTTGCTGGAAGATTGCCAGGCCGATGCCGACGATCAATGCTGGCCGCAGGCTCGGACTGAGAAGATCGCGCCAATTGCCATGTTGCTCGGATTGCGCAAAGCTTTGCTCGATTTCTTTTAGCTCGGCGTCAACGTTGGAGGTGTCACGGATGCGAGCCAATATCGCGCGGGCGCGAGCGGGATCGCCGTGACGCACGAGCCAGCGCGGAGATTCCGGCAAGAAATACATTCCGATCGCAAAGATCGCCGCAGGAACGAGCGAAATGCCGAACATCCAGCGCCAGGCTTCCGACTTCGCGAACGCGTAATCGACAACGTAGGCAAGCAGGATTCCAATCGTGATCGCTAACTGAAAAAGCGAGACTGTCCAGCCGCGCGCATCGGCGGGAGAAACCTCGGAGATGTAGACGGGGACCGTTCCCGAGGATAATCCGATTCCGAGGCCGACGATGATGCGTCCAACGATCAGCATGGCGGGCGAAGTGGCTGCGGCGCAGATTATGGCGCCGGCGGCGAAAATGATGGCGGTGGCGATCAGCAGCAGACGCCGGCCGAAGATGTCCGCCAGGCGTCCGCCGCCTAGGGCTCCTACGGCTGCGCCTGCCAGGACACCGCTGACGATCACTTCGAGCGCAAAAGTAGACAGCGTAAAATCGTTTTTGAAGAAAAGTTCGGCGCCGGAGATCACGCCAGTGTCGTATCCGAACAGCAAGCCACCCAGCCCAGCAAAAGAAGCAGCGAGGTACACAAAGGCGCGACTACCCGAACCAGTGGGGGCGGTGCTGTGGGGAGTGGCGGATGAGGTCATAGCGTTGTGTTCCGCTGTTGCGAAGCGTAGCAGTCGTCGAACACGCCTGTCCTCCTAAGCAGCGAACTGTATCAATCTTTGCGAATTTGAGCGATTACTTCCGGAGGCGATTCGTGCCATAGCACGAGAAAAACGCCGTTCGTCCAGCCAAATCCATTTACATTCTGAGCGTACCCCACGCCAATGTGAGTCTCCGACGAGCGGGTCACGACGTTATATTTTTCTCGAATGGTATGGTCGCGCCGGAAATTATCGAGGATCATCGTCAGGAAGTTAAGCGTGATACGGTCGGCGTCCGCGTCGTATCCGTAGCGACGCAGGCCTTCCAGGGCGAGAAGGTGGACGGGGGCCCAGCCGTAAGGATAGTCCCATTGGGCCTGGCTTTCATAACGGCTCATGGCGAGTCCGCCGGGCTGTTCGAATCGGGAGAGATTTGCCGCTACGGCCTTTGCTTGTTCTTTCGAGGCCAGGCCGGCCCAAAGAGGATAAAAGGTTGTCGCGTACTCATAAGACGATTGCTCGTGACTAACGAAATTGTAGTCGAAGAACTCGCCGCGTTCTGCGTTCCACAGATATTTATCGATTTTTTCTCGTCGCTGCCGAGCTTTGTCTTCCCACTTCGCTGCATCCTCAGGCTGATCGAGAAGGCGGCTCATTTCCGCCAAGTCTCGCTCCGTTTGGTAGAGGAGGCTGTTCAAGCACACAGGAACGTAGTGGTGTGTTTCGGCCCCGTAAGGTCCAAAGCGAAAGGAAACGTCGAAGCCGGATTCGCGCATGCTGCGGTCGCCTTTGTAATAGTCAGGCGCGAGCGCGACGCGATCTCCCGGTTTGCAATCATCCTTCGCTTTGTCTGCATAGCAACCGCGCACCGGAAAGATCGGGCCGAGGATCGAAGAAGGCGGGTGCTTTTCGTCAACACGCACGAGATGCGGACTCGATTCGCCTTCGTGCATCAAGAAATATTCTGCAACGCCGTGATAGTAATCGCCGGGATCGCCCATGATTTCTGGCACGGGGCCCTCACCTTCATCGTAATAACGGGAGAGGCCGGTGTCGCCGGCGAGATGTGGCGCGTGAGTCCATTGGGAATAGTCGGTGACCGCATACTGATAGGCTCGCCGCAGCCAGGGAAGATTCGCTTTACCTGCGGCCTGACCCGATTGGTGGACAGCGAGGATCATGGAGGTAAGGAACGGAGGCTGCGAGCGCCCGAGGTAATAGGTTCGGTTCGCGTTGAGCACTCCACCATAGTGCTCAATCTCGTAGAAGAAATTCTCAACCATGCCTTTCGCCAATTCAGGACGATTGTCTCGAAGCAAACCGCGAATGATGAAATAGCTGTCCCAGCCGTACATTTCGTTGAATTGCCCGCCGGGCACGACGTATGGATGTTCGAGGTAGAGGAGTCCGTGCTTTTGGATTTCAGAGGATACCGGAACGACCGAAGTATGCGTCTGCGCGGGCAGATGCTCGATTCGAACGGCACATTTCGCTCGTATTTCATCCAGAGCACCAGGGATTTGGGCTCCAGCCGGAAGATAGAGTGTTCGCTCTCCTTCCACCTTGCTGTCCGGATAAGTTGCGCAGTTCGCCAGCGAGCGCGTCAAGCGATCCCAATCGCTAGAAATGTAGCGCAGAAGATCAGCCAAGGACTGAAAAGCCTCCGTGGTTGGTGATGAAAACTGCGCATGGGGCCCGCTTTCGACCGCGCTGCCCGAAGGAATCGCGAAGATTAAGACAGCGGCCAGCAGCCATGATAGAGGGCAGACGCGCCAGAACTTGGGATTCATGACGTGCTCACCTACTCCGTCCTAGAATAAACGGGATCGAGCATCATTAAAAGATGGCGAAGCGCTTTCTTGTGATATTGGCTCAAGACGATTTGATTCGACAGCCCGGACAACAACAACCCATTTCGGCGCCCGAAAAGAGCGTTCCGCTACTTAAACCGGTATCCTTGTTTAAGCTCGCAACGATAGCTCTTTGACTGATCCTTCCCAATTTTTACGTTACAGTTTGCCCAACTCAAAGTGGGCGAGGGGCCGAGGGGGAAGATAATATTCGTTCCAGCGATTTCGGCTTCGAGGGTAGGCCCTTGCGCCGCAGCCGGCAGGGAAAAATTCAAGGCCCTGCCAAAAATCACGGGATACGACTCACGAACGATATCGCTGATTTCCTGGCGGAATACCTCCGCCTGAAATAGGAAGGTGGTCGTATCGGCCCAGCCGCGCACCGATACGGAAATCACTCGGCCACCGTGAGAAAAATTGTCGGACTCGATCCGTGTGAAAGGGCAAGGCCCAGCGATGCACGAAACACGGGCATTCTCGAAGACGTTTCCCTGGCCGGCATCCAGCGAAGCCCCGCCGATGGCTGCTCTCCATTTGTTGTCCGGAGAACACGGCGTAGTGTGGTCGCAGGGAACGTTGGCCGTATTCACAATCTGAAATGTGGTCACACCGGTGCCAATATTTACAGACGCGGTGGTCTCGATGGTATAGCGCACGAAGATGTTAGAGACAACGACCTGCGGCTGGTTGGGCTTCACTTCCGCGTCGTCGTGATGAAGCGGGACCATGCGGATCACATAGACCTTGTCGCCAACAACGCCTTTCCAATCGAACGGTTGAAAATCCGGATTACGGAAATGGATTGTGATCGGGTGGCCGCGCTTCACTCCGGGGCGCAAGGTGAGTTTGAAGTAGCCGGAAAAGTCTGACTTGACTGGAGCGCTTGCTACATTCCCGTCCGCGTCAATCTTAACATCCATAATCGGCGATTGCTTTTTGGGATCGTCGTTCTCTTGAACAACCGCGCCTCGAAGTGAAATCGGCTTGTTAATGTAATGCCACCCGACCGCGGCAAGCGCTCCAGCAAGAATCACGGCGAAGGCCGCCAGAGAAACGAGCCAAACCCTAATTGTTCCGCTACCGCTGATGGATCTCATCCTCCCGCAATCTTAGCAAAACGAGTATCGAGGCGGCGTAACTGATGTTTGATAAGCACGACCCGCTTCACCGGCATCGCGGGAGCCTCTATAATTTGTGTATGCATCGCGAGCGGACGGAATGGAAGCGCTTTACGCGCCGAGAACTATTGGCACAGGCGGCTTGCGCGTGCGCCTTGGTGCCATTGGCAGGCCCGGCAATGCTCGGAGATACGCGAAAGAAAGGCAAACAGCAGCCTCAACAAGCTGCGCCTCCCAATCCCTCTCCGTTCTTTCAGGTGGACGAAGCGCTGCTGGAGGAAATGGAGAATGCGAATTTTCATTTCTTCTGGGAACAGGCGAACCCGGAGACTGGCATCGTGCGTGACCGTTGCAACGCGAAGAATCCGGACAAAAGCGATCTGGGAAGTATCGCGTCAACGGGATTTGGACTGACGGCGCTTTGCATCGGCGACCAGCGCGGTTATGTGTCGCACAATGATGCGCGTAATCGTGCACTGAACACGATGCGTTTTCTCTGGAAGAAACTGCCTAGTCACCGGGGGTTTTTCTATCATTGGGCCAATGTAAATAGCGGCGAACGGCTTTGGGACTCGGAAGTTTCGTCCGTTGATACGGCCATACTGCTGTGCGGGATTCTGATGTGCCGCGCGCATTTTCAACACTCCGAGATCAGCCAGCTGGCGTTGGAAATATTCAATCGAGTGGATTGGACGTGGCTTTCAGAGGATACCCGGATTCTCCCGCACGGTTGGACGCCAGAGAACGGCTTTCTGCAATATCGCTGGGACAATTACAGCGAGATGATGATGATGTATTTACTGGGGCTGGGATCTTCCGTTTATCCGCTTCCCGCGGAAACATGGACCGCCTGGAAGCGAATCACTTTTGAATACGACGGGATCCGCTATATCGGTTCGTTCGCGCCATTGTTCGTCCACCAGTATTCGCAGGCATGGTTTGATTTTCGAGACAAGCGCGACCAGTACACCGACTACTATCAGAATTCCATTACGGCAACGGATGTGCATCGTCGTTTTTGCCTCGACCTGGCCCCGCAATTTCCTGATTACAGCGACGATCTGTGGGGAATCACGGCTTCGGATTCGGCGAGAGGATATGTAATTTGGGGAGGCCCGCCGGCGACGGGGCCGATTGATGGCACGGTGGTTCCGTGCGCCACGGGAGGATCGCTGCCATTTCTTCCACAGGCGACCATCCGAGTGTTACAGACGATCAAGAATCGTTACGGCCAGCGCGCCTGGACTCGTTACGGGTTTGTAGACGCGTTCAATCCGTTGACGAACTGGTACGACACAGACGTCGTAGGCATCGACACGGGGATCACGATGCTTATGGCGGAGAACGCGCGCAGCGGATTTGTCTGGAAAACATTTATGAAAAATCCGGAGGCGCAGCGAGGAATGGAGCGCGCTGGATTCAAGAGCTATCAGCCCGAGAAACCCGCCGGAACCCAATAAATAGCGCGCTAACCTTAGCGGAATTCGATCAAAGCGAGCCCTTGTGCGGGAAGAGTGAGGTTGAGTTCACCGCCCCGCAACATCTTGCTTTCGGGCTTGGGGAGTTCCGCCGCGCGCCGGAGTTCCATGATTTGTTTCTGAGTGGGGTAGATTGGCCTGCCCATCGCCTCGTAGGCGGGCAGCAATGAGCCGTTTGTGGAATCGAGTCGGTAAATCAAAGCTCTGCGCTGAGGTGATTTCTCCTTGAACTTTATCGTGACAGTCTTGGCGCTTCCCTTTTGTTCGGGCAGGAAAAGATTCCAAACCGCCATCACGATCGCGCCATTGCTTTGGCGGGTGACCAATGCTGATGGAGAATCATTCGCGAGGAGCTCAACGCCCAAGCGATGCAGCAACTTGAAGGCATTGAAAGACGGCTTCGGAAGGCCATCCTCGGCGATCAAGCCGTAGCCCCCGTAAAAAGGCTGCTTGACTACGCCTTGCTCCTCAAAAACATCTGAAAACGCCCAATAGGAAAGGACATCGACGAGCCCGTCGCACTGGCGGATCGTGTCGGCAAGATAGGGACCCATGAAAACCGAATCCGTGACGTCGGGTTCATTCTTGTAACTCGCGTTGTATTCACTCCAGATGAGCGGAAGCGAGGGGAGCGGCGACGCTTTTACCTGATCGTGCACCTTTCTAACCGCGCGACAGACCATTTGGGTGCGGGGAATCGTTTCGTTCGTGCCGAAGACGTCTTTTGCAGAGTCGTTTCCATAGACGTGCGTTGAGACGAAATCCAATGGAACATGATTCTCGACGCAGTGGCGAATGAAGCGATCTACCCAGGCCGCTTGCGCTGTTGCCGGGCCGCCGACTCGCAAGCGAGAATTCACAGCCTTTAATGATTGGGCGGTCACGTCGTACAGGTGATCGTATGTTTGTTCTTTCGGATCGCCGGCCCAGAAATCGATGTTCGGTTCGTTCCAGACTTCAAAATACCATTGCGAGACTTCGTCAATCCCGTAGCGCTCGATAAGGTGCTGCGCGAAATGGGAAATGAGTTCGCCCCACTTCTCATAGCTCGCGGGAGGAGAAATGATCGGAGCGTACCAGAAAGGATTGTAAATCAGCTGAGCGGCTAGCTTGCGGGGCATAAAGCTTAGTTCTACGAACGGGCGAACGCCAGCTCGCAGCAAGCCATCATAAATCTGATCCACGTAAGAAAAGTTGTAAACGGGAGCGCCGCTCGAGTCCTCTCCGTATACGCCGACTTCGTCATCGAAGATGGCGTGGAATCGGATGTATTTGAAGTCAGTGGCGCCTTTCACGTCGCGCAAATCGAGGCGGTAGGAGTCGCGGAGACTTAGAATTGCCCGCCCCGAGCCGAACATTTGCTCCCAATAATGCGGAAATGGATGCGAGGGGGCCGCTGGATCGACGACAACTAGTTCTTGGGAAACTGGCTGAGAGGATTGCTGTGCCGCTTCAGCGTAGGGGCCAATCGGAGTCAATGCGAAAAGAACAGCAAGAGAAAAGGCGCAGGCTTGGTACTGCCACCGCGAACTGCCTTTGTTCACGGGAGCCCGGGAACGAGATCGCGAAATTCCGGATGTTGCATTGCTTCGCCGATTTGGCCGGTGGGGACCCGAACCTGATCGCGGATCGAATCGGCATCCTTCTCGATTGCGATTACGCGCGGCCGCTTCTCCTGCAGAATCCGTTCTGTAGCAGCGACGCAAGGTTCGGCATGAAAGCGTCTTTGTATCGAGGAGTCGCATAGAACATTAGCCGCAGCCACGAGAATCATACCCTGGTGATGTGCCATCCAGTTGCAGACGATTTCGTGGCGCTTGCCATCGCTTACACGCGACGGGGTAAAGTCAGCAGCTTCGTAAAAACCGTAGCCTGAAAGCCATCCCAAGCTTTTCATTCTGCGGACATTTTCGAACGCATGGGCGGGATCGACGAGCATTCCAAGAAATGTGGAATACGGCGAAACAACGAGATCGTCCGGAGAGCCGTCGTGGTTGAGCGCCAAGCCCGGCACACCGAAAGCGTGATAGCGATAATGGCCGTCTGGAAGGTTTTCATTGCACGAGCATTCTGAAATTCCCCACGGTACCTTATTGTGCCGGGCGAATTTCTGCTGTGCACGAATAGCTGCTCTCGCACCGTGATCCAGCACCGTGTCCGGATACATTTTGAACCAGAGGTTCGGCATCAGGTATTCAAATGCGGTGCCCGTCCAGGACCGGAGCACTGGCTCGTGGTCGAACTTGGCATACATTCTCCGCAGTTCGAACCAGCTCTCTTGCGGGATGTCGCTCTTCGCGATTGCACCAAAAACTGCTGCTCGAGCTTCTGACGGGAGCAAGTCGTAATGGCACTTGCTGAGAAGACCCTCGCCCGCATCGTAGCCAATCGAAAGCATTGTTTTCTTGGCGTTGTAAAGGAACCCGAAGTGCATCTCGTCAATCATCGACTGGATGCTCAAGGCGAGTTTGGTGAGCCGCTCGGTGGTTTCCTGGCAAATGCGGGAGGAGTTTGCTAGCGCCTCACGAAGTAGCGCAGCAGAAGCTTCTTCTTCGGACGAGGCTTTTCCAATTCTCAGCGTTTCATCGAGCCTGTCGGCAATTCGGCGATGTATGACGGGAGCCGAATCCAAACTCAATTCCGCTACGAGTCGCCCGTCCGTAGGCTTCGAGGAAAGCGAGTTCCTTAATTTCCCGTGCAGCCAGGGCGCAAAATCCCACACCATCTCCGTCAAGTTCGATACGCGAGCCGAGAGTTCGCGAACCCACCACACAATTTCATCTGATGGCTGGCGTTTCGACAGTGCCTGGATAAAAACAGCCACATCCACTTCGAGGGCCGAGAGGCGATCGAACCGCGTCAAGTCAGGACCGGCAAGCGACACTACCTGCTGCCGCAGTATGCGAGCGTCAGAAAGAATTTCCGGATCATCCTTTTCCGTAGAAAGCAGCTCGATGAGAAGGTCCACGTGGTCGAGGATTCCCTGCCACAGACTGGGGCGAAACAAGGGCTGTTGAATGGCATCAAGGCAGCCCTGCTTGAGTGTCCATAAGCAGCACAGAAGATTGCCATTGTCTACCGTCGAGATGAAGAGCGGCGCTACAGGTTTGAGCGTCCGAGTGGAATACCAGTTGTAAAGATGGCCGCGGAATTTGGGCAGCCGGTCGGCGACGGCGAATGTTCTTTCCGTATCCCGGATGAATTCTTTCAGGGTCGCAAAGCCGAGATCGTGCGCCGCAAGGCGCGAATTTAGCAAAAGCCCAAGATTCGTTGGCGAAACGTGATGGGCTACGAGCGAGGGATTCTCACGGACGATGTCCGGGATCAGCCAATTCTCTTCTGGGTTGCAGAACTCGCGGAAGAACCGCCAGGTGCGCAAGGCGACATTCCGCACAAGAGCATTATCCTCGGCACCGATCGTCTTTTCAGCAGCGCGCTGGGGCTTATTCAGCCATTTGCAGATCCAGTTGGACGATGCCCACAAAAGCAGGAAAGGCAACGCAGGAAGCAGTGAGGACGGTTGTACCAGGGCGATCATCGCGCTGATGGCAAGCGATAGCGGAAGAGTCCATTTGAGATAGGCGTCGACCAGGTGCTTGCCATCATTTTCATCTTGCTCGGCTTCACTGGCTGTTTCCCATTCGAGCAATTTTCGCCGGGTAAACTTCATACGGATTACAGTTCGGACCACGGCATCAACGGCGACAAGGCTCTGATGGCAAAGGAAAGCAAGCCTGAACATGATAGTCGTGTGCGCACCGACGAAATCCGAGCAGAGATTGATCCAGAAGGCCTTGGTAAATAGAGATTTTCCGGCTGTCAAAATCGAAAACACGAATTGGAAGTATGTGGGAAACGCCAATATGCCGAGGGCAGCCAGCGTCCAATAGATGTTCGCAGGCGGCGGTGCAAACCAACCGAACAAAAGAAGCAGGAAAATAGTGAAGTCGGTGAGGCTGCGCCGGAGATTGTCGATGATCTTCCATCGGGACACGTGGCTCAGTGGATTGCGCACGATTTCCCCGAAGTAGTTTCGGACAAACGGCAGCAATGCGAAAATAATCTGCCAGTCTCCACGCATCCAGCGATGTTTTCTGCGAGTAAAAGCGCTCAGATGGGATGGATAGTCGTCGACGACTTCGATGTCAGACACTAAACCAGTGCGCGCATATTCACCTTCGATCAAATCGTGGCTCAGGATGGCATTATCTGGGAAACGGTGTTCGAGGACCTTTTGAAAGGTCCGAACTTCGTAAATTCCCTTGCCGGTGAAAATTCCAGCGCCAAACAAATCTTGATACACATCGGACACTGCCCGCGTGTACATATCGTAGCCGGTGTCTCCCGAAAGAAACGAAGCGAAACGCGAGCGCCTCGCAGAACGCACGCTGATGTCTACGCGCGGCTGTAGGATGCCGTAGCCTTCGGCGACGGTGTTCGTGGCTTCATCGACCACCGCTTGATTCAGCGGATGGGCCAGCGTCGAGGCCAGACGGCGGCCAGCGTCACGGGGCAGTTGAGTATCAAGATCGAGGGTGATGACGTAGCGGATGTTCGAAAGCGCGTCCCAATTTCCCGCCTTTACAGGAAATGCATCGTCTTGATGCAGAAGGAAACGGTTGAATTCGAGCAGCTTGCCGCGCTTTCGCTCCCACCCCATCCAAAGCCCTTCGGAGGCGTTATAAGTCCGGTGCCGGTGAAAATGCGAAAAGGTTCCCTTCTGTTCGTGTGCGTATTTTCGATTCAGATTCTCGATAAGGTCTGAACACAAAGCGTCCAGTCCCGCGTCCTTCTCGTCGAACTGTTGTGTCGAGTCGGGCGAATCCGTGAGCAATGAGAAATGAAGGTTGGCATCCCGGTTTGCCAGGAATCGGATCTCCAGTCCCCGCACAGCGTGGCGAACTTGTTCCCCGCTCGAAAGCAAGGTCGGAACCACCACAACCGTGGCACAGTCCTTTGGTATGCCTTTCGAAAAATCGAGCCTTGGAAGGCGCTTGGGCTTAAATAGCGCTGCTGCCAGCAGATTGATGGTTGCCACAGCGCATTCCACAGCCGGTACCAGCAACAGGGCCACAGCTAATACGCCAGGAGTCCTCGCGTGCGCCAAACTTAGCAGGACGATAATGGCGGTGAGCGTGACCACTTCGATTCCAATCAAGTAGAAGTAATCAGGCCATCTCAGCACGGCCTCGCGAATCCGCTGGCTTGCCGCCGGCCGGTACCCGATCGCGTTCTGCAATTCAGTTCGACCCTTATCCATGAGGTAGTAACCGACGTGGGTCTTTCGATCGCTTGCGCCGTGATTACGCAGCTTTGCCTTCGAAGCCGCCTGCGCCAAAGCGATTGCTTTTCGCGCGACTTCCGGTTCTGACGACGGGGAGCGCATGGCGAATTCCGTTATGACCTCGCGGTACGCTTCCCGCGTTTCGAAATCCATCCGCTCATATGCGCCCTGAGGATCCGAGTGGAGAATCTGCTCCGCCTGTGAGATTGCCTCAAAGAACAGCTTCCAGTTCAATTCGGAAATCGCTTGAAGCGAAACAATAAGTGAGGCGAAGACGGAAAAAATATTCTCTTGCGAATCGCTTAAGCCATCCGGGTCAGGTTTGCGATCCTGCGCGCCGAGCGAAATGCTCGGAAGGGCCTTCGAGATATGGTCAAGCAGCCCGAGTTCCAGGAATGCCTTCAGGTTCCAGACTTCGAACATCTCCAAAGGAAAAGTCTTTTGGATTTCAATCGCAAACTCGGCGAAGGTGCTCTCGTCGAAACCATATTGAGTAGATTCCAAGTAGCTCGAAGCGAGCGCGTAGGAACGCGGAATGGCGGACTTTTCGCCCGCACGTTTCACATGAGGAAGTTTTTGTGCGACTTGAATGCCAGCCTTGGATTCGAGCAGCGCCAACTGAATATCTGAGAGCGCCCCCGA
Organism: uncultured Acidobacteriota bacterium; assembly: GCA_963741045.1. Classification (GTDB taxonomy): domain Bacteria; phylum Acidobacteriota; class Terriglobia; order Acidiferrales; family UBA7541; genus Palsa-295. Next base: position 324,725 of record CAVUGO010000002.1, read on the forward strand.
CAAGATTCTCGCATCTCCCGTAAGACAGACGCCGCCTGACGTCACTTTTTTAAGCATCGCAGCCGCCGCATCGATGCGCGCGGCGATCACCTTCCTCTTCGCTTCCAGCGGAACTCGTGAATCGCGCCGAGCCACAAGGTTCCAGTCAGACACATCAATTTTGATCTTTTGCTTTTTGGGGAGAGGAGCTGGTTCAACCGCGGTCGGCCCAGGGCGGACCGTGTCTTCGCCCCTGGCAGAGCTGTCAGGCACAGGAAGGATCGGCCGGAGATCGGACGGAGTGTGATATGTGGTCGCCATTTTAGTTGGGATCGCCTTTAGCGATAGCCAGCCGCTTGAAGTTCAAACATTTCTGCGTACCGTCCGCCACTTTTGACGAGCCGGTCGTGCGGTCCCTGCTCGGCAATCCTGCCGTTTTCCAGGACGAGAATGCGATCCGCCATACGCACGGTAGAGAACCGGTGAGAAATCAGGAACGTCATTTTCCCCTGCGCCAGCTCGGTGAAATGTTGAAACACTTCGCTTTCAGAACGCGCATCGAGAGCGGCTGTTGGCTCGTCTAAAATCAATATCTGCGCATCGCGCAAATGCGCGCGGGCGATCGCTATTTTTTGCCACTCGCCGCCGGAGAGCTCCATGCCACCCTCGAACCGGCATCCCAGGAGCTGGTCATAACCCTTGGGCAGTTTTTTAATTAAATTCTCTGCATAGCTTTTCATTGCGGCCGCGCGAATCTGGAAAATATTGCTCGCAGCTTCAATCCGTCCCATGCCAATGTTTTCGGATGCCGTCATGTCATAGCGCATGAAATCCTGAAAGATAGCCCCGATCTCGTTCCACAAAGAATCCAGGTCATAATCGCGGAGATCGATGCCATCGAGGAGAATTTCGCCTTCGGTGGGATCGTAGAGCCGAGTGAGAAGCTTGGCGAGCGTCGTTTTTCCCTGCCCATTTTCCCCGACGAGAGCAATCCGCTCATGCGGCTCGATCATGAGATTGATGCCGCGCAACACCGGCTTGGGATTTCCCGGATATGCGAACGATACGTTTCGAAATTCGATACCGCGCCGAATCGGCCGCGGCGCCAAAATGGCTCCAGACCTTGCGGCAATTCTCGGCTTTACCTGGAAGAATTCCAGCAAATCGGTCATGAACAAAGCCTGGTCCGCAATGCCGGAGAACGTGGAGAAGAGCGCCTGTATGTTTGTGCTGGCACCTGCGATGGCGCCCGTGAGAAAAATCAATTTCGCGATCGTTAGCGTTCCAGTCGCCGCACCATACACCACATAGGCGTACGTGCCGTAGTAACCCAGGGTCCCAAGCGAGGTTAAAACCGAGCCATAGAGAAGTTTCCGCTTTGCCAAATCGACGTTTTGACCGTGGAGTTCGTCGGAAATCTTTTTATATTGTTCAACCAGGAAAGGACCAAGGCGGAAGAGCTTGAGCTCCTTGGCGCTTTCCTTGCTTCCACCCAGGATGCGCAAGTACTCCATCTTTCGCCGCTTTGTGCTCTGCTTATAAGTTAGCGAGTAGCCCAGGAAAGCGAAGTGGGTCTGACCCAGAAAGGCGGGTACGACACAAATAAAAAGGAAAAGCAACAGCCACGGCGAATAGAAAAGAATGCCGGCCGCAAGGCTGGCCGTAGTCATCACCTCTTGGATCAGACGGCCGGCCATCTGAATCGTCAGCACACGGTCGTTGGCCTGCAGCCGCGCTCGTTCCATCTTGTCGCAGAAAACAGGGTCTTCGAACCGCGTGAGATCGAGACTCGACGCGTGCTCCATGATTCGGGTGCCGATATGCCGTGTGAACTTGTCGGCGATGACGCTGTCGCAAAAATCAATAAGGCGGGCTAAGACCGTTCCCAAACCGGCCAAACCAAATTCCAGCGCGATCAACCACCAAAAGTATCCGGGCAACGCCGTGCCGCGGGAGTGCAAGCTGTCCAGAGCAGCGATGACTGCCTGAGTGACGCCCAACATCGCAAGGGGCAATAGCCCTGCTGTGATTCGGCATGTAACATTCGCGCCCACGGCCTTGGGCGCTGACTCCCACACCATCCGAAATAGAGGAGGGACGTTATGCAGTGCCTGAATTCGTTCTTGCCACTTGGAGAGTGATTGCTGCGCTTCGTCGCTGGGCTTGGCGTTCATCCGTCGGTACTCCTGTCGTCCACTACCTATCTAAATCCGCTCTGTGTCAGCAAACTGCAGTGCACGTCCGCTTCCATATTGAAATCACTGTAAACCAATAGAAACAGGCCACTTGCGGAATAGTAGAGAATAGATAAGCATGCCCATATTTATAGCAAAAGGAAAGATTTACGTAGTGCCAAGTTGCGATATCCGAAACTATACGCACGCGATTCTGGGGACGCCCGAACGAACAAAAAACGCCGAGTTCGCCCGGCGCCTATGTCTTTGCTAATCGAACTGTTTTCGATGGTGCTTGGCGCAACCTCAAGCTCAAGCCTGCGGGTTGTAGCCGAGCCATTCGGGGTGTGCAGCCGTCGAGTCGAACATCGGCGTCGTCTTGAAGGGTTCGTACGTCCCGTCCATTGCGACGGGTGCGGTTTTGTTCAAAATTGCCGCGATATCAGCTTTTGTGAGCTTGTCGTAGGTCTTGGCGGCTTCGAAGGCCTGATCGAGAATGGGCATGCTGTCGATACCCGTGATAACCACGGAAGTAGGCAGGCTCAGGGCATACTGAAGGCATTCGAGAGGGGTCACCGTTTTGCTTTTCAGGATATTCTTGTCCCCCATCGATTTCATTCCGAGCACCGCAATTTTCTTGGAGACCAACACCGGAACAACATTGGTGCCGAAACTCCGGAAGTGGGCGTCCATTACGTTGAGAGGCATCTGCACCGTGTCGAAGCGAAAGCTGTACTTGTCGGCCATTTCCAGCATGCGGAGGTGAACGCTCGGATCTTTGTGGCCAGTAAATCCCACGTAACGTATTTTGCCGGCCTGCTTTGCTTCGAGCGTAGCTTCGGCGGCCCCGCCTTCCGCAAAAAAACGATCCGGATCTTCCAGCCGGATGTTTTCGTGAAATTGCCAGAGATCGACGTGATCCACCTGCAACCGTTGCAATGATTCATCGAGCTGTTGAAGGGCCGACCCTTTCGTGCGCCCATCGAACTTTGTCATCACAAACACTCGGTCGCGATAGCCCTTCAGCGCTTTTCCCACGCGCCGCTCGCTCTCCCCTTGATTGTAGTCCCACGAATTGTCGGAGAAATTGATGCCTCGATCCACGGCGGCGTGAAACAGCTTGATCGCGTCTGCTTCTTCCAGATGCGATTGGCCCAAGTGATATCCGCCGAGACCGATGCAGGATACTTTCTCTCCGGTGCTTCCTAGAAGACGATAGGGAATCGATCCGCTCACGTTGGTACCCCTGCTTGTTTGAAGATCGGCACCTAGTCGAGACATCGCGAGCAGGGAAACTGCCGTTCTGCCGACGAAGTCCCGTCGTTTCAAAGATTGCTCTCTTAAGTCAGACCGTAGCCACTTGCGTTTTGAGCGCCAATCTTGCTTCCGTCCGCTCGTACCGCAATGCTTGAATGATCATCCATTCCACGTCGGTCGAGCGACAGGGGCTGGCTATCACGTCGAATGCCCCTAGCCGCATCGCTTCGAGAAATTCGTCCCAATCCGCAGTTGAAGATGTCACCACGATTCTGGCTTTGATTTTTCCGCCCCGGGACGCGGTCAATAAATCGTAACAATTCCCGTCGGCGAGAAGCCTGTTACAGAAAATCAGCCCCACCCTTTCCGTGGCCATGATTTCTTTGCATTCACGAATGCTCGAGGTTGTCAGCGGGTCGACACCGAGTTTCGCCAGAATGTTTGATAGTGCCCTTCGTCCTTCTAAATCAGAAGAAGCTACCAATATTTCCCAGGGGAGATTCATATGACACCTCCTGTTCAGTCTATTCAACGACCCGATCTAATCTGTCGGCGAAAATCCGAAAGCGAGGACTTGGGGCTTGACGCACCCAGCGCACGGGGAATCAATGCAATTCCGGCGTCCCAAAACTTAATTCCGGGCGTCGAAAGCAACAATCGGTGCAAATCTGTATGTGTACGCGAGTACTTACCTTAGCAAGATAGGGCCGGAACTGAGCTCGGCTAAAGCGTTGAGCAGCGGCAGTGTCCAACTGAAATCATTGGAGATACAACCTGCTAACTCAAGCTTTCGTCACGTTCCAGATATAGAGGAAACCATCGTCGGTAGCGGTTGCCACATTCCGCTTGATTTTTCGCGTTGCCCGGTTCAGCGCTGAGCGAACGTTTTCTTTCGAGTCCCCGAGTTCTGAAAGGGGCACTCGAATGGCAGCTCCGTCCTTCAGCTGATCGAGATCGCGCAGAATCATGGAGACGATCTTCTTGTGTTTTCCGTTCCGCGAGTGAGGAACGTCCAATTGCGCCACGGTCCTGAAGTGGGCTGATGTTCGAGTCGCACTCATAATGCACCTCCTAACGTATCGCTAACGATACCATATCCTATGCGAGCGCATCTATCCGTGTCAAGCGATTTTGTAAACGACGGGCTATAGATATTGTAACGATACGCTAACCTTGCGTAGCGTAAAATTTGAGACGTAGAGCAAAGGCGGCTATTGCTCGCGCTATATGACGAAGGGTGGCGCAAAACGACGTGTTGTTCTCAGTGAGGATTCTTTAAAGAGTTTCCCCGTATCGAAATTGGCCTGTTACGTTGATTGCGGTTAAGGAGTCTCGATCATGAAATCACCTGAAACGTATTTCGAACAGGTTCCGAGAGCAATTGTCGAGAAAATACTCGCTAAGCAAATGGGCCCGCCGGAGATGGATGTAGCGAAGCGCGGCGAAGCAGCGAATCCGAGAGTGGGCAAAGGTGCGGCTATAGCCTTGCGTTCACAAAAAGTTTGATCAGAGCGACGAAGTATCTATCGGCTAGGCGATTTACTCAGGGTAACAAGGAGCGGGCATGGATTCGACGGCAGAGACATCAACAAAGACAGTCCGGAGCAATCAGTCGACAGTAAGCTCAACTTGGGAGAAACGCATGGACTCTTCAACTGACTCCGTTTTTGAACTCATCGAACAAAACGCTAGCTGGTGGGAACAAGCAGCGCTCACTTGCGAACAGATAGCGGCAAACCATGGTCTGGGCACCAAGGAAGAATGGCAACTGATGGGTGCCGTTTACCGCGAGCGCGCGCAGAAGCATGCGCAAATACTCGACGAATTGCGCCGAAACGGGATGAGCCCTCGGGCCTAGCGTATTAGTCGGGGGACTTGGGAGACTTCCCTCGAGGCGACGGCGTTGCGGCGAATTTCGCGATCCGGTTCAGCCCCGAGTCGGTGTCCGGAACGTCCTTGTTACTGAGCAAAAAGTTATGCGCGGGCTCGAATTTGAGCGCGGCTTCATTCGACGGAATCCACAAGGAAATCGAATAGCTCCCAGCTTCAAACGCAGGCGCCAGAAGCGTTTCCGCAAATGTCATAGGCTTGCCCGGCTCAAGCTTCGTGAAATCCACATGCGGCAGCGGTCTGCGCATGTGGTTCTCGCCTTTTGCGTCGTCAAACGCCAGATATATCGTTCTTTTTTCGGCAATCGTCGCGTTGGTGTCGTTGGTAAACGTCAACTCCACATGCATGTGGCTTTCAGATGATGGCGCAAAAGAAATTACAGCACGGTTGAGCACGACACGGGGCGCAGCACTCTGCTGTGATTCCGCAACAGTTGCCGCATAGCTGCACGAGATCGTGACTTCCTTGGTGCCCTGTGTCTCACACTGAGGTTCCCCAGCTGAAAGGGCTGACACTTCAGCACCCGGTCCAATCGTAACCAGCCAACCTACAATCGCAATTCGTATGACGTAATTTGCTAACAAGGACGCACCATAGACAGAAGCCCCCTCTTTGGGGTTATGGTGGACGTGACCGGGATCGAACCGGTGACCCCCTGCTTGCAAAGCAGGTGCTCTCCCAGCTGAGCTACACGCCCACTGCTGGCTACTCCAATCATTTTCCATTACTTACGATGCCACCGCAACCGCTTGTGCCCCAGAAATCTTGGAGCAGCTTGGAGCAGGTAAAGCAAATCCAGTGCCAACCTTCTCCGCTTCTTCGAGCCGCAAGGGCAAATTCTCTTTGAGCGACTTGGCATATTCCGACGTAATGTCGCTCCCAAGAGAATGTCCTGCCCATACTTTGGTCAGATGTCCGTGCGCTCGCACCGCTTCCAGATGCGTGATACGGAATCGGCGGAAGCTGTGAAAGCCGTAATCATCGAGCCGCTCATCCAGCCAACGACGGCGTAGATTCCCGGCGCGATGCGGAGTTCCTTTCTTCGTCTTGAACAGCAGTCCACTTTTGGCCTCGCTGAAGGAAAGTAAGTAATCTCCTACAGCTTTGCTCACATCGACGTTGCGCTTTGCTGCCCGTGTCTTGAGACCGGAAAGACGACCGAAACGATTAACGGATTGCTCGACCGAGAGAGTGCGGCCATTGTTGACAATGTGCCGTGCTTCGAGACCGAGGATTTCTGCTATCCGCATTCCGGTTGAAGCGGCGATCACATACAACGCCTGTTCATCGCCCTTGCTTTCCGACACGAGTTTGTCAACCTGCCCCGCCGTCACAGCTGGAACGTGTTGCTCGTCCTTGACTATCTTGGGAAGTCCGAGATATTCACGATTCCATTTCAGCCGGTGGACTGGCTCGCCCGTTTCCGGGTCTTTAACGGAACGAACGAGTTGCAGGACGAGCCGCATATAGTTGTTCACCGAACAAATGCTCAACTCTGCGTTGAACATTGCCTCGACCAACGGCTTGCAACTCTTGTTGTTCACTTGCGCCAAAGGTAAGTCGCCGATGACAGGATAGACATGCTTGCGAAGAGCACCCTCGATCGTCGGGAGCGTTGAGGTCTTGTACTTGTCGTAACGGCGGCGCTGAATTTCACGAAGCCATGCTTCCGCACGTTCTTTGAAAGTTTCCACACCGAGTACGACGTGGTCGAAGTGCTCCTTGCTGTTCGCACCGGAGCGTTCGACAATTTCCCGAGCCATTCGTCGAACTTCAGGCGACGGTGGTTTGGGATTGCCTTCCTTGTCGAGCACGACCGGCGTGATTTTCTCGTTCATTTGCTGACGTTGTTCCTGACCTTCTACATCCTGTCGCCATCTCACTCGATACCACCCCGCTTGAATGACGACAGTTCCGTTCTGACCGCTTCGACGACTCATGGACTTTCGTCCTTTCCGTCGTCGCTTCGGTTGCGCTTCGGAAGTGACGCCGACCTTAATATCACTGGCGGGAAAATGCAACGGGCTGAACGGTGCTTCGCCGAGTACGTTGCCGTGCGCCGGGAGGTGCTGCCGGTTGGGGGAGGATTGGGAAATTTCCTGGACGATTGCTTCAGGATTTGATGCTGCTACATCAATAATATTGCGCGGTTGATCATGCCCCATTGCCTCGCTTTCTTCGCGTGATAATTCCAGGCGGGCGAAACCGCGAAATGCATTTCGCTGCTGCCGCGTCTACGGTTGCGGCGTCTGATCGCCGATGGGCGTCAGAACTCTTTTCCCCGGCACGACATTTTTGTCCGCGTGCCGTCGGACATACCTGCGGCGTGCTCTTTTCCTACAAAACAGGTTTCGCTTCTTTCGCAATCGCCGGCGCCGCTCATCCGCAACGTCGGAGTGGCCCTCACGAATACACCGCCCCGATGCCTGTCGCGCGGCAGACGGACTGCGAAAAATGCGAAATCCACTACGAGCCCCCTTTCTTCGCTTCTTTCGCGACGCGGTCACTTGCAAACCAGCGCTGTTCATGCCGGCCCGCAGTTTCGGACGCACGCACAAAGGCATGCCCCAATTTCTTGAGCTTATCCAAGGCGTTCATGATTTCAGCTGCGTTCCGGTGTCGGGCAAAAAGATCGGAGATATCGGTACGGCTCAATCCCGCTGGAGCAATCCGCAACGCCGCCAGAATGGTATCGGCTGTAGCATCTCCAACAGGATCGCCAAACGTATGCCGAACCGATTCTTCGACGTAGTTCCAGAGGGCTAGCGCAGCTTCAATGTGCTTGCGTTTGATCGTGGCAGAACGGTCCAGCAACGCGTAGACCATCGAGAGGCGCGTGACCTGAGCTTCACCACGGCCACACAGGGCGCCCAACAACCCGGCTTTCCCCTCCGAAAGCTGTTCGTAAATCGAGCGCCAAAGCTCCCTTGCCTGATCGCTCCGCTTCATTTCACGCGATTCGCGAGCGAAGTCCATAGCCGAACTCAAGCGCTTCACGAGAGGGACAAGTCCGACCTCAGGGACCTGTCCCCCGTCCGGCAAGAGTTTTGAACGCCGAGAGCACACCCAAAGAAAGCGGTTTCCGAAACCATTGGCCTGGTCGGTTTCGCTCAGGTAGCGACGCAATTCATCTTCCGTCACATGGCCGATAATCGAAATATGGGCACCCGTAGCTTTCGTCGGGCTATTCTTCGTGAGGGTTCGCAGGTCACCAAAATCCCAACCTTGGCGAATCACGGTCGATAGAATGTTTCCTTCGCGACTCATTACCTTCAGACATTGCGCGAATTCGGGTTCGACAACGAGGAGGCGCTTGTCTTCGACGCCCGCGTCCGCTATTGCAATGTTGCCGTCATTGTTATTGATCGTTCCTTTTTTCGATGCGCGGGCCGGGCGATAAACGGCATCGCGAACAGCAAAGATCAGCCCTTCACCACTCGATAGGCCAGATTTGACGCAGTTCCCGTTCCACTCAACATCAACCTGCTGAAGAAGGCCTCGCACTTGTCCGAGAGAAGTGCCCTTGCGACCCTTCGAGGTCTTGCCAATCAATACTGCGAACAGATTCGCGTGATGGAGATCCGCCTCCACGCGAAAATGAGCTCCTCTTCCTGCAGCACTGCCGAATGCGACAAGCAGCTGGATGAGCAGAGCCACTGGATCGGCCTCGGAATGTGGCTCAATCACACGAACGATCTCGCCAGCTAGTCCATGGAATGCCTCCTCTTTGGGTGGTTCAGGCCATGGTGCCTCGTGCACCGCCGACTTCGCGGAAGAAATTGCTTTCCCCATACCAGCAGGGTAACTGGCGATACTGGCGGCGATGTTGTGGACTTCGGAATTCTGCAACGGCGGGTTGCAGCGGTGCTGATTCTCCGCCAACAACGCGGCGTCGATCGCGCCTTGAGACATCCCGCGTGCGCGCATGACGCCTCCGAGTGATGCGAGAGTCGCATTCCGTTGTCCGCTGGGAATGCGGTCCCCGTGGTTCAGTCCCACCGAAACCGGATGATCGCTATGCATCCTATTCAGCAGCCACTCTGGAAGAGGGGGAATTTCAAGATCTGTCGGCTTGTGCGCGTGTTGCCAACGATAAATCTCCCCAGATTTATGATTGCTTCCGGGAGCGAGCACATAGCCGCCATCGGCGCGTACATCGACGCCAGTGAACAGGCCAATTTTATTTTTGAGAGTAGTTCCCGGATAAGAAAAGTAGAGGTGGACTCCACCCCCGCCGGTATGAACTCGTGGGCCATCAGGCAGAGGGCCGTATTTCTCTTCCAGGTTGCGGAGAGATTTTTCCCCGCCGTCTCGTGGGTCGATGTCTAGCACCACGATTCCGCTCCTTGCCCCGGTTAAAATGCCGATGTTGGCTTGCGGGTGCTTCTCCCACCAATCGCGAATCCAAGTGCTATCGGTGGTGGCATCCTTCAATCCGTTAACAGTGAGCGGATGCTTCCCCGGACTGTCGCATTTCAAGTCAGAGCAACTGCAGTCCCCATCTTCGATCCACTCGAGCGGAATGACTGGCCAACCGCGCTGAGCACACCTCAGCGCCGCTTGTGATCGCGATGAGAGAGCAGGGGATGGTTTCGTATCAGCGTGGAATTTCTTCGTGCGGATGTTTGTCATTTTTATTCACTTTTTCCACTGTGGGTTGGCCAGCGTTCAGCATCCTTTTCAATTTGAGTAATTCAAAACAAAATTGCCTTGCAGGAATCGAAGCTCCAGACATGAATCGACCGACATCGGCATTCAGCTCCGCCGTATCTTTGAATTGGAAGGCCACGCGTCTCCCATCGTGCGATGTTCCGACGATGGGATGGCCGATGCAGATGAGGAATGCGCAGAGATAAAGATGGTCTGTCGAAAAGTTCCGGGGTTCCTGGTCCACTTGTTTACACTCTCGGTCGGGCTAACGTGCCCGACTCAGGCGAGTATGCTGTACACTCGTTACTGATGATAGGTAAACTTCCAGTAACCGAATCTCGCATGCAAATTGATATCAAACTTATGGTGCCGCAGGTATCGGACGTGAGAGAAATTGATGGCTGGGTGTGCGGAACGCTTGCGCCAACGTCTGGTCGACCTGACTCAGTGCTCACTGCCGCTCAAGCCACACGGCCGTGGATTACGCAAGTTGCTGCGATTCGCGAGCGGGATGCGTTGGTCGATTTCGTGAACCTGAAACCGGAAGACGCCGGCCAAATCGTGGGATTTATCAACCGTTATGGGCTCTTCAGCGATGGGGACAGGGTTGCCATGACGGGTCATCCAGACAAAGTGAAGGAATATTGGAAAAAGACCGTGGATCGGCGTCTGACGCCCTTCGCAACAAACCTCGATTTTGTACGAGATTCTCGGGATCGCGTGGCCTCCGTGATGAAACTTGACCGTTCACGAAGCAAACGTGAGCGCGATGCAGTTTTTCAAGAGTTCCTGAAGATCAATCGCAGCCTTGCGGGGTTGATGCGACGCACTCATCGGCGAGATTTCGAGAAAAAGTTGCTGTCGTACTACGTATCCCAGGGCCTGGCGCTCGTTACTCTCGGTGTCGCGGCACATTTAAGCAAGATGCTGGCGGTCGCTTTAGCGGCTGACGTTCGAAGCGCCCTATACGTCGGCCTGCTCTCCCACATAGTCAGCGGAACGAAGTTGAGGACCTGTGCGCGCACCGGTTGCGAAACTTTGTTTGTCGTAAGAGGTCCAAAGGAATACTGCAGCACCCGTTGCCAAAATCTCGCGAAGGTCACGCGCTATCGCAAACGTCGGCGGCTCAAGCACGAAAAGAAGTGATCAGGTCCGCTACGGGGAGAGTGCCGGGAATTGTTGTCTTGGAGGCAAAATCCTCCGTTTCTCGTCCCCTACACATACCGGGAACAAGAAAACAGCAATTGGCCTGAAAAAAAAGGAATCAACCGATGCCATTTTAAGGCTACTGCGACGGCACAACAGCTAGAACCAACGTAGCCGACAGAGCTCTTCAAACAATCTTGAAAATTCTTTCTGCCCTTATAAGAGTGGTAGTTTGGGCAGAATGAATTCTAATGGGCTTTCTCGTAATCAGCGACCGTTACTGCAACTGTTGACCCCGGGTGATGGTAGGTTGAGCGCGTCTACAGGCCTGCCTGCGCAGGGTCGATCAGGAACAATTCTGTACTGGATGCCAGGACTTCGTTGAAACGGAAATTGCTGGCTCCGCCCGCGTTCTTTCCAGCTTCCCCGATCGCAAATGGGACGTCCTCGCGCAGTCGCTTGAAACGGAAGACGGCCGCGAGGTAAAATTGTGTAGGATTTGGATTCGATTCACCGACAGCCGCTTATACAAGGATGCTGATTTGGAGTAGATACCATGGAACGAGATGAACATCGTGAACCGACCAAAGTCCAAAGGAAGCAGCAAGCCCCCGAAACGCCGCACTGCGAAATGTAAACGAAATACGCCGGCGGCACTCATCAGCGCGCATCGAATCGAACCCACCAAGTTGGCCCGCGTAGACTCGCCACCTTCACAACTAGCGCCCTCCAGCCCTGCTGGCCATGGCCTCACCCGAAGCGATCTCGCGAAGATTCACCCCGACCTCCTCGGTGACGCTGCCTATCTCCGCGTGTCTGACAAAATGCTCCTGCCCGAAGAAATGCGCGATGCGGCGGCCCTCGGCGCCGTGCACTTCTGTAGGCAAATGCTACCGGCAGATGCGCTTGAACGGTTGGCGCTGAGCCAATTGCTGCTTGCTCACGGACGGACAGCTTGGTTGACGAAGTTGTTGACGGACCAGACCGACGCACCGTCTTTTGAGGTTATCAGCGAAGCCTGCGAGCGTGCGACTGGCAGCTTTGTGCGCTTGATGCGGGCATTCGGCGAATACCGTCGCCCATTCTCGTCTGGTACGAGCGTCTCGATCGGCCAGGCGAATCTCGCACACCAACAAGTTGTACAAAATTTTCCGAAGGGGGAAGGGAGGGGGAAAAATGGCGTTCGAACTAGGATTGCCCCCAAGGGAACGGCCGTCGCGGAGGCATTATCAGCTGACAGCGAAGGGCCGAAAGTCATTGCAGAATGCCATCCGGAGAACGCAGCCCTGGAAGAAGAGCACAGGGCCTCGAACGCACAACGGAAAGGCGAGAAGCGCGATGAACCGGCTAAGGCACGGTCAGCGCTCCGCAGGCGCAATTGCCTTTAGGCGATCGACGCGGATGATAATCGGAAAACTGCTGGGCCGCGATGAATTGTGAGTCCGCTGTATGTCTCCGAATGTCCGAAATCGAGTGCAGCAAATGCCCCGCAGTCTACTCTGAGCGTTAGAGTCGACACAGTAGGAAACACAAACAGCACCCCGGGAAGAGAGTCCGGATCGTCCTTCAGGGGTATTGGTCTACCTGAGTCGGAAACACTCTCCAAACGCCCCGCTGACGTTATTTGAACGGGTCAAGCACACTGGTCAGGCCGTTGACGACATGTATAGACGTATGGTACCGTATGCCCCTGATGAGAAAGGTCGCGTTTTGGTTGAGGGCGGAACAGCTGGCCAAGCTTCGAGCTATTCAGAACGCGCTTGGCGTGCCGGTTTCGGAATCAATCAGACGTGCGATTGACCAGTATTTGAAACAGAGGGCGAAGAAAAAGTAAGGAACGGGACGCCACACGGTTCGAGCCGCGTGACGCCCCTAACCAGTCCGACCTACGAAGGAGGTCGAAATGGCTTCAAGAATAATACGACAAGCAAGCTCTGAGCCCACCAACGTCCACGCCGCGATCTACGCGCGTGTCTCCACGCTCAACAGCAATCAAGATCCCACGATGCAAACGCGAGAGCTAAAAGAATACTGCCAGCGTCGAGGTTGGAAAGTATTTGACTGTTACGTGGACAAAGGCTTTTCCGGCAAGAAAGATTCTCGACCTCAACTAAACCGAATGATGCAGGATGCCCATGAACGACGATTCGATGTAGTCGTCGTGTGGCGTTTCGATCGCTTCGCTCGTTCCGTTTCGCATCTGCTCCGCGCGCTGGAGACATTTGGCGCACTTGGGATTCAATTCGCGTCGCTCTGTGAGCAATTTGATACTTCGACTCCGACAGGAAAAATGATTTTTACGGTCCTCGGTGCCGTGGCTGAACTCGAGCGAAATTTGATTATTGAGAGAGTTCGCGCTGGTTTGCGTCACGCTCGGGCGAAAGGAAAGCGGCTCGGACGTCCCAGGAAATCTGTTGACGTGGCTAACGTCAGATCGCTACGTGCAGCGGGAGAGTCGTGGCGGAAGATTGCCCGCAAGACGGGTGTTTCGGTCGGCACAGTTTTTGCCGCAGCTCAAGAGCGTCAGGATATTATTTGTGCCCACCCGGAAATGCATTAGGCGTTGTGAATAAGTTTGCACATTATAGGAACGAGCTTTCGCCGGGTCGTTCGTTCACAGCTAGCGTGCTTGCAGGTATCCGGCCTGTTAGCAGGAGATTGCACGAGCAAGAGATTATGGCTTCTTAATTGCGCGCACAGAATTGCGGGCTACGACCGGCAACCGAACCGTCCGCGCCTACGGACGGCACCCTCTGGGGATGCCCAGACCCGCCGAGTAGCCCGTCCACGCGGACATGCACAGCCACCTGCCCACAGTGCGCGACACGCTCCTGATGCTGGTTGTTCAGCTGGTTTTCCGGGCGGTACTAGTCTTGCGGCGGTGGAATTATTAATCCGGGATTTCCATGTTGAGCTTTCCCTTCGCCCGAAAGCCTAAGAGTCAGCGCTCGTGTGGTTCCGGGCCACCCATAGTCGTGTGAATCATGGCGTTATCGAGCGTCGAACCGAACGCGGTACGGATGAGTTTCTTGCCCCGAAACTTTTCGGTTTGCCAACGGCCTGAGTCTTTCTCGAAGATGACGCGAACGAAGTAATCGTTAATCGGTCTCGTGAAGTAGCGCATCTCTTTCCGCTGCGAATCTTCCCGGAACGTTTCCGGGGCAGGCCAGTAGCACACATCGATGAGCGATTGCTGCCCAGTCTGAGGGTCGTCCACAAATCCCCCGAAGAGGATGTTGAAGGGAAATTCGACGAGCTGTGGTTCGTAGTTGTCGTCTGATTCAATCTGACGCGGAATGAATGCTACGAAATCTTCGCCGCCGTCCTCTTCAATCACTTCTGGAAGGAATTCTTCGTCTAATTTCTTTCTCTTGCTCACAGGTGCACTCCTAGACTTGAAATGCATCAAGAGCCAGAAAAAACAAAAGCCGCCCAAGCATCAGGCGGGTCATTTCTCTTGGAGACTTCGCTTCGGAATTTTTCATTCCGCGCATCGAGCGATTCCTCGCTCAAGGCACCGTAGCGTCTCCAGCCCGGTTGCCGGCTCGGAATTATCCGAGCGCTCCTGATGCTGATGCCATTATAACAGCAACCCTAAGAACGAAGGCTGAAAACCACTTACATCTCCCAAAGCATCTAAGTAGTCGGGGGACTCCGCTTTATCGCAGAGCCCACACGCCCAAGGCTTGGCCACGTGCAAAGAGACCCTCTCACGGCCAAGGCCCCAGAGACTCTGTGTTAGGGAAGGAGCCCTCCCCAGCCCACAAGTGGAAGAACGTCGCGCAAGTTCTCGATACAGTTTGGCCTTCCGGTAGAGATTAGGCTTGTGTCCTTCCTGACTGCGGTAGGGTCAATCTTGGTCGAGACACGGGATATTTCAACTCACGGCTTCTATTTCAACATCGCGCAAAAGTTCCTGGTGGGAACGGAGTTCGAGTTTTCAATTGCTCTCCCGATTCAAATCACGGGAGCCATTCAAGCCTATGCCAGCGGGAAGGCACGAGCGGTTCGAGTCGATGAAACGGGCGAAAGTCACGAACGCTGCTTGGGCGTAGGCGCCCTCATCGAAAGCTACCAAATCAGCCGAGCAGAGTCCGTGAAACCTTGAAATGATAGCTAGGCCGACTCGCGAAGTGGTTCGATAAATTTGTGTTCGGCCGGGTCCCAGATGAAATAGTCCCCGGGCTCGGTTGAAGCAAGTCTGATAAGTCGCTTCTTAGCTTCTTCGAGGTCTCCGGCGACCTCCACCCAGGCGAGTGGAGTTTCGGTAGTCTTCCGGAAAATGTTATATGCCATCCCCATGGTTGACCTCCTAAGGAATGGTGTCGGAGGCCACAGACTATAACACGTTGAAGCGTCACGTCTGCTACGGTTTTTCTTGTTTCGAGAATTAACATGGGAGTACTTTCGTCCGGTTCGGAGGCACTATGGCCGAACCAATTACAGCCAACTACGTCGCCGAAATGCAAGGAAGGGGCAAACACCTTCGTTTGTGCGTCACCTCAACCCTGGAGGGCGATATCGTAGCCATCGTGTATGACATTGAGGAGACCTTAAGCGTGTACATGAGCTACGAAGTAACATCCATCGAGCAAGCCAAGAGGAAAGCCGAAGAAGCGGCGTTGCAGTATTTAGGAGTCCAGCAATCTCCGCTGGTGAAGTGGGTCAAGACAGTCTAAAGACTAGTCCCAAGTCTATGCTGTAAAGCCAAAAAGTGACGCAAATGGATTCTTCGAGTATCAGCAGCGTCCTGCGAGCGTTCAATTCCCTCAGGCGTCGTGGTGCAAGTTTGAAACTCCTGCGACCCTATGGAAATGTGAGGCTAGTACTGGAGAGGTGCACTTGCCGGACATAGTTCCCACAACGGAAAACGAATCTCAGGCGATTGATAGTTTTCATTGAACGGCGCTAAAGAACTATGAACAAGGGTTAGAGATAAGAAAGGGCGACCGGTCAACCAGTCGCCCTTTGGAGATTTAGATTTGGTCAGAAGTTAATCGAAGGATTGTCCGCTCTTATTGACTAAGCGGTCGCGGCTCTCTGACCGAGAAAGTCCTTGGCCTTTGCTATCTCCGCATCCCATTTTTTGAGTTGGTCAGGCGTCAGGAATCTTGCAAGTTTCTCGCGTCCAGCGCTGCGAATCGTGGCAAGGTTTCGGGTTAAATCATCTTTGGAGACATTTGGATTCTGCTGCCTGAATTCTTGCAGCTTCTTGTATTTTTCGGTCAGAAAGGTCTTGAGTTGTTCTTTCTGCGCGTCGGTTAGGTTTAGCTCCGTGCCGAATCGCTTCAATTCAGTCGTAATGGTGTTCAGGTCTTCTGGGGTCATGTTGTTTCCTTTGACTGAGGTTTGTTGAGTGGAATTGTCTGGCGGGGCAGCTCGGTTAATGCAGCTCCTCTAGACTGAGCGCCAGCATAGGCGCAATCTTAGTTGGAAACAATAAATTCCTTTTTCACCGCGACGCATGACTTTCGGTGTTCTCAAAGTTTCCGGCGTATTCCGCCGAATCCAGTGCCAAAACACCTGAAAGGAATCCTCCGCAGCCGCAACCCCCGGTCGCAGTTCCCCGAATTAATCCCTTAGGAAAATCAAAATGGTGTCAGCACAGTTGTTCCAAGCGATTGTTTCTCAGTGCCGCCTTGCTATCCGCGTCGCTCGCGGTTCTGGCGTTGGCAACGGAGCAGTGGGCGGTTGGATTTCTCGGGGTTCAGTCTCAGGCCGCCCGAAATTGCGAGAGCGATGGCGGAAGGCGTATACTCCGTATTGTATCGCTCCCCGATTGCTCCGACTGGCGGGAGATGCCAAATGGGAGCTATCCCGCCAGCCGTATTTCCACGATTCACGCGTCGTGAGATGAAGTTTTCTCGGAATGTGCTTGGTAGGGTGCAGCTATGGGCCTCCAACTCTCGGTCCGTCATGCCGCCGATGTCGTCATCGTTGACCTGCACGGAAAAGCGACGATTGGTCGCGCGAATGATTTCTTAGACAGCGAGTTACGACAGCTGATTGAAGTCGGAACCAGCAAGCTGTTGTTAAATCTGACCGATGTTACGCAGCTTGATTCTTCGAGCATCGCTTCCATTGTGCGAGCGTTTAACACCCTTAAGCATCGAGGGGCGAGTCTGAAATTGCTGCGACCACGCGGAAACGTGAGATTGGTTCTGGAGACGGTGCACCTGCTGGACGTAATTCCCAGCATTGAAGACGAGACGCAAGCTATCTCCAGTTTCAACTAAATAGCAGGGCCTGTCCCCGAAGGTTCGCGGCTGTTGTAGAAAGGAGGACGCCATGCACGCTCGCGTCTGGCAACTGCACGTCCGCCCCGGAAAGGTGCAAGATTTCCAAGATATCCTCTCTTCACTTGTCGAACTGGCACGACAGCAAAACGGATATCGTGGTGTTCTCGCTTTGACTTCCGGCAAATCGGAATCCCCAGATGTGACCTTGGTTGCTCTCTGGGATTCCTTGGAGGCGATGCGCACCAGCGAAGACAATCTATTCGTCACGCAGGCAATCGCACGCTTTCTGGCTTGCTGTGAAGGCTTCCCGCACATCACCGAACAGGAGCTGCTCGCAAGCGATTTCATCGCAACCAGTGCCAGTGCCAAGGCGTGAGCTGCATTTTCTAACCGTATCGGAATGTATGGTCCGCTGCTTTGTTTACTGCAGCTTAGCGTACTCAGCTTTCGCAGCAATGAGAACGGGGATATCTGAATCCGCATCTTTCCATAGCGTGAGGAAATCCTGATACGCGGCGCGGGCTTTGGCGGTGTCGCCCTGCAACAGGTAGGCGCGGGCGAGACCGAGACGGGCAAGCGCACCGAGCGGGCAATTCCCGACAATGCCGCGATGGTTGAGGAATTTCTGAAACTCCGCTGCGGCTTCGCTGCCCTGGTGAAGACGCAAGTATGCCTGTCCGCGCATGTAGGCAGGGTAGAGAAGTCCACCCCCCTCGGGCATGGGGAGGGGACTGCCTAGCTCATAGGAGGTTGCAGCGTGGAGAAGCTCGACGGCTTTGGCCGGGTTGTTGCGGTTCATTTCGATGGCCGCACGGATGGTGGGCAGCCAGTAGCCGACGATTACAGTGTTGACTGGGTTTTGCTTTTCCAACTCGTCTGCCATGGTCTGTGTTCGAGCAGAATCCCCAGCCCGTGCCAGGGCGAGCGCTGCCAGAATCCTCATGTCTCGGGTGGAGGCCAGGGCCAGCGCAGAGGTGGTCTCGTTGCGGGCCTGCGCGGCATTGCCGAACTCGGCTTCCCGCAGTGCCCCATTCATCTGCCACATAGCGGTGGTTTCTTTTTCGTCGGCACGCTGGGCGGATTCGACCGCGCGCCGAGAAAAATCCCGCGCTTTTCCCAGACGCCCGGAGAAGGCTTCCGTATCGGACTGTTGGGAAAGCACGCCATCCTCTACTCCCTGCTTGCCGGTGCTCAAGTCTAGCTGCCGTTGCATTTCTGCCGCATCGCCACGAAGAAAAGCAACCCCGTACATCGTCGCATTCAGAGTTGGGTCTTCAAACTTGTGAGCCATCGCTTGCTGATAGGTCGCTTTTGCTTCATCAAGGCGACCTAGGTAAGCATAGTACGTGATAAGGTTGCCGTAGACGAAGTCGGCGTCCGGGTTCAGGCGGAGGGCTTCCAGGCTTTCAGCGACCGCTTTCTCATACTGCCCAAGAAAGCCGTAGTTGTACCCCAAGTTGGCGTGAGGGATGACGTCCCGTGGATACGCCTGTGCCCAAAGTTCGTAGGTTTGGTTGCTTTTCTCCAACTCTCCCGTGTAAAGGGCGTAGTAGTGTGCAGAGATGCGGAGCTTCTCCCGCTCGCTCGCCCGGTCACGCAGTGCGTAGGCCCTCTGGAAAAGCTCGGTCGATAAGCCGGTTTCCCCAAGATTGTTGTATGAGGTTCCCAGGCCGTTGTAGGCCACGGCAAAATTGGGGTCGAGTTCAATGGCACGCTTGAAGAACGGAATGGCTGCGGCGGCACCCTTCTCATTTTCGGCCTTCCGTCCTAAGCTGTAGGCTTTAAGCGCGTCAAGTGAAGGGGTAGTGGCCTGTTCTATCGGTGTGTCGTATTTCTGAATCGTGCTGAGCGATTCGCCCACCCTCTCCCGCAGCTTCGTCGCCGCCTTACCGAGGGCATTTAGCACGTCCTCTTTCTTGCTAGCTTGGGCCTCTGTTCTTGCCAGCGAATCTCCCGTCTGACAGTTCAAAGCATGGAGTCCGACCACATACAGACTGCCCAAGCTCGCAATCGAGCCAGCCAGCACCGCTTTGCTTCGCGTGCGCTGGCATAGGTCAAGGGCCGTCTTCTCGTCCAGACGCTCGTCCGCAGAGCGGCCCATCAACTTCAGCATCTCGCTCACCTTTGGGTCGGACAGGATATTGAAGAAGGGCGATTGCTCGAGTTCGGTCGCCAGCGCTCCTTTGAGCGTGTCATCGAACACCGTGTCGCCGGTTGTGTTTGTGAAATCCGCCAGAACGATGGTGTCTTTCTCGCTCAACGCGTGGGCCTTGCGGCTGAAAAACAACGAAGCACCTATCACGCCGATTGCCAATGCGGCTGCACCACAAGCCGTTGCCCAGCGAAACGAAATGGAGATTCTGGGCTTCGACCCAGTCTCGGCTGCTACGACGGCTGCACGACCGGAATCTGAATCACGCTTCAACCGCTGCAAATCCGTTCGCATCTCCGCAGCGGATTGGTAGCGGAGCTTTTTGTCCTTCTCCAACGCCTTGTTGATGGCCTCTTCAAGCTTGGGAGGTAGGTCGGGTTTCAGTCGGACTGGTGTAACTGGACTGCGATTCAGAATCGCTTCCGCAATCACGCCGGAGGTCTCGCCCCGGAATGGCTGGATACCAGTCACCATCTCGTAGAGCACCACCCCGAAGGAAAACAAATCCGTTCGCGCATCCAGCGGTTCTCCCCGCACCTGTTCAGGGGACATGCACGTCAGAGTTCCAATCGCCGCGCCCGGTTGAGTGAGCATTTCTGGCTCGCTGGCTGTGGGCATCGCCGAAAGATTCACAGCACCGGCCGCAGGTGCCAGCTTCGCTAGACCGAAATCCAAAATCTTGGCATGACCGCGCTCGGTCACGAAAATGTTGGCAGGCTTGATGTCACGGTGAACGATTCCTTTTGCGTGCGCCGCATCCAGTGCGTCGGCGATTTCAATCCCCAACTCCAGCACCTGCTCAAGCGGGAGCGGCTTGCCAGAAATGCGGTGCTTCAACGTCGCGCCTTCCATGAATTCCATGGCGATGAAGGGCTGGCCGTTGTATTCGCCGATTTCATAGATGGTGCAAATATTCGGGTGGTTCAAAGCGGAAGCAGCCTGAGCTTCACGATTGAAGCGGCTCAGAGCCTGTGAGTCTGGCGGGAAACCATCGGGGAGGAACTTCAACGCGACTAAGCGATTGAGTATCAGGTCCTGAGCCTTGTACACCACACCCATGCCACCACCGCCAAGCTTCTCCAAAATGCGGTAGTGCGAGATGGTTTCGCCAATCATGGCTAGGGATTCACTCTTGGGGACGCATGTTAGGTCGCGTCCGCAAGCAAGTCAACGTGCGGATACATTCGCCCTTTGTGTATCGTCGAGATTGCTATGGACATATGTATGCCTATCTGCTACTATCTATGCTCATGAAGCGGACAGCGCTGTTCCTGAAGGAAGAGCAGTTGAAGAAGCTCCAGACGCTATCCGAGAAAACGGGCGCGCCCATCGCAGAGCTGGTTCGACGCGCCATTGACGCTTATTTGTTATCCAGAAGGAAGGAACTGAAGTGAAGAAAGCAGCGCTTTATTGCCGAGTGAGCACGGGAGACCAGCACCTTGAAACGCAGCTGCTTGACCTGCGCGAGATGGCGAAAGGACGCGGACTCGAAATTGTGCGCGAGTACAGCGATGTAATCTCTGGGGCGAAATCGAAACGTCCCGGTCTTGAGAGTTTGATGTCCGATGCTCGGCGGCATCGCTTTGACGTTGTGTTAGTTGCTGCGTTTGACCGGATTGCTAGAAACGTTCGTCATTTTTTGGAGGTTCTGGATGAGTTGAACCACCTCGGCATCCAGTTCATCAGCCTGCGGGAAAATATCGACACGGGTGGTCCGCTTGGTCGGGCGATGTTAACAATCATCGGCGCGATTGCTGAACTTGAACGGTCGCTGATTGCTGAGCGCGTAAAGAGTGGAATGCGCCGGGCAAAACTGGAAGGGCGAAGGGTTGGAAGGGCCCCGCTGCAAGTTGACCGGGTTGCGTTGCTTCGTGACCGAAAGCGCGGACTCAGCTTGAACCAATTGGCAAAGGCTCACAAAATCTCGAAAGCTAGCGTTTGCCGGGTCCTGAACGCGGCAAAAGCCCCTGTCTCCATAGGCGCTGTCTCGGCAGCGCACCCGTCCATTGCAAATCAAGAACTTACTCCGCTGAAAATGACTGCCTGAAGGTTGTCTCCGAAGGTACACCTTCCGAGACGATGGAACCGCATGGCCCACACGGTCGGCGCTGATATCCGCCAAAGACCCCGCTTCCAAGGCCACCGTAGATTATAACGCAGTACACTTAGAGTGCATTTATCGAAGGATTGGATAGGGTAAATGATAGGATTTGCGTCAAGCATGTTCTGTTTCCTTCAGCTATCCGCCGCGCTGCAAGATTCGTTGCAACAATCCCAAACCGAGAAAGCACTGGAAGCGGCGGTTTCA
This sequence comes from uncultured Acidobacteriota bacterium, assembly GCA_963741045.1. Classification (GTDB taxonomy): domain Bacteria; phylum Acidobacteriota; class Terriglobia; order Acidiferrales; family UBA7541; genus Palsa-295. The sequence goes on from CAVUGO010000002.1 coordinate 346,520, forward strand.
TTCTCGCAGTCTTTGTCTCAGTGGGCCTACATCGTATTTGCTGGTTCGGTGGCGTTGCTTTATAGAGACTTGAAGTTGAAGAGTAGGCTGGTTCAACTTTCATTTGTGGCGTTCATTCCCGGATGGGTATTGTTGGGTTTTTCGATTCTTCAGGGCATGGAAGTTCAAAGCGCACGCGTCGCGTACTTGATGAATCCAAATCCGCAACGTGACCTGACAATATTGAGCTTTAATAGGCACGCCAGCAGACAATTGTCGGGCATGAAATGGGGCCTTGCTGTGTTTGCACTCTGGCTTCTGTTCTTTCTCATTTGCTCGATTACGCAGCAAAGGAACTCGACCACTTTCCGGAGTTTCGATGCCTAAGTATTTGCTGCTGCTTGTGTTTTTGATTGTAAGTGTCGCTTTTCAGTCCGCTAACGAGTGCAAACGGTGTGACTGTTCTACCTACCCCCAGCCCGACGACACCTGCACGAAGTGTTGCTTCATTCAGAAGGGGGTGATTGAGTCTAAGTCAGAAACCACGGTCACCATTGCTCCTTTGTCATCCGAATGACCTGCCCCCCGTTTTTGGTCCAGTCATAAGTTAGCACTCTCGGGTTCCTGGACATCCGAACCTACCCATGCTGGGTCGATAGAGACGACCGGCGTGGGGGGAGACGCCGGTCGCGCGGCCACACTTTCCGCGAACTCTTCCGGTGTCAGATATCTTAGTGAGCTGTGTGGGCGTACCGTGTTGTAATCCACCCGCCAGTCCTCGATCACCTTCCGTGCGTGTCGGAGATCCACGAACCAGTTCTGATTCAAGCATTCATCTCGGAACTTCCCGTTGAAGCTTTCGATGAACGCGTTCTGCGTGGGCTTGCCGCGCTCGATGAAGTGCAGCGCCACCTGATTCTGATAGGCCCATTGATCCACAACGCGGCTGGTGAACTCCGTTCCATTGTCTACTTGGATTGCCGCCGGTGTTCCACGTCGTTCTCGCAGCCCCTCCAGGACTCGCACCACACGCAGACCGGGCAGCGACGTGTCCGGTTCGATCCACAGGGCCTCTCGCGTGAAGCCATCCATCAGGTTCAGTGTTCGGAATTTCCGCCCGCCGGCCATTTCGTCATGCGTGTAGTCCATCGTCCACATCTCATTTGCACGCGTCGGAAGTGCCCGCGGTAGCCGCGCTTCAGACCGAAATTTCCTGCGCTTCCTACGCTGCATCGCCAGCCCTTCCTCCCGGTACAGCCGATACACTCGCTTGTGATTGACACGCCACCGCAGCGTTCCATCCGCGGTCTTCTCCCGGCGCAGGAAAATGTACAGCCGCCGATAGCCGAATCGCGGACGCTCGCCTGCCAACTCGCGTAGCCGAGCCCGCAACGCCGCTTCGTTCCGTTCCTTCCGCCGGTACCGCCAGCTCCCGCGGTGCATCCCGATCAGCCCACAGGCGCGTCGCTCGCTGAGTCTTGCTTCTTCCCGCACGACACACACCGCTTCTCGCTTCGCCCGCGGGCCTACCACTTTTTTGCCAGCACCACCTTTAGCGCGTCCAGGTCCAGGGCTTGCTGCGCCACGATCTTCTTCAGCCGTCCGTTCTCTTCCTCCACCTGACGCAGCCGTCGGGTCTCGCTCACTTCCAGACCACCGTACTTCGCTTTCCAGTGGTAGAACGTAGCTGTACTGATGCCAACGCGGCGACAGAGGTCCTTCATGGGAACTCCAGCCTCTGCCTCCTTCAACACCCCAACGATCTGCTCTTCACTAAAGCGGCTTCCTTTCATGGCGCTTCTCCTCTCGTGGTCTTATACCCGGAGAAGCTAACTTTTGGCTGGACTAAATTTCGGGGGGCAGGTCATCGCGGGCGGATGCTCAAATTTAAATGTCTCGGTTACAAAAGTAAGTCGATGGTTAACTCGCACGCGTGTCTTATAAGGAACGAAAATAGGGTTGTGTGCTCCCGCAACAACCATGAGAACTGCACACCGAGAACGCCATTCATGAGCATGGCATAGAATTTCATCGGGTCGGCGTCGATTTGATATCCAGCTTGCTGCAGTCTCTTCCTGAGCGGGAAGCTGATGAGAGCACGGTTGGCCCGGGCATGATGGGCGCAGATCGACGAGAGGATGTCGCCCCGACTCTGAAAGATGCTTCAGCGACGACCGCCATCCCCAAACTTACCAGGGCGGTGTTTATCGCTGGGAAACGCAATCGGACTGTATCCTGGGACTTGTTACGCACTCCGTCCACGACTACCACGGACGGGGGCATGGGTGGAGCACCGGCGCCTGTGCCCACCTCCCCCAAAGCCCCCACTTGGGCGCCTGCCACGGCGCCTAGTCCTCCGGTGGAAGAAAAAACCATAGTCTCGGACGAACAAATGAGGGAGTCCAAGGAAAATGTCGGCCCACTACGACCGACGAAAATTATTGAGCGCGAGCAACAGCTTGTCGAATCTACTGGCCCAAACTACGACGGGCATGCCGCATACGATGTCCTGCTCGGAGTTACTGAACCTTCGCCTCAATATGGACTGCTCGGACAAATCCATTCGCGAAAGGTGGCTCTTGACCTGAACCAAACCCACACGATTAGTCTTTTTGGAGTTCAGGGGGGCGGGAAGAGCTACACCCTAGGAACAATTATTGAGATGGCAACGATGCATATCCCAGGGATAAATAGTCTGCCGAGTCCGCTGGCGACAGTTATCTTTCACTATAGCTCGACACAGGATTATGAACCTGAATTTACCTCCATGAACCTACCCAACGTCGATGCAAAGGCAGCTGAGTCGTTGGCTAAGGATTTTGGAGCGCGACCGGCTGGGGTACGCGACGTGGTTCTACTCGCTCCTCGTGACAAGGTATCTGACAGGCAAGAGCAGTATCCGACCATCCCAGTTCATCCTTTAGCGTTTGCATCTTCCGAGTTGCAGGCATCACATTGGAAGTTTCTGATGGGCGCAGTAGGAAGTCAGGCCACATACATCCGCCAGCTAAATCAGCTGATGCGCACGATGCGTCAGGATTTGACGTTGCAAGGGCTTCGACGTGCCGTTGAACAGTGTAGCCTACCCGACAATTTGAAAGCGCTCGCTGGAAGCAGACTGAATTTAGCGGCTGAATATATCGATGACACAACGCGTCTAGGTGATTTGATCGTCCCTGGCCGCCTCGTGATTGTCGACTTAAGAGACGAATTCATTGAGAAAGATGAGGCCCTAGGACTTTTCGTCGTCTTACTTCAAATATTCGCCGACGCAAAATATCAGGGGAAGAAATTCAACAAGCTTGTCGTTTTCGATGAGGCTCACAAGTATATTGATAGTCCGGATCTCGTGGACGGTCTCATCTCCGTTGTCCGAGAGATGCGACATAAGGGCACTTCTGTTTTAGTGGCTAGTCAGGACCCGCCTTCCGTCCCCATTGCATTAATCGAGCTTTCCAGTCAAATAATATTGCACCGATTCAACTCACCGGCATGGTTAAAACACATTCAGAAAGCCAATGCTGCTCTGAATGGTCTGTCAGCAGATCAAATGGCGCGTTTGTCTACCGGGGAGGCTTACGTGTGGTCTAGTAAGTCCACAGATCCAGCCTTCTCACGCGAAGCCATTCGAGTCCAGTGCCGGCCGAGAGTAACGGCGCATGGCGGTTCAACCAAGACTGCCGTATGATGTCGGCGGCGATCGGCTCTTGATATAGCCACTGCAAACCATTTAGGTCTAGTTGGATCGGCGTCGCGCCAGAGTGCGTTCCTCGCTCCAACCCCTTGTAGTCCCTTGCCCGCAGGTAGGTCGTCGGCAACGCGCTGCTGTTTACAAATTCCAGCCGATCACCGGACGTTCAGAAAACCCTAAGCCGAGACGGCTTGGAAGTGATTGAAATTTCGGGTCGAGATAGAAGGCTGTTCAGGGTTCGAAATACATGTGATTGTCGAACAGGACGTAAGAACAACTTGGAGCCCGTTTGCGCGACAGGCTAGTGTTTAAAGCGGCCCAACAATTCCGACTGAGCCAGGATGTGGCTCTTCATCGCGCGCTCAAGATCACCCTTTGCAGCTCCAGCTGAAAGTTGCGTCGGCTGATCTAGGGCATAGAGGCGGAAGGAATACCGATGAGTGGCACCGCGCGGTGGACATGGACCACCGTATCCGATTCGCCGGAAATCATTCGAACCCTGGCGAGCGCCGCTCTTCAAATCTTTCGACTTCGGCACGTCCTCAGGCAACTCCCTCACACTAGAGGGGAGATCGTAGACAACCCAATGCACCCAGGTACCTGCAGGGGCATCGGGGTCATCCATGATTAAAGCAAAAGCTTTGGTGCCGGGCGGCGGGTCATTCCAAGAAAGTGCTGGTGAGACGTCTGGTCCATCACAGGTAAATTTTGCAGGAATCGCGCCGCCATTCGAAAATACCGAGGACTTGAGTTGAAGCGCCGCCATGGGCTTTCCCGACATACCTGCTGCCAACAGAAGATTCAAAGCGAGGGCCAGCACTGAGGAAACGATGGCAGGAAGTCGACGCATTTTCCAGTTCACCCAGTGCTGATCGCCCCTTGTTCATGCTAGGCGCGGGCCTGCTTCGTTTTCAACTTAATTTCTCAGCGGGGCTTGCGCGTCGCGGTGCGTTTCCCTACTCCTGAACGGTGAAGCGAACCGGCTGGATGTAGATCGCATTTCCCGTCTGAATGGAAATGTTGTAGCGGCCGGGTCTCACGTGAGGGACCTTCATGACGATCTTTTCATCGTTTTGTTCTATGAGTGTGGCCTTGTAATCGGTTTTGTCGTCAGAGAGGAATACGGCGGAAACGGTGCCTTTTCCCAGATTCTCTCCCGCCACGGTCACGGTGTCATTCACTTTGCCGGACGACGGATCTACAGCCGTCACTATCGGCGAGCCCTGCGCAGAGAGCAACGGGCCCAGAAGCGTCAGCAGGGCCGCTGCAACCAGAAGCGCCAATGTCGTATGGTAGCTGGCAGCTTTTTTGCATTGACTACACATGATGCCGACCGAGTCAGACTCCTGCTCCACGCTTTCAATCGGCAACAACAGGCGGTGCTCACAGCGGCGGCATCCAAAAACGTAATGCCGTACATGGCTCACAATGAGGTCGATTATATGCCCATCGGAAAACATTCGCCACGCATGTCATCGCCACGAGGATCGAGACATCACGGAAGAGCATTCGGTTGATGCCCGAAGACTTGCTGCATAACTTTCAGCCACTCGAGGAGTTCCTTCATTACAATCTATGCTGGCTATAGTTATCTACAGAGGGAGTGGCTGTGAGCTTGATTGTGGAAGGAATACTGCGAAAGACTCCGTTGTTCGCGAGCCTGACCGATAAGGAAATGGAGGCGTTGGCCACGCGAGCGAGCAACAGGCGTTTTGAGCGTGGCACACTATTGTTCAGCGAGGGTGACCCGTGCACTGGTCTTTTTCTGGTGGCATCGGGCAAAATTCGTATTTTCAAGCTTTCAGTAGCGGGTCGTGAACAAGTTCTAGCTGTGGAAGGGCCAGGGAGTTCTTTCGCAGAGCTTCCAGTGTTTGATGGAGGTAATTATCCTGCCTCGGCGTCTGCGTTGGAGGACGCCGATGTGATCTTCATTTCGCGGAAGGACTTTCAGAATTTCTGCCGCGAACATCCAGAAGTAGCGCTCAAAGTGCTTGCGGTAGTTGGTTCACGGCTGCGACGCTTGGTCGGGATTATCGAAGACTTGTCGTTCACGACGGTGAGACAGCGATTGATTGCCCTCATCCTGCGACTAGCACAGGCGAGCGGGACGGCCTCGAAAGAGGGCGTCCGCGTGGAATTAACGAAGACCCATCAAGACCTAGCGGCGGAATTGGGAACAGTGCGAGAACTGGTCTCACGCAATCTGAGCCGACTCCAGGCCGAAGGATTCCTGGAAGTGGACGGTCGCAGGATTATAGTGAAGGACCTCGCGGGCCTAAGGCGCGAACAGACGGCTTCTGAGTAATCCCTGTACTTTCAGATTCTTGCAGGCCGTAGTGACTTTGGTCACTGCCTCTTTTTGGCTACCCCTCCAGACTCCGAGTAGTGGCGGAGGCAGTTATGAACTTCAATGATGAAACCAAAGTGAAGGATATTGCGCTTTCGAATCCGGCGGCCAGCCAAATTCTCGAAGATGCCGGGCTTGACTACTGCTGTGGTGGTGGAAAGTCACTGCATGAAGCGTGCTTGCATGCAGACGTACCGGCTGAAGAGATTTTGAAGCGGCTGCGTGAAAACAGCAAACACGTAAGTCCCGACGAAGCAAATTGGGCGTCCGCACCGCTTGTTGATCTGACACGGCATATCCGCGAAAGACACCATCGGTATGTTCGTGAGGCCATCGCTCGGGTTCAACCTCTGTTGGACAAGGTAGAAGCAAAGCACGGAAAGAATCACTCCGAAATTGCAGATATCCGAAGACTCTTCACCGAAGTTGGGCGAGAGATGATCATGCACATGCAGAAAGAGGAACAGATTTTGTTTCCGTATATCGATGCACTGGAGAAGGCGACAAATGCACATAGCTCTGTCGAGCCTCCCTTCTTCCAAACGGTGAGGAACCCGATTAACGCGATGATGAAAGAGCATGACGCTGCGGGAGAATTGGTGAAGCAGATTCGCAAAGCCAGTTCGGAATACACAGCTCCGGCGGGTGCATGCACAAGTTATAAGACGCTGTACCAGGATTTGAGACAGTTCGAAGCGGATCTTCACCAGCACGTGCATCTGGAAAACAACATCCTCTTCCCGCGTGCAGTGGAAATGGAAACCGGGGTTGTCTAAGGTGCCATGTCGATTTCACTCAACGCACCAGTGATAACCGCCAAGAGCGAGGGCCATTCCTCGCTCTCTCCGGCCCAGATAATGGAAATTGCTCGCACGCGTGAGGCGTCTCTTTCGCGCCTTCTCATGGCCTACATCAGTTCTGGGCTTGTTTTCATGCTGCTGCCAGGCACGTTCCTCGGCGTATGGAATCTCCTCCAAATCAGCGGGCGCGAGAGCGCTGCATCCATTTCGCCCGCATGGTTACAGGCACACGGGCATGCACAGGTGTTCGGCTGGATAGGGAGTTTTATTTTGGGCATTGGTTTCTACTCGATTCCGAAGAGGGGCGCAACGAAGCCAGCCTTCAGTGCGGCGTGGGCATGCTGGGCAATGTGGACAATCGGGGTGGCAGTACGCTGGGCCGCAAATGTTTACGCGTGGGAGTGGCGTTGGCTGCTTCCACGGGCGTCCTAGAACTGGCAGCGTTCCTGATTTTCTTCAGGGCGGTTTCACAGCACCGGCCTGAAGATTCTGGCAAGGATCGACTGGAGCCATGGATTTGGGTGGTTATCAGTGCAAGTACAGGATTTCTGATTTCACTCATCACAAATCTGGCGGCGTGCTTCTATCTTGCTTTGCGCGGCACAACCCCAGCGTTATCGCACCGTCTCGACCAACGCTATCTCGTGTTGATCGCATGGGGATTCTTGGTGCCGTTCGTTTGGGGATTCAGTACCAAGTGGATGACGGTGTTCCTTGGTCTGAAGCCGGTTCGACCCAGCCTGCTCTTGAGCGCGCTCATGCTGAACTCTGCAGGTGTTGTTTTGACGCTCATGGGATGGGCCTCTGAAGCGACTCCGTTCTTTGTGGTGAGCGCAGCTCTGGCAATCGCCGCGATACGAATGTTCGAGCCCGGGCGACAGGAGCCGAAAACGCGCGGTGTGCACCGGAGTTTTCCATTCTTCGTTCGCATGGCCTATGGCTGGTTGCTGGTGGCAGCCTTGCTTGGGGTGGGCGCGGCGCTCTGGGATTCCTCTGGAGGAATTTGGGGAGCTTCTCGGCATGCGCTGACGGTCGGATTCATTGCAGTGATGGTCTTTTGCGTAGGGCAGCGCGTTCTGCCTGCGTTCGCGGGAATGCGGCTGTTGTGGAGTACCGGGCTGATGTTTGCTGGGCTCGCACTCCTCACAGTCGGATGTACTCTCCGCGTTTCCAGCGAGGTTCTCGCATATCAGGGATATGCCAATTGGGCGTGGTCCGTATTGCCGGTCTCGGCGCTGCTTGAATTGGCGGGGATCACGGCTTTCGCCATAAATATTTTTGGCACGTTCATTTTAGAGCCGAGTCACGTGCAGAAACAGCCTTTGGTTGTGGGGATAAACTAGGTACGTTCATACGGTTATTTCGAACGAGGAGTAAGTCATGAGCGATGGTCTGAAACAAACCGTCGGTTCTGCCGCTATTCGCTCGCCGGGACCGCTCGAAAGTCCAATCCTTTCGTTTGACCTAAATGCTGAGATCGCAGGATTGCGTAGCGAAAATGCGTGGCAGGGTGGACGGAATTCAAAAACACTGGTGAAGCATCCTGATTTTCGCGTGGTATTAACAGTCTTGAAATCGAATGCGCGCCTTCACGAACACAAAGCTGCCGGTCGAATTTCTGTCCAGGCCATCGCGGGCCACATCCGAATGCATGTGCAGGAGAAGGCGATTGATCTGCCTGCCGGACACATGCTGGCCTTGGAACGCGCGCTTCCGCACGATGTGGAAGCTCTTGAGGATAGCGCATTTCTGCTGACCATCGCTTGGCCGGAAGTCGCTACTAAAGTTTGAGCGGGCAGTTCGCGGAGGTAATATGATCTCGTTCGATCCGGCTCACGAAGCCGTCCACTATCCGCCTGATCGCCGATTTCGCATCTGGATTCGACCTTCCATCCTGATCGGAATCGGTCTCGCGATCCTTTCTGTGATCGCGGCGTCTTGGATAGAAGTCGCAGTGGTCGGGCTGCCTCATGTACCCGCCGTTCCTCAGATATACCCAAACAACTTCGCGGGGCCACACGGGTTTCCAGTCTGGGTTCGTTACTGTCACTTCTTTAATTTCCTTTTTGTGATGATGCTGATTCGCAGCGGTCTGTCCATCCTGATGGATCATCCTCGTTTGTATTTCAACGATGGCTGCACGCCGGGGAGCGAGTGGATCCGGCTTACACCCCTAAAAGTCCCACGTGACCGACTCTGGACCGCAAAAGACGATGCGCGTTATATTTCGCCGTTAGTCGGGACGCCGGGCTACCGGCACACAATTGGTATAGCACGGGTTTGGCACTTCATCGACGTTCACGGTTTCATTATCACTGGCATTCTCTTCGTCATCATGCTCTTCGATACAGAGCAATGGCGGCGTATTGTGCCCGCTTCGCCGCTCGTCCTCTTGCAGGCATGGAACACGTGGGTGCACTACGCAACATTTCATCTGCCCGCAGAACCGAACGGGTTTTACGGCTACAATGCATTGCAACAGATCGCCTATTTCACGGTCGTCTTTGTCTTTGGCCCCTTGGCGATTCTTACAGGGATCGCCATGTCGCCCGCCGTAGTGAATCGCTTCCCCTGGTACGCGCGGATCTTTGGTGGCAGGCAATCGGCCAGGTCGATCCACTTCCTGACCATGTTCAGCTTCCTTGCATTCCTCGTCGTACACGTCACGTTGATTGTGATGACTGGATTCGCGCGCAATATGAACCACATCGTGCTCGGTACGGATGATCGGAGGCATCTGGGCATGTATCTAGGGTTTGTGGGTATAGGCGTCGTCGTCCTCTCCTGGATCGTGGCGCACTACATCTCATGGAACCATCCGCGCGGATTGCAGCATGCGCTCAAGTCGGTGACCTATCCGATGCAGCTTCTTACGTTGAATCGCCTGACGCCGCAGCAGAAGTATTCCGAAGAGGAAATCTCGCCATACTTCTGGCCCAATGGGAAAATGCCGATCCGGGACGATTGGAAGCGCCTGGCGGAAGCCGACTTCGAGAATTTCCGGCTCAAGGTGGGAGGCCTCGTCGAAAGGCCGCTTGAGCTTTCCCTCGCCGATCTTGAGCGGTTGGGTGAGACCGAACACATCACGATGCATCATTGCATCCAGGGATGGAGCGGGGTCGCGAAGTGGGGCGGTATTCCCATGAAGCTGCTCATCGAATTGGTGCAGCCAAGACCGGAAGCGAGAGTCGTCGCCTTGTTCTCGTTTGGGGAGGCTCTCTACGGCGGCCCCTATTACGACACACAAAGCCTAGAGAATGTGCTGAAGCCGCAATGCCTACTGGCCTCGCGGATGAACGGACAACGGCTTCCGCAGGTATATGGAGCGCCGCTGCGGCTGCGCGTAGAGAACCAGCTTGGCTACAAGATGGTCAAATGGATCGAGCGTATCGAGTTCATCGAGTCGGAGAAGGTGCTTGGCAAAGGAGAAGGCGGCAAAAACGAGGACGATGAATATTTCGACTTGCTGCCCAATATTTGATGCGGAAGCTCGATTCAATCGCCCAAGAGCGCGCAGGGCCTGATCACATTCTCTCCTTGGTCCGACGGCTTCGACTGGATTGGCTGCTCCATCATTTTCCGCCTCGACTCGTGCGATCACTCTACGTGTTTGTGAATAGCTTCGTCACCATTGGTTTACTGGCGCTATTGGCGCTCCTGAGCCGCAATCCATTTGTGTTTCCATCGCTCGGGCCTACCGCTTATCTTCTGTTCTTCTCGCCAATGGCAAAAACGTGCAGCCCACGAAACACTATTTTCGGTCACGCCATCGGAATCATCTGCGGCTATGGGGCGTTCGTTGTCACAGGTGCCGGGGCGCTGCCGTTCGGTGTGCACCCAGGTATCTTCTGGCCAAGAATTTTGGCGGCGGCACTTTCGCTGTCGGCCACAGGGGCATTGATGGTTCTTCTCGGGGTTAGCCACCCGCCCGCTGGCGCTACCACACTGATTATTTCTCTCGGAATTATTTCGAAACCGCGTGAACTGGTCATCATTGAAGTGGCGGTGTTCCTGCTCGTTGCTCAGGCTTTGGTGATCAATCGGCTCGCCGGATTACCCTACCCCTTGTGGAACGTTGGGCCCTCGATCAAACCAGTGAACGAGGACTCGGAGTAGAGTCCCATCCCTTCACGTTTTCTTTCGTCTCCGCTATGAAGGTCCGAGAGAGTTTCAGGAATAACTAAGAAACGTTTTCCAGTTGCACATATTTGCTCAAGATACGGAGGTGCTCTTCAATGTACAGAAACTCCCAGTTGCAGCGTCTAGCATGGCATCTTCTCGCAAGATTGGCTTGCATTCGCGACTGCCAGGCATGAACTGCTCGGTGTCCTGGGAGGTGACGTCCGGATAAGAGAATCCGTTGGCTATGGAGTGTACTTATGAAGCCATCTCAAATCTTGGGGTTTGTAGGAACTTGTATAGTTGCCGCGGCTTACATTCCCCAAATTCGACACCTGATCAAGGAACACTGCTCGGCCGGAATAAACATCAGGGCTTATATTCTGTGGTTCCTGGGCGCCTTGTTCTTCTTGGCCTACGCGGGCATGATCAGAGACATCGTGTTCATCATCGCGCAGATTTTGAATCTGCCGGCTATCTGCGCAATTGTCATTTACGCCAGAAGATATGAGAACAAATTTTGTACAATGCACCGTAATCTTCTTCTTGACTCCTGAGTCAGCTCTTCTTTCTCCTTGCTTTTGTTTTCTTTTTTTTCATTTTTTTCTTAGTCTTTATATGTTTCAGTGCTTGGCCTTTGTGAATTGCCACGTGGTCGGTCGTTTCACTCTTGATGATGTATTGGGGCTCGTCTCTCGAGGCATGATGCACATAGCCTTTGAACCGGACCGCAGAAATAACTTTCTTGACGATTACACCACGAACTCTGCCAGCTTCTGAGTTCCATTCAACGTGGTCACCGCGCCTAAAGATTTTGGACATCGAGCTCACCTCGATTCATGTTGAATCGCACGAGAAGATTTAGATTGAATCGATGATTATCCTATGCCTCCCACACCAATTTTCCCCACGATTCGATAATGGCCGAGTAGGTGGCCAATCATTGGGTGCAGGATTGGGTGCAGCTAGAGAAGTGAGAATGGCTCCGAGTCTCATGTAAGCGACACCAGACGCGGCACTTAGATTTTTGACATCCTCGGCTGTTAACCGAAGGGTTGCTAGTTCGAATCTAGCCTCGGAGGCCTTTTTTCTGACCAGGAACATGGAACAACAAGTGGATTCGCCAATTCGAAATCTCGGAGCAGCTTTGGAGCAACAAGAGGGGTATTGTTCTGGTAGATTTGTCGTGTTAAGCGCAACCTGAACAACGACTTGAATTTAATTCCCCCACTCGCTTTGCAAGCAGGGGGTCACCGGTTCGATCCCGGTCACGTCCACCAACTTCTTCCTGATTGCAAAAGACTTAGAAAAATCACCTCGGCCCGAAGGCTCCGTTATTCGTGCACACTGTGCACGAACTGTGCATTAATGCGTCATTGGAGCACCTGTGTGCACAATGGCGCGGTCGTAAAAGCATCAGTCTCCATGGGTCCCATTTCGTTGGCACGACGGTTGAGTTTCTCCAGTGCTTCGCGCTTCATCCTCAACTTCATTTGTGAATACTTCTTGAAGACTTGCGCGTCGCTCTGGCGGAGCAGCTGCGTTACCCATTCGTCGGCTACGCCTCCGGCGCTCAGCCTTGTGGCATAGGCAGACCGCAGGTCGTAAATCCGAAAATAGGGAATCTTTGCCCGTCGCAGAGTTTTCGTCCAAACGGTCTTGAGTTTTTTGAGATGTCCGGTCGGATTCAGATCGCTCGGAAACAGATACGGTCCTTCACCCGAAATCGCCATCTGACTCTTGAAAGCCTCGATGGCGAGCGACGTGAGGGGAACTTCGGCTGTGCCGTTTGGAGTCTTCGAATCCGGTATCCAGACAACCGCATTTTGCAGATCCACTTGGTCTTTTCGCATCGGAATCAGTTCCTTGTAGATCCGCAACCCGGCCTCCGTAATGATTCGAACCACGTTCCGCAAGTATTGCGGAGCGTGGGATTCGATCTTTTGTTGCTCGGACCACGCGACATAATGCGGCCTGAACAAACCTTTCACGGCAACCGGAAACTCAACACCTGAACAGGGATTTGCAGCAAGGAGTTTCTTGCGAACCGCGACGTTCAGCATACGCCGGAGAACTCTGAACTCCTGGTGTACCGTTGTGGATTTGACCGTTCCCAGCTGTTTGTAACCGAGCTTGGCTTTGACAGTGACACGATCCCGAAGACGTTCGCGGAGGTAGACGTCGATCGAATCCGCGGTGACATCCACCAGTCGGGTTGCGCCAAATGCAGCCTTCAGGTGTTTAATGCACCGCTCGTTCGCCTGGTGCGTGCCTTCGGCGCGCATGGGCGGCTTGGAATAGTTCTCCAAGAAGGAATCCGACCATTGTTGGATGCGCGAAATGTTTCGACACACTTGCTGGACGGGATGTCGGACTTCCGCACCTCGAGTCCAACTGGGAAACTCCGTCGATCCCGGTTTCCGTTCCGAGACTGAAAAGATCGCCTTGGCAAATGTCATGCATGAGAGACAACTTGATTGAGGCTGAGGCCTCTGCCTTGTCGCGGCAGTGGCCGATCGCTCATTGCGCGTTCTAGCAGCAGAACTTCAATTATTTAAGACCCGACGTTATCTTGCGCTGAGTTTGGAAAGGTTTGACTGCACGACTTGGTGAATTCAGCTTAAATGACGCAAACCTGCGACGCTAAAGCTTGGCAAATTCGGACACGAGCGCCAGGTACATCGACAGCACTGGATTGATCTTTTGAATTGTGCGTTTCGGCCGTGATCCTCCATTCCGTCTACGCCTCGGAAGACGTTAGCGAGCGAAATCGATCTAGGCTCTCACATAGTCGCGAATCACGTTGGGGTCAGGGTCAATTCCCAGACCAGAGCTTTGGGGCAACGAGATGCGACCTCGAGTCGGGAACAACGCGCCGCCGTAGACTTGGGCTTCGAGATCGAAGTAGCGCCACTCGATCATTGCGTCCGTTGTCCCCATTGCGGCCGTCACATGGATCGCCGCCAACAGGCCGGGCCCGTCGTAGAAAACGTGAGGCATGAGGGTGACGTTGCGCACGACTGCGATCGGAAAAACTTTACACAACTCGCTGATGCCTCCCATTTTCGCGACGCTCGGTTGGACAAAGTCTACCGCACTCGCGGCCATGAGGTGTTCGAACTCCATTAGAGTTGACACGTTTTCTCCCGCGGCGATCGGGATGCCGCACGTTTTCCGCAACTGGGCGAGCGCATCGTAATTTTCTGGTGGCCAGATGGGCTCCTCCAGCCATTTCAAATGGAATTCCTTGAGTTCTTCTGCTCTCGCTCGAGCTTCGCTCAATGTCCAGGCACAGTTCACGTCGAGCGTTAAGTGGACGTCAGGGCCGGCCTCTTCGCGGGCGGCACGAATCGCCGGGAGCTCTACTTCGTGAAGCTTCAGACTGCGAAATCCAGCGTCGAGCGCACACCGAACATTGGCGCGGACCAGCGAGGGATCGGAATAACGAATCAAACTGGCGTAGCAATCCAGATCGGCAGCACCGCCGCCTAGAAGCCGGTAAACCGGTGCATTCGCAGCCTTGCCGGCAATATCCCAAAGGGCGATATCCACCGCGGAGATGCCATAAAACAAAGGTCCCGTCCGCCCGAAGATGTGCAGCTTTTCTTGCACTTCGAGCATGAGAGGGGCAATTTTCGTTGCGTCCTTGCCGATGCAGATCGGTGCGATCAGCTCTTCGACTGCCAATTTAGCCGACCGCACCGCGCGAAAACCAAAAGCCTCGCCCCAACCTTCCAATCCTTGGTCGGTCGTCACCTTGACGAGAAGTGAATCGGCGACGGGCAGGCCTTTGTCACCCCAAGCTGAGGCTGCAGCTCGCGTATTTGGTTTGAAGGGAATACGCAGCGGAAATGTCTCAATTTTCGCAATGTTCATCGTAGACTCCGAATGTCGCCCTGTGCGTCGTTGCGGAAATCGCCCAGATGCCCGGCTAAGAGTGGTTGTTCCGCGGATCGTCTTTTGCGCTGATATATTCAAGACCCAGCGGCCCAATCGCGGTCACTTGCGTGACGTACTCGCTGGATTTCGCCCAGTGAAAATGGGACGTATTGCCGGGTAGAACGATGACGCCACCGGGCGGATACGCCTGCAGTTTATCGGGGTTGAACTGATCGCCAAGGCCGATGTAAAAGACGCCGGATATAACTGTGTAAACTCGATCCTCCGGGTGCCGGTGTGGCATCAGCTTCACGCCGTGAGGTACTCTGACCCTGATCGTGTAGGGGCCCGCCTGCGAAGGCTCACCAACAACGACTGCCAGTAGAACCGAAGGGGGGAACGCCGCGAAGGGCTTCCAGTCGATCTCTTCCGGCAGGACCGATCTAAAAACGTCCTGGCCCGGCTGGTGGGGTCGAATGATGCCTCGTTGTACTTCCATGACGCTTGCTTGTTTGTTGTCTGACATACCAAACCTCCTCGTTAGAAGTGTGGATTCCATACACAATTCTGATGCAACCATGAACATCGAGACTATCGGACGAAAGTATCGATCGATGCTTTGGTATCAGTCGCGGAGACAGCGCAAGCGAACTGAGTTTTTGTCGCCGGAACCGTTTGCACGGTGTATTCACTCAACGGTATTGCAACTACGGCCAAGAGAACCGGAAATGTCAGAGCCCACAGTCCGATGTGAACTTCGAGCAACGCGCCCGTCGCACAACCAGCAATAAAGCCCGCGAAAGCTGGAAACGTCATCCGAATACGACGCCGAGCCAGAGCCAATTCCTCAGGCAAGGCATTACCGCGCGCCAGAGTTGTAAGGTCGATTGTCAACTGGACAGTATCCGTGGTGAGTACCGCCGTCGTAGGGAAGCCTGTCAGATCAAGTTTGACGAGCGCGTTTTGAGTGGCCATCGCTGCAACCCCGAGCATCCCGACAGAAGCCGCTACTGCGCTTCCGGGATTGGTGAAGGGACCAAGCACAGCGGAAAGCGCCAGAAATCCAGTCAGCAGCACAGCATGGAGAATCAGCAATGCTCGCAAAGTCCGATGCTTCCGTTTGTCTTTGGATACCCAAATAACTATCCCCAATACAATGATGAAAACCGGAACCGCGATCAGCGGTCCGATCCGGCTAAAGCCACCCGTTATGTAATGGGCAGCAAGGACGACTATGTTTCCCGTAATGTGCGCGATAAACAATCCTCCGAGTGCAAGGAATCCAATAATGTCGACCGCACCCGCCGTCACGCTCAAAACGGCCACAAACAGCCAGTCGAATGCATGCTGCGGAGGCTGCTCAAGCGCAAACTGATCTTTTGTTGCCATGCCGCGATTAAGCCAGAAGCGCGGGTGCGGAACAATTGGACGATGGTAGCGCCAATACTTTAGTGGCGCTCGACGTGGCGAGTGGCGCTCATACGTCCATGTTCATCAACGCCTCGGATACAACCACGAACCCTCTCGGGAGCGCATTGCACCACTATTTCCACGCAGCTTTCTAGTGATGATCAGGAGATCAGGAGCAGTCACCGTCCGGCAGATTAACGGTTTAGGTTTGCTCGCTCGAACGCGCTCGTGCTCGAGAACCTCTGAGCGTGGGAGACATGCTGGGTCTTCACTTGCAGATCGACAGCACAGTCTAATGACCTAATGACGCTGGCGCATGGGTCGTGCATCCTGGTTGCAAGGAAAGAACGAAACCTCGACGAGAGCCTTAGCTCGACGCTGCCGCACAAAGATGTTGCGTGTCGTTCCCGTCGTCCGCAGAGAACTCCCGTAGCGCAGAGGTCCTTCTGCCGACAACACCAACGCCGTAATGAATTTAAATTGCCTTTGGCCGTTGCGGCTCGCATCCATCACACAAGACACGCATGATACTTAGGTCTCGACGACACCATCGTCCAATTGTTTCCCCTCTTCAGTTCTGGCTTGATTGCAGTCGTGCGAAACGCGGACTCATCGCATGGCGAACGACTGGTTGTTATCAGGGAGAAGAAACCACGATTGCGCTAATCAGACAAAGAGGTGCAGGTTGTTTGCCACATTCCGATTGTCGCTCGTATCGGAATCCGGCGGAAAAACAAAAAGATCTCGAGGGAGGATATGAACCATGGCACATCGAGTGGCAGATGAGTTGATCAGCAGACTTGTTGAAGCGGGTGTCGAAAGACTTTACGGCGTCGTGGGCGATAGTCTGAATCCGGTGACGGATGCTTTGCGAATAAATGGCAAAGTTGAGTGGATTCACGTGCGCCACGAAGAAACTGCCGCGTTCGCGGCGGGGGCCGAGGCTCAGCTCAGCGGGAAACTCGCGGCCTGCGGCGGCAGCTGTGGCCCCGGTAACCTTCACCTGATCAACGGACTCTTCGATGCTCATCGCAGCAATGCTCCGGTACTCGCGATCGCCTCGCATATTCCAAGCAGTGAGATCGGCACCGGATATCTCCAGGAAACTCATCCGGAAATTCTTTTCAAAGAATGCAGCCACTACTGTGAGCTGATTTCGAATCCGAAGCAGTTTGAGCGCGTTCTTCACATCGCCATGCAGAGTGCAGTCGGAAAAGGAGGGGTGGCCGTAGTCGTGTTGCCCGGCGACGTGGCTGGGATGGAGATTGCGAAGGATGGCTCTCCACGTTCCGTGGTCCGGCAAAGGCCCTCCATCCGCCCCTGTGAAAAGGACTTGGCGCAACTGGCGGAGTTGATTAATTCCTCGAAAAAGGTAGCTCTCTTCTGCGGAATTGGATGTGCCGGTGCTCACGATGGAGCTAATGGCTCTGGCTGGCAAGTTGAAGTCTCCCGTCGGCCATTCGTACCGCGGGAAACCGTTCGTCGAGTTCGACAACCCGTTTGATGTCGGAATGAGTGGATTGCTTGGATTCGGCGCGGCGTACGAGGCCATGCACGAATGCGATCTGCTGCTGCTCTTGGGCACTGATTTTCCCTATAGCAAATTCCTGCCAACGAAACCCAAGATTGTTCAGGTTGACATCAGAGTTGAGAACTTGGGCCGACGAAGCAAACTGGATCTCGGATTATGGGGCGATATGGGCGAAACTATCCGCGCGCTACTACCGATGATAGAAGCTAAGTCGGATCGCTCGTTTTTGGACGCGATGCTCGGCAAACATAAAAAGGCGCTTCGACGACTGAATGCCTACGTAAATAACGTTGGGAAACAGAGGCCCATGCACCCTGAGCCTGTCGCGGCCGCGCTGAGTGAGATTGCGGCAGACGACGCAATCTTTACTGCTGATACCGGCATGTGTAACGTCTGGTCTTCCCGGTACATTCGAGCGACGAAGGACCGGCGCCTGATCGGCTCCTTCACCCACGGGTCCATGGCAAACGCACTTCCTCAGGCCATTGGCGCCCAACTTTGTTATCCCGGAAGACAGGTAATCGCAATGGCGGGAGATGGCGGCCTCGCCATGCTCATGGGTGAGTTGTTGACGCTGACACAGTACAACCTCCCGATCAAGATCGTCGTGTTCAACAACAGCGCTCTCGGAATGGTGAAACTGGAGATGGAAGTCGACGGAATACCCGACTATCAGACGGATCTGAAGAACCCGAACTTTGCAAAGCTGGCCGAGGCGATCGGGATGATGGGGGTAAGAATCGAAAACCCAGCCGATCTGTCCTCTGGACTAAAGCAAGCGCTTCAGCATTCGGGTCCGGCGGTCATCGATGTGGTCACCGATCCAAATGCGCTTTCTCTGCCGTCCCATATCGAGGCGGACCAAGTCGTTGGCTTCGCAATCGCCATGGGGAAACTGGTCCTCGCCGGTGGTATCGACGAGGTCGTAGACACGATCGAAACCAATATTCGGAATATCTGACGCCCAGCTTTGCTAACCATGACATCTCTTTCGCCGAGGTGGCATATCCCAACGGATACGCCACCTCGAAGCGCCTTGATGTGGGATTTGACGCGGGAATAGAACTTTGGTGGGATGAAGCTGGCCAGCCGAGCACGGCACCGTACGTCGGCGCCGAACTGAAGTTGAGCAGCGCGGGCACGCGGCTATTGGCGTGGGGGGACCCTTAGCTCCTCACGCCGCGACGTGCAAATGAGGATGACATCGAGAAAGCGACGGAGGCGCAGGTCTCATCGGGAGGGTGGAAAAAATGATTAACTCGCCCGGGAGACATTAAGCCCTGGGGCACGTTCGAGGCGAAGCTTCGCTGCCATTCTCACCAGGTCGGCGAGAGAGTCGGCCTTCATTTTTCGCATCACTTGGCCTCGGTGGGCCTTCACCGTGATCTCGCTGATGCCGAGTTCGCCACCGACCTGTTTATTCAACAGGCCAGACACCACCAACGCCATGACCTCGCGTTCGCGATGGGTGAGAGAGTTGTAACAGTCTCGAAGAGCCAGGATCTCCGCCTCACAATCAAGAGCAATACGGCTGCGTTCGATCGCGTGCCGGATGGCGCTTAACAGCACTTCATCGTTGAAAGGTTTCGTCAAGAATTCAACAGCTCCGGCCTTCATGGCTTGGACCGTCCTGGGCACATCACCATAGCCCGTGATGAAGATGATCGGCATCTCAGCCCGTTCGACGGCGACGCGCTTCTGAAGGTCGAGACCGTTGAGGCCTGGAAGAGAAACGTCAAGCACGAGGCAGCTCGGAACAAGAGCTCGTGGACGGGTGAGGAATTCTTGCGCGGACTCGAATGTCTCCGGCTGCCAGCCTTCGCAGCGGATTAGCAACTCCACTGATTCGCGCACAGAGATGTCATCGTCCACAACGAACACGATTGGTCTGGTATCCGACATGGGGGATGGCCCCAATTCCTTGTCAAGTGCGCGCGTCAGAATCATTATATACCCCCCCAAGACGCCTAAACGAATCGCGAATCGCTCATCTACCCCTCAGTGCAGACTGGAGCGCCTCAAACAAAGCGGTATCGCCGAAGGGTTTAAACAGGCACTCCTCGGCGCCCTGTTCGAGCATTCTCGCGCGGATAGTCTCGTCTCTGTTAGCAGTGATGAAGATGATCGGAATCTCTTGCCGGCGAACCTTCAATTCGTGCTGGAGCTCGGGTCCGGTCATCCCCGGCATGGCGATGTCGAGGATGAGGCATTTGGTCCGGTCGACGCAATCGGACGCAAGGAACTCTTCCGCGGACGAGAACGCTCGCGCTGCATATCCGAACTCCAATAGCAAGTCGGGCAGGGACTCGCGCATAGATTCGTCGTCATCAACCACTGTCACAAGGGAACGTTTGACTAGCACAGGTACAAGAATGCGCCACTCAAACGAAGACGTCCATTGTGCCTTGGTATTGCTTTGCTGCCCACATCAGCTGAAGAGTGCCCCGCGCCAGCTTGTTCATGTTCTCGAAGTCGCGTAAAGATTCGTGGTCACGTGCCGCTGATACAACTGACTGCCATAGGTCCATCATGCCGCGTCTGTTACGTCAGGCGAACGAGCGTCGCGATGGCGGTCGGCGCTCGTCGGACCCTCAGACGCGTGAGGAATGGAGAATGAAAACGCAGCTCCCGGACCGTCATTCGGTGTTGCCCACAGACGGCCGTGATGACTCTCGATAATGGAGCGACAGACTGAGAGTCCGATTCCCATGCCGTTATTCTTCGTCGTGTAGAACGCTTTAAAGAGTCGGTCCACAGCCTGAGGATCGAAACCGACGCCGGCATCCTGCACCGTTAATCGCACACGATCGCCTTCGTCTCGTTGGGTTCTGATCAGCAAGCGCTTCGGACGATCGTTGATTCCGCTCATTGCGTCGGATGCGTTCCGGAGCAGGTTCAGGATGACCTGCTGGAGCTGGACACGATCGCCTGCAACCAGCGGGATGTCGTCGGCTAGTTCAAGCCGCAAAACCACGCTGTTTCTCTGGAGTTCGCTCAACAACAGAGCGATCACGTCTCGTGCAGCCTCGTTTAAGTCCATCGGTTCCGTTGTGGCGTCCTTCTTGCTATAAAGTGCGCGTAACCGTGTGATCACCTCAGACATTCGGTTGCCATCGCGAATCGTGCGCCGCGCGGTTTCGCCAGCGCCATCGACATTTGGAGGATCAGCGGCCAGCATCCGTAGACAGGTGTTGGCATTGGTGATAATGCCTGCTAGAGGCTGGTTGACTTCGTGCGCGATCGATGCGGTAAGTTCCCCCATTGTCATTACGCGCGACATATGCGCGAACTCCATTTGCGTGTTGCGTAGATCTTCCTGGGCTTGCTTCCAATCGTGCATGTCCACGACAGTGCCGTACCATTTTAGAATGCGCCCTTGTTGGTCCAGCAACGGGAGCGCGCTCGTTACACACCATCGGTACGTCCTATCGGCAGCGTGGATGGTGCGAACTTCAACTCGGTACGGGTTTCCAGTTGTGACGCAAGAGGACCAGACTCGGGCCGCCTGATCAGCATCGTCCGGATGAAGAAGTCTGGCCCAACCGCGACCCATGATTTCTTCGGCCGAGAAGCCAGTGTAATCGAGCACGCGAGCATTGCAGTAATCAATTGCACCTTCCGGTGTAGCGCTCCAGAGCATCTCTGGAATGGTTTCGGTCATCTGGCGAAGATTGAGTTCGCTCTCCCGCAGTTTTTCTTCCGCTAGTTTGGAGTCGGTAATGTCCCGAATGAAGGCACTAAAGACCCAATCCTGGCCAAGTCTCATGGGCGATACTTCCAACTCAACCGGGAACTCAACACCGTTGCGCCGGACAGCCGTGATTTCGATTCGTCGTCGCAAGATGGGGCCATTACCGGTAGACAGGAAGTGACGTAAGCCGCACTCGTGAGCCATCCGATGTTGCTCCGGAATGATCATGTCCGACATGTGCTGGCCGATCGCTTCTGGACCACTCCACCCGAAGATGACTTCAGCTTGTTTGTTCCAACTTGTGACGGATCCTTGGGCATCCATCGTGATAACCGCATCTAAGGCAGTGTCGATAATCAACCGAGTTTTCTCCTCGGCCCCTCGTAATTGTTCTTGGGACTGTTTCAGATCCTCAATGTCAGTGGATGTGCCAACAAAGCTAAGGATTTTTCCTCCCGCATCACGTAACACCACGGCTCGATTGAGATGCCAGCGATAAGTCCCGTCGAGTGCTCGACGAAACCGAGCTTCCATCGCAAAACCGTGTCCTGAGCGTACCCCGTCCCAAAAGCTCTTTGACGCCCCTTCGCGATCTTCAGGATGGATCGCACTCATCCACGCCTCGGGATTTGACTGGACATACTCGAGTGCCTGGCCGGTGTACTCTGTCCAGTTTTGGTTCACGAAACCCGGCGTCCCATCCGGCCTCAGCGTCCACGCCGCTACTGGAATGTGTTGCAGGAGGCCGACCTGGAGCTGAAGCTCTTCGTTGGCTTCGGCAAGTCCTCGGGTGCTGCATTCCAGCTCTTGAGTCCGGACTCGAACTTGCATCTCCAACCCGCTTGCGAGTTCGCGCACCGCTGTTTCCGCTTTTTCGCGTGCTTCGATTTCCAATTTGAGGTTCTCAATCGACTTCACTACTTGGTACGCCGCAGACGCGAAAGAACTCGTACGTTCGAGCAGTCTTAGATCCTCGGCGTCGAATTTGCGACGACTATCGTGAGCGAACGCCCAAATTGTTCCGACCGCTTCACCGTTTACGTAAAAAGGAACAAACAATCCTTCTTCGACCACGGGCATCCCCCGGCTGAAAATCTCATAACGCCGTTCCCAGTGGGTGAATAGCATTGGAGTATTGTGGTCGAGCACATCGCCGCAAGGGCAGGAACTGCGCGGGACATCGGCG
This sequence comes from uncultured Acidobacteriota bacterium, assembly GCA_963741045.1. Classification (GTDB taxonomy): domain Bacteria; phylum Acidobacteriota; class Terriglobia; order Acidiferrales; family UBA7541; genus Palsa-295. Next base: position 369,153 of record CAVUGO010000002.1, read on the forward strand.
CCGATGTGGGGTCGCCACGCGCCGGCTATAGCTGCCCAGTAGAACTTCGTTTCGTCCTTCGTCAATAGACTTAGGCCCGCCGAATCAGCATGCAGCAGTTCGTAGACTTTATCAGCCAGCGTTTGCAGAATAGTACTCGGGGAGTCGGCTAGCGCGCTGGCCAGTGCCACAAGCGCTCGGTTCTCCTCCTCGTACTGGGGAGGACGAGATGGCCGAATACGCAATTCCTGTGTCCGGAGAATCGACTCCAAAGGAACCGCGTCAGTGGAAATTGAATCGAAGGCTTCGAGCTTTCGCGATTTGCCAGACTCGGGCATGTTAGCACCGCAATCTGCCCGGTCGCGTACATCAATGGCGAGGGCGCCGACAATTGACCACGCGACTGAGCTCGTTGTCCAGTCCGATTCTCTCCCAGCAGATCACAATGCGCCCCTCTGGGGGAGAGCGTCCATTATACTTCGGTGTCGGTTTTGCCGCCGCTATCAGCGGCAACGCGTCCCGCGTCGGTGGATTCATCCTCTCCTGGCAGATTTCAGAATCAATTCGACGATCCGTTGAGGTTCGAGTCCGCTCGCGCCCGCAATGGCGATGTCCAGGCTTGGGCATTTGGTCTGGTCGACTCAATCGGGCGCGAGGAACTTTTCCGCCAACGAAAACTCTCGGGCCGGATAGCCGAATTGCCGCCGCAAGTTGGGCAACTACTTTCGCGTCGAAATGTTGTCATTGGCAACCGACATAAGTGATCATGTGACTTCCATAGCTTTCCTTACAACCCAACAGTACCGGCAGGCGTCCCAATCCTGGGAATCCTGTTAGTACCCGTTACAACTTCGGCTGCGCAGGGAACAGAGAAAGAGAACGTAGCTCCCGGACCGTCATGCGGTGTTGCCCAGAGACGGCCGCGATGACTTTCGATAATGGAGCGACAGACCGACGGACTCTCTGTGGAAGATGGAGAGCCCGTCGATCTGTATCGTGCGATATGAAGTCCGGTACGTCATAGAATGTTCCTTGCCGGAGCAAGTATGGAAACGTCACACACCAACACCCCCACGCAGAAAACCAGCAAACACAGGCAACCTGGTCGTATTTGTGCGATGTGCATTGCCTTCTGCACTGGCTTACAGCAACTACACCCCGAAGCGGAGTTCCCAGCTTTTCCGTGTTCTTACCCAGATGACACACAGAAAATGCAGGTTAGTCACGCCGCCGGAGCTTTGCGGGCCACATCCGCACGGGCAGTTAATTCCTCTACGATCTTGCCGCTGGGCGGATGCAGAATGGTCGGCGCGTCCTTCGCTCCTACGAACACACTCAGGAAACGAACAAGCGTTGTGCCGTCGTTACGGCCGCGATGCCAGTGGGTCCTCGTCTGCAAGAACGCCTGGCCGGCTTTGAAAGTCTGACGCGACCCATCGGCGGCGAACTCGACGGTCAGCGTCCCTTCAAGTACGTAAAGGTAGGGCTGAACGGGATGCACCATCCATTGCGTGACCGTTCCTGGAGCTATGGTCAAGATGCTTGAGGAGATCATCGGATTCGGGTTGGAAGGATACTCAAGCTGCTCACCTACGATCGTTTTGACATCTGTAGAAACATTAGTAATATTTGACATCGAAACACTCCTTTTTTTGTATTTGGATTACAGCATGCAATCGAATTGCATGCCGTTCATAGTTAGCACGTCCGTATTTCTAGCGGAAACCACCAGCCTTCGCGACGACGGCATTACTGGCTTCCTCGATTAGTTGCACGATGTCATCGGGACGAGTTGCCACCGAAGCGTGGCTCGTTGGCAATGTAATCGTCTTTCTCGCGTTGATTCGCTCCGCCATCCACTTTTCGGTCTCGCTGGGAATCAACCGGTCGTTTGCCGAGATCTGATACCAAGTGGGCTTCACTTTCCACGCCGGTGGCCCAGAAGTTTCTTCGAAGCAACGCGCCGCTGTTGGCTTCTGCGTAAGAGCCCAAACTAGCGATTCTGTTCGGTCTTCGAGATCGTGACAGAACGTCTCGTGAAACTTCTCGACTTCGATCCATAAAAACCCATACTTGTCCTCACGGATATTAGCCGCCCCTTCAGGGGGTGCTCGCCTCGCCCAAAGGCTCTTGAGGCTCTCTCCTTCATCGAGAGCAGGTCCTGCCAAATAGACGAGGCCGACGACATTTGGCGTGAGGCCAGCGCCCGTGATGACGGCGCAACCATAAGCATGGCCAACTAATAGCGTGGGAGCATTCTGCGCAGAGGCCATTTTGATGGTTCGGTCGATATCGTCGGACAACGATGTCAGAGGGTTCTGCACTGCGAAGACCCGGTAGCCTTTTTCATGCAGGGGAGGAATGACATGCCGCCAGTGTGAAGCGTCGCCCCATGCACCGTGCACTAGGAGAATGTTCGGTTTATCCGGCGTCATCCTACTCCTCCGATTCAACGTGTTGTTTCGCGAGCTTGGTGCAAACACTCCTACTCAAAAGACGCATCACTGTGCGTCCCGTCACGGCAAGCGCTTGATCACCGCTCGCAGTATTGACCAGTCTTCCCCGACTTTACATCGTCAGAACAACGCGAAATTGTGCCTTGCCGCTCATCATGCGCGCGTAAGCTTCACCTGCCTTTTCCAGCGGGTATGTCTCGATCATGGGACGTACGCCCGTAAGCTCTGCGAAGTTGAGTGTGTCCTCTTCACCGGCTGGTGTTCCGGCCGCCCAGCCTTGAATATTTCTGGTCCGAGTAATGAGCTGTATCGGGGTGACCTCAATGGGATCAGATGAAACACCGATAACGATCAGCTTGCCGTTCGGCCCCAGACCGTCGATGAGTTCGGACATAGCTTTTGAGTTTGGGGCGGTGGCCAGGATGACCTGTGCGCCGCCCAATTTTTGCAAAGCCTCCGCTGCCTTCGTCGATTTGGTATCGATGTACACGCTGGCCCCGAGCTTCTTCGCAAGCGGCGCGGTGTCGGTCCCGCGCCCAATAGCCGCCACCTTGTAACCAAACTTGTTCGCGAATTGAATGCCGAGATGGCCCAGACCGCCGATGCCCTGAATCGCGACAAGGTCGCCGGGCAACGCGCCACTGTTCCGCAGCGAGTCAAATGTGGTAACCCCCGCGCACAGCAGCGGTGCTGCTTCGGTGTCCCTTAGAGTTTCCGGTATTGCCACCACTGCCTCCTCGGGAGCCACCATGTATTGCTGGTATCCGCCGTCGAAGCTGATGCCTGGAACTTTCAAATTCCGGCAATTGCGAAAATCTCCGCGCCGGCACTCCCGACACGTGTTGTCGTGGCCGCCGTGCCAGCCGACGCCGGCGCGCTGCCCCTTCTTCCACTGGGAAATACCAGCGCCTACCTCATCGACGATGCCCACCACTTCATGTCCTGGAACTCGAGGATATTGAATTCCGGGCCATAGGCCTTCTTTCGTGAACATGTCACTGTGGCAGACGCCACAGGCTTGCACCTTAATCCGCACCTCTCCTGCAGATGGCTCGGGAGTCTCGCGCTCGACGATCTGGAAATCTGCTCCGGCTTTGGAAATTTGCGCCGCCGTCATCGTTCCGATTGCGATTGGAGTTGCCATAAAATTCTCCTGTTACTGTTTTTAACGCTCTTCTGCTCGGTAGAAACCCTGGCCGAGACGATACTTCGTATTTCCTGTTAACGGCGGCACGGTTGAGCGCCGTTATTCAATGGAAATCGAATGAAAGCGCTCAACACGCGTCTTTACCGTCGCCGAACTCCAAAAACACTCCCGACTTCGGTGATATTCAATTTGGAAGCTGATCGGCAACTTTCGCGACCCCAGCTTGTGCGCAGACTTCATCCTTGTCCCCGCCGGGAGCTCCTCCCACACCGAGAGCGCCCACGATGGCGTTTTTCGACTTGAACGCCACTGCGCCCGGAAGCGCCATAACGTTGGTCATTGTTGCGAGCCTGGGCGCATAGGGACTGGTCCTCACCAGATCAAAAAACTTGCCGGACGTATCAAAGTCGAATATCGGCCCCAGCGTGACCACCGTGTAGGCCTTGTCGAAGCTCGATTCCGCGGTATGGATGGTGGCGCCATCGCCTCGAAGCGCCACTTGCGGCTTTCCATCCATGTCCACGACCGTTGCGCTCACTTGATATCCGTGTTGGGCGCACACATGAACAGCCTCGGTCGCGGCCTCAAGCGCAAGATTAAGTGGCAAAACGTAGTGATAGTCAGTTGTTTGTGACGGCTGTGAGGACGAGACCCTGGTCAACGGGGCCGCTTGCACTTGGGCCCAGACTGTACTCCGAGGTGCCAGCCCGGCCAGCAAGGAGACGAATAGGAGACGCAAGAGTGGATGCTTCATGAAAACACTCTTCCAACTACCAGCGGTATGGATCTTGTCGGTACGCAAAGCTTTTTTGAAAGTCATGTGAGTTCTCCTTAAAAATTTCATGCGTTGCCCTTTTCTGATCGATTCTGCGACGCACAATTGCCACTAAGCCAGAAGCGCGGAGACGAATCTATTGGACGATGGTGTCGACCGATACCTTTGTCTCAGGCGGCGCGATAGGCACTTTCAAATTGCTGTTTTCCATGAATGCTTGGGACATCGCGCGAATCCTAGCGCAGCCCATCACCTCTTGCTTTGGGAAGCCCTCTAAATGATCGTTGGGAGATCCTGAAGGAGGCGCGGATTCGGAAACTCCGTTGAGACCTGTTCCATGGCATAAGGACGTTCTCGCGTCGAAAGATTTGTCGCGACCTCCCGGTACTGACATCGGCAGCCGATACGAAGGTCCAGTTGCGCGCTCGCATAGAGCGGTACATCTTCTTTTTGATCAGGCTGTCCAAGGACAAAAAGAAGAACTCGATTCGAAAACAAGAATCACATTCGATCGATTCACATGCGACACAAAGAAGGACTCTGCGTGCGGAAATAGGTGCTTCGCAGCAAATGCCAGAAAAGGCTGTTATTAACGACAGGAGAAATTGCATGAATCTACCCAACGCTCCGATTGCAGACGAAGGCTTCTTCGCCGCGCACTTCTTCACGGTGACGGACCAGGAAAAATCGAAGGACTTCTATGTCCGAATTCTTGGCGGAAAAGTGATCAAGCCGGACAATCCCTGCTACATCAAGTTGGCCAATACCTGGATCATTCTCAATTCCGGCGGCGGCCCGACTCCCGACAAACCAGAGGTTCTCCTCGAAACACCACCGGATCTCAACAGAGTGAATAGCTTTCTTGACTTGCGTGTCGCCGACATCTGGGCCTGCTACAAACAATGGCGCGGCAAAGGAGCGTTCTTTCTTACCGAGCCGCTAAACAATCGCGGCTGGGAATGGCGCTGCTACATGCGTGATCCCGACGGCTACCTCATCGAGGTCGGCCAATATACTCAAGTGGCCCTCGACTATTTCAAAAGTGCCCCCCGGTAAGTTGCCATACAGCTTCACTCTTAATGACGGACAGCAGTGTTTGCCGGGCAGCTTGTGAGCGAGATCCCGAAAAAGTTGAGCCCAGTTATGGTCCACAAATTGTTACTTCCCCAACTCGCAGTCTGCAGAGTGGTTGACGAGACCGTTTCGATGATTCAATCGTCCCCTCGGCCATAAACACGATTCGAGGTCCATTGAGTAGCAGAGAAAACCGCGGTCACTGTCAGAGCTGAAAACTCTGTTCTCTTAGAAATCGTCCTGTGTACGAACCGCGCACGAATGCATCGTTTTCAACAGATTCGAGTTAGCGTTGAGCGAAAAGCAGATTCCCCGATTTGTTGTAAACGTTAGCAGTTAGAGAAAACGGAAGGAGCTGTTGGAGGCGAGCGTCCGGCTTTGCAAGCAGGGTGTCACCGGTTCGATCCCGGTCACGTCCACCATTTTTCGCCACACTCCCGGCCTCGCCGTCCACTCGTCTTTGTAGTGCCCAGCTTCAGACGGACGGGGTAATCTGGAAATTGGCTGACCCACGCATTCCCCTCTTCGAAGAGAGTGTGGATTTCTGCGTCGTGGTTCGTCGAGTATGAAAAAGAGATAAGCTTCGTAGAGTCTGCAGTTCACACCAGTTGCCGGGCCGCAGTGGTTACGAAGGCTCTGAGACCTTTCAAACCAGCAGGGTAGTATCGTGGTGGCAGGTCATCGGCGTGGGGAGGAATGCTTGGCCTAAACCGCATTTTCGCAACATTTTTGGGTTCACTTTTCGACTCAAACCGCTTACACGGCTCGACCGCATGACATCCCTGCCTGATAAGATCTGCCGTAGTCCCTTCGACCGGCTATGTCATATCAGAAACAATTCAACCGCAGACTTGACCGTTTGTACAAGAAGAGAACAGGGTGGCTCCGAACTGTTCTAACCAAGGCCAATCCCGGTCCCGTGCCCACGCTTACCAAGGATCAGCGCGAGAGTGCCATTAAGCACCTGCAAGGGATTGCTTCTGAAGCTCTAGCACGGAAAATGGCCAGAAAAGAATTTCAGCGTTCTGTTAGGAAAAAAAAGAAGTGGTGGCTGAAGGGCGCGGATAAGAAGCGAGAGTTCAGAACTTGGGCCCGAAGGGAAATCGATAAAGAAAGTGGAAAGGTCTACGTCTTTTGGCACGATAAGAAGTGCTGCTATGTAGGTCGAACGCGTCGCCGTGGTAGTAGGCCGTCGCAACATTTCAAGAGTAAATGGTTTAAAGGAACGACGCGAATTGATGTGTATATGGCGAAGAGAAAGGGTGACATTTCCCGGCTGGAATGTCTTGCAGTACATCGCTTTCTTCCCTCACAAAACAAGATAAGAGCTTCGAAGGAGAAATGGACAAGCAAATGTCCACTCTGCGCGCTTCACAAGAAGATAAAGAATGAATTGCGTCGCATCTACAAGTTTCGATAACTTGGGTGTCTGCACCGGCCGCGTTGCCACTCACGACGCTATGGCAGTCCTATAGGCCCAACAGCACCAGACAATGGCTGCGCCTTGTGCGGGGCAATCCTTGAACGAGCTACAACCAGAGTAATCCCTTACGGCCGATGAGATCCACTTTGTTTGGAGCAGGATTGGAGCAGCCAACGGGACGCTCGATTCACCTAAGCGCAACCTTGGCAACGACTTAGCTTGGGAATTGCTTTGCTTGCAAAGCAGGTGCTCTCCCAGCTGAGCTACACGCCCACGTAGGGTTCCCTTTGATTTTAAATTACTCTCCGACTGACCGCTACTCTAATCCCCATCCTTGCTTGCGTCGGCCGGCACTGGAATCGCCCGTTTATCGCGAATAAGATGCGGATGTGTCAGATAACCTCGAATAATCGGCCTATGCCGATGCCTGGAGTCAGAAACGTTGCTAATCCGGATCTCTGCCGGGAGAAAACAATGAGCCTGTCACGGAATTTTCGGCGCATCCTAAACTTCGCTTTCTCGCTTCAAGCCGTCATTTTGCCGCTGCTTTACGCGTATTCGCTGCCAGCGGCCGCACAATCCTGCGGCTCACATGGCGTCGCGGTTCAAGTTCTCGGCTCCGGCGGCCCGGAACTGCAAGACAAGCGCGCCTCGAGCAGTTATCTCGTCTGGGAGGATGGCCAAGCGAAGGCCGTGATCGACGCGGGCGGAGGAAGCGCGCTGCGATTCGGCGAAAGCGGTGCACAAATGTCGCAGGTCGACGTGCTCTTGTTCAGCCATCTGCACGTCGATCATAGCGCCGACTTCGCCGCGCTGATCAAGTCGTCCTGGTTTGAGGATCGCGCGCGTCCGTTGCCGATCTACGGCCCGCCGGGGAACGACTTCATGCCCGCAACCACCGCATTTGTGTACGATTTGTTCGGGGACAAAGGGGTTTACGGTTATCTCAGCGAGTTGCTCGTCCCCAAGGAAGAAGGCAGCTACAAAATGCAGCCTCATAATGTGACGGTGAGTCCGAATCCCATTCCCGTATTTCACAACGAGAACCTCTCCGCGTCAGCGGTGCGCGTCATTCACGGAGGTGTTCCGGCCCTCGCCTGGCGGATCGAAACGCACGGCAAAGTGATCGTCTTCAGTGGGGATACCGATGGTGAAGGAGAAGGTCTGCGGCGCTTGGCCATGAATGCGGATTTGTTCATCGCGCACAACGCGGTGCCGGAAGGCGCTACGGGTGTCGAGAGGCGGCTCCACATGCCTCCCTCGGTGATCGGGCAGATTGCCGACGACGCCCACGTGAAAAGCTTGGTTCTGTCTCATCGCATGCTGCGCACACTGGGAAAAGAAGCCGAGACCGAAACCGAAATTAGGAAACGTTACTCAGGCCCTATCACGTTTGCAAACGACCTCGACTGCTTCCCTCTGAAGTAAGCTGCGGCGCCGAAGTGAGGTACCGTAGATTTGGCGGCGGACATCTATCTGAACGTTTAACCCCTCAGGCCCAAGCCGCAAATCGCTTCCAGCGAAGCGCATTGTCTGATAGCATCTAAACTTACGCTTTTGTGCGAATTTCCTTCTGGAGCAACCGTCAATGGCACTCGCATGTGAAATTTGCGGCAAGAAACCGAGCTTCGGCAATGTCATCAGCCACGCTCACAATGTTCGGCGCCGCCGCTGGAATCCCAATCTGCGCCGCGTCAAAACCGTAATAAAGGGTACGAGTAAACACATTCGCGTCTGCACCGCTTGCATCCGCGCCGGCAAGGTGAAAAAGGCCGCTTGAAAACCACCGCCTCTCCGCTTCAGCTCAGCTCCGCTCACAGAATCCTTGTCCTTTCGGGCATTTTATTTTGCAGTTTCGCGGCGGGATGCAAAAAGGAATCGGCGCCGGGGCCGGACGTCTGGGCCGTAGTGAACGGAAAGGACATCTCGCGCGCCGAAGTGGATAAATATTATCGTACGCGCGTGAATGCCGACGCGCCTGCACCCTCTCAGGAGGAATCGCTTTCGCTCAAACTTAGCATTCTCGATGAGTTGATCAACAACGAAATTCTTATCGAACGCGCGAACAAGATGAATCTGGTCGCAAGCGATGCCGAAGTGGAAGATAAATTCACTGAATCGAAGAGCCCATACACCGAGGAAGAATTTCAAAAGAAACTGAAAGATACGAACCTCACGGTGGACGATCTGAAGAGCGATATTCGCCGCCAGCTATCCGTTCAGAAGCTCCTCAATCGCGAAGTCGTCGCAAAAATTTCGATCACCGATCAGGACGTTACCGACTTTTACCAGAAAAATCGTTCGCAGTTCAACGTCGCCGAGCCTCAATACCACATCGCTCAGATTGTAGTCACGAGTCACCCGGATCCTTCTGTCCACAACCGCAAGAACGACAAAGCCACCACAGAGGGCGAAGCCAAGCGCAAGATCGCCGTCCTTGAGCAGAAGCTGAGTTCGGGCTCGGATTTTGGACAGCTGGCGATGGACTACTCGGAAGATTCAACCGCTACCACGGGTGGCGACCTCGGTTTTGTTCCCGAGTCCGCGCTCAATAAGTCAGACCCCGTCTTGAAGAAGACGGTGTTGGGGATGAAACCGGGTGAAGTGACGCCTCCGATCGGCGTGCCGAATCAAGGCTATCGAATCCTGAAATTACTAGCGAAGGAACCCGCAGGCCAGCGTGATCTCGCCGATCCGCAGGTGCAGCAGACGATTCGCGATACGCTGCGCAACCGTAAGGAACAACTTCTCCGTTCCGCCTATATGATCGAAGCGCGCGACGATTCGCACGTCACGAACTACTTGGCGCGCCAAATCATCGAATCCGCCGGCAAACTTCCGGCCTCGAAGTAGAAAATCAAAGCAATCGAGACAAAGAATTGCGTTTGCGCGCGAGTTGCAGCGCGTCATCGTGCACGTTATAAGATCACCGCGAGCGCGTCCCCTGCGTTCACGGTTTGTCCTTCGGTTACCAGCAGCCGCTCAACCTTTCCGGATTTCGGCGACCGAATTTCGTTCTGCATTTTCATGGCTTCCACCACGAACAAGCCCTGTTTTGCGTCCACCGAATCGCCGTTCTCTACGAGAACTCGAATGATTTTGCCCGGCATCGGTGCGGAAACCTGCTGCCGTCCCTCCGCTTCCGCGGCGCCGCCTCGATCGCGTCGCCACTCGCGCGGATCACGAATCTCTGCGCGCCACTCCCGATCCGCCACCGTAAGCCGCAATGCTCCGCCATCTAAGTCGACGCGGACCTCCAGCGATTCACCGTCAATCAAAATGGAATAAATGCCCGGCGCAATCTGCACGGCATCACCCTCGATTGGCGCGCCATCAATCGTGCAGCGCAGGCGCTCGCCCACCCTGTCGAGTTCTACCTGGTGATTTTTCCCATCGAGCGCGATCTCGACTTTCATCCCCAATTACCTTGCGTCCGGACGGCGTGATCGCTTCATCGTGACGGCTTCCGATCCACCTGCTCGCGCCGCCCTTCCGTCTTCCAGCGTGAACGCGCGGCCATCTCTGAGTTTGTTCCGTCCGCAGCGGATTTGCCTTTGCCCGCGTGCCATAGCGCTGCCGCAAACAGCGCCGCCGATTCCGCTCCCTTCGAATCAACGCCCGCTTCGGCTGTATCGTATTTCAGGCCATCTCGCAAGACGTCATCCAGCCAGCGTGTATAAATATCGCCGTTCTGAAAATCAGCTGTCGCGAGGATCCTGCGAAACAGCGAAACGTTCGTCTTAATTCCCGTCGTGTAATATTCCTCAAGGGCGCGCTGCAATCGCGCGATGGCCTGGGCGCGATCCCTTCCCCACGCAATCAGTTTACCGAGCATCGGATCGTAGTCGTTCGGCACCGTCCAGCCTGCATAGACCCCATCATCAAGACGGATTCCCGGCCCGCTCGGTACCCGCCGCTCGCGAATCTTTCCAGGCGATGGAAAAAAATTGTTGTCGGAATCTTCGGCGTAAATCCGGCATTCAATGGCATGGCCGCTGAGAGCCACATCCTCCTGCACGAATGGCAACTGCTCGCCGGAGGCAATTTGAATTTGCAACTTGACCAGATCGGTCGCCGTCACCATCTCGGTAACCGGATGTTCCACCTGCAATCGCGTGTTCATCTCGAGAAAGTAGAAATCGCGCTCCGCATCCACCAGAAATTCCACCGTGCCCGCATTAGTGTATCCGCCGGCGCGCGCCAGTTTCACAGCTGCCTCGCCCATTTGCCGTCTCAAATCCCTCGTCATAATTGGCGAAGGCGCTTCCTCGATCACCTTCTGGTGCCGCCTCTGCACGGAACATTCACGCTCGCCGAGACAAACAATGTTGCCGTGCTGGTCCGCGAGCACCTGAATCTCGATGTGCCGCGGCTTCAAAAGATATTTTTCAAGATAAAGCCGCTCATCGCCAAAAGCGTTCCGCGCTTCCGACGACGCATCCCGCCACGCACCCGCCAATTCTGATTCCCGCTCCACCGACCGCATTCCCTTGCCGCCGCCCCCCGCCACTGCTTTTAGAACCACCGGGAATCCGGTCTTGCGCGCGATCAAAATCAATTCATCCACAGATTCAATCGGGTCCAGCGTTCCGGGCACGGTCCGCACATTCACTTCTCGCGCCACATGCCGCGCCGCCGTCTTCGACCCGAGTTTTTCCATCGCTTCAGCAGTCGGCCCGATAAACGTGATTCCAGCTTCCGCACAAGCGCGAGCCAGCGCAGGGTTCTCGGCAAGAAATCCATACCCGGGATGAATCGCGTCGCAACCAGCATAACGGGCAGCACCGATGATCTTGTCAATCACCAGATAGCTTTCGCGCGAAGGCGCCGGGCCAATCGGATAAGCTTCATCGACAAGCCGGACGTGCAGCGAAGCGCGGTCCACATCGCTATACACCGCCACCGACTGCACACCCATATCCCTGCAAGCGCGTGCAATGCGCACTGCGATTTCGCCGCGATTCGCGATCAGAATCTTCCGAAACGTATTTACCTTTCTGAGCTACTCACAGATATTTCTCCACTCTCTCTCATCCTCAAAACAGTTGATTGGATAACGCTGTAGGCTCATTGCGACGGACTGTAAGGGCATCCAGAAAATCCACCTCGAAATACGGATCGCTTGGTTGGTGGGCCCGCTAGGATTCGAACCTAGGACCAACGGATTATGAGTCCGATGCTCTAACCAGCTGAGCTACGGGCCCGTCTAACTCACAACATACTACAAGACAAACACTTAATGGACAAAAGTGCCTCCTGCTGAGGAATGTCATGGTATTCGATGGCAAAGCGCACTACCTAGGCGTGGGTCTAGCTCGTCAGTGCTGCGAAAGCGAATAGCTCAGGGATTCCCGGTGTTTCTCAAAATCCAGACCTTCAGTTCATCGGAAATCAAATCATTCGCCTTGGCGTTTGGATGGTCGTCGAGGGGGGTGACCCATAGAGTTTCCTCTGGTCCGTGATCTTTGAGGCCATCAATTAATTCAATTACTGGCACATTCTCGGCGCCCATCACATTTTTGATTTTCTGATGCGCAGCTTTGAATGGGTAACTGTCGTCATTAATCTGGTGAAGTTCGGGAAGTAGGGCTACCAGGAGCTTTGCACCATGGCCTCGAGTCGAATTCGCCAAACTTACGAGGGCTTTTTTACAAGCTTGGAACCCAGGACGGCCATCGTCGTAAAGCGACGCGTAGTATGTCTTCCAGTCGGGCCGCACACCTGCGTGTCGCATAAGACCATCGATGCGGTTGGTCGCAAACGCGATCAGATAGGAGCGATCAATAAGAAAACCCTTTTTCTCGATGGGCACGGGCTCTGGATCGTTGATGAAAAACACCAGCACGACCAGATCCGGATGATATTTCCACCCAATCGTTTCGTAGTAAGTCACTTCCTGAACCGTATCGTAGTTTCCCACGCCGGTGTTCATCACCTCCGCACGGTTATACCCCGCGGGTAAGCTCGCGTTCAGCTTGCGTTCCAGAAACTTTGCCGCAGTATCTTCCTCTTTCACGCCCCAGCCGAACGTCGTCGAATCCCCAAGCATCATCACGCGATAAACGCCCGGCGGCTTCTCGAGCGAGAACTCTCGGTCCCGAAGCCCTTCGGAATTGATCGAAACAGGTACACCCATAAGAAATGCAGAGCGATTCGGCGCATGAGCAAAACTTAAGTTCGGATTCGCAACAGGGCGCTTCAATTTCACCGCGTATTTCCACATTTCCATCGAAAAGTCCAAGCTGTGCGCAAAAATCACGCGAAGTGCCACCTCCATGGCCGCGCATCCCAACAGAATTGCAAAAGCCAACACAACGATATTCAGAAGGACGCTCGGGCGCCCTGCGGGGGGTCTTTCAGCGGGCATTTGAGGTTTGTCGGCTACCGAAGTGGTACGAACCTGCCTTACTCATTCAATCTCGCTGTCCGGTTTTCATGCGCAAATTTCCCATGTGGCGATAGCATGGTTCCGAAAAACTTTTGCGTCGCACCTGTCTCTCGAACACAAAATTAATTCTACCGTGTTTCCACGGCCTGGCCTACTGTTCCTTGTCTTGCTGCGTTTCGCCTGCGCGCCCAGACGTACTAGGCAGTGTAAAGTTGGCCCGCGAGCCGCTATTTTTGACAATATCTTAAAGCAAATTCCACTCTGCACTTCGCCGGTCAGCCCTCAAGCCAAAATGAATCAGCTTGTTGTGCACGTTTTGTAGTCGGCCCCAAACATGCATCGGTTCTTGTCACTTGGCGCCGGACTCCCGTGTGCGCGAAGGAAAATTAAATAATGGAAACGAAGCGTATAAATAGAAATCTCGGCGTGAATAAAGTCATACCTGTATCCGTTATTCTGCTGTGCTGGCTTATCCTGTCTTCAGGATCTGGATTACGCGCTCAAGAAAGCGTGGACCTGCCTTTAAAGCCCGAAGCGACGGCGATCATTGCACAAGATAATTCGGCGTTCAACGAATCTACCAGCAGCATGGATATCGATGCGCCCGTGATTGTTCCGGAACCACTCTCTTTCAGTGACCGCATCAAAATTTACGAGCGATCTTTTATTCAGCCCGAGTCTCTGATCGGTCCTGCGTTGGGCGCGGGCGTCGGCCAATGGCGGGACACCCCGCCAGAGTGGGGACAAGGGGCTGGCGCCTACGGAATACGGTTTGCATCAGGGTTTGGTCGCAGCGCAATAAGTCGCACGATTGCATTCGGAGTGGCCACGGCCGACCGTGAAGACTCCCGTTTCGTCCCCTCCAACGAGACTGGAATCTGGCGGCGGGCCCGCCACGCAATCGTAGGAACTTTTGTATCGCGAACTCCCACTGGAGGGTCAATGCCCGCATTTTCACGCTTCACGGGGGCGTACAGCGCTGGTTTTATCGCTAATGCCTGGGAACCTCGGAGCCAGGACGATGCGGCTCACGCGCTTGAACGCGGTTCCACCGCACTATTGTCGAGCGTGGGCTGGCATATCTTCGAGGAATTTTGGCCGGACATTCGCAACGCGCTTCATCATCGGTAGGGAGCGCGGTCAAGAGGAGGCGAATCGATCTTCTAAGTTCTGCTCGTTTGTACTTAAAGCTAATCTCGCCATACGAACCGATCATGCCCAAGACACCTAAAAAGCTTTGGCTGTCTAATCAGTCTGCGAAGCTAAGCGTCATTCGCCTTATCAGGCCGCATTGGAAACAGCTGACTCTTGCCTTCGTCGCCGTGCTGGGAGAAACCTTCAGCGACGTTCTTGAGCCTTGGCCCATCAAAATCGTCATCGACAATATCCTGCAATCAAAAAAGCTACCTGTGTGGCTAGCGGGTTTTGTGTCGGGAGCTTTTGGTCAAAACAAACTAGCGATTTTGAATTTCGCGGTGGCTGCTGTCGCAGGAATCGCGGTGATAGGCGCCATCAGTTCCTACGTCGAAAAGTACCTCACCACCAGCGTCAGCCAGTGGGTCACTCATGATCTTCGACGCACTATGTACAACCACATTCAGCGCCTGTCTCTAGCCGAATACGACAAGGCGCAAACGGGCGACCTGATCAGTCGGGTGACAAGTGACATCAACGCTGTACAGGATTTTATCAACTCAGCCCTGCTTGGCATCATCGTCAACATCTTGACGCTGGTCGGCATGGCGGGCGTCATGTTCTACATCAACTGGCGTTTTACGCTCATCGCACTTTCGATCGCTCCCGCTCTCTTTGCGGTTGTTTACTATCTCACCCGCCGCATCAAGAAGGCCTCCCGTGAAGTGCGCAAGAAAGAGAGCGAACTCGTATCAATCGTGCAGGAAGTACTAACGTCCATCCGAGTGGTGAAGGCGTTCGCGCGAGAAGATTTCGAGGTCACAAGATTTGAATCGCAAAGCTTGGAAAACGTGGAGACCGCTCTCGAGGCTCGCAGTATCAAAGCCAAGCTTTCGCCGATCGTCGATGTAATGGTGGCTGTTGGAACGTGCCTGGTGCTCGCTTACGGCGCACGTCTGGCCTTGGGCGGACAGATCAGCGCCGGCGTCCTTATCGTTTTCCTTCTGTACCTGGGAAAAATGTACAAGCCGATGCGTGAACTCTCGAAAAGCACCGACACGGTTTCCAAAGCAATTGTGGGCTATGAACGAATCGAGGAAGTGCTGGAAATCGAAGCGCGAGTGCGCGATTTGCCGCGGGCGCGAAAGGCGCCGCGGTTCAAAGGAAAGATTGAATTTGACCACGTCAATTTTGCTTACGACGATAAAACGCAGGTTCTTAAAGACATAAACTTTGACGTCAAACCTGGACAGGTGGCAGCGATCGTCGGACCATCCGGCACTGGAAAAACTACGATTATCAGTCTCATCCCGCGTTTATATGATCCTCAGACCGGCACGATTAAAATTGATGGCGCCGATATTCGCCGCTACAAACTGAATTCAGTTCGGGAGCAGATAAGCTTCGTCCTTCAAGAAACACTGCTCTTCCACACTACCATCTGGGAAAACATCGCGTACGGCAGGCCGGATGCCACAAGGAACCAAATCGTACGTGCTGCCAAACATGCGAATGCGCATGATTTTATCGAGCAACTGCCTGAGGGCTACAGCACGATGGTCGGCGAACGCGGCGTTACGCTCTCTGGTGGACAGCGTCAGCGCATAGCAATTGCCCGGGCAATCATTCGCGACACTCCGATTCTGGTTCTCGACGAGCCCACTACCGGCCTTGATTCTTCTTCGGAACAAGCCGTCATCGAGGCATTGGCACGACTGATGGAAGGTAAGACGTGCATCGTCGTCGCGCATCACCTGAGCACCATTAGGCGCGCCGACGTCATCTTTGTGCTCAAAGAGTCCGAATTGGTGGAGAAAGGTAGCCACGAAGAATTGCTAGCCGCGGGAGGGCTATACGCGGAGCTCTACCGGATTCAAACTTCTGAGGGCGAGGCGAAACTGACCGAGCAGACAGCCTCTAAGTAGGGTTGTTCCTGCGTATCGAGAAAGGAGTACCAGTGAGGCAATTTGACCGCAGTCTTAAACGCAGCCTTCATCTTGTTTCTGCTGACGATTCCCATTCAGGCGACGGCACAGAAGGATGCTAAGCAAGGAGAAAAGGAGAAAGCCTCTCAACTCCCTGCCGTGATTTGGCGCGACCCGGGCGATATTTCGGCTTTCGATCTTACATATGGCGCTGGCGGACGCGAACATGCTCCTGACCCGAATGGCACATACACTTTTGAAAAAGAAGTGATGAAAGGAACAAGTCCGAAATTCGATGTGAAGGATATGCAAGGCGTCAGATGGCGCGTCAAGCTGGGCGAGGAAGTTCAGGCCGAAACTGCAGCGACTCGACTGCTGTGGGCCGCTGGCTACTTCGTTGACGAGGATTATTACCTGCCGCAGATCAAAGTAGAGGGACTTCCGAAACTTCATCGCGGCCGAGAGTTCGTAACCGACGATGGAATCGTTCGTCGTGTCCGACTGGAGCGCAAAGTAAAAGAGGTCAAGAAAATCGGCAATTGGGACTGGTTCAAAAACCCTTTTGTCGGCACCAAAGAATTAAACGGGCTTCGCGTGATGATGGCGTTACTCAATAACTGGGACCTGAAAGATATAAATAATTCGATCTATGTAGTCGGCGATGAGCGGCGCTATCTGGTCAGTGACGTTGGCGCAACCTTCGGTAAGACTGGCAGTAGCATAGGTCGTTCGAAAAGCGACTTAAAAGAATATGAGGACTCCAAATTCATCGAGAAAGATACGACCGGCGAGGTCGATTTCACCATGCACAGCCGCCCGTTTGTTCTGACGGCAGTGAATCTTCCCAATTACGAAAAGCGCACCAAAATGGAAAATGTGACCAAACATATTCCTTCCGCAGATGCGAAATGGTTGGGCCAGTTGCTTGGAAAGCTCTCGAGCGAACAAATCCGCGACTGCTTCCGCGCCGCAGGCTACTCTCCCGATGAAATTGAAGGGTACTCGGCTGAAGTGGAGAAACGAATTGGAGCGTTGAATGCTTTGTAGTGCCTCACGGCGCGGACAGTCGCATAATCCATCCGCGCTTGTTTCGTCACACCCGGTCAAAAATCAGAGACTACTGCGAAAGGTGGAAACCTCAAGGTGAAAGTGATCGTCCAGCCCGATGATGGACCGTCGTCTCTCCTTTCGGCTCTAAAGAATGCGAAGCAGAGCGTGGAGCTTGCTATATTTCGTTTTGACCGAAGCGACATCGAAACGGCGTTAAGAACGGCGGTCTCGAAAGGGATCAGAGTCACAGCCCTTATCGCTGATGTGAATCGTGGCGGCGAAAAGAATTTGCGTCAGCTCGAGATGAGATTTCTGCAAGCTGGTATCACAGTCGCACGCAGTGCGCATGACCTGGTTCGCTACCACGATAAGTTTATTATCATCGATCGCCGCATTTTATTCCTGCTTTCATTCAACTTTACGCACCTGGATATCGATCACAGTCGTGGGTTCGGAATCGTCACAAGAAACGGGGCTCTCGCCCAAGAGGCTGTCAGACTTTTTGAAGCCGACAGCGCGAGACGGCCCTACTCGGCTTCCTCCGATACATTCGTCGTCAGCCCGACGAACTCCCGTAAAGTTCTGAGAGTGTTCCTTGAGCGGGCGAAAAAACAATTGCTGATCTACGATCCGCAGATTTCGGATAAAGAAATGATTGGTGTCCTGCAAGCGAAAGCAAAGGCGGGAGTTGAAATACGTGTGATCGGAAAGATTAGGAGTCGGGCTGACCTGCCCGTGCGCAAGTTGACCCAAATGCGTCTTCACACGAGAACGATTATCCGAGATGGTAAACAAGCATTCGTAGGGAGCCAAAGTTTGCGTCCTGCAGAATTGGATTCCCGTCGAGAACTCGGACTCATTATTCGCGAACCCAAAGCTGTCAAAAAACTGCTCACCACGTTCGAGTCGGATTGGGGCACGAATGACTGCGCGGAGGCGCAGTCCGCACAAACCGAAAATCTAACGCCAGATCAAGAAGAGAAAGCGGAGAAGGCGGTCGCAGTTCTCGTTCACGAACTGCGTCCGCTCGCCCGCACTGTGAAGAAGGCCGTCAAGAAGGTCGTGGCGAATGCGGGCGAAGAAGTGATCCACGACAAAATCCTCAAAGCGACCGTAAAGAAAGTCGTGAAGAAGGCTGTGAAACAAGCTGTCAAGGAAGCGGTGCAGAGTTCCCAGAGAGCATAGTAAGACGATGAGATTATTTCGTCGAGTCTTGATAGAAGGTGGCGTGTGAAGAAGCGGCTGTTTCCGATTCTGATTCTTATAAGCGCTTCGCTTCCGCTGGTGCGCGCCGGCCAGTTTAACTTTCCACTGAAGCCCGATTCGGTCCGCTTCGCTGTCGTCGGCGATATGGGAACCGGCGAGAAGCCGCAGTATCAGGTAGCCCAACAAATGATCAACGTCCGGCGGACTTTTCCGTTCGAGTTCGTAATCACGCTCGGGGACAACATCTACGGAGGGAGCAGCTCCAAAGATTTTGAAAAGAAGTTTGAGGCTCCCTACAAGCCCTTGCTAGATGCCGGCGTCAAATTTTACGCGTCTTTGGGGAACCACGACAATCCGGACGAGCGCCTGTACACATTTTTCAATATGAACGGATCCAGTTACTACACTTTCAAGAAAGGGAACGTACGCTTCTTTGCTCTCGACAGCAATCACATGGATGGCAATCAAATCGCTTGGCTGGAACAACAATTGCAAGATACTGGAAATAAAGATTGGAAAATCTGCTTCTTCCATCACCCTCTCTATTCGACGGCTAAGGCCCACGGTTCGTCCGTCGAACTACGTTCGCTCCTCGAGCCCATATTTATAAAATACGGCATTAACGCAGTGTTTGCCGGCCATGACCACGTCTACGAGCGTATCCATCCGCAAGGAGGCATCTACTATTTCACTGAAGGTTCATCGGGTGAACTGCGCGCGGGTGATTTGAAAAGAACGGCCATCGAGGACGGTGGATTCGACGCCGATCGAACGTTCATGTTGATTGAAATCGCCGGTAACGAACTTTGCTTTGAGACCCTATCTCGTGTCGGCAACGTGATCGATTCCGGAACTCTTCCGCGAGTGGTGCGGTCTTCCCCATCGAAAACAGATTGAATTTATCCTCCAGACAGTATTCGGTGCCAACTTTATGCCGTCTGGCACCAGCCAGGATCGGATAAGACCGAGAGAATTTCCCTGAAACCAAAGAAATAGGGTTGCGTCGAAACCGCCAGCATGCATATATTTGAATCTGAGCGGCGGGCATGACTGGGCACGTAGGAGTGCTCTTTTAAGTACGCCGATTTATGTGACCGAGTTGCTTCGACGTGCATCCAACGGTCGAAGCAGAAGTCGGACATCCTAGCTCAGTCCTCGGGGTTCGGATGGAGTCAATTAGTAGATTCGAAGGTTTTAGCGGGCTCTCCGCTCAGCAATCCGCACCAGCCTGCCCTCTGGAAAACGGCGGCGCGCAGTCCAGCTTCCACATACCACTACCAACAGCACCACATTCCGTTTTACGACAGCTACTAAAATCTTGGCGTACCGGAGGACTTCATGGCGACGAACCTCGTCCAGATTGGTAATGATGCTGAGGTGGAGATTAAGAAGCGCTTAGAGGCGGAACGCGCGCGCTTACGAAAAATCGCCGGTCTCGACAAGCCAGAGCACTTCCACCGGCCGATTGAGCACGCCTTCACCGCAGAACAGCGCGACCATGTGACCATTCTGTTCGGCGGGTTCACTTGGAAACATGAAGATTTGATTCGCGCAGTCTTCCAAGGATGCGGTTACCGCTGCGAAAAGCTTCCGGTTCCGGACGTCCCTGCCTTTCAAACCGGCAAGGAGTTCGGCAACAACGGCCAATGTAATCCCACCTATTTCACGGTTGGCAATCTCGTGCAGTACCTGCAGTTCCTGGAAAAAGAAGGCCTTTCGCGCCAGCAGATTCTGGACAACTACGTCTTCTTCACCGCCGGGTCATGCGGCCCGTGCCGCTTCGGCATGTATGAAGCGGAATATCGGTTTGCACTGAAGAATGCGGGCTTCGACGGTTTTCGGGTCCTCTTGTTCAAAGACAGCGACGGAATCAAAGCTGAGTCCGGAGAGCCGGGGCTGAAATTTACGATTGATTTCGGCTTCGGTATGTTGAACGCCATGCACTTGGGCGACGTAATCAACGACATCATCTACCAAATCCGTCCTTTTGAAGTGACAAAGGGAGAGAGCGATCGGATTTTCCGTGAGGCTGTAGATGGACTGTGCGAGGATCTCAGAAATCGCAAGTCGTTTGAGATCGAACAGGCGGCGCCCGATTGGGCAAAACCGAAATTCAAGAGTAACAAGATCCTGCGCAATACATTCAACGTGTTCGGGAAATGGCACGAGAACATGTGGGGCAAGGATTACCTGGGCGCGTTGGAAGCTGCTCGTGACAAGCTCAATTCAATTGAGGTGGACCGCACCAAGGTGAAGCCCGTGGTGAAAATTACCGGCGAGTTTTGGGCTCAGCTCACGGAGGGCGACGGGAACTTTCACATGTTCGAATTTCTCGAGCGCGAAGGCGCGCAGGTCTTGGTTGAGCCAATCGCCACCTGGGTCGCCTACCTCATGTACCAAGCCAAAGCGCATGCGATTGCCAAATGGCCGGTGAATCGCCCGCACCGGAATCCGAAGTGGTACGAAGCCAAGAAGCAATTCGCCAACTACATCGGTTTGCGCAAGAAGCTCTGGGGTATTGGCGCGGGCCAGCGCATGTGGAATTTCTTCTATCATCGCTCCATCAGGCAAATGGGCGGGATCACCCACCACCTCGTGCCCCAGAACGAGCTCGCCGATCTCGCGAATCCTTTCTACAACCAGTTCGCACGAGGAGGCGAGGGCCACCTCGAGGTGGGAAAGAACGTTTATTACACTATCCACAAGCTGTGCCATATGGTGCTGGCGCTGAAGCCTTTCGGCTGCATGCCTTCGTCGCAGTCCGATGGCGTGCAATCAGCCGTGATCAACAAATTTAAGGACATGATCTTCCTGCCTATCGAGACTTCGGGTGAAGGCGAAGTCAACGCGCATAGCCGCGTGCAAATGGCACTCGGAGAAGCCAAGGTGAAAGCCAAGGCGGAGTTCGAGCAGTGTCTGAAATCGACGGGCAAGAGTCTGCAAGAGATCCAGACTTACATTGAAGACCATCCCGAGCTGAAGCGGCCCTTCTATCACGTGCCGCACCGCGAAGGGGTTGCTGGGACCGCGGCGCAATTCATCCTGCACGTGAGCGATCGGATCGATCGCGATACGCGGTCGTGGCAGAGGGCAAAAGTTTCAGGAGTCGCGATTCCGGCGCCGTCCTGCAACTGAAGAAGAATTATCAGAGAAATTCGTGCCGCCCAGCGGACAAGGATCTGTGGGCGTCAAATTAATGCTGGCTCTAACGTAGAAGCTAAGAGGACGCGATGCACGACCACAACACCTCGCAGTTGGTTCAGATTGCTCCGCTTCGGGCGCAAGTGCAGCAAATCCCTCAAGCACAGAAGCCGCATGACCACGTCACTAAGTTTCTGGTTGGACTCGACATCGGGTCGACCACGGTCAAGGCAGTGATCGTGGATGCGTCCACCGACCAGGTTCTTTGGCAAGATTATCAACGCCACGAAACGAAGCAGCCCGAAAAGAGTCTCGAGTTCCTGAAACGTATGGAAGCCGAGGTGGGCATCAATCGGCATAACACACGCATGTTCGTGACAGGCTCTGGGGGCGGCGGAATCGCTGAGCAAGTCGGTGCGAAATTCGTCCAAGAAGTCACAGCAGTTTCGCTTGCGGTCGAAAAGCTTCATCCCGAAGTCTATTCCGTGATCGAGCTCGGAGGTCAGGACGCAAAGATTATCGTCTTCAAGGATGACGACGAGACCGGGCGCAAGAAAAAGATTCCCTCGATGAACGATAAGTGCGCGGGTGGCACAGGAGCGGTAATCGATAAAATCAATGCCAAGCTAAAAATACCCGCGGTCCAATTGGGGGAACTGAAGTACCAAGGAATCAAGCTGCATAAAGTGGCCGGAAAGTGTGGCGTTTTCGCGGAAACCGACATCAACGGCTTGCAGAAGGTAGGGACGCCGCCCGATGAGCTGATGGCTTCTTTGTTTGAAGCTATCGTTCTACAAAATTTGAGTGTCCTAACTCGCGGCCATACCTTGCGGCCACATGTTCTTCTTCTCGGCGGCCCCAACAGCTTCATTCGCGGCATGCGCGAAGCGTGGCAGGCGAATATTCCTCGCATGTGGCAAGAGCGCAAAGTAGCGATTCCGGAGGGTGCGAAGCCTGAGGATCTCATCAAGGTTCCTCAGAACGCTCAATACTTCGCCGCATTGGGCGCGGTTGAGTTTGGCCGCAGCGAGGACGACTGCATTGGCTGCTACCAAGGCTACGACAAACTAATCCGATATATCGAATTCGGCCGCCAGGAAGAAAAGGCCAAGGCCGGCGGCAAGGCTTTAGTCGAAGATCCTGCTGAGCTCGATGTCTTCCGTGAATCGTATCGGCCCAAGAAATTCACGCCGGCGACATTTCAAAAGGGGAGCACCGTCGGTGGCTTTATTGGAATCGACGGTGGATCCACCTCGACCAAAGCAGTTCTCCTCGACGAGAAAGGCGACATACTCTGCAAGTCCTATCAACTCTCAAACGGGAATCCGATTCAGGACACGATTGAGATGTTCGAGAGTCTGCGCGGCCAGGTCGAGAAGCAGAGCGCCAAACTGGAAGTCTTAGGCGTAGCAACGACGGGTTATGCCAAAGACATACTGAAAGATGTTCTCCAGGCAGATGTCGCTTTGGTTGAGACAGTCGCACACACGGAATCCGCGCTTAAGTTTTACGACGACCCGCACGTGATCGTGGACGTGGGCGGCCAGGACATCAAAATCATTATTTTGCACAACGGCCGCGTGAAAGATTTCAAGCTGAATACACAGTGTTCCGCCGGAAATGGATATTTTCTTCAATCCACAGCGGAAGGTTTCGGGCTTAATGTAAACCAATTCGCCGACCTCGCTTTCTCGGCGCAGGCTATGCCCGTATTTGGCTATGGCTGCGCGGTCTTCATGCAGTCGGATATTGTGAATTTCCAGCGCCAAGGCTGGCAGGCGGAGGAAATTCTTGCCGGTCTCGCTGCCGTGCTGCCGAAGAACGTCTTCCTCTATGTTGCGAGCATTCCCAATCTTGCAGCGCTGGGAACCCGCTTCGTACTCCAGGGCGGAACGCAGAATAATCTCGCCGTCGTAAAGGCGGAAGTAGATTTCATCCGCAACAGTTTTCGCGCCGCCGGCAAAAAACCTGAAATCATCGTGCACGAACACTGCGGAGAATCCGGAGCCATCGGCGCGGCTCAGGAATCGCTGCGGGTGTGGCGCAATGGCCAGCAAAGCACGTTTATCGGCCTCGACGCCGTTCGCAAGATTGAGTACCGCACTACCCGCAATGAAGCGACGCGCTGCTACTTCTGCAAGAACAACTGCCTGCGTACTTTCATCGATGTGCGGACCGAACCGGTGAAGAATCTTGTGCCGCTCGAGAAAGTCACCAAGGTTCCGCTCATGGTTGGCGAGCAGAGGCTGATTATCGCCACCTGCGAGAAAGGGACGGTGGAAGATCTGAACGACATGAAGGACATCAAGGCCGGACTCGACCAAATTCGAGACAAACATCCGAATTTTGTCGACTTTGCTTCGAAGGAGGTCTTTCGTCCCACCAATGCGAAGAGCGTTGCTGATCCGATTCCCGCTCGCGCATGGACGAAGGCCGCCAAAGAGCGCGCAACCCTGATGCAAAATCGCAGCAAAGTGCGCATCGGCATTCCACGCGTGCTGAATATCTACACGTACGCGCCTCTATTCAACGGCTATTTTGAAAGCCTTGGCGTGCAGCCGGAGAATATTATTTATTCCGATTACACCAGCTCGGAACTCTACCGTGCCGGCGCGAGTCGCGGCGCGATTGATCCTTGCTTCCCCGCGAAGATTGGAATCTCGCACGTTTACAATTTGATTCAGGAAAAGCATCACAAAAAGCCGCTCGACGTAATCTTCTTCCCGATGTACGACGTACTGCATTCGCCGCTGGTGAAAATCGTCGGCGCGAACGCGTGTCCGACTGTGACTGCAACTCCGGAAACCGTCAAGGCCGCGTTTACCAAGGAGAACGACGTCTTCGCCGAATACAATCTGAAATATATCGATCCGGTCCTTAACTTCGCCGATCGCAAGCTTTTCGCCTACCAGATGCTGCAAGCCTGGCAGCCGGTTCTTGGGCTTTCACCCGAGGAAAACGACCGTGCCGTGGAAGCCGGATTCGCGGCTCTTAGGGATTACGAGTCCAATATTCGCAAGCGCGCGCGCCAGGTACTCGATCAGTTGGAAAGCGAAGATCGCATCGGTATCGTGATGCTGGCTCGCCCCTATCACCACGATCCGGGACTCAACCACGAGATCCTCGACGAATTCCAGAAGCTCGGTTATCCCATCTTTTCGCAAAACACGCTTCCGCTGGACGAGGACCTACTTGAGAGACTTTTCGGTGAGGAGGTAAGGGCCGGCGTTGTCATCAGCCCGCTCGATATCACCGACGCGTGGAAAAACTCTTACTCCTGCAGCACCAATCACAAAGTGTGGGCCGCCAAGTTCGCTGCACGACACCCCAATCTCGTGGCTCTCGAGATCTCGAGTTTCAAGTGCGGACATGATGCGCCCATCTACGGCGTTGTAGAAGGGATCGTAGAACAGTCCGGCACGCCTTACTTCTGCTTCAAGGATCTCGATGAGAACAAGCCGTCTGGTTCCATCAAGATTCGTGTGGAAACCATCGATTATTTCCTGCGCCGGTACCGCGAAGAAGTGATCCGCAAGCGTAAGGCATCGCAAGACATTGACGCCCAACTCGCCGAACTCGAAGCACAACTTCGGCGTGATATGGCGGAGACAGCAGCACCGGAATTGGTGCAGATACAATTGGAAAGAAACAATTCCGGTCCGATGGCGCAGGAAATGGCGGCGGATTGATCTAACGAAGTTCTGTGAAGCGCCGCAGCGCCGATAGATCCAAACTCTACCTTGGCGGTGGTCGAAGTGACCCTGGCGAACCTGTTTTGAATTCCCCAGATTCAAAGAAAGGCGGCAACTTAACTGAAAGGAGAGATACACCACGATGGCTTCCGCACCCAAATTCCGCATCGACGTCGACATTCACAATTTGCTCATGAACTCAGCTCCAGGACCCGTCGCGGTTCCCAGTCCGAAGGGACTGAAGCTGCCTGAGCCGGTATTTCCTCGCTTTCCTGAAAAGCTTTCGAATCCGGGCCCTGCCGTTATTCCTGAGAAGCGTGGTTGGTCAATCCCGCAAACCTATCGCATCATGCGCGGCTGGCTCTTTCCCTACATTCGCTCTCGCGTCCTGCCGGGCGATTTCCATCCCATCACGGCGTATCTCTTCGTCGAATACAAATGCAATCTCGATTGCTGGTATTGCTGGGCTTACGACAACAAGGTCAGAGGTATGACCGAAGATGTTGCCCGCCGCTCGATTGACTGGCTATACGACCACGGATGCCGAGTGCTGGCCCTTATGGGCGGCGAGCCCTTGTTACGGCCGGATTTCGCGCATAAGGTCGTCTACTATGCAGCGAAGAAAGGCTTCTGGATTTATGTCGGTACCAATGGCCGTTTGCTGCGGCCCGACGTCGCCGATCGTCTTGGCGACGCAGGAGTGGGTATCTTCAACTTCGCGCTGGACGCTTGGGACGAAAAGCCCAGCCTACCCAAAGCCGTAGTCCCTTCACGCAAGCACATCGAATATCTGATGAAGAAGCAGTATGTGTATGGCTATATGGTTTTCTTTAACATCAACATTTGCCGAAATAATACCCAAGACGTGCGGCAGATCACTGAGTATGCGCGCGAAAACCACATAGCCACCGATTACCACATCAATGAAACTCCCATGTTGGAGCAAGACGAGCATTTCAAGCATCTCAGCGACAATCCCACCTACATCCGCCCGGAAGATTGGCCCGAAATCGATTCCTTGGTGGACTGGATTATTGAGAAGAACATAGCTGGATACCAGATGGTGAATTCCGTTCAACGGCTGCAGGAGATCAAAGCGTTCATACGCATGGCGAGCGGCAGCGATTTGAAGCGCCTGGGCTGGAACGGCGACGGAACCGGAACCAACGGTGATATCGCGAAACGAATCGCTGGAATGCCTGGCTTTGTGCAGAACGACAATGGCGAGCTGCATTTTGCTGAGTGGAATTGCCGAGCCGGCCAGAACAACGTAATCATCCGCACGGATGGCACGGTAGCTCCATGCTTCCCCATGTATGCGTCAACCTTCGACTGGGGAAACATCGATGGTCACAAATTTGAAGCAAATCAATTGACCGGCATGAAAAAGACGTGTCAGCAACATTGTTTCTCTACTCTCAATCACAACCTCGCTTATTGTTACAACGATGCACGGGTGATCAAATTCGTCTGGACGAACCTCGTGAAAAATCGCATGCAAGGCGGAGCCCGAAGTTTCGAGGACTAACGCGGACGCGGTTGATCTTAAACTCGCTAATGACAGGTTCGGGCGCCAGCTTGCAGCGAACAAGTTTGCCGGAGTGATCGCGACCATCACTTTTAGCCACCAAGCCTGAATACTGCTTCAACTCTCCGCACATGTACGCTACTCTCGGATTTTGTTATCCGGAGTATTCGCGAAGTGCCCAACGCCGTCGGGAAGCCGTTCAATTCAGCTGGAAATCCGGATCTTGCCCACCCAGAGCGTTACAGCCGTGTGCAGAAGCTGAAATACTTTGCAATTAGCGCCTTCCTGCTCTTTCACATTCTCGCCATATCCTGCTGGGCTTTGCCGCTCAACAACCCACTGATCTCCTCATTCAGGTACCTGATACGGCCATACTTCATATGGTCAGGACTGTTTCAATCCTGGGACATGTTTTCTCCCGACCCCAAAAGGGTCAACAGCTACCTCGAAGCGATCGTTATCTATAAAGACGGGTCAAGCACACTGTGGAGCTTCCCAAGGATGGAACTCCTCAGCCCGAATGAACGGTACGCAAAGGAACGCTATCGCAAATTCGAGGAAAATCTGCAGAACGATCGATATTCCGGTTTGTGGCCCGATGCCGCTCGCTACATCGCCCGCCTGAACAACCAAAAATCAAGTCCGCCAAAAACGATCATGCTCGTTGTGAGGTGGTCGGAAATCATCCCTCGGACGGATGACAAATACGATCGCGGGCCCTGGAACTCAAACATCTTCTTCACTTACGATGTGCAGCCTGAGGATTTGAAGTGAGGCTGAGGTCTCTGCTTGATGCTTGGAATGCTTTCTTCTTTGCGCCAAAGTCACCTCTGCCGATCGCCTTGTTTCGCATCCTCTATGGCTTGCTGGTTATCGCTACCCTGCTTCTACTCCGGCCTGACTGGCTCACCTGGTTTGGTACTCATGCCTGGGTAAGTCTCTCGACGATGCACACACTTGAGCCCGGCCCGCGACTTAACCTGTTCACGATCATTCCGCAAAACGATATCTGGATTGAAGCGCTGTTCTGGATATTTCTGGCCTCGGCTTCGCTCCTCACTGTGGGTCTGTTCACCCGTTTCAATAGTTTGCTCGTATTTCTCTGCCTCACCTCAATCCAGCAACGAAATCTCTACATCACTAGCGGCGGTGACACATTCTTGAGACTGGCGGGGTTCTTTTTGATCTTCGCTCCAGCGGGAGCGGCTCTTTCCGTAGATCGCCTGATTCGAATCAGGCTCGGAAAGGAGGGAGACAGCGTGCTCCCTCGCCCGCCATGGGCCCAGCGCATGATTCAGTTCGAACTAGCGCTACTTTATTTCAGTTCGTTCTGCTGGAAAGTGCAGGGAGCTCCTTGGATTCAGGGCACCGCGCTCTACTATGTGTATCATCTTGATGAATTTCATCGCTTTCCCGTTCCTTCGCTATTTCTCCGCCCGACAATCCTTAAGTTGGGAAGCTGGATGGCGCTCGCGCTGGAATTCTCCCTGGGCACCCTAATCTGGATCAAAGAATTTCGTTACATTCTCTTGTCTCTCGGCGTGCTATTCCACCTATGGCTTGAATACTCGCTAAATATTCCTATGTTCGAATGGGATGTTCTTGCGGCATACGTCTTATTCATTGAGCCCGAGGATCTGACTCGCGCCTGGAGGTGGATACGTGGCCGCGTCGCCGCGAAGGCTCTTCAACGCTTGTGACACTCGAGTTTCGTCGGGCCGCTGCAAAATAGTCCGAGCAGGTAAAACGTCTCGTTTTTGGAACATCGCTGCTCGGCTTCCTACGGAATCGTGACCCAAACGGAACATGCGTGTGGGTTCGATTCTTCCCCGGTGCCTTTCTGCGCCGTCACCGCCAATAAATGTTTTCCTGATTCGAAGAGCAGCGGCTGGCTTTCTCCTGAAATGCCCTTCACGGATCCGCTCGCATCAGCGGGAGCCGGAATTGTGAACAACTTGTAGGGTCTATCCCCCGAAATGTCGTAGACAAAAAACTTCGCGATGCATTTCTTGCTGACTTTTTGTGAGCATGCGGGCATGGCCGTAAAGTCATAGTCGAACTTCACGATAATCGTGTGTTTCGGCGGCTGGGCTTGCTCTTGCGCCAGGCAACGTCCCGTCACGATGACGCTGCCCAAAACCGCGAAAACGAGAACCCGCGGTCGTGATTTCGAGAGAAACATACGTTGCCTCATTCTACATGGAGTCGTTTCCTCAACCGCATCATACGTATGAGGTCACGCCTTGGCCGCGGCTCGATAACTCGCTAAGGCTCCCCCGCATGATCAGTGCTTAAACGGCCGGGAGTCCCGCCGGCTCTGCGAAAGGCTGCGTCGTTCCCACGTCCGCGTTCCAATCTCCTGGCAATAGCCGACAAGGAAAAACTCTTTCTAGTCGCTTGGTGCATTGTTTCATAATTGGGTGAGGCTCTCTGCGAGCATTCTGAAGGAGAAAAACTCTGTGAGAATGATCACCGGTTCCGCAATCTGTGCAATCCTTGCTATTGTCTCCATCTCGTCTTCGCACACGCAGAACACCCAAAATAAACTCTCGCCGGCAACGGCTCGCGAATCAGATATCGCGCGCGGGAAATATTTAGTCGAAGAGGTCGCGAAGTGTTCGGAATGCCATACCCCGCGCGACGCCCAAAATCAGCTCGATCCCGATCGCTGGTTACAGGGCGCACCCAACTGGATTACGTCGGTCAAGCCTGCTCCGAACTGGGCGGATCGCGCTCCAACACTCGCCAGTTTTCCAGGATATTCAGACAGAGACGGCTTCGACATACTCGAAAAGGGGATCGGTGCGAACGGCGAGGCGATTCGCCCCCCGATGCACATCTACCACCTGAAACACGAAGATGCCGTCGCGATTATTGCCTATCTTCGTTCCCTCCCCAGCGGCCCGAAGTAAGCAACCTCGACGCCACAAATGTCCCGCCTCTCATATGTAACGCATAATGAAACGGAGTACGTCTAAGGAAGAGCGAGTTTTAAGGCGGCAAATGGCTGTGCGGCAACAAGGGTACATAGGTGGTGAATGAGAATTGCGCGAAGCAATTCGGCGGTTTGGATTTTCTGGTGCGCCGTGTGCGTCGCCCTAGTGGCGTCTCTCGCCACATCCGCATTCCCGTGCGCAACTTTCCAAGCGGCCCAGGCGCCCGTGGCGAAACAAGTAGGCGTAGTGAAAAGCATCACCGGAAACGCGCTGACGCTAACTACGGATTCGGGTGCGGACGTTGCGGTGCAAATCGCGAGCAATGCGAAGATGGTTCGCGTGGCGCCAGGCCAAACGGACTTGAAGAGCGCCACGCCAATTCAACTCTCGGATCTTCACGCTGGTGATCGCATCCTGGTGCGCGGGCAACCGTCAAGCGATGGGAAATCGTTCGTCGCGGTTGGCGTAATTGCGATGAGCCGGTCCGACGTGGAGGCAAAGCATCAAAGCGAACGCGAAGACTGGCAAAAGCGCGGCATTGGCGGCCTCGTGAGCTCTGTCGATGCCAGTACGGGCACGATCACCATCTCCGTCACTAGTGCGAGTGGAAAGAAATCAATCGCCATTCACACGACCGGCGCCACAATCCTCCGCCGTTACGCACCAGATTCTATTTCATTCGACGAAGCCAAAGCCGCGCCACTCGACCAGATCAAACCGGGCGACCAGCTTCGCGCCCGCGGCACGCGCAGCGCGGATGGAAACGATTTCGCGGCCGAGGAAATCGTCTCGGGAAGTTTCCGCAATATTGCTGGAACCATTTCCTCGATCGACGCCAATACAAATACGATAGGCGTGATGGATCTCATCTCCAAAAAGCCGTTTGTCGTGAAAATTACGAGCCAATCCCAATTGCGCCGCTTACCTCCGGAAATCGCTCAACGGATCGCATTTCGTTTGAAGGGCGCAGGCGCGGGAGGAAGCCAGACCGAGGCAAGTGGGTCACCTTCGCAGACCCCAGCCACAAACGGCGGATCACAGCGTCCTGAAGGCGCACCCCGCGCATCCCGTTCCGGCGGGGGGCAGGCAGACTTTCAGCAAGTTGTGAACCGCATGCCCGCGGCCACGCTCGCTGATTTCAAAAAGGATGAAGCAGTGATGATCGTCGCCACCGAGGGAACAACTTCCGGTCAAGCCACTGCCATCACCGTGCTTGGCGGCGTCGAGCCGATTCTCGCCGCCGCACCGGCCGGGGCCCAAGCTATGACTCTCTCGCCGTGGAGCTTGGGCGGCGCTCCTGCAGTGGCCGGTGACGCTCCGTAAACTCATGCGCCGGCGCCACACCCAACTTCAACTCAGGGACACAATGAAATTCCGCCATCAGGCACACTTTATTTCATTCGCGATTATCGTCTTCTTAATTTTCCTGATTTTCGGAATCACCCCGCGCGCCGCTACTGCCCAAACCACCGGACTCGGTGCGCTGCATGGGCAAGTACTCGATCCCTCCGGAGGCGCCGTTGTTGGAGCGTCAGTTGTTCTGACCACCCCCGGCGGTGACACTCTCGTCGTCACGACCGACCAGCAAGGCGTCTTCGACCGTAAAGGCCTCACCCCGGGCAAGTATTCGGTTCAAATCATCGCGAAAGGTTTCGCAATTTTTAAGAATGACGACGTGGAAATTGCCGCCGATAAAGTTCAGCAACTCAAGGCCACCCTGGAGATAGAGCAGCAGCAGGAAAAAGTAGTCGTATCTGATGAAGCTCCCACGGTAGACGTAAATCCCGCCAACAACGCAGGCGCGATCATCATCTCAGGTAAGGAACTTGAGGCGCTCCCCGACGATCCCGATGAATTACAAAGCGACCTAACCGCCCTCGCCGGTCCCTCCGCGGGTCCAAATGGCGGCCAGTTCTACATTGACGGCTTTACAGCCGGTCAGCTACCGCCCAAGTCAGCCATCCGCGAAATCCGCATCAATCAGAACCCGTTTTCCGCCCAATACGACAAAGTCGGCTACGGCCGTATCGAAATTTTCACCAAGCCCGGCACTGACAAATGGCACGGGCAAATCTCGGTGAACGGGAACGATTCTTCCTTCAACTCGAAGAATCCCTTCTTTCATCAGGATAGCTCGGCAACCCCGTATCCGTCCTATTACTCGGTGCAGTACAGCGGTAACATCGGCGGCCCGCTAAGCAAGAAAGCGTCGTTCTTTTTCACCACCGACATTCGCGACATCAACGATCTCTCCATCGTCAACGCGCAAATCGTAGACACCACATCGCCGAGTTTCCCGATTGTTCCGTTTACTGACGCGGTTCCAACCCCGCGCAGGCGCTACAATCTCGGTCCGCGCCTCGACTACCAGCTCTCCAGCACGAATACCCTTTCAGTCCGCTATCAATACTTTCGCGACGATTTCAAGAACGACGGAATCGGCGGATTCAGCCTTCCGACACAGGGTTTTAACGTCCTTTCGATTGAACACACCCTGCAGGTAAGCGATACTCAGACGCTCGGCCCAAATGTGGTGAACGAAACGCGCTTCCAATTTCTTCACCAGACCAGCAGCCAGAACCCGCTCAACACTGGAGTGACGCTTGACGTGCAGGGCGCGTTCGCCGGCGGCGGCAGTAATGCGGGCACGATCCTCGATACTTCGAATCGCTACGAACTGCAGAACTACACTTCGATCTCACACGGCACTCACTTCATCAAGTTCGGCGCGCGGCTCCGCGGCGTCACCGATTCAAACTTCTCGACAACCGGTTTTAATGGCGAGTACATCTTCCCTTCCATTCAGGCTTATCAAGCTGCCTTGGCGAGCGGCGCGCAAAATGCATCGCAATTTTTGCTCACGGCCGGTCCTACGGCTTCATTGCCGGGAAATCCAAATGCGAGCGTAGGACAAGTGGACGTGGGCCTCTACGCAGAAGACGATTGGCGAATACGTCCGAACATCACGTTGAGCTACGGCTTGCGTTTTGAATCGCAAAACGAAATCAGCGATCACGCCGATTGGGCGCCTCGGCTCGGCTTCGCGTGGGGCCTCGGCGGCGGGGGAAAGGCTGCACCGAAAACGGTTCTGCGCGCCGGATTTGGAATCTTTTACGACCGCCTCAACTCCTCCTACGTTCTGCAGGAACACCGTCTCAATGGAATCCGCCAGGCGCAATTCATTTTTACGAATCCTGACTTCTTCCCGAACATAGTTCCCACCAGCACGGTAAACCCTAGCGTCTACTCATCAGCTTCCCATTTGCACTCGCCTTACGTGATGCAAACCGCCGTCAGCCTCGAGCGGCAAGTAACGAAGTTTGCGAACGTCTCGCTTTCCTATCTGAATTCGCGCGGCTGGGATCAGCTCTTCACCAACAACATAAACAGCCCAGAGCCTGGAACCTTCGATTATCCGTTCTACACCAGCCCAACGCCGGGTGTACGGCCCATCGCCGGCCTCGAGAACGTCTATCAATTCCAATCGGAAGGCATCTACCGCGAAAATCAGATGTTCTTGCAAGCCACGATTCGTGCCGGCGCAAAACTCACACTGTTCAGCTATTACACGTTGACGTACGCTAATAGCGACACGTCGTCGGCTACTGCTTTTCCTTCGAATCCGCGGAATATTTTGCAGGACTATGGCCGTTCTCCTTTCGACATCCGCAACCGCTACTTCCTTGGCGGCAGCATCGGTTTGCCGCACAACTTCCGTCTAAGCCCGTTCATGGTTGTGAGTTCGGGCACACCTTTCAACATCACGCTCAGCCAGGATCTGATCGGCACCGCACAGTTTAATCAGCGCCCGACGTTTTCCAACGGCGCCATCGGGCCGACGATCGTCACTGTGCCAGGAATCGGATCGTTTAACACGGTCCCGTCGCTAAACGCCACGCCGATTCCAGTCGATTTCTTAACGAGTCCCTCGAGGTTCACGCTGAACGTCCGCCTCAGCAAAACATTTGGCTTCGGAAAGGAATCATCAGGCCCGGGCGGACAACAGGGCGGGGCTCACGGTGGGGGCAGAGGCGGACATGGCGGGCCCGGTGGTCCATTTACGGGCGGTGCTGGCGGTTTATTTACTGGCGGAGGGACGAATCGCCGCTACAACGTCACCCTTAGCGTCAACGCACGCAATCTCTTCAATTACACCAACACCGATCCTCCAAGCGGAGTCTTGAATCCGCCCACAGCAGATGTGCCGCAGGCCTCAGCCTCTCCATTCTTCAACGTGCCAAATCATCTCGCCGGCGGTCCGTTCTCGGCCCAATCCGCGAGCCGGCTGATTTACCTGCAAGCGGCATTCAGCTTTTAGCGTTTAACCCGAGCAACGATTCACGGGTAACCGTCGGAACAAGGTAAGCTAGAAACTCACCGGAGAGTCAATGCTGCGAGTCGGACTGATCGGTTGGCGTGGAATGGTCGGAAGCGTGCTTCTGCAGCGCATGCGCGAAGAGAATGACTTTGCAGCTATTGAACCGGTGTTCTTTTCCACATCTGCCATCGGCGGCACCGCACCAAAAGAGGCAGGCGACCGTGGCTCTCTGAAAGACGCCAAAGACCTCCAGACCCTATCCACGTGCGACGTTTTGATCAGTTGCCAGGGGGGCGACTATACGACCGAAATCTACGCCCCGTTACGAAATCGAGGCTGGAAAGGTTATTGGATTGACGCCGCTTCCACGCTGCGCATGATCGACGAAGCAATAATCGCCCTCGACCCGGTAAACGAAAGCGTGATTTGCGACGGCCTCGCGCGCGGGTTTCGCACATTCGCCGGCGGCAATTGCACGGTCAGCTTGATGTTGATGGCCGTCGGTGGGCTTCTCAAATCCGGCCTCGTCGAATGGATCACCACGATGACGTATCAGGCAGCCTCGGGCGCGGGAGCAGCCAAAGTCTTGGAGCTAGTGAAGCAGATGGAGTGCATCACGGACCCAACCCGCGCCAAACCATCCGACAACGCCCTTGAAGTTGATCGCATGGTGACGCAGGCGCAGCGATGCCCGGGCCTGCCTGCACGAGAGTTTGGCGCGCCCCTCGCAGCCAGCCTGATTCCGTGGGTCGATCGAGAAATGCCGGATGGTCAAACCCGCGAAGAATGGAAAGGCATGGCCGAAACCAATAAAATCATGGCTCTCAGGCCGCCGGTTCCCGTCGATGGCATTTGCGTTCGCGTGGCAACCATGCGCTGCCACAGCCAGGGTCTTTGCATCAAACTCACAAAAGACGTGCCACTCCGGGATATTGAAGATGTTCTCCGGAATAGCAATCCCTGGGTCCGCTTAATTCCCAACGACCAGGAATCCACCACGCGTTGCCTCACACCCGCAGTGGTTTCCGGCAGCCTCAACGTTCCCATCGGCCGCCTTCACAAACTGAAACTCGGCCCGGAATTTCTGGGAGCCTTTACGGTAGGCGATCAATTGCTTTGGGGCGCAGCCGAACCACTTCGGCGCATGCTGAAGATCATCCGCGAAAGCTAGAGGAGATCGCGGCCGATATCGACCGCGAAGGACGAGCAAGTCCTACGACGCGGGAATCGTCACCGAAACTTCAACGGAGAAGGGACTCTCAACGTTCTGCCCCGATACCGCCGTGACTACGTAATCGTATGTCGCGCCGTCGACAACATTGCCGTCCGTGAAGCTCGTTAAAGAATCGATGACGGAATCGAGTCTCGAAAACGCGCCCGTAGTTCCTGTTCGTCGATAAATGAAGTAACCAATCACCGGCGACGTGCTCGCAGTCCACGTCAGACCGACGCTGTGGTTTCCGCTGGCCATTCCCGTCCCGCCCAGCGCGACGCTGACGGTCTGCGCGTTACTCGAAACAGTGAGCGTGCCAGACAGGGATCCCTTGCTCTTAGGGTTGAAGTTTACCGTGACCGTTTCGGACTGATTCGGCGCGAGCGTCACGCCCGATCCCCCGCTTACGCTGAACCCTGCGCCCGACACGGTTTCAGCCGTAATCGTCGCGTTCGCATTGCCCGAATTTGTGATCTTCTCTTCCTTCGTCTCACTGCCGCTCACAAGGACATTCCCAAAACTCAGGCTGGTCTCGCTGACCGTCAGTTTGATCGACTCCTCCACCCCGGTCCCGCTCAAATTCACAGTGGCGGGAGATTCACTCGCATTGGTTTTGATGGAAAGACTTCCTTTCGTGGATCCAGCCGCCATCGGTTTAAACGCCACATTGAAAGTCGCGCTTGCCCCGGCAGCCAGTTTCGTCGGAACGCTCAGTCCAGAGAGGCTGAAACCGATTCCAGTAATATCGGCGTTAAGAATCTTCAGTTCCCCTGTTCCCGTGTTCGATATTTTGATCGTTTGTGTCGCATCGGTCTTCACCGTCACACTGCCAAAAGTGGCAGCCGACGGCGTGACGCTTAGCGCCCGCGTCCGGCCTCCGAAATCGCCAACCAGACCGCATCCGGAAAGTGATAGTCCAGCGGCTAGTATCGCGATGGGGATAGTCAGATTGGGCGCGAAAGCACGAATCCTCGCGGCGAACTTGAACACTCAAAAGCCTCCAAGCCTGAGTCTGCTGGACGCTTCGATTGTGAGGGGAAGGTTCGTTCGGGAACTACTGGACACAAGTACATAAACGGGACAGGTAGTTAACCTGTCCCGTTTGAAGGACTTATCTTTTTTGTCCTACTTTTCCTTAGTACCGCTTCCCGTGTGCTAAACGTGGCGCTCTTGAGGCCACTTGCAGCCCTTACAAGCCACTTGTTACGGGACAATCGCTTGGACTTCCGAAGAATTAACGCTTTCCGTTCCGGTGTTATCAACCGCCCGGACGATGTAAAAGTAGCTCGTGCTCGATTGCACCGTCGAATCGGAATATCCATCAGTGACTACCGGTGCCGCGTCAAGAATCGAATACGGCCCGCCACTCACTGTGCTCCGGTAGACGTTATATCCGACCACGTCTGTTGAGCTGCTCGCGGTCCACGTCAAATCCACTGTGTGCGAGCTCTGCTGCTGTACGCCCGTTCCAGCAAGGCTTATCGTTGGCGAATTGCTCGCATTGCTGTTTACCGCCACGCTTCCCGATACCGCGCCTGCACTGGTCGGCGCAAACGTGACGACAAGAGTTGCCGTCTGGTTCGGGGTGAGCATCGTGCCGTTCACGCCGTTCGCGCTAAATCCCGCCCCGGCAGCGGTCGTGCCGGAGATCGTGATATTTGAGTTTCCGGTATTCGTAAGCGTCACATTCAGTGTCGCGCTGCTGCCGTCATTGACGCTGTTGAAATTGAAACTCGAGGGATTGGCGCTCAGAAGCTGACTCGCGGTCTGTCCCGTTCCGCTCAATGCGATCGAGATTGGCGAATTCGGAGCATTGCTCACCACTTGCACCATTCCCGTCGCGCTTCCGCTCGTTGTCGGCGCAAACACCACATTGAACGTCTTATTCGCTCCCGCATTGATCGTGATCGGGAAACCGGTCATACCGCTCATGCTGAAGCCCGTGCCGCTCACGTTCGCCTGCGAGATAGACACGGCGGCGGAGCCGCTATTTGACAAGGTGATTGTCTGCGAGTTGCTGCTACCCGTGCTCACCGTGCCGAAGCTCGCGCTCGAAGGATTCGCAATCAGCTGGCCTTGAATCCCAGCTCCGCTCAGCGTAATGGTGGCCGGCGAATTCGGAGCATTGCTCGAAATCGAGATGCTTCCCGCAGCGTTTCCGGCTGTCGTCGGTGCGAAAGTCGCCGCGAATGTGACGCTGGCACCCGGATTTATCGATTGCGCGCCCAATCCGCTCAAGCCGAAACCTGCACCCGAAGCTGTCGCTCCGGTAATGTTCACCACGGCATTTCCGGAATTGGTGAGCGTCACGTTCTGTGAAGAGTTGCTGCCGACCGCGATGTTACCGAACGGCACGTTCGTCGGATTGATCGTCAAACCCGGCTGCGATTGTGTGGCGGTTCCGCTAAGTGCAATCGCAAGTGGCGAACCTGGAGCATTGCTCACAATCGAGACGTTGCCCGTCGCCGCCC
This sequence comes from uncultured Acidobacteriota bacterium, assembly GCA_963741045.1. Taxonomy (GTDB): domain Bacteria; phylum Acidobacteriota; class Terriglobia; order Acidiferrales; family UBA7541; genus Palsa-295. The sequence goes on from CAVUGO010000002.1 coordinate 407,009, forward strand.
CCGCTGCTGTCGGCGCAAATTTCACGCTGAACGATGTGCTCTGGCCTGCACTCAACGTTGCCGCAGAAAGTCCGGTCATGCTGAACCCGGCTCCAGACGCGGAGCCCGATGAGATCGCTACACTGCCGGTGCCCGTATTGGTGAGAGTGACGGATATTAATGAACTATTGCCAACCGCCAGGCTGCCGAAGCTCACTGCGGTTGGGTTTGCGCTGAGATGCGGCTGTGTCCCCACACCGACCAGAGCCACAGTCAAAGTCGGATTCGATGCATTGCTCGTAATGGTCACGGCCCCCGCCGCGCTTCCCGTCGCGGTTGGCGCAAACTTTGCCGTAAACGTGGTGGTCTGCCCGGCATTCAGCGTTATCGGATTCAATCCGCTCATGCTAAAGCCCGTTCCCGATGCAGCGGCTTGCGAAATCGCAATCGCGCTGGCTCCCGAGTTCGTCAGCGTCACTGTCTGGCTTGTGCTGCTTCCCAGCGTCACGTTTCCAAATGAAACGGTACCCGGCGTCGCTACGAGCGCTGCGTTCTCCCCGGTTCCAGTTCCCGTCAATTCAAGGCTCTGCGTCGAATTCGGGGCATTGTCGATAAACTTGATGCTGCCCGTCATTCCTTGCGGGGCGGATGGCGCGAACTTCACGTTGAAAGACATATTCTTTGCCGCAGCAATCGTTGCGGGAAAAGTGAGACCGCTCATTGCGAATCCCGCGCCGGAAATCTGCGCCGAGTTCAGGACCAAATCTACGTTTCCGTTGTTCGTCAGTGTTACTGGCTGCGTCGTGCTCTGCCCCACTTTCACGTTTCCAAATTGGATCGTTCCCGGCGATACAACAAGCATCGGCTCCGTGCCCGTGCCCGTCAATGCAACCTTAAGAGGAGAATTTGCCGCGTTGCTCTCGATCGAAAGGCTACCGTTAATAACGCCCGCAGAGACCGGCGCCAACTGGATCTGAAGCGTTCCAGATTGCCCAGCCGGGATCGTGATCGTCGAATTTCCCCCCGCCACCGTGTAGCCTGCGCCTGTGGCCGACGCCTGCGAAAGATTGATCGCGGCGGTTCCGTTATTCGTGATCGTCACACTCTGAATTTTGTTGTTCCCTACCGCGACGTTGCCGAAGCTCAAGCTCGTTGCGCTTGCGGAAAGCATTCCGGTGCCGCCTGAGCCTTTCTTAGCGTTGGGTCCCGCGTTTGTGAGCCCAACGCAGCTCGAGAGCCCCACGATTGCAAGGATCATTGCCAGGCTCAGAAGCGCTGCGAATGGGCGCGTCGAAGAACTCGAGAAAGTCGATTGGTTGCCACGATTGGCAGAGATTGGCGCGAAGGTCGTATGATTGCGAACTTGAATTTGTATGTTCATGACGAGAACAGTGTAGGGACCGCAACGCACTGCTATCTACTGGTCAGGGGAACAAACAATGGACAGCGAAGATTCACTGCTCGGAAGGTCAACTGTACTGCCCATGGCCACAGTACAGCCTTTGCGAAGAAGATAACACTTGTGATCGTGGACCGCTTCACCCGGCGGAATTTAGCAAGCGCGTTTACGTCGTAAAAAGCCCAGTTTTGGCCCTATTGAATGAATTTGCCGTCGTCGCCTGCAATTTAGCCGTGAGGAACCCCGCCGGGATTTTTGGTCCCGTAGTACGAAAGGGCAGGTCACGTCAGGCGAAACTGCAGCGCAATTAACCACCCGATTCGCAGGGCATCGGAGCGGACCCTGTACTTTCGCGTTCAAATTCCGCCACAAATCTCTTTTCGGCTTGCGCGTACCGCCTTTTTCTTGTAAATGCCCTGCAGCCGGCGGACTCTCGATTGAGAGTCGCACGCGATCGCCTGACCACACACATTCGAACTGAAAAAAACATGGGAGATGACTACATGCCATCGGGCCTTAGCCGAATTCAAGCAGCGATTCTCGCTTTCAGTCTTGTATTTCTCGCCTCAACCGGCGCACGAACTGCTTCAGCAGCACCCGCCGGCGAGTCTCCGCAAAAGGTCCTCATCGATTCGGATCCTGGCACCGACGATGCCCTCGCCATCCTCCTCGCCGTCTACTCGCCCGAAGTAGACGTAAAAGGAATCAGCATCGTAGCCGGCAACGTCACTGCCGATATGGGCTACGACGATGCCCTGCGCGTTTTGTCCCTCGTGAATCGCTGCGACATTCCCGTCGCAAAAGGCGCCGAGCATCCTCTTCTGCAGCGCCTCGTCACCGGAACCTACTGGAACGGAGCCAACGGCCTGGGGGGCGCCGAAACTCCCGCGAGCAAATGCCAGGGCGACCATCGCTTTGGCCCGGACCTCATCATCGATCTCGTTCACAAATATCCCAATGAGCTCACGATCATCCCCATCGGACCTCTCACTAATGTCGCCCTCGCCGTTCGAAAAGATCCCTCGATCGTTCCGCTCGTCAAAGGCGTAGTTCTGATGGGCGGCTCGATCTCTGGGGGCAATGTCAATGGCGCCGCCGAATACAACATCTACCAGGATCCCGAAGCCGCCTCGATCGTCTTCAACGCAGGTTGGCCCATCACGATGGTCGGCCTCGACGTCACCGAGAAAGCCGCCATTCTCCCCGCCGACGCGAACAAGCTCGACGAAAAAGCGGGACCGATCTCGCATTTCGCTGCCGCCGTCGCTCGCTACCAAATTAGCATCAACGAAGCCTCGGGTGGAGGCGCCGTTCACGACGCTCTCGCCGTCGGCGCCGTCGTTGACCCAACTCTGCTTCAAACAAAATTCCTGCGCGTCGACGTCGAAACGGGAGGGGAATTTGCGCGTGGAGAAACGGTAGCCAATCGCTTCGGCACCGTAGAGAAAAATGTTCCCGCCGGCGATCACTGGGACACAGTCGGCCTCACGAAAATTCAACCCAATGTCCACGTAGGTGTTGGCGTGGACAGCCGCCGCTTCATCGATATGCTGGTCACGCGCCTAAGTAACAAGTAGGAGAATGCTGGCTACCAATTTGCGAGCAGGCAGATGCCGAATACACATTTGCGCGCCCAGAGATCAGTAGGGGCACGGCATGCCGTGCCTGCTCGCCCGACGAGGCCTCGTTAGCCAACGTCAGGCACGCTCAATCAAGAGGTGCGAGGTAGCCACGACGACGCCTTTCTCGTCGTGGTACTTTTCTGAATGTTGCTTGATTTGAAAACGGAAGGTAAATCCGAAGCCGACCTCGAGACAAACAAAAAACAAAACAACTGGTGGCGACACAAGTCGCCACCAGCCCCCAACTAAGCTGTCAGCACTCGCCCGGCAGAAAAACGATCCGGGCGTCTATTCTGCATCCGAAGATTCGCGTTGGAGCCAACCGCAAACGGCCCCAGCCCCCGCCGATCAGGCGTTTGACTGAGCTGTTGCATCGCGACACTCGGCTCCTCGCCGCCCTGCGTTTGCAGAAATCCCGCGGCTCTTCGCGCAAGCTCGATCCGATTCTCAACTCCGAATTTGCTCAGCAAAGCCGAAATGTGAAATTTCACTGTCCGCACCGTGATGTTCAGCACGGAAGCGATCTCTTTATTCGCCTTGTTACGCAAAACCGAGTAAAGAATCTCCTTCTGCCGCGGACTCAACGATCCCGGACATGCAACCGCCCGTCCTTCTTCCAGCAACGCTTGCGCCCGCGATACCAGCCGTTCCACTAAAATGCCTTGCGCCGGAACCATCACCTCGAAATCTCTCGGTTCCTGCCCCCGCACAAGACACTGCATTGCCAGCAATCCCGCGATCCGTTCGACTGTCGATTCCAGCCCTGCCTCCGACTCGGCTCGAAACTGCGATACGCCGGTCGTCTTGTCGCAGAAAACAAACAGATTCGCGGATTGATTCTCAACCCGCTTCTTTTCCTGTCGAATCAGTTTCGGAAACGCTGCAGTTTTTTTCACTATAAGCCTTCCGTCCGCTTGCCCAGGACTGCCTTCGGCAAAGCTTTTTTGGTTTTAACTTCGTCTTGCCCTGTGGAAATTCTTTACTTCGAGTCGGCAAGCACTGGATGAAAGAGGGGTGGTACGAGCCCAGCGGCCCCCCTCAAGATCCGCGCTGTACCACGAAAGACTGGGACTTACGGGCCCAACAGTTGGCAGGTATTGTGCCATCCCGAACGTTTTTCGTAACTTACACTCATCGTGTGACATACGATTTTTCACAGGTACAGCGATGACCTGACCCCCGGTAGAAAGTTCCGCTACCCTGCAATTTCTGCCGCATTTTATTCGCTTTCGCCTGATTGCCCTTACATTGGCCCATCGTTTCGAGACCGGTTATAATCCGCGCTATTCGAAAATGATTCTTATTCGGAGGTTGTGTGCCGATTCATTACAAATTCAATAATGCAGTTTTACTTTTCGCAGTCCTGGTAGTTACAGGCCCTATTGCCGCTCAGTTTCCTCCTACCAAACCTGCTCCTCTCGCGCAGCCGACAGGGTCGGGCGGTTGCTCGATCCAAAAAGGATGCTCAGAACTCGCGCCCGGCATGATTCAAAGCGCTCTTGGTGCCTCACCTCTCGAGGAAAATCTTCGCTACCTGACGGACACGATCGGAGGCCGCGTCACGGGTTCACCCGCAGCCGATCGCGCGGTTGGATGGGGCGTCGAAGCGTTTCGTCACGCGGGCGTAGACGACGTCCACACCGAAAAATTTTCTGTAGCTGTCGGTTGGAGTGAAGGCCGCACCCATATCGAGGTGCTCTCTCCCGAACCCTTCCCCGTTCGCGCCGTTTCCATCGGCTGGTCTCCCGCGATTCCCGGTGACGGCATTTCCACGGAAGTCGTAGACGTCGGCGCGGGTGATGATGCGGGATTTGCAAAGGCGGGAGCCGCGGTGAAAGGTTCAATCGTTCTCGTCCATCAGAATATTCTCGTCACCTGGGAGGATCTGCTCGGCGAATATCAGGTGGCGCCCCAAATCATTTCTCGTGCCGTCAATGCGCATGCCGCCGCGATTTTTTGGATGGCCACGCGCCCAAGCCTTCTGCTCTATCGCCACAACGTCTCCGTCACGGGCGAACTCGAAAAGTTACCGCAAGCCGTCGTCGCGCGCGAAGACGCCGAGCGTATGGCCCGCTTCATCGCCTCCGGACAAAAAATCCGCGTGCATTTCGAGCTCCCCAACCACATCACTGGCCCCGTCAATTCCGAAAACGTCGTTGCCGAAATTCGCGGCCGCGAAAAACCGGATGAATTTGTGATCCTCGGCGCTCATCTCGATTCCTGGGAACTTGGCACCGGCGCGCTCGACAACGGCTGCAACGCCACCCTCGTAATTGACGCCGCCCGCGTAATCAAATCCTCGGGCTCGATTCCACGCCGCTCCATCCGCTTCGTCTTATTCACCGGAGAAGAGCAAGGCATGCTCGGCTCATGGGCCTACGCTAGAAAGCATCGCGACGAACTCGATCGCATGGTCGCCGCTGTGATTTTCGATTCCGGAATCGGCGCCGTCACCGGCTATTCGCTCGGTGGCCGCAAAGATACGTTGCCCGCAGTTCGCGAAGCCCTCGAGCCAATCGCCTCACTCGGCGTAAAGGATTTCACCCTCGACGCAGATTCCGGCACCGACAATTTCGATTTTCTCCTCGAAGGTGTGCCCACCCTCGTCGCCAATCAGGAACCCGCCAACTACATGCTCAACTATCATGCCGCCTCGGACACATTCGACAAAGTAGACATCCCCGAACTCAAAAAACACGTAGCCATCGCCGCCGTCACCGCCTACGCCCTCGCCGACCGCGAAGACCGCATCGGCCCCCGCCAATCCCGCGCCCAAGTCGAACAGCTCCTGAAAGACACCGGCCTTGACAAAGCCATGCAGGACCAAATTATGTGGCCCCTCTGGCTCAGCGGCGCCCGCGGCCGCCAGCCTTAGCCTCGAATAGGAATAGGGCAAGAAACCGGAAGGATCGGGCTATCGCCTCTACGGCGTTTGGTCCTAATCTTGGATGAGAGAAACGATTCAGAAGGAGAAAAAATGCAAAAGCGCAAACTCGGAAAAAGCAGTCTTGAAGTCTCGGCGATTGGTCTCGGCTGCATGGGAATGAGCGCTTCCTACGGCCTGCCCAAGGATAAGAAGGAGATGACCGATCTTCTCCACGCTGCAGTCGACCGCGGCGTCACGTTCTTCGATACCGCCGAAGTCTACGGCCCTTTTACAAACGAAGAGCTCGTGGGTGAAGCTCTCGCTCCTTATCGCGAGCAAGTCGTCATTGCCACCAAGTTCGGATTCAAGCTCGATCCAAGCACCGGCAAGCAGGTCGGCATGGATAGTCGGCCGGCGCACATCAAAGAAGTCGACGAGGCATCGCTAAAACGCCTCAAGACCGACGTCATCGACCTGTTCTATCAGCACCGCGTTGATCTCGACGTCCCGATCGAAGATGTCGCCGGAGCGGTGAAGGATCTGATTCAGCAGGGCAAAGTGAAGCACTTCGGACTTTCCGAAGCAGGCGTGAAAACCATTCGTCGCGCGCACGCCGTTCAGCCCGTCACCGCGCTCCAGAGTGAATATTCACTTTGGTGGAGAGAGCCTGAAGCGGAGGTGTTCCCCACGCTGGAAGAACTCGGAATCGGGTTCGTTCCGTTCAGCCCTCTTGGTAGAGGCTTCCTCACCGGAACAATCACCGAAAATACGACTTTCAAAAAAAACGATTTCCGCAATATCGTTCCTCGCTTCACTCCAGAGAACCGGAAATCGAATCAGGCTTTCGTGGATATGCTTGGCAGATTTGCGCAGCAGAAAAAAGCGACACCTGCTCAGATCGCACTTGCCTGGATGCTGGCACAGAAACCGTGGATCGTGCCAATTCCAGGTACCACCAAGCTCCATCGGCTCGAAGAAAACATCGCAGCCGCCAACGTGGAACTTTCATCGCAAGATCTCACTGAACTGGACACCGCCGCCTCGAAAATCTCGGTGCAAGGCGCCCGTTACCCCGAAGAGTTGCAAAAAATGGTCGGCCGCTGAGCAGCAAAAGATAAGCGGAATGTTACTCACGCTTGGAGATTATGTGGGCATGCGTTCGACCCATTGAGCGCGAAATGCGGGAGCCGGGAATGGATCCGCGAAGTACTGTGTTTCACGCACAACCTTGACGCCAGCGAACTCCATGATGCTCACGGTGTAAGACGGCTTGGCGTCATATGTCAGGATGAATTCGGTGACCCAAAGATCACCGCTGCCAATGATTCGCCGGATAGTAAACCGCTTCTTGTTCGGCTGACTCTCGCGCTGGCCCTGAATGTTGCGTCGACCGCGGGTTAGCTCGCCTGACTGCGGGTACTCCAGCACCGCGTCCTCACGATAGATAAGGTGCTCCGTTTCAAAATCGTTGGCATCGGACGCCGCCCAATGCTGATCCAGTGCCGCACGGATCTCTTGATCTCGCGCTGCAGGATCCTGCTGCTTCGTTTGTTGATCGTTCATCTTGAGCCTCAAAGTTGACGAGAAGTTAAACGCTTTAGCGGAATCGGAGCTGTTCAGACTCCTTCTACGACTTGTTGTTTCGCGGATCGTCTTTCGCGTTGAGGTATTCCAGTCCAAGCGGCCCTATCGCGGTCACTTGCGTGACATACTCGCCGGATTTCGCCCAGTGGAAATGCGGCGTGTTGCCAGGGAGTATGATCACGGCGCCGGGCGGATAGGCTTCCAACTTACTCGCGTCGAATTCATCACCCAGTCCGATATAAAAGACGCCGGAAATCACGGTATAGACTCGATCCTCTGGGTGCTTGTGAGGCATCAACTTCTCGCCATGGGGCGCTTTGACCCTAATTGTGTAAGGGGCCGGTTCCGAGGGCCGACCCACGACGACAGCCAGCTTGACGCCAGGTGGGAACGCCGGGAACGGTTTCCAATCGACATCTTCGGACAAGATGGTTTTGAAAACCTCCTGGCCGAGTTGGTGGGCCCGGACTTCGTTTTGCTGCGCACGCTTTGCGGTGCTGCCTTTCTCAGACATACAGACCTCCTTCCTGTAGAAATGGAAAACATCAGCACAAGCGCGACGACGCGCAGAGTCGGCATCCCATCCGGGCCAAGCTTTAACCGTACTTGAGGTCGGTGCTCTGTCCGACCTCGATAATGTAGCCGTCGGGATCGCGGATGTAGCAGCGAATCTCGCCGTACTTGGGTATTGGCTCCGTGATGAACTCGGCTCCTCGGCTTTTCCATAATTTGTAGCACGCGTGAATATCCGCAACGCGGAAATTCATAAAGCTGTTGATGTGATTTGGGTCGGGGACGCTGAGCGTCACCGTCGGCTTGTCCGGGGTCGGTCCGCCTCCTACATTCAAAATCATCCAGATATTCGCAAGCTGAAGGTACGGAGGCGCATTGCCGTCACCCATGGTCAGAATGCGAGCGCCGAAGACTTTTTCGTAGTAGCGAGCCGATCGCTCGACGTCGGCGACGGTGAGAAAATGCGCGATGGTGATCCCCTCGCGTGGGGGCATCTCATAGCTCTTCTGTTCCACTTGTACGGCGTTCATTGATGGCTCCTTTCGAAATAGTGCGCAGAATATGTTAAACATCACTACAGACATTCGAAACGTGTCCGCCAAGCTTGGTTTCGAACGCGTCCCATCCACAACGTCCCGGCATTTAGAATCCCTTCAGACGCCGGCTAGCGCGCGATTTGGCCCAGGTAGTATCCGAGCCGATTTTCAACATCGCCCGGCTTCTGGAATCCGCGCGCCGTCAGCGCTTTTATTCCCTCCTGCGCGGCGGGCCGTCCGAGCGAATTGATGCACGCATCCCACCCAGCGCCAAGCTCGACGTCCGGCGGCAGGCTAGTGTTGACGAGGCGCTTGGTGTTGGCGATCGCCCATTTGTCGAACTTGGCGATCCGCGTGGCGAGCGCCTCTACGTACGCATCGAGCTCCGCGTCGGGCAAGGCGCGATTAATGTAGCCGTAGGCTTCGGCCTGTTCTGCTCTGATATCTTCCGAGCTCAAGAGTATTTCGAGCGCGCGGTTTCGCCCGATGAGTCGGGGCAGCCGAGCCATGGGGCCGCCGCCGGCTACCATTCCCACGCCTGCTTCCCACTGCGAGATGATGGTCTTCTCGCGACTGGCAAAACTCATATCGCACGCCAGCGTGATCTCGCTGCCGTTGCCCGTGGCACGGCCGCGGATGAGGGCGATGGAAGCGACTGGCAAGCGGGTCAAACGCACGAGAAAGTCCGGCCACGCCTCCAGACCAGTGGGGCCTTGAGGGATGCTGGTCAGGTCCTCGAGTTTTGTCGTGAAGTCGGAGTGATTCAGAAAGTAGTCGTCGACCGCGCTGTCGAACACCACGACCCGGACCTGCTCGTCGGCCTCGAGAGCGTTCATGACTTCCTGGAACTCCCGGACGATTTCCGGGCCCATCACGTTGATCGGTGGGTTGTCGATCGTCACACGCCAGTAGGCGGGCGACCGGCGGGTCACGCGGATTTGTACGGGCTTCGTAACTGCGCTTGCAGTTGTCATGGCATTCTCCCCTCCATTTGTTTGTCTCGGAAACCGGTTGAGTGCACCCGACGCTTTCTCGGGATTTGGATTATTTGTTCGTTGCCGACGGTGGGTTGATTAATGTTGGTTGATTACTGCCGCGCCTGCATTGCTGACGATCTCGTCTTGGGAATCCGTGCCTCCCGAACTACCGATTGCGCCGATAATCGCGCCTTGTTCGATCAATGGGATGCCGCCTCGAGAGGCAATGATTCCATCGAACGCGAGCAGATAGTTGAGATGCATAAGGTTGATACCGTCCTCGAAGACCTTCGTTGGGCGCCGGAAGGTCGCGGTTGCTCGTGCCTTGTGCTCGGCAATCTGAATGGATGCAAGCATCGCGCCGTCCATTCGTTGGAAGGCGACGAGATTCCCCCCGGAGTCGACCACCGCCACATTCATCTTCCAATCCCGTTTCTTCGCCTCTGACACCGCTGCTTGAATCACCGCCTGAGCTCGGTCTAGTGGACGTTCGCGTTCGAATAATCCAGTGCTTTACTTGATTAGGTGAGTGAGTGTCAGATTCCCGCCGCCGGTGGTGACGATAACCAGATTCATAAGGACGAGCATAGTGTCGTAACTCCAGCCGTCGGTCCCCGATTTGCCCCAGAAGCCGATGTGCCAGGTAAATATTTTCTTTTGTATGGCGCCGAGCATTAGCAAAATCAAGCCGATGGCGGCGAGTTGGGCGAGAACACCCGAAATTACTCCCAGGCCGCCAGCGAACTCCGCTGCACCCAGAAAAATCGTGAAGCCCTTGCTCATCCCAATGTCCTTGCTCCGCGCTGCCGGATCTTTAAGATGTTTATAGCCGCTCGTGATGAACACCAGGCCAACCATCAAGCGCAGGAGCAGAAGTGCAATATCGGTGAATTGAGCCAATTGCGGGAAGATCATAGAAGTTACTCCGAGCCGCTACTTGTATTCAGCACGCTCCACGAAGCGGTGCCGTTCGATCAAGGCCACTCGTTGACCAGCAGCAGCCATCCGGACAGCCAACAAGGGTCCCGACTCCCCACATCCAATGACGATCGCGCCTAAGTTTTTCTTTATCTAGGCCGACTATCCTCGCTGCTTCACAAATCGACGACGACATCGCTAGTCGGCTGTGAGCAGCATACGAGAAGGTTGCCATCAGCCGGTTTGTCGAGTGGCTCCGGTTCGTAGACGACCGTCCCCGAGACCAAACCGCTCTCACAGTTGTGACAAACACCGGTGCGGCACGCCCAACGAACCGGGACATCACACGCCTCGGCCATTTCCAGGATGCTCCCGTACCGCGACGCGCTCCAGTGTGCGGAAATGCCGCTGCGTGCGAACGATATCAGCGGACCCGTGTTTGCTTCATCGCTGGGCGCATGCGGAGCTCGCGTCGCGGCGCCCACCACACCAGGCGTCATCGACTCGCCGCCATTAAAGATCTCGATGTGAACGCGCTCCGGCGCTACACCTAAAGCCGTGAGCGCTTCTTTCATGTCCGCCATGAATCGAGTTGGCCCACAAAGGTAGACATCAGCGTCTCGTGGTAGTCCGAGTTCATCGAAAACCGATTGCGACAAGCGGCCCGTCGCGTTGAAATCCTCACCTGTTTTCTCGTTTGATTCCGGTTGGGTGTAACAGATATAACTGCGGCCGTTTGCTAGCTCGCGCATGAGACTGCGGACTTCGCCGGCAAACGGATGATGACGCCCATCACGCGCTGAGTGCAACCAGATGACCTGACGCGTAGAGCGTGCCGCCGCGAGCGCGTGCAGCATCGCCAGCATGGGCGTCGCGCCGATCCCGGCACTGAGCAGTACGATCGGTCGCTCTCCCGGCTGCAGCACAAAACTTCCGCGCGGCGAGCTGACATCGAGGCGGTCGCCCACGCGGAGATGTTCGTGCAGGTATTTTCCAGCCGCTCCATTCGGCTCGATCTTCACGCTAATTCGGTAACGCTCCGTTGAGAGCGGCCCCGAGAGCGAATAGCTGCGAAAAAGCGCCGGTCCGCCGGCGGTGGGCTTAAGGCGCACAACGACATACTGACCCGGCAGAGCCATGGCAAGCTGATGACTGTCAGCGCTCTGCATGGCAAACGAGAGAACGTCCGCGGACTCGAGATCAATTGAGATCACGGCGAGCGATTGAAATCCTGGCAAAGCCAGATGCGCCGCAGCGTCAGGAGCCAGTCCCGCGTTTCCGGTTGACGACCCGTTTTTCTCACTCTGAAGCAACGCTTCAAACGAGCCACGCCATCCGGGCGAAAGCGCTTCGATCTGCAGGGCGCGTTCCAGACGATCGCGTGCGTGAGGCGGCAGATAAAGGAGAGCGTTGATCTCAGCAACGGTCATGCGCTCCCCCGCCTCTCCCACCTTTTCGATTTCGTCACCCGCAGCCACCTCACCTTCGCGGAGTACGCGAAAATAGAAGCCCGGCCGGCCGCTCGATGTAAGCAATGCCGCCATCCGGGGTTCGTTCATCCGAATGCCGACGCGAAAGCATGTCACGCGCGGTTGAGTGACCTCGAACAGTGCGGTCCCGATTTGATAACGGTCCCCGATGCATACGACATCGTCGGGCAAGCCTTCGACTGTGAAGTTCTCGCCAAACTGTCCGCCGACGAAATCAGTCCTCTTCAACTGCTCCTGCCAATAGCGATAGGATTCAATCTGATAAACGAAGACCGCGCGATGTTCCCCTCCATGCCCGGCCAGGTCGCCTTGACCGTCTCCCTCAAGATTCAAACGCCCAACGCGACGCCAGCCAGTCACCGGGTTTTTCCAGACGCCGGTGTGCACCGTGCGCTCTTTCCACACGATGTCGCGGGGAAGCCCAACATTCACTGATAGCAGCCGAGCCATACCATTAGCATCCCTCCCGCATGAATCTTCCTATCGCCGACGGTACGTCTTCTAGTCCTTGGGGCGGCTTCCCGAGCGATGGAGCGATGTACCCACGGAAACCCGTTTTTGACGACTTTGTTGAATCGATAGCGTGTCGTAATTCTTCAATCGCCTTCATCGCACTTTCCGCATACCGAGCCCGGCGTCACGCAATCTGCTGAAGCCATTGACGCCGCCAGGCCGGCCATGGTTACACCTCCAAATCCGCAACACCAAAACATCGGCGGATTTCGTCGGACATGCCGACGTGGGGGCCGAGCTTCCAAACGATCGACAAGAAAGACGAACGAAAATAGCCCTCCTTCGTTCAGCCCTAGGCGGATTCCAGGTACATCGAGAGCAATTTCTTGCGGAAGCGATGGAATCGACTCAGATGAGACCTCGTGGCTATGCAACTCTTCGCCTAGCGTGCCGTCCACCCCAGATCAATATCAATCGCGGAACCCGTAATTCCGGCCCCCTGGTCCGAGCACAGATACACCGCTAGGGCCGCAACTTCCTCTGGATCGAGCAACCGGCGAATCGCTGCGGGCTCGAGCATGATTTTCCGGACGACATCGTCCCGTGAGATGCCATGCCGCCGGGCTTGCTCGTCAATCTGCTTCTCGACGAGCGGCGTGCGCACGTAGGCCGGACAGATCGCGTTTGATGTGATGTTGTGCTCGGCCGCTTCCAACGCGACGACCTTTGTAAATCCCAGGACGCCGTGTTTCGCCGCTACATATGCGGCCTTAAATGGCGACGCAACTTTCCCGTGAAGCGACGCGATATTGATCACTCGTCCCCATTTCTGGCGAATCATGTGGGGCAATGCGTACTTGCAGCACAGAAATGTTCCGGTGAGGATCACGCCCAGCAGGTAGTCCCAGCGTTCCTCCGGGAAATCGACCACTGGCGCGATATGTTGGAGCCCCGCGTTGTTCACCAGAATATCGATTCGCCCAAATTCTTTTATTGCGACGTCCATCAGGCGGCGCACGTCCGCGGATTTGGAAATATCGCCGGCCGCGAACTCTGCCGCGGCGCCCGACTCGCGAAGATTGGCGAGCGCCGTCTCGCCAGCTTCGGCGCTTACATCCGCGAGCACGACACTCGCTCCTGCATAGCTCATCGCTTTTGCAATGGCGAAGCCGATTCCGCTTGCCGCCCCCGTGATCACCGCTACTTTGTTTTTCACCGTCGCCTCCCGAAATCTGACTGTCGATGTTAGCGCGCAAACGCCGATTCAGAAGAGCCGGCCCTGCCGGGCCCGTACACCGGTTGCTGCCCCCTGCCGTTTCCATCATCTTCGGATGGCTCGCCTCGAAATCTTCTTGACAGGCTGCCGGTCCAGGATGTAAAACGCCCCCTGTCAAAGAGAGCGAGCGCCCGCTTTGAGTCGAAGCATATCGCAACTCTGCGAGGTTGGGAATGCCCAAGCTCCTCGACAACACCATCGAGAAGAATAAGCTCAGGATCGAACAGGCCGCTCTGCACCTTTTCACCCGCAAGGGTTTCCACGGCACCACCGTCCGCGAAATCGCCAAGAAAGCCGGCGTGTCCATGGGCAAGCTCTACATCTACTACGACACGAAAGAAGACATCTTCGTCGACCTCGTCGAGCGTCTCGGCAAAAAAATGGAAATGCTGCGCGAGAAAGAGCTCATGCCCCTTATGCGCTCGCCTGACCCGGCTTCGCTGAAGCAGTTGGCGATGGCGATAGGCCGGGTGCTTTCCAATAACCTCGACTACTGGCGCCTCATGTACATCGACGTGGTTGAATTCCGCCACAAGCACTTCATTCACGGCTTTCGCGAAATCGCTGGCGGCCTGCGCACCTATTCGGCCGCTCTGTTTCGCAGCGCGAAAGTTCCATTCGCGCCCGGCGTGAATCCCGGGCTGGCCTACACCTCGATCTATCTTCACTTCGTCACCTACTTCCTGATTGAAGAGCTTTTCGGAGCCAAGCGGCATCTCGGCGTCAGCGACGAGGAAGCCATCGATCAGCTCGTTCGCCTCTACACCGGCGAATTTCCGCGAAAGCACGGATGGAACGTCATTGAACGGGGGAAAAAACATGCTACGTAAACTATTCACGGCATTTTCTTTCATGGCGATTCTTCTTCTGGCCTCCTCGATTCACGCGCAAACTCCCACCACCGGCCAGGTGAATGGTGTCGTAAAAGATCCGAGCGCCGGTGTGGTAGCCGGCGCGCGCGTCACGCTCACCAGCGAAGCCGGCGTGAATCGCGAAACAACCACAAATGCAGACGGCCGCTACACGTTTTCGCTGGTTCCTCCAGGCATCTATCGCCTGCAAGTGGATGCGAAGGGATTCAAATCCTTCATCGTGGACAAAATCGAGGTGCGCATCACCGAATACTCGGTTGCCAACGCCGATCTTGCGCTCGAAGGTGGCAGCACTTCGGTCACTGTCACTTCCGAATTGCCCATGGTGGATACGGAATCGCCTTCGCGCGGTGCCGTGATTTCGAGTACCGATATCCGCCAGCTGCCGCTTGCTACGCGCAACTTCCAGCAGTTGCTGACCCTCACGCCCGGCACTTCCGCCTCGATCAGCAATTCCTCTGACCTCGGTCGCGGTGATACGGCGTTCAACGTGAACGGCCAGCGCACACTTTCCAATGCGGTGGTGATCAATGGAGTGGACGCAAATTCGATCGGGACCGGTTCGACGCCGAACCTCGCCGTCCCGGCCACCGATACTCTGCAGGAATTCATCGTGCAGACGAGCTTTTACGATGCGTCGCAGGGGCGTAACGCAGGAAGCGTCGTCGCTGCTGTTACGAGATCCGGAACGAACGATTTTCACGGCAACCTTTATGAGTTTTTTCGCAATGACGTTCTGGATGCGAATAATTTCTTTCTCAATGGCGCCGGAGTGCCACGCCCTCCATACAAACGGAATCAATTCGGCGGCACGCTCGGCGGGCCTATCCTGAAAGATCGGCTGTGGTTTTTTGGTTCATATCAGGGCACGCGCGAAGTGAACGCCACTTCGCTCGAAAATTCCATAGGCACCGTTTTCGTCCCGGGAAATTTGACCAACGATCGTTCGACAGCCGCGCTCACCACCCTCGCGAATTCTTTTGGCGTTACAACGATAGATCCCTCGGCACTGTTCTTGCTGCAAGCGACGCTTCCCAACGGTTCTTTCGTGATTCCGTCGGCGCCACACCCGACGGGCTCACCCAATCCGGTTCCCGCCCCAGTAGTCGGAATCTCGCGTTTCACGGAAGACCAGTTCAATACGAACCTGGATTTCAAAGTCTCTGCCCAGAACCGGCTCTCCGGAAAATTCTTCTTCGCGAATAATCCTGAGACGCAGGCCCTCTTCAATTCGTTTGGCTTGGCAAACGCGCTGCCGGTACCCGGATTTGGCGCAGCCGTTAATTTCAATCAGCGAGTGCTCGCAATCAACGATACCCACGTGATCAGTCCCACGCTGCTCAACGATTTTCGGTTCGGCTGGGCGACGATTACCACCAAATCGACGCCGCAGGAACCGTTTACATCCGCTCAACTCGGCATCGCATCGCCTTTGAGCAATCTGTTCCCGGGTATGCCGGAAATTTCCGTGGCCAACTTCTTTGACTTGGGCGCGTCTCCCTTCGCGGACAACAGCGCCAAGGAACCGACTTACACAGTCGGGGACATGCTGTCCTGGCAAAAAGGGAAGCACAGCTTCAAGTTCGGCGGCGAGTACAAGCATCACGACCTGAGCGAGAATTTTAATCTGTATACCCGCGGTCAGATCTTCTTCCTGGGCTTTTCGGGGAATCCGTTCACTGATTTCCTGGGAGGTTTCGAGCCCGCCGGCGTGCCGCTCACGGGCCTTACGATCATGGGATCCGGAGTACCGCAGCGGAATATCCGGTCGCAGGATATCTCGGGCTTTGTGAATGACGACTGGCGCATCTCCGCGCGTCTTACGATCACCCTCGGACTCCGCTACGACTACTTCAGCCCGTTCACTGAAGCGCAGGGACGTTTCGTTGGTTTCGATCCGAATCGGCTGGAGACGACGATCATTCCCGGCTTCCCGGTCGGTGACAACGTCGCCATCACGGGCGGGTTCGTGCAAGCCGGGAACGCGCGTAACCCGCTGCCGGGAGTTCCAGAAGTTCGCTCCTCGCTGGTGGCTCCGGATCGAAATAATTTCGCACCGCGTCTTGGTTTTGCGTGGCAGCCATTGAACGACGGTGGACACTTTGTGGTTCGCGGTGGATACGGCGTCTACTACGACCGTGCGAATTCGCGGCTACTCAACAATCAGCTCCTCGATTTTCCTTATTTCACCCTCGCTCAGGCCTTCACCACTCCCATCGCGAATCCGTTCGTACAGGTCCCGCAGCCCAGCGCGTTCCCTCTGCTTTTCAACAACCCAGCGATCTTTCCATTCGGCGGGCCTCCGGCGTTTTTGCCTGCCGCCGTTCTCGGCGGACTTCAACCGGTCTCTGCAAACGGAATTTTTCCGGATATCCACGATTTCAGAACGCCCTACGTGCAGCAATACAGCTTAGGAATCCAGGATGAATTCGCGAAGGACTGGATGCTCGACGTCGCCTACGTCGGCTCGGAGGGCCGCAAGCAATACCGGCTGACTGAAATAAACCAGGCAGACGTGCCGGTCGTGGCGGCCCCGGGCCCGCTGAGCCCCGGGCTTTCGTCTCTGGCCGTGCAAGGTTTCGGCGTGCACCTGATGCAGAGCTCGTCGAACTCGGATTACAACTCACTGCAAGCCAGCCTCTCGAAGCGATTCTCCAACGGCCTGCAATTCATCGCGGCATATACCTACAGCCATTCGCTTGACGACTACTCGGGCGATCCGAGCGGAACGAGCGACGTGACCGTGGTTCCGGGCAACCAGGAAATTCTGAACAATTACGCGAGTTCGGATTTCGACCGTCGGCATCGCTTCGTCTTTAGCAGTATCTACGATTTTCCCAAGTTCTACTCGGGCGATTCGCATTTTGCGAGCCTCGCGGCGAACGGGTGGGAGCTGGCCAGCATCATCACGGTGCAGAGCGGCACGCCGTTTTCGGTGCTCACAAACGCGAATGCGTTCATTCAAGCGCGCGCGGATGGCGTGGCGGGCTGCAACCCGGCGATGCACGGCAGCGTGGAATCGCGGCTCAATGAGTATTTCAATATCAACTGCTTCACGCCCGCCACGGTGGACTTTGGCGACACAGGGCGCAACATTCTGCGAGGGCCCAACCAGAAGGATGTTGATATCTCGATCATCAAGCACTTCCCGATCACCGAGCGCATGAACTTTGAATTCCGCACCGAGTTCTTCAACGCGTTCAACCAGGTGAGTTTTGCCAATCCGATCACTTTGCCAGCGGGCGTGCCGCCTGTCGATCCGGCCACGACGACATTTGGCCACATCGTGGCGACAACGGTTGGCCCTCGCGTGATACAGTTCGCGGCGAAGTTCAACTTCTGAGCGTCGAATAAAATGGCGGATTCGAAAATGACTGGTCATGGGAAAGGAACGCTCAAAATTTATCGCGAGGCACGCGGGCGAGTGAGTGGAGACGGCATTGAGCTGGCTTTTGGTTATTGGCCCGGCCGCGGAGCGCCAGTAGTAGCGCTTCACGGATTGACCGCGACGTTTGTGAATTACATCGGGATCGCGGAACGACTGGGTGGGCGAAAGCCGCTGTTCGCGCTCGACCTGCGCGGGCGCGGCGATTCGGACAAGCCGGAAGGGCCTTATGGAATGGCGCAGCATGGCCGCGACGTGGCAGCGGCAATGCGTGCGATAGACTTGCGGCCAAGCGTCGTGGTGGGGCATTCGATGGGTGCCTTCGTGGCGGTTGCACTCGCAGCACAA
This sequence comes from uncultured Acidobacteriota bacterium, assembly GCA_963741045.1. Taxonomy (GTDB): domain Bacteria; phylum Acidobacteriota; class Terriglobia; order Acidiferrales; family UBA7541; genus Palsa-295. Next base: position 425,227 of record CAVUGO010000002.1, read on the forward strand.
AATCCGGAACTTGTCTGCGGTCTGATTCTGATCGACGGCGGATACGTTCCCGCGATCAGCCAAGGCGCGGTGCCCCAGGAAGGCCTCGACGAACTTCTCGCAGCCCGGGTCATGCAGCTGCGCGAAACGTATCCCTCGCGCGAGTTTTACCAGGACTTCTGGCGCGCCAAACCCCATTTTCCTGCGGAGGATTGGAACCCGTGGGTCGAAGCTTTCCTCGATTACGAATTGGGCGGCGAAGCTCCGAACCTGCGGCCGAAAGCGTCGGAAGCGGCTGTCCGTGCGGATCTAGCGGAAGGATTCCGACGGGATGAAATCGTAACGCGGCTACGATCGCTGCGAGTACCCGTTATGATGTTACGCGCGGAGACAGGCTTCGCTCCGGCATTCCCGCCGCTCTTTCCGGATTCCGTGGTTGAACAGATCCGAGAATTTGTGCCGCAGATCGAAGATCGCAAGTTTCAAGGGACCACACACTACACGATCGTGCTCGGAAATCGAGGCGCGACTCAGATTGCCGACCTGATCGTGGAATTTGTCGATCGCTGCCAGCGTTCATAACCCGGAGCGTGCCATTTGACTCGAATGCGAGGACCGAGGCCTCTATGGCTGAGGACACCTTCAATGGGTTCCCATCATGAGGCAGCTAACGGCATCCATTCTGTGCTGTGTAATTCAGCGTGCCGAACTCCCAATTGAAATAACGGAATACTTTATTTCTTTATCGAACTTATCTTTGATGTACATCACCCACCTGTTGTTTTTGTCTATACGGAATTCAACAAGCTTTCGGCTGGCTAGCTCAGAAGGTTTCGCGGTTCCTTGAGTGACGGTATATGTGGTCATTGAGTTCTTAATCTGATACGCAACGATTTTTTGCGTGACCCCATGATAGGGACGCGTCTCAGTATCCCATTTTATCATCTCGCCATATTTGTACGATTGAGCTAGCGACACCACCGCGACAACCCAAAGTCCTAACAGTAGAATTACCTTTCTCATAATGTCCCCGCAGATGTGGCGGCGAGTCTACCATGTTTTTTTGACTCGCAATTGCTCCCGTATCCTGCTCCGGAAATGCGGCGACCATTCCCGAGAGGCTTCCGATAAGTCACGCCTCTGCGTTCGTTGACATCGGTTTTTTAGACGCGTAGGCTGCCACTGATCTGGAGCTCGCGATGAAAAAAATCTGTTCCATTCCCTTCTTAGTCGTTCTTGCTCTCTCTTCATCTTGCTTTGCTCAAGACGTGCCGCACCACCACGATCCCGCCGAGAAGGTCGGGATCGTGTCCTTCCCGATCTCCTGCTTTCCCGGGTCCCAAGCGCAGTTTGAGCACGGCATAGCTTTCCTCTATTCGTTTGAATACCAACAGGCCGGCAATCAGTTTCAGGATATCGAGAAGAAAGAACCCAGCTGTGCCATGGCGTATTGGGGTCAAGCTATGAGCTTGTATCATCAGCTATGGGATCGGCCGTCAAAGGCCGATCTGCAGAGCGGCGCGGAACTGCTTGCAAAAGCGCGAGCGCTCAATGCTCCAACCGCCCGCGAACGCGACTATGTCGATGCCCTTTCCGTCTTTTACACCGATACCGATAAGCTCGATCATGAAAAGCGGGCCGACGCCTACGCGAAAGCTATGGCCGGCGTGTACCAGCGCAATACGCAGGACCATGAAGCGGGCGTCTTCTATGCGCTCTCTCTTCTCGCTTCGGGACCAGATCACGATCCCGACCTCACAAACGCGAAAGCAGCTGTCGCCATTCTCAACAAACTCTACGACGAGCAGCCCGACAATCCCGGCATCGCTCACTACATCATTCACGCCTGCGACAATCCCAGCATGGCCAGCCTTGCTCTTCCTGCTGCCCGCAAATACGCCACCATCGCACCTGACTCTCCGCATGCGGTGCACATGCCCTCACACATTTTTGCCCGGTTGGGTCTCTGGCAAGACGACATTGCGTCGAACCTCGCCGCTATCCAGGCTGCGGATAAGGTGGCCGCAATGCATTTGTACACCCTGGATCATAAGATGCATTCGATGGACTTCCTCGAGTATGCCTATCTTCAGATTGGCGACGACACCAATGCAAAGAGGCAAGTGGATGCCCTTGCTTCTATCCCGGAATCTGACGTCGCCCCCGATTCTAAAGATTATTTCGAACAGGTTTTAGCTCATGCTCAGGCCACCTACGCTCTCGAACGCCGCCATTGGAAGGAAGCGCTCAACCTGCAACCGCGAGCCCAGGCTCCGCCCTATGTGCAATCGATTGCCTTTTGGGGACGCGCTATAGCCGCCGGCCATCTTCGTGATTCTGCCGCCGCTCAAGATGCTGTGAAACATTTCGAAGAACTTTTCGAGGCTACGCGCAAAGGGGACAAGCCATACTTTGCTGACTACATGAAAGATACAAAGGATGTGGTGCACGCGTGGGCTTACTACGCTTCCGGAAATAGCGCCGAGGCCGTGCGCCTTCTGCGCTCCGTCTCCGACACGCAGGACAAAGTCGGCAAGGGCGAAACCGCGCTGCCCGTTCGCGAGATGCTGGCGGACATGCTCCTCGAGATCCAGCATCCGCAGGAAGCGCTGGCCGAATACGAGATTTCGCTGCGCACCGATCCCAATCGTTTTAACGGCCTCTATGGCGCAGCGCAAGCAGCTGAAATGAGCCAGCAAAAAGAGAAAGCGGCGGGCTATTATGCGCAACTTCTTAAGAACTGCGATGGCATCCCGTCCGATCGCCCCGAGTTGGCACAAGCAAGAACCCTGCTCGCCGCGAAATAGGGCGCTTCGCATCCGCCACGTGTCCCACCGCAAGTCGATACGCCCCGGTCCGCATCTGCGTCCGATGCTTCCGCGTTCTTACATGTTCCGTAAACGCCAAGGCATCGCAATCCATCTGCACTCTCATCAATACGAGAGTAGCCCCGTCCCGTGGCCGTGTTAGACTTCGCCCGAGGGCCTCATCACTAACCCGTTACGGCATGGATAGCCCAGTCCGCTCTGATCCCAGCTATCGCTTTGGCCTCTTCGAAGTCTTCCCCGAAACAGGGCGGCTTTTTCGCCAGGGCCAGCGCGTCAAGCTCCAGGAGCAGCCATTCAAGCTGCTTCTGCTGCTGGTCGAGAAGCCCGGCGAGATCGTCCCTCGCTTTACGCCGGAAAACCGCGAAGCAAATCAGGCTTTCGTGGATCTCGTTGGCAAATTCGCGCAGCAGAAGAAAGCCACACCTGCTCAGATCGCACTTGCGTGGGTACTGGCACAAAAACCGTGGTTAGTGAAGCGCTGGCGAAGGGAATTCCGCTTCAATCCCCTTCGCCGCGGTGCTCGGCATCCATTTCTTTCGGGTTGGGAGTTGGTCAATCGACGGTGATGCGGGTACCGAGCGTTGTTCCCGTGACCTCTGCTAGTGGCGTTCCGGTGCAGGTGTAGGTACCAGCGGCGCTCGCGGCGCAGGCCGAGGGAAGGTAGAGTTTGAAATCGAAGGAACCGCTGTAGGTTTTGCCGTTGGGCGCCACCTGATCGGTTTCGTCGACGGTGAAGATGTTTGTAACGTATTCAGGGGCCATGCCTACGTATGCGGGGGGATTGCCATCCGTGCCGAACATCACACCGATATGGTGTAGTTTGACGCGGCCGTCACCCAAGTCCTTCCAGACTCCGAAGCAGATATTTCCGCCGGCTGGCGGCAGAAAGGCGTTTTCAAATTCAGTTCCGTCGGCGTGCCAAGTCTTAAAGGATTCGAGGAACTGGAAGGGTGTTGGAGGGAAAGCAGGGGGAGGGGGCGCGGATTTTGCACTGTAAATCAGATGCCACAAACCCACGATGGCAGCAGGCCCGTTTGATTCTCGGCCCTCTTGATGGTCATCGCCGTGAGGGCTCACGAAGGGAATTGAGGGAAGGGCTCCCGTATTGGTTGGAACGCCGCAACCAGCATTGGCGCTCGAGGCTGCGAATAACATGGTCAGCACCACCAACCCAAGGGAAGCGCTACGCAACAAAGTGCTGCAAAACGCCCGGGAAAATTTCGTCACTATTCGATTCATTTTGTCGCTCCTCTTCGAATCGGATGATTCGGGCTGCCCTTATCGCCTAACTATCAGTGTTGCTGCAATACAAACTGAATCGTCCCTCAAACATTTCAGGAACACCGCGTAAGTAATTGATATCTGGGCGCTTTACGAGTGGTTTCAAGTGCTTGCAGTGCAGCTTTCGGTGGCTTCTTGACTGCCGTTCAAACAAGCCTCACAATCAGCCAGTCGAATCCCCCGGTTAGAAGCCCCGTTCCTCGATCTTTCGGACATGAAAGTGACGACGTCGCGCAACGCTTTGTTCGGCCCGTATGCACTCGATTTGCATTCCGGCGAGCTTCGGAAGTTTGGGATAAGAGTGAAAATGGGTGAGCAGCCTTTCCAGATACTGTTGATGTTACTTCAGCGTCCCGGGGAAATGGTGACACGGGAAGAGCTTCGGGCGAAACTTTGGGCCGATGACACCTTTGTGGACTTTGATCATGGGCTTAACTCTGCCGTTCAGCGGCTGCGGGATTGCCTTTCCGATACCGCCGAAAAACCCCTCTGGGTCGAAACCATTCCCCGTCGCGGTTATCGCTTCATTGCTCCGGTCGAATCGCAGCCTTCAGCGATACTCGGATCGAACGTCGTTCCTGCCGGAACTTCGTCTTCCGGAACCGCACTGGCTGGGACTCAGCTTGGCTCGCGTGTCTATGGAAGACGCACGAAGATGTTGGCGACCGCCTCGGTAGTAGCAATTGCCCTGCTCGTCGGCCTGAATCTGAATAGTGTGCGCGAGCGCCTGACAACGGGTTCATCAGCAAGGAATGTCCGCTCGCTTGCCGTACTGCCATTCGTGAATACCAGCAAGGATCCCGACGTCGAATACATCAGCGATGGCCTCATGGAAACCCTCATTGACAAGCTCTCTCAAGTTCCCAATCTCCATGTGATGTCATCGGCAACGACCTTGGCTTATAAGAATAGCAATGTGGACCCGCGAGAGGCGGGTCGCACTCTGCACGTCGCAGCGATTCTGGAAGGCAAGATTACTAAGTTTGGCGACACGCTAAGGATCCGAACTGTTTTGGTCAACGTCAGCGACGGCGCCGAGCTATGGGGCGAAGAGTATAGTCGGCCCATCTCGGATGTCCTCGCCATAGAGTCGGATATATCGCGAGAAATCATCGAAAAGCTTCGAATCCGCCTCACAGGCGGCGAAGCGACAAAGATGTCGAAGCGTGATACAGACAATCCCGAAGATTACGAGGCTTTCCTCAAGGATGAGTTCGAAACAAGTAAGAAGACAAGAGACGATCTGTTGAGAGACACCATCGTCCTCGCTGATTTCGACAACAAGACGGGTGACACGGTCTTCGACGATACGATGAAGCAGGCGCTGGCAGTGGACCTGGGCCAGTCGCCTTTCCTGAACATCCTTTCCGAGGAGAAGGTTCGCCAGACGCTGAGGGAAATGACGCGCTCGCCGGACGACAGATTGACGCGAGACTTGGCGCGGGAAGTGTGTCAGCGCGCGGGAAGCAAGGCATACATATCAGGCTCGATTGCGGCGCTGGGAATGCAGTACGTGATTGGGCTGGCGGCCCTGAACTGTGCGAGCGGGGACGTGCTGGCACGCGACCAGGTGACGGTTGCGGACAAGGAGCAAGTTTTGCCGGCAGTGGGCCAAGCCGCAGCAAAGCTTCGCAACGAGATGGGTGAATCGCTTAGCTCAGTGCAGAAGTTCGATGTCCCTCTGGAGCAGGCCACCACGAATTCGCTCGAAGCCCTCAAGGACTACAGCTTAAGTCTAAGAGCCGGACGCGGAAAGGGAGATGCCGAAAGCCTTCCATTCAACAAGCGCGCCATCGAACTCGATCCGAACTTTGCGCTGGCTTACGATACTCTGGGAATCGCTTACTACAATTTGAACCGGCCTAGCCTGGGCGCTGATTACCTGAAGAAAGCCTTCGACCTGCGCGACCGCGTCAGCGAACGCGAGAAGTTTCACATCACCTCGCTCTACTACGTGTTAGTCACGGGTGAGCTGGAGAAAGCGAATCAGACGTACGAACCGTGGATACAAGTTTATCCGCGTGATGACGTCGCTTACGGCGAACTGGGCGCTAATCACATGATTCTGGGCCAATATGAGAAGGCTGCCGCAGAAATCCGCGAATCGCTTGGCCTGGAGCCGATGCAAGTGGGTGGGTATGGGAATCTTGGGCAGATTTATCTGGCTCTGAATCGTTTCGACGAAGCAAGGACGGCAACCGAGGAGGCACTGAGACGCAAGCTCGAAAATATCGCGCTGTACCAGAATCTTTATATCTTGGCCTTCTTTCAAGGCAACACGAAAGCCATGAAGCAGCAGGCAGATTGGGCTGTTGGAAAGGCAGGCGACGAGGCCCAGATGCTTTCACTGGAATCCGATACAGAAGCATGGTTCGGGAGACTCGGGAAGGCGCGTGAACTATCGCGGCAAGCTGTCGAAAGCGCTCGCCGCAGCGATAAGAAAGAACCCGCCGCCTTATGGCAGGCCAATGCGGCGATACGCGAAACCCTTTTCGGCAACGCAGAGGCGGCTCGCCATAACGCTGTCGCGGCAGTGGCGCTCGGCCCGAGGAGCCGTGACGTACAGGTGCAGGCAGCACTGGCCTATGCGTTGGCGGGCGATGCGGCTCACGCCCAGTCACTCGCGGACGATCTCGGCAAGCGATTTCCGCAGGATACCATAGTGCAATCGGTCTGGATTCCTACCATCCGGGCTCAGATAGAAACGATCCGCAGGAATCCTGCCCAGAGCATCGGGCTTCTTCAGGCGTCAGCACCCTACGAACTAGGCATGTTAAGTGCATCCGCTGGTAACTCCTGTTTGTATCCCTTGTACGTCCGCGCCGAGGCTTACCTGAGCGCGCAACAGGGCCAGCTCGCAGCGACCGAATTTCAGAAAATCCTCGACCATCGCGGGCTGTTATGGAATTGTGCGACAGGCGCGCTCGCCCATCTTGGTCTCGCCCGCGCCTACGCCTTGCAGGGCGACGCCGCCAAAGCCAAGGCGGTCTATCAGGATTTCCTAGCGCTCTGGAAAGACGCCGATACTGACATCCCCGTCCTCATCGCTGCCAAATCCGAGTACGCCAAGCTGAAGTAACTGAAATAGCCGCGGGCGCGTCGTTACGTCGCGTAGGCGACTCTACGGAAACAAACCCCGCACCAGCGTCGCATCCGCCACGCGTCCCACCGCCAGGCAATACGCCCCGGTCCGCATGTGCGTCCGATGCTTCCGCGCGCTTTCATGCACTTCCGTAAACGCGCGCCGCATCACCGATTCCAACTTCGCGTTCACTTCCGATTCCGACCAGAAGAAGCTCTGCAAATCCTGCACCCACTCAAAATAGCTCACCGTCACGCCGCCCGCATTCGCCAGAATGTCCGGCAGCAGCATGATTCCCTTCCGCGCCAGCACTTCGTCTGCATGGGGCGTCGTCGGCCCGTTGGCCGCTTCCGCCACGATCTTCGCTTTGATCTGGTCCGCATTGTTCAACGTAATCACGTTCTCGAGCGCCGCCGGAATCAGAATGTCGCATTTCATCGTCAGCAATTCATCATTCGATATCCGCGACGTGCCCGGCATCCCCACCACCGTCCCCGAACGCTCCTTGTAACGCATCGCCTTCAGCGGATCGATTCCCCGCGAATTGAAAACGCCACCGCGCGAATCGCTGATCGCAATCACCCGCGCTTTCTTCTCCGCAAATAATTTTGCCGCCAGCGATCCGGCGTTGCCAAATCCCTGAATCGCCACACTCGCCCCGCGCACCGACATTTTCTTCACACGGCACGCCTCTTCCACCGCCACCAGGCATCCGCGCGCAGTCGCCTCGTTGCGCCCTTCCGACCCACCGATCGAAAGCGGTTTCCCGGTCACCACGCCGAGCGTCGAATATCCCTTCGTCATCGAATACGTGTCCATGATCCACGCCATCGTTTGCGAGTCCGTATACATGTCCGGCGCGGGAATATCCTGCTCCGGCCCAATCACCGGCAAAATTTCCGACGTGTAACGTCGCGTCATCCGTTCGAGTTCAGGCTTCGTCATCCGCTTCGGATCGCAAATCACGCCGCCCTTGCCGCCGCCGTACGGGATATTCACCGTCGCGGTCTTCCACGTCATCCACGCTGCGAGCGCCTTCACTTCATCGAGCGTCACCGCCGGATGATAACGAATCCCGCCCTTCGCCGGCCCACGCGCCACATTGTGTTGCACGCGATAACCGCTGAACACCTTCACCTGCCCGTTGTCCATCTTGGTGGGAATCGATACTTCGAGGGCGCGCTTCGGCGTGCGCAGAATCTGCCGCAATCCCTGATCGAGCTTCAGATATTCCGCTGCGATATCGAACTGGATTTGCGCGATTCGGTAAGGATTCAAATCCTCGCGCGGCGCGATGCGCGGTATCGGCTGCGGCGCCGCCTTCGCAAGCGTGGCCATCGTCACTTCCTCCCGGCGCGCGTAATGCCGCGCCACTTTCACCTGCCAAATCTAATTTCTGAAAACTTGTAGAGCCTTGTGTGGACTGTAAGTCCCGCGCGAGTCGAAGTTTAGCCAAGCCGCCGAGGATGTCAATCGAAACTCCCGCGAAAGATTCGCCCGGTTTTTCCGTCTTGCAAGGGTATAGAAGCCTCCGCCACGGCGAAGGCAGGTGTAAAGCCATTGTTAACAGTAGCTTGAAGACTGGCTCCCGGGCCCGTTCTTCCCCGCACGCCCGAAGCACGGCCCGGGGCAGCAGCCAATTATCCTCGTTGACCCTCGCACACCAGCCAAGTTACGCTCATTTCATTCCGCGCAACCGCTTTGCGCGCCCCGCGCGCAATCCGGAGACTCACCACGCGCGTACTCTGTAGTGGAGCCGCCACACACTCGTGATGTCGAAAACGGGAGCGGACTTGCCGGCCACGGACGCGGCGCTGGTTCAGAAAATCACACAGCGAGACGAAGCGGCATTGGCGGCCCTCTATGACCGCTACGCCGGGATGCTCTCGTCCGTCCTGAACCGCATCCTTCGCGATACCCAGGCGTCGGAGGAAATCTTGCAGGATATTTTCTACCAACTCTGGTGCGGCGCCTCGCGATTTGATCCCGCGCGCGGCTCGCTGCCCGGATGGCTGCTGGTCATCGCCCGCAACCGCGCCATCTCCCGCCTCCGCCGCCACAATCCGGCCGCCGGTGAAGAAATCCTCGAGAACACGGTGGTGATGCCGTTCGACCTCGAATCGAGCGTGGCGCAACAGCAACTGCTGGCGCGCGTGAAAGGCGCGCTCGAATCGCTGCCGAAAGAGCAGCGCGCCGCCGTCGAACTCGCCTATTTCGAAGGCATGACGCACAGCGAAATAGCGGAACGAACCGGCGACCCTCTAGGAACTGTAAAGACGAGGCTTCGTTCAGCAATCGAGACGTTGAAACGAAATTTGCAATCAACAATGAGTCACAACACGTAGCCATGACAAACGGCCATCCGACTCGCGAAGAAGATTTCGATCTCTACGTTCTCGGCGCGCTCGAAGGCGACGAGAAGCAAGCGATCGAATCGCATCTCGCCGGCTGCGCGGATTGCGCGCGCAAACTCTCCGCCGCCCGCGGACGAGTCGCCGCCATCTCATTCGCCGCGCCGCGCGTCGAGCCATCCGCCGCGGTGAAAGACCGCCTGCTGCGCCAGGTCCGCGCCGAATCGCAAGCGCCTTCGCGCGCCAGTTCGGTCAGCGCGAAAGTTCCAGGCCGTGAATTCGCTCCGCCCGAGCCGCCCCGCGGCCTCGCCGGACGCTGGCTCTTCGCAATTCTCGCGCCCGCCTGCGTCGCGCTTCTCATCGCCACGATAATTCTGTGGCGCCAAAACGATCGCCTCACCAAGCAGCTCGCCGACCTCGGCGCCTCCGTCGACAAAACGCAGAAGCAGCTCGCCGACGCACAGGAGATGCTGCATCTCTTCACCTCGAAGGACACCATCAAAGTGATGCTGGCGCCGAAGCCCGGCATGGTCAAGGGCGACGGCGAAGTGATGTACAACGAAAAAATGGGCCTGCTGATGTACGACGGCTGGATTGCTCCGCCGCCCGAAGACAAGAGCTATCAGCTCTGGGTGGTTCCGATGGAAGGAAAGCCAATCAGCGCCGGCGTTTTCAATCCCGCCACCAGCGACGCCGCGCACTGGATGTCAAAAGTCCCCGAAGGCATCGACCCGAAAATGTTCGCCGTCACGCTCGAGCCCGCCGGCGGCATGCCGCAGCCCACGGGCCCGATGGTGCTGGTCGGTGGCACGTAGTTTGAAAAATAGAAAAGTGAAAATAGAAAATTGAAACTAGAGAATGCGAGAAGAGAAAATCACAACTCGCGACATGTCATCCTGAGCGCAGCGAAGGATCTCAGCGTAACGCCTGCCGCCCCGCAATTCGATCAGGACGAAGTCGCTTGCACTTTCCATTTGCACTTTTCTATTTTCGCGGTATGCGGTCCACGCCCATGTACGGCCGCAGCACTTCGGGAATCACCACCGAGCCGTCGGCCTGCTGAAAATTCTCAACTAACGCGATCCACGTACGCCCCACCGCCAGCCCTGATCCGTTGAGCGTATGCACGAATTCCGACTTCTTCCCGCCGGGCGGCTTGAAGCGAATCCCCGACCGTCGCGCCTGAAACGCTTCCGTATTCGAGCACGACGAAATTTCCATGAAGTCGTTCGTCGAGGGCAACCACACTTCGATGTCATACGTTTTCGCCGACGCGAATCCCATGTCCGCAGTACAAAGCAGCATCACGCGATAGTGCAGCCCGAGCTTCTGCAGCAGCATTTCCGCGCTGTGCACCAGCGACTCATGCTCATCATAGCTCTGCTCCGGCCGCGTGAATTTGAACATCTCCACTTTCTGGAACTGGTGCTGCCGCTTGATGCCGCGCGTATCTTTTCCCGCCGCGCCCGCCTCGGAACGAAAACACGCCGTCCACGCGCACACTTTGATAGGCAACGCGTCCACGTCGAGCGTTTCGTCGCGATGCAGGCTCGTCAATTCCACTTCCGACGTCGGCGTGAGCCACAGGTCGGTTCCTTCCAGGTGAAACATGTCCGCCGCGAATTTCGGAAGCTGCCCCACGCCCACCAGCGACGCCGTGTTCACCAGAAACGGCGGCAGCACTTCCGTGAACCCGTGCTCGCGCGTATGCACATCGAGAAAAAAATTCGCCAGCGCCCGTTCGAGCCGCGCGCCCAGCCCTTTGTAAACCGCGAAGCGCGAGCCCGCAATTTTGATCGCCGCCTCGAAATCGAGGATGCCCGCGCCCTCGCCAATTTCCCAGTGCGGCCGCGGCGCGAAATCGAATTTCGGGGGCGTGCCCCAGCGCCGCACTTCGACGTTATCTGCCGCGCTCGTCCCCACCGGCACACTCGCGTGCGGAATATTCGGAATCGTCATCAGAAACAGCTTGAGCCGCTCGTCAAGCTCACCGATGCGCTCATCGCCGCGCTTGATTTCCTCCGACACGGTTTTCATCTTCGCCAGCAGCGCATCGCGCTCCGCCATCGCCACAGCAAGCGTCTCTTCGTGACCCTCCGCATGCTCCTTAGTCTGCGCTTTAGCCTTATCGCCGCCGTGAACGATCTTGCCAAGCCGCGCAATCTCCTCGCTGGCCTTGTTGCGCTCAGCCTTCAACCGCTCAATCGAGGTGATAATCTGCCGCCGCTCAGCATCCAACTCGCGAAACGCAGCAAGGTCCAGCGTCACGCCGCGGTCCCGCGCCATCTTCTCAATCACATCCAGGTGCTCTCGCACATATCCCAAGTCCAACATAGGCTCAGCAGAATACCTGAAATCAGTGCCGTTTTTGTAGCGCCGGCCTGCCCTGAGTTTCGAACGGTCTTTAGACCGACAGGGGTGGATTTGAATTTAAGCCCGTCATCCTGAGCGAAGCGAAGGATCTCAGCCCCCAATTTCCGCACCGCGCTGCAATAGTGACGGGATTCTACGAGCCACTCGCCCCTCCCCGCCCTTGACACCATTCACCATTCGATCAACGATCCCACTTGATCATCAAACACCCCGAAACCGTGCCCAAATCCACCCCGCATCTCGCCGCCCCACCCACACAAGCCCAAACCGCTCAGCCCAGCGCCCATAGCGCCGCCCAAGCCCAAGCCGCCGCCCCGCCCAGTCGCGCCGAAGCCTCGGCGAAGGCGGAAGCCTCGGCGAAGGCGGAGCCCTCCCCGCCCCCGTCTTCCACGACCCCAAGCACCACATCAAAATCTTCCAGGGCGACTGCCTCGACATCCTCGCCGCCATCCCCCCAGCCTGCGTCGACCTCATCTTCGCCGACCCGCCCTACTTCCTCTCCAACAACGGCATCACCTGCCACGCCGGCCGCATGGTCTCCGTCAATAAAGGCCAGTGGGACAAATTACCCGGCGCTGAACTTGACCCGGTAAGGGACAGATTTGACAAAGTTCACGAATTCAATCGCGCCTGGCTCGCCGCCTGCCAGCGCGTCCTCAAGCCCAACGGCACCATCTGGGTCAGCGGCACCAGCCACGTCATCCACTCCGTCGGCTTCGCCATGCAGCAGCTCGGCTTCAAACTCCTCAACGACATCTCCTGGGTCAAGCCCAATCCTCCTCCCAATCTCTCCTGCCGCTATTTCACCCACGCCACCGAAACCATCATCTGGGCCGCGCGCGACAAAAAGTCCCGCCACAAATTCAACTATAAGCACATGAAAGAAATCGCCGGCGGCAAACAAATGAAATCCGTCTGGCCAATCCTCCCCCCAGGCAAATCCGAAAAGCGCCACGGCAAGCACCCCACCCAAAAGCCCGTCGCCCTCCTAGAACGCATCCTCCTAGCCGCCTCCGACGAAGGCGACCTAATCCTCGATCCATTCCTGGGTGGCGGTACCACGGTCGTCAGCGCCCTCCGCCTGCGCCGCCAAGCCTACGGCTGCGAACTCGACATCGAGTCCATCAATCTCTCCCTCCGCCGCCTCTGTTCCGATCTGGTACAGGTCGAACTTTCCGTCTCCTGCACGCAGATCTCTGTTGATCCATTCCCCGGATCTATGGATCGATCAGTACGCACACCCACCCGGCCCATGGATTCGTCACACTCAGGAAAGTTGGTCCGCCGCGACCGAAGTTTCTACTTCGTCGGCACACACCGCCGCGAAGTCATCTACTCAGTCATCGCAGACAATATGGAAGAAGCCCTGCAGAAATTCCATTCCAGCCCGCACTCCGCAATCGAAATCCTCTTCGTAATCAAAACCGAAACCGAAATCTACCTCGCGGACTAGAGTTTGCTTCTGTAACGGCCACATTCAAGCGGGCCGATTTGCTTCTACGTTGTCATCCCGAACCCATCCGCGCCTTTTGGGGATGGCGTGAGGGATCTGCAGTTGCCTTGTAGGTCGCGGTTTCAACCGCGACAAAAACAAACCCGCGCGAAGCGCGTACCTAGAACAGAGCGAAGCGAGGGCTCGCTTCGCAGCGCACCTTTCGCGCCCATCTAGAAGGTGATCTAATGCCGCCGTGCAAGTCGCCCTTCCCAGCGGCGGACTCGACGCCTACACAAGCAAAGCTCAACGCGCCCGCATCGCCACCGAAGCATGGGCCTCCGCGAATTTATACTGCCCGAATTGCAGCTCCCCTGCGCTGGATTCATCGGCCGCCAATACGCCCGCAATCGATTTCCAATGCCCAAAATGCGCGGCCACGTATCAGCTGAAAGCGCAATCCTGCGCCTTCTCCCGCCGAATTGTGGACGCTGCTTACAGCACAATGGTCCGTGCCATCATGGAAAATCGCACTCCGAACCTATTTGCGATGCACTACGGGTTTTCAGAGTGGGTCGTAGAGAACGTTATCTTGATTCCACACTTTGCGTTTCCGCTCTCCGCGATCGAAAAGCGCAAGCCGCTCGCCGCAACAGCCCGTCGCGCCGGATGGGTCGGCTGCAATATCCTACTGCATTCAATTCCGCCAGACGCTCGGATCAAAATCATTTCGGATGGGAAACCCGTTACTTCGGCCGCAGTCCGCGCTCAATACGCCCGGATTCGCCCACTAGCTAAACTCGACGCCAAACAACGTGGCTGGACTCTGGACGTTTTGAATGTCGTGCGTTCGCTCGGTAAGCCGGAATTCGATTTAGCTGAGGCTTATCAATCGGAAGAAAAACTAGCAAGTCTGCATCCCGCAAACCGCCACGTTCGCGACAAAATCCGCCAGCAACTTCAAGTTCTCCGCAATTTCGGTATCCTCGAATTTATGCGCCCAGGTGAATACCGTCTGTGCTAGTTCCTTTCCTTTTCCTTATATAATCGGTATATAATCCGTTTCAGAAACACTCGAGGTTCCGAATGAGAACATTGACCATTCTAGGCTTATGCCTACTAGGGTTGGGCGGGACTGCACCGAAACTCGAATCGCAACGGAACACGGCCAAAACTGAAGTTCCGGGCAAGGGTCCGTGTACGAACTTCCCGGCGCGTTATCAAAAGGTAGAAGAGCGCCTGGCATGGTTCTACGGATGCATGCACACAAATCCACCAACAATCGCGGAGGTCCGCGCCAAAATTGCGGCGTTGCCCGAGAACAGTAGGGATGCACTAAAGTCCAAGGATTTTTCGACACAAGAGGCCCTTATAGGCGTCGCGGCATACGACTTGCCACTGGAAGTATTTCCAAAATAATTGACGAAGAGAGTCCACATGAAAAAGAAAATAACTGTCCCCAGAGGGCGTGATTCCAAAACGGGCCAATTCATACCGATCTCAGAAGCAAAACGCAGGCCCTCCACAACCGAAATCGAAAGAGTTCCGATTCCGGGAAAAGCAATTAAGAATAGATAAAGCTAGAATGCTTCTTAACGCATTCATTTGGCCAGGGCGGCCCGGCCTTACGCCTCAGTCCTTTGAAACTTTCCGATGCCCAACCTTCGGTTTCTGAAGGGTAGGACGCTTTTGCTTCCCCTCAAATCTCAAATTTCAGATCTGCAATTCCCCTCTCCTGAGCAAACAAGCCCCTGTAGTAATTGACTTGCACTTCTGCTGGAGCGAGCCAATCCAATCGCGCCCTTCCGCGCTATGCTTAATTCTAGAAAGGATTACTCCCCATGCCGATCAAGAGAGCATTCCTTCTCTTATTCCTACTGATTGGGTTTGCCTGCCACCGTCTCGCTGGGGACGACGCAAAGATTCCAGGCAAGCATCTCCTCATCAAGGAGACCGACACGCTCTTCGTCCAGGGCCCCGACGCCACAAACCGCCGCAAGATCGCGGAGAATGCCGGGGCCGCCGCACTCTCACGCGATGGGAATCTGGTTGCCTATGCCGACGACAAAGCCGTGCGCGTATTCTCCCTTCTCGACGGCCGGTCCGTCACCGTGGCTCAGCTCACCGATGGGTCCGTCAATAACCTGGCGTGGTCGCCGGACCAGAAGCATCTGGCTTACGACCTGATGGTGCGAATGAAGAGTTGGGATTTGTTTCTCGCTTCCTACCCTCCCGCCGGCGACGCGCCGCGCAATCTCGGCCACTGGTATGAAACCCTCAGTTTTTCACCCAATGGAAAATTCATCGTTCATCCGTCATTCGATCAGACCGGCCCTCCCGGCCCGCCGGGTATCTTGGAAACAGTCAACGTCGAAACCGGCATGCGGCAAACGATTTACAAGGGCGTCACCACCATCTGGGAGGCCAAATACTCGCCGGACGGTTCGAGCATCGCGTTTATGATGACCGACCCGGCGTACGACGCCAGTGAGAGCGACTCTGGCGGCACCGTCATTGACCTGTGGATTCTGCGGTTGGACAAGAACAAGGCGGAGAGGATCATGCGGGGCGTCTTTGATTTTGACTGGTCACCCGATGGAAAGTCTCTTGCGATCGGCAAGGGCACGGAAGTAGGGGACTATCCTCCCGACGACGGCGCCGTTTTCATCAGCTCAGTTGACGGGAAGGACCAATTCCAGATTTCGAAAAACGCCCCTTCGATGAAAGCGAAATTCTCACCCGACTCAAAACAGGTAATCTTCGTGGACTTTAACGCTTCCCGCCTGGTGATCGGCGATCTGGCAACGCGAAAGCTGACCCCATTGCCCGCCTGCGCCTCCAGAGAATACGGCTGCGCCGTGTACGACTGGAAATAACTTTCGCCCCCCAGCGCTAAAGCGCCACATGAAAGTCATCATCCTTCCGGAGCGCTAAAGCGCCCCTCCTCCGCATAAATGCGGAGGCTCCCACCCAAAATGCGTACTAATCCTCTCAATTCGAACACGTCTCCTTGATACGAACGCTATAAACTCCGCGCATGTCATTCGCCCCGCAAGAAATCCGCACATTCTTCATTTCGACAGCTACCTGGGAACGAAGATCAATCCTCCAATCCACCCCGCTATGCGATCTCCTGCTGAACGTGCTTCGCGAAAATCGTGCCAAACAGCGATTTCAACTCCATGAGTTCGTATTGATGCGCGACCACGTTCATCTAATCCTGACGCCATCCTCGCTGGTCCCACTCGAGAAAGCCGTCCAGTTCATCAAAGGCGGATTTTCCTTCCGCGCCAAGAAAGAGGCGAACTTCAACGGCGAAATCTGGCAAAAAGGTTACAACGAGCAAAGAATCAAAGACGCCCACGACTACACCGAAAAGGCCGCATACATCCAGATGAATCCCGTAAAAGCAGGATACGTCGACCACCCGGAGCAATTTCCATATTCATCAGCACGATTGAAAACCGCAATCGATCCACCCCCACCCCATTTTCGAATCAACGCTCGCTCCTAACTCTCAGATCTGCGCTTGTGTAGAAGCCCATGTCGCGCCTGCCGACGCAGAGCAACAGGGAGGTATCGGGTTAGCAGTACGGCGGGAGCCCGCTGCTTCAGCAGGTAGTACGGTGGGAGCCCGCTGCTTCAGCAGGTAGTGCGGTGGGAGCCCTGCTTCGGCAGGTAGTGCGGTGGGAGCCCTGCTTCGGCAGGTACTACGGTGGGAGCCCCCTGCTTCAGCAGGGGGAGCTGGACTTCAGTCCAGCGAAAGAAGCTCAAAGTCATCGTCGGCTTTAGCCGCGGGAAGCCAGGCGCCAGGGCTCACGCCACATCGGGGGCAGAGCCCATCCCGGAGCGCTGAAGCGCCCTTCCCTCGCATTAATGCGAAGGCTCCCACCGAACCCTCCAGTACTAGAACCGTATTAATACGCATAGAAACATCTCCTCGATCCTGTTAGCATAAGTCGGGGAATTTTTTGATATGAGAGAAATTGGAAACATGGCAACCGGCAGCGTGATTCGGGGGCCCCTTTGCCTCCGCCGAAGCGCTTTCCCCACCGGCGACATTCAAATTCCTAATCGCAAACCTGGAATTAGAATTCATCCTAAGTCCGCAGGAATCAGCACAATACAAATTTCTAATCGCAAATATTCGCCGCTTTTGCGTTTGCCGTGGCGAATCTCGGTTTCTGATCTCCGTTTCCACTGCCTCCCGCTCTTTTTAATCTACGGTTCCGCAATTAAATCTCCTCGCAACATCTTTAAAACGTCCTACATAGCAATTTCTAATCGGCGGTAAATCGGGGGTACAAGCTGCGAAAAACTGCCGCGCAGCCGGGGCGAACAGTGCAGCGTGACAGGAGTCACAGACGGCGAATGGGGACGCCGGGTATGGGTCGTGCAGGAAAGGGAGAGCTGTGCGCGGAGGCGCGAGCTTTTTTGTGATACAAGAGCACGAAGCACGACTGATAGGGAGGTTTGCGATGCAACATTTCGGGATTGTACGAGGGGCCAGATTTGAATTTGGGATTTTGGTTTTGCTGGCGTTGATTTTGGGATTCGGCGGAGCGGCGGCGGCGCAAGACAAGCAGATCAAGAAAGAGCCGATCCAGCCGGCACCCGCTAACTCCGGGGCGGCAATGTATAAGCAGTATTGCGCGGTGTGCCACGGCAAGACGGGCAAGGGAGATGGGCCGGCAGCGTCGGCGTTGAAACAGGCGCCGGCGGATTTGACGACGCTGGCAGAGAGACACGGCGGAAAATTCCCGGAAGATTATGTGATGAACGTGCTGCGTAACGGCGCAAAGGCTCCGGCGCACGGCGATGCGGAAATGCCGGTGTGGGGGCCGCTTTTCTCGACGATGGATCAAAACAAGGCGATCGTCGATTTGCGGATTGCGAATCTGACGAAGTACATCAAGTCCATACAAGCAAAGTAAGCGAGGTGGCGAGCGGCTCGCAGCGGGCGAGCGCGGCGGTAGTGGTGTGTGCGGGCGATGCCGCGTCCCGACAAAGAGGTCGGGATGCAGAAAGCGCACAGCGGCCGGTCATTTCCCCGGGGTGGCTCCTGGGAGTTGCGACCGGCCGGCTGCGCGCTGGTGAAGCCCGTTCGTCGAAGCGCGATGCTATGCGCTACTGATTTGCGGCCTTGGGCGAAATGTTGCGGGCTACGAGTTTGCCGTTGTCGGAGCTTTCGTATTGGACGCTGGCCATCGTGCCGACACTGACGCGGCCCGTGACGCGAGTGCTGTCATCGATCACAAATTGCATCGTGCTCGGGCTGTTGTTGTTAGTGACTTCGAGCGAGATGGATTTTTTATCGGGAGCGATGGCGATGACTTTGCCGGAAACTTCGTTGGCTTGCGCGTTGGCCTGATTGCCCTGCTGTGCCCCATGCCATGTTGCGGAAATATGATGCGCGGACGCGGAAGCAGCGAAAAGCAAGAATGCGGCGAGAGCAGCGCCCGAGAGAAACTTGCGAAGCGTTGGTTTGCGAATTTCTGACTTGGCCATTGGCCTTGCCTCCTAGGGTCTAGTGAATCTCGTAATGTGGGCGGGGTAAATTGGGCGGGAGCAAAGGTTTGGGCAGATGCTGGGCCATTCGCGCAGATTGTTTCGCGGCGGGCGGATTGGCGGCGCGCGGTCAAAGGAAACGCGGTAGAGGGCGGCGACAGTACGGGTGCGGCTTAGTACGAGCGCGGGGAGGGGGCGAAATTATTGCACGGGCGGTGTTTTCTTTTCAGGTGGCGATGGCACTTCGATGACGACGGGCTTGGCGGATTGGGAGCATGCGGAGCGCAAGCGCGTGGCGGGTGGCGGGGGAACGGGCTAGGCTTAAGGTTCGGGTAAAAGAAATTCGTAAAAGTTAGAGCGGGGGCCAAAGATGCGGATGCAGAAGAACAGCGGGCGGAATGGCGGGACGGAAGTGCTGGGGACGATGTCGGCAATTCACGCGCCGACGGTGCAGGATTTTCAGTTTGTGAAATTCCGTACTGAGGGTGAGGTGGCGCGGCTGACGCTGGACCGTCCTGAGCACAATCTGCTGAACGAGCGAATGCTGGCGGAAGTGGCGGCGGGAATTAATTCGTTGAGCGAGCGTAGCGAAGTGAAATTGATCGTGATGGATTCGGCGGGGAAAGCTTTCAGCGGCGGGATCGAGCTGGGGGAATATACGCAGCGGCGCGTGTTTCAATTACTGGACGCGTTTCACAACGCGTTTTCGGCGATGCTGGACACGTCAAAGCCGGTGCTGGTGGTGATCAACGGGCCGGCGTATGGGGGAGGCGCGGAGCTGGCGGCGCTGGGCGATCTGGTGATTGCGACGCCGAGCGCGCGATTTGCGCAGCCGGAAATTAAATTGGGCGTGTTTCCTCCGCTGGCCGCGGCGATTCTGCCGTATATTCTGGGACCAAAGCTTGCGCTCGAGCAGGTGTTGACGGGCGAGGTGATGACGGCGGAGCGGGCGCGGGAAGTGGGGCTGGTGAACTGGCTGGTGAGCGAAGAGGAGCTGCCGAAAAAAGTGGATGATTTGATTGCGAGGGTGACGGCGCAGTCGGGGCCGGTGTTGACGATGGCGAAGAAGGCGATTCTGGGGAGCCTGGGGTTGCCGTTGCGCGATGGCGTGCGAAATTCGATGAAGGTATTTTTGAACGAGCTCGGCGATCTGGAAGATTCGCAGGAAGGTTTGCGGGCGCAGGTGGAGAAGCGGGCGCCGAAGTGGAAGAACCGGTAGCGCGGCTCGGGCGCCACGAATTGACAGCGTGAGATGGCGCGCATAAACTTCCGATGGACAATTTAGCTGGCACGGGTTGAGGGGAAGGCCGTGAAAATCGGCCACGGTCCCGCCACTGTGAACGGCCGGCGCGCGAAGTGATGGCGCGAGCGGCCGTGAGTCAGGAAACCTGCCCGGGCTGGTCGAAGCTGGCACTCTTCGCGAGAAGGAGTGTGGCGATTGGCCTCGCTATTCTCGCGAGGCTTTTTTGTTGGGCGAAGAGATTTGCTTTTGGCTCGACTGACGGAGCGAGCGCGAATTGCGCAGGTGGTTGACGTGAGGTCGCCGGAGCGCAGGCAAGAGTGCCTGCGCCACTTGTCGCGAGGATTTTTGTTTGGTGGTGTTGGGTTTTGCGGAGGCGGGTTGAAGCGCGGGTGGCGACTACGGAAACTTTTCTGCGCGGCGATTTCTTTCGCGATGCTTGGCTGTGCTGCGCACGCGACCCTCGTTGTGGCAAACGCAGCCGTATTGCCGCAGAGTAGCGCGGCGAAGACTGAGCCCGCGCGCATCGTCACGGATGAAACTGGACGGCGCGTTGCGATTCCGGCGGACGTGAAACGCGTTGTGACACTGGCGCCGAATTTGACGGAGACGATTTACGCGCTGGGGCTCGAGGAGCGGCTTGCGGGCGACACGGATTATTGCGATACGCCGCCGGCTGCAAAATTGAAGCCGCACGTGGGCGGGGCGCAGAATCCGAGCCTCGAAGCGATCGTCGCGCTGCATCCGGATCTGGTGCTGGCGACGACTTCGATCAACCGGATCGAAACGGTGGACGGGCTGGCGAAAGTTGGCATCGCGGTGTACACGACAGACCCGGAGACGGTGCGCGGAATGCTGGAATCGACGGCACGCATCGCAGGACTGATGGGAGCGGAGGCGCAGGGGTCGGCGCTCGTTACGAAATTGCAGGCGCGGCTCGACGCACTCGCGGCTCGACTGGCGGATGTGCCGCCGGTGCACGCGTTATTCGTGGTGTGGGAGGATCCGCTGATCACCATCGGGCAAAATACTTTTATTGCGGACGCGCTGCGATGGGCGGGGGCGGAGTCTGTAATTTTGTCGCAGCAGAAATGGCCGCGCGTGAGTTTTGAAGAGGTGGTGCGGCTGCAGCCGGATTACGTCGTGTTCGCCAGCAATCACGCGGGATTTGGGCCGGAGGAGCTGGGCGCGCTGCGATCTCGCGATGCGTGGAAGCAGCTGCGGGCGGTGGAGTTGGGGCACATCGCGGTGATCAGCGAAGAGATTAACCGGCCGTCGCCGGGATTGGTGGATGCGATTGAGCAGCTGGCGCGGGAAGTACATCCGGAAGCGTTTCTGAAGAAAGAAAATGGAAAAATGAAAATGGAAAATGGGAATTCGGTGCGCGTGACGGGGATCGAGGAGTTTGATGGGTGGGCGAGTCTTAGGCCCGCCCCTACGAAATTCGATGATGCGTATTTAGGGGCCGCGTTTTGAGGCCGCTGACGCCGCGGAGAATTCTGGCGGTGTGCGGCCTTTTGCTGGCAGTGCTTTTTGTCGTGGTGGTGATTTCGCTGCGGATGGGGGCGTATCCGATTTCGATTAGCGAAATTGTGATGACGCTTTTCCGCGGAGTGGCGGGACAACGCGAGCAAATACCTTCGGAATTCTGGCTCGTCGTGTTTGGGTTGCGGTTGCCGCGAATCGCGCTGGGGATTTTAGTCGGCGCCGCGCTTTCGACGGCGGGCGCAGGTTTTCAGGCGCTGCTGCGAAATCCGCTCGCCGATCCTTATGTGCTGGGCGTTTCGAGCGGGGCGGCGCTGGGAGCCATCGTGAGTTTGGTAATAGCGCCTCACGTGCCGGGCTTGATTCAGCTCGCGGCATTCGCGGGGGCGGCAGCGACGATCACGGCGGTTTATTTTCTCGGGCGGCGCGGCGGACAACTCGATAGCCCAACGCTGCTGCTGGCGGGAATCGTCTCGGCGTCGTTTTTGTCGGCCATCATCATGTTTTTGATGACGACGCTGAGCGGCCGCGACATTCGCGGGATGGCGTTCTGGCTGATGGGCGACTTGTCGTCGCCCGCTGCGATCGATTTGCGCTGGCTCTATTTTATTTTGCTCGTGGTGCTAGGTTCGATTTACACCACCTCGTCAGATTTGAATCTGATTTTGACCGGCGAACAGGAAGCGCGGCACCTGGGCGTGAATGTGAAGCGGGTGAAGCTCGTCGTTTACATCGGCGCGTCGCTGCTCACCGGCCTCGCAGTTTCGGTGAGCGGCGCGATTGGATACGTGGGCCTGCTGGTACCGCACGTGATGCGAATGATGTTTGGTACGGATTACCGGTTGCTGATCCCCGCGTCAGCGGTAGGCGGTGCGATTGCGATCGTGATTGCGGATACGCTGGCGCGGACGGTGGTGGCGCCAACGGAGTTGCCGGTGGGCGCGATGACAGCTTTGGCAGGAGCGCCCGTGTTTATTTATCTGATGCGGCGGAAAGTTCGATGAGCTCGACAGCGGGGAGCGGAATGTCGAGCGGAGCGCAGACGCAAACGCGTCCATTCCAAGCAGATCCGCGCTCGCGGCTCAAAGTCGAACAAGTCAGCTACGCATATTCCGCGACGGACCGCTCAGCGCCGAAATTCATTTTGGGCCCGGTCACATTCGAAGCGCAGCAGCGGGAATTGATTGCGATCCTGGGCCCGAATGCGAGCGGAAAATCGACGCTGCTGAAACTGCTCGCGGGTGTGGTGAAGCCTCTTTCAGGGCGCGTCGAGGTGGACGGCGCCGAAGTGGGCGGCCTCGATTTGCGCACGCGGGCGCAGAAGATTGCGCTGGTGCAGCAGGAAAGCGAGCTGCTATTTCCGCTGCGCGTGTGGGAATACGTGCTGCAGGGCCGCTATCCATATGGGCGCCGACTGCGGTTCGAGTCGGATGAAGATTGTTTGATGGCGGGAAACGCGCTGGCGCAGGTTGGAGCTGATGCGTTGCGCGACCGATGGATGGAGCAGCTTTCGGGTGGCGAGAAACAGCGCGTGATTCTGGCGCGAGCGCTGTCGCAGCAACCGGCGCTGCTGTTGCTTGATGAGCCGACGCAGCACCTTGACATCGGCGGCAAAGTGGAATTATTGCGGCGGTTGCGGAAGCTGGCGGACGAGAACCGCTACACGGTCGTCGTAGTTACGCACGAATTGAATCTGGCGGCGGAGTTTTCCGATCGGATCGTGTTGCTGCAAAAGGGCAAGCCTTTGCGGATTGGGACGCCCGCGCAGGTGTATCAGCGCGATCTGCTCGAAGAGGTGTTTGAGGCGCCGCTTGAGGTGGAGCTGCGAGTGACGGGGCGGCCGCGGGTGATTTTGAGGGGGAGCCATTAAAGGTAGTTGCAGCCGTCGCGGAAGCTGAGATCCTTCGCTGCGCTCAGGATGACAGACTGAACCCAAAAAGGCCCACGACGAGGAAGGCGTCGTCGTGGCTACCGGAGAATTTTTTAGTATCGCGGAGGCTGATCGTTGCCTTCGCAAGCGGCGCTGAGTGATTTGCAGCGCCGTCAACAATCACGAGAGACTCCGCGCAAGGGAAGACGGTGCAAAACCGTCGCCGCCGCGCGACTGTAAGGCGGAAATTTTCGGCGCGTGCCACTGTTCTGAGTTCTGAATCGCGAGATTCGGGCCAGAGTGGGAAGGCCGCGCCGCTGCATCGATTGTTTTTGTGGCAACGTGAAAGCAATCGAGGCAAATCGCCGAGCCAGGAGACCTGCGGAGTCTCAATCCGGAACCGAGTGCCTGATCCGAATGCGTAGGCGCGCCGCCGGACAACCTTCAACTCCCGCGCGAGAGGGAGAGGAGGAAAAATGAGACTGGCACGTTTTTTGGCCATTGCCTTGGGAACTTTAGTCGTATTCTTTTTCGCAGTTCCCGCCCACACGCAAGCTCAATCGAATTCCACCCGCACCGCAACAATCACAGGAACGCTAACGGACCCGAGCGATGCGGTCGTGTCTGCTGCGCAAGTAACTGCACAGCCGCTGGATTCCGCGGCTCCGGCACCGCCAATCACCACGCGGAGCGGTCCTGATGGAAAATTCGTCCTCACGCTTGCTCCAGGAAGTTATCGGGTGACGATCAACGATCGGTCGTTCGAACGCCAACAGCGAGAATTCACGCTGACCGCTGGCAGCACGGAAACGTGGGACGTTCGACTCGCGCTGAGAGAGGAATCGGCCACCGTCATCGTATCCGCAACGACGATACCGATCGAAGCCGACAAGTCTCCGTTTCCGGTGACGGTAATTTCGCACCAAGACATCAGCGATAGACAGGAATTGTGGCTCGCGCCGATCCTCGGGGCGACCGGCGGAATCAACGTGGCCCAAGAGGGCGCATACGGCGGAATCACCACGATGTTTCTCGACGGCGGAAATTCAAACTTCACAAAAGTGCTGATCGACGGGGCGCCGGCAAACCAGCCCGGCGGAGACATCGACCTTGAAGGATTCGATCTCGGCAATCTGGACAAAATCGAGATCGTGCACGGCGCATCGAGCGCGCTGTACGGATCAGATGCGATGACCGGAACGGTGGAGCTCTTCACGCACCGCGGCACGACGACAATTCCGATCGTAACTGTGTTTGCCGACAGCGGCACATTTGGCACCGGGAACGGCGGCGGAAGCCTGAGCGGAATTCTCGGAAAATTCGACTACTCGGCATCGGCTTCCTACTTTTCAACGGTCGGCCAGGGACAGAACGACTATTTCCGCAATACCGCGCTTTCGGGAGCCTTCGGATACAAATTCAGCGAGAACAATCAGATTCACGCGTCACTGCGAAATGATTCGAACGACGGAGGATCGCCCGGGCAGACATTTGCGCCGACGCCGACCAACCATATCGATCAGCACAATTTCTTTGCGAGCCTCATCTGGGAATTCGCGCACGGGCCGCACTGGAAATATCGCCTGATGGGAACGGATGCGTATATTCGCCAGACGATTCTCGATACGGACTTTGATTTTACCTCTCTGAACCGATTTTATCGGACGGGATTGGACGCACAGGCGAGTTACGTGGCAGCGCGCGGAGGCGTGACGCTGGGCTACGCGTACGAAGTGGAGAACGGCGAGCCGGGCGGCCCGCCACACGTCCGGCGGAATAATCAAGCGGGTTACATCGAAGGACGATATCAATTTTGGCGGCGCGTGCTGGTGACGGCGGGGGGGCGCGCAGAAGATAACGCAAGCTTTGGAACCGAAGTGGTGCCGCGCACAGGAATATCGTATGCCGCGCGGTACGGTCACGATTTTTGGGGCTCGACGCGGCTGCGGGCGTCCTATGGACTGGGAATCAAAGAGCCGACTTTCGTGCAGAGCTTCGAAGCCGGCCCGTGCTTTCCGGGGAATCCGGATTTGCGTTCGGAGCGTAGTACAACCGTGGATGCGGGAATCGAACAGATGCTCGCATCGGACCGGCTGAAACTTTCTGTAACGTATTTTCATAACGACTTCCACGACATCGTGAGTTTTGGCGAGGATTTGACGCCGACGCCCACCTGCCCCTTCGGCACTGGAACGTTTTTCAATACCGACAAGGCGCGAGCTTTCGGAGCGATCTCTGCCTTTGAAGCCAAGGTGACGAACTGGCTGCGCGTAACGGGAAACTACACGTATGACGATTCAAAGGTGCTCGTCTCGCCAAATGCCACCGATCCGACATTGGAACCTGGGAACCCGCTGTTCCATCGGCCGCTACATTCGGCAAACCTCACGATGAATGCAAAGTGGCGACAGATAAACTGGATGGTGGCCGGAACGTATGTCGGACGCGCCACGGACAGCGATTTCACGGGGCTGGGGATCACGAGCGATCCAGCTTGGGTGCGGTGGGACACGGCGGCGATCTTGCCGGTGCATTATGGATTTTCTGTGACGGCGCGCGTGGAAAATTTGTTCGATCGAAAATATGAGACGGCCGTGGGCTATCCGGCGCTGGGGCGAAATTTCCGGCTGGGCATGAAGTACGTGTGGGGCGGTGGATAGCGGAGACGGCGCAGGGCGGCCGACCTAACAAAATTGTTAGCGGCCAATTTGTCCAGACGGCGGGAAGCGGCGCGATTCGAATGCTATAATCGTAGGCTCGTCATCCGTTCTTATGGCACGAATTGCGCAAGAGATGCGTGTTTCGCCGGAGGTGATGGCTCGCTACGAGCCGGTCATCGGACTCGAGGTGCACGCGCAGCTCAAGACACAAACGAAAGCGTTCTGCGGGTGCTCGACGCGGTTTGGAGACGCGCCGAACAAGAATACGTGCCCTGTGTGTCTCGGTTTGCCGGGCGCGCTGCCTGTGCTGAACCGCAAGGCAGTGGAGCTGGCGGTTCGGGCGTCGCTCGCGCTGCAGGCGCGGATTCATGAGCGGTCGCGGTTTGCGCGGAAGAATTATTTTTATCCAGATTTGCCGAAGGGCTATCAGATTTCGATGTATGAGCTGCCGCTAGCGACTGGCGGCGCGCTTGAAATCGAGATTGAAGGCCGGGCGAAGAAAATCGGGATTACGCGCCTGCATATGGAAGAGGATGCGGCGAAGAATCTGCACGAGGGCTTCCCGGATTCGGACAAGTGGAGCTACATCGATTTCAACAGGGGCGGAGTGCCGCTGGTAGAAATTGTGTCGGAGCCTGATATTCGGACGCCCGCTGAAGCGTATCAATACTTGAACACGTTGAAGCAGGTGCTGGAGTACACGGACGTGAGCGACTGCAACATGGAAGAGGGTTCGCTGCGGTGCGATGCGAACGTGAGTGTGCGGCCGAGGGGCGAGTCGAAATTTGGAACGAAGGTGGAAGTGAAGAACTTGAATTCGTTCCGGTATTTGTCGCATGCGCTGGAATTCGAGATTGAGCGGCAAGTGGGCGTGCTGGAATCGGGCGGCAGCGTTACGCAGGAGACTCGGCTCTGGAATGTGGCGGGCGGGCGGACGGAATCGATGCGCTCGAAGGAATTCGCGCATGACTACCGTTATTTTCCCGATCCGGATCTGTTGCTGGTTATGGTGATGGAGCCGCTGGTGGCGGAGGCGCGCCGCGGAATGCCGGAATTGCCGGCGGCGAAGGTGGCACGATTTGTCGGGGCGTACGGAATCGCAGCGTATGACGCTGGCGTTCTGACGGCGGAGAGCGCGCTTGCGGATTATTTTGAAGCGGTGGTGAAAGCCGGCGCGGGAGCGAAGGTTGCATCGAGTTGGATTTCGGTGGAACTGCTGAGGCGATTGAAGGATGCTGGGAAAGATATTAGCGATTGTCCGGTGAAACCGGCGGCGCTATCGGGACTTCTCAAGAAGCTGGAAGGCGGGGAGATAACGGCGGCGAGCGGGAAGAAAGTGTTCGAGAAGATGTTCGAAACGGGAAAGAGCGCGGAGGAAATCATCGCCTCGGAAGGTCTGGCGCAAATTTCGGACGCGGGATCGATTGAAGCGGTGGCACGGCAAGTGGTGACGAAGAGCCCGGAAAATGTGGCGAAATACAAATCGGGCAATGAAGGCGTGTTCAAGTTTTTTGTGGGGCAGGTGATGAAAGAGACGCGCGGGCAGGCCAACCCGCAGATCGTGAATGAAATCCTAAAACGCGTGCTCGCGGAAGCGTAGGGTGTGATGTCGACGAAAGCGGAAACATCGAAAGTGCTGAAAGAGGGCGACAAGGCGCCGGGGTTCCGGGTGACGGCGGACGACGGAGAAAAGGTGTCGCTCGGGGAATATCGCGGGAAGAACGTGATTCTGTTTTTCTATCCCAAGGCGAATACTCCCGGTTGAATCAACGAAGCGTCCGAGTTTCGTGACGCCATCAAGAAGTTCGAAGCGGAAAATACGGCGATTCTGGGCTGCAGCGCGGATTCTGTGGAAGCGCAGACGAAGTTCAAGGTGAAGCACAAATTGAATTTCCCTCTGCTGGCCGACACCGAATTTGAGGTGATTGAATCTTTCGGCGCGCGAAGGATGAAAAGTTTCCTGGGGAAATCGTTTCTCGGGATCGTGCGGATGACGTACTGGATTGATCAGGACGGGTTGATTCGCAAGATTTGGGACAACGTCACGCCGAAGGGGCACGCGGCGGAAGTGCTGGCGGCGATTCGCGGGGAGTGACGCTGCGATCGGTACGTTTGCTGGGCGCTAGGCTGAGATCCTTCGCTGCGCTCAGGGTGACAGGCTAGTTCATATCGTGACGCGGAAGGTGTCGGCGTCTGGTTCGATTAGGGCGTTGTCGATCAGGCGGGTTTTTCCTACGTACGCGGCGAGCAGGACTTGGCAGCGGTTGCGCAGCACGGTAACGGGTTGTAGCGATTCTGCGTCAACAATTTCCACGTAGTCGATTTTCACTCCTGCTTCTGAATCTAACACACGGCGAGCGGCGGCGATCAGGTGCGCCACGTCACGTTGTCCTGTGCCTATTTCGGCTTTCACGGCTTCGAGTGAGCGATAGAGGGTCGTCGCGTCGCGGCGATCATCGGGGCTTAAGTAGGCGTTGCGCGAGGAGAGCGCTAGGCCGTCCGGTTCGCGCACGATGGGGCTGACGACAATCTCGGTGTCGAGGTTCAGGTCGGCGGCCATTTGCTGGATGATGCGGCATTGCTGCGCGTCTTTGCGGCCGAAGTAGGCGAAGCGCGGCTGCACGATTTCGAAAAGTTTCAGGACTACCGTGACGACGCCCTGAAAATGGCCGGGGCGCGAGCGTCCTTCGAGGCGATTACTGAGTCCCTCGACATTCACCAGCGTGCGAAAGCCCTGCGGATAGATTTCTTCCGCGGTCGGAGCGAATAAATAATCGACGCCGAGATTTTCGAGCAAGGCTCGATCGGATTCGAGTGTGCGAGGATATTTCTGGAAATCCTCGGTTGGACCGAACTGCTTCGGATTCACAAAAATCGAGACGACTACGGGCGCGCATTGCGCCTTCGCGGCTTGGATGAGAGATGCGTGGCCTTTGTGCAACGCGCCCATCGTGGGGAAGAAGCCGAGGATGCGGTCCTCCTGACGCGCGGCACGGCCAATCTGCTTCATCCAAGAGACCGTGCGCACGATTTCCATTAGAACTTTTCGTTTGAGGAGATGCCACTCGGAGCTGCGGACGGCATCAAGCGGAGGCCTTTGCGGCGCGTTCGCGATAAAAGAAAATTAGATCCGAGGAATTTGGTGTCGCGCCGAGTTGACGGAGCATTGTGGCGACCTGGCCTCGGTGGTACGTGCCGTGGTTCACCAGGTGTTGCAGCATTTGCCATAGCGGAGCTGCCTGAGGCACGCCTTTGGTGGTTTTATGTTCGATCACTCGGGCGATGTCTTCGGGTTTTAGCGCGTCGATGTAGCCAACGAGAGCGGTCTCGACTTCCTGCCAGCGGTGGCGAAGAGAGGCGAGCGTGGGGAAATCGGAGGCAGGGCGGAACGAACTTGCGGAGCGGCCATGCCAGCGCTCGAGCCAGAGCCATTCGACTTCGCAGATGTGCGAGAGCGTGTCGCGGACTGAGCGGAAACTTGAGCCGATGTCGCGGGTGAATTGTTCGTCGGATAGAGTGGAGCAGGCGTCGAGCGAGCGGCGATTGGCCCAGGAATTATATTCGTAGAGAAGGCGGAAATCTTCGAGGTTCATTCGAGGCTCCTGATTATTGGCAAGGCAGGCTTCAGCTTGGCACAGATTGAATTTCCTGCGCAAGAACGGACAACCCGTAAACACGGAACCCCTGCCGGTCTGAAGACCCTTCGAAACTCAGGG
Organism: uncultured Acidobacteriota bacterium; assembly: GCA_963741045.1. Taxonomy (GTDB): domain Bacteria; phylum Acidobacteriota; class Terriglobia; order Acidiferrales; family UBA7541; genus Palsa-295. Next base: position 455,032 of record CAVUGO010000002.1, read on the forward strand.
CAAGCCGGCGCTACAAAAACCACCGCAAAAGGCCACCGCACAACAGAACGGAGCTGCCGATTAGGTGCGTTGGCGTGCCAATAGTTGCTGGCGCAGTTCGGCCGGCGAGTGGTAGGACTCAGCGTCCGATGGAAAGCTACCGCTTTGGACGTCGTTGCAGAACTCTGTGGCTGCGCGCGTGATTTCGGCTGAGAGATTCGCGTATTGGCGCGCGAATTTCGGCTTGTGGCCCATCGTAAGGCCCACGAGATCGTGGAATACCAGAACCTGGCCGTCGCAATCCGGGCCTGCGCCGATGCCGAGCGTGGGGATGCGGAGCTGGCGCGTGATTTCCGCGGCGAGATCGCGCGGAACGGATTCGAGAACCACCGAAAATGCGCCGGCTGCTTCGACGGCGTGCGCATCGCGTTCGAGCTGCTTGGCGGCGTCGGGCGTTTTGCCCTGCACGTGAAAACCGCCCAGAGTGTTGATGGATTGCGGCGTGAGACCGACGTGACCCATCACCGGAATTTCCGCTTCGACGAGGCGCGAGATTAATTCGAGACGGCGTTCGCCGCCCTCGATTTTCACGGCTTCTGCGCCCGCCTCCTTCACGAGGCGAATGGCATTTTGAACGGACTCGTTGATCGAAACATGGAAGCTACCAAAGGGCATATCGGCTACGAGCAGCGCGCGTTTCGTGCCGCGGCGGACGGCGCGCGTGTGATGGAGAATTTCGTCGAGCGTGACGGGCAAGGTGCTGTCGTAACCGAGCGTGACCATGCCCAGCGAATCGCCGACGAGCAGCATGTCGACGCCGGCTTCGTCGAGCAGGCGCGCGGTGGGGTAGTCGTAGGCTGTGAGAAACGTGATCTTTTTTGTTGCGGGAGACCCTGGGAAACATTTGCGGGAGAGAATGTCAGGCACGGTGACTTTACCGTTGCCCGCACGCGGTGCAACACTCATTTTCGCCTCCGGTGCCGCTCCCAGGCTTCGGGATGCAGCCCACTAGCTGATTGGATGCTATCAGAAGCGAGTGGGTTTGCGGAAACGATTACCAGATGTCCGCCCTGAGAACCACTCCCGGCGAGCCGGGTCGTAACAAAGCGGGGGCAAGCCCCCGCATTCCATACGAGAGTGCGGAAACTGCGCTTTGTAACGATTAGGAATTTGCTAAAGGCTGTGTTTTTAGCAGTTTACTTGGAATCTTAATCGCGGTGTAACGATTAGAAAAATGGCTCTCTGGTTTCTAATCGATACAATTGGCCTGCTGGAACCGACCATTAGGTCGGGTCTCAGCCTTGGGTGACTGGGGCGGGCATTTGTGGTTCGACGCCTCGCCAGCCTACTGGGCGTCCTCGGACGGCTTCTCTGAGGGCGCGGAAGAGAACGACATACATCATCTGGCGGTAATAGAAACGCTGGAGAATCAGCGGGGCGAGGAGGGTCCAATCCTCGTGCTTTTCGAGGGCAAAAGCGACGACGCAGGTAAGCAGGTCAATCATCATGAAAATGGCGAAGAAAATCAGGGAGCGTTCGACGTCCTGTGATGTCCAGAGTTGGGGCAGCCGGGTGATGCGAAGTTGCGCCAAGCCCCAGAGAGCGATCGAGAGCAAGAACAGCAGGTCGATCACCGGAGAAACCAGCGGCAGCAAAATCTGGAACAGGAAAATATTGGGTATGGCGACCCATCCGAGAGTTCCGTAACGGGGCTTGCCAACTGCGTCGCGATGCTTCCAGACGGCTTGCAGCGTGCCGAATGTCCAGCGGAAGCGCTGGCGAATCAGGGCTTCGACGGTTTCCGGAACTTCCGTGCGGCCGATGGCGTCTTCGTCGTACAGAATTTTCCAGCCTTCGCGACGAATGGTGAGCGTGAGGTCAGTGTCTTCCGCAACCGTATCGCCTGAAAATCCTCCGTGACTTTTCAAAACATCGGCGCGCCACGCGCCGGCGGCGCCCGGCACAACCGGAATGCAATTCAGCAGATCGAAGGCGCGCTTTTCGAGGTTTTGGCTGGTGATGTATTCGAGAGCCTGCCAGCGAGTGAGCCAGCGATTGCGGTTCATCACTTTGACGTTGCCAGCAACGGCACCGACGTTGGGATCCGCAAAGTGGCGTGCCAGAAGCGGAATCGCATCGGAGTCCACCATCGTATCCGCGTCGATGGAAACGACGATTTCGCCGGTTTCTTCAGCGAGGCCGTGGTTCAGCGCTGAGGGCTTGCCGCGATTGGGCTGTAGCAGGAGACGCACGCGCGAATCCCGGCCGAAATTCTCGCGGACCAATTCAGCGGTGTGGTCAGTGGAACCATCGTCAATCACAAGAACTTCGAGCTTTGGATAATTCGAAGCGAGGACGGATCGTACGGTGTCGAGAATCGCGGCTTCCTCGTTGTAGGCGGGGATCAAAACGGAAACAGTGGGCTGGTAACCCGGATGGTCTGGGGGAGAGGGCCGGAGTTTTTCAACCAAGGCGAGCAAACCAATCACGAGAGCGCGGCCGCTGACGAGCAGGATTCCGGCGATAAAAATGAAACCGATTGCGCTGCGAAACATCCGGAACACGTCGAAGATGAAAGCGTCAGCGCGCGCAAGGAGCCATTCTTCGTGGCTGAGCGGCATCATCACTTGCGCTCGCGTTTGATTCAGCAGCGCGGAAACGGAAACGAATTCGTAGCCTTTGGCGCGAAGCCCATCAATCACGCGAGGCAGAGCCTCGACGGTGTGGCTTCGGTCGCCGCCGCCGTCGTGCATCAGGATGATGTTGCCCTTATCGGCTGTCGCGTCTTCCAGTACACGCTTCACGATCGTGTCCGCAGGCGGCGGAAGACCGCCATTCGGCTCGCCCCAATCGTGGGGATCGACTCGCGCGCCGATGATGATGTATCCCATGGCCTGCGGGATCGGGAGCATCTGGATTTCGCTGGCGGTTTCCGGCTGGTGATCGATTCCGTAGGGCGGGCGAAAGAGCAAAGTTTTCACACCCAGGCTGCTTTCGAGAAGCAGCTCGGTGAGATTCAATTCGATCTGAAGCTGGGATTTCGTAATCGCTTCGAAATCGGGATGCGTGAACGTGTGGTTGCCTACCTCGTTGCCGAGCGCAAACTCACGCTTCACGAGATCGGTTTCGAGATTCGCCGTTTCGCCAATCACGAAGAAGCATGCGGGGACGTTCTTTTGCTTCAGGATATTGAGGATTTGCGGCGTCCATTGCGGATCGGGGCCATCGTCGAAGGTGAGCGCAACTTTTTTCGGCATGTCGCCCATCTGCTGGATTCGCCAGGTGAGCGGGTAGCTTTTGAAAGTTTCATCATCGAACAGGTCGGTATCCGGATCGTAATCGAATGTGCGCCGCCCGCTTTGCGGAGTGGCGGTGATGCGCCAGATATCGCCGTCGCCTTCCAAGATCAAGTCGTAGCCCGGAGGAACGTCCTCGAGTTTGTGGCGGATTGCATCGTCCGGGCGAGTGGCGTCCCAGATATACCAGAGTGACGGATCTTCCATCCCCAAGCGCCAGAGGGCGGTTCCTTGCACGTGCGAGCGCTCGGCGGTCCGCAGCTCGTTGTAGGCGGTGATCCCGTCGAGCATCCACACATTGTGGACAACGTCATGCTCGTCCTCATAAGAATAGTGGGGGCTCAAAGAATCGGGATCGAACTCAATGTCGGTTTGCGATTCCACAGCGGTGATTACGCCCTGCTGGAATGTGACGGCCTGTGCCACGGGATGTGGATCGGCCTTCGTCTTCGCCGGCCAGTCGTAGCCATAATTGGCGATGCCCATCACGATTTTTTCCGGCGGGACGAGCTTCAGGATGTTGTTGATGTTGCGAACAAACCAATCCTGCGAGACGACCGGGCCGGGAGCAGAAGCGGGCCAATGGAAGTCGTAGTTCATCAGGATTATGGCATCGGCTTGCGACGCAAAATATTTGTAGTCGTAGCTCCAATCGGCAGCGGGAAGGGCGACCATCAATTTCAGGTTGGCCGAGTGCAGAGCCACCGCGAGATCGTGAATGAAGTGCTGGAAGTTCTCCTGGCTTTCCTGGGGAACTTCTTCGAAATCGACAACGATGCCGGGCTCGTGCTCGGAGTTGGCGAAGGCCTCGAGCGCCTTCGCAAGCTTCTCCCGCGATGCCGGGCGGGCGAGCATTTCCGCCATTTCGTTGACCTTCCAATCCTTGCCGTCGTAATTGTTCACCATCGACATCACAGGCAACTCGATGCCTTTGGCTTTAATTGACTGCATCCAATTCACAAGCTTGGGGTCCTGGTCAACGTCGAGACGCCCGTCTGGCGAAACGGCGTGCAGGGCTTCCGGGATCAAGAGGTCAAGGTCGTGATAGTGGGCCTGGAGAGAAGCCAGGCTGGTGGAATCCCAGCTGACGTAGAATGCAGCGCGTAGCGGATCGTAATTCTGCGGAATCTTACCAAGCTGTGCGACGCGATGTTTTCTGCCGGGGCGAACGGACTTGGGCTTCAGGCGGCCGCGAATCGCATGAAGAGTGCCATGCGTATCGGCGCGAAGAATATCCGGCAGATCGGGGTTGCGAATAACATTGAGGATGAAAATGATGAGAACGATGGTGAAAAATCCGCCTGCAAGCTCGAGAAAGCGGCGAGTGCGGCGCCAGCGACGGCGCTGCTCGTCGTAGAAAATGGGCTTGCGTTCAGGCATTGGGGCAATCCAAGCTAGCCGTCCGCTCGCGGCGTGTCAAATCGCGTGTCAAATCGCATGTCCAATGCCGTGTCAATGACTCCTACAGCTAAGATGCGCATCCACATCGCTTTTGCCGCACTGACGGGGCTGATGCTGAGGATTTATTTCGTGCTGAAATTTCCCGTGACGCAATCAGGCGATGCTCCATTCTACATCGAGCTGGCCTGGAATTGGCTGAAGAAGGGGGTTTATGGGTTTCCGGTGAACGGCCGGCTGACAGCTGTGGATATGCGCGTGCCAGGGTATCCTGCGTTTTTGGCGGCTATTTTCGCGTTCGCGGGGAAATCGCCGCGCGCGGTGATGCTGGCGCAAGCTGTGTTGGATGTGGCCGGATGTTTCTTGATTGCGCTGATTGCTGAGCGGCTGGCGCCGGCGGAGTCGAGACGACGCGTGTTCATCGCAGGGCTGTGGCTGGCGGCGTTGTGTCCGTTTACGGCGAATTATCCGGCGGTGGTGCTCACGGAGACGCTGGTTACTTTTTTGACTGCGCTTGCGATTCTGGTGCTGCTTGAGACGGATCTTGGGCGTCGGGCTACGAACGCTGCTGCGATGTATGCAGCAAATGGGTTCTTTGTGAATCCATGGCTGCTGGCGGGAATCGTGGTGGGGTTCGGCACACTGGTGCGGCCGGAAACACCGCTGCTATTGATCTCGGCAGGGCTCGTATTGTGCGGGAGGTGGTGGCGTCCGAAGGATTGGCCAAAGCTGGCGCGAGCGGGAATCTTTCTGGGGCTGGGCATGGTTTTGCCGCTTTTGCCGTGGGCTGCGAGAAATTGGAGAGTGCTGCACAAAGTGCAGTTTCTCGCGCCGCGCTACAGCGAATTGCCGGGCGAGTATACGCCACTTGGATTGACCGATTGGACCAGCACATGGATGTGGCGCTTTCGCGACGTGTACCGGGTGACTTGGAAGGTGAACGACGAGCCGATCTCGGCGGATGACCTTCCGGCCAGTGCCTACGATTCTCCCGAAGAGCGGGCACGCGTCGAGGCTCTCTTCGAAAAATACAATGAGAACCTCACGATGGACGCGGAAACCGACAGCCAATTTCGCGAAATTGCGCGGGAGCGAACCGAGCGGCATCCGTTGCGAACTTATTTAAAGGTTCCGTTTTTGCGGACGCTGGCGATCTGGTTCACGCCGCGGGTTGAGCTATTGCCGGTTTCGGGTCGCATTTGGCCGTTGCGAGTGGAATGGGACGAGGACCGCGCGGATCTGCTCGTGACGCTTTCGCTGGTGGCGACGAATGCGTTTTATCTCACACTGGCGATCTGGGGCATGTGGCTGGCGCGCGGCCGGCCTGGGTGGGCCCTGCTAGTTGTATTTATTCTGGTGCGGACGATCTTCTTTTCAATTTACGTGGAAGCGCCTGAGCCGCGATACGTGCTGGAATGTTTCCCGGCTTTGATCGCGTTGGCAGCACAGCCGTTCGCGCGGCGGAGTCAGCTTTCTTCCACCGGCTCGGGATGAATCGTGAGGCGGAAAATTTGCGGAAAGCGTTCCTTCACGCGGTCTTCGAGGGCGGCCGTGATGTCGTGGACCTCGGTGATGGGGAGGCCGCCGTCCATTGCACAGTGGCAGGAAACGAGAATTTTGTGATCGACGCTGCGGACATGCACCTCGTGGCAGTCAATCAGCTCGTGGTATTCCGACTGAAGCGAATTGAGAAACTGCTGAACCGATCGCGACAGGCCTTTCATTTCTTCGGCGCCGGCGATGCGAGCGCCCAGAGGCTCGATGTGAATATTTACGCGGGCGCGGGGATCGGTGGCGCGGCGGATGTCTTCTTCTAGTTCCGTGGCGCTGCGATGCGCTTCGCGCAGGCTGGAGCCTTCGTTTACTTCAAGATGCAACTCGATGAAGAGGCGGCCTTCAAACTGATGGGCTGAAAGTTCGTGAACGGCGAGGCCGCGGCGCTGTGCGACGGCGCGAATCGTTTCGAAAAGATCCTCGTCGCTGCGTGCGCGTGGCTCCACATGGACGACCACGTCCGCATTCGGCACGATTCGCCCGATATGCTGCTCGACGGCGTCGCTGGCGAGATGTGCTTGCTCGAGACTGGAGGTGCGCGGAACGCTGATCGTGACATCAACGAAATAGCGCTGGCCGGAGCGGCGGACACGGACGCGCTCGCTGCGCAGGACGCCTTCCGTGTTGGCAACCGCGGCGGCGATTTGCTGCTGGAGGCCGCTGGGGGCGACATCAAGCAGCGCGTCGACGGTTTTTTTGCCGAGACGCGAGCCGATCCAGATGATGACGCCGGCGACAGCCAGGGCGGCGAAGGCATCGAGCATGCCGAGCCATGGAATGTCGTACTTCAGGCCGATCCAGGCACCGGTGATGCCGAGAATTACGACGAAGGTGCTCCAGACGTCGGTGGAGAAATGCAGCGCGTCGGCCTCGAGGGCTTCGCTGGGATATTTGCGGGCAACGCGAGTGAGCCTGCGAGAACGGATAAGGTCCACCACCATACAGATTCCGAGAATGACGATGGCTTGCAAGCTCGGGTGAATATGCACGGAATGAGAGATGAGGCGGTGGACCGCTTCCCAGATGATGTAAACCGCCGTGAGAATGAGCAGCGCGGTTTCGACAAAGGCGGAGAAGCTTTCCACTTTTCCGTGGCCGTAGAGATGGTCAGCGTCGGCGGGCTTGTCTGCAACGCGAACGGAGAAGAACGTGATGATTGCAGCAATGAGGTCGAGGATCGAGTGCAGCGCCTCGGATAGAATTCCGAGGCTGCCAGTGATGATGGTGAGGAAAATTTTCAGGCCAACTAGAATGATTGCAGAGCCGACGGAGGCGAGAGCGGCAAGGCGCTTTTCGTGCGTGGCTTTTTCGAGAGGCTCGGTCATTTCGGCGCGGGTCAGGCGATGCTATTGGAGTAGCGTCCGGCGATTATACGCTCAACGCCTCGGGGAACAGCGGTGAGCAGGGGAGATGTCGCGCGAGACGGTTATTTCAGGGTCGGCGCCGGGACGAGCGGCAGGCGGCGCGGCTCGCCGTGGAATCCGCGGACTTCCACTTCTTCGAGAAGCAGGGATGGGGCGACGATGGAGCTGGGGATTCCTCCCTGAATTCCGCCGAACGAGCCGAGAGCGGTGCCTGCGAAACCTGCTGCGGGATTCTGCATGTAATCGTAGACGGCGAGATCGTCGCCGATTGCGAGCATATTACGCAGCGAGCGCAACGTTAGGCCTTCGATGTGTCCGCCGCGGACTAATTCCTCGCGGCCGTCTGCGACGTAGACACGGTAATAGAGCAGCGGCATGCGTTCGCCGCTGGCAACGCCACCGGCAATCGAGCCGAGGAAATCGGAGAAATCCTGCTGGCCGAGCGAGGAAAGGGCGGGGTTATCCATGCGTTTTATTTCGAGGCACCATTCGTGGCCGTCCTGGCGGCAGGCATCCACGAATTTTTTATGCAGGTCGGCGGCGTTGGATGCTTCCGAGGACTGGAAAATCAGATTGCTGGCGAGGGGCTTGGTGTCGGAGAGCATGGCCGAGCGGGCGTGGCCGTTCGAGGCCTGGAATTCGGGCCCCGGCCTGCGCGACATGAGGAGATTTTTCAGAACGCCATTTTGTACAAGTTCGACGCGCTGTCCTTTCACGCCTTCATCGTCAATCTCGTATTGACCGAGTAGCGGATGGCCCTGGAACGCGGACATCGTAGGGTCATCAATGAGCGACACGCTGGGCGGGAGGACTCGCGTGTTTACGCGACCCGTCCATTCGCTGCGGCCGCCCATGCGATCCATGATTTGGTCGAAGGCCCCCATCATGGAAAGCGGAGGGCGTGCGCCGGAGAGCGAGGCAGCCATCACTTGCGCGAGCACGGAACCTGATGCGGAGGCGTCGAAAAGGACAGGGCCGGTGTAGTCGGGAACCAGCGGGGCCGAGCGGAGCTGCATCAATTCTGAGCCGGCTTGCGTGAGACCTTTGAAAATTGTGGCGGAATCTGGAATGTCACCGGGCTTGGCAACATAGATCGCGTAATAGTTGTGAAGCGGCATGCCATCGTCGGCTTGCGTATCAAACGCCGCTTCGACGGCGGCCAGACTTTTCGAGGTGCGAAGCTCGGTGCCTTCGCTATTCATCAGGTAGTACGTGGTGTAGACGAAGTAGTAGTTCACCCGCGTGCCGTAGAGCTGCGGGAAACTTTTGAGAGCGGCCGACGCTGCGCGCGCTTCCTCTTCCCACTTGCGTGAAGTCCAGTCCGGCAATTCGCGCGGATCGATCTTGACGGTGGCGTGCTCCTGCGAGAAGTCGTCGATCTCGGGCGGCTTCGTCAGGCTGCGCAGGAATGCCTGCTTGAGCGACATCTGCGTGGCCGCCTCTTTGTAGGCTTGATCGGTGGCGAGCCAGAGGTCCTGGCGCAAGGAGTTGTAATCGTGGTCGATGCCCACTTCGCCTGTGGAACCGAGGAAGCCCTGAAAGCCGTCTTCGCTGACGAAATTGGAGCTGTCGAGGTGGTAGTCGCCGATGCGCGCGTCAACGCTCATGAAGCGATTGCGCGTTGTCGTGGAAGAGACCAGGTCGCCGAAGGACGCCGTGATGGCGCGGACGTCCACATCGAGGAGCCTGTATTCGAGGTAGAACGGCTTTTCGACGCCGGGCAACTGGAGGCGCGCGCGGTTTCTTTCCATCTCATCATGCATGGCGCGAAGCGTCTGATCGTTGTCAGCAGTTTGCTGGGAAGCTTGAGGCTTTAAGTTGGCCGGGACCGGGCCGGCTGCGACTGCTGGTTTCGTATGGGCAGCTAAGGCCGGAAGTGAGAACGCGAACATCCAGAGTGAAATTGCGGTCGCGATTTTTCTCACTGCTTCTGCCCCTGTGATTCTGGGTCGTGCGCGGGCGGCGGCAAAATCGGAGGCCGATCCGTGGACGTCTCTTTCTTTTGTACTTCCATCTCGGAGATCAGAATCGCAGGGGCGACAGCCGAAACCGGCACCGAGCCGGATTCCGCGCCGCAGTAACCATTGAAGATTTCCGGCTTGTTGCCGGTGGCGACTATTTTGGTGAGTGAGACGAGCGGGGTGCCGACGATGTCTACGCCGCGAACGAGCTGATCGGGGCGGCCATCGGGAAACACTTTGTAAACGACAAGCGGAAGGACCTGAAAGGCCTGAGGCTGGCCGCGGCCAGTGAACGTAAATCCGCCGGCGATGTCGTCAATCAGCAGGCCAAACGGCTTGCCCTGCGCTTTCACCAATTCGATGAGCTTTGCGCGAAGCTGCTCGTTCGTCATCGTATTCGTACTAGAGACAATCAAATTGCCCTGGCGCGCTACGGGGACAAATCCCAATTGACGCCGACCGTGCCCGTTCGAATGGGGAATATCAACGAGCGGCGAACGAGACATGAGAAAAGTCTTCAACACACCGTGATCCACAAGCAGGACGTTTTCCGCTTTCACGCCTTCGTCGTCGTAAAGGTAATTTCCGAGCAGCATCTGGCCGTCGAAGAGCGATTCGGTGGGATCGTCCTTAATGGAGAGGAAATCCGGCAGAATCTGTTCGCCGATTTTGCTGGTGAACGTCTGGCCTTCGTTGATGTCCTTCTGGCGGAAACCTTCGGCGCGATGCCCGAACACTTCGTGAAAGAAAACTGCGGCCGCGCGGCCGGTGAGCAATGCAGGGCCAGCGTAAGGATCTACGAGCGGCGCTTTGTCGAGCGCTTCAGTCTCCTGGATCATCGTCTGAATGTGCTCGAGCACGGTCTTATCGTCGGGAGCGTCTTTCGGGGTGAGCCAGTCGAAATTGTTGTAGCGATTGATGTCCATTCCATCTGGAGCTTTGCTTTGAACGTAGAGTTCGAGGCGATAGTGAATCTGTCCGAATGCAAGCTTCGTGCCCTCGCTCGTTACTTCGTACTGGTTCGCAGCGAGCGCGGTAAAAGTGACAATGGAATTCAGGACGGCGGGCGATTGGCTGAATGCTGCCGTGTATTTCCGGACGCGCGCTTCCCACGGAGCACGGTCCACCCGCATCTCGACATGCGGCCCGGTGTAAGTCCGCGGCGCTTCGGCAGAAAAATCAGGCGCCGCGCCCTCGGCGGTCTGCACCTGCACCTGCTGGCTCGTCTTCACTTTGATCAGAGCCTGGGACGCGGCGCGATATTGTTTGTCCGTCTCGCGCCAGATTTCGCGCGAGAGAACGGGCAGATCGTCGTCGAGAATCATGGACGTGCCGGGGCTGGTCCAACTGGGCTGCCGGTCACCAAGCTTATGCGTATCATCCTGTTTGAAGCTTCCCACGCGAGTCTGGACCTCGAGCCATCGCGCGTGATTTTCAGTACTAGAAAGTAGGGCGCCGTTGGAACCGGACACCTCGGAATATTCGCGATCGGCGATCGTGTAGCTGATGAAGTAAACGGGCGGGTCTGCCTTCGCGTACCCGGCCATGGAGCGATCGAGCTCGGATTGCATGGTGGCCAGGATGGCGGGCGCTTCGGTAGCCTTCGCGTGCTGGTCTTTGGCAAAAGCCGCGAAGGCTGCGAGGAAGACCGCGAGTGCTGCAATCAAACTTCTATGCGTCGGTGTGGGTTTCATCGTCAGGCAAAGTCCAACAGTTTAAGATAGGATGCGTACATTCCCAAATAAAAAGCCGGGGCCAATTTTTCTCCCCGGCGATTGCAAGAGCAGCCGAGATTCACTGAAAATTGCTTGAAGGAGCTTAGATGCGCGCAATGGTCGTAAGGGGGTACGGGCCACCGGAAGTTTTTGAGTCGCAGGAAGTGCCCGACCCGCAGCCAAAACCGGGCGAAGTGTTGATTCGCGTGAAAGCGGTCGGCATCAACTTCGCGGACCTCCTGCAGCGGATGGGAATTTATCCGGGCACGCCAAAACCGCCGTTCGTCCCGGGAATTGAAATCGCCGGGGTTGTTGAAAAGGTGGTGGAAGGCGGAAAGCGGGAAACGGAACAAGGCGAGCCGTTGCGTCCTGGCGACGCCGTTGCTGCTTTCCCTCACTTCAACGCCTACGCCGGCTGGGTTGCGGTTCCCGCGTCGATGGCCTACCGGCTGCCCGCTAGCATGTCGTTCGAAGAGGGCGCAGCGATTCCCGTGAACTATCTGACGGCCTATCATTCGATGTTCGTGATGGGAAACCTGCAGGCGGGCGATCGAATACTGGTGCACGGAGCCGCCGGAGGTGTAGGAATTGCCGCAATCCAATTGGCCAAGGCGCGCGGCCTGGTGACGTTTGGAACGGCCGGTCCCACGAAACAGGAATATCTGCGAAAGATTGGCGTGGACCATCCGATCGATTACACCAAGGGCGACATCGTCAAGGCCGTGCGAAAATTCGCGCCGGACGGAATCGAAATGGCGATGGATCCGATCGGAGGAAAATCGTTCGCGCAAAGCCAGGCGTGCCTTGGTCCCACGGGCAGGCTTGTGGTGTTCGGCTTTTCCGCCGCGGCGGGCCCGGATGGAAAACGAAGCTGGATGCGTGGATTGAAGGCTCTGCTCGAAACGCCGAAGTTTCACCCGCTGAAAATGATGAGCGAGAACCTGACGGTAATCGGAGTGAATCTCGGGCGCTTGCAAGCCCGCGGCGCGCTTCTGCGCAAAGAACTCGATGAGCTTTTCCGAATGTACGAGGCGGGCAAGATCAAACCGGTGATTGGAAAGTCGTTTCCACTGGCGGATGCTGCGGCCGCTCATCGGTTCATCCAGGAGCGGAAGAACATCGGCAAAGTGGTTCTGACAGTGAAGTAGCGCGGAGTCACTTCGCGGCAGGCGCCTCGGGTTTCACGAATAGCGACTCGTCGATTTTAGAATTGAGGTTGACCTCGACGATGTGAGATTCCAGAAACTTCGCGCCATCGCGAAAAATTGTCGTCGTGTAGGCGAACTGCTTCCCATCCAAGGTTCGGTAGTCGCCCCAGCGCTGGTCGTTGTCCACCATTCCGTGCTGGCCTTCGGACTGATAGTGGGCGGCCGCGAGCAGATGCGTAGTGGGATCAAAATACAACTTCACTGAATTGAACGGCGCTTCGAGCTGAACGCCTTCCGCTTTCTTACCGTCGATTTCCTCTTCGCCTATAAACTGCCCGGCAAGCTTGCCTTCGAGAACCCGCTGGTAGGCACCCCATCCGCCGCCGAACATCGCGATTCCCCGTTCGAACTCGGGAAGGAACCGCGACGCGTCCACGACCTTATCGGGAAACTGGAGCCATGCAGATTTTCCATCGCAAACCTGCATGATCGTCTGCCCCTGAAATTCCACTTGTCCATGCGAGCGATCCGGATAAGACACGAGCCAGGAGACTTTGATCGGCGCTTCGTTACCCTGATTGAACATGCCGCCGCTTTCGTTCATTGCAAGGCTTTTCACCGACGCGAGCGCATCGCCACCAGCGGCTTTCGCGCCCGCCAGCAGAATCTCTTTACCTTTGGCGAGAGCTTCAGGCGTGAGTGCCGCCGAGGCCTGGGCAGGTTTGCGAAGATCCGGCCGAGTGGCATCAAGTTGATCCGCCGCAATTTCCGTGAATTGCGCGCCAGGAAATTCCTTTTTCAGCTCATCGCGAAACTGGCTGACGTTTCCCACGAGCACGATGTCGAGATCCTTCGTCGTGAAATAACGTTGCGCGATCGTCTTCGCCTCACTCACCGAAACCGAGCGGACGTGCTCCGGATAGGTGCTGTTGTAATCCGCGGGCAATTCGAAAGCGGCGGCCGTGAGAATACGATCCGCCACCTGCTCGGCGGTTTCGGTCTCGATGGGATAAACGCCGGCCAGATAGTCTCGGGCGAAATCGAGCTCTTTTTGTGTGATGTCTCCCGTGGATATTTTGGCCATGAGATCAACAACGAGCTTTGTAGCTTCTACCGTTGCCGAAGTGCGAGTAAAAGTTCCGGCGGTAAAAGATCCGGCGAAACGACGCGGCGTGAAAGAGGAAAATGCTCCGTAGGTAAGACCCTTTTTTACGCGAACTTCCGTGTTCAGCCTGCTGTTGTATCCGCCGCCAAAGATCCGGTTCGTCACTTGCAGCGGAATTAGCTCGGGATCCGCGCGCCGCACACCAAGCTTGCCGACGCGAATCTGCGTCTGCACCGCGTCAGGTTTGTCAATGAGCCAGATGTGCTGGCCGGAAATTGGAGCGGGCACGGCAGGCGTTGCGGCGGGCAAATCGATTTTGGCCCAATCTCCAAAGTATTTTTCCGTCAACGCAAATGCTTCCTCTGGAGAGATATCTCCTGCGAACGCGAGGAATCCTTGGTTCGGCGCATAGTGCGCGTCGTGGAATTTGGCGAGATCCTCGCTCTTCAACTTTTTAACCGTGTCGGGTGTTCCTTCGATCGGCCAGCCATAGGGCGAGCCGCTATACACCACGTGATTGAACGTGAGCGACGCGAGGTAATCGGGATTCGAATATTGCACCGTGAGAGAGGAGAGAAGTTGTTCGCGGCGGCGGTCGAGTTCTTCGGGCTTGAATGCCGGATGGAGCACAACGTCGGACATCAGATCGAGTCCGAGATTCAGGTCCTTCTTTACGACATTGAGCGTAATGGTCGTCGCGTCCTTGCCTGCCTGCGCTGTCAGCTGGCCGCCGACAAAATCGATCGCGTCAGCGATGTCTTGAGCCGACCGCCGCTTGGTTCCCTGCGTCAGCAGGTTTGCGGTCATCTGAGCGACGCCTGGACTTCCCGCCGGGTCGTCGATACCTCCTGCCGAGAAAATGATAAGTCTCGCGGCAACGGAGGGTTCGCTGCGATCACTGACCACGAAAACCTTCAGCCCATTAGGAAGAGTCTTCGTAGCAGCCGAAGGAAAGTGATATGGCGTCGGAGCGCCCGGGCCGGGCATGTGAGGGTCGAGTTTTACGCCGGGAGGGATGACGCCGGTGCCGTCCTTTTGGTCTTGCTGCGTGGCTGGATGCTTTTCTGCAGGTGGCGCAGACGTCTGCTGACCGAACACCGCAGCGCCCGTGAGACTGACCAGCGCAAACAAGATCAGCCATTGGCGCACCGCGAACCTCTTCATCGTTGCTCCTGGATCACTGCTCGAATTGTATGGCGTAAGCTTTCGGCCGCGTGTTCCATCACTGCGCCGCCGGCTTTACGAGCAGAACTGTGGCGTGCTGGGCGACAAAATATTCCTCCGCCGCGCGCTGTATGTCTGCCGGAGTCAGCTTCAGATAGTGACCGAGCTCGGTATTTACGAGGTCGGGATCCTTTCCAATCACGGCTGCTGCTCCGAGAGCGACGGCTTTTTCCTCGTCGGTATTTCGTCCCAGGATAAATCCGGAAATCTCCTGGTTCTCGGCCTTATCGAATTCTCGCGCCTCGACCGGCTTTGTTTTGAGTTCGTAGAGCACGGCGACCACCGCCTTTCGACCCTCTTCGGCGGTGTGACCCTGATTCATGATGGCGTAGGCCCAGAACAGGTTCGGATCCTCGGTGAAATTGCCGAAGCCTGCGGCTTGCACGGCGATCTGGTCTTTGTAAACCAGCGTTTGGTACAGGCGGCTACTCTCGCCTCCGGCCAGGATATTAGAGGCTAAATCCAAGGAATAGGAACCCGCCGCATAACGGGCTGGAATTTTGTAACCGATCACAACCGCGGGAAGGGGCGTGTTGGAGTAGGACTTGTTCACCACGCGCTCCTCCGTTTGCGCGGGCTCGGGCTTATCGATCCGCGGAATCGGCTTTGCGGAGGCCGGGATTCCTTCAAAATATTTTTTGGCCCAGCCGAGTGCTTCGTCAGATTTGAAATCGCCGACGATGATCAGCGTCGCGTTGTTCGGCTTGTAGAAGGTGTTGAAGAAGGCACGCACGTCCTCGATGGTGGCTTTGTCGAGGTCGGCTATGCTTCCAATCGCCGTGTGGTGATAGCCATGGACTGTGAACGCAGCGGCACGAAGATCCTCTTCGAGCAGGCCGTAGGGCTGATTATCGACGCGGACGCGGCGCTCTTCTTCCACCACCTCGCGCTCGGATTTGAAATTCGCCTCGTCCACATTGAGGCTACCCATGCGGTCGGCTTCGAGCCAGAGAACGCGCTCGAGATAGTTGCTCGGGAACGTCTCGAAGAAATTCGTGTAGTCGTCGTACGTGCTGGCGTTATCGAATCCTCCGGCAGCTTCGATGATGCGGGAATGTTCGTCCGGGCCAACGTGCGCCGAGCCTTTGAACATCAAATGCTCGAAGAGATGCGCAAAGCCGGTGTGGCCGGGTTGCTCGTCTTTCGCGCCGACGTGATACCAGACTTGCAGGTTGATCACCGGAGCGGCGTGATCCTCGAGCAGAATCACTTGCAAGCCATTAGCAAGCGTGTGCGTGGTGAAATTAAGCTTCGGGGGCCGAACCTCTTCCGGTTTGTCTTGTTTTCCCTGCGCGGCGAGCGATCCAGCCAATGCCGCTACGAACAGCACAGCCATAGCGAAGCGACTTCTAGTCCTCATAAACCGATAACTCCCATCCCGAGGGATTTATTGCGCGTGATGCTCGCAAGGCGGAAAGGCTTGCGGTAAAGATAAGCCCGTTATCAGAACCGCCTGCAACCGAGAGAAGATTCTCCAGTATCCTAGACGCTCATTGCGGCTGTCAAATTTGCCCGGAGGATTGTTCCCCGCAGCTCTCTGCGCGACTTCTTCTGCCTGCCACCCGTATTTAGACGTATACCAACAGGAAAAGGCTACTTCGCGATTGATTGCGGCGGGGTAAAGGCCGTCGTAACCTCGACATGGCTCGATCTGGACTTTTGTTGATGGCGGATTTCGTTGCGAGGTGACAATGCGAAGTTTGGCTGGACTTCTCGTAGTAGCGCTGATTTCGGTGCTGGCTTACAGGCTGTACTTTTCAAAAATGCAATCGTCGGAGACCGGCACGCCGATGCAGACGATCAGCGTGGTGGGCGTGAAGAACGACCTGCTTGCGATCGCACAGGCCGAACGGGCCTACCAGGCGGAACACGGATCGTATGGCTCGCTCGAGGAATTGAAGTCGGCCGGTGCGATGTCAATGCTGAGGGATGGTCGCGACGGATATTCCTACGAAGTGGAGACGTCGGCGTCTGGCTTTCAGGTGACTGCAAAATGCACGCCTGCCACGAATCCCGGCTGCTCCAACTGGTCGGTTGATCAGACGATGCAGGTGCAGCCGGCGCCATAGGGCTCCGCGCCCTCCTCGCTAGTGTGCCGCTACGCTGTGCGAGGAGACGTAGTCACGGCAGGTAATTTTGAACCGCACTCCGGACAATTCGCCCAGCCGTGCTCCACAGCACGACCGCAATTGGGGCAAGTGGGCTTCATCGCCGTCCCGCAGTAAGGGCAGAAAACAAATCCAGATTTTACCGGTGCTGAACATCCAGGACACGGGCGCGGCAGCGGATCGCGCAGAAGGAAGTAGATGATGATCCCGATGCCGTTGGGGATTAATGCTGCGAGCCACATCCACATCGCATAACGCATGCCGCGGCGCTTTGCATCGGCGTACACATAGCCAATCAGCAGAACCCAGGCATAGGCGAAAAGAAAAGGACCGAAGGCAAAGGCCAGTTTCCCCGCGAATGGCCAGTACTTCATTTCCTTGTCGCCGGGGATGAAGACAGTCAACGCCAGCGTCGCCACACCGAGGTAGCAAACGGCCCCAATGACCCACGCCGTCCGGGGAATTATCTTTAGTCCATCGCTGAAGCGGCTCATGCCAGGCTCCTTTCCCGCCGTTGATGGCGTGCCAGCAAAACGGCTGCGATTCCGCCCGTCAGCCACACGAGCGACGTGAATCCCGCAAATCCCAGCCACGACTGATTCAGTCGCGGGTCAAGCAGGCTCAGAAGGCCGCCGCTTGCAAGCCGCACGATTGGCCAGCTCGTTAGCGTCAGTGCCCACGCAAACAGCACTAGAGAAATCATTACGCGCCGATTCCAGGCGTTCTCGCGTTCGTCAATCAGTCGCGCTTCGGCTCGCGCACAGGTTCTTTGCACCAGGTCTGGCGAGGGTTGCGGCGTTGGCAGCTGCCGCAGACCGCGAGACAAAAGTTGCCATTGCTCCATCTCAGCCGAACATTGTGGGCAAGTCCGCGCGTGATGCATCACCAGTTCCGATTCGTTCGGCTCGAGTGCGTCCGCGGCAGCCAGCGCCAGCATCTCGCGAATCTTGTTGTGCTCGGTCACTGAAAGGTTCTTCGACATATCGCTCGATGCGCTCATCGCCAATTCTCCCCGGCATAGCGCGTTTCCAGGCTGTTGCGCATCTGCTCGAGCGAACGGCGCAGCCTGGATTTCACGGTGGAAAGCGGAATGCCGAGCACCTGTGCGATCTCCTCGATCTTCATTTCTTCTTCGAATCGTAGCGTCATCACTTCCCTGTAGGCGAACGGCAGTTCGTCGAGCGCCATTCCCACGCGGCTCGCCCGCTCGTTTTCGAGAATGCGGTCGAGCGGCGCCGGACCATGCGCTACCAACCGATCGAGCGGAGTCTCCTGAGATTCATCTTCCAAAATCGGCTGATCTAAACTCGACGGCCGAATCCGGCGAAGGTGGTCAATCGCCAGATTGCGCGCCACCGTGAACAGCCAGGCGTCGAAATTTCGGCTGGGATCGAAGCGACGGATTTTTTCCGCCACGTGAATCCAGGTCTGCTGAAAAAGATCCTCCGCTTCGCTCCGGTCACGCACGAGCCGCAAGAGAAAGCGATACAGCCGATTCTGATATCGCGATACCAGCGTCGAGAGCGCATCCAGGTCGCCACGCCGAAGCTGAGCAACATCGGCCTCGAGCCCCACGCCTCCCTCCCATCGCAATGCGGCGGTGCCCATCATATCCGTAATACGGTAGAGGCTCTGAAAAAGACTCATCCGCCAGGGTGGTTCGATCGGTTCGTAGGTATGTTATAAATCAATGCTTTGACGACGCCTTCCATCACGAGTGTGGCCGCGCCGAGTGGCGTTCGCCTCGAAACTTCACCCGCCTCAGCATTTATCGACAACGAATTGACCATCCGAATTCTCGGTTTGAAGCCGCGCGAAACTGTGACGATCCGCGCCTCAACCGAGGACGATGACAAGCGCGTGTGGAGTTCGCATGCGATCTTCGCTGCAAATTCCTCCGGTATCGTTGACGTCAAATCGCAGGAACCGCTAAGCGGCAACTATCGTGGTGTATCGCCGATGGGCTTGTTCTGGTCGATGAACCTTGAAGGTGCGGAGGAGGGTGGCCGCGCGACGTTCGTGAAAAAGAATGTCACCGCGAACAAAGTGGCACTGGAGATTCGATCAGCCGAGCGCGTGATAGCCGCCACGCACTTCGAAAGGGATTATCTCGCGCCCGGCACTCAAACGCGCGATTTGCAGGTGCCAGGCGAACCAGCAACGAATAGCACGCACGCCGTTGGCCGACTATTTCTGCCGCCGGGCGCGAAGGCCGGCGATCAGCTTCCCGTTGTGATCGTTCTCAGTGGCTCGGGCGGTGGCTTCGATCTCGACAAGGCTGCGTTAATCGCTCGCCACGGTTTCGCTGCGTTTGCGCTCGCTTATTTCGGCACCCCGCCTTTGCCCACGTGGCTTCACCACATTCCACTGGAATACTTCGAGGCGGCGTTTGGATGGCTCAGCGCACAGCCTGAAGTTGATGCGCAGCGGCTCGGCCTGCTTGCCGTTTCACGCGGGGCTGAGCTTGCTCTGCTGCTTTCCACTCGATTTCCGCAAATTCGCACGGTTGTAGCTTATGCGCCGAGCAGTGTGGTCTGGGCGGCTGGCGGACGCGACAAGCAAACCGGGGAGCTGCCTCCGTCATGGACGCACAACGGTGAGGCAATTCCTTTCGTTCCCCTTCCGCTTCGCCAATTTATTTTCCACTCCGCCATCCCCGTGGCCCTGCTGAAGCGGCCCGTCATGTTCCGTGATCTCTTCGGTGCTGGGCTGCGAAATTCAAAAGCCGTGGCGGCAGCCGCAATTCCAGTCGAACGGATTCACGGTGCGATCATGCTCATCTCGAGCGGCGACGATCACCTCTGGCCGGCAGAGGAAATGAGCGAAGCAATCGTCGCGCGCTTAAAACAACACGGGTTCGCACACCGCGTCGAGCACCTCCATTACCCGAACGCCGGCCATATGCTTCGATATCCCTACCTGCCAACCACCGCTCGCGCCTCGCGAAATCCTCATCTCCGCAACGCTCGCTATTCGTTTGGCGGTACAGCAGCGGCTGACGCGGAAGCGCAAGCAGACTCCTGGCGCCGCGCGATCGCATTTCTTAAATCAAGCCTCGCATAGAGCCACCGCCCAGCGTTTTGGCGCCTCTGCGAGCATCCCTGCGCATATGCTAGAATGGCGTTCTGTGCTAAAGGTTCTCCAGAACCTCCTCGAATTACAAAGCGTAGACGTGCGGTTAAACGACGTTCGCGCCCGCCTGGCCGCTTTTCCTAAGAAAATCGCTGATCTCGATGCCCGCATCGCTGCCGCAAAAACCGAGCTCGAGCAGAGCAAAGCCGAGCAACTCGCCACGATAAAAGACCGCAAGAAATACGAGCTGGACGTTGAGCAGTACAAGGAACGCGTCCGCAAATATCGCGACCAGACGGCCCAGATAAAAACCAACGAAGCTTACAAAGCGCTTCAGCACGAAGTACAAATGGCCGAAGAGGAGATTGCGAAAGCCGAAGATCGCCTCCTTGAGCAGATGGTGGCCAGCGAAGAGTACGACCGTCGCATCAAGGCCGCCGAGCAGAGACTGAAAGAAGTGGAAGGATCCGTTCGCACGCAGCGCGCCGCAAGCGAATCGGAAAAAGCTGCGGCCGAAAAGGATTTGGCGCTGGTCGAGGCTGATCGCAAACGCGTTACGTCGGAAATTCCTGAAGATCTGCTCGATCACTACGAACGCATCGCGAAAAGGCACGGCGGTGTTGCTCTCGCCGAAGTGGACAGCGAGAAGTGTTCGCTCTGCGGCATGCAAATCCGCCCGCACGTGTTTCAAAAGATGCGCAATGCCAACAACGAGGATTTATTTCACTGCGAGACGTGCACTCGAATTCTCTACTACATCGAGCCCACTGCGGTGCCGCCGCTCGACGATCACAAGCCGCAGACTTCTGGCGCGTCTGCTTCCGCCTCTTCCACCGGTGAAAATTAGCGCCGGAATCTTGATTGCCCGCCACACCCTCGGGAGCACCCGCCACTGATGAAGCGTTCTTCAAAAACCACGCCGCCCTCGAGCGCGCGTCTTTTTTCTGAATCGCATGCCGCCGCACTGCCCGCGGGGGTTCATATCGCGAATATTGATGGAGCATCGCGCGGCAATCCGGGTCCGGCTTCTTATGCGGTCGTCATCCGCGATCCGAGCGGAAAAACAATCCTCGAACTCGCGAAAAATATCGGCCGCGAAACGAATAATGTCGCCGAGTACTATGCGCTCCTCGCAGCTCTCGATTACGCGACGAGCCACAACATCTCCGCGCTGCGGATCCGCAGCGATTCCGAGTTGCTCGTTCGCCAGATGCAGGGCCGCTACAAAGTGAAAAGCGCCGATTTGAAGCCGCTACACGAGCGCGCATCGAAAATGGCGAAGCAGCTCGGATACTTTGCCATCGAGCACGTCCGCCGCGAATTAAATCGCGACGCCGACGCGCTGGCCAATGTGGCTCTCGATCAAGCGGGCGTGTCGCAATTCGCCGGCACGGGTAGCACGACTTCAGAATCACGCGCAAACTCGCTTCCCGCGCAAACTTCAAGGGTTGAACCACGAAGGATTCGCGCTCGATTCGCCAACGGTGTGCTAGTTCCAATCGAACCGCTCGATTTACCGGAAGGCGCGGAAATCGCAATCGAATTCCGCAGTGTCCGCAGTGATAAACCTTAGTTCTACAGCAGAAATTCTAAGCAGCGTTTTTTAGAACGTACGAGCGATATAGCGTGTCGCGCTGCGCAGGAATGTATCCGGCATCGGAAATAATCCGCCGCAGTTCCGCTTCATTCGTTCGGTTGCGCACACCGGCCGCATAAACCACGTTCTCTTCAATCAAAATACTGCCCACATCGTCCGCGCCAAACTGCAGCCCTACCTGGCAAATCTTGATTCCCGGTGTGAGCCAGCTCGACTGAATGTGATCGATGTTGTCGAGATACAGCCTGCTGATGGCAAGCGTCTTCAAATAATCGAAAGCGGTTGCTTCAGGAATTTTCTTCCCGAGCGGAGTATTCTCCGGCGCAAAAATCCAGGGAATAAACGCCGTAAACCCGCCCGTATCCTCCTGAATCCGGCGCAGGCGTTCGAGATGATTCACGCGGTGGCGATAATCCTCGCCGCAGCCGAACATCATCGTCGCCGTCGTACGCATCCCGAGCGAGTGCGCGATGCGATGCATGTCTTCCCATTCGTCGGACCGGCACTTCAGCCGCGAAATGCGCGCGCGAATTTCGTCGTCGAGAATTTCCGCGCCGCCGCCCGGAATCGAATCGAGACCGGCATCGCGCAAGCGCGCAATCGTATCGCGCACAGAAAGCCCCGAAACCTCGGCGATGCACAGAATTTCAGGCGCCGAAAAACAGTGCAGATGCACCTGCGGAAACTTCTGCTTGATCGAGCTCAGCATGTTCTCGTAAAACTCAACTCGCAGGTCCGGATGCAGGCCGCCCTGCATCAGCACACCTGTGCCGCCAATCTCGATCATCTCCCGGATCTTCTCGTAGATCGTTTCGAGCGAGAGAATGTAGCCATCCTTCGCGCCCAGCGGCCGGTAGAATGCGCAGAACGAGCAATACTCCGTGCAGAAATTCGTATAGTTGATGTTGCGGTCAATCTGGTAGGTGACCACGCGCGGGTCGGTTTTCTTGCGGCGCACTTCGTTCGCCGCCATTCCGATGCCAATCAGGTCATCGGAATTAAAAAGTTTGAGCGCTTCTTCTTGTGTGATTCTCATCGGCGATTGTGTTCCTCGGCCTTGGCCGTCACCTACGCCAGATATACCGGATCGTTCGTGCGCACAACACCTTCTCGCAGCACCGCGCCGTACACTCCGGAGCATCCCTCGTGATGGCGAGCCACTCTTTCCAGCACTACAGGAGAAGCCTCCGCCGTGTCCGGGTCCAGATTTATCATGACACAGCGGCCATCCTTTTTCACAATCCGAATTGCAACCGACTCGCCGATCCGCAGCTCGCGGCCCACAAGGCTGTCCTCAAAAAACGGTCCGCCTGTCGCCCACTCCACATAAAAATTCGCGCGGAATCGCAGCGGATTCAATTCGATTCCGGTTTCCTCGGAAAGTGCCTGCACCGTCGCAAGGCCAAACACAGAAATCGGAGCCAGGTCCATCATGCTCCGCTCGGAATGGCGGAACTCAAGCGTCTTCTGGTAGCGCTTCTCGAGCAGCTGCTTTAGCTTCGGATCGTCCACTCGCAGGGTTTCACCTTCCGGCGTGGTTACCTCTGCAGCGTAATTCGCCGAAAAGATCTCTGATTCGATGGGCAACGCATTGAGAAACCGCGAGCGGAACAAAATCATATCGCGCCCTTTGCGCGCGGTCATCCAGGGAAATGTTGCGGGGCCTTCCGCATCAATGAAAGCGTAAACACGATCGCCGAGCAGGCCCGCATAGGTCACATGAGCAGCGTCAAGATCCTCGCCTGCCATTCCTTTCACGGGATATCGGCGCAACCTGCTGAGTTTGCCGATGCACTCCACGGCGTCATGCTCCGCGACGGGCCGTGGTGGATTGAGCGGGCACACTCGCAAATTCAAGGGGACGATTGCGGGGAATCAATCCGGCTGAGGCTGCCTTCTCATAGTAGAGCTTGAGCCCTTCGAGATTTTCTTCATCGAGGTTGAAGTCAATGTTGTCGATCAAATATCGCTCGAGCGCCCTGGCCGGCAGATCGAGCTTCACCGCAGCAGCTTCGGAAATTTCGCGGATGCGCTCCATTCCGTATTGCTTCGACGCCTGAAAATCCGCCACCACTTCCGGCGTGATCGCATCGCGTCGTCCAGCCCAGATGGCGAGCACGCACGGCTTGCCCGTCATCTCGCGCCACTGATAGGCCACGTCGTAGACGAACACGGTCTCGAATCCCGGCACAGGCATGTCTTCCGGGTCGCCCTGGCAGCATGCCCCCCCGCCCGGCAACTTAGCTGAAAGCGCTTCCATTTTCAGCGCGACGCGCAGCGCCGGATCGCCGATAACGAGCGCGGCGTCCGTCTCCTTGAGCATTTCTGAAGGATCGGGCGCGGCCTCCACGTACTCAGGCTTGATTCCCCAGTAGCCAGCCGCCAGCAACTTCACCAGCGCCGCCGAACTACGCGAACTCGAGTCGAGCGCAATGCGCTTCGCCATGTCAATCGGCCGCTTCGACACAACCAAAATGCTGCGAACCTCGCCCTTCGCCGCCACCGCCATATCCGGCAGCACCACCACATTTTCCATGCGCTGATATTCGATCGCAGGAATGATGGCTATGTCCACATCGCCTTGGCGCAGAGCTTCCGCGCATTGCGATGGCACCGTGAACGAGAGATCGTACTTGCCCTCGAGCGGCCCTTCCGCAAATCCCCACACCAGCGGCGCTGTGTTCAGGTATTCGACAATGGAAATGCGAAGCTTGCTCACGTTTTCCTCGTTCCGTTAAATCCCAATATATCACAACGCCCTACGCCACCTTGGGTGCGGAGCACGAAGACACTCTCAAGAGCGCGCCGTAGAATCAATCGCGATCGGTAATAAGAAGGACCGTGGCAATCAAGGCTGCTGCGGAAACCGGATGACCTCATCCTCGGTGGGAATTTCCATCTCTTGTTTCACCGGCGCTCCGTGCGAATCGGACGGTTTCCAGCCCTCGCCCTTGCCCTGAAGCTCATATGCCGCGAAAGCGTATGGCAGCCCTTCACAACCAAGTTCCGAATTCGCGTTGCAGATATGGAAGTGCAGATGCGGCTCGCTTGAATTTCCCGAATTGCCGAGCAATCCAAGCACCTGCCCGCGGTGGACTTTATCGCCGACCTTCACGCGCAGAGAGCCCGGCTGCATGTGCGCGTAGAACGCATACAGCCCGTCGCCAATTTCCGTGATCACGTGGTTTCCGCCGATTGTTTCGAGCGTGATCGGCACCACCGCCGGCTTATTCGGGATATTTTGCGGGATTCCATCTTTTGTCTGCGTCACCACACCATCTGCCACCGCATGGATTTCCGCCCCGTATGCGCGATAGTTTTTGTTGTCCTCTGAGTTGCCCTGATACGTTTTGCCGTCAGGATTCAGTTGCACCCAATCAATCGCGAACCGCTGCGAGATGTACGCGCGACCGTTCACCGGAATGAAGGCCCGGCGATGCACCGACGTGTTCGAAGGCCCATTCGCTGCTACCCAATTTTCTCCGCGCAGGGGCGAGCTGATCACGACGACCGGTTTCCGGTCCGTCGAAACACTCACTCCATCGAGCGTGATGCCCTCCGGATAATCCCCAATCTTCATCGCGATTCGATGACTGAATTTCGCGGGCACATCTTCTACTCTGTCGAAATCAAGCCACAGGTACACGATCGCGAATGCTCCCGGTGCGATTTGTGTTTTCTCTGCAGTCGTTTGCCCGGGTCTCGCAATCATCCCCTCCAATTGGGCGCCGGAGTAACTCGCAATCGGTTTCGCGCCGGAATCGCCAGTCGTCACATCCAGTCGGGTGAGCAGGCAATCCCATTTGCCAAGGTTCGTCACCTGCAGTTCGTACACAAGATGCCATCTCCCGTCGGCTTCGAACGCCCATGGCTCGATCGGCGCTAGCACCTGAAGCGGTGGCCCCACAGGTTTTGGCGTGTGAGCCTCGGAGCTTTTGGTGGCCTGCTCCGGCGCAGCTTCACTCGCAACTGCGCCGGGAGCAGACTGTGCGCCTGATTGCCTTGGCATAAATCCAGAAGCAAGAATTGCGAACAGCCAAACGGCGCAAACCTTCGAATTCGCGTTCATATCTCGTTCCACCCAATCAGTAAGCTCGAAGCAATCGGATAGTATCAGTACAAAGTTGCAGAGCGGAATCTGATATGCAACTTTCCTCGCGTCTACTCCGCCTCTGCGCACTAATCCTTCGCCATCTAAGTACATATACGGATATTGCCTTGCTTGACATCAACCCATGCCACTGCGTACCCTCGCCGCAGAGCCTTCCTTATAGATGGATTCCGACCATTACTTGGGGTGGTTGGCACTGGCGCTCACGCCAGGCCTCGGCGCACGCATGGCCGGCAAACTCCTGCGCGAGATGGGCAGCCCGCAGCAAATTTTCAATGCCTCGCTCACCGAACTCGAAGGCCACCACCTCCCCGCCGCAGTAGCGCAAGCCATCCACTCCCACCGCCCCCTCAGCGATGCCGCAAAGGAGCTGGCCGCAGCCCAAGCGGCCGGCTGCAAGCTCCTCACCTGGGACGAACCCGAGTACCCGACCCGCCTGCGCGAAATCTACGATCCGCCACCCCTCCTGTATGTACTTGGAAACATCGAACTTCTAAGCAGACACTTAATCTCGATCGTCGGCTCGCGTCGTCCGACCCCTTACGGGAATCAAATGGCCGAACGCCTGGGCCGCGACCTCGCCGATCGAGGCATCGTCGTCACAAGCGGCATGGCCCGAGGAATCGACTCCTGCGCCCACAAAGGCGCGTTGAGTTCAGCAGGCGGCGCCACGATCGGCATCCTGGGCTCCGGAATCGACGTGGTTTACCCCAAGGAGAACAAGAAAATCTTTGCCGATATGCAGTCGCGCGGCGCAATCATCAGCGAGTTCCCGACGGGCACATTTCCCGCGCCTCAAAATTTCCCCATCCGCAACCGCATCATCGCCGGCATCGCGCTGGGGGTTGTAGTCGTTGAAGGCGCGCAGTATTCTGGATCCTTAATCACCGCGCGGCTGGCCATGGAGTTTGGCCGCGAGGTCTTCGGCGTTCCCGGCAACGCAACCCAGCCCACCAGCTTCGGACCAAACCAGCTGATAAAACAAGGCGCCAAGCTAGTCACCAGCTGGGAGGATGTAATTGAAGAGCTGCCCACGCCCGTTCGCGCCGAGCTGCTCCCGGTGGAATCGGCCTCGACTGAAGAGCGCGCCGCTCTTCTCGACGAAACTTTCGTCCCGGCCGAGCGCACTTTGTACGGGTTGCTCAATGTCGATGAGGCCCGCCACATCGACGAAATTATGGAGGTTTCCGGGCTCACGTCGTCCGAAGTGCTGGCCACGCTATTTGACCTGGAGCTCAAAGGCGTGGTACGTCAGTTACCTGGGAAGCAATTCCTGAAAGTCCTCTTGTAGTCTTCTCCGGGACAGCAGGTAGGATGGTACGGCGCTCCGTTCAAGCGGAGACGTAGCTTTCGAGTTGAAGTTGGATTTCGCTGGCAACCTAGGAACGAGGAACACACAGACAGATGGCACGATCACTCGTAATCGTTGAATCGCCCGCCAAGGCGAAAACGATCAACAAGTATTTGGGCCGGGGCTACACGGTGAAAGCCTCCTACGGCCACGTGATGGATCTTCCCACGAAGACCATTGGCATTCTTCTGCCCGGCGAGCAGAACGGCAAACGCAAAAAGAAACGCAAATCGAAAGCCAAGGCCGGCGCAAAGGCCAAACCCGAGAAACCAACCCCGAAGCCAATCCCGGTCACGTCCGAAAATATCTTCGAGCCCACCTACCAGGTGATCCCCGGCAAGATAAAAGTAATCAATGAGCTTCGCAAAGCAGCTCAGACCGCCGACGCCGTCTATCTCGCAGGCGACCCGGATCGCGAAGGCGAAGCCATCTGCGCCCATCTCGCCCATGTGCTGAGCAAGCCGTTCAGGCCGCCGGTCGAAGTGGAGACCAACGGCAAAAACTCCAAGAAAAAGAAGCTCGCGCCAGAAGACGCCAACGGAAACGCCAAGGTCACCGCCAAGGAAGTCGCAAAGTTAGTCGTGAAGCCGCCGAAAGCGGAGCCCGCCGCCACCTCCGCGTCCAAAATCTTCCGCGTGATGTTCAATGAAATCACGCCGAAAGCAATCCGCGCCGCATTCGAGCATCCCTCGCAGGTAAATGAAAATCTTGTCGACGCGCAGCAAGCCCGTCGCGTCCTCGACCGCCTCGTCGGCTACAAAGTTTCGCCCCTGCTCTGGGACAAAGTTCGCCGCGGCCTTTCCGCCGGTCGCGTCCAGACCGTCGCACTCCGCCTCATCGTCGAACGCGAGCAAGAAATCCGCGCCTTCGTTCCCAAAGAATATTGGACGATGCACGCTCTCCTCGCCGCGGGCGAGCCGCCGGCCTTCGAAGCCAAGCTCATCAAGTACAACGGCGAAGACATCGAAATTCCCGACGAAGCCGAGGCTCAACGCGTTCTCGCAGCCGTCGAGCACGCCATCTGGCAAGTCGCCAGCGTCGCCCAAAAAGAAAAGCGCCGCTTTGCTCCGCCTCCCTTCACCACTTCGAAACTCCAGCAGGCTGGCTACAATCGCCTTCGTTTCACCGCCAAGCGCACCATGATGCTCGCCCAGCGCCTCTACGAAGGCGTCGAGCTCGGCAATGAAGGCTCCGTCGCACTCATCACTTATATGCGCACCGACTCGGTGAGAGTTTCGGCCGACGCAATCACCCAGGTCCGCGACCACATCGGCTCAACCTACGGCGAAAAATATCTCCCCGAGAAGCCGAATTTCTTCAAATCGAAAAAAGACGCGCAGGAAGCGCACGAAGCAATCCGCCCGACCGATGTTGCGCGTACGCCTGAAAGCGTCAAGCCCTATCTCGACGAGTCGATGTTCAAGCTCTACCAGATGATCTGGCAGCGCTTCGTCGCCTCGCAAATGGTTCCGGCCATCTTCGATCAAACCACGATTGATGTCGACGCCGTCGGCTACACCTTCCGCGCCACCGGTTCCGTGCAGAAATTCGACGGCTACCTCGCCGCCTATCAGGCCGTGAAAGACGAAGAAGAGAAGGAAGACGAAGGCGACGCCGCCGGCGACTCTCTGCCGCAAGTCAGCCAGGGTGATCAACTCCGGCTCGAATCCATCCGTCCCGAGCAGCATTTCACCGAGCCTCCGCCGCGATATACCGAAGCGACCATCGTGAAAGAGCTCGAAGAAAAAGGCATCGGCCGTCCGTCCACGTACGCGGCGATTATTTCGACGATTGTCGAACGCGAATACGTGAATAAGGATCAGGGCCGCTTCACGCCCACATTGCTTGGCGAACGCGTGAGCGGACTGCTTGTGAAGGCCTTCGAAGACATTTTCGATGTGGGTTTCACCGCGCGCCTCGAAGAAGAGCTCGATGAAATCGAAGACGGCAAGCTGCCCTGGCGCGCGGCGGTAAAAGAATTCTGGGACCGCTTCGAAGTGGATCTCGATAAGGCCGCCGATCAAATGGATTCCTACAAAGCCGGCATCCCCACCGGAGAAAAATGCGAGAAGTGCGGCCAGGGCGAACTCCTCGAACGCATCAGCCGCCACGGATTCTTTCTCGGCTGCTCGCGCTATCCCGAATGCGATTTCATTCGCGATCTAGCGGACGTCGCGAGCGACCAGCCCGACCCCGAGACCACCACGCAGTATTGCGACAATTGCGGCAAGGAAATGATCATCAAGCGCGGCCGCTTCGGCACATTCTTGGCTTGCACCGGATATCCCGATTGCAAGACGACGCGCCGCCTAGTGCAAGGCACTCAAAAAGCGCGCCAGCCGGATGTTCCGCTCGACGAAAAATGCCCCACATGCGGCAATCAATTGCTGCGCCGCCACGGACGCTTTGGCGAATTTATCGGCTGCGAAAAATATCCAAAGTGCAAGTACACGCGCCCCATCACCCTCGGTATCAAATGCCCGAAGTGCAATGAGGGCGAATTCGTGCGCCGCGGCACCGCCAAGGGACGAGGCCGCGGCCGCATTTTCTATGGCTGCAGCCGTTACCCGGATTGCGATTTCACCGCGCCTCACGAGCCCATTAACGAGCCGTGCCCGAAGTGCGGCGCACCGTTCATCGTCGAGAAGCGCACGAAGCAGGGCAATTTTCGCTCCTGCATCAAGGAAGGCTGCGACTGGGAAATCGAAGCTCCGCTTCCGCCGCTCGAATCGCTGGGCACGCCGCCGTCGGCCACAGCGCCGGCTGCCCCGCCGGCCGTGCCGTCTGGCGTTGCTTCCTGAATGGGCAGGCTTGAAGCAAATTACTACCTTTGTGATTTGGCAAGTTATCCGCCACCGGTCGAAAGTCGATGAAGCAGCACATCGATAAGTTCGTCGAATATCTAACCATCGAGCGACACGCTTCCCCCAATACGATTCGTGAATATCGCCGCGATTTGCGGCAGTTCATGGTGTTTCTAACGCCGCCCGGCGAGAAGACCATGCCGTTGGGCCGGGTCAATTACCAGGTTATTCGCGAGTTTGTTGGCTGGAGCTATGATCAAAAACTCAAGAAATCTTCCATAGCCAGAAAGCTGGCAACCCTTCGCACCTTTTTCAAATATTGCATACGCGAAGGAGTTGTGAAACAAAACCCGGCGAGGCTTGTCAGCACGCCCAAGCTCCCGAAACGTGTACCGGCCGTGCTGACAGCCGAGGAGATGAACGGTTTTCTAGATCACATCGTTGGTGGCGACACTCCTACCAAGGGCAAGCATCGTGCGAGCACTCACAACGAACGAGATCAAGCGAAGATTATGTTGAAACGTGATCGCGCCATTCTCGAGCTTCTGTATGCCTCCGGTCTGCGCGTCAGCGAATTGGTTGGACTGGATCTTGGCGATATCGACCGCGCCGGCCAAATGCTTCGAGTCCTCGGAAAGGGACGCAAAGAGCGCATCGTACCATTCGGCTCGAGCGCACAAACTGCCCTCGAAGCCTATTGGCCGGTTCGCGACGAACTTCTCAATCGCCCTGGCGTAAACTCCGAAACCGAGGCTGTATTCCTAAACTATTTCTCTTCTCGTCTAAGTACACGCTCTGTTCGCGCTATTGTGAAAAAATACTCGCGCCTAGCCAACGTCAATTGGGACCTTCATCCCCACTCGCTCCGCCACGCCTTCGCCACGCACCTGCTCGCGGACGGCGCCGATCTCCGCGCGATTCAGGAACTGCTGGGCCATGTTTCGCTGTCGACGACGCAGCGTTACACGCAAGTCAGCATTGAGCAACAGATGATTGTGTATGACAAAGCGCATCCCCATGCTTAAATTTATCGATGCCCAGCTTCCGCTCTCTGCTGATTCTTTCTGCGGCTCTTGGCGTGCTGCTCTTCTCGCGAACCTCCGCCGCTCAGGATAATTACGAGATTCAGGTATACGGCTCCGAGCTCGTGGACCCCGGCCACACCATGGTCGAACTACACAGCAATTTCACGATCGACGGCTCGAAGCAAATGGTCGATGGCCTGTATCCCACGAATCACGCGCTTCACGAAACCATCGAAATAACTCATGGCTGGAACGACTGGTTCGAGACAGGTTTCTACATCTTTACTTCTGCGCGCTCCGGCCAGGGATGGGATTGGGTCGGCGACCATATTCGGCCGCGCGTTCGCGTTCCAGAGAAGTGGCACTGGCCGGTGGGAGTCAGTCTTTCGAATGAAATTGGCTATCAGCGGCGGCAATTTTCAGTCGATACTTGGACTTGGGAAATGCGTCCGATCATCGATCAACAAATAGGACGATGGTATTGGTCCTTCAATCCTACGTTCGACCGTTCGTTGCACGGCGAGACCGATCACCAAGGCTTCGTCTTCTCACCGAATTTCAAATTCAGCTACAACTTCACTCCGAAGATCGCCGGCGGCCTCGAATACTACGGATCGCTCGGTCCGGTGACGGGGTTTTATCCGGTATCCCAACAGCAGCAACAGATTTTCCCCGCGATCGACCTCAACATCGCGCCGCAATGGGAAATTAACTTCGGCTTGGGCGTTGGACTCACAGGTTCGACCGACCACCTGATCGTCAAGGCGATAATCGGGTATCGTTTCAACTTCTGACGCGCATCTTAGCGATGGACGAGCTTTCCACCACATCGCTATAATGCAGGCAGTGCAACTTACAGAGTTTTCGGGCATCTAAAATGCGTGCCCCACACGAAGAGCTGGCAAGGACCCCTGAGGATGAAAACTGCATCGGTTAAAAAGACACTCACCATACCGGAAGTTCGTCCCAAAGCTGCGGCCTTGCAAATGTATCTCGAGACGATTTGCTACAAGACCCGCGAGCGCCTGGAACTCATTAACATCACCAAGGACCTGAACGAGGTAGTGCGCAAGCACGGATTAAAAGCGGGATTCGTCCTGGTGCAATCGCTCCATACCACCACCGCAATTTTCATCAATGAGTTTCAGCAGGCGCTTCTGGACGATATCAAGTCTTTCCTCGAACGCCTCGTCGGCCGCATAGATTATTGGCGCCACAACGATCCCAAGCTCTCCGAATGCAATCGCCAGAATGCCGATTCGCATCTCCGCGCCATGATTCTGGGCCACACACTCTCGGTACCGGTCCGCGACGGCGAGCTCGCGCTCGGCTACTGGCAATCCATCATCCTTGCCGAGCTTGACGGCCCGCGCGACCGCTCGATTCAAGTGCAAGTCCTCGGCGTTTCAGAAAATTCAAAGTAAAGTCTAAACACGTTCGCGCGCTGGTTTCGTTCCCAGCGTCGCGCGCGCTTTCTGAAGAAATTGATGCGGCGTGAAAGGTTTCTGCAGAAACGCCGAATTTTCGGGTAGCCCCTTGCGGCACAGCATCTCGTCATCCGTGTAACCCGACATATAAAGCACTCGCATCCCCGGCCGCAATTTACGCATCTGGTCCGCAAGTTCCGGTCCGCTCATCTCCGGCATCACCACATCCGTGATAAGCATATGAATTGTCTTGGCCTCTTTGCGGGCAATGCTTAGTGCGTCCGAGCCGCTCGACGCCGCCAGCACCCGGTAGCCATTTTCCGCCAGCAGATCGCGCGCGAGCCGCAGCACCACCGGCTCATCTTCAACGAGCAATACAGTTCCTTGCCCCGTCAGTGACTCCGTAACCACCGGTTCCGCGATTCGCCTCTCCGGAATCTCTGGCGCATGCGGCAAATAAATTCCGAATGCCGCGCCTTTTCCCGGTTCGCTTTCCACCGTGACGCATCCGCCGCTCTGCTTCACGATTCCATACACGGTCGAAAGTCCCAGCCCGCCTCCCACTCCGGCCTGCTTCGTCGTGAAGAATGGCTCGAAAATCTTCGCCATCACCTCCGGACTCATCCCGCGCCCCGTATCCACCACGCGCAGCCGAACGTACTTCCCTGGAATCAGTCCCGGATGCTGCCGCGCGAACGCTGCGCTCACCTCGATGTTGCAGGTTTCCATTGCCAGCGTGCCGCCATTCGGCATCGCGTCACGCGCATTCAACGCAAGGTTCAATACCACCTGCTCGAGTTGTGCCGGATCAGCCTTCACCGATCCTGCCGACTGGTCGAGCCTCATCTCCACCTGAATGTCTTCGCCAATCACAGGACGCAGCAGACTCTCCGTCTGCCGCACCAGCGCATTGAAGTCGAGCACTCTCGGCTGAAGAACCTGCCGTCGGCTCAGCGCCAGCAAGCGCGACGTCAAATCGCGCGCCCGTATCGCCGCCGAGTTGATTTCTTCCGTCATGCGCTGCATATCTCCCGGAGGCACTTTTTTCTTCAGCAGCTCGCTGTATCCCAGAATTCCGACCAGCAGATTGTTGAAGTCGTGCGCCACACCCCCCGCAAGTCTGCCCACCGCTTCCATCTTCTGCGCCTGCCGGAGCTGTTCTTCGAGCGCCTTCCTATCGGTCACATCCCGCAAGATTGTGATCAGGCACATCGTCCGTTCGAGCTCGATCGTGTGCGCCGACATCAGAAAGCTACGCACTTCTCCTGACTTCACTGAGAAGCGAACTTCCAAATCCCGCACCTCGCCGTCCCGTTTCACGATGGCTACCATCTGGTCGCGCTCTTTGGGATTCAGCCATATCCCTAAATCTACCGATGTTCGTCCCACAGCTTCGCCGCGCGCGAAGCCGGTCATCCGAATGAAATTGTAATTCACGTCAAGAATGCGGCCGTCATCGAGAGTACTCAGCACGATGGCGTCCGGCCCCGCGCGGAATGCCTTGGAAAATTTCTCTTCCGAAATACGCAGGTTTTCTTCGGTGCGCTTGCGATCGGAGATTTCTCGGATGGCCAGGCAAACTGTCTTGTCGCCTTCCGGATATTCAATGCGATTCACACGCGCCAGAAACCAGCGTTCGCCCTCCGGAAAGCTGAGTGAATATTCAAAATCCTCACCTTTGCCCGTAGCGATCACGCGCTTAAAGAGCTCGTGCGAAGAGCGGAAGAAATCCGGGTCAAAAATATCCTCGGACCTTCTCCCCAGCAATTCGCTTCGCGGGCGGTAGAGAAGTTTTTCGTCGTTCGCCCAGATGTTGAGGAAGGCGCCTTCGGCGTCCAGCTCGAGAACGATCTGGTCGATCGAGTTAACCAGCGCTTCGAGGCGCGCCGCTTCATGCTGGCGGGATTTTTCATCGCTCGTCTCGACGGAAACCGGCGGATCTTTTTTTTCGCTCGGATTGTTTTCGGGCGTCCGTTTTGTCCAGCGGCCGAGCGGCAGGCGTTTTTTCATGGCCCGGCTGCGGTGCTAGACGTTCAGCGCAAGCGAGGTCTCGGGAATAAATCCATCGGAACGGCGCTGGACAGCGCCGGCCGTGGGAGGGAACGGCATCTTCACGCGATCAACCGGATTGTAACGGGTGTCGCGCTCCACGGGCACTCGTCCCGCTGCTCGAATCAGGCGTTCGAGTTCGACGCGCGTCAGATGCTCGGGCGTTGTCGCGCCGGCATCGTGATAAATCTTTTCTTCAACCACGGTGCCGTCCAAATCATCTGCGCCGAATCGGAGCGCCACTTGCGCGATGCGCGGCGTTAGCATCACCCAGTAAGCCTTGATGTGATCGAAATTGTCGAGCATCAGCCGCGAGACGGCCACCATTTTCAAATCGTCGATTCCGGTTGGCCCGGGCAGATGCGATAGAGCGGTATTCGCGGGGTGAAATGCGAGCGGAATAAACGTGACGAAGCCGTGGGTTTTATCCTGCGTGTCGCGAAGCTGCAGCAAATGGTCCACGCGCTCTTCGGCTGTTTCGATGTGGCCATACAGCATCGTGGCATTCGAGCGCAGCCCGATTTCGTGCGCGGTTCGCGCGATTTGCAGCCACATCTGGCCGCTTACTTTGTGATCGCAGATCACCTTGCGGACGCGCGGATGAAAAATCTCCGCTCCGCCGCCGGGCAACGAATCGACACCTGCATTCTTCATCGCCAGAAGCGTGTCGCGAATCGAAAGTTTGGAAATGCGCGCGTAGTAGCCCACTTCCACCATCGTGAACGCCTTCAGGTGAACTTCCGGAAAGCGCTGCTTCAAGCCGCGAATTAATTCCAGGTAATACTCGAAGGGCAGATCAGGATGCAAGCCGCCGACGATGTGGAATTCCGTCGCACCCTCGGCTACGCCTTCCGCCGCGCGCTTGTAAATCTCATCCAGCGCGAACGTGTAAGCGCCGGGCGCGTCCGGTGAACGGCCAAAAGCGCAAAGGCGGCAATGCGCTACGCAAACATTCGTGGGATTAATGTGGCGGTTGACGTTGTAGTAGCAGATATTTCCGTGTTTCTTTTCGCGGACGTGATTCCCAAGCCACCCGAGTGCAAGCAAGTCGTGCGACTCGTAGAGTGCAACGCCGTCTTCCGCATTGAGGCGCTCGCCGGCGAGAACTTTCGCCGCTACCGGCTCCAGCCGCGCATCCGTTATTTTAAGTTCGCTCGTAATTTGCATTCGAATTCTCAGGGACGCCCAACAACTGTTGCCGCGCCCCAGAACAAAAGGAATAAGAGACTAATATAGCCATTCACGGTGAAAAACGCAGCATTGATTTTGCTCAAATCGTTCGGCTTCACAAGCGAATGCTCATAGATCAGCAGCGTTGCAACGACGGCAATCCCGGCCCAAGCGGGCCAGCCAAGTTCAAAACTCCGCGCCAGCCACACGAGCAATCCGATCATCACAATGTGCATCGCGCGCGCTATCAGCAGCGCACCTGACACTCCGAATCGTTTCGGGATCGAGTAAAGCCCAGCGGTCTTATCGAACTCAATGTCCTGGCAAGCATACAGAACGTCGAAACCGCCGACCCACAGCGTGACTGCGGCACACAGAATCAGCATGCGCCAATCGAGCGAGCCGCGAATCGCGATCCACGCAGCGGCGGGCGACATGCCGAGGCAGAAGCCAAGCACGAAGTGCGCCCATGTGGTGAAGCGTTTTGTATAGGAGTAGAAGAACAGGACCGCTAGCGCGACAGGAGAGAGTTTCAGCGCCAGCGGATTCAGTTGCCACGCTGCGATTACAAGTAATGCTGAAGCGAGGAACGTGAAGGCCCATGCAAAGCCGATGGAAAGCTCGCCGGTTGGCAATGCGCGCATTGCTGTGCGCGGGTTGCGGCGATCGTATTCGAGGTCGGCGATGCGATTCATTGTCATCGCGGCAGAGCGCGCGCCGACCATCGCCACGATGATCCAGAGGATTTGCCAGAGCGTTGGGAAACGGCCCGCGTCGCGCGCGGCGAGCAGCGCGCCGACGAGAGCAAACGGCAGCGCGAAAACGGAGTGCTCGAATTTGATCATTTCGAGCACGATTCGCAATCGTCCTTTCTTCACAATGGAAGAATCGGCTCTTTCAGCTAGCGTTTCGGGTTGCTCTTGGGGGGGCATTTACCGCCTATTAGAATTTCGTATGTTGTTCATTTGCGGCCACTTGCGCTGAGACTTAATCGCGCCACCGTGTATTAAACCATCGGGCTCCGCATGTTTCGAGCCGCAAGCGGCCCTCCCGCTACCATATTCATCCAGCAGCCTCAGCTCCCAATTTAGGCACTTACATTTTATGTTGGTGCGTCGGCTAGTGCAATCAATTGTTGTAGGGCTTTACGGCTTGCTGCCTTTCCAGCGGTATTGCTTTTCCTGGGGCAGGCCGAGTTGGGCGAGGACGCGATGGGCGAATTGTTCGACGAGATCGTCGATTTTTTTCGGGCCGTAGTAGAAGGCAGGCATGGCGGGCATTACGGTGGCGCCTGCGTCGTGAACGCGAACCATGTTTTCTAGGTGAATTCGATTTAGCGGGGTCTCGCGGAGGCACAGGACTAGAGGCCGATGTTCTTTCAGGCAGACGTCTGCGGCTCGTGTGAGCAAGTCGTTTGCGATTCCCGATGCTATGGCGCCGAGTGCGCCTGCCGAACATGGAACGATGGCCATGGCATCTACTACGGCGCTGCCTGAAGCGATCGTTGCGCCGATGTCTTTATTTTGGAGGTATTCGATTTTTTTTGCTGGCGTGCCGGTTAGGAGGACGGGGAGTTTTTTTGCGTCGGTGGCGACGATGTCGAGTTCGGTTGAGATGAGACGGAGGCCCGCTTCCGTGGTTACGAGATATACGTGGCTGACGCGAGTGTCGGCGTCGAGCAGGCGAAGCAATGTTTGGGCGTAGATTGCGCCGCTGGCGCCGGTGATGCCGAGCGTGATTGTTTGGTGAGCGGATTTTGGCATCGCCGAATGAGCGTATGCAGAATGCCAAAATTTTGCAAGGCGCTCCGCGAAGAGTTTGGCAGCGCACGCCGCTTCATTACGGCCAGGATCAGAGGGAAATCCCGACTATTTCTTTATGGCTCGCACGATCAACAGCAGAACGACTGCGCCAGCCGTGGCCATTACCAGCTGGCCGACCAATCCATAGGCTGCAAGCCCTAGTAGCGTGAAAATCCAGCCGCCCAGGACTGAGCCGACGATTCCAACGAGCAGGTCCATCAAAGTTCCCATGCCGTGGCCCTTTACGATCTTGCCGGCGAGAAAACCTGCGAGGATACCGATGATGATTGTCCAAAGCAGCCACATTTTGCGCCTCCTAGCGTGAACTTTGAATTTGAGCCCGTGTGCCCAGATGAGACCGATGAACCGAACACCTGATTGCGTTGAGTGGCGGCACTCTAGCACAGTTCCGGCCGGGCGGTAGAAGAGGAGTGCGGAAAGATGAGTGCTAGAATCTGGCGACGAGTGAAAGGCGAGCGATGGACGAGAGCGACATTCGAAATCTTCTGGAAGCGGTGAAGCGCGGGCAGCAGACCATCGACAGCACGGTGGCGAAGTTGCGGCGGCTGCCGTATGAGGATCTTGGGTTCGCGAAGGTGGATCATCACCGCGGATTGCGCCAGGGTTATGCGGAAGTGGTGTTTGCGCGGGGCAAAACTCCCAAGCAGGTGGCGGAAATCGTGCGGGCGATGCTGAGGGCAAAGGCGTCACACAACATTTTGATCACGCGGGCAAACAAGAAAACTTTTGCTGCGGTGAAGCCGGCTGCGCGCGCGGCAAAATTGCGGGCTGAATTTTATGAACTTTCCGGCACGATTTCGATTGAACGCAGCCGAAAGATGCAGGGCAAAGGGCTGATTCTGATTGTTACTGCGGGGACGAGCGATATTCCGGTGGCCGAGGAGGCGCTTGTTACGGCGCGTTCTATGGGCAATCGGGCCGAGGCGATTTATGACGTGGGCGTCGCGGGGCTGCATCGTTTGCTCGAGCACCGGGATAAACTGGCGGAGGCGCGCGTGATTGTTTGCGTCGCAGGAATGGAAGGGGCGCTGCCGAGCGTCGTGGCGGGGCTGGTGTCGGCTCCGGTGATCGCGGTACCGACGAGCACGGGATATGGCTCGAGCTTTGGCGGGTTGACGGCGCTGCTCGCGATGTTGAACAGCTGCGCTTCAAACGTGAGCGTGGTGAATATTGACAATGGATTTGGCGCGGGGTGTGTGGCGAGCGTGATTAATAGGCTCTGATAGCCACGGAGGCACAGAGGCACGGAGAAAAGGAAGCAAGGGGAAGGGGGTATCAACCCTCGTGGGGATGCGCCAGGTAGTGCTGGCGCAGCAGGTCTTTGCCGTAATCGTTGCCGTTTGGCGTGCGCACGACGCAATGAATATGCTGTCGCGTGGGCAGATCGCGGTCCGCCTCTGGCGTGAACTTTGCGAGGTTTGCCGGGCGCTGGTGGTCGAATTCGATGAGAATCACGGGACTCTGAATGCGGTAGTAGAAAACGCTGTTGTCCTGCGTGCCACCGATCCACGCAAACCAGGTGTTCTCGATGTGCTTTTCTACTTCACTCATTTTTACGCGCGCGTGCCCGTCGTCCATGTTGCTCACGTACAGTTGCACAAGGTCGCGCAACTTGCGGCGTGCCGGATCTTCCAGCTCCTTTGTACGAATGCCGGCATAATCGAGCAGCACGTTGTCTTTGAAAGCTTCCGTTAGATTGTTATTTCCGGTCTTGGAGAAGTTCAGGATGGCTTTCTGTTGCTGCGCTCCGGGTAGCGCCCGCACCATGTCCAAGCCCTCTTTCTGTTCCTCTTGAAGCACTTCTACGCCCTTGTACTTCCCCGACGTAGCTCGGACTGGCTCCGAACCGAGAAACAAGGGCGTCATGACAACCTGGTCGCCCAACACGAAGAAATTGACGATGGCATGATGCCCGCTGAATTGCCAGCCCCAGGGTTCTGTCGCCGATGGGATGCCCATGATCGTGATGTGGTATGGCCATTCGCCCAGAAATACGGGATCGTCAACAAGCTCTGCGAGCGTCTCATTCAATCGCATCACATTGCGCGTCAGTTCAAAACCCCGGGTGCTGAGCGACGCGCGCATCAAACCAAAAGCCAGATCGCGCTGCGCTGCTGACATTTCCTGAAGGCTAATGCCCTGGCGGACGTAAAAATGCTGGTTCATCCATTTTCGCCATTGGATATCGTCAACCGGAAACATGGTCTTCGGAAGTTGCTCACTGTTCAGCGAAGTAATGAATCTCTCCGCCGCATTTCGGACAGGCTCTGTGGAAACTCCGCTTGGACTGATTTGGAACAAGCCCGGCATCACGTCGCCATTCGTTGTGATTCCCCGGAATGGATCGGCAAGGCCTGTCTGTTCCGCATCCTCAGACATCTTGCGAAAGCGTTCCGCCATTCCAACCGGATTCTTTTTGTCTTGTCCATAAGCGAACGGGGAAAACATGAATGCTGAGATTAGCGATGAAAGAAACGCGCGGCGGGAGGCAGCGTCAGACTTGGTGTGAGTGTGACCGGGGTGATGCAGTTTTTTGCACACGGCGCGCCTCCACTGTTCCGGAAACGCTGAGAACGTAACACAGGCATTTCGGGCCGGCAATCATTGCTCACAATTCCTCCCGTGCCATAGCAACTCTAAGGTGTGGCTGCAGCGTCGCGGGCTTCCAGCAGAAAGTCGTGGAAGTTTGTGGGTAGAGGCTCGGCGTTGAGCTGGCGCATCATCAGGGCGACTTGGCCGCGATGGTAGGTGGAATGGTTTGCGAGGTGTTGCAACAGGTGGCCGAGCCGGACTTGCTTTGTGCGAAACGGAATCATTCTCTCCAGGGACTCATTTGTGGTGCGATTCACAAATTCTATCTGTACTTTCTCGACTTCGGCCCACTTCGACTGAACTGCTGAGACGGTGGGAAATATGTCGGGCTTGAATATGGCGCCCAGGCGCTTGTCCAAATCTGCGTGGAAGGCGTCGTCGGGTGCAGGCTCGTTCCAATACTCGAGCCATGCCCACTCGCCGGCGACGATGTGGACGAGCGTGTCTCGCAGCGAGTGAAAGGCGCCGCCCAGGTCGCGGGTGAACTGCTCGGCCGTGAGAGTGGAAGCTGCCTGCAAGACTCTGAGGTTTGCCCAGCGGTCGTAGTCGAAGAGCAATTGAATGTCGTCTTTGTTCATATGGCTAGTATCCGGCAGAAGGCGGCGAAATGTAGCGGCGAGTGGAATTCGGTCTAGGGCTTCAGCAGGACCTTCAAGACTCCTTTTTTTTGCGCGAATTTCATGGCTTTACTTGCCTCGGAAAGCGGGAACGTTCTCGTGACGAGTTTGCGCGGGTTTATGAGTTTCGCGCGTAACAGGGCGATCGCTTTTGCGAATGGGCCGCAGCGGGAGCCTAGCACTGTGATTTCATTCACTACGATGGGCCAGGATTCGATGGGGGCGGAGCCGTGAAATGTGGATTTCAGCACAAGGGTGCCGCGCGGTTCGGTGAGGGCGATTCCGAGGGCGAGGCCGGTGGGAGAGCCGGTGGCGTCCGCGACGAGCGGGTGGCTGTCTTTCGGGGCGCGGCTTTTGAGATCAGCGGCATCACCGCGGATGAGGGTGGTCTTGATTCCGCAGCGGCGGGCCAGGGCGAGTTTTTCGGGATGCTTGCCGAACATCGTGACCGGAATGCCGGTGGACCTGAGCACCATGGCGATCAATTGCGCGAGCTTTCCGTCGCCGAGTACGGCGGCTTTATGGAATGCGCTTACGCGAACTTGAGCGAGAATCTCGCAAGCCGCGGCGAGCGGCTCGATGAAGACGGCTTCCTCGTCGGTGATTGTGTTTGGAATGGCGTGGAGATTTTCGAGCGGTAGGGCGAGGAACTCTGCGAACGCGCCGTCGTGAGCGACGATTCCGAGAACCTTGCGGCGGGCGCAGTGTGTTTTCAATCCGCGGCGGCAAAATTCGCAGGGCGGGTGGAGTCCGAGAGCCGCGCAGGCGATATTGATTTCGCCGGCGACGCGGCGGCCTAGCCAGCGTTTGGTGGCTTGGCTTCGTGCGCCTTGCACGTCCACTACTTCGCCGACGAATTCGTGGCCGGGCGTTCCGCGAAAATTGTGGTAGCCGCGGAGGATTTCGAGGTCGGTGTTGCAGATGCTGGCGAGGCGGACGCGGATGAGAGCCCAGCCGGGGCGGAGGCGCGGCAATGGCTTGCGGGCGGCAATGAGTGCGTGGTTTTTTGTGATGAAGGCGAGCATTGTGGGTTTCTTACTGACGAAGAAATTTCAAATTGAAAATTTCAGATTTCAAATGGAGGCAAAGGCGACGGCGAAAGACGCGGCAGGTGCGATCAAGTCCATCGGAGTCCGTGGCCCCGTAATCGTATTCGGAAAGATTCAGTGGCATGCTGCGACGATTGCGGCGGTGAGGGTGGGTTCTTCGTCGGGGGAGACTGTGCGCAGGTCGAGGAGGAGGCGATCGTCTTCGATGCGGGCAATCACTGGTGGGCCGGTGGCGGGTTTGCGGAGGCGGGTTTCGAGGGTGGCTGGGGAGAACTGCGACGAGGAGATAGAGATTAAGTGCGTCGGGAGCTGCTGGTCGGGAGTTGAGCCGCCGCCGATTACGGAGAAACCTGGACGCGTTTCGATCGCGACGCTTGCGTTTGCGAGTGCGAGGCGAAGTTTGGCGGCGAGAGCCTCGGCACGCTGCGCGATGCCGCCGGCCGTGGCGCGAATCATGCGCAGTGCGGGAATTTCGTCGAGCGCGCCTCGGAGGTATGCGTTGAGCGTGACTTCGAGTGCGGCGATAGTGAGCTTGTCCACGCGCAGTGCGCGGAAGAGTGGATTGCGGCGAATGCGCTCGATGAATTCGCGCTTGCCGGCGATGATGCCGGCTTGTGGGCCGCCGAGGAGTTTGTCGCCGCTGAAACTGACAACGTCGACGCCGGCGTCGGAGCTGGCGCGGGCGACCGGCTCGTTGATTCCGCTGGCGGAGAGATCGGCGAGGCAGCCGGAGCCGAGGTCCTCGTAGACGGGCACGCGCAGGCGGCGGCCGAGTGCGGCGATCTCGTCGAGGGTGGGCCGTTCGGTGAAACCAGTGATGCGGAAATTCGAAGGGTGGACGCGGAGGAGCAGGCGAGTGCGCTCGTTGAAGGCGCGTTCGTAATCGCGGATGCGCGTGCGATTCGTGGTGCCCACTTCGCGCAGGATGGCGCCGCTTTCGGACATGATGTCGGGGATGCGGAAGCCGTCGCCGATTTCGATTAGCTCGCCGCGGGAGACGACGACCTCGGCATTTTTCGCGAGCGTATTCAGGACGAGGAAAACGGCGGCGGCGTTGTTGTTGACGACAATCGCGGCTTCCGCGCCGACCAGTTGCGCCAGCAGGCGGGCGGTGTGGATGTCGCGCTTGCCGCGCTCGCCTCGTTCGACGTCGTATTCGAGGTTTGAATAGTGAGTGGTGGAGGCGATCGCAGCCGCAGCAGCGGCCGGGAGCGGGGCGCGGCCGAGATTCGTATGCAGGATTACGCCGGTGGCATTGATTACGTGGACTAGCGAGGGCGCGAGGAGGAGTTCGACGTGTTTTATGATGCGCGACTCGATGGCGGCGGGATCCAGGGCGGCGGCTAGATCGCTCGCGTTCGTGGGCTTCGTGGCTGACAATTCGTGTTTGAGTTCATTGCGCAACTCGGCGAGAACCGCGCGGGAGGATTGGGTGACGACGGCGCGACCAGCTTTCTCGGCGAGAGCTGCCAGCTGCGGGCGCGCGAGGAGTTCGTCGACGGACGGGATTTCGCGCAGGCGGGCGGACGGATTGGGTTGCAGTTTCGCGGCGGGATCGGCGGGAGGGGTCATCGCTAAGGTATTTGAGCACAGTGTGATACGGCTGGCAATCGTCGGCGTAGTTGGTATCGGGCTGGGGATTTCCCTTTGCGACATGGGCTGAAACGGGAAAGTTGACGCTTGGCGCGGGGCCTTCTACGCTGGAGATTCCCGGTACATTATTTGAAAGTGCCGAATGTCGCTGGGGAGTCGCGAACATCGCTGGAGATTTCGGCTATGGCCACAATCGACGAAGACCTCAACCAGATCGAGCGCGACGTGCGGACGCTGAAGATCGAGTACGAGCAGTTCTTCGGCGGCGGGCGTTCGCGGCCT
This sequence comes from uncultured Acidobacteriota bacterium, assembly GCA_963741045.1. Taxonomy (GTDB): domain Bacteria; phylum Acidobacteriota; class Terriglobia; order Acidiferrales; family UBA7541; genus Palsa-295. Next base: position 498,446 of record CAVUGO010000002.1, read on the forward strand.
CCCACGGATACGCAGTGGCGCGTGGATACGCTGGTGCGGCGGTATGCGGAGCGCGTGGCTGAGCTTAGCTCGGGGCAGCGGTTCCGTTACAACAACCTGACGCAAACGTATGCGAAGTATCAGGATTTGTGGCGCAAGAAGCTGCTGCAGAAAGAAGGGGGAGTGAGCTTGCGGCATTTCGGCGCGGCGGCCAAGGCGATTGAGGCGCAGCGCTCGCGAGAAGATGCTCACCGGCAGAAAACGGCGGATGCGGAACCGGTGCCGGCTGATTCGGCCCATCACGCGGCATCACATCCTGCGGATACGGCGATGGCGGATGCGGTGGCGCAGGCAAAAGAGGCACGCGATGCGGCGGCGTTTGCGCTGTCGTTCTCCGATCCCGAGCATGAAAAATCTAAAGTGCAGCAGTTATATAAGAAGCTGATTGAGGCGCGGTCGGCGGCGGGGGATACGGCGAGCGCGCCGAGCTTGAAGGATTTCGAGCGCTTCGTGCTACAGAAAACGATGGACCTGAAGAATAAGGGTGGGCACGAGATCGAATATACGGTGACTGTGGAAGCTGGGCGCGTGAAATTGAAGGCGCGAATTTCGAGCTGATGGCTGATTTAGGATAACCTCCTCTTTTCAACCTCGATGTTTTCTTGAATAAGGCACCTCTTCCGTAATTTCTTCTGTGCGCTTACACTGGACGGCCGTTTCCTTTACCGGAGGTTGTGCGTGGCTGTCGATTCGGCTGTAAAGCGCGCGTTGATCAGCGTGTTCGACAAAACTGGGATCGTGGAATTCGCGCGCGAGCTTTCGGCGTTGGGAATTGAAATCGTTTCGACGGGGGGGACCGCGAAACTGCTGCGCGATGAGGGCGTTGCGGTGCGCGATGTGGCGGAGATGACGGGCTGGCCGGAAATGCTGGGCGGGCGCGTGAAGACGCTGCACCCGAAAGTTCACGGCGGAATTTTGTACCAGCGGGGGAAGGCGGAGGATCGCAAGCAGGTGGAGGAGCACGGGATTGGGGCGATCGATCTGGTGGTGGTGAATCTGTATCCGTTTTTCGCGATGGCGGCGAAGGCAGGCGTGACGGCGGCGGAGCTGATCGAGAACATTGATATCGGCGGGCCGGCGATGGTGCGCTCGGCGGCGAAAAATTTTCAGAGCGTTGGCGTGGTGACCGATCCGGTGGACTACGGCGTGGTTGCGGCAGAGCTTCGGGATCGGCGGGAGTTGAGTTTGGCGACGCGCCTTATGCTCGCGCGCAAGGCTTATGCGCGGACGGCGCGTTACGATGGCGAGATCGCGACGGAACTCGAGCGGCTATCGGTGGAAAATGGCGAAGTTCGGATCGGCAAGCTCGAGACGCTGCCTGAGCGGATTCACATTGCGCTCGAGCGGCGGCAGGCGATGCGTTACGGCGAGAATCCGCACCAATCGGCTGCGCTTTATATTCCGGCGAGAAGGCCAGCTGCAGGGCTTGCTGGTGCGAGACAACTGCAGGGCAAAGAGCTTTCGTACAACAATCTGGTTGATCTGGATTCTGCGTGGGCGCTGGCGCGGGAGCTTGAGCGCGCGGGCGTGGCGATCGTGAAGCACAACAATCCTTGCGGAGCCGCGGAGCAGGATTCTTCGCGCGACGCTTATCTGAAGGCGCTGGAGTGCGATCCTGTTTCAGCGTTTGGCGGCGTGATGGCTTTCAACCGCGCGATCGATGCGGCGACGGCGGAAGAAGTGGTGAAATTGTTTGTGGAATGTATTGTTGCGCCGGGATTCGAGGCTGGAGCGCTCGAGAAATTCGCCGCGAAGAAAAATTTGCGGTTGCTTGAAATGCCGCGCGAGGATGCTCAGGAAGAACTCGAGATAAAACGTATTTCTGGAGGAGTGCTCGTGCAGGAGCCGGATCGCCACGAACTGAAACCGTCGGACCTGAAGGTGGTGACCGAACGCGCGCCGAGCGATTCCGAAATCCGGGCGCTGCTATTTGGATGGAAAGTTTGCAAACACGTGAAATCGAACGCCATCGTTTTTGCGCGCGAGGGGCAGACGGTGGGTATCGGCGCCGGACAAATGAGTCGCGTGGATTCGGTGAAGATCGCGGTGATCAAAGCGGCCACGGCGGGACTTTCGTTGAAAGGGTCCGTGGTCGCGTCCGATGCGTTCTTTCCTTTTCCCGATGGCGTGGAAGAAGCAGGTAAGGCCGGCGCAGCAGCCGTGATTCAGCCGGGCGGGTCTATGCGCGATGCAGACGTGATCGCGGCGGCGAATAAACTGGGAATGGCTATGGTTTTTTCCGGTGTCCGGCACTTCCGGCATTAGCGGCTGCGGCCGGCGGCTTCTGGCGATGAAATGTAATCTCTATCACCTGCGGTTCGCCGTCGGCCGGTTCGATTTCAGAGCGTTGCGTGTACGTGTCGGCGTCCAGTCGCGTGAGGATCAATCTCTTCGGTTCTCCGTTGACCGGGTTGACGAAAATTGCTTTCGTTTCGTCAACACTTTCCAGCTTCAGCTCGGTGGCGTCGGATTTTTCCCACGGCAGCAATTCAGGCGTAAGATGCCGCAGGTAGAACTGGATTCCTTCAGGCTTTTCAACAATCGAAAATAGTTCCAGCACGAGCGGCTTTTTGCCTTCGATCAGCCGGAACATGCCCGCGACCTCGCCTGCCTTCGGTTCCAGCCACGTCTGTTCGGCGATACGTGATCCCCATTCGCCACGCCACTGGCCTTCGAGCCACGTGAACTGGTCGATTGTCAGGTGCTGAGCAGGTGCGGTTTTCACTCCAGGGTCAGCTCCGTTGGCAGTTGCCTGCTGCGCACCGACGGGCCTTGCAGGCATAAAGGCACACAGAAGCATGGCAGCTACGGCCGCCCGTAACCCTCTGAATCCAATGCGCTTCAATCATCCTCCAGGAATCGATACGCCCAATCCAGTGCGAACAAGGCCGATGCTCCCTCAAGTATCTTCGAAACACAACTAATAATTCCTTTTTGGGGTATCCAGAAGCGTTCGGCACGCGTCATACTTGGGTTGTCAGAAGAAAGAAAATGGATATTGGCCAGGAACCCTCGCCGGGGAATACTTTGACGCCCTTCCTGCGCTAGACCATAATCGAATTTTGGGACGAGCGCATGAAAACAATTCTAGGGATCGCAGTTTTAGCCGTTTTGGGGGCGCCCGTGGTTGGGGCGCAGGCGTCACAGAATTCCAATACGAAAGCCACCCCGGCTTCCGGCACTAAGGCAACACCGACAGCCGCTTCGGCTGCCAAAGCCAGTACGAATTCCACCGACGAGAGCGCCCGCGCGGATCTTTACTACTACTTCGCCATGGGCCACCTGAATGAGCAGCAGTACGAGCTCACGGGCCGGTCCGAACAGGCCGCGGAATCGATCGACTTTTACAAAAAGGCACTGGCGCTTCAGCCCGGATCGCCCGTGATCATGGAGCGGCTTGCGGAGATTTATGCGAAGTCGCAACGAGTTCGCGACGCGGTGGCGCAGGCGCAGGAAGTTCTGAAAATTGATCCGGATAATCTGGCGGCGCACCGGCTGCTCGCGCGAATTTATGTCCGGACGCTCGGCGACGCAAACGCCGCGGAGCTACAGAAAGAAAACCTTACGAAGGCCGTGGAGCAGTTCAATGCAATTCTGAAGCTTGATCCCCGGGATACGAGCTCCGCGCTGTGGCTGGCCCGCCTGCACCGCTTTGAGAACGAACATGCCGAGGCGGAAAAAATCCTGCGGAGTATCCTGCAACGCGATCCGGATAACGGCCCGGCCCTGGAACAGTTGAGCCAGCTTCTGATGGACGCGGGCCGTTCCCAGGAGGCGGTCGAGCTATTGAGCCAGGCGGCGGGAAGCTCATCGTCACCCGATATCTACGACCTTCTCGGAGACGCGTATTCGCAAAATAAAGATTTCGCCAAAGCGGAAGATGCTTACCGCCATGCCATCGAGCTTGATCCGGATGATCCCGGCCACCATCACGGGCTCGCACAGGCGCTGTTATCGCAGGACAAATATGCCGCGGCGCTGGACGAATACAAGCGGCTCTCCGAGCTCGAGCCGGGCACTTCGGAAAATTATTTGCGAATGGCCCAGCTGTACAGGCGATTGGGGAAATATGACGAATCCGAATCGAGTCTGCTACGCGCGAAGCAGCTCTCGCCGGGCAGCCTCGAAGTTCTCTACAACGAAGCGCTCTTATATGAAGACCAGGGCCGCTACGACGATGCCGTAAAAGTTCTCACTGACGCCATCGCCGGCATGAAGAATCAAGCTGGCGCCGAAGGAAACCCGAGCGCGCTGGCGATTCTCTACGAGCAGCTGGGGCGAACCTATCGCGAGCAGGAAAACTACACCGCTGCAGTTCAGACCTTCGAAGAAATGGGGAAACTGAACCCCGAATCGCACAAGCGGGCGCAGATGCTGTTGATCGATACCTATCGCGAGAGCCATGACATCGATCGCGCGATTGCCGAGACGAAAAAGGCGCTGGCGGATACGCCCAAGGATCAGAGCTTGATTGTCACGCTCGCCATGCTGTACGGGGAAAAAGCAGATTCCGCATCCGCTACGAAACTCCTTACAGGGCTGCTGAAGGGCGATGATAGCGACCAGGAAATCTACCTCGACCTGGCGCAGGTGCAGGAACGCAGCCGCAAGTATGCGGATGCCGAACGCTCCGCGCAAAAAGCTGAGGAACTTGCGAAGGACTCCTCGGAGAAGGAAACGATCTGGTTCATGCTCGGAGCTATCTACGAGCGGCAAAAGGAATTCGACCGGGCAGAGCAGGAATTTCGCAAAGTTCTCGAAGTGAATCCGAACAACGCGGCAGTTCTCAATTACTACGGCTACATGCTCGCGGATCGCAACGTTCGTCTCGACGAAGCGCTCTCGCTGATTCAGCGCGCGGTGAAGCAGGAACCCAATAACGGCGCTTACCTCGACAGCCTGGGCTGGGCCTACCTCAAGCAGGGCAAACTCACCGAAGCAGAAGAGAATCTGCAGAAGGCCGTGACGAGGTCCGCGCACGACCCGACAGTACTCGGACATCTCGCCGAGGTTTACATGAAGATGGGCCAAACCGAGCGTGCCGCTGCTTTGATGGAACGCGCACTATCGGAATGGCAGCGCGCCCTTCCAGCCGACTACGAAGCTGAGAAAGTGACCGAGCTCGACGCGCAACTCAAGACGCTGAAGCGGGCTCTCGCTCAAAAATCGGCGCCGGAATCGGCGAAACCGCAGTAAGCTCCCCCGCATGGCTGCCAGTAAGGGAAAGACAAGAACGCTGCGCCTCCCAGCGTTCGCGAAAATCAATCTCGCGCTAAACATCACAGGCAAACGAGCCGACGGCTATCACGAGCTTCGCACGGTGTTTCAAGCGATTTCGCTGCACGATACGCTCGACATTTCGATTACACCCAGCTCACCCCTCAGAATCCACTTCATGACGTGCAGCGATCCGACGTTGCAAGGTCAGGAAAATCTCGTGTTGCGGGCAATACGAGCTATCTCTCCTGAAATCGGATTTGAGGGCCACGTGTCCGTTCACCTGGAGAAAAGAATCCCGGTGGCGCGCGGGCTTGGTGGAGGTTCGAGCGACGCCGCAGCGGCTCTCATCGGCATGTTGCGACTGACAAATGCTGAATTACCGTTGCCGCGGCTGCTGGCAATCGCCGCCAGCCTTGGCGCCGACGTGCCGTTTTTTCTGTTTGGCGGGCGGGCGCTGGCGGTGAATCGTGGAGATGAGATTTATCCGCAGGAGGACGGGCCGAAACAAATAATCGTCGTGGTCTCACCCCAAGGCATCGGGGTGCCGACCAAGGACGCTTACGCGTGGCTCGCTCCTGAATTGACAAGACTTACAAATCCCCGTAGAATTTGGGGGTTCTGCGCTCTGTGCTGGAGCCGGCAGGAAAGGGTTGCGAACGACTTCGAGCAGCCCGTTTTCAGCCGTCATCCGCGCCTGAAGGAAATTCGGGACGGATTGCTCGAGCGAGGAGCCGCAGATGCCGCGCTGGCGGGTAGCGGGTCGGCGGTGTTCGGAATCTTCCGAAACCCAGCGCGTGCGCGCCGAGCCGCTCGTGCATTTCCGGAAGATTCGGTTTTCGTCGTCGAAACTGTTTCCAGGGAAAATTACGTCCGGGCACTCGGCTGGCGTGTGACCGGTTGAAGGACTGACTTTGGCTTTGGTCGACGAGAAATTCAAGATTTTTTGCGGCACAGCGAACCCGGCGCTCTGCGACGCGATTTGCAGCTATTTGGGCGTCACGCGAGGGCGCGCCGAGCACGGCCAGTTCAGCGACGGCGAAACGCGCTATCAGATTTTGGAAAACGTGCGCGGCGCGGATGTGTTCGTCGTGCAGCCTTGCAGCCATCCGGTGGATTTCAACCTGATGCAGCTGCTGCTGATGATTGACGCATTCAAGCGGGCGTCGGCATGGCGGATTACGCCGGTGATTCCGTATTACCCGTATGCGCGGCAGGACCGGAAGGATCGGCCGCGCGTGGCGATTTCGGCAAAGCTGGTGGCAGACTTGCTGGAAACCGCGGGATCGAGCCGCGTGTTGTCGCTCGATCTGCATGCGCCGCAGATTCAGGGATATTTCAATATCCCGGTGGACCATCTGTTCGCGGCTCCCGTTTTGGTGGAGTACTTCCAGAAGAAGAAGCTGGGGCCGATGACGGTGGTTTCGCCCGATGCGGGCGGCGTGGAGCGGTCGCGCTACTTCGCAAAGAAGATTGATGCGCCGCTGGCGATCGTTGATAAGCGGCGGATTGACGTGAACGTGAGCGAAGTGATGCACCTGATCGGCGATGTTTCGGGGCGGCCAGCGCTCGTGGTGGACGACATCATCGATACGGCCGGTACGCTGGTAAAAACAGCCGAGGCGCTGCTGGAGCACGGGGCGACGAAAGTGTTCGCAGCGAGCACCCACGCCGTACTTTCCGGGCCGGCCGTGGAGCGCATCACGAAGTCGGCGATTGAAGAGGTGGTCGTGACGGATTCGGTGCCGCTGAATGAGGCGGCGCGAAAAGTATCGAAGATCAAGGTGCTGAGTGTGGCGCCGCTTTTGGCGCGCGGCATTCAGTCGATTCACGAAGAAACTTCGATCAGCGAATTGTTTATCTGATTGTTTAGCTGGGGACGCGGACAGGAGAAGGCAATTATGGAAACGTTTACGCTGGAAGGAAAACCACGCGAGGGACGCGGCAAGGGGCCGGCGCGGCGTTTGCGCACAACCGGCATGGTGCCTGCCACTTTATACGGTGGCAAGAAAGAAGCGATCTCGCTTGCCGTGAATGCCAAGCAGGTGGCGAAAATCCTGCGCTCGGAAACCGGTCACAACACGATTTTTTCCGTGCAGCTCGATAGCGCCCAGGAACGCGCGATGATGAAGGATTGGCAAGTGGATCCGGTGAGCGGAAAGCTCCTGCACGTGGATCTGCTGCGAATTGCGATGGACGTGCGCATGCGCGTGAAAGTGCCGGTGCATACGTTTGGCGAGCCGCAAGGCGTGAAGATGCAGGGTGGCGTGTTCGAAATGGTGACGCGTGAAGTGGAGCTCGAATGCTTGCCTGGCGACATTCCGGAAGAATTCAAGGTGGACGTGAGCGAGATGCTCATCGGCAAACAGTTGCGCGCCGCGGATTTGCCGTTTGATCCGAACAAGGTGAAGCTCGTCACCGATCCACAGCGCGTGCTCGCGCACGTCGTCGTGCTGAAGAAGGAAGAAGAGCCCGCGCCGGAAGCGGCGGTGGCTGCGGAGACGGCGCCGGCGGAGCCTGAGGTCATCAAGAAGGGCAAGAAGGAAGAAGAGGGCGAAGCGGAAGGAGCTGCGGAAGCTCCGGCACCCAAGGCCGAAAAGCAAGAGAAGAAGAAGTAGCCGAACGCGCCGCATAAAATATGCGACTGATCGTCGGGCTGGGCAACCCGGGCCCCGAATACGAGTGGACGCCGCACAACATGGGCTTCCTGGCGATCGACGGGATCGCCGAGCGCGCCGGGATTCGGATTACGCGGCCGGAAGCGAAGTCGTATGTGGGGCGTGGCAAGTTCGCGGGTGAGGAAGTAATTCTCGCGAAGCCGCAGACGATGATGAATTTGAGCGGCGTTGCGGTTCGGATGCTGCTCGAGAAATATGAGTGCGACCCGGCGGAAATGATCGTGGTCACCGATGAAGTGGATTTGCCCTGGGGCATGTTGCGGATTCGGGAGCGGGGCAGCGCTGGGACGCATAACGGGCTGAAGTCGATTGTTTCCGCACTCGGGAGCGGTGAATTTATCCGGGTGCGACTGGGTATCAAGCCTGAAAAGATTTGGGGCGAGCTCAGGGATTACGTCCTGAGCAGGTTGAGCCGGGCTGACCGAGAAATTGCCGGGCAGATGGTGGCGGAGACGGCCGACGCGGTGGAGTTGATTATCGCCGAGGGCGTGAGCAAGGCGATGTCGAAATTCAATCGCCGCGTGCCGCCGGCCGAAGAAGATCTGTAGCTTTATCTCTGATTGGCGGCGTGAAGCGTTTTGCGAGTTTGAATTTTTAGAACGAGCGACGAAGTAGAGAAGCCAGAAACCGAGGACACATGGAAGAGCGACAGTACGATTTGATTTTCATCTGCCGGCCAGATACGCCGGAGCCGGATATCGACAAAGTGATCGCCACGGTGGAACACGCTGCCGCCGATAAAGGCGGCAAGATCGAATCCGTGAACAAGTGGGGACGGAAGCGCATGGCTTATCGCGTACAAAAACTGCGCGAGGGCTACTACGTTTATATGGTTCTGAAGTCCACCCACGGCGAAGTGATCAAGGAGCTCGAGCGCCGGCTTAAAGTTTCCGACCCGGTGATGAAATATCTCACGGTTCGCGTGGACGAAGAACTGAAGCGGCAGGAGAAGTTCAAGCGCCATCGTGAGCGCCGCGCTGCGCGCCGGCCGCGCAAGGTCGCGCCAGCTCCAGCCGCGCCGTCGCCTGCAGGTGGCGAGCAGACCGCGGCAGCCGTCTAGCACCGGTCGGGATTATCGCTGAGCAGCAATGGCTGCTCGCAGCGCGAGATTTATTGGCATAACAGTTCGAGCGTAATCATCAGGGAGAAAGCGAATGTCAGAAGGACATGTACCGCAGCAAGCACCGCCTCCGTCCGGTCCCGGTGCAGGGCCATCGGGCCCGCGTCCGCAAGGTGGCGGTGGTGGCCGTCCCGGCGGACCGGCCAAGCGAGGGAAGCGCAGCTTCGTTCGCAAGAAGAAGGTTTGCCGTTTTTGCGTCGACCGCGTCGACTTCATCGACTACAAGAAGGCCGAGATTCTGGCGCCGTTCATTCAGGAGCGCGGCAAGATTCTTCCGCGCCGCATGACCGGCACCTGCTCGCGCCATCAGCGCTGGCTCACGGTAGCCATCAAGCGGGCGCAGAATATCGCGCTGCTGCCGTTTGCCGCGGAACTGTAACCAACCGGATATTCAGCTTCCGGCCTTCGGGCACAGCACGCCGCCGTGCCCGCGTAAAGCAATGAACTGAATTCAGAGGACACGATCATGCAAATCATTCTGCAGGAAGATGTCGAAAAGCTCGGCACTCGCGGCCAGGTGGTGGATGTGGCCAACGGCTATGCCCGCAATTTTCTTCTGCCGCGAAATCTCGGCATTGAAGCCACGCCCGGAAATCTGAAGCGGCTCGAAAAAATGCGCGCCACCTTTGCGAAGAAGGAAGCTACGGAAAAAGAAGCCGCGCAGAAGCTCGCCGAACTCCTTTCTGCGGTCTCGCTTTCGATCACACGCAAGGCGGGGGAAAACGACCAGCTATTCGGCTCCGTGACCACGGGTGATATCGCCGACGCGCTCGCGCTTCAGGGCTACCAGATCGAAAAGCGCAAAATCGTTCTTGCCGATCCCGTAAAAGTGATCGGTGAATATCAGATTCCGATCAAACTGCATCGCGAGATTACGAGCACGGTAAAGCTGACGGTTTCGAAAGAAGGCTAAGGGGCATCTCTCTCGCGGGCGAGAATCCTGCCGGATCATTTCGCGTTATCGCGGCAGGAACCTCATCCGGATTCTGCCGCACGGCGTTTGCTACACTAATCGTGCGAAGATGCTCGCTTCTTCTCCCGCGAATTTCCGCCGCGTTCTGCTTCTTGGCGTGCTCTATCTGCCGATGGCCTTCTCGGCAAGAGCGCAGGGCGGGCCTCCTCTTCTGACGAACGACCCCGGAACACCCTGCAACGGCAATTGGGAGATCAATATCGGTGTGATGCCGGTGCTGCGCCATGACGCAAATCAATACCAGCTACCTCAGCTGGACATTAACTTCGGCCTAGGCAACCGGATCCAGCTCACGTACGAAGCTCCTTACGTGGTGCAAACAATGCCCGGTCACACTCAACAGACGGGATGGAGCAATTCCTTCCTGGGTGTGAAATGGCGCTTCTACGAAAACGATAAATCCGGCTGGCAAATTTCCACTTTCCCGCAACTCCAAATCGCAGGACCAGTGGGCTCGTCGAAGAACGGCATCGCCGAGCCAGCCAACCGGTTTTTCCTTCCCATCGAGATCACGAAGTCGTTTCCGAAGGTCGATTTGAATTTTGAAGCGGGCTATTTTTTTGCGTGGGACTCGAAGTCACATCCCGAACGGATTCTGGGTTTCGCCGCCGGGCACCAGTTCACGCCTAAGCTCGAAATCATCGGCGAGGTGTACAACGATCGCGCCATGGGCTCGTTGCCTCATGACACCACGTTCGATGCCGGCGGCCGCTACCGGCTGGGAAAGGGATTCATTTTATTGTTCATGGCCGGACGCAGCTTCAGCTCGAATACCAGCGGGCAGCCGAATTTTCTGGGTTATTTGGGAGTGCAGGTTCTCCTGAAAAACTACGGAAGGCATCTGCAGGATTCGCCCTCGCCCTGAGTAAGCTCCGACCAAAAACTTTACTTCACGCGGCGCTGAGATAAGAGCCAGGTCGCGGCGTCCATATTGGCGAACGCGGTGTCCCACACGTTGTGGCCTACTCCCGGCACTTCGGTGTACTTCGGCGAGCCGCCCGCTTCACGCAGCGCTGCCACCCATTTGCGTGCCCGTTCGACGGAGACGATGGGATCGGCATCACCTTGAAAAATCCACACGGGAACGTTTGCGTCAGGCTTGACTTCATCATCGAAGCCGTCAGAACACAGCGCGATTGCCGCCGCAAAACGGCCATGTGCCAGCGCCAGGGCCGCCCACACACCTTCTCCGCCTATCGATTGCCCTGCTATGTATTCGCGGTCACGATCGATTGAATATTCTTTTTCAATCGCATCGAGAATTTCGACCGCCAGGCGCAGCGAGACCGGCACTCCCGTATTCACGTGGGGGCGCGACCAGGTCTTTGTGTCTTCGACCTGTGGCGCGAGAACAAAAACAGCGTCTTTATCCTGAATTTCCGCGCTAGTCCAAACGTGCGTGCCAAGAAAATTTCCGCCTGAAATTTGCAGGAGATTGTCTGAGCCGCGCCCGTTCGCTCCGTGCAGCCAAAGTACGATGGGATATTTCTTCGCCGCGTTGTAACTTGGCGGGACGAACAGCCGATATTGCATGGTTTCGCCGCCGGCGCTGTGATAACTACGCGCGAGGAATCCGTCGGCGGGATTGGGCTGCTGCGTTTTCGCGCGAAGGCTCACACAGGCCAGCAAAAAAAAGAGCGACAGGAAAAGGAACCGCCGAGCATTCATCCGATTAAAAACGGGAGTGGCTTCCTTGGTTATGGGCATTGCAGCTTAGCGCTTGTAATTCCGCGCGTAGCCGGGAGGTTCGATACCCTTCGGAAGCCGCGGATCATCGATCGGATTGCCGGCGGTTAGCTTTAGCGGTACGACGCCGGCCCAGAGCGGCAGCGCATAATCCGCTTCGTCGTCTTTTGGCGGCCCGGTGCGAACCTTGGCGGAAACTTCTTCGAGCGGCAACCTGAGGACGAGGGTGCCTTTCAATTCAGCGTCCGTGGTTTCGCGCAAATTCTTCCATCGCCCCGGCATCACCTGCTCGCTGAAAGCTGCGAGCGCAGCCAGCTTCTCATCGCGCTCCTCCACTTGCGTCGCGCGGCCCAGTATTACCACCGAGCGATAGTTCATCGAGCTGTGAAACCCGGAACGGGCCATCACGATCCCGTCGACGAGAGTGACGGTGACGCAGACCTGCACGCCATCGGCCAGCGTGCGAAGCATGCGGCTCGCCGCCGAACCGTGAATGTAAAGCGTGTCGTTGACGCGCGCGAAGCCCGTGGGTATTACGTATGGTTGGCCGTCAACGACGAAGCCGACATGGCAGATGAAAGCTTCGTCGAGAATCCCATACACGCTTTCCGAGTCATATCTTCCGCGGTCCGGTAGGCGACGCACCTTGGTGCGTTCGGTGGGCGTGAATTCGTTCATCGAACGAGGCTAGGCCTTCCTCCACCCTGCAGCAAGAGCCAATCTGGATGGTGCCTGCGGCAACGTGCGACGCGTCGTTCCGCGTGAAATTTGCCGATTGTAACGACTGTGCCGTACTTCTAAGATTGCAGTGTTGACTTGGGGTAAGGGGGTAAATCGAATGGCGATCAGCCGAGAACAAGCTCGCAAGGAACACACCGCCAGCCATGGACACGAGCAGTTCAGCGAAACAATCTACGGCGTCGTCTGTTCCGCATGCCACAACTACATCCTGATCGACCACACTAACGACCCGCGCAGTTGTCGCGAGCACGAAACCTGCCGCCAGGCATACTCCTGAATTTTCTGGCGCCAATGTGATCTCGTTGCCGGGATGGCTACGAATCGAAAATACATCGAACTGCAATCGACCGAAAGGCGACTAAAATAGTCCTTCAGGCATCCGAAGAAAAAGGCAACATCTCTAAGGTTTTGCGGCGGGAGCAGTATGATGGTCAAGGGGCGAATCGTTTTTACAGTCGTTTTTGTAGTCTCCCTCTGGTATGCCCATACCGGCTCGGCGCAAGCGCAGGAACCCGCAACCACCCCTGCATCTCCAGTTGAGCCCGATCCTGTCTTGACCCACCGATCCGACGTTCAGCCCAAAGCGCCACCGCCGCAAACCGTCTCACTCACAGTCCCCAAAGGCACTCCTCTGCAGGTAGTGCTCGACAAGGAAGTAAAGATCAACAAAGTAGGTCAGCCGATTCACGGTCGCACTGCGGAGCCCGTTTACGCCTTCGACAAGCTGGTAGTTCCTGTCGGCTGCGAGGTCACGGGGAAAATAACGGAAATCCACGGCGTTTCGAATGGAAAGCGCACGCTTGAAGCGCTCGATGCCGATTTCACGCCCGCGCGAGAAATAGAAGTCGAATTCGACACGATTTTGCAACCCGATGGAACGCACATCCCGATTCACACCGTGGTCACTCCCGGCTCAGGCCAAGTGATCGAATTCGTCACCGCCGCCGACCAGGACCAGAAGAAGTCGGTCAAGGATGTCGCGTCCGAGAAATCCAAAGAAGCCAAAGCGGAAGCCAAGCACGAATGGGACGATGCAATGGCCCAGGTGGAAACACCAGGCAAAGTTCATCGCATCAAGCGCTATGCAATTGCGCAGCTTCCCATCCACCCGCAATATATCGAGGCTGGGACAGTGTATTTCGCCGAATTGCAGAATTCGGTCGAGTTCGGCACAGAGCCGCTCACTCCGGAGATGGCAAAGTCCATCGGCAGCCCGCCACCGGTGGGCAGCTCGGTTCGCACCCGGCTTGTGACGGCGCTGAGTTCGGCAACTGCTACGAAAGGCGAGGAAGTGGACGCGGTCCTCTCGCAGCCTTTGTTCGATGGAGACCATCTCATCCTTCCGCAGGGAAGCCGTATGAAAGGTTCCGTGGTGCAAGTGCAGCCCGCGCGTTACATGAGTCGCAATGGCCAGCTTCGCGTCGTTTTTCACGAGCTTGTGCCGCCGGACGGACTCGAGCAGAAAATTGAAGCGAGCCTCGAAGGCGTGCAATCGGGCAAAGGGCAGGATCTGAAGCTGGATTCGGAAGGCGGCGCCGAAGCCCAGACGCCGAAGATTCGCTATCTTCAAGTAGCCATCGCGGTTGGCCTTGCGGCGGCTTCATCCGGAGACGATGATCTCAATCGGGTGGAAGGCGGGGCAGGTGGCTTCAAACTGGTAGGAATGGTACTCGGAGCAGCCGTTCGCTCACAGCCGCTTGGTATGGCGATGGGGGCGGTGGGCGCGAGCCGATCTATCTACGTTCATTTCCTGGCGCGCGGCCACGATGTCGTCTTCCCTAAGAATACAGCGATGGAGATCGGAATTGGGGCCCGTCAGGAACCGCCTCCGGCCGCCAATCCTTCGGCTCCGCCAGACACCACCGTACGGCAGTGAGGCTTCACCATGTCCCACTCTCACCCTAGCGTTAAAAAAGCCGCGACTCTTCGTTGACGCGAATACGAACGCCCCGTACAATTAAGGTTTCCCAATAGCTTCCGGAGGCAGCATGTACGCTGTAATTCGTAGTGGTGGAAAGCAATACCGCGTCGCGCCGGGCGAGACCGTTGAGGTGGAGCGCCTGGAAGGCAAGGTGGGCGGCAAGGTGACGTTCGACAACGTCATCGCCGTCAGCAACGACGACAAGAAACTGATCTCGGGCGGTGACATCGCCAAAGCCAAAGTGGTTGGCAAGATCGTTTCCCAGGGGCGCGCCAAGAAAGTGAAAGTGCTGAAGTACAAGACGGGCGGCCAATACAAAATTCAGACCGGCCATCGCCAGAACTACACGGCCGTTGAAGTTAGCGACATCCAACTCGCATAGAGGAATTTCATGGCACACAAAAAAGGTGGCGGGTCATCTACTAACGGACGCGACTCGCACGGACAGCGGCTCGGCGTCAAACGTTTTGGCGGTCAAATGGTGACAGGCGGCAGCATCCTTATCCGCCAGCGCGGCACTCGTTACAAAGCGGGCAAGAATGTCGGCCGTGCCAAAGACGATAGCTTGTTCGCGCTGATTGATGGCGTCGTCCGCTTCGAAGACAAGGGCGGCATGGGGCGCTACATCAGCGTGCTCACGGCGGAAGAAGTTACTGCGCTGAAGAAGAAGACGGCTGAGTCTGCACCCGCGGCCGCCAATTAATCCAACCGTATGCGAAATGCGCGCCTCGACGAATCGGGGCGCGTATTTTTGTTTTAGCTTTCCATCCTGGCGTATGCTCTCTCGGAAGTTCTCAAACCCGATGATGACGGGACCGAAGATTCTTTGTAGGTCGCGGTTTTAACCGCGACATCAAACGCTTCAAATGTTTGTGGGGCTTTAGCCCTTGAAGTGCAACGCCACTCCACGAGCAATCCGTGTTTGCTGACGAAGCGAAAATCATGGTGAAGGCCGGCGACGGCGGCAACGGCTGCGTCGCGTTTCGCAGGGAGAAGTACGTCCCGCGCGGCGGCCCGTCGGGTGGCGATGGCGGACACGGCGGCGACATTTACATCGAAGCGAACCCACACGACAACACGCTGCTTCGCTACCGCTACAATCGCGAATTCAAAGCCGGACGCGGCGGCCATGGGGAAGGTTCCGATTGCCACGGCGCGTCGGCCGACGAAATGATTTTGAAGGTCCCCGTTGGTACCGTCGTCTTCGATTCCGACACCGGCGAGCAGCTCTTCGATTTCACGCAAGCAGGCCAACGATTCTTAGCCGCGCGCGGTGGCCGTGGCGGCCGTGGTAACGGCAACCCGAAGTTCGTTCGACCGTGGCACCAGGCGCCGCGCGAGCATGAAGACGGACATCCCGGCCAGGAACGCCATCTTCGGCTCGAATTGAAATTGCTTGCGGACGTGGGCCTCGTTGGTTTTCCGAACGCGGGTAAATCCACGCTGATTTCGCGCATTTCCGCCGCACGCCCGAAGATCGCTGCGTATCCGTTTACGACGCTCGAGCCGCATCTCGGCGTCGTTTCCGCCGATCCCGACGCGGCACCGGGCGCCGGCCGCACGTTCGTTGTCGCCGATCTGCCGGGCCTCATCGAGGGCGCTCATGAAGGTGCCGGGCTTGGCACTCGCTTCCTGAAGCACATTGAACGCACGCGCCTGATCGCGCATCTTGTGGACACGAGCGATGCGAACGACCGCGATCCGGTGCGCGATTTCGAGATCATCGAGCATGAACTTGCCTCGTTTAGCCCCATGCTCGCCGAAAAGCCGATGATTGTTGTGGCCACTAAGCTCGACGCTACCACTGACCGCACACATCTCGAAGAATTGCGCGCCTTCTGCGCCAAGCGCGGCCTGGAATTTCACGCCATTTCCTCCGCTACTGGCGAAGGCATCGTCGAACTCGTTCGCGCTATGGCCGATGCGCTCGATCGCATCCCCAAACCCGCCGTGCCGCTCGAGGGCAGCGAAACTCAGGCAGCCGCTGCCGCTCCGCCCGATCTTTCCGAACACCACCCAGCTGGAAATGACGGAGAGGATCGTTGACGTCGCACTCCTCTCAAAAGCCGCACGGGCACTCGCATCATCGCCGCTCAGTGGCTTTGTTCGGCGGCACCTTCGACCCGATTCATTCCGGCCACATAGCGGTGGCGCAGGCAGCGCAGAAGCGCTTTCACCTCGACGCCATATATTTCATCGCGTCGTCGCGACCGCCGCACAAAACCAAACCCGCGCTTACCCCTTTCATTCATCGTTACGCGATGGTTGCGCTCGCTTGCGCGGATCATTCCACGTTCGTGCCGTCGCTGGCGGAAGCGCCCCTGGACGGCGCCACGCCGCACATCTTCTACACGTACGAAACGGTGCGTCGCTTCCGCCGCGAGCATGCCGACGATCATTTATACTTCATGCTCGGAGCTGATCAGTTTTTGGAAATTGCGACGTGGAAGAACTACGAAGCCCTGCTTGACTGCTGCGATTTCATCATCGCCAGCCGCCCGGGATTTCGCATCGAGGCTTTGCGTCTCGTGATTCCGCCGGAAAAACTGAACCGCACTCCTTCACATGACCCGCACAAAATCGCGCTGCGAAAATCCACGGTGCACCTGCTCACCACCGTCGCGAGCCACGTTTCTTCCACCGAGATTCGCCATCGCCTCGAACGCCATCAAACGATTCATGGGCTTGTGCCCGCGCGCGTAGAGGAATACATTCGAGGACAGGCCCTGTACCGGTGACCAACATTTCTCTGCGCCCCGAAATTCGCTGGGCCGTCGAAGCGGCTCAAGACAAGCAGGCCGTGGACATTACGGTGCTGAAACTGGCGGGCGTCGGCGCGTTCGCCGAATATTTCTTGCTCTGCTCGGGCAATAGCCAGCCGCAAATTCAAGCGATCGGCGAGGCTATTGAAGAGCGGCTCAAGAGCCACGGAATCCGCCTGGCGCATCGGGAGGGGAAACCCGGCGCCGAATGGGTTCTGCTCGATTACGGCGATTTCGTCGCGCACATTTTCAGCGAGCGCGCCCGGCAGTACTACGATCTCGAACGGCTCTGGCGCACCGCCGAGCGCATCGATTTCCCGGCACCCACGCGCCCGCCCGAGTCACCTAGCGAAGGGCAAACGGGCGCATCGCATCAAAGCAATACCTGACGCTCCGATGACGGCATACGACGCGGCCACGCGCGAGACAACACCGCACGACGTGAAACCGGTCGCGTTGAGCCTTGAATGGATCGCTGCCGATCCTGCCTCGATTCGTGTTCTTGAGCTTGCCGCCAAGCTCGCCGAGCCTTCCACCACGCTGCTCATTACCGGCGAAAGCGGCACGGGAAAAGATCAGCTGGCGCGCTGGATTCATCAGAACGGGCCGCGTCGCGATGCTCCATTTCTGAAAATTGATTGCGCCAGTCTCCCTGCAGAGCTCGTCGAATCCGAACTTTTCGGCCACGAGCGCGGTGCGTTTACGGGCGCCGTCACTCGCAAGCAGGGCCGCCTGGAAATGGCGCAGGGCGGCACAATCGTCCTCGACGAAGTCGCCGCGCTGACGCCCGGCATGCAAGCCAAGCTCCTGCGCGTGATCGAAGAGCGGACCTTCGAGCGGCTTGGCGGCACGGAGTCGCTGCGCATGGACGCGCGCCTCATGGCGCTCACCAATACCGACCTTGCGAAAGCCGTCGCAACGGGCCGATTCCGCGAAGATCTCTACTTCCGGCTGAATGTTCTTGCGGTTCCCGTGCCGCCGTTGCGCGAACGACGCGCTGATATTCCGGCTCTCGCTGCTCACTTCCTCGCGCGCCTCGGCGCGGTGCACGGTCGTCCGGATGCGACGCTCGATCCGGCGGCGTTGCATCTATTCGAGTCCTACGCGTGGCCCGGAAATGTGCGCGAGCTAAAAAATGCAATCGAGCACGGGCTCATCTTCGGCAAATCGCGGGCGCTAGGCCCAACCGATTTCCCCAAAATTATTCACGCTGCGTCGCACGATGCCGGACCTAGCGGCCCGCTCCGCTCACTCGAAGATCTAGAGCGCGACGCCATCAAAGCTACTCTCGAAGCCACGCGCTACAAAATCGGCCGTGCCGCCGAAATCCTGGGCATCAGCCGCAAAACCCTCCTCGAAAAGCGCAAGAAATACCACCTGCTCGAATAGGTCGGCCCCTCTCCGACTTTGTCATCCTGCTCGCCCTGAGGGACGAAGGGAGCGCAGCGAAGGATCTCAGCGTAAAATGCTTGGCGCGATCAAAGCATGAAACTCCGCCTCCTAATGCTAGGCAAAACGCGCCGCGAAGAAGCCCGCGCGCTCCTCGACGACTACACCGCCCGCATCCGCCACTATGCCGATGTCGAAGTCACCGAACTTCGCGACGCCAGCCCCGCAGCACTTCGCAAACTTAAACTCGACTCGAGCGCCACGATCGTTCTGCTCGACGCCGCTGGCAAGCAATTCACTTCGCAACAATTTGCAAAATGGCTCGGCGACCTACGCGACCGCGGCACGCGCGAACTCGTCTTCCTCTGCGGTGATGCGGAAGGCTTCCCGCCTGACCTGCGCGCTGCCGCCAAACAGAAAATCTCGCTCTCCACGCTCACCATGCCCCACGAATTCGCCCGCGTGGTTCTCGCCGAGCAGATTTACCGCGCCTTCGCGATTCTCGCCGGTCACCCCTATCCCAAATAGCCGCGCTTCTGCGAAGATATCGTCATGTCCATCAAAATCGCGCTCGACAAAGCCGCGCCCGCCTCCTCCGTTGAACTCATGATCACCAACCAGCTTCCCGATTACGATCTTGAAGATATCGAAGCGCCCATCCCGCGCGACGTGGATCCGATGCTCGCCTCACAAGGATTCAAAGATCTCCTCGACGAAGCGCGCGCGATTCTCGATCGTGAGCTTGCCGGCGGTCCGCTCGAAATCGCGCAGCTCACCGGCGCTATCTGCCACGACAAAGAAATTTACCGCCCCGGAATCTGGCTCGTTCTACGCGAGCGCGGCGCTAAGGGCGAAATGAGTGCGGCAGCCGGTCAGCGTGTCGCGGAGATTGCCGAAACTCTCCGCCACGAACTCCAGCTTTCCTGAAATCGCCAGAGCCCTCGCTGAATTAAGTAGGCCGTGCGTATCTCTACGCACGCGGCGAGCGGCACGCTCACCACTAATTCACGTTTTCCACTTTTCCGAAATATTCACAGGAGTTTATCCGCACGCATGCGATTGACGCGCCATCGAACCACGCGCAAAATGCCATGCGCTTCATACAAAAAATAATTCGGGCGCGCGCGAACTCGGCGCCGCAACAAAAATTCCGCCCCTTGCATCCCAAAGAGGCCTAGGCGAAAATAAAGCGAATGGCTACGGCAGACACTTCGATCGAACGCCCGCTCCCCCACAATCTCGAAGCGGAGCGCAGCATCCTCGGCGCTGTCCTTCTCGACAATCATTCCCTCAACGCGGCGGTCGAAAAGTTGCGCTCGGAAGATTTCTTTCTCCCGCAGCATCGCCAGATTTTTCAGCGCATGATTCAACTCGCCGAGCACCAGCAGGCCATCGACGTCGTCACCCTGATGGACGACCTCGCCCGTCGCGGCGAGCTAGATTCTGCCGGCGGCGTCGCGTATCTCTCCCAGCTGGCCGATGGCCTTCCGCGCGCGACGAACGTCGAGCACTATGCGCGCATCGTCAAAGAAAAATCTGTCCT
The DNA here is from genome assembly GCA_963741045.1 of uncultured Acidobacteriota bacterium. GTDB lineage: Bacteria > Acidobacteriota > Terriglobia > Acidiferrales > UBA7541 > Palsa-295. The sequence goes on from CAVUGO010000002.1 coordinate 518,515, forward strand.
CCGCAATCTCGCCTTCTCCGCTGCCGCGATCCAGGAACAGGCCCTCGCTGCCGGCGACGATGCCGACGTCATCCTCGATCGCGCTGAATCAACTATCTTCCAGATTGCAGAAGACCGCGTGCGCGCGGGTCTCATCGGCGTAAAAGAACTCGTTCGCGACAATTTCGAGCGCCTTGAGCGCATCTTCAGCGAAGGCCGCCGAATCACGGGTCTAGCCACCGGTTACCCGGGCCTCGATAACGAAACCGCCGGTCTGCAACCGTCCGAGCTCGTCATCCTCGCCGCACGTCCTTCGATGGGGAAAACCGCGCTAGCGCTCAACATCGCCGAGAATGTCGCGGTGCGTAACCGCGAGCCGGTCGCCGTTTTCAGCCTGGAAATGTCGAAGGAATCGCTGCTACTGCGTATGCTCGCTTCGGAAGCGCGTGTGGACGCCCACAAATTCCGCACCGGCCACATGGGTCGCGACGATTGGAATAAAATCACGCGCGCGCTCACCAGCCTTGGCGACGCGCCGCTCTGGATCGACGATTCCGCATCGTCCACGGTTCTCGAAATGGGCGCGAAGGCCCGCCGCCTCAAACGCGACCGCGGCCTATCGCTCATGATCGTCGATTATTTACAGCTCGTAGTGCCGACCAATACCGGTCGAGGCACGAATCGCCAGGAAGAAGTTTCCAGCATTTCGCGCGCGCTGAAAGGCCTCGCAAAAGAATTGAAAGTTCCGGTAGTAGTGCTGAGCCAGCTCACGCGCGCACCCGAACGCGAAGAGCGCAAGCCGCAGCTCTCTGATCTGCGCGAATCAGGCGCCATCGAGCAGGACGCCGACGTAGTCCTCTTCATCAACCGCCCCAATTTTTACAAGACTGACCTCCCCGAAGAAGATCGCGCCAAAGCCGAACTTATCATCGCCAAACAGCGCAACGGCCCCACCGGCAACCTGAATTTCGTGTTCCTCGCGCGCCACACCCGCTTCGAGGAAGCTGCCCCAGACGCGTGGAGCACCTCATCCTCAGCCGATGAATAGCTGATTCTTTTTCGAATTCAGTTGCTGCTGTGGCGCGCATGGCAAAAAGTTCTACCTATACAATCTCGATAACCATTTACGGTCTGGTTACATAACGGCCGCCCAGCCTCTTTATACAATTTAAACCTTGACTTGCGGGGTAGCCTTGGATAGAAGTTGCTCATTGCCGGCTCCCCTGGGAACCGGTTACACTGGTGTGAATCCAGCAAGACAAACTTAAACATCCATTAGGGACGGGGGTGAATACGCGTGGCAGAAGTTGTCATTCAAGAGGGCGAATCTTTGGAGAATGCTCTCCGCCGCTTCAAGAGAAAGGTGCAGTCGGAAGACATCATCAAAGAGATCAAAAAGCACAGCTACTACATGAAGCCGGGGGAGAAGCGTCGCGCCAAGGAAGCACTCTCGCGTAAGCGTCTCCGCAAGAAGCAACGTCGTGAGCAGGATTAGGCGAACATCAATTGGGCCCATTTAAGCAGTTCGTGCCGGACGGAAAGCGGGAATCGTCGCGCTCGCGATTGTTCCTCGCCCAACGTCCGGCGTGAGTTGCTCGCTGCCAGTCCTCTCCCAGCACGGTGGAGCAGCGCAATGGAATACCACGATAAGGTCCTGAAGTGCGCGGAATGCAACGCCGAGTTTGTTTTCACGGCCGGCGAGCAGATGTTTTTCTCCGACAAGGGCTTCAAGAACGAGCCCAAGCGGTGCAAAAACTGCAAAGCAAACCGCGCGCAGGGCAGCAACGGCACGAGTTCGACAAGCGTTCAGCGCGTCGAAACCAAAACCGTTTGCTCGCAATGTGGCAAAGAAACGACAGTTCCCTTCAAACCCACCCAGGGACGTCCCGTCTACTGCCGCGAATGCTTCCAGCAGCGGCGTGCAATGGGCACTTCCCAGGCGGGCGCCACGGCGTAGCAGCTAGCAGCCGCAGCGACGCAGGAACTGAGGCAAACCAGTCAGTAAACCCTGCGGGGGCAGGGCGGGCCGAGTAGGGACTCGGGGCATCCGGGGTTCTCTCTCCGCGCCGACGCGAATCATCCCGTCGAATCCTAAAATCGCGCACGAACCCACAACTAGGGTAGCCATGACGACGCCTCTTCTCGTCGTGGGCTTTTTCTCGTGTTGAACCTCGACTCCTCGATGCCTCCAGCACCTGCACCCACGAATCGTCATCCTGAGCGCAGCGAAGGATCTCAGCGTCCAATCTGTCGCGGCTGTGATTGTCAGCCCCGGCGTCACCGTACTTTGAGCGGGTATTGCTGCGTCACCGGCGGCACAATCCCGTTCAATCGCAGGTACACCACCAGCTGCCCAAAATGATCCGTCACGTGCCAAAGCGCAGCCATCGCCAAGCCGAGTTTTGTGTTGGGCCCAGCGTAAGGTCCCTCGACGCGATCCACCCCGTTTTGCGCAGTGATCGTCGCAAGCACCTTATCGCCGTACTCAAATGAATCGCGCAGATATTGCAGCAGTTCAGCTTTCGTCTTAGCCTTCGATGGGCCGCCCTTCTCGCAATGCTCCGGCGGCGTCTTCCCCTCGATCTCATTAAAAAATGCAAACAGCGCGCAGGCCACGTGCTTCACCTGCTCTCCGAACGACCGCACGCCATCGAAATTTCCTTGAGTAGGAATGTACGAGTACTTCTCCTCAGGCATCGCTTCCGCAACGCCAAGAAATCCCTTCTCCGCCCAACCCAACGCGCCGCCAACGCTTCCCGCTATGCTCTTCGGAACATCCTCCTTCTGCGCCAACGCGGTCGGCACCACAGAAATCACCCCCGCGAAAATAAAAAAAGCAAAGAACCTCATAGCAACCTCCAGTTGAACGGATATTTCGAATTCGGCCCTCTCAAGCACCAGTAGGGGCGCGTCTAAGACGCGCCCGCGCCGCCCACTCCACTCCTCGCGCGATTCCGTCGTCATCCTGATGGCAGCGAAGGACTTCAGTGTCAAGCGATTCATGATGGGGCTGCTCGTTGCTATTTCTTAGCTTGACAACTAGTTACCACTGAATTATCATGAGTCGTGCTAGTTATTGAAAACTCGGGCCGCAGCAAGCAATCAAGCCAAGGCCCCACTTCGCGCCTTCTAACCCTCCTGTTTCAACAGCGCAATCCTGGATTTCTAATCGCAAATCTGGAATTAAAACTCCGCCTAGGTCCCATAAGAATCAACAATCTAAGATTTTCTAATCGCAAATTTTCGCCGCTTTTCGTCCGCCGCGGCCAATCGCGATTCCTTTCCCTGAGGAACGGTCCCGCCCGAAACGTTCTAATAGGAACATTCGAACTTTCAGAAAAAGAGTTAAGTTGCACAAAAGAAAGAAGAAAACAAAATTCTAATAGGGACAAAATCGCATTTTCCGGCAATTCCGTCTCGCAAGTTTTTCATCGAAGCGGCACTCCGCAAAGAGCCAGCCACGCTCTACAGCTGGTGCGAGGCGTGCGCTGTTTCGGGCGTGTGAATGTAGAGAAGCGTCTGATCCACGCGTTTTGGCGGGGCCGCCTCGGGGAGGCGGATCGGATAGCGAATCTCGCGTTGATGGTCCTGCATCTGGCGCTTCGCATTGTAGACACTGGAAAACTTCCAGAGCATTTTGACGAAATTCGTTTGCCCTTTGGCGAGAAAGCCGAGCGCCATGAAGAAAGTATCTTTCAACGCGGCAAATCCCAGATGCTTCTGATTCAGAATCTGCTGCGTGCGCACGAGTTCCTCGTAGAAACGATCGAGAGGAAGCTTCGTGGGCAATACGGCGTGCTGCACATCGAAGAGGCGGTAATCGCGAGACGTAAAGTTGCGCGATTCAGTCACCCATGTTTCCGTTCCCGGATACGGCGTGTTCACGGTGATGTGCACTATTTCGGGAACCTGCAGCGCCCATTCGCGGACGGCTTCGAAGTGCCGCTCGTCCCAATTGGGATCGGCGATGATGTTCACAGCGGCATGAATATTCAGCGCGCGAGCGCATTCGAGGGCTTCAATATTTTTCTTCACCGTGACGCGCTTGCGGTGGCTCTTGAGCCCTTCGTCATCGATGGCTTCGATCCCGAGAAACATGTACTTAAGGCCGAGGCGTTTCCACATTCGAAAAACTTCCTTGTTTCGGACGAGAACATCGCCGCGCGTTTCGAGGTAATACTCTTTCTTGATGTTGCGCTTCTCCACTTCGCGCGCAAGCGCCAGCCCGTGCTCGGATTGAATGAACGCTACATCATCAACAATGAATACTCCGTGTTCCTGAATGCTGGCGAGATCTTCGGCGGCCACTTCGGCTTTCAACTTGCGGTAGTTGCGCCCGTAAAACGTCCAGGCGCTGCAGAACGAGCAATCCCACGGGCAGCCGCGCGTAAATTCGATCGACGCGCAGGGATCCAGCACGCCAATGAAATACTTTCGGCGCCGGGCGATCAGATCGCGCGCCGGTTGCGTGGCATTCAAATTTTCGACCAGGCGCGGCGCAGGGCCGTCGCCATAAATGCTCGTGACTCCCGGCAACGCGCGAAGCTTATCCGGCTCATCCGCTGCTTCGAGCACGCTCGGCGTGATCGCTTCGCCCTCTCCGCGCACCACGCAAACAATAGCGCCCTCGGCGTGAACGAGAATTTCTTTCGCAGTAAAAGACGCGCTGTGGCCTCCTGCAAAAATGAAGCATTCCGGCAGGCGGCGCCGGGTTTCCTTCGCAAGCTCCACCACCTCGGGAATATTCGCGAGATAGTTCAGCGAAAACCCGATTGCCTCGGGCTTGAAGTCTTCGAGCAAGCGGAAGTAATCGCGATGGCGGAAAACCTGGAGGTCGAGAAGCCGGACGTCGTGGCCTGCATTGCGCGCGGATTGCGCAACCAACTCGAGCCCCAGCGGCTCGAGGCGCAGGTAAATCTCCGAATACATCAGCGGGCTGGGATGAACGAAGAGAACCTTCATTGCGCCCTCCAGCTTGTATACCGTGGGGCTTTCCCGTGCGCTCTCATTCTAGCGTGGGAAAGATACGGCAGGCCAGTATTTCGCTTGGGCAATCAAGCCCTATTCCGCGCGGAGGGCTTCGACCGGATCGACCGTGGCGGCGCGGCGAGAAGGCAGATAGCACGCAACGTAAACGGTTGCGATTACGCCGATGGTCACGGCGATATAAGTGATCGGATCAAGCGGGCTGACGTGGAACAGCAGCGACGACATCAAACGCATCACCGCGAACGATGCCGCCAGTCCGCAGACGACGCCGATTCCCGCGAGCCACAATCCATGCCGCACGAACATGGCCGTCAGAGTTTGCTGCTGTGCGCCCAAAGCCATGCGAATTCCGATTTCGCGGGTCCGCTGCGACACGGAATAAGCGATTACTCCATAGATCCCTACGATTCCGAGCAGCAGAGCCATGCCTCCCGCTACTCCCAGCATAACCAAGGTGAAAGAAGTGCGCGCCATGGATTCCTTGTAGAGATAACCGAGCGTGTGGACTTCGGCCAGAGGAATATTGGAATCAACCGACCAGACCGCCTGCCGGATTTCTTTCAAGAACGCTTCGGAACCGGCGCGCGGGCTGCGAATGGCAAAACCGATGCCGCGGCGCAGCGATTCCTTTTGGCCTTCAAAACGATTCATGATCACAGGCCAGTAAACGGACGAGGTTGGATCCTTGTCAACACCTTGGTCGTAAGTGTTGCCAACGACTCCGATGATTTCGCGCCAGTCGTCATTGTTGCCCACGCGGATTCGCTTGCCCAGAGCGTTGCCCGCGTCATGCCAGTATTCCCGCGCGAAATTCTCGGAAACGATCGCAACAGGAATTCTCTGGTAGATGTCGTCCCAGGTGAGATCGCGGCCGGCGATGAACGGAGTGCCCAGCGTCGAAAAAAAGCTTGGCGAGATGAACTTGAAGCGCCGCAAAAGTGGAAGCTCTCCTTCGGCGTAGGTGCGATCCTGGGCGAAGACGGGATCAAAAGAGCTGTTGTGATCCAGAGGAATCGAGCTGGAGAAACTCACCTGCGAAACGCCAGGAATCGCGGCGAGCTTGTTCACCACTTCCTGATCCATGCGCACAGCGCGTTCGGCCTGGCTATCGGGCACATCCGCTTCCGGAATGTAGTAGCGGAAGGTCTGAACGGAATCCGGCGCCGTGAAGCCGGGCGGGATGCGCATCAGAGCGCGGAAAGTTCGAATCATCAAACCCGAGCAAATCAGAAGCACGAGCGCAAGCGCGACCTGCACCACCACGAGAATGTTGCGAGCGCGATGCTGCTCGCGGCTCTGGCTCAGCGCGCGTCCGCCTTCGCGAAGGCCGGTGTTCAGGCGCGACCCGGCGTACTTGAAAATCGGGATCGAGGCGAAGAGAAGACTCGAAAACAAAGCGATCGCGAGAGTAAACAGCAGCACGGGAAAGTCGATACCGATTTCGTGAATGCGTGGAAGACCAGTGGGCGCCATTGCGACAAGGACGCGAAGCGCGGCGTAAGCCAGCGCCAAGCCGAGCGCGCTGCCGAGCAGTCCGAGGATCACACTTTCAAACAGCAAGTCTCCCGCGATTCGTTTCCATCCGGCGCCGAGCGCGGCACGAACGGCCAGTTCCTGGCGGCGTCCATCGACGCGCACAAGCAGCAGGTTGGCCACATTCGCACATGCGATCAACAAGACCACCGCAATCGAGCCCATCAGCACCCATAGCACGTTTCCAATGTCGCCGACTACGTCTTGCTTCAGTGGCCGCAGGTTTGGCCCGAACTGGGCCTTTTCAAAAAGCGAAACGCTGAAGCCTTCGGGCGCCGGAAAACTACGGATAGAGATGGGAATCATGCGCGCCACGTCCGCGCTGGCTTGCGCCATCGTGACGCTGGGCTTCAAGCGCGCGAGCGCGCGATAACTGAAATTGCCGAGCTTGATTTTGTTACGGTCCCATTTGAAGGGAAGAAAGACGGCGGGATCGCCTTCGTCAAGAAAATGAAAATTCTGCGGCAGGACGCCGATAATTTCGCGCGGTTTTCCATCGAGCGTGATGGAGCGGCCGATAACGTTTGGATCGCCGCCGAATTTCTGGCGCCAGTAGCCGTAAGAGAGAAGAGCGGTTTCGGGCGTGCCCGGCGAATCATCTTCGCGCGTGAACAGGCGCCCCAGCACCGGCTTGGCGCCGAGAAGCGGAAGAGTTGCATCGGTTACGTCGAGGCCATGGACTTGTTCGGGTTCGCCGGCGCCGGTGACGCTGATCGAGTCGCTCGAATAAGCGCCGATATCCTGAAACGCGGTGTTCTGTTCGCGGTCGATGAAATAGATGGACGGAGACATCTCGAGGTCCTTGATGCCTACGCCCGGAGCGGTGTGCCATAAGCCGATGAGCTCTTCGGGATGCGGATAGGGCAGCGGCTTCAGCAGAACTCCTTCGAGAACGCTGAAGATTACGGTGTTCGCGCCGATGCCTGCGGCGAGAGTGATCAATGTAATGGCCGTGAAGAGCGGGGCGCGGCCGAGGCGTCGCAGAACTTGTCTCAATTGGTCGCCGATCATTGTTGGCTTTCGTTTTTTGCGGGCGTGCGCCCGCCACGGTAATTGGTACGTTGGGGCCGCACTGGAAGTTCCGTGCGAACCAATCAAATTTCAGGACTGCGGCGAACTTGTTCGCGGACGTGAAGCGACGAACTTTGCCTCGAACTACGTAGTTGTGGTGAATTTACGGAGGGGTTCGTCGAACGGGGCGCGGGCGACGCCCCGCTCTGTGATTATGGCGGTGATGTAGCGGGCGGGCGTGACGTCGAAAGCGGGATGCGCGGCTTTTACATCTGTCGGCGCAAGTTGCGTGCCGGCGAGGTGCGTGACTTCGGCGGAGGAGCGTTCTTCGATGGGGATTTGGTCGCCGGACGCGAGCGACATGTCGATGGTGGAGATGGGGGCCGCAACGTAGAAAGGGACATTATTTTCGCGTGCGAGGACGGCCATGCCGTAGGTGCCGATTTTGTTGGCGGTATCGCCATTGCGGGCGATGCGGTCGGCGCCGACTATGACGGCGCTCACTCCGCCGGTTTTCAGGAAGTGGCCGACCATGTTGTCGGTGATGAGCGTGAGCGGAATTTGGTCCTGCTGCAATTCCCAGGCGGTGAGGCGGGCGCCTTGGAGGTACGGACGCGTTTCGGGAACGAGCACGTCAATCTGATGGCCTTCTTCGACCGCCACTCGAATCACGCCGAGCGCGGTCCCGATGCCACCGGTGGCGAGAGCGCCGGCGTTGCATTGAGTCATCACGCGACCGGATTTGGCGAGCAGGTCAGCGCCGAATTTTCCGATGCGGCGATCCGCGGCGCGGCGCTCTTCGTGAACTTTCTGCGCTTCTTCGATGAGGGCGGCGCGGAGACGAGCGAGGCCGGACGCGCCGTTTTTAGCAGATGCGGCGGCCGCCGCTAATTCGTCGAAGCGGGCTTTGAAGCGATTGATCGCCCAGAAGAGATCGACGGCGGTGGGTCGGGTGTGGGCGAGCGTGTCGCAGATGGTGGCGAATTCGGCGCGCAGCTCGGGGAGAGTTTGTGCTGGCGAGTGTTCGACGCCGAGAGCTACGCCCATCGCGGCGGCGACGCCGATGGCCGGTGCGCCGCGGATGATCATGTCTTTGATCGCTTTCGCTACGTCGCGATAGTCGGTGTAGGTGTGGTAGGTGACGTCGCGCGGGAGGCGGAGCTGGTCGAGGATGACGACGCCTTGGGGCGTCCAGCGGATTGCTTCGACGGTGTACAAGGGCGATTGCCGTCCTTTGTTTTGGACGCGGTAATCATCAGCGTCCGGCATTCTATTCTAGCTGATTCTGGGGACGCTGATGTGGCAGCTGAGAAGGACCTGAGCTACGGGAATATGAATTGAGCGTACGTGGGTGGTCACAGGTGACGATTGCGAAGTCTCACGACGAGCAATGACGGATCGTGGTGGCCGCCACACAAGTTGGCAGCGCGGGCGGCTCTTAGAGCCGCCCCTACGAAACCCGGGGGATTACACAGGTTGCTTGCGTGGAGAATTTTGTGGTGGTAGCGGCTTGGGGCACAGGCAGGAATGCCTGTGCTACTGGACGGGGAAATGGCGGAGGCCGTGGGATGCTACCAAGAATGCGATGAACAGGAATGAGTTGTAGCTGACGTGCAGGATGTAACTGGCGACGACTGTGTGCGAGATGGCGCGAGCGGCGGTGAAAATAATTCCTACGCCAATCAGGAGCGCGATTTGGCCCCAGCCGCCCCAGAGTTGCGGGGCGTGGAGGAGGCCGAAAAGAGTGCCGGTTATGACTACGCCTGCGCCGATGCCGAAGCTTCGCGCGAGGACAGGATAGAGATAGCCGCGGAAGATTGTTTCTTCGACGAGCGGAGCGAGCAGGATGCTCATCAACATCAGGAGCAGGGCGCTGCGCGGGTCCTGGAAATATTCCTGGATGGGGAGCTTCGCTTTGGTTTGAAGCGCGGCCGACGCGAGTTGGACCAGCAAGGAGAGACTGAAACCACCGAGAACCAGGCTGAGATAGACGATGCGGCGCGGGATGGCGCCGGTGTGGAGCGAGCGCCAGCCAATGGTTCGCCAGAATGGCGACTGAAATCGCACGTGGATCTGAGCGGCGAGATAGGCGAGCAATCCAAGCGAGAGAATGGCTTGATTGACGATTAGAAAGAGACTCTTGTTGACGGAAGAATTCTGCAAGCTGGTAGGCGTCATTCCGAAGGCTGCAAAGATGCCGACGAGAATGATACTGATCACGAATGTTCCTAGCAGCGTGACTGCGATCAGGAGCAGCAGGTCGGGCCAACTCCAAGGAACGCGCAAATCTTCGGGATATTGCTGGAAGATCGGTGCCGGCGCTTCGGGCTGGACGAGTAAGGGCGGTGTTGTTGCGGCTGCGTGCATTTCTGGGCCGGGTGATCCTGCGGGCAGAGAAGCGGGCGGTTCTAAAAACGATTCGGGGAGGATGGGATTGTTATCGTCGGGGATCATACAAGGTCAGGCGTGTGCGTTTGCATCGGCTTGAGTGCTCGCGCTTTGAGTCGCTTTACCGTTTCCATTTCCGTCAGTGCCATTCAGCGCACGGGCGAGGATCTGCCCCGTGAAAGATTTCTTTACGCGCGCGACCTGCTCTGGTGTGCCTTGGGCGACGATGCGGCCGCCTTCGTTGCCACCTTCGGGGCCGAGGTCGATGATCCAGTCGGCTTGTTTGATGACGTCGAGATGGTGTTCGATGATCAGCACGGTGTTGCCGAGCGAGACGAGGCGGTTCAGCACGTCGAGCAGCTTTTTCACGTCGTCAAAGTGCAGGCCGGTGGTCGGCTCGTCGAGAATATACAGCGTGCGGCCGGTTTGGCGGCGCGAAAGTTCGCGGGCGAGCTTGGTGCGTTGGGCTTCGCCGCCGGAGAGTGTGGTGGCGGATTGGCCGAGTTGAATGTAGCCGAGGCCGACGTCGACGAGCGTCTGCAGCTTTTGCTGAATCGCGGGAATATTTTCGAGCGCCTTCAGGGCTTCTTCGATGGGCAAATCGAGGAGATCGGAAATCGTGAGGCCCTTGTAGCGGACGGCGAGCGTCTCGGCGTTGTAGCGTTTGCCGCGACAGACTTCGCAAGTGACGTAAACGTCCGGCAGGAAATTCATTTCGATGCGGCGCTGGCCGTCGCCCTGGCAGGCCTCGCAACGACCTCCCTTCACATTGAAACTGAAGCGCCCGGGACGGTAGCCGCGTTCGCGCGATTCCGGAAGCATGGCGTAGAGCTCGCGAATCGGAGCGAAGACGCCCGTGTAGGTGGCGGGATTCGAGCGCGGAGTACGGCCGATGGGGGCCTGGTCGATTTGAACGACTTTGTCTATGTGCTCGATACCGGTAATGGCGCGATGTTCGCCCGGCTTTTCCATTGAGCGATAAAGTTTCGCGGCGAGGGCGCGATACAAAATGTCATTGACGAGCGTGGATTTGCCTGAGCCGGAAACGCCGGTGACCACGGTGAGAAGGCCGAGCGGAAACGTGACGTCGATATTTTTGAGATTGTTTCCGTGCGCGCCGAGGATTGTGATCGCTTTTCCATTGGTGGGGCGGCGATGATCCGGGACGGGAATTTTCGCACGGCCGGAAAGATATTGCCCGGTAAGCGATGCGGAATTCGCCGCGATTTCTTCGGGCGGTCCTGCGGCGACGAGATGTCCACCGGCGGTTCCGGCGCCGGGGCCGAGATCGACTACGTAGTTGGCGCGGCGAATCGTTTCTTCGTCATGCTCCACGACGAGCACGGTGTTGCCGAGGTCGCGCAAGGTTTCGAGAGTGCTCAGCAAGCGGCCATTGTCACGGGCGTGGAGGCCGATGGAAGGCTCGTCGAGAACATAGAGGACGCCGCGCAGGCGCGAGCCGATTTGCGTAGCGAGACGGATGCGCTGCGCTTCGCCGCCGGATAGTGTGGCGGCGGAACGGTCGAGAGTGAGATAGCCGAGTCCGACGTTGAGAAGAAAATCGAGACGCTCGGCGATTTCGGTGAGCGGACGGCCGGCGATTTTTCGCTGACGGAGCGTGAGGTGGCCGCGGATTTTGTCAACGGCTGCGCGCGCTTCGGTGAGCGGAAGCGCGGTGAAATCCGCGATCGAAAGGCCGGCGATTTTTACGGCGAGGCTTTCGGGCCGTAGGCGGCGCTCGTTGCAAGCTGCGCACGGGGCCGGTGACATGTACTGTGTGAGCCATTCGCGGTAGGTATCGGAATTCGATTCTTCGAGGCTTTTCTCGAGATGCGTCAGGACACCTTGAAAATTTAGACCTTTCACTCCAGTGCCGTCTGCGGGATTGCCGTGAAGAATCAGATTTTGAACTTTGCGCGGAAATTGCTCGAACGGCGTATCGAGATCAAAGCCATGCGCGGCGGCGGCGAGTTTCATGGTGCGCTGAACGAACGTGGAGCCTGAACCGGGGCCGAGCCCGCCTTCGAAAAGGGGCTTTGACCAATCGACGATCACTTTGGACGGATCGAAATCGTACTTTGAGCCGAGGCCGTGGCATTCGGGACATGCGCCGTAGGGTGAATTGAAACTGAATGAGCGCGGCTCGAGTTGGGGCACGGAGATGCCGCAATCGGGGCAGGCGAGTTTTTCGGAGTAAACGTGCTCGTCGCCGCCTACGACTGAAATTGTGACCAAGCCGCCGGTGAGACGAAGGGCAGTGCCGATCGATTCCTCAAGGCGTTGCGCGATTCCGTTCTTCAGCAGCAGCCGGTCTACGACGATTTCGATGGTGTGATTCTTGCGGCGATCGAGCGGAATCGGTTCGTCGAGATTGACGAGGTCGCCATCGACACGCGCGCGGACGTAACCTTCCTTGGCGTATTTCTCGAGTTCCTTCTTGTATTCGCCTTTGCGCCCGCGAACCACCGGGGCGAGGACCATGATGCGATCGTCGGGCTTGAGCGCGAGAACCGATTGCACGATTTGCTCGGTGGATTGACGGGTGATGGGTTTGCCGCACTTGGGGCAATGCGGAGTGCCGATCGCGCTGTAGACAACGCGGAGATAGTCGTAAATCTCGGTGATAGTGCCAACCGTGGAGCGGGGCGAGCGGGTGGTGGTCTTCTGCTCGATGGCGATGGACGGCGACAGCCCTTCGACCGAATCGACATCGGGGCGCTCCATTTGGTCGAGGAACTGGCGCGCGTAGGCGGAGAGGGATTCCACGTAGCGGCGCTGCCCCTCGGCGTAAAGGGTGTCGAAAGCGAGCGAAGATTTGCCGGAACCGGAGAGACCGGTGATGACGGTCAGCGAGTTACGGGGAATCTCGAGGCTAATATTCTTGAGATTGTGCTGCCGCGCGCCGCGAATGACGATTTTCTTGAGGCCCATGGTGTTAATGACCGGTTACAGTGCCCTCTACAGTCGAGAACAGCGCACACTGGGTAGATTGCGCCCAGAGTAATCTTCAAACATAGCAAGCGCAGCGATTGCGGTCAAGGCGGCAACTCGGTTGTCGGAAGGAATTCTGAACGCGAAAGAGGGCGAAGGCAGTTCCAAAAGTTTTCCTTCGGAGAATTTACCGGGGGGCTTGGATTTTTTACACCTCAGGTGATTTTGAAGGCCTTTGTTTTCAGCTAGATCCTTTGGCTTCTGGCGTGCGATAGGTGTCTGCGTCAGGGGGAGGAAAGCTGAGAATCCCTTCGGGGATTGAGGGCTGGGCCAGCTTCCTTCCCCCGGCCACCTACCGTCGCTCCTTTTTTCCTACCCCTCTGATATCGAACGACGGTGGGGTCTATTCGCTCGCTTCTTTTTCCTTCTTCGCAAGGTGTTCGCTTCCGAGTTTTGTCGTCTTTCAATTTTCGTACCGGGACTGCGCGTGAGCGCGACTCCCAATCTGGATTAGGGTGGCTCGAAGTAGTATTCTCGCTTCTCTGCAGGGTGATGCTGCCCGGCCCACGTCTGATATTTTACGTTTCATGCCCGATACAACAGGCCACATGCGCATTTTGAAAGTGGTTCAATCCTATTTGCCTTTTCAGGAGCGGGGCGGGCCGGTGTTCAAGGTACGCGCGCTTGCAACGGGGCTCGCGAAACGAGGTCATCAGGTTACGGTGCTGACGGCGGACCTCGGGTTTGGGAAGGGGAATGGGGCGTATGCCGGGGCGGAGCGCTGCCGCTGGGGTTGGACGGTTCGCAGCGACGATGTGGAGGCGATTTACCTCAGCACGATCGGGCAATATCGCGCGGTGACGCTGAATCCGGGTGTGTTTGCGTTTTGCCGGGGTTCCATTTGCCATTACGACGTGGTGCATTTTTACGGGTTGTACGATTTCCTGGGACCGGCGGCGAGCCATTACTGCAGAGGGCAAGCCGTGCCGTATGTGATTGAGCCGATGGGAATGTATCCGCCGATTGTGCGCAGCTTGCGATTGAAACGGATGTACCTGGATTTGCTTGGCGAGCGATTTATTCGAGGCGGGCGGTATCTGGTTGCGACGTCGGAGCAGGAGAAGGAGGAGCTGATCGGCGGAGGCATTGATGCGGCGCGTGTTGAAGTGCGTCGAAATGGAATTGAGCTGCCCTCGAGGGAACCTGAGTCGGGGAAATTCCGACGGGAGCGTGGAATTTCGAGCGATGCTAAGGTGATTTTGTTTTTGGGGCGGTTGGTGTCGAAGAAAAGCCCCGACATGCTGATCGAGGCATTCGCAACCTGGCGCGCGAATTCTGGAGACGGCCAGGATGCGGTGCTTGTGTTGGCCGGCCCCGAGGAGGGGGATGGATTTCTGGCGGAGCTTCGAGCCATGGTTGATCGGCTTGGAATTCGAGAGCAGGTTCTCTTCATTGGCCCGCTTTATGATGATGCGAAGTGGTCGGCCTATCGCGATGCCGATGTTTTCGTGCTGCCTTCGCAGAACGAAAATTTCGGGAACACGGCGGGCGAGGCGGCGGCGTGCGGCACGCCCGTGATTGTGACGGATCGTTGCGGGATTGGGCCCTTTGTGGGAGCGGCGGGCGAGGTGATTCCGCACGACCTTGCGGCGCTTGAGCAGGCGTTGGGGAAAATGCTGCGGGACCCGATGCTGCGCGAAAATCGGCGGGCGGGATGCCGCGCGTTTGTGGAGAGTCTTTCATGGGAAAGGCCGCTGGATCAAACGGAGGAAATGTATCGGCGTTGCGGCGAGAAGTGAGGCGAATGAGGCCACGTTGCAAAATCGGCCGCCAGGGTTCGGCTGCTTGCGTTTACAGATTGCTATCAGCGGCTTGGGTCAGTCGCTTGCGGTCAGTGGCTTGCGCCGGAGACGAATCGGAAAGCATCCTCGATTGTTTTGACGCCCGCTTTCGACCCCAGCGAACCGGTTTCCATTTTTGAAAATTGATAGCGCTGCTTCGCTGAGAAGCTAGCCGGATCGAATGTTCCCTTTTCAAACTGGAAAATCCAGACGTACTCGCGGCGGGCGTTGTCTGCTTGCGATTGTGGAATGAGGGCGGTGTCCATGGACGTCATGGGCGTGAAATCGGAGAAGCCGCCGCTCGTGTGAACCGGGTCAGGCATCGTCCCGCTGAAGAAATCCACGTCGTGAGTGAAGATCATCACGAAGTCGACCCTGGAAGGGCCGGGGGC
Organism: uncultured Acidobacteriota bacterium; assembly: GCA_963741045.1. Lineage (GTDB taxonomy): Bacteria > Acidobacteriota > Terriglobia > Acidiferrales > UBA7541 > Palsa-295. The sequence continues at coordinate 533,579 of CAVUGO010000002.1, forward strand.
GGGGCAGATTTGCGAAAAGGTCTTTTCGCGATTCTTGGCGATCCATTTCGTCTGGCTGGGCGTGAGGCCGTAGGCTGAGAAGTAGGTCTGGCATGACGTGTTCGATTGTTCGACGGGAATTGTGGAGTCGGCAGTTGAATCGGAATTCATAGCGGATGGCGAAGGCTTTTTTGCTGGCTGCGATGCGGCGATCGCGGACGATTCGGCGGCGGGCTTTGCTGGTGGCGGAGTTGAAACCGCGGGCGAAATTGACGGAGCTGGTGTTGCCGAGGGTACAGGTGAAACTGCGGGCTTCACTGCTGATGTGGCCTTGACCGGTTGCAAGGCGCCGAGCGCGGGCGCCGTCGAAATACTGGCGAGGGTTTTCTGTCCGGCTGCCGCGGTAGCTGAGTTTGAAGATCCAGAAGCCGAAGCTGGCGAGACTTTTGAATAGTTCACATCGGCGGGTGCTAGAGAGGCGGCGTGCGCTGCCGCTTTCGCGACTTCAACGGCTTCCACTTGTCTTGCAGCCAAGCCAACGTCGTGGGCCGAATCGCGATAGGGCTGAAAGGCGGGGAGACCGGTGACAGCGGCGTCCGGCACGTAACCTTCGACGCCATTTTGCGCGCGGATTTTCACGTAGTTCGGAAGGCGCTCGATAACTTCGACGCCCTGTCCGCACTTCAATTTCGCGTCGACATTGAAGCTATTCAGAGAATCGTAGACCCAGACCTGATCGCGATTCGAATTGCACTTGAGCGTTGCGGGATTGGCCCATGCGGAAGTGGAGAGAAGCGAGAAGCCGATCGTGCTCAAAATTAAAATGAAAAATTGCGACTTGCGGACCATGGTTACCCCCTAACCCTGGCGCGACAATACCTTAAAGCAGTGTAGAACTTTGGGACAGGCGAACAACTGGACGATAGTACAGAGAAAGGACAGGTGAAGGACAGTACGTTCCTTACGGATGTATGACTCTGTGTACTACCATACCTGTACCATTGGAGCTTGAAGTTCTGGTGGGGAGACCGAAGGTCTGCGGCGCAAAAGCCCATGGATAATGGGGCGCGGAGGATAAAATGGCAACGATGAAACAGGACAAACAAGAGGGCGCTGCAAATTATTTGCTCAAGACGGAGCCTTCGGAATATTCGTTTGCGGATCTGCAAAAGGACAAGGAAACCGTTTGGGATGGCGTTTCGAATCCGGTGGCGCTGAGGAATCTTCGGGAGATGAAACCAGGGACGCGGCTAGTGATTTACGAGACGGGAGATCAGAAGACGGCGGTGGGGACGGCTTCTGTGCTGTCGGTGGATGCGTCGAATCCGAAGAATCCGGAGATAGAAATCAAGGCTGGGAAGGCGCTGGCGAAGCCGGTGACGCTGGCGCAAATTAAGTCCGATCCGCTGTTCGCTACGTCACCGCTTGTTAGGCAGGGGCGGCTTTCCGTGGTGCCCTTGACTGACGCACAGTATAAGAAACTGACTGGCGAGTGACCCGCCCGCTGCACAGCTTTGCCCAACCAGAGAACGGCTTAGATTTATTTGGACTAGGCGAAGCCTTTCTTGCGGCTGGAACATGGCATAGCGGGGCTGGCGAGGGTATTCTGTTGGTGCGTTAGATTCAGGGCGTTAAATCAGGGGCGCTGGCCGGCATGTGTGGGATTTGCGGCATCGTTGGGATGGGGTCGCGGGAGCGCGGCGAGGCGCTGGTGCGCCGCATGATGGCTGCGATCGTTCATCGCGGGCCTGACGCGGAAGGCATTCTGATCGCGGCGCCTGTGGTTGCGGGAAGCCGCCGGCTGAGCATCATTGACCTCCCGGGCGGCAGCCAGCCGGTGTGGAACGAAAGCGGCACGCTGGCGGTTGTCTATAACGGCGAGATTTATAATTTTCGCGAGCTGCGCAGGGAGCTCGAATCCGCTGGGCATACTTTCCGGACGAATTCCGATACTGAAGTGATCGTGCATGCGTTTGAAACATGGGGAGAGAAGTGCGTCGAGCAGTTGCAGGGGATGTTTACGTTTGCAATTGTGGAGATGCCGCAGGGGCCCGGCGGACGGGCGACGCGGGTTTTTATCGCTCGCGACCGGATGGGAATCAAGCCGCTGTATTACGCGATAGTGGAAGGGGCTTTATTTTTTGCGTCGGAGGTACGAGCGCTTTTGGCTAGCGGCGCGGTACCGGCACGGCTTTCTGCGGATGCGCTTTCGTCGTACCTCTTATTTGGATCTGTGAGTGAGCCGGTGAGTTTGGTCGAAGGTGTTTTTTCGCTACCGCCCGGGCACTATCTCGATGTTCAAGCTGGCGAAGAGAGAATTCGGGCGGTTGCTCCGAAACCTTATTGGAATAGGGCGCAAGAGCGCGCGCGAAAAACAGCGGTAGGAACGGCGGCGAGCGCCGTGGCGACACCGGCGGCGCGCGTTCGTTCGCTGCTTGAACAGGCCGTGGCGAGCCACTTAATTGCCGACGTGCCGGTTGGCGTGTTTCTGAGCAGCGGGCTCGACTCGACGGCGATTGCTGCGCTGGCCAGCAAGGCGCAGCGCGGTATTCACACGTTTACCGTGGCGTTTCCGGATGTGGAATTCAGCGAGGCTGAAAAAGCGCGGCGGACGGCCGAGCGGCTTGGCACGGAGCACTCGGAGTACACGCTATCGGGCGAGGAGATGCTGGCGCGGCTGGATGAAGCGGTAGCGTCTTTCGACCAGCCGAGCATGGACGGCATCAACACGTATTTTGTTTCGTGGGCGGCGCGGCAGGCGGGTTTAAAGGTGGCGCTTTCGGGACTGGGCAGCGACGAGCTATTCGGCGGTTACACATCTTTTCAGGCGACATCAAAAATCAGGCGCCTGGCGTCGGCGGCCGATTGGATGCCGAAACCGTTGCGGCAATTGGTAACTTCCTCCGGCGCTGCCGCGCTTTCTGGTTCATCTCCCGATGCGGTTCGAAAAGCTTCGGCGGCGTGGCTCGATCCTTCTGCGCTGCCGCATCCTTATTACTTCACGCGCTCGCTGTTTACGCCGCAGGTGGTCTCGAAGTGGCTGGGCGCCGACGCGAGATCTTGGAGTGCGACTTCCTGGGGAAAATGGCTTGGCGAGGCGGCTGACGAAGCGCGGTCCATGGATGAATTCACCGGAGTTTCGTGGCTGGAACTGCGGTCGTACCTTGTGAATACGCTTCTGCGGGATACGGACGCGATGAGCATGCACCATTCGCTGGAGGTGCGCGTGCCGTTTCTAGATTCTTCGCTCGTGGAATATTTGCTGTTGCTGCCCGAATCGCAAAAGCGCAACGCCGCGCAGCCGAAGGCGCTTTTAATCGCAGCGCTGGGTGAACTTTTACCGCAGGAACTGATTGCGCAGCCGAAACGTACTTTCACGCTTCCATGGGAAAATTGGATGCGAGGCGCGCTACGCGAGCGAATCGCGGCGGGGCTGGGGGATTGGTCGCCGGCTCTCGAACCGTTGCTCAGCGACGAAAATGCGCGGCGAGTTTGGGAGGATTTTTTGGCGAGCCGGACGACATGGTCGCGGCCATGGAGCTTGTACGTGCTGAATGAATGGGTGAAACGACATCTGGGCGGAAAGTCAGCTGGAGATTCCGAGCCTCGAAAGGATGCCGCCGTTTCCGTCGCCTGATCCACGCGCAATGAGTGAGACAACCGACTTCTCGCAATGATCATTCTTGGAATCAATGCTTACCATGCAAATGCTTCGGCGGCGATCGTCGCCGACGGGCGCCTGCTTGCAGCAGTAGAGGAAGAACGCCTGAATCGGGTGAAGTACGCGGCGGGTTTGCCGGCGCGCGCCATTCAATATTGCCTCGACCAGGCCGGCGTGAAGCTCTCGGAAGTGGATCACATCGCGATTCCCCGCGATCCACGGGCGCGGCTTGCAATAAAGTTGCGCTTTGCAATGCGGATGCCGCGCTTCGCCTTCGAGCGTGCGCGCGTGATGGCTCGTTTTGCGGGCATTCGCGAGGATTTGGCGTCGGCCTTCGAGATTGCGCCCGATAGCATTCGCGCGCAGTTTCACCGGGTCGAACATCACACCGCGCATCTTGCGAGCGCTTACTTTGTTTCACCTTACGAGCGGGCAGCGGTTCTATCGGCGGACGGACTGGGCGATTTCGCGAGTTCCATGTGGGCCGTTGGCGAAGGCCCGCGCATGCGAATCCTCGGCGAGATCACTTTTCCGCACTCGCTTGGGATGTACTACACAGCACTGACGCAGTATCTCGGCTTCTGGAAATTTGGCGACGAGTACAAGGTGATGGGGCTTGCGGCGTATGGCCAGCCGGAATTCCTCGAAGAATTTCGCCGCATCGTGCGCGCAGACGGGCCGCTTTCGTTCCGGCTGGGCCTGGAATATTTCACGCATCAAAATCAGGGCGCGGAGATGTCGTGGCGCGACGCCAGCCAGACTCCGGTGCTCGGGCGGCTGTTCTCGACATATCTCGAGAAGCGGCTTGGGCCTACGCGCAAAGCGGAAGAGCCGCTCGAACAGCGTCATCACAATCTTGCGGCGAGCATGCAGGCTGCGCTTGAAGAGGTGCTGGCAGCGCATTGGGCTGCGCTCGCGAAGAAAACCGGCGAGAAGTCGCTTTGTCTCGCGGGAGGCGTGGCGTTCAACTGCCTGGCGAACGGGAAAATTTTCGATCACTCACCATTCGAGCGCGTTTATGTGCAACCGGCCGCCGGGGACGCGGGATTATCGGTAGGCGCGGCGTTCGCTGTGGAACACCGGATACTCGGCCACCCGCGCGAATTTGTGATGGAGCACGCGGGATGGGGACCCGGATTTTCGCAGCAGGAAATTCGCGCGGCGATTGCGGGTTCGTCCAACGGCGATATGCAGCTCAGCGAATTAGACGAAGATTCGCTGGTGCAGGCCACAGCGCGACACATCGCCGCAGGGAAAATTGTTGGGTGGTTTCAAGGGCGCGTGGAGTGGGGACCGCGAGCGCTGGGGCAACGCAGCATTCTGGCCGATCCGCGCCGCGCGGAAATGAAAGATATTCTCAACCGGCGCATCAAGCACCGCGAAATCTTCCGCCCCTTTGCGCCTTCGATCATCGAGGAAGCCGTCCCCGAATATTTCGAGCGCAGCGATCCTTCGCCTTTTATGACATTTGCTTACTCGGTTCGCCCCGAGAAGCGCGGGGTGATTCCGGCGCCGACTCATGTGGACGGTACGGCGCGGTTGCAAACGGTGAGCCGCGGCGCGAATCCACTTTACTGGAAACTTCTCAACGCCGTCGGCGACCTTACGGGCGTGCCAGTGGTGCTGAACACGTCGTTCAACGACAACGAGCCGATCGTCTGCCGCCCGGAGGAAGCGCTCGATTGCTTCCGGCGCACGCAGATGGATGTGCTGGTAATGGGGAACTTCACGCTCGAGAAAAAAGCTGCGCTCGCAGCGGGCGCGATGGGGGCTGAGGGTTTTGCCGAACCGTTGAAATGAGAAACTGAGGTAAGATTGTAAGTAGCAGGCAACGCACAATTTGGACGCGCAGTTCTCGTCGCTCCGAATCCCAGCCCGCGACGAACCTGAAGTGGCGGCCGCTCATGCACATATTGCTGTTGAACGAATACTATCCGCCGGATACTTCTGCCACCGCGAAGATGGCCGCACTCGTCGCTGAAACTCTGGCCAAGAAACACAAGGTTACCGTCCTTGCCGGCCGGCCCTCCTACGATCCCGACGAGTATTATCCGTTCGCTTTTCTCCGCAGTGATAAGCGCAACAATGTGACGGTTGAGCGCGTGGGCTCGACTGACTTCCCGCGGCATGAGATGAAGCGCCGCGTTTCGAATTACCTTTCCTATCTTGCACTGGCGGTGCCGCGTGCGCTCGCGATCCGGCCTGATATGGTTCTGGCGATGACGGACCCGCCGGTGGCAGGAATCGCCGGGGCTTTTGTTGCGCGCATGAGCGGCCGTCCGTTTGTTTACAACATACGGGACATGTATCCGGACATGGCGCTGGGCGGCGATATAGTGCGCGCGAATTCGCTCGTCGCGCGATGGGAGGAGATGCATCGGCGCGCTCTGCGCGAGGCGGCGCGGGTGATCGTCCTTGGCGACGACATGCGCGAACGAATTCTCGCGAAGGGCGTGGCGCCAGAACGCGTTGTAGTGGTTCGCGATGGCACTTCACCTTCGGGGCCGCTACCGGTCGGCACGCATCCCGCTGTGGAGGAAGTTCGCTGCGGATTCCCGTTCGTCGTCCTGCACGCCGGCAATCTTGGGTTCTACGGCGCATGGCCGACACTTTTGAAGGCCGCAGAATTGCTGCGCAACGAAAACACCGGGCTCGTGTTTGTGGGTGACGGGGCCAACCGCGCCGCGATGCAGGCGTCAATCAACGGCTCGAAGAACGTGCGCTTTCTGCCGTTCCGTCCGCCCAGCGAGGTACCGCACGTGATGATGGCTGGTGACCTGCATATCATCACCGTGAAACGCGGGCTGGAAGGCGTCGTGGTGCCCAGCAAGCTCTATTCAACGCTGGCGGCGGGGCGGCCGATATTGGTGGTGGCGGCACCCGAGTGCGATGCGGCTCGAATTGTGCAGGAATCCGGTTGCGGCGTGTGGGCTGATCCGGATGATCCCGCTGGTGTGGCGGCGGCAATTCGGAAGCTACGTGAGGACCCGAATCGGCTCGCGGAGATGGGTCGCAGGGCCCGGGAAACCGCGGGGAAATATGCTAGAGTGAATGAGTTAGAGAAATTCGCGGCAATCTTAGAAGAAGCCGCGCAAGAGAAGCCTGGAGGGGCGCCATCTGGAACAATAAGAAAGTTCTTGTAACCGGAGGTACATCTTTTATCGGTTCGCATCTTGTGGATGCGCTATTGGAACGCGGGGCGAAGGTCCGCGTGGTGGACGATCTTTCGAGCGGACGGCTGAGCAATATCGAGCACCACCTGAAGGGCGGACACGTGACGTTCGTGGAGGCCGATCTCCGCGAACCGGGTGTGACGCGCGCGGCAATGAATGGCATTGAAGTGGTTTTTCATCTGGCCGCCGATCATGGTGGCCGCGGTTATGTGGACCTGCACCAGGCCGGCCCGGCTTCGAATTTGTTTCTCGACGGGCTGGTCTTTTGGGAAGCGGTGAAGGCGGGGGTGGAGAAAGTGGTGTATGCCTCGTCCGGCTGCGTCTATCCCAACTACATGCAGACCGACGTGAAGAAAGAAATCTACCTGCGCGAAGAAGATGTGAAGGCGCCGCACGACGCGGATAATATGTACGGGTGGGCGAAGCTGATGGCCGAGCTTACGCTGCAGGCGTATCACCGGGAGCACAAACTCGGAGCTGCGTCGTGCCGTTATTTCACCGTATATGGGCCGCGAGGCGTGGAAAATCACGCTGTGATAGCGATGATTGCGCGCGCGTTCGTGGGTCAGGATCCATTCGAAGTGTGGGGCGACGGGAATCAAATCCGAAACTGGACGTATGTGGACGACATCGTGAATGGGACGATTCTGGCCGCCGAAAAAATCAATGACGGCACCGCTGTGAACCTCGGCACGATGGAGCGCATTCGAGTGATTGATGCCGCGAAAATGGTGCTCGATTTTGCAGGGAAGAAAGCTGAAATTCGTTTGCGGCTTGATATGCCAACGGGGCCCGCCAATCGCGTGGCGGATAACGCGCTCGCTAAAAAGCTGCTGGGCTGGGAGCCGAAGACGAAGTTTCGCGATGGTTTGAAGAAGACGATGGATTGGTATTTCGAGAGCAAGAAAACGGATGAGGTGCGCGGAGTGCTGGAGAAGATGCTGACCGCGCGATGATCGCGTTAACCTGAACTGATTATGGCGATTCCGACCAGTTTGATTGCATTCGGCGTGGCGCTATTCGGCTCGCTTGGATTAACGGCGCCGGTGCGCCAATTTGCGCTGCGCGTGGGACTTGTCGACAAGCCGGGCCCGCGCAAAGTTCATCTGAAGCCGATTCCTCTGCTTGGCGGTATCGCGATCTATCTTGGATTCGCGGCAGCAATATTGCTCACGCAACATGGCGTGATGCAGCAGCAAACGATCGCAATTTTCACCGGCGCGACCCTTCTAGCGATCATAGGGTTTCTCGACGATGGCGGGTTGCTGCATCATCAAGTGAAGCTGTTCATCGGCATGCCTGTCGCGGCGCTGTTACTGCTGGCTTCGGGAATTCGCGCGCAGCTTTTTTCTCAGTTTATTCCCGGGAATGCAGGAATCATTTTGGATGGCTGCCTGACGGTTATCTGGGTGGTCGGCATCACCGCTTCGTTCAGTATTCTCGACCACATGGACGGGCTGTGCACCGGCATCACGGCGGTTGCCGCTGCCTTCTTCACGATCGCTGCTTATATGAATGGGCAGACGGCTGTGCAAACTCTGGCGGCCGCCACGCTGGGCGCAGCGCTTGGATTCCTTCGCTGGAATTTCAATCCCGCCAAAATATTTATGGGGGACGGCGGGGCAATGTTTCTCGGTTTCCTGATGGCCACTCTGGGCCTGAAGATCCGCCCGGATGGCGCGCCATTTCCGGCTGGATGGCTCGTTCCGGTTCTAATTCTCGGCGTCCCGATTTTTGACACCACGATGGTGACGATCTCCCGGGCGCGCCGCGGGCTTCTTCCTTTCACGTCTCCGGGGAAAGACCATACTGCGCACCGCTTGTCGAATCTAGGCCTGGGTCATCGGGGGGCGGTGCTCGTCCTGTATTTGCTGGCGGGATTGCTGGGAACGATGGCGTTGTTTGTTGGCCGCTTTTCGACCGGCACTACTTATGCGCTCGTCGGTGCGCTGGCCCTGTGCGCACTGATCGCCGTGGTTTTCCTGGAAACCGCTCCGTACGAGAAGCAGATCAAGCTCCAGAAATCCTCCTCCCCTACCTAGAGGAAATCCCGTGTCCCGATACAGGCTTCGTCTTTGGCGGTGCTTCGGCACTAGGATATACTTTCTCGCCTGTGTTTCAGGGTGCTAAGGTACCCCGGCAGGTGCTTGCGGCATCGATAGATGCGTCGCAAGCGCCGCGTCGCCTTCCAGAAACACGGCTTTGCGAAACATGTTCAACAGCTGAATTTTATTCCTGCTGAGGACGACTAGTGCTCGAATCGCGCGTCGCGAACAACGACTCCAACTCCAGTTCACGCTCAAACAACCAGAACGTCGCCGTGGTCGGCGGGTCCGCCGCCGGACTCTTTACAGCCTCTTTATTAGCCCGCAAAGGCGTACCCGTGCGCGTGTTCGAGCGCATCGAAACGCTCGAGCCGGCGGAGCGAACGCTTATCGTTACGCATCGGATGAGGAACCTGCTGGGCGCTGCTGCGGAGCGGAGCATCGTCAACGAAATCCGGCGCTTCGAGTTGTTTACGGATGGGCGCAGCGCCAATGTTTCCCTGAAACATCCAGACCTGGTTATCGAGCGGCGCGCTTTGATCCAGGGGTTGGCGGAAGAGGCGCAACGGGCCGGGGCTTCCCTTGCGCTGGGCCACCGTTTTCATGCGCTTCATCCCAATGGACGAGGCATCGTTCTGGTGGTGGAGCATTGCGCGAGCGGGCGGCGCGAAGAAGTCCGCTCGGATACGATTGTAGGCGGTGATGGGGCTTCGAGTCGCGTGGCGCGCGCAGCAGGCTGGTCGCCTTTGCAGACAGTTCCACTGGTGCAGGCAATGGTGGCGCTGCCGAAGGACATGCAGCCCGATACGGCGCGAGTGTGGTTCGTTCCGCAAGACACGCCCTACTTCTACTGGCTCATTCCAGAATCGCCCACGCGAGGCGCGCTGGGATTGATCGGCGAAAATGGACCGGATACACGGCGGCATCTCGAACGTTTCCTCGAAAAGCGAAAACTCGATCCGATTGAGTTTCAGGGCGCGCGTATCCCTGTGTACAAGAAATGGGTGCCCGTGAGGCGGCAAGTTGGAAACGGGTCGGCGTATGTAGTGGGCGACGCTGCCGGGCAGGTGAAGGTGACAACAGTGGGCGGTATCGTCACTGGATTTCGCGGGGCGCTTGGCGTGGCGGAAGCGATCCTGTATGGTGGCGCGAGCGCGGAGCTTCGCTCGCTGCGGCGCGAATTGAATTTGCATCTGCTGTTGCGCCGGTCGCTGCATGATTTCCAGCAATCCGATTACAGCCGGCTTGTGGATTTATTGAATGCGCCTGCGATTCAATCGCTGGGCGATTACTCGCGGGACGAGGCCTGGAAAATCCTGTGGCGCGTTTGTCTGAAGCAGCCGCGTCTTCTGCTGATGGGCCTGCGCGGATTGCTGACGCGTGGACGGGCGCTTCATCCTCCTCGGGATTAACCTACTTCGTGCTTCCCTTCCGCTCACTCGTCCGGGCTGATTCTAGTTTCTCCTTCCGTTTTGATGAATTCGGATTGCTGGTGGTGTGCGGACCAATAGAAATGGAAGAGCTCACGTAAATGCATATTCTGGGGCTTTCCTCTCTGGAGCATGGCCCGGCCGCCGCGATCATCGGCGAAACCGGGCTGATCGCCGCGATTGAAGAGGGAAAGCTGGCGAGGACACGCGCCGCGGAGGGCATACCGCGCCGCGCTATTCAATTTTGCCTGGACAGCGCCGGGGCAAAGTGGCCGGATGTGGATCGAATCGCTATCGCTTCCCGGCCCGGACGCGCATGGTCTCGCACAGCACTCTTTCGAGCGCGGCTCGCGCCGTTCGCGCCCAAGTCGAGCGTGTATTTCTTGAATAAAGCGTCCGGCGAACTGGGCCGTGAACTGAACAATTTTCGAATCATACGCGACATGGCGGCGGGCACGCGTGATCGCGTGCAAGGTTTCGATCACCATTTGAGCCATGCGGCCAGCGCTTACTTCGCGTCGCCATTTGATCGAGCGCTGATCGTGACTCTCGACGAGCGGGGCGATGGACGCTGCGGTTTCGCAGGCGCGGGTGAGGGCAAGAACATTCGCGAACTCGCCGGCATTTCTTTTCCGCACTCGCTCGCCTGGTTTTATACGCAGATTACGAAACTGATCGGCTTTCAGCCCCACGGCGACGAGCATAAGACGCAGTGGCTCGGCACGACCGGCGAGCCGATCTTTGCGGATTTCTTCGCGGCGATGCTTCGACGAGCTCCGCAGTCTCCGCCGCACTTGCAGTTGAAGTATTTCCAGCGCGATTTTGCGGCGGACCTTTCCTTCAGCGATGAATTCTACAAAGGCCTCGGAATCAAGCGCGAGGCGGAACCGCATCTCGAACCCCATCTCTGCGCAAACATCGCCACCAGCCTTCAGAGCGCGTGCAGTGAAGTTGTCGTCGAATGGGTTGAAACGCTGCGCAAGCAAACCGGGCACCGGAATCTATGCGTGGCTGGCGGGTTGTTCTTGAATCCGCTGCTAGTGGCCGCGGTCGAGGAGAAAACCGGCTTCGAGAATATATTCGTTCAGCCCGCTGCCGGTAACGAGGGTACTGCTGTGGGAGCCGCATGGCTCGCCTGGCACGAATCGCCCGAACGTTCGCGTGTCGCGCCCCTCGCGAGCCTGTATCTTGGCCCGCAATTTTCCAACGAGCAAATCAAACAGGTGCTCGACAACTGCAAAGCCACCTATCGCTGGTGCAATTCCGAGGATCAGAAGGTCGACGAAGCATTGAATTTATTGCAGACGGGAAGAATCGTCGCGTGGTTTCAAGGCGCCGCCGAATTCGGACCGCGCGCGCTGGGGAACCGCAGCTTGCTGGCATCTCCCTGGGCGGCTTACGTGGTTGATAATCTGAATGATTTCGTGAAGCATCGCGAACCGTATCGTCCTTTCGCACTTTCGATACCGGAAGAGGACTGCCGTGAATATTTCGAGTGCACAGCGAACGGGCGGTTTATGACGACGATGGCAACGCCCACGCCCAAGATGCGCAAATTGCTGGAGCCGGTCTCATCGGGGTTTATTGTTCAGGATCGCGTGCGTCTCCACATTGTGGCGAAGGAAGATAATGCATTGATCTGGAAGCTCTTACGGCGCTCCGGAGAGAAAGGCCCGGCACCCATTCTCGTGAATGCTTCGTTCAATTTGTTTGGCGAGCCACTCGTGATAACGCCGAGGGATGCGGTTCGAAGCTATTTTTGCTCTGGTGTGGACGCACTGATGGCGGGGAATTTTCTACTCTCAAAGCGATAGCCATGCGCGGTAACGGTTGCGACGCACATGCTCGGATGTGAATCCTTCACATCGTATGCATTCGCGCACGTGGTTCGGGCTGCCATTCGAAAACCAGTCGAAGCTCAGGTAACATAAGAAGACAATATTTCGCCGGACGTCGTGAAAGCTCTTATTCGGGGGAACCGTTGAAGATATCCGTGATTGGCGCGGGCTATGTGGGACTCGTGACGGGTGGTTGCTTAGCGGAAATTGGCCATGAAGTGCTCTGTACTGACAACGACGCCGAGAAGATTGCGACGCTCGAAGCTGGACGACTGCCTATCTACGAGCCGGGACTCGATGGCGTCGTCGAGAAGACCCGCAAACAGGGCAGGCTAAAGTTCAGTTCCAAGCCAGTAGATGCGGTAGCGGCCGGCGATGCAATTTTTATCTGCGTGGGTACTCCTCCGTTGCCGAACGGCGGTGCTGACCTGAGCGCAATTGACCACGTCGCGCGGCTCATCGCAAGCGAAGCGCGTTCGCCAAAGCTGGTAGTTGAGAAGAGCACCGTTCCCGCGCAGACGGGTCAGGAACTGAAGCGCGCCCTTTCGGTCTACGGCCGAAAGAGCAAAGTGGAATTTCGCGTGGCCTCGAATCCAGAATTCCTTCGCGAAGGTACGGCCGTCGAGGATTTTCTACATCCCGACCGGATCGTTGTAGGTGTGGATGACGAGGTTGCTGAGAAGCAGCTCCACGAGATTTATCGTCCCGTTCTGGAGCGTAAATTCAATTGTCCGATTCACGCTCCTGCTCGTTGCCCGAACGTGCCGCCGCCCGCATGGCTGGTTACGACGATCAACAGCGCCGAATTGATTAAACACGCCTCGAATTCTTTTCTCGCCTTGAAGATTTCCTACGCCAACATGGTGGCCGACCTGGCGGAGCGTTTGGGAGCCGACATTCAACAAGTGACGACCGCGGTGGGGATGGATTCCCGCATCGGCGGCAGTTTCTTGAACGCCGGTCTCGGATTTGGCGGATTTTGTTTGCCGAAAGATTTGCAGGCTTTTGTGCACCTTGCGGAAAAGTCAGGAGTTGATTTCTCACTTCTCAAAGAAGTCGAAAAGATCAATCGAGGGCGCATTCGCCATGTGATCGAGAAAGTCCGGCGGGGGCTCTGGGTAATGAAGGGCAAACCGATCGCCGTGCTGGGGATCGCATTCAAGGCGAATACGGACGACATTCGCTTCTCGCCGGCCATCGACCTGATACAAGCCTTGGTGGCGGAGGGCGCGAACGTCCGCGCCTTTGACCCGGAAGCTATGGAGAAAGCGCGGGCTGTCGTACCCGAAGTGAAAATGTCAGAGTCGCCCTATGAAGCCGCAAAAGACGCTGAGGCCTTGATCATCGCAACAGAATGGGAACAGTTCCGAGAACTGGATTGGCGACGCATTCATGATGCGATGATGCACCCGTTGGTCGTGGACGCGCGGAATTTGCTTTCTGGTTCCGAAATGAAAGGGCTCGGTTTCGAGTATTATTCGATTGGGCGTCCGGATTAAAAAGGTCGACTTAACGCGCTGGCTCTGCGACTTTCTTGTGGAAATAGTCGTACGTGCGCTTCAACCCCTCTTCCAGATCCACCTTTGGTTCCCACTTTAAGACCTGCCGGGCCTTTGTGATGTCGGGGCAGCGCTGCTTGGGATCGTCCTGGGGCAACGGCCGAAATACGATCGGTTCCTTCGAACCGACAAGTGCGCGCACTCTTTCCGCGAATTCCAGAATCGTGATTTCGTGAGGGTTGCCGATATTGACGGGATCGTGCTCGTCGGATTCGAGCAGGCGGTAAATACCGTCAAGCAAATCTGAAACGTAGCAGAAACTGCGGGTCTGCTTGCCATCGCCGTATACCGTCAGCGGTTCGCCCGTTAGAGCTTGATAGAGAAAATTCGGGAGCGCCCGGCCGTCGTTGAGACGCATGCGCGGCCCGTAGGTATTGAAGATGCGCACGATCCGCGTATCCACGCCGTGGTAGCGGTGATAGGCCATTGTAAGCGCCTCGGCGAATCGTTTCGACTCGTCGTAGACGCCGCGAGGCCCGATCGGATTCACCCGGCCCCAGTAGCTTTCCGGCTGCGGGCTAACCTCTGGATCGCCGTAACATTCCGACGTCGATGCCAGGAGAAATTTTGCTTTTTTGGCGAGCGCGAGACCGAGGGCGTTGTGCGTGCCGAGCGCGCCGACCTTCATGGTTTGAATCGGCATCTTCAAATAGTCGGGAGGACTTGCCGGCGAAGCGAAATGCAACACCGCATCCACGGGGCCTGGCACGTCAACGTACCGGCTCACGTCCTGACGGCCGAAACGAAATTTGGGATGAGGCAAAAGGTGCGCCACGTTGGAATCGCTGCCGGTGACCAGATTATCCAGGCAGAGGATCTCCCAGCCTTTGTGGAGCATCAAGTCGCAAAGATGTGAGCCTAGAAAGCCGGCACCGCCTGTAATCACAGCACGCAAATTGTTCTCTCCTTGACGATTCGCAACCAGCTGGCCGTTTCGCCCGAACCCATTATCGCCCGATTTTCTTTACGACGCGCCTTCAATTGATTCGCGCTATTTTGGCTCGTGCTACTTCGGCGCTGCAACCGGCTTTGCGAAAGCGGTCGTGTGGTCCACGACAATTCGCCAGCCGTCGGGAAATTTTCTGAAATTGAGAGTGAATACTCCGGAGGGATTGTCGTTCTCGCGCTGCAAATGAAATTCGCCGACGGCGTAGGCAGCGGTGGAACACTCCACACGGATTTCGAGGTCGGAGAACGTCAGGTGGCCCATCGCTTTTCGGTCGGGATAGCTGCGCCGGTAGCGTTCGAGGAGCGCTTGCCAGCCGTGCGATACTCCATCGGAGCTCACGAATTCGGTCTGGTTCGAATTCCAGTAGCCGTCCATGAAGCCTTCAATGTCACCGCGATTCCGGGCGGAGGTTTGCTCGTTGAGCAGAGTGAGGATCGCAGCCGCATCATCCGATCGCGGCGGCGCGGCGGCTGAACGCGGAGAAAAAGCAGCCAGGGATAAGAGCGTAATTAGGGCGAGGACCGACACGCGATAGGCAAAATACGGTTTCGTGAAAGCAGCGCGAGGTTTATTTTTATTCACGTCTCACTACTCCTGTAAAAAAAACGAGCAAGCTGTGGTTGTGAATCGCGTGCCAGCTGCCCAAGATGACATCGCCTTCGGTAAAGAGTATTCTAGAGCTTCGCCGGTAGCAATTAACTTCGGTCTTCTCACGGCGGCAACATCGAATTCTCTTCCATGAATCCTGCACTGACCGAATCCGCGGCTGTGGCATTGGCGTCTCTCGATTGGGCCCACCCGCTCGTTCGCGAGTGGTTTCTCCGTAGGCTTGGCACGCCCACCGAGCCGCAGGAGCAGGGGTGGCCGCATATTCTCCCTGGGAAGACGACACTCATTTCCGCGCCGACCGGTTCCGGCAAAACACTGGCTGCGTTTCTCGCTTGTATTGACCGGCTCGTTCGCAAAGCGTTGGCAGGTGAGCTGACCGACCGGCTCGAAGTTCTCTACGTTTCTCCGCTCAAAGCTCTCGGTAACGACATTCAGAAAAATCTTGAGATTCCGCTTGCCGAAATTTTGCAGCTCGCCGCTGAACACGGTTTCTTGATGCCTGAGATTCGCACCGCGGTGCGCACCGGCGATACTCTGATGCACGAGCGCCGCAAGATGCTCGCGCGGCCGCCGCACATTCTGGTCACGACGCCCGAATCGCTCTATATTTTGCTCACCGCCGCGAAGAGCCGCGAAATTCTCAAATCTGTCGAAACCGTTATCGTCGACGAAATTCACGCGGTCGCCGACGACAAGCGCGGCTCGCATCTGGCGCTGTCACTCGAACGCCTCGAAGCGCTCGCCGATCGGCCGCCAGTGCGAATCGGCCTCTCTGCTACGCAAAAGCCAATCGAGGTGATCGCGCATTTTCTAACCGGAAGCGGCCGTCCCGATCCTGTGATCGTACAGATCGGCCACCAACGCACGCTCGATCTGGCCGTCGAGGTTCCGGCGAGCGAACTTGGCCCGGTTGCCTCTCATGAAATGTGGGACGAGATTTACAACCGCGTAGCCGAGCTCGTTCGCCAGCATCGCTCGACGCTCGTGTTCGTCAACACGCGCCGCCTCGCTGAACGAGTGGCCCATCACCTCGAAGAACGCCTGGGCAAAGACGCGGTCGCCACTCATCACGGCAGCCTCTCGCGCAAGCTCCGCCTCGCCGCCGAAAACAAGCTGAAGGCAGGAGAAATCCAGGCTCTCGTCGCCACCGCTTCGCTCGAGCTTGGTATCGATATTGGCGCGGTCGATCTGGTTTGCCAGGTCGGCTCCACCCGCTCGATCGCGACAGCTCTGCAGCGCATAGGACGCGCCGGCCACTGGCACGGCGCGATTCCGAAAGGGCGGATCTTTGCCGCGACGCGAGATGAACTTCTTGAATGCGCAGCTCTGGTTCGCGCGATTCGGCAGGGCGATCTCGACCGCATCGAAATTCCCGACGCGCCGCAGGACGTTCTCGCACAGCAAATCGTCGCCATGTGTTCTGCAGAGGATTGGCAGGAGGATGATCTCTTCGCGCGCGTTCGTCGTGCCTATCCCTATCGCAATCTCGAGCGCGCGCAATTCGACACAATCGTCGAAATGCTTTCGGAAGGAATCGCCGCGCGCCGCGGCCGGTATGGCACCTATTTGCATCGAGATCGCGTGAATGGACGCGTGCGCGGCCGTCGCGGAAGCCGCCTCGCAGCTATCACGAGCGGCGGCGCGATTCCCGATAATGCGCTCTACACCGTGGTCGCGGAGCCGGAAGGCACCGTCGTCGGCACCATCGATGAAGATTTTGCCGTTGAAAGCCTCCGCGGCGACATCATGCTGCTCGGCAACACGTCGTGGCGGATTCGCCGCGTGCAAATGGGGCGCGTGTTAGTTGAAGACGCACACGGCGCCGCCCCCACCGTTCCTTTCTGGCGCGGCGAAGCCCCGGCTCGCACTGCCGAGCTCTCCGCGCAAGTTGCCGGCCTGCGTGCACAAATTGACGAACGCACGCGCGGTGTTCCGGCGGGCGTCCAGGTAAAGAATCTCCCAGCCGCGCAACCCGCGCTCGCATGGCTAAAAGAAGAGTGCAGCCTAGACGACGCAGGCGCCGAACAGATCGTTGAATACGTGGTTGCCGGCCGCGCAGTACTCGGAACAGTTCCAACGCAACAAACGATTGTCGCCGAGCGCTTCTTCGACGAGAGCGGCGGCATGCAGCTCGTAATCCACGCTCCCTTCGGCGGCCGCATCAATAAAGCCTGGGGCCTCGCGCTGAGAAAACGCTTCTGCCGTTCGTTCAATCTGGAGCTTCAGGCCGCAGCCACGGATGACGGCCTCAATATCTCGTTGGCCGAACAGCACAGCTTCCCGCTGGCCGACGTGTTTCGATTCCTGCATCCGGCATCGCTCGACCACGTGATCGAGCAAGCCGTACTTGCATCTCCGATTTTCACCGCGCGCTGGCGCTGGGATGCAAACCGCGCATTGTTACTTCTCCGTTTTCAGGGTGGCAAGAAAGTGGCACCGCAAATCCAGCGCATGCGCGCCGACGATCTGCTCGCGGCCGTTTTTCCGGATGTGGCTGCGTGCCCGGAAAATCTCGAAGGCGAGGTGCGCATCCCTGACCATCCGCTGGTGCGGGAAGTGATGAAGGATGCGCTCACCGAAGCAATGGATATTGACGGCTTGAAGCAGGTCCTCGCGAAAATCCTCGATGGAAGCATTCGGTGCGTGGCTGTCGATACGCCGGTGCCGTCGCAGTTCTCACACGAGATATTGAATGCGAATCCTTTTGCCTACCTCGACGACGCGCCGCTCGAAGAGCGCCGCGCCCGGGCCGTAGAAATGCGCCGTATGCTGCCCGAAGCGGTTCTTTCCGAAGTTGGCAGGCTCGACCCGGCTGCCATCGCTGAGGTGCGGGAGGAAGCTCGACTCGATGCTCGCGACGCCGACGAACTGCACGACGGCTTGCTAACCTTGATTGCATTATCGGAGCCGCACCAAAGCGACCCGCAAATATTTCAGCTCACGCCCGAAGAATCTGCCGCGTGGCTAACGTTCTTCGAGCAACTCGTCTCCAAAGGTCGCGCCACGCGCGCCACGACTCAAAGCCGCGCATACTGGGTGGCCGCAGAGCGCGCAAAATCGTTCTCTGCGATTTTTCCGGACGCCCAATTCGAAACACCCGTCGCCGATGTCGAAGCGGTGGCGCCGTCCAAAGACGACGCGATCTTTGCTCTCGTCACCGGCTGGATGCAGCATTCCGGTCCGATCACCTCAAACCAGCTTGGCAATGCGCTCGGCATTCCGCTAAATGAAATCGATAAGTCGCTCTTGCGGCTTGAAGCCAGCGGCGCTGTGTTGCGTGGAAAATTCACCGACCCGGCGACGCCCGAAACCGAATGGTGCGATCGCCGCCTTCTCGCGCGAATTCACCGCCTCACGTTAGGCAGGTTGCGTAATGAAATTCAGCCGGTCAACGCGGCGCAATTCATGCGCTGGCTGCTGCGCTGGCAACACGTCGCCCCGTCCACTCAACTTCTCGGCGAGCGCGGCACTCTTGAAGCTTTGCGCCAGCTTCAAGGTTATGAAGCGCCGGCCAACGCCTGGGAGCGGCAAATTCTCGCTCGCCGCGTTGCGAACTACGATCCGAAAATACTTGATCAGCTTTGTCTTACAGGCGCCGTCGGCTGGGGACGACTTTCGCCGCATCCCGCGTTGCTCGACGATTCCCGCGAAGGCACGCGCCGCGTGATTCCAACCAGCGTTGCTCCAATCACATTTTTCATCCGCGAGGAATCCGAGTGGATGATGCCGCGGCGCACGGAAGATGGCGCCAACGCCGCGAAAGGCTTGAGCCCAGGCGCATCCGAAGTTCTGCAATTCCTGAAGCAGCGCGGCGCATCATTCTTTCCTGATATCGTGCGGGGCACGCGAAAACTGAAATCCGAAGTCGAATCCGCGCTATGGGAACTTGTGGCCGCCGGAATCATCACCGCCGACGGCTTCGACAATCTTCGCGCCCTGATCGACCCCAAGCGCCGCAGCGGCCAGGGCCATGGCCGCACAGCACGCCCGCGTCACAGTGCCGGCCGCTGGTCGCTTCTCTATCCAGTCGAATCCGACGACCGCACGGCCGCGCTCGAAGCCACCTGCAAGATGCTGCTCAATCGTTACGGAGTGGTGTTCCGCGAAGTGCTTACGCGCGAAGCCATCCTACCGCGCTGGCGCGAAGTTTTGCTGGCCCTTCGCCGTCTCGAAGATCGAGGAGAGATTCGTGGCGGCAGATTCGTGAGCGGCTTCCTCGGCGAACAATTCGCGCTGCCAGTCGCCGTGGAATCGCTGCGCGCCACGCGCGACCAACAATCACCGGGTGACACGATAACAATCTCCGCCGCCGACCCACTCAATCTCGTCGGAATTATCGTCCCCGGCGAACGCATGCCGGCGATTTCCGGCCGTTTCGTTGCTTTCCGCGACGGCGTCGCAGTGGAAGCGCCAAGCCACCGCTCAATCGAAATCGATTCCATTGCTCAAGCCGGCTAGCTCGCCCGACCCAATGAAACACCCAGAAGAAAAATCAACCTCAGATAGCACTGCCGTCATAGAATGCACGCATGGCCAGAGGATGGGAAAGCAAGTCCGTCGAGGAACAAGTCCAGGAACACCAGCAAAAGAAAGGAGAAAACACGAAAAAGCAACTGACCCCTGAACAAGTGGAATCCCGCCGCAAACGCGAGGTGTTGCTGCTCTCCCGCTCGCGAGTCCAAAAAGATCTGCAGTTAAGCCAGAATCCCCGCCATCGAGATCAGCTCAATAGCGCGCTAGCCGATCTGGATTCGCAGATTGCCGCTTTGACAGAAAAATCCTGATCGGTACTCGCGGGCAACAGGGACTCTAGTCGTTCGTATGAGCCGATTCGGGCTCTTCGATGAAGACCACACCCACTCCGTTGCTGCCTTTCTCGCGTCCCGCATCGAAATGAATCACAGTGCCGCGCAGCGATAGCACGCTCGAGCGTTTGTCATCACCCGCCGCTTCAATCACCACCCGCAGTTCCGACTGCAGCTTCGGGCGGCTCTTCAAGGTCAGATAAGCGCCCTGCAAACTGATGTCGCGTACGGTTGCCTTCTCTTCGAAATTCGAGCCATCCTCTCCCTGGCCGCTTACCGTCGCCGCGAAACGAATCCGGCGCCGCTGTCCCACGCGCGATTTCGGCAGGGCCACATGAATTCCGCGCTCGCTGAGCGACACCGTCATGCCCTCCGTGGCCGCCCAGGTAGCGGGAAACTCGTGGCGCGCAGCGGAAAGAAAACCGTCGATCACTTTGTCCGTCGAGTCCGGATCGTGATGGAAGAGAAGCAGATTCCGTACTTTGCCCTCCCGCGCAATTTTCACGCCTTCGAGCCAGCTCGAATGCCCCCATCCCCGCCGTTCCGTCGCCAGTTGTTCCGGGGAATACTGCGCGTCGTAAACGAAGACGTCCGCGCCATGCACCAGTTCCCTCAGATTCTTGTCGAATTCCGCGACGCCAGGTTCATTGTCAGTCGCATACACGATTGAACCGCCGGAAGTCTCTAGCCGGTAACCCAGGCAGCCCTGTGGATGGTTCAGCCACGCAGCGGTAATCTTCGTACCGCCAATTTCCCATTTTTGTCCCGAAGTTACTTCGTGAAACGTACGGGCGGCCGTCATCGTGCTCACATCCACCGGAAAATATGGGCTCGCGAGCTGCGCTTCCAGCACCTTCCGAAGGCTGTCCGGCCCCAGGTATTCCGATTGAAAGCTGTAGAAGTTGAATTTGTTCTGCGATTCAAAAAGGGGTCGAAAGAACGGCAGGCCCTGAATGTGATCCCAGTGGTAGTGCGTCACCAGGACGTGCGCATGTACGCCGCGTTCCCCGTGCGTCTCCGTCCAGAGATTCCCCAGCATCCTCATGCCGGTTCCGCAATCGAGGATGAACCGGGTGCCTTCTGGCGAGGTCAGCTCGAGGCAGGGCGTGTTTCCGCCGTAGCGCCAGGTATCGCGCTCAAGCGTAGGCGTCGAGCCGCGCACTCCCCAGAAAACCAGCTTGGCTGCGTTGTGCGTCATCGCTGGGCGAAGCTTCCCGCGCGCCGCCCGCGCCCCCTGAGAGTCCCAAAGCCTTGAGGATGATGCTCATGGTAGGCGGTGGCAGCGCGCCAAGTCAATTGAGTTTCCCACCGCTGGTTCGTTCCCAGGACTTTGGCCCCCGAGTCGGAGTGCCGGGGAAATTCCATGTCAGCGGAACTTTCGCGACATCCTGCACACCGAAAGGTGGTTCCCATGACTGCTGAGCGGGTAGAATTCAGGAGATGCACGTCCATTCACACGGCGCTGCTCATAACCACTCCCACCCGGCTATTGACGCGAGCCAGGGGATGACCCTCATTCTCGGCATCGCCGTCCTCGCCACATTCGCTCTTGTTGCCGTCGAATTAATCGCCGGATACGCGGCGCATTCAATCGCCCTCATCAGCGATGCCCTTCACAACTTGACGGACGTGCCCACAATGGTGATTTCGTGGCTAGCCGCGCGCTGGGCTATGCGTCCTCCCACTCCCGAAAAAACCTATGGCTATCACCGCGCCGGCATACTCGCAGCCTTCATCAATTCGATGCTGCTGGCGATCGTAGCTCTTTTCCTGATTTACGAATCGATCCAGCGGCTGCGCGTTCCTGTCGAAGTCGAGTCCGGCGTGATGCTCTGGGTCTCGATTCTTGCGCTGGTGGTCAACAGTGGCATTACGTTCGCCCTCCATAGTGGCCGGCGCGACCTGAATATCCGTGCCGTCTGGATCCACAATCTTGGCGATGCGCTCTCCAACATCGCCATCATTGCCGGCGCGCTCGTAATTCGCCGCACCGGCGCGAACTGGATCGATCCCCTCATCGGTATCGCCATAGGCGCGATGGTTCTCTGGACGGGTGCTGGGATACTTCGCGAGAGCACACACATTCTGCTCGAAGGATTGCCGCGCAATATTGATTTGAAAAATGTCGCCGGTGCCATCTTGAAGGTCGATGGCGTACAGGAAGTCCACGATATCCACATCTGGACGCTGGGCACCGATCTCCACGCACTTTCGTGCCACGCGCGCATTCCCGATATGCACATGGAAGACAGCGAGAAAATCCTCAACCGCATCTGCGAAGTTCTAGCCCGCGATTTCCAAATCTCGCACACCACGGTGCAACTGGAGCGAGCCGGCCTCCCAGCCGAAGCCGGCCCCCTAATGCCCGAGCCCGCCCCAGCCCGCCGCGCCGATTAGCTTGCCTTAAGTGGCTTTACCCTTAGGCATGAAGGGCCTGTGCCTACCTTGGCTACACGCTTAGAAATCCATTGCTTGACGAGCACGCGCTCACGTACTTTTGGGTCACCTGCAGTAGTGGCTCAAACGAGCAAACTTCAAGCCGCGAAATTAAAGCGGAATCTGCAGCGGCGTTCCTCGTTCCTGGTTCAAACGCACAGTCGCATCCACGTCCAGTTCGCGCACAGCGACTGCCCGACGTCCGCCACCCAACGTGATGTACACAATCCTATCGTCCACGCGCGTAAACGCCACTGCCTCAATCTCCTGACCGCTTCGCAAAATCAGCGTGAACTCGCCCTCATCCGGCAAGGATTCAGATTGTTCCTGCGCAAGGCGCGCATTATCCGCCTCCAACTGCTCCAGTTGTTGCGACTCTCGCGGCGCACGTTCCTGCGAAGCGGCCTGCCCGTCCTGACCTTGATCCTGTCCTTGCTGCAGAGCCACATGCGCATCCGCGTCTGCATTCAAGTCAGTCCCCGGCTCAACGGGTAACACATACGCCCCCCCGCCATCCAGAAAGATGAACCCAGTGGCGCTCTTCGGCTTCCTTCGCATGCGTCGCTCGGCCAGCGCCAGCTTCACCTGCGTCGCCGGATCGATTAGCGCCTTAATATCATCGTCTTTGTGAGTCGCGGCCAGATGCGCGAAATCAAATCCGTCACTCGGGAACGGATTCAAAATCTGTTGCACCGATAGTCCGTCACCGCCTGCAAAACCAGCAGGCGCATTCGCGCCCACACTCGCGTTCGCTCCCACGGGCGCGGCTGCCTTCACACTGCGACCGCTGCTCGCACGATTTCCAGCATGCGCCCGTACCGCCATGCTATGCGCAACGGGAACGCTGGCAGGCGCACTCGGCGCCACTCGAAAAGTTCCTGCTACACGTTGGGCCGGAGCAAAGGTAGGTAGAACCAGCAGGACCGCGGCGGCCAGCCCGAATCTGCCTTGCATTTTCATGGCTGCCTTCCCTTCTTCCTGAGTATGAGACGCGAGCACCACTGCACCGGTTGCACGATTATAGTGCAACTCTATGACAGCCCGCTTAGCGCGTCCAGGCACAAAATCCATGGCTCCGGTGTCTACACCTAAGCCTGGCCTTGCGTCTAGCAAAAGAAATCGCTTCCCCGGGAATAACGATATACGTTGCTTTTCCCGATACGCTGGATGTGCTATAAACGTCCGTCCGAAGGGTGTCCGGATATGGCTCAGAAACAAGCGGTTTCGCCCTTGTTTGGTGATCTGGAGCTCCCAGCGGGCCCGCCGCAAGGGGCAAGCACAGCAAAGGCGGAATCGATGGCAAACGCGTATCGCGAGGTTCAGCATTCGGAGCTTGCCTCCGCTTTCTGCCCGCGCTGCTCGGCCCGGCTTGAGCCACGGAGCTGCAAGCTGATCTGCTCTTGCGGGTACTACATGTCCTGTTCGGATTTTTACTGAGTTTTGCCTAGAAAGATTTAGCGAGAATCCTCGCCGCGCTCAGCGGCGATTTCTCCGGTCACCAAATTCAAATATCAGCTGACAGATTCCAGGAGGCGCGAACGTGGCACTTAGAATGACGGATCGAGAAATGGATGGCGTTACCGTGCTCGAGATCGAAGGACGCATCGTGCTCGGCGAAGAAAGCAATGCGTTCCGTGAAAAAGTGAAAAGCCTGCTCGCAGCCGGCAAAAAGAAAATCGTGCTCAATCTTGCCAACGTCGGCTACATCGACAGCGCCGGGCTTGGCACTCTGGTAGCTACCTTCCACAGCGCCCGCTCGCAAGGCGCCGTCCTGAAGCTCGCCAACCTGGGCTCCAAGTTCAAGGAAGTACTACAGGTGACGAAGCTCATGACCGTCTTCGACACCTACGACAGCGAGGCCGCCGCCGTAGCTAGCTTCCCGAAGTAGCCGCATCGTCTTTACGCGCCGCGGTCCAGCCGCCATTTGCAAATGCGCCGGACCGCGCGCTGCTTGCTTGACGCCCAACGCTTTGTCACCTCAATGAAAATGAAAGGGCGGGCCGCCTTTGCTTTAGTAATGCTCTTGGGCGCACAGGCTCGGACGTTCGCCGTACCTCCAAAATGGTCTCCGCATTTTTTCAAGCGCCCTATAGCCCGCTCCAACGGTAGAATGAGCAATCGATGAACCGGCATCAGTGCATTGGTGGCTTCGGAACGATTTGATAGCATTCGACTGTCTTTTTCGAGGCGTGCCCTTCGACATCAATGAGGACATCTTCTCGCATGAATGAGGTGGGCGGTGCAAATCCGCTTGGTTTGGGTGTAGCCCAAGGCGGGATACAGCCGATTCAATGCCCCGCTTGCTCGGAATCCCCCATTCGCCCCGCGCTCGAGACCCACGACTCGGCGTCACTATACGAATGCTCTGGATGTGACCTGCACTATTGGCACCCAGCTGCTATGCCCGACGCAGCTTGGCACGAGCAGACCTATCAAACCCGCGATCAAACCGCGCTGCCACTCGAACCTGGCCACCGATTTTTCCTTTCGGACCCAAAAGCACCTAAGAGCGGACGATTGCTCGATCTTGGTTGCGGCGTGGGAAATTTTCTCGCCGCGGCACGTGATTCCGGGTTCGAAGTTACCGGCGTCGAACTCAATCAAAGTGCGGTTCGCTTTGGACGCGAAAGGTACGGCCTCCGCGAAATTTTTGCGCTGCGCCCGGAACAGTTCCGCTCGGCAAATCCAGGCAAAAAGTTTGACGTTGTCACGTTTTTTGAAGTGCTGGAACACCAGGACGATCCGCAGGGGTTTCTCAAAGTTGCTCAAGAATGTCTCGCGAGGGGTGGGTACATCGCCCCTGAGCGTGCCAAACCGCACCCGGTGGCAAAAAGGTGTCGAAACGCTCGATTATCCGCCCAACCACCTCACGCGCTGGAGTCCGCTGGCGCTGCGAAATTTTCTCGAAAAGAATGGATTTGAGGTTCTATCAATGAAACAAGAACCTTTGAATATTGGCCGCGCCGCTCAAGTCCTAAGCATGGGTCTTCGAACGGGCCTCGTGGTCAAGATTGCAGGCGAGCGACCGCCATCTCCATCTGATCTGGCAGCGATGCCCCCGGCCGAAATGGAACAAGCGATGGACAGGATGAACCATAAAACGGGACACCGCCTGGCTGCTCGACTCGCCCGGTGGAAAAATTTTGCGATGATTCCCGCCGCCACGGTGCTGCTTCCATTCCTGCGGTTGAGAGGATTCACGGGTTTGTATTTATACTGTCTGGCACGCAAGCGAGATGACGTCGCCAAGCCGAGAACCTGACATGGGCATACCGGCAGTTACAGTCCTGATTGACACATACAATCACGAGCGCTATATCGAAGAAGCCATCGTGAGCGTCCTGGAACAGGATTTTCCACGCGCAGAGATGGAAATTCTTGTGGTGGACGATGGCTCGATCGATCGCACGCCTGAAATCGTCCGCAAATTCGCCCCGGATGTGCGTTTGATCCAAAAAACAAACGCCGGCCAGGCATCCGCTTTCAATACGGGCATTCCCGAGGCTAAGGGTGAGATTGTCGCATTTCTCGACGGCGACGACTGGTGGGCGAAAGAGAAGCTCAAGGTTGTTACGAACTATTTAGGCGCCCGCCCACATATCGGGGTCGTCGGCCACGGCATTTTCGAATTCGATTCCGATAACGGAAACACGAAGGCTACGATTCCGCAGCGCACTCAGGAAGTCACTTTCGATACCGTTGAAAACGGCAGATTTTTCAGGCAGATGATGTGCTTTTTCGGCACGAGCCGCGTAACCGTGCGCCGCAATATCTTGTCACGGGTGCTTCCGGTTCCCGAGCGGATCGTGATCGAAGCAGATGAGTTTGTATCCATCATGAGCGCCGCTCATTCGGCGGCCGGTCTGATACAGGAACCTCTCACATTTTACCGGCTGCATTCTGGAAACCTATTTCAGATCAGGACGAAAAATGAAGTTAAGCAGCGGCGGATTCAAAAAGCCCTGGCGGCGCTAGCCGACGAGCTTCGCATTCGGCTGGCTTCTGTCGCCATAGCCCCTGCCGTCATCGACGCAATCGTGAAGCCACTCGATGTGGGCAGCAGACGTATCCGCTTGACGCTAGACGGTGGTAATCCTTGGGAAACATTCCAAACTGAGCGAGACGAGTTTCAAATTGCTTACAAAAAGGGAAGCGCTGGCTACCGGCTTTTCAAGGGATTTGTGCTCGCCTGCACGCTCGTGATGCCTCCCAGGAATTTCTACAGGCTGCGCGACTGGTATAGTCGCAGCGATTGGCGCCGAATCCGAGGGCTGCTCGGTGAGCCGGTGGCCAACGCTGAAATCGGAAACGTCGCGGTGACGGAACCGCTGAGCTCCGAGAAAAAGGCGGCCCACTAGAAAAAGGGAAATAGAAACTCTGGCCAGCCCCAAATCCGTTTTCCAGGAAAAGAGACTAACCGCTGCGTGACGCCATCGTATTTTCGACTTGGTCTTGGGACATGTTCAACGTGCCGGAACGAATCTCACTCGCGCTTGCATCTCGCGGAGCCCGCGTCCTGTACTGCGAGATTCCCGTCTCTCGCGTCCGTCGAAAAGGCCAACCCCTCACCGAAGTAAGCGAAGGAGTCTATCGTTTCGGCCCCGAATATCTTGGCGCAAAGTTGAATTCCTTGCCCGTGATCGGCCGTCTCCAATGGAAAGCGGTCGCAAAACAAATCGTCGAGCGCGCGGAATCCCTAAGACTCAAAGATCCGGTATTCCTCTACTCGCATTTCGAGAACATGACGCCGCTTTGCGCGGAAATGCGAGCCGCGGGCTACCCGCTGGTTCATATCTGCATGGACTACCCGGAACCGTATCAACACGAATTAATCGAGGTCTCCGATCAGACCGTCGTGATTCCAAAACACGTTTTCAGCGAGCTTCGATCTAGATACGGCGAAAAGATTCAGTGGATTCCGCAATCAATTCATCTACCAGCCGCGACGCTCGAAACTAACGGATCACCCTCCGAACCCATCGAAATCGCTCGCATTCCCCGGCCGCGACTTGGCTATCTCGGACCGGTCTTCGCGCGCCTGGATCTGCCCCTTTTGCGCGCGGTTCTCGCTAAAAATCCGGACAGGCACTTCGTCTACTTCGGTGACTCCGATCACACCTTGCCTCCCAATGCCCACGCGATGGGCTGGCACCGCCCCGACGAGTTGCCGGGCTACGTCGAGTCGCTCGACGCCGGGCTAATGCCGTATGATTGTTCAGGCAAGAAGAATCTGTACTGCTCGCCGTTAAAGCTATACGACTATTTCCTGAGGGGGCTGCCGGTAGTTTCTACTCCGATTCTTGAAATTTCAGAATTCAAGGATCTCGTTTACGTAGGCTCGACCGCGGACGAGCTCTCGGCAGCCGTCGCGCGCGCCTTGGAAGAACCGCCAGACAGCCCGAAACGCGCGCTTCGCATGGATGTAGCACGAGCGCACTCCACAGAGGCCCAAGGGCAGCGGCTCGAAGAAGTTCTGGCGCCTCTAAAAACCGGTCAGAGGAAATCAGCTTGATCAGCTTGGGTATCAACTATTCAGAAATGCACGATTCCGCGGCCTGCATTGCCCGCGATGGACACATTCTTTTCGCGGTAGCCGAGGAACGCTTGAGCCGCTTGAAACATGACGCGCGATTCCCGTCGCTCTCGATCGAAGCCTGCCTGGCCGCGGCCGGCATTCGCGCCGATCAGCTCGATTTTGTCTGCTTCGGTTGGCCGCCCGCGATCGAAGCTATGAAGCATGATTTGAAATGCATGGCCACCGGCGCGCTTCCGTTGAACTATGTGGATCTCGTAAGCACCGTGCGGCGAAATCTCAATCACACCCGCAAACAAAATGGAAAAAAACAATTCCTCGCGCGATTCCCGACGAAAGCGCAATTCAGATTTGTCGAGCATCACCTCGCGCACGCAATCAGCGCATATTCGTTTTCAGGATTCGACGATGCCGCCGTACTCGTCCTGGATGGACGCGGCGCGTGGGAAGCGTCGTCCCTCTGGCATGGACGCGATGGGCGCCTCGAACATGTCTGGACGATTCCGTGGCCGAATTCGCTCGGCCTTTTTTACGCGCAGTTCACCCATTACCTTGGCTTTCAGCCTTACAGCGACGAGTGGAAAGTGATGGGACTCGCTCCATACGGCGAGCCGGGTATCAATCTGCGCGACTTCATAATCCCCGACGATAATCCTTACAAGGTTTCCACTCGCCTGCTGCTCGACGATAAACCGGCACCGCTCGCGGGAATCACCGCCCGGCTTGGACCGCAGCGCGAAGCAGAATCTGAAATAGACCCGAAGCACAAAGACCTGGCATTCGCTGTGCAGGAAGCCTGCGAGGAAGCGATGATGACGCTCGCGCGCGCGGCAGTAGCGAAGGCCGGTTCGCGAAATATTTGCCTGGCCGGAGGCGTGGCGCTGAATTCGAAGGCGAACGGCAAGATTCTGTCCTCCGGAATCGTCGACCGAATTTTTGTGCAGCCTGCCGCAGGCGACGATGGTGTGTGCCTGGGCGCAGCACTCGCTCCCTATCTCGACAACGGCGGCAAGCTGCCTATGCACAAAATGCGTCATGCATACCTCGGCGCGGAAAACTCCGACGAAGAAATCGAAAAGGCTCTCACCACTTACAAACTTCGCGCCACGCGCGTCACCGATCCCGCGGCCGCAGCTGCCGAAATGCTGGCCAACGGAAAAATTCTCGGTTGGGTCCAGGGCCGGATGGAATTCGGCCCGCGAGCGCTAGGCGCCCGTTCTATCCTCGCGGACCCGCGCGATCCGGAAATGAATGCAAAAGTGAACAACGCGGTGAAGTTCCGCGAATGGTGGCGCCCGTTCGCCCCCTCGATGCTCGCCGAAGTAGCCGGTGAGTACATCGAATCAGCCACCGATTCGCCCTTCATGATCCTTACCGCGCAGGTGAAACCCGAAAAACGCAGCGTGATCCCCTCAGTCACCCACGTGGACGGAAGCGCGCGCCCTCAAACAGTCGAGCAAGACGTGAATCCGCTTTACTGGCGCTTGATTCGCGAGTTTGGCAATCGCACAGGCGTTCCGGTCGTGATGAACACATCGTTCAATCTGCGCGGTGAGCCGATTGTTTCGACGCCGACCGATGCGGTCCGCACATTTTTTAGCTCTGGCATGGATGCGTTGGTTATCGGGAGTTTTGTCGTCGAAAAATAGTGCCGCGCGCAAACGTGAGGTTGTTTCTTGAAATGCCTTATATGCAATGCTGATGAGTCAGAATTCGTAACCGCCTGGGAACAGTGGCGGTTCGAAAGATGCCGGAATTGCTCTGTTCTCTTTACCGCTCCTCTTGCAGAGGAAGAGGTGGTGGAGCGCTACACCAGCGGTTCGATCCTGGAAAGTCCGGGAGAGCCGGCTCCAACAAGTGAGTTGATTTTTCCGGCTTGGAAGCACCGCGAGCATGCCCGCATCGTGAACCGTCTCGCAGCCTTGGGAACTCGTCAAGGCCGATTGCTCGATGTCGGATGTCTATGGGGTTCATTCCTGGGCTATGCGCATGAGCAGGGATTCGATGTTATGGGAATCGAGCCCTTCGGAAAAGCGGCTACCTATGTGAAAGTAGTTCTAAAGCTCAATGCTTCTCAAGGCACGTTGCGCTCCGCAGCTCTTCCTGCGAGCAGCTTCCACGTGGTTACCATCTTGGATGTGATCGAGCATATGACTGACCCGGTCACCGAACTCAAAGAAGTCTATCGAGTCATGAAACCGGGCGGATTGCTGATCGTCAGCACTCCCGATGTAGGCTCGCTCATAACCCGCCTGGTCAATACGCAGCGCCGCCTGCTTGGCCGTCAATGGTTTCCCTTTGACAATCCTCCGTGGCACCTCTGGGGATTCACCAGGAGGAACATCAAAACCTGTGTCGAAAATGCGGGCTTTGCCGTCGAGTACGTGGATGCGCTCGATTCCAGTTTGAAGACGACAAACCTCGACGCAGGAAGCACCCCATGGAAGAGAACGGCGTTCCGCGGCATTGGGACCATATCTTCGATACTCGGTATCAGTGACCGGATGGCGGTCTTCGCACGGAAGGGCGCGCAGACATGACGGCTTCGACACGCCGCTAGCTCGCTAAGGTTTGAACCCCACGCTGCGCCACAGCTCCGCGCAGTTGTACATCACTCCATTCGTCACAACGAACTCCACCGTGCGAATGTTGTGAATCGATTCCAGCGGATTCGCACCAAGGATCACCACGTCAGCCCGCTTTCCTGCTTCAATCGTGCCCACTTCCTTGTCCACGCCCATCGCCCGCGCCGGAACAATCGTCGCCGATTGAATAGCTTCCATCGGTGTGAACCCAGCCTGCACATAGAGCTCGATCTCGCGATGCAAACTGTGCCCCGGAACAGCCTGGTCAGTTCCGGCCACAATCGGAACGCCCGCTCGATGGAGCACACCAACCACCTCGATTCCTTTTTGTGAAGCCTTCTCGATAAGCGCGGTCACCGGCGTCGGCGGTGCGTCGAACGAAAGCGTTTCCGCAAGTTCGGGTGCAACTTTCGCTATGCCCGGTTCGAAAGTCGCCACCGGCCTTTCCGAACTCGCCGCATAGAGCTCAAATAGCGCGAGCGTCGGATCAATCACCGTTCCATGTTCCACAAGGAACGAAACAGCCTTCTTGGCTTCAGGAGAATTCACGTCGAAATCACCGGCGGCCTTCAACCGGTCGAGCCGCGTTGCATTCGCCGGGAGCGGCGGCCGTATGATGTCGGCCACGTATTCGATGTGATTGATTTGGTCCATTCCCGCTTCCACGCCTTGATAAGCGGTCAGTCCCTCCGGGATGTGACCAGTCACTGTCATGCCCAGGCGATGCGCTTCGGCTGTAACAACCTTCAATTCCTCCAGCTGCACCGAACTATAAATTTTCATCTGTTGAAAACCGGCATCGTGATAGCGGTCCGTCCACATTTTCGCTTGCTCCGGCGTATCCACTCGCTCCACTCCCAGCGCGAGCGGCCCGGTTCCATCCACAACTCCCGCCAGCAGCAATCGAGGACCAAGCCCTCGCCCATTCGCAACCGCATCACGCACAGCCGTGATGAATTCGAATTCATTGCCGCAATCGCGAACCGTGGTCACACCGGCAGCCAGATAAATCGGTCCCCACTCCACTTGCTCGAAATGTGCGTGCATGTCCCAAAGACCGGGAAGAATCGTCTTGCCCCGCGCACCAATTTTCGTCGCACCGTGCGGAATTTTCACCAGCGACCGCGGTCCCGCCGCAACGATGCGCCCCTTCTCAATGAGCACCACCGAATCCGCCACGGGCGCCTTACCGGTTCCATCAATCAGAGTGCCACCCACAATTGCGAGACTCTCGGCCCGGCTGCCGGAAATATTCTTCGAAATGTCGGACAGTGCGGCCATGCCATCCGTTCCACCGATCCCCACGAATTTCCCCAGCGCGCTCTCGTACCCTTCACGAATCGCCTCGAAGTGGTCGAATTCGGCATCGATCGTCATGGCGGCGGCAAGATTCCGCTTCGAGTCAAACCACAGTGTTTCGCGACCCCAGATGAGCCCCTCGACGGTGTAGCGGTCGAGCGCTTCGTCCTTGCTTCCCATTGTCACTATATCGTGCCCGCGCGGTTCAATCTTCACCCGCCCGGCGGGAAACGTCTCGAGCTCCGCAGGCGCACCGTGCGAAGCCCAATAGCGCACCATCAGCATCTGCATCGTAGCCGGCGCATAACCGGCGATCGCAAAAAACTGTTTCGGCCGCGCGTCTTCCGTCCATTTCTCACGATTGCGCACCCGGATTTTATCGCCCTGAATTTCCACGGCTTCGTCGATTTGCGTGGGCCGCGCTGACTTGCCTTTGATTTCAAAAGCTTCCGGTGTGAGGTCGTCCGAGCTCCGAAAAGTGGCAGTAAGCGGAACCGCCGTTCCGCGGTCCACAAACTTGAAGGTGACTTTCGTCACCAGGGATTGGCCTTCGCGCGTGGTATCAAAGGTTTCTTCCCCTAACGGCTGCTCGAATTTGTGCAGAACGAATTTGCCGTGCTCGATTACTTCCGGGGATAAGGACGCAGTCGGCGACTGAGCCCTTGCAGCAAAAGTCGAAAAGAAAGCGAACCCAAAGCCGAGCGCAAAAGCAATCCGCCACCGAATCATTTCCCCTCCTCACGCTGACAGCGGAGAATACGCGTCAATTGACTTCATCACAAGCCGGTCTCTTCTCCGGTTGATATTCCGAGCCGCGTGGCTCAACATGTCCGCCGCGCAAAGTCTGCGCCGAGTCCAAAAGAAACGAACCCAGGATGGATTGGAGCGAGTGTGAGTTCGAAGACGGTTCAAGCGATCGCAATGCTGGCGGCAGTCACCGCAGTAAGTTTTTGCTCGAGTGCGCAAACTCAAACGGCGCGCAAGTCTACGCCGCCAAAGCCGGCGCAGGATGCTGCAGTCGAGGCCATGTTCGGCGTGCGCGATTTTCAGCAAGCCGAAATTTCTCCGGATGGCAAGCGCGTGGCCTGGGTCGAATCCCTGCCGGGCGCCGGAGGCGCGCCATCGCCAAACTCGGCAATCTATGTGGCAGATATCGCAACTCCCGCGACGAAAAAGAGAATTACGGCTGGCGATGGCAAAGCGCCGCATGAAGAGCACGATATCGTATGGTCAGCCGACAGCAAGCAGCTCGCCTTCCTCTCCGATGCGCCAAAAACCGGTCAGCTGCAACTCTTCATTATTCCCGTGTCAGCCCCTGAGGTGGAGAAGCGTCCGCCGACCCACAAGGCTGCGTCGAAACAGGAAGCCAGCCCCGCCAAGCAGCTCACGCACGTGAGAGGCTTTCTCGCCAGCCCCGGCTGGTCGCCGGATTCGAAAACAATCGCTCTCCTGTTCACGGAAAACGCTACTCGCGCCGCCGGTCCGCTCGTCGCCGAAACACCCGATGAAGGTGTGGTTTCCGAGGATTTTCTCGAGCAACGCCTCACCCTCGTGGACATCGCCACCGCAAAGCTTCGCCAACTTTCTCCGGCAGACACTTACGTCTACGAATTCGATTGGTCGCCCGACGGCAAGCAACTCGCCGTCACGTCGGCAAAAGGCAATGGCGACGACAATTGGTACATTGCAAGCCTATCCGCGATTGACGCAACGTCCGGCGAGATGCGCGACGTGCAGCCGAAGCCCGGCATGCAGATTGCCAATCCGCGCTGGTCGCCCGACGGCAAAACCATCATCTTCATCGGCGGCTTGATGAGCGACGAGCCGATTCCCGGTGGCGACGTCTACGCCACTGATGCAACCGGCGGCCCGATGAATAACTCCACGAAAAACCCGATCAAAAACCTCACGCCCGATTCGAACTCCACGGCCACCTCGCTCACCTGGCTGCCCAATTCCGGGGGAATTCTCGTCACCGGAATCGACGCCGGCGAAACATTTGTTGCCCGCCTCACGCTCGCCGGCACGATGACTCCTGTGTGGAAGGGCCCGGAAACTCTCGCGCACGGAGAATTCGTCCCGTACGTGTCAGTTTCGAGCGATGGCGCAACCACCGCAGTGGTGCGCGAAACTTTCTCCAACGCGCCCGAGGTGTGGGCCGGTCCAGTGGGAGACCTGGAAGCAGATCACGCACGTGAATGCCAACATCAAGCCCGAATGGGGCGAAGCCAAAAGCCTGCGCTGGACCACGAGTATCGGCTCTGTTCAAGGTTGGCTCATATATCCCAAGGATTTCGATCCCGCAAAAAAATATCCGCTCGTCGTCTACGTTCACGGCGGCCCTGCCTGGGCATACACGCCGACGTTTCCCAGCCGTTGGAACTATCCCTTCGCTTTGCCTGAGCACGGCTTCTTCGTGTTCGAACCCAATCCACGCGGCAGTTATGGAATGGGCGAAAAATTCACACAGGCAAACGTGAAGGATTTCGGCTACGGCGATTTTCTCGACATCATGGCTGGAGTCGACAAAACAATCGAGCAGGCTCCCGTCGATCCCGCGCGGCTGGGGATCACCGGCTGGAGCTACGGCGGATTCATGACCATGTGGGCCGTAACTCAGACGAACCGGTTCGGCGCCGCCGTAGCCGGAGCGGGTCTTTCAAACTTCCTGAGCTACTACGGTGAAAACAAAATCGATCAATGGATGATTCCTTATTTCGGCGCCACCGCTTACGACGACCCGGTCGTCTACGCCAAAAGTTCGCCCATTAATTTCATCAAGAAAGCCAAGACGCCCACGCTCATCGTTGTCGGTGATCGCGACGGCGAATGCCCCGCCCCGCAATCCTACGAATTCTGGCACGCGCTGAAAACATTGGGCGTGCCGACCGAATTTGTCATCTATCCCAACGAAGGTCACCTGTTTGCAAACCCCGAGCACAGCCGGGACGTAATCAATCGCACCGCAGCGTGGTTCGGCCAATACCTCGGAGCCCCGAAGTAGCAAGGGTTCCATTCTAACAGCGCGCCAACCTGTCGAACTAAATGCCGCTTTTGTGTCTTCGGCCCTGAAGAGTTCGGTTCCCGGGCCGATTCTCACTGTGGGAAGCTTTCGCCTGTCATTCCGTACAGGAAATCGGACTAGCACGAAATCTGGCCCTACGTTCTATATCCTCCGGCTCAGCGGGACGCTAGGCTTTCCTTAACGTCCTCGTAGATATGCCCGGCGAGGAAAGGAAGGAGCTTATGTCCCACTGGATTGGAACCACATCCCCCACCGATGCAGGAATGACCGACTTTAAGGAATGCCTGAAGTACCTTCGCGACGGACAAGCAGAACAGGCCTTGCAACATGCCCGGCGCGCCCTGGGAGTTGCTCCGAAGAACCCGTTTTACCTCTCTTACACAGGCTTGCTGGCTGCCGTCTCCGAGAAGCGCTTTGGCGACGCTGAGTCGCTCTGCCGCGAAGCCCTGGGAATGCGGGTGAACCACGCCCAGCTCTACCTGAATCTGGCGGAAGTCTACCATCAGGCTGGACGCACCTCGGAAGCGATCGACACCCTTGAGAAAGGCATGGTTTCGGCCGGGCGCGACTTCCGTATCCGCCGAGCCTTGGAACGAATCGGCGTCCGCCGTCCTCCAGTGCTCACGTTCCTTCACCGCAGCCATCCGGTAAACCGCGCGCTCGGAAAATGGCGGCATCAGTTGTCAGGACCTTACAAAGCTGCCTGACTCACAGCACGTTCGAATTAGTTTCGCCTTCTCACAGAGCTGGCCGGAGGGGGTGATCTGGCGGGGTTGCCCGTTCCGGAACGCTTCCCTCCGCAACAATCTGCGCCTCACTATCGAGAACACCATTAGCCTGTCATTCTGAGCGAAGCGAAGAATCCCAGTGTCCATCACGACGGACCGGTAGCCACATGCAGCCGAGAGGCAACCGCGCCCGCTCAGCTCTGCCCGAGCGGCAGGAAATACTGCGTGCCCTTCACCGGCTGACGCAAGCGTCGCAGAAGCTCCTGTAAATCATGGTTGCGCTCGACGAAGTCGATATCGGAAGTATCGACGACTAGGAGATTCGAAGCGGAATAGCGAAAGAAAAAGTGCTCGTAGGCGTTCGAAACAGCTTCGAGGTAATCAGGAGAGATTTCAGTTTCCGAAGGATCGCCCTTTTTCGTGACGCGCTTTTGCAGCACGTTGGGCTTGGCCTGGAGGTAGATCACAAGGTCAGGCGCGGGAACCGACGGAGCGAGCATGTCGAAATAACGCTCGTAAAGCTTCAGTTCTTCGTTGTCGAGATTGATGTACGCGAAGATCTTGTCCTTCTCGAAGAGGAAATCGGAGACCACCGGAACAGCGCTGTCCTTGAGGTGCGCTTCGAGAAGGCGCCGGTGGCGCTCGTAGAGGAAATACATCTGCGCGCGGAAGGCGGCGCCAGGCTTTTCGTTGTAAAACTCGGCAAGGAAAGGATTCTCCTCGCAATCGAAGATCCGCCGCGCGTGCATCTGTTCGGCGAGGACGCGCGCGAGTGTGGATTTGCCGACGCGAATCGGCCCTTCAATCACGATATACCGCGGGGACTTAAATTTGGGGCCGCTCACGGCGCGCGATTATAGCAAAGTCATGCGAAACGCCGGAGACGCACCGGCAAGAACGTTCGTCAACGAAGCACCGGCGCGCAGGATCGAATTGCAGCCCCAATCCAGTTTCCATAGTTGCGGCTGGAATCACCAGCTGCGCGCGATCGCGGCGACTATGCGGCCGAGCGCGTCCACGTCGCGCGTATCGACTACCTCCGCAGGCGAATGCGAATAGCGCAACGGCCAGCCTAGCGCGACGTCGATCGAGCCGTAGCGAACGAACGCGG
The DNA here is from genome assembly GCA_963741045.1 of uncultured Acidobacteriota bacterium. Taxonomy (GTDB): domain Bacteria; phylum Acidobacteriota; class Terriglobia; order Acidiferrales; family UBA7541; genus Palsa-295. The sequence goes on from CAVUGO010000002.1 coordinate 570,344, forward strand.
AGCCGTCGTTGCCGCCACCCGTGACGCCGAATTGCGCGGGAATCTGATTGTCGCGGGCGAGCTTCATAACTTTTTCGACGAATGCGCGCGGTACGATATTCGAATTGTCCACAGCGCGCACGACGAAGCCCTTGCCGACTTGGGCGTCACCAAATCGTTTCGATTCGAGTGGCGAATCGGCGCTGACGAAAGTATCGACGGCGAAGACAAAATCCGGCGCGCGGCCCTGAGATGCCAGGCTTTTGGCCAGCGCTCCTGCACCGACCAATCCGATTTCTTCGCCCGTCGAGAAAACGAACGTTATGTCGCGGTCTTTCACTGGATTGCCCAGGGCCCACAGAGCCGCGATCAATGCGGTATCGCCGACGCGGTCGTCGAAACTGCGGCCATTCGCGCGCGTGCCAAGCAGCGGCCGGTAGGCTTTCGGAATGGTGATCGAATCACCCACGCGAATGCCCAGCTTCTCCACTTCTTCGGGGGTTCGCGCGCCGACGTCCACGCGATAGGATTTGGGACCGGAATCGGAGGGCCACTGAAATTTCGGCGTGTCCCAATTTTCAGGCAGCTCCATCACTGCTTCGCGGTCTCCGCTGCCGGTGTGGACGAGAGCCGGGTGGCCGGAAAAATAGCTTTGAACTCCTCCGCCTTTCCACACCACTTCGAGGCGGCCATCGGAGGCGATGGATTTTACTTCGAAGCCGATTTCGTCCATGTGCGCGATGACGAGCAGCCGGGGCGCCTTCGATTCGGGCGGAGCAATTCCAACGCGCACGATCAGATTCCCGGCGGCGTCCGTCTCAGACGCTGACCAGCTGGGAAGCAGCGACCGAACCATCTCGCGAACCCGCTCCTCATGATTGCTCACGCCATATGCTTCCGTTAAATGCTGCAAGACTTCCGTGACGGACGAAGCATTTGGACCTTTCTTGGCCGCAGCGTAACCGTTGTCGAACGCGTAAGAGGGTTCGCGGGAAGCCTGCGTGTAGGCCACGAGAAGGTGTGTGAGATTGTCGAAATCTGCTGCGTTGATCGTTTCGGCGGGCGTATCGGCCCAGGCTGTGGCAACGCCGATGTGCGCGGACTTCGCCGGCATTTGCGGGCCCTGTAGATAGCTTGGCGGAATGACGGGAGCCGAATAATCTGGCACGAAAGGAATTTTGTTGGTGTCAGCGAGCGCTTTCAGTTCAGCTGCGAAGCTGTTGGACGCCGCACCGGTTTCTTCTCCCGCGAAGAGAACTCCTCCGCCCGGTTCTTTTCGCGGGGCGCGACGCAAGTTTTCTGCGCCGGTGACCGGGCCGCCGGCAAAGAGACGGCCGACGTAGGTCATCTCGTCGAATTGCATCGTAGTGAGGATGCGCTGCAAGCCGCGCGCGCCGGTGCGCTGCTGCACGACGAAGGCAATCGTGAGCGTCCCCTTCAATTTTGCCCGATCGATGTGTCTAAGCACGTCGAGAAGTGCTGCGGCGCCGAAGCGGTCCCCCACGGCGGCGCCGGCAAATTCCGTGTCGGCGAGATTGAAGAGGCTGCGGCTGATGGCAATCGGGCTCAGCACATCGACGCCCGCTTTTCGAACTTCGTCGGCAGAGAACGCGCCGATGTCGATGTACATTTCATCGAGATCATTCGATTTGGGCGGGTTCGCGCGTCCGGGCGCGAGATGCACGGAGAGGCCCGCGACGACGCCATCAATCCACCCGCCTGCTGTGGTGCCGACTTTTACCGGCTGCGCGGCATAGAGCTCATTAAACATCGGCGGAAGGCCCCCCTGCGGCAATCGTTGAACGCGCAGGTAGCCATCGTCGGTGATGGCGCTGACGACGAACCCGGGTTCGTCAATTCCGGTAACGAGCAGCCGATGCGGCGCACCGCTGCCCAGAGTGACAACGACGTCGCCGAGATTGTCCACCTGCGGATGAAACAGCGCGAGTTGCGAACGAAGCTGATCGACAAGCGGTTTTTCGTAGCCGGAAATCGCGATCGTGCCATCGAGCGAGTACAGGTTGGTAAAGCTAAGCTCGCGCTCATCTCGGTCTTGCGTCGACTCTGCGCCCGCGGGCAAAACGCTCGCGAGAAATAGCGCCGACAAAAGGCTGATGAGTATGAAGCGGCGAGTTTTCATCTCAAGTCACCATCCTAGGAAGCGCGGGTTAGCTCGGCGATCAGGTCTTCGCGGTGGCCGAAGGCCATGTGGTCGATGCCTTTGAGCACTACGGAATAGACTACCCAGGCGACCGCGGCGAATGCCAGGAAGACAATTGTTGCGAGCCAGATGCGGTCGAAGCTGCGGGCGGCCATGAGCGTGATGGCTGCGAGTCCGACGACTACGATTTGGACGCCGAAGCTGGCGAAGACAGTGGTGTTGGAGGCGCGCTGGCGGCCGAAAGTGCCGTAGTCGATTTTCTTGGGGGAGGAAATCGAGAGCAGGTTGCCGACGGTGAGATTGACTGGCAGCGCGAAGAGAATTCCAGCGATTGTGGCGAGAGTGGTTGCGACCGCAGGCGGTTTGTAGATAAGGCTGGCGCCGACCCAGACGAGAACCATTTCGAGCGCGAGAATCGTGGAGTGGGCGAGATTTTTTGCCAGCATGACGGAATGGATAGGCACGGGCGCGGTGAAGTACATCTGGACGCCGGCGCCTTCTGGCCCAAAGTTGTTGTACACCATGTTCGTAAGAATCAGCAGAGCATAGGCCGCACCGATGGGGAACGCCATGTCGGACGAACTGCCGAGGAAAGAGCCCGAACCTCTGTGAGAAGTGGAAGGCGTGAGCCGGAAAATAAAAAGAATGAACACCGGCATGATGAGGGTGAAAAGCATGGGGCCGCTGCGGGAAAGATACCGAATCTCCTTCTCGAAGATAGCGGCCACAGGGCCTGAGAAACCCGGTAGCTTCCAGCCCACGCGAACAATTCCACGCTCTCCAGGCGATTCCGCGAGCGCGGGCGCTTCGCTGAGATTTTCTCCTCGAAATTGAGCGCGCAGCCGGAGATGCAGGAACCAGAAAATCGTGGCGCCATAGATGCCGAGAATGCCGAGCGTGCCGCCGGCGATCGCATAATCCCCGTCGGCGGCGCTCGCGATGGCCGAAGCGGCCGTTCCCGGAGGCAGCAAGCGCTGAATCGGCAAAACTCGCTCCGCAAATTGCCGCACGTCCGGATGTGCGCGGCGGCCGTAGCGGCTCATCAGCGGGCCAATCAGCTGAAAACTGATGATGAAGAGAAGAAAAAGGACGCCGAGAATTTCGCGGGTGCGGCGTTGGGCCAGCCATCGTTCCACCCAGGAGAAGATCATGCGGGCGAGCAGAATGTTCACCGCGGCGAACAGGAGCAATGCGAGAGCGGCCCATGGAAATAGGCGCGGCGAGGCCATTCCGACTCCGGCCGCGACTCCCAGGAGCCAGAGCGAGCTGAGCATCGTGGCCGGCTCGAGCGAACCGTAAACAATTCGGATCAGGGCGAAAGATGAATAGCTGAGCGGAAAACGGAGGAGATTCGAAGTGTCGAAGTTATCGGTGAAGGCGGTGGCGACGACGGGAAACAACTGCCAGAAAAGAAATATCGGCCAGAGGATCGCGGCGAGCCATTCCGTTTTGCCGCTCGAAACCACGTAATAAGCGCCTATGGTTGACGCCGCTAGACCACCGATTCCGCCGGCGGCGAAGCCGAGCGTGATGAAAATGTGCGAGACAAGTTCGAGACGGCCGCGAAGCGTGCGCAGTGAATTGACGAAGAGCTGCCAGCGGACGCGAGCGATCGCGGCAAGCTGTTCGCGCACGCCGGGAGCAAAGGTCAGCTCAGCCACGAGAGCTCCTGCTCGGCGGGACGAGGGCCGCCGACGATGCGCAGGAAAATCTGTTCGAGGGTGAGCTTTTCCCCTGGCGCGGCGACTGCCGGGGCGTGACCTCCATCGCACGGTAGCGCGGCAGCGGCTTGCGCTTCGACGCCGGCGCGAAGTTCTTCGAGCGAGCCCTGCGCGACGAGCCTTCCGCGATGGATGATAGCCAGATGGCTGCAGAGACGTTCGACAATCTCGAGTACATGCGAGGTGAGAAAAATCGTGGCGCCGCGCGAGATCATGCTCTGGAGCATCGCTTTGAGAGTGCCGGAAGCGATTGCGTCAACACCTTCGAACGGCTCGTCGAGAAAAAGGATTTTGGGCCCGTGGATGACGGCGGCGGCGAGGGCCAATTTTTTCTGCATGCCGTGCGAGTAGTCTGTGACGAGCTTTTTGGGCTGGTCGGCAAGCTGCATGAAATCGAGAAGCTCGGCGGCGCGTTTGGCGGCGGTTTCGCGATCGAGGCCGTACATGCGGCCGACGAAATTCAGATACTCGGCACCGGTGAGACGGCCGAAGAGGGCCATGCCTCCGGGCACGACTCCAATTTGGCGCTTCACTTCGAGCGGATGCGCGGCGAGATCGAGGCCGAGTATTTCGATGCGCCCGGCCGTGGGGGCGAGGAGGCCGGTGAGCATTTTGATGGTGGTGGATTTGCCGGCGCCGTTGGGCCCGAGGAAGCCGAAGAATTGGCCCGGAGCGACGCGCAGGTTTACGTCTTCGACGGCGGTGAGGGGGCCGAAGCGGCGGGTCAAACCATCGGTGGCGATTGCGGAGGGATTCATGTGGTTTTTGACTCTAGCATAGAGGTTGAAAGGGTCGGAAGGTGCAGCGGTGATGGGGCGTGGGAACCGGCCGCAGAAAGTGCCCGATTTGTCTCGATTAGAAATTGGGATTGGTTTTGTTTTGTTGAGGTTACCCGGATTTCTAATCGCGGTGTCTCGATTAGAAATTTCGCCTGTGCCGGTGGTGGAGGGGTTGAATGAGGGCTAAGTTGAGATCCTTTAGATCGGGCATCCTGATCGGATGCCTTCAGGATGACCGAGCGCGGGGTTGGGGTCTTGAGGCTTGGGAAAATGAACTGAAAAATCGCCGAAAATTTGCGATTAGAAAATTTTAGATCGTTGATTCTTATGGGGCTTAGCTTGAAATCTAATTCCAGATTTGCGATTAGAAATTTGTGGCTAGTGACATCAGCTTCAGCCGCTTCTTGGTGTTTAAAGGTTGCGATGCGGTGCGGAAGCCAAGGTCGGAGGGATTGCCATATAGAAACGGCGCACAGGCAGGAGTGCCTGTGCAACTTAAGACGAAGGGCCGGGCGGGGATTTCCCTTGTTAGCCGGAGTGGCGGCTGATAGTGACGTTCGCGTCATCATATAAAAACGGGCAATGGTAGCACGGATTTGGGCAGTTGCATACCGTAGAAGTACGTACCTGTGGGGAACTCAAGAACGTACCTGCGCCACCCTTCGCAGGAGCGAAGGATGGGTGTCGCCATGTACGACGAGCTGATTGCTCAGGGGAGCGATCAGCGGTCGATATTTTCGCGCACGGTGAGAACGGGGCACAGGGCATGCGCGACTACTTTGTGGGCGGTGGCGCGTCCGAGATGCGTCGCCGCGCCGATGCGGCCCGTAGCGTCGCGAACACCCAGGACGATCAGATCGGACGATCGGTCTTTGGCTAGCGCCAGTATTCGATCCGCAGGGTCTCCATATTCCACGAGCGATTCGGAAGGGAAGTGGAGGTCGGCGTCCTTCGGAACCGTTTCGTAAAGCTGATGAATGGCCTCGGCGACGGACAACTCGAATCGCCGCTGATCGTTTTCACTGCGTTCGTTCCCACGGCCTTCATTGCTATGAGGTTTGTTTTCATCACGCCTATATTCGTTGCGGCCATTAACGTTGCGCAATTCGGGTGTGCGCATGACGTGGAGCAACACGAGCCTGGCGTTATTTTCCTGCGCCAACGAGATGGCATAAGGAGCGGCGGCCAAAGAAGCGTCAGTGAAATCCGTCGGGAAAAGCACGCGATGGAATCGGCCGCCGGTATGGACGCTGCTGCGGACATCCGGACCGATCGTGAGCACAGGGACGGGCGAGCGGCGGAAAATTTCTTCGGCGACGGAACCCATGAAGAATTTGTCGGCGCCGGTGCGGCCGTGGGTGCCCATCACGATGAGATCGATGTGCTTCTCTTTTATCGTTTTCTGGACTGCGTCCCAGAGGTCAATGCTCCAGTCCACGATCGTTTCGTGCTCCAAACCAGTAAGCTCCGAGTCGATGCGGGCCTTGGCAGTCTGCTCACCTGTTTCGATCGCAGCGATTGCCAATTTCGCCGGTGCACCACAAACATTCGGATCGGGAGTGAAGACATGCAGCGCATACACTCTGGCGCCGTACCCGCGGGCGATGCTGGTTGCGAAGGGTAGTGCCACCTCGGAGGGTTCTGAGAAATCCGTCAGGAATAATATATTCTTGATCGAGATTCCCGTGCTGCATTGAACTTTCTCCATAAGTCACCTCGTGGTTAAAATCTTATAGCGGCGCAAGTTCGTCTTCCGTGATCCTCGCTACAACTGCTTGTGACTCATCCGGCTAAGGACGAATCGCAATCTTTATTACGCCGTCACGCCGCTCGCCGAAAAGTTTGTAGGCATCTGTTATGCGGTCGAGTGGAAAGGTGTGCGTGAGGAACGGCAAAAAATCCAGCTTTCCATGGCGAACCAGCTCCATCAGTCTTCGCATGCGCTCTTTTCCGCCGGGGCAGAGCGTGGTGACGATCTTGTGATCACCAAGTCCCGCGGCGAAGGGCTCAAGCGGGAGCGAGAGTTTTCCCGAGTAGACGCCGAGGCTTGAGAGTGTGCCGCCGGGCCGCAGAACGCGAAGCGCATTTTCGAAGGTGGCCTGGGTGCCCAGAGCTTCGATTGCAACGTCAACACCTTGGCCACGGGTCAGGCGCTTTATCTCGGCCACAACATCCTGTTTGCGGTGGTTGAGCACGATGTCCGCGCCCATTTGCCGTGCCATCACGGTGCGAGTGGGATCGGATTCGACAGCGATAATCAGCGCGGCCCCCTTCAACTTCGCTCCTGCCGTCGCACAAAGCCCAATGGGTCCCTGAGCAAAAACCGCAACTGAATCGCCAATTTGAATGTTTCCACTCTCGGCTGCGGAAATTCCTGTGGAGGCGATATCGGAGAGAAGCACAACCTGCTCATCGCGAAGATCGTCCGGAATCTTGGCCAAATTCGCCTGCGCGAAGGGAACCAGCAGGTATTCGGCTTGGGCGCCGTTGATCGTATTGCCAAATCTCCAGCCGCCGATGGGGCCGCCGCATTGAGAGAGATTGCCTCGGAGGCAATCGAAGCATTGCCCGCAGGGCGTGATGGCGCCGACCAATACGCGCTCGCCCACTTTGTATCCGGTAACGCCGACACCGAGTTCGTGGATCACTCCAACGGGCTCGCGGCCGATGGTGAGGCCGGGCTTGACGGGATATTCGCCCTTGAGAATGTGGAGGTCGGTGCCGCAGATCGTAGTGAGAGTGACGCGGATGACGGCTTCGCCAGGACCGGGTCTGGGGATGGGGACATCCTCGATATCTATTTGGTTCGGCCCACGGAAGACGAGGGCTTTCATTGTCTTGGCTTCGTTGAGGCGATGGTCGAGGAGAATTTCTTGCGCTGTGGTGGTCATCATGGGCTCCTTCAATTGGTCTATGCCTTTTTACTCCGGAGCGAAAAATCAGGGTATGACCGGGGTCACGGCCGATTGTGACGGACATCACTTTGTTTCATAAGTGATTGCGCGAAGATGGATTTGCGAAAGGAGGCGGCCATGGTTTATCAAGATTTTCTCTTCTTTATGTTGATGGTCATGTTTCTTTACTTCGCCAAACGAGAAGCGGGACATTGGAAACACTGAAAGCGTGCTTGACTGACTCAGCCACGAAGCTTGGGGATGGCAAATGAGAATCGGCGGATGGAGATCGGGATTTGCTGTTTGCGGTTTGTTGGGATTTGCGGCAATTTGGGCTTCGCACGGGGCCGGCGGAACATGGGCTCAACAGCAACAAGAGTCAGACAAAGAATATCAACAGCTAATTCGATCCGTGGAAGGACCGGACTTGTTCCGGGCTTATTGCGCGTCGTGCCACGGGAAAGATGGGAAGGGGGACGGACCGGTAGCGCCAACATTGAAAGCGACGGTTCCGGACCTAACGATAATCACGGTTAGCAACGACGGAAATTTCCCGGTGGCGCGAATGAAGAGGATCATTATGGGCGAGGGAATGATCGCTTCGCACGGGTCGCGCGAGATGCCGGTCTGGGGGCCGATCTTTCATCAGGTTGAGGAGGATGTGGACCGGGGAAACGTCAGAGTAGAAAACCTGGTTACCTACCTGCAATCGATACAGACAGATCATTCTCGTGCTCACGCCACGGAAACAAAGCCAATCAAGAAGCCGATGGAAGAAGTTGGGCTTTCTGGCGAGAAGCTATACAAGCAAGACTGCGCTGTGTGCCATGGGAATGACTTGAAGGGAAATGGGCCTGCTCCACCGCCATTCAAGGATGTGCCGCCTGATCTGACCAAACTCGCCAAGAGTCACGGAGGGAAGTTCCCGGAGAAATATTTCGAGGATGTGCTGCGAAACGGAGTGGTGATACCAGCGCACGGTTCGCCGGAGATGCCGACGTGGGGGGCGGATTTTCGAACCAGAGAGCATTTGGATTCGACCCAAGTGACGCTACGGATTACGAACCTGAGCGACTACATCAAATCGCTTCAGGAAAAATAGCATTCCATCGAAGAATTTCCCGCCCGAGTAGAAGCCGAGAGTCGCGGAGTCTTCGCTTCGCCATGCAGAAGCGGGCGAGGCGAGCGTCTGTCCGAAGTAGCATCCGGGCTCATTCAGTTGGATTCCCAGGGATGAAGCCCATTCTTGCTATGACGCTCTTTCGCTGGACTGAAGTCCAGCTCCCCCTGCTAAAGCAGGGGGCTCCCACCGAACTGCAAAAGCGAGAGCAAGCTCTCGCACTCCAAAATTTCGCTTGCAAGAAAGCTACACATGGCGGAAGGGTTCCTCGATTTTTTCGCCTGAGACTTTTTGGGCGTCGCGCTCCAGGGATTTGGTGATTAAGTCCTTGGAGCCCAGACCTACGGCTAGCGCCAACGCGAAGACAATTCCTCCGAAGAGAATGCCAAAGGCGAGTTCGACAATGCCGGTGGCGATTCTCAAGTGCTCCAGGGCCATGGCCACGGCGAGGACGAGCACTAGCCATCGAACACCCAGACTCAACAGGCGAGCATATGTCAGGTTCAGATTCACGGCGCCGATAAGCACGCTTCGCGAAAGATAACGGGCGACGATGCTGCCGACCACGAGGACCAGCACAGCGCCGAGCATGTTAGGGATGTAGGCGAAGACGCTGCGGGCAAGCAGGGATGTCCATTCGGCATCGAAGGCGGCGATTCCGATGAGAAATCCGGCAACGATGATGAGGGCGGCGATCGCTCGCGATATCAGCAGGGTGGGACTCTTTAGAAGGGACAATTCCGACGAAGAACGGAAACCCCACTGGGCGAGGCGCTGGTCAAACTGCATGCTCGTGAGCACGCGGCGAACAATCGCGGCAAGAAGAAAGCCCAATACGATCGAGATCAGCACCGCCACTAAGAGTGCTGCGGTACCTGGCAAGAGATCTGCAAATCGCGTCAGGAATCTCTCCGTGGACTGGGCTAAGGCTTGCTTGATTTCTCCCCACATAGGTACCTCCATTCCGACTTCTTCTCCGCCGACGTTCGCGGAGAACGCTAAGGGTTGAATCGATCGGGCCAACGCCATCGCGAAACGAGATAAGGCTTGGCGGATTCGTACGCGACCGCCAGGCGCTCGAGAATGCGCTCGACCGCAGCCGCGTCGGCCGCTTCCGAATCGCGGGCAAAAGCGGCGACCCAGGCGAGGTAGAGCGGCGTCATGGATTTGAGCAAATGGTCGCGATTGATGGTGCGAAGGCGATGGGCCAACGCAAAATCGTAGACGATGCGGACCCACAATTCGTCGGGCATGCGAAATTGTTCCAGCGGCAGGCGGGCGAGCTTTCTGAGCTCGAGAAGCGAGGAGGGAGGCAGCACCAGATCCCAGATCTCCTGCAGATCTCGGATTCCGAGCTTGAATGATTCGACCATTCGGCTGATGTCGACGGTTCCGGTGTCTTGAGGCAAAAGAACAGGCTGGCCAAACGCGGGCAGTGGAACGGAGGAGCGTGTTCTTTGCCAGCAGGCTGCGCGTTTTTCCATATCGAGAAAAATGGGACTTAATACCTGCGCGATCAAAGAGCTGATGTTCGTCCAATCCGGCGGAGGGTAGGTACGCGGGCCGACGTGGACCTGGCAGACTTTGAGATTATCGCAGAAAGCGGCGGGAGTGATGGATGCGAGCGGATGTATACCGTTTCCGGAGCCAGCGCTCTTTTCTGATGCGAGCATTTTTGTGAACAGGCGGCGAGAAATGCCGAGGTCCGGTCCCATGGGATTACGGATTCTTTTTCCGTAGAGGCAACGCGCGAGCGGAGAGATGATGCTGCTATTGAGCAGCCCTTCGAATTTTCGCAGGGCATATTGCGGCGCCACGAGATCAAAATCTTCCTCGAACAGCGGCTGTACCAATTGACGAATCCAATCGGGATTTGCATTCTCGATCGTGGAGGCGACGATGCAGCAGGCCCTTGCGTTGAGCTGATCGCTGACTGCGAAGACGGATTGATACGCGGTGGCCATATTGACGACCGGGGTGCCGGGATTATCTGTTTTCGACGACGGCCAGGGAATGAAGTAGGGGGACGGACTTTTATCGGAGGCTGCTGAAGTGGCGCCGGCTGGACTCGCGGCATGGTCATTTCGCAAGGCCGCAACGATCGGGGAGCCGGGAAGAGTTCGCAGAGAATCGCACAGAGTGATGAGGCCTTCCTGGTCAATCTCGGCGATAACGCCGAGCACCAAATCGGCAGCCTTCACCGGTTCGATTTTGTGCTCCGGTTGCTCTGCGATGGGTTCGACTGCCAACGTTTCGTTCCTTAGTTTTGTTCCCTAGCGGCAGACCCGCTGTGTGAAGCCGGATGCAGCTAGCTATAGCGATTGTTACACCGTTGAATCTGATTCGGGTGACCTAACAGCGAAAAAAATTATATCGAGAGCGACATGATGCCCAGCAACGGAATGCGTACCCAGTCGGGACGGGCGTTCAGCTCGTAAAGCACTTCGTAAAGCGCCTTGTCCAGCAAGAACAAGTCGAGGAGCTTTCGAAATTCTGCGCTATCGGAAGGCAGAAATGCAGCGCCTTGGGCTGTTTCCCGGTAGGCGCGCAAGAATGCCGCGGATGCGGAGCGCTCCCAGAGCTGAGCCCAGGGTTCGAGCCGGGCTACATCCTCGGTGTGACGCTCGGTGTAGTTGATGAGACTGGCGTATGCGGCATAGCTGAAAGAGCGCAGCATACCTGCGACATCCTTGAGAGGGCATTGTTTGGCGCGGCGATAGGCGAGCGGCCTTGCCGGTTCACCTTCAAAATCGAGGATGACGAAATCGGTCTTCACGCGCAACACCTGGCCCAAGTGATAGTCACCATGAATCCGAATTCGCTGCGTCTGAAAGCTGGCTGATTTCAATATTGCGAAATGATCGAGGATGCGGCGGCGGCGGCTGAGCACTGTGGCAGCAATTTCGATCACTTCGTCCGGTAGGTAGGACACGCGCTCTTTCAGCACGTCCAAGACCTGTGAAGCGTGCTGCTGAAAATCGGCGAGGATGGCCTGAAGATCGTCGGGCGTCCAAGGCTCGGGCTTGAACGCTGGATCATCCGTTGGAGAAGCCAGCGCGAGATGCAATTCGGCGGTGCGGCGGCCGAGAGTGGTGGCGGCGTCGAAATAGATGCCCAGATGATCGCGAGCCAGCTGAGAGACCGGATGCTCGGACATCTCGAGTGGATCGCCGATTTTCGCGCTCGCATTTTTGGGAAACTTCTGGGGCGCGGAGGTTTCGAAGTAGCGATCAAGTTCTTCGACTGTCCATTTCCAACCGTCGCCCTCGTTCTCCACCAACCCTTGCAGCATGGCAAGCGCTGTAACTTCGGAGCCATTCGTCGCCGATTCCAGTTCAATGGAACCGGCGAAGGGAGGAATGTGATCAAACTTGGTTTTTTCAGTGAGATATCGCCCGATTTCAACGTCAGGATTGATTCCGGGCTCCAGGCGGCGGAAGAGTTTCAGAATCAGGCGATCGCCGAAAATGATCGAAGTGTTGCTTTGCTCGGCTGAACCTCGCTTTACGGGCAACGGCTCTGCGCCGGATCCGAGAATTTGCTGGAAGGCCTTGCTTGGGAGTCCTCGAATGAGCCCTTCGCTCGCGCGCAATTCGCGCCCGGTTTCAATCAGCGAAAGAAATTCGCGGCACATGGAGTCGTCGAAGACTCCGTCGCAGAGAAGGCCTGCTAGCTTTGCCGATGCGATGGAGGTGACGACGGCGTTGGGCGCGGTGTGGCGCAATTCGTTCGCGGTGTCGCCGAGGACCATCGCGAGCGGAACGAAATAGACATCGGGGTTACCGGTGTCGAAGCAAGCCTCAACAAAAGCCAGAGCGAATCGCTCATCGCTTAACGAGCTCCAGTTGATGATTCGAGTGGATTTGAGATGGCGAGACTTTCCCGCGAACCAGCGCTGCTTAACAAGAAATTCCGGAAGATTAAAGGTTTCCAGGCGCTGGCGGCTCGGGCCGTCGAAGATGCCTTCCCAGCCTGCAGCAACGTTCAACGGGGACTGTCCAACGACATCTACGGCGGGCTCTGTCGATTCGGCGCGTTGTTGAAGTTCGAGCCACAAGAAACTGTAGGGAGCCAGCGTGAAACGGTACGGCTGGCGTTCGATGGCCGGGAATTCCACGTAGCCGAGCATCTCGACGGGCACCAGTCCCTCCAACTTTGACAGATCGAGATCGACAGGCTGGGCGAAGCGCGAGAGGTTGGCGAGGCAAAGGACCTGTTCGTCTTCATAGGTCCTGAGATACGCCAGGATTTTGCGATTCGATGGATTGAGGAACTCGATGCCGCCGCGCCCGAAAACGCTGAAAAGTTTTCGCAGGGCGATCATGTTGCGCATCCAGTTCAGGAGCGAAGAGGGATCGCCCTGCTGCGCTTCCACATTGATCGCTTCGTATCCCCAGACTGGGTCCATAATCACGGGGCTGTAGAGGCGGGCAGGCACAGCCGTGGAAAATCCGGCGTTGCGGTCTCCGTTCCATTGCATCGGAGTGCGGACGCCATTGCGATCGCCGAGGTAGATGTTGTCGCCCATTCCGATTTCGTCGCCGTAGTAGAGGATGGGCGTTCCGGGAAAGGAGAGCAGCAAGCTATTCAAGAGCTCGATTCGTCGGCGGTTGTTGTCGACGAGAGGAGCGAGACGGCGGCGAATGCCAAGATTAATGCGCATCCTGGGATCGGCGCTGTAGGCGAGATACATGTAGTCGCGCTCGTCGTTGGTGACCATCTCGAGCGTGAGCTCGTCGTGATTTCGGAGGAAGAGGCCCCACTGGCATGTGTCGGGAATCGGCGGAGTTTGCGCGATGATGTCGGTGATCGGTAGGCGATCTTCCTGACGCAGGGCCATGTAGATGCGTGGCATCAGCGGGAAATGGAATGCCATGTGGCATTCGTCTCCGTCGCCGAAATAAGGGCGAACGTCAGGAGGCCATTGGTTGGCTTCGGCGAGAAGCATGCGGCTGGAATAATCGGCGTCAATCTCGCGCCGGAGAGTTTTAATGACGGCGTGAGTTTCCGGAAGATTTTCGCAGCTGGTTCCGTCGCGTTCGACGAGATAAGGAATGGCGTCGATGCGCAGGGCGTCGACTCCCATATCCAGCCAGAAATTCATTATCTTCAGAACCTCGGCGACGACTCTTGGATTGTCGTAGTTGAGATCCGGCTGGTGAGAGAAAAAGCGGTGCCAGAAGAATTGCTTGGCGACGGGATCCCAAGTCCAATTCGATCTCTCGGTATCTGAGAAAATAATTCGAGCATCCTTATATTTCTCTTCGGTATCGCTCCAGACGTAAAAGTTTCGTTCGGGCGAACCAATCGGAGCCTGACGGGCGGCCTGAAACCAGGGGTGCTGGTCAGAGGTGTGATTCACGACCAGTTCGATCATCACCTGCAGGCCGCGCTCGTGAGCAGCGCCCAGGACGGCCTTAAAGTCGTCGAGCGTGCCGTACATGGGATGGACATTCATGTAGTCGGAGATGTCGTAGCCATCGTCTTTTAGAGGTGAGGGGAAAAAAGGCAAAAGCCAAATGCAGGTGACGCCAAGATCTTGGAGATAATCCATTTTCTGAAGCAGGCCGGGAAAATCGCCGATGCCGTCGGCGTTGCTGTCTTTGAAGGCGCGGACGTGCAGCTCGTAGACGATGGCGTCTTTGTACCAGAGCGGATCCGATGCGCTGCCGGGCAGCTTTGCCATGTCGCGTTTCCCCGAGTGTCAGGTGGAGCTTCGAGATTCTGGCCGGAAAATCACGATTCCGAGAGGCGGAAGCGTCATATTCAGAGAAACAGGGCGGCCGTGAATCGGGAGAGGGACCGTGGATAGGCCGCCGAAATTTCCCTGGCCGGAGCCGCCGTATAAAGGTGCGTCACTGTTCAGAATTTCTTTCCAGTAGCCTTCCAGTGGAACGCCGACACGATAATTCTGGCGTACTACTGGAGTGAAGTTGCAGACGAAAAGCAGTTGATCGCTCGGATTTTGTCCGCGGCGTAGAAAGCTGATGATGCTGCGCTGAAAATCTTTGCAATCAACCCATTCGAAGCCGGCTGAATTGAAGTCCATGGTATGCAGCAAAGGCTCACCACGATAGAGCGTGTTGAGATCGCGAACCCAGCGCTGCAGCCCTGAGTGAGAGGGATGCTCGAGCAGATTCCACTCGAGGCTGGCATCGTGGTTCCACTCCGACCATTGGCCAAATTCGTCGCCCATGAATAGAAGCTTCTTTCCGGGATGGCCGAACATGAAACCGTAGAGAAGGCGGAGATTCGCGAATTTCTGCCAGTCGTCGCCCGGCATCTTGCGAATCATGGAGCCTTTGCCATAGACGACTTCGTCGTGCGAGAAGGGCAGAACGAAATTTTCGGCGAAGGCGTAGACGAGACTGAAGGTGATCTCGTTGTGATGGTAGTTGCGGTAAACAGGATCCTGCGACATGTAGTTCAGCACGTCGTGCATCCAGCCCATATTCCACTTCAGGCCGAAGCCGAGCCCTCCGAGATAAATGGGACGCGACACCTGGGGCCAGGACGTGGATTCTTCCGCGATCATCATCGTATCGGGGTAGGCGCCATAGACGTGTTCGTTCAGAGTGCGCAGGAAATGAATTGCGTCGAGATTTTCCTTTCCGCCGAAACGATTTGGTATCCACTGGCCTTCGCCGCGGCCGTAATCGAGATATAGCATTGAGGCGACGGCGTCGACTCGAAGGCCGTCGACGTGATATTTGTCCAGCCAAAATAGCGCATTGCTGATCAGAAAATTCTGGATTTCATTGCGGCCATAGTTGAAGACGAAGGTGTTCCAGTCGGGATGCTCCCCTTGCCGCGGATCCTCATGCTCGTAGAGATGCGATCCATCGAAGTAACCGAGGCCCGCTTCATCCTTTGGAAAATGCGCCGGGACCCAATCCAGAACCACGCCGATTCCTCGTTGATGAAGATAGTCGACGAGGTACATGAAGTCGTCGGGTGTTCCGAAGCGGCTGGTGGGAGCGAAATAGCCGAGGGTCTCGTATCCCCAGGAACCGTCGAAGGGGTGCTCCATTACGGGAAGAAATTCGACGTGCGTGAAACCAGAGTCGTGAACGTAATCGGCAAGGAGAGGGGCTAACTCGCGATAGGTGAGCCAGCGGTTATTTTCGTCCAGTGCGCGTTTCCAGGAGCCAAGATGCACTTCATAGAAAGATAGCGCAGCGCCGAGAGAATTGTTGTTTGTGCGATTCTTCATCCAGGATTCGTCCTGCCAGGAATAATTTTCGAGATTCCATACGCACGAAGCTGTCTGCGGACGAATTTCCGAGGCGAAGCCGTAGGGATCCGCTTTGTCGACCTTGTAATCGCGATAGCGCGATTCGATGTGATATTTGTAGGAAGCTCCTTGACCGATCTCCGGAACGAAACCTTCCCAAATGCCAGCGGTGGACGGGCTCATGGCCCCAGGTTTTGGGTTCCAGTTGTTGAAATCGCCGATGATGGAGACACTCTTCGCATTCGGGGCCCAGACGGCGAACTGCACGCCGCGCTTGCCATCTTTCTCGGTGATGTGAGCGCCGAGTTTTTCGTAGGCGCGGTAGTGGGTGCCTTCCGCGAGCAAGTAGAGGTCGAATTCGCTTATCGTCGATTGCAACTTCGGACTCCCTGGTACTTATTCGTTATTCGCCCGTAAAAACCGAACTTCATTGCCACTTTTCTGGCGCATTTGTGCGCGCTAGAGGTAGTAGTCAAAATCACGCTCCGTGCGAACTAGACGGCGAACGCGCAGAATGTGAGCCGGGAGGCTTTCCGGCGTAAGCTCCACATAATTTCGTGAACCGTGCCACACGTACTGACCTTCGCCGAGCAAATCGTGAACCTGAAATTCGTGGTCGGCGCCCACGCCGATAGCGGCTAAATCGAGATTAACCCAGCCCGATTGCACGTGGAAGCAGTCGAGATTTACCACGACCACGATTACGTCAGAGAAATCCCTGGTCACCTTGCTGTAGCAGAGCAGCGATGGATTGTCCGTTCCATGAAAGCGGAGGGTGCTATTGCTTTGCAGAGCCGGATTTTCTTTCCGGATACGATTCACCCGGGCGATGAGCTCGCTGAGGCTGCCCGCAGCGTGCAGGTCCCAGTGCCGGAGCTCATATTTCTCAGAATTCAGGTATTCCTCGCTGCCTGGTTGAAGCGGAACGTTCTCGCATAGCTCGAATGCGGGGCCATAGATGCCATAGCTCGACCCGAGCGTGGCCGCCAGGATTAAACGAATCATGAAAGCGGGGCGCCCTCCGGCCTGAAGAATTTGTGAAAGGATGTCCGGAGTGTTGGGCCATAGGTTGGGACGAAAGAACTCTCGCACGTCTGTTTGAGTGAGCTCGGTGAAGTAGTCGGTGAGTTCCTCTTTTGTGTTGCGCCATGTGAAGTACGTGTAGGACTGCGAGAAACCCAGCTTCGCGAGCCAGTACATTAGATGGGGCCTTGTGAATGCTTCCGCAAGGAAAAGAACATCGGGATGCTGAGCTTTAATTTCGCCGATTGCCCATTCCCAGAAGGCGAAAGGCTTTGTGTGGGGATTGTCCACACGAAAGATCCGGACACCTTGCTCAATCCAGAAATCGAAAACGCTTCTTAATTCGTCCCACAACGGTCGCCACTGAGGGCTTTCAAAATCCAGCGGAAAAATATCCTGATATTTCTTTGGCGGATTTTCGGCGTACTGTATGGTCCCGTCGGGACGCTTGCGGAACCATTCAGGATGTTCGCGGACGTACGGGTGATCCGGCGAACACTGAAACGCGATATCGAGAGCGACTTCGAGTCCCTGCTTTTCTGCCGCCAAGCGAAAATGCTTGAAATCTTCGAGCGTGCCGAGTTGGGGAAGAATGGATTTGTGGCCGCCCTCAGCAGATCCGATTGCCCAGGGACTGCCGATGTCTGTGGGTTGCGGCTCCGTGGAATTATTTTTGCCCTTTCGAAACGAGCGCCCGATGGGATGGACGGGCGGAAGATATACGACGTCGAAACCCATCGAGGCGATGTACGGAAGAACTTGTTCGCAATTGCGAAATGTTCCGTGACGCCCCGGCTGAGGTGAGCACGACCGGGGGAATACTTCATACCAGGTGGAGAAACGCGCTTTTTCGCGGTCGACGGTGACGCTCAGGCTTTTTTCGTAGCGGGTCGAGAAGTTGCGGACCGGATATTCTTGGAGGATACCGAGCAACTCTTCTTCGAAGGCGATACCCGCTCCTTCCGGTTTATCTTTCGCCTCTCGCAACCGTTTCGCCCATTGGCGGAGAAGTTCGGCGTTTTTGGCTGGCGCCTGCGCCGCGGCTTCCTCGATCAGGTCAGCTCCTATCACCAGCTCGACATGGACGTCCTGCTGAGCAGCCACACGCTTGACGAGAGCGCTGCGCCAAGTCTGGAAATGGTCGATCCATCCTTCGATCGTGTATTGATAGCGGCCCAGCTTCGCCACGAAGAATTCACCGCGCCACCGATCGTTGGGTAGCGCCATCATCGGAGCTATAAGTAAATTCTTCGCGTCCTGCCAGTAGAGCAGGCGGCAGGCAACCTGGTCGTGGCCGTCTGCAAAAACAGCGGCTTCCACACGCACCGTGTCACCCACAACGCGCTTGATAGGAAATCGCCCGCAATCGATTTCAGGCGTTACGCCCTCGATTACGACTCGACGCCTGCTTTCTATTTGCTGGTCTGCTGGCCGGTCTGGCACTAGCTTTTTGGCTCCTGATGGCAGGACATCATTGGCCCCGTGTTCTCCATCTTTAATATAAACATCCCAGTGGGTTTGCTATCCACCTAAGATTGTTTTTGCAATGGCCGGATCAGCACTGCGATCATCACCAAATATTCTCCTGTGCGGAAGAACCACGCAATCAGGTTAATTCCCCCTCTTTCTTAGGGCGCTAGACCTGGTTGTGGCTGATAACATGTTGTTCTAAGTGAGATAGCAAAAGATTGCCGACACGGACCGAACTAAACGTGACTGCTTGTGATGGAGCCTTGGGCGCGGAGCTAGTAGCCGAGAACTCATGCAGCTTTCTCCTGTGGGCGCCGCGCGCTCGACGCGTCGAGGTATGCATTGTCGAGCCGAGAGCGCGTGCGATCCCCATGCAGGGTGCCGGATGCGGGTATTTTCACGCTGTGGTGGAAGGCATTTCAGCTGGTGCGCTCTACCGGTATCGTCTCGATGGGGAAAAGGAAACGCCCGATCCCGCGTCGCGATATCAGCCGCAAGGCGTTCACGGGCCGTCGCAAATCGTAGATAGCCGCTTTCACTGGAACGATTCCGGGTGGCGTGGCATTCCTCTCGAAAAGTATGTTCTGTACGAACTTCACGTGGGCACATTCACGCCAGAGGGAACCTTCGACGCGATCATCCCGCGGTTAGCAAGGTTGAAAGATCTCGGAGTGACCGCAATCGAATTGATGCCGGTGACGCAATTTCCAGGTGATCGCAACTGGGGCTACGACGGAGTCTATCCGTACGCAGTGCAAGCATCCTATGGCGGCCCTGCCGGACTAAAGCGACTTGTCGATGCCTGCCATCAACATGGAATCGCAGTGACGCTCGATGTGGTTTACAACCACCTGGGCCCGGAAGGAAATTATCTGGCCGATTTCGCGCCTTATTTCACGGACCTTTATAAAACGCCTTGGGGAGCGGCGATTAATTTTGCGGATGCAGATAGCGACCATATGCGGCGCTATTTCATCGATAACGCGCTGCAATGGGTGACGGATTACCACATCGATGCGCTCCGGCTTGACGCCATCCACGCGATTGTCGATCCTTCCGCGCGAACATTCCTTGAGGAACTGAGCGTAACCTTTCATGCGAAGGCGAAGGAACTCGGGCGGGACGTTTACCTGATCCCTGAGGACAATCGCAACGACGCGCGAGTGGTGAAATCTCCTGAAATAGGTGGATGGGGATTCGACTCGGTTTGGAATGACGATTTCCATCATTCCTTGCACGTGCTCTTGACGGGCGATCGGAGCGGCTACTATGAAGATTTTTGCGGAGTAGACGATCTAGCGGGAGCTTATCGAGAAGGCTTCTTATATTCCGGCCGCTATTCCAAGTATCGCCGGAAACGCTATGGAAGTTCGTCAAAGCAGATTCCGGCTGAGCATTTTGTGGTCTTTTCGCAGAATCACGATCAGGTTGGCAATCGGCGCGATGGTGACCGGCTGTCGCAATCGCTGCCCCTCGAACAATTGAAACTTGCCGCAGGGACTGTGCTTCTCTCGCCGTACATTCCTATGTTGTTTATGGGCGAAGAGTACGCCGAGCCGGCGCCCTTCCAATACTTTGTCAGCCACGAAGACCCGGCTCTGATCGAGGCGGTGCGCGAAGGTCGGAAGAAAGAATTTGCAGAATTCGGCTGGGCTGGAGACATTCCCGACCCTCAGAGTGAGGCAACATTTCTCGGGTGCAAACTGCACTGGGACTTACAGACCGAAGATCGGCATCGCATCCTTTGGGATTTCTATCGGGAGCTGCTTCGCTTGCGACGCGAGGTATCGCCTCTGGCGAAACTTGATAAGGAAGCGATGGAGGTTACGTCATTCGCCGATCAGAAGGTTCTGTTGGTCAGGCGGTGGGAGTCTGGTCTCCAAATTGTCATTGTCCATCACTTCGATCGGGCTCCAAGAAACATCAACGTGCGAATTCCCGCGGGGAGCTGGCGTCCGGTCCTCGATTCGAATGAGGAACGCTGGGGCGGCAGAGGCGGTACTGGAGCTGCGGCACTCGAGTCAACCGGCGAAGTGGCACTCTCATTAAACCCCTGGGCATTTCTCGTTCTCGCGCAAGACACGAAGGTTAGCGAATAGCGGGATCCAACCGCAATGACCATATCTTCTTCGAGATCCAGCCGAACTGACTGAAGCCGACGCTCTTCCTGTTTCCCCTTGCTTACCGAGGGGAATGGCGGTAAGCTTCCTCGGTAACCGAGGGGGCGCATTGAGCAAACCATCCGATTTAGTTCAGGGCACGCTGGACATGCTGCTGCTGAAGATTCTTGCCTTGGAGCCGCTCAACGGCTTCGCGGTGAGCGAGCGTCTGAAGCAAATTTCTGGAGACGTGTTGCAGGTTAGCGATGGTTCGCTCTACCCCGCCCTGCACAAGCTCGAACAGGAAGGCTGGATTTCCGCGGAGTGGAGGACGACCGTGAACGGCCGTCGCGCGAAATACTATTCGCTTACGCGCTTGGGGCGCAGGCAACTCGAGAAGGAGACCGACAATTGGGGGCGGCTGTCGAGTGCAATTTCGCGAGTGGTCAAGCTTAAGGAAGCTTGAACCCGCGAGGGGCGCTAGGAGACACACATGCGACCGAAACATTGGATCTATACGGTTCCGCTCAGGCTGCGTTCGCTATTTCGCCGCCGCGTGGCGGACCAGGAACTCGATGAGGAATTGCGGTATCACGTGGAATGCAGGACTGAGGAAAACATCGCAAAAGGAATGAGTCCGCAAGAGGCGCGGCGCGCGGCCCTACTCGCGATGGGTGGAGTGGAGAGGCGTAAAGAAGAATGTCGCGAGGCGCGCAAGGTGAATTGGCTCCAGAACGTCGCGCAGGACGTTCGTTACGGTCTTCGCATGCTGCGAAAGTCGCCGGGTTTCACGGTCACCGCTCTCTTGACGATTGCGCTGGGCATCGGAGCCACAACGGCGATTTTCAGCGTGGTCGATGCCACGCTATTGCATCCACTACCTTACCCGCAACCGGAGCAGCTCGTGAGCGTCGAGGATGACTTACCTGGGGTGGGAGCTCAGAGCGTAGGAATATCTGTTCCCGAGTGGCAGGATTTCGAGCGCTCCGGAATTTTTCAGCACGTCTCGCCGATCGGTGGCGGGTCTGTGAACCTCACAGGATCATCCCAGCCTATGAGGATTTTCTTTGCCGCGGTGCCGCCGAATTATTTTGCGCTGATAGGCGTGAACCCTCAGCTGGGCCGCTCGTTCAACCCTGAAGATCACACGCCCGGATTTACTCTGGAATGTCTCATCAGCGACGGTTTGTGGAAGCGAGCGTTCGGGGCAGACCCGCAGGTTTTGGGAAGAAGCATACGGCTCGACAACGATTTGTATCAGATTATCGGCGTGATGCCGTCTGGTTATCATGACCCGGGCCGAACAACGGAGGAAAGGAACACTGAGCTGTGGGCAGCAACGGGTTTTGCCGGCCCGCCCGCCCCCCTGCCACAACGCAATTTGAGGATTCTTCCCAACACAATCGCGCGAATCGCTCCGGGACTGACGGTGAAGACGGCGCAGAGCCGGCTGGATGCGTTAGTCGCATCGTTGCAAAAGCAATTCCCCGTCGATTATCCGGAGCAGAGCGCGTGGAGGGTGCGGCTGGAGCCGCTCCAGCAGACTGTGGTGGGAGATGCCCGCCAGTCGCTAATTCTGCTGCTCGGCGCCGTTGGATTGGTGCTGCTGATTGGATGCGTGAACGTTGCAAATCTGCTTCTTGCTCGCGCCAGCGCGAGAGGGCGCGAGATGGCTGTCCGGCAGGCGTTGGGAGCTGCGCGAAAACGGCTTATGTCGCAACTGCTAGTCGAAGGCTTGCTTCTTTCGCTGACGGGCGGGATCGCCGGGCTGGCGATTCTCTTCTGCACCAAAGGATTTCTGGTGCGGCTCATGCCGGACAGCCTGCCACGCCTCAACAGCATATCGATCAATTGGCCCGTTTTACTTTTTGCGCTCGCAGCCACTATCGCGGCTGGCGTGATTTTCGGTCTGACTCCCGCGCTGCATATTGGGCGGCCGGATTTGACCGCCGTCTTCAAACAGGAAGGGCGCGGCTCGACGGGCTCTGGGGAACAGGCGCGCACGCGACGCGTGCTGGTGATAACGGAATTTGCTCTGTCTCTGGTGTTGATGATTGCCGCGGGTCTTTTGCTCCGCAGTTTTGCGGATTTGTTGAATGTGCGACCGGGCTTCGATCCCCAGAACGTGATGGCCGTTCGCACGTGGCTGCCTGTGCCAAACGATCCGGACACCGACATTTACGGGACGACCGCTCAGGAGGCGCCGTTCGTACGCGAACTGATTCGCCGCAGCAGGACCATGCCCGGCGTGAAAGAAGCAGCCGTCGGTGACCTCGCGGCCATTCCATTAGGCCATGGTCGAAACGATTTAAACCCATACCAGATGACCCTCGAAGGTCAGGAGATTCAAAGCGAGCAGGCGCCCCTGGTCGAAGTTTCAGAAGTTACTCCAGAATATTTTCACTTACTGGGCATGCCACTGCAGCGCGGCCGTTTGTTCGTCGAAATGGATAACGAAAAAGCGCCTCCCGTAGCCGTGATTAATCAGGCGTTCGCGCGCACATACTGGCCAGTCGGCGATCCTATCGGCAAACACGTCCAGCTGAACAGGATGCGCGGCTCCCGAGGGAATCCTCCGTGGACCACGGTCGTTGGCGTGATCGCGGATGCTCGAACAGAATCGCTGGCAGAAGAGAGCACGCCACAGATTTATCTGAGCTTGTATCAGATGCACCCTAAAGACCTGGCAATATTTTTACGCGGAAAGCTCGATCCTGCCACCACACCCGCCGAGTTGCGGCGGCAGGTCCAGTCCGTGAATCCCGAGCTTCCGGTTTTTGGCGCACAAATCCTCGCCGAAGCAGTGTCCGCGTCTCTCTCCGAAAGGCGATTTTCGATGGAGATGGTTGGGCTGTTCGCGCTGACGGCATTGCTTCTGGCAGGGCTCGGAATATACGGAGTAATTTCGTACATCGTAAGCGAGCGGCGACACGAGATTGGCATTCGCCTCGCGCTCGGGGCGCAGAACCGGAACATCCTGCGGATGGTTCTGCGTCAAGGTTTGGGGCTTGCAATTGCTGGTGCTGCGATTGGGCTTACTTGCGCGCTGATCGTTTCGCACTTAATGGCAGGACTGCTTTACGGAGTGCGGCCCACTGACCCGTTGACATTTGCAGGTGTCGCTCTTCTTCTGATCGGTGTTGCTTTACTTGCCTGCTACATTCCAGCGCGACGAGCGATGAGGGTCGACCCGATCGTGGCATTGCGCTACGAATGACGACGCCCAGGCAGACTTCTACGAAGGGTCGTTTTTCATTGGATCAAATCATCCTCGCCAGTGTCGCACGCGGTTTCTTGTAACTTGATGACCCGCTTCACTGCTTTTGTGATGCTCCTGATTCGTCTCGCACGCAACCATTTCGCCGCCGCGCTATCGCTACTTCACCCCCGATAAAATCTTGGTTCAGGTGCCGCTACGGACGCGCTTCGAGAATGAAATAAGCAACGAATGCTTGATCTGTGCCGCCGGTTTCGCTTGCCAATGCTAGAATTTACAGCGGAGGGGTAGGAAAGTGGTTGACTCCGGCGGTCTTGAAAACCGTTAGGCCCGAAAGGGTCTCGTGGGTTCGAATCCCACCCCCTCCGCCACACAACAACCCACGTTTTATTGGCTTTTTGCTTGTTTTTTGTGGCCGCGACATTTTTGTACGGATTTTGTACGGGGCTTGTCCAGATGCTTGAAACCACTGGCTGCTAAGACCGCTTGGTCCAGAGCTTCCTGCCGCTCTTTAACCCACGCTGCATAGTGCCGCCAGACGATTTTGGGTGAGTTTCCCAATAGCGCGGCTACGTTTTCAACACTCGTGTCATGGCTCAACAGTTTGGTAGCAAATGTATGACGGAACTGGTGCGGATGACCCTTCACTTTGGCAGCTTTGAATACCGGAACCAAATAAAAATCTCTGTACAGGTTCGTCAAGGATTTCAGGGACAATTGACCATCCCAAAAGAAATAATCTTTGCTGACAGGCTTGAAGCTGCGTAGAGCCTTAACCACCGGAGCAGGCAACAATACGGAAATGTCTTTGTTGGCCTTCTGCGTTCGAAGCGAGAGCCGATTGTCTTTGAGTTTGTCAATCGCCAGCATCGTAGCATCGCCAATGCGAAGACCTGAATAGCGCATCAGCAGTATTAGCGCATATGCCTGTTTGCTGTGTTCACGCTCTTTATCGCTACGATTTGTGTCTGCTATGCGCGATTTAGCAGCCGACTCGATAGATGTCATTTCGTCATCTGTAAACGGAACTACCTGCTTGGATTTGACAGAAATCTTGCCTAATTCTAGAGCCGGATTATGCTCAGCCATCTTGTGATTACGGGCGTACCGGAATACCGTTCGAAGTCGCTCTTGTTTTTTCTGACGCGCTAAATCTCCATCCGGCCATTTACTTCTGAATTCTTCCAACAATGGCAGGTCAAACTCAGGCACGAATCTAATTCCTTTATCCACCGCAAACACATTCATCTGCTTAAAAAGCTGTTCGTACTTGCGAATAGTCTCGTGGCCCTTGCCTTCTGTCCGCATGTTTGCAATAAATTTGGTTCGCAAGTCTTCAACGGTCGTCAGTGCAGATGCAGTTTTTGGCTTCTGACCGTTGTTTTCCCATGACTGCTTAATTTGTTCAGCATGCTTCCAATCGCGAGTCTTTAGGGACTCACGCACATACGCGCCATCGGGTTTTGTTCCAGATACCCAAATTGGACAGGGATGCCTACGATTGGTGCAAACCACCGTATCGGTAGACGAGCATTTTTGAGGATTATGGCGGCGGTATATTTCCAGAGACATTATGAAAGTTTCCGCTGAACGCGTTCTGCAACTTTTTCAGGTATTCGCAGAGTGACGTATTGGCGTTTTCCTTTCTTAGGCGGACTCTGAATCTTTTTCACGTCAGGTTCAGTGGCAAACAACTCCCTAATTTTGTCTATGCCAAGACCCCACTCAATTGCTAGTTCCTGCGGCTTCCAATCGGTGCCCTTAACGTGAGTATTCCCGGCTTTCGTGGTCGTGGATTTCTTCTCCGCAGTTTGTTCCACCAGCTTACGTAATCGAGCGATATCCGCATCTGTGAAAATCCAATTGGTAGTCTCGTCGCGATGCGCCCATTGTTGAGCAGCTTTACGACTAGCCGCGTCCTGAATGCCAGTAAAGTCAACGGTCATATCAACAGATGGTTTGATTTTTCCTACGCTGACCCACAAATGGAGCAATCCACTGCTAATGCCTGCTTTGGCGGCGGCTTGTTGAATATTGAACACTAACCGTGGCTCCGCGACCGTTTCATTTTGGGTTTGGACAAGTAAAGCTCAACTGCGCGGCGGATTAGCCAATTAATCGATGCGCCGGTTTCTTTGGAGATTTCTCGAAGGTGCTCAAGATGGTCTTCCGGCAAGTTGACGAGGATGCGTGGGTTTCTAGCCATATATCAACATTATACCACGGATATCCAAGGCTGTCAAGTGATATTTGAGGGGGCACGAGCTAATCAGCGTCTGTATACCCGTCAGGTCCGCCAACATAGAATTCAAGAGGATAGGGATGATTCATATCGTGGGATTTTCTAGCCTCAAAGCAGTAACGAATAATATGCGAGTCTCCGTAGACGTCCCGATATTTGGCATAACCGAAGATAAATAGCTGGGATTTTCCAGCTTGAACGTGGTCTAAACGTTCTTTAGTTATTGGAAACCCTTGAGTGAAGGCACCTGTTGGCGATAAGAGACTCCCCTTTTTGGAAAAAGGCTTCATTTCAGTATAGGGGGGAACGGTTGGTAATGGTTGTTGCTCTGTCGCGCCCTTTCCACCAGAACCCGCCGCTGTAATCCATGCAGGTGTTTTTCCGTTATTTCTGAGGTCAACCGTTATTTGGAAGAGTGTGGGTTCCTCGGTTGGTTCTATCATGCCGACAATAGGAACAACCCATGCTCTCTCATTAGTTTTTGACGCACGGAGCATCGAAAGATAAACACAAAATATGAGGACGGTAAAAACGGCAACCGTTGTCGTAGAAAGGGTTTCGAGAACGGGCCGAACGGCCTGAAACCAACAGGGCATGGTGGCGGGAGTTTATCAATTCAGAAGTGACGCAGGTAGTGACTTTACTTGGGGTCAGACTACCAATCAGGCTATGCAGTCGCTTTGCGAGGAGTGCGGTACGGCGGGAAACAAGCCATTTCATCGGCGCACTGACGACAGTAATTCTCTTCCGTAGCAGCCTCTATATCGACATAAATAACGCCTTCTGCAATGCGCCTGTCACATCGGATGCAATTTATGGTGGGATGCTCAATTATGGGTTCGAGTCTCATGGAACCCCTTCAATTCACTAATCATAACACGGGTTGCCTCTAAACCCTCCGAGACTGCGGCCTCTTAAAATAGACGAATGACTCGGTTTCATTATCGGTTAAGTATATAATGCGGCCTCATGTTCGGAAACATCGTACTTGCGATAATAATAGCCTTGCTGACTGCGATTGTTGCTGGTTTAGCTGGGCAGTTGGCGGCGACCAAGACGTGGCAGAAATGGTGTTTTTGGGGAGCAGGTTTTTTGACTGTGGTTCTAATCGGCGTGCAAACCTATAGAAATGAGACGACTCAAACAGAACAAAAGTCTCAACTCGACAAGATTCAGAAGAATACCGAAACACCGCCCAAGGTAAACGTAACGATTCCGCCGCCAAATCCGTCTCCAGTTGCACCGAAAAAGAGTTCGGCGTTGTTGGTATATGAAAAAACCGAATTTATCGACAAATCTCTAGCTGTGGGGAAACGTTTTGGCGTGAATGTCTATTTGAGAAACATCGGCAGCGAACCTGCTTACAACGCTCGGCATTTCTTCGCAGTAAAATTGGTTAGCGGAGCACTCAAGGTCAAACCAGAGATTCTCGACCAACAAACACATCGTGAGTTTCGTAAACAAATGCGCCAAGCCGTCAGGAACGATGTGGCGCGACACCTAATAGGCTCCGATATTGCGAACGGGCAGGGCGTGTGGGCTACGTTCGGGTTTAACTCGCTGACCAGTGAACAAGTAAATGGGATTGTGAACGGAGATGTTCGGTTCTACGTTTATGTGTGGGCAAATTGGGATAATGACCAGAAGGACTTAGAGTCCTGTCAGTGGCTCCAAGCGACGGGCAGCGTTGAAGTCAACGAATGGAAACCAGTATGGCATTATTGCGGCGGATGACCACAAGATGTTGTGTGTTTCTAATGCAAATTTCCAGAATTTGGACATTTCAAAGATAACTCTTGACAAAACATAGTATTTGTGGTATAATGGGTACATAGGCTAGAGTTTTGCATTTCCCGCAATCCGTAGCATCCCGCAGGAACTACCGCAAGACCCTTCCAGTAAACGCTTTAGCGAGCGTAGCAGTGTGCGGTTTGTAGTTTCGATGACTAGTCGGTAGCACCCGTATTCCGTTTCCAGTTTTCCCAAACACCGACGCTAATCGGTCATCGAAAACACGAGCCGTGGTTCGTCCCTTAATCGGGATGGGCTGCGGCTTTCGTGCGTCTGGGCGTAAAAGACTTGAAAGGAGAAGCCGCCGCCACGTATTGAGGCGTCCGGCACACATGAAAAATGCGAAAGCAACGTCAGTCACGGTCGAAGCCAGAAGGCAAATGCAACACCTGCAACCAGAAATTTCAGCGTAATCGTCCTCGCCAGCGGAAATGCGATTCGTGCTGGAAGGCCAACAAGTTTAAATGCGCTGACTGTAAATGCGTCTATATCCGTCGCGATGATGTTCGCGTGTGCTCGAAATGCCTGCCAAAGGTAAAGAAACGCTTCCAGAAATTAGCCGTTCCCGCCACAAAAGTACGCGACAACGGGACAATTATCGTCCCAACAGAAACCGATAGGAATACTGACTCCCTGCTTACCAAGATTGGCGACTCCACCAATCGTGGGCGCGGTATTGATGTCGGAGTTGGCGGCAGCAAGCATTTTATCCTTGCCAGCGAGTTAGCCTCACCTGACCAGCGCGGCGATGATGCCTTGGATGCCGAATTTGCGGACAATCAGCAAGAACAAGCGGAAATGACGATTGCTATGCCCACACTTCATCCACAGAAAGTTTTGGCTCCTGCCGATGTTACGGAATCGTTGGATTCAGATTCATCTTGGCTATCACAAGGCATTGACGAGGCTCGTGTCCAGAAGCATATAGGATGGTTCCTCACCACACCTACAGGCATTGTCCGCCAGCAGACGGGTCTGCATCAGCAGACGATAGCCCGATGGCGGAAACAGTTGCGGACGGACTGCCCCGAGTTGGTTGCTAAGGCGGTTTCCGTAGAGACGGCCAAGATGATTGAGGAAGCCTTAACCCAACAACGAGCACAGTCAAAATTGAGGGCAGCGGCAGGGTTGTGACAGAAAATTAACCAATGTTTATGCGGGTTCCGCATGTTTGTGATACCCCGGAACACTGTAAGGTAGTACCAAAATGCTTCGTAGCAAGCAGGTTCATCCGGTTCCGATTGTGGACCCGTCCACTGAGGATAGAAACAACGCCTCAGGTCGAGATATGGCAGAGACCCCGAGGGAATAATACGTTCCTTGGACAAGGGTGCTTTCAAGGTCAGCGACCCCGAAAGCTTTGGACTCATCGGCTACGAAGAACATATATTTTATCTTAACAATCGTAGTGTCTTCACATGCCAAAGCAGAATTTGCAGTAAGACGCACAAGCAGGCACAGACAAGAAAAAGGTAATCTCTAAAATCCTTCTATATTGCCTGCTGCCTTGCTTTTGACTTTGTCCGTCGGCCTTTGGCTCTGCCTGCTCTCTCATGTTCCGTATGAAGTTAGCGGTTGCGTGGCCTTTCAAAAAAATTTCATTTTTTCTTCTTTTCGTACTTTCTGCGTCCCTAAAACATGACAATACGAGGCAGGAACGTTGAAAACGGTCATTTTGGTTTTGTCTAGGACTTGACGGCGTTGTCGCAGAACGGGCAAAGAAGGCGTTTAGAGCCCCTTATTTGCGCATAGCAGGCGGTTCTAGAACATGGGGCGAAGAAAAGGCGTAGATGGCTTTAGGATGGTTTGGAGGGCTTAAATCGGCTGTTTTGGCAGTTGGGTTGCAAAGCGGCTGCTACAGACGACTCCGAAGCCCAAAACGCATCACTTGCGACGGAATTGACGTTTTGTGGCCGTCGGGTTCAAAGGGGTTGCAGACGAATACCGGCAAATAACGCATCACTTTGATTAGTTTGGTGCGTTCGGCAGGGACAGAACTAGGCCACCGCAATTACAGCGTAATCCGATAAATGAGGTAGAACCACAGCCCGTTCCACGCGGCTATGACTACATACGAGAACAGACGGACGCGACGCGTGGGCTGTCCGCTTGAAAAGCCCCATGCGAAGGCATTTGCACCGTAGATTGTCCCGATTACCAGCAGACCCAATGCGAGCTTTCGCGCCCATGCATGGTGCCAGAAAAGCCCAATGCCCGCGACGACCGATACGGCGGAGAAGGTCAGTGCGCTGGTTTGTGCGCCTATTCTGTATGCAAGGGTTTGAGCTTGAAATTCCGGATGGCTTGGGCCCACGCGCAGCAACGGCCAGATTAAGCCGAGAATACCGGCGGTGGCCAAATATCCAGCCGCGATTCGAAGGGTCGAGGGCGAGGAAGGATTCACGATTTTCTAACGCGCATTCTATATGCGAGGTTTGGTCTATGCCACGTTAAAAGAGTTCGAGAAGTGTGGCTTGGATAGCATGGTCAACCTGTTCGCGGGATGGCTGAGCGTAGATACCTGTCGAAGCCACTGAGCGATGCCCCAGGGCGTTCTGAACGGTAGTTAGGCTCCGATTGGCCGCAACCATGGCAAAGCCGAGCGAGTGCTTTAAGCAATGGCAGTGTCGCTTATCCTTCGGCATGCCTGCATCCGCTGCCACGGCTTGGAACATGCGAAAGAATGCACTCCTATCGAGCCTGCCACCCTTTTGGGACGTAAAGACGTATTGACTGGCATCATCTCGCTCGGCAAGCCACGCCTTTAAGACGCGAGCGACAGACAGAAGGGGCTGACCGGACACATTCGTCAACGCAGCAACGGTGGTGCGAGAACCCTTAAGCCGACGAATCGTGATTGAGCCATTCTTGGCGTCAATGTCGGAGAGGCGAAGATTGCAGACTTCGCTTGCTCTCATACCGAAGCGGAAAGCGCACAAAATCATGGCGTGATTGCGTTTAGATACGCTAGCGACCTTCAGGACTTTCAGGATTTCATCAGGTGTGAGTGCTTGCATACTTCGCATCGTCTCACCGTAATGTTGCGTTGTCGATAGTACCCTCGTACCGATTTGCGTTAGCCCGTCAGCCCACTGCCCACCAAATAGGATTCGGAGTTTCCGAGTATTCGGGTTGCGAGTTTTTAGTTTTGTCTTGTTGTGTCTGCGAAACAGTTTTCTACGGGCAAGAGAATGTTCGGGAGAAGGTTCCAAATACTATGCCGCAGGTCGCCCCACCGTAGCCTCGGTGGAACGGGACTCATCGCCGAGCCACGAGCAAGGACGCTTTCAGTTGATTTGAAATATTTACAGGGGAGCCTCAAAGCACCCGCCGTCATCGTATTTCAAAATCGGTTCCATCTGGATATATCGCCACTAAACCCACACGTCGTCTTCAACAGCTTCATCTTTGTCCGGGAATTTCAATCATAAGGATTTTCAAAATGGCAACAGCACGAAAAGCATCCCGACGCACGCTAATTTATCTCTTACGACTGGCCGGTTCTTCATCAAAGGGTTTGCCTCGCAAGCAAATCATAAGAAATAACCTTCTCGCCAAGGAGTTGAACCGTGTCCAAGCATCGCATTGGGAAGACAAAGGTTTGTTCGGCCTACTTCACGAAGAAATTCTGCCCACGAAGGGGCGCTCTGCCAAAGTGTTTTTCATAACCAGTGCAGGCCGTGATTTTCTTCGCCGATATAGCGTCAATCCCTATGCTTTGCCCGAGATTGCAGTAGGACGACAGCCTTACCAATCACTAGACGCGAAGCGTTACGCTGACAAGAAAAATCGTAAGGCACAAACGCGTAGACGGAACCAAAGACGCTACTGGGCAAGAGTCGCTAACCCACGATACACGGCGGCAGTTTACGACGCTCACATAGACGCATCCCGTTTCCCAAGTATCGGCGGAAAGGGATGGAATGAGTTAAATGTAGTCATAAAAATCAGGCTGTTGAGACAACGGGTGCGACAGCGTGCCTTACGAGAACGATTTATCCAGATTGCGAAGGAAGCGTCATAAATGAGCGAACAATTCCACAAGTTTCAGGAAAGCACCGATGTTCTCACATTGGAGCAACTACAGAAATTCTCCAAAGCCGAGCAAGAGCAAATCAAGAATTTCCTATTGACCGATGCTTGGTTTGCGGCGAATCGTATTTTTCGCAACCCAAGTTTGCCATCTTTGCAGCCGTTCCATGCCGACATCGCTTATTCTTATCCGCAACCTGACCCTTCGAAGAAATTTGCAGATTGGAGTCAAACGAAAGAACGGGTTTGTTTAGCCTTCCGAGGGGCAGCAAAGTCTACGATAGAGTCGGCCTACATTGCCCAAGTCATATTGGCCTTCCCTGATGTTCGTATTCTCATAGTTGGTGCGACATTACCCAAAGCCGAGGTTACGGTAGACGCTGTTCGTCAGTTGTTGAACTACAACCCCATCGTTGCCCACTTCTTCCCTGATGCCGCCAATATCGGTAACGGCAAATCCTTTACTGCGCCGACTCGCACGAACACATCACTGCGAGAAGAAACATTAACCGCAACATCGTTTAGGGCGTGTTCAACGGGTTGGCATGGAGAGTTCATCTTTATGGATGACTGCATCCATGAGCAGAACCAATCAACAGATGCGGCCATATCCAAAAGCATCAGCCGCTACGAAGACCTTTACCCGATGTTGGAACCTCAGGGCTACATTTCCTACACAGGAACACGCCACGCCTTGGGCGACATCCCAACCCAAATGATACGGGTGGCTGCTACGAGCGGTACGCCGTTGAGCCTCGTCCAAGTTCCAATCTTTACCGTAAAAGAAAATCAGCCGAATCAAGCAGAAATAGACGCTCGTAATAGAGCACACAAACTGAACCTGCAAACAGACATCATCCCGACTTGGCCTGATAGATGGCCGTGGCAGACGATTGCCAGCAAATACGCATTGGAGAATTTTGACCGAAATTATCTTCTAGAGATATTTGAACCCGAAGCCGAACCTTTGCTCGAAGCACTAACGCCTGAAATTCTCAACAAGTGCGTAACGCAGGAACAGGCAGACGTGATGCAAGTGCCTGTTTTGAATGCTGACATGGCAAATGTTGGCGTGGCGGGTAAAGATTGCTGTGCCATTGTCGGCGGCTTTTGGAACCTTGAGACTCACATTTTGACGGTGACAGGAATCGTCAATAAGAAATTCGTAGAGAAGGACGACTTCTTGAGGCAACTCCTGACGCTCCATAAGACTCTTCGCTTCGTTAATCTTGTTCGCTTCCGCTGTGAAAACAATAAGAATGAGGAAGGCGCATGGAAAGACGGTTTCAACAAGCTTCAAATGGCGGCAGAATTTCAGACGGATAGTAGTCTTAGCCGCCGCGAACGCGACTTTGAAGATTTATCCGACGCAATACGAAGGGGGAAAGTCAAATTTGGGGCAGACCTAACACAACAACCACGGCAGGCAGAATGGCAGGAGTTGATAAAGCAACTTTGCAACTTCTACGACTCACGACTAGACCACGACGATGTAGCCGACTCTTTGGGCCAATTGTGGCGTTATTGTCAGACGATTACGAACGTTGAGCCGCATACATACCCGTTTGAAGAATGGGGCAGCGAAGAAATCAACCCTTACCCTGCACGCCCCTGCAATACGGTGAAAATACGCCGTCCAGATACGATTCAACAACCCGTAGAATACGCCGACCCGTTTTATGCCCGGGCATTTTCTGTCAACAAATACGATACCCCGCTGTAAGGGAGGGCGGTGTCGCATTTTGAGATAGCTGGTGCGAAGAGGAGTGGGTGTTGAAAAACTCGCCCACTGGCGGCAGTTTTGATCTGGGTGATTTTCCTGCGAGGGTATCGCGCTTTCTTTTTCTATCTCATTCTATCTCAGATCGGAACCGTGGCTGATTCTAGAGATCTGGATCTTAAGAAGCGAGCCAGTCGTTTCAGGTTCTGGGCTGTAGCCGCGAGGAAGAACTGTTCGCGAACGTGCTTCATTCTCCGCAAGCGCACCCTGCGCAGTCCGATCTGGTTCTTCAACTCCGCAAACAGTGCTTCTACTTTCCGGCGTTGGCGTTGCGCTGCCGCGAAAGCCGGAACGGTTGTTCGCTCTCGTGCCCGTTGTCGCGCCGCTTCGTGGACATGGATCGCAATCTGCCGATAGTGGCCCCTGGTGCATTGCGCTTTTTGCGGGCAGTCGCGGCAGCGCTTCCACGTGGCCCGATAGATATGGTTTCGGTTACGCAGGTTCACCCCAAGGTAGGTTAGTCGCTTTCCTGCGGGACACTGATAACTGTTCGTTTCCGGCTCGTAGAGAAACTTTTCAATCCCATACAAGTTGGTTTTGGGTGCCGGACTTTCTTTCACGCGGATATAGGGAATGATGTCTCGTTCCTCAAACCAGGCCAAAAGCTCACCGTTCCCATAGGTCGTGTCGGCGGCAACCGACTGTGGGAAGCGCCCGCGTCTCTCCGCTGACCGCGTGATCATCTCCCGAGCCGCCGCACTTTCCTGACTCAACCGGGCGGTCGTAGCCTGAACGCCAACAATTACGCAGCTCTGGTTGTCGATCAGATAGTTGTTGAAGTACCCCAGCTCCGCAGGACGATGGCCCTTGGTCGAATAGGTCGAATCCGGATCCGTTGTCGATACCTGGTCTTGTTGGGGGGCCGGCTCTTCGACCGGGTTCTCTTGCTCAAGGTCCGCCAAGTACTCTCGCACCGTCCCTTTCACGTGAGCGGCTTCCGGCAGTTGCTCCCGCGGGATGCGGCTCAATCGGCTGGCATTCGCTGCAATGAAGCTGCCATCCACGGACAGGTGCTCGCCCTCGACCAATCCGGCTTCCACGCAACGATCCACGATTTCCTCAAAGAGCTGCTGAAAGAGATTCGACTCCTGAAAGCGTCCGTGACGGTTCTTGGAAAACGTGGAGTGATGCGGAATCTCTTGATCGAAGCTGAGTCCGGTAAACCAGCGCCAAGCCAGATGCATCTGCAGCTCCTCGACCAGCTTGCGCTCGCTGGTGACGCCATAGAGATAGCCGATCAGCAGGATGCGCAACAGGAGTTCCGGATCGATCGAGGGTCGGCCCGTATCGCTGTAGGAGTCCTTCAGCTTCTCACGAACGAAATCGAAGCTGATGTGTCGGTCAAGGAGTCGGAGTAGGTGGTTTTCAGGAACCTGATCTTCAATGCGAAAGTAGTAGAACAGCGACTCGGAACGGGAGTGTTGTCCCATCATAATCCGCAAGCCTCCGTGAATGGCGATGAAGAAGAGCATCGGCAGAACGCTTACTCAGATAGACGTTGCTGCCAACTTTTCAGTTCGCATTCACGAAGACTTTTTCAACACCCACAGGATTTATCAACATCTATCCGGATCGGTCCCATCTTTGAAGCCCAAGTTCTGACAATTACTGCAGCTCCGCGTACTCCGCTTTGGCTTCCTTCAGGATGGGAATGCCGGGGTCGGCATCTTTCCACAGTGTGAGGAAATCGTTATAAGCGGCCCGCGCCTTGGAACTGTCCCCCTGCATTGCGTATGCGCGCGCGAGGCCCAGATGAGCGAGCGGGACGATAGCTTCGTTCAAAACCACGCCGCGATGATCGAGAATCTTCTGGAACTCTGCGACGGCTTCGCTGCCTTGACGCGCGGCCAGATACGCTTGCCCATGGACGTAGACCGGATAAAGACTGAGCATGGCCGCAGACACCGACCCGAGTTCGTACGGAGCGGAGATCTCGATAGCATTGAAGGCTTTTGCCGTGTCTTTCATGTTGAGCGAGGCCTGAGCGTGAACCGTGGGCGAGTAATTCAATTGGATGATTGTGTTTTCCGGGAAGCGCTTGACCAAGTCATCGACCAGTGCCACCGCTCCCGCCGAATCTTCAGCCAGCGCCGTGGCGAGCGCGGCTGCATACTGTACATCCCCGCCAGTTGAAAGACGGAGCGCTGCCGTCGCTTGGTTTCGAGCTTCGACCCGATTGCCAAAGAGGGCTTCCGCTACGGCCTCATCCGCTTCGTAACTTGCGGCTGTCTCCTTTTCGTCTGCGCGCTCGGCTGAGGCCACCGCCAGGCGCGAAAACTCTCGAGACTTTTGCATCCGTCCGAAGTAGGCTGACGTACTGGCTTCGGCACCCAGCAGCACGTCCTCTAAGCCCGTCTTGCCAGTAGTCCAAGCTACCTCTTGCTGCATTCCCGCTGTATCGTTCCGGAGGAAGGCCAACGTGTAATAAACGCTGTGAAAGTAAGGAGAATCGACGCCGTTGGCTCTGGCCTCCTCGGCAGTGGCACGGGCCTCGTCCAGACGATTCAACAATATATAGGTTCCAACAAGCGCGGCATATGTCAGGCCATTCGCTTCAAGGCGGAAGGACTTGCGGAATTCCTCCACCGAGCGCTCATGGTCACCGAGTTCCTCATAGATGTTGCCTAATGCTAGAGGTGGAAACCAGTCCCTTGGATACGTCTGTACCGCCACTTCAAAAGCTCGTTGCGCTTTACCCAGGTTTCCGGTAACGAGGAACTCGTAGTCGCCCTCGATGTGGAATTTCTCCGGACCGCTCAGGCGGTTTAGAAGGTCAAATGCCTTCTGCATGTTCTCAGATGCCCGGCCGTTTTCCCCTAAGTTCGAATAACAGTACCCAAGCATGACATAAGCATCTGCGAAATCCGGGTCGAGCTTGATGGCGCGTTGGAACAAAGCTGCGGCTGCGACAGAGTCGGCTTCGCCGCCCAGGGCCTTTATTCCCAAACTATAGGCCTGAAGGGCCTCAAGCGAAGGCGTAGCGGCTTCCTCCAACGGCATGTCAAATCTCTTCACCATGGCGAGCGATTCGCCAAGCTTCTTGCGGAGTTCCGAAGATGCTTTACTGAGGGCATCCAGGACGTGGCTCTTGTCGCTCGCCTGAGTTTCTGTGCTCGCGACCGATCCTCCATTCGAACAGTTCACTGCCTTCAGAATCACGTCGTACCTCGTGCCGATTTGCGCGATCGAACCTTCGAGGAACGCGGCGCTCCCGGTCCGCACGCAAAGATCACGTGCAATCTCCGGTGTGAGTCTTGCGCCATCTGGCTGACCCATCAGGTGCAGCGTCTGATGGATGCGTTCGTCGGAAATAAGGCTGAGAAAAGGTGACTGTTGAAGTTGCACAGCAAGGCCTTCCCGGAGCGTGCCATCGAATACCGCGTCGCCCGTTGTGTTTGTGAAATCGGCGAGGACGACGGTGTCCGTCGGGCTCAGTGCGTGCGCCTTGCGCCCATTCAGCCACCAGAGGCCGCCCGCCGCCAGTCCAACCACCACTACCGACGCGCCGATAACCGGAGCCCATCGAGGCCAGGCGGATTTCGGGATGGAAATCGGTCGCGAAACGGTTCCGATGAATCGGTAACCGTGGCGTGGGAGGGTCTCGATGTAACGGGGAGTCTCAGCGGAGTCGTCAAGGGCCTCTCGAATGCGCGCGATTGCCTTGTTCAAAGCGTGGTCAGTGTCGCCGAATGATTCACCAGGCCAGATTCGCGACCGCAACTCCTCACGGGTCACCACTTCGCCTCCGCGTTCGAGCAGGATCACTAATACCTGGAGTGGTTGGCCCTGGAGTCGCACCCTCATCCCCGCCTTGCGCAGTTCCCCCGAATGCGTATCCAGTTCAAAAACACCAAAGCGGATGAAGCGGGGAATCTGGTTGGAGAGTGTTCGTTCCATTTCCGAAACCTTCGCAGGGCAGTGGCGTGAGTGTAGCACAGCGATTAAGTGCGGAATATAGAACTATAAGGCATTTGAGATCAATAGCATGCCCGGGGACACAACTGGGATTGAACGGGAATTGACGTTCGTCGCGAATCCGGAGATAGCTGTTGCCGCAAACGGCAGTCCGAATCAACTCGATCGAAAAGGAGAAAAAATGAAAACCAAATTGAGCATTTTCCGGGCAGTTCAGAGCGGACGGTTCTTCGCCCTTGTTACATTGGTAGCATTGGGCCTTTTGTCAGCCGCTTCTGGAGCCAAGGCTGGTGGTTGCGCCGTTCCATCCAAAACGGGAACAGCCTCTCCGATTCCCTTCGTCAGTCCTCACAGGGCCGACGATCAGGATGGCGACAAGCCAAATAAGCCTGGTGCCATCGTCGGTTTGTGGCATGTGAATTACACCGCCGAGACCGAA
The DNA here is from genome assembly GCA_963741045.1 of uncultured Acidobacteriota bacterium. Taxonomy (GTDB): domain Bacteria; phylum Acidobacteriota; class Terriglobia; order Acidiferrales; family UBA7541; genus Palsa-295. The sequence goes on from CAVUGO010000002.1 coordinate 608,240, forward strand.
TCCGGTGCCCCTATTTTCCCTCCAGTTCCCTTCCCGTTCGCCGAAACCTATAAGATGTGGCACGCGGATGGAATTGAATTTGAAAACGCAGTCAAGCCGCCCACGGGTGGAAACATCTGCTACGGCGTCTGGAAGGAGACAAGCAACGGCATGGTCAAGCTGCACCACATCGGTCTCATGTTCGATTCCACCGGCAACCTTTCAAACATCTTCACCGACGACGAGAAAATTAAAGTTGCCTCCAACGGCCAAACCTACACAGGTACCTTCGATTTCAAACTTTGGCCGCCGAGCTTCGACGCCGTCGGCGTCGGAACCCCGATCGCGGAGGCCACAGGATCAGTAGCGGCCACTCGCATTAACGTCGATTGATCAACTCCCAACCCGACAAAACGCATCCCGCAAGCCGTGGCGAAGGGGATAACACCTACATCCCCTTTGCCATCGCTCTATTGCTTTACCACGTTACGATGCGGTGAAACAGCCAATGCGGTGTCGGGCCGTCGCGGCTCTCGGCACTCACTTGTCCTTGTAGGATCGGCCGGGCGTATGAGGGGCTTTGTACTCAGAAAGGACTAACGCGCTAACCAGACATTGACGTTCAGATAGATGTTGGTAACAGGGATTATCACTACCTATCTCGTTTTGAGATAGCTGGTGCGAAGAGGATTTCACAACATCTGTCCGGGCGAGCTGCCCGTCCCATGCGCAAAACCTAGTTTCCGATTGCGCGACTTACCGGACTTAGGGCTCGGCCATCACATTTCTGGGTTCTGTAAGAATGCGAACAAACTTGACTCCGTTCCACCGCCACAGTCGGTTGATTTCAAAAGTACGCTTACCAGTGTTTCTATCGGTCGCATTAACGTAGCGTCTTATCCAAGCACCTTTCCCCAAAGTTCTCGCTTTCGACCGAGCTTTAGTAGCAACCCGGTAGGTCCACAAATATCCCCGTTGATAAAAATCCGGTGGGTAGACAGCGTAGTCGATTATTTTGGTCGGGCGAGCCACGAAGTAAACCTATTACCTTTCCTATATGTCCGGTTACGCGACTAATCGGGAGTTGACCGGATTAAGAAGCGGTGATGCCGGCTACTTCCGCACAAGAACCCAAGCCAGATTTGCTGCGGTAAGGGCCATGCCCGAGATAAAACCCAAAATTGATGCGAAGAGAACCTTCACCAGCCAAGGATTCCGTAGTGAATTGGTCGTCGCAAGCGAACTCGAAATCAGCCAGACAACAGAAGCGACGCCGACTAGGATAAAGCCTACGAATCCAGTCGTCTGGTTGATTGGACGTTGCGTCAAATGGACAACGCCAAAATAGGCAAAACCAAAAATCGCGCAAACCAGAGCAATGAAAAGGTGAGTGTAAAATGGCCCGAAAGCCCTCTTTGCTATGCGCAGGTACACGTGCTTCCTCGCGGAGACCTTTCGTCTAACGAGGATTGCAATGACAAACGCCAACCCAGCCAATCCAGCGAAAAGTCTTGCGTTTAACACGGTCGTTCATTCCTTTGGAGCACGCTAGGACTCAAGCAACGGTCATATCCCATGCCAGTACGAATGAGCCCAACCGGCGGTGCGATTTTACACCTTGCTGAAAGTAAGTGCCTGATAAACACCCTTGCCGGACATTGACTTTCAGGTAGATGTTGCGAACAGGGATTATCACTACCTATCTCAAAATGCGACGGCTTCATGCAATTTAGCGACAGAATGTTAGGCATAACGGATATTCGGACATAAACGACTTTCAACGCTCCCTCTTGCGTTGAACGGGTTCGGAATAATGACGGAAGAGAACTCCGTATCAGGCATTTCCCAAATGCCAGCATTTAAACACCGAACCCTGCATTTTCTCGCCACACCAAGTCTGCTGTCGCGGAGAGTCCTGCGCCAACGTCACGTCTCTGCATAGCATCGGCGGATGTTCACACCCTTACCTTGGCCGTCCGCCGTAAAACTTTCTTGGAGGAACAAATGCAGAAAACGCAGCGAACGCAGGAAGTCTAATAAAACAGGAGAAAATAAAAATGAAATACACAGATATGCAGCGAGAAAAGGCAGCGATTCAGGCTTGTGCCGAATGGCTCAAATCTAAATGGGGGGAGCACTATAACGAAATGGTCCGGTATTTGCCAGCGGAAGACGGGGAAGAGGTTCGTCAAATGTTGCAGCGTAGTATTCGCGGAGCGATGTCGCACAATCCTTCGCAGTTGGTAACGATGGAAGAAGTAAACCGCCAGTACTGCAACCTGCTTGATTCACACAAGTTGGATACTTTTGAACGACGAATGGAGATGTTCAAGTCGGCTGCATTGGCCGCCGAAGAGTTGGCAACACAAGCTCAACAAGAACGAGCCGCCGTTGCAGCCATCATTGCCGACGCCGAAGAGAAAGCACAGTTTGAAGAATCGATTCGTGCCCGAGCAGCCGAAGATGCTGTTAATCGTAAGTTGGCTTCTACGCCAGAAGGCATGAAGGAACTTCGGCGCAAGTCGCTGTACCCTGCCGAGCGAACCAGCAGCCAAAGCGTCAAGATGCCAGCGAGCGTTCGCCACATTTGCCGTAGTTCGTAATATCTAAACCAATCAGGGAGAATAGAAATGTTATTTTGTAGATTTGAGCGGACGTGTGTTTGGACTGTCTTACAGTGTTGCGTCGTGCTAAACCTTACTCGCGTTTGCTCCGCGCTTCAATCGATGGATGTAATCGACTAAATACAGCGGCGCAAGTCCGATAACGGCAACCAGACTCATGAAAATGATAGGGTACTCAACGTCAAGCCATTGCAGGAACGGAGTCATTTCATAGACGCAATGCAGGATATAAGTCCATACGACTGCGCCGATGATTAACGCTGCCAAGGCGCGGATTTCATGTTTGGCAACCCACCGCCCCACGCTACGCCAGTAGTCTCTTTGATAGTCCCACTTCTCAGTCTCAGGATTCCATACTCGGACTACGCGCCCGTCTGCGCCAATCACTACGTATTTGCCCACCTGATTGTTGTCTACCGGAGTTGTCATGGCCGATGCTCTTTTGCCTTGCACAGCTTCGAAACGTATGGTGAGCCTTTGCGGCACACGCATTTGATTTTCATGTCTGACTCCCAAACCCGACTAAACTCTGCAAACGATACGTGAGACGCTTTTACCAATTTGTCTTGGAACGTCGTCACTATTTCTTCCCCTTCAAATACTCTTCCAAAATTACGCGTATGAACTGCGACAACGGGCGGCGGTCTGCATCCGCCAAAGCTTCCAGTCGGTTCTTATCATCTGGTGCAAGTCGCGCCGTGACCAGTTCTTTGTTCTTTGCATGTGCTGTATATTCCACATTGTTAAGATTTACCAAGTAGTAAAAGCGACGCAATAAATCCAACACAGGTAAGAATCAATGAACCAGCAACAGAAGAATGATTTTGTCTACAAAACGTTAGCGGACGTAATAAACCGAACCGAAGATACCGTTTCAGATTTAATGGAAAGAGCCATCATTGCACCGAACCCAATCACAGGCATAGGTTCGCCTTGGTGTAGCCGCCCTGCTACAGAGGAAGAGAAGCGAGCCTTCCGCGATAATTGTCGCAAGATGGCGATTAAGTTTTTGTGGATTTTGTGGAACAGCGAGAGAGTCGCGCCTAAGCATGGACGCAAGGCATGGATACCGACGCAATCATGTGTAGACCTTTCGACTATGGGCGCGGCCCTAATAGGCAAGCCTAAACATAAGAACAAACAAGGTGAAATGGTTCCGGCTACAGGCGAGTACGCCATGACCGTCGATGAAGTTCGAATCATGTGGGCAATCGATGAAGATGCAAAAGTAAAGTCAAAGCGCAAGTCTCGTAAGTTTAAATCATGTCTTGGATGCGGCAGGAGATTTTTGGCTAAGCGTGGCAATAACTTGACGTGTTCGGCCCGATGCCGCCAACGGTATGGGCGGAAGTCGAGCATGTCACAGATTCAAGTTGTGGGTATATCAGAAGATACGCAGAATCAATAAGTTACGGACACCACTTTGGTGATTAGCTCGATAATGGGTAAAGTGTCCAAGAGCCGGTTTTGAGTCATTAAACGCGTTAGAATCGCATTTGGACCGAAAGCTGGCCGCTGCTGAGGCGGTGGAAACGAAAAGAATGCACGTTGCCTTCGAGTCGCGCCGAGGTCACCCGTTTGTGAACAAGGCCGTTCACCTTTGAACCAAGATTCGCGCAGTCCTACGCTTCGCCGCCCTCCTCTCCCGGCGGCAACGCACATGAATGCCACTCCTCATCCTCGATGTGACTGTCGCAGAACCACCTCCCGCACCTCCTGCAGTGCACAGTCGCCAGATATTCGCAGGGCTCATGGCTAGGCGACACGCCCTGACACAGCCGTATCAGCTCCGCACTTCCTAGTTCTTTTTCTTCCATCAGGGGCTACCCTTGTCACTTCGGAGCGTAGAAAGGTAATGCGTCGCAGCCCTATATTTCACCCAGTGTCGCTCTCACCATGTCTCGCTGACGAAAGGGCAAATAAACTAAGACAGGCAACAAAAATAAGGCTTCAACTAGGAACCCAAACGTTACACCCATACCTACGAGTCCCACTACTCCTAACAGGTCAAGAAGCAGATACAACGGGAACCAGCGTTTGAACGAGCGAAGTGCCCGCATGTCTCCTCGCCCCATTTTCCAAGCTGTGGTTGCGAAGAAACTGATTAGAGCGACCGACAGCGCCCAAGTCACGGCAATCCCCCACCATAGCGTTGAGCCGGAAATGGCGGTCTTCTGCATTTCCGTGGTCTTCATTGCCCTTGAAACTTCGAATACCGCACAGGCAAACGGCACAGCGTAGAGCAGCTGAACTCCAGCTATGATGCGATGAGAGCGCGTTAAGCGAATGTGGGAGCCTTTGATGACTTCCGCGCCCGTCGCTGAATCTCGCTTCAGTCGCTGCAAATCCGTCCGAATGTCGGCGGCGCTCTGATATCGCAGCTTCCGGTCTTTCTCCAGCGCCTTATTGATGACCTCTTCAAACTTAGGAGGTAGGTCGGGATTCAATCGGACTGGGGTAACGGGCATGCGGTTCAGAATCGCTTCCGCAATCACGCCCGAGGTTTCGCCCCGGAACGGCTGGGTGCCCGTCACCATCTCGTAAAACACGACCCCGAAGGAAAACAAATCCGTTCGCGCGTCTAGCTCTTCGCCCCGCACCTGCTCGGGGGACATGTACGTCAGAGTTCCAATCGCCGTACCCGGTTGAGTGAGCATTTCTGGCTCGCTCGCGGTGGGCATCGCCGAAAGATTCAGTGCGCCGCCAGCCGGTGCCAGCTTTGCTAGACCGAAATCCAGAATCTTGGCGTGTCCGCGCTCTGTGACAAAAATGTTGGCAGGCTTGATATCGCGGTGGACGATTCCTTTGGTGTGCGCCGCATCCAGTGCGTCCGCAATCTCAATCCCCAACTCCAACACTTGCTCCAGAGGCAGCGGCTTGCCCGAAATGCGATGCTTCAATGTCACACCATCCAAATATTCCATGGCGATGAAGGGCTGCCCATTTTCTTCGGCAATCTCGTGGATAGTGCAGATATTCGCGTGATTCAGAGCCGATGCGGCTTTGGCTTCACGTTGAAAACGGCTTAGCGCCTGAGTGTCTTTGGCAACATCGTCCGGAAGAAATTTCAGCGCGACGAAGCGACCGAGTCTAATGTCCTCGGCCTTGTACACCACGCCCATGCCACCACCGCCCAGTTTCTCGATGATGCGGTAGTGGGAAATCGTGTGGCCGAGGATAGATAAGGAATCAGTCACGTCGCGTGCATCTTACGCCTGCTTCCAGATAACTGTCGAGACACACCAAGTAGCAACACCCGCCGTACGAAGCACCGTAGTAGCACCAATCCATCAGACAAATACCAACGGAATATTTCCGTCTGCCTGATGTCATTAGTAAGCACCAAGCACTAAAGAATGGAGAAAAAGAAATGTTTACAACAAGACGCTTCCCCGTATCAGAAGCACCGAAAGACGGATTTGAGTTCGTTACAATCCCGAATTTCAAACCTTGCCGAGTAAAGCACAACCAATATTCAGCCGAGGTTTATGTCAACTGCGAGCCTGTGATTACGGAGAAGGGAAGCCGTACTCACACCTTGAACTACAGAGCGAGTTCAAGAGCCTTACTTCGAGACACAATTGAACAAAAACATCCCGATGCATCGTTTAGTGCGACTGGCAGCACGATGGACGATGTCGCAAACGCTAAGGCCGCATTAGCCAAGCTACGAGAAGATGCGCAGATGAGTCGTCCAGTAACAAAAGATGAGAAACGCCAAGCCTACACGAGATTGGTTAAGGCGTACGGACAAGGCGCAGAGATTACCGCCGAGAAATGCGCAGCACAGGGCATCTCTGCGAGAGTCTTCAATGCTCTGTATCATCAGGAGGCGCAAAACTTCGCCGCTATGGTGACGAGTGAGCATCGCAAGTTGGCCGCAGAAATGTCTGAGCAGGAACGACGAAACCTAACGGCTGCTAACGTTGGTTCATTCGTGAATGAAAGTGCTTGGGCAGAATGGTTCAAACAGCTCAACGGCAACTTTTTTGGGTTTCCAGATTATTCGAACAAAAATTACCAAACGCTGATGGCTTATTGTGACGCCCGAGGTTGGAGTATTCCTCTTTCAGGCGAACTGGATGTTGCCATGCGTTATCTTTTGGCACACGGGCACTTCTATATGCAGCACACATACCCAAGAACCCAAAGGGACGCATATCGTCAAGTTCGTCCGTTCGTCAACATAGAGCCTGACGTTGTCCCGGTAGATGAACGTCGCCAAGCACTTGAGGCTACGAAACATTTAAACGCTAAGCAGTTGAAGCAAAACTTGCAGAACTTGCGGGCGGATAGCACCAAGAATCTATCCCCGGCAGAAGCAAGACAACGCAACCGCATCATTTACTAGCAACAATGGGGCAGTCGCATTAAACGGCTGCCCCTTATTTCTATTTCAGGAGCCAAACATGAGTCGTCATAAGAAGCCCAAACACGAAGAAACGCCAGAACACAAAGCCCAAGCCAAATCCAAATTTTCGCATCTTGGCGCAATCGAAGTTGTGCCTGCACTTGAAAACAAGTCCATAGACTCGCCCGACTCACAATTCGCGCATTTGGGCGCATATCAGGTGCGAGCAGGGGATGCAGAATGAGCAAGCCGTTAAATCTGAAAGATTGGATAGACGCTTATGATGCGTTCTTGGCTGAACAAGCAGCACAACGGGAGAAGGAGCCGAAGCGTGAGTGTGGGCGATGCTCTAAGAGCAGTATAGCGTTTTGCGGCGAGTGCTTTCGAAAGTAAAATCACACAGAATGAGAACAATCGAGGTCGTCAATCTGATTACCGACAAGGTGTTTGCCTACAAGCCAAAAAGAAAAAGCAAAACAGGAAAACTAATGGAAATAATAAACATCGACAAAAAATGGATTAGAGGATTTTCAAATCAGAAATTTAAATCCGGTCTAGTCACGCGCAGGTCTATTGCTGTTTTGACTGATTTCCGATACAAGCCGGAAATTTCTCTCGAACTCAAGAGCAGTTCTTTCAATAGTCGCTCGGATAGTTAAATGGGAATCTTGTATGTCAGTTCGTATCTCTTCACGAGCGATTTGCCACACTTGTCTAATATCTTCTAAGGGTGCTGAAGACACAGCTAAAATATCTCTTCGAAAATTTTCAAAATCTATCGAGTCTCCGAGTTCATATCCTGGAGTGAGAAGTTCCGCGACCGCACCACCCGATGCGTGCGCTTTTGCTAATCCCAAAGGAGTCCATTCTTTGGGTTCGGTTGGATTGACTAGCACCGCTGCAGCGTATTCAATGCCACAATCATTTCCAAATGGTTTTCTACGAATTCTAATTGTGTAGTCAAAAGTAGTAGCCCTGTCTAAAAAACTCCAATATGTGGCGTGAGCGCTCTCATGCGTGCATAAGGCTTTGACAAAACCAGGGTCAGAGAGTTGTGTAGTGCTCCCCGCTAAAACTGGACACCTCACCTAGGTAGAATCAGGGCCTCCAGAACAGGAGGCAACATGGGTAGGAAACCACGCGTAGATCGCTCCCCTGAAGAGAAGTGGCAGATCGTGCAGGAAGGCATTAAGAGCGGGAACGTCTCGGAGACGTGCCGGCGTCACGGGATCGCTCCGAATCTGTTTTATCGCTGGAGGGATGAGGCGGAACAGGGAGCGAAGGCAGCGCTTGGGGGGAGAAGCGCTGCCGCGGCGGAAACCGAGAAGGATCATCGCATCCGGCAGTTGGAACGATCGCTGGGGCGGAAAGCGCTGGAGATCGAAATCCTAAAAAACGTCGTGGGGGAGTGAGCTGCGGTGAAGTTCATTCCCAGGCACGAGAGATGGTGACGCAGGGCTACACCGCCACGTTGGTGGCAGCGACGTTGGCCATCAGCCGGTCGAGTCTGTACTACCGGAAACGGCCGCGCGGCAGCCGGGCAGACCGAACGTACGATGAGCAGATCGTGATGGCGTGCGGAGAGAAGTTGGCGTATGGCTATCGACGAGTCGCGTGGTGGCTGCAGCGGAACAAGGGGCTGCCCGTGAATCGCAAGCGAGTGTTACGGGTGATGCGAGAGCGTGGATTGTTGGTGCGTGCGCGTCGTCTGCGCGCACGACGGAAGAAAGAGTGGGGCCGGGTGGAAGCAGCCGAACCAAATCAGATCTGGCAGTCGGATATGACGAAGGTCTGGGCGGGGCCAGCAGCGGGTTGGGCTTACCTGGTGAGCGTGATCGACTGCTGCACGCGGGAGATCGTGGGCTGGAATCTCGCGCATCGTTGCCGGACCGAAGACGCGTTGGCAGCGGTGGAGCAAGCCGTACTGGCACGGCTGCCCGAGGGCAGCCGTGCGGCAAACGTGACGCTCACGACGGACAACGGAACGCAGTTCACTTCTTCGCGCTTCTTGGAAACGCTCGGGCGGCTCGGCATCACGCATCGGCGCACGGCGTATCATCACCCGGAAGGCAACAGCTACATCGAACGGTTCCATCGCAGCTTGAAGGAAGAGGAAGTCTGGACGGCGGAATATCGGAGCTTGGAAGAAGCGCGTACCTCGATCGCTCGTTGGATCGAGGAGTACAATCACGACCGGCCTCATCGCGGAGTCCACAATCGCACTCCGCACGAGGCCTTCTTGGCTTTCCAAGGTGTACTAAAAAACGAGGCCCTGACTGTCTAAATTAGTGGGGAGCACTACAGTTGGTCTTGGATGTCTTGTATCGTACCTGCTAAATCAGGATGGTCCGTTGGAGCTTCAGAAAGGTCAATACGCCACATACGGATGTCTATACCACACAGTTTACAAAGGAGAGAGAGTCAAGGATATAATTCCCCGTCATTTCCATTGACAGCCCTTATCCTTCGCTAGCGGTCGCAGGTTCGCGGGCAGTCGGTTAACCGACCCACACTTCCGCCACGAGTTCGCTCAAAAGCCCGTCGATTGCATCTCTTTGCCCTGTTTGTATCAGCGTGAGCAATCGAATCACGGTCGTATCATCCAACGGCATAATCAAGCCTCGGTCATCGTTAAAAGTATCGCGACATCTCTCGACAAATCGCAATCGGTTTTGAAATGTCCTACAACACAAAAATCCAAGCTTTCCGCGATTGACTGAAAATCGACCTGCCAATTGGTCTAACTCTGGGTTTTCGACCTCAGTCGTGTAGTTCTTGCACTCAAATGGAACGTAAGCGCAAGGAAGACCTCGAAGCCTGGGAATCCTTTCAAAAATTCCCGTTGTTGCTGCATTTTCAAAAAGGATGTCAATCCGCTTACGGCCCTGATGAATCTCACGTTCCTTCTTGGGATGCGTCAGGTTGGGGAAAAAGATAAACTCGCTCACTCCTATCATTAGACTGTGATAGTCACCAGCACTACGGTCTCCAGGTGGTATCACCCGCAATGAATTGATTAGAGCTTGGGCAATTGCCGCATCATTTGCGCCGTCTACATCCGACGAAGTCCCTCGACGTTCCGCTTCTGCCAGAGATTGTCGATACTCGCGCAGCACCTCCGGATGACGTTGGGAAAACTCATAGAGGAACGCTTTGGTTCTGGGATGTCGTTCCGCGAGGTCTTTTTTGTGAACTTTTCTTCGGCCATCTCGCAGAGTCCTGACCAAACGCGACTGAGGATTGCCAAGCTCTTCGCGCTGCAAATAGTTGAGAACGAAATGCTGGTAATACTGCGGATGCTTATAAGCTGAGGCCCGCCGAACAATTGACTTCGGGACCAACAGGATTGCCCGATTTCTGTGTATCGGCAATGGCAAATACCGTTCTTCCCAATCCATCAAATCGGTGTTGAAACAGGCAGGCATTGCCACGTCGCGAGTCTCGATGTTGTGCAACCGACACTGTTCCAGCGTGTACGCTGCCAACTCACCTCGAATAATGTTCGTAGTGAGGTCCGAAATCTTGTCATGACTGATTCCCTCAATCATCAACTCCGACTCTTCGAGTGAGTTGATGAATCCGGTCCTCACCGCCGTCGAATCGCGGAGAGCATTGAACAAATCTTCCGCTTGCATATCGCCTATACCGGCTCCCTTCGAGCGTCGTCTTGAATAGCCTAGTCTGGTTTCGTTAGGCTCGCGAAGGTGTCCCAGGAGTTCTCTCGCTCGGTTCTCGGCCCCTCCCCGAATACTGTCAATGATGGACTGAAAGAAGCCGACCACCGTATGGTGTGCATCTTGCGACCAACGGTCTGTTTTCTGCGATAAAGCAAACGGGTCAATGAACAGGCGATTGTCCGTATTTAGAGAAACATCTACGAAATCCAGTTCAGGCTGGGTCTTTGCCAGGCCAAATTCGGCTGCGAAGCGCGGCATTTATCAGTTACATCCAGCGGTGATGTTATTCACATCGCGGAGGCTGCTTGCGACGTCGTTAAGTAACGGCGAGTATAACAAAAATTGTGCTATCCTCGCGTCTAGCGTAATTATGATTTACACCTGAAAAGGAAATGAAGCGAACCGTCTTGGAGCCGCGAACAATCGCCGGGCTACGGACATATTGAAGATAAGAACCGCGTAGTAACCAGCCAATGGGCGAAATCATTCCTGACAAAGAGCCAAAACTTCCGCTAAGCGGAGGCTGGAAAGTAGCAATTGTTTTCTTCACCGTATTCCTGCTTGTCGAGGTCGGGACCGGCGGATGGAATGGTCCGTTCGTCGTCCTCGCTGCGTTCACGGCCTTTGGTTGGGTTACATGGCTGTTTTTTTCTCGGTAAAACAAATGCTTTCACGATGGTAAATCGGTAAAAATAAAGAGACCAGCCCACAAAGATGGATTGGAAAAAGCCGCTTCTCATTGGCGTTGGATGGGGCGTTGGAACTGCCTTTGGACTGGCTCTCGTTGCGGGAGTGGTTTTCTGGTACACCAACAGACCGAAACCGCCTGCGCCGCCCAAACCGTGGGATTCCAAATCAATCAAAGCCGAATACGATGACGCTGACACCGAAGGCGAAAACAATGACATAGTTGTTTCATACACACTCGAAAATACAACGGATTTCGACTATCGGGTTATGGACGCTACAAATGTGACCATGACCGCCAAGTTGAAGGCTCAGAACGAACTTTCCTTCTTTTCTGACAAGGCAGGCACGATTGACTATCCAATTTTCGTACCTGCCAAGAAACGAGTGCGGTTCGATATTCACATAAAATATCCGTATCCCGTAAAGCAGACACTCCCGCACCCAAATGTGGATGAGCGCAGGAAGTACCGGGCGGGAGTTGAAAAATATGTGTCAGATGAATTTAATAATCTCGATGGATTTGATTTCTTGGATGAATCGAGCCGATACGAAATCATTTTTCCTGCAGGGTGGAAGCATTCGAAATAATAATGCGATAGTCGGTTGCTCGACAGCCTGAACCTCCGTGCGGAAACTACGGCGCAATCAGGCTAGGCAGTGGCTCTGCGAGGACGGCGGTAGGGCGGAAAGCTTGCCATTTCGTCAGCACATTGGCGGCAGTAGATATCTTCCGTCACAACATCCACATCCTCATAAACAACGCCTTCAATGATGCACGTGTGGCATTGAACACAAACCACGGCGGGGTGCTCAAGTATGGGTTCGAGTCTCATGAACCCTCCAGCCTCAGTTAACAAATCATACCATGGCCCGCCACTACCGGGTTACGGAGCTATTTGATAGGCTTCCTCAGCCGAGGCGAATTTCCTGTTCTTGCCGTGGAACGTGAAGCATTCATGCCGCCATCGTTGAATTGAAACTTCACGGTTAATTTCTAGCTCTACTCAATTGGTTTCTCCTCTGCCCGTATGCCATACAAAGTCACCTTGCCGTCAGCCACGTTCGCCAGATAGCGTCCCTCACTGAGGAACTGCATCACCTTCTTGCCAGACCGTGCCATTTGTCCCCAGCGGGTCTTGGTTTCCGGGTTCTGCTCCAACCCTCGAATCTCGTTCCCTTCGAACATAAAATCCACTTGCCGCAAACCTCGTTTGGGAGTTCGCCGAACAAAGTACCGCTCTGTGCCTAGCACGATGTGCCCAGCGTTCTCCACGAGGGCCTGTCGCCAGACGTCAATAAGGATTTCGTTTAAAGAAGTTTTGGCCATACGCGGTGGATTATATGCGGCGTCTGGCCCGTCCTCCGCACAAAAAGGGAGTAGAATCCGGCCAACGGACCTATTTTCATTCCTGTTTAAAGGTGAACACAATTGAGCAAGAATACGTTCTCCCTAGTGGCCAGCACAATCTTTCTCATCGTCGCGGTCGCTCACGCGTTGCGGCTCGTCTTCAAATGGAGGTGATTGTTGCCGACTGGCAGATTCCGATGTGGCTGAGTGCGGTCGCTTTTGTCGTCGCAGTTTATCTTGCGTATGAAGGCTTACAAAGAGCGTAATCTTCGACGCGGATACAAGACCAGACGCAACTGACAAAGGTGAGTTGCTCTGACCAGTTATGGCTTTCGGGAGAGATTCATGTTCGCAAAACGCTCCTGGTCCCCTCTTCACACTGGGTCAGTTCGAGCTTTCGCGCCTGGCGAACAAGTCTCCAATCCTTGTCCCGGCGATTTCGTCTTCACTCACGGCACCAGCTGGACCAGTCGTTTGATTCGCTTTGGTCAGAAAATCCGTTACTGGGGTCCTGACAAAATATTCACACGCTGGAATCACGCCGCTATTTTCGTCAGTGAAGGAGGCGACATTATCGAAGCCCTCGGCGGAGGGGTTCAGCGGCGCAACATTTCGGTCTACATAAACACCGAATATCATGTCGTACACCTGGAAAACGTGGTCGATATCAATCGAACCCATGAAGTCGAATTCGCTCAAGCCTGCCTCAACGACCACTACGGCTGGCTCACCATTCTCAGTATTGCTCTCTGCCTCCTTACTGGCTCTAAACTCGGCTTCGGCGTGGACGGCCAGGAAATCTGCTCGGCGCTGGTCGCTCGTTGCCTCGAAAGGACGGGCGAAATCTTCCCCACAGACCCTTGGCACATAATGCCTGCCGACTTGGCCAAGTATTACAACGTCCGACCCTCCGACCTGAACGCTACGATTGGCAGAGTCCCTGACGCCGACAGCGGTATTCAGGCTCGCTCGACTTAGCGGAGGCTCGCCATATCAGTTTGGAAGTTCGCAGAAACTCGGTCTCACTGAAATCTGTTGGGTAGAATTCGTTCTTGGCTCTGCGAAGTATTTTTGCGTTGTCCATGTCGGTCACGATAGCATCTGTTTCGCTAGGCCGACACCAACGGCTCACCAAGGAGAAAATGTGGACTTCGTAACTAAGTTTGAAAAGGCACTGCGCAAAAAGCATCAGGCACTAACGGCTGACCTGGCGAAAGTCGAGCACCTGATTGATGCGTTCGAGAAAGGCGCGAAGCGTGGTGCCAAACGGGTTTGGTTTAGTTTGGCGCGAAACCGGCGCAGTCCGAAACGCCCTGCCACCCGGAAGAGGACGAAGTGGGACAGAATCGCGAAGCCTATCTAGCTACTCGGAGCGGTGCGGAGAAGGTTGGTGGAGATTCTTCTGCCCTTGTTGGGCGCAGCTGATATTCGAAAAGATAAGCACACAGCACACTGTTCGCACGCAACGGTTCGAAAAAGTGAGCAAATGAGGGCTTTCTTGGTGTCCGACAGTCAGTCTGAATTTACATTCGTCGCGAGCAAGTGTGACACACCAATGGCATACAAACACTGGTGTCCATGACTCTCGTATTGACTTCGATCTGGGATTTGTTGGGACGACAACCGGTGCCCCCGCAGGTACGCCTTCATCCTCATCCATGAATCGTTTAATACCGCGCAGTTAGTAGCGTTCGATTACTAGTAATCCTGATCGCAGTCTGAGACCGAAGAGATGCATGGGTCGGACCGAGTTCCTGACCTGAAATGATTACCAGCGAGCTTAGGTTGGAAAAGCAAAATCTTCAACTAGAGCGAAATGGCGTGCTTCTCTTTCGGCACATGCTGGAGGGTGCTCAAAAAGGGTTGACACCGCCGACATTGTCGGAGACCCGATTTTTCGCCAACTCAGGACGGAAATATTCATTGCGCGACAGCGCTTGGCATCGAGAGTTGATGCTGATACAAGCCTGCGTAAATCCCTCCCTGTTCCAGCAGTTCAGCATGCCTACCGCGCTGCACTATAGCCCCGTTCTGGACCACCAGAATCTTATCAGCCTTCAGGATTGTCGAAAGCCGGTGCGCGATGATGATCGAGGTTCTCGCGGCTAGAGCCGTTTCCAGCGCCTGCTGTATTGCTGCTTCGGATTCGGAGTCCAAATGGGCGGTGGCCTCGTCGAGGATCACAATGTCAGGAGCCTTGAGAAGCAGGCGTGCGATAGCGATACGTTGCTTCTCACCTCCAGAGAAACGATACCCTCTCTCGCCGACGATAGTATCCAGCTTGTCGGGCAGGGATTCAACAAGGTCCAAAACCTGCGCATCGCGCAATGCACTTCTGATTTGTTCATCCGTTGCATTCGGCTTGGCGTAGAGCAGGTTCGCTCGAATAGTGTCGTGGAATAGGTGAGCGTCTTGCGTGACGACTCCAATCCGTTCGCTCAGCGAGTCGAGTCTGGCATCTCGAACATCTATTCCGTTGATTCGGATAGCCCCGTTCTGCACGTCATACAGACGCGGCAGTAGATGGGTAATGGTCGTCTTTCCCGCGCCGGAGGGCCCCACGAGTGCCACAAGCTGCCCCGGCTCAACCTCGAAGGTGATATTCTGCAGCACGGTATTATGCGTCTGCTTTTCGGGAACGGCGATGGATTCTAGTGAGGCGAGCGAAACGTCCGCTGCCGACGGATAGCGGAACGAAACATGGTCGAATGAAATCCGCGCCGGTCCGGGAGGAATTGCCACTGCATCCGGCTTTTCTCGAATCATTGGTGGAAGATCGAGCACTTCGAATACTCTTTCAAAAGAGACCAGCGCGGTCATGACGCTGACTTGTACGTTCGAAAGCCCCAACAGCGGACCGTAGAGCCGAGTCAGATACGAGACCAATGCAACCACGGTGCCCACATCTAACAGATGCCGAACCGCCAGTACTCCTCCCCATCCATAGGCGAGTGCGCTGGCGCACGTTGCCATTACAACCAGAGCGGTGAAGAACAGGGTGCCATAAAGCGCCTGCTTCACTCCGATATCGGAGATTCGCACAGCCTTCTCGTCGAAAGATTTGTCCTCCTCCTGGCGGCGACCAAAAAGCTTGGCCAGAAGCGCTCCAGCAACGTTGAAGCGTTCAACCATTAGGTTGTTCATGGTTGCGGTCAGATCGAAGCTCTCACGGGTGAGCGTTTGAAGTTTGCGTCCCGAGAAATGGGCAAGCAGCAAAAACAACGGAACTAGGACGAGGGCCCCAAGCGTGATGCGCCAGGAGAGCACGAACATCGCAGCGAGTATAAGAGCAACCGTGATCAGATTGCCCACAACATTTGAGAGAATGTCTGTAAAGGCGGTTCGCGCACCGCCGACATCAGTATTCAGACGGCTGACGAGAGCACCAGTCTGCGTGCGGGTGAAGAACGCCAGCGGCATCCGCTGGATATGTTCAAACAATCGCGTACGAAGCGACAGAACGATCCCTGCCCCAATCTTTGAAGCAAGATAGGTTTGTGTCATGCCCAGAGCCCCATCGAAGATTCCTAAAATGGCTACGATGATGGCGAGATGTATTATCAGCTCTGAGTCCCCCTTAAGAATGCCATTATTGATGATTTGCCGATAGAGTAGTGGGTTCGCCATACCTATCGTAGCGTCGACAATCACCGCAAGAAGGAACAACACCAGTAGTCTTGTGTACGGCAGGGCAAACAGCAGAGTCTTCTTTACGGTGCCTGGTTTTACCCTCTGCTTTAATACCGACGGACCTTTTCCGAGGGACCGCCAGGCCCCTATCACGCTCGACATCGAATTGCTCTCCAGGTATTTGCGGACTCAAATCGCAATCGAGTTAGTGTAGCTGGCGAACCAAATTTCCATTCTTATTATTGCGAATCTTGGTGCGCTAATCTAACCTCGAACTCAGTCTGGCGCGTCGTCGCCCCTGCGAGACCACAACGGGGCTGTGCTGGAAATGAACTTTGCGAAGCCAAACACAGTGGTTAGTCGCGAACGTTTTCTCGCAGGACCGAAAGCTGAACCGAGGACGGTCAACACAAGGAGGAACCTACCGTCAAACGGGGCGTTGCTGTCAAGAAAGAAGGATTAGACGCTGTGTGTGTTGAGACCTTCCAGAATTACCCCCGAACTGAACGACCGGGATTTCTGATCTCACTCAACGATTATCCCTACCGTGTATATCGACGCCGATTCGGCGCATGATGGCTGACACGAGCAGCGCCGGAAGAGCCAGCCGCCCCGCTAGCTAGCGCGATGCCGTTGGCCAAGTATTCACGCGCAATGTCAGCGATAAGTGAGGGATAGGCGTCGGACCCCAGATCGCGCGACGGTGAACCAGCTTACGGTCGACAAAGCACTTGATCTCACATGGATCCCATTCCATATATCTCACCCACGGTTCGGACACTGGGAGGCTCGTTTCCTAGGTCCTCAAGAGAGTCTTGGCTGATGGACTGTCAGTCGAAATCACTTTCCACAAGCCGACTTATGAGGACCGATCCATTTGCAATATTTTTTTTGCCACGGCTGGTAAGCCGTTGTTCAGACTCCCCAACCTCTCCTAATTTCCTTCGAGAGAGCCGCCGCCTCAACGGTGGAAGAAAACGCCGATCAGTTCCTCCGGTCGTACGACATTGTTCTCATCATCATGGGCAGCGTGGGCAAAGTTGGGATCGTGCCGACTGATGTTCCGGAGCCGGGCCCCGGCGGTTGGGTCGCGGGACAGTCGGCGATCGTGCTGCGCGCCAAGCAGGACGTTTTCGACCCTCGCGCCATCGAAGTGCAACTGGGCTCTGAGACAGGCCAGAACGCCTTGAAGCTGGCTAGCACGGGCGCGACGATTCAGCTCATTCCGCTGAAGATGCTGATGCAAATGCCTATTTTTCTCGCGGAGTCGCAGACCATGGCGGCCTCCGTTGAAGTCTTGGAAGAAGAGACCCGACTACTGGCGCAAATCGATCGGCTCCGGTTGGCATAATCGGAGCTGAGCAAAGATCTATGGAAGATGTAGCGAGCGGGGAGACTATCGTTATACTCACACTTTCACCGTTCCGAAAACGACTAAAGGCTGGAAGACCTTCTGAATGAATCTCGAAGAATTGTTGCACACTCTTGAAGTGCCAATCGTCGTTCGGCCCACACGCCGGATGACCAGAGCGAACTGGAATCCTACCTCGATAACGCCGCCGACATCCTGCGCGGCAATGCCGATCACTCCGAGTTCCGCGGCTACGTCTTTGCTCTGCTCTTTGATGAGAAAGTATAATATAAGACCGCATGATTGTGCACGAGTTCCGTGAAGAAGATCCTCTCGAAAACAACCATCGTGATCGCTCCAACTTCGTCCGGGAGTTAGTCCAACGTCCCAATGAGCCGGCCCAGGTGCCCGCGGCGCACTTAGCCCCACCTCCCAGACGCATAGTGCAGTTTTGGGACGATCTTGGCCGATTGCCCGAGGATGTTAGGGTATGCATGGAGTCGTGGAAGAAACTCGAACGGTTCGGATTCGAGCTTCAGGTTTTCGACGAGAGTTCTGCTAGGGAATTTATCCGGATCCACTTGGGTTCGAGATATGAGAAAGCCTTTGACAAGTGCTATCACCCTTCAATGAAGTCAGACTACTTCCGTTACTCCTACATCTTCGTGAAGGGAGGATTTTATGTTGACGCTGACGACGTTTTTCACGGAACGACAATCGATCACCTCTTTACAGATGGGCGATTGAAGCTTCAACCTTTCTGCTACGACATTGCGACAGCTCAGATGGTTCCACCCTCAGTTTTCGTCAATCCGGGGGCAAACCAGTTAAGTTGGATTTTCTACTTCAACACTACGCCTTTGATCGCGGTTCGCAATCACCCTGTTATAGAGCGTGCACTGCTGAACGCTACGACAACGCTTGAGCAAGAATCGAAAGGCGGGTTGCCCGAAGTCCAGGCAACCACTGGCCCCGGCAACCTCACCAGATCCGTATTTGAAGTGGTTACTAATGAAAGCCGCCCGGAGGAAGTGCTGCTCGTTGTGCACGATTGGGAGAAGACTTCCACCAGTAAGTGGCCACTCAGTTACCGGAGTGATAAGAGAAACTGGAGGCTTTCGAATCAGCAAGCATATCGGGCCTCATGGCGCTCGGAGGAGCTATGAACTTGGCGCGCCCTCCACTAGCAGCTGTCAGTCAAGCCTTCCGATTCTGGCTGGCTCTTCGGAGGCTCCTGCCGAGGCGGAAGTGTCGAACATTCGGTGTTCACGGAGCGGAGAAAGGCCCTGGGGTTGAGAAGATCTATGTCATCAACCTCGATCGTGAACCGGGCCGCTGGTCCAAGATGGAGCAAGAGCTCAGGCACATATTGGACTCGTCGGGGTCTGGCCTCTTGAGCCTGACTGAACGGCATACTGCCGTCGATGCTAATGCATTCTCGCAGGAGCCACCCAAGGATGCCGATATTGATCCCCATTATACACTTGGAGATCAGCTCTTTGTAGAACCCCAGCCTTTAGTTCTTCCCACGCAGCTCGAACTAAATGCTCCAATTCGAATGAGTCGAGCTGAGATCGCAGTCGCTCGATCGCACATCAATGTTTGGAGGCAGGTTGCGGCAAGTGATCATGCGTATGGACTGATCCTTGAGGACGACGTATGGTTTCATTCCGAGTTTACACGATACTTTGACCAGGCGTGGGACGAACTCGTGACCGGATATGATAAGGATGGAAGATTCGACGTTCTTTATGTGTCGTATGTCGAAGTGAAACACGGTGCGCCAAAAACATTTCTGTCAAATAACGTATTCCGCCCAGTGCGCGGGCTCTGGCATCTGTCCGGATATGTTCTCTCGCGCGAGGGTGCTCAGAAACTCCTTCGACTCCTTCCTTGTCGCGGCCCCATTGACCTCTGGATAAATCACCAATTCAAAGTCCTAGATATACGCGCGACTAAACGGCCTATTATTAGCCAACGACGCGACGCTAAATCCACCAACTCATATTCAATACTTCCCACTCTCACTAAAATTGGCGCGATCACTAGTGAAGGAGCATCCCTATTTAACATCCGCCCAGCTGAGCATCCAGTGTTTGCCTTTGGGCCTGAAGGCTCCGGCCATTCATCGCTTGCAATGGCTTTGTCCATGCTCGGATACAGATGCTGCAGTGATCTCCAAGCATTACCAGCTCCTGAACTAGAACGGCTTCTTGAGGGAAGAGGCGATCGGGTTTTTAACGCATATGTAAACATCGGATCTTTGGACGCGAACGTCAGGGAACTTCGAAGCCGCTACCCGAAGGCAAAGTTTATTCTTACCTCAGCCAAGGGCATCATTGCAGATGACACTTTCCTCAGTGTTGAGAACGACCTAAATGGTGCCGACATCGCTGTGCTTCATTCAGAGGGACCGAATAGATGGCAAGTCGTTTGCGAACACCTCAGATGTGCACCGCCCGCTTGCTCCTTCCCTACGCTGAAGGACCTAGGTAAAAGACCAATTCTCGACGTAGCCATTGAAGCCGACCAAGGCGCAAAATGCAAAAGGCCTAGGCGTGATAGGTCGCCATGGGTCATAGAGCCGCGTAAGCGGTGGGAAGGCATTCGCTCCGTTCCGACTGAGGATGGTCAGACGGGCACTGGAACGTTCGTTAGAATCAACGACTGTTTGGAATACCTCGACGCGAGGCGCTGGGTTTTACGAAATGACACTTTCACAGACAATTTGGCGTTGTTTCGCCCCTCAAACGTCGAGTTCAGTTCTGGAATTGGGGCTGCGCTTTCCGTCAGAAGGGAGCCCCTGGGCGTTCGAGACTATACCGCCGCTTCGTTATGCAGTCGGGACCAATACTTGTTTGGAAAATTCGAAGCGATCATCAAAGCTTCAAATGTACCCGGGGTAGTCACGGGATTCTTTCTCCACCGCAACTCACCACGACAGGAAATAGATATCGAGATCGCAGGAAATCGACCAGACCGCCTCTTGGTAAATGTCTTCTACAACCCAGGTGGCGAAGGAGCACACTTTGACTATGGCTATAGAGGTGCCCCAAGCTATATCGAACTCTGGTTTGACGCATCCAAAGCAAGCCACCGCTTCGCAATCGAATGGAATCCGTGCGAGATCCGCTGGTTGGTTGACGATCATCTGGTCCATAGACGCGCGATCTGGGATCCGACGCCAATCCCGCACCTTCCAATGGCGCTACATGTCAATATTTGGCCATCCCGTTCTAACCAACTTGCCGGGCGAATCAACAATCGACGGCTCCCAGCAACCACAATAGTAGGATCGATCGCGCTGGAGGCGAATTCCGTTATTTCCTCACCCGACCTGATGATCTACGCCGGTCAAGTTAGGTTGGTTAGTTTTAACTCGAGTCAGCTAACATAATGAAAATTCTATCATTCAATCCGGCCCACGATGGCGCATTCGCCTATCTTGAGGACGGACATTTAGTAGCCTCAATTGAGGCTGAGAAAAACTCCCGTTATCGACACTCACCACTGTCCGTTCCGGATGTGTTCAATGTTCTCGGCGAACTCAATGAAGTTCCCGACGTTCTTTGCAAAGGTGGCTGGTGGCCTCGCGACGCGCCTATGTCTGAGCAGCACGTTCTTGCTGGATACCATGGCGTCACTAACAGCGACATTATAGTTGGTCAAAAACGCCTATTGGGGGAGACGGTTGAATACTTCTCATCTTCCCACGAACGTTCCCATCTTCTCTGTGCCTTTGGTATGTCGAATCTGCCCAAGGGCACTCCGTGCTATGCGTTACTTTGGGAAGGAGTGATCGGTTCATTCTACAAAATCGATTCCGAGTTGAACTTGACAAAGCTCGCCGATGTCATGCCTGAACCTGGACATCGTTATGCCCTGCTCTACGGTTTGGCGGATCCGACCTTTGATAAGAGTGTTGCAGAATTCTCCCGATTTTCTGACGCGGGAAAGCTCATGGCTTTGGCTTCATTTTCGAAGCGAAGCAGGCCTTTGGATGATGAGGAGAAAATAATCGCGTTTCTAATGCAGGATTGCCTGCACCTCAAGCCGAAGGAGTGTGAGGTGTTACGGCATTTCCGACACTACAACGTAGGGCTGGATGATCCGGAGTTTCGTAACTTCGCAGGTATTTTCAGCAACAGAATATTCGATCGTTTTTACCAATTTGCCAAGTCGAATATGAAGAAAGGCATGCCGTTGCTGATCACTGGGGGGTGCGGACTAAATTGTGATTGGAACACGAAGTGGAGGGAGGCCAATCTCTTTTCAGAGATATTTGTGCCTCCTGTTGCCAATGATTCAGGCTCGGCGATCGGCACAGCGATCGACGCGCAGTTCTATTTTACAGGGAACCCTAAGATAGATTGGAATGTCTACTCGGGTCTTGATTTTATAGCCAATGACGCATTCGATGCATCTTTATTTGATGAGGACAAGATGAACTACGCGGTGGTTGCCAGCATGCTGGCTAGCAACCTGATCATCGGATGGGTAAATGGAAAATGCGAAATCGGACCACGCGCGTTGGGAAACCGTTCTATTCTTGCGTCGCCGTTCCATAGTAGCACGAGGGTCCGGCTGAATGAGATTAAGCAGCGCGAACAGTTTCGTCCGATTGCGCCCGTTTCCCTCGAAGAAGATGCTGCAAGGTGGTTTGGCTGCGATCACCCGAGTCCATTCATGCTTTACACTCAACGTGTTTCTACGGAGGCGCTAGCTGCGGTGACCCATGTTAATGGGACTGCGCGCATTCAAACGGTGTCCTCCATGACTAACAGCCATTTACATAAGCTGCTTATGGCGTTCAAGGCATATACCGGTTACGGTGTCTTGTGCAATACTTCCCTGAATTTCAAAGGAAGAGGATTCATAAACAACATAGCCGATCTCTCGGCCTATACGATCGAGCACAATTTGGATGGCTTTGTGATTGAAGGGAGAAGTTACATGCTGAAGTCGTCGAAGAATTATCAAGCGTATTTGAGATCGTTAAACTCTGGCGCTGGTCGGTTGGGGAGTAGCGGATAGGCTTTCGGTAGTTGGAGACAAAGAATGAATTGTAAGACTCCCCGTCAAAGAACATTTCGAAAATAGAGCCCTGACCAGAAAACCATTTACCTGAGTGGCCTGGAGAAGGGGAGTCCGATACCGAGCGTTTGGAAATGGAACGTGGAGGGTTCGAATCCGGAGAAGTTCGTGGACAAGTGCTGCTTGGTTTCCGATGCTGACCCCGGCGGGCAGTACCTGCTTGGCACCATATTGGGTGCAGAAAAGACTGGAATTTACGAGGTCTCCATCTCCGATAGGAAATGCATCTCGTTGCTTCCTGGCGTAGTAACATTCAATACGACTTTTGCTCGCGATGGCAGGTCGTTCTTGTATGCAGATGCTTCTCGTGGTGAACTCACGATTTACCGTCAGCCCTGGAAAGACGGCAAAATCATCGGGGCAGCCCCAGGTCGCGTTGAAGGTCCCCTTTGCTTTTCCCCTGGATTACCACGGTAACGCCTACGATTTTTCCAGTGACCTTTCCACCATCGTCTATGCGCGTCCCGGCGGTCACGCCGACCTCTACCTTCTGAGCCAGAAATAAATCCAGGTTGCGAAACAGAATTATGCTGGGTTTCTCGTGCCCAGCCAAATAGATGCTGGGAATTGGCTGTACATTCAACGCTTTGTTCTGGCGATGATGGACTAAGTCCCGATTTGCCGGATACCCGGCCATTGACTCCCCAGCGGTCCTGAAACGCATTGGATGGATTTACCATTGATGTAAACCTGTACGTTAGTACAGCTATTCAAGCACCAGTGGTTTCTTCCAAACTGAATGTCGACTGTCCCGGGAATCTTGTTTCAGTACTTTTCACAGTCAGTACATTGGAGTGATGAACATGAAACTCTGCTGCAAAATCGCTGGTTTAGCATTAGCTCTGTTGTGCTTATCGACCGGGCTGTTGGCCCAGACGCCTTCTCTCAGTTGCCGTCCACTTGACGCCGGAAACACGTTCCTCGACCCTGATGAGAAGGTCGTTGGCGGCCAGGCCTGCAAGGTCGTTACGTCCACAAACACACCCCAGAAACAGCAAGTCGCTCAGAGCATCTCTACTCCGAGCGTTCAGCCTATTTCCTCGCCTACGCCAGCACCACCTGCCATTTCGACCACTGCACCTACGGGGAAGACGAATGCTTCGCCGTCTCCCGCCACATCTACTTCTGACAACACTCCTAGCGAAGCTGGCATGTATTTGGGAACTGATGGCGGGTTCACCAAAATCCTCGGCCAAATCGTTGATTTTCACCGAACTGGAAGCATGTTGGCATCCGACCTGACTCTCCACGTGAAAACGAGCAAAGAAGATGTTCAGCTCCTGGGGCCACACGCACAGACGGTCACCGGGTCAAGCCCTGTGTTCTATTTCATTCCTGCCGAGATAGAAGCCGATGCAGGAGTCAATGCCGGAGACTTGATTATGGTTCGTCTTGAAGAAAAGAAAGAGCGTCGGCAATTTGAAGTCGGAGCTCAGGGAGCATGGCGCGCCAGCAAAGGCATTTCCCTCACTCACCAGGTTCAACTATCCCGCTCTGAGGTGAAACCGGGCGTTTACAAAATCACCCCAGCCGCCGGACTCGGCAGAGGTGAGTACGGACTTTATCTTTCACGCGGGAACGGGATGTCTCCGTACATTTACGATTTCTCGGTGCAGTAGAAGTTTAGGTCCGAAATTAAATATGGTTCTGCGCGGACTGCAGGGGAGCGGTCATGCTCTCCACCATCGTCTATGCGCGTCCCGGCGGTCACGCCGACCTGTATCTTCTGAGCCAGAAATAAATCGCTGCCCTTAGTTGACTGAGTTTTTGTACAAAATTGTACAGGCTAGTACCACTTTTGCCGTTTTTGACGTCTTTACCGTCATGTAAAATCAATAAGTTACGCCTCATCAACATGGGTTCGGGGTTCGAATCCCACCCCCTCCGCCAGCCGTCTGGCTATTTCTCTCCGTTGCTCTAAGATGGGCCGGCAGGCGTTACGAAGGAAACCATGACGCTACGGAGCCACGTCATAGATCTCTCTCACTGACCGCAGGGAATTGCACTCGACGCCTTTATCGCCCAACATGTCGGAAGCATCGCCCTCAGCGGGTTTCTGTGTATAGCCGAGCGCAACGTGCACGCTGCCGTCCTTCGCGGGCCAGATTCTCGCCAGTATCGTCTCGCCCGTGGATCGCGATGTTTGCCGGATCATAGTCTGACCCTTCAGATCAATCGTGCACGTGTTCGGCGCCTCTTGGAATTCGCTCGCCGACATAATTTTCTTGCTTGCCAGGTACGCGCGGACTCGGGAAACCAGATCCTTGGTGCGAGTCGTGTCCCACATCGTCCTTGGGTAATAAAAATCGAAAAGAAAAATTCCTTGCGTGGGATGAGCTTTATCGTCGACATATCCGCCGGCGATAACTGGCTCATCGAAATCGGGCCGCCAGCGACTCCACCTGTTGGGGCGGCACAGCGCCAGATTCAAGTCCTTGAAAGGTGAAGCTCGCATTGCTGATGGCGTATCCAGCGGCTCAGACGTTACATAAAAAGGAACGCCACTCAGATAAAAGTCAGCGCGATAATCTCCTGCAGGCAGGCAAGAATCCGTGTCCGTAGCTTCCAGGTACGATTGGAGCTGATGGATTTTTCCGTTTTCGTCTAGCGTGACGTCCTTGGGATCCACTCTTCCTGATACCCTCGAGAGTACCCTCCACACAGCGCTACCCGGCTCTCGTGTGTACCATAGGACGGAGAGCGTCGTGGTCCCATCGTCCAGCTTGAAATTCACCGGCTGAGCTTGCCATCGAAGACCGCTAGGGTCCACCTCAAGCGCAACATTTCGCAACGCAGCCTTGCCGGGTGTACCGTTTACAGTTTTGGGAGGAGGCCATGCGGCGGCGGCCAACTCAAGAGTAATTGCAGGCTCTTTCGACTGAATATCCCTGCAGTAATCCTTGGAATTCAGCCCCTCGCAGTAATGATAGAGCGTTTCCAGATCGCCTACAGCACCTGCAACCACATCTCCCGCGTCCTTCATGCCCGGTTTTGTCGCGGTTTCAGCATACTCCGCCAAGCCTTCGTTTATTTTGCCCATTGCGAGTTCAGCCACGGCGACGTTGTAGCGCAAATATAAATATTGCTCAGCTCGGTCGTGTTGTATCGCATCTTGGGTGCTTTTGAGTCCGCGTTTGATCAGCGCGCGATCTTTCTTCACCAGGCCGTAGAGATACGTATCAAACCCATAGTTGCCAAGCACTACTGGCGACTCTTCGAGGCCGTTCTTCGCAAAGCCATCGAGTGCAGTTTTTTCGTGATTCACTGCTTCGGCGATCCTCGCCTCGGGGATCATGTTCATGAAGCCTTCATCGCCCTGAGGATTTCCTATGTTTTTAGCCGCTTGGGAAAGGTAAAAATTGGCATTTAAAAACCTCGGCCGCAAAGCAACGGCGTCTTCCAACTCCCTGAGTGAACTTTCGTAATCGTGGATTTCGAGATCACTTACGCCCCATGCATACTGCACGGCAGCGCGGACCGTCGCGTCGTTTGATTTCGCTTTCGTTTTATCGCACGCGTCCGCTGTGTATTCAGCTTTTGGAATTCTTTGTGCCCCTTCCGCTGCTGCCAGCCCGATCCCGACGGCAACTACGATCAATCCGAAGAAGACGAGCGTCCACGTTTCTTCATTGCGTCCCATGCTGAGCGACTGCCCAAAGAGGTAGAGCGCGATCGCGAACATCGTGATTCCCGCAAGATACCAGTGCGCTTTGTTATGCCAACGCAAACTCTGCTCATCCATCGCATCGGACAGAGCAAATCCACATTCCTGTCCAAATGTCGTCCTCCCCAGTACTAACTCCTTTGGGTAATGACGAGCATGTTCGGGTCCGTCCCCACCATCAAGCATTTTTACGTCGTCCTTTTCGCTCTCGTCCTTCGGGGACACATCCTGTGTAGCATTGTCGAGAATCTCGGCTGCAACCCGCTTGTCGATTCCAAAAGAGGAATTCTGGGATAGCTCATGCTCTTGAAGAGCGGCCTGGTAACGTGCGCGCCGTTCCTGCACGGCGGCTAGCATGCCCAATTCGAAATACGTCGAGGTCGTGTGGCTATTCTTCAGACCGTTTGTAATGTATTCGACGACGCTTTCCGCGCTTTTGTCCGCCTCGATGCTGACCAGCGTATAGCGATAGCCTACCCACGCGCTGCAAAGAACAGCCAGCACGATCGAAAGCACAACAAAGCACGTAAAGGGACTCTTCGGAGACTCCAAATGCATTCTAGCTCCGGCGAAAAGCCGCAGCTCAGTTTCCGGGGGATGTAGGCTTTCGCTTTCTTCTGCTTCCTCGACAGACATAAAGCCCATTCTGGTCGCGAGCTCTTGCGAAACCCGTTGCAGAGTTCCGCGCATCAGCTTGCTGAACGGCCAAAGAATGACGAATACCGCCATGCAGCCAAGAAAGTACCATCCTCCTACATGATCAAGATGCGCAGCCCAAATGACCGCTGCCAGGGTCACGACGATTCCCAATGACATCATCTGTAATCTCAAACTACGGCGCTGGCACCACAGCTCTGCTAGTGATAGGCAGCCCAAAGCGACAACAAAAACAACGACCGTAAGCGCCAAACCAACCAATTTCCTCTGCGATTCTCCGATCTTCCGTTCCAGGCTTTGCCAGATGCTGTCCGCGGTCTTGTCCCATTTGCTCCCTGAGCCAGGAGCCGCCAATTCTTCAGCCACAAACCGGTCAACGATCTGATTAATGGTAAGTGTTTTGTCACCTATTCCCGGCAGTTCTACGAAATTAAGATAGGGCTGCTGAATCCGGGCGAGAGTAACCTCCTCTTGAGCTTGCAGCTCAAGCAGAGACGCTTTCCCGCGATCGGTCGATCGGGCCTTTTCCGCGCGCTCCTGTAAGTCTCTAGCCTTCTTCAAGTGCATTTCCTTGGCAACCTCGAACCGTGCGCTGTCAGCGATGCGTACGAGCGCCTCTTCCCGCTTGGTAAGCTCCAGAAATCGCGACTGCGTCAGCCTGCTTTCCTTTAGCAACACCTCTTCTTCGGCAGTTGCGGTGCGATATGCCGTCACCATACCCAGCATGGCGACAAACGCCATCAGGATGGCAATGATGGCCTCTTTTTCGGCCAGTGCGTGCAGGCTCTGAAGTGGTTTCGGGGCCTTGCTTTTTGGTTGCGTAGCGTCCACGGAAGTTTATTCGGCTGCGGATTATAGCCTTGGCGTAAACGCCTAACAAGGCAGTCGAATTGGCAATCCCGGCGTAAATCTTATTGGAATTTCTGCTGTAAGATTGTCACGCTTGTTGAAGATTCGCTTCACTGGACTCGTGAAAATTTCGAAACCGCTGGACATTTTCCGCATTCGGGGTACAAAGTTCTAACGCTTGCCGGTCAGCGCCGGCCTAATTTTTGATCAGGCGGCGGTTGATAGTTTTCGCCCATGAGAATCGCGCTGTTCATCCCCTGTTTTGTCGACCAACTGTTACCGGAAGTTGGGCTGGATATGGTGCGGGTGCTGCGACGGCTTCGTTACGATGTCGATTTTCCGCAAGCGCAGACATGCTGCGGCCAGCCCGGTTTCAATAGCGGCTACTGGAACGATGCGAAGCCGCTTGCGGAGCGATTTGTCAGCGTCTTTGGTTCCGCGGAAATTATTGTCTGTCCTTCCGGCTCCTGCACCACGATGGTTCGAAACTTCTATCCGCAGCTTCTCGCG
Organism: uncultured Acidobacteriota bacterium; assembly: GCA_963741045.1. Lineage (GTDB taxonomy): Bacteria > Acidobacteriota > Terriglobia > Acidiferrales > UBA7541 > Palsa-295. Next base: position 636,664 of record CAVUGO010000002.1, read on the forward strand.
GATTCGCCGCTGCGAGAGAAAGCAATCGAAGTGGGGCGCAAAGTATTCGAATTTTCCGAGTTTCTCGTTCGAGTGGCCAAAGTTGCGGATGTGGGCTCGTCCTTCCCGCATCGTGTGACATATCACGACGCGTGCCACGCTCTCCGCGAATTGGGAATCAAGGAAGGACCGCGCGATTTACTGAGGCACGTGCGCGGCCTCGAGATGGTCGAAATGCCCTATAGCGAGGATTGCTGCGGCTTTGGCGGCACGTTTGCCACGAAGTTTGCGATGATCTCGGGCGCGATGGGGGACACAAAAGCTGGCAATGCGGAAACATCCGGCGCGGAGTACATCACTTCCACCGACCCGAGCTGCCTGCTGCATCTCGACGGCATTTTGCGGAAAAAGAATTCGAAGGTCCGCACGATCTATCTTGCAAGTATCTTGGCGCAAACAAGCGGCGTCGGGACAGCCACCAGTCGCGACGCGAAAAAGGCCCTAACGCCAGCCGGGCAGTAGTCTGTGCGTTAATCTTCGAGGTTTTGCCGGAAAACAGGCTGCGACGGATCGAGGCTGCCATCGATGACGCCCACAACCATGTCTCCATATGCGTTCGTCGCCTCTGGAAGCGATGCATAGCCGCGTTCCCGCTGCAAGGCCCCGCTATCCGAGTAGATGAGCGTGAAAAAGCGGCCCGATGAATATTGAATTTCAAGCAACTTGTTCGGCATGTCGGGATCGCCTTCCTGTCCCAACACGTCCATCAGCGCCACCGTCCACCGCCGGCCCTGCGGGTCAGTGACGACCTCGCGCTCGAGGTACTGCCATTCATCCATGCTCCACAGTGGCATATTTATCCCAGCAGCTGACCGAGCGCACTCGCCACCTGCGACCCGGTGAAAGGTTTAGGAATCAGCAAGACTCTTTGGGCTTTTCGCGCACGAAGGCTCGCATCGGCAACCTCGGGCGTGTCGCTGATGATAACTACCGGGAATTCGGCATGTTCCGAACTGTGGCGCACAGCGTCGAAAAGCGCTTCGCTCATATCGAAGGATGTGCAATCGAGTACAAGAGCGTCGGCTTGATGCTCCCGGATCAATTCGTTGACGGTGACGGAGTAGCCCGACGGAAAGACTTCGTAGCCCGCGTCGCGCAGAGAAAAACTAAGGAGCTCGGCTATCTCCGGCGTGTCGTCAATAAGCAGGATGCGGCGCAAGCGTATGTTACTTCTTGCTGGGTCCGGTACCCGGCAGCCGTTTCTTCTTGCCCTCGCAGGGCTCCAGGTCCATCACCCATATCCGTCCGCCCGCCGTGTAATAAGCGCGGTGATCGTTCTCGATCATCGCACCCCATGCCTCGAGGGTGCGCATTGCAAACGTGACTCCCTCGAAATTGTTACGCGCGTGGTTCAGCACTTCGTTGGTATGCCAGTTGTCCGTCAAAATGGCGTCACCGGGGTGTACGCGCGTCACTGTGTAGTAGCGGTCAAAGGCCGCTTCGGGCCGCACGTCACGGGTTGAGCCACGCTTCTTTCCTTCGCTGACGATATAGCTTTCCTGCGCTTCGGGAGTCGCAGGCGGAGCTGGAGGAGTTACTGTCGCTTTGGTGTTCATAGAGTTTGCGCCACCTGCTCGGCCGCTGCTGCCGAGGCCATCGCCACCACGTTCTTTGGATCCGCCGCCTGAATTAAAGCCTCCGGCAGCTGGATACCCATCATTTTCCATTGCTCGTTGGCGAATTTCTGCAAGTTCGCAACGTGCTCTGCGTGTAGATGGCCGAAACGCCCTTGCAACTTTAAGTACTCCGATACGGGCCGCATGTTCTGCGGGCGGAAGCTGTAATCGTATGCACGCTTCTCCGGATGCCACTCCCAAATCGGATAGAGCCCGCATTCGACGACAAGCCGGCCAAGATCAATCGAGCGTGGAGTCTCATACACAAAGCCTTTCTGGCATGGTGTGTAAATCATCAGATAGGCCGCGCCCTTGTGGTTCAGGCCCTTACGCACCTTATTCATCAGGTCGATCGGATAGCCCACACTCCCGGTGGCCACATAGCAGTGCGGATGGCCGGCAGCCATCATGCGGGCGAGATCCTTGGGATACAATTTCTTCCCTTCAGGAACTTCCGGTCCCGGAGGCGAGAAGGTTGTCATGCCGCCATACGGCGTGCGCGATGACGCCTGGATGCCGGTATTCGCGTACTGCTCGTTGTCGTAGCAGATGATCAGGCAATCGTGATTACGATAGAGCGCGCCGGAAATGGACGCGAGTCCGATGTCCGAAGCGCTGCCGTCGCCGGCTTCGCAAATGATGTTCGGGAAGGCGCCCTTCCACTTGCCCTTTCGAATCATGGCCTCATAGGCGGCGGCGACGCCTGCAGTAAAGCTGCCCGCGCTGCCAATCTGGGTGTGCGCCCACGGCACATTGTAGGGCGTGCACAAATACGAACTGTTCGCCACATACATGCAACCGGTGGGCCCCACCAGGATCGTATTATCGCCGGCCGCCTTGCTCGTCATGCGGTACTGAATGGAAGGACCGCAGCCGGCGCAGGTGCGGTGTCCGGGAACAAATGGCTCGGTGGATGGTAATTCGGGGTTAAAGAAGCGCGCCCCTTGATTCGGGCTTCCAAGAATTGGAAGCACCTGCCTTTGAACTTCGATCGTTGGCATAACCACTCCTCCCAATCGCAGAGCTCGGCTCTGCAGGAATTCTATTAGAGCTCCTTCAACCCTCTACTCTTCGAAACCAACCCAATGCGTCCGCTTTTCGATCTTTCCGTTCTTCTGAGCTTCCGCCATCTTCTTGGCCATCCAGTAGAATTCCTTCAGGACGATGGCCTCGCCGCCCATTCCGGCCATGAAGGAGAGAACCAGCGGGCGCTTGGGGCTTTCGTAAAGCGCCGCGCAAGCTTCCGCATAGAGCGAACCGCCGCTGCTTACGCTGCCTAGCCCCATATTCGTTTCAATTACACCGACCACTTTGAATTTGCTGAGAACGTCCTTTACTCGATCGGTTGGATACGGACGGATGGTGCGCAGCCGGACCATGCCGACTTTTAATCCCTGATCGCGCATATGCTGAATCGCAAAACGCGCCGTCACTCCGTGACCGCCTTGCAGGAAAAATACGATGTCAGCGCCGTCGGTCATGAACTCTTCGAGCCAGGGATCGTAGCGGCGACCAAAAATTTTCGCGAATTCGTCGTGAACCTCTTCAATCACCGCCATGGATTCTTCCATCGCGCGGGCACGCTCCAACTGGAGCGGCGGTCCCTGCTCCGGCATGATCTGAGGGCCGTGTGATACCGGATGGCGCGGATCGAGCGGATAGGGATGCTTGTAGGGTGGCAGGAATTCCTTCACCTGGCCCGAGTCCGGCAGTTCAACGTCCGTCGTGATGTGTGACACGAAGAATCCATCCTGGCACACCATCTGCGGCAGCAGCACTCGTCGGTCTTCCCCGATGCGATAAGCCATCAAGTGATTGTCGAACGCTTCCTGGGCGTCACACGACCAGCCCATAAGCCAGCCCATATCACGAGTCGAAAGCGCGTCAGTATGCTCGGAGCCGAAATCGCCCGGAGGATCGAGCGTACGGTCGGCAATCATCATCTGCACCGGCATGCGGCTGCCCGAGATTGGCGAATAGAGTTCATAAGCGAACTGCACGCCCACGCCTGAGCTGCCCGTGAACACGCGCGCCCCGCTCGACGAGGCTCCATGCGCGATACTCAACTGCGAGTGCTCGCTATCAGCCACGATATATTCGGCGTCGAGTTCTCCATTGGCCACCATCTGTGCCAGCGCCATCATCGTCGCGGTGTAAGGCCGGATCGGATAGGCCGTGATCACATCGACGTCGGCGTACTTGGCGGCTTGTGCGGCCGCGACGCACCCGTTGATGCGTACCGTCTTCTTTTTTGTTTCCGTAACCGTTGGCATAGTTCACTCCGCTCGATGTTTTGTTCTACCTTCTTGAGCTGATTCGCAAATCCTAAATACTTTTCGCGGCTCGGTCTCCGAGATGCTTCAACTCTTCCGCTTGCCGTCCGTGCAATCCCGGCGAAATCGCGAACGCCGTATCCATTCGGACTACACCTGTATCGAAGTCGAGCTCGGGCACGCCTTCCAGGCATCCCGTAGGGCACTCCTCGATACACACGCGGCAGCCCTTGCAGTAATCCACCAGAATCTTGTACAAGCCGTTCGAACGAACGTCGCGCACGATGCAAGGCTCGGGACAAACGAGGTAGCAATTGTCGCAAGCATTGCATGTGCCGCAGCTGAAACAGCGGCTTGCCTCTTCCACGGCCTGCTCTTCCGTATACGCCTGAATCACCTCATCCTGCGTTTTTTTACGAGTCGTCGGCGGGAGCAATGTCTGCTGAACGCGCGGGAAGTGCGGGAAGTAGGTCATGTTCATGCGATTGAGATCGAAGATGACGTCGACCGGAATCGACCGCGGCTCGAGCGGCACTCCGCGCAACACCTTATCCAGGTTGAAGGCCACGCGCTTGCCATCGCCAACCGCATTCACCACCATCAACGGCTGCCCCGAACCCACTTGCGCGATATCGCCTGCCGCAAAGAAGTTCGTATCGCCGAGCCGGCCGAAGCGGTCCATCTTGATGGTTCCGCGTTCGTTCTTGAACTCAGCCGGTAACCAGGCGAGCGACGCGCGTTGGCCAACGGCGATGATGACGTGGTCAACCGCAAATCGCTGGGGAGGCGCCTCGCGATCGATGTTGATCGGAGATGCATTGATGGCGCCCGAAAAGCGCGCAGGGTGCAATTGAAGCGCTTCGACCTTACCATTGCCATGCACCGCGGTCACCGCCCGCCCGTGCATCAGCTCCACACCTTCTTCGAGCATGTCGTGTAAATCTTCCGGCACGGCCGGCATTTCCCCAGGGTGAGCTTCCACCGTGATCATGGTTACTTCCACGGCGCCTTGGCGCAGCGCTTCGCGGGCGCAGTCGATGGCGGTGTTTCCTCCGCCGATTACGGCCACTCGCGCGCCGAGCTTCACCTTCGAAGTACCCATGCCGATGTCGCGCAAGAAAGGAAGTCCGTATAGCACTCCTTCCTTGTTCTCGCCCTCCGCACGCACACTGTTGGGATCGATCAGACCTACGGCCAACACGCAGGCGTCGTAATTCTTTTTTAAATCGTCCCAGCTGATGTCTTTACCCACTTCGGTATTCGTCTTGATCGTGATTCCGAGTTCGAGTAGCCGCTCGATCTCGCGATCCAGCACGTCCTGCGGCAGAACCCAATCCGGAATCCCGCCGCGATTCAGGCCTCCCGCTTTCGGCGACTTCTCGAAGATCGTCACCTTGTAACCGAGTCGCGCCAGTTGGTACGCAGCGCTGTGCCCGGCAGGGCCCGAACCGACGACTGCGACTTTCTTGCCGTTGGGGGTTCCAGGCTTCACCACGTCGTGCTTTAGCGCCTGCCCGAGATCACCAAGAAATCGCTCAACAGCGCGAATCGAGATGGCTTCATCGTATTTCCCGCGGTTACAAGCTTGCTCACACGGGTGGTAGCAGACGCGGCCCGTCACCGATGGAAACGGCATGTCTTCCTTGATGAGGGCGTAGGCGTCGAGATACTTGCCGCGCTTCACCAGATCCAGATACCCCTGGATTTTCTCGTTGGTTCCGCAAGCGTTGTTGCAGGGCGGCAATTTGTCTCGATACACGGGCCGTATCGCGCGCCAATTGCCGGTGGGAAAAAGATCCTGCCCCTTTTCCTGCAAAGGCGCAGGCGTGATTCCTGCGAAGGGTATTTGGAGCCGCTCTGGAATTTTTGTGCCTTTAGTCGACATGTGTCCTGTCCTATGCCGCCACCGGATTCAGCGGCATGATATGTAGTTCTTGGAGTGCCAAATTAAACGCATGCTTGTTCGCAATCATCGGCTCGATCGTGGTCATCTTGACGATACCTGTGGTTTTGACGACGGCTGCAATCAGCGGAGCCGCGATATCCGGTGCCACCGATTTGTTGCGCTCGGCCGCTCCTTCTGTTGAAAGGCGATCGAGGCCGAGCTCGCCCAGCCGGTAATAGAGCCACTTGTGGTCGGCCAGTTTAGCGGCGTCCACACATACGAGTTGAGCGAGCCGCTCCGGGCCCGGGACGAAACGAATCATGTATTCCGGAGAGTAGTGCGTGTTGATCACCAGAGTTCCACCTGGGGGCATCCCGCGCATGTAATCCCATCCCTTCACCATCGTCCCTTCGACCAGCACGATAATGTTGGGCTGTTCATTTTCGTAGGTGAGCTCGTTCTCGATCACGTTGTCGCTCACGCGGCAATATTTGCGCGTAGGGGCGTTGGTGCGATCGGGATTGTCGACGTAGTTTTCCATCGCCTGCGCATACTTTCCCTCTAGCCGGGCTGAAGCGGCGATGGAGTTGACGATATCGCGTCCTTCTTTATCCATGATGATCCCGCGCGTCCAAACGGTGAGTTCCGTGTAGCTCATTTTTAACCCTCGCCCTAATTTATTAACTGCTTCACTTCAGCGAAATTTCCGAACGCGAATGCCCGCCACCGCCTTCCGCTTTGTCGCCGATGAAAGACTTCAGACCGCCGCGATCGGATTCGAGAACCGCCAGAAAATCATTTCGCAGTACGACGAAAGGCGCGACGCGGGTGCGATTCTGAAATTCCGCGATTGCGAGCAGCGTCGCTTTCTTGCAGAGGCTCTCGATGTCGGCGCCTGTGAGGCCTTCTGTCCGGCTTGCGAACTCTTCGTAGTCAACATCGGGCGCGACCGGCACGCGCTGGCAACAGATCCTCATAATTTCTGCGCGCTCGGCCGCGTCGGGTTTCGCGAACGGGACGATGTAATCGAAGCGCCCGCTTCGCAAAAGTGCGGGCTCGATTCGCTCGGGCCGATTCGTAGCCGCCACCAGAATCACGCCCTTCACGTCGCGCAGATTATCGATTTCCCGCAGAAGCTGACTGAGAATTCGCTGATACACATCGCTGCCAAACTGCTCGGCTCCAAATTTCGGGGCCACCGCGTCAATCGTATCGAAGAATAGAATGCACGGCGCCGCCCGCCTCGCCTTCTTGAAAACTTCGCGTAGCGCTCTCTCCGATTCGCCCAGCCACTTCGAATACAACTGCGGCCCGTCGATTGCGATGAGCGGAATCTGCTTTTCACCCGAAAGCGCCCGGGCCATGGCGGTCTTGCCGGTGCCCGAAGGCCCCGCCAGCAGGATACCTCGCGGCGGTGCAAGTCCAACCTGTTCATAGATTTCGTCGCGCATGTGCGAATGCTCGATCACCGCATCAAGCAATTTCTTCGCGTCTTGCATCCCGCCCAACGACGCGAACGAGGTCCCGCTCTTCTCAATGAAAAATTCGCGGGTGGCGCTGGGTTCTACCTCTTTCAAACCGGCAAGAAAATCTTCACGCGTGACTAACAGCGTTCCCAGTTCCGCGGATGCAGCGCCGTCGATATCCAGCGAGCAAGCGGAGAGAAAGCGGCGCAGCGCAATCATTCCGACTTCCTGGCCGAGCGCTTCCAGGTCAGCACCGACAAAACCATGAGAATGTTCTGCAATTTCCTGCAGGTTGACGTCAGCCGCGAGCGGCATGGCGCGCGTGTGAATCCTCAAAATTTGCAGCCGCGCCTGGGTATTGGGAACGCCGATTTCGATTTCGCGGTCGAAGCGACCGGGACGCCGCAATGCCGGATCAAGAACTTCAGGAATGTTCGTCGCGCCGATGACAATTACCTGGCCGCGGGCCACAAAACCATCCATCAGGCTGAGAAGCTGCGCTACAACGCGCTTTTCCACTTCGTCGACCACTTCCGTGCGCTTGGGTGCGACGGCGTCGATCTCGTCAATGAACAGGATGGCAGGCGCGTGCCGCGCCGCTTCCTCAAAAACCTCGCGCAGCTTCGCCTCGCTCTCGCCGTAAAACTTCCGCATGATTTCGGGGCCATTGAGGTGAATGAAATGCACGCGGCTTTCGGCGGCTACAGCGCGCGCGAGTAAAGTCTTTCCCGTACCTGGCGGACCATACAGCAGCACACCCTTGGGCGCCAAAATACCCAGCCGCTCGAAGATGCGCGAATGCTTGAGAGGCAGTTCGACAATTTCGCGCACTCGCTCCACTTCGCGCTCGAGCCCGCCGATATCTTCATAGGAGACAGCGGGCGCTCGCGCCGCCGTTTGCTCTCCTTCTACAACGCGAATATCGGTGCGCTTTCCGATTACCACCGGCCCAGAAGGAATCGTACGCACCACCTGGAAGTTGACGGCCTTGGCAAACGTGGGCACTCTGACCACGCAGCCGGCGATAACCGGAACATCCAGCAGATCCTCGAGCATCCTCTCGGGCGCGATGATTGCAGGCGCGGCACCCACCCACAATGGCGACAAACGAACAGCTACCGCCTGCTGGTGTTCAATCGGAGCGACAGTCACTCGCTCCTGCAACCCCACCCCACAATTGCTGCGGCACGTTCCATCGATCTGAATCATGCCTTCGAAACCGTCGTCGGAAATCTCGGCGCGTCCCACACCGGTCATTCCGCCGGTAATCTTCAGCACATCGCCCGCTCGGCCACCCATACGCCGCAAATCGGCCGGAGCGAGCCGCGCAATCGCGTGACCCACGTCTTCGACGCGCGCCTCCGCAACTCTCAACGTGAGAGTTGCTCCGGAAGATGATTGGGTGATTTCTGCCATGGCGTGACTCTTGACCTGTTTGGACCCAAACTTTTCGCCTAAAATTTGTTCAGTACAATCTCTTCCACATCCTCAATGTGCCGCCGCATGGCTGCTTTTGCCGCTTCCGCATCGCGACGTTTAATCGCAGCAAGAATCCGCCGGTGCCCGGCGAGCGACTTCTGCGAGCGCCCCTTCACTTGCAAAGAACGTTCCCGCGTGTCGCGCAAAAGTTCCATCAAGATGTCGATCACTTTCAATACCACGCCATTCCCGGACGCGAGCGCGACGCTGTAGTGAAACTCCGTGTCTTCGGCGATGGTGATCTCCCCCTGCTCCTGCTTGTCCTCTTGTCGCTGCAGAATCTCTTCCATCTCCAAAATCTCTTCAGCGGAGGCGTGCATAGCGGCGCGGCCAGCCAGCGGTGGCTCCAGCATTTTGCGGAAATCTAACAGCTCCCCCACCGATTTCTGACGGCGCTCAAGGGCATCTGCAAATGGGTTGGTGATGGATTCGGTCGCGAGCTCGCGAACGATCGTCCCGGCGCCTTGCCGCGGCTCTACCATGCCCACCAGTTCCAGGCCGCGAATCGCGTCTCGAATCGAGCTGCGACTGACTTGCAGCATTTCAGCCAGCTCGCGTTCGGAAGGCAGCTTGTCGCCGGGTTTGAGTTTCTTTAGAATGAGCCGTTCGATCTGCTTGGCGACTTCTTCGTAGACCTTACCTTTGCGGATGACTTCGAAGTCGAATTTGGCGGGGGTCGGCACTTGTCAACTGGTCCGGTAACCAGACCAGTTTATAAGACGGGGTCCGATGCTTGTCAAGGGCCTATCCAAAATATTTATAGGCTCCATCTTGACCGTGTCCGCGTCAGAGTTCTAAGTCAGGCGAAGACTCAGCGAAGGTAAGGGAATTCCTTCGACATCCACCCTCCACTCCTCTCCCTTAGCTGTAGCATGCCCCGCAGTCAGCGTCCCAGAGCTGACGACATCCCCACCGCGCAGCGGCTGATCCGGAAAACGCCGCGCAATGGCCGTGCTGAGTTCCGCCACGCAGGAGGCAGGGTTCTTCAAAGCATTTCGTCCGAAGCCTTCTTCGACAAAAGCACCATTCCTCGACATCCGTACTTTGAAACGCGAAAGTTCGTCCACAAGCGTAGGAATAGAATCCTGCCGCACCGGCATCTTCTGGCCGACCACTAGAGCTGCATGTAGTCCAAATGACGCAACAAAATCGCCGGGCTGGAACTTCCATTCGGGAAAAGGACAATCGATGATTTCGAATCCGATCGCCAGCCAATCGGTGTGAGCTAGCGCGGCCGCGGCGTCAGGCGGGTTTTCCGTCATAACTGGCTCTTTCAAACCAAAAACAATTTCGGGTTCGATCTTGAGCGAACGAGGATGCGGAACCGAGAGAGTAGCGGAGTTCTCGCCACAGTAATGCACCGTGTCGTCATACATATGGGCCCACACCAGGGTTTCAAGCTTGAGAATGCGCCACATCGCCTTGTTCGCATATCCAACTTTCCGGCCTACGGATCTGTGTCCCGCAGCTTCACGGAATTTCTTGAGCATTCCTTCAACCTGGTACGCCGCATCGAGGTCGAAACCAGGGCGCTCGGAAGGCGGGACATTCACCATCTGCCCCGTCTGATACGCAGACATCAGTTCTCGCGCCAAACTTTCGATTTCATCCGGTGACATGGACATAATGTCTCGTGGTTCGGCCTGCGGTGTATCGTCGACCAAGGCTCGTGAGTGTACACCGCAATTTTCCCGCGCGTGGCAGCAAACGGACGCTCAGCTCCAAACAGAGAGAACAGGCGCAGAGGATACCGCCGTAAGGATTCCAAACTCAGATGGGTAGGAACCGAGGCACTGCAGTGAGTGGTGCGAGGGATCCGCGCGAAGTTCAAGCGGCGGTTGAATTCAACTTCCCAATTCGATCAAGGAGGCCCGCGAGCGGGCGAGGCTATGCCGTCGTGTTAACTGATCCGACGCTCGAAGCGCCAGCGCTCGCGAATTGGTGAAAATCCTGCTGCAGGGTGCTATACGCCTGTTGCGCACTCGATAAATTTCCGGTTTGCAGCGCCTGACCGAGCTGCGAGAAGAGCTGGGCCAAAGGCGACGTCGAGCTTTGGCCTGAGAACGCGTGATGATGATGATGTCCTCCGCCCTGTGCCGGCGCTTGACTCTGAGCGTTCTGAAAATCCTGCTGAATGGTAGAAAAATCCTGCTGGGCGGCGGTCACATTTCCGGCCTGCAGGTCCTGCGCAAGCTGATTAAATGCCTGCGCGATTGGACTATTGCTGGCGCTTCCGCTGCTGCCGGTCGAAGTACTCGCAGTCGCGCCGGCGTGCAAAAACGGCGAGTTCTGCTCCAGCGTCACGAGATCGGTCTGTGCCTGCGCCAAATTTCCCGACTGCAAATCTTTTCCCAGTTGCTGGAATTCCTGCTGAAATTGTTTGAATTTTGACGGCGTGTTCGTCGCTGCCAACGCGCTCTCAAGCACGCTTCCCAATATCGCTCCCACAGACATCGTTCCTCCTCTTAAGATCGCGTCACAGTCGACTTCTGGGTCTTAATGGCCACGCTTTATCTACTAACGATCACTATCGGTGCGCTTTCACGAAAACTTTAAAGTCCGCCAGCGTCGAATGTTTCAAAGAGAAACAGTATTTGCTCTCGCTCTCCGAAGCTTGCTTGACTGGCTAAACTGACGGCATCTCTCGACGTGCAAGCCAGCTTCCACTCACCCGCCGATTCGCATTTAACTCGGGGGTAGCGAACTCATTTGCGTTGATGAACTTGGATTCATTAGCTCTATTTGGGCGCTCTCGATCGCAATTTCCAAGCGGCAAAGGTGCATCCGACACTGCAGATTTTGCCGCGTCGGTCTACCCGGCATTTTCATCGTCCTTCGCACAAAGAAAAAGCGGGGCATCTTCGCCCCGCTTTTTACTTCACATAGCCACGACGGTGCCTTCCTCGTCGTGAGCGTTTCTTAGCCTAAAATGATGAAAGCTCCGCCGCCGCAATCTGATTCCGTTCCATCCGCCGCGCCAAAGTCACAGTTGCATACCTTGTGCAAAGCGCCATCTCGCGCTCCGCCCAGCCTGCCGCTGGGGGGAGAATCGCGTCGCCGATCGACCTGGCCAACTGCAGCATCGAGTGATACGCGCTCACCGAACTAAGCTTCGCGCCGTTTTGAGCCGTGAGCTCAGGGCATAGCCTTTCGTAGGCCGAAGCCTCCTCGAAATTACTGACAATAATGTACTTAGCCGGATCTTCAGGCAGTTCCGCAGCTGCCACGCTTAAAAACGCAGCTCGCCAGGCGAACGCTGCGAACTGAATCAGCGCCGCAAACGAGACCACGAGAATGAGTATGGCGACCAGCATCTTTTTCAACCATTCTAATTTTCGTCCCCACGCCCGCACCGCACAATGGAACGGTAGTACCAGCGGTTGCCTGAGCGCTTGTTGTCCTCGCTCCAATAAAGGCACCCATTCTTAGCGACGGAGTCGAGAGTAATGCACATGCAGGCTGTGGTTGAAGCGGTATTCGATTGAGGCTATGAACCGTTACGGCGCGACAACGCCACGGATTACGGTAACAGATGCTTTCGGAAGCTCAAAAACTCTCGCAGGCGTCGCATTGATTGAGCTCCGCGCAGGCGGGCCGTCGGGATCGGCCTTGCCATCGTCAAAGCCGGGATGCCACTGATACTGTTCGCTGCCAAAGGTGATGAAGTCCACCGGGCCCGAAAACTCGCGATCGCGATTTCCTTCCCAGTCGTGAAAGACGATGCGAACGCCATGCGAATTTTCCTGGTCTTTGTTGACGATGAGCAGTGACCATTTCCCATCGGGGCGTAGTGCGGCGTAGGCTGTCACGAGTGTGTGGCCGGCGTCGTCCTGGATGTCGCTCGAAGCGGCAAAGAGACGATGCGCGGCTCCCGCAGGCTCCACCCACTCCAGATTGATGAGCTGGCTCGCGAAATATTGCGAAAGCGGCTGCTCGATCTTAAGGTTCGCGTCCGTCGAGAACAGTCCGAAGGTTCCCAGAGAGTTGTTGCAGCCGCGGTGGACGCCGAGCGGAATGTAGTGAAAGAAATAGACCGCGTTACCGCCGGCACTGAGGTACGAGCCCACATAATCGGCCAGCCAGAGCGCGCCCCAGGTGTTTATGAACGCTTCGTCCGCTTGCCAGGCGATGTTCGACTCTGTGATGAACATCGGAATATTCGCCGGAACGCCGTCGTGATGCCAGATGTCGAGCATGTGAGTGACAAGAGTCGCTTCGTCGTAGAGATTACTCCACTGAATTTTGCACGGATCCATGGGGTAGTGCTCGAAGGAAAAGAAACTGAGATCTGCGAGGCTCCCGTGTGCTTTCAGGTAATCGACGAAACGGGCGGTCCACGACGTGCGGCCCTGCGCATCAGGCCACGTCTCGATGTCCTTGTTCACGCCTGTGAAGATTGGGCCGCCGAGCTGCAGCTTCGGATCGAGCTTGTGCAGCGCCCGGGCCCACTGAACGTACATCGCGGCGTAATCCTCCGGCAACATGTAGTGGCCGTCGGGTTCCTCGCCCATCTCGATGTACGAAATCGGGTAGCCTCGTTTCTCGACATACGCGATTTCGGCGACAGAATCTTCTGGCGTGGCATAGATCATGGCGATGGGGATCATAGCCGGGAGGCCGCGCGTGTATCCGCTGGTGTAGAAAAGATCGAAACCTACCTGATCGCCGGCTTTTTCGTCGAGGTCCGAGGGTTCGTGCCAGGGGTCGACGGACGAGCAGTAGGTGTTGGTTTGTCCCTGATCGGGCGTGTGAAGAACGAGGTCGTGGAATTTTCCGTCGGGAGTCGTGGTGCCGATGAAAAGCTCGCGAATCGCGTAACCCAGACAATTGCGGCGGTCGCCGGGCCCGTGCGTGTCGCAGGTATTCGATGATCGCGTCATCCAGATCCGAATGTATTGCACGGGCATCGGCGCGAAGGAAAGCTGAATCGTGGGGCTGCCGCCCCGGCCGTCGTTGATGACACCGTTCGGAAAGGCAATCCACGCGCCCTGCGCCGGCTTCTTGATCGGATCTTCGCCGTTCCAGTATTGGATCACGTATTGCCGCGCGAACGGCTCGGCCCAGGCGATCCGCATGGCGTTGAGCGGACGCGGGGCTGCCAGGTCGACAATCACCCACTGAGGATGAAGCGAATCGTCTTCGCCCGTGTACGGCTGCGCAAGGTAGGGATTGCTCTTCCAGTAGGAGTTCAGGTCGCCATCGGTGAGTCGCGAGTAGCCGACCATATCTGTGCCGTCATCGTGAGTGACGCCGCGATGAGGCAGCGGATATCCGTAGGAGTGGCGGATGGGCTCACCGAGGGCGGTGCTTCCCGTGAAATAACCTTTGCCCGCGGGATCGCTCCAAGTGCCCTGGGGGTTCCAGTGCCAGGCGTCCATGTGAAGCTCGGTGTTCTGACGGTAGCTGATCGTCTGCCACCCGGAGGAGAGCACTTGCTTGATCGTTGGCTCGACGAAAGTTTTGTCCGTGGCGCCGTACGGGAGCCGGTCGATGCCGGCGCCCAAGGCCTGCGCGGGGACGATCGAGTTGGTCGAATGGCTCGGCGTAGCGTCTACGCGAATCGTTTGAGCGCGCAGGGACGGTGCGAGCAGAAAGAGAACTACAATGAACCCACAGGGAAAGTGACCGAGCGCGTTTCTGCCTGTCAGCATCGGCTAGAAAAGAAACTTCAAGCCCGCTTGCAGAATGCGGGGATCGTAAGCAGCAGAAATAACTCCAAATCCGGACGAGCCGAACACGCCGAAACCCGGCGAGAGCTGGCCGGAAAATTGGGCGTGATTCCAGATGTTGAACGCTTCAAAGCGGAACTGGAGCGTCTTCGATTCGGTAAGTTTCGTATCCTTCAGCAAGGCCATGTCCCAGTTGTTAAGTCCGGGGCCGTAGAAGAACCGTCGCTTGGCGTTTCCGATTTGACCGAGAGGCTCGTCACAGAATATTCCACCGGGGCCCGGACAGGTTACCGTTCCATCGGGATTCTGGGTTGGAAGAATGTTGTTGAAGTATGGCTGCCCCGATCTCGGATTCTTGTTGATATAGATACTTCCGCCGGGGACGTATTCAGGAAGGTCGATCGGCGCGGAAGTGCCCGCGGTCCCGGTGAGGGAATTATCGTTCGGGTAGGACAGGCTAACGGGAAGGCCGGTTGCAAACGTCGTAATTCCGGAGACGGCCCACCCTGAGGCGAGCTTGTTTTTCCAGCCTTCGGTTGTGTGGAAAAAGCGGTCGAAGGGTACCTTCGTTTCGTAGCTAGCCACGAAGTTGTGCTTCACGTCGAAGGCGCAGAGCGAAGTGCTCGCCCGGGGATCAAACGGATTGATTCCTTCGATGAGTTCCGAGGCATCGTCCCTACACTTGCTGAACGTGTAGCCGAACAGGAACGTGGAATAGTTCCCGGTGTGACGCACGCTGGCCTGCAGCGAGTTGTAAGACGACTGCGCGATCGTGGCTTCATACGGATTGTTATTAAAGACCTGTACATTATTTTGCGGACCAAAAACGGTGTAGGTGCCGTTGACCACGCATTGGGCTGGTCCATGCGTGCCGCAGGTCGAAGCGGGGACGAGTTGCACCGCCGTCGTCGCCGCGGACGGGTAATCCACGCCTGGCGGCAACGTGTATTGGCTGCCCTCGCCAAAAGGGCCGCAGTTGACAGTCCCGGGATTCGGATTGAACGGAGCCTGGTTGAGTTGCAGGCACAAAGCCTGGTTTCCCGGATTCGATTCGATCGAAGTAAGCAGGCGATGCGCCTGATTCCCAACGTAGCTTACTGACAACACGGTGTTCGAACCGAATTGCCTTTCGATAGATAACTCGTAGTGCTCGCTGTACGGAGTTTTGTTGTTATGCTTGAATACCAGCGAACTTGAAATAGGTTCCACCTGCGCCCAATTGAAGTTCGGGTCGGGTTGCTTCACGGGTACCGGCGGGAAAGTGAATGGGAAGCGTTGAACAGCCGTGCCCGTGTCGCGATCCATGAAAGGGGTATTGAAGAAGCTGCCGCTTTGGAACCAAAACAAGCCGAACGGCGCATCGCCGATCTCTTGGAACTGCGTGAGGTCTTCAAACGCGGAGTAATAGAGGCCGAAGCCCGCTCGGATGCTCGTCTTTCCCGGGCCGCCCGAGAGCGTCGAGAGAAATCCCGAGTCCCAGCTTGGCGAATAGGCGAGACCAAGTCGAGGTGAGAAGTTGTGATACTGCGTCGGCGCCAGCGTCTTGGGCACACCTGGATCGCCGGGAACCACCCATCCGGTCGGGGCTCCCGTGCAGCCATCGCACGTGCCCGCCGGGAATAGCACGGACTGCTCTCCCGGAATCAGCGTTTCGATTTTCCCTTGTGCGTCATACCAGGGCTGGCTGAACTCCCACCGCAATCCGTAATTCAGGGTGAGATTCGGCGTCGCCCTCCAGCTATCTTGTCCATAGAGACCAATGTATTTCGTACGAGAATCGAGGATTTGCTTGCTCGCCTGGATGAAGAAGCCGGGCGCGCCGATCAGGAAGTCGACGAAATCGGAGCCCGTCTCGCTGCCGTCGAAGGTGTAAGCTCCGTTCTCTCCATAGAGGTTGCGATCGTTAATCTGGTCATAGTGGAACTGACCGCCGAACTTGATGCTGTGCGTCCCGATCACTTTTGAAAAATTGTCCTGCCACTGAAATGTGTTGTTGAACTGATTGGGAGTATCGGCCGGCACACCGATCGTTGTACCCGAGAGGTCACCTGCGAATGCAATATTGGGCACGCCTTCGAATTGAGGTGCGATCGGCGCGACGCCGCCGTTGAAGGTAGCGCCACTCCCCATCGGTGCGGCGAATCCCAGTGAAGTCAAAGTGATCGGCTGGCCGTTTTGCGTCAAGCCACCACTCGGAGTGAACAGGTGCGCGGCATTGCGGACGTAGCTGAATCGGAACTCGTTCACCGCGGTAGATCCAAACGCCTTCGTGTCGCTCAACACCAGAACCTGCGCACGCGTCATGTCTGTGGCAGTGAAGGCGCCTATGTTCGGGGCGGGTACGGTAGCTCCGGAATTCGGATATGGGTTGATTAAAGTGTCGTCATCGATGTGATAGTAGGCAGAAAGCATTCCGTATTGCGTATTGGCATCCAGACGAAAGGCGCCTTTGTCATCGCGGAGTCGTTGGTCGAAGGCAGATGAAAAAAAGTTCACGCCACCGCCCGCCACAGTCGGTCCGGGTATGAAAGGCAGTACGCCAGCGGATGCCGGCGAAAATGCAGCCTTGGGGACAATCGCATTCGGAAATACGCACGGGTTGAGACCCGTACCGCTGGTGCATCCGGTGAAGTAATATGGTTCGTTGACATTCACGCCGTATCCGAGGGCTGTGGAGAGATTTGTCGCCAACTGCTGTCCCTGAACGGCACCGGCCGCCGATGTCCCCGCCGCCGCGTTCGCTGCCCCCATCGCGAGGTCGCTCGACTCTGTCGGTGACAACTGATAATCACCGTTGTTCAGGAACGTCCCGTCGGGAACCGCAGCCGACACGGTAGGAGCAAAAATTCGTCGCGTGCCTTGATAATCTGCAAAGAAGAAAAGCTTGTCGCGCTTAATCGGGCCTCCCACTGTGGTGCCGAACTGGTTCTGAATAAGCTTTGGAGCATCTCCCGGCGGACTAAAATAGTTGCGGGCATTAAAGGCCGTGTTGCGGTTAAATTCAAAAACGCTTCCATGCAGCGAATTCGTGCCCGATTTCGTTACGACGTTCACTTGTCCGCCGCTGTAGTTTCCATACTCCGCGTCGAAGTTGTTCGTAATGATGCGGAACTCCTCGATTGAATCGAGGTTAGGGATTATCGAGGTCCCGTTGTTCTTCCCCTCTTCGACATTGGCGCCGTTCACCATGAATCCGTTGGACGTCTCGCGCTGCCCGTTGATGGATTGATTTCCGCCGTTTAAAGCACTACTGCCGCCTACCGTGCGATCGCTTAGGTTGGAATCTTGGAGTGCGTTGGCGTACTGGAAAGGGACAACTCCGGGCTGAAGAGAAAGCAAGTTGGTGAAATCGCGGCCATTCAGTGGAACGGCTGTCATTTTTTGAGAGTTGATTACTTCACCCATCTGAGTGCTCTGGGTTTCTACATGAACGGCCTGACTCTCTACGGTCACCTTCTCGTTTATTTCGCCCAGCTCTAGCTTTACGTCAATTTTGATCGCGGAGTTGGCATCGATAACGATCCTGCTTTGCTGGAAGGTCTTGAATCCTTTTTGCTCAACTTCGAGATCGTAGGTCCCAACAGACAAATCCGGAAAATTGTAGAAGCCGCTCTTGTCTGTGTGTATGGCGGCGCGAATACCAGTTTGGGTGTTGATAGCGGTCACCGTGGCGCCAACGACCACGCCCCCACTTGGATCAGTCACAATCCCGGAGATACTCCCAGTGATACTCGCCCAGACGAGGGCTGAGCTAACCAAGAATCCGAGCGCAACCACTGCAGCTAGAAGGATGATTCGACGTTTCCGCATCGTCGTACCCCCGAGTTATTTTTCCTGATAGGTTCTAAAAATGGCCTCCGCGCGCCCGCCGTTCTGCTAGACTTCAGTTTTATTAAATTTATTGAAATTGGATTTACGTTCAGTATAGCGTTCTTGTCAAGTAGAATTATCGGTGCACACCCCAATCCACGCGGACATCAGAACTATGAGTGGCCAGCCACAAGATTCGCCGGAAAGTTTGCGATCGGGCTCGTCGCAAGGTTATCCCGCGATGTTGCGGGAGATTTACGAACAGCCCCAAGCCCTGCGCGAAACGATTCAGCGTAACGCTGACGGGAGCAAGATCTTTCCCTCTGCGGCTCAGTCAATCAGTAGTGCTTTCTCCGGTGCCAGGAAAATCGTCGTTGCTGCCAGCGGCTCGAGCCGCAACGCCGGGCTGGCCGGCGAAATCATGATCGAAGATCTAGCCAGCATCGCGGTCGACGTGGAATATTCCAGCGAATATTCCCTGCGTTCGTCGCGCGCCGCTGCGGATTCTCTGGTGGTCGTTATCACGCAGTCGGGCGAGACTGCGGATACGATTGCTGCGCAACGAGGAGCGCTTCGTCACGGCGCAAAAACTGTAGCGATCTCGAATGTCGCCAACTCGACGATTGCGCGCGAAGGCAGCGCTACGCTGATTACTTACGCTGCGCCCGAATGTGCCGTGCCCGCCACGAAGAGCTTCACTGCGCAGCTTGCAATGCTTTATCTCTTCGGTCTTTTTCTTGCTCAGGAACGAGGCCACATTGATTCGGATTTCGTACAGAGTTCTCTGACTCGATTGGCTCGAATATCTGGCGAAATCGAGAGGGACCTGTCGTCTTGGGACACACGGGCGGCGAAGGCCGCTCTCTTCGTTCGGGATGCGAAGGCGTTTCTATATCTTGGTCGCGGCATACACTACGCAATTGCCCGCGAAGGCGCCCTGAAGCTCAAAGAAGTCTCGTATGTACAGGCGGAAGGTATGCCGGCCGGTGAACTACGTCACGGCCCGAGCGCACTCGTCGATGAAAAACTCGTTGTCGTCGCACTCGCGACGCGAGACGCCGCCGACTACGATTCCACACTGCGGTTCCAGAAGACCCTGGGAATCCTCGAGTATGTAAGGGGGTGCGGAGGCCGGGTAATCGCCATCGCCACTGAAGGCGACAATGAAGTTTTGCAGGTCGCGGACCAGGTGATCTTCGTCCCCTCGGCGCCTGAATTGCTTTTGCCAATCCTCGAAGTGGTGCCGTTGCAGCTTTTCGCCTATCACTTTGCGACGATGAATGGTTGTGACGTTGACCATCCGCGCCACCTCGTCAAGGCTGTCGTCCGCGAATGAACGAGAGGAGCGTTGCCACGTCCAACCCGGCGCCGGTCCAACTGAAGCGAGCGCTGAAACTCTGGGATCTGATTATCATCGGCATTGTAATTATCCAGCCCATCGCGCCCATGGGAATCTACGGCGTGATCAATAACAACGCAGGCGGCCACGTCGTCACGACGATCCTCATCGCCATGGTGGCGATGCTTTTCACGGCGATTAGCTACGGAAAGATGGCCCGCGCTTATCCCAGCGCTGGATCTGCCTATACCTACGTCGGAGAGGAAATTCATCCCGCGCTCGGATACATCACCGGTTGGGCGATGGTGATGGATTACATCTTGAATCCCCTGATCTGTACGGTGCTTTGCAGCAAGCTCACCCAAAATATCCTGCCGGGCATGCCTTATTGGGTGCTGGCCGTCGCTTACGCCTCGCTTTTTACGCTTTTGAATCTTCGGGGAATCAAGACTTCGGCGCGCATTAACGATGTGCTCGCGGCAGGAATGTCGATTGTGGTGGTTGTATTTTTCGCCTTTGTTATTCGTTTTATTTGGGGTCTGCACCACTACGGCGCCGGTTTTTTCACGCAGCCTTTCTACAATCCAGAGACATTCAGTTTCCACGGAGTGTTCCGCGGAACATCGATCGCAGTGCTTACCTATATCGGGTTCGATGCAATTTCCACTTTGTCCGAAGAAGTTGAAAACCCGCGACGCAACGTGATGCTTGCGACTGTGCTGGTATGCGTGATTACGGGCGTTTTATCTTCGCTCGAAGTGTATGCCGCACAACTTGTTTGGGGATCGAAGCCGTTTCCGCAAGACATGGTTGAGTCTGCGTTTCCGTTAGTTGCGCGGCAGATTGGCGGATTTTTTCTTTTCCATCTGCTCAACTTCACCGTGCTCATCGCAAATATCGGATCGGGAATGGGCGCGCAGCTAGGGGCCGCTCGCTTGCTTTACGGGATGGGCCGTAGCAACGGCATTCCCAAGAGATTCTTCGGAGCGCTCGACCCGAAGAATCTCATTCCCCGCAACAATGTGATCTTCGTCGGGGCGATCGCACTTATCGGTGCTTTTCTGGTTTCTTACGAGAAGGGAACCGAGTTGCTGAATTTTGGGGCTCTGCTCGCGTTTATGGGCGTGAACGCAGCGGCCTTCGTTCATTACTATTTGCGCTCGAACGAAAAGCGCTGGACCAATTTCGCTTTTCCCGTGCTCGGCTTTTTCATCTGTTTTTTCATATGGCGTAGTCTTGGGCCCTGGGCCATCGTTCTAGGCACGGTGTGGATGGCGGTTGGAATTGCGTACGGCGCCGTCAAAACGAAAGGCTTCAAAGCAGATCTGGTGCGCTTTGACATCCCGCCCGACGATGCCTAGAGCCTATCGTGATGGCAGCGCTCCGTCGGGTTGTGATAAAGATGGGCGCTAATTTTCCAGAGATCCAAATTCTGTTGTTTAAGCGGAGCACTGAACATGCGCCGGCGGAGGACAAGAGGATCGGCCGTTACGTTGCGGGACGTGGCGCAGGCGAGCGGCGTCTCGATCGCGACGGTCTCGATTGTCCTCAACAATGCTCCACTCGCGCGCTACATCCCGCCTTCCACAAAGGATCGAATCGAGCGAGCCGCGAAGAGGCTGCACTATCGTCCCAAGTCTAATTCTCATTTTCTGAACGCCCGAAGCAATCACACCGTTGGTGTAATGGTCTTTGACGTCACAGATCCTTTCTGCACACTCATCCTTCGTGGCATCGAGAACTCGCTCTATGAGAGTTCCTACCTTCCCATTTTTACCGACATGCATAACCAGCGCGGACGCTTTGAACGCTATCTCGAGACGCTGCTGGCCCGTCCCGTGGAGGGACTCATCATAATTGCTAATTGGCTCTTGGTGGACGTCGATCTACTGGCTGATCTCGAAAAGCGAAATATTCCTGCGGTCATGATCGCCAGGGAATTGAAATCCGGCAGCATGAGTTCTGTGATGGTTGATAATGAAGCGGGTGCGCACCTTGCCATCGAGCATCTTTACTCGCTGGGGCATCGCAAGATTGCTTTTATTCGAGGCCCGAAGCTGCTGGCTGATGCGGCGCCTCGTTGGCGAGGCGTACGTTCCTTCGCGCGGTCTGTCCGGTTGCCGATCGATCCGATGCTGGTGGCACAGCTGCCCGATTCGCTAGACCCCAATTCGGCGTTCGAAAGCGGATTCAGGCTTACCGAAGAGCTGCTAAAGCACAAGAAGCGCTTCACTGCGATTATGGCCTTCGACGACATGACTGCTTTCGGCGCAATCCGGTCGCTCGCTCGGGCGGGCCTGAAAACGCCGGATGACTGTTCGGTGATTGGTTTTGACGATGTGCTTCCGGCGGGGCTGTCCGTGCCGTCGTTGACCACCGTTCGGCAGCCGATGGAAGCGCTGGGCAGCACGGCTGTGGGAATCATCATGGAGGGGATAAATGCGGCTACCGAGGACAGGGAGTTTAAACCCGTTCGCCGCAAGCTGGCGCCCGAACTTGTCGTTCGAGAGTCCACGCGTGCTTTAACGTAAGAACTCGCTTCGATCGCGGAGTCACCCTACCAGGCCTGCTCTATTGCGACATGTAGCGGGCCATACGTAGCCGCGCATTTGTTTCCCCTCACTTACTTCCTTCCGCTTGACTTCTCTTCGATCCATCGCTTTCGCATTCTGCAATCACGGTCTCCTGCCTGCTGGATCGGGTTCTCCCCGAGTTGTAAGGGAGGGCGTCCACGATTTTCCGACTATTTCCCTACGAACAAAAAGGGCGAAACTCGTTACTCACGGTGCTTCTTGGTTGACACGATGCCTAGCAGCACGCGGCATCCGGTTAGGAATATCGACGCGAGTATTGCGTTGCCAAGCAGCGCCAGCAGCGAGATTTGATCCATCGTTTTCATTTACGAATGTCTTCGAAATGGTGTGCCGCGTCATCCCGGCAGGTTGCGTCAGCGTCGATAAGGGGAAATGCTTCGTGATGAAGTTGGTCGGTCACCGGGGTAAGCCCGACGCGGCACGGCATCTTATAAGGCGCTACATGCAAAATGGCCACGTGCAGATTGGCAGGGAGGGGCGCAGCTACGGACACTGACTTCCAGATAGGTATCGAGAAGAGGGATGATCACCAGCTATCTCAGAACGATACGCTCTCGATTCCGTCTCACCTCGGCCTGATATTCTGATTCACCCGAAACAAATTCCCCGGGTCATACCTCTTCTTGATCTTCGTGAGGCGCTTATAATTCCCGCCATACGTCGCCCGGATGCGCTCTTCGCCCTCGTCCATCATGAAGTTGATGTATGCGCCGCCCGCCGAATATCCGCCCAGCGTCAGCCCGGCCACACCGGTTGTCGAAATAATCCCCGACGGCACCGCCAACCCGAATGCATGCGTCGCATGATCCACATCGCGCCAAAGCGCGCCTCCGCCCACCTGCACCGTTTTCTTCTTCGGATCCACGCGAACATAGCGCATCGGCGAAAGATCGATCACCAATCCGTCATCGCACACTCCCAAACCGCCTGCGTTGTGCCCGCCGCCGCGGGCGGACCAGTCGTTTCAAGTTCTGCGCTGTGGCCGCGAGAAAAGAACTGTTCGCAAACATGCTTGATTCTCCGCAAGCGCACCCTGCGCAGTCCGATTTGGTTCTTCAGTTCTGCAAAGAGTGCTTCTACTTTCCGGCGTTGGCGTTGCGCTGCCGCGAAGGCCGGAACGGTCGCCCGCTCTCGTGCCCGTTGTCGCGCCGCTTCGTGGACATGGATGCAATTTGCCGATAGTGTCCGGTAGTGCACTGCGATTTGTGCGAGCACGCGCAACTACGGACCGGCTGCAGTTCCGATATTCGATGCTGCGTTCGCAAACAAACCGTTGATCATGCTTGCGATCGTTCTCATACTTGTAATTGCCCCTAATGCGAGTAAGGCGAGCAGCATATTCTGTGAGGTCCTGCCCCTTTTGTTCTTGCCAGAGAAGTTTCACTAGATTCTTCATTTTGCACCTCAGTGGTGCTAAAAATTGAGCCCACCACCGATCCGAGGCTTGCATTGAGGTGAAGTCACAGCCCAACGCCAGTCTCGCGCGAGGACATTCGATCGTCAATACACAGCGAATCAAACGATAGTCATTGGGAGGTAAGGCCCTAAGTCATAAAGCTTATGAGGCTTCCAGCGGGAGGATGGCTTTGAGAGAGAGAGGTTTGGGGTTCCGCTAACCCCTTGAAAGCGCTTCCCGGTACGACCGTTATGCCTAAGGAAATCGATTTCGCCGGCTGCTCTTAGCGCCGACTCAAACGCGTGAAGGTGCCAATCGTGCTGCTTACTGAAGTTCGAACTGAAAGACGTTGTAGACGTAATTCGTCCGGATGCCCAGCAGCGCCACGTGGTCCCCGATGAAGACATGTCTACAATCGCAGCCTCCTGGCGGCGGCGGCGGCAAGCGCCGCTCCAGGTCCATCGGCACCGGCTGGATTTTCTTTTGCAATCCGGGCAGCAGAGTGCCCCGTTCTTGGAGCTGTTTTTCAAGGCCCGGCGGTAGATGATTCTCGTGCTGTCGGTACCACTCATTCACAGACTCTCGCTCCGCTGAGCTGTACGCGTAGGAGTCTTCATGCTTATCCTTGTCGTGGCCTTTTCCATGCCCTTTGCCTTAAGCCTGGAGCCCATGCTTATCAAAGCGACGCATGCGCGGGCAAAAAGTAACGGCGATGTTAAGGTCTAAGCGCAATCGTCCAATACGTCCACAAACCGCTGCTCTGTTGAATCCCAAACGCGGTACTCATCAACCGACCCCAGGCTAATCAACCGCTTCCTCACTGCAACAATATCTTCGACGGCTTCTACCCGAACGACGGAGTCATTTGTCTTTCTGAAGATGTCGTACTTTGCAACCATAGACGCCTCCAAGCGGAGAGAATCTGCGGAGCACCCCTTCGCACTCACTTCTGCTACCTGACGCAACTCAGTCGCTTCAAGCGTAAAACTTGTAAAGCCGCAACCTAAACAAACCGCGAGCTTCGGAAACACCAACATGGGGGGCTCGTCTAGGCCTTCCTGAGCAGGAAAATGGATGTTAATCTCCGCGCCAAACTCTGTCACGTTTTCCATCTGACACGATCTACAAACCATGAGTAATTTCCCTCCTCGCCTGAGGTGCTAATTTCTGTGATGCTGTCGGCAAGCTTCGCCAACACCAGCGTTTCACGATTGGATCCGACTGGACAAATTGGCTCTTGGACCACGTGCCGGAGAGCGTCTTGGACCGAGACCAATAGCCCAGCAACCAGGTTCACTTCGTCCATACTTTGGGCGTTACATGGAAGTTCGATCAGGTAACTTTCGACGTTTATCAGGAGCCGTTCGTCGGTCTGTACGTCCATGTCATCTTCCTTTCGGGAGCGAGATCAATCCCTGCTTCAAGGCAAATAAGACCACGGCAGCGTTGCTCTCAAGGTTGAAAGCTTTCATGATGTGGTGTTTGTGGAACTCCACAGTGCTTTCGCTTAAGTCCAAGAGACCGGCGATCTCCTTCATGGATCGCCCCTCACCGAGCAACTGAACAATGCCCCTTTGTCGCGGGGTCATTTCCTTCGAGAATTGTCGCGCCCTAGCCTTCGTTTCAACCCAGTCTCCAGCTCTGAGCTTGGGCGTTAGATAGGGCTTGCCGCGCAAAACATGATCGATCGCCTTTAGCAGCTCTTGTCCGGGCGAGTGT
The DNA here is from genome assembly GCA_963741045.1 of uncultured Acidobacteriota bacterium. Classification (GTDB taxonomy): domain Bacteria; phylum Acidobacteriota; class Terriglobia; order Acidiferrales; family UBA7541; genus Palsa-295. Next base: position 661,949 of record CAVUGO010000002.1, read on the forward strand.
TTCAGCACAAATCCGATTGGACCGAGTTCGAGAGCCGCGGCAGCAAGATTTGGGTCGTCTCGCATTGTCAGGAAAACGAACTTGATGTTGGGAGCTTGTTCATTGATTTTCCTGGCCGCATCGAGCCCATTCAAGAGCGGCATACCGACGTCCACAACAATCACGTCCGGCCGCAGTCGAATCCCCTCCGTCACCATGGCATGACCATCCCGCACGAGCCCTACGACGGTATGAGTTTTTTGCAGAAAGACCCGCAATGCTTCAGCGAACATGGCGTGGTCATCTGCGATTAGTAATCGTGGGCTTTTCCCCTGCACAGATACGTTTTCCATAAGTGTCCTCCCTCAGCATTTTCCTCTTATGGGAATCGTGACCCGTGGCTTCGCGGGCCGGACCTAAGAGGTGATCGCGTTATGTTCGAAAGACGGAGTAAAGAAAGAAAAGTTCTGAGGAATGCGGTGTTGCTCTTTCGAACGGGATTAGAGCTGAAGAATGCAACGTGGACCCAGGATGGCTGGAATCTATATCGGCGATTCGAAAAGGTCCGCCAGCAGTTGGGAAAATACGTAAGACGATAGTATTTGCGGTGTTATCTATTAGAGACAGAAGTTCTGGGAATTCAGATGACCTGCCCCCCGTTTTTGGTCCAGTCATAAGTTAGCACTCTCGGGTTCCTGGACATCCGAACCTACCCATGCTGGGTCGATAGAGACGACCGGCGTGGGGGGAGACGCCGGTCGCGCGGCCACACTTTCCGCGAACTCTTCCGGTGTCAGATATCTTAGTGAGCTGTGTGGGCGTACCGTGTTGTAATCCACCCGCCAGTCCTCGATCACCTTCCGTGCGTGTCGGAGATCCACGAACCAGTTCTGATTCAAGCATTCATCTCGGAACTTCCCGTTGAAGCTTTCGATGAACGCGTTCTGCGTGGGCTTGCCGCGCTCGATGAAGTGCAGCGCCACCTGATTCTGATAGGCCCATTGATCCACAACGCGGCTGGTGAACTCCGTTCCATTGTCTACTTGGATTGCCGCCGGTGTTCCACGTCGTTCTCGCAGCCCCTCCAGGACTCGCACCACACGCAGACCGGGCAGCGACGTGTCCGGTTCGATCCACAGGGCCTCTCGCGTGAAGCCATCCATCAGGTTCAGTGTTCGGAATTTCCGCCCGCCGGCCATTTCGTCATGCGTGTAGTCCATCGTCCACATCTCATTTGCACGCGTCGGAAGTGCCCGCGGTAGCCGCGCTTCAGACCGAAATTTCCTGCGCTTCCTACGCTGCATCGCCAGCCCTTCCTCCCGGTACAGCCGATACACTCGCTTGTGATTGACACGCCACCGCAGCGTTCCATCCGCGGTCTTCTCCCGGCGCAGGAAAATGTACAGCCGCCGATAGCCGAATCGCGGACGCTCGCCTGCCAACTCGCGTAGCCGAGCCCGCAACGCCGCTTCGTTCCGTTCCTTCCGCCGGTACCGCCAGCTCCCGCGGTGCATCCCGATCAGCCCACAGGCGCGTCGCTCGCTGAGTCTTGCTTCTTCCCGCACGACACACACCGCTTCTCGCTTCGCCCGCGGGCCTACCACTTTTTTGTCAGCACCACCTTTAGCGCGTCCAGGTCCAGGGCTTGCTGCGCCACGATCTTCTTCAGCCGTCCGTTCTCTTCCTCCACCTGACGCAGCCGTCGGGTCTCGCTCACTTCCAGACCACCGTACTTCGCTTTCCAGTGGTAGAACGTAGCTGTACTGATGCCAACGCGGCGACAGAGGTCCTTCATGGGAACTCCAGCCTCTGCCTCCTTCAACACCCCAACGATCTGCTCTTCACTAAAGCGGCTTCCTTTCATGGCGCTTCTCCTCTCGTGGTCTTATACCCGGAGAAGCTAACTTTTGGCTGGACTAAATTTCGGGGGGCAGGTCAGTGGAGGGAGCCGACAGCTACAACTAGGGAAATCCCTAGTGTATTGGCAAGTTTCCAGGCTGGACTTAGCCTGATAAACGCTCGCCGACTATCAAGTTTCAGATAACTGTCGGGGATTATCACGCAATATAAAAGGCGCCCACTTTGCGGTAGGTTTTGATCGTTGGCATCACCACCTACCGAAGGGAGCGCCGTTGTGAACCAAACAAAGTATATTGGCATGGATGTTCATCAGGCAACGATCTCAGTTGCCGTCATGGATTCCGCCGGCAAGCTGATCTTGGAGTCCATCCTCGAAACGAAAGCGGCCACGATTCTGCAGTTCATCAGCGGGTTGCGCGGCAGCTTGCTGGTGACTTTCGAAGAAGGAACTTCTGCCGCTGGTTAGTTGTATGACCTGCTGAAAACCTCACGTCGCGAAACTCCTGGTCTGCGGTCTTTCGGGGTCGCTACTTGTTTCGCCACTCGGTGATCAGCTTGGCGACCTGAAAATCCAGCAAGATCGACTCGACCATCACGATGTGAGGTGCGATCAAGTACACGGGACCGGACACCCTGGTTACTTGGCTTGGGCAATCAATTGGGCGACCTTGGAGGAGGGGCCTACGGGCTCGACGAACAGGATTTGTTGCGGGTTGAGATACATGCGGTCCGGCTCGTGGAGCTCCTTGCCGCGTTTGATGAGGACGTTGGTGGATTGCTTGGTTTCAGGGTTTGTCTGGGTGACGACGTAATAGACTTCCGTCAGAACGGGCTCATGGCCTCCATATCCTTGCAGGTGTCCGAAATAGACGGAGCCGTTGGTGAGCAGTACCGCCTGGGAAGGAGTGGAAAATTGAACGGAGTGGTCGTGCCAGCGGTCGAGTGCGTGCCACAGGGCCACGGCGATCCCGGCTACCGCCCAAATCAACTGCAGAAGTGCAAAACCCCTCCGTCTCGGCGGATTTCTCAGCTGCGTGGACGTCCGCGGAAGGCATAGGAGGTGCCGACCGGAGAAAGCCGGGCGTCAAGGACGCGCGATTCTTGAGGTTACTTTGACTGCGATTCTGCGGTGAGAGCGTGGACAATCCACGGAATTATGACTTCGCGAAATATCATCGGATCCGGCCAGACTCCTTTTTGCCGGCCTAGGTGGCCCCCGTGGGGATTTATCCAGGCGGTCCTGGGTACGTCGCCGGCGCTGAGCAGGCGATATGTGTCCGAGATAGGCACCTGGGTATCGAGGACGCCGGAAATGACCAGCATGGGCGCATTTGGTTTCCCCAGCAATCCTTGCGTTACGAGCGACATCTTCGGAAAAATCTCGAGCAATTCGTCAATCGTCGTCACATTATCAAAAATCGACATCATGGCTTGTGCTTGATCGAATAGGTATTCCCGATTGCCTTGCAGATGGCCGAGGACAAATTCCCTTTGGAAGTCGTCGTGGATTGGCGGTGATTGCACGCTCACAGCTTTCAGACGAGCTTTTTCAAGGATCGCCATTTTGGTTCCCCAATAGGCTCCCCAACTGACTCCATGGAATTCAACTTTGCTCTTGTCGACTTCCGGCCGGCTGGACACGTAGTCGATTACGCGACTAAACATGCGGTCTGCGGTGGGGCTGGCTTTGATCGGAGCTTGACCCGTGCCAGGACCATCCACCGCCAGGAACCCGATGCCGTAGGGCAGAATGGCGGAGAAACTCTCGGACAGATCCTCCTTTCGGCTGTCGAGCCCATTGACGGCGATCACGAGCGGAACTGGGCCGGTTGCGTTCTTGGGGAGGCGGAGATATCCGACGATTTCTTTCCCTTCAAAGGGGATGCGAACAATTTCCATCGGAGGATCCCAGAATTTTGCATGCGCGCGAAATGCTTCGAGCGCTTTTTCGTAAGAGCGCTGCTTGCCGGGAGACGACGGAACCGGCCAACGTCCGAAGGAATACACGCGCCAAGCGCGAACGTAGTCCGCATCGGCCTTTGCTGGATCGGTTTTTTCGAGCGATTTTGCTTCCGACATATAGCGATCGCCCACCGCGATGAAAGCCGCCGCCCATTCATCGCGGTCTTTTGTCTTGATTGATGCGAATGCTTCTTTAAGGTCGGCGGGATTTTGACCGATGCACGGATATTGGCCATTTTCAGCGCGCGTGATGGCCTCGGCTTTGATCTCTTCAATTGTGCGCTCGGCACCAGGCTGGGGAGGCTGCTGAGCAATCGCTAGCGGAACGATCGCCATCAGCAAGGTCGCTACAGGGAAGCAACATCGGAACGAGACGAATCGGCGCATAACAGGTCCCCTCAATTTGGTTTGTCGCTACGACTGAAAAACGGAGCGGTGCAGCCGACAACCAACGAAGCAGATGCCGGCTGCTTACTGTTGCACTCCTACTTCGGCTAGAAGAGCAGTTTCAGGCCCAGCTGAATCGAACGACTGCCGCCGGAACCAATCACAGGATTCGATGCTGCGACATCCGGGGTGGCGCAACCGCAGCCGAAACCCGTGGCCAGGACCGAAGGATCATTCATCCCGAAACCGTTTTGCCCGCCGAATGGATTCGCGAAGTTAGGATGGTTGAGTACGTTGAAAAATTCAGCTCGGAATTGAGCGGTGAGGCGCTCCTTAAATTTCCAGTTTTTGGCGACGGAGAAGTCCCAATCGCGGAAGCCGGTGTCGCGGAAAGTGTTGCGACCCATCGTGCCGAACGTTCCGAGCGAAGCCGGAATCATCGCGGATCTGCCGTTGGGGCTCACATAACAGCCGAACGCATTCAGCGACGCCACCTGCCCAGGAGTCGAAGCCGCGTTGTTGCAGATACCCGGTGTGGTGCCCGGAGCGAAGTATTGGGGGAGAAGAGGCAGGCTAGCACCGCCGCGGGGGCTCGACTTGAAATCGCTTGGATGGCCTACGAAGTCCCAGCGGTCAATACCCTCGCCTGTGCCGCTGATATCATCACCGGTATCGATCGGTCCCCACGGCTGGGCACTGTAGAGACTCACGATCGAGATTAGCTGCCAGCCTTCCAGGAGTTGCGCGAAAGATTTCTTGCCCGGAACATTGTAAGTAAAGGCGAGCGTAAAGCGATGCCTGATGTCGAAATCACTGCTGCCATATTCGCGGCCTGGATGTGTTGCGTCCTGGGGGAGTCCCAGGCCGGCACCGAAATCCCAATTGGCGCCTACATCGTCCAGGGAATGAGAGTACGTATAACCGGCCACCATATTCAGTCCGTGGTAGTTCCGGGTCGTGAAAGTTACCTGAAGGCCGTTGTAGTTGGAGCGGTAGATATTCGCCATCTGATAGATGTTGCTCAGATAAGGAAAAGCGGCGTTGAACGGCCGGGCGTTTTGCTCAGCTACCGGATCGACTCCGTTGCTGCAGACGGCAGGGTCGAATCCCGAGGCGGTGCAGGCGGACCAACCGGCTCCGACGGCGGGTTGGTTGATGTCGCGCACACCCATCAAATTTGAACCGTGATTGCCGACGTAAGCGACTTCCAAAGACACAGTATTTGCGAAGGCGTGTTGGATGTTGACGTTCCAGCTTGTGACGTACGGAGTCGTGATATTGGGATTGACGCCGAAAATAGAGCAGAGACTTGTAGGACTACAGCTAATCCTGGGGATAGCGAAAGGAAGCGGGTTGCTAACTCCCCAAGTGTCCCATTGGCCCGGATTGGGAACATTCTGCACGCCTGCGGTGATCGTGCCGGGGCCGGGAACGCCGTTGAGTATTCCGCCCGTGGGGATTGTGCCCAGTCCGAACACGTTGTTGAACGCCATGAAAGATTCCCAGTTCACCGTTTCATAAGTGATTCCCACCGCGGCGCGTACCACCGTGTTGCTACTGCCGGACGGGTCCCAAGCCACACCGACTCGAGGAGCAAAATTCGAGTGATCGCCATGATACGGAGAACCAATCTGCTGGCCGACCTGCACGAGACCGGCCGTGGGGCTGAAGTTTCCGAGCTGATTGTGATCTTCCTTAATCACCCCGTTATATTCGTAGCGAAGTCCGAGGTTAAAGGTCAGGTTTGGTTTGATCCGCCAGTCATCCTGAATGAAGCCTGCCTCAGACCAGTTGTGGATGCTGCGCTTCGGGGTATCGCCGACAAGGGCATGGGTTGGGAACGGAACTGACCCGCCAGGCTCGCCGGCGAAAAAGTCCTCCAGTACAGTTGAGCCGTTGAAGGTAGGGGTGGCGGGAATCGCACTGCCACCGGAAAATATGATGTAGCCCTTTCCGTCGCCAAAGGCGCCACCGCTGAAGCTGTCGCGATGAAGTTCGCCGCCAAACTTCAGAGCATGCTTGCCGAAAGTGTAGGAAACGTGATCCACGAACTGGAATCGCTCGTCCGGCCCCTGGATCTTGGGCCACTTGAATCCGCCCAACGTTTCGAAAATGCCGCCGAAGCCTTTGATCTTCAGGCGAGGCAATCCACCGTAAAGCGGGTTCGTCACTCCGTCATTAATACCGAGGCTGGCCGCCGATTGGTTATGATCCGCAGAAAACGTAGGCTGATAAAGACGGTTGTACCCGAATCGAGCTTCGTTGACCCAGTGAGAACTGGGAACGTAGGTCCAATTCAGGCCCACTACTTGGGCGCGCGTGTGTATTTGAGTCAACCATTGCGGTTGCAACTGCAACGCATCATCCACCGTTCCGGAATTGTTGCCGAAGAAATATGTACCGCTCAATGTGTGGCGCTCGTTGATGCGGTAATCGACCTTCCCAACCGCATTGTCGGCGCTTACGGTGTTAGGAAAGCCAGTTATTATGGCCGTTCCGTTCGCACCGTTGTTTGTTGGGAATCCTAGTCCGTTGCAGGTGACAGGCGGCCCAACCGTGCAGCCCGACACTTTTAAGCTGGTTGCGCTAATCGGAACACCGCTTGCCTGCAGATCGGCGATTGCGTTCGGGATGCTATTGGCGCAATTGCCTACTACGAGGAAACAGTTCGGTGCGCCGTCCGGCGCCGCTAACGGAACCATCGCCGGACTGTTCACTTGAAAGGAATTTCCAACTGTATAGCGCTGGCCTTCATAGGAACCGAAGAAGAAAAGGCGATCCTTGAGAATTGGTCCGCCCAGACTTGTTCCGAACTGCTCTAACTGGCGTGGCGTCTCCGGACTGCCGACGGTGTTGAACCAGTTGCGAGCATCGAGCGGAGTGTCGCGGCCGAAAGCGTAGGCGGAGCCATGCAGAGCGTTCGTGCCGGACTTCAGGCCCACGTTGACGATCGCTCCGGGTTTCCATCCGTATTCTGCGGGAGGATTTTCGATGAGATTGAATTCCTGGATGGAATCGATGGGGAGAATCGTGGCGGAATCACCCGCGATGCCCGCACCGTTGATGATGCTCTGTCCTGAGAACGGTTCGCTGTTGAATAAGCCGTCGATGAAGTAGGCATTGTCTTCAGCGCGAAGACCGTTCGTGCTGGTCGTCGAAAACCCTCCACCGGGATAGCGGACGATTCCAGGTCGCAGCTGCAAAAGGTTCTCGTAATTGCGGCCGTTCAGTGGCAGATCGTTGATTTCCTCGTTGCTGAGGGTTCCTCCAAGCGTCGAACTTGTAGTATTCAACAACGGCAATTCCCCGGAAACGACAACCGTCTCGGCAGCATCGCCCGGCTGAAGGACCAGATCGATTCGGACGTCTTGAGCGACCTCTAGTCGAACGTTTTCGCGCGCGAGGGTCTTGAAGCCTTTGGCCTGAGCTGTAATTTTGTACACTCCAGGCAGCAGGTCGGGCGCAACAAACTCTCCGGCGTCGTCAGTGACGAGCGATCGGGAGAATCCCCGCTCCACGTCACTGATGGTCACTGCGGCGCCAACCATGGCCGCGTCACTCTTGTCGTGTACGCTTCCCAGAATGCGACCCGTAGAGGATTGCGGGAAAGCGGGGAAGGCGAGAACAAGGATTCCCACTGCCAATGCCAGACCGCGAATGCATCGGTCCGCAATATTGGGTCCGCGCGAGCATGCTGGAAGCGATGACGATTCCATTTTTCCCCCGTTCGAGTGCCAGAAAACAGCAGAATGCCCCTGTGGTATGACAGCCCTACCACCATACGATTGGGCAAGTCAAGGAATTTGTGATTGGAAACATCAGCAAAACAGTGGTATGATGGCTAGACCAAGTGGCCACTAGTGTCAATTTCCGCCTCGTCGTCGCCCCTTTCGCAGGATTCTCGTCTTATGCTGGTCCCGTTGCCGTAAGATTTCGCAAACGCGAGCCATTGGTAGCTCTATGGGGGAAGCGATGACGATTGCATCAATCAATCCTGCGACTGGAGAGACGCTGAAAACTTTCGAGGCTCTTTCGGAGTCGCAGATCGAAGAAAAATTGCGGCTGGCGGTCTCAGCCTTCTCGAAATTTCGCGAAACGACGTTTGCCGATCGCGCTGCTCGCATGAGGAAAGCGGCCGAGATATTGGAATCCGACAAAGAAAAATTCGGGCGCGTGATGACCACGGAGATGGGCAAAACCTACCGGTCCGCAGTGGAAGAGGCCGCCAAGTGCGCCTGGGTGTGTCGGTATTACGCCGAGAACGCTGAGAAGTTCTTGGCGGATGAAATGGCGGAGATTCCGGGCAGCAAAAGTTTCGTGCGTTACCTGCCTCTGGGACCAATTTTGGCGGTGATGCCGTGGAACTATCCGTTCTGGCAGGTTTTTCGTTTCATCGGGCCCTCTCTGATGGCGGGAAATGTAGGTCTGCTGAAGCACGCATCGAACGTGCCACAATCGGCGTTGCTGATTGAGGACGTGTTGCTGCGAGCTGGATTTGCGAAAGGTGTGTTCCAGACGCTGCTGATCGGCTCAGGGAGCGTGGCGAGAATTCTGTCTGATCCGCGAGTGAAAGCCGCCACTTTGACCGGTAGCGAGGGCGCGGGAGTGCAGGTAGGCGTCGCTGCGGCGACGGATATCAAGAAGGTAGTGTTGGAGCTTGGTGGAAGCGATCCGTTCATCGTAATGAAAAGCGCAAATCTGGAACAGGCGGTGGCGGTAGGCGTGAAGGCGCGCGTGTTGAACAACGGACAATCGTGCATCGCGGCGAAGAGATTTATCGTGGATGAATCAATCGCGGACGAGTTTGAGCGGCTGTTCGTGTCGAAGATGGAAGCGCTGAAGGTGGGAGACCCGTTCGACGAGCATACAGACGTGGGCCCGCTGGCTACGGCGGATGGCTTAAAAGAGCTAGAGGCCGACGTCCAGAAAACAATTCAGGCGGGTGCCCGGCTTCTGACCGGCGGAAAGCGTCTGAACCAGCCGGGGAACTATTATTTGCCTACGGTGCTGACGAACATTCCCGAAGGCTCGCCGGCAGCCTGCAGCGAATTGTTTGGGCCAGTGGCGTCGCTGTTCCGGGCCAAAAATGCGGAGGACGCTATTCGAATTGCGAACTCCAGTCCGTTTGGATTGGGCGCAAGCGCGTGGACCAATGACAGCGCCGAGCGTGAGAAATTCATAAACGGACTGGAATCCGGGATGGTGTTCATCAACCGGATGGTGGCTTCGGATCCTCGCCTACCTTTTGGCGGGGTCAAGCGGTCTGGGCACGGGCGGGAGCTGGCAATTTTCGGAATTCGTGAATTTATGAACATCAAGACCGTGTCCATTGAAGGCGCGTAATCGCTGATGGGGATTTCATGTACAAGGTAGTTCGCAGTTCGCGGCTCTACGAGCAGATCGTGCAGCAAATCGAAGACTCGATTCTGAAAGGCACGCTGAAGGCGGGTGATCAGCTTCCTTCAGAACGCGAACTTGCGCTCAAGTTTGGCGTGAGCCGCACAGCGGTGCGCGAGGCCGTTAAATCGCTGCATGAAAAAGGCCTGGTGGAGGCGTATTCAGGACGCGGGACATTCATCACCAATGGAACATCGCAGGCTGTGACGCAATCGATCAATCTGATGATGAAAATCGATCAGGCGGACGGTTCCGCAAGTCTCGCAGAGGTTCGACAAATACTAGAGCCTGAAATTGCCGCCCTGGCCGCGACACGTATACAGGAACCACAGCTGGCCTTGATGCGTGAAGCGTTTTCGGTGATGAACCAAGCTCTGAAGGACCCTGAGAGCTACATCGAAGCGGATCTGGATTTTCACTTGGCGCTTGCGGAGGCCGCCGAAAATCCCCTAATTCTTTCACTGCTTGATTCGATTGTGGGGTTGTTACGCGAACAGCGAATCAAAATCTTTTTCGAGGAAGGCGGTCCTGAACGCGGGCAATACCATCACGCGCGGATTTTGGCGGCTATCGAAAAACGCGACCCGGAAGCGTCGCGTGCAGCAATGCGGGATCATTTGGAGCAAGTTCGCGAAGATTCGCGCCCGCATCGGAAACGTCGCGTAATTTCAGAATGAACTCTTAGCGTTGCAAGGCGAGGGTCCTCCGAATGGCAAATCTGGGTTTTGTGGGACTAGGCGTGATGGGCAGCGAGATGGTGAGCCGCCTGCTGGATAAGGGGCACAGCGTTACCGGTTACAACCGCACGCGCGGAAAAGCTGAGCGGCTGATCAAGAAAGGAATGAAGTGGGCGGACAGCCCGCGAGCAGTATGCGCGGCGGCGAACGTAACATTTTCAATGGTGACGAACGAAAAGGCTCTGGGCGCTGTGACCGACGGGCCCGAAGGAATTCTGAGCACAATCACAGCCGGAAAATTCCTGGTTGACATGAGCACCGTGAGCCCCGGCTATAGCCGCGCTCTCGCTGCCAAGGTTCGCGAAAAGGGCGCCGACATGATCGATGCGCCGGTTTCCGGAAGCGTGATCACACTGCAAGAAGGAAAGCTTTCGGTGATGGTCGGCGGACGACGCGAAACGTTCGACAGGCTGAAACCGATTCTGGACGACATCGGACCGAAAGTTACATACGTTGGTGACAACGGCCTGGCGCTTTCGATGAAGATCGCGACCAACTTAAGCTTGGCCGTGCAAATGATGGCGTTTAGCGAAGGCGTCTTGATAGCAGAGAAAAGCGGGATCAAGCGTGAAGTCGCCGTCGATGTGCTGGTGAATAGCGCGGTGGCTTCGCCGATGATCAAGTATCGCGGGCCGTTTGTCCTGAGGATGCCGGAGGAAGCGTGGTTCGACGTCAACATGATGCAGAAAGACATGATGCTAGCTCTCGATATGGGCCGCGCCCTGGATATTCCGCTGCCCACAACAGCGATTTCCAATGAATTCCTCACCGCAGCCCGGGGAATGGGATTTGCGAAGCAGGATTTTGCAGTGGTGTTTGAAGTTCTGGCAGGGATGTCCGGAGTTTCAAAATGACGACGGCCTCGGACCCAGTTCGCACGATCGGCAAAGTGGGCGGTGAAAAGCTTTTGCGTTTCTACCGCCAGATGATGGCGATCCGACTGTTTGAAGAAAATGTGAATGAATTGTATACGCGCGCACTGATGCCGGGCCTGGCGCACCTCTATATCGGCGAAGAAGCGGTTGCGGTGGGAGTGTGTGAGGCCCTTCGTCCCGATGATTATGTGACGAGCACGCACCGCGGGCACGGGCACTGCCTGGCGAAAGGCGCGTCACCGGAACGAATGTTTGCCGAGCTACTCGGCAAGGAGGCTGGTTACTGCCGCGGGAAAGGCGGTTCGATGCACATCGCTGATCCGGCCACTGGAAATCTGGGAGCGAACGCAATCGTCGGAGGCAGCGTAGGAATCGCTACGGGCGCAGCCTTTTCTTCCAAGACACTCAAGACGGGACAGATCGCAGTTTGTTTTTTCGGAGAGGGAGCGCTGGGTCAGGGCGTCTTGTACGAGTGCATGAACCTCGCACAGCTTTGGAAATTACCCGTCATCTACGTCTGCGAAAATAATATGTACACGGAGTACACGCATTTTTCCGAAACCACCGCAGGCGAGATCCCGGCCCGCGCCACGGCATTTGGAATCAGGGCAGAGACGGTAGATGGACAGGACGTGCGCGCAGTGTTTGCCGTAGCGGGGGAGCTTGAGGAGCGGGCGCGTCGCGGTGATGGACCCGCATTTTTGGTGTGCAACACGTACCGCTATCGGGGGCATCACGTCGGCGATATCAATCGTGAATATTACCGCTCGAAAAAAGAGGAGCAAGAATGGTTGCGGGACAGCGATCCCATCAAGAATTACTCCGAGTGGCTTAAATCGAAAAAGTACGCGGACGCCGCGACGCTCAGCGCGATTGAATTGGAACTTAAGTCAGAAATGGACAGGGCAATGAAGTTTGCGATTGCGGCGCCTTACCCGGGAATCGATGAAGTGAACCAGGACGTGTATGCCTGAAGTCGCAACCGGAACCCGGGAAATTACTTTCGCGGAAGCGATTCGAGAGGCTCTTGCCGAGGAGATGCGTCGCGATCCGCGTGTGTTCATTATGGGGGAGGACGTAGCGGAAGCTGGGACGCCATTTAAAGTGCTCGCTGGCCTTGTGGAAGAATTCGGAACAGCTCGCGTAGTTGACACGCCGATTTCGGAGGCGGGTTTTACCGGCGTGGGCGTGGGCGCGGCGATGACGGGACTCAGGCCGGTGGTCGACATCATGTTCGGCGATTTCGTCACGCTGACGATGGATCAAATGGTGAACCAGGCAGCAAAAGTTCACTACATGTCCGGCGGGAAATGGAAAGTGCCCATGGTGATGCGGACAACGCTGGGAGCGGCGCGCCGTTCGGCCGCGCAACATTCGCAATCGCTTCATGCTTGGTTCAGCCACGTCCCCGGATTAAAAGTCGTGCTGCCTTCCACACCGTACGACGCGAAGGGTTTGCTCAAGACCGCGATTCGCGACGACAATCCCGTCGTTTTCTTCGAAGATAAAATGAGCTACAAGCTGAAGGGGCCGGTGCCGACGGAGGAATACACGATTCCGTTTGGCATGGCGGATATCAAACGCGCAGGGACTGACATCACGCTCGTCGGAACGAGCAGCATGGTGCAGCTTGCGATGGAGGCTGCTGCGTTGCTCGAGGAAGCTGGGGTGAGCGCAGAAGTAGTGGATCCGCGAACTACATGGCCACTCGATGAGCACACGCTGATCGAGTCGGTGAAAAAAACGTCCAGGGCCATCGTGATGGACGAAGGTTACGGACGCTACGGAGTTGCTGCGGAACTGGCGGCGACAATTGCCGAAGGGGCGTTTCACTATCTCGATGGCCCGGTAAAGCGTATGGGCGCGATGCATGTACCGATTCCATTCTCACCCCCCCTCGAGGACGTTACATTGCCGACGCCCAAAGCGATTTTCGAAGCAGCTATGAACCTCTGCGGCCGGACTTAGCTTGTTGAGGTTAGGAGAACGCCATGGCACTACCAACGCATGGAACGATGGCGGTCGATTGGGAGCAACGAATCGATTTTGACCGGCTACGCCGGGAACGCCTGCAGCGGGTGAAGGATCTTCTCGCGAAGTCCGAAATGGGCGCGATTTTGTGCTTCGATATGAACAACGTGCGATACATCACGTCCACCCACATTGGTACCTGGGCGCAGGACAAGATGAGCCGTTTCACGCTGCTCACGCAAAAAAGCGAGCCCGTTCTTTGGGATTTCGGTTCCGCCGCCAGGCATCATCAGCTTCATTGTCCGTGGCTCGGCGAGCGTTCGCGGGCGGGGATTCCGCTTCTGCGCGGCGCGATGTCGCCCGAAATGGGACGCGCTGAAGACGTCGCTAAGAAAATCCGGATTGAACTGGAAGAAGTTGGATTGCTACATGAACCCTTGGGAGTTGACATCGTCGAGCCTCCCATTCTTTTTGCGCTGCAGCGCGAGGGCATCAAGGTTGTGGACGGCCAGCAGTTGATGTCCGATGCTCGCGTGATCAAAACGCAGGATGAGATTTCGCTGCTGAACCACTCCGCGATGATGGTGGATGCAGCCTACGACGAACTGTATCGCGCCATGAAACCGGGAATGCGCGAAAACGAAGCCGTGGGTCTGGTCAGCAAGGTTTTGTACGACATGGGATCAGAATATGTCGAAGCTGTGAATGCAATTTCCGGCGAGCGCTGCAATCCCCACCCGCACGTGTTTTCCGATCGCGTGCTGCGTCCCGGCGATCCCGTGTACTACGACATTCTTCATTCGTACATGGGCTATCGCACGTGCTACTACCGTTGCTTCACGATCGGTTACGCGTCGCACGCAATGATTGATGCTTACAAACGCTGCCGGGAATATCTGGACGCGGCGATTTCCCTGGTGCGTCCCGGCCGCACTACGGGCGAAATTGCGGCGCTGTGGCCAAAGGCGCAGGAATTCGGATTTCCGAACGAAGAAGCTGCATTTGCTCTGCAATACGGCCACGGCATAGGGCTCGCGATTTGGGAGAAGCCGGTGATTAGCCGGTTGGTTTCGCTCGATCATCCGTACGAAATCAAACCGGGGATGGTTTTTGCTCTCGAGACTTTCTGGCCTTCGACGGATGGATGGGCCGCCGCGCGGATTGAAGAAGAAATCGTGGTCACCGAAACCGGCCACGAGGTGATCACCCGTTTCCCCGCCGAAGAACTACTGGTGGCCGGTGCGCACTATTTCACGGTAAACGGACCGCTGGCGACGACGCGTGAGACGGAAGCGGCTCCGAGCAAGCGCGTGAAAGAAATGGTGGCGGCCAGCGCGAGAACGGAACGGGTCGGGTGACAGACTAAAAGTTTTTGCATCCAGTTTTTGTTCAGTCTTGCTTCCGAGGAATGATGGCTATCAGTGTGGTTATGCCGGCTCTTGAGCTCACCCAAGAGACCGGGAAACTCGTTTCATGGCGCAAAAAGGAAGGCGAAGCTGTCGCCAAGGGCGAGACATTGATGGAAGTAGAAACGGACAAGGCCGTCGTCGAGGTGGAAGCGCAAGCGGATGGATTTTTGGCGGGTGTGAACGCAAAGGACGGCGAAGTGATTGCCGTGGGCACGACTATCGCATGGATCGTCGCGAAAGGTGAGGCGCCACCTCAGAGCGAATCGATTCTAGATGTAACTTCAGGGGCAACCATCAACACAAAGATTGCTCAGCCTGAAAAAGCTAAAGCTGCTTCTCCGGGCGCCGCGGTCTTGCGTGGTAAACCAAAGATTTCCCCGAAAGCGCGGCGAATCGCAGGTGAGTTAAACGTGGATCTGAACAACGTGCGCGGCACGGGCCAAGACGGAGAGATTCTCCTGTCGGACGTTGAAGCTGCTGCGAAAATCCCGTCACCCGCCGCAGAAACGCTCTTCGCCGATCGCGCAAAGCTCGAAACCTTCACAACAATCAGCAGATTGATGGCCGAGCGCACAGCGCAAAGTTGGACAACTGTGCCGCATTTCTTCCTAATGCGTGAGGTCGAGGCCAGAGCCTTGCTCTCCGCGCGCGACAATCTTCTATCACCCAAAGTCAGTTCCGCCATCAAAATTACCACCACGGATTTGCTGATTGCGATTGTCTCGCGCGTTTTGAAACGCCATCCACGCATGAATGCGAGCTATTCACCGGATGGAATCCGCCTTCACCCTAATGTGAACATAGGGATCGCGATTGCGGTGAATGACGGGGTAATCGCGGCGGTGATTCCGAATGCGCACGCCGCCGGCATCACTGAGATTGCGACTCAACGCCGCGACTTGGTCGAACGAGCAAAGGCCGGGAAGTCGCGCGCGCAGGATTTAATTGACGCGACCTTCACAATAAGCAACCTGGGCATGTTCAAAATCGATTCGTTTACTGCGATTATTCCGCCGCCGCAAGCCGCCATCCTGGCCGTGGGCACAATTTCGGATCGCGTCGTGGCGATCGATGGAAAGTCTACGGTCCGCAGCATGATGACGCTCACGCTATCGTGCGACCATCGCGTGGTGGATGGCGCACGCGGCGCACTCTTCCTGGATGACTTGGCCAACGCAATAAGCAAGCCCCAAGAACTTTTAGGCTCACAACTGTGACGGTTGGCGCCGCGCTGCCCGACGTTTCCCTGGCCGGGCGCGTGGCAGCACCCAAGAAGCCTTTCTACAAAAACCTGTGGATTCAAGTCCTCGCAGCCATCGTTCTCGCCTTGCTGCTCGGCCACTTCTACCCCGCGAAAGCGATCGCCATGAAGCCGCTCGGCGACGCCTTCATAAGGCTGATCGCAATGGTGATCACGCTTATCATTTTCTGCACGGTTGTATCCGGCATCGCCAATGTGCAGGACATCAAGAAAGTGGGCCGCCTCGGAGGAAAGGCTCTCCTATATTTCGAAGTCGTCTCCACCTTCGCGCTATTCGTCGGGCTCGTTGTCGGCAATGTGGTGAAGCCCGGAGCGGGCTTTAACATCAATCCGGCAACCCTCGACCCCAAAGCCATCGCGGATTTCGCGGGCCAAGCCAAAGCGCAGAGCGTGACAGAATTCCTGATGCATATCATTCCGACAACAGTCGTTGACGCCTTTTCAAAGGGCGACATTTTGCAGGTTCTTCTCGTGTCGATCCTGTTTGGTTTCGCGCTATCGGTAATCGGTGCGCGAGCGAAGCCGATCCTCGATTTGTTGGATTCTTTGACCCGTACCATATTCCAAATCGTGAACATGCTCATGCGATTCGCCCCGATTGGGGCGTTTGGCGCAATGGCCTTCACCGTCGGCAAGTACGGAATGTCAGCTCTTGGTCCTCTGGTGAAGTTGATTGCTGTGTTTTACGCGACGTGCATCGCATTTGTCCTCATCGTGCTCGGAGCAATTGCCGCAGCCGCCGGATTCGGCATTTTTAAATTCCTTGGTTTTATCCGAGAAGAGATTCTGATCGTTTCCGCTGTAAACACTTCCGAGGCCGCGCTCCCAACGCTGATGGAAAAACTGGAGCGGCTGGGCTGCTCGCGTCCGCTGGTCGGCCTCGTGGTTCCCTCCGGATACATTTTCAACACCGACGGCACGGGCCTCTACATGACGCTCGCGGCCTTGTTCGTAGCTCAGGCCACCAATACGCACCTGACGATGACCCAACAACTGACGATTTTTTCCGTCGCCACCCTTACCTCGAAAGGCGCGAGCGGCGTCTCGGGCGCCTCGTTCATCGCTCTGATCGCGACGCTTACCGTCGTGCCCGCAATTCCCGTAGCCAGCATGGCATTGCTTCTGGGAATCGAGCGTTTCATGAGCACGGGACGCGCGCTGGTAAACATGATTGGCAACGGCGTCGCAACAATCGTAGTAGCGCGGTGGGAAAAAGAATTGGACCCCGCAACACTAAACCGAAATCTGGTTGAATTGCGCGGCAAAGTAATCGAATCGAAATAGCTGTGAGCTCCCAGTAAGGGTTGGGCGGCAGTGCCGCTGACCCCACGCAGGCTCCTCATTCCTACTATTCGGAGCCCGTTGGCGGTGGAGATTTTTCCGAAGCCGCCAGGATTAGTTGAGGCAGTGCATGTGTTGCATCGGCGAGCCCGTGGGACCGGATGATGATCCCATTCGGCTCATCGCCATAGCGCGTCATGATGAAGACTGCACTTAATACTACGGAGCGAGGGGAAAGCGGAGTCGAAAAGACGTCCCCTCCGAGATCTGGCTCTTGACTGTGATACTTCCGCCGTGTGTTTGCGCGATCCACTGACCAATTGCGAGCCCTAATCCGCTGCCGCCGTTTTCGCGTGAACGGGAATGATCAGCCTGATAGAAGCGTTCGAAGATGTGCGGAATGGCGTCCGGGCTTATGCCAATTCCCGTGTCGAGAATTTCAGCTTCCGCAACGCCATCATGTGCAGTCAAATGCATCTCGATCTGTCCGCCTGGCGGCTTGTATTTGACGGCATTATCCAGAAAAATGAGAAAGAGTCTTTCTTACTTAGCTTTGCGACTTCGCTTCAATCCACCGCTTTTGTATTCTGCAATTGTGGGGCCCCTATCTGCTGGAATCGGGTTCTCCCCTGAGAATGTTGCTGTCTGAATCCTAGGAATTAGTGCAGCTTCAAGTCGCGGGTAACAGTCTGAATGCTAGAATAGAATTATGAGGATCTGACGATCCGAATTCCCGGGCGGCCAAAGACGGTGGCGAAGCTAATCGAACTCGAAGTGAATGGCAGGAAATATCCGGTCCACTCGGATGCTGATACTCCACTCCTATTTGTTCTGCGTGAAGAAATTGGGCTGACGGGCACGAAGTACGGCTGTGGAGAAGGACAGTGCGGTGCATGCACCGTGCTGATCGGCGGGTCGCCCCGACGTTCGTGCCAAGTGCCGGTGGGAGACGCCACGCAGCCCATTAGGACAATCGAAGATCTCGAAAAAGACGGCCGGTTGCATTCCCTGCAGCAGGCATTTCTGGACCAAGAGGCGTTTCAGTGTGCCTACTGCACATCGGGAATGATTATGAGCGGTCTTGCGCTTCTGGAGCAGAACTCGAACCCGTCGGCTTCGGAGATTTCTCAATTCATGCAAGGCAATATCTGCCGTTGCGGAACCTATCCGCGTATCGTGGGCGCGATTCAACAAGCGGCTAAAGCAATGGGAAAGCAGGGACGATGAGGGGTTCAACAGCAAAAACCGTTCCCGAGCCGGAGCGATACGAATTTCGTGAAAGCCCGATCCACCACTTTCACCCGGACCGCCGCGATTTCTTCAAGCTACTCGGTGCGGGAATCATGGTTTTTGCGGTTGCCTCAGACGCGCTGGCGATGCAGGAATCGGGTGGAGCACGGCGAACCCGCGAGGACGAGCTACCGAAAGATATCACTGCGTGGCTGCACATCGCTGAAGACGGCAGCGTGACAGTTTTCACAGGAAAAGTGGAGATAGGTCAGAATATCCGGACATCACTCGCGCAGAGTGTCGCGGACGAATTGCGCGTGCCATTCGAGAGTGTGAGCATGGTGTTGGGTGACACGGATCTGACGCCATACGACATGGGGACATTTGGCAGCCGCACCACACCGACGATGGCCCCGCAGCTTCGGCGAGTTGCAGCCGCAGCGCGCGAGCTTCTTGTAGAAACGACGGCGAAAGAGTGGAACACATCTCCTGACAAACTGATCGCAGCGAACGCGAAGGTCACGGATCCCAGCTCGGGGCGTTCGACGAGTTATGCGGAGGTGGCGCGAGGTAAGACGCTTGCGCGGAACATTCCTGATGAAGATCCGGTCACGCCCGCATCGAAATGGACAATTGCAGGTAAGGCGATGCCGAAGGTTGATGGCCGCGCGTTTGTTACCGGACGGCACCAGTACACGTCCGATTTGCGGCCCATCGGGATGATGTATGGCAAGGTTCTGCGTCCACCCTCATTTGGTGCAACGCTAGAATCTTGCGATCTGACCGACGCCCAAAAACTGCAGGGAGTTCTGGTCGTACGCGATGGCGATTTTGTCGGCGCAGCAGCCCCGAGCGAAAGCGACGCGGAAAAGGCAATTGCGAGAATCCATGCCACCTGGAAGGAAACACCACAACCTTCGAGCGATGAACTCTTTTCCTATCTGAAGCTCAATGTCGAGACCGGTGATCATGGCGCAGTGACACAATCCGGCTCGATTGCGGCTGGTCTCGCAAGCGCGGCGCATCGCCTGCAGTCAACGTACACCGTCGCTTATATTGCGCATGCGCCACTGGAGCCGCGTGCCGCCGTGGCAGAGTGGAAAAAAGGAAAGCTAACGGTATGGACGGGAACGCAGCGGCCGTTTGCCGTGCGCGACGATCTGATCGAGGCTTTTCATCTTTCGCGAGAGAACGTGCGCGTACTCGTGCCAGACACCGGCTCTGCGTATGGCGGCAAACATACACCGGATGCGGCCCTCGAAGCGGCTCGGCTAGCTCGTGCAGCGGACAAGCCGGTTAAAGTGGTATGGACGCGCGAAGAGGAGTTCACATGGGCATATTTCCGTCCGGCGGGCGTAATTGAAATCAAGAGCGGCGTTGCTGCCGATGGAACTCTGACAGCATGGGAATTTCACAACTACAATTCGGGTGCCGCGGGAATTACGACGCCTTACACCATTCCGAACCAGCATATTGAATACCATCCCGTTCGCTCACCTCTGCGGCAAGGCTCCTATCGGGGTCTCGCGGCGACTGCAAACCATTTCGCACGCGAATCGCACATGGACGATTTGGCGCGCGCCGCGGCGATGGATCCGCTCGATTTTCGGCTCAAGAATATTTCGGAGGCCCGATTGCGCGATGTGTTTCAGGCTGCCGCGAAGTCATTCGGCTGGCCTGGAAAGAAGGTCAAGAGAGGACAAGGTTTTGGTCTGGGAGGGGGAATCGAAAAGGGCGGCTACGTAGCGACATGTGCAGAAGTTGTAGCAGATGATGTGCGGGGCGTGCGTGTGGTGCGCGTGGTCACTGCATTCGAATGCGGTGCAATCGTGAATCCAGACGGTTTGCGCAATCAGATCGTCGGAGCGAACATCATGGGCCTTGGCGGCGCCCTTTTCGAAGCGATTGAGTTTGCGAATGGCCGCATCCTAAACGCGCGATTCTCGCGGTACCGCGTACCTCGTTTTCGGGACGTACCGGAGATAGAAGTCATACTGCTCGATCGCAAGGAACTCCCGTCTTCGGGCGCGGGCGAGACGCCGCTAGTGGGTCTCGCCCCGGCCCTGGGCAACGCGATCTTCGACGCCACCGGCGCACGCCTTACTAGCCTTCCGCTGGCGCCGCGTGCTTTTAAGACCAGCGGTTTGCAGTCGTGAGTGGGATGATCTCGCCCTAGCTTCGTTTGTCCAGCGTGGCTCCTGGCTGTGCCGTGAACGGACCATTGCCGTCGAATGCAAATCGAGATCGAAGCGGTTACCCTCGCGCCCCGCGTCTCGGATAGCGTCCGACCAGCCAGTTCCAGCGAATATAGGCCAGATCGAAGAACATTTTCACACTGTCGCGAAAAACGTGAACTTTCGTTGCAGGATCATGCGCCCATCGCACCGGAACCTCAGCGGTACGAAGCCCGTGACGTTTCGCGAGAAATAAGAGCTCAGGGTCGAATCCGAACCCTTCGATGCGCTGCTGCTCAAAAATAATGTGCGAGCGCTCACGTACGAATGCTTT
This sequence comes from uncultured Acidobacteriota bacterium, assembly GCA_963741045.1. GTDB lineage: Bacteria > Acidobacteriota > Terriglobia > Acidiferrales > UBA7541 > Palsa-295. Next base: position 682,806 of record CAVUGO010000002.1, read on the forward strand.
GAAGCCGCACTGTGTATCCTGAAACGATAGGCCAGTGAAAAGCCGGACGAATCCGTTAAAAATTATTCCTGCCAGCTCGCGCAAACGCGACTGGTGACCGAAAATTAGTGAGCGATCAATCGCGCGCGATCCAATTGCCGCGTCATTGCCAGCTTCAATCGCGGCAAGCAGTTTGTCCGCTTCCTCGATCGGAGCGGAGAGATCAGCGTCGGTGAAAAGCGCTACGCGCCCGCGAGCTTCCAGGATTCCGTGGCGAACGCTGTAGCCTTTCCCGTGATTTTTTCCGTTCGGAACAAGGCGTAACGACGCCAACTCGCGGGTCCATTCTTCTGCGACGGCCGCCGTGCCATCGACGGAGCCGTCATCGACGATGATAATTTCGACCTGCTCGGGGCCGCACCGGCGGCTTGCAAGATAGTCGCGAATCTTCGCGAGTGCGCGAGGAAGCCGGCTCTCTTCGTTGTACGCAGGAATAACGATCGAAAGGGCCGGAGCGCTAGGGTCCATCTTCGAGAAAACTCCTGGGGGCAAGTGTGCCGGAGTTCCAGCCAATAATTGTTCAAATAAGCGATGCTACATTATCCCACGGAATCGCGGGGTCATACGCTCCGGGTAAGCGCCGGTTCGCCTCGCCGTGTGCTTTCGCGCACGTCGTTCCTGTCATTATTCGGAAACCTGGAGAGGCTCAGGTAACATAAGGAGGCACATTTCTGGAGTTCGTAACAGCACTTGTTCGAGGAACCGTTGAAGATATCTGTGATTGGCGCGGGCTACGTTGGACTCGTGACGGGTGGTTGCTTAGCGGAAATTGGCCACGAGGTGCTCTGTACTGACAACGACGCCGAGAAGATCGCGACGCTCGAAGCTGGACGATTGCCTATCTACGAGCCGGGGCTCGATGGCGTCATCGCGAAGACCCGCAAGCAGGGCAGGCTGAAGTTCAGTGCCAACCCGCTGGATGCGGTAGCGGCCGGCGATGCGATTTTTATCTGTGTGGGTACTCCTCCGTTGCCGAATGGCGGTGCCGACCTGAGCGCAATTGACCACGTCGCGCGGCTCATAGCGAGCGAAGCGCGTTCCCCAAAGCTGGTAGTTGAGAAAAGTACCGTCCCCGCGCAGACGGGTCAGGAATTGAAGCGCGCCCTTTCCGTCTACGGCCGCAAAAGCAAAGTAGAATTTCGCGTCGCCTCGAATCCGGAATTCCTTCGCGAGGGTACGGCCGTGGAGGATTTTCTGCATCCTGACCGAATCGTCGTGGGTGTGGATGATGAGGTTGCGGAGAAACAACTCCACGAGATTTATCGCCCGGTGCTGGAGCGCAAATTCAATTGTCCGTTTCACGCTCCTGCCGCTTGCCCGAACGTGCCACTGCCAGCATGGTTGGTTACGACGATCAACAGCGCCGAATTGATCAAGCACGCTTCGAATTCTTTTCTCGCGTTGAAGATTTCCTACGCCAACATGGTTGCCGACCTGGCGGAGCGTTTGGGAGCCGACATCCAGCAAGTGACCACCGCGGTGGGGATGGATTCCCGAATCGGCGGCGGCTTCTTGAACGCCGGTCTCGGATTTGGCGGATTTTGCTTGCCGAAGGATTTGCAGGCTTTCGTACACCTCGCCGAAAAGTCAGGCGTCGATTTCTCACTTCTCAAGGAAGTCGAAAAGATCAATCGAAGGCGCATTCACCACGTCATCGAGAAAGTCCGGCGAGGGCTCTGGGTAATGAAGGGGAAACCAATCGCCGTGCTGGGGCTCGCATTCAAGGCGAATACGGACGACATTCGTTTCTCGCCGGCTATCGACCTGATACACGACCTGGTGGCGGAGGGAGCGAACGTTCGCGCCTTTGACCCGGAAGCTATGGAGAAGGCACGGGCTGTACTACCTCAGGTGAAAATATCAGGGTCGCCCTATGAAGCTGCAAAAGACGCTGAAGCTTTGATCATCGCAACCGAATGGAAACAATTCCGAGAGCTGGATTGGCGGCGCATTCATGATGTGATGATGCATCCGTTGATCGTGGACGCGCGGAATTTGCTTTCTGGTCCCGAAATGAAAGCCCTTGGCTTCGAATATTATTCGATCGGGCGGCCGGACTGAAAACGGGGTTGGCCTGATCGGATTGGCATAGCGCGCGGCCTTGGCGCAGCCGACCGATATGGTTTCGATCCCCGCGCCCCGGCTTATCAAGAAGTTACAGGTCACCCGCACGACTATGATCGCAGTTGCTAAGCAACTTAGCTTTGCGCTATCTCCAAGTAATTTAGGCGGCACGCACGCACGCTTACAAAGCCCAACTAGGCATTCGTCTGGGCGCGATTGGCATTGGCACGCGACCGGGACCTTGGGGTGCAATCCGTCTACCCTCCGCCAATATTAGCGATTAACTTGCAGGGTAATTCCGAACGTTTGGGTAAGCGTTCCCGACGTGGCCGTCACAGTTAACTGCGAAGTGTTCACGCTCGGCGAGTTGACATCCAACGCACAACCGCCCAGGACGCCTCCCGTCAGAAGTATCAGAGCGAAAAGCGCAAGGGCCGTATAGCGCTTCATAAGCGGAATCGCGCGAACCTGAAGGCGCAAGTAGAGCCATCCGAGAACCACGACGAACCAAGTCGCCAGCAGCGGTTGGAACAGCCTTACTGAACCGCCGGCGCCCGCACTTCTTCGAGCGACAGCCGCGGATCCATTCGTTATCGTCAGCATTGTGGGCTTCGCAACCCCGTTGAGCGTGAGGATGGTCGGATTGAATGATGCCGAAGTACCCGCTGGAAGCCCGGAGACGCTGAATGAAATGGAGTTCGCAAATCCGTTCGCAGTCGGAGTCGCTGTAATTTGAATCATCGCTGGCTGTCCGGACGTGAGCGAGGCGTTCGAAGGGCCGCCTAGGCTGTAGCCGTCCACTGTAAAACTAGAGGCAGGTGAACTTCCTCCGCCCGGCGGTGGATTGGTTACACTTACATTTACGTTGCCCGCCATTGCGACGTCGGTCGCTGAAACAGCCGCCGAGATCTGGGTCGCACTAATGAAAGTCGTCGTCTCGGGCTTACCATTGAAATTGACGACTGACTTCGCCACGAAATTCGTGCCATTTATTGTGAGGGTGAAAGCGGCACCACCCGGGGCATGCGTCGGGCCAAGGCTCGATATTGTTGGAACCGGGCTATTGGGGCTACTAATCGTGAATACTTGAGCTCCTGATGGTCCGGGAGTCGGAGCCGGATTGGTCACGGTTACGCTCGCGGTCCCAGCGGTTGCGATATCCGAAGCCAATATTGCTGCGGTAATTTGCGTATTGCTTACGAAATTCGTTGCCTTGGGGACGCCATTAAAATTCACAGCGGCGCCGCTCACGAAGCCGATGCCGTTGACAGTCAGTGTGAATGCTGCCGAGCCGGCGGCGGCGCTCGAAGGCAAGATCGAGCTGATGGTGGGAACCGCATTGTTGATTGTGAACGAAACCGCATTCGATGTTCCGCCAGATCCTGGATTCGTGATGGTCACAGGTGCCGTACCAGCAGTGGCGATATCGGCGGCGGTGATTGCCGCAGTGAGCTGCGTTGCATTCACGAATGTGGTGGTCTTGGCGGCACCATTGAATTTTACGACTGACGTGGAGACAAAGCCGGTTCCATTTACGGTGAGAGTGAAGGCAGCGCCTCCAGCAGTGGCACTGGATGGAGAGAGAGAGGTTTCCGTCGGTGCTGGATTATTGACAGTGAAGGTCTGAGCATTCGAAGTGCCGCCGCCTGCCGGATTCGTGACCGTTACGTTCACCGTTCCGGCGGTGGCAATGTCCGCGGCCGGAATCGTGGCGACGATCTGGGTGCTAGTGACGGACGAGGGAGTAGTCGCGGGATTGGCTCCGAAGTTTACCGTGGCACCGGCGACGAACCCTGTACCAGTAAGAGTCAATGTGAAGGCTGCTCCCCCCGCTGTGGCAGAGGTTGGCGCGGCTGAAGTAAGTGTTGGCGCTGAAGCAGCATTAATCGTGAACGATACAGAAGCCGGATGTACCGCCGCCGGGCGCCGGATTCGTGACGGTCACAGGTGCCGTACCAGCAGTGGCGATATCGGCGGCGGTGATTGCCGCGGTGAGCTGCGTTGCATTCACGAATGTGGTGGTCTTGGCGGCACCGTTGAATTTCACGACCGACGTGGAGACGAAACCGGTTCCGTTCACGGTAAGAGTGAAAGCGGCGCCTCCAGCAGTGGCACTGGTTGGGGAGAGAGAGGTTTCCGTCGGCGCTGGATTATTGACGGTGAAGGTCTGAGCGTTCGACGTGCCGCCGCCCGTAGGATTCGTAACCGTTACGTTCACTGTTCCGGCGGTGGCAATGTCCGCGGCCGGAATCGTGGCGACGATCTGGGTGCTGGTGACGGACGAGGGAGCGATGGCGGGATTGGTGCCGAAATTCACGATAGCACCGGCGACGAAACCCGTGCCGGTTATAGTGAGTGTAAAGCCTGCTCCTCCGACCGTAGCTGTCGCTGGCGCAGTTGAAGTAAGCGCCGGCGATGAAGCGGCATTAATCGTGAACGATAAGATGCCGGATGTGCCGCCGCCGGGCGCCGGATTCGTGACGGTCACAGTTGCCGTACCGGCAGTGGCGATATCAGCGGCGGTGATTGCCGCAGTGAGCTGCGTTGCGCTCACGAATGTGGTGGTCTTGGTCGCTCCATTGAATTTCACGACTGACGTGGACACAAAGCCGGTTCCATTTACGGTGAGAGTGAAGGCAGCGCCTCCAGCAGTGGCACTGGTTGGGGAGAGAGAGGTTTCCGTCGGTGCTGGATTATTGACGGTGAAGGTCTGAGCATTCGATGTGCCGCCGCCTGCCGGATTCGTGACCGTTACGTTCACCGTTCCGGCGGTGGCAATGTCCGCGGCCGGAATCGTGGCGACGATCTGGGTGCTGGTGACGGAGGAAGGAGTAATCGCGGGATTGGCTCCGAAGTTTACCGTGGCACCGGCAACGAACCCCGTGCCAGTAAGAGTCAATGTGAAGGCTGCTCCCCCCGCTGTGGCGGAGGTTGGCGCGGCTGAAGTAAGTGTTGGCGCTGAAGCAGCATTAATCGTGAACGATACAGAAGCGGATGTGCCGCCGCCGGGCGCCGGATTCGTGACGGTCACAGTTGCCGTACCAGCAGTGGCGATATCAGCGGCGGTGATTGCCGCAGTGAGCTGCGTTGCGTTCACGAATGTGGTGGTCTTGGTCGCTCCATTGAATTTCACGACTGACGTGGACACAAAGCCGGTTCCATTTACGGTGAGAGTGAAGGCAGCGCCTCCAGCAGTGGCACTGGATGGGGAGAGAGAGGTTTCCGTCGGTGCTGGATTATTGACGGTGAAGGTCTGAGCATTCGAAGTGCCGCCGCCTGCCGGATTCGTGACCGTTACGTTCACAGTTCCGGCGGTGGCAATGTCCGCGGCCGGAATCGTGGCGACGATCTGGGTGCTGGTGACGGACGAGGGAGTGATGGTGGGACTGGTGCCGAAATTCACCGTGGCTCCACTAACGAAATCCGTTCCGCTTATGGTCAACGTGAAAGCCGGTCCTCCCGCCGTCGTGCTCGACGGAGATATCGAAGAGATCGTTGGAAGATTGGCGCCCATCAAACCATAGACATCGACTTCGGTGGAGGTGCCAACATACACTTTGCCGTTGGCAACGGTGGGAACCGCGAACTTTACGGCGTTACCGGCGGCATCGCGCGTTGTATTTTGCGCGCTGCTGTAGAGCATCGTTAGAATGTTCGTAGCATCGTACGCGTAGAGCACTGCCGGCCCGGGTCCTGGCCCGGGAGCACCGTACTGGCTACTATCGATCGCCCAAACGATCGCGCTCCCTGCTGTCGTCCCATTCGAGGACACCGAGACGCCGACACCCGGAAAATTGATCAGAGGAGTGCTTCCGGTGATGTGCGTGAAGTCGGGAAGTCCATTGGTGATCGGAATCGATTTCAGCACATCTTTGACACCCCAGAAGTAGAGAGTATTGTTCCAATACGCAGCAATGTTAAACATGCTGCCCACCGCCGGGCTGCTCGATTCCTCGATAATTTCCGAGTCGTTCGAACATCCCGAGCAATAGTGTGAATTGTTCGTCGTCATCTGATCCCGATTGACGACATAGATTCTCCCTTCTTTTCCTGCTGCCACCAGGATGTGTGGGAAAGGGCCTAGCTGGTCAGGGAGTAGCAGGACGCCGCCCGAACCCAAATCGTCGTCGTTCTCTTGCAGGAATGCCTGATCCCCCGGTGTGAAGTAATCCAGCTGCGTCAGAATCTGGTTGGTGGTCCCGAGTTTCAACAGCGTGTCGCCCGTTTCTCGCGCTGGAACGTTGGTCGTATCGAAGTCGCCGTTCCCAGACGCGATGAAGATATTTCCGTTCGCATCCGCTGCCACACCTGCTCCGCTCAACCAAAATCCGCCCAGCCCTCCGTTGGGCGTGGTCACATACACACTCTTCTGTGTGAACGTTGCCGCGTCGTAGGCAAAAAGCCATCCATGAAAGGGACTGCGATCGCAGTGCGAGGCATAGGCAATGTAAATCGTGCCATTCAGCAGAAGCAGACCGGGCCGGTTCATGTGTTGAAAGTCATCAAAAACGAGCTGGCCGTTCGAGCTCCCGTCACCGGTTCCATTCACTGTTCCAGCAATCACAACCGGCCCGGGAGTCTTCTCATTGCCCGTGAGAAGATCCAGAGCATGTAGCCGGTGAAAATAGCTGACCCCATTGGTGGATTTCGCTTCCACGTAGATGGTCTTCGACGTGGGATCAATCACCGGTGTACTGGTAATCCCGACTAGCGGATGCAGATCGTCGCATAAGTTTGTCGCTGCAATAACGAACGGCGTCTCGCCGGCGCCGGCGCCATGCGCTGCGTCCACCATGCTGGCTTTCCACAGAGGCGCGCCACTTGAGTCGGCATCGTACGCGTAAACGCCGTCGTTTTCAGTGGCGAGGATCACGAGGTTGTGGACGCCACCATTGATGGTGACACCCGGCACGTAGAGCGGCTGAGCGTATACTTGGCCGTCCGAAGGCATGGCGAAAAGCTTGCCGAACTGATTCACGTTCACATTACTCGTATTCAGAATTGTCTCTGACGTATTTTGTCCGGTTCGCGCATTGTCATTGTGCTGCGTCAGTACCGAGGTCTGTCCGAAAGCCGGAACTACAGCGATCAAGAAAAGAACGAATGCACCAAAGCTCCTGCAGAAGTCGCAATTGAAAGCGACACTAGTTAGACGTACAAGATTAGCGATGAGAGATGAACCCGTTCTCGACATCGGACAACCCCTGGGTTTGAGCAGTGATACGACAGCGGCGGAGTAGCAGCCCATAAACCCTAGCACAATGGCATCAATGAATGAAAGCGAACCTTAATCGAATCTCGATCGTTTGGGACTAGGCGTTCTAGGCCTTATGCAGTGCAGTGCTGTATCGGGTAACCGCGAGAAATCCCAGTCTAATTAACAGGGCTAGATTAGACTTAACCGGGGAGTCTCAATCGAGTTCGAAGACGGACTTGTAATCTTCCGTAAGCTTCGGATCTTGGTCTTCCTTGCGGAGGAAACAATTACCGATGGCAAGCACTTCCATATTGGTACCCATAAAGCAGCGGAAAGCATCCTCGTGGCGTGCCTACTATTGGCTCGCCTCGGACGTTAAAGCTGGTGTTAACGATCACAGGGCATCCGGTGCGCTTGTTGAATCGCTGGATAAGAGCGTGATAGCGGGAATTAGTTTCCTTATGCACGGTCTGGATGCGGGCCGAATAATCGACGTGGGTAACTGCCGGAACTTCACTACGTGGCACGTTGAGCTTTTCGATGCCAAACAGCCCTTTCTCAGCCTCAGTCATCGGCCTACACCGCTGCTCCAGCACATTTGCCACAAGTAGCATGTAAGGGCTGTCCTGATCGAGTTCGAACCATTCGCACACGTGTTCGCGCAATACGGAAGGGGCAAACGGACGGAAGGATTCGCGAAATTTAACTTTGAGATTTAGCATGGACTGCATCTTGGGAGAGCGGGCGTCACCCAGAATCGAGCGACCGCCCAGGGCCCGCGGCCCAAATTCCATTCGCCCTTGAAACCAACCAACCGCTTTCTCAGATTCGAGGGCGTCGGCACAGGCATCGAGTAGCTCATCATTGCCGAGGACCGCGTACTTTGCGCCAGCGGCAGTTAGGCGTCGTTCGATGTCCGCCTGTGAGAATTCAGGGCCCAGATAGGAACCCTTCATGTTGTCGCAGCACCTGTTTGTTTTGCGAGGTTGGCCTTTGAACGAGTGATAGGCAGCGAGCGCTGCGCCAAGAGCCCCTCCGGCATCCCCAGCCGCTGGCTGGATCCAAATCCTTTCAAAGTGACCGTCCCGCAGCAGACGTCCATTCGCCACACAGTTGAGCGCCACGCCTCCAGCCAGACAGAGATTTTTCTTTCCAGTCTCTGCCGCGAGTGATCGCGTCATCCGCAAAACAACTTCTTCCAATACGACTTGCACCGATGCGGCAAGATCCATGTGCCTTTGGGTAAGCAGTTCCTCGGGTTTGCGTCGCGGCCCTTCGAATAGGCTGTCGAACTTGCTGTTCGTCATGGTCAGACCGGTACAGTAGTTGAAATAGTCGAGGTTCAATCGGAAAGAGCCGTCGTCTTTGAGATCAATGAGGTGATCCAGAATCTGCCCCGCAAATCGCGGCGAGCCGTAGGGGGCTAGGCCCATTACCTTGTACTCGCCTGAGTTCACCTTAAAACCGGTGTAATAGGTGAATGCCGAATAAAGGAGGCCAAGCGAATGCGGAAAATGAATCTCCTTGATGATTTCCAGTTTGTTGCCGTTGCCGAGCGCGACGGAAGTCGTGGCCCATTCGCCCACTCCGTCCATCGTGAGAATCAGAGCGTCTTCGAACGGCGAGGGATAAAACGCGCTCGCAGCATGACTTTGATGGTGTTCGGCAAATAGCAGTCGGTGTTCCCAGTCGAACTCTTTGCTGAATTGTTTTAGCTCATCACGCAGCAAGTTCTTTTGAAACAGCTTTTCGCGCACCCAGAGTGGCATTGCCATTGCGAACGATCGTAGGCCTCGCGGAGCAAAGGCAACGTAGGTCTCGAGCAGACGCTCAAATTTTAGAAAAGGCTTGTCGTAAAAGGCGATGAAATCAACATCAGAGAGGCCGACGGCCTCCTGTGCGAGACAGTACTCGACTGCATTCGATGGAAACCGCGAGTCGTGTTTTTTGCGTGTGAACCGCTCTTCTTGAGCGGCAGCGATTATTTCGCCATCCCGCACGAGCGCGGCCGCACTGTCGTGGTAGAAGGCAGAAATGCCTAGAATTCGCATCAGTCGGCGATCTTTAAAAGAGGGTGTAGATGAACGGGGCGATCGCGCTTCCTTGCGCAAACACCAGCAGCGCTCCGAGCGCTAGCATCATTAGGAGGATCGGCAACAGCCAATACTTTTTGCGGGTACTCAAGAATGCCCAGAAGTCTTTCATAAACGACATCGTCACACTCTCCTAGAATTGATTCGTCATCGTTTCGGGCGCGGGCCCAGGCGGCTGTCGTTCGATCCAGTAACTCCGCGCTGCAGGATCATGTGCCAGGCGCAGCGGATCTTTTCCCAGTATTCGGAACAAAAGCGCTATAGGAGTAACTACTGCATAGAACAGTACCGCCGTGATTACTGGACTTACAATGCGGCCCATCAGCAAGCCGAGCTTCGTCCAATATTTGTTCAACGGACGAAGGCAGGCTGGTTTCAAAACTCCGATGAGGAGAAATATTCCGGCAACAGGCAACGCCCACCAGCGCACTGGATGATGGACTCGCAACGGTGAAAGAGCCACCAAAGCGAAGAAAACGGCGAAAACGATGCCAAAAGCGCGGTCGGAGGAGCCTTGGGTCTCCTGTTTCCGGTCTAAGTCCTCGTGAAGCGAATCCCTTTTCATCCTTTAAGTATAAACCATCGGTTAATTAGTCTTGCATTGCCCGCGCATCGGGCATTCATGGTTTTTGGCCGTATTGCGCGATCGCGTGAAGAGAAGAATCGCGGTTCTCGTAATATTTATCATAATAGGATAATGGGAAGGATAGGCGCCATCCGGGACGCTAGTCAACCATTCTGAACTGTTACGATGCCAATCGACCGTCTCTCTCAATCCCTGATCTAGCGAAATGGAAGCCTTCCAACCGAGTTCGCGCTCGATTTTATTACACCGCAAGGCGTAGTGGCGATCGCGTTCGAGAACCGCCATAATTCCCCGGCAGTGGCCTTCTACGTGCAGCCAGTCGAGGTTCCTGCTGCCATTGGCGTCCCGGAAATCAATCCACTGCTAGTGTTCACGGACAGCGCCGCCGGCAGTCCCGTTGCTCCATAAGTCGTCGGCGAGTTCGTCACTGAAATTTGATACGAGAAGGCTACTCAGACTGTCCCGCTCGCCGTCGTCGCACTCGTGATCACGGTGCCTGGTTCGACTGGGTTATGGCCAGGGTGAAGCTTTGATTGGCAGCTGTGCCGACACCATTGTTAGCTGTGATCGTAACCGCGTAACTGCCTCCGGTTCCAGCTGCCGGAGTCCCACTTAGCATTCCGCTTCCATTCCCGTTATCTTGGAATGTCACGCCACTTGGTAGCGTTCCCGTCTCAGTTAGCGAAGGAGCGGGAACCCCCGTTGTGCTAACCGTGAAACTCCCCGCTGCACCTACGGTAAACGTCGTCTGATTTGCGCTGGTAATTGCTGGCGCCGTCCCTCCGCCGGGACCTAACTCACCGTAAACGCTAAATTGTCCTTCCGCTCCCACATACACTTTCCCATTGGCCACAGTCGGTATCGCAAACTTGATCGCTCCTCCTGGATTGTCACGGGTACCATTTTGGAATGAATTGTAAATATAACCAGCTGCAAGATTGCCAGCGTCGTACGCGTAAAGAACACCGGGGCCGCCTGGACCAGTTTTGCTCCAATTGCCTGAGTTCAGCGCCCACACAATTCCATTGGAAGTTCCGTTTGCCGAAATGGTCGGATTCGCACCGGGATAGCCAAACCCATCGGGACCTTGGTCGGTCGGGGACGTAGAGAGCAATCCATTCGTGACCGTGAAGGCCTTGAGGACGTCGTTGACGCCCCAGAAATAGATTTTTCCATTGAAGTAGGCGGGCGAGCTGAAGATACCTCCTATTCCGGTGATCTCTTGAACGATTTGGTCGCCGGACGCATTAAATCCCCCCATCATGCCGTTGTCTCGATTGACTACGTGAATGACTCCCTCTTTTCCCGCTTGGACGAGCAGGTGGGGATATGGCCCAGATTGATTGGGAAGAAGCGCGATTCCTCCGGAACCGAGATCCAGGTCATTTACTTCCTCGGTGGACTGATCCCAAGCTGTGAAATAATCCTGCACCGTTGGACCTTGAGACAGATCGATGCGGATGATCGAGTCGGCGTAGTCAACCGGCGGTGTGAGGTTGGTATCGAATGCCCCATTGCCAGTCGCCACGAACATGTTTGATCCTGAATCCATAAGAAGGCCCGCGCCGGCCATCCAGATTCCACCGTCCTTTCCATTTATCGATGAAGGCTCGTCAGAAAAAACGAAAACCTGTGAAAAACTCGAGCCGTTGTACGAGTACCCGAGGATCCAGCCAATCTCGTCGCTGTTATCGCAGTGAGAGCCAAATGCAAAATATACGACACCGCTATAGAGAAGGAGACCCGAGCGCTGATGCTCCCACTGCGTATCAAACGCGACTGGATTCTGTCCGGACACAGCGACTGAAGCGGATATTATTATAGGACTTCCAGGTTTTTCTGCTCCTGTAGTGATATCGAGCGCATGAAATCGCTTCACGTAGTTGGCCCCATTGTTTTCCAGTGCATCGCTCACTACGTACAAAGTGTTCGTCGAAAGATCAATCACCGGTGTGCCGGTAATCCCATATTCCGGGATAATATCATCGCAACCTACGTCGGCGCTGGAGACCGTCGTCGCACCAGGGAGAAGGAAATTGGTATGCCACAGAGGCTGCGCATTTGACCCCACACTGCTATCGGCGTCGAAGGCATAAACGCTATCGTGTTCGGTAGCGATGTAAACCACATTGTGAACCGCCCCCTTGATCGTCAAACTTGGCACATAAAGTGGCTGGGCGAAGACATAGCCGTCCACTGATTGTGAAAACAATTTCCCGAAGCTCGCGGAATTCACGTTTGCGGGTGTGAGGATCGTTTCATTTGTATTTACATTGGTCCGCTGGTTGTTATTGCGATTTGTCGTGACGCTCGGTCCTGTGTTCACCGTCAACGTCGCCGCATTGCTGGTCACGCTCGTGACCGGATTGGTGACGATCACCCGGAAGCTCGTTCCGTTGTCGGCGCTTGTGGTGGCTGGAGTGGTGAAGCTTGCGGATGTCGCTCCGGCGATATTGACCTGGTTCTTCTGCCACTGATAGCTCAGCGGAGCGGCACCGGTTGCCACCACTGTGAACGTCGCTGTTTGGCCTACGTCCACCGTCTGATTAGCAGGCTGGGTGGTGATGCTCGGTCCTGCGTTCACCGTCAACGTCGCCGCATTGCTGGTCACGCTCGTGACCGGATTGGTGACGATCACCCGGAAGCTCGTTCCGTTGTCGGCGCTTGTGGTGGCTGGAGTGGTGAAGCTTGCGGATGTCGCTCCGGCGATATTGACCTGGTTCTTCTGCCACTGATAGCTCAGCGGAGCGGCACCGGTCGCCACCACTGTGAACGTCGCTGTTTGGCCTACGTCCACCGTCTGATTAGCAGGCTGGGTGGTGATGCTCGGTCCTGCGTTCACCGTCAACGTCGCCGCATTGCTGGTCACGCTCGTGACCGGATTGGTGACGATCACCCGGAAGCTCGTTCCGTTGTCGGCGCTTGTGGTGGCTGGAGTGGTGAAGCTTGCGGATGTCGCTCCGGCGATATTGACCTGGTTCTTCTGCCACTGATAGCTCAGCGGAGCGGCACCGGTTGCCACCACTGTGAACGTCGCTGTTTGGCCTACGTCCACCGTCTGATTAGCAGGCTGGGTGGTGATGCTCAAGGGACCATCGACAGTGAGAGTGGCAGGGCTGCTCGCCGTACTTTGACTCGAGTTACTGACCATCACTTGGAACGTGGATCCGTTATCTCCCATCGTAGTGGGCGGTGTAGTGTAAGTAGAAGAGTTGGCTCCAGCAATATTCGATCCGTTTTTTCGCCATTGGTAACTAAGAGGCGAGTTGCTCGCGGCGGAGACTGTGAAGGTTGCACTGTGACCGGCGACAACCGTCTGACTGACAGGCTGTTGTGTGATTTCAGGAGAGCCGCCAGACGACGAACTTGGCTGACCTGCACAACTTGCGAGCAGTGCGAGCGCGGCACTCACAACGAGCGCTGGGAGTGTGTTCCGTAAGCGCAGAGCTCGACCGACGGTCTCACTTGAACGATTGTCTGCTGGCCACTTCACCTAGAAACTCCGACCCGGGTGTCGAATTCGAACCCTTCACGCACCTGCTCAGGCAACACAAAGGGGAAAAATGGGCGGAAGGATTCGCGAAATTTCACTTTCAGGTTGAGCACCCATTGCATCTTCGGTGAGCGTGCACCCGGAATCGAACAGCGTTGGACGTTCCGCCGCCCGCGCCGGGATTCGTCACCGTCACGTTTACAGTGCCCGCGGGGGCGATATCTGTTGCTGGAACCGTCACGACGATCTGCGTAGCAGTGACTGCTGTGGGCGTAGTTGCTGGATTCGCGCCGAAATTCACGGTGGCACCAGTGAGAAAACCGCTGCCGTTCAGAGTCAACACGAACGCAGGGCCGCCAGCGGTCATGCTTGCAGGAGATATCGACGAAAGCGTTAGGGTGGCGCTCGTTACAGTAAAATTAGCGACCGTAAATACTTGAGGGTTTGACACCCCACCACCTGACGCCGGATTGGTCACCGTTACGTTCACGGTGCCCGCTGTTGCGATATCAGCTGCAGAAACCGTCGCGACAATCTGCGTGCTCGTGACGGCCGAAGGCGTAATCGCAGGATTCGATCCGAAGTTTACTGTTGCTCCGCTGACGAAACCTATTCCTGTAAGAGTTAATGCGAACGCTGCTCCACCAGCTGTAGCGTTGGCTGGTGCAATAGACGTAAGAGTGGGAGCCGCCGCAGCATTTATAGCGAACGACAGAGCGCCGGACGTGCCGCCTCCGGGAATCGGATTCGTAACGGTAACGCTTGCCGTCCCAGGTGTCGCGATATCGGCGGCGGTGATTGCCGCTGTCAGCTGGGTTGCACTAATAAACGTAGTCGCTTTGGCAGCTCCATTGAATTTCACCACCGACGTCGAAACGAAACCTGTCCCATTCACCGTCAAGCTAAATCCTGCTCCGCCCGCCGTAGCACTAGTCGGAGAGATCGAAGTTTCCATCGGCGCTGGGTTGACTGGGTTATTGATTGTGAATGTCTGAGCGTTCGATGTCCCACCGCTCGCCGGATTCGTCACCGTAACGCTCACCGAGCCCGCCGTGGCGATATCTGCTGCGGGAATCGTCGCCACAATCTGCGTGCTCGTCACGGACGAAGGCGTAATCGCAGGATTCGATCCGAAGTTTACTGTTGCTCCACCGACAAACCCGGTACCATTTAGAGTCAACGTGAAAGCTGGTCCTCCGGCCGTAGCATTGGTAGGTGATATCGAAGAAAGCGTTAGGGCGACGCCGGTAACCGAGAAATTTGCTGTACCAGAAGTGCCACCACCTGGAGCAGGATTAGTAACCGTCACGGGAAAAGTTCCAGCCGTCGTAATGTCCGACGCGAGAATTGCAGCTGTAATCTGCGTAGAGCTCACAAACGTCGTCGTCTTAGCGGCTCCGTTGAATCTCACGGTCGAACCATTTACGAAGTTGCTGCCGTTAACGGTAAGCGTGAATCCAGCTCCGCTGGCGACTGCGCTCGTGGGCGCAATCGTGGTAATCGCTGGTACAGGATTATTGACGGTACAGCTCTGGAAACTGGTGGTCCCACCCCCGGGGGATGGATTTGTAACTGCTACATTCACCGCGCCAGCTGTCGTGAGCTGCGCGCTCGGAACCGTAATCGTCAGCGTGTTACCGCCGTTGGAAACCACACCGCCGGTGTCGGCGTTACCTCCAAAATTCACGATCGATCCAGATATAAAGTTCGTTCCCGTAAGCGTCAAGGCAACGCTTTGACCAAGAAGACCGCTTGCTGGCGAAATTGAGCTAAGAGTCGGAACGGGGTTTGACGTGCCTGTTATCGCGAACACAAAGTTCGGAGTTGTGCCTCCTCCCGGAGCAGGATTTGTCACTGTCACATTCGCATTCGCGGAAGTGGCGATATCAGAGGCCAGAATGTCGGCTTTTATTTGCGTGGCGCTTACGAAAGTCGTCGTTCTTACCGGTCCATTGAAGTTGACGACGGAACTCTGGATAAATCCGGAGCCGTTGACGGTCAAAGTGAACGCCGGCCCCCCCGCCGCAGCGGAAGATGGGCTCAGCGAAGCAATGCTAGGCACTGGATTGTTTCCGGTGCCGCCCCCAGGCGCCCCGAGATTGGCCGCAGCGTCATCGATCACCAACACCCAGTCGTTGCCGTCCGGGGCTGTAAAGCTTTGCGACCCGCTGTTTGGGAATGTCCCGATGAGCGTCGCGGCTCCGGTTTGAGAGTTGTACCACCAGGCGATCGCTGTTGAAGACGTCGACGTAATCGCAGACATATCGATCGTTTTCGCCGTAGAGTTGCCGTCCGATAAGTATGCGATGATCGTCTGGCCATCACTCGAACGTGCCGCAACCGACAGGGTCGAGCCGGAACCGAATCCCGCCGTCAGGACGGAATGGTTCGTATCCGGAGCCATCAGCCAGTGTTCGCGCGAGCGCATCAACTTCCCCATGAACTGCTCCCCCAACGATCCTGGAGAACCCAACTGGCTCTGCCATGACGGGCTCGTATCCCCGCTGCTAGTCGCATCGAACGTAAAATTATGAATTCACTGCAATTCGCCTATCATCCTGGCCAAGCTTCGTTAACGCGGTTAAGAAGTGCCGCAAAACCGGCTTTGTCAATTACATCAGTAATCTGGGAAAACTCGGGCTTGGTAGGAGATATACTCCCGCGCAAACGACCATTGAATCCACTGTACGTTAGGACGGATTTAGGACAGTTTTAGGACAGTCCTGGCAAGTTCAGTACTGGCCCTGAATTCGCGGTGTGCGGCACGAAACTGGTGCAACGTTATGTTGCTGACGTTTCTGGCCCATTCCGGAAACTCCTATTCTTTTCTACATTCAACCGCATTTAAAACTTTTCGGGTCGGTCAGCAAAATCCGCTGCTGTGGATGCCGCAAGAGAATCTCGATATTCACCACAAAAGACGGCGCAGCGCACTCGCTGCCGATGCGGAGCCCAACTTAATTACGCTGTGCCGCGAGTGCTACCAAGTTCTGCTCTGATGTCGACGGAGGCTATTGCCTATGAGTTGACGTTTGTTTCCCAAAGTCAACTCGATGATGCCGAGGCGCTCACCCAGTAACTCAATGTACGAGGAACAATTTCTTTTCATAGCGGGACTAGGTCATATGCTCGATATTAAAGGCATTGACCCGATCCATCTCCATAATCATTCCAGCCTACAACGAAGAAAAGGACACCCAACCCCCGCACTGCAGATAGCTGATCACCTGCCCGACGGAACCGCAGGGGTGGTCGAGTGAGAAGTGCAGCGCCGATGGCCCTATTTACCGATGCAGATCTTTCCGCACCCATCGAAGAGCTCGACAAGTTATGGCCGCCGCGCACCGGGACGCGCAGCTGGTCGTGGGATCGCGGGCGCTGGACCGAAGCCTAATAGGCACGCACCCGTCGTGGTTCCGCGAGACGGCCGGGCGAATCTTCAACTTGGTAATGCGGTTGACTACGGGCCTGCCTTTTCGCGACACGCAGTGTGGCTTCAAACTTTTCGAAGTCCAGGCCGAGCGCGAGATTTTCCGGCGGCAGTTGCTGGACGGCTTTGGTTTCGACGTGGAAGTCCTATTTATCGGTCGGCTCCTTGGATACCGAGAGATTGAAGTACCGGTAAGATGGAACGCTGTCGCGGGCACCAAGGTCAGCACTTGGCGAGGCTTGGCTGCATTTCTGGATCCCTTCGAGGTGCACTGGAACCAAATCCGAGAGCGTTATAAATAGAATCTATCCAGACCTCGAAGGATCTCGTCCTGTTCTAGTTCGAGAGGCGCCTCGAATCTGAGCTGCAGCCAGCGGTATACGCTAAGCTGCGTGAAGAAATCTTGGCGCACGATACCTGGCGCTGTCAGTCCTTCGCGTCGGGCCAATTAAGGGCGCACCGGACATTTCTAGCTGACCGTCCAAATATTGAAATTGAATCCTTAATTCATTCGGCTTTAAGAGCGATCATTTGCATTGACCAGCCGTTGTTTGCTGACCCCGTCGCTGCATATGTCCCTGCGGTACCCGCCAACCTGTCCTCTATAAGATTCCCGTTGAGGTTCGAGCGAGTAGCAAACCCTGAGCCCGCCGTGCAGACCCAGTCGCCCACACAATAACCGTAGATTACGTCACCAACCGCGCTCGTCGTGCCGTTGCCACTCGTCACTGCTCCGGCTCCGCCCGAGGCTCCCGCTTGGGCATCGATCGGATTCGTCTGATCTACCCCCGTATATTCGCTAAGATAAAGTTCCAGCCAGCCCGAGTTCGCGGATAGATTGACTGTCACCCTATCCGCGCCGCCCTTGATGTTCTTGGCATAGTAGACACGACTGCGAGCACCACCCGGAGAGGTCAATTGGTTTCCTATCGGTGTGAATACGTTACCTTGCGAATCGGTGACGGAAGATGGGGTGGCATTCGTATCATAGTCGAATGCCACGAGAATCAGATCACCGGCCACCGTGTTTTGGGCGAAAGAAAGTGACAGAGTGCTGGCCGAGCCAGGAGCAGCAGCGGCGACAACCTGCACAGACGAGACCGTAACGACAGTCGAGATCGTTAGCGTCAAGGTGGCATGCCCTGTGCCGCCACTATTGGTCGCACTCAGCGTCACCGTCGAGGTTCCTGCCCCACTCGGTGTCCCGGAAATCAATCCACTGCTAGTGTTCACGGACAGCCCCGCCGGCAATCCCGTCGCTCCATAACTCGTCGGCGAGTTCGTCGCCGTAATTTGATAGGAGAACGCTACCCCGACTGTCCCGCTCGCCGTCGTTGTGCTCGTGATCACTGGTGCTGCAGCTGTGATTGTCAGGGTCAGGGTGGCATGCCCTGTGCCGCTACCGTTGGTCGCACTCAGCGTTACCGTCGACGTTCCTGCCCCAGTCGGCGTCCCGGAAATCAATCCACTGCTAGTGTTCACGGACAGCCCCGCCGGCAGTCCCGTTGCTCCATAACTCGTCGGCGAGTTCGTCGCTGTAATTTGATAGGAGAACGCTACCCCAACCGTCCCACTCGCCGTCGTCCCGCTCGTGATCACTGGCGCCCCTACGCCAGATGAAGCAGGCTTAAGAGCGACCATCTGCATTGACCAGCCGTTGTTTGCTGACCCCGTCGCTGCATATGTCCCTGCGTTACCCGCCAACTCGTCTTCAATGAGATTAGCGTTGAGGTTCGAGCGAGTAATGAAGCCAGAACCCGCCGTGCAGGCCCAGTCAGCGACACAGTAACCGTAGATTACGTCTCCAGCCACGGTCGTCGTGCCGTTGCCGCTCGTCACTGCTCCGGCTCCGCCCGAGGCTCCCGCTTGGGCATCGACCGGATTCGTCTGATCTACCCCCGTATATTCGCTAAGATAAAGTTCCAGCCAGCCCGAGTTCGCGGATAGATTAACCGTCACCCTATCCGCACCGCCCTTAATGTTCTTGGCATAGTAGACACGACTGCGAGCACCACCCGGAGAGGTCAATTGGTTTCCTATCGGTGTGAATACGTTACCTTGCGAATCGGTGACGGAAGATGGGGTGGCATTCGTATCATAGTCGAATGCCACGAGAATCAGGTCACCGGCCACCGTGTTTTGGGCGAAAGAAAGTGACAAAGTGCTGGCCGAGCCAGGAGCAGCTGCGGCGACAACCTGCACAGACGAGACCGTAACGACAGTTGAGATCGTTAGCGTCAAAGTGGCATGCCCTGTGCCGCCACCATTGGTCGCACTCAGCGTCACCGTCGAGGTTCCTGCCCCACTCGGCGTCCCGGAAATCAATCCACTGCTAGTGTTCACGGACAGCCCCGCCGGCAGTCCCGTTGCTCCATAACTCGTCGGTGAGTTCGTCGCTGTGATCTGATAGGAGAACGCCGTCCCAACTGTCCCGCTCGCCGTCGTTATGCTCGTGATCACTGGTGCTGCAGCTGTGATTGTCAGGGTCAAAGTGGCATGCCCTGTGCCGCCACCGTTGGTCGCACTCAGCGTCACCGTCGAGGTTCCTGCCCCACTCGGCGTCCCGGAAATCAGTCCACTGGCCGTATTCACGGACAACCCCGCCGGCAATCCCGTCGCTCCATAACTCGTCGGCGAGTTCGTCGCTGTAATTTGATAGGAGAACGCTACCCCAACCGTCCCACTCGCTGTCGTCCCGCTCGTGATGACCGGAGCCGCGGTTGTCACCGTGAAGTTCAGTCCGTTGCTTGCCACTCCTCCCACTGTCACCACCACATTCCCCGTTGTGGCTCCGGTTGGCACTGAAGTAGAGAGACTCGAGGAACTCCAACTCGTCACTGTGGCCGCGGTTCCATTAAAGGTGACTGTGCTGGTTCCCTGCGTGGACCCAAAATTCGTGCCATTGATCGTTACGGCCGTTCCTACCGGTCCGCTCGTCGCGCTAAGATTTGTAATCGTAGGCGGAGGTGGCACACCGCCGATCAAACCATAGACGTCGACTGCAGCGGAAGTGCCTACGTACACTTTTCCGTTGGCCACGCTGGGAAGGGCAAACTTTACTGCGTTTCCCGCTGCATCACGGGCGGCATTCTGGGCGCTGCTGTATAGCATCTTCGGAACGTTGGTTGCATCATATGCGTAAAGCACTGCAGGCCCTGGCCCCGGCCCTGGGGAACCATATTGCGTACCGTCGATCGCCCATACGATGGCGGTTCCGGCTGTTGTCCCGTTCGAGGAGACCGAGATCCCGGCGCCCGGAAATCCGATCTGGGGAGTGCTTCCTGTGATGTGTGTGAAGTCGGGAAGACCGTTGGTGAGCGGAATCGACTTCAAGACATCATTGACACCCCAAAAGTAAAGAGTGTTATTCCAATAGGTCGGCACAGTGAACATGCCGCCTACCGCTTTATTGACCGATTCTTCGATGATTTCTGGATCACTCGTGCATCCAGAGCAGTAGTGCGAATTCCCCGCAGTCATTTGATCCCGATTGACGACGTAGATTATTCCTTCCTTTCCTGCTCCCACGAGAATGTGCGGATAGGTACCGGGCTGGTCCGGCAACAGAAGAACGCCCCCTGATCCAAGATCTCTGTCGTCCGCTTGCAATGTTGCCTGCTCCCATGGCGTAAAGTAATCCAGTTGCGTCAGAATCTGGCTGGTCGTGCCAAGCTTGAGGAGGGTGTCGCCCGTTTCTTTTGCCGGAACGTGCGTTGTATCAAAATCGCCGTTTCCAGATGCGATAAAAATATTCCCGCTCGCATCTGCAGCCACACCTGCCCCACCCATCCAGAATCCTCCCAGACCTCCGTTGGGCGTCGTCACATACACGCTTTTCCGTGCAAACGTCGCCTCATCATAGGCAAAGAGCCATCCGTGATATGGACTGTCATCGCAGTGAGAGCCGTAAGCGATGTAAATCGTGCTGTTGAGAAGCAACAGCCCCGGGCGATTTAGTTGATGGAGGGCATTGTTATTCGAATTAAAAACGATTTGACCGTTCGTGCTGCCATCCCCCGTTCCACTCACCGTCGCTGCGATGACGACCGGTCCGGGAGTTTTTTCGTTTCCGGTTAGAAGATCCAGAGCATGCAGGCGATGAAAATAGTTGAGGCCATCGGTGGATTTCGCTTCCACGTAAATCGTTTTTGATGTGAGATCTATCACCGGAGTACTCGTGATCCCGATTTGCGGCTGCATATCGGAACATCCGATCGTTGTCGCGCTTTCGAGCGCCATTTCGTCATTGCCTGCGCCATGAGCCATGTCCACCATGCTGGCTTTCCACAGGAGCACGGCGCTGGTGGAATCGGCATCATATGCATAGACACTGTCCGCTTCCGTGGCAATAATCACAACATTGTGGACTCCACCGTTGATCGTGACACCGGGCACGTAGAGCGGCTGGGCATATACCTGGCCGACAACCGGCAATGCGAACAGTTTTCCGAATTGATTGGTGTTCACATTCGTTGTGTTCAGGATTGTCTCAGCGGTGTTTTGTCCTGTTCGCGCGTTGTCATTGTGTTGCGTCAGAATTGACGTCTGCGCAAATGCCGACCCTCCCGCACAGGCCAACAGGACCATAAATGAGATTCGAAGATAATTGCATCTGAAGGTGCCGTGAATTAGAAGAGAGAAAATACCCGCGACAGGCAGATCTGATTTTTGCATTTGTTTCACCTTCTGAATTGGAGTACTTACTGAAAGGCCCGGACTCGGACTGGAGGCAGGGAACCTATCACAACTGGGACTAGGAAAATAGTTGAAACTTCAGCGAATTAGAAGGCTCGTTCTGGGAGTTATAGAACCGCATCCACGACGTCTCAGCAGATGCGAAAGTATTTATCTACGCCGTCAACGACAGTATGTAGCTGTCGTGTAGACTTCAATATACTTTTAAAACTAACCTGTGAAGTGGAAGTGAACCAAAATTCTGCTGAGGCCTAAGCGTTCTTGGGCCGCGCGGCCAGCGTCAAAAGAAAATTACATAGGCATGGGATGGGAGGGCAGAGCGTCCCAAACCCGCCAGAACTGCGACATCTCTTCACGCCTGCCCATAGAAATACGCACATACTTTGGCATCTCTGGAACCAGCGGGCCCAAGACAATGCCGTGTTGCCGAAAGTGCTCTACGACCTGCTGCGGTGGCAACCCGACTTTCATCATGACAAAGTTCGTGTGAGAATCGATCCACCGGTTCATCCGGCCATTCGCTTGATTGAAGAACTCCTGAATGTCGTCGGTGTTCCTTTTGGCGCTCAAACGGACATAGTTCATGTCGTTGAGAGCTGCTGCTGCGGCCCTCGCACCAACCACGTTGATGCCAAGGGGCAAACGATTCCGCGAGAGATTTCGTGCAATTTCCGGGGAACTAATTGCGTATCCAACGCGAACTCCAGCGAGACCGTAAATAGTAGAAAACGTGCGTGTGACTATGACTCGATTATCGTCTACGGGTCGATCTATGAAAGAGGCATAGGCCGACGTTGCGTTAACGTAGTGATGATAGGCCTCATCGATTATGACAGGTGACTTCCCTGGAATCTTGCAAAGAAAGGATTCAATGTCATTGCGAAATGAGAGTGTTCCGGTGGGGTTGTTCGGATTGCATATGTAAATCAATCCCGTTGAAGCATTGACGCGTGCCAGCATGGCATCTAGGTCGTGGGAGTAGGTCTTAGTTAATGGGACGGCCACAACCTCGGAGCCGAAACCGGCGGCAAACTCTGCGATCGTACCGAATGTCGGTGACGCAGTGATGAGGTTTTTGCCAGGCGAGAGATATGCGGCGGCAACCATCCGCAGGACTTCGGTCGAGCCGGTGCCGATCGTAACCTGTTCTGGTCTGACTCTATGCAAGCCGGCGATCTGATTCACGAGCTCATCGACCTCTGAAGAAGGAAACCGATTTGAGAGACTTAAGGCGAATTGCATCGCTGACAAGCATGTATCTGACGGGCCATATGCATTTTCGTTCCTATCCAAGCGAATGTTTCCCGCAGGCAAAGACGTATAGAGGGGGGGACCGGCAACCCGTCGCATCAAGGCAGAAGTTACGGCGCTAAGACCGAAATGGCGAAGGACTGTTCTGCGCGGTATGGGCATAGGAAACTGATTTCGCTCTAAAATGCCAAGCTAAGAGACAGAGGCGACGCCGGCGGGTGGATCATATGATAGAAGCATTCCCTGAAGGCGCCCCTCCGTCTGACCTGGTCTAGCGTGGCGGGCGGAGTCAAATGAACGAAGGAGTTCGTGTCGAAGTCAGAAACGACAGACCTGAGATCGCCAGCTGCCGTGTTAGCCGGAAATGACTGGGACAGGGCTCTGGTAATGCCACACGACGTTTTTGCAACCGTTTGCACCGACGAAGCGTAAGGCATTGCACAAAGGCTGGCTGAGCTCAGTACAAGAGCAAGAATTCGAACGAAACCCTTAGCAGCTTGTTTTCCGGACCTTCGCATGTGTGAATCCTCCGTTTGATCTACAGTCATCGTATTTGTGAAACTGGGACAAGGCGCATTCCCAGGGATCAACTCAGAAGAATGGCTCCTCATTTATTTTTGATTATCGGATTGAACCATATCAGAATCGCGCGAAGAAGGGAGGTAGTAAAGAGGCCATGTTGATGTGGCATAGCCGTCATTCCCCGAAGTGCTTCTGATGTGCGATGCCCCTCCCGAGAAATAAAAAACACTAATCACTCGATTTCGGCACGACGTGAATTAACTGTGACAGCATCAAATGCGTTTGCAAAATATGTGCTTTCAGGTGTTCTGCCCATTGAGGACGAAAAGATTTCTTTCAGAACTAAGCCGGGCGCGAACAAATGTCCAATTAGGGGCGCGGCGGAGCCTCGTATCTTCAAATAATGAATCTCTAATTTGTTCATGGTTTGAGCGCCACCATTTGCATCGTCCAGCCGTTGTTTGCTGACCCCGTCGCTGCATATGTCCCTGCGTTACCCGCCAACTCGTCTTCAATGAGATTAGCGTTGAGGTTCGAGCGAGTAATGAAGCCAGAACCCGCCGTGCAGGCCCAGTCAGCGACACAGTAACCGTAGATTACGTCACCAGCCACGCTCGTCGTGCCGTTGCCGCTCGTCACTGCTCCGGCTCCGCCCGAGGCTCCCGCTTGGGCATCGATCGGATTCGTCTGATCTACCCCCGTATATTCGCTAAGATAAAGTTCCAGCCAGCCCGAGTTCGCGGATAGATTAACCGTCACCCTATCCGCACCGCCCTTAATGTTCTTGGCATAGTAGACACGACTGCGAGCACCACCCGGAGAGGTCAATTGGTTTCCTATCGGTGTGAATACGTTACCTTGCGAATCGGTGACGGAAGATGGGGTGGCATTCGTATCATAGTCGAATGCCACGAGAATCAGGTCACCGGCCACCGTGTTTTGGGCGAAAGAAAGTGACAAAGTGCTGGCCGAGCCAGGAGCAGCTGCGGCGACAACCTGCACAGACGAGACCGTAACGACGGTTGAGATTGTTAGCGTCAAAGTGGCATGCCCTGTGCCGCCACCATTGGTCGCACTCAGCGTCACCGTCGAGGTTCCTGCCCCACTCGGTGTCCCGGAAATCAATCCACTGGCCGTGTTCACTGACAACGCCGCCGGCAATCCCGTCGCTCCATAACTCGTCGGCGAGTTCGTCGCTGTAATTTGATAGGAGAACGCTACCCCGACCGTCCCACTCGCTGTCGTCCCGCTCGTGATCACTGGTGCCGCAACTGTGATCGTCAGGGTCAGGGTGGCATTCCCCGTGCCGCTACCGTTGGTCGCACTCAGCGTTACCGTCGAGGTTCCTGCCCCAGTCGGCGTCCCGGAAATCAATCCACTGCTAGTGTTCACGGACAGCCCCGCCGGCAATCCCGTCGCTCCATAACTCGTCGGCGAGTTCGTCGCCGTAATTTGATAGGAGAACGCTACCCCGACTGTCCCACTCGCCGTCGTCCCGCTCGTGATCACTGGTGCTGCAGCTGTGATTGTCAGGGTCAAAGTGGCATTCCCCGTGCCGCTACCGTTGGTCGCACTCAGCGTCACCGTCGAGGTTCCTGCCCCAGTCGGCGTCCCAGAAATCAATCCACTGCTAGTGTTCACGGACAGCCCCGCCGGCAATCCCGTTGCTCCATAACTCGTCGGCGAGTTCGTCGCTGTAATTTGATAGGAGAACGCTACCCCAACTGTCCCACTCGCCGTCGTCCCGCTCGTGACCACTGGTGCTGCAGCTGTGATTGTCAGGGTCAAAGTGGCATGCCCTGTGCCGCTACCGTTGGTCGCACTCAGCGTCACCGTCGCGGTTCCTGCCCCACTCGGCGTCCCGGAAATCAATCCACTGCTAGTGTTCACGGACAGCCCCGCCGGCAGTCCCGTTGCTCCATAACTCGTCGGCGAGTTCGTCGCTGTAATTTGATAGGAGAACGCTACCCCAACCGTCCCACTCGCCGTCGTCCCGCTCGTGATCACTGGCGCCCCTACGCCAGATGAAGCAGGCTTAAGAGCGACCATCTGCATTGACCAGCCGTTGTTTGCTGACCCCGTCGCTGCATATGTCCCTGCGTTACCCGCCAACTCGTCTTCAATGAGATTAGCGTTGAGGTTCGAGCGAGTAATGAAGCCAGAACCCGCCGTGCAGGCCCAGTCAGCGACACAGTAACCGTAGATTACGTCACCAGCCACGCTCGTCGTGCCGTTGCCGCTCGTCACTGCTCCGGCTCCGCCCGAGGCTCCCGCTTGGGCATCGATCGGATTCGTCTGATCTACCCCCGTATATTCGCTAAGATAAAGTTCCAGCCAGCCCGAGTTCGCGGATAGATTAACCGTCACCCTATCCGCACCGCCCTTAATGTTCTTGGCATAGTAGACACGACTGCGAGCACCACCCGGAGAGGTCAATTGGTTTCCTATCGGTGTGAATACGTTACCTTGCGAATCGGTGACGGAAGATGGGGTGGCATTCGTATCATAGTCGAATGCCACGAGAATCAGGTCACCGGCCACCGTGTTTTGGGCGAAAGAAAGTGACAAAGTGCTGGCCGAGCCAGGAGCAGCTGCGGCGACAACCTGCACAGACGAGACCGTAACGACGGCTGAGATTGTTAGCGTCAAAGTGGCATGCCCTGTGCCGCCACCATTGGTCGCACTCAGCGTCACCGTCGAGGTTCCTGCCCCACTCGGTGTCCCGGAAATCAATCCACTGGCCGTGTTCACTGACAACCCCGCCGGCAATCCCGTCGCTCCATAACTCGTCGGTGAGTTCGTCGCTGTAATTTGATAGGAGAACGCTACCCCGACCGTCCCACTCGCTGTCGTCCCGCTCGTGATGACCGGAGCCGCGGTTGTCACCGTGAAGTTCAGCCCGTTGCTCGCCACTCCTCCCACCGTCACCACCACATTCCCCGTTGTGGCTCCGGTTGGCACTGAAGTAGAGAGACTCGAGGAACTCCAACTCGTCACTGTGGCCGCGGTTCCATTAAAGGTGACTGTGCTGGTTCCCTGCGTGGACCCAAAATTCGTGCCATTGATCGTTACGGCCGTTCCTACCGGTCCGCTCGTCGCGCTAAGATTTGTAATCGTAGGCGGAGCGGCTGTCACAGTAATGGTGCGAGTCTTCGGGCTCGGGTCAGTTACACCGTTATTGTCGGTCACTGTCAGTGAAGCCACAAATGTACCGGATTGGGAAAATGTCACTGAACCCGGGTTGGCGAGTGAACTCATGCCGGGATTGCCGCTGGGAAAAACCCACGAATACTCAGTGATCGTGCCATTGGGACTTGTGCCGCCTCCGCTGAACGAAACAAACTGACCCGGAGAGATCATTACATTGCCGGATGGGCTAGAAATAATGCCCGTGGGTGGTTGGTCGTTCGGAGCCAGGGAAAGTTGGACAAATTGAGCGTCAGACGGCACGCCGGAGGAATTCAAAATGAAAAGGAGGTAATAACCCGGAGGCGCGATACTGCTAGAGGGAGGCGCGATGGCGTTTAGAACTCCACTCCCCGCTGTAAACGTCAGCCCCACTAGCCGTTGTTCCATATCAAACGCGTGCGTCACGGCGCCCAGACGGACGAGCGCAACGGAGGATATATTCGCAGCGTCAGGCGTTTGGATTTGTAGTGAACTGCCGTAGCCGATGACACTTGGAGTGACGCCGCTGATCGAAGGACGGGTGGCCAAGCTGCCATCCGAGTTAAACAGATATGGTGGCGAATAGATCTCCATATGCGGTTCGTATGTGCCGCGCGATGGGTTGCCACCAAGAATCAAAACAGTCGCATCAGGCAGGAGTAGCGAACCGGAGTGATAAAGCCGCGGGTATGCCTCGGCCCCCGCCGAACTGAATGTGTTCGTACCAGGGTCGTACAAGTCAGCATTCAGGCTCGCTGTTGTTGCGTCCTCATCGTTCACTGAACCGTTGTCCACGAGTATTTTGCCGTTGGGCAGCATTGTCGCATCCATCTCGATTCGGGCTGCTGACATATTGGGACCGTAAACCCATTTTGGACTGCCCACCGATAAGTCGATAATCTCCGTCGTGGCTGTCGCGGGGTTCCCACCACCCATGATCATGACGACCGGCTTATAGTTGTTGGCGGGCGTAAGCGGAAGCAATACGGAACTACCATAAGTCCGCTGGTTGGGGTAATTCGTGTAGTAGACATTCGTTTGCCAGGTTTGATTCGTTGGATTGAAAATCGCCGATCCTATCGTGGACCCGGAGTAAAACACGCTGCCATTTGGCAGCAAATGCATCCGGGGGTACAGGGGAGGAGTCCAGGGGGCTAAATATGGCACGCTCCAGCCGACGCCTAGTCTGTAAATTTCGACGTAGTCATTTGTGTTGCTGTTTTCATCGAGTCCGGAAAAGACCATAACGCTGCCGTCGTTGAGGGTTGTGGCCGTGGGATACCACCGTCCGTGCGCCATTGGTTGCATGTCGTTAAACATACCCGTCGCAGGATCGTACGCTGATGTCCGCACTTCACCGAGGAACGGATCATACGCCCTAGTGCCACCCAAAATAAACGGGCGCCCGTCCTCGAAGATAATCATCCCATTGCAAAACATGTCCCAATTTACCGGTAGCGTTGTGACAGTGTCTGTGGCGGGGTTCCAGACAGCCGCCTCGTAGTTGTAGTAATTTGCAACATTCCCCGATCCTGACACGATCAGCACTTGGCCGTTGTGCATGAGCGCGACGTGGACGGGATTAATGGGCATCTGAGTCGGCAGAGTCTTCCACTGGCCTGTTACGTTCGCCTGACCGCGTGCTGGCAGGGCATATATTGCAGACAAGACCACCAGAGCCCAGAGCGCACCAACAAAGGGCAGGCACCTCGATCGGCTGGTGGGCTGTCTGAAATTAAATGACCGGGCCGCTGGCTGCATTCTGCCGAGCGAGCTTAAACTCGCCATATTTCTTGCCTTAACTGTACGATTTGGGGATAACCGAAATTAGCCGAGCTGTTGGCTCGTCTGACCAGACCATCAAAGCCGTAATCGGCACTGCTGTATGAGCAATCAGGCTTCCCTATTCCTTCCGGAAACGATCTGCCCTGCATCACTTACTACAGTCTGCTACTTAGGGGCGACAGACTCATCCTAGGCGTTACCTCTCTAACGTTCGGAAAATACAGTAGTTTGCCCGTTTTCGGCAATTTTTTGCCGTTTATTGAGCCGGTGACGAGTCCGGCCTGGCTCGAAAAAGCATTCGTTTACCAATGGGTCCATAGGGCATCGAAGTTTGCTTTAGCTGGCCATGCGAGTCGTGCACCTTGAGCTGCCAGTCAAAGCTGTTGCGGATAGTGGGAAAGAGCGCGGGTCCGGCAAGTGTTCTGCTACCGACGTCTAGTGTGAAGTCTGCGGCCGAGGATGAGTTACGACAGACATTAAGCGATGTGCACTTGGAATCCGGCAATTGTTTCTTATCAGTTTGGCGGATTATTCTCAAAACTTCCGAACATTGCCGAAGTCAATTTCTTGCGTCGGTTCGCTCAATAGAGACGGGCGCCATCGACTCGAATTTCACGGCGGCTCGTCCGTTCGCATGCGACGAGAAAATTCTGTTCACTTGGAATGGTTTCGGATGTAAATGTTCAAGCATATCGAACTTCAATTTCAACGCCGAGTATCCTCAGCTCATAGGCCACTGGCTTTCCCAACAAGCCTGATCGGTGCAGATGGCGCGATAAAGAAGGCGCCGCGAGATGCGCAGGTTAGCGGTTTTTGACTTAGTCTCTATTTAACAATAGTTTCCGTTAGACCAAACGTTTGAGTCAACGTGCCCGATGTAGCGGTAACGGTTAATTGCGAGGTATTAGTACTCGGTGAGCTTGTAACGCCGAGCGCGCAACCGCTCAGCACGCAGCCTGTCAGGAGTATTAGTGCGAAAAGAGCAAGGGCTGCATCGCGCTTCATGAGCGGAATAGCACGGCTTCGCAGCCACAAATAAAGCCACCCGAGGATCGCCAGGATCCACATCGCAAGCAGGGGCTTGAGTTGCCTCAAGCTGGAAATGCCGGTGCTTGCGTTCCTCTGGGAGGCAGTTGAGGATCCGCTTGTGAGCGTTAAGGATGTGACCGCTGCAGCTCCGTTCGGCGTCAGCATTGCCGGATTGAACGACGCAGTGGTCCCCGCTGGCAGCCCTGATACGCTAAAAGAAATCGGATTGGGGAAACCATTTGCAGTTGGTGTGACCGTAATTTGAATCACCGCTGGTTGTGTGGAAGTGACAGAAACGCCCGACTGCCCACTGATCGCGTAACCGTCGATTGTGAAAGTAGAGGCCGAGGACGTGCCCCCCCCCGGCGCTGGATTCATTACCGTAACATTCACAGGGCCGGCAGTTGCCACATCGCTTGCTGGAATCGCCGCTAAGAGCTTAGCTGTACTGATGAAAGTTGTGGGTTCGGCCTTGCCACTGAAATTCACTACCGACTTTGCCACGAAGTGTGCGCCATTCACTATAAGCGTGAAAGCAACGCCACCTGCTATGTGGGTTCTTTCCAGGCTCGATACCGCAGGCATTGGATTATTTGAGTTGCTGCTGATTGTAAGAACCTGAGGGGCTGACGGGCCGATGGTCGGTGCGGGATTTGTGACTGTCAAGGCTGCGGATCCCGCAGCAGCGATGTCCGACGCGAGGATTGCCGCGCTAACCTGTGTATTGCTAACGAAGGTCGTTGCCCTGTTCGCGCCATTGAATTGCAAAACGGCGCCATTTAGAAAGCCCGCACCATTCACCGTGAGGGTAAAGGCCGCGGAACCCGCAGTCACGCTTGACGGCGAAAGCGAACTGATTGTGGGCGACGCACTATTGATCGTAAACGAGGCCGCATTTGAAGTGCCGGCACCCGGGTTTGTCACGGTCACGCTCGTTACGCCAGCAGCGGCTATATCTGCAGTTGTAATAGCTGTTGACAACTGCGTGGAGCTGATGAAAGTAGTGTTTTTCACAACGCCGTTAAACTTCACCACCGATCCGGATGCGAAGCCCGAACCGTTCACGACTAATGTGAACGCCGGTCCGCCGGCTGTTGCGCTCGACGGAGAAAGCGACGTTATAGAGAAGCTTGAATTGTTGATGGCGAATTGAAGGTTAGTTGATGTGCCGCCGCCCGGCGCCGGATTCGTCACGGCTACGCTCGCTGTGCCGGGCGTCGCAACATCAGCGGCTGTGATTGCGACTACGAGCTGTGTTGGAGTGACAAACGTCGTCGTCTTTGAGACGCCATTGAAATTTACTACCGATGTTGTCACAAATCCTGTGCCATTCACGGTTAAAGTGAATGCCGCCCCGCCTGCTGTTGAACTGGTCGGCGAGATTGAAGCTGCAGTTGGCGCAGGATTGTTGATCATGAAAATCTGAGTGCCAGATGTCACTTGGGCTGGCGCCGAGCTCGTCACGGCCACGCTCGCGGTGCCTGCACTCGCAATGTCAATTGCGGCAATTGCGGCCGTCAATTGCGTCGCGCTGATAAACGTAGTCGGTTTGGCCACACCGTTAAATGTCACCACTGAGCCGGAGGCGAAACCCGAGCCGTTGACCGTCAATGTGAACGCCGGGCCGCCGGCTGTCGCGCTAGACGGCGTGAGTGACGTTATTGCGATATTCGGATTGTTGATATTGAATTGAATACTCGCGGATGTTCCGCCACCGGGTGCCCCAGTGGTCACGGCCACACTTGCCGTGCCGGCTGCAGCGATGTCCGCCGCTGTAATCGCCGCGGTAAGTTGGGTGGCACTAACGAACGTAGTTGCCTTGGCCGCTCCGTTAAACTTCACGACAGAAGTAGGCACGAAACCTGTGCCGCTCACAGTCAGCGTAAACGCTGCGCCGCCCGCAGTGACACTCTTTGGGGAAACCGAGGCTGCCGTCGGCGCCGGGTTGTTGATGGTAAACGTTTGTGCGCTCGAAACACCTCCTCCGGGCGGAGGATTCGAGACAGTTACGTTTGCTGTTCCGCCGTTGGCAGTATCCGCCGCCGGTATCGTCGCGACAATTTGCGTGCTCGTCACTGACGATGGCGCAATTGCAGGATTTGACCCGAAGTTCACCGTCGCCCCACTGACGAAACCCGAGCCGGTCACAGTTAAAGTAAAAGCCGCACCTCCAGCCGATGCGCTGCTTGGGGAGAGCGATGTGACTACCAGATTGGCATTGCTGATTGTGAACGGAATGCTCGAAGAAGTGCCCCCGCCCGGAGCAGGATTCGTAACGGTTACGGTTGCGGTACCCGCGGTCGCGATATCAGCAGCCGCAATTGCTGCTGTCAGCTGCGTTGAACTGATGAATGTGGTCGCCTTAGCGACGCCGTTGAACTTCACGACCGACGTTGATATGAAGCGTGCACCATTCACGGTCAAAGTGAAAGCTGCACCGCCCGCGGTCGCACTCGGGGGAGCAATGGAAATTTCCGTAGGCGCCGGATTAGTTACCGAGAATACTTGAGGATTTGAAACTCCGCCGGCTGGATTGGTCACCGTTACGTTCACGGTGCCCGCTGTTGCGATATCAGCTGCAGAAACCGTCGCGACAATCTGCGTGCTCGTGACGGCCGAAGGCGTAATCGCAGGATTCGATCCGAAGTTTATTGTTGCTCCGCTGACGAAACCTGTGCCTGTAAGAGTCATTGCGAAAGCAGTCCCGCCCGCTGTTGCTGTGGCTGGCGCAATCGAAACAAGACTCAGCGCTGCACCGTTGATCGTGAAGGGCAGGGCACCTGAGGTGCCCCCGCCCGGCGCCGGGTTCGTAACCGTAACGCTGGCGGTTCCCGCTGTTGCGATGTCGGCGGCCGTGATCGCCGCTGTCAGCTGGGTTGCACTAATAAACGTAGTCGCTTTGGCAGCTCCATTGAATTTCACCATCGACGTTGATACGAATCCTGTCCCATTCACGGTTAAGCTGAATCCAGCTCCGCCTGCCGTAGCACTCGTGGGAGAGATCGAAGTCTCCGTCGGCGCTGGGTTGACTGGATTATTGATGGTGAACGTCTGAGCGTTCGATGTCCCGCCGCCCCCTGGATTCGTCACCGTAACGCTCGCCGAGCCCGCCGTGGCGATATCTGCTGCGGGAATCGTCGCCACAATCTGCGTGCTCGTGACGGCCGAAGGCGTAATCGCAGGATTCGATCCGAAGTTTACTGTTGCTCCGCTGACAAACCCGGTGCCGTTGATGGTTAGCGGGAAGGCCACTCCTCCTGCGGTTGCACTCGCAGGTGAGATGGAGGTGGTTGAAAGGGAGGCCCCATTCACCGTGAAATTCACAATTCCAGAAACGCCCCCGCCCGGGGCGGGATTCGTAACCGTGACCGGAAAAGTTCCAGCCGTCGTAATGTCCGACGCGAGAATTGCAGCTGTAATCTGCGTAGAGCTCACAAACGTCGTCGTCTTAGCGGCTCCGTTGAATCTCACGGTCGAACCGTTCACGAAGTTGCTGCCGTTAACGGTAAGTGTAAATCCAGCGCCATTGACCACTGCGCTTGTGGGCGAAATTGAGCTAAGAGTCGGAACGGGGTTTGACGTGCCTGTTATCGCGAACACAAAGTTCGGAGTTGTGCCTCCTCCTGGAGTGGGATTTGTCACTGTCACATTCGCATTCGCGGAAGTGGCGATATCAGAGGCCAGAATGTCGGCTTTTATTTGCGTGGCGCTTACGAAAGTCATCGTTCTTGCCGATCCATTAAAGTTGACGACGGAACTCTGGATAAATCCGGAGCCGTTGACGGTCAAAGTGAACGCCGGCCCCCCCGCCGCAGCGGAAGATGGGCTCAGCGAAGCAATGCTAGGCACTGGATTGTTTCCGGTGCCGCCCCCAGGCGCCCCGAGATTGGCCGCAGCGTCATCGATCACCAACACCCAGTCGTTGCCGTCCGGGGCTGTAAAGCTTTGCGACCCGCTGTTTGGGAATGTCCCGATGAGCGTCGCGGCTCCGGTTTGAGAGTTGTACCACCAGGCGATCGCTGTTGAAGACGTCGACGTAATCGCAGACATGTCGATCGTTTTCGACGTAGAGTTGCCGTCCGATAAGTATGCGATGACCGTCTGACCATCACTCGAACGTGCCGCAACCGACAGGGTCGAGCCGGAACCGAATCCCGCCGTCAGGATGGAATGGTTCGTATCCGGAGCCATCAGCCAGTGTTCGCGCGAGCGCATCAACTTCCCCATGAACTGCTCCCCCAACGATCCTGGAGAACCCAACTGGCTCTGCCATGACGGGCTCGTATCCCCGCTGCTAGTCGCATTGAAGGACCAGATTGGCCCGTTTCCGAACAGACGTCCGAGGTAGCAGCCGCTCAGGACTTCCCAGTAGCCTTCCTGCCTCGAAAGAAATCCAGTTGTGATTCCATTCTCCAGCTCGTAGAAGTCCTCTCCTAGAAGCGGCGAGAGAAACGGATTGCTTGAAAATGCGCTTTGACATCTCGCGACCGCATTTGCGACTGCCGCCGTATACGTCCAATTCAGCGAAAGCCAGGGGGGAATCGTTCCAGACGTGTACGGGGACGTGCTTAGAGGAAAGCCACAGTTTCGGCAGCCCTCGATCGTGATCAAATGATTCGGGTCAGCCGCCTTGATCGCCGCTCCTAAGCCTTCCAAGAGCGGCTTTATAATCACACCGCTCGAACTGGTCGGATTCCAGTCTCCTCCGAGCACCCACACGATATTGTTGTAGCTCTTATAGCGCGAACCGAGGAAGGTTCCGTAGCCCTGGACTGTCGCCATCGAACTGGAGAGGTAAGAAGGCGTGTCGTATTTAGGTTGAACATCGTTATTCCCTACGAATGACGGCATTGCGAACACGGTCATTCCCAAAGCACCGGCCGCTTGAATCACAGCGTCCTGATGCTCCCAATAAGTTGGGTTCGGATTCACCCACCATGTGCCCCCCGTGAACGGCGCATTCCCGTTGCAGTCGTTTGGCGCAGTGTTTTGGTCAGTTTGATCGGCGAGAATCACCCAGATTGCATTGAAGCCGCGCGATTGCCTGTCGGCGAGATACTCGTTCACCTCGCTCATGGAGCAAAGCTCAAGCGACAGAAGCTGCGGCGCATCGCCCGTTAAGAAAACTGGCTGCCCCGTAATTGAGTTGACGAGGTATCTCCCATCGGAGCTGATTGTCACCATCTGGTTCGGGACCTGCGCCTGGACTACAAGTGGGGAACTAAGTATGAGGAAGAAAAAGAAAAAGCGCTTCATCACTCCCCCTGAATTGAAGGCATCATATTTGTGAACTATGCATTTACCGCAACACTATCTACGTTGTGCCCGCAAACCCTGAACTTGATAACGCGACTAAGCAAAACCGCAAATCCAACCTTATCAACCACATCAGCGTTTTTGAAAACACCTTGGTCCGCTCTGCGATACTATCGTTGCGTGCAGACGACGCGTGAATCCACTGTACTTTGGGACAGTTTTGGGACAGTAGTAGCCTTATAGGACTGATCTCCGGAGGATCTTGCCCCGCGCGCACGAGGCGAACCCCCCAATTACTCGTAAACCCGGTACGCACAGCGGCTGGGCATACACCTCGTCATCTACCGCCGGCGCGAAGTGTTTCCCGAACTTTTTCACGGTTGTGCTCAGAATCGTCTCAGGCGTGTTCTGCCCCGATCGCCCATTGTCATTGTGCTGCGTCTCTACGGGGGTTTGCCCGAAGGCCGGAACCACCACCGCGCAAACGAGAAACAGTGTAAGAGCGCCGCCACGGAATTTGCATCTGAGAACGAGCCTTTGACGGCGTGCAGCCATAGCGATGAAAGGTGATTCCGTCTCCAACATTGCACAACCCCGGATTGGAAGTGATTACGCGAGTGCGGCGGCTAGGGGAACGTGACCTTATCACAACAGCGCGTGCGAGTGAAAGTGAAACCCAAACAAACTAAATTAGTTTAGAACTGGGAGTAATAGAGCCATGGTGCCTTGTAGCACAGGCAGCCAATCGCAATTCCCAGGTTTAGCTCAAGGTGATTCATGAATCTCAAAGGGTCAAACGGCTGGTTTCAATCGAGCTCGAAGGCGGACTTGTAGTCTTTCGTGAGCTTCGGTTCCTGATCGTCTGTGCGTAGTAGCGTTTGCTAATAGCTAGGCACTTCCATCTTGGTGTCCGTAAAGAACCGAATAGCGTATTCAGGCGTGCCTATGATGGTCTCGCCATGGACGTTGAAGCTTGCATTTACGATTACAGGGCATCCCGTGCGCTCGTTGAATCGCTGGATGAGAGCGTGATAGCGAGGGTTGGTTTCCTTGTGCACGGTCTGCATGCGAGCTGGGTGGTGGCCCCTTCGCCCACGCCATCCATAGCGAATGAGCGCGCTTTCAAAGGGCGAAGGATAAAATGCGCTCGCTGCGTGGCTCTTATGTGTTCGGCAAAAAGAAGCCGGTGTTCCCAGTCGAAATCTTCACTGAACTTCTTCAATTCATTGCGAAGCAGGTTTTTTTTTGAAACAGCTTCTCGCGCAGCCAGAGAGGCATCGCCATCGCGAACGAACGCAGACCTCGAGACGCAAAAGCGACGTAGGTTTCGAACAGACGCTCAAATTTCAGGAACGGTTTATCGTAGAACGCTACAAAGTCGATGTCAGAAAGGACCACGCCTTCCTGGACGAGGCAATACTCCACTGCTTTCGACGGGAACCGGGAATCGTGTTTCTTGCGCGTGAACCGCTCATTCTTGCCCGGCAGCGATCATTTCTCCATGCCGCATAAGCGCTGCCGCGCTATCGTGGTAGAAGGCAGAAATACCTAGAATTCGCATCCGGGCGGCAGTCGTTAGAAGAGCGTGTATATGAACGGGGCGATTGCGCTTCCTTGCGCAAACACTAGAAGCGCCCCAAGCGCCAACATTATCAGCAGGATCGGAAGTAGCCAATACTTTTTGCGCGTGCTTAAGAAATCCCAGAAGTCTTTCAGAAACGACATAATCACACTCTCCTAAAATTGATTCGTCATCGTTTCAGGCGCTGGCCCTGGCGGCTGTTGTTCGATCCAGTAACTCCACGCTTCCGGATCGGGTGACAGAGCGCAACGGATCTTTTCTCATTATTCGAAACAGAAGCGCAGTTGGGTGACCACCGCGTAGAACAATACCGCCGTATTACTGGGCTCACGATGCGTCCCATAAGCAAGCCCAACTTTGTCCAATACTGTTGAACGGACGCAGTCAGATCGGTTTCAGAATCCCTACACAGAGAAATAGTCCGGCGACTGGGAATGCCCCCAGCGCATCGGGTGACGCGTTCGCAAAGGCGGAAGGCCAACCAGAGCAAAGAAAACCGCCGAAAACAATTGCAAAAGCCCTATCTGAAGAGCCGCGGCTCTCCTGTTCTCGCCCGAAATCCGCTTGTAACGTATCCCGACACTTTGGAAGTATAATTCCGCCTTTGAGTTTGACGACCCTGATCGGTTGCGATTTCGACAATAGCGCGACGCTGCGGAAGCCGCCGGTCCGCGTTGATCCATATAAAGCCAGCGATCACAAGCAAAGCCGACAGAAAAACGTTGGATAGCGAGAGCGCTCGGCCGCTAATCCGAACCAATAGCATTTCCAGGAGGATCGATGGCATGACGATTGCGAACACCAGGGCGAGTTTCTCTCCGACACCCAGTGGAATCAATCGTCTTGCAGCAAGTCCAAGCAGAATACCACTTGGAGCGAAAACGAGAGCGTAATAGACATAGGTATAGCCTTCCAATTCATTCGCCTTGATATGGCGAATCAATTGTGCGAGCGGCGCCCCGGGAGTGAGTTCATACCTCCGATGTATCTCGCTTGCCGTTAATATATACCGAGAGATTCGAACCGTCGTACGAAACTAATATGTCGCGAGGCTGGTTAAGAGCGAAAACGTCTGGGATGCTCAGGAGAAGCTGGTCTCGCCGAACGGAGAGAGGATTGCGAAACCAGAATACGAGGTTAGCTGTCTCGCTGCCGCAAACTCAGATTTGAGAGCCCATCCTGGTTCGAAATTGAAACGATTCGGCCATCGGATCCTTCAACTTCTGCTGGCGTGCAAACAACGCGTATGGAGAAATGTTTGCTTTTTGAAGAGCTTGGATAAGCTCCGACACATCCGTGTTGAGAGCTCAACCAGATCTTGCCATCTAGATTGAGTGCGTCGCTATCTCGGACATCAGGCGTGCTCGGGGTCCACGTCAGCTCCGGAAGGGATCCTCTCTCATCTTTAAAGGAACGATTGCCCGAGAAAGAATATGTCGCGAGGAGACTTGAGCTCTGCTTCCGCTATTGATTTCCCCGGCAGTAATTTCCGCCGCGAGATTCGGAGGCAGCGCCTGAATCCAAAATTGAACCAGCGAGATGTCTCCCCTCCAAGCTCTATCGAGATGACCCGTAGCGTCGTTTCCAATCACTAGCCGTGAATCACGAATCCAATTCGATAGTTGAGATTCCGATTGCGAACGGACAGATACGGCAAACCAAACTACAAAGTAAAGAGGGATGATCCAGAGCGCTCGCCGCAATGTGAGGAAACGCTCGAAGGCGGCTTTCATTCCGCGATACGGAATTTAGACTTGACTCACCCACCAGTTCGAATAAAAGTAGCCAACCACGGCGCCCGTTGCATTTGTGAACACGTCTTCCCATCCCGAATCGCGGGTAGGGATGTAGATCTGCACGAACTCGATGCAATAGGAAAAGAATGCTCCGGCTACGATCGTGAGTAGCAGAATTGTCGCCCCAGACTTCCCTTTCTCACGAAGTTTTTTCGAGAGCCCAAATCCAAAAGGGACAAACAGCGAGATGTTCAAGAAGGCGTTAAGCGGCCCGCTGCTTTTCCCACCACTGACTAGAAGAAACGGAGATCCATTTAACTGTGGGGTCGCGTGTAAGGAGAATCGGAAAGGATACAGCGTGAAGAAAAGGATACCGGCGACAGCAAGCGCCAGGATACGATTTGACCAACTGAAAGCAGACTCTTCGGACTTGAGTTCTGAAGCCTGGCTCTTCATCAGTCTCCATCGCGGTGGCTAGTGAAGTTTAACATCTGAAGAGATTTCTGTGGACATGTGTGATGGTTACCTCGAGGCTTCAACCCGAATGAGACATAATGGCCCGAAGCACTTGACCGTTCGTCTGGACAAACGGTGGTCAACAGCCTTTTGGAAAAACCATTTCACTGAAATAGCAAAATCCATCGTCCAGACGATTGCCAATGCATCGTTCTTGTTATGACGGAGGCGGAACACGCTATGAGGGACGCGTTGTTGAAATTATGCAGAGCTGCTGTGAGCAGACCCTCGCGCGGAACTCCAGACGAAGATCCGGTCACACCCACATCGAAGTTTGGCGGAGATGACGCGCGGCAAAGATCCGCACTACGGAATGCATATTCTCAGGTCGACACAAAATTGCTACAATCGTTAGCGCCCGACACCCGCCTCAGGATACCGAGGTTACGCAATGAAAAAGACACAGAATGCAGGTGCGATCTATTCTCGCGAGTTCTAACGCGAGGAATGTCAGCGGCGTGCTGTGCGACACGCCGCATTCGATGTGTGCCTGCCTTCATGCGGTGACCGGCTATTCTCCGGCGACGGGCACATCGATCGAAGTCTTTGCCGCCCTATGTTGGCGATGTTGTTCCGGCGTGCGGTACTTCTCGCCGTAATGTTCTTTTGCAGCGACCGGGTCGGGCGACCAACGGCTGGACCATGCAGATGGTGGCGCTCAAACCGTGAACGAATCAGAGGATTCCATTTTTGTGATTTCCCTCACAATCTGAAGCGCCAACGACTGAATCTGCCCACTCTGGAATACCCTGGCGAATTGCCTTTTCAACACACCCAGCAATGTAGTATGAGTCAGCTACGTATTGAAGTTATTGGGAACCTGTGACCCGTCCAATATCGGACTGTTTTACTCTGGACGCGGTCTTGGAGTAGTTGTGGTCATAATGATTCAGAGAATGCGCATGAGGATCGGGCGATCTTGGATTTTGGGGCTTCTCGTCTCGCAGTGTTTCTTGACGACAGCTCATGGTCAGGGAACAAGCGCCGGTTTTGTTCAGGGGGCCGCCGGGGCAACTGCTGGATCGTCCAATTCATTGTCCCTCTCTTTCCCTGCAAACACGGTCGCAGGCAACCTCCTTCTCGTCGCATTCGATTATGATACGAGTGCCATCCCATCTTCCGTTACCGATTCCCAAGGTAACGTATTCACTGCGGTAGGAAGCCAATTGACCTCTCCCGGCGGGGCCCGCAGCCGCGTCTACTATGCCAAGAACATGAAGGGTGGTGCGGATACCGTGACGGTCAACCTGTCCGCAAACTCCGGCTGGCTTGAACTTTATCTTACCGAATACTCCGGCGCGGATCAGACCAATCCCATCGATGCCCAGGCGGGTGCCTCGGGCAACGCCGGAGCGGTCTCGAGCGGCAACGCCACGACGACCGCAGCCAGTGATGTGATCTACGGTTACTGTGTTGGTGACTGGGTTTGCACGGCGGGTTCTGGCTTTGCTACTCGCTCGAACTTCCACGGCAATCTGATTGAGGACAAGCTGGCTGGGAATGCGGGCACCTATGCAGCGACCGGGTCGGCGACCAACGGCTGGACCATGCAGATGGTGGCGCTCAAACCAGCTTCGTCTGTCGCAGGAGCGCCGGTAATTACGAGCGCGACGACGGCCAGCGGGACAGTCGGGACGCCCTTCTCCTATCAGATTACCGCGACCAATTCTCCGACCAGTTATGGGGCCACGGGATTACCGGCAGGGTTGTCGGTGAGCAGTACAACCGGATTGATTTCGGGGACGCCCACGACAGCGGGGACATCGACGGTAACACTGAGCGCGACCAACGGCAGTGGGAAAGGGAACGCCACTCTGACGCTGACCATCAACGCGGGGCCTCCGGTAATCACCAGTGCGACGACGGCCAGCGGGACGGTCGGGACGGCCTTCTCCTATCAGATTACCGCGACCAATTCTCCGACCAGTTATGGGGCCACGGGATTACCGGCAGGGTTGTCGGTGAGCAGTACAACCGGATTGATTTCGGGGACGCCCACGACAGCGGGGACATCGACGGTAACACTGAGCGCGACCAACGGCAGTGGGAAAGGGAACGCCACTCTGACGCTGACCATCAACGCGGGGTCTCCGGTAATCACCAGTGCGACGACGGCCAGCGGGACAGTCGGGACGGCCTTCTCCTATCAGATTACCGCGACCAATTCTCCGACCAGTTATGGGACCACGGGATTGCCGGCAGGGCTGTCGGTGAGCAGTACAACGGGATTGATTTCGGGGACGCCCACGACAGCGGGGACATCGACGGTAACACTGAGCGCGACGAATAGCAGCGGGACTGGGCAGGCTACTTTGATGCTGACTGTCGGCAGCACCCGGAGCCAGCTCATAGCTGTGAGCTCAGACGGCAGGTATTTGGTCAACCCGTCTACGGGCAAGCCCGTGTTTTTGGTTGGAGATGCACCGCAAGATATCGCGGAGATGCTTGATAGCGCCCAAGTCACGCAATACTTGAACGACAGATCCAGCCGGGGATTTAACGCGCTTTGGATTATGATAACGGACAAATACCAGACCAATCCCCCTCTTAACAATTATGGCTACGCCCCATTCGATGGTGCAGATTTCACCAACGAGGATGCTCATTACTTTGCGAATGTGGATTCCATTGTCACTCAGGCTTCCAACCTTGGGATCACGGTCTTCCTTATGCCGTTCTTCGTGGGCAATGGAAACGAGCCTGGTTATATAACCAGTGTTTTGAATAGCTCCGATGAGGTAATGACGGCTTATGGGACGTTCTTGGGCAACCGCTACAAGGATTACGACAACATTGTGTGGGTGCTCGGAGGAGACTCCTTTCCGTCGGTCTCCGGGCTCTACCAGAAGCTCAGCGATGTAGGGGCCGCGATTGCGGCCGCTGACCCGAACCACCTTATTACGGTGGACGCCTGCGAGCATTGCGTGTTGAATGGCTACAACAGCGTGCAAGCTTATCAGGCACAATCGCTCCCTGTTCCGTCTTGGCTCAAGTTGAACTGGGCCTACCCGCAGTTGACGACAACTGTGGCAGCCGCCCAGAATGCTTACAATCAATCCCCCTTTCTGCCCCCGATGTGTGGCGAGAACTATTATGAGTTGGAGAACTCGTTGACGGAGCTGGAAATTCGTTTCGAACAATATTCGGAAGTATTGTCCGGCTGCTATGTGGGGAGGATATTCGGCAACGGAGCTATTTGGAGCTTCGACTCGCCGAACGGAAGCCCTTGCTGCAGAAATGGGAGTCCCACTTGGGAGACGGAACTTTCTTCGGCTGGGTCTGCGTCACAGGAGTACCAAGGGCGTCTCTTCCGCAGCCGGGAACATTGGCTGCTGGTGCCTGACATAAACCACACGGTTGTCACCACCGGCTACGGATCCGGACTTACGGTGACAACCGCTGCACGTACGAGCGACGGACAAACCATCATCGCTTACATTCCGAATGGCAACGCCACAACCATCGCTGTGAATATGGCTGAAATCACGAGCGCATCAAGCTCAGTGCAGGGCTGGTGGTTCAATCCGCGGGCGGGAACGGCAATCAACTTGGGGACATTCGCGAACACGGGAACGTACGATTTCACGCCGCCGGACTCGAACGATTGGGTGTTGGTTCTTGACGATGCAAGCGCGAACCTGCCTGCGCCTAGCAGCGGTTCGCCCGCTCCTTAACTAGCAGCAGTCAAGCCATGCAATGAAAAACGACCGCCAAGCGCTTCCGCGTTTACGGCGCGTAGTAAGGCTGCAAGGATCTGATACTCTGAGGCAAAGAACTATCTCCGGAATCTGAACCAAGTACAATTTCCGACGAAAAACATCAAAGACGCCAGAAGCCATGTCTTAGCCGCGCATACGTTCAAGCGCATAACGCTATCTGGAACCCGAAGGCTAACTGTGAAATCGCGTCGCGCGGCGACAAATGACCGTGGGTCCGCAAGCTAAGCATGATGAGGACTGGCACACAAGATCTCCTTCTCGCGATTACGCTCGCACTTTCATTGGTTTCGGCAAGCTGCGCCGGCACCAGCGCCGGTCCATCGGACGTAGACGAGAGCCAGCCGATACCCGGGGGACCTCAGGTGCGCGCAATGCGGAGCGCAGTGGACGCCCGGTGCCCAATCGCAGGTGCCGCGGCTAAATAGTAAGGATATCTTGGGCGCGTTGAATCGGTGAAGCGATGCGTCTTTTCCGTGGAATCTTCCGGTGTCCGGTCGTCCGAAACGGCCGAGAAACAACATACTTCACCGAAGATCTTTTGTCGCTTGTATAAACTCGGATTGAGAATTCTACTGCCGCAAGACCTGTTGAGGTCCTAACAGGCTAATATTCCCTGTTCGTTCCCTGTTTCACTGATTGTCGAAGACGTTTTTCGATGCTAAGTGTTTATTCCGCCGCGACTTGGATACGCGGCTTGGAGTGGCAATCGTACTATTCCCTGTATGATCACTTCGAGCAACATAGGACCGACTGTGGCGCGGATGCCTGCCCTGGTGTAAGCGTGGACTTGCTGCTCTTCCCATTGATTCAGAGATCGGTCCTCGGCAATCGCCCGAGCGCGAATCTCCCTCGCCTGCCGCCAATATTCATCGGCTTGCCATTGGTCCAAGCGTTTGAGGTAGAAGCTCAGAAGTTGGTGCGAAGTGCCATGCTCGCAAGCCAACGCCCGCAGCGATGGCCGCGAGAACTCCGGTATCCGCTTCCACTCTGCGAGCCTCGCGCGAATCTCTGCCGCACGCGATTCCTGCTTCGGCTTCCGACCCCTGATGGCTACTCTCCTAGCGAACGCTCACGGGGGGCTTGAGCGTGTGCCGTTCACTGCCAACTTAGCAGTTGCTTCCGAGACAATGGCATAGAATCGAACCAGTGTGGGTTTCGGTCGCCCGTTCTCACGTCGGTCGAGCCTCCTAGGGGTAGTCAAGCCGCCACCTGCCAGTCAAAATGCACTGGCAGACGTTCGGTTGGCTTCTGCCCAGGGCTACGGAACCTTCCTCGGTTCGCGCTATAAGAGCTACAACAATATCGTGTGGGTGCTCGGAGGAGATTGGAATCCAATCAGCTCAACCGGCGTGATCATAAAGCCGAAGCTAGAAGCTCTTGGTGCGGCTATCGCCGCAGCGGACCCGAATCACCTGGTCACTATCGAGGGCTGCCAATGTTAGCTATCCCCTCAGCACGTCGCCATATACGTCGGCTAGGCCACCTTCATGGCTAAGCCTGAATTGGCCGGACACGACACAGGCAAATGCCGTTTCAACGTGCCAGGCGGCTTTCGCGAGCAGCCCCTTCCTTCCTCCACTTGAGGGTGAGGATTGTTCGAGTTCGTACCACATGGAATTACGGGATTCCAGGCGAGACAGGAAGGTTACTGGGAGGTTTTGAGCGGTTGCTACGTGGGAAGGATATTCGGGAACGGTCCGATCTGGTCAACGCCACTCGTAGCGGGGATATGAGCCCATCGTGGCAGAGCCAGCTAGGTTCTCCTGGATCGGTGGGACAGGAGTTTATAGGGCGGCTCATGCGATCACGTGAGCACTCGTTGATGACGCCCGATACGAACCATTCCGTCCTCACGGCGGGTTTCGATTCCGGTTCGACGCTGTCGGTGGCCGCGCGCTCGAGCGATGGTCAGACGATCATTCCATATCTCTCGGACGGCAATGCCACCGCTAAGACGATCAACATGTCGGCAATTACCTCGACGTCTTCGTCCGCGAAAGCATGGTGGTACAACCCTCAAACGGGATCGGCAACACTTATTGGGACATTCCCGAACAGCGGATGGCAGAGCTTTACGGCTCCGGATGGCAACGACTGGGTGCTCGTGATTGACGACGCTTCGGCAAACCTGCCCG
Organism: uncultured Acidobacteriota bacterium; assembly: GCA_963741045.1. Taxonomy (GTDB): domain Bacteria; phylum Acidobacteriota; class Terriglobia; order Acidiferrales; family UBA7541; genus Palsa-295. The sequence continues at coordinate 727,102 of CAVUGO010000002.1, forward strand.
CCCCAGGCAGCGCTACTCTCTCGCAAAATTCGGGGACGCAGGTTACAACTCTGACATGCTCCCCAAATTCGGTCATTGGAGGAAGTTCGTCGGCTTGCCAAGTGGGCCTGAACAAACATGCGCCATCCGGTGGAGCGGCAGTGGACCTGACGAATAGCAACACCAGCGCTCTCTCCGTGCCAGCCTCCGTGATGGTATCGGCCGGGGCGTCGACGGGCACGTTCGCTGCGAGTGCGGCAAAAGTCGACACGCCTCAATCGGCTATCGTGACGGCAACGCTCAATGGGAGTTCTTCGACCACGCTTTCCGTGCAGGCTCCGGTTCTAGTCAGCAGTCTGGCGTGTTCTCCGACGACCATCAACTCCGGCGGAACGTCCAGTTGCACGATTACGTTAAATCAGGGGTCACCATCTGGCGGTACGACAGTTAATTTGACAAACAGCAACGCCGCCGTTCTCGCGGTGCCCGCTTCCGTTAAGGTTGACTCTGGTGCGTCCACAGCAACTTTTTCCGCGGCGGCAGCGGTTGTCACCGCCTCGCAATCCGCCACGATTACAGCCACGGTTGGTACAAGTTCCCAATCCATTTCGATTACAATCGTATACGCTAATAATGCTCCTCCGTCAGTTTCGATTGTTACACCAGCCGCGGGACAGACTGTAAGCGGCACAATCACGCTTTCAGCGAACGCGTCCGATAATGTCGGAGTGGCATGGGTTCAATTCAAGGTTGACGGCACAGCGGTCGGGCCCCGGATCACCGCAGCGCCATATAATTATTCTCGTCACAACTTCCCTTACGAATGCGACACACACAATTTCTGCTGTCGCGAGCGATCTTTCCGGGAATACGGCGAGGGCGGCGATCACTGTCACCGTGAGCAATCCGTCCAACCCGATCGCTCTGGTTCAGATTGTGGCGAAGGCTTCGTCTGCTGCCAGCAGTTCCTTATCCCTTTCATTCTCGTCGAACAGGACGGCAGGCAATCTCATTCTCGTCGGGTTTGATTTTGACACTAATTCCATTCCTACCTCGATTTCCGATTCTCAAGGAAATGTGTTCACCGAGGTTGGAAGTCAGTTGACTTCACCTGGCGGAGCTCGCAGCCGCCTCTACTATGCCAAGAGCACCAGGGGCGGCGCGGACACCATTACGGTCAACCTTTCCGCCAACTCTGCATGGATTGAGTTGTACATTTCAGAGCATTCGGGCGCAAACAGTATCAGCCCGGTCGACGCTCAAGCCGGGGCGTCAGGCAGGGCGGGGTACGTCTCAAGCGGTGTCGCTACGACGACCGCGAGCGGTGATCTAGGTTACTGTGTCGCCGACTAGGGTTGTACGGCGGGGTCTGGGTTCGCGGCTCGCTCGACCCTCAATGCCAGTCTGGTCGAGGAAATGACGGTTGGGGCTGCAGGCAATTATGCGGCGACCGGCTCCGCCAACAACGGGTGGACCATGCAACTCGTGGCGCTGAAGAAATGACATAGTACTCCGGCGATGCAATAAAGAGGTCTCTGGGCTTTCGCGGAAGGGAAACTTTAGAAAGGGCCGGTACTATGTTTGTGTGGGAGAGTTGGGAAATTCAATAGGGTTGTGATTTCGTCTTTCAGATGAGGACCACAAGCGAAGAGACCGGAAAGCAGCGTGTCCTTATTGTTAAACGTAGGACGAGCGCTTGGAAGAAATTGCACATGACCGCCGGCGGCCTCGACTAACGCTACCCCCGCAGCAACGTCCCATTCATTTTTGGGACTTAGCGTCCAGGTCGCCTCTTCGAGTCCCGCTGCGACACGCGCGAGCTTGTATGCGACCGAACCTACGGTACGAACTACAAATTGAGCCTGCCGAAAACGTTCCCATTCGCCCCGTTCGAACTCGCTGCGGCTCGCGAGCACGTTAGCACCTTTGAGCGTATCCTTCTGGCTCGCGTGAGCTGGCTTGCTGTTGTAACTCAGTCCCGTCTCAATGGAGCCGAGAAACATTTCTCCCGTCGCAGGGTTGCAAACGCCACCGGCAATTACGAGCCCGTCCTCAATCAATGCGACTGAAATGCTCCACTCTGGAATTCCTGCGACAAATTCTCGGGTTCCATCCAGGGGATCAACGACCCAGACCCGATGCTTTTTTAGACGTTCGAAATTGTCAGTATCTTCTTCCGAAAGCCAACCTTCCTGATCACGCAGAAGGCGACCCCGAAGCAGGCGATTTAACGAACGGTCAGTTTCGGTTATGAGGCTTCGATCCGACGCTTTTCGTTCCGCTTTAACCGTGCTGGTGACGATCTGACAGGCAACACTGCGCGCTGCTTCTAGCGCCTGTTCGATGCGAACTAGAATCTCTCTGCCAGAAGTAGGTGTTGATTGTGATAGATCCTCAGCCGTTAAGATCCGACGCGATGAGGTTGGGAGTTTTTTCATGACCGGATTGTTACGAACCGTTCTGTCTGTTCACACCGATATAACCCTCGCGTTCGAGGTAAAGAAGGATCTCTTGAGCCGATTCTTCTGGACTCAGATCAGTCGTATCAATCACGACTTCCGCATCGGCGGGCGCTTCATAAGGGTCTGAAATCCCGGTAAAGTGTTGCACGAGGCCGGCCCGCGCCTTTGCATAAAGGCCCTTGCGATCCCTCGATTCACAAGCCTCTAAGCCGGTCGAAAGATGCACCAACACGAAACCACCGCCCGGCTGCACGGCGGCTCTAACTTCTTTGCGCACGGAATCGTAAGGAGCGATCGGAGCGCAGATTGCGATTCCACCGTTTTTTGTGATCTCCGAAGCGACAAACCCGATGCGCCGGATGTTTATGTCGCGGTGCTCTTTGGAGAAACCAAGCTCCGAGGAGAGATGTTTCCGTACTAGGTCCCCGTCTAACAGTGTTACTGGCCGGCCGCCCATTTCGAGGAATTTCACACGCAAGATATTGGCGATAGTCGATTTTCCTGAGCCCGAAAGGCCGGTGAAGAACAAAGTAAATCCCTGCCGATGTCGCGGCGGATAGTTTCGTTGTAGTTCGCGCGCGACCTCTTCGAATGTAAACCAAGAAGGCAGCTCTCGTCCTTCGGACAGACGGCGCCGCAAGTCTGTGCCCGATATGTTGAGAGTGCGCACGCCCGCTGGCACCTCACTCTCTTGAACATATGTATCTTGGTCTTCCACATAGACCATCGTATTGAAGGGAACTGGGGTAATGCCGAGCTCCTTCTGATGAGTAATGAACAACTGCTGAGCGGCATACGGTCCATAAAACGGCTTGCCGTTTTCATCGTTACCTGGTCCAGCATGATCCCGGCCCACGATGAGATGGCTGCAGCCATAGTTTTTTCGAATGATGGCATGCCAAAGAACCTCGCGAGGTCCCCCCATGCGCATCGCAAGAGGCAGCAATGCAAGTTTGACGGTGCCAGGCGGGTATCTCGAAAGTAGTTCCTGATAGCATCTAACTCTAACGTAATACTCAACGTCGCCCGGCTTCGTCATACCGACGCTCGGGTGGAGCAGTAAATTCGCTTCCACCTGTTTTGCAGCCCTGAAAGTCAGCTCTTGATGGGCGCGGTGCATTGGGTTTCGAGTTTGAAACGCTACGATTCTTCGCCATCCACGCTGTGCAAATTCCGTTCGTAACTCGGTCGGAGTTAGCCGCAACGTTTTGAAGTCATAATGGGTGGGGAGTTGCACGCCCTCAAGGCTTCCTCCGACATACCAAGGATGTGTCTGTTTCGCGAGATATCCAACGCCGGGGTGAAATTCACTTGTGGTTCCGAAAACCGATTCGGCCTCCGCCTGGCGGTCGGGCTGCCAGACACCTTCTACATGCAGCGCCGCGAGCATCACTCCTTCCGGATCCCTCAATGCTACTTTGCTATTCGGGCCGAGAGATCGCGCGAATTTCTCGGGTACGTCTAAAACAATCGGGATGGGCCAAAGTTGGCCATTCGCAAGGCGCATGTTAGAGCAGGTACCTTCGTAATCAGTGCGTGACATGTAGCCCCGCAATGGAGAGAAACCGCCGTTTAGCAACAATTCGAGGTCGCAGAGCTGCTTAGCGGTAAGGTCCCATGAAGGCCAGTCTCGCGACTCGCCTTGAAGGTCCGAAGCTCGTTCTGGCGGCGCTAAAAGATTTACGAGGGTGCCGCCGTACGGCGGATTCAGATGATCTTGCACTTTCTTGACGCTCCTTTTTGGCTGGTTGGGTTTAGTACTGGCGCAAACCGAGCTTCCGACCTTATGGATACAGACTCATTCTTGGTGAAAAACAGAGACTAGCCAGCTTATTCAATTGAATCTGACCGACGCGCGGTTCCGAGCAGCTCTAACCCTTCGCCATGACCAAGCCGGTGCCAATCAGTACAAGAAGCAAAACTTGTCGCAATCGAATCGAAGGAACCACCTCACTTAGCTTCGAACCGAAGTAAACGCCAGGCAACGAACCTATCATCAGAGCAGCGACAAGCGAATGATCAACCGTGTGTAAGTGTAACTGACCCATGGCGGTCACTGAAGTCAGAATTAAGCCGTGAAAAATATCGGTTCCAACGAGTACACGGACGGTGCGGTTGTAAAACAGAAGGAGAAGAATCATTATTACGCTGCCGGCACCCATGGATGTAGCTCCAACAAGGAACCCGCCGACAATTCCCGTTACGACTGCGCCCATCGTGGGAGTAATCCAACGCGGAAGGCGCTTTCGCATGGCGGTTTGGCCCGCCTTTTCGATGGGATTCCGCCACATCATGAGTGAAGCAATGATTAAAAGCAGGACTCCGATAACAATACTTAAGGCTTTGTTCAGGGTGTCGCCATAGTTCGATCGAAGATATCCAAGAAGGGCAATTCCAAGTAGACCGGCGGGTACGCTACCACAGCTTAAATAGCCGACCAATCGCCAGTCCACTTGTCTCCGATTCCAATACGTGATGGCAGCACCGGCCTTTGTTAGGGCTGCGAAGGCTGTCCCTGATCCGATCGCGATCATCGCGGGGACACGCAGAAACACGATTAAGAGGGGAAGGAGAAGGATTCCGCCGCCAAGGCCTGTCATGCCCATTAGGGCCCCGACAACAAACCCTACGACTATCTTGAGAAGAAGGATCGTGGTCTTACTCCGTATCGATAACAGGCCAATTATTTTTTGCGCGTTTCGGGAGTGTAGTGCGATTGGAGGTAGTACATGATTTTTTGCATCGCATCATCCGGAATTGATGCACCATAGATCTTAACCATTTTCTTGACCTCGGCCGTCCACGCATCGGCCGGCAAAGGAGGCTGCATGGTGATGTATCGAGGACTGTGACAGGTGTTGCAGTATGATGTGACTTCCCGCTCGCCGTCCCCCGCGGCAAGCGCAGCCGGATACAAAGGATATGCTCCCACCTCATAGGATGCTCCAACGGCGGCGGCACGAGGAATTGTTTGACGAACAGTACCGTTGGTCTCGACCGCATAATATCCAGCATAGAATTCAGCGTACAACGCTGCGCTGGCGCATAGCACACACAATCCGGTGGCTAGCCCGAAAAATTTGATTGAACTATGCCGCTTCATGCGGCGCTTCCGACGGTAATCTCTTGTCTCTCGATCCGATTCCACAGATAACCGCCCGGATTCCATTTCATGTCGTCAGACTGGGAGTGACCCTTTTCATCTGTTGCGCGGATCGCGACATCGTATTTGCCTGGTCGTTTAGGAACCCAACTAAGCTCCCAAGTCCGGAACGAAAATGGTCCTACGTCTTCTCCTAAATGGGCATTGTGCCAGCTCGAAGCACCGTCAATCGAGACTTCGACTTTCGTGATGCTCCCATAGCCACTGAACGCGATCCCCCGTAAGCGCACGGGCAGATCCGAAGGAATCTTTGTAGATCCATCAAGGGAAATCAGAAAGGATCTTACCGGCATCTTCGCAATCGGAACCGTCTTGACCTTTCCGGCCTGCACATCATCGGGCGTGGTAGACCCATCAGCCGTATCCGGGATGCGATACGCAGTTTTCATCCAAAAGTTATCGTCTAGTTTGTCGAGAACCCGGATCCAGGAAAGGCACTTTACCCAGTATGTCGCAAAATAGCCGGGTACGACGAGCCGGATCGGAAATCCGTTCAGCATTGGCAGCGGTTCACCGTTCATCGAGTAGGCGACGATACACTCGTCGATCACCGGATCCGTTAAATCGAGAGATTTCGTGAATCGGTTCGAACCGTAACCTTCGGGTCCTTTGCCGCGATCCAATCCCTCAAATTGCACTTGAAGCGAACCAACTTTCGATTCTGCCGCATCGAGAATTTCACGAAGTCTCACTCCGGTCCAGAGGGCATTACCCATGGCACCATTGCCCCATTGCCCCCCGGCTACGCGGGGTTGCAAACGGCTCCGGCTGTTGCCGGAACATTGATTCACAGCGGCTGTCGACACTGACTTGAATCGATTGAGTAGATCCGGAAAGCTCAGAGTAAGAGGCTTTCCTACATTCCCTTCAATCCGTAAACGCCAATCCTTTAAGTCTACGGAATTGGGAAGCGTCTCAAGATGCCACCGGACATAGAAAGCGTCGTTCGGCGTAAATTGATTCAGAAAATAGTGCCGCGGCGTTTCGAGCTGGACAGGCCGATCCGTTAGAAGGATGAGAGGAGACTTCTGTGGCTCGGCGACAAGGGGCCCCACTGAATTCCAGTAGGGATTTGCATCCGGTCCGGTGAAATCCGGGATGCTGTGGGAAGCGGACCGTTCCTGAGCTTGGGTGTCGAGGGTATCCAATATTGCTCCTTGCCCCATAGCTGCGCCGGCCGCCAGCGTCTTCAAGAACCAGCGTCGGGAAAACTCGCATTCTGGTAACGTCACGACAGCTCCTCAATAGTGGGTATCGCATATTCATCTTCTGACTGCCATCACATTCTGCGAGATTTTCGGAATAATAATAACTTCCAGCCGGACACCTAGGTTCGCGTACAGAAATGACACTTACCGTCTGGTTGGGAAGGCGATTCATGCTGTGGGCCTGGGTTGTTGCGGTGAGCGCTTAGGGAACCGCGCAAGGGAATACCGAAACAAAAATCCAAGCTGAAGCCGGCGGCAAGCATTCAGGTTGTATCGGTCGAATCATTGGTTGCTGTCCAGATTCGCAGACCCATGTGAGCAGGAATTTGCGACGCTAAATTCCATGAGTCTAGTGCTGGTGTATGTCCGAAGCAGGAACGAGCCGGCTATCGTCTTGGGGCGGGTATATCGCAGATGTTCCACTCTCGGAAGGTACAGTCTGCTACAACGGAGTGCTGACGTAGCATAGCTCATTCGAAGAGTGAATCATTCTGAATGCCATATGTCGTTGAGTAACCCAATATAGGCGCTAAGGGTGTCGGGGCGTTAAGAATCCCTGAAAATGAGCCCAATTTCGAGTGTCGTTGCCAATTCTCTTAAACACGCTTATATTTGATTCGGTCGTTGGCACTTCGGCAAAGTCATTGCGATTGGCTCGCACAAACTCAACAACTGTTTGGATGCTCTTCAGCCAAAGATCATCAAAGATGATGTAACCACCAATTTTGCAAAGTGGAGCGTACAAATAAAAATCGGTTAGAACATCATCGAATCGGTGATTACCGTCAACAAAGATTACTTCAAAAGAGCAATTTTCACGAACCAGATCTGTTGCTGCTCGAGCAGAGTAATCTTCAATAAACCTGAATTCCGACTCCATTCCCACCGCGCATACTTTCGCGATGCCGATACCATGCCAGGTAGAACGTTGAAATGGGTCTACCGCCGTGTGGTGGCCGAGTTTGTTCTTAGCAATTGCAGCTAAAAAAAAGAGTGTACTGAAGCCATAGGCCATGCCGATCTCTAACGTTCGAATGGGATTCATCGAACGGCATAAATCCCAGATCCACACGCCCTGCGACAGAGAGATTTTCGTGATTGTATCGATGGCGTGCGTTTGACCGTCGACGCCCATTTGCTTTTCTCCGTGGTACAGCGAAAGCAATGCCGCACGAAAAGGTTCATCAATGGCGCGCAACAACTCTTCCGTATCCGGTGTGGGAGAAGGTTTCGATCTTAGGCGGCGCAACAATCGGTTCATTGGTTTTGAAGCCCCCTATTCCGGTTGGGCCAAGCGCGTTGACGTTTAGCGCTAAGTGGGATGAAAGACTCGATTACCTTTCGTCACCATTATCATTATCATCGAAATTACTCGGTGAGAACGTATTTAGGCTGCACTTACTCATCCTCAATTTCCCTAAAATTGATTTACGTCCTATTCCCTGCCGGGCTGCGTATCTCGTTTTATAAATCTGTGCTCCCCGGAGCTGCCAGATTTGCGGAAAGACTGTCGATAACCAGAACCCAGTCGTATAAGTCTGGAGGAGTAAATTTGCGGGTGCCGCTCGTCGCATAAATACCTATCAAGATGTCCGATCCGTTGCGTGGATTAAACCACCAGCATCTTGCTTGCGACTCGGTATCCGTAATTTTGCCCATATCGATTGTGATCGTTGCCGCACTGCCATTGGGCACAAATGCCACGATCGTCTGTCCATCGGAAGTCCTGGCCGCCACCGATGATGCACTGCCTATACGATATGGTGACTGGTAGACAAAACTGCGGGCGGACTCCCAAATCAAACTGAAGAGCTCGCGCGAATCGTAACCCGAGATCATCACCATGTGATTAGCGTCTGGGGACAGTTTCCAGTGTTCACGCGAGCGAAATAATTTTCCGAGATACATCTGCCCGATCGATCCTGTAGAGTCCAGCTGGTTTCGCCAGGACGGTTCTCCAGCTTTGGCATCGGGGCCGCCATTGAAGTACCATAACGGATTGTTTCCGAAACCGCCGTTCCCCAAATATGCTCCCGATAACACCGCCCAGTAGCCCTGCTCTCTTTGCTGCAACTGCGTCATGGAGTGCTCATTCTCATACCAACTTTCTCCTTGGAAAGGAGGCAACCAAGACGAGCGCGAATAATTGCTGCTGGCACCGGAAGGAATGTTGGTTGTGTGAAAGTAGAGCCAGTTCAGATTCATCCAGGTCGCGCCCGCAAAAGTATCGAGCGCGGCGAACTGCGGCTGGCCTTCGGCAGTTATTAGATGAACGGTGTCCTTCGATCTGATCCCGACTGCAAGGTCGGCCAGCTTTGGCACCACGCCAGTTTGGGGGTCCACGTCCCCGCCAAGCACCCAGATTAGATTCGGAAAGCCCTTGTATCGATTACCGAGGAATTTACCATAAGCAGTCACGACCGCATCTGAACTTCTTAGGTAGCTTGCAAGATAGCCCCTAGGAGAACTCAGGCCGACAAAACCCGGATCCAGTGCAACTGTGATGCCGTAGATTGCGGCTCTCTGGATAACATAATCCACATGCGCCCAGTAATTGGCGTCTTCATTTGTGAAGTCTGAGCCATCAAATGGAGAGTATCCGTAATAATTCTTCGGCGCGTTTGACTGATAATAATTATCTGCCGCTGCGGACACGATATAGTTAAATCCGCGAGAGGCACGATTCGACAGATACAACTCTACGTCCGAGTTGTCCACTTGTGTTATCAAGGACCAAGCAGCATCACCCGTGATGAACACCGGCTTTTTCGTGATCGAATTTATGAGAAATCTTCCGGTGGGATCGAGAGTCATGAACTGTCCTTCCGCACCAAAAACAGGCCTTCCGCTTTCGCTCGGAGTTGGCTCTGTAAATCGAATCTCGCGAGTTGCGCGAGGACGATGGCGGAAATAAAGAAACGAAAGTATGAGGACGAGAAGCAAGAACAATGTTAGCGCCGTCCGTAAAAGCAAACGCCAGCGATTTTGAATCGTGGTAAACATTCAGACGACGCGCTCGGGTAGTGACTTCGGTTTCTCGTTTTGTACTCAGATTATTTAGAATAACCGAGAGCGCGCATACCCTCGGCTGCCTCTCGCGCGATAATCATACGTTCATACCAGCTAAGCCTGACCCGTTTCGCTGTGCCGCCTACGGCAACCTTGAGAGCCATATCTTCCTGGATTTCGATTCCCAACCAGGATTCTAGCTTGCGAAAGTCGACCGCGCCGCTGATCAGATCTTCATACCTGATGTGAACGGAAGGAAATTCAGCGGGGAGCTGCGACCAACTCAGGGCTAGACGGTTCCAATGCCTCGCGAAACTTGCAGCCGAATCAGCTTCAAAATCGGGGTACCTGTAGTACACCTGCCCCCACCCCGAATCCGACAAAGACCGATACGAGTCGTAAGGATGGCGAGAAATTATCACGAACTTGGCTTCGGGGTACACCCAGTGCAACAGACTCGCTTCAGTTGCTCCCAGCCGTACCTCCTTGAAACCCCAGCGGTCAAAACCACGCTGGTGAGCCGGTTCGCGTAGCCATCGGTCAAAAAGGCTTCGCAGGCCCAAACGGAAATCGCTGCCCGGCGGATAGAGGTTGGCGACCCAAGATGTCGACAACTCGCGCGAGCTTGGGTCCGGTTGACTCTCCCAAAGTTGGAGATTGCGTGAGCTTATCGAATGGCTCAGCAACTCGGCGATCCTTGACACAATCGTCATTTCACCAAGGGGCTCACCCCAGAGGAGCAGCCGCTGATCGGTCACCAGGATGCGCTGGAGCAACGTTGACCCCGTCCTCCAACCCGTGGAGAGCAAGAAAATCGGCGCTTCTTCCGTTTCTCTGCCTGCTCCTTCTGTGGCATGTGTCTGTAGAATCGCCAGCGATTTCGTCAGCTGTTCCACATCCGGCATCATCACCGATTCGCATCGCGACCATGCCAACAACTCGCGTCTGCAATCTCTGTAACCTCTTACCAGCTTTCCCAACCAGCTCCTGCGCAGTCTTTGCCACGCGCGAGTCTGCTTATACGTCTGGGCCTTCGCTAAATTGATCGGATGACTAACCCTTTTTGAGTGTCTCGGTTCCGAGAAGTTCACCGTTCATTTCCTGAACATCAGTTCGTTTGGTGTGCGACACGCGATAAGATTCTGAAATTTCGCCAGCCAGTGACCATAGTTTGAGCTTGCACGAAAATCTTCGCGATGGCCCTCGCGCAATGATCCATCGTACCGTCCAGCTGGCCAGCCTTCGAAACATGTAGGGTGGAATTCCTCCAACCCGCAAGGTCGTATCTTTGGGAACACCGAATTCTCGAATGTCTGAGCGCCCTTTATCAAACCACCACCGCAAAAAGTATTTTTGTCTAAGCCGGTTCCGAGGCACACGGTGATGGACTACAGCCAACGGCTCATACCAGAATTGCTCTCCGGCCTGTAGAAGCCGCCGACCGAACTCGGTGTCTTCGCCGCGAATCTCGCTCCCGGGATGCGGACCCAGGTCGGCGCGAAAACCTTTGTACTTTTCGAATATCGTCCTCCGAAAAGCCATGTTCGTGCCGAATGGAGGCTCAGTCAGCGGCGCTGCCTCAGTACCCAAGTCGAACAGGACGAGTGGACCCAACCCGCCCCGCTCATTGAGAGGTATCCAGGGCGGAGGGTGGCAATCCCACTCAGGAAGAATGCGCCCACCGACACCGGCCCACTTACTGTCGTTGAAAGGCGCGGTGAGATTTTGCAGCCACAGCGAATCCACGATCACGTCGTCGTCTATAAACGCCAGCACGTCACCGCGGGCAACCCGAATCCCACTGTTCAGCGCATTTGATTTGCCTGGTTTGGGCTCGTACAAGTACCGAAAGTGAGCTGGATGTTTGCGGCAAATCTGCTGTACTACTTCACGCGTTTGATCATTCGAGTTATTATCCACCACCAGAACTTCCCACTCGACTGATTCAGGCATCACGGATACCGCAACGCTCTCGAGAGCTTTCATCAAAATCTGGCAGCGGTTGTACGTGCACAAAATGACGGTAACTTTCATCGTCTGATACCGCGGCCTCCAAAACGAGATGACAGTTAAGCCAGTCCAACCCAACGCAACAATGGTCTCAAAGGACGTCCTAATACGGTGGGTCGTTCCCTTATTACGTGTCCTGCAACAATGGCGCCCTGTAACATCTTTTTTTGCTTCCAGTAAATCCGGGCGGTCAGAAGCCGAACATCGGTGGCTGCTTTCCTGGCATGTTTCCATTCGGATGATCGCAACATTTCGAGAGCCGCGCTGAGCGCCGCAGAATACTCGCCCGCCCTATACAGGTTGCTGATCCACTGAAGATAAGCATTCGCTAAAGCAATCTGCTGTGCTTCCGAGGTGACTCCCAAACGTGTTAGTAATTCGGAAGTTATCTCTACAGCTGAATTTAACGGATCCAGGTTCCCGGATCTTCGTTCGCTCGCAGAAAGTTTTGCCGCAAGGCAGCCCAGGGTCTGTTTCGTGAGTCTGCGGACGGATGCTTGGTTCGGATGAATTCTGTATTTGAGTACCACCTGCGTCAAATTCGCGAACTGAAAGTGCTCTGCCATTCTCAACCAGAGGTCGTAATCTTCGGCAGGAGCAAAGGGTGGACGATATCCCCCGACCTGGGCAAAGGCTTGCCGTCGCATCATGACAGTTGGCTGCCACAAAGGGCAACATTCAAGAAGGGCGGATTGAATCTCGCGGTCGTTCCTTGGATTACCCCACCTGACGAGCGGACGGCCTATAGAATCGATCCATTCGACCGCGCCGCCAAGGACACTAACATCTGGATGTTTCGACATAAACTCAACCTGCAACGAGAGACGCTCGGGCTTTGAAACATCGTCAGCGTCCATAATCGCTACGTATTGACCTTGCGCGAGTGAACAACTGACGTTACGAGCTTCAGCCAACCCACAGTGGGGTATCACGTGAAACTTCACGCGGCTATCCTGTGCCGCGTACAGCGAAATGATCGCTCGAGAATCATCAGTCGACCCAAAGTCGACGACGATGAACTCAAACTCCCCAAAAGTTTGGCCGAGGATGCTTTCAATCGCCTCAGAAAGGAAGCGACTCGCATTGCACACGACCATCGCGACTGAGACGACCGGCTCGTTCGTTAGCGCATTAGAATGATGGGACATAAACGGCAGAATGGAATCTCGTTGCAACACTCATGCGAGCCCGGTTCTGCGAAGTAGCCGCCTTGCGCGGCGTATGCGACGACGAGGCGGCGTGATTCCGCTTCTCATTGTGTGCGACTCTTCAGCTCGCTGCCACTCAGTTTGGGATCTGGGCTGCGGTCGTAGCTCTTTGCGTCGCCCCATTGACGATGAATCTCCCGGATTTGACCGGCGATCTTCCAGACAGCGCACTTGTTCAAGAATCTGTACTGGGGACTAAAGGTAAACAGCCAGCAGAACACCTTGCGAGGCATGATGGTCACAATCATTTTGGGTATTGTAAAGTACCTCCGGGAGATCCCCCAAATACTCGGGCGCCTTGGAATTTCAAGGACTTCAGCTCGTCCGTAATCAAACCACCAACGAAGGAAGTACTTCTTATCTATTCTTCCTTTGGGAACGGGATGATAAACAACGGCTGTTGGCTCATATCGGATACGCTCACCGTTTGCGAGCACACGACGACCAAATTCGGTGTCCTCATTGCGAATTGTTGTGCCGGGGCGCGGGCCCAAATTAGTTCGAAAGCCCCCATACTTGTCGAACATTCTCTTGTGAAATGCCATGTTGGTGCCGTAGGGAGGATCCCTAAGTTCGCAAGGTTCATCGCCGAGGTCAAAAAGAGCTGCCAAAGCGGGTCCCAGACTATACAGGCCATCGAGCAACATCCAGCTCGGAGCCGAGAAGCCGTCGGCCAAAAGTGTCCGCCCTCCAACGCCGGCCCACTCGCCGTTAGACAAATATTTTGTCAGATTGTGTAACCACGTTGGCTCTACAGTGACGTCGTCATCCATGAAAGCCAAGATGTCGCCACAAGCTTCGTGAATCCCGGTGTTAAGGGCATAGGACTTGCCAGGCCGCGGTTCAAACACATACCGGAAGCGACCCGGGCGTCGACTGCAGAAATCCTCGACCACTTTCCGCGTTTGGTCACTGGAGTTGTTGTCTACTACCAACACTTCCCATTCGACGCCCACAGGGAAACGTGAGCCTGCGACACTCTCCAGCGCGGTCAGCAGCACTTGAGAGCGATTATATGTACACAGAACCACAGTGATATTCATAGGCGTGGATTATTGTGCTTTTGCGCGTTTGTCTCGGTCACGCGATCTCGTTAATTGTGCCAAGCCCATACGGCGAAGAAGAGGCTTGAAAGGACGTCCCACGACAGCGGGCCGCACTATGACGGCGCGGCCTACGGCTCGAACGCTGCTCAAGAACTGCTCTTGACCCCAATAAAGTCGTGCTGCGGTAAGCCACAGGTCGGCGATCTCTCTGCTCTCTGCGTATTCCCAATCCGAAGATTCCAGGATTTCGGCGATCATGTTTCTAACCCAATCACCATAATCAGAAGCCAGACTAGCCTGCTGGATGGGCTCGGTGACCCCGAGTTCGGCTAAAACCTCCGGAGTGATTTCGGCGAGAGTATCGAATAGGTCCGCTTTGCCGCTGGTTCTCAGCTTCGCTGAGACCTGAGCAGCAAGTATGCAAAGCCTTTGTTGCTTCCTTTTGCGCATAGAGATTTGGTGTGGATGAATCCTGTACTTGAGCACAACCTGCCTGAGATTGGCGACTTCGAAGTGCTCTGCGATCCGTATCCACAAGTCGTAATCCTCAGCTTGGGCGAACGCCGCGCGGTATCCGCCAACAAGAACGAAGGCCTCTCCTCGAATAAGGACCGTGGAGTGACAGAACGGGCATCGATCAGCGAGAGCTGATTTGATTTCGTTGTGTGCAGTCGGGGAATTATGGCTGTGGATGATCAACGGCTTGCCTGCTGTGTCTATGGACTCCGTAGCGCCGCCGAGGAGGCCGACCTTGGGATGTCTCTCCATGAACTCGATCTCCCACGCCAGACGATCTGGGACCGACACATCATCGGCATCCATAACGGCAATATATCGTCCCTGCGCAATAAAGAAAGCTGCATTGCGAGCCGTGGCCAAGCTGCAACGAGGTATCTCGTGGAATTTGATCCGACTGTCCTTAGCCGCATAGCTCGAAATGATCGATTTCGAATCGTCGGTTGATCCAAAATCAACAATGATGAATTCGAAATCGCGAAAAGTCTGGTCGAGGATGCTTTCAATCGCTTCCGCGAGAAAACGCTGGACGTTACAGGTCACCATGACGACTGAAATCGATGGAGGCTTCATGGGTTTGATCGCGTGATCGTCGTGCGGCGCTTACAAATGATCGGTCGCGTTCGTGGCCCCAGCGCTTGGCGGGGCCAAATTCTTAGTGGAGACTAGCACATTCTCAGCCGACTCCGTAGAGACTATCTTCCGCTTCAACACGCCGAACGCCTTTGCTGTTGCTGCGAGGGGATTGCCCACATTCCATAGCAATATGCGGCCGATTTGCAGCGCCAGATAACTGCGGTCGACCCTCTCTCCCAGCGTACTCAGTCCCTTTTCGTGATACTTCCAGAAGGCAGATTCACGACTCCGGAGCGCTTGATGCGCCAGCACCCGGTAATACGCTCCCTTGGAGTTTCTTTTCAGGGTTGCAGCCTCTTCAGGTTCGAGGAAAGCGGAGGCGTAGCGCGTCACCGTAATGTACCGGTCCAGATCGTTCGGATGAAAGCCGCGTACGGCAGAAGAAATCGATTGGTTCTCCAATCGCGAAAACGAAAGCACCTGATGGACGAAGCCAAAATCCCAGCGCTTCAATATCTCCATGGATTTCTGCGTGTCTTCATGTAACTGCGATTCATCGTAGAACGGCTTGCCTTCTCTTATCATCGAGGACCGGTACATGACGGCCGTCGGCGAACCGAATACCCAGAGTCCGGTGCGGAAATATAAACGTGCCACCTCTTTGCCGGGAAGCGCCGATCTGTCGTAGGGGAATCCGGAGCCGCGGAGCTCGTTTCCTTTCAACCAATAGGAACTTACGAGGCCGATGGATTCGCTCTGCTCGAAAACCTGAATCATCGAGCGCAAGCACTCGGGAAAAATGAAATCGTCGGCCTGAACAATCTTACAGTAACGGCTACATTGGGAAATGTGCTCCAGCGCGCGGTTGTAATTCTGAACCTGCGATAGCAAATGTGGCTGCCGGATTATCCTGATCCGCGTGTCGCGGCCGGCATAGTCCTCGGCAATCTCACTTGAACCATCGGTGCTGCAATTGTCCAAGAGGAGGTATTCAAAATTCTGGTAGGTCTGCTCAAGGACGCTGTCAATGCATTGCTCCAGGTACGGAGCGGTATTGTGGAAGGGCGTAACGACGCTGACGAAGGGTTCGTTCACGGCGGGTCCAAGGAGGCTATGTGGTTCACCGGCGCGAGGACGCGAGTTCGCTGTCCGACGCGGCCTGCCCGGCCATCTGAGAGTGGATAGTAGAGCGTTTGGGCTCGACGCGTTCCAGCCAAATTTCTCGCCAATACGAATAGATGCTTCTGGGGCAGAACAAACGGCATTCGCTATAGCGGGATTGGCATATGACGCCGTCCAGGATAATGCATGGGGTTTTCATTTTGAGCATTTTGCCCGTCTTATCATTAATAATACGCGTCACGCGTCGGAGCACACGATAGGTTCCACCACAGTAGGGAACTTCTTCGGCGTCAAAATACAACCCGCGATTTTTGTTCCGCGTGTTTAGCGTCTTCAATATCTCCTCGTACGGCTTGATTCGCACGAGCTCGCCCGGCTGTAGATCGAGTGTCCCGCCGGGTGTCGACTGGCCCTCAGGGATTGTTCCAGTCTTTCGAGGAAAAGGGCTGCCGCGCCACAAGCGATGATACTTGTCGTAGAAGCGTCGCATCGGCTGTCCCAGCCGGTAGCGGAATCGACTGACGGCCAAAAACACGAAATACACACTGCCACAAATGATCCGCCAGAGACCCACATTCCCGGACGAATAATCCTCGAGATACTGGCGCAGGTCCCACCATTCCAGGCCCTTTGTTGCGTAAGGCAACCGCGTAGCCTGGCAAACGTATACCGGTTCTGCACCGTGTGAATCGTGGAGTTTCGTGTGAGTCCACCCGTCAGCTTCCCTGCATTCGACGTCGCCAGCGGTCGGGGTATAGTCAGCATGCGACTTTGCTTCGGGATCCGCCACTGTACGGGAGCCACTATCAACCCGCCTTAACCAGTCTTCCTTCCAGAAGATTAGGCAACCGGCCTGGCACCCGTCGTGCGCGGAACCATCACAACGCGTGTCAAGATGGACGGCGCGATCGACCCGGCGACCACGGACGGGAAAAACCGTGTCGCAGGTCTTGTGAGCTCGCTTGTAGACCTGAAAGCGTTTGCCACAGAACGCGAACATCTCGGGCATGAACGGCATGCCGTCGAGCTGCCCATTGCTGTCGAGTGTTCCGAGTATCTGCTCTTGACTACGAACCTCGACCCAATCACCCGCTCTCAATTTGGAAGATATCGGTTTCATATCGGTACTGGCCGTCTGGTTCTTTCTTCACACGTTGCTGAATGAACGCTCTGAATAGTTGGCTCGTCATGCCCGCTTGCTGGATTAGTGGTTGGCGATCAAGAGCTTCCGAACAAACCCCAAGGAAATTCATCATCTACGCGGAAACCTACTTCCTGATTTGCAATCATCCTAACTGAGACTTGAAGCGAATGACAGATTGGTGAGCGGGGATGATTTCCCAAAATCAATTAACCTGAGTCGCCTATTCTGTGGCAGGTTGTCTACGCCCGACCGCAACGAAGTTGGCATCCGATGCGCGCGAAATCTCTTGCCGAACGACTTGGGGGAAACAGTGCGCGATGCCATGTACTCCTCCTCCCGAATTGACATAAATGGTTGCAGCCGGCTCCCATTTGTCGTAAATCGTTTGGATGTCACGCCTGTAAATGAGAATGGAGGGGTAATACGTGCCATCTCCCAAGTTCAGAGACACTTCAAAAGTGCAATGGTAAACGTCTCCTTCGCCTAGGTCAAAGCTGCCGTGGCCGAGGAGGTCCGTTGAGGTGTCAAAAACCTCCACGTGCTTGTCATCTAGAATGTACAGCGTAACAGACAGCTTGCTGCAGCTCATGCGCGCGGTCAATTCAACGTCGATCCACGCTTTCTGACCGGATTGAAAGCGAATGCTTTCTCCGCATTCGTTGCGGATTCTGACATTCGAGATTATGACCGGATCGGAACTACCGAGCGTATTGTGCACGCTTGAGGACCGACTAAGATAGGCGGAAATGACCTCCGGCGCAGGGCCAGTCGCAACGGTATAACCCTTATCCAACAGCACGCACCGGTCACAGAACTCCGCGACAAGTTTCAGGTTGTGGGAAACGAACAGGACTGTAGCCCCATTGCGAATTACCTCTTTCATGCGCTCGATGCACTTTTGCTGGAAAAGGTAGTCACCGACACTGAGTACTTCATCCACGATCATCACGTCTGCATCTACGTGCGCGGCGACCGAGAATCCGAGCCTCGCATACATCCCCGATGAGTAACGCTTCACGGGAGTGTCAATGAACTCCTCGATCCCGGAGAAAGCTATAATTTGATCGAGCTTTGATTGGATCTCGCGCTTACTCATGCCCAGGATCGTGCCGTTGAGAAAAATATTTTCCCTCCCCGTCAGGTCCGGGTGAAAACCGGCGGTTACTTCGATTAGAGCGGAGAGGCGGCCGTTGACGACCATGTGCCCTTTCGTGGGCTTCATGACGCGGCTGAGTATCTTGAGTGCGGTACTTTTGCCTGCACCATTATGGCCAATAAGGCCCAGAGCCTCTCCGCGCCTTGCCTCAAACGACAGATCCTGCAAAGCCCAAAATTCGCGCTTGTCTTTTTCGTTCAGTTCTCGCTCTTGGAACATTCTGCCCGTTATAGCTGGCACTAAATCGCGCAAAGAGTCATAGACCTCGCCCTTGCGGAATTTTTTGTAAACGTGCTCCATTCGAATAGCAATTTCAGACATTCGCCTCACCCTCTAAATGCTTTCCGCGAAGCCGGGTTCTAGATGTTTGAAGAAAACGTAACCGCCTGCAAGCGTGAACAATGCGAAGACAAGGCTGTAAGCAAGCCACGGCAAATTCGGCGACTGGTGTCGAGCGACGCTGGCGCCAAAGCCGTCCAGAAGCGGACTGATCGGATTCAGCAACAGCCATTTCCCTTTGCTGCCGAACATGCTCACGTCAAAAAAAACGGGCGTGAAGAAGATCCCGAAAGTGAGAAATACCTCGACGATAAATTTCACATCACGGAAATAGAGACTTGCAGCGGACACCGCCATTCCAATGCCGGTAGCTATCAGAATGATGGTGAGCATCAGCACAGGCGCCCAGGCTAGGTATTCGCTCCAACCGATGCGAAGCAAAACAAGGAAAATCGTCAGCGCGCTGGAGGCGACCAACAGGTCGAAAAGGCTGGCCAGAATTGCCGCGATTGGGAAAATTTCCTTGGGGAAATAAATCTTCGTCACGAGTTCCCTGTTGTTCGTCAAGCTCAAGCACGCGAAGCGGATACTCGATACCAAAAATGCCCAGGGAAGCGCTTTCACGGCCACAGCCGCGATATCGACCTTCTGGAGTGACGCGTGTGCAGCGATCGCGTAAGCAAAACGGACCACGACACCGGACAATACGATCAATACCGGCATCAAAACGGCCCACAAAAAGCCCATAATTGATTGCTTGTATCTTACTTTGATATCGCGGTAGGTGAGCATGTAAAGCAACTCACGATATTTGTACAATTCTTGCAGTTCTTTTTTCATGAGTGCGTATTTTTCTTTTGACTAATGGCTGAACTTTCGGTTCACTAACTTAACCCGACCCACTCCAGCTTTTTTTTCAATGCGGAAAACAATTTTAGCCTTCGGATATTTGCCGTCAGCGATTTTGCGAGGTTTATCGCCACGTTTGACCGTACGGCCATCTTATAGAAAATGCTGCACTCGGGGAGACCAAATCGAATTTAGCGTCGGAGGTGATCGCCAGGCGTGCTCGCGACCGCAAGAATATGACAATGCGACGAAGCAGCTGGAGGCAATTACAGCGGCTGGCCATCCCCTTGGTGTATACTGCCACGCCGGAAGCGAGGCCATGAAAATATCCAACGCTCTTCGAGCGGTGGCGATGATTGCTTGCGCGACGGCGGGTTTCTTGCCCAGCGCGCGAGTGATTTTTCCTCAGCCGACTGCGGCCAGCGACTTTTTCGGCATGCGCTGGCGCATGATTGGTCCGTTTCGCGGCGGACGCACCCTCGCTGTCACCGGTGTGCCGGGTCATCCGAACGACTTTCTCTTGGGAGCCGCCGGGGGTGGCATCTGGAAAACCGAAAATGCAGGCGAGACGTGGCGTGCGATTTTTGACGGCCCGATCGCTTCGATAGGCTCTCTCGCGGTCGCTCCCTCCGACCCGAACACGATCTACGCAGGCAGTGGCGAAGCCGATATGCGCTCCGACATTTCCTTCGGCGACGGCGTGTACAAGTCTAACAACGGTGGCGTTACGTGGCGTAATATCGGCCTTACCGATTCACGCCATATCGGGGCAATTGTTGTAGACCCCCACGACGCCAATATTGTTTTCGTTGCCGCTCTCGGCCACGCCTTTGGCCCAAACCCCATGCGCGGCGTTTACCGCTCCGTCGACGGCGGTGCCCACTGGCAGCAAGTGCTCGGCAAAAATGATGATACCGGCGCCGTCGATATCTGCCTCGATCCCGGGAATTCGCACGTCGTCTATGCGACTCTCTGGCAAACGCGGCGCCTTCCCTGGAGCGTCTATGCCCCCTCAAGTGGCCCCAGTAGCGGACTTTATAAGTCGGTGGACAGCGGCGCCAGCTGGAAGCAAATCTCGGGCGGTGGATTTCCCACAGAAAAACTTGGCCGCATCGGGATCGCGGTCGCGCCGGGCGAAAACGGCAGCCGCCTCTACGCTCTCGTCGACGCTCGCGAGGGTGGAGTCTATCGCTCCGACGACGCCGGCGAAACCTGGCGCCGGGTTTCCTCTGATCATCGCTTCTGGCAACGCGGTTGGTATTTTGGGGGCATCACCGCCGATCCACGAAATCCCAATATTTTCTATGTCGCCAATACATCGCTCTATCTATCTGCCAATGCGGGCGTGAGTTTCGCCGCTATCAAGGGCGCTCCCGGTGGCGACGATTATCATCGGCTCTGGATTTCACCCGAAGATTCAAATCGCATGATTGTAGGCAGCGATCAAGGCGCATCCATCACCGTCGACGGCGGACGCACCTGGAGTTCCTGGTACAATCAGCCTACCGCTCAGTTCTATCACGTCATCACGGACAATCATTTTCCTTACCGCGTCTACGGTTCCCAACAGGACAGCGGTACTGCCGCCGTCCTGAGCCGCAGTGACTACGGCCAAATTTCGTTTCGCGATTGGATGCCCGTCGGAGGCGGAGAAAGCGGGTATATCGTTCCCGATTTTGATGGCGTCACCGTCTATGGCGGCGGTCCTTTTGGAGGAGTCCGACGATTTGATCGCACCACAGGCCAATCCTTCGATATTTCCCCTTGGCCCAGTTTCGCAGCCGGTGACAAATTTCGGTGGAGTTGGACTTCGCCACTCGTCGCATCGCCCCAGGATCCACGCGTACTATATCTCGGCTCACAATATGTTCTGCGCACCGATGACCGCGGCATGAATTGGCACGCCATTAGTTCTGATCTAACTATGAAAACCCGCGTGCCGAGCGTTGTAATAAAGGATGAACCACCTCGCGGGGTTATTTACTCGATTGCTCCTTCTCCTACCGCCGCCAATGAACTCTGGGCCGGGACTGACAACGGCATAATCCAGCTCACCGTCGACAGCGGCAAATCCTGGACCGACGTCAGTCCCGTGGGCATCGCCGATTGGAGCATAGTTAGCCTCATCGAAGTCTCTCACTTCGATCCCGCCACTGCCTATGCTGCTATCGACCGCCATCAGGTTGACGATTCTCATCCTTATCTCTACCGCACGCACGATTCTGGTAAGCACTGGCAGCCTATCGTCGATGGTCTGCCGGAAAACATCTACGTCAATGCGATTCGCGAAGATCCCGTGCGCAAGGGACTTCTCTTCGCTGGAACCGAAACAACGGTTTTTGTCTCCTTTGACGACGGCGACCATTGGCAATCGCTTCAACTGAATTTGCCGACCGTCTCTGTCCGCGATCTCGCAATTTGCGACGACGATCTCGTCATCGCCACGCATGGCCGTTCGTTTTGGATTCTCGACGACATCACGCCTCTCCGTCAATGGAATGCGCAAGTCGCAGCGAGCGATGTGTACCTGTTCGAACCCGCTGCTGTTAACCGCATCCGCCGCAGCGAAAATCGCGACACTCCGCTGCCGCCCGAAACGCCGGTCGGCGAAAACCCGCCGTCGGGTGCAATTCTGGACTATAGACTAAAATCGGCCGTGACGGGTGAAGTCGCACTCGAAATTTTCGACTCAGACGGCAACCTAGTACGCCGCTTCTCGAGTGATAGCCAGCGCACCGTGCCGCCGCACCCGATCGAATTTCCTCCTTCTTGGATCATGCCCGTGCAATATCCCTCGAAGAATGAAGGCCTGCATCGTTTTATTTGGGATTTGCGTTACGCACCACCTGCAGCTGTCCGTTATGAGTACTCAATAGGCGCGATCATCGGCCGCGAGCCAGCCCAGGGCACCGTCCCCGAGCCTCAGGGGGCCCTCGGTTTGCCGGGCAAATACACGGTGCGACTTATCGTGAAGGGCAAGTCCTACGAGCAGCCTTTCACACTCATTATGGATCCACGCGTCAAAATCTCTACAGACGATTTGAAAGCGCAGCTCAATCTCGCGACCAGAGTCAATGCTAGCCTCGACCAGGCCACCGCCGCTTACCGTGAGATCGAACAACTGCGCCAGCAACTTTCTTCCCTCAAATCACGCTTGGAAAAAAATGGTGGTTCGAACGAAATCATGGCATCCGTCTCCGATCTTAGCGTCAAAGCGGGATCGATTGCTGGAGACGCCCAAGAAGAATGGCCCTACACGGCCTATGCGATTCGGCAGCTCGATGAATCCCTAGCAAGGCTCTCGATTGCCGTCGAAGGCGCTGACTCTCGCCCAACTGCTCAGGCCGTCGCAGAATTCGCGGAATTTAGCAAACAGCTCGATGAACAACTGACGAGGTGGAGCACGTTCAAGCATCAGGATGTCGCAGATCTAAATCGAAAGCTGCAACAGGCAGGAATCCAAGCGATCGGCAAATTAACTCAAGAACCGGATGATTAGGCCTGGTAACGTTCGAATTGGCAACTCTCTAGTCGAATTGCCCGGTCGCTGGCCAGCAAGCGCTGCGTGCGGAACTCTAATTTGTTCACGGTTTGAGGGCCACCATCTGCATTGTCCAGCCGTTGTTCGCCGATCCCGTCGCGGCATAGGTGCCCGGGTTACCCGCCAACTCGTCTTCAATGAGATTAGCGTTGAGGTTCGAGCGAGTAGTGAAGCCAGAACCCGCCGTGCAGGCCCAGTCAGCGACACAATAACCGTAGATTACGTCTCCAGCCACGGTCGTCGTGGCATTGCCGCTCGAAACTGCGCCGGCGTTGCCCGATGCACCCGCCTGAGCATCGATCGGATTCGTCTGATCTACCCCCGTATATTCGCTAAGATAAAGTTCCAGCCAGCCCGAGTTCGCGGATAGATTGACTGTCACCCTATCCGCGCCGCCCTTGATGTTCTTGGCATAGTAGACACGACTGCGAGCACCACCCGGAGAGGTCAATTGGTTTCCTATCGGTGTGAATACGTTACCTTGCGAATCGGTGACGGAAGATGGGGTGGCATTCGTATCATAGTCGAATGCCACGAGAATCAGATCACCGGCCACCGTGTTTTGGGCGAAAGAAAGTGACAGAGTGCTGGCCGAGCCAGGAGCAGCAGCGGCGACAACCTGCACAGACGAGACCGTAACGACAGTCGAGATCGTTAGCGTCAAGGTGGCATGCCCTGTGCCGCCACTATTGGTCGCACTCAGCGTCACCGTCGAGGTTCCTGCCCCACTCGGTGTCCCGGAAATCAATCCACTGCTAGTGTTCACGGACAGCCCCGCCGGCAATCCCGTCGCTCCATAACTCGTCGGCGAGTTCGTCGCCGTAATTTGATAGGAGAACGCTACCCCGACTGTCCCGCTCGCCGTCGTTGTGCTCGTGATCACTGGTGCTGCAGCTGTGATTGTCAGGGTCAGGGTGGCATGCCCTGTGCCGCTACCGTTGGTCGCACTCAGCGTTACCGTCGACGTTCCTGCCCCAGTCGGCGTCCCGGAAATCAATCCACTGCTAGTGTTCACGGACAGCCCCGCCGGCAATCCCGTTGCTCCATAACTCGTCGGCGAGTTCGTCGCTGTAATTTGATAGGAGAACGCCGTCCCGACTGTCCCGCTCGCCGTCGTTGTGCTCGTGATCACTGGTGCTGCAGCTGTGATTGTCAGGGTCAGGGTGGCATGCCCTGTGCCGCTACCGTTGGTCGCACTCAGCGTCACCGTCGACGTTCCTGCCCCAGTCGGCGTCCCAGAAATCAATCCACTGCTAGTGTTCACGGACAACCCCGCCGGCAGTCCCGTTGCTCCATAACTCGTCGGTGAGTTCGTCGCTGTAATTTGATAGGAGAACGCTACCCCGACTGTCCCACTCGCCGTCGTTGTGCTCGTGATCACTGGTGCTGCAGCTGTGATTGTCAGGGTCAGGGTGGCATGCCCTGTGCCGCTACCGTTGGTCGCACTCAGCGTCACCGTCGACGTTCCTGCCCCAGTCGGCGTCCCAGAAATCAATCCACTGCTAGTGTTCACGGACAACCCCGCCGGCAATCCCGTTGCTCCATAACTCGTCGGCGAGTTCGTCGCTGTAATTTGATAGGAGAACGCCGTCCCGACTGTCCCGCTCGCCGTCGTCCCGCTCGTGATCACTGGTGCCGCAACTGTGATCGTCAGGGTCAGGGTGGCATTCCCCGTGCCGCTACCGTTGGTCGCACTCAGCGTCACCGTCGCGGTTCCTGCCCCAGTCGGCGTCCCGGAAATCAATCCACTGCTAGTGTTCACGGACAGCCCCGCCGGCAATCCCGTTGCTCCATAACTCGTCGGCGAGTTCGTCGCTGTAATTTGATAGGAGAACGCTACCCCGACCGTCCCACTCGCCGTCGTCCCGCTCGTGATCACTGGCGCCCCTACGCCAGATGAAGCAGGCTTAAGAGCGACCATCTGCATTGACCAGCCGTTGTTTGCTGACCCCGTCGCTGCATATGTCCCTGCGTTACCCGCCAACTCGTCTTCAATGAGATTAGCGTTGAGGTTCGAGCGAGTAATGAAGCCAGAACCCGCCGTGCAGGCCCAGTCAGCGACACAGTAACCGTAGATTACGTCTCCAGCCACGGTCGTCGTGCCGTTGCCGCTCGTCACTGCTCCGGCTCCGCCCGAGGCTCCCGCTTGGGCATCGACCGGATTCGTCTGATCTACCCCCGTATATTCGCTAAGATAAAGTTCCAGCCAGCCCGAGTTCGCGGATAGATTAACCGTCACCCTATCCGCACCGCCCTTAATGTTCTTGGCATAGTAGACACGACTGCGAGCACCACCCGGAGAGGTCAATTGGTTTCCTATCGGTGTGAATACGTTACCTTGCGAATCGGTGACGGAAGATGGGGTGGCATTCGTATCATAGTCGAATGCCACGAGAATCAGGTCACCGGCCACCGTGTTTTGGGCGAAAGAAAGTGACAAAGTGCTGGCCGAGCCAGGAGCAGCTGCGGCGACAACCTGCACAGACGAGACCGTAACGACGGTTGAGATTGTTAGCGTCAAAGTGGCATGCCCTGTGCCGCCACCATTGGTCGCACTCAGCGTCACCGTCGCGGTTCCTGCCCCACTCGGCGTCCCAGAAATCAATCCACTGCTAGTGTTCACGGACAGCCCCGCCGGCAGTCCCGTCGCTCCATAACTCGTCGGCGAGTTCGTCCCTGTAATTTGATAGGAGAACGCTACCCCGACCGTCCCACCCGCCGTCGTCCCGCTCGTGATTACCGGTGCTGTAATTTGATTTACTGTTAATGTGAAGCCTTGGCTGGCAGGTGTGCCCACGCCGTTGCTAGCTGTGATAGTGAGGGGGTAACTGCCGACAGTTCCTGTCGCTGGTGTCCCGCTCAGGGTCGCAGTTCCGTTCCCGTTATCTTTGAACGTCAAACTGCTCGGGAGCGTCCCCGTTTCGGTCAAGGATGGCGTCGGGGTCCCTGTTGTCGTCACCGTGAAATTCCCTGCCACACCTACAGTAAATGATGTGCTGTTCGCGCTCGTGATCGCCGGAGCTTGGTTCGACTGGGTTATGGTCAGGGTGAAGCTTTGATTGGCAGCTGTGCCGACACCATTGTTAGCTGTGATCGTAACCGCGTAACTGCCTCCGGTTCCAGCTGCCGGAGTCCCACTTAGCATTCCGCTTCCATTCCCGTTATCTTGGAATGTCACGCCACTTGGTAGCGTTCCCGTCTCAGTTAGCGAAGGAGCGGGAACCCCCGTTGTGCTAACCGTGAAACTCCCCGCTGCACCTACGGTAAACGTCGTCTGATTTGCGCTGGTAATTGCTGGCGCCGTCCCTCCGCCGGGACCTAACTCACCGTAAACGCTAAATTGTCCTTCCGCTCCCACATACACTTTCCCATTGGCCACAGTCGGTATCGCAAACTTGATCGCTCCTCCTGGATTGTCACGGGTACCATTTTGGAATGAATTGTAAATATAACCAGCTGCAAGATTGCCAGCGTCGTACGCGTAAAGAACACCGGGGCCGCCTGGACCAGTTTTGCTCCAATTGCCTGAGTTCAGCGCCCACACAATTCCATTGGAAGTTCCGTTTGCCGAAATGGTCGGATTCGCACCGGGATAGCCAAACCCATCGGGACCTTGGTCGGTCGGGGACGTAGAGAGCAATCCATTCGTGACCGTGAAGGCCTTGAGGACGTCGTTGACGCCCCAGAAATAGATTTTTCCATTGAAGTAGGCGGGCGAGCTGAAGATACCTCCTATTCCGGTGATCTCTTGAACGATTTGGTCGCCGGACGCATTAAATCCCCCCATCATGCCGTTGTCTCGATTGACTACGTGAATGACTCCCTCTTTTCCCGCTTGGACGAGCAGGTGGGGATATGGCCCAGATTGATTGGGAAGAAGCGCGATTCCTCCGGAACCGAGATCCAGATCATTTACTTCCTCGGTGGACTGATCCCAAGCTGTGAAATAATCCTGCACCGTTGGACCTTGAGACAGATCGATGCGAATGATCGAGTCGGCGTAGTCAACCGGCGGTGTGAGGTTGGTATCGAATGCCCCATTGCCAGTCGCCACGAACATGTTTGATCCTGAATCCATAAGAAGGCCCGCGCCGGCCATCCAGATTCCACCGTCCTTTCCATTTATCGATGAAGGCTCGTCAGAAAAAACGAAAACCTGTGAAAAACTCGAGCCGTTGTACGAGTACCCGAGGATCCAGCCAATCTCGTCGCTGTTATCGCAGTGAGAGCCAAATGCAAAATATACGACACCGCTATAGAGAAGGAGACCCGAGCGCTGATGCTCCCACTGCGTATCAAACGCGACTGGATTCTGTCCGGACACAGCGACTGAAGCGGATATTATTATAGGACTTCCAGGTTTTTCTGCTCCTGTAGTGATATCGAGCGCATGAAATCGCTTCACGTAGTTGGCACCATTATTTTCCAGTGCATCGCTCACCACGTACAAAGTGTTCGTCGAAAGATCAATCACCGGTGTGCCGGTAATCCCATATTCCGGCACAATATCATCGCAACCTACGTCGGCGCTGGAGACCGTCGTCGCACCAGGGAGAAGGAAGTTGGTATGCCACAGAGGCTGCGCATTTGACCCCACACTGCTATCGGCGTCGAAGGCATAAACGCTATCGTGTTCGGTAGCGATGTAAACCACATTGTGAACCGCCCCCTTGATCGTCAAACTTGGCACATAAAGTGGCTGGGCGAAGACATAGCCGTCCACCGATTGTGAAAACAATCTCCCGAAGCTCGCGAAATTCACGTTTGCGGGTGTGAGGATCGTTTCATTTGTATTTACATTGGTCCGCTGGTTGTTATTGCGATTTGTCGTGACGCTTACCTGTACCTGGGCGGCAGTGGGAATGACCGCTATCGTCAGGAGGATTACCGCGAGCACAGCAAACCACCACGTAAAGATGACGCGTGAGCGATGCCACCGATCGCTCGTTTCGCTACCTTTTAAATAGTCGGAGGCGTTACGGGTTATAGCCATGCTGTTCTCCAGATAAGAGCGATTGCAGAAAATACAAGGAGGAGGTCCTCAAATTTCGGAGCAACAATATCACGAACCAGAGGTTCGAAATCAAGCAAAGGTGGAAACAGCTCAAAATTGTTTTCCGGGCCCGCTTTCAGTAATGGAAGTAGTAGTATCGCCGTTCGCCGGCTCGTAGGTTACGGCGAATATCCTTTCATCCAAATGGGTGGCTACTTCGGCTAATGGTTGAACTCTCGGTTTACTGGTTTGACCGAACGTCCGTACAAATATTTCTCGATTCCCTCGTCCAAAGCCTTGCGGTAAATCATGTGGGCTTCGTACACGGCTTCCGCCGTGCGGTCGATGTCCGCGTCAGTGTGGGAGAAGCTGACAACGAACGACGGCGCGATTATACCCCAACGAATTAGTTCCTGCATAAACAGCGTACGAAAAGCCTGCGACCGATTTCGATCCCCGCCACGCGTTTCGAATACCAGATTACAAGGCCGGCCGACTAGCTGGAAAAAACCCTCGAGTCGGTTTTCTGCGATCGAGCGATTGACTCGTGCACGCAATCGCTCCCCTTGCCGCCAGAGACCTTCGACAACATCCTGCTCATGGTACGTCCGAATGGTTTCGAGCGATGCTGCCAGGGCGTGAGTTTCGGCACCGTGGGTCGTAGATAGCAAAAACACGCGGGGCAGGTTGTGCTCTAGCCCTCCGAGCCGCATGATCTCGCGTTCGCCGGCAAGCGCTGCGAGGGCAAATCCGTTGGCCATAGCCTTGCCGAAAGTCGACAGATGAGGTGTAACGCCGTGGAACTTTTGCGCACCGCCCAAATGCCAACGAAAGCCCGTAATCATTTCGTCGAAAACAAGTACCGCTCCGCGACTTTCGCAGAGTTGCTTTACTTCCGCAAGATATCCAGGCGCAGGAGGCGTGGCCGCTTCTGCTTCCATCACAACACAGGCAATCTGGTTGGGATACCGGTCGAAAAGTTCCCGCAAATTCGCGAGATCGTTGTAGCTGAACTTTAAGGTCATCTCGATGATTGCCTGAGGGATTCCGGCATTCATCTCGGTGCTACCAATAAACCAGTCATCGGTCGAGAAAAACGGCTGGTCGCCGCAAATTGCAACCAGGTTACGTCCTGTGTAAGCCCTCGCCAGTTTAACGGCAGCTGTCGTGACATCTGAACCGTTTTTGGCAAACTTTATCATGTCAGCGCCGTCGATTAGCTCCAACATCGCCTCTGCGAGGTCCACTTCAATCTTGGCGGGGCGGCTGAAGTTAACTCCGAGCTGCATTTGCTTATAAGCGGCTCCTATGACTGGCTCGAAAGCGTGGCCGAGAGTGACCGCGCGCAATCCCATTCCGTATTCAATAAACTCGTTGCCGTCGACATCCCAAACGTGACATCCCTTGCCGCGGGCGATGAATCCGGGTGCCTGCTCAGGGAACTGGTCGTCTCCTTTCGCATACGTGTGCGAGCCGCCCGGGATGGTGGCATGGCTCCGCTCCTGCAAGCGACGCGATTCGGTCAATTTCCTTGCGACTCGCTTTTCCGCCTGCATTTGGCCCCCGGCCGCCCCGTCAGGGACGTCGTAGACTCCTTTGTTCATGATGTCAGTCAACACCGATCGCTGCTGGTTTCCTGTCCGCAGCAGCTTCTCGTCTGCGCCAGCGTAGGGAGTCATTCAATTGTCCACTGTTCATAAGCCTTTGAATGTGACCGATGCGCACATAGCGTCCATTCTCAATATCGTTAATCGTGAGGCCAACGGATTTGTACGCATCGTAGAGTTGTTGTGCACCTTTGTACAAATTCCAACGCGGTTGAAATTTGGGTAAGACTCGACGGATCTTGTTGCAATCTACTCGATAGCATCGCTTGTCGGGTCCGCCTCCAGGAGCGTATTCAATGCGACAGTTCGGGACAGTTTCTCTAACAACGTCTGCGATCTCGCGAATGCGAAAATTCTCTTCCGTGATTCCCACATTGAAAGTTCCGTTGTGGATCGCTTCAATTGGCGCTTCCAACGCGCAGATGGCAGCACCGATTATGTCTTCGATGTGCACGATGGGCCGCCATGGAGTACCGTCGCTTTTGATGTAGACCTGGCCTGTTGTATAGGCGCGTGCGACCAGGTCATTCAAGACGATGTCCAACCGAAGTCGTGGGGAGACACCATAGGCCGTTGCGTTTCTCATGAAGGTGGGGCTGAAATGATCGTCCGCCATGAGCGCAAGGTCTCGCTCGACAAGTACCTTTGATTCCGCATAGGGCGTTACGGGACTGAGCGCTGAAGTCTCGTCGTGGAAAATATCACCGGCCGCGCCATATGTGCTGCATGACGAAGAGAAGATGAATCGCTGCGCACCGGCTGCTTTAGCGGCCTTCGCTAGTCCCACGGATGCTGTGTGATTGATGTCATATGTAATCTGCGGGTTGAGATCGCCGAGCGGATCGTTCGACAACGCCGCAAAATGAAGCACCCCGTCGAAACCCTTGAGATCCGTCGCCGTGATGTCGCGGAGATCCTTGTGTATTTCGGGAATTTCTTGCGCTGGTTTGCCGAAGTCGCAGCCGGCAAATAAGTCGCTATCAAGGCCGACCACTTCGTGGCCTGCAGACTGTAGCATCGTCGCTGCGACAGCACCGATATAGCCTTTATGCCCGGTGAGCAATATTTTCATCGAGATTGTTCTCCGACAAAATGCAAAATCTGCATCCGCCGACACTGCTCAAGTTTGAAGATTGTTGGCCTTTCTATGGTCTACGAACGTGAACTCAATAACTAGCCCGGCGGTACTTCCCAAGATTAATGGCTTTCGCTCGGCGCGCCGGAAGGAGACGGTACAAAACCAATCTCGGTCCCGTCGAAATAGAGCATGATCGCCTCTTCGGGTAGGTGTGCGAAATCAGTCGCCCTCAAATAATCTCTCATTGTTGTGCCAGTCGATGCGGAATCAACATTGGGGGCGCCACTCTTGTTCCACACGTCATCCAAATGCACCGTTCGAAAATCGATGCTGTAGCGCGTAATACCGCAGGTATTCGGCACCGTGGAATGCAGTTGCGCGGCCGAGAAAAGCATCGCTCCGCCTACATTTGCGACCACACGCAGTTGCGGATCCTGCTCCACCGTACCTTGCGCGCGCGGTTGCACGCGCGTGTCCGCCTTCACATGTTGCGAAGCACTTTGCCGGTTATTACGATTCCATTCGTAGTAGTTGTACGTATTCGAGCTGTTTGTTACCGCATTCTTCCAGTAGGGCGTGTGAAAGGCCATGATGTTGTCGGGGCAGACATCATAGACCGGCATCCACCAGTTAATTTGAGAAAAAGGAGCTGAATACCAGGTGTCGCGGTGCGGATGAAACGCATAGGCAATGCCGGACGAAAGGTAATCTGATGGAAATGCGGTGCGCAGGCGTGGAACATCGAAATACGTTTTCGCGAGATCGCAGCCACGCTCGGCGAGCATGCCCTGTATGTATTCCTTGGCTTTTGGATGGTGGATGAACCTTGGCTTTAGCTCGGCCAGTATCTCAACGCATCGTTCGACCGGCAAGTGATCTTGGACTTTCCGAGGATCGTGAGGTCTGAACGCCGACTCTATCAGGTCGCGGGCAAGCTCGCAGAGCTTCAAAGCGCTTGGCGACGAGGAGAAGACGAAGATCGATCCTTCATAGACCTCCTTCCTTCGCTCTCCATCACTCAACTTGGAATCAAAGAATAGGTTCATCGAGGTCCTCCTTGCTCGACGCCGTGCGCGCCAGCGGTTTCCCGCTAGACCACAACTTTATGGCAATAGAACGCTTCTGCGTAACCGCTCGGGGCATTACATTCCATCCCTCTCAAACGCATCAGAGCCAGGAAGGTTTCTTCTTGAAACCAATGCTTGCCCTGTTGAGTTTGGAACGCATCCATGATGTAGCGCACCTTTTTCTGGAAAACGGCGGATTCGAGAGGGACAAAGAAATTCGGTGGTCCCATATCGCCGTCGTATTTGGGGATTTCATATTCGAGAATCAAGTGATCACGGAAAGTATTCCAGGTTAATTCCGCTACGAGGCGATGATCCTGATGCGCGTCCTTGCGGGTGTGAGTGAAGACGACGTCCGGCGAAACGGAGTGCTTCAATTCCTCGAACGCCACCTTTACTTCGCTTCCGATAAATGGCAAAAATCCGTCGCGAAAGGCTTTTACCAGAGGCCCCTTGAGGCGCGGGGAATCGACGAAAAGAGCCGCGGAACGTCGCGCCTCAGCCTCTCTCTCCCCGATGGCGCTCAGTACAACCCAATGAAATACGCTCTTTGGATACTGCTCTGCAAGACGAAGAATTGTTCCGCCGCACCCGATCTCGATATCGTCGGAATGAGCGCCCAGACAAAGAATTTGTAACTCTCGATTCCTACCACCTTCGAAGCTCAACGGAATCATTTGTCGGCCGATATCTTTTCCGACCGACTCGAGACGGTTTTCCCGATGTGATTCCAGACTTTCCAGGGAGCGGCACCCAGGTTCAACTCGTCGAGTCGTTGCTTGTCTTTGAAAGTATCCATACACTCCCAGAACCCGCTGTATCGATAAGCTAAAAGAGAGTTCTGTTCAATCAATCTCTGGAACGGTTCCCGAACAAGCTCCTCACCTGGCTGAATATAGCGGAAGATTTCCCTCCGCATTACAAAGAACCCACCATTGATCCATATTTCGGTGTTAGAAAGGGGCCGAATTTCGGTGACGGTTCCCTCGGGGCCGGCATTCACAATGTCAAAACTGGCTGTGGGTTGTACCAAGAGCATCGAAGCGATTGCACTGCTCCGCTGAAATGTCTCGAGCACAGTAGTGAGCGGGACGTCACTCAATCCGTCACCATAATTGGCCAGAAATATTTCCTCACCTTCCAGGTAAGGCTCGACGGCTTTGAGCCGCTCTCCAATATTGGAATTTGCGCCGGTCTCAACAAAGGTAATTTTCCAGTCATCGATGTCGCGACTCAGGTAGTCGATCTTCTTCCCGCCGTCGGACCAGACGAAGTCGTTAGAAGCGGATTCATCGTAATGCAGGAAATAGTCCTTGATAGAATTGCCCTTGTATCCGAGACAAAGAATGAAGTCCTTGTGTCCGAAGTGCGCGTAATATTTCATCAGGTGCCAGAGGATTGGTCGCGGACCAATCGTCACCATCGGCTTGGGAATATCGTCAGCGTAACCACGCAAACGCATGCCCGCGCCTCCGCAAAATAAGACAACTTTCATAACGCACCCCTGCTAGCCCACTTCATTCGACTGCAACCTTAGGAATCGGCACGATGAAGCGCCCACCCCATTCTCGAATGAATCTCAGCTGCTGCATGATCTCGTCTTTTAGATTCCATGGAAGGATTACGACATAGTCTGGCTTTGCCTCACGGATTCTATCCGGATGGCAGATCGGAATTCGACTGCCTGGCAAAAATCGGCCCTGCTTATAGGGGCTACGATCGACAGTAAATTCGATGAGATCCTTTCCGATCCCGCAGTAATTCAAAAGCGTTGCGCTCTTGCCAGGCGCTCCATATCCAGCTACCCGTTTCCCGTCTTTCGCCGCCGCGAGCAGGAATTCGACAAGCGCCCACTTTGTTTGTTTCACCTGCAGAGCAAAGTTCTCATAGCCCTTGAGGGAGGCGAGGCCCGCTCTCTCCTCATCAGCGATGACTCGTGCGACATTCGGAGCAACAGGGTGCGTATGTCCTTCCGCTCGACACGCGTAGATCCGCAGCGAGCCTCCATGCGTTGAGAGCTCTTCTACGTCGAAGGCCTTCATCCCATGCGCTTTGAGGATTTGAACGGTGGTGAGCATTGAGAAATAAGAAAAATGCTCGTGATAGATCGTATCGAACTCGTTGAGCTCGATAAGCCGCAGCAGGTGAGGGAACTCGAGCGTCAGAACGCCCTCAGGCTTGAGCAAAATCTTGAGTCCTTCCACAAAGTCATTTAGATCTGGAACTTGCGCTAGGACGTTATTGCCGAGAACGAGATCAGCGCTGCGTTCGTCCGCAGACAATTCGTTAGCTAAAGCTTTTCCAAAAAAACGTACGAGCGTCGGAACGCCTTTTTCGACAGCCACTTTTGCCACATTGGCAGCCGGCTCGATACCGAGTACGGGCACATTTCGTTGAACAAAATATTGCAGCAGGTAACCATCGTTGCTTGCAACTTCAACCACGAAGCTATTCGAGTTCAGGCGAAACCGGCTGGTCATCTTATCGCAATAGGTTTCCGCGTGCTGGAGCCAGGAATCCGAAAAAGACGAGAAATATGCATAGTCACTAAAGATATTTTCAGCGCTCTGGTATTCCTCCAACTGAACCAGGAAACACTTTCCGCAAACATATACATGCAGCGGGTAATAGATCTCGCCACGGTTAAGGTCGGCTGCCGACGGATAGCTCTCGCAGAGCGGAGACGTGCCTAAGTCGACGAAGGTTCTGGTGAGATCTCCGCCGCAGAAACGGCAAGATTTCAAACCGTTCGATTGCTGCGTGCTGGCGGGTGCAATCATCGTGGCCACAGGTGAATGATAGCTGCTCAGATCCAGATTCGTGGAAGGTTCGATGCTCTTAACGTTACAAACCGGAGAACTTCCGAAAGTGATCAAAAACGCTCAGACAAGCTACCGCCATTAGACGCTCGAGTATCAAAGCTTTCGAATCATTGTCTCGCAATCAACCTACCAAAACCATCGGCGTCCAAAAGGAATAAGGCGGCGTCCGCAGCCTGTAAGGCCTTTATAAACAGCCACTTACGACATCACCGATCTGCTAGCGATGTTCAGAAGCAGACAAAAGATAGAAGCTTCGGGGATTTTGGGAAAACCTTTTCCATTATTTGCAACCTGCAAGCCGCTGCTGGCGAGCCCAAAGGATAGCATGCTAGCGAAGGTGGCCTGTAGCTGTCTAGGTAAGGTTGTTCCAAGAACGCACTATGAGATGGCCGGCCGAAATCGCGAGGGTGTAGAGTATGTGAGGAAGATCGAGCAACTAAGGAGCTTTTCGCACAAGCTTTCTCCGACGGGGCAATACGTCTGCGACTGACGTGTCGTCGAGTGCGGCCCCGTCTGCCTCGCCATCTTCGACCACCGAGAGCAGCCCGTTTTGAACAAGCAGGTCAGCTGCGTCTCGAATTGCCGGAAATGGTATGCCGGACCTCTCCGCGATATCGAGCAATGAATGCTCGCCGTCTGAAAAATTCAGAACCCAAAGGCGTGCATTAATCTCGAAGCTAATTGACTCCCCACCCGTTGAGCGGTAAAGATCCCTACGGCCCAATTGAGGTTCGCCGTACGGCTGAAGATTCCGATATTTCTGATTGCCTTCAAGTACGTCTAGTGCGCCAACGCATACGCGCAACGACTGCGCAAGTTGTTCAGCGCGGATGAATTCTAGATTATCGGCCGAAGTATGATACTCAGGAAAGGTGCCCCAGATGCTGCGCATCAAGCAACCGACAGCGAGATTGAAACCGGGGGAACAATACTGTCGCTCATCGTAGCCGTATGGCGAGAAATCCAGAATCTCCGGAGAATCGGTGAAATGATCCAAAACGTGAGCCATGGCGCGATCGATGTCAGCATCTCCCTGACGGCTTCTCTTGTAATGGAATCGACCCTTGTCGCCTATTCCCGTCAGGACTAGTCCTTGTCGGATGCGCCTAGTCTTGTCTCGATTTCGCGCGAGCCACGTAATGGCGCCGATCGTGCCAGGGATGAATAGAAAGCGATAAGAATAGCGTAGATCGCGTCCGAGTATGAATTTTGCGAGCGAGGTCGCTACGGTAATTCCGGATAGGTTGTCGTTCGCAAGCGACGGGTGGCAAGCATGGCACGAAATCAAAACCTCGTCGCTTGACCCGCCCGGGAAGTAGCATTCGCCGTATGTCAGGCTCCCGGCTTTCAGACTCGAATCAATACAAACTTCGTAGTCGCCATCCGGTAGCGCAAGCATCTCGCTGTGGGAAAGGCAAAAGCCCCAGTCTTCCTTGTAATAAGAGGTGCGGTAAGGAATCCAATCAGGTTTGGCTGGGATTGTATAAAGATGAGGCCTCAGTTTGCTGAGAGGCATCCGAGCCCGAA
This sequence comes from uncultured Acidobacteriota bacterium, assembly GCA_963741045.1. Lineage (GTDB taxonomy): Bacteria > Acidobacteriota > Terriglobia > Acidiferrales > UBA7541 > Palsa-295. Next base: position 763,464 of record CAVUGO010000002.1, read on the forward strand.
TGGGTGCGCTGTAATTTAGAACGTGCAAGTTTGACTTTTTAAAATCAGCAAGGCGGGTTCCGTCTGGGCACACGATGTATGCATCTTGAATGTTCCATTCATTTGGAACAGTCCAATCAAAAACCTGCGTACCGGACGGCACTTCATGAATCTTCAGAGGTATTCGTTCACCTATCATTGACAGGGTTCGCCGAATTCCGTCTCCTGTGATGCTTCGGCAAATCGGATACAGTTCGGCCGCAAACTCGTACAGGCCTTCGCCGACTACCGAAAGCTCTGTCTCATCGAATGTTTTCAGCACACTCATGGCGTCGTAAAGTCCGGGTAAGTCCGATCTCGCTCCGAGATGACTTCGACCTTTTTGGGCCAAACAATTCCGAACGCATCATCATTCCATCGAACGCCTCGTGCCGCGTCCGGATTGTAGAACTCTGACATCTGATAGAACACATCGGTGTCGTCGGTCAGGGTAAGAAATCCGTGGGCACACCCATCAGGGATATAAACCATGTTTCCAGATTCCTCGGTCAGGACGATGGAAACCCAGTGTTTGAAGGTCCTCGAATGCGGCCGCAGGTCGAGCACTACGTCATACACGGCTCCGCTGGTACAACGCACAACCTTTACTTCCGAAAAGGGGTGTGCTTGGTAGTGCATCCCTCGAAGCGTGCCCTTTCGCACATTTCGCGAAATATTACATTGAACAATTTTTGGATTGAGTCCCCGATCCTCGAATTCCTTCTGGCACCACGCGCGAGCAAAGAATCCTCGATCATCCCGGTGCGCCTCCAGGCAAATTTCAAAGACCCCCGCAATCTTAGACTCCTCGAACTTCATGCTGGTCCGCGAGCGAGATTGTCGTGCGCGCCTGCAACCGCAGATCTTGGCCTTTCACTTCGCTCAAGCAATATCAACAGCAGAGCCATTGGAATGAGGGCTATCATGAAGAAAACAATTCCGCCACGCCGGTGGAGATTTCCGGTCAAGAATGCCGGGTCTACATAGATCGACAATAGGGTCAGTCCCGCGATGCGTAATCCGTTCTTTATTAAGGCCATTGGCACGACAACCAATATCAGCAACATCCTTCGCCAGCCCGTTTTTAGGAATAGGGAGCTTGCAAGAGTTGTCGTAATAAGAAGTGCGAGTGTAGAACGTATCCCGCTGCATTCTTCGGCTACTCGAATAGATACGCCCGGTAAGTCGAACATGAGATCCCGCCGCAGGTAAGGAACACCCGCCAAATTCAGAAACACCTCAGCTACGTTCGCACTTCCTTTTTGGAGGAACGAAATCAAATGAGACAGAATCGGTTCCGGAATCGGAACCGCGAATAAGAGAAATAGTAGGGGAAAGGTGGCGGCCCGGAAAGCATGCATCCCGAAAAGAAAAACAAAGGCACCCAGCCACACCATTACTACTCCGAATACGAAAAGACTTGTTCTATTCGTTGGTGCGAATTGTTCCATGATGCTGAGGCGCGCCATGAAAACAAAGATAATTCCCGGCACAAGAAATGCGGTTCCCGTAGTCCAATCAACGGAAACGTCCGAGAAAATTGATTTTCGGTTTCCATAGATTATGTACATGCTAACTAGCGGAATTAGCGGAATCTGTGAAAAAGTATCATTTGAGAAAACGAGCGTGGACAGCGTCTTCGTTAAATTCCAAGCTAGCGCAAATGGCAGCAAGCACAATGCGCAGAAGCAGAGCAAGACGAGGAATGAGACACCGGAGGTAGGAATGCTACGAACGTCCAGACTTTTATTGGTCGTATGCATGGAGTTCAATGACGCGATCCCTGGTGCGCAGGAGTTCGGGCTACTTCATAAATCAGCCGATCTCCTTCGCGAACGGCATAGGCAATCCGCGCTCTCTCTTTCCCAGCGCCTTCTATTTCCCAGTCAACACCGTTCTGCACTAGTCTTAGCTGTCTTCGGGTCCTCCACCACTGATCGACCTCACCCGGAAGGGCCGACCAAATCTTCTCGCGACCAACCATCTCCCGCAGGTAGTCTAGTAAAGACTCGTATAATTTTCGGTTTCGAGAGGCAATCAAATAGTCTGGATGTGTTAACAAACTTATCAGGCCATTTCTCTGACGGATCAGATTGATCTGTTTTTTCCACAGTTCAATTGAGGGTTCGTTTAGGATGTAGAAAACTGCATAATCCTGGCTCGTGGTGAGAGGCAGTTCAAGCATATTGCCGAGGAAGAACGGAAACACAGTGCAACAGCCGCCGCGTTGAGGTTCTAGGTGGGCAACGTTTGTAACTGACATATCATAGGAAAATTCGAATTCATTGTACCAGTCAATCCTGCGATACATAGAACCGGCACGGAAACCCGTAGCTCCATAATGATGGGCATAATGGTTGATTCTTTCTGCCCGACGGAGAAATTCTTCTCGATCGAGGTATAAACGTCCGTCATGATTCAAGTCGTGAATGTTGAACTCGAGTCCTCGATTACGGATGTTCTGAACATACTGGTCAGGTAAGTCATACCGCCTTTCGGGTACAACCTGGTACGAGGCCTTGAAGCCGTACGATTCGTCAATGTCCATCAAGCGGGGTGTGAAATCGCGGCCGGCCGCAGTTTCTACATCGTGCGTTAGCATCAGGCAATTAGGGGCACCGTCGGGCCAATACCATATGAACGGGATTCTCTCCGCGTGAGCCGCTACCATCATGATCCTCAAAATCTCGGCATGGAGGTTGTCCACCGCAAAATCCACGGGCCATCTAGGAAATGATCTGGTTTTCCAGTCACTGAAATATGCTCGCTGTAAGTGGCGCCGCACCGACACGGGAAGCATTTCCCTAACAAAGTAGTACGCATGGAACAACCACCCTCGAGACATTTTCTTCTCGCGTCCAGGCGCGAGAGCTTGGACGTAATGTTCCCGGCGAACGTTGTCGACTGCTTGAGCGGGTTCAAACGGAAAGTGAACATTCGACCCGTCTACAACAACGTGTTGAAGTGCGTCATAACGCCCTGCATCTTGGACTCGTCTCGCTACGCCCGACGCGCTCCGTCCGTAACAAAGTGCATCGGGGCCAAATCGAAAAAATCCAGCTTCAGTCGTTGGATTTGTCCCCAATATACAACCAAGCATACACTCGGGAATTCGGTAGTATTCAGAAAGAATCTCTGTCACTGTTTTGGCTCGCGAGCGGCATTTCGTAGCAATGAATGCAGTAATAGAAAAAAACCTTCGATGTTCAGTTGAGCTCGTTTCGCCGCACCATTTCCGAATGCGGTTTGATAGGTTTCGCGACCGCGCATCCTATTTGTTTGCAATGACAATCGACCGTTGCTTCTAGTTTAAACTATCCGATGTGTCTGTAGAGCAATCTTCCGGTGGTGGTCAGTAACCCCTTCGGCATATAGTGAAATAGAGTTTTCGCCACTTTTGTTTTCCAATCCTCGTTGGAGCCAACCTTATCAACTGCCGGATAGTTCCAGTACACCAATTGCTTTGGCGTGGGCGCCCAGTGGTTCTTGAACGCTAGCAGGCCTCGGTGGTCCTCTTCCGTTCGACCCATGTCGAACCCAGTTGCGCCAGATGACTTTGCCTTTGAAATTGCTCTCCATAGGAGCCATGATGTGGCACCTAGAGGGTTGAATCTGGTGTCGGAGCAGCCATACTTGTAATAAAGAACATCCCTGAAACGCAAAGTAAGAATAGAAGCAACTGGAGTTTCCTCTTTGTAAGCGACGTGAATCTCGATGCCACGATTTAGGGTCTGGGTTAGATTTCTAAACCAGGCATATGGAGTGGGCGGCCAACGATGACGACTGCGCGTAACCACAAACAGATTGTAAAAATCCTTCAACAGTTCCTCAGAACTTCCGCGTTTTTCGGTTAGACCGGAGCGTTCAGCGTGCAGAATTCGACGCTGAACAGAATCCTTGTCGAGCCCTTCGAACACATCATTTAGATTCGGGCGCAGATCAAGTGTATGCAGAAAGTATTGATTAGTAGGTTGGAAATCGATTCCGCTTCTCGCCTCATCGAAGATCCCGTTGACGGGACGAACTTCCACATACTTCCACTCCTGATGGTCCAGAGCGGTCTGCAGATAACGCAGTAAGAAACTCATTTCTTCAGATGAGTCACAGAGCGGTTCGCAATGATCTGAAAAAGGTAGCGATACCAGGCGACGCCCCGTAAGCCAGCTGTTAATACGACAGAAGACGATGCCACTATTCAGGTCGCCGGTTGGTGAGGAAGTAGTGAAGGCTACTGGCTCATATCCATACGTACGTTTAAGTGCATTAAGCCATCCTACTGTGTGGAACACAGACGCTCTTGGATGTCGTTCCACAAGATCCGTCCACCTCGGGTCATTTGTCGGATCGAGCTGATAGCAACTGTAGGGAGCGACCCGCAAGGTCTTTCCTTCTGATGCTGGAACACTCATGCTCTTTTGGCCGGATTCTTAGTTCGGGTTCGTAGCTGCGCCGAAGTAGTGTGCCTTCCGTTCGGAAACAAGATCTGCCGGCTGAGAAGGACGTCTAAGTGCATTAGTCAATGCGGTCGCGTCCCTGGGAGGAGTTTTTCGTCAAATAGCTTTCCTAAGCGCGCCCTTCAATCTGTCTGCGGGAGCACTCAGGAATCGACTCTTGGCAAGGTAATTGTCTCTTATTTCAGAAAAGATCCGTCGTAGGGCGACACTCAATTCGTAACGTACTGCACGTCGCACGTGTATCCCGTGATCTGGTTCTTGGTGAACCACTCGGAAGCGTTTTTCGCTATGAGGTCCGATACGTTGGTCAAAGACAAGACTATCGGATTCAATCGCCCAAATGATCGATCTCTTGTCGCACTGTATCTCCGAAACGATTTCGTTCTCGCTTCTTTTCTTGCGGACAATTACTTCAATCGCGCGATCTGATGGATTGCCAATCACTAGTTCATTGCCGTACATCTCTACTTCTTCTGCGTCAATGCCGCTAGTGCGGCGACGACAAGCCCTTCGAATCACTTCCCCCAGCGAGCGCCAGCGCAAGCAACAGTTTAGGGATCCTAGTTTGTCAATCAGCCCGATTAGCTCGCTCCCGCCATCCTTAAAAACCTCATGGTGGGCCACGATCAAGCAGGGCTTCCCCAGAAGAAGGTCGAAAGCGAAATTTTCTAGTCCATGGAATGCATACCTTCGCGTGAAAATCGGGAAACTGTCATATGCCATGATGGCGACATCCCAGACATCCCTGATTCGCGTCCTGGCATTTTGGGAGTCCACTGGAACGGTCTCGGTATTGACTATGGCAAGGAAGTTGTTGTGCTTGAGAACTTCGGGGCAGACGGACGAAAATACTCCTTGGGGGAAGATCATAACGGAGTCATGTTGAATACCTGTCCGCAATTCATGACTTTCCATCCTGGACTGAGCTAGTCGAGCGGACGCGTGCAGGACCTTCGACGATGTTGCTCCAAACTCACCCGCAGTATGATCACAACCATGAATCGATACAGAAAAAAGTTCAGACTCACTACTGAAGAATTCTCCAGCTGTTGAAGATGTCCGGCGCCAATTCCAAGGGATGAAGGCGATGTTTGTTGTGAATCCATGGGTTTGCATGAGGTCGCGCAGCCTTGCGAAGTTGCAGAACCCATATTGAGGCCGTAACAATGGATCATCGATAATTAAGCAAGCGCCAAGTTCCTGTGGTTTCCACGCAACGTTGGGAAACATAAATTTGACAAACATAACGAGAGGCACTGAAGAACAGAAATGATCTTTGACGTCGTAAAAGCCTTGGCCTACGTGCTTGTCGATGTCGATCACCTGCGAGCTGGTGCAAAAAAATATGGGAAACCTCGAATGGTGAAACTGAACGAATAACGGAGCCCCCTCAGCCAAAATCACTGCCGTACACATCGATTCCATGCGGGCCAACGCACCAGTCAGAACTGTATCTTCGCTCCCTAATGTTAATGAGAACTTGAGGCCGGCCAGCGGTCCGGCAAGATCAGCCACCTGATCGGATACGCTAACTGAAACGTTGCCGGTGGGTGCGTTCCGCAGTGACAAGTCTGCGCCTACGAAAAGCAACTGGAGGGCCTCTATACAGAGGCTTTTTTCATCGTCCACGAAGGCGTAAACCGCAGTCGGTTCAAAGATTTCGGACCTACTGCGGTCGAGGGCCGCTGCTATGAGGCGGATCGATCCAAATGCGGCATAGTCCGAACAATCTCGGGCTATATCCCTGAGTTCCGAGATCTCGAACGCCTTCCATGGCACGCCGAAGAAATCAAGAACATGACCGAGCCGCCTTTCTCTAGGCCCGGTGCTACCTTCGTACAGAATGATCGCAAGTCTTGCCATGAATGAACTTTCTAGATCCGAAGTTGAGCCCTTCTCTCTTAAGAAGTCTTCCGCGCCACTATGAGCGAGCGCATGGCACGGCTGGGAGCCAAAAGATTGAACAAGGGGCTCAAGAGCAGGCAGGAGGCGGTAAGCGCGCGCCCGGCCGAGTGCGGAATCCAGCAGAAATTTTCTTTCCGTATGATTTCAAATCCAGCCGTCTTAAACGGAGATGCATATTCCTCGAGCGTCGGTACATAACACTCGGTTGGATCCTCGACCGAGCGCCTCAGTTTACTTCGAAAAGCGGGAAACCGATTGTTCATATCAATGTTGATGCAAAGCCCTCCAGTCCGCAGCATCCGATGGATGTCCGCCGCGCAATCCTTTTCTTTGCCAAGCCGATGGCAATACCGAAACGTGTTAACCCCCACGATCAAGTCGAAGAAACCAACTAGGTCTTCGACCGATGCGCCGCGTGCCGCGGCCAGGTCCTCTGCCAACAGCTCATTGCGGGCAACGTGAAAGCTCAATTTCTTTGCAAGAGCGGGGTCCAGCGACGCCTTCGCCTCCTGCGATGCCGATTGTACCAGGCGAGGCGAGAAGTCGGTTCCATACGCGGATTCCACGGGGACGCCCCTACGCTCGAGAAGCGAAACCAATCCAATGATATTCATTCCTCCGCCACATCCGAACTCCAACAAGCGAAGAGGGTGTGGTGGCGAAGTGCGCAAGTAAGAATCCAGAGAGCCGAGGTACACTTTGGCGTAATCGTTGCGCAACAAATAATTAATCCCAAACCCTGCCGTCTCAGTGGTGTATTTGCGCACCGCGTCCTCAGAGACGTATTCCTCGAGAAACTTATCGTAGATTTGTTCACCTTTTTCCATTGTCTTGTCTCGCTTCCTTTGAGTTTGACGATCTATATTTCACAGAAAACTTTCGACACCATCGCGGGTTCCGAAAGTGTTAGGGAATTCGCTCTGGGCGGAAGAGAAATTCGCTCTACGCTATCAATCCAAAGGTTAAACACTCTGGCTGGATAGCCGTAGTTCGCTCGACAGCTTCTTAAGGGACACAAACTCCTCTCGAACGGAAGGTATAAACGCCGACACCGAATAAGCGGCAGTGAAGCCTAATGCGATGACGAGAAGCTGCGAAAATACCCGCTCGGGACCGAACAGGTGGACGGCAAGTTCCGCTAGAAAAACGCCCCCTAAGCTCAGGGCAACCGGATACAGAAGCGCTCTTCCAAGACGCTGCAAGGTCAAGGATGTGCCCCGAAAGGCGAACCGAAGCATCCATGGGAGAATGCATAGCAGAGCCACCGATCCAGATAGAGCCACTCCCTTAATTCCAAAGGGCAACCCAAATGCATAACTGCACACCATAATCGGAGAAATGATTAAGAGGAGATTAAGGAGGTGCCGCGATTGACCGCGACTAACGAGTAACCACGTGGTCGAATCGAGAAGAAGCTGACCCAGGGCGGAGATCGTAAGGATTTGAAAGACGGGTGCCGCTTCGACCCATTGGTTTCCAAGCATTAAGTTAATCACCGGCTTGGCCGCAACAAAAAGGTATCCAAAAACGGGTGCGCTGATCCACAAAATCAGGTTAACAGTTCGAAGATAATAACGCGCAAACCGTTCCGGATCATTCTGGGTTCTGCTGAAAGCGGGAACAGCAACGCTACCAGCCGGAGCGCTTAACTGACGGACTGGTAGCATAAGTAGATTATAAGCTCTCGAATACAGCCCTAGCGGGCCAGCTCCTAAACGCCACCCGATCAGCACGTTGTCGGCGCTCCGGCTCACACTCACGACGAAGTATGAAGCTGCGACATTGCCCCCGAAGGCAATCATCGAGCCAACCTCAGCATCACGTCGGGGCAGCCCCGGCCGCCAATTTACCATTAGCCACGAAAGCACCATCTGAGTGAAATTCAATGTCAGCGGAAGCGCCACTAGGGCCCAATAGCTAGCTCCCTTCCAAGCCAAGAAAATAGCCGTTGGCACCGCCACAACGTAGGAGGTCACATCGCGAGTCGCGAGAGATGAAAATCGCATTTGTCGCTTTAGAACAGCATCAGCCTGCACTCTTAATCCTCCGATGAGAAATGTGAGCGACAGGATCAGAGTGATATTTACCAACCGATGGTCACGGTAAAACCACGCCAGAACCGGAGCTAGGGCCATCGTTATGAACATGAGTCCCAGACCGATGGCAAAATTTATCCAGAACAGAGCGCTGACCTGATCGTGCGTGATCTCCTTACGTTGTATGGTAGCTTCAGACAGCCCCAGGTCGGCAAACGCCTGGCCTAGGCCAGTGATCGTTGCGACCATCGCCACCAGGCCGAAATCGGCGGGGGTTAGCAGCCGAGCGAGTACGATCGTCGCGACGGATTGGATAATGAACTGCGCCCCTTGCGAAGTCAGATTGACCAAGCCACCGCGAACGGAGCGGCCTCTCAAGTCCACATGCAGATGATCAGTGCTGAGCGCGTTTACAGACTGTGAGTTCAGAGCTATATTGGGAACTCCTGGTCGCAGTTCACTTTATTATGTTCAGAAATAAGCGAGGCCGAGGCAGAAATTCGAAACGATAGTTTTACGAACGGTCCCTGCCAACAAGAGAGCCACTTACGTCGTCACACCTTGGTGTTGAGCTTCGCACGTGCTGAAGCAGCTTCGAATAGATATTCATTGTGATTTTACCGACTAGGTCCCACGAGTGCTGTCGGTTTGCGAAGTCTTTTATTTCCTGCCGTCTGTCACTCAGATTCGCAAATAGATCACTTGCGAAGTATCGCTCTATGGTCGCTGCCAAATCGTCCGAATCCTCGAGACTGAACACAAATCCGGTGTTGCCTTCGACGATCTCTTCCTTTAGCGATCCAACATCGGCGGCGAGCACCGGTAGACCAAAACTGTATGCAAGGAACAAGACACCACTCTGATAGACATATCGGTATGGAAGCACGAGGACGTCAGCCGCTTTGAAGAAGAGCTCTGTCTCATCATCAGGGATATGTTCCGCCCTGAGCATAATTCGCCCACTCTTGACGGTATCTTGCATCCTCTTTTGGATAGCGCTCCAATAGCTTCGGCAGTCGTTCTCTGGTCTACCAGCGATAACCAATCGATACTCGTCTTGTCGCTGAACCAACTCGTCAAAGGCATCAATCAGATATTCCAGCCCCTTGTACGGTGTGATTCTTCCGAAAAACAGTATCGTCTTTTTATTATCATCCAGACCCAGACGTTGTCTTGCCTCACCTCTGGATATGCGGGTAGCCGGGACAGCATTATTGATTCCGAACGGGATAACAGTGACTCGATCTTTCTGGACGCCAAATTGCTCGCTGAGTTCAAGCTTCATTGTTTCGGAGTGGACGAAGATATGATCGGCTAGCCGATATTGGATTCGCAGAGTCAACCGATTGAACCGTGTATCATTGGAATCTCGTTTAGCTGCATTGACGTTGTGAACTGTAAGGACGACCTTTTTTCTAAGCACCCGGTAGTAAAGCATCAGTAGCGTACGATCGAAATGTTCAAACTTATTGTTCCAAAGGATATGAAAGATCCTCGGTTTGGCAATCGCGGCATAATGAATCAGCTTCGCGTAGTACATGAAGAGTCTAAGGACTTTTCTGATCGAGCTGACGTCAGGACGTTGATCGCCTTGCAAATTAAGAAAACTCATTTCTGGCTTATCGTGAAATTCGGCGAAATCCAAACTGTCGCTGCCAACCACTTCCAAAATCGCTCCTTTCGAAATGAGTTCCATCGTGAGACCAAATGTATAGGGCCTATCAATACCGCCCGTAAGAATAGTAACCGCGACGTTGGAAGTCGCGTCTGTTTCGCCAACATTTGTTAATGGCTCCCCATACCCATGTTCTCGAGCACGATCTCGGATTTGAAAAACCGGGTTCATGACCCAATCAACCGCTCTTCCAGAAGTTCACATATCGTGTGGATAATGGTGATATGCATCTCCTGCATGCGCGGTGTTGACTTTGTTGGCACGCACAAACAAAGATCGCAGGCCGCACGCATCCGGCCGCCCGTTGCACCTGTCAAGCCGATGACGGCTACCTTCGATAGACGAGCAGCCTCGATCGCGCGCAGAATGTTCGCGCTATTCCCGCTAGTCGAGATCGCCATCAGCACATCTCCCGGCCGCGCATGAGCGGTAAGCTCGCGCGCAAATACCTGCTCATATCCAAAATCATTACCAACCGCCGTTAGGCTTGAGGTGTTCGTATGCAGCGCCAGAGCTCGGAATGGGCGCCGCTCGCGCAAGAAGCGACCGGTCAGTTCCGCAGTCATGTGCTGCGCATCAGCCGCCGATCCTCCGTTGCCCGCAACGAGGAGCTGGCCACCGGCCTCCATGGCCGAATAAATCATATCAACCGCGACGGAAACGCTGTCGGCTAGTGTTGGAAGATCCTTAGCAACCTCCATATGCTCATTCCAAATTGCGATGATCCTATCGATTTGCGGCATTAGACTTGCCACGTGTTTTTCTCCCGTTTTCGTAGCCATAATAAAGAAACGGCCACATTGCGGTTTCGGCGGAACCTTGTAAAACAAATCACACTTCGATTACGGATTATCCTCAGAGGAGTCGTCCTAAACTTTTTGGGCTGGTACTCATGGTTTTGGTTTGCTTACTCACGCGGGCGCCTTTCTAAACTATACATGGCTTTGTCCCAATGCCTGAGTAGCGACACCCGTAGTTCGGGGAGAACCATTTGGAGCTTTCCCGCGGCTTTAGCCCCCCAAAAGGGTTGCATCCAGGCGTATTTCCAACGTAAACGGGGCACATCCAACTGACCCTGAAATTCTGCGGCCAACTTTTGCAACTCCGCTACGATATCTGAACGCTCTGGATAAAAAGCGGGATACCAAGTCTGCAAATAGGCCAAGCAAGCCTGTCGGACGCGCTCGCTTCGTTCTAGGGTTTGAAGGTATTGTATGTGTAGTTTCATCGAACGGAGCAGTGAGTTTTTTTTCTTATCTGACGTGCCAATATAACTGATCCGATTTGCTCCACTTACTCTATAGTATATTTTACCCTGTGGTACGAAACGTGTTCCTTGTGATGCCATCACTACTCGAGCAAAATACTCACCATCTTGGTCATAGTGAAGGGCTTCGTCCCAAGGCCCCGCAGCTTCGGCCAGTTCGCGGCTCACCAACCAAGTTGCGTTTTGCATATGGAGATTTTCGGTCATCTTTCTCAGTAGCCATTCGACTGGCGAGAGATCGCCCCATAGGGAGGTTGCGATAAAGCGCGCACGTTGAGGACGATAATAAAAGTGGGCCCACGGTGAAGAAAGGAGTATCCGCTTGTTGTCGTCTTTGCGTACCGCCGCAAGCTGTAGTTCTATCTTGTCTGGTGAAAGAATATCGTCCGCGTCCAGCTCTTGAATGTAATCACCTTGGCAAAGCCTATAGGCATAATTTACAGCCCCGCACAGTCCCTGGTTTGGAGTGGATGCGACCTTAACTTCTTTCGAGGCGAATCGCCGGGCCACTTCGGCCGTCCGGTCCGTGGAGCCATCATCCACAACGATGATCTCCTTGCGCTTCCAGGTCTGCGAAACGGCCGATTGGAGCGTCTCGGCCACCCACCTCTCCGCGTTATATGCGGGAATTAAGATTGAGACCAACGGCTCCATAGTTATACGAAGACCCGGGACGCAGTAAGAGCGACCGTGATGAGGACAATGGGACAGCTATGGGTCTCTGTCAACCGGTGTAGATATATCTTGCGGATCGGTTTTCGGAGGGCAGATGCCACGCTAGCTGTTCCTTTTATAATTACCGTATCGGAGCAAAACGGCAAACCTATGAAGTTTTGCGAAGACAGTTAGCTCCATCGTCTTGAACGGTTGTTCGGAAGCGAAAAACCGATCAAGCCGGGTTCTAATGCTTGCCATCCTTGTGCCTACCAGCTCCCGAGAGAGTAAGCTTCAAACTAGATGATTTCTGTATGAACTTGATAATGCGAGCGAGGTCCATCAATACCGCTATAGGAAAACCGACGAGCTCTCGACATCCCATTCCAAGTGCGCGGAGAATCCGACTCAAAACATAATGTGGCTCCATCCATTCTGTATCACAATCCAACTCACCCCTGAATTTAATTGCTGAAAGGGTATATGGGGACAGATCTAGATAGACCTTCTTGGCATACTCCCGCAGGTCGGTAGACTGTTCCGGCCGCCATCGCTCCAACCAAGGTTTGCCGGCAAATGAGTGAATGAATGTCGGACTGTCGCCCAACAATCCCCTCATACGCTCAGCAACCGTGTAGCCATATATCCCATTAAACTGCAGAATATCTTTTCCCCTTCGCAATATGTATATTGGAATTTCTGAGAACTCTTTTGAGGTCAATAGCGCGGTCAACACGTCCTGATCTCCGAGCATGTGAACGGGCCTGTTCCGCCAGTTCGTTTTCTGAGATTCCTGATACTTGCTTGATTGCAGCAGTTCCCACCATCGCTCCATCAGTTTGTAGTTTTCTTTTGTTACGCGAAGTACACCAGTATTCAGTCCGAATGGGAGCACTCTGCCTACCGGGAGACCCCACAGACGTGCCCGAAGAGCACCTCGGTCATCGCGTTCATCACCGAGTGCGTCCTCCGTGGCAACAACAATATGACTCTTGATTTGAGCAAAAATGTGAAGAATATTCTGGGTGACAATAACGTCCGAATCGATCCAAATGACTTCATCATAGCCCTGATCAATCATGCGCATGATAGCTTGAGGCTTTACGTTCCACCCGTAACCACTCGTAAGGTGGCCTGGCTGAAGATGTACCTCCGGATACTTCTTAATCCACCTGAGAAATTCATCCTTTGCGGGTGGATAGAACAGATTAATCTCGGTTCGAGAACCAAGCATATTTAGGCTGACGAGAAGCAACTTCAGGGAGGGTTCACATATCTCTCGATCCTCTGCGAGGCAAATTGTCGATTTCATCAGCTAGTTGTGCCTCCGACCTCACACAGGTCCCTGCCGAAAAGTCGTGTTCGCGAATCGCTTAGGTTCCAACAAATGAGTGTTACGTTCGGATAACGCAACCAGGGAGGCCGGAGGCTCTGGCTGCATGAATTCTTCACTCAAGAGGTACAAGAATCGAAACTGAGTTCATTTAGAAGCGCCAGCCCCAGCGCAATGTCTACTCTTCAAGTCGGGGTATCCTAATACACTGTCCCAAGACTGTTCATACGTACAGTGGACTTTGTCTCCGCGGCTGAGCAGTATGTAAAGGTACTCTCGAGGGGCGGTTCTGCTCGAAAGGAAGGGATATTACCCGTGATCGGAAAGATGAAATGGCTCTTATTGGCATCGTTTTTGGTTGCTTTCTGTTGTACAGATATCCAAGCTCAGACCATTAAAGCGGCGAGCTGTTCGGAGGCGGACGTTCAAAACGCTCTGAATTCGGCCGCTGCAGGATCTACCGTCGTTATTCCCGCGGGAACCTGCACTTGGACTACTCCACTCTCTTTTGCTGCACCTCCGAACTTCACGCTCCAGGGTCAAACGGTGTGCACCGGCAGTGGTGCTCCAAGTCAGAACAACTTAAGTTGCACCGATAATACGATTCTTGTGGATGGCCTGAATCGCTCTGGTAGCGATCCTGGGATGTTGAATTTCAACACGAATGCAAGTGGAACGTTTAGAATGACGGGCATTACTATACGATGGGGTGGCGGAGGGGCGACGGACAACGGTTCCGTGCGGTTCGGCGGCAACTCGCAACAGCTTCGGGTGGATCATGTCCATTTCAAGTCGATAGCGAATCTGGCGTTTACCCACGCTTCGGTAATTGGAGGGGTGTTTGATCATATTTTACTCGATGGAAGCACTGGTAGCGGATGGCGCGACTATGGCGACGTTACGACGAATGGCGATACCAATTGGGCGTCCCCGACCGCTCTTGGAAGCTCCAATTTTATATATTTCGAAAATAGTACTTTCAATACTGCCAGCAATGATTGTCAACAAGGTGGTAGATGGGTAATTCGTTTTAATACCTTTAACAATAATGGCACTCAAACTCACCCAACGGGCGGGGCTAGCCGCGCCCGCGGTTGCCGTGCGTGGGAGTTGTATCAAAATGCCTTTCTTAATCCCGTTACGAACAAATTCAATGTGTTTTTTATGAGCAGCGGAACGGGAGTTGTTTGGGGAAACAACGCTCCATCGGGTATCTCAAACTTCGTAACCATTCATTCGATGCGCAGAGACAACAGCACCTACGCCCAGGCAGCAACGCCTAATGGATGGGGCTACTGTGGCACATCATTCGACGGAAAGGGTTCGAGTTGGGATCAGAACAGCAACACAGGCACGGGTTATCATTGCATGGACCAGCCAGGACAAGGCATCGGCGATCTACTGAGTGGCAACTTCCCAAACGTCGTCAATACTGCCACTGGGTGCAGCGTATCTTCGGCCTGTGCGTGGCCCAGGCAAGCGCACGAACCTGTTTATGAATGGATGGACACATGGTCAGGCCCAAGCGGTGGCTCCTTCTGGGCTGTTTATGAGGGGGATGCTTTCTTCAATAACAAAGATTATTATCTCTGGTGTAATCCTTCTAGTCCAACTGGATGCGCAAACTTCAACGGAACAGTAGGAGTTGGGAGCGGGGTACTCTCGGCGCGCCCATCTACCTGCACGGCCGGTGTGGCATACTGGGCCACTGACCAAGGGAATTGGAATCAGAGCGGTAACGGCGGCCAGGGCGAACTATTCGTCTGCACCGCGGCCAACACTTGGACTCTCTACTACACACCTTATCCATATCCGCATCCCCTGGATACCGCCGGGACTGCGTCAAATGATCCGGCTCCGCCTACGAACATCAAGGTTTCGGTTCAGTGAGGTGTGCGAGTTCCCTCCGGGATTTCGGTGTGTTCTCCGTTTCTACTGGTGAATTATCCAAGAAAAGGCGATGTAAGAGTTCGAGAGCCAGAATCTTGTGAATTTCTATCGTATAGTTCCTATCGCCTTTCAGGTGACCCCGCACTGCAGCCGCAAGTCCTTTTCGTTTAAGATACGGCCGGGATAGGCTGCGAGAATCGAACAGCATATCCTGAACGTACCCACCTAAGGCATCGCGGTACCAAACCCGGAAATGGAAGGGTTTATGTCTTCCCAGAAAAAGTCGTTCGAGCCGGAGGAACGAAAGGGCATGGTCAATCCGAGCGACTCCCTGAGGCATTCCCATGTCGTACGCGTACTCTGCCTTGAAAAGGAATTCAAGGAAGCTTCGGTGGACTACGCTCGAAAGCGGTCCCTTCTCTCCCGCTTGACCGCGGTCTGTAGGAATCCGTAAGAGCTCTTTTTTCCCGTCAGCGATCAACCGGAGGGAAACTTCGTTGTTGGTAAGAGCAGAGCCGGGAGCTCGAAATACGGTTCGTACCAGATCGTTGTCGAGGAATGGAGATCTCAAAGACAGCTGTGTCTGCTCCAGCGCTTGAATGCCGTAGTGATTCCAGGGATTCTGCTTGAAGACTGCGAAGGAAACCGGATGTCCACGAAGGAGCTCGGAATAGGTCTCCTCAGCCTGACGAGCAGAGCATACAATCTCCGAATCGAACAATCCTGGATGGGGCTGTTTAGGCTTAAAGGTGCGGACTCTCCGGAAGACCTCACCTCCGAAATTCCCTGTCATTCTGACCGGTGCGATTTCGCGCGCTTTCTCGTTTAAATAGACGTCTGGGGCACGGCTGACATCGACGCATCCGTCGGTCAGGTATACTGCACGTTCAGCATAATGCGGAAATCGCGAAAGAAATTCCTCTCCCACTGGGATTACTTGATGAGGCTGATCGCAAGCTTTTGCCACCTTACGGCTTAAGGTGACGTCCTGGCAATCGCGTAACATCCCCCCAAAGGTGTAGCAGGGAAGCGAGCCCGGTCGAGACTTCTGCCAGGCCATTATCATTCGAGTGTCCAATCCGGCCGTCAATGACATTGCAATCTGCTCGCGTCCAGTGAAATACCGCGGAAGATTCTGCGAGAAGACGTTCCGGATTTCCTGATAATACGCCTCCGGCTCCAAGGTGGGCTGGTTCTCCCAGTCTGGAGCCTTAAAATATCTTTCTTGCTGCATGCGACAGCTCTTGTCGAAGAGCCAGGCCGACCCGGGGGGCATCACCTGGATGCCGTCAAACAACGTCCGGTTCTCCAACACAGCACCACACGAGACAAACTCTCCAAGCCCTTGCGAACTTATTCTTCTGAGTTCGGGACGCACGGCAAGAATTGCTTTAGCCTCAGCTGCGAAATAAAAGGCACTTTTTGATTTGTGGTAGTAGATTCGGTGCATCCCATAACGGTCGTTGAAGAGCATCGCAGTCCCGCGCCTGCAGTCCGTCAGTAGCCCGTGAAATCTCCCATTTAACCCGGTTGGGAATGATGAGTTTTCCTCATAAAGATGAATCAGATAGGAAGGCCCATCCTCATCGAACTGGTGCCCTCGTTGTTTTAAATGCCGCACCGTACCAGCTTCCGGAAACTCCTCCCCGGAAAAAACAAGCACCACGTCTCCTCGCTCATTTCGCAGGGGCATACCATCGGAGAAGGACTGTTTTCGTGCGACCCAACCGACATACACCCCGAGTGATTCATCTTCCCACGTGCCTGCCACGTAGAAATTCTCGTGGCACAGACACTCGACCATCCGAGAAAGCTCACGACGCGCTTGCTCACGCGGCATCCGGCTTATGAGACCAATAATTCCTGGCATATGGGTCTTTGTTAGGACTCGAGTCTTGTAGATTCGCTTAACGCTATGAGAGGTGGTTGTCGTGATAAGAAGCCCATACAAATTGTTTAACCTATCACCCGGTCTGTGCTGGAAGCTTCGTCGGGTGAACGACCCTTGAGATTGAGGGGCGACTTGGAAATTTTGTTTCCGTACCACCGCTTGCGAACGCTGCGATACGTGGCAGCGACTGGCTCCGGAACCCAATCAGACATGCCGTGATGAAGGCCCAGGCGGAGGGCCACACGGCCCGCGAGGGTTACCGGAACATAGTAGCGGGGCAGATCAATTTTCTGGAATCCGTTGTGGCGCTTAAAGTCGGCCAAGCCGTCCCGTTGTTTTTTCCCATAAGACATATTCGCATACCAGAGGAATGAGATACCGCGCTCGGCGCAGGACCGGACCGCTTGGGCGATGAGCGCATTTGTGGGCGCCTTATCCTGATGTCCAATCATGGAGACGATCTGCATCAGTCCCGCTTGGCTTCGATTTTCGTCATGTACGAGTTTTACAAAGCCAATAAGAGTGTCTTCAAAGAACGCACCAATAAAAATGCTTCGATCCATGAACGTCGCGTTCATCTTACGCACGGTGTCAAAGTCTTTCCCGTAGTGCCAGAACGGCTTCCCTTGGCGAACCGGGGATTCGTTATAGATAGCCTGTATCCCCCGGACATAAGCATCATCAAAGGGCACCTCGCGGGTCGTTACCCCGTTTTTCGCGGCTTTTCGAACTTTGTTCCTGACCTTGAAATCGATCTGCTTGGTCATCCACTCGTCAAAGGTCGAAACACGCAGAGCTGCCATATTGTCCAACTCCATCGAGTAGCTCAATCTCGTCGAGGTGTCGGCCAGTCTCTGGATGAACGTAAAAATGTCAATTCCAACTCCAGAAGCCCGCACCAATTTCACAGCGGCTTCAGGGTCCTCCAGAAACTGGTATCCTTCAGCATCGATGAAACCGATTCGGATCAGCTTTCGATCGATCCGGAGTTCTTTGCCGCAAACTTCCAAGTGTCACCTGCCTGTATATAGTCGTTGGTGCAGGACGCGACCATCGGTTTGTTTCAGGGTCCGTGCAATTCCGTGTCGATGTAACGAAAAGAAGATGGTGCCTAACTGTCAAAAGGTTTTTTTGCTTGAATTACTCATTTCCGAGAATCCCTAATCCAGACCGTTGCATCGCCACCGTATTTTCCCGCGACTTCGAAGACGGGCTGGGAGTTAGCCAACGCAGGTCCGCCGAACGTAACAATGGCAGTACCTTCTTTCTTATCGCGAAGTCCATCGTTTGGGCACCTTAATACAGTGTCCCAGAAAAGCCGAACATCTTGAATAGCAGCGGGAGGTCGATTCCGCCTTGTTATCGCACTTTCAACAGAGTCTACTGGGCTGCCTGCATTTTCGACGAAATCGATCTCGTAGCCACAATAGTCAGAGGTGTGCAACCAAGCTAGAGCGTTCTCTAACTGATACGTTCTCTCTCTCTCAGCCAGTAGAGGTGTCGCAGCACTTGTAACAATCGGCACGTCAATTCCCGCGCGGACCAATAGTAAAACTATTGCACACGCTAGGATAGTCCCTGTTACATATCGAGGCCTAATAAAGGACAGCTCTTTCTCAGCCTGCGACCACCCCAAGGGCGTGACATAGATCGCCATTATTATTGCAAACAGCGCATAAATAGGAGTGCCAATCCCTCCACCGAACGGGAGTAGAGCCGCCGTGAGCGTCAAAAAGAAAAGACTCCAACAGCGCAAACGAGATAATTTCACTAATACTGCAAAGAGCCAAAGCAACAATAATGGCAGGCTCTTAAAAAGAAACATGACGCTTAGTGCAGACACAAAGAGAAAAGCCGCTAATTTTAACCTGCGCGAGAGTCCCATGCTCAAGACAACTAGACCAGTCAATACGAATGCCGTAAAGGACGCTAGCTTGTTAATCTCATTAGTTTGGTAACTGACCAGAAATCCAAATAGCCTGGTGCCAAGAGGCAAGTGAGTACGCGGAAAAAGGACAACGAGCATGCCGATAGCGATCGTTCCAACAAGTAAGATTACAAGCGTCTGAACGTGTTGCGCTATGTTTCGTTGCCTAAAAGTGTCGACATAGAATCCAAAATCGAACCCTAAAAAGAGAGCGGTTGCAAAAGGGTGCCAAAACGCCAGTAATATCGCGATGATTGCAAACCAGATTTCTCGCTTGTCGAATCTATCCGAGGCGTAGAGGTGTAGCAACGTTCCAAGGGTCAGTATCACGGGAACGTAGAACATCCCGTAGATATGAAATAAATGAACATAACCCGAAAAGAAGACACCGCCACTGAGGAATGCGATTAGGGCAAAAAGGCGTTTCTGGGGCGCGACTGAATAAATGAGCCACCACGCGAGAATGAACATGCCGTATATAAATCCCTGGAGCAGGGCTTGACGCAGAACGCTAGTGGGAAAGGTCCGCGGATCCAGAATCACAAAACCCAATCGCGTTACTATTTGGGCCAATGGACGATAGGTGGAGGATAGACCAAACGCGAATTGACGCCCAAGGCTTTCGGTGTGAAGCGCGGCAATCCACCCATAACTTTCCCTATGGCTGGCGAATGGCACGACCATAAAAAACCAAAAGGAGAATCCGAGAACCGCTAGTATAAAATAACTGAA
This sequence comes from uncultured Acidobacteriota bacterium, assembly GCA_963741045.1. Lineage (GTDB taxonomy): Bacteria > Acidobacteriota > Terriglobia > Acidiferrales > UBA7541 > Palsa-295. The sequence goes on from CAVUGO010000002.1 coordinate 783,246, forward strand.
CGTCTGCGTCGGGGCACTTGGATCGGAAGGGTAGCTACCGTTTAGGGTCAAAAGTTTACCTACAGGGTTTCTGATAACCACGTCATCTCCAAGAACGTCTTTTGACTTGGTGTGCAAAATGGTGCCACGAGCGACGAAACTATCCGGTGCTCTTAGCTCCTCTAGATTTTGATTACTGGATGAGACGAGATGAGCCGACGCTCGTTTGCAGCTTTCACCAGGTTAAATCGGCGGTGCAGTTTCACGAGACTCCATATTAGAAATGGCGTGCCCCACTTGAATTCGGTATCAAGGGACGGCGACCCCTTAGGATTGCGCTTTCGAACTTAGGCTCTTCCGAGGGGACGTCGGGCACCGCGGCTGTCGAAGAGACCGCGACCGTTACTAACAAAAATGTAAGACACATGAAAGCCGCCGTAAAGGCCGCTTCGGTCATGTTATAGAAAAGTGTTATCGTCCATAGAGCTAGGCTAAGCGATCCCTGAGTTGAAAACGGCTTAAGATTTCTGTAGATGGCTCTGTAACTAGAGATTAGCAATCCACAAAGGAGGAGAAGCCCGACTGCACCCTGGTCGAGATACACCTCGAGGTAACCATTGTGGGCCTCATTAACCGGCCCAGCTAATCGCCAGACTTGGTTGAGCCGAGGGCCCAACCAGAAGCTCTGGTAACCCGTGCCAATCATTGGGTTAGTGTTGGTACTAAGAACAGCTTGCCAAATTACTGTGCGGCCCGTGAACGTTGAGTCGCGACCAATTTTGCTCGCTAGGACTCCATTGAGGCCAAAACCAAATGCTACGATCAAATACAAGAGGAAGCATGCTGGAATTAACGTTTTGAGAAAAGCAGGATGGCGCTGGCTCCATCTGCAGCGAGCCGTCACCACTATTAGACAGCCGATAATAAGACAAATGCGAGAGGTCGCGCTGTCGGACACATTCAGAAGCCATAATGTCATCGCCATAAACGCGACATTAACCGGCAGCTGTCTCGCCCGCCAGGCTTTACCATCCGACCAGCGCGTAACGGTGTCCCATGTAAAAAAGATTCCGCTCATCATGCACAGAAATCCGAGCGTGTTTTTGCTCGTTGCAGCTCCCACATATTCGGGAATGCCCGTCCAAAAAGAATAGTGTCTACCGATCTGAGGATAGTACCTGATGAGCAGGACAGAAAGCGGAATTACCAAGTAAAACAATCGTCGAAGGAACGTGCGAACGGCTTCCTGACTGGGATCGGAAAGAACGACCAGAACCATCAGATAATTGCCGAGATCCCGAAACCACCGTTTGAATGCTACGAAGGGGAAATCGGACCAAGCTACACTTAAGAGACCGAAGATTATAAACGCTATGAGAAAACGGTTGTGAGCGAAAAAGTCGCCCCATTTAAACGATCTTGAAATTAGGACGACTGAAGCCAACATGATCAATACAAGGAAAATAGTTCGATCCAGCGGATTCCCCTCTTCAAGAGCTTGAGCCGCATTACCTACTTGACCTCCGAGCCATTGTGAAGGCAGTCGAGACGCTATGAAGAACATCCAGATCAAGGGTATCCACAAGGCTATCGAGGTACCTGAACGCTTGGCAGAATTGAAAAACAATAGGCCCAAGAGAAGAACGAGCCATACGAGCAGCGCTATTGTAGGTGGCATCTTATTTGGACACTGTCACGGCCGCATGCGAGCCTTGCCGAGCGCTAGACCCAAGAATTCTCTCGCACAGGCCCGTCGCGGCCGGGTTCCGTTCAGTCAACCCAACAGGACTATTTTCCGGTTTTAGAGGGAATGACGTTATGGATGCTTTCGTCGACAGCGACGTCTATATAGTCAGCGGGGCCGCGAGGGCCGACGAGGTCTGTCTCGCAAGCTGTGTGGAATCGAAGGCGCAATCCTGGAAGGCCCTCATATTGACCCAACGCGACGTTTACTCGCATCATACTCGGCTCAAGCGTTTCCGTTTCGAACACCGCTGACCGGCGCATTTTGAACCAGGAGATTACCTTTCCCGCAGTGGAAAACCACGCACCTCTACAACCGAGGTCGTTGATGAGTTCACGATAAGATTCGTCCCACAGCCTCTCTGGGGCTACACTGCGATCATGCCAATTAATCGTGAGAACTCCTCCGAAATCAGTGGCACGATCCGCCATATGGCGAATCACCGTCCTTGCCTGCTGCGCAGAGAAACCAAGGTAACTGAGATAGAACAGGGCTGTGTCCATGACATGCAGTGGCAGTTCGAGTAGATGTGACGTCTCAAGAGGTTTGTAAACTTGCGTTGTGCCCGCTCGGTATCCAACGGTCTCGTTGTAGCCAACTGTTGAATCATAGGCCGCTCCAGCGGCTTCGATGGCTTGAGGAGACTTTTGGTCAAAATAGAGCCAGTGCATTCTCACGCCGATTTCAGCGTTCGCCGTCAAACGTTTAATTACATCTAGTTCTTCGCGTCCTTTCGAGCTGTCGATCCACGCATCAATTCCGTGCAGCCCTACTTCGCAGCCTGATTTTATCAAACTTTGGATCGTATCTGCGACATCTTGAGCGCTATAACCAGCAGCGCGATGAGCGGGTGCCAAACCTTCGAGAGTGCGTCCTTGCCGGCCGCCAAAAGGAATGACGAAGAATGTGGAACCATGGCCTTTTTCCAATTCGCGGTATCGCTCATCGAATCCAAGCCAGAAGTCATTCGCCACTCCCATATAAACAAGCGGCAATTTCGAAGCCGCTGCCCAATTCACGAATAAACCTCGAACGGAAATTCTTCCCCTGACAAAGTCAAACAAGGATCCTAAGGTCGCACGAAGAAAAAACCCAAAGACAGTACGATCCCATTTGTGTAGGCGAATACGTGGATGGTCCACATCATGAGTTAAACACGCTATGAATTGATACCCGTCGGGAACTGGAGGAATTTCAACGAGACGAATTCCACAGCTGGTAATCATGTCTCTCAGGAGCGCGATGTGCAGATCTAACGCTGGCAACTGCGCATTGCAGTGTGGCTGACCGACCGTGAGCAAAATACGAACTTCGTTGAAAATGTCGTAGCCGATCCGTAACAGAACTTTGTCTCGATGTTGTCGGAGATATGCAGCGCATTCGTGAGAGCCCGCGATTGCTAGAAACTCCACCTCGTTTCTTGAAAACGAGACGATGTCTCCATAAATTGGGATTTGGCTTCCTTGATATGAAAGAAAGCTGAAGGATTTGTGCTTCCGGTGGCCAGTTTGAACTTGCTGACCGTCATCAACTTGGATCCTTCTGCCGGCATAGAGAAGGATGAGTTTAGCAGTTCCCTCGAATTGGCCGTCGCCAGCGTTCAGGACGACGTCGTATGGCCTGTCCGCACGATAAAACTCCCAAGGAGTTTTGAACAGTTCAAAAAATTCGCGGACGACAGCATGGTCCGACGGGTCGGCAATTACACCTATCATCGGAGGGCCTAGCTCAGAACCGCCACTGGTTGCTCGTTGACACGCAGCCACTCTTCAAAAACGACCAGACTAAACAAAATCTTGTGATTATCGTTTTGACCTGAACGATGTTCTGCGAATATTTGTTCCACGGCAGCTGGACGAAGATATGAGTAAATTTGCGACCTTCGATCCAGCAGCACTTCTTCCATCTTTCCTGCATCGCGGAACCAGTCGTCGACAACATTTACCGCGAATCCTCTTTTTTTCCTCTTTAAGATCGTCGCTGGAAGCAGTTCCTGGCAGACCTGCCGATGGACCCATTTTCCGGATCCGTTGCGTACTTTCAAATTGGCCGGCAACTTTTCAACGTACTCTACGATTTCCTTATCCAGGTAAGGCACTCTCACTTCGAGAGAATGTGCCATTGATAGCTTATCCGCATACATCAGGAGCTCATCGGGAAGCGTCGAGCGAAGCTCAAGAAACTGAAAACCACCGAGCTCGTCGGTCTCATCCATGAGAGGCGCTAGATCTTCCCAGCTATCGAGAATTTTGTCGCCCGAATCCTGTGACAGGAGACCGTCATGAAAAAGTCCATCAATCCGGCTACCGGGCATGAGCGATAGTACGTTCTGATACCGTTTCAGTCTTTCAGGAACGTCGAGCGAATGAAGTCCTCTCTTCAGCATCTCGTTTCGCGGCAGAGCTGTGATAACTGACGAAACCGCAGAGCGTATGGGCCGTGGTAACCCTCCCCATACCGCCCCATACCGCACACCCAGATGACGGCGATAGCCGCCGAAGAGTTCATCTGGACCTTGCCCTACCAGTGCAACCTTGACATCCTCACGTGCTCGCTTGCACACAAAATACATGGGGATGATAGAAGACGAAGCGATGGGTTCTTCCAAGCACGAAACGATGTGAGGAAGGGCTTCCTCAAAAGTCTTCCTGTCCAATACCACAGAGGCGTGCCGCGACGAAAATCTCGCAGCGGTATCAGCGGCATCTTTCAGTTCATCGTCATCAAAGCTCGAGCCGTATCCAACCGAATAGGTATGCCACGATTTCCCGTAGAGATTCATCAGGGCCAACAAAAGTCCGGAATCGACACCGCCGCTGAGAAGCAGTCCGAGCGGCACGTCGCTAAGTAGCTGACGCTTGATCGATTGCTTGTAGAGTTCGGTTAATTCCTCTCTCGCTTCATCCACAGATTTTGCGGGGGAGAAGGGGGTTGGTCTGTAGTTATACCATCGCCGCAGAGAACAACCAGTGGCTTCACAGACCAGCATCGTTCCTGGTGCAAGCTTTCGAATACCTTTGAATGCTGTATAAGGCGAGGGCGTGTATCGATACCGAAGGAATAGATTCATCGATACAGGATCGACCTCAACCCTTTCGTTTATCCCCGCGACAACGGCGCGGATCTCAGACCCGAAGAACATCCGATCCGCATCTAGCTTGTAATAAATCAGTTTGATTCCGAACGGATCGCGAGCAATCACAAGCCGTTTCTTGTGCACGTCCCAGATGGCCAGTCCAAACATTCCATTGAGATGATTTAGAACATCGTCGCCCCATTGCTTGTACCCGTGGATGATTACTTCCGTGTCGCACTTTGTGCGAAAAACGTGACCAAGCGATTCAAGTTCGTGCTTCAATTCAGGGAAATTGTAGATTTCTCCGTTAAAAACGACCCACGTGGTTTCTTCCCGGTCAGCCATAGGCTGATGGCCGCCTGCAAGGTCGATGATAGATAAACGGCGAAAGCCTAGTCCAAGCGGGCCTTCGATAAAGTAGCCGTCGTCATCGGGGCCACGATGCGCAATGCTTCTCGCCATTCGCTCGAGGTCGCGGCGAAGAACTGGAGTCTTACTTCCGAAATTGTATTGTCCGCAGATTCCGCACATTGATTGTTAGTTCCGTCCCACAGATTGAAGCTCAGGCTTTTCAATATTCTTGTTTTGCGCCAGAAAATAACAAAGACTTCGAAACAGTTGCGATTGCGCCCAACGGTGCATCGGAGTGTCGTCCCAGCCCACTAGAAGCTGGCGACTACGAAATGACCCGTCGGGTTTTTGCCATCCATCCATAGTAATGATGCGCGATAGAGTCTGATCAAGTGCAGGGAAGCGGCCTTCGAGCAACACCCCCACATTGATGCACTCCGCATAATCATACAGCTCTCGCCGATAGACAGTCATTCGAGGCCGGCGCGAAAATGGCTTGGGTAGGCCTTGTTCGTCGAATAGATTTCGCACGTAGTAGTCGATGCCGTGCGCTATGGCCTTCGTGCATCCCGGATTCGCCGTCATCGCCTCAATCTTAGCCAAGGCTTTGAGCACGAAACACGTATGGAAATGATCGACGAAGTCTCTCTCTCCATCTGTCGAGTAGTACCAGGAGCCATCCGGGTTCTGCGACTGTAAGACGAAATTAAGATTCCGCAGCGCGAGTTTCTCGTAGCCATCGTCGGAAAAATCGCGCGCAGCCGCTGTTAACAGAAATGCTCGGTACGCGCTGGCATTGATAACGCCGCCGGGGTCTGCTGGCAAAGGGTTGTAGGAACACGAAGAGGCGTCCGGCGACGTTTCAAAATCGCGATAGTCCTCAGCGGCGTGGCGAGCAATCGAAAGCATGATCTCCCGCCATTTTGAATCACCGTCAAGTCGGTAGACGTCCCGGAAAGCCTCGTAAACGTAGGGCACGGTTGTTATGAGGGGTGTGTCTTGCCACATTGTGCCCCGTCTCGTTTCCCAATTGAATGGATAACCCCAACAGTAGTGACCGTAACCCGGAGCTCTTGTTTCTTTGAGGACCTTGAGAAAATGGACTGCCCGATCGTAGTATTTCTTCTCGCCGAGGGCCTGTGAAAGGAATGCAAATCCCATTGCATAGTGAGCATCGGCGATCGGAAATCTCTGGCGCTTCCAGAAGAATCGGCGCGCTGAAGGCACAAACGCCTCAGAGAAGATCATCGGTGAGACCGCCAATGTTCCGAGAAGGGGCTTCGTGTAATAGAGAGCCTTCGCGGCCCGAGCCAAATCGCTCGCGAAGTAGCTCTGATGGTCGTATGAGGTCTCTCCGAATCGGTCGAGCCAATCGACAAACCGAAGAATTGAAGCTTCGACCCTTAAAATCTGAGTTTCTTTCATATCGTTGCGGATTTCCAACAAGAGCCCGCTAGTCGGGAAGGAGATCGAACTTATCAACCGGCTTGAGCGCCAGGGCTGATTTTAAAATAGCAGCCAATTTCCGCATCTGTTCTCGCCGATGGAACTTGACGAGTTCTTTAGAAACGGGTCGAGGAATTCTTCGCACCATAGCCCAACCGTAGCCCAGTCCCAACGCTAATCCGTCCAGAAGATAAGGACGCTGAGTCATTCGATAGGTCACCCGGAACAGCTCCCAAATAGGAGAACCTCCTAGATAATAGTCCTTCTCGCCGTAAGAGAATGACGAGGCCAGCACGCTTCGTTCGGCGGTACCCAAATGACGGTAATGGAAAAAGGGTTTTTCTCGGTAAGACCGCGTCTTCCAACCGATCATTCGTGCCGTAGTTACAGCAATCCAATCGATGCCGCCGGCTTTATTTGCGAAGTATCCACCGATCTCGTCGAAACACCGGCGCCGGAAGACTTGGCACTGGCCGGAAACATGGTATTTCCCTTCAAAGCTATCCGTTTCCGAATCGTAGCCGCTGGCCTCTCGAAAAGTTGTTCCGGCGACACCTAAACGAGAATCCTCGCTGAACTTTTTCAGCAGAAATTCAAGATGATCAGCATCCAGTGCCACATCTGCATCAAGATTGCCGATGATTTCGTAGTGGACGTCTTGGAGACGTTCTAGGCCGGCGTTGAAAGCATAAACTTTCGCCGCGAAATTCCTTTCGCGGCGCACGGGCAGATTAACCACTTCAATCCACGGATACTTCTCAGCGTACTTTGCCGCGATAATGCCGGTTTCATCGGTAGATCCGTCATTCACGATTACCCATTTTTCCGGAAGAACTGTCTGTCGAATGACGGTCTCAATCGTCTTTTCAATAAATGCTGCTTCATTTCGCGCAGGGGTGACCAGCACATATGCCGGCAAGGAGGTGCGTCTCTCCACACTGCCCTCATTCATATTTAGCGCAGCCATCTTCACTTTTTCACCTGAGAATAAACTTCGGACCGCTCGGCAGTCAGGGCCTGGTCATATTTGTCTTCAGGTTCATACACCACGACGTGGCTACCTCGGTTTGAAAAGCCAAATGGTACGCAGAGGAGATTTTTAAGCCGCATTCGCAATTCTTTTCGTCGTTCGGGTGGCACAAAGAACAGCATGAAACCACCGCCACCAGCACCTAAGATCTTGCCGCCCAGAGCACCGGCACCTCGGCCCGCCTCATAGATTTCATCGAGGCTCGAGTTCGTTATACTTTCTGTTAGAGTCCTCTTCACTTTCCAGCATTCGTGAAGCAAATGTCCGAATTCGTCGAGCGAACGATTTGGATTCGTCACGATGTCTTCAGCCTCACCAACCATTTGGAGCATCGTTTCGAGTTCGTTGCGCTTTTGTGGTGTTGTCTTGATCTGCTCCTTTGCAATTTCGGAGGCGGTGCGTGCGAATCCCGTGAAATAGAGCGCAAGATGATCTTGAAGATGCGTCAGACGATCGGGCGAGGCGATGATCTGTTTTACCTGAAAACTGCCATCCGTATTAAAGTTGATTCGATTGAAGCCGCCATATGCCGCGCTGACTTGATCCTGAGAGCCCACCGCTTCGCCGATCACATTCTGTTCCACGTGAATCGCATCGGTTGCAAGCGCATGTTTGTTCCGCATCTGATCCCTAAGCCCGTAAAGGCCCAGTAGGAGCCCAACCGTAAAGGCAGAACTCGTACCGAGACCAGTTCGCGCAGGAAGATCAGCTACGTGGTGAATCTCGACCCCGTCATCGATTTGCATGAACTTCAAGCAGGCCCGGACGGATGGGTGCTGAAAGGAACTGTTCTCGTCAACGTTTTCTACTTTCGAATAGGACACGCGGCTGTGGTATTCGAAAAAGGGAGGCAAGCGACGGCAAGTGATGTAGCAACACTTGTCGATGGCCGTCGACAGAACAGCGCCACCGAACTCGCGGAACCAAATCGGATAGTCAGTGCCTCCGCCGAAAAACGAAATTCGAAGGGGGGTACGGGTTATGATCATGCAATCACTTTCCTTTTAGCGATTTCTATCCTTGGGCTTGTATCCCGTTCCAGGATCTGGCGGACCGAATCCAAGAGTGAGGAAGCAATTATCTCAACGGATTCCGATATTCTAAGTGCATTTCCGAGGGCTTTTTGATTATGACCTTCGGTGAAAACCCGCACCGTCTTGCACCCCGCGCTTTTGCCAGCCTGCGTATCGATCTCGGAATCGCCAACCATCCATGAAGAAGCAAGATCAACTGCATGCACCTGGGCTGCCGCTAGGAGCATTCCGGGCGCCGGTTTGCGGCAGTTGCATGAAGGCTCGTAATCATGTGGGCAGTAATAAATTCCGTCGAGCTTTGCGCCGGCACGCGAGAGGGTCTGCAACATTTGCTCATGTATTTTCTCGAGATCCGTGACTGATAGCAGGCCCTTCGCTACGCAGCGCTGATTCGTCACTACTAGCACCATGTAGTCGGCTTTATTCAGCAACGCGATACCATCAGCAACGCCGGGTAGAATGTGAAAATCGGTCCAGGAAGTTATGTATTCGCCTTCCTTGGGCTTCTGATTGATTACGCCGTCTCGATCCAAGAAAACTGCTTTAGTCATGGGCCGTGTGATTCGAGGCAGATCGCTTGCTCGACTCGAGTTGCGGTACAGCGACCGCAGCCTGATACAATTTCTGGCAAAGCTCTTGCGCGCGCGCATAATCTTCAGGCGTACCGATATCGATAAATAATCCCTCTTGCTCCCATGCGTACATCCCTTGGGCAAGCAACCTTGGAAAGAGATCCTTTTCGAGGCTCGACGGACCCTGTGGAATCTGCTCTAAAATCGCGCGCTTGAACATATATACGCCAGCATTAATAATCCCAGGCAATGTGCTCCCAGTCTTTTCGCTGAAACCAGAAATCCGGTTGAATCCGTCCATGTGGACTGTGCCGTATCGCGCCGCATCGGGAACTCTGCGAACGGCCATGGACACGATTCCTGCACGTTGGCGGTGAAAGCGAATGAACTCAGCGATGTTGAGCTCCATAAACGAATCACCATTGACGACAAGAAAATCGGAACCCTGTTCAAGATGGCCCTCGGCAAACTTTACGGCTCCAGCAGTTCCCAACGGTTGCGATTCCTTCGAATATCGAATTTCTACGTCCCACCGACGGCCATCGCCGAACGCCTCTTCGATTTGATCGGCGAGATGGCCTGTGCTCATAACCATTCGGCGCACACCTTGTGAGCGCAGCTGCAAGACCAGCAGTTGTAGGAAAGGAATATTTCCAACGAGAGCTAAAGGCTTTGGCTTCGACGAAAGGACTGCTTGTAGACGCGTGCCCTTTCCGCCCACAAGGAGAACGACAGGAATATTTTCTTCCACGAGGTCTAGCTTTAGACTCTTTATCTCTGCGGTCAATTTATTTTTCTGTATGCTTCGTGATTGAGACTTTGGAACTCGCGTTACCCGTCGCTAAAGAACGTCATCCCAGTAATCCAACATGGATTGCAACGTCTGATCGATTGTGCGAAGCGGTCGCCAGCCCAAATCCTTACGGATTTTTTGAGTGCTACCGAAAATGATCTTCTCGTCGGATGGCCGCATCAGACGTGAGACAGGGCGAATCGCTGTCTTGACGCCGGAAAGGCGGATCGCCCTCTGTAAGACCTCACTCATCTTGTGTGTACGGGTCGCACAGACATTGTAGGACTCGCCACGCTTTCCTTTCATTGCGGCGAGATAAAATGCTCTCACGGTATCGTTTACATCCAGAAAGGCCCGGCGCGGTTTCAAGTTCCCGACTTCGATTACCGGTCTTTGTAGCCCTTTCTTGATGGCGACCAACTGCCGAACGAAATCCGAAGGTGCGTCATTCGTCTTGCCCGGCCCTGTAGTATTGAAAAGCCGAACATTAACCGCAGGAATCTTGTAATCAAGGAAATATTCACGTGCTAACAGGTCGAGGCAGACTTTGCTGATTCCATAGGGATGGAGCGGTAACAGGGGGCGGTCTTCTTTTACAGGAATGGCTGACGCCGGCACCCGTCCGTATTCCGCGCTCGAACAAGCCGAAACTACAACGGGCGGGCGCTTCATTCGACGAACTCCCTCAAACAAATGAAGCGAGCCCATGATGTTAGATTCAAAAGTCGCGACTGGATTCTCCCAAGAAACTGTCGGCAGGCTTTGTGCTCCCAAGTGAAAAATATGCGTGGGCCGGTACGTGTCAAGGAGTTGAGTCACGCGCTGCCCGTTTCGCAAATCGCACTGCACGAAATCGACCCGGGGCAAATTCGGTAATGACGTATGATGGTCAGGCAGATAGCTACCGATTACATTCCAGCCTTTCACCTGCAAAAAGCTCACGAGATGCGAGCCGATAAATCCTTCGGCGCCGGTTACCAGAGCGATATTCTTCATCGAGACAGATTATCTTCACTAGGCATGTGTCGGTGGCGAGAAACGGACGTTAGTCTGTTAATTGAGGATACCGCTCAATCGATCGAGCAATGTCTGCTTCTCGCGGTCCCATGTGTGTTCGCGATAGACATTTTGACCACGGCGAGCGATCTCCGAGATTTCGCGAGGGTGAAAATACGCAAATTCGATCTGTCTCGCGAGACCAGCCGCGTCTCCTGGCTCAAAAAATAGCAACGACTCCTTACTGAAGTAATCTGTTATGCCCAAGGTCGAAGGCGCGATCACCGGCTTCCCAAGTGCTAGGTACTCAAACATGCGCGTCGGTGTATTGATATCTGTAAAAGCGTTCCGGTGATTTGGTATTACGCCCAAGTCACATTTTGCGATCTCCGTTACCAACTCTTCGAGCTTTCTCGGCCCGAGGTATCTCACATAATCCTGCAGCCCCTTCTCCCGCGCTAGCGCCTGCATGCGTTCGAGAAATGCAGTGCTTGGGCCAAAGACGTAAAGTTCCGCGTTCGGAACCGTTTTTCGGACAAGAGCAAGGGCCTCGATTGCCACGTCTAGTCCATTTCGCTCGACGAGAGATCCGTGGTACATGATTACGAAAGGCCTAGTGTTATCCCGACTTCCTCGTACTTCAGCTGCGGCCTCACGAAATGCAAAGATCTTGCCGTCGGGAGCGTTCATCACTACTGCGATTTTTTCCGGAGAGCAGCTGCGGGACGAAAAGATCCGTTTGCAAGCCAGATTCACGGTAACGACCAGATCCGTACGCGCAATACTCCACTTTTCCAGCTGCTTCATCAGCTGAACGCTGCGATTCTCCTCGGAGACGTGAAAAATCGTCTTCATTAGCTCAGGCATCGGATCGTGCAAATCGAGGACGACCTTTGCTCCCAACGCTTTGGGTATCAGTGCGCTTAGCACAAGTATGTCCGGCATGTTGTGGACATACACAACGTCGTAGCGACGCCGCAAACAACGAAACGCAAATACTGCGCCCGAAATCAGAATAAAAATTCCGTAACGGAGCGCGTATTCTACTTTTCCACGTCGCGGATGCTTAAGCGGCACCCTAAGGACGTTCAGCCCGTTTCGTACCTCGCGCCTCGGAGCCTTCTCATCGCCGAGGCAAATTAAATCGATGGTCGCGCCCGCGCCCAATAGTGCATCGATCGCCCGGCGCGGCCTAGGGTCAAACGGGTAAGCTGAGAAAGTCACCATTGCCACACGCTTACCCGCTAAGCGCGGATGAGTCGGATTTTTTGCAGATTCCTGCGAGGCTGTGTCTACCGTTCCAGTCGCGGGGGGCTGAATCATGGTCTTTGCTGAGAGCAATTAGCCCTTAGTACGTGCAGTTGCCAAGTTCCCATTTTCAGATCGTTTTTGCGAGTCGCGCTCAAGTTTCGCCTGGTTGGAGGTCTCGATCGCCTTCAAAATAGCTGAATCGTCGAATCTCCGTAGGATCTTGATATTTGGCATCACGCAATGTCCACCGATGACGCCCGGAAAGTACTTCGTTGTTGGGAAAAAAGGGATTTCATCGTAGATCGACACAATTTCGTCATACGACTGTCCTGTCCGATCGCAATATCTTTCGATCTCCTGCGCCCACGCGATCATTAAGCCGAAGTAGGTTGTCTCCGTCAGCTTTGCGAGCTCCGTTGCTTCGGGCGCGGCTAGGATTTTCGTTTTCAGGCCAGCGGCTTTGAAGTGTTCAGCGGCATACTCCGCATCACTAGCATCAATGGCGCTGACGAACTTCGTATAGCCGCGCATCTCCTGGAGCATCCGTACGTGCTTACCGCGCACGGGGCTGTTCGCGACAGCCACACCAGTTCGCTCTGCTACTGTTCGTGTGGTGCCGACAGCGACCGTGCTGTTGATGATCGTCAGTCGGGGCTTGTAGTCACGGATGTAGCGCGCAGTTTCACCGACAAAATCCTTGATCTCAAACGGGTAGCAGACATGCAATACGTCCACTTCTCCCACAGGCTCGGCAGGTGTTTTGATATCGATTCCTACAGTCCGATAATGGGCGGACAGCAACTCGAACAGAGGTCGGCCTACTTCACCGAGTCCGGCGACGACTACACTTTTTGCTTCCTTCACTGCGTGGCCTCCTTTAGTTGATACATCTCGCCACTTCCGCTCACGAAACTGTCATCAGTCGGAAAGAAGATTGAGTCGGACATAATGATTGGTGCGGAAACAAGACTGCCAAAACAGAAGATATCGCTCTCATGAACCGTAAGTGTTGTTTTGGCGGCGCCGCAGTGGTTAACACGGCTGCCGAATGGGATAAACTAGACGGCGAGGACGTTCGGTCGGTCAGTCGACTGAGCGCAGCGGACAACCGCTTCCACAACACGCATCAAATTCGCCTCTGACAGCCCGGGGAACATGGGGAGTGACAAAATGCGCTCGGCCGCTTTTTCGCTGACTGGAAAATCCCCGACCCGATATCCAAGGTTGCTATATGCCTTTTGCAGATGCAGCACGACAGGATAGTGAATGCCCGTATCGATGTTCTCTTGGGCCAGAGCCTTCTGCATCGCTTCTCTATTCTCGACTTGCACGACGTAGAGGTGATAGATCGCCTTCGACCATGACGGCTCGACTGGAGTCACCACGTTCGCGTCCGCTTTCGCGAAAAGCTCGTTGTACTTGCGGGCATGCTCGCGGCGGCTTTCGTTCCACCCCGTAAGTCGCTGTAGCTTCACGCGAAGCAGACCTGCCTGCAGCGAGTCGAGTCGTCCGTTGTAGCCTTCAATGTCGTGATAATACTTTTTGGATTGACCGTGATCTCGAATCATTTTGCACTTGTCGGCGATAATTCCATCATTCGTTGTGATTGCACCGCCTTCGCCGCACGCTCCGAGATTCTTGCCTGGATAAAAGCTGAAGGCGGCTGCTTGACCCATCGAGCCGCACTTCCGCCAGCGATTCTCCGCCGTCGAGAAATACTCCGTACCGTGTGCTTGGCACGCGTCCTCGATGACGACCAGGTTATAGTGCGCCGCGATCTCAAGAATCGGATCCATGTCTGCGGACTGGCCGTACAAGTGAACCGGAACCACGGCGGTCACGGGCCGGCCTAGCTTGCGATTCACGAAACGTCCGGTCTTCGAATCGAGCTCGCACTGCGTCTGCATGTAATGGCATAAGCTTCTCGGGATCCATCGTATATGTTCGCGGGTCAACATCGATAAAGTCAGGACGAGCGCCCGTCTGCGAGATCGCCTCCGTCGTCGCGATAAAGGTGTTTGGAACGGTCAAAACCACATCGCCGGATCCAGCTCCCGCGGCGCTCAACGCGAAACGCAGAGCGTCGGTTCCGCTATTTACTCCGACGCAGAACTTGGCATCGCAATATTTCGCGAAGTCGCTTTCAAATCCTTCGACCATTGGACCGCCGATAAAGCCGGCTGTGGCCAGAGTGGCCTTAAACACATTCACCAATTCATCTTGAAGCTCGCGATGAGGAGTCACGAGGTCGACAAACGGAATCTTCGCATTCTGACTCATGAATTCACCTTTGCATTTGGAGTGATGGAACGCAATACCTTTGCGGGGTTTCCCACCACGATCGTATTCGGTGGCACGTCGCGGGTTACTACACTGCCGGCGCCAACAATCGCATTTTCACCAATGGTGACATTCGAAAGAATCGTAGCTCCCGATCCAATGGAGGCGCCCTTCTTTACAACGGTCAGCTCGACCTTCCAGTCGGCCTCGGTCTGAAGGTTTCCGTTATCTGCAGTCGCTCGTGGGAATGTATCGTTAACAAATGTCACGCCGTGGCCGATAAAGACATCGTCTTCAATCGTCACGCCCTCGCAAACAAAAGTATGACTGGAGATTTTGCAATTTCTTCCGACCGTCGCGTTTTTCTGTATTTCGACAAACGCGCCGATTTTCGTGTTGTCTCCAATTTCGCATCCGTAAAGATTGATAAATTTGGAAAGCTTCACACCGCTTCCCAGTTTCACGTTTGGAGTGATCGCACAGTATTCATTCACAACGGAACAACCTGTCCTTTCTCTTCGAAATGTGAAATGTTATTGAGGCCTCTAGCGCTATCGGCGCAATGTCGCATCGACCGGATAGGCTACCGCCATTAATCTACCAGAACTCGCTAGGATCGGTTTGACAGGCGCAGATGTAAGCAATTATAATTCATTCACTTAGGGAGCTAATCTGAGCTTTCGCCTACGCGTGCTTAATGGTGCAATCAGGCTTGCCAGATCAAATCGCCTCAGTTTCTACTCGCATATCAGCAATCCGTCCTTCAACCCATTGATAAATAAGCGCTTAATCAAAACGCGCCGATCCAGAGAAGGCGCCTTTGGCTGTCCAAATTTCGGGAAATGGAAAATTATTACCACGAAATGCGAATCCGTCTCTATCCTGCGCTCGCAGCTTTGGCAGTGACTGAGTTCTGCTCAAAACGAGTCAAAGCGTAAAGCAGCCAACCGAAGTGGTCCGGTCTTGCGTCGAACCGAACCCTTAGATCACCGTCGTGTGATTTGCCCGAACTCTGTGTGAAGTTCAGGGCATGCTCACAAAAATTGGTGATGCGGCTTCTTCGTTCAATTGAATCCCAAATGATCCCGTGCCGCCAGTCGCGCAGATCGACTCCCAGTTCGTTCTCTCCGGCGACCCAGGAAAGTCCGCGACAAATGGCGTCGTCAAAATTTTGTCCCGTAGCCTGCGCTAGCGCGAGAAGAGCCAGGGGGGCCGTTCCATTCTGATTAATCGAACAAACCGGATAGCGATTTACCACATGAGATGATCGCTTATCATAGAGAAACCACCATTGCCCCAGGTTTCCTTGTAGAGCACGAATTGCGTTTGCACAATTTAACGCATCCGCAAGCGGCTCCTCGATATCAAATGCGTGGGCGAATATCGTAAGTGCATAGATCGCGTGCATTTGATCTGCGCTAGTTCCAAAGCGGTTCGAAAACGGTTGCTGAAGTAGACTGGGTGATCCTGCGTGTGCAAAAATTCCGCCTGCTCCTTGATTTTCCTTTAGAAGGCGGTATGTATTCACGGCCGCATCGGTCAAATCCGGCAATAAATCTGGACAACAAATTTTTGCGTGAGAAATACCCGCCAAAAAGGAAGCCAGCGCGGCGGTGCGAGCTTCGCGTCCGTCCGGAAAACACTCGAGCGCCATCGCCAGGTCAAAATTGTGTGCGAGCAAAGCGAGTCTATCCAGATTGTACTCGGCTGCGAACTGAAGCAGAACCCCGAGATCTCCTATTCCTTTGATCCAGCGGTTGTCTTGAAACACCACGTTTCCTATGGACGCCAGGTCGAAAGGTTGTTGTTGACCGCAGTCCGCGAGACAATGTAAACCGAGCAAGGCTATTACTGTGCGTCTCGGTGAACCTGGCTCTCGGCGAAAACCTCTCTCTCTCAAAGTGACGCGTCGCGAGAAAAGCATCTCCGCTCCATCGAATAACGCGAGGAGTGCCTTTGCTGCCATGTTTTTCAACGTTACGATGTCTAGCTTCGGCACGGGTCCCACCGAAGAAACGCTGTTGCGCGCTGGAAAAGGCGCTGGTTTCAAATTCGTTTGCGGGTTCATTTCGAGATTACGAGGAGCAATTCGGTCAGTTGAAGCCGGCCAGAGTAACTGAGGCGGAAGGAACCGCTTTACTCGAGAGTTAGCGATAGGAAAAAGTTCTGGACGGTTTACGAAGAAGTGCGGACGAAGCAGTGTAAGCCGGTACGCGATCAGACAACGCGCTATAAGCGAACCAGTTCGCCCCTTTTTCGGATGGATACTTCCGCAGCTTCGAGCATCTTTACAACTCGCAACCCAGCGAGGCCATCATTGAAGGGGGTTTCGTTTTTCACGATGCACTTCGCGAAGTAGTCCAACTCCACGTGCAGCGCTTCCAACTGCTCCAGCTGTGGCGCCCACATGTCGCCCGTTCGGTAGCTGACAAGAAGATTGCGGATGCCTTCGCCCGACGTGATCTGAACGCCTTTGTCGTACACACGCATTTTTTCATCGGCGACAAGATCATTCCAGACGAGCATTTTCTTTTGGCCGCCAATCAGGGTGGTGCGTATTTTCACCGGCGACAACCAATTCACATTGATGTGCGCAATTACGTTATGAGGGAAGTATACAGTCATGTAAGCCACATCTTCCACACCGTTCAGGTGCCGCTCGCCCGTTGCCACAACGGCTTCGGGATCGCCCTTAATCACATAGTCCATGATCGCAAGATCGTGCGGTGCCAGGTCCCATATCACGCTGACGTCGTGCTGGAAGAGGCCCAAGTTGATTCGCAGCGAATCGTAGTAATACAAATCACCCAAGCGCGCCACTTTCCGTCAGTTCACGAATCTTGCGCACTGCGCCCGTGAACAAAAACGTATGATCCACCATGATTTTCAGGTTCTTTTGCGCGGCAAGCTCAATGAGCTCCTGGGCTTGGGCCGAGTTCGACGTAAAAGGCTTCTCGATAAAGACATGCTTCCCGTTTTCAAGCGCTTTCTTGGCAAGCTCGTAGTGCGTCCATACGGGAGTGATAATTGCGACTGCGTCGATATCCGGCGAGCGCAACACCTCGTTTGCATCCGAAACAATCTTGACCCCGGGATGAGCTTTCCGCGCTCGCGCCTGCGCGGAAGGGCAGCTGTCACAGATCACTTCCGTCCGCGTGGAGTCCAGGCCCTGTATGTTTCTGACAATATTGGGTCCCCAGTATCCGTAACCTATTACGCCGATTTTTACCATGGCTCCCTTGTGAGGTCCGACGACAGCTTTAAGATTGCAGTAGTGAAATTCGGACTTCGCCGAGCGATCCCGCCATCCCAAAATGCCGTGGATAAGAACTAATTAGGAACTCGTGAACGCTAGCTCTGGAACGAAGTGAGAAAAGTCAGGGGTTAGTGGGCTCCATTACCCGCGACCACGGCTAGCGGGGTAGCCAGCAGGATCTTGAGATCCAACCAAAGCGACCAGGTTTGCGAATATCGCAGGTCTAATCTGACCATATCGTCGAAGCACGTGCGGCTCCGGCCATTTACCTGCCACAGACCCGTCACTCCCGGCTTCAGTTCGAAGACGCGGCGACGATGCCAGTAGTCGTACATTTCGAATTCGTAAGGAACCGGAGGCCGAGGGCCCACAAGGGACATCTCTCCACACAAAACGTTCCAGAATTGCGGAAACTCGTCGAGGCTCGTTTTTCGCAAGAATCGGCCGACAGCCGTCACCCGCGGATCGTTTGTCAACTTATACACTGCTGGTTCAGTATCGTTTGGCTCAGCGCCCTTTGTCTGTCCAGCAATAAAATTCTGCACGTATTCGCGATGGATTTTGGGGTCGTTATTCGTGTACATCGTACGAAATTTCAAGCACTTGAATTGCGTTCCGAACTGTCCTAAGCGTTCCTGCTCGAAGATCACTGGTCCTTTCGACGTAAGCTTGATCGCAACAGTGATAGCGGCCAAGATCGGAGAGAGTAGCAACAATAGGACTGCACTCCCCAGCACGTCGATTACGCGCTTTACCACGATCGGCAGCCGCTTCTTCGAGGCCTTCTGAGAAAGATCTGGATATAGCTTTAGATCAGCCGGGCGCTCAGTTCCGTTCTGATTCCAGCTCTCTGGAAAGATATGAGTCGTTATGACAATTCTTGCTGCAGCCTTTGCCCCCAAGGAATTACTCAACACCGTTTCGATCTTTGACCGGAGGAGTTCCCCCACGGGTACGGTCTCTTCCACATTGAGCTCCGCGAAGATGACGGCGAGGATTCGGCCTTCCTCATACCAACCAATCAAATCGGTCTCGCGCGTGGCCCCAGCGATGGCGGACTCCACTCGCTCGCTGAACGCTGCGCCCACGCTCTTTGCATGCAGCGGATGCAACTCAAGGAGCATTAGCACAAAGGGTTTTCGCGACCGCTCCGCTCGACGTCGTTCGTGTGTTAGAAGGGCATGAAATGTTGCTTCGGTGAGAACGTCTTCGCGCCCGGGAGGAACATGGCCGATTCGGGCAAGGACCTTACGACCGGTTTCAGACTGCGCCTGCTCCCTCACTGCCGGGACCTTTAGATTGCTATTCGCCATTTAAGCCACAACTCCCTGCAACAGCGCATGTGAAGCGACGCGACTGAGATCTCTGACTTTTGCTGGTGCAACTGGTCGAACACAATCTCTGTCAATCTCTAGGGCGACCGATCGGCGAAGCAAGGACACAGAAACGACAATGCGGTTATTTCCTTTGAACTGGATCAGTATCCCTTCCAATCCACTCAGGGAATCGCCTTCGATTCGAACCTTCTGACCGACTTCAAGGTATGGCCACGGCTCAGCCTGAAGGCCCGATGTGACAATTGTCTGAATCGCGGCAATCTCCCCGTCGTTCACCGGAAACGGGACCCGGCCACGGCCAACCACCGAGATCACTCCCGGCGTAACCAGTATCGGAAGACGCTTTGACGCGTCGAACTGGCAAAACACGTAGCCTGGAAAAAGCGGGACGCTCGTCTGCTTTACTCTTCCGTTCCAGCGTTTTTTCGTCTGGTAGGTTGGAAGCAGGGTGTCGTAGCCTTTGCCTGAAAGCAAAACCGCTGTCGAACTCTCCCACCGGGTCCTGACCTGAAGAGCAAACCATCGGAGATTCTCTGTTTCCGAATTGGCCACCAGATCAAGCCTCCTCTTGTTTGGTTACGACGGTTTATGTCGCAACTCGCGTAGGCTACCGCCATTAACGCGCCTTGCGACAATCTCTTCTATCGCAACTCGCCTGCCAACCCTGTACCGGTCTTGAGAACAATGGTTTCCAAAAAGGTAGACCGGAACATACTGATAAAAGAGCACTTACTTCTGTTCCAAAGCGCGGACTATTTGAACTCCATGGTAATACGTACGAAGAAGGGCCAAAGTAGTGAAAACTCTTACCATCATTTGCCAAGGCGTTTCCTCGGGAGACGGGTCTCGTCGCGCCAATGAACAGTATCTATCCACAATGTCTCTAGTGTGTTACAGCGGGCTAGAGGCGTTGCCGAAAGACATCAGGGAAGCAGGATAGTCTGGATGGTAACCAGGGCTGAGGGAAGTACGCGACGCGGGATTCTTTTCTAGCAATCTCAACGTGAGATTTCTTGGTCTGAGAATCTCACGGGACCCAAGGATAGAATATGAGCTTGACTTAGACAAATCGGCTCAATTATTCGGTTCCTTTGACTCCCCGTAGCCGTAGTAATAGTAATCCGAATGGTATTTGTGCGAGTTCTGCATCGCGTTCAGCACAACACCTACGACATTCCTACCGCGCAACTCCTGACAGGCTCTTTGGGCCGTAGCAGCGGGAGTCACACCGGCGCGCGTGACCAGGAGGACACCATCGCAAAGGTCCGCGAGTATACTCGCATCGGCGACCAACAAACAGGGTGGCGAATCGAGGATGATCCAGTCAAAAATGGGGGCGAGACGGTCAAGCAACACCTTCATCCGGCCATTCGCAATGAGTTCGCTTGGATTCGTTACTTCGTCTCCTCCCGGAATAAAACAAAGATTCCCTTCCTGGCCCTGCTGGATGATCGAGACTATATCCGCTGTGCCGCGCAGATAGTCGGTCAGGCCCGGGCTTGACGGTGCACCCAGCGGAACGTGCAATCGGGACCGTCGTAAGTCGGCATCTATGATAAGCGCGCGGCGGTCGGGCTGCCTGACAATGGCCTGCGCCAGATTATTCGTTACAAACGTCTTGCCCTCGGTAGGGATAGAACTCGTTACGAGAAGCGTGCGCAGGGGTTGGTTACTTCGCATTTGATAGAGTCGCGAGCGCAATGTTCGGAATTGCTCCGAACCCTGGGCACTGGAGTCGGTATTAGCAAAAACATTTACGTTTGGATCGAGATGCCATGCGGGATGCGCCCAGCGCGCGCGAAGATCATCGAACCGCAGATATTCGCCGGACCCAGGCGAAGTCAAAACCGTGCGGCTCAATATATCACCGCTCTGTAACGGCATTTCACTGTTTCGGGTCGGTGCTACCGTCGCTGCCGTTGCTGATTCCGTCTGTAACGGAGCCGCATCCGTCTCGGCCGTCGCAATGGCCGCACGTTCCTGCTCAGCTTTCTTTAGCGCTTCATGAATACGACTCATGGTTTCCTTTCGCGAGTCGAAGACAACACAACATTCGACTGGCGCAAACGTCCCAGCAATTCGTCCAGATTCTGGAGCAATGCTTGAGTATCGCTCGTCTGAGTCCCGGTCGGCGCAAGCCTGGCGCGAGCAGTCGGCTCGATTTCATCAAGTTGAAATTCGCGAGCCACTTCTTCCACGAGATGGGCCGGCACAGGGCGAAGGTGATCGACATACGCGTTTATCATTGAATGTTCGCACAGCAGATTCACAACGCGTGGAATCCCCTGCGAATACATGTGAACCGCCTGGATCGCTTCCTTCGAAAAAATCGGCTCGCCATTCGCCCCCGCGATTCGCAACCGCTCCGCGATATAGCCAAATGTTTCCTCAAGGGTCAGAGCCGCCGTCCGGCAACGCAGAGTAATCCGCTGACGCAGCTGGCGCAGTTCCGTTAACTTCAACTTCTCTTCGAGCTCGGGTTGCCCGGTCAGAACAATCTGTAGCAATTTCTCTGTCGATGTCTCCAGGTTCGTCAGAAGCCGAACTTCCTCCAGAACCTCGGCAGATAAATTCTGAGCCTCATCGATGATCAGCACAGCTGTTTCACCGGCCCGGTAGCGCTCCAATAGCCATTGGTTCAAGCGCAGCAAAATTTGGCTCTTTTCGCGCGACTCGCAAGGAATTTCAAACTCGGCGATAATGAAATCGAAGAGCTGATTCACGCTCAGCTGCGAATTGAAAATGAATGCCGTCGCCACTCGCTGCCCGTGCAGCCAGTCGAGCAGCCGGTTCAGAAGCGTGGTTTTTCCGGTGCCCACTTCACCCGTGAGCAAAATGAACCCTTTGCGGTTTTGAATTCCGTACGTCAGGCCCGCCAGCGCCTCCTGAATCTGCCTCGTCAGGAAAAGATAACGAGGGTCAGGATTGACGTTGAAGGGGCTTTCGCGTAGTCCAAAGAATTTTTGGTACATAAACTCCTTAGGCTCTTCCGCCCTGACCGGGTCCTGCTCCCACTCCAGCCAACATAGGCTCTTCCTTGCTCATGGCATTTTCTGCGGGCGTCGGTTCAATTTCCGGAATCATAGCCAGCACGGGAAGCCGCAGTGCGAACTCGACATCCCGTTCCGTCTTCAGCGACGAGTCTTTCATTTCGAGGAGGAATGCGATGCCAAGGCCGAGTGCAAGGCCCCCGCCCAAACCGCCCGCTGCAAAGAGGGGACGATTCGGAAAGGATGGCTTGTCCGGAAGATTCGCCGGGTCGAGCACTCGAAATTGCTCGCCTTGTTGCTTCCTCTGGAGCTCTGCATACATCTCCGCCTCGTCCCTTTTCTTCTGCAAGTCGTTGTAGGAATCCAATGCTGTCTGGTAGCCTCGCGTGAGTTCCTTGAATTGCTGCTCTACGGCCGGGCTGGACTGCACTCGATCCTCCAGAGCTTTGATCTGTTGTTGAATTTGTGCTTGCTCTCGGGTTCTTTGCGCAATCTCTTGTTCAAGATTGTGGACTTGCGCGCGCGACTGTGCGATCTGTGTGGGTTCCAGGGAATTCTTCGGGGTCTTACCCGTATCGGAACCCGACTTTTGCACATCTTCCTCTGCTGCGACCTGTTTCTTCAGAGCGGCAATGTCGTTTTTTGCCTTAATAACGTCAGGATAATCATCAGTATATCTGGACTGAAGCGATGCCAGTTGTGACTGAAGAGCTACAAGTTGTTGCTCAAGTGTCTCGGGGCTTCGGCCCGTTTGAGTCGCCTGCCAAGCAGCAGTTTGCTGAATGAGCATCGATTCGTGAAACGACTTCTCTTGCTGGGCTCGTCCGAGGGCTTGCGTGACCGCGTCGAGCTGTGACCTCAAGTTAGTCAGCAAATTGAGATTCATCTGTTCATTGTCAGGAAGCGAACCAAGGTAACGGCTCTTGAATGCAGCCAGCTTTGCGTCTTGCTCATCGAGGTTGGCTTTCGCCTCCGCCAATTGGCTGACCAGAAATTGAGTCGTGTTCGCCGAATGCTCCTGCCGTTGCCGCAGGTTTTCCTCGATAAACATCGAAGTGACAGCCGTGCAGACTTGCTGCGCCGTGCGCGCGTTTCCCAGCGTCACGTTTACATAAAAGCCAGGCAGCTGGCGGCTCTGCGTTTCAGCCATCGGCAGAATCGGAGTTACCTCAATCGACTTCTGAAGCCGCGCGACAAGGTCTTCCATGGGAACTTTGTTGACGTCGTTGGAGTAAAGGCCAAATTGACTAATGATCGGCTCGAGGCGCGATCGACTCAGGATTTGTTGCTGCATGCTCGAAAGACGCTGGGTGAGGTCCTCGGTGTCGAGAGACTCGACGATTTTCTCCGGCACAGAGGCTCGCTCCACGAGAACGAGAGTCTGCGATTTATAGCGATCGGGAAGGACACGTGAAACCCCATAGGCAAGTGGTCCGCCTACCGCAGCAAGGACTGCGATCAAGGCCCACCTGCGGCGCACCATCGCCATGTAATCGGCAAGCGTTAGTTCTCTTTCGTTCATACCATCCCCTTTTTCGCCCAATCGAATCTCGTCTCGACCGCGCCTAGAATGGGATCGGCTGCTTGTGCCATCCGAAACCAAAGGTAATTTGATTGCGTGTCACGCTCGTCGCGCATCCCGGTACGGTGCACACCGAGGCGCCCGTATTCTGGTATTGTAATTGATAATTGAGGAATACGTTCATGGTTCGTCCCAGCGGATGGCTTACGTTTACACCTGTAAACCAATAGTCAAAGGTTTCATTAGCGGTCGTTGTTCCGTTGACCTGTATTCCGCGGTTTCGCGAATATCCGATATTCCAGCCAACATTGAATGTCCTCGCTACCTGTTTGCCTACCGTACCTGTAAAATTATCGGTCACCGCTCCAGCTAACACTCCCGACCCGCCGGTGACGCCGTGGTTATAAGCGGCTGAAATTGCGACCCGCCTCAATTGGTACTGCAGTGCAGAATTGATCGACGCATACACCTGCGTCATGTAGCCCGCAGGGGTGCCAGTTTCGCCTCCAGTTCCAGTGGTCGGCGTAAGCGGCATCCGGATGAGCGCGATGTCCGGCCCGCCGGACGCCTGGAAAGCGAGCTTGCCAGTGATGCGCCGGCCATACGACACGAAGATGATATTGTTCTTTATGGACTGATCGAAGTTGCTGTAGTTAAAGGAACTGAACTGATAGGAGAGTCCAATCGTGTTCTGGCGCGAGAACTGGTAGTTGTATCCCGCCGTGAAGATCACATTGCCGTAATTGAGCTGAGAGTCATCCAAACTATCCAGCAGGGAATAACCACCCACAAAGGTCAGCGAGGTTCGCGGCGTGAGAAGAACATCCATTTCGCCGCCCGAGAAATTCGTAACTCGCTGCCCCCGCGCAGTCAGGACCGTCTGTCCCGGCGTGTAGCCGTTTCCGAAACCGAATGTCCCACCGCCAGGCAAAGTCGGACCGTTCGGAATGCCGGCTGCTCCAAACGCTGTCTGAGGCGCATACAAGAATTGATCGAAGAACGACAGCACATAACGCCGATAAGAAAGCCGCTCCGAAAAATTCAATCCCTGTAAGATTCCGTTGCTTACGCTGCCGTCGTTAGAAAATGACCCTCCGCCGACATAATCCAGGGTCAACATCGAATTTCCAGAATTTCGATGCAGGTCGATTCCCCCGAAGATCGAAGTGAAAGTCGTCCAGCCGGTTTGTCCGTTACCCGCTAGAGGATTCGAGTCCACTGTCGAGCTCAAATCTATATGTGGCTGCCAATAGCTATGGTTGGTGGCCGGCACGCCAAGCGAAAGGTCTTGAACTCCCGTCAGAGCCGTGGTATCGGGAAGCAGTTTTTGAGAATCGGCGTTAGCCTGATCCTGTGCGTTATCCGCAGCAGAAGCAAGCGGCGAGTGGTAAGCAGGGATCGGCTGCGAAGGCTGCGCGGATTGATCCGGCTCTTGCTGCTGAGCTCGCGCAATCGGCGCGCTGAAAGCCATCGCTCCGATGGCCAGACAAGTGTTCATAACAATGTGCATCGTCTTCATGGTAGGCACTAGGGGACGACGATCGTATCGCCGGCCTTCACAAAGATATTTTGATCGGCCGCTTTTCCGGCAAGGACGTCCTTGTAATTGAAGGGATGCTTTACCTGTTTTCCGTTCTCAACTCGAAGGACATAAATCTTCTTAAGATTCGCGTATATCGTAAATCCGCCTGCGCTGGACAAAGCTTGCAGCACAGTCATATTGGGCAGTAAAGGATATGCTCCTGCGCGATTCACTTCACCAAGGATGAAAACTCGCTGGCTGTTAATCGTCGTGACGATAACCGTCACTTGGGGGTCGGTCACAAATTTCTTTAGCCCCGTCGTGATGTCAGCAGCTAATTGAAGAGGGGTCCGGCCCGCTGCTTGCACGTCATTCAGCAAAGGCATCGAGATTTTTCCATCGGGCCGCACTGGTATAGCCCGCGTCAATTCCGGTTCCTTCCAGACGCTGATGTCCAGCACATCTTGCTCGCCAATTATGTAGTTGGGATCATCTGTTGCCGGTTTTTTAGGAGTGGATTGGGTGGCAGCCGCCTTTGCATCCGAGGGCTGCTTCTTTTCATCCTGCTGCGCCGGCAATGGAATCGCGGCAGCCAGGAGCCCGACCACAATCCACAATTTCGTTCGTCTCATCATCACTTTCACCGCCTTACTAGTTCGATTCCTCGTCCATACCGATCTGCTTTAGTTTATACAAAAGCGATTTGTAGCTGATCTGCAGCTCCTGTGCGGCGCGCTTCCGGTTCCATCTCGTGCGGCCAAGAGCTTTCAAAATCAACCCTCGTTCTGCTTCGCGCGAGGCTGCCTTCGAAGCTACCTTCAGCGAGCGCGTCTGTACATCTGCTGTGATTGGTGCCATTGACGCATTTGGAGTGCGCACCAATTCTGAAAGTGCCAAGTCCTCATCGTTGAGCGCCGCAATTTTTTTGACCACATTTTCTAGCTCGCGAATGTTGCCGGGCCAGGAATACTCCATGAACACGTCAAGCGCCTTCGCGCTCAATCGCGAATGTGTCCTGCCTAGTTGGGTGCGATGTTTCACTAGAAAATAGTCGCTCAGGAGCGGAATGTCCTCTTTTCGCTCTCGAAGTGCCGGAAGACGAAGACATACACCGTTGATTCTGTAATACAGCTCTCTCCGAAAACGCCCCGCTCTCATTTCCTCATCGAGATTCCAGCTCGTTGTCGAAATCAATCGTGCGGTCAAAGTTCCGCGTCGCGGTTTCGTCTCGCCGTCGGGCAGCGCGTACAAGAGGTTACTTTGGCATGCGGGATCGAGCTCACTGATTTCGTCGAAGAACGCAGTTCCTGCTTCGTGTCGGTATTCAGTTTCCCGGCTCGCATCCAGACCAACCTCCCTTGCAAATGACTCAGCTCTTACCCCGGCGCACGAGATTTTCATTAAGGGCTGAGAAGATCGGCTTGACAGCTGGTGAATCCGATGGGCGAAGACCATCTTGCCGGTGCCGCACTCACCGACCAGCAGGACTGGGATATTGGTCGGCGCAATTTCCGAAAGCACGGCTTCCAGAGTCACCATTGCGGGGCTTGTCCCGCCCACGAAGCTGCTGATTCCGCCTTCATTCTGGCCTGTGGTTTCGGCTATCGGAGTCGCGACCACATTCTCAACGTTGGAGCCCATTGTCCCTCGCTACCCATACGTCGCCCACAGGGTACTCTACAACCAAGAAAGTGGATGCAATGCAGCTGCCATGCGCGCCCCAGCGGCCTAGGGATCGTTATTTACCTTCACAATCAATGGATTACGGGACTGTGGCCAAAGACTGCCATGGCCGACGCTCGGAGGACGAGTCCAGAGGGCCTTCCATGAAAGAGAAACCACTTACCATCAAATTACCATTAAATCCCGACTTATTATAAACAAAGGAATTACGGGCGGTTGTTATTCCTCTTCGCCACCCGACTCACATCTACCATTATGGCATTTGAGGGTACTTGATGGAATAATTGTGGAAGGTTGCTTCCACTGTGGCAATCTTTCGCTTCTTCGGCGGTTCGAGAGTGTCCGGCCGGTCTGCTGTTGCTGGCACGGACGTGGACAAAGTAAGCTTCTTGTTTTCAAATCTATACGGCTCATAGCCTGTATACTCAAATCGAAAATCGGACGGAGGCTGGATTGCTTATAATCTGTCGGTCACTGGTGTGGACGAAACGTGATTGAATCGAGGCGGCTGATGGTAGGCGTACGAAACCCCAATGTTCGATTATTCTGGATTTCCTTCCTTATCGCTGCATTCGCGCTCGCTTCATGTTCGTTGAATCCGGAAGTCAAAAAAAAGAAGTTTCTCGACAAGGGCATCGCCTACTTCGATAAGGGGCAATATCGCGAGGCCAATATCGAGTTCGAGAACGCGATCCAGATCGATTCGAAATTCGCGGACGCCCACTACCGCCTGGCACAGTCGCTCATGAAGCAGGGCGACTGGTCTCATGCCTATCAGGAGCTAAACCGTACTGTCGAATTCAATCCAACCAACTTGAAAGCGCAGCTCGATCTGGGAAACCTCCTTCTCGCTGGACGCCAGTATCAGCAAGCCCACGATCGCGCCCAAACAATCCTGCAGGGCGATCCAAATAATCCCCAGGCGCAATTGCTGCTCGCAAATGCGGATGCTGGCCTCGGCAACGACGCGAAGGCGCTGGATGAAGCGCACGCCGCTTTGAAAATGGATCCCGGCCGTTCGCAATCCTATCTGAACGTGGCTGTGATTCAGGAAAAGAACAAAGATCTCGCCGCCGCTGAAGAAAGCTTCAAGAAAGCAGTCTCGCTCGATCCTAAATCCACCTCAGCGCTCATGGCTCTCGGTGCGTTCTACGAACGCCAAAAGCGCTGGGTTGACGCCGGAAAACAGTTTCAGGCCGCGATTACGCTGGACCCAAAGAATCCGGCGCCGCGTGCCACTCTTGCGGGGCTGTATATGAATGAAGGCCAGCGCGACATGGCCGAGCAAATCTTGCGCGACGCCAAGTCCGCCCTGAAGGACGATCCAAAGGGCTATCGCATGTTGGGAGAATTCTATGTCGCCACAAACCAGCCCGAGAAAGCGCTAGCCGAGTTTGCATCCCTTTATTCTGAACATCCTAAGGATGTGACCGTCGCAAAAATCTACACTCAGCTGTTGATCTCCGGAAATCGCGTCGAAGAAGCCGTCAAAGTCAACGACACCACGCTGAAGGTCGCTCCGTCGGATCCAGACGCTCAGGTTCTTCGCGGCGAGTTGCTGATTCGTCAGGGGAAACCCGAGGATGCGATTCACGTTCTCGAAAAAGCGGCCAAAGATTCTCCGAATGACGCCGGCGCGCACTATCAACTCGGCGTCGCATATGCTGCGAATGCGAATCTTGGACAAGCCGAAACCGAATGGAAGCAGGCCCTGCACCTGCGCCCTAACCTGGTGGAAGCCTTGCGCGCCCTAGCTGCCCTCGCAATGCGCCGAGGCGATGCCGTAACTCTGTCGCAGGTGAGCCAGCAGATGATTCAAGTGCAGCCCCAATCGCTTGAAGGCTACATCTACCATGCGCAAGCGCTCTTGCGCCAGAACAATCCAACTGGCGCAGAAGCGGATCTGAAGAAAGCGATTGAAGTTGCCCCTGGCAATCCAGCGGCTTACGCGCGCTTGGGCGACCTTCGAATGTTTCAGAAGCGCTATGACGAGGCTGAAAAACTCTACTCCGACGCGCTGCAAAGGAATCCTGCCGCGGTTGATGCGCTCACCGGTCTAGTCAATATTGACATGGTTCGAAAACAACCCGCCAAAGCCCTTCGCCGCGTCCAGGATCAGATCACCAAAGTCTCCAATAATAGCCAACTCTATTCACTTCTTGGCCAGCTTGAGCTAAAGAATCAGCAAAACGACAAGGCCGAGGAAGCTTTTTCGAAAGCAGTCGATCTCGATAAGAATAATGTTCCCGCCTTCCTCATGCTCGCGCGCACTCAGGTCGCCAGGGGTTCCGTGGATCAAGCCATCGCTGGTTATCAGCACGCCATGCAAGCCAATCCTCGCGACGTTCGTATCTATATTTCTCTGGCGAGCCTCCTTGAAACCCGAGGCGATTGGCAACAGGCGGAAGATCTCTACAAGAAAGCACTCGCAATTCAACCCGATTATCCTGTTGCAGCAAACAATCTTTCCTACCTAATGCTTGAACACGGAGGCGATGTTAGCGTCGCCCTGACGCTCGCTCAAACCGCCCGCAAAGGTTTGCCCGATCTTTCCAGCACTGCCGACACTCTCGGCTGGGCCTACTACAACCAGGGGGCCTACTCCTCGGCGATAGACACTTTGCAGGAAGCTGTGAAGCAAACGCCCGACAGCGCCACGTACCACTATCATCTCGGCATGGCCTACGAAAAAGCCAATAATCATACGATGGCCAAAAAAGAGCTCGAACAAGCGCTGCAGATTAGTCCGAATTATTCGGAGGCAAACAAAATCCGAAAGATCCTTGCGGAATAAGGAAGGCAAAGTATCTAAGTCTTTGTTTTCACCGAAAGTTGTTGCAACATTTAGTCCGTTATTTACAACATTTTTCGAAACCCGGGGTGGGATTCTAAAAGATGTCGGGCTCAGCAAGTGATGCCACACTGTCACCTCGAGCTAACGGGCCAGTTAGGACGGTTCGGGGCCTACTCCTCTTTCCCGCGGTAACGCTTGCGTTCCTAGCGGGATGTGCCGGCCCCATAAATTCTTCGACCAGCGGCTCTCCCGAAATCACACTACAGCCCGCAAGCCAGACGGTCCCAGCCGGGCAGCCGGCAACATTCACGGTGTCCGCCGCGGGCAACTCGCCTCTCACTTACCAATGGCGAAAGAACGGATCGAACATCGCTGGGGCCACCTCTTCAATCTACACGACACCACCAACAACCACCGCTGATAGCGGATCCACCTTCCAAGTCATGGTCAGCAACTCGAGTCAAAGCGCTCTAAGTGCCCTGGCCACTCTCACCGTTGATGGTCTCCCAAGCATTGCCACGCAACCAGCGAATCAGACGGTGAACGTCGGGCAAACGGCGACATTCACAGTTGTGGCGACGGGCGCCCCTCCGTTGAGCTACCAGTGGCAGAAGAACCAGGTAAACATCGCAGGAGCGACATCCGCAAGCTACACGACACCCGCCACAACGAGCGCGGACAACGGAACCACCTTCCGGGTGATCGTGACGAACCCGGTCACGAGCGTGACGAGCAACGCGGCGACCCTGATGGTAAACACAGGGCCGAGCATCACGACGCAGCCGGCAAATCAAACGGTGAACGTGGGACAAACGGCGACGTTCACAGTGGTGGCAACGGGCGCGCCTCCTCTGAGCTATCAGTGGCAGAAGAACCAGGTAAACATCGCAGGAGCGACGTCAGCAAGCTACACGACGCCAGCGACGACAAGTGCGGACAACGGAGCCAGCTTCCGGGTAATCGTGACCAATCCGGTCACGAGTGTAACGAGCAATGGGGCGACGCTGACGGTAAACACGGGTCCAAGCATCACGACGCAGCCGGCGAATCAAACGGTGAACGTGGGACAAACGGCGACATTCACAGTGGTGGCGACCGGCGCTCCTCCGTTGAGCTATCAGTGGCAGAAGAACCAGGTAAACATCGCAGGAGCGACATCAGCGAGCTACACGACGCCAGCGACGACAAGCGCGGACAATGGAACGAGCTTTCGGGTGATCGTGACCAATCCGGTCACGAGTGTAACGAGCAATGGGGCGACGCTGACGGTAAACACAGGGCCGAGCATCACGACGCAGCCGGCAAATCAAACGGTGAACGTGGGACAAACGGCGACGTTCACAGTGGTGGCAACGGGCGCGCCTCCTCTGAGCTATCAGTGGCAGAAGAACCAGGTAAACATCGCAGGAGCGACGTCAGCAAGCTACACGACGCCAGCGACGACAAGCGCGGACAACGGAACGAGCTTTCAAGTGATCGTGACCAATCCGATCACGAGTGTAACGAGCAATGGGGCGACGCTGACGGTAAACACAGGGCCGAGCATCACGACGCAGCCAGCAAATCAAACGGTGAATGTAGGTCAGACGGCGACGTTCACGGTGGTGGCAACGGGCGCGCCCCCCTTGAGCTACCAGTGGCAGAAGAACCAGGTAAATATCCCAGGAGCGACATCAGCAAGCTACACGACGCCAGCGACGACAAGCGCGGACAATGGAACGAGCTTTCGGGTGATCGTGACCAATCCGATCACGAGTGTAACGAGCAATGGGGCGACGCTGACGGTAAACACAGGGCCGAGCATCACGACGCAGCCAGCAAATCAAACGGTGAATGTAGGTCAGACGGCGACGTTCACAGTTGTGGCGACGGGCGCCCCTCCGTTGAGCTATCAGTGGCAGAAGAACCAGGTAAACATCGCAGGAGCGACATCCGCAAGCTACACGACGCCAGCGACGACGAGTGCGGACAACGGAACCAGCTTCCGGGTAATCGTGACCAATCCGGTCACGAGTGTAACGAGCAATGGGGCGACGCTGACGGTGAACACGGGTCCAAGCATCACGACGCAGCCGGCAAATCAGACGGTGAATGTGGGTCAGACGGCGACATTCACTGTGGCGGCGACAGGCGCGCCTCCTCTGAGCTATCAGTGGCAGAAGAACCAGGTGAATATCGCAGGAGCGACGTCAGCGAGCTACACGACGCCAGCGACGACGAGTGCGGATAACGGAACTTTATTCCAAGTCATCGTTACAAACCCAGTCGGCAACGTTACGAGTAATCCCGCAACGCTAACCGTCACTGTGGCGGCGTCGTCGGTGAGCGTTCTGACGCAGCACAATGACAATGCGCGAACCGGACAAAATACGTCAGAGACAATTCTGAATACGAGTAATGTGAACGTGAATCGGTTCGGCAAGCTTTTCGCCATGCCTTCGGACGGCCAAGTATACGCTCAGCCGCTCTACGTGCCGGGTGTCACCATCAATGGTGGCGTCCACAACCTCGTGATCCTCGCCACTGAAAACGACAGCGTTTACGCGTACGATGCCGACTCAAGTGGCGCGCCTCTGTGGAAAGCCAGCATGGTGGACGCAGCGCACGGCGCCGGCGCCGGCGAGACGCCGTTCGTTATTGCAGCGACAAACTTATGCGACGATCTGCATCCGCTAGTCGGGATTACCAGTACACCGGTGATTGATCCCACATCGAAGACCATCTACGTGGAAGCGAAATCCACCAATGGGGTCAGCTATTTTCACCGGCTACATGCTCTGGATCTTCTCACGGGCAATGAGAAGACTCCCGGGCCGGTTGTGATTGCTGGAACAGTGAATGGAACCGGTGACGGGAGCTCGAACGGCCAGCTCGTTTTTGATGACTTTCAACACATGAACCGGCCCGGTCTGCTTCTGCTGAATGGCACGATTTACATTGCCTATGCCTCGCACTGCGATCGCAGTCCCTTTCATGGATGGCTTTTTGGCTACGACGCGGCAACGTTCACACAGAAGAGTGTGTATGTGACCACGCCCAACGGAGGGCTGGGCGGATTTTGGTTGAGCGGAGCAGGTGTGGCAGCGGATGCGAACGGAAATATCTTCATCGCGTCTGGGAACGGCGACTTCGATACGACCAACGTTCCAGCGCGAGAAACGGGCGACACGCTGTTGAAACTCGGGACCACCAACCAGATTCTGACGCAGCTGGATTACTTCACACCGGGGGATCAGGCATTCCTGCAAGAGAACGACGACGATTTGGGTTCGGGCGGCGTCCTGCTACTCCCTGACCAGTTAGGCCCTTTCCCACACATCCTGGTGGCAGCAGGAAAAGAAGGGAGAATCTACGTCGTCAATCGGGATCAGATGACGACGAACAATTCACACTATTGCTCGGGATGTTCGAACGACTCGGAAATTATCGAGGAATCGAGCAGCCCGGCGGTGGGCAGCATGTTTAACATTGCTGCGTATTGGAACAATACTCTCTACTTCTGGGGTGTCAAAGATGTGCTGAAGTCGATTCCGATCACCAATGGACTTCCCGACTTCACGCACATCACCGGAAGCACTCCTCTGATCAATTTTCCGGGTGTCGGCGTCTCGGTGTCCTCGAATGGGACGACAGCAGGGAGCGCGATCGTTTGGGCGATCGATAGTAGCCAGTACGGTGCTCCCGGGCCAGGACCCGGGCCGGCAGTGCTCTACGCGTACGATGCTACGAACATTCTAACGATGCTCTACAGCAGCGCGCAAAATACAACGCGTGATGCCGCTGGGAACGCCGTAAAGTTCGCGGTTCCCACGGTTGCCAACGGCAAAGTGTACGTTGGCACTTCCACCGAAGTTGATGTCTATGGTCCGCTGCCTCAATGATCGTCCGAACGCTCAGCGCAATCAGCCTTCTCAACTAAAACGGTCGCAATTCGGTTGAGCCCGTTTGTTGAGTCAGCCATTTCGGTATCCCCAAGCAGAAAATTGTGCCTAGCATCGAACTTCAGAGCGGCATCGAGGCTTGGAATCCAGAGCCAAACCAAATAGCGGCCCGGGCTCAAACTCGGCGCTAAAAATTGGTCGTTAAAGGTCATCATCGCGCCGGGAATCAGTTTTTGAAGATCAACGTGCGGGAGCGGGCGCCTAATATAGTTCCGTCCAGACGGGCCATCAAATTCAACGTACACGGTCCGAGATTCAGTAAGCGCAACCTGGCCCTTATTTGTGAAAGTCAACTCGATCCGCATGTGACTTTCGTGGACGGGCTGAAACGTAATTACAGCGTGGCTCAAAAGAATCTGAGGCGCCTTTTGCTCCTCGGATGCTCCGACGGCGCCGGACGCTGCATATGTGCAGTCAATCTTGATCACAATCTTCCCAATCGCCTGGCACGTAGGGATTGTCGAAACATGCGAACCGGTCTGCGCGGATTGCTGCCGGATCTCGCCGCCAATGATCCTCCCGCCATGAAGCATCATTACTAAAAGAAAGGAACACGCTTTTCGAATCACGATTTGCTTGGCTGTCGTGTGACTCATCTTGCTTTCTACTGCTGCGCACCCAAGATTTCTGGCATGATGGTTCATCCTTGCTGTCATCAATGTGGCGCTTGGCGAGCATTTGACCCGCAGCCCGACCAGTCTCTTGGACGCAATGAAACGTGCCGCCTGATCCTCACCTCCCCACTCTGCAAGCATGCACTCCATCGAAAAACTTCCGTTCTTCAATCCATGAAGCCGCGCTCGAAAGCTCCGCGCCCAATCAAGTTTCCGCGGCTCGATCCCGCTAATCAGATAATTGCGGACATGGTTCGAATAGCATGGTCTCTCACCAACCGCAAGAAATATTCTCTCGCCACCCGGTCCGCCGTGATCATATGAATCACGCGAAGTGCGGAAATATTCCGAATCGGAATCCGTTCGAAACAGCAACGTTTTCGCGAAAATGTTTCGCACGCCGGTGCCAAGAAAGATCGAGCCGCTCGTCGATCTTGTGCTGGCTGGCGTAGTGCTACGATTTTTAAAAATAGCCCACAGGCACAAGACGTAACCATGGAAAAATCCGATACTTCCAGCTCTCCCGCAGCAGCTCCTACGACGAATGGAAAGCCTCCGATAATAATGGAAACCACTTTTCACGGGTTGATGTCAGATGTGCTGGTCTGTACGGGGGGCTTCCTCAGCGGTTCAAGCGCAGGGCACAAATGAAGGTAACCTTCTGAAGAGTGTGACGATGAATGGGCCACGCTGTAATTGGTACTCTTTCTACAGGAAGTACGAAAACACAGAGGGGACATCGCGACGTTCTTGGATAGATTGGACGAGGCAAATGGTAATGCGACCACCCGAAACGATTGAACAATTTCGAAAGGACTGTGAAGTGGTGCGTCAAGAACTTATAGATAGTGCTATAGATGAGCAGAAATTTAGTAGCACTGTTGATCGCCTTGACGCGGAACCGCCAAATTTCGATGTCAAGATGGCTCACTAAGCTAGGCAGCCGTTGTGAGTTTTTTGTATTCGAGATTGCAAGAGGCAATGAGGTTGAGAATCGTATCGCGGAAAAAGATACGGGGTTTTACGGTTGTCGAATCGGAAGCACATTTCGTTGCAGGCACGGGCCTGAGAGTAATTACGTTTGAGCTGCAACAAATAGAGAGGATAGGTCGTACTTGGAGGAGTGAGGCGTTGGCCGACTAGGTTTCATTTTGCATCCAGAGACCAAGCCTATCCCGTTCTGTCACGCGGCCCTGATGGTTCACTTTTTGGCGATCTTAAACTTTGGTTGGGACAGCGAGGCCAATAATCTCGCGTCTATCCAATTGCTTCTCGAGAATAAATCGCGCGGCCCTGTCTTCACCGACCCACTCAGACAACATGCACCGCATTGAGAATTGGCCCTTCCTGACCCCGTGGAAAAGCACACGAACATAGCGTGTCCAATCGAGACGCTTGGGCTGGACTCCGCCAAAAATGTAGTCCCTGACATAGTTGGAATAAGAATGATCATTGATGACTCTGAGCAAATATGACTGGGTTAGCCGGTCGGCGGCAATCAAATGAGTGACACGGAGTTCAGGAAAAATGCCGAAACTGTGGCCGATCGAAGCAGCGATCCAGGAAAAGAGATCGTCACCGCCAGTGAAGAGTTCGTCTCCTCTTCGATCTAAAGGAATACTGACATCAAGATCCTTAACGGAGAGGCGGTACGAGTCAGCGACTGAACGGATGACGCAGAGTCCGGCACCCCATGGAATGGCCCCGTGCTCACACGTATCCTTACTTGACCGGGCTGATAAGACGGTTCTGACGGCGAGCAAATGTATACGTGGAAGAATTTCGGCCGGCGGCCGGACTTCGAACTCAGGTTCCAGCCAGCCAGCCCCAAATGCACCCAAGTTGGGATTCTGATCGTTTAAAGCGCTGGCGATTTCCAAAAAGTCAGATGCGAGCACGTTGTCGTCGTCGACAAAAATAAGCAGTTCGGAGCAAGTCTCTTTGATGCCACGTAACCTTGCAGGTGTCAGGCCAAGTTGTTCCTCCCGCAAATACCGCGCTCGCGGGTGCCATGATAGGTCTAAGCTATTGGCGAGGCTCTTGTCACTGGCATTGTCGATGACTAGTAGTTCCCATCTGTATTTAGCCAAAGTTTGTTCTCTGAGGGCATTCAGGACACGGTGAAGATAATCCGTGCGTGGATTGTGCGTACAAACGATGACGGAAGTATCTGCCATGGACAAGACTCTCTATCGCGGTGTTATCTTCTCTAATTGAGCTTTCTGAGACGTTTTGGGCGTGTTGCTGACCCAGGCATCACCACCGGCGCCAGAAACGAAGTAATAAGTATGTAAGATAATATTTATCAATGCAATGGGGGGGACACCTGATAGATTTCCTGAATGGAAACAATGTTGAAATCCCGTTCGTCTCGGACTTTTGGATTTTGTTTGGTGGGCCGGATCACTGTAGGGTCGTTGCATATTAATCGCGGAACTTTTACAGGCTTTGTAATGGTTTCTGTCCAAGTTCCACGTCCATAAGAGTCGCCCGCGAGGGCATGGCGTCGATGAAAGAAATAGAAACCATGAAGAGCGTTGCGCCATTGCTTCGCCTTCACAAATGGGGCTTCCCGGCGATCATTGTGCTTGGCTCGCTTCGATCTTTGACCGAAGGAATCGGAATTGGACTATTCATCCCGCTCCTGAATAGTTTGGTGATCGGATCGCAATCGCCAGGGAAAAGCCAATGGCTAGTTGAGAAGATGAATAGTCTGTTTCAAGGAGTAGCCGCGGAACGCCGGATGGTGGTCATTCTTCTGTGTCTTTTCGCCGCGGTGCTCGCGACCGCCTTGCTAGGCTATCTTCACCATCTCCTGTTTGCATGGTTCGACGGAAACGTTGCGCATGATCTTCGACGAAGGATTTTCCGGCAGTTGATGACCGTAAGCTTCGGTTTTATCGACCGGAGGCGCTCGGGTGATCTGCTTAACGTATTGGCCTCGGACACTTGGCGGACAAGCGAAGCACTCAAGATCTTGGTGAATCTTATGATCACGATCACCACGGTCATAGTTTATGTCGTGCTGTTGATGCTGATGTCCTGGCGGCTCACTTTTACCGTTGCCGTTGCGATGTTGTTCATTTCGGCCATCGTAAGGTCTCTCACGAAGGCGGCCCGGGATCTCGGGGAAAAAGTAACCAAGGCCAATTCCGAACTTGCCCACCGAATGGTGGAAGGCATTGACGGCATTAGGGTCATTCGCGCCTTCAGTCGAGAATTTCACGAGCAGAGCCGCTTCGATCAGACCTCAGATTGGTTGCGGCGTCTGATGCTTCGATTGAGCTTCCTCGATGGCGTGATCCATCCTGTCCATGAAGTTCTTGCGGCTGCTTTGGTTTTAGCGATCCTGTTTATTGCAGCTCCGAAGGCCAGCGACGTTTCGGTGCTTCTGGTTTTTGCGTTCGTTCTTTATCGAGTCCAACCGCGAATAAAAGAACTCGACGCAGCGCGAGTCCGCGTTGCTGCGCTATCGCCGTCGGTTGAGGAGGTCCTCTCTCTACTCGATACGAGCGATAAGCAATACGTGAGTTCTGGGAAGGTTACTCACTTAGGGTTTCAGCAGGACATCGTGTTCGACCGCGTTTCTTTTCATTATGCTCCGGCAGATGAACCGGCGCTGACCGAAGCTTCATTTCGCATACTTTCGGGCCGAACTACAGCCTTTGTCGGTCCCTCCGGCGGCGGAAAGTCCACCGTGATGAAATTGCTACTTCGTTTCCATGATCCGACGAATGGAAAAATCCTTGCGGACGGTCATCTTTTGTCGGAATTCGATCTCGATTTTTGGCGCGGCCAGATTGCACTCGTAAGCCAGGATGTTTACCTGTTCAACGCAACCGTGCGCGAGAACATCGCATACGGACGACTCGACGCTGGCTTGGACGAGATCATCGACGCAGCTCGGAAGGCTGACGCCCACGATTTCATCGACCGCTTGCCCGACAAATACGATACCTTGCTGGGACATCATGGCCTGCGCCTTTCAGGTGGGCAGCAGCAACGGATAACTCTGGCTCGCGCAATCATCCGTAATCCGCGCATTCTTATTTTGGACGAGGCCACCAATGCACTCGACAGCATCTCGGAGCAGTTTGTCCAAGAGACCCTCGACAAATTGCGCGAAAATCGAACTGTGGTCATGATCGCCCATCGATTGTCGACCATCGAACGTGCCGATCAGATTGTCGTCCTCGAAAAAGGTCGAGTCCGCGAGTGCGGGACACTTCCGGACTTGGTGAAGGCAGGAGATCTCTTCGCCAGGCTCTATCACCTTCAACATCGTCCCTTGCTCGTTCCCGAAAATTGAAGGTTCAACGGTGCGTTATCCGATACTCGATATCGAACTCACCCACCCGCTCAAGGATATTACTTTGTCGGCGCAAGATGTAGGAGTCGCGATATTAGTACGAAGGAAGGACGTACCTATAGGTTTTTGGCTTGAGGAGACGAGC
The DNA here is from genome assembly GCA_963741045.1 of uncultured Acidobacteriota bacterium. GTDB lineage: Bacteria > Acidobacteriota > Terriglobia > Acidiferrales > UBA7541 > Palsa-295. Next base: position 821,911 of record CAVUGO010000002.1, read on the forward strand.
GGAGTCGGGCGCATATCAGCCGAAGAATTGGCAAGAAAGATCGCCGCACAAACAGCACAAAAGATCGTTGCCGAAACAATCCGCGAAGAACTAGCGCCGCCCCATTCCCTCGTTCTGCCTTCTCTAACAATCGCAATCTGCACAAAAGACCGGCCCGACGGTGTGGTACGACTCTTGAACTCGCTGCGCGAACAGACGCTAGCTTTGCGCACCGACTGCGAAATCCTCATCGTTGATAATGCGCCTTCCGACGAGCGCATGCTAGAACTTGCGGCAAAGCATTCGGTCGTTCGGTATGTACGAGAGATTCGTCCCGGCCTGAACTTCGCTCGGAACCGAGCATTACGAGAAGCACGCGGAAAGGTGCTAGCTTTTCTCGATGATGACGTGGTTGTGGATAGGTACTGGTCGACCGGCCTCGCTGAGGCTTGGACAGAAAACCCTGACGCGGTCGCTTTTACAGGGCAGGTTCTTCCGATGGAGTTGGAGACGGAAGCGCAAATCGCCTTTGAAATCCGCGGCGGATTTCGTCGCGGCTTCGACCGTATCCGCTACGGTCCAGTGCTTCCGGGCAATCCGCTGTATCCGGGCGGTGCGGGAATCCTCGGGGCCGGTGCGAACATGGCGTTCAGGACCGACGCGCTTCGGGAATTAGGCGGCTTCGACGAAGCATTGGACACAGGCGCTGCCGTTCCTGGTGGGGGCGATCTGGATGTTTTCTATCGGGTGATTCGGGCAGGTCTTCCTCTTGTCTACGAACCCCGCTTTCTTGTTTTTCACCAGCACCGCCGCGAAATGAGTGCCCTGCGCGTCCAGTATAGGCGCAGCTGGGGGCTTGGAATGATGTGTTTCATCTGTAAGTGCCTCAAGACCGATCCGGAGCGACGGATAAATTTACTGCGTCTTATCAACTGGTGGTTCATTTACGACCTAATTAGTCTGCTGCGGCATACTAAGAAGAAACTGTTCGGGCAAACCTATCTTCCTCCACTTCTCTTCATTGGCGAACTCTGCGGAGGTGTAATTGGTTTATTTGGCGGGTACGCACGCTCGCTGCGACAAGTAGAAGAAATACGGAAACGCTTTCCATGAGCGAGGCACCGATCGGGCCGGAGCTCGAAGTGGTGATCTGCACCTATAACAAGGCCCCCATGCTAGCCCGCGTACTATCGACGCTTGCTTGCCAAACGCCTGACGAAGACGCTCGTTGGAGTTGCCTCGTGGTAGACAACAATTGCACCGACGATACAGCGAGTGTCATTCAGCGCCACGTGCTTGCAGGATCGGTTCCCGGTCTTCGAATCGTGGAGGAACCTATCCAAGGTCTGACTTCTGCGCGTTTGCGAGGAGCAAAAAGCACAACGGCACCATGGATCGCATTCGTGGACGACGACTGTCTCTTGCAGCCGGATTGGATCGCGCAGGCGTTGGCATTCGCCGAGAGTCATCCAAGCGTCGGTGCGTTCGGAGGAAGAGTCATTTTGGAGTGGGAGGTCCAGCCGCCGCGATATGTTCTGGACTATGCCTACTCTTTTGCCGAACAGGAACACGGTGACTTGCCGCGAAGGGTTGGATTTCTGGCCGGCGCAGGCCTGGTCGTGAACCGCTCGTCTCTCTCGGCGTCCGGATGGATTGACTCGCCGCTCCTCGCCGATCGTGTCGGAAACAACCTCGTATCCGGAGGAGACGTGGAGATTGTCTTGCGCATTGCAGGAGGCGGCCGCGAGCTTTGGTACGTTCCGAGTTGCGTACTCCATCATTTCATTCCGAAGCAGCGAACCACTCTGCGCTACCTCATCGAGATCAATCGAAATCTCGGAATCAGCCAGGCGCTCGCGGATGCCCTCGTCTCGGAACCGCGCTCTTCAAAATGGTTCTTTGATCCCGTTTCGAATTTGGGGAGATTCACTACGGACCTCGTTCGGCTTGTCCTTACTGTGGCACGCAGACAAATGCCATTGCCAGCTGTCTTGATACAGGCGGGTTTTACACTCGGTTACTTGCAGGGCAACTTACGAATTTTCGCGATGTCTGCGTCTCGCCGGGCTGAACTGTTGGGCCGTGCGCGCCCTCGCTCTCAGAAAAATCCCTCCCGGTCTGAAGAGGAAGCATGACGCCGTTCTTGCCCTGGAGGATTGAGCACATCGGAATTCGGGAACCTCTGCGCGACATGAGTGTCGAGACCGGCTGGGGCGGCTTGTACATTGTCTTCTGGTGCGGCCGTATTCCGGTTGGTCATCTTTCCATCCCGGCCTCCTTGCTCCCGCTAACTCCTTCTCAAATGGCGACTAAGCTTCCCAAAGTTATTGCACCTGCTGTCGCAGATCGGCTTCTGCCCACGGGTTTCCGTGCCCAGCTTCCTGTCGATCTGAAAAAGCAGACTCCGCAGGCGCCTCCGCGACTGGCTGATTTGATCGGGATGAGGCGCCCGCTTGAGTCCTGTTCCCGCTCGGCCCTTTCGCGGACGTCCGGGCAAGCCGACGCAGCGACGCCAGACATCTCAGTGGTGATCTGCACAAGGAACCGCCCCGAGGCCCTCAAAAAGTGTCTGTCCTCAATTCGCAGCCTCTCGCCGCAGCCGAATGAAATCATAGTTGTCGACAACAACCCGTCGTCTGGTTTGGCAGAGGCTGTTACGTCTGCGTTTCCGGAAGTTCGCTATGTACCCGAACCGCGGCGCGGTCTGAGCGCCGCTAGAAACACTGGTATCAGACACTCGAGCGGAGCAATCATCGCGTTTACCGATGATGATGTGACGGTACACCCCAATTGGGTCGGTGCCATCAAAAGTGGCTTTCGCGCTTCGGACATCATCGCAATGACGGGACTCGTTTTACCGGCCGAACTTTCAACGCCGGCGCAATATGCTTTTCAGGGTGAGAATGTCGGTTGCGGCTGGGGTTATCGCGTTCTGGATTTCGATGAGAACTTTTTTCGGAGTATGAAAGGAGTAGGGGTGCCAACGTGGAGATTGGGTGCCGGCGCCAACATGGCTTTCCGACGAGAAGCTTTCGAGCGCGTCGGATTTTTTGATGAGCGATTAGGCGCGGGCACATCCGGGTGCAGCGAGGATTCGGAATTGTGGTATCGCTTGCTGGCGGAAGGTCACAAGTGTCGTTACGAGCCGGCCGCGGTGGTCTTTCATGCCCACCGCTCGGAGTGGCGCGAATTACGAGAACAGACTTACAACTATATGCGCGGACACGTCGCGGCACTTCTTTTTCAGTTCGACCGATACCGGCATTGGGGAAATGTTTATCGCGCCTTTCTGGCGCTCCCGGTTTATTTTATGAAGCTCGCCTACGCCTACGGGAAAAGATCGATCGGTAGATTGGTGCTGGATTCGTCCACGGAATTACCTCACTTGCCGCTGGGTGACCAAATTCGGGGAGTCGTTGCGGGCTATGCGTACTATCTGCGGTATCGTAGTCGACCGGCGGATCCGATGACGGTTGTGGCCGATGCGCAAACTGCTGACGTCGGGCAGGTGGGCAATGACGCCCCGTAAGAGACCTCTCCGGACATTTCTGTCTCTGAACCCCTTCGAATACCCTCTGACTCTCGGTTTCTTCTACCGCGAAAAGATGCGTGCCATTCATCGGGTGGCGCCAGACCTCCCCTTTAAGGAAATCCTGGAGGTTGGAGGTGGGCGGAGCGGATTGACGCGCCTCTTATATCCGAGTGCGCATGTCACCAATTTGGACTTGGACCCCACCTTCGCTGATGCTCCTTGCAACCGTCAAGAAGGGGTCCGCTTTGTGCGCGGCGACGCGACACGGCTCACGTTCGACTCGCAGTCCTTCGACGCCATCACAATGTTTGACGTTCTGGAACATATTCCCGACCACGAGAAGGCCATGAGGGAAGCATTACGCGTGCTCAGGCCAGGAGGCTACCTGCTTCTCAGCGTACCTAACGAGCACTGGCGCTTTCCCTTTTACCGATTCATGCAGAAATGGTGCCCGAGCGAGCAGGACATGTTCAACGAATGGGGACATGTTCGCCGTGGCTATTCTCTTGAGCAGCTCAATAAGTTAATTGCGATTCCGCGCGAATGTTCCGCGAGTTTCATCTCGCCGATCACTGTACTCTGCCACGATGTCGCGTTCTCTCGACTCGGGGGATGGGTGCGACGCGCTATTTGCTTCGGCCTCTCACCCGTTACTTGGATCGGCTACGCCGTCCACTCGCAGAGTGGCGTGGGCACGGAAACCGCGTCATCTTGGCGAAAGCCTCCGGAAGTTTCATGAGGCCAGACGAGCAGCAACTCGCCGAATCCGTCCCAAAGGCTCCCGTGATTGCTCTCCTGCCGTGGGGTGATCTCATCGAGGACTTCCTCGATGAAATCGGCGTTTCGCTCGAAGACTTCTGCACAAAGATGACTGGCGGGTGGCTATTTGGCTACGTAAACGCACTGCGGCTCCGCGGGATTGGAACGACGATCTTTTGTTTTTCGGATCGAGTACAACGCACCGTCCACAAAATCCACGAACCCACGAAAGCTGAGTTCCTCGTTATGCCTGCATCTGCCGTCCATCGCAGGCTCCGGCGGCGTACCAAGGACCCGTATGCCCTGACTGCCAAAGGGATGTTTGGTCCGAGGAAGCGTTTTTCAGTGCCGATGTGGCGCATGGCCCACCTCCTGGCACCGTATTTGGCCACGCCGGTGTTCGCGTTGGCTCGTGAAATACGACGAGCGCACTGCTCTGCAATTCTCTGCCAGGAGTACGAATCCCCACGATTCGACGCCTCGGTCGTGGCAGGCGCTCTTCTTGGAATTCCGGTGTTCGCCGCCTTCCAGGGAGGGAGTTGGCATCGTAGTGGTGTCGAACAGATTCTCCGCCCCATCAGCCTGCGTCGCTGCGCAGGTTTGGTCATCGGGTCATCTGAGGAGATCGCGCGCGTGCGGAAACGCTACCGAGTTCCTTCGGAAAAAATCTCCCAAATCTTCAACCCGCTCGATCTTTCTGAGTGGCAGATCGGTTCGCGGGATGACTCACGCCGCAAACTTGGAATTTCGCAAACGGCTCGGGTAGCGATCTGGCATGGAAGGGTTGATGTGCGCACGAAGGGTCTCGATATTCTGCTCGCGGCTTGGAAGATCATTTGCACGCAGCGCGCAGAACGAGACGTGCTGCTGATGCTCGTCGGAACAGGCAGTGGCTCGAACATGCTCGAGGAAGAAATTCGTCATACCGCTGTGCCGCACATTAGATGGGTTCGCGACTATATTTTGGATCGTGCGGATATACGGCGATACCTCAGCGCTGCCGACGTTTACGTGTTCCCGTCGAGGCGCGAGGGGTTTCCAGTCGCGCCGCTGGAGGCAATGGCGTGCGGACTTCCGGTCGTCGCAGCCTCGGCGCCTGGTGTTGTCGATATTTTTTACCAAGGCGAAGAGTCTGGGGGACTAATTGTACCCGTCGGCGACATCGCTGCGATGGCCAAGAATCTTGCCCTTCTCCTGGATGATGACGAACAGGCGCGCACTCTAGGCATTCGCGCCCGTAAGCGCATCGAGCAGGCTTTTTCACTGCAAACCGTTGGAGATCAGCTTCACAGATTTATTGTAAGCAGGGGGTTCTAACACATTGCGTTAGCCACTCGGCGAACACGAACCAGAACAGCCGTGCCCAATTTTTTGGTTTTGAATGATGCTCTCTCGGAATGGACGGGAGCGTCGTTCGAATGTTTTACGATATGAGCGAGGTTAGTAAGAACACCTTGTGGCTATTTTGCTTCCGCGTGTGAGCAGTACCCGCGGGGCCACTTTTTCCGCCAAATCCACGCCGATTGGACGATCGCATTCAAATCGGACATCGCGGGTTGCCATGCCAGAAGGGCCTTCGCGCGAGAGGGATCAGCGACGAGCCGGGCGGGTCACCCGGTCGCGGATCTTCGGTTCGAGAGCGAATCGGAAGACCCGTGACGCGGCGAGCTGTTTCGACCACTTCGAGAACGGAGTAGCCGTGTCCAGTGCCGAGATTTAACGCGTCGGATCCGCCGCCCCGTCGTAGATGATCGAGAGCGCGAATGTGCGCCTCGGCCAGATCGGCCACGTGAATGTAATCGCGAATGGCTGTGCCGTCCGGCGTCGCATATTGATTCCCAAATATTCTCACTTCTTTCTGCGGATCGGCGGCGGCCGCGAGGACATTGGGGATCAAGTGGGTTTCGGGATCGTGCGCTCCGTGGCGCCGGCGGCGTTGAAATAGCGCAAGCAGATCGACTTCAGACAGTAGGCCGTGTCATAGATCTCGAGAAGGCGCTCCAAAGTAAACTTCGTCCAGCCGTAAGGATTTTTCGGCCACTGCGGAAAACCCTCTCCGATCGGCGTTTTCTCCGGCTCGCCATACACGGTGCAGGAAGACGAAAAGATAAAGCGACACACATCCGCTTCGACTAGAGTATTAACGAGAGAAATTCCCTGCTGAACATTGTTCTCAAAATATAAGAAGGGGTTTTCGACCGATTCGGCGACAGACGCGAATGCGGCAAAATGCACGCAGGACTCGATCTCGTGCTTTCTCACTATACGCGCTACAAGCGCGCCATCGCCGGCCGATCCCTGATAGAAAGGCGTATCGGCGTCGACCGATTCGCGATGACCGTGCGAGAGATCGTCGAGAACAACGACGCTTTCACCCTTTGTCGTTAGTCGCTCGACAGTGACGCTGCCAATATAACCGGCACCGCCTGTAACCAAGATCGCCATAGTTCCTTTTGGACGCGCTATCGGAAACTAGGTTTGCAGATGGGACTGGGACATGAGTTATGTCGTCAACCTTATCCTTTTCCGTCATTTGAGCCCTCAATAGAGGCACATTCTACATCGATGGGGTGATGGGTATCTAGCAAGGACCGAATAGCGGTCCTTCGCTTTGGAGCGCGTCATAACGATGCGGCCCTCCCGCCATCACAATCCAAGACTGAGACATCTGGCGATAATCCCTGACGCTGTTGAAAAATGCGCTCTCCACGAATTCGCAGAAATTGCCTCGCGTCAGGAAGCTCTATAAACGATTTCCCCGAGTCTCCTAGATATTTTCCATCGGTTTTTGCGTGACAGGGATGATGGCTCGCCGAAACCGCTTGATTCGAGCCTCTTGGCGTTGTCGTTCTCTTGCGTCTTTTGATTCCGTGAGTATATCTTCCGGAAGAGCCGGGAACTCAGACTGCGTAGGAGCCTGGGTTACGTCACAAACTCCAGGAGCAATCGGCTTCCATCTCTGGCGGCCCAGACTCACCAATGGTGGACCAAGCCTCGGTCAATTGACTAGGTCTGGCGGGCATCCTGCGACGATGCCCACTGAGGACTCTTTAACGACTTCAACTACAGGAAACACCCGATGCCCGTGAGTTAGAGTCTTATGGCATCATAGGGTCGCCCAGCTTTGCAGGAATAATGACCCACGGCGTATTGGTTAGGGGCGATAAAGGGACTCAGAATGCAGGCACGATCTATTCACGTGAGTTTTTTGCTGGACAAGTCAATGGATCAGCTAGTTCCGCCGCTGTTGTAGTGCCGCTTGTATTGTCACTTGTACCGGCAAAGAGCGTTGTCGACGTGGGTTGTGGCCTAGGTACTTGGGCGGCCCAGTTTCTCGTCAGCGGTGTCCCAGATGTATGGGGCATTGATGGTGATTACGTCAATCGCTCCGAACTACGGATTCCGTCGGACCGGTTTTTGCCACGCGATTTGACGAAATCGCTGCGATTGGACCGCACATTCGACCTTGCTGTCTGTTTGGAAGTTGCCGAGCACCTCCCGGGATCAAGGGCCGCGGGTCTGGTCGCCGATTTGACGTCCATGGCTTCCTGTATCTCTTTTCCGCAGCCATACCTGGGCCAACCGGAAGCAACCACATGAACTCGCAGTATTTGCCGTACTGGATCGAACTTTTCGAGAGGCAAGGATATGAAGCAATCGATCCAATCCGGCCCCGGATTTGGGGGCATGAGTCGGTGGAATGGTTCTATCAGCAGAACATTGTCATGTTCGTAGCTCTAACTCATCCCTTGCTGGCCGAAGGCTTCCCGAAGCCCCAAAGTCTGATTCATGAGGAGATATATGAGCAGGTGCTTCAACGGAAGCCGACGCTCGGGGAGATGGCAAGGGACCTTCCGGTAGCAGTCAGTCGTTCGATCCGTTATCACTTAGGACTTCCGTTGCAACAGCCGAAGGGATTCGGAAGTGGACCGAGGCGCTCATCTCACATTTGGTGCCTTCCTCGAATGGTAATTTGGCGCCCTAAGCGCGGCCCTAAAAGCTGCGAGAACATCTCTAACGAAGTCGGTTCCGTCAAGTAGGGTCTCGTCTTAATTTTTGCTTTTCTGAACACACGCGTGTCTGCGCGCTCGCCATCACCGTTCCCGAGCGCAGCCAGTCGGCCAAGCATTCCGTACGTCTTGACCTTCCTACGTGCGCTGCCCTGGTTGCATTCGAGACCAATTGGCTTCCGTCTCCGGGAGTTTCCAAACATGCCAATCGTAGACCTCAGCTTCGGCGGAGTTGTGAAATTTGAGGGAATCGACCGACGCGTCATCGACAGGCAACTGTAGCGGGGGGAATTACGTGAGGATGAATCGCTCCGCGGTTTTTTGGCCAATCATCACGATAAAAGGCCTTCCACCACGTCGAGCTTTTCTTCCCAAGAAACGCTCGGGTTACGTCCAGAAAGAAGAAAGCCTAGCGAGTCGTTTCGATGAAATGGCGTCCGGGTCATCGGCGGGGATGATTTCCGGAGGGAACATCATCGCCATGATGAACGCTATATCTAGTACGTTCTGGAATACCTGCTTAAGGTCTCAAGAACACCAATCTCGCTCGCAGCAATGTCATTATCGTCCTTGTAAATCGAAACGCCATTCAGTTCGGTGATACATTTCTGCTTGCAGAGGCTCTTTCTTGGATCAAAAATGTCGGCGCCCGTCTCTTCAGCTACCGCCGCAATTTGATCACCCGTGGCAGGTAGAGTTATGTCCGTCGCTATACCCGATAACCCAAACCTGCCAAAGGTTGCGTTTCTGATCTCAAGATCGGGGATCGATTTGTCATACATGGGAAACGGCAGTGAGACGATTACCTTCTTTCTGGCTGTTACGAGTTTCTGGATATGCTCAGCCAACTCCAGGAGTACCAGATGGCGCGCTTCTTCCACAGAAATTGACCGAACACATCTTCCGTCGACAGACGCACACAGATACTTATATGCGGTCCACCAGGTATTGAACGCCATGAATACCGTATCGACGTCCTCTTCCTGTTCCTGGGCACGGATCATGGCAAAATGAGCAAATGAGTCGCAATAATAACCCACCTCCATACTATTAAGATGTTCGGCCGGGGCGCATCCGTTCGCGACAGCTAGAACTATGCTGTGATGATCGAATTTACCACTATCATATAATTGTTTTATCAACGGATACAGCTACTGGACGTGGGAATCACCTCAGAACATGATCTTCCTGGATGTGTCGGGACCTAATGTACAAAATTGAATATCAGCCATGGTGCGGATTTCCGTTTTCCAATTGCCGCAGACTTCCTGAAAATCGCTTTTTCGCTCGGTATTTTCTAAGATGCGCCGTCTCGTCAAGCGGTTATATCGTCCGGGAAATCCGTCAGATAAATAAATCGCGTGAGGACGAGAATTTGAGCCGCAGCCCGACCAACAATTAAATCACACAGGAGAGTTGCCTGTGCCACTCGTTTAAACTACGGACGCCTCTGCCACATCGTGATTCGTACGAGCATTGCTTCAGACATTTCGCTAGACTTAAGAGTGCGCTCCTGTCAATATCCCAGTCAATTGATCGAGGGTGTGCACCCAGCGCGCCTCCTGGATGCCCAAGTGGGAGGGTTCTATGAAGCTGGGCGGTATTATCTCGCTGGCAGTTCTCCTTTCGGTTCCCTGTGCCAAGGCAGACACGGTTGTCGACATCTCAGCCGTCACTTGTACCAGCTGCTTCGGCAATCAGCCTGTCGCGAACGTCAATATCGAGGCTCAACTCGTCCTCGAGTCCGTTACTGGTACCTTCTTTAATTCTGGCCAGGACCATTTTTTCACCGGTACAGTGGAAGAGGTCGTTTCCATCACAGGAACATTTAACGGGAATCCGATTACCTTTCTACCGGCGCCCCGAGGGGATGGTTCGTGGTTAGATCCCAACGTTGATCTGGGTACCGTTTACTTCTCGTCGGGTGGTTCACAGTCATGGTTCGAGAACGACGGAGCGTTTAACCTTCTCGAAACGTTGGATTCCAATAGCGACGGATTTGGAACCAACACACCTATTATCTGGACCGTGGAAGTCGTTAGCACTCCTGAGGCTTCGTCCTTTGCGCTTCTTGCTGCCTCCCTCGCCGGGATCGCACTCCTAAGGCTAAGACAGCCTTTGTCCGGCCATAACCGGTAGAGGGGCAAACCCAAAATCGCAGAAAGCCGTTGGGGCTCTTCACCATTCTCGCTCAACCGCGAAAATTTGGCTGGGATTAGCTCATGACTGCGGGGCGTCCATCACAACTCGTTTCCCTCTGTTCTCTCGCTCTGTGCAATCGTCCGTGGCACTACCGACAGAGCGTGATTAGGTTGCTTTAATTGAAGGGAAACTAATTCATTCGCCTCGGCGTTTGGATGGTCGTCGAGAGTGGCAACCCGAAGACCTTATGGCAACATGGGTAACAGTTCGGCTTTTGGCAAAGGCTTCACTGGTCTCCAGCCGACCTCGCCACCAGATCGCGTACCGATTCCCGAAGAACTTACTCCGGTTGAAAATCCGCAAACACTGGCAACCGCGATCAAAATCGGCTCGCCGGTCTCATGGAAGAAAGTCCTTCGTTCTGTGATTCGTTCGCACGCCAAGTGATCGCCGTAAGTGAACAAGAAATCACGGATGCCAAAGCAATGATTGACCGCGACGGGATTGGTTGCAAACCCGCCTCAGCAACGACAGTCGCTGGAATTCGCAAGCTAGCTTTATCCGCCGCGAGGAATCAATTGCAGCTGTCCGTACCAGGCACCTCTCGAAAGACCCCGATTATGTGAGCCACTATTGCCAGCCGTTCGGCTTACGGTGAAAAAACGAAATACCATTCGCAGGTGGCCTTGGAAGCAGTGCACTGTGCAGTTTCAAACATCTTAGGCCACGCGAGCCGTAAAGCGCCCACCCCGCTATCTGTCTGCGTGTACGTTACGACGAGGCTTCCAGGCAGCGCCGCACCGGCATTGTCAGACGCATATGACCGGTGGAGGGTTGGAAGATGGCTGTTCTATTTTTGCCGTCACGTATCGTTTCGCAAGTCAAAGTATATCCTGGAATCTCAGGCGACCAGTATCTAACTCAGGGGATACGTGCTACATAAATACCTTCGACCGCGTTCCTTGGAGTATCCTAAAGATCCCCGATATGAGTAGTAGCGTACATACTTTTGGGAAATGCGGCACGTACAGGGCACGGGGAACTCATGGGATTATCGGCTGAAGGCGTCAATCGAATTGCAGCGTAATCTCCTTCGTGTTATTTCGAGACTAGCTGGGTTTTGTCTCATCTGGCCTGGTGCCTGGGCGATCATCGGTATCTCCAACACATTCTATCCCGACGCTTTGGCGTGGCCCTATTTGACAGGATTGCGATGTGGCTTACGACTCTAGGTATTTGGGCGGCTTCGTTCTCATTGCTGCGGTTCGCAGTGAAAAAGCCGCGTGGATGACGGAGTGGCGACGGGTGAGCGGCCGGTCCCATGAAAGTCCTCCCAGCCAGAAAAGGACAAAAAATGCGGCGACATAACGAGACAAACCGCGACTGTTGTATGCAGCAAAGAAAATTCGATTCATTCGGAATGGTTTCCGGTGTAAATGTTCCTGCCTGAAAGGGCAAAACGGAAGTTCTAGATTAGACGGTCAAAGCTAATAAGACCGGGGGGCGCATGGCCATTCATCCAAAACTTGTCGGTCGGAGTTGTTATCACAAGTATGAAGTCGAACCGGGACTCTTCACACCGGGCGACTTCATTGAAATAGAACCCAAGCGCTGCCTGGACGAGATTGGCGTTCCGCGGAACCTGTCGGGTTTACGTGCATTGGACATTGGCACCTGGGACGGTCCCTACGCTTTCGAGCTAGAGCGGCGTGGAGCGAACGTCACCGCGCTAGATATCCAGGATCCGGATATTACGGTTTTCAATGCAGTGAAGGAAATCAAGAACTCTTCCGCGACTTACGTCCGCTGCGGCGTCTACGATGCTCAACCGGAGGCACTGGGCACTTACGACCTCGTGCTTTTTGCAGGCGTGTACTATCACCTCAAGAATCCAGTGCTGTCCCTGCAGCGAATCCGAAGATTACTCAAAGATGGAGGGGCATTGTTCATTGAAGGCGGGGCAGCGACAGACTATCTCGCCGAAGAGCTGAATAAAGTGCTGGGGCTTCCTAAATCAAGCATGGGCAATTTTGCGAGGGTTCTGGATGGGCTGCCGCTTTCCTACTTCGATAGCGAGAAGAAAATTTACAAGCATTGGAGCAACTGGTGGTTCCCGACAAGCCGCTGTCTGGAAGCGATTTTGCTCGACAGTGGTTTTCGTAATGTTGAACTTGAACTGAAGAAGAATGCCTTTTACAACTACTCTCACCGACGCCTGATGGGCCGCGCAGAGGCGGACCCCGCGAAGCCCGACCCCGGCGAGCAGCAATACGAGCATGTCTTGGCAACGAAGGACGACGCTGCTTCAAATCCAAGCCCGCCCGAATTTGAGAGAGGCCGATTCGACAGTCTGCTGGCGTGCTTGTCGCCCGCCTTGCATCCAATAGCAAGACGTATCCGTCCATTTGTCCGGCGGCTGTTCTGAGCTATTTGGTACCACAGTTTGACGTCAAGCGTGAGCCACCTTTCCGCGTGCGGCCCGTTCGGTTAAAAGTTCGCACGTCTCGCCTTCCTCCACGCCGTGGTGCGACAGTATCATTGCGTCGAAGAGAAATCGGCTTCCGTCTCTGGGAGTCCCAAACTTGCCCATAGTAGACCCTCAGCCCCGGCAGACTAGCGAAATATTGAAGACTTTCAGCCATTGATACTCAGACCCTAGTGTAACTTGTCTAGCTCGGCATCTCCGGATAGACAACCGCAGTGTTGAACGCAAACAAGACTGGAGAAGACGCCAGCAACAAACAGGTGGCCGCTGCCACACCACGACCTTCGACGCGACGGAGAAGCTCGTACGCGACGAGGAGGGCCAGCGTCGCAGAAACCGCGATGACCGGAAACAGAGTCGCGGGGCTGAGTCCCCAAAATAAACCCACCACTGCAAGAATCAACGTAAAGGCGGGAGGAAACATCGTCTGGGGCAAAAATCTGATTTGATACGAACCTTGTTCCAGAACAGATCGGGCAAGATCAGGATATGTCGTGTCATTCAAGAAGTCGGGAATGTGGGGCTAGTGGGTAAGCTGAAATGCGCCCATCAGGAGAACGAAACTGTAGACCGCTACATCGATGGTAGATAACTGCGCCCTTCCGTCATGGGCATTTTGAATTGGTCGCAAGAATTTGAAGGTTCGCATTTTGAACCCCCGTCGCTCTCCTGCCTAACGAGCATCGAGCTTAGCGTTCGCAAACTTGCCCTTCGAAATGATATGCAACTAAGGATCGGTTGCAGGACCGATGCTCGATGCAGCGTTTTCGCAAGCGTTCCGATACTCATAATCGCGCCTGGTGCGAGCAAGGCCAGCAGCAGTGCGTATTCTGTCAGGTCTTGTCCCTTTTGATCTTCCCAGAGGAACTTCGGGAGATTCTTCATTTCTGCCTCTCGCCGGTATAAGTGGAGCCCGCCACCGACTCATGGCTCGCATTGAAGAAAGTCACGGGCTGGGGCCAATCTCGCGCGAAAACCCGGAATGATCAATGCACCGCAAGTCATTTGTTTGTCCTTCGAAGATAAAACGCCAAGTCATTAAGCCTGCGAGGCTTTGCAGCGCAGGAGCCGCTCGATAGAAATCGTTTTGGATCGAATGTCGATAGCTGGGGATTATCACTATCTATCTCAGTCTGAGATGATCTCAAAAGCTATCTGCGTCATGAGAGAGTGGTGCCAACGCGGAAGGAAAATCAAAGCTCCAAATACCGGTTTACCGCTTCAGCTGCAAGAGTACTGAAAGAATTAAACTCATCCCTGAACGGAAAAGTGAACTCAACGGGAGTCGTTATCCTAAGCGGCCGAACTCGAACCGTGATTGTCACGTCACCAGACGCGCACTTGGATTTTTGAACCGACCTGCTGTTTGACCGAAGGGTTGCTACTTCGAATCTAGCCCGGGCTCGGGACGCGAATTTCAGTCTCGATACGCTATTCTCGGTACGCAATTCCAAGGGCTGTTTCCCCTCCGATAAAGCTGCGTGATAAAAATTCCAAGCTTGTCGTTGACACGCTCAATGCTACCCGCCGCGTGAAACAGAATCGCGAAAGCATCGTCAATTGCTAAGGCTGTTCGAGGTTGCATAGCTTCGCCTTGCTAGCACAAGGTGCGTGGCGTCCCGATCGTGCAGACGCTCAAGTGGATCGGTTTATTTGGCCGATTGATGCATTGCTTGGTGGCATTTCCTGCAAAGCGTAATTAGGTTAGTCTCGATATCGTCACCAAGGGCGCTGCGCCGTCTAAGGTGGTGAACATCGAGATTCTTGAGGCAGCCACATATCTGACAGCGCCAGTTGTCACGCTCCAAGATTTCTTTGCGCAGCCTCGCATACGAGACGGACGCTATTCGGATTCGAGGCCTATTTCGCAAGATGGGGTCGCTCATCTCGCTTTTTCTGCAGGATCCGACGGTTCATATGCTGTGGCTGAGCAACCGATGGATGCTGAGGATTCAGTGAGCTTTGAATGAGTTCGTCCGTTTCCAAGGCGGCGCCCGCCAAAAAATCCGCGCAAATCATCTCCAGGGAATATCCCCGGGATTTGTCGCTACCGAGCATAAGGGCTGCGATTTCAAGTGCACGCTCGACAACCGACAATTGGCCCTTGTACAGCTTGAAATAGATTATCTCCCAAGGCTCCGTTTCCTTGCCGGTCAGATACCGATCCACTTCCCGTTTAAACTCTTCCTTCGGGAGCTCCTTCGCTTTGTGCACCCAGGGTGCACAGTCGAACTCGGCTCCATCGCGACGCGCTACCTTTACCAGCTCTCGCGCCTTCGTCCAGCCCACTTCGCGAAGTTGCTGCTTCGGTACTCGCGTCAGATGCTCGTGAATCGCAAGCAGGTAATAAGCTTTTCGGCGAGATTCGGGGAATCGCTTCTCGAGGAATTCGTCGAATGACTTCAAATTTTCGAGCCGCCAATATTGTCCGGCTCGCACCTCGCAGAGATACTGCCCAAGTTCGACGAATCGCTCATCGCGCTCATGCTCCTTCGTCTGCTCCCAGGCCAAAATCTCATCGATCTTCCCGAGAACGATGAGGGCCCGCCGGCGGTTGAGTTCGGGAGACACCACGGTCCGTCCGTCAATCCACAAGTTCGCACAGCCAATCAAGATCGCTTGCTCCTGGCTTTCGGATTAGGTTCGCGGCAACTAATTCGGGACGATCGAGGCAGAGTCCCAGATGAGAACAGCTGACACATCCGTTTTGCGGGAAGCGGATGCCACTGTGCGGAGGGAATTGGCCCGAGTGGATCTGACCGACCGTGGCTTCAACCAGACGACCGTATTCGCCTCGCTGCTCGTCCGTGATGGACGCTTTCAGATACTGAATTTCAGGAAGGCTTTTCCGAACGAAGACAACAACCGCGACATCCGGAATTCCGCTGATCCAGGAGTAGCAAATCATTTGCGGGTCGAGCGATAAGAGTCCAGCCGGCTCCTCCGAATAGCGGCTCGTCGTGGTTTTCCAATCCATGAGACATTGCGTACCGTCGAGTTCGCCCAGGGCATCAATATAAGCGACGAATTCGTTGTCACCGGGAAGGCTGCGAACCATCTTCACCTGCAAATCCTGCTCGGGATGGCGAATCTTGACCCGATCGTCCTGTGCGAACCGCTGGAGCAGATGGACACCCTGGTGAACGAGGCGATCCCAGGATTCTCCTTTCTTGTACTCGAAGGGAGCGTCACGAAAAGCGCCCCATTCCTTGAATAGCGGCAGCCGTGCAATCCTCACTGGAGAAGTAGGCGGCCAGAGCTTTTTCGAAACAGCGGCCAAACGCCATCGCAGCGCGGGTTTCCTTCTCTCTCCAGCCATCGAGATAGCGATAGCGGTAGCTTCTGGGACAGCGAAGATACTGAGAAATCTGCGTGTGGCTAAAGGTCATCGCCGCTCCCCAGCCCTTGCTTCCCGCCGACGGTTTCGCAGGAAAGCTCTTCCCACTCCGTCTCCGGAGCAAAGGCTTCGAGGTTTTGGAACGACCGACCGTTCAGCGTGACGTAGGATGTCCGAACGACTCCGCGGAGCTTAAGCAGAGCCTTCTCATCAATCTGATCTTGGTTGAGCAGGTCGGAGTCATAGCCAAAATCACGCAGGAACCAATTCAGTTTCCACAAGGCTCGTTCCGTGCAATAGAGCCGACCTGAAAATGATCTTTCGGCAAACGCTTCTGGTTCAAGAACGACAAACCGGATCGACAGGAACGGCTTTTGCGGATGCCAGCGATAGGAAGCTGCATCGACTCGAACGAGGAACAGGCCTTCGAGAAGATTTTCATTATCCAGCTGTCGTGAATGGAGACCGGGAATGTGTCGCTTCATGGTTTTGCCTCCACAGGTAGAGAGTAGGAATTCAATTTGCAGACGAGTCCGTCTCGATCCTTTTTCGCTGCGGTTGCAAGCTGCGTGATGAACGATTCGACGAGGTCACGGCTGGCATCTTTCAGGGTTGCGGTGCCGCAGAAATCAGCGGCATATGCCTTAACGAGCGTTGGATCGAGATCGTACTGACGAATCAGCAGGCACAGCTGGTCGCGTAATCGAGGCTGGCTGTTGCCCGAGCCGTTCGTGCCCGCATGACCATTCGAATGCGGCCTGGCCGTGACCAGCATTTGCGGAGTGGAAAACGAACCAAGCTCTTCGACGCTGCAGAGGCCGATTCCGTAAGCCTTTCTAAGAGCTCGGTTGACGGCTCGCGTCTCGGCCACGCGCATCTCGGCGCCACGAACCAAGGAAGAAGTGTTGGACGGATCGGCGTCACCGTAACCAACAAACCCCTTCGAGCGACGAGACTTGAAGACTGTTGCCCGGAAGACCCAGCGGCTGTTGGCTGAATCGCAAAATTTAGTCAAGAGACTAGTTCTGAGCCCAGAACATCCACGCCGATGCGCGATTCGAAGGAGGCCAGAATGGGTTACATACCATCGTCCATCGATGTACTGAACGTCGCCGAGTGAAACGGAAATCCCGAACCGCCTAACCAAATTCGCTAATGAATCCGTTGCAGTCGGGGGTAGGTCTCCCCAAAGACTGCGCGCAATGCTGATCTGTGATTGCAGAACAGAAGACCTATGTTTCATCACCGCTCCTCAATACGTAGGCGCCTAAGAACAATTAACATTGTACATGGGCGCCTAAGTATAAGTCAATCTGTAATTTGTATTGATTTGCTCGCATCCTGCGGAATACCTTCTAGGACATATGAAGAAGAAGAAGAACCCTCATGCGGTAGCTTTGGGGAAATTAGGCGGTTCTAAAGGCGGGAAAATCCGAGCCGCGAAGCTTACATCCGAGCAGCGAAGCAAGATTGCGCGTAATGCAGTTCTCGCCCGTTGGGAGAAAGCCAGGAAGGCAAAGGACGAATAATAAGCGAGTCAGCTTTGACTGAACCGTTGCCAAACAAGCCCTCCGAAGATTGCAGCAACTGGATTCAGCCACCAACTTGCGCGATCTAGCCCTCCCAGGAAACCGGCTGGAGAAGCTTCACGGCAACCGGAACGGCCAGCACAGCATTCGGATCAACGATCAATGGCGGATCTGCTTTCGTTGGAAGGACGGAGATGCTTACGACGTGGAAATCGTTGACTATCATTAGGAGTAGACAATGACGGCAAATGAACTTCTCGCGGAGACGCATCCCGGGCGGACGATTTTGGAGGATGTTGTAAAGCCGCTTGGTATGAGTGTCAATGCGCTCGCCAAGGAGCTCCGCATCCCCGCCACGCGCTTAAACGACATTGTGCGCGGCCGGCGTGGTGTCACGGCGGACACCGCGCTCCGGCTAGCACGTTACTTGGGCACGACAGCCCAGTTTTGGCTCAATCTTCAGTCTGCCTATGAACTGAGGGTTGCTGAGCGGTGGAAAGGGCCAGCGATTAGGAAGAGCGTGAACCCTCGAAAGGCCGCTTGAAGCCGGTGCGCGAGAAGAACGTGAGCTTCCTGCCCCCTGCCAAACGAGTTTGCATATCATTCGGGAGTCGCACAAGGAACGACCAGGCGGCTGTGCCGACGGTAGACTCGAAAATCTTGGCCGGTCGTGAGAATGAAGGGATCGTCAAGCGTTTCGGTCATGCGAACCAGTCAAGCATCGGCAAATCCCATCAGAACGTTGGAATACTTCTCGATCAGTTTCATGACTGGCTCCACGTTCTCGGCAAGCGCGAAGGCGACGAGCAGGGCGCGGCGGCGAAGTAGGACGCCGAGATTGGGGGCACCACGCTGGGGGCATTCTTCAAGTCATTGGTAGGCTGTCGGACAGGGCGTGTCTCGAGTATGTGCTTGCCGTTTGTAGGACCACATTGAGTTTCTCCTTGATCGATGTATCCGCGAAGGGAAGACCAGCGAGACAGACGAATCGGAGCGGGCGAGAAGTGCGCACGGCAAGAGGAAGTGAAGGGACTCTCGGGACTTCTCAAGCAATCGTCGACGAGATTTTCAGGCGGCTGTCGCGACCTCCGCATTCGTCGTGACGGCGCGGTGAACGTCTGAGCAAAATCTTCGCTGCATCTTCGCATTGCTCTTAACCACGCCCGAGTCCGGGATTCGTGCGGCAACTAAGTTGTTTTGAATCTGCATGAAACATCTGCAAATGTTTTCACATAATTTGCCTCAAGAACCAGTACTCTTCCACTACTTTTGTAGTTCTAATCTTTGATACAAGTTTCAAGGCATTTATTTTCATTAAGTTGGGAGATAGCGCATGTTGGCTCCTAACGTGCGAGTAGCGTTGCCGTAATCTGGAGCAGTCTATATCGATTTAGGGGACGTTTCGGGAGCCTCATGCTGCATAAAATCTCGGCCTTGGCTTTCCTTGGTCTTTTTGCCGCGCTCTTGGCTGCAGCGCCCGCCAATGCCGACGGAATTCACGAAAAGGACGCTGACGCGGCGCCCCACTACTGGCACGATGTCCACCTCGACGTGGACAACTTTTCGGCCTTCGATCATGATCATTTCGAAGGCGCGAACTCTGATTTTATCCACCCGCTACATGACTTTTATTCGGGCGTGCCCAATACAGCAGAATGGATTTGGTGGCTGAACCACTCGGACAACAAGGATTTTGGCAAGGATCCCGTGAGTGCTCCTGAGCCAGCAAGTTTGTTCCTGCTCGGCTCGAGCGTGCTTGCGCTCGGCGCCTGGCGGCGGCACGCGAAGCACTCGGCTCCCATCTCTTAGGATTTCCCGTGATTCTTAAAAGCCCGGCGCGATGCACGCCGGGCTTTCTTTTTTATGCGCAGTCGCTTTGCCAGCTTATTTCAGCTTGTCGATTTTCGCAGCGAGAATGAAATCGCTTTCGGTAAGCCTGTATCCGGGTGAGAAGCTCCCGCGGTACCTCGACGGTAAATCTTACGCGCTGTCTTCATCACGTCACGACATACGATTTTTGAGACTAGCATTGAATATGGCATCTTGCATCTGCTGCTCCATTGTTCGAAATAGTGGGACTCCGCTACAACATCCGAGCGGTCGGACTTCATATGAGTGGTTGCTCACCGGGGAACGGTAAAATCGTGCGTCAAGACTTCCTCTAGGTCGTGTGTTGGTTCAGCCTGCAAAGCGCGCGCAATCCAGCGAGAAATGCTACAATGCTTACAGCACTTACGTTGCAGGAGGAAAGGCTCGATGCGAAAGACCCGGTCTGTCGTCGTTAGCATGCGCCTGTCCAGAGAAAGCGGAAACCGCCTGAAGCGAATGGCCAACCGGCATGGGTGGACCCCCAGCGATGCGAGCGCCCGGCTGGTCGAGGAGGGTCTCAGGCGGTCGGAATTCGCGTTCATCGATTTTCGCGATTCCGCTGCGGGCCGGCAAGCCTGCATTCAGGGGAGCACACTCGCTGTGTGGGAGGTATTGCTGCTCGTTCAAAGCTATAAGGCTGATGTCTCGGCCGTGGCCAAGCACCTCCAATGGCCAAAAGCGAAGGTACAAGCCGCTGTCAATTATGCAAAGGCCTTTCCAGAAGAAATCGAGGGGGCAATCTCCGAGAACACTGCCACGGATTGGGAGGCTCTGAAGCGCATGTTGCCTCAGGCCGCCGAATTCGTTTCGCGACCTGCGTCAAAGAGCTGAGATGCTCAAACTCCTTTTGGATGAACATATCTCGCCTACTGTCGCAGATGGTCTCCGCCGCCGTCATCGCTCGATGGTAGTTATCTGCATGGCGGAATGGGAAGGCGGGAAGTTCCTAGGGCAACCGGACTCCTCCTGTTTGGAACAGGCTGCGATGCATGGGTTGACGCTTGTAACCTACGATCGAAGGACGATTCCCCCACTACTCAAAGCCTGGACGGAGGAGGGGCGAAAGCACGGCGGGGTGATTTTTGTGGACGAAAAGACCATCTCGCCATCGGATCCTGGCGGCCTCGCCCGATCCTTGACCACCCTCTCCCGCAAAACCGCGAAATGGGACTGGACTGATCGAGTCTGCTTTTTGCGGCGTTGACAGGCCAGCGGAACTGAAGCGGTCAACGCCCAGCTTTTTGGGTTTCGGGAACACGATCGTCTGGAACGCGCGCAATTCAGCCACGCTATCATTAGGAGTAGACAATGACGGCAAATGAACTTCTCGCGGAGACGCATCCCGGGCGGACGATTTTGGAGGATGTTGTAAAGCCGCTTGGTATGAGTGTCAATGCGCTCGCCAAGGAGCTCCGCATCCCCGCCACACGCTTAAACGACATTGTGCGCGGCCGGCGTGGTGTCACGGCGGACACCGCGCTCCGGCTAGCACGTTACTTGGGCACGACAGCCCAGTTTTGGCTCAATCTTCAGTCTGCCTATGAACTGAGGGTTGCTGAGCGGTGGAAAGGGCCAGCGATTAGGAAGAGCGTGAACCCTCGAAAGGCCGCTTGAAGCCGGTGCGCGAGAAGAACGTGAGCTTCCTGCCCCCTGCCAAACGAGTTTGCATATCATTCGGGAGTCGCACAAGGAACTACCTGGCGGCTGTGCCGGCGGTAGACTCGAAAATCTTGGTCGGTCGTGAGAATGAAGGGATCGGGAAGCATTTCGGTCATGCGAACCAGGCAAGCATCGGCGAATCCCATCGGAACGTTGGAATACTTCTCGATCAGTTTCATGACTGGCTCGACGTTCTCGGCAAGCGCGAAGGTGACGAGTAGGGCGCGGCGGCGAAGGAGTGCGCCGAAATTGGGGGCACCACGCTCGCCAAGAAGATGAAAGGCCTCCGACAGAACGGCTTCGCACGTAGCCCAAGGTGGAGGCATCTCGGATGCCTGCGTCACGGCCCATTTGTGATGAGCGTCACGGCTACTAAGCAACGCAACAACAAATCCAGCATCAACGAGTACGTTTCTGCCCATAACGTGTGGCGTGCAAATATTTCTTTTTTCTTGTGGTTAGGTCGGTCGGCAAGCCACCCACTGATCCGATGAGGTCGGCGATGGCATCGAGGGAGGCAGTATGCCGGCGCTTCCGGGGCGCACGCTCGAGCCAAGGATTGATCAGACTAGCGCCCAGTCTTTCGAAGTGCTTGGTGTTCCGGGTAACCAACGTGAGCCCATGAGCCGCGGCCGTAGCAGCAAAGAACGCATCCATAACACTTAGATTGAGACCGATCTTGCTGCCGCGTGCCATCAAGTCACCCCAACCCTCGGCGACAGCCAGATCTACGCCGAGAATGCGCCCTTCGAACCTTGCGGGAAGCTCGACCTGCAGCCACCGCATGAGCTCATCCCGCCGCCATCCTGCCACCATCTCTTCGACCCCAAGCCGAATTTCCGCAAAGGTGATGACACTCAGGAAGACGCGATCCTCATCTGTTTCAGCAAGCCATCGTACGACGTTCGCGTTCGGTCGGGGCTTGACCCACTCCGAGACTACATTGGTATCGAGGAGGAAATTCAAAGCTCGATCTTGCGCGCTTTGCGATTGGATCGTTTAATGCGGACTCGCGCGCCACGCAGGGGAGAGGAGGCAAAGAACTCAGCGAGATTACCCT
Source organism: uncultured Acidobacteriota bacterium (assembly GCA_963741045.1). Lineage (GTDB taxonomy): Bacteria > Acidobacteriota > Terriglobia > Acidiferrales > UBA7541 > Palsa-295. The sequence continues at coordinate 844,272 of CAVUGO010000002.1, forward strand.
TGCGTTCCATCTTCCGTTCCCATTCTTCCGCCGACACTACGACGGCGGCCTTGCGGCCTCGCCGAGTAATCGTCTGCGGACCTTCGGCGAGCGCACGGTCGATTACTGCGCTCAGCTGTGCCTTGGCCCTTGCCACTGCCCAGGTTCGAGTTGATTTGGCCATACACTGCCCCCAAATAGTCCCTATAGTCATTATAGTCATTTGGGGGCATTCTTCAAGTCATTGGCTGAAGCTCAGAAGGATATTTCTTGAGTGTCGAGCTAGTGGCCAATTCCCTTTAGATCGTCCTGGGCCTGTTGCTCCGCGTCCTTTGTGGCCTGCAAATGTATATACCTTGATGTATATATAGAAAGGAGGTGAACTATGGCAACTGCTCGCGTGTTTAAGTCTGGAAACAGCCAAGCCGTGAGGCTGCCGAAAAAGTTTCGGGTCAAAAGCTCGGAAGTTGAGATTTTCCGACGTGGCGACGAAATCGTATTGCGAGAGAGAGCTGGCGGAATGGTCCGCGTGCTGGATTTGCTGGCCGAGTTGCCAGCGGACATGTTTGCAAAGAAGCGTAAGGACCCGCAGCCACAACGCCGCAAGGGTCTATGATGAGCGTCCGCTATATGCTCGACGCCAATATTTGCATCTATTTGCGGCAGAACCGGCCGCCTGAAGTGATCGCACGATTCCGGCAAATGCAGCATGGCGATGCCGCATTGTCAGTCATTACATACGGCGAGTTACTTTATGGCGCGGAGCGAAGCCAGCAACGCACTCAGGCCCTGGAGTCTCTCGCACGGCTTGTATCGCTTTTGTCTGTGCTTCCCTTGCCGGGGGAAGCGGCGGCCGCCTACGGCGAGATTCGCGCGGCGCTGGAGGCCCGTGGCGAGATGATCGGCGGCAACGATCTCTGGATTGCTGCCCACGCCAAATCCGCAGGCGTCATTCTCGTCACCAATAATGAACGCGAATTCAAGCGCATCCCCGGCCTCAAGCTCCAGAACTGGACCAGCCGTCATCCGTGATCGCTGGAAGTGGATCGCGTGGCGGTAAGGCGCGTCCCCTTTCAGCGAGGAATAATTTGTGTTGACGAAAGGTTCAGGCTTAAACACAGAGCAAACCATAGTGCAATCTCGAGAGTGGCGCCGATCGGAATCGAACCCATCCCCGGAGTTCGGGAGGTGGCTGGTGGGGATCGAGACGCCTTCGAGCACGTGAGGCTTTCAAGCAGCCTCGACAAACGCCTGTAACGACTACTTCTACGTCGCATGAAACAGCTCAATCGGAAAACGCGTGTTCCACTAGAGGCAGAATGAACTCTCTAAGGTATGGAAACGAAAAAGGTTGGTAGGGGCGGCGGGGATCGAACCCAGGACCTAGCCAACGAGTGCCTTTGGATGGCAGAGTACCGTTTACGAGTTGATGGCATTCCCTACAAAGCGTGATCTGATTTTCCTCTGTGTCGTTTCCGAGGTGCCTTCTCCGCCTGACGTGGTGCACGTCAAGATTCGTGAACGATCCGCAGCCCTGGCAACGCCAGCCATCACGATCCACAACTTCTCGGCGGAGCTTCGCATAAGCGTTCGGGCCTTTAGAATCGGAGGTCGTTTCGGTCGAACAGGATTCATTCCACGGAGTCAGAGTCGGATTGAACTCCGCGAGCCTCCACATCTTCCCAGATCCGTTCGACAATTTTCTTGACCCGCGGATCCTTGATGCAGTCGTCCGCGCTTTCAAGTTGTCGCCAAACAGACTCCATCAGCAACCGCTGCTGACCGCCAAAGCATCGGAGAATACCAGCGATGGCTCGGTCCATAAGTTTAGCGCGCTTGAATTCAAGGACCAAAGCGACTCGAAGTCGAACCAGCTTCTGTCGACTCCGCGTTTCCTCCTGCTCTTGTCCCTGATACCTTTCGAATTCATCCGACAGGCGCGCGATCCGGCACGTAAGTTGGTGGCTCACTGCCTCTAGTTGACGCTGAAGGGCAATCACATCGGGCTCCGACTCGGACAGCAGCCGCGTCAGAGCTGCAGCCGGTGCACCCGAAGCAATGACCGTAATCGAGCCGCCGTTCGATTCGGACTGATCTGATCGGCGGGGCTCCGGTCTCTCAAAATATTCCTCCACCGCGGACTTTTCTTGGTCAGTTAAATTGAATTGCGATACATCGATCCCGTAGTGCGCAAAACGTTCGAGAGCGACGAACGCCAACTGTTCGCCTGCTCTCTTTGTCAAAGCGTCGAGGTTCTGACCCTCGGCGGCTTTTTTCTCCGCCCTTTTGCGATTCGCCTCGATAATGAGTTTCCGCTGGCCGCCCTGGGAGCGGAGAAAGGTCTGCACGCCGCTATCAACAAGCCCTAGACGCTCCGTTTCGATCTTCAGCACAGATCGTGCCCGGACGATCGTTTTCTTGCAGGCGCGATCGAACTGCCCGCAATCACGAAGGAGTTCGTCGAGGTCTGACGACAGCGCGAGGAGTTGCGTGAGCGGCGGCAAGTAACGCACTGCAAGGCTGGACGTTTCGGGAATCCTCTGATCCTGATCTTCCATGGCTCCTCCCTTCGATCTGCGTCTGGGTCGTGACTTCATGGTTCAGCAGTGCCTCCGTCGTGGAGACCACCGGGGCTGAGATTTTCATCGCGCTACCCGGAACGTTCGACGTTCAGTCGTCGCCATTGCTCGATTCTCTCCAAGATGCGGTCGATCTGCCGCCAGATACTCTGCTCGTAGCGGATCAAGAGATCAGCCGCTGGAAACTTGGCGGCGCCGGAGGTTTCCCCGTCCAAAAGCCCGGCAATCGCCGCGTCGCCCCCCTCGTTCTCGAACTTCTCGCGCACGTTGCGGAATAACAAGGGCGCGACTTCCGCGTCCGATTGATACACGCGCGCGAGCCGGAAGAATTGAAGCGCCAGGCTTTCGACCAGGATCTCCTCGAAATGATCCCGCGCACGAATCGATTCTTGCAAGGCCGCCAGCAACTGGTCGAAATCATTCCGGCTTTCGCTGAAAGGCTTAGCGGCCAGCACGACCTTCGCGAAAATTCCGGTCTTCACAGCGTTGAGTTTTGATCGCTCCTTGCCCAGGTGCGTTTTCGGACCGGTCTGCCGTCGTTGGACGTCGGGCTTGCCGAATTCGTTCTCGATTTTCTGGCCCATGTTGGCCCCTCCCGATCACTTCTCCCAAAATTCTCCACCCCAAACAAAAAACGGAACGCCTCGCGACTTTCGATGTCGCAAATACGTTCCGTCGTTCCGTTCTGGTCGCTATTCAGCAGTCGAGTCGGGAAGAAACGCGCCCCTCGACAGAACTGCAACAGCTCTCAACCCATCTTATCACAAAAAAGTTCGCGCCCGCCATTCAGCTCACCGTCTCACCACCGTCCCGACGGTCCCGAAGATGCCGCTTCACAAAGTGGAGCAGGTGAGAGGCATCGGTCCGCTCATCTCTTCCGGTTCTTCCGTCTTTTCTGTTGCTGTTGGGCCAGAATCAACAACCGGGCATTGGCCGCCAACACCTCTCGAACCGCATCTTGGAACTTTCGCCCGGCCTCGACCCGGCTCCGTACGTGCTCAGCCGACTCCACGGGGACGCGATCCACGTGTCGTTTCCCGTCGACCATATAGGTCAGGGAAAAAGCGCGGTGTCCTTTGCCGCGGACGCAGCGACAGTTCGACTTCCCGCAGAGGGTATAACTCTCCGTCAGGACCCCGGGGAGTTGATCGGCCAAGCGCGGCAAACCACGAAGAATTTCAAACTTGCGCTGGCGCAAGCGCAGGGCCAGTCGCGTGCGTGGCTCCTTGCCCATCTTGAAGTAATAATGCTACAAGATATTAACTATGCCAAGGGCTCTATTTTCGAATGCGAAAATAGATCGCCTTCTGCGACGCCGACGGTCCCGCTACTTACGGGGTCAACCCCAGAGCTTCCGATATGGCCGTTCGACGTACGCAAAAGCGACTTAAAGCCTGGTTCTCCGCGGTCTCGGAAAGAGCAAAATGCAAAAACGAATTCCGTTAAGACCCTTATTTTCAATGCACTTCTTCATCGATTCACGGCGTAACAGTCCAGAGGATTTCTATCCTCTTTTGCACGCAAAGTCTTTGTCGCTGGTAGCGAGGGGGGCTTCGCGATTGACCGCGAGAGCAGCGGCAAAACAGTCCGTATAAGGCAATTTGTGTTCCGCTCGCATTTCAGCTGCGCTGCGAGTCAATTCCGTCCGGAAAACTCCCAATTCTTGGTCCCAAATACTCGTCGATTCGCCCAAGCCAATCAAATCACGTTGAGGAGCGATCGCGATTCCGGAAGGACAGGCATCGCCGGCGCATTCGCCAGCAGCTCTCGCGCGGCCCGATTGCGCCACACCGCCACACTCAGATAGTGCCCATCCATCTCCACCATCAGCCGCGCATCTCGAAAAGACTCCAGCCTCGCGCGAATATCCCCTTCAGAAAACGAATCGCCAAGCTGCCGCGCAACGCTTCTTGGCGTTTGCGCCGTCTCACCCCTCTTGAATCATAAGCTGCGGTTCACTCACAATGGGCCCGAGGACGAATGTCCAAGACTTACAAGCGCGGTGATCACGTCCAATGGAACTCAGAGGCAGGTCGCCGCTCTGGGACAACTTCGATAGCAAACCGCCGACGACGACAAAGAAGAACGAACTCGGAATGAGCTCAGGGATCGGCTGGTCTTTGAGTTCCGCGGACAAGTCCATCTCGAGCGTGTCTGAGGAGGATTACGGGGATTTCAGAAGAGGAAATAGCGCTGGGCGAGCGGAAGAATGGTGGCGGGCTCGCATGTGATGAGGTGTCCGTCGATGCGCACTTGGTAAGTTTCGGGGTCGACGGCGATGTCGGGTGTGCCGGTATTGTGGATGAGATCTTTTTTCCCGATATTGCGGCAGTTCTTAACGGCAATGGCGGTTTTCTTCAATCCAAGCGTTTCGTGGAGACCAGCGGCAAGAGCCGCTTTAGAAAGGAATGTGATGCTTGTGGCGGCTGGGGCACCGCCAAAAGCGCCGAACATCGGCCGATAGAGAATCGGTTGGGGAGTGGGAATCGAGGAGCCCGGGTCGCCCATGGCATTCCAGGCAATAAAACCGCCCTTGATGATCATCTCGGGCTTCACGCCGAAGAATGCGGGCTTCCAGAGAACCAGGTCGGCGAGTTTGCCCGATTCGATGGAGCCCACTTCGTTGGAAATGCCGTGGGCGATGGCTGGATTGATGGTGTACTTTGCGACGTAGCGCTTCGCGCGGTAATTGTCGTTACGGGTGGAATCTTCCGAGAGCGGGCCGCGCTGCATTTTCATTTTGTGCGCGGTCTGCCAGGTGCGAATGATGATTTCGCCGATGCGGCCCATGGCCTGGGAATCGCTTGAGAGCATGCTGATGACGCCCATATCGTGGAGGATGTCTTCGGCGGCGATGGTTTCGGGGCGAATGCGGCTCTCGGCGAAAGCAACATCTTCGGGGACATTGGGATTCAGATGGTGGCAGACCATGAGCATGTCGAGGTGCTCGGCGATTGTGTTAATCGTGAAGGGGCGTGTGGGATTCGTCGACGAAGGGAGAATATTGGGGAATGACGCGATGCGAATGATGTCCGGGGCATGGCCACCGCCAGCGCCTTCGGTGTGATAAGTGTGGATCGTGCGGCCGGCGATTGCGGCAACGGTGGCTTCGAGGAAACCTGCTTCGTTGATCGTATCGGTGTGAATTGCCACTTGAACATCGAACTCGTCGGCGACTTTGAGACACGCGTCGATTGCGGCGGGCGTGGTGCCCCAATCTTCGTGGAGTTTGAGACCGCAGGCGCCTGCGATAACTTGCTCAATCAGAGGCGGGAGCGCGGAGGCATTCCCTTTACCAAGAAAACCGAAATTCATTGGCCACGCTTCGGCGGCCTGCAACATGCGGGCGAGATTCCAGGCGCCGGGCGTGCAGGTGGTGGCGGCTGTGCCCGTTGCGGGGCCTGTGCCGCCGCCAATCATCGTCGTGATCCCGCTCGAAATCGCTTCGTAAACCTGCTGCGGAGAGATGAAGTGGACGTGGCTGTCGATGCCGCCGGTGGTGACAATCAGGTTTTCGCCGGCGATGGCTTCCGTGCCGGCACCGACGACGAGATTCGGGTCGACGCCGTCCATTGTGTCAGGATTTCCTGCTTTTCCAATTCCCACGATGCGGCCGTCTTTGACGCCGATATCGGCTTTCACGATTCCCCAGTGATCGAGAATCACGGCGTTGGTGATAACGAGATCGAGGGCGCCGGGCTTTGTTTCGCGAATGGCGGTGCTGCTTTGGCCCATGCCGTCGCGAATTACTTTGCCGCCGCCGAACGTAATTTCGTCGCCGTAATGGGTGAAGTCTTTTTCTATTTCGATCAAGAGATCGGTGTCGGCCAGGCGAATGCGGTCTCCTTTGGTGGGACCGTAGAGATCGGCGTAGGTGCGGCGCGGAATCTCGAGGGTCATTTCAAGCTACCCTTCGAACCGGCCTTCTCATCGATCTGTGGATCGGCCTTTGCGTCACTCGATCCGCTCGACTGGAATCCCGCGTTGCGCGCGCGTTCGATCGCTCGCTTTTGCAAAGAGGAATCCGAGATCGCGCCGCCAACTAAACCGTTACCGCCGTGAATCACGCGGGTGCCTCCGAACTCGGTGAGCTCCACTTCCTTTTCTTCACCGGGCTCGAAGCGAACCGCTGTTCCTGCTGGAATATTGAGACGCATGCCGAATGCTGCTGAGCGATCGAACGAAAGTGCGCGATTGGCTTCAAAGAAGTGGTAATGGCTGCCAACCTGGACCGGCCGGTCGCCAGTGTTCTTGACGAGGAGGCGGCGCATGATGCGACCGGCATTCGCGAGGATTGGTCCGGAACTTTCGTCGAGCAGATATTCGCCAGGGATCATCGCGTCACCGGATGGGGTCGTGAATCGTGACGAGTTTTGTGCCGTCTGGAAATGTAGCTTCGACCTGGACTTCGTGAATCATCTCGGCAACGCCGTCCATTACCTGGCTTCGACTCAAAATCTTCGCTCCCAAGCTCATGATCTGGGCGACGGTGTTGCCATCGCGGGCTGCTTCCATTACTTCGGCGGAGAGAATCGCGACTGCTTCTACGTAATTCAGCTTCAGGCCGCGAGCCTGGCGTCTACGAGCGAGGTCGGCCGCAACGGTAATCATCAGCTTTTCTTGTTCGCGAGGGGTTAAATGCATGAGTTGTCTCCAAAGGAATCACAATCTGTTTAATTTACTTTTCGCGGTGGAATCGCTTCGGTGCCGTATAGCGCTAATTTCGCCGCACGCCAGATTTCGTGGAGACCGGCGAGAGAATCGCGTCCGCGTATAGCCAAACAGCGGCAGACAATTCCAAGGGCCGGCAAAGTGCTGATGCCCCAAAGCGTCTCGGCTGAAAACGAAAAGTTGCGGGCAAGTTCGCGGAGGTGCTGTTCGAGAGTGAGCCATTCACCCGACTCCACGCCCACGCGGCAAATGTAGAACGTGGTCCAGTAGCGATATTTGCCGAGTCGGGCTGGCGAGGCTATCGAATAAAGCGCGGGCTCAACGCGGACCCGTTCGATTGCAATTGGCCTGCCGAGCGCGGCGATGCTGGTTTTCATTTCGACGGCGTCGTAAGTAAACAGCTCGCCGCGGGCTTCACGGCCGGGAGCGAGAACTTCCCACCAGAAAAGCCCGGCGTCTGCATCGAGGTTGATCTTTGTGTTTTGAGTGAAGCGCGAACCCGCAAACGGAATGATCGGATCGGGCAAATATTCGAGGCATGCACTCTGGTCGATGCTGACATCGATTCGCTGAGTCGCTGGAGGTGCACCCGCACGCGAGCGGTAGATGCGAGTGGCGCCCGTGGTGGTGACTTGAACGTGTGCGCGCGCACTGATCTGAAGCGACATTGCCAGTTGATCGCCGCCGAGCAAGCCGCCCGATACGTTGTGGAGATGAACGAGAGCGCTGCCATTTGCGAGGCTAAACGCACGGACGACTTTGAGCGGCGGTTCCTGCGAACTCGCTCGAAGCACAGTGGTTCCTCTTATGGCGTCATATTCGAAATTAAGAGCGAGCGAAGCGTGCACGCGGGCGGCCGGGCCAGTGGCAAGAGGAAGCTGTTTGGCGGTCTCGTTGGGTACGAGCATCGAGTCAGCTAACGAAGAGGCGCGTTCCGAGGGCGGGATGTTCCATCGCGCCCCAGTCGAGCAATGGGTTGAAGCAGCAAACATCGTTGACATGCGCGGCGAGGCCACGCCGTGCAGTTTCGATTATCGAAGTTTTCAAATTCCAGAGAATTCGAGTGGCCTCGTTTTGACCGAGCGGCAGCAAACGCTGGCAGGCGGAGACGAAGCTCGCGACTGATTGGTGCAAGTAAGCGAGAAGCACGCTTTCTTTACCGAATTCGAGGGTGCCGCCGACCAGGCCGAACGCCGGACTGTGCTCGATTACGAGCGGATACTGCCGATTCGACCCTTGATTCGCATCCTCCAGTGCGACTCGAACGACCGGGAAATTCCCCAGAGCGTTAACAGCCAAGAGAAAATTCCGGCCCAAGGCGCCGCTGCCAGAACGGGTCTCGCGCGCGGGCTTCATGGCACTTAAGCTGGCGTTTAAGTGGCGCCATCGTTCGACCGAAAAGCTGTTGGCGCGATTCTCTGCGAGCAGAAAGGCTTCGCGGCAAAAGACTGCTTCAGCGATTGCTGTTTCCTCGAGGTAGCCGCGTAGGAAGCTTTCAAGATCGGAGACTTTCAAAAGACCTCGCGAAACAAGTGTTTCAAGGCCAAAGGAATGAGCTAGGGCGCCGATTGGCAAAGCACTATCGGCCAAGTGGAGCAGTTGAAGATAGCTAAGGCCCGGCGGGCTCTGCGGCAGAGTGCGAATTCGATCCCTTTCCAAGGTTCAGTCCTTAGTGGTGCTCATGATCGTGCGGCTGAGCGTGAGAATGGCTGTGATCGTGCGAATGAGGGGCGCCTTGATAAGGAGCGTGCGCATCGATGACCGCATTGCGCGATTCGATCGGGCGCCGCATCTCGTCTTCAATCCAGGCAACGATCGGATCCAGCCCAACTGCATCGCGCAGATTGGTGAACACAAACGGCAGGTCGCCTCGCATTTTGTGGGAGTCGCGCTCCATCACTTCAAGCGACGCACCCACGTAAGGAGCGAGGTCAATTTTATTTATTACCAGCAGGTTCGAGCGAGTGATTCCGGGACCGCCCTTGCGGGGAATCTTGTCGCCCTCGGCGACGTCAATAACGTAGATCCAGATATCAACAAGCTCAGGGCTGAACGCGGCCGCAAGATTGTCGCCTCCACTCTCGACGAAGACCAACTCGAGTCCCGGAAGCGCGCGTTCGAAATCGGCGATCGCCTGCAAGTTCATAGAGGCATCTTCGCGAATCGCTGCGTGGGGGCATGCTCCGGTCTCAACGCCGCGGACACGATCGGCGGGAAGCGTTCCCTGTCGCAAGAGGAATTCAGCATCTTCTTTGGTGTAGATGTCGTTGGTTACGACGGCGAGATTGTATTTTGGCCAGAGCCGCTGGCTGAGACGATCGACTAGAGCCGTCTTTCCGGAACCAACCGGACCCGCGATACCGATGCGGAAGGCGCGCGCCAAGTTCTGACTTTTCATTTTGCGGCCTTGTGTTTCTTTGTAGTGTGAGCGGAGTGGCCGGTGTGGCCATGACCGGAGTCGCCGAATCCATGGCGAACCATCGAAACGAATGCCGCAGCGGAGCGTGGCAGAGTGCGATCGCGGCGATAGACGAGGCCCAGTTCGCGTGTGCTGAGGTATTCGAGATCCATTCTGTTTGTGACGAATTATAGCAAACATGGAATCTTACATCTCGACACGTAATATACGGCGCCCGGCGGTTGTTGCTCCCCGCCGTTTTCAGGCGACCGATTCGTCAACGGCTTCTGCTGAATCTAGACGGATTCGATGCACGAACTTCGCGGCTGCCATTCCGTCACCGTCAGCACGTTTTTCCCAACGCTCAAGCAGTGGCGACCAAGTCTGCGCGGGCGAACACGGAAGATGAACCGGTTGGAGGCGCAATAGAGGCAACGGACCTTTCGCTTCCAGCAACCGCATAGCGCGGGGGCTCCGGGTTTGGCGAACATGCTCCTCCAGAGCGCGGCGGAGTCTTACGTCTTCACTTCGATCCGCGGGGCCAAGAGCGTTTACACAATGCACGAATTCGCGGTTGTAGCTGTCGGACGCGAGCAGATCTTTTGAGACGTAGACCAAGCCGCCCGTCATTCCCGAGCCGAGGTTCATGCCTGTGGGACCGAGAATAATCACGACTCCAGCCGTCATGTATTCACACGCGTGGTGGCCGACACCTTCGACGACTGCAAACGCACCGCTATTACGAACGGCGAAGCGCTCGCCCGCGCTTCCAGCGATGTATAGTTCACCGGAAGTGGCGCCGTAGAGGACGGTATTTCCTACCAATAGATCCGCGCGCCGGGACGCATCTGCTCCGGTCGAAATTGCAATTGTGCCCCCGCTCAAACCTTTTCCGACGTAATCGTTGGCCTCGCCGTGGAGCTGGAAGCTCAGTCCTGGGATGAGAAAGGCACCGAAGCTTTGTCCGGCAGTACCGGAGAATTCAATTTCATGTTGCTGGTCGCCCAAGCCCGCGAAGGAGGTGCGACGCAGAATATGCCCACTGAGATAGGCTCCGACGCTGCGATCCGAATTCTCGATCGGGAACACCGCGGGGCTTGTTGCTCCAGAATCGAGGTGAGCGATCAGAATGTTATCAAGGGTCCACTCACAGGAGGCAGGCGCTGGAGAACCTTCCTGCGACTCGGGTGACGCACCGAAAAAGCCGCCGAGTGATCGTGCCGCTCTCGAATTCTTTGGTTGAAGTCGTTCGGCTTGGCCAATGATGCCGGCGAGGGACTGCTCGCCAAGTTGAGCGAGCCGCTCCCTCACTTCTTCTGCAACTCCGCGAAAATACGACATCACCATCTCCGGCTTGCCCTCGAACCGAGCGCGCAATTCCTCATTCTGCGTGGCGATTCCAACGGGGCAGGTGTTGAGATGGCATTGCCGCGCCATCACGCATCCGATTGCAATCAGCGCCGCGGTGCCGAATCCAAATTCGTCAGCGCCGAGAAGCGCAGCCACGATTACGTCGCGGCCGGATTTGAATCCGCCGTCAACACGCAGCCGCACGCGGCGGCGATATCCCGATCGGAGGAGCGTATTGTGAGCTTCACGCAGACCGATTTCCCACGGGAGGCCAGTATTTTTGATCGAGGTGAGCGGGGACGCGCCGGTGCCGCCGTCGAAGCCGGATATTGTAATGACATCGGCGCCTGCTTTGGCGACTCCTGCGGCGATGATTCCAACTCCGGAGCCGGAAACCAGCTTTACGCCAATTCTTGCGAGCGGATTTACGGCACGCAGATCGTGAATCAATTGCGCGAGATCCTCGATGCTGTAGATGTCGTGATGCGGCGGCGGTGAGATTAACGACATGCCCGGCACAGCGTGACGGAGGCGCGCAATCAGCGGCGTAACCTTGGCAGCGGGTAGCTGGCCGCCTTCGCCCGGCTTTGAGCCCTGCGCCATTTTGATTTCGAGTTCGTTGGCCCGCACCAGATATTCAGTGGTTACGCCGAATCTGGCGGACGCGACCTGCTTTACACGATTGGCCGCTTCGGGTTCGGAGCGGTAAACATCGGGGTCCTCTCCACCCTCACCCGTGTTGCTGCGGGCGCCGAGACGATTCATAGCGATCGCTAGAGTGCGATGTGCTTCTGGACCGAGAGCGCCGAGCGACATCGCCTGGGTGGTAAAGCGCTCTAGAATCGCGCTCTCCGTCTCGACCGCTTCGAGCGCGATTGAGTTGCCGTGAGCGAAATCAAAAAGATCGCGGACTGCGACAGGATCGCGTGTCTCGGCCAACTCAGCATAAGCTCGGTAGTTCTGCAGTGTGGGTGATTTCACGTATCGGTGCATTCGGCGGACGAGGTCGGGAGAGCTGGAGTGCCGCTCGCCAGTTTGGCGAAAGCGATAAAGCCCTTCGTCGCGCAGCTGCGGGGCGAAATTGTTCGTGCTGGAGGCAAAAGCACTAGTATGGCGCTCCAAGGAATCTTGTAGCAGTTCTTCCAGTGATTTTCCGCCCAACGCGCCACCGGCATCTTCAAAGAATTCGTCACGTACATCCTGGTTCAATCCTACGATTTCGAAGAGCTGGCTATTCCGATAGCTTCCGATCGTGCAAATACCCATTCGCGCAAGCACTTTTCGGAGGCCGACATCGACGGCTTCGCGGTATCGAGTGGCGCCCTCCGCTTCTGCGCTTTCGGAAAGCTCCAATGCGAGATAAGGACAAACAGCGCCGGCCCCCGCCGCGATAAGCATCGCGATGTGATGAGTCTCAATTACCTGGCCGGTTTCGATCACGAGCGGAACATCGCAAGCGCCCAAGCTGACCATTGCTTTCCAGGCAGTAGCTAAAGCGAGCAAGGCGGGCAACGCTGCATGTTCAGAGTTGATGCCGCGGTCGCTTAGCAAAATCATGCCCGGGACTCGGCCCTCAGAATCGCTTGCTTCATCGCGGACCCGCTGGAGTGCCTCGATAGCAGCTCGCACGCCTCCGGCCGCTTGAAATGTGAACCTGATCGAACGAATCGGACCATGCACGCACGAGCGAAGCGCAGCGATCTGGCTCGAGTCGAGCAGTGGCGATCGGGCCACCAGCCCTTTGCCGAGGTGGACATCGAGTGACATTACATGTCCCTCGCGCAGAGGATCGATCGGGGGATTTGTCACCTGGGCGAAGCGCTGCTTGCAGTAATCCCAAATCGGACGCCGCATCGCCGAAAGAAATGCTGGCGGCGCGTCGTCGCCCATGCTCCATATGGCTTCTTTCGCTTGGGTGCCGAGTGATTCGAAGAGCAGGCGATATTGATCGTCACTCCAGCCGAGAGCGGCCGCGACGCATTTCGGTTCAGCGACGGAATTCTTGGCAGAATTCTTTTTGGTCGCGGAATTCGCTTGCAGAGGAACTAGCTTTCGAATTCGATGGTTCTCCCGAGCAGGTAGAAATTGTGCGAAGTCGTCTTGGAGGTAGCATCGGGAGGCGGCCGGATCCACCATAAACAGTTCGCCAGGCCCGAGACGCTGTCGTTCGATCACTTCCTTGTATTGCAGGTCGGTGAGGCCCGCCTCCGATCCAGCGATGACGAGCCCGTCCGAGGTGATGCAATAGCGCATCGGGCGCAGGCCGTTTCGATCAAGCTTGGCGCCGACTGTGTGTCCATCGGTAAAGACAAGAGCCGCCGGGCCGTCCCAGGGTTCCTGTTCGAATGATTCTTCACGCAGAAAATTGTTCAGTGGCGAGTCGGAATGCTTCCCTGATTCTGACGCCGGCGGCACCATTCTCAACATCGCTGCGGCAACGTGGTAACCCCGATGGCAAAGAATCTCAAGGGCGTTGTCGAAACTAGCGGAATCACTCACGCGATACTCAAGTGCGCGGAACCATTCTCCCGTTTCCAGTTCGCGTCGTACCGCCCGCTCGCGAGCCCGCAGCCATCGGCGGTTCGCGCTGATGGTGTTGATTTCGCCGTTGTGCGCGACATAGCGAAAAGGTTGCGCCATCGTCCAGCTGGGTTGCGTGTTGGTGGAGTAGCGCTGATGAAAGATGGCAAAGGGCGCGCGGAAATCGGAGTCCGTAAGATCCAAGTAGAAATCGCGAAATTGCGTGGGGGTCAGAAGACCCTTGTAAACCACGGTACGTGAGGAGAGAGAGCAGAAATATGTGCAGGCGGTTCCTTCCGCTTCCGCGCGCTTGCGCAAGAAAAACAACTGCCGTTCGATATCCGCAGCGGTGTCCAGTGACTCGAAGAAACACTGCCGGATCAAGGGCATCGTCGAAGCGGCGAGGGAGCCGAGGCTCGTGGGATTGACGGGCACGTCACGCCAGCCCATGCACCGCAAACCTGTTTGCTGTGCGAGGGATTCGACCGCGTGGCGCGCTTCCGTTTCGCGACCAGGAGGCAGAAAAGTCATACCCAGGCCGAAGGTTTCCGGCAGGCTGATGCCTGACTGTAGCGATTGCACGCGAAAGAAAACTCTAGGAATGGGAAGTAATAATCCTGCGCCGTCTCCGCTCAAGCCGTCTGAATCAACGCCTCCGCGATGCGAGAGTCGAGCCAACGCGACGAGAGCACGCTGTACAACGTCACGGGTCGCCTCGCCTCCGAGTTGGGCGATAAACCCAACGCCGCACGCGTCATGGTCAAGTGAAGCGCTGAGCGCAGGCTGTCTCATCCTATGTTCTTAACCTACAGAAGAACGGAAAGACCAATTCAGATGTTGGATACGGCCTATCACCTTTTGAATGGGCTGCGTTCGAAGTTGTGTGATGGGAACATTGCCGGTCGAAATGACAACGAAATTACGCTCCGACAAAAACGAGGTTCCTCACCTACATTGGAGAAAAAATAAGGAACGTGCAGAAAAGGTCGTCGCTCTCACTTCCCTTGGATAGCTAGATGTTTTAAATGATAAAGTTTTTGTCTAAGGACAAGGTCCGGAATGCATTCTCGGAGAGTTGCGCGACTTCGATGGTCTACAACCCCAAGCCAATAGATACATCGCAAATTCGGCTCAATGCGGAGCTTACCGAGCTCACCGAACGGCTTGCCAAGAACGTTCACGACACTTGGGCACGAGATCGGCTGGCTGAGGGGTGGCGTTACGGTCCTTTCCGCAACGACGCTTCGCAAGAACATCCCAATCTTGTGCCGTACGATCAACTCCCCGAATTCGAAAGAGAGTACGACCGCAGGACAGCTTTAGAAACTCTTCGCATGCTTCTCGCTCTCGGCTACAGCATCGAATCTCCGAACCCGAAGCCGAGCGCATCGGCGCGTCCGTCTGGGCAGACTACGGAAGAACTGGAGCGCCTCAATGGTCTACTGTCGAAGAGCCCACCGCTTGAAAAACTGGTGGCCGTCTGGAACGGACGCGACACGGACGCATGGGCGGGTTCGGAGACACTATTCCGTTTGATAGGGGAACGCGTGTTAAAGATTGGCGAGCCCTTGCTCGGCTATGACATCGTCAATCAAGGTTTGGAACATTTTCCCTCGTCCGTTAAGCTGCGCCAGCTTTTGGGGCTCGCATTGGCTCGAAGCGGCGCCAGCGAGGCGGCGAGTGTAGTCCTGATCCAGCTGTACCGGGAAGGCCATCAAGACGAAGAAACACTGGGCCTGCTAGCAAGAACGTACAAGGATTTGGCGGATGCTGCGCTCAACTCCGAGACAAAGCAATCGTATCTGCGACGCGCGAAGGATTTCTATTCGAAAGCTTACGAGCTAACTAAGGGCTATTGGAGTGGCGTCAACGCAGCAACGTTGGCGGTGCTGGTCGGAGAACGACAGTACGCATCGACTCTGGCTCGGGAGGTGAAAAAGCTTTGCAGCGAAGATCTGAAGCAGATGAAGAACACAGGGGGAGATACCTACTGGCTGCTGGCTACGCTCGGTGAAGCGGCACTGATTCTGGACGAATGCGCGGAGGCCGAAGAATGGTACTCGCAGGCTGCTGAAATTGGACGAAAGCGTTATGGCGACCTGAATTCCTCCCGACGCAATGCCCGTCTGCTGATGGACCATCTTAACGTCCACTCCAGCCGCATCGAAGCCTGCTTTCACTTGCCAGCGGTGGTGGTATTTTCGGGTCATATGTTGGGTCAGGCCGAACGGCGGGAGCCGTGTTTCCCTGCTGACCTCGAGCCAAAGATCTACGCCGAGATTAAAAAGCGACTGCACGAGCTGGATGCAGGGTTCGGATACAGCTCGGCGACATGCGGATCAGACATCCTCTTCTTGGAGGCGATGCTTGAGAGGGAGGGAGAGATTCACGTCGTGCTCCCGTATGAAAAAGGGCAGTTCATGGAAGCGAGTGCTGATCGAGCGCCGGCCTGGAAGACGAGATATGCAAGAATCTTGGAGCGTGCAGACGTGGTGGTCGCCTCTGGAAATCGAGCCAACGCCGACGACATTTTGTATGAGTATGCGAATCGGATTTTGTACGGACTGGCGCACTGCAGAGCTGACCAACTGGAAACGGGGTTACACGCCCTGGCCGTTCGGGATGGTGAGCCAGAAGAAAACCCCGGAGGAACCGCAAGCGCCATCAAACTATGGGGTACACTCGGCGCCGAAATCAAAATCATCGATTCGGCGGCAGTTCTAGAAAAGGCCCACCGAGAAACAACGCCATATACGGAGCCTGTCAGGCAAACCAAAAGCGCAACGGCGGTTGCGCGTGCTGATCGGGAATTTGTACCGGAGATTCGGGCACTTTTGTTTGCCGATGCGACAGACTTCAGTAAACTCAGCGAAAAGGAAACAACATTATTTGTCCACCACTTCCTTGGCCTGGTGGGAAAGCTGATCCAAGAGTTCTCCCCCGCTCCACTGATGAAAAACACATGGGGCGATGGTTTGTACTTTGTCTTTCCGGACGTTCGCAGTGCTGGACGTTTTGCTTTGGAGCTTCGAGACCGCGTGAAGGCAACACAATGGAGCGAAAAGGGGTTGAGGGACTTCGAACTGCGGATCGGTTTGCATGCCGGCCCCGTCTATGCGTGCATTGACCCGGTTACAGAACGGCGCAACTACATCGGCGCGCATGTGAGCCGTGCGGCGCGAATTGAGCCGATCACCCCCCCTGGAAATGTCTATGCCAGCCAGTCGTTTGCCGCACTCGCGGCAGCAGAGAAGGAACTCGAATTCAAATGCAACTATGTGGGGCAAACTTCGCTCGCGAAGCAATATGGGACCTTTCCAACCTATGTCTTGCTTCGTCGCTAGCCGTTACCAAGGCCAGTGAAACGCTTGCCAATCACCGTAGCTTACGCTATAAAAATCGCCCAGGTCGAGAACACGGCGGGCTCCCGCAAAAACGCTGCGACGAAGTCACCGGCCGAATTTTGCTGGGCTCCCGCTTCTCCTGTTTTGTGCTCCTGGGGACAGGCAATTCTTGTAGTCCTTTCCAGTAGCGACCTAGAGGCATATCGAGATGAACTTCGAAGGTGACGCGTTTATCAGCTACGCGCACCTGGACAATGTGGAACTGATCGAGGGCGGCAAGGGATGGGTCACGAACCTGCACCGCGCTCTCGAAGTGCGCGTGGCGCAACTGCTGGGCAAGCCATCACATATTTGGCGCGATCCAAAGCTTGACGGCAACGACATCTTCGAAGATGCCCTCGTGAAGCGACTTCGGGACGTCGCAGCTCTCATTTCGGTTGTCTCTCCGCGTTACGTGAAATCAGAGTGGGCCCGGCGGGAGCTTGCGGAATTCTGGAAGGCGGCCGAAGAGCAGGGTGGTGTGCGCTTTCGTGACAAAGCGCGGATTTTCAAGGTATTGAAGACGCCCGTGCCGCTCGACGCGACGCCGCCTGAATTGCAACCTTTGCTGGGCTATGAGTTCTTCAGGGTTGATCCGGATACAGGAAGAATCCACGAGTTGGACGAAGTGTTCGGGTCCGACGCGCAAAGAGAATTCTGGATTAGGCTCGACGACCTGGCGCACGACATCTGCTGTATGTTGGAGGTGCTCGAGGGTTCCGACCCGGCGATCGGAGCGGTTGATTCGATCCCTGCTCCGGTCATTTTCCTCGCCGAGACCACTTCCGAGCTCCGAGAGCAGCGCGAAGCCATCAAGCGAGACCTTCAGCAACATGGATACACGGTGCTTCCCGCCCGCACTCTGCCCATGGTCGAATCTGAATTAAAAGCGATATTGCGCAGCGACCTCGCGCGTTGCAGGATGTCGATCCACCTTGTCGGCAGGAGCTACAGCTTCGTTCCAGAAGCTAGCTCTCAATCTCTTCTGGAGATTCAGAACGATCTTGCAATCGAAAGAGGCGCCCAAGGCGGTTTCTCTCGCCTGGTGTGGATTCCTCCCGGTTTGCAGGCCAAAGACGAGCGGCAACAGCGCGTTATCGAGCAGCTCCGAATGGATCCTCGAATCCAAAAAGGCGCCGATCTTTTGGAAACTCCCCTGGAGGATTTCAAAACCGTTATACAGGAGCGGCTCAAGCGGATCACGGTGCCTTCAGCCGCGCCCAGTAGACAGGCTGTGCCCTCCAAGAACCTTGTTCAGCTCTATTTGATTTACGATCAGCGGGACACAGAGGTAGCCTCGTCCTGGGCGGACTTCCTTTTCGAAAAAGAGTTCGAAGTGATTCGCCCTGTTTTCGAAGGTGATGAGGCGGAAGTCCGAGAGTACCATGAAGAAAATCTGCGAAGTTGCGACGCAGCACTAATCCTGTACGGGTCGGCGAGCGAATGTTGGCTGCGCCGTAAACTTCGCGAGCTTCAGAAAAGTGCCGGATATGGCCGCACCAAACCGATGCCCGTAGTAGCGATTTCGCTCATTCCGCCCGTGGCCCCTGACAAGGAACGCTTTCGAACTCATGAGGCTATGGTGATCCCTCAGTTGACAGGTTTTTCGCCGGATGTCCTGCAGCCGTTTATCTCTCTTCTGAAAGCATGACGCAGGGAGGCCAGGCTTAATGCCACCTGGAGTCCGCTTCAACCCTTTTCCAGGCCTCCGGCCATTCGAGCCCGACGAAGACCATCTTTTCTTCGGCCGGGAAAAAGAAATCGACGATCTCTTGCGGCGCCTCCGCTCTTGCCGCTTCTTGTCAGTCGTCGGCACTTCTGGAAGCGGGAAATCATCGCTCGTCCACTCTGGCCTGATCCCTTCCCTTCACAGCGGCTTCATGGTGACGGCGGGTTCTAACTGGCGAGTGGCTACGTTTCGACCGGGTGAAGATCCTATTGGCCACCTCGCACAAGCTCTTAACGCTCCGGATGTCCTTGGGACAACGGGAGAACTCGAGAGCACAAATCGCGTGCTGCTGGAAGCGACACTTCGCCGTAGCACCCTCGGGCTGGTGTCGGCAGTCCGCCAAGCGCGCGTCCCCGCGCGGGACAATCTCCTGGTTGTCGTCGATCAATTCGAGGAGCTCTTCCGCTTCCGACGCAGCCGTCCCTTAGAAAATTCCAGGGACGAGGCGGCTGCATTCGTCAAATTGCTGCTCGAAGCGGCACACCAGGAAGAGGTGCCTATCTTCGTAGTGCTCACTATGCGATCTGACTTCATTGGGGATTGCATGGAATTCTCCGGGCTGCCGGAAGCTGTCAATTCCGGCCAATATCTTGTCCCTCGGATGACGAGGGACGAACTCCGTTCCGCTATTACTGGCCCCGTAGCGGTAGGGGGAGGGAGCATCGCCCCACGCCTCGTTCTCCGGCTCCTCAACGACGTGGGGAGCGACCACGACCAGCTCCCGGTGCTGCAACATGCCTTGATGCGGACATGGGATCACTGGCAAAGCCATGTCCTCGCTGATGAGCCCATCGACATCGGAGATTATGAGGCCGTCGGAACGATGCGAAACGCGCTCTCCGCTCACGCTGAAGAGGCTTACCAGGAAGCCGGCTCGGAAAGAAGCCGAAAGATCGTAGAGCGAATGTTCAAGTCGCTCACGGACACGTTTTCAGATCCACGCGGAGTTAGGCATCCGACGTCTGTCCAGGAACTTGTCGCGGTCTGCGAAGCCCCAGTTTCAGACGTGATCGAGGTAGTCGAAATCTTTCGCCGTCCGGGACGCACGTTTCTAATGCCGCCTCCCAAAGTGCCATTGGATTCTCATTCGATCATCGACCTATCGCACGAGAGCCTCATGCGGTGCTGGACTCGTTTGATCACCTGGGCGGAAGAAGAAAGATTGTCGGCGACTCGATACATGCGGCTTTCGCAAGCTGCCTCTTGGTTTGAAGAGGGTACGGCGGGACTCTGGCGTAACCCCGAACTTGAAATCGGGTTGCGTTGGAAGCACCAGAATAATCCCACCCAAGCCTGGGCAGACCGCTATAACCCTCAGCTCGCGTCGGCGCTGGACTTTCTCGATCGCAGCGAACAGGAACGGGATCGGATTGAAGCGGAGAAGGAAAAAGAACGTAGAGGCAAGCTCTTTCTTGCCTGGACAGTCGCGAGCGCTCTGGGAGTTCTGCTGCTGGCTGCTCTTTCTCTGTATTTTGTCGCTCGCAGAGAGACCGGTCGTGCCGAAGCCAACCTGCAGTTAGCCAAAAAAGCTGTGGATGAGAGTCTGTCTTCCGCTGGCCGCCAGCAGGCTCGTGAGGCTCCCGACCCTCCGCAACTCGAGCGCTTTCGCCATGAATTGTTAATCAAAGCCGAAGAATTCTATTCAAACTTTCTTGCCAAGCAGGGCGGCAACGATCCCGAGTTCCGAGCCGAGAGTGCGCTCGTCCATTCCAAATTGGGCGACATCAATCGCCTACTCGAGAAACATGAAGACGCAGTGACGCAATATAGATATGCCATCAGCGGCCTCGAGAATCTTCTGCAAAATGCGCCCGCCAACCCCGAATATCGGCAGGCGTTGGCGTATGCTCATAACTGGCTTGGCGAGACGCTCAGGCTGTGGTCGGAAGAAACTCACAATCAACCAGACAACCGCAAGGAAGCGCTGGATGAATACGACGGCGCTTTGCGCTTGCAGCAGGCGTTGCACGAAGAGCAGCCGCAAAACGAGAAATATCAGCAGGAATTGGCGCGCACCTACTACAACCTCGGCATTCTTCATTATGACGCTGGTGAATCGAATGCATCTGAATCGGATTTCCGCCAGGCGGTCCATTTGCTCGAGCCTCTGGCAACGGCGGAAAAAGCAGATTCGCAAACGGAGATAAACGATAACCCGCCTGCTCACGACTTGGGACGCGCTTACAACAACCTCGGTACCTTGGTCAGAACGAAGGGACAGCTTCAAGAAGCACAGAACTTCTTAGAGAGCGCCATCCGTATCCAAAGCGATCTTACGAAGAAGGCCCCGGACAATTGGGAATACCACGTTGAACTTGCCGAGTATTACAACAATCTCGCGCTCTTGTTGGTGGAAAAAGGCGACGTTCAAATGGCGCAGCAACGGAACCATCAAGCTCTGGACAGTATCGAGGACTTGATCACGCCTTCACCTTCGATGGAAAGCGAACGTGCCAAGACGCACATGCTTTATCATCTGCTAGGCCCATCCCAGCACCCGGAATTCCACGTTCTGTATAAGAACCTGGCCGACCAATATGTGGCCCTCGCCAGGGACTATTTCAATGCCGGCCATCCAGATGCCGCTCGCGTCGCTATCGACACTTTGGGGGGTGTCTTGCCGCAGATTGCGGAGCCGGACCGAACCAGGCTTACAAAGTCGTACCAGGATTTAGAAAAACAATTGCAGGAAAGCAAGAAGCAGGTTAAATAGTGCACCAGCCTGACCCAGCCAGGAGCCGCCTATGAACCGTTTCGCGCTAGTTCTCATTCTTCTCGTGCCTTCCACGCTCCCTGCTCAAGAAAAGGCCCCTGTTACGGCGACCAATCAGTCCGAGACGGCCCGCGTTGCGCAACCGGATACTTCGCAGGGCAGCGAAAACAGTTCTCTTGCTGAACCGACGGCCGACACCAACCCTGTTTCGACCTTGGAGGCTAATGCAGCACAGCAGCCAAACGCCAAGCCAACTCAATCAGCGGCGCCTAGCGAGCCCGCGCCAAAGATCCCCGGTAGCATGGTCGGCTACATCGATAATCCCATCGTCCAATCGCTGATTCGGATTCGCTTCGATGACGCCTTCGACGATCAGTTTCCCGACCGCTCAGAGTTTTTCTACGCCAAGTGCGCTTGTTATCGAGGGCTGCAGAATCTTATCCCGCCGGCTTACGATCCGAATGCTCCCGGACCGGGTCCCGGCGTACCGAAGGCCGTCAACTACCAGCAGCTTTACATGAATGCTGAATACTCACCGGTTCGTCGCTTCTCGGCATTTGTCGAAGTGCCCGTGCGCTGGCTCCAGGCGCAGGGCTTTCTGGCCATACCTCCGTTCGCGCCCTACTCGAATCAATCTGGACTCAGCGACGTGACGGCGGGCTTCAAATTTGCTGCAATCGCTTCTGAGGGCACCTACCTCACATTTCAGTTCAAAAGCTATTTCCCCTCGGGTGACGCTTCGAAAGGTCTGGGCACGAACCACTACAGCATTGAGCCTTCCTTGCTCTTGTACCATAAGCTTTCAAGCCGATTTACGATTGAAGGTCAGGTCGGAGATTGGCACCCCATCGGAGGATCGGCGGGAGTTCCGATTACGGGATCTGAGGGGTTCGCCGGTGACGTTTTTTTCTACGGCCTCGGCCCAAGCTACAGACTCTATCGCGGGCGCCATTTCGGCCTAACACCCGTGGTCGAACTCTTCGGCTGGCACGTTATCAGCGGATTTCAGACCCAGCCGGGCGGGCCAGTCGACGGGGCCGCAGCGGAGGTCGGCGGCTTGAACATCGTAAATCTAAAAGTGGGCGTGCGCACCAATATCGGGTTTCACAATTCCTTCTATGTAGGCTTCGGTCAGGCGCTCACCCATGACGATTGGTACAAACACATCGTCCGGCTTGAATACCGCTATACGTTTTAACGTCCGCGAAGCTTTCAGACCAACGAACTCGCGTCAGCGGTTCCGGCGCACCTCAATCTGCGACCTGCCCCCTCCCAAGCGAGTTTGCATATCATTCGGGAGTCGCACAAGGAACGACCTGACGGCTGTGCCGACGGTAGACTCGAAAATCTTGGTCGGTCGTGAGAATGAAGGGATCGGCAAGCGTTTCAGTCATGCGAACTAGGCAAGCATCGGCGAATCCCATCGGAACGTTGGAATACTTCTCGATCAGTTTCGTGACTGGCTCCACGTTCTCGGCAAGCGCGAAGGCGACGAGTAGGGCGCGGCGGCGAAGTAGTGCGCCGAGACTGGGGGCACCACGCTCGCCGAGAAGATGAAAGGCCTCCGACAGGACGGCTTCGCACGTAGCCCACGGGGGAGGCATCTCGGATGCCTGCGTCACGGCCCAATTGTGATGAGCGTCCCGACTACTAAGCAACGCAACAACAAATCCAGCATCAACCAGTACGTTTCTGGCCATAACGTGTGGCGTGCAAATATTCCTTCTTTCTCGTGGTTAGGTCTGTCGGCAAGCCATCTACTGATCCGATGAGGTCGGCGATGGCATCGAGGGAGGCTGTATGGCGACGCTTCCGAGGCGCACGCTCGAGCCGTTCGCGAACTACATCCGACTTCGAGATCCTGCGCCCGCGCGATTCCCGCTCAATGTCCGCGACCAGGGGCTCAGGCAGTCGTACCGTGAGAGTCTTCATGAAGCAAGCGTATTACATCTATGGCAGATATGCAAGACAAACCAGACAAGGTCGGAACCACCGGTCTCCCCGCATTCGCCGATGCGAACTTCAGTGTGTGTCTTTCAGTAATATAATTATATATGAATGCTTTAACTTGAAGAAGTGGGCGAGTCGTACGGTCAAATCAATCAGATCACGTTGAATATTGCTCGCGCTTCTTGAGAAGACCGCGGCACCGGCATATTCACCGCGCGCTTTGGTTCGGCACGATTGCGCCACACTGCCAGGCTGAGACAGTGCCCATCCATCTCCACCATCAGCTGCGCATCTCGAAACGACTCTAGCCTCGCGCGAATCTCCTCTTCTGAAAACGAATCGCCAAGTTGCCGCGCCACACTTCGCGGCGTTTGCGCCGTATCACAACCAAGATAGATCTTGGCATCCAGTCCCGTCAGCACAAAACTCCTGCTCCGCGCGCACTCGCGTGTATCGCTGATCAAAACCATCGACCCTGCCAGGAAAAGGTCGAGTCGAGGTCGGCCCTCGGCCGTCCATTCAGGCCACCGCGCAATTTCTTCACCCAACGCCTCCGCATACTTCGCAGGCTCCCGCCGATCGGCGTAGTCAAACTCAAAAAAATAAGCCAGGTTCCTGAGTTGCTCACCCGTCAAGCGGATACAAATATGAATAAGCCGTCGCCGGGCGCGGCTCACCCACACCAAGCCCCGCATTCGTAAATAGCGGACTGAAACGATCCACATGAATCCTTCCGCAGTAGCCCGGCTTCTGCAGATGCGCGAGCAGCGGAACCAACTCCGCCATGCGCGCATACTCCTCCTCCGCTTCGCCCGGAAACCCATACAAAAGATTCCAAAACACCGTAATGCCAAGCTCTTCGCACCATCTCAATAGCTGAATATTTTGCAGTCCTGTGCACCCTTTGCGCATCAACTGCAGCACTTGATTGCTGAAACTCTCAATCCCCGGCTGGATCGCGCGCACTCCTCCCCGCCGCAGCGTTCGAAGCTGCTCGAAGCGCAAATTCGATTTCGTCTCCAGAAAAAATTCCAGCTTCGACCCCGCCCGCGCCAATTCCGGAAACAGCGTTTCGATATATTTCAAATCCAGAATGTTATCGACAAATTCGATCTGCTCCACTCCCCACTTCTTCGAAAGATACGAAAGTTCCTCGCTCGCTCTCGCGGGCGACTTGCTCCGATAACCCATCGTCTGCCCATTCAATCCACAAAAAGTGCAATGCTGCTTCTCTCCCCACCAACATCCTCGCGCCGTCTCAATCAGCAGCCGCGGCTGAATGCTCGCGCCAATCGCCGAAGAACTCAGCGCTTCGAAGTACGCGGAATAATTCGGCACCGGAAGCGAATCCATCCGCCGCACAGGCGCAGGCGTCGTCAGCGATTCGCAATCGCCTTGCTTCAAAATTCCAGCCACAGGCCGCGCTTCGCCTCCCCGCACCAGCTCCTCGAGAAATTGCGGCACCACTTCATCGCCCTCGCCCGTGCAAACATAATCGATCCACGGAAAAGATTTGATCAGCTCGAATCCCATCGCGCCTTCGCAATTGGCTCCTCCAAAAATCACCACCGGAGGATCCGCCAACTGCTTCAAGCCCCGCGCCACCGCCAGGCACGCGCACGTTTGATGGAAAGTCGTCGTAAACCCCACCACCCGCGGCTTGTGCCGCTCGATCTCGCGCACACAATCTCGGATAAAATCCTGCCGCTGCCGTCGAGCCTCCAGAATTTCCGGAATAAGTTTTCGCATTCCCGCATCCGGCTCGAAAAATCTCGAAATGTACTCACTCTCGGCGCGGAGTTTTCCCGGAAACGCAACATCCGCAAAAAACCACTCGCCCGCGAGATATTCCGAAGGCGCCACCGCCGACAGCAAATCCTGGTCAGCCGTGCATTGCGAAAACCACCCGTAAAGCCGCGTCCCAATCCGCTCCGCGAGATCTAAATTGAAGTAACGAATCAGCGAAGATATCCCGCGCCTCTGCAAATGCGCATCAAGCAGGCTCACGCCCAGGGCAGGGCGCCCCAAGTCAGAAAACGGCAGGACAGCAAAAAGAATGTCCACTGACAACTCGTCTCTCCGCGGATCGCCTTGCCATCAATAAGGCTGCAGTGCTGGCTTGTTCAGCCTGCGGATTCTACTCCACAATCTCGAATTTCACTCCCAAGTCCCACCGCAAAGCCCGTCGTCAAAGAAGGCGGAAGAAGTTAATTGCCGTATCGTCTGAAATCTCCCGCCCGGTCATTGACTTGCCTCAAACCACACGCCTAAGATGTCGCCGGAGCCCGGCCCATACATGATCGGCCAGCAGGTCAGCCGCTACCTCATTCTCGAAAAAATCGGTGCCGGTGGAATGGGCGTCGTATACCGCGCCCGCGACGAGCGGCTCGAACGTGACGTAGCTCTAAAAGTTTTGCCTCCCGGCATTTTCCGCGACGAGGCCGCCCGCAAACGCTTTCGCAAAGAAGCCCTCGCCCTCTCGAAACTGAATCATCCCAACATCGCCACCATCCACGATTTCGATTCGCAAGACGGCGTCGATTTCCTGGTCATGGAATTCATCACCGGCTCCACTCTCTCGCACAAGCTCCGCAGCGAAGGCTTGTCGGAAAAAGAAGTCGTCTCTCTCGGGTTACAAATCGCATCCGCGCTCGAGGAAGCTCACGACCACGGCATCGTCCACCGCGATCTGAAGCCCAGCAACATTTTCCTCACTCCCAAAAATCAAATAAAAATTCTCGATTTCGGTCTCGCCGTACTCCTCAAGCCCGACGAAGCAGCCGACGTCACCCTCAGCGATTCCGACGTCACCGGCATTTCCGGCACCCTCCCCTACATGGCGCCCGAGCAGCTCCTCGGAAAACCCGCGGACACCCGCAGCGACATCTACTCCGTCGGCACCGTCCTATTCGAAATGTCCACCGGCTCGCGCCCGTTCGACAATAAAGTCTCCACTGCTCTCTCCAACGACATCATCTATAAACAGCCCGCGCGCCCCGCATCCCTTCGTCAAACCCTCTCCGCCAGGCTCGAAGAAATTATTCTGAAGTGCCTCGAAAAGGCGCCCGCCGACCGCTACCAGTCAGCGAAAGAACTCGTAGTAGATCTCAGGCGCCTGCACTCGCCTACCACCGGAGTCGTCGATCCCGTCAAGCCCCGCAGCAAATTCCGCCCCTGGCAAATTGCCGCCGCGCTCGCGGCAGTCCTCATCGCAATCGGAGCGTTTTTTCTCGTCCGTCATCATTTCGCCGGCGCCAACGAGCCCATCGACTCCCTCGCCATCCTTCCGTTCGAAAATGTCGGCGGCAACCCCGACGCCGAATACCTCAGCGACGGCCTCACCGAAAGCCTCATCAACAGCATCTCGCAATTGCCGAATCTAAAAGTCATCGCTCGCAGCTCCGTCTTTCGTTACAAGGGCAAGACCATTGATCCCAGCGTCGTCGGCCGCGAACTCTCCGCCCGCGCCATCCTCACCGGCCGCATCGTCGAGCGCGGCGACGATCTCTCCATCAGCGCCGAACTCACCGACACGCGCGACGACCGCCACATCTGGGGCGAGCAGTACAACGTGAAACTCACCGACCTCCTCGCCATCCAGCAAAAAATCTCCCGCGAAATTAACGAAAACCTTCGTATGCGCTTGAGCGGCAACGCCAAGAGCGACGCCGCGCTTCCCAAGCAGTACACCAGCAACGCCGAGGCCTTTCAGCTCTACCTGAAAGGGCGTTTCTACTCCGACCAGGCCACCGTCGCAGGCGTCCAGCGCGGCGTTGAATATTTTCATCAGGCCATCGAACGCGATCCCCACTACGGGCAGGCCTACGTCGGCATCGCCGACGCCTACTTCCTCCTTTCCAGCCAGTTCCTCCCTCCTCGAGAAGCCATGCCCAAAGTGAAAGAAGCCGCCACCAAAGCCCTGCAGCTCGACGAATCTCTCGCCGAAGCCCACACCATGCTCGCCATGGTCAACGCGTTCTACGACTACGATTTTCCAGCGGCAGGCGCGGAATTCAAAAGAGGTGTCGAGCTCGATCCCGGCTCCGCCTCCGCTCACCAATGGCGCGGCTACTACCTGATCGCCATGAGTCAGCCACAAGAAGCTCTCGACGAGCTCACCAAAGCTCGAGAACTCGATCCGCTCTCCGACACCGTCAGCCTGCTTCTCTCCGTCAGCTTCCTGTTCTCGCGCCAATACGACCAAAGCATCCAGCAATCCCGCAAAATGATCGAAGCCGAACCCGATTTCTGGTGGGGACATTTCCTCCTCGGCTGGGCCGAAGCCGAAACAGGAAAATACAACGAAGCAATTCAATCGCTGGATCGCGCCACTCATCTCGACTCCAGCCCCTACCCCCTCGCGTACTTGGCCTGGGCCAGCGCCCGCTCAGGCAATAAAGAAAGAGCACTAAAAGCCCTCCAAGAACTCGAGCAGAAATCCCACGAAGTCTACGTCCCGCGCTACCAAATCGCCGCCGTCTACGTAGGCCTGGGCGACAAACCCAAAGCCCTCGACTCCCTCCAACAAGCCTTCAGCAACCGCGAAGAAATCATAGCCTTCCTAAACGTCGACCCCACCTGGGACCCCCTCCGCCAAGATCCAAAATTCCAAAATCTACAGCACACCGCAGGCCTGAACTAAAATCCCCACCCGCCTTTGTACCGCTAGCCTCCGGCCGGGCGCCTTTGACGTTGCCTTTCAGTAGCACAGGCATTCCTGCCTGTGCCAACGCAACAACACGCCTCGATCGTCAATTCTTGCGCATCTCCCGAAATCGTTCTTCTCGCTTTTCGTACCGCCAGCGTCTCGCCGTCTCTCTTGCCTCTGCGGTTAGTACCACTGGCCTCCGGCCGGCTCTTTTGCTATTGGTTTTCTCCAACAGTAGGGGCACGGCATGCCGTGCCCGGCAAACGACCTTGTCGCGGTCACGCCATCGTCGCCGCTTCAGTGCAAGGCACTCCCGCAGTCGCAATCATCTCCCCTCGTTCCTTACCTCCTCCCTCCAGCGCGCAGTTTGCGTCCCGCTCGAATTTCGCGGGGCCCGCTCTCTTGCTCTCGCGTTCGCCTCGCTTTTGAACGGGTAGCCACGACGACGCCTTCCTCGTCGTGGGGTTAGTCTCCTGTCCTAAGTTCTGGACGAACGACCAGTCAAATTTCCACCGCGACTTATGAGACGCTCGTCTCGGGTCTGTGAAATGACAAATAACAGAAAATCAAACGTAAGAAAGACAACGAGAACAACCGAGGCGGTCTGCGCGGCGCCAGAATCGC
The DNA here is from genome assembly GCA_963741045.1 of uncultured Acidobacteriota bacterium. Lineage (GTDB taxonomy): Bacteria > Acidobacteriota > Terriglobia > Acidiferrales > UBA7541 > Palsa-295. Next base: position 872,816 of record CAVUGO010000002.1, read on the forward strand.
GCTCCGGTTCCCTCCGCTGCAGCATGGGCATCCTGCGCGCTGTCCGGGTCCCGATGGTGTTCGCGGGGCCGGCTCTCTTGCTCTTGGCTTCGCCTTTCAGTGGCACAGGCACTCCTGCCTGTGCGTTGTTGCTACGCGGCAATCCTTCCGAACTTGGCTTCCACACCGCATCGCACCCACCAAACGCCAGAGAAGAATCCGAAGCCCATCTCACCAAGCCCAATTTTCTAATCGCAAATCCGGAATTAGAATTCAACCTAAGCCCCACCAAACCAACCGGTTCCAATTTTCTAATCGCAAATAAATGACGCTTTCTTATCCCCAAATTTCAACGCCGCCGCGCAACAAGCGGCTCACAGGCGCATCTCTGCCCGACAATGAGCCTCGCATCCCGAAATTTCTAATAGGAACAATCGACATTTCAGAAATCGAGTTAAATCATTCAAAACAAACAAGAAGATAAATTTCTAATAGGTACAAATACGGCATTCGGGAGTTTCGGCCAGCATTCGGATTTCAACCGCAACGCTGCCATCGCGACCACAAGAATCTAGTACAATGCCGCACAGCAATCATGGCCACGCGACTCTCTCCATCGCACGACTCTCCACTCGAATCGCAAGTCGAAACCGCCGCCCCCCGCGTCACGCTCCGCAATCACTTTGCGCATCCTTTCGATTCCGCCATCGCCGCAGCGCGCACCTGCTACGCCCCGCGCCTGATCGGTCCCGAGGAAATCACCGATAAGCAGCGCGTCACCATCGGCGCCGCCACCTACTTCGGTGGCCATCACACCGTCTATCAGCACGCGCACTTCGAATTCGGCCTCGAGAATATCAGCCGCCAGTTTGTCTGGTCATTCCTGCATGCGCACCCCTTCTATAACTCCGAACAGCAGAGCCAGCGTTACGTCCGCCTCGACCGCGCGCAAGCCTACGTTCCGCCTGTAGCCACCGCGGAGAATCCGAAATTCGGCACAGCCGAGCGCGAAATTTACGAACGTGCAATTGCCCGCGCCTGGAACTACTACCGCGAGCTGACGCAACTGCTTGAGCCGGCCGCGCGCGAAATTCTTTCCGATATCTGGCACGTGAGCGCGATGTCGCATCCCAAGCGCGTGCAAAAAGTCGACCGCCAGTCCGAGAAACGCGCCATTGAAATCGCGCGTTACGTTTTGCCTGTCGCCGCATTCACCACCATGGTGCACACGTTGTCTGGCATCGTCCTGCACCGGTTGTGGCGCATGTCCGCTGCAAGCGACACGCCGAGCGAAGCGCGCCTGGTGATCGGCGAGATGGTCGCGCGAGTCCGTGAAATCGATCCGCAATTCTTCGATCGCTTCGACAATCCGCCAATGGATGAGCCAGTCGAATGGAGCAGCGCCCCGCGCGACGCCCATGCCGGAGGCGAAGCGTTCGCCCGCGAGTTTGACGCGAAGCTTGGCTCGCTCACTTCGCAACTCGTCGATTATTCGCCGCGCGCTCTCGCCGTGATGGCCGATGCGTATCGCGCAGTTGTCGGCTTAACAGCTGCCGAGTGCCCGGACGCCGAAGCGCTCGACCGCATGCTGAATCCCGCGCGCAACCCCTACCGCCGCGAGACGCTCAACATCGGAGTCCACGCGCCTCTAATGCGCGCGCTGCAGCACGCCAATTTCACCTTCGCAAAAAAAATCAGCCACACCGCCGATAGTCAGGACCAGCGCCACCGCATGGTTCCCGGCTCGCGTCCGCTCCTCACCCTCGCCGACACGCGTTCGCCCGACTACATCACCCCCGCGTTGATCCGCGACAATCCGCGCGCGCGAGAAATTTACGAACGCGCGATGCACGAGGCTTGGTCAGCAAAGAACGAGCTGCTCGATCGCGGCGTTCCGGCGGAATTTGCTCTGTATCTTCTACCCAATGCGAAAACGATTCGCCTCGTCGAATCCGGCTCGCTCCTGCATCTTCTCCACAAATGGACCATGCGCACTTGCTTCAACGCCCAGGAAGAGATCTACCAAGCCTCCATCGAAGAAGCGGAACAGGTCCGCAAAGTGTTCCCCGAACTCGCGCGTTACATCGGCCCGCCCTGTTATCTCCGCGCGGGAATCTCCACTCCCATCTGCACCGAAGGCTCCCACTTCTGCGGCGTAAAAGTCTGGACCGATTTCCCCAACATCCAACGAAGGATCTGACCCGGTAGGGTCAACCAAAGAAAATGACCCGGCACGGCAACTAAGAAAATGACGCGGCGCGGCAGCCTGATCTATTACCTCACGGCCTGGATCTGCGGCTGCTTTTTCATGAGCCTGGCAATCTGGATCCGTGATTTTTGGGGCTCGACCGTCACTTCGCCACGATCGCGCGAAGCGTTTGGCATTTTGTTTTTTTATTTTTACGGCCTCGTCTTCGGCGCGCTCGCGATTTTAATCGCCGCGTTCTTGCTTCGTCGAATCATGACGCTGCTGAAATGCAAGACTCCTCTGCATTGGGCAGTCGTTGCCGCGATACTCGCGCCGCTGCTGGTGGCTGCTCTGGGCAAATGGGGGGCACGCATGCAAGCGGGACAGCAGGTCGAACCTGGCCTGCTTTCGTTTTTGCTGTACGGTCCGACGATGGCATTTCAGGCGGGATGGTGGCTGGCGATTCCGGCGGGCGCCGCGACGGGATATTTACTGTGCCGCGTGCAGCGCGCGTTCGCCGCGCCGCAACCTGACATGCCCGCGGCTAATTCCTGAGGATGCGGACCTGATTCGCGGCGATGAGTTCGTAACGAATCCCGCGCCAGCGGATCCTCTTGCTGACGAGAGAGAGAATGAAATTCCACGAAAACAAAAACGGCACGATGGGCGCCATCAAGCTCCAAACCCATCCCCACTCGTGCAGCTTCCCGCGCCATTCAGGAAGCAGCTCGTTCACCGCGATGGTTCGAATCACACCTTTCATCACGGCGAGCAGCGGCACCACCATGGTGATGAGCGCGAGCTGCACCCACGGATCGCCGTCCACCATCGTGCTGAAGGTGAAGAGGAACGCAAAAATCAAAGTGAGCGAATAACTCAAATGCGCGAGGGCGCCCATTTGCCAGCGGCGCGGCGAATAAGCGCGCGTGATTTGAATCTGGCGATTCGTAAATTCGATGAGCTGCGTGCCGGTCCAGGGATGCAGCGTTGCAGCGAGACATTCAGGACAAAAAACGATCGGCAGATTTATGGCTTCGAGCGCGCCGGTCATCGCGAAGTCGTCGCTCAGCGCGCCATTCCATGCCTCGAGCACCTGCGCGTCGTCAAAAGTCTTGCGGCGAATCGCAGTCCCGCCGCCCCAGCAGAAATTTTCGCTTTGCTTGCCGAGCATCGTCGCAATCGCAGCGTTCCATGCGGAGGCCAGCGCGCTCGAGAAGGCGCCCGCGCCAAATTGTCCGCTGGGAATAATCCAGCGATAGGCGGTAGTGGCGCCGACGCGCACGTCCTGCAGGGGAGCCACCAGCTTCGTCAGCCAGCCACGCGGCAGTCGCACGTCGGAATCAGTAAAGACAAGCACTTCAAAATTGGCCGGCAGCGCTTCCACTGTGCGGCGCAGATTGAAAACCTTCTCGCTGCAATCCTCCGGAGGTCCGGCAATCACGATGTGAACCGGCTTCGAGCTGGCGGCTTTCACTCGCTCGATGACTTTCAGCGCAGGGTCCAGACTTGTGGCTAGGGTGAAGTAAATTTCGTAGTTGGCGTACTCGAAACGGGTGAGCGCCGTGAGATTGTCTTCAAGGCCGCGCTCATTTCCTTTGCAGGGGCAGATCAGCGCAGTGGTGGGCGCGTAAAAACCGGCGTGAGACGTGAGGCGACGCCGCACCATGCGAAACCACTCGAATCCATTCCAGAGCGAATAGATTCCAAGCCCGATCTGCGCTATGACCAGGATGTAGAAGAGGGTGGCCATAGCGCGAGAATAGCAAGAATAAGAGGGGTCGCCACAATCTTCGCCGATTGACTTGCCCTATTCGCAACGATAGACTCTCAAATCCAAATGCCTCGGCGCGAACCCCCACTCGCGTCCCCATCAGGAGAAATTCAAATGTCTTCCCCAGCGTCACAACCTTTGGATCAAGCAAAGTTGCACGAATTTGTGATGAGAGCAGTGGGCGAAATGGGAGCCGCGATGAATGCCGCGCTCATCGTGATTGGCGACAAGCTTGGGCTATACAAAGCAATGTCCGGCGCCGGACCGATGACGTCGGCCGAACTTGCCAAGAAAACCGGGACCGCGGAGCGCTACGTGCGCGAATGGCTCGCGTCACAGGCCGCCGGAGGATTCGTCACTTACGACGCGGCGAGCGGAAAATACACGCTGCCGCCAGAGCAGGCACTCGCGCTCGCGGACGAGACGAGCCCCGTATTTCTGCCGGGATTTTTTGAGGTGGTGGCTGCCTGCGTGAAGGATGAACCGAAAATCACGGACGCGTTTCGCAGCGGCAAGGGCGTCGGCTGGCACGAGCACGATCACGGCCTCTTCGCCGGCACCGAGCGCTTTTTCCGTCCCAACTATCGCGCGCATTTGGTCAGCGAATGGATTCCTGCGCTGGAAGGCATCGAAGCAAAGCTCAAAGCAGGCGCGAAAGTGGCGGACGTGGGCTGCGGCCTGGGTACTTCGACGACTTTGATGGCACAGGCGTATCCGAAATCGACGTTCGTCGGGTTTGACTATCACGATGGCTCGATCAAGATGGCGCGGGAAGCGGCGGCGAAGGCTGGCGTGGGAGGTCGCGTGAAGTTCGAAGTAGCGAAGGCGAAGGATTATCCGGGGAAGGGATTTGATTTCGTGGCGTTCTTCGATTGCCTGCACGACATGGGCGATCCCGAAGGCGCCGCGAAGCACGTGAAGGAATCGATGACTCCCGATGGGACCTGGATGATCGTCGAGCCGTTTGCGCACGATAAGCTGGAAGACAATCTCAATCCGATTGGGCGCGTGTATTTCGCGGCTTCGACGATGCTGTGTACGCCGGCTTCGCTTTCGCAGGAAGTTGGGTTGGCGCTCGGCGCTCAGGCGGGTGAAGGGCGGCTTTCGAAGATATTGAAAGCGGCTGGATTCTCGCGCGTGCGGCGTGCGGCGGAGACACCATTTAATATTGTGCTTGAGGCTAGAGCTTAGAGCTGCTCGAAGGAGGGCCTCCTAGAGATGACGCGGTAGCGATATCACGACGGTGGGAACTGTCTGTGCGAGGTGCGAATAACCCCGCACAGGCAAGAGTGCCTGTGCCACCTAAAGGCGAAGGCTCTCTTCACCTGTGACCTAATTGGTGCGGTGGCGGGAGGAGGCTTTGCTCTTAGCGAATCCCCACTTGTCCTCGCACACTATCAATCAGCTTTTTTGAATCGTAGCCGATGCCGGCCTTGAAGACTGTTTCAACGTTCTCGATCTCGTCAATATTCTTTGAAGGATCGCCTTTGATCAAAACGAGGTCTGCCTGTTTGCCTGGTGCGAGGGTTCCAATTCGATCCTGCTGGCCGAGGTAGGAAGCACCATTCTCGGTTGCGATGTGGATGGCTTCGACTGGAGTGAACCCCGCTTCCACGAGCAGTTCGATTTCGCGTTGATCGCCGAAACCCGGCAGTACGCCACCGTTTCCAGTTGGATCAGGACCGGCGAGCAGCAAGCCCCCCGCCTTGACGAAGGCAACCTCAAAATCCATCTCTTTGCGCAGCAGCGCCGTCATGGGAGAGTCCAACTCCAGGTTCGCCCGCGCGGTCAGGTAGCTCTGCGCCGATTCCGCAGACATCGCGTTCAAGACGCGCGACTGCAATTTAGGTCTCCCCGGCACGCCAGCCTCAAACACGGGCAACGTCGAAGTCACTGCCACATGGTGCGTCACGAGATCGCGAATCATCTGTTGCACTGGTGCTCCATTCACATCCTGCTTCGCCCAAGTGCGCGCGCCTCCCACCGGGCACACGTCTGGTTTCTTATCGGCCACGAATTCGGTGTCAGTAAAGACGGGTCCATGCTCAAAATCATCAATTCCCAGCGCCACCGCTTCCGGCCAGGTCACGGAGCACAGATGCCCGGTGAGTTTCAGCTTGTGCGCGTGCGCCTGCTCGATTGCCACCCTCAACTCTTCGCGGGTGATGTTCATATACGCTTTGTACGACGTCATGCGTTCTGCGGCCCAGTAGTCCACCATTCGTTTCGCGTCATCCGGTCCGGTCAGTTCATGCATCTGTGCAAATCGCGTCGGCGCACCTTCCAGATATGGCGCCGTGGCATCAATGCTGGGACCGGGCATCAGGTTCGCGTCGATCCGGCTTTTGACCTTCAAGTCGGTGTACGGTTCCAGGCTTCCCGTCGTGCGCATCGTGGTTACGCCGGCCGCCAGATAGAGTCGCGGCGCGGTGTATGGGATCTCCGCAATGAATAATCCAGGTTCACCAATCTTTCCATCGGCAACCTGCACGGCGTACGAATCGGTGTAGTAAAGGTGGTTATGCATTCCAACCAAGCCGGGGATAACGGTGTAGCCGGAGCGGTCGAACTGTTGCGCATCCTGAGGGATTTCGCCGGACGCAGCCGGGCCGATGGACTGGATCTTGCCATTCGCGATCACGACCGCATGGTCTTCCTTCGCTGCTGCACCCGTCCCATCAATGACTCGGACGTGATTGAGAACGAACACGGGCGTGTCGACAGTTACAAACGGGGCGATATCACTGGACTTTTGGGCTTGGGCCAGCGCAATCGCAGCAATGAATATCGACCCACACAGCAATAGGAGACGCATCCGCACACCTCGCAAGGCCTGGATTCTACCCCAGAGCTCTGTTGCGTGACCTAATTTGCGCGGCGGCGGGAGAAGACTTTGCGCAGGACGCGGTCGGCTGCGGTGTTGAGTTCGAGTTGGAATTTGGCGGCGGCTCGGCGGGCTTGGTCCATCAGGGACGGATCGAGGAGCATGGCGGTGCGGTCAACGAATGGACCTGACGCGGAGCCTCGCACGGGTTGGCGGGAGTTGGCGCGGGAATCCTTGGCTGAGAGTTTTTCGTAGAGCGAGTAGTCGCGCCAGAATTGCTGGGCGTCGTCCTGGGACCAATCGAGGGATTGGCCGAGGGCAACGAAGAATTCCTCGCGGAAGAGATCGAGCAGCGGGATAGCGATCTCGAGTCCTGCGCTGTGCGGTTTCTTTTGTCTTGCGGTCTTTTTCCCCTTCTTTTTTTTCTTTGCTGGACTTGTGCGCGTGTTTCTTACGGAAACGTGGACTTTCAGGCGTGTGGGTAGAGCGGCTTCCACTCGTAGTGTCATGGCGAGGATTGATTCGCGGCGGATGGTTTGAAGTTGTTCGCGATATTGAACCGGTTGATCGGCCCGGCCTGGGCGACGGAATTCGGCGGCGTACATGTCGAGGAAGTGCTGGACCATTTCGTCGCGGTCGAGGGTGGCGAGGAGGAAGAAGGCGGCTTCGCGGGCGCGGATTACGAGTTCTCTGGGGCGGTAGGGCATTCGAGTGTCTTAGCTGTACTGCAATCGTGGGTTGGTCGCAATAGGAAAGGTTTGATGGGGAGCGGGAGCGATTGGGGAGCGGAAGAGTGGTTGGGTGCGAGATATCAATAACTGCGCACAGGCCGTTCGGTTCTCAGGGTAAACAGGAGTGCCTCCGATTACGCGACTATCGGGAATAGCATATGTTAGACGTCAGACTGCTATACTCTCTACTCACCGGATATGGCCACATCACTTCTAAGCAAGGTGGCACTACTTTTGGGCGCTTTGGCTTCGCTCTTGGCGCTCACCTGGCTAGTCAGCGAAGACCGGAGACTGCTCCACGCGTTCGGCGGTCGCCTATTCGTGCTCGGCATCGTCGTTGCATCGGGCGCCCTAACGCTTCTCTGGTCAACGATTGTAGGTCTTCTGTCGCGGTCCCGGGTGTGGTCGCCTCAATGGACTTATCTGGCCGGTGCCATGCCATTTTACATTGTTGCGATTTGGACGGGGTTTTTTAGTAGGCTCGCAATGCTCCGACCGGGATGGTTTAGTATGTTGCTAATGGTCGGCTTCAGTTCTGTCTCAGGACAACGGGCTCGAAAAAAAGCGTATCCGCAGTTCTCTGATAAAGACTCTCCGTCCACTCCGCTACCGCCGCCAACACTCTTTACAAAATAACTCCGTAAGCGTAGCGGAAGTCGGCGGCCCGATCAGATATATGAGCGAGGTCAGGCAACCGACACATGAGGCGTCCCGGCAAAAGAGATATCGCGGGAGTTCGGAGCGAGTGGTGAAAAAGTCAAAAGAGCCGGCGGGACGCCCGTTCGCTCCGCTCAGGACAAGCCGGCGGTACGGAACGGCAGCTTTGCATCGAGTGGAACGATAGGTCTGTTGATGTGAGCGGCTTGAGCTGGAGCGCAAAAAGAAAAGGCCCGGGGGCTTGGCTTTGCCGGGCCTTTCTTGGGGCTGTCGTCTTATTGAGGCGAAGCCGGGCTAGTGCATGCGCGGCTTCGGAGCTGGGCTCGTCTTAGTGGACTGGGCCCGCTGCGGGTTGATCTTTCGGGAAGCCGCCGGAGGCTGGCCGGACGGGCTTCTCGAATTTACCGAGCGCGATTTCGAGGGCTTCCTCTGCGGTGCGGACGAAGTGGATTTGCACGCCTTCGAGCATTTCGGGCTGCAAGTCCTCCTTCACGTTGGGTTCATTCTCCGACGGGAGAATCACCTCGCGAATTCCAGCACGCTTCGCGCCTAGCACTTTTTCTTTCACGCCGCCGATCGGCAGCACGATTCCGGAGAGCGAAATCTCACCGGTCATCGCGACGCGCGGACGGACGGGCCGCCCCGTCAGCAAGCTGACGAGAGCGGTGACCATCGCGACGCCGGCCGATGGACCGTCTTTCGGAATCGCGCCAGACGGAACGTGGATGTGCAAGTCGACCTTGCGGAAGAAATCGGGATCGATGCCGTAACGCTCGGCGTTCGCGCGCACCCAGGTCAAAGCGGCACGCGTGGACTCCTGCATTACTTCGCCGAGATGCCCGGTGACGGTGAACTGCTTGCCGCCGCGCATCTTGCTGGCTTCGATGAACACGATGTCTCCGCCGACCGGTGTCCAGACAAGGCCCACCGAAACGCCCGGTTTCATCACGCGCTCTTCGACTTCCTTCTCGATGCGAACTTTTTCGAGACCGAGAGCTTCGCGAATCACTTCGGGCGTGACGATTTGCTTTTCCGTCTTGCCCTCGGCAATGCGCCGGGCCTGCTTGCGGATGAGCGTTGCGATTTCACGCTCGAGGTTGCGCACGCCTGCTTCTCGCGTGTAGCTGTGAATCAGGTAGTGCAACGACTCGTCGGTGAATTCGATCTGTTCGCCCAGCGCCAAACCGTGTTCCTTGGTCTGCCGGGGAATCAGAAAGCGCTTCGCGATGTGGACCTTCTCCTCTTCGGTGTAACCCGCGAGTTCGATGATCTCCATGCGATCGCGCAACGGCTCCGGAATTGGATCCATCCAGTTCGCAGTCGCCACCCAGAGAACCTTCGAAAGATCGAAGGGCACATCGAGGTAGTGATCGCGGAAGGTGGAGTTCTGTTCCGGGTCGAGCACTTCCATCAACGCCGCCGCCGGATCACCGCGGAAATCGCGTCCGAGCTTGTCAACTTCGTCCAGCATAAAAACCGGATCCAACGTTTCAGCTCGGCGGATTCCTTGAATGATCTGGCCGGGTAATGCGCCAATGTAAGTGCGGCGATGTCCGCGAATTTCCGCTTCGTCGTGCATGCCGCCGAGCGAGATGCGGACGAACTTGCGTCCCATCGCTCGCGCGATTGATTTTCCGAGCGAGGTCTTGCCCACGCCAGGAGGCCCGACGAAGCACAGAATCGGACCCTTCATGCCCGGCTGCAGTTTCTTCACTGCGAGATAGTCGAGGATGCGTTCCTTTACCTTGACCAGGTCGTAGTGATCTTCGTTCAAGATCTCTTCGGCCTTGGGAATATCGATGTCGTCGGTGCCGGAAGTCTTGTTCCACGGCAATGAAGTCATCCATTCCAGGTAAGTTCGCGAGACCATGTACTCGGCTGAAGCCGGAGTCATCTTGGCAAGGCGCTTCAGTTCGCGAGCGCATTCTTTCTTGGCGTCCTCGGACATTCCGGACTCTTCGACTTTTTTGCGAAGCTCTTCGATTTCCGCCTGGCCATCGTCGGATTCGCCAAGCTCCTTCTGAATCGCTTTCATCTGTTCGCGAAGCAAAAACTCGCGCTGGCTCTGATTCACCTGTTCCTGCACCTGATCGTGAATCTTGCTGCGGAGTTCGAGCACTTCGCGTTCTTTCGTCAGCTCGCTGATCAGGGTTTCCAGGCGCTTGCGGACGCTGAAGGTCTCCAGCAGTTCCTGGCGAACCATGGTGTTGAGCGACGGAAGGGTGGAAGCGACAAAATCAGCCAACCGTCCGGGTGAATCGATGTTCATCACTTCGGTTTGCAAGTCGTCGGAGAGCTGCGGCGAACGAGCTACTACTTCGCGGAACAGCTCCTGAACGTTGCGCTGAAGCGCGGTCAGTTCTGCATCGGTTTGGTCTTCGAGATCGGGCTGCATTTCAATGCGCGCCCGGATGAAGGGCTGCAAGCCGACTACTTCAGTCACGCGGATGCGGTCGAGCCCTTCGAGAAACGCGACCACGTTTCCGTTGGGCATGCGCACCATTTTGTGTACTTTTGCGAGAGTTCCCACGCTGTGCAGATCGGAGCCGACGGGATTCTCCACGCGCGGATCGAGCTGCGCGACGACCCCGAGGAGTTTCTCCGCTCCGTCCAAAGAATTCAGCAATGCCAGGGAGCTTTCGCGGCCCACAGGCAGCGGCATCACCGCGCCCGGGAACAGAACCGTATCACGCACCGGCAGGATGGGGAGCTCTTGCGGAACCACTCTAGTTGTCTTACTCACTGTGTCCCCCTTTGAGCCTATAAAGCTATAAATCCAAATGAATCCTACAGCAGCTTATCGGCCGCTGTAATGCGTTAGATGCAGGGAAAAGCAAAAAGGATTGAGAGGGTTTCGTTGAGCGTTATAAGTCTTCGTGAGTGTATCAGACTCAACATCGGATTGCAAGTGCTGTTGCCGACCCGGTGCTTAGCCGACGGCTTCTATCCTGCTTACAACAAATTAGTTACGTCTATCCGGGGGAAGCCGTAAAATTGTCTCGAATGAGCCTGAGGGCTTCTTCCCGGTTGTGGATCGTGCCGTTAAGTTGAGCGTCTTCCAGGGCAGCTAGAATCTCTTTGAAGCGTGGTCCCGGCGGGTAGCCAAGGGCTTTGAGGTCTTCGCCGGTGAGAAGGCGGGGAGGGTGAACCTGTTCGGCGGGGGTTTCCGCCAGGAAGCGCTGGACGAAATCGTAGGCGCTGAGATTCCGGTGGCTCGAGAGGCAATCGAGCCGGTGTAGCTCGAGATGCTCCTCGAAATGATTGAGGCGGACGAAGCGCTTCAGGGTGGAGAGCTTCATCTGGGTGACATCTTTGAAGCGCAGGTGATTGGCAACGAGGGCGACAATCTGGGCGGTGTCGTCATTCGACAAGCGCAGGCGGCGGCAGATTTCTTCCGCCATTTTGGCGCCGACTTCGACGTGGCGATCGAATCGGATGCGGCCGTCTGGGCCTGACGGCGGAGTGAAGGTGGGGGGCTTGCCGACGTCGTGGAGCAGGACGCCCCAGGCGAGCGTGGGCGAACAGCGCGGCTTCAGCTGCTCGATCATCATCAGCGTGTGGATCCAGACGTCGCCTTCGGGATGAAATTGCGGCGGTTGTTCCACACCTTTCATGCGCGCGATTTCCGGCAGGATTTCGGGGAGCAGTTTGGTTTCGTCGAGAAGCTCGAAGCCGCGGCGGGCGGCGCCTTTGGTGAGGATTTTGGTCAGTTCGTCGCGGATGCGTTCGGCGGAAACTTGGAAAATATCGGGTGCGAGTTTTGTGATCGCGATGAACGTGCCGCTCTCGATGGCATAGCGGAAACGCGCCGCAAATCGGACGGCGCGAATCATGCGCAGCTTGTCTTCGCGGAAGCGATCTTCGGGATTACCGATGGCGCGAATGATTCCGGCGCGCAAATCTTTCTCGCCGCCGACGAAATCGAGAACTTCATTCGAGAACGGGTCGAGCATCAGGCCGTTGATGGTGAAGTCGCGGCGTTTTACATCTTCTTCCGGCGAGCTGGCATATTCGACGCGATCGGGATGGCGGCCGTCGGAATAGCTAACATCGCGGCGAAACGTGGCGACTTCCACTTGCGTGGGGCCGTCAGTGACGATAACGACTCCGAACTTCGCGCCTACTGCGAGGCTTTTAGGAAACAGCTCCTGCACGCGGTCGGGCGTGGCGTCAGTGGCAACGTCGTAATCGACGGGCTCGCGGCCGAGCAAGATATCGCGCACGCAGCCGCCGGCGAGATAGGCCTGATGGCCGCGATCGCGCAGGATGCGGCAGATGTGGTCGGCGAGTTGGCGGCCGGTCATGCTGTTCATATTGAAATTATGCGGGAAAACGGGGGGCGGGGGAAGTTCGCAGGTTTTGCGCAGACGGAATTCGCCGGCGATTTGAAGCGCTTCAAGCTAGGCGGTGACGCGGAGGACGAGACAGGTGATGTCGTCGTGCTGGCGAACGTGGCCGACGAATGTGTTGACATCAAGCATCACGCGGCGCAGGACCTCGGCTGCTGAGGCGTCCGCCGGCGCAATCTGAAGACAAGGAAGCAAGCGGCGCTCGCTATATTCTTCCTCGGATTCGTTGACGGCTTCGACGACTCCGTCGGTGAAAATGAAGAGAAGATCGCCGGGCTGGAGCTGGACGCGGCCTGATTGATACGGAACTTCTTCAGGCGTGAACAGCGGCAAGCCGAATGGCGGGCCTCCTGTCGAGAGCCGTTCGATTTGGCCGGAGGCGCGGCGGAGGATGGGGTCATTGTGGCCGGCGTTGACGTAGCGCATTTCGCGCGTGGCGGGATCGATTTCGGCGATGAATGCGGTGGTGAAGCGGCGGCCTTCGAGGCTGTGCGCGCGAGCGTAGCGCTCGAGGCCGGCAACGATTTCGTCGAGCGACGCAGGTGTCGCAGCGAGCGCGCGAAGGCTGGCTTGAAAAGTGGCCATCAAGAGAGCGGCGGGGACGCTCTTCCCGGCGACATCTGCGACCGCGATGATCAGCGGACCGGTATTCGCGGCGCCTCCCGGCGCTGGTCGCGTGAACGCGTCGTAGTAATCACCAGCCACCGTGTTTTGCGGGCGCGTGGCAAAGGCAATATCCGCGCCGGGAACATGCGGCGGATGATCGGGGACGAGCCACTGTTGGATTTCGCGTGCGATTTCGAGATCGCGCTTCATTGTGACGCGGTCGGCAAGCTCGAGCGCCAAAAGCAAAAATAAGATCAGCGCGCCAAGACCGCCCAGGCTGAAACCGGATTGTCCTTCACCGGTGTGAATCTCGGGCTGAACGACGAGAAGAACGATCGCGACGAGCAGCAGCACGCGCCGAGCCGGCGAAAGTTTCATCAGCAGCGCCTGGAAGAGCGCCCAGCCTGCGAGGAGAGGTCGCTTCCACCTTCTTTTTTCGCTGCGGATTACGTCCCAATCGACGTCTTTCGAGTAGAGCCCGTAGCTTGCTTCGGCTTCAGCTCGGAATTGTCCCCAGAGTTGTTCGATCTCGAGGCCCTCGGTGACGCGCGCCCAGAAGTCGCGAGCGCGGCTTCGCATCGAGCGTTTTGGAGCGGCTGCGGGGATGGGAGCTGACGACATCGGCGAAGGGATTATAGGACAGGCGCGTCGCGGCTGCGAAATTCGTTCGCGTTTCAGCTCGCGCTGTTTAAGCGGCGGCTATTCGTCGCGGTGGTCGCGATTGCCGAGCGACGCGCCGAATTGCACTTTGGAGAAGCCGAAGCGGTCGCGCAGGCGGTCGGTGGTGCGCGCGAGGCGTTCGAGTTTTTCGCGGCGGCCGGGATCGAGCAGGTCGAGTTGCGCGGCACCCGAGGAAAATGCCGAGAGTTCGACGCCGACGAGGCGCAACATTTCAATTCCATTCCACGAGTGCGCGAAAAGTTCGCGAATCGTGCGCAGGAATATTTCGTCGAGGTCGGAAGGCTCGCCGAGCGTGTGGCTGCGCGTGATGGTTTTGAAATCGGTGTAGCGAAGCGTGAGGCTCACGGTTCGCGCGCGCAGGCCGGCATCGCGCAGGCGCTTCGACGCTTTCTGGCATAGGTGGCTAAGCGTTGATTCGAGCGTGGTGCGGTCGCTGGTGTCGACGCCGAAAGTCTGATTGTGCGAGATGGATTTGGGTTCGGCGTCGATGAAGAATTCGTAGGAATCGATTCCGTGGGCTTTGCGGAAGAGCGCGGTGCCCCAGCGGCCGAAAGTTTCTTCCAATTGTTCGAGCGCGATTTTTTGCAACTGGCCAACCGTGTCGATGCCCAGTGATTTCAAGGCGGCCTCGGTGACTTTGCCGATTCCAGGAATTCTGCGTACGGCAAGCGGGGCGAGAAATGCTGCTTCGCTTCCCGGAGCCACCCAGACGAGACCTCGTGGCTTAGCTTGATCGCTCGCAACTTTTGCGACGAGGCGCGTGGCGCCGAGACCGCCGGAGCACGGCAGGCTGGTAGTAGCGGTGATTTCGAGCAGAAGCTTATGAGCGGCCGCGAGCGGCGGGCCGTGCATGCGTTCTGTACCAGCGAGATCGAGATACGCTTCGTCAATTGAGGCCATTTCGACCACCGGCGAAAACTTCCCGAGAATCGTGGCGACGCGATCGCTCCATTCGCCGTAGAGCTGATGGTGTCCGTCGAGAAAGATTGCCTGCGGGCAAAGCTTTGCGGCGGTGCGCAGCGGCATCGCCGAGTGGACGCCGAATTTCCTTGCTTCGTAACTCGCTGCGGAAACCACGCCGCGCTGATCGCGTTGGCCGCCTACGACGACGGGCAGGCCGCACAGTTCCGGTCGAGCCAGCAGCTCGACGGAAACGAAGAACGCGTCCATATCAATGTGCAGAATCGAAGCGGGAGAATCCGCGGAGACTTGCAGCGGGGCGTCGTGCTTGGCGCGAAACTGGGCCAGCTTCGGCATTGCCATCCTGTGAAGCAACTATACAACGAGGAGTCGGCAACGGCGCGGACGGATCGAAATGTGCATCCTGCGTGCGCGGTTCAGGATCGTTCTGCAGCGATCACACGCGAAATGCCGGCCAGGTCGTTTGTGACACTGACGTTCACCCACGCGGGCTGGCCGTACAGCAGAGGACGCACGTGCTCGAGCGAATTGTATCCAAGCTCGAGGACCAGAATTCCTCCGTGCCGCAGCAACTTAGCAGCCTGTTCGATGAGGCGCGGATAGATCTCGGCCCCGGTAGGACCTCCAAATAGCGCCGCGGCCGGCTCGTGTTCACGCACTTCTCGCGGAAGTTGGTGCGATTCATTGCGCGCAACATACGGAGGATTGCTGGCGATGAGATCAAATGAGTCTGCTTCATTTATAGACTCGAGCAAATCCGTTTGCAGGAAGAGGAAGCGATCGCCGACGCCGTGACGAGACGCATTGCGCCGCGCAAGTTCCAGCGCCTGGTCAGAAATATCCGTCGCGAGAATTTCGGCGTGCGGCAACTCGTGCGCCAGCGCGACTGCGATGCATCCTGAACCAGTACCCACATCGGCGATCTGGAGTGGCGGAGTTGGAAGGCCGGTCGTCATATTGACCTTGATCCCGCGCGTCCCGAGGCGCTCGAGAGCGACTTCGACGACATGCTCCGTTTCCGGCCGCGGGATTAGAACAGCGGGCGTAACTTCAAATTCAAGCCCCCAGAATTCCTGCTTGCCGGTGAGGTATTGCGTTGGCTCGCCGGCAGCACGACGCGCGACCAGAGCGAAATAGCGATCGAGGGCCGCTGGCTCAAGCACGTCTTCTGGATGGGTGTAAATCCAAGCGCGGTCGCGCCCCAGGACGTGCATGAGAAGGAGCTCAGCGGCAAGCGTATGCGAAGGAACTTCCGCGGCGCGGAGAGTCGTCATCGCCTGTCGTAATGCCGCGCGCGAGTCCATGGTTGGTGCGGGCGCGATCACGATTCGTCAAGCTCCTCGTTCAGCCGCTCGGATTCGAAATGCGTAACGAGTGAATCGACCAGCGGCCCGATCTTTCCGTCCATGCCTTCGGTGAGCTGGTGCAGCGTGAAGTTGATGCGATGGTCGGTGATGCGATTCTGCGGGAAATTGTACGTGCGAATTTTTTCGGAGCGATCGCCGGTTTTAATCTGACCTTTTCTCTCGGCAGCGAGTGCGGCGTGCTGTTTCTCCTGCTCCGCTTCGTATAAACGCGACCGCAGCACGCGCATCGCTTTCGCGCGATTCTTGATTTGCGATTTTTCGTCCTGCTGCGAGACGACGAGTCCGCTCGGAATGTGCGTGATGCGCACGGCAGAGTAAGTGGTATTCACGGATTGCCCGCCCGGCCCCGAAGAGCAAAAAGTATCGATCCGCAAATCCTTGGCTTCGATTTTGATGTCGATGTCTTCCGCTTCCGGCAGCACAGCTACGGTGGCCGCAGAGGTGTGAATGCGGCCCTGCTGTTCGGTGGCCGGGACGCGCTGCACTCGATGTACGCCGCTTTCGTATTTCAGCTTGGAATAGACTTTTTTGCCCTGAATGGCGGCCACTACTTCTTTCATTCCGCCGATGGACGAGGGCGAACTGTCCAGAATTTCAACTTTCCATCCCTGCGATTCGGCGTAGCGCGAATACATCCGAAAAAGTTCAGCCGCGAATAGCGAAGCCTCGTCACCGCCCGTGCCGGCGCGGATTTCTACGATCACGTTCTTTTCGTCGTTCGGATCTTTGGGGATGAGCAGAAGCTTCAATTCGCGTTCGACAGGTGCAAGGCGAGCTTCCAGCTCACGTTGCTCGTCATGCGCCATCTGCTTCATTTCGGCGTCGGTCGACTCTGCGTACAACTGCTTCGCACCCTCGAGCGCGTGCTGAATATCTTTCCACTCGCGATATTTCGTCACGATTACGCCCAGGTCGGAATGAGTCTTGGCGAGTTTCTGGAAACGGTCGGTGTCAGTCACAGCGCCGGACGAGAGCTCGCCCGTCATTTCGTCGTAGCGGGATTCGATTCGGTCCAGTTTTTCAAATAGCGTCAGTTTCGCCATATACAAGCCTCATAGATGCGGGAACACAGGGTTACAGGGTTCGGGGCAAAACGAGATACCGAAATCAGCGCCCAGTGCAGGGCGGGGGAGAATCGCTAATAGAAGGAGGCAAACATCAGAGAGACAGAATAATTGGATTCGCACCGCGTGTCAATTTTCGGTCACGCAACATAGGCAAACATGAGAACGACGAAATAGGACCTATTCTATTGTGTAAATGTGCTGTTCCGGCGTGAAACATTGGACGAGCTGCACATTTGAAAGTCCCGAAACGGTAGTACCTTCGTAACATTGACCGCACCGGTTGCGAACGCTACTTTCGTCCTCGACAATTCGTAGAGGCTCTGGCCTCGCCAGAGAGGGAGGGGTGTGTACCGTTTAGACACACGCCCCTAAAATTTCCCTCTTGACGGCAACAGACCGCTTATAAGCTCCCCCGCGTAGTTTCTCTACTCGGAGGGGTCAATGTCTAAGTGGTCGCTTGTGGCTGTAATGGTTCTGCTCGTATTGACCAGCGCGATGGGTCTTCAGGCGCTGGCTAACACGAGCGGCCCGATGCCACCGTCACCCTGGGCGAATACGAGCGGTCCTATGCCGCCGTCGCCGTGGCTGGCAGCCAACACCAGTGGTCCGATGCCGCCTTCACCTTGGGCGAATACCAGCGGACCAATGCCGCCGTCACCCTGGTAGTTAAAGGGACGGGCCCGCACTAGCGGGAGTTGGTTGGGTCAAGCCTCGGAAAACAGGTTTAATGCTTGGCCCATTTGATTACGCACTTTGGATTTTAGGTTTCCTCGTGGAAATCGGCGTGGTGGTGTGCGTATTCTACCGCAGAGATCTCCTTCGGTACTTACCCTTAACAATCTACATGCTTTGCGCAGCTTTCGTGAACTGCGGGCAATATTTTTACGTGGAGCACTACGGCTTTACGTCGCAACAATACTTCTACTACTACTACTATACGGAAAGTCTTCTAACGATCTTGCTGTTCTGGACGATCATCCAGTTCTATCAGCAAATGTTCCGCGAGATGAATGTAACTGGCTACATTCGCGGGGCCGCCGTCCTGCTCTTGCTTTCCACGGCACTCTTCTCTTACATCGTGATTCATGAAAACCGCAGTCATCTGACGACCCGCTTTGTAGTTGAGCTGGGACAAAATCTGCATTTCGTGGGAATGGTGCTGACGTACCTTCTATGGGGCGCCATCTTAAAGCTGCGTGAAACTCGCACTCGGCTTATTCAGATGGTGCTGGCGCTGGGCGTCTATTTCAGCGCGACGGCATGCACGTATGCGCTGCGGAATCTGTTCCCAGTCCTGCAGCCCGCTGTTCTCCGCTGGGTTCCACCGATCATGGGAGTCTGGCTGCCGATTGCCTGGGCCTATACGTTCGCAAAGGTTTCCGAGGATTCAAGGCTTGCAACAGCTCGGTTAGTAGCGAGGGCTCGATAATGGCAGCAGCACTTATTTGCGTCATATCGGTTGCTGTATTCCTGCAGTTCTTCGTGTCGTATTGCCGGTCGGTTCTTGCGGTCAGCCGCAAGGTCGAATTGTCGGACCGGGTGCGCGAGGTCAGCGGCATCGCCAATCGCAGCGTCGACGCCGACGACTTCTCGAAGCTGGTTCAGCTGGTGCGCCTGTGCCCCGAGCAAGGTGACGATGAGACCGAGATTCGTGCCGTCGGCACGTACTACGGTTTGCTTCGCATCATCAAATATTTCTCGACGTTCCTGATTCCCGGTTTTGGACCGTGGACAGAGCGAGAACGCCAGAGCTGTTCGCACTTCGCTGCCGTCGCTCTCGACAGGCGAATCTCGTACAGCCGAGATCTGTTTACGCAACAGGTTGCCGATCGCACCTGATGCGCGCATTCTGAAATCGCGCGCAAGATCCAACCCCCGCCCTCGACCCCTTTCGCCGCGGCTGCTACGATAGGGAACCAGTCAGAGTCCGAAGTCGGTACAATTCAGCTATGCGTACAGCACTCGAACAGCGCGTGCTCGATTTCATTCGCGAATCGCGAATGGCGTCAGCCGGTGACCGCGTTGGCGTTGCCGTCTCCGGCGGCGCCGATTCTGTAGCGCTGGTGCGTTTGCTCGAATCACTTCGCGACGAACTCGGAGTTACGCTGGTCGTGATCCATTTCGATCACATGCTGCGCGGCGACGAATCGGATCGCGATGCCAGCTTCGTGGAAGAATTGGCGCGGGCAAGCGGGCTGGAATTTGTAAGCGCGCGCGAAGATGTGCGGGCAGCAGCGGCGCAAAACAGTTGGAATTTGGAAGAGGCGGCGCGGCGTTTGCGCTACGCATTTTTCGATCGTGTTCTCTCTCACCGAAAAGCTACTCGCATTGCTGTTGCCCACAGTGCCGACGATCAGGCAGAAACCGTTCTCGGGCATATCATCAGGGGGACCGGACCCACCGGCTTGGCCAGCATCTATCCGATTGTTGATTTGCCGAGCGGAGGCGCGATTGTGCGACCGCTTCTCCAGATTCGCCGCGCTGAACTGCGCGATTACCTCCACGAGCGCGGCCAGGGATGGTGGGAAGATGCCACAAACGCGGATCAGACTCGGCTTCGCGCGCGAATCCGTTCGCAATTATTGCCGATTTTAGAATCCGATTTCTCACCTGGAATCGTTCAACATCTGGGCGATCTCGCCCGCTTCGCAAGAGAAGAAGAGTCATTCTGGTCAGCGCTGGTTGAGGATCGGCTCGCGAAATATGCCAAGGTCACGAGCGGCGCGCATTCAGAATGTGCAGAAACAACCCAATCGATCAGCGCGCGCGATCTCCTCTCGCCATTCACTTTCGGCGGCGCCGCTGAGCACGCCGGACCGCGCCCCGCGCGGGCGCTTACCGAACGGCTGATTCGCCGTCTTTATGAGAAGGTGCGCGGCGATCGCCGCGAACTTTCCGCGCGCCACGTGGAACAGGTGATCCGTCTGGCCGCGGAATCAACAAGCGGCAAGCGTTTGCGGCTGCCGGGCAGAATTGCGGTCGAGCGCGTTTTTAAAGACATCGTGTTTTCGCGCGCGGGTCAAGAACAAGAAGACGACCACAAGGATCGCGCCGCATCTTCGCGCGAAACCAAAGTGGAACTGCCTTCGTATCTATATAAGGTGGACTTGCCCGCTAGCGGCGCCACCACGGTGGCTGTGCCGGAACTCTCAACCTGCTTCCGCCTGAAAATAGTTGACTGGCCCTTGGGGGAGAGCGACACTAAAACCGACACCGGCGCTTTTGACGCTGGAACTCTTCGCTCGCCTCTGCTTCTACGGAGTTGGCGGCCGGGCGACGCCTATCGACCGCGCGGCCACCGACAGAGCCAGAAGCTCAAGCAGATGTTCCAGGCAGAGCGAGTCCCACGCCAGCAACGCGTTCACTGGCCCGTGCTCGAAAGCGCGGGACAAGTGATTTGGGCTCGCGGGATGGCGCCCGCGGAAGAATTTTGCGTTCGCGAGAATACGAGGGTGGGTTTGCTGATCGAGGAAGAAAGCCTTTGATGCGGCTCGAGTTAGCTGCCGGCGAGGCAAATTGCTGGCATGCATACTCGCGCGTCTTGCTTGCATCTAATGGTAGAGGGATGTGGATAGAGGGATGTCCGGCGACAGTTTTCAAGAGGTTTCAGGGCGTCAAGAGGGTGAGGTAACAAGGTGAATTCAACAGTCCGCACTATTTTATTTTGGCTTCTAATGATTTTGCTCGCGGTGGTTTTGTGGCGAATGGCGTCCGGGACCAGCCAGTCAGTCAAGGAAGAAGACTCCACCTACACCAATTTCCTCGCGAAGCTGGATCAAGGAAATGTGAAGGAAGTCACGATTTTTCTTTCTCCCAACAGCGCGGAGTTGAAGGGCGACTATCGCGACGGCGGGAAGTTCCGCAATGTGACGATTGCCAACACCGCAATTCCAGATATTACGAAGATGTTGCAGGAGAAGGGGGTCCGCTACAACTACGCGGAAGTGAAAAACGCGGACTGGCTCACTTTCATCGTGAATTTTGCGCCGCTGATGCTGCTGGTCGCATTCTGGATTTTCATGATGAAGCAGATGCAGGCCGGCGGGAACAAAGCGCTGAGTTTCGGGAAATCGCGCGCGCGCTTGCTTACGGCGCAGCAGAAAAAGGCAACCTTCAAAGATGTCGCTGGAATTGACGAGCCCAAGGAAGAGCTTTACGAAATTATCGATTTCCTGAAAGATCCGCAGAAATTCCAGAAGCTCGGCGGCCGCATTCCGAAGGGCGTGTTGCTGGTCGGGCCTCCGGGAACCGGCAAAACCCTACTTGCGCGGGCAATCGCGGGCGAAGCGAACGTTCCGTTCTTCTCGATTTCCGGCTCGGATTTCGTCGAGATGTTCGTTGGCGTGGGCGCGAGCCGCGTTCGCGATCTTTTCGAGCAGGGCAAGAAGAACGCACCCTGCATCATTTTCATTGATGAAATCGACGCGGTCGGCCGTCATCGCGGCGCAGGCTTGGGCGGTGGTCATGACGAGCGCGAGCAGACCTTGAACGCGCTGCTCGTCGAAATGGACGGCTTTGAATCGAACGAAGGCGTCATCCTGATTGCGGCCACGAACCGCCCTGACGTTCTGGACCCGGCGCTTCTGCGCCCGGGCCGTTTCGACCGGCGCGTAGTTGTGCCGCGGCCGGATGTGAAAGGCCGCGAGGAAATTCTGCGCGTGCACACTCGCAAAGTGCCTCTCTCGGACGATGTTGACCTCTCGGTGATCGCGCGCGGCACTCCTGGATTCTCCGGCGCCGACCTCGCGAATCTTGTGAACGAATCCGCTCTCTGGGCGGCGCGTCAGAATCGCAAGCTCGTCACCATGTTCGATTTCGAAATGTCGAAGGACAAAGTGCTCATGGGCGTCGAGCGCCGCTCCATGATTTTGTCCGACGAAGAAAAACGCAACACGGCGTACCACGAGGCCGGCCATGCTCTGGTCGCCGCGATGACGCCGGGCGCCGATCCGCTGCACAAAGTCACGATCATCCCGCGCGGCATGGCGCTGGGCGTAACGATGCAGCTCCCCATCGACGACAAGCACACCTACACAAAGGAATTCCTCGAATCGCAGCTCGCCGTGCTGATGGGCGGACGCGTGGCCGAGGAGATGTTCCTGCACCACATCACCACGGGCGCCGGCAACGACATCGAGCGCGCCACCGAAATCGCGCGCCAGATGGTTTGCGAGTGGGGGATGAGCCCGCTTGGCCCGCTCACATTCGGCAAAAAGGAAGAAGCAATTTTCCTGGGCCGCGAAATCGCGCAGCATCGCGATTATTCCGAAGACACCGCGATCAAGATTGACGGAGAAGTGCGCGATATCATCAACAGCGGTTATGCGAGAGCGAAGGACATTCTCGAAACCTATAAGGATGCGCTCGAGCGCGTGGCCCAGGCGCTGCTGGATCGCGAAGTGCTGGACGCGACCGAGCTCAAGCTCCTGATGGAAGGCAAGCCGCTTCCTGAGAAGCCGCCTCCGCCGCCTCCCGCTGCTCCGCCGGTTACCGCACGAGAGCCGCAGCTTACACTGCGACCCGAACCGCGGCCGCTTCCCGGTCTTGCCAAGGGCGAGAAACCGGCTCCGGCTTAAACCTGCGGCTTCTGCCAGCTTTTTCGACGGCGCTCTGTATTTTTCGGAGCGCCGTTTTTTCCTCGCTTCCATTTCATGGCGGCCATGCACGTGCCCATTCCTCTTGGCGCAAATTGGCGTAAAATGCCTCCATGACGCGCGAACATAAAGAAACCTTCGAAACCGATTGTCCTTGCTGCCACGCGAAGCTCACTCTCGATCGCGAACTCGGTGTGGTGCTCTCGCACGTTCCGCCGCCCAGGCCTCCATCGTCCGTTGATCTTGACGATACCGCGCGACTCCTGCGCCAGCAGACTGAAGCGGTCGAAGCGAAGTTCCGCGCATCCGTCGAAGCCGAAAAATCCAAGGAAGACGTTCTCGCCCGAAAATTTGCTGAGGGCTTGAAGAAAGCCAAAGACGGCCCCGTCGAAAAGCCGCTCCGCGATTTCGATCTCGATTGAATCGAAATGCAGAAAGCTCCGGTGCCAGCCGAGCGCCGTCCGGGACTACTCCCCGGCGTCCCTGCTTTGCTGACGTGCTTTTTATTTGCGATTTCCATCGCAACTCTCTTGTCCCCGCTGCCGGCTAGTTCAGCCCAGCAGGCACCGCGCCAAAAATCCAGCGAGCAAAAGAAGAAACTGCCTAAACCGCGGGAATTAGACGTGGGCATCACGTGGCAGCGCGACCCTGCAACCGGCGAGCTGTACTCGTCCGCGGCCAGCAAAGGCAATGATAATTCGACCGCCACGCGTTCGCCCGCGCCAGCGATTCGCGTCACTTCGCAAATCGTTCCGGTCACCTGCAGCGTTTTTAATTCTGACGGCTCAGCCATTACCGACTTGAAGCGCTCCGATTTCCAAATCTTCGAGGACGGAGCCGCGCAGCAGATCGCCTACTTCGCAACAGGAACGGAACCGGCCAGCGTCGCCCTGGTGATCGACGCAAGCCCCAGCGTTCTTCGCGACTCCGATGAAATGAAACGCGCCGCGCTCGCGCTCGTTGACGGATTGGCGCCGGCCGATCAGGTTGCCGTTGTGGATTTTTCAGCCCACACGTATCTGCAAGCCGATTTTTCGAGTGACCGCGAGCTGATACGCCGGGGCATCGATCGCGTGGACGTTCATCAGCTGTTAGGCGACGTCGGCGGCTCGAATATCTACCAGGCGGTTTATCTCACCGCGGCGAAAGTATTTCTCGGCGGCCGCGAAGGCCGCAAAGCGATCGTGTTACTCACCGATGGACAGGACAGTGGCCTCGGCCTGACGCTCGATCCCGCGACCGCGGCGCCAAGACCCGGTCAGCCAAACAATCGCCTCACATTCGAAGATCTAGCGCGCACCCTCGCCGCCGCCGATATTCAGATCTTCGCGGTGTCCACGGAAAACCGTCCCAAAATCTTCACACCCGAATGGCTCGCTGCCCATCAGGATTCCACTCTGCTCGTCTCCGGCGCCCCGAAATCGGGCGTGCCTGCCTACACGCTTTATCTCGCCGAATTAGTCCGACGCTCCGGCGGCCAGCTTTACTTTCTGCGCGATTCCGCCACTCTCGCCGATATTTTCCGCCGCATCGCTCAACGCATCGGCGCCGAATACACCCTCGGCTATTACCCCGAAGCCAGCCCGTCAAATCACGCAGGCTGGCATCGCCTGCGCGTCGAAGTAATCGGCCATCCAGGCGCGACAACCATCCATCGCGCGGCCTATTACGCTCCCGTAGTTGCGCCCTAGCTAGAAAACGGCCAAAACATCGAAGCGCTCTCAGTCCGCAAAGCTCTACGCTCGGCACATCCCATATGGAGTGCGGCGGCTCGCCGCCGCTTTCTTAGCCCCGGCTTGCCGGGGCGGTTTGGATTCAGCGAACGCATCGCGACCCTCAACAAAGCAACTTATCCTTCGCTTCAAACCGTGGTTCAATAGCGCTCTTGATTCAGCGCTCGAATCCCAAACAATGATCGCCCGAAAAAAATTCCGCCTCCGTCTGCCATCCCGCACCCTCGTGCTCGGCGAGCGCACGCTCCTGATGGGCGTCGTCAACGTCACGCCCGACAGCTTCTCCGGCGATGGTTTGAATCTCGAGAAAGAAGCGGCTGTCGCTCGAGCATTTGAGATGGAGCGCGACGGCGCCGACATCCTCGACATCGGAGGCGAATCCACTCGCCCCGGCGCCGAATGGCTCGCAGCGGACGAAGAGCTGCGCCGGGTGATTCCCGTATTGAACATGCTTCGCGGCCGCCTCAAAATTCCAATTTCGATTGATACGAATAAATCCGAAGTAGCGGAGGCCGCCGCGGAAGCCGGCGCAGAAATCATCAACGACGTCACCGCACTCCACCGCGATCCACGCATCGCCGAAGTTGCCCGGCGCCGCAAGCTGCCCCTCATCCTGATGCACATGCGCGGTGAACCCCGAACGATGCAGACGCAGCCTTTCGCCCGAGATGCGATGCGCGACGTCACACACAACCTGAAAAAAGCCGTCGCACTCGCGATTCGCAGCGGAGTCCCCAAATCCCAGCTGGTCCTCGATCCAGGCATCGGCTTCGGCAAAAGCTTCGCCCAAAATTACGAGCTGATCGCCCGCCTTCCGGAACTCGCGCGCCTCGGCTTTCCCATTCTCGTAGGCCCATCGCGCAAAGGCTTCATCGGCCGCACGCTCGGAGGCGTCCCCGAAAACGAGCGAACATACGGCACCGCAGCCGCCGTCACAGCGTGCATCCTGCAAGGCGCGCACATCCTCCGCGTTCACGACGTGCGCGAGATGGCCCAGGTAGCCCGCGTCGCCGATATGCTAGTATCGCCAAAATTGTGGCGGCGCCGGGAGCACCCGTGAGCATGCTCGGAAATTTCAGAAGCCTCACTCCAGTGCAGCGCAACACCTTCGTTGCCTGCTTCCTCGGCTGGTCGCTCGACGCCTTCGATTTTTTCATCTTGATTTTCTGTGTCAGCGCGATTGCCGGGGAATTTCAAACCAAAGTTTCCGCCATCGCCGAAGCAATTTTTCTGACGCTCGCGATGCGCCCCGTCGGCGCATTCCTCTTCGGCCTGATGGCCGACCGCTTCGGACGCCGCCCCACGCTGATGCTCGACATCATCGCCTACTCAGTCTTTGAACTCGCCTCCGCCTTTGCGCCTTCCCTGAAGGTGTTTCTGATCATGCGCGCGTGCTTCGGCGTGGCGATGGGCGGCGAATGGGGCGTAGGTGCCGCGCTTGCTTTTGAAACGTTACCCGCGAAAGGACGCGGATTCTTTTCCGGACTGCTGCAAGAGGGATACGTTGTCGGTTATTTGCTGGCGGCTTTGTCGTACGGCATCTTGTTTCCCCACATTGGCTGGCGCGGCATGTTTGTCGTCGGCGCGCTTCCGGCATTTCTGATTATTTACATTCGCACGAAAGTGGAGGAATCGCCTGCGTGGCTCGCCGGGCGAGTATCGAGGCATGCCGAAGAGCATCTCGGCAAGGATATCGCCACCTATCTCGGCAGCTTCTTATTTCTTGTGCTCCTGATGTTTGCGTTTAATTCGTTCAGCCACGGCACACAGGATCTTTACCCCACGTTCCTTCAGAAAAATCACGGATTTTCACCTGCGACGGTAAGCAAGGTTGCGATCATCTACAACGTCGGCGCGCTGCTCGGCGGCATTTTGTTTGGCACCTGGTCGGAGCATATAGGACGGCGCAAGACGATCGTGATTGCAGCACTCCTTACAATCCCGGTAATTCCATTATGGGCTTTTTCACACACGGCCCCGCTCTTGGCTCTCGGCGGCTTCGCGATGCAATTCATGGTGCAAGGCGCGTGGGGAGTGATTCCCGCGCACCTAAACGAACTTTCGCCTCCTGCGGTGCGCGCCACCTTTCCCGGCTTCGCATATCAATTAGGTAATCTGCTGTCGTCGCGCAATTCCGTGATTCAAGCGAAGCTGGCAGAGCAACACTACAGCGGGAACTTTGCGCCTGTCTTGGCCTGGACGGTTTTGATTGTTGCGATCCTGGTCACGATCGTCACGATGAGCGGAAGAGAAGCAAGAGGCGCCGACCTTTCGCACACCAGACCCGGTCGCCAGCCGACCTAGCGATTGGCGCAGCCAGCTCCAGTCGTATCCTGCCTCATGCCAATCACGCGCCACACCGCTCCGACTCAGTAGGGGCGGGTCTCAGACCCGCCCGCGCAGCCCACACCTGTGCCGCGCCATCAATGAAAGCCATACCACCAGGGCTCCTGCCTCGTCGCCTCGTGCAACCCACATGTATGTAACAGCGTCCCACTTAAGAGGGTTCCACTGGAAATGATGAACCAGGAAGGTAACTCGAGTTCGAAGGGGGTTCGATAGCCGCCCGAGTCGGCTACCACAGGCTCCTCCCGCCCCGCTTTTTAATCTACGGTTCCGCGATTAAAACTCTCGGCAAGTGCAGTGAAATCAATCGTTTACGAATTTCTAATAGGCGGTATTCGGCCTGTAGAAGCGTTCAAGGTAGCTCGAGGCTAAGCTTTGGCCAGTTCCTGAGTTTGAAACGGCAGCCTGCGCAATCGTTTCCCAGTCGCTGCGAAGATCGCATTCGCCACAGCCGGCGCAATCGACGGCACCGGCGGCTCGCCGCATCCCCCGGGCGATTCATGGCTTGGCACGATGTGCACTTCCACGCGCGGCATGTCGTTGATGCGCATCATCGGATAATTGTTGAAATTGCTCTGTTGCGTCTGCCCGCCCGCTATTGTGATTTCGTCAAACAGCGCCGCGGTCAATCCGAACACCAGACCGCCTTCCACCTGCGCCTTCACCATGTCCGGATTAATCACCTGCCCGCAATCGATCGCGCAAACCACGCGATCTACTTTCACGCCGCCATCATTTGCCACCGTCACTTCGGCAACGTACACCAAATAGGTGCCCCATCCCGCGATCCCTGCAATCCCGCGTCCGCGCCCCTTCGGCAGCGGCGTTCCCCATCCGGATTTTTCCGCCGCAAGATCGAGGACATGCCTGAGCCGCGCCACATCCACCGGCGGCTGATCGCCTCCGCCCGCTTCCGGCTTCGTCTTCGCCGCAATCAGTTCTCGCCGCAATTCGAGCGGGTCTTTTCCTATCGATGCCGCAACTTCGTCGATGAAACTCTGTACCGCAAACTGATTCCACGTGGTGTCCACTCCGCGCCAGTAACCGCGCGGCACGGCCGTGTGCAGGAAGCTCACTTCGAGAAGATAATTCGGCACGGTGCCGCTCGGCAGTCCTGTGCCCGCGAGCTCGGTGCCTCCGGTATCGGGAACGTCGCCGCCGACATACACGCCATCCGTTGTCGGTGCTGCAATGTGGTGCATCCAGCTGGTGACTTGATTCTGCGCGTCCACGCCTGCGCGCAGACGATGATGGCTCATCGGACGGTAGAAATCGTGGCGCACATCATCCTCGCGCGTCCAGAAAACTTTCACCGGAGCGCCCGCTGCTTTCGAAATCAGCGCCGCTTCCACACCGTAATCAATATTCAGCCGTCGCCCGAAGCCGCCGCCCAACAAAGTGATGTGAATCGTGATCGCCGAAGCTGGAATTCCCAGCGCGCTGGCAAGAGCCGTCGCCATTCCGCCGGAATTTTGAGTCGGCGCCCACACTTCACACTTGCCGTCGCGAACGTACGCCGTGCAATTCGGAGGCTCCATCGTCGTATGCGCCACGAAGGGCAATTCGTACTCCGCTTCGATTTTTTTCGCAGCGCCGTCGAAGGCTTTGGCGGGGTCGCCTATCTTCCGCAACTCTTTGCCCGAGCCCTTCACCATCTCCGCGCACGCCGCGCGCTGCTTCTCGCTCGATTCCTCCGCACCCGCGCCGGGGGCCCAGTCGATCGACAAGGCTTTCCGTCCGGCAATCGCCTGCCAAGTGGAATCGGCCACCACCGCGACGCCTCCCCACAAATAATGCTGGTGCCCGGAATTCGCAGGTCGCTCTTCGCCAAAGAGCGGCGGCATCTCGACCACCGGCACCTCGACTACTTTCTTCACGCCCGGCACAGCCTGCGCTTTTTCCACGTCGAATTTCTTCACGCGCCCGCCGAATACCGGCGGACGGGCAACCACCGCGTACAGCATCCCCGGCACTTTTGTGTCGATGCCGTAATGCGCTTCGCCGATCACGATGGGTCCGCCATCAACGCGCGGCTTGGAGGTGCCGATAATGCGGTAATCCTTTGCGTCCTTCAGCGGCACATCTTTGGGAACGGGCAACACCGCAGCTTTTTCAACAAGCGCGCCGTACCCGAGTCGCCGCGAGGATTTCTTGTGCTCGATTACACTGCCACCGATCGCACTGCACTCACTCACTGGCACGCCCCACGTTTGCGCCGCCGCCGTGATGAGCATGTCACGCCCCGTGGCCCCAGCCTTTCGGAGCGGATCCCACGAACTGCGCACACTCTCGCTTCCGCCGGTCGTCATGTCGCCATATTTCATTTCGGAAGTGGCAACGGCCTGTTCAATTTTAATTTTCGACCAGTCCGCGTCCAATTCCTCCGCGAGTATCATCGTCATCGACGTTCGAACGCCCTGGCCCATTTCCGATCGCGCCGCGATCAGCCGAATCTCGCCGTCAGGATGAATTTCGATGAACGCATTCGGCGCGAAGTCTTTCGCCGCGTCGGCGGCAGCGCTGGCCTCCGATGGGCCGCCCCAGTAAAAACCGATCACCAGACTCGCGCTTCCCGCAGCGCCAACTTTGAGGAAGTCGCGTCGTGAAACTCGCGCTAACTTTCCAGCCCCTGCGCTCATCGCGTCTCTCCAGCGCGCGTCAGTTGAGCCGTATGCTTCGTCGCAGCCTCGTGCACCGCCGCGCGGATTCGCTGGTACGTTCCGCAGCGGCAGATGTGGCCGCCTAGCGCATCGTCTATATCCACGTCGCTTGGCTTCGGATTTTTCGCCAGCAACGCGGCGGTCGTCATAATCACGCCCACTTGGCAATAACCGCACTGCGCCACCTGTTGATCGAGCCACGCCGTTTGCACGGGATGGCGCCCATTGGCGGAGAGCCCTTCAATCGTGGTGATATTTCTGCCAGCCACCGCCGAGATGCGCGTTGTGCACGAGCGCGTCGCCTCGCCATCCACATGTACAGTACATGCGCCGCACAGCGCCATGCCGCAGCCGAATTTTGTGCCGGTAAGACCGAGCGTATCGCGCAGCACCCAAAGCAACGGCGTGTCGGGAGTCACCTCCACCGACTGCGCTTTGCCATTTACGGTGATCGAAATCGCATCCATGAATATCCCCTTATGCCAGCGCGACAAATCTACGTTTCGCACCCCAGAAATGCAATCCGTCTTTCACGCGCCAGCGTACTTCTGCCGATACAAAAAGAAACTGGTTCGCAGACGGCAACCGAAACGGGTAAGATTAGGTTTCCACTACGAATTTTCAAGGAGCTGCTATGAGCGTTACTTCCTCCGCAGGGCCGTCGCAAGCCACAGTTGAAGCCATCAAACAAAAAGCGCGTCTTTTGAGCATTTATTCGATGATGTCCACCACGGCCGCCGGATCGGGCCATCCGACCTCCTGTATGTCCGCGGCCGAGCTCATGGCCGGAATATTTTTCTACGCCATGAAATTCGACCCCAAGAATGCGAATTCAAATAACGACGACCGCTTCGTGCTGTCGAAGGGCCACGCGGCGCCCGTGCTCTATTCCGCGCTCGCGGAAGCGGGAGTGTTTCCCGTTTCACGCGTGATGACGCTGCGCGAATTCTCGAGCGAGCTCGAAGGCCATCCTACGCCACGCATTCACGGTGTCGACGCGGCCACCGGTTCTCTCGGCCAGGGACTCTCCGTTGGCGCCGGCCTCGCAATCGGCGCGCGCATGGATAAAAGCGACACGCGCGTTTACGTTCTGCTCGGCGATGGAGAAATGGCCGAAGGACAAATCTGGGAAGCGGCGGAGTTCGCCGGTCACTACAAGCTCGACAACCTGACTGTAATCGCGGACGTCAACGCGCTCGGCCAGAGCGAGCCCACGATGTATCAGCACGATATGGAGACGTATCGCAAAAAGTTTGACTCCGAAGGTTTTGCGACCGAAGTGATCGATGGCCACGATGTATCAGCAGTTCTCGCAGCGCTCGATCGCGCGAAAGCGACGAAAGGCCGCCCGCAGGCAATTCTCGCCCGCACCATCAAAGGCCACGGCTTCGCCGAAGTTGCCAGCAAAATGGGCTGGCACGGCAAACCGTTCTCGAAAGAACAACTCGTCCGCGCTATCGCCGAACAAGGTGGCACGCCGCCCGTAGTTCCGCCCGATCCCGGAAAATCCTACGAGCGTAAACCGCTTCCCACACCTCCCGATTTTCCCGCTCCGCCTGCGCCGGAGTACGAAGCTGGAAAGCCGGTTGCTACACGCGAAGCCTATGGCTTTGCGCTCAAGCGGCTCGGCGCGGTGAATCCGCATGTCGTAGCGGTTTCCTGCGACGTGAAGAATTCCACTTTCTCTGAATTTTTTGGCGACGCCTATCCCGACCGCTTCTGCCAGGGCTACATCGCCGAACAAAATATGATCAGCCTTGGTGCCGGTCTCGCCGCGCGTGGCAAAGTTCCGTTCCTCGACACGTTCGCCTGTTTCCATTCGCGCGCGTATGACCAGGTGCGCATGGCCGCCATCAGCCGCGCGAATATCAATCTGTGCGGTTCGCATTGCGGCGTCTCGATTGGCGAAGACGGCCCTTCGCAAATGGCGCTCGAAGATATCGCCATGATGCGCGCCGTGCACAGTTCGGCCGTTCTTTATCCTTCCGATGCGATTTCCACCGAGCGCTTGACGGAAACGATGGCTCGCCGTCCCGGCATCAACTACCTGCGCACCTCGCGTCCCAAGACCGCGATCCTCTATTCGAAGGACGAAAAGTTTCCGCTTCCCGGATTCAAGGTCCCGAGGCAAACCGCGCAGGATAAAGTGACGGTAGTCGGCGCCGGCATCACGCTGCACGAAGCGCTGAAAGCCGCCGATCAATTGAAATCGCAAGGCACGGCGATTCGCGTAATCGATCTTTACTGCGTCAAGCCAATCGACGGCAAAGCGCTCGCCGAACAAATCAAAGCCACCGGCGGGCGTCTCGTCACGGTAGAAGATCACTGGCCGGAAGGCGGACTCGGTGAAGCGGTGCTCACAGCTCTGGCCGAAGCCGGAGCTGCGCCTTCGAAATTCAAGCTGCTGGCAGTCAACGGCATGCCGCATTCAGGCAAGCCCGATGAGCTAGTAGACGCTTTCGGAATTTCGGCGCGCCACATCGTCGAGGCTGTGAAGGCAGTCGCTCAATAGCCTCGTATTTTATGGTTTCTGACTGTTGCGGCTTAGATCGTCGCGGCTTCTGTGCGTTTGCTTGGCAGCTCAGTTGTTTACCGCTCAGAATCCGGGCGATTCCCGTTCTTGCGGCGGCTGAATTCCAGCGTGCCGTCGTCCACTTTGCCAAGCCGCAGCGCCAGCGTGTCCAGCGCGTAATTCTGGTAAAGCTTCCACGGTTTTTTCGAGCCTTGCTTCGGTAGAATCGCGCTGGCTCGCTGAAAATATCCGGACGTGAAATTCACCATGGGCTCCTCGACAATGTCCGAGTCACCTCTGCGCGGAACGCAGGCGGCAAATCCCTTTTCATCCATGTAATTCAGCAAGCGGCAAACGTATGCAGCTGTCAGATCCGCTTTCAGCGTCCACGAGGCATTCGTATATCCGAATGCGGAGGCAAGATTGGGAACATCGCTGAACATCACTCCTTTGTAGCCAAGTGTCCGCGACATTTCGACCGGCTTGCCGTCGACAATGATTTGCAGCCCGCCCAGCAGCTTCAGCCTCAAACCGGTTGCCGTCACGATGATGTCGGCTTCGAGTTCGTCGCCCGAACGCAGGCGCAAACCTGTTTCGGTAAACGTCTCAATCTCATCCGTGACGATCGAAGCCTTGCCCGCGCGAATCGCGGCGAATAAGTCTGAATCGGGAACCAAGCACAAGCGCTGATCCCATGGGTTGTAGCGCGGCGAGAAATGTTTGTTCACATCGTATTCAGACCCCAGCTCTTTCTCGACCAGCGCCAGGATTCCTTTCTTCGTTTTTTCGGGCTTTCGCCGAGCGAGATTGTAGAAATACATTTGGATCAACACATTCTTCCAGCGCACCATGGCATAAGCAGCGCGTGCAGGCAGAATCTTGCGTAGAAAATTGGCAATCACATCCTGCGAGGGCCGCGCGACGATGTAAGTCGGCGAACGCTGCAGCATCGTGACGTGCGCTGCTTCGTCGGTCAGCGCGGGAACCAGCGTGACCGCCGTTGCGCCGCTTCCGATCACCACAATCCGCTTGCCGCGATATTTCAAATCCTCGGGCCATTTCTGCGGATGCACGATTTGGCCGCGGAATCGTTCCATTCCCGGCCAGCCCGGCATGTAGCCTTCCGAGTAGTCGTAGTAGCCGCTGCACATATAAAGAAAATTGCAGACGAATCGGACAGCCTCGCCGTTTGCGTCGGTGGCCTCGACCATCCATCGAGCATCTTCTGATGACCAGCACGCACGCGTAACGTGATGGCCGAATCGAATTTTGCGGTCGATGCCGTGTTCGGCGGCGGTTTCGCGGATGTAGCGCAGAATGGAGGGTCCATCGGCGATCGCCTTCGACTCGCGCCACGGACGAAAGCGATAGCCCAGCGTAAACATGTCGGAATCGGAGCGGATGCCCGGGTAGCGGAACAGGTCCCATGTTCCGCCGGTCGCGTTGCGCGCTTCCAGAATTGCGAAGCTCTTGCCCGGGCATTCCGTCTGCAGGTGGTAGGCCGCACCGATGCCGGATAGTCCCGCGCCCACAATCAACACATCGAACTGCTCGATCCGCAGCTTACCGTGTGCTGTCGTGATTGCGCCGGGGTTGATTGTCAGTTGGTCGGCCACGTGGTTCCTTCGTGCAGGCTGAGCTTCAACGGCGATACCTGAATATTGCCGCGTCCGATGGAACGAATCAACTGGGGCAGGTTGTTCGTAAACTACCTTCCTCGAGCGGATCGCAATACCGAATTCTACTTAGCTTGAATGCGCATTTTTCCTATAGCGCAGCTGCGTAAAATAGCGGATAGTACCCGTCGTGGGGTTGGTCCCCCGCTAGTCGGCATTATTCAAACCCCAGGTCAGAGCTAGTCGCACCAGCAACGCGCTCGTTCCTGGCCGGCGTACAACTCGAATTGACTCTCGACTCAGTCGTCGGTACCAGCCCACCGCAAAGAGCCGAAGAAATAATAGAAGATGGCCAAATCACGTACGCGTTCCCCGGCGAATCTTGCTAAATCTGAACGTACCGATCTGAGTGAGTACCTTCTGCTGCTGGCTCTTGTCGCCCTTATCATTGGGGTGGTGGTGCTTCACATAGCGCACGTTCAGTTGCCGTAAGGTCTTCCGTTTGCTGGTGACTTTTTCGAAATTGGCGCTGCCGGAAAAAGCCTTAGCTATTTTTCCCGCAGAAGAATTTCGCCGTGCGCAACGACGGCGTCGTTGAGCGAAAGCCGGTAGCGGTACGAGCCGGGGTTGGTTCTCGATCTGACCGGTCCGCTTACGAGACGCATGCCTGGCGGCGCTTGAAACACATTGGAGGAGAAAGGGCAGCGCTGCGGGTCAAATTCGATCTTCAGATTCCCGGCGTTCGAATACCATACAGCCTGATCGCCTGCGTCGAGCACGATCGCTTCCGGCAATACTCCCACCATCACCAGCTTTTCGGCCACTCGCACCCTCTCCCGCTACGATTCGGTTTATGCAACTCGTGGATTCGGCGCCGCTATAGTCTCACATTTCGAGTACCGGCATTATTGAACGCTACTCGGGAAGCGCTCTCTTCCGCAGCTCGACTCGCATCTTCACGGTTCCAATCGATTTTCCATTCGAGGTGCCGTGAACTGTCACTTCCTGGGCGTCTTGTTTTGTTGCCTTCGCATCGCTCAATGCCGGCAGGCTGATCTCGACTCGCAAAGCTGCCACTTGTTTTGCCGCCACAAGAAATTTCCCGTCGCCGCTTTCCACCTTCCATCCGGCGGGCAAATCCACCGCCAGCGTGATTTCCTGGGCCGAAGCGGTTTCATTGCGCAACCAGAGAGGAATCACCAGGGTGGTCCCCGCTTGAAGCGCAATTTCCGGAGGCTCGGGATGCGGCAGATTCTCGAGGCCGTGGGCGCGACGAAATTCTGCGTAGAAGTTCCAGGGCCCGGCCAGCTCGATTGCCACGTCGGGAAGTTCAGGCGCCGACGCAGCTTGTGTTCGCTGAAAAGCGATTGCCCCGGGTGTGATGCCTTCGAAAATATCGCCCGTCACGCTGCCGCCGACCAGCGATTTTCCCAGCACGAAATCCAGCGGCTGCGTCCAGCCGTTGGCTGTCGCTTTCTTCTCGATCTCGGCTTCATCCATTTTCGCGAACGAATCGATGTACGCTTTCGCCTGCGTCTCATGCGACAGGAACGATCCAAGCGCCATCCGCCAATAGGGCTGCTTGGTTGACTTCGAAATGTCTGTGAGCGAGATGCTCGGTCCCTTACCTTTGAAAATGTCTTCGCGGCTCGCGTCTGCAAAGTAGTAGATTTTTTTCGGCTGCCACGGACGCAAATTATCAAAATAGGGCTCGAGGCGCCGCATCGGACCAGTCACCTGCTCGGGAAACACCAGTGGATCGCCGGCCAGGTCAAACGCTTCAGTCGCCAGCACGCCCGCCGCTTGATGATCGCCGTGGTCTTCGCCTATGAAGGTGCCCGGCAAGAACGTGAGAATCACCTCTGGCCGCGTGAGCCGAACAATTCGCACCATCTGCTCGAGCACTTCACCGTGATCCCAGCTCGAAAGTGACTGCAGCACATCTTGCGACGCCGTGTCGCGGCCGCCGACGAACCACACGTCCGTAATCCCCAACTTCGCAAGCGCCCGTCGAGCTTCCACTTCGCGGATGTCGCCGAGAGCGGCAGCCTGTTCCGTTCCTGCTTCATTGGCGCCGCTGCTTCCACGCGTTCCGTATGCGACACCTGCGCGCTTGCCTTCATCCATCGCCTTCGCGAGATAAGCGGTGGCCGCTGCTTCGTCATCCGGATGCGCCACCACCAGCAAAATATCCAGCTTGTAGCGCTCGTCAGGAACCGGCAGCGTCTTGGCGAGCGTTTTTGCGTCCTGGGCAAAACTCGCGACTGCCGCAGGCATCAGCATGGAGGTCAGCACACATATCCGCCAGAATCTACGCTTCATCAACAATGCCTCATGATTTCCGCAGCAGGTGAGATCCGCTGCAAACCGCCCCGATGATGCACCCATTGGATGGGTTTGTAGCTCTGTGGTTTCAATAAGTTGGAGATATGCTTGCGGAAAGGCCCGCCCCGAGCCCCTCAACGAACTTACTCTAATCGGGCAGCCCCATTTTCCTCAACAATTCGGCGCGGCGCGGATCCTGAAGGAGGCTTTTCATCAGCGGACTGGTCTTCATCTCGGGCAGGCCGGAGTCGCGCTGTCGATAGGCCCGATCGAGCCAGGCGAATGCTTTGTCAGTTTCCCCGCGATATGCGTAGATCTCGCCAATTTGAAAGGCGGAGTCATCTTGATGAGTGGCGATGAGTTGTTTGAGCGCCCTATTGGAATCCTCGGTGCGGCCGAGCGCGTAATAAGCCAATGCTTCACCCGTCCATCTCTCGCCGTCTCGTTTCTCCTTCTCCATTTCGGCAAGAGCCTCCTCTTTACGCCCTTCCGAGAAGAAAATCTTGCCGCGAGTCATATACAAAGACGAAAGCTGCGGATTCAATTGCTCAGCCTTTTGCAGCGCGGCCAATGCTTCCTCATAGCGACCTTGGTCGAACAGCTCATATCCCAACGTCAGCTGAAAATCTGCTCTGAGCGGATCGAGCCCCACTGCGAGCTTGTATAGCTCGATCGCCTCGTCCGTACGGCCCAGCCTTCTGGCGAGGTAGGCTTGGCCGTTTATGACTTCGGCGCTGCCCGGCTCCAGCATCGCGGCTTTTCTCAAAGAGACTTCGGCCCCGTCCCAATCCCAATCATGGCTCATCTGGATCGTGGCCAACCGCAAGTAGCCAGCGGCCAGATCCGGATCGAGCGAAATCGCTTTCTCCGCGCTCTCTCTCGCGCGACGAAATCCTTGGCTGCTCTCGATAAAGCCGTAGCCGGCCATCGTTTCCAGCACCTGCGAAAGTTGCGCCCAAGCCGCGGCGTAGTTGGGATCGAGCTGGATGGCCTGCTCAATGTATGAGAGCGCTTTGTCGAGATCCTCTCTGTCCATCCCGCGAGCGGCGAAGTATTTCCCCTGCAGGTACGCCTGATACGCCTCGGGATTTGCGCTACGCAGCGTGGAAGCTTCGCCGCGCCCGGCGCCGCCCAGAAGCTTTACTTGCAAAGCTCCGGTTGCGGCTAGAGCGATTTCATCCTGCACTCGAAAGATGCCGTTTATCTCGCGGTCATACGTTTGCGACCAAAGTTGAAAACCATCGGACGTCTTGACCAACTCCGCGGTAACGCGCACGTGGTTGCCCTCGCGCCGCACGCTTCCTTCGAGAACATTTGCGACGCCGAGCTTTCGTCCAACGTCGCGCAGATCCACATCCTTGTCACGGAACTGGAAAGATGAGGAGCGCCCGACGACCTTCAGGCCCGAAACTTTCGCGAGGTCATTGATCAGCTGCTCGGCGAATCCGTCCGAAAAATACTCCTGGTCTTTGGTGGTGCTCATGTCCACAAAGGGCAGCACGGCGATCGATGTATTATTAGTCGAGTAAGTTTTCGGCTTATTTCGCGCGAACCACAAGTACCCGGCTAGCCCTGCCGCGGCAATCACGGCCAGCAGTTGAATGATGGCAAGCTTCCGCAACTTGCGTTCGCCAGAGGAAGCTTGTCGCTCTGAAGCAATCGCTTCCCGTGGAAGCTGCTCAGCTATTGCAGGCTCTGCAGATGCAGCTGCTGCTGCATGCTCCCTCGATAAATCGGACGCCTCCTCCACATTTTCATCCACCACCGGCGCGATAAACCGGTATCCGCGTTTCGTCACTGTTTCAATGAATTCCGGCTTTTCCGGCCGGTCGCCGAGTACTTTGCGGATTTCCAGAATGTATTTTCGAAGGACTTCCTGATTTACATACGTTTCCGACCAAAGAGCCTCGAGAAGCTCATCCTGCGTAACCAACCGCCCCGCGTTTTCCACCATATAACGTAGAACATCGAAAGCCTTCGGGGTGATTTGTACCCTTTCGTCTTCGCGCCAGAGGCACTGGTTGGCCGAATCAAGCCGAAATAACTGGAACGACTTCATCGCATAAGACCTGTCCTGCAGTGTATCCAAGGGCCATCCTATAGGAGCAATAATGCATATGTTTTAACCGCTGCCATTGCGTTACGAATCGTAACAGCTTAACTGCCGTGTTTTCTCCCACTAAGTGGATGTGCCCCAGCGTCACAAAGATTCCACGGAAACCGCACGGAAACGTCACACCTGAATTGCATCAATTCCGTAGGCTCATGCTGGGGAAACGTGGAGAAACGTGCTCAGCGTGCCCTTCTACGAGCAGTAGAACAAAAATTGAGGAGCGTGTAATGGTTTTGTCAAATCGCAGTAACTTCGAAAGGAATGCAGATGAAACCCACAACCAACAGCCTGGCAACTTGGCGAGGCGTCGATTAGCGGCTCAGCTCTTCAATGGTCATGGCCACTCTGGCGAGTCGGTAAGAGTTTACGAAATCGCCGCAAAATGCCAACTGGATGAGGAGTCCATCTTGCGAGTGCTGAGAGAGTTCCAAACACTTGGAATGGTTACGCTTTCCGGAAACGCGTCGGTAGTCTTCCATGCCCCTACCACAAAAGAGATGCTGCAGGCTTACGAGATCCGAGCTGCTTTGGAGGAAATCGCCGGACGAGCCGCAGCGCCGGCGCTGAAAGGCAACACCGCCATGCTGCAACAAGAGCTGGATGCCATGCGCGCATCATTCCGCCGCCTTGATCTCGATTCGTTCGTGGAACACGACGTGGCATTTCATCGAGCCATCCTGCAAGCCGCTCAGAACGAAGTCTTGCTTCGCGTCTGGAACAGCCTGGCTGTCGATTTGCGAATCCGCGGAGCAATCGCAAAAGTTTCAAAAGATCTCCCCGAAATAGTCGAATCGCACCAGCCGATTATTGATGCTCTCAATCGAGGACAAGCCAGGGAGTCCGGGCTGCTTTTGCGCAATCACGTGGAGACGCTCCTCGAATTTCTCAAGCGATCCGAATCCGATTCGGGATTTCAAAGAGCTCTCCGCAGGGACTTGGAAGGTGCGAAGGATGTGCAACAAGCATTCTTCCCGCCGCGCAATCTTTCGATTCCGTGCATCTCCTGCGAAACCTTCTATCAGCCGGCCTATGGGATTGGCGGCGACTATTACGATTTTATTTCCTTGCCGAATGGGCGCTGGGGCATCGCGATTGGCGACGTTTCAGGAAAGGGAATCGGCGCGGCGCTGCTGATGGCGAGTCTTCAAGCGTCGCTAAGAGCGCAAGCTCTCCATCCGCATTTGGATCTTTCCGCGCTCATCGGCGACGTCAATCGTCTCGTTCACGACTCTTCGCCCGATCATTTCTTCGCTTCGCTTTTCTACGCGGAATACGAACCGTCCACACGGATTCTGAGATACGTGAATGCCGGTCACAATCCGCCGCTTGTCGTTCGGCCGCGAGGGGAATCGTGCGAGCTTCACCATCTGCTATCCACCGAAATCCCGGTGGGAATCTCGCCCAATTCAGAATTTCCGGCCACCACTTTTCAGCTCGAGGTCAGCGACGTTCTTGTCGCCTATACGGACGGAATCACAGAAGCGGAGAACGGCGAGGGCGAGCTGTGGGGAATGCAAAGGCTCGAGAATTTGTTGCGCTCGTGCTCGTGCGTCGATTCGACGCCAGAGCGAGTCATCGAATGCATTCTGGATGAGGTGTCAGCTTTCTCTAAGGGCCAGCGGCAACGCGACGACGTGACGCTCATCGTCATGGATGTGCAGGAGGGGTGCGAAGTTTGATCGCAGCCGCCTTCAATTCAAATGGCAATTAAACCAGGGAAAGGCGGGAGCCAAAAGCTTCCCGCCTCCATTCTTGCTCTCGCAGATTTCTCATCCATAGCAACGCTCGATTGTGGTACTTAACAATACGGCTGCAATCGCCGCGAAGAGCAGCGTCTAGCAGGAACGACAACCATGACCAGCATGACCAGTCGCACAGCTCCCTTCATTCTGCTCGTCGCCCTGGTAATCGTCCCCCTGCTTTCCGCTCAGAAGAAATACGATCCGGGCGCCACCGACAGCGAAATCAAAATCGGTAACATCGCCGCCTATACCGGCTGGGGCAAAGAATACGGAGCGATCGCCCGTGCTGAGGCTGCTTACTTCCAGATGATCAACGATCGCGGCGGCGTGAATGGCCGGAAGATCGATTTCATCAGCCTCGACAATGGTTCCGAGGTGGCGAAAACTCTCGATCTCGCAAATCAATTGGTCGAAAAGGACCAAGTCTTGCTGATTTTCAGCTCGATCGGGACTGACAGCAACCTTGCAATCAGCCCCTACCTGAACGAAAAGAAAGTGCCGCA
The DNA here is from genome assembly GCA_963741045.1 of uncultured Acidobacteriota bacterium. GTDB lineage: Bacteria > Acidobacteriota > Terriglobia > Acidiferrales > UBA7541 > Palsa-295. Next base: position 913,101 of record CAVUGO010000002.1, read on the forward strand.
GCTCTTTGTTGAGTCCAGCTCCTCGGTATTCGACGATCCCTCGCACTTTCCCTGGACGATGGGGTTCTTTGCTAGTTACCGCTCCGAGGGCGCTGCCTACGCAAAGTACATTCTGCAGAACAAGCCCGGCGCTAAAATTGCCGTGCTTTACGCCAATGACGACACAGGAAAAGATTATCTCGCTGGTGCCCGCGTCGGACTCGGCGACCACGCGTCCGCCACGATCGTCAAAGAGGTCTCGTATCAGGTGTCAGATGCGACGCTCGAGCCCCAGATCGCCGTGCTTAAAAATTCAGGCGCCGATGTTTTTCTGAATCTCTCGATCGGAGCGTTCGCCACGCAATCGATTCGCGCGGCTTACGATGCCAACTGGCATCCGCTGCAGTTCATCCCCAACGCTTCGCTCTCGGTGGCCGTCTTTCTCGATCCCGCCGGCCTCGAGAAGGCAACGGGAATCATCTCAAACGCGCGCTCGAAATCGTGGTTCGATCCGCAAGCGCGCAGCGATCCCGCTGTGCGCGATTTCCTGGATTGGATGAGCAGATATAATCCGCAGGCGAGTCTTCGGGATCAGAACAACGTAGCAGGCTACGAACGCGCGGAAGCCTTGGTGGAAGTCCTGAAGAAATGCGGCGACGATCTAACGCGCGCCAACGTGATGAAGCAAGCCAGCAATCTCGACCTTGAGCTCGGTATGCTGCGCCCAGGAATCAAAATCACCACGACCCCCACCGACTACCAGCCCATCAAGCAGCTGTTCCTGATCCGGTTCAACGGCAGGCACTGGATTCCATTTGGCTCGGTAGTCAGCGAATGATTTCGGATCTCTCCTAGCAAAGGCCCGGACGCTTATCGTCAGTATTTCCAGCTTTTCACGTCGCCACCGGCGGGCGCTGTGTCTTCGATGTGCTTCACCATTTCCCAGATGCGCGCCTGCAATTCGTTCGACCGCTCGATGGCCGGCGCGTTGAGCGCGAGCCCTTGATAGCAGTGCGGCTGAAGGGGGCCGTACTTGAACGTTGCGTTCGCCGGGGGAAATAGCTTCGGGTCGGTGAGCACCGATTCGGCCAGGTGCACCGCATTATTCAGGTACCAGGTGTCCATGTCACCCACCGCAAAATTCAGTTTGCCCGCGAGCTTCGGCCCCAGCGTCGCCCAGTCGCGTTTCATGATGTAGGTCAGGTCGGAGTGCTCGCGCCAGTAGTCAGCCACGGACTTGTCGATTTCGCCCGTGCGCTTGTCCCAGATCGCTTTGGGGTAGCCGTCATCGCCCATCGGCCCGAAAACCACTTGCCAGATATCCCACTGTTCCCCGGAACGGCCATGCGTCCCAAGGACCAGCTCGTGACGATTCTCCACCTCCATTGTGGTGTCGATGATCCCGTTGGTTTTGCGCTTCTCAGGCAGCGGCACCTTCATAAAAGGCCCTTCGCGGAAATATGCGTTTTTGTCTTCGTATATGTTCACCGGTCCGTACGCGCGAAAGTCGATCGGATCGGGACAGCCGGCCCACGCGCCATTGATCTCGTCAGGATAAAATACCTGCACGCCCAGCGTTTCCCATCCGCCCGTCGATCCGCCGAACACAGTGCGCGCCCAGCCTTGCCCTAGTCCGTGGAATTTCTTTTCGAGCATGGGCAACAGCTCGTGCATGATCGCGTCGCCATAAGGGCCGAGGTTCTCTGAGTTCACCGCATAGGAATCATCGAAATACGGATTCGCGTGCTGCGGCATCACGATCAGCACGCGCGGCAGCCGTCCGCTCGTCCAATCCTGAAAAAATCTCCAGCCTGTTTCCTGCAGCTCTCGTTCCCTGTCTCGGCCCGGCACCCAATCCTGAACGGCATTCGTGCCCGTCTTTCGTACGGCGTTCTGGCGCTCGGCATCAGGAGGCGTGGTGCGAAAGCCGGGGAAAAAGTGCCGATGGTAATGATCCTCCGCAATCAGAACCGGATAACGCGCATCCGGATGTTCCTCCCAGCCATCCGGCACCAATACCACCGCTCCAATTTCGGTTGGACGTCCCCAGAATTTCGAGAGCAGCTCGCTGCGCATGTGGACATGCTTTTCCCACTTGTTGTCCTCCACGCTCGCCGGATGCGCAATCGGGCGCCAGTCGAGCACCGAGTCCACCTCGGCCAGTTCTTCTTCGATCGGAGGAATCTTATGGTCAAGCGTGATGCGAATCGTGCCTGACGCTTCAGGATCGAGATGCAGCCTTTGCGGCTCGCTCAGGAAATTTCCGGGCTTGGTTTGCCAGTGCTGGCCTTCGCCTTTGTCCGGCGGAAGCTTCACCACCTTGCCGTTGCCCAGGTGAAACGTTTCGTAAACGTTGAGCACGGCCCGCAATGAGTATTCGCCGGGGACCAATTCGCGCAGGCTCTCGAGCGGATACCCCAGCGTGGACGAATCCACGCGCACCGGTGTGCCCGGCTGCCAAGCGTCCACATCCACTCCAAACGCCTGCTGCGTCTCGATTCCCTCCTGCACCCCGAAGCCCGCTGCGATGGGCAAATCGCCCTTCGAGATTATCAGGAGGATGTGCCCGTCCATCGGCGACGCCGACAGCTCCTTCGAGTAAGAGATCTCGAACACCAGCGGCTTTGGCGGACCAGCCAGCGCAGCAATAGGCGCCGCAAGCAGAATTAGTTCCACAGCGAGCACGCGCAGGCAGCGTGGCATTAAGTCCTCCAGAAAATCGTTGTGCGAAAGCGATTCGGGAAGCGCATGTTAGGTGCGCGGTCTGTGGCAGTCAAGGCTTTTGCGAAATAGTACTCGTCAGAATAAATTCGGCTACACCATGTGTCCGCGACTCACTGCTTTTGCTAAAACGCCACGCTGATTTTTTTGTTTTGTTTCTCTGGCGACAGGCTGAGGGTTGGGGCACTGCGGCGTTCGGCTCGGTCCACTGTGTCGGCGAATGACTCGTCGAAAACGGCGTGGTGAGTCCTTACCCGGGAGTTCGGCCGCGCGTGGTAGACTCCTGCCATTTGAACAACGATAGAAGGTGAGGAGGGCGAATGCGCAAATGGCTCCTGACGGTGTGCTTGCTTCTTGCCGTACCCGCTTGGGCGCAGAGCCAGAAGACACCGATTCAGATCACCGCCGATCTTTCTGACGCCCCTCGCAAGCTCTATCACGCTGAAGTCGATCTGCCGGTGACCGCTGGCCCGCTCTCGCTTACCACTCCCAAATGGATTCCCGGCACTCACCAACCTTTAGGCCCGGTCGCTAACATCACGGGTGTGGTGTTCACCGCCAACGGCCGGCCACTCGCGTGGCGCCGCGACGATGTGGACCTCTACCAGTTTCACGTGACGATTCCCGAGGGAATCACCACGCTTCACGCGCATCTCGATTGCATCGTTACCACAAATATCACGCAGAAGTTGGCGCTGCTCGATTGGGAGACGCTCATGCTCTATCCCGCCAACACGCCAGTCCGCGACATTCCCATCCAGCCATCGTTGATTGTTCCCGCCGGTTGGAGCGTCGGCACGGCACTATCTCCTATCGGTGGCGGCGCGTATCCTCTTCCTTCTCCCGGCAGCACGACTCACTTTGCGGTCACAAATGTTGAGCAGCTTGAGGATTCCCCGATACTCACCGGCCAATACTTTCAGGAATTTGCTGTGGCTCCGGAAATTTCGCCGAAGCACTATGTTGACGTGGCTTCCGATGCTCCCGAATATTCGAAAATTTCGCCAGCTCTGCAGGCTGAAATTGCGAATCTCGTTCGCGAAGCGGATGCCTTATACCGGTCACACCACTACAACGATTACCATTTTCTTGTGGCTCTTTCTGACGTTATTGGCAGCGACGTAACTCTGGAACACGGCCAATCCTCCGAATACGGAGTGCCTGAGAAATTTTTCTCAGATGAAGGCTATCTCCTGGCTGGCGCCGACCTACTTCCACACGAGTTCAGCCACTCATGGAACGGCAAGTATCGCCGCCCCGTGGGACTCTACCAACCGGATTTCGCCACGGCGCAGCAAGGCGCTTTGCTCTGGGTGTACGAAGGTATGACGCAATACCTCGGCAACATCCTTGCCGCACGCGCAGGATTGAAGTCGCAGGCGCAATACCGCGATATTCTTGCCCAATCCGCTGCCAATCTCGACTACACGCCCGGCCGCGAGTGGCGGTCGACGGAAGACACCGCAATTGCCGCCAGCGTTCTTCGCGCCGGCGGTCAGGCCTGGTCCAATTGGAGGCGCGGTCAGGACTATTACGATGAGGGACAACTCGTCTGGCTGGATGCCGACACGCTCATTCGCAAGTTGACCAACAATCAGAAGTCTCTCGACGACTTCCAGCACATTTTTCTGGGAAAGGGCGGCAACACCGGGCCGCTGATCGTTACCTATACTTTTGACGAACTGGTCCAAGACCTGAATGCGGTGGCGCCATATGATTGGGTGACCTTTCTCCGCGAGCAGATTGTCAAAATTACTCCGCACGCCGATCTTGCCGGCATTGAGCGAGGCGGCTACAAATTGGTGTACGCCGACAAGCCGAATGCTTCCGTAGCAGCGGTCCAGTCGGCTCTCGCCGGCCTTCCTGGAGCCGTTCCCACGGTCGACGCCTGGTTCTCGATTGGCCTCTTGGTGGGTGGCGACGGCAACATTCAAGACGTCCGCTGGAACAGCCCCGCTGCCAAGGCAAAACTTGCTCCGGGTTACAAAATCATCGCTATCAACGGACAGGTTTTCTCCGGCGATCGACTTCGAGCTGCGATTCGCGAGGCGAAGGGCAAATCCGAGCCTATTCATATCACGCTTCAGTCGGATACGTTTCTTTCCACCGCCAACATCGACTATCACGATGGAGAGCGTTACCCCGCCTTAGAGCGCGTCACGGGAACGCCCGCATATCTGGACGACATCACCAAGCCCGCGGCACCGTCTCGATCAGCGCAACCCGAATCAAAGGCGAACAATCAGTGAACGACTACGGAGTGAAGCCAAACACGGGCACTCACAGCGCGGCGCGCTTGCGGATCCTGGACAATGCGCTGCCGAAGCTTGCGACCGATGTCACGAGACGTGGCATCGAGTGGCGACGTGTCGATTGCAATCGGGTGATTACCCGATTGCCGGGCATTTACCTGTGCAGTAATCATCGATCTGAACAGCGATTTGAACATCGGATTTGAACAGCGATCACATTTTAAAAGCGACCGGAGTGACTGCGCAATTGAATCGTTCTGGTCAACTATCAACAAAACGCATCAACCGAGCGTCGAATCGAAAGGCCTGCTCCACCTAATATTTCCGGCGTCTAGGGCAAATAATATGAGGAGGTATTCCTGATGGCTCAAAATGTTTCTGCGCAAAGGCAAAAAGTGGGGGCGTCGAGTACGGAGGCCGCTCGCTCTGCGGTGCCTGTTACATCCATTCGCAGGGTTGAAGCCGATGGCGTCCAAGTGTTTTATAGAGAAGCAGGGGATCCGCAGGCGCCGGTGGTTCTTTTGCTGCATGGATTCCCGACTTCGTCGTTTATGTTTCGCGAATTGATGCCGCGGCTGGCGGATCGCTACCGGGTGATCGCGCCGGACTTGCCTGGTTTTGGGTTTACGGAAGTGCCGGAGGAGCGGAAGTATACGTACACGTTCGACGCTTTGGCGGCGACGGTAGATGCTTTCACGAAGGCGATTGGGCTCGATCGTTATGCGCTCTACGTCTTCGATTATGGAGCGCCGACGGGTTTCCGCCTGGCAATGGCTCATCCGGAACGGATTACGGCGATCGTTTCGCAGAACGGCAATGCTTATGAAAAAGGGCTCGGCGATGCGTGGGGACCGATCCGGAAATATTGGGCTTTCCCGAATGCCGAAAATCGCGAAGCGATTGCAAAGAATGTACTGACGCTGGAAGGCAAGGGCTGGCAGTACACGCACGGAGTGGCTAGCCCAGATAGCGTTGCGCCGGAATCGTACACGTTGGACATGGCGCTGATGGAGCGGCCCGGAAACAAAGACATTCAGCTGGATTTGTTTTTGAACTACGCCTCGAACGTGGCGCTCTATCCGGCATTTCAGGAATATTTTCGTAAATTGAAGCCGCCTTTGCTGGCCATTTGGGGCAAGAACGATCCTTTCTTCATTCCTGCAGGAGCGGAAGCGTTCCGAAGGGACATTCCTAGCGCGCAGGTGAAGATGCTGGATACGGGGCATTTTGCGCTGGAGACGCATGTGGTGGAGATTGCAGCGGCGATGAAAGAGTTTTTGGAAGCGAACGTAATATAGCGTCAGAACGAAAGGCGAGATTTCCAGATGGGTGCTGAGAACGGAACGATTATTTTGGTTCACGGGGCGTGGGCCGACGGCTCGTGTTGGCAGAACGTCATTCTGCCGCTGCACGGGCTGGGCCTCGATGTGGTCTGCGCCCCAATTCCTCTGACGTCGCTGAGCGATGACATCGCGGCCCTATCAAGAGTACTGGAGAGAACCAGCGGGCCCGTCGTGCTCGTTGGGCATGCGTATGCCGGGGCCGTGATTGCCGGGCCTGCCGACGAGCGAATCAAAGCTCTCGTGTATATCGCGGCGCTCGCTCCGGGCGACGGTGAAACGGTGGCGCAAGTCTTTTATCGCGAGAAGCCGCATCCGGAGGCACCTCATTTAGAACCCGACCGGCACGGCTTCATCTGGATGCCAGAAGCGGGCTTTCGCAATGCAGTGCTTCATAAAGCTTCCGCCGAGCAAAAAATTATCTCCGCGGCAGTGCAACGACCGATTGCCGTGAAATGCATTCAAGAAGTGACCCCCACACCGACATGGAAGATGAAGCCAACCTGGTACTTGCTTGCGGAAGAAGATCGCATGATCAAACCGACGACGCAGCGGTTCATGGCTGAACGGATGGGCGCGAAAATCCACTCTTATCCGGTGGACCACAGCCCGATGTATACGGCGCCGCATTTTGTGGTGGAGATCATGTCGGAGGCAGTGCGCGAGAAGATTTCAAGCGAGAAAGCCCGGAGCGCGAGGGGCGAGTAGCGAGTAGCGATGAAACCTTTGTGAACCATTGAGGGGAGCCAACGATGCCAAATTCTGTAGCCATCGTTACCGGCGCCAGCCAGGGAATTGGAAAAGCCACTGCGCTTCGGTTGGCGAAGGATTTTCCGTCTCTCACACTGGTCGCACGGGACGAAGAGCACCTGCAAGAGACAGCTCAACAGGCGAAGTCCTTGGGAGCTGAAAGCCTCGTGCTTTCACTGGATCTGCGCGAGCCGGCGGCCGCTGAAAAGATCGTGAAGGAGACACTCGGGCACTTCGGCCGGATTGACGCGCTGGTGAATATCGCCGGGGCCGTGCCTCAAATCGATCTGTTCGAGATGACGGATGCGCAGTGGGATGATGGGATGGCGCTGAAGTTTCACGGAGCGCGCCGGCTGACGATACGAGCCTGGGATGCCTTGAAGGCTGCCAAGGGTTCTGTTGTGCTGCTTTCGGGGCTTGCCGCTTATGACCCCAAGCCGGGATTTGCCGCGGTGGCTGCGACCAATGCGGCGATTATCGCTCTCGCGAAAGCGTTCGCAGAGCAAGGAATCAAGGACGGCGTTCAGGTGAACAGCGTTTCGCCGGGAGCCGTGATGACGGGCCGGCGGCAATCCTTTTTTCAAAAGTGGGCGCCCGCGCATCACATGACCGTGGAGGAAGCGATCAAGAAGTATCCAGAGGAATCCGGCATCGCTCGATTTGGCCAGCCGGAAGAGATTGCGGATCTTCTGGCCTTCTTGGTGTCGGCCCAGGCGAAGTGGTTGACTGGAGCTTCGCTGCGAATGGACGGCGGTGAATTCAAAGGGATCTGAAAGAATCATTCCAACGCGATGCGTGTCCCACCGAGCCGATGTGGAAACCCCTTGATTGACAGGAGTGGTTAGGCTAGGCATAGTATTTGTCGGGGTTATCTATCTTATGAGTGTCACAGTCCGCAGGGCGCAGGACTGGGTGTGCAGGCCTGTTTCAATAGGGCTCTTATTGGCTTTCTTGTGCCTGCAGGCTGCGTACGGCCAGACCCAAGAAGAAACAACGCAGCAGACGAACGAACGAATCGAGCAGCTTTCCCACATCGCCAAACCGACAGTCACCGATATTCCGATCGGAGCCGGTGATGTGATTCATATCGATGTATTTGACGTCCCCGAGCTTTCGCGCGACGTCCGCGTAAGCAGCAGCGGAAATATAGCCCTGCCTCTTGTCCACGACAGAATTCATGTAGCCGGCGTCTCCCCGTTTCAACTCGAACAAACGATTCAAGAGAAGCTCATCGAGACAGGGCTGGTATCTCATCCGCAGGTGTCCGTGTTTGTGAAAGAGCAAAACAGCCAGCCCGTGACGATTCTGGGGGCGGTGGGGCACCCGATGACGACGCAATTGCTGCGTCCGACGACCCTGCTCGAGGTCTTGGCAAATGCGGGAGGCATCTCTGACAGCGCCGGAACGGTTATTTTGGTCACGCGTAAAACTCAGCAAGAATTTGTGAAGCCTGTCGCCGAAACTTCCGGTGCTTCAAACTCGAATTCGGGAGTGCAGACAATCCGGATTCAGCTACAGGATCTTCTCGACACTGGAAATGCTTCGTTCAACATCCAGGTATTCGGGGGCGACGTGATCGAGGTGCCCAAGGCGGGCATTATTTACGTGCTAGGCGGAGGTGCAACTCAGCCTGGCGGGTACGCGATACAGAGCCATGGAGAACCACCCACGGTATTGAAGGCTGTGGCCCTGGCGCGGGGCACGAGCGGTTATGCGAAGCCGAATGACGCCGTAATTTACCGGGTGAATCCGAAGACCGGTGAACGCGAAGCGATTCCGGTGCATATCAAGCAGATCGAGAAGGATAAGTCCGAAGACGTGGCGATGAAATCGAACGACATTTTATACATTCCGGACAGTCTGGCCAAAAAGGTTGCAGTCCAAGGGCTCCAAGCGGCCGTCAGCATCGGCAGTGGTCTTTTAATTTATCGTTCTACTCTGAATAATGGTGGCGGAAACAATAATAATAACCCGCCTACCCAGTAAAGGACTGCCTTCACAAAAATGGAAGAAGCATCCAGGCTCGTCGCGCGTGACCGGAGAGCGGCTGATTCGCTTACGGTGATTCCTGCTCCTTCGATCCTTCCGTGGGAGCAGATGCCGCGCGAGCCGCATCTGCTCGACTATCTCATCATTTTACGCAAGCATCAGTGGCTCATCCTGACTTTCCTCGTCACGGTGGTGACCGTCGTTACGATTGCTTCGTTCAAAATGAAGCCGGTGTACCAGGCGGCCGCGCGGGTGGAAGTGGATCGTGAATCGCAAAGCGTTCTTCCTTTTCAAGGGCCGACTGCTTCGTACGACGAACTGACGGACATGGATAATTACCTGGAGACACAAACCAAGATTCTCCAGAGTGAGACTTTGGCGCTGCAAACGATTAAGTCCATGGATCTCGGGCGCTATCCGGAATTCGGCGGGGTGGCGAATTCGCTGGTGTGGACGCACGGGAATACGTCGCAAGCGCGGCCCGCGATCCTCGGTGCGTTTCTTGGCCGATTGAGCGTGCATCGCGTGCCGAATAGCCGACTGATCGAGGTGGGGTTCGAAGCGGAAGACCCCCAACTCGCGGCTCGTGTGGTGAACGCGCATCTGCAGAACTTTATCGAAGAGAACTTTCGCAGCAAGTACGATGCGACAACGCAGGCATCCAGCTGGCTTTCCGGCGAACTCGAGGAACTGAGAATCAAGGTCGAAAAGTCAGAAGACGCACGAATCGCCTATGAACGGCAAAATCAAATCTGGCGAACGAACGAAAAGCAGGACATCACGACCGAGAAGCTGGGCGACCTCAACAAAGCAGTGACCGATGCGCAGACACAGTTAGCGGAGAAGGAAGCGCTGTATCGCATGGCCGTATCTGGAAACGTGGATGCGTTGCCGGCCGCGCAAGCGAATCCGGTGATTCAAGAACTCCTTAGACATAAGGCTGAATTGGCTGAACAGTACCTCGTAGCCCTCGATCAATACGGGCCGAATTATCCGAAGGTTTTGAGAATCGCCGCCCAGCAAAAGGAAGTGACACAGAATCTGGAGAAAGCCCGAAAGACGCTCATTGAGACGGTCGAGCAGGATTACAACACCTCTCGAGATCGTGTCGAGCTCTTGCAGCAAAATCTCGATAGACAAAAGGCCGAAGCGAATGACATGGCCGAGAAGCTCGTCCAGTATCAAATTCTTCAGCACGATGCGGACTCAAACAAGCAGCTTTACGACGGCCTGCTGCAAAAGTTGAAGGAAGCCGGAATTACCGCCGGCTTGAAATCCAGCAATATTCGAATCGTCGATCCGGCGCTTACGCCGTCGAGCCCCTCAAGACCTCAAAAAGCGCGCAATATTCTCCTTGCGGTATTGGTAGGTCTCGTCGGTGGCGTTGGGCTCGCGCTCTTCCGCGAATACCTGGACAACACCGTAAAGTCTCCAGATGACATCGAAGCGCTCGCAGGCCTGCCTTCTCTGGCTGTGGTGCCCTCTCTCCCCGGTTTAAATGGAAATTACAGCCGGCGCGCAAAGGGCGACGCAGCACTCCAATCGGCGTCTGGTCCCCGCGTCGAATTGCTTTCCTACGTTCAGCCGAAATCGCAAATCTCCGAAGCTTTCCGCGCATTGCGCACGTCGCTGTTGCTTTCACAAGCGGATCATCCGCCACAGGTGATCTTGGTAACCAGCGCTCTGCCGCGCGAAGGGAAAACGACCGCGGCGGTGAACCTGGCTGTCACCCTGGCTCAGTTGGGCGATCGCACGCTGTTGATGGATTCCGACCTGCGAAAACCCGGCGTTCGCCGCGCCCTGAACTTGACGATCGGGAAAGAAGTGGGACTGAGCTCTTATCTTGCGGGTGTTTCCACGCTCGATGAAGTTCTCTATCCTCATCCCACCATCAGCAATCTTGAAGCGCTCACGACAGGTCCGGTGCCGCCGAGTCCCGCCGATCTTCTTTCCTCTCACCGCATGCGCGAGGCGATCGCCGAGCTGCGCTTGCGTTTCAAGTTTATTGTGATTGACTCGCCCCCGGTGATGGCGGCCACGGACGCGGTAATTCTCTCAGCGCTTACCGACGGCGTGCTGCTGGTGGTCCGCAGCGGAGAAACTCCCAAGGAAGCTTTCACCCGGACGCGCGATCTACTAACGGCGGTGAAGAGCCGCCTGCTCGGCGTGGTGCTGAATGCAGTCGATTCGAGCGCGCCCGATTACTACTATTCGTATCGCTACTACCCATATGCATACGGCTATGGTTACGGCGAAGACGTGGCTAAACCGTCCCGGTTCCCAGCCAATCCGGGCGGTTCAAGCGAAGCCTAGAACAAGGGAGCAATCACATGCGCTATCTCATCACAGGTGGGGCTGGCTTTATCGGTTCACATCTATCGGAAACTCTTCTGGAAAAGGGTGCAGAGGTTTTGATTCTCGATGACCTTTCGACCGGGAGCGTGGAAAACATCCGCCATCTGAAATCAAACAACCGCTTCCACCATTTTTTCGATTCGATCCAGAACAAGCACCTGCTCGCCGAGCTCGTTGACGAGTCCGACGTGGTTATCCATCTCGCCGCAGCAGTGGGCGTGCGCCTGATTGTCGAGAGCCCGGTGCGGACTCTCGAAACCAACATTCACGGAACCCAATCCGTTCTGGACGCCGCCTCCAAAAAGAAGAAGCTCGTGTTTATCGCCTCCACTTCCGAGGTTTATGGCAAGAGCGACAAGGTGCCGTTCCACGAAGACGCCGATCTCGTCCTTGGACCTACCACGAAGGCTCGCTGGAGCTACGCCGCTTCGAAGGCGCTGGACGAATTTCTCGCTCTCTCCTATTGGAAGGAGCGCAAGCAGCCGGTAAAGATTGCGCGATTCTTCAATACAGTCGGGCCGCGCCAAACGGGGCGCTATGGAATGGTGGTGCCGAATTTCGTTCAGCAGGCGCTCGCCGGACAGCCGATTACGGTATTCGGCAGCGGAAAACAGTCTCGATGCTTTTGCGATGTTCGCGATTGCGTCGAATCATTGCTTCGCATTCTGGCTAACGACCACTGCATCGGTGAGGTGGTGAATATCGGGACCGATGAAGAAATTTCGATCGAAGGATTGGCGCGCGTTGTGAAGGAACGCACCGGAAGCGATTCGCCGATTACGTACATCCCGTACGACCGCGCGTATGAGCCGGGATTCGAAGACATGCCGCGGCGCATCCCATCACTCAAAAAACTCGAGAGCCTCACTGGATTCCGTCCGGCTACGCCCCTGACGGAAATTGTAGATCGCGTGGTTGCGCACAGCAGGAAGCGCAATGCGTCAAGACTGATCCCGGCGAGGGATGAATTGGCGGCAGCCCAGGCTGCATCCGACTGAAGATATTTCCCGAGTGGCCTGTCGTCCACGAGCTATTGGCCAGCAGTGAGACGGTCCACCGAGACCCGGCTTACTTCTTCTTGGTTGTCCGCTGAGAGCGCGCCGCAGAGTTGGCCGCCACCGCGGCGCGGATGAGTTCCTTGAAGGCAGCTTCGTTGATCTTTTCTCCTTCGCGAAAGTCGATCGCACGCCGCACATTGCCTTCCAGACTGGAATTGAATAGCTTCTTCGGGTCTTTGAGGGAAGCTCCGCGAAAGAAGGTGAGCTTCACAACCTGTTTGTATGATTCCCCCGTACAGATGCCGCCGTCATGGGACCAGACGGGGACTCCGGAAGATTTCGGCTTCTCCCATTTCCACTCCTCCTGAATGTCGGGATCGGCATCGTGGATGAGCTGACGGACATGAGCGAGGGTCGCTCCTCTCCAGTCCCCCAGCTCTTGAATCCGCTCCGTGATCTTCGCTGAAGCGGCTTCAGCATTCGGACGATTCGTCGGCTTCATGTTATCTCCGATCCTTCGTTTCCTCAGTTATTGCAGCCCGGCGACAACTCGTTCCAGGTTGCCGATAAACTTTTGCCATCCATAGTTCGCACCCTTGTAGTAGGCATCTTCTGTCGACCCGAAACCAGATTGCTCCATGCGGACATGCGTGCCGCCCTTGGTGGGCGTCAACGTCCAGGCGACGACGCTCCTCAATCCCATAGAACCCCAGCTATAAGAGAGCCGTGAATTCGGTTCGATTACCAACACTTCACAGTCTATGACGCCATCCCAATTCGGCATAGGAGTGGAGCGGAAGTTGAACCGATGGCCCAACACGGGCTGGAAATCATTCTTCATCAGCCACTCTTCTATCAACGAGCCTTCCGTGAGCGCTCGCCAAATCTTTTCCGGCGGATGTGGTATTTCGCGTTCAATGACGAGTGTACGTGCGGGGGCGGCGGAATCGGTCATTTGTCCATCCTTTTCAGTAGATTTTCGAGGCGATCAAATCGGTCGCGCCAGAATGCGCCGTATAGGCTCATCCAATCGATCAGCGGCGCTAGCGCATGCAGTCGTGCGCTGTAGTGCGTCTCGCGTCCCTCGCGCCTATTGCGCACCAATCTCGCGTGCTTCAGGACGCCCAAGTGTTTCGAGACCGCCGGCTGCGAAACGCCGGCGCGATCCGTCAAGGTGTGAACTGTCTGCTCCCCGTCGCGAGCCAAGCGCTCGAAGATCGCCCGGCGGGTCGGGTCGGCCAGGGCCTTAAAGACATTTTGTGCTGTCGCCTGCATGCCAGAATCATAACCGTATGGTTATGGGTTGTCAAGTCCGAAGAGCTTACGTGTTTGGTATATCTCAGAATTGACGGTAGCGGTTAAGAAATGCCCACCAAATTCATCTACCGCTGATTTCAGGTGCAATACTCTAGTAGAATTAGTCTGAGCATGATCGACGAGACCTCTCGAGTCGAAAACAGCGTGTCGCGCTACCGTTTCAACAAACGGCGTTGGTTGCGTCCGGCCACGGGGACCTCTGCTTACCGGGCGGAGACCGATGGACCGCAGACGAGCACGAGCCTCTCTGTGATCGTGCCGGCTTATAACGAACAGTACCTCGTCGAAGCGAGTCTCGAGCGCCTCAAAATCCTGGAAACTTCGCCACTTCTGCATCGTGTGCAGGTCGTGGTGGTGAATGACGGATCGAAGGACGCGACAGCCGAAGCCATCGCGCGCTTTCGCAATTCACTTGAACCTGACCGGCCGGATAGCAAACTCCAGTGGACTTGGCTTCAGCACGACAGGAATCAAGGGAAGGGCGCCGCGATTCGCACGGGCCTCGCGCACGTCGAATGCGAACTCGTCGTAATTCACGACGCCGACCTCGAATACCATCCCTGGGATCTTTTGCAGATGGTCGAGTTGTTCCTGTACGAGGACGCCGATGCCGTTTTTGGATCGCGCTTTATGTCCGGTGGCCACAAGCGCGCTCTTTTCTTCCGCCATGCGCTCGGAAATAAATTGCTCACGTTCCTTTGCGACCTCGTTTCCGACCTAAACCTCACCGACATGGAAACCTGTTACAAGATGGTTCGCGCGGACTTGCTCAAGAGCATTCCGCTCGAAAGCTCCACATTTGACGTGGAGCCCGAACTCGCCATCAAGCTGGCCAAGCGTGGCGCTCGCGTATTCGAAGTTCCCATCAGCTATTCGGGCCGTACCTATCGCGAAGGAAAGAAAATTGGCTGGCGAGATGGCGCCCGCGCTCTATGGGCGATCCTGCATTACGGCGCTTCGAGCCGCATTTACACCGACGACGCCCAGGGCGGAGAAATCCTTGAAAGGCTCAATCGCGCTCCGCGCTTCAACAAATGGATGGCGGACGTCGTCAGGCCTCACGTGGGAGATCGAGTCCTCGAAATCGGCGCGGGTATCGGCAACATGTCCGTGAACCTGATGCCGCGTTCGATGTATTGGGCCACGGATGTAAACCCGGCCTACTTGAACTACCTCGAATCGCTTCGCGTCACTCGCCCTTACATGAATGTGTCCTATATCGATGGCGCGAGCGGCGATTCCTTTCCCAAGGATCAAAATTTCGACACGGTTGTCTGCCTGAATGTCGTCGAACACCTCCCGGACGATGTGGGAGCTCTGCGAAATATCCATGACGCTCTGGCAGACGGAGGAACCGCGATTATCCTGGTTCCGTTCGGTCCGAAACTCTTCGGCAGCTTGGACGAAGTGCTGGGACATTGCCGCCGTTATACCGAGGAGCAACTCAGCAGCGCCGCGCAACAAGCCGGATTTCAAGTGGAGAAGATTTTGAAGTTTAACCGCCCCGGCGTACCCGCATGGTGGCTGAACGGTAAATTAATGAAGCGCCGTACCTTCGGATTGGGGCAGATTCGTTTGCTGAACGCATTGACGCCCCTCTTCCGCCTGATCGATCCGTGGCTTCCGCTTCCGCCCCTTTCGATCATCGCGATACTTCGAAAACGGGATCGCCAGGACCATATGCTTGCGTTCAATACGAAAGTCGCCTCGTAGGCCAATCGCAATCGTGCGGAGATTCCAGCCTTGAAAAAAGTTGGGATTCATTCGAGGACGACCCCGATTGGCTAGGCTCTCGCACTACGACAAAATTCTGGCGCTTCTTTTCGTACTCTCGCTCCCGCTCGTCAATCCATGGGTCCGCGGCGACGGGGTCGGATACTACGCCTTCGGACGGGCGCTGCTCATCCAGCACGATTTCGATTTCAAGCAGGACTGGCTCAGGGCCAATTCGACTTTTCGCATGGGAAGGACAGATGCGGCGGGCAATCTTCTCTCCGAGGAGTTCACGCCCACCGGCCACGTGGACAATCATTTCGCGATCGGCTCCGCGATTCTCTGGTCTCCGTTTTTGCTCGCCGTCCATCTCTTCGTTCTTTCCTATGACGCTCTCGGTGGCCACGTTCCGCCGGACGGATTCTCCAAACCGTACATTGCCGCCATGGCGCTGGGCACGGCGTTCTATGGTTTTCTCGCTTTGTGGCTCTCCTTTCGGCTTGCCGGCAAATATCTCTCCGAGCGATATGCGTTCCTTGCGACTCTCGGAATCTGGTTCGCGAGTTCGCTGCCGCTTTATATGTACTTCAATCCCTCCTGGTCCCACTCTCTTTCCGCGTTTATCGTCGCGCTGTTCGTCTGGTATTGGGACCACACCCGCGATGCCCGCTCGTGGTCCGAGTGGATCCTGCTCGGCGCCATCGGCGGCCTCATGATGGACGTCTATCCTCCGAACGCGATCCTCCTCATCTTTCCGGCACTCGATTCTTTGTCCTCGTATTGGAAGGAACTGGCGCGGCGCGATCTGAAATCTTTCGGCCTGGAATTCCTGCAAAACGCGGCGTTTGCGCTTGCCCTCATCGCTGCCTTTCTGCCCACCCTCATCGCCAAGAAAATAATTTATGGCAGTTATTTCAATTTTGGCTACGGCGAGAGTTGGTTCCTCAATTCCCCTGCCCTCCTCGAAGTTCTCTTCTCCGCCGATCACGGCCTCTTCAGCTGGACGCCCATCACCCTCCCCGCCGTAATCGGAATGTGGTTGTTGCGCAAGCGCGACGAAATTCTAGGCCTTTTTTCGATCATTGCTTTCGCCGCATTTCTCTATGTGATCGGCTGTTATCAGGATTGGGACGGCCTCTCGTCCTTTGGCAACCGCTTCTTCGTCTCCCTCACCATTCTTTTCGTTCTCGGCCTCGCAGGCTTCATCGACTATTTCGCGCGCGCCTGGAACGAACGCCATACCTGGCTGGCCGCCCAAGCTGCCACAATCCTGCTGATTCTCTGGAATTTTGGACTTATCTTCCAATGGGGCACGCACCTGATTCCCGCTCGCGGCCCGATTTCCTGGCGCCAGGCAGCGTACAATCAAGTAGCGGTGGTGCCGGTCCAAATCGCCGGAACTGTGAAGCGTTACGTTACCCACAGAAGCCAATTGATGCGTAACATTGAACAAGGCGACGTCGAGCACATTAAATCGCAACCGGATGGTGGCTCTGAATGAGTGCAATTGACACGACTTCCGCGGCACCGAGGCAACCACAGGGAGCGCTGGCGGCCGAGGTGCCGGTGGTGCGAATTACGCCGCCGACGCGGTGGTGGGTGCTGCCTCTCGCGGAACTGTGGGAGTATCGCGAGCTTCTCTACTTCTATGTGTGGCGGGAACTTAAGGTGCGCTACAAGCAGACCGTTGTGGGGGCTGCTTGGGCTGTCCTTCAGCCCCTGATGACCATGCTGGTCTTCAGCCTTTTCTTCGGCAAGCTGGCGCACATTCCATCGGGCGGTTTGCCTTACCCGGTCTTTTATTACAGCGCGCTGCTTCCTTGGATGTACTTCGCAGGCGCGCTCACGAACGCGACGAACAAAGTCGTAGAAAATCAGTACGTGATCACCAAAGTGTATTTCCCTCGCTTGATCCTGCCTTTTTCGGCGGTGCTCTCGGGCCTAGTGGATTTTGGCGTATCGTTTTTGATGTTTGTCGTCATCATGATCTATTACAAAATGCACGCAACTGCAGCAATGCTGCTGCTGCCACTGTTCTTGCTGCTT
Organism: uncultured Acidobacteriota bacterium; assembly: GCA_963741045.1. Taxonomy (GTDB): domain Bacteria; phylum Acidobacteriota; class Terriglobia; order Acidiferrales; family UBA7541; genus Palsa-295. Next base: position 930,561 of record CAVUGO010000002.1, read on the forward strand.
GCGGTGCTGACGGCGCTGGGCGTGGGCCTATGGCTCTCGGCTCTCAACGCGATCTACCGCGACGTGCGTTATGTGGTTCCCTTCCTGGTGCAGTTCTGGATGTTCGCCTCCCCGGTGGCCTATCCCAGTTCGCTCGTCCCAGCCAAATGGCGTCCACTCTACGGCTTGAACCCGATGGCGGGCGTAATCGAGGGCTTCCGCTGGTCGCTTTCCGGCACCGGCAATCCCCCGGGCCGCATGCTCCTCGTGTCGTCGGCCGTGGTGGTTGTGATCGTGGTGACCGGCATGATGTACTTTCAAAAAATGGAATCGAAAATCGCCGACGTGGTGTAAGCCCCGCGCGAAACTTTTCGTTCAACCCGGCGTTCGCCGTTGCCCGTCGTACCGCCAGTTTCCGGCCGGCGCAGTTGCCCTCCATTTTGCCGCGTATGGACAAACGAAAGGCAATCGCGCAGCATAGAGGTGAGGTCACAGAAGAGGATGAAGATTACAATCGCGCATAATCGCACGAAGGCGGAAGTGATGCAGACGATTGACAAGTCGTTTGACGAAATGTCGAAGCCGAACGCGGGCATTCCTGTGCAGTTGGCGGTGAAGTCGAAGAACTGGCAGGGTTCGGTTCTGAGTTTTGAGCTGTCGGCGAAGATGGCCATGCTGAGCACGCCTATCACAGGGACCGTTGAGGTGACGGACACCGACGTGATTATCAACGCCGATCTTGGCATGTTGAACCGCTTTGTATCCGATGAGACTGCGGCGGAGATGTTTGGCAAGCGATTCAAGGGATTGCTGAACTGAGCGGGACGGGATGAAAGTGAAATTGGATGGAAGAATTTTTGCGCTGGGCATTCTCGTGCTAACTGCGCTGATCGCTCGTCAAGCCACGGCGCGCGCGCAAGAAAACACAGACGAATCGCCGCATCGCGTGACTGGCTGTTTGCGCCAGGGCGCGGCCGCAAATATTTACACGCTTACGGACGAAGACGGTAAGACGTGGGACCTGCGCAGCCGCACAGTCGCGCTCGCGCCGCAGGTGGGACACACGGTGACCGCGACCGGAACGATTCCGAAGACCGACAAATCCTCAGACGATAACACCCCGCAGAATCATCTCGTGGTGACCGCAGTGAAGATGGTCCACAACACTTGCAAACCTGAGTAGCGTCGAAAAAAAAGAAAAGCGAAATTGAAAATAAGAAAGTGCGGGATCCGCGCTACGGGGCGGCCAGGGCATCGGGCTCGGTTTCGAAGATGGAGAAAACTTTGACGAGATGGGTGAGCTCGAGCACCTGACGCGGGCTGCGCTGGAGGCCGAAAAGGGCGAAGCCGATTTTGAGTTCGCGCGAAAGCTTCAAGCCTTCGACGAGGGAGGCGACGCCGGCGCTATCAATGTATTTCACCTCGGAGAGATTGATGATCACGCGGACGGCGCGCTTGTCCTTAAGCTGTTCGACGAGCATGGTACGCAGCTGCGGCGCGTTGTAGAGAGTGATGTCGCCGTTTACGTCGACGATCGTTGCGTTGCCGGCTTGTCGAGTGGAAAGATTCACGAAGCCCGATTCTTGTTAGTCGCTGCTCTCGCTGCAAAACGACGGGAGGGGCGCCGCCGCTAGGCTTTTTCCAAAATCACTTCTGTTGATTTGATGATAGCGCCAACCGTGTCGCCAACTTTCAGCTTCATTTCCTCGGCGCTGCGACGGGTAATCACGCTTTCGATAATCACTTCGCCCGAGCGGACGACGACGTGCGCCATGATGTCGCCGAAATTAATTTCCTCCACCCTGCCGATGATTCGGTTGCGCGCTGAAAGTCTCATGGGGAGGAATGATACAGGGAGTGGCCGCGGAAGTCGAGCCGCGCAGGATATTGCAGCGCCAGCCCGCGCGAAGCGATTTTTCTCGTCCTGAAACAAATTTCATTTCTGCATCGCGAGTTCTGTTTTGAGAACTAACGAGCCTCACCCGGGGGTAACTGGTGTGTTCTCCGCGTCAGTCAGTGGCAAGAGGATTGCCCTGCAGTGCAGTGCCGAAGCGAGCCGGGTCGTTCGTAGCAGAACGGAACAGTACCGGTTTGTTCGAGGGAATTTGAGGAGATGAGGATGCGCTTGCACAGTCGCCCGCACGGAGCCCAAAAACAGACCGCGATTCTTGGGTTGATGCTCTTGATGATGATAGCTGTCTTAGCTCCGACCGCCATCGCGGGAGCTGGTGGCGCGCCGGTCCCGTTTGTTCAAGCGATCAGTCCTGTATCGGTGGCGCCCGGTGGAAATTCATTTACGCTGACGGTGACCGGTGCAAATTTCGTCCCGGCGTCGGCCGTATTTTGGGACTCATCGCAGCTGGCGACCACGTACATGTCGTCGACGAAGCTCACTGCGACGGTCTCCGCCGCAATGATTGAGACGAGCGGGACGGGATGGATCACGGTGATGACGCCGGGCAATGTGTGCAATCCGGGTGGTGGAACCTCGAACGTGATGTATTTGCCCGTAGTCGTTACCGTGCCGTCACTGACTTTCGTGGAGTCGCAAAATGACGGCGCGCCCGGGGCGTGGGGAGTAATCGCGGCGGATTTCAACAAGGATGGAATGCTGGACGTCGTGACGTCAAATCGCGGGAGCAATACAGTGACGGTGTACTTGGGCAATGGCAACGGGACGTTCCAAGCCGGACAGCAGATTACCGTTTTCACGGGGCCATTTGGACTCGCCGTCGGCGACATAAACCACGATGGCAATCTCGACTTGATCGTTACATCTCTTTTCGCGAGTGGCAGCGGCGGCATCGCTGTCTTGCTGGGAAATGGGGACGGGACGTTTCAATCGCCGACGCTCTTCACCACCGATCATGGGCAGTCGCTGGCCGCAGCTCTGGCCGATGTGAATGGCGATGGCAACCTCGATTTAATCGCCGGAAATGCAACCGGAGGAGTCGCAGTGTTCCTTGGAAACGGCGACGGAACATTCCAAGTGCCCGTGATTTATGGCCCAAGTCTGGGAGGAATCGGCGATATCCGAGTGGCGGACCTGAATGGCGACGGAAGCCTCGATCTGATTGTAACGAACGAATCAGTTGTTGCGACATTGCTCGGCAATGGAAACGGAACGTTTCAGAATCCAGCATCCATTAGCATGCCGGGATCGGTTGGCACGGTGATCGGCGATTTCGACGGCGACGGCAAACTCGACGCAGTAGCGTCGTCGTTCGATTCTGCAACTGTTTTCCTAAAAGGAAACGGGGACGGGACGCTGCAGGCGGGAGTAACAATCGCGACCAGTGCGAATCGCGGAATCCAAATCGGAGATTTCAACGGGGACGGGAAACTGGATTTTGTGACGCAGGATCAGACCGGACAGAGTCTCGATTTCTATGTTGGAAACGGAGACGGGACATTTCAAGCTGTGCAATCGTTCGGCACTGACCTGGGCCCGCAGTTCACATTTGCTGTAGGGAATCTTGCCACCGGCGGAGGGCTCGCAGTGGCGGCAGCAGGAACTTCGAACCACATGGTTTTCTTCCAAACAGCAGTGGTCGTATCGCCGGCAGTTGTGAATTTTGGTTCGCTCGCGATCGGTTCAACGTCCGACCCCATGACCGTGACGGTAACGAATTCAACTCCAGCGATCGTGAATATTTCGGGTATCACGGTTTCCGAGGCTGGCTCGAGCGTGGATTTCCACCAGATGAGCACCACGTGCGGTGAAACGCTGGCCGTCGGCGCGTCGTGCACCGTGCAAGTGACATTTCAACCGACCGTTGCTGGTCCACTCGCCGCTTCACTCGAAGTAACCGACGACGCGCCGGGAAGCCCGCAATCCGCCACCTTGAGCGGAACGGGGACGGCCGCGCCGGTGGCGGCACTCTCGACGATGACTCTGACGTTTGCGTCTCAGGGCGTGGGCACGCAGAGCGCGGGGCAGACGGTGACCCTAACGAATACCGGCACGGCGACCATGAATATTGAAGGAATTTCGATCACGGGCCCGAATCTTGCGGATTTCGCGCAAACAAACACTTGCGGCGCCACTGTCGCGGCCAGTGCGAACTGCACAATTACTGTGAAATTTACGCCGAGTGCCAGCGGGTCGCGCACCGCATCCCTCACGATCGACGACGACGCTCCGGGCAATCCTCATTCTGTTGCGCTCGCGGGAACGGGCCAGGCGCAGCCCACCGCGACGCCGTCGGCGAACATGCTTACATTCGTAGCCACCGTCTCCGGCTCATCGAGCGCTTCGCAAATGGTGACTGTGACAAACAATGGAGGCGCGGCGCTCACGATCACGAGCATCGCGCTAACCGGCGCGGACCCCGGTGATTTCCTCTCCACGAACACGTGCGGAGCGTCGCTGGCAGCAAGCGCGAATTGCACTATTACGGTGACGTTCAAGCCTACCGCAGGCGGCGCGCGCGCGGCGGCCGTCACGTTGACCGACAACGCTGCGGACAGCCCGCAAAGCGTGGCACTCGCCGGAACTGGTCAGGATTTCACTCTCAGCGTCACGACGCCGACTCAGACAATTGCTCGCGGCGGAACGGCCAACATTCAGGTCGCCGTGACGCCGCAAGGAGGATTTGCCGGGCTCATCACTTTGACATGCATGGGTGCGCCCGTCCATTCCACTTGCAGCGTAACGCCGAGTTCATTCACGGCCACTGTGACGCCTACGAATGTCGCTGTGTCGGTTGTGACGCAAGGGCAAATGTTTGTGCCGCCACCGTTTTCACCGCGACGCTGGCCAGCGAGGCGACTATTTGTCTATCCGCTCGCTCTTTGCGTTTCGCTTCTGGCGTTGTTCTTGATTGCAGCGAGCAGGCAACGTGACATTTCCTTCAAATGGATACGCAATGTGCGGTTCGCAATGGTTCTGGCCGCCGTGATCCTAGTCGGTGTGTTTGGATTGGCTGGTTGCGGCAGTACGAGCGGCGTCGCGCGGGGGAATGTGAACCTTACAATCACCGCGACGTCGGGCGGGATTTCGCATGGCGCCCCGATCACGGTGATCGTGCAGTAGGCCGGGTCAGCGCCCGCGTCCGCAAAATCCTGGCCGGTCGGAAAGCGCTCAGAGCATTTATTTACCGCCCTCTGAAGCGAGAGCGCGGACGGCGAAGCCATACTGCCCGCGCGCTCCAGGCACGGTATGTCGCGTCCCGCTTGAAAAATCATTTACGCGTCTTGTCTTAAAATCCTGAAGATTCGATTTACACCTGAACATTCGATTTACAATGGTTGTGCTCATTTAGGCGCATCGGTTTGCGAGCCCTTCATTTCTGAGGCTCAAGCATTCGCGCGCGCCATGGGGGAGCCTTGGCGGGAACCAATCACCGATTTGCTGAAGTGCGCGTCCTGATCTTCGATCTGGATGGGACGCTGATCGATTCGAAGTTGGATTTGGCCCATGCCGTGAACGCAACGCTCGCGCATATGAAGCGTGAGCCGCTATCGCCCGAAACAATCTACGGCTATGTGGGAAATGGAGCGCCGATGCTGGTCCGGCGCGCGTTGGGTGAAGGTTCGAGCGACGCGGAAGTGGACACCGGGCTCGCGCATTTCCTGAGTTACTACCGCGCGCACATGCTCGACAACACGGTGCCTTATCCGGGCGTGCGAGAAGGGCTCGCGCTTCTCGAGCAGCATCCGATGGCGGTGCTGACGAACAAGCCGGTGCATTTCAGTCGCGCGATTCTCGATGGGCTTGGCCTGCTGCGCTATTTTCGCTACGTCTATGGCGGCAACAGCTTCGAAAAAAAGAAACCGCATCCGATGGGCACAGAAAAGCTGTTGCGCGAATTGGAAGCAGGGCCGCGCGAGGCGATGATTGTCGGCGATTCGGATGTAGACGTGCGAACGGCGCGAAATGCCGGGACGTGGGCTTGCGGCGTGAGCTACGGGCTGGGCATGGAAGGAATGAAAGCCCACCCGCCGGATTTGATGCTCGATAGCCTGGTCGAATTACCCGGGCACCTGGGCGGGCAGGGCTAAGCGCCTGCGCCCGAGGTGCTGCCTGAACGAATGGATTCGACGGCCGTCGGTTCGTCCTTGTGAATTTCGAGGACTTTGTGAAGCGAGGTGCCGGTGAGGAGATCATGGATTTTCTTTGAGAGATTAGCGAGACTAAACCTGCCTCCGGTTTTGCGCACGGCGCTGTGAGTCCTCACTAACTCACCGATACCTGCGCTATCGAGATGATCGAGTTCGACGCAATTCAAGATAATGCGATTGTTCCCCTTGTCGACCAAGGTGGTCACGACTTGGCGCAACATCGTATTGCCTTCGCCGAGAGTGACCCGGCCGACCACATCAATAATCGCAATTCCGTCCACTTCGCGAGTAGTCATCCGCAATTTTCGTGCCGGTGCGCTGGGAGCAGCAGGAGCGGCGCTATCGAGAACGCTGGTTGCGGCGGCCGCAACTTGTTGCGATTCGGTTCGGACCACAATTACCGAGCGGCCTTGCTTCAGCACTTCGACGAGGGCGGCGGCATCGTCTGACTGGTGACTCGCGGATTCGGGCGTGGATTCATCGTGCGCGATCGCTTTCGCTGCAGCAGAGCCGCCGCGAGCCCCGAGGTATCCAAAGAGAGCTGTGGCTCCCACTCCGAGCGCATACACCTGGCCGACACCTGGAACGAGGGCTAGCGCGATGGCAGCGGCTCCTGCCGCCATCCCGACCGTGCCGCCCAGAAAACCGCCGGCAAACCCGCCCACTTCTTTCGCGAAACTGGTCGCGTCGCTTTCCGAGCGCGTGAGGAAGACGATCGAATCCGCCGGTACATTCCTGGCGATGAGATCCTTTACGGCTTGCTCGGCGCGATCTCGCGAAGAGTAGACTCCAATTGCGGTTTCCATGAAATTCCTCCTCAATACCGGTGGGATGCCTGCGCCGGTGACAAGCGAGCTCGCCAAGTTTATGGGCGACAATGACATCCGGCCGCGAACGCGGCAGGGACACCCCCGCGGTAACTGAAGCGAGTACTAGACTAGAAAATCGGCGATGTCAAACCACCGGAAGATATGAAAGCAAGCCTAACTTTTTGTATAGGACTGCGAGTACCAGGTCCAGGTGCGCCGGAGACCTTCTTCAAACTCGACGACGGGTTGATAGCCGAGGATTTTTCGCGCGAGCGAGATGTCGGCCTGCGAATCGCGGATGTCGCCGGTGCGAGGCGGGTCGTATTGAGGTCGAATTTTCTTGCCCGTGATTTTTTCGAGTAGTTTTACCACCTGATTCAGAGTGATACGCGCGCCTGTGCCGCCGTTGAAAACCTTTCCGGAGGCGTCTTTCGCATCGCAGGCGCGCAGCGTTTCGTCCACGATATTGTCGATGTAGGTGAAGTCGCGCGATTGTTCACCGTTACCGTAAATCACGGGCGGCTGATCCTGAATTACGGCGAGCATGAAGCGCGATAACACGCCGGAATATTGCGACGTGGGATCCTGGCGCGGGCCGAAGACGTTGAAGTAGCGGACCGAAGCGTTCTCGAGGCCATAGCTGCGGCCGAAAGTCTGCGCGTAAAGCTCGCCAACGTATTTCGCGACGCCGTAAGGCGAAATAGGTTCCGGCTGCATCGATTCCGTCTTGGGGAGGATGGGAGTTTCGCCATAGGCCGCGGAGGATGCGGCATACACGAAGCGGCGGACTTTCGCGTCGCGGGCGGCGACGAGAACGTTGAGCGTGCCGTCGATATTCACGTGGTTCGTGTCCAGCGGGTCTTTCACGGAACGCGGCACCGACGTGCGAGCCGCGAGGTGCAGCACGTAATCGGCGCCTTTCACCGCCGATTCCACCGCGGCAAGGTCCGTGATACTGCCAATCCGAAGATCGATTTTGCTCCGCACAGCTGAAAGATTGGATTCGCTGCCGGCGGAGAGATCGTCGAGGACAACCACTTCATGATTTCTGCGGACAAGTTCGTCGACGATATTCGAGCCGATGAAGCCGGCGCCGCCCGTAACGAGATAGCGCATGCGGAGATTCTCCTGACATTCCTGGTTGATGCGCCGCCGGCTGTTTGCCGCAATGCGGAATCGGACGCGGTGGCCGGCGTGGTGCCGTTGGAGTACGCTTGAATATAGCCTAGCCGCTTAGCGCGGACAAGGAAGGCGTCGGTTTATGGGTTTGAGGTTTCGAATGGCTCTGTTGACAGCCCGATTCCAGAGAATTCTGCGCTCGGCACGCCCCATTTGGAGCGCGGCTTGCTTTCCTAAGCCCCGGCTTGCCGTAGCGGTTCTGTGCGTGACGATCGTAGGAGCCTCATGCTTGGGCGCGCTGGTAACAGCATCGGGAAAGGCGCAATCGCCCGGGCATCTTGCAAAGAATGCCTCCGCTGCAACTCGCGAAGCGCGGATGCCATTTCGTATCGGCGAGAAACTCGATTATCGAGTGGCGTGGGCGAGTTTTGCAAACGCAGCGTCTATTGAACTCACGGTTCCCGAGCGCCGCGACTTGATGGGATGGGGAACCTGGCATTTTCGCGCCTCGGCCCACACGCTGAGCCCGATGCGCGCTCTCATTATGGTGGACGATCAATTCGATTCCTATACGGACGCGGCGACGCTCGAGAGCCGGCAATACGAAACATATTTGAACGAGATGGGAGAAAAGCAGACGGAAGTTTTTCATTTCTTGGCGGAAGGGCAGCTGTGGCGAGGTCATGTGGCCGGAGTCGTGGTGACGCCTGGTACACGCGACCCTCTCGGCGCGGCGTATGCGTTGCGGAGCGTGGACTGGGCGCAGACGCCGGAATTTCGAGTGCCGGTTTACGACGGGCACGATGTGTATGACATGCGGGCGCGTCTTGACGTTCCGGCTGAGACGGTTGCCGTGGCCGCGGGAAATTTCTCAGTATCGAAAATCTCGATCCGTTTGTTTCAGCGCGGAAAAGAAGTGCCAGGGGAAAGTTTCACGGCTTGGCTGGCGAACGACGCGGCGCGAACCCCGGTGCTGCTGGTAGCGGAGATGCCGTTTGGAAATCTGAGAGTGGAATTGGTTTCAGCCGCGCAGTGAACGTGATCGCAACGGACCGCGCCTTAGTTTTCTGGAACGACCCAATCGTCTGGCGGGAAATCGATTTGCCAGAACTTGCCTGAGGGCTTGATGAACTCCATGCCGACCTGCATTTTACCGCCTTGCGCGCCTCCAATATGCACCACGCGGCACTCGATCGATTGCTGAGTGGATTTATTCGAAAGCGTCACGTTCTGTTGCGCGGCGACTTGCGCCTCCAGTGCGATCAAAGCTCCGTGCGCGTTGACGACCAGGGTTCGCGTCTCTTCTTGGAAGTCCTGATTGTTCGCTGTTTTTCCGCTCACGAGAATGGGAACGCTCAGGAGCACGCGCATGCTCCGGCGGCGGCCAGGATCGGCCTTCCAGCCCGGTTTCGGAGACGTGGTGGCTCCCATGTAAAAACGATAGCTTTGGGAAACGTCGAGGGCAATGGAACTCTCTTACTAAAGGCAATTTAGGAGTTAACATCCAGCGCGGCCGGCGCAAGTGACTGATAACACTAACAGTTAACTATCTTTTCGCGGTTCTGTTTCACGCGCCGGGTGGCGTTGCGCGTGTCCACTACAAGCTTGGCGTCGCGGGCGATGGCGTCGTAGTCATAGCTGGAATGATCGGTGGCGATCAGAACGCAATCGTAGCTGGCGAGGCGTTCGGGCGACAGGGCGACCGAGCGCATGTTGGAAAAATCGTAGTGGCGCATTTTGTGCAGGGCGGCGAAGTAAGGATCGTTGTAATCGAGAAGAGCGCCGCGAGCGGTGAGCAATTCGAGCAGCTTTAGGGAAGGCGATTCGCGGAGATCGTCAACGTCCTTTTTATAGGCCATGCCAAGCAGAAGAATTTTGGAGCCCTTGATGGATTTGCTGCGCTCGTTGAGCGCGGCGGCGAGTGCGTCCACTACGTGGTAGGGCATCGCCGTATTCACTTCACCTGCGAGCTCGATAAAGCGGGTGGCGAAATCGTATTCGCGAGCTTTCCATGACAAATAGTACGGATCGACGGGAATGCAGTGACCGCCGAGGCCGGGGCCGGGATAAAAGGGCATGAAGCCGAAGGGTTTTGTGGCCGCGCTGTCGATAATTTCGAAAATATCGAGGTTCATGCGCAGGCAAAGCTGCTTCAGTTCATTTACGAGCGCGATATTCACGCAGCGAAAAATATTTTCGAGTAGTTTCACCATTTCGGCGGCGCGGGTGGAGCTGACAGGAATCACTTTGGAGACGATCTGCGCGTAGAGGCCTGAAGCGGCACGTCCGCTGGGAGCATTCACGCCGCCCACTACTTTGGGAATCTGCGCGAGGCCGAATTGTTTGTTGCCGGGATCTTCGCGCTCGGGCGAGAAGGCAAGATAGAAATCGGTCGCGATATTCTGGGTATCGTCGCCGTGCGCGATAGGGCAGCGCAAGCCGTTCTTTTCGAGAATCGGCAGCACCAACTCTTCGGTGGTGCCCGGATAGGTGGTGCTTTCGAGAACGATGAGCTGATTGCGCTGCAGGTTCGGCGCGATGGCGCGCGCGGTGTTCTCTACGTAACTTAGGTCCGGTTCGCGGCGCTCGTCGAGAGGCGTGGGAACGCAGATTAGGACTGCATCCATCTCGCGAAGGCGAGTGAAATCGGATGTGGCATCGAAATGTTTGGCGTCCACGTGAGCTTTGATTTTTTCGGCGGGAATGTGCTGGATGTAGGATTGGCCGGCGTTCAGCTTTTCAATTTTGGATTGATCGAGGTCGAATCCCGTGACGCGCTGGCCGACGTCAGCAAAACGGAGAGCGAGAGGAAGTCCCACATAACCACAGCCGATGATTCCGATCTTGATGCCCTTATTTGCAAAAAAATCCGGTTTCCGCTCCACATCCACTCCTTGTGCCTCTCGCCGGCCAGCAGAATCGAACAATGCGAATCATTCAAACACGCAATCATAGCAGGGTGCGAATGCGGGACAAAGATGACGGCGCAACAGCGCTGGAAAGTTCGGAGTTCAGGAAGTCGCGAGGTGTGACGGGGTTCGATTGTCAACCGTGAGACGCTGGGCTATTCTCGCTTGCCGTGATCGACATTCATTGCCACATCCTTCCGGGCCTTGATGACGGCCCGGAATCGATTGAAATTTCAATCGCCATGGCGGAAATGGCGATCGCCGACGGCATTACCCACGTGATCGGGACGCCGCACGCCCACTCGGACCATGTGTTCGATCCCGTGAAAATCAAGGAACGCCGCGACGAATTGCAGGCGCTTTTTGAAGGGCGCTTGGTTCTTGCGACCGGCTGCGATTTCCATTTGAGTTATGAGAACCTCGAAGATATTCGGTTCGACCCGAACCGGTATACGCTGAATCAGAAGAATTATTTGCTGGTGGAGTTCGCGGATTTTTCGATTCCGCCCTCGCTGGACCAGGCGCTGCACAACCTGCAACTCGCGGGCTTGGTTCCCATTGTCACGCATCCGGAACGGAACCCGCTGATTCGCGCGCAGCCCGAGCGGCTTTTCAAGTGGCTTGCGCAGGGTTGCTACGTGCAGGTGACTGCGCAATCGCTGCTCGGCAAATTCGGAAGATCGGCGCAGGAATGTTCGCAGCGATGGCTCGCGGATGGCGCGGTGCATTTCATCGCGAGCGACGCGCACAACGTGACGTCGCGGCCACTGCGTTTGAGGGGGACATTTGACTGGGTGGCGAAGACACATGGCGAGGATGTGGCGCGAGCGCTGCTGGTGGATAATCCGCGCGCGGCATTCGAAGGACAGCCGCTGCCCTTCGTACCAGAAATAAGCGACGATGCCTCGAAGAAATCCGATTCGCGCGGTGCGCGGGGCAAGAAACGCTTCTGGTTTTTTTAATTGTTTCGGTAGCTATTGCGCGAGAGCCTTATCCAACACATCCCCGATTTCCTGTTCGCTCACTTCGCCAGCGGTGTCGTAGACGGCCTTTCCCGTTTTGTCGAGAACAGTGACGTGCGGAATTGACCCTGTGTAGTGGCTCTTTACCAGCTCGGATTGTGCGGATGAGAGCGGTTTGTCGAGGTCAACGATCACGAAGTTGACGCGGCCGCGATACTTCTCATACAGCGCGACCGTGCGGCGGGCCTGGCGCTTCGAGTTGTAGCAGCCTTCACCGTACATGAGGACGTAGTTGACGCGATTTTGGGCGGCGCCGGCGTCCATGTGATCGCCGGTGATCAGAGGGCCGTCGATACTATCGCTTGAGTAGTCGAGCTTCGGATTGATCTTCAGATTTTCGCCCGCGTTCGAGGGCGATACGGCAAGCAACAGAAACAGGAACAAATACACGGCAGCGGTCAGATAGATTCGCACGAAAGCTCCTCCATTTCTTGTACGCCTGCCGGAGGAAACTGGATTTAGATCGTCGAGCCGCATTCCTTTGATCGCGACCAGATCAAACGCTGTGGAGATCATGAGAACAACTCAATGACTTCTTCGTAGCGCTTGAACGGCGGTATCAAATAGGCTCCAGCGATTCCTTCGCTGCGGGCCGTTCGGGCCCAATCGAGCATTTTTCGGGCGAGCAGAAAACCGCGCGCGCGAGCAGCGTCTCCCGCGGATTCCATTTCTTTCAGGGTCGCGTCGGGAATTACGATGCCGGGCACTTCGTTGTTCAGGCGCAGGGCTTGCTTGTAGCTGGTGAGCGGCCATAGGCCGACGAGCACCGGAATCGGTGATTTGCCGCCGAGGCGTTTCAAGAATTTCTGCCAGTGCGCGGGATCAAAGATCGGTTGCGTCATCGCGAAGTGCGCGCCAGCCTGGATTTTTGCTTCGAAGCGGCGCAACTCGTCATCTATATCTTCCGCGACGGGATTCACGGCCACACCAATCGTAAAATTCGTGGCGCCGCCGAGTGCTTTGCCGGCCCAGTCTGTGCCTTGATTCAGCCGCGTCAGGACTTTGACGAGGCCGATGGAATCCACTTCGTAGACGCCGCTCGTCTCCGGATGATCGCCGAGCGATGGGGGATCGCCCGTGATTGCGAGAACGTTGCGCACGCCGCCGACAGCCCAGGCGCCGAGGAGCATAGCCTGGAGGCCGATGATGTTCGCGTCGCGCGTGGTGAGATGGGGAATCGTTTCGAAGCCATGGGCTTCGAGCGCGCCCGCGAGCACGAGCGCATCCATGCCGACGCGGGCGAGAGTGCCGCTATTGATGTCAATCGCATCGACGTGGCCATTGGCCATCACGCGGCTCACCTGCTCGACGATGCGGTCGATGGAAACTCCTTTGGGAGGATCAATTTCGACGGAGACTGCAAATTGCTGCGCTTGCAATTTTTTCCAGAGCTTGCTTTCCGGCACGCGAGTCTTGATGCGCTTTGTGCGCTCTTCAGGTTCGAGCACTTCGATGATGCTGGCCGCTTTTCCGCCTGCTCCCGATTTTGATGGGCGCAGTTTTTTTACAGCGATCGCCATGGCGCGAATGTGTTCCGGGGTGGTGCCGCAGCATCCGCCGAGCAGTCGAACACCGAGGTCGGCCGCCTCTTCGGCAAAGAGCGCGAAATATTCCGGCGAGGATTTCGGATAGACGATCCGGTCGCCGACGCGCTTGGGGAAACCGGCATTGGGCATGGCTGAGAGCGGCATGCCGATGCCGTTGAGTTCGCGTATCACTGGGAGCAGGTATTGCGGGCCCACGGTGCAGTTGGCGCCGACGGCCTGGATATTTTTCTGCTTCAGCTTTTCCCAGGCGTCCTGCGGACGCATGCCGCCCATCGTGGCGCCTTCTTCGGAGTAAGTCATTTCGGCGACGATGGGAAGATTCGAGAAGGAGCGAATCGCGTCGATTGCGGCGAGTAGCTCATCGAGGTCGCTGAAAGTTTCGACGAGGAAGAGATCGACGCCTCGTTCTTCGAGAGCGCCGGCCTGCTCTTTGAAAATCGCGAAAATCTGGTCGTGAGGAAGGTCGCGAACCTGGCGCACGATTCCAAGCGGTCCGATCGAACCCGCGATCAGGACTTCGTGCTTGGCAGCCTCGCGAGCCTCACGGGCGATTTTGACGCCGCGATGGTTGAGCTCGGCAACGCGGTCAGCCATGCCGATCTGCGCGAGCTTGTGACGATTGGCGCCGAAGGTATTTGTCTCGATGACTTGAGCCCCGGCTTCGATGTACGTCTGGTGGACACGAAAGACGGACTCGGCGTCGGAGGAGTTGAGTTCGTCGACGGAGCGCTGAGGGCCAACGGATTCGTAGAGGAGCGAGCCCATGGCGCCATCGGCGACGAGGACGGCGTGCTTCAGCCTGTCTTTGAAATCTTCAATTCGCATCGAGTTTGTGGTTAGGCCCTCTCGTTGTTACGGCAAGGAGTAGGGAAACAAATATTGTAGCATCCGCGCGCGCCGTAGACGCGACGGGTCAAAAGAGCCGGCAGGATGCCGGCGCTGCAAGCGAGAAACCCGAAGTTCGGCGCGTGGCGTTGTGCGGGAGGGACAGGCCCACGACGAGGAAGGCGTCGTCGTGGCTACCGGACAGAATGAGATGGGGTCAGTGGCGAGTGGGGGAGACTGGGTCGGTGTGGCGCCAGCAGTCGTAGATGAATTCCCAGTGTTGGTCGGAGCCGGCTTTGAAGGTGACTGTGGCGGAGCGCTTGGTGTCGTCGGTATAGGCGATTTCGAAGTCGGAGACGGCTGGGGCTGTCGAATGCAGCCATGTTTGGGCGTCTTTTTCTGAGTGGATTTCGACTGGGGACTGGGGCTCGGCGTGAGTGAGATGGTCGAGCAGGCAGATTTCGGTGGCTTCGCAGCATGGTCGCGTGGCAGGCGACTGCGCATGGCTGCGATTATCGAGGCGCGCGATGAGGCTCTTGAGATTTTCGAGTTGATCGGGCGGCGCTGGCAGCGTGCTCCAATATTCGAGCAAGGGCAGCGCGGCCGGATCGCTGAGATGCTCGATGATCCAATAATTCTTGGCGCGTTCGGGATGCGCATTGAAGAAGCGAAGGAGACGGCGCGTGTCGTCACCCGAGACGAAATCGGCGAGATGGTAGAGCATGTGATTATAGACCCAGGGATCCTTGGGGCGGGCGCCGGACTCAAGCCACTGGAGCAGCGCATTCAAATCTGATTCGTCCATCTTTGGTTGCGGGGGGCGACGACCGCCTTCGGGAAATTCCATCGGGACGAGAATGTTCACGGGAATCCAAATGTCCCAGTAGTCGCGGTAGGCGTAGTCCTGCCGCGTTTGCAGATTACCGTTTAGAAGCTCCCACTGAATGTATTGAGATGGTTCGGTCTTGAGAAGATCGAGGGCCGCGGGCGCAAATTTGCGACCGAAACGGCCCCATGCGTTGATGACGATCTGGTGGCGCTCCCACACGTTGGAGGTCTGGCGCGCGAGGCGGCTCCAGTAAGCAACGGACTTGGCGGAGCGCAAGGCGAGCGACTTGAGCGCGATTACGTGTTCCATCATTTCGCAATCGGGCGTGTTCTTGTGAATGATGGCTTCGAGCGCTTGCACGTCGGCTACTTCTTTATTGGGATCGATGCTGGGCGCGAAAAACCCGAGCCAGTAGGCGGCCATCGCAGCGCGCTGGTCGCAGCCGCTCTGAACGATAGCGCGAAGATTGTCACGGTTGCGGCCAGCCGGGGGAATCATGTTCCAGCGGTCGTGCATTTCGAAGAGGACGGGATAGTCTTCGTCGGCGATTGCTGTCTGGGCGAGATTGCTTTCCTGTCCCGCTTCCGCATATCTCTGGATGAGGCCCACGGCGCGGGGCGTGCCGATATTGCGAAGCGCGGAGATTACGATGGCTTGTTTGTACTTGCCGCCGGTGAGGAGATGTTTTTCGAGGACGGCGGTGACTTGTTCCTGATTGCCGCTCATCACCATGGCATAGACCATCGTGAAGACGGTTTCTTTGCCGTGGAAATCGGGAAGTGCGGGGAGAGTGGGGAACGCGTTGCTATCGAGCACGAGATTATTCAGGACGCTGTCGAGGAGTTCATTGTAAGGAATGAGTTTCGGGATGTCCTGTTGCAGGACGAGGAGAGCGGAGCGGGCGAGGATGTTGTCGATGTACTTGGAATTTGGATTTTCGGCGATGTGCTTGATTTCTGCTACGGTGACGTCCTGCGGAGTGCCGATTTGAATCGTACGAAGCAAGCGGCGTTCGAGCGGCTCGCGAGCGGCGGCGGATTTCGGGACGAACGCGAAAATAATTATGGTTAGAACGAGAACGATCCGGCGTGGCAACTTCGTAAGTTCGAGCGAGTTCGCCGGAGCGCGACGGTTCAAGGTTTTTCTTCCGGCTGGACCCGGTACATCGCCGAGACAGAACCGGTGAAATGAACGGTGATGTTGCCGAGCAAGTCCTTCGAGGCATTGTGGGGCGCGCCACGGAAGGAGCTCAGCGTCCAGTAGGTGGCGGCAACGCCCGGGATCAAAACCTGTTCATCCGATCGCGCATTGAAAGTTAAATTCTCGAGGTCCGGAGGCGGATCGGCGGTCTTGCAAGCATCCTTCGGGGCGGTGGAACACCACGTCTTCCATGCGTCGGCGACGCAGCGCTGCTGCATCGCGTGCGTTAACGAATCGACATCGGTGACGCGGTAGAGCACGGCTTCCTCGCGGTGTCCATTGGCTGAGAGAACGGTTTCGCCGAAGCGATCGAGTCCGAGCTCGAGCAGGCGCTGGAGAATTGCGTCGATGGGTGCGGAGAGAGGAAGCTCGACGTGGAGTCGCTGAATGATTTCGAAGGGCTGGCCGGGGTCGGAGGACCCGTAGGGAGCCGGGTTTTTCAGGGTGCGAACGCGTTCGAGCAGGATGAGCTTGCCGTGATTTTCTTCGACGTATTTCGCGATGGCGGCCATTTGTTTATCGAGGTCGGCGGAGGTGTCGAGCGGCTTGAGTCCTTGGATCGCGACGCCGCCGGCGATTACCGCCATTGAGGGCGCGATTTCACCGGTGCAGGAGCCGAAGAGCTGCGCGGGGAATGATCCGCGGGGGACGAGGCGTTCCTGGGTCATGCCGGCGCCGACTTGTACTTGCGCATGGGCGGATGAGGCTGCGCAGAGGCAGGTTACGGCGAGCACGAGAGCCGAGAGGCGGCGATTCATGGCCTATTTTATTGTTGTACGTGGGGCGGGCGGGGGTGTCAATGATTCGGGCGGCGGAGGTGAGGGAGTGGTAAATCGGCCCGGCGGAGCAGATGCCGTTCCCCGGCAAACCGGGTGACAACAAAGCGGCGGCAAGCCGCCCTTCGGCTCCGATCAAGACAAGCCGCACTCCAAATTAGCGGGATTGGGAGACTAGGCCGGAGATTGTGTCCATTAGGTCGAACTTGGTCAGGACTTCGAGTTTGCCGCCGGGCATTTCGACGAAGACGGCGGGACTGTCGTGGCTGAGGATGTGGGTGATGCGCTCGACTGGGGCGCTGGCGGGGACTTGCGGTAGGGCGGCCCCCATTACTTCGCGGATTACGAGTTTGCGGAGATCTTTTCCCTGGAGGGCGAGATTGAGAATCTGATCTTCGAAGACGGTGCCGATGGGGTGGTTGTCGTCTTCGAGGACGGGGAGCTGCGAGATGTCCTCTTTTTGCATGGTTTGCAGCGCGTGGAATACGGTTTGGTAGGGGCGGACGATGACGAGGTCGCGCGATTTTCCGTTTTGATGCTTCACGCGAATTACGTCGGCGGCTGAGATTGCCACTTCTGCGTCAACGTAACCGTGCTCCTGCATCCAGCCGTCGTTATAAATTTTGCTGAGGTAGCGGGTGCCGGAGTCGGGGAGAAAGGCGACGATGAAGTCGCCCTTCTTGCCATTTTTCGCCAGGCGCAGAGCTCCGGACACGCAGCCGCCGCCCGAACCGCCTGTGAAAATTCCTTCTTTCTTGGCAAGGCGGCGGGCCCAGACGAAGCATTCTTCGTCGTTCACCTGGACAACGTCGTCGACGATTTTCAGATTCATCGTGCCGGGGAAGAAATCTTCGCCGATGCCTTCGACGACGTAGGTGGTGGCCTTGCCGACTTTGGCTGACTTCACAAAGTCGTAGTAGAGCGAGCCGACGGGATCGACGCCGACGATTTTGACGTTTGGATTTTTTTCTTTGAGGTAACGGCCGACGCCGCTGATCGTGCCGCCAGTCCCCATGCCACAGACGAAGTGGGTGATTTTTCCTTCGGTGTCGTCCCAGATTTCAGGGCCCGTCGTGTCGTAGTGGGCCTGTGGATTCATCTGATTTTCGTATTGATTCGGGTAGTAGGAGTTGGGAATTTCACGCGCAAGTTTTTTCGCGACGGAGTAGTAGCTGCGCGGGTCTTCGGGTTCGACGGCGGTGGGGCAGACGATTACTTCGGCGCCAAAGGCTTTCAGCAGATCGATTTTCTCGCGCGATTGCTTGTCGTTGATCGTGAAGACGACTTTGTAGCCGCGTGTGACGGCAACGAGAGCGAGTCCCATGCCGGTATTGCCGGAGGTGCCTTCGATAATCGTGCCGCCCGGTTTCAAGACGCCGCGGCGCTCGGCATCGTCAATCATCCATTTGCCGATGCGGTCTTTCACGGAGCCGCCGGGATTCATGTAATCGGCCTTCACGTAAATTTCGGGCTCGAGGCCTTTCGTGAGGCGATTGAGGCGGATGAGGGGCGTGCTGCCCATGGTTTCGAGGATGTTATTGCACTTCATGTGCGGGTCTTTTTCCTCCGGCGAGCCGAAAACACAGCTTAGAGAGTTCGGAAAAATCTGTCCAGCGCAGTTTCGGCGGATGTTCCCAGGGCCGGAAAACGAAGCCGCGTGCGTGATATTCTTTTGCAGATAGCATTCTTCTTAAGCGAAATCGCGGGAGAGTGAAATGGAACGGAAAAATATCTCGTCCGGGACGCCTTGGGAGCCGATTGTTGGTTACTCGCGAGCGGTGCGAATGGGACCGTATGTGCACGTGGCGGGCACGACCGCTACGGACGCTGCTGGGAAAGTGGTTGGGGAGAAAGACCCTTACGCGCAAACCGTGCAGACGATCCGCAATATCGAGTCGGCGCTGGTGAAAGCGGGCGCGAAGCTCTCCGACGTGGTGCGAACGCGGATCTTCGTGGTGAATATTGGGGATTGGGAAAAAATCGGGCGGGCCCACGGGGAATTTTTCGGGCAAATCCGTCCGGCGTGCTCGATGGTGCAGGTGAGCGGCCTCGTGTCGCCGGAGATGCTTGTTGAGATCGAGGCAGACGCTATCGTCACAGACGAGGAGAAGATCCCGCGAAAATAGCCCTCAATCGTGATCAGTTGCTCGTAGGGACGAGGGCCGGCAGCTGTTGTAACAGAATATTCACAATGCGACCGAGCAGTTTTCGCTAGAATCCGGCTCCTATGGCGAAAGAGAATCTACAAGTTATGGCGGAAACAGGAGCACGGGAAGGGCAGCGCGTGCTGCATCTTAAGGGCTCGCTTAACATTCAGACGGTCTTCACGTTTCAGGATGCAATGCGAACGGAGACTGGCCCCGCGCTTGTACTCGATTTCAGCGACGTTGAGTATATTGATTCAGCCGGACTTGGAGCGCTGGTCGCCGCGTACGTGGGCGCGCAGAGAGGTATGCGCAAGCTGGCGTTTGCGGGAATGAACAAACAAGTGACCGCGCTGCTCGACATGACGCACGTCTCGCAGCTTTTTAAAACGTATCCGACGATCAAGGACGCCGAAGCGGCGCTGACTTAATTTTCAAGCGTGCGATTCCTTCAATGAAGGCGCCGCAGCGCGTTCGGTTTCGGGCAGCTTCGGTTCCACCCACTTCAGCACACCTCGCACTATAAACACGTTCAGGAAAATCGAAATTAGTGATGCGGCGAGTGTCGCGGTGAAAATCTCGTCGCCGACCATTCCGGATTTACGCGCGACTTCCACGAGGATGAAGGAAAGCTCGCCGATTTGCGTGAGTCCGGCGGCCACAGCGATGGCGGTCCACTTGGAGTAGCGGAAGATTTTCAACACCGCGAACCAGATGCCGAATTTTCCGACGACGATCAGAAGCAGCATGATGCCGAGGAGCGGAAGATTGTGGACGATTACGGTGGGAACGACGAGCGTGCCGAGCGAGACGAAAAACATGGCAACAAAGGCGTCGCGCAGGGGCAGGAGCTTGGTGTGAGCTTCATGCAGGTCGTGCGAGCCGCTGATGGAGACACCGGCGAGAAAGGCGCCTAGGGCGACGGAAAAACCGAGTGTTTGCGCGAGCGCTGCGCAAGCGAGACAAATCGCGACCGCGACCAGCAGGAAGATCTCTGGGTCCTCGGTGCGGCGCGCGCGACGAAGAAGTCTTGGCACCACCGTCAGAGCGAGGAATGCGAGAGGAACCAGTAACAGAGCGGCTTTGCCGAGCGTCCAGGCGATTTTTTGAAGGCGGCCTTCGGAGGGGCCGTTGAAGACTGGAAGGACGACGGTCATGAAGACGACGGCGAGATCCTCCACGAGCGTGATGCCGATCATCACTCGGCCATAGGTGGTGCCCAGGGCGCCGCGATCGGTAAGAAGGCGAGCCATCACCATCGTGCTGGCGACGGAAATCGTGGCGCCTACGACGATGCCCTGAGTAATGCTCCACCCGGCGAGCCAGGAAGCAATCAGGGCGAGTCCGATCGACATCAGGATGCCGAGGGTCCCGCCGCCGATTGCCACCCATTTCACTTGCATCAGGTCTGGAATCGAGAATTCCACGCCGATGGAAAACATGAGCAGGACAACCCCAACTTCAGCGAATACCTCGAAAGTGTGCAGGTCGGAAAGCTGAGGGCCCGGAGTGAAAGGGCTAATGACGACTCCACCGACGACGAAGCCGAGAATGAGAGGCAGCTTCAGGCGCCAGGCAAGCAGGCCTCCCAGCGTGGCGGCGAGGAATACGTACGTCAAATCGCGAAATAGAATTGGTTCCGCTTCCATATTTTCCCCGAAACTCCGCTCAGCCTCTTCTTCGCAACGGGCAATACTACTCCAATCACTGCGGCTGGCATCTAAGGTTTTGGGTTGGGTCCGATAAATTTTGGAAACATCGCATAAAGGTAGTAACCGGTGAGATGTGGCCGGATGCGATAGAATGGCCGAATAATGGAAGGTTTTTATCGAGCGACGATGAAGATTGGGGGAGGCACGCTGTTTGGGCGCCTCGCTTTCGGATTCTTGGTGCTGTGCTCGATTGGCATCGGCGCGGCGGCTGGGGTGCTGTTCGTTTATTCAAGCGACCTGCCTGAGATTCACGCGCTCGAGGATTACCGCCCGGATGTTGTGACGGAGTTGTATGCCGACGACGGCCAGTCCATTGGAACCTTCGCACTGCAACGCCGAATTCTGCTGACATACGGCCAGATTCCCAAGGTGCTCAGGGATGCGATCTTCACCACGGAGGATCAGCATTTCGAAGAGCACTGGGGCGTGGATTTTCCGCGCGTGCTGGAAGCGGCGTGGCACGACGTCCGTCATCATGGGATGAAGGAGGGTGCCAGCACGCTGACGATGCAGCTTGCGGGCGGCCTTTTCCTGAACCGCGCCGATCGCAGCCTCCACCGCAA
This sequence comes from uncultured Acidobacteriota bacterium, assembly GCA_963741045.1. Lineage (GTDB taxonomy): Bacteria > Acidobacteriota > Terriglobia > Acidiferrales > UBA7541 > Palsa-295. The sequence continues at coordinate 952,058 of CAVUGO010000002.1, forward strand.
GTTGCAGGAGACGATTCTTGCGATCGAGATCGAGCGCCACTACACGAAGGAGCAGATTTTCACGATGTACTGCAACCAGATCTATCTGGGAGCGGGAAACTACGGCTTTGAGGCGGCGTCGGAATATTATTTTGGCAAGCCTGTCGGGCAGCTGACTCTTCCCGAGGCTGCGACGCTGGCAGCGATCATTCGCGGACCGATCTACTCTCCGATTGCGCATCCGGAGCGGGCGCTGGCGCGGCGGAATCTGGTGCTGTCGCTGATGGCGCACGATCGGAAAGTGACGCAAGCGCAAGCGGCGGCTGCGACTAAGGAGCCGCTCGGTCTGCACGTGTCGTCGGCGCGCAATGATTTCGCGCCCTATTTCGTCGAGGACATACGGCAGTACCTCGAACACACGTATGGGACGGCGGCCGTTCACGAACAGGGCTTGCGCGTATACACGACGCTGAACGTTGCAATGCAGAAAGCCGCGGAGCAGGCCGTGCGGGATGGGCTGCACGCCTACGATCGCCGGCACGGCTGGCGGGGAAATTTGCCGAACATTCTCACGCAAAACTCCCCCGCGCAAAATTCCAGCAGCCCAAATCCCTCCACGAAGCTGGATACCTATCAAAATGAGGAATGGCGCGGCACGCCTGCCAAGGGCGACTACTTGCCGGGCCTTGTAGTGGCGGTTGAGCCAACATTCGCGACGATTCGGGTTGGCACGTATCACGCGATGCTCACGCCTTCGGATTTCGCTTGGACCGGGAAGAAATCGCCGTCGCAGCTTCTGAAAATGGGCGACGTGGTTGTCGTTTCGATCAAGGAAGTGGCGGGCTCGACGCTACACGTGCAGCTCGAGCAGCAGCCTGTGGCGCAGGCGGCATTACTTGCCATTGATAATCCCACAGGTGAAGTGAAGGCGATGGTCGGCGGATACGACTTCGACCAATCCAAATTCAATCGGGCGACGCAGGCGGTGCGGCAGACGGGCAGCTCGTTCAAAGTGTACGTGTATGCCACGGCGCTGGAGCAGGGAGCAACGCCCTTCGACACGATCGTGGATGAGCCCGTGACGTTCCGCAGCGGTGGACAGAACTACTCGCCCAAGAATTACGACATGAAATTCGAAGGGCGCATCACGCTGAGGCGAGCGCTGGCCGACTCGCGCAACGTGCCGGCGGTGCGGTTGCTCGAGCACGTCGGCGTGCAGAACACGATCGATATGGCGCGACGATTTGGAATCACGAGCCCGCTTCCACCCTATTTGCCGCTGGCGCTTGGCGCCGCCGACTTGTCGTTGCTGGAGCACACATCTGCGTTCACTGTATTTCCTGATGATGGGATTCACATCGAACCGCACGATATTCGTCGGGTGACTTCGTACGACGGCGCAGTTCTCGAAGAGCCGCGACCCAATGTGAAGGACGTGATTCAGCCAGATGTGGCGCGGACGATGACGGCGATGCTCGAGGAAGTTGTGCAGTTTGGAACTGGCGTGCGCGCGAAAGAATTGGGGCGCGCTTCGGCGGGGAAGACTGGCACGACAAATGATTTCACCGATGCGTGGTACATCGGATTTACTCCTCACATCACGGCGGGCGTGTGGGTGGGGAACGACGACAAACGCATATCGCTCGGGAAAAAAGAGACGGGGGCGCGGGCGGCGCTGCCGATCTGGCTCGAGTTTATGAAACAGGCCGTCGAAGCGTACCCGGCGCAGGATTTTCAGAATGTAGTGCCGCTCGAAAAGGAAGCAGCAGGACATCAGGTAAAAGTGGATACTCCGGATACAGCGCCGCCCGCGGATGCCGCCGAGCAGGGGCTGACGCAGACGCAGGCTTTGCCACCGGCAAAAACGCCCGCCGCGCCACCGTCAGCGGTGACGCCAGCCGCCGCGAGTGCTGTGGTGAAGCCGTTAGAGAAAATTTCGGCGCCCAAGCCGAATTAGCTTTGGCATTTCTTGCCGCGACGAACAAAAGCCGAAATCAAAAAGTTGCCTCGAAGGATCGAAAGCGGTGCTCGAGCTCCCATTGTTGCCGGGCGCGTTCGCTTGATTGCAGGAACGCGGCGCAATCGGATGTGGGTTTTTCCGCGCCGAGCGAATCCTGCGAACAGGCGGCATTCGAGCGGGAGAAATCATCCGGTGCCGCCCAAAGGCTCGGGCCCGGCAGGAATGCGTGCTCGAGGCTGGTGCGCACGATTTTTTTCAGGTCGGCGTAGCGCAGATTGTAGGTTTGAACCGCGCGGACGTATTCGTGGGTGAGATCGATGCGCGAGACGCCTTCGTCATCGGTGGAGAGAGCGACGGGCACGCCAAATTTGCGATAGAGCGGGAAGGGATGCGAATTTCCTGCAACGCCGAGAATCAAATCGTTGCTGGTAAGGTTAATTTCGACCATCACGTGCTTCGCAGCCAACCCCTTCATTAAATCGGTGGGCCGATTTTCATACATCACATCCACGCCGTGACCGATCCGCTCGGCATGTCCTTCGTTGACTGCGAGGCGGACATGGCAGCAGAGGCCTTCATAAGTAACCAGCCCCGGCGCAATTTCTCCCGCGTGCAGAGTGATGCGAACCTTCGGATAGAGCCCGTGAAGAAAATCGACCATGCGCATTTGCAGTGCGAAATCCGTCATTGAAATATATCCGTCCTCGGGCATCACAAAATTGATGCCGGGGACACGCGGATCAACCGACGCCACCTCAAAGCCTAGCAGCGCTTGCGCGAATACCTGCTGTTTCGGGAAACCGCGAAGCACCTGATAAAGGAAGCGAATTTCAACATTGCAGCCGGGCGAAGCATCGGGCTGACCGCAATGCTGGCGCTCGTTTCGAAGTTTTTCAGCGCGATCCCAATGAGCGCGAGCAATGGCGACATCATCGCGCAGACCGCGATCGAGCAGCGCCTGTCGAAATTTGGCGAGATCATCCTGCCAGCCGAGGTCATTCGCGATCTGGATCGTGTGAATGAAAGGCGGCGTGTCCATCAGTTCGAGGTATTGCTCGTTCTGCGCGGCGGCGCGGGAGGAAACCTCGTCGAGCCATTCGCCGGTGTGGCGCGGATCGACAATTTGGAATTTTGCGAACGCGTCGAAGAAATGGTCGTGGCCGCTCACACCGGCGGAAGGAACGAAGGAGCGCATCGAGAACGCGTCCACAAGCGAATCGTAGAGATGCTGATTTTCAAAAGCGCGCGAAACCGCGGAGTGGCCTTCGCCACAAACAGGCTGCGGCGGGATGCTGCGCGTCATCGCATCGGTCTTGAAGAAGGAAAGAGTATCGAGATCGACGCAAAGTTTGTCGTCAGCGCCATCGCGAATCCAGGATTCCGCGTAAACAGCGCCGGCCAGATGATTGTGAAGGTCGGCGCCTTTAGGCATGCGCACGAGAAAGTCACGTAGTTCGAGCGGATTCTGGCGGACGGACTCGAGCGCGCGAGCAGCGCGTTGTTCGGCGATCGAGCCGGAAGCGACTGCTGGCGTTGGGCCGGCTCTCCGAGCCGTTGACTGTGCAAGGATCGAACCAGGAGTGGCTAAGAAAAGCAGTATCGAGAACGTTCCAGATAGCCGCGTACAGTTCAAATCGGCGAATCGCATCGCTTCGCACATCCTCGCAGTTTGTGATTGTGGACGAACTTTACCATGCCAGGCGATTCATTTGCGGCTGAACGGATCCCACCCATGAGCCTCGAGGGGCGTCGAAGAGCCGTTGTCGTTGACGAGCAGGATTCTACGGCCCGGCGTGATCTCACCGATATAAGTAAGGCTCGAAAAATCGGGCGCACGCCGAAGCCTGTTCACACGCCGATGGGGAACCGTGATGAGCAGACCGTAGTCGTCCCCGCCATGAAGCGCGAGTTGCAGGGGATTCAATTTTAGCTTCCTGGCTCCGCGGAAAAGACCCGGTGGGATCGAAATGCATGGCACGCGTTGGGCTTCGATGCGTGCACCCACCCGGCTGGCGGTGCAGAGGCGGCTGAGATCGGTCGAGAGGCCGTCGGAGATGTCCATCATCGCGCTCGCGGTCTGGTTCCGGGCGAGCCACTCACCAAGCTTCACCGGAATTTGAGGGTACAGATGCTGCCGCAACAGTTCTCGAACCCCGGTTCGGCGCGCCAGATTCGCTCGCACAAGGTGCAGGCCGAGCTGGGCGCGGCCCAGCTTTCCGGTAACATATATAAGGTCGCCCGGACGGGCACCTGACCGGGTAAGCGCTCGGCCGCGAGGGACTTCACCGAGCACAGTGATGCTGATCGAGACCGACCCGCGCTTGGTTGTGTCCCCTCCTATCAGGCGCATTCCGAGATAGCGAGCCGCGCGGCCCATTCCAGCGAGAAATGCGTCGAGCCATGTTCCCATTCGGGACGCTGGTAGTGCGAGGGTCATTAAGAAATATTTAGGCAACGCGCCCATCGCAACGAGATCGCTGGCAGCGCGGACCAAGGATTTGTAGCCGACGGAGTCCGCGGGATGCGCTTTCGCCAGAAAATGGACTCCTTCTAAAAAGGCGTCGCAGCTCAAAACCCAGTCGTTGCGGCCCCCAGGAGACAAAATTGCCGAATCGTCGCCAATTCCTAGACGCAAGGCACCGGGAGCGCGATGTCCCAAAATGGAAGGGACCGCGCGGGCGATTTTTTCGATCAGTTGGTCTTCTTTGTGCATGCCTGAACTTCAGTACAGTTGTGGCAGTGTTCGCCGATAGGGTAAGGTAGTACCAGCAGCATTATAGACTTAGGGTGGAGTGAGAAAGCAAAGGCCGGAGCGCGTCTATGCAAAACGGGAGATTGAGGTTGACGGCAGGCGACATGGTCTCTACAATCCATGCGGTTTCGGACCAAAGCTCCCGGTTCAGACTTCCGAGGGGAACGGCTAGCCGTGGCGCAGTGCGCGCGGCGTTCGGCCAACTGGCGCAAAGCTAATTTCAGGACAAACTGAGGATGAAGGGTAAGTCATACACGTTTTTTATTGCCTCAAGCGCTTCGGGCGGTATGCGGCGCTTGCGCGTGCCTTTTTACGTGCTGAACCTGCTGTTAGTACTGGCCATCGTGGGCGGAATCACGATTCTGGCCGGTATCGGCTCCTATTCCCGGATGCTGCTGAAAGCTACGAACTACAATACGTTACGCCGGGAGCAAGACAGTCTGAAACAGCAGTACAAGCAGCTGCAAACGGAAGTGAAGGACACGAACCAGCGCCTGAATTCGCTGCAGTCGCTGGCAAGCGAAGTGGCTATGGCTTATGGGCTGAACCGCTTTCAGCAGACCCCTTTTGCGATTACCGACGTCACCGAAGGGACGACCGCGGAGTTCCAACAGACACTCGACCAGTTCAGCTATCTTGAAAAGAACGCCTCGCTGGTGACGGTTTCGAACGGTGGATTGCGGCTCATGCCTTCCATGCAGCTTAGCGCTCTTGGCATCGTGCCGACGCTGTGGCCTGTGGTCGGTGAAATCACCGGTCACTTTGGCGAGCGGCTCGATCCATTCAGCGGTGAGGGCGCGTTTCACGCCGGGATCGACATTGCCTCGCACTATGGCGACGGCGTGCGAGCCTCGGCCGACGGGATGGTGACGGTGGTCGACCGGCGCGCAGGGTACGGCAAACTTGTTGTGATCGATCATGGATTCGGCGTTACAACCTGGTACGGCCACCTTTCGAATTTCAACACTCAGATAGGAATGCACGTGAAGCGCGGCGATGTGATCGGCTACGAAGGCGATAGCGGGCGTTCCACTGGCCCGCACCTGCATTACGAAGTGCGAATCTACAATACGCCTGTGAATCCGTGGCGTTATCTACGGAATATACCCACCGCGGTAGCCGCTGCAGATTAGTTCTAGTTAGGTCCGCCAGATTTTCCCTATCGAATTAATCTTGAGATGAAAATGCTACTCGTGTCGAAGCGCGATGATGGGCTCGATGCCAACGGCGCTGCGGGCAGGAACGTAACAGGCGAGCAGAGCTGCAGCGAAAAGAGCAGCCGCAACGGAAAGCAATGTGAGCGGATCTGTGGGGCTTACCCCGTAAAGGACGCCCCGCATTAGCCGAGTGGCAGCCAATGAGCCCGCGAGACCGGCCAGCACTCCAATGGCTGTAAGTTTTAAACCCTGCAGCAATATCAGGCGGCGAATATCCGCGGGTTGAGCTCCAATAGCGATGCGGATGCCGATCTCATGGCGGCGAACGCTCACGGAATATGCAATCAGCGCGTAGAGGCCGATCGAGGAAAGCAGCAGCGCCACGGAGCCGAGAAACACAAGCAGAAACAGTGTGAGACGCTTCGGTCCGAACGAGTCGGCGACGACTTCGTCCATCGTGCTGACGTCGTAAATCGGCTGCTCGGCGTCCACTGAAGCGATGGCTTTCCGCACGGCGGGCGTCAGTTGGGCGGGGTCCGTTGTGCTTTGCACGACGACTGCCATGATTCGTGGCGCGGTTTCTTGCTGGTCGAGTGGGAGATATATCTCTGGTCGCACCGGTGCTTCAAGGACTCGCGTTTGCTTCACATCCGAAACCACGCCGACAATTTCGAGTGAAGCATCACGCGTATCGGTGCCCGTAAAAGCATCACGACGCCCGAATAATTGTCCCATCCTGATTCGGTGACCTACGGCGTCTCCCTTCGGCCAATTCAGGCGAGCCAGCGTGTCGCTGACTACGACGGAGCGCGGGGCGCCGCGGCCGTCTTGCTCCAATAGTGAACGACCTTGAAGCAGACGAATCCCCATGGTCCGGAAATAGCCGGGACTGACGACGCGCAAAATTGCGTTCTCGGCGCCGCGAGCATCTTGCTCGGGGCGCCCTTCGATCACGAAGTCCTGCGATGTGAGGTCTTCGATGCGGTCAATCATCGGACGCCCGGAGACAACGGCGGCGCTTTCCACGCCGGGAAGAGAACTGATGGACTGAATCGCGCGATCGAAGAATTGCGCGATCTGTTCGGCTCGCGGGTATTTCGTTTCGGGCAGTGATATCGAAAAACTCAGCAGGTGATCCGGCCGAAAGCCGAGGTCGATTCCTTCGAGATGCTTGTAGCTCTGAACCATCAGCGCCGCGCCTGCCAGGACAATCAGCGAAAGCGCGATTTCGACGACCACCATCAGGTCGGGAACCGAGCGTCCTGCTCGATCACCGCCGATCTTGCCGCTACCTTCCTTCAATGCCACGACGAGATTTTGCTTTGAGGCCTGCCATGCCGGAACAATTCCGAAAAGCGCGCCCATCGCAACAGCCACCGCCGCCGCAATCGCGAGCACAGCTGGATTGATGCGAATCAGTTCTGGCGCGATGTCGAGGTATTCTTCAGGGATGAGATGGACGAGGAGGGGCAAGCACGCGATCGCTGCGAGAACCCCCAAAATGCCGCCGGTAAGCGAGAGCACGAGGCTCTCGGTTAAAATCTGCCGCAGTACACGCCGCTGGCCCGCGCCAAGCGCCAGTCGCACGGCGATCTCGCGCATCCGTACAGTGCCGCGCGCGAGCAGCAGGACAGCGACGTTAGCGCAGGTGACCAGAATCAACAGTCCCACCGCGAAAGCGAGCACCAGCAATGCGGGCTTCACGCTGCCGTTGACGGCTTCTTTGACATTCCAGACTCGCAGATCCCAGCCACGATAATCCGGCATCGTGGCTCCGTATTGCTCTTCGAGTTCCTTCGCGAGCACAGCCAGACGTGCATTGGCCGCCTGCTCGGAGACTCCTTTGCGAAGCACGGTAATAATCCAGCTGCGTCGATCCCTGCGATTTGAGTCCGATGGATTGAGCTGGAGCGGAATCCAAAGCTCTCCGCCCCATAGATCGAAATGCGGGGGCATGACGCCGATTACCGTATAGGCCACGCCGTCCAGCCGAATCGGCTGGCCAAGTATGTTTGGATCGGATGCGAAGCTTCGCTTCCAAAGCTCCGTGCTAAGAACGACCACGGGTGGCCCGCCTGGTCGATCTTCCTGCTCCGTGAAGCTGCGGCCTAGAATTGGCGCGACGCGCGTCATTGCGATGCCATTGGCAGTGACGCGGGTACCGAGAATGCGTTCGGGATAATCGCCTCTCGTGAGATTGAAGCTATCGCCGTGAATTGCCCCCACAGCCTCGAAAATATCGGTCAGGCGTTTTACGTCGAGCATTTCCGGAACTGAAAGATAATTGACAAACATCTTCTGGCGCGGCGAGTAAGCGTGGACAACATCCCAGCGGTCAACTACCGGATACTTGCTGTAGATCAGGCAAGCGTCGACCAGGCTGTAAACGGCGGTGGCTGAACCGATCCCAATCGCTAGGATCGTAACGATCACGGCTGAGAGCACCGGCGTTCGGGTAATAAGGCGCCAGCCGTAACGGAGATCTTGGACGAAGTCTTGAATGAAGCGCACACCGCGGGAATCCCGGCACTCTTCTTTAAGCTGCTCGACGCCGCCTAGATTCTTCAGGGCGTTAGCCCGCGCTTGTTCTGGATTCGTTCCGGAGGCGATGTTTTCGGCGATTTGCTGTTCCAAATGAAAACGCAACTCTTCGGCGAGTTCTTGATCCAGGCGATCGCGCAAGAAGAGAGAACGCACCCGATGAACGATTTTCGCAGGCCAACGCGTGTACACAGGCTGCTGCATCAGGAAGTCCTAAGCACCAGACCAATCGCAGAGGAAAGACGCTCCCAATTCGACTGCTCTTCGCGGAGGTATTTGCGGCCGGCGGCGGTCAGCGAATAGTATTTCGCGCGGCGATTATTTTCCGACTCGCCCCATTCGGAGCGAATCCATCCTTGATGCTCAAGACGGTGCAACGCCGGATAAAGAGCACCCTGGTTTAGCTGGAGAACATTGTCGGAGACTTGGCGAATTCTCTGGGCGATGGCCCATCCGTGCATGGGACGGAGCGCGACAGTCTTGAGTATCAGAAGGTCAACGGTGCCTTGGACGAGATCGGTCGGCTTGCTCAACTGCTATACTCCCCACAGTGCATGACAGGAAGGCTACCACGGCTCCTGTCAATGAGCAAGGGGAGAGGGGTAGCGCTCGCCCAGCATTTCCGGGGTGATATCGAGACGGAGGCGCACCCAGCGGTCTTGGCGCGTGATATTCAACTGGCGGATGAGGGCCTGCACAAAGGCTGCCTGTTCCTTCGTCATTTGCTTAAGGGCCTTGGGGTCGGAGAGTGCCATCGAGCCGACCATCCGGAAGCCGTCGAGAAGAGTCGAAATTTCGAAGGCGCTTTTCACGGAGTCGCATTCGGCATCGAGAGCGGCGGCGATGTCGTTTCCAGCAGGTTTTCCTGCGAGCGACAAACCGCGAACACTACGGGCCAATTTCTCGAGCTGTGGCGCGTTGGCGAAATTCGCGTAGAAGCTTTGCGGCAGATTGTCGGTGCGGGCTACCGCGAAAATGGGAGCGCCTGCTACCCGGTTCAAACGCGCCTTCATCACCGGGTCGCGTGGCGAGGGGCTTAAGGATTCGCCTAGCAAGCGGACCGCGTTATTCCCGCTGGCGATGGCGATTCGGGTGGGCGAGAGAAACTGAAAAAAGACGGTAGGGTTGCCGGGGACTTCGTAAACCGCTGGATTTGTAGACGGTAAAATCTTGCCGGTGCGCAGCGCGTAGGCCTTGATTTTCTGTTGGTCGAAGCGTCCGTCGGCGACGGCGAGCACTCGGTTCTCGCCGATGCCGTTTCCAGATTCGACTGCGAAACTGTGAGGCCAGAAAGCTATCGCTGCCTTATCCAGGTCGCGCGTGTAGTCGAATCCGGTCTGGCGTATAAATTCCGCATATTCACGATCGGCCTCGGGTCCCGGAGACGTTAGGCCGAGCACGCCAGCGAGAGGGGAATTTTTCAGTGCGCGCAACGCCGCTACGTCTACATAGCCAACAGCGGGCGCGTCCGCCGGGAGTTCGCTCAGCAGATCAGGAGGAGCGACAGCAGTAATTCCTGGTAGCGATGGCGGCGGTGGCGGAGTTAGCGGACCGCCCGGAGCACCTGGACCGCCCGTTCGGTTGCGGTAGAAATAAAAACCGATACCCCCTGCGACCAATACGACCAGGACGATGACTGCGATTACCGCTCGATTCGTCGAAGAAAGAGTCAAGGAGTCGAGTATAGGTTTAGGGCGAATGGGTGTAAAGTTCGCGGCGCGAAAGACGTGTAGAATAGTGGGAGTTAGCCTGTTGTTTCGAGCGGCGGCAACCAAACTGGCATCAAAACCTTCCAATTTGTATCGGTGACGCGCACAGTGCGGCAGAGATGGTTGTCATTGCAGTGGAACGTAAAGCGGCTTGCCGCGCTGGCCGGGATCAGCATCGTGCTGGGTCCGCTAGCGTTTGCGCAGGCGGCCACCAGCGCGTCGTCGGATCCCAAAGCGACGTCGGCAGCTAGCGCCTCGGCCCCCGCCGCCCCCGCTCTCACAGCGGATCAAATTCTCGAAAATTACGTTAAAGCCATCGGCGGCCGGGAGGCATGGAAGAAATTAACGACGCGAATCTCTACCGGCACGATCGACGTTCCGGCCATGAATCTTTCGGGGCTGGTGACAGTCCGCGAGAAGGCTCCAAATCGAAGCATTTTTACCGTGAACTTTAATGGCGCCGTTTTTCAGCAAGGGTTCGATGGAACAATTGGTTGGTCAGACGACCCGCAGAACGGATTGCGTGAACAAACGGGCGAGGAGCTTGCGGAGACGAAGCGCGATTCCGATTTTTATCACCCGCTCGATTTGAAACAGATGTATTCGAAGATTACAGTGGCGGGCACTGACAAAATCGATGACCGCGATGCCTATGTTCTCGAAGCATCATCTGGCGACCTTGGCACCGATAAAATCTACTTTGACACGCAAAATAGCTTAGTGCTCCGAATCGTTGGGCAGCATCACACAGTGGACGGCCCGGCCACGTTTACCGAGGATTTCAGTGATTTCCGCGAGGTGGACGGAGTCAAGCTGCCGTACACGGTGCATCAGGAAAGTCCGAGTTCGACGTTCACAATCAAGTTCACTGAGATACGGCATAACGAAGCGATCGAGGATGCAGCTTTCGCAAAACCCGCGGCGCATTGATGTTACGAACAGGTACGTTTGCCGAAATAAGTGCTTTGCTGGCAACGGTTTTGCTCGGGATAAGATAGTTGCTTGCAATTCGATTGCCTCTGTGATACTTTTGTTCGGTTTGAGCAGGGCTGGCGTAGCTCAGTTGGTAGAGCATCTGATTTGTAATCAGAGGGTCGGGGGTTCAACTCCCTCCGCCAGCTGAGCCTGCTTGACGGCAGACAGGTTTTGAGGGGCCGGGATTTTTGGCAAGGTTGCGGACGGATTCCTCGCGACAAAAGCGCTAGGGCTGGTGTCTTCCGACACAAGCCCTTTCTGCATTGCGATGTTCCCCGTACTGATGTCCGGTCGTGTTCTGGTTGTTTGCGCGGGACGATGCAGTTGTGTCCCGAAGATTTTTTACGGGACACGATCGAGTCCCGAACGAATTTGCGGGACGTTGAGTTCGCGTCCCGGATGTTTTCGCGGGACGGGTGGGTGAGTGGCTAAAACCAGCAGACTGTAAATCTGCCGCTCCTTGCGGGCTACGGAGGTTCGAATCCTCCCCCGTCCACCAGCGACTCGCAGGAGCTGAACCGAACGAGAGCTCGGTGAGAGCTCAATGAAAACGTTCAGCGAGCCAGCAACGAAATCTCAGAGCTGAGCATCCGCGGCGTTGCTTTGGACGAAAGAGAAATTTGGGAGGTGTCAGGGAAGCCGGTTCGAGCCTGGGTAGCTCAGTTGGTAGAGCGCGTCCTTGGTAAGGACGAGGTCACCGGTTCAATCCCGGTCCCAGGCTCCACGCTGTAGCGGGCGGCAGGAATCAGGGTGGGAATGAGCGGGGGTAACTCAGTGGTAGAGTCTCTGCCTTCCAAGCAGATGGTCGCGGGTTCGAGCCCCGTCCCCCGCTCCATTGTGGTCGCTGAGAAATAAGCGGTCAGAAGTTTGAAACGCAGTAAACGGAAATAATCAGATTCAGCGCGGCAGCAGCCGCGAACCTCCAGCACGAGTGAGGCGAGATGGCGAAGGAGAAATTCGAGCGCAGTAAGCCGCACGTAAACGTGGGGACGATTGGACACATTGACCACGGCAAGACGACGTTGACGGCTGCAATTACGAAAGTGCTTTCCAAGAACAATCCCAAAGTGCAGTTCCGGGCGTTTGATTCGATTGACAACGCGCCGGAAGAGCGCGAGCGCGGAATCACGATTGCGGTGTCGCACGTAGAGTATGAGACGCCGAACCGCCACTACGCGCACATCGATTGCCCGGGCCACGCCGACTACATCAAGAACATGATCACGGGCGCAGCGCAGATGGACGGCGCAATCCTGGTAGTCGCAGCGACGGACGGCCCGATGCCGCAGACGCGCGAGCACATTCTTCTCGCGCGGCAAGTGGGCGTGCCCTACATTGTGGTGTTTTTGAACAAGTGCGATGTAGTCGAAGATCCCGAACTGCTCGAACTGGTCGAACTCGAAGTGCGCGAGCTTTTGAAGACCTATCAATTCCCGGGCGACACAGTTCCTGTGATTCGCGGCTCGGCATTGAAAGCACTCGAAGGCGATGCGAAGTGGGAGAAGACGATTCTCGAGTTGATGGAAGCGGTGGACAAGAACGTGCCGCTGCCGGTGCGAGATATCGAGAAGCCATTCGCGATGCCGATCGAAGATATTTTTTCGATTTCTGGTAGAGGTACGGTGGTGACAGGACGAGTTGAGCGCGGCAAAGTGAAAGTGGGCGAAGAAATCGAGATTGTGGGTTTCCGTCCAACGATGCGCAAAACGGTGACGGGCGTGGAGATGTTCCGCAAGTTGCTGGATGAAGGAATTGCGGGCGACAACGTCGGGTTGCTCTTGCGCGGCACAGAAAAAGATGAAGTCGAGCGCGGGCAAGTGCTGGCCAAGCCGGGCTCGATCACGCCGCACACGAAGTTCAAGGCAGAAGCGTACGTACTGACGAAGGAAGAAGGCGGGCGTCACACGCCGTTCTTTACGGGCTACCGGCCGCAGTTTTATTTCCGCACGACGGACGTGACAGGAGACGTGAAGCTGCCGCAGGGAGTGGAGATGGTGATGCCGGGCGACAACATCTCGGTCGAGATATCGTTGATCACGCCAGTAGCGCTGGAGAAGGGATTGCGATTCGCAATTCGCGAAGGCGGTCACACAGTGGGCGCCGGCGCAGTTGCCGAGATCATCGAGTAAACGACCATGCGAGAAATCATCACACTACAATGCGGCGATTGTAAGAACCGCAACTACACGACCACGAAGAACCGGAAGAAGCATCAGGACCGGCTCGAAACGTCGAAATTTTGCAATACGTGCCGGAAGCACACCGCGCACAAAGAGGTCAAGTAGAGCGGGACGTTACGCTTCGCCCTGGCGGCGGGCGCAGGATGAATCTGGCCTGCGGCTCAAAATTCAGGGGAGTAGGTTCAACGGTAGACCATCGGTCTCCAAAACCGAGAGTGGGGGTTCGAATCCCTCCTCCCCTGCCAGCTCTTTGCAGGAAGCGCTGGTGGGCGGGTGAAATGAGTTTCAGGGCGCAAAGGCGGTTAGGTTAATGGCACAGGCAGCGAGAACGAACCGGGAAGAAGCAAACGAGAAAGTCAGCGGGTTCGCGCTCCTCGAGCCTGTCGGCAAGCTGGCGACGTATCCGAAGCGATTCCGCAGCTTCCTGCACGATGTGCGCGTTGAAATGAGGCAGGTGAACTGGCCGTCGCGCGCCGACGTAATTTCGACAACGGTGGTCGTCGCCGTAACGGTTGCATTTTTCGGAGTCTACTTTTTTCTAGTCGATAGCGGATTCAGCTATCTGATTCAACGGGTGCTCAAATACTTCAAGTAACGGGAACAGGCATGTCAAAGCAGTGGTACATCGTCCACACCTATTCGGGGTTTGAGAAGAAGGTGAAGGAGAGCCTGGAAGGTCGCGTAGCCGCGTTCGGGCTCGGTGAAAAAATCGGTCAGATCATTATCCCGACTGAATCGGTGGTCGAAGTGCGCGGCGGCAAAAAAGTGATTTCGCCCCGCATGTGTTATCCAGGCTACGTGCTGGTCGAGATGGATATGGACGACTACACCTGGCACGTCGTTCGCTCGACGCCGCGCGTCACCGGTTTCGTGGGCTCTGGGCAGACGCCATCACCGCTCACGGAAGAAGAAGTACAGAACATTTTGAATCGCGCGACGACCACGGCGGAAAAGCCGAAGCCGAAGCTCTCGTTCGATCGTGGCGAGAAAGTGCGCATCGGAGAGGGACCCTTCGCGAATTTCACGGGAGTCGTGGAAGAGGTTAATTCCGACCGAAGCACGCTGAAAGTTTCGGTCACGATTTTCGGCCGGTCGACGCCGGTCGAGCTGGATTTTGCGCAAGTTGAAAAAGTGGCATAACGCGCGTTCGGCGGAACGCGCGCGGAAATAGGCAGGGGAGCACTCAATCATGGCCAAAAAAGTTCAAGCAATGGTAAAGCTGCAGTTGCCGGCAACGAAAGCGACGCCGGCGCCGCCCGTGGGCACAGCGCTCGGCCCGCACGGCGTGAATATCATGGATTTTTGCAAGCAGTTCAACTCCAAGACGTCGAAAGAACCCGACGGAATGATCATTCCGGTTCTGGTGACGATTTACAGCGACCGCACCTTTACCTTCATCTTGAAGACGCCGCCCGCTTCCGAGCTTTTGAAGCGCGCCGCGGGAATCGTAAAGGGATCGCCCGAGCCGAACCGCAACAAGGTGGCAAAAGTCACGCAGAAGCAGATCGCTGAAATTGCGAAGACAAAATTGCCCGACCTGAACACCACGAGTCTCGAATCGGCGATTCGCACGATCATGGGCACTGCGCGCAACATGGGAATCGAAGTCGAAGCATAGTTGCAGGTTTAGAAAGCAGGAGAGAAAAGCGATGGGTCGCAGTTCGAAAGATGGCGGCAAGAACATTGATCGCGCCCGCAAGCTCGTCGAGGCGCGCCCGTACGGTCTCGAAGAAGCCGCAGAGCTTCTTCGCAAGGCGCACTTCGTGAAGTTCGACGAAACAGTCGAACTGGTGCTCAACCTCGGCGTCGATCCCAAGCAATCCGACCAGATGGTACGCGGCACGGTGGTGCTGCCACATGGTCTGGGTAAATCGAAGCGCGTACTCGTCATCGCCAGCGGTGACAAGCAGCGCGAGGCGCAGGATGCGGGTGCGGATTTCGTCGGCGGCGAAGATATGGTCCAGAAGATTCAGGAAGGCTGGACGGATTTCGAAGCCGTGATCGCAACACCCGACATGATGAAATCAGCCGGCCGCCTCGGCAAAGTCCTTGGCCCGCGCGGCTTGATGCCGAATCCAAAAACCGGAACGGTCACCTTCGAAATCGCGAAGGCGGTTCAGGAAGTGAAAGCCGGTAAAGTGGAATTCCGTCTCGACAAGACCGGAATCATTCACTCGCCCGTCGGCAAGATCAGTTTCACAGCGAAGAACCTGGCCGGAAATGCCCAGGCGCTGCTCGCAGCCATCATCAAGGCCAAGCCTGCGGCAGCCAAAGGTAAGTACATCAAGAAAATGACGCTCACTTCCACGATGGGTCCGGGCGTGCCAATCGATCATGCAGAAGCAGACGCAGCCGTAGCGGTGGCAGCGTAGCAGCGCAAGCAGCAACCAGCGCAACGAACGAAGGAGTTCGGCATCATGAAGAAGAAGGCCGAAAAGCTGAGCAAGTCGGAAGAGCTGCGAAGCCAGCTCGCCACGGTTTCAACCGTGATTCTCTCCACGTTTCAGGGGATCACCGTCGAGCAGGATACCAAGCTGCGCCGGTCCGTTGAAGCGGTGGGCGGTCATTACGAAGTGGTGAAGAACACAGTGGCTGAGCGAGCCGCTGCCGGAACTCCGGCAGAAGGGCTGCTCAAGAATCTGAAGGGCACCAATTCGATTTCATTCACAAAGACTGATCCGGTGGCCCTTGCGAAGATTCTGACGAAAGTCGCGAAGGACGTTCCGGCATTTCAGTTCCGCGCGGGATTCGTCGAAGGCCGCGTCATCTCGATTCAAGAGATCACTCAGCTGGCGCAGTTGCCGAGCAAGGAAGAGCTGATAGGCAAGATCATGTTCATGCTGAATTCACCGGCACAGCGAGTGGCCACGGCGCTGGCAGCTCTGCCGCGCAATCTGGCGGTGGTGACAAGCGAAGCGGTGAAGGCCGGAAAATTCAGCGGTGGTGCAGCAGCGGCGACAGCAGCACCTGCACCAGCAGCTGAGCCGGCGCCCGCAAGCGCTTCAGCTCCTGAACCTCCCGCAACCGAACCGGCGCAGTAAGCGAATTCGCGCGCGAGAAGTTCAGGAAGAGTTCAGTAAAAAGATTCTGGGCAATGTTTTGAGGCACGGGTTTAAGTAAAGGTTTTTAATTTCGAGGAGGATGCAAACGGCGATGGCAAGCAAAGTGGAGTCGATTCTGGAAGAACTCAAGGGACTGACGCTTCTCGAAGCTTCGGACCTCGTGAAGAAGATGGAAGAAGCGTTCGGCGTCTCTGCGGCGGCGGCAGCTCCCGTGATGGTGGCGGGTGGCGGCGCGGCAGCGGGTGGCGGCGCTCCGGCGGAAGAGAAGACGGAATTTGCCGTCGTTCTCACCGAAGTCGGCGCGAACAAGATCAACGTGATTAAGGCAGTCCGCGAAGTCACCAGCCTGGGCTTGAAAGAAGCCAAGGACTTGGTGGATGGCGCCCCCAAGACAGTTAAAGAGGGCATCAACAAGGACGAGGCTGCCACGATCAAGAAGAAATTCGAAGACGCCGGAGCCAAGGTCGAGATTAAGTAGTGCTGGCAGCCTGTGAGCGGCCCGGTGCCGTGGCTGCAAGGGAATTCGCGTACGCGCGCGCTCCTTTCGGATTTGAAACCTAAAAAAATGTCCTTCCCGGACTGGCGGGGCGGGTGTCTATCCGCTTCGCTGCTTCCGGCTTTGCCCTGATAAGGATGGTTCCATGAGCAATCGTAATGGTGTTCGCGTCACCCGGGAACGGGAGCGTCTGGATTTCGCCAAGATCAAGACGGCTGTCCAGATTCCCAACCTGATTGACGTGCAGAAGAAGTCATATCAACGCTTCCTCCAGATGGATTTGCTGCCGAGCGAGCGCGAAGATACCGGCCTGCAGTCCGTGTTCACGTCGGTATTTCCGATCCAGGATTTTCGCGGACTTTCGCAGCTCGATTTCGTCGACTACGCGATCGGCAACTGGGAGTGCAAGTGCGGCCACCTGCGCGGCCTGCACCACTTGCGCGCCACCTGCCGGAATTGCGGCGCATCCGTGGTTACAAACCCTTATAAGACCGGCGATGTATTGTGCGCGAAGTGCGGCACGTTCAATAAGAACACGCCCACGTTCTGCAACAAGTGCGGCGATCCGGTCACGCTGCAGCTCAAGTACGACGTGAACGAGTGCCAGGAGCGCGGCATGACGTACTCCGCGCCTCTCAAGGTCACCATTCGCCTCACGATTTACGACAAGGACCCCGACACCGGCGCGAAGTCCATTCGCGACATCAAAGAGCAGGAAGTTTTCTTCGGCGATATTCCGCTGATGACGGAGAACGGCACGTTCATCATCAACGGCACCGAACGCGTAATCGTCAGCCAGTTGCACCGTTCGCCGGGCGTGTTTTTCGAAACCGCGAACAACCGCAGCTACTTTCTTGGCAAGATTATTCCTTATCGCGGCTCGTGGGTGGAATTCGAGTACGACACGAAGAACATTCTCTACGTCCGCATCGACCGCAAGCGCAAATTCCTCGGCTCGATTTTCCTGCGCGCGCTGGGAATGAAGTCGAATGAAGACATCCTGCGCACGTTCTATCAAGTCGAGCGCATCACGTTGCGCGAGGGCGATCTTTTCTGGAACGTTTCCGAAAGCCTGATCGATCGCAAGCTCTCGAAGGAAATCAAGCATCCGCGCTCGGAAGATGTTCTGGTCGGAGCGCACAAGCGCATCACCGAGCCACTCTACAAAGAACTCGTTAAGGCTCGCGTAAATCAGGTGGAAGTCGGCGTTGCGGACCTCGAAGGCGCGGTCACCGTCGGTGAGCTTGTAAATCGCCAGACCGGTGAAGTGCTTCTCGAAGCCAACAAGCCTCTCACTCCTGAAATGTGGGCTTCCATCGCCGAAGCGGGAATCACTGAAGTTGACGTCTGCTTTCCGGAGCGCGACGACGTAGGCGTGATCGTGAGCCGCACGCTTGAAAAGGACACGATCCGCACTCCGAAAGAAGCGCTGATCGAAATCTACCGCAAGCTGCGTCCGGGCGATCCTCCCACGCTTGAAACCGCGACTGCGCTCTTCAACGGCATGTTTTTTGACGCGCGCAAATACGATTTCAGCAAAGTCGGCCGCCTGAAGTTCAATATCAAGCTCGGCCTCGAGACGCCGCTCGACAAGCGCACACTCGATCCCTCGGACTTCGTCGCGGCGATCAAGTACCTGCTGAAGCTGCGCAAGAATATCGGCGCGGTGGACGACATCGACCATCTCGGCAATCGTCGCGTTCGCGCGGTGGGCGAGTTGCTCGAAAACCAGTTCCGCATTGGCCTGGTTCGCATGGAGCGCGCGATCAAGGAAAAGATGTCCGTGTACCAGGAAATGTCCACGGCCATGCCGCACGATCTCGTGAACGCCAAGCCCGTAATGGCCGCGATTCGCGAGTTCTTCGGCAGTTCGCAGCTCTCGCAGTTCATGGACCAGACGAACCCGTTGAGCGAAATCACTCACAAGCGCCGGCTATCGGCACTTGGGCCCGGCGGTTTGTCGCGTGAACGCGCAGGTTTCGAAGTGCGCGACGTTCACCCGACTCACTACGGCCGCATCTGCCCGATTGAAACGCCGGAAGGTCCGAACATCGGTCTCATCAGCTCGCTCTCGTCCTATGCACGGATCAACGAATTCGGCTTCATCGAGTCGCCTTATCGCCGAGTGAAGGGCGGCCGCGTGATCGATTTCGTGCAGATCATCAACGCAGGCGACAGCGAGTTCAAAGCCGGCGAAGTGGTTGAAAAGGAAAAGGTGGAAGACGCGAACGAGGAGTTGAAGCGGCGGCGCGTAGTTGTCGAGCCGCACTGCTTCTATCTCTCGGCGTGGGAAGAGGACCGCTACGTGATCGCGCAGGCCAACGCCTCGCTCGACGAGCGCCTCAAAATCACCACCGAACTCGTCAACTGCCGCCAGGCCGGCAACTTCGTTCTAAAGAATCGCGAAGAAGTCGACTACATCGACGTTTCGCCGAAGCAGCTCGTCTCCGTCGCTGCCAGCTTGATCCCGTTCCTCGAGAACGACGACGCGAACCGCGCGTTGATGGGATCGAACATGCAGCGCCAGGCCGTGCCGCTGATTAAGGGCGAAGCTCCGCTCGTTGGCACCGGCATGGAACGCGTCACCGCACGTGACTCCGGCGCGGTTATCGTTTGCCGCCGCGACGGCATCGTCGACCAGGTTGACTCCGAGCGCGTCATCGTGCGCGTCGAGTCCGACCAATCCGGCGTGCTCAGCCGCGAAGTGGGCTCGGACATTTACCTGCTCACGAAGTTCAAGCGCTCGAACCAGAATACGTGCATCAGCCAGAAGCCGCTTGTTCGCGCGGGCGACCGCGTGAAGCAAGGGCAAGTGCTGGCCGACGGCCCTTGCACCGATCGCGGCGAACTCGCCCTTGGCCGCAACGTGCTCGTTGCCTTCGTGCCATGGCGCGGATACAACTTTGAAGACGCCATCCTCGTCAGCGAAAAGCTCGTTGAAGAGGACTACTACACTTCGATTCACATCGAAGAGTACGAAATCGAGGCCCGCGACACCAAGCTCGGTCCCGAAGAAATCACGCGGGACATTCCCAACATCAACGAGAGCTTTTTGCGCAACCTCGATGAAAGCGGCGTAATCCGCATCGGCGCCACCGTAAAGCCCGGCGACATCCTTGTCGGCAAGGTAACGCCGAAGGGCGAAACCACGCTCACGCCGGAAGAAAAACTTCTGCGCGCGATTTTCGGTGAGAAGGCCGGTGACGTTCGCGACGCTTCGCTCTACTGCCCGCCGGGCATCGAGGGAACCATCGTCGACGTGAAGATCTTCTGCCGCAAGGGCGCGGAGAAGGACGAGCGTCACAAGGCCATCGAAGCCACCCAGGTAGCTAAGCTCGAAAAGAACCTCGCCGATGAGATTCGCATTCTCACCGACGAGCGCCTGAAGCGCTTGACCGACCTGCTCGGCGGCCAAAAGCTCGTCGCCGACTTGCACGACGAGCGCACCAACAAGCGCCTGCTCACCAAGGGCGCCGAACTCACGCGTGACATTCTCGAGAAGATCACCACGCGCAACCTGAAGCGCCTGCGCCTCAATGACAAAGACCCGCTCCTAATCGAGAAGATTGACGAAATCGAGGAGATGACTTCGCGACAGATCGACGTGCTTCGCAAGATCACGGACGAGCGCATCTCGAAACTCAAGAAGGGCGACGAACTGCCGCCCGGCGTCATCAAGCTCGTGAAGGCGTACATCGCGATGAAGCGCAAGCTTTCCGTCGGCGACAAGATGGCAGGCCGCCACGGAAACAAGGGCGTCATCGCGCGCATCGTTCCCAAGGAAGACATGCCGTACATGCCGGACGGCACGCCGGTCGAAATCGTTCTCAATCCGCTCGGCGTTCCTTCGCGTATGAACGTGGGCCAGATTCTCGAAACGCACCTCGGTTGGGCGTCGAAGGAATTGGGCGTGCGCATCGGAAAGATGCTCGACGATACGAGTGCCCGCGCCGAATCAGTGCGCAAATGGTTCAAGGACGCCTTCGGTCCCACGTCGGTTTGGAAGACGATCGCCGATCTCGACGACGAAGCTCTGCTCGATCTCGCGCATAGCTTCCGCGAAGGCGTTCCGTTTGCCACTCCCGTATTCGACGGCGCTCGCGAGCACGACATCCGTCACCTGTTCGAATTTACCGAGTTGCCGGAGAGCGGCAAGATCACTCTCTTCGACGGCATGACGGGCGACGAGTTCGCGCAGAACGTCACAGTCGGCTACATCTACATGCTCAAGCTGTCTCACCTGGTGGACGACAAGATTCACGCGCGTTCCATCGGTCCCTACTCGCTCATCACGCAGCAGCCTCTCGGTGGTAAGGCCCAGTTCGGCGGACAGCGCTTCGGTGAAATGGAAGTCTGGGCGCTCGAAGCCTACGGTGCGGCTCACATTCTGCAGGAACTGCTCACGGCGAAATCGGACGACGTTTACGGCCGCGCGAAAATCTACGAGGCCATCGTTAAGGGCGAGCCTGGAATCGAACCGGGCGTGCCAGAATCCTTCAACGTTCTTGTGCGCGAGCTGCAGTCGCTCTGCCTCGACGTTGAATTGATGAAGCGCCAGAAGCCCCAGCTCGAGAAGGCCGAAGCGGCGGATTAATTTTGCGCTCCCGCAAATCATCGCGGGAGCGCCCACTAGTTTCTTGAATTTTTCCCTGGTTTCATCAGGGAGGAGGGTCAGCCATTGTATCGATCTAGTCCTTACGACCGCGCCAGCCAGATTGCAGATTTCGATTCGATTCGCATCAGCTTGGCGAGTCCTGAAAAAATCCGGTCTTGGTCGCACGGTGAAGTCACCAAGCCGGAAACCATCAACTACCGCACTTTCAAGCCCGAGCGCGACGGCCTCTTCTGCGCCAAGATTTTCGGCCCCGTCACGGACTGGGAATGCTTGTGCGGAAAATACAAGCGGATGAAGCATCGCGGAGTGATCTGCGATAAGTGCGGCGTCGAAGTCACCCTCAGCAAAGTCCGCCGCGAGCGCCTAGGCCATATCGAACTCGCTTCGCCCTGCTCGCACGTATGGTTTTTCAAGGGTCTGCCCAGCCGCATCGGGTATCTCCTCGACATCACCATGCGCGACCTCGAGCACATCCTCTACTTCGAGACGTTCGTCTGCATCGATCCAGGCGAGGTTCCCGGATTGAAGCAGAAGGAAATTCTGCCCGAGGAAAAGCTCCGCGAGATGCAGAAGGAATATCCCGGAAAGTTTCAGTCCGGGATGGGCGCGGAAGCGATCAAGGAACTCCTGCGCCGCGTCGAAGTCGACAAGCTCTCCGAAGAGCTTCGCGAAAAAATGAAAATCGATCCGAGCCTGCAGAAGCGGATCAAGTTCGCGAAGCGCCTCAAAGTTCTCGAAGCTTTCCGCAAGAGCGGCAATAAGCCCGAGTGGATGATTCTCGACGTAATTCCGGTTCTCCCGCCGGAGTTGCGTCCCCTCGTGCCTCTCGACGGTGGCCGTTTCGCCACCTCCGATTTGAACGACCTCTATCGCCGCGTCATCAATCGCAACAACCGGTTGAAGAAGCTGATGGAGTTGCACGCGCCCGATGTAATCGTCCGCAACGAAAAGCGCATGCTGCAGGAAGCCGTTGACGCGCTCTTTGACAACGGCCGCCGTGGCCGCGTTCTGCGTGGCACCAACAATCGCCCGCTCAAGTCGCTCTCCGACACGCTCAAGGGCAAGCAGGGCCGCTTCCGCCAGAACCTGCTCGGCAAGCGCGTGGATTATTCCGGCCGTTCAGTAATCGTAGTCGGCCCGGAACTGAAGCTTCACCAGTGCGGTCTGCCGAAGAAAATGGCGCTCGAACTTTTCAAGCCGTTCATCTACCACAAGCTCGAAGCCGCCGGCCACTGCACCACCATCAAGCAGGCCAAGGAGCTCGTCGAAGCCCAGGAATCAATCGTCTGGGACATCCTCGAGGACGTAATCCGCGAGCATCCAGTTCTGCTCAATCGCGCTCCCACGCTGCACCGTCTCGGCATTCAAGCCTTCGAACCGGTGCTCGTCGAGGGCAAAGCGATCCGCATCCACCCGCTCGTCTGCACCGCCTTCAACGCGGACTTCGACGGCGACCAGATGGCGGTTCACATTCCGCTTTCACCAGAAGCGCAGGTCGAAGCGTCTGTGTTGATGCTCAGCTCGCACAACATTCTTTCGCCGGCCAATGGCTATCCTCTCGCCGTTCCGACGCAGGACATGGTCCTCGGCATCTATTACATGACGAAAGCCAAGCCGCAAGCGAAGGGCGAAGGCCGCGCGTTCGGTTCGAGCGAAGAGTGCATCATGGCGCTCGAAGCGGGCGAAGTCGAACTGCTCACCCCGATTCGCATGCGCTACACGGGTGAAGTCATCGACCTCACCAACGCCTACGACGACCAGGACGTCTCGCACACCGAGCCGATTCAGCTCAATAAGCAGTTCCTGCACACCACCGTCGGCCGCGTGATCTTCAACGATCACCTCCCGTCGGACATGCCTTTCGTCAATGGTTTGCTCAAGAAGAAGGGCATTCAGGCGCTCGTGCAGTATTGCTACCTGCGCTTCGGCCTCGAGAAGACGGTCCTCATGCTCGATAAGCTGAAGGAACTCGGCTTCCTCTACGCAACGAAAGCCGGCGTCTCCATCAGCATCAGCGACATGGTGATTCCGGACGTCAAGTCGAAGCTGGTCGGCACAGCCGAACATGAAGTCGTCAAAGTGCAGCAGCAATACCTCGACGGCGCCATCACCAACGGCGAACGCTACAACAAGATCATCGCCATCTGGTCAGACGTCACTGAGCGTGTTGCCGACGAAATGTTCAAGGCCCTCGAAGAACAGGACAAGCAGGGCGTGATCAACCCGATCTATGTCATGGCGGACTCCGGTGCTCGAGGTTCGAAGCAGCAGATCCGGCAGCTTTCCGGCATGCGCGGTTTGATGGCCAAGCCCTCGGGCGAAGTCATCGAGCAGCCCATCACTTCGAACTTCCGCGAAGGTCTCACCGTGCTGGAATACTTCATCTCCACGCACGGCGCTCGTAAAGGTCTGGCCGACACGGCGCTCAAAACGGCCGATTCCGGCTACCTCACGCGCCGCCTCGTGGACGTTGCGCAGGACGTGATCATCAACGAATTCGACTGCGGCACGGCCGATGGAATTTTCGTCGAACCGATTCTCGAAGCCGGCGTCGAAGTCGAGCCTTTGCGCGACCGCGTCGTAGGCCGCGTTTCGCTCGAGAAGATCAAGGACTACGAAGGCAACGTAATCGTCGAGATCAACCAGGAAATCACCGAAGAGCTGGCCAATTCCATGCAGGCGGCCGGCATCGAACGCGTGAAGATTCGCTCCGTGCTCACTTGCGAATCCCGGCGCGGTGTTTGCGGACGCTGCTACGGCCGCAACCTCGCCACCGGGCGCTTCGTCGAGATGGGCGAAGCGGTCGGCGTCATCGCCGCGCAGTCCATCGGCGAACCTGGCACGCAGCTCACGATGCGCACGTTCCACATCGGCGGCACCGCTACTCGCGTCACCGAACAGTCGAAAGTCGAAGCCCGCAACAATGGCTTCGTGAAGTTTATCGACTTAAAGGTGGTCGAGGGCCGCGGCAAGCAGATCGTTTCGATGAACCGCTCCGGTTTGATCGCGGTCGTCGACGAAAAGGGTCGCGAAAAAGAACGCCACCACGTCGTATACGGCGCGCGCCTCAAGGTCGAAGACGGCCAACCGGTCACGCTCGGCCAGACCATGGTCGAGTGGGATCCCTACACCTTCTCGATCCTTACCGAAACCGCAGGTACCGTGCAGTTCAAGGACCTGCAAGCCGGTATCACGATCGAAGAGCAGGTGGACGAAGTCACCGGTCTTTCGCAGCTCGTCGTTACGCTGCCGCCCGGTGATGAAAAGCATCAGCCCACCATCAACATCCGTGGCGCAGGCGGCCGCACCAAGAAGTACCTAATGCCGTCGCGCGCTCACTTGATGGTGGTCGACGGTGATGAAGTGCAGCCCGGCGACGTGCTCGCGAAGATCCCGCGCGAAACCACGAAGACCAAAGACATCACCGGCGGTCTGCCGCGCGTTGTCGAACTCTTCGAGACTCGCAAGCCGAAAGATCCCGCGGTCATCAGCGAAATCGACGGTATCGTGAAGTACGGCGAAATCGCCAAGGGCCAGCGCAAGATCTACGTCGAAAGCGAAGATAGCAAGACGACGAAGGAATACTCGATTCCTCGCGGCGTCCACATCAACGTGCAGGAAGGCGAACACGTGCGAGCCGGCGAGCCCCTCATTGACGGGCCGCTCAACCCGCACGACATCCTCGCCGTCCTCGGTGAAAAGTACACGCAGGCTTACCTGGTCAATTCGATTCAGGAAGTCTACCGGCTGCAGGGTGTGAATATTAACGACAAGCACATCGAGACCATCGTTCGTCAGATGATGCGCTGGGTGAAAGTTGAGGACGTGGGCGATACGACGTTCCTCCTCGAAGAGCAAGTGGACAAGTTCCGCTTCCGCGAGGAGAACGATCGGATCATTCACGATGGTGGGCGTCCCGCTACCGGTCGTCCGCTGCTCCTCGGCATCACCAAGGCGTCGCTTTCCACCGACTCGTTCATCTCCGCGGCGAGCTTCCAGGAGACCACCCGCGTCCTCACCGAAGCGGCCATCTCCGGGAAGGTCGATTACCTGCGTGGGTTGAAGGAGAACGTGATCATGGGCCGCCTGATTCCGGCCGGCACTGGGTTGGAGCGCTACCGCAATATCCAGCTCCTCACCGAATTGCCTCCACCGGATGAGGGTGAAGGCATGGGCGCTGGATTCGGCCAAAACGGTCCGGATCTCACACCCGAAGAAGCCGCGGCTCTCGACTTCCTGCGCAAGGATACCGACGCAGTCGCCGAAAGTTAGCCAACGCGAAGAATCATCGTCCCGAACCTACAAGGACGGGTTCTCGCCACAAACTAAAGGGCGCTCTGCACCACAGAGCGCCCTTTTTTTATAGGGAGTGCGGCTTGTCCTGAGCGGAGCCGAAGGGCGGCTTGTCGCCGCTTTGCTTTATCCCGGCTTCCCGGGAAGCCTGTGCGTGCGCACCACCTTCTTCGCGGTGCGCAAAACTCTGTTATGCAACTTGGAAATCCAGCTAGCATTCAACGCCGTAACATTCCTACCTCCATGTAAAATTTAGGTGCAGAATTTTGCTCTGCGACCCGAAGCGCACCTAGGAAGCGGAGACTCCATTTTGTCGAATTCAACCACTGAACCATCCAAGCCATCCGCTGCTCCTTCCGGCGAAGAACAGTTCAAAAAGCTCGTCGAGATAATTTCCCGCTCCCAGCATAACTACCGCGAGCTGATCGATAGCCTCGACCAGGCAGTCTTCACAATTTCTCTCGAAGGCGAGATTCGAGTCGCGAATCGCAGTTTCGCGGAAATATTGGGCGAGGATTTTCATACCCTGATCGGCCATCGCATTCACGAGTTCATCGCCGCCCCGTCGCCCGAAGAGGCAAAGGTCTGGCTCGCGGGATTTCTCCACACAGGGCTGGATCACGGTAGGCTCTCACTGCGCCTGAAAAAGAGCGGAGAACTTCGCTACTTCGACTGTTGGGTTCAAGTGGTCACAGAAGACGGAGTTGCCGCGGGAATCAGCGGCTGGGCCCGCGACGTCACCTCTCAACACCAGGCGGAACTTCGCTTCAACGAGTTCTTCGAATCCCTGCGAGAAGGAATCTTTTTTACCACGCCCGATGGCCAGGTGCTCGATGCGAATCCCGCACTCGTTCGCATGCTCGGCTTCGAATCGAAGGCAGCGCTGCAACTGGAGAATTTCAGCCAGGTTTACGCCGATCCCGCCCAGCGCGACGCGCTTCTCCGCGAACTTCAATCGCGCGGCTCTGTTCAGGATCGAGAGGTGGTTCTTCGCCGCAAGGATGGCTCGCAGGTTTACTGCCTCGCTTCCGGCTTCGCGATTCGCGACACCTTCGGGCGCATCGTTCGCTTGCAAGGCACCCTGGTGGATATCACCGAACGCCGTGAAATCGAAAAGCGTTTGCATCAGGAACAGGAATTCGTGCGCCATCTGATTGCCTGTTTCCCGGACATGATTGCAGTCTTTGATGCGAGCGGGCGATTCACCTACGTCAGCCCGCGGGTCTACGAAGTGCTCGGCGCGGCACCAGCCGAATTCGTCGGCCAACCGCATCTTTTTGGCATTCACCCCGATGATAAGCCCACTGTTGCCGAAGCATTCCGCCAGGTAATGGCTGGAGAAGATTCTTCCACACAGATGGAATTCCGGGCTCGCCACGCGGATGGAACCTGGCGCACGCTTCGCGCAAGCGCCGGTCCGCTTTTTGATGCTGACCAGAAGATAAGCGGGGTTGTTTCCTCCGTCCGCGACATCACCGAAGCAAAAACCTTCGAGCAGCAGCTTCTTCAGAAGGAAAAATTTGCCTCCATGGGCCAGATGATGGCCGGCGCCGCCCACGAATTGAACAATCCGCTCACCGCGATCCTGGGTGTAAGCGATCTGCTCCGGGAACGCGCCACTGACGATTCCACTCGGCGCCAGGTCGAGATTATCTTGCAGCAAGCCCGGCGGGCGGCAGCCATCGTTCAGGATCTTCTCGTATTAGCCGTGCCGTCGGGCCAAAAACGCGGAAGAGTGAAAGTAGATGAGATCATCAGGAAGGTAATCGAATCTCACCAGAAATCGTTGCAGCAAAGAAACGTCGTCGCCGACCTTGTGATTACCGGAACTCTTCCCGGGGTGGAAGGCGATCCCCGGCTCCTCTCTCAGGTTTTTGCCAACATTCTGGTGAATGCGGAACAGGCGATTTCTTCCGTGCGCGAAAAGGGCGTCATCCGAATTTCGCTATCGCAAGCGGGCAACAACTTGCTCGTGGCATTCACCGACGACGGGCCCGGCATCCCACAGGAGATCGTCGACCAAATCTACGATCCCTTTTTTACGACAAAAAGACCCGGAGGGGGAAGCGGGCTGGGCCTCACGATCTGCCTCGGCGTAATCAAAGACCACGGCGGCCGCATTGAGGTGCAGAGCTCGGAGGGAGCCGGCACGACCTTTCGCGTCTTTCTCCCCGCGATCTTGGAAGAGAGACTGGAAGCTCCGAACTCCGCATCCGTGCGGCGCGCGGCTCCTGTTTCGTCGGCGTTAAACGGCCGAAAGCTGCTCATCGTAGACGATGAAGAAAGCATCCGCGAAATTGTGCAGGATGGACTTTCCGCGCGAGGGATGAATGTGGAGTGTGCGGCGAGTTCGGAAGAGGCGCTGACTTTATTGGCCGGCAACACCTATGACATGATGCTCTGCGATTTTAACCTGCCAGGCTTGAGCGGCGAGCAGCTGTTCGAGAAACTTAGGGCTCAAACCGGCGGTTCCTTGCCTCGCTTTGTTTTTATGACGGGAGACTTGCTGGAACGTTCGACGATTGCTTCATTTGCTGACAGGGGAGCGCACGTTCTTCAAAAACCGTTTCAGATTTCCGCTCTGGCGACGCTGCTTTCCGAGCTTCTTCAAGAACAACCTACAAAAGCAAACTAGTTTTCTTTCTGTCGTGAGCTTGCGAGGCGCTATTGTTTCGCGGCGGAAGATTTTCCGCCAACGTCCACACCAAAATCCCACACGTACAGATTCGTTCCTTCGCCTTTCACGATTTCAGTAAACACGTATTCACCTGGTTCGAGCGATTGGCTGAGCGTGAAACGATAGACGCCGTTGGCTATCTGCCAGCGCTCGGCGATAACTTCATTTCGCTTCGTTTTTGTGATTGCTTCGAGATAGGTGTCAACGTTCTCGATCAGGCGCGAATCGCCGTGCACCTTCGTTCGAATCAAAATCATGTTTGGCTCGCGGCCGTCCGCAGTGCGCATATAGAATTCCGGCTGCTCATTGTGCACGCGCACCTCGGCGTGTGGCCTTGGAATCGAGAGGTTGCGTCGAGAAGGAACCACCGGAATTGGCACGAGTACCTGTTCCACGACCTTTGCCTTGTCTCGCTTGTTGTCCGCTTGTGCTTGCGTCAGGCGCAGTACGGATTTCCCGTCGTAAACAAACAGCCCTTCGCCCGGGGGAATGAAAACGCCGGGAGCCGCTTCCAGGCTCGCGTCCACATCGAGCGGCAGGATACGCCGTGCTTGCTCTTGCTTGTGCACGCTGCTGAGCAGCGCGGCATCGTTCTTTTTCTGGTCCGCTTCGCTCTGCTTCGTCGCCTCCCAATCAACCAGCGCCGCCGGCATCTCTTCCCATTGCGATCTTTCCGTGTTGTAGAACCGCACCCGGTCGTCCATCACCTGATATTCGCGCACAAGCTGGACACTGCCATCCTTCAGAATCAGCTTTTTACCGCGCGGGAGATGCGCGATCCCCGACTCGGGGGACGCGGATGGGTTTTGCTGGCCTGCATCCGAAGACTTGGGAGATGCGGATTGCGCCGGTTGCTGCCCCGAAACAGCCAAACCTTTGGCGGAAGATGCGAGCAACGCACAAGAGGCAACCGCGCAGATGATCGTCAGCACGCAACGGAGGCGACGAAACCTCACCGCACCAGCCTTCTCGCGCACACACATCACCCGTTCACCTAGGAGTTGAGATGCAGATTCGAGCTTTCGGGGATACGGAACCGGAGAACTTTTGAGGCGGAGAAACTAGTGCTGGCAGCGCGGATGCAGAACCGTGAGAATCATCAGGTCGGAATTCGTGAAGAGCCACTTCTCGGCTTCGGCGCCCGCGGCTGAGGCTACCCGGGCAAGTTTGCCGAGGTGCTTGTTGAGCGCGAGAGCGCGCAAGTGGTCGAGACAGATTCCGGTGAGCCGGACCACTTCGTCCTCGGTGAAAAGCTTCTGGCTCGATCGTACCCGGACCATTCTCGCCGCCTCCTGAACCGTTCGACGCTGAAACCAGACTAAATGCCGCACTCTCTGCAAGCAATAGTCCTTCCGTTCCAGCAGACGAAAACCATCCGGCTAGTAAGGACGCCGAACTCCTGTGAATTCTGTAGTTTGCGGACGCTTCGGGTTCTTTTCGCCGCTGCGGACAACGGCGATCAGATTCGACTAGTGGGAAAGAAATATTCCATGCCCGGAAAGTTTCTGCAGATTCAGGAAGATTTGCTTTTACTCGGAGGCAGGTGTGCCCCAAAAGAGTGCACTCGAACCTGGCGGCTTTTCGCGAACATTCGAACCTCATATGGTGAAGCCATCTGCTTTTTCGAAAGCGCACGCGAGCTGCAACACACGGCCTTCCTCGAAGTGCGGCCCGAAAATCTGCATGCCAATCGGCAAGCCGGCCTTCGTCTTCCCGCACGGGATCGAAATTCCCGGAATACCCGCCAGGGAACCGGTAACCGTGTAGATATCAGCGAGATACATCTGCAACGGGTCGGCTGTTTTTTCGCCGAGGCGAAATGCCGGCGTCGGCGCAGTCGGCGTGATGATGGCGTCAACCTTCTGAAACGCGTCGGCAAAATCGCGGGCGATCAGCGAGCGAACTTTCTGGGCGCGAAGATAGTAGGCGTCGTAGTAGCCGGCCGACAAAACGTAAGTGCCCAGCATTATGCGGCGTTTCACTTCGGGACCGAAGCCCCGCTCGCGAGTTCTCTTGTACATCTCGCGCAGACTCGAACTTGGGACTCGAAGGCCGTAGCGGACTCCGTCGTACCGCGCGAGGTTCGAACTCGCCTCGGCCGTGGCGACAATGTAGTAGGTGGCAATCGCGTAGTCGGTATGCGGCATGTGCAGGGGGATCCGCTTAGCACCGAGCTTTTCGAGCAGCGCGATTCCGGCGAGCACCTTTTCCCTGACCTCTGGGTCGAGGCCCTCCCCAAAGTAGTCCTCGGGTACTCCGATTCGGATTCCCGCGAGCGGCTTTTCAACGCCGGCGGCGTAATCGGGAACGGGCAGGGCGGCCGAAGTGGAGTCATTGGGGTCATGTCCGGCGATAATAGACATCAGTACGGCAGCGTCTGTAACATTTTGTGTCAGTGGACCAATGCGATCGAGCGAAGAAGCGAAGGCTATTAGGCCGTATCTGGATACGCGTCCGTATGTTGGCATCATGCCCGGGATGCCGCAGCAAGCCCCAGGCTGCCGAATCGAGCCTCCTGTGTCGGTTCCGAGCGCCGCAACCGCTAGCCCGGCTGCCACGGCTGCGGCGGAGCCTCCGCTGGAGCCTCCTGGGACGCGGTCAAGGGCAACCGGGTTCCGTACTGGGCCGTATGCGGAGTTCTCATTCGAGCTGCCCATGGCGAACTCGTCGCAGTTCGTCTTGCCGAGGATCACCGCGCCGGCGCTCTCGAGGCGCTCGACGGCAGTCGCGTCATAGGGTGGCACGTAGGTCTCAAGGATCTTAGAGCCACAGGTCGTCACGACGCCGCGGGTGCTGATCACATCCTTGACGGCGATTGGAACGCCGGCGAGCGGCGGAAGCGCGTCGCCCTTGGCGATCATGACGTCAATCCGGTCAGCCTGCGCATAGGCGCGGTCAATCGAGAGCGCGAGAAAGGCGTTCAACTCGCGATTACGGTTCTCGATGCGGGCGAAAAAGTCCTTGGTGAGCTCGCGCGCGGAAATCTCCTTGGTTCGCAGCGCGTCGCGAACTGCGGAGATTGTCCATGGAGCGGCTGTGCTCATCGGTCGTTTTCCAATATCTCGCTCATCGCTCATTTCAAGTACTCGCTTACCGCTCGATCACTCTCGGCACGCGGAAGAAGGGCTTGGCCGCGTCAGGGGCTTGCGCGAGGACGGCGTCGGCGACGTCGCACGGAACCAGCGTGTCATCGCGGAGTTCGGGATGGTCTTCCCCGGGCGCGGCGAAGAGGACTTGCGCCATGGGTTCGACGTTTGTGACGTCGAGCTTCTCGAGCTTGCCGACGTAGGCGATGATCTCGTCGAGCTGGCCGCGATAGAGCTCGATTTCCTCGGGCGTCAGCTCGAGGTGCGCAAGCTCGGCGACTCGCAGAACGTCTTCACGGCTAATCTTCACTAGCTGGCCTCCACCCTTTAAGCTCCGCGCCTTTTTCCTCGGGGCGCCAATCCTTAGGTGCCTTTTACCGCCGATTAGAAATTCTTATGTTATTGAAAAAGAGCCGTTTGGCTCGATTTTTAATCGCGCCACCGTAGATTAAAACCGCGGTAACTCCGGCCCGCCTTAGCGAAGATCGGGCCGGCCTGACTGCGGCTGAAGTTGTAATCAGCCGCAGGGTTCTATGTCCGCGTGGCCTTGGCGGTCGCTTGACGCGGGCAGCACCCAACTGCTTTATTTAGACGCGGCTAGATTCTAGGAAGATGTATAGCGCAGCGCAAGCGGCGATTCGTAAGAATCCAAGGAACTTCGGGGGGGGAAGATCAAGAGTAGAAAGAAGCGGGAAGAATGGTGACGGAACACTTCAAGAGCCTGGCAATTTCGTAAACTGCACAGACGAGGGTGGAATCAAGACGAAGACGCATCCGGGTAGTTCGGGTTCGCAATCGAGGATGCCGCGCCGCAGGATCTGGGTTTCGGCAGTGTCGGGAAATAGGACGTTGAATTTCAGGGCTTCGGGGGGCTTAGTCGCACTGCTCAAATCCTGGGAGCCGCTGATGAACTTGACATCGGTCGGCCTTCCTGCCGATTTCAGCAAAACGTAAAATTCCGCGGTTGTGTGAATCTTGGAGAGTTTGCCGAGCTTGTGGGTTCGCATGTCCTGCAGAGACGATCCCGGCGTCGATGCTCCTGGCGCGCGTGGTGAGCCCGAACGGAGCGCATCGAACCGAGCTTTGGTTTGAGCGGGCGCGTGGCCCATGGAGAGGACAGCGGAATAGACAGCGACAGCGTCGTGCTTTCTACCGAGCTTTTCATACGCCTGCCCAAGATGGTCGCCGATGGTAGTATCCTGACTGACGAGCCAGGCGGAATGAAGATATTTTTCGGCGATCTCAAAGTGGCCCATCCGAAAATGGATCCAACCTAGAGTGTCCCAGTATGCGGCGAGGGCATCGGGCGTATGGATGTCGTCTGGAAGCAACTTATCCAGTGAGATGTCAGCGGTCTTCTCTTCGATGCCAGCGACGGCCTTTTGCGCATATTTCAGGGCATCGTCCAGGTGGATGTTATTGTCGGCGAGCGCATAGGCGGCGTTATTAAGCGTCAAGGGCGACGAGTCCGCTTCTAGGGCTTTCTGAAAAGCAGCAATGGACTTCTCCGAATCTCCGGAATAGGCGTAGGCCTGTCCCAATTCCAGGTGAATGCGCGGCACATCGGGGTAACGGAGGGCCGCCGCTTCAAGTTCAGAAATAGCGTCCGCGTAGCGATCGAGAGAAAAGAGGAGCCTCACCTCATTCTCGAGGGCCTGCGAAGCTTCCGGATTGATCTTTAAGAGCTGCTTCCACAGATCAAGAGCTTCATTTTCGCGGTGGTGCCGCACAAGCGTGGAGCAAAGATAATCGTAGTTATTCACCTGGGTGGGATCGAGGCTAAGAGACTTCTTCATTTCTTCGATGCCGCGGTCCGCTTCGCCCATGGCGACATGCGCCGCGCCAAGCCAATACATCGGACCCGCAAACTTTGGATCTTTCTCAAGCGCCTTCTGGTAAAAAATCGCAGCTTGGGGCAGATCGTTGTTGCGCCAGGCTTCGGCGCCTTGCTTGTAGAACTCGCGAGCTTCTGGATTATCGGAAGTCTCGGCCGAGGCAAAGTCTTCGGCTCGGAGAGTAATGAAGGTAGTTTCGTCGCCGGTAATCGCCTTGGTGAATTTGCGGTAGGAGTTGAATTGAGCGGGGGTAACTTCGCGACTCTTCGTAGTCAAGCGCCGCTCAAAGTGAAGAACGCCGTTGGAAACCGAGTAGGCACTGTGATATTCGGCGAAGGCTTCGTGCAAATCGAGCGAAGGAAGAAGGTGCGGATGTGAATTCGAGGGCAGCTTCACGCTGCCCCGATAGAGCGCGTCGAACGGGGAGCCCAGCTCGATAGGCTTGGGATGTTTTGCGGCGTCGGCCTCAGCCGGCGGGTCCGGCAAGAACATCGGCGGACAGGGAAGAGTGATACGGCGATTTTCCCAATCGCCGAATTCTTTGCGATTGTAATTGTACTCGATGTGAAAAGGCGCGTCCGTGGCGTCGAGCGGTGAAAGAGCCACATCGCTCACGGTCCCACCAAAATTGAGAAAAGAGGACGCCTTCTGCATGACATCTTTCCACTGTGGCTGACCGGCGCGACGGAAGGCATAACGGTAAAGGAGTTCGGCATCGCCTCGAAGGGTGATCTGCATTTTGGCGTCGAAGGTGCCAGCCTCGTTCAGAGTTCCCTCAGATTCAAAGGTCATAAACGATTTAAAGGGAGGGTCGGGAGGTGTCTTCACCAACTGGGCCTGGCCGTCATCGGGGATTACGAGGGCCTTCTTATCACGCAAGCCAGCAATGAGATAACCGAACGGGGCGACTTCGAGTGTGGTATCGAGAAATAGAAACCCGTTTTCGCGCGGAAGAGCGGTAATGACATGGTCGAACTGGGAGATTGAAGGAAACGCAGGATCGATCTTGCCGGCGGAGCTGATCAAGGCCGGGTACGCTTTCACGCCTATGGCGGCGAGCAGGGCCGTGAACAAGGTATGCTTGTCTTTACAATCGCCGTAGTCATTCGTCAGAATTTGTTGAAACATAGTGGTAAATGTCCTGAATTTTTTCGGACTCGGTTTTGGCACCGCGGGTAAGCTCTTCGGCTTTCTGACGAACGTCCGGAGTGACGGCAGCACGAGGAGTGGCAAGACTGCGAAACCACTGTCCGGCCTCGTTCCAGTTCTTGAAAGTGGTGAGCTGTACGGACGCGCGATCAGGCTCATCCGAGTCCGCAGAATCTACTGCAGCGTCTTTCGGCTTGTTTTCAAGATGCGCGGTCTGCCAAGTGTAAACCGCGTTGCCGTTCTCGTTGGCAATCGCGGGCTTGAATTTGGGGCTTACAACCTGGACGTAGCGACCTGAAGGAAAGCTGATTTTCAGTGTTTCGCTTAAAACGATTCCCGCCTCCAGGAAATTATAGGCGTACCAGAATTGTCCGGGATCGAGCGGAGTGGTCGTCTGCGATCGGTACCGGTATTCGACGGTATCGGCGATTTCGAGGCCCTTGACCGCTACCTGCTTTTCTTTTTGGTCACTATAGAAGGGAGCCTGACGCGTGATTTCGGAAGGCATATCGAGGCTGTTTTCGGCCGGGGTTTCAATGAGACGATGATCCGGTTTTGTGACGCGAACATAGACAATTTCCATCGTCGAGTTGGCCGACGCGTAAGGGAATGATAGAAGACCGAATTGTTGAAGGCCTGCCTGGGATTGGACATGGACTCGTATCGTAGAATCCGAGGAAGATGTGCCATCGTTCTTAAATGCAACGGCGGTTGATATCGATTCAATGACGAACGGTTCTTTAGAGTAATCAGCCGGTGCCGACGATCTGGGAGTGTTATCCGCGTTGAAAAGGCTGGGAGCCTGCGCAGCAGCGATGGGCGAAAACAGGAGCGTCGCGACGAGGCAAACCTTGAGCAGTTTAGTTTCGGGCACGGGCTTAAACAATAACTGAAAGGCCGCGGAACCTCCAGAGGGTGGGTGAATCGATGTTCGCCAGATTCAACGGGGCTGAATGGCGGAGTCAACTGGTAAACCTTTTCGCAAATGCAGGGAAGGATGAGGGCCCCGGTCATTCATAGTAGTAGAGATACCAATTTGCTTTGATGTGTTTGAATGCAAATAGTCCGTGCTTCGTGGGTCCAACCTCTGGGGATAATTTCCCGTCCAAGGACGCGACCAGCGGCGATAGTGGAACATCGGAATAAACGTAGCCCTTTATCCCTATTCCGCTATAACTCGCTATAAAGAACGTCGCGGCTGGATAATCCGGGGATCGATCAATTCCTCCGCTTAATCCGGTCTTTTGAAATAGTGATTTGTAGGTCTGCCAACGTTGCTCCGTCAGCACTTTTTCCGATGGTCCAGCTCCGTGATTTTGAGTCTCCGCTGGAATTCGAGGCACTTGCGAATCCGCTTTCGACATCTCGAGTAACTGTTCGAAGTCACTTTCGTGGCCTGCAAAGCGTTTTTCCATCGAAACATCAGAGGGACGGCCACAGACCGTGAGAGTGAGTCCACTCATTAACGCGGCGGCAAGAAGGCCTCTGCGCATAATTTGCATATAGGCTTAGCTCCTGCGCGTTCTCCAGTCTAAGCTGGGCCACCCGCTGCTACAAACAGCTTTCCATTTCAGGCAAAGTGTGTAACTTCTTTGCGGGCCTTGCGTAAAACTTTTGGGGAGGAGAACCCATGAAAACATTTGTGCGAATCGTAGTGCTGTGCCTTTTGGTGCCGGCTGGGGTGGCGCTGGCTCAGGATAAAGCGGGGCAGGAGAAGCCTGCGGCGACGGCGGACAACCCGCTGACCAGTTGGAACAAGGGAGCGTACGCGCGGTTGAAGGGGCTTCTGGCGCGGTCGGCTGAGAAGATGCCGGAGGAGAATTACAGCTTTAAGCCCGTCGACACGGTGCGCAGCTACGGGCAGATCGTGGGACACCTGGCCGATGCGCAGTACTTGTTCTGTTCCCTGGCGCTGGGCGAGAAAAATCCCGGGCTGGACATCGAGCACACCAAAACCTCGAAAGCCGATCTCATTGCGGCGCTCAATACCGCGTTCGCCTACTGCGACAAGGCCTACGACAGCATGACCGACGCTTCGGCGACGCAGACCATCAAGCTGTTTGGGAATGATGCGCCGCGGATGAGTGCGCTGATCGTCAACAACATGCATAACATGGAGCATTACGGCAACCTGGTTACGTATATGCGCATGAAGGGGATCGTGCCGCCGAGCAGCGAGCGGCCGCCCGCGCCGCCTGCGAAGAAATAAGCGGAACTAGGCGAGACGGGTTTAGATCAGTTACTTGATTCGCGGCTCGCTCTCGAGGGTGTGCCGGGAGACGTGTGGAAAGGGATGCCCCTAGATTTCACGGGGGAAATGCGATTTGAAATTTTCAAATTGAAGACGAACCGCGAAGGCAACGCGACGACGAGTCGCCCGGCGGCACGAGAAACGAGCGCGCGACTGAGGCAAGTAGGGGCGATCGTGCCGCGGCTTTACATAGGCACAAGCGTCTGCCGCACCTACGGCGCTTGAGACTACCTGGGGCACCGAGTACCCAGGGCTTCCGCCCTGGGCTAGGTCTATGTCGCACCTACGGCGCTTGGATTCGTATGGGGGGCGCGTCAGGTCATTCTTAGAGCATTACAGTAAGGGCTTAGCATTACAGGAAGGGGAAAACAAAGGGGCAGCGCATAACCTTCCCCTCCTGCAAGCTCGACTTCTGCACTGTCGCTAGTAGATGTCGTATTGCTCCCAATGCAGAGTGGGGTCGGCCTGGATGATGATGCTCTTTTTTGTCCAGCGCTCGAGCTCTTCGATTAGCGAGGATTCGCGCGTTTTCAGGGCTTTGGCGATTTCCGGATGCAGGCGCAGCGTTAGGCTCCCGGAGTCGACATCGGGGGCCATCTTGCGCGCTTCGGCTTGAATTTCGTAGCAGAGCGTGGGGATGGATTTCACCATGCCTGAGCCGGTGCAGTAGGGGCAGGGCTGGCAGAGGGTGCGTTCGAGAGCCTGCTTGGTGCGCTTGCGGGTGATGGCGACGAGGCCGAATTCGTTGAAGCGCAGGACTTTCGACGGTGCGCGATCGGCGCGAAGGGCGTCTTCGAGCGCGGCCATCACTTTTTCGCGATTGCGGCGCTCTTCCATGTCGATGAAGTCGATGATGATGATGCCGCCGAGATCGCGGAGGCGCATCTGGCGGACGACTTCTTTCACCGCTTCGAGGTTGGTGCGGACGATGGTGTCCTCGAGGCGGTTGGAGCCTTTGCCGACGAATTTACCGGTGTTGACGTCAATGGCGACGAGCGCTTCGGTGTGGTTGATGACGATGTAGCCGCCGGATTTCAGCCAGACTTTCGGGCGCAAGCCTTTGTCGATTTCCTGCTGGATGCCGAATTCTTCGAAGACCGGCGTTTCTTTGGTGTAGAGCTTCACGCGATTCACGAGCGCGGGTTGGAAGCGGCTCATGAACTCGACGACCTTCGCGAATTCCTCTTCCGAGTCGACCCAGATGGCGCCGAAATCGGGAGTCATGTAATCGCGGAGGATGCGTTCGACGAGATTCAAATCGCGATGGAGGAGCGACGGGGCTTTGCGCTGCTCGGAGCGCGACTTGATTTCCTGCCAGGTGCGCATCAGGAATTCGACGTCGGTTTTTACTTCGTCGGCGGTGGCGCTGGCCGCGGCGGTGCGAACGATGAATCCTCCGCCACCCTGGCCCTTGGCTTCATTGACGAGATGGCGCAGGCGAGCGCGATCTTCGGCGGAAGCGATTTTGCGCGAGACGCCGGTGTGATCGAGCGTGGGCATGTAGACGAGATAGCGGCCAGGAAGAGCGACGTGGCTGGTGATGCGCGCGCCTTTCTTGCCGAGCGGCTCTTTGGCGATCTGGACGATGATTTCCTGGCCCTGCTTCAGCATGTCGGAAATCAGCTGCGTGCGGCGCGGTGGCGTTCGGTGGCCATGGCTATGGCCGCCGGGGCCATGCTGCGGACGGCGGCCACGGTCGGGACGCCCGCCGCGATCGTGACGGCCTCCGCGGTCACGTCCGCCGCGGCGCGAGGGGTGCTGCATGCGCGAGCGGTAATCGTTCTGGACGCGCGCGTTCCAGGGCTGCTTTTCCTGAGGCGGCTGATTTTCGGACGCGGCCGGATAGCTGTTTCCGGGTGATCCGGCTTCTTCCGAAGAGGGATCTGAAGCTTCGTGCGACGCTTCTGACGCTTCCGAGCCGGCTTGCTGGGCTTCGACTTCGGCATGCGCTGCGGCGTGAGCCTCGTCGGCTTCGGCATCGAGGTCGGATTCGTGTTCGTCGTCTTCGGGCTCGTTGTCTTCGTCTAGTTCATGCTCTTCGATGTCGATTACAGTGTCTTCGACTTCGACCACTTCTTCCGATTCGTGACGCTCGTGAACATCTTCGTCGAGCGCGCGCAGGCCACCGAACGGCGCAATGTGATCCTCTTCAGTGCGTAGCGCGGCTGCTTCACTTTGCGCTTCGGCAACGTGCTCGGTGAGAGCAGCGGTTTCTTCCTCCGTGAGTTCGTGATGCGCCGCTTCGAGGTGATCGGCGAGAGGTTCGGCTTCCGCTTCGGATTCGAAGTGGGCGATTTCCGTCTCGGCATCGTCGCGAGCAGCGAAAGTCTCGTGCGCTTCGTAGCTGGCATCCGCATCTGACTCGGTCCGCTCGGAAGCTGAGGCGCCCGGCTGTGAAGGCTGTTCAGCATTGCGTTCCGTGGCGGGCTCTTCGTGAACGGGTTCGCGGGCTTTCCACTTCGCGATTGACTCGCCTGGCAAAGGCTCAAAGCCTGCGGAGGATGAGTGAGACGATGTTGAGTAAGACGATGCTGAGCGAGATGGTGCAGGTGAAGAATGAGACGGCGAGTGCGATGGTGCTGAAGCCTGCTCGGATTGAACAGAGTCCGACGGTGGCGCAGGTGAAAGCGAGTCGCGCGTGGGCTCGGGCGGGAAGCTTGCGGGCGTCAACGGCGGAGCCGATTCCGGCGGAGCTACGACTTGTGCCGAAGAAGGCGCTTTGTATTTTGCCAATGATTCGCCGGGAAGGATCGTTGGAACATAACCGTCCGGTGGCGGTGCGGATTCGGTAGAAGGATCCTCGTACGGGCGGTGCGAGGCGTATTTCGATTGCGGCAACTCGCGGCCATAGCGACGATCACCGCTGCGCCCACCACCGCTACCTCCTACTCCGCGATTCGGGCGGCCACCACGACGACCGCCGCCGCGTCCACCGCGAAAATCGCGACCT
This sequence comes from uncultured Acidobacteriota bacterium, assembly GCA_963741045.1. Lineage (GTDB taxonomy): Bacteria > Acidobacteriota > Terriglobia > Acidiferrales > UBA7541 > Palsa-295. The sequence goes on from CAVUGO010000002.1 coordinate 991,725, forward strand.
CCTCCTCCGCGATTCGGGCGGCCTTCGTGGCGATTTTCGTAGCGAGGACGATTCGCCGCAGGCGGATTGTAGCTCGGAGCAATATTTCCTGAAGCAACGTTGCCGGACGGCGCATGTGCGTCCGATGCGTCGACGGATTCGTCGTGCGCGCCAGTTTGAGCAATGGTCGCAGACTCGCTCGACGCGGGCGGAGCCGACTCTACATCCAGCGGCTCGAGCGCCGGCGTGGACGGAGCGGCGGCGCTAAACACCTGGCCGCCCTGGTCCTGCATCTTCTGAACTTTTTCCTCGGCGGTGGTTACGATGTGGTCGAATTCTTCGAGGTCTTCGAGGAAGTCGCTGACGTAGAGGAAAGCGTCGCTATCGAGTCCGATTTCGACGAAGGCCGACTGCATGCCTGGCAGCACGCGTGTGACACGGCCCTTGTAGATGCTTCCAACTAACGCAAATTCTTTTTCCCGTTCAACATAAAATTCACAAAGCTGTCCTTCTTCCAAAATGGCGACCCGTGTCTCGTGGGGGTTCGCCGAGATAACCATTTCCTTCGACATGAAAACTCCTCAATGAGCATCGAGTGGGGGCGGTCGCGCCGGCAGGCACAGCGAGCACACGGGCTCGGCCAGCCTGGCGCAAGGATGGATTTAGTTGTAACCATGACAGGCCGCCCAGGACGGACGTGCCGTGTGGATGGATAACTACCGTCTTCACCCGATGCAATCCTAAAGTAAATTCGAAATCCGGCTGTCAAACGTGCGCGCAGTCCGGGTACATCTTTCAAAATTTCAAACCAAATTCAAACCGGGCCTTAATTGACGAAACGCCGCATTCGGACGTTCATCACCAGGCCCAAAGCCAAAAAAACAAAAGCGGTAGACGATCCGCCATAACTCATCAGTGGCAGCGGAATGCCGGTGACGGGCATGTAGCCGATCACCATCGAGGCGTTCACCAGGACATGGAAGCCCAGAATTGCGGTGACGCCCATAACCACAAACATCCCGGCCCGATCTTTCGCCTTCTGCGCATTATCCACAAGCCGCAGAATCAAGCCCAGATACAGCAGCAAAACGACGATAACTCCAATGAAGCCCTGCTCCTCAGCCAGTGCGGCCAAGATAAAATCCGAATAACGCACCGGCACGAAGCCCAACTGATTCTGGCTGCCTTTGCCGAAGCCCTTGCCCCAGAAGCCGCCGGAACCAACCGCAATTTCCGACTGCAGAATCTGGTAACCAGCGCCGCGTGGATTCTCCTCTGGATGGAGGAAAGTTTCAATACGCTGCTGCTGATAAGGCTTCAGGTGGCGCCGCATGTTCCAACCTATTGGAATCATCAGCGCCACGAGTACCGCACCCACTGCCAAATGCTTCCATTCAATACCAGCTAGAAACGCTCCTACCACTGCCACCGGCACGAGCACCATCGCTGTGCCCAGATCGGGCTGAACCAAAATCAGGCCCACGGGTACGCCGGTAAGCACTGCTACTTTCAGCAAATCCGTCAGCGTGAGCCGATCCGTGCGCACCTCCGCAAAGAAGCGCGCCAATACTATGATTATAATCAACTTCATTAGTTCTGACACTTGCAAATTTACGCCACCCCCCAAAGCCACCCATCTGCGGGCACCGAAGCGGGAATGGCCAATGGCCAGGACGACGAGCAGAGTTGCCAGGCCGAACATGTAGAGCGCGGGGGCCTGATCCATCAATGTGTGGTAGTCGATACGCGAGATCAGGAACATACCCGCTACGCCGATGCCGATCCATGTGAGCTGTCTCCATTGCAGGCCGGCCATGTTGGCGGCCGCGTGCGTCGAGGAGTAAATTTCGAGGACGCCGATGGTGCTGATCGCGGCTACGATGGCGAGCAGGGCCCAGTCGAAGTCTTGAGTGCGCGGGCGGTCTTTCATAATTCTAGGGCTTTCACCGGCTCGCTCCACCGACGGTTGCGACCAGAGGACGAACTGGAGCGGGGGGCGGGGGAGTGACGCCGGCAGTTTGCTGCGTGCCGGCGTTTTTCTTGTCGTAAAAGGCTTTCACCACATCGCGGACTACCGGGCCCGCAGCTTCGCCACCGTGCTCCAATGTATTTTGGACAATGGCCGCGACGACGATCTCGGGATTGCGGCGGGGCGCGAATCCGACGAACCAACCGTCCATCTTCTTGCTCCCGATGCGGTTGGCTGCGTTGTAGCTCATCAGTTGCGCGGTGCCGGATTTCCCGCAGAAATCGACATTCTGCAAGCGCAGGTGGTAGCCGGTGCCGCCTCCCTCGTTGACCACGCCGTACAATCCCTGCGTCACTTGTTCGACTGCATTTTCGGAAAGAGGGAACTGAGTGGTTTTCAAGTCCGGCATATTCTTCAAGAAGTGAGGCTGCACCAGCTTGCCCGCGCTCGCTACGGCTGCGGCCATGCGCGCTAGCTGAATAGGTGTCACGGTCACGGCGCCCTGTCCCACCGAGACGGAGATTGTTTCGCCGGCGTACCACTTATGGTGGAACACGCGCTCGACCCACTCCTCGGAAGGCATATTTCCCGCTTCCTCGCCGGGTAAATCAACGCCCGTTCTGCGGCCGAGCCCCAGTCCCGCTGCATAATCGTGGATACGATCGATGCCGAGCTGCTTGCCGATGGTGTAGAAAAACACGTCACAGGAATCGACGATCGCTTTGTGAAGATCGACCGAGCCATGTCCCTGCGGGCGCCAGCAGTGAAATGTCCGTCCATAGAAATTCGCGTAGCCGGGGCAGTACACCGTGGTGCTCTCGGGCACGGCCTTGGAATCGAGCATCGCCGTAGCCATCACGATTTTGAAGACCGAACCGGGGGCGAGCTGCCCTTGAATCGCGCGATTCAGTAGCGGGGTTTCCTTGTCGGTATTGAGCTTCGCCCATTCTTCCGCGGGAATTCGAACGGCGAAATCATTGGGATCAAATGTGGGACGACTGAGCATGGCAAGAATTTCGCCAGTGCGCGCGTCCATCGCGACGACGGCGCCTTCCTTATCCTGCATGTCATGTTCGGCGATGGCCTGCAAGTCGTAATCGATCGTCAACTGAATCGGCTTGCCAGGAATGGCTTCGACGTTGTCGAGAGTGCGCATCGCTTTGCCGACGCTATTCACGACGACGCGGCGCATGCCGTCCGTGCCTTCCAGGGTTTCGTTGTATTGGCGCTCGAGGCCGGCTTTGCCCACGATGTCGCCGGGGCGGTAGTGCCCGTCGCTCTGGTCCATTTGCTGCGGCGAGACTTCTCCAACGTATCCGATCGTATTCGCGAGCATTTCACCGTGGGGATAGCGGCGGCGCTGGACCATCAACAATTCGAGGACGGGAATATCGGCGCGGTGCGATTCGACGAAGGCGATGTCTGCGAGGCTGGCAGCCGGTTTGATTACAACGGGCTGAAATTTCGGCTCGTTTTTCGATGCATCCAGGGTCTGCTGAATATCCTGGCGGCTGATTCCGAGGCCGTCGATGATCTGTGGAATGCTCTTCTCGATGGCTTTCATGTCTTCGCGGAGCAGCAGGACGCTGAAGGAAGGGTAGCTGTCAACGAGCACGCGGCCTTCGCGATCGAGCATCGCGCCACGAGGCGCGATAATCGGGATAGAGCGCACCCGATTGCGTTCGGCGAGATCGGCGAAATGTCCCGACTGGACGACTTGCAGCTTCCAAAATCCGACCAACAACAGCACCACAAAAACTACCGAAGCATAGGAGACGAGCGCCAGCCGTTCCTGGGGAACCTTCTGGTCGTTAACATTCCACGACGGCACTGGAACTCCTGCGCGGGGGTCTTACTTGGCCGGAATGCAGTCGGCCCTGATGCGCCCTGATAAGCAAAATCGGGCGGAACCCGAAGCGGCATTTAAAACTAACACCGGCGAAGTGCACCCGCAAGCCAGCCATGTCCTTTCGGTCAATGTATTGTGCCTAAAATCGGAGGCGGAAGGTAGCTGGCCCGAGGGACAGGAGCGCTGGAACAGGAGAGTCGGAAACAGGCGGCTATTGTCTTCTGCGCAGGCGGTCGAGAAGGGCGAAGAGTACGACACCGACCCCGGCGGTGACAAGCGAATCCAGCAGAAGACGGAGAGTGAACATTGGCATGGGACGGGCGAGCAGTACACGCTCCGTGATGGCCAGCACCACCTGATGGAAATGGAAGAGGATAAATACGAGTCCAAAGCGGGCGATGGGATGCTCGGTATCGATTCGCGCGCCCACGGAGGAGGCTACGTAGCCGACGCACGTTTTGGCGATGCCGTACATGCCGATAGGATTGTCGTGACTCAGCGCGTCCTGCGCGATGCCGATAGCCGCGCCGAGGAACATGCCGCTTACCGGATTGCGGCGGCTTACACCGAAATAGATTGTGACGAGCAAGGGCAGATCGACTAGTTCCGCGAAGCGGCCATACTTGTGAAGGAACGCTTGCAGGACGAGCGCGAGAAAACAGACGAGTGGAACCGCGCCGCTATAGTACTTGTGAACCTCGATATTGGAGTCCGATCGTGCGCCGGCGCTCAGCATGGTGTCCATGTTAATTATGCGCGTGCGGCGCGGATGGCGGCGTGGCGTTCGTCGCGGGATTCACTTCGCTGGTGGCGGGAAGCACATCGGTTTTCTTGGGCGTCAGTTCCTGCTGCGTCATTAGAACGAGAACGTCTTCCAGGCGGTCGAGCCTGGCCGCGGGGTCAATCGAAATCGCCTGAAATGGGCTGCCGGCCTTGGCGGTTTCCACTTTTCCAATCGGCAAATCCTTGGGGAAAATGTGATCTTCGCCGGAGGTTAGGATTTTGTCGCCAACCTGCACTTTTTCATCGTTGACGATGTAATCCATGCGCGGATTCGGATCACCGCTGCCTTTCACCACTCCGTGGGTGCGAGTGCCGGCGAAAAGCGCGCCGACGCCGCTTTCTTTGTCGTTAATCAGCAGAACTTGCGAAGAGGTGGGAAACACTTCCACAATTTTTCCGACGATGCCCTCCGGAGTGATCACTGCCAGATTGCGGCGCACGTGGTCTCGCTCGCCGCGATTGATGAACAGAGTGTGCGAGGTGGGATCGGCGCTGGCTCCAATCACTTCCGCTGCCAGCATGGACGCTTCGGGATGCGCATTGCGGAAATTCAAAAGGCTCGCAAGGCGCTGGCCTTCGGCGGCCTGGCTTTCGAGCTCGCGGTTGCGCATGCGAAGCTCGTCTAACTCACTCTGCAAGCGCGCATTTTCGGTACGAGCGTTGCGAAGGCCGATGTAGCCGCTCCACAAGCCGCCAATCTTCGAAAATGACCAGGTTCCAACGCGCTCCACGGGCGTGAGAGTTTGCACGGTCCAGTAACGAACCAGCCGGACGTTATTCTCGCGCTTGATCTGGAACGCCAGCAGCAACACTTGCACGAGAATCAGCGCGGCGAGCAGGCTCAGCGGGCGATGGCGCGAAATAAGCGTGTCGGACATATTCGAGTACCGATATTCAAACGTTCAAAATACCGCCCGCTGCGATTTGGCCGTTTCAATCAATCGAAACGAGCCGGAGCAAGCGGAAATCGCTCAGCATTTTTCCGGTGCCTAGCACGACGGAAGCAAGCGGATCATCTGCAATCGAAACGGGCAAGCCGGTTTCTTCGCGAATGCGCTTGTCGAGATTTTTGATCAGTGCGCCGCCGCCGGTCAGCACGATGCCGCGGTCGCTGATGTCGGCGGACAGCTCGGGCGGCGTGCGTTCGAGAGCCACGCGAATCGCGTTGAGAATCGTCGCGATGCACTCGGAGAGGGCTTCGCGAATTTCGCTATCGTCGATCGTCACCGTGCGCGGAACGCCTTCAATCAGGTTGCGGCCTTTCACTTCGAGAGTGAGCGGTTTCTCGAGCGGATAGGCCGAGCCGATTTCGATTTTGATCTGCTCGGCGGTGCGTTCACCGACCAGCAAATTGTATTTGCGCTTCAAGTAGTGCATCACGGCTTCGTCCATTTCGTTGCCGGCGACGCGGACGGAGCGCGAGTAGACGATGCCGCTCATCGAGATCACCGCGATATCCGTGGTGCCCCCGCCAATATCGACAACCATATTTCCCGACGGCTCTTCGATGGGCAGGCCGGCGCCAATCGCGGCAGCCATCGCCTGCTCCACCAAGTACACTTCGCTGGCTCGCGCGCGATAGGCGGAGTCCTGCACGGCGCGTTTTTCAACAGGTGTGATTTCGCTGGGAACTCCAATCACGATGCGCGGATGCACCAGCACGCGGCGGTTGTGCGCCTTCTGAATAAAATAAGTGAGCATCCGCTCGGTGACTTTGAAATCGGCAATCACGCCATCTTTCATAGGCTTGATCGCGACCACGTTTCCGGGCGTGCGGCCCAGCATTTCCTTGGCTTCGCGGCCGACGGCCACCACTTCGCCACTGTTTTTGTTGATGGCGACGATGGAAGGCTCGTTGACTACAATTCCTTTTCCGCGCGCAAAGACAAGTGTATTAGCGGTTCCCAGGTCGATAGCCAGATCGGAAGAAAAAAGGCTGAAGACCGACCGCATGTTGTAGCTGTTTTTCGTCACGTAACGCTTCCCCCAGAATCTGCTTGAGCGCTGCTGCGGCAGCGCGTGCAAGTCAGCTTGAATCGTTTCGGCGCAAATTCATGCGCATTTAGTGCTATGACACGGGACCTATGGCACCACAACGTCAACTTTTTTGATAGCTGTACCACCTCGCCGATTTTGACCAGTAATCACAATGGTGTGGCTGCCGCGATCCATCGGCTGCGTGAAATACCGGAAATGCCCGTCGGGGCGTATATCGGCCACCTGTTCGCCATTGATGATCAGGGCGGCGCCGGGCTCGGTGCGGCCAATCACCTCCACGTTGTTGCCGTGAAGTTCCGTGTCGTCCACTTCGAGCAGCATTTCCTGCTCTTTACCTGCAACGACAAGCATGAACTTAAAAGGGTCACTCTGGTCGCTTGCGTTGTTTTTCTCGTCGATCGCGCGCACTCGCCAGAAATAATCGCCGGGCGGAAGTCCTGCGAGTTCCGCGCTGGAGCCGACGGTCTTCCGTTCCATGACCACTTTGTTGAACATGGAAGTTGTGCTCACCTGCAATTCGTAAGACTTCGCCGTCGTCACAGGTTTCCATGTGAATTGAATCGGATCGTGCTTGGGATCGGCTACGATTACAGCCGCCAGATTGATCGGCTTATCCAATTGCGGCGGGGCCAGCACCTGACTCTTCGTAATTGGGCCGCCCGTCGGGAACGACGCGCGTTCCCACTGGCCGATGTCGAGGTGTTCGCCGCCGCGATTCAGTTCCGCGCTTCCGTTATCCACTGTGATTTCCTGCTGGTTGGTCGTAGGGTCGCTACGGACGGCTGCGCGGCTATTCGCGCGCACGGAAGCGACGGCATTTTCAAACGAAACTTCCGCCTTCGATCCGGGGATTTCCCATGAGCCCGTGGCGAGGTCTACTTGTCCTGACGAAATGTGCACGCCGACTTTGGAAGCGCGGTCCTGCTGCACCACATTGTCTTCTACGGTGACGAGCGTGTCGCCCTTCACCGTGTAAGTGGTTCCGTCCGCAAACTGAATTCGAGCCACGCCTTCGCCGCCGGTTTGAATCAGATCGCCTTTGTCGAGCGATAGCTGATAATCGGCGTTCACCCATTGCACCGAATTGCTTTTCTTCACCTGCACTTTTCCGTCGAGATTGACGAAGCGCGCTTGACGGGCCGCAGCCGTCGAACTGTCATTGGTCGAAGGTGCCGCGATGGAATCGGAGATTTTGTTGATCATGCTGGCCGCCATCTCGGGAAACGCGAAGTGGAACGCCGCGAATACGGCTGCCACGAAAAGAACGACGACAAGCACAACGGTGCGATACCTTACCGTGTGCCAGTACACCTCCACACGCGATATCTTCGGCTTCTCAGCCGCCGAGATTTTTCCGATTGCCATGGCGATTTGGGGCCAGTTTTGCAATCTAGCATAGGGGTATAGGCCTTTCAACTTGGCCGGGGAACAGGATGCGAAACCGCTAACAGCAAGAAAGCACCATGTTTTCTCGTAACTTACGGGAGGAGTGGAAGGCGACAGAGGCGGCCTGATACGGGGTTATCTTTATCCCGGGCGTGAGGATGCCGGGTCCCTTCGGAGCCATTTTGGAGGTTGACCTCAGGTGCTTGCTTTAGGGAGACTAGAAACTCGAATTGGCGCCATTTTCGTCCTCCTGGCTGCCGAACCGAGGCATAGCCGCCTGGAAAAGGCCGATACAGAACTCGTAGCGAGGCACACTCATGAATGAATCGATTGGGGAACTCCTTCCACCGACACGAATTATGCTCACGCCAGGCCCGTCGTGCATGGACCCGCGCGTGTACCGCGCCCTGGCTACGCCGCTGGTGGGGCATATGGACCCGTGGTTCATCAACATGATGAACGACGTTCAAGCACTTTTGCGCAAAGTGTTCCAGACTCAGAATCGGATCACATTTCCGATATCGGCCTCCGGGTCGGGCGGAATTGAAGCAGCCGTTTTGAATCCCTTGGAAGAAGGCGACGAGTGCATCGTGTGCGTGAACGGCTGGTTTTCCGAGCGCATGGCTATCATTGCGGAGCGAAGCAAGGCAAAAGTGATTCGCGTCGAGGCGCCCTATGGGCGGACGGTCGATCTCGATGATGTGCGCCGCGCCGGTAAGGGTAAGAAAATAAAATTCGTGGGGCTGGCGCATGGCGAGACGTCTACGGGAGTGATTCAGAAGCTCGACGACTTTCGCAAAGTGGCGGATGAATTGGGAGCGATGATGGTTGTGGACGCGGTCGCAACGCTCGCGGGCGTCCCAATGGATATCGACCGCCAGCATATCGATATTTGCTTCAGCGGCTCGCAGAAAGCAATCAGCGCGCCTCCTGGAATGGCGCCCATCACCGTGAACGCGCGGATGGAAGATGTGATGCGCGCGCGCAAGACGCCCGTCGGAAGCTGGTATTTCGATTTCACGCCGATTATGACGATGTGGGGAAGCGAACGTACCTATCACCACACGCCGCCGATTTCGCTGATCTACGGAATGCGCGAGGCATTGCGGCTTGTACTCGAAGAAGGGCTCGAAGCGCGCTGGGAGCGCCACCTGCAGAATCAGAGAGCGCTGGTCGCTGGAATCGAAGCGATGGGCCTTGAGCTATTTGTCGAGAATCCCGCGGACCGGCTGGTGACGGTGACCGGAGTGAAGGTTCCCGCTGGAGTGAACGACGGTCGGGTGAGGCAGCAACTGCTGGACGAATTCAACATTGAGATCGCTGGTGGGTTTGGGCCCATTAAAGGCAAATTGTGGCGGGTGGGGTTGATGGGGTACTCGAGCCAGAAGACAAATGTGCTGCTGTTTCTGGCGGCGTTTGAAAAAGTGCTGCTCGATCATGATTTTCGTGTGCCTGCGGGCGCTGGTGTGGCTGCAGCGGTGCGAAGCTACCAGCAGTCGTCGCAGCCTGCAGCAGTCGGGGCTCGAAAGTAGCAGCGCTGGGCAGCGCTGGAAGGATCAATGGCAAAGGCAACGTTTCCGACGATTCCGAATGCCGGCGCGATGAGCGAGTTCATCGGGGCGTTCGATGTTCCGTCGAAAGTGACGGACTTCGTGTACCGCTGCCGCTTTTCGCACTGCTGGAATGGAATCGCCACGCGGCATGCGGACACGATGGATTGCAAGTTTTTCGTGGACGGAAAAGGCGTGGTGTTGGGGCTCGCGCATCCCGGCTTCGTGGAATTCCGCACGCGCTCGAAGCGCAATTTAACGGATCGCGAAGCCAGCTACATCGCCGCCGAATACCTGCGCGAGCGGCTCGAACAGGAAGACGAGCACGCGCTCTACGATGTTTCTGCTTCGGACGTTCTGCGAATTATCGAAAAGCTGGGCATAAAATAAACTGCAACAACTCTAATCGGCGCCCTTCTTACGGTAGTAGGTGAAATCGTATTCGACGGACCACGTCTTCCCTCCGTCATCGGATCGCTGGCTGAACTGTCTTACCTCGTCCGGCCCGACGTTAAAGAATTGTAGATGGCGCGTGGCTTTCTTTCCGTTTTCGTCCGTATCGCCGTAATAATCCATCGTCGTTCCATTCAGGTGCCCGGAGAAAAATATTCTTCCACCGTTGCTGTCCACCCAGTACTGCTCCCATTTCTTCGTATTCGAATCGTAAATGTTGAAGCTTTTTCCGGTATTGCCGCGGCCGCCGGTCCAGTTCTCGAGGACCACGCAATCGTCGAGAATCTTCTGGATGCTGCTTGAACCGACCACCTGGTCAGCTCCAGTCTGCTTTACGCTCCACTCGCCGACCCAGAAATCGAATTGCTTGTATTCCGGGCTGTACTTGCAAGGGAAAGCGTTGTGGTCGGCCTTATCGAGATCCTTTGCGAAACGCGGGTCGTCCTTCAGCAGGATGAGGTCGGGATCGGATGAGAAGATTTCTCCCGGACCATACCCGGTATTCAGAATCTCATCGATCTTGGCAAAGGCTTTTTCCCGGTCGCCTATGCGTGCATAGGCCGTCGCTGTTCGCAAGAGAACGGAGAATTGATGGAAACCAAGACTGCCGGCTTTCTCATAGGATTCGATAGCTTTTTGATATTGTCCGATTCCGGCCAGTGCGACTCCCCAGCGATACCAATCCTGACCACTGGTCGGATTTGCCTTTGCCAGCGCCTCATAAGCCGGTGCTGCTTTCGGCCAATCTTTTGAGTTGTAATAGCCGTCCGCGGCGGTTTGTTCGGCGTTCTGTGATTGCGCCTGGATATTGCTAATAGCGGCGAACCCGATTGCGAAGGCCATCACAGCCCGGCACAAATTTCGGCTGCAGCGATTCATAGCGTTTCTCCTGAACATGGTTCCGCGCGCGCTGTAACAGAGGATTCGTCTGTTGGGTCTTAGACGGCGAACAACGGGGGCGGAGAGCAGTCTTTTTACGCCAGCTGTTCAGTGCTTAGTCGGTTGAGACGCGTGGCGTGAGAGTGTCCAAGTGCCGGTGCGATTATGGGGCGTCAGATTTCTCTTTTTCCGCTGCCGGTGGTTTTGAGTTTTTCGGGATGCTGCGGATGTAGTTCACCAGATTCCAAATGTCTTCATCTTTCAGGCGATCGGCCTCGGAGGGCATCTGGCCGTTACCGTTCTTGATCACATAGAACATTTCGCCATCGGTGACGGACTTCAGGGTTGCAGGGTCGCGGTAGTCGATCATCTTGAGTTTCATGTCAATGGCCAAATCGCCTTTGCCGTCTCCATCGGCTCCGTGGCACATCGCGCAATCGTAGCCGTATTTCTTTTTACCCGCGGCGATCGAAGGCGCGGTGGGTTTTACGGGGTTCACCACCTTGAGCGCTTCGGGCGGAATCTTCGCGCCCGTAGAGGGAGACGGGGGCTTTTCTTCAGCGCTCTGGCTGCTTTGGGCCTGCTGAGCGTGGCAGGAAAATGCGAGAGCCAGCAAAGCTGAAAGGACAAGGATGCGCGTCCACATAGCGGCCTCCTGATTCGGGTTGAGCGGATTGTACGCCCCTTAGCGCTGGAGGGTACTGATTTGTTGTCATGAAGTATTCTCTACGCGTCCGAAAGCGATTCGCCGAAATTCGCGCTGTCGTTCAATTCGCCAGCCTCGAGAATCTCGCCACAGTCGAGGCATTCGACATACTGGGAATCGTCGTCTTTGGCGATCAGGCGGGTGCGGGTGTGCTGGCAGGAGGGGTTCGGTGGATTGGTCATTGCAGTTTCGATACAAGTCTACCTGCATTGTAGCATCGCGCTTGACCCCTCAGAATAGAACGCGCGATTGACAAACGCGCAGTTTGCAACTATCAGTCATTCTGGTTTGAGGTCGAAAGCGGAGAAACTGTGAGCCCCGGAACAGCCACGCAGGAAAAGCTTGGCAGCGCGCTCTTCTACGGAATTGTCGCAATTCTCGCTTATCTTGCATATCGCGTTTTCGAACCATTCCTCGCATCACTGGCTTGGGCCGTGATTCTGGTGGTTCTCTTTTTCCCGATGTATGAACGGTTGGCAAAGAAGTGGGGAATGACAACGGCGGCTCTCGTGAGCACGATTGGCGTAACGCTGATCCTGATTGTGCCGGCGATCTTCATCATGATTGCGTTTGTCCGCCAGGGATACGAAGCGGTGCAGTCCATTCAGTTGCAAGTCGCCTCCGGCCACTTTCGTTGGGTAAATGACCTGTGGATGCGCTTCCAGGGGCGATTTCCCGAGATTGAGGCCACCGATCTGGCAAGCACCCTGCGCGGTTACGCCGAAAAGACAGCTGCTTATGTGGCCGGCCAGATTGGCACGGTGCTGCGCCACACGGCCAGTTTTGCTTTTCAGCTTTCCGTGACGATTCTGGCGATGTTCTATCTATTTCGCGACGGACCCGCGCTTATTCACCGTCTCCGCCAGGTCCTACCCTTCGAGGGCGTGTATCGAGATCGAATGATCCGGGATTCGCGCGATCTGATTTTCGCCAGCGTGACGTCGAGCATAGTGGCTGCTGCTGCACACGGCTTGCTTGGCGGGCTGGCCTTTGGATTGACGGGAATCGGAGCGCCGATTTTCTGGGGCGTCATGATGGGATTTTTCTCGCTGGTGCCGGTGGTGGGCTCCGCGCTGATCTGGGTTCCGGCGTCGATCAGCCTGATGCTGGAAGGCCACATCGTGCACGGGATTATCCTTGCGCTCATCTGCAGCGTGATCGTGGGAATGATTGACAACATCATTCGTCCCTGGCTCATCAGCGGACGGGCTGAGATGGGCGGTCTTGTGGTCTTTATCAGCGTTCTGGGCGGCATCGCCGTTTTTGGCATGCTGGGGATCGTGCTGGGGCCGATTGTCGTAGCGTTGGCCGCGGGCCTGCTTGATTTATACGTTCCGAGCGATGCTAGAAACCAATCTCTCGATGCGGGTGGGAGCGAAAGGCATGGCGTGCTAGAGTAGCCCGCTTCGGAATTCGCAATGGGTAAGAACTCCAACTCAAAACACGTCAGCAGCTTGCCGCCCGAAAAACTGCGGTGGCATTGTGATCCTGCTCGAATCCCATTCGAGACGACCGCGGAGGTGGAACCGACGGTCAACGATATGGGGCAAGACCGGGCGCTGCGGGCGCTGCGAATGGGCGTGGAGCTGAAAGCGTCGGGCTACAACCTCTTCGTGTGCGGGCTTTCCGGGACCAGCCGCGGCGGGATGATCGTGCGCATGGTCGAAGAGATGCATCTTGAGACCGAGACAGCCCCGGACCGCTGCTATGTAAATAATTTCAAGAACGCCGACCGGCCCCGGCTGCTCACTCTTCCGCGCGGGCAAGCAAACGCGTTCAAGAAGGAAGTGGAATCGGGCATCGATTTTCTTCGCCGGCGCATTCCACAGGTTTTCGAAGGCGAACCTTTCCAGCGCCAGAAGACCCGGATTGTGGAGAGGTTCACCGTCCGTGAAAAAGAGTTGATGGATGATTTCACGAGGCGGATCGCGCGCGAGCAGTTCGCTTTGGGGCGCATGCAAGTGGGTGCGGTCGCATTGCCGGAGATTTTTCCTGTGCTCGAAGGGCAGATGGTGCCCATCGAAGAGATTCCCAAGATGGTGCAGGAGGGCAAGCTCGAGAGTGTTGCTGCCGAGGATTTGGAGCGCAAATACGATCAGTTCCGGCAGGAGTTTACAGTTGTGTATCGGAAGACACTTTCGCTTTCGCGCGAACTCGCGAGCGAGATGAGTTACCTGGAGCAGGAGGCGGCTTCCGTGCTCGTGGATGGGGTGATCGAAGAGCTGAAAGAAAAATATCCGAATCCGCAGATTTCCGAGTATCTCGAAGAGGTGCGCCATCACATTTTGGACAATCTCGATCCGTTCAAAGAGCGCGAAGGCGAGGACGATCAGCCTCCGTCGGAAGGCGGCGGAGGACAGCGCCCCGAGCGCACGGACCGCGACCCGTTCCGCGTGTACGGCGTGAACGTAATCCTTGCTCACGGCGAGCAGGAAAAGGTTCCGGTGATTTTTGAGACGATTCCCACCTACGCGAATCTTTTCGGAACGATTCATCGCAGCTACGACACGCGCGGCGGCTGGAATTCGGATTTCATGGATTTGCGCGGCGGTTCTCTGCTGCGGGCGGACGGAGGCTTCCTGGTGATGTATGCGCTCGACACCCTGACTGAAACAGGCGTGTGGCGGACGCTCAAGCGAACCTTGAATCACGGCAAGCTCGAGATTCAGCCGGTGGACGTATTTTTTCCTTTCAGCAGCGCGGCGCTGAAGCCCGAACCGATCGAAATTCACGTGAAGATCATCCTGATCGGCGATCGCGACATGTACGAGCTTCTCTACGACTACGAAGATGACTTCAAGAAAATTTTCAAGGTCCGCGTAGAATTCGATGAAGAGATGGCCTGGAGCGAAGAGGTGATTCGCCAGTACGCGGGCCGCTTGCGTAAATTGAGCGACGATGAGCATCTCTGCCCGTTCGACCGCACTGCGGTAGCCGTGCTTCTCGAACACGGCGTGCGGCGCGCGGGCCGGCGAGGGAAAATCACAGCGCGATTTTTCGATCTGGCGGATTTAGCTCGGGAAGCGTCTTACGTGGCGAAACACGAAAAAGCGACAGTGGTGACCGCAGAGCACGTCAGGAAAGCGCAAGAAGCGCAAATCGACCGGCACAATTTGACGGAAACAAAAATCCGGGAGATGGTCGAACAGAATTTGCTATTTATCGATACGACCGGCGCGCGCGCGGGCCAGGTGAACGGGTTGAGCGTGCTTGAAATTGGGGGCTACGCATTTGGCAAGCCCGTGCGCATTACCGCCGCCGTGGCACTGGGCAAACTGGGAATTATTAACGTGGAGCGGGAATCGAATCTCAGCGGCCGTTTTCATGACAAGGGTGTGCAGATCATATCCGGCTATTTGCGCCGCACATTCGCGCAGGATAAGCCGCTTTCGCTATCGGCGAGCGTGTGCTTCGAACAATCCTACTCCGGCGTGGACGGAGATAGCGCGAGCTCAACGGAAATCTACGCGATTCTTTCGGCGCTCTCGGAGATTCCCATCAAGCAGGAATTATCGGTAACCGGCTCCGTGAACCAACAAGGCGATGTGCAGCCGATTGGCGGAGTGAATCAGAAAATCGAAGGGTTCTACGATGTGTGCAAGCTGAAAGGCTTCACGGGCACGCAAGGCGTTTTGATCCCCGCCGAGAACGTGGAGGACTTGATGCTTCGCGATGAAGTGATTGACGCGGTGGCGAAGAAGAAATTCCACATCTATCCGGTGGCGACGATCGAGCAGGGAATTGAGATTCTCACCGGCGTTCGCGCGGGCAAACGCGGCAAGACTGGAAAATTCGAACCGGGAACCGTGTTCGCGGCCGTTGACTCGCGTCTTCGTGAGATGGCCGATACGCTGCGAAAGTTCGAGAAATAATCGCACCAAAACTTCAAATCAAGCGGCGCATCTGAACGGTGACCTGAACCGACTGCCCGTTGCGTTGAATCAGCAGCTTGTACTTGTGTCCCACCTGGCGGAAGAGCACGCGAATCGATGCGAGTGTCAAATCCGCCGCGGGTTCGTCGTCAATTCCCGCAATGACGTCGCCCTTCAGTACTCCCGCTTCTGCTCCTGGCGTTCCCGGCTGCACTGACGCAACTTCAAAAGTTAGAAGTCCCGGCCCCTTGGCGATCACGGCAATCCCGCTCTTATCCTCTTGTTCGTAATCCTCGAAATGAGTGTTGGGATCGAAAATAAGTTGCTGGTGCGCGTAATCGAAGATCACAGTAAAGCGCCGCAGTATTCCGCCACCAATCACGCCCGCGCGACTATTGTCGAGGATGGAATTAGCCCCGGCATGAACGAATGCCGCGATCGGCCCTCGAATTTCATACCGGCCAATTTGGAAATCCGTGAGACGGCCGAGGGCAACGGTTGCGCCTCCTTCGATTTGTGGATCGGACGCATTGATCGTCTTCACATGCGAGGAGAAAATGCGATGCACCTCGCTAAAGCGATCGGAGACGAGCACAGAGGCATCAAGCGCTGTGCTGACCACAAAATCTCCGTCATGGGTTTTCAGGCCTGCCAATTTGAAACTCGCTTTGATGACCGGCGTACCCTTATCAAACCGAAGCGGAAAGATGGCCCCATTTCCCGAGTACTTGTATGCGGCAGGATCGTAGAGCCGCAGCGTCTGGCGGCCATAATCTATCTCCACGACGACGCGATCAAAAAAATCGGCGCCCAGCGTGCCTTGATAGGGCCGCCCAACTTCCTGCGAAAAATCCGGCTTGTCGATAGCCGGAAAATTGACGAAGGGCATGTCGACGCCTGGGAAATTCAATGTCGCGTCCTTAAGATTGCTCAATCCGAGATCGGCAGCTCGGGCAGGGTTGATCGACGAAGAAGCGGCTGTGGAATCAAGGACGAACAGTGACGGCTGACTTTTGTTTACATCCACCGGAACGAAAATAAGATTGCCCAGGAATTCGGCGGGAATCTCGGCGGCATTACCTCCAAAGGCGAAACGGGCGGGCGCTGCCGTTTGCTGAGCTGATGTTTGCTGGATTGCGATCCGCGAATTCGCCGACGAATTAAGATGAGATGCAAAGCCAACGAGTGCCGCCAGGGCGGCTCCGAAGCCAAACGTCACGCGGCGCATGATTGTGCTTTGCTCTCCTCATATTTACACGCTCAGCCCAAACATTTCGATTATACGTTTACCGAAGCGGCGCGAGATATCCTTCGCGGGCAAGGATCTGATACTCGGGCGAATTTGCCGGCTCGGGGCCGGATTGCCCGTTAGCGCCCAGAACCTGCACGGTCAGCGAATGGTATTTCCCGTCGTGCTGAGGCGCAATGCCGAGAACATATTGGTGCCGCAGAGCGGATGCAATCTCGCGATATATCGTGACGAAATCATTCGGCGATTCGGGAAAGTAGGCGCGTCCGCCGGTGATTCTTGCTAGAGATAACAGCGCCGCATCGGCTTTCGCAAAGGTTACGGGATTTGGTGGTTCGCCTGTCTCGTCCGGTTTTGGCGTGGCTTTTGACTTCTTTTTCTTTGCGCTCGGGGGATGTCGCAAAGAGCCGCCCAGGGCCACCGCGAATACCACCGTGTCGTCCTTCCTGAGTTTTTGCGCCAGCGCATCCCAGCGCTCGGGCGGCGACGAATCGAGGCCCGTGGTGAGGAGCACGATTGCTTTCTTCCCGTGAAGCGGCGCAATCCAATCGAGAACGGTCGAAACGGAATCGTAGAAGTTGAGATCACCCATGCCGAGCGTGTATTGAATCTGACTCAGGGCGGCCGCAAGGGCAGACTTGTCGGCCGTGAACGGAAGGATCGCCTGCGGCGATTGAGAGTATGAGACCAGAGCGACCTCGTCATCCGGAGCAAGCCCATCGAGAAATGCGTAGGCGGCGCTGAGATGCTCGGCATGAATCAAATAAACTGCGGGGCTGGTTTCGAGCATCACGAGGACCTGCGCGGGAGCTTCGATGGGCGCAAAGAAAACAATCGGCTGTTCTTTGCCGTTATCCAGGACCCGGAAGCGATTTTGGGCCAAGCCCGCGACAAACTGGCTCTGGTGATCGAGCACGCTGACGTCAATTTTGACGATTTCAGTTGTGGTCTGAATGCCTGCTTGAGGAATCTTAGCGGTTTCCTGAGCGTGCAGAGCGAGTGAGAGGCAAAAAAGAAAGTTCACCACCCCGAATGGAAACGCAAGAAAAAATCGGCAAGCGCGAAGGCTACTGAAGGTACGAATCAAAGTAGATGCCGTGCGAATCCTTCCACCAGCCGCTGATTCCGGTGTGAATGTGGCGCGTGATAACTTCCGGTTTTACCGCCTGGAGCCAGTCGGTGGAAGGAGGCGGAGTGGTCGAATCCTTGGCTTTCGCCATCTCGTCCGCAAGATGCGCCATGACCTTGTCCCACGGAATTTGGGCGATGTCGGCCGCGCTTAATCCGGAAAGTTTTTCCGGCAGAAGCGAACGCTCATGTGCGATTGCTCCAGTGCTCAGAATGCTAGAGGGACCGGCGTCGGGCTTGGCGTTCAGCCGCGACATGGCCTGCCGAATGAGCGCTTTACGCGGCGCCGCAAAAAGCATTGTGGGCGTTACCGCGACGTAATAGAACTCACGTTTTTTCGCTCCCGTCTTGGGGTCGGTATCGGGAAAGACGAGATCAAGGTAGGTTGTAGTCCCTGATGTATCCTCGCCGACGATAAAACCTCCTCCCGCGGCGCGCAGGATTCGAAGAACATCCTGAGGTTTCTGAATCGAAATCGCGTAGGTTCTCAGAGCTGCACCATCATCGCCGAAAGAGGTTGCGGATGCGACCTCACCGGTAAAGAGCTGAAGGGCGTCGGTGATCGGCATACCGAGGAATCCCTGCGCCGTTTTTTCGTACATTTCCACAGCGGCTTCCTGCTGCGACGTCAAGAGCGGTTCAGCCGCAGCGCGGAGCATTTGATAAATCGCGACAAAGTTAAACCGCGAAATACTAAAAACCGGGCCAGCGTCTACGGCTGGCTCGGTAACGAACGAAGTGCCACTTGTGCCCGCAAAATCAAATAGTCCACCGGCGGTGGCGTTACCGAGCATTGCCCCATGAAATCGTGTCGCTTCTCCGGCAAAGCTGACACTTCCACCGAAAACACTGATTCGATCGAGGCGCAAATTCACGGCAAACTTTGTGGCCGATTTTTCCAGTTGCGCGGGAGTCAAAATCTTTGTCAGGTTCGGGAATCGCGCAAAAAACTCGAGGGCTGAATCGGCGCCAACGAGCGGGCGGATCGACTGATACTCGGGAAGTTGCGTCACTGAATCGGCGGGTTTCTCCGCGCTACCGAAGCGGAGGACGAGTTCTTCGATAACGGACTTTTGATCGGCGAGAAAGTAGTATTTCGGCGTGAGGGCAGTGTAGGAAACGTCCGTTCCGGTGGCGCGGGCTTCGATTTTCGTCCCGTGAAAATCGTAGCTCATCACGGTGGGCACTTCTTTACCGCTGGACTTGTTTACTGCGCGCAATTTCTCGACGATGGCCATTTTTCCTTGCGCGTCGTATACGACGAAAAAACCGGTGACCGGAGGAGGCGCCGCATCGGTTGCAGGTTGCTTGTCCGATTCGGGTTTCTTGTCCGATTTAGGATTCAAAACAACTCCCATCACAGCGGGATTGTCGAGAAGCGACAGCACTTCCGCTTGCTCTTGATCCGAAGTAGCCGGCCCATTCTTGGCAACGCTTTCGCGCAAACTCTTGAGAAGTGCGTCGCGTGCGTGCGCGAACTGCGGGTCTTCAAATAGTTGCACCACGTGGTTCGCCTTTTCCGCGCTCGTCACGGCTCCCATGCCGTGCCAATAGGCAAAGAATACGGTGCTGGCGGGCAAGCGATCAGAGAGAGATGGAGTTTGAGCGAATAGTGGAATACATGTGGCGATAAGCAGAAGCAGCGGGACAGCTATTCCAAATCGGGACGAGCCGCGAAATAACCTACGAATAGTCTTCAAGTACGCCACCCTCCGCGGCTTTGCCTTCAAATTACGACACCGGCCAGGTTGCTCCGAGACTCAGTACCCTGGCGCTGGTTTCGCAGCCGCAGCAGCGGCGGGAGCGCCTCCGCCTTTGGGAGTGCTCAGGTAACCCTTCGCATGATCCTTCGAGACTTCGAAGACGACGATTTCATATGGTGATCGCGCGCCTCGAACGTAGAACTGCACAGGTTCGCCGACGGTCTTATCTTTCTTTTCGATGGACTTGTCGTCAGCGACCACGTTCATCGTGTACTTGAAGCGCTTGGTGTCTACTTTGTTCAGCTTCACTTGGATCGGGCCGACATGCTGGATTCCCTGTTGTTTGCTGAGATCGAATTCGAAGATGTCGCGCTCGTTGAGGCGCTTGAGCTCTTCCACTTCGTCATGATTTCGCGCGATCAACCCGCTCTGCACACCCAGATCGCCGATCGTACTCTGGAGTTTGCCTTTGGTGGCTTCCAGGTCCGCTTTCGTCGCAGCGACGTCGCTCTTGGTCCCGCTGATATCCGTGGCTACCTGGCCTAGTTTCGCGGACGTGTCCTGTTCCACGGCGCCGATTTGCTCACGCAGCTTCGCGTTGTTCACTTCCTGTTGCCGCTTCAGAGAGGCTGACAGAGACCGCGCCTGCGCCAACTCATCTTGCGTAAGGCCCAGCTTCTGAGAAGTAACTTCCAGTTGGCCCTTCAGGTCGGCGACTTGCGTATTCGTTTTTTCCAGTTCCGCGCCCAGGACGCGGCTTTTCTTGTCTGCGTCATCGAGGCCCTTTCTCATGGCCTGTCTTTCCGCATAGCTGGCGAACAGCAAATAAGCCACCAGCACGAAAGCAATCACGAACAGCAGAACGACCCATCGAGGCAGAGCCGCCACTTCTGCCACTGGTTCTTCAGGCTGGGGATGCGGCAGCGGCGTAGAACTCAAACTCATAGTTCTCCTTCCGGCGGCAGAGCCGCCTCATCGATGTGCCGAATTATGGCTGAGGTGCAAGAAGTTGTCTATGCCTTGCGACGGCGATTGTTTCCTCGGCGGCGAGGCCAAATCGCCTCCACCGTAGTCGTAAGGCCGCCACGAGGCGTGAATTCGCCCGTAACGCGGCAACTGACCGGTCGAGCGGCAGCAACAATATCGCGAAGCATCCGGTTCACGGCGTTCTCATAGAAAATTCCAAGATTCCGGTATGCGAGCAGATACATCTTCAGCGCCTTCAACTCCAGGCAGACTTTGCCCGGCTGGTACCGGATCGTAATCTTGCCGTAGTCCGGTAGTCCAGTCTTCGGGCAAACAGATGTGTATTCCGGGAATTGAATGGTGATCTCGTAGCCAGGAAAGTGGTTCGGCCATGTCTCCAGCTTGGGTAAGCGGGCGCCTATTCCCGCCATCGAGTGAGCGTCTGTGTATTGGGGCATTCTCTCCTCAAGAGGATAATTCTAACAATATAGATTCTACACTTCGCGCCCGATTCATCCCACCTTGCCTGCTCGAGATATTTTGAGTATGCTGCTGGAAATACGGACGCCCAGACCCGCTAGGGGTGAGGCTAGCCACTCGGATGATTTGTCCGCAATGTCGAAGTTCAGACTGCTTTCGCTCGCACCGTAATGGAGTTATCGATTTACTCGCAACGTTCATAGCTCACAAACCCTGGCGATGTCACACCTGTGACAAACGCTTCTATGCACGGCGCGTTGCATATATGTTTAGCCGCTACGTGCACTGCTCGAAATGCGGAAACTTCGATCTGGAACGCATTTCTCGCGGGCATGTCGAGGATGGAACCGGAATTTCTTTGAAGCGCAGGCTCGGAATTCCCGCCTACCGTTGCGATCTTTGCCGGCGACGATTCTTTAGCATCCTGTCTTTTCGTCGAATTGTACCGTCAACGAGCCGCGTTCCCAGGCCCGTGAGCGGCGACGCGCCGAGCCCTGCCTCACCGGTTTCGGGGTTCGAATCGACTTAGGCCAACCCCCGGCGAAACCCCTATCCGCCCCAAGCAGCCTGTTGAGAAGGCTTCCCGGTCGTTGTAACGCACAATTAACATTCCCGTCACGGGTGGTTCAAGGCGGGCACATAAGGTTTGCCGTCCCCGCAATTGGTCAAGGGGGAAGGCGCGGCTCGAAGTTCGGGTGGTTTCTCTCCGCGCTGTGCAAAATAGCTGCAACTCTTTGTATTGCTTTTCATCTCCGTTAGGCCGGCACCATCGCAGATTCGGGTACGGATAAACGCCGGATTCGCGGCAACCGAGACGGCGAGCGTGTGGGTTGGTGGGCCATGGGCTTGGCCGAAGCCGGTGCTGGCGCTGGCAATAGATTGGAAGTTTAAATTTAAGGAGGAAGGGAATGCGAGCACTTGCACTATGGATTCTGGCGTTTGGCATCGCCGCATCTCCGGCGATAGCACGAGCCGCTGGAACGGGGGATGACAAGGATTCAACCGCTGCCAAATCGGCGGACACTTCGAAAGCCGCAACGGATGATAAAACGCCGGCGGCTTCCTCCAAGTCCGACGCGCCAGCAAAACCGGCCTCGCCGACATTGGAAAACGAACTTCAACAGCTTCGCGAACTGCTTGAGGCGCAGTCGAAACAACTCCAGGACCAGAACGACGCGTTGAAGGAACAGCGCCACGAAATGGAAGTGATGCAACACAACCTGAGGGCGGTGAATGCTCCTCTCGAAAATGAGGGCGCGTTGCCTGCCTCTAGTGTGACAGCCGATCCAGCATTTTCTGCTGGTTTCGTAGCGTCGCCCGACGAAGACAAGCCGGATGCGTATCAGATTCGCTTCAAGGGCATCACGCTCACTCCGGGCGGCTTCATGGCGGCAGAAACGGTTTGGCGCCAGAGAGGCATTTCGGACGACATCAATACGGACTTCAAGGGCACACCATTTTCCGGCGCTTCGAACTCGAAACTTTCGGAATTTAACTTTTCTGGTCGCCAGTCGCGCATCAGCATGCTAATCCAGGGCAAACTCGACAATGTGAAGATCGGCGGCTACTACGAAGGTGACTTCCTTTCGGCCGGCGTCACCTCGAACAACAATGAAAGCAATAGCTACACTTTCCGCCAGCGGCAATTCTGGGCCCAAGCGGCCTTCGAAAGCGGCTGGACGATCACAGGCGGCCAGATGTGGAGCCTGGTCACCGAAACAAAGAAGGGCGTAGAAAATCGCACAGAAGCAACGCCCTTGACGATTGATCCACAGTATACCGTCGGCTTTAGCTGGGCGAGGCAATATGGACTGCGGCTCGCCAAGAGTTTTGATGACAATAAGCTGACATTGGCAGTGGCGATGGAAAGCTCTCAGACAACCTTCGCGGGTAAAGTTCAGACAAACAACTTTTTGATTGCTGCGCCTGGCGATTTGGCTGGGCTGTACAATAACCAGGCGAACTACTCCTACAATGAGACACCAGATTTCATTTTCAAAGCGGCATTGGATCCCGGTTGGGGTCACTATGAAGTCTTCGGCGTAGTCAGCACATTCCGGGCACGAAACTTTCCGTGCGTGGGTGCTACGGCCGCCGCTCCGTGCCCCATCAACGGAGCGACCAACTCAGGCTCGCTGGCGAATAACGATACGCGCACTGGCGGTGGAATCGGCGTGAATGCAAGAGTACCTCTCCTCAGCAAGAAGGTCGAAGCTGGCTTTCACTTCCTCGGCGGCGACGGTGTTGGCCGTTATGGAACCACCGGAGAAGCAAACGTCACTGCCCGACCAAACGGAACGCTCGTACCGCTCCGCAGCTATCAAGCGCTCGGCACCCTGGAGCTTCACCCGACTCCAAGACTTGACGTATACCTCAACGCCGGTGGCGAGTACGACCAACGCGCCCAATACACGAATGCGGCGGGTGCCCCTGTCGGCTACGGGAACGTGTATTTTAGGGACGACGGTTGCTCGATTGAACTCTCACCGACGAACCAGAACACACCTGTCGCGCCGGCGAATTGCCAGGGCGATGTCCGCAGCATGATCGAAGGCACTATAGGCTTCTGGTATCGCTTCTACCAAGGGCCGAAGGGCCGAGTCCAGTTCGGCGGCCAATATTCCTACTTGGTCAAGAACACATGGACCGGCTCGAACGGCAATACGACCGACCCCACTTTCTTCAACCCATCGGCAAGCAACAACATGATCTTCACCTCGTTCCGCTACTATCTGCCATAGTTTCGTAGCGGAAGAGCTTCGGTTAGAAATTTGTTTGGCTTGAAAAGGGCGCTCTCACTGAGCGCCCTTTTTTTACGGGGTGATTTGTTGCAGTGAGCGATGTCGGTTCTAATGAAATGTTTCGGGGGCGATGCGCCGAAGCGTGTCTTCCACTCCGTGCGGCTTGAACCCAAACGGGCCGGGACCTGACTTGTACCTCACCCGTCCATTACGGTCTATTATGTAAAGCCGATCGGGCCATCCCGTGTAGGCTCGTTCGGTCGCATTGTCGAAGTTATCTACGACCGCTGGAAACTTGATGCCAAGTTTCACCACGCACAGCTGCCCCATCTCGCTGCGCTCGTCGAAGCTCTTCGGGCTCGCAAATACCACGTGGTCGTCCAGATTGTCGGGATCCTGCCACACATCGCTGGTGTGCGCCTCGCGAATGTAAACCACGTAGAACGCCACCCGATCGCCATACTGCTCGTAGAGTTTATTAAGAGCGGGAACCTCCCGCCGGAAGGGAGGTCACGTATAGCTGCCGAACACCAGAACCACGGGTTTCTCACCACGCAAAGATGACAATCGAAAGCTCGACTTGTGGTCGGGACTCTCAAGCGAAAAGTCCGGCGCCATATCGCCAACGCCCACCTGGCCCGCCCGCGCCACTTGCCAGAGCGGCTTGAATGGCAGCGCGGCAAAAACCGGCCAGGGCACGTGTTTCATCGTCGCCGCAAAACGATCTGGCGATTGCGTCATCACGCCGAACAGTAGCATTGTCAGCGCGGCATACAGCGCCGCGATCGCCACTAGGATTCGCGCAAGAACCTTCCAGGTAGAATTGATTTTCTTCGCTTCAGGCATCGCGTGGCGCGCAATCTACACTTTGCTTGCCTGCGCGTCTCTAATCTTTTTGTATTACGGTCCCGTCACGATGTCAGGCGGAAGCTCGTCAGTTTGGATGTGGGGCGTTCTGCGGTATATCCTCCGGACGTGCCACGTTCCATCGCCCGGTCGCCAACTCTCGGTTTGATCCTCGGACTCGCGATTACCGTCGCGGCAGTGGTGGCCTATGCTTGGTATACCACCGCTCAAATCTCAGGCTTGCGAAAATTGCAAAATGAATTCGCCGACCGCAATCGGAAGGACTCACTGCAATTGTTGCGTATCCAGAACGACCTGAATTCTCTGGGACTCGCGATGCGGGATATGCTCGAGAGCGATGAAGCGCATCCGCTCGCGGCTTGGTCAGCGGAGTTTGACCGAATTCACGCCGATCTCGATGATGCCCTTCGGCTCGAAGCGCAACTCGCGGTGGCCGCCCGCACCCCCGAACAGCGCCAGTATCTTGCAGATTCCTTCACGCAATTCTGGGGCTCAGCCACCGGCGCCTTTTCGTTGGCGCGCGCCGGAAATGTCAATGCGGCTCGCGATCAAGTTCGGTCGGTGTTGCAACCGCGCCAGGCATCCCTGACCAACGCGGTGGCCCGGCTGCTGGTGGAAAATTACGAAAGCGAGGGGAACGCGTCGGCCCAGGTGCTGCGGATCTACGATCGCGTCCAGCGCCAGGTCTACTTTTTTCTGGCCGCCACGCTCGCCGCGATCCTGGCCACCGGCCTCTATCTGATTCATTCGAATCGCCGGCTATTCGAGCGGCTGGCGTCGCTGTCCCGTCAGCGCAGTGAGGTCGCGCGGCAGTTGATCGCTACTCAGGAATCCACTTTGCGTCATATTTCCAGGGAGCTCCACGACGAATTCGGCCAGACCCTTACAGCCGTGGGCGCGCTGCTCAGCCGCGCAGAGAAACAGATGCCCGATGGTTCCGGCGCTCGCGAAGAATTGCGCGAAGTCCGTGACATCGCGCAGCAGACCCTCGAAAATGTGCGCAGCCTTTCACAATCGCTCCATCCGGTTATGCTCGATGAAACGGGTCTCGAGAGCACGGTTGATTGGTATCTTCCAATGATGGAGCGGCAAACCGGCGTCACAGTCCGCTACGAAAAATCGGGCGCTTCCTTCCCGATCGATGGCGGAGCGGGCATTCACATCTATCGAATTCTGCAGGAGGCTTTGAACAACGTCGTCCGGCATTCCGGCTCGCGCGAAGCCTGGGTTCGCCTGCGCTTTCTTGCTAACCAACTGGAACTGGATGTGGAAGATCATGGCACGGGGTTCGAGACGCAAAAGCCGAAGCCGGGTATCGGCCTCGTCGCCATGCGTGAACGTGCCCAGTTGCTGGAGGCAGCCATCGAAATTTCGCAGTTGCCACAGCGCGGTACCTTGGTGCGGCTCACTGTCCCGCGCGGCAAACTGGATTCCGATGCCAGCTAAAATCAAAGTTCTGCTCGTAGACGATCACAGCCTCGTACGCCGTGGTTTTCGCCGCATGCTGGAAGACGAGGCGGATATTGTCGTAATCGGGGAAGCCAGCAACGGAGATGAAGCCGTGCAACTGGCCCGCGAACTTGCGCCGCAAGTGATCGTGATGGACTGCGCGTTGCCGGGTACGAGCGGTTTGGCCGCCACGCGCAAGATTCTCGAAACGGATCCGTCTAAGGCGATCTTGATGCTGAGCATGCATTCGGAAGACACATTGGTGCGCCAGGCCCTGGACGCTGGAGCTCGCGGTTACATTCTCAAAAACGCTGTTGACCTGGAACTGGCGACCGCCATTCGGCGCGTAGCTGCAGGTGAAGTAGTGCTCGATCCGCAATTGGCTAAGCCGGCCAATCTTCGTGGCCAGCGAAACGCAGGTCTCACGGCCCGCGAACTCGAAATCCTTCAGCTCATCGTGAATGGCAAGTCCAACAAGGAAATAGCCGACGATCTAAAGCTCAGCGTCAATACCGTTGCGGTTCATCGCGCCAATATCATGGACACTCTTGGCATCCACAAAACAGCCGAACTCGTCGTCTACGCCATTCGCAACGGGCTTGTTAATATTTCGTGAAACGTTACTTCTAATGGTTTTACAGTATTGCTCCCAATAAACGTCTTCTCTAAATTACTCTTCGCTTGGCCGCCAAAGGCTCCCCGCTTGAGGCGCACCCCCCAAGCAAAAGTTGACCTTACCCGGCTGGCTCGAATGGGCTGGCCGGGAGTTTCCTCCCCTCCAAACCCCTATGTTGCACGCCGCGCGGCCGCGCGGACATACCAATCCCGTTTCCCGAGTCCCGCTAAGAATGTTAGAATTGCCTTACGCGAAGTAAGAACCAGCTACGTTTTGGCGATATCGTCTAAAGGTTAGGACGGAGCCCTCTCAAGGCTCAAATCCGGGTTCGAGTCCCGGTATCGCTACCAAAATTTTCGTCCACCTGAAACTCAAATTACCGCCGCTTCGAACCCCGAATTGCCGAACGAGCGCTGCGAGCTGGCTTTTCCGTCAAAACGGCTGCACGCGAGTGCGACGTGGCAGCAGCCGAGGCGGCCGCCGCCTGAGCCGGCGGCTGGGCGTGGCGATCGTTCGAAGCATTCCGCCAATTCACCTTTGGCATGATCAACGACGTATCCACACGATCGCGATACTTCACCGCAATATTCATCAGCGAATCGAGCAGCGAATCCGACAACCAGTGCGGCTTCAATCCCAGGTCGATCAGTTTCGAATGCTTCGCATTGTAATAGTGCTCTTCGGCTTCCACGCGCGGGTCCGGCAGATTCTCGATTTCAACCTTCAGCCGCATTTTTCGCGCTGCCTTCTGCACCAGTTGCGCAAGCTCCAGAATCGAGAATTGCTCGGTGAACTGATTGAAAACCCGGCATTCGCCTCGCGCCGCTGGTTCCATGCAGGCCAGTTCGATGCAGCGTACCGTGTCGCGAATGTCGAGGAAGCCCCGCGTCTGGCCGCCCTTGCCGTAAACGGTGAGCGGATGGCCGATCGCCGCTTCGACGCAGAAGCGATTCAGCACCGTGCCGAACACTTCATCGTAATCGAACCGGTTGATCAGCGCTTCATCGAGCGCCACTTCATCTGTCAGCGTTCCGTATACCACTCCCTGGTTCAAATCCGTCGCGCGCAGCCCCCAAATCTTGCATGCAAACATGATGTTGTGGCTGTCATGCACCTTCGACAGGTGATAGAACGAGCCCGGCTGCTTCGGATAGGGGAGCACGTCCTTCCGGCCGTTGTGCTCGATGGTGATGTAGCCTTCTTCGATGTCGATGTTCGGCGTTCCGTACTCGCCCATCGTCCCGAGTTTCACCAAATGGCAATCGGGCCGCAATTCGCGAATCGCAAACAGGAGATTCAGCGTCCCCACCACGTTGTTCAATTGCGTGAAAGAAGCGTGCTTGCGGTCAATCATCGAATAGGGTGCGGAACGCTGTTCAGCAAAATGCACCACCGCATCCGGTTCGAACGTCTTCACCGTGGAAGAAAGGAAGTCGTAGTCGGTCACGTCTCCGACATACATCTCAATCGTATTTCCGGTCAGCTGCTGCCAGACCTTCAGCCTTTCAGAAAGCGGTCGGATCGGAGTGAGGGATTGTGCTCCGAGTTCGTGGTCCCACTGGCGGCGGAGAAAGTTGTCGACGATCGCGACGGAGTGACCCTTGCTCGAAAGATAGAGAGCCGTAGCCCAACCGCAATACCCGTCGCCCCCAAGCACTGCAATCCTCATATCCTCTCCTCCGTTTCTAACCTTTTCGCCCAGGTAACACCATTTCGAATCGTGACTCTAACATGCGAAACAACCGATTGCCCCGCGCTCGCGCCCGAATTGCCCTTTATGCCACCAGCCTCCGGAACGTCCCGTGTTCGGTCCGCGAAGCCCCGCTCGCATAGCGCGGTCAGTCGCTTTTTCAGGGGAATTGGGCCGAACGGCAATCAAGCGTTGAGCAGACCCAAATTTTACCCTCTCAACCCGCCACAATGCAATCCACTTAAATACTCAGTTCGCTGTAGGGGCCGTAATCGCCGTCCCGATCGGCCTCATGGGCTGCCTGCACCTGCCGATACTTCACCTGAAGGATTGGTGTTCGCAAAACGGTACGAGGCCACAATGCAAGAAAATGAAAGGCGTTTCCGGCAGCGGTTCGATATGAGAGTTCAGGTGAAAATTCGCAACCTCGACTCCCCCAATCTCACCGAACAGCAGGTGGAATCATCGAATATTTCTGCTCGGGGCGTGTACTTCTCGACGGACCTGCCGCTCGACATCGGCGCCAGGGTCGAGATGTTCCTCACCATGCCGGTGGAAATTGCAGGAAAAGACTCGCGGCTTTGGCGCTGCACGGGCGCGTCGTTCGCATGCAACCGCGCAGTCCGTCGCAAGCGAAAGCTGGCAACGGAGTCGAGATTCACTATTACGAAGTGCTCGACAAAGCCCGGGCGGCGCTCGCGAATCCCCGGTTCGGACGTATCCCGCTTCCGTAATTCCGATGTGCCAAATCGGGTCTCATTCGTGGAGGCCGAGCAACTATGTCTAGGCGCGCATTGATCGTGGACGACGAACCGGCTATATGCCAGTTGATTCAGGGTGTCCTGAGTTCGTCCGGCCTCGACTCCTTAACCCTGACCAAAAGCGCGGACGCCACCGAATATCTGCGCGACGAGAAATTTGACGTGGTTCTCCTCGATTTTGCCATGCCTGCGCACAGCGGGATCGAACTCGCCCAGCAGGCTCGCGGTTCCGGGTTCAATCAGCGCACGCCCATCATCATGATTAGCGACGACCAGCGCCCGTCCGCCGTTTCCGAGGGGTTCGACGCCGGTGCCAGCTTCTTCCTCTACAAGCCCATCGACACGACTCGCCTGCAGAGATTGATTCGGGTCACGCAAGGCGCCGTCGAACACGAAAAGCGGCGCTTCCGCCGTGTCCCGGTTCGCTCCAAAGTCCGTCTCAGCTCTGATCAAGGAGAATTGGACTGCGAAACAATCGACCTCAGCCTCAACGGCATGATGGTCCAGTCTCCCCGCACTGTTCCTACCGGTTCTCACGTCCGAGTCACCCTCGACATGCCCAACGGCGCCAAGCCCCTTCTCGGTACCGGAGCGGTCATGAGAACCGTCGGCGAGCATCAAATGGGAATTCAATTCAATCTGCTGCGGACAGACGAAAGCGGAAGGCTGCAGGAGTTTCTCCTCCCGCTCATCATCGAGGGTTGAATGACTCCCGCCAAAATGATCGAAGATTTCAATTGCGACGGTTGTATCTGCTAGGGAGTGAACTCCCGTTTACAGAAGACCCCCACCCTGCTTTCCCACTGCCGCGCCCCTCGACATCCAACCGAGAGATTCCGCTAGAAATCAGCAGTCAAATTTAGTGCCGAAGGGCCGCGGCCTGAGCTCTCTCTGACTCAATCTGTTGGATGGTGCTTCGCAACCAGTTCCGCATCGCATCCTCAATCTCTCCTTGCGTTCCGCACTTGTAGAGGTATTCGAGCGTTTCCCCTTCTCGCGTGAGCGGAATGTGGCGGCACGGAATTTTCGCTCCGCGCTGATCGGGCGGGACCAACTGCATCAAGATACACTCCTCGCATGGCGCAGGGTGGTCCTTTGCGTCATAGTTCATGCAACTCGGCGAATCCTCGAAGGCCAGGTGTTGCCGCCACGGCTCCCGGGGCGAGCTGCCATAACCCCCCGATTCCAGCACTCTCAACTCGAACTTCAGGACATCCAATAGGTCGCGATCGTCTTTAGGCATTGGACCCTCCTTCAAACCACAATGCCTTATCGGCAGCGAATAGGATGTGTTTCGCGTTACTTCCGCCGGTGATCCAGGTCACCGCCGATCGCTGCGTAGAAATACGGTTAACTACTTTAAACCCAAGTAATGATTAGCATTTCTTAACTTGCCTTCATGTCCCGCCCGCCCTAATATCCGCGCGAACAGACGAACACGCGTTGCAACACACGTTGAATCGCGAAAACTGTTCGCCCCTTTCCACGGGCCACGAAACAGCTTGCGGCAGCCCTGTTCAAAGTGACTTGAAGCACTTCGAATTGTGACTCAAGTCACAGATTTTCTTGTCCGATAAATTCACTATTGCCGCGCGTCGCGACCGGGGTGGATCGCGATCGCGATGAATCTAGGGGAGATCCTATGAAGCGCTGGAAGGCTGTGTTTGCAATCTGCGGTTTCCAGGGAGCTTGGCTCTTGGCGAGCGGCATCGCCTGTCCCGTTCGCGCCCAGTCCAGTGCCCCAGCGCAAACAAAGGCTCCCGAATATGCTGGGTCACAGGCTTGTAAAACCTGCCACGAAGAAGTCTACAAAAGCTGGGAAAATGGTCCCCATTGGAAGCAGACCCTCAAAGAGGGCGGCATTGCCAAGCATGGTTGCGAAGATTGCCACGGCGCCGGCGCTGCCCACGTAGCCGACCCTGCCGACACCTCTACGCTGTTCCTATTTGGAAAAGCGTCCGCCAAGGATATCAACGCTCGCTGCCTCACCTGTCACGTTGGTGGCCCCCAGCACATGAACACCATCAACTCCGAGCATGCCAAGAACGACGTTAGTTGCACCTCTTGCCACTCTTCGCACCACCCGGAGACCAGCGAGTTTCTGCTCAAGAAGCCTCAGCCCCAGCTCTGTTATGGGTGCCACCTCCAACAAAAGGCCCAGTTCGACATGCCCTTCCATCATCGGGTGAACGAAGGCTTGATCCAATGCAGCGATTGCCACAACGTCCACGGCACTGTGAAACCGAAGCAGGTGCGTACGAATTCCACACAAGACGCTGTTTGCTTCAAGTGCCACACCGACAAGCAGGGGCCATTCGTATTCGAACACCAGCCGGTCAAAGTGGATGGGTGCCAGTCCTGCCACCTAACCCATGGGGGCCCTAATCCCCACATGCTCAAGCTGAGCAATGTGAACCTGCTTTGCCTGCAGTGCCACACGACGTCAAGTTTCAGCGGGGCGCCCGGAGCTCCCTCCTTCCACAATCAAGCGAGCTTCTTCCAGTCGTGCGTTCTGTGCCACTCGCAAGTTCACGGCTCCAATTTCGATGCGACGTTCTTTAAATGACACGCGATGAATCCTGTCCGCAAGCTCGGGATTGCTGTGAGGTCCGGAATGAGTATTTCGGCTAGAGAGGGAGAAAAGTGATGAACGCTCGCCTGAGATCTTATACGCCTGCTTTCGTGCTCTTTGTCGCCACGCTGATCCTCTCGCCACTGGCTTGCGCGCAAGACGATGGAGCCCAATTGAAGGGAATCGATTCGGGTAATTATAATATCCACTCCTCCATCGATTTCGGCTATCGCGCCAGCGAAATCAACGGCAACATCAACACCTACAACACATTCGAAAATCTGGGCTCCGGCGTCCGGCTTTTCGATTACACCCTTGAAATGCGTTCGCTCGACCACAATGGCTTGCTGTTCGACAACCTCCTCTTTACCAACTTCGGATATGGTGGCGATCCGAACGACGTCACCCGCCTGCGCATCGAGAAAAATAAGTGGTACGATTTTCGCGGGCTCTTCCGCCGCGACAAGAATTTCTGGGACTACAATCTCTGGGCCAATCCGCTGAATCCGGCGGCCCTGAATCCAGCGGGCTCTATCACCACCGGGTGCCTCGTCGGCCCTCCCACCGTGGCATTCCCTCAAGGCGCTCCATCCTACTGCTCGAAGCCTGCGGTGCCACAGGACAACTCACTCCATAGCGAGGATCTCGTCCGCCGCATGCAGGATTATGACCTCACCCTGCTGCCAACTTCAGTCGTGCGATTCCGCTTAGGCTATTCGCGGGTCCGCAACGAAGGGCCCAGCCTTTTCACTACTGACTCTGGCACCATCTCTGCATTCGATCAAATGAATAGCTTTACGACGAATTCTTACCGCGCAGGTGTAGACGTTCGACTGCTGCCGCGCACTACGCTTTCCTACGATCAATTCCTTAGCTATTACAAGAGCGACTACTCAATCGTCGACAATCCCCTGGTGAATCCGCAGAATTTTGGTTTCGTCCTGGGAACCGTTCCGGGACAGGCAACGCCGCCGGGTACGCCGGTGGATCTCGGAAACATATGGAGTACCCAAACGCCTTCCGAGGCCCTTCCCTGCGCCGCGCCGATCGTCGCCAGCACCGCCAATACAGCGACACCAACCTGCAACGCTTTCCTGAGCTATAGCCAGACCGGCAACCCTCGGAACTTCATGCCCACCGAGCGCTTCCGTTTCCAATCAAACTATTTCAGTAAATTCGAAACGTCGGGCTCGATAGGCTACAGCTCGAGTGATTACACCCTGAACGATCTGTCGGAAGTTTTAGATGGTTATACGGCCCGCAGTGCCGTGCGCGGAACCAGCGCCGGCGGCCCAATTAAAACCAAGCGGGTCTCAGTCAATGCAGATTGGTCCGGAGTCTATGCCGTCAATGATAAGTTCCGCGTCCTCGACTTTTTCCGTTACGACAACTGGCGCATCCCGGGCCAATGGGACGCGGTTGAGACCAATTCCTTCGGCACGCCATCTCCGGCGCCCGGCGTTGTTGGGTTGCTGCTCGCGCCCGGCACTTTCAATTCGACAAACTGCCCGGTTGCTCCCTTCAATCAGGCCAACTGCCCGCAGCACACCGCTAGCTCAGCAGCCGATTTGACAAATGAAATCAACACCCAATTTCTCGCCCAAAAACTGATTTCCAACACATTCGAGCTGCAATATGACTTCAATCGTCGGTACGGCGCGCACATCGGCTATCTTTACACCCGTCGCGTCATCTCCACCATGGACGCAGTCTTCGATGTCGGCGAATTCACTTTTCCAGGCGGCCCGACCGGCCCGACCGGCAGCAATCCCGGCAATGATTTCCTGGCCGCACGCGGCGATTGCGCTATGACTGGGACGCCGCCGGCTCTCCCGCCCGGCTGTACCTTGCTCACAAGCGGTCCTCTGGCGGGCGCTATTCAAGAAGGCTCGTTAGCCAACCCGGTTCCCGAGGCGGGAAACGATACGTCCCGCAACCTCACCACCATCAATGAGAATTCGCTTCTTCTCGGCGTCGTCGCTCGCCCCATTGACGCCCTGCGCATCACCGGCGACTTCGAGTTTGGCTACAATGACGCGTCCTTTACGCGGATCGATCCTCGCCAGGTGCAGTCTTACAAGATCCATGCGAGTTACAAGCCGCGCCCTTGGGCTAATATCGATGGTGCCGTCGAAATCCACGAAAACCGCGACAATGTCACCACTGTTAACAACCTCGAGCACGACCGCTCCTACAGCTTTTCCACGATGCTCACGGCGAATCCGCGCCTTTCCGTGGATTTCGGATTCAACTACTGGAACGTTTACACCCAATCCTTGATCTGCTTTGCTTTTTCGACCTCCTCCGCCAATCCGACGCCTCCGCCCACCAATGTGACCGACCTTACTTTCCCCCCCGGTGTGCCCGTGCTGCCCTCAGGCACGGCGTGCCCCATCACGGGCTCGCCTTCACCACTCGGAGCGCTTTCTGTGTACAACAGCACCGATTATTTTGCACATGCCGCGGTGATGTGGAAACCGACGAGGCGCGTAACGACCATGGGCGGCTATGGAGGAAGTTTCGTGCGAGGCAACACCACTTTTCTGAACCCGCTTACTCCCTCGGGAACGCTCGACTTCAATTATCAGCGTCCGTACGCGTCCATCACCATCGCCATCTATCGAGGCCTCAGCTACAAGATGGCATGGAACTATTACGGGTTTAACGAAACAGGAGTAACGAACCCGTTCAGCCTGGCTCCGATTCAATTGCAGGACTTTAACGGAAGCAACGCCACATTTTCCATCCGTTATGCATTCTAAAACCGGATGTGCTTTGGGCGGCCGCGCATGATACCTTTCAAACATCTTCAATAGGAGGAATGCGATGAAACGTTGGGGATTTCGATCGGTTTTGGTGCTTTTGTTGTTTGTCGTACCTGCGTTGAGCCTCACCTTGTCAACGCGCGCTGCGGATGATCCGGCAGCTCTCTTCAAAACCAAGTGCGCAGCCTGTCACGCTGCGGACGGCAGCGGCAACACCGAGACTGGCAAGAAACTCGAAACACCGGACCTGCGCTCAGAGGAAGTGCAGAAGCAGACCGACGCGCAGCTGATTGACGTCACGGCCAACGGTAAAGGCAAGAAAATGCCGGCATACAAGGGCAAGCTGACTGACGATCAAATCAAAGAGCTTGTTGGCTATATTCGGGGAATCGGTAAAAAGAAATAACCAAGTTCTCAAGCGTTTGATCCTTGGGGAATCGCGCAGTACTTAAGCTTGGTGTCGCGGGAAGTTCTGCGAGGACATTGCATTGAATTTGCCATCCCCTGAAACCTTGTTGTACGCGTTGCTGGTGATTACGGCGGTTCTCATCGCCATCATCGTCGTCCGTCCTTCGATAACAGTTTCTCCAACCGGTAAAATGCTCGCCTTCGTTTCCTTCGGCGTGCTACCGGTTCTGTGCGGATCCATGGCCGCCTCTACCCACATCGAACGTTCCAAGCAGACGAAATTCTGTCTTTCCTGCCATATCATGGAGCCTTACGGCAAAAGCCTCTACGTGGACGATCCTTCCTATATTCCTGCCGCCCATTTCCAGAACCATCGCGTTCCCCCCGACGAAGCGTGCTACACCTGTCATACCGACTACGGCCTTTACGGCGGATTTCGCGCCAAGCTCGGAGGATTGCGTCACATTTACATCCAGTATTTCGGCACGCCGCCGCGGCCCGAAGACATCCAGCTTTACAAACCTTATAACAATCGCGAATGCCTGCATTGCCACGCGGGCGCTCGCTCGTTTGAGAGCAACGCGGTGCATACCGCGATCAGGGACCAGCTCATTAGCAACGAGATGTCCTGCATCTCAAGCGGTTGCCACGATACGGTCCACAATGTGAAAGAGCAGTCCAAAGTGAAATTCTGGACGCCGGGGCAATAGCCATGAAACAATTCCAAATCGAACGAGCCCTGCGCATATCCGGAGTGCTTTTGATCCTCGGAATTGTCGTGGAGATCATTAGCCTGCTCTGGGAAAAGCCGCTGGCCTTCTTGCTGTTCGTCGGCGTAGGAGGTGCTCTCACTTTTGTAGGTATTGTTCTCTATCTTTACTCTCTGCTGCCACCAACTGTCGAATCTTCGTCCCAACCCCGGCCGAAAAACCCTTAGCTCAGCTTCCGAGTACCCGAGGCGCTGGGAAGTTACTTGTGCAAGTCCGGGCAACGCCCCGTTTGCCTTCGCGCTTCTAATGATCTTCGCAAGATAACTGTTGAATTGCAGGCAACTGCGCCGCGGATGAATGCTCGCGGTACGTTGCAACTATGTTAGATTGGCTCGCTCACCAGAAAAGGCGGCACATAAGCATGATTCGAAGATTTTTTCGGCCCTCAATTTTTCTAATCGCAATTTCTCTTGCCGTGCCGCCCACTTATTTCACATCCGCGTCTCAGCCGGACGTCCTTCTTACATCCATGCAGCGCGAATTACAGCGCGCCACGGCTGCGCTCTCAAAAGCGAATCCAGCTCCCTACTACATCAGCTACACAGCAGCCGATATCAATGCCACCGTCATCTTCGGCATCAGCGGTAGCATCGCGGTTTCCAGCAGCATTCAAAGGCGGCAGGCCGATGTCATCATGCGCGTGGGTTCGGCCGCGCTCGACAACACCCACAGCAAAAGCCGCGCCTCTGGAATCATGTCCAGCACACTCCCGCTTAGCGACAACCCAGACGCCATCGGCCGCGTTCTCTGGCAACTCACCGATCGCGAGTACGAGCAGGCCTCCGCCGCTTTCCTCAAAGTAAAGACGAACACCGCGGTGCAATCCGAGGAAGAAGATAAGTCGCCCGATTTCTCGCAGGAACCAGCCGAGAACCATATCAACGCTGCCCACACGAATGTTTCTGTAGACCAGAAAGCGTGGGAGAATCGCATTCGCAAAGTCTCAGGCGAATTCTTGAAGTACCCCGAAATCTACAGCTCAGTCGTATATCTGCAGGTCTCCGCCACCCGTTCCTATCTAGCCACAAGTGAAGGCACCGCGCTGGCCCACCCGTCAGAAATAAGCCGCCTGGTAATCCAAGGTGAGACGCGCGCCGACGACGGAATGGATCTGATGCGCGTCGAAACCTTCCAGGCCGCAACGCCCGGCGAGCTCCCGTCCGACACAGAGCTGACGGCCAAAGTGGACCGGATTGCGTCGGATTTGAAAGCCCTAAGATCCGCCCCAGCCGCCGAGCCCTACGCCGGACCGGCGATGCTGTCTGGCCGGGCTTCGGCGGTTTTCTTTCATGAAGTTTTGGGGCACCGGCTTGAGGGACATCGGCAGAAGGATCAGAGCGAGGGGCAGACGTTCACGAAGAAAGTGAACCAGAAGGTGCTGCCGGAATTTCTTACCGTTACGGACGATCCCACGCTGAAAGAGCTGAACGGAGTTGAGCTGGCGGGAACTTATAGCTTTGACGATGAGGGAGTTCCGGCTGAGCGTGTGGTGGCCGTCGAAAATGGTGTGCTGAAGAATTTTCTGATGTCGCGCATGCCGATCACGAACTTCAGCCACTCGAATGGACATGGGCGGCGTCAGCCGGGACTGATGCCTACGGGGCGGCAGGGCAATTTGATTGTCACGTCCACAAAATCCGTGAGTGATGCCGAGTTGCGCGCGAAGTTCATCGAAGAGATCAAGAAGCAAGGAAAGCCCTACGGATTGTATTTCGAAGATATTCAAGGCGGCTTCACTCTCACTCAGCGCGCGCTGCCGCAAGCGTTTCAGGTAATTCCGGTGATGGTGTGGCGCGTGTATCCCGACGGGCGTCCCGATGAGCTGGTGCGCGGTGTGGATATTGTCGGTACGCCGCTGCTTTCGCTCAACAACATTATTCTCACTGGCGACAAACTTCAGGTGTTCAACGGAATCTGCGGTGCGGAATCGGGGCAAGTGCCTGTGTCGGCCGTTGCCCCCGCCATGCTGTTCTCGGAGATCGAAGTGCAGAAGAAAAATAAAGGCACGGATCGTCCGCCGCTGATGCCGCCGCCGGGCGCAGACCAGAGTTCGGCTCCGCTCACGGAAGGCGCGCCGGTGAAGACGCAATCGAAGAGCGGCGCGCAGAATGGAGTGACGGCGAAACCATGAGCGCGACCTCTAATTCAATCCGGCTTCTTGGTTCCCGTTTAACGCTGGTATTTATTTTTGTGCTGGGAGTGGCTGCGGCGCTGTGTGCGGTGCCAGCCTCGGCGCAGGACAAAAGCGAAAAAGCACTGTCCGCATCGGCGAAAGCCGCAGCGTCTGATCCCGTGCTGGCGGCGATGCGCGAGGAGTTGGAACGTTCGAAGGCGCACCTGAAGATGGAGAACATCGCCGCGCCCTACTACATCGAATATTCCGTCCTCGATTTGGATGAGTACGATGCCGAGGCCGCATTCGGAGCGCTTCGTCAAAAGCAGCGCTCGCACGGCAGGTCGGCGCGCGTAGTCGTTCGCGTGGGCGATTACAAGCTGGACAGCTATTACGGCCCGGGAACCGGGTTCGTCGATCTCGCGCCGCTTGACGATGACGCCACCGCACTTCGCCACCAGTTGTGGCTCGCCACGGACCAGGCTTATAAGGCGGCCAGCCAGGCGCTTGCCGCTAAAAAGGCCGTCTTCAGCCAATTCAGTTCCGGTCAGCCATTTGACGATTTTGCCGCGGCCCCGGCGCTTCAATCCATCGGCCCCTGGGCGAAGCTCGATTTCAATCCCGCTCCGTGGGACGCGATGCTCGAGAAAGCGACCGACCTTTTCCGCACCGATCCTAAAATCGAGTCGCTTACATCGCAGTTGCGCTTCCGCGCGGTGAACCGGTATTTCGTCAACACAGAAGGGACGGTGACGCGCAAGGGTTACACGGTTTATTTCATGAATCTATCCGGCGCCACGCAGGCGGACGACGGAATGCGCCTGGAGCGCTCGCCCTACTACTCCACCGGTTCGCTGAAAGAATTGCCGACGGCGGAAGCTTTCCAGGCCGACGCGATGAAGATGGTGACGACTCTGAAAGCGCTTCGCGAAGCTCCCATGGTGGACGAGGAGTATCGCGGCCCGGTGCTGTTCTCGAATGATGCGGCCAGCGACGTGTTCTACGGGATGATCGGTGAGAACGTGCTGGGCAGAAGGCCGAAGCCCGGAGATT
Organism: uncultured Acidobacteriota bacterium; assembly: GCA_963741045.1. Classification (GTDB taxonomy): domain Bacteria; phylum Acidobacteriota; class Terriglobia; order Acidiferrales; family UBA7541; genus Palsa-295. The sequence goes on from CAVUGO010000002.1 coordinate 1,030,480, forward strand.
CGTCGCGCACGGAAGGAGAATTTGCGTCGAGCTACAAGAGCCGCGTGCTGCCCAACACCATATCTGTGATCGACGATCCCACGCTGACAGTTTTCGACGGGAAAACACTGATCGGCAGCTACGACATCGACGACGAAGGCGTGCGTGCCGAGAAAGTTTCGGTGATTGAAAACGGCGAGCTCGTAAATTATCTGGTGGGCCGCGAGCCGATTCGCGATTTTCCCGAGTCCAATGGGCACGGACGCGCCGCGCCGGCCCAGGCGCCGGGGCCCAACCTGGGCAATCTGATCGTATCATCCAAGCAAGCGCTCTCGCCCGACGACATCAAGAAAAAACTGCTCGAGATCTGCCGCCAGGAAAATAAGCCTTACGGCTATCGAGTGGAAACGCTCGCGGGCTACAGCCCGCGGCTTCTCTACCGCGTATACGAGAAAGACGGGCATGAAGAACTTGTCCGCGGCGCCGAATTCAACGAACTGGACACGCGAGCCCTGCGCAACGATCTGATCGCAGTGGGCAACGACGCCCTGGTGAGCAACCGCGAAGGCCAGATCCCGATGACGGTGATCAGCCCGTCGATATTATTCGACGAGATCGAAGTGAAACGCACAGATGCGAAGAATGCAAAGCTTCCTGAATACCCGCCACCGGATTTGGTCCCGAGCCACTGAAAACGCGGATCATTCCCTTGTATCCCTTATAGCTATAGCGCCCGTCGTCCCGTTTACCCTGAGGCACGAAGGGACCGCAGCGGACCGCGTCCCATTCTAGTGCCCGTCATCCCGATTTCAGCTCCTGTCATCCCGAGCGCAGTCTAGGGATCTCTCTTCGGTGTGAAATGCTGCCGGCGCTGCACCCAAATCCCCGCGCAAGAAATCCACATCCCGTACGCGCGATTTCCGGATTCAGCGCCGGAGGGCGCGGCAGAAGTTAGCCCCCTCCGCAAGGAGTGGGTCCGTAATTCTTTGGAATAGCTTACGTGTGGGCCATCCGCCGAACCCAGCTTTTGGTTACGGGACTTATCGGGAGTTAGGCATCGACGAAGTTGCCTTAGTTTGACGAGCCGACCTTCGTCAGCATCGCGGACGCGCGAGCTTCCAACGGTTCAGCTTCTGCCGCCCGATTCGTCTTCCGCAACAACACAGCGTAATTCTTGAGGGTCTCGGCAGCGTCGGCATTCTCGGGATACAGGCACTTCGCCCAGGTTTCCAGCGAACGCTTGTAGAGCGCTTCAGCCTGCTCATATTTTTCGCCGTCTCGAAGCAGAGTCGCGTAGTTGTCGAGCATTTGAGCCAGCTTGGGATGCCCTGGGGCCAGATGCATGTGTTCGGTCATCTCCAGAGAACTCTGAAAGAGGGGCTCGGCCGCAGCGCTATCGCCTTTTTCGCGATAGATCTCCGCAAGTTCGTTCTGGCTGAGCCAAGACCAAACGGATGGAGCGCCCGATTGCGCTTTTGATTTCCCAAACTTGGAATTCGCAATTGCGTCGTCAGCCACTTCGGACCGCTTCATGATTTCCAGAGCTTCGTCGTAGCGATGTTGGTTACGATAAACCCCTGACAAACCGATTAAATCGTCGGTCAGAGACATTTGGTCTCCCACTTTGTCGCGCATACTGTCCGTCTCATCCGCGGATATGATCCGCTTGTACATTGCTTCCGCCTCTGCGTCATTGCCCGCGCCGGCATAGGCCTGGGCCAGATCTCTCTGGAGACGGAGCAAGTCGGAAGCATCGAAGCGCTTGTCCATTTTAGATTCGTGCTCCGGCAGGGGCTTCGCTTGCATGATTTGCAGACTGTGCTGCAAAAGCGGCAACGCCGCCGTATATTTCCCTTCATGTAAGTAGAGATTGCCGAGCGCTTCCTGGTCTCCGCCCGTCTTGCTGTCGTCCGGGCCGTAGAGCCTCTTGTCGATTTCCAGTATGCGCAGGTAATCCTGTTCAGCGTCCGCGCCTCGCTGCGTTTTCGCCAGGCGGGCCAGCTCGGACCGCAAATCAGTGTCCGAGACGCCCGTGGACTCTTTGAGGTCGACAATGAACTGGTGAATCTGTCCAGCAGCGGCAGGGTGAAACATCTGAATAAAGGAAGCGTGGAAATTCAAATTCGATATCTCGCTCGGATCTACTCCCCCTGAATTCTTCAGGATGTCCAGCGATCGCTGCCATATCGGAGCCGCTTGTTCGGTTTTGCCTTCCGAGTCATAAATCAGGGCCAAGTGGGTCAACGCGTAGCCTAACCGCACGTCGCCGGGCTTCGCGGCTGCTTCCATCATTGCAATCGCTTGATTCCCCTTGCTCTCGGCGTCGGCGTATTTACCTTCCTCCATGTACACACTTGCCAGAGTGCCCAGAGTTTCTGCCGTCCGTATGTCTCCGGCCGGAAAGTTTTCGGCCTGCGCCAGAGCGGCGAGAAACTCCCCTTCGGCTTTCGCAAACTGAGGGTTCGGGCCAGCGTTGCCCCACCCGTGAAAATACTTTTGCTTCATGCCGTCCGTATACGCTTTGCCGCCCGCTTTCATATGTTTGTCCCATTGATCCTCCTGAGCCCACAAGGATGGCGCGGGCAGACCTATGAAGGAGATCAGCGCGAGTGGCAAAAAGACTCTGGCGTGCGAAGCGTACGTCGGCACGGAAAGTCCTCCTTCCCCTTCTACGAGGTTGCTGGAATTGAAAAAATCGGCCCAGAGTCAAGAACCGAGCATCATAGATTGGAATTTCCCGTCTTGCGCTTTTCGTTAGTCGAGAGCCTAGTCCTCCAGGCCGGCCGTGTCAAATGCGGGTTGCTTTGCACGATTTCCGGTGTAATGGGGATCGTTAGGAAGGACAGACCGAAAACACCCACCCTTGGCAAAGACGGCGAAGAGTGGGGCTTCGACAGCCTGGCCGCGATGGCGTGCGGGAGGTTAACAATGGTGTGCCGCGTCATTCCGGCAGGTCGCGTCAGGATCGGGAAGGGGAGATAGTTCTTGAAGAAAATGGGCGTTCACAGTGGTAAGCCAGACGCGGCACGTCAGAATAATATTGCTCGGTAAACGGAGTGTCGGCACGGTGGCGTGCCGACCCATAGCCGCATCCTCGGAAGAGAAATGTGAACGCCTCGTAGGACGACGCACACAATGTAGCTCACCTCTTCAGAGGTGAGGCTTTTTGTGACCTAAAAAGCAAGCTTCGACGCCTTGCCGCGTTGGCGCGAAGAGTTGGGCGCGCGAAAAAACTGAGGCCAGTTCAAAATTTAACGCGCGGGCCATCCGCCAGAGGTACATAAACCCCTATCCCGTACGGCGGGCAGCCTCTATCGTGGCTTTGGCAGCATTCAATGTTGCTTGGTTTTCGCGGGCGATCTTACCTTTTGCGATTAAGTTGAGGAGCTTGGCTTTCAGGGTTGTCGTCGAGTAATAGTGGCTAATTTCCACCTTGGTGGACCGATGACCGAGCGGTTGGAACGTCGTTTCCACTCTGTAATCGCTGAGAATCTTGCTGATACCGAATGTGTCCTCCGGCAGCACAGTGATGATCTTCTGCAGGGGGATAATTTCGATGTCCTTCTCGATGCACGTGTGCTTCCCGCCCGAAAGATGACATTGATATGACGCGCCTGCTTCGCGGAGGGTCTTGCCAGAAACAAGATCCACCTTGACTACGCGAGGGTGGAACTCCGGGATCCTCGTGAGATCCATGCTGAACGACCACACCGCTTCCAAAGGCGCGTTGATGATCACTTCCTGCTTGGACCGGAACGGTGGCTGCAAATCTTGCCTCCAAATTAATGGCCTAACGAATTGTAGGCTGACCAGCATATCGCGGTCGGCCCCTACGGCCCTCAAACTAACGGGCGTGGCCTACCTCAATTCTTTGCCCGCAGATCGCAAGTTTGAAATTGAAAACGGGGAAATTCCTCCCTCCGCTGGGCTGAAAAAACGACATTAAAACGGTCAAGTACCTTGACCTAGAGGTGGGATTTTGGGTGCGGAGAGTCGTAATTTGGCCTCCCGAGCGATTTGAAATTGGGAAATGAAAACTGAGAACCCCCACCCTTCGCAGCGAACGCGAAGGACGGGGTCTCTGAAAATCTAAGCGCCGACTTTGGCTTAGCTTAAGGGTGGGTCACCCGTCCGGGAACGAAGACAACCGTCGAAGCTGTTTGCAAGCCGGGGATTGTCACAACCTATCTCGTTTTGAGATAGCTGGTGATAAGCGGGGTGGTCTCAAGGGGTCGATGCAACACAGGCTTGCAGTCTATCCGCCGGAGTTTCAAATCCCAATGTTTTTCGTGGCCGTTGATTGAGGCGCAGAGCGATCTCGTCCAGGTCCGACTGTGAGTAGCAGGACAGATCCGCCTTCTTCGGCAGGTATTGCCGCAGCAGCCCGTTCGTGTTTTCGTTCGAACCGCGCTGCCAGGGGCTTTGGGGATCGCAGAAGTAAACCTGTACGTCCGTAGCCATCGTGAAGCTTTTGTGCTGGGCCATCTCCAACCCGCGGTCCCAGGTCAGCGAGCGCCGCAACGTCGCGGGCAGAGTGCGCACGTGCCGGCTCAGGGCGGCCACCACCGTAGTCGTGTCCTTGCCGGGCACCTTCACCAGCATGCAGAACCGCGAATGACGCTCCACCAGCGTGGCCACATGACTGTTGCGCGCCCCGCGCAACAGATCGCCTTCCCAATGACCGGGAAGGGCGCGATCTTCGACTTCCGCAGGTCGCTCGCGGATAGAAATGGCATCGACGATCTTGCCTTGGGAGTGTCCATGAACGCTGGAATGCCGCGAGCGGCGGATCCGCCGCTGGGAGCGAAGGTGCTGAATCAGCTCCTTTTTCAGCGCTCCTCGCGCTTGCAGGAATAGGCTGCGATAAATGGTTTCGTGCGACACGCGCAGGCCCTCATCCTTGGGAAACTGCCACTTCAGCCATCCGGAAACTTGCTGGGGCGACCAGTCCTGCATCAGTTTACTCGCAACGATCTCCCGGAGCGTGGTGTGAGTGGCCAGCAGGCACGGCTTGGGCCGCAGGGCCGATTCCCAGGCCTGCTGATCGGCTTCATTGGCGCGGTACTGCGCGCGCCCGCCATGGCGGGCCACTTCCCGGCTGATCGTCGAGGCACAGCGGTGCAGGCCTTGGGCGATTCCGCGAATCGACGAGCCACAAGCGATTCCGCGGGAGATGTCTTCTCGTTCTGCCAGGGTGAGTGAACTCGGTGAACGGCGGCGGATGGGCGGCGCAATCCCACCATGGCGCTTCAACAGAAGGTAAATAACCACATTGTTCTTGCCCAGCGCTCGACCAATCGCATGTAACGACTCTCCCGCTTTCCAACGACGCCATACCTCAACTCTTTGCATCGCAGAAAGCCGTATCCGTTTCTTTGGGATCATAAACACCACCTTTTAGAAAAAAGATTTATACCAGGTGGTGTTGCATCGACCGGTTGAGCCGGCAGGATTTCCCAACATCTATCTGCCAACCGAGCGTGGGACCCTGTTTCTTTTGACAATAGCATTATCCACGTCAAAGGTCCTAACATCGACCCGTTTCTCGTCCAGTACGTGTTCCCAGGTCAGCTCTTTGCGACAAGCAAGTTCCTTGTTCGTTGCTCATGAGGAAAGTAAAGGAGAACAGCTATGAAGCGCACAGGAAAAGTAACCTTGGTTCTTGCAGCTCTTTTCTTGGTTTTGGGACTAGCATCGCGACCAGCGTCAGCCCAGGCAAAGAAACCCAACATTATCCTGATTGTCTCGGACGATTTTGGCTACGGCGATGCCGGACCCTACGGCGGGGGCGTCGGACGTGGGATGCCCACACCCAGCCTCGACCGCATGGGATGAAGGCATGACCTTCTTCTCATTCTACGCGCAGCCGAGCTGCACTCCTGGTCGCGCAGCCATGATGACCGGGCGCTTCCCGAACCGCAGCGGCATGACCACCGTGGCCTTTCAAGGTCAGGGCGGCGGCCTGCCGAAGGCGGAATGGACCGTCGCGGCACAGCTTAAGACAGCCGGTTACAAGACCTACTTCAGTGGCAAATGGCACCTCGGTGAGGCGGATTACGCATTGCCCACTGCCCACGGCTTCGACGTGATGAAGCATTGCATGCTCTATCATTTGAATGCCTACACCTACGGCGACCCAGAGTGGTTTCCGGACATGCCGGACGAATTGCGAAATATGTTCAACAAGGTGACCAAAGGCTCGTTGTCCGGCGTCGCAGGCGGCTCGATAACAGAAGACTTCAAGGTCAACGGAGAATATGTGAACACGCCGGAAAAAGGCCTCGTCGGCATTCCGTACCTCGACGCTTACATCGAGAAAGATGCGCTGGAATTTCTCGAGGATGCGGCGAAGACTCCGGACAAGCCGTTCTTTATTGACATCAACTTCATGAAGATGCACCAGCCCAATATGCCGCACCCGGACTTCATCCACAAATCGATGGACAAGACTAAGTACGCTGATTCCCTCGTTGAGAACGACACGCGCATCGGCCACGTCATGGACAAGATTCGCGCCCTCGGTCTGGACAAGGGCAACACCCTCGTATTCTGGACCACGGACAACGGGGCTTGGCAGGATGTCTATCCAGACTCCGGTTACACGCCGTTCCGTGGCACTAAGGGCACCGATCGCGAAGGCGGCAATCGCGTTCCCGCCATGGCCTGGATGCCGGGAAAGATCAAGGCCAACAGCAAGAATCACGACATCGTCGGCGGCCTCGATTTCATGGCCACGTTCTCCTCTCTAGCCGGCATCCCGCTGCCGACGAAAGACCTCGAAGGCCAGCCGATCATCTTCGACAGCTACGACATTTCGTCGGTTCTCTTTGGCACCGGGCTTGACCCGCGCGAAACATGGGCATACTTCACCGAGAACGAGCTTCTGCCGGGGGCGGTCCGCTGGCACAACTACAAATTCGTATTCAACCTGCGCGGTGATGGCGGGGAACAGACCGGTGGCCTCGCGGTAGACACCAACCTGGGCTGGAAGGGGCCCGAGAAGTATGTCGCCACTGCACCGCAAATCTTCGACCTGTGGGCCGATCCCCAGGAACGCTATGACCTGTTCATGAACAACTTCACAGAACGGACCTGGTTGGGGCCGCTCATGGGGCAGGAGTTGAACCGGATAATGAAGACCTTCATCCAGTATCCGCCACGCAAGCTACAGAGTGAAAGCTACACCGGCCCAATTAACATCACGACTTTCCAAAAGTTCGAGTGGCTGCGTGAACAACTAAAGAAGGAAGGCGTCACCATTCAGCCGCCGAATTAGAATATTGATTGGGTGGCTCGACTGTTCGAGGGAAAGAGGGACGCGGCGACGGAGAGACTTACCTGTTGGCAACTTCGTTTGGGTCGTGAGAGATTCGCGCTAGTAGGAATCTAGCTTCGAGACAAATAACTGCTGCGAACAGATTATCACTACCTATCTCGTTTTGAGATGCTGGTACGAAGAGGATTTCGCCGCCGAGCGGTACGGGGCGTCGTTGGAGAGTTTTTGTGTCACGGCTGAAGCCGTGACCTACAAGGCAAGCTCCTGTCCGTTCGTCCAGTTCTAGCCCGTTGTACTTCTTCCGCCCCACGACGCTTCCCGCCTTGTGCTAGCCTGATTTCGAGGTCCGGTGGACTCGAGAGAGCCCGGAAAATGGACTCGAGACGAGCCCTTGAAATCGAACCCGCATACCGCGAAAGCGAAAGGACGTACTGCAGGCAATCGAAGCAAATGCTTGCTCGCCACGATTCACCACACTCATCACTCGCACCCCCGTTTTTAATACACGGTTCCGCGATTAAAATTCACGCTAAGCAGCCCGAATTCAGCAACATACGAAATTCTAATAGGCGGTAAAAAGGGTACAAGAGATCGTCATGGAAGCTGATTTCAACCGGCAATCCGAGCCGCCGGCTTGGTGGCTTCGCCCTGCGCTCACCGCGCGGGATTCGATGCAGCGATTAGCGACGGGGCCATTCGAAACGCAGGCCGAAGCGGGCGGTGATTGGCAAGCCGAGCTGCGTGACAGGCGTGGCGGCGGTGGCATATTTCACATTGAAGAGATTTTCGGCGGCGGTGAAGAGGTCGACGCCGTGGCCGATGGTGCGCCAGGCCATGGCATCGAGAACGAAGTAGCGGCCGAGGGGAAACATGTTCTGGTCGTCGTCGTATTGCTTGCCGACCATGCGACCATTCACCGAAATATTGATGCGCGAGGGATTCAAGTAACGGCCCTGGAATGTGAGGACGTTGTGGGGCACTTGCGCGACCCACAATCCGACGAGCGAGGGCGTAGCATCGGGAAAGCTGGTAACGATGGCGTCGACGTATTGATATCCGATCGACAGACTGAGTTCGCGTGTGAAGTGCGCGGTCGCGTCAAGTTCAAATCCGGGCGAGCGGGTGCGTCCGAGGTTCTCGCGCTGGCGGGTGATGAGTGTGGGAGTGGAACTTATAGTGACGTTGGCAACCGGGTCGATGATTTCATTGAAGAAGAATGTTCCGCGGGCTTCGAGTCTGTGCTGGAGGCCGTTGACGGCGAGGCTCGCGTCTCCACCTGTGAGTTCTTCCGAGCGAAGATTGGGATTCGCGTTTGTTAGCGTATCGCCCTGGCGGAACGAGCGATAAAGCTCGTTCAACGTGGGAGCGCGAAAGGCGCGGTAGATCGAGGCGTTCCACGACACGTTCGAATTGAACTGGTGCTGCAGCGTGAGGCGCGGGCTGAAAGCATTGTAGGTGCGATCGGGGAAAATCGTATTTGCGGGGCAGGTTCCTGCAATCGGGTTGCAAAGGAAGAAAGCGTTCGTGTTGCTCCAGTGGTCGTAGCGAGCGCTCGCAGAGAGCAACCAGCGCGGCGCGATCTGAATTAAATCTTCGCCGAAGACTCCGACCGTATTCTGGTGGCCGCCTGTGAAGGTGTCTCGCAGGTTGGTGCCTGAATTGAAAATCACCTCGTTGCTGTGACCGATTTCCTGGTGATCGTCAACGCCGGCAACCAGCGTCTGGCGCTTTCCAACGGCGCGAGACCAGACGGCTGAGCCACCGATTCCCTGGGAGGGAACTCCTTGCACGTCGGTGAGCGATTCGCTATTTCGATCGGCCGCGACGGATGAGAAGGTCTGGTTGTAACGCTCTGCCTCTCCATAAGCACGTAGGGTGAGCGAACCGGCAGCACCCAGATTCAGATTGGCGCCGAGCGCGCCTTCGCCGATGCGCGTGTTGTTGATCTGGTCGGGAGTGCCATTGCCGCGAGACTCATTGAAATACCAGCCGCGCGCGAAGATAAGGCTATCGTCACCAATCTTGCGACCGACCATGAGATCGGCGGTGGCGTCGGTGACGCCTGCCGGAATATCGACGCTGCCGCGCTGATTACTGGGAATAAGGACGTAGCCGTCGGTGTTGAAGACCTGGCCGCCGAATGTGGTTTCCCATCCGCTTTTTTGCGCGCCGCCCCAGACGGAAAGCTCAGGAGAATTCTGGTTGCCGTAGGAAGTTTCGAGGGAGACGCCGGCGGGCTCTGGAGGGCGCGTGAGAACCTGAATCACTCCGCCGAGGGCATCGCTGCCGTAGAGACTCGAGGAGCCTTCCTGCGCGATCTCGATGTCGGAGATAGATTCCCGAGGGACGCGGTCCCAATAGACCCACGCACCGAACGGGTCGTTGAGCGGAATGCCATCCTCGAGAACGAGAGCGCGGCTTGAGCCACTGGCGCCGAGACCGCGCAGCGATACACCCTGAGCTGTGGGATTCGCGGTGCGGCTGCTGGAGCGGCGGAAGAGGCTGAAGCCGGGGATCTGGCGCAGCGTGTCGTCGAGGGTGAGTGCGGGGATGGCCTGCACTTCTGACCGCGTGAGTTGAATATCGCTCAGGGGGACATCGCTGAGGAGCGTTTGGCTGCGCGTGGCTGTGACGATTATGCTTTGATTCACCGAGGACGGGACCAGAGTGATTTCGAGTCGGGCGGGGTTGTTCGTTGCGGCGCTCCACGCTTTTTCCAAGGGATCGAAACCTCTTGCGTTCACGACGACTGTGCCGGAGTCCGCGGGAACGTGGTCGAACGCGAATGCTCCGGAGGAATCGGTTGTGGTGGAAGCCGAGTACGATCCGGCGTGCAGTTCTACTTGCGCGGCCACGATGGAAGCGCCGCTCGAGTCTCGCACGACGCCCTCGACCCCAAACTGCTGGGCGCGAACTTGGGGAGCGATGACAAAGACAAACGCAATGCCGAATAGGACGCGGCGACAAATTTGCGCTCGAAGCCGCAAGGCCAGCCATCGCAAAATCGCAGCACTAGAAATGTTAGACATGAATTCGAAAGCTATCTTCACCCACTCAATGAGATTGGGATGCGGTCCATCCATTAAAGGTGAAGTCAGGAAGGAGTTCAAGCGCTCGTTATCGCGGAGGTTCCGATGTAAACCATTGATTTCAAAGATTAAAACTGATCGCCGTCGTCATTGCGGCGGGCGGGAATGGGTGCAGTAACCGAAGTTAAGCCAGCGTTGTGATAGTCTCAATAGAAGACATTTCTTTCAACTTGAGGGGAATCGAATGGCATCGACCGCACCGATTCGGCGCAGCGATCGGGTTTCGCTCACATTACTGTTGGACGCATCGGGTACAGACAGCCACGGCCAGGCGTTCTCGGTGCCCACTCGCACGCTGCAGATTAACCAGACGGGTGCCGTTGTGGTGCTCGACCGCGAGCTGAATACCGATCAGCATATCCACTTGAAGCGAAAATCGACGGCTGAGTCGCATCGCGAGGGCGACGTGAGGGTGGTGGGGCAGTTCGGTCGCGAAAAGGACGGGTTTCTGTACGGGGTCGAGATTCTTCCCGGGCAAAACGATTTGTGGGGAGTGGAGTTTCCACCGATTGCGGCGTCGGAGGAAGCCGTGGCGCGGATGCTGCTTGAGTGCAGCTACTGCCGCAGCAGGGAAGTAGCGTACCTGAATGAGCTCGACTTGCGGGGATTCGAAGCGAATCGCGGGATTGCGCGGCATTGCAAGGTGGACGGTGTTCCGAGCATCTGGATCCAAGCGCCGCACGAGGATGAGAAGAAACTGACGCGTTCGCGAGCGCGGCGCGATCAGAAAGACACTTTGCCGGAGGGCGGAGAGCAGCGCGAGCGCCAGCGAATGAGAATGAAGACGCGCCTGACAGCTTGTATCCGCCAAGCGGGGGCGGACGATGAGCTCGCGGTCTGCGAGGACATCTCGCCTATTGGGATGTGTTTTCGAAGCAAGCGGCGATTCGATGCGAATGCGTCCATTGATGTAGCGGTGCCCTACGCGCCCGATTCGGCGAATATCTTTCTGCCGGCGCGGATTATCTATTCGGAAGAGATGCCGAAGGCCGGATTGTTCCGGCATGGAACGGAATATCGGCGAAGAACCGGAGCGAGCGGAGAGTAGTCACCGAGATTGAGCTAAGGCAAGGCCGGAAAGATAGGCGCGAGGCGCAAATGCTTTCTCGCCGACGAACTGGCCACCGAGAATGCGTACTTTGCAACCAGCCTCGGAATTAGAGGCCTCGAGAATTTTTACTTTCGTTCCGCAGCTAATCAGCAGAAGCTTTTCATCTGCGACCATTAGTGAAATTCCCAGATCGTCCTGCGCCGCTTCGCAGGAACGCATCTCTTCCAGAATTTCTTCTGTCGCTGGCAACAACACGTAGTTTCTTCCCGTTTCGTCGCAAATCGTTGCAACTTTCCCGACCCATTCGGTAGCAAGACGGGCGTGAAACTTCGTGTGGGGCGTCGCATGAGGCGGCGGGCAAAGGCCTGTGGCGTCGATGGTGGCGATAAAGCGATAACCGCGACGCGGAAGGGTTTCGATATAGCGCGGCTTCTTGTGTGAATCACAAAGAGCGCGGCGCAGGGTTTGCATAGCGGCATTCACACCGTGTTCGAAATCCACGAATGTGTCTGCGGGCCAGAGCTTGGATTGCAATTCCTTGCGCGTGAGCAATTCGCCGGGTTGCTCGATAAGCATGGCCAGGATTTGAAACGGACGCCCGGCGAGACGAACTTTGTGGCCGTGCTTGCGTAACTCGCCCGTGCGCAAGTCGACGTGATAAGCGCCGAAGCGGACTTGGCCTTGAAATGGACTTACGTCCGGCATAGCGGAGCGGACTGGGAAGCGTAAGTGTACGACTAGCAATGCTGAAACTCAAGAAGGGCGCCTAAGTCGCCTAGTTTCAGTAATTAAACGATTTACCTCAGCTTTACCAACAAATGAGCTTCGTTGCATTGAAGAAAATCCAGAGAAGGAATAAAACTACGCACAGATCGAGGGAGAAAGCGGATGAATTCGAAATCAAAGATTCGAGGGAGAAAGGAAAAAGAGATGAAAATTACGACAGTTGTGAAGAGTTCAATTTTTGCAGCAGCGCTGGGAGTGGCGTGCTTGCTGCCAGTAACAACGCACGCGCAAGCGGACGTCTCACCAGATGTCTACGAGGTGGTTAACGCCGACACGATTGCGGCCGAGCAGCAAGTGCGAGTAGCAACCAACACCACCAAACCTCCAGACTTTCAAGGACGCTTCGCGCTGCCGTATGAAGTGCGCTGCAAAGGCAAGAGTCTGAAGTCTGGACAGTATTCGCTGTCGGTTAAGTCAGAGGGGACGGCCCGGGTGGTAACGATCACTCGCAACGGCGAGACGATGAACATTCGCGCTCAGGAACTGACTGGGAATCCTGCGGCGAGCCATAGCACGGTGCTGGTGAGGAAGTCGCATGAAGGGCGGCTGCTCGAAGCGGTGTACGTGCGGCAGTTGAACGTGCTGCTTTACTTGGATACGAATGCCGCAACACAGCCTGGACGGATGGAGCGGTTGCCGATTTCGTAGAACTTACCGTTAGAAGTTTAGCGCGGACAAGGAACGCCTCGCCGAACGAGCCCCGGCGAGGCGTTCGTGTTTTTTGCGAGCAACAATTTGATAATTCCGCCGTGGATCGTCAGACTGCCACGGTTGAGCGCTCGCGAGAACGGCGCCGGTGATACTGCATGGAGATGTCGAGGTACACGTTGCCGGACGGCGTCTCGAAACAGAGGATCGTGGCTTCGGAGTCCTGGCCGGCGGCGGCGCACTGTTCCTCGGTGAGCACTTCAGGAGGAAACACTTTGAATTGAAAGCCGCGATCGTTGAGCTGAGTGACGGCGTTTCCGATGACCATGTTAGCAAGTTCACAGACGGCTTCGCGGACCATGGGCTGCGATGAATCGACTTCTTCTCCCGCGAGGTAACTCGCAACCTGCGTGGCAGCTTGCGGATCCATGTCGAGAATCACGCGACCCTGAATTTCTCCCTTGAAGCTGACGGACGCGGCGAGACCTTTGCGGCGGTAGCCTTCCTCTTCCATGGTGAGGTCGACGATACGCGGGGCTGTCTTCATCATTTCGGCAAGAACTGCGTCAAGCGAGCCGATGAAGGGCTGAATCAGGTCCATTCTCATCGATCTCTCTCCCCTCCGGCGTGAACGGGTGATGCGACGCCGTCGTCATTTAGCACGTAGCGGATGATTTCGTAGAGCGCGTCGGGCTTGACCGGTTTTTGGACGAAGTGGCGCGCGCCTTTTTGGAGTGCGGCCAGAATGTTGTCCTGGTAGCCGACGGAAGAGACCATGACGATGCGGGCGTCGGGATGTTCCTGGACGATGCGCTCGACGGCCTCGATGCCTTCCATTTGAGGCATGGTGATGTCCATGAGGACGATGTCGGGATTTGTGCGGGCGTATTCGGTGATGGCGGTGCAACCGTCACCCGCTTCGCCGGCAACCTGGCCGCCGAATGACTCGACCATCTTTGCCAAGCTCTTGCGGGCGAAGACGGAGTCGTCAACGATCAAGTAGCGAGCTGCCTGGTTATCTTTCTTTCGCGTTAGGGCTTCAAACTGTTTCATAACTATCTCCTTCGAGAAATCTCGCGAGCGGCGGCGGCTGGGGCGGCCGCCGAGTACTCCGGCAAACATTTCGACTGCATGACACCGGCTAAATTCGAAAGGGAAACTACACGATCGGCAAAACCGCGCTCGATGGCAGCGCGAGGCATGCTGTCGACGACGCACGTTTCGGGGCTTTGGGCGATCGTGATTCCGCCAGCGGAGTGGACCGCGTCCATGCCGGCAGCGCCATCGTCGCCCATGCCGGTCATCAAGATGGCCAGCGAATTATTCTTAAATTCTTGCGCGACTGACTGAAACAAGACATCGACTGAGGGGCGATGGCCGTTGACGCGGGGCGCGTCTACGAGAATTGCGACGTTGCCGTGCTCCATCCGGCGTACTTTCATGTGCCGGTTGCCAGGACAAATCAAGGCGCGGCCTGCCAGCAAGAGATCGCCCGACTGCGCTTCCTTTACTTCGATGGCGGACGATTCATTGAGGCGCTGCGCGAACATTTGGGTGAAGCCTTCGGGCATATGTTGCACGACGAGAAGGCAGCCGGGAAAATCCTCGGGAAGTTGCGAAAAAAGATATTGGAGAGCATTGGGACCGCCGGTAGAAACGCCAATTGCCACAATGCGGGAAGGCCAATGAGGCATTGACGAGCGGCGCGATTCCTTCCGTCTTGCGGAAGGAACCGTGATGATCATCTTGGGCGCGCCGGAAGCTGCAGCGACTTTGATTTTAATGGCCAGTTCGGCAGCGATCTGATCGATGCGGCCAACCGCAGCGTCCTGGGGCTTGGCAACGAAATCGAATGCGCCGAGAGCGAGAGCTTTCAGCGTTAGGGTGGCGCCGCGATCTGTTTGCGAGCTGACGACGATCACAGGAACGCGATGCTTGCGCGTGATCTGACGCAGCATCTCGATGCCGTCCATGCGGGGCATGTCCAGATCGAGCGTCACGACGTTCGGGCGAAGTTCGGTAATTTTTTTCAGGCCGAGCTCGCCATCCATCGCCGTTCCCACTACTTCAATCGAAGGATCGTGGACAAGCGACTGGGGAATCAGCTTGCGCATGAGTGCGGAATCGTCAACAACGAGGACCCGAATTCGTTCGCTCATGCTGTGGCTCCCACTGCTGGGATTCGCGAAAGATGCGAAATCACCGCGGGAACATTGAGAATGAGAACAACTGTACCGTCGCCAAGAATCGAAGCACCGCTGACAAGCGCAGAAGTGACAAGACGATCTTCGAGTGCTTTGATGACGAGCTCCTCTTCTCCCATGAGGCTATCGACGATTAGGCCAAACTTGCGATTGCCTGCGCCGATAACGACCACGAAGACGCGCTTCGCACGCTCCGCTTTGGATTTCGACTCGAGGCGGTCGAGGCGGACGAGGCGGACGAGGGTGAGGACCTGCTCGCGCAATTGAAAGACTTCGTGCTCGTCGACACGATGGATTTCATCGTCGGCAATACGAGTGATTTCGACAACAGAAGTGATGGGGACCGCATAAAGCCGGCCTGCGACGCGAAACAGAAGTGCCTGGATGCTGGCGAGAGTCAACGGGACCAGCAGGCGAAATGTGGTTCCTTTGCCGGGCTCGCTTTCGAGCTCAATAGCGCCTTTCAAGTTGGAGAGAGCGGCCTGTACCACGTCAAGCCCCACGCCGCGGCCGGAAATTTCGGTGACGTGGTCGGCGGTGCTGAGCCCGGGCGTGAAGATCAGGTGAAGCGCTTCGGAATCAGTGAGCCTCGAGGCTTCTTCGGGAGTAAGAATGCCGCGCTCGATGGTGCGCTCGAGAATTTTCTGGCGATCGAGTCCACGCCCGTCGTCCGAAACTTCGATGACCACCTGGTCGCCTTCATGATAGGAATCGAGGCGAATCGTGCCGCGCGCTGGCTTTCCGTCAGCCATGCGCTCGGCGGCAGATTCGATGCCGTGATCCGCGGCGTTGCGAACCAGATGCGCCAGCGGTTCAGCCAGCGAGTCGAGAATTCCCTTGTCGAGATCCGTGTTCTGGCCGGAAAGCTCAAGCACGATGTCTTTGTTCTGTTGCTTGGCCACGTCGCGCACGATACGTGGAAAGCGGCGGAAAAGGTGGTCGACAGGAACCATGCGGATCTTCATCACAGATTTTTGAAGTTCACCCAGTACGCGGGATTGGAAAGCCAGTGCATCGGAGAATTTACCGCGCAGAGGGTCTTTCGAATGGCTGCGTTCGAATTCGTTGATCGTGCGTTGCAACATTGATTTGCCAATAATCAGCTCACCGACCAGGTTCATCACCGTTTCAATACGCGTCGCATCCACGCGCAAAGAATTCTCGGTTGCGTGCGAAATACCTCCGGGCGAACTGCCGGCGTGAGTATCGTCGAAATGTCCGGGAGCCTCGTGAGCCTCGTTCTCGGAGCTGCTTACTCCGGCAGAGATCGCGGCGGCCTCGGATTCGAGGAGTATGTCGAGAAGATCGCGCGGCTTCGTCTGCTGTTCCTTGATTTCATCAACGGAAATGCGCGCGACGACAGAGGGTACCTGGCAGCGCTGCCGAATCCAGTCCGCGGACTTTGAGGTTGAAAGCGCGGCTTCGATCACGCCGGATTGATGAAGATCAGCAGCCTTCTCGGGATGCTGCGCGATTACTTTTCCGGCGCCTTCGAGCGCTTTGCGGATGAGCTCGAATGCAGCTGCAGGCAGCGATTCGGAATCAAGATACAACGCGACGTTGTGGATGTGCTCGCCGCGTCGGAGCGCTTCTGCAATCAACAGGCGTTCGTATTCGGTCCATTCGAATGTGGCTTCGCGCGCGACTTTCGGCGGCTGCACGACCGGCTTGGTAAGCAGGCGCTGGATGTGTTCCCGGAGCGCGCCGCCAGCCGGCGGCTGCAGATTATTCCGGTACGCGGCGAGCATTTCGTGAAACGTGTCGGCTGCGGCGAGAACTACTTCAGGGATTAATCCGGCATGCTGCTGAGTAAGCTCCGGAGTGAGAACGTCTTCGAGTTCATGGGCGAGTTCACTGAGTTCGCGGAAGCCGCAAGCGGCCGAATCGCCTTTCAGAGTGTGAACGGCGCGACGGACACTACGGAGGTTTTCTTTGTCGCCCGGATGGTCTTCGAGCGCGAGTCCGGCTTCGTTCATGGCCTGGAGAATTTCCGCGGCGCTCTCGAAGAAGAGATCGCGGAGCTCTGCAGCGCGCTCGTCGGGGAAAAATGTCACTGGGCGCCCTCGACGCGTTGATAGACCGTAGCGTTGTTCTGATGAATCATGTGAAATGATTTGGTCAGGCCGAAAAGGCTCTCCGCGTGGCCGACAAAAAGATAGCCGTCGGAATTCAAACAGCGGTAGAACTTTTCGACGAGACGCTTCTGTTCGGCTTCATCGAAATAGATCATCACATTGCGGCAGAAGATGACATCGTTGCGCTGCGGCAGGTACTCGGTCTTTAAATTGTGGAAATCGAATTGGACCAGATTCTTGAGCGCCGTCTTGACCACGTATTTGTCGGCGACTTTGTCGAAATAGCGAAGGCGACAAGTGTAATCGACGGTTTCCATTTGCGCTTCGCTGTAAATGCCCTGTTGGGCCGTGAGTAGCGCGGAGTAGTTGATGTCGGAAGCGAGAATCTCCACTTTCCACGGCGGTGGAATTAGAGGTTTCGGCGTGGGCATCTCGAAGGGCAGGGGATTGCGCAGGTAGTAGTAGGCCAGCGCGTCGCAGACTAGAATCGCGAGCGTGTAGGGCTCTTGACCTGTGGAGCAGCCGGCGCTCCAAATCCGCAGCGTCCAATCGCGGCGCTCCTGCTTGCGTTTCAGAATTTCTTCGAGCACGACTTTCTGGAAAAGATCGAGCTGTGGACGGATGCGGAAGAAGCTTGTCTCATTTACGGTGAGATTCTCGAGCAAAGCGGTGAGTTCCTGCTTGCCTTCGCGGCTGGTGAGCAGCCGGTAGTAACTGTAGAACGAGTCCATCTGGCAGGCCTTGAGGCGGCGCTGCAGGCGATCGCGCAGAAAATGAGTGCGGCGTTCGTCAAAGTACATGCCGCATTCCTGATAGACTAGAGTCTGAAGGAGCTTGAGTTCGGGATCTGTGAGTGGAACTTCAGTGGTCAGTGTGGACATTCGCTCCTCGTCGAAATTGCGTTACTGGATCGACGACTAATTTCGTGATGCGCTACCTATGGGAACGGCGGCAGGTTCGGAGAATTCTTCGAGCCGCCGCAGCTCTCCTCGTTGCAAAATCTTGTTTAGGTCCAGAAGAATTACGAGGCGACCCTTCAATTTTCCGACGCCCGTGATGTAGTCAAGCTCGCCTTCCTGAAAAACCGAATGAGGTGCTTCGATATCCGAGGGCGGAATGCGCAGGACCTCGGATGCAGAATTGACCATCAGGCCGATGCGCCTTCCTTCCATTTCGACGACGACGACTCGGTTTTTCTTGCCTGGTTCAGTGAATTTCTCGTTGAAACGCTTGCGCAGATCTATGACCGGGATGATCCGGCCGCGCAGATTGATAACGCCTTCGATGTAATCGGGGGCGTTCGGAACGGACGTGATTTCGGGAACGCGCACAATCTCGCGCACAATCGAGATGGGCAGGCCGAAGGTCTCGCGGCCAATCCGAAATCCAACTACCTGGATTTCTTTGTCCATAGTTTTTCTCGCCGCTCAGGTGCGAGCCATCTCCGCATACTCTCGCGCGCCACTTTGGCGTTCCGAGCCACCTCCGATGCGCCTCGGGGGGAACCGTCGGCTGTCGGAATGGCCATCGTCGATAACGAACCGGTCCATCGAATCGAGGAGATTGCGCGAGAGCTTGGACATCTGCTCGGCGGCGGCGGCAAGTTCCGTCGAACTGGAGGTGGATTGCTGCACGAGCTCCCGCATTTTCTCCATGGCGCGCACGACGCCTTGCGCGCCGGAAGCCTGTTCCTCAACGGAAGAAGTAATTTCCTGGGTGATTTCTGTGAGGCGATTTGTGGCCTTGGCAATCTGCGAAGAACCGCTCGACTGCTCGGTGGTTGCCGCGCCGATTTCCTGCGAGAACTTGTAAACTTCTGAAACTACGGCCGAGATTTTCTCGAGCGCGCCGCTTAATTCCTTGTTGAGAACCAAGCCTTCTTGAACCATCGAGGTGCTCTTTTCCATGTTGTCGACGGCTTCGCGAGCTTCCTTTTGAATGCCTTCGATGAGCTCCGAGATTTCCTTTGTGGACTGGGTGGATTTCTCGGCGAGCTTGCGGACTTCTTCGGCGACAACGGCGAAACCAAGGCCATGTTCACCGGCTCGCGCGGCTTCAATGGCGGCGTTGAGCGCAAGAAGATTGGTCTGCTCGGCCAAGTCGTCGATCACTTCGATAATTTTTCCAATGTCGTCGGCGCGGCGTCCGAGCACGTCAATGATTTCCGCCGAAGATTGGATTGCGTGGCTCGTGCGGTTCAAGCCTTGCGTAGCCTTTTCCATGGTGACCATGCCGGTTTGGACTTCGTCGCGCGAGCGGTGCGAAATATCGACAAGCAGCTTGGCGGTGTCGGCGACTCGCTGAATGGAGGTGACCATCTGGTCGATGGACGCGGAAGTTTCCGCGACGCTTGAACCCTGCACCTGCGTGTTCTTCACGACGTTCTGCACGTTGATGCTCATTTCGTGCATCGTGCTGGTGACTTCATCGATCGCCGACGCGGCTTGTACGCTGACTTTTGCCGATTCGTCCGAGGCGCTGGCCATCTGTCCCGCACCACTTGCCACTTGTGCTGCGCTATCGCGAACCTGGCGAACGAGATCGCGGAGACCCTGCGTCATCCGAGCGAATGCTTTGGCCATCGTGTCCTGTTGGGAGCGAGGCATCACGCTTACCGACAATTGCCCTTCTGCGATGGCAGCCGACACATCGGCCATCTCCCGGAGGTGAACGATCATCTTGTTGAAATTGTTGGCGAGTATGCCGACCTCATCCGCGCGATGAATGTCAATCGATTGATCGAGATCGCCCGTTTCTCCGATCCGTTGCGCTACTTCGATTAATTGATTTACCGGCTCACGAATCGTCTTCGCAGTGAAGAAAGCGATACAGACTCCCAGGAGAATCGCAACGAGAGTTCCGACCGTCGTGATGATCGTGCTGAGTGTCGTCGCCGAAGCTGCGGAAATGTTGGAATCCTGGAGCGCTTTGCGGATATTCGTGCTGGCGTCGTTAAGCATGCTGGCTGATTTCGTCGTCCAAGAGGCCGGATCATGCTGCAGGTAATAAATCTGCAGATCGGAGACGGTCGCGTCTCCTGCATCCACCTGATGGCGCTTGGCGACCATCTGCTTGGCGAAATTCTCAGCCCAATTGTGTTCGTTCTCCTCCACCTGTGCGAAGGCAGCCCGAAGATTGGAGTCGTTCCCCTTGCCTTCGCCGTCTTTCAGAAGGCCAAGGAGAGTGGAAATTCCCTTGTTGGTTTTCTCCTCGTCTCGCAGGTCGCCGCTCAATAGATAGTTTTCGAGGAACAGACGGTTTTCCATCATTTGAAAACGAATATTTTCGATGATCTCTACATCGCTCAGTGTGGCCGCCGCAGCCGAGCGCGCGGCGTGCTCCCGCACCACCGTGAACATATTGACCACGAACAGCGCCAGCATAATCGCCAGAATGGCGCCGAATCCGAAATAAAGCTTTCTGCGGATCGTCATGACTTACGCCTCCACTGCATGCCCATCGGTTCCCTCTCCCCCACCGGAGAGGTGCCCGCGTCTAGTTGAAATCGAATTCAATAATCTCAGTGCTTTCTTTAGGACCTGGCTCAAAGCGCCACTTCTTAATCGCATCTAGCGCAGAGCCGACCAGCAGCGGGCTGCCCCCAACCACCTTCGTGCTGGTTACGTGCCCGTCCGTCGAGATCGTGGCCTCAATTTTGACCTTGCCCGTTACGTTCATCTGCTTGGCGAGAGGCGGAAAATCTGGAACAACCCTCGTCTTCACTTTGCGCTTGGCGGTGTCAGGGGCAGTAGCCTGTGCCAGCGTCTTGGGAGCAAGAGCTGCTGACATGGACACGAACAGAGCGACCATCAATCCGATTGACCCAACTCTCAGCTTCATGCCGACCCCCTCTGGGCAGACAAAGCTCCGGTAACAGAAAATGCAACGGTGATGCCATGTGGACGAATGTCTTTGCAGGTGCCTTCTAACAGGCATGTATTTATATAAGCGTCGTTAAATCTGATAGATACAATGGGGGTCGGCGGCGCTCGGTGCGAACCTTTCGTGATGTTAATCGTCTCATCGGACGCGGGGAGCATACTTTCTCGTCTCACAGTGCGACAGTCTCAGAGTGTCCTTTTCGGCAACAGTAGGTGCCGCGTTCCTTGACTCAAATTGAGATGAGAAAGTAACGTCATCGGGTAACAGAAGCGCGCAGCCCCTCAACCTCCATGCGTGCATTGCGACGAACTCGGGATGTGTCTTCAGACCTCGACGGCTCTTTGGAGAGCCTGCTGAGCCAGTTTTCCGCGACGACCCTCGAATTAAATCCATCGCTAGGAACCTCGGAATTCGCGCGGCGACTAACCGCAAGGGCTGCGCAAATGCTTGGGGCACGTGCCGCGGTGCTTGCCGTGGTGCGCGATTCGGAATGGTCAATTGCTGGTTTGAGCGGGCCTGCGCATAGCTGGGATGCGAAGATTCAGCACCGCTTGGCGGCTTCCTTGGCAGAGCAGGCTACCGTGCCCGCCTTAGACCTGCGTTCGGGGCCGGCAGGGGTCCTCTTTGGCCGGGAATTGGCGGATGCGTTGGGGTGGCGTGAGGCGGTGCTGGCACCGCTGACCGGAAGCGAGAACGAGCTGCTTGGCGTGCTCTGCCTGGTGGAGTTGCGCAGGATGACGGAGACCGACAGGCAGCTGCTTGGGGCGCTGGTGGGGCATGCTTCGGTGGCGCTGGAGAATGTGCGGCTATTCTCGCGAATCGAACGGTCGCGAAAGCAATGGGTGGAGGATTTCGACGCCATCTCGGATCTGATTGTGGTGCATGACGCGGACAACCGCGTCCTGCGGCTTAATCGCGCGCTCGCGGATTTGTTGAAGGTAAAGCCGGCCGAGGCGGTTGGACGGGATATGGGAAAGCTCGAGCTGCTCGGATCGAGCGTGCAAGCGGGGAGATGCCCATTTTGCCGGAACCCGGCTGCGCTGCACGAGGAGTTCATGTTTCCAGCGGCCGATCGCTCCTACCTGGTTTCTGCGTCGCGCATTCACAGCGGGCACAACGACGAGCTACGTACGATTCACGTGGTGAAAGACATCAGCGACCGCCGCGAGGCGGAGCGCCGTTATCGCCGCGAGCGCGACTTCAACAAAAACATTCTCAACAACACGCAAAGCATGATTCTCGTGCTGGATACAGCCGGACTGATCAGCTATGCCAATCGCCGCTGTTTTGAGGCTGGGTACCAAGAAACGGATTTGCTGGGGCACTCGCTCACCGACATTATTCCGCCAGCGCGACGGCCAGTTCTGAAAGAAACGCTGGAGCGAGCCCTTCATGGCGCCGCAGTCGACAATCTCGAAATGCCCGTGGTGCGCGGGAACGGAACAGCGGGGCAATTTTCGATCAGCCTGAGCCCGATGCGCGATGAGCAGGGCGATATCAACAGTATCGTCGCGGTGATGACCGATGTGACCGATGCCGCAGATTTGCAGTCGAAACTGATGCACACCGAGAAAATGGCGGCGCTTGGCCAACTCGTTTCCGGGGTGGCGCATGAAGTGAACAATCCGCTCGCGGCCATCGTGGGTTTCACCGATTTGCTGCTCGAGAATCCGCAAGTTCCCGAAGCAGCGAAAGAGGAGCTGCGCGTGATTCTGCAAGAGGCGCAGCGCACACGCATCATCGTTCAAAACTTGCTTAGCTTTGCCCGCCAGATGCCGGCGCAACGTGAGCCGGTGCAGGTGAATGCCGTTCTAAGGCAAACGCTCAAGCTTCGCTCATACGATTTCTCAAATCATGGCGTCGAGCTCGTCGAGCAATATGAAGAGGACTTGCCTCTAGTTGTGGGAGATCCCCACCAATTGCAGCAGGTATTTTTGAATATTTTGAATAATGCGTATGACGCGATTCAGGAGACGAGGCGGCCGGGAAGAATCGAAGTGTTGACGACGCAGCGTGTGAACGAGCTAGAGGTTGTGATCCGCGACAACGGACCGGGAATTCTGCAGCCAGAGAAGATTTTTGATCCCTTTTTCACGACGAAGGAAGTGGGGAAGGGCACGGGCCTTGGTTTAAGCATCTGCTACGGGATCGTGCGGGCGCACCGTGGAGAAATCACGGCTCGAAATAATCAGAATGGCCTCGGGTGCACATTCATTGTGCGATTGCCCGTAGCGACGCAAGGCGTGGAACTGAGCGTCGTGGAGCCCGCTCAATGATGGTTACAGCCGGGACTGCCGCTGCAGCGCGGGGGCGAATCCTGCTGATCGAAGATGAGCCGTCTGTTGCGGCATTCTTGCGGATCGCGCTCGAGCGGCGCGGATACGAAGTGGTAGCGTCGCCATCAGCAGTGGAGGGATTGCAACTTCTGGCTACCGGCGATTTTCGCGGGGTGATTTCGGATTTTCGCACGCCGGGCGGCATCACTGGAGTCGATGTGCACGACTGGCTGGAGCGGCATCGCCCTGAACTGGCATCACGAATTATCTTTATCACTGGTGATACGGCGAGCGACGAAACGATTGCCCTGCTCGCGCAAGCCGGCACACCGTGCGTTGAAAAACCATTCCGCGTCCATCAATTGATGGCAGCGGTAGAAAAAACAATCGGGAAACCATGACGAACGAGCAAAAAATCCGCTTTGTGATTGTGGACGACGAGCAAAGTATCCGCCGGCTTTGCATGACTGTGGGCCAGGGCCTGGGATTTGAGTGTGGGGAAGCGGAAACAGCAGAGGCAGCCCTTGAATCGCTCGAAGCGGTGCTGCCCGACATTGTCGTGACTGACTTGAAGTTGCCCAATGTCACCGGAGTCGAGTTGCTCCGGCGAGTGAAAGAACAACTGCCGCGCACGGAAGTAGCGATTATGACGGGACACGGCTCGATCGAATCTGCGGTCGAAGCGATGCGCCAGGGCGCTTACGACTATATCGAGAAGCCATTTCGCGTGGAAAAATTAAGGCAATTACTGCAAAGGATGGCGGAAAAAGTTCGGCTGGTGAACGAGAACCAGTTTCTGCGAGAGCGCGTGAATACCGAGACGCAGCTCGACGGAATCACCGGAACGTCCGCAAAGATTCAGGATGTAATGAGGATGGTGTCGCGGCTCAAGGATACGCGCACACCCGTGCTGGTGACGGGAGAAAGCGGCACGGGAAAGGAGCTGGTGGCCCGCGCGATACACTATCGAGGACCGCTGGCGGAGATGCCGTTTGTTGCCGTGGATTGCGGTTCGCTCGTGCCGACGCTGATGGAAAGCGAGTTGTTTGGTCACGAAAAGGGGTCGTTCACCGGCGCTTTGAAGGCGAAGCCCGGGTTGTTTCATGCGGCCAATGGCGGCACGATTTTCCTCGACGAAATTGGTGAATTGCCGCTCGAGATGCAGGCCAAGCTGCTGCGTGTGCTGCAAGAAAAGGAAGTTCGGCCGGTGGGAAGCAATGAAAAGAATCCGGTGGATGTCCGCGTGATTGCAGCGACGAACCGGGATCTAGAAGCCGCATATAGAGCGGGAACATTTCGCAAGGATCTTTATTTCCGGCTGAACGTGGTCACGGTACATCTTCCTGCTTTGCGGGAGCGGCGTTCGGATATTCCACAGCTCGTCCATTGTTTTCTGGATCGTTATGCGCCCGGAGAAAATATTCAGATTGCGCCTGCTGCAATGAAAAGTTTTCTGCAATATGAATGGCCTGGAAACGTCCGTGAGCTTGAAAATTGTATCGCGAGGGCCATCGCCCTTGGAGACCACCGCACGATCGACGTGAACGACCTGCCGCCCGCGATTGGCAAGGCTGACGAGGCCGGCTCTGGTGGGGAGTCGTCTGCTCTTTCCACCACAGCCCTCGCAGATCTGGAGCGAATGACGATTCTTCGCGTTTTCGAGCAGGCAGGAGGCGATAAACAGCTCGCCGGCAAAATGCTCGGAATCAGCCGGGCAACGCTCTATCGCAAGCTGAAGCGGTATCAGATTCCTTTGCGTTCCACTTCGAAACTACCCGTCGAAACTCTAACCTAGATAAATGGCTTTCCAATTCCTGCCACGGGCTGCGCCTCGGGTGGAACCTCGTGCCCGCGTTGTCGAATCCGTAGCGTGAGACGGGGTGTGTCAGGGTGAGACGAAACTGCGAAAGAGCGGTGATGCTGGTCTCGTAATCGCTTAAGTCTACAGGCTGTTACCAGAACGCCGGGCCGAAAGTCTTTGGCCGCGGACTTGCAATCTTCTTCCCTGGTGAATTCCGCTTGTCCGGGTGTGCGCAGTTTTGGTGCCGACAAGCTCTCAATCATGAAGGCGTTGCGGAGAATTCTTGGGAGGTTCGGTGTCACGTGAGACGGCAGTTGAGTCGATTGCAGCAGTACAGACATGCGTTGAGAAATTGGCTCAGCTTTTCCCGAGTGCGACACCTGTGCGCTTGCCGGTGCGAGTAGTGGCGCTCGGGAGCGAGCAAAGGCATCTGGAGGAATCTACGGTGATTGAGTTCGGGACAGCGCGCGAAGTGTTGTTTGCTTCGGTGTTGCCGCTCGAATTCGAAGATCGAGTACGAATTCTAAATTCCGATGGTTCGCTCGACGCAGGCGCGACAGTGGTTGCGGTTCGCTATCACGATGGCCGGAAAGCGGTGGCGACGCGCTTCGTAGGCGAAGTCGGAAACTGGATTATCAAGCCATGAGCCCAAAACTTTTCGGCATCACCTTCAACGATGCAGAAAGCACGCAGAAACCAGGAAGCGCCACGTCCGCGGAGGTCGTTGCTCGTTGGACTGAGGCGCGGGTTGCCTATCCGCTGTATGCAGCGCTCGCAACGCAATTCGAACTTGCGCCCGCTCCTTATCCGGCAGGTGAACTTCCTGCGCTGCGGCCAACGCGAGACGTGTTCGATCGCGACCTTCAATGGTTTGACGCGATCGACGAAAAGGTCCGAGCGTTTCAGATCCGGCAGCTGCCTCCGGAAGTTCTGAACGCCAGCGAGGAAGCGCTTAGAGCGTTTATCCAACGCCTTCTGAAGCGGCCGGGAAAGACAAGTGCGGATCGCGATAAAATCGATTTGCTGCTGGTGCAATACTTCGCTCTTTGCGCACCCGAAGCGCTATACCGCGAGGAAATCAAGCTGGCTGACGTCGCGCGCGTTCTGCAGCCCGTCCTTATCGAAGCGGACGCGGCACCTCTCGATTGGTGCGAACCTCTCGAACAAATTCTGAAGACGCTCGACGGCTGTCACAGCCTGCGGGACATGATGGAGCACGGCCTGCTCGAACAAGGCAGGCTATTAAAGGATTCCGCCGGCGATATGTTCTACGATCCGGCGGCGCTTGTGGCTTTCTGCCGTTTTAATTTTTCGTTGCGCCGTGCGTTTATTCGCATGCTGCACGCCGACTTAAACGCGGTGAAAACAGCTGTGGATACTCTCGAAGTGGCTGGTGTGAAGAGCGTCGATTGCCGCAGGGCCGGTTTCTCGGCTGCGGAGACTACGGCGAGGCTTCGATACTACTCCGAGAACTGGCGGCAGCCGTTCCACAAGGACTACACAGAAAGCTCCGTCAGCCGCGCATTCGAGCAGCTGTTGGCTCTTCGCGCTGACCTGGAGGAAGCGGTTGCCAGAATGCATGGCGGGATCACTCCGGCCACAGGCTCCGCAACTCCGGCTAAAGTTTCTTCACGGCCAGAGTTGGAGGCGCCGGCGAAGGTTACGGAAATCAAGTCGGGAGCGGCGCTCGCAAATCAATCTCCGCGCACGCCGCTAGATCTTGCCGGCATCGGTGAACCCGCTCCTACAAACGCGCTGCCTGCCACCAAAGTATCCGCACAGAACAAGCAGGCGCAATCCGCGTCCGAATCCACCATACCGCCCACAGACGCGGCCGAAGTGGAGAAATGCCTCGAAGCGATCTGGGAGCAACTGATCGCGGCGCCTCCGTCGAGAGGCCGCTCGATGTCAACCGTGGTGTTGCAGGATAGCAAGGTCCTGCTTTCCTCCTGGGAAGTAGCCGCATTCGTGACGCAAGGAGACCAGGAAGCCGAGGATTTGCGACGAGCTGTTGTCGCGCGTGCCCTCCTCTCCGTAGCAATGGATCAACGGAAACGTTCCGGGGAAGAAAACGCGCTGGCATCAGCTTTGATTCACGCGCGAGGTGAGGTTTCCTACTTCCAAGGTCGTGTGGAAGCGGCGAAGCGCTCGAAGAATACGGAAGCAGCCGTCAACTTGGGAATCAGTACGAAGCGGCTGCTGTCTACGATCGAGGAAGCAGAAAAACTCCAGCCCTGAGCAAGGGGGTAGGCGTCTCTTGAGTCAAGCCAGCGTCCTGATCGTCTCGGACGACGCGGAATTCGCGCGCACAGCCGCAGCGCGCTGGCAGGCGGAAGCCCATGCTCCCGAGGTTACGCTTGCAACCAGCGATCTGTGGCATGCTTCGAGCGCAACCGGTTATGACCTCGTCATCGTAGGCCCGGTACGTTCCGGAAAGTCCACTTCAATTTTGTCTTCTGTGGATCCAGGTATTTCCACGGCTGTGGTTTGCGTTCCTGAAAATGAAAACGAGTTCGCTGGCTTGCGGAAACTCCACTCTCAAGCACTGCTGATACCTAAGCGCGACGGCTGGCTGGAAGTTTTGATCGTGCTCTCGAGTGAGGCGCTACGTCGAGTGAATGCGCTGAGTCGCGCGCAACGGGCGGAGCGAGTCGCGCTCGAAGCCCAACGCCACGCCATTCTTGGCCGCTACATACTCGAAATGCGGCCCGGTATAAACAACGCTCTGACTTCCGCGATAGGCAATGCCGACTTGCTGTTGCTCGAACCGGGGCAGCTTTCACCAGAATGCCGGGAACAGATTCGTACGATCCATGCGATGGCGTTGCGCCTGAATGAAGTGATGCAGCGATTCTCATCGCTGGCGGCGGAAATGCGCGGGGGTGAGAATGAATCTCAAGCTGAGACGCATCTTGCTTCTCACGGCTACATAGCGCGGTAGTGTCAATCGATTGGAACCGTGTAAGCGGCACAAACGTAAAGGGTTTGCGTTGCGTTCGCAGTCTGCGAAACGACGGTCGAGCGTGGCGCTGAAGTTGCAATTATCTTAGCGAGGTTATCTCTGTGGAGGTGCGCACGTGCTGAAGAAGGTGTTGGTCGTGGACGACTCGCAAGCGGAAATCAGCTTGATGCAGTCGTTCCTGCAGCAAGGGGGCTTTCACTCGGTGGGAATTTCCGACCCGACAAAAATCGAGGAAACAATCGAGGAAGAGAGACCCAGCGTGATCCTTCTCGACGTGGTGATGCCGCAGCGAAACGGTTTCCAGGCTTGCCGCGATCTGAAAAGCGCCGGGCCCTACTCGCAAATTCCGGTGATTCTCGTGACGTCAAAGACGACCCCGAGCGATCGCTATTGGGGCGAGCAACAGGGCGCCAACGGTTACGTTGCGAAGCCGTTCACGCCGGAGGAATTGATCAGCGCGGTGAAAAGGTTTGTTTGATGGCCGGTAAGAACGAAGAGGTGCGGGAAAACGCAGGGCTGCCCCTCGAGCTCGTTGGGGGAGAGTTTCTCGAAAGCGAAACACCTTCTGAGGAACGGCTGCCCGAGCGGCAGTACTGCGTTTTCCGCGCCGGCCGCGAACGCTTTTGTCTTTCGGTGCTCGAAGTCGAAGAAGTGGTGGATTGGCCGATTGTGACGAAGATTCCGCTGGCACCCGCGTTCTTGATGGGAGTTTTCAACCTCCGCGGCACGATTGTGCCGTTGGTGGATATTGCGTTTACAGAAGGACGGCGGCCGGGGCTGCTGCCAAAGCACGTAGTGGTCGCCGCGCTAAAAGGCGATGCGCAGCGCGAAGATTTGAGAGTTGGAATCGCGTCCGATGAGGTGATTGGAACGTACTCGGCGACCGAAGAAGCACTGCTCGACCAAGCGCCGAACGACGTGCCGCATTGCCGCGGAATGTTGCGCCACGACGACCGGTTGGCGCTGGTTGTCGATTTGAGGCGCTTGACGGATGTGTTTCCGGTTCCTGTGATTTAGGGCGCGAGGGGTCGCGCAAGTTTTAGGTGCTTGGGAGGAAGTCATGAAAGCTCGTTTGAGTTCCACAGTGTGGCTGCTGGTGTTGTGGATCAGCGCCGCTGCATTCGGAGTGTTGGGGCTCGCTTATTACGCCGGAATTCATTCGGTGGCGCAATCGGCGGATGGCGCTTCGTCGAGCGGAAACTCGAGTGCCGCGCTATTTGGCGCAGGCGCGCTCGCCATCCTTGCGTGCATCTCCGTGGTTTGGGTGCTCAGCAAGCGCGTGCTGAAGCCCGTGGACGAGCTTGCGAAATTTTCCGAGCGGATCGTGGCGGGCGATGTGCGCGCGCGTGCTGAGATTGAATCCGGCGACGAATTTGAGTTTATCGCCGAGAATTTTAATCGCAGCGCTGCGAAAGTCGCCCACGCCATCACGAACCAGCAGGCGCAGGATTCTCTCCAGCGCAGCATTACCGATCTATTGAACACGATCAAAGAAGTTGCCCGTGGCGACTTGACTATCCGCGGAAAAGTAACGAACGACGCGCTCGGTAACGTCGTGGATTCCGTGAACTTCATGCTCGATAACTTCACAAAAGTTCTCGAGCGGGTTCGCAAAGCCGCCATCGACGTGAGTGCGAGTGCCAACCAGATTCTCGACGCCGCCGATGACATGACCGCGGGCGCCACGCAGCAAGACCAGGAAATCACGAACACCTCGTCGGCCGTCGAAGAGCTTACGGTTTCGATGAAACAGGTGTCGAACAACGCGGAAGCGAGCGCCGAAGCTGCGCGCCGCGCACTCGATGCCGCCGAGCAAGGTAACCGTGCGGTGCGCGACACGCTGGAGGGCATGCAGCGCATTCGCGCATCCGTACAAGCGACCGCTAAGAAAATCAAATCGCTGGGAGATCGTTCACTCGAAATTTCGGAAATTATCAACGTGATTAACGACATTACTGAGCAGACGAACTTGCTGGCGTTGAACGCGGCCATCGAGGCGGCACGCGCTGGAGACGCTGGGCGCGGCTTCGCGGTCGTCGCTGATGAAGTTCGAAAGCTGGCCGAACACTCGCGAAGCGCGACAAAAGATATCGCAGCGCTCATCAAGGCGATTCAGGCGGAGACGAATGAAGCAGTGGTCGTCATGGAGGAAGGCACGCGCGAAGTGGAAGTGGGAGCCGGGCTTGCAGATCAAGCCGGTAAAGCGCTTGAAGCGATCTCGAGCGTCGTCCGGCAGTCAGCCG
This sequence comes from uncultured Acidobacteriota bacterium, assembly GCA_963741045.1. Lineage (GTDB taxonomy): Bacteria > Acidobacteriota > Terriglobia > Acidiferrales > UBA7541 > Palsa-295. The sequence goes on from CAVUGO010000002.1 coordinate 1,060,752, forward strand.
AGCTGGTGCAGGAGATTTCGCTGGCGTCGAAACAACAGGTGCGCGGCACGGAAGGTGTCGCGAACGCGATGCAGATTATCTCCGGGATCACACGCCAGACCACGCAAGGCGCGCGGCAGACCGCTTCTACGGTAGGGAACATGGTAAAGCTCTCTGAGCAATTGAACGAAGCGCTCGCACAATTCCGCTCGCAGGCTCAGCCGTCGCGGCAGGCGGAAGCGACTGACGAATCACGGCCGGCGCCGGTAGGCGTTCGTTAGATTCAGGCTGGTGTTACCGCCGGCGCTTCGAAGTGCCGGCCGCTGACGTGTGCCGAACATGAAACAGCATCCAGCCACCACCGCGAAACTCACCGAGCCTGAGCTCGACGAAATCCGTGCGCTCATTGAACAGCGCTCGGCCATCCTTTTCGATGCGTCGCGTGAACGCTTTTTCTCGACTCGCGTCCGCGAACATCTCGAAGAGAAAAATCTCGGCGACGGCACAGAGCTACTGAAACTCGTGCGGGGCTCGAGCATTGAGTACGAGTCACTTCTTGAACGGCTGTTGACGCAAGAGACCTCGTTTTTTCGCTATCCGGCTGTATACGATGCGCTTGAGAAAAGAATTCTGCCGGAGATTCAGGAACGGAAATTCTGGGAGAGCCCGAGATCATTGCGGATCTGGAGTGCCGGCTGCTCAACGGGCGAGGAGCCTTACTCTATTGCAGTGACGGTAAGCGACGCGCTGAAGTTTCCGGAAGCCTGGGAAATTGAAATCCTAGCCACTGATGTGAGCCGTCGCGCCCTGCGCCATGCGGAGCGAGGAAGTTACTCGCGGCGCAGCCTAGGCGAAGTTTCCTTGCATCAGGTGGAAACATATTTCTTGCCGGTCAAGCACGGATATCAGGTGAGGCCGCGCATCCGGCGATTGATCTCATTCGCACAGATGAACCTGGTGGATTCTTTCTACGTCGGCAAGCTCGACTGCATTTTTTGCATGAATGTTTTGATGTATTTCTCAGCGGAGCGGCGACTTTCGATCTTGCGGCGATTTTATGACGCACTGGAGCCGGGCGGCTACTTCCTGCTCGGCCATTCGGAGACGCTCTCGAATGTGCCGATGAAGTTCGAATCAATCATGCTAGGCGATTGCCTGATCTATCGAAAGCCGACTACGGCCTCCGTGGACCTGCGGCGCACACCGGCATTGGTGGGGGGAAGCCTGTGAACGGACCCGACCAACGATCGCTAGAGCTGTTCTTCCAGGAGGCTTCGGAAAACCTCCAGTACCTACGGGAATATTCCGGTTTGCTGCAGGAGCCACAGACGAAACCCGAGGATCTCGAAAAGCTGTACATCGCGGCGCACAGTTTGGCTGGCACGTCGGCGAGTTATGGCTATCCGCAATTTTCTGAAGTGGCTGCTAAGGCGGCGCACGTCTTTCACTACGCCATGAATGCGACGCTTACACCCGACATGCACGGGCCATTAACGGAATTCATTTCCGACGCGATTTCCGTTCTCGAATTCGACTTGCTTCAGATCAGCTCTGGGGAAACCGAAACGGCGGAAGATATCGCTGCGTTCAAGCAGCGGTATGCATTCGCATTTCCAGCGACTCCGGCTCCGGAATCTGCAGAGGAAACTTCCACGAACGCGGCGGGTGGCAATGCTGCAGCAAACCTTGACGCGCCCCAATTCCCGTCATTTGTGGCTCGTTTGCCCGAGGACGGCGAAGTGCCGGAAGAGGTCCTGGAGTTTTTCATTCCCGAAGCGGAAGAGCATCTGCAAGCCGTGACGGAATGTCTACTGACCCTCGAAGCGGCGCCCAACGCAGAAGAGATTCATCGCCTGTTCCGCTCTATGCACACGGTGAAAGGCTCAGCGGCACAGGTTGGTTTGCACCGCCTTTCAGCGGTGGCGCACCGTGTGGAGGATCTTATCGGGCAACTTCGCGACGGTGCTTTGCAACCGAGTGCGGAAATCGTGGACATCTGCCTCGAATCGGTGGATGTGCTGAAGAAGCTGTTGCACCGGCAATGGACGAACGCTACCGAGATGGCTGCCGCGATGGATCCTCTATTGGCACGAATTTCCGAGCTTGTTCCGGAAGCAGACGAGGAAGGGACCTCCGAAACAGCCGCCAGCACGACGGAAACGGATGCACAGGAAACCACGACCAAAACCGTGGCGCCGCGAGCGGCTTCACAGGCCCTCCCGCAAGCCAAGTCCGTCCGCATTTCTCTTGAGCGCCTAGATCGAATGATGAATGCCGTCGGTGAACTCGTCATCAACCGCACGAGGATGCTCGGACGATTGTCCGAGCTTTCGAAGCTCGTCGAAGTTCTCACGTTTTCAAAAGGCCGGCTGGCCAACAAAGTCTCGGAATTTCAGGAGAAACACGAATTCAGCCGTTTGCATGTGGGATTGGTACCGGGAAGTCAGCCGCCACAGATGGACACGTTTGGTGGCAGCTTCAAGTCCAAACCAGCGATCATGTCGAACGATCTGCTCGAGTTCAGCGAACTGGAGATGGATCGTTACGACGACGTGAACATCCTTTCGCGATCGCTTACGGAAATTTCCGCGGACGTTACGGAAGTTCTTACGCAGCTCGAAAGTTTCATGGGCCGAGTAGATTCCGATATCGACGAATTCACTAAGCTTGCACATCATCTACAAGATGAAATCACGGCAGCCCGCATGGTGCCGATCGGCAATCTGTACACACGCCTTTCGCGCACGGTCCGCGATGCCGCGAAGGCGTCAGGGAAGCCCGTAGAGCTTGTGCTCGAGGGCGCGGAGACCGAGCTCGACAACAACATCATTCAACATATTTCCGACCCACTGATTCACCTGGTGCGAAACGCGGTCGCGCACGGCATCGAAAGGTCCGAACTTCGCCAATCCGCGGGCAAATCGGATAAAGGCCACATTGCGGTCCGCGCCTACCACCGCGGGAACCACATTTTTATTGAAGTCGAAGACGATGGCCGCGGAATTGACTACGAGCGCGTGCGGCAGGGCGTAATCCAAGCCGGCGAGCTATCCCCGGTGGCAGCCGCTGAGCTTTCCGAGCGCGAGCTCCGCGAATATCTTTTCCAGCCTGGTTTTTCGACAGCTGCTTCGATGACCGAATTGGCAGGCCGCGGGGTGGGACTCGACGTGGTGCGCTCCAACGTGCACGCGTTGAACGGGGAAATCGAAGTTCGATCGGAAGTGGGACACGGCGCGTGCTTCACCGTAAAAGTCCCGCTGACTTTGATTATCTCGCAGGCGCTCTTCGTGCGGTGCGGTACCTCGACATTTGCACTGCCTCTCGCATTTGTGGAGGAAATTCGCCGCCTGAAGCCAGAAGAAATCGAAGACGTTGGTGGGAAATTGCTGACGCGCGTTCGCGGCGCGGTTACGGAAGTTGTGCGTCTGGACTTGCAGCTCGCTCTGCCATCTCTCGAGCCTTTGAACGGTTATTTTCACATGGTCATCGTAAAAGTGGCCGGAAAACACGTTGGTATCGTTGTAGAGGAAGTCCTCGGCAAGGACGAAATCGTCATCAAGAATCTCGGAAATTATCTGCGGCGCGTGAAACTCTTTCCCGGAACGACGATTGCGCCTGACGGCAGCTTGATTCTCTTGATCGACCTCAATCGCCTGGTTTCGGCGGATACAGCTGAGCGGCACGCATTGCCTTCCTCGTCTCCCGCAGCAAGGGTTTTCGCGCCCGGCGCAGAAGCCGTGGCGGCCGGCAGCATTCCTGCGGAGGCGGTGGACGCCGTTGCGAACGATCGAGTCGTAGTGGTTGCTGACGATTCCATCAGCGTACGCAAATTCGTTGGTCGGATGCTGGAAAAGGCGGGTTATCGTGTGAAGCTCGCGTCCGATGGTCTTGAAGCTTCCGAAATCGTCGCGCAGGTCGGATGCCATTTGATCATCACCGACCTGGAAATGCCGCGAATGAATGGCTACGAATTGCTCGCGCATCTGCGGCAGACCCCTGCCACCCGCCGGATTCCGGTGCTCGTTGTTACATCTCGTGCAGGAGCCAAGCATCGCGAACGCGCGTTGAAAGAAGGGGCGGCAGGATTTCTGACAAAGCCGGTTCAGGAAGATCAATTGATTGCGACGGTGACGAGCCTCATGGAGGCAACGGAAGAACGGCAGAGCGTGCTTGCGCCGGTGCGGCAAAATTGAAATGACGAAAAGCGCAGACAAAAAACTTCGAGTGCTGGTTGTGGACGATTCCGCATATATGTGCAAAGTCCTCAACGAAATCATCAATGCCGATCCGCAGCTCGAAGTAGCAGGGCAGGCGCGCGACGGGCGCGATGCGGTGGCGCTCGCGGAATCGCTGCGTCCCGATGTGATCACGATGGACATCAACATGCCGCACGTGGACGGCCTTCAGGCCACTGAACTTATCATGTCGCAAAATCCACGGCCTATCGTGATTGTCAGTTCGGAATCGCGCGAAGGCGCCTCCACCACGCTGCGTGCGCTGGAACTTGGTGCGATCGACTTTGTTCCCAAGCCTTCGAGTGGCGTTGATTTGGACATGAAGAAGGTGGGCGAAGAGCTGACACGAAAGTTGAAAATGGCGGCGAAGGTCCGCGTTGTACGCACTGCCACTCGCTCAAAGCTTCCAGAGCCTCATCCGCCTGTTCCGGTTTCGTCCAGCTATGCATCGGCGTCAGCGATCGCTGCGCAGAACGGCGGCAAATTTCCGATTGTCGTAATCGCTGCTTCTACTGGCGGGCCCGCTGCGGTCATGCGTGTGATTGCGGGATTACCGAAGGATTTTCCGGGCGCTATTTTTCTCGTGCTGCACATGCCGGCCGCATTCACGAAGCAGTTTACTGTGCAACTGGCCGAGATTGCGCCGCTTCCTGTGAAAGAGGCGGAGTCGAATGAGGCGACGCAACCCGGTGTTATCTACTTGTGCCCGGGCTCGCACCACTTGCGCCTATCCTCCACCGGCAAAATCCTTTTGGATGCCGGACCGCGGATCGATGGGTATCGCCCGTGTGCAGACGTAGCATTCGAATCGGTTGCCGCTTACGCGCGTGGATTCGCAGTTGGGGTGGTGCTCACGGGCATGAGCAACGACGGAGCGAAAGGCGTAAAAGCAATCAAGGCAGCGGCCGGATACGTAATCGCTCAGGACGAAGCAAGCTCAGTGATTTTTGGAATGCCGGCGGAAGCGATTAAGACCGGCGTCGTTAACGAAGTCCTCAGCCTCGAGACAATCAGCGCTGCCATCGAAAAGCGCGTTGCGAAACTGGCCCGGCTAGTTCCGGTGGAAGCGCGATGAGGATTGCTGCTCAAGAAAAGGGGAAGATACGGCGCGCGCGCCATTCCGAGCAGGTGATTCTCTTCGGCGTTGCGAATCGGATGTTTGCGATCGCCGCTGCGGCAGTGCAAGAGATTCGCAGCACGGACAGCTTGGCGGGCTCGGCAAACGAAATCGAACATTCCGACATTCCGAAAGTACGGCACACCCTGGAACGGAGCCATCAAACCTATTACGTCGTGAATGCAGGCGCGCACTTCGGTCTGCCTGTCACGCGTCCGACGCTTGTCTTAATTCTCCGCCAGTTGCGCGTTGCAGTGCTGGTTGACCGCATCGAACGGATGGCGGAGATTGCCGCGATTCGCGCGCTTCCGCTCGCATTTGCCGGTGAAGAACGACGCTGGTATCGCGGGCTCACATATATCGACGACCACGTGATTCCGGTGATTCAGCCCGCAGGCCTTTTGACGGCCGACGAATTCCGCCGCCTTGATCGCGCCGCCAACGCCACCCCAACACCGCGTGACCTGGAAGGAGCCGTCCGGGCATGATCGCCGAACTTCAAAACGCGGGCGCCAACACATACGTCCTGCTGCGGCTTGCCAATCGCCGTTTCGCGCTGCCTTCCACGATCGTCTCGGAACTTGCGCCGCCCGTAAGGCTGCACACCTTTCCTCACACGTCACCTCTTGTGTCTGGAGTGATCGTGCGTCGCGGCCGCATCGTGCCGGTTTACGACGTCGCGAGCATCTTGCTGGGACGGACTTCGTCCGTTCACCGTTTTTACCTGATCGCTCGACGCAATTTTCCTGACGGCCCGGAGAGCAGTGCGATTCCAGTGAGTGGCGAGTGCGAACTTGTCAACGCGGAACTGCATGAAGCCAGTGACAACAGCCGGGCCCATATTTTCGGCCACCTGATCGTCGGTGATGAGTCAATCGAAGTGCTGAATTTGGACGCCCTGCTGGCAAGCGATTCCGCGCAGCATCAAGCACCGCGCAGCGCGGAGGCTCAGCCATGAGTTTCCCTCCTGCGGGCGCGCCGCGCATCCTGTTGATCGATAGCAACGTCTATTTTTCAAAACGCGTCAGCGACGCCCTGCAACAACAAGGTTTCGACGTGACCGTCAGCACACAAGCCGCTTACGCTCTCACGATGCTCGAATGGAACGCACCGAGCGCGATTCTCTGCGCTACGAACCTACGCGAAATGGGCGCACTCGAAATGGCTCCCATTTTGCACGCCGATCCCAAAACCGCTAACATTCCTCTGATCGCCGTTGGCGGTGGCGATGCCCGAGCGTTACTTGAAGCATATGGCGCCGGCTGCGACGATTTCGTCGATCGTCGGCGCACTCCTTCCGATATCGCTGCCCACGTCCGAAGTTTTCTGGTGAGCCGCCAGGAAGGATTTCAGCCCACCCAGATGCTCCCCACGTCCGACACAGCCCTCAGCGGTACTCTCTCGCATCTCGATCTTCCGGGCGTGATTCAGATGCTTGGACAGGCTCGTCAGACCGGCGCACTCCACATTAACGCGGGCGAAATAGACGGCATCATTTTTTTCGGCGGCGGTGAGATCGTCCACGCAGAGTGCGGCACATTCTTCGGTGACGAAGCTGTCACTCAAATCGTCAGAAGTTGCCACTCCTCCGACAAAGGCGTTTACAAGTTCATCTACGGCGCAGCGGCCACGCAACGCACCGTGCTTCGTTCAGCTACCGACTTGTTGCTGGATGCCATGCGCGAATTCGACGAAGGCGAGCGGGATGGTCTGGATCAAGAAAACGCGAACGCAGAGAGCCAAGGTGAGAACCGCGAACAGAAAAATCCAGAACCCGGCAGCCTCGAGCATCACAGCGTAGAGAAGGAGTCCACATGAGCGAAAGCGAGACTCTCACGGCGGCGCGCATTCCCACCGTGTATTTCATTGATGATAGCGCCACCATGCGCGAAGTGATCAAGATTGCCTTCCGCAAGGAAAACATCCACGTCATCACGTGTACCGATGCGAGCTCGGCCCTCGCTCAATTTGGAGAAGCTGCACCGGATGCCGTCATCACCGACGTGATCATGCCGGACAAGGACGGCTACGAAGTCTGCGAATTCATCAAGCAGCACGAACAGCTTGCAAAAATCCCTGTGATTCTGATGTCGGGCGTCGTCAATCGCACAGTCGCTGAGCGCGCGACCGCAGTGAAAGCCGATGATTTGATTCGCAAGCCTTTTCAACCGCAAGACCTGATCACGCGGGTCAAAAATTTGCTTCACCCGAAAACGAGCGCGTCACCAACAGGCAGCGACAGCAATTCCGATCAGCACGCTGCTCGGGTGCTGAATAATCTTTTTTCAGGGACTCCCACGCTTTTTGGAGCAGACACTCCACCGGTGCCGCGCGCCGAAACTCCAGTCTTCGCTTCGGCAAAGCGCCCTAGCGCTCCGGCTGCACCTGCTTCCGCGATGCCTCCGCGGCCATCCGCGGCACCGCCTGCAGAAATTCAGAAATTACGAAACGAGATCCGCCGCCTCGAACTGCTCGTGAAAAAACTCGAAGCCGAGTTGCAAGCCGAACATCAATATTGCGTCGCACTCGAAGCGCATTTCAAGCTCCAGCAGGAATCAGAGTAGTTTCCGAACGGCTGCCATAAAATTCACTTGGCAAACCTCATGGTATTAACTCCTATGCAAATCCCCGCCCGTTCTTCTTGACCCGGCTTTAGCCCAACGCTACGCTGAATACACCTCTCAGTGACAGGCGGTTTGCATAAGCTAGGCGCATTTTGGAGGCTGTGTGGGGCGCCGCAGCGAACAGCGAATCGCTTTGCGTGTTCCGATTCTCGTCCACGGAAAGGACAGTCGCGGAAGTCCGTTTACAATCACCGCGCAAAGCCACGACATCACCGCCACCGGAGCATCGCTGAACGGTTTGAAAGGCATTGCCGACGTTGGCTCGAAAATTGAAATTGAATACCAGGGCCGCAAGGCGATGTACAGGGTTCAATGGATCGGCCAAATCGGCACGCCGCGTTCAGGGCACGTTGGCGTCAAATGTCTCGAGACCGGCAATTACATCTGGGGCGTTCCACTCGCCGAATGGGCGCCCGACACGTACGATCCTGACAAGGCAGAGCCACACAAGCAGGCCGTCATCCCTTCAATCGAATCTCTGATCGCTCCGCCGCCGAATATTGAGCGCCGGCGTTTCCCGCGCGTTGCATGCCGAATCGAGGCGACTGTTTTCGATGAATTGAGTGCGATGAATCTGCGGGTGAAGGTTACGGACATCTCTTTCGGTGGCTGCTACGTGGAAATGCTGGCCCCGCTTCCGGTGAAATCCTCCGTCGAGCTCACCCTGGATACTTCCCAGGGAGCAATTCGTGCGCGCGGAACAGTGGTTGCCGCGCAAACAGGCATGGGGATGGGAATCGCGTTTACGGCGATAAGTCCGGAAGACTTCGAAAAACTGCGCGAGATCGCCCCTACGGGGGAACAGCATCGCGAACGGGAACACTCGAGTTCGCGGCCGGCCGCAACCGTAACTCTAGTTCCATCTAACGGCTCGCGAGCAGGCAGACGGGTCTCGCAGGTGGCGCCATCCACTCAAGAAGTCCTCGAATCGATTCTCCGCATTCTTTTGCGCAAGGGAGTCGTCAGCGAAGAAGAAATGGCCGAAGAGTTTGAGAAACTGATTATTGCAAAATCGTGACCTTTCCTGGCCGTTGTGTTCGTAGCCATCCATTTCGATCACGCCTCTGTTGTGTTCTCGTTCGCTCACGCAAATTTTTGTCGCCGGCTTCAGCGCCTCGGCGGCTAGAATCTAAATATGCAACGCATTCGTTTCCTTTCAAGGGTGATTCCCGCCATTCTTCTCATTTCGGCGATGGCGGTTTCCTCACCCATGTCTGCATCGGACGAGGCTTCCTCTGTCTCTCGAAATTTCGTATTCACTTGCATCACCCACGTTCCCGCTTTGCCTGCCGGTTCGCGAGAGCTGAGGATTTGGCTTCCGCTTCCCTACGAGGATCGCTCGCAGGGTATCTCACGGCTCAAGATCGAAAGTCCGGTTCGCTATAGAATCCAGCGAGACAAGGACTATGGCGACCGCTATGCCTACATTGTTATCGAAGCTGATGACGCTCCAAAGCCTTTCGACATCAAGATTTCATTCCATGTCGAGCGCTTTGAACATCGGGTCTCCTTCACGCCGTTGGTCGAACCTCTCGGGCAACCTCTGGTTTCTCCAGATCGTTTCTTGCTTCCCGATCGTCTCGTTCCGATTGATGGCGTGATCGGTGAGCTTTCCGACCAGCAGACAAAAGACGCAACTCAGCCAATCGACAAAGCGCGTCGCATCTATGACTACGTGATCGCGACGATGCACTATGACCACGATGGCACCGGCTGGGGCCGCGGCGATGCCGTGTGGGCGTGCAATTCGAAGCACGGCAACTGCACGGATTTTCATTCGCTTTTTATTGGGATGGCGCGCGCCGCGGGAATTCCAGCTCGCTTCGAAATCGGCTTTTCGCTGCCCACGAACGCAAAAGCGGGTGTGATATCGGGCTACCATTGTTGGGCCCAGTTTTATGTGAATGGCGTTGGATGGATTCCCGTTGACGCGTCGGAAGGATGGAAAAACAAGGAAAAACGTGACTATTACTTCGGCGCGACAGACCAGAACCGCGTGATGTTCAGCATGGGCCGCGATATTCGCTTGAAACCGGCCCAAAAGGGCGACCCGCTAAATTACTTCGTCTATCCCTATGCCGAGCTGGATGGAAAGCCGTTCTCCGATCTCAAAAACGAATATACATTCCGCGATGACCCCACGCTCCCAGCGCCTCCATCAAAGACTTCAACGACTGACTGATCATTGATCAAGATGCTCAAAGCGCCAGCAGGGGTACGGCGTGCCGTGCCCGCTCGCCCGTTGGCACAGCGCCGACTCTCACCCATCTCAATTCAATCCTTTCGCCTGCAAGAACTCCCGCGCCACATCCGCCGCATCGCGATGCTGCCCGTCGACCTCAAAATTCATTTTCCGCATTTCCTCATCCGAAATCTTTCCCGCCAACTCTGCAATCGCCGCGCGCACTTCCGGATGCCGTGTCTCCGTCTCGCTGCGAATAATGGGCACAGCCTCATAGGGCGGAAAGTAGTGCTTATCGTCTGCGAGGATCACAAGGTCGCGAGCCGAAAGCAGTCCATCCGTGGAGTTTCCCGCGACTAGATCCACCTGCTTTTCCAGCAACGCGCGATACAACAAACCAAGATCGAGGATTCGCGGCGGTTCCGCGAAGTGCAACCCGTAGTTGCGCGCGAGCCCCTCATATCCATCCGGCCGCTCCATGAATTCATAGCCGAAACCGGCTCGCCATTGCGTCGCGTGCGGCGCGGCATCGGAAATCGTTTTCAGGTTCAGACTGCGTGCATCCTCGCCGCGGATCACAATTGCGAACGTGTTGTCGAACCCGAGAGAAGGCAACACGTCCAACCCGAATCGCTGCTGATACTCGCTCTTCACGCGTCCGAACACCGCAGACGGATCCTTTTCAATCGGATCGTGCAGAATGGCGGTCAGCGCAGTTCCCGTATATTCCACGTACGTGTCAATTCGTCCGGCGAGAAGCGCCTGCTGGCAGATATAGGAGCCGGCCAGATAGAACCTTCGAGTCACCGGAAGATGTGTCCGCGCTTCGATGTGTTGCGCCAGGATTTCGCCCAGCAGCGCCTGCTCCGAGAAATTCTTTGAGCCGACGACGATTGTGTTGCGCTCGTTGCCGCACGAAATTAGGAATGCGGCGAACCAAAGCAGCAGGAAAGCAAATGTAGCACGAGCTAATCTCATCGCACCGGCCGCAACCGTCGCTCCAGCACGCCCAGCACAAAATCAGCTGCTAGCGCCAGCAGCGCAGCAGGAATCGCGCCGGCAAGAATCAACTGATCGTTCACCATCGCTAGCCCGCGAAAGATAAATTCGCCCAGGCCGCCAGCGCCCACAGCCGCCGCAATCGTCGCAATTCCAATCGTCAGCACCGTAGCGATTCGTATTCCCGCCAGCATCGTCGAAAACGAGAGCGGCAACTCCACTTGGAAGAGGATTTGCCGGTCTGTCATTCCCATCCCACGCGCCGCTTCGCGCACGGCGCGATCCACACCCATAATTCCCGCCGAAGTGTTGCGGATAATCGGGAGCAACGCATAAAGCGTAAGCGCCGCGATCGCCAGTCTGTCGGCGCGTCCTCCTAGCCAAGGCACCGGCAACAGAAATCCGAATAGTGCGAGACTCGGAATCGTCTCCGCAATATTCGCGCCGCCCAGGATGGGCTTGGAAAGCCAGGGCTTCCGCGTGACGAGGATCCCAAGCGGCACGCCGATGGCGATCGCAAAAATCATTGTCAATCCCACAAGCCATATGTGCTCCAACGTCGCCTGCAGAATTTCTCGGTCGTGCCGTAGGAAAAATTGAACTGGACTCATTTTTCCCTCTTGGCTTCGTCGTACACCTGCAATTGGGCCATATACGCGGTTGCTGTCGGGTCGGTTGCGTGAACGAAATCACGTGGCGAATAAACGCGGGCAAGCTTGCCCGCTTCCATTAATCCGATTCGTGTGCCGAGCACGAGCGCTTCGCCCACATCGTGCGTAACGATGACCACCGTTTTGCCGAGATGCCGCTCGAGCGCCTTGAATTCATTCTGCATTTCACCGCGCGTCATCGGGTCGAGCGCTCCGAACGGCTCGTCCATCAGCAGAATATCGGGATCGGCTGCGAGTGCCCGCGCCACACCCACCCGCTGGCGCTGCCCGCCGGAAAGTTGGTGCGGGTAGCGATGCTCGAAAGTCTTGCCGTGCAATCCCACGGTTTCGAGCATCTCCTTTACGCGTTCTCGCACGCGATCGGCGGGCCAGCGTTCGAGTCGCGGAATCAGCGAGATATTTTGCGACACCGTGTAATGAGGAAAAAGCCCGATATCCTGAATCACGTATCCGATTTTCCGGCGCAACGCGATTGGATCCCACTCCGTCGTTAGCTTGCCTTCCACGAGCACCTCGCCTGAAGTTGGCACAAGCAACCGGTTAATCATTTTGAGAGCTGTCGTTTTACCAGCGCCACTCCGCCCGAGTAACACCAGCGTTTCTCCCCGCGCCACCAAGAAACTCACATCATTTAGCAGTTCGCGGTTGCTTAGCGTGTAATGGACATGGCGAAACTCGATCGCGGGTTGGTGGGCAGGTTCGTTGGGCGTTCGCGGAGTCATGCGCGGTATGCGCTAAAGAACTGGCGCGCGCACGAGGCTAACACATCAGCCCGCTCAATCGTCATCATCCTGCGCGAACCTGAGAAAAGGGCTTGCTCTGAATTGCTGCGAAAGGTATAAGCGGCGCGAATCTCTTGAATTCCGGAAGGTCAAAACTCGATGGCAAAGGATGTAGCGACTAACGCAACCGCCGGTGTTCCGCCAACTGGCGCGTCCAGTTCGCTGTGGAACAAGGACCTCGCTCCGATTCCTCTCAATCACCGCGCGTGGGGCACCTACAACTACGCGGCGCTCTGGGTCGCCATGAGCGTCAACATACCCACCTACCTGATGGCCAGCGCGATGATCGCCGGCGGCATGAATTGGAAACAAGCCCTCTTCACCGTTTTTCTCGGCAATGTCATCGTCCTGGTTCCAATGCTCCTCAACGCTCACGCCGGCGCGGAATACGGAATTCCGTTTCCCGTCTTCGCGCGCTCCTCCTTTGGAGTCCTCGGCGCAAATATTCCTGCGGTATTACGCGCCTTGGTCGCTTGCGGCTGGTTCGGCATTCAGACCTGGATCGGCGGCGAGGCGATCAACACGTTACTCGCGGCGGTGATTCCCGGCTGGAATCACGTCTGGCTCTGCTTCTTCCTGTTCTGGGCACTGAACGCCATCGTAATCCTCCGAGGAATCGGCACGATTCGCTTTCTGCAGGGAATCACCGCGCCCGCGCTGTTGATTCTCGGCCTTGCAATGCTCTGGTGGGCTTACTCGAACGCGGGCGGCCTCGGGCCGATGCTTTCCGCTCCGTCGAAATTCCAAACCTTCGGCGAATTCTTTGCGTTCTTCATTCCGTCGCTCACGGGCGTCGTCGCGTTCTGGGCGACGGTCGCGTTGAACATTCCTGATTTCACTCGTTACGCCAAGGGCCAGCGCGAACAGATGCTCGGTCAGGCACTCGGTCTGCCGACAACGATGACGTTTTACTCATTCATTGGAATCGCAGTCACGTCGGCGACAGTGATCGTTTTCGGCCAAGCCATCTGGGATCCAGTAGTTGTGCTCAGCCGCCTCGGCAATCCAATCGCAGTCGTAATCGCTATGCTCGCGCTGCTTCTCGCAACACTCAACGTCAACGTAGCCGCAAACGTCGTCTCACCAGCCAACGATTTCTCGAATCTGTATCCACGCCGGATCAGCTTTAAAATCGGCGGCATCATTACGTGCTTCGTCGGACTTCTCATGCAGCCCTGGCGCTGGCTTTCGAGTCATGGCACGTACGTGATGGGCTGGCTCGTCGGCTACTCGAGTTTTCTTGGTCCGATCGCGGGCGTGATGATTGCGGATTATTACGTGGTGCGAAAGCGCAGGTTGGATCCTGAAGAGCTGTTCAAGCGTGGAGGCCAATACGAATTCTCTGGCGGTTTCAACTGGCGCGCCGTGGCGGCACTGGCGGCGGGAATTTTCGTAGCGCTGATTGGTCTTGTGGTTCCTGCTTTGCACGGCTTGTATCAGTACGCGTGGTTCGTCGGCTTCGGCGTTTCCTTTGTAGTTTATCTGCTCATCATGCCGCGCCCGCACGTCTTGCGGTAATCTTGCCCGCGAATCCTAAATAGTATTGAAATTATTCGCGCGAATCTTTCCCTTCGAGGAATTTCCGAATGTCACGCAGGACTTTCGCCAGCATCGCAGGCGTCAACTTACCCGTGAATGTATTTTGCTGGCTGGGATGATATGACGCGAATAAGCGCGGCAATCCCTGAGGCAATTCATAGCTCGCGCGATGTTTAAACGGATACGCAGCGAAGCCCTTAATCATTCCGCAATCCTTCAGTAGTCCCAAATAGGTGTGCATCGCGATGCTGCCGAGTGCAAGCAAGGCGCGCGGCTGCAATATTTCCAGTTCGCGCTCGAAATACGGCCGGCAATTCGCTTGTTCCGATGGCAACGGTTTGTTATCAGGCGGTGCGCAGCGGACAGCCGCAGCTACATAGGCATTCTTCAGCATGAGCCCATCGTCGCGGTCGGTTGAAGTTGGTTGATTCGTGAATCCCGCGCGATAAAGTGCAGCGTACAAAAAATCTCCCGAGCGGTCGCCGGTGAAGACGCGACCCGTGCGATTGCCGCCATGCGCTGCGGGCGCAAGTCCAAGAATTAGCAGCTGTGCGCGAGGATCGCCAAAGCCGGGAACGGGTCTGCCCCAGTAAGTGCATTCGCGAAAGGCGAAGCGTTTCTCGCGTGCTACCTTTTCGCGGTATTCCACGAGGCGCGGACATTTGCGGCATCGGACGATTTCAGCGTTCAATTGATCGAGTTGGGTCACAGGCTTTTGCTCAAGACGCTATCACGAAACCGGAGCTCTGATTCGCACACCCAAGGTTTTCCGGCTTAAAGGGAGGCTGCGGACGGAGCTTTTAGACTACAAAAGCGACAGGGGAAAAAGCTGAAAACCCGATTTTTCCACCGATTAAAATTTGCTAAGCACTTGTTTTTACAGGACTTGCAAAATTTACTAATCGCGGCACCGTAGATTAGAATTGAGATAACGGGTGAAAAAACGAGCCTGTGTCGACTGATGCGAAAGGCTTGCGGTTTGCAGACTTTCCGCTAGGATTACCTCAGGTTCCCGGAGCCCCCTTCCATGGCGAATGCACGTGAAAGAATTGTAGTTATCGAGTCGGATGTCGCGAGTCGCGACGAGCTCCAAACAGCTATGCAAGGCGCAGGCTACGATGCGGCTCCGTTTGCTACATTTCAAGAAGGCCTCGACGCGATACACGCAAGTGGTGCGGATCTGCTTTTACTGGATTCGCGAATGCCCGACCTGAATGCTCGCGGAGCTCTGGCGACGATTCGGGGATCGGCGGCCACCGAGGCGTTGCGCGTGATTCTTCTGGTCGGATCGAGCGCCGAAGAACGCGGTGCCGCGATTGATCTCGGAGCGGATGACGCGATTTCGAGACCCTTCGAATCGAGTGAGCTTCTGGCGCGAGTCCGAGCTCAATTGCGCGCGCTACGAGCCGAAGCAGCGCTGCGGGCGAAAGCGCGAATCGCTGAAGAAGGGCAGCAGATCGCGCATACGGCATTCGAAGCGCTGGCGGTGACGGAGAAAATGACGAGCGATGCGTTCACGCTCGATCGCCGCCTGAAAATTGGATTCGGAGCCGTTTTCGCGCTCGCTGCGATCATGGGGCTCATCTATTTTGGTTTCGCTCGCACCGCGCAGAAGGAAACGATACGCGCCAATGCCACCATTGCGAAGCTCGAGGGCGGATTGGTCCACCAACAGGACCTAATCGCAGAGGCTCGCAAACTTCGTGAACAAGGGGGCGCCGAGGCCGGGACGATTCCGGTCGGAAAAGACGACCTTAAGCGCCAGGCCGACGAGCTGAAATCAAAAATGGCGGGAGCGAGCTCGACGGATATGGCGTCGTTGCAACAGCAACTGCAGGCGACAAACGAGCGCTTGAAGCGAATCGAGAAAGAAGGCTCAGCCGCTCAAAACCTGATTCCGATAGACGTTCAAAGCGTATGCCTGCTTCACGTGTCGGTCGCGTTCAATCAAAAACAGAGCGGACAGCGACTACGGTATGCTGGATTGAATCCTCAAGGCGAGCCGCTGCAGGACAGCCAAGGAAATCCGATCCTCACGCTGGAAGGGCACGGGCCAGAAGTGAAGTTTGATATTTTCGGGACGGGGTTTCTGGTGGCTGGTGGTGGACGAGTCCTGACAAATCGTCACGTCGCCGAACCATGGTGGAAAAATGATGAGCTCAATGAACTGACGAGCCAAGGATTCCAGCCTCAAATTTCCTTGATTCGCGCATATTTTCCGGGCGATCCGCGCGCGTTTCATGCGGAGATTCAAGAAGTCTCGAAAGACACCGACTTGGCGACGATGCGCGTGGATGTGCAGGACCTAAAGCGTTCCGTGCTTTCCGTGGATGCAAGCAAGGCCGCGGCGACGAGCGGCGAACCGATCGTCTTGATGGGATACGCTACGGGCCTTGCTGCCATTCTCGCGCGGACCGATGAGGAGACTGCGCAGCAAATTCTGTCGCACGGGAGCGGCGACGTAGGGCAGATTCTGGACGAACTTGCGCGCCGCAGCCTGATTCGGCCGCTCATAACGCAGGGTCACATCGGCGATGTGTTGCCGGATAAAATCGTGTTCGATGCGCAAACCACTTCGGGAGGTTCGGGCGGTCCCCTTTTCAACCAGCAAGGAAAAGTGATCGGCGTGACGTACGCCGTGCTGAAAGGATTTGGCGGGTCGAATTTCGGGATTCCGATTCGTCTTTCGCAACCGCTGCTCGGCCAATAGCCAACGGCAACATAGCCCTTCAAATTGACTTCATCAACCCGCACGGCTAGCATGGTTTCAGCGATTTTCCCTCAGGCCGAGCCTGGGGTGTGCACGTCCTTGCGGGGTTGATGCTCTGCAGTCCATGGAAACCGGAACGCGTTCGAAAAATATTCTGGATCGAATTGTGGAGGCACGCCGTGAATCGGTGGCGCACCGTAAGCGCGTGCTTCCGGAAGTGGCCCTCAAAATTGCGGTTGAGAAGAAGATTCCGCCACCGCGAGATTTTGCATCCGCACTCACGCACAACGGTATCAACATCATCGCCGAACTGAAGAAAGCTTCGCCTTCGAAGGGACTGCTGCGGGAGGAGTACGCGCCGGCTGTTCTCGCGTCGGGCCTGGAATCAGCCGGTGCTGCGGCGCTTTCAGTGCTGACAGAGGAGGATTTCTTTCATGGCTCACTCGGCGACCTGAAGGAAGCCAGCCGGGTGACGAAGGTTCCGATCCTGCGCAAAGATTTCATCATTGACCCCTGGCAGGTGTGGGAAGCGCGGGCAGCGGGCGCCGATTCTTTCCTTCTGATTGCTGCGATTCTCAGCGACAGTATTCTCGGAGAACTGCTGGTGCTTGGCCGTTCCCTGAAAATGGAACCGCTGGTGGAAGTCCACGAGCGGGTGGAGCTTGACCGCGTGATCGCCGCGGGGGCGAAGATTATCGGCGTTAACAATCGTGACCTTCGCGATTTTCAAGTCCATATTGAGACATCGCTGGCTCTTATTGAGATGATTCCGGACGGCTGCATCGCCGTAAGCGAATCGGGGCTGCGCACTCACGAAGATATCGAGCGGCTGCGGCGCGCCGGTTTCGATGCATTTCTGATCGGCGAGCATCTGATGAAAGAGGCTGACCCGGGTTCGGCGCTTCGAGCATTGCGGGGAGACTCGAGCACAGAACGAAAGCCCGATTGAGATTCGAATGGCCAAGGTGAAAGTGAAAATCTGCGGAATCACGAATTGGACGGACGCGCGGCGCGCCGTGGAAGCCGGCGCGCAATTCCTGGGATTCAATTTTTACCGGTCCAGCCCGCGCTATATCCAACCGGCCGCCGCGCGGCGAATCATTCGGCGTCTGCCGGATGGTATTGCGGCGGTGGGTGTCTTCGTGAATGAATCTGAAGCAAACATGCTGGCGATTGCGCGGCGGGTGGGTCTCGATTATCTGCAACTCCATGGCGACGAGCCGCCAGAACAGGTGACGCGCCTGAAACGAGAAATTCTGGTGATCAAGGCGGTTCGAGTTCGCGATTCTTTCCGGCCAAAGCAGCTAGATTCACTTAGCTGCGCTTCAGCGATTTTGCTTGACGGTTTTGATGTTCGCCGCCACGGCGGGACTGGGAAGACATTCAACTGGAATCTGGCTCGCGGTGCGAATGGCTCGCGGCGTATCTTTCTTGCGGGAGGTTTGACACCAGAGAACGTTGCCGAAGCGATCCGCGTGGCGCGTCCCTACGCGGTGGACGTGTGCAGCGGCGTTGAAGCGCGTCCAGGAAGGAAGAATCCTGCGCTAATCGTCGCGTTGATGCGGGCGGTGAAAGCGGCGGAGGCTAAGCAAAAGTGAGTTCTGCTCCACAATCGATGCCGGATGCACAGGGGCGTTTCGGTCCTTATGGGGGCCGCTATGTTCCGGAAACGCTAGTCGCTCCGCTCGAAGAGCTCGAGCGTGCATACAGCGAAGCGCGCAATGATCCGAAATTTCAATCGGAGCTCGATTCGCTTCTCCGCAATTTCGCAGGACGTCCCACGCCGCTTCAATTTGCTTCGCGGATAAGCGAGCGTCTTGGCCGGTCTCGGATTTACCTGAAGCGCGAAGACCTGCTGCACACGGGCGCGCACAAAATTAACAACTGCATAGGACAGGGCCTGCTTGCGGTGCGGATGGGGAAGCGCCGTGTGGTGGCGGAGACAGGCGCCGGGCAGCATGGCGTTGCGACGGCGACCGTCGCGGCGAGGCTCGGTCTCACATGCACCGTGTACATGGGCACGGAAGACATGGAACGGCAGCGCCTGAATGTGATTCGGATGAGGCTTCTTGGAGCCGAAGTGATTGGAGTCGATTCTGGCAGCCGCACGCTGAAAGATGCGATCAACGAAGCGATGCGGGACTGGGTTACGAATATCGCGACGTCGCACTATCTTCTCGGGTCGGTCCTTGGCGCGCATCCATATCCGCAAATGGTGCGCGATTTTAATAAAGTGATCGGCGAAGAAGCGCGCGAACAAATCATGCAGGCGGAGGGACGCCTGCCCGATTTGCTAATAGCCTGTGTAGGTGGCGGGTCGAATGCGATTGGGCTTTTCAACGCGTTTCTCGGCGATAAGAGCGTACAGCTGCTTGGTGTCGAAGCGGGCGGGCGCGGAAAATCTCTCGGCGAGCATGCGTCGCGCCTGGCAGCAGCTGAAGGATTCATGGGAGCGCGTCCCGGTGTGCTGCAAGGAACATACACATACGTGTTGCAGACGGCAGACGGCCAGATTTCGACGACGCATTCGGTGTCGGCAGGTCTTGATTACCCAGCGATTGGTCCGCAGCACGCATGGCTGGCCGATCAGCGACGCGCGGAATACACGGCGGTGAGCGACGGGGAGGCCATACAGGCTGCGAAAACGCTCGCGCGACTTGAAGGAATTATCCCCGCACTCGAATCGGCGCACGCCATTGCGGAGCTCATCAAAGGCGCTCCAAAAATGAGGCAGCACGAAATTGTGATTCTGAACGTCTCCGGACGCGGCGATAAAGACATGGAGACGCTGTCGCGGTATGTCTGATCCCGCGATTTCGAAGGCGGCTGCACAGGTGGGACGAGCGCCGGCCGCAGGCGGACGGATTTCCAGGAAGTTCCGCGAGTTGGCGGGCAAAGGCGAGCTCGGGCTTGTCGCCTACATCACCGCAGGCGATCCTTCCTTCGAGGCCACCGAAAGGATTGTTGTTGCAGCCGCGGCAGCGGGCGCGGACGTAATCGAGCTGGGCGTGCCGTTCAGCGATCCTGTTGCGGATGGTCCAACGATTCAACGGGCGAGCGAACGGGCTCTGCGGTCGGGAACCACCCTAGCGGGCGTCATCGATCTCGTCCGGCGGATTCGTTTGGGGACGGATGTGCCGCTCGTGCTTTTCAGTTATTTCAATCCGATTTTGCAGATGGGGCTTGAGAAATTTGCGGTAGCTGCTGCGGCGGCCGGCGCGGATGGAGTTCTTGCGACGGACTTGACGCTCGAAGAGGCCGATGAGTATCGAGCTGTGATGCATGCGAATGGTCTCGATGCAATTTTCCTGGTGGCCCCCACGTCGACCAATGCGCGAATCGAGAAGATTGCACAAGCGTCGAGCGGGTTTCTTTATTTGATTTCGCGCGCGGGCGTTACCGGGGCGCGAGAAGCGCTTCCTGCAGAACTTCCGGGCTTGGCGCGCAGGATTCGAAAGTTCACGACGCTTCCAATCGCTGTCGGTTTCGGGATTTCGCTGCCGACGCACGTTACGGTGTTGGGCGGGATTGCCGATGCGGCGGTCGTCGGATCAGCGCTCGTCGCCGAAATCGAGAAGGCTGCATCACCCGAGGCTGCTGCGGAAGCTGTGGCGGAGCGAATTCGCGTCCTGAAACGCGCCGCGCTTGAAGGCATAAGCCGACGTGGGGTCGAGGAAAGTTAGGAGTTCCCCCAAAAGCCACAGAACCTTTGTCGGTCCACGCACTTGCACTCCGTACCCTATGTACTAAGATGAACCGCGTTAAATAGAGTTAGAAATGCTGGACGCACGGTAACTGCGGACCCTCGGGAGAGGTGAATGGACAAGCGAGTGGCGAATGCCGATGAGGCGGTCGCTAAAATTCAAGATGGCGCGACGATTTTGCTTGGCGGCTTCGGTCTGTGTGGCATTCCGGAAAATTTGATCGCAGCGTTACAGCGTAAGGGCTCGAAAAATCTGACATTGGTGTCGAATAACGCTGGCGTCGACAATTTCGGTATCGGCTTGCTGCTGCAGACAAAACAGGTGAAGAAGATGATTGCGAGCTATGTGGGCGAAAATAAAACTTTCGAGCAGCTCGCACTGAAAAAAGAGATCGACGTGGAGTTGAATCCGCAGGGAACGCTGGCCGAGCGCATTCGATGCGGCGGATCGGGGATTCCGGCGTTTTACACGCCGACAGGCTACGGGACGATAGCTGCGGAAGGGAAAGAGGTCCGCGAATTCGACGGGCGTCCGCACGTGCTGGTTCCCTCGCTGCGCGGGAATTTCGCTTTTATTAAAGCGTGGAAGGGGGATCGGTGGGGGAATTTGGTCTATCGGAAAACGGCGCGAAATTACAATGCGGTGATGGCGACGGCGGCGGATTACACGATTGCGGAAGTGGAAGAGCTCGTCGAGCTTGGCGACCTGAACCCGGATTGCATTCACACACCGGGGATTTTTGTTGATGCGATTTTTGAGGGCACGCAATACGAAAAGCGGATCGAGCGGCGGACAGTCCGCAAACGGCAATAGCGGGAGACGGAATGGCGGAACGAACGACTGAAATCGATAAGAGGGAAGTGATTGCACGACGCGTGGCTCGTGAGTTGCGCGATGGATACTACGTGAATCTCGGGATTGGATTGCCGACGCTGATTCCGAGCTATCTGCCGCCGGGGATGGAGGTTGTGCTGCAGTCGGAGAACGGGATGCTAGGAATCGGCGCGTATCCTTACGAAGGCGAAGAGGACGCGGACCTTATCAATGCGGGCAAGGAAACGATTACGGAAATTCCCGGCTGCTCGTATTTTTCAAGCGCGGAGTCATTCGGAATGATTCGCGGGGGGCGAATCAACGTGACCGTGTTGGGTGCGTTGCAGGTGGATGAAAAAGGAAATCTCGCGAACTGGGCGATCCCCGGGAAAATGTTGAAAGGTATGGGCGGCGCGATGGACTTGGTGGCGGGTGCGAAGCGCGTGATCATTGCGATGGAGCACGCCACGAAAGACGGCGAACCGAAAATCGTGAAGACGTGCAGCCTGCCGCTGACCGGCGTTGGCGTGGTGGATATGATCGTGACGGAGCTTGCGGTGATCGACGTGACGGCTGAGGGGTTGGTGCTGCGCGAAGTGGCGGCCGGCGTGACGCCTGAGGACGTGCAGAAGGTGACCGAGCCGAAGCTTTTGCGTTCGCCCGATCTGAAGACGATGGCGATGTGAGGAGCGATCGGCGAGGCCGCCGCGCGGCGTGCGGCAGCGCGCGAAAAGATTACGTGGTCGACGTATTGTGGCATGTTGGCTGCGCACTACGTGCGATACCATACGCGCAACGGATTCCGAGGAGAGTGAATGCAGCCTCATTCGATCGTGGTGATTAGTCTGCACTCGCCGAAGGAAAAGCTGTGGGGCGAGCTTGTGGATATTTCGAATGCCGGAGTGACTTTACGCGGGATCGATTTGAGCTCGTTTGATGATTTCGTGAGCCAGATACTGCATCCGGATGGCGATCGAATGGGCTTGCCCACTTTGTTTTTTCCGATGCTGCGAATTGAGAGGATCGCGCTCGACGAGGCGCGCGGCTCGATTCCTTCACTGGCGGAAGTGTTTGCCAAAAAGGTAGGGCGCTCTCTGCCGGATTATCTCGCGCAGTTTGTGTGATGCGAAGTTGACGCGGATTTCTACGCCCAGGTTCATTCCATGCCCAGTCGAATCCTGACCGTTCCAAACCAGCTCACATTTCTGCGCCTGGCTTTCTTGCCCGTGTTTCTGATTGCGATCGAATATGAGCGGTACGACCTGGCGCTGGGGATTTTGGTGGCGGCCGGCGTGAGCGACGCGCTGGATGGGCTGCTGGCGCGCGGGTTGAATCAGAGAACGCCGCTTGGAGCGTATCTCGATCCGATTGCAGATAAGCTTCTGCTTTCGTCGTCTTATTTTATTCTGGCGCTGAAGGGGAAGATTACGTGGTGGCTGACGATTCTGGTGCTGGGGCGCGACGTTTTGATTCTGGTAGCATGCGCGGTAATTTTAATTACCGTTGGCTACCGGCCTTTTCCGCCGAGCATTTGGGGAAAGGCGACTACATTTTTCGAGATACTGCTCGTGGTGTTGGTGCTTGTGCTAGCGATTTGGGACAACCATTTCCTATGGGTCGTGCGCTACACATGCACTTATCTGGTGGCTGTGTTTCTGGCGATTTCGGGATTGCATTACAGCATTGTTGTGTCGCGGCAGCTTCACGCTGGGGTTTGAAGCTAATTCGTCAACTGAAATCGGATGGGTCTTTAGCCGCCGCTCTGAATGAGCCCCTTCATCATGAACGCAACGCTGGCTATTACGACGAGTGCGGTCGCCCAGCCAAGAGCGTTTGCGCGATTGCGCTCTTCCGGAGAACCGGGCGGCCGATCCGCCATGATTTTTCCCAGGACAAACCCTGCGACCAGTCCGCCGAAATGCGCGTAATTATCAATCCCGGGAAACAGAAATCCCCAAATCGCGATGTAAATGAGCCACCGAATAATCTGGCTGCGGAGCATTTGCATACCCGCGCTTTTGCGCCCCGTGGTGATTGCGAGGAGCACGCCAATCAATCCGAGCAAGGCGCCTGATCCCCCCATGCTGGGGTGTCCGCTGAGAGTGCTACTTAGAAGGTATCCACCGATTCCTGTCGCGACATAGATAAAGAAAAATCGCGCTGAGCCGTAAAGCTCTTCAATCTGCGGGCCAATATCCATCAGCACCCACATGTTGAAGACGATATGCATCAGGCTGCCGTGAAGGAATACGGCCATTACCAAGCGCCACGGTTGGATAAGATCAGCGGGCATCGGGTAAGACATCCCGAAACGGGTAAGAACGTTCCCGTCGATGCCGCCGATACCAAACAGCGCAAAAATTCCGCCCCCGCCCGGGGGCTGAAGGCCGTTTGTGCGAAGCGTGACGAGCAGGGTAACGATATAAAGCAGGCAGCTGAATCCGAGAATGCCGTAGGTGGCGGGGGCTGTTGCGGGGAGCAGGTTCCCGAGAGAACGGCTGGCGGCGGCCATCGAGAATGTGAGGTTGGCGCCGCATTGATGGCAGCGCGTGGCATTCGCGCCGACCAGGGTGCCGCAGGAAGGGCAGAGCTGTGGGCGTCCTTGCTTTCCGCGGCCGAAAAAGCCGCTCATCTGTTTACGAATCCGACGTTCATGTATCCGATCGAATCATTTGTGAAGGTGTGATGCAAGTACGGTACGCTTCCTTGCGCGATTGTGAGTGCGTTCCTATAATACCGAAAATGAGACGAAACAAGTGAATCGGGATAACGAGTGACGCTCCGCGACAGGCGGAGCGAATTTTCGGCTGTGCCGAATCAGATTTGCGGCCGCGTTCGCACAAAGGCGTTTTTATTTTTTGCGCTTCCGCTTGTGTCGTCGATACTTCTCGTCGGGGGTTGCAATCGCAAGCCGCGACAGACGCAAGTTCCTCCCGCTCAGACTCCGCTTCCTCAGCAAGTTCCGCCACCACAGCCTACGACCTCTACTCCGCCAGCACACGGCCAACAGACGCCAGCCAATGGATGGGTGGAAGAAGGGGTCGCTTCGTGGTACGGCTATCCTTTCCAGGGGCGCCGCACGTCCAACGGCGAAATTTACGACATGCACGAATTCACCGCAGCGCATCGCACGCTGCCGTTTAACGCCATGGTTCGGGTGACGAACCTGACCAACGGGAAGCAGATCGAAGTGCGCATCAATGATCGCGGCCCATTCGTCGCGAATCGGGTGATCGATTTATCGCTGTCTGCCGCGCAGGCTATTGAAATGGTGGGCCCCGGAACCGCCCATGTACGACTGGAAGTGATTTCGGGCCCAAATCCGTCGGTGGGGTACTTCGGCGTGCAGGTGGGAGCATTTCTGGTGCAGGAGAATGCCGCGCGATTGAAGGTGCAACTCGAATCGCGATATCCGCCGGTGAGCGTGGTGCCATTCGAATCGCCAAATGGAACCTTCTATCGTGTTCGGATAGGCCGGCTGGCGAGCGAGGAGGCGGCGCGATCGCTCGCCGAGCAACTCCACAACACCGAGCAGTTCACTACGTTCGTCGTGCGGCTCGACAACTAGGACTTATTGGTGGTTTGAGATCGTCTATTTTCCTCGAACAGCTACTTGTGTTTCATCACGTATACGCCATCCCAATCAGCTTCCGGCTCGTCCGCTAGATACTCTTCGCAACGACGTAAAAAAATGCGAGCGGGTCCGTCATCGGGCCAGCGGTCGAGAACCTGTTCGAAGGCTTGTCCGGCAGCACGCCAATCGCGCTGCTTGTACGCTTTCTGACCGCGGGCAAAAAGCTCCAGGAGTTCTTTGCCTTCATCTCCGAGCGCCACGGCGTCGAGCACTTCGTAAATTGTGACGGGAAGAAGCTTGCCCTTCACGCGGATCATGTCGAGTTCACGCATGAGTACTCGATCGCTTCGCATCGCCTTATAGGTGGATTCACTAATGATGATTCGCGTGCCGTACTCCTTATTGAGGCCCTCCAGACGCGACGCGAGGTTCACAGAATCGCCCATCGCTGTGTATCCGTAGCGCAGTGACGAACCCATGTTGCCCACTGATGCGATACCCGTGTTGATTCCGATGCCGATATCCATCACCGGCCGACCCTGAGCGCGCCATTCTTTCTGCAGTTCGGCAAGGCGCGCGAGCATGCTGAGCGCCGCTTCGCAGGCCCGCGTCGCGTGATCCGGCTCGTCGAACGGAGCGCCCCAGAGCGCCATGACAGCGTCACCGATGTACTTATCGAGCGTGCCCTGGTTGCGGAAGATGATGCGCGTCATCTCCGTGAGGTACCCATTGAGCAGGTCGGCGAGTTCCTGAGCGTCGAGCGATTCCGAAATAGAAGTGAATCCGCGAACGTCGCTGAACAGGATGGTGATCTCGGATTTTCGAGGCTTCACGCGTTCGGGATCGGCGAGCAAGCGCCGAATCACTTCGGGGCTCACGTATTGCTGGAAGGCGCCGCGAACTTTGCGTTTTTCCTGTTCTTCGATCAAGACGCGGTAGAGAGCGACGAGGCTGACGTTGGGAACAAGAGTAAACAGCGCCGGAACGATGAAGTTCAGCCAGGAGCCGTGCAAAAACGCGAAGTAGACAATCGCGGCAAACGGTAGCAACAGCGCAAAACCCAGGGCCATCCAGCGTGGTTGTACAACGGCGAGCCAAATTCCAAGGGGAATACCAAACAGAAGGATGAAAAATAGGTCTGTCAGCACCTCTCTTGCGTCGCGCTTGATGAATTGGCGATTGAGAATGTTGTCGATCAGATTGGCGTGCACTTCGACACCTGGAAAATCGAGACCGCCGAACGGCGTGACGCGATTATCGCCGATGCCAGTTGCCGAGGCGCCGACGAGAACGATCTTGTTTTTGAATGTGCCCGGAGGGAATTGTTTCTTTGCGACGTCGGCGAAGGAAACATATGGGTATGTTCGAGCGGGGCCATGAAAATTGACCAGCACTCGACTCACGTCGTCCGGATGTACTATCAACCCGGGTCCAAATTCGACTGACGCGACTCCATTCTTGCCGTACCACAGCACGGTCTTGTCCTTCGCACCGAGATACAGCCGAAGTGCTTGCACATCAATTGACGCGTACATGTCCCAATTTGCACGGTCGAGGTCAAGGCCGTATGGGGTCGCAAGTGCTACACGCCGAACCACACCGTCGGCGTCGATTACAACGTTGAAGTAACCGGTTCCACCCAACTCGGAGCTCACAGCCCCTGTCAGCAATTTACTATTGGCTTCCGCCCCCCGCGGGACGAGTCCGAGTTGTTCGTACTTATCAATGAGTTGGACCCTCCCCTCTTCTCCTTTCCCCCGGTATGCGGGCAGTGGCCGAACCTCTGGAAAAGTAAAAAACGCAATGGAATCTGCGTACGTGCGAAGCGCATCTTGTGACACACCTTGCAAGTCGGCTTGTGTATAGAGGAAATAGTTTCCAAGCACAACGTGACCGAATCGCTTAATCGCGTCCGCGAACTGCTGATCGTAGTCGTATTCCTTCCGAAGAGCTTCGATTCGCGCGGTTAGTGCCGGATTTGATGGTGCCCCTTTCTTCTGCTGCTCCGTCAACTGCGCTGAAAGCTCGTCGAGTGGCTTGGCAGTTTCGTCCGGTTTGCTGAACGTGATGTCAAAGGCCACTACCTTGCCGCCATCCTCACGGATGTTGTCGAGCAAGCGAGCGAAATGGAAGCGCGGGAAAGGCCAGTGACCGAGAGCTTCCTGCGACTGTTGATCGATATCAACGATCACGATGCGCGGATCTATTTTTGTCCGCCCGCGCACCTGAAAACGATAATCGAGGCTGCTGAGCTCCAGCCGGTAGATGGAATCGAATAGCGGCATGGGCCGCTCTCCCAAGAAAGTCACGTAATAGACGGCCAGAGCGGCGAGCGTCACGATCAGGCTGATCGTCAGCGAACCCTTGTGGTTCCACCATTGGCGCAGGAGGTTTACAAGTCGTTGGCCTAAGCGGTCGGGCATACTTAATGTGAATCCACCTGTGACTGATTAAGAGGAACGAATCGGCGCAAGGCTAACAAACGGTTGCGGTGGATTCAAGGCAAGAACCGCGAGACAGTTCGGCGAACGCGTACACGTGCTCCGCTGCGTCGCTTCCGCTATACTGTGACGCGTTTTCGGAGTGATACGGGAGACGATTTTCGAACAATATGCCCGCGAAGAAAAAGCTCCTCCGCGAAACGGGATCGAAAGCCGAGAAGCTTGCGAGTCAATTACGCGCCACGCGTCAATTGTTGAAAGTGGCGGAACGAGAGCGTGAAGAATTGAACGAGATCGGCGTTGCGCTTTCATCGCAGCGCAATATCAGCGTTCTGCTCAGTCTTATCCTCAAAAAAGCGCGCGACATCACTGGTGCTGATGCGGGTTCGCTCTATCTAGTGGAGGAGGACACGCATGATGGGCGCCGCCTTCGGTTCAAGCTGACCCAAAACGACAGCTTTGAATTTCCCTTTCAAGAGTTCACGCTGCCGCTCGCCGAAGATTCGATGGCCGGTTACACTGCGTTGCGTGGTGAAGTGCTGAATTTTGCGGACGCTTACAAAATTCCCGCAGATCTACCGTTTCGATTTAACGATCGTTACGACCGCGAGTCAGGCTACCACACACGCTCGCTTCTCGCGTTACCGATGAAGAATGCGAAGGGCGAAGTGATTGGCGTATTGCAGCTTATCAACTCCAAGCGCAACTTGGCTTTGCGCCTCAAAGATGCCGAGGACGTCGCGAAATACGTGCAGCCGTTCAGCGAGCGGTCGGTGCGGCTGGCCCTATCACTAGCTTCACAGGCAGCTGTGGCGTACGAGAATCGGAAGCTCTACAACGATATCGAGACATTGTTCGAGGGATTTGTGAGTGCGGCAGTGACGGCCATCGAGCAGCGCGACCCCACTACGTCGGGCCACTCTCTTCGCGTTGCCACTTACACGCAAGCCCTCGCTGAAGCCGCGGATGCAGCGGCAAGCGGTCCATACGCCGAGACTCATTTCGATCGCGAACAGATGAAGGAGATACGTTACGCAGCTCTGCTGCATGATTTTGGCAAGGTGGGTGTGCGGGAGGAAGTGCTGGTAAAGGCCAAGAAGCTCTATCCACTGCAGATAGAGTTGGTGCGGCAGCGGTTTAACTACATCCGCAAAGAACTCGAAGCAAGCAACGTGCGGCGAAAGCTTCAGGTGTACCTCGAGCGCGACCGAGGTGACGCGCTTCAGGAAATCGCGCGCCTGAGCGAGGATTTTGAACAACGGCAAAAAATGGTTGCCGAGTATCTCGAATTGATCATCGAGTCGAATGAGCCGACCCTGCTCGAGCACACACACTCGCGCAGGCTGCAAGAAATCGCGAAGCACCTGTTTCTCGATCCGCAGGGCGTAGAATCGCCATACCTGAACCCGGACGAAGTGGGACTGCTTTCAATTCCGAAAGGAAGCCTGAATGCGGCTGAGCGGCTCGAGATCGAATCGCACGTGGTGCACACGTATAACTTTTTGAGCCAGATCCCATGGACCAGCGAACTGAAAAAGGTTCCGGAGATTGCGCGCGCGCATCACGAGAAATTGAACGGTACCGGCTATCCTAACAAGCTGCGGGGTGATCAGATTCCGTTGCCGACCAAAATGATGACGATATGCGATATTTTTGACGCGTTGACGGCTGCCGATCGCCCGTACAAACGAGCAGTGGCGACCGATCGCGCGCTGGGGATTCTCGACGATTGCGTTCGAGCAAAAGAAATCGAGCCGGAGTTGTTTCGCTTGTTTCGCGAGGCGCGCGTGTACGAGCGAGGGGCGCTCTCTTCTTGAGGTTCGCCACTCGCCCTCACCTGCAAGACAAAGCCTTCAACACGATGTCTACTTTTTTTCGCAAGATCGCCTCCGGTGTTTTTGTTCTTGTCGGTCTGATTTCGTTTTCAGCGCAGGCACAGACTACGCCTTCGGCCACCTGGTTTGTGACGATCGTTCTGCCGCCCAGAGTCATCGCCGGCCGCCCTGCGACACTAGCGATCCTCGGCGCAGATGGCCGGCTGGCGCCTAATGTGACCGTGGTGATCGGTGACGGCCAAAGTTTGAAGACAGACGCAACGGGCCGCGTGTTTTTCACAGCGCCCGCAAAGCCAGGCGTCCTGTTTGCGGAAGCTTCGGGGGCTTCGGCGGTTGCGCTGGTAGACGAAACTCCTTCGCCCAACGCGCAGGCGGCCGAGCAGGGCTTAACAGTGGCGCCTGTGATTTCGCTCAGAGATCGTTTCCCGATTTGCGGCGGAGGATTTCGCGGCGATGCGGACGCGAATCGCGTGACGATGAATGACGACCGAGCTCTCATCGTGGCTTCCTCGCCCGAATGTCTCATCGTCCTGCCAAGCCCTAGAGCAGTTCCGGGTGTCGCGAAACTGACGGTCGACTCGTCCGGCACTCAGCGGAATGCTACGACGACTCTCGTCTCACTCCAGTTCGAAGCTCCCCAGGCTGCGCCGGTCCCAGGGCAAAGAAGCGAGCTGACGGTGCATGTGGAAGGTTCGAACGCACCACTCGACCTAACTATTAAAAACGAGACGCCCGGCGTGCTGGAATTCCTGAAGGGAGACATCCAGGAAGTGAGGACCACTGGCGGAAGCCGTAACATTGCGCAGGTGCAGATCAGCGCCATACGCTCGGGAGATTATTCTTTTAACGCAAAATTGATCCCGTTACCCGATATTCCGGCAGCGGAGCGATATCTTCGCGCCGCGGTGCTACTCGCACCGAAGGCCTTGCAGCATCGCGTGAATGACGAAGCAGGGCGCGTCGCGACGCACCCCAAGGATCGTGAAAAAGTGAGGCAGGACCTCGAAAAAATGGTCTCCACGACGATACCGGGCCGCTTTCGAACGCTGCTGGAAGCGGCGCGAGCATCAACTTAGCTTTAATTGCTCACTCGAAGCAGCTTCAAGGATTTTGGCAACTCCGTCCGGCAGCGCACCCTGCGACATCTGTTCGAGGGTATTTCGCGTGCGGCTGAGGCGGCTATCGGCTTCTTCGTAACTTTGTTGAGCGTGGCGGAGATGATTGCCGAGTTTGTCGTACACGTCTCCGAACGATTCGAACTGCTTCTTAAGACCTTCTAGGCTGGCTACCAAGTGGCGGACGTTCTCAGCAATTTTCTGTCCCTGTAAGTTACTCGCGATGGCGCTGAGGCAGGCGTAGAAAGTATTCGGCGATACGGGAAAAACGTGTTTGCTGCGGCAGTAACCGTCCACTTGTCCGAACTTCGAGTCCTCGCTCATGAGGAGTTCGTAGTAAACACCTTCCGATGGAACGAACATGAGGGCGTAATCGAAGGTGTGTTCGTCGGGCAAAATGTATTTTTCCGCGATTGAGTCAGCATGTTTGCGAACTGCTACGCAGAATTCGCGGCGAGCGTCATCGCCCGTCTCCGCGAGCCTCCGGTACGCATCGAGCGGGAATTTCGAATCGATGGGAAGCAAGTATTCGCCCGTGCGCACGATCGCATCGACGATCGCTCCTGTGGATGCGAAACGAAACTGCATTTCGTAGGCGCTGCGTGGAAGAGCGTCTTCGAGGAGGCGCTCGAGCGCCACTTCGCCAAGCAGGCCTCGCGTCTTCGCTCCGCCGAGGACGTTGTGCAGCGTTTGCGCGGATTGCGAAAGATCGCGTCCGGCTTGCTGTACTTCCGCGAGCTGGGTGCTTAGCTTGCGAATCGCTTCGTTCGAGGCTTGCAGTTGCTGTGCCATGGAAGCCTGCGCGGCGCTTGCGAGCTGGCCGGAGGATGCGACGCCGGTCTGCAGCTCTTGCCTCACCTGGCCGAGCTGCTGTGTAACCGACTGCATGAGGCTGTTCATCTGCGCTAGAACGGTGTGCGACTGGGTGGCGAGCGAAATTTGCATTTCCTGGCGGACGGCGGAGAGTTGGGCGTCTGTACGGCGCGTGGCGGATAATAAGATCGCCACGACCGCTACAATCGCGAGGATGCCGAAAATGAGCCAAACGACTGGACTCATGATGGGAACACCTTTCTCAATAACGCGAATGTTAACTTCAAAGATTCAGGTTAGCACGATGGGTGAATGTTGCAAGGCTGCGCGCTGTTGCTTTCTGGCCCGAAGCGAACTGAATCTAGAAATTAACTTTCAGAGCGAACTGAAACGTCCTTGGATCGAAGGCTGCAGTGGGTTGCCCGGCGGCGCATGTTCCCGAAATCGGATCGCAGAGTGGGTTGACGTCGCTTACATTGAAACGGTTCAACATGTTGAATCCATCCGCGATGATTTGAAGGTTGAAGCGTTCAGTGATCGGAATTGTTCGCGAAATGCGCAGGTCAATCTGAAAAAATCCGGGGCGAGCGAAGGCGTTGCGTCCAAGCGTGCCGGTACAACCATAGAACGGCGAAGGCACGTCGGGAAACGAAAAGGGCGTGCCGTCGCTGCCGATACAGCGGTCAGGATCCACAAATGCAAACCCCTTGATAAACGGTGAGGTGACCGATCCCGGCGGAGCTGAATTCGTTTTGATAAACGAAGGGCGGTTGGTGGCCGTACCAAAGTCGAGATTGGGATCCGAGCCTATCAGCACGTTGTAGGGCCGTCCTGAAGCAAGCTCAACGACCGGCGAAACGGTGAAGTTTGCGAAGAATTTCTTCCAGAATCCGGAATCGCTTTGATGGTAAGGGCTTTGAAAAACGGCGCTTGTGATCCAGCGATGACGCTGGTCAAAATCAGAATTGCCGCGGTCAAGATTGGGAAAGCTGTTGTCTTGCGGGTTCAGCAAGGTCGAGAGATCCGTGGAATCGTCGATCGTGTGCGAGTACGTCCAGCTGGAAAGCAGTTCGATGCCATGCGAGAAGCGCTTGGTCACCGTGAGGGTGAACGCGTTATAGAGCGAATTTCCGGTCGATGTTTGCGGATTCACATCGCTCCACGGGATTTGGGTGCCAGCGAAACCGGTTGGGAATCCCGCAGCCCCAGCCAGAGCTACAAGCGTTTGATAACCTGCTGCCGGATTGCCTGGGTTCACGGCGCTAGCGAATGAAGGATTGGGGCCGGAGGGCCGAAAGAAATTGAAAACAGCGGCGCTGCCAATAAAACCGACCGCAGTCCCGCTACAGTTTGGACCAGTAAAACCGAGCCCCAAAATACTCGGAGCTAGCGGACCAGCGGGAGTTCCGAAGGCGATGCTACCGCCGCCGGCGGTATTCGCAGCGGGAATGCCACCCGGGCACACAGTGTTGATATCTGCTGTGCCTGGAACCTGGATGCCTTGAGGATTAGTGCCAGGCGTGACAAGCCCGGCGAGAATCGCATTATGATCATTGCTTGTGAGCAACCGCGGTTCAGCGACGCTGATGTTAATCGTGCGATCGAGATGCGTGCCGTGCGTGTAGTTGTAGCCTACGCTGATCTTCCAATCCTTGGTGATTTCCCGCTCGACCGTCAGGTTTGCCTGTTGCGCGAGCGCGTACTGAAAATTCTTGGTGACCGGAATTGTGAAAGGCAACAGCGTCAACGGATATCCGGCAGTTATAAAATTCTGGTTCGTAAAAATAGAATTCGCTTGAAACGGATTGAACCGCTGCTGATCCGGCTGGTAACACATTACAAATGGTAGAGCCGGCGGCATGGGGGTACATCCAGTGAGCGCATTGCCCGTGCTTGTAAGCAATCCCTGAAAAATATTCGTCGCGTTTAACGCGAAAGGATTCAGATCCGCAAGACAAGTATTTGGAACCGGCGTGTTGCCCGCGCAAGGGGCGCCGCCTGCCGTCTCGAGAAGCGCGGACGTGGCCCCATCCTCCGCTGTCGCTAGAAACGCCAGAGCAAGTGCGGGGTGGTCGTAGAAAAATCCGTACCCCGCGCGAATTACGGTCTTGCCGTTGCCCCAAGGATCCCACGCGATGCCAATTCTGGGCGCAACATTGTTCGTATCCGTAGGAATTCCCTCGACGACGCCGAAAGCCTTCTCTCCAGCGACATTCAATGCTGTCGCCGGTTTGAAAATCGGCATCCATTCAATGTCATAGCGCAATCCATAGTTCAGGGTAAGCTTGCGGTTTATCTTCCAACTGTCCTGCGCAAAGGCACCGAGCGTCTTCACGTTAAAGGGTCGGTCCGATTGACCAATTCCTTGGATAAACGAGGTTGGCAATCCAAAACCGTACGCTTGAACAGCGGAGAACCCTGGAGCGCCCGCAGCGCCGAATGCGTCACTGATGGAGCCAGCGTCGAGCCCGCCGAACGAATAGACCCCGCCATAGTTCAACGTCAAGATTTCCGATTTGGACGATCTCAACTGAATTAAGTTCGTATCGGCGCCAAACTTCAGAGTATGCGCGCCCTTAATCCACGTGAGATTATCAGTCCACTGGAAACGTCTTTCGATGCGATCCTCGGTGGAAAAAGGTTCTCTCCCGAAAAACGCGGCGCCCGTGATATTTACAGCGGGCAAGTCTCCACCGGGGAGCGGCGAGAACCCGTAATGCAAGCCTCGCCGCGCGTATTGAAAGCGAAACTCATTAAAGAGCGTGCTGCTAATGGAAGTAGTGTGCTGTCCGACGATAGCAAGGTCACGGGTTTGCTGCACCGAGGTACGCGACCCCGCATTCTGCCCGAAGTTCTGGTTCTCGGCGTTCACCTCGATTCCCGTAATCGTGGACGGTGAAACGCTAGCGCGAATAAACGAGCTATTTTTCGTATTCCAAATGTGATCGAGTCTCAACGACCAGAGGCTGGTGCCTTCGGACGTCGGAAAATTTCCGACAGTGGAAGCAAGTCCAACATAGGAGACGGGCACGGTCGCATTGCTTGACGGAAAAATATTAAGTGGCGGAGGCAATACTCCTGTATTTCCGAATATGGCGGTCTGTGCGCTTAGCGAAGCGGCGCAGAAATACTGTGCGCCCAATACAGTCGGATTCGCAGCGATGAACTTAGCCTGATCGGGAGTCACAAAACCCGACGTTTGCCCCGGGAAGCAAGGGGCGGGTGCAGGAATGCTTTGTAAGCCGAAATTGTCCTGACCGATGCTGGAAAATCCTGTTTCCTGCCGCCTCGTGATTTCGTAACTGAAAAAGTAAAAGGTCTTATCCTTCTGAATCGGTCCTCCGATGGTCGCCCCGCCTTGAACGCGTGTATACGATTGCTTCACCGGAATAGCTTCAAAGCCGGTCGTGGCACTGGGAATAACCTTCACCGAAAATGGGTCGCGCGCTTGAAGCGCTCCATTGCGGAGAAAGCCGAAAACGTCGCCGTGAACTTGATTCGATCCGGATTTGGTTACGATATTTACGACGCCTCCCATCGCTCGTCCGTATTCTGGCATATAGTTGCTTGTAATCACCTGAAATTCCTGCACAGCCTCCTGCGACACGGTCGCACGCACACCGTTGACGGAGTTATCCACAGCATCCGCGCCGTCTACTGAAACTTCGTTCGATCTGGCCCGCTGCCCCCCAAAATTCAGTCCGCTGGTTGGTGCCGCGCCGATGGAAGGAGTGTCGTCTCGCGCTGCCTGTGAATTCAATAGCGTGAAATTGATATAGTTGCGGCCATTGATCGGAAGATTGTCAATCTGAGTCTGGCTGATCGTCGTGGATACGTCAGTCTTTGTTGTTTCCACAAGATCGGGCGCAGCCACCACGCTGATGGTCTCGTTCGTCGTCTTGAGCTGCAAATAGGGGTTGTACTCGGGTGTCGTGCCGAGCGCGAGCTTCAGGGATTCGTCTTTCAAAACTGCCAAACCCGGTGCCTCTACTGTCAGCGAATAGGTTCCGGGAGGGATTCCGATAATCTCGTACCGTCCGTTTGAGTCGCTGGTCGCTCCGCGCTCGGCGCCGTTCGCGGTATTCCTCAGCGTAATCTTGGCGTCTTTCACAGCGAGTTGCTGGGGGTCGAACACTGTTCCCGACAAGTTCACCGTGTTCACCTGTGCTTCCACACGGCTGGATGCCAGCAGTAAAAGGCCTACGAGCAGCAGTACGACGAATGCGAATTTGCCAAGGCGCATCGACACACCCTCCTCGAAACTTGTGCGTGGAAATCGATTCGCGAGCGTGGAGTCGCCAGTGCAGCAGTATTGAATGGCACAGGAGATTCGCTCCGTCCCTGAACAGAGCCTGAATTGAATCGTTTATGGTGGACTTGTAATCCACACCCTTGCTCTTTGCAATAGGAAACTTCTTGCGATTGGCCTTAGTTGTTCAAACAACTAGCGGGGAAGGTCCGACATGGTGGGAGGCGCCACCTTCAAATATATGAGAGGCCGAAAACGCCAATAGGCTGCTCTAGTGCTGGCTTGTCGAACCAGTTAGTTGAACGAGCGTCTCAGACGCGGAAGGAGGTGCGGCATCTATCGTTTGCGGAGAGCGCCAGAAGTCAACTACGGAAATCTGGTGAACGCACGATACGGTGCAGCGAGGAGCGCAGCCCTTCTTCGTCAGAAACTCGCGCTGCCGCTGCTCATCGGAATAATTCTCCAGCGGAACGCCAGGATACCCACGCTGCTGCGAGCAGTAATGAACTAAGCCGTCCTCGCAAATATACAAATAGCGCGAACCTGCACGGCAACGCCAGTTGTTCTCGCGTCCCTTTGCGATGTTGTGTTGGAAATAATTCAATCGTGAGAACGACTTCTTCCCTAGCGACATTATCTCTTCGAAAACTTGTTGCTCGCGTTCGCCCAGCGGTTGGAGTTGCCCGTTGCCGTCATGAATGATCCCCACCGTGGAGGTGAATCCCAAGTCGATCGCGCGATGTGCCACTCGCAAAGCATCTTCTGGACTGCATACCCCGCTGCCCAGCACGGAATTGATATTGACGTGAAAGTCGGCATGTTCGGCCAGCAGCGCGAGTTTTTGGTCCAGCACCTTCAGGCTTTTCTTCGAGACGTCGTCCGGCATCACGTTGTCGATGCTGATTTGCAAGTACTCGAGGCCAGCACGATTCAAACGCTCGATGCGATCGGCTACCAGCAAATAGCCATTCGTAATCAGGCCGGCAATGATTCCGTTCTTGCGGATCCTGGCGATGATGGCGTCCAGATCGGGATGGAGCAGAGGTTCGCCGCCACTGATCGTAACTACGCCCGTCCCCATTTCGCCGAGCCGGTCGATTCTACGGAACATTTCCTCCGTGGGAACCGGACTCGAAACATCGTCAAACTCGTTGCAGTAGGTGCACGCGAGATTGCAACGCCGCGTGGGAATGATATGCACCAGCAACGGGTGGCGCGTCGAAATTAGTCCTTTCGCGATCATGCGAATCGACCGCAGCCTGCGATGGGCCGCCAGAGACTTGCGTCGAATTGCCTTCGTAAGTTTCACAATCTTCGCTAGTTTAGCCCTCACCCGAAGCCAATATGGCAACTTCGTATCAAGCAAGCTTCAATTATGCCACAGCGCCACAAAGTTCCCCGGAACGATTGTTTCGAAAGCGACATTTTTCCGATGCGATGCGATTGCGCGGCCCCGTTCATGTACAATCCGGCCTCCTGAATTTTATGAATTTCGTACGCAGGCTCCGCAACATTCGAGGTGATGCAGGTGAGCGAAAGCAAAGATCGAGGTCAAATGAAGAGATTGCTTCTACTAGGCGGCGCTATTCTGTTGATCCTCACGATTCCCGTTGCGTCGGCTAAGCAGCATGCAACTGCCGCACAGAAGAAGATCAAAGTGATTGCGGACCAGGACAGTGCTGGCCCGCAGGGGACCAACTTTCTTTCATTGCTCATGTTACTGCGCGCTCCGCAAGTCGATCTCCTTGGCATCACGACAATCAGCGGCGATCAATGGGTTGATCCAGCCACAGTGTTTGCGCTCTGGGCCACAGAGCAAGCCGGGCGCACAGACGTTCCGGTGATCAAAGGCGCGGAAATGCCGCTCCTTCACACTCAGCGCGAACAGGAACTGCTCGAGAAGCTCTACGTTTCCCATCCAACGTGGCACGGTTCTTTCAATCCCGACGCACCGCCTCCCATCGAGACGTGGGCGCCGCCGGGCGGGTATCCCAAAGTAAAGGCGAGGTCTGGTCGCGCCGCGGATTTCATTATCGACACGATTCGCGCGAATCCCGGCGAAGTAGTCTTGTATTGCGCCGGCCCGCTGACAAATATCGCGCTCGCGGTCCGGATGGATCCAGAAATTGTGGCGCTGACCAAAGCCATTTACGTCATGGGTGGAAACTCGCGCGGTGGTTTTGAACTGAACTGGTGGTGGGATCCGGAGGCTGCGGCCATCGTAATGCGCGAACCGTGGAAACAAATCGTGGTCAGTCCCGCGGAAGCGGGAGGCCAAGTTTGGTCGAGCAAGCAGCTCATGCAACGGATTGTGGACGCCGGCGGCCCGCTCGCGAACCACGTCAAGCAGCTCTACATAGATTTCCAACCGCCGGCCGGCACCACCCTCTGGTCGGCAATGTGGGACGAACTTCTGGTCGCAGCCCTCATCGACCCATCGGTGATTCAGAAATCTGAGACGATGTATCTCGATGTGGATATCGAGCACGGGCCGAAGTATGGCGACACGGTTGTGTGGAAAGAGCCCAAAGAAATCCCGACATTTTTCTTACCCTACAGCGGCCCCCACGCCCGCGATGATGCAAAATGGCAGGGCCATCTGGCTCCGCCTGCGCAATTGCATCCCGCGGGCGTCGAGGTAAAAGTGGATGTCGCTAAATTCGAAGACGTCTTCGTAAACGTGATGAGCCACTGAACACAATCGATTACCCGGCCGCCGAAACTGAGTCGAATTCGAAAGTTCGGCGGATCGTCTCAACCCGGGATAAAATCAAATCATTCGCGGGCCTGTAGCTCAGATGGATAGAGCAGCGGTTTCCTAAACCGTTGGTCGGGAGTTCGACTCTCCCCAGGCCCACCATCTAACCCATTCTGTTGGTATAGCTTGGGTCCTTGCTCTTGGATTCGCTAGGTGAACTCGTTGCAAGTTTGTTGCAAGTTCCTGCATTTTCAACGCCTCTCACGTTCGTATGGATCGGATTCTAAAGCGGGGCGTGCTCACTGAGTTCCTGCTTGCACAGATTGGACGCACGAAGAGTGACCAACTGCGGAGGCTCCAGCCCGATGTCATTTGGTCGGTCATCGCGGGATTGACCAATTGCTTCTGTCAGATACAGAAAATTGTAGTATCTTTGGCGCGCAGGTTTCGTGCATTCCGATCAGAGCTTCCGGTCCGGAACAACATGATCCTCTTGGGTGTGTCCGCGTCGACAGCGATGCACCGGAGCCTCCTGAGAACCCTGCTTTGATTCATCCCCGTTGATTGGAACGCCTAGAAGAGGCAGAGAACGATGTGGCAGCCTTTCAAAGAGTTTATACAGGACGCATTTTTCAGGGGAGCTCTGCCGGAGGCCGTGTTCTGGGGTCGTATAGCGCTTGGCGTCGGCAGCGTCGGTTTCCTCGCGAGTACACTGCTGATATAGCTGAACCTTCGGGATCAGTTCTCGCGAAGGCGTGGCGAACGGAGTCCCAAGGACTATGATCCACCAAAATGGGGACCCCTCAGTCTCTTCGAGAATTCTTTCTTGATATCCGGCCCGCAACGCTCCGCTGAGCCCGGACGCAGCAGCCGAATACGCTGTCGGTCGCCTTGAGGCAACCAGAGATGCGGCCTTGTCCGCTATCCGTTACTTTTCTTACGCGCCCTTGTTGTTCGGCCTCATGGGAACTATTTTCGCGTTACGTTCCCTACTCGTAACACAGGGCAACACGCTGCAGCAAATTCAATCGCATTTGGCAGGAGTTTTTGCCGGTACCCTTGCGGGAATTGTCGGGTCGTTATTTGCGTACGGCGGCGGCGTTTTGCTCGATTCGGCATCGTTGTCGGCTGTCAACCGCGCCCAGGATTTCATCCATCGGCATATTCTGCCGATGCTCCCAGAGCGGCGGGTTGCAGTTCACATTGAGGATGCCGTGCTGACTCTCATCGGGGAAAAAGCGCAAGCCGTAGCGCAGAGCTTTAGCAAAACGATGCAACCCGTTGCTGCTCCGATGGGGCAAGTTGCTGACCGATGTGGTAAAGCAGCCGAAACAGCAGTGAAGTCCCTGACAGAAACCGCCCGCGCAGTGCGTGAGGCAGGCAACCTAGAGACCGCATCGCACGACTTCAAAAAAGGCGCACATATGATCGATAGTGCAGCTGAGCAATTGTCAGATGCCACGAAGCAAACAGCCGAAGTAATCCTGCGTGTTGGAGAGATTCGTCAGTCACTGATCAACGAGGTCGCTAGCGATGGGCGATTAGACCGACTCGTTCGTCCCAGCAGAAACTGCAAGGGAAAACCGACTTTTTCAACAGCCACAGGGATTATCACTAGCTATCTCAAAACGGGATCGGCTTCGGCCCAAACGTTACTGATTGAGAATCGCTAGGCAGTCTCTTCACTGGTATCTCGGTTGCTCCCAGGTTGCGGTTTCTGCCGGACTTTTCCTTGCTTTGCAGGGCTAAGGGGCTTATCTTCTTCCGTCCCAGTGAGCTCCCGTTTCCTGATTGGAAGATTGGACCGACCGCCAATTGTCCCATCCGCTTACGGTGCGCCTCGAGCGACTCGGTTAGCTGTTTCACGACAGGGATGGAGGCCTTGCTGCGCGGATTCTTGGGTTCCGATAGTGAGAAATCCCGCCGGTCACCACAAGCGCGTTTATCGGGAGCAATTGCCAACCCTTGTTCTGACATCTCCGCCATCCCGCGTTATACTCGGACCATTCGACATTCTTGTCGACATCGGCGTTCCTGCCGAGAAGGAGGTGATCCAGTGAGGTACGGTTTGAGTTGACGCAGTAGAGGAGGCGCTTGTGAGGTTACCGAGCGCCTCTCTCCTTTTTCCCCGCCTGCCCGAATTCCCTGTGCGCTTAAAACAGACGCCTCAGGCCGCGACGTGCTAGCTTGTTTCAAGGATCCGGGCGACTAGAGAATGCCGGATCATGCGTCGAATCCATGTGGGAGCACGGGAATGTCTTCATCAACGGCAGGGAAACACGCGGGCTCAAGCGCGGCGAGTAACCAACCTACGGTCGCTGAGCCTACATTTGCCGAGCGAGCACGTACCTTGGTGCATCTCGGCCGAGTTGGAAGTCTCTCGACACTTTCACGTAAACAGCACGGGTTCCCATTCGGATCCGTGATGCCCTATGGATTGGATGACCACGCGAATCCTGTCTTCCTCATCAGCACGATGGCCATGCACACTCAAAATGTGCAAGCAGATCCGCGTTCCAGCTTGTTAGTGACCCAGCCTGATACCATCGGCGATCCTTTGGGAGCGTCCAGGGTCACGCTGCTAGGAAATATTCTGCCGGTACCTGCGCCGGAGGTGGCTGAAGCACGAAAACTCTACCTGGCGCGTTATGCCGACAGCAAATACTGGGTGGACTTTGACGACTTTTCCTTTCACCGGATGGACGTGGTGGACGTTTACTACGTGGGTGGCTTCGGGGTGATGGGCTGGGTTTCTGCCTCGGAATATTACAGCGCGCAGCCTGACCCGCTGGCTGAGTCTGCAACCGAAATCATCCAGCACATGAATACCGATCACGGGGAAGCGCTCGTCCTACTTGCCCGGGCATTCGCTGGAATCAAGTCTCAGGAAGTAGTGATGACATCGGTCGACCGTCTCGGCTTTCACGTACGCTTGAAGACCGAAGAGAGCACGCGAGGTGCCCGCATCGCATTCTTGCGGGAGGTGAGCACTCCGGTGGAAGCCAGAAAAGTGCTAGTAGAAATGGTAGGGCAAGCACGGCGAACGTGAGCAACCGTGCGACGTTCTAGACTTCCTTATGGTAGATGGTTGTTCCACGGAACGTCAGATTGGCACTGGAGAAGGTGCTTGCTGGATGTAATTCCGACGATTGAAGACGAGACCCACGCGAATTGCCAGTTTCCAATAAAATCCGA
This sequence comes from uncultured Acidobacteriota bacterium, assembly GCA_963741045.1. Lineage (GTDB taxonomy): Bacteria > Acidobacteriota > Terriglobia > Acidiferrales > UBA7541 > Palsa-295. Next base: position 1,102,027 of record CAVUGO010000002.1, read on the forward strand.
ATGAGGTGCCGTCGTGTCAGACACTGAGAAGAAGGTACCGAGTCTTGAAGAGATAGAACAGCGTGCATACGAAATTTACTTGAAACGCGGCAGCGCAGACGGTGTTGCGCTGGAAGACTGGCTCGCTGCCGAGAGGGAACTATTGGCATCACGTCAGACAGAGCTGCCCGACCCGACATTCCCATTGGTGAAACCTGCAGCCGCCCCCTACTGACGTTCAAAGAGCCGGATTCGTGGATGAATGTGCTACGCCTCGCCGTCCTCCCGACGTCAGCGAGAGAGCACGCCGCTGCATTCGTGGCTGACAAATTTGTCGTGTCATCGCATATAGATATCATTCGCGACTCGCCATCACTGGCGCCCTGCGCTCTGTGGCGAGCCCGCCAGGCCACCAGTTCCAATCGCCTGCAATACGGAGGAGCGCGGGACCGATCACAATACGGACCAGCGTCGCGTCAATCAACACTGCAATGGCCAACGTAAATCCGATCATCTTCACCACCAGGAAATCTCCGAAGGTGAATGCTGCGAATACCACGATCATGATCGCGGCGGCGCTCGTAATCAGGCCCGCGGTTCTAGCCAGCCCCTCCGGAATCGCATCCATTTCGCTCAGCCCGCTCCTTCTGGCTTCCAGAACGCGTGCGACCAGAAATACCTCGTAATCCATGCTTAGTCCGAAGACGATTGCGAAGGCGACGATCGGAACAAGGGGGAATACGCTACCGGTTCCCCCAGGAACTCCCAGGAACTTGCTTCCGTGTCCGTCCTGGATAACGACAACCAACGCTCCGAAGGCCGCCGCCACCGAGAACAGGTTGAGTGCAATGGCCTTCACGGCGGCAAAGATCGATCGGAACCCGCAGAGCAGGGCAAAGAGCGTCCCGCCCACCACCAGTGCCATTACGGGCGGAAAGCGGTTTCTGATAATCGTCTCATAATCAGCGTTGAGTGCCGGGATGCCGCCAACGAGAAGGGTTGCGCCAGGCACACCGGTAAGAGTTGGCGCGCCGGTCCTACGCAGCTCCCGCACGCAGTTGACCTGGTCGCGCAGGGAGACCGAACTCGCGGGTAACACCTCAAGCAACGCCGCTCGTCCGTCACTACTCAGGAACGTTCGACGGGTCTCCCGCGAAAGATCAGTAAGGGAAGCTCGATTGCTCTGCGCAAGGGTAGTGATAGAAATCACACGGTCACTGCGAGGATCGCTCGCGAGGCGCTTGGAGAGACGATCCAGCGCATCCCACCCCGCGTCGCCCTGCGCGATGGAATCCGTTGGGAACTCGACAATGACGCGCAACGATTCCACAACGCCGCCACGATCCATGCGTTCAAGGGTGTGCAGCGCATGGACTGATTCCGCCGCCTGGGGAAGCCAATCCCCTCGAGGGAGACTGGTATCCAAACGCCTGACTTGCCAGGCGAGCAGAAGCAAAGGCGTACCTGCTATAAAAAGGGCAAGCCAGGGATGCGCGACAATTACCCTTCCCCATTGCCGCCAGCGATTTCCGGTACTTGCGGCCCGCTGCGAATCCAACTTCGCAGTAAAGGGCATTCGGCCGAGATCAATTCGCGGACCGAGCAATACCAGCGCTGCCGGAACCAGAGTATTCGTGAGCAACACACTCATTCCGGTCACCAGAAATCCCGCGACACCGATCGAACGGATTTCGCTGATCGGAACCGTCAAGAGGGCTAGAAATCCGATGGCTACCGTTGCGGCTGAAATCAAGAGAGTGCGACCTGCCTGACGTGCAGCGATCGTCCCCGCCGTGGGTCCATCGTTCCCGGCGGCTATCGCTTCCCGGAAGCGGCTGATCATCAGGAGCGCGTAGTCGATTCCCAGGCCTAAGCCAAGCATGGTGGCCAAATTCTGAACCAGAATGGATAAGTGCCAGCGCTGGGCCAGAAATCCCGTAATCGCCAGAGTGGTTGCAATTGCAAGCTGGCCAACCGCCAACGGAATCAGGGCGGCCATCAGGCTTCCAAACGCCACGAGCAGAAGCACGAGGGTCGCGGGGATCACCAGGCTTTCGCCGCGATGCACGTCGGCGGCACTCGCTTTCCGAATATCGAAATTCAGTGGAATCTCGCCTGTGAGTTCGAGCTTCACCGCCGGATAACGGCCCCGCAGTTGATTCTGCAGCGAGCCCACCAGCTGATGAAGCTCCGGAACAAGCGATTCGACTGGACCGCCGGTCGAAGTGAGCCCCACGAGAACAAACGTTCCGCCTCCCCGGCCCAGAAAAATGGGATCGCGCAACTCGAGATAGGACACGACTCCTGAAACGCCGGGCTGCTCTCTCAGTGCTGCCACGATGGTTGCTAGCGATTGCCCGCCTTCCTCTGAATCCGCCGGCGGAAGTCCCTCGATCACCAGGACAACGCGGTCCACAAACGGCGATCGAAAACGACTGGCCAGCTCCTCCCTCACAATTTCAGCCTGGCTCCCTTCCACACGGGTTGCAGTCTCCAGGCGGCGCTCCGCGTGAAAAGAAAATGGAAGAAGCGCGATGGTTGCTGCGAGGACGATTCCCGACACCCAAAAACGGCGCGCATGCATAGATATCATCATGTCATGTCACACAAGATCGTCGTCACCAAAACTCTTCGGCGACGCCTAAAACCACACGGACGAAAGACGCGCTCCGTCCGGAGCCGGTTCCTACGTTTGCGCTCAGTTTCGCGAGTTTACGTCTGCGCAACACTTACTTACGGAGCTATGTGAATCTGCTAAAATTTGCCGCATCAATTTAGGAGGATCAATTCGCACCTTACTTTTGCTCGGACTGCTTGCCGCCATCCAATCTGGAACCGCAGACCCGCGCATTGGCTCTTGGACGCTCGTCTCTGCGCAGTCAAGTCTCGATCCTCCGAACCGGCTCTCCATAACACCTCTGCATGACGGAGTGCATGTAGTCATGTCCGGCGAAACCCATCTCGATTTCACAGCAAATTGGAACGGACACGATTCGTCCGCACCAGGCAATCTCGCATTCAATCAAATTGAGCTGCGCAGGATCAATAAGCGGCAGGCGGAGGTCAAGGAGAAAAAGGACGGAACTATTGTGGCGACAGTTCGCGAAAAACTTTCGAATGATGGGAACGAGTTAACGACCACGACTGCAACCGCGGGCCACGCAGATCGGATCACCGTGTGGACGCGAAGCGGAGGTAAAAAGGTCGCCAATGACCTCTTCGCAGGTGAATGGACGCAGGATCTCAGCAAGACCCGTTTGCGGCAAGGTCTGGTGCTCAAAATCGAGACGGACGGAAGCGGCGGGATCCGTTTTCTGGGCGACTTCAGCTATAACGCCCGTTTTGACGGAAAGCAATACGATCTAAAGAACTCGCGCAACGATACCGTGACGCTTGAGCTTGTGGATCCTCATACGGTGGATGCGAGCTACCGGCGGGACAATCAAGTCACGCAAAAAGATAGATGGGTGGTTTCCGCAGAGGGGCAGCAGATGACACTATCCACCACCGGCACGTTGGAAACGGGCCAGCGGCTAACCGAAAAGCTCTTGTTTAAGAAGCAGTAGCGGATATTGCATCTGTGCAATCCAGAAGCCCATCGCTCGGTGACACTGCGCTCACCTCACGAGCCGCGACCGAAATGATCCCCTTGCGATACATGAATTTCAGAATGCCGTTGACCGTATCTTCCAGAGACGGATCTGGTTTGCCCCACACGGACGCATCGCGGGCCATTTGATAAGAAGAGCTGTCGTAGCGTTTGAACTCCATCGCGGAGATGTTGTCGACAGAGCCCACCAAAAAATCCAGTAGCGGAAAGAGAAGATCTTCCTTCCGGCATCTGCGGATCAGCTCGGGAACGAAGTCGGGAAGCCTGAATGTTTCGAATCGGCGGCCAGTCGCTTTGGTAATAAGCCCGGTAATATCCATCATGTTCGAATAATCGTCCCGCGTGACATGGTAAGTCTTATTCGCTGTACCGCGAGTGCTAGAGATCGCAACGATGTTGTTCGCCACAATGTCCGCAGGAACAAAGCTGACCTGGTTGAGAGTATCGACGCCGATGCCGTGATTCACCATGAAGGCGACCAAGCGAACCGCGATATCGAAGTTGTTGCCTCCGCCCGTGACGGAAGGACTCACGAGAGCAGGCCGGAAAATCCGCGCGGAAAGTCCCCGGCTGCGCGCGTCGACAACCACCTGTTCCGCCACCCATTTCGATTGGCTGTACCCAAAATCGAGCAGCTCCATATTCTCGTTCAGGTCGGTCTCGTTCAGGACTGATTTAACCGCCCAGCCAAACACGAAGGTAGTCGAGACATAATTGAATTCTTTGGGCCTTCCCTCGAACGCCAGTCGTACGACCTCATTGGTTCCCAGCACGTTCGCGTCACGCATCAGGTCGTAGTTGAACAGGTAGTTTACGGTCGCACCGTTGTGGAATACTGTGTCGATTTTACTCGCCAGGAAATCCCACACGTCCTGCGTCAGGCCCAGCTTTGGCTGTCCAAGATCGCCACAGACGGCGATCACCCGAGCTTCGAACATCCCAATCAGATCTATCCCGCAGGGCCCCATAGACTCCAGCGCAGCTCTCAGCCTTTGCTTACCCTTCTGTTCGTCGGAAGACCTGACCAGAACATAAATCTTCGCTCGCGTCTGTTCCAGCAAGCTCTTCATGAGGAAGGGTCCTATGAAGCCTGTCCCGCCCGTGAGCAGCACATGATTCGGCATCGGTACCTCCGGCACAGGCAAAGGCGCCGGAGGCTCGAAGATGAGCTTCCTGTCATTGCTCATCATCTGCTTTTCAGCAGCTCGCTGCTCTTCCCGGAAAGCCGCAAGGGAATGACGCAGATGAACGAGTGCCTCTTCGGGAGCCCGTTTCAACTTTTCGGCTAGTCCAAACAGCTCCGCTACGCCGACGCGCTGAATCACGCCAATATCTACTTGCCTCGCCAGCATCTGGGCGCCTTTATCTTTCAGGAGTTCCTTGAGCTCATGCACGAACACAACAAGATCCAGCGAATCCAGGCCGGCTTCGACGAGGTTGTACGATTCCTTACCTGTCAGGTTGTACTTGGCTTTCAATTCGGCGAAAGAGGAATGCATGTCGGAATCACACCCGGAATTCCCGGCGTCTTTCTCGCGCGAAAACTCAGAAAGAACCTTGAACTCACCTCGCAGCCACATCTGCTTGGCCTTATGGCGCATAATCTTCCCTGAACTCGTTCTCGGGATCGCACGCGGCGCGATGAGGCAAATTACCGCCACTTCCACGTTCAGATAATTCCGTACCGCGGCGGCAATCTTTCGTGCGTCGGGAAGCGCCCTGGGATTTTTGGCCTCAGCGACGATTGCGAGCGCAGGTTCGCTGTCTTCCTGAATCTGGAACGCGGCGACGCAGTTGTGCCGGATCAGACCGGATGATTTCTCTACAACACTCTCAATATCGTGCGGGTAATAGTTTTGCCCGCGCAGAATGATCATGTCCTTGATTCGACCGCAGACGTAGAGTTCGCCGGCGTGGAAGAATCCTATGTCTCCGGTCCGCAAGTAGCCTTCTTCATAGGGAGTATCGTCCACAAGCCGCGCACGAAACTGTTTCAGAGTTAATTCGGGATTGTTCCAGTAACCTCGGCACTTACCGCCTCCGGCGACCCAGATTTCACCGGTGCGCTCTGGCTCAAGAGGAAAGTGTCCTTCCGGGTCCACAATCTTAACGTCGAGACCCGGCAGCGGCGTTCCACAACTGACAATCTGCGTGGCCCCGTCGATTTCAGAGACCTCGGTAGTCATGCGGGCCATCCCTAGGGAGAGGGCACGCTTGTTGACGGAAACGATGTTGCGACCGCCCAGCGAGACCGCCAGAGTATTCTCAGCCAGCCCGTAGGCGACGTAGAAACTCTCGGACTTCAGTCCATAGGACTGAAACGCTTCGAGAAACCGTGTGTAGGTATCCGGCTTTACGGGTTCTGCGGCGCACATCAAGACGCGAAGCGAGCTGAGATCACACTCCTCCAGGCTCTCTTTGGAAAGCCTCCCGGCGCGCAGGCAATAGTCGTAGGCGAAGTTGGGAGCAGCAGTCGCTGTGGCGCGGTAGGCCGTCATCGCATCGAACCACAGGATCGGTCGCTGAATGAAGTCCGTGGGAGAGAACCCGTACGTTGTGCCACCCTTCAGTGCTGGATATAGGTAGCACCCGATCAGTCCCATATCGTGATACTGCGGAAGCCAGGAAACGACGACCGGCGAGGGATGGTCGATCACCAGCGGACACGTACCCAGAATGTTTTCGTGTGTGACAATCACGCCCTTGGGCTCCATCGTCGAACCCGAGGTGTACTGGAGAAACAAGATCTTCGAATGGTTGGCAGCTGGTCGATCCGCAATCACATCCACGAAATCTTCCGTGGCGATCCACGGCAGACCGGAAATGTAATCTACGTCAATACCGGACGCCGAGACTCCACTTCTGGCGAGATTCGTCTTGAGAGATGCCTGGTATTCTCTGCTCGTTAAGATCCCAGCCGCCTGGCAATCCTTCGCGATGTGCACCATCTTGTATAATGCGCTCTGGAAACCACGCGAACTGGGCGGGTACACCGGCACGGGGATCAATCCGGCGCGCACGCAGCCAAAGAATGCGCAGATCATTTCGAGCCCCGGTGGGTAGGCAAGCAGAAGTCGGTCGCCCGGCGCGAAGCGACCCTCTTTCCACAAATATCCGGCGATCGCCTCCGTTCGGTGGATAAACGACGCGTAGGTGTAGCCTTCGATCGAATCGCCGTTTACATCAAGATACGAATAAAGAAGTTTATCCGGGTGCCCATCTGCCAGCCTATCCAGGTGGCCTAAAATTGACGCCGCCATCAATCAGCGATCCTCCGATCTTGAATAGAACCCAAGCCTGTAAGCGAAACATCTCTCCCCATCGAGCTGATCCGTCATTGAGTTGGAAAGTGCTGCCCTGAAAGGTATGCCAACGGTGAGAATGGTCGCGTATTCTTTTCTCAGCATGAGCGTCGCTCGACGCTTTGGGGAATGGATGTTTTCCTTTTTGGCGCACAAAGGCGCGAACGGGAATTTCGCAGCTCCGCCGAGCTTCCATGGTCCCTTGCAGGAGGCCCGGTTCATTATGGTCCATTGAAGGTTGTATATTAACAAAGCGTTATGGACAAAGCCACGCCTCTGCGCTCCTATTGTTCACATAAAGCAACTACGCATCATCCGTTCCGAATGTCCTTGATTGCGTTTATGGGCTCGCATTAAAATCATGCTGCGAGGCTGTCGGCGGTGCGCCAGCAAGTTCGCTGAGGCTCAGGGCCCCGGCTGCGGCGTACGGAACGCGTCGGGCCCAATTAGCATGATCGCGGAGGCGCCGGTGACGTTCGGATCCGAAGTATTGATCACTCAAGATCCGGAGACTCCGGATCTTGTACCATCGGAGTCCTTAGCGGCGTCCATTACCGAACCTGTCGGTGCCTCTTCCTTCCCGAAAGTGTTACGTCGTCGCCTGGATCAGTTTTTTTCCGACCAGAACATTGCCCACAAAGCGGACCGCACGATGTGGGTCAAGATCGCTGTGGGTCTGGCAGTCCTCGTGGGCGCCTGGATTGCTCTGTATGCTCTGAGGCCTGATTCATGGAAGTTTGTTGCCCTCTACCTTGTAGGCGGCCTAGCGCAGACATTCCTTTTGCTGAACATCGCCCATGACAGCAATCACAACGCCATCTCGTCCCGGCCGCGCGTCAACAAAACCCTGAACTATGTCTTCGATTTGTGCGGAATCAGTTCGTACATGTGGCGTATCCTCCATCATCGCGGACATCACTCCTGCATCAATCTCCACGGCGAAGATGATGCGCTTTCGGGACGCGGCCTCTTTCGCTTTACACCTTATGAATCCCGCGCGCCATGGCACCGTTTCCAGCACATCTATGCGCTGTTCTTTTATGCCATGTTCTCGCTCGACTATGTGTTCTTCAGGGACTTCGAGAGCTTTTTCTTCTCGCCCCACGATTATCTCAAACGCGCCAATCATTCTCTGCGCGAATATGCCATTCTCTTTGCCGGCAAGGCTTTCTACATCACTTACATGCTTGTCTTGCCGGTGCTGGTGCTCGGGAAATCACCTTTGCTCGTCGCCGGTGCGTTCCTCTTGGTCCATTTGTTCGTCGGTTTAGCCGTCACGCTTGTGTTCCAGACCACGCACACCATCGACACCACCTACTTTCCCACCGACCGTGGTGAGTTTGACAACGGCGTGTATCACATCTTCGCGACGACGGCCGATTATGCGACCGAAAATCCGCTCGTCGGCTGGCTCGCGGGCGGGCTCAACCATCACATCGTCCACCATCTCTGCCCTTTCGTGTGCCATACCCACTACGCTCCGCTCACCAGGATCGTGAAGCAGACCGCCGAAGAGTTTGGGGTCCCCTATCGGCAGCACCCCACCATGACTCAGGCAATCCGGCATCATCTGATACTATTGAAGCAACTGGGGAACGAAAACTGATTTTGAGCATTTCATCTTTACCGATGGCCCCGCTACCACTTCCTATAAGTAACCTGAAATCACCTGCGATTCTAGGCGAGCATAAGGATGGCTGGGTATGACCTCACCCACTCCCATCCCCGTTGTTTCCCGATTTCGCTGCTTTGCCGATTCTCGCGCGATGTTTCGCAATCCCGTGCAGGTTTTGTCCAGCTACACCGAAAACTTCGGCGACACATTCCGGATCTATTTGGGCGGTCTAAAAGAAGCGATCGTTACGATCGATCCTGTCGTCATGCAGCACGTGTTAAAGACCAATTCGGAGAACTACCAAAAATCCGAAATTCAAGTTAAGCGCATGGGCCACTTCCTGGGGAAAGGTCTTCTCACCACCCATGGAGAAGCTTGGCGCACGCAGCGGCGTCTCATCCAGAAAGGTTTTGATCGAACGCAACTCGATGCGCTGTCCTCAATCATGCAGGACTCCCTTGCCGAGTCGCTCCGGGAGTTCGACAGACAGGCCCGTCGCGGCCCGGTCGATATCTACCCCCAGCTGATGAAAATTACTTTCGCGATGGTCGCACGATCGCTATTTGGCGCACGGTTGAAGGATGAAGACATCGATCTTGTCAGCCATACCATCTGCACCGTCCAGGAGTTCATTGTTCGGCAAACCCTTCAGCCCTATCTGAATCCCTGGTTTGCTGTGTCGGGGGAACTGCGCAGACATGAAGACATGCGAACCCGCGCGGACGCCGTTCTGCTCGAATACATCAAGAAACGCCGCAACGAACCGCCCGGACACGATCTGCTGCAGACTTTGATGGATGCGCGTTACAGCGATGGCGAAGGCATGAGCGATGAGCTAATCCTGAGTGAGAGTATGCAGCTTCTGGTCGCCGGCCATGAAACCTCGTCGAATGCGCTATCGTGGCTTTTTTATCTTTTGAGCTCGCGTCCGGATTGTCTCGAAAGGGTAAGGCAGGAATTTGATTCCGTCCTCGGCGAAGCGCCTCTGAGCTACACCGACGTTCCCAAATTCGAATTTGTGACTCAGGTGATTCAGGAAGGGCTTCGCCTCTATCCGCCATTTTGGATGATCGATCGCATGGCTATCGCGGACGACCACGTAGGTGACCTCGATATACCCCGCGGTTCCACGGTCATTGTGTATGTGTACGGTGCGCACCATGCACCGCGCTACTGGCAGGACCCGGAGAATTTCGATACGGAGCGTTTCACCGAAGCGAACAACAAGCTGCGCACGCCCTTCACCTTCCTGCCCTTCGGGGGCGGACCGCGAGGCTGTATCGGTGGAAATTACGCGATGCTGCAGATCCTCATGATTCTGAGCGATCTGCTCAGAAAATACGATTTTCAGCTGGCTCCGGGCCAAATAATTGAAGCTCGTCCGATGGTCATTCTGCGGCCAAAGCACGGAATCCGCATGACGTTCACCAATACCATCGCGCCGGCCCGGTGCATCGCGTAAGACGCGATCCGGTCGGAAACGAACTTGAGTTGTAAACCGTGAAGCATTGAGCCATTTGTTGGAAAGCCGATTTCGGTGGGCAAACCGTTATGCGCTCATTGAAGCAGTGCATTCGTACCGAGAAGTCGGCTTGTAGTGAGTGATCTCCGAGCTTGACAAGACGGAGGGCCAGCCGTTTTTCCCCGCAAAAAGGGGACTCCCTTGCGGTACTTAGCCGGCGTCAGCGTGCAGACGAATTAGTTCACTTGCAGTTTCTGTCGGGGGAGAGTTCCGATTATGTTTTGTTTCTCAAATTCTTCCCCAAGAAGATCCATTGCATCTACCTGGGATTCGGCCACGCTCTTCACATAAATATTCATCGTGATGCCGATGTTGCTGTGCCGCAGAATTGCTTGAATGTCCTTGTCCGCCACTCCGAGCTGATGCAGGTTCGTGGCGATACCACGCCGAAATGCGTGCCATCCGTGCCACTTGGGAATGACCCCATCGGTGATCTAGGCTCATCTGTATTCTACTGCGAAAACGTAGTCCAGCGATCGCGCATGGTAAGTCGCGTAATCGGAAACTGGCTTTTGCAGGTGGGCCGGGACAGGTTGGTCCGGATAGATGTCGAGAAATCCTCTTCTCACGCAATATAAAAGGCGCCCATTTTGCGGTAGGTTTTGATCGTTTGCATCACCACCTACCGAAAGGAGCGCCGTTGTGAACCAAGCAAAGTATATTGGCATGGACGTTCATCAGGCAACGATCTCAGTTGCGGTCATAGATTCCACCGGCAAGCTGATCTTGGAGTCCATCCTCGAAACGAAAGCGACCACGATTCTGCAGTGCCTTGGCGGGTTCCGCGGCAGCTTGCTGGTGACTTTCGAAGAAGGAACTTCGGCCGCCTGGTTGTATGACCTACTCAAGCCTCATGTCGCGAATGTCCTGGTCTGCGATCCTCGGAAAACTGCTCTATTAAAGGATGGCAGCAAGAGTGACCGGATCGATGCTCGGAAACTGGCCGAGCTTTTGCGCGGCAACTATCTCTCCCTGATCTACCACGGAGAGAACGGTGTACGCACTTTGAAGGAGCTGGCCCGCAGCTATCTGACGATCACGAAAGATCTGACGCGGGTGATGAGTCGGATCAAGGCGGTGTACCGAAGCTGGGCTATTCCCTGTGCCGGGCCAGCGGTGTATCGACCGCGTCATCGTGCGGAATGGTTGGCCAAGATTGTAGAACCGGGAGTTCGCTTGCGAGCCGAGCGGCTCTACCAGCAACTGGATGCGTTGGACCCTTTGCGGCAGGGAGCGCGCCGCGACCTGCTAGCGGAGAGCCGGAAACATCAGGCGGTGAAATTACTACGCCAGATTCCTTATCTGGGTCCAATTCGTTCCGCGTTGCTGGTGGCACTGCTGGAGACCCCGCATCGTTTTCGCACCAAGCGACAGTTGTGGGCCTACAGCGGATTCGGACTCGAGACTCACGATAGCGGCGAATACCGCTTTGTGAGAGGGCAACTACGACGAAACCGGGAGCGAGTCACTGTGCTGGGTCTGAACGAAAACCACAGTCACGATCTGAAAAATATCTTCAAGAGTGCGGCGATATCCGCCAGCACTCGACCGGGACCGTTCCAGGAATTTTACGCTGGGCTTCTGGCCAAAGGAAGGAGACCGGCGATGGCACGTCTCACCCTGGCACGGAAGATTGCAGCGATCACTTTGACGATCTGGAAGAAAGGGGTGTGCTTCGACGCCAACGAATTACATCGGCAAGCAGCTTGAGCGTCTCTGGTAGAGAGCTCGTTCCATCCTCCGGGGTGGTGGTCGGTTCGGTTCTTGAGACGCTCGGTTCGAGGGGAGTATCAGATAGCTGGTCCGACCCTGTGTGCTGCGGCACCGAGTCACCGTTCCCACGCTATGCCCCCTCGGAGAACCAGAAATAGCGATAGGCCCAGAGCCTCGGATAGAACCATGGTTGCCACGGAATTGAATCGCTTGCCAAGTTTCAAGAGCCGGCGGACGTTGTCACTACTCGAAAATGAACCGAGGGAACGGAAGAGCCATCCAGAGAAGAACCTCTCGAGTGATCGAGAGCCATCAGCAAATAGTGGGCTGGATATCGAGACAAAAAATCTCTCGGCTACCGGCCGAGGGAGAACCTTTTTTGTTGACATCCCCTCTCCAGAAACTTCTTTAAGGTTTTTCCAATGTAATCTGGAGTCCCAGTTTGGTTGCTTTCTTTCTGAGGAAGTCGATCTGTTGTCGGCGGTATCTGTGCTCGTAGTATTCAGCACCTTTGTCAACGTACCGCTGACCGTACTTCAGCATTCGGTAGACCAATCGGGCGAGCCGGTGGGCCATCGCCGTAATGGCTTTCGGGGCACCGAGCTTGGTGCGCAACCGGCGGTATTGTGCTCCGAGGTAGGTGCGACTGCGCATCAAGGTGAGGGCCGCCATCCGCAACGCTGTGGCCGCGCGATTGACCACACGCCGAGTGCCTCGGGCCAGCACCTTGTCTCCACTGGTGCGGTTGTCCGGACATAATCCCAGCCACGAGGAGAAGTGCGCTTCGGTTTTCCACCGGCTCATATCCAGCCCCACTTCACTGATCAAAGTCTGGGCGACCATCACGTCGATGCCGTCGATCCTGGTTAGGTCTACTCCCGTGATGCGCTGCAGCTCACGGCCGAGCTCGAATCGAGGGGCATTCTTGGCTGGCTTTGTCTTCTTTCTCTCAGGTTCCGCTTGCGATGATTGGCGCGGAATAGTATCCACAAAACTCGCCAGATGCTTCTGCAGTTGCTCATCGCACTCGGCGATCCGTTGCTGATAGGTGTCGTACATCTCCACTTCCTGCTGCAACACAAACAGCAGTTCCGGACGCCAGTTACCCTCCAGGCTTCTCGCAACCTCCTCACGACTGGCCTGAATCCGCGGATCACTGAGTTCGGCCAACTTCCGCGGATCGCGTTCTCCGGCTACCATCGCCCGTATGATGGCTTGTCCGGTCAGACCGCTCACATCGCTGATTACGTTAGCCAACTGTACGTTCATTTGCGTCAACGCTTTCTGCATACGTTGAACGCACGTCGCCGCTCCATGCACATGTTCTCCCCGTTGCCGCCAGTAGGTACGAAGCACACGAATCTCCGAAGGCGGCTGAAACGAGTTGTTCAACAACCCATGGGTGTGCAATTTCAGCAACCACTGGCTCTCCTGCACATCGCTCTTGCGTCCCGGCAGATTCCTGGTGTGCCGCGCATTGACCAGATACACCTCGAAGCCATGGTCTTCGAGAATCTCGTAGATGGGGATCCAGTACACTCCCGTCGACTGCATGGCCACGGTCTTCACTCCGCAGCTCTTTAACCAGTCCGCCAGACGATGCAGGTCCGCGGTGAAACACTCAAACCGGCGCACCGGTTCCGGATCGCAGTCCGGTCGTACGGCAACGTAATGCGCGCCATTGCCCACATCGATCCCCGCCGCATGCGGGTGGACCACCTCCAGACCCGGATCCTCCGATTGCAACCGCCGCGCCCATTCCTTTCTCTCCTTCCGGTTCCGCCACAGCTTCTTGTCTGTCATCATGCCGCTCCTTAGTGAAAGATTGGGATCCGGTTCGGCCCGGTGACGATAGGTTGAGGAATCTCTCCAACGGGGTCAGAGGACCATCAGCATCGACGGTCCTTGCCACCATGCCAGCGATCGCCTGTACCGGAGCCATGCTTTTATCCGGGCACGAAGCACCAGTAGGAAGTCGGCCTTAGCTTGCCGAACCGAATCCACGATTAGATTTTCCGGTTAATGGAAACTCGAGACAAGTTTCTGGCACCAGTGACTGTGCCGTGGCGCGGTCAACTGCTTTTATAGAACCACCTATCTCAAAATGCGATACCGCCTTTCAGGTTCCACGAATTTTCTGTAAGGCGCCGCCGCTAATCTTCGTCTGGGCCCTTCACCATGCTGGCACAGAAGCTCGAAAAGTCAGGTGCTGGGCGTCCGGTGCTGTCACAATTGGCACAGGCACAAAAGCCGATTTCCGACTTGAGAGCAGCGTCCATGAAGATGGGATTTGCATTCGCTATCTGCGCAGCCCTGTTGATGGGCGCAGGCCAAATCGCCAAACACGCGCAAGGCAAGGCGTCAACGCCGGCTACGGAAGCACACCTCTCTGCCAAGAGGACAAACCTCAGTGCTACTGCTGAGCTTGCGAAGCAGGATCCATCAACTCGGCTCAGGATTCTCAAAAGTTATCGCAACCCTCCGCTTACATTCGAGGAAAACCGAGGTCAAATCGATCCACAAGTAAAATTCCTGTCACGAAGTGCTGGCTATACGCTTTTTCTCACCGCGGATGAAGCAGTCCTTTCTGTGACCGAAAACAAGCCAAGTGACAAACGGCCGAGGACAAACCGAGGGAACGACGTTCAAGAGCCGCCGGTTGTCGATCGTCGGTTGCCTCGCAGCGAATCGGAACAGCAAGCGAGGACCCCACACTTGGTTATGAAGCTCGTGGGTTCTAACCGGCATGCTACGGTGAGCGGGGTGGATGAACTGCCCGGCAAGAGCAACTTCTTCATTGGCAACGATCCGAAGAAGTGGCGCAGCAATGTTCCGACCTACGCCAAGGTGAAGTACGAAGAAGTTTATTCCGGGATCGACTTGGTCTACTACGGCAATCAGCAACAGCTTGAGTTTGATTTTGTCGTTGCACCTGGCGCTGACCCACGTCGCATACGATTCGACATTCGCGGGACCAAGCGAATTCGTCGGGATGAGAACGGCGACTTAGTTCTGAAGATGGAGATGGGCGAGGATGAAATTCGCTGGCACAAGCCGATTGCATATCAGGAGAAGAATGGGACGAGGCAGCTGGTAGCAACACATTACGCCGTCAAGGATAAAAACCGTGTGGCATTCGAGATGGCAGGTTATGACGTACACAGGCCGCTGTACATCGATCCGCTGATTTACTCAACGTATCTAGGCGGGAACGGGGAAGACAGAGGTACAGGCATCGCCGTGGACAGCGCGGGCAACGCTTACGTTACCGGGGCAACCAGCTCAAGCAACTTTCCAACTGTGAATCCCTTGCAGCCAGCCTTCGAAGGTGTAGGCTACGACGCCTTCGTGGCCAAGATCAACCCAATGGGTTCAGGCCTGGTTTACTCCACTTATTTTGGCGGAAGCGGGCTTGACGTCGCCCAAGGCATCGCCGTGGACAGCGCGGGCAACGTCTACGTCACGGGGATAACCCAATCAACCGACTTTCCCACGATGAATCCCTTGCAAGCATCCTACGGCGGCGGGGACCAAGACGCCTTCGTAGCCAAGATCAATGCGGCGGGTTCAGCCCTGGTCTACTCCACATATCTTGGCGGCGACGGGAATGACCTTGGTTACGGCATCGCAGTGGACAGCGCAGGCAACGCTTACGTGACAGGGGCAACCAGCTCAACCAACTTTCCCACCATGAATCCCTTGCAGCCAGCCTTCGGCGGCGGAAACGACGACGCCTTTGTGACCAAGATCAACGAGTCAGGCTCCGCTCTGGTTTATTCCACCTATCTTGGCGGAAGCGGGTCAGACGTCGCCCAAGGCGTTGCCGTGGACAGCTCGGGCAATGCTTACATTACCGGCGGGACCAGCTCAACCGGCTTTCCCACAGCAAATCCCGTGCAGCCGGCCTACGGCGGCGGAGAGGACGACGCCTTCGTGACCAAGATCAACCCAACGGGTTCAGCACTGGTTTATTCCACCTATCTTGGCGGAAGCGGGACAGACGAGTCGCAAGGCGTCGCCGTGGACGGCCCGGGCAACGCTTACGTGACAGGGGCAACCAGCTCGAACAACTTTCCCACAACGAATCCCTTGCAGCCAGCCTTCGCCGGCGAGGACGACGCCTTTGTAACCAAGATCGACCCAACGGGTTCAGCACTGATTTATTCCACCTATCTTGGCGGAAGCGGGACAGACGAGTCGCAAGGCGTCGCCGTGGACAGTTCGGGCAACGCTTACGTGACGGGATCGACCAACTCAGCCAACTTTCCCACGGTAAATCCCCTGCAATCGGCCATCGGCGGATCCGGTCAGAACGCATTCGTCACCAAGCTCAACCCAACGGGTTCATCCCTGTCTTACTCCACCTATTTTGGCGGGAGCGGGAACGCTGGAGACGGGGGCACTGGCATTGCCGTGGACAGCGCGGGCAACGCTTACGTTACAGGGTCAACCAGCTCAATCAATTTCCCCAGAATGAATCCCCTGCAGCCAGCCTTCGGAGGCGGAGACGGCGACGCCTTCGTGGCGAAATTCGGAGCAACTGGCACCGGAACAGACTTTTCACTTTCTACCGCCACAGGCAATAACTGCCCGGCGGAGGGAAACTGTTCTACGTCCGCCACAGTGAGCGCAGGGCAGACTGCGACCTACAATCTACAAATCTCCCCCGTCAACGGGTTCAATGGAACCGTCGCGCTGAGTTGCGATGATGCGCTCGCCAAATCCACGTGTTCACTTTCTGTAAGCTCTGTCACCGTGAGCGGTGCGGCAGCTTCAGCGTTTACTGTAAGTGTGAGCACTAGCGCCGGCTCGATCATTGGACCTCAGATGAAACAGCCAAACATGCGACCGTCAGCCCGTATCGTGTTCCCTCTCCTCGCGGTGTTGATGGTCGCTTTACTTCTGGCCACTTCGACGGGACAGGCTAAGCAGTCGAAGCGACGCCTTGTGGTCGCCCTGGCGCCGCTTGTGTTCAGCCTCGCGTGGCTAAGCGCCTGCGGGAGCAGTGGAGGTAACGGGGGCGGCGGAAACAACGGGACACCCTCGGGCACGGTGACGATCAATGGCACCTCCAACGGAGTGAACCGACCGTTGTCATTGACATTGAATGTTGACCAGTGAATCGCGCCGTTCGGACTTCGATTTTGCTGGGGCGCGCTTAGGCGTCCTCAACATGTAACCCAATAACCCAACGGCAAGTGGACCAGAGGAAAGCTCTAACTTCTAACCAAATCGGCTATCGAAAAACAGCTTTAAGACTTTCATCCGGACAGATGTTAAGAAATCCTGTGGGTGTTGAAAAAGTCTTCGTGAATGCGAACGGAACTGTTGCAGCAACGTCTATATGAGCAAACGTTCTGCCGATGCTCTTGTTCATCGCCATTCACGGAGGCTTGCGGATTATGATGGGACAACATTTCCGTTCCGAGTCGTTGTTCTACTACTTTCGCATTGAAGATCAGGTTCCTGAAAACCACCTACTGCGTCTCCTTGGCCGGCACATCAGCTTCGATTTCGTTCGTGAGAAGTTGAAGGACTCCTACAGCGATACGGGCCGACCTTCGATCGATCCGGAACTCCTGTTGCGCATCCTGCTGATCGGCTATCTCTATCGCGGCCATCCCGATATAGTGCATGGCGGCGATACCGAGGCCCATGCTTATGCCGCCGAGGAGGAAGCGCACTGAGCGCACTTCATGCCGGCTGACCACATAGAGAGCGACGGCTAAAGCCATAATCGCGGCGAGAAGGATAGGAGGACGATCCGCCAGTCGTATCCGATGTGCACCGGCATTTTGAAAGCCAGCATGCCGATGTAATGCATCGACCAGATGCCGCACCCTCTGGCAACGGCGCCGCCGATCAGCTATGCAGGCCGCGTCCAGCGAGCTCC
The DNA here is from genome assembly GCA_963741045.1 of uncultured Acidobacteriota bacterium. GTDB lineage: Bacteria > Acidobacteriota > Terriglobia > Acidiferrales > UBA7541 > Palsa-295. The sequence goes on from CAVUGO010000002.1 coordinate 1,119,661, forward strand.
TGCGCGGCATACGCCGCAAACATCGAGATCAATACCGAGAGCGCGACGAGAGAGTAGTCGTACGAACCCATCATCGTCATAATATTCAGAGCGATAGGAAATCATCCGGCGCTACTAAGAAGCCTACCGCCTTAGCGGCAGCACAACTCCGAACGCAACCTTATTCCCCAGCCCTTGCGGGAAATCGGCCGGGCGCCGGGCGAATCGCTTTTCTGATTCACGCTACGATCAAGCCAACTTTTCGACGACGTGTTTTGCAGCCAGCGAAAGCATTAGACGGGCGACGCCGCTGAACAACATGCTGATCCCTACGAGCAACCCGAGCACCCAAGGTGTGTTCGAGGGCCATGTTCTCCAGATCAAGACGGCGAGAATCAGCGTGATCACTCCATCCACCGCCAGCCAGCCTGAGCCCGGCGCGGGCCGTAATCGGTATGCCAGAACAAATTCCAACACGGCTTCGATGAACAGGTAAACCGCGAGCGCAAAGGTCAGGGAAGCCAAGCCGATAATGGGGTTCCAGAGCAGGTAACCACCGATGAAAACGTAGAGGATACCGACGAGCACTTCCCAAAGAATTGCGCGCGCTTCGCGGCTCTGCCAGGCATATACAAAATGCAGCAGGCCGCTGAAAACGAGCACCCAGCCCACGAAGACGGTGACGGCGAGGCCCGCCGCAGGCGGTATGATCATGGCCAAAATTCCCGCCACGATCATCACGACGCTGATTGCGATGGACCATCCCAAGGATTTTTTAACGATTGTAGGAACAGAACCAGAACTAGCTGCAGCACTGCTCATGACCATCCCTCCAGCGGCTCTTTGATGAAGCCGCAATGTTTTAGGTTCGAAAGATCCTCACGGAGAAATAGGGCGAACAACTCGATTCGCTCGAGTTGTCCGCGCCAGCCCCACTCGTGACTGTTACCTCGGTGGAAAGTTCTTAAACAGCTTGTCAATCGCCTTCTCGACTCTCTTCGTGTCCTTTTCTGGCTTTTCTGACAACGCTTCCGTAGCCAATCCGCGCCATATGAGCTGCTTTGTTCGAGAGTCAAACATATCGATAATGATCGTGCCCACCTCGTAGGCGTGGTCAGTAGTAAGTGCTGTTCCGAAGCCAGTGCCAAAATGCCATCGCCAGCCTCCGCCAAAACCGGTGTAGAAAGTTTCCAACGTGTGATCCTCGCGCGTGGCTACATGGGCCGCGATGCCGACATCCCCACCTTCGGGAACGTATTGCCAGCCTTTCGAAGCGAGCGCCCCATTAACGGAGTCGATTATGCGTTGATCCATAAGCGGGTCCGCTCGAAAGTGCGGGGGCCTGATCCAGGAGAACGTTTTGTAATCCGAGAAATTCGTCTGGTGGTCATAGTCGATAGAGACCTTTTGGGCTTCTGCGGTTATTGCGATGCCAAACAGGAGAATCAATCCCAACAGCATCTTTAGTGAACGCATGTTCGTAAACCTCCTATACAACCAAAACTTTTGCTCGTGCCATGAATGGCGAGCTAGCTGCCCGCCGTTTCAAGCTTGTACGAAGCGCGAACATAAACTTTTGCCGGCACCACTTTGCCGGTGGCATCGTGAATCTTAAGAGGCGTTCCTCTCGCCGGATCGATCAACTCGACGCGAATGTCACGAGGCGGCCCCACCGTGGCTGGATTGGAAGACACATATGTGATCACATACCGCAACCGGAGATTTTCCATAATGTCGTCGTAGATTGCGGGGATTTGCAGGTCGGAGTCGAGGACATAGGCACGGCCTCCGGAAGTCTTTGCTAACGCTTCCAGCTGTTTTTCCGCGGCATTCCAGTCGATGCGAGCAAAAGGAGCCGTGGTTCCAAAGATGGCCGCCTCTCTCTCCGTCATAACCGCGAGACCGATCGTGTAAATTGGCACCGCTGATTCTTTGGCGGCCTGCAGGACTTGCTGATAACTCGCCTGGCTGGAGTTGTCGATGCCACTGGAAACGACTATCACGGCCTTGCGCCCGCTCACTTCACGCGTTCGGTTCAACGTTGCTAGGAGCGCGTCGTAAAAATTGGCTTCGGAGATGCTGGGCGTTCCAAGGCGATCGAAAACCGTGTCCAGCTTTCCGGGATCTGGAACAAAATCGGATAGAGTTTGGAGCTTTGAGTCGTACGTAAAGATTGCGACCTTGTCGTCCTTACCCACCACCGACAATAATTCGCGTCCTATCTGTGGCACTTCAAGACCGAGTGTTTTGTTCAGTTCGTGATAACGTCCGCCGAACTCCAACAGCAATGCCACGGACACCGGGGCATGTTCCACTTGCACGGTTTCAAGTTTTTGCCGCGCGCCATCTTCGTAAACCGCGAAATTTTCTTTCCGGATGTTTGGCAGAAAATATCCGTTGGGGTCTTGGACCTGCAATTCGATCGTCACGGTGCGAGTGCCGGGAGTGAACTTGATTTCCGGCGGTTGCGGGATCTGCTCACCTTTGTAAAGTGGATTCGGGGGCCTGGCGGGAACCGTGACTTGTGATTGTTGGCCTGACTGCTGAGTCGCCGCGCTGAGCTCGCTCGGGTAACCCCAGAACCCATTAACCCGAACTAGGTCGAACGAAGCCAGCAAAAGCACCATGAGCAACGAGATCTTGAAACCGAAGTGAGTTGTAATCTTCATAGGGCCCTGCTTTGGGGAGGTGAATCATTAGTGCTTTCTCTTTTCCTAGCGATCGGGCTGGCGATTTTTTCAGCTTTTGCTCCCCGGTGGCGATGCTTGCGTTTCAGGTCGAGCAATGCCGGCCGGATCACGGAATAGTCGTCTGCGTCCGCCTTCATCACGGCCTCCGCAAGAGCACATAGAAATCGCCCCGAACGCTCCTCTCCGAGCCGCATGACCCAGGCGCTGAGTTCTTTGTCGTCAAAGGCGATCAAAGCGTCTTTGCCTATGACTTGCTCTGGCGCCTCGGCGTGGTTCCGATTCGGAGGGTCAGCCGAGTGCTCTCGCTCGCGATTGCTGTTTTGATCGCCACTCACGCTGTTTTGTTGTCGACGACCCACCCTCGCCTCAGAACGGAGCGTGAAATGTGCCGGGGCGTCTGGATGCGGCTTCTCAAACGCCTCGTTCAGATGTTGCGCGCTGTCGTTATCATCGCTGTTATCGAGGACGCCTGCCCCGCTGCGATCACTCGACTCATATCCAAATCCCACGTGCTGCAACCAACTCCGCATTCGCCACCTCCGGGTCGGACTCTGGCTGGTTGCAGTCCATCCCCTTATCCCGGCGTCCTGCTCTTCACTTGGCGCCGGCGGACTTTGCTTGCGCTTCATTCGTCGACTGCGGTTGGCTTTTTGTTTGGTGCGCGCTCTGCGCCTGCAACAGATTCTTGATCTCGATCTTTTTCGGAAGAGCAGCGGTACTTACCGGCACCGTGATTTCCAGCATCCCGTTATTAAGCTCGGCGGTCAGCTTCTCAGTGTCCACGTTCTCGGGGAGAACGATGGTGCGCTCGAAGCGTTCATAGGAAAACTCCCTATGCATGTAGTCGGATTCCTTCTTTTCCTGATCGCTCTTATGTTCGCCACTGACCGTCAGCCGATTGCCCTGCAGATTGAGTTGGATCTCATTTGGCTCGAAACCCGGAAGCGCCACCCGCATGTGGTATTTATTGTCCTGATTGTCGAACCGAACTTCGATCGGCGGAACGAATCCGTTCGCCGGCGTGGGGAGGTCATTGCTTGACGAAGACCCAGTGACTAACCTGTTGAATAGGCCGTCGAAATCACGTCTGAAATCAAATAACTCATTAAAGATATTGTTCCTGCGTACTAGATCTGCCATTGGAATCCTCCTGTGAGATTTTTGGGCCCTACATTTTCTGCACAAACTTTGATCGGTCGTCCGCGATTTTCCTGTTCGTCTGCGATTGTTTATGCCGCCGCTGCTGCCGCAGCGTTGATTGCGATGTCGTTCTCGACGCTATACACCCCGGGAGCGCGCCAGGCAGCCCGTTCGGCTTCCTCGCGTTCCGCCCACGTGCGTACGGATCCGCGCAGAATCACCTTGCCGCCATCGACTTCTACAGTGATCCGCTTTGCATCCAGCTCCGCGCTGCGTTTTAGCGCCGACTCGATCTGAGACTTCACCTCGGCCGGGCTTACCCTGGACTTCACTTCGATCAGATTGGTGACGCCTTTCACGCCCACGAGATTCCTCACAGCCGATTCCGCAGCGGAGCTCTGGAATTTCCAGTCGACCGATCCCTCTAGCGTGACCCAGCCCCTGGATACCTTCACCTTGACTCGATCCTTTGGAACAACGATGGACCAGGCCAGAGCACTCACCGCCGCCCGGGCAATATCTTCATCCGTGCGTTCGCTGGACGTGGGCAGACGGACCTCCAGCTCGTTCACGAGTGCCTTTACGCCAGATACGCGCAAGGCGGCGCGCTCTGCGTTCCATTTCTCCCAGTAACTGTTCACGTGGCCCGTCAGCGTAACGATCCTGTCCCTCACAGCGACGCCAATTCCCGAAGCATCGACGCTGGGCTCGTAACTGAGTTCTTCTTCCACATTCTTTTTCAATTCCATGTCATTCATTTGATTTCTCCTATGTTGGGTACGTCGGGCCACCCTCAGCGCTATCCGGGCGGCTGCCGATTGTGCCGAATTTGGGGTGCGATATCCGCGCGCTCGGAGCTGCCATACGAGCTGCGAGCTGGCGGCGCGCGCGTGCCATACGCGATTTTGCGGCGCTGATATTGATTCTCAGTGCGCGTGCTGTTTCCGGAGTGGTGAGACCGGCGATGTACCGAAGTTTAAGAGTTGATCGAAGTAGAGGGGAGATGTGGCTCATTTCGCTATCCAGCCGGCCCTTCGTCTCCGCCAGAGAGCAAACTTCTTCCGGGTTGAAACGGGAGTCGACCAGGCGATTAGATCGTTGAGTAAGATCTCCGGTAATGTGTTCATCGAGGGCCAACAACAGAGGGCGAGTGCGAAGCCTTCGACGGCTCACGAGTGCTGCATTTACAACAATGCGCGTGAGCCACGTAGAAAATTTTGAACGCCCTTCAAACGAACGAAGTTTCGTGTATGCAGACAACAAGGCGCATTGCACTGCGTCCTCGGCATCTTCTTTGTTGCGGAGTACTGAAAACGCAGTGCGGAAAAGGCGGCCCTGTTCGCGAGCGAAGACGGCCGCAAGCGCTTCCGTATCTCCAGCGATGGCGCGCTTGACGATTACCGACTCTTCGCTCGCGGCCAGGAAATCAGGTTTGGCAACCGCGTTCCTGGATGGCTGCGCCTGTGAAAGAAGCTCCTTACGCCGGTGCCGCGTTTGCGGAGGCATGGCTCCTGTTCCTGGGCTCTGCGGAATCAACCGGAATGTTTGAGCCATGCCCATCCGTCTTTTTGCCTCGATTTGTTTCCAATCTCGGCCAACGCACAACACGACAAGCACCCTGCATTCCAATATGCATTTCATATGGCATATTCTTGTAAATGCTCTGTTCAAAGCGATTAGCGCAACCTTTGCATCGGGCATGCTGTCAATTTGCGATTTCTGGAGGGCGCTACGTCGGTCTTTCGACAGTGTTCTGACATTCCCTGTAAAGCGAATCGGAGGAGTTAGTTAGTCCGAGCGGGATGAGACTTGTTGGGCGGTTACAACGAACCGTTCCGGCGCGTGCCCTACGTAGAGGAATGGGTAGCAAGTAATCAGCGTCAAAGTTCGTTGGGGAGTGCTGGCTAGAACCTCCGTTTGCCCCGGTGCAACGACACGAACAGATCGCACCTGATAGATGAAGCGCCCACTTGGCGTAGTCAACCGTATGACATCATCTGTCCTGATGCCTCGCAGCAGGCGGAAAAAAGTATCGCGATGACCGGCAATGGCGAGATTGCCCGGTTGGCCCGGCCTCGCGGTTCCCGGAATCCGTCCGGCGCCCCGTCGCAAAGTTTTCGGATCGTCACCTTCGAGAACGACAACCGAAAGCGCCAACCGCGGAACTTCAAGCCTGCCAATCGCTGAGCCAGCTGTAGTCGCCGTCGGAATGGGATCGCGGCTCCTCCCGCGAGCAGGCTGCAGTGCCACGGCGATGGCCGAATTGAGACGGCGATTCTCGAGTGCCTGGTAAACCTGAGCATCTGCGCAGATGTACATGCAAGAAAACACGGCGATTGCGCCGCTGAAGATGCATAGCAGCGAGCACCAGTAGAGAAATCGGCTGCCGCGCAAACTTTGATCGCCTATCCGCACTATCGCGCCTCTCCATGCAGTTCCGATTGCGGCGCAGCGGCGGCGGGAAAGAAATAGCCTCCACGCGTGCGAACGAACAGCTTGCCCTGGCCACGCGCCATTACGGTCACATGGATCTTGCGATATCCCTGCCGCCCGTTTGCTGGAGGATCGTACCCGAGCGTGTACTGATGGCGGACTTCTTGCGCGATTTCGCGGCACACGTTCACGATTTGTGCAGTGGAATTTGGGAAATAGGCGTAGCCTCCGGTCTCCCGGGCCAGCTTTTTCAGTACAGATGGATTTTGGTCGGCGCTATGTTCATCCAGCAACCCAATCGTATAGATAATTACGTTCGAATTCTGCGCCATCCGAAGCACTTGGACAAAATTATATCGGCTAGCGTTGTCGCCCCCGTCGCTGATGAGGAGCACGACTTTCTTGTCAGGATCGTCTCTTTGGAAATGCGTGAGCCCGGCTGCGATAGCGTCGAACAGAGCTGTTCTCCCGCTCGGCGTTACGAAGAGTAAGGCGGCTTTGAGTTCGTCAACATTACTGGTAAATGCAATGTTTGCAGGAAGACCGAATTCCACTTTGTCGCTGAAATTGATGACAAACTCGCGGTCCTGCGGATTGCTTGCCTTCACAAACGCTTGCGCTCCGGCGAGCACGTCCCCGCTCCGCGCGGCCATGCTCCCGCTGCGGTCTACCAGTATTCCGACGGTCACGGGCGTATCTTCATGACGAAACAGCTTAATCTGCTGCGGGTGTCCGTCTTCGGAAACATGAAAATCCGAAGCATCGAGCCCGGTAACAAAATGGCCTTCGCGATCCGCCACCGTGAGGGGCAACAGGACCAGGCTGACCTGCGCAGTTATGAGGGGGCCGCTGGGGTTCTGTTGAGCCGGAAAGCTCGACGAAGGCAAAGGCGTCGAGCCGCGAATGAGGCCAGCGATAAGCAGACAAACGGTGAGTGCGCACCATTTCGAAGACCCGCCTGCTGCCGCGCTCTTTCTCGTTAACATGTCTCGGACCTTGCTCGCCGAGCCGGCCCGGGAAATCTAAGCCGTGCGTTTCGAGACAATCCAGAGCAGTGTTCCGACGGCTAATAGGATAAGGCCGGAAAGTCCAACGAGAGGCAGAATGCTCGCCGTCTGCGGCAGTTGCTTGGAAGGGTCTGCTACTGGAACTGCGACTGCAACTGGCACCGCTACGATGAACACTTCGGCGACCGCAATCTCGTCTCCATTTTTTTCTTCGGCCTTCAGCAGCGCGGTTTGCATTGCCTGCACGTTGGCGTCAGATGAGCTGTTCGTGGCTTGCGAGATATTCGACGACATTTCCGTAGGCATCGACGGAACCGGTTGTTTTGAATCCTTTGCAATCTCCGTAGCCCGAGCTTTCGGATATACAAACTCGCTGCCGTATAGGTCTCCCGGATAAAACCATTCCTTGATGGCTACAGGTCCGCCGCTCGCCGTTTCCGCGAACGTGATAACTGGCTTGTCGGTTGGGTTCGGCCGATAATCTGGAATTGTAAGCACAGTCGCGTAAAGCGTTCTTCGGTCTTTGTCGAATATCTGCACCACGTTGCGATCTCCGAGAATATCGGCCAACCTGAACATATAGGTGCCTGCCGGCAGCACTTTACCGCCCGGAATCTCTACGGGCTGGCTGAATGTGAAGATCGTCATCTTGTTCAATTCGTCGGCGCTGGCGGAAAATGCAAACGCCAATGCGAGAATTGCTAGGCAACAGAGCGCCAATATCCTGTCAGTCTTCATATTTCTATCCTCCTCGTTTGGGGGATGAACCAAGCGAGACGGAACGCATACCAGGTTCCAATGGCGATCGTATCCAGTCTTTTTTTGCAATTTGCTCAAAGTGAATCAATTAGCTCACACGCCTCCCTCACCCTGGCACATCCACGGGCTGAGAACAGTGAGAGTGTGTCGGAGCCTTGACAGCGCCCCGACACTTTTCTGGTGCGGGCGCGTTCCCGGAAGGCAGAGCCAATGGACCGGTACGGTAGGCCGATCTTTGCGATTAGCCTCAAATTTCTAATCGCAAATTCGGAATTAGAACTCGGTCTATCTGTATTAGAATGAATGGTATACAAATCTCTAATCGCAATAAAATGCGTTTTTGAACGTGCGGCTATTAACCAAAAGTTTCTTCTGCTTCTTCCTAGGAGCTTGTCGAGACATTTGGGTCGGCTGAGCAATTTATGGAGTCTCCAAGTTCGGCGGCCGTCACGGGGCTGCTGCGCGACTCGAAGTCAGACGCTCAACACTTCTTTGCGAAAAGCGCCTCGGCATTTCACGCGCAATTGACCAATCGCTGTCAGTAGGATGACAGCGGACAGCTTTGTCGGGCACGAAAAACCTCGTACCAGAACGCTGGAATCCCGCTAAACGGTTTGTCTGGGGACACTTAGAGTCCCGCTGCAAATTACTTCCATTTGGAGCGAGAGGTGCCATGCACTCAACAATTGAAAGGCTTCCTTACGAAGCCTCGGAGGTGAAGTGTTTATGCGGACCACTAAGAGAATCGCGATGTGGCTTTGCCTCGTAACCCTCGCAGTGCTGGTGGCGCGGGCGGACGAGTACAACAAGAAAACCGTCGTCACTTTCAACGGGCCAGTGGAAATTCCCGGCAAAGTGTTGCCGGCGGGCACGTATGTCGTCAAGCTGTTCGATTCTGATTCCGACCGGAACATCGTGCAAATCTGGAATAAGGACGAGACTCAATTAATTGCGACAGTTCTCGCGATTCCGGATTACCGCTTGACCCCGGCCGACAATCCAATCATCACTTTCGAAGAACGCGCCCAGGGTTCACCACCGGCGATTCGCGCGTGGTTCTATCCAGGTGACAACTACGGACTCGAGTTCGTCTATCCGAAGACGCGCGCCACTGAGTTGGCCGCCGCTAACCGTAAGAATGTTCCGGCGATGGCCGATTCGATGTCCGCTTATGTCTCGAAGTCTACAAATTCAAAGACGTCGTCGGGAGTCGTTGCACTCAAGCAAACACGAGTGACGGCGATGACGCCTGACAAGAACGAGGTCGAAGCCAACCAGGCGATTCAGACAAAACCAGGAGCCTCCAGCAGTAACTAGGGATGTTTCACTGCAACCGAGGATCCCTGCATGGTCACTCCCGCAATTCCTGGAACAATGAGAGCCGCCGCCATTGACCGATTCGGACCACCGGCGGTTCTCACTCCTCACACACTCCCTGTTCCGAAGGTGGGACCACGCGACATTCTTATCGAAGTACATGCAGCCGGCGTTGGTGTGTGGGACGCATCGATACGGGACGGCTCTTGGCGGCCCACTGGTCGCCCCAAGCTCCCGCTCGTGCCGGGAATTGACGGCGCAGGTATCGTCGTGTCGAGAGGCCCGCGGGCGCGACGTTTTCGCCTCGGTGAAAGAGTCTATGCGTACGACTACGCAAATCGTCAGAACGGATTCTATGCCGAGTACGTCGCGGTATCCGCAGAACTTGCCGCACGCGTACCGAAGCGACTCAACATGCTGGAGGCGGGTGCCGCTGCAACGACGGGCTTGACGGCACTGCAAGGTATCGATGACGTGCTGCGCGTACGCCAGCACGACACCGTGCTTATCTTCGGGGCCTCGGGTGCGGTCGGAACGATTGCAGTACAGTTCGCGAAACGCCGCAAAGCGCGTGTGCTGGCGACGGCATCCGGCCGCGCCGCCGCGTCGCTCGTCCGGAGCTTTGGCGCAGACGCCGTGATCGACGCTCGCCGGAGCGAGGACATCGCTCGACTCCGTACACTCGCTCCAAACGGAATCGACGCTGCACTTGTGCTCGCCGGCGGCGCCTCTGCCGAGGCATGTCTTAAGTTCGTGCGCGCGCACGGCAGAGTGGCACATCCTAACGGAGTCGAACCTGCGCCGCAGCACCGGCGCAACATTCGCGTGCGCGCATATGACGCGGAAGCGGGACCGAAACAATTTACGCAGCTAGAGCGGGCCATCGTGGATGCGAAGCTCCGGGTACCGATCGTCGTCTACTCGCTCACGCGTGCGGCAGCCGCGCACGCAAGGCTCGAGCGAGGCCACGTGCTTGGCAGGATCGTGCTGCAAATCCGCCGCAAAGGCTAACGACGCCACGGATGTGGAATGAATGGATTGAATTCATAGTCTCGCTGATTAGGGAGGCAGGAAATGACAGCTACAAAACATTTCTCAAATTATTTGTGCATTTTTATTCCAGCAATCGCGATCATGCTGGCTACAGCGTCGTTCGGTCAAGAACCTCCGCCCCCCGCCGGAAATCCGCCCGCCCAGGCAAACGCGCCGGCTGAGAATCCCCCTTCACGCGTTGCCCGTCTCAGTTTTTTGAAGGGCAATGTCTCGTTTTTGAGGGCGGGGCTCACTCAGTGGAGCCAGGCGACTCTCAACTTTCCCGTGACGACTGGCGATCGCATCTACACTGAAAGAGGCGCATGGGCAGAGCTCGAACTGGGCGCCTACACAATTCGCTTGGCGGATGCGAGCGACCTGACGGTCACAAACCTGAACAATCAAATCGTGCAGCTCGGAATTAATCAGGGCAGTCTGCGCGTCACCGTTCACGAAGTACTTCCCGGCGATACAGTGGAAGTGGACACTCCCAATGGCGCCCTGACACTCCTTAGCGAAGGCAGTTACCGCGTCAGCGTCGAGGCTAGCGGAATGTATTCAACGGTGAGCGTGAACACCGGCAGGCTGGAAATAACCGCCAGCGGCGTTTCGCAAACACTGCAATCCGGCCAAGCCGCGAAACTCACGGGACAAGACCCGATCATAATTGAATCAATTCCTCTTCCCCCGCTCGACGCCTTTGATCGGTGGTGCGAGGAACGCGACCTACGGCTTTCGTCCTCTCAGTCGTCAAAATACGTGAGCCGCGACACTCCGGGGTATGAGGAGTTAGATGCGTACGGAACATGGCAAGAGGTTCCGGAATACGGTCCTGTCTGGTATCCAGCCGCTGTCGCAGTGGATTGGGTTCCCTATAGGTTCGGACGCTGGGTGTGGGTGACGCCGTGGGGTTGGACGTGGGTGGAAGATGAGCCCTGGGGATTCTGTCAATTTCACTATGGCCGCTGGGTTCACATCGGGGTTGCGTGGGGATGGGTGCCGGGACCGATCGTTCCGGTGCCCGTCTACGCTCCCGCGTTCGTCGGATTCATCGGAGGCCCGAGTTTCGCGGTCAGTATCGGGATTGGAGCGGGAATAGGCGTAGCAGCGTGGTTCCCGCTCGGCCCGGGCGAACCGTTCTTCCCTTGGTATCACTACGGCGGGGATTACCTACGCATAGTGAACGTCACCAACATCCGGAACGTGACGAACATAACGAATATCATCAACGTCAGGAATATAAACGAAGTTCACTACGCCTATAAAACGGTCGGCGCAACCGTGGTCCGCGAAGATGCATTTAGGAGTGGCATGCGAGTGGCCGATCATATGGTTCGCGTTCCGCCAGAGGCGCTCGCAAAGGCCTCCATCGTCCCGCATCCCGCTGTGAATCCGACATTGCACGCCGCATTGCCGGGTAAACCCGTCGCTGCGCCACCCTTGCGGTCCATGCCAGTCGCCGCAGCACGAACAGCTCCGCGCGTGGGTGAAAGTCCCATGCCTGTATCCAGGACAACGAGGGCCTTCGCACCGGAACCCACGCCGGGACACTGGGCTTCGACATCTCCTCCCGGATTGATCACGAGGAGTGCTCCGCCGCCAATGAGAGTGCCGTTCGCAATGCAGGAACGACCGATGCTCGAACATCCGGGGCGCCCGCTTGAACCCTATCAAATCGAAAACCTGCGTGTCGGAAGACCGGCCGGTCCGATGTTGGACCGAGAGTTCCCGGAACACGGTTTTCCGATTGGGCGGGCAGCAGCTCCTGCGAGACACAGATAGAATTGCATCGGCCTGCGAAGAAACGCGCTAGCGCCTAGGGAAAACCAGATTCCAGTGGTTTTTGTGATCGCGACGGACTGGAAGCTGCGGACTGCGGTTCGGGCTGAGTTGCGCGAGCTCGGAATCGAGGCGCTTGGCATGGACTCGGTTGACGACGCTGGGCGCGCTCTTGCCAGAAATCAGATGCCTGCCGCCATAGTGCTTGAAGCGACGGAAGAATTGGTCGGGAATCCCGCGATTCGGAGTCTAATCAAGCGAGTCCCCACGATTCTGATTGCCTCCCGCACCGAGAGAGTGCCGCTTCCGGCTGTCGCCGCTGTGTTCTGCCGACCGGTCAGAATCGGGGATATCGTCGCCAAAGTCCGCGAACTCCTTGCGCGTGCCCACGCCGCCTAGCGCGCGCTGCCGCCCGTCGCCCTCGGTGCTAGAATTCACGGAAGTTCCAACTCAACCTAGCTGTGTTTAGGTGAGCAACTTGTTACCTCTACTGGCCCAATCCCCTTCGCCAGCTATCCCCAAAACCCTCTAAGATCGTAAGTGATTGATTTGGAGCGGCTTTCAGAGAGCAGGCATCTCCGAACAGGCTCTCCAGAATCGCGCCCAAGCAAGAGGTCCAAATCGGAACTTCCAGAGTTAGAATTGGTCCGATGGAATGGCACGATATCGCAGACCCTGACGGCCCCGAACTGGATGAATTGTCCCAGCGGTATAAGCTGCATTCGCTGCATGTCGAGGACGCTCGTAGTTTGGGACAACGCGCCAAGGCGGAGGTCGAGGACCACTATTTTTTTATCGTCTTGAAAGTCTTGGTTCTGGAAGAAAACAACAAACTGACGATCGGAAATCTCAATTTGTTTGTTGGTTCCGAATTCCTGATCACCGTGCATCGAACGCCTCTGCCAACAATTGAGTCGCTACGTCGCGCAAAACACGATCTGCGGCCTGACGAGGTCCTCTATCGACTCATGGATGGAATAGTGGATTCATATCTACCGCTGCTCGATGAGGTTGAGGCCCGCATCGATTCCCTTCAGGGTCGCGCCATCCACCGGCCAGAATCCAGTTTGCTGGAACATATCAACGAAATCCGAGCTACCTTACTCGAACTGCGGAGTGTGTTGCTGAACATGCGCCACGTAGCTTTTCGGCTTCAGCATATGCCCAGTCATCTTGTCGGCAGCGAGCTGCCGCCGTTCATGCGCGATATTCACGACCATCTTTCCGAGGATCTCGATGCGATTGCAGGAGAGAGGGACCGGCTCGGCGGCGTAGTGGACTTGTATCTTTCAAGCGTTGCGAACCGGAATACGGATGCAATGCGGACACTCACAATTCTAGGAACGGCAGCAGTGCCGACTCTTGTGGTCACGAGCTTCTTTGGAATGATTGTCCGCTACCCTGAATGGGTGGGTTCCTACTGGGCATTTTACTTTGTTTTGTTTTTGACGGTTACCGTGACGGCTTTGTTGCTGTGGTATTTGAAACGCCGCGCTCTGTTATAGTCACTGAAAGTGACACCCTGCCGTTCAGTTTGCTGACATCAAGTTGATACCGGAAGCCGGGCAAACTTCGCTCATAGCTGTCAGGCTACAAACCTTCCTGCCGCTCGCAACTCCAATTGCTGAGTGAAATACATCCGCCAAGTCCTGGTTCTCACCCCACCCTGGCAGTCCGTCTGTGGCAACTCGTCCGCTACGTCTCACATAGATGACACAAATCATACGCTAATCGCGCGATAAAGATACGCAGCGACGAGCAAGTGGATTCCATGTTGGAATGCGAGATGCTTATCGTGTGCTTACATATTGCCGATTCCCGACGCGACGGCAGACCTGATTATGCGAGGGAGTCCCCTATTGCACGTGTCGATCCGCAGTAGGGTGATTACCCGATTGCCGAACCTTTCGCCTGGAGTAAACATCGATTTTGAACAGCGGCCACATTTGGTTGGAAGTGACTACGCAAGCGAATCACCCCTCGTCACCCTGCCCATAACAATCTAAACGGCGGTATCGTTAGTTGGAGGGCTCGCGATGGAAGAACATAACTCCCACAATATCAGCGATGGTCTGCAACTCGCGAAGTTTTCAGCAGGGAAGTCCGGAGCAACGACGCACTCGATCGAAAACCAGGACAGTTCCCTTTGGGAAAGCGTCGGGGAGAGTTTTGGTTGGAAAAGAGCACTAAAGCAAGTCGAGACTGTCGCCGGCACGGATTCGACTGTGCTTTTTCTCGGGGAAACCGGCACTGGAAAAGAGCTTCTGGCAAGGCTTATACACAGTCTCAGCCCACGAAGAGATAGGACTTTGGTTACCACCAGTTGCGCTTCCATACCGGCCGGGCTCCTTGAGAGCGAACTGTTCGGTCACGAGAAGGGTGCATTTACCGGTGCTATTGCGCGCGAAGTCGGACGGTTTGAGCTTGCGAATGGAGGGACGATTTTCCTTGACGAGGTCGGCGATATTCCGCTGGAATGTCAGTCCAAGCTACTGCGGGTTTTGCAAGAGCACGAATTTGAGAGGCTCGGCAGCCATCAGACGATTCGCACAAACTTTCGTCTTGTGGCTGCGACAAATCGGGACCTCGGTAGGATGGTCGAGCAAGGCCGATTTCGCAGAGACCTCTACTACCGACTAAACGTCTTCCCAATCGAAGTGCCCGCGCTCCGTGAGCGGAAGGTTGATATTCCCTCTTTGGCCTGGCATTTCGCGAAGAAATATGCGAAACGCATGCAAAAGTCGATCGAGAGCATTCGTGTGGAAGATATGGAAGCGCTCGTTCGCTATCAGTGGCCCGGCAACGTGCGGGAATTACAAAACGTCATGGAACGCTGCGTGATTCTGTCATCGAACGCAGTTCTCCATCCTCCCCTACTCGCCGACGTGAAGCGAACTGGCGAACATTCGGGGCCGATGGTTCAAACTCTGGCTGACGCCGAACGCAAACACATTTTGCGAACTTTGCGCGACACTGATTGGGTAATCGGAGGTCCCGACGGGGCGGCTCTACGACTGGGGGTAAAGCGTACGACGTTGCTTTACAAGATGCGGCGACTCGATATCAGTCGCCCAATTAACGCGCAGATTTGAAAGATGAAGTCAATTGCAGGCCGACAATGGCTTTGACTCACGCTGCCTCGCCCTGCTTGATGAGTCGAAGTTATTTCCATTGGAGCCGTGCCGATCGACTCTACCCGCAAAGTGGCGTTCAGCCTGCCTCTCCTAGTCCGCGGCGAAATTGTCGGTGACTGCTCCTGTGCTGCTGCTGGAAACGAGCTTTACATACTTTGCGAGCACACCCGAGCGGTAGCGCGGTTCAGGAGGCTTCCACTGTGCCCGGCGCGCGGCCAATTCCTGAGGCGAGACGTTAAGGTCAAGGCGGCGTGCGGGAGCGTCGATCGTGATTTCGTCACCTTCGCGAACAAGCGCGATGCCGCCGCCTACCGCTGCTTCGGGAGCGACGTGTCCTACGACCATCCCGTAAGTCCCGCCGGAAAAGCGGCCGTCGGTGATGAGTGCCACTGAATCACCAAGGCCGGCGCCAATCAGGGCTGATGTCGGCGCGAGCATTTCACGCATCCCCGGTCCGCCTTTCGGTCCTTCGTACCGGACCACGATTACATCCCCCTGGGCGATCTTGTTCGAGAGGATCGCTCGAAGGCAGTCTTCTTCCGAATCAAAGACGCGCGCCGGCCCCGTTATCCTTGTGATTTTTACGCCCGAAATTTTGGCAACCGCTCCTTCCGTCGCCAGATTGCCGCGGAGGATCGTGAGATGTCCTTCCGAGTAGACCGGTTTGTTCCATGGATGAATTACGTCCTGATCGGGGCTTGGCTCTGACGGAATGTTTTCGAGGGTTTCCGCAATCGTTTGTCCGGAGACGGTGAGAGCATCGCCTCGCAACACCCCATGGGCGAGAAGGATTTTCATCACCTGCGGAATTCCACCAGCGGAGTGGAGGTCGGTAATGACATACTTGCCGGAAGGTTTTAGATCGCAGAGAACCGGAATCCGCGGACGAATCGCTTCAAAGTCGTCGAGTGACAGAGGAACATTCGCGGCGCGCGCGATTGCAAGGAGGTGCAGCACGGCGTTTGTGGAACCACCGGTGGCCATCACCACGGCAATTGCGTTTTCAAACGCCCCGCGCGTGAGAATCCTACTCGGTAGAATCTGACGGCGTACGGCGTCCGCGAGAATGCGGGCGGACGTGGCGGCGCTTTCCAATTTTTCGTGTTCCGCTGCTGTCATTGTGGACGAAAATGGCAGGCTCAGACCCATGGCCTCAATCGCGGAAGACATCGTGTTTGCCGTGTACATTCCGCCGCAGGAGCCCGCGCCGGGACAGGCGTGCCGTTCAACCTCCAGAAGTTCCTGGGCGGTAATTGCTCCAGCGCTGAATTGTCCGACCGCTTCAAACGCGCTCACGATGGTGAGGTCCTTCCCGGCGTGATGCCCGGGCTTTGTTGTGCCGCCGTAGACGAACACCGCAGGAATGTTGAGGCGCGCGATAGCGATCATTCCGCCAGGCATGTTCTTGTCGCAGCCGCCGATGACGAGGACACCATCCATCTGCTGCGCCTTGCAGACCACTTCGATCGAATCGGCGATCACCTCGCGCGAGACCAGGGAATATTTCATCCCTTCGGTACCCATCGAAATTCCGTCACTGACGGTGATTGTGCCGAAGAGCTGCGGCATCGTTTCGGAAGCGCGAAGAACTTCGGCGGCGCGGATGGCGAGATCGTTCAGTCCGGCGTTGCACGGAGTGATGGTGCTATACCCATTGGCGATTCCGATTATGGGCTTGTCGAAATCGGAATCGCCAAACCCCACGGCGCGGAGCATTGCGCGGTTTGGTGCGCGCTCGACGCCATGCGTGATTGCTCTGCTTCTCTTATTCAAGCTCACGGGAATTGTTGGTGGGTAGCGGTCAAAAGGCAGATTTCTTCAGCGCGGCCACTCTCTGGGATGAAACCGGATGCAACCAGCGTTTGTACTTCTCGCTTCGGCCCGAAGTCGCTGCGCGAAAAGCCTCTTGAATCGTTCGAGTTATCGGTCCCGGAACGGTCGAGCCGATTCTTTTTCCTTCCATTTCCTGGATTGCCGCAACTTCCACAGCAGTGCCGGTGAAAAAGGCCTCGTCGGCCGCAAGCAAATCATCCAGCCTAAGGGCCCCGATTTCGACCTCGATGCCCAGATCATTCGCGATTTCAATAATTGCGTCACGAGTGATCCCTAGAAGAATCGAATGGCGTTCGTCATTGGTGAAGAGCCGGCCGGCGCGAACGAGAAAGAGATTCTCTCCTGAGCCTTCTGCGATGCACTCGTTTGCGTCAAGCAATAGAGCTTCATCGTACCCTCTGCGCTCGGCATCCTGGACCGCCAGAATCGAGTTGATGTACTGGCCGCAGGCCTTTGCAGTGGACGGCATCATTTGCGAATCAAATTTCCGCCACGGCGAGACACAAATTCGCACTCCCTTTTTTTCTCCGGAATTGAGGAAGGGATCCCACGGCCAGGCAAGGACAACCACTTCGACTGGACATGCGCGCGGATTCAGATGCAAAGTGCGGCTGCCGCGATAGCAGAGCGGGCGGATGTAGCAATCGCGGAAAGCATTGAGGTCAATTAATTCGCAGATTCCGTTTTCCAATTCCTCGAAGGTGTAGGGAATCTCCAGGTCATAGAACGTGGCCGAGTCGAACAGACGCTGCAGGTGCTCGCGGAGACGAAAGATCGACGGTCCGTCGGTGGTTTCGTAGCACCGGATGCCTTCAAATACTCCACTCCCGTAATGAAGCGCATGCGCGGAGACGTGCAGCGTTGCTCCGCTCCACGGTACAATCGTGCCGTTCATCCAAACCCAGCGAGCTTCGTCAAAACCCATGCCGCGATTCCGCCCTTTTTTGGTGCTGCGCTACGTGAATTATTTTGCGCCTACCGTCGCGACCGCCGACGACTGGTCACAAGCGACCGGCTCCAGGCCCGGCGCTGTAACTGGGTCGAGAAACTGCATATTTGCACGAAGGCGCGAACCCACTTCCTCTATTAACTGGCCCTGTTCTTTGCGCCGGCTCGCATTGAATTCCGGCCGCCCGGCCCCATTTTCCGCAATCCATTTTCGCGCGAATTCTCCATTTTGGATCTTCTCGAGCATGCGGCGCATAGTGTGACGCGTTTCATCTGTGACGATCTGCGGGCCACCGGTGTAATCGCCATATTCCGCGGTGTCGCTGACGGAGTAGCGCATGTAACCTAACCCCCCGCGGTACATCAGGTCGACGATGAGCTTCAATTCGTGAAGGCATTCGAAATAGGCGATTTCGGGCTGATAGCCTGCCTCTACGAGCGTTTCGAATCCGGCCTTCACCAGAGCGCTGACTCCCCCACAGAGAACCGCCTGCTCGCCGAAAAGGTCTGTCTCAGTTTCTTCGGTGAAAGTAGTCTCGATCACACCTGCGCGCGTGGCGCCGATCGCTTTGGCGTACGAGAGGGCAAGCTCTTTCGCCGAGCCCGTCGCATCCTGATGAACCGCGAGAAGCGCGGGCGTGCCGCCGCCTTCGACAAAAATCTCACGGACACGATGGCCGGGCGCTTTCGGCGCCACCATGGTCACGTCAATTCCGGTGGGAATCTGAATCGTGCCGTAACGAATGTTGAAGCCGTGAGCGAACATCAGCATTTTGCCCGGGGAGAGATAGGGAGCAATCTCGCGTTCATAAATCGCCGGCTGGGCCGTGTCCGGCGCGAGAATCATGATCACGTCGGCCCAGGCGGCAGCTTCCGCGACAGAATTCACAGTAAGTCCTGCCGCGACGGCCTTCTCGCGCGAGCGGCTTTCGCGATGCAACCCGATGCGAACGTCACAACCGCTATCGCGCAAGTTCAGAGCGTGGGCATGACCTTGCGACCCGTATCCGATGATGGCGATCTTCTTTGCCCGAATCAGCGCCACATCCACTACGTTTTCCCGGTAAATCGTCGCCATCTTCCTTCCTCCTGACGTATGCGTAGACCAATGCCGCTTAGACGGATTGCGAAGCTTCGGGCTCGAACGACAATTCGTCCAAGGGCGCCGCGTGGTCATCTGTCTTTCGCCGCGCGCCGCGGGACATCACCACCTGCCCGGTCCTTGCCATTTCAACAATTCCATACGGGCGTAGCACTTCCACGAGCGCCTGGATTTTTTCTTCGGTACCCGTGATTTCGATGACCATCGATTGAGACGCAAGATCCACAACGCGTGCCCGGAATACGCGTACTATTTCCATCAGGCGATGGCGCGATTCCTCCTGCGCTTCCACTTTGATCAAGGCGAGGCTTCGCGATGTTGTAGGGCTGTGCGTCACGTCTTCTACGGATAGCACCGGTACGAGTTTGTATAGATTCGCCTCGACGCGCTTGGCAGCGCCTTCGCTGATTCCCACTACGATGGTCATGCGCGAAATGCCGGAACGTTCCGTGTGGCCCACGGTGAGGGATTCGATGTTATACGCGCGTCGCCGGAAGAGTGACGCGACGCGATTCAAGACACCCGGATGGTTCTCCACGTAGAGTACGAACGTGTGAAGCTTTTGCGATTCAGGCATCGGTCGCTCTCTCCACGAGTGGATTCGGGCGACGGATCATTGCGTCGAGCGATGCTCCGGCCGGAACCATAGGAAACACGGAGTCTTCCTGCTCCACTTGGAAATCAATCAAGGCAGGCCCTGCATAGCTTCGGGCCACCTGCAGCGCTGGCGCTATCTGTGCTCTCTTATTTACGGCTACCGCGGGAATTCCGAATGCGTCGGCGAGCTTCACGAAATCGGGACTGAGCAAGGGCGTTGAAGAATACCGGCCATCATAAAAGAATTCCTGCCACTGTCGGACCATGCCGAGGAAGCCATTATTGATAATGGCGATCTTGATGTTGATTTTCTCCTGCACGATTGTGGCAAGTTCCGCCATGGTCATCTGAAATCCGCCATCGCCTACTACGACCCACACTTCCTCATCGGGCCGCGCGAATTTCGCGCCAATCGCCGCCGGAAGAGCGAAGCCCATCGTGCCAAGACCGCCTGAGGTAATCAGCGTGCGCGGCTTTTCGTGCCGGTAATACTGTGCCTCCCACATCTGGTGCTGGCCTACGTCGGTGACGACAATTGCATCACCGTTTGTCTCGCGCCACAACTCGTTGATCACGTGCGCGGCATACAGATGCCCATCATCTGGCAGGCTCTGGATGTCGCGAACGGCTGAGTCTTCTTTTGAATCTTCTACGCGGGCCAGCCAGTCGGAATGAACAACTGGCCTTAGCGCCGGCAGTAATTGGCGGAGTACTTCACGAAGGTCGCCCACGATAGGCACGTCTACGGATACATTTTTATTAATCTCGGCGGGATCGATGTCGACGTGGATCTTCTTTGCATTTTGCGCATAGGTTTTCAGGGTGCCGGTGACGCGATCATCAAACCGCATTCCGAATGCGAGCAGCAGATCCGACTCCTGAATCGCTTTATTGACCCAGGCCTCTCCATGCATCCCCATCATGCCGAGGCACAACGGGTGAGACGCCGGAAAGGCTCCAATTCCGAGCAGAGTGAGGGCTACGGGCGTATCTGCGGCTTCCGCAAAGGCGACCAGTTCGCGTTCCGCGTTGGAAAGCAGCACGCCATGACCGGCAAGGATCACAGGCCGGCGAGCCTCGCGGATCAGGTCGAGCGCTTCCTCCAAACTCCCATTCGCAGTCGGCGGCTCACAGATTGTCCGGCGTAGTCGCGGTGCCGCAGCATCCCAATCGAACGAACACCAGGCATTCTGTGCGTCCTTTGTGATATCCACCAGCACAGGACCTGGACGGCCAGACGCAGCGACGTGAAAAGCCTCGCGAAGGGACGGAGCGATGTCTTCGGGGCGAGTGACGAGGTAATTGTGCTTTGTAATTGGCAGCGTAATTCCCGTGATGTCTGTTTCTTGAAATGCGTCGCTGCCAATTAATTTGCTGCCTACCTGGCCCGTAATGCAGACGATTGGCGACGAGTCCATCATCGCCGTCGCAATGCCGGTGACCATATTTGTTGCGCCGGGACCGGAGGTCGCCAGAGCAACGCCCACGTTTCCGCTGGCGCGCGCGTAACCGTCCGCCATGTGGGTAGCGCCTTGCTCGTGGCGAACTAAAACGTGATGGACGTTATATCGTGTCATCGCGTCATAGGTTGGAAGGATCGCGCCGCCCGGGTAACCGAAAACACATTTCACGCCCATACGCTCGAGGCACTCCCAGATAATTTCCGCACCCCTTTTCTTGGCCGCGGACCGCTCGGGGCCGAGGCGGGCACCCATATCCGGAGACAAGCGGAACCTCCGATAACGACTATTTGAAACGAACGAGTCGAGTTGGCCTCAAGCAGCAAGCAAAGTCCAATTTATAGTTTTTCTGTATAGAATAAGTTTGGATTATAAGCTGGAAATCTTGGAACGTCTTTGTAAGTAGTTAATTCTGCGTGGACGTTTACAAGCACAAGTGCCGCAGAAGGTTTTCGAAAACCGATGTCCATGATGCAGTAGTTGATAATGACTGTATTAGTAGAGATAGGAAACCATTGATCTATTCCGGTCCTTCTGCAGGCCGCGGGGAATTGAAACGCGACTCCATGAGCGCTACTCGATCTATCCGAAGACTAAAGCGTCCCCGACAGAGCTGTCTCACCTTGAGATAGTTGGTGGGAAGAGGAGTGGCTGTTGAAAACTCGCTCACTCGGAAATCTCAAAAATCGGATCGCGTCAGGAAGCTCTATAAACGATTTTTCTCAGTCTCCTCTTGTCACCAGCCATCCCAAAATGGATACGTTTTTCAGAGTCGGCGGACTCGCTTCTGGCGGCCGACTAGGCGAATTCAACCGTTGAACTACGGTAGTGACAGGGTCAGAGCACAGGAAGTATTTTGTCTTCCTGTTCTCAAAGTGGATTAAGGATATTGCCACAACGAGTGTGAGAAGCAGTGCGGGAGCAAGCAGTCCGGTATTGGTTTACTTGTTGGCGGGCGAGTCGAAGGCACTTCGCGGAATGGGCCGCGCCGACGAAGCGGCGGAAGTGCGCCACCGTGTAGTGCAGATTCGCACGCGACAATGACACCACAGAAAAACGAGCTGCAAGTTGAGGAATCTGGATAGATGCCGAGAAATCCTCTCTCTAACAATGTCGGCTGGGTCAAGGACTCTTCCCGCGTTACATCGAGCGAATCTTCATGTAGCGGACAAAATCGGGAAACAGGGAAACACCCGCAGCGATTGCGAAAACGGCGATTGCACCCAGAACAACATATTCAGCACGCATTGGACCTCCTCGAATTTTTCTCACGTGTCTGGACCGGTCCTTTCTTGACGCATGAACAGCTTAGGTAGAGGCGGGAACTCCGAACATACCGAAACGCCTGTATTTTTAATCTTTTACTTCACGACCTTGCTCCATTTAGGCGGCACCGCGAGTTCAAAGGAATAAAGCCGCGACACAATGACTGGCCTTTCGGTACAATCCGCCAAAGCGGCACAGTATTCGACGCTGATTCGCTACCGAAAAGGACGGCACCCACGAGTGAGTATAAGAGCCGAAATCGACGTGTTATGGATTACCGCCGGTCTCGGCTGTGACGGCGACACCATCGCCATGACCGCGGCTACACAGCCGAGTCTGGAAGATCTGGTGTTCGGAGCACTCCCTTTCGTTCCCAAGATCAAACTGCACAATCCCGTTCTCGCTTACGAAAACGGCGAAGAGTTCATGGAGATATTCCATCGCGCGGCGGAGGGAGGGCTCGCGCCCTTTATTCTGGTAATCGAAGGGTCCATCCCAAACGAAAAGAACAAGCCGGAGGGCTACTGGGCCACGTTTGGCACAGACCAACAAACCGGTCAGCCAATTCTCACCTGCGATTGGATCGATAGGCTTGCTCCGAAGGCTTGGGCTGTGGTGGCTGCGGGAACATGCGCGACCTATGGCGGAATCCATGCGATGGAGTGGAATCCGACGGGTTGTATGGGATTACCGGACTATCTCGGGTGGACATGGAAATCGAAAGCCGATATTCCGATCGTCTGTGTGCCTGGATGCCCGGTACAGCCAGACAACATGACCGAGACTCTTCTGTATCTACTTAATATGGTGGCCGGGCGCGCGCCGATGATTCCGCTCGATGACGCGCTGCGGCCCACTTGGCTATTCGGTCAGACGGTGCATGAGGGCTGCGATCGAGGCGGCTATTATGAACAGGCAGAATTCGCCGCGGAATACGGCTCGATTCAATGCATCGTGAAGCTGGGTTGCTGGGGGCCAGTGGTTCAGTGCAATGTGGGAAAGCGGGGCTGGATGGGCGGAATCGGCGGCTGTCCGAACGTCGGCGGCATATGCATCGGATGCACGATGCCGGGATTTCCGGATAAGTTCATGCCCTTTATGAACCAGCCTCCGGGTTCGCTTCTTTCTTCGAACGCGGTCACAACGTACGGCCGGGCGATTCATGCGCTGCGGCGATTTACACAGGCTTCTTTGAACAAAGAGCCGAGCTGGCGACGGCGCTCACGCGAAGCCGGATGAAAAACGCACCGAGTGGCGCAACGAAATGAGTGGAAATCCCATCGAGGAGAAATCCGGGGCGCGGGAACTTGGCGAAGACTTGTTCTCGCGCGACGCCAATTTCAGTCTCGCGGATGCGCAGGCAACCCTCCTGAACTTAGCGAGCGTGTTTTCGGAAGGGCGCGTCCAGAGAACAGAATCCACAGAACAACTTCCAGAGAAAGCGACCGCCGCCCTGCGGTCGATCCAGCCACCGCCCAGTCTCGAGGCCAGGTATCGCGCCCTCGTCGAACAAATTCCGGCGGTAATCTTCATGGCTTACCTCGACAGGGGAGTCGGCGAAGCATACGTCAGCCCTCAGATTGAGGCCGCCCTCGGTTTTACGCAGGACGAATGGCTGGAAGATCCCGTTCGCTGGTACGACCGCATTTATCCCGACGATAAACAGCGATGGAGTGCGGAAGCCGCGGAGATGTTTCTTTCAGGCAAACCCCTCAAGTCCGCCTATCGAGTGGTGGCGCGGGACGGCCGAGTGCTGTGGTTCCACTGCGAAGCCGAGATGATTCGCCGTGATGACGGTCCGTGGTTCATTCATGGAGTGGGCGTCGATATCACTGAGCTGAAGACAGCTGAGGAATCGCTGCAGGACGAACGCAACGTGCTATCCGCGATTCTCGATATCGTGGGAGCTTTGATTGTGGTCCTCGATTCAAAGGGTCGAATTGTCCGCTTTAACCGCACCTGCGAACAAACCACGGGCTATACATTCGCCGAAGTGGAAGGCAAGCCTCTATGGGACCTGTTCCTACTGCCGGAGGAGGAGGAAACTTTCAAGGCGATTCTTGATGACAGAAAGCCGGCGCATTTGCCCGGGGTCTATGAAACCTCACTTCTGACGCGTGACGGAACTCCGCGCTTGGTCACGTGGTCGAGCACGGTCCTTGCGAGTGAGAATGGGACGACCTCGCACGTGATCGTCACTGGAATCGATATCACCGAACGCAGACGACTAGAGAAGGCGCTTCTAGAGGTGAGCGCACGCGAGCAACGTCGAATTGGCGAAGATTTGCACGACGGCCTCGGCCAGCATCTGACGGGCATCGCGTTCATGAGTAAGGTGCTGGAAAGCAAGCTTAGCGAGAAGTCGTTACCGGAAACCGGCGAAGCGGCCAAGATCGTGAAATTAATAAACGAAGCGATTAACAAAACGCGCGAACTGTCCCGCGGCCTTCTGCCGGTGGTCTCCGACGCTCACGGTTTAATGTCGGCCCTCACTCGTTACGCGGACGAAGTACAGGATCTGTTCCGGATCCAATGTCAGTTCGAATGTGGCGAGCCGGTTCTGATATATGACGTGAACCTGGCAACTCACGTCTACCACATCGCGCGCGAGGCTGTGAACAATGCAATCAAGCACGGAAGACCGAAGCACGTCGTCATCGCCTTGTCGGCATCGAACGGCGAGGGGAGCCTCACAGTAACGGACGACGGTCAAGGGATATCCGAGATTCCCGCCAACAATGCCGGAATGGGTTTGAACATCATGAGATACCGCGCAAATATGATCGGCGGGTCGTTGAGCCTGGGAAGAAGCGTGGCGGGCGGGACTAGTCTAGTTTGTGTATTCCCGCTGGATGCCCGTTCGTGATACACCCAAGTGTTCGTGAGCAAAATGCAATGAACAAGATTCGATTGAATCCCTTGGCGCCCAAATGCAAGATTCTGCTCGTTGACGATCATCCGATCGTCCGGCAGGGATTGGCACTTTTTATCGACCGAGAGCCGGATCTCACAGCTTGTGGGCAGGCAGATGATGCTACTTCGGCCTTGCAGGCGATTCGAAATTCAATGCCTGATTTTGTCGTACTGGACATTTCGTTGGAGGGTCCGGACGGCCTGGAGTTGCTCAAGGCCCTTCGCGCCGAGTATCCGAAGTTGCCGGTACTTGTTCTTTCGATGCACGATGAATTACTTTACGCTGAGCGTGCGCTTCGTGCCGGGGCGAACGGCTACATCATGAAGCAAGAGGCAACAGACAGGGTGCTGACCGCGATCAGGCACATTCTTGGCGGAGACGTGTACCTGAGCGATCGCTTAACCAAAAGGATGTTACAGCAATTGGTAAACGGCTCCGTCTTGCCATGCGACCCGCTTTCGAAGTTGAGCGACAGGGAACTTGAGGTTTACCGATTGATTGGAACCGGCCACGGGACTCGCCAAATCGCTGATCAACTGCACGTCAGCGCCAAGACGATTGAATCCTACCAGACCCACATTAAAGAAAAATTGTCGCTGCGAAATGCGCGCGAACTTGTCCAGCGTGCCGTGGAATGGTCCGTGAACTTGAAAGGTGTGTAATTCAAAATTCCAATTCGTCACATCGGCGTTTTCTTGGCTCGCGCAAAATTGAAGGCGATAAATCAAGTCCGCTTCTCTAGATAACCACAACACTCCTGTTATCAGTGCTTTAGAGGGTAGGGGAATTCCTTAGTAAGCCTGTAGGAATGTTCCTATAAAGAATATAGCATGCTCCCGCTTGAGGCCGTCACATCGACGTTGTATTCCTTCCCTGTAGCACTGAGATCGAGTTGACTCAATTCTCACACTCGCGTTTCTACGCCATGAAGCCTATCGCGAGAAATTTCGTTGATATGCCAGTTTGATAAGGACCGCCCAGCACTGGGATACGCGCAGCTAACTCCTGAACAGATTGAAAGGAGGCATCAGCCATGGCAGACGCAGTTCCTTACGGTCGTAAGACACAAAGACCCTCCCCCGTCTCCGATGTTCACATTGTTTGGATGACTGCTGGTCTCGGCTGCGATGGCGATTCCGTTTCTATCACAGCCGCCACGCAGCCCAGCATCGAGGACGTGATCCTTGGAGCGATACCGGGCCTCCCCAAGGTCCACCTTCACAACCCCGTCTTGGCTTACGAAAACGGCGACGAGTTCATGAAGTTTTGGTACATGGCCGCAGAAGGCAAGCTGAACCCGTTCGTTTTGGTCGTCGAGGGTTCCATTCCGAATGAGCAGATTAAGAAGGAAGGCTATTGGGCGGCGATGGGAACCGACTCGAAGACGGGTCAGCCGATCACCACGAACGAATGGATTGACCGCCTGGCTCCGAAGGCGCTCGCCGTGATCGCTTGCGGTACTTGCGCGACATACGGCGGAATCCACGCGATGTCGGGCAATCCAACCGGAGCTATGGGGCTGGCTGACTATCTCGGCTGGGGTTGGAAATCGGTCGCGGGTCTGCCAGTTGTGAACGTACCCGGCTGTCCCGTGCAACCGGACAATTTCATGGAGGTTGTTCTATACCTTCTCTACCAAGTCTCCGGGCTCGCCCCGATGATACCGCTCGACGACCAACTTCGCCCGACTTGGCTATTCGGACAGACGGTGCACGATGGGTGCGATCGCGCCGGCTATTACGAGCAAGGGGATTTCGCGGAGGAGTACGGTTCGCCGAAGTGCATCGTAAAACTGGGCTGTTGGGGACCGGTAGTGAACTGCAACGTCCCGAAGCGCGGGTGGATGGCCGGAATCGGCGGCTGCCCAAACGTGGGTGGCATCTGCATCGGTTGTACGATGCCGGGTTTCCCGGACAAGTTCATGCCGTTTATGGATGAACCGCCGGGCGCTCGTGTCTCCTCCGCGTCAATTGGTATGTACGGACGTGCGATCAGGGCTTTGCGTTCGATGACAAATGCAACTGTCAACAAGGAACCGAAATGGCGGCATCCCGGTACTGAACTCACCACGGGTTATCACCCGCGAGCGTACTGAGGACCGAAAGGAGCCTAGAAAATGAGCACAATCACCGGGGTGACGAAAGAGACCGCTACGAAATCTCGCAATCTGGTGGAGATGAACTGGGATCCCATTACCAGGATCGTAGGTAGCCTTGGCATCTTCACGAAGATCGATTTTGAGAATCGGCAGGTAGCCGAGTGCCACAGCACGTCGTCGATCTTTCGCGGCTATAGCATTTTCATGAAAGGGAAAGATCCGCGCGATGCCCATTTCATCACCAGTCGCATTTGCGGAATCTGCGGCGACAACCACGCGACGTGTGCCACGTATGCCCAAAACATGGCATTCGGAATCCGCCCACCTGCGATGGCTGAGTGGATCGTGAATCTTGGCGAAGCTGCCGAATATATGTTCGACCACAATATTTTCCAGGACAACCTGGTTGGCGTGGATTTTTGCGAGCAGATGGTGAAGGAGACGAACCCAAGCGTGCTGGCCAAGGCCGAGAAAACCGCTTCGCCGCACGCAAATCTTCACGGTTATCGAACCATTGCGGACATCACGCGCGCGTTGAATCCGTTCACGGGCGAGTTTTACCGCGAAGCCCTGCAGGTAAGCCGCATGACCCGTGAAATGTTCTGCTTGATGGAAGGGCGGCACGTTCATCCGTCCACTCTTTATCCCGGCGGCGTGGGAACCGTCCCGACGATTCAGCTCTTTACCGATTACCTCGTTCGCCTGATGAAGTATGTCGAGTTCATGAAGAAAGTCGTTCCGCTGCATGATGATCTTTTCGACTTTTTCTACGAAGCTCTGCCAGGTTACGAAAAAGTCGGACAGCGGCGCGTGCTCCTCGCATGCTGGGGTTCTTTCAACAACCCCGATGTTTGCGATTACACCTACAAGAACATGACCAAGTGGGGCCGCGGGATGTTTGTTACTCCGGGTGTGGTCGTTGACGGCAAACTGGTCACGAACGATCTTGTCGACATCAACCTCAATATTCGCATTCTGTTGGGCAGCTCATACTATGATGAGTGGAAGAATTCCGAGACGTTCGTTAAGACCGATCCCCTGGGGAATCCGGTCGATCAGAATCATCCCTGGAACCAGACCACGATCCCTCGGCCCCAGAAGCGCGATTTTGCCGGCAAGTACACATGGGTGATGTCGCCACGCTGGCTCGATAAGCGCACCGGAGATCATCTCGCTCTCGATACGGGCGGCGGCCCCATCGCTCGCTTCTGGGCAACTGCTCTCGCGGGCATCGTGGACATTGGCTACATCAAAGCCACAGGACACAGCGTAAAAATCTATTTGCCGAAGACAACCTCGTTGCCTGAGGTCGAGTTCGAGTGGAAGATTCCGAAGTGGAGCAATGCGATCGAGCGCGATCGGGCCCGAACTTATTTCCAGGCGTATTCGGCTGCAGCGGCTCTGTACTTCGTCGAAAAGGCGCTGGAAGAACTGCACGCGGGCCGGACGAAAACGTGGACAGATTTCAAAGTTCCAGAAAGCGCGATCGGTTGCGGCTTCCACGAGGCTGTTCGCGGCGTTCTGTCACATCACGTCGTGATTAAGGATCACAAGATCGCTAACTATCATCCGTACCCGCCAACTCCCTGGAACGCGAATCCAAGGGATATCTATGGAACGCCGGGGCCCTACGAAGATGCGGTGCAAAATACGCCCATCTTCGAAGAGAACGGACCGGACAAGTTCAAGGGTATAGACATAATGCGCGCCGTGCGCAGTTTCGACCCCTGCCTGCCTTGCGGCGTGCATATGTATCTAGGCAATGGAAAAGTGTTGGAGACGCATCATTCGCCGATGTTTGGCCTGGAGCCGTAGAACTACTGCAGGGCGCATCGGGCAAATTCTGGATAGCGAGCGGCCTGTCGAACGAGTATCTTGTCTCCCCTGATTGAGGAGAGACACAGGGAAAGGTATCCATGCCCGCTCAGAGTAACGCACAGAACCAGCTGCAATCGATCGAGGCGCTGCTTCAGAGAATTGAAAAAGCAAATGACCCGGCAATGTCGGCGATGGCGAAGGATCTCGTCCAACGCCTGATGCAGTTTCACGGTGAGAGCATCGAACGGATGCTCGAAATCATCCATCAAGATGCGCCCGGGAAGAGCACTATCATTGACACTCTCGGGCAAGACCCGCTTGTTTGCAGCCTTCTATTGCTCTACGGGCTTCACCCCGATGGCCTCGAAGCCCGTGTGCAGCAAGCCCTCGAAAAGACGCGTCCGTATCTGAAATCTCACGGCGGCAACGTAAGCCTCATCGGCGTTGACGATGCCGGCGCGGTCACTCTCCGCCTTGAGGGAAGCTGCCACGGATGCGCATCCTCCTCCGCGACGCTCAAACTTGCCGTCGAAGAAGCAATTTACGAAGCGGCGCCGGACGTTACGGCAATCATCGTGGAAGGCGAAGTCGAGGAGCGATCGCAGAGCGTTGCCTTTGTGCCGCTATCGGCCTTAGGCGGTAACGGCCACGAATCAGCCCCCAAACTCAATGAAGTGGCGCCGCCGTTCTCCGAAGTGACGCGGAGCGCGGTGTGAGCCCGCCTTTTTCACCTGCCGCCGGCAATGACAGTGCCTTCGCCGTGCTGCGTCAATTTGCCCGGAAGCGCCGCGCGGGGGAAGTCTGCGAGCTGTGCAGTGCTGCGCTCGCCACAGAACATCAGCATCTGATCGAGCCTGCAGCCCGGAAATTAGTTTGTGCTTGTGAGGCCTGCGCGATCTTATTCAGCAGTCAGACCTCGTCGAGATTCAGGCGTGTTCCGCGGCGCATTCAATTCGTGCCCGGATTTCAGATCTCCGATGCTCAATGGGAAGGATTGATGATACCCATCGAGCTGGCATTCTTTTTCAAGAGTGAGTCCACCGGAAAAGTTTCCGCGTTTTATCCTGGTCCGGCCGGCGCCATCGAATCTCTGCTTTCTCTCGAGACTTGGACTGACATCGAAGAGGAGAATCCGGTCCTTCGCGAATTGCAGCCGGAAGTGGAAGCGCTCATCGCGAATCGAGTCGGTGCCAATCGCGGCGCCGCCGCGCAGTACTACATTGTTCCCATTGATGAGTGCTACAAACTGGTTGGTCTGATCCGCCTGCACTGGCACGGACTCTCAGGCGGTACGGAAGTTTGGCGTGAAGTCGCAACATTTTTTGCGAGTCTAAAGGAACGGACCGAGACGGTGCCCGAAGAATCGAATGCCTGAGTTGAATTTCCAAATCGAAGGCGCCAAGCCCGTGCCCTACGGTGCGTCGCCTCTGCTAGCGTTTGAATTGAAGGTGACAAATTCAGGTCCCGAGCCGGCGATTCACACTGTTGTTCTTCGCGCTCAAATCCAGATTGAAGTCACCCGCCGGTGCTACACGTCCGCAGAGCAAACCAAGCTTCTCGATCTGTTTGGCGAGCCAAGCCGCTGGGGCCAGACCCTGAAGAACATGCTCTGGACGAATGCGATTGTGATTGTTCCAGCATTTGAAAAAGAGACGATCGTCCAACTTCAGGTCCCGTGCACGTTTGACTTCAATGTAGGGGCGACAAAATACTTCCATGGCCTGTCGGAAGGCGAACTGCCCCTGAATTTCTTGTTTAGCGGCACAGTCTTCTATGCGGGCAGCAATGAACAGCTCCAGGTAGCGCCCATCTCGTGGGAGAAAGAAGCGAAATTCAAGTTGCAGTTGAAAACCTGGAAGGGCTTGATCGATCACTACTATCCGAATAGCGCGTGGCTCTATCTTCGGCGGGACGTTTTCGACCGCCTTTATCAGTACAAAGTGCGCCATGGAATTCCGTCCTGGGAGCAAGTGATTGAGCGCGTGCTCGCGGGAACCGAAGAGACGGTACAACTGTGAACACGAAACTCGTGGAAGACATCGCGAATGCTGTGCTCTACGAAGGATACATGCTGTACCCGTACCGGCCGTCTTCCGTGAAAAATCGCCAGCGCTGGAATTTTGGCGTGGTCTACCCCAAGGCATATAGCGAAATGCAGACTGGTGCCGATAACTGGTTCATGCAGACAGAATGCCTTGCAACGGGCGGATTAGGGACCGAGCTAAGCGTCAAAGTACGCTTTCTGCAAGCAGTTGCGCGCACGATTGGCCAACCCAAGATCCTGCTCGACGAGTGGCCCATTAGTGGCGAAGGTAGCCGGGAACCCGAGTTTCAGATCGTCGAAACGCTACAGGTGGGTGACCAGATTCTCCAGACTTGGGAAGAGGCAGTCGAGCGTGAAGTCAGTCTCCCGCCGCTACCGTTGAACGATAGGGTTGCAGAAACTCGCTCCTCGCAGGCCCTTTTTCCGGGTGGTAGAGAGCTTGAGCCCGTGCGTAATGTCGAAGGGGAAATTGCGGCCTTCCTTGTACGGACGAAAAAGAGCGTCGCAGCGCAAGTCGATATCAGCGCGGTTCGCGTTAGCGAAACCCTCTTTAAAGTCACGGTACGCATCTCCAATGTGGCCGCCACCGACCCTGCTTCCGTCAGCCGTGCCGACGCGTTGATGCAGTCTCTGCTTTCAGCGCACACCATTCTCGCCGTCGAAGGCGGCGAATTCGTTTCGCTTCTCGATCCACCCGCATCATTGAAGGAATTTGTTTCCGCGTGCAGCAATATCGGCACCTGGCCCGTGCTCGCCGGTGAAGAGGGGCGCCGCGAAACCATGCTGTCGTCACCCATCATTTTGTATGACTACCCTCAGATTGCTCCCGAAAGCCCGGGAAACCTTTTCGACGGAACCGAAATTGACGAAATTCTTGCATTGCGCATCCTCACTCTGACGGAAGACGAGAAACATGAAATGCGCAGTGCCGACGCGCATGCCCGCCAGATCTTGGAGCGAACCGAGTCAATGCCGATCGAGCATTTCATGAAGCTCCACGGTGTGCTGCGTGGTTTGCGTCCGGCGGACAGCGAGGAAAAGCCATGAACGAGTGGGAATGGCGCCTCCTCGAAGATAAAGCTCCCGCCGGAAGCTTGAGCATCGCCGGAATCGAAGTGAAACCCGGAAACCGGGTGCGTCTACACCCCGGCAAACGCGGCGATGTGATGGACATTGCGCTTGACGGCAAGACCGCAATGATCGAATCCATCGAACAGGATTACGAGGGCAAATTTCATGTCTGCGTGGTGGCTGACGACGACCCCGGTCGTGACATTGGCATCATGCGTCAACCCGGCCATCGCTTCTTTTTCGACCCCGAAGAGATCGAACCGCTTCCATCTGATCAACTTGAATCAAGTGTGGCGACCCAAAGTCCCTCCGTCCTGATCGCCGGAATTGGGAATATTTTCCTGGGCGACGACACCTTTGGTGTAGAAGTAGCGCAGCGATTGGCAAAGCGCAAACTGCCGGACCGAGTAAAAGTCGTGGATTTTGGAATCCGCGGCTTCGATTTGGCTTACGCATTGCTCGACCGCTTTGACGTAACAATTTTAGTGGACGCCTGTCCGCGCGGCGGAGCACCCGGAACGCTCTACGTGATTGAACCTGACCTGAACGTGAGCGCGCAAGAAGCGCGCACAGACAATCGTGGATGCACACAGCATGAATCCGATGAACGTGATTCGCATGGCGAAATCAATGGGTGGCCACTTGAAACGCATTCTGTTGGTAGGATGTGAGCCACTAACGCTGGGACCCGAGGAAGGCGCGATGGGCCTCAGCGAACCTGTGGCCGCGATGGTCGAAGAAGCGGCGAATCGGATTGAATCTCTGGTGGAAACGATTCAACGTAGTGAATCACCCGAACGAAGCTCTGAATCGTAGTGAAAGAGAGGAGAAAATCGTATGCCAGTGGAAGTGATTCAACGCGGTGAGCGGGAAGACGGCGCCAATAAGGACACACTGCTCATGCTCGGCGGTGTGGCGCTCGTTGTGGTGGGTGCCGGACTTATTTTGACGAGTCCGTTAGCAAAAAAGTATATGGGCCAGCTTGGAATTGGAAGCCTGGCGACTGATCTTATTCCTGACATCGAGCGATATTTTAAATTGCGCTCAATGTGATCGCGGAATCGGATTCCGTTGTTTTTAGAATGAAGCTGCATCGGCTCTAACAAGGAAGTTGGGCCCCGGAATCCAGTTTTAAGGGGCACCGATGAGTGATTACGTCCGTTACTCGATGGATGCAGCGCAAAGCCAGTTCACCGTCCACGCTTTCGCGAGTGGATTGGCAGCGGTTGTGGCCCATAACCCGAAGTTTGCGATTCGTGATTTCAGCGGGGAAGCGCAGTTCGTTCTGGACACGCTGCGCGACGCCTCAATCCGGATCAGGATCAAGGCCGCCTCGCTTGAGCTGATGGACGAAGTAAGTGAATACGATCGGGGTGAAATCGATCGTGTGACGTTTAGCGAGGTTCTGGAAGTCTCGAGGTTTCCGGAAATTGTTTATACAAGCTCACAGATTAGGGCCACTCGCCTCAGCGAGAACTTATACGGCACAACGATCGCGGGCAAGCTCACGCTCCATGGCGTCACCGATGAGTTGGATTTCTCCGCCCAAGTGGTCATCGGCGAAGACGCTTTGCGCGGGTATGGGAGTTTTTCAGTGAAGCAGAGCCAGTATGACATCGCCATCGCATCGATAGCTGGCGGGACATTGAAAATCAGAGACGAATTGAAAATCGCATTTTTTATTATCGCGAAAAAGCAAGGGTGATGAAGTGACCGAATCAACGGGAGCAAAGATGGTGGCGACGGACACCGCGGTGCGTTATCGAATTGATGTTGGAATGAGCCGTTTTACGGTGCGGGCGTTTGCCACCGGTTTGTTTTCTTCTCTGGGCCACAGCCCTACGCTGGCCATTCGCGACTACACTGGCGAAGCAACTTTCGATTCGCCGAATCCCGAGCAATCGGCGATTCGAATCTCGGTGAAACCTGCATCCCTCACCGTCACCGACGACGTGAGCCAGAAGGATCGCGCCGACATTGAAAACAGGATGAATCAGGACGTGCTGGAAACATCCAGCTATCCGGAGATCGTTTTCGAGAGCACTGAGGTGGTGGCGAACAAGTTGGGCGACGACCGCTACGCCGCAAACGTCACAGGAAACCTCGTCCTGCACGGAATCACTCGCCAGGAGAAGATTTCTGCGCAGGTTTCAGTTACGGGCGACGTACTCAGGGCCTACGGAGAATTTACGTTGCGCCAGAGCGACTACCGTATCAAGCTCGTTTCTGTGGCGGGCGGAACACTCAAGGTGAAAGATGAAGTGAAGGTCGCATTCGATTTTACGGCGCGAAAGCAATAGGAAAACGGGGAAATGAAACCTGAATACGAGATTGAGAATCGCCCGGGGGGATGCCACATGTGCCTCGCGATACCAGGGAAAATAATCGAGATTGCCTCGGATAATCCGCGTTCGGCGCTTGTGGACGTTGTTGGCATGCGGCGCAAAGTGGATCTCGGGCTGCTCGAAGACGACCGTCCTGTTCCCGGCGATTGGGTTTTGATCCACGTGGGATTCGCCATGAGCAAAATCAGCGAAGCAGACGCTCTCGATCAGATTCGCACATTGGAAATGCTGGGCGAGAGCGAAGCCGCAGTACAAGAAGTGCGCGGATATGGGCTTGAAGAGGTCCAAGACAAGCACTCACCATAACGCGGCTGGATAGGGATCCAAACAATGAAATATGTTGACGAGTTTCGCGACCCGGAGCTGATCACCAAAGCGGCGGAAGAAATTCGACGCCTTGCCGAACCAAACCGTCACTACAGACTAATGGAAGTCTGCGGCGGTCATACGCACGCGATCTATCGTTTCGGCCTGAAAGATGTCCTGCCGGAAAATATCGAACTGATCCACGGTCCCGGTTGCCCGGTTTGCGTTCTTCCCATGGGCCGGATTGACGATGCACTGTCAGTCGCGACGGATCCGGGCGTTATTTTCGCCGCGTTTGGGGACATGATGCGAGTGCCCGGGACGCATGGCAGCCCACTAGAGCATAAGGCGCGAGGCATGGACGTGCGAATTGTTTACTCGCCCTCTGATGCGATCAAACTCGCCAAGATGAATCCGCAAAAGCACGTGATGTTCTTCGCGATTGGTTTTGAGACTACCGCTCCCTCCACGGCCTTGACCCTGCAGCGCGCGAAGGCGGAAGGCGTTAACAATTTTTCCGTTTTCTGCAATCACGTCACAATCATCCCGGCTATTCGCGCAATTCTAGATTCTCCCGATATGCGCCTGGATGGCTTTATCGGGCCCGGACACGTTTCCACCGTGATTGGCTGCCGCCCTTACGCATGGATCGCAAAGAACGAGCACAAACCGATCGTCGTCTGCGGCTTCGAACCTCTCGACCTTCTCCAATCCATCGTGATGATTCTCGCCCAGCTTAAAAATGGTGAAGCGAAAGTTGAAAACCAGTACAAGCGCGTCGTTCCATGGGAAGGCAATCGCGCGGCGCTCAGGGCCATGGCCGATACCTTTCAGCTTCGGCCGTATTTCGAGTGGCGCGGCCTGGGATTTATTTCGCAATCAGCGCTGCGCATTCGCGACGAATACGCCGAATGGGATTCGGAACAGCGATTCCATGTTCCGGGAATTCGCGTCACCGATCCCAAAGCCGCGCAATGCGGCGAGGTATTAAAAGGTGTCTTGAAGCCCGC
Organism: uncultured Acidobacteriota bacterium; assembly: GCA_963741045.1. GTDB lineage: Bacteria > Acidobacteriota > Terriglobia > Acidiferrales > UBA7541 > Palsa-295. Next base: position 1,155,743 of record CAVUGO010000002.1, read on the forward strand.
GCAATGTAAGCTGTTCGGCAAGGAATGCACGCCGGAAAATCCGGTGGGAGCTTTGATGGTTTCTTCGGAAGGATCATGCGCCGCGTACTACAATTACGAACATCGCAAGGCCAACCTGGTGACGACTCTCAGCTCGCCGGCGTGAAAGGCGAGATAAAACTTGGGAGCACCCCTCCTAAGATTCGCTTCCGCGAGCCTCAAATTGAGATGGCCCACGGCGCTGGTGGAAAAGCCAGCCGCCGTCTTGTGGAAGGACTTTTTGCGCCTCTCCTTTTTGGTGCCACCACGGAGCCGCTGGCCGATGCCGCCGAGCTGAAAATTAATGGCGCAAGGATGGCGATCACAACAGACAGTTTTGTCGTAAAGCCGCTCGTGTTTCCCGGCGGCTCAATCGGAGAGCTGGCGATTAATGGAACCGTGAACGATCTAGCAGTTTCCGGCGCGAGACCAGAAGTAATTGTTGTCACGTTTATCCTCGAATCAGGTTTGGCCACAGACATTCTCCAACGCGAAGTTCAGGCTATGGCCGACGCGGCTCAATATGCCTGCGTTCGAATCGCCGGCGGCGATACGAAGGTAGTCGAGCATGGCAAAGCCGATGGCATGTACATCACAACGACCGGTCTCGGCACGCCGTTGCTCGGGGTCGAGATCAATCCACAGTCGGTCCGCCCCGGCGACAAGGTTTTGCTTTCCGGCCCCATCGGCGATCATGGAATCACAATTTTGCTTGCCCGTGGCGAACTCGATATGGAAGGCGACCTTGAGTCCGACACGCGGTGCGTGTTTCCCCTTGTCGAAGCTGTTGTCACAGCGGCTGGCGCAGGCATTCGCTGGATGCGCGATCCCACGCGCGGCGGCGTTGCCACATCGCTCAATGAACTCGCAAGAGATTGCGGGCTGGGCGTCGTTCTATTTGAAGACCATCTTCCAGTTCACGACGCCGTGCGCGGAGCCTGCGAGCTACTGGGGCTTGATCCGTTGCACATCGCGAATGAAGGGCAATTCCTTGCAATCGTGGCTCCGGACCTTACAGATGCCGCTCTAAGCGCGCTTCATTCGATGCCCGGCGGCGCCGAAGCTCGCATCATCGGCGAAGTTCGCGAGGAGCCTGCCGGTTCCGTGCTAGTGATGACCCGCTATGGTGGCAGCCGAATCGTCGACATGCTCGTTGGCGATCCCCTGCCGCGTATTTGCTAACTGCAAAGCAGTTAGCGCGATGTGCGCAAAGGAAAAATGGCAACAAAGTGCCAACTCGCCGCACAAATTGAACAGCGCCTTCTGGCGAGAAACCAGATTTTAGAGTCGTTCTTTGCCAAGGAAGCGCATCGCCTCGCCGAGGCATGCCGCGAGATGTCTGATCGCTTTCTGCGAGGCGGCCGGTTACTCGCCTTCGGCCAGGGTCCATACGCCACAGACGCCCAACACGTTTCGGTCGAATTCGTTCACCCCGTCATCGTCGGAAAGCGGGCCCTCCCCGCCCTCGACCTCTCGATTCTTTTCCGGCCGTGGCTCGAAGCGATTGTCCGCCCTGATGACATCGTTATGGGCTTCGGCCCTCCCGAGGGCGACCCGTCAGTCTGGGTTGCGTTAGATGCTGCCGATGCGCGCGGTGCCATGACCTTCGCTCTCCCCGGCCTCGAAGGGTCGTACACGATTCCGCCTTCGAATGCGGATCCGTTCATCCAGCAGGAATTGGTCGAAGTGCTCTATCACACGCTCTGGGAGACTGTGCATGTCTTCTTCGAGCACCGCGAATTAGGCCACGACGTAGGCGAGGCTGGATTTCTTTATCCATTCTTGGGTCGTGAGAAACAGTTGACCTCCGACACTACCGCGCAGGTAGCGGATTCCATTCGTATGAAGGTGGCAGATGACGCGAGGCTGCGCGCGCAAGTGGCGCAGGAGGAAGCGGAGCAGATTAGCAATGCCGCTTCTGCGATTGCCGAACGCGTTCGTCGTGGTGGCAAGCTGATCATTTTCGGAAATGGCGGGTCGGCTACGGATGCGAACGATTGGGCCATCGATTGCGTTTCTCCGCCCGCAAGCTGGAAACCTATTCCCGCTGTTTCACTCTCGCTCGAACCTGCCAACATCACAGCCATCGCCAATGATGTGGGCACAGAGGTGATTTTTCTGCGGCAGATAATCGCGCAGGCTCAACCTGACGATGTGGCTATCGCAATTTCCACAAGCGGCGGCTCGCGAAACATCATTATGGCGCTCGAAGAGGCTCGCAGGCGCAAGCTGCTGACAGTGGCGCTGCTTGGTTACGACGGCGGCGAAATACACCGCCGCGGTCTCGCTGATTTTCCGTTGATCGTTCGTTCCGACTACATTCCGCGCATTCAGGAAATTCAAGCCTCGGTGTACCACGTGATCCGCGAGGCGTTAGAGGTGCTCGGCCGTGGCGACGCTTGAGCTGTACGGAACGAAAACGTGCCAGTACACGCAGGAAATGCGGGAGTGGCTCGAATGGAAGGGAACCGAATTCGTGGAATACGATGTGGAAACCGACGCGGCCGCCCGAGAGCGAATGCGTGCTCTCGCGAATGGTCAGCGGACCGTTCCGGTTCTCGTTGACGGCGACAAAGTGATCCAGATCGGCTGGCAGGGACGCGGCTGCATCGTGAATCTGGAGTAATCCGGCATGGCGAGTGCTTGTTCTATTAAAGTTCGCGGCGTGGTGCAGGGCGTGGGTTTTCGCCCGTTCGTGTACCGCCTCGCTCGCGCCAATACGCTCGCTGGCTGGGTGCTGAATGGAGAAGAAGGCGTCGAGATTTTTGTCGAGGGCGCGGATAACGGTCTAAGGGCATTCGTGCAGGAGTTGACAGCCGCGCCTCCTTCGGCTGCTCACATTACGGAGATCGAAGTCGAGTCTTCCGCTCCAGTCGGCTGCAACAGTTTTACGATTCGTGAGAGCCGCCGCAACAACGACCACCTCACGGCCCGAATCTCACCGGACCTGCCCGTTTGCGTAGATTGTCTGAGAGAGTTGTCCGATCCCGCTGATAGAAGGCACCGCTACCCCTACATCAACTGCACGAATTGCGGCCCGCGGTACTCGGTGATTCTGGCCCTGCCTTACGACCGTCCGAACACGACTATGCGGCTCTGGCCGCTCGATGAGTATTGCTCTGGCGAGTATCACGACCCCGACAACCGCCGATTCCACGCGCAACCCGTCGCCTGCACTGATTGCGGACCAGCATATTATCTGCGCTACCGTGACACAACCACGCCAGGCAGTGAAACAAGCATTCGCAGCGCCGCCACGATGCTGGCGTCCGGCTATATCGTCGCCGTAAAAGGACTTGGTGGCTACCACCTTGCATGTGACGCAAGAAACGCTTCGGCTGTGCGTGAGCTCCGCAATCGAAAATATCGCAAAGAGAAGCCGTTTGCATTGATGGCGAAGAATCTGGACATCGCCAGATCCCTCGTCAGCGTTTCCGACGAGATGGAGACATTGCTGATTTCCTCGGCGCGGCCAATAGTAATCGCCGCGGCAAAAGTGATTCTGCCGGGAGTCGCGCCGGACAACAACGAACTCGGCGTGATGCTGCCCTATACGCCGCTTCATCATTTGTTGTTTGCCTTAGGCGCTCCGGGAATTCTCGTAATGACAAGTGCGAACCGTTCGAGCGAACCGATTGCCTTCGATGATGCGGACGCTCTGGAGCGCCTCTCCGGCATTGCGGATGCTTTCTTGATAGGCGAGCGCCCTATCGCAAGGCGAGTTGACGATTCGATTGCTCGTGCAGGAGTTTTTGGCCCGGTTGTTCTCCGCCGGTCTCGCGGATACGCGCCCAGTGCAGTCGCCGTCTTTCCATCCAAGCGCCCCATCCTGGCTCTCGGCGCGGATTTGAAAAACACAGTGACCCTGGTCGTTGACGGACAGGCGTTCGTGAGCCAGCACATTGGCGACCTCGAACATTTCGAGTCTCTCCAAGCGTTTCAGCAAACGATCGAAGATTTGGTTTCAATGTACGAGATTCGCTGGGACCAACTCCTCGTCGTGCACGATTGCCATCCGCAATACGCATCCACCACGCATGCTTCGGCGCTTGCTTCGTCCGAAACGCGAAGTGTCCAGCACCACCGCGCACACATCGCCTCGGTCCTCGCGGAACGCGGCGAATGGAACAAGCGCGTTGTGGGCGTTTGCTTCGATGGGACGGGCTACGGCGACGACGGCACGATCTGGGGCGGCGAGTTCTTTACCGGAAGCATCAGCGGCGGCTTCGAACGCGTGGCTCACCTCCGTCGCGCAATCCTCGCGGGCGGCGATGCGGCGGCTCACTATCCAGTTCAAGCCGCAGCCGGATTCCTGGCGCAGATAGAAGACCTGCCGGACGTGACTGCCGCGGCGTTCCACTTTTCTGAACGCTTTCAGAGCGCGATGGAACTGATCCGCAAAGGAGTGCGAACCTTCACCACAACCTCGATGGGCCGTCTCTTTGACGCGGCTGCCGCCTTGCTTGGATTCACTCGCGAGACGACTTTTGAAGGCCAGGCTGCGATGTGGCTGGAGCAAATGGCTCGCCGCGCTCCGTGCGCCGATGCGTATCCATTTCCCTTCATCAATGCAGAGCTCGACTTCCGTCCCTTGCTGGAGAATTTGGCGAAGGACCGCTTCATCGGCCGCGATGCCAGCGAATGCGCGCGTGCCTTTCAAAAAGGCGTAGCCCTCGGCGTCTTCAACGCTGCGACGGCGCTGTGCCAGGAACACGATTGCGACACGATTGTGCTTTCAGGCGGAGTTTTTCAGAACGAGCTGTTGCTCGAGGACCTGAAATCAATGTTCGGTTCGACCCCCCTTCAAATTTGGACGAATCATGCTGTCCCGCCTAACGATGGCGGGATCAGTCTGGGACAAGCGGCTCTTGCATCATTCGCGCAATTTGATGACGCCGAGTCATTGAGTTGGAAGGAATCAGTTTTCAGGTAACGGACCGATGCACGAGCTTTCGATCGCTATGAGCATTGTCGATATGGCGCAGGAAGAATCCGACCGGCGAGGCGGCGTGCCGATCCGAGCCGTGCATCTTCAATTAGGCCTGCTCTCTGGCGTCATGAAGGATGCGCTTTTTGCGTCCTATGAAATGGCGTGCGAGCACACGGCGCTCGAAGGATCGCGCCTGATTGTGGAAGAGGTTCCCGTGCTGGTTTTTTGCCCGCATTGCAACGCGCAGCGGCCGGTTCACTCATTGCAATCGTTCTGCTGCGCCGAATGCGGCACTCTTACAGGTGATGTCGTTCAAGGAAAAGAGCTTTTGGTGGTGGGCCTGGAGGTGGATGAGTGAATTCCCCGACACGCATCATTGAAGTGCGCCAAAACGTTCTAAAGCAAAACGATGTGATAGCCCACGCGCTTCGCCAGCGATTTCATGATGCAGGTGTTTTTGTCGTAAGTCTGGTCTCGAGCCCAGGTGCAGGGAAGACGGCTCTCCTCGAGAAAACGCTAACTATACTTGGGAAAAGGTTTCGCGTGGCGGCACTCGTGGGCGATCTCGCTACTGAAAATGACGCAGTCAGGCTCGCGCGCAGCCAAGCCCCCGTAAAGCAGATTGTCACAGGTACCGTCTGCCACCTGGAGGCTGCCATGGTGCAGAATGCTCTCGAAGGCTGGAAGCTCGAAGAACTCGACTTCTTGTTCATTGAGAACGTGGGTAATCTCGTCTGCCCATCGTCCTACGATCTCGGTGAGGACCTTCGACTCGTTCTAATGTCCGTCACGGAGGGCGAAGACAAGCCGCTTAAATATCCCACGATTTTCAACAGTGCTGACGTAACTCTGATTACAAAGATTGACTTGGCCGAGGCCGTGGAATTCAATGCCGAGGCGGCGAATCGGAACATTCAGAGCGTGCGGCCAGGCATGAAGGTATTGGATACTTCAGTGAAAGCCGGCGCAGGTGTGGCGGAATTTTTAGATTTTCTACAGTCGCGCCGTGAAAGTGCGCGAGCCGTTCAGCCTCCCCAAGAGATCGGCGCATCCGCAGCGCCTCAGAAATAAAGCGGTTTATAACGTCCTAGGTGCAAGCCGGCTCATTTACCACGGTATTCGGGCTGCTCCCTACGCCGAGAAACGCCCACTCAGAAGCTAAAGCATTTTGTAATTGGCGCCTTTCATTCATTAAGAATGGCGGCTTTTGCGCCGAACTATCCTAGTATATGGTCCTCTTCTGGCAGCGTTCTTAGAGCTCAATTTATCGAGGTGTCATTTTTCGTGACAGGAGCACCATTGTGAACACGCGTTCGGTTTTCTCCAACGTCGAACATGCAACGAAAATGCAGGTCCTCTCGTTCCAGAGTTATACGCTGCTCACTCTTCAATCGGTCAAGGACATCTTCACCACGACGCGCTACGCCGGCGACGTGATTGTGCAGATGGACCAAATCGGAGTGGGTTCATTGCTGATCGTAATTGTCGCTCTCGTTTGCGTCGGCGGGGTAGTTGTTCTGAATTCTTCGTCACAATTTAGCCGGTTCGGCGCAACAGCGCTAACGGGCGACGCCGTCTCGCTCGCTCTCCTCCGCGAACTCGGCCCGGTGTTCACATCGCTTTTGGTGGCGGGTCGGAACGCCACCGGAATGGCTTCTGAGCTGGGGTCCATGGTCGTCACGGAGCAGGTGGATGCGATGCGAGGACTCGGTATTGATCCGATCCGCAAGCTGATGACCCCCCGAGTGCTTGCGATGGTGCTGGTGCTTCCTTTACTCGTTGCAGTGGGGGATTGCGCGGGGCTGCTCGGCGGATTCGCGGTAGCGACCATCACCCTCCACCTCAGCGCAGAGCAGTTCTGGACGCGCGCTGTTCACGCGCTGGTTTTCGGCGATCTTGTAATGGGGTTCGCGAAACCAGTTATTTTCGGATTCATCATTGCAACGGTAGGATGTCATGAGGGATTTCGGGTGAAAGGCGGGACCGCCGGCGTAGGCCGCGCCACGATTACGGCATTCGTGGTTTCCTCCGTCGTTGTTCTGGTTGTAGATCTGTTCGTGACTCGGTTTCTGCTGTACGCGTTCAATTTGTGACAACCACCTGAATTTTAGAATTGTGGCAGCCCGTTGAGTCTTCCCGTGTCGGCGCCGTATTGACACCCGCCTGCGGCATTCCTATACTTGCTCCCCCCACGCCCACTTCCATTCAGGGGGACTTCAATGTTCAAGTTTTTTCTGGCCGCTTTTCTCGTTACAGCTTCCTCAACCGTTGGCTTCGCGCAAGACCCCGGGAAAATCCATCAACCAAAACTTACCCCACAACAGAGCGGCACCACGCAACTGCTGATCTCAGTCAGTCCAGTGAACTCCCGCATTGTCTGGGCAGCCGGAACTGGCGGTACGTATGTTGTCACGACCGATGGCGGCCAGACCTGGAAGTCTGCGGTCGTACCCGGAGCCGAAGCCCTGCAATTTCGGGATGTATACGGCGTCAGCGATAAGATCGCCTACCTGATGTCCATCGGAGACAACACCACCGATTTTCGCATCTACAAGACGGTCGACGGCGGCGCGACCTGGAAAATCGAGTTCACGAATCAGACTACGAATGCCTTCTATGACTGTTTCGCGTTCTGGACTCCGACCCGCGGCATTACCCACAGCGATTCAGTGAACGGGGTCTTCCCTGACATCCGCACAATCGACGGTATGACTTGGCAATCAATCGCCAACAATATGCCGCCAGCGCTAACGGGCGAAGCCTCATTTGCGGCCAGCGGAACCTGCATCACGACTCAAGATCAGACCAACGCATGGATCGCCACCGGCGGCTCATCAACCGCGAGGATCCTGGCCACTCGCGACGGAGGACATAGTTGGAACGCGTATGACACGCCGCTCGTAAGTTCGGCCAGCGCCGGTGCAGTTTCTGTTGCCTTCCGCGATTCACGCAATGGAATCGTGGGCGGCGGCGATCTGGCCTCCAACACAGCAGCCGATACAGCAACCTCGAACGATGGCGGCAAGACGTGGACCCTCACGAACAAGCCGCCCGTACAAGGCGCGATTTTCTGCCTGGCGTATGTCCGCGGTGCTCGCAACAACGAAGATGACGGCAACGGGCGCGGAGAGGACAACGAGGTCGGTCATCAAAACGATCGCGCCGTTGTAATCACCACCGAGACAGAGCCCGATTTCACGTCCGGGGAAGCGGCTTGGACTCCGGATGAAGGGCGCACTTGGATCGTGTTGCCCGACGTGAGCGGCTACTGGGCCGTTGCATTTGCGGATCCGCACGATGGTTGGTTCGTAGGCAACAACGGCCAGATCTTGAAGGTCAACTTCTAGCGCAGACTTAAAGACATTTCGGCTGGCTATTTCAACTCGATCGCAATCGCCTCGTACGGAAAGTCGCTTAGGTTTTCAGGTTGCCGCTCGGCTGCTGGAGACAAGCGAACTTGCCCGGCCCTGGCATGAACGTTTTCCGTCGTCCCGTCTGGATAGGTGACGAGAAGATGAGCGATTGTGAGGTTGATCTCAAGTGCGGCTGGGTGTCCGTGCATGATTGATTTCTCATGCGGTCCAAACTTGACGCGGAGCACGCGCACCCTTTCGTTTTCGAATTCAACTGTGTAGTGCTCAGGGTCAACCGTGACTGGCTCTTGGGCTTCCGGCTGCATTTTCGACGCGATGGACATATTCACCTTCGACAGTACTTATTGAAGTCATCGCCGGGACTGGGGAATGCTTTGCAAGCAGCCCGGATTCGACCTTCTCTGCTGGCTATTCTGTCCAGAGGTAGTGTTTCGGCCAGCCAGAGCGTTTCACGCAATTTTCACGTTTCCCGCGGGCTCCAGCTTTACCCTTCAATCCTGAGTGCTCGTCGCCGCCTTCGATTTAGTGTGGTGACGTTTGGACTTTGACGATTTTTTCGTAGGATGTTTCGCTTTCAAACGTTCGATTTCCCCTTTTAGCTCGGTGTTTTCCTTTGTCAGAACATCGATGCGATTTCCTAGGTCACCGGCGTCCTTCTGCAATTGCAATACCTGCGCTTTTAATTGTTCGTTCTCTTGACGGGCTTTTGTATCCTGACATGCTGCCAACGATAGGCCCAGCGCTATAGCGAGCCCCAAACCGGTTAGAATGCTCTTGCTCATTGACCCTCCTCAATCATGTTGCGGGCGGACTCTCGCCTGCATTCCGACATTTCAGAGAAAGCCGTTTCTGGGACGGAATGCTTTGCACCCTGTAAAGGTTAGCCTGTCGAAAAGGATTCGGCTACGATGAAGTGCGCGAAATGCGGTGCAGAACTCGTAGCCAGGCCTGTGCCCGGCGCGAAGCAATTTCCGCGCAGGCTCGAATGCCCCGAGCACGGCTGGCAGCAGGAGAAATTACGGCCAATTCGCATGAGGTTTCACAAAGATCGCCCCAACTGGTAGGCGTACTATTCGTATCCGTCGGGATGGTACTCCCATTTACTTTCGAGAATTTCTTCGCTAACGTTGTATCCCCGGCCATTCATCAGAGGAAAAGCCGCTTTGATGGGGGCTGAAGATTGCTGCCACAGCTGCTTTGTCCTACTCGACGTCCGAGGTCTCAATGAAAAGAACCGCTGTCGCCTTGGCGGTCGCATTTCTTCTGACATGTATTGTCGTGCCCGTCGGCGCACAACAATCCCAAAGCCAGCAGTCGAAGTGGCAGAAGTTCGGCGGGAAAGTCGTCTCCCAGAATGATGTCCGCTTTGTGTTGAGGGACTACGATAATGATGTTTGGTACCACATCGACGACCAACAGAAAGCCGCAAGTTTCCTGGGCAAGAATGTATTGATCACCGGAATTTTCGACGGTCTCACGGGAACGATTCGCGTTCAGAACATCGTAGAAGCCACGCCTGAGCAGATATCGGCTGCGAACACCGAGAGGATCAAGGAAAACACCCCGCCCCCGCCGAAGATCGTGTCGCCTCCTCCGGCAGTCGCCGCCAATGCCACCAAAGGTGTTCCTCCGCAGGCAAATCCAGCCCAACAGCCGGCCGCGCCACGTTTAGAGGCTCGAAGCGCTCCCCCGGCAACCGAGGCTCGGCCCGCTGCGCGCCGGACCGAAGCGCCGATCAGTGCGCCGCGGCCAGTAGCGGCTCCAAGCCACGCGATCAGCTTGCCAGAAGAAGCTGTGAGCGCATCGTCCACAGTCGCGATCGTTTCTCGCCGTTCCATCCCGGTGCCTCACAATCTCAGCTCGCAAAAACCGCCAGCAAAAGACTTGGTGGTCGGCCGGCCGCTGAAGCGAGTTTTACCTTTTTATCCGGTCGAAGCCAAAGAGCAAGGGATTGAAGGCACAGTACGATTGCACGCTGTGATTGGGGCAGACGGGAATGTCCAGAGCGTCCAGCCCGTAAGCGGTCCGGAACCACTCGTAGCAGCAGCCGTGACCGCTGTTCGCGAGTGGCGCTACGGTCCAACGCTTTTCGAGGGCCGCCGCATTCCCGTCCAGGACGACATCAGGCTCGTCTTTCGGCTTCCGGATTAGCTGCTGGAAGTGGTTAGTCTTTTCTCGTTTCCTCCACGGACTTATTGTCTTTACACAAGCCACCTTCAGACGTATAAAAGTGCGCCCGGTGTGCGTGTTGCAATTCAGTTTCCGTTAAAAATCTTCGAGGAGATCGAAAATGTCCCGCAAGAGTTTGCTTTCCCTTCTTTTTGTCGCGTCATTTGCTTCCGCTTGCGTGCTCTACGCCCAGGAAGGTGGTCTGCAGCAACAAGTTGCGCAGTTGAAAGAATCGATGGCGAAAAACAAGCAGGCCCTGGCGCAATACACCTGGGTCGAAACCGTCACGATCAGCCTGAAGGGGGAAGAGAAAAAGCAGCAACACTACCAAGTGCAAACGGGGCCGGACGGGAAGCCGCAGAAGACCTCCTTGGATTCGGCGCCGGCGGCACAGCCTGAATCGAGTGGTCGCGGTGGCCGGCTAAAACAGAGGGTGGTCGAAAAGAAGAAGGAAGAGTACGAGGACTATGCCGAGCAAATGAAAGCCCTTGCCCAGCAATACATTCCCCCGGACAAAGATCTGATTCAAGCTGCCTATGCCAAAGGGAACATCTCGATGATGCCTGGACCAGGCGGCGCAAAGCTCGTGATTCACAACTACGTAAAGCCAAACGATTCCATGACTCTAACCATCGATAAGGAACAGAAGCAGCTTCAAAGCATCCAGATCGCCTCTTATATGGACGGGCCGAGCGACGGCATGAATCTCACCGTGACGTTTGCCCGTTTACCGGATGGCACCAATCATGTTTCGAGCACCAGGATCGAGGGCGTCAGCAAACAGCTGACAGTGGCCACGCAAAACGCGAATTATCAGAAACGCTGACAGAAATCGCAGAAAAAAGCTACGGTGCCGGGAATGTTTCCGTTCGCTATTCCATCTCGAACGTCAAGTACGTAAGCTTCCCGGCCCTTTCCACCAGCATCGCGGCAGGTTCTCCCGGCTTTAGGCTCGTAAAAGCCGCGCGAAGATCATCCACAGTTGTAATTCGCACGCGGTTCAAAGTGTGAATCACGTCGCCCTCTGCAAGCCCGGAATCAACTGCAAGCTGATCAGATACGAGCGATGCCACCGCCACTCCTGAAGGCATGCGCAGGCCTCCCAGAAATTCGGCCACCTCTGGCGTCACAGTGATGCCCACGATCCCCAATCTCGCAATAAGGCCCTTGGCTGGTTCAGCCATCTCGGACAGCCGCTGCGGGTCGCTGCGCGGCTCGACAACTGCCACATCGATATCGAGCTTTTGCGTGCCGCGCAGAATTCCGAGCTTCGCCGAACCACCTGAATTCAGCACATATAGACCGAGCGTAAAAAGCGGCACATTATTAACCGGGAAGCCGTCGAGGCTCACCACCACGTCGCCCGTTTTCAATCCCGCCCGATCCGCAGGACCGCCGGGTTCAACGTCGGAAATAATCGCGCCCACATCCGTCGAGAGTCCCAGGCCGCCAGCTAGTTCTGGCGTTAGCGACTGAAGATCGGCGCCAATCGCACGCCGCCGTACTCTTCCATATTTACGAATTTCTTCATACGCAAACCGCACGATACCACCCGGAATCGCAAACCCTAATCCTTCATTCCCCCCGGACTTCGAATAAATGAAAGTGTCGATGCCCACCACGTTGCCTTCCACGTCCACCAGCGGGCCGCCGCTATTCCCGGGGTTGATCGCTGCATCCGTCTGTATGTACACCATCTGGTCGTCCGGGTTTTGTTGCCGCAGAACCGAGCTGACCAATCCGAACGCCACGGAATTCTGCAATCCTTCCGGGCTTCCAAACGCCAGCACGATTTCACCCTTCTGTACCCGGTTGTAGCGGCCGATCGGAAGCGTCGGCAGACCGGTGGCTTCCACTTTTAGAACGGCAAGGTCGATCAGCTTGCTCACTCCTATAATTCGCGCCGGCAGGATTCGCCCGTGCGCCTTGAGCAAGCCTTCCGCTTGCGATTCGTCGGTTATCGGCGGTGTCAAGGCCACGCGCACCCGGTCCGCACCCTTCACCACGTGAGCGTTCGTAACGATGTATCCATCCGAATCAACGATTACGCCGGATCCAAGCGCGCGCTCACGCCCCACCGCGCTCGACGCCTTTTCGTCTTCATCGCTCGGTGATCCATAGCCTGTCACAAGCACTTCGACAACGGCCGGCGAGACTCGCTTCGCCAAATCTTGAAATGAGCGGCTCATCTGGAGCATCACGCCGGCATCTTTTTGCGCGGGTGGCGTTGGGGGTTGACTCTGTGCAAAGGCCGCAGGGAGCAAACCTCTGCCCGCAAGTAAAATGACTAAAGGGAGAGCATTTCGAACTACCAGCGGGATAATTTTTGCGCCGCGCTTCATGTCGGTAGCTCTCCTTTCGCATCAAGACTCAATTTCGCATCCGAATGCGCCTCCACTTTGCCCCAGGTCACAATCTTCAAATCGAGCACGAAAATCGAATAAAGCACGGGGACCAGCAGCAGCGTGATGAACGTCGCCACACCTAGTCCACCAATCTGCGCGTAGCAAAGCGGCTGCCACAGCGGCCCGCCGTGAATCGCAAGCGGGAAAAGCGCCAAAATCGTCGCGCCCACCGTGATCATCACGGGTCGCAGCCGCACAATACCGGCGTCCAGCAATGCCTGCTCCAGCGGCTCGCCTTTCTCGTGCATCTCCTCGATGAAATCGAAGAGCACAATCACGTGGCTCACGATCACGCCAATCAAACTCGCAATTCCGAGAAACGCCATGAATCCGAAGGGAGAGCCCATGATGTATAGCGCGATCGGCGCTCCGCTCACTCCATATGGCGCTGCGGCTAAAACCAGTATTGGCTTGATTGAATGCTTAAATTGAAAGGCAAGCGCAAGAAAAATCATCCCAATCGAGATCGCCATCACCACGCTCAAATTCCTGAATCCATCCACCTGTTTGGCCTGCTCACCACTCACAATAATCCTGTAGCCGGGCGGCAGCGAATCCTCTACTTCCTTTAGCTTCGGCGCAGCGGGAGTGAATACCTCCGAAGCCAGAAATCCAGGTTGAGTAAAGCTCTGCACAGAAATCGTACGGAAATGCTCGAGACGCCGGATTCGCATTTCTCGCAGTGCGTTCTCCACGGACGAGACCTCGAGTAGCGGCACTTTGTTATTCGATTGTGACGAATACACGTAGAGATTCTGCACGTCGGACAAATTTACGCGCTCTTCCATTCTAAGTCGCGCGACCACCGGAATTTGTTGATCGCCTCGCCGTAAAGTGGTCAATGACGCTCCGCTCAGCGCTGTGCTGGATGAATTCGCCACATCCTGATTCGTAACGCCCGCTAGATTGGCCCGATCCGGGTCCACTTTGAGTGATACCTGAAAGCCTTCCGGCCCCCAATCATCGCGAACCCGAGCCGATGTAGGAATGGCGCTAAGAATCGCGGTCACCTTGCCGGCAATGGAACGCAACGTCGCGATATCCTTTGCTTCGGCGAGCGAGCTCACATCCGCGAGTCCGGTAACCCTCAATTCCACGGGATAATCCACCGGGTTTGTCTGCAGTTGGCGCACGTCCACACGCGCGCCGAGCGCATTCTTCGAAATTGCATCCTGAAACGCGCCTACGAGTTTTGGTGTGTCGTCTTTGTTATACAGCTCGATAATTATTTGAGCGTAGTTTAGCTGCTGCAATTGCGGCGTCACGGAAAACCAGAACCTCGGGCCACCGCCGCCCTCGAATGTCGTCAACGATTTCAGCACCGGCTGCGGTTTCCCATCTTTGCCCGGATGCTCCTTCGCGTAATTCTCGGGCAGGGCGGAGCGGTTGGTCACGGTCAGCGGAACATCATTTGGTAGCCATACATCCAGGAACGACAAATACTGCACATCATCCGGGAAAAACTGCGTCTTCAATCGATGCCCGAAAAATCCGCCCAGCGCCAAAAACAGCAGCGATGCTCCAAACACAGGCCAGCGATGGTCGATCGCAAATTTTCCCACGCGATAGTAGAAGCCCGTAAATCCGCTCGCTTCGCGTTCCTCCATGGTACTTTCTTTTTTCTTTGAGGGTCGCAGCAGGTAGTAGGCCAGAAACGGTATAAAGGTCATCGAAACCAGCCGCGAGGCCACCAGCGCGCACGTCATCACCACTGGCAGGCTGTAGAGAAATTCTCCTGTCGTGCCGGTCAGCATCAGAAACGGAAGATACGCCACAATGTTTGTAATCGTGGCAAACAGAATCGCGTGCGCAAGTTTCGTCGGCCCCAGCCACGCGGCAATCACCGGCGGATGGCCATCGTCCAGCGACCGTTTGATCGAGTCTCCGGCCACCACAGGATCATCTACGAGAAGCCCGAGTGCGATAATCAGCGTCGCGACTGAAACCTGCTGAATATCAATGCCCAGCAGATGAGCAAATCCAAATGTCATTGCCAGCGTAATCGGAATCGAAATTGCCATCAGCACGGCCGAGCGCCATTCCCAGAATCCGATGAGTGATACGAGCACCACCAGTGCGATCGCTTCGTACAGCGCGTCCATGAAGAGATCGACGTTCTCTTTCACCTGTCGCGGCTGATCGGATGTGGACGCAATAATCAAGTCCGAAGGCAACAATTTCTTTGTCTCGTCGATTTTCTCTTGCACGAGCTCCGCAAACTGCGCAATCTGCTCGCCGCTGCGCATCTGCACCGCAAGCGTCACGGCCCGCGTGCGCTGCCACTTTCCCTGTTCGTCGCGCCAGGTGTAAAAGTTCAAATAGCGCGCGGGACTTTGATATCCGCTGCGGATATCTACCAGATCGCGCAGATAAACAGCCGAGCCAGCGCTCGACGTTCCCACGATTACGTTACCGATGTCGGCCGTACTCGTGAATTCGCCTGAAGGATCAACCAGAATATTCTTGGAGCCGGCTTCCAGCGCCCCGCCAGGCAGGGTGATATTGCGTGCGTTCAAAATCCCCTTCAGATTCGAGGGTTGCAACCCATAAGACGCCAACCGCTCCTGCGAATAATCCAGGTAAATTTGTTCCTGCAAAACTCCGTTTCGATCCACCCGTGAAACTTCCGGTGCGCCCAGAATCGTGCGTGATAGAAGGTCCGTGTATTGATCTAATTGTCGGTACGTGTATTTGTTTCCCGGCACGGCGGCAAGCTGAGAGCCCACAGTGCTCGGATCGTGAACTACTACCGGAGGCCAAGTGTCGGGATGAATCTCGGATTCGTGTACGTTGAGCTCAAGATAATGTTTGATGTAGGCGTATATCTCTGCGTCGGTCTTATTCGTGAATCCATCGACCGCGGCGAATCCGGGACCATTGACCAGTCTCGCTTGGCTCAGTACTCCTTGCACTTCGGTAGACTGGACGAATACCCGCACATTTCTTTGGACAGCTTCCTGCGGAACTGTTAGTGGGTAGCAATAAACGAGTGAGACTGGAGTGCCGCTCGCCTTTTCCCGTCGCACTTTTCGTACGCGCTGAAGCACCGCTTCAATTGCGTAGCCTCGCACCGCAATCGCCGTTGGATCCTCCAGCGGACTCGCCACCGTCAGCATCAGCGCTGCCGTATCTCCGAAATCGCTGTTGAACTTGATCGGTCCGGCGCCCTGCGGCAGGCTCAGAGAATTCAGCTTCAAGTTCATGTCGCTGAATTCTTTTTTTGAATCCTTTACGCTGTCCGCGAGCTGCACCTGAATGATCGAGAGGCTCGGCATCGAGAGCGACTTGATGCCAAAATCGCCCCCCTTCGGCGGGCGTATGTTCGGGTTTTGCGCGATGCTCGATTCAATCGGCCGCGTGATCAACTGTTCCACTTGTTCCGCAGTGGCCCCAGGCCACTGCGTCTGTACGGAAGCCACGCGCACCGGAATATCCGGATCCTTCCGCTTGGGCATCTGCGTGTAGCCGTAAATGCCCAGCGCAAACGTGGCCAGCAGCAGAATCCCCGAAACCTGGCGGTTTTCGACAAAGAATCGAGCGGTATCGCGCTCGTTCTGGATGTAGTCCGCGTCGCTTCGGTGTGCCATCCGTCGGTCTCTTCGGTTGCCTGGAGATTTAAGGAATCACTCGCACAACTTGCCCGTCGTTCACCAAAGTCGCGCCGTTAGAAATCACACGATCGCCCGGGCGGAGACCGTTTGTAACCGAAACCATATCTCCGTAGGCCATGCCGGGCTGCACCACTCGGCGTCTGGCCACGTCCTTGTCACCATCGCGCACTACGACGAACACCCTGAACGCTTTGCTCGATCCGTCAGGCGCCGAAACGATTGCTCCAAGCGGTACGACCAGCACTGATCTAGTCAGTTTCGCCTGGCCAAGATCGAGCGTCGCCACCATGCCTGACTTCAACAGATCGTTTGAATTGGGGACGGTAACTTCCACCTGGAACGTGCGGCTCTTCTGATCCGCTTGGGGCGAAATGGCACTCACTTGTCCATAGAATTCCTGCGGATACGTTTCCGTTTGAATTCCTTGTTTCTTGCCCAGTGTCACCGAAGCAAGCACCGTATCCGGAATTCCAAAAACGGCTTTCACGCGCTTCGTATCGCCCATCGTAAATCCCGTCGTGCCCGTCCCCACCAGCGCTCCCAGCTCGATATTGCGGCCCAGAATCTGGCCATTCGTGGGCGCTCGCAGCTCACAATCGCTCACTGATTGCTGCGCCTGTGCCACCGCTGCCTGCGCCGTTACCACGGAACCTTGGCTCGAGTCGTTCTGCGCCTTCGCAGCATCGTAATCGGACTGCGTCAATGCGCTCGCGTTGTAAAGAGCCTGCGCGCGCGCAAAATCCTGTTTGGACTTCTCGGCTCCCGCCTGCGCTTGCTCCAATTGTCCTTTGTACTGCTCGACGGCATGCTCGTAATCCGACTCTCGTACCCGAGCCAGCACTTCCCCCGTTTTCACCCAGTCGCCCTGCTGCAAATTGCGCTCTCGCCCGTCCACGCCTTTGCGCTGCAGAATCGTTGTCACATATCCTGCCGATTTAAATGCAACGTTCACTTGATCGTACGGCACGATGCTCGCTGAGTAACTCACGCCCTCAGGACCTGAATATTCCTGCACCTCTGTAACCGTCACAGGAATCAGCGGTTTCTCGGGCGCTTTATGAGCGGATTCGCATCCGCCAAGAACGCACGCGACCAGTAAGCAATAAACTGACGACGGCGTCCCTCGGTAGCTTCGCACTCTTCGCATCTAATCCTCGCCCAGCGATTTCTCGAATTCCGAACGCGCGCTCCAAAATGTCGATAACGCTTGCTGGTACTGCGCTTCCGCCTGCGCCATGTTCGCTTGTTCCGTTTGTAACGTGCTGAGCAGCGCCGCCTTTTGTTTATACTGCTCCATCACCACCTGTAGCTTTTGCTTCTCCGCGTCCTGCCCAAGCTGCGCCACTTTCAGTCCCGCCCGCGCTTCTCGCAGTTTTCGAAAACGATTGTCCAAATCAATCACCACCTGGCTCTGCGTCTCGGTCAGGTTCAAATGGCTCTGTTCGATATTTCTCTGCTTCTCATCCATTAAGTGGCGCTTATAGCCCCAGTCGTAGACATCCCATTTGAGCGAAATCCCCAGCGAATTCACAGCGGACGGAAATCCCTGGATCGTAAAGGGTGAAAAAAAAAGGTGCTGAATCCCCACCTCGGGAATGTACTGCGCTTTCTGCAGCCGCCGCGAATACACTGCCTGGTCAATCTTGAATTGTGCCTGTCGAATCTCTGTGCGGTTCGCCAGAGCCGTCTTGCGCGCCAGCTCCAGATCCTGCTCTTCGGGAAGCGCGTCCGGCACCCCGCCCAACCGAAACTCCGTCCGAATATCCCGTCCCATCAAGTCGTTCAAATTTTCTTTCTGCGTTTCGAGCGTGTCTTGCAGCGTGATCACCTGCAATTCCGCCTGCGCCAGCTGCGCCTTCACTCCTGTCGACTGATACGGCAGCGCCGTTTTTTCCTGCACGTATTGTTCAGTCGTTCGGTCCACTTCCTGCAGCGCCTTGAAA
Organism: uncultured Acidobacteriota bacterium; assembly: GCA_963741045.1. Taxonomy (GTDB): domain Bacteria; phylum Acidobacteriota; class Terriglobia; order Acidiferrales; family UBA7541; genus Palsa-295. The sequence continues at coordinate 1,174,193 of CAVUGO010000002.1, forward strand.
TTTTCCTGCGCGGCTTCCAGCGCGCTCTGCGACTGCAACAGACCGTAGTAAGCCTCTTTGACGGAATTCGTGATCTGCTGCCGCTGCTGCCGCAGTTGCTCCTCGCTCAACTGCTTTCCCACTTTCATCAGCTGAATATTTAAATGCGCGCTGTAGAGTTGCGTGAGCGGCTGATAAGCCTGGATAAAAGCTAGCGCCGAGAATTTCGGCTCCGTCGTAATTACGGTGTCCTTCGCCGGCACGGGAGACCCATTGACGGTCCCAAACGCGTTTTCCGGGATGTTGACGTTGATCGCCTGCAGCAGTCCCGACCCTATCAGCTGCACGTTAAACTGCGGATAGCGCTGCGTTTTCGCGGCCAAGATCGCATCGTTTGCGTACAGCACGCCCTGATTTGCAATCTTGATGGTTCGGTTATTTTGCTGCGCTTCGGCGATCGCGGCCGTCAACGTCAGAACGTCGCGGGAATCCTTCGGTGCCTCCTGCGCAAAGGCACGGGCAGCCGTCAGAAGAAGCAAAACGGCTGTAAAGAAAAGGCGGGGCATTCAGACCGAACTCCCTCGTTTGCTGGAACGCAGAATTCGCCGGCGCGGGCGGCGCAGCGATCCCTCAAATTCTTTATTTCAGTCGGATTGGCTCGCGGAATGTATACCGTCGCGCGCGACCCTGTCAATCGAAACGACCATTTCTACCGGTCGGAAAAATTGATTGCGGCACGCGCGGCATCAGCGCGATACTTCTGCCCCGGCGCTCGACGACGTTCGCGGATTTTCTCGGTCGAATCGTTCGCGGTTAGCTCAAAAGAGTTGATTCCAGACAACCAAAAAGTGTCTCTCAAAGCCCTGATCTGAAAACTCGGAGGAAATGATGAAAAGCAGAATAACCGTTGGAAAATTCCTGGCCCTATTTATTCTTCTCGCTGTCGTCGCAAGCGCCGCCGCCGCTCAGGACAAATCCTCTAACGTCACCGGCAGCTGGACCATCAATGTCAGCGGCGACACCGGCAACGCCAAGCAATCCATGACCCTCGCGCAAGACGGCGGCAAAATCACCGGCACCTTCAAAGGCCCGCGCCAGTCCGGAACAATCGCCGGCACCGTCGAGGGCAACAACATTAAATTCCATGTCACTGCAGGCATCCCGCTCGATTACACCGGCACAGTTGACGGCGATTCCATGTCCGGCACGATGAGCGGGCGCGGCAAAACCGGCGACTGGAAGGCAACTCGCGCAAAGTAGGCGTCCCGTCTATGTACCGAATCGAACGGCCGCCCGGGCTCTGGCTTTGGCGGCTTCTTCCTCGCGGCTTTTCGGTGTTGCCGTCGTTTCGAGCGATCGCAAGAGCCGCGCGGAAATTTTCGCGATTTCTTCCACCGCGCCGTCAAACGCAGCCTCGTTCGCCTTCGACGGCTTGTTGAAGCCCGTTATCTTCCGCACAAATTGCAGGGATGCAGCTCGGACCTCTTCTGGCGTCACTGGTGGATCAAAGTTGAATAGGGTTTTGATATTCCTGCACACGGAAAACTCCACATGTCAGCATTGAAAAACACATACAATGTCGTTCGGCCCGGGTTCTGAACGTCGCCGCACTCATCGCCACCGCACTTCTCGCGTGGCCTACATCCTCATTCCGTATCGCCCGCAAGCCTCGAATACCGACAGCAAATGCGACATCCCCAGCAAATCGCGCACAGCCTTGCTCATGTTGCAAACCTCCAGCTTGCAGCCGGCGTTCCGCGCCGAAATATACAAGCCCACCAGCGTTCCCACCCCGGAACTGTCCATGAACGCGACTTCGCCGAGATCGAGAATGATGCGCTTGTGGTGCGGAATCAGCGGTTTCACTTCAGTTTTCAGACGCGGAGCGTGCTCCATCGTCAGCCGCCCCGCGCATTCCACCACCATCGCGTCTTCAAGCGCGTAGCACTTGATCGTCAGTTGATGAAGCGGCAGGCTGGGAGTTTCCGCTGTCATCTTTCGCTACCTTGCCGTCGCAGCTTTCGCTTCGTCGGCGCGCACCACCGGTACATCCACCAGATGCTCGGAAATAAACCACACCTGCAGCTCATTCGTGCGAATCACGTCGCTCACGATCAAATCGTTCGTTCCGTCGTCGCCCGCCTCGCTCGCCTGCTTCGCCATCGTCCGTGCTTCCTTCAAAATAATCTCGTGCGCTTCGAGCAGCCGTGAAAGTTGCACTGGCACTTCCTCGCGCCCGCGCGGTGGCCGTGGAATGATCGTTGTCTCGGCCACGTCCGCCGCCATCGCCAGGCTGATTGCGCCCAGCAATTGAATTCGCTCCGCAATTTGGTCCACCAGCTCGTCCTGCTCGCCATGATGCTTGTCGAAAAGCAGGTGCAGTTGATAGAACGTATGCCCGGCCACTTGCCAATGATGCTTTTTGTACATGTCGCGAAGCGTCATCGTGTCCGCGAGCAGCTGATTCAAATTCTCGGCGCTTTTCGCGCATACTTTTTCGTCCAGCGCGATCGGCAGCTTCGCAATCTTGCCGTACGGCTGAATCTCGCGTGCATTCTGATGCAAAATCGGCTCAGACCGCCGCGTCCCCTCGGAAAGCTGGCTGTAACTCGGACCGCGCTTGTCGCCCTTATCGTTCTTCGATGCCATGTGAAGCCTCCTCATCATTTTGAGAATCGACTCAATCCTGGAATCTTCCGAATGCCCCACGAACGCCGCGCCCTCAGCGTCCAACCGAAGCCCTCGAACTCGATTTCACCGCCTATGATACGCCCACCAGAGATATCCAAGAAGCTGTCTAACGTTGCGGCGGCGCCCGGCATACTTCGCCGCTCCTCCGGCTTTCGCAGCGATCAAATTGAAGCCTTTGGCCTTCGCTTCCTGCGCGAGCGCGTTCAAAGTCGCCCGCGCCTTTGTCGCCTGCCCAGCTTTGCGCTCCACTTCGCCGAGCGCCAGCCGCGCTTCAAACTCGATCGCTACAAGTCCCGCCGTGTGCGCCTCCTTCTCCACGGGCGCGAGCCCCTCATCGCATCCTCATTTTTTCCCGACGTCGCATCAATTCGCGCCTGCGCAATCGCTGTCATCAATTTCAAATTCCGGTCGTTCGCCTGCTGCGCCAAGCTCGTCGCCTGCTCGATCTGCGCCTTTCAACAACGCGATTCGCTCCGGCGAATCGCGCTTTCTTTTGACCCGCGCACATAGTTTGTCGCACGTCTGACACTTGCAGCGCTATTGCCGTTGCACCATTCCGGTGCAATCGCATCCGCAAAACCTTCGTACCACCAGATTGAGCGCCTCGGCCCATAGCCCCACTTCCATCGCGAACGCTATCCTCACCTCGTCGCAATTATCTGCCAATAGAGCCCGTCACTACCGACCCTGAGGGGGGTTCGCTATGAGTCAGCAGTCTGCAGCTTTCCGCGCTGCCGTTCGCAACGAAATTCACACAGCAATCCGCACCGCCGGCCACATCCCAATTCGTTCCAGCGCCGCACGCGCCCTCGCCATCATCGTCTTCATGCTCTGCGCCTCCGGACCGCTCATGGCCCAGCGTTCGCTTGCCTTTCGCCTCCCGCTGGAGAGCGAAAGTCCCGAGCCCATCACCTTCATGCGCGCGCCGTATTCGATTCATCCGCTTCCCGACGTCACGCTCACCACTCCCAATGGGTACTCGCCGGCGCAAATCCGCCACGCCTACGGCTTCGACCAGATCACCAACCAAGGCGCCGGCCAAATCATCGGCATCATTGACGCCTACGACGACCCCAACGCCGAATCCGACCTCGCCGTTTTCGACCAGCAATTCGGTCTGCCTGCGTGCACCACCGCGAACGGCTGCTTCCACAAAATCTTCGGCGGCTCAAAGCGCCCGAAAGCCAACGCGGGCTGGGCACTCGAAATTTCGCTCGACATCGAATGGGCCCACGCTATCGCGCCGAAAGCCACGATCCTTCTCGTCGAAGCCACCACCAACAGCCTCGGCGACCTGCTCAACGCTGTCGATACTGCTGTGCGCAACGGCGCTTCCGTTGTCTCGATGAGCTGGACGGTCTCGGAATTCTCGAGCGAATCGCGCCAGGACAATCACTTCGTCTCGACCGGCGTCACTTTCCTCGCCGCGTCCGGCGACGACGGCACCGGCGTCGCGTATCCCGCGTCGTCGCCCGATGTCGTCGGCGTCGGCGGCACGTCGCTCTCGATCGATGCGAATGGAAACTATCTCAGCGAAGCAGCGTGGTCGGGCAGCGGCGGCGGCCTGAGTTCGCGCGAGCGCGAGCCGCTCTTCCAATCCTTGTTCGGAATCCCTAATGACGCGCGCGGCTATCGCGGCACGCCCGATGTTTCCTACAACGCGAGTCCCGCAACCGGTTTTGCCGTGTACGATTCAGTCGCGCTCAGCGGCGCGTCAGGTTGGTTCTGCGTCGGCGGCACAAGCGCCGGCTCGCCGCAATGGGCCGCGCTTCTCGCCATCTCAAACTCGATGCGCGTCGCCAATCGCAAAGCGCGTCTCTCCGGCACGAACACTTTGCTTTACTCGCTCTCGAAGCAAACCGCCGCCGCGAATTTCCATCCGGTCAACGCAGGAACGAATGGTTCGTGCGGCGCGCTTTGCACCGCGAGCACAGGCTACGATTACGTCACCGGAATCGGAACGCCTGTCGCAGCGTCGCTCATCACGACTTTGGCCGCGCAGTAGGGCAGCTCGAGCCTGATCTGCAAGTCCAAATCAGCTTCGTCTAGGGGTCGATTTACCGCCGATTAGAAATTTGCAACTTGCTGATTGTGAGGGGCTTGCGCGAAGTTTTAATCGCGCTACCGTAGATTAAACTGAAGCACGCGGTAGGTCACCACTCGACGCTTGGCGCAGGGCATGAATCGCCTCCGTTCCCCGCGACTTGCGCCGGCTCGTCGTCATGTATCTTAGATGCTTGGCGGTTGCGGGTTGGTTAGCTGCCGCGAATCGATAGCGGCGAGCTTCCGACCACGGAAGCGGACGCGGTTTTGGATGCTTCGCGTTGCGCTGCCGGCTTCTGAGCCTTTGCGGCTTTGGGCGGCGCGGCCTTTCTTGCTTCCCAGGCTTTGCCCAGCACGTCGCGGCGCGCGAGAACGTAGGCTTTGGCTTCGTCAAAGTTGCGGTACACGCGCGTCCCCTTGATCAAATTGCACGAGCGGCAGCAGGCCACCAGGTTGCGGTCGTCCTTCTTGCCCTTGCGCGCCCGCGGCACCACGAAATCCACCGACATGGCCAGCGCGTTCTCGAAGCTGGCCATCCCGTCCAATCCGCAGTACTGGCAACGGTACTGATCGCGCTCCAAAATACGCAGTCCTTCTTCCTTGGTTACCGGTCTTTCCACCAACGTCAGTGTCGCAAGGTCTAGCGGCATCAGGCACCTCCGAATCGGAAATCCCGGCGTTCGGCCGGGACTTTCGATCTCGACTCTGTCTTGTGCGCAACGATAGGACTCGCATGGGGCGGTGTCAAGCTGGTCTCATGGTCAGTTCAGTCCGCAGGCGGCAGCGGCAGGCAAAGGCGTTTTGCGCGGGTGAATCGGCGCCCTTCGTGCCCCAGGACAGGCAAGAGGTAGCGAGCTGAACTGCAGCTCGCGTCGGTTGGGTTGAACGGCGCGCTTGCGCGCGCAAAGCATGTTGCGCGGATGAGGCTGCGCAAGCGGTAGGGAATTGCGATCGAATCGTTTTACGGAGGGGATGAATCCCCTCCCTGACGTAGTTGCCGAGTCAAATGCAAAGGCGTCGGCCAGAGGCCAGCGGTACGAAGTGCAATTGCGCGCCGCGGTTGCGGCACCGCCTGAAATGTAGCTCACCTCTTTAGAGGTGAGGTGGTTGTCTGCGCCTCGCGCTGTCGCAGTTTGTACCGCCGGGCATCTTGCCCGCGCTTTTGCAGTCGAAGCGGTCTACGGAGGGGATGAATCCCCTTCGCGGACGGTCGCGCGATGCGAAGAAAAAGGAAGGAAGAGGTTGTTTGGTTTTTGCTGGATGCGTTTGCGAGGAGCTAGCGGCTTCGGGCACGGCCCTCCTGCGGCGGGTCTGCGACATGCCGTCGTGCCCCTACTGAAAATCGAAGGGCGGGAAGGCCTCACCTCTCCCCGCCGCCAACGTGCGGGACGCAGAGGACGCGGAAGAGGTGAGCTACATTTGGGACGGAGCTACATTTGAATTGCCGGGAACCTGTGGCGCAATTTATCATCGCTGGAGCGTGTTACTGAGGTGACTCATGAAGCGAAGGACGATGATGCTGTGCATGATGTTGCTCGTGGCGCTTGGAATTTTGTTGGGCGCGCAGTGTGCTGCGGCGCAGGCCTGGTCGCAGCCTTGGGCGGTCGAACGGCTGGAAAAATCGCCGCGCCATCACGAATGGGTCACGGTGAAGCATGGCGGGCGCAGCGTCGAGCTGTTCATCGCCTACCCGGAATCGAAAGAGAAACGCCCAGTGGTGCTCATCATCCATGAAATTTTCGGCTTGAGCGATTGGGCCCAGGAACTCGCCGACGAAGTGGCCGCGGCGGGCTACGTCGCCGTCGCCCCGGACCTGCTGACCGGCATGGCGCCCGGCGGCGGCCGCACGAAAGATTTTCCCGGCGACTCGGTAACCGAAGCCATCGGCAAGCTCGATCCCGGCCAAATCACCGCGGACTTGAACGCCGCTGCCGACTTCGCGTTGAAGCTCCCCGCGTCGAACGTCAAATTGTACGTGGCGGGATTCTGCTGGGGCGGCGGCCAGACGTTCCGCTACGCGACGAATCGTCCTGATTTGGTCGCGGCGTTTGTTTTTTACGGGCCACCGCCGCCGAAAGAATCCATGTCGAAAATCACCGCGCCCGTCTACGGATTTTACGCCGGTAACGACGCGCGCATCGGCGCGACTATTCCCGACACGATAGCCGCCATGAAAGCCGCAGGGAAAAAATACGAGCCGGTAACGTACGATGGCGCAACCCACGGCTTCATGCGCGCGGGCGAAGCTCCCGACGCCACCGAAGCCAACAAAAAAGCCCGCGAGGAAGCATGGAAGCGCTGGAAGTCGCTACTCGCGCAGTGAGGGCCATGGCCGACGCTTGCATCGGCCCTCATTAGCATCCAGTTTTCCTGCCTCCCGGATTGCAGGACTTTGAAGTAGCAAAAAGAGCCGGCAGGATGCCGGCGCTACAAGGGATCGAGCGCTGAACGCACCTACGAAGGGCGGGAGTAGCCGGTGCGAACGCAACTTCGGGAAACCAAAAATTCCCTTACAAATCTCCCTGAGAACTTCTTAGGGCCGATCGCATCGCGGCCGCGGGTTGCATTGAGCCGTGGCAGTTTCCCTTGTAGCGCCGGCATCCTGCCGGCTCTTTTGAATTAGAATCTCGGCATGCCGACAATCCGATCGCGCGGCAGGCTTCCGCACTGGGAGGCAGATCAAGCTATTTACTTCGTCACTTTTCGGCTCGGCGATTCTCTTCCGCGATCCGTCCTTCAAGAATTCGAGGCCGAGCGTCAGAATATCCTCACTGCTGCGAAACGAGCCGGCAGGGCTACTCTTACTCCTTCGGATGAAAGAAGACTCGAAGAACTCCTCAGCGAAAAGATCCAAGCGAAGTTGGATGCGGGCGCAGGCCGATGCTTTCTTCGCGATCCGCAGATTGCGGGCGTTGTCGCCGAAGCTCTGAGACATTTCAATCAGTCGAAATATCGGATGTACGCATGGAGCGTGATGCCGAACCATGTGCACGCCTTATTTCGAATTCTTGACGGTCATGCGCTCGCTGAAATATTGCACGCGTGGAAGTCGTTCTCCGCGAATCGCGCCAATCGGCTTTTGCGGCGTACGGGCGGATTTTGGCAGCGGGAGTACTACGACCATTTGGTGCGTAGCGAAGACGAGTTCTATCGAATCGTCAACTATATCGCCGAAAACCCAAATCGAGCGGGCTTGCGGAATTGGCCTTGGGTGGGAGTTGATTTGAAGTAGGGAAAAGAGCCGGCAGGATGCCCTTCGAAGCTCAGGGCAAGCCGGCGCTACAAGGGAGACGGCGACCGCTTCTCGCGATGCGAACGACGGGGAAAACGTTAAGAGAAACGCTAGCGGTGCGGTGTTATGCCAGCAGGCTTTGGACGCAGGCGGCTAGCTTCTGCATGCCGTCGCCTTTGCTGATCACTGCGTCGGCGGCTAAGCCACCGCGGGGGAAGGCTCGGGCGATCGCGTCGGAGTACATCGTGAATAGGACGACGCGAATTCCGGGCATCATCTCTTTCAGGACTGATGCGGCGACGATGCCGTTGGTGCGGGGCATGGCAACGTCGAGGAGGACGAGGTCGGGCTTCAACTCCCAGGCTTTCTCGATGGCTTCTTCGCCATTCACGGCTTCGCCGCAGACATCGAGATTCTTTTGGGCGGCGAGGTACTTAGTGACGACGGTGCGCGAGGTGTCGCTGTCGTCAGCGATCAGAATGCGCTTGGACCCCATCACCATCATCATCATTGCGCGCTTTCCTTGTGAGCCCGCGGCAGCCTGGCGAGAGGGTGAGAGGGGGGCCGGCTGATTGTCGCCGACAATCAGCTGCATGAACGAGACGGGCTTGGGGATGGGGAGCGCGAAGTCCGGCCCACCACTGTAGGGTAGGCTACAGAGAAGGGCGTAGCTAATTAATAGGGTAAATCCTGCATACAGGGGGCGGGGAAAGCATTAGAGGCGCTTGGGAAGAAGCGTGTCGAGTGAATAGAAGTTTCGGCCGCGATGAGTGAGAAGCACGAAGTAAATCGCACAGTAAATCAGCTGGATGCCGGCTACTTCCCAGTTCTGCGCGAGGGTGATGCCCGCCATCAGGACGATCATCTCGAGTGAGCCTGCCACGAGCGCGAAGCGCGTGAACAGACCGAGAAGCAGCAGAAGACCGATGGTGGCTTCGGTCCAAGGCAGCGCGGCGGCGAATGGTGGCAGAATCGATTTCGGCAGCGGCGCTTTCGCCATTTGTTGCGAGAGGTAGGCGAGGAAGGCGGCGTGGTCGCCGAGCAAGCGGCTGAGTCCGTGGAAGAAAATGTCTACGCCGAAGACGATTCGCAGCAGCGCGTAGGCGATGCGTCTGTCGGTCGTTGATGTGCGCCCGCCCTCTTTCTCTGAATCTTCTGCCGGACTCATCGCGCGCTCCTCTGCTTATTGTCTCCTAAAGAGAGGCCGCGTCGCGGATTTTCACTTCACTTTACTTCACGAACGTCAGGCCGTGCGGCACCAGATGCGGGAAGACGTAGGCGTAGAGCATCACGATGATGCCGACGATCGAGCCGAGCGCGATCGAGTGCCAGAAAACGTAGCGGAAGATGATGCCTTCGTTACCGACTTGCTCGGTGGCGGCCGTGGCGATGGTGATGGATTGCGCGTCGACCATTTTGCCCATCACGCCGCCGGCGCTGTTAGCTGCGGTCATCAGGATGGGATCGATGCCGAGCTGCTGCGCCGTGATTTTCTGCAGGCTGCCGAAGAGCGCGTTGGAGGAAGTGTCGCTGCCAGTGAGCGCGACGCCGAGCCAGCCGAGGAACGTGCCGAAGAATGGATAGAACCAACCGGTGCGCGTGAAGGCCAGGCCGAGCACGGCATCGAGGCCGGAATAGCGCGTGACGAAGCCGAGGCCAAGCATGAACGAAATGGCGATCATCGCGAGCCGCATACGCGAGAGCGTTCTCCAGAACACTTTCATCAGCGCTATCGGGCCCAGGCCCAGGAACGTGCCGGCGACAATGGCGGCAAGGAAACAGCCCGTGCCAGTGGCGGTGAGCCAGTTGAAATCAAAACGTGCGGCTTCGGGCGTGGGTTTGGCGACGACGGGAGCCGCGCGCGTAATGGCTTTGTGAAGATAGGGGACGTCCCAAACAGGCGTGGTGGCTTTGTTGACCGGATTCTTGAACTGCGGCAAGCCCCAAACGAGAACGAAGAGCGAGAGAATCGCGAAAGGCATCCAGGCTTTCAGCACAACGGATGCGGGATATTTTTTCGGCGCGACGTAGCCGTCGTATTCCTTCGCAGGCCAGTTGCCGCCCATGTCGTCAGCAACGGCGCCCGTGGGGGCGGCCGGGGCGGCGGCACCTTCGGCTTTGTCGTAGTCGAAGCGCCAAATCTTTTTCGGTTTCCAGATGCGGAGGAACACGAGCGTGACGAGAATGGAAACGACGGCGCTGGCGATATCGACGAGGTTGCTGTCCACGTGATTCGACCAGAGATACTGAGTGATCGAGAACGAAGTGCCGACGACGAGAATGGCGGGAAGAACTTCGAAGGTGTCGGCCCAACCCACCATCGTGCGAACGAGCCAGAAGGGAACGATGATCGCGGTGAAGGGAAGGATGCGGCCGACCATGGCACTGATGTCGGATTCAGGAAGGCCGGAAACAGCTGCCAGTGCGTGAATGGGCGTCCCGATTGCGCCCCAGGCAACCGGCGCAGTGTTGGCGATCAGGTTGAGCGCGGCGGCGTGGAAGGGGCGGAAGCCGAGGCCGATCATGAACGCGCCGGCGATGGCAACAGGCGCGCCGAAGCCCGCGCAACCTTCGATGAATGCGCCGAAGCAGAAAGCTACGAGGAGAACCTGGAGGCGGCGATCGGGAGTGATGTTGGCAATCGATTCCTTCATGATTTCAAACTGGCCGGTTTCAACAGAGATGTCGTAGAGATAGACAGCTGCGAGAACAATCCACGCAATTTTGAGGACCCCGAAGGCGACGCCGTAGCCGAAGCTCATGGTCGCGAGGTTCGTCGGCATTTTGAAGACGACAGTTGCGACGACGACGGCGGTGAAGGCGCCGGCGATTGCGCACCAGTGAGGCTTCACTTTCAGTCCGGCGAGCAACGTGAAGAGCACGATGATGGGCAGCGCGGCAATGAGCGTCGAGAGCCACCAATGGCCGAGGGGATCGTATACCTGGGTCCAGTTCATGGGTGCTCCTCCAGGGCGTGTGCGTGCACGCGGGCACGCGGTCTGCGCGGTCATATATCCTTGGCAAGGGCGAAAGTCAAGGTGAACCATCGGCCGATGGTTGGAGCGGGCCGAGCGATAAACGGTCAGGCCGGATCTGATTGCAGATGGAGTTTACGGGAGAAATAGAATTGACAACGCCGGGGGCAGGTGCAGATAATACGCTCGTTGACGCGTTTGGTTTGCTCTGGAGCCAACCATTCCCGCGGTTCTCAATTCCGGTACCCGCTCCGAGAGCCTCGCTGAATTCGAAGTTTCCGCGCGGCGCTTCCCGCAATTTATTCCTACCAAGAATCGTGTAATTTTGGGTCATTCGCGATTTCTCAAGTCACCTGATTTTGCGGGTAGGCATCTAGCTGGGTTGGAGATGAGTCTCAGGCCACTGGAACACTGCTTGTCGAGCCATTAAAGGGCGATTAAGCGGAGGATCGAAGATATGGAGACGAGTCGTCGAAACTTTCTGAAGGTGGCGGGGCTGGGCGGAGCTGCGGCGACGATGTTCGGCTTCGACCTGAAGCCTGTCTACGCGGCGGTACGCGAGTTGAAGATTTCGCGTGCCACCGAGACGCGTTCGACTTGCCCGTACTGCTCAGTGAGCTGCGGCGTGCTTATCTACACGCTGGGCGACAAAGCCAAGAACGTGACGCCGCAGGTGATTCACGTGGAAGGTGATCCCGACCATCCGATCAACCGCGGCACGCTCTGCCCGAAAGGCGCTTCGCTCGAACAGGATATTTTGAATGAACGGCGCCTGCTGAAACCGCAAGTAAGACGCCCGGGCGGAACGGACTGGGAAGATATTTCCTGGGACAAAGCGCTCGACGAAATTGCGGCTTGGACCAAGAAGACGCGCGATGAAACGTTCATCGAGAAGGACGCAAACGGGAAAACGGTAAATCGCTGCGAAGGTTTCGGGTTTACCGGTGGTTGCACGGATACCAACGAATTCAACTATCTCGCGGTGAAGAGCATGCGCAGCCTGGGGGTCTGCTACCTGGAAAACCAGGCCCGTGTTTGACACGGCCCCACGGTCTCAAGTTTGGGACCAACGTTCGGACGCGGGGCGATGACGAATGGTTGGGTGGATATCAAGAACACCGACATGATGTTGGTGATGGGCGGTAATCCTGCCGAATGTCATCCCTGCGGATTCAAATGGGTCCTGGAAGCAAAGCGCAATCGTAACGCGAAGTTGATCGTCGTGGATCCACGCTTCACGCGAACTGCATCCACTTCCGACCTCTTCTGCCAGATTCGCGCCGGTTCGGATATCGCCTTCCTGGGCGGCTTGATTCACTACGCGATTGAGAATAATCGGTACGCGAAGGAATACCTCGTCAACTATACGAATGCCGCCTACATCATCAAGGATGGCTTCAAGCTACCGGAGGACGGGCTTTACTCCGGCTTCGATCCCGAGAAAAAGACTTACGACAAGTCCACCTGGAATTATCAGGAGGGCGGGGACATGGCCGGCAAGCCGGCGGTCGCCGCGGCAATTCCTGCACATGCGCCCGAAGCTCACGTCACTTCGCCAAAGTTTTTAAAACCAGGTTCACCGGAACCAGGGTTACTTCTGGTTTCCGCAAAATCAGGGTCTGGTAACGGCCATTCAGGACAGACTGCGCACCAGGAAGGCCGTGGATATCAAGCCGCCAGCCCCGCAGGCGCCAAGGTTCCCGGAGCGCCAACTCTGCCCGGGAACGTAGCCTATGATCTTTCGCTCCAGCATCCGCGATGTGTGTTCCAGCTGCTGAGGCAGCAGTATTCGCGGTACACGCCGGAAGTGGTGGAGCGAATCACGGGCATCCCGAAAGATCAATTGCTAAAGGCGTATGACCTCTTCACGTCGATCCGCAAAGATGGCGACACGAAGAAGGTGGCGACCATCATTTATGCAGTGGGCTGGACGCAGCATACGTTCGGGACGCAGATTATCCGCACGGCGGCGATGACTCAATTGCTGCTTGGCAACGTGGGGCGCGCGGGCGGCGGAGTGAACGCGTTGCGCGGGCACTCAAACATTCAGGGCGCCACGGACATGGCGGGCATCTTCGACGTTCTGCCCGGCTACTTGAAAATGCCGAACCCGAACGATACGGACTTGGCGGCGTACCTGAAGCGCATCACGCCGACCGCGTCGAAACCCGGCGTGTGGGAATCGTTCAACTACTGGTCGAATACCCCCAAATTTGTCGTTTCGCTGCTGAAGTCGTTCTACGGCGACGCCGCGACGAAGCAGAATGATTTCGCGTATAGCTATTTGCCGAAAATCGACCGCAATTACTCCTGGACGCAGATCTGGGATCAGATGTACCGGGGCAACTTGAAGGGACTCTTCGCCTTCGGGATGAACGGCGTGATGGTGGGTCCCGACACGCAGAAAAATATCGACGCCTTGAAGAAAGCTGACTGGCTGGTGGTTGGCGAGATTTATCCGGATGAAACGAGCGAATTCTGGAGGGCTCCGGGGACGACCGCCGACGAAATGAAGAAGATCAATACGACAGTGTACCGGTTGCCGTGCGCTGGATTCGCGGAAAAAGACGGTAGCATGACGAACTCGGCGCGCTGGCTACAGTGGAAGAATGTTGCCGTACCGCCCCCGGGCGATGCGCGGCTGGACCAGGATATCCTCGCGCAGATTTTCCTGAGGGTTCGCGGGCTGTACCAAAAAGAAGGCGGAAAATTCCCCGACCCTGTCTTGCACGCTACATGGGCATATACCGATCCGCAACATCCGTCGCTGGCCGAGGTGACGAAAGAGATCAACGGCAAGGCACTCGCCGACCTGAAGGATGAAAAAGCGCAGCAGGAAATCAAAAAGGGACAGCAATTGCCCAGTTTTGCCTGGTTGAAGGACGACGGAACAACGGCATGCGGCAACTGGATCTATTCGGGTTGTTACACCGAGGCCGGTAATCTGACGGCCCGCCGCGGAACGGACGATCCTTCCGGGTTGGGGATTTATCTGAACTGGGCGTGGTCATGGCCGGTGAATCGCCGGGTTCTCTACAATCGCGCGTCGTGTAACCTCGAGGGAAAACCGTGGGATCCTTCGCGCAAGCAGGTGTGGTGGAATGAGGACGCTCAAAAGTGGGTCGGCAATGATGTCCCGGATTTCAAGACCGATTCTCATCCGAAGGATCACATGGGGCCGTTCATCATGAATCCGGAGGGAGTGGGGAGAATATTCGTGCCGATTGGCGCTGTGACCGACGGGCCGTTCCCGGAGCACTACGAGCCAATCGAGAGCCCCATCAAGAATCCGCTGCATCCCGAGCAGTCAAACAATCCGGTGGTGAAGAAGCTGACGACCCCGGCCGACAAGTACGCGACGCCCGAGCAGGGCTATACGATCGTCTGCACGACGTATCGGCTGACCGAGCAGTATCACTACTGGACGAAGAACAATCCGATGAACGTGCAGCTGATTCCGGAGCCGTTCATCGAAATTCCTGTGGAGCTGGCCGACGACTTGGGCATTCGGGGAGCGGAGAAAATCAAGGTGACGAGCATCCGCGGGACGTACATAGCGAAAGCGTTCGTCACGCGGCGAATCAAGCCGATGACGATCGATGGGAAAAAGGTGTATCAAATCGGGCTGCCGATTCACCAGGGTTTCCGAGGAATTACAGAAGACGAAGGAAGGGACGCCCGCACGCCGGCGAATCTGCTGACGCCGACGGTCGTAGATCCGAATGCCTACACCCCTGAATCGAAGGGATTCCTTGTAAAGGTAGAAAAGGCATGACGCAAGTAAACCTGGAAGTCCGCGCGATCTCAGGACACGCCGGCCCGGCTCCGGGCACGGGACTCAAACGCGAGTTTGAAGTCTGCAAGCTGATTGACACGAGCACCTGCATCGGATGCAAAGCGTGCGAGGTGGCGTGCCTGGAGTGGAACGGATACTCGTTCCACGAAACGGTGTTCGACAATTCCTACCAGACCATGCCGAACACGGCATGGAATTACTGGAACCTGATCCGGTTCAACGAATACGAGCATCCCGAACACGGGATGATGCTGCTGATGCGCAAAGATCAGTGCATGCATTGCGAGGATCCCGGTTGCCTCGCAGCGTGCCCCGCGGACGGCGCGATAGTTCAGTATGTGAACGGCATCGTCGATTTTCAGCAGGAACATTGCATCGGTTGCGGGTACTGCATGACGGGGTGTCCGTTCAACATTCCGAAATTCAGTCCGGGGGCGCGGAAGGTATTTAAGTGCACGCTGTGCGTGGATCGTGTGAGCGCTGGCTTGGAACCCGCTTGCATCAAGTCCTGCCCGACTGGCTGCCTGCACTTCGGCACGAAGGACGATATGAAGTTCCTGGCCGAAAAACGGGCGAAGCAACTTCGCGACGTTTCAGGGTTCAAGGATGCGGGCGTGTACGATCCGGCGGGCGTCGACGGAACGCACGTGATTTACGTGCTGCATGACGCGAAGAAACCTGAGCTTTATGGCGGATTGCCTTCCGATCCGCACGTTCCATGGAGCGTGCAGCTCTGGAAGAAGCCGCTGAAATGGCTTGGCAATATAGCGATGATCGGCGGCGTGCTGGGTGTGGCGATTCACTATTTGCGATTCGGACCAAAAGTGATCCAAGAAGATGAACCTGAAGTGCTGACGCCGACGCCGAGGCCGGGCCAGGAGCCTGGGCCGAGACCGGGAGAGCGCGGATGAGCGAAGCATACATTCTTCCCAAGGGCCGAGTGCTTCGCTATACGTTCCACGAGCGATTCATTCACTGGCTGGCCGGCCTTTCGTACGTGTACTTGCTGCTGACCGGGCTGGCATTCTGGTCCCCGTGGCTTTTCTGGCTCGCGGTGATTTTTGGTGGCGGAACGATCGCGCGCGAATTGCATCCCTGGATCGGCTTGCTATTTGTGATAGCTGTGTTGCTGATGTTTTGGATGTGGGCGACGCAAATGCATGAGACCGCGGTGGATAAAGAGTGGTGGGACGCGGTGGGGCACTACATTCGGAATGAAGAGGACAAGGTGCCGACCGTTGGGCGCTTCAACGGCGGACAAAAGCTGCTTTTCTGGGGGTTTTTCTGGGGCGGAATCCTGCTGTTCCTGAGCGGATTGGTTTTGTGGTTTCCGCACCTGATTCCGTGGAATCTGCGGGTCGTTCGTTACATCGCTGTGCTGGTGCACGCGTCCACGGCGCTTATTACGATCGGGCTTTTCATCATTCACGTGTATATGGGAGTGCTGCTCGAGCGAGGATCATTCGGTTCGGTGATTCGCGGGGATGTTTCGGCGAACTGGGCGAAGCGATACCACGGGATCTGGTATGACCAGATTACGCGCGGAAGCGCGCCGAGGAAATGAGGAGTGGCAAGTGGGACGTTCGGATTTCCCGCTCGCGCGAGCTAGCGCAGAAGTACCCATCGGCGGCTGAAGGACTGCGTTTCTACGGGCACATCGCCCAATTTCAAAAATCCCTGTACGACGATCTGGAAATCGAGTGCGGCAAGGAACCGGTGGCGCGCCTTCCCGGCATGTTGCGGCAGGAGCTCGATCTTTTTATTCTGCTGCCGCGATTTGGCGTGTTTCTGTCGGTGGTGGAGAAAAATTCGCCCGGGCCTTTGACACAGACTGCCGCGTCGCTGCGCGCGAGTGGTGGAACGCGATGGCAGGAAATTCTCACCAATTACTGGCAAGCCGATTTGCAATCAGCTGCTGACCTCGATCCGTCGCAGACGCTTCTCGCCTGGGCTTTCCTGCAGGCTTATGCGGAATATCTGGCCGACTACACGGCGCATCCGCCTTTTCATTCGACACCGACGATTTGTCCGCTTTGTTCTTCGCATCCTGTGGTGGGAGCGCTGCGGCCGGAAGGTGACGGAGGGAAGCGCTGGTTGATTTGCTCGTTGTGCGCCCATGAATGGGAATATCGGCGGCTGGTGTGCCCGAACTGCGGATCGGAAGACGTGCACAAGCTGCCGGTTTATAGCGCCAGTGAAATCGCGAGCGTGCGCGTGGAGGCGTGCGACGTCTGCCAGCACTACATCAAGACGGTGGACATGACGAAAGATGGGAACGCAGTGCCGGTGGTAGACGAAATTGCGACGATCGCGCTGAATCTTTGGGCCGAAGAACACGGCTACACAAAAATTCAAACGAATCTTCTGGGCATCTAGAGCGAGCTGCTTTTCTCGATTCCCCCGACACGCAAACTGCCTCTTTGAACCGGCCGGGCAAAAATTGAAACCGGTTGAATGCCAAACACATCTATAGGAGTCTAAGTCTCGATGAGTTCTAGCGCGTGGCTGGACTCAACTGCGACGATCGGATAGCGCGGGACGACGAGACAACGCTGTGCAGCGTAACCTCTGTAGATTGATTCACTGGGACAGGTGTAATCGATGTGGATAGTTCGACTTGCGCTGCGGCGGCCGTACACATTCGTGGTGGCCGCGATTTTACTTCTGATTTTGGGACCAGTAGCAATTCTGCGCACACCGACGGACATTTTTCCAAACATTAATATTCCGGTGGTCAGCGTGATCTGGAACTACGGCGGGCTCGAGCCGGAGGAGATGTCGAACCGGATCACGTACATCTACGAGCGCGTGTTGACCACGACGGTGAACGACATTGAACATATCGAATCGCAATCATTCAATGGAATCGGAATCACGAAGGTTTTCTTTCATCCTGGCGTGCAGATTGGCAATGCTGTCGCGCAGGTGACCGCGATTTCTCAGACGATTGTGCGGCAGTTTCCGCAGGGGACTACTCCGCCTCTGGTGATTCAATACAACGCGTCGACGGTGCCGATTCTGCAGCTGGCGCTTTCGGGCAAGGGGCTGAACGAACAGCAGCTCTTTGACATGGGAGTGAATTTCATCCGCACTGGATTGATCACCGTGCCCGGAGTGGCGATTCCTTATCCTTACGGGGGGAAGCAGCGGCAGATTATGGTGGATCTGAATACTGCGGCGCTGCAGTCGAAAGGCTTGTCGCCGAGCGACGTGGTGAACACCATCACAAATCAAAACCTGATTCTGCCTGGCGGCACCGCGAAGATCGGCACGTTTGAATATCAGGTGGATATGAACGGCGCGCCCACAAACGTGACAGAACTGAACAACCTGCCCATCAAGAGTGTGGGCGATTCGACGATATACATTCACGACGTGGGATTCGTGCGCGACGGGTATCCGCCGCAGACGAACATCGTGCGTGTGGATGGTTCGCGGTCGGTGTTGATGTCTGTGTTGAAATCGGGCGACGCTTCGACGCTCGACATCATCAACGGGATCAAACAGAAAATTCCTGTGATCCAGAATTCGCTGCCGGCGCACGTGGATATTCATCCGGTGTCGGATCAGTCGCTGTTCGTGCGCGCGTCGATTCAAGGAGTGATTCGCGAAGGGGCCATCGCGGCAGGCCTTACGGGTTTGATGATTTTGATTTTCCTGGGGAGCTGGCGGAGCACCGTGATCATTGCGGTTTCGATTCCTTTGTCGATTCTCACGTCGCTGATCGTGTTGAGCTCGCTGGGCGAGACGATCAACATCATGACCCTTGGCGGGCTTGCGCTGGCCGTGGGAATCCTTGTGGATGACGCGACGGTGGAAGTGGAGAACATCAATCGCAACTTCGACCAGGGCAAGGAAATCGTACAGGCGATCCTGGACGGCGCTTCGCAGATTGCGGTGCCGGCGCTGGTGTCCACGCTTTCGATTTGCATCGTGTTCGTGCCGATGTTTTTCCTATCAGGCGTCGCGAAATATCTGTTCGTCCCGCTGGCTGAGGCGGTGGTCTTCGCGATGCTTGCGTCGTATTTGCTTTCGCGAACCCTTGTGCCGACGATGGCACGGTATTTGCTCGTGGCGCGGACGGAGGATGAACGGCGCGAGGCGTCGCGCGCTTCGCGGAATCCGTTCGTGCGGATGCAGGAAAAGTTCGAAGTAGGCTTCGAGAAGTTCCGCGGACGTTACCACCGGATGCTGGACGCCTCGATTCGACACCGCAAGGCGTTTATCGTGATTTTTTTGCTTGCGTGCGTGCTTTCATTCGGGCTGATTCCCTTCGTCGGGCAGGATTTCTTCCCGAGTGTGGACAGCGGCGAATTCAAACTGCACTTGCGCGCGCCGACAGGAACGCGCATCGAGGACACCGCAGCGTTGTGCGATCGCGTCGAATCCGAAATCCGGCAACAGATCCCGCCGAAAGAATTGGTCACGATCATCGACAACATCGGGCTCCCCTATAGCGGAATCAATTTGTCATACAGCACGTCAGCTCCGATCGGGCCGGCCGACGCTGATATTCAAGTGGAACTTGCAAAGGATCACCGGCCGACGAAAGAATACGTTCGGGAATTGCGCTTGAAGCTTGCGCACGACTTTCCCGGAGTTGTTTTCTACGATCTGCCGGTTGATATCGTCACCCAGATTCTCAATTTCGGGTTGCCGGCGCCGCTCGACATTCAGATCGTAGGCCGCAATCTGACGGCGGACCGCGCTTTTGCGGAAAGTTTAATCAACAAGCTGAAATTTGTTCCGGGCGCGGTGGATTTGCGCATTCAGCAGCCGTTTAACTATCCGAAATTTCACGTTGAAGTAGACAGAACGAAGACCAGCCAGGTAGGGTTCACGCAAAAGGATGTGGCGAACAATCTGCTGATTTCGCTGAGCGGCAGTTCGCAGACGACACCGACATTCTGGCTCGATCCGAGAACCGGCGTGAGCTACAACATCGCGACGCAAACGCCGCAATATCGTATCGAGTCGTTGCAGGATCTCCAAAATATTCCGATCACGAATGGTACGGCGCCGCCACAGATTCTCGCAAGCCTGGGTAGTTTCACGCGCGGATCGGAGATGGCCGTCGTCTCTCATTACAACATTCAGCCGGTAATCGATATTTTTGGATCGGTGGACGGACGCGATCTCGGTGGCGTCTCGCGCGATATAGCCAAGATCATTGAAGCTTCGAAGAAGGATTTGCCGCAAGGTTCGCAGATCATCGAGCGCGGGCAGGTGCTGACCATGCGATCATCGTTTATCGGATTGCTGGCAGGACTGGCCTTCTCAATCGTGCTTGTGTATCTGCTTATCGTGGTGAACTTTCAGTCGTGGCTCGACCCTTTCATTATTTTGATGGCTTTGCCGGCCGCGCTCGCGGGAATCGTCTGGATGCTTTTCGTCACCGGAACGACGGTGAGCGTTCCGGCGCTGACGGGAGCCATCATGTGCATGGGCGTGGCGACGTCGAACAGCATTCTGGTCATCAGCTTCTCGAAAGAACGCCTTGAAGAAGGCGAAGATCCGGGCGAAGCGGCGTTGAACGCGGGATTCACTCGGTTCCGGCCAGTGTTGATGACGGCCCTGGCGATGATTATCGGAATGCTGCCGATGTCGCTGGGCCTCGGCGAAGGTGGCGAGCAGAACGCGCCGCTGGGACGCGCGGTGATTGGAGGACTCCTGTTCGCAACCGTGGCCACGCTATTCTTCGTGCCGGTATTTTTCAGCTTCGTGCATAGCTGGCGCCAGGGGAGATCAGCGGGTGAAGCGGCATAGCAGATTCGGACGTCAAATACACGGATGATTCGGGAGTCGGGATTCGAAGAGGAGTTATGGCGCAGACGGAAGAAGTGGTGAAGCAACCAGAGCAAGAAAACGGGCAGCCGCGCGAGCCCGGTTCCAAGCACGGAGTTTTGATTACAGTGATCGTGCTGGCGATTATTGCTGCGGTGGTGATCGGCGGAATCGTTCCACGTCTTCGCGCGAAAGAGGCGCTCAAGAAGGAAACCTACGACCTTGCGGTGCCGACGGTAAACGTTGCCAGCCCGAAGCAGGGCGCGCCGCAAACAGAAATCGTGCTTCCAGGAAACATGCAGGCATTCATCGAATCTCCGATTTATGCCCGGACCAGCGGCTACCTCAAAAAATGGTACGTGGACATTGGCGGACGTGTGAAAACGGGACAGCTCCTCGCCGAAATCGAGACGCCGGAAGTGGATCAACAGCTGCAGCAGGCTCGCTCGCAATTGAACACTGCGAAGGCAAATTACAACCTCGCCCAAATTACCTCGAACCGCTATCAGGAGTTGAAAAACACGGATTCGGTAGCGCAGCAGGACGTGGATAACGCCCTCGGTTCCGAGCGCGCCAATGCCGCCACGGTGTCGGCGGCTGAATATCAGGTGAAGTATCTCGAGCAGCTCGAGTCGTTCCGCAAAATCTACGCTCCGTTCGACGGCATCATCACGGTGCGCAACACGGATGTGGGACACCTGATCAATTCGGGTGCTGGCAGTCCCACGGCCGAACTCTTTCACATTGCTGCAATCCACACGCTTCGCGTCTATATCAATGTGCCGCAGCAGTTTTCTCCCGCCGCCAAGCCTGGATTGACCGCCACTTTGACGCTGCAGGAATTTCCGGGGCGGAAATTCAAGGGAACCCTTGTCCGCACCGCGAACGCGATCGACCTGGCCACGCGCACACTCCTCGTGGAAGTGGATGTCGAAAATCCCACGGGCGAATTATTGCCCGGCGCGTTTGCCGAAGTGCATCTTGCCGTCTCGTCCGGCGCGCCCACTTTTATATTGCCGGTCAGCGCGCTGATTTTTCGGGCGCAAGGGTTGCAAGTGGGAGTGGTGAAAGACGGAAATCGCGCTCAGCTCGCGAGCATTATCCTGGGACATGATTTCGGAAGTGAAGTAGAGGTGGTATCCGGTTTGCAAGCGGACGACCAGGTGATTATCAATCCGCCGGACTCGTTGATATCGGGCGAGGAAGTTCGGGTGGCACAACCTCCAAATCAGAATCAAGGAAATAGCCAGGCGCCGGGACAAAATTCGCCGGGCCAAAAGCCTCCATCGGGAGGACGCCAGCAGTGAAGAGTGCTTCTCTCTTGAAGTTTCCTCACGGATCTGGGCTGCGGCATGGATTTCGAGTCGCGGCCGAGTTCTGTGCCGCTTTGTTCCTTTTTGGCTGCACGGTAGGGCCCAATTATGTTCGTCCGCCAGCAGATGTTCCCGTAAGTTACAAGGAGCTTGGTGACTGGAAACCTGTACAGCCGAGCGATCAATTCGCAAAGGGCAATTGGTGGGAGGTCTACGAAGACCCACAGCTGAACGCACTGGAAGCGCAGATTGATGTCTCAAACCAGAACCTGAAAGCAGAGCAGGAAATATTCGTACAGGCGCGGGCGGCGCTTAAAATTTCCCGATCAAACTACTATCCCACAGTGACGGGTAACGCGTCCGCTACGCGCACTCACGTTTCAAGCAACGAGCCGCTGTTCGTCACCGGATCTACAAAGTCGAATTATGCCGACTTCGCGATCCCAATTGACGCATCGTGGGAGCCAGATTTGTGGGGACGTGTGCGGCGTACAGTGGAAGCGAGCCGATCGGAAGCTCAAGCCACCGCCGCCGACGTCGCGAATGTGAGTCTGAGCCTCCATGCCGAGCTGGCGATGGACTATTTCCAGTTGCGCGGGCTCGATGCTCAAGAAGATCTTCTCCAATCAACCGTCGTCGCATACGAAAAAGCGCTGGAACTTACTCAGAATCGTTACAAAGCAGGCCTCGCGTCGGCGGTGGATGTGGCGCAGGCCGAGACGCAGCTTCGAACCACGCGTGCGCAAGCCATCGACGTCGGCGTAAACCGCGCCGCTTTCGAGCATGCAATTGCAGTGTTGATCGGCAAGCCGCCTGCGCAATTCAGTTTGCCGAGTTCGCCCTTGCGCGCTGTGCCGCCCGCGATCCCGCCGGGGCTTCCTTCGGATTTGCTGGAGCGCAGGCCCGACGTCGCCGCATCCGAACGCCGGATGCAGGAATCGAATGCGCAAATCGGTGTGGCAAAATCCGCCTACTATCCGCTCGTTACTTTGAGTGGTTCGGGAGGATTCGAAAGCGGCGTGTTTACCACGCTAATTCAAGGTCCTTCCGGACTTTGGTCCGTTGGCGCTGCTGCGACCGAAACGCTTTTTGACGCGGGAAAGCGCCGCGGCGTGACGCAACAGGCGCAATCCGCGTACCGCGAATCGATTGATACGTACCGGCAGACGGTGCTGAGCGCATTTCAGGAAGTGGAAGACAATCTCGCAGCTTTGCGAATCCTCAATGATGAAGAAGTAGTCCAGCAATCCGCGGTCGCTTCCGCCGAACATTCATTGGCTCTCTCGATCAATCGCTATAAGGGCGGCATTGTGAATTATCTCGAAGTGATCACGGCGCAGAATGCCGCGCTCGCCGACGAAGTCACCGAGGTAAGCATTCAAACGCGCCGCATGCAGGCCAGCGTGCTGCTGGTGAAGGCGATCGGCGGCGGCTGGAACGTTTCGCAGATTCCGCGCGTTTAGTTCCGCGCTCGCAAAGGCCGCCTGAGTTAGCGATCAGTCCGGCTCCTGCGTCACGATGTGTACATCCACGGCAGGCGCATCTCGCAGGAATCGGTTGATCGCGTTCAGAAACAATAGTTTCCGCAAGCCTTCCACGGCAGTGCGCCCGAAGATCACCTGCGTGATGTGTTTCTCGCGGACGAATTGCGCAGTCGCGTCCGCTACATTGTCACCTTTTATCCGCACTGTCTTCGCGCCCAGGCTCTCAGCAAACTGCATGTTGGCGGCCAGCAATTTCTGATCCTGTTCGCTGGAAGTGCCGTGGTCTATATCGATGTGGACGGCGTAGAGATCGGCATCCATTCGCCGGGCCATGCGCGCCGCTCTTGCCACCAGGTATTGCGCTTTGGGATTCGCACTGATCAGCACTGCGATCCGTTCGCGAACCGCCCAGCTCTCGCGGATATCTTTCTCCACCATGTACGATTCCAGGCTGCGGTCCACTTGCTCAGCCACCTGACGCAAAGCCAGCTCACGTAGCGCGATTAAATTTCCGCGACGGAAGAAATTCTTGAGCGCCTGTTCCACTTTGTCCCGGTTGTATACATCGCCGCGTTTCATCCGGTTTTGCAGGGCTTCGGGCGTCAGATCCACCATCACCGTTTCGTCTGCCACCTGCAGCACCCAATCCGGAACGGTTTCGCGCACCGCGACGCCTGTGATGGCGCGGACGGTTGGCGCGATGCTTTCGATGTGCTGGATGTTGACGGTGGAAATTACGTCGATCTTCGCTTCGAGGAGCTCGAGCACATCTTCATATCGCTTGCGATGCTTGCTGCCGGGGATATTCGTGTGCGCAAGCTCGTCTACCAGGACCACAGCCGGCCGCCGTGCCAGAATGCCGTCGGTGTCCATTTCTTCGAAGATCGTGCCCTTGTAATCGATCTTCTTCCGCGGGACGGTTTCCACCTGCTCGGAGAGTTCGACGATTCCTTTACGCCCGTGATTTTCCACGATTCCAATCACCACGTCTTCGCCGCGAGTCTTCCGGCGAATAGCCTCGCTCAACATTCCATAGGTTTTGCCGACGCCTGGCGCGTAGCCGAGAAAGAGCTTCAGCACACCCTTGGGCTTGTCAGGTGGCTTTGACTCCGCGAGCCATTGCTCTGGCGTCTTTGGCATTCCGGGTATTCTCTTTTACGAGCGCATAGAAAGCTACGATAGAATGGCGCGATGCGCGAAAATGCCGTTAGCCGTGCCCTTCAATTTGCGGCGGCATTTGGCATCGTGCTTGGGATCACCATTTTTTATCGCAAGGTGCTCCCCGTCAATGCCACCACCGTCGCACTCACTTTTCTGCTTGCCATCTTGGCGGTGTCAACTTTTTGGGGCATTGCCGTGTCGGTTTTTATGTCCATCGCGGCGATGCTTGCGTTCAATTATTACTTCCTTCCGCCTGTCGGCACGCTCACGATCGCCGATCCTCAGAATTGGGTGGCTCTATTCGCATTTCTTGTGGTTTCGGTGCTGGCCAGCCAGCTCTCCAATCGCGCGCGGAAACAGTCTGAGGATCTTTCGGCTCGCCGCCGCGAAGTGGAACGGCTCTACTCGTTCAGCCGCGGATTGCTCGAGTCTGGCAACGTCATTCAGCTGCTGAATCGAATTCCCGCGCAAATTGTAGATACATTCGAGGTGGGCGCGGCGGCTCTGTTTCTTGCCGATAAGCAGAAGATCTATCGTTCCGGCCCGGTGATGCCGCTGCTCGACCTGGAAAGCCTCAAAGCGATTGTCGTGCGCGAAGAGCCGGTAATTGATGTGGCCAACAGCATCTGCTTTGTGCCGGTGCGCATGGGTGTGCGTCCGATCGGAAGCCTGGGAATTTCGGGCACGATTTTGTCGCGGCAGACGCTCGAAGCCATCGGCACTTTGATCGCCGTGGCAATGGAGCGCGCTCGTGCAGTGGAACAGCTTGGGCAGACGGAAGCAGCGCGCGAAGGCGAGCGGCTACGAACGGCGTTGCTTGATTCCGTCACGCATGCCCTTCGAACACCGCTCACGTCCATCAAAGCGTCGGTGACCAATTTGCTTTCGAATCCTGCCCTCAGCGATGAGCAACGAAGCGAGCTTCTAACTATCATCAATGAGGAGAGCGATAGGTTGAACCGGCTCGTTGGCGAAGCCGCCGAGATGGCGCAGCTTGACGCCGGCGAGGTGGTGCTGAAACTCGAGCCGCACCCGCTTTTGGACGTGATTGGCGCTGCGCTCACGCAAACCAAAAGCGTGCTCGGCAATCGAACGGTGGATTTGCGCGTGCCGGCGGAGTTGCCGCGCGTTCGCGTCGACCTCGCGCGCGCTCGCGAAGCCCTAGTTCACCTGGTCGAAAATGCGAACCAGTATTCGCCTCCCAATGGGCCAATCACGATCACAGCCGAACAGAATGGCGATTTTGTGATCACCAGCGTGGCGGATCGAGGCGCGGGTATCGACGATCCGGAGCAGAATTTGATCTTCGAGAAATTCTATCGCGGGCGCGACCAGCGCTATCGCGTCGAAGGCACAGGCATGGGCTTGCCGATCGCCAAGGCAATCGTCGAGGCCCACGGTGGCACAATGAGCCTCACCAGCCAGCGCGGCCACGGTTCCGTTTTCTCCTTCACGCTGCCAATCGATCGTAGCCGCGTTGTGGCTGGTACATGAGTACGACCTCGCCAACGGTTCTGATCGTGGATGACGAACCGCAGATCCGCCGCGTGATGCGAACGACGCTCACGTCGCAGGGATATAGCGTGATCGAAGCGAAATCGGGTGAGGAGGCGCTCGAAAAACTTCGCCATGAGCGCGCCGATCTGATTCTTCTCGACGTGAACATGCCCGGAATGTCCGGCCTCGACGCGTGTCGCGCGATGCGGCGCACGGGTGACGTGCCCATCATCATGCTTACCGTCCGCAATACGGAAAAAGATAAGGTACAGGCTCTCGATGCCGGCGCTGACGATTACGTCGTGAAGCCATTCGGCGCCGAGGAATTGATGGCGCGCATCCGCGCGGCCCTTCGCCGCGTCGCGGCCAGCGAAACGACTCCCGCGTTTCGATCCGATGACCTCGTGATTGATTTTGCAAAGCGAAGCGTAACAGTGAAGGGAGTCGCGATGCGCCTCACTCCGAAGGAATTTGAACTGCTGCGCCAGCTGGTCTCGAATCAAGGAGTGTCGCTGAGTCATCGCCGGCTGCTGCAGGCGGTCTGGGGCCCCGATTACGGCGAGGAGACCGAATATTTGCGTGTCTTCATCAATCAGCTGCGAAAGAAAATCGAGCCGGACCCGCGGCACCCACGCTACATCCACACTGATCCGTGGATCGGATACCGCTTTGAGCCTTCACCGAAAAAAATTCGTGGTTCCCACGCGGGAAAATAGTTGTTGCGACAAGCTAGCGAAGCGGATGTGTGGCATCCAGTTCTAGATTGAGCTCGAGCACGTTCACGCGCGGCTCGCCGAGAAATCCCAGTTGCCGCTGCTCGGTGTGTTTTGCTACCAGCACGCGCACTTCGCCTTGCTTCATTCCACGCTCCCGCGCCACACGCGAGACTTGAAATTCTGCCGACGCAGGAGAGATATGAGGATCGAGTCCAGAGCCCGATGCGGTTGCAAGGTCTACGGGGATCGGTACGCCCGCATTTTCTGCCGAAAGCGATCGCACGCTCCCGGCGACGCGATCCACCAACGCCTTGTTCGTCGGGCCAAGATTTGATCCCCCCGAGGCCATCGGATCGTAACCGGCAGGCCCCGCAGCAGACGGCCTCGAATAAAAATATCCGGCTGATGCAAACGGCTGCCCGAGTAGCGTCGAGCCCACCACTGTTCCGTCAAGCCGCTGAATCAGTTCGCCATTCGCCTGTCGCGGATAGAGCAACTGCGCCAGCCTTGTAACCACGAGCGGATAGATGATCCCTAACATCACCGTTGTCGCCAACGTCATCCTAATCGAAATCAAAAAGTTTCGCTTCATGGTGTCCTCACGCCAAACCAATGCGCGTAATAATCATGTCGATCAACTTGATCCCGAGAAACGGCGCGATGATTCCTCCGAATCCATAAATCAAGAGATTGCGTCGCAATAGCGCCTCCGCGCCAAGCGGGCGATATCGCACGCCACGCAACGCCAACGGCACAAGCGCAATGATAATCAGCGCATTAAAAATCACCGCCGACAGCACCGCCGAATGCGGCGTCTTCAAATGCATGATGTTGAGCAGCTCGAGCTGCGGAAACGCCGCCGCAAACATCGCCGGAATAATCGCGAAATATTTCGCCACGTCATTGGCCACCGAAAATGTGGTCAACGACCCGCGAGTAATCAGGAGTTGCTTCCCAATTTCGACGATCTCGATGAGCTTCGTCGGGTTCGAATCCAGATCCACCATGTTGCCGGCCTCTTTCGCGGCCTGCGTGCCGGCATTCATCGCCACGCCCACATCCGCCTGCGCCAGCGCCGGCGCGTCGTTCGTTCCGTCGCCCGTCATCGCGACAAGTTTTCCCTTGGCCTGTTCGCGGCGAATCAACGCAAGCTTATCTTCGGGCTTCGCCTGCGCCAGAAAATCATCGACGCCCGCCTCGCGCGCAATTGCCGCCGCCGTCAAAGGATTATCGCCCGTGATCATCACGGTCCGAATTCCCATCGCGCGCAGCTGATCGAAGCGTTCGCGCATCCCTCCTTTCACAATATCCTTCAAATAAATCGTTCCGAGCACGCGCCGATCCTCCGCGACCAGTAGCGGCGTACCCCCGGCACTGGCGATCGCCTTCACCGCATCTTCCACTTCAGACGGCACCCGCTTGCCTCCGTCCGCCGCGTACCGTGCAATCGCGTCAAAGGCGCCCTTCCGAATTTCGCGCCCGTCGAGATCGACGCCCGACATACGCGTCGTCGCAGAAAACGGAATGAAATTCGTCGCCACCGACGCTAGCTCCCGCCCGCGCAATCCGTATTTCTCCTTCGCCAGCACCACGATCGACCGCCCCTCCGGCGTCTCGTCCGCCAACGAAGCAAGTTGCGCCGCGTCTGCCAAATCTCCTTCCGCCACGCCGGGCGCTGCAATGAATTCCGTCGCGCGCCGATTACCCAACGTGATCGTTCCAGTCTTGTCGAGCAGCAATGTATCCACATCGCCCGCCGCTTCCACCGCGCGCCCCGACATCGCCAGCACATTTCGCTGCACCACCCGATCCATCCCCGCAATGCCGATCGCGGAAAGCAATCCGCCAATCGTCGTTGGAATCAAGCACACAAGCAGCGAGATCAACACATAGATCGATTGCGGCGCACCGGAATAAATCGCCATCGGCTGCAACGTCACCACTGCGAGTAGAAAAATAATCGTCAGACCAGCCAGCAGAATATTCAGCGCAATCTCATTTGGCGTTTTCTGCCGCTCGGCCCCTTCCACCAGCTTGATCATCCGGTCGAGAAATGTTTCGCCCGGATTCGAAGTGATCTTTACCGTGATTTCATCGGACAGCACGCGCGTCCCGCCCGTCACCGCCGAACGGTCGCCGCCCGATTCGCGAATCACCGGCGCCGATTCACCCGTAATCGCCGATTCATCCACCGACGCCACGCCCACTACCACTTCGCCATCGCCGGGAATGAACTCCCCGGCTCTTACCACCACCACGTCCTCCGCGCGCAATTTCGACCCCGGCACATCCTCAAACGTGCCGTCCGCTTTCATCCGCCGCGCATGCGTCTCCGAACGCGCCTTGCGCAGCGTCTCCGCCTGCGCCTTTCCGCGGCCCTCGGCCATCGCCTCCGCGAAATTCGCAAATAGCACCGTGAACCACAGCCACAGCGTAATTTGCAGGGCGAATCCGAATTCATTCGAGTGGTGCGGAATCTCCCGCAGCAGGTCCACGGTCGTCACCACCGCGCCCACTTCCACCACAAACATCACCGGATTCTTCATCAGCGTGCGCGGATTCAGTTTCTTCACCGAATCCCACAACGCTCCGGTGACAATGCCGCCAGTCCACAGCGATTTCTTCGGCCGCTTCGGGCTATCGCTCCCTGCGCCGGGTATCTTGATCGCTTCAGAAGTCATCGTCATCCCCGCACTCATCGCCTATCCTCCAAACACTTTTCCCGCATGTAGCAGCAGGTGCTCCAGAATTGGCCCCAGGCTCAACGCTGGAAAGAAAGTCAGCGCTCCTACGATCAAAATCACGGAAACAAGAAGCGTTGCGAAAAGCGGCGTAGTCACCGGAAACGTGCCAGCAGTTTCCGGCGCGATTTTCTTCTTGGCCAGGTTCCCGGCAATCGCCAGCACCGGGAGCACCATGAAGAACCTTCCAAACAGCATGTCAAACGCGAGCGTCACGTTGTACCAGACCGTGTTCGCGCTAAGTCCCGCAAATGCCGAACCGTTGTTCGCCGCGCCGGATGTGTACGCGTATAAAATTTGCGACAGGCCGTGCGGTCCCGGATTTGTAATCCCGGCTTTTCCATCGGCCGTCACCGAGCCCACCGCTGTGAAACTCAAAATCAGCAGCGAAAAAATCAGAACAGCCAGCATTGCCATCTTCACGTCGTATGCTTCAATCTTTTTTCCCAGATACTCCGGCGTCCTCCCCACCATCAACCCGGCAATGAACACAGTCAGAATGATGAACACCACAATCCCGTAAAGCCCCGCACCGACTCCGCCAAACACGATCTCGCCCAGCATCATGTTGATCATCGGAATCATTCCGCCCAGAGGTGTGTAGGAATCGTGCACGCCATTCACTGCGCCGCAGCTCGCATCGGTCGTAATCGTGGCAAAGAGCGCCGAGTCGGCGATTCCAAATCGCACCTCCTTGCCCTCCATGTTTCCGCCCGGCTGCGTCGCGCTCGCGTGCTGATCGAGACCATACAACTCGGGATTACCTCGCGCTTCGGCCTTATAAGCGAAAAACACTCCAGCCAGAAAAAGCGCTGCCATCGCGCTCCACACCGCCCACCCGTGCTTCTGCGAGCCGGTCATGCGCCCCAGCGTGTACGTCAGTCCTGAGCCGATCGAAAAAATCAGTAGCATCTGAACGAAGTTCGTCAAAGGCGTGGGATTCTCGAATGGATGTGCGCTGTTAGCGTTGAAAAAGCCTCCGCCGTTTGTCCCGTACATTTTGATTGCTTCCTGCGACGCCACCGGGCCGAGCGTAATCACTTGCTCAGTCACATGCTGTGTGGTTGTTTTTCCATCGGTCCCGGTCACCTGCACAGTTTGAGGATCCACCAGCGTCGCGGTCACGTAAGGCCTCAAGCTCTGCACCGTTCCCTGCGAAACAAGCAAAAGAGCCACCACAATGCATGCCGGCAACAGCACCCACAAAATAGTCCGGGTCAGGTCCACCCAGAAGTTTCCGATGGTTTGCATTTCCTTCCGCGCGATTCCGCGTATCACCGCGATCGCCAGCGCAATCCCTACGGCGGCCGACAAAAAGTTGTGGTACGCGAGTCCGGCCATCTGCGTGAAATAGCTCATCGTCGATTCGCCGGAGTATGCCTGCCAGTTCGTGTTGGTGGTAAACGAAGCCGCTGTATTGAAAGCCGAATCCGGCGCCACGGCTCCGAAGTGCTGCGGATTCCACGGAAGCCATTGCTGCACGCGCATAATCACATACAGGAGAATCATCGACACGACGCTCAGCAGCAGCATTGCGATCGCGTACTCCGTCCAGCGCATCTCGTGCGTTTCGTCTACTCCCGTCAAGCGATACAGCAGGCGCTCGACGGGCCGCAACATCGGATCCATGAACGTCTTCTCGCCGCTGAACACCCGCGCCATGTACACGCCCATCGGCTTCGTGATTGCCAACAGCAAAAGCAAGTACAAACCAATTTGAAACCATCCATTCGCCGTCATGTTCAGAACCTCTCCGGCCACAAAAGCGCCGCCAGCAGATACACCAGCAGCAACGCGGAAATCCCCAGAAGCAAAATGTTGCCAAGCATCTCGAATGCTCCTTACTTCAACCGCTCACAAGCCCATACGTACACAATCGCCACGACAAAAAATCCAACCGTACAAATGAAGAACGCTATATCTCGCATCGAATCACCCTAGAACTTCACCATGATCGACATATCGATGAACGACTCATCCCTGCGAAGGTCCGGTGTCCACACGGTTGATCCGATCGCAGTACAAGCGGTTTGTGCCGCAGGCAGGCTCGTCTCTCCCGACGTGACTCCGCTTTGACAGACAAACTGCGTCGGGAAACCGGTGTTACCGCCGGGAGGCGTAATCCCGCCCCGGCCCGTCCAATAAGGAACATTCGCGTGGCGATAGTCATACTCCCAGCGAAAGGTAACGTATTGCTTGGGCATGTAGTCGAACGTGATGGAGGAGTCCCACGCCTTGAACGGATCGCCGGGATTCTCGGTGAAGTATGGAGAATTCGTCGAGGCCGTAACCGCCGTTTCGCCATTGATAGGCGGCAGCAGCACCAGATAGCGTCCCGGATTGTTGATCTTTCCGCCGCCAATCGTTAAGCCGAACAGGTCCCGGTGGAACCAGAACCGGTTGTACAACATGAATCCCAGGAAACTCTGTTTTGGTCCGCCCGCTTTGTTGCCGTAACAGCTCACACCGCCGCCGTACTCGCATCCAGCGTCAGCCGTCAGCGAAAATGCCATCTTGTCCAGAGTGTTGTCGGGCCGGTCGAAGTATTTCACCTCGATGCTATCGTCGGTGTGGATACGCCTGCGGTTCGGTATGAAGAGATCGTCCCGGCCCAGTCCATAGTTGTTGGAAATAATGTTCATCCAAGGAAACGGAGTCCATTTGATTTGTCCGCCGAGCCCGGGCCTGTGATTGGCGGATGCGTACGCCTGCCATCCGTTGATGAACCACGGCTCAATCTTCAGGTGAGCTGTCGGGAAAATCTGTACGCGCACTCCGTTGAAAAACCATGGGGTATTCGAAGAGACGTAAGACGGCTGATACGCCCAATTGTCGAAGTTGTAGTAACTGAATAGGCCGATGTACGAGAGAAAGATTCCCGCATCTACGTTCACGCCATGCATCACGTCAAAGTGATATCCGCCGTATGCTTCGGAAACATAGCGATAAGCGCTGACCAGATCCCACTGCCCATGACCGGGGCTGGGGTCGTTGCGTGGAGTCGTCGCAGAATACATACCGAACTGCGTCATGAACCGTGCGCGAACATTGTCGTAATGGAAATCGCCGCCCACTCCGAACTGCTCGAGTTGCACTTCACTCGAGCGAAAGAGTTCGCTCGACCCGCCAATCGAATGGTCAGTCGGATGGTTGAAATCGGACACATAGTTGACGTCCGCTCGGATCTCCGGAGTGAAGAACTTGGTGTCCCAAAATATTTCTTTCGTGCGCGGGTTGCCGTTTAGCCATGTCCAGTCGGCGTCCGAGAACGGCTCCTGCTTGGCGGGGATTAATGGCGCCTTCTGATCGGAGGCCATGGCGGCTTCTTGCCGCGACGAGCTTACGGACGAGTCTTTCACGGCATCCGGTTCCGTCGTTTTCACGGGGAAGGCGGCCGTTACCAGTCCTGGCTTTTCAGTGGACGCCTGCTCAGTCTTTTGAGCCTTCAGTTCCGCTTCGAGTTCGTCGATCCGGTGCCGCATCGCCTCCAGCTCTTTCAATATTGCCGGCGATATCGGCTGATCGCTTGCGCTGGCTTGTTGGTTTGCCCCTTCGCTCGCGGTCTGCGCGAAGCAGGGAGCCTGCATCATCGTGAAAACAAGTCCGCACAAAGCAGCGCGCCATCCGTTCTGCTTCAGAAATTTCGTCATGAACCTCGTCTCCCCTCTGAATTGCTTTGCTTCGTCTTCCTTCAACCAGGGCCGCAAACTGATCCCTGCAAGCCGCTTTGGAACTGCCCCATTTGGAGCCTTACCCAACGAGCCCGATGTGACCTCTGTCACAACCCGCTGCAACTTTCCTACCCGTTGTTTTGCCGGATTTTTTTCAGTACCAGTGAAGCCAGCTCACCAGTAAATTGAAGAACTTGATTCCGCCGAGGATTGCCGCCAAACCTCCCAGCGTGAGGCCGACGCGAACTATGGCCTCTTGATGCGACATTGCTCCTGCAATGGAACCGAAGCGAATGCCAGCTCCGGAACTTAAGAAACCGGGATCATCGGGATTTTCGGCGTCGCTCTGAAGAGAATCAGACTCCATTTCGTACAAGTGCTCTGCCAAGTGTTTCTTGTGACGGTCTCCGCGCTTTTGCTCGCGCCGGAGCTGCGCGAACACGTACGCGTAGAAACCAAGCACTGAGAGGGAACTGACGATAAATGTGACGGCGAGCATTTCCGCCTCCTTCGCCATTACCGATTGCATCGCAACGTGGGAAAGGCAAACGAACCGAGGTTAGGCCTTCGCGCATCAGGAAGGCATAAGGGACGCATAAAGATTTCGTAAGTATTCACCGCACCAGAAACCTGAAGGATTTCAACGGATGACTGGAGCCAAGCATATTCGAATCAGCGTTTTCGGCCTAAGTCGAACCGGACAAATCTCCGCTCGCGTGCGAGCTTGCTCGGAGTGACCTTGGCTGAAGCGACAGCATCTAATGGATGAGGGTGTGGCGAAGATTGGGCGAACCGATGCCCGTCGCGCGCGTGGGGCTTCCGGCGCGCCAAAGTTAATATACGGTAACGCGATTAAAAGTCAGCGTAACTGGTTTAAAATTAGAATCTTACGAAATTCTAATCGGCGGTAATCGGGCCCTGGAAAAGAGAATTGAAGAGGCAAAATGGCGACGCGTCAACGGGTGGTGATTCTCGGCGGCGGCTTCGGCGGCCTGAGCGCCGCGCGGAAACTCAAGGGCGCCCCGGTCGACATCACTTTGATCGATCGCTGCAACTACCACTTGTTTCAGCCGCTGCTCTATCAAGTTGCCACCGGCTCGCTCTCTCCTGCAAACATCAGCGGGCCGTTGCGCCAAGTGCTGAAGCACAACAAAAACACTACGGTGCTTCTTGGCGAAGCTGTTGATATTGATCCGGCCAATCATCAAGTGATTTTGAGTGACGGCGTGATCGGTTACGACACGCTCATTGTCGCCACCGGTTCGAGCCATCAATATTTCGGTCACGACGATTGGGAGCAATTCGCGCCGGGACTGAAAACAATCGAAGACGCCACGGACATGCGTGCGCGAATTCTCCTGGCGTTCGAAGCGGCCGAGCGCGAAACAGATCCGGAGAAGCTGAAGGAGTGGATGACGTTTGTGATTGTCGGCGCAGGTCCTACGGGAGCTGAGCTCGCGGGCGCTCTCGGCGAAATCGCGAACGATACTCTGAAGCACGACTTCCGTCGCATCAATCCCACCGAAGCGCGAATTATTCTTGTGGAAGGAACGGATCGAGTTCTGCCTTCATATCCGCCGAAACTTTCTGAAGCCGCGCGAAAAATGCTGGAGCGCTTGAAGGTTATGGTTCGAACCGGCGCAATGGTCACCGATATCAAAGCGCACGCGGTCACGATCAAATGCGGCGACCACACCGAAATCATTCCCACGCGCACAATTCTCTGGGCGGCGGGAGTGCTGGCGTCTCCGCTCGGACTGGCGCTGGCGAAAAGATTAGGCGCGAAGACAGACAGGGCCGGGCGCGTGATCGTCGATCCGGACATGACCGTTCCTGGCCATCCTGAAATTTTTGTGATTGGCGATCTTTCGAGCTTTATCCATCAAACCGGCAAGCCTCTCCCTGGCGTCGCGCAACCAGCGATTCAGCAGGGCCGCTACGTCGCGAAAGTAATCGAGCGAAGACTGCGCGGCGAGAAAATGACGCCGTTCCATTATTTCGATAAAGGGAATCTGGCGACGATCGGGCGCGGCGCCGCAGTCGCCGATTTGAATTTCATCACTCTGGCAGGCCTGCCAGCATGGCTGGTCTGGATTTTTATCCACCTGATGTATATCGTCGAATTTCAGAACCGGCTGCTCGTCTTCCTGCAGTGGATGTGGCTCTACCTGACGTTTGATCGCGCCGCCCGGCTGATTACAGGCAAGAATTTATTGCCGCTGGATCTTTGATGTCACGAAGGGACGTCAGTACGAGCCGGAAGCCGGCGAGTGCGGATGGCCTTCTTCAACAGGCCATAGTCGTGATCGGTCTGGTCCGCATATTCAACCGCGAATTTTTCAATCGCATCATCGAATGAATCGCCCTTGCCGAGATAGGCGCCAATTTTAACGGGATCGCCCGTTCGGGCGTGTCCCCGAGCCAAAGCCCAGCCGCAAAGCTCGATGTATTCTTCGAAGTCAGTCTGCGACATTGTGGACAGGTCGATTTTCATTTTCATATCGCGAAGCTGGCGAAAATAGTAGCAGCGGTTCTCGTCGTCGCGTGTCCAGCCAAGAAAGGCGTCGCTGGCCGATTGCAGCATGCGCTGTCCTGTAACCACGCGCTCACCATAATTGCTGTACTTGCTTTTGCTGGTATAGGGTTCGAGAACGGAAGGGAACGCTTCCTTGAACTGCAGGAAGAGCGGATCGTCGGCACTCGCGAGCAGCAACATCACGGCGCAACGAGTGCCAACGCTTCCGACTCCGACCACCTTTCGGGCGATGTCCGCGATCTGGTATCGCTGCAGCAGGACTTTCCGGTCCTCGGGAAGCGTGTGCAGATAGCGGTGAAACATGTCGGCGACGAGCTTCCTCTTTTTTGTGTAGTCGCGCGGATGATAAACAAGCGGCGGCCGATCGACGATGCGGCGATTACCGTTGTGGATGTAAGTAATCTGAGGAAGGAGTTGCGTGGCTGACTGGCGTCTCGCCTTTTTCTCGATTTCCTGCCAGCGTTTCTTTTCGGCGGCAGTTTTAGCTTCTCGAACGAGAATATTGGCTTCGAGATGCGAATACCATGCATCGATCGCGCGCATCCGCGCGTATTTCCGCATGTGTTCGCGATAGCTTTGCACAGCGTGCCGAGCCGCGTCCCGGCAGCGGCGTTCGCGAAAGTTGTTTTGCCTCGCAGCTAGAACCACGCTTGTGGCGAGCCGCTTTACGTCCCACTCCCATGGAGCCGGAGACGTCTCGTCGAAGTCGTTGATGTCAAAAACGAGCCGGCGTTCGGGGGAGCCGAAGCCTCCGAAATTGCCGATGTGACAATCACCGCAAGCCTGCACGCGGAGTCCGGTGGCCGGCGTGCTGGAGAGGTCGAACGCCATCAAAGCCGCGGCCCCTCGAAAGAACGCAAAGGGTGATTGGCTCATCCGTCCGTAGCGAATGGGAAGAAGTTCGGGCAGGCGTCCCTCGTCAGCGTGCTTCAGCAGCTCCATGGGATCGGGACGCTTGGCCGCCGGTTTCCACTTTCCCTGTGATTTGCGCGAGACGCGATCGCGCAGCGCTTTGCCGGCGGCAGTGCGTTCTTCGATGGAGGGATGAAGATTGGTGAGTTTGGTTGCCATGTGGAACCGTCCGGTCGAACCAGCAGATGTACTGCGATTGTCCGGGCAGTTATTGTCCGCCTCGCCCCCGTTCTCGTCAATCGTCGCACGGAAGCAAACGTCGATATTGGATGGAGGAGTTACGGTGTTGCAGTGCAGACTGAAGGACGAGCTGCGGCAGCTGCTAGAAGAGCATGAACGTGTGGTAGCCGATTTCCCCAAGGATGGCGCCGATCGCCGCGCCGACGAGGACGTCGCTTAAGAAGTGCATGCCGAGAATGATTCTGGAGGTGGCAATCAACATTGCAACCGTGAGCAAGGTTCCCAGAAGCTCGGGATAGAAGAGGCCGATGGCAATGGCCACGGCAAACGCCGTGATCGAGTGGCCTGAAGGAAATGAGTATTTGTCCGGAGGCAGAATCGAAGCCCAGCAATGTGGTTCAATTTCGCACGGGCGCTTGCGATGACTGGCATGTTTCAGGCTGCGAAAGATGAAAATTCCCGCTACGGCTGCCGATGAAGCCGCGCCTATGGCCGCAAAGCGATGGGGGCCACCGAAGACGACTAAAATTAAGCCGAGCGTGTACCAGAGCCAACCGTCGCCACCGCGCGTTGCCACGATCATCAAGATTCGGAACCACCGAGGCGCGCGCCAGCGGTGGACACGGCGCATCAGCCTGTGGTCGTTGGATTGAATCTGGTTCCAGAAAGATTGTGCGACAGTCATACCCATTCCTCCAGCGCCGGTTGCGGCACAGAGATCCAGCGAGGGCGTGGGCGGGATTTAGGTTCGCCGAGGACTTCGGCAGCCCAGCGGCGGCTGAATTGCCGTTCCTCGAAATAGTTGAACCATGTGAATGCGGGGAGTAGTACCCCGAGAGGCGCGAGCAGCGCGGTCCAGGACTTCTCGCGCATCATTTCGCCTGCAATGAGAAAGCAATCGCGGGTCAGCTTTACGAAAGAGCCGGATTCACCGGAAACCTTGCCCATGCCGCTGCGCAGTCCGGCAAAGAATTCTTCTTTGTCTCGCGCGGCCGAAACTTCCGTGTAAGCCGTCCCCGCGGACGGCAATGCATGCGCGTCGCTTCCACCGATTGCAATTTTCTCCCACTGCCGTGCGAGGGTTTGTGCATTCGCATTGGACCTTTCGAGCATGTGGCTATTGCGAGTCTCAATCGCTGGAAAGTATTCACGGAACCAGGCAAAGTCTTCGCGTTCGCGGGCTCCGGTGAGATTGGAGAAAACATGATTGATGCTGAAAAGGAGGCGACGCTCGGAAAGGTACATGAGCAACGCGACAAGATCGTTGCGACGCTGCTGGAGGTGGGTGTGCTGGCGCTCGGTGATGTCGTAGACGCCGACATGAATTTCCGTGCCGCTCGGCATGCGGCAGGTGAGCTCTTCGCTCAAGAAAAAATTGGGCAAGCTGCGCAGTTTTTCCGCGCCTTCAATCGAATCGTGGTCGGTGAGAGTGAAAAGATTCATGCCGCGGCGCCGCAAGAGTTCATACACCTCAACCGGATCGCTATAACTTTCACGGCAAAATTTGGAAAGGAGAGGGGTGGTGCAAGCACCGGAGAAGTACGAGTGAACATGCATATCGCATCTCACGGTAGAAAGTATGAATCGGGCCGGTTACGCGCATGTGACAGTGGCGCTAAACTTCTGAAAACACAGGGACTTAATCGTTTAGACACGCGAAACATTCTTTTAACCAAATTGTAGTATGGAACGGACGTTGGACTGCCAGACTGCGCGTCGCATGTTGAGAATCGAGTTCGTATTTTTCGACGCCGGCGGAGGCCATCGTGCTGCTGCCACAGCACTTGACATTGCAATTCGCGGCCAAGAGCGGCCATGGCTAGTACGCCAAACCAATCTACAGGAACTCCTTGATCAGCTGGATATCCTGAAAAAATATGCGGGCATTCGAATCGAAGATTTTTACAACTGGATGTTGCGATCGGGTTACACGCTGGGCAGCATTCAATTGATGAAGGTGCTGCAAGCGGTGATCTGGGCGTATCACGGGCCGACAGTGCGAATGCTCGAAACGCACTGGAAAGAAACCGAGCCGGACATGGTGGTGTCGTTTGTTCCGCACTTCAATCGCGCGATGGGCGAAAGCTTTCGCCGTGCCTATCCGAACCGGCCATTTGTAACCGTGCTCACGGACGTAGCCGACTATCCGCCACATTTCTGGATCGAGCGCCAGTCGCAATATTTCATTTGCGGTTCTGACCGGGCGGTGGCGCAGGCGCGCAGCATGGGCCACGCAGACGACCATATTTTTCAGACTTCGGGAATGATTTTGCATCCGCGTTTTTACGAGGCGCGGATTGAAGACAAAGTGGCTGAACGAGAAAAGCTCGGATTGCGGCCAGACTTGCCAACGGCGCTCGTGTTATTCGGCGGCTTCGGCTCGGGCGTGATGCTGGAGATTGCGGAGCGCCTGGACCGGTCTAACCTGGAACTTCAGCTGATCTTCATTTGCGGAAAAAATGAGAAGCTCGCGAAGGCTTTGCGCGAACGGACCTCGCGATTGCCACGTTTTGTCGAGGGGTTTACGACCCGCGTGAATCAATACATGCATACCGCGGATTTTTTTATCGGCAAGCCGGGACCTGGGAGCGTGAGCGAAGCGCTGGCGATGCACCTGCCAGTGATCGTGGAACGCAACGCGTGGACGCTGCCGCAGGAAC
Organism: uncultured Acidobacteriota bacterium; assembly: GCA_963741045.1. Lineage (GTDB taxonomy): Bacteria > Acidobacteriota > Terriglobia > Acidiferrales > UBA7541 > Palsa-295. The sequence continues at coordinate 1,213,564 of CAVUGO010000002.1, forward strand.
GGTACAACGCCGAATGGATACTGGAGAACGAAGTAGGCGAGGTGCTGAACAATTTCAGGCAGATTGTGCCGGCCGTGGCGCGAATCATCAACCTTGAGACCTTGAGCCGCTATCGGGCGAATGCTGCGGCGATGAAAAACCGAGCCGTGTTCGAGATTCCCGATATTCTGCAGACAATCTTCGAGCGTTCCAACACAAACGCGAGCGCAAAAGCGGAAGCACGTGGCGATGCCGTGGTGGCTGACTGAGCATTCTGTACTTTCTCGAACGCTGCTACGGCCACACATCAACTCGTAGAAAATCCCGCAAGTGAAATTCAATCGGTAAACACCAGCGCGTTTCACAGGACTAATGTTGAGTTAGGTAGACATTGGTTGCTGAGCGCATTGGCTGAAGGCAACAGTCGAGCCAAGGGTCGCTTAGCCGGAAATGCGACTATTCAGCCAAGCGACGAGAAGCCCGTCTAACTAAGCCGCCGCCAGCCTTAGCGGTGTCTCTCGCATGACGATCATCAAAACTTCAACTTCTTATTTCTCCTGCGCTAGCTCCGCAACAACTACGGCAACTTTATCGAGTATCTGATTCCAGCCCTCTAGTTGGCCGCTGTTTTTTGCGTTCTCCATGGTTTCATTTCCAATGAAGGTGAGTTTCGTCTGGCCGTTTCCAAAATCTTCAAAAATAACCACGTCGTGCGCATCCTCTATGGCCTCATGTTCTATTCCATAGTGCGCGGGCTCAACCTTGTTTCCCTTCGAGTCGGAAAAGTACATGGAGGAAACGATCTTCTCGTGCAGAACAATCTCGTGGTATTCCCCAGCATTCCAGAACTCCTGTCCATCCGGCGTTCTCATGCAGCAGCGAAATTTTCCTCCTACGCGAAAATCCATCTCGCAAAAAGGCGCAGTAAAACCCTTCGGCCCCCACCACTGCATCACATATTTCGGGTTTGTCCACGCCTCCCAAACCAATGCGCGTGGGGCATCAAAAACTCTAGTGACAACCATCCGCTCTTGCTCGTTAACCGTGTTTTTTGTCATCTCTGACCTCCGTTTTTTTCATTTGATTCACAACCACATCCAACTTGTCGAAACTCTCTTCCCAGAATCGGCGATAGCTAATCGCCCAGTCGCTAACTGTCTTTATCGCCTCTGGCCGAAGCGTGCACACGCTCTCTCTTCCACGCTTCGTCTTGATCACAATCCGCGCCCGCACCAGGTAGGCAATATGTTTTGAAATCATCTGCTGCGAGAGTGCAAACGGTTCCGTCAATCCATGCACAGAGGCGGGTCCATGGGAGAGTCGTTCGATCATCGCCCGGCGGGTTGGATCAGACAGAGCCGCAAATGTTGTATCCAACTTATCCACAACCATATGGTAGTGAATTATCTGTCGATGTCAAGTGTGGATTTTGGAGTTCCCTTTTCTGTTTCCTGATCTCTGAACCCTGACACCTGCGCTAATTTAACTACGCTGGCCACCGCGGCCTGCTTTGACATTAAACGGAATCCGCACTGCTGTGTTGAACGACGCTTGACTGTGCAATCCGAAGCTATCGCCTCGTGAACCACGATAGGTACCGAGAAGTCGGCTTCCCGCCAGCGATTGTCGGCCTACTGGCGCGTTTCTCGGTGCTAACCCGAGGGGCGAGCTCATAACTTCCGGTTTGCCCGAACTCGACCGGTTTACGTTGTTGTGGCACCATGGGACTCGAGGCGCAAATCACTGGGAGATATTCCATCATGGCAAAAGCAACGTTCGCTGCAGGCTGTTTCTGGGGAGTCGAAAACGCCTTGCGGCACCTGAAGGGTGTGAACTCAACGACGGTGGGTTACACGGGCGGTACACTGAAAAATCCGAGTTATGAAGATGTCTGCACGGGCCGGACGGGGCATGCGGAAGCGGTGGAGATCGACTACGACCCGGCGCAAGTGACCTACGAACAACTGTTGGGAATTTTCTGGGAAAGCCACGATCCGACGACGATGAACCGCCAAGGCCCTGACGTGGGCACACAATACCGGTCGGAGATTTTTTTCCACGATGCGGCGCAGGAGCAATCCGCTCGGGCGTCGAAGGCGCTGCTGGAAAAGTCAGGCGTCTTCAAGCGGCCTATCGTGACGGTGATTGAGCAAGCTCCAGAATTTTTCCGGGCAGAGGAATACCACCAACAGTATTTCGAGAAACGGGGAATGAAATCCTGCCACCTGCCCTAAGGCGGCTAGATTAGTTGATACAAGCCATTCGAGAAGGGCTCTCGCAGAATTCAGCCCAAGCGAGCCAAGAGAGAAGCGCAGCGCCGCCCACGATTGCGATTACTTCACCTTTCGGCGAGGACATGGCGCTCTTCGTAGTACCGCTACCCTGACCTGATTGCGAAGAAGAGTTCGGCTGCGCCGGTGGTGGCTCCAAGTCCGTGGTAATGCGATAGGACTTGCCCTCAAGAATCGTGTGAGTGTTGCCGTTCTCCTCGACGAGGAGATCTCCGTGGTAAGCGGTAACGATCATTTCGATCCGGCTGTTGAGGGCGACCTGCCCGAAAGCCGCGTGACCTGGAACTGGATGCACGAAACCAAGAGGAGTATCGAGTCCGATCGGCTCGTTCGCAGGAGAAGAGAAGCCGACCGTTCCGTGAGCCACGACGACGTGAACCATGTCCTTGCCCTGGGACAAAGACGCTCCGCTCTCAGAGAGCAAGTACACCTGGCTGCTGCCCACGCGCATCCGCATGGTGCCGCCTGCTTCGGTGAAGATGCTGTCGCCCGGATAAACAGTGGAGCCGATTGCCGCTTTTGCAGGGCCCAGGTGAGCTAATCCCTCGGCTTGGATGATCATGCCAAGCGGGCTGTCGTTTGCCGCATACGCGGGCAAATTGAGAAGTCCCGCCGCTAAGATAGCTATGAGACAAGCACGGAAGCAGACTCGCATAGCTTTTCGTCCTCCGAGGGCCACTAGCCAATTTAGGCGGAGAAAAGGGCTATGTCAATAGGATACAGGATCATCCGGATGCTAGGTGCCAACCGACCCGGACCCATTCCGTCGAATCAAAGTGGCCTCTCGGGCCTTGATTGGGCGGCAATCTCCATGCCGCCGAGGGGCGGGCTTCTGCGTTAGAATGGCTTTCTCTTGCGGGAGGACCGCGTGATCCATCGTTATGTTTTCCATAATGAGCGCCTGGCGACCATCGAGGAAGTGAGGCTCTCGCCGGGGCAAGCGGGGCTCTTGAGCGGCTGGGGGATCTTCACTACGGTGCGAATCTTCGAAGGGATCCCGTTTGCGTTTGAGCGGCACTGGAAGCGGCTTGAGCGGGATGCGAATCGGATCCGCTGCCCGTTTTCATTCAGCGCGGAAAGGGTGAGGGAGCAACTGGGCGAGGTGCTACGGGCGAATCATGTGAAGGAAGGTTGCGCGCGCATATATGCGATTTACAACCAAGCAGGATTCTGGCGCAGCGGAGAAGAGTTTCCGCCAGCGGATCTGATTATTTACTCGTCGGATTTGCCAGCGTACAGCCACTACGCGCGACTTGGCGTGCGGGAACAGGGAAGGCATGCCGCTTCGCCTTTGGCGGGAGTGAAGGTCACGTCGTGGTTGACGAATGTGTGGAGCCTGCAAGAGGCGCAGGGCGAGGGATTCGATGAAGTGGTGATGTTGAATGAGCGTGGCGAAGTGGCTGAATGCACCGCCGCGAATATATTTTGCGTGAAGGGCGGGCGGGTTGCGACGCCACCGCTGAATTCGGGGTGCCTCGAAGGAGTTACGCGGGGCGTGCTGCTGGAGATCGGGGCGGCGGCGGGTGTGCCCGTGGAAGAAAGGACGCTGGTGCCGCAGGATCTGTATGCGGCGGATGAGGTTTTTATTTCGTCCACGAACCGGAATCTTCTGCCTGTGAGCGAGATTGCGGGGCGGAAAATTGGTGACGGGAATACGCCTGTGGTGGAGCGGCTGGAGAAGGTGTTCGAAAGCTACGTTCGGAAATACCTTGATTCGCAGGCGGCTTCGGCGGCGAAGCGCTAGCGGCAGAGCTGGAGTGCTTCGGGCGTGTTGCGGGCACGTTCCCGGCACGGGTAAGTTAGAGCGGAGGGCGGAAAATCGATGAGCGATCTTGCGAGCAAGACATGCGTTCCATGCAAAGGCGGTGTGCCGCCTTTGGCGGGGAAGGAACTTGAGGCGCTTGCGAAGCAGGTGCCGCAGTGGAAGGTGGTGAATGGTCACCACCTGATGCGGTTGTTCACGTTTCCGGATTTTCGCCAGGCGATGGCGTTCGTGAATAAAGTGGGAGAAATTGCTGAGGAGCAAGGACACCATCCGGATATTCTTCTGTCGTGGGGGAAAGCGGAAATTACCACCTGGACGCACAAAATCGGCGGGCTCACCGAAAGTGATTTCATTCTCGCCGCCAAAATCGACAAGATGAAGTAAGCAGCCAATCGGATGCAAAAAACCCCCGGTATGCATTTCTGCGCGCCGGGCTTTTAAGAAGAAGAAGGAATGCTATGAGATTTGCGTCGAATGATTCGTGCGTCGCCGCAACGCGCCGAGGGCAAGCAGGCCCGAGCCGAGCAGGAACAGAGTGGCTGGTTCGGGAGCAGGGACGACAGGATCATCGGTGACTTGCTTTTTATCCTTGTCCCACTGATTCAGCCACCAAATCCATTCTGCAGTATTGGGCACGCCTGAGCGTCCTCGCATCGAATGGTTGGAATCTGACTCGCGACCGCCAGATGAATCGCGATCGAAGACGGAAAAATGGTCGAGGTTCAATACGAAACTGTCGATGCGCACATCGCGTCCATAATCAGGAATCCGGTCAGCATCGCTCGAAAAACCCTCATCATGAGCGCGGATACCGTCGGCATGTGCTGGCGTTACTGCGGAGACTGTGCCAGCGAATACAAGTGCGGTTAAGAGTGAGATCTTCTTCAACACAAGAGCCCCCGATTGAGTGCTTCCAAATAGACTGCTACGACGACATCTGATCGTCTGCATGCAGGGTTCCAATCGAGCCTGATTTCCTAAGGCTATAGAACCGGATAACTTACGACTGTCGTTGAATTAAGGATGTGTACTTAGCGGGAAAACCATTGGTTGGTAACGGCAATAAACGAAAAAGAATTTCATACGCTCCTTCCTGTAGTGAGCGAGGTTGCAGATACCTAGGGAGAAACCTGTAGCGAATCGGGGCAGCCGGCGGCCGAAGGTGCAGCGAAAATTTCGCTAGTATGGGTGCGGGTTGCCTTTTTATTATGGATGCGCTCCATTTCGTATTTTTCAAGGCGGAAATGTTTCCCAATTTGCGACAAGCATTCCGAAACAGCAGGCTGTTTCATTGGTACAAAAGGCTCTCTGCGCCGGGCGAATATGCCTGGTGGAGGATGCGAGGTTCGCCGGGAGTGAAAGCGCCTCATTTGACGAAGCAGCGGGCGATCGAGAGATATGCGCGGGAGTATGGCCTAAAGGTGCTGATCGAGACGGGCACGAATTACGGTCACATGATCTATGTGAACAAAGACCGGTTTCGGGAGATTTATTCGATCGAGCTCGATCCGTGGCGAGCGGAAAGCGCGCGGCGTAAGTTCGCTGACCGTCCGAGCATTCATGTTCTCGAGGGCGACAGCGGGGCTGTGCTGCCCAAGGTGATTCCGGCGCTTAAGGAGGCATGCCTTTTCTGGCTGGACGGGCACGACTTCGACATTTCGTCGCCGATCAAGCAGGAACTCGATGCGATCTACCACCAATCTCCGTACGACCACGTGCTATTGATTGACGACGCGCGATGGTTCGATGGACGAACCGACTATCCGACGTTGGAAGAGTTGCGCGAGAAAGTGTCGCGCGAGTATCCCGGGCGGATGGTGGAAGTGACGGACGACATTATCAGGATTTACAAGCCGAGAAACTCACAAGCTGGCTGATCCATTCGGCTGGCTTTCTTCAGTTAGCAAAGGGTGTTTTGAATTCACTTTGTCTGCTCACTTTTGCGGGGCGGGCTCGTCGAACCCGTTTGTTGACTCTATATCGCAATACGTTATAGTATCCAGTCGCTCGTTATAGAGACGAATGCTGGTTGGGGAGGAAATCTATGGGCCGTTCGCGTGATGTTGCTGGAGCTCCGATGCAGGAACCTTTGACGCCGGCGATGTTTCACGTGCTGCTGGCTTTGGCGGATGGCGAAAAGCACGGCTACGCTATTTTGAAGGAAGTTGCGCGGCGGACGGAAGGCAAGGTCCGGCTGAGCGCTGGGACGCTCTACGGGATTATCAAGCGGCTGAATGCCGAGGACTGGATTGTGGAATCGACGAAGCGTCCGGTGGCCGGATTGGACGACGAGAGAAGGCGCTATTACCGGTTGACGGAGCGAGGCCGTCGCGTGGCGATGAATGAGGCGCGGCGATTGGAAAAACTCGTCGCAATGGCGCGTAACAAAAACCTGTTTCGCAAGCCCGAGCTGGCGTAGAGGCCAGCTTACGGCGACGACTTTCGTGGCAGGAGGAGTGCTTCGATGAACGCGACCCAGCTTCCGTTTTCGAAACGAATGTTTCGAGCGCTATTGCGCGTTTTGCCGGCGGACTTCCGTTCCGACTATGGGCGCGAGATGGAGTACGCATTCGACGATCAGGAACGCGAGGCGCGGGACCGGTCCGGAGCGGTGGGAGTGGTTCGCGTGTGGTGGGAAACGCTGGCGGGTATTTTCACGACGGCTCCGCGCGAGCACTGGGAAATGCTGCAGCAGGACACCGGATATGCTTTGCGGACGATGCGCAAGAACATCGGATTCACGTGTCTTGCCGTGCTTACGCGATCTTTGCGGCGGTGTAAGGAAAACTCCTTCAGCCCGGTGTCATCCTTGTCCCTCGAGGACCATGCTCAGATGGGGCGACGAAGTTCCGGACAAACCTTATGTGCCAAGAGCACGAATAGAAGCTTGTCGCATCGCTCGCGCAGGCCCTGGACAACCACGCCTGTTTTCATAGAAGGATGACAGCGTTTTTGATTGCTCGGCAGTTCGATAGCTCAAACGGTTTGGTGGCTTGATAGTTCGAGTGTTCGGTAGCGCTATGGGCTCTTCTTGCCCGGCGTGGGCTGCGTTTTGCCTTGCACGGTATTGATTCCTACCGCGTACGAATCCTTATAAACTGAGATAGCGTTCTTCTCTCGCGGTTGCGATGCGTGCGGTTGTTTGCGCGAAGCGTTCCGAAGAAGCGGCCAAGCCATGCTGAAACGACTATTCCTACACTACATCGCCGAGGAGGCGCGCCCGATGCTGCGCCTGGCCATCCCGCTCGTTCTTGCAGAGCTGGGCTGGATGACGATGGCGATTGTGGACACGATGATGGTCGGACGGCAGGCCAACAGCGCCGAGGCTATTGGAGCGGTAAGCCTGGGCAGCATTCTTTTTAATGCGGTAGCGATATTCGGAACGGGACTGATGCTGGGGCTCGACACGCTTGTTTCGCACTCCTATGGAGCCGGCGATGTAGAAGATTGTCATCATTCGCTTGTGAATGGGGTGTACTTGAGTCTCGCCATCACTCCTTTTCTGATGGGCATCGTGCGGCTGTTCGAGCCCGTGCTTCGCTCGCTCGATATTCAAGCATCGGTGCTGAATCAGGCGATTCCGTATCTGCGCGCCTTGAATTGGGGGACGCTGCCGCTTTTGCTGTACTTTGTTTTTCGCCGCTATCTCCAAGGCATGAACCTGGCCAAGCCGGTGATGTTCGCTCTGATTTCTGCGAATTTTGTGAACCTCGCAGGAAATTGGGCGCTTGTATACGGTCATCTGGGATTCAGGGCGCTGGGGACTGTGGGTTCGGGATGGTCAACCTGTGTGGCGCGAATTTATATGATGAGTGTGTTGCTCGTTTACGCGGTGTACTACGACCGTCGGTATCAGACGGGGCTTCGCGAGACGCCGCGGCTACCGAATTTCCTGCGCATGTGGAAGCTCGTACAACTAGGATTTCCGGCCGCGACACAATTCGGAATGGAAGTCGGCGTATTCGCGGTGTGCACGGCGCTGATCGCCAAATTAGGCGCGGTTCCTCTGGCGAGCCATCAGGTGGCGCTCAACACTGTGAGCCTCACCTATATGGTCCCCCTCGGAATTGCATCCGCGGCGGCGGTGCGAGTGGGGCAGGCCCTCGGGCGAGGCGATCCACACGGAGCGAGCCGCGCCGGATGGACGGCTTTGGCGCTGGGAACGAGCTTCATGTTCTGCATGGGAGTGATTTTATTTTTGATCCCCGATTCAATCTCGCGCATATATACGCCAGATCCGGTGGTGATTCATGCGGCAGGCGTGCTCTTGTACGTAGCTGCGTTCTTCCAGCTATTTGACGGAATGCAAACTGTAGCCACCGGTGCCCTGCGCGGGGCAGGTGACACACGGACACCGATGCTTTGTCACTTGATTCTGTATTGGGGAATCGGATTGCCGTTGGGCGCATATCTTTGTTTCCGGCTTCGTTGGGGCGCACCGGGATTGTGGACGGGCCTATGCGTCGCGCTGATTCTGATAGGGTGCGCGTTGCTTTATTTTTGGCGCCGAAAAGAGCGGTTATTCGCTACGAGTGAATTTGCGCGTACAAGAGAGAGCATTGGCGTGGAAGAATCTGTATAACCGGCAATCGCGGAAGCACACATCGGACATTTTGAGCCGCGGCTTGAACGGCTGAGCTACAATCGAGCGAGTCAGGCGCTTTAAAAACGGACATGCGCAATTTATTCATGGCTCGCGCGATCGAACTCTCTCTCGAGAACATCCATGCCGGACGGGGGGGACCGTTCGCGGCCGTCGTCGTGAAAGACGGCAAGATTATCGCGGAAGGGACAAATTGCGTTACTTCCACGAATGATCCGACGGCGCATGCGGAGGTGGTAGCAATTCGCGCGGCCTGCAAACATCTGGGGAACTTCGAATTGAAAGGCTGCGAAATTTACACTACCTGTGAGCCTTGTCCCATGTGCCTTGGCGCGATTTACTGGGCGCGGCCGGCGCGGGTCTACTTCGCGAATACCGCGGCAGACGCGTCCAAGGCTGGATTCGATGATTCGTTGATATACGAGGAAATTCCGCGGCCGCACGCGCATAGGAAAATTCCGTTGATACCGATGATGCGAGAAGAGGCGCTCGAAGCGTTTCATCTGTGGGTGTCGAAGCCGGATAAGACAGCCTATTGAGGAAAGTTCGATGGCAACCCGAGTAATCGGAAAGTCCGTGCCGCGCAAAGAAGGCCGGGAAAAGGTGACGGGCCGCGCGAAGTATGTGGACGACCTGAAATTTCCCGGCATGATCTTCGGCGCGACGGTTCGCAGCCCCGTGGCGCGTGGCCGGATTCTTGGCATACATTTTGAGCCCGGGATTCCGTGGGATGAATTCACAGTTGTCACCGCAAAGGATATTCCCGGCAAGAATTGCATCGCGCTGCTCATTGACGATCAGCCTTGCCTGGCTGCTGATTTCGTGAACCATCCTGAAGAACCTGTGGTCCTGCTTGCGCATCCGGACAAATATTTGCTCGAGGAGGCCCGGCGCAGTGTGCGCATCGAAATCGAGCCGCTGCCCGCGATTTTTTCGATGGATGATTCGCTGGCGCGCAAGCATGTGATTTGGGGCACGGACAATATTTTCAAATCCTATCAAGTGAACAAAGGGCACGTGGAACACGCGTTGCGCGAAGCCGATTTGATCGTCGAAGGAACCTATGAAACCGGCGCGCAGGAGCAGCTCTACATCGAGCCGCAAGGAATGATCGCGCATGCGAACGCGGAAGAAGGCGTCACTGTGTGGGGGTCGCTGCAGTGCCCGTACTACATTCACAAGGCGCTGATCGTGCTATTCGGATTGCCAAAAGATCGCATCCGGGTGGTGCAAGCAGAAACGGGCGGGGGATTTGGCGGCAAGGAAGAATATCCGTCGATGATTGCCGGGCACGCGGCGCTTCTCGCGTGGAAATCGGGGAAGCCGGTGAAGATTATTTACGATCGCGCAGAGGATATGGTGGCGACGACGAAACGGCATCCATCGCGCACGAAGCATCGGACGGCCGTTACTCGAGAAGGAAAACTGGTGGCGATCGACATCGATTTCACACTGGACGGCGGAGCGTATGAAACTTTGTCGCCGGTGGTACTTTCGCGCGGGACGATTCACGCTGCCGGGCCGTACCGCTGCCCGAACGTGCGAATCCGCAGCCGTGCTGTTGCAACGAATGCTCCGCCGCACGGTGCGTTCCGCGGATTCGGAGCGCCGCAGAGCGTGTTCGCGCTCGAGAGGCATCTCGATCGCGTCGCGGAAGCTGTGGGGCTTGCGCCGGACGAATTCCGGCGGCGGAATTTCATCCAGCAGGGCGAGACGATTGCTGTGGGGCAGGTGATCCACGAAAAAGTGGATATGGATCGTTTGATGGATCGCGCATTTGAGTTGAGCGGCTATCACGAGAAGCGCAAACGATTCGGAGCGAAAAACCCGGGGAAAATGATTCGGAAGGGCATTGGCTTCGCGTCGTTTTTTCACGGTGCCGGATTCACGGGCTCCGGCGAAGAGCACCTTGCCTCAGAGGTGGCGGCCGAGGCGACTCGCGACGGCCGCGTGCGCGTGATGGCTGCTAGCACCGAAATGGGGCAGGGAACCAATACTATTTTTTCGCAGATTGCGGGGGAAGCCCTTGGTATCGATCAGGAGCAGATTGAAATCGTGCAGCCTGACACGGCGAACGTGCCGAACAGCGGGCCGACGGTGGCATCGCGCACGTCGATGATTGTTGGCAAGTTGGTTGAAAGGGCCGCGCTGGAGATTCGCGCGAAACTCGTAAATGGCGGTTATCTTCCAGCCGAGTACAACGCGGCAGAGTTCGCCGACGCGTGCCGGCGATATTTAGATGGAAGTGGGCCGCTAACATCTTTCGTGAAATACGAACATCCTCGCGATTTGTTTTGGGACGACGAACGTTATGAGGGGCACGCGTACGGTGCTTACGCATGGGCTGTGTATGTGGCGGAGGTATCGGTTGATATGCGCACCGCGGAAGCGCGAGTGGATGATTTTGTCGCGGTGCAGGAAGTGGGCAAGGTGATTAATCCTGTTCTAGCGGCGGGCCAGATTGAAGGAGGCGTCGCACAGGGAATCGGCATGGCGCTTTACGAGAACGTTGTGTGGCAGGAAGGGCGCATGGTGAATGGGCAGATGACGAACTACATCATGCCGACGTCGATGGACGTTCCGTCGATTCGAGTTTTTTTTGAGGAAAATCCGTACGAGCGCGGGCCTGCGGGGGCGAAAGGAATTGGCGAACTGCCGCTTGACGGAACCGCGCCCGCGATTGCCAACGCGATTGCGCACGCGACCGGTGCGAATATTACGCGCGTGCCCGTGACGCCGGAAGTTCTTAGCGAATTGCTCGAGGGCGTTCATGCTTGATCGCGCGAAAAAGATTCGCGTGCGATGCACGTTGAACGGGGCTGCCGCGACGCTTGCAGCTTACCCGATGGCGCGGCTGCTCGATGTCTTGCGCGACGAGGCAGGCTTGACCGGCGTGAAAGAGGGTTGCGGAGAAGGTGAGTGTGGCGCGTGCAGCGTCGAACTGGACGGCGAGATTGTGAATAGCTGTCTCGTCCCGGCGCTGCAGGCGGAGGGCACAACGATTCGCACGATCGAGGGCGTGGCGACCGGCGATCAGCTGCATGCGGTGCAACAGGCTTTCATCACGTACGGCGGCGCACAGTGCGGCATATGTACGCCGGGCATGGTGCTGGCAGCCGTGAATCTTTTGAAGCGCAAGCCTCACGGGACGGAAACAGAAATTCGCGCGGGGCTTTCAGGGAACCTTTGCCGCTGCACGGGTTACACCAAGATATTCGCCGCCGTGATAGCGGTTTGCCGCGATATGGATCGCACAGTTGAGGGCTAGCCTTCCGTCCTATGAGCTGGTGGCGCCGCGGAATCTCGATGCTGCGCTCGAAATACTGGCGCGAGAGCCCAGCGTTTGGCGACCTTTTGCCGGTGCCACGGATTTGATGGTGTTGCTCGAGGCTGGAAAACTGCCGCATCGAAAATTCTTTAGCATTTGGAAATTCGGGGAGTTGCGCGGGATTGAAGTGACGCCTGAATCCTTGTCCATCGGTGCGCTCTCTACCTATACCGAGATTCAACGCAACGAAATTTTGCAGCGCGAGTTTCCTCTGCTGTGCCGCGCGGCGTCCGAAACCGGAAGCATCGCAACTCAGAATCGAGGAACGCTTGGCGGAAATATTGCAAATGCGTCACCGGCAGCGGATTCACCGCCGGCTCTCGTGGTCTACGACGCTGAGATTGAGCTTATTTCTGCGAAAGGGACTCGGCGGGTGGCGTACGGCGATTTTCACACGGGCTATAAGAAAATGCAGATGCGCGGCGATGAGTTGATCTGGCGCATTCGCCTGAATCGTGGGGCGAAACGAAACAAAGAATATTATCGGAAGGTGGGAACGCGAAAAGCGCAGGCCATTTCAAAGATATGTTTTGCTGCCACGGCAAGACTTGATCAAGGCAGAATCGACGACGTAAGAATTGCGTTGGGCAGCGTTGCTCCCACGGTTCTAAGAGCTGCGGTGACGGAGAAAATCTTGAATGGTGAAAAGCTATCTAGCGCCTTACTAAAAACAGCACAAGCCACACTTGGCAGCGAAATATCGCCGATTGATGATATGCGCTCCACCGCGGTGTATCGGCGTCGAGTGGCGCAAAATCTACTCGGCGAATTCTTTGATTTGTTGAATACCTAGCCACGCATGCCAAATTCACCCCGCTCGCTGGCCGATCTCACAGAAATACCAGACCTGATTGTTCGCGGACGGCGAGTGGTAACGTCAGAAGGTGAACGTGCGGCGGCGATTCACGTGCGGAGTGGCGTTATTTCCGCGATCACCGCGTTTGACGACTTACCGAAGGGCTCCGTGGTACACGAGGCCCACGACTTCGTCGTGATGCCGGGAATCGTCGACACGCACGTTCATATCAACGAGCCGGGCCGTGCGGAGTGGGAAGGTTTTTCGACGGCGACGCGTGCAGCTGCGGCAGGCGGGATCACCACGCTGATCGAGATGCCTCTCAATAGCATTCCTGCGACGACGACCGCGGCGGGATTCCGCGAAAAGCAGGCCGCTGCAGCAGGAAAGCTTTGGGTGGACGTTGGTTTTTGGGGTGGTGTGGTTCCGGGAAATGGTACCGAGCTTCGTCCACTGTGGGAAAGCGGCGTGTTTGGGTTCAAGTGCTTTCTCGTGCAGAGCTGCGTCGAGGAATTCGCTCATGTTACCGAGGCCGACCTTCTGTCTGCACTTCCAGAGTTGGCCAAACTCAAAGCACCGTTACTCGTCCATGCAGAATTGCCGGGACCAATCGCGGAGGCCAAAAAGAAACTAACCAAAGCCGATCCGCGACGATATTCGGCATGGCTTGCCTCCCGCCCTCGCGCGGCTGAAAACGAAGCCATCGAGCTTCTCGTGAAATTGGCGCGGGAGTTCGGCGCTCGTATTCACATTGTGCATTTGTCGTCGTCGGACGCGATCGCGACGCTGCAGAAGGCAAAATCCGACAGCCAGGCAGTCACGGTTGAGACTTGTCCTCATTACCTGACTTTCGACGCCGAGGATGTAGGTGACGGCAGGACCGAATTCAAATGTGCACCGCCGATTCGTGAGAAGGACAATCGCGAAAAACTCTGGGCGGCGCTTGGTGATGGCACGATCGATTTCATCGCGACCGACCATTCGCCATGTCCTCCTGCGATGAAGTTGCTCGAAGCTGGCGATTTCCTGCGTGCGTGGGGCGGAATCGCGTCGCTTGAGCTGAGTTTGCCGGCGGTCTGGACGGAGGCCTCGTCGCGAGGCTATGCTTTGCCGCGGCTCGCGGAGTGGCTGTGCAGCGGTCCTGCGCGTCTGGCCGGACTCGAGCGGAAAGGGAGTATCGCGGTGGGCTACGACGCCGATTTTGTGATCTGGAATCCGGATGATAGATTTTCGGTCGACCCTGCAAGGCTTCACCAGCGAAACAAAATCACCCCGTATGCGGGCCGAGAGCTTTCCGGCGTTGTCGAGACAACGTTTCTTCGTGGGCGAAGGATTTTCGACAAGGGCGAGTTGTCCCACAGTCCGCTAGGTCAGATCCTTCGGCGAGGCAGTGCGTGAACAAGTCCGTGAACAAATCGGATGGTTTCGTTGACTTGGCTTTAGAACGACTCGGTGGCCGTGTGCTCGAAGCAAATGACGAATTTTTCGCGCCCAAAGAAAATTTACTGAAGCTGCCAAAGCCGATTTTCGTCGAAGGCAAATATACCGACCGCGGCAAATGGATGGATGGCTGGGAGACGCGGCGCCGCCGAACACCCGGCTATGACTGGTGCATCATCCGATTAGGCCTGCCGGGAGTGATTCGCGGCATTGTGGTGGATACGAGTTTCTTCACGGGAAACTTTCCTTCGCACTTTTCGCTGGAAGCCTGCGACCTGCGAAACCGTCCGTACCGTGGCGAAAAGGCGCTCTCGAAATCTGACGGCACACACTGGATCGAAATCGTGGCAAAAACCTCCGTCGAAGGCGACTCGCAAAATGAATTCGCTGTTGAAAATTCCAATCGTTTCACGCACCTCCGCTTGAAAATTTATCCGGACGGTGGCGTAGCCCGGCTTCGCGCTTATGGCGAAGTGGTACTGGACAGCAAGTTATCCAAGCGTCCGGAAACTGATCTTGCCGCGGTGGAAAGCGGCGGAAGAGTGCTCGCATCCAGCGATCAATTCTACAGCGAGCCGCTGAATCTTCTGATGCCAGGCCGCGGCAAAGGCATGAGCGATGGTTGGGAGACACGCCGAAGGCGGGGTCCCGGACATGATTGGATAATCGTCAAGCTTGGACTGCCCGGCAACATCAGACGGATCGAAGTGGATACGGCTTATTTCAAAGGAAACTTTCCCGAGAGCTGTTCGCTCGAAGCCTGCTCCGTCGCTCCGAAGGAAAACAAGGACGCCAGTTTAGAATCCGCGGACTGGAAAGAAGTGCTGCCTCGGATGCTACTCCGTGCCAACAGGCGTCACATCTTTCGAAAGTTGCAGAAAGTCGGCGCGGTTTCGCATGTCCGATTCAATATTTATCCCGATGGAGGCGTTAGCCGCCTCCGCATTTTCGGCGAGCCTGTGAGCTCTGAAGATCACTTAAAAGGCCTCGAGCGAATCAATCATTTGCCGCCCGAGCATGCGCGCAAAGCGCTACTCGATTGCTGTGGTTCAATCGCCTGGGCGGACCAGATGATTTCGAAGCGGCCTTTTGCGGAAGACGCAAAACTTTTTGCGAGCGCCGATGAAATCTGGACGCGCCTCGACCCAAAGGAATGGCTCCGCGCGATCCGGCACCATCCGCCGATCGGAAGCAAACGCGGCAATTCGAAGCAGTCTGGAACGGCGCGTGAATGGTCGGCACGCGAGCAGTCTGTGGCACAAACTTCGTCCGCTGAGACGCTAGCCGTTCTCAACGCAGCAAACCAGGCCTATCGAGCCACATTCGGGTATGTGTTTTTAATCTGCGCGACCGGGAAAAGCGCCGACGAAATCCTGCAATTGCTTCGTCAACGCCTGGCGAATGATCCTGAAACGGAATTGCGCGTAGCTGCTGACGAAATGCGAAAGATCATGCGGCTGCGATTGGAGAAGCTACTCAACTCATGAGCGATATCACGACGCATGTGCTCGACGTTTCGATCGGTAAGCCGGCGGCAGGCGTGCCTGTCACCTTGGAAATTCAAAAGGCGGCCGATTGGAAAGAGCTGTCCCGCGGTGCTACGGACTCGGACGGCCGGCTCCGCCACCTGCTCGCGCCCGGCTCTCTCGTGAAGGGAACGTACCGGCTGACTTTTGAAACGGAGTCCTATTTCAAATCACGCAAGGTCGAGGGTCTTTATCCGCTAATCGCGATCGTATTCCAAGTTCGAAACGCGAAAGAGCACCACCATATTCCCCTGCTGCTGAGTCCCTTCGGATATTCCACGTATCGGGGGAGCTGACGGATGGCCATCAAGCTGGGCGCAAACAACTACGGCAAGTCGGGCATTCGATTACTCCGCGTAGTGAAGCAGCAGGGCCGCCACGATATTAAAGAGCTGACTATTCGCATCCGCTTTGAAGGCGAGTTTGAGATGGCGCATACGAAGGGCGACAATCAGAAAATTCTGCCGACGGACACGATGAAGAATACGGTGTACGTTCTCGCGAGGCAGTACCCGGTGGAAGCCGTCGAGGAATTTGCACTGCATCTCATCGAGCACTTTCTGACCTACAATCCGCAGGTATCGCGTGTTCGAATCGAAGCGAGTGAAAACCTCTGGGAACGTCTGATCCTCGGCGGAAAACCACACTCCTCGGCCTTCACCCGGGCCGGAGACGAGAAACGCACCGCTTCACTGATTGGCACTCGAGAGGGAACTACAATTCATGCGGGCATCGACGATCTGATCGTATTGAAGACCACCAAGTCCGCGTTCGAGGGATTTCTCCGCGACCCCTACACGACTCTCAAAGAGGATCGCGATCGCATCCTATCGACGGTGATTCACGCGGGCTGGCTTTACGAAGGCGGCGAAATCGAATTCAGCCCTATTTGGCACGGCGTGCGCCAGACGATGCTCGAAACTTTCGCCGAACACGACAGTCACTCACTTCAACATACGCTGTACGCGATGGGCGAGGCTGTGCTCAACAACTTCGATCGTATCCGCGAAATTTATCTCTCGCTTCCCAACAAGCACTTCACCCCGGTGAATCTTGCGCCCTTTGGAATGGACAATTCCGGCGAAGTTTTCCTGCCCACTGATGAGCCTCACGGATTGATCGAAGCGACACTCCGCAAGGAATGATCGCTGACGACCCAATTCTTGCGCCGATGGAGAATGCCCCCGGCTGGTGAGATCCCCTCTGCGTTCAGCTCTTCGTCACTCGATCCTCTCCAGCGTAAACCACAAATCGGGTTCCGCGCAGGAATCCGATCAGCGTCAGGCGAAGCTCGCGCGCAAGCTGCACCGCAAGACTCGAAGGCGCCGATACCGACGCTACCACGGGAATCCCGGCGACGATTGCCTTCTGAATAATTTCGAATCCCCCGCGCCCGCTAACAAGCAAGATGCAATCGCTCAACGGAATGCGGTCGTTAAGCAAAGCCCACCCAATCACCTTATCCACTGCGTTGTGACGCCCAATATCCTCGCGAACGATCAATAAAGTCCCGCGGCCATCGAACAGCGCTGCGGCATGTAGACCACCGGTGCGTTCAAACACGTCCTGTTCAGAACGCAGCGCATCGGGCAGGCTCACGATAAGCTCGGGTTCGATACGGAAATCCGGATTGGGAGTTCGTAGCAGGCGCGACCTGACAGCATCAATCGAGGCCTTTCCGCAAATACCGCAGCTCGAAGCCGCAAAGAAGTGGCGACGTAGCTTGTCGAAATCCGGAAGTACTTCCGAGGCCACTTCGGCCCGCACAACATTTCCCCGCTTCCCATCCTCATCGTCTGTTGCATTCTCGAGCGCGATGATCTGCTCTCGCCGCTGTACGAGACCTTCGGTAAATAAAAAGCCTGCGGCAAGCTCCAGATCGTGTCCCGGTGTCCGCATCGTGACGCTAAGCGGATTCTCGCCGATCCGAATTTCGAGCGGCTCTTCAGCGGCCAGATAATCGTCTTTTCGAGCTACGGCGCCGTCAGTCCACTCCGTAACCTGCGTAAGATCGACGCTACGAGATGTTCGAGCCATCAACGCTCCCGACTGTGCAGTCCGGTCCAGGGAAAGAGAATAGCGCCGAATGCGCTGCGGAACGCACCTAAAACGGGACTGGCCCGCTCCGAGGGATTCGGGGCGAGCCAGTTGGGCGTGCTTGGCATGAGGTAATGCGGGCGCTCAATGAAATAAACGTTCGTTGTTAGCTGCGCATAAATGACGCATGAAAAGTAAAATACGAAACGCTGTATCGCGTTCGCGTCCAACCAAAATTCCTTCCCGAAATCAACGCAAATCGGGCAGTTCGTTTGCCGCCGTCCACAGCCCCTATAGCCAAACTTTGCTGGCGGAGGTAGTATCGGTGCTCCGTTTCGCCTCTAGAAATGGTATTCGATGGCACAGACGATAACGCTGCCCGTTCCCGTTTTGGCTAAAAACGACGCTTTAGAGAAGTGGATGGAACGCGTCCTGAAGCGCGGACAGAAAGTTCGCGAGACTTGGGACGTCGCCGATGTCCATGATTTGCGCGTAGCCCTGCGAAGATGCCGAACGATGGCGGATGTCCTCACCGACACCAATCCAAGCCCGGGCTGGAACAAACTCAAGAGAAATTCTAAGAAGGTCTTCCATACTCTCGGCGAACTGCGGGATATTCAGGTTGAGCAAGATTGGGTCAAGAAACTCCTTCCCAGCCCCGCGGACACCAAGACGCAACTGCTGAAGCAATTACGAATCCTTGAGAGCGTGCGCTTGCAGGCAGCGGAGAGAGAGCTCGACCATTTTGATCGCAAAGAATGGCGGAAATTGTCGCGAAAATTGCGCACTAAGGCCGATATGTTCCCGGTCGGAAGCGTGGTGTTTCAGCGCCTGGCTCTCATGAAATTAAACGACGCGGTTGCGCTTTACCATCAGGCGAGAAAAAGAAAAAGCGGCGTTGCCTGGCACCGGGTTCGCATTGCCATCAAGCGATTTCGGTATATCGTCGAGAACTTCCTGCCTCAGCACTACGAAGCCTGGGCCAGAGATTTGAAGGAAACCCAGGATCTGTTGGGAGAGATTCACGATCTCGACGTGCTTCGAACCTTCATTCGCCGCCACTCCCGCGAACTCGAGCCGCAACAAACAGTTGCCTCCTGGCTCGATCGAATCCAGTCGGCCCGCTCGGAGCGCCTCGAAAAGTTCCTCGCGAAGACAAACGGGAAAGAATCGCTCTGGCTCGATTGGCGCTCCGGATTGCAGGGAGGAACCACGCTGCTTCCCGTTCTCACCCGTGAGGCCAGAGCCGCTTATTCGGCCAGTTGACGCAAGATCTTGGCCGTGGTCAGCCATAGAAGTTCCCAGTGTCCCTGGGAAGCGCTCCGCTCACAACAGGCAACTCCCGCTTTCTTCATGGACGTGAAAACGCCGCGCGCTCCGGCCAGTTGCGAAATCATCGTATCGAGATGTGGCGCGTGCCCGAAACAGACGACTTCCTTCGCTTTCAGCCGTGACAGTTCCTTCAAAAATTCCGCCGGGTCTGCGGCAGGTTTCAGGTGCTCGCTCGAGCGAATCTTGCTCGGTGAAAAACCGAGGGCCTCAGCGAAGATCTCAGCGGTCTGCACTGCGCGTATCAGCGGGCTTGTGATGAAAAGGTCAGGCTTGATGTCAAATTTGGCTAGACCGAGCGCAGCCAGCCGAGTTTTCTTTATCCCCCTCGCCGTTAAGGGCCGCTCCGGGTCGGGTGGGCTGTTCGGATCGCTGCGGTCCACCGCTATTCCATGGCGCACGATATAAAGGATCATGTCTTATCTTACGCCACCTTTTCCTTTTCTTTTTCTTTCCGCGGCTCGCGGCGGAACTCAGGCTTCAAGTGAAACTCCTTTTCAAAAAGGTCAGCTTTTCGCTCCAGACCCAAAACATCTAATCGCGTACCTTCCGCCGCGCGAACATTGAAGATCGCCTTGCGGCCCGCAATTTGCACGTCCACCGCCGCAACATGCTGCTCGTGCTCGGATTCAAGTTTTTCTGCAATGCGCAGCAAGGCGGTAAGAAGCCGCGTCTCTCTTCGTCGCTGGCCATCCAGCGCGGCGTAGGATGCGTGTTCGAGTTCAGGTTCCGACTTCGAATTATGGTAACGAATGAGCGCAGCCACCATATCGCATCGCCAACCACGCAGACCTGGGATCTCGCCGTTACGAATCAAATACTCGCCGTGCCGGTGATGCGATTTGTGGCTGACGGCGTCGCCCACATCATGAAGCAAAGCCGCTATCTCCAGAACGAGCCGCAAGTCTGCTCCCATTTCATGCAGCGGGCGAAGCTGATCAAACAGTGAAAGCGCGAGCCGAACCACCTGATCGGCATGTTGCTCGTTGTAATTGAAACGCCGCCCAAACCATCGAGCGCCAGCGAGAAGCTCTTCGGCGCGGTCCTTTTCTTCCTCTGATGACAGACATGCCGAATACTGTGCCGCGACCAGATCGAGCAGTATGCCTTCGCGCACGCCCACGCCAGGGACAAGCATCGTCCGAATGTCGAGCCACTTCGCGAGCGTCGTAATGATAATAGCCGCTATTCCCATCACTTCCGCACGGTCTTCCCTCACTCGGAACACTTTCATTCGGCCGGGAATATCGAGAGACAGCAACCGCCACGTCTGATCTTTGAGCAGCCGGACATTGATCGTCGGCGTCCTTCCCACAAATGGTCCTGAGGCCAGCCGAACAAGCGCTTCCGCGTTGCCTCCGCATGCGACAGCGATAGCTCGAGATAATTTTGGCGGCGTGGGCATCGCGCTCCGCAGCAGCGCCAGCGTGTGAAGCCGCAGCCGGTGCGCATGGTCCTCATCGATTGCGCCCTGGATCGAATAGGTCTCCATTAATCGAATGGTTCCCAGAGGCAAAGCGATTCGGTGTTCGAGCAGCCCGCGCTGAAAGAAATTTAGCTCCAGACTGCCTCCGCCCAAATCAAAAATCAGCCGAGGCTGAACTTGATCTCCCAGGGTCCGGAATACAGCCGAACAAACAAGCCGCGCTTCCTCCTCGCTGCTGATCACTTCCAGTTCAATGCCGGTCTTTCGCCGAATCCGCTCCATCAGAGTGCGATAGTTGCGAGCTTCGCGCGCCGCGGCCGTAGCGACTGCTCGGTAAGCGCTCACATGATGCTGGTCCATCCGCTCGCGAAATCCCTCAAATGTCTTTGTGGCGCGGGCAATCGTCTTCGGATCGAGAAGGCGGCGAGTGAACGCATTGTGGCCCAGTCGCATCGCTGCTCGTTCGCTGTCAAGGATTTGAATATGTTCGGGAGAGGTCGCCCTCGCGATTACGAGCCGAATCGCGTTCGAGCCTGCGTCAATCGCCGCTAGCTGGACGGGGGCGGCCAATTTTCAGCGCCAGAGGTGCGCAAGTGCATGTGAGGGTTTATAGTGCGTGCTCCGGATTCCCAGCGCCGACGCGATTCGCTTGCGCAGCACCCGATTCACCTCGGAGACGCTTTCTTCGCCGTCTATTTCAATGAAGCCGTGCCGCTGCGAGAGATAATCAAATTCCCGGCGGATCAGCGATTGATAGCGGATAAACGATTGGAACAGATCGTTCGAGAGCGACATATCGCGCCCTGATTCCCAATAGCTGATCGTCTGCGATTTCTTGAATTCGCGGTCGAACGCAATCTCAGGTTTCACGTTTAGCCAGAACGTAAGGTCGGGTCGTAGCGCCATCTCGTAAATCCCGTGCAGATAATCGCGCCCGATTCCTCGTACCGCGGATCGCGCAATCAGCGTGTAGATATATCGGTCCGCGAGAACAATCAATCCCGATCGCAGCGCGGGAAGAATCCGCCGTTCCAGCTGATCGAAGAAATCGGTGCTATACATCAACGCCAACGTCATCGGCGTTACCGAATTCTCTGCCAGCAGCGTGTCGATGTCGTCGGCAACCAGAAACGACCGGCGCAGACCCATCGTCTGCACCGCAAATCCTTCTGATTCAAGCCATTCCGTCAGCAACGAAATTTGCGTCGAACGACCCGAGCCGTCTGTCCCTTCGAGAACGAACAGAGTCCCACTCAGTTCCTCGAGTTTTACACCCGGAAGCGGAACGCCGTAAAAACGCGAGGGGATTTCACCCTTGCCGTTCGTTTTCTTGCGTTTTTTCGCTTTGCCGGAGGGCTTCCCGTTTTTAGCGTTCACCAAAGCCATTTTATTATGTGAGCCCGCCCCTATTTCTTTGGCGCGAACTGCGAGAGTTCCACTTTATCGCTGAGAACTTGTCTCATGAGCTTTTGCAGTTTGTTCACTTGGACAGTTCCGTCCATCAACACGAAATGATCCGAATCCACCATGGAGTCGTAGTTCGAGAGAATTCGCTCCTGAAAAATTCGGAAGCTCTCCGCGCGGTCCAGCGAAATTCCCAGGTCCATCCCGGCCTCGTAATATTTCAATTTCGGCCGGCCCGCCACAATGCGATTCACAGCCACGTCGAGCGGTGCTCGAAAATAAAATGTGATATCCGGGATGGGCGCAAAACTGTAAAGGTTCCGCAGCCAGTGAGGTGAGCAACCGCGCGCCGCGTCACGGGCGAAAGCCGTATAAATGTATCGGTCGGCAAGCACTAGATAACCGCCATGCAGTAGCGGCAAAATTTGGCGTTCACAGCGGTCAGCAAAATCCGCCGCGTGAAGCAGCGAGAATGTGGTGGGAGTGAGCAGCCGGCGTTGTTTTCCCCTGCGGGTGGCGGACTTCACGAGAGGCGACGAATTCCATTCCGTAAAGTGAATCCGGTAGCCTCCGATCTCGAGCCAGCGCTTCAACAGATAGAGTTGAGTGCTTTTTCCTGATCCGTCGATTCCTTCCACAACGACAAGGGCGCCCGGATACTGCCTTTTTGGGACAGGAGGTTTGATGGATGATGTGCGAGTCGTAGTCGAAGTTTCGAGCAAAACCGTTGCCATAAGGGGCGCGCCTGATGAGAAACTTATCATACTTCGGAACTGTGAATGCTGAGTCAAGAAAATGTTACAACCTGAGGTGGCTAGAACAAAATGGATAGAACTGGAATACTGAGCGACGTGTCCAGCGTCAACAATCAAGGTATTCTCTAGATAGCAGGCCTCAGCCAGCACGCCAGAAACGCGCGAGGAACCCGATGGCAACAAATTTCACTAAAGAACTCATATTTACCCCCGGGAAAAAGCACGTGAGGCTTTCGAAGTGGGATCCCGATGACACGCTCGGCTGGAAGAAGGATCACAAAATGAAGGCCAGCCTCGAAAAGTGCGGCAATCGGCTGGATGCCCTGCAATATTTGATGTATGCCGAAAGAAAGCATGCCCTGCTGATCGTTCTGCAAGGGCTGGATGCGGCCGGAAAAGACGGCACGATTCGCCACGTGATGTCCGGTGTCAATCCTCAGGGTTGCCGCGTGACATCGTTTAAACAGCCATCGGTCGAAGAACGCTCGCACGATTTTCTCTGGCGCATTCACAAAGCGGTTCCGGCCATTGGCGATATTGGCATCTTCAACCGCTCCCAGTATGAAGATGTTCTTATCGTGCGCGTTCACAACCTGGTCCCCGAGTCAGAATGGTCCAAGCGCTACGATGAAATCAACGATTTCGAGAGAATGCTGACCCAGAATCACGTCCGAATTTTGAAATTCTTCCTCCACATCAGCAAAGACGAACAAAAGAAGAGATTTCAGGAACGTATCGACGACCCGGACAAGCGCTGGAAGATATCTGAGGACGACTTTAAGGAACGACAATTCTGGGACGATTACACCACGGCTTACGAAGATACTTTGCGCCGGTGCAGCACGGACCAAGCGCCTTGGTTCGTGATCCCATCGAATAAGAAATGGTTTCGAAATCTCGCCGTCTCCCACATCATCACGGAAACCCTGGAAAGCATGAAAATGAAGTTTCCGCCGCCGACAGTGGACGTAAAGAAACTGAAGTGGAAATAACCATCGCGCTCTTGCAATTATTCGCCGTTATGAATACGCTCGGCACGTCTCACCTTTGAGTAACCCTTGATTCCAGTTCGGCCGATAGTGAAGGCAGTGGTTGGCTGAAACCGTGCGAGAACGCGTGAGCGCCGTCGAATCGAGAATCATGCAATGAGTGACGCCGTCTTTCCTCGAAGTTTCCTGAAGACTTATCCTCAAGCCGTTCGCGGCGAAGGATGTTTTATCTTTACCGCCGGGGGCCAGCGCTATCTGGACGCCTCCGGCGGAGCTGCGGTCGTGACGATCGGCCACGGCGTTCCCGAGATTGGCCGGGCGATGGCGGAGCAGGCCACTCAACTCGCCTACGCTCATTCCTCGCAATTCCACACCGAACCTGCAGAGAAACTCGCCCGTCGCCTACTTGCTCTGGCGCCCCAAGCAATGCGCGATCAGGGACGCGTCTACTTTACTTGTGGCGGCTCCGAGGCCACTGAGACTGCCTTAAAACTAGCGCGCCAATATTGGATCGAACGTGGCGAAAAGAAACGCTATCGCGTCATATCGCGTTCGCAGAGCTACCATGGCGCGTCGCTCGGAGCGCTCTCTGTGTCAGGAAATGTTCGTCGCCGCGAGCCGTTCGCTCCCATGTTGCAGGAATGGGGGCATATCGCTCCTTGCTTCTGTTACCGCTGCCCGCTCGGACTCGAATATCCTTCATGCAATGTAGACTGCGCTGATGAACTCGACCGTTTGCTCGAACGCGAAGGATCAGAGGATGTCGCTGCCTTCATTTTTGAGCCCGTGGTGGGAGCCACTCTGGGTGCAGTTGTACCGCCTGACGGGTACGTCCAACGCATCGCGGAAATCTGTCGGCGCCACAATATTCTGCTGATCGCGGATGAAGTAATGAGCGGCATGGGTCGAACGGGCAAGCCCTTTGCTATCCAGCATTGGGGTGTTTCTCCAGACATGGTCCTTGTCGGAAAGGGAATCGCGAGCGGGTACGCTCCTTTAGGCGCTGTCATTGTTGCCGCTGATGTTGCCGAAACGATTTCTCGCGGCTCCGGCATTTTCCTCCACGGCTTTACGTACAGCGCGCATCCGGTGGCTACTGCGGCTGGAAACGCGGTGCTCGACTACATCGAGCGCGAGCGGCTTTTTGAGCGGGTCGAACCAGCTGGGCGCGAACTCCGCGCGGCGCTCGAAAAACTTCGGCAATACTCGGTCGTGGGAGACGTGCGGGGCAAAGGCCTGCTGCTCGCCGTCGAAATCGTCCGCGATGCAAAGACACGCGAGCCTTTTCCGGCCGACGCGCACATGGCCTCGCGAATTCAGGGGGATGCGCTCGAAGCCGGCGTCATGACGTATCCGATGCAGGGTTGCGTGGATGGCGTGCGCGGCGACCACATCCTCATTGCTCCTCCTTACACGATCACGTCCGCGATGATACAGATGCTCGCAGCCGCCCTCGACCGCGCCTTCGCAGACCTCGAAAGAACTCATCTGGCAGGTATGGGAGGCACATCTGCGCTTGTCTGACCGGTCCTTCCGGTGGCTTCAGTGGCTAGCTTCGATTTTCGCCCTGTCGACGGCCATGATTGCTGCTGCGGAAGATCTCACGCCCATCACCGGGTTTTCGTCACGCGCCGCCGAACGGGAGAATGCCACCGAACTACGTTACCGGGCGCTCGTTTCCACGGATCAAATCTCCAAATTTCACCGCTATCTCACTTCAGAGCCGCATCCGGCCGGGTCGCCTCGAAACAATCAGCTTGCGCAATGGATCGCCGAACAATGGCGACAGCAGGGGCTCGAAGATGTGACGATTCACCAATACGACGTGCTGAACTCCTCTCCTCGCGACGTCTCTCTAGAGATGGTTGCACCCAAGAAATACCGTGCGATCCTCCGAGAGGCTGCCTATGAAGTGGATCCAGATACGAAAAATCCCGATGTCTCGGGCGCATACCTTGGCTATTCGGCGTCAGGTGAGGTAACCGCCCCGCTCGTTTATGCGCACAGCGGAAATCCGGAGGACTACGCGTACCTCCGCAAACACGGGATCGATGTGCGAGGGAAAGTCGCGCTCGTGCGCTATTCCAATCCCTACAGCTATCGCGGCTTCAAGGCACTCACCGCGGAACGCCTTGGCGTCGCCGCTCTTCTGATCTATTCCGATCCGGCCGAGGACGGTTTCAAACGCGGAACGGTGTATCCGGACGGTCCGTGGGGCCCGGAAAGCCATATTCAGCGCGGTGCGATTACCTATGATTTTCTAGAACCCGGTGATCCCCTCACGCCCGGCTGGGCTTCCGTACCTGGCGCGAAGCGTATACCTGCAGAACAAGCGGTCTCGCTCCCGAAGATCATGGCTCTGCCTCTGTCATGGCACGATGCTGAGCCACTCCTACGAAATCTGGATGGAGCAGTGGCGCCCGACGAATGGCAAGGTGGTCTTTCGCTGAAATATCGTCTCGGGGGAAAACGCGTGCGCGTCCACGTGAAAGTAGACATGAACACAAACATAGAGCCTTACTACGTTTCCGAAGCGCGCATTCGTGGTTCGGAATCGCCTGACGAATGGGTGATTCTCGGCAATCATCGCGATGCCTGGGTATTCGGCGCCGTGGATCCTTCAAGCGGGACGGCTGCGATGCTGGAGCTTACCCGCAGTCTGGGCCAGCTTCTGAAGCAGGGGATTCGCCCCAAGCGCACCTTGGTGATCTGCAGCTGGGATGGCGAGGAGTATGCGCTTACGGGCTCCACGGAATGGGGCGAGCAGTATGCCGACGAACTCAAGAAAAAAGCGGTCGCCTATCTCAATGTGGACGAGGCTACTTCGGGGAAAGACTTCCAGGGTGATGCGGTAGGCTCACTCGCGCCTCTTCTTGTCGAAGTTTCCCGAACACTGCCCGCACCTTCGGGAAAGATGCTATATGACGAGTGGAAAGCCTCTCGCCAATACGAGCTTCACGGCGCAGAACCCGTTTTGGATTCGGAACTGGCAAACACGCGAATCGGCAGCGGATCGGATCACACGGTGTTCCTGAATTTTCTCGGTATACCAACTGTGGGACTCACGTTCGCCGGCCCTTACGGCGTCTACCACTCCATGTACGACGATTTCTACTGGATGAATCATTTTGGCGATCCCGGTTATCGTTATCACGCGCTGATGACCCAACTCTGGGGTGTAATGGCCATGCGCCTCGCGAACGCCGACATCCTGCCTTTTGACCTCGCTTCTTATGGAGCCAACATTCGAAAGTTCATTTCAAGCCTCGATGCAGCGACTCACCTGGGTGCAAAGATCGATCTGGTTCCGCTACAAGATCGCGCAGCGGAATTCGAAGCCGCCGGCCGAGAGCTGAACGAAAGCGTGCCACGCGCGATTTCGAGCGGCCGCTTAAGCATCGTCGAAGCCGATCATGTCAACGAAGAACTGATGAAAGTGGAACGCAACTGGTGCAATTCCGCAGGAATTCCGGGCCGTCCATGGTGGAAGCACACTTTATATGGCGCTCGCTATACTTACGCTCATCTCGAACTGCCCGGACTCACGGAAGCTGCCGAGGCGGAGGATTGGGCCCGTGCAGCAGAACAGGCGAAAATATTGGAGTCCGCGCTTGTGACGAACACAGATCTCCTGCAGCGTGTGAGGAAAGAACTCGAGGCGATCAATGCCGGAGAAAAGCGATGAAGAATTTCACCTTTGCGGTTCTTCTCTTCCTAGTTGGCTCCGTTATTATCTCGGCCGCTCAGGTCGCTCCGCGTGCTCGCGATCTCGGCATTCCATTTGAAGGAACGCCGGGCCCACTCAATTCAATTACAGACGTCAAAGGAGTCGAGGTCGGGTATCGCACCCTGATCAGCGGCGAAGGAAAGCTTCAGATCGGCGTCGGACCGGTTCGTACCGGTGTCACAGCAATTTTCCCCAGAGGCAAATCCGCCGTGGATCCTGTATTTGCGGGATGGTTCACGGAGAACGGCAACGGCGAGATGACCGGCACCACATGGGTCGAGGAATCCGGCTTTCTGTACGGCCCCGTGATGATCACAAACACGCACAGCGTAGGAGTCGTGCGAGACACTGTGATCGACTGGGAGCTGAAACACGGAACCCCTATTCCACTCGAAGACTGGTGGTCGCTTCCGGTTGTCGCGGAGACTTGGGATGGTGACTTGAACGACATCAATGGTTTCCACGTAAAGCCGGAAGACGCAAACGCCGCTATGCAAGACGCACACTCGGGACCTATTGCAGAGGGCAACGTGGGCGGCGGCACTGGAATGATCTGCTTCGAATTCAAGGGCGGAACAGGCACCTCGTCGCGCAAGCTCCCTGATACCTCTGGTGGCTATACAGTTGGCGTGCTGGTCCAATGCAATTTTGGCACCCGCCACCTCCTTCGCATTGCTGGCGTCCCGGTGGGCTACGAGATTCCGCTTGATACCCATCGCCCTGACGTTGGCTCGATCATCGTTGTGGTGGCCACAGACGCTCCGCTGTTGCCTCATCAACTGAAGCGGATTGCGCGCCGCGTCACATTAGGCCTCGGGCGCCTCGGCAGCATTTCCGGGAACGGCTCCGGTGACATTTTCATCGCATTCTCGACGGCAAACGCGAACGCTGGGCTAGCGCCGGGGCCGGCGAATGTGCAAATGTTGGCCAACGAGAAGTTGGATTCTCTCTTTGAGGCTACCGTGCAGGCCACAGAGGAAGCTGTGGTGAACGCCATGATCGCCGCCAAGACGATGACGGGCATCAACGGGCACACGGTCGAAGCATTGCCGCACGACCGGCTCCGCGAAGTCTTGAAGAAGTACAACCGTCTCACTGTAAAATGAATTGAACCCGCCCTCAGGCGATTAACGCCCTAAAAGGAGACGGTAATGCGAGAATTTCTCTTGGGTGTCATCCTCACGATCCTCATCATCTTCATCGGCGGCTACCTATACGCGAAGCAGGGCTACATGGACTTTTCGGCCGACCAAAATCCGTCTTCGGCGGAAAGGCATTTCGCTATGGCTGCAGTGGATGCATCTACCGATCGTCACGCTGGAAATCAGAAAAATCCGCTGCAACCGACCGATGAGAACGTTGTAGCAGGCGCGATTCTGTTTCGGGATCATTGCGCCGGTTGTCACGGGACTCCTGCGAACCCCGACAGCCAATTCGGGCACTCTTTCTACCCGCCCGTCCCGCAATTCTTCAAAGAAGGCTCTGACATGGCCGATAATCAAAATTTCTATATCATCCAGCACGGCATCCGCTGGAGCGGCATGCCCGCATGGAGCAAGACTCTCAGCGAAAATCAAACGTGGCAGATCGTCACGTTCCTGAGCCATCTCGAGAAATTGCCACCCGCCGCCCAAAAAGAACTCGCGCCGGCGGAGTCTTCCGCGCCCGCGCCGTCCACTACTCGCTAGCCGCGATTCGGAGAAATCATCGCGCTGTGCCTCACCCACTCCTGCTAGAATTTGACTTCACTCCAGACCTTGCGTTACGGTCTGGTGTTCAGCGAAATGCGGTTGCCAACCGCGTGTATGGCACGAACTGCTAGATTCGGAATAGGTAAGTAGTGCAGGAGGGCGAGCTCGATGTCTGATGCTGTGGCGGATAAGGTGATTGCAACGCTGGCGTCCGTGAAGCGGATTCCGGCGGACAAGATCACTCTCAATACCAACTTGCAGGACCTCGGCATCGATTCACTCGACGTATTTACGCTGCTCTTCGAACTCGAAAACGCTTTCAAAATCTCCATTCCTGATGACGACGTCCGCTCCATCCGCACCGTCAACGACGTCGTCGAGGGCGTCAAGAAGCTTCTTGCCTCCGCTCCCCCGGACACTTCCATGGGTTCGGCCACACCGGCTGCCTGACGGATGGCACCGCGCCGAGTTGTCGTCACCGGGCTGGGAATCATCTCTCCTCTGGGACTTAATCTCGCCGAAAATTGGAAGGCGCTGAGTGAAGGTCGCCCCGGCATCAAGCCAATCGAGTCAGTGGACGTCTCTCGTGTTCCGATGAAGCTTCTCAACGCAGCGCAGGTACGCGGCTTCCATGCGGAGAAACATTTCGAGTCTGGCCGCGAAGCATACCTCGACCGTTTCGCACAATTTTCTGTGGTGGCGGCGCGCGAAGCGCTGCGTGATTCCGGCCTCGAATTGAACGCTGGGCTCCGTGAAAACGGAGCCGTCGTCTGCGGCACAGCGGTCGGCGGTCAATCAGCCATCGAGATCGGATTCGAGGATCTTTACGTCTCCGGTCGCGGCCGCGTGCATCCCTTGACGATCCCCAAGACGATGGCGAACGCGGGTGCGAGCCAAATTTCCATGGATTTGGGATTCACAGGCCCCACGTACACGGTTTCCACTGCGTGTTCGTCAGCCAACCACGCAATCGGTCAGGCTTTCCGCCTCGTGCGTGACGGCGAAGCGGAGATGGCAGTCACAGGCGGAAGCGAAGCGCCCTTTGTAATCGGAATGCTCAAAGCCTGGGAGGCGATGCGCGTGATCGCTCCAGACACCTGCCGGCCGTTCAGCAAGGATCGCAAAGGCATGATCCTGGGCGAAGGTGGCGCAATGATGATCCTCGAGCCTTTCGAAGCCGCCAAGGCGCGCGGCGCGAGAATCTACTGCGAAATTTGCGGCTTGGGTATGAGCTCGGACGCGCACCACCTGACGCAACCGCTCGTCGAAGGTCCCGCGCGCGCCATGCGCGGAGCTCTCAAGGATGCCGGCATGTCGCCAGAGGAGGTCGGCTACATCAACGCGCACGGCACTGGCACTCCCGGCAACGATCCGGTAGAAAGCCAGGCGATTCGCGCTGTTTTCGGCGCCCATGCGGATAAGCTTGCGGTCAGCTCGACAAAATCCATGCACGGCCACGCCCTCGGCGCGGCTGGCGCTCTAGAAGCAATTGCCACAATACTCGCGTTGTATCACGGCATCCTGCCGCCCACTGCGAACTACAATGAACGCGATCCCGAGTGCGATCTGGACTACATCCCCAATCAAGCTCGCGCGCAGAAGGTGGGCGCGGCACTGTCAAATTCATTTGCGTTCGGCGGCCTGAACGCGGTAATTGCCTTCCGTTCAATTCCGAAATAGCCGAGCGCGAACCCTGCAACACACGCCATCGAGCACCTGCGGTATCATCCCGCGACGCCGCGTTCGGTTACATACGAACGGGTGAGTCAGGTTTGTACCCCGGAGGACTGTGTGCCGAATCAGAATCAACAGGAACAAAGGGCGGAGGTTGACCTTTCCGAAAAGGTCTTCACGAATTCGCCCAACATGCTGGTGCTGTGCCTCACCGTAATCGGATTAATTAAGATCTATACGCGGTTTGAGAAAATCACCACGCTCGCCGACAACTTTCTTGCCTTTATATGCGTCGGCTATTTTATTGCGACGGTCTGCGCCTATATGGCGCTGCGAAGCCAGGAACGATCGAAAAGATTGAAGCTCGCTAAGACGGCCGATCTTCTCTTTCTGGCGTCTTTGTGCAGTACCGGAGCGGTGGCGCTGTTTATGACTTTCGCCTTGGAAGGTTAGATCGCTACGCGCGGTGCCGGATCAGAATTTCCAGACGTCGGGCCACC
The DNA here is from genome assembly GCA_963741045.1 of uncultured Acidobacteriota bacterium. Taxonomy (GTDB): domain Bacteria; phylum Acidobacteriota; class Terriglobia; order Acidiferrales; family UBA7541; genus Palsa-295. Next base: position 1,244,824 of record CAVUGO010000002.1, read on the forward strand.
TCGTCAAAGGTAAGGATGAAAGAGGGGTAGCAACGAGCTCCAAGGCTGCGGCGTGCCCGTCCATCCGCGCGCGAGTTCATCGGAAAGCGTCAAAGCAATCAGGATAGCGAGCCAGAAGAATCCGGCAACGATTACGAGCCGCGTTAATCCCGGGCTGTATTTCACATGCATGAAGAAGAGCACAACGAGAAGCATCTTAGCCACCGCGATTGCGAGCGCCGCCACGGTGTTCCAATCAATTACATGAGTCTTGCCGATCGCAGTTGTCCCCAAGTCGATATAAGCAACCTTGGTGGTAAGGCCGGTAAAGAAAAGAAGCGAGATAAAAACAGCCACGTAAGTCTTCACCGGTACAATGTGCTCGGACATCAGTGCCCGCCTCCATAACGCCCGCCGATCAGGTAAAGCAGCGGAAAAAGAAATATCCAAACGATATCGACGAAGTGCCAGTAAAGCCCGCTTACTTCAAGCGGCGCATAATATTCGGAATTGAAACGCCCGCGATAGGCCATCATCGTCAGCGTCGTCAGTATGCCGAGCCCGATAAACATATGCAGTGCATGCAACCCGGTCATAAAAAAGTAGAAGCAGAAAAATAGCTGCACTCCTGGAGCGTGCGGTCCACTGTAAGTGAAATGCAAGCCGGGAACCAGCCCTTCGGCCCAATCGTGAGTCCATTCGAAGTTGAACTTGATAAATAGAAATGCTGCGCCGAGCAGCATCGTCAGCGCGAGGAACGTGATAATCGTGGACTTGCTCTTGCCCGTCTGCGCCGCGCTGATGGCCAGAGCCATCGTCAAGCTGCTGCAGATCAACACGGCCGTATTGGTGGCTCCGAAAGCCACGTCGAGGAAATGGCTGCCCTGAATGAACGCTTCCAGATGCAGCGCGCGATACACGATGTAGGCCATGAAAACGCCGCCGAAAAACATGATCTCGGTCGCCAGGAAAATCCACATGCCGAGATTTCCGGCATCATGCTGCTGCTCCTTGGTCTCGAACTGGTGCACCAAGGCCGGCGAGTGAGCCGCGGTATGGGCCATATCAGCCAAGAGTTTGCCTCGCGCCTGTGTAGTTGTAGGCTTCTTCGGTTACCACGGGAATTTCCTCGAAATTTTCCGTTGGCGGCGGGGAAGGCACTTCCCACTCGAGCCCGCGCGCGCCCCACGGATTTGGCCCGGCTGCCGGTCCATAGCGCATCGACCAGATCAAATAGATCAGCGGAATCAGATAGCCGATGCCCAAAATCGAAGCGCCGGCTGAGGACATCACGTTGAGCACCTGAAATTCCTGCGGGTATACAGCGTAACGCCGCGGCATGCCCAGGTATCCCAGCATGAATTGCGGGAAGAAGGTCAGGTTGAAACCGACAAACACGACCAGCGCCGCAAATCGAGCCCAGGCATCTGGGTACAGCCTCCCTGTGATTTTCGGCCACCAGAAATGAATACCGCCGAGATATCCCATCACCGCGCCGCCCACCATGATGTAGTGAAAGTGCGCGACGATGAAGTAGGTCCCGTTTAAGTGCACGTCGGTAGCTAGCGAAGCTAGGAACAACCCGGTGAGCCCGCCCATCGTGAACAGGCCGATAAATCCAAGCGCGTAAAGCATCGGCGCTTCGTACGATATCGAGCCCTTGTAAAGCGTCGAAGTCCAATTGAAGACTTTAATCGCGGAGGGAATCGCCACCAGGAAGCTGAGCACGGAAAAAATCAGACCTGCATAGACCGATTGCCCCGTGACGAACATGTGATGGCCCCACACCAGGAAGCTGATCACCGCAATCGCCATACTCGAAAACGCGACGATGCTGTAGCCGAAGATCCGCTTTTTCGAAAAGCAAGTTACCACTTCACTGATCACGCCCATCGCCGGCAGAATCATGATGTACACCGCCGGATGTGAATAGAACCAGAATAGGTGCTGGAAAAGCAGCGGGTCGCCACCCACCGCCGGGTCGAAGATACCCACGTGCAGCAGCCGTTCGAGCCCGAGCAGGAAGATCGTTATCGCGATCACCGGCGTACCAAGGATGAAAATCACGCTCGTCGCATACATCGCCCAGATAAAAAGCGGCAGCCGGAACCAGGTCATTCCCGGCGCGCGCATCTTGTGGATCGTAACGATGAAGTTGAGTCCCGTAAGAATTGAAGAAAAGCCGGTAATGAAGACGCCCAGCGCCGTGGCAATCACGTGCGTCTGAGAGTACAAGCTGCTAAAGGGTGCATAGAACGTCCAGCCGGTATCAACGCCGCCAGAAATGATGGCGTAAAGCGTGAACATCGCCCCAACGATGTAGATATACCAGCTCAGCAGATTCAGTTTCGGAAATGCCAGGTCGCGCGCGCCGATCATCAGCGGCACAAGAAAGTTTCCCAGCGTAGCCGGTATCGACGGTACCAGGAAGAAAAACACCATCACGATCCCGTGAATCGAAAACAGCTTGTTATATGTCTCCGGCTGCACCAGCGCGCCCTGCGGCTCAATCAAATGAATGCGCATCAGAACAGCGGCCGTGCCGCCGACAAAGAACATGAAAGTAATCGAAGCGAGATAAAGCAGGGCGATGCGCTTGTGATCGGTGGTGAAAAGCCACGATTTGATGCCGTAGCTGGCATTCAAATAATTGACGCGCGATTCGGCAGGAACTTCGTGGATGTCTGCTACGGCCGTACTCATTTCCCTGTCCTTTCCTGCGTTCCGAGCAATTTCACGTAGGCGATCAGCTGCAGGACTTGCTCTTCATTGATCTGTCCCTGAAAAGTGGGCATCACCGGCGGATAGTTCGGCAGGATCACCGAATTGGGAAACACGATCGCCTGCCGGATCAAGCCTTCATCAACGATCCGCGTTTCACCGCTGCGCAGTTTTTCGGGCTTCCCGTAAATTCCGAGTAGCGACGGTCCGCGTCCGGTATTGTCCCCCGCGTGGCATGTGACGCAGCCCAGCTGCGAGAACAACCTTTCGCCCGCCTGCGCCATGGATTCATGCGATGCGCCGCCCGAAAGCCATGCGGCGTAGTCGGACGGTTCCATCACATACACCCAGCCGATCATTTGAGCGTGGTCGGCGCCGCAATACTGACCGCAAAAGATGTGGTATGTGCCCGTCTTCGTTGCTTGGAACCATAGCGACGTATAGCGGCCTGGCAGCACGTCCTTTTTCACGCGAAACGCCGGGACGTAGAAATCGTGAATCACATCCTCGGACGTCATGGTTAGTTTGATGGGGACGCCCACCGGCACGTGCAGCTCATTGATTTCGCGGACGCCTTCGGGATGCTGCAGGTGCCACATCCACTGCTTGCCGACCACAAAAATTTCGGTCGAAGCATCCGGCGGACGCGCATTTCGAACGTAGAGGCTGGCAGACCAGAAAAATATAACGACGCAGATAAGCGTAGGAATCCCGGTCCACAGAATCTCGAGTGGTACGTTTTTCTCGATTTCCGGCGGCACCTCATCTTCCGATTGCCGCCGGTACTTGATCATGAAAAAGAAAATCGTGGAGAAAATCACCACAGTAAAAAAGAGCGTAATCGCCGTCAGTGTGTAATGCAGCCTGTCCACGCCTTCCGCAATCGTCGAAGCCGCCGGCGGACGAAGCGGAATGGGCGCCAAGGCGCTCGTCAGCAGGCGAGCGGCGACATCAAGAAACACCCAGCCCATGCTTGCGCTTATCATGCCCGTCGCTCCGGCAGAGCATAGTGTTCGCTGCGAGCCAGCAGAAAAATTCCGAGCCCAATCACCAGAATCGTGAAGGCGGCCGCCGCCTTCAGCACACGCGAAATCAACAAGCTGTACTTCCCGGTCGCCGCATCGTAGTGGTAGCAGAAGAGCAGGATCTGATCCACCGGCGTTCCAATCTTGCCCTCGGAGGCTTCCACAAGACCGAGCCTCAGATCCCGCGTCGCATATTGGATTCCATAGAGGTAGCGCGAAATTTTGCCTTCCGGCGTAAGAATCATGATCGCGCTCGCGTGCGCAAACTGCTTCGACGCCGGATCGTAGGCGTAGCGGAATCCCACCGCATTGGCGAGCTGCTTGATCTGTGGCTCGTCGCCCGTCAGGAAATGCCAGCCCTGAGTCGCCCCAGGGCGGCCGTACAGCCCTGTATAGAGCGCACGTTTTGCTGACGCGAGAGTGGGACGCTCCGTCGGATCGATGCTCACGGTCACGACACTGAATTGCTTCCCGATATCCATCGGAACGTCTTTCAGGCTTCGCTCCATCCCATTGAGCACCTGTGTGCAGAGCATCGGGCAGTTGTAATAGACCAGCGACAGAATCACAGGCCCGTTGCCAAAGAATTGCGCCAGCTTAATTGTCTGTCCTGTTTCATCACGGAAAGTGAGATCGAGTGGAACCGAATCGTTCAGTTTTTGATCGATGCCCACATTTTTCAGCAACTCCGGGCGCACATCGATATTCTGAGTAGGGTATTGAGCCTGCGCCTTAGCGCCCGCCACGAAAAATAGCGAGCCTAATAGCAGCGCTGCCGCGATAATCGCGCGTCGCACTGAATCAGTCTGTCGTGCTGCCGACATTTGAAGCGCCAGTTTCACTTCAATCCTTCCGCTATTTCGATTCCGCTGATCCGTTCGACGGTTGGGCCAGATAACCGCAAGGCCCGGCAATGCCCATGGCTCGCGGTTCCATTGCTGATCCCACGGGCGTCACGCTTGTTTCCTCGACTGCCTGATTCGCTGGCCGCGCCGGTAATCCCTTTTGAAGAACTATGTCCATCGCGCGATCCACGGGAATTCGAACCAGGCCGTTATGTTGGTCCACCCAGCCGTAGGTGGTGAGCTGCTGCTGTTCCACTTCGCAGTAGCGCTTCAGATCGGTGGCCGGGTGCGGCTGCAAACGCGGCTGCGGCGGCAGCGCGCGCTGATTTTCAAATGGTGAAGCAGGCGGCCCAAGCGATTCGCGCTTCGCCAAAAAGCTATACGTGTGCACCATCGCCCACATCACCCCCACGATCAGAATCGCAAGCACGGCTCCAAATTGATATAGGCGGCGGACATGCGCATCCGCATGCTCGTACCCTTCCTCCCCGTGCTTCGGGTGGCGTTCAGTCGCCATGCTGATGCTCCAACTCGCCTGCAAACCGCGCGTCGTGCAATGGCAGCAGAGGCATTTTCTTCAGCTGCCAGAAATAAGTCCCGATCCACACTCCGCCGATTCCCAGCACCGCCAGAATATCCATCGCGTGGATGCGCGGGCTCTTCGGGTCGAAAGCCGGCACAATGAGCCAGTAAACATCCACGAGACTGAGAACGATCAGCATTCCCGCCACCAGCGACAGCCGCGCCAGCTTTCGCTTTACGCTGCGCTGCAAAAGCAGCAAGAACGGCAGCGCGAAATGCAGTACCATCAGAACCACGGCCACCGCTCCCCAGCCGCCGTAGGCGCGCGTCACATACCAGGGAATTTCTTCTTTCAGATTCCCTGACCAGATAATCAAAAACTGCGAATATGAAAGGTAGGCCCAGAGCATCACGAACGCGAGCATTAAATTGCCCTGGTCGTTGTACTGTGCGGGTGTGGCCGAGCCTCGCAACGGTTCGTACTCGGCAAGTCTGCGCTCCACAAAAATCACGAACGACATCGAAGTGAGCGCCGAAATAATCATGAAAATCATGCCGTAAATCGTCGAAAACCAGTGCACCTCGAGCGACATCACCCAATCCACCGACGCAAGCGTCAGCGCCAATCCCCACAAAATCAGCCCCGGCCCACTGATAGCTTCGAAACGGCCTTCAATGGAAGGGTCGCCTGTTTCGTCCTGTTCGCGCGACCATTTGTTCAGCACGAACGCCAATCCCACCCAGATCGCAAAGTAAATCACGGCTCGCACCGTAAAGAATCCCGGGTTCAGGTATGGGCGCTTGTACTGGATAAGCGAATCGGCTGCCACGGCAGCAGGCTGATCCCACAAGTAAAGCTGGGAAAGACCCAGCACGACGGGAATAAATAAAACCGCCATCACGAACAAGGTCCGCGTCCCGGCTTCCAGCAGCCGCCGTATCGGATAACCCCACCACCCACCCGTCAGATGATGCATCATCAAAATCGCCTGGCAGCCCAGCGGAATCGAAAGCCAGTAAACGAATGCAAAAAGATACGAGCGGAAAAATTGCAGCCGCGTATGCTCGCTGTGGAAGCTGAACAGGATCACCAGGGCCAAGCCAATCGCCCCACAAACGAAAGCCACCCGCTGCACATAGTCAAACCGCGACCGCAGCTCTCCCGGTAGAGTCACTGAGCGCACTGGGCTCATGGTGTTTGCCCACCTGCTGCGCTCGAAGCACTCTGCGTAAGCTTCTGACGCTCCGCCGCCGGCACATCATCGATACTCCCGCGACGGCTCGCCTGCAACACCCGGATATAAGCTGCAATGCGCCAGCGGTCCTCAGGCTCGACCCGCGCCGCATAGCTGTACATCGACCCAAATCCGTTCGTCATCACGTCAAAGTAATGTCCAACCGGAGCCGTACTCAAGGCTCCAACGTGAAACGAAGGTGGTTGCGGAAACCCACGCTGCACAATCATTCCGTTGCCCTGGCCGGTGTAATCGTGGCAGGGGGTGCAGTAAATGTTGTAGCGTTCGCGCCCGCGCTCCAGATCCGCGCGCGTGATGGGAAACGGAAACTTGTCCGCGATCACTCCATTTTCTTTTCCCGTGTACAGCAATTCGTCCAGCCGCAACTGCCCGCGCGCCACTGTTCCGGTCACCGGCTGCCGCTCCGAGCGCCCATCCCCGAAGAAATTCGTTGGCTCGTAGGGCAAATATTTCGGCTGGATGTGCATATCCAGCCGGCACCCGCCGACGAGAAGAGCAATCACGCCCGCGCAGGCAATTGCGCACCATCGCGCGACGTGTGCGCTGAATGCTCCGTGTTGCGCTCTACGCTTCAATCTCAAACACCCCGTGCGGCCGCATCTCTTCAAGAAACGCCTTCGTCGCCGCCAGATCAAACTTCCGGTCGCGTATCTTGATCACCAGAAAAAACCGGTCCTTCGACGCCAGCGCGAACCGCGCCACGTTAAACACCGGGTGGTACGGCGTCGGTAATCCGTTCATCGCCAGCATCCCAAACACCGCTGAAAGCGCCGCCCCCAGAATCGTCAGCTCAAACGTAATCGGAATCCACATTGGCCAGCTGTTGTAAGGGCGCCCGCCGATAATCAACGGAAAACTGATCACATTCGCGTAGTAGCACATGAAAAATCCCGTCAGCCCGCCAATCAGCCCGCCGGTAAACACAACCGCAGGCAGCACCGTATGTTCGAATCCCACAGCTTCCGCCAATCCTTCAATCGGCATCGGCGTAAACGCGTCGATCTTCCGATAGCCGGCGCTATGCGCCCGGTGTGCCGCCGCGAGAAGCTCCTCCGGCGTCTCGAACTCCGCGAGCAATCCGTAAATCGGTTTTCGTCTCATCGCTTCAATCGAGGCTCTAAACGCCCCCTATTCGCGTATCTCCGGATTCGGATTCCGCACCCGCGCCAGATACGTTGTGCGCGGCTTCGTATTCAAATCGTCCAGCAAACTGTAATCCCGCGACTGCGCCTTCAATTTCGATACGCGGCTCTTCGGATCATTAATGTTTCCAAACACGATCGCCTCAGCCGGGCAAGCGCTCTGGCACGCCGTCACAATTTCTCCGTCCTGTATCAGCCTGTCTTCTTCCTCCGACCGAATCTTCGCTGCATTGATCCGCTGCACGCAATACGTGCACTTCTCCATCACGCCGCGGCTGCGCACCGTCACGTTCGGATTGCGCATTCCGTAAAGGCTCGGCGTTTTGAAATCGGAGTAGAGCAGGAAATTGAATCGCCGCACCTTATAAGGGCAGTTATTCGAACAATAGCGCGTCCCCACGCAACGGTTGTACGTCATCTCATTCAGCCCTTCGATGCTATGCGTCGTCGCGCCAACCGGGCACACCACCTCACACGGCGCGTTCTCGCACTGCATGCAGGGCAGCGGCTCGAAATACATCTCCGGCGTTTCCAGATTCCCCCGGAAATAAGTATCGATCCGGATCCATTGCATCGCCCGCCCGCGCATCACTTGGTCTTTCCCCACCACCGCAATGTTGTTTTCCGAAACGCACGCCACCACGCAAGCATTGCACCCGATGCACCGGTTCAAATCGATCGACATCCCCCACGCATAACCCTCGGATTTGAATCCGGGATATAGCGACAGCTTTTTCCCCGGCTCCGTCTCAGGATGCCGCGCGAAATTCGGATCCTTTTGAAACTCTTCAACTGTGGCCACCTGGATTAAATCGCGGCGGAAAGCATTCACGCTCTCCGTATCCGCGGGATGACCGTCTTCTTCCATCATGTAGTGATACTGCTGCACCGCGAAGTAGTACTTCTTCCCGGAATCTTCGAGTTGCAGCCCGCCTGCCATCCACGGCGCGCCTGAAGTTCGCAGAAAATAGGCGTTGAAGCCTTGCCCATTCCCCACATTTCCCGCGCGACGCCGCCCATAACCGAGATGCAGCGTGATGGAATTATCCGGATGCCCTGGGTCGGCGAAAATTCCCGCGTACACCTCGCGGCCCGCCACCTTCAGCTTCATGTACTGCCCATGACGCAGCTTCAATTGCTCCGCGGTATTGATGCTCACTAGCGCCGCGTTGTCCCACGTCAATCGCGTGATCGTCTTCGGAGTTTCCTGCAGCCAGCCATTATTCGAGTAACGCCCATCGCCAATTGTGGGATCGGGCCTGTACACAATCTCCAGCGCGTCCTTATCAAGCGCCGGCGATGCAGGCTCTCTCCCGATGTCAGTTCGCGGCGACGCAGAAATTGCAGGCAGCGCCGTTCCCGCCATCACGCCGTCATGCAGCGACTTCTGCCAGAATGCGTCGAATGCCTTATCTTTCTCCGGCCGCTGCGATTTCCAGTAGCCCTGAACGAGATCGTGCCCCGATTTTCCCGCGTCGCCTGCGAGCGTTGCGATCAATTCGTGCGCTGACCGCCCCTGATAAAGAGGTGCGATCAGCGGCTGCACAATTCCAACCGTGCCGTCATACGCTCGCGCATCGCTCCACGCCTCAAGAAAATGCGCCTCGGGCACGTGCCAATGGCACAACTCCGCCGTCTCGTCGTAATAAAGTCCCGAATGCACGCGCAACTTCGCCTTAAGCAACGTCGGCCCAAATTCGAAATCCGCCGGCGCGTCATAAACGGGATTGCCTCCCAGGATCACCAGCAGCTCGACGGCCCCCGCATTCATGTCTTTCACCAGCTCGCGCAGCGAATTCATCTGGTTCAAGGGATTCGCTTCGATCGGCTCGGTGTAGGTGACCGTTTTCCCGGCGTTCCCCAACGAGGCGTTCATCGCGTGCGCCAGCGCGTGCACGATCGCCGGCTGTCCCTCTCCCGGAATCACCACGCAAGCGCCGCGATGTTTCTCCAGATCGCGTACCAGCGCCATCATCCACGCCGGCGGGACAGACGAGGTTGAATTTTCCGGCGCTCCCGCCGAGGCAATTCCGAATTCCGTGGCAAGCTGCCTCGTAAACGCTTCCACTTCGCTCGCGCGCATGGCCCGCCGGTGGTCCGCCATCGAGCCCGTGCTGGTCGGGGTGCACTCCACAACATACAAGCGGTTTAATTTCGTATCCGGCCCTTCAATCGCCCTGCGCGAAGAAAAATCGCGAGCGTACCGCGTGTGTCCCGGTCCCGTCGTAAGGAAATCCGCGTCGAGCGAAACGATCACGTCCGCCTTGTCCAGGTGGTAGACCGTCGTCACCGGTTTACCAAACGCCATCACAGCTCCGTCGTGCGCCGCATCGCGCATGCAAGGCTCGTACTGATGCCATTTCGCGTCGGGGAACTGCGTCAGCACCGCTCGAATCTGATCCGTGAGGCTCGGCGACATCACCGTCTCAGTGAGAATGCGAAGCCCGGCGCCTCTCGGCGCAATCTGCGCCCTAACATTTCCAATCGCTGTCAGGAACGCGGCCCAGCTTTCAATGCGACCTTCATGAATCACGGTTTGCGAACGGTCGGGATCGTAGAGCGTCAGAATCGAGGCCTGATTGAAAACATCCGTCCCGCCGAGGCTGCCCGGATGCTCCGGATTGCCTTCAATCTTCGTGGGACGTCCCATGTGGCTCTCAACCAGCAGCCCAGTCGCAACGCCTGATTGCGTCATCGACGTGGCATAGAACAGCGGCTTGCCCGGAATAATTTCCTCGGGCGGCCGAACGTAAGGAACGATTTTCTCGGTCGGCAGTTTCGTGCACGCGCTCAGCCCCGCCATTGCCGCCGATGCAGCCATCAACTTCAAAATCCCGCGGCGGTCGATTCCTTCGGCTTCCTTCTCCGTATTTTCAGGAAACTCGTTTTCGAGCTTGTAGCGATAACCCGGCGTCTCCGCGAGTTCGTCAAGGCTCTGCCAGAATCGTTTGCCGCCGCCGCTCGTGAGCTTCGCCCGCACGGCCGCGAGATCAATCGTCTCGTTCATGGAATGGTTCGAGTTGGAGTCGTCGTTCATCGTTATGCAATCACCGGTGGCACGTCGAACAGTTCTGCAAGCTCTGAATCTTGTATTCCTTCACCAGGCGCCGCCCCAGCTCGAGCTGATTTTTCGGCGGCTGGTAATAGGGGTTGAACACTTCCGATTTGGGACGCACATATTTCTCCGGCTCGCGATGGCATTCCAGGCACCACTGCATGTAGAGCGTCCCTGCTCTCCAGGTCAGCGGCATCTCCGCAATCGGACCGTGACATGTGGTGCAGCCAACGCCTTTGCTCACGTGAATGCTGTGGTCGAAATAAACGAAATCGGGCAGCGCGTTTACCCGTGTCCATGCCAGCGATTTGTCGTCGCGGTAGCTCGCGCGCACGGGTTCGAGCATCGAAGCGTTCGTCCAAATCCGCGAGTGGCATGTCATGCAGGTTTGCGTCGGCGGCAATCCCGCGAACGACGACTTTTCAACCGACGTATGGCAATAGCGGCAGTCAATACCCAGCTCGCCGGCATGGTGTTTATGGCTGAAAGGAACCGGCTGTTGCCGCGCCACATTCTGCTCCGTGTACCATGGCGAAAGCTCAATCCCATACAGCGCGGCTCCCAGCAGCGCGATGAAAAACACGCCGCCATAAATGCTCAGCCGCGATATCAGGTTCGTGCTGTGATGAAAGATCTGTGCCATATCTTTTTTCGGTTGCCGCCGCTACTTCGGTTTCTCGTCCGTCTCCCGCACCAGTGAACGCATCTCCACGATCGAAATCATCGGCAGGAAGCGAATGAACAGATAGAACAGCGTGAAGAATAGGCCAAACGTGCCGATGTATGTCATCCAGTCCCACCGCGTCGGGATGTACATGTTCCAGATCGAAGGCGTAAAGTCACGGCTGAGACTTACTACCACAATCACGAACCGCTCCAGCCACATTCCGACATTCACCACGAGCGAAAGCACGAAAAGCGCGGCAATATTCGATCGTACTCGGCGTGACCACAGCGCTTGCGGAATGGCAATATTGCACGCGATTAGCGTCCAATACACGATTGCGTACGGACCCGTCATCCGGTTCATGATCATCGAGCGGTCAAATAGGTTGCCGCTGTAGAAGGCCATGAACGTCTCCATCATGTAGCCGTATGCGACGACCAGTCCCGTCGCCAGCATCACCTTGGCCATGTTATCGAGGTGACGCATCGTGATCATGTCTTCCAGGTGGTAATACTTCCGGATCGGAATCGCGAGCGTCATTACCATCGCAAAACCGGAATAGATTGCGCCTGCCACGAAATACGGCGGGAAAATCGTGCTATGCCATCCGGGAACGATGGCAATCGTGAAGTCGAAACTCACTACCGTGTGAACCGAAACGACCAATGGCGTCGCCAATCCTGCCAGCAACAGGGACGCAACCTCGTACCGGGTCCAGTGCACCGCCGATCCGCGCCAGCCCATCGCAAAAATTCCATAAATGATTTTCGCCGCGCGGTTTCGGGCCCGATCCCGCAGTGTTGCCAGGTCCGGAATCAGTCCCACAAACCAGAAGAGCAGGGAAACAGTCGCGTACGTCGAGACCGCGAACACGTCCCATACCAGCGGACTTCGGAATTGCGGCCACATCCACATCGGATTGGGATAGGGCATCAGCCAGAAAAACAGCCACGGCCGGCCCATGTGCAACAGAGGAAACGTTCCCGCGCAAGCCACTGCAAAAAGCGTCATCGCTTCCGCAAATCGGTTGATGGAGGTGCGCCACTTTTGATGGAGAAGAAGAAGAATTGCGGAGATGAGCGTTCCGGCGTGCCCGATTCCAATCCACCACACGAAATTGACAATCGCAAATCCCCACCCAACCGGAATCTTGATGCCCCATATTCCCACGCCCTTGATAAGCAGGTAGGTGACGGCCACGTTGAACATCAACAGCAGCGCGAGCGCGATCGCAAAGCCGAACATCCAGCCCTTCGTCGTGCCGCGGCCCAGCACGATCGAGCTGATCTTGTCGGTAACGGTTGCGAGCGTGTGGCCCGGCTCAAGTACCGGTGCCTCGCCTGCTCCCGCTATATTTGGTGAACCCTCAGGATCCACGAACGCGCCCCACTGCTGGATTTGGGTTTATAGATGCCTGCGAACGTCATGAAGGGGCATCGAATGGGTTAGTGAAAGGCAGTTCTCAGACTTTTCAGACAAGCCCGTTTGCCCGGAGTGCATCATTCGACAGAATGAAGCGCAGCGCTCCACACTTATTTTCCTTCCCCACTGCAACGGCTGGTGTACTCCTAGGACGTGACAGGATAGAACCGAAGGCCATGTGAAGCAACATCAAACCCCAGAATTATCTGGTGATTGGCTGTACCGTTTTTAACCTTTCCGTAATGTCAAATCCGGATGTCAATTTGTCAGGCAAAGTACGGTATTTCGCGGATCAATGAGTATTTTTGCGGGGCGGGACTTCGCAACAAATCGGAACCGTGTTTCAGTTCCATTTGTAACCACTATGCCAAGCTTTTCCATTTTTGCACCCGGCCCAGGCCTCGTTCCGTAGAGCGGAACTGGCTCTGTAAAAACATCATCCACTCCTGACTGCACCAGCTTGCCCGTCACGAGAAATTCTCGCTCGTGAGGTTTCACTTGAAACACCACGGAATAGCGCGGAATCCCAGTCGACCGTACCCATTGGTCGAAAAACCAGTCCATTGAGCGTGTTCCTTCCAGATCCATTGCAGGTGTCATTCGTTTCTCGATGGCCCGCTGGAAATCCGCCGTCGACAGAGGCGCAAAATAATGCTCGCTGAGAATTGTCTTCAGTAGTTCTCGAAAACGCCCATCCGGGTCCGAAGCGGTAGGTTCAGCTAGCATTTCGCGAAGCATGTGAATCACCCATGCCCCTTTGCCATATGTCACCGTTTCATAAGCGTTCGGCGCGTTCGATGACAGCAGTCGCCATCCGAAATTCAGCGGCCCAGCTGAATCTGGCGTCAGCGATGAGCCGGGATTCTTCGTCGTCAATGCAATCCGATAGCGATCGAGCCAATTTTTCAATCTCTGATCCGCCGGTCGCTTGCTATCGGCGTACATCAGCGCCAGGTAATTTGCCATTCCTTCCTGTATCCAGCCGTCGCGGTATTCAGCCGATCCAGCCACATTCCCCCACCATTGATGTGCCACCTCATGAAACGGTATCAGTTCTCGAGCCTCCTCCTGCGCTAGCACGCTGAACCCGGCCCGCTCCTGCGCTGATTGGGGGAGAAACACCAGCGTCGATAGATACAACAGCCCCGGCCATCCCTGCCCGAAGCTCCCCGGAATCTGCGACACATCCAGGTGGTCAAACGGAAACGGTCCATTGAGCCGCTCGAAAAATCGGACTGAATCGGTGAATTCCCCCCCAAGGTGTTTCAATACTGCCGCAGGACTCGGCGTCGGCGCCTCGGGAATCGTTTCCGACAATCCCCGTTGCCTCGGCAATTGAAACATTCCAGGAAGCGGCGTGTTGTCGCCAGGATTCTTCTGAAGCAGCGCCAGGATCGCATTTTCGAGCTGTTGGTTTGCGTACAGTTCCACCGTCGGATGATCGCCCGCCGCCGTTTCCGTCTTGTATTCGCCGAGATTGAAGCCCGCCACGGCAAACGGAACTCGTGACTGCCAGCGGCCCGTTTTCACGTCGCCATCGTCATGCAGATCGGTGCGTGCTCCGGTCGCCACCAGCGTCAATCGCTTCGGCCACCGAAAAGTGAGATCGAAGAGCGCGAAATGATCTCCACCTCCCACATGCGCATACCAGGTGCCGCGTTCGCCCACAAATTCCACACCGTTCCCTGCATTGCTGATTACATTGCCGCGATATTTCACTTCCAGGCGAATCTCTTCGCCCACCTTCACCGGTGCCGGAAGCGTGATGAGCAGCGCGTCATTGCCGCGCTCCAGAATGTCGTGCCGGCTCAGGTCTTCATTCTGGAAATAGAAAAGCACCGCGCCGTTTTCGAGCCTCACCTCTTCCACCGCCAGGTTCCTGGAAAGCTCCAGGCCCACCACTCGCTCGCCTGCTCGCAATGCTTTCAAATGCAGCGTAGTGCGTCCCGCCAGCGACAAATCGTTCTCTATCGTCGTGTCCACCGCATAATCGATCGGCGCAAACATCTCGATCGGTGTCTTCGGCGCATCCAGCGCCTTGAACGACGCCCACGTATCATAGAAACGCATCCCATTCTCGATTCGCGGCTGTCCCATCAACACCTGCTCATGCCGCCGCGCGTCCACCAGCACATCAAACGCCCCGATATTGTCGTTCTCCACTCCGATGTAGAAATACGGCAGCGGATCGGCTGACAGCAGATCGAGCATCACTCGCAGCGAGGGCCACGGATTCAAGCTGCTAACCAGCGCTCCCCAACTTTCCGCGAACTTCGCATCGGGAGCCTCGCTCGTGTCCGGCGTCCCCATTTGCCGGCGAATCTCCGCCGCCGTGTCATCCGTGAATCGCAGATACGCCCGCGTGAAATCCTGGTTCACCATCGGCACGCCCAGAAATTGCGCAATCGAGTACCGTTCCCCTCGTTCTCGCGGCGTCGCGAAAATATGTCCGCGGCCCGCGAACACCGCGCCGGTCACGTGCCCGTCAATCGCTTGAAAAAATGCCAGCTTCCCCTCAATCAGCCGCACGTTCACCACGTCCCGGCGCAGATTCAATTCATGAATCGTGTAGACGTGCTCTCCATCCGGCCGCAGCGCATTCAGCGCCTGATACAGTGCCCGCGGATCGCTCGACAAATTCTGGACAGAGGACTCGTTCTGAACAGAGGATTGGCTCGTCGCCGCTGCCTGAAGAGCGGAGGATGATGACGGAGAAACAAGGACCGCCAGCAGCGCCAGCGGCCCAGCCACAAACAGCCCATGCCGCGATTTTTTCACGATAAACAGCACTCTTCGCACGATAGCCAATTAACGCATACCATTTAAGACCCATACCACTTAAGACAAAGACCATCAAGGCAGCCGGAAGGTGAGCATGCCCCATTGCTAAAATTGAGATGTGCATCGCGCAGCGCCAGTTGTAGCTT
Organism: uncultured Acidobacteriota bacterium; assembly: GCA_963741045.1. Taxonomy (GTDB): domain Bacteria; phylum Acidobacteriota; class Terriglobia; order Acidiferrales; family UBA7541; genus Palsa-295. Next base: position 1,260,385 of record CAVUGO010000002.1, read on the forward strand.
TTTTCCTGCTCGCCGTGTCTTCCGCGGCCGCCGATACGATTGTGCTCAAGAACGGCCGCCGCATCACCGCCGCCAACGTCACCGACGACGGCGAGCACGTCAGCTACGAAACCTCCGCGGGCCGCTTCACTCTTCCGAAATCCATCATCGCCCGCGTCGAAAAAGACCAGTTCGGCTATTCGTCAGCCTCTTCATCCCATCAAAACGACCCGCCTCCCGTCTCAGCTCCCGAAATCGCCCCCGTCCGCGGCTACGACGATATCGTCCGCCTCGCCGTTCACGACGACTCCATCGATTTCGCCTACATCGCGCGCCTCGAATCCGACGCCCGCTCCAACTCTCCGGCCGCCATCGAAAGAGTTTCCGCCGCTCACTACACCGCCGCGCAATTTCTGTTATCCAAAGGCGAGGTCGACGGCGCCATCGACCACTACCGCCAGGCTCTCAACTTCGCTCCAGAAAATCTCGGTCTGCTCCTGAATTTATCCGTGCTCCTTCTGCGCCAGAGCCAGTTCACAGCCGCCCTCGACCCGCTCGAGCACGCCCGCCGCGTCGCTCCCAATTCTGCCGACGTCGCCAAGCTCACCGGCTGGGCCTACTACGGCCTCAACAAAATGGATCTCGCAGTGGAAGAATGGCAGCGCGCCGAGCACCTGCACCCCGACCCCGAAGTCGAGCGCGCGCTCGCCAAAGCGCAAAAGGACAAAGCCGAAGAGGAAAGCTACCGCGAAGGCGTCACCGCTCACTTCGCCTTGAAATACAGCGGCACCGCCACTCCCGATCTCGCCGCCGGAATCCTGCATGCCCTCGAGGACGATTTCAACGACATCGAATCCCAGCTCGACTACACTCCGCCCGAACCCATCGGCGTAATCCTCTACACCGGCCAGGCATTCGCCGACATCACCCGCGCCCCCAGCTGGGCCGGCGCCATCAATGACGGCCGCATCCGCATCCCCGTCCAGGGCCTCAGCAGCGTCACGCCAGAACTAGCCCACGTCCTGAAACACGAACTCACCCATAGCTTCATCGGACAGAAAACCCGCGGCCGCGCCCCCACCTGGGTCCAGGAAGGCGTCGCCCAATGGATGGAAGGCCGCCGCAGCAATAGCGCGGCAGGTGCGCTGGTAGAACTGGCAGGCCAAGGACGCGCCCCCAGCCTCCAAATGCTAGAAGGCTCCTGGATGTCACTCTCCGGCGGCGCCGCCTCTTTCGCCTACGCCTACTCGCTAGCCGCGGTCGAATCAATCATCGAATCAGGCGGCATCAGCGACATCAGCCGTCTCCTCGATCGTATCTCCACAGCCCCATCCATGGACGCCGCCCTCCGCGACGCCCTCCACTCCGACTACTCCGACCTAGACCAGCAAACCATCGCCTACCTCCGCCAAGAATACCTCCGTTAACTAGCACCGCCGTCTCTTCGCGCCGCCGAATAAATTCGGCTCATCGCCGGGTAGCCACGACGACGCATTCCTCGTCGTGGGTCTTTCGATTCGATCTTTGTAGGTCACGGCTTCAGCCGTGACCTAAAAAAACGTCACAAGAAAATGTCACCGCTCGGCGGTTTTCACGCCGAGCACTTGCTCTTCCTTTCTTCTCCCAATTTGAAATTTGAAATTTTCAAATTTGGAATTGCCTTTTTCCTACGCTTTACCTCCGCGCCTACAACGCCCCCAACAACCCCGCAATCAACGCCGCTCTCGCCCCCAACTCCCTCACCACCACATGCTCCCGCAAACTATGCGCCCCATCCCCCACCGCCCCCAGCCCATCCAGCGTCGGCACCCCAAGCGCCGCAGTAAAATTCCCATCCGATCCCCCGCCAGTAGCCGCCTCGCTAAGTAACAAACCGATCTCGCCCATCAACCCGCGCGCCACCCCAAACAACTCGCGCACCCCAGCACTCCGCTCCAGCGGCGGACGCATCCCCCCAACCCTCACCTCCACCCGCGCCCCGCGCAAAATCGGACGCAACCCGCGCAACTCGCGCTCAATCCGCCCAGCATCCGCCACCCGCGCAAACCGGATATCCACCGCCGCCCGCGCCCGCTCCGGCACCACATTCGACGCCGTCCCGCCCTCCACCACCGTCGCCTGCACCGTAATCCCGTGCGCCCGATCGTTCATCTTCATCAACCGCGCAATCTGCAACGCCATCTCATGCACCGCATTCACGCCCTTCTCCGGCTCAATCCCCGCATGCGCCGCCCGCCCAGTCACAATAATCTCCGCCCCGCCCACTCCCTTCCGCTCCGTCTTCAACCGCCCCTCTCGCCCCAGCGCCGGCTCCAGCACAAGTACCGCATCGCTCCTCCGCGCCTCGCTCTCAATCACCCGCCGCGACGTCTCGCTCCCAATCTCCTCATCCGCAGTCCACAGAAACACCACCCGCTTCCGCGGCCGCGCGCCAACCGCCCGCAGCGCATCCACCGCCGTCAGCGCCAACACCAACCCGCCCTTCATATCGAACGTCCCCGGCCCCCAAGCCCTCCCGCCCCTCACCCGAAACGGCATCTTCGCCAGCGTCCCAATCGGATAAACCGTATCCAAGTGCCCAAGCACGAGAATCTGCCCGTCGTTTCCGCCCGTCGCGTGCGGCCACCCGATCCGCAAATGATTCCCGCGCAAACGCTGCTCCAAAATCTTCACCGTCGCCCCGCGCCGCCTCCACTCTCTCGCCACCATCACCCCAAACCGATCCACCGCCGCCTTGTCACCGCTAGGCGATTCACATCGCACAAATCGCCCCAGCAATCGCACCATCGCTCCCTCGCGCCTCCGCGCCTCCCGCAACAGATCCCGCATCGCCACACTTTGCTCGCTCATCGCGCCGCCATGCTACCAGCCAAAAAAAAAAAAAAAAAAAAAAAAAAAAAAAAAAAAAAAAAAAAAAAAAAAAAAAAAAAAAAAAAAAAAAAAAAAAAAAAAAAAAAAAAAAAAAAAAAAAAAAAAAAAAAAAAAAAAAAAAAAAAAAAAAAAAAAAAAAAAAAAAAAAAAAAAAAAAAAAAAAAAAAAAAAAAAAAAAAAAAAAAAAAAAAAAAAAAAAAAAAAAAAAAAAAAAAAAAAAAAAAAAAAAAAAAAAAAAAAAAAAAAAAAAAAAAAAAAAAAAAAAAAAAAAAAAAAAAAAAAAAAAAAAAAAAAAAAAAAAAAAAAAAAAAAAAAAAAAAAAAATTATGAAGCCTTTCGTGTTTGCTCTCTGCATTATGTTCGCGTTTGGCGGTCTCAGCGCGCAGCAGCCTGCCTGGCAGCCATCGCCGGGACATACGCAAGTGCCGATATGGCCGGGAGCCGTGCCCGATCCGCAACGTCGCGGGGCCGGAGGTCGCCGAGACGACGGCAAGGAGATCTGGTTGCTGGCAGGCCGTGGGTTTACGTGAGCAACGTGTCGCGGCCCACGATGACGGTCTATTCGCCAAGGGAAAGAATACGGGTGTCGCGGTCGTCGTGTTTCCTGGTGGTGGCTATCTGGATCCTGGCCATCGATCTGGAAGGCACCGAGGTCTGCGACTGGCTGACGTCCAAGGGAATCACCTGCGTGCTGTTGAAGTACCGCGTGCCGGGTGACGGGCTATGCGAAGTCCGCGCCGTATCCGAAATCAGGGCCGTATCCGGAATCACCGATGGCGCTGGAAGATGCGCAGCGGACGCTGGGGCTGGTGCGCTTTCACGCCGCGGAGTGGCATATCGATCCGCACAAGATCGGTGTGCTCGGGTTTTCGGCGGGCGGTCATCTGGTGGCGGCGATCAGCACGCATTCGAGCGGCGTTTGTACCCGGCTGTCGATGCGGCCGACAAGGAAAGCTGCCGCCCGGATTTTGCGGTGGCTCTTTATCCCGGGCATCTGTGGACTTACTGAGAAACATCTTGCATTGAATCCGATACTGTTCCTGTCACCCGCCAGACGCCGCCGACGTTTTTGCTGCAGGCCGAGGATGACCACGTCGGACAACGTAAACGACTCGCTGGCGTACTACATTGCGCTGAAGAAGGCCGGGGTTCCCGTAGAGATGCATCTGTACGCGCAGGGCGGGCATGCGTTCGGGCTGCGGCGGACGAAGTTTCCGATAACGGGTGGCCCGGTTGGTGGAGACGTGGCTGGGCAACGATCGGGATGATTTCGGAATAGGTGAAAAAAAAAAAAAAAAAAAAAAAAAAAAAAAAAAAAAAAAAAAAAAAAAAAAAAAAAAAAAAAAAAAAAAAGAATCACTACACCCCCGCCCCGATTCCCACTCCGTCACGTTTCGTATAGAATTATCCGCTTGTTCCTGGGCGCAGCTTCCGAGACAACATATACGGTCAGGCACGCCGAGCAAAAGCAACCGGTGCGCACACCTCACACACGAGGTCAACAATGATCCTCGACATCAACGCCATCCAGAAAATCCTGCCGCACCGCTATCCCTTTCTGCTGGTGGACGCCATCGTAGAAATGGAACGACGGAAGCGCATCGTCGGAATCAAGAACGTCACCATCAACGAGGGTTTTTTTCAGGGGCATTTTCCCGGCAAGCCGATCATGCCGGGGGTGCTGATCATCGAGGCCATGGCGCAGACCGGCGGCCTGCTGCTGCTGCAGGAAGTTCCGGACCGCGACAACAAGCTGCTCTATTTCGTCGCCGTGGATGACGCGCGTTTCCGCCGGCCGGTGGTGCCCGGCGACCAGTTGCGGATCGAAGTGAACGTGCTCGCCTGGCGCGGCACATTTTGCAAGCTGCGAGGGCCGGGCCACCGTGAACGGCGAGCTCGCCGCCGAAGCCACCCTGATGTGCAAGATGGTGGACCGCGAAGCCGGAGCAGCCGCCCGGCGGCCGCCGAGCCGGCCGCGAATGAGCGCCGATGAGCGAAATCGATCCCCGGGCGATCGTTTCGCCCGCGCGCGAAGTTGGGCAAAGGCGTGCGCATCGGCGCCTTCGCCGTCGTGGGCGACGAAGTCGAACTGGGCGACGGCTGCGTCCTCGAGCCGCACGCCGTGGTGCGCGGCCCCGCGCGCTTCGGCCGCGAAAATCACGTCTATTCCTTCTGCGTCGTCGGCGGCGATCCTCAGGATCTAAATATCACCGGCGAGCGCGCCACGCTCGAAGTCGGCGACGCAAACGGTTTCGCGAATTCTCCACCGTGAGCCGCGGCACCGTCAAGGCGGCGGCGTCACGCGCATCGGCAACGACAATCTCTTCATGGCCTACTCGCACGTGGCCCACGATTGCATCGTCGGCAACCACACGATTTTCGCAATGGCGCGACGCTGGCCGGCCACATTAGTGGAAGACTACGCCACCGTCGGCGCGTTCTGCCCGTGCACCAATTCTGCCGCATGGGCCGCTACGCCTACATCGGCGCCTGCACCGTGATCACGCAGGACGTGCCGCCGTTTTCGCATGTCGTCACACCGCGCGAGACGCGATGCTACGGCGTGAACACCGTCGGCCTCGAGCGCCGCGGCTATTCGCCCGAGCGCATCAAAACCATCGAGCAGGCCTTTCGCCTGCTGCTCCGCTCCAAGCTCAACACCACGCAGGCCCTCGAACAGATGCGCGGAACCTGGCCGCACTCCGAAGACGTCTCGAAACTGATCCGGTTTATCGAATCGGCCGAGCGCGGCCTGACCAAGTAGGAATGCCATGCGACCGCAATGCCGGAAACATCTCCGGCGACTGGGGACTGATCGCCGGCAACGGCGAATTTCCGTTTCTGGTGCTGGAAGGCGCGCGCAGCCAGGGAATCGAAATGGCCGTGATCGCCATTCGCGAAGAGGCTTCGCCCGAGCTGGAGCAAGTCGCCAAGCGCGCTGCACTGGGTCAGCCTGGGCGAACTCAGCCGCACGCTCGAATTGCTGCACCAGGAAGGCGTAAAGCGCGCCGTGATGGCCGGGCAGGTGAAGCACAACAAAATTTTCAGCTCCATCCGTCCGGACTGGAAGCTGGCGAAGCTGCTGTTCTCGCTGCCGCCGAAAAATACCGATTCGCTGATCGGCGCCGTCGCGCGCGTGCTGGAAGACGAAGGCATCGAACTGGTGGACTCGACGAAATTTCTCGGCCCGCTGCTTCCCGCGCGGGCGTGCTGACGCGCCGCGCGCCGGATGCGCCCGAAGCGGCCGACATCGCCTACGGCCGGGAAATCGCGCGGCAGATCGCCGGGCTCGACCTGGGCCAGACGGTGGTGATTCGCGACCGCGCCTGCGTGGCCGTCGAAGCCATGGAAGGCACCGACGAAACCATCGAGCGCGCCGCGCGCATCGCCGGCGGCCAGCGCTGGTGGTGGTAAAGGTCAGCAAGCCGCGGCAGGACATGCGATTCGATGTACCCGTTGTGGGCCTGAAAACCATCGAAGTCATGCGGCGCTCGAACGCCACCGCGCTGGCCATGGACGCCGGCCGCACGCTGCTGTTCGACCGCGACGCGCTGATCCAAGCCGCCGACGCCGCCGGCATCGCCATCGAAGCATTCGCGCCGCGAAAGCCGTCGCAGCGAGTCGCGGATCGACAGGCGAAAAGGAAATCGTGAGCGAGAAACCCATTCGCGTCGCGGTTGTCGGCGCCGGAGAGTTCGGGCGCAATCACGTGCGCGTGTAGCGCGAGCTCGAAGGTGCGAGCTGGTCGGCATCGTCGATACCAACGCCGAGCGCGCCGCAAAAGTCGCCGCCGAATTCGCCACGCGCGTTCTTCCCGACATCGACTCGCTCCGCCGACGGCATCGACGCCGTGAGCGTCGCCGTGCCCACTGTCGAGCACGCGCGCATCGGCTGCCGTCTGCTCGAAGTCGGCATCGACGTGCTGGTCGAAAAGCCCATGGCCGCCTCGCTGGCCGAAGCCGACGCGCTCATCGCCGCCGCGAAGCGCGCCGGACGCATCCTGCAAGTCGGCCACCTCGAGCGCTTCAATCCCGCCGTCGTCGCCGTCGGAAAAATCGTCTCCGCCCGCTGTTTTTCGAAGTCCATCGCCTCGGCGTCTTCACGCCGCGCAGCCTCGATATCGACGTGGTCTACGACGTGATGATCCACGACCTGGACATTCTGCTCGCGCTGGTCGATGCGCCGGTCGTGGACATCAAGGCCGTCGGCATTCCGGTGATGACCGACAAAGTGGACATCGCCCACGCGCGCCTCGAATTCGCCACCGGCGCGGTCGCCAACGTCACCGCCAGCCGCGTCTCCACCGAGCGCGTGCGCAAGATGCGCTTCTTCCAGGAGCACGAATATATTTCCCTGGATTTCACGCGCCAGGATGTGCTGCGCGTTCGCGTGAAGCAAGCGCCGCGGCTGCTTCGCAGCAGCCCGGAGCGAACCGCAGCCGGAAATCGATTTCGAAAAACTTCCCACCACGCCCGAAGAGCCGCTGCGCGCCGAACTGCGCGCCTTCCTCGAATCCGTGCGCACGCGCACAGCAGCCGGTCGTGGATGGCGCGGCCGGCCGCCGCGCCCTGGAGCTGGCCGACCGGGTCATGGCAGGCATCCTGGAACACGCCCGGCGCGTCCAACTAGGGTGCCTTCGCTCCGCAGGAAGCTCGATGATTCCGCGCACACTGGTTCCGAGTGACGTGCGCCCGGTCAGCCGCGACGAGGCGAAGGAGAAAGCCGGCCGCGCGCTTCGAAACCTACATGGACGACCGCACCGTCGTCCCCTCCGGCCTTTCCGACGCGCCGCCGCTCAACGGCAAATCCAACATCCCGCGCATTTTCCGCTCGGGGTTCTCGTCAACCGCACGCTCGTCGGCCGCGGCATGCGAGCCCAAGCCCTTCGATCTGAAGCCGCTCACCGATTACGTCCCGTCGCCGTGCTGGATCCGCGCGTCGTGGTGCCGGCCTACGTCGAGCCGCCCGAGCTCGCCGAAATCGCCCGATTCGACAAGCGCCGGAGATGACCGCCGAGCTGCGCGAAGTCATCCAGCCGGACATTTTCATCACCGGCGACGCGAACCTGCTCATCGAGCCCGAAGCAAAAAAGACGCCAAGTGGGACGCCATCACCCGCGCCGCTTCCGTGCTCGTGCACATCGGCCTGATCATTTTCCTGATCTTCATTCCGAAGATGTTTCCGCCGCACGTCCCCACCACAAAAGAAATCGAGATGGCCAGCAAGAGCCTCGGCATCACCTACATTTCGCCTGACGATATTCCGAAGATGCCTCCCGGTCCGCCGGGCCCGAAGGTTAAAATCAGCCCCAAAGTTCTGAACAAAGTCGCGCCCCCGCGTCCGGAAACGCACGCGCCCGTCGCGCCGCCTTCGATTCCGAATCCCGAGCAGCCAAAGCCCGAGCTGCCCACCGCGCCCACGCCGCACACCGCCGTGAGTCAGCCATCCGTCAGCGTCCCGGTGCAACCCACGCCGCAGCCTTCGCAAGTGTTGCCCGTGCAGCCGTCCCAACCGGGCCACCTGAATTTCAATTTGCCCAATTCTTCCCCCGGCAAGCAGCTCCAAAGCCAGATTCAAGATCAAATCCAGCGCGGCGGAGGCGGCACCGTTTACAACCCAGGCGCCGGTGGTGGTGGTGGCGGGGGCGGCGGTGGCCGCGGCGGACGCGGCGGCATGCAAGGCATGCAGGCCGGCGTGTCGATCCTCACCGACACACAAGGCGTCGATTTCAACAGCTACTTACAGCGCCTGGTTGCGACCGTCAGGCGCAACTGGATGACCGTAATGCCCGAGTCGGCGCTCATGGGCGACAAAGGCATCGTCATGCTCACCTTCAAAATCAATCGCGACGGCAGCGTCCCGCTCCCCGATCCGAATCTCGAGCGTACGTCCGGCAAGCAGCCGCTTGACACCGCCGCGCTCTCTTCCATCCGCACCTCCAGCCCCTTCGAGCCGTTGCCACCGCAATTCAAAGGCGATTTCATCGAGCTGCGTTTCATCTACTTCTACAACATTCCGCCAGATTCAGTGAACACGCGCTAGCTCAGCCTTTCGTACCGCCGTCTATAAAGGCGTCGGCGTTGTCAAGACACACTGGTGGTTTTGTTCTGAGACCGGGGAATCTCCGGTCCGGTTTTGTTGGATCCCTACCAGGAATCTTTGGTTTTGCTTGTGCATCGCCGACCAAGGCTCGCTGCTGAAATCATTTGCGATGGAACGTTGGTTCCACCAGCCATCTATTCGGTCTTTCCACCATGATTCTCGCTGCAGACTCCCCGGCTTTCCGAGGAGGCAGGGCGCTCACTCAGCGTCTCGATGGATCGACCGCTTCCATCCCGGCGGTACTCGAGCTACCCCGCAAACGAACCAACTGCGCCAGCAGTTCTCCGTAATCGACCCGGCTGCGCAGCATCCAGTACAACCTCACCGCCAGGCGGCGCGCCACCGCCACCTTCGCAATCTGACTCCCCCGACGGAATTTCAGCCGCTGATACAGCCGTCGCAGTTCCGCATCTTTCCGTGCCGCCGTCTGCCCGGCTTCGACCAGCAACCAGCGCGTAGTCGAACTGCCCTGCTTGCTGATCGATCCGATCCGCACTCGATCCGCCGACGAGTTCAGCCGGGGATCGAGTCCCAGATAGCTGCTCACCTGCCGGCTGCGGCGGAAGCGTTCGACTTCACCGATCGTCAGTGCGAAAGCCAGCGAGGTCAACGGTCCCACCCCCGGATGAGTCATCAGCCGAGCCGCTGCGGGATGAGCTGCCGCTTGTTTCTCGACCGCCCCATCTAGCTCTGCAATCGGCTTCTCCATCTGGTCGAGCAACTCCAGCAGTTCTTTCCGCCGCCGCGAGGCCCACGGCTCGAGCGCCAGTGCTTCCAGCTCCTGCCGTCCGGCCTTGCTCCACAACTTCTTTTTCCGGCACAGACCCTGGCCCATGGCGATGGCATGCAGTTGGTTCATCACCTTCGTTCTCATCTGCACCAGCTTCACGCGATGCAACACCAGTTGCCGCAAGTCCCGCTCCGCCACCGTGGGCATCCAGATTTTCGGAAAGCGGTTCTCGCTCATCAGCCTTCGCAGATGGGTTGCATCCCGCTCGTCGTTCTTCTGCTTGCGCACCACCGCAGCGCGAATCCGGGCCGCATCTCCGACCCACAGTTCCTGCCCTAGCTCTGCCAGCATCTGCTCGAACCATCGCGTGTAGCCGGTCGCCTCGATCCCCACCCTCACCGGTCCACGCAACTGCTCGTAAAACCGTCTGGCTTCCCCGTTGTGGTGTTCCAATCGCAACTGCACGATCTCTCCGGTCTCCGTATCCAACATCTCAATCTGCTGCTGGCGCGTGTGAAAATCACAGCCTATAATCTTCATCGCTCGGCTCCTTCCCTCCGAGCCTTGGTCGTTTCCCAACGCCAAGTGTACTCAGCTCGAAGGAGCCGACGCCTTTATCCAATCAGCGTCTCGTCGGCTCTTTTGACTTTGCCGTTTCCATTTCAATTTTACCTTTTCCATTTTCCTCTTCGCGCCCGACTGTGCGACAGTAACTTCGCCGTGAACCTCAACCGCACCCAAATCCTCGGCGCGCTAATCCTCGCGGCCATCGCGCTCGTCATCCTCCTGTTGCGCTGGAAATTCGCGCACTAAAATTCAAATGACTGCCGCCGCGCCTGCGCGCCTCATCGTCATCCTCGGCCCCACCGCCTCCGGCAAATCCGCGCTCGCCATCGAACTCGCCAAGCGCCTCAACGGCGAAATCCTCGTCTGCGATTCAACGCAGGTCTATCGCCACTTCGACATCGGCACCGCCAAGGTCGCGCCCCGCGACCAGCACGGCATTCCGCATCACCTCGTCGACCTCGTCGAGCCCGACGAAATCTTCACCGCCGGCGACTACCGCCGCCACGCCCTCCTTTCGCTCGACGATCTCCGCCGCCGCTCGAAACTCCCCATCCTCGCCGCCGGCACAGGACTCTACCTCCGCGCCCTCCTCGAAGGCCTCGCCGACGCCCCCACGCGCTCGGAAGAACTCCGCGACCGCCTCCGCCGCAGCGCCGAAAAGCGCGGCCCCGTGCATCTCCACAAAATCCTCGCCCGCCTCGACCCCGCCTCCGCCGCCCGCATCGCCCCCCGCGACACGCAAAAGATAATCCGCGCCATCGAGATGCGCATCCTCGCCGGAAAGCCCGTCGCCGAAATTTTCCGCGCCAGCCGCGCCGACTCCGTCGCGCCGGATGACGATCGTCGCGAAGTACGCAACAACGCTCGCAACAACGCTCTCGAAGGCTACGCCATCACCAAAATCGGGCTCGCGCCTCCGCGCCCCGCCCTCTACGCCCGCATCGACGCCCGCGTCAACGAAATGCTCGCCGCCGGCTGGCTCGACGAAGTCCGCACCCTCGTCTCTTCCGAGGTGCGTGACGAGTTGCGTGACAAGCTGCGTGACAAGACGCGTGAAAATGTCGGCATCGCCCCCGATGCCAAGCCGTTCCAGTTCATCGGCTACGCCGACCTCCGCGCCCACCTCGAAGGCCGCATCCCGCTCGCCGCCGCCGTCGCAAATATCCAACAATCCACGCGCCGCTTCGCCAAGCGCCAACTCACCTGGTTCCGCCGCGAGCCAGATGTCCACTGGCTCGAATCCTTCGGCGACGCCGATGAAACCATCGCCGCCGCGCTCGATCTGATCGCTGCTCCCTTGTAGCGCCGGCATCTTGCCGGCTCTTTTTCCCTTCACTCTTTACCCCCCTTTTACCGCCGATTAGAAATGTTCAAGCTACTGTAATTAAAACAGTTGCGCGGAGTTTTAATCGCGCCACCGTGTATTAAACCTCCCGCATCCCCTCCCAGAACTTTCATCCCGACAGAGCCGCAGCCGACGAGGGATCTGCAGTTCGCCGTGCTCTTGTAGCGCCGGCTCGCCCTGAGCCTCGAAGGGCATCTGTTCGGCTCTTTTGCCTTTGCACCTGACCTAAACCCTCCACCACAGTCTCCTCTGCGTCGTCATACGAAAACGGGCAATGGTAGCACGGGTTCAGCCGGTTGAATATCCGTAGAACTACGCAGAGCTGTCGGGAAATTACTGCTGCCCTCAATTGTTGAACCCAGGGCCGCGCACAATTTGGTCTACTTCCCGGCGAAGCTTCTGGAGATCGACTGAGTGTCGCAATGATCGCAGCAGTTGATTGGCCAGGATGGTGACTGTGTCACTCAAGTCACCGGCCAGAGAAGCAAAGGTAACGTCGGATTCCGCATCGCCTATCTCTCTTGGTTGAGTCGATAGCGTTATTCCGGACCGACTGATTGCTTCGTCCGAACCGTAAAACAAAGAACCAAATCCGTGAGGACGGCCATCAGCGTAAAATAGTTTTAATCCAGTGACATTGAGTTTTGCTAGAACTCTTGCTTCACCGAAGTATCCTGCCAGACTCCAAAATGATCGAGCGGTTCTTAAGGTGAAAACCAAGTCTGCTATAGTGTCGTAGAGGCTCCAAAAGTCGCCGGATTGAGGGACGTCGATTTTTGTTTGCGTAATAAATCGCATGTCGCATGCTGAATTGATCTTCCAGCGCCGTTCATATTTTCGTCGTTCTTCTGTAGTGCTCCCCGCTAATTTAGACAGTCAGGGCCTCGTTTTTTAGGTCAACTGCGAAAGCCAAGAAGGCCTCGTGCGGAGTGCGATTTTCGACTCCGCGGTGAGGCCGGTCGTGATTGTACTCCTCGATCCAACGAGCGATCGATGTTCGCGCTTCTTCCAAGCTCCGATACTCCGCCGTCCAGACTTCCTCTTCTTTCAAGCTGCGATGGAACCGTTCGATGTAGCTGTTGCCTTCCGGGTGATGATACGCCGTCCGCCGATGCGTGATGCTCAGCCGGTTCAGGGTCTCGATGAACCGCGAAGAAGTGAACTGCGTGCCATTGTCGGTGGTCAGCGTTACGTTCGCCTGCGCGGCTGCCCTCGGGCAGCCGTGCCAGCACGGCTTGCTCGACCGCAGCCAGCGCATCTTCGGTTCGGCAACGATGCGAGAGATTCCATCCCACGATCTCCCGCGTGCAGCAGTCGATCACGCACACCAGGTAGGCCCAGCCCACTGCCGGCCCCGCCCAGATCTTCGTCATGTCCGACTGCCAGATCTGATTCGGCTCGGCTGCTTCCACACGGCCCCACTCTTTCTTCCGTCGTGCCCGCAGACGGCGTGAGCGCACCAGCAACCCACGTTCGCGCATCACCCGCAGCACACGCTTGCGATTCACCGGAAGATTTTCTTTTCTTCGCAGCCACCAAGTCACGCGGCGATATCCGTACGCGGGTTTTTCTCCGCACGCCACGACGATCTGCTCGTCGTAGCTGTCGATCGGCCCGGCTGCCTCGCGGCTTCTTTCGGTAGTACAGACTCGACCGGCTGATGGCCAGCGTCGCCGCTACCAACGTGGCCGTGTAGCCCTGCGTCACCATCTCCCGCGCCTGGGAGTGAACTTCACCGCAGCTCACTCCCCCACGACGTTTTTTAGGATTTCGATCTCCAGCGATTTCCGCCCCAGCGTTCGTTCCAACTGCCGGATGCGATGGTCCTTCTCGGTTTCGGCCGCGGCAGCGCTTCTCCCCCCAAGCGCTGCCTTTGCTCCCTGCTCGGCTTCATCCTTCCAGCGATAGAACAGATTCGGAGCAATGCCGTGACGCCGACACGTCTCCGAGACGTTCCCGCTCTTGATGCCTTCCTGCACGATCTGCCACTTCTCTTCCGGGGATCGATCTACGCGTGGTTTCCTGCCCATGTTGCCTCCTGTTTGGAGGCCCTGATTCTACCTAATTGAGGAGTCCAGTTTTAGCGGGGAGCCCTACACTTCCCTCCAGGTAATCTCGTGGAATCGCGGCCCGTTTCCCCTGTAGCATTCGCGATGTTGTTGTTGATTCTCTCAGCAAGGCGCGGGTATCCGCGTTCTATCAAGTTGTCGAATTGATTTTCGAGAGACTGATCAATTTGGATGCGCAAGCGGTCAAACGGCAAAACGAGGATAGAGAAGAAGGTACGAGATACCAAGGGGACCGTAGTATGGATTACCTCCTTTCTATCCCACGCTTGTATTCGCTGGCTTAAGTCCCTTTGGAATTCGGATGATCCTTGTTTCCGCTCTATCAGAGCCCGCAGCTGGGCTGCATCGGCTGGTCGAGATTCCGAATCATTTCGGACATAAATAGGCCTTTCGCCTTTGGTCGTCAAGTAATAGAGGGTTGGCCCTCGTCGCACGCGTAAGACGAGGAGTGTCTTTTTGGATCGCCACGTAAAGTGCACTCAGCAATGTCAAATGGTGGTGTAGGAGAGATATTTGAGGCAATGGAGCTCGCTATTCGGGTTTTCTCCTCTCCAGCCGATTCTATCCCGAGCATAGTTGCAGGGCGCGCGTCATCCTCGCCAACGCCCACTACGAGTAAGCCGCCAAATGTATTCGCGAACGCCGCGACTGTATGTAGGGCCTTGGCTCCCCATTCTTGCTTGTAATCGAGGATGTAATTTTCCCTTGGTCGATTTTCGATCGGTTCTTTCATGCGAGTGAATGACTCGATCGCCTTATAAAGGTCGTCGTCCCGCGCGGTGGTGAGGTCGTCTTTATAGAGGTCAATACCCATTTCGCATAAACCTTCTGAGCTAGTTAACTACTTGCCTGCGAAGTGAGACCACGTTGGTCTCGATGGAGATCATGAGATAGCCGATTTGTTCACCAGAGGCCGGAGACAGAATCAGCGTCACGCGGTTCCAAGCACCCGGTTCTAACGCCTGAGTTATGTCGGTATCCTTTGATTTTCTGCCGCTTCCCAAGCAGCCAAGCTGGCCTCGGTGTACTTAGTTCAATCGTACTTCTTGTTCCATTTGGCTTTGACGGTGAACTGAGAGTATTCAGCGGAAAGTGGATTGCCGATGTTGAGAACTACGCGGTATCCGTCCAAATATGGCGACGTCTCCTCCACAGAGACTAAGAAGAAACCGTTTGAGGTATCCATGCGTCCCGTAGACGTGCGGGGTGGTTGGATCGAGTTCGACCCAAGTTTCTGGGGCGTTTTGGATTTTGAAGAAGGCTAAGTCCATTTTGGTCTTGGCCAGTTGTTCCCCCAAGTCTTTCAGAGTTGTTTTCAGTTGCTCCACCTCTCTTCGTAGGCTCGCAAGCTGTGGGTCTGGTGTGGCTTGGCGAGCTTGCCGATAACACTCACCGGAAGCGTTATAGCGAAGCCAAGGCCAAAGAGTGCACCGACGAGTCGCCGCATAGTTGCTCCTTCTTAACGAGGAACAGCTCGCCTTTTGAGTGTTCTCCTACGATTACTTGGTTTTGAACTTCACGTTGTTGGTCCCGACATCCTGTAATCCTAGTGAGCCGACAGCTTCAAGGTTTTCCAATTGCAGTGAGATGGGTTCGGCAGCCGCGTCCATGCTTGACTGCGCCCTAGCGCAGCTATATCGTCTCGGGTGAGGGGAACTGATGGCGTCACCTGCACCGATACGGGCACCGAAGGCTCCGCCGCTGCAACGCGCGGATTGGGTGCGGGCGGCGTTTGCGCGGTTGGCGCAGGATGGGATTGATGCGGTGCGCGTCGAGGTGCTGGCGCGGGATTTGCATGTTAGCAAGGGCAGCTTTTACTGGCATTTTCGCGATCGCGATGAGTTGGCGGGGGCGATGCTGGAGCAGTGGGACGAGGACGAGCGAGCGTGGCTGGCGGCGGCTGTGGCGGACGAGCGCAGCGCGGCGGCGCGTTGGGCGGAGCTGGTGAAGCATTTGACCGATGACGCGCATAGCCGGCTCGAGGCGGCGTTGCGGGACTGGGCGCGTCGTGATTCGCGGGCGGCGGAACGGGCGCGCGGATCGAACGCGAGCGGCGCGGATATATTGCCGAGGTGCTCGAGGACGTGGGATTTACGGAGCGGGCGGCGGAGGCTTGGTCGGAGATGGGGTTGCTGGTTTGTTTGGGGTGGGTGGACCGGGCGAGTCGCGACCCGGAATTTCGCGGGGCGCCGAAGCGCGGGCTCGGGGACTTTTTGTCGGAGTTGGTGCTGGCGGCGTCGGCGAGGTCGGGTGGGCGGGGGTAGGGCGTAGGTGTTCTTTTTTAGCGCCGGCTTCTTGCCGGCGTTTTTGACAGCGCAGCACGCCTGCAGGTTCCTCCACGTCTCACTCGGCCCGTTCGCTGCGCGAACGGAGAAACGCGAGCCGAGTCTCCGGTCGGAATGACACCGCAGGAAGAGCAACACCCACGACGAGAACGGCGTCGCCGCGGCTACCCGGGCGAAAAGCGAACGACAACCCTGCCGGTCTGAAGACCGGCGCTACAGGGGAAAAGGCCGGCCGGAACGCGCCAAAACTGCTTTTTGCTGCAACCTGCTTGCTGCAGTTGCGGCGCCACTTTTTGTCAGAAACGTCAATCTCGATCGAATCTTATTCTTCAGCGCCGTCGGCGCGACACACACCTAGCCCAGTGCGGAAGCACTGGGAATAGAAGCAGGAAAAGCGGCCTTCCTTTCGCGGTGCTTTTCCCGCGAGTTTTGGTTCGTTTGTGGTGTAGAACTACGTGGCGACTGAAACGCAGGCGTGAGGAGAGGCATGAAAATCATCGGGCCATTTTTTTGCTGCGTTGCGGCTGTGGCGCTGGCGATTTTTGCAATTCATGGCTTTGGGGCTACGGCTTCGGCTGAGGCTACGCGGGTCGTGACGATTACGGATCCGATTTTGAATATGCAGGCTTACTCGCTTTCGATTCCGGCGAATTGGATTTTCGACGGGGCGGTGGTTCCGGGGACGAGCTGCAATGACGGGCCGTTTCCTGTGTTTCGGATGATGAGTCCGGACGGGCTGACCGGCGTGAAGCAGCTGCCGCGGCTGGACTGGACTTGGGCTGACAACAATGGGAAACCGCTGAAGAGCGGCGAGGAATGTCTGCCGTATAAGCGAGAGGTGCCGGCTGAGGAAGTGCTGAAATACATGGTGAGCGTGCTGGAGGTGGAATACGTGCGGGAAGAGCCGGCTGCCGACCTGGAGCAAACACGCAGAAACGCGGCGGCACAGAGTTCGAATATGTTTGCGGTGTCGGCGGACAAGGCGCGCGCTGTCGTGCGATATCACATCAACAAAATCGTGATTGAAGAAAAGCTGAATGTGTTTGTGTCGTGCAGGTACTTTCGAAACATCGGACAGCATGGCTGCAGCGCGAGCGTGTCGCGTGTGTGGGCGCCGGAGAAGAGCTTTTCGGATGCGACGTTTCAGCCGATTGTGAAATCATTTGTCGTGGACAAGCAGTGGACTGACGCGCGGACCAAGATCTACGTTCAAAAAATCAACGATATGTCCGAAGCGTCAATGCGCGCGGTACGGCAGATGGGCGACGAGGCGATGCGGCGAAGCAAGGCGCAGTTTAATGCGTTCAATCAAGGGCAGGAGATGCGGCAGAGGCAGCACGAGCAGTTCCTGGCGTCGATGCAGCGCGGGACGGATATGTCGATGGCGCGCGCGACGGAAAGCGCGAATGCGCGGCACCAAGCGGCGGATGATTGGTGCGATTATTCGCTCGACCAGCAGAAGCGGCTCGATCCGAGGACGGGCGAAATTACGAAGGATTCGAGCGCGTACAGCTATACGTGGGTGAATGATCAGGGGAAGCGGGTGCAGACGAATGACGTGAATGCGAACCCGAATGGAAATGGCACCGGGAATTGGACGCTGCAGGAGAATGTGCGGTAGGGGAAATTTCCACGACGAGAAAGGCGTCGTCGTGGCTACCAGTTGCCAAGGGCGGTATAATCAGACTATACGAATGAGAGTTGATACCGCCAGGGTTCGGCCGCCGCAGGATACTGCCTCCGCATGAAAACACCGCAAGAGCTGGATAACCGGGAACGCGTCTTGCTTGTCGGCGTGGGGCTGAAAAAATCGCCGCGCGGGCGTATGGGTGATCCTACGTCTGCGGGGCGCGATTCGCTCGAAGAGCTGACGGAGCTGGCGGAGAGCGCGGGCGCGAAAATCGAAGGATCGCTGCTGCAGGTGCGCGAGGCGCTTGATCCGGCAACGCTCGTGGGGCGCGGCAAGCTCGACGAAATTCGCATGGAAGCGGAGATGCGGCATGTGCCGCTGGTGATTGTCGACCACAATCTGACGCCCGTGCAGCTGCGCAACATGGAGAAGGGAATTGGGCGGCGCGTGATTGACCGCACGCAGCTGATTCTGGATATTTTTGCGACGCATGCGCGGACGCGCGAAGGCCAGTTGCAAGTGGAGCTGGCGCAACTGAATTATCTGCTGCCGCGGCTCGCGGGCAAGGGGGCAGAGCTTTCGCGGCTGGGCGGCGGAATCGGGACGCGCGGACCTGGCGAGCAGAAACTCGAGACCGACCGGCGGCGGATTCGCGATCGCGTGGGGAAAATTAAAGAGGCGATCGAAACCGTGCGCCGCCAGCGCACCACGCGACGCCGCGCGCGGCAGGCGGTGCCCCTGGGCATGATTGCGCTCGTGGGCTACACGAACGCGGGGAAGTCGACGCTCTTCAACGCGCTGACGCACGCTGAGGTGCTGACGTCACCGCAGATGTTTGCGACGCTCGATCCTACGATTCGCGCGGTGCGGCTGCCGTCGCGGCGGCGCGTGCTGCTGAGCGACACGGTGGGATTCTTGCGCGATTTGCCGCCGGATTTGATCGCCGCGTTTCGCGCCACGCTCGAAGAAGTGCAGGAAGCGGCGCTGATCCTGCATGTCACTGATATTTCGAACCCGCATCACGCCGAGCAGGACACCGAAGTTGAAAAGGTTCTCGATGATCTTGGCGTAAAGAATACTCCGCGCGTGCACGTGTTCAACAAAATCGACCAGCTCGACCCCGAGCAGCTCGCAAATTTGCAAAGCGCGAACGGCCACAACGAAACAAAAGCATTCACGTCCGCCGCCACGGGTGCCGGCCTCGAAGATTTGCTGGTCCGCATTGACGCAGCGCTGCCCGGCGATCCGTTAGTGCGCCTGCATCTCCGAGTGCCGCTCGCCAAGGGGCGCGATCTCTCAATTATTCACGCCTGCGGACGCGTGCTTAGTTCGAAAGTACAAGACGGGCACATGCAACTCGAGGCAGAGCTACCGGAGTCTGTGGCGCGGCAGCTTCAGGAGTTCGTGGCGAAAGGTGAAGCGGCGAGGGGCGCGGAAAGTCCTATTACTAGTACCTCTTAGCAGGGGCTAGGCGGAGGCGAACTGTGGAAATCGTTGTGGAAAAGGGCCTGCCAAAATCGCGAAAACCTTTTTAATCGAGAGACTTATACGGAATCGCATATTCCGATATGTCTGGCTAAGCCCTTCTGGATGTGCCAGTTAGTGCCTAGTGGCTCTGCGCCTGAGGAAAAATACCCACTGGTTGCCTCCGTTTTTCTGCGCATGCGAATTTGCACAGCGTTGCAGCATCTTGTTCGCTAAGAGTCACTAGATACAGGATTTGCTGTATCGGGCCTAGGGGCTTCCGGGCTTTTATTTTTCATGCGGCGCACATCTCGCGCGTACCGTTGACTCACTGGACAGCGAAGTTTATAGTGAATCGGCATCCACGGCTGGGCGCCTCTTAGCCCTGCCAATCGAGAAAATCTCGTGAGCGCGATGAATCTGCCAAACAGTCTGACCGTGCTCCGGATTTTTTTCGTCCCGCTTCTGGTTGTTGTTCTACTTACCCGCGAACCGAATTTTGACTTCTGGGGTTTGCCAATCCACTTCGAAGTGTGGGGCGTGCTGATTCTGTTGGTGGCCGCTGCGACGGACGTGATGGACGGCTACATCGCGCGAAAGCGGCGCGAGATTACGACGCTGGGGATTCTGCTCGATCCGATCGCGGACAAGCTGCTGATTTCGGCCGCGTTTATTTCGCTGGTGGAGATGGGACTGGTGCCCGCGTGGATGGTGGTGATTATCATCGGGCGCGAATTTATTGTTGTGGGGCTGCGCGAGATTGCGTCGGTGGAAGGATTGGTTATTCCGGCGTCGCCGCTAGGCAAGACCAAGATGATTTTGCAGGTACTCGCGGGATGCGCGGTGATTCTGACGGCGAAGTATACGTCGCTAAAGCTGCTTGGCAGCGTGTTGATGTGGCTCGTGGTGCTGAGCGCCGTGGCGTCGGCGATTCACTACTTCCAGATGTTCTGGAGCCAGATTGATATTCGCGTTCAGCAGCGGCGTAGGGCAGTAATCCTCGTCAAACCCGAAGAGAAGCACCAGGATGCTCCCACTCGCTGATTCAGCGAAGCAGACTCTCCTCCATGTGGCCAGGCGAGCAGTGATTCTCGCTGTCGAACGCCGGGAAGTGCTAGAAGACCTTCCAGATCATGAAGCGCTGAGGCAGCCTGGCAGCGCGTTTGTTACACTGCACCGGCTGGGGCGGTTGCGAGGATGCGTTGGGCAGCTTGCGTCGAAGGAGCCGCTGGTCTTAGTGGTTGCCTATTGCGCGAAGGCAGCAGCGCTGGATGACCCGCGCTTCTCACCGATGACTGCCCCGGAACTGGACGGCCTGGCGATTGAGATCTCCGTGCTTTCGTCTCTCGTTGAAATTTCGTCGGAGCAGATTGAGCCAGGAAAGCACGGCTTGATGGTTACGCGAGGGGGAAGGCGCGGCGTATTACTGCCTCAAGTGGCTGAGCAATTCGGTTGGACGGCGGAACGTTTTCTGGAAGAAACGTGTGCGAAGGCCGAGCTTGATCGCCACGATTGGAAACAGCCCGGTACGCGGGTGCAGGGATTCACCGCGGAAATATTCAGCGAAGCGGGATTCCACGCAGCCCCGCGGCGCCACGTGTGGTCAAAATCAAACTATTCGACTTCGACGTAATCGCCCGCGTAGATCTGGTGAAGGCTGAACGTGATCAGAACGCTGGAAGAATTGGGCGCGGCGCGAACCACGACTCCCTCGCCTATCACTTCGCGCGGCACATTGTCCCATTGGTATTTCGCAGGGACGCTTCCAAATCCAAACATATCGAAGGCTGCCCTTTTGGTTTGATAGGCAGTCTCGTGTTCGGTTCCCTGATAGCGGAATACCCGGAAGTAATCGCCGACTTTCACGCCCTGGGAAGTGCCCAAGTTCACATAGATGATGTCATTGGTTCCATCGAGAATCGCGAAGCTTTTGCCGGAAACGACCATGGCCACCGGCTTGCCGCTGGGCGGCGCGAAGCGGTCAAAATTAGCTTCGGATTTTAGAGGCGGCGCGGGACGCTCGTTAAAGGGCAGAACGATGTCGCCGCGCTGCATGTAGTTGCAGGAATTCACCACCTGAGCGATGGACAGGTTGGGCTGCGCCACGACGACACGAAGGCGGCCTTCATCTTCCCACATCGTTCCAATCTTCTTCAGGATGGAAAACTGCCACTTGGTCCACTCGATGTCGGTGGGGTCGGTGACGGCGCGGATCACTGAAAATTGATCGCCTACCTTGACGCCCTGGCTCGAGCCTTTGTTGACGTAGACGTAGTCGCCTTCCTGGAAGGTGATTTTATAGTTCGACTCTTCACCGGTAATCAGGTAGGTGTCGCGCGGGACGGACTCGTTCGTGATGGTCCCCGAGCAATAGATGTCGTCCTGAGTGGTGGTAAGGCCTCTCTCCTGCGCGGCGAGCGCGCCTCCGGAAAGGGCCAGAATGAGACCAGCAAGGACAATTTTCCCGCGCATAATGCATGCTCCTTTGATTGCAGTGCGCCGACACAGGGCGCAACCCGATGATTCGACCGTAACAAACGGGTATGGGAGCGTCAAGGCAAGGTCTGGTGTGCTTTACACATTCAGTAACGCATGGTAGAAGCCAGAACCCCCTGTACGAACGGACAGGTGGAGCAAGCGCAGCGCGTGAATTCTGAGCGCGATTAATACAGCGTTCAGGGACGAGGATTGGCGGAACGGATAGAAGGGAAATGATTGGCGAGTCGAAAATTTGCGCGGTCGTAGCGGCGGAAAATGCGGCGGCGATGTGGCGCCAGTTCAAACGAGCTCTCGCAGCAACCAAGACGATCGAATTGCGCCTGGATTGGCTCGCGAACGACGGCGAGATTGAGCGATTTATCGCCCGGCTAGCGGCGAGCGCTCGGCGGCGAGGCGCGATGCCCGGCCGAGTGACGCTGATCGCGACGTGCCGCCGGCGCGAAGCGGGAGGCCGCTATCGCGGCACGATTGGCAAACAGCTCATGCACCTCGGCGAAGCGTTGCGAGCCGGCTGCGAATGGTACGACCTTGAGATTGAGTCCGCGTCGCGCTGTCCGCTTGAGCTTCTCGACGTTCTGCTCGGTGAAGGACGGCAAATCCGCTCGGCCCATTTTTTTCACCGGGCGCCGAAGGATTTGAAGCGCGTGGTGGCCAGCCGATCGAGTGGCCGGCCGGACGCGATTAAGATCGCGGCGCAGTGTGAGTCGCTTTCGGAATCGCGGCGCGTTCTTGCGATTGCGCGTGGCCGTCTCGACGCGATTGCGGTGCCGATGGGTGACGTGGCGCTTCCGATGCGCGTTCTCGCGTTGCGCGAACGCGCTGCTTTTGTCTATGCGCCCGTCGAAAATGCCACAGGGCCCGGCCAGGTGTCTCTCAGTGATATGGTGAATGTGTATCGCGCGGACCGTATCAGCCAGCGAACCCGTGTGTATGGCGTGATCGGCAATCCCATCGGCCACTCGCTTTCGCCGCAGCTTCAGAATGCAGGCTTTCGGGCGCGAAGAATCGATGCGGTCTACTTGCCGTTTCTCGTGCGCGACTTGAAAGACTTTTGCAATTCGATCGCACCGCTGCGAATGAAAGGATTCAGCGTTACTCTGCCGCACAAGGAAACGGCTCTTCGCTATCTCGATGATTGCGACGAACTCGCCGCGTCCATTGGCGCCGTGAACACGGTTTCCGTGCGGGCAAACGGAAAGCTCTTCGGCTACAACACCGATTACGTGGGTGTACTGCGAGCGCTCGAACGCCGCATGCCCCTGCGAGGCAGTCGCGTGCTGATTTTTGGAGCGGGAGGCGTGGCGCGCGCGGTTGCATTTGCGCTTTCTCGCGCTGGAGGGTCGGTTGGCATCTGTGCACGGCGGCCGCAACAGGCGCGTTCACTGGCGCGGGCGGCAGGAGGGGAAGCCGTCGCGCGCAAGCACCTGAGAACAGAATTTTTCGACGCGATCGTGAATGCTACTCCGGTGGGTATGTACCCCGCGATTGGTCGCTCGCCGCTCGAAGCGCCCGAGCTCAATTGCCGGCTCGTGTTCGACACGATTTATCGCCCGCGCGTAACCAAGCTGATGCAACTTGCGGTGCGTCGCGGCATCGAAACAGTTTCTGGGGTAGAGATGTTTGTCGCGCAGGGAACTGCGCAGTGGGAAATCTGGATGAGCCGGCGCGCTCCGGAGAAAGCGATGCGCGCAGCAGTTCTAGCGGCACTGGAACGCGAAGGAAGGCAGCGAGAGTAAGCCGCTTCGCCTGACGGGCAGCTTTACGGCCGACACCTTTACCGGCAACACCTTTACTGGCAACAGATGGCACAGCCTGATTTCAAAACGTTCTCGAAACTCGCGCGGCAGGGAAACCTGATCCCGGTCTACGAGACGTTTACCGCCGA
This sequence comes from uncultured Acidobacteriota bacterium, assembly GCA_963741045.1. Lineage (GTDB taxonomy): Bacteria > Acidobacteriota > Terriglobia > Acidiferrales > UBA7541 > Palsa-295. Next base: position 1,283,811 of record CAVUGO010000002.1, read on the forward strand.
TTTGCTGACGCCCGTGGGGGCCTATCTGAGAATTGCGCACGGCGCGAAATATTCATTTCTGCTGGAAAGCGTCGAGGGCGGCGAGACCATCGCGCGTTACACGTTCGCAGGCGCGAACCCGGAAGAAGTATTTCGAGCGCGGGGCCGAATCTGCACGCTCGAGACCGGCGGCCGCGAAATCCATTTCGACGATGACCCGATCGAGCAGTTGCGGCGACTGACGGCGCGCTACCACCCCGTCCGGGTGCCTGGACTTCCGCCATTGATCGGCGGCGCGATCGGCTACTTCGCGTACGACATGGTGCGGCTGATCGAAAAAATCCCGGCGTCGGGACGCGACGACCTGGCGCTCGACGATTGCGTGATGATGTTTTTTCATGGCGTGATCGCCTTTGACCATTTGCAGCATCGCATCTGGGTGATTCGCAACGTGTTCACAGAAGGTAAGGGAAGCCTGCGCGAGAAATACGATGCGGCGATGCGAGAAATCGAGATAGCGCGGCGGAAGCTGGAAGGACCGCTGCCGAAGCAGCCGCGTGCCCAGCGGGGCGGCAAGCCGCGGCTTCAATCGAATATGACGCGGCCGCAATATCTTGCCGCAGTTCGAAGGGCCAAGGCCTACATCCGCGCGGGAGATATTTTTCAAGTGGTGCCAAGCCAGCGATTTTCGGCGCGAACGAATGCCGACCCATTTGAGATTTATCGCGCGGTTCGGGTGGTGAATCCTTCGCCCTACCTTTATTTTCTGAAGCTGGACGATGTGTCGGTGGTGGGTAGCTCGCCGGAAATGCTGGTGAAGGTGCAGGGACGCGATGTTTTCTATCGTCCGATTGCCGGAACCGTTCCGCGAGGGCGCGACGAAAAGGAGGACCGCGAGCTGGAAGCGAAACTGCTTGCCGATCCGAAGGAGCGGGCTGAGCACATTATGCTCGTCGATTTGGGGCGCAACGATCTAGGCCGCGTATGCGAGTACGGAACGGTAAAGCCCGAGCGGCTGATGTTCGTCGAGCGCTACTCGCACGTGATGCATTTGGTGTCGAGTTTGCGGGGAAAGCTGCGCCGGGACATGGATTGCTTCGACGCGCTGATGTCATGCTTCCCAGCCGGAACCGTTTCCGGCGCGCCAAAAATTCGAGCGATGGAAATTATTGACGAGCTCGAGCCGACGCGTCGCGGTATCTACGCGGGCGCGGTGATGTATCTTGATTTTTCCGGCAACATTGATTCGTGCATTGCGCTGCGCACTCTGGTGGCGAAGAGGGGGCGCGTTTATATCCAAGCGGGTGGCGGTATTGTTGCGGATTCGGTGCCCGAGCGCGAGTATCAGGAAACGGTGAACAAAGCGCGCGCGCTGGTGAAGGCGCTGGAAATTGCGCATGGCGAGCGCGGGAAGCAATAAGTCGCTGACTACGGTATTCTTGAATTGCGTCGCTTGAATCGCAACGATGCTACTGATACTCGACAACTACGATTCCTTTACTTATAACCTCGCGCAGTACCTGGGCGAGATGGGGCAGCAGCTCGAAGTGCGTCGCAACGATCGCATCACACTCGACGAGATCGAGAAAATGCGGCCTGAGCGCATCGTGGTTTCTCCCGGTCCCTGCACGCCGCAAGAGGCCGGAATCAGCATCCCGCTGATTCAGCGCTTCGCCGGCAAAATTCCGATTCTCGGTGTTTGCCTGGGGCATCAGGCGATCGGGGCCGCGTTTGGCGGACGCGTGATTCGAGCGCGCAAACTGATGCACGGCAAAACGAGCCGCATCGATCATGACGGCAAAACTATTTTCCGCGGCTTGCCGCAGAAATTTCAGGCCACGCGTTATCATTCACTGATCGTCGAGCGGAAATCTTTGCCGCGAGAGCTCGAAATTTCCGCCGAAACGGACGACGGCACGATCATGGGCCTGCGGCATCGCAAACTGCGCGTCGAGGGCGTGCAATTTCATCCGGAGTCGGTTCTTACCGAGGCGGGTTTTCGACTTCTCGAAAATTTCCTCAGTGTCTAGAATAAATTCACGTGGTTTGCGAGATGCTCAATGAATCCGCGTTCTTACCGCATCACTCGACAGGCCGTGTCTTTCTGCTGCGTCCTACTTTTGATGGCGACGCTGGGCTACGCTTCGCCAACTTCCTATCTGGGCTTTGATTCAAACGATTACCCAGGCGATGCGGCGCTACCGTCGTTGAGGCGCGCGTTTTCGTTCGCCGGATACTGGCTCAACATTCCGCCGGGTGCCGATTCGAACGAATGGGTCGGGAAGCGCTCGGCGCTTTTGAAAAACGGATTCGGTTTTCTCCTACTCTTCAATGGGCGGACGATCAGCCAGCTGAAAACACTGGAAAGTGTGGCCGATGCGGGAAAGGTGGAAGGGCAATCGGCGGTGGCGCGTGCACAACAGGAAGGCTTTCACGCAGATGCCGTGATTTTTCTGGATCAAGAAGAGGGCGGGAGGATGACCGACGAGCAGAACGCGTACATATTTGCGTGGTTCGACGCGGTGATCGCGGGCGGATTCCGTGCGGGAATTTATTGTTCCGGGATGCCTGCCAACGAAAGCAGGGGGCAGACGATTGTGACCTCGGACGACATTCGCGCGCACGCTGGAGCGCGGAAGATTTCATTTTTCGTGTACAACGACGCCTGCCCGCCATCGCCCGGCTGCGTGTACCCGAAAAACCCGTCACCGCCGTCCGCCAGCGGCGTGTCCTACGCTTCGGTGTGGCAGTTCGCGCAATCGCCGCGGCGCCATGAATTCACGAAGCGCTGCGCCACCACGTACAACGCTGACGGCTATTGTTACGCGCCGGGCGCGGGGCCGGGTTCAGTGAACCTTGACTTGAATTCATCGCTCTCGCCTGATCCATCGAACGGACGGAAATAATGGCCGCGGACGCCCCGTTTGCTCTTGAAGTCGAGAACATCGTGAAAGTGTATCCTGCCCGTCGCAATGGATTCTTCGGTGCGCGTAGCGAGCCGGTGCGGGCGATCGACGGACTCAGTTTTAATGTTCCGCGCGGCTCGATTTTTGGAATGCTGGGGCCGAACGGCGCGGGCAAGACGACATTGCTGAAGATTTTTGCGACGCTTTTGCAGCCTTCGAGCGGACATGCGCGCATTGAGGGATTTGATGTTGTCGAGCAGCCGCTTGAGGTGCGCCGGCGGATGTCGATGGTGTTGCAAGAAACTGCCGGCGAGATGTTTCTTTCGGTGCGCGACAATTTGCTTACGTACGCCGGGTTTCACGGGCTTGCCAGGGCTGAGGCGGAACGCGGCGCCGCCCAGATCATGCAGCTTTTCGATCTCGCCGCCGAGGCTGACCGCAAAGTGCAGGATCTTAGCGGCGGCTTTCGCCGGCGCGTGCAGGTGGCGAAAGTGTTTCTGGTGAAAACGCCGGTGCTGTTTCTCGACGAGTTTTCGACCGGAATGGATCCGATTCTGAAACGAGCGGTAATGGATGCGCTGCGAAAAGAATCGGCGCGGGGGCGCACGATTGTGCTCACGACGCAAATTTTGAGCGAAGCGGAAGAATTGTGCGACGACATTTTGATCCTAAACAAGGGCCGGCAAATTGCGCGCGGCGACCTCCACGCTTTGAAGCTGCTTTCGCAAGATGTTTACCAAGTGGCGATTACGTTTGATTCGCTGCCCGCTGGAATCGAAGGTGAGGTTGCCGCGCTGCATCCGGTCCGTTCGAAGATTAATGGCAATACGCTGGAATTCTGTGTGAAGGCGCAGGAGGCGGAGGCGCTGGAGCTTGTCGCGGCGCTCGCCAAGAAGGGGCGCGTGCTGCGCGTGGAGATTGGCGGGGCGAGTCTGGAAGATATTTTTGTTGAATTGACGCAAAAGGCCGGAGCGGAAGTGGTGGGTAGGTAGCCCGCTTGCGAGGAGCGATCGTGTCGTCGATTTCCGCCATGCTGTATCGCGAGACGAAGATTCGCGCGACGAACATCACGTTCGTCTTCTGGGATCTTTTTTATCCGCTTTGCTATCTGCTCGTGTTTGGCGTGGGTGTTACGGCATCCCTGGGCACTCCTTTGTCTGCGCCGGGTATCACGTACAATTCATTTTTTCTTGCGGGCGTGCTGGGCATGGCGAGCTTCGGCATTGCATCGAACAGCTCGTGGTCGTTCTTCATGGATCGAGACAACGGAATTTTCTACGAGATGCTGACGTATCCGATGAGCCGGTCGGAATATCTGCTCGGCAAAGTGCTATTCAATGTGTTTATCGCGATCGTGCAGATGGTGATCACGCTCGGGCTGGGCACCTGGCTGCTCGGAATCAAATTGCGCGCTGATCTTCTGCCGCTGCTCGTAGTGACGGTGATCTTCGGCACCGCCGGTTGGTTTTTCTTCTATACGATCTTTGCGCTGAAGATTCGGCGCAACGATATCTTCAACAGCGTTACATCCGTTTTTTATTTTGTGTTTCTCTTTGCGAGCTCGATGTTTTATCCGCTCGAACCGCTACCGCGCTGGTTTCGCGTGATCGGCCTGGCAAATCCGATCACATGGCAGGTGGATCTGCTGCGTTACACGTCGATTGGGCTCGGCACCCCACACCAGCTCGGAATGGAAGCGGTGGCGTTCGGGATTTTTGTGCTGGCGTGTTTCGGATATGCGGTGCACAGCCTGACGCAGATTTAATCGCTATCGCTGCGGCTTCGTTAGGATCCTGAAAGCGCCCGCTCGCTATCTCCCTGGGTGAACGCGATAAATTCTTCCAGCTTTTCGCGCGCGGCGCCGGAATCGATTGATTCTGCTGCCATGCGCACGCCGTCGAGAAAATCCGTGGCACGCCCAGCCGCCACGAGCGCTGCCGCAGAATTTGCGAGCACGATTTCGCGGTGCGCTCCGTTCGCATGATGGTGCGACGAGGGGCCAAAAATCTGGAGAATAATTTCCGCATTGCGCTTCGCGTCGCCGCCTCGGATTTCTTCGGTCGGCCATCGGCGCAAACCGAAATCTTCAGGTGTAACGCTGAGGCTTCGCACTGACCCATCGCGCAGTTCGGAAATATAAGTCTCGCCGGATATCGAAATTTCGTCCAAGCCTTCGGCGCCATGAAAAACGAAAGCGCAGCGCACGGCTAGTTCCCCGAGCGCTCGCGCGACCAACTCGGTCAGGCTCGCATGATAGACCCCGACGATCTGCACCGATGCTCCCGCGGGATTCGTCAGCGGGCCGAGTAGGTTGAAGACTGTGCGCATGCGGAGTTCGCGTCGCACCGGCATGGCATGTCGCGTCGCCGCGTGCATCGCCGGCGCGAACATGAAACCAATTCCGATTTCTTCGATCGACCGGGCCACGCGATCCGGCGCCAGATCAATTTTCGCGCCGAGCGCCTCAAGCACATCAGCCGATCCGCAGCGCGAACTAACCGAGCGATTGCCATGTTTCGCAACGCGCACACCGGCGCCCGCGATCACAAACGAAGCAGCGGTTGAGATATTGAATGTGCCTGCTGCATCGCCGCCCGTCCCGGCTGTATCGACAAGCACTTCGTTCTTCGCAGCGCGCCCGGCCGGGAAAATCGGCGTCGCGTGGCGGCGCATCGCTTTCGCGAAGCCGACAACCTCATCAACTGTCTCGCCCTTAATGCGCAGGGCCGTGAGCAGGCCCGCGATCAGCGCATCGCTCGCACGCCCCGCCAGAATGTCTTCCATAGCGGCTTCGGCTTCGGCTCGCGTCAAATCTTGATCGGCCACGATTTTTTCAAGCGCTTCAAGGATCATGAAATCAAGACGACGCCACGCGCGGCGGCCACGTATCGGTGCGTTTTTCGCAGACTAGTTTCATTTCAAGAGCCACACCGCTCCTTGCTCGTCCTCGACGTTCCAAGTAAACTTAGTAGCTTTTGCGAGCATAAAATACTAGCACTATTCAAGGCGAGCTTCCGAAAGCCGATGGAGCAGGAATGAAGATCCACGAGTATCAGGCCAAAGCGATCCTGGCGAAATTTGGCGTGCCAGTTCCGCGCGGCGAGGTGGTTTTCAAAAAAGACGAAGCGCGCGCGGTGGCGCAGCGGCTGGGTGCTCCTGTCGTCGTGGTAAAAGCACAGATTCACGCAGGCGGGCGCGGCAAGGCGGGTGGCGTGAAGCTCGCGAAATCAGCCGACGAAGCTGCCACACATGCCGAGCGCATCCTCGGAATGAATCTCGTCACGCCGCAAACGGGTCCGGAAGGGCGCATCGTTCGCCGTCTGCTGATCGAAGAAGGCCTCGACATCAAGCGCGAGCTGTATCTCAGCATTCTGGTGGATCGCGCGGTTGGTGCGCCCGTGTTTATGGCCAGCACCGCCGGCGGAATGGAAATCGAGGAAGTCGCGAAGGACAATCCGGAAGCGATTCTGCGCGAAACGATTCATCCCGCCACGGGACTGCTGCCGTTTCAAGCGCGCAAACTCGCCTTCGGACTCGGCCTCGCGCCTGAAATTGTGAACGCGGCGGTGCCGTTTCTTCAATCGCTTTATCGCGCGTTCATGGAGACGGACGCGTCGCTCGTGGAAATTAATCCGTGTGTCGTCACGGGCGATGGCCGTCTGGTGGCCCTCGATGCGAAAGTCACCTTCGATGACAACGCGCTCTACCGCCATCCCGAATTCAAGGATCTGCGCGATCTCGAAGAGGAAACGCCGCTAGAAGTCGAAGCCTCGAAATTCAAACTGAACTACATCAAGCTCGACGGGACCGTCGGCTGCATGGTCAACGGCGCCGGCCTCGCAATGGCCACGATGGACATCATCAAGTTGAGCGGCGGCAGCCCGGCGAATTTCCTCGATGTAGGCGGCGGCGCTTCCGAAGAGCAGGTGAAGAACGCGTTTCGTATTTTGCTCAGCGATCCCAACGTGAAAGCCGTCTTCGTTAATATTTTCGGCGGTATTCTCCGCTGCGACGTGCTGGCAAGTGGCGTTGTAAATGCCGCGAAAGAGCTGAAATTCAAAGTGCCGGTGGTTGTTCGCATGGAAGGCACCAACGTCGAGAAAGGCCAGGAAATTTTGCGCAACTCGAGTTTCAATTTCACGATCGCAAAGGGCATGAAAGACGGGGCACAGAAAGTCGTCGCGCTCGCGGAAGGTGCGCGATGAGCGTTCTGATTGACAAAAACACACGCGTCGTTGTGCAGGGGATCACCGGCCGTGAAGGCAGCTTTCACGCGCAGCAGATGCTGGATTACGACACCAAAGTTGTCGCGGGCGTCACGCCCGGCAAAGGCGGCGCAAAACATCTCGGCGTGCCGGTGTTTAACACTGTTGCCGAGGCCGTTGCGAAAACAGGAGCAAACGCTTCGATAATTTTCGTTCCGCCTCCTTTCGCCGCCGATGCGATCCTCGAAGCAGTCGACGCAAATTTGCCGCTCGTGATTTGCATCACCGAAGGCGTGCCGGTGCTTGACATGGTGCGCGTTGCCGCCGCGATGAAAGATTCGAAGACGCGTTTGATCGGGCCGAATTGCCCGGGCGTAATTTCCCCGGGAAAATGCAAGATGGGCATCATGCCCGCATCAATTCACAAGCAGGGAAATGTCGGCGTCGTCAGCCGCAGCGGCACGCTTACCTATGAAGCCGTCGGCCAGTTGACGCAACTCGGAATCGGTCAATCAACCTGCATCGGCATCGGCGGCGATCCGATCATCGGCACTAGCTTTCTCGATTCGATTCGCATGTTCAACGACGATCCCGACACGCAAGCCATCGTGATGATCGGCGAAATCGGTGGCAACGCCGAAGAAGTTGCGGCTGAATACATCAAAAAGCATGTGAACAAGCCGGTTGTCGGATTCATCGCCGGTCAGACGGCGCCGCCGGGCCGTCGCATGGGCCATGCCGGCGCAATCATCAGCGGCGGACACGGAACAGCGATCGAGAAGTACAAGGCGATGCGCGCCGCCGGCATTCACACCATCCAAAGCCCCGCCGATATTGGCGAAACGATCGCACGTGTGATGGGTTCGAGACCGAAATCGAGCACGAAACGAAAAACCGCGGAAAAAAAGAAATCAGCGAGCAAACCGCCAAAGCGAACCAAACGTTAAGTTTTAAACCGCAACAAAACTAAACGGAGGAATGATCTCTTGGGATCACAGCGCACCTTAGCAATCATCAAGCCGGATGCCGTCGGCCGCGGAATTTCCGCGGACATACTAAGCCGCATTCACGCGGCGAAATTTCAAATCGTGGCGATCAAATCCGTGCGCCTCACAAAAGCGCAAGCCGAAGGATTCTATGCGGTTCATCGCGAGCGCCCCTTTTTCAAAGACCTTACGGAATTTATGAGCTCGGGCAAGGTGATCGCGATGGTGCTCGAAGCGGAAGGCGCGATCGCGAAATGGCGCGATACGATGGGTGCCACCGACCCTTCGAAAGCCGCTCACGGCACGATTCGCAAGGAGCTCGGCACAAGCATCCAGAACAATTGCACGCACGGCTCGGACGCGCCCGATACCGCCGCCTTCGAGATCAGCTATTTCTTCGCAGGTGAAGAACTCGTTTAGCCTCGCCGTTAGTCTTCTGTAGCGCCGGTCTTCAGACCAGCACGGTTTGATTTGGAAGTTAATCGTCACACGCTGCGGAAGCCACCCCTGCCACCCTAAAGGGTGGCGCTACAAAAGACTCTCGCCCCGCCCCGCGATTGTCGGCTGGTTTTCCAGAGAACGGTTCGATTCGAGTAGAATACTTCCTAGGTTGATTACTTTGGAACCGATGCGCGAACTCGGGAAGCTGCTGCTCCTCAGTGGAATCGCCCTTGTTGTTATTGGCGCATTCTTTGCATTCGGCGGACGGTTGCCTTTTCGCCTCGGACGCCTACCCGGCGATATCGCCTATCAGGGTAAAAATAGCAGCTTCTATTTTCCGATCGTCACTTGCATCGTGCTGAGCGTCGCGCTCACGCTGATTCTCTGGGTTATAAATTTGTTCCGGCGGTAGAATTCGGTGCCAACAAGATGAGCCAGGCTTCGCTTTTCAATTTGATGCCCGAGCGGCGCGTGTGGAAAGTCAGCGAACTCACTGACCGCATCCGCGACCTGCTCGAAAGCGCTTTCTTCGATATCTGGGTCGAGGGCGAAGTCTCGAATTTCCGCGCGGCACAGTCCGGCCACCTCTATTTCACGTTAAAGGACGCGCACGCACAGATCCGCTGCATCTGCTTCCGCGATCAAGCGCGTGGGCTGAAATTCCGGCCGGAAGACGGTCTGCACGTCACGGTGCGCGGCTCAATCAGCGTCTACGATGTACGCGGCGAGTATCAGATCTACGTCACGAACATCGAGCCAGTCGGCCTCGGCGCCTTGCAGTTAGCGTCTGAGCAGCTAAAAAAGCGACTGCAGGAAGAGGGCCTCTTCGACGAATCGCGCAAGAAGCCTCTTCCCGTTTTGCCGCGATGTATCGGCATCGTTACGTCCCCCACCGGCGCTGCCATCCGCGACATTCTTCGCGTTCTGAAGCGCCGTTTTCCAAATGCGCATGTGCGGCTCTATCCGGTGAAAGTGCAGGGCGACGGCGCCGCGAAGGAAATCGCAGCCGCCGTAAATTATTTCACTCGCGCTAAATTCGCCGACGTGCTGATCGTGGCGCGCGGCGGCGGCTCGCTCGAAGATTTGTGGGCGTTCAATGAGGAAGTAGTCGCGCGCGCGATTTTCGCTTCTGAAATTCCCGTGATCACAGGGATAGGCCATGAAGCTGATTTCACGATTGCCGATTTTGTCGCGGACTTGCGCGCGCCCACCCCTTCCGCCGCAGCGGAGCTTGTCGTGCGCTCACGCCAGGAATTCGAGCGGCACATTGCCGAGCACCAGCGCCACCTCGTGCAGCAAATTCGCTACTGGTTTTCCGAGCGCCGCCATCGCGTGCGCGACCTGCAAACCCATCGCGGCTTTCGCCAACTTGAGATTCTCGTGCGCCGGCGCCGTCAGCAGGTGGACGAGCTTTCGTCGTCGCTCGTGATCGGCTTGCGTTTGCGGCTCGGCACCAATCGGCAGCGTGTCACGAAGGCGAGCGCGCAAATTGGATCGTTCGACCTGCGTGCTCGCGCTGTGGTCGTGCGCCGCCGGATCGATCAGCATCGCCTTGCGCTGGTCGCAGCGCTCGAGCGAGTGATGACGCGCAAACGCAGGGCCTACGGCACCGCGCAAGTCCGTTTTGCAGCGCTCGATCTGCGCGCGCGCGTGGCGCGCTGGCACCATGTGGTGGAAAGGCGCGTTGCCGAATTAGAGTCCCGAGCTGAACGCCTGATAGCAGGGAAACGCCAGCGCTTCGAAGCAGCGAGATTGCAGCTTAATGAACGCGACCCGTTCCGCATCCTCGAACGAGGCTACGCCATCGCCTATGATGCCTCAGGAAAAGTGCTGCGTTCAGCGGATCAGGTCGCGCTCGGCGAAGACTTTTCCGTCCGCCTCGCGCGCGGTGAACTCGGCGCCACCGTTAAGCACAAGAATGACGCTTAGGCGGGTCGCACACAAAAGGACTATTCTTCGTCGTTATTACCCCCGGAAACTTTAAGAACGGCGAGGAACGCTTCCTGTGGAATATCCACGCGCCCCACGCGCTTCATCCGCCGCTTGCCTTCCTTTTGCTTCTCCAGAAGCTTGCGCTTGCGCGAAATATCGCCGCCATAGCACTTGGCGATCACGTTCTTGCGAATCGCGCTGATCGTCTCGCGCGCAATCACACGGCTGCCGATGGCGGCCTGGATGGGAACTTCAAACATTTGCCGCGGTATGAGTTTCCGCAAACGCGAAACGAGGTCGCGCCCGCGCTCGTAAGACTGGTCGCGATGGCAAATCACCGTCAGCGCATCCACAGGCTCGCCGCCCACCAGCACATCGAGCTTCACGAGATCGGATTCGTGATACCCCGACAAATGATAATCGAGAGACGCATAACCGCGCGAAACACTCTTCAGCCGGTCGTAGAAATCGAGCACGATTTCATTCAGCGGCATCTCGTACGTCAGCATGATGCGCGTCGGCGATAGATATTCGAATTTCTTCTGCACGCCGCGCTTTTCCTCGCACAGCGCCAGCACGCCGCCCACCGATTCTTCCGACGTGATGATCATCGCGGTGAGCATCGGCTCTTCGATTTTGTGAATCGAGCCTGGCGGCGGAAATTTTGTAGGGTTATCTACCTCCACCACTTCGCCCGCCGTGTTCGTGATTCGATACTGCACGCTGGGCGCTGTGGTGATCAGTTCGATGTTGAACTCGCGCTCCAGCCGCTCCTGCACGATTTCCATGTGCAGAAGCCCCAGAAAACCGCAGCGGAACCCAAAACCCAGCGCCACCGAGTTTTCCGGCTCGTAGAAAAACGCCGCGTCATTCAACTGCAACTTCCCCAACGCGTCGCGCAGCACTTCGTAATCGCTCGCGTTCACCGGATACATTCCCGCGAATACCATCGGCTTGATCGCTTCGAATCCAGGCAGCGGCGCCGCAGGACGGTCCGCTTCCACCACCGTATCACCCACACGCGCGTCGGCCACACGCTTGATATTCGCGATGATGAAGCCCACATCTCCCGCGGAAAGCTCATCGAGCACGATCGGCTTCGGGGTGAGCACTCCGAGATCTTCCACCTCATACACTTCGTTGTTCGCGCACAGCCGAATCTTCATGTGCTTCGTGATCCGCCCTTCCATCACGCGCACCAGAACCACCGCGCCACGATACGAATCGAACCAGGAATCGAAAATCAGCGCCTGCAGCGGATTTTCTGCCGAACCTTTCGGCGGCGGCACGTGCCGCACGATTTCTTCCAGCACTTCGTCGACGCCGATTCCGCTCTTCGCGCTGATCAGCTGCGCCTCATCCGCCGGAATCGCCAGCACATTCTCAATCTGCTCTTTTACGTGATCCGGCCGCGCCGCCGGCAAATCGATTTTGTTAATCACCGGAACAATCGTGAGATTGTGCCGCGACGCCAGAAACGCATTCGCCACCGTCTGCGCCTCCACGCCCTGGCTCGCATCCACCACAAGCAGCGCGCCCTCGCATGCCGAAAGCGCCCGCGAAACTTCGTAGGAAAAATCCACGTGGCCGGGCGTGTCAATCAGATTCAACCGGTACTCATGCCCGTCGCGCGCCGTGTAATGCAGACGAATGCTTTTCGCCTTGATCGTGATGCCGCGCTCGCGCTCCAGGTCCATCGAGTCGAGCACTTGCGCAGTCATTTCGCGCTGGCTCAACGCGCCAGTCAGCTCAAGCAGCCGGTCGGCCAGCGTCGATTTCCCGTGGTCGATGTGCGCGATGATGCAGAAATTCCGGATGTACTGCGGGTCCATTGTATGTATTTGCTCGGGTGCTCTCTGAGGCTGTGGTCGTCGGACGGCGCGCCGCAAAACGCGCCCGGCGGCACACGCGCGCGCACAAGCCGCGCCTCTCAAACTATCGAGTGTGCCACAGTTTACAGCACTGAGCCAGCGGAGTCAGGCGCGCGTGCGCGGCTGCAACGAGCGACAAAGTCGCAAGATTCGCAAACTTTGGAATTATTAGAAGGAATGCGTCAGGCCATCTTCGTGACGACCCGCCGCGCCGCAAGCGAAAGCATCAACCGCGTGGTCCCGCTGAAGAGAATGCTCAGTCCCACCAGCGTGCCGATCACCCATTCCGTGCTCGAGGGCCACGTTCGCCAAACGAGAAAGCCCAGGATGAGCGTAACGATTCCATCGAGCAGAAACCACACCGCGCCCGGCCCCGAGCGATGCTGGAAGAAAAGAATAATTTCCATCACGCCTTCAATCAGCAGGTAATAGGCGAGCACCAGAGTCAGCGTTGCCAGCCCGCGCGCCGGATGCTCCAGCAAATAGAATCCGATCACCCCATACAAAATTGCCACCAGCACTTTCCAGATCACCCCGCCTGTGCCGCGCGTTGACCATGCATAAACAAAATGCGCCGCGGCCGCAAAGAGCAGCATCCAGCCCACAAAAATATTCACTGCGATGCCCGCTTCGAGCGGCAGCAAAATCGCAAGAAGGCCTGCTATGATCATCAGCACGCTGATCGCAATCGACCAGCCGGTCACTTTTTTCGCCACATCCCCAACAGTCGCGTCGCTCATGTTTCACCTCAAGATGAATTTCCGCCAGCGCGGAACAATTGCTTGGGTCGGAGGCCGAGATGCCAGGAAAGAAGAAAGAGATATACACTTCGCGCCTGTCGCCTGCAATCCTTTTCGCTCTCACCTCCGCGTCGCGGTCGGCGCCGCGTAAATTTCGCAGCCTCTCCACGCTGCGATACACTAACAGCGTCATTCGAATACGGAAGGATCGGGGAGATACGATGGCAAACGATTCGCATCAACGAGCTGCAGAATTCCACATGCTCGCCGCGCACGCGCACCAAGCCGCTGCCGCGCATCATGACAAAGAAGACCATCTCACGGCTCACGAGCAATCGCGGCAAGCGATGGAATACGCCTCGAAAGCTTTTGAGTTTTCAAAGCAGGCTCACGACGAATCGTCAGTTATTTTCAAGAAGCACGAAAAGAAGGCTTAACGCAATTCGCCGCGGCAGCCGGCCGTGCTACGGTGCAGTGGAATTGACCCATTTCTCGCGCGTCAGCCGGTACATTACGTGCCGGCACAGCGGATCGTTAGCGGGCAATCTAGGGTGGTCGAAATTCTCAGCCGCGTCGTGCGTCATGCCCAGCTTCGCCATCACCCTGCGCGAACGTTCATTTCGAATCGTCGTAAGCGAAACTAAATCTGCCAGCCCCAGCTCTTCGAATGCATAACGCACAATTTCCCGCGCGCCTTCCGTAGCGAGCCCCGCGCCCCAGTATTCGGCCGCGAGTCTCCAGCCGATTTCAACGCACGGAGTGAACGCCGCCTCGAACGTCGGCACAGCCAGCCCGATGAATCCAATAAACTCGCCGCTTTCGGCCAGTTCCGCGGCGCACAATCCAAATCCGTGTGCCCGGAAATGCGCTTCGATTCGGTCGGCCACTTCGTCGCTCTGCTCCCGCGCCATCGGCTCACCCAGATATTCCATCACCCGCGCATCGGCGTTCATTCGCGCAAACGGCTCCCGGTCCGCCTCGTTCCATTCCCTCAAGATGAGCCGCTCGGTTTTCAGCGTGAGCATGTCAATTCCCAAGGAATCCATTCGCAGACTTCAGCTGCGCGGCACAAACAATCGCGTGTCTTCATCCGACCCCGGCATGCGAATCATTTTCTCGAATCGCAAACCAATCTTTTCCAGCACGCGAATCGATCCTTCATTGTCCGGGGAAGTAATTGCCACGATCCGCTTCAATCCCAGCGTGCTTCGTCCATACTCCATCACCGCCGCCGCCGATTCGTAAGCGAAGCCTTTTCGCCGGAATTTTTCAACCAACGCAAAACCGATATCTACATCCTCGAGCGAATCGCGTTTCAGCAACCCGCAAATTCCGATCGCCTCGCCCGTCTCCCGCAGCACCACCAGATACAATCCAAATCCGAACTTCGCATAACTCGCCACCGGCCCGTTCAAAATATAATTTCGCGCGTCTTCCAGCGTCCGCACGCCCTTGTCACCAATATTCCGGATAAACGCCGCCTCATTCACGAGGTCAAAAATAAACTGAGCATCCTCGACCGCCATCTGCCGCAATACCAGCCGCTCCGTCTCGAGGATCTTCACGCGCACCACTCCCCGCAACCGCGCATTCGCGAAGTAATTGTCTCAAATTTCGTGGGTTGAACGAGAGAGTGAAAGCTCTCTTATGAAGGACACTCGTTGTTACGGCGGACGGGCACCGAAAGAATTACGCGGGCTGCACCGACGGCTGCATCCGCGCCGCCTGCGACAACCCCCAAAAATCATCGCGATCAAGCAACTCGACGCCAATTTCGCGCCAGCCTTCTGAATTATAGCGGCAGTAAACCACGCGCGCCTGCACGCGATTCGCGCGATCCCGTCGCGAGATCACCAGCGCTCCGCCCGTCTCCACAGGATGCCGGCACACGAGTGACGCCCCATGCTGGCTCACCGTAATCGTCCACGTCTCTTCTTCCCAGGTGCGTCCGGAATCCTCGCGTCTAAGAAAAATAGGCACAGAAGAACTCATCCGCGGGCTCCGCCGAAGCCGCTGCCCCGATTGCGACACGCGGCGAAGAAACTCCTCCAGCCGGCTCTTCGTTGATCCATCAGTAAAGCCATCGTCCTGAATGAAGCGGCTGGCCTGCTCGGCACACGCCGATATGAAATTCTTGAATGCCAGCGTGGCTGCCTCGTCGTAGAGCCCGTTCTTCAGCCGCTCGCCGCGCGATTCGATCTCTTGGGTGCACACCGGAATGAAATGCCGCACGCACAGAGGCGTGCCGCGCAACGCAATGGCAGCGCCTTCATCGCACGACGCCATACCGCAAGCCGCGCTATCTCCAATGACCCTAACCTCAGGGGGTGCTTCGATCAGATTTTCCATAGCCACATCCCAAGAGTGGCCTGCCTGGCCGCCCTATTCCTTCGACAATTTCCCGATGCCCTTCGCCAGTTCCGAAATCGCCCCGCTCACAAATTCCAGGTGGTCGCGGCTCTGCTTCTTCATTTCCCCCGCGAACTGCCGCGACGCCTCCGCCGCTTGGCCGCTGACTTCCCTCAAAACCGAGTCCGAAACGCCGTTCAACTGCTCGCGAAGCTGCGACTGCGCCCGTTCCTGCTGCTGCTGCGAAGTAATACGCAGATTGTTGAGCGCCAGATCCGTGGCGGCCATTCCCGCGCGTTCCATTTCCTGCCGCGCTGCCTCGATTCGCGATCGCAGCACGGTGTCGAACTGCTTGTCGAATTTCGCGCACACCTCTTCGAGTCTCGCTGTGGCTATTTCCACGGATTGGCCGATGAGCCTGTCGATCTCCTCTTTGCGTCGGGTCAGTTCCGCCGCGGCTTTCCGAGTCTCTTCAACGATCGGCGTCACCTGTTCCTTCAGCCGCGCGACAATTCGATCCACTCCGTCCTTGCGCGAGGCTTCAAGAACATTCTCCACTTTTTGCAACGAGTTCGTGGCCAGGTTGCGCGAAAGCTCTTCCATTTCCTGCCGCCGCGTTTCGATCTGTTGCAGCGACGTGGCCAGGTCCAATTCCACCTTCTTCATCCACTGCGCATGCAGCCTCTGCGCCGTGTCCTGCCCCGCGATCTTCATCTGCTTCAGAGCCTGCTCAATCCATGGCCCGGCTTGAGAGGCAGTCGTCTCGGCAAGAATCTCTTTTGCCTCTTGCCGCAGCTTGCTGTGAATGTCGTTCAACATGGCCGTCGTTTTTTCGCGCACTGCCGCGGTAGCCACTTCGGCCAGCATTGTCTCCATCTGCTGCTGAAAATCGCCCATCAACTGGCCCATCGGACGCGTCACCGATGCGATTGTTTGTCGCGCGCCGTTTTCGGCCGCGCCAGGCGTCGCCGCACGATTTCCACTCATCGACGGAGCCACTACGTCTTTCACATTCGCTGCCACCGGCGCAGCCGGCTCAGGTCGCGGCACTGCGAACGGCTTCGATTTCGCCGTGTCGATCTCAATTGTCCGCGGACCGCAGAACGGCAGCCAATCCTTCGGTGGCGTGGCGATTCCCCACACGTTTCCAGGATCTTCCAGCTCCACGGCCGTCTCGAACACTCCGCCTTGCAGGCCAGCCACCCACTTCACGCGGCCGCGCGCCGACACCGTCTTCGTATCCGGCTTCTCGCCTTTCATCTGCAAAATCACCAGCGCGTTCGACAGCACCTGGTGCTTCGAATAATATTTGCAGCCGTGCGCGCTCACGCTCACCGTGGAGACTTCCTCGCTGTACGGCCCGCGATAGGAGTCCACGCCTTCCACCCGCATAAGAATCGCTTCGCTCAGCCGCGTGCTGCGGCGCGATGGCCGGTGCGCCGAGCTCACAATAGGACTATTCGACATAGTTGCCTCGATAGGGCCTTTGGAAGGCCTTGTTATATGGCTGGACCACTACGATAGACCGCCCATCGCCGGGAGCGATGGCCAAACTGCTGCCGAATTCCTCAATGAGTTACTACGAAGACGAGGCGATAGTCAGCGCCGTCAAACGCCGGTACGGGTTTATGCCTGGGAGAGGTGCACCGTAGGTTTATCTGTCGGGATGATACGCCCTGTACCCTCCTATCGGCTCGGGGGGACGGACGCCTTGTAGGTCGCCCCTTCAGGGGCGACATAAATCGATGCGCGCGGTAGGGCTTTAGCCCCTGAAGTGGTAGCCACGACGACGCCGTTCTCGTCGTGGCATTTTCCAAATCTACCGTTTGCTCCCCTACTGCTGATCCTTCAACTTCAACCTGCTCTTATTCTCCTCCAAAAACGCCCGCAAATCCGCCGCCGCATCCAGCAGCCGAATCCACTGCTCGTAATAAAGCGTCACAGGAAAGCGCCCAAGCCCATACACGCTCACTCCGCCCTTCTCGCCCACTTTGAAATCAATCACCCCGCGCTTGCGCGACCCGGTCTGCTTCTCAAGCTCCGCAATCCGCGCCATCAACTCTTCTTTAGTTGGTTCAGCCATCGCCGCTTGCCCCCCTGCTTCTGGTTCTGAAATTTTCCACGGCTCGATGATACCAGCCATTCTCCCGAATCGCAGCAGTAGTACCCCCGCGAACATCAGGCAAAGTCACGGATTGCCTGTGGCTACCTCTTATCGTAGGCTGTAGCGGATTTCGAGCCCGCCGGGGGCGTGACGGCGGGGGCGCCACCATCCTAAGATTCTAAAGTGCGGAAAAACGACAAGGAACCGGCGGTGCGTGCGCCGTCTTCTCCTTGAAAGCCATGTTCGAACCGACGCCTCAAGAACCCACTCAGGTTCCCAAGATTCTGGGCTATGGCCTCGCTATCGCCTGCCTGGTCTGGGTCTTGCACGACTTCCACATCATGAAGGCCCTTCGCGACCTCGCCAAGGTGGACTACAAATGGGTCCTCCTCGGCATGGGTTTCGACGTCCTCAGTTATGTCGTGCAGGCGGCTCGCTGGAAATTTCTCCTCAGCCCGTTCGGCAAGGTACGGATCACGAAAGCCATTCGCTCGGTCTACGCCGGCCTCTTCGCCAATCTCGTTTTTCCCCTGCGCCCTGGCGAGCTCTTGCGCAGCTATCTGCTTTCCAATTCAGAAGACATCAGCATCGGTCGCGTGCTCGGCTCCGTGGGCGTCGAGCGCCTGATCGATCTGGTGATTGCAGTGGCCGCGCTTGCAGTGGCTTCCTTGATGGTTGACTTGCAGCAGTTCAGAAAAATTGTCTATACGCTGGCCATCGTCACGCTCGTCCTTCTCGGCGTCGTCGTAGCCCTCATTCTCTACCTCGAAGTGAAGCTGGGCGATAGACAATCGTTTGAAGGCAGAAAAGCGCGCCTGCCCGGAAAGTTTATGAGCGCACTCGTCGATCTCCACGCCATGGGCACTTCTCCCAGCTTTTACCCTGCGATTCTTTTTTCATTGCTCATGCCGGCCTGCCAGGTGGGTGGGTTGTGGGCCGTCATGCAGGGTTACAAGCTGCATCTTCCATTCTTCGCCGCCGTCGTCGTACTGCTCGTCATCAACCTCGGCGTTTCGCTTCCCAATGCTCCGGCCAATATCGGCGCCTGGCAATTCTTTTGCGTTCTCGGCCTCGGCTGGTTCGACATCGAAAAATCCACCGCCACCGGCTTTTCCATCTTCGCCTTCCTCGCGCTCAACCTTCCCTTCGTCTTCCTGGGCTTCGCAGCTCTCGTGCGCAGCGGCCTCTCCCTAAAAGACATGCGCGAACGCGTAAGCCATCTTCCCAGCGAAGTCCGTCCCGGTGCCTAGGTAGCACAGGCAATCCTGCCTGTGCCCCAATTTGCAAGCATCGCAAATCGCAAATGCTTGCCTCGCGCGCGCAGTCGTTCTTTTCACCGTCCAGTTTCTAAAGGCGACGGCGAACGGAACGATTCGCTGCGTGTGCGTTCTTGCGCGGGTAACCAGTCCCTCGCCTAGTAGCCAATCAATGCTGCTGGCATTGCAACGCCTCCGCGATTTCCCGGTGAGCCAGCCTCATCCTCCGATGTATAGTTAAAACTCCACCCGCGCGCCGGGTGAAACCGCGGCGAAAGCCTCGGAAGGGCGATTGGATGGACTTCCCCAGCCTGTCCTGATCGCCAGTGCGCGCAAATTCCATGGCATTAGCCGACGTCAACAAACATTTCGAGAAAGCGCGCCGCCTCCTCGAGAAGAATAAGCTTCGCGAAGCCACTGTCGAATATCAGGCGGTCCTCGACGAAGTTCCCTCGAATCAGGAAGCGGTCCAGGCGCTCGCCGATATCTACACGCGCCTCGGCGAACCCGCGCTCGCCGCCCAATATTACGGCTCGCAATTCGACCGCCTGGTGGAAACCGGCGACGCTTCAAAAGCCACCGCCATCTTCACCCGTTTCTTGCGCTCATTCCCCCAGCCGCCCGATCGCCTGATGCAATACGGCCAGCTCCTGCAAAAGCAAAACCGCACCGGCGAAGCCATCGAGCAATTCGGCGCGGCCGCGCAACTCTACCAGCAGCAGGCCCGCGATATCGAAGCCCTCGCCTGCTATGAAAGCATCGCGCTCCTCGACCCCGAAAATCCCGGCCGCCATGTGATCCTCGGTGAACTAGCCGAACGCCTCGGCCATCGCGATCTCGCCACTCGCAGCTATCTGCGTGCCGGCCAGCTCACCCAGGCATCCGGTGGACTCGACGAAGCCATCGAATATTTCGACCGCGCCCATCAGCTTTCACCCGAAGACCGCACCGGCGCCCTGCTCTTCGCCGAAGCGCGCCTGCGCAAAGGCGACGCCGAAGGCTGCGTCGAACTCCTCGATCCCATCGCCGCGAATGAAAAAGACACCGCGTTCCTGGCCCTCTTCGGCGAAGCGCTTCTCCGCACGCACCGTCTCGATCGCTCCCGCGAAATTTTCGAAGCCTACTACAAGCAAAAGCCGGAAGGATTCTCGAAGCTCTTCGAACTCGCCGGCGCTTACATCCTGGCTGGTGACGAAGCCAAAGCAGCCACGCTCCTCGTCCAAACAAAAGATCTGATGCGCAGCCATCGCCGCGAAACCGAACTCGTCGCCCACATGGACCAGATGGCCGCCATGTATTCCACCTCGCTGCCAGTCGCCGAAGTCGTCGCTCACCTTTACGAGGAATTAAATCGCGAAACGAAATATTTCGATGCTCTCGTCCGGCTCTTCGATCTCTACCTCGAAGCCGGCCAGATTAAACCCGCCTGCGATTCGCTCGACCGCCTCGTCGATATCGATCCCTACGACTACCGCAATCACGAACGCATCGCTCGCCTCGAAGGCAAAGCCGATCCCACCTTTCTCCAAAATATTCTCGCCCGCGCCGCCAAGGCCGCCACCGTTTCCACTCGCACCGACGGCTTCACCGGCGCAGGTTCCGATCAAGCCGCAGCCACCGGCCCGGTCACCGAAGAAGCGCGCGCCCAACAGGCCCTCGAAGATCTCAGCGTGCAGGTCGAAATCTTTCTCCAGTATTCGCTTCAATCCAAAGCTGTCGAGCGCCTCCAGCGCATTGCCGAACTTTTTCCCGGCGAAGAAGAAAAAAACGAGCGCCTCCGCTCACTCTACGATCGCGCCAACTGGTGGCCCAAAGGCGCGCCGCCCAAACCCGCTCCCAAACCTGCACCAACCGCGCCGACGCCACTCGTGATCCACATGCCCTCTCCCCCTCCAGCCGCGGTCAACCCTTCCGCCCCAGCGGAAACGCACCGCGACCTCGCCGCCATCGCCGAAATCAATCGCCTGATGTATCGCCAATCCACTCCGCGCGAAGTCCTCACTTCCACCGCCATGGAAACCGGCAAGCACCTCGGCGTCTCACGCTGCCTCGTCACCATCGGCGGCTCGGGCGAATCGCATTTGACCGCCGAATACGCGGCCCCCGGATTTCAGACCGCTGGCGCGCAGCGAATCAACACCCTCGCCGATATAATTTCGAAAATGTCTCCCGACGCGCTCGGCGGAGTCGAGCTCAACTCCTCCACCAGCCCGGCCCTCCGCGATCTCGGCCTCACCTCCGCGCTCGGCGTCATCCTCACCGACAAGGAAACTCAGCTTCCCGCCGGCGCCCTCATCGTCGGCACATCGCAAGCCCGTCGCTGGAAACCAAACGAAAGCTTCTTCCTGCAAGCCGTCGGCGATCAACTCGTGCTCTCGGTCAACCACACCCGTCTCCGCTCGCTCGTCCGCTCTCTCGCGGTAGCCGACGAACGCACCGGTCTTCTCAGCCGCGGCGCCTACGTGGATTGTCTGCTGATGGAATCAAATCGCGCGCGCTCGCAGGGCACGGCGCTTTCGCTGATTGTCTTGCATGTGGATCGCGGCGGCGATCTTCTCCGCCAGCACGGTGACGCTGCCGTCGATCACTTCATCGAGCAGCTAGCCCGCGCCGTTTCCTCAGCCGTCCGTCAAACCGACGTCGCCGTGAAGTACACCGCCTGGTCTCTCGTCTTCATCCTGCCCGACACAAATTTCGAAAACGCCAAAGCCCTAGCCGAAAAACTTCGCAACGTCGCTGCAACGGTCCAGCCCTCCTGGGGCGCGCAGGATCTCACCGTCAGCGCCGTCGTCGCCCAATCCACTTCTCGCCCAGGCGACGAAACCGAAGACCGCGTCACCGAATGGATGAACCGTGCCGAAGCCGGCATAGACGAAGCCCGCCAACAAGGCGGCAACACCCTGATCGAACTAGCCACCCCCTAGCCTTTCCGTAGCACGGGCATTCCTGCTTGTCCTGAGGAACGAAGGGTTTACCCAGAGAACCGAAGGGCCTGTGCCCCAACAAAAAACGCGGCACGATCACAGTTGCTTGCTACGCCCGCGCTCGCGTTCTTTTCGCACCACGACGCCGCGCTCTCGTCTAAACCTCAACCCCCCGCCGCAGTCGCAACGCTGCTAGCCGAATTCTGAAACATGTTATTCAAAGTTGTCGCGAGCGTATGCACCGTAGCAATTGCGCCCAGAGCCAGCAGTGCCAATAACAGCGCATACTCAGTCAAATCTTGTCCATCTTCTTCCGACCAGAGTCGCGCCAACAAGGACCTCATTGCAGTTACCTCAAACGGGGGCTTTGAAACCGATTTAAGACCGGGAAGTACGTAGTCTACCGCACGGAAGACTACAGAGTATACACGTAAAATTACGGATTCATTATATTCGGTTCATTTATTCGCAAAAGACGCGCTCCAAGCATGGCGCAGCCAGCCCCAACCCAATCAATCTGGAGTCTGAAGTCTGAAGTCTTCTCGCTCGATACCGTCCATTTGGAGTGCGGCTTGCCTCACCCGCGCAAGCTTTTTAGTTCGTTGACCGCAGCTCAACCGCCCGCTGGTCCCCTCGCCGGCGATTGCCTTTGCCTCTGAAATCTGAAATTTTCAATTTGAAATTGCTCTTTCTTCTCTACACTCTGGCAACCTTTCCCCCTCCTCCCTACTCCAACCTATAGCCAGTAGCAGAGCAGTTCGCAGTCGCTTCAAGCACTCAGTTCCTCGCTTGAGGCCGGCTCCAAGAAAATTTGCGTTTCAGAAAGAGAATCCGCAAAGCGGATCGGCGGTGTTTTTCCCGCCCAAAGGAGGTCGTGCACCATGCCACGACGAGTACCATCCTTCCCCGTTTCGTTCGAGATTTCCAGGCCCACGCGCTTCAGCAAAGCGGAATCCAAAATGTACTACGCGCACGAATGGGAGCAGTACCAGAAATCTCTCCACCACGACGACGTCGCATCCACATCAGCTGCTGTCCCCGAAAACACCACGCAACCGACAGCTTCCAACGACAACCACACCACCGCCTCGCCCGTCGCGGAAAATACGGAAGTCGTTGCCGCTCCCGCATCTTCACCAGCTTCTGTCTCGCCATCGTCCGGCGCCGCGCGCTCTCAATTGCTCGGCTCTGGCCGCCGCCCACTGCTTCCTCCCGATTTTTCACGGCACGCGCGCCGCTGCTGCATCTGCTCGCATCCCGATCGTGACGCAATCGAAGGAGACTTCATTCGCTGGCACAGCGTTGAGCTGATCGCTCGCGAATATAAAATTGCTAGCCGCAAATCGATCTACCGCCACGCGCACTGCACGGGACTTTTCGCCTGGCGCCGCCGCGAGCTCGGCCGCGTTCTCGAAGGCATTCTCGAAAACGCGGAACACGTTCCCCTCGTCTCCTCCGGTGTCATCGTTCGCGCCGCCCGCATCTACGCCCATCTCGACGAAAATGGAAACTGGTTCGAGCCCGCGCACACCAATTTCATTTTCACCACACCCGCATCGTCCCTCTCTCCGCTAGGGAGCAACTTGTTAGCGAACTCGGCGCGCGCCAAGCCTCGTCCTGCAAGGCTGCGCAAAATTCGCCCAAGTTCTAATCGGAACAATCGATCATTCAGAAAAAAGCTCAAGTCATTGAATAAAAAGGAGAAAGCAAATTCCTAATGGACACAAAACGGGGTTTTCGGGTTTCTGCCAAAGCTCGGATTGCATGCCGTTCGCTTGCCTCATCGCCCCGCTTCCCTTACCCTACTACGGCACAATTACCAGAAATCAGCAGTCACATCGCAAGCGGTTCTCGGAGGCAGTTGCATGGCAATTGAAAAACCAGTAGCACAGGCATTCCTGCCTGTGCCCCAAGTCGCTACAAGCACAGCTCTGCGAGCGCCAGCACAAGCTTCAAAACGCAGTTTCGCAAAAATCAAAACAGTCTCGGAGGCAGTTGCATGGCAATTGAAAAACCAGTAGCACAGGCATTCCTGCCTGTGCCCCAAGTTGCTACATGCAAAGCTCTGCGAGCGCCAGCGCAAGCTTCAAAACGCAGTTTCGCAATATCAAAATGGAATCATTCCCGGAGGCAGTTGCATGGCAATTGAAAAAATAGGCGTCGTCGGATGTGGCCTGATGGGCTCAGGCATCGCGCAAGTCGCAGCGCAGTCAGGCTGCCACGTAACGGTGCGCGAAGTTTCGCAGCAGCTCCTCGACAAAGGCCTGGCCGGCATCGACAAAAATCTCGCCCGCCTGGTCGAGAAGGGAACTCTTAACTCCGCCGACCGCGATCAAATCCGCGGCCGTCTGCGCGGCACCACAAACGTCGAAGACCTCAAAGACAGCGACGTGATCATCGAAGCCATCATCGAGCAGTTGCCCGCCAAGCGTGAACTCTGGGGCGCCCTCGACAAAATCTGCCCGAAGTCCACAATTTTCGCGAGTAACACGTCGTCACTTTCCATCACCGAGATGACCACCTTCACCCAGCGCCCCGACCGTTTCGTCGGCATGCACTTTTTCAATCCGGTGCCGGTGATGAAATTGGTCGAAGTGATTCGCACCATCGCCACCGATCCAAGGGTCTTCGATGAAATGGTCGCCTTCGGCCAGCGACTCGGCAAGACGGTCGTGCGCACTTCCGACCGCACCGGTTTCATCGTGAATCGCCTGCTCGTGCCATATCTTCTCGACGCAGTCCGCGCGCTCGAAGAGGGCGTCGGCTCCGTCGAGGACATCGACAACTCCATGAAAATCGGCTGCGGCTACCCGATGGGCCCATTCACGCTGCTCGATTTCGTCGGCCTCGACACCACCTACTACATCTCCATCATCATGTTCGACGAATTCAAGGAAAAGCGCTTCGCCTCGCCGCCGCTTCTGAAACGAATGGTCCTCGCAGGCTGGAACGGGCGCAAAGCAGGCCGCGGCTTCTACGATTACTCGGATCCCGCGAAGCCCAAGGCAATGCAGCTCACATAAACAAGAGAGCGAAAAAATTAAATGGGCTACGAAAATTTACTGTACGACGTGAAAGACCAGATCGCTCGCGTCACGTTCAATCGCCCGAACGTGCTTAACGCGCTCAATCGCAAAACGGTCGAAGAACTCGACGATTGCCTCGCGGCCATCGAACGCGATGATGCAGTCCGCGTGTCAATTTTCACCGGAGCCGGCGAAAAAGCATTCGTAGCCGGAGCAGACATCAACGAGCTCTCCACGCGCACTCCGGTGACCGGCAAAGAATTCTCTGTGTTCGGCAATCGCGTGCTCCATCGCCTCAAAACAATGGGCAAGCCTTCCATAGCCGCCATCAACGGCTTCGCGCTCGGCGGCGGATGCGAATTCGCGCTGGGCTGCACGATGCGCATCGCCAGCAAAAATGCAAAAATCGGTCAGCCGGAAACGAAACTCGGCCTTCTGCCGGGTTTCGGCGGCTCGCAGCGCTTGTCGCGGCTCTGCGGCAAAGGCGTCGCCCACGAGCTGATCCTCACGGGCGAAATGATTTCAGCCGACGAAGCGCTGCGGATCGGCCTCGTGAATCGCGTCGTCGAGCCAGCCGACCTTCTGCCCACCGCCGAAGCCATCGCAAAGAAAATCATCGCCAATGCGCCGCTCGCCGTGAAATACGCAATGGAAGCAATCGAGCACGGCATGGACATGACGCTCGAAGAAGGCCTGTTTCTCGAAGCCACGCTCTTCGGCGTCTGCTGCTCCACCGAAGACATGCGCGAGGGCACCCGCGCCTTCCTCGAAAAGCGGCCGGCAAAATTTCAAGGGCGCTGACACGATGCGGACGAGGCAGAGAGCGAAATGACTTTGAAACCATCGGTGACTCGCGGCCAGTTGAGCGCAGCCGGCCTGCGCATCGGCATCGTCGTCAGCCGGTTCAATAATTTCATCACCGACCGACTGCTTGCCGGCGCGCTCGAAGCGCTCGAACAGACCGGCGCCGATGAGAAGCAGATTGAAATCGTCCGCGTCCCCGGCGCGCTCGAGATTGCGCTCGCCGCAAAAAAGCTCGCAGCCACGGGACGAGTGGATTCGATCATCTGCATCGGCTGCGTTCTGCGCGGTGACACTTCGCACTACGACTACGTCTGCTCGGAGACTGCTCGCGGAATTCAGATAGCGCAGCTCGACACCGGCGTCCCGATGGCGTTCTGCGTTCTCACCTGCGACACGCTCGAGCAAGCCATCGATCGCGCGGGCTTGAAATCCGGCAACAAGGGCTACGACGCCGGAATGGGCGCGGTAGAGATGGCGCAACTGTCGATCAAGCTGGCTCGCAAACTTTCACCTGCGCGCAACTCCGCGCCGGCGCGCACACCTTCGAGCAAGAGCAACGCCAAGCCACGGCGCGGAAAGCGATGACTCTCCGGCGCAAGTCTCGCGAGTTTGCGCTGCAGATGCTTTTCGAATGGGACATGGCGCATCAAAAACCAAAACAGATCGAGCAGCACTTTTGGAAGCAAGCGCGGGCCGCCGATTCCACGCGAAAATTTGCAGACCAGCTTTTCGAAGGCGCGGTCGCGCAGGCAGCCGCAAATGACGCGCTGGTAGGAAAACTCTCGGAGAACTGGAAGTTCGAACGGCTTGCGGCCGTGGACCGCAATATTCTGCGGCTCGCGATTTACGAATTCAAATCCGGCACCGCTCCAGTAAAAGTGGTGATCGACGAAGCCCTCGAGCTCGCGAAGAAATTCTCCTCAGCAGAAGCCCCCGCGTTTCTGAACGGAATCCTTGACGCAGCGCAGAAGAAATTAGAAGGCTGAGATCATGCCAAGCGCGGGGTTGAGACTGAGGCCAAGCGCGAGGCCAGTCCTGCGATTAAGTTGGCGACTAGGCCCACGCCCAGGTCGACATCAAGGCCCGAAACTACGCTTCGATGTGGCCTTCGAAGACGCGAACCGCCGAGCCGCTCACCTTGGGCACAAGGCGCCCTCGCGCAGAAGTGACCTCGACCTGAATTTCGCTCGGCCGCCCCATCTCGACGCCTTGCAGGATCGTCAGCGTCTCGCCCGGCTTCAGCCGCTCGTGCTCCACAAGATAGGAACCGAGAGAGCCGCCCGCCGAACCGGTGGCCGGATCTTCGATCAGCCCCCACGGCACCATTCCGCGAGCGAACGCTTTCCCTCTGCCGCCAAGCGCGAAACAGTAAGCCAACACTCCGTTGCGCGAAATCAGTTGCGCGAGCCCGCGCATGTTCACGTGAATCTTCGACAGGGTTTTTCTGTCGCGAATCGGGACCATCAAGTTCGAAATTCCGGTGGAGACAAACTCGGGCGCCAGAGTAGGATCGAGGTCGGCTGCTTTCAGGCCGAGAGTTTCTGCCAGCGTGGCGCGATTCAATTTGGTGGCGACGAAGCGCGCCGGTTTTTGCGTCATGGTGACTCGCACCGGGCGGCCGTCGTGAAAACTGAATTCGACGGGCAAAATTCCCGCGCCGGTTTGCTGCATGATTTGGACGTGGCCTTCCGACGCGGGGACGACGCCGAGCTCGGCGAGCAGGAACCAGGTGCCAATCACAGGATGGCCGGCGAGAGGAAGCTCGCGGGTGGTGGTGAAGATGCGTAGGCGGGCGAGCGCGCCGTTGTTTGTGGGACGCTGCACGAAAACCGTTTCCGCCAGATTCATCTCGCGAGCGATGGCTTGCATTTTTGCCGGCGCAATGCCGTCGCCGTCGGTGATCACAGCGAGAGGATTTCCGGCGTACTGCTTGGTGGTGAACACGTCGAGCGTGTAGAGACGGCGCTTCATGAACTGAACTCTCCTCGAGCCGCGATGAATGCGTTTCTAGAGCCGCTCCAGTTCTACCACTGTCCGCTCGTTGCGCACATTACCGGTGTTGAGGGTGGACTTGGGCTCGAACAGGACAATATGGACCTCGTCATCGGATTCGGGCATGTGCTCGACGCCCTTGGGCACGATGATGAATTCGCCGGGCGAGACAAACACGTCGCGATCGCGGAAGCGCATTTTCATGCGGCCTTTGACGACGAGAAACATTTCGTCTTCGTCATCGTGGTGATGCCAGACGAAAGCGCCTTTGAATTTCACGACCTTCACGTAGGATTCATTCACTTCGCCGACGATTTTCGGGCTCCAATGTTCTGTGACCTTCGAGAGCTTTTCATTCAGATTTACGACTTCCATTTAATTCTCCTTCGACGAAGAAACGGACGCGCTACGAAAAATCAGGAAGCGCGCACGACAAGGACGCTGCCGAGCAAACCGCGCAGCACGAGGACTCCACCTGCCAGCGCGAGCAGAAGCGCTTCATAGCGAAGCGAAACAAGCGGCACGCCAAGGATGATCAGTCCGACGAGAATCAGCGAACCGCCGCGAATCGCGGCATGTTCATGGGCAGCTTTCGAGACGGGGCGCATTCCCGTGCGCAGTCCCCAAAGAATCAGAATGGCGCCGAGCGCGTACCAGAGCGTCGGCTTCGAAGGCAGCCCGATTCGATGCGACGTAGCGAGCAGAATCAGCAGCGCGCCAAGAAGCAGCATGATGAATTCATTCAAGAGGCGGAAGAGACCCGCAGTCGTTTGCATCCCAAAATTCCTACTCGACGCATTATCTCCCACGCGGCGGGCGGGCGGCAAATTCTATGCTGGGGTCCTTTTCCCACAGGTTGGCCGACTGATGTGACCAACGAAGTTCGGGGGAAAACTGAAAGCGTCAATGTTTAAGTTTTGCCCTCGACGCGCCAGCAGAAGATTCCGAGCAATTGACTTGGCCTTTCGTGCGACCTAAGATTGCGGCCGAAACCGGTCTCGTTTCTTCCGTGGTGCTCTGGACATAGCTGGCTTGCGTATTGGGCGACCAATGGACGTGAATAACCCCGGCCGTACGCCCTCACTGGAAATGGCGTATGTCTTGTTCATGGACATCGTAAGTTACTCCATTCTGCGCACGAACCGGCAGCAGAGCGTTTTGAGTAGTGTCCAAGCCGCTGTACGCAACAACCCGGAATTTACTGAGGCGCAGGCTGACGATCATCTGATTAGCTTGCCCACCGGCGACGGAATGGCATTGGTCTTCTTTCACGATCCTGAAGCTCCCGCTCGTTGCGCACTCGATCTAAACCTCAAGCTAAGAGAGCATCCCGAGGTCAAGTTGCGCATGGGCATTCACGCGGGACCCGTGTACCGAGTTGCAGACATCAACGCCAACCGCAACGTGGCCGGCGGCGGTATCAATATCGCGCAGCGGGTGATGGATTGCGGAGACGCCGGCCACATCCTGGTTTCCAAAGCCGCCGCAGATCTTCTCGTGGAGGCAAAGGGATGGGAACCGCTGCTGCATGACCTAGGTGAAGCGGAAGTAAAGCACAAGCAGCGTGTGCATCTATTTAATCTGTGGACAGAGGAAGCGGGAAACCGCGAGCAGCCATCGAAACTGCGCGGTAAGCAGAAAAGCAGGGTTCAGTCGCGCGTCGCCGCGGTCTCCGTAGCAACTGTTGTTGCCGCAGCGATCGGTGCATGGCTATTACACGGGCCCAAGGCACATGCGCTGAACGTTGCGGACACAGTTGTTCTGGCGGATTTCGACAATGAGACGGGGGACACGGTCTTCGACGATACGCTGAAGCAAGCGCTGAGCATCAGCCTTCGCCAATCGCCTTTTCTCAATATTGTCTCGGAAGAAAAAGTCGGGGCTACATTGAAGCTGATGACACGTCCTGCGGATACACCGATTACGGCTGAAGTGGCTCGCGACGTGTGCGAGAGGGCGAACAGCAAGGCTTACATTGCGGGCCTTATCGCCCGGCTGGGCAATCAGTATGTGATCGGGCTTAATGCGGTGAACTGCCGGACAGGGGAGATGCTGGCGCAACAACAGTCGAAGGCGGCAGGGAAAGAAAGAGTCTTGGATGCGCTCGGGGACGCGGCGGTGAAACTGCGCGGGGAGCTGGGCGAATCGCTGAGCACAGTCGAGAAGTTTGCGACGCCCCTCGCCGACGCAACCACGTCTTCGCTGGATGCCTTGAAGGCGTATTCGCAGGGGGTGATCAAAGACAGGCAAAATGATTCTGAGTCGCTCCCTTTCTTCAAGCGCGCCATCGAGCTGGATCCGAATTTCGCATCCGCGTACGAAGGGCTGGGAACGTCGTTCTACAACCTGGGTGAATCGGGCCTGGCACGCGATAATTTCACCAAACCCTTCAACTCAATGCGCGAGCGAGCGAGCGCGAACGCTTCGTCATCGCGGCGCGGTACTACCAAATGGTGACGGGTGAAATTGACAAGGCTATCGAAAACTTTCAGGTCTGGGTGCAGGCTTATCCGCGCGACGCGCGCGCCCACGGAAACTTGGGAGGCTTGTACGGAATCACCGGCCATTTCGAGGATGCTGCCGCTGAAACCCTGGAAGCGCTCCGCTTGAGCCCTGATGCAGGCGCAAACTATGCGAATCTCATTTTGTCTTACACGGCACTGAACCGCCTTAAGGACGCGAAAGATATTTACGAGAAAGCAATCGCGCGGGGAGTGGCTGACGACCCGCTGACGCACGTCAGCTTTTTTGGCGTAGCATTTCTGGAAGGCGACACGGCGGAGATGAACCGGCAAATGGCCTGGTCAGCCGGCAAACCCGAAGCTGAGGAGATTTTTCTTGCGGCGAAATCCGACGTGGAGGCCTACTGTGGGCGCCTGCGTTCGGCCCGAGAGTATTCACGCCGCGCTACCGATTCGGCGCTTCACAGCAATGAGAAGGAGACCGCGGCGCAGTGGATGTTGAGCGCGGCAATTCGGGAAGCGGAATTCGGGAATTCCGACCGAGCGCGCCGCACGGCAGCATCCGCGCTCGCGCTATCAGCCAACCACGATTCGGAAATCCTCGCGGCGCTCACGTTTGCCCGTGCCGGTGATCTACAGCAGGCCGACAAGTTGGCCAATTCGCTGGCCGCGGAGTACCCGCGTGACACGCTGGTGACCAGCTACTGGCTTCCCGTCATCCGGGCGGCGATTGAAATTGGCGGCAAGAAACCGTCACGCGCGCTTGAGGTGGTGGAGGCAGCAACTCCTTACGAGCTGGCTAGCCCGGATGCGTGGCCAGGCCTAGGAGGGCCTCTTTATCCGATTTATTTGCGTGGGGAGGCGCGGTTAATGTCCCGCCAGGGAAGTGAATCTGCGGGGGAATTTCAAAAGCTGCTCGATCATCGAGGCTTGCTGAGGGCGTGCCCGCTGGCCCCGCTCGCACGTCTCGCTCTAGCGCGCGCTTATGTCTTGCAGGGTGACAGCGCCAAAGCCCACGCCGCATATCAGGATTTCCTCTCGCTTTGGAAAGATGCAGACGCCGACATCCCCGTTCTCATCGCTGCGAAAGCGGAGTACGCGAAGCTGCAATAGTGACGGAGAATCCACGCTCAGCATGGGCTCGGCCGAGATTAGCGCTCAGGATTGGACGAATGAAACAGACTGTTACAGAGGCTTCAAGGTCCTTGCTGGGGTTTGTCGGCCGGGATCAACTTCAAGCGGATGCTGGCATGGCCGTCCTCCTCGGCGATGATTTCTGTGCCTTTGCCCTCAAAGGGCGCAAGGAAATCGGGATCTTCCCACGCGCCGTTCTCGACTTCTTTCCACGAAAAAAGTTTGTATGAGCCCGGCGCCACGCCCCGCAAGATGAATTGTCCATACTGATCGGTGGTGGTGTCCTTGTATAAACGAAATTGGCGTCGTCGCCGCTCTCCCTCCGGGACAAGCACGACGACCGCCCCGGCGGATGGTAATTCGTTTTCATCCGTGACAGTTCCCTCGATGCGCGTGCCCGCAGAACTCAAGACAACTTCCAGCGGTCCCCGCGCGCCGCCCGCGCCAACCGTCAACCTTTTTTCTAAAATGTCTTCTCCGTTCGCGGTGGCGGACTTGAGGTAGAAGTCCGGCGAGAAACCCGGCGGCCGTCCCGACACTCGGATCTGATAGACGCCTTCCGGTACACTTTCCATCGTTAGACTTCCATCGGGCTTAATAACCGCTCCAGCACCAGCATTGAACTGGTCGGGATCATTCACCCAAAGCCACACGTCGGAAAAATCCAAGGATTCGCGCCCTTGCACGAGAATGCGGCCCGTGAAATCTATTCCGGCTCCTACGATGACTCTTACATCGTCAACATTCGTATTGTCCACGTCGAATGAGGCGCGAGCTGAACGCTGTCGTTTCCCGGAACCGCTCAACATTACGACGAGATTATAGGAGCCCGGGGGCAGATCACTGAATTCAAACGAGCCATTGTGACAGTCCGTCTCTCCCTCCCGACTGTTCCACTCCGACATATTGGGTTCGCGAACGATCAGGAAGATCATGCAGTTTTTCGCCGGCTGACCAAGAACGGCGTCGAAGACACGGCCGCGAACATGGAAGGTTCGGATTGGAATAAGAGTGAAGTCGACAGCAGGGATTTCCTGACCGGGCGCCACTTCGATTGTGGTCGCACGTGACTGGTCCACTGTGCCCGGGTAATAGATCGGGGCGTATCCGGTTTGAGAGTCCGAACCAGAATCGCCCGTGCTTGAGACTGAGATACTGGACTGCCACCCCCCGCTAATCTTCGCGCGAACAAGATAGCGGCCTTTGGCGAGCCCGAACAGTCGAAACTCGCCGAGATCATTCGTCTGCGCCACACCCTCGGCCTCAAGGATCCGTTTTCCTTCCCGGAAGTAATGACGCATGGCCTGGACTTGCACATCTGAAATCGGATCGCCATCTTCGTCGGTAATTCTTCCTGAAATGACCGCCGAGGGCACCATGCGGAAGAGCAAGTCTTGAATCTCACGCCCTGGACCAAGTGCCAAGACGGCGCCGTGGCTTGCCGAAGAGGTTTCGCCATACGATTGCGACACGTAACCCGAATGCCCTACCAGCAGGTTGTAGCGGCCGGGATCGATTTTCTGAATTGCAAAGTGTCCGGCAGCGTCAGTGTGGGCCGAATAGCCTGAGTTGGGGTCATCTACCTTCTGCAAGCGAACATGAGCCTTCTTCAGCGGCTCACTCGAGCCCAATTTGACTACCAGTCCCGCAATGCTACAGGTGTCTTTTACGGAAGTGTTCTGAGGTTTTCCAGATGGGGCTTGTTGAGCCGCAGCCGCATAAGCGCCAGACAGAAAAAGAAAAAACACGCAGAGTTTTGCAAGGTGCGCACTCATGCCTAGCTCATTGTCTAACCCTTACAATTAAAAGAAAGTTTATTACGTCAACGGGCAAAGCACAACTCCAGCCCGATGGATAGGGAGAGTCGAACCTAGGCGCGGCAGAGGGTTCGAGATCCTCTAATTAGAATAAGCCTGTTGCCGACGGCTACTGACGTACGTTCACCATCTTAATTTCTTCGTTCAATGCTTGCGAGGCGTAGTATATCTGCCAAACAGGCTGAAAACTTCACATAGAAGATGGAGGGGAGTGCAATGCTGAACGACGCCGCGATTGCGGCTTTCAGGGCTGGTTTGCGCGGGGAGTTGATCGAGCCAGGGGATGCGGGCTACGACGCGGCGCGCAAGGTGTACAACGCGATGATTGAGCGGCGGCCGCGGTTGATTGCGCGGTGCGCGGACGTGGCGGACGTGATGGCGGCGGTGAATTTTGGGCGGGAGCAGAAGCTGCTGGTGGCGATTCGGGGCGGGGGGCACAACGCGGGCGGGCTGGGAGTGTGCGACGACGGGCTGGTGATCGATCTTTCGCGGATGAATTATGTTCGCGTGGACCCTAAGGAGAAAACGGTGCAGGTGGGAGGCGGGGCGCTTTGGCGCGACGTGGATCATGCGACGCATGCGTTCGGGTTGGCGGTGCCGTCGGGGATTATTTCGACAACCGGTGTGGCTGGACTGACGCTGGGCGGCGGGATGGGTTACCTGACGCGGCGGTACGGCTTGACGATTGACAATCTGCTGGCGGTGGAAATGGTGCTGGCTGATGGGCGATTCATTACGGCGAGCGCGAAGGAAAATTCGGATTTGTTTTGGGCGGTGCGGGGCGGGGGCGGGAATTTTGGCGTGGTGACGTCGTTTTTGTTCAAGGGGCAGCCGGTGCACACGGTGTACGGCGGGCCGATGCTGTGGCGGATGGAAGACGCGGCGGAGATGATGCGGTGGTATCGCGACTTCATCTTGAAGGCGCCTGATGACGTTTATGGATTTTTTGCTTTTCACACGATTCCGCCGGCGGCGCCGTTCCCGGAGAGCTTCCATCTCAAGAAAATGTGCGGGATCGTGTGGTGCTATACCGGGCCGATGAAGAAGGCGAAGAAAGTTTTCAAGCCGATCCGGAAATTCAAGGCGCCGGCGCTCGATTTGGCCGGGCCGATTCCGCATCCGGCGTTGCAAAGTTTGTTCGACGGTTTGTATCCGCCGGGGATGCAGTGGTATTGGAAGGCTGATTTTGTCCGCACGCTTCCCGATGAAGCGATTGCGCAGCATGTGAAGTATGCGGCGACGTTGCCGACGTTGCAGGCGACGATGCACCTTTATCCGATTAATGGCGCGGCGGGCCGTGTGAAGAAGGGCGCGACAGCGTGGTGGCATCGCGATGCGAATTGGACTGAGGTGATCGTGGGAGTCGATCCGGATCCGGCGAAGAAGGAAGAGATTTCGGCTTGGGCGAAGGAGTATTGGAATGCGCTGCATCCGTATTCGTCCGGTGGGGCGTATGTGAATTTCATGATGGAGGAGGGGGAGGATCGGATCCGGGCGACGTATGGGAAGAATTATAAGCGGCTGGCGAAGATCAAGAGGCGGTACGATCCGGGGAATTTGTTTCGGGTGAATCAGAATATTCGGCCGAAATAAGCTTGGGGAAGACGCATCGCGCGGAGGCTTGAGCGAAAGATTGGCAGGCGGCGGAACGGAGGGCACCCACGACGAAGAAGGCGTCGTCGTGGCTACCACGGGGAGTGAAGAACGCGTGCGCAGACGAGACAAGCAATTGTGATTGTGCCGCGTTTTGTCTTCGGGCACAGGCGTCATTTTCACGGCCGCCTGCCGGCGAGGCCGGTGCTACTGAAAAACTAGGCGTAGAGGAAGGGGCGGGATTTGTGGCTGGTCCAGAAGTAGGCGAGGATGATGATGCTGGCGACTGCGGCGTAGGCGCACCAGAGGGAGGTGAAGGCGTAGCGCTTGAAGAGCATGACGGCGAGGAGAATGATGAGATTTGCCGCGCCGAAGATGACCATCATTCTGATTTTTGAGAAGAAGAGGGAACCGCAGGTGGCGATTACGTAAAGAATGGCGACCGCGGTGTTGTTTGTGGCTGGATTGATATAGACGATGCTGTTTCCCTTCACGTAGACCTCGAGCTGGTAGGCTGTGAGCGCCCACAAAATATAGAGAGTCGTGCCGCCGCCGACGATGAGGAACGGGAGCATGCGTTTGCGGGCTTTGGCGGTGGGCTCGAAGAGGTAGACGCTGAGCGGGAGAAGGAAGGGGAGGAGTCCTTGGGCGTAGAGCATGAAGGCGGCGCCCATGTTGTGGGTGATTTTGGGGGAGAGGATGCCGTCGAGTCCGAGCCAGACGAAGCCTTCGATGAATTGATGAATGGCGAAAAGTGTGGGGAGCGTGGCGAAGAGGAGTTCGCGGCGGTGCTTCACGCGGGAGAGTGTGGCGATGCCAATTCCGGCGAGGACGGAGCTGCCGGCGAAATTGGCTGCTGCCGAGAAGCACATGGCGGGTTGGAAAGTACATGAAATTTTGGGGGAGGCGAAGTGTTTTTTTAGGCGTGAGTGCGATGTCGGGTTGGTTGCTTGTTTTGGGGCGGTGCAGAGAAGAACGGCGCACAGGCCCTTCGGTTCTCAGGGTAACCCTTCGTTCCTCAGGGCAGGCAAGAGTGCCTGTGCCACTGAAAAGAACGCTCGCGCGTTTTGAGCCAAGCATGTGCGACTGTGCTGTGGCGTTACGGTGGCACAGGCAGGAATGCCTGTGCTACTAAACGGCGAAGCTTATCTACTATTCCTTTAGTATGACTGATATTCTTTCGCGTCGCTAACCACTTGTTTCGAAGGAGTTTTGTGATGCGCTTTTTGTGTGCGCTTGTTGTGGCTGTGTGTGCGATTAGCTTTTCGTTGCGGTCGCAGGAACAGAAGACGAAGGCGCCTGAGGATTATCTGTTTGCGTGGGCTGGCGATGAGGCGCACAAGGGAAACGACTTTCTCGCGGTGATTGATGCGGACCCTGCGTCGGCGTCGTATGGGCATTTGGTGACGACTCTTGCGACTGACCAGCAGACCGTGCAGGTACATCACACTGAATACACGATGCCTTCGAGCGGGATGCTGTTTGCCAATGATCACGGAGCCGGGCGGACGTTTATTTTTGACGTGCGCGATCCGTTGCATCCCAAGATTGTGACGTCGTTCACTGACATGGGCGGGCACATGCATCCGCATTCGTATTTGCGGCTGCCTGACGGGAATGTGCTGGCGACATTTCAGCACGCGCATCATGGAGGGAGCGAAGGGCAGACGGGCATGACGGGCGGGCTGGTGGAAATTAATGACGAGGGCAAGGTGGTGCGGAGTGCGAGCAATGCTGATCCGGCGTTCGCTGACGCGTTGTTGATGCCGTACAGCCTGGTGGTGCTTCCTGAGATTGACCGCTTGGTGTCCACGAATTCTTCGATGCACCTCGACGATATTTTTAGTGGCGTGACGTATCAGGTGTGGCGGCTTTCGGATCTGAAGCTACTGAAGACGGCGTATTTGGATGTGGGTGAGAATCGCTACGCGCAGATTAGTCCTGAGGAGCCGCGGCGGGGGCCGGATGGATCGGTTTTTATTCAGACGCTGGGCTGCGGAATTGAGCGCATCACGGGAGTGGAGAAGGACGAGCCGAAGGCGCAGCTCGTGTACACATTTCCCGGGAACTGGTGCGGCGTTCCGACGATCGTTGGGCACTATCTGGTGCAGAGTGTGCCGGCGATGCATGGTCTGATTGTGATTGATATTGCGAATGCGGCGAAGCCTGTGGAGGTTTCGCGAATCAAGTTCACCGATACGTATGCGCCGCACTGGACGGCTTGGGGAGAGAAGACGCAGAGGCTTGTGGTGACTTCGAGTGGGTCGCCTGAGGATCATCGGATGTTTT
This sequence comes from uncultured Acidobacteriota bacterium, assembly GCA_963741045.1. GTDB lineage: Bacteria > Acidobacteriota > Terriglobia > Acidiferrales > UBA7541 > Palsa-295. The sequence goes on from CAVUGO010000002.1 coordinate 1,320,621, forward strand.
TGTTGAAGTTGGATCAGGGGACTGGGGCGATTGCGCTGGATGATGCTTTTCGCGATGTGGATGGGAAGGTGGGATTTAATTTTGGCGAGCGGGAGTGGCCGCAGGGGTGGAAGGGAGTTGGGGCGCCGCATGGGGTGGTGTTTTCGAAATGAGGTTGGAGGTAGAGACGAGAGTGGCTTGAGCGGGGGCGTGGCCTCGGCGGGTTTTTGGTTGTGCCGCGAGAGCAAAGCGCACAGGCAGGAGTGCCTGTGCCACTGAAAGGCGAGCGGTGGGTCAGGTGTGATTGAGCCAGGTGGATTGGAGTTTGGGCGGGTGTTGGAGGGTTTGCATTACGACGCAGAATTGTTCGGTTTTTTCTTGTAGGGCGCTGAGCTGATCTGGAGTTGCGTTGGGGGCGGCGATATTGAAATTCAGGCGGATGCTTTCGAAGCCTACTGGAACGTCTTTGGAGATGCCGAGTGTGCCGCGAAGATCCAAGTCGCCTTCCACTGCGACCTCGATGTGTTCGGTTGCGATGCCCATTGCTGCGGCTACCATCTGACAGGTGATTTGCGCGCATGCGGCGAGAGCGCCGAGGAGAAGATCTCCGGAACAAGCGCCAGCTCCCGCGCCTCCTACGCCTTTGTGGGCTTCGGCTTGATAGATGGCGCGGCCGATGTCGACGGAGCATGAGACTGGAGCGCCGGTCTGGCTGCCTTTCGCGCGAAGAGTGATTCGCGAGGCGGTGGGGTCGGCGCGGTATTGGTCTTTCAGGGGTTTCTGCAGCGATCGAAGATCCATGTGGCCCTCGTTCATTTATTCTGAGTGAATATTTTAAAGCGTTTCTAAAGGATGAAAGGACTGCGACCGCGCTGCCTTGTGAGCCTTCGTTCTGCATGCTAGCATCGAACTACATCAGGAGAGCAGCCGTGCCCAAATATGTTATCGAACGTGACGTGCCGGGAGCAGGAAATTTAACTGACGCGCAGCTGCGGGAAATTTCGCAGAAGTCGGTAAGCGTGCTTAAGGGAATGGGCCCTGAGATTCAGTGGCTGCACAGCTATGTGACCGGCGACAAAGTGTATTGCGTTTATCTGGCGCCGGATGAAGCGACAATCAAAGAGCACGCGAAGCGGGTTGGTCTTCCGGCGAACCGCGTTTCGGCTGTGAGGCGGCTGCTGGACGCTTCAAGCGCGGAATAGGCGCACGCCACCTCGTAATTCAACTTCGACAAGACAACAGGTTTCACTTTTGCTCGCGGAAGGCAGCGGGTTGGCGCCCGTGGTGTGCTAAGCCGACGAGCTTTCGGCGTCGGGCCTGAGGGCTTCTTCGATTGCTTTCTCGATGGCCTTTTCGAGGGGCATGCCCCAGCCTTCGAGCCATGCGGTGGCGCCTGAAGTGTTGGCGAGGGCAAAGCGAGCCGGATCGAGATGAGCTTCGAGCTTGGCTTGTTCAGCGGGCGTGAGCGGGGCGCCGATATTTTGTCGAAGAGCGGCGGCGGCGCCGGCAAGACGCAAGGAACGCTCGGCCTGGAATTGAAGGGACGCGGAGCAAGCGAAACATTCGAGAAGTCGGGCGATTCCGCGCTTGTGTTCGAGTTCCTGGAAAACTTTCAAACTTTCGCGGTAGAGGGCGTGAGCGGTGGCGCAATCGCGTTGCTCTCTCGCGAGATTCCCAAGATCGGCGAGCGTGCCGGCGACGCCCCAGCGGTCGCCGAGTTCGCGAAACATTGAAAGCGCCTGTTCGTAGAGAGAGCGGGCGGCAACGGAGTCGCCTTCATCGCGAGCGACGTCACCTTTGTAATTGATGGACCAGGCGACGCCAGTGCGATCATCGAGCTGGCGGAAGAGCGCGAGGCATTCGTCATAGAGGGAACGCGCACGCGCGAAGTCGCCCCGGAGTTTTGCGACGCTCGCGAGATTGCTGAGCGCGCGCGCGATCGCTTTTGGATCGCCGATCTCACGCCACAACTCGAGATTTTCCTCGGATAGCGCGTTTGCCAGCGCAAGATCGCCACGATCGCGTGCCGAAACGGCGATCGCGTTCAACGAAACAGCGACGCCCTGCTTGTCGCCCAGTTCACGAGAGACATCGCGACTTTCACCGATCAAGACTTCGGCCTGCACGTAGTCTCCCTGCTCCACGGTGAGTATGCCTGCGGCGAAGAGAGCACGAGCCCGCGCTCTCGAAGGAGCAGCCGCGGCTGGGAGTTTGAGGATTTTGCCCAGCCAGTCTCTGCCTTCGGAGAGATACTCGAGCCGTTCCCAGAAACGAAACAGCGCGGCGCCAAGGCGCAATCCCCAATCTGCATCGCCGGTTTCGATGAGGTAATCGAGCGCGGCGCGAAAATTGTCGTGCTCGCGCACGAAATTCTCAAGCCATTCTGCGCCGACGGCTTCGCCCTGTTCCGTGGCGGCCTCTTCGGCGAGAACGAGACAGTAGGCGGCGTGAGCACGCTTCGTGGCGGCTTCTTCCTTGCTGGCTTCGAGCTTTTCGCGCGCGTACTCGCGAATGGTTTCGAGCATCGTGAAGCGCGATTCGCCGTTGGGTTGGGCGACCTGCTGGACCAGGCTCTTGTCCACCATCGAAGCCATCCCGTCGAGCAGATCCAAATCGAGGTCGGCTTTAGCGTCGCAGACGGCTTCGACGCTTTCGAGCGTGCATCCGCCGGCGAAAACGGAGAGGCGCCGGAAAAGCTTCTGCTCGGCCGGGCTGAGGAGGTCATAGCTCCAGTCGATCGCAGCGCGCAGGGTTTGCTGGCGCTGCGGGAGGTCGCGGGCGCCGCCGGTGAGCAATTGCAGGCGGCTGGCGAGGCGAGTGCGCATGGCGGAGACGGAAAGAACCTTGACGCGGGCGGCTGCGAGTTCGATCGCAAGGGGCAGGCCATCCAAGCGGCTGCAGATTTCGATGATGGCGGAGGAGTTTTCCTGGTTCAGCTCGAAATCGGGTTTGGCTGCGCCGGCTCGCTGCAGGAAGAGCGCAACTGCGGGGCATTTTGAGAGGTCGTCAATCGTAGGCTTTGAGCGAGAATCCGGGACTGCCAGCGGGGGGACGGGAAATTCGTGCTCACCGTAAACGTGAAGCGCGGCGCGGCTGGTGACCAGGATTTTGAGATGGGGGCCGATGGCCAGGAGGTCCGCCAGAGTGGGCGCGGCTTGAAGAAGGTGTTCGAAATTATCGAGCAGGAAGAGCATGGGCGGGCGCGACGGATCCTGAAGATGCTTTTTCAGCAATTCGAGCGGTGACTGACCACCCGCTTCGCGCAGGCCGAGCGCCTGAACGATCACGGAAAGAAGCAGGCCTGGATCGTTGACGGCGGAGAGCGCGACAAAATGAATTCCTCCCGGGAAGCGATCAGCGACGGCGGAGGCGATTTCGATACCAAGGCGCGTCTTACCGATTCCACCGGGGCCGGTGACGGTCAACAAACGAACGTCGGGGCGCAGCAGGAGTTCTGTCGCGGCGTCGATTTCTTTTTCGCGGCCCACGAATCCGGTGCGCTGTACTGGAATATTGGATTGGCGGGATTCCGGGTTCCGAAGAGCTTTTTCAGCAAAGCGGTCGCGGATGGCGGCGAGTTCGTGGGCGAGATCGCGCGTGGTGGCGTAGCGTTTCTCGGGTTCCTTTGCAAGGCAGCGGTCGATCGCCCAGCAGAGCGGGGCGGGCGCATCGGGGACGAGGGTGCTAACCGGGTCGGGCTGTTCGCGCAGAATCGCGACTAGCGTTTCGGCGGCTGTGGCTCTGCGGAAGGCGCGTTTTCCGGTGAGCATCTCGTAGATAACCAGGCCCAGCGAAAATTGATCGGAACGGAAATCGAGCGGGAGGCCGGCGGCTTGTTCGGGGGACATATATTCCGGGGTGCCCAGAATTACGCCCGAGCGCGTGTCGGAATTGGAGCGCGTGTGGAGTTGGGATAATTCGTCGCCGGCGGGGACAAGCTTCGCCAAGCCGAAGTCGAGAATTTTGACAAATCCATCGGCGGTGATCATCAGGTTTCCGGGTTTGACGTCGCGATGGGCGATGCCTGCTTCATGGGCTTTCGCGAGGCCTTCCGCGATTTGCGCCGCGATGTCGCTGGCCTGGCGAATCGGCACGGCTCCTGCTTTTAGCAAATCGCGCACCGTGGTGCCCTCGACCAGCTCCATCACGATGTAGTGGACGGAACCGTCGCGTCCGAGGTCATGGATGGTGACGATGTTGGGGTGGTTGAGGGCTGAGGCCGAGCGGGCTTCGCGTTCAAAGCGATGCAAGTGATCGTCCGCCGTGGCGAGTGCGGCGGGAAGAATTTTGATGGCGACGATGCGATCGAGACGCGCGTCGCGGGCGCGGTACACCTCACCCATTCCGCCGGCGCCTAACGCGCCGACGATTTCGTACGGCCCGAGTTTTGTCCCTGGGGCAAGCATCCCGGTGGGTGAGGCCACATCTGCAAGAGGAACTATCGCACGAAGAGCCCGTGTAGAAGGATATAACAAACTTATAGCTGACGTTACAACCCGGACTTCGACCTCCCGCGACGGTTGCGAGACGTCTCTTAGAGTGCGAGCTTATCAAATCGATCAGATCAAGTGATCGGAATGCGCTTGACGCTGGCGAACACCTTGTCGATCGGGTTCGTGTGCCCGGTCTCGTCGAGGAACAGAACCAATTTTAGATTCTCGAGGTAGACCCCCTCGAGTGTGTGCGTGCCCGGGCCTGGCCCGTGGCGTAGCATCACGGCACTGGGGCCGTGGTCGGAGACCGAGGTAGGAGGCACGGGACGAGACTTCAAGACGACGTCGCTTCCTTCCCGCTGAAGCGTGACCATCTTGTCCTCGCCGACCGTTTTCACGAAGAGCTTGTACTCACCTGCCGCCAATTTATGGCCGTGGCACTGCACTTCATAGGGCAGCGAGACACGTCCCTCAAATTCTGTCTTCGCAGGAGTGTGTTCGATGGCCGCCATATTAGTCGTTTCATGTTCCTGAGCACCGGTTTCCGCTTGAGCGTGAGCAATAACTGGAGAGAAGGCTGCGAGGATGAGTACCGGAATCAAGCGCGAAATCTGCATCATCCGATTGGGCATCATTTTCTTCGTTTTTGTCATCGGAAACTCCATTCGCCTGTGGCGGTTAGATTCGGAGTGCGCGTATTTGCGTTATCAGTCTTTGTTAACCGCCATGATGAGCGCGAATGTTACTCCGGTTCGAGAAAATCATCAATGCATCGCGTGATTGCAGTCTGCCACGCGCGAAACTGCCGAGCCTCTGTCTGTTGCGGCGCTAAATGCTACAATAGTCAGCTTTTCAGATTGCATCGCATGAGTGGATTCAGCATCGAATCGTCAGGAGAATTCAGTGCGCAAGGTAATCATCATCGGAAGCGGGTGTGCGGGGCTGACGGCTGCGATTTACGCGGCACGCGCGGAGTTGCAACCGCTGGTGCTGGACGGCTACGAGCCGGGCGGTCAGCTGGGGCTGACCACGCTGGTGGAAAACTTTCCCGGATTCCCGGATGGAATTTTGGGTCCGGCGCTGATCGAGAACGCGCGGAAGCAGGCGCAGCGATTCGGGGCGGAGTTTGCATCAGGCGCGGTAACTTCGGTGGATTTGAGCAAGCGGCCGTTTAAGGTTGTGGCCGGCAAAGAAACGTATGAGTGCGAGGCTTTGATTATCGCCTCTGGCGCATCAGCGCGGATGCTGGGGATTGAAGCAGAAAAACATCTGCTGGGATACGGGGTTTCGACTTGCGCCACTTGCGACGGCTATTTCTTCCGGGAGCGCGACATTATTGTGGTGGGTGGCGGCGACACGGCGATGGAAGAGGCCACCTTCCTGACGAAATTTGCGAAGAAAGTGACGCTGGTGCACCGGAGGAATGAATTTCGCGCGACGAAGATCATGTTGGATCGGGCGCGAGCCAATTCGAAAATTGAGTTTCTCACGCCCTACGTGATCGAGCATGTGGATGACGTGGACAAAAAGTCAGTGGAGATGGTGCGGCTGCGGAACGTCGATACGAACGTGCTGAAGACTGTGGCCGTGGAAGGCGTTTTTGTCGCTATCGGTCACGACCCGAACACCAAAATTTTCAAAGGCCAGCTCGACATGGATGCTGACGGCTACTTGATCACACACGACGGGCCGAAAACGAACGTCGAGGGCGTTTTCGCGGCGGGCGACGTGCAAGACCATCATTACCGGCAAGCAATTACCGCCGCGGGGTCAGGATGCATGGCGGCGATGGACGCAGAGAAGTTTCTTGGAAAAAACAAGTTGTAACCAGCGCTAGTTAAATCTTGGGGTTCACGGCATAATTCCCAGCGCATGAGAATCGCTGCATTATCTTCCCACCGAAAGAAGCGCCTTTTCTGCTGATGCGCGCACTCCTTCTGAAGCTTTCCGAAAGCAAGCGGCTTGCGCCGCTGATCATGAGCAATGGTGTGAGCCGGCGAGTGGCGCGGCGGTTTTTGGCAGGGGAGACGCTTGACGACGCGATTGAAGCTGCCCGAGTGCTGAATGCGGCGGGCCGCTCGGCGAGTCTCGATTTGCTCGGAGAAAACGTTTCTGATGAGGCGGGGGCGCGCAACGCTGCGGATGGTTACGTTGCGATGTTCAACCGGATTGCGCGCGAAAATCTGAATGCGAATGTGTCGCTGAAGCTGACGCAGCTTGGATTGGATTTGAGCGAATCGCTTTGCCAGGAGCTGGTGGAAAGAATCGTGGCGCATGCGACAGATCAGGGCAATTTTGTGCGCATCGATATGGAAGGCTCAGCGTACACGCAGCGAACAGTGGAATTGACGAAGCGGGTGCGGGCGAAATATACCGGCGTCGGCACGGTGATGCAGGCCTATCTTTTCCGAGCCGAGAAGGACGTTCAGGACTTACTGAGCGCGGGGTGCCGGATGCGGCTTTGCAAAGGCGCTTATAAGGAGCCGCCGGAGATCGCGTTTCCCGAAAAAGCCGACGTGGACGCGAATTACGTGAAGCTGATGAAGCTGCTGCTGCCCAGCGGGATTTATCACGGGATTGCGACGCACGATCCCGCGATGATTCAAGCAACGAAGGATTTTGTGCGCGAGAAAAATATCGGGCGCGATCAATTTGAATTTCAGATGCTGTATGGAATTCGCACTGATTTGCAGCAGCAGCTTGTGCGCGAGGGTTACCGGTTGCGCATCTATATTCCGTTTGGCACCGATTGGTTTCCCTATTTCATGCGACGGCTCGCGGAGCGGCCTGCGAACCTGGCGTTCTTTCTGCGGAATTTGCTGCCGAAGTCTTCCGGTGATGCGGCTTGAGATGACGCGAAGAAAGTCCCACGACGAGAACGTCGTCGTCGTGGCTACCCGAGAGGGACGCGCCGGTGCATGGGCCAGCTTCAGCAAATCGTTGTGATAATTTTCGACTGGAATTAAACTAGGCAAGCGCGGCAGTCCAAAACTCTCCGCAGTTCATTTCGCTCGGCAAACTGAGGTGCAAAATGAGAACTGGCACAGCTGTCCGATGGCTCGTAATTGGCGTCCTGCTTGCAGTTGGTGGATGCAATAAATCAAATCCAAATTCTAATTCCAGGAACCCGAATGGCGGCGCCACGGCGAACACGCCAGCGGGCAATTCATCCGCCGCCAACTCGCCCGCTTCTGGCGCGCCTGCAGCGAACACCACGCCGAGCCAACCGGCGCCACCGCCACCTGTGGTGATTGACGCGGGAACCCTTCTCACCGTCACGATCGATCAGGCTGTCAGCTCAAAAACAAACAACAATGGCGACCCGTTCGCCGCTTCTCTTGCAGCGCCGATCAGCGTCGGCGGCGTCACCGTGCTACCGACCGGCACGCGCGCGAAGGGAACGGTGGTGCAGGCGGATTCGGCCGGACGCGTGAAAGGCGGAGCTGTGCTGGCGCTAACCCTCGATTCGATCACCGTAAACGGACAGCCCTACTCGATTCAAACTTCCGAGTTTGAGGAAACCATCAAGGGTCGCGGCAAACGTACCGCGATTGGCGCGGGCGGAGGCGCGGCGTTTGGCGCAATCATTGGAGGGCTGGCCGGTGGAGGGAAGGGCGCAGCGATTGGCGCGCTGGCGGGCGGCGGCGCGGGAACCGCGGGCACTGCGTTTACCGGCAAGCGCGACATCACGATTCCCGCTGAAACGCGCTTGCACTTCAAATTGACGGCGCCGTTGACGGTTCAACCGTCGGCAGCGGAGACGCCGGCGTCGCCCTCAACACCGACGCAGTAACCGGCCCGTCGCTGATCCGAATGCGAACGTAAACGCAGAAACGCGTGCGTCCCGGTTCGTCAGGCTTTGCGGCAGACAGCGACTCCGTCGCGCAGCGGAACGATGACAGGAAAAAGTTCGTCCGACGAATAGACTAAGCGATTGAATTGCTGAATCGAGCTCGTGCGGACGTCCTTAGTTTTCGCGGTCACGCGGCCGGACCACAGAACGTTGTCAGTGATGAGAAGTCCGCCGCTCTTCAATCGCGGAACCGCCTTTTGCATCGCTTTAGGATATTGATGCTTGTCGACGTCGATGAAGATCAGGTCGAACGGGCCGCCGATTTCATCCAGAAGCATGAGCGCATCGCCCACAAGTATTTGAACGCGGTCGCTCACACCGGCGCGGATGAAATGCTGGCCAGCCAGTTTGGCGTTATCCGCGCTGCCGTCCGTGTAGTAAATTTCCGCACCCGGTCCTGCCGCTCGCGCAAGCCAGATCGTGGAATAGCCGATGGCAGAACCCATCTCGAAAATTCGTTTTGCGCCTGAAATTTGCGCGAGCAGGTAGAGCAAGCGCCCGCAGGCCGGGCCGATGATGGGCACGTCGTGTTTCCTGGCGTAACGCTCCATTTCGGTGAGGACGGCGTCTCGCTTGGGCAGCAGCGACTCGAGATATTTTTCGACGTTCGAATTCAGGATTTTGCCGGCCATTCGGTTCCTCCGGGTGCTGCGTCGCACGACCGTGCGCCTTTGTCGGCGAGGTGCACGAATCGGGGAAAAAGCCTCACCTCTGAAGAGGTGAGCTACATACAGCAATTAAAATCTATCTTGCGGTCGCGGATTTTTCTTCGCCCAGAGTTTCGCCCGGCTTCATCACGTGGTATTCGAGGCTGGGAACGTCGCGCGTAAGTTCGCGCAATGCATCCGGGGTGCCCGTGAGCGCGGGGAACGTGCCAAAGTGCATCGGAATTACATGCCGCACGTTAAGCAGCCGCACAGCGAGAGCTGCTTCGCGCGGGCCCATCGTATAGTGGTCGCCGATCGGAAGCATTGCGACGTCCGGCGAGTAAAGCTCGCCGATGATTTTCATGTCGCCAAAAACGGCGGTGTCGCCCGCGTGATAAACGGTGAGGCCGCCGGGCAAACGAATGATGTAGCCGCAAGCTTCTCCGCCGTAGACGATCTTGTCGCCATCCTGAATGCCGCAGGAATGGATTGCGTGCACCATGGTGACTTCAATTTCGCCCACTTTTTGCGTCCCGCCTTTATTCATGCCCGAAACATTGGAGACGCCCTTCGATTCCAGCCAGCCGCCGGTTTCGTGAATCGCCACAACGCGCGGCTTGAATTTCTTGCCGAGCTCGACAGCGTCGGCGATGTGGTCGAAGTGGCCGTGCGTAATCAGCATCGTGTCGACGCGGTTGATTTTCTTGAGCGCCTCGGGCGTCATGGGATTCGTCTGAATCCACGGGTCTACCAAAATCACATTGCCTGTGGGAGTGGTGATGCGAAATGCGGCGTGGCCGAGCCAGGTGAGTTTGTTTCCGCGAGTTTGAAGCATGGGAACCTCCGAAAGAGATGAATTAATGTGGCTGGACGAATTCCAATCCGAAAGCGCTGCTGATCAGTTAGTGACCGTTTAGTGGCCGCTTGCCTGTGCGCCCGGACTTGCCAGCACCTGGCGTATTCCTTCTTCGAACGAGGCGCGTGATTGCCCACCGACGAAATGGCCAATGATATGCCCGTCGCGTCCGTAGAAAATCGTTTCGGGCATGGTGCCAGTCCAGGCCGGATTTACGCCGCGATAAAAGGCATCCACATCGATGCCGGGCTTCTGGCGATAGTTGGAAAAACCGGGCTGATTGCGCGCGAGGAAGCGGCGAACCAGATTCATGTCCGCGTCGTCATCGAGGCTGACGCCAAAAATCGCGAGGCCTTGCGACGCGTACTGTTTTTGTAGCTCGACAAGCAGAGGAAATTCGTCGCGGCACGGCTCGCACCACGTGGCCCAGAACGTAACGACGAGCGGCTTGCCGCGGTATTTCGCGAGCACCTGCTTGTAGCCGGCCAGGTCAATCAGTGGCAGGTCGGCTGCTGCCGGTTTGCCGGATTTAGCCGCGGGTTTGGTGGAGGCCGACTGCGCTGAAGTAGAATGCGAGACGCCTGCCGTTATAAGCGCAAGGGTCACTATCGAAAGCAACGCGAACGATTGCGACCATTTGAATTGCTTGGTCTTCACGTTAAACATTCTAGCGGTTTAGACGCCGCGACAGCAACTTTGGTAGTGCAGCGAATGGGGGGCCCAATCGCCCCATATCGAATCCCATTCGCACGGGCCCGTAACCGAATTTCCGGCGCAAAACAGCGGCTGCGAGGCCTACTTGTGCCCCTGTAGGAATGATGATATAAAAAATGTTTAGAGTGTGGTGGGCGGAACGGCAGTGATTCCGTGAGCAAGACAGCCCTAATCCAGGAGAAAACGAAATGGCTTATGTAATCGCAGAGCCTTGCATCGGAACAAAGGACACGGCGTGCGTCGACGTTTGTCCGGTGGATTGCATCCACCCGCGCAAGGACGAGCCGGATTTCGAGGCTGAAACGCAGCTGTATATCAGCCCGGTGGAGTGTATTGACTGTGGCGCGTGCGTCCCGGTTTGCCCGGTGACCGCCATTTTCGCGCTGGAAGATTTGCCGGAGAAGTGGGCGAACTTTACGCCGATTAACGCGGATTGGTACACGAATAAGCAGGCGTAGGGCAAACGGCAGCGGGCGTTTCGTCCTGCCGCGAGGGAATCACAACGTACTTGGCGCGACGAGTCGAGAGATTCGCCGCGCCTTTTATTTTTGGCGCAGAAGATTAAGCTTCCGGTTCGATGCCGAGGGCCTTTCGGCCAGCTTCGCTGATCATCGCCGGGTTCCATGCGGGTTCCCAGACAATTTCCACATTCACATCCCGAACTTCTTCGATCGCGGCAATGCGCTGCCGCACCTGCTCGGGAATGGCCTGCGCGGAAGGGCAGCCTTGCGAGGTGAGCGTCATTTTCACTCTGACGTTTCCTTCTGGGTCGTTTTGCACATCGTAAATCAGGCCAAGATCTACAATGTTGACGGGTATTTCCGGATCGAAGCACTGGCGCAGGGCGTCCGTGATTTGTTCGCGCTCGAGAGGCATGATGTTCTCCTCAAGCAGCGTTCCATAGCTGGCTGGGCATGTCAATCAAACAGCGGCGGGGAGCGTTGAAGTCGCGGCTTCTCTTTTCGAGTTGAAGGTCGTATGCTCGCTCGCGGAGGCAACCTTTCTTGAAAATAAAAATCGCTCGCTCGGCGCTGGTGTTATTTGCCACGTTTGTCGTTATTAGTGCATCGGGCTCTTTCGGGTCGGACCAAGAAAAACCTCCCGAAAAGCCACCGCGAATTATCCAAGTGACCGCGAAGAGTTTCGAGTTTGAGCCTTCCGTGATCCGCGTGAAGGCCGGTGAAAAGATTCAGCTGAAATTGACTTCCGTCGATCGCACGCACGGAATTCACATCAATCCCTTTCCGGAAGGAGGCCAGCCGAGTACTCCGCCGGGATTGTCGTTCACCTACGGCGATGATTGCTTGAAGCTCAAAAAGGACCTGACCGCAACACTGGAATTCACGGCAGAGGCGCCGGGCACTTACGCGTTTTCGTGCTGTAAGAAGTGCGGAACTGGTCACGGCAGGATGAAAGGCCAGATTATCGTCGAGCCTTAGTCCGTGGTGATGCGTTCCGCTTGTTTGCGCTGGAGCAATGTTGCGCTGATTGACTCGCCCGCCCGAGTTTCGGCAGCGCTTTCTCGCCGAGATCGTCGCCCATCCCGATAGCCCGGGCCCAGCGCTTGGCGTTTTCTCGCAGCTCGCCGATCGCGAGGCCGCGATGATCCGCGGGAAATCGCAATAACTTCACGATTCCTGAGGCGAGCAGAAGTTCCACGCCTTCCGGGTTTCCACGCTGGCGGTGATGAAACGCTGCGGTTATCTGAATCAAGCCTTGGAGGAAGGTCTTCTCAGGTTCAGATTCCACGAGCCATATTTCTTCCCAGAATTCGTGAGCTTCGAAGAATTTCTTCGCATTGAAATGCCCCAGCCCCTCTTCGAATTTCTTTTTTCGCTCCGCGGATTTCATCGTGGGATCGCTCAAATCTCGATAGAATCGTCGCTGTGACGTGATAACGATAGCAGCGCGGAGACGCGGACGAGAATGGAAATTCGGATTGAATTGCCGGGCGTGAAGCTAGGCGTCGTTGAAGCTGATGGTTTGCATATTGTCCCGGTTGAGTTGGGGCTCGCGAAATTGATGGACGAAGTTTCGGAGCGGAGGCGCAGCGAGTTCACGGTCGAGAGTCTCGCAGAAGCGCCCGCGATTCTGGCAGTGCGGGCCATGTTTCGCGAATGGGGAATGGACCCATCGAAATATCGGCCGTCGTCGGAAGCGCTGCTGAGGCGCGTGGTGCAGGGCAAGGGGCTCTACCGCGTGTCGAATGCGGTGGATATTTGCAACTTAGGTTCGATTGAAACGGGCTGGCCGTACGGTTGTTACGATCGAGCGCGCATTGGTCCGCCAATCGCGTTGCGGCATGGTGCGCCCAGCGAAATATATGAAGGGATAGGGAAGAAGATGTGGCATCTCGATGGGCGGCCGGTCCTCGCCGATCCTGATGGCCCGTTCGGAAGTCCAATTAGCGATTCCACACGAAGCATGATCACGGAATCGGCGCGCGAAATTCTCGTGGTGATTTATGCGCCTGAAGGCGCGGCGGATTCCGGAATTGAAGCGGCAATGGCGCGGCTGGGTGAACGCTTTGCGCAATTTGCGGGGACGGTGGGCGCGGCGCGGACATTAATAAGCCGGCTTTAATCGCGACCGTAACGTGTCGGTGACGAGCATTTTAGTATGGCCGCTGTATGGAACTTCGCTCGAATCAGGTTATTCTGGTGTGGCTGCGGCGAGGATTCATTGGTGGCGAAATTCCAACTCACTCTCCTGATTCATGCCCATCAGCCGGTCGGGAATTTCGAGGATGTTTTGGAGCGCGCTTACGCACAATCTTATTTGCCCTTCGTTGAAGTCTTGTCGCGACACCCCTCCGTTCGCGTCGGCTTGCACTATACAGGATCGCTGCTCGAATGGATGGAGCGTGCGCACCCCGAATATTTCGAGAGATTGCGCGGGCTCGTTGAACGCGGACAAATTGAAATCGTAGGCGGTGGATATTACGAGCCGATTCTCATCGCAATTCCCCCGTCTGATCGGCAAAAGCAGATCACGCGGCTGGCTGATTATGTGGAGAAGCATTTTGGCTCGCGGCCGAAAGGGGCGTGGCTCGCCGAGCGCGTTTGGGAACCGCAACTTCCTTCCTCGCTGGCTCCCGCGGGTGTGGAATATACGCTCGTGGATGACAATCATTTTCTCGGAGCGGGCTTCGAGCTGAGCCAATTGTTCGGGCACTACTGCGCGGAAGACCAGTGTTGCACCGTCGATGTTCTTCCCGGCCTCAAGACGCTACGTTACCTTCTCCCATTTCGTCCCGTAGGCGAAACGGTGGAATTTTTGCGTCGCGCCGCGGGCGAGCATCCGGGCGGTTTTGCGACGATGGGCGATGACCTGGAAAAGTTCGGCGTGTGGCCGGGCACAAACAAGCTTTGTTATACGGATGGCTGGCTTGAGAATTTATTTTGCGAATTGGAGAAAAATGCGGACTGGCTGGAGACGTCCACTCCAGGCCATGCAGTAGCTTCTCATCCCTCATTCGGCCGCGCGGATCTACCAACGGCGTCGTACACGGAGATGATGGAGTGGGCCTTGCCGACCCCGGCGCGCGTGCGTTATCACGCGTTGACCGAGGAGTTTGCGTCGCGGCCGGAATCGCTTCCGTTCCTGCGTGGTGGAATCTGGCGCAATTTTTTCACGAAGTATTGCGAATCGAACCTCCTGCAGAAAAAAGTGGTGCACGTCTCCGGCAAGGTGCAGAAGCTTGCTGAGAAGAGTTCGCGCGACAAGGCATTTGCGCGAGCCGCTGAGGAAGCCGCGTCGCTTTTATTGCGCAGCCAGTGCAATGATGCGTACTGGCATGGTGTGTTTGGCGGTCTCTATGCGCCGCATCTGCGCACCGCGCTATGGAATTCGGTGATTCAGGCGGAGGCGATTGCGGATCGTCTGTCGCACCGCGCCAAACAATATGTGGACGTGGCACAATTCGATTTTGATGCGGACGGGCGCGAGGAGATTTATTTCACGTCCGATCGCTATGCTGCGCTGCTGAGACCTGATGATGGAGCGACGATCTGCGCGATCGATTGCCGCGCAACGAACGTCGCGCTCATCAATTCACTCGAACGCCGTGTGGAGGCGTACCACGCGAAACTGAAAAATCTGGGCTCAAAAAACTATGAAGGTGCGAAATCGATTCACGAACAGATGCGCGTGAAGGAAGAAGGCTTGGAGCGCTGGCTGCATTACGACCGCTGGCCTCGGCACGCATTTCGACTATTGCTTTTTAGTCCCACCAAAACCTATCAGGATTGCGCGACGGTGAGTCTGGAAGAAGATGCGGCGCTTGCCGGCGGGCGATTTCGGGTTGTGGATGTTTCCAAAACTGGTGCGACCGTCGCGTCAGAAGAAAGCGCTGATTGGCCGGCTCGAAAGACGTTTTCGTTTGCGCGAACGCCGGATGGATTCGAGATCAGTTGCGAGGTGGCGGTACAACGAACTGCTCCTGGCGCTGCGTCGGTCGTAATTGGAATCGAGGCGGTGGTGAATTTCCTGGCGCCTTCGGCTCCCGATCGCTACTTCGAATCGTCAGGACAGCGGTATCCTTTGCGATGGGCATCCGCAGTGCCGGCCAGCACGCTGCGCGTAGTAGATGAATGGCAAAAAACCCGAGTAGAATTCAGGGCGCCAGCAGCGCGCGATTTTTGGATTTCGCCAATCGAAACTGTGTCGGAATCGGAAGATGGATTCGAGCGAATTTATCAAGGCTCGCAGGTCATTGCGATCTGGCCGGTTGAGTTGGAGACAGGCGCAGAGTGGAAGGGGAATCTCACGCTTGCTGTTTCAAGTGTTGACTGAAAACGCCGAAGGGAATGAAGATTGAATTGAAATCGGATGTTCGCGAACGTTGGAGCAATTCAGGAGGCGAAAATGGCAGTGTCGCAGGAATTGCTCGATATTTTAGTTTGCCCGCTGGATAAGACTCCTGTGAAGCTGACGAACGACAAGAAGGGACTAAAGTGCTCGCAGTGCCGGCGCGTGTATCCGATCCGCGACGACATTCCGGTGATGCTGGTGGACGAGGCCAAGATAGAGGCGCAGTGATGTTTCAAATGCTCGCCGTCGTAGATGCGTTCCCTCATCAACCTACGGCGGATAACCTAACGATTGATCCTTGAATTGCACCCATATTCGTACTTCTTTGATTTTATTTTCTTTTGCCGCATCACCGCGAGAAGGAAAAGTATCGTAGGGACTCACCTCAGCCGTGACGATTACGCCCGACGGTGAATCGGATCCGTGCTTCATTTCTTCGGCGTTCACGATGCGAAAGCTTTTCACCGGGCCGTAGTAGCTGTTGGGCCCCCAATCTTCCATGAAATCCTTGAATGAAAAACTCGGGGCGGGCTTCCACATATGATAGGCCAGGTCGAAATTGCCCGAGGCGACGGTGCTGAGGAAATTCTTGACGGTGGTCGTCTCCTTGTGGAATCGCAGCAAATACCAGCAGCCCAGCGCCACAAGAATGATGAACGTGACGCCGGTGATGATGTACCGGCGTACCTTCGAGGGCGGATGTTCTTCCGTTCCGTCAAAAAGCGCCACGACGACTCCTTAAATTATAATTGCCGCTTGAACAGAGCGATGCTCGCGCCAATCATGATGGCAGAAAAGGCGCACAAAATTAAGACGTCCTTGTAGATTCCTTCGAAGCCGGTGTTCTTGATGGTGAGATTTCGCAGCGCGTGCACCGTGTATGTGAAGGGATCCACGATCGAAATCCATCTCAGCCAGCCCGGAAACGCCTCGACCGGATACACCGCGCCCGAGGGGAAAAACAGCAGCGTATTCAGCACGCCGAAAATCGCGCGCGGCACAAGCGGATCGTCCACGCGCACCATCACGAGAAACATGAAGCTGATCATCGCGACCGAAGCGACGAGCACGACAATCGCGAGATACACCAAACGCACCGGATCCCACAACCGCGGAATCCCGGCAATTAAGCCGCCGATGATCGTGAGAATAAATCCCGCCATCAACCCTTTCAACGCTCCAGCGCCGATCAATCCCATCACCAGCTCGGTTTTTTGAATGGGAGTGACGAGATATCCTTCGTGCAGGCCGCGCGCCTTGTCGTCAATAAATGTGATTCCACCGCCGATCATGGCCACGATGAAAATCGACATCGCGATCGAGCCCGCGAGCAAATATTTGATGTACTCGATGTACGGATACATTTCAACGACGTTCAAATCCACCTGGCTCGCAAGCCGCGGCTCCACATCCGGCGTGTTCAGCTCGTTCACCATCTGCTGCACGCGTTCGAGCAGGGAACTCGAAACGAACTGATCGGTGTTGTCTTCGGTAAAGGAGATGCGCGGACGGTTGCGCTGATAGTAGCGCTGGGTGAAGTCGTAAGGAATGTCGATCACCGCGGCGACAAATCCGGAGCGGAGATCGTTGATCGCCTGCGGCAAGGATTTGTATTCGACGGTGCGAAATGTTTGTGGCCCCGCTGAAATTCCATTCATCATTTCGCGCAGGCGGCGCGACTGCACCGTCTGATCCTGATCGACGACCGCGACCACGGCGCCTTTTATTTTTCCTCCAAATGCGTATCCGAGAACGACCAGCTGCACGAGCGGAAACACCATCGAAGCCATCATCAAGGCGGGGCTGCGGAAAAATTTCCGCATGTCGCGTTCGATTAGCGCATTGACGCGGAAAAGTTTCATGCGCGTATCACCGAGTTTTTAATACACGGTAGCGCGATTAAATATCGCCCGAACGTGCATCGATTCAATTGTTTACGATTTTCTAATCGGCGGTAAAACGCCCCCTCCCGCGGGGTGCGATCTAGCGCGACTCGCATCGTTTTAGCGGTAGAGGTGGCTGATGTCATAGCCGGCGCCTCCGTGCGCGGTGTCGCGCAATTCGCTGCCCGTGTAGTGCAAGAACACATCGTCGAGCGTGGTGCTCGTCACCGACACTTTCTTTACCGTGACGTGCCGCACTCGGGCCAAATCCATCAGCGCTGCCACGGTCGCGGGGCCGTCGTGCGAAGCAATTCGCACAACGCCAGCGTGAGTGGTTACGCCCGCGGACTGCGCGAGATGCTGAAGCTGATCGAGCCAGTCGGGTGGCGTGTCCTCGAATTCAGCCTCGACCGAATCAGTGCCCGGCACGCTGTCCTTCAACGCCGTGGGAGTATCGAGCGCGGCCAATTTTCCATGATCGACGATCGCAATCCGGTCGCAGAGCTTATCGGCTTCGTCCATGTAATGAGTGGTAAGCAATATCGTGAGCTTCGATTTGTCGCGCATGTTGCGAATCATTTCCCACACATTTGTGCGCGAGACGGGATCGAGGCCGGTGGTAGGCTCGTCGAGAAATAGAATCTTGGGCGAATGAACCAGCCCGCGCGCAATCTCGAGACGGCGCCGCATGCCGCCGGAAAACGTGCGAACGAGCGCGTCTTGAAATTTCAGCAGGTCCACCGATTCGAGCAGGCCGTGAATCAGTTTTTCCCGCTCCTCGGACGGAACGCCGTAAAGTTTCGCGTGAATCAGCATATTCTCGTTGGCGGTCAATTCCGGATCGGATGTGAAAGCCTGTGGGATTACGCCGAGCGCATGGCGCACGCCGTCTGCATCGGTGCGAATGTCGTGCCCGGCGATTCGAGCCGTGCCGGAAGTGGGCGGCGTGAGCGTCGTCATCATGCGGATCAAGGTGGTCTTGCCGGCGCCGTTGGGCCCGAGCAGACCAAAAATCTCCTGCTCCGCCACTTGAAAGCTCACATCGTTGACGGCGACGAGGTCGCCGAATTGTTTAGTAAGGTGCTCGACTTCGATCGCGCTCATGGATTCGTTTCCGTTAGGTTCGGAGCCGTTCGAACCAGTTTTTCTTTTCGGGCTGTGGCAGCAGGACCGTCGCAGTCATTCCGGTGAAAAGGCGATGCTCGGGATTGGGAACCGCAACTTTTATCGCAAAGGTTTTGATGTCGCGCTTCGTGCGGCTCACGTCGCGCTGTGTGGCGAAATCATTCTCGACGCCTTTGAAAATTACCGGTCCTTCCAGGATGTTGCCGGAAGGCAGCCTGACGCGCATCTTCTCGCCGAATTGAATGGAGTCGATGTAGCTCTCCTCGACGTCGGCGCGAACCCAGAGATGATCCACGTCAACGACGACGACGATGGGCGAACCTTGCGCAACAACTTCTCCCTGTTTTGCGACACGCACCGAAACGATGCCGTCAATCGGCGCATAGATTTTTGTGTAAGCCAGTTGCGCGGTAACCTGCGCCACGACGGCTCGAGCCTGTTCGAGTTGCGCGATCGTGCTGGCCACGGCGCTTTTTCGCATATCCACTTGCTTGCGATTCGCTTGTGCCACCGCAATAGAGGCTTTTTGTGCCTTTAGGGCATCTTCCAGAGCCTTTACATTGGCCTCCGACATTCTAACGGCGGCCTCGGCATGATCGCGATCTTGCGCCGACACTTCGCGCTTGTCATAGAGCTGCTGCATGCGTTTCAAATCGGATTGATCGCGCCAAAGCTGCGCTTTGGCCTGTTCGAGTTGCGCGTCTGACGAAGTTGTCATCGCCTGGGCCTGATCGAGCGAGGCGGAAGTTTGGTCACTCGTCCACGAGTAATTGTGCTGGGCTTCGGTGACCGAATTCTCGAGTGTGCCTACATTTGCTTTCGCGGCAGCCAGGCTCGCTTCGAGCTCCGTGCGATCGAGTTCGGCGATAAGGTCGCCTTTCTTCACCTGCGAGCCTTCATCTACGGTGAGGTTGACGATGCGACCGGTAATCTGCGGGCTCACGATTACCTCGTTGCCGTCTACGACTCCGATCAGGGGAATGTCGGTGCCTTTCGGAGTGGTGGCAAAGTACACGATCAGCGCAATCAGAAAAACCATTCCAATCACGACGATGAATTTTCGCCCGGTCATCGAGGCCTCGCTGGGGAACCCTTGTCGCTCCGCTTCGGATGCTCGCTGAAAAGGCCATGCTCGATGAAATCAAGCAAAGCCAGGCGGCGCGCTTCGAGCGCGTTCGCCGCGAGCAGATCGTGTCCGACGATCGGCCTCATCACCGGTGCGGAAGCAAAGTAGAAGGCTGTTGCACCGAGCATGGTGAATGCGGTTTGGCGAGGATCAACGTCGCGAAACTCCCCGGCCGATACACCGTCCGCGATCAAGCCGGTCAGGTGTTTGAAGAAAGGTTGGAAATAGTCGCGCGCGATCCATTCAATCTTTGGCGTGGCATCCATGGCCTCGCGCTGCACCAGACGCGGATAGTTCGGATGTGTCGCGAGGAAATCGAAGTACCCATTGACCCAGGCGCGCAGCCGATCGCGGGGAGGGGCATCGGGGGCCGGGGGCGAATAGACGACCTTGCTGAGTTGGCGAAAGAGATTTTCAAGAACGGCGCGATGGAGGCGGCGCTTGTTGCCAAAATAGTAGTAGAGCATCGCCTTATTGGCATGGGCGTCCGCAGCGATTTCGTCAGTGCGAGCGCCGGCCATGCCCTGGGCGGCAAAATGGCGCTCGGCGGCGGCGAGGATGCGCCGCGCCGTGGCGGGGTTCTCAACTTTTCTGCGTCCTAATTTCATCAGTTTCTCGGTTGCGGTGTATCTGTTCGCTCACACGCCCTAATTATTTAACTAACCGGTTAGTTTAATTGACTCGAGCGCCGTCGTCAAGATTTACGCCGTCGCGCGTTCTCTATCTAATACGATCTGATTTCGATTTTGTTACTAACCTTCGAGCGCGCCGGCGGCTCCGGGGGGAAGTTCGATGGAGTATTTTGTGCGGGCTTTTTCCTTGTGCAGTTCGAGGGCGAGTTCGATCAGGCGGTCGATGAGCTTCGTGTAGGGCAGGCCGGACGCTTCCCATAGCTTGGGATACATGCTGATGGAAGTGAAGCCGGGAATCGTGTTGAGTTCATTGATGAAGATTTTTCCATTCGTGCGATCCAGGAAACAATCGCAGCGCGCCATACCGGTTCCGTCGATCGCGCGAAAGGCGCGAACGGCGTAATCCTGAAACGTAGTGACCTGTTTCTTGGTTAGCTGTGCGGGGATGACAAGTTGCGTGCCGCCTTCGAGATACTTTGCTGCGTAATCGTAATATTCGCGATGCGGGACGATTTCGCCGGGAATGGACGCGCGAATCTCTTCATTGCCAAGCACCGAGACTTCAATCTCGCGGCCGTTGACTCCGCGCTCGACGATGATCTTGAGTCCGAACTCAGCAGCCACGTCGATGGCCTTCTGCAACTCGTGCAACGCGTTTACGCGCGTCATGCCGACTGATGATCCGAGCGTTGCAGGTTTCACGAAGATCGGGAAACGGAATTTCTTTTTGATTTCGAGCAGCACTTTCGCCCGATCGCGTTCCCATTCCCAGCGGTGAAAGGCGAGAAACGGAACAATCGGTAGGCCGGCTTCCTTGAAGAGGCGCTTTTGAACGTCTTTGTCCATTCCGACTGCCGACGCGAGAACGCCTGCGCCTACATACGGCAGACCGGCCAGGTCGAGGAGACCTTGCACGGTGCCGTCTTCGCCGAATGTGCCATGAAGAACAGGGAAGACCACGTCGACCATTACGCTAGGCTGTCCGCTTGAAGCCGCGAGCGGAACCAGGTGCGCGGCTGTAGGGTCAGGCGGCAGCATCACGCGGTCTCCGGATTTCAGCACGTCGCCCAGCATCTTCATGACGCCTGTGCCGACGAGCCAGCGGCCGTCCTTCGAAATGCCGATGGGAACCGCTTCGTATTTTTCGTGGTCGAGGGCACGAATCACGGAGGAAGCCGAAGCGAGCGAAACTTCGTGTTCGCCGGAGCGTCCACCGAAAAGGACGCCGATGCGCAGCCGTTTTTTGATTCCGGTCATCATTAGAGAATCTTTTTTCCCAGGCCTGAGAGCACGAGCTCGACGCCAAGTAACGCTGTCGTGTTGTGTTCGTCGATCACGGGATTTATTTCGACGAGTTCAAAGGAAACCATGCTTTCACTATCGGCAATCATTTCGAGAGCCAGATGGGCTTCGCGGTAGGTGACGCCGCCGCGCACCGGGGTGCCCACGCCAGGAGCGTCGGTGGGATCGACGAAATCCATATCGAGGCTTACGGCGACGCCGGCCGTGTCGTCCGTGGTGAAGCGCAGCGCTTCGGCCATCACTTCGCGCATGCCGCGTTCATCGATATCGCGCATGGTAAACACGTGCACGCCGGAATCTTTCATGAGGCGGCGTTCTTTCGAGTCGAGGTCGCGAATGCCGACCAGGGCGACGCTGCGTGGCTCGACCATCGGCGTGATCCCGGCCAACTTCGTGAGTTCCGGCGGCCCGTAACCCATGATGGACGCAAGAGGCATTCCGTGCACGTTACCCGAGGGTGAAGAATCGGGGGTGTTCATATCGCCGTGCGCGTCGAGCCAGATGAGCCCGACACGTTTCGATTTCTTGTTGAAATGGATTGCAGCGCCGGCGGTAGTTCCCACTGCAATCGAGTGGTCGCCACCTAAAACCAGCGGCACCAAGTCTTCGTCGAGCGTTTTTGCGACGATATCCGCGAGCCCTTTGCAGGCTTCGGCGATTTCGTCGAGGTACTTGGCCTTTTTCTCGCCGTAGGGTTGTTCTTCGGGCTGGCGAACCTGAACGTTGCCGATGTCTTCCACCTGGCGACCGAGTTGCTTGAGGCGCGACTGAAGGCCGGCAACGCGTAGCGCGGAGGGGCCCATGTCCACGCCTCGGCGGCTGGCGCCCAGGTCCATCGGCACGCCGATGATTCGGATTTTCTCTGGCATTTGGCGTTCTTTCAGCGGCCCGGACGGCAGGTCGATTTAAGCCGGTGATTTTGAGCCGGTCGTTTTGAGCCGGTTAAGGATAAACGCGATAGAGCATCCGTGGGAAGGGGATGACCTCGCGAATGTGCTCAGTGCCGCAAATCCACGCGACCGTGCGCTCGAGGCCCAGGCCGAAGCCGGCGTGCGGCACGCTGCCGTAACGGCGCAGGTCGAGATACCACTGGAACGATTCCTCGGGGAGATTGTGCTCGCGGAGGCGCTGGACGAGCGTTTCGTAACTCGAGAGGCGCTCACCGCCGCCGATAATTTCGCCGTAGCCTTCGGGGGCGATCATGTCGAAGCTTAGCGAAAGCTCGGGGCGCTCGGGATCGGTGGCCATGTAAAAGGCTTTCATTTGGGCGGGATAGCGGTGGATCACGGCGGGCTTGTCGAATTCCTTCGAGATGATGGTTTCTTCGTCGCCACCGAAGTCGTCGCCCCACTTTGCTGGATTGCCGGCCTTCTGAAGGACTTTGATGGCATCGTCGTAGCTGATGCGCGGAAAGGGTGGCGTGATTTTTTCGAGTTTCGCGACGTCGCGTTCGAGCGTGGCAAGTTCGCGCGCGCGATTTTTTACGACGGACTGTACGACTGTGCTGACGAGTCCTTCACCGAGTTGCACCATGTCTTCAAGGTGAGCGTAGGCGGCTTCGGGCTCGAGCATCCAGAATTCGGTGAGGTGGCGGCGCGTTTTGGATTTTTCGGCGCGGAAAGTGGGGCCGAATGTGTAGACCTTGCCGAGGGCAGCGGCGGTGGCTTCGACATAGAGTTGGCCGGATTGCGTGAGATAGGCTTTTTGGTCGTCGATGTAATTCACTTCGAAGAGCGTCGTGGTGCCTTCGCACGCGGCGGGAGTGAAGACTGGCGCGTCGGTGAGCGTGTAGCCTTGCGAATCCATGTAATTGCGAGCTGTGCGTTCCGCTTCTGCGCGGATGCGGAGAATAGCGGCTTGGCGCGGCGTGCGAATCCAGAGATGGCGTTTGTCGAGGAGGAAATCCACGCCGTGTTCTTTGAGTTGAATCGGGTACGGCTCGGAATCTGAAACGCGCTGGACGATTTCGATTCCGCTGATGTGAATTTCATAGCCACCGGGGGCGCGCGGTTCGGCCTGGATTTTTCCTGTGACAATGACGCTCGATTCCTGGGTGAGTCCCTTGAGTGCTTCGAAGGCCTGCGGCTGCTCTTTGAGCGAGACCACGCCCTGGATGATTCCTGTGCCGTCGCGAAAAATTGGGAAGAGGAGCTTGCCGGATTCGCGCAGATTGTAGAGCCAGCCGCGAATCGTGACCGTCTGTCCGGCGTATTGGCCGGATTGCTCGATGGTGATGATTGGCGTGGCGTTGGGAGTGGGGGCTTGCGCTTGTTGGGTCATTCGGTCGTCCGTTTCATTTGGGTTCGCGATCAGGATTTGGTGGCGCGGTCGCGCTTTGTGTCCAGATTTTTCTCGAGCTTGTCGAACGCGGCGCGGATTTGATCGAGAGTCGGTGCTCCGTCCGGCTGCGCTTTTAATTCGAGCACCATGGCAACCGGTTGAGGCGCGTTAGCAAATGCTCCGAGAGCTGCGTCCCAATCGATCGTGCCGTCGTACGGTGGCAAGTGCTCGTCCTTTTCGCCGTGATTATCGTGGATGTGCGAGGTGACTAACCGATCGCGCATCGCGTCAAAGGCGACCTCGACGGTTGCGTCCATGTGCGCGTGGCCTGTGTCGAGGCAGAGGCGCAGGTCATGCAAGTGCGTGTCGACGATGAAGTGCTGGAGCGAGGCGGGCGCGCCGATTTCGTTTGGGGTGTTTTCGAGGGCGATCGTGACGCCGCGAGCTTTGGCGAAGACACTGAGAATTTCGAGCGAAGTGAAGGCCGCATCGAGTTTTCGTGGGTCTGCTGCGTCGCGGCCATGTCCAATGTGCTGAATAAGATAGCGGAACGGGACGCGCTCGGCGACATCAAGTGCGCGCTTTACCTCGTCAACGGCATCGAGCCGGCGGATGCGCTCGACATCCGAAATCGAGATGGGGACGCCGCTTTCGCGACCGGGCGCCAAGTCGCGCTCAGTAGGTGAGTGCAGGGAGTGAAGCTCGAGGTGATATTCGCCAAGGGCGTCCGACAGCTCGCGGATCTTTTGCTCGTCACGGTAATTGAAATGGCTAGGGGCGCAAAAGACCTCAATTGCGTCGATTTTTGCGCGTGAAATTTCCCCCCAAAGCCCCGCCGTCAACGGTTGGTGAATGTAGCGGTACGTGGAGAGAATGCGGCGCATTAGGGCCTCGCGATCGGCGGCCGACAAATTTGTGCGTGATAACGCGAGCGGTTCATGACGGATTAGGGTAGCAGGTGCGGGCGAGATTGCAAACGCGTGTTGCTCGGCGAATTTCGACGGGACGACAAGCGATACGGGTGGGAAAGCAAGAGTGATGCAACGGATTGCTTAGAAACCTGAGGCAGCGCCGGGGCGGCGGGGCTCGGGAGCGCCGAGCCGTTCGCCTGTTTTTGGATCGATGCCGATGGCTTCCACGAGGCCAACCCAACCTGTTTTGTCGGCGAATTTGTAGCCGCGGGCTTCGAGATCCTTTGCGACATCCGGCGGGAAATTGGGCTCAAGGAGGACGGTATCGGGTAGCCATTGCTGATGAAAGCGCGGCGTGTTGATCGCGGCTTGCGCGTCTTCGCCGAGACGCATCCAGTTGAGAATCGTCAGCAACGTGCCGGAGATGATGCGCGGGCCGCCGCGTGCGCCGGTGACGAAGCTGAGCTGGCCATCGCGGAGAAGAATCGTCGGCATCATCGAGCTGAGCGGGCGCTTGCCCGGCGCAATCGCGTTGGCTTCGGATTGAATGAGGCCATACAGATTCGGCGTGCCGGGGTGCGCGGTGAAATCGTCCATTTCGTCGTTGAGGAAGTAGCCATCTGCAGTGGCGACGCCGGAGCCGTAGAGATTGTTGAGAGTGTAGGTGTTGGCGACGGCATTGCCGGAGGCATCGACGACGGAGAAGTGGGTTGTGTGGCCGTCGGTTGCGATCGACGCAGAGTTTTGATGGAAGGCATCGCCAATTTGCGCGGCGTCGGCCGGGTTTGGAATTTGCGGACAAGGCCCCGGCGTCGGGCTCGCGTCTTCGAAAGCTGCGGGATTTCCGGCGTGGATTTTCTCGCTCGATGAGGCACGCTCGGGGTCGATCGTGCGGCGAAGCACGTCGGCGTAGCAGGTAGACATCATGCCGCGCAGCGGAATTTTTGCGAAAGCGGGATCGGCGAGATAGGTAGAGCGATCAGCAAAGGCGCGCCGCATGGCTTCAATTGCCCAGTGGACAGACTGCGCATCGTTCCACGATTTCAATTCGATGGGAGCAAGGATGTTGAGCGCTTCAATCGCAATGCTTCCTGAACTGGGCGGCGGACTGGTGATTACCTGCCAAGTATGGCCATTCACTTTGTAATCGGCTGTCAGCGGTCTGCGAATTATCGGCTTGTAATGCGCGAGGTCTTCTTGCGAAATCAGGCCGCCTTCGCGCTTCATTTCGGCGGCCAGGTCGCGAGCCGTTCGGCCGCGATAAAATTCGTCAGGGCCGTTTTTGGCGATGCGTTTCAGCGTGGCGGCCAACTCCGGCTGCCGAAAGATTTCGCCAGGCCGATAGTAGGCGCTGTTCTTGAGGAAAATCCGGCGGGTCGTCGGGAATTGATCGAAGACCGTTTCCATCGAGCGGAGCGACGCTGCGAGTGTCTCGCTGACTGGGAATCCGTCTTCAGCGAGACGAATCGCCGGGGCCATCGCGTCATCGAGGCTCATAGTGCCGTAGGTTTTGAGAGCGAGGGCAAGTCCTGCGACAGTGCCGGGAACGGCGACCGCTCGATATCCGATGAGCGATGCTTGCGAGTCTACCGTTCCGTCGGACTTGACGTACATATCGCGGGAGGCTTTCGCTGGTGCCACTTCGCGATAGTCAATGAAAGCGGTGCGGCCATTGGCAAGGCGGACGAGCATAAAGCCGCCTCCTCCAATATTGCCTGCCTCAGGGTCGACGACAGCGAGAGCGAATCCTACGGCAACAGCTGCGTCAATCGCATTGCCTCCGCCCTTCATGATTTCGGCGCCCACATCCGATGCGAGCTTTTCGTCGCTCACTACCATCGCTTTCGCGCCGCGCACGGGCCGCGCAGGCCAGTCGAAATGCTGCTGAGCAGGGATCTGTGGCGACTGAGGATACTGAGCGGTGGCGACAGCCGGGAGAATAGCCAGCAGCCAAGCGACGAAAACAAATTTTGAGGGAGCTTTCATCAGCGAAGCGAATTTATGTGAATGGGATTCGTGCGTCAAGTTTTCCGAAAGCGGACGAACGGGCAATAGTTCTGTGCTCGCACGGGAGCCGCGGTGGCTTGTGGCACTGAAGCGAAAAACAGGCAAGGCTCGCTAGTAGGCGAGAAAATAAACGAATGCAGATGCGATGACTGCACCGGCCGCAACGGCAAACGCCATCCAGACCGACAGTCCGACGGCGTGGCGCCGGAGACTCTGATCGTTGTTTTGGATTGCGTGCTCAGCGAGGAGTGCAGCGTATTGGTTAGCGAAGGCCGTAGCTTCGGGCCTGGGCCTCGGATCGTCGTCAGGCATGATCTCGATGATTTCCCCGGGCATCGTTATTCATCGTAACGCGGGCGAGATACTAGTCCAGAATCGATTCGAGGGAAAGTACAAAAAGAGATAACGGTATTTCAGCGAAACGATTTCGCCGCCTCAACGCAAAGACGAAGCTTCTCGATGGCTTGCTCGACGGTGCGAGTCTTCAGCCCGCAGTCAGGATCGATCCAGATTATTTCCTTGGGAAGAATAGTGAGCGCTTTCTCCACACGCCCGCGCACCGCTTCCTGAGTCTCCATTGTGTGAGAATGAACGTCGACGACGCCGAAACTGATGTCTTTCGTAAACGGGTGGCGGCGGAATATCTCGAGAAGGTCGAGATCGCTATTGGACATTTCAAGATCGAAATTATCGACGGCGAGGTCGAGCATGCCTGGATAAATGTGTTCGAATTCGCCGTAACACGCGTGGGTGATGAAATACGCATCGAGATTCTTCGTAGTGAGCTCCATGGCTTCGAGCGCGATCGGCAACTCTTCTGGGCGGACGGAGAGCGCGGGCTCGTCGATCTGAATGATCTTGCAACCGGCCGCGATGAGAGCCTCGACTTCCTTGCGGATCACGGCGGCGAGAGCGATGGCGGTGGAGCGGCGATCGGGATAGTGCTCGTTGAAGCTCCAATCCATGATCGTGTAGGCGCCTGTGAGCATTCCCTTTACAGGTTTTTTCGTCAGGCTTTGGGCGAACTGCCAGGAATCCACCGTCACGGGGCCGGGCCAGGAGACTTCGCTGGTTATGATCGGCTTGTGATAGTAACGATTGCCGTAAGCGCGGACGAGGCCGCCCTCGGTGAATCCGGGAAGGCGCTCCGCAAAATACGCCACCATGTCGCCTCGATACATTTCGCCGTCCACGAGAACGTCCACGCCGAGTTTTTCCTGGGCTTCAATCCAAAACATGGTGGCTTTGCGTTCCAAGTCTCTAAGCTGCTGCGCTGTAATTTTGCCTTTTGCGAAATCGGCGCGAGCGCGGACGAGATAATCGGGCTTGGGAAAACTGCCGACCGAAGTAGTGGGGAAAAGAGGTAGTTGCAGACCGAGGCGTTCGAGTTTTTCGCGGCTCATGCCTGTAGAAGTCCTCTAGGTCGCCACGGCCGCGCGGATTTTTGCGAGCAGCTCAAGCTTGGCAAGGGCGCGATCGCGAGGAAGATACTCGAGCCCACAGGATGGATTCAGATAGGCACGTCCACCCTGAATTTTGGGTAGAAGCCGATCGATCTGGCGGGCAACGTCATCGACATCTTCCAGTTTGGTGTTGCGTCCATCAATGAGACCGAGGCCGAGAGGTTTGGGGGAGCCAGCAGAAGCGACGAGTTCAGCGAGTTTCGGATTATAAGTGAAATCAAGACCGAGGACATCGATCGGAAGCGCGACGAGTTTTTCGTAGAGCGGAGCTGGATCATGAAAGTAAACATACAGCGCTAAGTCAGGGCGGTTCCCGTCCGCGGCAGATTTGTCACGCGCTGCAATGAGCTTCACGATGGCCTTTTCGAAAATCTTCCAATCCTCTGGATATTTAACGATCGCGGGCTCATCGATTTGAATCAATGAGGCTCCGATTTCTGCGAGCGCGGCAATCTCAGCGCCAATCGCTTCCGCATAAGCAAGAGCGCGCGCTTCGAGCGATGAGAAAGGATCGACAGCACCGTTTCCAGTGTGAGCGGAAAGCGAAAACTTAGCCAATGTGTAGGGACCGGTGAGGACCGGCTTAATGGAGAGTTTACCTGCGAGATTCTTCGGTGTTGGAAGGTGTCCGAGCGCGTTGCGAGCGAAACTGAAATCTGCTGCGACAAGCGCATTGCTCCGCTTGGGTGCGCCGGTGATCACTGGCTGGCGAAAATAGAAGTTGGTGTCGAAATAGCGCTGAAGGCCGGCGATTTTAACGTTGTCGAGTTTGGACGCGATGTGCGAGATCGGATCGTACCAACGGATTTGTCCGTCGGTGATCACTTCGAGGCCGGCTTTGAGTTGGTCGGCGATAGCGTGACGCGTCATTTCGTTTTCGGCGTCAAGGATGTCTGCTGTGTTACGTTCTCCGCGATCGAGCGACGCGGTGGCGCGACGAAGAGCCTGGAGTTCGGGTCCGTCGCCGATGCGCGGATAGCTACCGGTGCTTGCAAGATGCAAGCCGGGAAGGTTTTGGTCAGGCGCCAGGCTCATGCTAACGGCCTCTAAAGGGAATCGCGATGAAGTTAGACGAAACGGATGGGAGCGTCAAGGCGGGCGTGGAGGTGAACTCTGCTACAAGCGCCAAGTGCTAAGGTGAGGACAAAGAGGGTGCGCACCCGGCGGCTGTTTCTGCAGAAAACACCGGCAGCACTTGCACAGCATCGCTGACAGCTGTAGCAAGCGACGAATAGGGTTCGAATGCGATTGAGAGTTGGGTCTCTGTGCCGGGAAGCACGTTGAAAGAGCCGTCTGCAATGTGGTCCGACGTAATCAGCAAATCGTGTTCTCCGTTTTTCAATACCAAGGCGTGCGTGTGTCCGTTTGTGTCTACAACACAGTTGAAGCTCGAGCCACCGCATTCGTTCTGCTTTGGCAGTGGGCCACCAGCGGTCGGCTGATCGGAAACGAGGCGCAGGCGAATCTGGCGGTACTCTCCGGCGCGGACGGTCGCCTTTCGAGTGAGGCTCGGCGCGCATGAAGCACCTGGCCCGGAGGTATTCATCAGATCAATTTGAATGGGCTCACTTGCGAGTTCGGGTGCGAGTGCCTGCCAATCGGGAGAGTCTTGGGCTGCGATGGCATCGGGGCTCGCATCGACTCCGCGCAAAGTGATGAAGAGGTGCTGAAGATTTGGCGACGCCGGAACCTCCGGCGAAGGGCGAGAGGAATTGATTCCCACGATGATAGTTCCGGTGCCGTCGCCGAGCTTGCAGGTGGGCGGATTTGTGGCGGAAGTTGTATTTGGAAAGATGCCGGTGATGACGAAGCAGGTGTCACCGCAACCGAAAAGTAGAAAGCACAGAACCAGGCCTAGAAACGAGAGTCGAATAAACCCTGCCTGCCGTTTGAGCATCGGTGTGCCGCAAAAAACTCCGCTTGAGCGAGCGGCATGGAGAAGTATCTGCGGCGGGCCATGCCGCGTCAAATTTCATCCAGGTGAACAAAATTCGAAAATTGATACGCGGAGTGCGGACGAACTAAGAGTCGCGCGAATCGCCGACTGAGAAGTATGTGCAATCGGGATGATGGAAAACGAGGGCGCTAACGCTGGCCTCCGGGTCCATCATCATGCCTTCGGTGAGGTGCACGCCGATTTCTTCTGGACGCAGGAGCAGCCAAATACCGGACTGATCCTCGAGATTGGGGCAAGCGGGATAGCCAAAGCTGTAACGCTTGCCGCGGTATCGCGAGGTGAAGCGGTCGGCCATCGTGAGCGATGAAGGATCGGGGAAGCCCCAATCTTCGCGGATTCGGCGGTGCAGCCATTCGGCGCAGGCTTCGGCTGTTTCAATTGCAAGCGCTTGAAGTCCGTGCGAATAAAAATAACGCCCGGCGGATTTGGCTGCTTCGGCTCGGTCGCGAATGCCGGCGCCTGCGGTGACGACGAAGAGCGCCACATGATCGCGCGAGCCATTCGTTGCGGGGAGGATGTAGTCGCTCAGGCTGAGATCGCCGGGAGGAGTTTGGCGCTGGAAATGAAAAGTGTGAATCGGCGACCCGGAGTCGGGTGCGTATAGCGCGATCGAATTTCCGTTGCGCTCGGCTTCGAAAAATTGCCAGACGGCGGAAATTTTCATAAAGGTCGCTGCCTCACGGCGGACTTCTTCCATGTTGTTGAAGAGTTCGAGGGCGCGCGGATCGCGTTCGGAGAGAGCTTTCTCGAAGTTTCCGCGGAAGCCGAGATGGCGCCCATAGATCATGAACGGATTTATGTAGCTCCAGATCTCGGTGAGATTCGGGACGGCGCGGATTTTGCGATCGAGGTACGCGACTGGTGGAATCGGGATATCGGTGCGAATTCGCGGCGAGCGGGCGTCGGTGATCGGCGCGGCGGCAGGTCCCGGAGTGGGTTCGTCGAGCGCGAGCGTTTCGGCGTGAGTGTGCGCTTGAAGCGCAGCATTGCGCTGCGACGGGTCGCTGAGCTGATTCATCAGGCGCAGCCCGGTCATGGCATCTTTCGCATAGCAAACGGCGGTGCTGTACTGCGGCGCGATCTTCAGCTTCGTGAATTTTTCAGAGAGCGCTGCGCCGCCGACGAGAAGCGGGACTCGGATTCCGGCTTCGCGAAGGTCTGCGGCGGTGGTGACCATTTGCTGCGCGCTTTTTACCAGAAGACCGGAAAGACCGATTGCGTCGGGATGATGCTCTTTGTGCGCGCGGATTAGATCTTCGGGCGGAACTTTGATGCCGAGATTGACCACGTCGTAGCCGTTGTTTTTCAGGATTATTTCTACGAGATTTTTTCCAATGTCGTGGACGTCGCCTTTGACCGTGGCGAGAACTATCTTGGCGCGGCGTTCGGTGGCGGATTTTTCCATGAATTGTTCGAGGTGATTGACGGCGGTCTTCATCGCTTCAGCGGATTGCAGTACTTCGGCGACGATCAGCTCGTTGTTGTTGAACAACCGTCCCACTTCGGCCATGCCTGCCATCAGCGGGCCGTTGACGACGTCGAGTGGGGCCACGCCTTCTGCTAACTTTTTATTGAGGTCGGCGATGAGGCCGTCTTTTGAGCCCTCGAGAATGTAGTTCGCCAGGCGCTGATCGAGCGGGAGATCTTCGGGACGCGCTTTTTTGCGCGAGCCGGCGGCGCGGAAATGTTCGGTGATCGCGGCAATGTGGAATTGATTGATGGCGGCTTTCTGCTCGCGCGACTGCTCACGCCAGTCGGCGGGGGCGTCGAGAATTATTTCGGCTTGCGGATGCCATTCCGGGATTTCAGCTGGGACGCGATTGAAGAGTAGATTTTCAGTCAGCGTGCGCTCGTGCTCGGGGATCGAAGGGAAGCGCTCGATCCGCTCAGCATTGACAATGGCGAGATCGAGGCCGGCCTTCGTGCAGTAGTAGAGAAAAACAGAGTTGACGACCTCGCGAGCTCCGGGCGGAAGGCCGAAAGATACGTTGGAAATTCCGAGAACCGTGCGAACGTGCGGAATACTTTTTTTGATTAGGCGAATGCCTTCAATCGTTTCGACGGCGCCACCAATATAATTTTCATCGCCTGTCGCGCAAGGGAAGACGAGCGGATCGAAGATTATATTTTCCGCCCGGATTCCATATTTCCCAGTAAGCAGCTGGTAGGAACGCTCGGCGATTTCGAGTTTTCGCTCGCGAGTGAACGCCTGGGCTTGATTAGGGTCTTCATCGATGCAGCCGACGATGATTGCTGCGCCATAAGAGCGTGCCAGCGGGCAAACGCGCTCGAGCTTTTCTTCGCCGTCTTCGAGATTGATGGAATTGATGATGCTTTTTCCCTGGCAATAGGTGAGCGCTAGTTCGATCGCGGCCGCGTCCGTGGTATCGATCATGAGCGGCGTTTTGATTTTGCGAATGAGCTGATCGTAGAAGGGCGGAATGTCCTTGATCTCGTCGCGATCGGTGCTCTGCAGGCAGACATCGACGATGTGCGCGCCGCTTTTTACCTGGCGACGGGCGATCTCTGTGGCTTCTTCCCATTGTTCGGCGGCGACAAGATTCTTGAAAGCCCGCGAACCGATCACGTTGGTGCGCTCGCCAACAATCAACGGGCGCGTGCTTTCCTCGGCTTCGATCATTTCGATACCGGAGTAGACGGCGCGATGCTTCTGTTCGACAGGACGGCGCGGCGCTTTTCCTTCGGCCATTTGTGCGATTGCGCGAATGTGTTCCTCGGTGGTCCCGCAGCAGCCGCCCACGATATTGAGCCAGCCGCGATCCACGAATCTCTCGAGCTGTTCCGTTAGCGAAGTCGGAGTTTCGCCATAGCGGCCTTCCTCGTTGGGCAATCCCGCGTTCGGGTAGCACGAGACGTATCGGCTGGTAAGCGACTGCAACGTGCGGATGTGATCGGTCATGAATTCAGGACCTGTCGCGCAATTCAGGCCGAGCGAAAGCAATTCGACGTGATCGAGCGACGTCCAGAGCGCTTCGATGCCTTGGCCGGCAAGCATTGTGCCCATGGCTTCGATCGTTGCGGAAATCATCAGCGGGATTGGCGCGCCGATTTCGCGGCTGAGATCCTGAATCGCGAGAATGCCGGCTTTGATGTTGCGCGTATCCTGGCAGGTTTCGAGAAGAAGAAGATCGGCGCCGCCTTCGATTAGGCCGCGAGCCTGCTCAAGATAATTCTTGTGAAGCTGCGAAAATGTCACGCCGCCGGTAACGCTAATGGCCTTCGTTGTAGGCCCCATCGAGCCTGCCACGAAGCGCGGCTTGGAACCTTTTGAGAATTCGCGCACCGCTTGCGAGGCAAGCTCGGCAGCGCAACGGCTGATTTCTGGGGCTCGATCGCCGAGCCCATATTCGGCGAGAACGAGCGGTGTGCTGCCGAACGTATTCGTCTCGATGATGTCCGCACCGGCTTCCAGGTATTTGCGGTGAATCCCCAGAACCACGTCGGGCCGCGTGACGTTGAGATTTTCGTTGCAGCCTTCGAGATGGGCGCCCCCGAAATCCGCGGCGGTCAGGTTCTCCTGTTGCAGCATGGTGCCCATCGCGCCATCCAGCACGAGGATGCGCTCGCGGAGAAGTTCGCGAAGGGCGAGGCCCTGTTGAATCAGGTTCTTCATGTTGCTAACTCAATCTTCTCACGGGTGCAGCGGAACGAGGGCGTGGTGTGATTGGGCGAGTCCGGAAGACAATCACCCGTTGCGACGCAGAATTTTATGCGGCGTCGGAAAGGAACTCTACCTTGAACGACGACGGAACCAGGCCGATGGCTTTGCCTCTATCGAGAAGTTCGCGAACGGCGCGACGTCCTTCTTCTCCGTAGTCGAGCGTCCAGCGATTCACGTACATGCCGATGAACTTATCAGCGAGCACCGGATCCATATCGCGCGCGAACTGCAGCGCATAGTTGAGCGCCGCATCGCGATGCTCCAGAGCGTACGAAACACTGTCGCGAATCACGCGCGCCACCTGCAATCCAAGCTCTGTTCCGAGCGAGCGGCGAATCGCATTGGCGCCGAGTGGCAAGGGTAGTTGCGTGGTTTCCTGCCACCATTGGCCAAGGTCAACCACGCGGTGCAAGCCGACTTGCGAGAAAAGCAGCTGGCCCTCGTGAATCAGCAGGCCCGCTTCCACTTCTTTGGCCTGCACAGCATCTAGAATTTTGTCGAATGGCATGGTGACCACTTCGACGTTGGGCTCGAAAAGCTTTAACGCGAGATAGGAGGTTGTGAGCGCGCCAGGAATCGCGATTTTGCGTCCGGCAAGCTCAGTTTTCTTGATCGGGTGTGATGAGACTACGATCGGCCCGTAACCTTCGCCAAAACTCGCGCCACAATCCATCAAAATGTATTTGTCGGCGACAAACGTATAGCCGTAGAAACTCACCGCTGTGATGTCGTAGGTTTCCTTGCTCGCGGCCTGATTCAGAGATTCGATATCGGAGAGGATGTGCGTGAATTTCACGCCGGGAAGACGCACCTTGCCGGTAGCCAGCGCGTAAAACATGAAAGCGTCGTCGCTATCGGGCGAATGTGCAAGGCGAAGCTCAGCAGTTTTGGGCAAAGCTGCCGGTGTGGCCGTCATGGGATCCATCCTGGCGCTTTCGTGAGACGCTCTTCACCGCGCAGGGCTGAGATGACGCAGTGCAAGACCGTCGGACCCGCTGCAGTAGTTGCGTTCTTCGGAGTTAGCGCTGTTGTTCGCTGCGTCTCTTGAGGAAAGTAGATTACCACACCGTGGAAAAGTCGTACAGGCCGCTACCGGGGAAATCCGCTGGCAAATCTCCGCAGCTATTGAACCGTTGAGCTGGTGGGCACCGGAAGCGGCGATGCGTGATGAGCCACGATCAGCCAGTCGCTGCCAACGCGTACAAAAATATTCGTTGCCTGGATCACTGCTTCGTCAAAGCCATCCGTAAAGGCGGTCGTAACGTGCTCCGTGCACGCCACCCAACCCACATCGCCTTCGACTCGGACCCAGATCGAACTCAGCGCAATGCGCACACGCTTGGTATTTGCAAAAATGCGAGCCCAACTGCCGCGCACCTCGTCCCAACCAAGCAGCAATTCGCCGCCCGGCTGCACGCACTCGACATTGTCGTCGTGCGCCCATGCGGCTTCCATCTCCGCCATATCGAGCGATTCGAAAGCGGCATAGAAACGCTGGTTCGCGGAGCGGACGCGCTCTTCAGGAGATTGTTTTGGCGGCGTGCTAAGTGTGGCCATAGGTTGTAAAAAGGAAAATAGATTCTAGAAAGTGCTGTTCCGCACCGGTTCTATCTCATCGCTTACCAGGTTCACCCGTAAAACCGAATGCTATGCGCGTTTCCACGCCAATTCGGCGCCTTGCACAACCGCCAATACCAATGCGATCTTTATTATTTCGCCCGGTATAAAGGGAAGCGCGCCCGCGTAAATTGCTCCGGTCCATCCCAATCCTATTCCCAGCGCGAGCCAAGTGCAGCCGCCAGCGAAGATGATCGCTTCGCCGCCAAGGAGCGCACCTGTCAGCCGAACGGCATGAAAACGAGAAAAGCTGCGTGCGGAAATATGTTCAATGAGCCAGCCCGTCACAAACGCAGCCGATGGATATGCGAGCAAATAGCCGGCCGTGGGTCCCGCGAGCCGGAGCGGCCCAGGCATGCCAAGCGGCTGAAAAACGGGAAGGCCTGCCATGCCCTCGAGCAGGTATAGAACACAGGTCAGCATTCCGCGTTGCGAGCCAAGAAGGACGGCGACAAGCAGCACGCCGAACGTTTGACCGGTGACCGGAACCGGGGTGAACGGCAGCGGGATTACTATGTGAGCGCAAAGCACAAGCAGGATATTGGCGGCAGCGATCCGCAGTGCGTCAAGCGCAACACCTTCGCCGCGAAGGATCCGATCCGCGATCAGTTTCGCAGGATTTGATGACTGAGAAGTTGCCGACGCCACCTGGGACATTCGCTATCCTTGCGGTTATTTCCGGCCGCTGATGTTCAAGACAAGACTGGCATTATACCTGAGGGTTCCGCACCGTCACTCCGACTTTTCACCCGCGATGAGGGGATCTTCGGGGGTGGCCACGACGCCGTGTTTATCGTCACCGTGAATTCTTCCCTGGCTATCGAAGAAAAAAGAGCGATGGCCGTTCTGGCCATATTTCTCAGGCGTCGCGGCGAGCTCGAATTTCGTGTCGTTGCCGTTTTTGTCGGGATTGATTCGGTAGCGGTATACGTAGCCGTCTTGTTTTCCGGCTGCGAGTTCGGCACTCACCAGAGCGGCCTGTTCGGGTGAAATCTGCCCGGGGGGTGCAGGTCCTAGCACCGAAAGCGACTCAGGCAGCTTGCCCCAGGCGCGGTTGTACGTGTCGATCGCGCTGGCCAGATCGCGAAGGGTTTGTATGGCAGTCTCTTCGCGCGCGGTAAGGTCGGCCGCGTCCCACTGCTTTGCTAACTGCGGAATGTCGAGAAGCACCACGCCGAGCGAGATAAGCCTCCATGCACCGTTCTCGCGGACGAGGCCAAATTCCGTGTCTTCGAGGTTAAGCACCGTCACAGGAATGAAGGCGAGGTTCTCATGGACACGTACGTCCCCGAAGCGATATTCCACCGTACCCTTCGACGCTTCGCAGCGCAGGACGGTATGGTTCTGCGCGTCGGTAGAAGCGAGCGGCTTCCCTGGATCGTCGGTGAGCGCAAACCGCCGTACAAATGCAGTTCGCTGATTGACCGGAAGCGCGCGGAAGGCTGAGGCGCTATCAGCCGTCAGATAATTTACGAACTGAGTCTCATTTGCGCGGCAGGCCGCTGACAGTGCTGCGGAGAGAGCGGAGGCTGCGTCGGATGCAGCATTATTTTGGGCGCGCGTCGGTGCGGGGCAAAGCATTGAGGTAGCGGCGGCCAGCGCCACTATGGCGAATGCTGCTGAGAAAGAGCGCAAATTCATGACGGGTGGGATTTAGCGCGCGCGAGGATGGTTGCCAGGTTCTGCGTGAATTGGGATCGAGGCATCACTTCACGGCAGCCCGCCGCCCGCGCTTTGGCCGCAAGGTCCGTCTGAACATGAGAAAGAAAGGCGACCACCGGGATCTCGCGAGCGCTGGCCGGAAGGCGCTCGATAGCGGACAGCGGCTCGGAGCGCGCATTTAAATCGACAACGATCAGCCCGGGAGCTTGCTGTCCGATTTCGGCGAGAAACGCGTCGGGCGTCCCGCAGATGCGCAGATTGAGGCCAAGATGCTTCGCCGTCTCCATCACCTTCGCCTGAAAAAAAAGATCGTCCATCAGTGCTACCACGTCGGCCATTGCGTCTAAAACCTCGCATTCGGGTTTACCATGCGCGCGATTTAGGCACAAGCGCCGCCGAAGCCTTGGCGATGTTTCCGAAAGCGCTTCGACTACCGGCGCGGTGTTACGGTATAAAATGGTTCTGTCGATATTCGCGGCGACGGAGGGAATTGATGGCCGCTTCACCGAGTCCAGACGCGCTGCCAGGACTGGCCCTTCTGGAGCAAACGCCCATCATCATCGAAAAAACTATCTGGGCGGCGAACGAGGATCAACTGCACTGGAAACCGGCGATGGACCGCTGGTCCATCAGCGAAGTGCTGGCGCATCTGGCGGACGTGGAAGTAGTGGGATTCCGCGAGCGCGTGCAGAAAATGCTCGACGAGAAAAATCCCGTGCTTCATAACTACGATCAGAATGCTGCATACAAGGCTGGCAAGTATGCGGGCAAAGCTCGCGAGCATTTGAAGCAGTTCTGCCATGAGCGCGATCGCACGCTTTCCTGGCTGCGTTATCTTCCAGCCGGTGCCATCGGTCGCACGGGAGAGCACGAAGAATCAGGACAGGTCACGATCGGCCAATTTCTGAATGAATGGGCATGCCACGACCTTGGACATATCCGGCAGATTGCAGAGCTTTACCGGGCGCGTGCTTTCTATCCTTTCATCGGCACCTTCCAGCGGTACTACACTCTGAAGCCTTAGTAGGGGTAAACGAAGCTGCGCGAAATGGATTCCACACAACAGCGCGTGCTGTCGCTTTACGACCAACTCGAGCGCGATTCGCTCGACCTGCACACAATGTTCGAATTTGTCGGCGGAAATGACCCCAAACAGCGCGAGGCGGTCCTCGACGCCGTTTCTGAGCTTGTGAAAAGCGGTTTACTCCGCGAAGGGGAAAACGATTTCTATGCGCGGACGGAGGATGGACGGCTGGCGATCGTTAACCCGCGCGAAATTACCCTGTACACACGCGAGGGTTGCACGCTGTGCGAAGAGGCCCGCGTTGCCATCATGCCGCTCGCTCGAGAATTCGGCGCGATGTTGCGCGAGGTGGACGTCGATGACGATCCAATCCTTCATGACCGCTATACCAACGACGTTCCGGTGATTTTTCTGGGCTCGCGGTTCGTTGCGCAACATCGGGTGAACGTGGCGCAGCTGCGACGCCAATTGGAACAGGTCCCCAAGTAGCATCGAACTCTGCCCACTCTCATTTCAGGTATACGCAGCATCCGAAATTTGGAATTTTCCTAATTCTTAAGAAATTTACCTCACCCGAAAAAACCTTTTCTCGTTTCGCGAAGTCAAAGTCTTTACCAGCGCGGACCAAATCTGAATTGAGGAAATGCGATGCGAATAGCAGGAAGACTGACGCATTACCGAAGCGTGGTCTTGGAAATGCTCCGCGGAGCGAATGCTCATCCAACGGCGGCGGAAGTGTTTCGTACTGTGAGAAAGCGCCGCCCGGGAGTGGCGTACGCCACGATCTACAATTCCCTGAACTGGCTGGAGCGAAAGGGAATGATCGCGCGGGTCGATTTTGCGGATGAGGCGGCGCGATACGATCCGGTCATCGAACGGCACGATCATCTGATTTGCAACCACTGTGGCGCACTGCGGGACGTGACGATCAAACTGCCCGCGCATATCCTTGGCCATGTGTCGCGCGGCGTCGGTTTTCGCGTCGAACGATATCGCACAGAGTTCTTTGGGCTGTGCGGCAAATGCACGCGGACAGGTGGCGCGCGGACAAACGGCGCGAAGCCGCGCAACGGGCGTGCACAAGTGGGTCGGCTCGCTGCGCAAGTTTGATTTGATTGGCTGCAGCGTGGAATTTAGTTTGATGATTGCCAGCTAGTGCTCGACTTTTTCTTCTGCGCCGACGGTTTCGTCGGGATTGTCGCCGGGGCGACCCTTCACACGGTCGTAGACACTCAGCTGGCAGGTTGAGCCGATCGCTTCGTTGTAGTAGGTGGGCACTCCGAGCGCGGTGCGCAGCTCTTCGTTGAATTTGCGCAAGCTCGCGAGCTGTTGAACCAGCACCGGATACTTTTTCCCTTCGTTGGATAGTAGGAATTTCTGGTAACCCGCGTCCCACAGGCGCGTGAATTGGCCGCACATCATGATCGTGGGAATCACGGTCATCTGATAGCGGCCTTCCGGCGTCTTGCGCAGCTCCGCTCCACAATCGTACTTCTCGATGCGCACCACGCCGCCCGAACTGCGAACGAGGAACCCTTTTGCGGAGAGCGATTCCACCTGCGCCTGGTCAAACAGATTGTTCACATACCACATAGCCTTTGAGGATAAGAATTCGCTGCGGTGCTGTAAAGCCAAATATGTGCTCCTTACACGGCGCTGGCTGCATCAAAACGGCATGGCAGATGAGCTGGCCGTGGGTGATAGACTAGAGCAAGCGTCTGCTAAACTCTTCGAAATTAGCGGAATACCGCCCTGCTTCGTGGTATTGACTCTCGGAAGGTGAACGAATTGGAAGGTAAATCTGTCGTGAGTGTGGCAAAAAAATCGGCGGCATTATCCCCATCGCGCGTGGAGACGGCAGCGCGGATAGGCGAACATCTGCTCGATCAGATCGGGCACACGCCCTTGTTGCGGATCGATCGCCTTGCGGCAGAGTTCGCGCCTGCGATTCAGATTTTGGCAAAGGCAGAATGGTTTAATCCCGGTGGCTCGGTAAAAGATCGCGCCGCGTACTCGATGATTCGCGAGGGTGAGCGCAAGGGCGATTTGCGTCCGGGGAAGATTATTCTCGACGCGACCAGCGGCAACACGGGCATCGCATATGCGATGGTGGGCGCGGCTCGCGGTTATAAAGTGAAACTGTGTCTCCCGTCGAGCGCGTCGCCTGAGCGGATCAAAATCTTGCAAGCCTACGGCGTCGAGCTGGTGATGACTCCCGGCGAAGAAGGCACGGACGGCGCGATCCGTCGCGTGCGCGAAATTTACAAAGCCGAGCCGGATAAATATTTCTACCCCGACCAGTACAGCAACGCCGCAAACCCGGCCGCGCATTACAACGGCACCGCCGCAGAAATCTGGGAGCAAACCCGCGGCGAAATCACTCACTTCGTCGCGGGCCTGGGAACGAGCGGCACGTTCGTCGGCACCACGCGCCGCCTGAAGGAGTTCAACCCCAAGATTCGCTGCATCAGCATGCAGCCCGATTCCGGGTTCCACGGGCTCGAGGGCCTGAAGCACATGGCCACCGCGATCGTCCCAAAGATTTATGACCCGGAGCTTGCTGACGAAGATCTCGCCGTGCGCACCGAAGACGCGCAAAAAATGGTGAAACGCCTGGCGCGCGAAGAGGGCATTCTCGCTGGCGTAAGTTCGGGCGGCGCTCTGTGCGCCTGTCTTCACGTCGCGCGACGATTGCCCGCCGGAGCGCGCGCGGTGATCATCACTGTCTTCCCCGATTCGGGCGAGAAATATTTAAGCGAGCGATTTTGGAGCGAAGACTGATTTCTCGGCCATGACCATCGCGCCCCTGAAAATCCGAGAAGCCCTGCTGCAAAAGATTCAAGCCCACGGCGTCGAAACCTATCCCCACGAGTGCTGCGGCGCGTTACTTGGCAGCGATGGCGAGGGCTCACGCGAAATTATAGATCTGCTTTCGCTCGCGAATAGGCGAGACGACTCGCCGCGCAATCGTTTCGAGCTAACGCCCGACGACGTGCGCCTCGCAGAAAAGACCGCCGCCGACAAGCATCTGGATCTGCTCGGCTGGTATCATTCGCATCCCGATGCTCCGGCCCGGCCAAGTGAATTCGATCGCGACCATGCGTGGCCGTGGTATAGCTATATCATCGTCAGCGTGCTGAAGGGCGAACCGCGCGACACCACATCGTGGCGCCTGCGCGACGACCGCTCCGGCTACGAACCCGAGGCGATTGAATCGGAAGCCCGCTCAGCGTCATCTTAAATGGTTAGACGTCTAATTCTACGATTCGGAGGAAGCTGAATGGCAGTGAAGGTAATCATTCCTACGCCGTTGCGCGCCTACGCTGGTAAACAATCAAGCGTCGAATTGCAGGCCGCGACCGTAGCAGAAGCGCTCTCGGCGCTCACCACAAAATTCGGCGACCTCAAGAAGCATCTCTATTCCGATGACGGGCGCCTGCGCAGCTTCGTAAATGTTTACGTAAACGACGAGGATATTCGCTATTTGCAAAAAGATCAGACGCGGCTGAACGAAGGCGACACGGTAAGCATCGTCCCCTCGATCGCAGGCGGAGCAGGCAACAAACGCGCACGGTAGCGCGCTCTACGACGGAGTTTCCCAATGGCATCCAAGATTGATATCGCATCGCCTAAAACGACCACCACCGCGCAGCCTTCGCTAACCCTGTCGAAAGAAGAGGTCCTGCGCTACAGCCGCCACCTGATCATGCCGGAAGTCGGCATGGATGGTCAGCTCAAGCTGAAAGCGGCGAAAGTGCTTTGCATCGGCACCGGCGGCCTCGGAGCCCCGCTCGGACAATATCTCGCCGCGGCAGGAGTAGGACGCATCGGACTCGTCGATTTCGATAGAGTTGACCTCACGAATCTTCAGCGGCAGATTCTCTTCAGCACGAACGACGTAGGCCGCCCCAAAATCCAGGCGGCAGCTGAGCGTTTGCGCGGCTTAAATCCGGATATTCAGGTCGATACCTTCGAGACCATGCTCACGAGCGAAAACGCCCTCGATATCCTCAAAGACTACGACATCGTTGTGGAC
The DNA here is from genome assembly GCA_963741045.1 of uncultured Acidobacteriota bacterium. GTDB lineage: Bacteria > Acidobacteriota > Terriglobia > Acidiferrales > UBA7541 > Palsa-295. The sequence goes on from CAVUGO010000002.1 coordinate 1,362,622, forward strand.
GGCACGGATAATTTCGCCACGCGCTATCTCGTGAACGATGCGTGTGTGCTGCTCGGCAAGCCCAACGTCTATGGCTCGATCTTCCGTTTCGAAGGCCAGGCCAGCGTTTTCGGATATCCAGACGGTCCGTGCTATCGCTGCTTGTATCCTGAACCACCTCCGCCAGGTCTCGTGCCTTCTTGCGCCGAGGGCGGCGTGCTCGGAGTTCTGCCGGGAATCGTCGGTTCGATTCAGGCGGTGGAAACGCTGAAGCTCATCATCGGCAAGGGCGAACCCCTCGTGGGCCGGCTGCTGCTGTTCGATGCGCTGTCGATGCGATTCCGCGAACTGAAGTTGCGCAAGAATCCCGATTGCCCGGTGTGCGGCACTCATCCTACGATTACGAAATTGATCGACTACGCCGAATTCTGCGGAGTCCGCGGCGAGGAGGCTCCGGCGCCCGCTTCCACGGTTCCGGAAATCACCCCGCGCGAATTGAAAGCGCGACTCGATCGCGGCGACAATCTGTTCATTCTCGACGTGCGCGAGCCCCACGAATACCAGATCTGCAACCTCGGCGGTTATTTGATTCCGCTCGGCGATCTTTCGAAGCGCGTGAACGAACTAGATAGCTCCCGCGAAATCGTGGCCCACTGCCGCAGCGGCAAGCGTTCGGCCGAAGCTTCGGAATTTTTGCGGCAAGCCGGCTTTCGCAAGGTTTTGAACCTGAAGGGTGGTATTCTCGCTTGGTCTGACGAAGTGGATCCTTCAGTTCCAAAATACTAAGCGATTCTGTTTCGCAATTTGGCGCTCTGATCCGATTGCTCGCGAGTTCTAATTGTTAACGCGCGGCATGGAGATCGCCACACGGAGATAATGATGGCTCAGGTGAAAATCACGATTCGTCCCAACGGCCCATATCGAGTGGAAGCTCCCGAAGGAACGATTGAGCTGGTTGACGCCGTAGGCAATAAATTTGACCTGACCGGTAAGCCTGCTTTCTCTCTCTGCCGTTGCGGCGGCAGCTTGAACAAGCCTTTCTGCGATGGCCAGCATTCCAAGATCGGTTTCATCGGCGCCGAATCTGCAGTGAAGAAAGCAGAAGAAGGTCAGCCCCCTCAGGGATAAGCTTTGCGGTACCTCATTTGGAGTGGCTTGCCGCCGCTTTCATAGACCCCCGGCTTGCCGGGAGTGGTTTCTTCTCTGTTTCGTTCGCCGCTAGGTGCTGGGTAGCCAAGGTGTCGGGCTGTAACAATTCTACTCATCACCCGTGCCAAATCCCGGCCGAACTGCAGCCCATCGGGTTTACTCCTTTAAGTAACCACCCTCTAATCAATGGTTTATGTAGTACTAAAACCATGCTCCAAATCGGCACAAGAGTTGCTCGCTTCTTCATGGGTAGGTGTGGGGCGTTTGGGGGATTCGTGGCTGTTCCGGGCAAGATTTGGGGCGTCATCCATCGATTTCGGCTCGTCCTTCTTTGGGCGATTGCAATAAGCGGTTACCTGATTTTCGTTTGGATTCTGCGAAATTCGCCCTACATGGCGGACCCGCTTCTCGATACCTACCTCGAAATGTCGGGCAGCCTGATTGCATTCACGTTCGCAGCGAACGCCCTGGTCCGCTTCCGAGGCACCCACGATCGCATCTCCCTGATGCTTGCATTCGGTTTCGTCCTGGCTGGCCTGATCGAAGCGGGAACGAGCATGACGTTTTATCGCGGCATGCTGGTCTCGCGATACGAGGGAACGCACATCTCTCTCGGCTGGCTCGCCGGGCGCACTCTTCTTGGCCTGCTCCTGCTGGCTGCGCTTGCCGTTGAACGCAGGATTCCGGTAGCCCGCGAGCCCGCAAAAGAAATGGCAGGCGCCACTTTAATCGTTGGCGTGATCGCTTACCTTACCAGCGTCTTCTATTTCATGTTGCCCAACCCGCCTTCAATGCACCCGGGCGCGCTCATGCCCCGGGCCTGGGATTTGGTGCCCGCCACGATCTTCACAGTCGCCACGGTGGGGTATTGGCTGCGTCTGCGCCGCGCTGACGCATCGCTCGACCGCGCTCTTTTCGTTGCAGCGCTGCTGAATGTCTTCTGCCACATCACCATGAGCCAATCGCAACACGTTCTCGATGCCCCTGCCACAATGGCGCACGTGCTGATGGTGATGAGCTATGTTGTTGTGCTGGGCGGCACGCTCCTTGACAATGCGCAGCTTTTCGATCAGGTCAGCCGCCTGGCAGCCTCCGATTCGCTCACAGGCCTCGCCAACCACCGGCGATTGCTCGAAGTGCTTGAGAACGAAATTCAGCGCTCGCGCCGCACCGGTCGCAGTTTCGCTGTGCTGCTCTTCGATCTCGATGGACTGAAAAAAATCAATGACAAATATGGGCACCTGACGGGGAGTCGGGCCATCAAGCGCCTCGGCGTGGCCCTGAGAAACAGCAGCCGCACTATCGACACGCCGGCACGGTATGGCGGTGATGAGTTCGCGCTGATTCTTCCGGAAGCGGGCGAACAGGAAGCCAAGCAGGCAGCCCAGCGGATTTGCGAGGAATTGATGAACGATGGGCAGACGCCGCTGGTCTCCGCGAGCGTGGGCGTCTCCGTGTATCCCGCGGATGGAACTTCGATTGAAAAACTATTGGGGGCGGCCGATCGAGCACTCTACGGAATGAAAGGCCGCGGCGACAAGAAATTTCGGTTTCGTAATGTAGCCGCCTGTCTTTAAACAAGAGAGAGGACAAATGGCCTTTGGGATGGGGGTCCCTAAGACTTTCACTGCCTCGCGCCGCGAGACGAGGACTCCAATGGAAGTTGGAGTACGAATCATAGGCCATCCCGAAATGCCCGGGACGGAAACCACTTTTACAGAAAATGTGAGCCCGAGGGGAGCGAGAGTTCTGAGCGTCCGGCGTTGGAAGCAGAATGACCAGTTGACCATCGCGACTCTCACGGGCTCATTCCGCGCCCTCGCACGAGTAGCTTACTGTCAACTGGTTCCGCAAGAGGGCTTTGCGGTCGGACTGGAGTTTCTCGAGCCCAACGGCCGGTGGGTGATCGCCGACCCTGTCGCTTCCTGACTTGATTTCCTGAACTGGTTTCCTGAACTACTGAATAAATCCCACCTTCGGATCCGTATTGGGAGTCGGGTCCTCCGGTAGCGCCCCGAACTGCGCCTCATAACGCGAAATGTTTTCTTCGAGAGCCCGCATCAGTCGCTTCGCATGCCGGGGACTTACGATCATGCTCGCGATGAGTTTTCCCTGCGGGGCGGTGGGAAACATGTACACAAAGTTCAGGGTGAATTCCTCTTGATTGTGATGCACAACCACGAGATTCGAATATTGGCCTAGAAGCTCTTTCTCATCCGCTTTGATTTGCACTTGTTGTTGCTGCACTTGTGGTTTCGGGGTTTCAGCCATTCCTTCGCTCCTCGCGGTTCTCATTCAACTATAGCAAAGAGGGAACCACTCTCGAAGATTTTTGCACCTAAGCCGCGGCAAACCATTGACGTGCGGGGATGTTAAGCGTAGTTTATATCCAAGGTTTAGCGGCGTTAACTCATGAAAAGACTGAACGACGAGCTCATCGCTCCTCTCGCCGACCGGGCGCAACCCACCACCGAAACGGCGGCGGCATCTCCCGCCGCACCGGAACTCGAACGCTTACTCACCCACGAAGACGTTGATCGCGCTCGCGATCGTTGGGAAGTCGTGCGGGCGCGGAGAAAGGGTGCCCCGGGCTCGTTCGGCGGCGTTCGGCTGCTGTGGCTATTAATCGGGCCGGGAGTCCTCGTATTCCTGGGTGAGAACGATGCGCCGAGCATGCTCTCGTACGCAGCAACCGGAGCGCGGTTCGGAGTCGGTTTTTTTCTGCCCTTTGTCGTTCTCACCTTCGCGATGGGTTTCGTAGTGCAGGAAATGACGGTCCGGTTGGGCGCCGTGACTCACCGCGGGCACGCCGAACTCATTTTTGACCGATTCGGAAGGTTTTGGGGTCATTTCGCGATGGGCGATCTGGTGCTGGGAAATTTCCTGACGCTCGTCACGGAATTCATCGGCGTTCGCGCCGGCCTGGGCTTTTTTGGCGTCCGGCCGGGCATTGCGGTGGGAGTTACTCTTGTGATTGTGCTTGGCGCCATTACCACGGGCCGCTACTGGACGTGGGAGCGCATCACGATGGGCCTTGCGATCTTCAATGCTCTCTTTGTTCCTGCTGCGCTGCTCGCGCGGCCGGACTGGCACGCGGTCGGTCACGCGATGCTAACCTGGACGCCGCTGCCGTCGGGCAGTCATTACGAAATTCTTGTCCTGATCCTCGCGGATATCGGCGCTACCGTGACGCCCTGGATGTTGTTTTTTCAGCAGAGCGCGGTCGTGGATAAAGGGCTGCAGCCTCGAGATATCAATGCCGGCCGTATAGATACTGCTCTCGGCACGCTTCTCGCGTCCACTTTCGCGATCGCCACGATTCTTGCCACTGTTCCGCTCTTTCATCACGGCATCAACGCATCGGACTTTCAGGGAGCGCAATTTGCGGAGGCTCTGGAACCGTGGATTGGGCATCTGGGCGCTTCGCTTTTTGCGCTCGGTATATTTGAAGCTGGAATAGTGGCTGCGATTGCGATCTCGACCTCGTCCGCATATGCCTTCGGAGAGGTGATGCACACGGGCCACAGCTTGAATCGTCCTGTGCGGGATGCGTGGCCCTTTTACCTGACTCTGATTGGGTCCGCTTGTGCAGCGGCGGCACTCGTGCTGATCCCTAAGTTCCCGCTGGAATTTGTGGTGCTGACTGTCAATGTGATCGCTGTGCTGGCGATGCCTCCGGCGCTCGCTTTTCTTATGCTCCTGGTGAATGACCGCGAGGTTATGGGTGAGCATGTGAACGGTTTCTGGGGAAACGTCGCGGGAGTCACGGTCACGATTTTGCTTATCATAGCGGGGATTGGATTTGGTATTGCGACTGTTTTTCCGAAGTGGCTGGGCGGTTAAGCGAGCATCTGTTCTATTATTCTTTTATTCTTTGCAGGCATTTCGCTCAGATTGAACGGCGAGGAAGACTTGGACTCAGAACACATGCATCTAGGCGGCCACCAAGCGGAGTTCGAACGCGATCGGGTCATGGCAGACGCGAAGCAGCCCGACCTGGAAGACCCGCAGGTTGTTCTGTCACTGCTGGAATCTGACCAGTTGGTCGCAGCGAAGCGGCGCACTCATTTCGGGCCACGCAAGCTGTCCTTCGGGGTTCGCGTGCTGCTATGGAGTTTGCGCGTGTATGTTGTCGTAATGATGTTGCTTGCGCTGATTTCGGTGCTCCGCGCCGCCCACCTGATTGATTAAGATGTTCGTTCGAACCCGGCATCGGAGCGTGGTGTAAGATAATTTCGGCCCGATTAAATCGCGCCGGAGCACATGCCCAGGGATACCGGATACAGCAGTCCGCATTCAGCGAATCAACGCAATCTGTTGGCGCCCGTTCTCGTAACTTTCCTGATTGTCGCCATCGCTGGCGGAATCGTGTTGTACTCGTTTACAGGGTTTGGAGCGCGGGCCCGCGCGAGGAAGCTGCAAAACCCGGTTCCCTCAACTCCAGAAGCGATTGCAGCCGCACGGCTCATTTATGAGAACCGCTGCGCGAATTGTCACGGAATGGACGGCGACGGTAGGGGACCGAAGGCCGAGGAGTTGTCCGTTGCGCCTGCGGATTTTCGCAACGCGCGCGCGATGGCAGCTGTCACGGATGGTGAGCTTTACTGGCAAATCACAAAGGGGGCGCGTCCCATGCCGAGCTTTGAATCGCTGCCCGAAGAAACGCGGTGGCAATTGGTGGACTACATCAGGACGTTCGCGCCGCGATCGTCGCCATAACGCGATTTAGATCAACCCCCGGCTTACTTCACTCTCGCAAGCGCGTCGGCAACTTCCTTCAGATCCGGGACCACAGGAATATCGTAATTCTTAAACCACGCGATATTGCCCGAGCGGTCGACGATTGCGATGGCGCGTCCCGTGATGCCCTTATCGGCGAGATAAACTCCGAATTTGTCGCCCACTGCTCCGCGCGGCTGAAAATCCGCGAGCAACGGATACTGGATGCCCATCTTTTCGGCATAGGCCTTGTGCGACCAGGCGCTATCGACGCTGATGCCCATCACCTGCGCGTCGAGCTGCTCGAATTTCTTCATATCGTTCACGAAGCAGGCGTGCTCGTTCGTGCAGGTCGGGCTCCAATCGAGGGGATAGAATACGAGGACGACATTCTTTTTGCCCTTGAAGTCGGACAACTTCACTTCTTTCTGGCTCTGATCCTTCAAAGTGAAATCTGGCGCCGCTGCTCCCACCGAGATTGCCATGCTCTTTCCTCCGTGCTTTCCGAGCGATTTTTTTGACGCGCGAAAATTGCTTATTCAATCGAACTCTGGCATTCATCATATCCGAACGCAGCAGAGCAAACAAACGAGCTCGAGCGAAATTCCGTTTATCGTTCTGCTACCATACGCATGCGAAGTGACGGAGCGGATCGAAGAAATTGGCGCAGGTTTCCTACGAAACGGCTTACCCGCGAGTGGAAATCCTTCCGAGCAGCCGCAATTGGTGGGCGAAGCTGAAAGGAACGGCCGCCGAATGCATCCACACGCGCGACGGGTGCGCCTGGATTGCCGCACTTCTTCCGGATACGCTTTACCTTCGAGGCAAGCGAGCGCCGCGCCGCGAGCCGGTGCGCCCGGAAATTTCGCTTTGCCGCGAATGTCTGCTCGATACCATCCTGGGCGAGCTGGAAGGATTCAGCGGCCGCGTTGTTGCATTCGAGCCGAATCCAGAAGCCTTCACTCAGTATTTTTTTGTGGCGACACCGGATTTCGAAGCAGCCGGAGTGGCGCCCGAAACTGCATCTGCAATCGAGCAACGGCTCGCGCAAGCCGGAGAGACCTGTGCGGAATGCTCGCGGCCTGCGACTTGGTTATGGATGTCGCGGGAGCAGGTGGCTAGTCTCGATGAAACAGATAAGATACGCGGAGAGCGCGGCGAATGGTTTTGCTCTACGCACGGTGCGCGAAAATTGGCGGACGCGTTCGAGAGAATCGCCGAGGCCAATGTGTTCTACATGAATCTTCCGTACGGCGAATCGGGTGCGTACCTTTGGATCTGATATTCCGGCATTCTGGAAATAAACGATGGCGTTGAGTGAACTGGTAAAGAAATATCTGGCGATATCAGGTGGTTACGGCAAGTTCATGCCGATTTCGTCGTTGGGGCTGTCGCACGCAGAGGCAGAAAAGGCTTTTGACATTCTTGATGAGGACTATCACATCAGCCGGTTTTTTCAGTTTCGCAACGATAGCGGCGCAGCGTTCCAAATCAACGGATTTCCACAGACCCACTTCGCGATTGATTCTGAAATTGAGTCGATCCTTTAGGAAAGCCCGGCGGGAGGAAACCCGGCTTACCGCCGATTACAAATTCCTACATCTGTTTGTTTTGAATGACTTACGATGATATTTAATCGCGGAACCGTGGATTAGAACCGCTTACTTCAGCCCGGACAACCTCGGACTTGCGATTTGACTCTGAGTAAAAAACAAGCGAAGACAAGCCGGGACCCGGTGAGCGATTTTCGCGGGTTGAGTTAGTGGAACGTTCGATGTATAAACAAATCGAGATGAATTGGGCCTGCCACACGCGCCACCGGTTCTGCCTCGCATTGATTGTTTGCATGCTGTTCTGCGGCCTCACGTCGAGCGAGATCCCCGAGCTCACCCGCCTCATAGACGACCCTTCCAACGATTTCACATTAGTCGTGGCGACGAAGACACCGGCCGCGGCCTCAACTTCGGTTGTGGCAAACCCGAGCGTTGGCACCTGCGTAGGGGCTGTTCAGCAGAATGACGATCGGCTCGGGCATCGGGCTTCTTACACATCCGTACTGCACGCCCAATCTCCTACCGGCTATTTGCAACTGCTGTGTGTCCATAGAACGTAATCTCTCCTCCACAATTTAGTCGCGCTCGTCCACCAGGTTTTTCCACAACGAGACGAAAGTGCCGAAGGTTCCCGTGAATGAATTGGTCCGACCTCCGGCACCTATAGACATCAAGGAGCTCAGGAGATGAAAAACACATGCAAGCGGATTTGCAAGGGAGAAAGAATCTGGAGGAATTTCTTCAGGATTTGATCTGCGTGGTGTCAACTCCGGGAGAAGTAGGCGCACTCGTAGAAGTTCTGATGGCCCTGCAACTTCCTGCCGCACCGGAAGAACCAGGCACCAGGGCGAAGGTGGCCCGAGCTTAGATTGAACCATTATCAAGGAAGGGGGCGTTATGAACTGCAGTTTCGATGTCCACGACACGTACGATATTTTCAAAAAACTCCCCGATGAAGGCACCGTGTGGGTGGGCGCGGTAAAAGGGGAGGATCGGGTGCGTCAGGTTCTCGTCAGCCTCAAACTAAGTTCAGGGCAAGCTTTCTTTGCCTGGAATGCCAGCGAGGGAACGATGGTGGAGCTTCTGATTAACTGAGCCGATCTCCCTTTCAGCGGTACGAAACGACTCACTTGGGGGCGACGGAAACGCGCTGCAATCGCTCCCCAAGTGCGTTGTGTTCAGCGCGGATTTCCTCCGGCAAGCGCTTGCCAAATTTCTCGAAGAATCTTCCGGTTGCGTCCAGTTCCTCAACCCAATCGTTGGGATCCACCTTGAGCAGTTCATCGATCGCACCACGTGAAATATTAAGGCCATCCAGAGTCAACGAGTCAGCCGTAGGAACGTAGCCGATCGGTGTGTCGCTTGCAGCGGCGCGGCCTTCGATCCGATCGAGAATCCATTTCAGAACGCGGACGTTGTCACCATAGCCGGGCCATAGAAATTTTCCATCTGCATCTTTTCTGAACCAATTCACATGAAAGATTCCCGGCGGGTGCTTGAGCTTCGGGCCCATGTCGAGCCAATGGCGGAAATAATCGGCCATGTTGTATCCGCAGAAGGGAAGCATGGCCATGGGATCGCGGCGGGTGACGCCGACCGTGCCGGTGATGGCAGCGGTGGTCTCTGACGCCATTGTGGCGCCCACAAAGACGCCGTGCTGCCAGTTGCGCGCCTGATATACGAGCGGTGCGACGCGCGCGCGGCGACCCCCAAAGATGAGCGCTGATATTGGAACGCCCTGAGGATCCTCGAAATGAGATGAGATCGATGGCGATTGGCTGGCGGCTACCGTGTACCGCGAATTGGGATGAGCGGCCGCGCCTTTACTGGGTGTCCATTTCTCACCCTTCCAATCCACGAGCCCTTGGGGAGGGGCGCTGTTCATTCCCTCCCACCAAGGCTCATTGGACCCGGTCATGGCTGTATTCGTAAAGATCGAGTCGTGGTGGATGGCTTTAATCACGTTGGGATTCGTTTTTTCATTCGTGCCAGGCGCGACGCCGAAGAAACCAGCTTCGGGATTAATCGCGCGCAAAGTGCCATCGGAGCCAACGTGCATCCAGGCGATGTCGTCCCCGATCGTCCAGACGCGGTAGCCCTTGTCTGCCAGTGCGGAAACCATCATCGCGAGGTTCGTCTTCCCGCACGCGCTCGGAAACGCAGCCGCCATATAACTTACTTTGCCGGAGGGATCCTCCAGGCCAAGAATCAACATGTGCTCGGCCATCCAGCCCTGTTCGCGCGCCATCCAGCTCGCAATCCGCAGCGCGAAACATTTCTTGCCGAGAAGCGCGTTCCCGCCATAACCGGAGCCAATGCTCCAGATCAATTTCTCCTCGGGAAAATGAAGAACGAAGCGGCGCTCGGGGTTGAGGTCACCGAGTGAATGAAGACCCGGGACGAAATCAGACGAGCTGCCCAGGCGGTCGAGCACGGCCTTGCCGATGCGCGACATGATGCGCATGCTCGCGGCGACGTATGCGGAATCAGTGAGCTCGACCCCCACTTTGCTATAGGGAGAGGTGGCAGGACCCAAGATGTAGGGAACTACGTACATCGTGCGGCCCTTCATGGCGCCATCGAAAAGCGGCCTGACTTTGCCCTTGGCTTCTTCCGGGGACATCCAGTTATTGGTTGGGCCAGCGTCTTCCTTTTTCCGAGTGCAGATGAAAGTGATGCCTTCTGTGCGGGCTACGTCGTTCGGGTTGCTGCGGTGAAGGTAGCTGTGGGGATAGGCTTTCTGGTTTAGCTCAATATAAGTGCCGTCCCGCAACATCTCGGATGTCAATCGGTCGATTTCAGCTTGCGAACCGTCGCACCAGACGATTTTGTCTGGTTTCGTAAGACGGGCACATTCTTCCACCCAGCTTTCTAATGGCGTTGACACCGAACCTCCATGGCAATGGCGCGGGGGACGCCGCCGGACCGAAGCTAAGTCACAGTGGGTCTGGCGGAACAGGGGCGCTTTCCATCAAAAATTGTAGGCTACGCTTACCCCCAAATGCAACCGCACGGCCCGCGTTGGGGAGGGGTTCCGTGCCCGATGTTATACTTCCCGCCCAGATGTACGCCCAGAAGCTAAAAGCGGAGGTTGTGATTGGCGGCAAACGCGAGCCGATGCCCCTCGACTGGCTGGATAGCTTCTGTATGCGAAATTTCACGGGTTCCGGGGAATTTGACGACACGCTGCCGACGGGAGAGGGACGGCTTGAGGCCGGGTCGAATGTGGATGCCGAGAGGCTGGCCGCCGCGATGAGCGAGTGGTTTACGAAACGAGGCAAAGGAAACGGGCAGGCGGTAAAGGTAGAAATCGCCGAAGCCAAGTAACGACGATTTTCAACGCAGAACAGGGAACCAGCAATGTTCTAAGTGGGTAAGAGGAAGAGCCGAACTCACCCTGCGTATGACTGGGGCGTTGCAGCGGTCATCGCAGAGCGGGTTCGGCTCCTCACCTATAATTCGACGCGAGTGGGCTGCGATGGTTAGCAGCGCTCGCCGCGAGAAAAAATCACGATTCTTCCGAGGCAGGCCTGCTCAACCGAGCGCGAAGAAGGCGCTCGCCACTGTGAGCCAGCAAGTGTTTGATTTTGGGAAGCGAGGCGTAACAGGCGTCCGCGCCCGCAGCGATCAGTTGAGGCGTTTTCACAAACTCATCCCACAGCACATGGTGCACGTCGGGTTCGATGAGCACGTCGCTAAGGCCTCGCCAGGGCTGATTCGCCACGGTCTGAATAATCGAAAACGAACGGCTGATCACTTCAATTGTGTTGCGGGGTTTCGAATCGAGAAGCCCCGGCTCCAGATGCACTGCAATCACAAGCTCAGCCCCGAGTTCGCGGACGGCAGGCGCGGGAACCTGTTCGGTGAGAAAGCCGTCTACGAGGAAATGATTCTGGTGCTCGACCGGGAGGAACAGTCCGGGATAAGCGCATGAGGCGCGAAGCGCCGGGCTGATTTCGCCGCGCGTGAAGTGAACGGATTCGCCGGTAATCAAGTCGGTAGCGACAATGCTGAGCGGAATTTTCATCTGGCTGAAATTGTTGGCAGTCGTGAAGCGGTGGAGGAAATCATCGAGCGGCGCATTAGAGGCCATTCCCATGCGCGAAAGAGTCCAGCGCCCAAAATCGCGGAAACGAGTGGCGCTGCCCTGCTCGGCCATCACGTCGAGTGGAGTCCCGCTCGCGTAGGCCGACGCGATCAGCGCGCCAACGCTGGTGCCGGCGATAAAATCTACGGGGATTTCGTTCTCTTCAAGAACGCGCAGAACGCCGATATGGGCAATCCCGCGTGCGAAACCGCCGCCGAGAGCGACTCCCACTTTGGGACGTTGCCCATCGCCACTGTACGCAAACGTGCGCAATCCGCGCAACGCAGTACCGAGCCATTTGGTGACGTGACTCATCTTCTTGCTGAGATACCTCCCACTACTCTACCGCAACTGTCGGATTGCGGTGTTTCCGGTTGACCGTTGGTTACTCGTTTTGTAACCTCGTTGGTCATCTTCGTCTCCGATGAAATACTTCATGAAACGAGTCCGATGAAAAAAAGAATCGAGAAGGTTGCTGTGCTGGGAGCTGGAACGATGGGTGCGCGCATCGCAGCGCACGTGGCGAACGCCGGCATCCCGTGTTTTTTGCTCGATATCGTGCCGAGCGAATTGAGCGCTGATGAGAAACGAAAAGGGCTTACGCTCGAAAGCCCCGCGGTACGGAACCGGATTGTGCTGGCCGGGCTGGAGGCAGCAAAAAAGTCGCGTCCGGCGGCATTTTTCACGCCTGAAACGGCGCGGCTCGTGACGCCCGGAAATCTGGAAGACAATCTTGCGTGGTGCGGGCAAGCCGATTGGATTATCGAGGCGGTCGCCGAAAATCTCGAGATCAAACGCAAATTGTTCGAACGTGTCGAAGGCGTGCGCAAGCCGGGGACGATCGTCACGTCGAATACATCCGGGCTGCCAATCCACTTGATCGCCGAAGGGCGTTCGGATGATTTCCAGCAGCACTGGGCGGGAACGCATTTTTTCAATCCTCCGCGGTACATGAAGCTGGTGGAACTAATTCCCGGGCCGAAAACATTACCTGGCGTGCTGGCGATGCTCGACGAAATGTGCGATCTGCGGCTGGGCAAGGGAGTGGTGATCGCGAAGGATACGCCGAACTTCATCGCCAATCGGATCGGCACGTACGCGATGCTGAATGTCTTGAAGCAAATGCAAGCACTGGAAATGACGATCGAGGAAGTGGACGCCTGCACCGGGCCGGCAATCGGGCAGCCCAAATCGGCGACATTTCGCACGGCTGACATCGTTGGCTTGGATGTGCTCGTGCACGTGGTGCGCAACATTTACGACAACATTCCCAACGATGAATCGAGGGAGATGTGGCGCGTTCCCGCTTTCGTTGAGGAAATGATGAAGCGCGGGTGGCTGGGCGATAAAACCGGCAGCGGATTTTACAAACGAGTGAAGAAGGGCGGCGATTCGGAAATTCTGACGCTGGATTGGCAGAAGATGGAATATCGCCCGCGAATGAAAGCGAAATTTGGTTCGATCGAAGCGGGGAAGCAGATTGAAGACACAAACGAGCGAGTGCGCGCTCTCGTCGGGCCGGCGATGGATGGGAAAGGCGACAAGGCTAACCGTTTTCTGTGGTCGTGCTTGAGTGAAAACTGTTTGTACGCAGCGCGCCGTGTGCCGGAAATCGCAAATAGCGTGGTGGATGTGGACCGCGCAATGCGCTGGGGATTTGCGTGGGAGCTGGGGCCGTTCGAAGTATGGGATGCGATCGGCGTTCCGCGAATGGCTGAAGCGCTTGGACGCGAGGGGAAGCAGATTCCTCCCGTGGTGAAAGAAGTGCTCGCGTCGCCAAAGAAATCGTTTTACGAATCGGAAAAGGGCAGCACGCGGTATTTCGATATCGGCGCGAAGGCCATGAAGCCTGTGCCTGAGCCCGCCGGGATCATCATTCTCAAGTCTCTGAAAGACCGTACCGGCGTGGTGCAGACGAACGCAGGCGCGAGCCTGATCGATCTGGGCGACGGCGTGGTGTGCTGCGAATTTCACTCCAAGATGAATTCCATCGGTGGCGACATCGGCGCAATGATTCACGCAGGGGTGAAGAGGCTAGGCTCGGAATTCGATGCGATGGTGATCGCGAATCAGGCGCAGAATTTTTCCGTGGGCGCGAATTTGATGCTGTTGCTCGTGACGGCGCAGGAAGGCGAGTGGGACGATATTCATATGGCCGTGCGCCAGTTCCAGGCTGTGAACATGGCGATCAAATATGCGCCGGGGCCTGTGGTGGCGGCGCCGCAAGGAATGGCGCTGGGTGGAGGCTGCGAAATCAGTCTTAGTTCGGCGCGAATTCATGCTGCGGCGGAAGCGTACATTGGGCTTGTTGAAACTGGCGTGGGATTGATTCCGGGCGGCGGCGGAACGAAAGAGATGCTGATTCGCGCGAACGAGCACGCAGGTGGAGGCGAAGACCTCGATCTATTTCACGCGCTCAAGCCAATCTTCGAAACGATAGCGATGGCGAAGGTATCCACCAGCGGCGAAGAGGCGCGATCGATGGGATTTTTGCGGCGTTCGGATTTGATTGCGATGAATCGCGACCGGCAGGTGGCGGATGCGAAAGCAACGGCGCTGGCGCTGGTTCGCGAGGGGTATCATCCGCCGGCGCCTGCTGAAATCCGGGTGCTGGGCGAAGAATTTCTGGCCGGCGCGAAGCTCGCGATCCACATGCTGGTTCGAGGAGAATTTGCGAGCGAGCATGATGCGGTTGTCGGCAGGAAACTGGCATACATTCTCGCAGGCGGGAGCATCACCGCTCCTCAGATGGTTTCCGAGCAATACGTTCTCGATTTGGAACGGGAAGCTTTCGTGAGCTTGTGCGGGGAGCGAAAAACGCAGGAACGAATCGCGCACACGCTCAAAACCGGAAAGCCGCTGCGAAATTAACATTAACAGACGATTCACATAAACGATTTGTTCGCGCACAGGCGCAACTTTTTGTTTCATCCGGTGTAACTCCGGGCAGGGGTTCGTGCATCTAAGTAGCCGGTTGACGACGGTCCTGGGTGGGCCGTTGGATTGAATTGCTCCGAACTGTCCGAAATTTTGGGGAACTTTATGAGGATGTGCGAGCAAGAGTAAGCATACCGGTGTGCTTAAGGAGAACGGAATGACCAGCAATGCCGTCCGAAGCATTTTATTAAGCAGTGCGCTTGTAACCATTCTTTTGCCATTCATCACCAACGCGCAATCCACGGCGAATGAGTCTGCGATGGCGTCGCCCACCTACGATCTGAGTAAGGAAATCAAGATTGATGGAACGATCGACAAGATTGAAACCAATTCGAGCGGCGGCCCGATTGGAACGCACCTGCTCGTGATCTCGGCACAGGGCGTGGTCGATGTGCACCTTGGAGCGAGCGCGGCTGTGACCGCCAAAAATCTAGGCCTGACGGTGGGCGAAAGCATTCACGTAACCGGAATGATGGCCAGCCTTAGCGGGAATTCCGTGCTTCTCGCGCGGATACTCACCACGTCGAATCATATTTACATGCTGAGAAACGAGCACGGCGCGCCGATCCGTTCGCTTATGCCGCGAGGCGCGGCTTCGTCTGCGAATTCGCAGAAAGGAGCGCTCTAATGAAACAGCGAGTGATGACGTTCCTGTTGATTGGAGTTGCGGTCGCGCTTGGCGTTGCAGGATGCGGCGGAAGCGGCGGCGGTTCGAATCCTAATACAACGATTTCCGTGGTGATTTACCCAGGTACAGCGTCGATTCCTCTGAATGGCGTGATTAATTTCACCGCGGTTGTCTACAATTTTACGGCGAACAGCGCGGTGGACTGGTCGGCGAGTGCTGGGTCATTTACCGGCAGTGTCTTTACGGCGCCGGGAACGACGGGGAACGTTACCATCACCGCTGCGTCGCAGGAAGATAAGTCGAAATCTGCGACTGTTACGGTGATGGTGGGTGCGGCGCAGCCGATCACGGTTTCTCCTGCTGCCGTTTCACTGCCGGCACAGGGCACGCAGGCGTTTACAGCCACCGGCACCGGGCCTTTTAACTGGACGGTGACGGCCACTCCTGGCGCGGATCCCGGGACAATCGACCAATCCGGAAACTACACCGCGCCGCGCACACCGCCGCCCGGTGGAACAGTTACCATCTCGGCCCTCTCGGCGGCTGGCTCGGGCACAGCGACGGCTACGATCGTTTTCTCTGCGGCAACCTTGTCGGGTCAATACACGTTCTCCTATACCGGTGAGGATGCGAGTGGTTTTCTTGCTGTGGCCGGCAGCTTCACGGTCAACGGCTCGGGTCTGATCACTGGCGGAGTTGAAGATGTCAATAGCGCCGCGAGCGGCATTCTTGAAAATCCCATCGACGGAGGAAGCCTCGCGGTCGGACCTGACGGGAGAGCCATTGCGACGGTCACGACAGGACTCGGTACCGTCACGTGGCAGGTGACCATCATCTCCCAGCAGCACGCTTTGCTCGTGCGGTTCGATAGTTCCGCGACGGGAAGCGGAACAATTGACCAAGCCAATCCTGCGGATTTTTCGGTGAGCGCGATTGCGAACAATTACTCGTTCGGAATCAGCGGAATCGACTCGAGCGGTGCGCCGATGGCAATTGCCGGACGGTTTCTGGCCGACGGCGCTGGAACCTTCCCGGTCAATTTCGCGATTCAGGATGTAAACGATGCCGGGACCATCACGCAGGCCGATCTGTCGCTCCACGGAAATATTTTTTCGATCGACGGCGCGACAGGCCGCGGCACGCTAGAGCTGATCAGTACGGTTCCGGGCACGGGCACTCTAACGTTTGCTTTCTATATCATTGACAGCACGCATTTCAAATTGGTGGAGATTGACAACGGTAGCGCTCCCGTTCTGGCAGGAGATGCATTTAGCGCGCCAAACTCCATCACACTCGCGAACCTCAACGGGAACTATGCTTTCACGGTTGCCGGGGCGGAAACGGGTGGACCGTATGCAGCGGGCGGCGTCTTTACTGCGTCGGGCACTGGGACGATTTCCGGCGGCGTTCAGGACGTTAACGAGCAGGCGAGCACGCTTCACCTAGCGGAGAAAATCTCGTCGTCTAGCTCAACGTACACGCTGAGCCCCACGACCACTTCGAATCGCATTCTCTTGACGCTCTCGGCTGGGGGCCTCAACTTCATGTACGCGGTGTACCCAACGGCGACCAATTCCTTCGAGATGGTCGAGGTGGACACGGTAGTGCCCGTCAGCAGCGGCATGGGATTTCTGCAGTCCTCAACCAGCGCTCCTTCGGGAACGTACGGAATCAACACCACAGGCCAGACGACGACCGGTGAGCAGGACATCAATGGCTCGATCTCATCGGCCGGAACCACCGGGCTTACCGGCTACCTCGACATCAATGAAACAGGAAATATTTTCAGCAACATTCCTTTGTTCAACAGCACAATCGCGGCACCGACCAGTTTCGGTCGTGCTACGCTGACCCTTGCGACCGCCAAACCGACTTCGGCGTCTTTTACATTTGCTTACTACGTTGTGGACAACTCAACGGTGCTAGTAATCGAGATGGACAAAGTCGCGGTCACTCTCGGCACCATGGCCAAGCAGTTCTAGAAAGAGTTGGACGGCAACTGCCTCTATCAGTGTACGCCCGGGAATCCGCGTCAGCGGGTTCTCGGGCAAATTCCCTTCGCGGTATTGATTTTTGGCCTAGCCAGATAGTTCTTTCTCACGTCTTCGACACACTAGTACTTCTCTCGTTGCGCGCTCGTTTTCGCCTTATGTTTCCTTGCGCTTGGCCGATGAAGCAAATGTTCTGAGGCAGTACCAACGTACTATTGCCGCACTTTGTCACGCCCGCCGAAAATCGGCATATATCAAGGAAAACCATCTTTAGTCACATCTTCGGGGGGGACGGCCTAACTGCCGGATAGAACGATGGCGCCACTTACAAAAGACTCGATCGAAGCTCCGAGCACGGCTGGCAGCACGCCGGTATCGCAGACAGGAACGCAAAGCAAGCCTACATCCTCGCTCCGCGCCGATGCTCTCTCACTTGAAGTCCCCGTCAAAGTTCATGGTTCACGCGTCATCGAAGTCGCCCGCGGCACCGCGCCTCGCACCGAGCCTTTTGAAGAACACACTGTAACGATGATCGTTTTTCCCCAGGGCGCTGTTCTCAGAATGACGTCGGTTGTAAACGTCAGTCAAATGCTGGTCCTCACGAATATCAAAACGAAACAGGATTCCATCTGCCGCGTTCTGAAAGTTCGGCCGAATGCCAATCAGGGAAGCTACGTCGAAGTGGAATTCACGCACCGTCAACCCGGCTATTGGGGCGTGCAATTTCCTTCCGAGGGACCAGTTGCGGCTAACATCGTTGCGCCGCCACAAATGAATTTGGAATCGGAGACACTTACGCCGCCTCCACCGGCGCCAGTCATCAGGCCAACTACAGCGCTGCCTCGCGAGTCAAAGTCCGCCGTTGTCCCGCCAACTGTTCCATTCGTGCCACCCGCAAGACCCGAGTCGTCCTTCATCTCGATCGGCTCACAAGAAAAGGTACAAGAAGCTGCTTCTGCCACAGCAGTAACAAAGCCGCTCTCTCCTGTCGAAAGGAGACTGGAAAGTCCGGCGCCCCCTGTTGCAAAAACTATTGCCGCAGAACCTCCACCAGCGCAGCCGCCCGCTCCGCCCGAAGTCACAATGGACGAGCTGTTGGGAGACGGCGACTCCGCCTCCCCGTCTGCCGTATCAACCGCCACTGAGGAGCAACCGGCTTCTTCTGCTTTGTCGGAGTCTCGCGACGTTACGGCAATTCTTGGCGACGCTACTTCGGATGCTTCCAAATCCTCCACGTCTGAAGCGTTTGGAGCGCGGCTCGATTCAAGTTTCGGAAGCTCCGTTTCACAGGATACTGGCAGCAAACAAAACTGGATGTTGATCGCGGCCTGCGTTGCAGTGCTTGTTGCCGCTTTAGGGGCCGGGATCGCCTATTTCCGGCAGCGTCCAGCAAATGCAAATGCCAGCCCGCGCACAGTGCCCTTAGCTCAGAACGTTTCCAACGCCGGTCAGCCGGGAGCCAACGATACGAACCAACTCCCGGCGATTACTCCCGCAGGCCAGCCCTATATGCCTGGTGGCGCCCAACCAACTTCAGCAGCTCGCTCGAATGCCAGCGCGCCAACGGAGCCCGCTCCGTCGGCAAACTCGACCAACAGCGCAAAAGCGCCGGCACCAAGCACCAGCCATTCGCCTGCCGCACCTGCTGCGAAGCAAGCGGCTCCGGGAGTGACGTCGGATATGGTGTCCACGGCGCTTACTTCTCGTCCTACCACTTGGACACGCGGAAGCGAAGGTCAATCCGATCAACCGCCCGTTCTGGATGCGAGCGCATCGCCTGCAGGAGCGAGCGCTCTGCCGGGAATCTCAGGACCGAACGCAGCGTCCATTCCTGCGCCGACGATGCAGCCGGAAGGCCCTGTCAAGATCGGCGGCAATGTGAAGGAACCAAAACTAATCAATTCGGTAGCGCCGATTTATCCTGCCAGCGCGCGTTCGAGCGCCGTTCAGGGCGACGTGATAATCGATACTACGATCGACAAATCCGGAAACGTCGTGAAAATGCACGTGGTTTCCGGTCCCTTGATGCTGCGGGGGTCTGCTTTAGACTCGCTGAAGCGCTGGAAATTCGAGCCGTCGAGTTTGGATGGTGAGCCGGTCGACGTGCAGATGCAGGTAACCATCAAGTTCCGGCTCTAGCAGCAATCCATTTCGTTCAACGCTCGAAAGCTTGCCGCAGCGCGGACCCGTCCGCGCTGTTGCTTTTTTGCCTCTGCTGGCATCCAATGGTTGAGCCCTTAACGGCTCGTCTGCGTATGATTTCCGAATGAGGTGAGAGATGCGAGAAGCGGTAATTGTTAGCGCGGTTCGAACAGCGGTGGGCAAGGCTTCAAAGGGAGCGCTTCGAACCACGCGTCCCGATGATCTAGGCGCGCTGGTGATCAAAGAATCGATCGCTCGTGCCGGCGTCGACGCGAAGGAAATTGAGGACGTGATTCTCGGCTGCGCCATGCCCGAAGCCGAACAGGGCATGAACGTCGCGCGTATTGCATCGCTTCGCGCCGGTTTGCCCGTCGAATCCTCCGCGATGACAATCAACCGTTTCTGCTCATCTGGCCTGCAGTCCATCGCTCTCGCCGCCGAGCGCATCATGGCGGGTCAAGGGGACGCGGCCGTCGCCGGCGGCACCGAATCTATGACGATGGTGCCCATGGGCGGCAACAAGGTTTCTCCCAATCCCTGGCTCATCGACAATTATCCGGACGCCTACCTGGGAATGGGTTTGACCGCGGAAAATCTTGCCAAGAAATACGGCATCACGCGCGAGCAAGCAGATAACTTTTCCTATTGCAGCCATCAAAAGGCTCTCGCTGCAATCGCCGCGGGAAAATTCAAGGATGAAGTCGTTCCGGTAGACGTTAGCTACAGTGTGCTGGAAGCTAGCACCAACGGCTCGCCAAATGGCTCTCGCCCCAAGATGGTAAAGGCCAAATTCGACACCGACGAGGGACCGCGTGCTGACACTTCTGTGGAAGTGCTCGGGAAGCTGAAGCCTGTATTTCATATTCACGGGGTGGTCACGGCAGGGAACAGCTCGCAGATGAGTGACGGTGCTGCCGCCGCGGTTGTGATGAGCGCGGAGAAAGCTCGCGCTCTCGGCTTGAAACCGCTCGCGCGCTTCCTCGCGTTTGCTACCGCCGGATGCCCCCCGGAAGAAATGGGTATCGGACCCGTATTTGCCATACCGAAGGCGCTTAAGATTGCGGGTTTGACGCTGGATCAAATCGATGTAATCGAACTGAATGAAGCATTTGCCACGCAAGCTCTTAGCGTAATCAAACTGGCCGGAATCGACCCATCAAAAGTGAATCCCAATGGCGGAGCCATCGCGCTCGGCCATCCGCTGGGTTGCACCGGCGCAAAACTCACCGCCTCCATCCTGCGCGAGCTAGAGCGCCGCAAAGCGCGCTACGGAATGGTAACCATGTGCGTAGGCGGAGGCATGGGCGCCGCAGGGATCTTCGAACGCCTCGCCTGATCGAGGGCGAATCGCAATCTGGCCTGTCTCTCTTTCGCAAACCTGGTCTAAGGGCCAAATCGTATTTGTAGCTCAGACTCTTATTCCATGCCCGTATGTCACACTTTTAGCCCGCACTTATAGCGCAGGCTTTTGGGTGCGCATCCGTATGCCACTATTTCGCCGGCACACCCGTAGCTCAGGTTCCATTCTGGCCAGCCCGCTGGCCGGAATTGACCTGAGGCTTTCCGTCCAGCCTATTGCTTCCGGCTCAAATGAGAGAGACAATCACTTTTTATTGACCCCCACTTTTCAGGAGGCGAGGCACATCATGGCTACGGCACCGGTTTCCCAGGCTCTCAATCGCGGAGGATCCTTTCTCATCACGTCCACCAGTCCCGAGGACGTCTTTACTCCCGCCGATATTACAGACGACCAGCGCCTGATCGGCCAGACTGCCGAGGAATTCGTCCAGAAAGAGGTTCTGCCCAACGTGCCAGAGCTCGAGGCGCACAAAGAAGGATTGATGGCGCAGATGCTGAAGAAAGCCGGAGAAATCGGTTTGCTCGGGGGCGCGATTCCCGAAGAATACGGCGGCGCGGGTCTCGATAAGATCTCCTCTACCGTCCTCGCTGAAAAATTGTCTGGCTACGCGTCTTTCGCCGTCTCTCACGGCGGTCACTCCAGCATCGGAACAATTCCAATCGTCTATTTCGGCACCGAGGAGCAGAAGAAAAAATATCTGCCCAAGATCGCCTCGGGGGAGCTTCTTTCCAGCTATTGCCTCTCCGAGCCACAGGCTGGTTCGGATTCGCTCGCTGCTCGCACGCGCGCGGTGCTTTCGCCCGATGGCAAGAACTGGATTTTGAATGGTCAAAAGATGTGGATTACGAACGGCGGATTTGCCGATGTTTATATTGTGTTCGCCAAGGTAGACGGCGAGAAATTCTCCTGCTTCATCGTCGAGCGCGGTACGCCCGGCTTTTCGGCTGGGCCCGAAGAAAAGAAAATGGGAATCCGCGGCAGTTCCACCACGCCGATCTTTTTCGAGAATTCGCCTGTCCCCAAGGAAAATCTCCTTCACGAAGTCGGACGCGGCCACATCGTCGCATTCAATACGCTCAACGTCGGGCGCTTCTCGCTTGGCGCGTCCTGCCTGGGCGGCGCAAAAGAAGTGTTGAAAGCGTCCTCAAAGTATTCCAAGGAGCGCACCGCATTCGGCAAATCGCTCAAGGATTTTGGCCTGATCAAAACCAAGCTCGGCGAAATGGCTATCCGCATCTACGCGGTCGAATCCATGATCTACCGCTCTGCGGGCATGATCGAAGCGGCCGTATCGTCGCCCGCGCCCGGCTCGAATAAAACGCAGCAGGCCATGCAGGTGCTCGAAGAGTACGCCATCGAGAGCTCGATCAGCAAAGTGATGGGAAGCGAAACGGTGGATTACTGCGTGGATGAAGGCGTCCAGATCTTCGGCGGCTACGGGTTCCATGAAGATTACCCCGTAGCGCGCGCCTATCGCGATAGCCGCGTGAACCGCATTTTCGAAGGCACCAACGAAATCAACCGCATGCTCATCATCCAGATGCTGATCAAGCGTTCGATGGCAGGCATTCTGCCGCTTATCCCCGCCGCAATGAAGCTGGGGGAAGAAGTGCTTGCTGGACCGTCCTTTGAGGAAGCGCCGACCGGAGCATTTGCTGAAGAGGAGCGCTCGCTGGCACAGGCCAAGAAGATCTTCCTGCTCGCAGCGGGCACAGCAATGCAGAAATTCCGCGAAGGGTTGGCCGAACAGCAGGAAATTGTGGCCTCCCTCGCGAATATTGCCATGGACATATACGCCATGGAATCGTCGCTGCGTCGCGCTCAGAAGGCATTCGCCAAGCGCGGCGAATCCGCTAGCGTAATGGGTGACGCGGCACGCGCGTTTGTGTATGACGCGATGGACCGAATCGAGAAGGATGCGCGCACTGCTCTGGCTGCTTCAGCCGATGGCGATACGCTCATCACGCAACTCGCCGTTCTACGCCGCTTCGCCAAGCACGCTCCGATTGACACGATCTCGATTCGTCGCCGCGTTGCCGACGCGGTTCTCGCGCAGGACCGCTATCCGTTCGACGGCCGATAAGAGTCGCGTGGCTTGGCTTTTCAGCGCGCACGCTTCGCGCATTAGCTGAATGGAAATATCCGCTGCGCTTTTCAAAACGCTCAGGCGAAAGAAAAATAAAGATGTCTGCTCCGGACTAAAAGTGTCAGCTAGAACCTCGCCGTTTCCCTTTGACACTGTCGGTACTTGAGTACTCCTTTCCAAGGAAAGCATTTTCTCTTGTGCGCGGTTTAGCGGCATACAGGGTTTCCCCATTCTCCTTGTCTTTCAGTCACTTACGCGAAGCTTCATTTGGACTTTCCGTTGCATCTAATCTGGTGTGAGGACGGTGAGGCCTGATGAAAACGCTCTTGGAGCAGTCGAAATCGTTGGCGCTGTTAATCGCTGAAAAAGCGAAAGTGCGCAGAGGACTGTTGCTCGGGGTCACTGTCTTTTTCGTGTTCCAACTCTATTTCGTCCGCGAGCTTCTCGCAGCTGAGTTGCTCTTCGGCCTCGGCTTCGCGGTTTTGCTCGCAGTTGCCGCTCTGGCATATCTGGTCGGCTCACTGGGCGAACGCGGCCTGGACTTCGCCGAAGTTGGAGTTCGAGTAATCGGGGATTCGGCTCGCCGCGGCTTCAGCGCACTCGAAGAAATCAGCAGAAAACAATTCCGTCATCCGCGCTCGGAGTCTGCCCAGTAATCGCCTGGCGATCTGCCCATTTTAATCTACGGTTCCGCGATTAAAATTCGCTCTAACTCCCTCAAAACAAAGACTCGCACCACCGTCTAATCGGCGGTAAAACGCCTATTGGCCGGCTTGGCTTCGATGCCAAACTGAGCACCCGAACCGCTCCCTCGATGTGGCGGGAACACGCAGCTTCGGGTAAACTATCAACCTGCGGAGAGTGAATTGACGCTTACAAATATTCAGGGTGCCAATGGGGCGAAGACGCTGGTAAGGGTTCGACCCAGAGGCTTCTGTGCCGGTGTGGTGCGTGCCGTCGACATCGTTGAGCTGGCTCTGGAGGCATACGGCCGCCCGGTCTATGTCCATCACGAGATCGTCCACAATCGCTACGTCGTCGATCAGCTGCGGCGGCGGGGGGCGATTTTCGTCGAGACAATCGAGGAAGTTCCCGAAGGCGCGGTGTTGGTTTTCAGCGCGCACGGTGTTCCGCCGCGCGTGCGACTGGAAGCGCAAGAGCGGCGTCTGCGCGTGATTGACGCTACATGCCCGCTTGTAACCAAAGTGCATTTGGAAGCGTTGAAGTTTGCGCGAGAAGGCCGGACGCTGATTCTCATCGGTCATCGCGACCACCAGGAAATTGTGGGCACTTCGGGCGAGGCCCCCGATCAAACGGTCGTCGTGGGAAGCGTTGAAGAAGTGGACGAGCTCCAGGTTCCCGACCCTGAGCGCCTTGCTTTCCTGACGCAAACAACGCTCTCGCTCTACGATACTCAAGAGATTGTTGCGCGGCTGCGCCAGCGGTTCCCAACGATTGTGGGCCCCGCTTCAGACGACATTTGCTATGCAACGCAGAATCGCCAGGAGGCGGTGGAAGCGCTCACGCATGAAGTGGAACTAATTCTAGTGGTCGGCTCCGCCAACAGTTCCAACTCGAATCGCCTTGTGGAAGTTGCCAAGCGAGCCGGTGTTGCTGCGCGGCTCATCGAAGATGCGAACGACATCGAAGAATCCTGGGTCACCAGTGTAAAGACGCTCGGCCTAACGGCGGGGGCGTCCGCGCCTGAGATTCTCGTGGAGCAGGTAAGCCAGCGCCTTGCGAAATTCGGATTCACGAATGAACGCGACCTGGATTTGATTCGTGAAGATGTGCGTTTCACGCTGCCGCCGGAGCTCGCAGCACGCCAAAGCGCGCGCTAAAGCGGCAAAAGGGTGTCAACCATCCTAGGAGCCGATGAGTGGCGGTAAAGATAGTCCGCCAGCCCAATAAGATCGCTTTGCTGGGCGCACCCACCAGCGCGGCCGCGATGTCAGCGGGACACGAAGGCGCTCCTGCGGCATTACGCTCAGCTGGCTTGATCGATCGACTTCGCGCCGCCGGTTATGAAGTTTCCGATTTGGGCGACGATCCTGTCCAGCTCTACCAGCCCGACGATGAAAGCCCCCGCGCGCGCAATCTTCCGCGAATTATTGCCGCGCTCGAAGCTCTGAAGCCGCGCGTTGAACAAGCCGTAAAGTCCACTGCGCTTCCCGTCATCTTGAGCGGTGATTGCTCTGTCGCACTTGCTACCGTCGCCGGCACACGACGCTACTTCCGCAACGTCAGCATGATCTACATGGATCGCGACGCGGACCTGAACACCCCTGCAACGACGCCGTCAGGCTGCGTGGATGGGATGGTCGTATCTCACTTGACCGGAACAGGCGCTGCGGAGATGGTGCGTTTCTGGGGCGAGCCGCCGCTGGTGCGCGAACCGGATCTCGCTCTCTTCGGTGTCGCTCGGTTGGATCCGGGGGAAGAGCAGTTGCTGGGGAAATCGCCGCTTCGTTGTTTTTACGCCGCGGACGTGCAGCGAATGGGAGCAGCGGCCGCGGCTAAGGCTGCCGTGGAGCGCATTCATGCCAACGGCTACGAATTTATTCTGCACTTCGACGTGGATGTGATCGCCGATTTTCAGGCGACGAACTACCCGGGCAGCGGCGGCTTGAGCTTCGAGGAAGTGCGCCAGGCTCTTGAGGTTTTCGTAACGCAAAAGCATCTCGCGGCGATTGAAGTAGCTGCGTACAATCCTACGAAAGATGCTGACGCCAGCGCCGCCAAGCTGATTATCGATTTACTTGCCGAGATCCTAGCGAAGCGGCTCGAAACTTTGCGAGCAGCTGCGCAGAGCGCGTCCCCTCAGGTTGCGGCTTCCGCTGTACCTGCGCCGACATCGGGCCCAGCTTCCGCAGAAAAAGAGATGCCTGCTGGCGAGCAATCTCATGAAGAGCAATCACATGTGCGCGCCGCCGTGGCGCCACCGCCTCTAGCTGCCGGGGAAGCGTGGTCCTCGGATTCGCTTGAAATCGAACCCGCATCGGATACAGAGAATCCGGAATCCGATCCGCATGAACTTTCCGGAGAATCTTCTGGGGAACAGGAAGAGTCTCCATCGTAGCGAGCTTTTCACCTCTGCTGCACAATCTTGATTTCTCCTTATGATTGCAAAGCTTTCCATAATTATTTTCGACGTGGATGGCGTCCTGGTGGACACGCGCGGATCCTTTCAGCGCACCACGCTTGAGACAGTGCGCCTCTTGACGTCGAAGCGCGTGACCCGTTCGGAACTTCACCGCTGGAAGAACCGGCCCGGATTCAACGACGATTGGAAGCTTTCGCATGCCTGGGTGAATCAACTCGGCAAAGATTTGAGCTACGAAGAGGTGAAGCGACGGTTCGTTGAAATCTACTGGGGCAAGAACGGAAGCGATGGAAATGTCCGCCGCGAGAAATGGGTACTTCCGCGCGCGGCCTTGAAGCGAATCGCGAAAATCGCGCCACTGGCGCTCTTTACTGGCCGCGTGCACAAAGAGCTCGATTACACGCTTGACCGATGGGAGGTGCGCGACTATTTCCGGCAAATCGTAACTGTCGAAGAAGTGTCGAAACCGAAACCCGACCCCGAAGGCCTCCTGAAAATCCTCGCTAGCCGAAATCCTTCGACTGCGCTTTATGTGGGCGACAATGTTGACGATGCGCTTGCAGCGAAAGCGGCGAAAGTTCCGTTCGTGGGAATTCTGCCGCGTAGGAGCTGGGAACGACGACACCGTGGTACTCAGCTTAAAGAGCTCGGCGCACTGACTATCCTCGGCAAGATCAGTGAGTTGGAAGGTTGGCTGAAGAAATACGTATCCCGCGCGGCGCGTTCGTAAACCTCTGTTCCAATCCAAGATAGGACTAACTGGTAGTACCGAAAAGGACACCAGTACCATTGTCCGCAACGCTCCTAAGCTCCATATTTGCAAGCAGAGGCGGGGCTACAGCCCCAAATTGCCGCTATGAACGCCAACACACGCGCCACGGCTGCTCGAGCCTTCGTACGCAGCCTTAACATCTTACTCAAGTTCGCTCGAATGTATGACTTCGGGCACCCTCGCACGAAAAAACAGTATGAGACGGCTTGGAGCGAACTCCAAAGCGCGCTTGGCTCGGACAACGAAGCAGGAGTATTGCTGTCAGTGTCTGGCGACCAGTTGCTACTCGACGGCATGTCACTCGAATCCGCTGCGGCGGAAAAAAGTTTTGCGCGGATGCTTTCGGCAGCAGGAATTGCGAGCATTCACTTTTCACCAAAAGTAACACAGGCCAGCCTCGCAAAATTTGTCCGCGGTTTCCCCACGGGAACGGGCTCGAAACCCGCTCAACTTGTCGAGCAGCTAAAAGCAGCGCTCGAAGGCGATCCGCACATTCATGTGAATGAAGTTTGTTTCGTGCCGGCGGATTCCTCGATCGCGAAATCGTCGGTGGCGGCACACATCACGGCGCGGACATTGGGGATGGATTCTGCTGCTGCCAACGAGCTATTCAATGACCCTGAGAAACTGTTGCAGTTGATCGTCGCGGCAGAAGGCACCAAAGGCCCGGGCGGACGCGGCACCGGCTCCGGTGGATCAGGCAGCGGCCGTGGGTCGGGAAGCGGTTCAGGCGGCTGGGGCGACGGGAGTGGTGGCAGCGGCGGACCCGGCACCGGCGGGTCTGGCAGCGGCGGCGGATCGGGAAGTGGTTCGGGGGCGGGGGGCTGGGGCGACGGAAGCGGTCATAGTGGCGGTCCCGGTACGGGTAGCGGTGGGGAAGGCTACGGTCAAGGATATGGATCTGGGCCGGGTGGCACAGGCGCCGGTGGCGACGCAGGGACATGGAACATCGTCGGCGGTAGCGGCTCGGGATCGCGGCTTGATCCTAATGCCGGAGGCTTCTGGCTAAACAAAGAGAGCTCAAGCGGAGCGGATTCAGGCTCAGGCAGCGGAGCGGGAGCCGGCATTTCCGGAATGCTTTCCGGCGTAAATGCTGGTTCTGGGGGCACGGGCGGAGCGAATTCCGGAGGCAGCGGTTACGGCGGCGAAGCGGGAACCTGGAACATTGTCGGCGCTGGTGAAGGCGGCGGAACGCGACTCGATCCCAATGCAGGTGGGTTCTGGCTCAACAAAGACGGATCGAGCGGTGCAGGCTCAGGTTCGGGAAGCGGAACTGGCGCGGCAATTCCCGGAGCTGTTCCGGTGACTGGTTCAGCAGCAGGAACAGGCGGCTCTGGAAGCGGAACTGGCAATGCGGGAGATCCAGGAACATGGAACATTCTTGGCGGCAACGCCGAAGGCAATCCGATTGATCCCAATGCCGGTGGCTTTTGGCTGAACAAAGAGGATTCTTCGGGCCGGAGCAGAAGCGGAGGTTCCGGACGAGGTGTGGCTGGCACAGCGGTTCATGGTGGAGGTAGCGGCCACGGTGCGGGCGGAGGAGATTTTGGTGGCGGAACTTTTGGCAATGGAAATTCCGGCACTGGAAATTCCGGGAGTGGAAATTCGAGCGGCGGGAATTCGGGAGGCTTCGGCGGCGGCACTGGTCCCGGCTCCGGAGTTGGCAACAGTGGCGGATCGAACTCGCGCATCTGGAGAGTTCCTCCCGGAGCGAGCACGAATCCTGAAGCTGGTAATCCCGGCCGATGGGCAAATGCCACTTCGGGCATTCGCGTGGGGCGTTCCTTGCGCACGGCAGCCGGTCCTGGCTCGATGTCCGTGGAAACCGGGTTGATGACGCTTCAAGAAGACGAGCTGCAAGGCATCCTGCAGGTGCTGGCGCAAATCGCCCGCACAGGAGAAGGCACCAAGGACAAACTTGATCCGAACGCTTTTCAGTCGCGGCTTTCGACGCTCCCGCGCCGCGCGCGCTTCACGATCAGCCAGGCTCTTTCGGCATTGGCGGCGCAAGCTCCGACGGAATCGTCAGACCGTCCGACGCTTTTGAAGCTTGCCGAGCACATCGCGATTCGCTTCGCGCTGGAAAGCTACGAACGCGGAGACATCGAAGTGAACTCCGTGCGCCAGTTGCTCGACGAGATGAACACGGAACTCGACGGCCTGCGCAAGATCATGGGCGTGTATGAAGAAAAGATGTCCCGCGCCGGAATCGAAGTGCAATCGCACGTGGAACTGCTGGCCCAACAATTCTGGTCCGAGGTAGCAGAAGATAAGAAGAAAGCGGTACTCGAGTCTGGCGACGCGTGGTGCGTTCCAGCGGCGAAAGTGCGCGAATACGTGGAAGCTTTGCAGGCGCGGGGAGAATCGGAGGCGGCAATCGGAATCCTCCGCAACTACGCGACTTGTATTACCAACAAGGCGAACCAACCGCGCCGTCAAGCAGCCATGGGACTCGCGGAACTAGCGTCGCTCTATGCGAATACGGATGAGCGCCTGCTTATGGACGTAATTCGACAAATCGGCGTCCAACTTCCCGAAGAGCATGATTCCGAGATGCAGAGCCTGGTGGGGGCGGCTTTCGTGCGTATGTCGCAGGAAGCGACGAAGAAGCGGTCTTACGCGGCGATTCAACGCTCGGTTGAGTTGATCGACTACGTGGAGACGGAACGCCCTGAGATGGGCAAGAATCTACGGCCGAAGATCGCGATTGAAAGCCGCTTGCCGGAATTCATCGATGAAGCGCTCAAGGAAGGAAATGTCCAGAGCGGCCTTGCCGACCTGCTCCGCCGCATGCCGGGGCCGGCATCGCAGCAGCTGGCGATCCGGTTCAGCCGTGCGGGATTTCGAGAGGACTGCGAACTTCTGGTCTCGATGATGAGTCTCCTCGGGCCGGAAGGATTGGAACACTTGAGGCAGCAATTGCTCCGAGGAACGCCAAACGAGGCGATCGACACAGTTGGAATGCTCGCGAGAATCGATCGTGAAATGCTGGAGAAGATGCTGCCGGACCGAATGAAGGAATGGAAGCGAACGGCTCACGATCGCGTGGTGCGGCAAATTGCCGCCAGCGGGGCCGTCGAGCGCGGGCGGCTGTTACTCGACATTTTTGACTTGCTCGACTCCGTGATTCGCCCACTCGCCGTGGACGAGATCGGCATGGCTGGCGAACAGAGCGCGGACATGAGGTTGCTGCGCCTGGCCGAAGGCGATCTGCCGAGCGGCGGTACGGATTATTTGCGGTTGAAGGCAATCGAGGCTCTCGGGCGGCTCCGCACAACCAGTGCAGACGTTCTGCTCCGCAAGATTTCAGAGGCGCGCAAAGCTTTCCGCTGGGCGAATCCGAGCGAGCTTCGGGTGGTGGCGGCCCAGGCCATGGAAAAAATCGACCCGGAATGGGTGCGCAGCTTTATTCCCAAGAGCGGTTTGAGCGTGGCCGAATTCTCGATCGAACCGCTGGATGCCGATCCGGAATCTTCAGCAATCCGCCAGCGGCGCTATCCGCGCTTGCGGCTGGAGCATCCGGTAAGCGCCACGACGACCAGCCTGAAAGACAATTGCCAGATGGAAATTCCGGAAATGACGCTGGGCGGCGGAATTGCGGTTTGCGAGCAGAGCCTTTATCCCGGCAGCATTGTCAGCCTGAAGATGAATACTTCCGCGAAATCAGTAAAAGCGCAGATGATCGTGCGGGATGCGAATACGCAAGCGCGAGCGTTCGAAGTAGTGGAGATGGAACTCGAAGAACGCGCGAAATTGCGGAAGCTTTTGGTGCAGCTCGGCAACGCGCAAAAACAGTCGACGCCGAAAGAGCGCAGTCGCCGTTCGCCACGCACTATACTGTCAACTCCGGTCTAGGCTTTTCCGCGAAGGCTCTGATCGGCCATTTGGCGCCAGCGTAGATCTTCTTCTCCAGGATTTTTCTGGGGAGTATCCTGCGAACGCAATCCGCCCATTCGAACTTCCATTCCAAACAATGCACAGGCAATCAAGGCACTCGCGATGAGAGCCTCTGGTGTCCCCAGGCGCATGACACACCATCCCAAGATTACAAGGCCGGCCGTGACGGCGTAGCAAATGAGAGCAACTTGGCGCGTAGTATAGCCGCGGGCGAGCAGGAGGTCGTACGAAATTATTTGTTCAGAGTATTTGAAAAGTTGGGGATTTCCAGCCGCGTCGAACTCGTGCTGTATTGCCTCCAACAGCGCCAACCCTTTCCATCCGCCTTGCCAAACTAGCTGAATTGCTCTTAATCGGCTCCAGCTCGCTTCAAGAATTTCGTCACCTCTCGGCTCGTCGGCATCGAAGGCTGAGCCCCTTTTCGGGTCACCGATATCGCGGCCACAGCTGCTGCGAAGCGCGCTGCCTCCAGCGGACGCTTACCCGACAGCAGGCTCACCGCAAATCCAGCATTGAACGCATCCCCAGCCGCAGTCGTGTCCACCGCCTCCACTCGAAACGCCGGAGCCATCTCGCGAATTCCGTCTGCCGTCGCAATATAAGCGCCTTGAACTCCCATCTTGATCACCACGTTCTTCGGTCCTCGCGCCATCAGCAAATCCGCGCAACGCGCGGCTGTGGCGGGAGTCACCGGCTCGTTGTGAGGCAGGCCGCACAGAACTCGCGTCTCGCTTTCGTTGGGAGTGATCCAGGTGGTGCTGCCCAGCAAATCGGCAGGCAACTCACGCGCCGGGGCCGGATCGAGCATCAACGGAATATTGTTGTTGCGGGCAAATCCTGCCAGCGCTTCCATCGCGTCCAGCGGAATTTCCAGTTGCGCCAAAATCATCCCGGCTTTTCGCAGAAGAGCCGCATGCTTCCTTACATCACGGCCGGTGACTTTTCCATTCGCACCGGGCACGGCGACAATATTGTTCTGCCCGTCGCGCCCAATATTGATCAGCGCAACTCCCGAAGATCCTTTCGCGATTTCCACCGCCCGCACGTCCACTCCCGCCTTGCGCAGCGCCTGCTTAAGGCCGGGCCCGAAATCATCGTCGCCCACTTTGGCGATCATGCTTACCGGATATCCGAGTCGCGCCACTGCCACAGCCTGATTCGCACCCTTGCCTCCATAAAATGTGCCGAAATCGATCCCGGTCAATGTTTCTCCCGGCAGCGGCACCCGTTCCGCCGTGGCCACCAGGTCGAAGTTCACACTGCCCATCACCACAATCGGTTTCTGCATTCTAGCTCCGGGAAAGTCAGATCACGCTGAGAGTTCTAATGCTTCCACCACTGCGCGTCCGCAACATATGGTCGCTTCGCAGCGATGAAATCGGCGATTTCCACCAGCCGCTCCGCCTGCGTTAGTCTTCCCGTATAGCAATGCGGCTCGCCAACGCCATATTCGAAAAAGCCTTCGTAATGGGGATTCGCAGTCGTTTTCATCCATTCGTCGAGTTCGCGCACGGCGTAGTTCAGTTGGTACGTGTCCATCGTTCCGATGTAGATGTGCAACTTATCGACGAGCTTCGGCCCCACCGACGTCCAGTTGCGCTTCAAGTATTCGAGCAAATCGAAGTTATCTTTCCAATATTGCACTACCTTGGGATTGATTTCGCCCGTGCGCTTGTCGAACGCGGGATCCAAATAGCCGTCGCTTCCCAGCGGGCCAAACACCGCCGACCAGATATCAATCTGCTCGCCTGAACGTCCATGCGTGCCATTCACCAGTTCCAGGTGATTTCTTTGCTCGGAGGTCAGGCTCACCCGTCCATCGGTATAGACGGAATTCACGGTCGGTTCGCGCCGCCAGTCGTATTGCTTGTAGAATGCGTTCGTATCCTTATAAAAGTTGATTCCCTCCACGTTCGTGAACGTCACCGGATCCGGACAGTATCCCCAGGTCCCGCCGAAGAAGTCCGGATGAAAAATCTGCAGCGCAAGCGCTTCCCATCCTCCAGTCGAGCCTCCCGTCAGGATGCGCGCGTAAGGTTCCTTGATTGTTCGAAATCGTTTCTCAATTTCCGGAATCAATTCCTGCATCACCGCGTCGCCGTACGGGCCCACATTCACTGAGTTCACCGCGTACGAGTCATCGAAGTACGGGTTCGGATGCTGGAAAGTGACCACAATTAGTCGCGGGAAATTGTCGGACGTCCACGCCTGATACAGCTCGTACCCTCGCTTTAAAAATCGTGCCTTCAATTCCACTTCCGTTGGCGGCTCGGTGCGAAACTCCATGGGCGCATCCAGCTGAAAATGCCCCTGCTCGTAAATCACGGGATAGTTGATTGTCGCGCGCGAGTAGTCTTTTGGCAGCAGAACGGTCGCGCCAATATAAATGGGGCGTCCCCAGAATTTGGTCAGCGTTGGACTCTGGATCTTAAAGCGCTTTACCCATTCCGTATCCGCAGGCACGGCGATAGAAGGAATCACATCCGACGCAAGCAGTGTGACCTTCTGCCCTCCAGCCATTTTCGGATCTAGATGAACTTTCTGCACCTTGCTCTTCAAATTGCCCGGTGAGCGCGCCCACAACTGGCCTTCCCATTGGTCGTCATGCATCCAGACGATGTGACCATCAGCCCGTTTGAATTCTGAATACACGCTGATCATGGCCTGTACGAAATAATCGCCCACCGGCAGATCATTCAAGCTTTCGATAGGTGAACCAAGGTCAGTGGCGCCGATCACGGCAGACTCTCCCGGTGTCAGTTTCTCAATATCGCGGCCAAAAAGCGGCACGCCGGTTCGGCCAATCTGAAAACGCGGTTCGGTCTCGTCCGTTTTCGCAATCATGACGAACACGCGCCCGGTTATCGGTTCGGCGTGAGCGGTGGCTGGAAAAGAGATCTCAAATTGCAATCCTTCGTTTTGCGCAGATGCAACGCTCGCTGCTGCCAGTGTCCCACACGTCAAAACTCCGATCGCCATTCGCTTCAAGTTCACAGGAATCCTTTCCGAACGACCTCGCCCACTCAAGGAAATTTGAATCGCTGAGTCTACACCATGCCTCCCGCTCGTCGAAGGCCGGATAACCCCCTGAGAGCTTTTGCCAGCGTTTAGATCGCCCGATTCAAGTAACGTCGGTGTACAATACGTCTCGCTTAGAAGGCATCCACTCAATCGGCCAAAGAATCACCCATTTCCGAGCCTAGGCTCGCGATTAAACTTCGTTTTGAAAGGACAAGATCTTGAACAATAGATTGGTAACCCTCGCGTTGTGTCTGGCACTCGCATCTCCCCTTTTCGCTCAAAAGAAAGAAGACGAGCGACTCGCGAATGCGGCCACTGCCATGCAGGCCATTCTCTCCGGAGACAAGGGCTTGCCCACAAGTATTCTCGATAAAGCGGACTGCATCGTTGTTTTCCCGAGCGTGAAGAAAGTTGCGATCGGTATTGGCGGCAGCTACGGCCGTGGCGTGATGGTCTGCCGCAACGGCGCCAATAAGGACGGTAGCTGGGGCGCTCCCGCGATGTACAAGCTGGATCAGGGAAGCATTGGCGTGCAGCTCGGTTCCACTGCCACCGACTTTGTCCTGGTAGTCATGAACTCCAGGGGCGCTGAGCAGATTCTGAACGGCAAGACGAAGCTCGGCGGTAATGCGGCAGCAGCTGCGGGTCCCACGGGTTCGGCAGCCAATGGTTACAACGCAGATGCCATGAAGGTAGACGTGTTGACGTATTCGCGCACCAAGGGCTTGTTCGCCGGCGTTTCGCTCGAAGGTGCTTCCATGGACACTGACGACGACGCGAATAAAGCTGTCTACGGAAAGTCGATCACCGCGAAACAAATCATCGATGGAGGACAATCCACTCCTACAGCAGGCAAAGCCTTGGTCGATCTCCTCGACAAGACCTCGCCAGCCAAGAAGTAATCGCCACGATTTGTAACATCGAGCGAGGCACGGCCGACCTTTGCGTCTGCCGTGCCTCAAATCGTTCTCTCATACCCTCCCCTGCTCGTTCTTAAATACTCTTCCTTCAATTGGTTGCGCTCGCCGTTCTAGAAAGTCCCTACGTTTTAATACCCCAGCTAGTAGGGTTTTTGGCTGATTCGTCAGCTTTGTGTCTCCGCTTAGGATGGGTCAGAACAGAGGGCATGATGTATGCCCGAATTTAGCGGAACTAAGTCGGAAGGAGGAGCAATGCTTTACTACGCTCTGATTTTCTTGGTTATTGCGTTGATCGCGGGGTTCTTAGGATTTGGCGGCGTGGCTTTTGCCGCAGCGGGAATCGCTAAGATCCTGTTTTTCATCTTCCTCGTGATCTTTGTCATCACGTTGGTAGCCCATCTTCTACGAGGCGGCACCGCTACCTAAACAAGCTGGCCGCCCGAGCCTCAAAATCTCAAGCCACTAAGCCGTGGGAGGAATTTCATGAAACACAAAGGTGTTTTCGCGTCGCTGATGGTCGCACTTCTGTTGCTTGCTTTCAGCACGCCTGCGGACGACAAGGAGAAGGACGAGGATCGTATCAAGGATGCCGGCAGAGTCCTCACCGAAATCCTCAATATGCCCGACGATATTCCCCAGAAACTGCTCGACCGGGCGGACTGTGTGGTCGTGATTCCGTCAGTTCTGAAGGCGGGCTTTATCGTGGGCGCACAGTACGGACGAGGAGTCATGACGTGCCGTACCGGTCCGGACTTCAATGGACCTTGGGGCGCTCCGACCATGATGGCACTAGAAGGTGGCAGCTTCGGTCTTCAGATCGGCGCCGAGGCCACCGACTTTGTTATCTTGGTTACGAACGACCGCGGGGCCAACGGAATCCTTTCCAGCAAAGTGAAACTAGGTGGTGACGCATCCGTGGCCGCCGGTCCCGTCGGACGCGACGCCGCTGCGGAGACGGATGCCACTCTGCGCCGAGATGCTGACCTACTCGCGAACCCGCGGCGCGTTTGCAGGCGTTACGCTGGAAGGTTCCACCCTCCGACCTGATAATGACGCCAATCGTCGGATCTATGGCGAAAAGGTATCGGCGAGAGACATCGTCCTGCGTCAGGAGACGCCTGTGCCTCCAGCGGCATCGCAGTTGATCGCTACTTTGAACGCACGCACGCCGCAGCATCGCCACTAAGACAGTCAACTGTTGGAACAACATGCGGGGCTGGCGAAGTGCGAATTTCGCCCAAGCCCCGCTCAATTTTGGGCTTGAACCACTCCCACTGCATTCGCGTTCGAGCCCTTCTCGACGCCAACAATCCGTCCAACTCATGTTGCCGTACGCGATTTGATAAGATAGCTTTGCCATGCCGGGCCCGGGTGGCGGAATGGCATACGCGGGGGACTTAAAATCCCCTGACGCTAACGCGTCGTGTGGGTTCGACCCCCACCCCGGGTACTCTGGCCCTTCGCGAGAAATGGTTCAAAAAAACAAGATTTTTCCCTCGGTCGACGCTGCCGTTGCGGACATTCCCGACGGCGCCACAATTATGTTTGGCGGCTTCGGTGGCGCCGGCTTCCCCAACAATCTGATTCAGGGTCTTGCGCGACATGGCGCTCGCGACCTCAAAGTCATCAGCAATAATTGCGGCACCGGTGACGGCGAACTGGGATTCCTGTTCATGAATCGCCAAATTAGCCGGGTCGTTGCAGCTTTCCCCGGACCCGGCGCGAAATATTTCCACGAACAATATGATGCCGGCGAAATTGAACTTGAATTGGTCCCCCAGGGCATTCTGTGTGAACGTATGCGCGCTTTCGGCGCCGGAATTCCCGCGTTTTATTCGCCGGTCGGTGTTGGAACAGAGATTGCCGCCGGAAAAGAGGAACGCATCATTCACGGCCGCCGCTACATACTCGAGGAAGCGTTGGGTGCGGACTACGCATTGATCAAGGCCTATCGCGCGGATCGGCTCGGTAATGTGATCTATCGCAAAACGGCCCGTAATTTCAATCCAATCATGGCCACAGCTGCAAAAACAGCGATCGTAGAAGTGGATGAAATCGTGGAAACGGGCGCGCTCGACCCGGAAACGATCGTCACTCCCTCAATATACATCGATCGGATCGTGCAGGCGAAAGGCATACGCTTTGTCTAAGGTTCGGCTCACTCGCGAACAGATCGCTGAACGTGCGGCCCTCGAATTGCCCGATGCTGCCTATGTAAATCTCGGCTGGGGCATCCCGAACCTCATTGCCGCCTATGTGCCCGCCGATGTCACCGTCTATTTCCACAGCGAAAATGGAATTTTGGGCATGGGCCCGCGTGCTAAACCCGAAGAAGAAGACTACGACTTGGTAGACGCGATGAAAGTGCCGGTGACGCTGATTCCCGGCGCGTCCTTTTTTTCCCAGGTGGATGCCCACGTGATGACGCGGGGCGGGCATCTCGATATTTGCATTCTCGGAGGACTTCAGGTCTCGGAGTGCGGTGATCTGGCCAACTGGCGAGTGCCGGGCGCCAAAGGCGCGGGAAATATCGGCGGCGCGATGGATATTTCCGTAGGCGCAGAACGCCTCATCGTTGCAATGGAACACAACGCCAAGGATGGCTCACCGAAAATCGTGAGACGCTGCACTTATCCGCTCACCGCTATCGAATGTGTGAACACCATCATCACGGATCTTGCCGTAATCGACGTGACGCGCGATGGGCTCAGGTTACGCGAGGTCGCCCCCGGCTTCACTCCCGACGACGTGCAGCATTTCACCGAACCAAAGTTGCATCACGCTGGCAATGTGCCGGAAATGACGCTTCGAAAGGGGTGATCTCGCCGGCGGATTCGTTATCGGCCGGCGGGAATTTTCCAGTGTATGATGTGAATTAGATTCCTCATGACCAACGGCCAAAAAGAACAACAGCGACCCATCACCTACTGGATTGGCGAAGGCGGCGGATGGTTGCTCCGCCATGTGGTGAGCGCCCTGGCTGCCACGGGCATCACGCCAAACATGTTCACGTTTCTCGGCCTCGGCGTGAACTCGTGGGCTGCGGTGATGTTTGCCATGGGACGCTTCCGCGCAGCCGCCGCGATTTTATTTTTGGCTGGCTTCCTGGATATGGCAGACGGGCAAGTGGCGCGCCGCGTCGGACGTGTCACCGCCTTCGGCGCTTTCCTTGATTCCACGCTCGACCGCTACTCCGATCTCGCGCTCTACATGGGGCTCGTCGTTCACTACACGCTGATCGGCCGCCCGTTCTACATGATGCTCGCCGCAGTGGCTATGGCCAGCTCCTTCATGGTGAGCTATTCGCGTGCCCGCGCGGAATCGGTGATTCCGTCCTGCAAAGTCGGCTTTATGGAACGCCCCGAGCGCCTTGTGCTGCTCATCATGGGCGGAGTCTTCATGCGCATGGCGCCGGTGCTCTGGGTAATTGCGACGATTTCAACTCTCACCGTGGTTCACCGCGTGGTCTACACCTGGCAAGAACTGCGCGCCGGCCGAACGCTGCCCGAAGCGACCGCCTCTGAAGTATCCGGATAGTTTTTCTTATTTCAGCGATTCTTCCACAGGTTCTGTCACGATCTCCTGCACGCGCTGCCGCAGCGCATCCACTTCACCACGATCCACTTTTGCCGTGTCAATCGTATCGTGCAGATACACTGTGATTGTTCCGGGATGCAGCATCCAGTGCCCCGTGCGAAAAAACTGATAAGAGCCCACGATGCTCATCGGCACGATCGGCACCCCAAATTTCTGCGCCATATTAAATGTGCCCTTCTTGAATTCCTGCACATGCCCATCGCGCGTCCGCGATCCCTCAGCGAAAGCGATCAAGCTCACTCCGGAATCGAGCGCCTTCTTCGCGCGCTGCGTCATAATTTCGAGGCCCTCGCGGCTCGGCTTATCCGGCACGGGAACGTTTCCGAATCGCCCCATCAGCCACCCATAAATCGGAATCCGAAAATGTGATTCAAGCTCAAATCCGCGCACAAACTGCGGTATCGCCGAATAGATCACAAAGGGATCAAATAGATTCACATGGTTGCAGATAAAAATGCTCGTCCTCACAGGATCAAAGCCTGGCGCGCGCACAACTTCAAATCTCGCGCCAGCCAATCGCAAAATATTGCGGAAGAAAAGCCGCTGCGGCCAGTCGTTCTTGCGCGGATCGACAAAGGCGCCCAGAAGAATCAGAAAGGTGCTGACAATCGCAAAGTGAATCCCGCTCAAAGCCCACAGAACCGCCGATCGCACCGCAAGATACGCATCCCTCATACAATCGCGTCCAACGCTGACGGCAGTATCTCGAGCGACCGGCACTCCAGCCGCATAATTTCGCCGTCAATCATCACATTCACCGGCCGGTCAATTTCCAGCTCAATCTTTTCGGCAGCAGACCGCGAAGCTCGCGGATCACGAATATGCGTCCCGGTAAAAAGCCGCGGCAGCATCCTGACCAGTCCCGGCCGGCTGATCGGCCCCCACCGCACGTATTCGATCTGCCCGTCAGTAGCGTCCGCGTTGGGCGCAATCATCATATTGCCGCCCGTGAATTTGCTGTTGTTGAATGAAAGAAAAAGCGAAGCCCGCCGATCCCACTCGCCACAATCACCAATCCGATGCGGAAACGAAGAATGTTTCAACCCAGCCAGCCGCACAAAAACGCCCGCTATGTAACCAAATTGCCCCCAACTCTTGAACCGGCGATTCACAAGCTCGCCCACATCCGCAGGAAATCCAAGGCTCAAAAGATTCAAGTAATAAAGTTCACCTCCGGAATGCCGCAGACGAATCACATCGCACGCGCGCCGGCTCCCGTTCTTCAGCGCCTCGAGCGTGTGCTCGATGCCTCGCGCCGTGAAATCCTTGAGAAATGAATTACCCGTCCCAAGCGGTAGAAAACCCAGAGCAGGCCGCCCTTTCGACAGCGCCTCAGGAAACAACCCGTTCACAATTTCGAATGCAGTCCCGTCGCCTCCCACCGCGAGAAACTGTCGCATGCCCCGCTGATAGGCGCTTCGTACCAACTCGACCGCCTCGCCGGGGCCACTCGTCCGCACAACATCCAGCTCAATACCTCCGCTGCGGACTTGTTCGAGTGCCGCGTCAGCAAGCCGCCCGCATCGCCCTCCACCAGCCGCTGGATTGACGATCGCGAGAAAGTGCGAAGTCACCGGGCGCAATCCATGCCGCAAATTCGCCGCGCCCCGCTCACAGCACCACCATCGCCGAACGGTCGAGCGACCCGCGAATCTGTTCCGCAAGCTCGCCGCGTTTGATTTTCAAAGATGCTGTCACCGGAAAATCGCGATCCCACACAAGATACCCGCTAATCCGTTTGTAATTCAGTAGGCGCCGATTCCGCTCAGCAATTTCCGCCACCAGATCGTTTGTCACAGCCGCGCCCGCCTCAGGATGAATCACCAGCACAAGCTTTTCGCCCACCATCGTCCGCGCAGGCCACAGAAAATTCGCCGCAAACACGCAAAATTCCTTCACCGCCAACCCCTCAAAGACCGTTTCCACATCCTCCGGATAAATATTCTTGCCCTCTTCGGTCACGATCATGTTTTTCTTGCGCCCGAAAAGCTGCAAATGCCCGTCGCGATCCACGCACCCAAGGTCGCCAGTAACGAGCCAACCGTCTCGAATCGTCTCCGCCGTCATCTCCGGATCGTCAAGATAATGCGACATCACCGTCTTGCTGCGCACCAGCACCTCGCCGATTCCCTCCGCATCCGCCTTCACAATTTGCAATTCCATTCCTGGCAGCGGCTTTCCCACCGTATCAGCGCGAAACGGCTTGAAATCATTCAACGTGATCGCCGTCCCAGCCTCGGTGCAACCGTAGCCATTGCCAACTTGTATCCCCAGATCGTAGAAAAATTGCAGCGTAGCAGGCTCCGTAAATGCTCCCCCGACAAACAGCGCCCGTAGCTCGCCACCAAACGCCTCGTGCACGTGCCCCAGCAAAGCCCGGCTCAGCTTCAGATTCGGCCGCCGTCGCGTCAGGGCCCGATTCGTAGCAATCAGTGCATCCAAGATCGCGCGCCGTCCAGCCGGCAATTCCGAAAAGCGCTGCCGCAAACCCTTCTCCAGATTCTTCAGCACCATCGGAACTAAACTCATGTAAGTAATCTTGTAGCGCGTAAACGCCTCGCGAATATATTCCGGCCTCAGCGTCCGCAGATGCACCACCGTTGCCCCGCACGTGAACGGCCCGATAAATCCCACCATGAAATCAATCGCATGATTCGTCGGTAAAATGCTCAGGTACCGCACGCCGGGCCAAAATGGATAGAGTGCCGTCAGCGCCATGCACTGCTCCAGATAATTCTCGTGCGTCAGCACACAGCCCTTCGGCCGCCCGCCCGTCCCCGACGAATACACAATGCAAGCCGCATCTTGGCGCGCGCGCGAAACGAAACTCGGCGCACCTGCCCCGCGAAATTCCTCCCACCGTTTCGTTCCGTAAAGCTCAGCATTTGTCGGCGCTTCCGTGACAAGCACAACTCGCGCCCGCAGATCCTTGAAGCCGTCAGCCTGCGCGATCGCTCGCCACAAATGATATTCCACCACGAGAAACTCAGCCTTCGAATGCGCCAGCAGCTGCAGCTGTTCGTCGGCACTCAGTTTGTAATCGAGAGGAACCAGCACGCCGCCGCAAAAGAAAATCGCATAAGCCGAGATCAGCCATTTCGACTGATTCGTCATGATAATGGCCGCCCGCATCCCGTTCTGAAATCTCGCCTCCTGCAACGCGCCTGCGAGCGCAAGCGCCGCCTCTCCAAACGCGCGATACGTCAATCGCGCGTTCTCGCGCTCGCGATCCGCCTCAATCAGACAAATCTCATCAGGCCAGCGCTCAACTCCAGCGCGCAAAGCTTCGCCCAATGATTGATATTGCCGGAGGTCAAGCATCAGTAGATCGCCACAGAGTCACAGTGGCACGGAGAAACCGGAGGGTCAAAGAGCAAACCTCTTTACACCATCGCGAAGGAGGCGTGAATTGAAGTTTATTAGCAGCCCGACTCTTTTTCCAGTGACGCGTAAGTACGTAAGGATTTGCGCCTCGAAGACTGAGTCGAGTTCAACACTTTTGATCTCGACGATTACTTGTTCATCTACCAGAAGGTCGAGGCGGTACTGCCCGAGGTTTCTGCCTTTATGCATTATGGGAAACGGCATTTGACGCTGAAACTTCATGCCTGCGTCGGTGAACTCGATGCACAACGCCTCTTCGTAAGTGGCCTCCAGAAGCCCTGGACCTAAAGTCCTATGAACTTCAATGGAGCAACCGATTATTTTCTCCGTGATTTGATTGATGTCTTTCCAACTCTGTGTCTCAGTGCCTCCGTGGCTAAAGTCGGGACTGAATGCGCTCAGCAAGGGTGCGGAAATCACTTACGCCCTGCAATTCGTAGTCAGGAAGCTCGATTTTAAAATGTTGCTCGATGCGCGTAAGGAGGTCGAGCGCCTGCAGGCTGTTAATCCCCAGCTTCTTGAAAAAGTCATCGTCCGGGTTCAATTTCTCGACCGGAACCTTGAAATGTTCCGAGGCCAGCCGCAGCACTTCATCAGTTATATTTTGGAGTGTAGGCATTCTTGTTTATCTTGCCACAGATTCACCGCGATTCGCGCGACCGCTACGGCAAATACGGCAGCGCGTCAGTGCTCTCAACGAACTTCCGCAGCCCCACTTCCACCGCCGGCCGCGTAAACAGCTCGCAGAAAATGTCCACTTCTTGCTCGAGTTCCGCGTACGGAATCGGCTTAATGAATTTCTTGGCCGCAATAGTCGCGCCGCGATCAAACTTCGCCACCTGCGTCGCGGTCACGCGCGCCACACGCAGCGCATCACCTTCCCCCGTCACCTGGCTCACCAGCCCAATCGCCTGAGCTTTCGACGCGTTGATGCTGCGCCCCGTTAAAAGCAGATCCCGCACCACCCCGTTCCCCACGTCGCGCTTGAGCCTCGGAATACCGCCAAAGCTTGGTATCAATCCAAGCCGCAGCTCGGGAAAGCAGAATCGCGTCATTTTATCCGCCACGATCAAATCGCAAAGCAGCGCCAGCTCAAATCCGCCGCCGAACGTAACCCCATGCACCGCCGCAATCGTCGTAAGCGGAGCCTCGTCAATCGCATTTCCCACGCGGTGAATTCGCTCGACAAATTCACGCACACCCGCAACACGCTCCGCTGGCGGCAGCGCTTGCGAGCGGCGATACAACTCTCGCAAATCAGCCCCGGCGCAAAAGCCCTCCGCGCGCGGGCTGGAAATAATCAGTGCGTGGCAATCCTTCTGCAGCAGCTCAAGCGCGCTAGCAAACTTCTCAAGCTCCGCAAGCGTGGCCGAGCCAATCTCATTGCAAGGCGCGCGATCGAGAACCAGCTCGATAACGCCACCCTCTGCATTCCAGGATAAGGTCTCGCCGCGAAAATCCCTCATGCCGTCTTTTTCTCGAATAGCCGTTCGATTTCGGCAGAGAATCGCGCCACAATCGCATCGCGCTTCAGCTTACCGTTCGCCGTCAGCATGCCATTCTCAATGGTCAGCGGTTCCGGAACAATATGAAACGCGCGAATCGTCTTGTAATGCGGCAGCCCGGCATTTGCCGTGTCGAGCGCCGCTTGCACGCGCTCGGCTTTCAGCCCATTCGATGGTTGCGCGGTAACGAGCGCCGCGAGAAAACTGCGCTGATTGCCCACAATCACCACCTGTGCGGCTTCGGGAAGTTCGCGCGCCAGCGCGTCCTCCAGCGGCTCGGGCGCGATGTTATGGCCCGAATTCAAAATGATCAGGTTCTTCAGCCGTCCCGAAATGCGCCAGTTGCCATTCGCATCCTTCTCACCTTGATCGCCGGTGTGGAACCACCCGCCGTCGAGCGCCTTCGCCGTAGCTTCCGGACGTTGCCAATAGCCAGGAAAAACATTCGGCCCGCGAACAAGGATTTCGTCATTTTCTCCGAGCGTCATTTCGATTCCTGGAATTGCAGGACCCACTCGCCCCGGCTCCACGTGTCCCGGGGCATCGAGAGTGCAGATCGCTGTGGTCTCCGTGAGGCCGTACGCTTGCAACACCGGAATTCCGATCATCATGAAGAATTGCTGCGTTTCGGCCGACAGGGGCGCAGAGCCTGAGATCAAAGCCTCGAGATTGGCCCCAATGGTTTTGCGGATAGTAGGAAACATAAAGCGATTGGCGAGGTGCAGCCAGACCGAATCGGCAATTGTGCGCTGACCGCGCAGCCGATTCGCACACGCCTGTTGTGCGCGTGAGAACATCCTGGCGGCGAATCCGCCTTTCTGTCGCACCGCTTCTTCGATTTTTCCGCGCACCCGCTCGAGCAAAGTTGGCACATTCAGGGAGTAGTCCGGCTCTGCAAGCTTCAGCTCATCAGACAGCTTCGAGAGATCGGTCGAAAGCGTCAGCACGCTGTTCCGCGAAAGCGCAGTCAGCAAGAGAATCCATGACGCAGCGAAACAAAACGGAAGATAGTGAAAAATACGCTCAGGTTCTCCACGCGGTTTCCTCACTTCTACCATCAGCTCATCGAGGCGCGCGCCCGTGCATTCGAGCATGAAGTTCACGTTACCGGCATTCAGAACCACGCCTTTCGGTTCACCCGATGTTCCGGATGTATAGATGATCGTGAGTGGATCGGAATCCGCGTGCGCAGATATTGTTGAAGGCGCAACCGTCGAGTCGCCGGTGAAAATACCGTCGAGCAGCGAGATCTTCGGAGCGGCCGGCCACAGCTTTAGAATTTCCGCGGCCAGCGGAGCGTCCAAGCAGCAGATACGCACCGGAGTTGAATCCTTCAGCATCGCAGCCAGTTCGGCGGCTGCCTGGCGCGTATAGAGCGGCACCACGATGATGCCTTCCGCCATCATTGCCAGGTCAAGCGCAGCCCATCGAATGCTGTTCGGCGCCAGCAAAGCGCAGCGGTCGCCTTTTTTGAACCCTCGCGTGACAAGAAATTTGCGCGCTTGCCCGACCAACGCCAGCAGCTCGCCGCCGGT
This sequence comes from uncultured Acidobacteriota bacterium, assembly GCA_963741045.1. Taxonomy (GTDB): domain Bacteria; phylum Acidobacteriota; class Terriglobia; order Acidiferrales; family UBA7541; genus Palsa-295. The sequence continues at coordinate 1,406,987 of CAVUGO010000002.1, forward strand.
CACCGAGACAATCTTTCCGTCGCGGACTTCAGCAAGCACCGGCACGCTTGACGCGCGCTGCAACCGTTCAAAGATGTTCTCTAGAAATGTCATCGTCACGCCGCGCTGACGGCTATACCTTTTTCCAACCGAAGCCTTCGATGACCTTGAATCTTGCCCAGAATCGTAAATCCCGGAAACATCAGTACCGGATATATCAGACCCGCCACGCTTGAAAGCTTTATGCCCCCCAGCCAAGCCAACAGGATTGACACGACACTTACGCCGCCGCTGAACAGCGTGTTGTAAATACTCCAGCGCGTATCGAACACTTCTACCGGGCTCAGCGTAAGTTGCGCGCGCTGACGATAGGCATGCAGAAAAAGCAGCACGAACACAGCCGCAATCGCCAGGTATCCCGCGCTGTAAATAATCATCAGGGTTGGCAGTTGAAATTGCTCGATGACTGCTCGCACAGTTCCATCGGCAAGATGGACTTCCAGTGACGAGCCCGACCACACGTTGATCAGCATCGAAAACAGAAACTTCAGCGGGTAAATGTAGAAAAGCACGACAAACAATAGCGCCGAGTTCAACACGATTGTCACAGTATCTTGCAATCCGTAGCGGCGGAAAAAAATGTATTGCTGGTACCAGATCAGCATCAGCAAGACGAAACAGATCGCGAAAGCAAAAAAGCCGCGCATGGTCTCCAGCAGCTCGGAAAAGGTCCGCGGCACTTCGAGTGAGACGATCAAGAGCGTCACTGCAAACCCGAATACTGCGTCACTCAAGCCCTCGAAGCGTGTGATCTCCTGGCCGCGCCAATGGAAGCCCGGTTCGATTCCGATTCTTTTCTCGATGAGTTTCGTGCGCAACATGAGAGTCGCCCCGGCTTAGCCGCGAGCTGCCACCGCGTCGCCGCGCTCTTCCACGAGGCGGCAAAGCCCAGGGCTCAGCGGCGGCAGATAGTCTTCCCAACTCAGAACGCCCTGGCGCACTGGAAATTCGGGGAAGTGGCGTGCCACCAGCTCTTCGAAATAGACGCCCATGCGTGCCATGAGTTGCAAGTTGCGCGCGACGGTTCGCGGCATTGCGTCGCGGATCTCGTCAGCCTCGGCGTCGAGTGTCGCAAGCGCAGCGGCGATCTTGTCCGCCAGATCCGGTTCATCCACACGCATCAGCAGATGCTCGTGGCCGCGCTCCCGCATCAGGTTGCGAATCCGCTCGTCCATCGTCACTCCTGCCGATGGAATTCCAGCCGGCATCGATGTGACGATCGCATGGTAGCGCGACGAAAGAATCCGGTCGGCCGCGCGCAGGATGCTCACCAGCTGATACATATCGTACTTTTCAGAAGAGAAGAGCGGTACGCCGCCCAGCTTTTCCGCCACTCGCTCGCAAGCATCGCAATCGAGCATCTCCATCCCGATCATCACCGGAAACACACGCCGCGACTTCCAGTACCGATCAACCCCCGTCGCCATCGCTGATAAATAAGTTTCGTAGGACGCATCCACTTCCGAACCGGAACGATGGAAGTAAATGGTCCGGTAGTAGCTTTTCGCATACGCGCCTACCACTGAATGCGCGGCCCACTTCGCAAGCGAAGCGCTCACCGGCCACCAGAAAGGATTGATCGGACATACCGCAAGCACTGGAGTCGCGCCGTCCCAGCCCGCATCGCGCAATGCTTTTCGGCCATATTCCGGACCGAGCGGCTCAAACGTCCAAGCCGTATCCGTGCCGAGTTCGGTCGGAACGCCCAGCTTGCCGAGCACCTCTTGCGATTCGACGTTGCGCGTAATCACCAGGGAATCGCTGCAGTAGCGCTTGCACATTTTCTGCAGCAGCGGGTCCATTTGGCCGGCTTCGGCGCCGAATGCGACACTCAGCTTGTTTTGGGCGGAAGCAATCCCAAGCGAACCGATCATCATCGTGGTCAGCGCGTTGGCGAACTTGCTCTTGAACATCGAGCCTTCGCACGCCACCACTCCGTCGTTCTTGCGCACCTCGGAATGCAAGAAAGGAGGAAATACGTCCGGCAAATGAACTTGTTTCGCGTCGCCAAAGTAACCACGCGTCAAATCGAAATTCTGCGTCATCACGCTCAGCTCGAGATTCTGCGGGCCTAAAATTCGACGAACCTGCCGCAGCATTTCCTCCACGCGCACATCGGAGCCGGTGTTGCGCGTTCCGTTGTAGCCGGCGAATAGCAGCTTGAGCTTCGTCCCCGGTTTCCACGGCTGGCCCGCGCCAAGCACCCATTCGAACTTGTTCAGTTCGATCAGGCTGCTCACCCAGGCTTCGAGGACGAAATCCATCATGGCCGCACGTCCTGGACGACGCGCGCAGCTCCGGCCTCCGATTCCGATGGCCAGTCGCGATACTTGTAAACGAAGTGCGTCTCGCGGCTGTATTTCAGCAGCGGATAGCAGTATTCGGAGAATGGCACGGCCTTGCGTCCCATCTCCGCTACCACTCGCGAATTGTCGAACACGGTGTTCCACACGAGGTAAGGCAGAAAGACTTTCAGCAGCGTAGCAAATCCACCGATTTTGCCGGCCCGGCCCGCCAGCGCATTCACCATTTTCGACGATGGCGATTCGAGCCCGGGCACGAATCGCGGGCCATGCTTGCCTTGCGCTTTCGCCAGCGCATTTGTCAGCTCCACGAATGTTTCCGAGCCTGTACCGGACGAAAGGTGGTAAATCTCGTGCGCGGGCTTCTCCTTCAAATGCAGCATCGCGATGGCGTCAGCAACATAATCGACGGGAACAATGTCGATGCGATCCGTGGAGCGAAAGGGCAGCGCCGGCAACCCTGCAAGAAATACAAAAGTGCGAACCATGTCGAACTGGTTCGTTTCAGGGCGCCGGCTGTCGCCCAGCACGATGCTCGGCCGGAAAATCGTGCGCGGCACATCGGGCAGAAGCTGCCGAACCATGTGCTCGCAGAATTTCTTGGTGCGCGCATACGGATCGTAGTCGGAGCGGTTCCAATCAATCGACGCGTCCTCTTGCACAACTTCATTCGCACGCTGGCCGCAAACAGCGACGGTGCTCACGTGGCTGAAGCGGCGCAGGCCATGATCGTCGCGCGCCCGCATCGCCAACTGGATCACTTCGAGAGTCCCGCGCAAATTCACGTTGAGGCAGCTCTTCTCGGATTTGCGGTTGAGCGAAGCGGCGCAATGAATCACGGAATCGGTGCTGCGAACGAGGCGCCGGTAATCGTCGTCACTAAGTCCAAACTGCGAATCCGTGAGATCGCCGAGAAAAATCGTGATCTTCGAATTCAGGAATTCTTCGAAGCGCGGAAAATCCATGTGCAACTGCAGCGACCGCCAGACTCGTTCCTGCGCTTCCTGCAGATTTCGAGCGCGAACCAGCAAGTTCAGCGGCTGAGAATAATCCGCGAGAAGATTTGATGCGATGTGCGCGCCGATATAACCGGTGGAACCGGTGAGAAGAATTGCCACTTTGATTGGATCTCAGTTCGCCGTTGCCGGAGATGAGCCCGCCGCCCCTGCGGCATTCGCGTCGCCATCTCCCGCCAACGGCACTTTGCGCCCCGGACGGGACTCCAGAGGGCGGCCCTCGATGAGAGGATAACACCACTTGCGCAGCGCCGGAATGTGCACGTTGATCCAGTAGTCCCACCAATCGAGGCCACGGGCATCGAAGCCGAACGCGGCGCGCTCGCCGGGTGGGAGCGCGGCGCTGAGCTGTTCCACATGCAGCGCTTCGAAGACGTGATCGTTGTGCAAAATGAAAGGCTCGAAGAGCGAGACGAGCTTGATCACTTTTTCGAGTTCGCGTTCGCGGCGCGCGAGCGGCGGCTTGGCGGCGAAAGGTTCGACGGTACGATTGATTGCTTTCACGAGCGCTTTCTGCGCGGGCGCGGAAAGCTTCTGGTAGCGCGATTTCGAAACTGGAATCGCGTCGAATTTCAGGCGCAGGCGATGCTCGAGTCCCTCTTGCGCGCGATAAAATTTGCGATGGCCCAAACCCGTGAGTTCGATCGAACGGCGCATGTCGCACGGATTTGTGACGGAAGTGGCGAGCTGGTAGACGCGTTCGTGGCGGCGCGCGACAAGTGCGGCGGCGATGAGCGTCATGCCGCGGCAGACGAGGTCCACGGGAATCAGGTCGAGACACTTCGATTCCGTGGTCGGAAGCTGGCGGAAGAAAGTGCCGAGCAGATACGAGAGCGATGCAGAAGTGTTGATGCCTTCGTTCCAGCCGAGGAACGGCTTTTCAATCGAAGTTTCGACGATCGCCGGGCGGACGACGGCGATGGCGGCGTTGGGCTGCGCGTCGAGAAATTTCCGAATGAACGATTCCGAGAGGCTCTTCGCGAAGGTATAGGTGTTGGGCCAGCCGAGTTCGTTGGCGCGCTGTGTGGCTGCATCGGTGAGAGTCTGGCGCAGCCAGCGGACGCGATTCTTGCGAATCTGATTTTCGAGAGCTGCGCCGCTTAGATCTTTCGAAGCATGTTCTTTCTTGAGGGCTTGAGCGCGCAACTCGGCGGTCACCTCGGGAGAATCGGCGCGCGCTTCGATCTCATGGACCAGAGCTTCGAGCGATTGCCATTCTTTTTCGGCGTCGAAATTCGTGAGACCTACCGGGGTGTAATTTGACGGAAGCTGTTCGAGGACGCGCCCGTCACGCTGGCCGATCACGTAGCATGTGGAAAGATGCAGCAAAGACGCGTGCTGGCAATCGCGAAGGAAATCGAGCAGGTAGATGGTGGAGCGGACATTCGTCGCGAGGGCATCGCGAAGATCCGGATTGAAATCTGTGAGGCCGGAGCTGTTGACGATGACGTCGAGCGTTTTGGCGAGACGCTGGCGCACATCCGGGGCCATGCCGAGACCAGGAGAGCTGACGTCGCCTTCGACGACTTCAATTCGCTCGCGCAGGAATGCGGCGAACCGTTCGCCATGTTCTGCTGCGAGCTGCTCAAAGACGGGCGATTCTTCCAGCACGCGGCGGAAACGGGCGAGGGCCGTGTTTGCCTTATTGCGCCGGACGAGCAGAAAAATTCTGCCGGTTTCCGGAAGGTCGGTGAGCAGATTTGCGAGCCATACTTTGCCGATGAAGCCCGTGGCGCCGATCAGAAGAATGTTTTTGCCGCGGAGCGAATCGCGCACGGAGAAGGGAAGGCCGTTGTGGGCAGCGCCATTCGTTTTCGCGAAGTGGACGACGGGAATTGAGAGTTGCGGCGATGGCCGGTGGGCGGGCTGAATCGCGCTGTCTACGATTTCCGGATTCCTCGTGTAGCCGAGGCTGCGCAGAAGAATTGCGCGCGAGACTTGCCCATTCGGCTGTCGTCCGGTGAGCTTCGCGAAGGCGCCGCGCGGGCGAATCACTGGATCAAGCAAGCGGCCGGTGGCAAGGCCATCGCGAAAATCGAGTCGGTTGCAGAGAATGCGCTCGACGCCGAGATGATTGGCGAGCGGGCGCATGATGTGCTCGAGTCCCTGGCTCACGAGGACAACGTCGGCGCCGGATGCGATGATTTCTTTTAGCCGGGCAACAGCTGCGGTTTTTAATCTTGGCTTGAGGAAATATTGGAAGAATTCTTCGCCCAGGAGGTCGAGGCGATCGCGGCTTACGCCGCGCAGCACCGTGTGGAGAAGGCGTGTGGCGAACACGCGATTCGTGGCGTAGAGAAATGGCCGCGCGATCGCGAGGACGCCCATCGTGCCGCGTCGCCCCCAGCGCTCGAGAAAGCTTTGCGCGTTCCAGGTGAAGAAGCCTACGGGGCGGACGGCGGTGAGATTGAGGAGGCTGCCTTCGACGCGCCAGTAAACTGGCTCGCGTCTGGCGCTCGAATTGTTGGCACCGCGCTGAGGCGTTGTCGATGGCGAATTGTTGGAGTTGGACGGCATGCTCGAGGTGACTAGATCACGATGGAATTGAAAATTATCATGCTGGGGCTTGGCAAGCAAGGGAGCACGGACTCTGCTGTGGGAAATGGCCTTTTTGTCTCGATTAGGCATTGCGATGTAGTTGTGTCCCTTGGAGTTACGAGCAATTCTAATCGCGGTGTCTCGATTAGAAATCTGGTGATGAGTGGGGGGTAGTGAGGGATGGGCAAGCCGCCAGCGCCAAGGCGAAATTCCTGACGAGGAATCGCGATTTCTTTGCGATTAGACTTGGTCTCGATGGTTTGTTTTGTTGGAGTTGTGGGGGATTCTAATTCCGGATTTGCGATTAGAAATTGGGGGAGGGGGACGTGGGTGCTGGGATGGGCGGTTGTAAAAGAGCGGCGAGACGCCGACGTTACGGAATGGCAGGTCGGGCGTTGGGGCGTGCGGGGTCTCGGGCGGCTTTCCGTCTGAAGCGGCCGTCGTACTGCGCGAGTTTTTGTTCGTGCCCATAACTCAGCAATCACGGTAGCAAACTGTGTAGACGAAGGCAAGGCGAAAGGGGTGTGGCGAGGTAAGGCGGCGAGATCAGAGGCCCGCGAGGAAAGGCCCACGACGAGGAAGGCGTCGTCGTGGCTACCGGGCTGGGTTTTCTGCCTGGTGGTTGGAGCTGCGAGTGGGCGGGAAATCCCGGGGCTAAAGCCCGCTTTCATGAGCAGTGCTTTTTCGCTGGACTGAAGTCCAGCTCCCCCTGCTGAAGCAGGGGGCTCCCACCTGAAAAGCTGCAGCAAGAGGTTAGCTGCGTGGCGTGTTGTGATCAGCGTGGGTGCATGTCCGATGCTACAAAGGCCCACGACGAACAGGGCGTCGTCGTGGCTACCCCGGCAACATCGCAGAGACCTCACCTCTGAAAAGGTGAGCTACATTTAAAGTTGGTGCGCCACATTATTTTTTTGATGGGGCAGGGTATTGGAAGCGGAAGGAATCGCCGGCTGGGCCGGAGACGCCGCGAGTGTTGTAGTCGAGGAGGTAGTCGAGGTGGTCTTTGTCTTCGGGATATTCTAGGCCTGCCGGATACGGGTACGGGACTAGCGTGTGTAAGGGCAACGGGGCGACTGTGTCGCCGTGGGCGGCGTAGAAGTCCATGTCTTTGGCGAAGCCGTCGGCGTAGAAGAAATAGTCGCGGGTCCAGCCTTCGGGAGGATCGGGGAGATTGGAGGCGTCGAAGTCTATGGAGACTTCGTCGCCTGAGCCGTAGATGACGTATTTTTCGTCTATCTTGCGAACGAGGTCCGTTACGTCACCATAGCGTGTGTAGTTGCCGATCTGGCGCGTGTACGGGCCTGTGGCGCTCACCTGCTCGTAAATGTAGCGCAAATCGTTGATGGGATTGCCTTCGACTACGCGCGGGTAGCCGCGGAAATCGAGCTTCGCGCTGGCCAAGGGAATTTCGGTGACCTTGAAAGGAATATTGCGCGCAGAATTATCGACGCGGATGCGGTCCCAGTAGATTTTCAGGTTCGTAGTGATGCGGATGAAGCGGGAGCCTGAAGGCAGCTTGCCGGTGAGGTCCACGACCATAGTGCGCGCAAGGCCCGCAGGGAATCCCATGTCGTTGACGATGCGAACCCATTTCGCGGAATCGTCGAGCATCTCGACGTAGGGCGGCACTGGCTCGATGCCCGCCTGCCATGCGGCGTACATCGAGTTGGCGCTGAAATAATCTGTGAAGCCGTCCATCAGCAGACGAATCGGGCGATCGGCCTCCCAGGGGCCGAGATCGAGCTCGATGGTGTGCATGCCGGCGAAGCCTTGATAGGGAGCGTCGGGAAAATTCGTGACGTACTTGCGATCGCGCGCGCGAAGCAGGGGCAGCAGGTCGTGGCCTTTGTCGTCCCATGCGCCGGCTGTGGCGTGCGCGTCCTGGCTGGCGATTACTTTGAACATCGGAAAGGGCGGGACGCTTAGGAAACGCTCGTTGGGATAGACCTCGACATCCTCGGGATGATCGATGGCTAGAAGGCGCGTTTGGTCTAGGTAGTCGAGCTCTTCCATGGGCTCGAGCATTTTGAAACTGATCACGCCGTCTTGCGGCTGGACTTGATATCCGGAAACTTTGAAATATTCGTCGGGGTCGGGAATATTGCGCTGGTTGGGGCCGGTCCAGTGGCCCACGATTCCTGGGCCGATCATGTCGGCGAGGAATTCGTATTTTTCGCCGTTCCAGACGAAGACGATTGGGCAGGAGCTGCCGCGGCGGTCGATTTCGTTAAGCTGCTCGTTCTTCAGCGCGGCAATCTGCATTTCATCTTGCAGCACGCCTGTGGGCCAGAGAAGCCGAATCACTTCCGCTTCGCGTTCGAAGCCTAGGCCTGCGACGATATCGGTGGGGCCTTGACCCAGGTAGCCGGAAGCGCCCGTGACTTCCCATTTCTGCTGCAGCGCGCCGGCGGATAGCTCGACTTTCGTGCCGATACCAGTTTTGTTGTCGTGCTCGCCTTTGAAAGCGAGGCGGAGCCAGTTGTAGCGATTTCCGCCGGTGTTTTTCAGCAGGACCGGCGGAAGATTATTCTGAGTGATGAGCAGATCGATGGCGCCATCGGCGTCGAAATCGGCGGCGATAATGCTACGCGGGTCGTGCAGCACGATCTTGTCGAGGCCGGTTTCGGCTGTGACATCGCGAAAACCGGCGGGGCCTTCGTTTCTGAGCAGCACGATGCGGCCTTCGCCCGAATATGTTTCGCCGACGGCGGCGAGATCGATCCAGCCGTCGTTGTCGTAATCGAGAGCAGCGACGCCCCAGGCGCGCATGAATTCGAAATCGGGTAGCGCAACGCGTTCGAACGATTTACCGTCCACGTTGCGCCACAGGGTGAGTCCCGGCGGTGCCCAGTGGGTGAAGGCTAGGTCCATCCAGCCGTCTTTATCGAAATCGAGCGAGACAACTCCGGCCGTGGACGCGGGCATGTCCGCAGGGGTTTTTGTGGTCCAGGGAGTGGTGGCGCGAAATGCGCCTTCGCGTTGATTCATGTAGGCGACGGGGGGCTTTTGCCAACCGGTGACGACGAGGTCGATCGCGCGATCGTTGTTGAGGTCGCTTCCTAGTGCGCCTAAGGACGGTGCCACGCCGGCGAGCCCGGTTTCTTTTGTCCAGTCGGTGAAGGTGCCGTTGCCATTGTTGCGCCAGAGGATATTTCCGGGCGGGGTTACATCGGAGGGAAACGGGAACGGCTCGCGCGGATTCTCGAGCTGGAATTCGTTGAAGCGCGTGACGTAGAGGTCGAGGTCGCCGTCATGGTCGTAGTCGATGAAGGCTAGGCCGAGCGCTAAGCCATCACTCGCGATTCCTGCCGCCTCGGTGACGTCTTTGAAGACGCCTTTTCCTTCGTTGTGAAACAGCGCGACGCGGCCATCGAAGCTGACGGCGAGATCGGGCTTTCCGTCGTTGTCGTAATCGCCGACGGCACAGCCCATGCCGTCGCCGCTGATATCGAGATGCGCGGATTTGGTGACGTTGGCGAATTTGCCGCCGCCGAGATTGCGAAAGAGGCCGGCGTTTCCTTTTCCGTCGGCGTTGACGAGGAATATGTCGGGCTTTCCGTCGCCATCGTAATCGAAGACGCAGGCGCCGCTGCCGAGAAATTTCGCGACGGGGCGCGGTTCGTCAATTAGGGATTCGGGCTTGTGAGGCCGCTTCGCGCGGAGGCTCGCGGATTTCAGGGTCGGCTTGCGCAGGGCGGAGGGGGGCTGCGCGGGCAGGCCGGATAGCGGAGTGACGTTGGTGAAATGCACCGGGACGGCCGGGGGAACCGGTTCCGGTGCGGGGCGCATCAACTCCGCGAGAGAATATTTTCCCTGTTCGCCGTAGATGAAGCTCATGGGCTTGCCAAGTTTTTCGGCGGTAAGGTGCTGGAAGCGATCGAGATGCTCGATGGCGCGCGCGTCGTCACCCTTGCGGCGATAGGCTTGCGCCAGTCCGAATTCAGCGGAGACCTGAAATGGATTCAGCTTGAGCGCGTTTTCGAAGGCGGCGATGGCCTTGTCATATTGCTGCTGCTGCGAATACATGAGGCCGAGGAAATATTGCGTGTCGGCGTCGGTGGGATCGAGGGCGGCAGCTTTCTGAAAATTTTCAATGGCGGCGTCGGGTTGGCCTGCGGCTTTGGCGAGGAGGCCGAGGTTGAACCAGACGCGGGGATTCTTGGGGTCGCGCTCGGCGGATTTTTGGAGGATTTGCTGGGCGTCGTCGAGGCGCTGCATGTTGAGGAAGGCGATGCCTACGTTGACGCAGCCGATATCGGATTCCTGGTCGAGGATGCAGGCGCGCTGAAATTTGCCGAGGGCTTCTTCGAAGTGCTGGCGGTTCATGAGGGCGACGCCATAATTATTTTCGCGGATGATTTCGGCGCGGGGGGCTTGCTGTTGTTCGGGGCTGGGGGTCTTTGTGATGCGGCGGCGGACGTGGGAGCGCGGGGCTTGCTGAGGCGCTTGTTGGGATTCCTGTTGAGGTTGTTGGCCGAGGCTGGTGAGAGAGAGAGCCAGGATGGCTAGGGGGATGGCGGAAGGTAGGGAGCGGTGTGTGAACGGGGTCCTTGTGGCCGGTTTCACGGGATTCATATTAGTCGAGAACGGGTGGGGCGGGAAATGCGAAAGGCGGGGCGCGAAACAGGAGCGAAGCGAAATGGAGAGGGTACGGAGACGATGGAGAGGCGTAACTTGTTGGGGAAGCGCCGGGCAGAGGCCGGCGGTTAAACCGGGCTAGCGTTTGGCGAGCGATGCGTAAGAAATGATGCCGGCGCCTTCCTTTACAGTGAGGATTTGGTCGGCGGGGAAATTCCAAAGTTCGTCGGTCTTACCGCTGGGCCATCGAATCACCATCCTAAGGACGCGATCGTAGTTGCCTAAACCGAATGTCAGGACCAGTTCGCTCGACGAAAGATAGCTTCCACCGCTAGTCAGCGTCTTTAACTGTGTTTCTCCTCCGACCAGCGCACTAGAGCCGCTCATTGTGACTCCGACGCCGTTTCCATACTCGATGTAGACCGAAGCGCCGAGGCCGTCGCGATTGGATTTTGTGCCTACTAGCTTGATGCGGAGGCTGTGATTTGTGGCGCCGGTGTTTTTGAAGAGGGCGGCTGGGCCGCCATTGGTTGAGACGAGGACGTCGAGGGCGCCGTCGTTGTTGATGTCGCCGTAAGCGGCGCCGCGGGCGACGCGCGGAGATGCGAAGGCGCGGCCCATTGCGTCAGTGACTTCTGTAAATCTTCCTGCGCCGAGATTGCGGAAGAGGTGCGGCGGTTCGGCGTAGCGGACGCGGGGTTGGACGCGCTCGATGGCGTCTTCGATGTGGCCATTGGCGATGTAGATATCGGGCCAGCCGTCGAGATCGTAGTCGAAGAAGAAGCAGCCGAAGCCGAGCGTGAGGAGCGAGGCGCGGCCGACTTCGGAGTGCGGGGCTTCGTCGACGAAGAGGCCATTGCGCTCGTTGTGATAGAAGGCGAGCATTTGATTCGAAAAATTCGTGACGATGAGGCTGGGATAGCCGGAGCGATCGTAATCGGCGGCGGCGACGCCCATTCCGGCGCGGGCGACTCCATCTTCGCTATACGCCACACCTGAGGGAACGGCTTTTTCCGCGAAGGTGCCGTTGGCGTTGTTCATGTAGAGCTTGTTGGGCTGCGTGTCGTTGCTGATGAAAATATCGGGCCAGCCGTCCTGGTTGGCGTCTAGGATGGCGATGCCGAGGCTTTTCGAGCTGGTGTCAAAGAGGCCGGCTTTTTGAGTGGCGTCTTCGAAGGTGCCATTGCCGCGATTGTGCCAGAGGCGTACGGACGCGCCTTTGTAGGATTCGGGCGTGCAGTAGGATTTCGTTTTGCCGTCGAGCGTGCAGTAGATATCGGTTTCGGGCGACCACTGGACGTAATTGCCGACGACGAGATCGAGGTGGCCGTCGCGATCGTAGTCGACCCAGGCGGCGGCGGTGCTGAATTCGTGCGGGCCGGCTAGGCCGGCCTTTTGCGTGACGTCGGTGAAGGTGCCGTTGCCGTTGTTGTGGAAGAGGCGGCTCTGGCCTAGGGCGGTGATGAAAATGTCGTCGAAGCCATCGTTATCGTAGTCGCCGATGGCGACGCCCATGCCCATCATTTCTACGGCGAGGCCGGCTTTTTGGGTGACGTCGGTGAAAGTGCCGTCGTGATTGTTGTGGTAGAGGGCGAGCGTTGAGTGGCGCTTTTTCGGGTTTGAGTTTGGGCTTGCGCTTGGGCTTGGCCAGTCTTCACCGTTGACTAGGAGAATGTCTTGCCAGCCGTCGTTGTCGTAGTCGAGGAAGGCGACGCCTGAGCCCATTGTTTCGGGGAGATATTTTTTGCCGGAGGCGGCGTTGTTGTGGGTGAAGTGGAGGCCGGACTGGCGGGTGATGTCTTCGAAGTGGATTTTGGATGGGGAGGTTTGTTGAGATTGTTGCGATTGGGCTGTGGAGGTGAATGAGAGGCCGAGAGCTAAGGAAAGCGCACAGACAAGAGTGCCTGTGCCACTGAGACCGGCGGGGCGCGGAGTCATCAATCTGAACCTTTCATGGGACGTTGAGCCTCTGTTGCGGTAGCGCTCTCCCTACTAGCTGCATATTTTTTCGGAGCTGCTTTTGGCGGCGCAAGCGGCTCTGAGACGTGCTCGTGGATTGGCTGACGCTCTAGGTTGTCTTCGGGATGATCGCGGCGGTAGGGGCCGGTTAACGTTTGGGCGGATTCGTCGGCTTTGAAGCGCAGGTAGCGCTTTTGGAATTCAGCGGCGGGGGTGGGTTGGTTGAGGCCTGTGTAGCAGAGCATCAGGTTGTAGTTGGCTTCGAGATCTTCGGGATCGATGGCGAGCGTGGATTGGAATTCGGCGATGGCGTCTATGTAGCGGCGCTGGAGGAAGAGGATGCGGCCGAGATCGTCGTGGACGACGCGGTCGCGCGGGTATTGCTTGATTACTTCGCGGATGTGGCTTGCGGCTTCGTCATATTGGCCTTCGCTGCGGAGGACGCGCGAATAGAAGTAGTGGGCGCGGGCGAGATCGGGCTTTAGCGCGAGGGCGCGATCGAGAACTTCTCGCGCCGCAGCGAGATTACCTTCCTGAACGCGGACGCGGCCCAGGTTGACCCAGCCGTCGGGATTCTTCGGATCGATCTGCGTGATTTTCGTGAATGCCGCGGCGGCACCGGTGAGATCGCCTTGCGAAAATAGGCCGATGCCGTAATCGTTCCAGCGGGTCCAGTCGTCTGGATTGAGCTGTACGGCCGGAGCGGGTTCTGAGGATTGCGCTGGAAGCACATTGAGATCGATCGCATTTTGCGCGACGACGACGATTGGGAGAACGGGAACGCCTTTCGCGCCGCCCGGGACCTTCGAAGGGTCGCCCGTGAAGAGCCAGTGGCGGTCGTCGAAATCAGGAGTGGTGGCGGCGTCTTTATGCGCCGGATCGAGGGCAGAAGCAAAAGAGAACTGCGTGTTCCACCACGCGAATTTGCGGTAGTTCAATTTGGCGACGACGTGAATGCGGTCGCCGGCGTCAGGAGGGATCTGAAGGCGAAAATGCGCTGTGTCCGCTGCGCCCGGAGGAATGAGGTGGGCATAAACGGTGGCACGCGCGGACCAGGCGTTGCGTTTATTGATGGCGTTTCCGTGCGAATCGATCAGGAGCGAACGGTAGAAATGAGCGCCGGGGTCGACGGGGCCCTTGCCATCATCGGCTGCGCGGCCGCTCCAGAAAATCACGCGGCCTTTGTCATCCGTGGCGGAAAGTTCGAGCCAGCAATCGAAGGCGTCGACGGTGCCGCCCGGAAAAAAATGGCCCATCTTGCGCGTGCGTACGACGACATCGAGGCGGTAGGTGCCGTCGCGGCGAACGGAAGCGGTAGAACGATCGAGAGGAGCTGTGAGCTGGCTTATTTCGGCCGCCGATTCTGAACCTGGCGCAGCGACCGGGGCAGATGCGGCGGATTCTTCTCCCACGGCGAATGTGGTCTCGATGCCCGGTGTGGACGCGACGGCGGGCGCCGGGGCTTCCGACGGATTGGTTTTTGATTTCGTTTCAGGTGATTCGGGAGAGATTCCGAAGATATCGACGCTGAGTTCTTTGTCGGTGAGGAATTTTGTGGTCTCGTCGAGCTGGTCGGCGTCGTTGTTCACAAACGGCAGAGCAGTATTGGCGGCAGGGAAGCGGTGCGAATGAACGGCGCCCGCGATTGCGCCCGCATCGGACGATTCTTCGGCGGGCATGTGGCAATCGGGGCAGGCCATTGGCTTCGCTGGGTAATAAAACGAGCGGGCTCCCTGCCAGCCGACGCCGCTGGCTTGCCAGTTGTCGTAGTCGTTGAAGCCGCGCGTCCAGCGGTAGTGATTCACGGGGACGTCCAGATGGACTTTGTGGCAGGTGGAGCAGAACTCGGCGGTCTGCGTGCGCATAAATGGCTTGAGAAACACGCGGCGGTGCGGCTCGGGATTCAGCTCGGTAAGGTAATCGTGAACGCGCCGGATGATGGGATTCTTGCTCGCGGCTAGTTTATGCAGCGCGGGATATTCGAGCTCGAAATCGGCCTGCCCCATCGTGCTTTTCACTTGCGCGATTGAGTGGCACATCATGCAGCCGAGGCCGGCTTGGGCGGCCGGCGTGTTCTCAATTTCACGAACGGGACGATCGAACATGCCGCTATAGAGCAGCGCGGGATCGTGGCAGCCGGCGCACCATTTGGAAGGCTTTACCCCGACTACATCCTGCATGTACTCGATGCTCTTGCGATACCAGGGGTTATTGAACGAGGAAAAATGGTGCGCGGAGCTTTGCCATTGTTTGTAGATGTCGGAGTGGCAGCGTTCGCAGCTTTGCGACTCCGTAAAGTATGAGGCCGGAATTTGACCGTGATGCAGCGTTTGCGCGGAGCTGGGGAAGAATGGGCCCGACGGGCCGTCCCCTTCGTTGTCCATCGAGGCGGGGGCGATTGCCGGGTTTTCGATGCGATGGTTGCGCTCCCAGGGTACGGTGCGGAGCCAGTAAGCACCTGCGCCGAGAGCGGCAGCCAACGCCAGAAAGAAGGTGCAGCGGAGAACGGTAGCAGCGGCGTGGTGGGCTCCAATCGCGAAGCCGCGGTGATGGCCCATCCAGTCCGCCACAATTAAGGCTCCGCCCACGACGCACGCGGCGATGTGAACGTAAAGCAGCGGCCATTCGGTGCGGCGAGTGCCTGTGAAAATCAACATGACGCCGAGCGTCCCACCGAACGCGATTAGGAACCAGCCGGCTTTTGTCGCAGGAGCTGCCCTGGCGAGAATCTTTTCCAGCGCAAGGACCAGGAGAACAACTAGCGCCACTCCTCCGAGCGCGTGAACAATGACGGCCGCGAAATAGGGCACGCTTGCAGTAGGCCACGCATAAATGTACGCGGCCGTCAGGAAAAGAACGGGAAGCAAAATCGACACAGCTCGCTTCATGCAAGCCCCGGTAACGCACGCGAGTGGCGGCGAAGAGACACTGTGGTGTTCGTCGGCAAGGAGGCGTGCATTCTTATTCGGATGGCCAGGGTGAACAATAATACTTTCATATTAGAGGCGCGACGAGACGAAAACGGCCGGCCGACACTAGAAAATGCACCGCTGGCCGTCGACGAATAGGTGATTCATCGGATGCACTATTGTGCGATCAGTGTGATGAGCCGCAATCGCAGCATGATAGACTGCCGCGCGTTTGAGCGGTTTTTCTGGGAATGCGCGGAGGCCCAGTGGATGAGATCGGGTACGGGTCGCTGATTGGGATGGCGGAGCAGGTGCGTGCGGGAGAGATTTCGCCCGTGGAGCTGCTCGAGGCGCATCTGGCGCGGATCGAGAGGCTGAATCCGAAGTTGAATGCATTTGCGAACGTGGATGCGGAGCGGGCGCGCGCCAGGGCAAAAGCTGCGGAAGCCGCAGCAGCGGCGCCGGGCGGAAAGAATGCACTGGGGACTCTGCATGGGGTGCCCGTTACGGTGAAAAGCTCGATCGACGTGGCGGGGCTGGCATGCGAATGCGGCAGTGTGCTGCGAAAAGGCTACACGCCGGAAACGGATGCGCCGCTGGTGGCGCGGCTGCGCGGAGCCGGCGCGATCATTCTGGGAAATACCAACGTGCCGGAATTCCTGATGGCGTACGAAAGCGACAATTCGATGTATGGGCGCGTGAACAATCCCTGGGACCTAACGCGAACGGCGGGCGGGTCGAGCGGCGGGGAATCGGCGGCGATCGCGGCGGGATGCTCTGCGGGAGGAGTGGGCAGCGATGGAGGAGGATCGATTCGCATCCCGGCGCATTTCACCGGAATTTGCGGACTGAAGCCGACACCGGGACGGATTCCATCTACTGGACACTTCCCAGGCTCGGCGGGTCCGTTTGCTTATCTTGGCGTGGTGGGGCCGATGGCGCGGACGGTACGCGATGTGGAGCGGCTTTTTGAAGTGATGGCGGGGCCCGATCCGGGGGATCCGAGTTCCGCCCCCGTGGGCATCCGGCGGTGGAAGGACGACGAGATTCGCAGGCTGCGCGTGGCCTACTTCGAGGATGATGGTTCGTTACCGGTGACCCCGGAAACGGCTGCCGCGGTGCGCAAGGCTGCCGATGCATTGCGCTCGCAGGGATTCGAGGTGGAATCGTGGCGGCCTGAGAACCTGGATCGAATCTGGCAATACTGGTGGAATCTTTTCGGGCGGGCTGGGCAGATGGCGTTTTCGCCGATGCTCGACGGGCAGGACGAGCGGATTAGCCCTGTGCTCCGCGATTTTCGAGCGCGCGTGGCCGCGGATGGGCCACTGAGTGCGAGTGAGCTGCTCAATACGCTGCTCGGACGTGACGTGCTGCGCAATGCGTTTCTGGCGAAGATGGAGAAGTTTCCGATTTTGTTGTGCCCGGTGTGCGCGGTACCGGCGTTTTCTCATGGGGAGCGCGAATGGACGGTGGCGGGGCGAAAAATCGAATATTTGAAGGCGATGGCTTATTCGCAGTGGTTCAATCTGCTGGGAGTTCCAGCGGCAGTGGTGCCGGTGGGGAAATCGCCAGAGGGATTGCCGATCGGTGTGCAGGTTGTAGGGCGTCCATGGGAGGAAGAGGCGGTGCTGGCGATTGCCGCGAAGATCGAAGATGCATGCGGAGGATTTCGGCGGCCGCCGATTTAGCCATCACACGTCTTAGCTAGTTTAACCTTTCTAGAGATCCAGATTCCCTGCGCTAAAGCGCACTGATATTGCGGATATTTTGCTGGACTAAAGTCCAGCCCCTCTGCTGAAGCAGAGGGCTCCCACCGAGAGGGCTCCCACGGAGAGGACTCCCACCAAAAGGCTGGCAACGTGCCCGGACCCGGAAAAGAGTAGAACTATGCCGTGGCGTGCGCGATGAGCAAGATTGCCAAAAGATAGAAGATGAACATTAGCGCCAGGTAGGATTTGGCTTTTGAGTTGGCGCCTGCGAATTCCTTCCACGCGAAAATTCCCCACAAGGCTGCGACCATTGGAGCGGATTGTCCGATGGAGTATGAAATCGCGACGCCGGTTTGTGTGGAGGCGACAAGATCGAAAACCAGCCCCGTGGACCAGATCGCGCCGCCGATGAGGCCAAGAACATGGCCGTGCACCGGACCGTGGAAGAAGCCGCCGAAAGCGACCGGCTCGCCAACGAGAGGATGCTTCATGAAGTAGAAATTCCAGATGAAGCAGGAGAGTAGAGCGCCGAGGCAAAGAAAGACGCTGACGCTATAGGGGCCGAGCGTGTTGCCATGCGTCATGGCATGGGTCGAAAAAGGCGCCCAAGTGCTCATCAGGATACCGGAGACGACGCAGGTGATAAGCCCTTTGCGCGATACAGCTTTATTGCCGCTGAGCTGGCCGTAAGCCTTGCCGTCGAGCACTACGGCAAGGACGCCACAGAGCAAACCGGCGGCAATCATTTTTACGTTGCCTTTGGGCTGAAGGATGTAACTCAGAATCGTTCCTGCTACGAGAGCGATGCCAATCGATACCGGAAATGCCGTGGCGAGGCCGACCATGTCGATACCGGCGACGAGGAGAAGATTTGCGAGGTTGAAAATTAATCCTGCGAAGAGAACGCGATAAATATTCGCGCTGTCGGCCGAACGGACATTATTCAGGAAGCTGTCGGCGTTGTTGCCGAGGCTACCCATGGTTAAAGCATAAATCAGTGCCGCAAGAAAAATTCCGATCGCGTAGTCCCAGTAGAAGAGCTCGAAGCGGTAGCCTTTCACGCCTTTATATGTGTTGGCCCAGGATCCCCAGCAGATCGAGGCGGTGAGCATCATCGCCAGCGCAAGGCCAAAACTTTGCGGTGTGAACATGTAGCTCCTCTAGGCGTTTCGGTTTTAGGGCCGTAATTCGCAAACTTGAACGCTCGCTGTGAATCGGCGAGCTAGAACGACGGCGCGCCAGCCGGGCTGTTTGCCTTGATGAACGCGAGTACATCGTCGCGCTTGGACATCGCGCGGGCTCCCACCGCCATACAACAAAGTGCCGCGCAGGCATTGGCAAAAAGTCCCACCTTTTGCGGATCCCAGCCTTGCAAGAGTCCAAAGGAAAGGCCGCCCATAAACGCGTCGCCCGCGCCGGTCGTATCCACTACCTTCACTTTGAACCCTGGCACGTGAACGATTTTTTCGCGTGTGGCTATCAAGCATCCCTCGGCGCCCATGGTGACGGCGACGAGTTTGGGGCCGAGATCAAGCAGTTTGCCCGCCATTTTGTCGAAATCGCCTTCGCCGGTCAGCTCACGGGCGGCGGCTTTGCATGGTTTCAGCACGTCAACGAGCTTGAGCGCGGCGACGAGTTCTTCCTGGGTGCCGAGATTCGCTTGAGCGAAAAAACCGGGCGACACGTCGAGATCGAATATCACGCGGACGTTCGCATCTTTTGCGATTTTCATCGCCTGCTTCACAGGAACGATCGGGAGTTGTGAGGCCTCGGTGTGGAAGTGTTTCGCGGATTTGATGTGCGGCGCGAAGCGGGTGTCCACCTGAAAGCACGAGATTTTTCCTGTGACGTTGGGGAACATGTAGATGCAGCGTTCGCCTTGCACGTCCACGGGAATCCACGTGAGCGAGGACATTTCGCCTTTCACGACTTCGATACCGGAGAGGTCCATGCCATCTTGCGAAAACGCTTTTTGAATGATGCGGCCGTTTTCGTCGTCGCCGATCAGGCCGAGCCAGCCCGTGCTGGCTCCTAGTCGCGCCACCTGCGTGAGATTATTGGCCGTGACGCCGCCAGCGTGAATTTCCATGCGTGTCGCGTTGATTTTTTCTTCCGGGCCGAGAAGACGCGGAACGATGGCGAAATAGTCCACCGTGCAACTGCCGATTCCTACGACGTCCACATTTTTAGCCATGCGTTTCCTCGTTTACTGGGCCGGAGTGTGGGCGCCAGGAGTGGGGCGAGTCATGAGCTCGATGAACATTTTGTCGAATTTTTCGAGATTCAGTTCGAGTGGCACATGGACGAGTTGTTCGCCGAGGCCAGGTTGCGAGCCTGGCATCCAGACAAGCGTATTGCCGTAGCCCGGGCCGTGCGAGTAGTCTATGTCCATGTAGAGTTCGGTTTCTTCGGTAATGATGCTGGGATCGAGCCAGGCTGCGGCTGCGAGTTCGTCCCAGCGGAATTCTTCGTCGGCGTATTTTGCCAGATATTGAGCGGTGGGATTGGGCGATTTCGCGATTTCCGCAATCATCGCTTTCTTGAGCCAGGTTTTTACGGAGATATCGACAGTAGTGTCCGTGATTTTATGCCATGGCGCTGTGTAGACCATGTGAACGGCTTCGGGATCCCACCAGAAATTAAATTCACGCCGATTTTCGGTGGACCAATCGGGTGGAACCACGGGAGCGATGCTGCCCCCCATGACGACGAGTTCTTGCGCGAGATCCGAAACTGCGGGATCGATGCTGATGGCCTGCGCGATATTCGTGAGCGGGCCTCCCGCGTAAATCGTCACCTGATGCGGATATTTGTGAACCATGCGAATGATGAAATGCGCGGCGTCTTCGTTCGAGGGCTTCGTTGTCGGATTTCCCTCGACGAGCTGCGGCACTTCGTAGGGGCCGTGATAGACGCCACGGATTCCGTCGCCGAGAGGTTTTTTGTTCCACGCGCCTTTGTAGGAGACTTTGCCGTAAAGCTGTTCCCAGCGAAGTATCAGTTCCTCGCGATTGATAAGCGGGAAGACGGCGCCGGGGACGACTGGAATGTCTGTGCGGCCGACGATTTCAAGCATGCGCAGTGTGTGGGCCACCTCTTCGTCACGCCACATGTCGCCGCTGACCACAGTGATGCCGAGTGTTTCGACTTCGGGCGACTGCAGGAAAACCAATATTGATTGCTGATCCGTGGTGGCTGGTCCGCGCGCATCCTGGTCAATGATCACTTTGCGTTTTGCCTGGGCGCTTGCGGAACTTGCGAACGAAACAATCAGGGCGATGGATAGTGTAAGTAGAAGAAGGGGCCTGAAGTGCATTTCGTTACGACGCTCCTTTGAAATCGTGCGCGCTCGCAAGCATGCGGTTCGGAGGCTATTTTGAACCTGCGACCGGTTTTGCCCCCGGCGTTGGCTGCGACATCAAATCGATAAACATTTTGTCGAACTTGGCCAGATCCAATTCCTGTGGCACGTTGACCAGATTTTCTCCAAGCCCCGGCTGCGTTCCCGGCATCCAGACGAGCGTATTGCCATAGCCGGGCCCGTGCGAGTAGTCCATGTCCATGTAAAGCTGCGTTTGCTTGGTGATGATGCTGGGGTCAAGCCATGCAGCGGCGGCAAGTTCGTCCCAGCGATATTCTTCGTCGGCGTATTTCGCGATGTATTGCGCGGCAGGATTTTGAGATTTGCCGATCTCGGCGATCATGGCCTTGTCCATGCGCGTCTTGATGGAGATGTCGACGGTGGTGATCGTGATTTTGTGCCAGCCGGGTGCGGTGAGCGTCATGTGGACGGATTCAGGGTCCCACCAGAAATTAAATTCGCGGCGATTTGTGGTCGCCCACGGATAAGGAGTTGCCGGTGCGATCGATCCGCCCATGATGACGAGTTCCTGCGCGAGATCGGGCACGGCAGGGTCGAGACTTATCGCCTGAGCGATATCGGTGAGCGGGCCGCCGGCGTAAACCGTTACTTCATGCGGATATTTGTGGAGCATGCGAATGATGAAGTGCGCGGCATCCTCTTCGATGGGCTTCGTGGTCGGATTGCCTTCTTTCAGGTCAGGAACTTCATAGGGACCGTGAAAAACTCCACGCTGTCCATCGCCGGTCGGCCTTTTGTTCCAGGCCCCCTGATAGCGGACTTTGCCGTAGAGGGCCTCCCAGCGTTCGATCAGCTCCATGCGATTGATGATCGGATACACGGCGCCGGGGACGACCGGAACGTCGGTTCGGCCAACCAACTCGAGCATGCGCAGCGTGTGCGCCATCTCTTCATCCCGCCACATGTCACCGCTCACCACCGTGATGCCGAGAACTTCGACTTCGGGCGATTGCAAGCAGACGAGGATCGATTGCTGGTCCGTGGTGGCGGGGCCGCGCGCGTCCTGGTCGATGATCACCTTGCGCTTTGTCTGCGCCGATGCTGAATAGAGGAAAGAGAGTGCGGCAAAGACGCACAGTACGCATTTGGAACGCATGTGTGGTGAAGCTCCTCGGGGCCCCGTAGGATTGATCGGCGAAGAAAGCTCTAACTTTTGGCCGGCGACGCAGCTGCGGAAATTCATTGTGGGCAAGGGCTGTTTATAGTTGGCGGCACCATGCGAGTCAAGAGAAAAGCGGAAATTTGCAGTATTTGTGCGGTGTTCTGCGAGGGCGCGTCAATTGCAAATGTTATAATTTTCGGCATGAAATTGGCTTTGCATCGCCGATTCTTAGTGATGGCGCTCGGCGCGAGCGTCGCCCTTTCTTCTGCTCTTGCGTTGCAGCGCCCCACGAGCGAAGTGGAGAATTTGAAACAACAGGCACATTCCGCGCTCGCGAGCGGGCAATGGGATGCGGCCATTCAAGATTACGAGAAGGCGATCGCACTCGCGCCGAAGGATGCCAACCTGCGCGTAGAATTAGGCGTCGTCCTGACGAAGACCGGTCGCTTGCCGGATTCGATCGCGACGTTTCAAGAAGCGCTTCGCCTCGCACCGCGCAATCTGGCTGCTGAGCTGGGACTGGCAGAGGCATATCGCGCGGTTCACAACTATGAGGAAGCCCGACGCATTCTGAATCTCGCAATTCGAGAGCACCTAAAATCCGCCGAGCCGCTGGCCGCGCTGGGTGACTTCGAGATTCAGCAGCAAACCTACGACGCGGCGATCGGTCACCTGAAGGCTTCCCTCGCGCTGGCTCCGGCAAATGTGGAGACGCGAAACCTGCTGGCCGGCGCCTATCGCGCAAAGGGTGATCTCGTCAGCGCCCTGGCCGAACTGCAGAAAGTGCTCGCTCGAGACTCGAAAAATGTGCTCGCGTATTTCCTGCGCGCCGAAATTTATTCTGACCGGAACCAGGATGAGCTCGCCCTTCCTGACGTGCGAAAAGTGGTTGAACTTCAGCCAGAGAAGGCGCGCGGCCGCATTTTACTCGCGAAGATTCTGGTGAGGACACCGCAGGGAGGCTCAAAGGAGGAAGCTGCAAAGCGTTGCTCCGAAGCCGTCGCGGCGCTCGAACCGGTGGAAGCAGCACAGTCCAGCACTGCTACGATAGATTCGGAGACTTACTTCCTCCTGTCTCGCGCGTATCGATGTGCCGGCCAATCGGAGCAGGCCGAGAAAGCAGACGCGGAATTTGAAGCAGCCTCGCAAAAGGAACGCGGCGCCAAGGAAAATGAAACGCAGGCCGCTCATCTCGTGAAACAAGCCGATGAAGCTGCGCTGAAAAACGATCTTCCGGGCGCCCTCGATTTGCTGCAGCAGGCGCTGGCCAAAGACCCGAACAGCGGCGCCGCGTATTCCATGCTCGCCAAACTCTATTACTCCCAGGGCGAAATTGATAAAGCGAGTGGCGCAATTGCCAAAGCCCTTGAGCGAGGGCCGCACCAGCCAGACTTCCTGTACGTGCGAGGAAAGATTGAGGAGAAACAAGGAAAGCTCGATGAGGCGCTAGCCTCTTTCAGAGAAACCACGCTGATAAATCCGCAGGAATCAGACGCTTATTTCGAGATCGGCGTGATTTACCAGCAACGCAAAGATTTGCCTCGGGCAACCGCAGCGTACAAGAAGGCGCTCGAAATCTCACCGCAAGATCCCGACTACCGCCGTGCGCTCGCTTCGATTTCGAATGGAATGCCAAGTTCATCCGAACCACCAGTCGATCGCTGATGCGAAAATGGCGTAAAGCACGTAGCAGAATGCAGCGCTGAACCCTACTTCGCTCCGGGCGTTGGACGAGCCATCAGCTCGACGAATTCGCTGTAGAACTTTTCCTTGTCGAGATCTTCCTGAACTACCACCTGCTGTTCGCCAAGCCCCGGCTGGCTCCCCGGCATCCAGACCAGAGTGTCGCCATAGCTCGGGCCTTGATCCACCGAAATGTCCATGTAGAGGCTGGTGGTCTTCGTGATGATGCTTGGATCGAGCCAGGCCGCGGCAGCCAGTTCGTCCCACAGGTAGCCAGTTTGCGCGTACTTCGCCACGTACTGCGCCGCCGGCGTGGCGCTTTTCGCGATTTGCGCGATCAAATTCTTGTCCATGTTTGTTTTCACGGAAATATCGACTGTGGTGACGACGATTCGCGGCCACGGCGAATGAAACACCTTGTACGACGATTCGGGATCAAGCCAGAAGTTGAATTCGCGGCGCGGCGTGGTCGCAAATTCGGGATCGTCCGTCATGGGATGAATGCTTCCGCCCATCACGATCAGCTCTTTCGTCAGCGACGCGAATTCGGGATCGATCATCTGTGCCAGCGCGAGATTCATCAGCGGTCCGCCGGCGTAGATCGTCACCTGATGCGGATACTGGCGCACCATTCGAATCAGAAAATGAGCGGCATCTTCGTTCGCAGCTTTTGTTGTTGGCGCGCCTTCGGGCATCGGCGGAACTTCAGAGGGCCCATGCACAGGCTTCCCATAATTCCACGCACCCTGATAGACCACCTTGCCATAGAGCTTTTCCCACCGCGCGGTAGATTCCTTGCTGTTGACGATCGGAAACACCGCACCGGGCACCACCGGAATATCCGTGCGCCCTATGAGTTCCAGCAGTCGCAGCGTGTGCTGCACTTCTTCGTCGCGCCAGGCATCGCCGGTCATCACGGTGATACCCAGCACGTCCGCCTTCGGGGAGTTCACGATCGCGAGCACCGCCTGCATGTCCGTGCCGCCAGGGCCGGCGCAATCCTGATCGATAATCACTTTCCATTTATCTTGCGCCGCAAGCGGAGGGACTGCCGCCGCGACCACAGCCAGCATCACCAGCAGCCTGCCACATCTCCTAACAATCATCGGGTCAGCTTCCTTTCGAGTTTTCAAGCGGAACGCTTAATACATGATAGTTTTCGTCAAATGGTGCGGCCAGAACGTGGTGTGGTAGTGCGACCAAAGACGTGCATCAATCTGCGGGATGATGATCTGCTGGTCAGCGGGACGAATTTTGTTGATCTCCTCGGCCAGCAGGGCAGTGGCATAGAGCGAATGCGCGCGAATCTCTATCTCCTGCGGTGAATCACGCGGAATCAGCTGGTACGTATTGATCGCATGCTCGAGGTTGGCCGAATAGCTCGTGATGCCCAGCAGACGCAACCCGACAGGAATGATGTAATCGGCGAAGGCCGTCATTTTGCCGATATCGGCCAACGGCAAGGTGTTCGTCGAGCGCAGCCCCGAATAAATTCCCCAGAATCCCAGCTGTGCAAGCTTGTAGAATTTGATCTCGTGGCCGTCGTATTCGCTTACATCATTGAAACGCGGGAACTCCGTCACCAGCCTGTCGACCAGGCCCTTGCCATTGTCATAGAGCCGCGGAGGACAGGATTTGATGAAATTGTGAAAATATCCGTCGTAGCGCTCCGTCAGGACTTTCCCCACCTCGCGAAAGTTCTGCAATTTTTCGTCGAGCATGGGCATTTCAATATTACCGGCGAATATCTTTTCCATCTGCGGCCGCGTGAGGGCGGCGAGGAACTTGCCGTCGAGGATCGGAATGCCGCTGTCCATAGCTCGCTTCAGGCAAGACACCATCGCATCGGAATCGGAGCGAAGCTGACCCTCATAATCCACCTCGAATTTCACGTGTGTTTTGAAGTCCGTGAACGCCGAATCGATCGTTGTGGAAACCATGATGAAATCCATGGCCACGACCGGGTCCTTCGCAAGGCCGTAGGGCACGGCCAATTCGGGCATAGGCAAATCTTCGTAAGCCATCCATCCGGCGACCTCGACGATTTTATCCACGTGCGTGTGGACGTCTCTGGAGTGTTCGATCACGGGGCGAAGGCTATCGAGAACAGGGCTGCCGATCAGCTTGGGCCAGCGAATCTCGCGGGGCAATGGTGATTGGGACGCCGCGATGGGCCGCGAGCCGAATGCCAAGCGCAGAAACTGTGGGCCTGCTGCGGCCGCGACGGAAAGAGCTGGAATACCTTTCACGAAGATACGCCTGCTTGAGTCCATCGAAAGCCCCCGGGGACGAAACTAGTACATGATTGTCTTGGTCAGGTGATGCGGCCAGAACGTGGTGTGGTAGGGCATCCAGAGCCGGGCGTCGATTTGCGGGATGATGATTTGCTTGTCGGCGGGACGGATCTTATTCACTTCTTCGCGAAGCAGGGCCGTGGCGTAGATGCAGTGCGCGCGGATTTCCACTTCCTGCGTGCTGTCTCGCGGAATCATCTGGTACGTATTGATCGCGTGCTCGAGCGCGGTGGAATAACTGGTAATCCCCAACAATCGCAGCGCAACGGGCACGATGTAATCCGCGAAAGCGGTCATCGCGCCGATATCGTCCAACTGGAATTTTCCGGCCGGGTGCAAGCTGGAATACACGAACCAGATGCCAAGTTGCGGCAGCTTGTAGAGCTTGATCTCATGGCCGTCGTACTGGCTCACGTCATTGAAACGCGGAAATTCCACCACCAGCCGATCGATGATGCCTTTCCCGTTGTCGTAAAGCCGCGGCGGGCAGGAATGGATGAAATTTGAGAAGCGCCCCTTGTATTTCTCGGCGAGCACTGGGCCCACTTGGTGAAGCACGGCCAGCTTTTCGTCGAGCATCGGCATTTCAATGTTGCCCGAGAAAATCTCATTCAACTGTTGTCGGGTGATCTTGGCGAGAAAACTTCCATCCAGGATGGGAATGCCATTGTCCATCGCGCGCTTCAGGCACGCGAACTCGGCTTCGGAATCCGACCAGTGCTGCCCGGCATATTCGGTTGTGAATTTCACGTGTGTCGTGAAGTCGGTGAACGCCGTGTCGATCACGTCCGCGACCATGATGAAATCGATCGCCTCGCTAGGGTCGTTCACGCCCACGCCCGCCGGCAAGTGATATTCCGGCATCGGCAGCTCTTCGTAAGCCATCCAGCCGGCCACTTCGACGATCTTCTCCACATGCGTGTGGACGTCGTGGGAATCTTCGATTACGGGGCGGAGGCTATCGAGGACGGGACTGCCAATCGGTTTGGGCCAGCGCAGAGGTGCGTCAGATTTCACGCCATCGAGATTAACATCGGAGAGATTTGCGCCGGCAGCATACCGGAGGGGATTCCCTCCGGCAGCCGCCAGCATTGCAGAACTTCCAAGTCCTTGCAGAAACCGCCTGCGTCCACCAGGGCCGAAAGTCATCAGAAGATGAATTTAGCTCCTGCCTGGAACGCAAACGGCGTGCTACCCGGAGCGATCTGGTTGATGAAACCCAGCGTTGTGGGATCAGCACCGTGGCGCGTGAGCTTCGGTAGAGACGTCAGCGGACTGCAGTTGAGACCGACTTCTCCTGCAGGCCGCGCAACGCAATTTGCAGAATAGTCGAGGGTTGCGTTTGTGTCAGGATCCGAATACACGTTGCCGCGATTGGTCAGGTTGTAGAAGTCACCCGAGAGCAGCACATGGTAGCGGTCGCTCAGTTTGAAATCCTTCTGAATACGCGCATCCAGTTCCGCAAATCCGGGCTGGTCGTAGGGATAACGGCCGACAAGTATCGCATTCCCGTTGGGAAGAAGGAGACTTGGCCGGTCGTTGTTGTGAGAGAAGCCCGAATTTGCCACGCCGTCGCCGTTGATGTCCGTATTGATATAAAGTGGGAAGGGAACGCCGGTATGAGCGATGACTGTGGCGCTGGCGGCAAACCCCATCGGAAACTCGTAAACGCCGCCCAGCTTGAACTGGTGCTTGATGTCTAAGCCGTTGCGGCCGTAATCGAGTCCGATGTTGAACGGATCCTGCTGGCCGAAATAGGTGTCCGTATCGCGCTCGCTCGCGCCATTGTCCTTGTTCTCGGACCAGATATAGTTCATGAACATCTGGTAGTGGTTGGAGAAGCGCTTGGTCAAATTGAAGACAGCTGATTCGTAGTTGCCGTGTGCGTAGCTCGCTGTGATGTTCGTGCTCGTCGCAAGGGTGCAATCAAGAGGAAGCGCCCCGCCGAGATTCTCCAGCGCTCCGGGGCAGTGATTTGCAGGAGTTTGAGCCGCAATGATCGTTCTGCCGAATTGGTCAACTCCGGCTGAAGTAAAGTTGCGGTACCAAGCTTCTTCCGAACCGTAGCCGCCGGTGCGCAGATGCTGAGAATTAGCCCATGCAAAAGTAACGGTGGCGACCCAGCTCTTGGCGAACGTGTGCTCGATGCTTCCAGTCAGGTTCGAAATCCGCGGATTTAGGAAGTTCGGATCCACGATGTTCGGGCCGGGACAACCGTACTGGGTGCCGCAGAGTTCGCCGATGCTATTAGGGATCGTCTGGGGGAACAGATAAGGAAAGCCCACGGAGGGCAAGCACGTAGGGTTAAAGAAACAGAATAGCCCCGTCGTTTTGCCGCCGCCGGCGGTTGGCAGAAAGATCGTCGGCAGCTGAGCATAGTACAAACCCCACGCTCCGCGGATTACAGTGGGAGACTCAGTCGATCCCACATTCCATGCCAAGCCAAGACGGGGCCCCCACTGCTTCCAATCATTCGGCACGCCTTGCGGGATCGGTATGGTGCGGCTGCTTGGGCCAGTGCCAGTATAAGTTTCGGTCCCCGGAAACGGGGTCTGCGGCTGTGGATTCCTTGTTCCGTCCCAGCGCAGTCCGTAAGTGAATGTAAGGCGCGGAGTGATCTGCCACTTGTCCTGCACAAACAAACCGATGCCGGTCTGCCATGCGGGTTTCAGCAATCCTGCTTGCTGCAGCGGAGTATTGTTGAGCCCGAAGTTTTGAATGAACGCCTCCGGAACGGGGTTGCCTGTAGGCGACACACCATTGACGTTGGCGAAATCTTGGAACGCGCCGAAATTGTATTGTCCCGCGGTCCAGCCCAGGAAGCTGTCGTTGCTGTCGCGAAACGCGTCAACGTCTCCGCCGAACTTGATATCGTGCTTTCCGAACGAATAGGCAAAACTATCGCCGACCTGGACTTTAGAGTTCGTTCCGGTAATCGGCAGGTAGTAGCGCTGTCCAATTATGGACGGCCCGATCAAATCCGTCTGCTCCCCCGGACCATTCGGGTTGCGATTACGTGTTTCGCGCGCGAGATTGACGCGGAATTCGTTCACCTTGCGGCCCATTACCGTGTTCACTGCGAATGCGCCGCTCACGCCTTGATTGACGAAATTCTCGGTTCCACCAAAGGAGATCGGGGTTTCGTTTTGACCGAGACCACCTGTAAAGCCGCTCGTGTGGTTCCTGGTTCCGTAGATGCGGGCGCTGAAGTGATTGGCCTGGCTGATCTGCCAGTCATAATGACCCAACACAGTGAAGAGGTTCTGGAATTGATTGTTCGATCCGTTAAAGTCTCCCAGGTTGTTCACTCCATAGCAGGCGTTCAGGTATGACTGTCCCAAGGTCGGGGTGGTGCACGAGGCAGGAAGCACAAATCCCGCTGTTGCTGGTCCTGGAAGCGGAACCTGACCCGAGGTGCACGGCGTCGCACCCGCTGGACCGGTGCAGTTCGCAAATACGGGTCCAGTTATACTCGCTAGAGTCGTTGTACAGTCCGCTGCCGTACCGCCGCCGCAAAGGTTCGTCACTAGGGGGCCGTTTTCGCGTTGCACATCGCCCGCGATATAGAGAAATTGCTTGTCCTTCACGATGGGGAAGCCGATTGATCCGCCCAGTTGGTTCTGGTTATCGATGTTTGGCGGATTACCGATCGCATCTTGGGCCGTGAGGCTCCCGCCGCGATAGTATTCATGCGCTTCGCCATGCCATTCGTTCGTGCCGGACTTGGTGATCACATTGATCAGACCGCCCGTGGCGCGACCGAATTCAGGAGCGAACCCGTTCGTCACCACCTGGAATTCCTGCACGGATTCGAGAGGGATCGTGAAGTTCTTCGTCTCCAGAGACCCGAAGAATTCGCCGAAGAAATTGTTAAAGCTGTCCTGCCCGTCGATTACAAGGCCCGCATAGTCGCTCTGTTGCCCGCCAAGGCGAATGCCGCCGCGCAGACCGGGGACAACCTGCGCAGACGAGCTCAACTCAGCCAAGTCGCGATAATCGCGGCCCGAGAGGGGCAGAGTCTCGAGGTTCAAACTATTAATAACCTGATTGATTCCAGCCGTGCTGGTGTCAACGGCGGCAGCGGCCGCGGTTACAGTCACCGACTGAGTCTGTCCTTTAACGGGTAGTGTGATGTCGAGGCCAAGGCTCGAGCCGATTTGGACGTTGATATCGGTCAGCGTGATACTCGCGAATCCCGGCGCTTCGGCCTTGATTTCGAACGTGCCGGGAATCAGGTCGGCGAAGTCATACGTGCCCGCCTGGTCCGTCGTTTGCTCGCGCTGGAAGCCTGTCGAACTATTGGAGATCGTCACCTTTGCGCCAGGAACGAGCGCATGCGACGAATCGTACACGAAGCCGTGTACTTCGCCGCGCTGCAGGTTCTGCGCGTTCGCGCTGCCCACACTGCAAAGTGAGACGGCCAGCACAAATGCCAAAAACGCAATCTTCCAGATCTTCATCGTCAATCCCCCGTTTCGTTGTTTCCTGTTGCTCCGCAAAGCTTGTCTCCGAAATCTGGAACTACTTCTATTTCCCTTGAACCCGTGAAATAAAGAGCTGTATGAATCGTTCCGAATCCACGCCCGTGCAAACCTCCACGTTCGGCTTCACCTTCTCGAGCCCTTCGATCACATAGTGATCGCCGTGCAGCACGTTTTTCTCAAATTCATTTCGCCGGTTAGCAACGGTCTCGCCGCGCGAAAATTCTCCGCGCGTTTCCACTTCCACGCGCATCGCTTCCGTCTTCATGATCGTTGGGTCAATGGCAGTGCCAATTGCCAGCGAATCGTACATCGGCGAGCCCGGCGATCCGAATTTCTCGGACAGATCCACGAGAAAAGTGTTCACCTGCACCATGAAATCGTTCTCGGGGCCGTGTGTTTGTGCGAGCTGCGCCAGGTGCTTGCGCGTGAACAGCGTCATGTTCCCAACGTCGAGGCCTGCCATCGTCAACGGCCACCCGGCCTGAAAAACGATCTGCGCCGCCTCAGGGTCGTTGTAAATGTTTGCTTCCGCCGCGGCATTCACGTTACCGCCCGAAATCGAGCCGCCCATCACAATCACTTCTTTCACCAGCGGCACGATCGACGGGTCCTTCAGCACCGCCAGCGCAATATTGGTTTCCGGTCCAATCGGCAACAGCGTGATTTCATGCGGATACTGATGGACCATCTGAATGATCAAATCCGGCCCAAACCGCGCATCCGCCTTGCACTTGCTCGCCGGCAATTCCACATTCGCGAGCCCGTTTTTCCCGTGCCAGAATTCCGCGGTAATCAGCTTTTGAAACAGCGGATGCTCCGCCCCGCGAGCCACCGGAATATCGCACCGGTTCGCCAGCGAAACCATTCGCAGCGCATTCTCGAGACCCTGCTCCACCACCACGTTTCCGGGAACCACCGTTAGCGCCCGCACATCCAGTTCCGGCGAATTCAGTGCCAGCATGATGGCCACGGCATCGTCGGTGCCCGGATCAGTATCGATGATCACTTTCTTTGGCGCAGTGGGAGCGACGGCCAGGCCGGCGTGCGCAGCAGTAGCGGAGAAACCGAGTAGGGCGATAATCGCGCCAACAGCGCCGACGCGCAATCTGGCTCGCAACCTTTTCGATACGATTGCAGAATTCAATATTGATTCCCGATTGAAATTGAAGGGGAGAAACCTAAATCCTAAACGGACACGACCCAGCGCGCTTGTACAATGATCTTCCGTCACTCTCGGCTTCCCACCCCTGGTGCCGAATCGGACGCAAGGCTAAGCCGCTGTCCGCGTAGTGTCAAGATAAAACTGAGGTTGCGGGAAAATTTTCCACAAGGAAGTAATATAAGAATTCATTGTCGTGTGACATTTAATACGTACCTCCGATTTACGTATATGTGCCACTCAAGTAACTTTCGCGGGCCCTTTTGTAAGAAAACCTCGAAATATGATTCGCGTTCAGCCAATGACCCGGCAAAAGTTACGCGCGTGATAGAATCCGTCCCGTAATGATTCAATTTCGCCCTCGGCCCCGAAATCCTCTCCTGATATCGATGGCGGTGTTGCTTTTTGGAACCTGCGACCTCTCCGCGGACCTGATTCGCCACGGCTTGCGCGCCAGCCAACAGCAGCAAGAGGCGCAAACAGAACCCCTCCGCCATCGTCCGAACCTTGCAAACCCCTATGGCGTCCAGTTCCACGATGTAACCGCTCAGGCAGGCATCCACTTTCACCACGAGCGCGCTCAGTCGCCCAAGCGCATGTACCCTGAAACGATGGGCCCCGGCGTCGGCTGGATTGATTACAACCAGGACGGCTACCTCGACGCGATTTTCGTCAACAGCGGTTTCACTCCCCTGTTTCATCCCGCACAAGCGCCGCAACCCGCGCTCTATCGCAACAATCGCGACGGAACCTTTACCGACGTAACGGCCCAAAGCAAGATTCACTCCGACGGCACCTTCTTCTTCGGCGTAGCCGTCGGCGACTACGACAACGACGGTTTCCCCGACATCTATATGACCGGCTATCGCCACTCCGTCCTATGGCACAACAATGGCGACGGCACTTTCACCGACGTCACAGAAAAAGCCGGAGTCGCCGACGACGGCAACTGGGCCACTGCCGCTGCATGGTTTGACTACGACCGCGATGGCAAGCTCGATCTTCTCGTCGTCAATTACGTGAAATATGACGTAGACCACCCCATCACCTGCGGCGATTTTCGCCCCGGCTACAAAGACATCCCGCAAGTGAGTTCCTATTGCCATCCCGACAATTTCCCCGGCACTTCCCCCCGCCTCTATCACAATAATGGCGACGGCACGTTCACCGACGTAACGGAAAAAGCCGGCCTTGCCAATAAAGACGGCAAGAGCCTCGCCGTTGTCACCGTGGATTTAAACAACGACGGCTGGCCCGATATCTTCATCGCCAACGACACGCAGCGCAATTTTCTCTACATCAATAAAGGTGATGGCACCTTCAAAGATGCCTCCTACTCCTCCGGCGCAGGCTTCAGCGAAGAAGGCCGCCCCGAAGCGGGCATGAGCGCCGATGCGGCGGACATCACCAACAATAGCCTGCCCTATCTCTTCGTCAGCCATCTCGATTACGAACTCGACCGCCTCTATCGCAACAATGGCGACGGCACATTCACCGACGACACGATCGCGTCCGGCATCGGCCAGACCAATCTTTTAAATAGCGCATTCGGCGCGCGATTTTTCGATTTCGACAACGACGGCTGGCGCGATCTGCTCGTCATCAACGGCCACATCCTCGACAACATCACGACCTATCATCCCGAAGTCGCCTACGAAGAAGAAAAAAAGCTCTACCGCAACACGGGCCAGGGAAATTTCGTCGACGCGACGAAATCACAAGGCCCGGATTTTCGCGCCCCGCGCGTCGGCCGTGGCCTCGCCGTCGGCGACTACGACAACGATGGCTGGCAGGATTTTCTCGTCAGCAACAACGGCGAAGACGCGCAGCTCTTTCACAACGATGGAGCCACAGCGCCAGCCGCAAAAGAAAATCATTGGCTCGCCGTGCAGCTCGTCGGCACGAAAAGCAATCGCGACGGCAACGGAGCTCACCTGAAACTCATCGCCGGCGATCTCACCAGTTACGACCAGACGAAAGGCGGTATGAGCTACTGCTCAGCCCAGGACCCCCGCATCTTCTTCGGCCTAGGAAAGCACACTCGCGTCGATTCCCTCGAAATCTGGTGGCCCAGCGGCCTCAAGGAAACGGTGACGAACCTTCCGGTGGATATCTTCATACGCATAGAAGAAGGAAGCGCCTCAGCAAAGGGCATCCGCTACCCCGCCGTCAAAAAGTAGAACTCCAGGCCTACGTAGCTTTTTCTGTCCTTCCGTACAGCTAGCCTTGTGCGGAACGCGCCCGTACTCTGTCCCCTACAAATGTCAGTTGCTGGCAAACCAGATTCGCGATTCCTTCGCTGGCTCAGCGTCGGCGCCCATCTACCAGCCGCCTTCGCCCTCGTTTCGCTCGTGTGCCTCACGGGCTGCGCCGGCCTGTCGTCAAGCAGCTCGAATAAGGGAGGAGGCGGAGGCCCAGGTCCCCAAGCGCCTTCAGCCCCGACCGGATTACAATCCGCGGCCGCCAATGCGCAAGTGAGTCTCTCCTGGAGCGCCAGCACAGGCGCCACGAGCTATCACGTGAAACGCTCAACGACGAGCGGCGGCCCATACACGCAAATTTCTGCGCCGGCGTCCACAAGCTTTACAGACACCGGCCTCACCAACGGCACCGCATATTTCTACGTCGTCTCCGCGCTCAACACCGCCGGCGAAAGCCCCAACTCCGCGCAAGCCACCGCCACACCCACCGCGCCCGCATCGACGCCTCCCGCGCCCACAGGTCTACAAGCCACAGCCGGCAATTCCCAAGTGAGCCTCGCCTGGAGCGCCAGCACAGGCGCCACCAGCTATCACGTAAAACGCTCGATCACCAGCGGCGGCCCCTACACGCAAATTTCCGCGCCCGCCTCCACAAGCTTTACAGACACCGGCCTCACCAACAGCACAGCCTATTTCTACGTCGTCTCTGCGCTCAACACCACCGGCGAAAGCCCCAACTCCGCGCAAGCCACCGCCACACCCACCGCGCCCGTCGCTACGCCCCCCGCGCCCACAGGTCTGCAAGCCACCGCAGGCAACGCCCAAGTGAGCCTCGCCTGGAGCGCCAGCACAGGCGCCACCAGCTATCACGTAAAACGCTCGACCACGAGCGGCGGCCCATACACCCAAATTTCCGCGCCAACGTCCACAAGTTTCACCGACACGGGTCTCACGAATGGCACCGCATATTTCTACGTCGTCTCCGCGCTCAACACCGCCGGCGAAAGCGCCAACTCCACCCAAGCCACCGCCACGCCAACGAATCCCGTCACCGCCTCACTCCAGGTCACGGTCGACGCGCTCAGCAATCGCCACGCAATCAGCCCCTATGTGTACGGCGTGAACTTCCCCACGAACGCAGCCTACATAACCGACAGCGGCGCAACGCTCATCCGCTGGGGCGGCAACGCATCCACGCGCTACAATTGGAAAAATTTCGATACGAGCGCAGCGTCTGACTGGTATTTCTCCAACCGCCCATTCGGCAATTCCGGCGATCCGCTTTACAACGACTCCACCCAGTTCGTCTCCAACGTCTCCGCCGCCGGCGGCTATCCCATCATGACCATCGGCATGCTCCCCTGGGCCGCCAAGGATGCATCGAGCTATAGCTTCTCAGTTTCGAAATACGGCGCCCAGTGCGCCACGAACCCCTACAGCGCCGACGACGGCAACGGTGTGAAAACCGATTGCTCTACAAACGTCACAGGAAACGATCCGCACGATGCAAATATCGCGCTCCTCGATGGTCCGCCCGCGAGCGGCGATCCGGCCGGCAGCGTCTATCGCAACGAATGGGTCTCCGCGCTCAGCTCCGCTTATCCCGCCACGCGCCCGCACTTCTACGACATGGACAATGAAGTGGATATCTGGGGCGGCACGCATCGCGATGTCCATCCCGCGCCATCCGGTTACAACGAACTTCGCGACACGTATCTGCGCATCGCCGCCGGAATGAGGACGTGGGATCCGCAAGCCGTGCGTTTCGGCCCGGTCAGTTGCTGTTGGTGGTTTTACTGGAATGGCGCGAACGGCAACGACAAAACCGCGCATGCAGGCCTCGATTTCCTCCCCTGGTGGCTCAACGAAGTCTACTGGTCCGATCTCATCTCCGGCAATCGCTCCGTAGACGCGCTCGATATTCACGCCTACCCCGATCAGCCCGACAATTTCTCAAGTTTCACGACGGCTCAGAAACAAGCCGCCGCCGTCCGCATCTTCCGCGATTACTGGGATCCCACCTACACCAGCGAATCGAGCGACATCAATCAGCCCTGGACCACACAGATTCAGCCGCTCAAAACAATCGCCTTCCGCATTCCGCGCATGCGCGCAATGGCGAATATGATCTATCCCGGCACGCCGCTCAGCATCACCGAATGGAACGCCGCATTCGCGGGTGAAGCCGATTTCTCCACGGCCATCGCCGATGCCGACGCTTTCGGAATTTTCGGCCGCGAGCGCGTAACTTACGCCGCTCGCTGGACCGCCGCCGATTCCACCGCGCCCGCCTATCAATCGCTCAAAATGTTCCGCAATTACGACGGAAATCACAGCACGTTCGGCGTCACCTCCATCTCCGCCACGCATACCGCCGACCCCAATCTCTTCAGCATATATGCCGCGCTTTCGACCTCGCAGACCTCGATGACGTTGCTCGTGCTTAACAAGGACCCCGCGAATACCGCCAACGTCGGATTCACCCTAAACAATTTCACGCCCTCGTCGGTGCAAGCCTTCACGCTTTCGAGCTCGACGCCCACTGCCATCGTCGCGTCGGCGAGTAAGTCATGGAGTTCGGTGCAGAGCTTCGCATCCTATTCGGTCACTCTTCTCGTTGTTTCAGGAAAACTCACCAGCACGCCCGCTGCGGAATGGGATCTGAATCCCGACACGGTTCAAGTCGCAGCCGGCAGCACAGTCACCTTGTCGCCACAAATTGTTTCCTCAAGCGGCGCGAGTGTCGCGCTTCAGTCTGCACAATTTGATTCGGGCTCAACCGCGGGCGGCACCATCTCGATCGCCTCGTCGCAAATCACATCAGGCACTGACGGCGCGATTACGATCGCGAGCGGCACAACTCCCGGCTTCTACCATTTCACGGTCACCGCGCAGGACAGCGCAGGCGTCGCGCAAAAGCAGGGCGGCTGGCTCGTCGTAGGAAATCCCGCAGCCTCGCTCGCAAAGACAGGCGACAACCAAACCGGCGGCGTCAGCAAAACGCTTCAACTCAGCGTCACGCTCAATCCCGGCTCATCAGGCGGCACAAATTCCGGCGCCAGCATCCTCTTCACCACGGATGCAGGCAGCCTAAATGGAGCCTCCCGCCAAATCGTCACCACAAACAGTTCAGGAGTCGCCGCCGTCACCCTGACCCTGCCCTCGAATGGCGCCACAGTGCACGTCACAGCAGAAGGCCCCTACGGCCTCGGCCACCCCGCGGTCACCTTCACCGAAACCGCCCAGTAGCCTCGACCCAGACTCCGAATCCAATTCACACCACCGCTGCAATTCCGTAACGCCGGCGTCTCGCCGGCTCTTTTGAACTGTGCCCTTCTTCTCAGCACCACTCCAAAATTTGCACCACCACCCTATCGCTAAGGCTTCGATGAATAAATCTTCAATTCATCCCACCCGCTACCTTCCTTATCCGTCCCCCGCGCAAATCGCACACCCACCAGCTCAGCTAGCGTCACTTCCGAAGTGGTATAAATTTTGCACCCCGTCATCAAATGCCCGCCTATCATCGTGCCCTGGCCAGTCGCAATCGAAAGGTGAACATGCTCGCCACCTTCCTCCACCGTTCCGGTAATCGACACAATTTCAAAATGTCCGGTGTGAATGTGCGCCTCAGGTTGATTCGCATATCGGATCGAAGCCTGCGTCAAACTCCCCACCGAGCTCAACAACACCGCCGCCTGAATGTGATTCTGCTTCACGTACGCGCGAATCGAGCCCAGCAGGTCGTCGCCAGGCCGCAGCCTGAAAACATGAATGCGCACCCGATCAGTCGTGATCGCTTCATGATGCTCCACAAGCAATTTCGACCAGTCCGAGGAAAGCTTCGGAGCCTCGGGCGCATTCTCGAGCGTCCGGCTTTCCGGCACGGGCTCTGCCGCCGGTGCTTTGTATCGCGATGGCGCTGGCTTCGCTTGCCCAGCTGCGCTGAATGCTGCAACCGCCAGAAACACGGGTATTGCGATGGCTTTCATGCAAGTCTCCTGAATGAAACGGGATTCACTTCACGAGAGATGTTGGGCCGCTCAAAACGATTCGGATTTCACTTCCCGATAGCTTGATAGATCATGAGCCGAGCCACAGGAATTCCGTCCTCCTCCTGCTCCGGCGCATACACACGATGCGTCTCCGTATCGACGGCAATGCTGTGCACTGCGTGAGCCACATTCACGTCGCCCAGTTTGCGATAGTGCTCGGGATCCTTCTGTTCGAATACGGAAATCGATCCGCTATAGCACGCCACGTAAATTCTGTTTAGCCCCGGATCGAATTTCACCACGTCCGCGCCATCAGCCAAGGGCAAGTAAGCGATGGGCTCGAATTTGTCGAGGTCCAGCACGGTCAGCAGGGAATTTTGTTCGCAAACTAAGAATGCCCTGCGATGCTCGGCATCCAGGGCCATTCCATGATTGCCTCTGCATTTGCCCGCAGGATGCATGCCCACCAGCTGATCGTTCTCCGGGTCGATCACTGCGAAAATATTCAAGTCCTGCAAATTCACGTAGACTTTCTTGGCCACGGAATCGTACTGCGGCATGCCCGTTTGGCTGTCGAAGCGCAGCATGTGCAAAACTTCATCGCGCGTTGTGTCAACCACGGCTACGGCTTTGGCCGTTTCGTCCGACACATACAGTTTGTGTAAGGGCGCTGCGTACGCGCTGCCGTCGGGCTTTGATTCCGTGGGAATTTTCTTGATGATCTCCAAAGTCTTCACATTGATTACGCCGATCTGGTCTTCGTGCCAGTCCGACGTGTACAGCTTCTTCAAGTCAGGCGCGTACTCAACGCCTTCAATCCCGGGCAGGTCCGAAATTGTCTTCACCACTTTGTTCGTCTGCAAATCCACCACGTAGAGTTTTCCCGGCCCAAGATGCGCGCAGAAAAGATAGTGATCTTCATAGTCGATCGTAAGGTAGTCGAAGCGCAGTCCGGAGGGACCCGGCAGATCAATCGCCGCCAGTTTCTTTAATTCGCCCGCCGCCAAATCCGCGACAAACAGGGAAACGGCAGAAACCATCAGCGCCACGGCGCAAGCCACCCGAAAATTTTGGCGCGAACTCGCCATCTTAGCCTTTCACCACACCAACGGCCACAAGATCGTTGCCGCGCCGCTCGAGAGTGATCTTAGGCAAGGGCCGCGGCGGCGGGCCCGCCAGCACCGACCCGTCAGCAACCGAATACACGCCGCCATGGCACTGGCAGACGATCCGATTCTGCTCCGGCCGGTAAAACACAGGGCATGACGTGTGCGTGCACATCCGGCTGTACGCCAGATAGGTATTTTCCTCCGGCCGCAGCAAGATGCATGGATTCACGTCAGCGGGGTAAGAAAAAATCTTCCAGCCGCCGACGGGAATATCGCCGGCGTGGGCAACCACAATCGTTGGATACGTCTTCGAGCAGCCGTCTGCCAATGTCCCCGCGGCGCCCACTGCAGCCGCGAGACCGCCCAGCGTCAGGAACTTATTGAAGCCGCGGCGTGAAAGCTGTTCAGCGCCGTCCGTATCGAAAAACTCTTCTTCGCGGGCGTTCCGCTCGTCGGTCATCGTTGTTTGCGGCCTATTGGCTGGCGAGGTGGCCCAGTTGCATTCGCGTGTGCAGCACTCTCAAGATATCGTCGAGCCCGACCATGCCCACAATATTGCCCTCGGAAATCACCGGCATCTGGCTGATGCTGTTGCTGCGCATCCGCTGCAACACAGCCAGAATGGGTTCGTCGAGCTCCGCTGAATGCATCCGGTCGAGCGGCAGCATCACGGCTTGAATCGAAGTATTCGTCCATTCTTCGTGCGGCACCGTGCGCGCCGCATCGAGCGAAATCAACCCGACCGGCTTTCCGGCGCCAAGAACGATGTGAAAACGCGCACCGGTGCGCAGCACTTCATGAACGTATTCGTCAATCGACATATCCCGCGTCACCGTCGGAATATCGTGCGTCATCACGTCGCCTGCGCGCACGCCCGTTAACGTATTCTGCACCGCCACCTGCGCGTAGCTTTCCTGTGCGGCGCTCAGCAAAAACCAGCCGATGAACGCGGTCCACAGCCCGCCCACCCAATTGCCCGCAAGCGCCTGCCACGCCCCCAAAATAATCATCATGTACGCAAAAACTTTGCCGGTTGTCGAAGCAATCTGCGTCGCGCGTTGGAAATTCTTCGTGATGCCCCACGCGATCCCGCGCAGGATACGTCCGCCATCGAGCGGAAATCCGGGGACGAGATTGAAAAGGGCCAGCGCGAGATTGATTTCCCAGAGCCACTTCGCCGAGGCGGCCACCAGATCGTCGCCATGAAAGAAGCGGCCGACGAGATAAAAAACGCCGGCCAGGAACAGGCTCGCGAGCGGTCCGGCAATCGCGATGTTGAATTCCTGCTTCGGTTTCTCCGGCTCGCGGCTGATGCTGGAAAGCCCTCCAAAAACGAACAGCGTGATCGATTGCACAGGAATTTTGTAACTCTTTGCGACAATGCTGTGACTCACTTCGTGGAAAACCACCGAACCAAAGAACAGCGCGCTAGTCACGATGCCGAGCATCCAGTGTTGTTGCGAAGTCCAGCCGGGGTGCTCCGCGGTAAATTGGGTGCGCAGCGTGTAGGTGATCAGCGCAAAAATGATGAACCAGCTCGGGTGCAGGTAAATCGGAATGCCGAAGATTCGCCCAATCTGAACGCCGGAAGGCGGCGGGGGCGGCCCCGCTACAGATGCCGGAGGCTGCTCGGTTCGAATATTCGCTGGATTCGGGTTGTTCGCTGCCATCGCGCCCTCAGGAAACCGTTCGCTAATCTCATTATCGTAGAATTCACCGCCGCCGTCTCGCAAATCGCATTTCGCAGCGCGCCTCTCCCTCCGCCTCAGGATTTGAAGATGTAGATTCCTTCCTTTATATGCGCTCCAAATCGGGTGTGCTGCGTGCCCACCAACACGCACGTGTTTGCGGCTACACACTCGTTCCGCGAGCCCTCGTTGCTAAGCCTCCTGTTTGCATACACATCAGCGTTGGCCCGGCCCCTGCATTACTTCGGGCAGCAGGCCGATAGAAGTTGCGGGAGGGAATCATGGAAGCTCTGATCGATTTCGCAGCCGTAAGTGGAGCAATCGTTTTTTCGCTGGGCGTCGCACTTTCGCTCGAATGGTTTGCGCTCAATACATTGATGAAGATGATGCCCGCGCGGCAGCCAGCGATGGTGGCGGAAGAAGCCACATCCCATACGCCCGCGGCTGGCCCGACGCTTGTGCCGGACTCGTTTGCCGGCAGCAAACGCGCGGCGTAACGAAGCGGCGGCAATCGCGGCCGGCCACGACGACTCCGCGAGCGATCCACTCGCAGATTGAACCAAAGTTGCCGGTCAAAGTTGCGACTCGAATTTGCGACCCGAAGTTGCGAGTCAAGGTTAAAGGAGGACGCCATGTTGTTCCTCAAAGTGTTGCTGTCAATTATCAGCTTCGGGTTTCTGGCGAGCGCGATTGGAACGGTTGCTTACGATATTTATCTCGCGTTCCAGCTCGACCGGATCTTGCGGCGAAACGAACGTGCCTCTGAATCTGGTAACGCGACAGGCTCCGCGCTATCCTCTGGCGCGTTTTCCGATTCTCCTTCGCTCGCCCAGTCGACGTCGCGTCCGCCAATCGGTGCTCCGCGGCGCCGGATTCGCTGGGTGATCGCCGCGAAGCTGCTTGCGC
The DNA here is from genome assembly GCA_963741045.1 of uncultured Acidobacteriota bacterium. Classification (GTDB taxonomy): domain Bacteria; phylum Acidobacteriota; class Terriglobia; order Acidiferrales; family UBA7541; genus Palsa-295. The sequence continues at coordinate 1,448,041 of CAVUGO010000002.1, forward strand.
TTGCTGCTGTCACCTCGCTTGCGAGCAAAAGTCTTGTCGTCGCGCCTGACGGGCACGCGGGCGTGCGCGTGAGCCAGATTTCCGGCGTGCGCGCCGGAACGCTCTATCCCGGGACGCATCTGATTTTTCCTCTCACCGAGCGCGTTGTGCTGTATGACGTGCGCGACCAGGTTTTCTCGACAGCCGCCAGCGCGGCTCCGAAAGAAAAGCTCGAAGTGCTGAACGTCGAATCACGCGAAGGCTTGTCCGTGGGCCTTGCGCTCACCGTACGCTATCGAATCGATCCCGCGCGCTTGGCTTACATTCAGGCGAACCTGCCGCAGCCCATCGACCAGGAAATTGTCGAGCCGGTCGTGGCCAGCACGTTCCGTGATTTGAGTCCGAATTACATCGTGCGCGATCTTTTCTCCATCAAGCGCGGCGAATATCGCGAGAAAGCCACGCAGACGATCACGTCGCGGCTGGCCGAAGACGGAATCGTGGTGAAGGAAGTGCTGCTCCGAAAAGTGGAGCTGCCGCAGGAATACGCGCGCGGGCTTGAAGGGCTGCTCGAAAAAGAGCAGGAAGACGATCGCACCAGCGTTGACGCGCAGATCGAGCAGAAGAAAGTGAAGATCGCGGAATCGCAGGCCGAAGCCGCGAAAATCCGGCAGATCAAGCGTGCCGAGGCCGACGCGCAATCGCGCGTGTTGATGGCCAAGGCCGAATCCGATTCGATGCAGTACACGCTGCCGCTCAAGCAGAAGCAGATCGAGCAGTCGCGCCTCGAAGCCGAAGCCCGCAAGGAGGCGACGATCAAGAACGCCGAAGCAGACGCTGCGGCGCAGGTAAAGTCCGCCGAAGCCGCGGGACAGGCAAAAGTGATCGGCACCAAGGCTGACACGGAGCGCAGCAGGCTGCTCTCGGAAACGCAGAACGTGCTGGTGGTGAAAAATGCGGAAGCTTCGGCGCAGGCGAAAATTATCGATTCGAAGGCCGAACTCGAGCACCGCAACCTGCTGGCCGACGCTGAAGCGCACAACATTCGCGTCACGTCGCAAGCCGAAGCCGAGCAACTGCAGCTTGAAGCCGCCGCGCTGAAAACGAATCCGCTGCTCGTGCAATACACGGTGGCGCAGCGCCTCTCTGACCGCGTGCAAATCATGATGGTGCCCACGGACGGCAAATTCTTTTTCACCAACGACGTGATGAAATCCGTTTCCGCGGTAACGGATTCGCCGCTGAAACTGGGCGCGAAGTAGTGAGGTTGAAACGCGCGGGGCGCGCAACGATGAATGCTCTCGTCGCCGCGCCCGCGAAAAAAATGCGCCAACGTGCGCGAACGAAATTCCCGCCCGGTCTTTTCCGAGTCCGACATGGCGGAGCGGAAAAGAAATTCAACCGGACGGGAGGTACTGCCGGCAAGACCCTTGCGGGTGGCTTGGCTGTGCGCGAAACGGCGACGAGGATTCGATACCGCCGCATCGAATCCCGCGCCGCGAGCGCAGGGCGAAGCCACCAAGCCGGCGGCTCGGATTCCCGGGTTGAAGCCAGCGTTCATGACGATCTCTTACCCCCCCTTTTACCGCCTATTAGAATTTCGTATGTTGCTGAATTTGGGTTGCTTAGCGTGAGTTTTAATCGCGGAACCGTGGATTAAAAATGCGTGGCGAGCGATGAGTTGTGGTGATTCGCAGTGAGCAAACATCTGCTTCGATTGCCTGCGGCGCCTCCTTTCGCTTGCGCGATATTGCGGGACTCGTCTTGTTTCGAGTCCTGCGGACTTCGGGATCGAGGCTAGCACGGGGCGGGAAGCGCTGCGGGGACGAAAAAGTACAGCGGGCTAGAACTGGACGAACGGGCAGGGCGAGCGGGACGGAAGGCAATTTCAAATTTGAAATTGGAAATTTGAAATGAAAAGAAAGGCACGAAAGGCCCGGAGGAACGCCCGTTTGCTTCGGCGCGGGGAATGATTCGGTTGCGTGACAACCGAAAGTCAAAAGGCAATCTCGGATTTTAGAGCTCTATGGGCATCCTACCGAGACGAATCTGCCACAGTGGAGCGAACAAACGCTTGCGCGGGTGAGGCTGCGCAAGCGGTGGCGCGTTGCGCCGTCATTGGGTCCCAGGGCTGCCGCCCTGGGCTAGGTGTGTGCCGCGCCTACGGCGCTGAGTTTTTTCGGATGAGGCTTTCGAGGTTCGGGGTAGGTAAGTAGCGTGCGTTACGACAAGTAAGAAAATTCGATTTTGCGATTTCAAGATTTGAAGTTGGAGATTTGAAATGAAAAGAAGGGCAAGAAGACCGGTGGGACGGCCGGTTGCTTCCGCGAGGAAATGATTCGGGTGTGGGCGAAGGTCAAAGGATGAGGCTCGGCGAGAGAGCCGCCGAGCGGACGGGATCGTCTTTTTGGAAGGCTAGTGTCACGGCTGAAGCCGTGACCCACAAAGCAACAGAGCCGGCAGGATGCCGGCGCTACAAGGGAACGGCGACTTCAAGTTTTAGAATTGGAAATTGGAAATTTAGAATAGACTGCGACGGCGAAAAGCGAAAAGCAAAAAGCAAAAGCAAAAGGCAACTGCAGATCCCTCGATTGCGACGCGCGCCATCGCCCCGTACACGGCCGGGACGCACGATTCGCGCTTCGCGATGGAGGAAAAAGGCGTGCGCGTCTTCACTCGGGATGACGGGTTGGGGTTGGGCGGACATGAATGCGGGGTGGAGGGATGCGTCGCGGGGGCGGGCGAAATTGCGGTTGTGCTAAGATGACGAATCACGAACAGGATGCGTCACACGCCGCGGCTTGGTGCCTCTCGGAGATACGTCTTTCTTCCGGTTGTGGTTCTGATTTTTTCCTTCATGCTTGGGCGAACTGTGCGCGGGCAGGCTCCGGGGGCGTCATCGCCGCAATTAGAGCAGGGTGTGACTTCGCCGGCGTTGCCTGTGGCTTGGAATGATGGCGTGAAGGTGCTGGCGGAGAAAATCGCGGCGGCAGTGAAGCCCTCGCGAACGGTTTCGCTTGAGGTCAAGAATATTTCATCGCTAGGTCCGGCTGACGTGGAAGCGATTCGCGCGACGCTCGAAACAGGATTGCAAACCGAGGGGTTGCGGATTGTTCCCGGCGAAGCTGCCGTCGAACTAACTCTTTCTGAGAATGCTGATGGGTACATTTGGGTGTCAGAGTCACCTCGGAATGCAAAACGGGAGGACGCATCGAGAGTGGCAATCGTCTCTGTTGCCAAAGTTGCGACGATATTGACGGGAGGAAAAACAGAATCTCTCGCACTTTCGAAGAGACTTGTTTGGCAGCAGCCGACGGAGTTTCTGGATTTTCTAATTGCGGAGCGGCCGACCACCGTGATGTCGTCTACTCTCATAATTCTTGAGCCTGATAGGCTCGTTTACTATCGGTCGACGACTCAGCAATGGCAGCCACAGCAGGCTATTCCGTTTCCTCACACCGGCCATGGAAACCGCGATTTTCAAGGCCGGATAAGTACGAGCTTTCAGAAAGTTTGGGGCCCTGGCGGTGAATGTTCGGGGGACTTAGGCGATCCTACAACGATGAAGTGCTCGCCTAAGATAACGATTCTTGCGGGCGCCCGCGTTGCCGTCAAAATTCCCGGTTATGAGACATATCAGAGTGAACTGCTTTCTGAAAGATGTGGCGACAAATCCATCGCATTGGTAAGTGGCAACGGAGACTGGACGCAGCCGGATTCATTGCAAGGCTATTTGTTCACTGATGTAGTGAATCCCAATGCGGTTCCGTCCGGCGGGCCAATTGAGTTCGATGGTCCGATCATGGCAATGCAAACAGATGACCGGGAAAGCGTGCGCGTGATCGTCCGCAACCTGAAGACGGGGAATTACGAGGGATATGTCGTCACCGCGACTTGTAATCACTAGCGTAGGGCTGGCGGGTCTGTTGGTCGCGCTGCCTGCGACGACGGCGCGACGGCCGAGGTATGGGGGGACGGTGCGAGTGGAGATTGGGGCCGCGGTGACGTCGCTAGATCCAATGATCAGTGCTGCTAACCCGGAAGAAAGTGCGGCGAGGTGGGAGATTGATTCGCTGATCAACGAGGGGCACGGGCCGCACGCGGCGGGTTTTGTGTTTGAGCAGGACAAGCGGGATGAGATTCCTTTCGGCCCGGGGCCGTTTCACGTGACGGCGTTTGAGGCGGGGAAGCGGGTGGTGCTGGCGGCGACGGAGGATTACCGGCTGGGTAGGCCGTTTATAGATTCGATTGAGATTACGATGGGGCGGGCGGCGCGCGAGCGGATTCTCGACCTTGAACTGAATAAGGCGGATTTTGCAGAGATTCCGGCGGAGGATGCGCGACGGGCGGCGGAACACGGAGTACGAGTGAGCCGGTCGAAGCCGGATGAGTTGCTGGCGCTGGTTTTCAACGGTGATGAGCCGGGGCGGGGCAAGCCGGTGAGCGCGAAGGTACGGGAAGCGCTTGCGCTCTCGATCGATCGCGCGGCGATCGTGAATTTTATTTTGCAGAAGGAAGGAGAGCCTGCGGGAGGGCTTCTGCCGCAGTGGTCGAGCGGGACGGCGTTCCTCTTTTCGACCGCTGCCGATCCCGTGCACGCTAAGGAACTTTCGGCGCAAATCGTGCCCGCTCCGAAAATCGTGTTGGGATATGATTCTGGCGATTCGCTTTTGCAGGCGGTGGCGGAGCGGATTGTTGTGAACGCGCGGGAAGCAGGAATACGCGTTACGGCGCGGCTGTCGCGTTCAGGGATTGATACGGGCCTGGACGCAGAGCTGCAGCGCTGGCGGATGATCTCGAAGTCCCCGGGGCCAACACTGAGTTTCTTCAAGTCTATGGCCGAGGGGCTGAAGAGACCGGATCCGACGGCACCGTCGCTGGCAACCTCAGAAGGAATGTACGAGGCTGAGCGGGCGATTGTTAGCACCTATCGCGTGGTGCCGCTGGTTTGGTTGCCGCGCGTATATGGGTTGAGTGGGCGGGTGAGGGATTGGACGCCGCCTGGGCCGGGCGAGGGGTGGCCGCTGGCGGATGTTTGGCTGGATGGGCCGGTGGAAGCGGCGGTGGAAGAAGGGAAACAGTGACATTTCGCACCAAATTGTTTTTGATTTTCACGCTGGCGCTGATGGTGTCTGTGGGATTGGTGGCTGCGGCGGTGACGGAGGTGACGCGGCGCGCGTTCGATCAGATGAACGGGCAGCATTCGGATGCGCTGGTGGCGCAGTTTCAGAGGGAGTTTGCGCAGCGCAGTGATGATGTGGTGCATCGGGTGCAGGGGATTGCCGACGCGGAAGGCACGGTGCGGATGGCGATTGATTTGAGCCGGCCGAAGGGCGATGTGTCGGTATACGTGAATGATGCGGCGGGCGTGGCAAAGGCGCATCAGCTCGATTTTCTGGATTTCGTGAGCAATGACGGGTCGATTATTTCGTCGGCGGAGTGGCCGGCGCGGTTTGGTTACAAGATTGACTGGGTGCTGCAGCCTGAGGATTGGGTGGCGCGCGGCTCGTTCTTGATGAAGGCGGATACGCAAGAGGGTGCGGCGCTGGCGCTGCTATCGGTGTCGCGGGTGAGAGTGGGCGATAAGGACCTATATATTGTTGGCGGGGAACGGCTGGGGCGCGAATTTATCGCGTCGCTTGTGCTGCCGACGGGAATGCGCGCGCTGCTGTATCGGAATCTCGATCCGACGTTTCAGGCCGCGGACCTGATCGATTCGACGGGACCTGCGACCCAGGCGGAACAATTTGCAGCGATCGTCCAGAAGGAGCAGCAGGAGCCCGGCGAGCAGATTGCAAAAATCAACTGGACTGCGGATGCGGCGAACGCGGAAGTGTTTCACGCGATGCCACTGCTGGGACGCCAGAAGGAATTGCTTGGGATTTTGCTGATAGGCAGCTCGCAGCACGATGTGGTGACGCTCGAGCGGCAGATCATGTTGCTATCGGTTGGCGTGGTGGCGATTGGACTGCTGGTGGGAGCTTTGCTCGGATGGTGGGGCGCGGCGCGAGTGACGCGGCCGGTGCGGCAATTGGCGGAAGGCGCGCGCGAAGTGGCGGGCGGAAACTGGAACGCGCGAGTGAACGTGCGCGGGCGGAATGAGATTGGGCAGCTGGCGAAGGCGTTCAATCAGATGACGGAACAGCTGGTGGACCAGCGCGAGCGATTGATTCAGGCCGAGCGCGTGGCAGCGTGGCGCGAGGTGGCGCGGCGGCTGGCGCACGAATTGAAGAATCCGCTCTTCCCGTTGCAAACGACGGTGGAGAATCTGCAGCGGGCGAAGGAGCGGGGTTATGGGGAATTTGAGGAAGTGTTTCACGAATCGACGGGGATTCTGCTGGCGGAAATCGAGAACCTGAAAAATATCGTGGGCCGATTCAGCGAATTTTCGAAGATGCCGCATCCGGAGCTGGGGTCGGTGCAGATGAATGAGGTGGTTCGCAGCGTGGTGAAACTTTTCGAGGCGCAATTTGGCGCCGTCGGGCGGCCGCCGATTACGCCCGAGCTGCATCTGGACGATCACCTGCCGCTAATTCAGGCGGACGCGACGCTGTTGCATCGCGCGCTCGAGAACCTGATTTTGAATGCGATGGATGCGATGCCGTCGGGAGGCGTGCTGATGCTGCGCACGTCACCAGCGGCCGACGGCGGCGTGCATCTCGAAATTTCCGACACAGGTACAGGGCTGACTTCTGAAGAGTGCGAGCGGCTGTTCACGCCTTATTACACGACGAAACAGCACGGAACTGGATTGGGCCTCGCGATCGTGCAATCGGTGGTGAGCGATCACGGCGGACGAATCTGGGTGGAGAGCGAGGCGGGCGTCGGCACGTCATTCCACATCGAACTTCCCAAGCACCCACCGCGGCGGTCGGTGAGCTTTCCGATTTCCTTCGATTACGAAAAAGAGAAAGAGAAGGAAGCGGAGCCCGAGAAGCACAAGCAAGAGGCGTAGCCGCCGTGCCGCCGAAAGCCAATATCCTTATTATTGATGACGACGCGAATACGCTTGCGTCGCTCGCCCGCGCATTCCGATTGGCCAACCACGAAGCGACCGTTTGCGACAATGCTGCGCGGGCGCTGGAGCTTGCGAAGGCGGAGCGGTTTGATTTGATTCTTTCCGATGTGGTGATGCCGGGAAAAGACGGGATCGCGCTGCTCGAGGAATTGAAGGGCGCGGGGGTGAGCGCGCCGGTGGTGATGATGTCGGGCCAAGCGACGATTGAAATGGCGGTGAAGGCGACGCGGCTGGGCGCGATTGATTTTCTCGAGAAGCCGGTGACGACGGACAAGCTGCTGTTGACGGTGGAGAATGCGCTGCGGCTGCGGCATCTCGAGGACGAGAATCGCGATTTGAAGCGGAGGCTGGGGCGGCATTACAGCGTGTGGTCAAGCGAGGCGATGCGCGAGGTGATGGCGCAGGTGGAAACTGTGGCGGCGAGCGAGACGCGGGTTTGCATCCGCGGAGAGACGGGCACCGGGAAAGAATTGATTGCGCGGACGCTGCATGAGAAGAGCGGGCGGCGGGATGGGCCGTTTGTGTCGCTGAATTGCGCGGCGATTCCGGCGGAGCTGATGGAATCGGAAATATTCGGGCATGAGAAGGGTTCGTTCACGGGAGCGGCGGGACGGCATATTGGAAAATTCGAGCAGGCTGACGGCGGGACGCTGTTTCTCGATGAGATTGGCGACATGCCGATTGCGATGCAGGCGAAGTTGCTGCGCGTGTTGGAAGAGGGCGAGGTGGAGCGCGTAGGCGGGGATAAGCCGATTCATGTGGATGTGCGGGTGATTGTCGCGACGCATCGCAATTTGGAAGAGCAGGTGCGGCAGGGAGCGTTTCGCGAGGATTTGTATCACCGGATTTTTGTGTTTCCGATTGTGCTGCCGGCGTTGCGGGAGAGGCGCGAGGATATTCGCGTGCTGGCGGAGCATTTCGTTCGGCAGTTGAGCGAGCAGAATAATTGGCGGCAGAAACAATTTTCGCGCGAGACGATTGAGTCGCTCGAGCAGTATGGGTGGCCGGGAAATGTGCGCGAGTTGCGCAATGTGGTAGAGCGGGTGTTGCTATTGACGCCTGGGTATACGGTGGATGCGGCGGCGGTGCAGCGGGCTTTGCCGCAGGTGAGCGCGGACAATTTTGCCGGTGCGGGTGGCAACGGTTTGATGGCTTCGGGCCCGCTGGCGCAGAGGGTGGAGGCGTTTGAGCGGGAGACGCTACTGGCGGAGCTGAAGCGAAATCACAATCACATGACGAACACGGCGAAGGCGCTGGGGCTCGAGCGGAGTCATCTTTACAAGAAGTGCCAGCAGCTGGGGATTGATTTGCAGGCTGTGCGGCAGACGGAGTGAGATTTCGCGACTACTAGGGGACTTTGAGCGAAGCGGTGACGGAGCCCACCTGAGCGGCTAAGTTGTCACGAATTACGAATCGCACGGAATACTCTCCAGAGGGCAATTCAATCGAGGCGGGAAACGAAAGACCCCGGGAATGGAGCGCGGTGACTCCTTCCGGCTTGATGTGGCCTTCAAGAGCCTGCGAGAAGCCGCCTTCCACGAGTGTTCCATCAGGTTTTTGCGCCAAAGCTGCAAAATCGAGGCTTACGTGGTTGTTGTCGGATTCGTCTACGGTGACAGCGCCAGACGGAATGAGGAATGTAAATCCGACGCTTTTCTTTCCGTTCACATCCTCGGTACCGGTCACGCGTATGGTGAAACGAATCGCGGTGAAATCGAGAGGGGAGGCCAGTGCGAGCTGGATGTCTTCCTTCCGGGTGACGCTTTCATCCTGAGGAGCGCGAAGATAATAGCCCGATCGCGAGCGAACCCGGACGTCTGGGCGACTGACCTTCACGGAGAGTTTTCGCCATCCGGGATTCGAGTTGGCGGAGGATTGGTAAAACCCAATGAGGTAGTAATCGCTTGAATCGTCGACGGCGGCATTGAAGCAGCCGAGTGCAGTCGTCTGGCGATTGCACAGCTTTCCGCCAGTAGATTCGGCAAATGATTCGAGCTTGTCCACGTCTGACGTGATGGCGACGTGTTGAGGCAGCGGCTGGCCGCTATTGGGAGCGACAAAGGCGGGATTGATGAGGTCTTCCACGTCGAGGGGATAAACCGCAATATTGCCGCGGGTTAACGTGCGCCATGCGTTTTCGTAGGCGGGCAGGAGCCCTCGCTCGTACGCTCCGAAGTGTGATGCATCTCCCATTTCAAAGGGAAAACCGCCAGTGGCCCAGATCAACGATTTACGGCCTGGAATGCCGGAGTAGGCCTCGCCAATTTCGCGCAATGCTTCAAGAGTCAACCAAGTTCGCTCTCCGAGGCTGGCGGCTTGGTTTTCCGTAAAATACCGCAGCATGTCGTCACGCCCTTGCCTCGCCGCGGAGCTACGAGCCGCTGAGAGGCTATTCCATCCCTCGACGCCTCGATAAACCGATTCGAGCGGGTTGGCGTCTGTGGGACCGTCTTTTGGCGAGCGGTGGCTTTTGGTTTTTTTTAGAGCTTCGGCCAGGAGCGCCGGATTCTTGGTGAAATCGTGGAGCAAGGTGATGCCGTAGGCGTCGAAGGCGAGGAGGCAAATCGGATCTTCAAGTCGGGGAGATTCCGAAAGGAACTTCAAGAGCTCTGCGCGGGCATTCGATTGTTCCGTGATGGAGCTGTTCAGCAGATCGAAGACAAGAATGGACGAGCGTTCCGAACGGGTCTCGGCTTTATTTGTGAATTCGCCGGGGGCGGCAGCAGGTGGGGAGGCTGTGGGCGCCGCGTTCGCGCGGATATGCTGAAAGAAAGAGATCTTTTGTGGGTGCCCATTCTCGAGAACGGTGAAGTCGTCCTGTTTTAAATCGGAAATGTGTGCGCCGGACTGGTCGGTGACAATGGCCGGAACCAGCACAATTTCGCTGTGGACAGCGATTACCGGCTTCTTGTCTTTTTGAGGCTGCGATTGGGCAAAGGTGGCGCACAAGGCGAATAGAAAAACGAGTGCGCTCGGGAAGAATCTAAGTGGCCGGAGAAAGATCATTAGTTTTCGACACGGATGATATTTACATAGATTGGGGTTGCACGACAGCCGTCCTGCCGAAGAGTTAACCAAAGGCGAAGGCGGAAAACCTTGTGGGAGGAACGTTAGTTTTGTGAAAGAAGCCTTAATGTTGGCCGGCGGCGGGCGGCCCAAGTGCGAGAGGAGCACCCTGCGCATTCGACAGATCGAGGCCGAGCCAGCGCGCGATCGTGGGGCCGATATCGATCATGCGGGCCTTGGCGATTTTGCCGGCGGCTATGGAGGGGCCGTAGAAGATCAGCGAGGAACGCATTTCGGGGCGATCGGGGAAATAGCCGTGAGTGCCGCCGAGCCTTGAAGGCTCGGTGAATTTTCCCGTATAGTCGCCGGTGATCACGGTGCCTTCGACGGCGTCGAGAGCGAGGAATGCGTCCGGATCGCCACCCATGGCGACGATTTCGTCATGTGCGACAACGCGGGCGATGCCGCTGCCTTGTGCGCCGGCGAGCGGCTTGAAGATTTCGGTGAGGGTGCGGCGGGTGGCGTCGTCGTTACGGTCGTTGACGTAGATGTAGGCTGAGCCGCCGTCGGTGATGAGGCTGGCTTTCCAGGAGGTGATGCGATCTTTTTCGTTGAGGGTGATCAGGCCATGCTCGCGGAGGAGGACGCCGGGGCGGACGGCTTGCGAAATGGGGACGAAGCCGTGGTCGGAGAGGACGACGAGGACGGTTGAATCCCAAATTCCGTCTTTTTTTGCTTCGGCGATTACTCGGGCCACTTGAGCGTCAGCGGTTTCGGTGGCTTCGTTTGCTTCGGGACTGAATGGGCCGTGCAGGTGCTCTTCGTGGTCTACCATCGCCAGATGGAGGAGGAGCAGATTCGGCTGCGATTTTTTGATGGCGTAGCAGGCGATATCGGTGAAGGCGGCGTCGGTTTGCAGGGGTGGGGTGATGGCTGCGTTGAAATCTGGGTATTCTTTAGCGACTTCGTCGAGGATTCCGCGCGTGGAAAGTGCGCGCAGGAGCTTCAGATCTTCCGGAATATTGGCGCGCCAGATTTCGGGAACGATGATGTCGCCTTGAGCGCCGACGGTGACGGGCCAGTGAATTAAAGCGGTGTGAAGGCCGTGCTGGCGGGCGAGTTGCCAGAGTGTGGGGACGCGGATGTCTTCTTCGTACCAGCGGTAGCCGTTGTAATTTTGTCCGAAGGGATCCCATGCAGGGTTGGTGACGATACCGTGCGTGCCGGGATTCACTCCGGTCACCATCGCGGTGTGCGACGGGTAGGTGACGGTGGGCATGACGGGCTGGACGCCGTCGCTCGATGCGCCATCGCGGACGATTTCGCGAAGCGTGGGGATTTTCAGGCCATGCGCGTCGGGCTCTGTGTAGGATTCGGGCTTCATTCCGTCGATGGAGATGACGATGACGTGCTGGACGGCTTTGGCGGGGGGTGAGGATTGAGCGGGCTGCGCGGATTTCGTGGCGAACGCGTGGCCTGCGGCGAAATGCGGACGGGAGGCGGTGGCTGCGACGATTAGGGCGATAAAAATGAATGGCGTGATTCGTCGACGCATCGGCAACTGCCTCCTTTGAAATAGTTGAATACTCTAGCTGGCGCGGCGTCAGGTTTACAAGCGCGGCGAGATTACAAAGGTGTTACAGAGACGCACGGTTCCGCGGACGCGTCATTGTCGGGGTGGGTGAGGATGTAGCGCGAGCCAGGATTTGGTGCGAGCGAGCGCGGCATGCGAGAATGGCGGAGCAAACACGACGGGTGAAAAATTATGGATGAGAGACAGTTCTACGACGAGAAGGAAGAAACGAAGCAGATTCCGCTCGTGTGCCCGCATTGCCGGCAGGAGGGTACATTTCCGGTGCGCTGGATGGTGCGGACGAAGAAGGCACAGCCGCCGCGCGGCGGTAACGAAGAAGATCGCGCGAAATTTGCAAAGGCGCGGTCATATATGGTGCGCATAGATAATATGGTGGCGTGCCGGAACATCAAGTGCCGCAAGCGATTCGATTTGACGGGGCAGACAGTGTTCTTGATTTAGATTTTTAGATTTCCGGATACATTTCGAAGAACGCATCGAGAGACTGGCGGAGCGTCTTTTCGATTTCTTCTTTGCTGCCTTCGATCAGGTGCATCGTCACACGGCCTGGGCGGCCGTTCTTCAGTTTCACATTGGCTTCGCTTACTTCATCCAATTCTTCTGCGGGGAACAAGCGCATTCCGTAAACGAGCGCGAGCTTGGCCATTAGGAGTTCTCCTTGGTCGGTCACCACAAATTCTACACGCTTTTTCACATGCGGTACTTACGCTAGAAGTAATTAAGGTAATTCTTTGCTCAAACGACCGGTGGGTTTATGCTGGGAGGCATCTCTCGGCCTGTTGAGGGCATCCCTTGGGAAGCTGCATTCGGAGGTAACGCATGAGGAACCTTCGCTTCTCGTTGCGGGGCGCTGTACTTGTGGGGATGGGGCTGGCCTTCGTGGTTCCCGCGTTTGCACAGCAAGAAGGGCCAATGCAGCCCATAGAAAGGCAGACTCCTGTGCCGCCTGCGAGCGCTCCAGCGCCGCCGGTCACGGCTCCTGCTCCGCCGGCCGCAGCTGGGACGCCTTCGAGTCCAAATACTCCGACTTCGGGTGCTCCGGCACCGAATCCGCCTTCGAGCACCACTCCTTCAGCGCCAAAACCGAGTGCTACTGTAGAAGTCCCGAGCGGGACCAGTATTCCGCTTGTGCTGCACAACGGAATTTCGACGCATAGCGCGAAAGTAGGCGATCCGGTTTATTTCGAGACGCTTTTTCCGATCATGATCGCCGGCCGGGTGGCGATTCCTGCCGGATCATATGTCAGCGGAGAAGTGACGGAATCGAAGAGGCCTGGCCGAGTGAAAGGCCGCGGCGAGCTGATGATCAAGCTGAACACGCTGATCCTGACGAACGGCTACATGGTCAATTTGAACGCCGTTCCACGTAACGCCGGAACCGGCGGTCGAGAAACGGTGGACAACGAGGGTAAGGTGATCGGCGATTCCGACAAAGCGTCGGACGTGGGTACAGTGGCGAAAACAACAGCGGCCGGAGCGGGAATCGGCGGCCTTGCTACTCAAAGCGCCAAGGGTGTGGGAATCGGCGCGGGAGTGGGGGCAGCGGTTGGGCTGATGGCCGTGCTGCTCACGCGCGGCCCGGATGCCGAATTGCCGCGCGGGACCACAGTGGATGTCACGTTAAACCGCCCAATTCTCCTGGACGCGGAAAAGGACCGGTTCAGCGACCCAGGCCACGCTTCCACGCTGGCGGGCCCACCCAACCGCGAACCGCAACGGAACAATAATCCCTTCTGAGAAGCGGTTGCGGCTGATTTTAGGAAATCGCGGTTGCGGTTTTCGCAGAACGGAGTTTTGCGTCGCTGAAGCGGAACGGTGAAAAACGCTCCATGTCGAGCTCAGGTTTCCCGCCTAGAATCCACCTGCTCAAAAGCTTTGCAGTGGCCGGCGCAAGAAGAATTCCGTTTCGATAGTGCCCGGTAGCTATATAGAGGCCGCGGATGTCGGTCGGCCCCAAAATGGGCAGGTGGTCCGGAGTTCCGGGGCGCAATCCCGCCCACGCGTCGACGAGTTGTGCATTGGCAAATGCGGGCGCAAGTTCGAGAACCCCATCGAGAATTTTTCGAACGCCCGCCGGCGTCACGTGCTTTTCGAAGCCGGCGTCTTCCAAGGTGCTGCCCGCGATAATCCGGCCATTGGGACGCGGCACGAGATAGGCTTTACTGGAGCGCAGAGTCCTTCCCAGCGGCACGTTTTTCGATTCGAGCGCGAGTAGTTGTCCGCGGATCGGACGGGTCGGCGCATAACGGCCGAGCCAATCGATAGAGGCCGAGAAACACCCTGCCGCAATGACAACGCACTTGGCGGAGATATTCGCGCCGCACGTGATAACACCGGTGCAGTGATTTCCGTCGAGCAACATACTATCGACAGGCGAATCTGTGTGAATTTCAACTCCGCGATTGGTTGCTGCGGCCAGCAGAGCATCCATCAACATCCTGGGATCGAGAGTGGCTTCCTGGGGAAGCCAAGCAGCAGCGCGAACCGCCGGCCCAAGAGCGGGCTCTGCCTTTCTTGCGACGTCTACGGCAACCGGCTCGACGGCGAGTCCCAACGCCAGGTGCTCTGCGACCATTCTGTCGCGTTCTGATTCGCCATACGGCGCGGTGAAAACTTCGATTACTCCTTTACGGGCGAAAGCAGTGGCCTTTCCCGATAGTTCCTCGATCGAGGCAGTAAATTCGGGATACAGCCTCATGGATTCTTTGGCGAGCGGGACTAGCGGAACAGCGTCAGGCGAATCCGGACCGGGCGATAGCATTCCAGCGGCAGCCCATGATGCCTCGCGTCCCGGTTGGTGGCGATCGAGCACAACGACTCCGAGTTTTTCCGCCGCCAGCTCGAGGGCGATTGAAGCGCCGATAACACCTCCGCCAACGACAATTACATCCGCGACTTTCACGAGATTATCTTAGCAAAACGGGCAGTAGGATGCGCTGGACTCGAAAGAGAAATGGACGAAATTAAAGCGAGTTGACGAGTTCGACAGAGAGGAGACGGGCCTTCTGGGCGAGATTTTTGGCGCGAGCGAGGTCGCCTTCCTTAGCAGCACTGTTCGATTGGTCCCGGAAACTGCGAATCTTGTCGACCAGGTCGGCTTGTTGCGCGTTGAGCCTCTTTCCATCGGTCTGTTTGAGATTGCCCTCGGCGACGCCAATATCTTCGGCGATGCCGCGCTGATAATTCGCCTTCTGTGCTTCAGAGAGTTGAGGCGAGATCTGCGGAGCAGGGGGACGCGCACGGTCTCCTCCCGCGGAGGACGGCTCCGGCTCGGGCGCGGGTCTTTGTGGTTTTGGCGCGGGTTTCGTCTCAGGGGTAATCATTGGCGGCGGAGTGCTGGACGAATCCTGCACATCGGGCGCGGGCGTCTGAGTCGCGATCGGAGGCAGAGCGGTCGTATCCGGAGCAATCGTTGAAGGCGGCGGAGTTTCAACCGCTGCTGTTGCCGGCGGCGCGGTGACAGGCGCGGCGGCCTGGACTTTTTTTTCGCCACACCCGATGCAGAGGAGCGAGATTCCGCTCGCGAGCAACGCAAGGAGGGCTCGAGCGTTGGTGTTACGGCTGGGCATTTATCTTTTTATCTTCTGCAAAGGGCGTGCTGAAATCGCGAACCTTTCCGGGGAGCATATCCACGGAGTGCGCCAGGGGCAGTTCGATCCGGAAGGTGGTTCCGCGCCCTTCCTCCGAATCAAATTCTATCTGACCGTTATGCAGTTGCACAAATCGAAACGTATTCGCCAGTCCGATTCCCGAACCGCCGGGGCGAGTAGTAAAAAACAGCTGGAATATCTTCTTCTGATGCTCGGGCGAGATTCCTTTGCCGGAATCTGCGACGGAGATGATGGCAGTCTCGCCGCTGCGCCGTAGAGCCAGCGTGATGCGCCCGCCCTTGGGCGTAAATTCCGATGCATTCAACAAAAGATTCAGCACGGCCTGATGGATCAGTTGCTGGTCAATCAGCAAGCCAGGAAACTCTGATGGCAAATCGACGCGTAGCTCGACACCCGCCCTCGAAATTGAAGGTCTCGCCGCATCAATCACGTCCTGAAGCAGAGGCCGAATATCCGTCTCCTCGAGCTTCATTTCCAGCGGTTTCGTGAAATTCAAAAAGGTTTTCACCGCGCGGTCCAGCCGGTCAATCTCACTATCGAGCATTTTCACTGCTTGCTGCGGCTCCGGATCAATCGGCATGTTTGCCTTCAGCACTTCCAGCCAGAGCCGCATCGAGTTGAGCGGATTTTTCACCTCATGCGCCACGCCGGCCGTCACGCGCCCCAAGGCAGCGAGCCGCTCGGAAACCTGCAGCTGATTGCCGATGCGCTCGAGCGATTCCACGTCCCGCAAAGTTAGCAGCGTGCCCATGCGCGCGCCATGTTCACGAATCACCTGCGCACTCAAGCCAATCCGGTTGGGGCCAGGGCCGGCTTCGTAAGTGAGCTCCGCGCCCTCCACCGGCTCGATTTCATCTTCTTTGATGCGCAGAACATTCCGAATGGCATGACCCACTGGAAAAATCTCGCTCACGCGACGGCCGCGAAGTTCCGCGGCGCGTCCTCCAAGAAATTTCTCCACGGAAGGACTCACGAGCACCGCCCGGCCTTCAGCATTAAAAAGCAGCAAACCATCCTCGAGGCCGCCCATCACCTGATCGAGATTCTCGCGCAGCGTGCTGAAAATTTCGCGCACGTCGCGCAACTGCTTTCCAATGCCTACGATTTTCTCGCTGACCTTGCCCAGCTCATCGGTGCGTGCCATAGGCTCGAAATCGAATTCGCCGGCCGAGATGCGGTCCAATTGAGCGGAGATACGATCAATCGGCGCGAGCGAAATACGAGTCACAAGAAAAGCGAGGAAAGTAGAAAGAAGGACGGCGCCGAGGGCATAGTACCCGGCTTTCTCCAGGCTTGGGGAAATTTCGTCGCGTATCAAGGCGGACGACATGCCGATGCGAATGACGCCAAATTTTGATTGATTCAGGTCGAACGGGTAGCGGTATTCGTAAACCTGCGGCGGCCCGTAGAGCGTGCGCAACTGTTGAAAAAAATGTTGTGTGTGCACCAGGGAAGAAATATCCGGGCGCTCCGCCAGCTTTTGGCCACGCAGGCCGGCATCGCTGGAAATCAGCACGATACCGTTCTGATCGGTAATCGTGATTTCATAAATTGTCGCGGTATATCCCAGAGCCGATTCCAACAGGGAATTCAATGCGCTGCTGTTATCGAGCGCCCGCTGTACGTATTGGCGTAAATCAGCGGCGCTAGGCGAAGCCGGTGTTTCACCGCGTTCGGCTGCGTCCAGGAGCGCACTGCGACAGGCGAAAAACACTTGTCGCGCGACGAGACTCGCGCGGTCCTCCGACTGTCGCAAAACCTGCTTGGTGAGTTGCCCGAGGTAGAGGCCCGAGACCACTGCAACCACTGCCAGAACGAGCAGCGAAATCGCCAGCGTGAACTTCGTTTTAAGGCTGAGCCGCATCTTTCCGCCCCGCCTCGTATTCCTTCAACTTATTGTGGAGGGTCTTCAAGCTGATACCGAGCAGGTCCGCCGCGCGCGTCTTATTTTGATTCGTGGCGGCCAGCGTCTGGAGAATCAACTCGCGTTCCACCGCATCCACGGTGGTGCCGATCGGGAAGCGCAGCCCGCCGAGCCCGGAAACCATCGTCGCAGGCGTGCGTCCGAAATCGGAGGGAAGATGCTGGCGCGTGATGGTGCCTCGTTCGGACGCAATTGCGGAACGTTCCAGCACGTTGCGCAATTCGCGCACATTGCCCGGCCAAGGGTACGACTTGAACATTTCCATCACGTCGGCGCCGATGCCTGAAACGGTTTTTCCGTGTTTCTCAGAAATCTCGGCAAGCAGGCGCTCGACAAGAGGCTGTAGATCTTCCTTGTGCTCGCGCAGCGGCGGCAGGTGAATGTGGAATACGTTCAGGCGGAAATAGAGATCGCGGCGTAACTGGCCGTCGGCCACCGCCTGCTCGGGGTTTTTATTGGTGGCGGCGAGGACGCGCACATCCACGGGCGTTTCCACTTTGCTGCCGAGTCGCCGCACTTTGTGGTCTTCGAGCACACGTAGAAGCTTTGCTTGCGTGGGTGCTGGCATCTCGCCGATTTCATCCAGCAACAGAGTTCCACCCTCCGCCAGCTCGAAGCATCCGATGCGGCGCTCCGCGGCTCCCGTGAAGGCACCTTTTTCGTGGCCGAAGATTTCGCTTTCCATCAGCGACTCGGGAATTGCGGAGCAGTTGATGGCGACGAACGGCTTGTCGACGCGCGGGGAGAGCATGTGAATCGAGCGCGCGACCATTTCCTTGCCGGAACCGGTTTCTCCGGTAATCAGCACGGAAGCTGTGGACGGCGCTGCAATTTCCACTTGATGCATCACGTCGCGCATTTCGCGCGAACCGCCGACCAGAACGCCGAGTCTCCCGGCATCCCGCAACTCTTTGGTGAGGGACGCGACCTGTTTCTGGCTGCGCACGCGCTCGAATGCGCGGTCGAGCAAGGCGCGTAACACCGGAAAAATGAGCGGTTTCTCAATATACCAGTAGGCGCCGGCCTCGATTGCTTCTACCACGCGTTCGTTGGTGCCGCGTCCGGTGATGATGATGGCCGGGATGTGCTGAATTTCGTCGTTCAGCTGGCGCAGCAACTCGAGCCCGTTCATCCCGGGCAGCTCGACGTCAACCAGGATCACATTGGGAGCGAATTCCGGGAACTTGGCGAGAGCTTCTTCGCCGCTGGCAACACCCAGGACCTCGAAATTCAATTTGCGAAGGTTGGCTTCATAACCCTTCCTGGCGTTGTCTTCGTCTTCGACAATCAGTATGCGTTGCGATTGATTCTCTGGTGGCATCGTTCAATCGAGCCTAACAGCAGTTTCGCGGAAATCCAAGCGGACGCGCGACAGGCGTGGCAACTGTGGCGTAGTGATTGTCACGCGATGAAATGAATGGGCACAAGAATCCGGATGATCAGCGTTTGACGGCTCGCCAAACGGGAAAAGTTTTTGCGTCGATAGCGAGTCTTACGTTCGACCGGCGCGAAGAGGTCGCTCGAGAACGAGTTCCAGCTTGGTGCCCTTCTCGAGAGTGAATTCCTGGCCGAGTCCGTAAGCGACCATGAAGGCCTGCGCGGCAGCCGTAGCGGCGGCCATCGCAGTTTCCTTCTCTTTTCCGCTTGCCATTCCTGTGGCGGCTGCTCCGGCTAATGCGCCCACCATAGCGGCTTTCATAGCTTCGTCGCGATTCACGGATGCGGCTTGAATTTCGCCTTCGCGGTCGTACAGCACGTGAATTGAGTGAACGCCCGGAGCATCGATCAACTGAGCGACAAAGGGCCGCCAGCCGTGCCGCGTCTGGATGTCGTCAAAAGTTAGCCACATGCGCGCGCGTCCCGTGTCTCCGGCTGCATGCACCCTGTCGATATGCCCGCGGATGTGCACGCCCTGCGGAATCACTTCTCCCTCCGCCGTGGTGATCGGCTCGAGAGTGGTGGCGACGAACTGCCTGCCGGCCTTATCGTGCTTGCTGTTGAGGCTATCTTCCAATCCGATAAGCAGACGCGGACCCTCGGGAATCGGAGGCCGCTCGACCACTCGATTTTGCGAATGGTTGTGAGAGTTTCGCGCGGGCCTTGCGGGCGGAGGTGCTTGATCGTTGTCCGCTCGGCCAGGCTGCGAGTCCCCGGACGCCTCAGACTGCTGCTCGGCTTGCTGGGTGCTTTGCTGGTCGGGCTGCTGGCTGCTTGCGAATGCGGGATATCCGGCTGCGGCGAAAAATGCCACGGCAGCCAGAAGCATTTTTGCGAACTTCATATGCTTCTCCTTGAATTATGTTGGCTTGCCGCCTTCGCCGGGAAGGGAAGACGTTGGAAGGCATTATATACGACTGGACACCGAATACACGACTGGACGCCGAGCAAGTACCGGCCGATGGAATCAGCCGAGAGCAGTCCAGACGCCGGCTGACAAGAAATATATGTTCTTGTATTAGGAAGCGGTGAATTATAATCCGCCCCGATAGGCGGCTTGTTCTGGTCGGTTCCCAGGTATAAATAATTTGGATTTCAGGCTATCGCGCGCGGTGCGAGCGCGTTTCCGGCGCGACGCCTGCCGCTCTCATTTCGCTGCCGACAAGTCAACAATGTTGGGCAGGCAATCTTAGGAGGAGTTGATGAGAATTCTGAGGGACATGGGACTGACGTTCTTTCTGGCGCTCTTCCTGATTTCAAGCAGTTTTGCCGATGATGCCAAGAACGCCGGAACCGATAAGAAGGATCAGCCCGCCGCTGACAGCAGCTCGACACCCAGTTCGAAGCCCGACGCTCCTAGTGCACCGACCTCCCCGGCCACGCCCAAGCCTGCCGCGAAACCGGCGAAGCCAGCGCTGCCGCCGCAACGGTCCCGAACCGAGGACAGTTCCGAGCAAGTTCCCAAGTACGTTCCAATGCCCGCTCTCGACGGCAACCCCGGCCTGTTCACTCTTGAAACCGGCGACACACTTCCCGCGGGCGCTGTGGATATCTCGGTCGGCGTGAATAAATTCTCGCGCATGCCGGGCGACATCACGGTGCTGCAGACGGTGCCTGCTTTCGGCATGGGCTTCAACCGTTGGTTCTCTGTCTTCTTCCAGATCGCTGCCGATGAGCATATCCATGTGGACCAGCCGTCGCAGCTGAGCCTGAGCGATGCGACACTCGGTTTCCCGCAATACCGGAACACGATTTATCGTTCGATTTTGCCGGGAACAGGCATCGCGCCTGCCTATGTGGAGGACTACCCGTTTGCCTCGCACAATGGTGGGGGTGTGGGCGAGCTGGACCTGGGTTTCAAGATCGGTTTGCTCTCGGAAAAGCGCGGCAAGCCTTTCAGCCTGTCTCTTCGCAACGACTTCTTTATTCCTACAGCATCAGGACTGAGCGACCTTCTCCGGAATGAGGTTCAGTATGGGCGTTTCAACTACGGGATCGGCCTTGAGGCCAGCAAAACGATCTTGCACAACAGCATGCTTCTTACCTTTAACTGGTCATATCGCTTCCGACCCGGTGAGAAGTTCTCGACGATCGATCTTCTGAATCTGCCCGGTCCGCCTACGGCTCCGACGCCGATCGCGCCGGCGGTGTTGAATCTGTCCGACGAAATGAACGTGGGGGCGGGCATGCTCGTGTTCCCGGGCAAGCGTTTTCAGATCATAACGGAATACACCGGACTGATTTACGTGCGCAGCGGCATTCAGAATACGACTTTTGGCGGACGCGATCCGGTGGACACCACCACCGGCATCCGCTTCTATCCCATCAGGAGAATCGCGCTGGACGTTGGCTATCGCTATTCGCTGAGCCTGCTGAACCATCAGGATCGCAATGGCTTCATCGTCAAGCTCGCGGGAGCATACTGGCCGGAGAAGCCGCGCGAACCGGATCAACTGACGTCATCGTGCTCGGCGGATAAGTCATCTGTCGTCGAAGGATCGAATGCGGCTGTGCAGACCACCGCCACTGCCACCGATTCCTGGGGCCATCCGCTGACGTACACGTGGACGGCAAACGGCGGTAAAATTACAAATGGCACGAGTCCGTATGCGCGATGGGATTCCGAAGGAGTTGCACCGGGAACCTATACGCTTTCGCTGCACGTCGATGACGGGGCGGGCAAGACGTCGAGTTGCTCTACCAACGTCCGGGTCGATCCCAAGCCGAAACCGCCTGCGCCCACGATGTCTTGCTCTGCGGACCGCTCTTCGGTTGCAGCAGGCGAGCGGGCGCAAATCACGGCGACTGTGAACGATCAATCGAACACGGCGTTGCGATACAGCTGGCAAGCAAATGGCGGTCAAATTGTCGGCGCCACGGAATCAAGCCCGAGCGTGCAATTCGATACCTCCGGGCTTGCTCCCGGCACTTATTCGGTGACGGGGCGGGTCGAGAACGGGGCTGGCGGAGCAGCTGATTGCTCCACGTCCGTGACCGTGCAACAGCCGCCGGCTCCGCCGCAGGCGAGCAAAATCAGTGACTGCTCGTTCCGGCCGGGAAGCGCGCGGGCGGACAACGTTTGCAAGCGCGTACTCGACGATGCAGCGGTACGCTTGCAAAGCGACCCGAAGGCGAAAGTCGTGCTCGTCGGATTTGCCGATCCGAAAGAACCGGGCGCCGCGAAACTCGCTTCACGTCGCGCGGACGAGGCTAAGAAGTATCTCGCTGGCAAGCAGGGGATCGACGGGTCACGCGTGGACGTGCGCTCGTCCGCCGGCACAGCAGGAGCCGGCAAAGAAAATCGGCGCGTCGATGTGGTTTTGGTGCCAGACGGCGCGACTTACTGATGAAGCGCTGAGGGAGAAGGAAGGCGCTGGACGTTGGGGGACTTGGGAAAGTGCGGCTACTGCCGCTCTTGACCTTTCCGATTTAATTCGCTACCCGCATTCGTCTCAGCAATAACTGCCATGGCGGCGCGTTTTCACCCTTTCCATTGTCCGCGGCGTAGCCTGTCCATTCTCTCGGTATTTTTGCTCTTTCTCGCTGCTACGATTGCAGCTCCCAGCGCGAAATCTCAAACATGGAAGCCTCTCGGACCCGACGGCGGCGACGTGCGCACCCTGGCGAGCGATCCTACTCGGCCGAACTTCGTGTACCTCGGCACCACCGACGGCCACATCTTCGGCTCTGAGGACGGCGGCCGCCACTGGCAGCTTCTCGGGCTGGCAGGCGACGCGCACAACGCTATCGTGACGGCGATCCTCGTTGATCCACGCGACTCCGATCTTCTCCTTGCTTCGATCTGGACGCGGGAGAAGCAGGGCGAAGGCGGCGGAATCTATCGCAGCACCGATCGGGGACGATCGTGGCACCCTGCCGGCCTGGTTGGCCATCCTGTGCGTGCTTTTGTGGCGGCGCCGTCTGATCCGGATACTCTTGTGGCCGGCGCGCTCGACGGAGTGTTCCGCTCGCGCGATGCCGGCAAGACTTGGGAAATGATCACGCCCGCGAACGATCCCGAACTCCGGAACTTTGACTCACTCGCCGTCGACCCGCGGGATCCCGAGATCATCTACGCTGGGACGTTTCATCTTCCGTGGAAAACCGTGGACGGTGGCCGCGACTGGGCCGCCATTCACGAAGGCATGATTGACGATTCCGATGTGCTCAGCCTGGCGGTGAACCCATCGAATCAGGAGCAGGTTTTCGCCAGTGCTTGCTCGGGTATCTATCGCAGCGATGACGCCGGTGCGCATTGGAAGCGGATCCAAGGCATCCCCGATTCGTCGAAACGAACCCTCGTGATTCGATTCGATCCGGGCGAGACGAATACGCTCTATGCCGGCACCACCGACGGGCTCTGGAAATCAACGGAAGGTGGCGCGCGATGGCGCCGCGTGTCGCCGAGCAACTGGGTCGTCAATGCGCTCGCAGTTCTCCCAGCGGCCAATGCACCGAAGCCCGATGAACCCGTGGCTCCTGAACAAAGCTACGCTCACGTCGTGATTGGCACCGAACAGCAGGGCGTTATGCTGAGCAACGGCACGGCGGATAACTTCGAGCCTGCGAATGAAGGCTTTGATCATCGCCGCGTTGTTTCGCTTGTGGTTGATCGAGAAAAACCGGGCCGCCTGGGAGCGGTGCTGGCGAATGCTTCTGATGCAGTCGTCGTATCAGACGATGCTGGTGAAACATGGGCTCCACTTGGTTCCGGTTTGACTCCGGCATCCGTGCGGCGGCTTTTCTCAACGCCCGCCGGCTGGTACGTGGCAGTCGCATCGGGCGGATTGTTGCGCCTGGATATAAAAAGCGGTCGATGGGTGCGCGAGGGTCTGGTCTCTGAAACCTCAGTGAGCAGTGCGAGTGCGCCGCGCTCCGCGCCGGCGCGTGCAAAGCCGGCACCGACGGCGATGTTCAGTGTTGTGGTTAACGATTTGACGTTCAGCGATGCAGCGTGGTTTGCAGCCACGGAAGAGGGGCTGTTCAAATCGAGCGATGCGGGAAAATCGTGGTCGCGACTGTCTTTTTCGTCGCTACCATTACCCGTGGATTCCGTTCGCGTCTCTGGAGACGGTGCCGAAATTCGCATCGTGTCCTCGCATGGCATGGTGTTTTCCGACGACGCAGGCCGTTCCTGGCAATGGCACGATCTTCCGCTCGAATCCTACGGTGCGCTCCGGCTGGAAATCGCGGACGGAACCACGCTTCTCGCCACTTCTCCCTCCGGCCTCTACATTTCCCGTGACAATGGGGCCACGTGGACGAAAGCCCAGTCTGGCCTCCCCGCTTCGGCGGTCAGCGATCTGCTTGTGCGTCCCGAGTTTTGGGTAGTCTCCTCAGAAAAGAGCGGCCTCTATATTTCCCGCGACCAAGGAGCCAATTGGTCGCGCATCGAAAGCCCCTCGAACCCAGCCCACGCCGATTATTTTCCAGTGATTGATGCTGGTTTTGCGACCGATTCGATTTACGCAGCCTCCGCCAACGAAAGCCTATTTCTGGTGGAGTTGGCGAGGCCTTCGGTTTTGGCCGCACGCTTGGGTGCTGGCCACCGGCCATAGAGTCGTCGAGGACCAATTCCGCAGCCTGGTTTCAAATCGGGATAAGTACCCATCCCAATCCTGCATCCCTAATGCGTTTAAAGACTTAGTTGCCATCCGTATCTTTACGGACTTGTATGTTGACCTCTTTTGGAACTACATTCCACGCCAGGAACGGGGCGAGAGCTGTCTAACACCTGAGTTCAGAGCACTGCTGAGAAGTTCCTATGTGGTGTTCGCCGTGCTTTCTAAATCCGGAACGGGAATTGGCGAAAGGGGGTCACACCGATGGCGAGTGGAATTGAAACTGTTTTTACGGCCGAACGAGCGATGGCGGCGACGGTCCTCATCGTGGACGATGAGAATACTACTCGTGAACTTTGCCGCGACATCGTTGTCGAATCGGGTTTGCGCACGCGCACAGCGTCGACTACGGAGCAAGCGCTCGAGATTCTCGAGCAGTATCCCGTGGACATCATGATCACTGATCTGCGCGTGCCGGAAATCGGAGGGCTCGAACTGTTGAAGCGCGTCCGCGAGACGTATCCCCAAACGCCGGTGATCGTGTTGACGCAATACGGGACGATGGAGAGTGCCGTGGAAGCGACGCGAAACGGCGCCGCCGATTACGTTACCAAGCCGTTCCACATACCGGAGTTGCGAACGAAGCTCGACCGCGTGGTGCGCTCGCTCGAACTCGACCAGGAAAATCGCGTGCTGCGGGAGCAGCTTCGAACACGTCCGGGCTTTGCTGGCCTGATTGGACTGTCCCCCAAGATGCAGCGCGTGTACAAGCTGATTGAGAAGGTGAGCCAGCACAATTATCCAGTATTAATTCTCGGAGAGAGTGGGACCGGCAAAGAACTGGTGGCGCGCTCCATTCATTTTTCAGGGACGCGCAGCAGCCGGCCATTCGCTCCGGTAGATTGCTCCTCGTTCGTTCCCACGTTGATTGAATCGGAGCTGTTCGGGTACGTGAAGGGCGCTTTCACCGGCGCGAACCAAACCAAGCGCGGCCTGATGGAGGCCGCCGGCAACGGCACGCTATTCCTCGATGAAATCGGCGATCTGCCCATCGACCTGCAAGCGAAGCTCCTGCGCGCACTTCAGGAAAAGGAAATACGGCCCGTGGGCTCGACCGATCGAATCTCGATTTCCGTGCGCGTGACTGCGGCCACGAATCGCGATCTCGATGAAGCCGTCCGCCAGGGTAAGTTCCGGCAGGATCTTTTCTTCCGGCTCAACGTGGTGCAGATTAAGCTGCCGCCGCTGCGCGAACGCAAGGGCGACATCCCACTTCTCGTCAATTCGTTTCTGGAAAAATTCAGCGATGCGGACGCGCCCGCGCGCACGATCTCAGAAGACGCGATGACGCGGCTCATGGCCTACGATTGGCCGGGAAACGTACGCGAGCTCGAAAACGCGATCGAGCGCGCGGTGGCTTTGGGATCGAGTTCGCTGCTACACACCGGCGATTTGCCGTCGAATCTCCAGTACGGCTCCAGCGAAAAGTTGCCTCAGAACGACGTGCTTCTGCCACTCGATGAGCTGGAGCGGCGCGCGATCATGCGCGCGTTGAGGGAATCGGGCGGCGATAAGCTCGCCGCTGCACGGCTCTTGGGAATCGGGAAAACCACTCTATACCGCAAGTTGAAGCAGTACGACGCGCAAGCGCATCTTCGAAACTGATTTCGTTTCGTTCTGCAGGTCGGCTGCGATGTTCACTTCAGTTGCGGACGGTCAGGATTTCGTTCCCCGAGTTCCTCTAGCGATCTGCGGCCCAGTTGAATAGCGCTTCCCGTTGGCAATTTTCAAATCGGGCCGCTCACTCGAATTCGTATCGGATCGGGAAACCCCTTCGCCGCAGTTTCACTTCCGTACCCCGGACGTTGTTGAAAACATTCTAATTGAATCTCCATGAACATGGTCGGCGCTGTGCATTGGAAACGGCATGCCAGCCAGCCGAAATATTCCCCTATATGTTTATGAACGGCCAATCCGAGTTGCTCGACGCACCCTCGAATATGCCTTTGCGATAAGCATGGCGCTTTTATGCAGCTACTGGATTGTGCAGGCGCGCTGGTAGGGTGAGATGCCGAAACGCCTGAACGCCAGCCTCACGGGCAGCGTCCTCACGGCCGAAAGAAGCGTCCCCTCGCCCCCGCGTGCTGAAATGACGCAGCTCTTCGATGGCGCGGCATTTAGCGCCGTTTTCGAATCGAGTGGCGAAGCACTCATTGTGCTGGACTCGCTGGGAACGGTACGCCGGGCGAATCGCCGTTCGAGGGAAATGCTGAGGTTCACGGAAGCCCGTGAACGGCAAAAGAGCTTGGCCGACCTTATCTCAGCTCCGTCGGAATCAAATCTGCTCTCGTGGTGTAAACGATCGGTTGCCTCCGTTGAAGCGACAGCTCACCAGAATGTGTGTAGTCTCGACGGATGCTTTGCCAATGGGTTCCCCGCGCGTTTCACGTTGCGCAGCGTTCTGCCAGGTTCAGGCCACCTTCTGCTCTGCATAGAGGATGGCGTCCTCGCAAAACGGTCGGAAGAGAGAACGCATCAACTCGAAGCTGAACTCTCCAGTCTCCTCGACGCCCTTGAGGCGGGAGTGATTCTTTTTAATCCCTACGGGAGTATCCGTTTCGCAAATGCGCGCTTCGGTCAGCTCTTTGGGTTGAATTTAAAGGGCAAGCAAGCCGCACAAACGATTTCCGATCTCGAAGGCCTCGTCGCTCCTCGCTTTCGCAATCCGCAAGCCTTTTCAATGCCCTGGAAACAGTTTGCAGCGGGTGAAGAAACGCCCTCACAAGACGAATTGGAGCTTATGCGCCCGGCGCGCAAGGTGCTGGAACGTTACTCGCGTCCTGTGCTCAGCCACGAGGGGCCTTCGGCCGGGTGGCTGGAGCTCTATTACGACGTGACCGCGAAGCGAGAAATTCAATCCAAGCTTTTGCAAACGGAAAAAATGGCAGCGCTCGGGCAATTAGTCTCTGGAATCGCGCACGAATTGAATAATCCACTCACAGCAATTATGGGCTACGCACAACTCCTGCTGGGTCACGGGCTTTCGGCGCCTCAGCAGTCGGAAGCGGGCAAAGTGTTTCAGGAAGCCGAGCGGGCACGCCGGATCGTAAGAAATCTCCTGTATTTCGCGCGCGAAAACAAACCGGAACGCACTCGCGTCGATTTGAACGAGATTGTAGAGCGTACCCTGGCGCTGCGCAGCTATGAGTTGCGAGTTGAAAACATTCTCGTGGAATGCAGCCTTGAAACCGGCCTTCCGGAGACGATGGCGGATCCTTACCAGTTGCAACAGGTGGTCTTGAATCTGCTCGTGAATGCAGAGCAGGCGCTGCTGGGGGATCGCGGGCGCGGGCATCTCTGGATTCGCACGTACTGCGCGCCGGGCGGCCGAATCGCGCTGGAAGTTTCCGATGACGGGCCCGGCATTGCGCCAAGCATTGCATCACGAGTTTTCGATCCCTTTTTCACTACGAAGCCGGCGGGCGTAGGTACCGGGCTGGGTCTCTCCATCGTTTACGGCATCGTGCAGCAACACGGTGGAGACGTGACTCTGGAAAGCCACCGGGGCTCGGG
Organism: uncultured Acidobacteriota bacterium; assembly: GCA_963741045.1. Taxonomy (GTDB): domain Bacteria; phylum Acidobacteriota; class Terriglobia; order Acidiferrales; family UBA7541; genus Palsa-295. The sequence goes on from CAVUGO010000002.1 coordinate 1,475,744, forward strand.
CGCAAAATTCGTAGTCGAACTGCCGATAGCATCGAGTTTAGCGGAACAAACGACTGTGCTGCCGCCCGAAATCGAAGGGAGAAACGGTGCAAGCCCACGTGGCAGGGTTCTCGTGGTGGAAGATGAAGCCACGGTGGCGCAGTTGATCGTTGACGTGTTGCAGGAAGAAGGGCACGAAGCCGAGGCGGCGTTCGACAGCCAGGATGGGCTCACGCGAATTGCGCGCAATCGCTTCGATCTGGTGATTTGCGATCTGCGCATGCCCCGGCTGGACGGGCCGGCGTTCTACGAGGCGCTGGTGAGCGCGGGGAGTCCTATCCAGGATTGCATCGTTTTCATCACTGGCGACACGCTGGCGCCTCGGTCGCTGGAATTTCTGGAATCGCACCGGCTTCCTTATCTTGCGAAGCCGTTTCTGGTGGAGGAGTTGAAACTGGCGGTCAATCGGGTGCTCGAACGCAACCCGCCGAAAGTGAAACTTATTCCGCGGGTTCATGTCGGTGATTCTCGAACATAAGGGCAAGAAAAGGATGCACACGGGTGCCACACAAATGGTTGTCACAATCGAGCGCCGCGCTCTATTTGGAGTCGCAGACGCGGCGCTTGCCGAACGCCTGAACCGCGAAACCGAGCGATTCGTGGGATTCGGCCCCGTTGTGAGTGCGTCCGATTTCGCGGAATTGCGGCGGCAGGCGGCGTCCTTTTCTCCGCGCGTGATTTTGATGGACGAAGAAATTTTAATGGGCGCGCCGCTCGTTGAATCGTTGCGTCTGTTAAGCGAAGCAGCGCCCCTGATTCTGGTGGCTGGTACTGCCCGGCAATCGGAGATCGCAGGACTCGTGGCGGAAGGAGATTTGGATTTCGTCGCGCGCGCGGGGGATTTGCCGGACTCGCGGCTAGCCTCGTGGCGCGGCGGTTGCGATGGGCGGAACGCTCGGAAACACCGTTGGGCGCTCCCTGGACCGGTTTTCCGGCAGAAACGGCGGAAATATTCCGCCATGAGATCAATAATCCGCTCACTGGGATTTTGGGCAACGCGGAGCTTGTGCTTTCTCATCGTAGCCGCTTGCCGCCTGCTGATGCGCAGCGTCTGCAGACGGTGGTCGATCTTGCGGTGCGGTTGCGCGAAACCACGCGAAGGCTGAGCAACGCGTTGGAGGCCGGCCGGATTCGGTGAAGGCGGGGCGTGCATGCTAGCGTTCGCAGCTCGGCTCAAATCATTCTTGTACTTCAACCGGTGGCGGGTTTCATTGCCTGCCGTTTGTGGCTGACGGGATCGCAGCAGCGGCAGCACGCGCATTTTTGAGCATTTCATCCAGCTCCTCACGCGCAAAGAATCTTCCACGCAAAACCACGGCCGTGATTTTGCTTGTGTTGGCGATGTCTTTTGTTGGATCGCCATCGAGCAGCACTAGATCCGCGCGGTAGCCGGCGGAGACGCGTCCCGATTGAGCCCTGGCGAGAAATTCCGCCGGGTTGAGGGTCGCCGCCCGGAGAGCGTCGATTGGTGTAAGACCGGCGCCGACGAGCATTTGGAGCTCCTGATGAATGCTCGTGCCGACGAAATTGTAGCGGTCCAAAGAATCACTTCCTGCCAGCAGGCGCACACCGGCGCGATGCATTTCGCCCGCCAGCTTGCGGTCATTCTCGAACTGCCTCTGCCACCAGGCTGCTGTGTCCCGATCATCTTTAGTGGGATTCTTCGCCGGTGCCCATTGCTTTCTCAGCGATGCCGGTAAGTAGGCGAGTTGCGGGTCATCTGGCGAATGCTCGAGTTGGTGCGCATTCACCCAGATCGAGAATAAAGTGGGCGTGACCCATGTGCCATTTTTCTTGAAGGTTTGCCAGAGGACAGCCGCCTTCTCACCCGAAAACGTATGATTCGCTTCATCGGTGATGTCGGCGACGGCTTGCTCATCGCGCTTCGATGAGGCGTCCTGCTTTTTCTTGCGCAGCTCGTCCGCCTGCGCGGAGCAATCAAAGGCGAGTGAGCTGTAGATGATGTGCTCGATGCTCTTCTGTCCAGTGTTGGAGGCTTCGATAGCGGTGATCTCCGAGGGAATATGGCCGGCGAACGGAATCGAATCCTTCTTCGACTCGTCAGCGATAGCGAAATAGTTCCCTCGCGAAACTTCGATGATCTTGATGAAGTCGGCGCCGCGTTTTTGAAGGCTGTCAACCGCAGTTCGCGCTTCTTCCGCTGTGCCGACGCGAAGAATGGCGGGGTCAACAGGTTCCGCTGGCGCACCCGGTCGCCTCGCCGGAAGAAGCATCGGACCAGCGGCGACGATCTGTGGGCCCACGAGCGTGCCATTCTCGATTTCTCGGCGCCAGCTTTCGAGAGCGTCGAGATCCCCGCCTATGTCGCGGATTTCAGTGATGCCGTTGGCGACAAGGAGCGGCAACAGCGTCTGCTTCGCCCATGCCGGATTCGCATTGATGCCCGCGACGTGGGTGTGCATATCCCAAAGCCCGGGAATCAGGAATTTTCCGCGAGCATCGATCCGTTGCGCGTCTTTCGGTATCTCAACCGAACCACTCTTGGCGACCACCGAGATCGAATCGCCTTTGACGATGACGGTTTGATCCGCAAGCTCAGGGCCGCTGTCGACAGCGATCACGGTTACGTGATCAATTGCCAGCGATTTCGTCTTTTGCGGATTCACGCCGGACGAGAGGATTGCGGCGAGCCACAGCAAGGCGGTAATTGCGAGAGCAGGAATCCCTGGGCGCAAGATTTCTCCTCGCGAAACCGCGGGTATTGCAATCCGCGGCATTCGCACAGACGAATTCGTTGCGCTGTTAGACGTCAGTTCTTGTTTTTCAGGTAGCGGTCAAACCACTCGACGGTGCGCCGAATAGCATCAATCTGATTCTCGCGCTTGGCGAACCCGTGGCCCTCGTTGGGATAGAAATGTGCGTCCACGACTTTCCCCGATTCCTTCAGGATCTGTACCACCTGCTCGGCTTCTTCCTTCGGCACGCGAATGTCGTTGTCGCCCTGCAAAACGAGAAGAGGCGCCCTGGCGTCGCGGATGTATTTCAGCGGCGAATCGGCTTCGTAGATAGCGCGGTCTTTTTCCGGGTCGCCCAAAAGAGATTTTTCATACTCCTGCAAACGCGGATCTTCATGCTGAAGCATCGTGAACCAATTGATGATTCCATAGGCTTCGACGCCCGCCGCCCATATGTCGGGGGTCTTGCCGATGGCCATCAGCGTCATGAAACCACCGTAAGAGCCGCCAGTGATACCAATTTTCTTCGGATTCACGTAACCGGTCGCTTCCAGAAACTTCGCGGCATACACTTCGTCCTGCAGGTCACCGCCGCCCAAATCCTTCGTGTTCGCGAGCTGAAATTCCATCCCATACCCGGTCGAACCACGCGGATTTGGCGCTATGCAGATGTACCCGCGCGTCACAAGCGCCACCACCGTGCGGTTGAACGCGTCTTGTGTCTGGCCTGTGGGACCGCCGTGCGGAAGGACGATCGCGGGATTCGACCCGTCGCGCTTGAGATTGAAGGGTATCCAGGCGAAAGCGCTGATTATTTTGCCGTGGAAGGATTTGTAGTGAACCAATATCGAAGGCGGGATTTTCGCTGCGGTGAGGCTTGCGATTGCGGAGAAGCTCAACTGGCGCGGCTGCTTCGCGGCGATGTCGTATACCCAAAGGTCAGCAGGCTGGGTCGAGCTCTGGTGCGAAACCACGAGGCGGGAACCGTCTGGCGAGAATGACGAAGGAGTGCCGGGGTAGAGATTGAGCCCCGCCGGGAGGTTGATCTTTGCGCCGGTTCGAGTGCTCGCGTCGGCGAGGTACGTGTCGCTTCGGCCGTCGGCATTGATGACGTAGGTGAAGGTTTTGCCGTTCGGCGAAAAATCGCCCGCATTGGCTTCCCACTGCGTATCGGTGGCCCAGGCGATCTGCTTTGTTGCCAGATCGAGAAGAGCGACATTCGGGAATCCGCCGGACCGATCGGAACCAACAAGCAGAGTGTGGCCATAGGGCGAGACGGAAGAGACGAACGTGCGCCGCTGGCCCTCGTGGGGCGTGAGATTCTCGGCGGAGCCGGTTGCTACATCGATGCGATACACATCCGAATCGGTAAAGTTCGCGTTCGCTCGCGACGCATAAATTGCTTTTCCATCAGGGCTCCAGAATGGATTCTCCCAGTTGTGATCCTTAGTTTTTTCCTGGGTCAGGTTGTGAACGGCGCGCGACTTCCAGTCGAGAATCGCGATGTCGACGGCTGAGGCCGTTTTTGGCTTGTAGTTGATTGCGAGCCGGGAACCATCGGGGGACCAGACGGGAGTTGTTTCGGAAATATCGGGAGTGAGAGTGAGGTTGGTGATTTCGCCGCCGTCGCTGGGAATAGAGTAGAGGTCATAGATTTCGCCGCCGCCCTTGTCCGATTCGAAGACGATCCATCTGCCGTCGGGCGACCATACCGGGTTGGTTTGGCGATCGTCGGACTGGCTGAGCTGAATTGGCCAACCACCGGCGGCATTGACCTTCCAGAGATTGTAGCGGCCGGTGACGTTCGTCGAGAAGGCGATCTCGTGGCCGTTGGGCGACCAGGAGGAGCCGAGGATTCCTCGCGTGTAAAAGAGGTCATCGATGGGGACGGGGCCGGCGCCCAATTCAGTCTGCGAGGTGAGAGCCTTGGGATCGGTGATTTCTCGCGTGTCGGGCGAATCAGAAGCGAATGCAACGAAAGCGATCAATAACGCGAATGCGGGCCGGCTAAGTTTCGTCAGCTTCATCCATAACCCCCGAAATTGTGACTGCGCCGAAATCCTGCGAACGGGTGGCAACAGCTTGCTCGATGATGATTTGTTTCCAGCGCCGCCATAACCTTCGCATTTTGCGCAAAGGAATTCAAACGGGTAGGTGTTGGGATTGGGCGCTAGCCGCGACGTTGTAGATTCTCGAGAGGGCGAAAGGGGCGAAGGGATCTCGAGCTTAGCTCGCTTTTCATAAGGACCTGTCTGGGCGGCGGAACGACGCCGACGATCGGGCGGTCGCCGGCAGGGCATGGGTGGCCCTCATGCCCAGAGAGTAGATGCTTCAAAAGCTCATCAATTTTGCGGTGTTCGTCGCGGCTGAGTTCGACGTCTTCCTGGAAGGAAAGATCGCGCGAACGGCGGGTTTCTTTCGCGGAATGAAAAGCTGCAATAGCTTCGAGCCTGATGCGCTTAAGCTCTTCACACGGCTGATTTGTTGGCATGGGCGGCGAAATAATACGACAACCGAAATGTAGCGCAACGGTACGTTCGTACTAAGGAAGAGGATGACTTTCTTGCAGCCGTCCTCGGATTGGAAGCGATTTGGACAATATTCAGTAGAAGAGCGCGATGCAGCATTAGCAGAGAATTGCGAAACGACTCCCTCTCTAGAGATGGGTCGCTGCTTTTCACGCCCCTCAGGTGTTCAGGTGCTTTACTTCGGGCCTGAGTTTCCCTACCATGGCGTGCTGAATTGCTCCTGGAGGCGATTCGGCGTGCCGGCCCTGGCGGCGCGCGTTTGAGCCCATGCCACGTTCTCCTCGCATTGTTGTGATTGAACCGAGCGGTGTTCGCCGCGATGTACCCCTGAACGCCTCGCCTTTCCGTATCGGCCGGCAGGCCGGCAATGAACTGACCCTTCGCGACAGCCGGATCAGCCGTCAGCAAGCGCAAATCCTTTCCGTAAATGGCGGGTGGGTGCTCGAAGACATGGGTAGCCGCCACGGCACATTCGTCAATGGCGAAAAGGTGCTGAAGCACGAGCTGCAGCCGCGCGACAAAATCGATTTTGGCATGGCGGACTCCTACAAGCTTATCTATTTGGGCGAGGGAGCAACAATCGAAGAGTTGGTGGAGAAGGTCGAAGGGCCCGCGCCCTCTGCCCCAGGCTCGCGCGAGCTACACCATTTGGGCGTGCTGCTGGATGTGGCGCGCACGCTCGGTACAGGCCTCTCGCTTGAGGACGTCCTGACGGCGGTGGTGGACGCGGCGATCCAGGTGACTCGAACAGAGCGCGGCGTCTTGTTGCTCGCCAATCCCGGTGGGGAACTGCAGATGGTTGTGGCGCGCGACGCGCAGAAAGGTACATTGCGCCCGGATCTATTGAAGGTGTCGCAGAGCGTGGTAAAGCGGGTTGTGAACACGCGCCGCGAAATGATTGTGAGCGATACGGGCGACGAGGCAGGTGGTGTATCGCAGCAGGAAAGCGTGGCGCGCCTGGAGCTGCACACGATTGTCGCCATCCCAGTGGATAAGCTGCCGGTAATCGAGACGCTTGATGCAACGATCTCAACGCGGCAGGGCGAGCTGCTGGGCGTCCTTTACATGGATAGCCACATTCCCTCGAGCGCCTTCACGGATATGGACCGTGATGTCCTAAGGACGCTGGCCCGTGAAGCTGCAACAGTCATTGAGAATGCGAGACTATTCGCATCCGCGCGGGCGAAAGCGCGACTTGACCACGAGATCGAGATCGCCAGCGGGATCCAGAAGACGCTGCTGCCGAAATCTCTGCCGAGTCTGCCCGACCTGCAGGTGGTCGCTTCGACGCTTTCCTGTCATTCGGTGGGCGGCGACTGTTTCGACGTCATCCAACTGAGCGGCGGGCGGCACGGATTCTTTGTAGGCGATGTATCGGGGAAGGGAATCTCGGCAGCGCTACTCGCGACGCTGCTACAGGGCGTATTCTTCACCACGGCGGCCATGGATATTTCGTTGCCCGGCGTTTTTTCCCGCGTGAATCAGTATCTCTGCGAACGAAGCGGTGAAGATCGCTACGCCACGGTGTTCTACGGGATTCTCGACAAGATGGGCCGCTTCGAATACGTGAACGCAGGGCACGTGCCACCAATTGTGCGCAGGAAGTCAGGGGAGCTGGAAGGATTGGGATCCGCGAATTTTCCCGTGGGAATGTTTCCAGAGGCGGAATATCAGAGCGCGCGAGTCACGCTCGAGCCCGGCGAATATCTGGTGATCTACACGGACGGCGTATCGGAAGCCGCCAACCCCCAGAACGAATTGTTCGAAGAAGTCCGGCTGCGGAAAATAATGGAAAGTTTTACGGGTGATACGGTGGACGGGCTCGCGGAATCGATCAAGGAAGGAATGCGGGCGTTCACGGAAGGGGCGCCGCAGTCGGACGACATCACGATTCTGGTCGTGCAATACAAAGGCAATAATTGAAAACGAAAGCGCCATCACGGAGTGGAGCGTCGGCCGCACGGCTCGAGCCTCTTGAAAAAATCTTCATCAAGTTGAATCCCGAAGCCGAGCCTGGAGATCTGGCTGCGGAAATGGTACGCCTGCTGGCCGCGCTCGGCTGCGTAAAGGGGGCGCGGATTTGGAAATTGGTCGATGGTGTGCCGGCGGTATGGCAGGAGAGTGGAAAGCTTCCTGCAGCCAGCCCGGATTACGTCGAACAAGCCCTGAAGGGGAAAAATTCGCAGGACAGCAATGGTCGCGCCAGCGCGTGGTCTCTTGGACGCGGTCCGACGCCTGTGGGTGTGCTGGAAATCGCGGCAAAATCCAAGTTGGATGAAAAGACTCGCGCGTGGCTTGAACTTGTCTTGCGTTATGCGGAAGTGGCGCTTGAGAGCAGCGAACGCCGTAGCGCGGTAATCGAGCTTTCCACGATCGTAGAAGCTACCAAGCGGTTGAATTCGACGCTCGACCTCGCCGAACTGCTAAACATTATTTTAGGATTGACCACGCGCTATTCGGGCGCGGAGCGCGGAACGGTTTTTCTGGTGGACCGCGACAAACAGGAAATCTGGTCGCTAGTCGGCCTGGGCTTGGAACAGCACGAAATCCGGTTGCCCATCACCAAGGGCATCGCCGGCTGGGTAGCGCAGCACGGCGAAATGGTGAATCTGCCGGACGCATATGCTGATCCGCGTTTCGAGTCTGAAGTGGATTTGCGCCTCGGCTATCGCACGCGATCGCTGCTTTGCCTCCCCATTCGAAATAAAGCCGGCGAAACGATTGGAGTTCTGCAGCTCCTGAACAAAAAGACCGGTCCGTTTTCGCGCGCGGATGAAAACATGCTGGAAGCGATCTCCGACCACGTTGCGCTTGCTCTTGAAAATGCGCAGCTACACCGCGAAATGGTGCACAAGCAGCGAATGGAACGCGACCTCGCCCTGGCGCGCAGCATTCAAATGGGGCTGTTGCCGGAAGCCCCGCCGAAACTTCCCGGATTCGATATCGCGGTCTCCAACCGAATGTCCCTCGAAGCCGGCGGCGATTACTATGATTTCATCCAACTCGCGCCGGACACGATGCTGGCTGTGGTAGCGGACGTGGAGGGCAAAGGCGTAGGTTCGGCCATGGTGATGGCGAACCTGCAAGCGACGCTGCACGCTCTTATCGCGCACCTCCACTCGCTCGAACGCCTCGTGGAATCTCTGAACGACATGATGCTGGCGGACACGCGCGGCCAAAAGTACATGACGATGTTCGTCACTCTGCTCGACCAGCCCAGGCGCACGCTGCACTACGTGAATGCGGGGCACGTGCCGCCCGCGGTAGTGCGTTCGAACGGAACGGTAGATTACCTGCGCGAAGGCGGTATGGTGGTAGGGATGTTTCCGAGCGTGAAATTTGATCGCGGACACGTGCGCATGGAACCGGGCGATATTTTCGTAGCCTGCACGGACGGCATTACGGAGGCGATGAACGCACAGGACGATGAGTTCGGGTCTCAGCGGCTGATAGATTTAGTGGCGCGCGAACGCTCGCTGCCCGCCGCCGAGATCGTTCAGTCAGTTCTCACCGAAGTGGACCACTTCTCACGCGGCGGCACGCACGAAGACGACCGAGTGATCCTCATCATGAAGGTTGTCTAGCAGCCCGCACCAGGCGGATTTCCTCACTGATTCTTCGGATAGGCCTCAAATAGCGCCACAACGCGAGATTCGTACTCCGCAGGTGAATGCCCAAGCGCGGCGGCATGTTCTGCCCCTTTCACGATCCAGAGTTCCTTCGGGCCTATCGCAGATTTGTAAATTCTCTCCGCGTGCCGGCAGGGGATGCGGTGGTCGGACGTCCCGCAGATCAGCAGGACAGCAAAAGGACGCGAGGCCACAGCTTCTTCGGGCGAAACGTCACTCGGATTAAAGCCGCCCTCCTTCTGAACGGAAGCAAGGGCCAACATCGAAGCGGGACGGAATAATGTGCGGCCGAGCGTGGGGCTCACGTCGAGACCGGCGTAGTCGTAGCTCACTTCGCGCATGTTCGCAAATGGAGCTTCGGCCGCGACCGCCTCGATGCGCCGCTCAATCGCGGCCGATTGCAACGCGATGGCCGCGCCCATCGAAACGCCTAATGCATAAAGGTGTCGAACCTTTTCGCTCGCATAGAGCGCATCCGCGACGGCCACCGTGTCATGGCGCTCCTTCCAGCCATACGTGCAGATATCTCCTCCGCTTTCGCCGTGCTCGCGGGAATCCATCATGACTATGCTGTAGCCATGTCGCAGAAGGAATTCCGCGTGTCCCAGAACGCCGGTGCGATTGTCAGACACGCCGTGGTACAGCAGAACCCAATCGCCATTCGCTGAAACGGGCCGCACTTTCCATCCCTTCAGCGGAATTCCGTCTTGCGCCCGAACGCTGAAATCTTCCTTTGTCGCGCCGGTGCGCTTGAGCATCTTCTGCGTATCTTCGAGCCGCATGGCATTGAGGTGCATGGGATGAAGGATGCCGCTGCCGATCGAACTGCCGACAAAGGCTGCGAGCAGCGGCGAAATCGCCAGCGAAGCAATGCCGACAAGGATGAAAGGGCGCGTAAGCCTCATATAACAGATAGTACGCCAGGCGAATCGGTGTTGTTTCAACACGCCTAGGAAGCTGGCGATTCGGTCACCTCGGGCTTCCGTAGGGACAGGTGCCGAAAGCTCGACTCAGAAACACGCGGGTGGGATGGACTTCCTTGCCGGGTGTCTTCGGAAATTTAGTCGGCAAATTTCAACCCAAGTTTAGGCTTGGTTTGACAAGACCAACGTTTCTACCGCTTTGCCCCGCGTAACCCTCTCCCAAGGTCGGCCAGGCGATTGCTAAGGGTTAAGCCCCAACGCGCCGATATCACATGTGGTGGACGAAGGCGCTCGGAGCAGGGGGTGGGCCATCGCAACTCTAGCAATTCAACCCGAACAACACATCACTGCCAAATTAGACCGGCGCCGGCGTATGCGCACGAAGATGGGTCTGCACGTTCGAATTGAAGGTGGACGCGGGACGTTGCAGGCATTCGAGGACACGGGAAGGACGATCGACGTTTCACGCCATGGGCTGCTGGTTGCGACGTCGATGAGCGGCTATTGGGTGGGCCAAAGCTTGCAGGTCACCTGCCCATTTTGGAGCACGCCGGTAGCCATCAATGCACGACGACAAGCCAGGGTCGTTCGTACGATTCTATTGCCAAATTGCAGCCACGCGATCGGTATCGAGTTTCAAGACGGAGTTCCGGATGGAAACGACCATGCGCTGGCTTCGTCACCGTTCGCGAACCAAGTGCGGGTTCTGGGAGTTGAATCCGACGCGCGCATGGCTAGCGCCTCGACAGCGCTGTTAACGCAAGATGGCTATCACGTCTTGTTCGTTTCGACCACGCAGCAAGCTCTCGACATCCTTAAAAATGAAACTCCGAATGTGATCATCGTCGAAGCCGAAGGCGGCGAAGTTTCGGGGCACGATCTTTGTGCCATCGTGAAGACGAGCGAACGGTTACAGCATATTCCGGTGATTTTGATGACGAGGTCCGCGATGCCTTCTGATTATTCCGCGGGCCACCGGCTTGGCGCCGTGGTCTGCATGGCCAAACCGTGCAAGCCAGCGCGGCTGCAGCAGGCCGTACGTCTGGTTGCGGCGCCTCCTTCGCAGCAATCGGTTTATAGCGCTGCCTTCAATATGGGTGCATTTGTCAGAACGTGCTAGCGCTGCAGAGGCAAATTAGAAAGTGATGAAATCTCAGATATGAGCATGGCAAATCGAATTTCATCTCGCTCAGCTGGATGGAGCATCAGTTGTCGCTAGAACCGATCTCGCTGCGTTTGCAAGGACGTCAAGGCTGGCTCCGCCCGGGCAGCTACCTGGTTGCGGTGCGCGCGTTCTGGAATTTGCTTCAGGATCTCGACATTACACTCTCCGGCGAGGGGAAGGGCAGCGTCGACTGGGAAATCAGCGCATGCAAGCGATCGGGTCCGGCAGTCGTAATGTTCCTTGGGCACTTGCGCAAGCCGCCCAAGGACGTGGTTGGCGAAATCCGCAGAACCTTGTTCAACGGAATTCGCAAATTGTCGGGCAACGATGAACGCCCTCACGGTTTTACGGACACAGCTCTGCAGGAATTGAAGGCGCTTTCCGAACAGCGGGCACTAATGGACGAGATTGCAGTGATCGTAGACGAGAAAGAAGAATTGATTCAGTGGTCCTTCATCGAGCGCATCGAAAGAATGACGCACAACGACTTTGAAGCGCTCAGCTCGGTAGTGGGAACCCTCGAATCAATTTCGGTAGGCAAGAACGGCCGCTTCAGCGTGCGAAGCGAAATTACAGGACGTCCTGTGATGTGCCGTTTCAAGCGCGACCAGTTCACCGCTCAGGCCAAAGAGAGTTTGGGCCGCCGCGTGGTGGTGTTCGGAAATCTAAAATCCAATTATCTGGGTGAGCCAATGCACATGCGGGGTGTCAGGAATTGAACCGTGTCCGAACGAGCAAGACCTCCCCAATATCCCTCGCATGTCGGGCCGTATTCCAATAACAGCGAGCACAACTCTCAATCGAATCTACATCCCAGGTGCGAAATATGGCAAGTAAACAGAGGGCGATCTATTGGGACACATCTGTCTTTCTGTGTTTCCTCCGAAAACACGAGTCCGAAAGGCGCGCGATCTGCGAGGACATTCTTCGGCACGCGCACGACGGCAAGGTTTCGCTTTACACCTCCTCATTTACGGTCACTGAGGTAATCAAGCCGCTGCGCATGGAAATCACCGGGCCTCGTCCTCTTTCGAGCGACGAAGTGGAAGATCTGCAAGGGATGTTTCACTGGCCGTGGCTGAAAAAAATCGCGCTCGATCATCGCGTGGCGCAAGACGCCGTTAATCTGGGGCTCAATTTCGCGCTCACAGCTGCGGAGGCAATCCATGCTGCCTCAGCGATCGTCGCCAAGGTGGACGTGCTGCAGCAATGGGAGCGAAGCGCAGCGCTCGAAAGAGTAAATCGGCTCATTGCTGTAGAGGCACCGCGAATGCTCACATACGGCGTCATGCATCGTTCCCCGGCGAAAGGCAATTTCTTCGAAAATCTTTATCGCGCCAGAGCCGCCGGCGCGCGATAACCCGACGCTGAGTCCGCGGTTCGATCAACCCGCATTCTGCACCTACTGTCTAATCCTTAATGCTTGCGCTGTAGCTTGAATCTGCGCGACTCACGGAGAATTTACCAGTACTATGCGCAGCCCCGCGTTATGCATCTCATTGATTCCACGCTGCTATCGATTGGCGGTATACCTGCACCTTCGTCGGCAACTGGAGGTTGTGCAATGAAACTCAAATACATCCTGGGAGCCACCGCACTTTCACTAATCTTTGCAGGGACCGCGTATCCGCAGCAGGAACAAGAGAAGGAAAAGCCGCAACAGCAGGAACAAAAGCCGGCCGAACAGCCTAAGCGACAACCGGCTGAGCAACCGAAAACGCAACAACGACAGGAACAGCAGTCAGCCAAGCAGCAACAGCAGGGACAGAAGAATGAACAAAAAAACGAACAGAAACAAGAGAAGCAATCCGCGAAGCAGCAAAACGAGCAGCAGAAACAATCGGAGCAGTCGAACCGGCAGCGCCAGGATCAGCAGAAGCAGCTAACGAAGCAGCAGCAGGAAGATCAGAAACAGCAGCAACGGCAACAGCAGCAAGTGGCGAAGCAGCAGCGCGCCGACGAACATGATCAGCACTCCGACCACGGCCACGGCCGCATCCCGGATGACCGGTTCCGTGCATCGTTCGGGCGAGAGCATCACTTTCATGTCGGCCACTTCGAAAACCGACGATTTCAGTATGGCGGTTATTGGTTTTCATTTAATGAAGGATGGCCGGTTGGTTGGGCTTATACCGACGACTTCTACATCGACTTCATTGACGGGCAGTATTACCTGATTGACCTCTCGCACCCTGGTGTGCAGCTTCTTCTCGTAGTTGACTAGCTTTTCCAACCTTTGCCGGGCCGGATTAGATTCCGGCCCTTTTTTTTGCCTGCCGACTTTATAAAACAGAAACAAAAAGCGGATCACAGCGAGGGATGTTTCAGATGCCAATCGGTAGCGTTTTGATAGGCGCGCGCCAGCGCAAGCATCTCCGCGTCGCCATACAGCTGTCCAATGAAAGAAAGGCTCGTGGGATGGCGCTTTTCGTCAAATCCATGCGGCAACGCTACACATGGATGTCCGGTTAGATTCGTTACGGCACTATTCAAGGTGGCAACCGGATTCGGCGTGTAGTCGGCGTAGTCGAATGGCACGAGATAGACATCCACTTTCGACATTACCTCCGCCATTTCGTGCATCAGAATCGTGCGCACTCGATTCGCATTAATGTATTCCACGGCCGGTAGCAAGCGCAGATTGTTTTGATCCAGCACGCGATCCTGACGCACGAGCCCGCCAGGTTGCGTTTCAATTGGATCGCGGAGAGCGGCATTCGCCTCTCCATACATCACCATTGTGAAGTCCATCTTGGAATGTTCGGGCAGTTCGATTTCGATCAGGTTGAAACCCATGCTGCGGAATTTCTCGAGAGCGGCGGCATCATTCGCGTCCACTTTGGGAGTTTGTCGCGTATTTGAAAACGCCGCTTTCAGGTAGCCGACGCGCAGCTTGCGAACGTCAAAATCAGCGTCCCAATTAAACGGGACATCTTGCACCGCGAGATCGTGATCATCCGGCCCCTCAATCGCTGCGAGAGCGAGCGCACAATCCTCCACGCTGCGGCACATCGGGCCCGTTTTGTCGAGGCTCCAACTCAGAGTCATCACGCCGTAGCGGCTCACACGCCCGTACGTTGGGCGCAATCCAGTGACTCCGCAGATCGCTGAGGGCGCCACAATCGAGCCGCCCGTCTCCGTACCGACCGAAAAGCCGACCATTCCCGCTGACGTTGCAGAACCGGGTCCAGCGGATGATCCCTGTGAGCCCATGGAAAGATCCCAAGGATTCTTTGTCTGGCCAGCGAACCAGATGTCGTCGAGCGCAAGCTCACCCGTCGCAAGCTTCGCGATCAGTACCGCTCCCGCGTCGTTCAGGCGGTTCACCACGGTCGCATTGTGATCGATCACCCGTTCTTTGAACGGACCAGCGCCCCAGGTGGTCGGATAATCCTTCGCGGCAGCCAGATCTTTAATCCCCCAGGGAATCCCGTGAAGCGGCCCGCGATAGCGGCCAGCGGCAATCTCCCGATCGGCATCGCGAGCCTGCCTCATAGCAAGATCGTCGGTGATTGTCACAGCGCAAAGAAGCTGCGGATTGTGCTTCTTCAGCCGAGCCAAATACATTTCCGTCAGTTCAACGGATTTCACCTGCTTCGTGCGAATCAGTTCCGCAAGCTGTGTCACCTGCCAGAACGCAACGTCCTCGAGATCCTTGGGCCGCTCGATTTTCGGAGGCGCGCTCATTCGAATCGGCCGTTTCGTCCTGTCTATTTTGGTACCTGGGAGAATGGGATTGAAATAAAGCGGCGGCGCGATCGCATTTTCGAGCGGGATTTTTCGCAGCTCTCGATAGTGGGCGATGTTTTTGTTCATGCCCGCCAGCATTTTATCGAGCTGCTGATCGGTGAATTCGAGTCCCGCGATGGCTGCGGCATCTCGTAGCATCGCCTTGGTGATGACAACGTCCGAACTTTCCTTGATTTGGGAAGCGCGGTTGGCGCCGGTCCCGCGCGCTGCCTTCGTGTCCTCGATCTTCGCCCACAAAACTCCAGGGAAAAGTGTTGAAGAAAGTCCGAGGCTTGAAAAGTAAGCCAGAAATGAGCGGCGATCGTGGATGGTCACAATTGTCCTTTCGCGACCGCCGTTTCATCGGTCACTTGGATTACTTGAATCTCGATCTGATTGAAGTTCGCTATTGCTGCGGTGTTGCAGAGCCGCCGAGTTTTTCCCCGATTAGTTCGCCGGAAATAATAATCTCAACGCGCCGGTTCTGCTGCCGTCCTTCGGCTGTATCATTCGGCGCCACGGGATTCGATTTCCCGTAGCCCGTCGCGGTTATGGTGTTCGGATCAAGACCTTGATTCACCAGATAGGCTCGAACGGTATCGGCGCGATTCTGCGAAAGCGTTAAGTTGAATGTGTCGCTGCCCACGCTATCCGTATAGCCCTCCACCGCCAGCTTTAATCCCGGATGCGCGATTACGATTCCGCTCATCTTGGCCAGCGCTTCACGTGCCGGTGGTTTCAAGTCATATTTGCCAAAGTCGAAGAGAACATCGGCCATGTTTACTTTCAAACCGCGCGGTGTGTCCGTGGTGGGAAGAATTCGGTTGAACTGCTCGAGCAACTGCGCGCGAAGCTGCTCTTTTTCCTTTTCCGCCTGCTCCGCAGCCGCTTCAGCTTGTTTTGCCTTCAGCTGATCCTGCTGCGCCTGCAATTGGGCCGTGTGTTGAGCGGCCTCTGCTTCAGCTCGAGCTTGCGCCTGTTGGGCGGCGTCACGCTCCGCTTGCAATCGTTGAATTTCAGCCTGCTGCTTTGCTCTTTCGGAGGCAGCCGCATCTGCTCTAGCGGCCGCTTCGGCTGCCGCCGCTGCTGCCTGTTGCTGCGCAAGCTTTTCGTCATGCTCCCGCCTTATGGCGCGCGCGCGGGCATCGGCCGCGTTCTGAACGGCATCGCGCGATGCCTGAATTACGCGCTTTCTGTCTCCCTTACTCGCAAACAGGCTTTCTGCTTGATTCAGCGAAGTTTGTGCTCGCCCAAAGGCTTCTGGAGCGTACTGGTTAGCCTTGGCGGCCTTGGCGATTTCAATCGCGTTGCGTGCTTCATCAAGTTCCAGTGGAGTTTTTGACTTCGACTTCGGATAGCGTGAGCTCGCAGCGGAAAAATCGTAGTTATAAATTCCCTTGTCGAGCGACTGATACTTCGCGCTGGCCTGTTCGATCGTCCCCACCGTGCCGGGGACAACAATATTTTCGAGCACCACTGCATTGCTCGGCGCCGAAACCGCGAAATAAGGCTCCGCGGTGACAATTAACCCGAAAGTCTGCAGGGAAGTAGTTACGCTGATTTTGGATTTGTCTCCATCGAGGAGTATTTCGCCGAGGTTGTTCGACTTTCCTTCAGGTGTAATTGCCCAGAGCACGAAGGTGAGGTATTCCGGCCCGAATAATTGCGGCGGCGAAAGCTTTTGAAAATCCGCATTGACCTGGATCCGTCCCTGCTTGCTTTCCACTTTTGCCGACCCCTTGCCGTTAGGCATGATCGGCGAACCTTGGAATCCAATCTGTGTCGAGCCGCCTCGGTGCTCGTAGTTGATTACCGTGATCGTCCGCGCGACCATCGTCACTTCGAAGGAGGACTGATTCTGTGGCGCGAAACTGGATAGCTCAGTGGCTCCCGTGCTCGTCACCGCAAATAGCGCAACCGCCATACACATCTGCAACTTCTTCATTTGTCCCCTCAGCCTTTGCGCACGACTCACCCGTCGCGGCGCAACTTCTCTATGAATTCGCTTCCGGATGGACGTGTAATCGCCGCACGCTAGATAATACGAATTGGCGCCACAAATCAAGCCGTTCTTAGAAGACTCTCCCTCACACTTTCCGCCGCATCCTGCCGCGCTCGGTGGCTGAGAACCACCATAGCCGCGCGAAATCCACCAGATTCCCGACTCCGCGGGCAGCTGGATTTCTCGCGGGTGTTTGATAAGGCGCAGTCGTTCGAAGGCTTCCCCCCCAAATCTGTTTCGCATAATTTGGTCTCTCTCGTGCATTGAAATGAACGAATCGAAGCTGTCAGGGGGCCTTCCTGTGGCCCTCATCTCCTAGCCGGGGATGAATTATGGGGAGTTTGCAAGAACACTTCGGGACTCTGCCTCCGGCACCCGACCGGCGTTGCGAGACGCGCACCACCCCTGTCTCTCTCACCCAGGTTGAATTCGGAAACGGCCGGAACGGGATTGTTCTCAACATAAGTGAAGCGGGCATGGCCATCGCCGTGGCCCATGTTCTTGCAGTCGGCGAACGTTTTCCTTCCGTTCGTTTCCTTTTGCCCAGATCCGGTCGCAGCTCGGTTCAAAGTGTCGAAATTTCCGCGGAAATAGTCTGGCTATCGGAATCGAAAAAGGGTGTCGGCATGCGATTCCTTGGGTTATCCGCCGACGCCCGAAATCACATCTCAAATTGGATTGCTTCAGAGAGAACGCCTCCCGAACTTGAGCATCTACCGAAACCCGTCCTACGCGACAAGCGCCGGCTCGAAATCAGTTCCGGCAAGTCGAGAACGATCTTCAGCAAACAACTAATTCGCGATGAGGAGGCGGGGGCGCGTTACGCCAGAATGTTTCCGTCTGAAAACGCCCATCCGAAAATCACCGCTACTCGCGACGAAACCAAACGGGAACAGGAGCCGCCTTCTTCAGCAGTTTCCCGCACTCAGCCCGTCGCGGACATTGCAACCCCCGCTGTACCAGCCGAGCTTTCAGCGGCCGGCATCGCGCAGACCCGCGCGTCCGCATTTCCTCCAGAACGTAACGATAAATTCGCGGCTGAACCAATCGAGACTTCGAATCCCAACGAGGGAAAACCGCTGAAGTCAGAAAAACCGAAAGCGCAAAGGCTGGATAATAAAATCGAGCATTCGCCAGGTGGTGCCAACGATTCGTCTTCAAACTCTGACGATCCTGAAAAATCAGCTGAGAAAGGCTTCAAACTTCAATTCGCCATAATAGGTTTTGCGTTAGTAGCGATAAGTTTCATCCTAGGGATCACCGCCGGATATGCTCCGATCGAAAAACGCCTGCGGAACATACGCAAGCCGGCCCCACATCTTGCTACAACGCCATCGGCGCCGCTTATTGTCCCAAGCGAACCCACTACTTCTGAGCCGGCCGTCAAACTTGACGCGCCTCCCGCGGAAGCCTCACAGCCGGAAAGTCGACCTGCTCCCTCGAATTCGCGCTCCTCGAATCTAGTCACGCGTGCCACACCAACCGCACCATCTCTACCGAAATCCCGAATCAAGGACGATTCCGATGGCGCTCTCAAGACACACAAACTCGATACCGCGCATCCTCCCGAATCGAATCTCCAAAAGAAACCTGCGTCCTCTGAAGCAGTTCCGGACAAGAATCAATGGGAAGGGCGAGATGATTCAATGAGCTCGGCCGCAGAAAGCTCAGCCCCGGCCGCAATACCCAAGGCCGACGAGCCAGCCTCCCCGCCCCCAGCGGTCGCCTCGACACCCACTGCTCCGCGAGACTCCGCCGAGCACAGCGCCCCTCCACCACCAAATCCAACTCCAAATCCTGCGCTGCGTTCAGCTACCGCTTCCGCAAACGTAGCCATACCCCCGGCTGAAAACGGCAAGCTCGTCCGTGCGGTTTTTCCGCGCAAGTCAGTTACCGGTTCGCCCTCGATCGCCATCACCTCGCAACTCTCCGTACTTATCTCTACGGCACAGCGCTTTACAGCAGGGGATCGCGAAACGGCAAGATTACAAGCCGGGGAACTTATCTCGTATGTCGTGCCCCGCCAACCTCGCCCAGGAGATCGATACAACTCAACAGAAACGGTAAGAGTACGCGCCACCATCGGAAGCGACGGCCGAGTGACAGACGTCGAGCCAATGAACGGGCCCATCTTCCTAATTTCCTCGGTCGTAAGTGCGGTCCGCCAGTGGCGTTTCCACCCCACTTTGTTGAACGGTGCCCCAGTGAAAGCGGAAGACGACGTCACGATCGAATTTCGGCTGCGACGGTAGCCGCTAGTTGAACGGCTTAGTGTCGACTCGACGGACTTGGAAGGTATTCAATCAAAGCTGAACCCAATTCTTGTCTCGATGGTGAAGCGGCGGCGTTCCTAGCGTACGTACGAACCAGTGCCGGTGGGCGATGGAGATGGGACGCAAGTCCAAGCCGCTGAAAGGTACAAATGGTGTACCAGTTTAAGTCGATTTCATACCACTTGAACCCATGTCGCGCCGAGACCGGGTAGGCGTGATGGTTGTTATGCCAACCATCTCCAAAACTCAGCATGGCAACCCACCAATTGTTGGTTGATGCGTCTCGCGTCTCAAACCGCCGCGACCCCCAAATATGCGCGCACATGTTGACGATCCACGACGAATGCAGTCCCACCACGGTGCGCAAAAAAGTGCCCCACAACACCAGGCGGAATCCACCGATCGCGAACAACACGAGTCCGAGAAGAATTGTTGGAGTGAGATGCCACTCCGTCAGCCAGACGTGAAATTTGTCCTGGGCCAGATCGGGCACGTAGCGTTTCAGCGTTGCAACGTCTTGGCGGAAGGCATTGCCCATCAGGATCCAGCCTGCGTATGACCACCACTTGCCATCGCGCGGAGAATGCGGATCACCGTCCTTGTCCGCGAATTGATGATGCTTACGATGCGTGGCCACCCACACCAGGGGGCCCCCTTCCATGGCCGTCACTCCGCAAATCGTCAGAAAGTACTCAAACCACCTGGGTGTCGCGAAAGAGCGGTGTGTGAGCAACCGGTGATAACACACGCCGAGTCCCAGTCCTCCCATCACCCAGTGCAAGAAGATCGCGGTGAAGAGCCCGCTCCAAGTGAAGAAGAATAGCGCCGCCACTGCCCCGATGTGAAACAGCATTAGGACAGGCGCGATTTTCCAGTTGAACCGATTCTCCCCGGGCTGATTTTGCCGCGAACTATTGAATTGCAAGTCGCTCATCGACAGTTATGCCTCCGTTTAGCTTGTGGCACTCGTCCCAAAACAAAATCTGTTCAGAATTCACACCTTGGGTGGCTCGACCGATCAGGAGCAGGCAGGTCGGGAACTATCGGCAAGATCAAACTTCCCGATCGCTAAAGCGGTCTCAACAGCCAACTAATGTGCCCATCTTAAACTGGCGTTTTGTCGGATAAACGACCTGCCGAACGCAAATTCGCTCGGATATCTCACGTTCGGTACCTAGACGGCTTCCTTGCAAGATTGAGGCCATGAGCGTACCACTTCCCCAGTTTTGCCGCGCGGTTTAACATGCGGCGTCCCATTAGCCTGACTGGGTCGCCTCGGAAGCCACCGAACTCGCTACGTGAAGGGAACTGTCAAAAGTTACAGGTAAGCAAGATGCTCGGCTGTGAGAGATTGCCCCGAAATAGCACCCTCAGGACCCCGTTGACGAATAGTGGCGCGTGCCGAAGTTCCAAAGAGAAATGGAGAGCGTGAGAAACACTATAGCCACGACGGGTACGAGCGGCGCATATTCCGGCGTGACGGCGCGGCCGAGCAATTTCACGCTGGGATAAAACGACGCGAGCCCGAAGGGAACTACCCAGCATAGGAAAAATTGCACCACAGGGCTGTAGATGGAGAGCGGGTAACGGCCGAAGGCGATTACATTCCACACGGGCGGATGAACGCCGATGCGGTCCTCGAACCAGAACGAGACAGTGCTGAGCATCAGGAAAATCGAAATATAGATGATGCCCGCGCAAACGCCAAAAAATAGCAACATTGCCAGCCTGGCTGATGTCCAGACAATCCCGAGCCTGTGCGCCGCCCACACCATGCAGAAAATTCCCGTGGCAACCTCTTGAAACGATTCGATCCGGAACGTCTCGAACAGCACCTGAAACAGTGACGAGACCGGGCGTAGCAGAATTCGGTCGAACTTTCCCTCGATGATGTAGTTGTTGCCAAAATCATAGAGATTCATGCTGATCACATTGAAGAGTCCGTAAGGAATCAGCGCAAAGCCGTAAAGAAACAGAACTTCCTCGAAGCGCCAACCGCCCAGCTGCGGCGCTTTTTCGAATAGCACCACCACGAACGCTATTTGAAAAATCGTGGCCGCGAAGCTGGTCAGAAGGCTGACGATGAAATCGCCGCGATACCCGATCCTTACCTTCGCGTATTGCGTGAAATAGTCCGCGAAAAGCAGCGCGTGCCGGTTCACGCCGGCCGCGAGCGCGGTGGCTCCGGTCTTTTCTTTCACCGGCGTGCTGATTGGTATCGAACTCATCGGCTAACCGCCATGAATTGTGATCTTCCGTGATGCCCGTTCCCACCAAAAATGTGCCAGCGCCAGCATCGCGATTACCCACAGCCATTGCGTTCCGAGCGAGCGAAGAGCGGCCGCCCGGTCAAGCTTGCCAAGATAAATCTGCAGCGGAACGAAGGCGATATATTCAAACGGCAGCCGCGCCATGATTTTCTGCGCTGCATCCGGAAAGAATGAAATCGGAATCAAGAGCCCGGAGAGCATCTCGATCAGCCAGTATTTCGCGCGAATCAACGCCAAAATCGATTTCAACGGAATCGCACAAGTGCCGATCATGAAATTGATCGCCGCCATCAGAAAGAAGCTGCCCAACACGCTCACGAGAAATAGCGCGAAGTTCTCACGCGAAGCCGGTCCTTGCACGGGAAACACGAGCGCCACCACGATCGCTGTAGGCAACGTCAGCAGTCCAAGACGAAACGCCGATTCGCCCATCGCCCGGCAGATCCACATCCACTGGATCGAAACCGGCTTGATCAAATCCATTGCGATCTTGCCTTCAATCACCTCGTACGCCATTTCCTGGTCGATCGTGTTCCAGTAGAAGGAGCGGATCATCCACCCTACGCTCACGTAAGTGATGATTTGCGGGAGGCTGAACCCTGCGATTGATTGCGCCGAACGAAAAACCGCGCTCCAGATAAAGTAGTACACCGTCACATTGAGAAAATACGTGATGATGCCGGTAAAATAGCGCAGCCGAAAAGCGAGGATATTGACGAACCCGACGCGCGCAAATTCCGCGTACGGCACCAGCACATCGGCGAACCCGCTCACACCGTTACCTCGGGCAGTGCTTCGCCGGCGTAGATGCGCTTGACGATCTCCTCGATTGGCTCGTCCTCGATCAGTAGGTCGCGCACTTCCACAGCCGCGAGAATCCGCCGAATCAAATCGGCAGTCACGATTTTCAACCGGTCGAAGCGGATGCGATAGGTAAGCTCGTCCACCGTCTCGATTTCAAATCCTTCCCGCGCAAAAACTTCCAGGCATGCCACCTGGTCGCGATCCTTTAGAGCGAACTTAATCTGCTTGGTGCGCAACAGCTTCTGCTTCAGATCGTACAGGTGACCGTCGAAGAGCACCCGCCCGTGGTCAATAATCATGATCCGGCGGCAAAGCTCTTCGATATCGTCCAGATCGTGCGTCGTCAGTAGAATCGTGGTGTGAAATTCGCGATTGATGGCGCGAAGGAAATGCCGGATGTGATCTTTAGCCACTACGTCTAGACCAATCGTCGGTTCGTCGAGAAACAGCAGCGGTGGATTATGCAGCAACGCCGCGGCGAGGTCGCAACGCATGCGCTCGCCGAGCGAAAGCTTCCGCACGGGAGTGTGCAGGTAATCGCTGATGCCTAGAATCTCGTTGAAGTGTTCCATCCGCGCGTCGAAATCGCGCTGTGGCACATCGTAAATCCGCCTCAGCAATTTGAACGACTCGATGACCGCAATGTCCCACCATAGCTGCGTTCGCTGGCCGAACACCACGCCAATCGTTTTCACATATTGTCGCCGCTGCCGGAAGGGAACGTATCCATTGACGCGGATTTCACCGCTCGTAGGTACCAAGATCCCGGTGAGCATCTTGATCGTAGTCGATTTGCCGGCCCCGTTCGGGCCGATGTAGCCGACCATTTCGCCGCGCTCGATCGAAAACCCCACGCGGTCCACCGCCGCCACCGTACGGTAATCGCGAACGAAAAGATTCTGAATCGAGCCCCACACCCCCTCCCGCCTCCGGAACGTGCGGAAGTCCTTGCGAAGATCGTGCACGTAGATAAGGGGGTCGGCGCTCATGCAGATACAATTCTAACATTCGATCCGCGCGCAGAAGCCGCACATCGCGGCACAAACAACACATCCCGCGCCGGCTCCAGCAGGAATCCTGAATCCCACTGGCTTGTCACTCACCCATTACTTTGACGAGGATTCGCTTCGGTCGTAAGCCGTCAAGTTCGATGAAAAGCACGGCCTGATTGGGGCCCAGGTCGAGCCGACCTTCCGTGAATGCGACAATCACCTGGTGATGCAGCAAGAGGCTCTGAAAATGAATGGCGGCACTACTCTCGAACCGGCCCTTATGCTTGAAGTCATCTCGCGCCGGGGCCACCTCGCCAAGCCACACGTCGAGATCCTCCAGCAGCCCGGGCTCATTGTCATTCACGACCACCGCCGCATTCGCATGCAGCGCAGACACAAGAATGATGCCATCGCGAAGCGCACTCTTCTCCATCGCCGCCTTAATCTGCGAGGTCAGATCGAAAACTTCGCGCGCCTTCTGCGACTGGACGGTAATCGCCTCGTTGTAAATTTTCATATGGTAGGCAAGCGCCTATCAGGAGTGGTCAGCATTTGTAGCGCCGGTCTTTAGACCGGCAGGTTCAAGCTTTAGCCTTTGTGGCAGGTCGAGCAGTGCTTCGCTTCATAATTATCCATCGTGACTTCAAACATGTTGTTGCACCCGATGCAAACGCGATGGATCTTCGGCCCGCTGCCGGTAGCCGCGTGATGACCGGCGGAGTGCCCAGCCGCGCCCGTTGCAGAAGGCGCGGAACTCGCCGGCACCGCCGGCGCTTTCGTTTGTGATTGAGGTGTCTCGCTCATGCCGTAAATTTTATCACGACGCGCAATGCCAATCCGCGCCTAAGCAACCTCCCCACGCTCCAGGAGTTCACTCACCTTCGCAACGATCTCCCCTATCCGCACCGGCCGGTAAAACACAGCCGCCACCCGCGGCAACGCCACAGTCTCAGTCCGCGAAGCCACCAAAACCGTCGGCACCCGCCTCACGAGACTCTGAATCGCAGGATCGCCAGCAAGCTCCGCATTCGCTTCCAGCACCATCACCGCCGGCAGCGCCCCACCCGCCAGCACGCGCCCCACATCCTCCGCCGAGTCCATGCCCAAAGCTTCAATTCCACGTTCGCGCAGTTCAGCCCGCACCGCCGCGCGCAGCTTCCACTCCGTCGCGATCACGAACACCACCGGCATCCCATTCTTAGAGTAGCGCATCTCTTACAAGTACGCCCGTAGGTACGTAGGTATGCATTGGTGCTCCCGGCGCCACTCCTTCGGCCTTTCCGTAGGCAAGCTTCGAAAGGGTCTGTTACAATTTTGAGATTCTGGGGGTAGGCTGCGCGCGCAAGCGCCGCCCAAGATGGCGGACAACAGTAAGAGAAAATGGCTCGTTCCCACCCTGGCCATCGGGCTAGGTGCGCTGGTCCTCATCGTCTTGCTGGCAAGCCGCGGCCAGGCGCCGGTTGTTCACTATGTACCCGTCCAGCGCGAGGATCTAAGCTCCTCGATTTCAAGTAATGGCAAGGTCGAACCAATTTCGCCGGCGATCGCCCGCGCCGAATTTCCCACCTTTGTAGAGAAAATCGAAGCCACCGAGGGTCAAGCCATCCATCGCGGGCAGCTGATTCTCACCCTGAATGCTTCCGATATTCGCGCGCAACTCTCGCAGGCACGCGCGGATTTGCTGGCGGCCCAGACGGATTTGCGAAACTCGCGCGCCGGCGGTCCGCCTGACGAACTCGCGCAGCTGAATGGTGATCTGGCAAAAGCCCAAGCCAACGTTGCCAACCTCGAACAAACTCAAAAAGCGCTCGAGCAACTAGCCGCCAAACAGGCCGCCACGCTATATGAAGTCGCACAGAACCGCGCAGCTCTCGCGCAAGCTCGCGCCACACTCGAAACTCTCCAGCAGAAGAAGGCGGCACTCGCGCAACGAACCACGGGCGACGCAGAACGCGCCGAGCTACGCGCGAAGCAAGCCCAGGATCAGATTGAGTCGTTCCAGGAGAAATTGCGCTCGGCCACGGTCGTGGCGCCTTCTGACGGCACCCTCTACGCGCTTCCGGTACACGCAGGCGACTACGTCAAAGTGGGCGATACCCTCGCCGAAATGGCCGATTTGCGCCACGTGCGCGTCCGCGCTTTTGTGGACGAACCCGACCTCGGTGCACTCGAACCGAATCAAGTTGTGCAAGTTGCGTGGGACGCGAAGCCCGGCCAGACGTGGACCGGCCGTACTGAGCAGGTTCCCAAGCAGGTAGTGTCGCGAGGCGCTCGCAGCGTCGGCGAAGTTCTCTGCTCAATCGACAACGACAAACTCGAGTTGCTTCCCAACGTCAACGTGGACGTCCACATCCTCGTCCACGCCCGCCAGAGTGCGCTGGTGGTTCCGCGTGCCGCCGTCCGCTACGACAACGGCCAGCATTTCGTTTTCGTTTACGGTGGCGACAAGATTCACCGCCGCGATATCACCGTTGGTATCGCCAGTGCGCAAAAATACGAAGTCATCAGCGGTCTGCAACTCGGAGACAGGGTAGTGTTGCCGGGCGACATGCAAGTGTTGAAGGACGGCATGGACGTTCGAGCCTCGGAGGCTAAACTATAGTGCACCGCGGACACAAGCTGTTGTGGGCAGTCTCGATCGCAGTGCTTTTCCTCTTTCAATTTGCAGCAAGCAGCCGCGTCGCGGCATCCGGCTTTCCACCGGACGCTTCCGCGTCCCTCCAGGACGCCATCCGCCAATACCATTCCGGAAACTATTCGGGCGCCGTCTCCACTTTGCAGGTGGCGGTGATCGCGAATCCGAATAACGCCGAACTCGCTTACTGGCTCGGCCGCAGCTATTACGAGCTGCGCGACTATGACAACGCCATCACGAATGGCGAAAAAGCCGTCGAGCTCAATTCGAAGAACTCCGATTACCACCTGTGGCTTGGCCGCGCCTACGGCGGCAAGGCCGATCGCGAGCACAGCTTTTTCCTCGCGAAGAAAGTGAAGAAGGAATTTGAAGACGCGGTTGCCGCGAACCCCTCGAACATCGCGGCCCGCCGGGACCTCGAGGAATTTGATATCGACGCGCCGTGGGTTGTCGGCGGCAATAAGGACGAAGCCAAAGCTCAAGTGGACGCGATCGCTGCGATCGATCCGGTCCAGGGGCATCTCGCCAGAGCTCTCTACGATGCCCAGGTGGCCAAGAAACAGGACGCCGCCGAAAGCGAATACCAGCAGGCACTCGCTGCGAAGCCCAAGACCGCGGACCCTTATTTCGACGCGGCCAACTATTACGTAAAGCAGAATAAGCCGTCCGACCTGAAAGCCGCTATCGACGGAGCGGCGGCCGTAAATCCCAACGATCCTCGCCTGGCCTATTACCGCGGGGTCTATGGAGTGCTTTCAGCGGTCGATCCCTCGCATTCCGAACAGGATTTGAAGTCTTACCTCGCCAGCACGCCCGATCGCAGCGATTGGCCTTCGCATGCCGCCGCGCGCGAATGGCTCGGGCGTCTTTATGAGGCGCAAGGCAAGCGCGCCGAAGCGGCCGAACAATATCGCGCTGCTTTGCAACTCGATCCGACCCGCAAGGAAACGAAAACGCGGTTGGAACACTTGGAAAAATCGAAATAGCTCCCGGGATTTCGTTCGGGTCAATCTGAAATCGCTGCCATGTCCAACGTACGAAACAAATCCGAATATTGGAACGAGACCTGGCATCTTGCACTTCAGGCGCTGCGCGCGAATAAACTCCGCGCTGCATTGACGATGCTCGGCGTCATCATCGGCAGCGGATGCATCGTTCTCGTCGTCACCGTAGCGCTCGCCGGCAAGCGCTACATCATCACCCAGATTGAAGGCGTCGGCTCGAACCTCGTCTATGCCGGCATCACGCGTTCCAATAATTCCTCGCGTCTCACCTTGGGTGACGAGATTTCGCTCGGCGACATGGAAGCCATGAAGTCCCAGATCCCCGAAGTCACCGTCGTCGCCGGAGCGAGCGACACCCCCATGACCGTTGTCGCGGCGGGCGTCGAACGTCCGGTAAAACTGGTAGGCGTCACCGATGGCTTTCAGCAGATTCGCCGCCTCGTAGTTTTTCGCGGGCGCTATTTTGATCCCGACGACATGATGACCCACGCCAAGGTCTGCCTCCTCACTCAGGAACTAGCCGAGCGCGTCTTTCCACATCAGGATCCGGTGGGCCAGGAAATTCGCGTCGGTGATCTGCGCTTGGCTGTGATTGGTGTGTTTCGCGAACGGATTTCCACATTCGGCGAGACGGAAATCGCGCGCGAGTCGGTGCTCATCCCTTTCGGCTTGATGACCTACTACACAGGCTCGGAATATATTCGCACGCTATATGTGCAGGCGGACTCGCCCGAAGCTGTTCCCGGCGTGACGAAGCAGGTAGCGGAAGTTCTGAAAAGCAGGCACCGCCCTGGCGCAGAATACGACGTGGAAAATCTTGCCTCCCTGCTCGATTCGGCCCGCAAGATTTCAGAAGCCTTGACGGTGCTTCTCGTGGTGATCGCCCTTATCGCGCTCACGATCAGCGGCATAGGCATCATGAACATAATGCTCGTCACCGTCACTGAACGCACGCGCGAGATCGGTATTCGCAAGGCCGTGGGAGCGCCCCGCGATGCAATCCTCTACCAATTTTTGATGGAAGCGTTCCTGATCAGTGGCACCGGAGCTGTGATCGGAATTTTGATCGCAGTTTCGATCCCGGTGGCGATCAATCTCGTTTTGCGCGTGATACCGGAAGCAGTGGGGATTCGTGTCCCGGTATCGTGGGTCTCAGTGGTGTTGGCGTTCGTCGTTTCCTGCTCAACCGGCATCTTATTTGGCTACCTGCCGGCGAGTCGGGCGGCCAGCCTTCATCCAACGGAATCTCTTCGATATGAGTAAGAACATGAATAACAAGAGACGGTCGTTATTCGGAATAGTCACCAGTTTCGTTATCCTCGGAACTGGATTTTTCCCTCGCCCAGCTCATGCGCAGGATCCAGACAAGCTCACGCTGCGGCAGGCCGTCACGCTCGCCCTCCAGAATAGTCGGGAAATTGCTCTCGCGCGAATGCAATATACCGTCGCGCTGAATGCCGCCGGCGTGAACCGCGCCGATTTTCGTCCGAATCTTTACACTGGTTCGGGTGCCGCTTATACCAGTGGCTTTCCCGCAACCGTTGGCGGTTCAGCCCCGGCAATCTTCAGCCTATCCTATACGCAGTCGATTCTTAATCTGCCTCTTCGCGGGCAACTACACGCGGCTGAAGACCGTGCCGAAAGTCAGAAGATTGAGCTCGATCGCACACGCGACGCCGTCATCGTCCGCACCGCCACCACTTACCTTGAACTCGCAAAGGTGCGCACCTCGCTTGAACTGCTCCGCGGCGAGGGCGCTAGTGCTGAAAAGATCGCCGGCGTCACTCGCGAACGTGCCCAAGCCGGCCAGGAACTTCCGATTGAGATCACTCGCAGCCAGTTGACGCTCGCCCGCATTCGGGAGCGAATCATTCATCTGGAAGGGCGTGACGCGATCCTCACTCAGCAGCTTGAAAATCTCACTGGCATCTCCGGCCAAT
Organism: uncultured Acidobacteriota bacterium; assembly: GCA_963741045.1. GTDB lineage: Bacteria > Acidobacteriota > Terriglobia > Acidiferrales > UBA7541 > Palsa-295. Next base: position 1,504,373 of record CAVUGO010000002.1, read on the forward strand.
CGGTTCAGGTAGAGACTGAGCAGACCTCGTTCGCAGTGGATCAACAAGAGACCGACATGATCGCCGCTGCGCTCAAGACCAGTCCTTTTGTCACCGAAGCGGAAAAGGAACGCGATGCCCGCCAACACTTGCTAAAAGGCGCGAAAGGCGAGTTTTGGCCCACCGTCAGCGCCGTTGGTCTTTACCAACTGCTTGGCAAGTTTAATAACTACGAAGAGTTCTTCAAGAACTTTCAACGCAATAACGTCACCGTCGGCGTTGACGTCCACATTCCGGTCTTCAGCTCCAAGACTTTTGCCGATATAAAACTCGCCAAAAGCCAGTTGAGCGAAGCAGAACTCGTCCTGGGGAACAAACGCCAGGAAGTTCGCGCCGATGTGCTGCAAAAAGCCCGCGATGTTCGCGAACTCGATGCCGCTCACGAAGTGGCGCGCCTCGATCTTCAACTCGCCCAGGAATCGCTGCAAATCCTGCAAACGAAATTCGACGAGGGCCGCGCCACGCTGCGAGACATCGAGCAGGCTCGTCTCGAAGAAAACGACAAATGGGTGGCCTTCCTCGACGCCGAATTTGCCCGCCAGCAGGGGCAACTCTCGTTGCTGCAGGCCACCGGCCAGCTCGCCAAAGTGTTTCAGTAGGCACGGTTCCTGGCAAACCTCAGCTTGGGATAGTGGCCGAAATCGGGTAAAATTGAGTGAATTCATCTACGGCTATTTTTGCGCTCACATGACGGTCTGCATTCTGGGGGATTGCGAATGTCGTCTGCAATGAAAACGTTGTTCCTGAATCCGCCTAGCTTCGAGCACTTTGACGGCGGCGCCGGATCGCGCTGGCCCGCCACTCGCGAAATCGAATCCTATTGGTACCCGGTCTGGCTGTCGTATCCCGCCGGTATGTTGCCCGGCAGCCGCCTTCTGGATGGTCCTCCTCACGGAATCACCCCGGCGCAGGTGGTTGAAATCGCGAAAGATTACGAGTTTGTGGTTCTCTTCACGTCCACCGTGGGCTTTCATAGCGACCTTCGCATGGCCAAGGCCATGAAGGAAAAGAAGCCCGGAATCAGAATTTGCTTCGTTGGCCCGCAAGTTCAGATCAAGCCGGCGGAGAGCCTTCTGGCCAGCCCCGATATTGATTTCGTCGTGCGCGGAGAATTTGACCACGCCGTTGTTGATTATGCGAATGGCAAGCCCATCTCCGGAATCGCAAACGTCAGCTACATCAAAGACGGCAAGGTAGTCCACAATCCGCCCCGCCCTCTGTTACAGACCGAAGAACTCGATGCGCTCCCTTTTGCCACAGACGTCTATCAGCGCGATCTCACCATCGAAAAATACAATGTGCCGTTCCTGCTGCACCCGTTCGTATCGTTCTATACCGCGCGCGGTTGTCCGGCTCTCTGCACCTTCTGCCTCTGGCCGCAAACTCTTTCCGGGCATGCCTGGCGTGTCCGCGGAGTGGAATCCGTGGCGCGCGAATTCAAGCAGGCGCACAAGATGTTTCCGCAAGCCAAGGAATTTTTCTTCGACGACGACACGTTCAACATTCGCAAGGATCGCGTCCTCGCGCTTTGCAAGGAATTCAAGCCGGTGGGCTTTCAGTGGTCCTGCACCGCCCGCGTGCATAGCGATTACGAAACTCTGAAAGCGATGGCCGAAGCTGGCGCCCGCCTCCTCATCGTCGGATTCGAATCTGGCGATCCGCAAATTTTGAAGAACATCAAGAAGGGCGCGACGGTCGAGATGGGCAAGACGTTCGTGCAGAATTGCAAGAAAGTTGGCATTCGCGTTCACGGCGATTTCATCATCGGGCTGCCGGGCGAAACGAAAGAAACCATCGAAAAGACGATCAATTACGCCAAGGAACTCGACTGCGAAACGATTCAAGTTTCCATGGCCCACGCCTATCCGGGCACTGAACTCTACGAGCAGGGAACTCGCGAGGGGTTTCTGAAAGGCGAAGCCGTCACCGACGCTGGCGGCCACCAGCTTCCGCACCTCGAGTATCCTGGTCTTTCGCGGGAATACATGGTGGATTCCGTCAACCGCTTCTACGACGACTATTATTTTCGCCCGCGCGTCGCATGGCGAATCGTTCGCGACGCTCTGTGGGATTCGCACGAGCGCAAGCGGCTCTTCCACGAAGCCGTGGACTTCATGAAGCTTCGCGCCGACCGCAAGCGAGTGGCGAAGAAGGGCGTACAGAAGAAAGTGCTCGTGAATGTGCCGGAGCAACGCAGCTCGTCGGTAGGAGCGAGCGAATCCCCGAGCGCATGACGCCCGGTTCGGGGCTGCATGTCAAAACTTTTTTCCTCCTGTTCATCATGGTTGTTTTCGGCCCGCTGGGCGATGTCCTGCTCAGCAAGGGCATGAAAGACCTTGGCGAAATTCCCAGCTGGTCTCCGGCGGAACTGGCCCATCTTTTCGTCAGTGTTTTCACCTCTGGCATGATCTGGCTTGGGATTTTCTCGCTCATCGGATTTTTCATCGCATATACACTCGTGCTCACCTGGGCCGATTACAGCTTCGTCCAGCCGGCTTCGTCGTTTTCATATGCGGTAGTTGCGCTGCTCGGCCACTTTGCTCTCGGTGAGAAGATTACGCCTTTGCGATGGGCCGGCATTCTGGTGATCTGTTGCGGAGTGCTGATCGTGGGCTACACCCCGCCGCGCACCACTGAAGAGGCCGCGGAATCGCGCATGCAACCCAGCACGATGGAGCAGAGTTGATGTTTGTTGAAGTCATTCTGATCTTTGGAATCGTGGTGATAGGCACGGGCGGTGAAATCTGTCTGACGCGGGCGATGAAAACGATCGGGGAAGTGCACGATTTCCGGCCGCGCGCGTTGCTGAATGTATTTGGGCGCGCGATGCGCGTTGGCTGGATGTGGCTTGCTCTGCTCCTGATGGCGGCGGGATTTTTCTCGCTGCTGGGGATGCTGTCGCTCGAGAATGTGAGTTTTGTTGTGCCGGTCACGGCGCTGAGCTATGTGGTTGGCGCGTATGGCGGGGCGCTTTTCCTTGGGGAGAAGGTAACGCGGCAGCGCTGGCTTGGCGTTCTGCTTGTATGTGTCGGCGTGACCATGGTTTGGAAGGGCCGAGGCTAAACGGTTGTCCGGAAGGATAGTGGCGTGACGGCGTGGGGAGCGGTTCGCGCGGCGCTCCTGCTGGTTGCGCTTGCTCCCTTCGGGTACTACGTCGTTGCGATGATTGCGGCGCGGCGATTTTTTGCGAAACGCGCGATTCCGCTTGCTGAGGACTTCACTCCGCCGCTCAGTATCCTCAAACCGATTTACGGTCTCGACCGCGAGACGTATGAGAACTACGCCAGCTTTTGCCGCCAGGATTACCCCGACTTCGAAATTCTTTTCTGCGTCTCCGATGACCGCGATCCCGCCATACCGGTAATTCAAAAAATTACTGTGGATTTCCCCGAGCGCCCGATTCGTCTGCTGATTGGCTCTGAGCCACTCGGCGCGAGCGACAAGGTAAATAAACTCTGCCGCATGGTGCGCGAAGCCCGCCATGAAATCGTGATCGTCACCGATAGCGATGTGCGTGTCGAGCCCGGATTCTTGCGTGCGATGGCTGCCGCGTTTAGCGATCCGGAAGCGGGTGGGGTCACCTGCCTCTATCGCGGACTCACTAAAGGCTCGTTCGCGGCTGGCCTCGAGGCCATAGGCAACAGCGCCGATTTTGCCGCGGGCGTGCTGGTCAATTGGCTGGGCGGCAAGATCGACTTCATGCTCGGCGCCATCATGGCCACGACGAAGAAAAACCTCGCGGAGATCGGAGGCTTCGAATCCTTGGTCGATTATTTCTGCGACGACTTCGAATTGGGAAACCGTATCGCGAAGAAAGGCCATCGCATCGAGCTCAGCACCTTTCCCGTGTCAATCGTCTATCCACGCGAAACGCTTGCCGAGGCTTTCCGGCACCAGGTGCGATGGAATTTGAGCATTCGCTACTCGCGCCCAGCCGGTCATCTGGGATTAATTTTCACGCAAGGCCTGCCGTGGACAATTCTCGCGGCGCTGGTCGCGCCGTCGGCGCCGATCGCGCTGGCCTATGTGGCCGCCTACGTGGTACTGCGCAGCGAGATGGCCAGAAACGTTGGAGTGTGGGGCATGCAGGACGGCGCCCTCCGCTCGAGGCTCGCGCTGTTGCCGGTGCGCGACGCGTTTGCATTCCTAGTATGGCTCGCGAGCTTTTTTCCGCAGCGAATTCGATGGCGCGGTAAGGAGTTTTACGTGCGAAACCGGCGGCTCGTTCCCGCTGCTTAAGCCGCGCACTGTAAGAAATTCGCGACATGCGAAAGCGAAAATAAAGCGAACAAAAATCTGCTGTAAGATTGTCAACCAGGTTGCAGATCGCAAGGGTTTGCGAATCTCGTACAGGCCTCAATCTTCGCTGTGTGTTCGCCCATCCGGCTTCTAAGCGCCGAGCCTTCATCGCACGCGCCGCAAGGCGACGTAGAGTTCGTTAGCGGTTTTGAATTCCTGCTCAAGGTCCTTGCTGGCTAGGCGCGTGCGGAGATATTCGATGGCTTGGGCGAGCCGGTCGAGCGCGCGCGCGATGTTTTCACGGTTCGTGAGGCAGGTGTCGCGCCAGATATCGTACGGACTGCCTGCCAGGCGCAGCATATCGGCGAGGCCTGGGCCCGCGAGCGTGAGCGGTAAGCCGGTCTCGTCGGTCTCATCCGCGACTACATGCGCGAGGGCCACGGACGCGAGTTGCGGCAAGTGCGAGACGATACCCACAGCCCAGTCGTGCGTCTCGGCGTCGCACCACACGGGTTCTGCGCCGATTCGTTGCAGCAATGCCGCAAATTGCTGGACGCGCGGATCCGGGTCGCCCTCGGATGCAATCAGGGCATAACGTGTGCCGCGAAAAAGATCTGCATCCGCGTGCTCGATTCCCGAATTTTCCTTGCCCGCCATCGGATGCCCGCCCAAAAACCGCGCGCCACCGCGATAATATTTCTGCGCTTGCCGGCATATCGTGGCCTTCGTGCTGCCCGTATCGGTGACGAGCGCGTTCGCTTCCGCCGCTTCCGCAATTTTCGGCAGAGCGTCAATCGTTGCCCCTATTGGCAGCGCGGCGTAAACGAGGTCAGCGCCGCGAACCGCCGAGGCGATATCGCTCGCAGCTTCGCTAATCGCTCCGCTCCTGAGCGCACGCCCCAGGACATTCATGCGATCGAATCCAATGACGCGTGCAGCAGGTAACTCTCGCCGCAGTGCAAGCCCGAACGACCCTCCCATCAGGCCTGTTCCGATAATCGCTACTCGCTCGAATTGAGTCTGTGCCGTCATGTCTCACAATGGTTTTCGGGAAGTTAGAACGTTGAAATCATCCGGAGAGTATACCCGCGAAGCTGAAACGAGCAGCGTGTGCAGCGCGTCCGACTCCGATTAAGCCGTTGGACAGAGAATTGGGTTGCTCCCCAATTCAGGAATATTTCCTACGATGCCGGGCTCTTATCGAGGCCGACGAGATCTCGGAATTCAGGGTCGTCGTGCAGGCAATTGAAATCGGAATCTTTAGCCGCCCAATTCCGGTTCCCAAATCCGGCTGCAAAGGCTTTTTTCAATGTATCCAGGGCCTCGGCTTTTTTTCCGAGGACACCGTACGTACATGCAGCATTGTAGAGGGTGTTGGAATCGCTTGGGCGGAGGGCGACGGCAGTCTGCAAGTGCCGGATACTCTCTTCGTGGTCGTTTCCGGAGTATGCGAGGTTGGTGGCCAATAGTATTCGCGCGCGCACATCTTCCGGCACTAATTCCAGCTGTTGGCGGAGGACCTTGATCATTCGATCGGCTAGGGGCTCGGCTTCTTTGATTCGTCCCAGCTGCATGAAGGCTTGACGATAAGGAATGTACATATTGTAGTCGTCGCCGTTGAATTCTATGGCGCGGTCGATGAGGGCGGCGGCCTCTTCGTAACGACCGGAAGCGAAATATGCGCGACCGAGGATGTTCCAGGCGCCATCGCAATCGGGCTTGCGTTCGATGGCGCGCAAGGCAAGCTGGGCGGTTTCGTCATTTTTCTTTTGCGAGTAAAGAATGCGGGCGCGCGCCACCAGCACTTCCGGCAAGTCGGGGGCCAGCGCGGTGGCGCGGTCGCAGGCAGCCAGTCCTCGTTCCATCCAATTCGGATTCTGATCGCGAACCTCGAAGATGACTCCGCACAGATGCGCAATGCCTGCATGCGCCAACGCGAACTTCGGGTCCAGTTCGATGGCCTGTTCGAACATCTGCAAAGCGTATTCAAAATCCTGGCGACGCGAGTAGTTTCGGCCACGCAGATAAAAATCATACGCCAGCGGATTTTCGGTCGGCTTGCGCGCAATGGTTTTATCTTCCTGCGGGGTCAGCGTGATGCGCAAGGCCTGAGCGATGCTTCGGGCGATTTCTTCCTGGATCGCGAAGACATCCTCCACTTGCCTGTCGTAGCGTTCGGCCCAGACGGAATGCCTTGTGGTGGCCTCCACGAGTTGCGCGGTGATGCGTACGCGATTGCCGGCGCGGCGGATGGAACCTTCGAGCACATAGGCGGCGCCGAGCTGCTGGCCCACCTGTTGCGCTGTAACCGGCTTGTCGCGAAAAGCGAGCATCTCCGAACGCGGAAAGATCTGGAGTTGCGCGATCTTCGAAATCTCGGTGACGATATCTTCTGTGATCCCGTCGCGGAAATATTCGTCCTCTTTCGAGCCGCTCTGATTTTCGAAGTAGAGGACTGCGACGGATTTTGGCTGGGCTGCCACCGTATGCGCGCCAGAGCCCGTACTACTTTTCTCGGCCGGCCGGCGGCCTGATTCGATGTCGCGGCTCAGGCGTTTGAGGTCGGCGCGGAGTTCCGCAGCACTCTGGCACCGCAGGTCGGGATCCTTCTCCAGCGTCTTGCCGAGAATGTTTTCGAGGGCTAGGGGCAAACGAGGATTTAATCCTTTTGCAGGTGCGGGCGTGGAATGAAGGATTCCGTCAAAAATGACGGCTGACGTTGCACCGGTGAATGGCACCGATCCAGTGGCCATTTCGTAGAGCACGACCCCTAGAGAAAACAGATCCGAGCGCGCGTCGAGTTCTTCGCCCCGCGCTTGTTCGGGCGACATGTAAGCAATCGTGCCGATGGAGCTACCTGGGCTGGTCAAGTGCTCTTGATCGAGCAAGTGAGTGCGTGTGGATGAGGCGCCCACCGATTCGGCGGCTTGTCGCACGGCAGGCGCGAGCTTCGCCAAACCAAAATCCAAAATCTTTGCCTGCCCTCGATCCACCAGGAAGATATTCGCGGGCTTGATATCGCGGTGCACGATCCCTTTCGAATGCGCAGCATCGAGCCCATTGGCAACCTGGATGCCGATCTCCAAGAGCTCCGAGACCTCGATGGGCTTGCCCTCGAGCCGGTGCTTGAGCGTCCGCCCTTCAAGCAACTCCATAGCGATAAACGGCCGGCCCTCAAATTCGCCGATATCGTAAATCGTGCAGATATTGGGATGATTGAGAGCGGAGGCGGCGCGCGCTTCGCGGCGAAACCGTTCGGTGGCCTGAGGGTCGTGCGAAATGTCGTCGGGCAGAAATTTCAGCGCAACATTGCGGCCGAGGCGCGTGTCTTTAGCTTTGTAAACTACACCCATGCCTCCGCCGCCCAATTTTTCCAGCACGCTGTAGTGGGAGATGGCGCGACCGATGATTGGGGAGGTCTCCGGCACAGGCCGTGCATCTTACGCCAGCGGCAGAATGCACGCAATCGCACCCGATACGACAGCAGAGCTAAGAAGAGACTCGATCGCGAGCATCAACGTGCTTGACGGGGCCGGGGCCGTACCGTATATTGAGGTTGCGATGCGACTTTATTACCGAGCGTACGGCTTTACGTACCGCTACTCCTTTACGGGGGAGCGGGCCGGTGAAACGTGCGCGGCGGGAGCGAGCAAGACGAGCTAAAAGCCGCACAAAGTTTCGAGATTCCGGGCCGCGACCTCCGAGAGGACGCGGCCTTTTTTTTGGTCTGCGGGCAGGTGAGAGAACGCAAGCGGGAGGCCTTATGACGATCGGCGACTGGCGGAAGAAGATCGACGAAATTGACACCGTTCTTCTGCAGCTTCTGAATCTGCGCACAGAATTTGCGGTGGAGGTTGCGCGGCTGAAGGAGGAGGAGGGTCTCTCATTGTGCGCACCGGAGCGCGAGCAGAAGGTGATCGCGGGGATGAAGAATTTGAATGACGGGCCGCTGGATGGGGAGGCGGTGACGAGAATCTTTCGGGCGATCATGGATGAATCGCGGCGGATACAGGAGATGCATGCGGGTGAGGGGGTGCGGTCGAGAGGGGCGCTAAGGCAAAAGAGCCGGCGAGACGCCGGCGGTACGGAACGGCGGCGGAGCCATGAACGGACATACGGTCTGGGGCGATTCTGCTGAACGCATTGAAGTGAACAGGAGCGGAATGAAAATCGAATCGGGTGCGCGGGTTGCGTTTCAAGGTGAGCGGGGAGCTTTCAGTGAAGAAGCGGCTGTGAAGCTTGTTGGCAACGGGACTGTGCTGGTTCCGCGGCCGACGTTCGAGGCGATGTTCGATTCGATTGATGAGGATGCGGCAGATTACATTCTTGCTCCGATAGAGAACACACTTGCGGGGTCAGTCCATCGAACCTTTGACCTGCTGATTGAGAGCCGGCTGAGCATCATCGCCGAGGAGATTATTCCGATCGTGCACAACCTAATCGGCGTGCCGGGCGGGACGATCGAGCAAGTCACCACCGTGGAATCGCATCCGGTGGCGCTGGCGCAGTGCGAGGGATTCTTCCACGAGCGCCCGGAATTGAAACGAATCGCTACCGAAGATACGGCTGGGAGCGTTCGCGCGATTGTCTCAGCCGGGGATCCGTCGCGGACCGCGATCGCCAGCCGGCGCGCGGCTGAAATTCATGGGGGCAAGATTCTCCGCGAACATCTGGAAGACAATCCCGAAAACTATACGCGATTTCTGCTTCTGGGCCCTTCGTCCAAGACTTTCGATGCGGCCAACAAACTTTCACTCGTATTTCAAGCGGCGCATCGTCCTGGCGCGCTTTTTCACGCACTCGGGCCATTCGCGCGCCGCGGAATCAATCTGATGAAAATCGAGAGCCGGCCGATTGCAGGGCGTCCCTGGGAATACCGTTTCTATCTCGATTTACAAGCTTCGGCGCTCGATCCGGAAGTAGAAGCAGCACTTGCCGAGCTTGAGAAGCTGAGTGTGAATCTGCGCATTCTGGGTTCATACGTGTCGGCCGAGATTTTCAGCGCGAAGGCGAGCTAAGGAGAATTGAGCAAAGGGAGAGCGAACCATGATTGTCGTGATGGAACCGAAAGCTACCGATGAGCAAATCAATCATATTGTGACGCGCGTGAAAGAGTGCGGCTGCCAGGCGCATTTGACTCGCGGAACGGAGAAGACAGTGATCGGAATTGTGGGAAACAGCAACGAGCATCGCAGCGAACTGGAAGCGCTGCTTGCGGCGCCGGGCGTTGAGGAAATCGTACGCGTCGCGCATCCATTCAAGCTTGCCTCGCGCCACTTCCATCCGGAAGGCTCGATCGTGGAGCTCGGTAACGGCGTGCTGGTAGGTGGAACGTCTATTGCGGTTGCGGCCGGACCGTGCGCAGTGGAGACGGCGGCGCAAATTAACTCTGTCGCCGCGCGGGTCGCACAGGCGGGAGCTAAATTGCTCCGCGGCGGCGCGTTCAAACCGCGTTCGTCGCCATATTCCTTCCAGGGGCTTGGCGAAGACGGACTCGAATTGCTCCGACGCGCCGCTGATGACAATGGGCTGCTTGTCGTCAGCGAAGTGATGGATCCTTCCCAGGTGGAGATCATGCTTCCGTATGTGGACGTGATGCAGGTGGGTGCGCGCAACATGCAGAACTATCACCTGTTGCGCGCCCTGGGCGAAACCACGAAGCCGGTGCTGCTGAAACGCGGGATGTCCGCGACAATTGAGGAGTTGCTACTGAGCGCGGAGTACATCATGGCGGGAGGGAACTACAACGTGATCCTCTGCGAGCGCGGCATTCGGACATTCGACACCTACATGCGCAACACGATGGACATAGCCGCGATTCCCGTGATCAAACAGCTTTCACACCTGCCAATCATTGCCGACCCCTCGCATGGAACAGGGCGCCGAGACAAAGTGGCGCCGATGGCACGCGCAGCGATTGCGGCAGGTGCAGATGGATTGCTCATCGAAGTCCATCCCGATCCCGAGCGCGCGCTTTCTGATGGCGCGCAATCGCTCTACCCGGATCAATTCGCCCAGCTCATGGGCGAAGTCGCGGTGATCGCGCAAGCGGTGGGGCGCCGAATGGAAACGGAACCGGTGAAAGCGAGCGCGACGGGCGGTTGACGAATTTCCCCTGACAACCTAGGATGGCGAACCAGCGACGGCGCGAGCCAGCGTTTCGATCGAGAAGCATGCGCGTCGCTGGGGAGAAGCCGATCGATGCTGAGTGTGTGGCAGTGCATTTTCATCATCGCAGGCACGGTCGTGCTGTCACTCGTTTTCCTGGGTGTCTTGCGGCGGATTTGGCCGGTTTCGCGGCGGACAGAACACAATGATGTGATTGGCTGGCAAATCAGTGTGCTGGGGACGACCTACGCAGTGATTCTCGCCTTCATGCTTTGGAACGTGTGGAATAATTTCCAAACAGCGCGCATCAACGCGGAGATCGAGGCGAACTTTCTCGTGGATTTATACCGCATCGCGGGCGGACTAGAACCGGCGCAGGGTAAGCCAATCCGCGCGCTCTGCCGGGAATATGCCGCAGTGACGGTGAGCGAGGAATGGCCGGCTATGGCGCAGGAGAAGCTGAGCACACACAGTTTCAACATCACGCAACAGTTGTGGGAAGTGCTGTTGCAGGCGCATTCGGACACTGGGGTGGTGGACGTTCTTCAGCAATCAAAATATGAACAGGCGTTCAGCACGTTGAGCCAGATGTCCGAGCACCGGCGGCTGCGCCAGCTGGAAAGCCGGATGAAGCTTCCGGGAATTTTGTGGGCGGTTTTGGTAGTAGGCGGCATCGTGGTGATCGGTTCCGCATGTCTCTTCGGTTGCCAGAATTTCACGCTACATTTCGTTCTCGTATTTGTCCTCTCGCTTTTGTTGTCGCTCGTCCTCGTTTCCGTCGCGGAAATTGACCGTCCGTTTCAAGGGCCGGTGCACGTTCGGGCGGATGCGTTCGAGTTCGCACAGCAAACTTTCGCGCAGCTCCCGCAATGATCAGCAGAACGCAGAGCTACACGGCTGCGCTTCCCACTGTTTTCTAGAATCGATAAATGTAGCCGGTGGCGACCTGGAAATTTCCCTGGGTGGCGATGTACTTGGGCGAAATAACCGAGACCTTCTTTCTAAGCCGGGCGAATTTGAAAACCGGTCGGTGAAAGCTGTGATTGGCCGCCGGTCGTCGGGTTGACGAAACGCGGTACGCTCAGTAAAGTATAGCGAGGGTCGCGCAAGCGGCCTTTTTTATTGCCTCCTGCTGGGAGGTCGTACAATTGGCAGTACATCAGATTCTGGATCTGATTATCCTGGTTCGAGTCCAGGCCTCCCAGCCAAACGCCTCCGGCCTCTCGTTGTAGCGAATGCTTAAGCGAACTCCCTGTAGCGGTGCGCACCAACCCCTACGCTTGGGCGCTTTGAACTGGCAAGTTCGCCGACTCCCAGGCTGCGAGGCCTCCGGCAATCTCGCAGACGGAATCAAATCCGCCGGCCTTCAGCAAGCTCGCCGCGATCGACGAGCGGTAGCCTCCGGCGCAGTAGACCAGCAAGGCGCGATCTTTCGGCAGGGCTGTTAGATCTCGCACGAGATGATTGAGCGGCATGCTTAAGCTGCCGCCGATGTATTTCTGTTCGCGCTCACGGGGCGCGCGAACGTCTACAGCCAGTGGCGCCTGGCTTGACGCAATGAGCTCCGCGGCAAATTGCGGGCTCAGCCGTTCGACGAACGCGACCAGGTCTGGCCGCGATTCGAGGCTTTGCAATCCGTTTTGCAGGTAGCCAGCCACGTTATCGAAACCGATGCGTCCGAGCCGGACGGCCGATTCGTTCTCCCGGCCGGGAGCCGCGATGATCACAATCGGATGCTCGCGATCGAGCATTGTGCCGGCCCAAGTTGCGTACTGGCCGCCGAGTCCGATGTTGACGCTGCCTGCGAGATGAGCGGCGCCAAATTCTTCGGCATCGCGCGTGTCGAGGACCTGCGCACCCCGCTTCTGTAAATCCAGCACAGCATCGAGAGCCAGTGGTTTCAAATTGCGATCGAGCGATCCGTCGAGTGTGGTCCGCTCTTTGCTGTTCAACACGGCATCGTAGACGAAATACGGAGGAGCCTCAGGCTGATCGGCGGTCACCAGTTCGATGAATGCTTTCTTGCTCATCGGCTGCAGGGCGTAATTCAGCCGCCGCTGATCTCCGATTGTTGAAACCGTTTCTTTGCTGATGGCCTTGCCGCAGAGCGACCCGGCTCCGTGAGCCGGATAAACGAGACTCGCGTCCGGGAGGGGAAGCAATTTGGACTGCAAGGAATCGTAAAGCAAGCTCCCGAGGTCGGTGGCTGACCATCCCAGCGATGCGCGAAGATCCGGCCTTCCCACATCGCCGATGAATAACGTGTCGCCTGTGAGCACCGCATACGGCTCGGTACCGCTGCGATCGAGATCGTAAACGAGGATCGAAATAGATTCGGGCGTGTGGCCCGGTGTTTCGAGGGCCTTCAATCGCACGCGCCCGAATTCGATGACGCTCCCATCCGCTAGCGGCGCGAAGCGATATTCGGCTTGCGCTTTCGCGCCAAGGTAAATTGTGGCGCCCGCGCGGTCGCGCAATTCCAAATGCCCCGCGATGAAATCGGCGTGCAGATGAGTCAATATTACGTGTCTGATCTGCAGCTTATGCTCCGCTGCGAACTCCAAGTATCGTTCGATGTCTCGCTGCGGATCGACGACGGCAGCCGTCAGCGTCTCTTCGTCACCGATAAGGTAGGAAGCGTGGGCGAGGCAATTGAGATAGAACTGCTTGAAGATCATGCATCCTTATACTTGATGCCTGTTGCCAGCCGCAAGGGTGAGCACAGTTACCGGAGTTTTGATTTGTAGAGTAACGCTTCTTATTCGTAGCGTAGCGCCACAATCGGGTCAACCCGCATGGCCCGGCGGGTCGGAATAAAGCAGGCAAATAGCGCCACGGCGCAAAGCAACATCGTTACAGTCAGGAAGGTCAGGGCATCGGTGCTCGTTACACCTAGCAGCGCGCCGCTCAAATAGCGCGTCAGCGCGAGCGACGCTGCTAAGCCGATCGCCACGCCCGCGATCGTCAACCGCAACCCGTGGCCGAGGACCAGCCGCAAGACATCGTCTTTGCTCGCGCCCAATGCCATGCGGACACCGATTTCATGAGTACGCTGGCGCGTGGTGTAGGCCGTGACGCCGTAAATTCCCACCGCTGCGAGGACCAGAGCGAGCAGACCAAATGCGCCGACAAAAATTCCCGCTACGCGCTGAGGGAAGCTGGCAAACTGCTCGCTAGTTTCGAGTGAGGTCACTTGAAACAAAACGATGTCGGGGTTCAGTTGATGGACCGCACCCTCCACCGTCTTCGCGAAAGCAAACGGCTCTCCGGCAACCCGCGCGTGAATAATCATGTTGGCCGTATAGACCTGGTACAAAGGCAGATACACGAATGGCGCCGACTTTTCACTGAGGCCGGTCATCTTGCTATCGTGCGCCACACCAATCACCGTGAACCATTCGTGCGTCAAGTCTGAATTGAGTTGCTTGCCGAGACCCTCCTGGTTCGGCCAGTAGCGATTCACGAATGCTTCGTTGACGATGACGACGCGCCGCGAACTTTTTGTGTCCTGAGGCGTGAAATCGCGACCTTCAACCAGCGGAATCTGCATGGTATGGAAATAATTCGGCGTGATGATGCCGTCCGGTATTTCCATCAATTCATTCGCCTGCGCCACGTAGCCTTCGGGCTTCACGGCGGTAGAGCCTGCGGAAAACCCGGGCACCCGGTTCGATAGCGCCACCGACTGTACGCCTGGCAGCGCCTTGAGGTTCGCCTGGAGCTGTCGATCGAATTCCGCACCACTCGCGTCGGAATATCCCGCGGTAAACAGATCGTAGGAAGCAGTGAACACGTTATGCGGGTTGAATCCCAAATTGATTAACTGCGCTCGCAGAAAGCTGCGGATGAAAAGTCCCGCGCAGATCAGCAACAACAGCGACAACGAAATCTGGGCCACCACCAGCGTGCTCGCGAGGCGAGTCTTTTTCAGGCTGCCCGAAGCGCTGCCCGTGTCTTCCTTCAACACTGCCACCGGTGCCAGGCTCGACGCGCGGAGCGCGGGCAAAATTCCGAAGATCACTCCGGTGAGCACTGAAATCATGAACGTGGCGATCAACACCGTGCGGTCGGCCCGGACCACGAGCGCAAGCGGAAAATCTGTCGTCGGAAGGAATTTCATCAATGTGCCCGAAGTCCAACTTGTGATCAGCAACGCGACGGCGCCACCGGCCAGCGCCAGCATCAGGCTTTCCACCAGCAGTTGTTGCACAAGCCGCCATCGGCTCGCACCCAGCGACATACGAATGGCTATTTCGCGCCGCCGTCCTACAGAACGAACCAGCATCAGGTTGGCGACGTTCGCACACGCCAGCAGCAGCACCAGGCCGGCGATGGTCATGAGCATTGGGAGCAGCGTCGCGAGGAAAAAATTCAGGCCAAATGGATTCCGCCACAGCGGATAAAGCGTCACGCTGTCGTGTCCTTTGTGTTCTTCCGGATAATTCTTCACTTCGGATTTCAGTCGCAGCGGCAGTTCTGCTTGCGCCTGCTCCAGCGTGACTCCCGGCTTCAGCCGTCCGAAGGCGAGCCACACGAAATTATGATGGTCATGAAGGATGTCGCCCAGCGGTAACACATCTGCTTCCATCATGATCGGGAGCCAAATCTCGGTACGAACTCCCGTCTGGCTCCCCTGAAACACTGCGGGCGTTACACCCACGATGGTGTAGGGGTGCTTGTTGATTTCGATTGACTGGCCGATGACGTCCGGATTTGCGCCGAAATGCGTTTGCCAGAGCCGATAGCTGATCACCGCAACAGGCGCGCCTCCCGGTTTTTCATCTTCCGCCGGCAAGAATGTGCGCCCCAGGATGGGTTTCACGCCGAGCACGTCGAAATAGTTCGCAGATGCCACCATACCCCACACGCGCTCCGGTTTGCCTTTGCCGGTGAGGCTCAGTTGAGCGAAGTTGCAAGCCGCGATGCCTGTAAGGCTGCGCTGTCCATCGCGCATAGCTTCGATGTCAGGATAGGTAAACCCGAGGGGATTTTCCCCAGGCTTGCTTCCCGACATCGCTACCACTTCACTCGGGTTGGTAAGTCCTGGGACTGGATTCAGCAACGCAGAATTGATCCAGGAGAAAATCGTGGTGTTGGCGCCAATGCCCAACGCGAGCGTGAGGACGGCAATTGCCGCGTAGCCCGGGGCCTTGGCTATCATTCGCGCGCTGTACCGGACGTCTTGCCAGAACGAGGTCATCTACCGCCTCCGGACACGAGTTTAGAATGATTCAAAGCATGTCCCGGCCCAGACGAGAGTATCGCGTAACCGAATGCGGGGGTAGGGGTTAGCAGGACGCAGATGCTGGCAAGAAGGTGACAACGTCCGATTATGGGACGGGACACCAGCGAGACCGAACATCCAAGCTAAGCGCATGGAGGCCATGGAGGCAGAGCCACATGATAAACTTTGGCTATCCCACCTAGTACCTTCGGCGGATAACCAAACCCAGATATTCTGCTATCCTAGTAACGGGCGGTAACAACGGGCGCTACTTGGTGTCCAATTAACACAAGGGACACGCGCTGCCAAGGAGCAGGGTCCGAACGCATGTCCGACCTGGCACAATCTCTATCGTGGGGCCGTGATGAAGCTGACCTTGTGCACGAGCTGCAAGCGGGGTCAGACGCGGCTTTCGATTATCTGGTCACGTACTATCACTCTGGTGTGTTCAATCTGGTGTACGGGATCTTGTCGGACCGCGCCGATGCTGCGGACGTGACCCAGGAGGTTTTCTTACGCGCGTTTCGCGGGATTCGTGGGTTCCGGCACGGCAGTTCGCTGAAGACGTGGTTGTATCGCATCTCGGTGCGCCAGGCCCTGAATCATCGCCGCTGGTGCTGGCGGCATCACCGGCAGCAGGTTTCGATTGATGCTGAGGAAGAAGGAAGAAGCCTCGCGCTCGATCTGAAGGATAGTGAAGCCACTCCCTATGAGCGTCTGGCGAGCCAGGAAACGCAACACGCGGTTCGTTCGGCGCTCGGGCAGGTGCCAGCGCTGTTCCGTAGCGCGGTAATCTTGCGGGATCTCGAAGGGCTTTCCTACGAAGAGGTGGCGGAAGTGCTTGAAGTCTCGGTGGGAACCGTAAAGTCGCGCATCCTTCGCGGAAGGCGAATGCTCAAGGAACTTCTCGATCCAGTGGTTGCCGTGGGTCATGCAGAAAAGGAAACCTCGGTCGCATCGTTCGGCTCACAGCCGATCAATGGGTGGGAAAGATGAATTGCGGATGGGAATGATGAACTGCAAAAGTGCCCAACGCTTTTTGCCCGGATACCTGGACGGAGCCATCGGTTCGCGCGAGCACGCGGGAGTGCGCCAGCACATTGAATCTTGCGATGGCTGCCGGAATTTGCTCGAAAGCTATCGGCGTCTTGTGGTTGCTCTGGCTCGCGTCGAACCAGTTCAGCCGCCTGCGAATCTCGCTACCAGCATTCGTGTGAGCGCTGCCAAAATGCGTTCTCCCTGGCAAGTTGTGCGTCACATATGGGCGCGCGGCGTCATGGTATTCGAAAATGTTTTGGAGCCGCTGGCGGTGCCTGCTACCGGCGGAGTGCTTACGGCTCTCGTGGTGTTCGCGCTCCTCGTACAGAATATTCTCGTTGGCGTGCCGATGGGCGGCGTGGTTCCCAACGACCTGCCTCTGAATCTGGTTCAGCCCGCCCGTCTGGAAAGCCTCGCACCATTTCCGGTTCCCGTCATTATCGCTACGGACGATCGTCCCGGTTCCGGTCTCTTGCTCGTCGAGGCCACACTCAATGCGCAGGGTCAAGTGGTTTCGTACAAGATTCTCTCCGGCCCGAGTGATGACGCCTCGCAACGCCAACTCGATCAGCTCATGATGTTTTCGCGTTTCCGGCCCCAAACGAACTTCGGCCTTCCCCGCGATGGCGGCCGCGTGGTGCTGAACTTCAGCACAGTTCGAGTCCGCGGATAAGGGGTCCATTTTCAATTCGCCTCAGCCTTCTTCAAGCCGCTTCCTTGACTCATGGAAACCCGCCGATTAAAGTCTAAGTGGACGCGCAGGGATACCAGCGGATTGATGTTACTGTTGATTGGAAACCCGCCCAGCAAATGCAGTTCCCTCGATCCAGGAGTTTGCAGATTCAAAAGTTCGCGCAGTTGAACTGGAAATTCGCAACTGTCATCGCCGCTTTACTCGTGGCCCGCTCGATTTGTATCGGCGCACAACGCGAGCAAACGCACCGGGAAAAACCTCCGGACAACTACAGCGGCATTTTCGTTGAACCCGATCAGGCTTTATTCGCGACGATGTGCGCGCTGGACGCCGCCGGCTTTGCCGCCGACGAAAGCACGCTTTCGGAGATGCCTTCCCGCCTGGCGCTCCGCGAGGCGATGCTCAAAATGCAGGGACCCGCCACGGAAGCTCTGCGCCAGTTCTACCGCGATCATCTGCTCGGCGACCCGGGCGAAACCCTATCGCGCTACATCACGTTCTCGCTGGTCGTGGGGCCACCGCCTCGTTTCGATTTTCAGGTGAATCGCGATCTGCTTCCGCCCGACGTGCTCACAATCGATGGCTTTCGGGAAGTTCTCGCAGCCTTTTACCAGGAGGCGCGTCTCGATCGGGAGTGGGCGAAAGTTCAACCGGAATATGAACGAGCCGCCGCCACGTACCAGGCGCCCGTGCGCAAAATCGTGTTCACCACGAATAGCTACCTGCGCGAGATTATCAAGCCGATATACGACCGCACGTTTACGGTGGATGTGGAGCCGCTCGTGGGCGCTCGCACGAATTTTCGCAATAGTGGCAATCACTATTCCATCGTGGTGGGCACACCGGCACAGATTCCCGTGGAGCAGATACAGCACGCCTACCTGCATTTCGTGCTCGATCCGCTGCCATTGCGGTATCGAAAACAGTTGGAATCCAAGCGTGCCTTATTGCTGATAGCCGCTCGTGCTCCGCGATTGCCCGAGGAATATCGCGATGATTTTCTGGCCTTCACCGACGAATGTTTTATCAAGAGCGTCGAACTGCGTCTCCATCGTCTCCCGCCCGCTCAGCTCGACTCCGCCTTGAATGAGGCCGATCAGACCGGATTCATCCTTGTGCGCCCTTTCGTTGCGGAACTGCAGAAATTTGAGAAAAGCGAGCCGTCAATGTCGTATTATTTTCCGGATTTGATTGCGGCTCTCGACGTGCCCGCGGAGCAAAAGCGTTTGCAGAACGTGACATTTTCGCCGGAAGTTCCGGTGCCGCCAGCGAAGGAGACAAGCGATTCCGCAACCGCAGCATCCGAGCTCGATCGTTTGCTCGCGCAAGGCGATCGCGAGATCGCATTGCAAGACGCCAAAGCCGCTGCGGCTACTTTCGAGAGCATTCTGGCGAAGTATCCCGGCTTGCCGAAGGCGGAGTACGGCCTGGCAATCGCGTCGGTAATGTCCGGAAACGCAGATCGAGCGGAGCAGCTTTTCGCGCAATTGGTTTCGCCACCGCCGGCTCCCGCAGCGGCATCGAAACCGGAGGATGCCGCGGACCCGGCAATTCTTTCCTGGTCCCACGTATACCTCGGGCGCATTCACGATCTCGAGGGGGAACGCGATGCAGCGGTGCACGAGTATCTCGGCGCGCTGGCGGTGGAAGGCGCGCCAGAGTCCGCTCGCGTGGCGGCGCAGCATGGTGTGGACGAGCCGTATAAGGGACGCACACGCACGAGCGGAAGCGGAAATGAAAAGTAACAGAACCGGCGACAGCAGCACACTTGAGATCGCTCGTAGCGGGCGTTCCGAGACATCCATTCAACGGAGGGGAATTTCAATGAAGCTCCCGTCACATCGCACTGGAATTATGGTTGCCGCGCTCTCACTCGCGGTGGCACTTGCCTCAGCTCCGGCTCTGCACGCTCAAGCCGCAGGATCCGGTAGCCAGCAGTCACCGCCGCCTTCGCTACAGCAGCAGAACCCGCCCGCCAAGGCTGGCGCTCAGCAGGCCCAGCAACCAGCTCCGCAGGCTCCCGTCGACCCGGAAGAAGAAAAGGCCTACAAGGCCTTCACGGATGTGAAGCCTGACTCGTTCGACCAGCAAATCCAGGTGGGCGAACAATATCTCCAGAAATTTCCCACTGGCCAGCACTCCGGGCAGGTTTATTCTCGATTGACGACCGCTTACTACCAGAAGCAACAGTTTGACAAGATGTACGCGGCTGGCGACAAAGCTCTTGCCAGCAACCCAAACGACGTGGCCGTGCTCGTCCTCGTTGGCTGGGTGATTCCCCACAATTACGATCCCAATGATCCCGAGTCCGAACGCCGTTTGGCAAAAGCGGAAACCTATGAGAAGCACGCGCTCGAGGTCCTAGCCACGATGCCGAAGCCCGAGGGCATCGCCGACGATCAATTTGCCAAGGCCAAGCAAGCTTCCCTGGCGCAAGCGCATAGCGGTCTGGGGCTGGTTTACTTCCGTCAGCAGCAATTCGACAAGGCCGTCACCGAGATGCAAGAAGCGGTCAAACTCGATCCAGCTCCTGATTCCGTGGATCTCTACATTCTCGGCGTCAGCTTGAACCAATTGAAACGCTACCCGGAAGCGGCTGACACATTCAAGCAATGTGCTTCCATTCCCGGTGCGGTGCAGGACCGCTGCAAACAGCGCGAAGGCGAGGTCAAGAAGTTGGCCGCCGCGCAGCCGGCTCCGCCCAAATAATCGAACCGAGGCCAAACGATGACCGCAGAAGAGCTCGAAGAACTTGGAGCGATTCTCGGTCATCGCTTTGCGCATCCCGAACGACTCGAGCAAGCCCTCACTCATCGCTCGCGCCGCCAGAATGACGCTGCCTCTGACAACGAACGCCTCGAATTTCTCGGTGATCGGGTGCTCGGCCTGGTCGCCAGCGAAATGCTGTGCCACGCATTTCCTGAGTGGGATGCCGGGAAACTCTCGAAGGGACTT
The DNA here is from genome assembly GCA_963741045.1 of uncultured Acidobacteriota bacterium. GTDB lineage: Bacteria > Acidobacteriota > Terriglobia > Acidiferrales > UBA7541 > Palsa-295. The sequence continues at coordinate 1,524,670 of CAVUGO010000002.1, forward strand.
GCGCGGCTGGTGAGCGCAGTCTCCTTACATGCCGCCGCCGAGCAACTTCACCTGGGCGATTTCTTGCGGCTTGGTCCCGGCGAAGAGAAAACCGGCGGCCGCGCGAAAAAACGGTTGCTCGCCGATGCCTACGAAGCGGTCCTCGGAGCGATTTATCTGGATGCCGGACTTCCCGCCGCGCGCCAATTCCTTTGCCACACACTGCTCGATCGCGCTCTTGGCAGCGAGGTAGGAGGGTTGGATCGTTCCGATCACAAGTCCGCGCTCCAGGAGTGGTTGCAACAGCGCGGACTGGGGGCCGTTCAATACCGCGTTCGCAATGAATTCGGCCCCGAACACCAGAAAACATTTGAAGTGGAAGTGTGGCTCGCCCAACAAAAACTCGCGCACTCGGAAGGGCGCAGCAAGAAGGAAGCAGAGCAGGCCGCGGCAAAAATCGCCCTCGCAGGCCTCGAAACGGGTGCCGCATCCAGTTAAAGGAAACGATGTCTGTCGAAACATCTGCGCTGGAAACAGCAGAGCAGCCTGCTCCGAAAGCCCTGCATCGCGAATCGTCCCGCAGTTCCGTGATCGAATACGCCGAATCGCTGCTCGTCACCGTCCTGCTCGCTCTCTTCGGCACCACCTTTATCGTCCAGGCTTTTAAGATTCCGTCGCAGTCCATGGAACCTACACTGCTGGTCGGCGATTATCTGCTTGTGAATAAGTTCGTCTTCGAAGGGCGCGGCGACTGGTATGAAAAATTTCTCCCGTACCGCCCCGTTCGCCGCGGCGACATCATCGTGTTCAAATTCCCTTACGATGACCATCCCCACTATGTAAAACGCGTCATCGGACTCCCTGGCGACCGTCTCCGCATCATCAACCAACGCGTGTATATAAATGGCCAGCCTCTCGAAGAACCCTATGTCGTGCACGATCCAGCCGGCGCGGATTCTTTCGGCGACGATTTTCCGCCGACGAACCGCTACTTTCTCCAAAGCGGCTTGCGTTCGGAGTGGGCCACGCGGCTTTTCGACTACGTCGATCGCAGCAGTCTCGTAATTCCGCCGAATCGTTATTTCGTGATGGGAGACAATCGGGACCGCAGCTGGGACAGCCGCTACTGGGGCTTCGTCAATCGCGATGCTATTATGGGCCGTCCGCTCATAATTTATTGGTCGGTCGACGCCACCTCCAAAGACTATACTGATCGTAGCCTCGTGGGCGCGTTTCGCGGCTTCGCACATTCGCTGCTCCACCTTCCCAGCCGCACTCGCTGGAATCGCATGCTCCATGAGGTCCATTAGTGCTATTTAGCGGGGCGCGGCATATTGAAGATCCGCTGTGGCGGCCCGTGGCAGCGTTACGAACTGCGAAACTTCTCTTGTTAACTAACCTGTGCGATTGTATTGAGAGCTTCAAACCCGAAAAATAAGCGCCTTGTCAAACATTCTCACTGAAACGATTGTTCGCGCAGAGCCGTTGGAACCGGCCGCTTTCGAGCGTCCTTCCTGGCGCCTCTGGGCGAGAATTGTCCTCCTCTTTCTGATTGCCCTTTGGATCGCCAACCTCGCGCTCTCATTCGCAATTCAGCACACGAGTCTGAATCGTAGGATCACTGCCCGCCTCGACGCGGCATTCGGCCGCCCGGTGGAAGTTGGCAGCTATCGCTTCAGCCTTTGGGGACGGCCCACGCTGGAAGCACGCTCCATCACGGTGAGCGAAGATCCGCGCTTCGGCCGCGAATACTTTCTTCGTGCCGAATCGCTCACCATGAGCCTGCGCTGGCGAAGTCTGCTGCGCGGCCGTTTCGAATTCGGTGGCATCTGGCTCACGCGTCCCAGCCTGAATCTGGTCCGCAATCCGGACGGCGATTGGAACGTTGCCGAATGGCTCCCGCAGTTTTCCGCCGCTGTCGGCGGGAGGCCCGTGGCCATACCGAATTTCCCGGCTGCGTCAAACGCGCTGCGTTTCAGCCGTATCAACGTGGATTCGGGCCGGATTAATTTCAAGCGCGCCCAGGAAAAACTTCCCTTCGCCCTCGTCGGCGTCACCGGATACGTCGAGCCTGAAGGCAATGGCGAGTGGCGTCTAGATCTTGAGGGGGCGCCTGCTCGCGCAGCCGTGATTCTCCAACAAGCCGGCACGCTCCATCTCTCGGGACGTGTCGGCGGCACGTCATCGCGCCTTCGCCCGGCTGCTCTCGATTTTGCCTGGACCGACGCCTCACTCTCCGACGCTCTTCGCCTTGCCCGCGCCACCGACTATGGAGTTCGTGGAAATTTTGCGGTCACGCTGAAAGCAAGCACCGAAGCGCAGGACTGGAATCTCGAGGGACGCGCGGAAATCCGCCAGGTTCATCGTTGGAATCTTCCCCTGCGCTCCGATAATCCATCCCTTAATCTCATCGCGAAGGGAATTCTCGATCCGGAGCTCGCGCGATTCGACGTCGTCGAGTCGTCCCTTGAAACTCCTCATTCGAATGCTCAAGCCGCGGGAACGATAAGTTGGAATCAGCCCAGCGCTTCCCAAGACGCACCCGCACCTCTGCTTCGAATCGTTTCCACAGCCATCAATGGCGGCGACTTCCTCGCCTGGGCCCGCGCATTTCATTCCGGCATCTCCGACGAAATCAGCGTTCGAGGATTCGCAAAACTCGATGCAAGCCTCTCCGGTTGGCCGCCCCGCATGGATGAAGGAACGCTCTCGCTCGGCGAGACCGACTTGACCGCTAAAACGTTGGCCGTGCCAGTGCGCCTCGGTTCCGCTTCGCTTCTATATGACTCAAAAGGCGCATCCCTGTTGCCGGCCACTGTTTCGTTCGGCGCGGCTGCTGGGGCGCTGCGCGTCGAAACACTGGGACCAATCAGTTTGGGAAGGGCGGCGACTCCAGCGCGCGCAGCATCCTCATCCGCGCAAGCTACTTCTGCTCTTCACGTCTCCGGTGCACTCGCCGACGTCGGCAATCTGATTTCCACCGCGCGCCTCTTGGGTTGGGATATTTCCCGAGGCTGGGATCTTACCGGCCCGGTCCGCGGCGATCTGAAATGGCAAGGCCCGTCCTATCCATGGAAGTCATCGCCCACTGGTGCACTCGACTTTGGAGGTACGTTCACCAGCGTGATGAATGCCGAGCTGAATGCAAAATCCAGCGGCGATTCGCTCCGTGCTCCTTTCCTGAATTTGCCAGTCGAGCAAATCCGCGCGCACGTCGATCTGAAAGGCAACACACGTCGCGTCTTCCTCACGTCCGCCGAAGCGTTCGGCGCGCATTGGACCGGCTTCCTCGAACGAGAGCCGGAGTTACAGCAATCGTTCCAAGAGCAGCCCGGTGCAGATCAAAAGGCTCGTTGGCAATTCGCGCTGTCCAGTGATCAGCTATCAGCAGCTGAGATTGATCGCTGGCTGAATCCCCGGTGGCGCGAGAGCTTTCTCGACCGGGTGCTCCCATTTCTGAATTCGCGTCCGCCGGCGGCTGCTCAGCCTGACAACCTTCTCGCCTCCGGTAAAATCAACGTCGATCAATTCGCACTCGCGCCACTCATGCTTCACCGCGTCCAGACGGATGCCTCCATTGACGGCCGCCGCCTTGCCTTCTCAAATGTTCGCGCGCAACTCGCCAAGGGTGAGGTCACCGGCTCGCTTCGCGCGGATTTGGAAGCAAACCCGTCGTACCGGTTGAATCTCGACTATTCGGGTGTCGATCTGTATGACCTCGCTGGGGCGGCGCCCTCGCTTGCCGATCGTTTCGCCGGGATCGCTTCGGGGAAAATTTCGATCTCCGCTACCGGCGCTTCACGCTCCGATCTGATTTCGTCTCTGCAATGCCGCGGCACATCGCGAATCGCGGGCGCCGAATTAATGAACATCGACCTGACCGCTTCCTTTGCCGAGGGCGCATTTCGCCCCGGCCACACCACATTTCGCGACGCCTCCGCCGACTTCACCTGCGCGTCCGGCAAGATCGTTTTCGAACGCCTCCGGTTGTCGGGTCCAGCGGAAGGTTTCACTGGCCAGGGCACCGCTGACTTCAGCCGCACTCTCGATTTCAGGTTTGCTGCTCTCCCCGATTTCGCCGTGCCTCATGCCGTCCGCGCGTCCGATTCACTCTTGCCCTCTTATCGCCTTACCGGCAATCTCTCCGAGCCTCAAATCTCCCGCCTGAAGCCTGTTCAAGTTCGTCCCTGATGCACCTGACGCGAGCGCTCAAGCCCGGTTTTCGTATCGCGATTCAGGCTGCTCTCCTGTTTGCTTTGCCCGTCCTCGCGGCCTCTGACCATGAGCGAGTTCACCTGGCGCCTCAATTCAAGCCGGGCGATTCGCCCCGCTATCAGGTCGAATCCCAGATGACCATTGCCGGCACCACCACAACCCCCATCGTCAATCCCGAAGGCGCCACTCAAGTGAAGCAGTCCGTCAGTATCATCCTTCGCCTCGACGTTCTCGAAGTTCCGCCCGTAGCGCCCGCGCCCAGTGCGCCCCTAGCGAATTCAACGTCTGGCGCGAACGCTGCGCATACAAAACACGGCGCTCCAGGAACGAATGCTGTGTCCGTCCCGATGCGCATCCGCGCGACATACGAAAAGTCTTCCGCTGTCTCTGAAAGCGACGCCTACGATCCCACGTCCGCCGCGCTCGCCGATCAATACAATCGCCTCGAAGGGCGTTCCATGGAATTCACACTGGAGCCGGATGGAAGAATCGTCGATATCAAAGGTCTCGAGGACATGCTGCAAAATCCATCCGCCGCGCAAACCGTTCGCAGCTGGATGGCCGGCCTTTCGTCGAGCGCAGGATTTCCATCGCAGGGAATCGAGATAGGGCAAAAATGGAGCAGGGAACAGCCTCTAACCGGAGTTCCACTAGATCGCCTGTTCTGGCGCACCGAGGCGACTTACTTGCGGAATGAAATTTGCCCGGATAATACTTTGGCGGGTGGCTCCGAAGCAGGCGCTGCCCCGCCTCCCAAAGCAGTGCCTCAACCGCCGAGCGCAAACTCACCGACCTGCGCCACGATCCTTACCCAGTTCACGATCGCTCGCCGCGGCAGCCACAATCCGCACGCCGACGACACTCCCGACGACTACCGCCACAACGGCCTCCGCACATCCGGCACCTGGACCGGCTCCGGCGAGAGCCTCGACTTCTTTTCACTCGCCACCGGTCGTATGCTTCGCTCCACTCAATCCAGTTCACAGGATTTGGACTTCGCCATCACCAGCACCAGTACCGGCTCCCGCATGACCTACAAAGGTAAAATCGAAACCCGAACCGAAATCATCCTGCTCCCGTAGCGCGATATCCTCATGCGGCGCCCCCTTCGGAAGACGGCCCATTTCGGTTCTCCAACCCACTATTCTCACCGGGCCGCAAAGGTCAACGAGCACTCAACCCCGCCTTTGTTACCGATCTGCGTCGCGCTCGAATATCGCCTTGCGAACAACGCCGTGCAGGGGCGCCCCTCCGAAATGCATCACGGCTCCATCCTCGAACGTCAAGGCGACATTTGAAAACTCCACGAGCGTTCCTCCGGTGATGTCGATCACAAGGCTCGATCCTTGAATGGCCGCAGGTGCCGCACCGCCATCTTTTGTGATCGTGACGGGACCCGTCACCTCAAACCCATTCGTAATCGATGTAACGGTGCCGCCCACAACCGTCAGGTGATGAGTGTGCTGGGTTCGGGTAGACGTCCCGATATTTGTACCGGTCAGCGCGAAGTCAGTCAATTCCATCGTTACGGCCGCCGAGAAATCGGCCTGGCCAGTTTTTTCGTTCACATCCAACGTCCACGGGCCGCGAACTTCCCAAGGGCCAGTACCGGCGGCAACGGCCGTGTAGTCGTTTATCAATCCTGCGAAGTGGTTCGGTGCACGGGTTCCCGCGAGAACGCAGGTAACCCCCGCCACCACGAGCAATCCGATGATTCCTGTTGCCCACAGCAAAGTCTTGCTTTTCATTTGAAACCTCCAGATTTGAGATTTGTTTCGGCCTTGCGGTTTCGCTCACATGTGCCCAGGACGCCGGCGAATTTGAAACCACAGGCCCCAGCTTTTGCTGAGCGCTACAAGTCTCAGGTTTCAGGCGTCGCGGTCAATGCAGGGTGGGTGATGTTATGATGAGCGCAAGGTGAAGGCTCAAACATAAGATTACACATCTTTTAACTTGCCATGCGAGGTCGAACGCGACAGAATGTCCTTACCGTTTCTGTCCACCAATGGACACGCCGGCCCAGGTGTTTCGATTCGGCCCCTACGAATCGCGGCCTCGCAGCCGCGAACTCTACAAGCATGGCCTGAAGCTGAAGGTCCGCCCGCAGCCGCTTCAGGTCCTAAATTTGCTGCTCAACCGCGCCGGCGACGTCGTCAGCCGCGAAGTGCTTCGCGAAGAGCTCTGGTCGGCGGAGACGTTTGTCGATTTTGAGCACAGCCTGAACACAGCCGTGAAAGAAATTCGCGCAACCCTTGGCGATTCGCCGCTCACTCCTCGCTACATCGAAACGCTCCCAAGGCTGGGTTACCGCTTCATCGCGCCAGTGGAAGTGGTCAACGGGGCTAGCGATTTACCCCTTTCGCTAGTTCCGGGCACTTCGAATTCAAACGGAAATCCTGACTCGGTCGCCGCCACGATTCCAGCTGACATTCCCGCGAATGAAATTTCCGGCCAAGCCTCGCGCCAGAATCAAAGTCGCCATCCCTATATGTGGCTCGCGGTGGCGTTCGCCACGGTAGGAGTCGCGCTGGCGATCACCGCGAGCATCTGGCTCCGCAAGACGGAGTACTTCTGGCGAAGTCCCATCGCTGACGCGCGATTTCAGATGGTCACGGACTTCGATGGAATTGAAGAGGCCGCGGCAGTATCGCGCGACGGTCATTTCGCTGCGTTTCTATCCGATCGCGATGGGCAGATGGACGTTTGGGTCACGCAGATCAGCTCCGGAGAGTTCCACAATCTGACGCGCGGGAAAATGCCCGAACTCGTCAATCCTTCAGTCCGCACCCTTGGATTCTCGCCGGACGGATCCTTGGTCACGTTTTGGGTTCGAAGGAAAGGTAGCTCGATCGGTAGAGACATCAGCATCTGGGCCGTTCCCACGCTGGGCGGACAGCCGAGGCCATACCTGGAAGGCGTCGCCGAACTCGATTGGTCCCGCGACGGCTCCCGGCTCGTGTACCACACGCCCGGTTCCGGAGATCCGATGTTCGTGTCGGACGGCAGCCGACTATCCGACGGTCCGCCTATCTTCACCGCGCCCTCCGGCATCCACTCCCACTTTCCATTGTGGGCGCCTGACTCGAAATTCATCTATTTCGTCCAGGGTTCGCTCCCCGACAAATTGGATATTTGGCGCATCCCTCCCACCGGCGGCACCCCTCAACGAATCACCTCGCACGATACACGCGTCACCTATCCCGTCCTCTTGGATAAACGGACGCTGATGTATCTTGCCACCGATAGCGATGGTGCGGGACCGTGGCTCTACAGCATGGATGTCGAGCGGCGCATTCCTCATCGGCTCACTTCTGGTCTTGACCGTTACACGTCGCTCGCAGTCAGCGCTGACGGCCGCCGCCTGGTTGCCACGCTCGCGCGTCCCAAGAGAACTCTCTGGCGTTTGCAGGTTGCTGATTCGCCCGCCAAAGTGTCAACGCCTTCTCGCATCTCGCTGACCACCAGCACCAGTTTCTTTCCGCGGCTGGGCTCGGATTATCTTCTGTATGTTTCTGCCACCGGCGCGAGCGAGAGTATTTGGAAGGTCACTAACGGGGCCGGCACGGAATTGTGGAGTGGTCAAGGCGCGCAAATCTTGGGTGCCCCGGCCATCTCCTCCGATGGGCACCAGGTCGCCTTCTCAGTGCGGCAACACGGAAAGAGTCTCCTATACGTGATGCAATCCGACGGCACGAACGCCCGCGTTGTGGCCGACTCGCTTGACCTGCAAGGCGACCCCGCCTGGGCGCCCGATGGCCAATCGCTCACCTCGGCGGCCAACGATCACGGCGTCCCTCGCCTCTTCCGCGTACCGCTCGACGGTCACGCCCCGTCGCTCTTTGTCCAGGAGTACTCAGTCGATCCCGCCTGGGCGCCCGACGCCCAATTTGTTGTCTATTCGGGACCCGACATCGGCACCACATTTTCGGTCAAGGCCGTCGCAGCCGATGCCTCAGCGCACGCCCTGCCCCCGCTCACGCTCACTCGCGGCGCGCGACACATCGCCTTCCTCCCCGGAGGGCGCGCGCTCGTCCTACTGCGCGGCGAAATTCAACACAAGAATCTCTGGCTCATCAACCTCGACACCGGCGCCGAGCGCCAGTTGACCAATCTCACTCCAGACTTCGACATTCGCGACTTCGACATCTCCCCGGACGGCCATGAAGTCGTCCTCGAACGAGTCCAGGACCTCTCCGACATCGCACTCCTCGATCTCCCAAAGCCATAGTCCGAAAGCAACACGGGTCGGCGCAAACCATCGCCAATCCCACCAGTAAGGGCGGGTTTCAGACCCGCCCGCGTCGCCCACACCACCAATCCGATCCACTCATTGCAACCGCGATCAATCTCAGTCCCGGTAGCCACGACGAGTGCCTCTCTCGTCGTGGGCTTTTGTCGACGCTTACTACAGCTTCGCCCCCTCACTTTCATGCGACCGCATGATTTTTAGGACACCACGGTGAAGACCGATCCTCCGCTATGTAAATCGCGGGCGCTACGGAACCCGTGTACTATGAACGAAACGAATCTTCCATCGGCCCGATTCCTTCTTGAGCACCGCTGATTCCAGCCACGTAAGGTTCTGCGTGCCGGAGGCGTTCTTTAACGAGCCCTTATTAATGTATGTAATCCAAGCGAGATTACACGATACGTGGACTTCTGGTTCATTGACCGTCCAAACGTATACGTTACCCGCCTGGTGCAGACCTTTCACCAAGTTCATCAGGGCGTCGCCCTCATACCGCTTTCCTCCGTCGAAAGCGTAGAAATCTGCGGTGACCACGGAATGGAACCGCTCGAAGTCATCGGCGGCAGCTGCAGCGAAGATCGTCCGCACGGTTTCGACAACTTGTGTTTCATCTGCTTCGGAGATTGGTCGGGAGCCCTTACTGACTGCGCCACCACCGCTGGTAAAGGCGAACGCAAGCATGAGCAGTACCGCAGTGCGGAAGAAATCTCGAAAACGCATCGGGGTGCACCCCTTCGCCGGAAATGGCTCACGATTGTGTCACAGATTGGAGATTCACAACGCGCTCGGAACTAATTCACGCGCTTGATCAACGCGATTGCCGGACATTGATCTATCCGATGCTGCTCCCTGACAGATCAGAGCGCTTTTCCAGCTGATAACAAGCTACCCAAAAGGAAACAGAGGAAGTCTTCCGTCTTCAGACCACGTAGGCCCACGTTCGTTATCGTTGAGAATTGGCTCTGTCTTGAAGAAGAATCACGTCCGCGCTCGTGTGATAGCGCAGCACTGCCAAGCTCTTGCCATCAGGCGCCCACTTAAAGTCCAGCACGTTGTCGGACTTGTAATTGGTAACCTTGTGGCCTTTCGAACCATCGATCGGCTGAATCCAAACATTGTCGATTCCTCTCTCGGCCACGATCAAGCCCACCGCCTTGCCATCGGCAGTCCACGAGAAGCCGGTGGCCGAAGGAGGTCCGGGTTGATGGATTACCGCGTTCAAGCTGGAATCCAGCGTTATCGAGCGCATCGGAACCGAGTCGGGCGGATCTAGTCTCATCACTTTGATCACGCTTTCTGACGTATCCGGTTTTGCGCCAGCTTGGGACAGCAGAATCGCCATCATTTTGCCGTCCAGCGAGACGGCTGCCGCCGCGATGCCGTGGAACGCTACTCCCGGAAACGCGGGTTGCGTCTCGCTTCCGTCTGTCGAAAGACGCTGAATTCCACGGGTCTCAGGGGGATCAACATAGTAAAGCCATTTCCCGTCTGAAGAACATCCGTAGAGTGTTTCGCTTCCTCCAAGCGTAGCCACCTTCGTCAACTTCGAGCCATCTGCGTTCGCATGCCAGATTTGGAAGGCGTTCGTTCCATTGTGGAATAACCACGAAAACAAGATAGCCTCATCATCTTTGCAGGAGAATGGGTCTTTGATATAGCTAGAAGGATCGTTCAGCAGAGTCACTTGATCGGTTCCGTCGGTCTTCATTTTGATCAATCGTGCGGCGTCGGAAACCAGCAGATGCAGATCACCTGTCCACCCGAATCCGGCAAGGATGTCCTGCCGAGAGATACCCGGCACTACCGAACCGCTGCTCGCTCCATTTCCGGGGATAATTTCAATTTCATTGGTGACCTGAGTTTGCACCGTCACCAGCTCTTTGCCGTCTCCGGAAATACTGAGGGACTGGTGGTTGATCAGATCGTTCGTAATGGTGCGAAACGCCCCACCGGGATACGAAAATACTCCGATTTGAGGAGAAACGAGCTGAGAGTTCCTGCCCACGTAGATGACGTACACTGAGCTGCCGTCGGCGTTCCAGACGATGTTGAATGGAGCAATTTCGTTTCTTCTGATGAAAGCATCCATCCGGCTCGCCGCGATGTCAAACATGTCGACCCGGCCGAGCGTGCCTTCCCGAAAGACGAAGTAGGAGACCGCGATTCGTTTTCCGTCCGGAGACCACGCCAAAAACACCGGAGATTCCTTGGCCGGGGCCTCAAACAAAAGATTCTCGTCTTTGCCGTCGGCTTTCGCCTCGAGCAATTTCCATTTACCCGGCTCGGGGTCGTTGGAGCGGGAATAGGCGATGAGCTTACCGTCGGGCGAAAAGGTCACGTTATTATCGACATCTTTTGCGATTAGTTCCGATCTGCCGCCCAGCACGGGTGTCCGGAAAAGGTCGGCAACACCAAGCGGGCCAGGCTCCGACTCACAAAAATAGATGTAATTGCCATCCGGTGAGAACGCGGGACAACCGAATGTCTGGCCCGAACCGCGAACGACTTCGGTGTCACTCCCGGTCTGAATATTGCGCAGCCAAAGATTTTGTTCTCCGGCGTCCGTTTGGACGTTCAACAGAAATTTTCCATCCGGAGAAATCGCGGAAACCAGCGCGTTTCCCGTGTTGGTCACTGGGGAAGTAGTGAAAGCGAGAAAGGCTTGGTGGGCATTTCCTCGTAGAAGCTGCATCACGCCGTACACGCCCGCAATCGCCAAGAGCAGCGCGATCACGCACACCATCAGCAGACCAAACTTATGCTCGCGCGCCACGAGGGCAACGGCCGAAGTTGATGACGCGGACGATTGTGTTCTGGACGCGCTGGTCTCAGGCATGGATGGTGGTGGCACCCGCTCGGCAACCGCCGAGGCTTGCCCATCCGGAGCCGCGCGCTGGCCGCTACTGGAGTCGATGTCGCGCTTCGCACGCCTCAGATCGGCTCCCAGATCCAGTGCAGACTGGTAGCGCAGATTGCGATCTTTCTCGAGCGTCCGGTTAATTATTCGTTCGAGCTCCGCTGGAACACCAGGGTTCAGCCGCACGACGGGGACGGGAGTCTGGTTTAGGATCGCCTCCGACACCACACCCGTGGTGTCTCCACGAAAAGGAAGCCTGCCGGTAGCCATTTCATACAAGACCACGCCGAACGAAAACAAATCCGTTCGTGCGTCGAGCGGTTTCCCGCGAACCTGTTCGGGCGACATGTATGCCACCGTCCCTACCGTCGCTCCGGGGCTGGTAAGAAGCTCGTCGGGCGCGGCAGTCGCCATCGAGGAAATGCTGCTCGGTGTTCCTTCGGACGGGCGCTCGACCTTGGCCAAGCCGAAGTCGAGGATTTTCAGGTGACCGCGCTTTGTCACGAATATGTTGGCCGGTTTGATGTCTCGATGGATCACTCCCTCGGAATGCGCCGCGTCCAGGCCGGTCGCGAATTGCACGCTCAGATCAAATAAAGTTTCTAGTTCCATCGCTTGGCCCTGGATCCGGTGCTTCAGCGTCATACCTTCCAGATATTCCATCACAATGAATGCACGGCCATTTTCTTCGCCGATTTCGTGGATCGTGCAGATGTTCGGATGATTCAGCGCGGAAGCTGCCTGGGCTTCACGACGAAAACGCTCGAGTGCCTGGTGGTCGAAGGCTACTTCGTCGGGCAGGAATTTCAGGGCGACAAACCGGTGCAAGCTCAAATCTTCCGCTTTGTAGACAATCCCCATCCCGCCGCCGCCGAGTTTTTCGACGATGCGATAGTGCGCAATGGTTTGGCCGATCAGCGAGTCGTTTGCTGGCACGTGGCGCACATCTTAGGGCGCGCCAGAAATCAAGTCAACGAAGGTACTCACATGGAGTGCGGCTTGTCCTGAGCAGAGCCGAAGGGCCTGTCCTGAGCGGGGCCGAAGGAGGGCCCGCCCCCGCTTTGTCACGCCCCGGCTTGCCGGGGTGCGGCGCAAGCGCCGCCTTTCAGATGATCGTCAATCCCCAGTAGGGGCGGTTCTCAGACCCGCCCGCGTCGCCCACAGCACCAATCCGATCCACTCATCGCAACCGCGATCAATCTCACTCTCGGTAGCCACGACGAAGCCTCACTCGTCGTGGTCTTTTGCCGACGATCACTGCAGCTTCGCGTACTCCGCTTTGGCTTCTTTCAGGATGGGAATATCGGGGTCGGCGTCTTTCCACAGCGCGAGAAAATCTTTGTAGGCGGCGAGCGCCCGAACGCGGGCGGCATCGGCATCCGCGCCTTGTGAAGTCTTCGCTTGCAGAGCGTTGGCACGGGCCACTCCGAGACGCGCCAATGCTCCCGTCCAGCAATTCCACACGATTCCGCTGTGATCGAGAATCTTCTGAAACTCGGCGGCGGCAGCACTGCCCTGTCCGGCTGCCAGGTATGCTTCCCCGCGTACATAAACGTGATAGAGGCAGGAAATATTGGCGACGAACGCAATTTGCCCCAATTCGATAGGCGAAGCAGCTTGCAGAGCATTCAGGGCGGCAGCCGGATTCTTCTTGTTCAGCGCCAATTGCGCCAGAATTGCTGGCAGCCAAAGCGACTGCATCTGCGTGTCCAGCGGATAGCGTTTCCCTAAATCTTGAGCCAAGGACTCGGCGCGCGCCGTATCGCCCGCCATGGCAATCGCAAGCGCGGCTTCGACCTCGACGCCCTGACTCGCGGGAGCCAGCTTCAAAGCCTCTGTCGCTGACTGCCGGGCTTCCGCAGAATTGCCGTAAGCGGCCTCCCGCTGCGCCGCAATTTCCTGCCAAACTGCCCCAGTCTCCTTGCTGTCAGCGCGTATCGCGGATTCTGCCAACTGTTTGGTTAATGAACGCGCCTTGCGCAAGTGCCCCGCATAAGCTTCTGTATCAGATGCAAGCGACAGGCCGAAATTCTCTTCTGGCTTGCCCGCAAACCACTCGAGCTGTTGCTTCATTGCTAGTGCATCTGTTGCAAAGAAACCCAAAGCATAAAGACCGGCGTGATGTATGAAAATATCCACTTTTTGCGCTTCTGCCTGATGCACTATCTGTCGGGCTTCATCGAAACGCCCTAACGCCAGTAAGCTATTTGCCAGATCGCTGCTCGCACCAGCATGATCCGGAGCTAGTTGCAGGCTTTCTGTGAAAGCTTTTCTGGCCTTCTCATATTCTCCCTGAAAGCTGTAAACGGTGCCGAGATCAAGGTATAGTCTGTAATCTCGAGAGTAGGCTTGAATGGCTTCCTCATAGGTTCGAGCGGCTTTGTCCTGTTCTCCACTTACCGTCGAATAGTAGTCGGCAGTAATCGCCAGTTTTTCCCTTTCGCTCGTGCGCTCACGCAACTGGAATGCCTTCGTAAGGTATTCCCGGGCACGTCCTATCTCACCCAGAACGTAGTAATCAGTACCTAGTCCCTGATAGGCAATAGCGAATTGCGGATCGAGTTTGATGGCACGCTGATGGTAGGGGATCGCCGCAGATGTGCCTTTTTCACGATGCGCCTTCTCCCCGAGGCTGTATGCTTTCAAAGCTTCGAGCGAAGAGGTAGTGATCTCCGGCAGCGGGACATCGAATTTTTGCACCGTAGCAAGAGATTCCCCTAGTTCGCCGCGCAGCTTCGAGGCTCCCTCTCCTAACGCGTCCAACACCTTTTCCTTCGACGCAGCCGTGACTTGTTCCAGCGCCAGCGGATCTCCACTCTGACAATTGACCGCCTTCAGACCCAGCACGTACTGGCTCCCTAGATTGCTGATGAAGCCGGCGATGTACGCCTTGCTTCCAGCGCGTTGGCACACTTCGCGCGCTACCTGGGGAGTAAGTTGCGTGGTGATCGGACGCTCCATTAGCCGCAAGGTCGCACTGACCTTGTCATCTCCCAGCACATTCAGAAAATGCGATTGCCGCAGAGAAACGTTGAGCGCGGTCTTCAGCGTGTCGTCGAAGACCGCATCGCCGGTGGCGTTGGTGAAGTCGCCGAGTACGATGGTGTCTTTCTCGGTGAGGGTCTGCGCCCTGCGCGCAAAATAAAGCCATGCGCCCACACCCAACACGACGGCCACCACAGCACCACCAGCCAGTATCGGCCATCTCACAGCATGCGTCTTTGCCGTGACAGCCGAAACTGCGGAAGCCTTTCCGGCAAGCGGCATCGGCGCGGCAGAAGTCGCGCCGACGGAACTGGCGGACACCGGCTCGGCCGCCATCGTCGTCACCGCAGTGCGTCCCGATTCCGTATCGCGTTTCAACCGCTGCAAATCGGTGCGCATCTCCGCGGCTGACTGGTAGCGGAGCTTTTTGTCCTTCTCCAGCGCCTTGCCGATAATGTGCTCAAGCCCAGCCGGAACTTCCGGATTCAGCCGCACCGGTGCCACGGGCGCGCGATTCAGGATCGCATCGAAAATTTCCGCCGAGCTGCTTCCCGAAAACGCCTGTTTCCCGGTCGCCATTTCATAGAGCACTAAACCGAAAGAAAAAATATCCGTGCGCGCGTCCAGTTCTTTCCCCCGCGCTTGCTCCGGCGACATATACGCCAGCGTGCCCATGGCCGCGCCCGGCGTACTCAACTGCTGCGCCTCGTGCGTCACTGTGGCATCGCCATCCGTTCCTGCTTTTGCTTGTTTCGCCAGACCGAAATCGAGAATCTTGGCGTGGACGCGCTTGGTTACGAAGATGTTGGCAGGCTTGATGTCGCGGTGGACGATGCCTTCGGCGTGAGCCGCGTCAAGTGCATCGGCAATCTCGATGGCCAGCGACAGAATCAACTCGGTTTCCATCGGTTGCCCGGCGATGCGATGCTTCAACGTCATGCCATCCAGAAACTCCATGGCGATGAATGCGTTGCCGTGTTGATCGTCAATCTCATAGATGGTGCAGATGTTCGGGTGATTCAGCGCAGAGGCCGCCTTCGCTTCGCGCTCAAAACGGGCGAGAGCCTGCGGGTCTTTCGCGACATCGTCGGGAAGAAACTTGAGGGCCACAAAGCGGCCGAGCTTCACATCCTCCGCTTTGTAGACGACACCCATCCCGCCACCGCCAAGTTTCTCGACGATGCGATAATGCGAAATCGTCTGGCCAACAAGCGGATCGGAGCTGGGCACGCGCAGCACATCTTAGGGCGCGCCAGAAATCAAGTCAACGAACCGCAAACCCGCGCCCGAATCCCCGTAGCTCAGGTCCCATTCCGGCCGGTCTCGGCCGGAATTGACCTGAGGCCCTGCTTCTATGGAGTGCGGCTTGTCCTGAGCAGAGCCGAAGGGCGGCTTGCCGCCGCTTTATTACGCCCCGGCTTGCCGGGGGCGCGGCGCATGCGCCGCCTCTTCATATGATCGTCAATCCCCCAGTAGGGGCGGGTCTCAGAACCGCCCGCGTCGCCCACCCCACCAATCCGATCCACTCATTGCATGCGATCAATCTCAGTCTCGGTAGCCACGACCAGTGCCTCTCTCGTCGTGGTCCTTTGACTTTGCTCTCCCCCCACCACCCATCGCTCCGGCAATCCGTGGCTCACGTCCCATTCAAACAAGCCCGCTCCCGAATCCTCGTAGCTCAGGTCCCGTTCCGGCCAGCTCTGACCGGAATTGACCTGAGGCCTTTCCTACGACGTCGACATATTCATTGAAGGTGATCGGTCTTCTGTGCTACCGTAACCACGGAACTATGAAGACTAGCTACAAGACGCGCAGAGAGACCTCAAAGAGGCCCAGCGAGAGCTCAATGAGAATAGACCCCGAGCCTCGCCTTCTCGCGAGGCCCACTCCAGGTTTTTTAATCCACGGTTCCGCGATTAAATCTTCTCCTAAATCCCCTAAAATCAATGGAATATAATTTTCTAATCGGCGGTAAACGGCGCCTTTTTTGCACCGACCCACAGCTCTTTTCGCAGGCTGCAAGCCTTCCATTCAGCCCATTCGGATCTGAACATCGCTTGTTCGGTTCTGATACGATAAAAGTTTTCAACATCTCGCATTTTTCGAGCAGAGATCTTCGCCAATGAAATTCAAGCTAGCCAGTGACTACGAGCCTCGCGGCGACCAGCCCGAAGCTATCGCCCAGCTCGTCCGCGGTGTCAACGACGGCGACCGCCATCAGGTCCTTCTCGGCGTCACGGGCTCGGGCAAAACTTTCACCATCGCGAAGCTGATCGAGCAGATCAATCGCCCCACAATCGTCCTCGCCCACAACAAAACTCTCGCTGCCCAGCTTTACCATGAATTTCGCTCGTTTTTCCCGACGAACGCCGTCGAATATTTCGTCAGCTACTACGACTACTACCAGCCCGAAGCCTACGTGCCGGCCAGCGATACCTACATCGAAAAAGAAGCCACCATCAACGATGAGCTCGACAAGCTCCGCATGAGCGCCACCCGCTCCCTTTTCGAGCGCCGCGACGTCATCGTCGTCGCCTCCGTCTCCTGCATCTACGGCATCGGCTCGCCCGAGGCCTACTACGGCATGATGCTAATGCTCGAAAAAGGAAATTCCATCGCGCGAGAAGCAATTCTCCGCAAGCTCGTCGAAATCCAGTACGAACGCGGCGAAGATCTCCGCCGTGGCACCTTCCGCGTTCGCGGCGATACGATCGAAATCTATCCGCCCTATGACGATCTTGCCGTCCGCGTCGAACTCTGGGGCAGCCAGATCGAAGCCATCCGCAAAATCGATCCGCTCACCGGCGAAATCCGCTCCCGCGAGGGCGAAATCTCGCGCATCCCCATTTATCCAAAGACGCACTACGTGCTGCCCTCCGAGCAAAAAGAGCGCGCCATCCAGGGAATTTACGAAGAGCTCGAATGGTGGAAACCCGAGCTATCGCGCCAGGGAAAAATCGTCGAATCGCAGCGCATCACGCAACGCACACTCTTCGACATCGAAATGATGCGCACGATTGGCTATTGCCACGGCATCGAAAACTATTCGCGCCACATGTCCGGCCGTCTCCCGGGTGAAGCTCCGCCTACGCTGCTCGATTACGTCCCGTCGGATTTCCTGCTCGTCGTTGACGAATCGCACCAGACCATCCCTCAAGTCCGCGCCATGTACCACGGCGATCGCTCGCGGAAACAAACCCTCGTCAACTTCGGCTTCCGCATGCCTTCCGCTCTCGACAATCGCCCGCTCACCTTCGAAGAATTCGAGCATCGCACCAATCAAATCGTCTACGTCTCAGCCACCCCCGGTCCATACGAGCTCACGAAATCCGGCGGCACGGTTGTCGAACAGGTGATTCGTCCCACAGGTCTGGTGGATCCGCAAGTCGAAGTCCGTCCAGTGAAGGGCCAAGTCGACGATCTCCTCGAGCAAATCCGCATCCGCACTGAGCGCAACGAGCGCGTCCTCGTCACCACGCTCACCAAACGCATGGCCGAAGATCTCGCCGAATATTTCGCCGAGGTAGGCGTTCGCTGCCGCTACCTGCACTCGGAAATCGAAACTCTCGAGCGCGTCAAAATCCTTCGCGACCTCCGCCGCGGCGAATTCGACGTCCTCATCGGCATCAACCTGCTACGCGAAGGTCTCGACCTCCCGGAAGTTTCTCTAGTCGCGATTCTCGACGCCGACAAAGAAGGCTACCTCCGCAGCGCTACCTCGCTAATCCAATCGATGGGCCGCTGCGCCCGCCACATCGAAGGCCGCGCCATTCTTTACGCCGACCGCATGACCGACTCCATGCGCCAGGCCATCGGCGAAACCAACCGCCGCCGCGCAAAACAAGAAGCCTACAACCGCGAACACAACATCACCCCGCAATCCATCATCCGCTCCGTCGATATGCAACTCGCCAGAATCGTCGAAGCCGATTACCTCACCGTGCCCGCCGAAGATGCCGTCATCGGCAATATCTCCAGCGAACACGAACTTCTCCAGGCCATCACCCAGCTCGAATCGCAAATGCGCGAAGCCGCCAAGAATTTCGAATTCGAACGCGCCGCCGCGTTGCGCGATCGCATCCGCTCTCTAAAGCAACGCGACCTCGGCGCCATTTTTTCTGCTACAGTTTTAAACGTGGACCCCGTCGCAACTCAGCTGAATGTAGAGCCCGCCGCAAATCCGCCGGGGGCCTCGGCGCCGGCTCAACCAGCGCCAGTCCAAAATCTGCAATCACCGGAGCCGAATCCGCAACCGCAACAAGCGGACGCCGCCGCCGCAACCGCGCCAATCGAATCAAAATCCCCAAAGCCGGCCGCCAAACGCCGCGCTCGATGAGGCCTGTTTGATCACCCCACACGGACTCGCAATTTTCCGCAGAGGAATTTCCGTCGCGCTCTTGCTCTTAGGCGGCCTCGCCCTCGCCCCCTCCGCCCGTTGCCAGGGCGACACCGAATTCGGCGTCTGGGGCGGCTATTCCGTTGGCACACCTCACCTCATCGGCATCACCAGCAATCGCCAACTCGGCGTCCTCGCCCTCCGCTACGGCCATTCCATCTACGATTGGTCCTACGTCTCCTTGCAATACACGCTCGACATCATCCCCATCGAATTCATCAACGAGCCCAAATACGTCTCCTGCATCACCAATCCAAATAATTTCCCCATAGGTTTCTGCGAAGTCAGCCGTGAACACGTCTACGGCGGCGGCATTAATCCGCTCGGCCTCAAACTAAATTTCCGCCGCAAGCATCGCTTCCAAATCATCGGCGCCTCCACCGCAGGTTTCATCGCCTCGCGGCGCCCAGTCCCCGTCGACATCCCCGGCGGCACCCAATTCAATTTCGATTTTGATTTTCAAGCCGGCTTCCAACTCTTCAACTCATCCCGCACCCGCGCCTGGACCCTCGCCTACAAATACCAGCACATCTCCAACGGCTACCGCCACGATTTCAACCCCGGCCTAGACCTCCACATGCTCACTCTCGGCTATTCCTTCTTCAAGTAGTCCAGAGCGGAACGCACCATCACAAACTCCCGCCCAGCGTCGCCAACGATGAGATCTCCCCTCAAGTGGCACAGGCACTCCTGCCTGTGCGCCTCTGCTTACCTCCCGCATTTAAAATTTGAGATCCAAGTACCAATCGCTCCTGTTCCCCAACTCAAACGACCCCCCGCCTCAATTCCTCCAGCCGATAAAAAGTCCCCCTCCACTCAATCCCCCCATTCCAAAGCGTCACAATCGTCGACCGCGCCAGCATCCAGCAAAAAATCAACGCCCCCACCGGCTCCGTCAACGCATACACCGGCGACGCCCCCACCTCCACACACACCCCCGCATGAATCGCAATCATCATCCCCACCGCAATCGCATCAAATATCCACGCCCACCCGCGCAAAAATGGCAGCGCCACCCACGGCGCCACGCATGTCGCCAGCATCATCACCAGCTGAAAACTCACCACCCCCAAGTTGTATCCAGACGACGCGAAAAAATTCTTCGTCGTCCCGCGAATAAGATTCCCCAGCCCCGCATGCCAGCGCACCCGCACCTCCGTCCACGCCTTCGCCACTCCCGACCGGAATCCGCCCTCCTTCACCAGTTTCCCCAGCTTCATATCGTCCACCACTTCCATCGCCAGCCGCCGATGCGTTCCAATCGCCTCGTACGCGCTTCGCCGCATCAACTGAAACGCGCCCACTCCCACATAACCTTTCGACCGCGTATCATTCGCGCGCCACGGCCGGATCCCCATCAAAAATCCCATTCCGAAAAATGTCAGCGCGATCCTCTCACCAACCGTATGCATCTCGACGCTGCTTAGAACTGTGAGATGGTCCCAGCCCTCCCGTTTCGCCATCGCCACCGCGCGTCGCAATAAATCCGGCGAAAAATGCACGTCGGCATCCGAAAACACGATCCACTCCCCGCTGCTGCGCTCAAAAGCCTGCTGCATCGCATACGGTTTGCCAAGCCATCCCGCAGGCAGAGCGTCGATCCGCACATACTTCAGCCGAGCATCCTTCTCGGCTGCTGCCCTCAGAATCTCAGGTGTGCGGTCTGCGGAGCGGTCGTCAGCCGCAATCACTTCATACCGCGGATAATCCAAAGCGAGAAAGGTCGCCAGCGCGCCCGGGAGTTTCTCCTCCTCGTCACGAGCAGCAAAAAGAATCGATACCGGTGGGCAATCCGCATCGTCAGGCGGCGCGATATCTCGAAGGGCAGGAATTTTTCGTGAGCCAAGCGCCACGTCAATAGCGTTCAGAACCCAAAACAGCGCGGCGGTGAACGTGAGGGCCAGCGCAAGCCTGTGCAACGTCCAATTTCCTCCACCGCACGGTGAACGAACAAGTTATGCTATCACGCTCGATGTCACGCTCTTCATCTCACACAATGTCGCGCACAATTTCCATCATCGGTGCAGGCCGCGTCGGTCAAACCATCGCGAAACGCCTCCGCAAACTCGGCTGGCAAATCGGCACCGTCGTCACGCGCTCGCCCAGAACCGCCCGCGCCGCAGTCCGCGCCATCGGCGCCGGAACGCCCCACTCCTCCCTCACGCCCGAAGCATTCAATGCCGATGTAATCCTATTGTCAGTTCCAGATGACGTGCTCGAAAACGTGGCGCAAAAACTCGCAAAAATCGGCCGCGCGGCCCTGACCAAAAAATCCCGCACCAAAATCATCCTCCACACCAGCGGCGCTCTCGACCATCGCGTTCTCGCGCCCCTCGCCCGCCGCGGCGCCGCCACAGGTTCGATGCATCCCATGCAAACTTTCAGCGGCCGCAACGCCCCCCATCTCGAAGGCGTCATTTTCTCAATCGAAGGCGCTCCAGCCGCCCGTGCCACCGCCCAAAAAATCGCCCGCTCCCTCGGCGGCACGCCAGTCATCATCAAGGGCGATCACAAGCCTGCTTACCACGCCTCCGGTACGGTCGTTGCTGGTCACGCCCTGGCCCTCGTCGAGTCAGCCACTCAGATGCTCCTCAAAATCGGATTCACTCGTCGCAGCGCCAGCCAAGCCCTGCTCCCATTAATCCGCCAAATGCTGGATAATTATGAGTTGCTCGGCCCGCACGCTGCCTGGACCGGCCCTTTATCGCGCGGCGACTACGCGACGATTTCGAAACACGCAAAAGCGCTGCGCCGCTTTCCGCGCGAGTTTCAGGATGCCTACCGGGCTCTCGCGCTGCTGTCTGCGCACGTGCTTTCAAAAAAGCCCGCGGCCACGAAGAAAAAGGTCGCCCGTGTTCTCAGCCGCCGTGCCTGAATCGTCAGGGCGAAGTCGTATGCCGGGCCGTCGTTGTAGGCCGCGGTTTCAACCGCGGCAAATTGCAGATCGAAAGAGAACGGGGCTTTAGCCCCTGAAGTAAAGGAGACCCTAATTGAAGCAGCTACACATCCCCGTCGAACACACCACCCTCGCCAACGGCTTGCGAGTGGTCGCATCGCCCGACCGTTCCGCTCCCGTCGTCACCGTCGGCGTCTACTATCAGATCGGTTTCCGCCTCGAGCCCCGCGGACGCAGCGGTTTCGCACACCTCTTCGAGCACATGATGTTTCAAGGCTCCGCCAACGCCGGCAAAATGGAACACATCCGCCTCATCAATTCCTCAGGCGGCCTGCTCAACGGCACCACGAACTACGACATCACAAATTATTTCGAATCCGTCCCCTCCAATGCCCTCGAACGCGTCCTCTGGCTCGAAGCCGATCGCATGCGCGCCCTCAAAGTGGACGACGAAAATCTCCGCAATCAGCGCGATGTCGTGAAAGAAGAAGTCCGCGTCAATGTGATGAACCAGCCCTACGGCGGTTTCCCGTGGCTCGATCTTCCTCCGGTTGCATTCCGCAATTGGCCCAACGCCCACAATTTCTACGGCGATTTCGTCGATCTCGACGCTGCCACTCTCGCCGACGTACAACATTTCTTCCGCACCTACTACGCGCCCAATAATGCCGTCCTCCTAATGCTCGGAGATCTCGATCCCGCCGAAGCCTTCACTTTCGCGAAACGATATTTCGAGGACATTCCCATTCAACCTCCGCCGCCGCGCGCCGACGTTACCGAACCTCCCCAAACCGAAGAGCGCCGTGGAACCGTTCCTGAACAGTTTGGTCCGCTTCCGGCCCTCGCGATCGGATACACCGCGCCGTCTCGCACCTCTGACGATTGGTACGCGGCAACAATCCTCGAACGCGTGCTGCACGGCGGCCGTTCCGGTCGGGTCTATCGCGAGCTTGTCCTCGAAAAACAGATCGCTCTGGAAACCGACGGCAGCTACGACGCCCTCGATACCAATGGCCCCACGCAAATGGTCACGCGCATCTTTCATCGCCCGGAATACACCAGCGACGCCACGATCGCCGCTTTCGACTCCGTTATTAAAGACGTCCAGGAGAAGGGAATTAGCGCCGAAGAGCTTGACGCTGTGAAAGTGAAATTCCGCGCTGATTATTACTCGATGCTCGAAGGCGGCATGGGTTCCTACATGCCTCGCTTTGGCCTCATGCACTATCTCGCATGTTTCACGCTTTTCGACGGCGATCCGAAACGCGTCAACACGGTGCTCGACGGTTTCCTCGCCGTCACGCCCGCGCAAGCGCAAGCAGTCGCGCAGAAATATTTCGTCCCGAGCAATCGTGCCATTGTCGTTCGCAGCCCGATCAAAGAAGGAAGCGAAAAATCGAATGGAGGCGCCCGATGACGCCGACGTCCTCGAGCACGATGCCCGCAGCCAGCCCCCATACCACCGCCGCGCCGGCTCTCGGACCTGAACGTCCTGTCGCCTGGCCGAAGCGCACTTCGGTGACGCTTGCGAACGGCCTGGAAGTCGTCCTCGCCGAGTCGCATACCTTTCCGAAAATTACGGCCCAGCTTTTCATTCGCAGTGGCAACGCGGCCACCGCGCACAGGGCTCCGGGCGTCCCCGACCTCACCGCCAGGGTGATTCGCACCGGTACCGCCACGCGCACGAGCCGCCAGATTGAAGAAGATCTCCGCCGCATGGGTGCGGATGCCGGATCGAGCGCTGGCGCAGACAACAGCGCCATTTCCATCGGCGGACTCGCTGAATTCTCCGATGGGCTTTTCGAATTGCTCGCCGATCTCGCGCGCAACGCCTCATTCCCCGAAGATCAATTCGAACGCGAACGCCGCCAGAAAATCGAAGGCCTGCGCGTCGAGCGCACCACTCCCGGGTTCCTCGCCAACGAACGAATGCGCCGCGTCTTATTCGGCGACCATCGCTACGCCGTCGTTGCGCCTACCGAAGAACAGGTGGCCGCTTACCGGCGAGACGAGCTCCAGCATTTCTATCAGCATCATTACACGCCTTCGAATGCGCTCCTGCTGGTCGTCGGAGATTTCTCGAGTGAAGACATGCTCGCGCAAATCGAGAAAGCATTCGGAAGCTGGAAAGGCGCGCGGCCCGAGATGCTGATTTCTTCTGCTCCTCCGAAAGCTTTAGGGCGCCAGGTGCATCTCGTCCATCTGCCGGGTGCCGTTCAAACGCAGGTTCTCGTCGGCAATCTCGCAATCACGCGCCGCGATCCCGATTGGTTTCGCACGGTGCTTGCGAATTCCATTTACGGCGGCGCATTCCATTCGCGCCTGGTAATGAATATCCGCGAACAAAAGGGCTATACCTACAGCCCGCGTAGCGGAATCACCGCTCTCCACCAGCACGGTTTTTTCACCGTCCACGCCGCCGTGCGCGATGAAGTAACCGCCGCCACGCTCACCGAAATGTTCTACGAAATGGACCGCATGCGCTCGCTCCCAGTCACCCCCGAAGAACTCGAAAGCGCACAAAGCTATTTAACCGGTGTCTTCTCGCTGGGTGTCGCCACGCAGGACGGTGTCCTGGGTCAGCTTTCAACCGTCTACCTCGACCGCTTGCCCGAGGACTATCTCGAAACCTATCGCGAAAAAATTCGCGCCCTAACCGCGGACGACATTTTGCTCGCAGCCCGCCGCCACTTCGACTCCGCCAACGCCCAAATCGTCCTGGTAGGCGACCGCGACCAAATCTTCGACCAAGCCACCCTATTCGGCCCAGTAACCGAATACACCGCCAATGGCAAATCCAATTAGTCCAGAAGAGTCAGGTTCGATCCGGCGCCCGCGCAGTCCCTTTCGTCTCATTCGTCCGCGACAGACTGGCTTTCGGCATTGGCTACTTGAGAATTACAAGCTACTTTACACGCTCGTACTGATCTCAACCTACGCGTCTCTAATGCTGTACTTTGTTTCTCTGGTCGTCTTCGGTCGGCCGAGCTTCGTGTCGAAAGCGCTGTTTGGAACATTCGCTGTCTGTATGTGTATTGCTCTCGTGCCATGGTTGGCCAGGGGAGGAGACAAGGAAGCTAGTCTGCGACGAGTACTAAAGACTTACCGCCCAAAAGAGACAGAGCGCATCGAATTAATTGTCGCAATTACCCTGTGGTCGCTTATCGGGCTTGGCCTCGCAGTGCTGTTTCGTTCGTGGTCGAGATGATATGTATTCGGTTCGAATTGCTACGATAGCTTCAGCCACAGCTCTTTTGTTTTTTCTCGCCGCGACCCCCGCCCTCGCCCAGAAAACTTCCCCCACTCAACCCGTCAACCTCAACACCGCCTCAATCGCCCAACTCGAAACCCTCCCCGGCATCGGCCCAAACACAGCCAAGTCCATCGTCGATTTCCGAAAGCGCAGCGGCCCATTCCAACGCATAGAAGACCTCCTCGCCATCAAAGGAATCTCCAAATCAAAACTCGAAAAGCTGCGCCCGTATGTCACAATCGCGCCGCCAGACACCAAACATAAATAAATTCAGACAGGCCGAAGGAGTTACAAAATGGAGCGCACTCGTTTCTCATATTTCGCGATCTCAGGTATATTGGCCTCGGCTTTTGTGATCGCCGCGGTAAGCGCCAATGCCAGAAATCATCTGACGACAGCCTCGGCGCCGGCCGCAATGCCCGGCCCCAGCGGTTACCATCTGCTGAAAAAAATCGCGCTTGGCGGCGAAGGTGGCTGGGACGCGCTCGCATTTGATTCCGCCACCCGCCGTCTCTTCATTTCGCGCCAGTCGAAAGTCATCGTGCTGAACGTCGATTCAGAAAAGGTTGTCGGCGAAATTCCAAACACGGATGGCGTCCACGATATCGCTCTCGCCGACGAATTTAATCGGGGTTTCACGTCCAACGGCCGCGCCGGCACTGTAACGATTTTCGATTTGAAGACGCTCGCGGTCACCGGCAGCGCGCAGGCAGGCACAAATCCGGATGCGATCGAGTACGACCCCGCTTCAAAACGCGTTTTCGCGATGAACGGGCGCAGCTCGAACTCCACTGCAATTGACGCCGCCACAGGAAGCGTCGCTGGAACAGTTGCGCTCGCGGGAAAACTCGAATTTGCAGTTGCCGATGGCGCTGGCCACGTCTACGTCAACGTCGAAGACAAAAGCGAACTCTGGCAGATCGATTCGCAAAAGCTCACCGTCACTGCGCACTGGCCGCTCGCGCCATGCCAGGAACCGTCGGGCCTCGCGATTGACTCCGCGCACCGCCGCCTCTTCGCCGGCTGCGATAATAAAATGATGGCGGTCGTCGACGCCGATTCCGGCAAAGTAATCGCGACGCCCGCGATTGGCGAAGGCGTCGACGGATGCGGCTTTGATCCTGGCACAGGTTTCGCGTTCGCCTCCAACGGCCAGAGCGCCACGCTCAGCGTGATTCACGAGGACTCGCCCGATAAATTCACAGTCGTCGAAGAAGTCCCCACGCAAAAAGGCGCTCGCACCATGACGCTCGATGCCAAAACTCACGAAGTCTACCTGGTCACAGCAGACTTCGGCCCGCGCCCCGCGCCAACGCCAGAAAATCAGCATCCGCGCCCAACAATTCTGCCAAATTCGTTTGTAGTTTTAGTTTACGGAAGGTAACTGAGATTTCTAAGCGTTCGATCTTGAGTCAGTAGCGCGCTGCCTAAAAAAAAGCCTGTCATCCTGAGAGCATCCATCGTTCAGGATGCCGAAGGATCTCAGCGTAAGAACCGCGACAGCGCGTGCCATCGCCTCTTGCTAGAAAACCTGGTGGCCACGCTTCGCCGGTTCAATGGACAGCGGCACCTGATCTGCAATCTCGAGCCCATAACCTTCGAGCGCCACCACTTTGCGCGGATGATTCGTAAGTACGCGAATCCGCCGCAACCCGAGATCGATCAAAATCTGCGCGCCGATTCCGCTCTCGTGCTGCACGAATCGCTGACGTCCAGAATCGTGCTCGCTACCTTCGCGTCGATGGTAACGAATCTCAGGCAGCGCGGCGTCTTCGGGCGCACGCGTATCAATTCCAAATCCGCGGCCGGTGTGATGCAGATACACAAACACGCCGCGATCGGCCGCTGCAATCGCAGCTAGCGACCGCTCGATAATCTCGTGGCAATCGCACGCCGTGGAACCGAGCACATCGCCAGTGAGGCAGTGCGAATGAACGCGCACGAGCGGCGCCGTCGGATCCACGTGCAATCCGCTCGCTGTGCCTGCTGACGGTGCATCGCCACCCAAATCGCCGCGCACCAGCGCGACGTGCACTTCATGGTCGATGTCACTCGAGTACGCGATCATCCGGAAATCTCCATGCTTCGTCGGCAGCACCGATTCCGCAATCCGCCGCACGTAGCGTTCGTGCTGCATACGATAGCGAATCAAATCCGCGACGGTAGCAAGTTTCAAATTGTGCGCGCGGCAAAATTCGATCAATTGCGGCACGCGCGCCATCGTGCCGTCTTCATTCATGATTTCGCAAATCACGCCCGAATGATCGCGCCCCGCAAGCCGCGCCAGATCCACGCACGCTTCCGTCTGCCCAGCGCGCACCAACACGCCGCCATTCCGCGCGCGCAAAGTGTGAACGTGCCCCGGCCGCGCCAAATCCTCCGGCCGCGTATTCGGATCCGTGGTCGCCAAAATAGTAGTAGCCCGATCCGCTGCGCTAATCCCCGTCGTCGTTCCGCGCTTGGCGTCGATGGGCTCGCAGAATGGGGTGCCGAAGGCGGAGGTGTTGCGGGGCGAAATCTGCCGCAGGTCGAGGGCGTCGCAGCGCTGCTCGGTGAGCGAGAGACAGATGAGGCCGCGGCCGAACTTGGTCATGAAGTTGATGGCTTCGGGCGTTATGGAATCGGCGGCCATGGTCAGGTCGCCTTCGTTCTCGCGGTCTTCATCATCGACGAGGACGATCATGCGTCCCTGGCGCATTTCTTCGACGGCTTCTTCGACGGTGGCGAATGGCGCTTTACGCTCTGTCATTTGATTGGCTCGTTTTCATTTTAATACAGGTTGCGCAAGAGTGGTGAAGGCGCAATGACTCGACTCGTCGAATCGCCCTCGCGTTGAGATTGGCGTCCGGGTGCGATGCGGACTGCGAATCTTTGCCCCCTTTTTACCGCCGATTATAAATTTGTATCTGTTGCAAATAAGCCGGTTATCCGAAGTTTTAATCGCGGAACCGTAGATTAGGAGTTCACGTCGGCGGGACGTTTCGTCCCCGATGTGGCCGGCTTGGCGCGCAAATTTCATAACCCAAGCGTCACGGTAGCATGGAGTAGAGGGTGATTACAACGAATGTTTCGAGGAGAAATTTTGGTGGGAAGGCGTGGAGGCCGTGAAGCGGGATTTAAATGGCGCGCCGGAGGCGCGGCAGATGAGCCAGTTGAAGGGGCGCACGCGAATCAGCGTGACTTTCATCGCCGTGAGGCGGTTGTAATGTTTGGCGAGGCTCAAGGACTGCGCGTTCATCGCGCTGATGGAGCCGAGGGTAACGGAGACGCCGTGCTTGAGCGCGTACTCGTTCACGGCGGTGTTGACCGAGCTTTGAATGCCGCGGCCGCGCCATTTGGGATGCACGAAATTGCCGTAACGAACGGCCTCGCCGGGGCGGACGATCCATGTGACGCCGAAGTCGAGTTCGACGACGCCGCTCGCGAACGAGATCCAACCATAGCCGGCCGGTTCGGCAGAGACGTAAGCCGTGGCGAGCACGTCACCGCGCTGGAGGCGCTTTCGCGCTTCGTCGCGCGAGATTTCGCCGAGCGCGGCCACTTGGGTTAAGGCTTCGTCGAGGCAGCTGCAATCGCGGGTGCAGATTTTCGTTTCGATTTTTTCTTTTGCGTAGGGTTCGGGGACTTGCGCGGCAATATCGGTGGCAAAGATTCGATAGACGTGCCAGTAGACAATCGGGCGCAGGATGTTGCGCGCGCCCAGCAGTAGAAGGACCCAAAAACCGCGCCAGCGCAGGACTTCGGCAGTCCGGCGCCACAGGCTGGGGGGCCGACTGTTCATTTGCGCGGGATGATACAGTATTTTTTCGCGGGCGAAGGGTGAATTTGGCGGCGGGGCAGTTGTGTGGTTCGGAGATTCAGGAGAAATTACGAGACGAACAACTGGGCGTGAAGCAGTTACCGGTTTCGTCAGTATGGGGAGGAGAGTTTGTGCACGCCGGATGGGTTGACGGATTAGGAGAGGAGGGCGGAACTTGGAGCGAAACCGGAAACCGAAAACAACACCAACACCGAAAACACCCACCCTTCGCAAAATCGGCGAAGGATGGGGCACCCGCAAAGACTGGGCAGGAATCGGAAGAATGGTTGAGTGGTATCATTTGCGTGGGAGTGCTTTGAAATTGTGGGGACCACGAATGCACATCGAGAAAGGGTGGGCCACCCGCCGAATTGAACGCAATAGTGCAATTGAATACATGTGGGAAGAGCTCAAACAGGGAAAGACTCTTGCATCCCTTGTTCTCCGCAGCATCAACTTAAGTAAAGGAACAATCGAGAGCTTGGTTCCCGATTCCTATGATCCTCTGGAGATTTCACAGTTCGACAGAGGACATGTGATTGGTGGAGGTGAACGCCAACGTTTCAAACTGGGAACTATTTCAGGTGTTGCAATTCCAAAGATTGGTGTTCGAGAAGGGCTGGCTGAGCTGATTCGCACTTTATTGGATTCCGAAAGCCTTTGCTTGCTTGAGAATCACCTTGCAAAGGTAGGCGATTCTTGGCTCAATCGCGCGAAGTCCCGTTTGGCGACACACGGTGCTGAGGTTTATCACTTCTTGACCGCTGCGGATTGCGATGCCGCTAAGGTTTGCGAAGCGATTCTGGAGAGTTCCCATCCCCCTTTATCTTGGGGAGCATTGGGACGAATTCCGACTAGTCGTTTAGCCTCAGATTCCAAACAAATCGCCCTCACGACGGATGAATTGAAAAGGTTTGCTGAAACAGTTAGCTGCGTATTCGTGTCTGCGTATGATGGCGAGGGTTACCTAGTTTGGGCGGGCGAAGCACTGCCTGGACGCGAAAGCCGTTAGTTTACCGTGGCCCGTCTTTTGAAGCCTTTCGAATTTTTGCAGCAGGTGGGTTCCCTTTCTTCCTGCACATCCGTGGTTTCCGCAATTGACGGCGCTTCCGTGAGGATGATACCACTCCAGTAGTTAACTCCGAAGTTCAGCCTTGGCTCTTGCGGGTGCCCGCAGAGGCGAGGGCGTGATGCTTTGGGATGAATTTCAAATTGAAAATTTGAAATTTCAAATGAGGCTAAAGGCGCAAGGCAGAAAAAGCAAATGCAGATCCCTCGACTGACTCGGGATGACAGCTTTGGGGGAGCGGAGGCGAAGGCAAAGAGCTGGCGGGGGCCGAAGGTGCGAAAAGCGAAATCACGTCAACAAGAGCGGGCGGGTTATTTGCCGCGGAGTAGGAGGATTACGTCGAGGAGGACGAGGACGGCGACGACAACTTCTAGGGCGAACATGCGGCGCTCGTTGAATTGGGCGACCATGAAATCGTAGAGTTCGCCGGCGGTTTTTAGCTTTTCGCTTACGAGGGTTTTGTAGTCGTTGACGCCGATTTTTGCGGAGCTAAGGGCGTAGACGCGGGCGTAGTAGGTGTCGGAGATGAATTTCACGGCGTATTCGGTGCGCTCGGTGAGATCCATGATGTCGAGGCGGATGCGATTGAGGCGGCCGGCGCGGCGGGCGAGTCGCCAACTGGCCAGGAAGCTTTCGTGACCTTCGAGAGAGCTGTAGACGTTGGAGAGGAGGGTGGTGAGGAGCTCGTCGTAGTAGCGGAACTCGAGCAATTGAGTGTTGGCGTATTCGAGGAGATCGATGGCGGCGGGGGTGGCGTCGGGCTTGTCGTATACGAGGGCGGCGGCCCAGCCGACTACGACTAGATCGCTGGGATAGTAGGAGAGGGCGGAGCGGACGATTTCGTCGCGTTCTGAAGCGGCGAGAGGCATGAGTTCGCCGCGGACGAGTTGGGTGATCTGGTCGGCGTAGGATTGGAGCATTTCGACGCCTGCGGCGGGGCGGCCGTCGGGGTGCTGGGCGGATTCGATGTCGATGACGAGGTAGTCTTCGTCGAGCCATTTTTCCGAGGGCTTGATGAGGACGGGGCGGAAGCGGTCGAGGCGGGCGCGCAGGAGTGCTTCGGCGGCTTGCTCGACTTCGGGAGCGTTCATCCAGCGATAGGTTTGGATGCAGAGGGAATTGAAATCGCATTTGAATTCTGTGGCTAGTTCGATTCCGGCGACGCCGAACCAGTAGTATTTGATTCGAGCTTCGAGTTTTTCGCCGGTGGAGAGCGTGACGGGACCAACCGATTCGACGATGGGGGCGTGCTGCTGCGTTTGCGCGTATTCGGGGCTGCGATGGGTGAAGGCGGGAGAGCGCGGGGCGGCTTCGGGGCCGAGGATGACGCGCAGTTTTTCCATTTCGATGGCTTCGGCGACGTCGAAGAAGCTGAGGATGCGAAGGAAACCTTGCAGGATCATTGGCTAGAAGCGGCCCTCCCGGGAATCCGCTGAAACACTGAAGGATAATCGTACACCATGGGCGTCGGTGGGCTTGCGAGGGGAAGTGAGAAATCTCAAATTTAAAATTTCAGATTTGAAATGAGGCAGAGACCGAGCGGAAGTTCAGATGAGGTGGACAACCACAGGAACGTCAGCGTGGATTGCCAAGTTCGATCGGGGTGGCTGAGGCGAAAAACGCACAGGCCCTTCCTGCGTCAGGACAAGCAGGAGTGCCTGTGCCACTGGTAATGGACACATCCGAGCGTTGTTGCTACAATTGTTATAACAGAGGAGGTGGGCGGATGCTGGAACTTAAGGTTCGCAAAATCGGGAATTCGCTGGGAGTGGTGCTGCCGAAGGAGGCTGTGAGCCGGCTGAAGGCGGATGAGGGCGATCGGCTTTTTCTGATTGAGGGGGCCGAAGGGGCCTACCAACTGACGGCGTACGATCCCGCTTTCGAAAAGAAGATGAAGAAGGCTGAGGATATTGTTCGCCGCTACCGCAATACTCTGCACGTGCTGGCGAAGTGAGAGAGCCGGTCTGGATCGACGAGCGCGATGCGCTGGCATTGCACGATCGCCTGCTGGCGCTGGAGGGCGGAGCGGCAGGCTTGCGCGATAAGGGCTTGCTGCAATCGGCGCTGGCCCGGCCGCAGCAGCTTCGCGCGTATCAGGCTGGGGCGGACGTGGTCCAGATGGCGGCTGCTTATACGGCTGGGATTGTCCGGGATCATCCGTTCATTGATGGAAATAAACGCACCGGTTTCGTGGTGGGCGTGCTGTTTCTTGAGCTGAATGGCTGTCGTTTTGTGGCGTCTGAGGAAGACGCGGCGGAGGCGGTGCTGAGTCTTGCTGCCGGGAGACTTGAAGAAGGCGCCTTCACAGCTTGGATGCGGGCGAATGTGAAGCGGGCGCGGACAGGATAGTCCGGGGACCTGGGTGTGCAGGAGTGCTCGGATGGCGGATGCGTGGTGAGGGCGCGTTCAAGGCACGGCCCCGCGAGACCATGCGGGATCTTCGACATGCCGTGCCCCTACTGAAGAAAATATTGAGTTAGGCGCGGACTTCCCAGGTGTCGCCTGCGCGGAGGAGTTTGGCTAAGTTGCCTTTGCCTTTTTTGGTTTGGACGTCGCGAATTTGCTGGGTCACTACGTCCTCGTAGCGCGGGACGTCGTTCCAGGAACGCAGGACACCGATGGGCGTGGGGAAGCCGGGGCGCTGTTCCATGTGGCTGAGCATGAAGGCGTAGGCGGCGCGGGGATGGTGCTCGTCATGGACGAGCAGATCTTTTTCGGTTAGGCCGTTGCCGTTGCCGAGGTGGACGACTTCGAGGTCGAAGCCGTTCATGCGGATGCCTTTGTCGCGATTCTTTCCGAAGATTAGCGGCTTGCCGTGCTCAAGGTAAACGATTTGTTCGCTGCGAGCGTCTTTTTCGGTGAGCGTTTCCCACGCGCCGTCGTTGAAGATATTGCAATTCTGCAGAATTTCGATGTAGGCGGCACCTTTGTGCGCGGCGGCTTTCTTGAGAATTTCTTTGAGATGTTGCTGGAAGACGTCGACGGTGCGCGCGACGAATGTGGCTTCCGAGCCGATGGCAAGCGAGATGGGATTGAACGGGCGGTCGGCGGTGCCGTAGGGAGTGGATTTCGTTTTCTTGCCGATTTCGGATGTGGGGGAATACTGGCCTTTCGTGAGCCCGTAAATTCTGTTGTTGAACATGAGGACTTTGAGGCCAACGTTGCGGCGCAGCATGTGGATGGTGTGATTGCCGCCGATGGAGAGGGAATCGCCGTCACCGGTGGCGACCCAGACGTCAAGATCGGGGCGCGTGAGCTTTACGCCGGTGGCGATGGCAGGGGCGCGGCCGTGAATCGTGTGAAAGCCGTAGGTGTTCATGTAATAGGGGAAGCGGCTGGAGCAGCCGATGCCGGAGATGAAGACGAATTTTTCGCGTGGGACGCCGAGTTCGGCGAAGACGGCTTGGGTGGCGGCGAGGATGGCGTAGTCGCCGCAGCCTGGGCACCAGCGGACTTCCTGGTCGGTTTGGAAATCTTTTTTGGTATAGACGGGTAAAGTGGCCGTTGTCATTTTACGTTTCCTCTTTGGACCTCAGCGGCTAAAGCCGCTTGCTTCTTCGTCGGTTGCGGCACGGCTGAAGCCGTGCCCTGACGTAATCAACTTCACATTTCGCACGAAAAAGTACCCTGACGTAAGACCTTACTCCAGGATTTCGTCGATCTTTTGCTCGATCTCGGATTGCTTGAAGGGCTTGCCTTGAATTTTATTGTAGCCCTGGGCGTCGACCAAAAATTTGGCACGCAAGATCATCACAAGCTGGCCCATGTTCATCTCGGGGACGAGGATGTGCTTGTAGCGCTTCAGCACGTCACCTAGATTGCGCGGAAGCGGATTCAGATGGCGGAGATGAACGTGGCCTACGGATTGGCCTTTTGCGCGCGCAGTTTTCAGCGCAGCGGTGATTGGGCCATGCGTTGAGCCCCAGGCGACGATGAGGAGATCGCCGGACTGATCGCCTGCGGGAACGGCGTCGGGAATGTCGTCGGCAACGGCTTCGACTTTTGCTGCGCGCAGACGAACCATACGCTCGTGATTGAGCGGGTCGTAGTTGATGTTACCGGTGACGTCCTGCTTTTCAATGCCGCCGACGCGATGCTCAAGACCGGGCGTACCGGGAATCGCCCACGGCCGGGCGAGCGTCGTCGGATTGCGGCGATACGGATGAAAATCCTCCGTGTTGGTTTCGAAATGCACGGGAATTTCGGGAAGCTCGGAGACGTCTGGAATTTTCCAGGGCTCGGCGCCGTTGGCGAGGTAGCCGTCAGAGAGAATGATGACGGGAACCATGTACTTGATGGCGATGCGGCTGGCTTCGAGCGCGACCCAGAAACAATCGCCCGGCGAAGAAGGCGCCAGAACGGGAATCGGAGCTTCGGAATTTCTGCCGAAGAGCGCTTGCAAGAGGTCGGCTTGTTCGGTTTTTGTTGGAAGGCCGGTCGAGGGGCCGCCGCGCTGGATGTCGCAGACAACGAGGGGAAGTTCGACGGCAACGGCGAGGCCGAGAGCCTCAGTCTTAAGGGCCATGCCTGGCCCGGAGGTAGTGGTGATGCCGAGTGCGCCGGTGTAGGCCGCGCCGATGGCTGATGTGACGGCGGCGATTTCGTCCTCGGCTTGAAAGGTGATTACGCCGAAATCTTTGTATTGCGAAAGCTCGTGGAGAATATCCGACGCCGGTGTGATGGGATACGAACCGAGGAAAAGCGGAATGCCGGCTTTTTCGGACGCAGCGACGAAACCCATCGCTAGAGCAGCGTTACCGCTGATGTTGCGATAGGTACCGGGCGAAAGTTTTGCGGGCGGAATTTCGTAACTGATCTGGAATGCTTCGGTGGCTTCGCAATAGCTATAGCCGGCCTGCATGGCGAGGCGATTGGCGGCGACGAGTTGCGGCTTGCCTTTGAATTTGTCCTCGAGATAGCGAAGGGTAGCGTCCATCGAGCGGTTGTACAGCCAGTAGCACATGCCGAGCGCGAAGAAATTCTTGCAGCGGTCCATGCTCTTCGCATCGAGGCCCAATTCTTTGAGGGCGGCGCGAGTGAGCTTTGTAAGCTCGACCGAGAAGAGGCGGTAACCGTCGAGCGAATGATCCTCAAGCGGACTGACGGCGAGCTGTGCTTTGCGAAGGTCGTTCTCTTTGAAATTGTCGAGGTTGACGATCAGGATCCCGTTGGTGCGCAGGTCCGGCAAATTCATTTTGAGCGCGGCGGGATTCATGGCGACCAGGACGTCAACTGCGTCGCCGGGCGTGTAGACGTCGCTTGAAGAGAAATGGACCTGGAATCCGCTGACGCCGGGAAGAGTGCCGGCAGGAGCGCGGATCTCGGCCGGGAAGTCAGGGAACGTGGCCAGGTCGTTGCCATAGAGCGCTGCTGTATTCGTGAACTGGCTGCCGGTGATTTGCATTCCGTCGCCGGAGTCACCGCAAAAACGAATGCAGGCTTTATCGATTACTTCGCGCTTGCGGCGCGGAACTTCCGTTATGGTCGTTGGCATATATTTTCAGAATCCCCAGTCATGGATGAGGCAAACAGCAGAGGGATATAGACCCTTTCTTCCCAAGTGCAACCGGCAGGTGCCGGGTTTCTCGCCCCGATTGGAAATCGTAGCACAGCGGGACGAAGAGGGTGATGAAAATCCGAATCGTGGCGTGACGTTATGAACATCGGCATGAGCATCGGAAACATGCTAATGAGTGAGATGCGGAAATTCTGTGACGCGTATACCTTGCGCATGTGACGGGCGACACAAAGGGAAGAAGGTCAGAGCCATCGGCAATTGATTTAGGAGTTGTTTTCTGGCCGCGAGTTGTTGACACTTGTCGCGCAGCACCAGCCGCTGTTCGTCCCACTTGGACGCAATCCAACTCCCCGAAGGAGCAGAGATGAATTTCGTGCGTTTTTGCCTGGCAGTAGGAGTGTTGTCGTTTGTCGCTTCCGTTGCGCGTGCCGATACGCTGGTGCTTAAGAATGGAGATCACTTGACGGGCACGATCGTCAGCTCCGATGGGAAAGAACTGACATTCAAGACCGATTTCGCCGGCGAGATCAAAGTGAAATGGCCGACGATTGCCGAGGTGAAATCCGAGAAGCCCCTGTATGTGGTGACGCCGGACAAAAAGACAGTGAGCGGAGACGTAACGACGGAGGGTGGGAACCTGGTGGTGCATACGAGAGACTCGGGCGCGCTTCCCGTGCCATATGCGAATGTGACGGCGATCCGGTCAGAGGAAGAGCAGGCGGCGTATGAGAAGAGCTTGCATCCCGGAATTCTGGAAGACTGGAAGGGAGGCGCGAGCCTCGGATTTGCGCTGGCTCGCGGGAACAGCGAGACGACTAACCTGACCACCGGATTTACGGCGGATCGGAAAACTCTGCACGATGAGATCACGCTCTACTTTACTTCTCTCTATTCAAGCAATGATCTGCCGGGCGGAGGGACGACGGCGAATTCAATTGTGGCGGGAGTGCGTTACGACCGAAATTTGACGAAACGGATTTTCGCATTCGGGTCCGCGGATTTTACCCACAATGAGTTGCAAGGCCTCGACCTGAGGTCGATCTATTCAGTTGGGCTCGGCTATCACCTGATCAATACCGACAGGACAACTCTGGACTTGCTCGGCGGGGTGAACTACACGCGTGAAACGTACAGCGGTGCGACGAATGGCGAGGGAATGGGCACGGATCGAAACCTGGCGGGAGTTACGACGGGTGAAACTTTTACGCGCAAGTTCGGCTCGACGACTGTGGTTACGGAGCAGTTCTATTTTTATCCCGACTTGACGAACACGGGGCAATACCGGTTTGCGCTGGATGCGGCGTCGGTGACGAAAATTAACAAGTGGCTGGGCTTGCAGCTCGCGATCAGCGATCGGTACGTGAGCAATCCACCGATTGTGGGAACGAAATCGAACGATGTGATTTTCTCGACGGGGATTAATTTCGCGTTCATACATTAAAGGAAAGCAAGCTGAGAAACCGCAGTCGCAGAAAGCGAATGAATAGATCCGGCGCGAGCTGAATCTCTGCGAACAGCTCGCGCATCCGACGGGGGCATTCTGGAGGTCATTCGGGGCTGTTTGTAGCCGGCGAAATCGACAGGCTGCGGAAGCGTATGCGCGGATGATGAGCGGGAAGGCGCAGTTCCGGGCCGTGTTGACGATGTGAGTGAAAAGGACTGCCAACAAGCAGATAGCGCCCCGGCTGTTTGTTGACTCGTTTCCTAAGGGCTTATTGAAACCTGCGTATCGGCAATTACGTCGAGGGTGCTTTCCTTAACGAGGTATGCGTCCACTTTGATCGCGTCGGCAGACCCGTTGTGAGTGAAGGTCGCCGAGCCTACGTCGTCAACCGGCATGTTGACGTCTTTGCCGGGACCTACAGTTTTGTAGATGCTCTTGCCGGGCGGAACAATGAATCGAATCGAAACGGCATTGAGCGAGATTCCCGACATTGGCGAAACCGTCAGAATTCCGGCGATGTCCCGATCCGTCGTATTGGTGAAACAGTAGGATTCTTTGGGCGCGTGGATGCTCTGGTCCGCATCGACGGTGTAGATCTTAAAATCCGCAAATGTGTGAATGCGGTAGAAGCGGTTTCCGCGCCGCTCCATGTACAGCTCCGCTGTTTGGGGAAGCCAGAGCTGAATTTTGCGTGAGTGAAACACAACCGACCCGTAGTTGATAATGAAGAGTTCCTTTGTCAGTCCAACTTCGGGGATCGGCTGGGCCAACTCAGTTTCAAGACGCAACACCTGGTAGGAGCCGGCGTCGATCCAAGCGAGTCCTTTGAGGATAAATGGATAGTAGTGATCTTGTGTGCGATAGCCTCCGATCCGGCTGCGCCTGTCCTCACGCTGCCTGAAATGAACGAGCCATGCAGGCTGGCCGTGCCAATTCTCAAGCCCTTCGCATTTGAAATCAAAATCCGACGCCAGAACCGGGTGGAAAATCAGGGCCATCGCGGAAACACCTTCGGTTGCAATGTTGGCGGGAAAGCGCGAGCGGTCGAAACTGCCGTTGCGATATTCGTCGACGCTGAAGAGGCCGCCCGGCAAGGTTGTCACCTGCGCGACGTAATCGAAGGTGCGGACCTGAGCGATCAATCGCTTACCGGTGGAGTCTATTGGATAGTGCTCAAGGCGCTCTGTGGCGCTGAATTTCTGGAGGTTCATCACGAGCTGGATCATGCGCAGGCCGGCGCCTTTGACAACCTGGGGAAGAGGGCACTCGACGTCAGGCTGGACGTCCGGCACGAGATCGTCGATGCCTGGTGGAATCCAGGACGCACGTGTCGGTTGCGCCTCGGGAGAGGGTGTGGATGCAGGCGGCGTGGGCAACGCTTCCGTTGCGCGTACGGGGAGCGGTTTGGTCTTCATGACCACAAACTGAGTTCGAAGGCGATTGCCCGGTTCGATTTCTATTTTTTGCCGCACCGTCAAGAAGCCGGGCGCACTTACTTCAACGGTGTATGTTCCAGGCCGCATACTGGCGAAAATCATCTCGCCATCGGATTCAGAGGGTGTGCCGCTCACCTCATACCCTTCGCTAGGCATCACGTGGATGCTTGCCGAACCGCTAAATGCGGCGTCGTCTGGCATGCGCAGGCATATTTTCAGAGTAGCAAGGCCGGGGCGAGCCGCCGAATCTGGGGTGACGTTATCGGGGACTGCAGGTTGAGGGGTGGGCGCATCAGGCTTGTTGGGGCGATCGGGCGGCGGTGTATCCGCTTTACCCGAAGATCCTGACCGCGAAGAGCCGCTTATTGCCGGAGGGCTCTGTGTGTGGGCGCCATCAGGTCGGTCTTGCTGAGGAGCCGCACCGGCGGAATTCTGATTTGCTTGCGTGTTTTGGGATGCGCGGAGGGCGGATGGCGACAGTTGGAGGGCCAACAGCGGGATGAAAGTGAGAACTAAACGCCGGGACACCGATACCTCCGCTACTTAAGGCAATATCCAATTGAATGGTGCACTTCGGCCCGGTTTCGTTACAGCCGAACCGCGGATTCTATTGTTTTTTTCCGTGAAGGAACTGCGAAAATCCACCCAAGTTTGGCAAACCTACAGCCAACCCGCAAGCCACGCTGGCAGGAAATCTAACTCCGAATGGGCATGCGATGCAATGTAGAAAATGCAATGTCGAAGATAAAAGATATAAAGCCCCGCCCCTGGGAACTACCGCTTACCGGCCCGCCTGGTTACCGCCGCCGCTTTGATTCTGGCGAGATGCACAGCGGAAAAGCCGCCTGAAGTTGTCATGCAGGCCCACCCGGGCTTGATCCTGCAGAAAGGACAGGCAATGCCCAGGGGGCTGGTAGCCAGAACCTCAGGAATATTTCCCTTTAGCACGCGTGCACGATGACAGATGAGCGCGGCAATAGATATGGGTCATTTGAAGGACAGATGGACGACCTGTACTTCAAGGTAAGTCACTACCTGTCTTGGAGTACTATTGACTTTCGCTTTTAGTTCGCCTATCTTCGCCACGCTGGTAAAAGGCCCTTGGGGGTTGCGATGACATTGACGAAGAGGCAAAAAGAAGTTCTTAACTACCTTGTTGCGTTCATGAACAAGAACGGCTATTCGCCGAGTTTTGAGGAGATTGCGCGCGCTTTGAAGCTGACGTCACTCGCGACCGTTCACAAGCACCTGTCTACGCTGGAAAAGAAGAACTATATACGGCGCGGCTACAACCAGAGCCGGTCAATCGAGGTCGTACAGCTTCCGAAACCGGTTCGCGAACAGGTGCTGGACCGCCATGTAATTGAGTTGCCGCTGGCGGGAAGGATCGCGGCGGGCAGTCCGCTGGAAGCCGTGGAGGATAAGGAGACGATTTCGCTGGCCGATTTTGCGCGCGGACAGAACACGTTCGTGCTGCAGGTGAAGGGCGAATCGATGCGCGAGGATCATATTCTCGACGGGGATTTCATCGTGGTGGAACAGACGCAGGTGGCGAATCCGGGAGAGATCGTGGTGGCGCTGGTGGGAGAAGACGAAGCTACGGTGAAGCGATTCTATCGCGAGCCGGGCGGGAAGATACGTTTGCAGCCGGCAAATTCTCAGATGTCGCCTATTCTAGTGGCGGCTACGGACGTGAGAATTCAGGGACGCGTGGTGGGCGTGTTGCGGAAGTATTAATTTCGCCGTAGTAATAATTCGGTCGGGTTTTCAGGTTCACGTTCTGTATTTTCCTCTTCTTGATTTTCGAGCGACGTCGAGTTGGCTCTCCGAACACAGTTGTTTCAATTTGGGTTGCCATTCTTTGCCTGCGGGACTACATTCTGAACTCCCAGTCATTCTACTTTCAGCGAGACCAGGCCCAAGGAGGGTAAATGTGGGGAGATAAAAAAACGGAGACTCCGGCAAAGACTCCGCTCCCGCAGCAGTCCAAGCCTTCGACACCATCCGCAACACCAATTACCGGGGAGGTAAAAACGATGGCACCACTGGATTCTCCGTATCCTGCGACGACGTCGGGCGGCGGCACGGCTCGTCTGGGAGCAAGTCTGCACGTGAAGGGCGAGATCACCGGCAACGAAGATCTGCATATTGACGGCACCGTCGAAGGTCTTGTCCATCTGGAAGACCGGAAGCTGACGATCGGCGCCAGCGCGAAAGTGACTGCCGATATCATTGCGCGCGAAGTGGCAGTATTCGGAAATGTGAAGGGCAATCTGCGAGCGCGCGACCGCATCGAGATCAAGAAGGACGGTTCGGTAGTCGGGGATTTGACGACTGCGCGGATCATGATCGAGGACGGCGCGTACTTCAAAGGCTCCATCGAGATCGATAAGACAGGCGATGCGTCGTCCAGCAGCGACAACGATGCGGACAAGCCGGCTTATACACGCTCGATGCGGACGGCTTCGAGCAGTTCGTCCGACTAACAGCGGCGGCGAAACCGGTTCGGCGGAGCCGGTTGACTACTCTTAAGACCGGGGCGGGCCAGAAGGTGTGGCTCGCCAACCGGTTCTTCTTTCTTTTTGTTTCTTCTGATCAATTCTCTGCGCGGTTATTTTCTGCAGACATTATTTCTTGCGGCGGTTATATTCCCTTCACAAGCTAAGTATCTGAATACAACTGATGCTGGCAGCGTGACTTCAAAGGTGATATTGCCGCGAGTCGCTGGGCGCGAGCGAGGGGTGCACGGATGAATCGAACAGCCGGAATTGTATGGGTGACGATACTGTGCGCCGTGCTGGCGGCATGTGGCGGAGGCGGCGGCAAAAGCGGTAGTCAAATACTCACCGTTTCTCAGACCACTCTTTCTTTCTCAGCTTTATTCGGCATCGCAAACGATCCCGTTCCCGCAATGGTGAATGTGACGAACACAGGCACGGGCGGTGCGCTTAATTTCACAGCGACTAGCGATTCGAGCTGGCTGATGGTGGCGCCGGCAAGCGGAACGACGCCCGGGACATTAACAATCACCGCTGTGCTGGGGAGCTTGGCGGTTGGCACTTATACGGGCCATATCACCGTGACCGCGACGGGCGCTCAGGGGTCGCCCGCGACAATCACCGTGACGTTCATGGTGAATCCGCAAGCTGCCAACACTCCTTTCTGGCCGCAGTGGGGAAGCAACCCGCAGCACACCGGGATGGTGAACGTGGCCGGGCAGGGCCTAACAAGTAAGCTGGCGGATATTGTTTACGATCCGTTCATCGCCCAGGAGAAAGCGGAACTCGGAGGCGAGCTTGTGGTTCACGAGCAAACGCCGGTGATTGACGGAAATGATGTGTACATGGTGTTGAAGACCGGGACTTACAATTCGTGCAATCCGGTTGGGAGCTGGCAGAACGGAGCGGCGTGCGGGCCCAACAGCTGGAATTCCATGATTTGGAACGAGCGGCGGTATACGTGGATCAACGGGCAATTGGCGACGATCTGGACGTTTCAAAGCGATTGGGTTCCGGAGCCGAACGCGGCAAATTTCAGTATAGGTGCCGGAGGGCTTCAGGGATGGGAGCCGGTGTTTCACCCAATCGAGGCGAACAATTTCATTTACGTGCCCGGTGCGGCCGGAACTGTTTGGAAAGTGGATAAGACGACGGGAACGAGCACATCGCAAATTAATCCTTTCAGCGGTGTGAACGGAGTCACGCCGGCCAACACGTTCGTTTCGGGTCCGCTTTCGGCGGATTCGAGCGGAAACATTTTTTACAACGTGATCCAACTCAACGTGACGGGCGGGAATCCGTGGAATTCAAATGACGTCGCAAACGCGTGGCTGGTGAAGATCACGCCGAGCGATTCCGCGACGAAGGTGACGTATGCCACGCTCGTGCCGAATGCGCCGCCCGGCAATTCGATGTCTTGCCCGGGTACATTCGCATCGCTGCCCAATGCGGTGACGACGCTTCCTTGGCCGCCGAGTTCAGGTTCAACGGCCCCATTCTTTCCGGGCGCGTGCGGGTCGCAGCGTCCGGGCGTCAACATTGCTCCGGCCATTGCGGCTGATGGAACGATTTACACAGGTAGCCGGGCGCACTTTGACGCAATGGTTAGCTATCTCGTGGCGGTGAATTCAAACCTGACGCCGAAATGGGCTGCTTCGCTACAAAATGTTTTAAACGACGGCTGCGGCATGCTTGTTCCCATTGGGCCGACGACTGGAACTCCGAACGCTTGTCGGCTGGGAACCACGATGGGGGTGGATCCGACGACAAATGCGATGGGGTCCGGATCGATCGTGGATCAGGCGTCCTCCTCGCCGACCGCACTGCCGGATGGTTCTGTGGTTTTTGGCGCGCTCGATAATTACAACGCGGAGCGCGGGCATTTATTTCATTTCGATTCAGCGGGGAATTTCTTGAATGCGTTCTTTTTCGGATGGGATTCAACGCCCGGTGTGTGGACGCACGGGCAAACCTATTCGATCGTGATCAAAGACAATCATTATGATGCGCCGCAGTATTGTTTCCTGAGTAGTCCGGTATGCCAGTCATTGCCGCCGGGCCCTTATTACATAACGCAGATTGACCCAAACATGAACATCGAATGGCAGTTTCAGAGCACGACGATCGACGCGAACCACCCTAATGGCTACGAGTGGTGCATCAACATGCCGGCAATCGATTCGACCGGCAATGTGTACGTGAACAGCGAGGACGGGAACATTTACGTGTTACCGCAAGGGCATTCGGGAATCTTCACGACTCCGGGAGGGAAGATGTTCCTGAATATCGCGCTAGGAGCTGCGTACACGCCGCTATCGATCGGGCTTGACGGCAAGCTGTACACGCAAAACAACGGACATTTGTTTGTTGTAGGGAACTAGCGCCGGCCTGAAACTATCGCCCCAATATCCCAGATCGCATTTCGTTGACAGAAATCGCGGGCTAGCCTATAGTTAGGGTTTGTCTTTTGAAGGAAAGGTGTGACTGGGCAGATGCGGACGTATGTTCCAAAGGGCCGAGAGGCCGAAGAACTGACAGTAGGGAAGAACTGGTTCGTGCTGGATGCGAACGGGATCGTGTTGGGGCGCCTGGCGACGCGCGTGGCTAGACTTTTAATTGGCAAGGACAAGCCGAACTACACGCCGTTTCTCGATTCGGGCGATCACGTGATCGTGATCAATGCCGAGCGAATCAAGCTCACGGGCAACAAGATCGATCAGAAGATTTATCGCCATCACAGCGGAGCACCGGGCGGGTTGAAAGAGATTCCGATCCGGACGCTGTTGCAACGCCGTCCAGAAGAGGTGGTGCGCGAGGCGGTGCTTGGGATGTTGCCAAAAAACAAGCTCCGTGCGCGTCGCGCCAAGAAGCTGCGTGTCTATGCCGGAAGTGAAGCGCTTGCCCGCCACGCCGGACAGAAGCCCCAGCCGATAGCGCTGTAACCTCGAGACAGAATTTTTGAGAATTTCTGCGCTCTTCGCGGAGAAATCTGCGAGGAGTGCCTGTGAATCGCTGCCGAGCATCGAGTCGGGAATGGGCGTTCACGATAAACAGGAGGCAAGTTGAGTTCAGCTTCGAGTTCGCTGGAAGGCGCGGCAGGCAAGCAGTTCTACGGCACGGGACGCCGCCGGGAAGCAGTTGCGCGCGTGTACGTGAAGGCGGGACCGGCGCGGTTCACGGTGAATGGCCGCCCCGTCGAAGAATATTTCCGAAATATTGCATGGAACACGGCGGCCACTGAGCCGCTGAAGTTCACGCAGATGCAGGATCAGGCGGACGTGCGCGCCACGGTGAAGGGCGGCGGAGTGGGCGGACAGGCTGGCGCGGTGCGGATGGGACTTTCGCGCGCGCTGTCGAAGTTGAATCCAGACCTGCGGCCGGC
Source organism: uncultured Acidobacteriota bacterium (assembly GCA_963741045.1). Lineage (GTDB taxonomy): Bacteria > Acidobacteriota > Terriglobia > Acidiferrales > UBA7541 > Palsa-295. The sequence continues at coordinate 1,568,646 of CAVUGO010000002.1, forward strand.
CCTGCGGAAGAATGGTTTCCTGACGCGCGATTCGCGCATGAAGGAACGGAAGAAGTACGGGCAAAAGGGCGCGCGTCGCCGCTTCCAGTACAGCAAGCGGTAGAGTCTGCCCTTCGACCGCAACAATGTTGCGGCCTCAGCGTAAACAAGCGGTAGACATCCGGGCGATCGGGCACGGCCCCGCGAGACCATGCGGGATCTTCGACATGCCGTGCCCCTACTGCAAAGCAAAGAAGTAAATTCACGGCCGGGAAGGACCGGCAGAAAAGGATGCTGGCGCCGCAAGGCGAGAAAAGCGTCCCTCTACTTAAGGAGGTAATTTGGGAGTCGAAATTACGATGAAGGAGCTTCTGGAGGCCGGCGTTCACTTCGGCCATCAGACGCGCCGCTGGAATCCGAAGATGAAGGAGTACATCTTCGGCGAACGAAACGGTATCCACATCATTGACCTGCAAAAGACCTTGAAGATGTTCCGCGACGCCGCGAGATATGTGGCGGAGATGGCGGCACAAGGCAAGAGCGTTCTGTTTCTCGGCACCAAGCGGCAAGCGCAAGAAGCGATTGCCGAAGAAGCCACCCGCTGCGGAATGTTTTACGTGAACCATCGCTGGCTGGGTGGAACGCTGACGAACTGGGTCACCCTTCAAAAATCCATCAAACGCCTGAAGCTGCTGAAAGCCATGAGCGAAGACGGCCGGATGGCGCAGTTTTCGAAAAAAGAGGGCGCGCGGCTCGACCGCGAACTGAAGCATCTCCAACAGAACTTTTCCGGCGTCGAAAATATGGCTACGCTTCCGGACGCGATGTTCGTGATCGATCCGAACGCGGAAGTGATTGCGGTGCGCGAGGCGCGCCGGATGGGCATTCCGGTGGTGGCGATCGTGGACACGAATTGCGATCCCGATCTCGTCAACTGGGTGATTCCCGGCAATGACGACGCTCTGCGCGCGATTCGGTTGTTTACTTCGAAGATTTCCGACGCAGTGCTGAGCGGACGGCAGACATTCGAGCAGTCGCAAATTGCGGACCAGAAAGTTGCCGGCGTGGAGGGAGCGGAACCGGAAGTGGATTACGTCGATACGAGCGCCTATGAAGTGTATGAGAAGCAGGAAGGCGACTTCGTGGAGGGCGAACCCGGGGACGTGACTACGGAAGAAGTGATTGCTCCGCTGGCGAACGGCGACGATTCGGTCCCGCGCTAGTAATTGCCGTTCGTTCTGTCGCAATGAGACCAGAAAAACAGGATTGAACAGGGCCTCGCAAATTTCGGGCCACCAGCCCGAATCTATATAAAAAGGAATTGAGCGCAGACATGGCAACAGACGGAAAACCGAACATACCCGCGCAACTCGTGAAGCAACTGCGCGAGCGCACTGGCGCGGGCTTTGCGGCGTGCCGAGAGGCCTTGATTGAAGCGCAAGGCAACTTGGAGTCGGCCATCGACATTCTTCGCAAGAAAGGGCAGGCGGCGGCCGCGAAGAAAGCACAGCGTACGACGTCGGAGGGGCTTGTCGGGTCATACATTCATGCCGGCGGAAAGATCGGCGTGCTGGTGGAAGTGAACTGCGAGAGCGATTTCGTGGCGCGCACGGAGGATTTTCAACGGCTGTGCCACGACGTGGCGATGCATATCGCTGCGCTCGATCCGCGATTTTTGCGCCGCGAAGAAGTGACACAGGAAATTCTTGACCGCGAACGGGAGATTTACAAGGATCAGGCGAAGCAGACAGGAAAGCCCGAGAACGTCATCGATAAGATCGTCAACGGCAAGATGGAAAAATTCTACGAAGAGAATTGCCTCTACGAGCAGCATTTCATCAAGGACGAAGGCGTCACTATCAAAGAACTCGTGGATCAGGCGATCGCGAAGGTGGGCGAGAACATCGCGGTACGCCGGTTCTCGCGATTCAAAGTAGGCGAGATGGATGGTGCGATTGCGTCTCCGCCGGCGTCTGAAGAGCCTGACGCGCTTGTTCCCGCAGTATAAACGGAACGCCCTACCTACCTTACATTCCACGCATCGGTAAAGACTGGTGCGGCTGGGCCTGAACGGTTTCACAAGTGTCTCGCCGCAAGGTTGTTCGAGAATTTGTCAGGCTAGATCGCAACGAAATGCTAGGGTGCGATGAAATTCGCTAGTGCCAAATCTCTGGAACGGCACTAGAATGCCCGCGGGGAAAATGGGCTGTACCGGACGATGACAACTGCAGACGCAGCGACGCGAATTAGCGCAAAAGGCGCGCCCGTTTACGAGAGGCTCGTGCTGAAGCTTTCGGGCGAATCGCTTTCGGGGCCGGAGCACTCAGGCATTCACGCGGCTACGATTCAGGGAATCGCGCATGAGGTTAAGGAAGTTCAAGAACTAGGAGTGCAGGTGGCGATTATGGTGGGCGGCGGAAATATTTTCCGCGGCACTCGCCAGAAAGAGCTGTCGATCGACCGCGCTACCGGCGATTACATGGGCATGCTGGCGACGGTGATCAACGGGCTGGCGCTGCAGGACGCTCTGGAGAAATCGGGCTGCCATACGCGGTTGATGAGCGCGATTGAGATGCATGAAGTGGCGGAGCCATTCATCCGTCGGCGTGCGACACGGCACCTGGAGAAGGATCGAGTGGTGATCTTCGCTGCGGGCACCGGCAATCCTTATTTTTCGACGGACACAGCCGCGGCGTTGCGCGCAATGGAAATCAAGGCGCAAGTAATCTTGAAGGCCACGCGCGTGGACGGCGTGTACGACGCCGATCCGGAAAAAGTGCCGGGCGCGAAGCGTTTCGAGAAAATCACCTATCTTGACGTGCTGAAGAAGGGTTTGTCGGTGATGGATTCGACGGCCATTTCGTTGTGCATGGACAACAAGATGCCGATTGTGGTGTTCAACATGAACGTGCCCGGGAATCTGAAGCGGGTGGTGCTGGGTGAGCCGGTGGGATCAACCGTGAGCGCCGCGTAACGCGCGAGCGACGGAGGCAGCTTCGCAGATGACAACAATTGCCACAAGTAAAGACGCCATGAGCCAGGCGAAAGTCCGCATGGAAAAGGCCGTGGAGGATTTCCGCAAAGAGCTTTCGGGAGTGCGCACAGGCCGCGCGAACGTATCGCTGCTGGATCATATCCGGGTGGACTATCACGGCACGCCGATGCCTGTGAGCCAGCTCGGCACGCTGAATGTGCCGGACGCTACGATGATCGTGATTGCGCCCTGGGATCCAAGTGCTGTGCCACTGATTGATAAGGCGATTCGAACTTCCGATCTGGGGCTGAATCCCGCGTCCGACGGGAAAGTGCTTCGCGTGCCGATTCCGTCGCTTACAGAGGATCGGCGCAAGGATATGGTGAAGCACATTCACAAAGTGCTCGAGAATCATCGCACCGCTGTTCGCAACATTCGCCGCGATATCAAGGAAGCGGTGGAGAAGCTCGAGAAGGAAAAGAAGATCAGCGAGGACGAGAAGAAACGGACTTTGGACGAGCTGGAGAAGCTGACTCACTCGGAAACGAAGAAAATCGAAGACCTATCCGCGTCGAAAGAAAAAGAGGTGATGGAGATTAAGTGACAGCGTCTAAAGGGAATCGTTTCCCTTTATCGATACTCAACCCCAACCCACACTTTCCTGAAACCCGGCCGAGCAAGACCGCTCTGCGGGTGGCAATGCACCGCGCGGCCCATCAGCTTCTCGATAATCCCAAGGTTTTTGACGATCCGCTGGCGCTTGCCATCATTGGACCGAAAGCTGTGGCGCAGCTCGATTCCGTCCAAACCCGTTACGGAGGGCAGGTTGCGCGAAATCTGCGCGCGTTCATGGCGGCGCGAAGCCGCTATGCTGAAGATGAGCTTGCTGCCGCGATTGGGCGCGGAGTGAAACAATACGTGATTCTCGGCGCAGGGTTGGACACGTTTGCGTATCGGGATCCATACCCAGAATCGGTTTTGCGTGTGTTCGAGGTCGACCATCCCGCAACACAAGACTGGAAGCGCAGCCGGCTGGCTGCCGCGGGTATTTCGGTACCGAGATCCCTTACGTTTGCCCCGGTGGACTTCGAGAACGACGAGACGCTCGCGGTAGGGCTGGGCGAATCTAATTTTGATTCTTCAGTCGCGACTTTCTTTTCATGGCTCGGCGTGACGATGTACCTTACCGAGTATGCGGCGATATCCACGCTCGATTGGATTGCATCTATGCCGCCGGGAGGCGGAGTGGTCTTTGACTATGCGGTTCCACGGACGTCCCTCGATCCGGCCGCACAAGTTGCCCTGGACGCGCTTTCGGCGCGTGTGGCGGCGGCAGGAGAACCTTTTCAAACATTCTTCGATCCCACTGAACTGGCAGAGTCGCTGCGGAAAATGGGCTTTAGCTCGATCGAGGATATGGATGCGAATGCGATCAATGTGCTCTATTTCCAAGGTCGTTCGGATGGACTGTGTGTTTCAAGCATTCTCGGGCGTTTGATGAGTGCGCAGATTAGAGGACGCGTCGAATCAGTTTAGGGCGCGGACGTCTTCAGGCCGGACCAATGTGAAGGTACAGTCGCCGGTGGACGCGGAGCACGCGAGAGTTCCGCGGCGAACCAGCCTTATAGGGGAAGCGTCGGGGAACATCGGCCCATATTCGAGGTCGCGAAGCTTTGCAGCAAATGGCCGGAGTTTTTCGCTGCCAGAGATAAATTTAATCGCGTCGACTTTTGCAGCTTTGCCTCCCGGCGACAGCAGAACCCAAAAATCAGCCTGAGCGTCCTCTTTTAATAGTTTTCCTGCGGGCAAAGTGCGAATCGAGGCGAGTTCGGGCTGGGCCTGTTTAACAAGCGCATCAATCCCCGTGTTGCCTCCGAGAAGTATCACGAGACGTGCGCGGGTTTCGGGAACTGAATGTGGCGCGGCGATTGCCAAAGCGAACATGTGAATCGCGCGGTCTTTTTCGCCCCGCTTCTGGTAAATCTGCGCGAGATGATCGCCGACTTCTCCGTGCTGGTTCAGCAGCCAGGATGCGCGGACGAAATCCTCCGCTTTTGCGTTGTCACCTTTTTGAAAGTGGACCCAGCCAAGCGTGTCCCAATAGGCGCCCATGCTCGCGACTGCATTCAGGTTGTCGAGCGAAAGATTCGAAAGCTCCACATTGCGCAGAGTGGCGGCGGTGGTGGAGACAGCGGATTCGGCGTATTCGAGCGCTTTGCCGAGTTCGAGTGAATGATCGGCGAGATTGTAGGCGACGTTGTTCCACACGTCCGGAGTTTGCGAGATTTCCGCAGCTTTCTCGAATGCGGCCAGCGCTTTATCTTTCTCATTCGTGTTGAGGTAGGCCTGCCCGAGTCCGACCTGAAGTCCGGCATTTTCGGGTGAGAGAACGCTGGCTTTGTCCAACTCGGGAACTGCTTCGGAGTACTTGTGCTGCTCGAGAAATAGCGAGCCGAGCGCGGAGTGCGCGATGGGGTCGAGCGGGTTGAGCTCAATTTGTTTTTTGTAGGCAGCTTCGGCTTCGTCGAATTTGTCCTGCTGCTGCAAAGCGATACCGAGGTAGTTGTAGGCGTGTTCGTCGAACGCATTCACGCCAATCTGCTTGCGAAATGCATCGGCGGCTTTGTCGAAATTGCCGACGCGGAGATAGGCGAGGCCGAGGTCGTTCCAGGCCTGCTTGTGCTTAGGGTCGAGTTCTACGACGCGCTGAAAAAGTGGAATGGCAGCGCGGATGTTGCCGGAATTGAGCGCCGCGAGGCCTGTCTCGAGCAGTTCGTCCGCATTGGCGGTGGCGGGCAATTCGGGCGTGCCCGTGGACGAGTTAGCGATCGCCAGAGTTTGCGTCTCATCTGATTCCACAGCGCGTGCAAACGCAAGATAGTCGCTCGTGCGCGAAGCTGGCAAGTCGCGCATCCTGAACGTAAGCGAGCGCGCTACCGTCAGGATGTGGTCTTCGTACCGATAGCTGGATTTGAATTCTGCGTAGTCTCGCGGCACCGAAACCCCGACAGGAGGCTGCGCCACATAGTGTTCGGGCAATGTCAGTTTCAAGTGCACGCTTACGTCGAGTGGGCTGCCAAGGTGAATCGGTTCGGAATTGTTTTCCGGAACTCCCGGAACGCCGATGGCGGCGAGCGGTAAGGCGACTTTTGTCCTCTTGCTCGACCAATCAAGATAGTTCGGTTGGGCGAGGTCCAGATCGAGCTCGAAGGGTTTCGAGGTGTCGGAGGGATCGCTTGGTTTCACGGCGGTTACTTCGCCGTGGAGGCCGTCGAGAGTGGCGACGGTCTGGCCGAGCTCTTTCCATTGAGTTTGCGGGGTACGGCGAAAGACGATACGAAGCGCGAGTTCATTGTCGCCCCGAACGAAATAGCGAAGCTTGGAGGTGAGTTTACCTAATTCGCTCACGTGGGCATCCACTTCGACGCGCTGAGTTGAAAGGAATGGCGGATCTTGCGGAGTTTCGACAATCTTTCCTTCGCCATTAGACAGCACAAGCAGCGCTGATTTATTGCGCAGCGACGCGGCGAGAAGCCTAAAGGGCGCAACTTCGGTGGTCGTGTCCATCCAGATCAGTTGCCCGTTCACGGGCACAGCCGTAATCATGTGATCGAATTGTGACGGTGAGGGAAGGGAAGTGTCGAGCTTTCGCAATGAGGGAATCAGCACCGCGTCGGAGCGAATGCCTGCGGCGGCGAGCATTGCTGCGAGAAGGGTGTGTTTGTCTTTGCAATCGCCATATTGATTCGTGAAAACTTCCGCGGCTGCGTGCGGCTGGTAGCGCGAGAGACCGAACGAGAGGCTGACGTAGCGAATATTTTTGGCGACGTAATCGTAAAGTGCCTGGATTTTGTCGAGCTCGGTAGCGTGGCCTTGAATCAACTCCTGGGTTTTTGCTCGGATTTCCGGTGATGGTTCGGTGCGGCCTTTTTCCAGTTGGGAGTACCAGCGAGCGACCTCGTCCCAGTTTCCAAACGTTGTGGCGCGCACGTTCGGTGGTTTCGCGCTGGCTTGGTCGGTCTTTTTCTTCGCATCATCTGTGGGGCGCGAAGGGACTGACCGCCTCCAGCGATAAATCGTTCGGTCGCCGGAATCGGCCTTTTCAAATCGAAACTCCGGAGATTGCAGATTGATTGTGCGGCCTTTGGGAATGTTGAGTTCGAGCTGTTCATCAAGAACAATCGTGCCTTCGAGAAAATTGTGTTCGAACCAGAACTGGTTGGGCGCGAAAGCTTTCACGATTTGTGTCGCGATCGAATACTCGAGGGTGTCACCGGGTCGCAGTGAAGGCACCGTGATGTGTTTTTCTTTGTAGTCGGTGTAAACGGGGGCATCGCGTGCAATCGGCGCGGTCGTCTCTTTTACGGCGTCGGGACCGGCGGTCACATTGGTGCCGTCGGCTTTGTGCACGACGACGGAGCGCACGTCCATTTTTTCGTTCGCATCGCTGTAACCGAACACGAGTTCGCCGAGCGCTTGCAATCCCGCGTCGCTTTGCACACGGATGCGGACGTTGAGATCTCGTTCGCCGGTCCCGTCATTTTCAAATCGGACGGCGGAGTAATACTTCTCGGTGACGAAAGGTTCCTGAGCGTAGTCGGGTGGAGACTGAGGAGCCGCAGCGGAAGGCGTTCCATTTTGGGGCGCGCGGGAGGTTGGTGAAGCGGACGGTGCAGCCTGAGGTGAGGCAAGTGCAGCGGAGGATGCGAGAAGAAGAAAGAGCCCGAGGCCGAAAAAGCGATTCATCCAAGCTCCCTGTTGAAGTGCGGTTCAAGTGTAGGCATTTCGCTGGTACTGGTAAAGGTGCGCCAGTCGCACGCGTTCGCAATCGAATATATATATCCAAGAACATGCTTAAACACGGGCGGGGTACTAGAACCTACCAATCGAAAGTTAGTTTCTCACCTAAACTGCTGACAAATAGCTAGTTATTGCAAGTTCCCGGCGCTGGCTTGGATTGCGCACGGCCGGGGTCAAATTCGCCTAAGCTCCATTTTAGGGGCAGTGTGGGGGAGCCCCCGACCCCATTTTTTCGACAGGAACGTCAAACACGACGCGAAATTTACCGGCAAAAATATTTGTAAATTTTTTTACCATAATTTCCACAACTGAGCGGGTTGACAATAGTCTTTATTTTCCCTATACTTCGGCGGTTGTTCGGGCCTCGGTTAAGGCCCTGTGGTGAAAGGGAAGTCTTCCAGCCCCGGAACAGAGAACGGCGGAACGGGGCCGGGAAGAGCGGCCAGAATGGGGCGCCAGCCCCGCAAAGCCGTGCAGCCTCTCCGTATTCAGCAGATGCAGTTCACTCCTCGGGGTGAAGCGTCAGCGCGGAGTACCTGAATTACCTTCGGGTGCGTGGGCGACCTTTTCTGTTCATTCACGTGCGTAGCTCTGCGCGGCGAATTTGTATTTTCGCAAGCGCGGAAGAGGACGCAGAGTTTTCGAGATGCGAGGGGGTAGAGCGTGCCGACGTTTGCACAATTAGTGCGTTACGGGCGAGAGCAGATCCGGACGAAGACGAAGTCGCCGGCGCTGGAAGGCTGTCCGGAAAAGCGCGGAGTGTGCGTGCGCGTATATACGCAGACGCCCAAGAAGCCGAACTCGGCGCTCCGTAAAGTGGCGCGCGCTCGGCTGACGAACAGCGCAGAAGTCACGACGTACATTCCCGGCATCGGCCACAATTTGCAGGAGCACTCGATCGTGCTCGTGCGCGGGGGCCGCGTGAAGGATTTGCCGGGCGTTCGCTATCACGTGATTCGCGGCACTCTCGATGCGGCAGGTGTAGAAAATCGCAAGCAAGGGCGTTCGAAATACGGCGCCAAGCGGCCCAAAGCCGCACAGAAGTAGGAGAGCAGATAAATGCCACGTAAAGGATGGGTTCTTCGCCGCAAAATCCCGGGCGATCCGGTGTACGGCAGCGACCTGGTGCAGAAATTTATTTCGAGCATGATGTACGACGGCAAGCGGTCGACTGCGCAGACGATTTTTTATAACGCGATGGATCAGGTGGCGAAGAAGACGAACGACGACGCGTTCAAGCTATTCAAGAAAGCAATTGAGAACTGCAAGCCGGTGCTGGAAGTGAAATCGCGGCGCGTGGGCGGCGCGAACTATCAGGTGCCGGTGGAAGTGAATCCGTTCCGCCGGCAATCGCTCGCGATTCACTGGCTGGTGCTGTACTCGCGCACGCGAGGCGGCAAGTCAATGACGGACCGGCTGGCGGAAGAAATCATGGATGCTGCGAATGGACGCGGCGGCGCGGTGAAGAAGAAAGAAGACGTGCACCGCATGGCGGAAGCGAACAAGGCGTTCGCGCACTATCGTTGGTAATGGCGCTGGCAGGGCGCCGGTAAATTTCGAAAATGGCACGACAAGTACAACTCGATCAGATTCGCAACATCGGGATAATGGCGCACATTGACGCCGGAAAGACGACGTCAACCGAGCGCATCCTGTTCTACACGGGTGTGACTTATAAGATCGGCGAAGTGCACGAAGGCACCACCGTGATGGACTGGATGGAGCAAGAGCGTGAACGCGGGATCACGATCACGTCGGCGGCGACGACTGCTTCGTGGACGCGTTTCGACAAGAAATACCGCATCAATATCATCGATACGCCGGGCCATGTGGATTTTACGGTTGAAGTCGAACGGTCGCTGCGCGTGCTTGATGGCGCTGTCGCGATTTTCGATGCCGTCGCCGGGGTGCAGCCGCAGTCGGAGACTGTATGGCGGCAGGCCGATAAGTATCGAGTGCCGCGCATTGCGTTCATTAACAAGATGGACCGCATCGGCGCCGACTTCGACCATTCGATTCGCTCGATGCGGCAGAGACTTTCGGCCCATCCCGTTCCCCTCCAGTATCCAATCGGCAGAGAAGACAATTTCATCGGAGTGATTGATTTCATCGAAGAGCGCGCCATTATCTGGAAAGACGAAACGCTGGGCGCCGAATACGAAGTGCTGCCACTCGAAAAACTGTGGGACGCGAAGTTCCTCGAATCGCGACCTGAAATTGGCACGGCCGTGAAAGCTGCCGCGCTGACTCCGGAATTCTACAAAGAGCATCGCGACAAAGTGGTGGAATACATTGCCGAGCACGACGATGCCGTGCTGACAAAATATCTTGCCGAGCACAAACTCGAGCCAGCTGAACTGCGCGCATCGATTCGCCGCTCGACGATTGGCTTGAAGCTTGTACCCGTGCTGGCAGGTTCGGCATTCAAGAACAAGGGTGTCCAACCGCTGCTCGACGCGGTGGTTGATTACTTGCCATCGCCGGTTGATGTGCCTCCGGTCGAGGGCGAGGATCCGAATGGCGACGAAGCCGTTCTGCGTCGCGCCTCTGACGATCAGCCGTTTGCCGCGCTGGCATTCAAAATCATGACCGACCCGTTCGTCGGCCACGTTACTTACATCCGCGTTTATTCAGGCGTGCTCAAGACCGGGCAATCGGTTTACAACTCGACGCGCAAAACGCGCGAGCGCATTGGCCGCCTGCTGCGCATGCATGCGAACAAGCGCGAAGAAATCGAATCGATCGAAGCGGGCGACATCGCGGCTTGTGTGGGTCTGAAGAATGTGACCACAGGCGACACGTTGTGCGACGAAGAAAAACCCATCGTGCTCGAGAACATCGATTTTCCGGCGCCCGTGATCTCGGTGGCCATCGAGCCAAAGACGAAAGCCGACCAGGAAAAAATGGGCGCCGCGCTCGGGAAACTCGCACAGGAAGATCCGACCTTCCGCGTTCATACCGACCACGATACCGGCCAGACTCTGATTTCAGGAATGGGCGAGCTGCACCTAGAAATTATCGTCGATCGCATGATGCGCGAATTCAGCGTGCAGGCCAATGTCGGCCGGCCGCAGGTGGCGTATCGCGAGACGATTTTGAGAAAGGCCGAAGGCGAAGGAAAATACATCCGGCAGACCGGCGGCCGCGGTCAGTATGGCCACGCGGTGCTTTCGGTTCATCCGCTTCCGAATTCAAATCACGAAGACATGCATGAGATGTCGACGGATGAAATCGACGACCTCGCGAAATCAGTTGCAGGCAAGGGCGGGAAGTGGCATTTCGACAAAGAACATCGGCTGCTTTTCATCGACAAAGTTGTAGGCGGAGCGATTCCCAAGGAATTCATCCAGCCCATCGAGAACGGCGTACGCGAAGCGATGGAAACAGGCGTACTCGCGGGCTATGAAATGGTTGATTGCGCCGTGGTGCTCGAAGACGGCAGCTACCATGACGTGGACAGCTCGGAAATGGCGTTCAAAATCGCAGGGTCAATGGCTTTCAAAGATGCCTGCAAGAAAGCCAATCCAAAGCTGCTTGAGCCCATTATGCGTGTTGAAGTGGTAGTTCCAGAGGATTACATGGGGCCCGTGATTGCGGACCTGAACTCGCGGCGCGGACAACTGCAGGGACGCGAATCGCGCGGCGGCACGGAAATTATCAATGTGCAGGTTCCCCTGGCGGAGATGTTCGGATACGCCACGGAAATTCGCAGCCGCACGCAGGGACGCGGCAGTTTTACGATGCACTTTTCGCATTACGAGCAGGCGCCGGGGTCCGTTTCCGAGGAAGTAATCGCGAAAGCAACGGGTAAGACGGTGAAGTCCTGATCCAGTTCTTGAGTTCAAGATCGAGCAGAGCACGCTGAACGCAGAGGAGCAAAGAAAGACATGGCGAAGGAGAAATTCGAGCGCAGTAAGCCGCACGTAAACGTGGGGACGATTGGGCACATCGACCACGGCAAGACGACGTTGACGGCTGCAATTACGAAAGTGCTTTCCAAGAACAATCCCAAAGTGCAGTTCCGGGCGTTTGATTCGATTGACAACGCGCCGGAAGAGCGCGAGCGCGGAATCACGATTGCGGTGTCGCACGTGGAGTATGAGACGCCGAACCGCCACTACGCGCACATCGATTGCCCAGGCCACGCCGACTACATCAAGAACATGATCACGGGCGCAGCGCAGATGGATGGCGCAATCCTGGTGGTCGCGACGACGGACGGTCCGATGCCGCAGACACGCGAACACATTCTTCTCGCGCGGCAAGTAGGCGTGCCCTACATCGTGGTGTTTCTGAACAAGTGCGATGTGGTCGAAGATCCTGAACTGCTCGAGCTGGTTGAACTCGAAGTGCGCGAGCTTTTGAAGATGTATCAATTTCCGGGCGACACGGTTCCGGTGATTCGCGGCTCTGCCTTGAAGGCTCTCGAAGGCGACGCGAAGTGGGAGAAGACGATACTCGAGTTGATGGAAGCGGTGGACAAGAACGTACCGCTGCCGGTGCGGGATATCGAGAAGCCGTTCGCGATGCCGATTGAAGATATTTTTTCGATTTCTGGTCGCGGCACGGTGGTGACAGGCCGAGTCGAGCGCGGCAAAGTGAAAGTGGGCGAAGAAATCGAGATTGTGGGATTCCGTCCGACGATGAAGAAGACGGTGACGGGCGTGGAAATGTTCCGCAAGCTTCTGGATGAAGGAATTGCGGGAGACAACGTCGGATTGCTCTTGCGCGGCACGGAAAAAGAGGAAGTAGAGCGCGGGCAGGTGTTGTGCAAGCCCGGCTCAATCACGCCGCACACGAAGTTCAAAGCGGAAGCATACGTACTGACGAAGGAAGAGGGCGGGCGGCACACGCCGTTCTTCACCGGCTACCGGCCGCAGTTTTACTTCCGTACGACGGACGTGACGGGAGACGTAAAGCTGCCGCAGGGCGTGGAGATGGTGATGCCAGGTGACAATATATCGGTCGAGATTTCACTGATCACGCCGGTAGCGCTGGAGAAGGGATTGCGATTCGCGATTCGCGAAGGCGGCCACACGGTGGGCGCCGGCGCAGTTGCCGAGATCATCGAGTAACCATGCCCAACGGAGAAAAAATTCGGATTCGTTTGAAAGCTTACGATCACCGCATTCTCGATCAATCGACGAAAGAGATTGTCGACACAGCGAAGCGCACCGGCGCCGACGTTGCCGGTCCGATTCCGCTGCCGACGGTCATCAACCGCTGGACGGTATTGCGATCGCCGCACGTGGACAAGAAATCGCGCGAGCAGTTTGAGATGCGCACCCACAAGCGCTTGATCGATATTCTCGAGCCTACGCCGGACACGGTGGACGCGTTGATGAAGCTCGATCTTCCGCCGGGCGTAGACGTTGAGATCAAAGCTTTCGGACGCGAACATTCAGTGAAGTAGAAAGCCAAGGAAAGAGCGAACGCGATGGCAGTGACAGGCATACTCGGAATCAAGCTGGGAATGACGCAAGTTTTCGCTGACGACGGCACAGCGGTACCGTGCACGGTGCTGCAAGCAGGCCCGTGCGTCGTCGTACAGCGGCGAACGAAAGATAAGGATGGCTACGATGCCGTGCAGCTCGGCCTCGTCGAATTCATCAAGCCGCAGCGCGTGAACAAGCCTCTCACAGGCCATTTCAAAAAGGCCGGCGTGGCTCCGATGCGTTACGTGCGCGAAGTGCGGCTCGCGGATTCAAAAGACGAAACCAAACCGGGCGACCGCGTCCTCGTCGATGGATTCAAAATCGGCGAGTTCGTCGATGTAGCCGGCGTAAGCAAAGGCAAAGGCTTCGCGGGCGGCGTAAAACGCTGGCACTACCGCGGCGGCGAAGGCAGCCACGGTTCGATGTTTCATCGCGCGCCAGGCGGAATCGGCGCGAGCTCGTTTCCGTCGCGTGTGTGGAAAGGCCAGCACTTTCCGGGACACATGGGCAATGAGCGTGTGACGTCGAAAAATCTGCGAGTCGTGAAAATCGACACGGACGAAAACCTGTTGCTCGTGTGCGGTGCGGTACCGGGGCCTGCGGGCAGCTACATTTTTATCAACAAGGCCAAATCGGCCAAGTAAGAATTCGAGAGAGACGAAGAGACGACGATGCCTGTTGCAGACGTGATGAGCCTGGAAGGAAAGAAAGTCGGCCAGATTGAACTGGCGGACGATGTATTTGGCGTGAAGGTGAATCGAGACCTTCTGCACGAAGCAGTGCGCCACTATCTCGCCGGACGCCACCGCGGGACGCACAAGACGAAAGACAAGAGCGAAGTAAGCGGCTCGGGGAAAAAGCTCTGGAAGCAGAAAGGAACGGGCCGCGCGCGAATCGGATCGATCCGGTCGCCCCTCTGGCGACACGGCGGCACCGTCCACGGACCAACGCCGCACAGCTACGACTACGCGCTGCCCAAAAAGATGATTCTGGGCGCGCTGCGATCGGCGCTGTCCTCAAAGCTCGCGGAAGCAAAATTGACGATCGTGGATGGCTGGAAGCTCGAATCGCACAAGACCAAGCCGTTCAGCGAGACGCTCGGAAAGTTGAACAAGGAAACGCGTACGATTCTGCTGGTTGAAAACGGCGCGAATCTGAATCTCGAACGCGCGAGCCGCAACCTTGATGGCGTGACGTTGGTTCCGGCGACTGGCCTTGAAACGTACGACCTGATGCGGCATGACCACCTGATGCTGTCGCGCGAGGCCGCTGCGAAATTGAGCCGTGCGCTATCGGCAACGAAGCCTGAGACGCCGGTGCAGATCGAGCCCGCTTTCCGCGCTGCGGAAAAGAAAGCGTCGAGCGAGAAGGCTGAGACAAAAGCGCCGGCAAAAGCGGCTGCGCCGAAGGCGGCCAAGAAGCCGGCAGCGAAGAAAGAAAAGCCCAAGGCCAAGCCCAAAGGGAAGAAGGGTTAAGCGATGGCAACGAGGCTCTATCAAGTAATCCGGCGGCCGATCATCACGGAAAAAGGTCTGGCCGTGAAAGAGACGCAGCATACGGTCGTGTTCGAAGTCGCGTCGGACGCGACGAAGACCGAAATCAAGGAAGCGGTGCAGCGCGTTTTCAAGGTGAAAGTGGACCACGTGCGCACAGCGAATTTTCACGGCAAGTTTCGCCGCCGCGGCCGCGCCGAAGGTCACCGGCGCGACTGGAAAAAAGCCTACGTCCGGCTGGCCGAAGGCGAAAAGATGATCGAGTACGCCGAGAATCTGTAGCGTGGCGTAGAACGGGAGCGAAGCGGCTCTCGCGAAGGTAAAGCAAGAGGCAATCGATAATGGCACTCAAAACATATAAGCCGTATACACCCTCACGGCGCTTTCTGACGATGCTCGACAAGAGCGACATCACCAAGCAAACGCCGGAGAAGTCGCTGGTGGAATCGAAGAAGCGCACCGGCGGCCGCAATTCGCACGGCGAAGTAACGTCGTGGCACCGCGGCGGCGGGCACGCGCGGAAGTACCGGTCAATCGACTTCCGTCGCGAGAAGCTGGGAATCCCGGCGAAGGTAGCGGCCATCGAATACGATCCCAACCGCTCCGCTCGCATCGCCCTGCTGCACTACGCCGACGGCGAAAAGCGCTACATCCTTCAACCGGTTGGCCTCGAAGTGGGAATGACGATTCAGAACGGCGAGGGTGCCGACATTCTTCCGGGAAACGCGTTGACGATCCGGCACATTCCGCCTGGCACGATGGTTCATAACCTGGAACTTTATCCGGGCAAGGGTGCGCAAGTGGTGCGGTCGGCGGGCGGCGCGGCGCAGCTATTGAGCAAAGAAGGCGATTTCGCGCTGGTGAAGTTGCCGTCAGGTGAAGTGAGAAAGTTCAGCGTGGATTGTATGGCTACGATTGGCCAGCTCGGCAACCTGGACCACGAAAACGTGACGTACGGGAAAGCGGGCCGCACGCGGTGGCACGGAAAGCGTCCCACGGTGCGCGGCGTGGCAATGAACCCGGTGGATCACCCGCACGGCGGCGGTGAAGGCCGCGTGAAGGGCAACCACCCGCAAACTCCCTGGGGTTTTCCTACTCTGGGCGCGAAGACGCGAAAGAAGCGGCAGAGCGACCGGATGATTGTGGAGCGACGCAAATAGTTGAGTTGAGAAGTAAGAATTTTCGGAGAAGAAGAGAAGCAAAATGAACCCGGCGCGGCGGGTATTAGAGAGCAACCCTATGACAGCCAGTAGAACGTCTCGACGTTCGCATCGACGGACACCCCGGCGAGCGGCACGTGTGCGGAAAGCAGTTCCGCGGCGTGCAGCCAAGCCAGTGGTGAAAACCGGCTCGAAACTCGCGCCTGCGCCGCAAGTCCTGTTTCGTTTGTGCAAGGCCGGATGGGCCGTGATTGTAGAAAAAATTCCAAACGCGCAAGGGACTCGTTTCGTATGTCCCTTCTGCCCGCTTTCGCACCGCGTGGCCGGTCCCGTGAGGGGATTCCGGAAAATGCGGCGCGCGCAGTGGGTGAAATTGCGCCGGGTTGAGGAGTAAGAAGAAAAGATGCCGCGCTCGCTCAAAAAGGGTCCGTTCATCGATAGCCACCTTCGCGTGAAGGTGGAGGCGTTGAACGAACGGAATGAAAAGAAAGTGGTTAAGACGTGGTCGCGCCGCTCGACGATTCTACCCGAGATGGTGGGGCACACGATCGCGGTTCACAACGGCAAGAAGTTCATCCCGGTGTACATCACCGAGCAGATGGTGGGTCACAAACTGGGTGAATTCTCGCCGACGCGAACCTTCAAAGGCCACGCGGTGAAAGCGGCACTCGAAAGGGCGGCGGCAGCGGCAGGCGCACCAGCAGCTGGTGCGGCGCCGGCGGGCGGCAGTGGCGGCGCAGCTCCTGCGCCGAAGGCATAAGCCATGGCTACCGCGATTCAAGCTCCCGGTCAGATCGAAGGCGTCGCGCAGGCGCGATTCATTCGCGTGTCACCCCAAAAGGCTCGGCTGGTGATTGACTTAATCCGCGGCCAGCGGGCGGAAGAAGCTCTGCAGACTCTGCGCTTCACGAAAAAGCGAGTGGCGAAAGAAGTCGAAAAGACTTTGCGCAGCGCTATCGCGAATGCCGAGCGCAAAGCCGAGGATTCAGGCGAGTCACTTGACGTCGATGCGCTCTTCGTCACGCGCTGTTTCGTCAACGAAGGACCGCGATGGAAGCGATTGCGTCCGGCGCCGATGGGCCGCGGTTTCCGTTATCAGAAGCGGACGAGCCACATCATTGTGGAAGTGGCGGAACACCACCGCGCAGCCGCAGACCGCGCTGCAGCGGCAGCAGCCGAAGCACAAGCATCGAAGGGCGTGAAAGGCGCAGTGCGAAAAGCTCGCAAGGCGCTCGAGAAACGCGCAAAGCAACCTCAGAAGAAAAAGAAGTAGGAGGCTCGTTTGGGGCAGAAAACACATCCGTACGGTTTTCGGCTGGGCTACAACAAGGGTTGGAAGTCGCGTTGGTTTGCGAAGAAGGATTACGCCGACCTGTTGCATGAAGACGTCCAGCTCCGCAAAGTGCTGAAGGAGAAGCTCAAGTCGGCTGGTATTGACTCGATTGACGTCGAACGCGCCGCCAACAAGCTTGTCGTTCGAATCTATACGGCGCGTCCCGGAATCATTATCGGGCGCAAGGGCTCGGAAATCGACAAGCTCAAGGGCGAAGTCCAGAAGCGAACGAAGCGGGAAGTGCACATCGATATTCAAGAAGTGCACCGCCCCGAATTGAACGCAACGCTCGTGGCTGAATCGATTGCGCTGCAGCTCGAAAAGCGCGTGGCTTTCCGGCGCGCGATGCGCAAGGCAGTTGACTCGGCGCTGCGTTTTGGCTGTAAAGGCATCAAGGTGCGAGTAGCAGGCCGGTTGAACGGTGCAGAAATCGCGCGCAAAGAATGGTATCTGCAAGGGCGGCTGCCGTTGCAAACCCTGCGCGCAGATATTGATTTTGGCACTGCCGAAGCGCAAACGACCTACGGAGTAATTGGCGTGAAGTGCTGGATCTACCAGGGCGAAAAGATTCCCGAGCGCGGGAAGCCCGGAACGACCACAACAGCTTAAGGAAACAGGCGACCGATTATGTTGATGCCGAAGAAGGTGAAGTACCGCAAGCAGCAGCGCGGCCGGCGCAGCGGTAAGGCGTGGCGGGGCGGGGCGCTGGCGTTTGGCGAGTACGGATTGAAAGCGCTCGAGCCGGCCTGGATTACCGACCGGCAGATTGAAGCGGCGCGCGTGGCGATTACGCGTTTTATCAAGCGCGGCGGAAAATTGTGGATACGGATTTTTCCGGACAAGCCATTCACGAAGAAGCCCGCAGAAACTCGAATGGGAAAAGGCAAAGGTCCACCGGAGCACTGGGTGGCGGTGGTAAAGCCGGGGCGCGTGATGTTCGAAATGGCAGGTGTAGATTTGGCGTCGGCCACCGAAGCTATGCAGCTGGCGGCCCACAAGCTCCCCATTCGGACCAAATTTGTCACCCGGGCGGAGGAACTCTAATGGCGCGGCGTGCAGATAAATACCGCGAGATGAATGCGAACGAGCTCGAAATTCGGCAAAAAGAACTTTCCGAGCAGATTTTCCGTCTTCGTTTTCAGCTTTCAACGGGGCAGGCGGAAGGCTTGAAGAAGCTTCGCGAAGCGAAACGCGATTTCGCGCGGGTCAAGACCGTTTTGCGCGAAAACGAATTGAGGAAGGCGTAATGGCAAACGAAGCAGCAGCGGTTCAGCAAGCGGCACCGGCAGCGCGTGGATCGCGGCAGGAACTGGTCGGCGTCGTGACCAGCGCGAAGATGCAGAAAACGATCGTAGTGAAGGTCACTCGCGCTACGCAGCATCCGTTGTATCAGCGAGTGGTTCGCTCCGGCAAGAAATACTACGCGCACGATGAAACAGGCGATGCGCGTGTGGGCGATGTGGTGCGAATCGTTTCCACCCGGCCGCTTTCAAAGCTGAAGCGGTGGCGGCTTCAGGAAGTGATTTCGCGCTCGACACGCGTAGCCTAAGGCCGGAGCGGCGGCCGTTCGATTTCGACAGGGGAGCACGAACATGGTTCAGATGAGGACGTGGCTGACGGTGGCCGATAATTCAGGCGCTCGGCAGATCACCTGCATCCTTCCGTTGGGCGGAGATGCGGGATTGCAGGCTTCTCTCGGCGACGTGATTACGGCAGCGGTGAAGGAAGCGACACCGGACAGCCAGGTGAAAAAAGGAAAAGTGGTACGGGCCGTGGTGGTGCGCACGCGCAAGGAACAGAGGCGGAAAGACGGCACGTATATCCGGTTTGACGACAACGCCGCTGTGTTGATCAATGACGCGAACGAGCCGATTGGGACGCGCGTGTTCGGTCCGGTAGCGAGAGAGCTGCGAGACAAGAAATTCACCAAGATCATCTCGCTGGCTCCGGAAGTGTGGTAGCGATGAAAAAGAAAATGGCAGAGCCGGTGACAATCGGAATCCGGCATGGCGACATGGTCCGGATCATGGCCGGCCGCGCGAAAGGCAAGAGTGGCAAGGTGCTGTCGGTAAACCGGCTGAAGAACACGGTGACCGTCGAGCACGCGAACATCATCAAGAAACATACGCGGCCGAACCCGTCGAAAAATATCAAAGGCGGAATTCTCGAGAAAGAAGGCCAGCTGCACGTTTCGAATGTGATGCTGGTCTGTCCCGGATGCGGGAAGCACGCGCGGGTGGGACACACAACGCTGCCGGACGGCACGAAGGCGCGGGTTTGCCGGCGCTGCAACACGACATTTGAAAGCTAGGACTTGAACGATGATTAGCCGTTTGCATGAAAAGTACCGAAAAGAAGCCATCCCGGCGCTCTCCAAGCGCTTCGGCTTTACGAACACGATGGCTGTGCCGCACGTGAAGAAGGTGACGGTGAATATCGGCTTGGGCGAAGCGAGCGCCAACGTCAAGTTGCTGGACACGGCCGCCGCGGAACTCAGCCAAATCACCGGGCAAAAAGCGGTGATCACGCGAGCCAAGAAATCGATTGCGAATTTCAAAATTCGCAAAGGCATGCCCATCGGCTGCATGGTCACGTTGCGCGGCGAGCGGATGTATGAATTCCTCGACCGGCTGTCGGCGATTGTCCTGCCGCGCGTCCGCGACTTCAAGGGCTTGCCGCCGAATTCATTCGACGGCCGCGGCAATTACACGCTGGGACTGAAAGACCAGCTGGTGTTTCCCGAGATCGATTACACGCGAGTGGACAAGATCAAGGGCATGAACATCACGATCACCACGACAGCCCGCAACGACGAGGAAGGACGCGAGTTGTTGAAACTGCTCGGCGTCCCTTTCCGGGCATAACAAGGGTTCAGGATCAGGATTAAGGAGAGGCGAGACGCATGGCGCGTACGAGTCAAATCGCAAAGACGCATAAGAAGTTGAAGTACAAGATCCGCGAGCGAAACCGTTGCCGGATTTGCGGCCGCGCGCGCGGCACCTTGCGAAAATTTCAGATGTGCCGTATCTGTTTTCGAGGCCTCGCGCTGAAGGGTGAAATCCCCGGCGTCGTGAAGGCTAGCTGGTAAGGAAGGACGAATGACGACTGATCCTGTAGCTGACATGCTGACCCGGATTCGCAATGCGTCGCGCGCGAAGCACCCGCGCGTCGATTTGCCTTCTTCAAAGCTGAAGGTGGAAATCGCACGAATCATGAAGGAAGAAGGTTTTGTTTCGAACTACAAAGTAGTGGACGAAAAGGGCAAGAGGACGCTGCGCGTATTCCTGCGCTATACACCCGATCGCCGGTGCGTGATTACGGACTTGAAGCGCGTTTCGCGGCCCGGCTCGCGACGCTATGTGGGCAAGTTCGGCATTCGACCGGTCGTTGGCGGAATGGGAATTGCAATTGTTTCCACGCCGCGCGGATTGATGACCGGAAGCACGGCACGCAAAGAAGGCGTCGGCGGCGAGTTGCTGTGCGAGGTTTGGTAGACATTCTCGCGTAGGGGTTATCGAAGCAAGTTTCGAAGCAAAGAGGAAAGCAAAGAGCCATGTCGCGAATTGGAAACAAAGTGATTCCGGTGCCGTCGGGCGTGAAGATTCAAGTGAAGGACGGCGCCGTTGAAGTGCAAGGACCCAAGGGCAAGATGAACGTGCGTGTGCCGGCGGGAATCCGCTTCGAGCAGAAGGACGGTACGCTCATCGCAAAACGCGATGCCGAAGAACACCGCGCGCTGCATGGACTGGCGCGAGCTCTCGTGGCCAACGCGGTGACAGGCGTCACGACCGGATTCAAGAAGGACCTCGACATCGTGGGCGTAGGCTATCGCGCCGAGGTGAAAGGCAAGAACGTGGTCCTGGCGCTAGGCTATTCGCATCCAATTGAGTTTCCGATCCCCGAGGGCATCCAGATCGCCATTGAGAAGCAAACGCACATGTCGGTAAGCGGAGCGGATAAAAACCAAGTCGGTCAAGTAGCGGCCAACCTTCGCGCCCTGCGTCCGCCCGATCCATACAAGCAGAAAGGCGTGCGAATTACCGGTGAGCGCTTGAAGAAGAAGGCAGGAAAGGCCGGAGCGAAAACGACAGCTTAGGCGTAGAGATTCAGAAGGATTCGGAAGGAGAACACGAGTGGCTGCACCAGTTCGAAGGTTATCTCGCGAAGCACATCGCCGGCGAATTCACGTGCGCATGCGACGCACGCTGTCCGGAACGTCCGACCGCCCGCGCCTGTGCGTGCATCGTTCGACGAAGCACATTCGCGCGCAGGTGGTAAACGATCAGACGGCGCAGACGATTTGCTCGGCGAGCTCGCTCGATAAAGAAGTGCGCAAGCAGATCAAAGGTGGCGGCAATATCGCGGCATCGAAAGTCGTCGGCAAAATAATCGCCGAGCGCGCCAAAGAAAAGGGCGTGGATAAAGTGGTTTTCGACCGCGGTGGCTACCAATATCACGGCCGAGTTCAGGCGCTTGCCGAAGCGGCCCGGGAGGCGGGCCTGAAGTTCTAAAAACTATGTCGAAACAAGAGCTCAAAGACACGCTTTCCATCCGCCGGCTGATCAACACCAACTCGGCGAACCTGAAGGATCAGGTGGTCTCGATCAACCGCGTCACGAAAGTAGTGAAAGGCGGAAAGAATCTCACATTCTCAGCGCTGGTCGTCGTCGGTGACCAGGGCGGCCACGCCGGCTTCGGCATGGGCAAGGCTCGCGAAGTGCCCATGGCTATTCGCAAAGCGATCGAGCAAGCCAAGAAGAACATGGTGAAGCTGAATCTCAAAGGCACCACGATTCCGCATCAGGTCCTCGGCCGCTACGGTTCAGGGCAAGTGCTTCTGAAACCGGCTCCCGAGGGCACGGGCGTAATTGCGGGCGGTCCAGTGCGAGCAGTGATGGAGGTTGCGGGTATCACCAACGTGCTGACGAAATCGCTGGGCACCTCTAACCCGCACAACGTAATCAAGGCGACTTTCGACGCGCTGCTTCATTTAAAGGACGCAGCGAAAGTGGCGGAATCGTTGGGCAAGGGAGCGGAGGAAGCGGCAACGGTTTCCTAGCCGCTCCGCGCGCGAACAATGGCAACGACAAAGAAAAAATCCGGAACGCTGAAAATCAAATGGGTGGTGAGTTTCATAGGCTGTCCGCGCGGCATGCGGCAAACGATTCGCGGCCTCGGCTTTCGCCGCATGAACCAGGTGATCGAACATCAGGACACGCCCGCGATTCGCGGCATGATCGCTCGCGCACATCACCTTGTAAAGGTTGAGGAATAGGCATGGCTGACACACCGACACTCTCGAATTTGAAGCCGCCGCGCGGCTCGCGTCACCGCAAGGTGCGCGTGGGACGCGGCATGGGCTCGAAGATGGGCAAGACAGCTGGCGCCGGCAACAAAGGCCAGCAGTCCCGCCGCGGCTATTCCCGGCGCCCGGGCTTTGAAGGCGGCCAGATGCCGCTCCATCGCCGTTTGCCGAAGCGCGGATTCAACGCACCGTTTTCCAAGACGTTCGCGGTGGTGAACGTTGAGACGCTCAATTCATTCGCGGCGGGGGAAACAGTGACGCCGGAGGCGCTCTTTGGATTTGGAGTCGTGCGCGCCACCCGTGACAAAGTAAAGATTCTCGGCGATGGCGAACTGAAAGTCGCTTTGACAGTACACGCCCACGCATTCAGCAAGTCAGCGCAGGAAAAGATTGAAAAGGCCGGAGGCAAGGTCGAAATCCTGAAATGAAGAAGCTGATCGAAGCATTTCGAAACATTTTCAGCACACCGGACCTGCGTAATCGAGTTCTGTTTACGCTGGCGTTGCTGGGGGTGTATCGCCTCGGCGCTTTCATCCCCACGCCGGGCATCAATACCGACTTGCTGCAGCAGCTTTTCGAGCAGGGCCGCGGTTCCGTTCTCGGCTTGATGGACCTTTTCAGCGGCGGTAATTTCCGCCGGCTCACGATTTTCGCGCTGGGCATCATGCCCTACATTACGGCGTCGATCATCCTGCAGTTGATGGTGGTCGTATGGCCGTATCTTGAGCGCCTGCAAAAAGAAGGCGAACTCGGACGGCGCAAGATCACGCAGTACACGCGGTATTTGACGATCATGCTGAGCGCGTTCCAGTCGTTTACGATTGCCGAGACTTTGACGCGGCAGAATCTGTCTGGACAGGCGCTCGTCTATCACCCGGGACCACGCTTCATTCTGATGACGATGCTCACGCTCACCACTGGCTCCGCGTTCATCATGTGGCTAGGCGAGCAGATCAGCGACCGCGGAATCGGCAACGGCATGTCGCTCATTATTTTTGCGGGTATCGTAGTGGGGCTGCCGCGCGCCGTCGGCGATTTGTGGGACAAAGCCAGGACGCAGCAGTGGGGCTCGTTCACGCCCATCGCACTGATTGCGCTGTTCGCGCTGATGGCTGCGGTGGTGGCGTTCATCGTCTTCATGGAAGGCGGCCAACGCCGCATTCCGGTGCAGTATGCGAAGCGCGTAATGGGCCGGAAAGTGATGGGCGGGCAGATGACGTATCTGCCGTTGCGTGTGAATTCCGGTGGCGTGATTCCACCGATTTTCGCGAGTTCGCTGCTCACTTTTCCGCAGACGCTGTCGCTCGTATTCGCCAGCAAGTCACCGTTTTTCGGCAAAATGGCCACGTATATTCGATGGGGCGAACCGCTCTACACCGTCATCTATGTGACGCTGATTATCTTTTTCGCGTTTTTCTACGTGGGCATCATTTTTAATCCCACGGAACTTGCCGACAACATGCGCAAGTATGGCGGGTTTATTCCCGGCATCCGGCCCGGTCGCAACACGTCGGAGCACATCAACCGGATCCTGACGCGCCTCACGTTTGTAGGCGGCGTCTATCTGGCGATTGTTTGCTTGTTGCCGGAATGGATGATTTCGGGCATTCACTTGCAGCATTTGCCGCTCGTCGGCAACTGGTTCGACCAGCACATGTGGCGATTCGTGCTCGACGGGCTTAACGTGCAATTTTATTTCGGCGGCACATCGCTGCTGATCGTAGTGGGCGTTGCGATGGATACCGTGCAGCAGCTGGAAGCACAGCTCGTAATGCGAAATTACGACGGCTTCGTGCGGAAAGGCCGAGTCCGGGGTCGTCGCAGTTAATGCGGTCGGAGCGGCGGTGCTGCAGATGTCGCTGAATCGGGCGCTGATATTTCTTGGGCCGCCGGGGGCCGGGAAGGGCACGCAGGCGAAACGCGTCGCCGAGCGTTACGAAGTGCCGCATCTTTCCACCGGCGATATGCTGCGCGACGCGGTCACACGCGATACGGAGCTGGGACGCCTAGCCAAGCCCATCATGGAACGAGGCGATCTCGTTCCGGACGACATCGTGCTTGGAATGGTGGAAGAGCGGTTGTCGCGGGCGGATGCGAAGCGCGGGTTCGTCTTCGATGGGTTTCCGAGGACGATTCCGCAGGCCGAGCAGCTCGATGAAATTTTGAAGCGACGGGGATTTCCGAAGCCGGTCGTGATCGACTTTAACGTCAGTCCTGACGTGTTGATACACCGACTGGCCGGACGATGGATGTGCAGCGTGGGCGGCGAGACGTACAACGTCTTCGATCAGCCGCCGAAAGTTACCGGCGTCTGCGATCGTGACGGCGGAAAGTTGGTGCAACGCGCCGACGACCGGCCCGAAGTGGTGAAGGAGAGGCTGGTCGCCTACGAGCGGCAGACGAAGCCGCTCGAGGATTATTATCGAAAAAAAGGCTTGCTCGAAGTCGTGGATGGCACAGCCAACGTGGAAGACGTAAGCCGCGCGCTGGCGGAAATTATCAAGCGTGCGGAAGGGCGAGATGGTCATCTGTAAATCGCCGGCAGAACTGGAAAAGATGCATCGGGCAGGATTGGTCGTATGGGGCGCGCTCGAGAAGATGCGCGCGATGATCAAGCCGGGGATTTCGACCAAAGATCTCGACGAGTTTGCCGAAGCGTATTCGGAAGAGCACCATGCGCGCCCGGCGTTCAAGGGTTACCGAGGCTATCCGGGCTCGGTGTGCACGTCGATCAACCAGGAAGTAGTGCACGGCATCCCTTCTGCGAGCCGGAAGCTTAAGGAAGGCGACATTCTCTCGATGGATTTCGGCGTCGAGCTGGATGGTTACTTTGGCGATGCGGCGCTCACGGTTCCGGTGGGCAAGATTTCGCCGGAGCGAGAAAAGCTCTTGCGAGTGACGCGCGAATCGCTCGAGCGCGCCATTGAGAATGTCCGGGCAGGGAATCGGCTCGGGGATGTTTCAGCGGCTGTACAGCAGTGGGTCGAAAAGAACGGTTTTTCGATTGTTCGCGAGTTCGTCGGGCACGGCATTGGAACCAGGATGCACGAAGAGCCGCAGATTCCGAATTACGGCACGCCTGGACAAGGGCAGCGGTTGCAGGAAGGGATGGTTCTCGCGATTGAGCCGATGGTGAACCGCGGCGGCCCGGGCGTAAAGATTCTCGCCGATGATTGGACGGCGGTAACGACGGACGGCAGCGATTCGGCACACTTCGAGCATACGGTTGCGGTGACGGCGAACGGGCCTTGGATTTTGACGCGGCCACGGGATGCCGCAGGACCGGTTTGGTAGAGGGAACGAAACGACAATAGGAGCACATGGCTAGAGGGCCAATCAAGGACAGCAACAAGAAGCCGGGCGAAAGCGGGAAAGAAGACGCCATTGAAGTGATGGCAACCGTGATCGAGCCGCTTCCGAACGCCATGTTTCGAGTGGAGCTGGAGAACAAGCATCAGGTGCTGGCCCACATCTCGGGAAAAATGCGGAAGAATTTCATCCGCATTCTTCCGGGTGACCGCGTGGCAGTGGAGCTTTCGCCCTACGATCTGACGCGCGGACGGATTGTGTATCGCTACAAGTAGTCGGACGAGTGGGGCAGGGAAGGACGGAGTCGAAATGAAGGTACGAGCATCGGTAAAGAAAATTTGCATGAAGTGCAAAGTGGTTCATCGGCGCGGAGTGGTGCGCGTGATCTGTTCGAACGCGAAGCACCGCCAGCGCCAGGGTTAAGAAGCAGGGAGGAACAGCATGGCTCGCATAGCAGGTGTGGATCTTCCGCCGAACAAGCGGCTCTGGATTGGCCTCACGGCGATCTACGGAATCGGGCAGGAGCGCGCGAAGTCGCTCGCCGAAAAAGCGAAGGTTGATCACACGAAGAAAATCAAGGATTTGACGGAAGACGAAGTCACGCGCCTTCGCGCCGCGATTGAATCCGAAGGCCGTGTGGAAGGCGATCTGCGCAAAGAGATGCAGATGAACATCCGCCGCCTGATTGAAATTCAGGCATATCGCGGCCTGCGTCACCGCCGCAATCTTCCCGTGCGCGGGCAGCGAACGCATACCAACGCGCGTACGCGAAAAGG
Organism: uncultured Acidobacteriota bacterium; assembly: GCA_963741045.1. Taxonomy (GTDB): domain Bacteria; phylum Acidobacteriota; class Terriglobia; order Acidiferrales; family UBA7541; genus Palsa-295. The sequence continues at coordinate 1,595,210 of CAVUGO010000002.1, forward strand.
TCCGCGCAAAGGCGCTGTGGCTGCCAAGAAGAAAGTGGCGGCTCGCAAGTAGTTTGCGATTCTATTCAGCTCGGGTCTTTAGACCCGATGGTTTTTGTACGACGAGAGGAAACAAGTGGCCAAAGAACCGAAAGACGCAGCCGCCGGAGCAGCAGTTCCTGGCGGGGCGCCGGCAAAAACATCGAAGCGCAAGAAAGAGTTTCGCAAGAAGCGTGAGAAGCGTGTCGTCCCGCACGGCGTCGTTTGCATCTCGGCGACGTTCAACAACACGATGATCACGCTTACCGATCCCGACGGCCGCACCGTTAGTTGGGCAACGGCTGGATCGGTGGGCTTCAAAGGCTCGCGCAAAGGTACGCCCTACGCCGCTCAGCAGGCTGCGATGACGGCCGCCGGGATTGCGCGCGATCAGTACGGCATGAAATCAGTCGAGGTGCGCGTGAAGGGTCCGGGTGCCGGGCGCGAATCGGCTGTGCGAGCGCTGGCCACGTCTGGTTTACACATCAACGCGATCAAGGACGTGACGCCGGTGCCGCACAACGGCTGCCGCCCGCCGAAGCGCCGTCGCGTCTAATTTGGATTTTGTTAGCTAAAGTTTTGCAGCAGAAGCAAAGGAGAGAAGGACTTGGCAAGACATCGTGAAGGAGTTTGCCGGTTGTGCCGACGGGAAGGGATGAAACTCTTCCTCAAAGGCCTCCGGTGTTTTACAGAAAAGTGCGCCATCGAAAAGCGCAACTTTGTTCCGGGCCAGCACGGCCAGTCGCGCCGCCCGAAGATGGTTGGCTACGGCGTGCAGCTGCGCGAGAAGCAGAAGGTCAAGCGCACCTACGGCCTGCTCGAACGCCAGTTCCGCAACTATTTCGAGAAGGCGGAGCGCTCGAAAGGACCGACCGGGTCGAACCTGATGGTGATGCTCGAGCGGCGTCTCGACAACGCTGTCTATCGCATGGGACTCGCCGGTTCGCGCGCGCAAGCCCGGCAGCTTGTGCTTCACGGCCACGTGCGCGTGAAGGGTCACAAGGTGAATATTCCGAGCTACCTCGTTCAGGTGGGCGACGAAATCACTCTGAAGGACAAGATGCGCGATAACGCGATGATACTTGAAGCGCGCAACCTCGCTCAGAGCCAGGGTATTGCCCCATGGCTCGATATCGATCGCGAGAATTTCAAAGCGCGCGTCGTCGCATTGCCGCGCCGCGAAGACGTTCAGACGCCGCCGATGAACGAGCAGTTGATCGTCGAGCTTTATTCCAAGTAGCGGATTTATTTACAGCAATCGCTAAGTCGAGGGGTTTTGTAGGCTCGCCGTTGGCGGGCCAGGAGGACGCAAAGATGTGGAAGGGCTTTCAGAAACCAAAGAGGTTGGCAGCAGAACCGGAAACACTCACGGACAAGTACGGAAAATTCTCCGCGCAGCCATTCGAGCGCGGCTGGGGAACCACGGTTGGTAACTCGCTGCGGCGCGCCTTGCTGAGCTCGATTGAAGGCGCGGCGATCACCGCCGTGAAGATCGAGGGCGTATTGCACGAATTTTCTCCCATCCCCGGCGTCGTCGAAGACGCTACGGACATCATCCTGAACCTGAAGCAGGTGCCGCTCAAGCTCAACACCGATCAGCCGAAGACGATCACGCTCAACGTTGATGTGCCGGGACCGGTCACCTCGGCGAAGATTGAAGAAGACGCCGACATCGCCGTGCTCGACAAGAACATCTACATCGCCACCGTAAGCGAAGGCGGGAAACTCGAACTCGAATTGCGCGTAAAGAACGGCCGCGGCTACGTGGCTGCCGACCGCAACTTCGACGAAGACCTGCCGATCGGTTATATCCCGATCGACTCGGTGCATTCGCCCGTACGCAAGGTGAACTACTCGGTTGAAGCGGCCCGTCTCGGCCAAATGACTGATTACGAGAAGCTTACACTCGAAGTCTGGACGAACGCGGCGATCACTCCGCAAGATTCGATTGGTCTTGCAGCGAAGCTGATGAAAGACCACATGAGCATCTTCATCAACTTCGAAGAGACGCCCGATCTTCCAGAGGAAATCGTCGAAAGCTATAACGATCCGCGCCTGGAATTCCTCGACCGTTCGGTGGAAGAGCTCGAGCTTTCGGTGCGCTCCTACAACTGCTTGAAGAACGCGAACATTCAGAACCTCCGCGAGCTCGTTCAGAAGACCGAATCCGAAATGCTGAAGACCAAGAATTTCGGCCGTAAGTCGCTGAACGAAATCAAAGATATACTGGTGAAGATGGGCCTCAGCCTGGGAATGAAATTCGACGAGCACGGCCGCATCATCTGGCCGCCGCTGCCGAGCCAGACGGCTCCTCCGCCTTCCGAAGGAGACGCCACGGCTCTTTAAGCCGCGGTTGCCACCATGAGACACCTTATTTCGGGTTCAAAACTTGGGAAGCAGCCGGCGCATCGCCGCGCAGTGCTCCGCAATCTGGTCACAAACCTGATTGAGAAGGAGCGCATCCATACCACTCTGCTTCGCGCCAAGACGGCTCGTCCGATTGCCGAACGCATGATCACGCTCGGCAAACGTGACTCGTTGCACGCGCGAAGACAGGCGGCGGCTTTCCTCATGACGCCGGATGCCACCAAGAAGCTTTTCTCCGATCTCGCTCCACGCTTCGCGGATCGTCCGGGGGGCTACACGCGCATTGTTCGCGCAGGCTGGCGAATCGGTGACGGCGCCGAACTCGCGATTCTCGAATTCATCGGCTCCGAGCTGAAGAAGAAAGAGAAGAAGCCGCGCAGAGGACGAGCGGAAGAAGCGCCTGAAGCGAACGAAAAAGAGAAAGAAAAGGAAGTCGCCTCAAGCAAGAAGTAATTCTTCTGAAGGGAATTGGAAGGCCCGCGCCGGTTTGTTCGACGCGGGCCTTTTTTCTTTTCTCAGACTCTATGACTTCGATTTAATTCCCAGCCAGGAATTGTAAATCGCCTTTTGTTGCGCAGTCGGGTGATCCACAGGCTTCAAGGTATACGTTGGAGAAGGGTTTGATCCAATCGTCAGGGATAGCTCCTGTATCCGTCCGAGGCGCATAACCAATACATGAACCACATCCCCCGGTTTGTGCGAGCTCACAGCCTCGGCTGGCCCTCCGGGCCCCACAGCGCGGTCATCAAACGCCATAACGACATCGTCGAGCTCGAGCCCTGCTTTCTCCGCCGGGCTCCCAGGGATCACATTTCGAATCGTGTATCGGCCGTCTTCGCCCCTCTTGATTTCAATTCCAATCCAGGGCTTGCTGGAATCCACTTTTGACGTCACAGCGATTCCCGCGTAAGCGAAATACTTTTCGTAAGGAATCGCATCCTTTCCGCTGATGTAATGGGTGAAGATATTGCTCAAATCCGCCCCGGCAACTTCCGATGCCGCCCGAATCGGGTCTTCCGGCTCAAAACCAGGCTTCGGCAGCGCATAACGTGAGTAGAGCAGCCGCATCCAATCGTCGAGCGACTTCTTATTGTTCGTCTTCTCACGAATCGCAAAATCTAGAACATGACCCATCACCTGCCCGCCGTCGTAGTAGGAATACCAGGTATTCGCAAGATTGGTCCTCTGCTGAACCACGCCGGCATTAGGAAACCATGTGTCCCAGCTTGTGTCTTCAATACTGCGTTCGCTCCGCCCGGGATCGGCGTCAAACTTCGTCAAAAGTTTTCCGATCACATCGAGGTAGTGTTGCGGAGTGATCAAACCGGCACGAACCAGCGCAAGCGCGCCATAGTAGCTTGTGAGGCCTTCGGATATCCATAGGGACGGGGTGTGTACCATTTGCGAATAGTCGAACGGTCCAAGAGGGCGCGGCCGCAGCCGCTTCACGTTCCAGGCATGGAAAAATTCGTGCGACGCGACAAATAGTTTCAATTCGTATTGCGTGCCGTAATTTTCCGCGGGACTTTCGTCCTTCCAATCTTTTTGAAAATTGATCTGGGTCGAATTTAAGTGTTCGAGACCGCCGCCGGTTCCTGGCCAGATGTGAAATAGGAAGTAGTAATCCTTGAATGGAGCGGCCTGTGAGGCTGTGCCTGCCACGGAGGCAAATATCGGGACGATTTGCTCCACGAATTTCTGAGTGTCAGCCGTAAATTTCGAAAAGTCCTGACCGCCCTCAACGTCATGGACGATCACGTGATAAGTGGTCCCCATAACCTGAAATTTCTTTTCGGCGAAATCTGAAATCTCCAGCGGCGCATCGGCAAACCAGTCGTAATTCTCGGCTTGAAACGTGTGGTCGGACGTGTGCTCCATTCCCGTTGCCACCTTCCAGCCCGAAGGCACCGCGATCGTGAGTTCAATCGGGCGTTCTTTGCCACCGACCAGATACATCCACACCGAAGGCCCACCGATGAACGCGTGCCGTTCATCATACTGAGCCTGATTGTTGCGCAGCGTGTCGCCGAATACCTGGTACTGAATCGTTGCGGTGTTCGCTCCCGAGAGTTCTACGTGCCACGTCTGGCTGTCGGTTTTTCGCCAAGTGAGTTCTTTTCCTCCTGCCGCCGTAGCGTGAAAGCGCTGCACATTCACCGCGTAGTTCTGAATGTAGTAGGAACCGGGCGCCCAATCAGGCATTGCAAAGTCCGCCGTGGCTCCTTCAAGCCCTGAAGCGCGGATCGTCACGTCCATCAAATGCGTGCTGGGATGCTCGAAGCCAAGTTCGTAATGCAGCGGCTCCGCAGCGGAAACACTCGAAAAATGGAGCGCTAAAAGCAGCAACAAGGTTGCCGATACCTTCGCGATGCGTCCGAGCATCCTCACGTCCTCCCCTTGGAAATTGATTTTCAACTAGCGGGCCGAATACCGGCGCCACTTTGGGCGGTGCCGCTCTCCCCCCGTCGCTTCCGAACGCCGCGCCAGAGTGCGAGCAATGCGACGAGCAACTGAGCCGCCGCACCACCGCTGGTGTCGAGCATCACGTCAGTTACAGCGGCTCCACGCCCCGGCACAAATGACTGATGGAACTCGTCAAGTGCGGCGTAGCCCGCGACGATAAAAATCACTATCAGGGCCCAACGGAGGCCGAAGTCTCGTGTTCCTGCCCGCAGCGCATGCAACAAGAGCAGGCTCAAAATAAAATACTCCGTGAAGTGAGCGCTCTTCCTTATGACGTGGTGAATCAAAGAAAGTGTTTCGGGCATTGCATGCGGAAGGAACCAGCGGAGTACCGGTATGATGACTCGGGAGGTATTTTCGCTGGTGAAAGTCTCAGTTGAGAACGACGAGATAAGAATCGCCCAAAGAATTGCCGGCCACCAATACCGCAGCCAGCGCACTTAGCGCCACCCCGCCGGGCACACCGGCAAGGGCCAACTTCCCGGATGTGGCGCGTTATTCAAGCCGGTAGTTCGGGGCTTCTCGAGTGATGATCACGTCGTGGACGTGGCTTTCGCGCAGACCTGCCGATGAAATACGTATGAAGCGGCTCTTTTCCTGCAATTCTTTGAGATTCTCAGCCCCGCAGTAGCCCATTCCGCTGCGCACCCCGCCAACGAGCTGGTCGACAAGCGCGGAGAGCGGTCCTTTGTAAGGCACTTGCCCTTCGATTCCTTCGGGGACGGACTTGCCGCGATCCGCAAGCTCTTGCGAATAACGATCGGCCGACCCGGCTTCCATCGCGCCCAGCGATCCCATGCCTCGGTACGACTTGAAAGTACGCCCTTGATAAAGAATCGTCTCGCCTGGAGATTCTTCGGTGCCCGCAAAAAGGCCACCGATCATCACGGTGGACGCGCCCGCTGCGATCGCCTTGGTAATGTCGCCTGAAAATTTAATTCCGCCGTCAGCGATGATTGGCACGCCGGAATTTCTGGCTGCTCGTGAGCATTCCATAATTGCGGTAATTTGCGGAACACCCGCTCCCGTCACCACACGCGTAGTGCAGATCGAGCCGGGACCAATGCCCACTTTCAAACCGTCGACGCCAAGCGAGATCAGGTCGCATGCGCCCTCGGCGGTTGCGACGTTACCGGCAATCAGCTGTATTTCGGGAAATTTGCGTTTCACAGCTCGAATTGCTTCCATCACGCGCGACGTGTGCCCATGGGCGGTATCGATCGCAAGCACGTCCACCTTCTCCCTCGCAAGTTCTTCAGCCCGCTCGAGATAGTCGCCGGTGGCCCCAATCGCGGCACCCACGCGCAGCCGGCCCTGTTCGTCCTTCGTGGCGCTCGGGAACTCGATTTTCTTTTGGATGTCTTTTACGGTGATCAGGCCTTTGAGATTGAATTCGTTGTCGACGACCAGCAGCTTTTCGATCCGATGTTTCTGCAAGATTCGCTCGGCCTCGTCGAGCGTGGTGCCTACAGCGACGGTGACGAGATTATCCTTCGTCATCACTGCGCTTACAGGTTGATCGAGGTTTCGCTCGAACCGAAGGTCCCGGTTGGTCAGGATCCCAACCAGGCGCGTCCCGCGCGTTACCGGCAATCCCGAAACGCGGTACTTCGTCATAATATCGAGCGCTTGCCGAACCGACATTTCGGGGGCAATCGTTACCGGATCAACGATCATTCCGCTTTCCGAGCGTTTCACGCGGTCCACTTCTTCCGCCTGCCGCTCGACGCTCATGTTGCGGTGAATAAATCCGATTCCACCCTGGCGTGCGATGGCAATCGCGAGACGCGAGTCGGTTACCGTGTCCATCGCAGCCGCCACGATCGGAATATTCAGCGGGACGTTGCGCGCCAGACAGGTGCGTGTGTCTGCTTGTGTTGGCAGTACTGAAGACTTGCCTGGCAGCAGCAGAACGTCGTCAAACGTCAGCCCTTCCGGGATGGCGCCCTCAATCATCAATTTCTCCTATGGTCTCGCGGCGTTTCGCGTCGCGCAAAAAAGCGCCTATAAACAACTCAGCCCAGCCGGATTCGCTGGGCTCGACCGTGACTCAATTGTCGCAACTTACCCTCATGATTAAAAAAGCCATTCTAGGCGCATCGCGAGACGAAATCAAGAAGCTCGCTCAGCTGGTCGAGTTGCACGATCAGCGCAGACTCCCTACCATAGATGCAATGAAAGAATTCATTCCGTCGCGGTTGCTTCGCAATCCGCATGCAATGACGATTGCCGCCACTTTCTGGCGGCGAAAATACTCCCGGCTTTCTGCGAGCACTCCTCGGTTTTTTGAAGTTGAACCGGGAACACAGGTTCGCGCCGAGTGTCACTGGCAAGAGAATCCGCGTGGCCATGCAACGATCGTTCTTTTGCACGGTCTCGAAGGCTCGTCTGAATCGGGCTATATGCTGGGGATCGCGGAGAAGGCGTGGCTCTCGGGCTTCAATGTCATTCGGTTGAATCAGCGCAACTGCGGCGGTACCGAACAGCTCACGCAAACGCTCTATCATTCCGGGCTAAGCGGCGACATCCGTTCTGTGATTTTCGAACTGATCGAGCGCGACCGGTTGCCCCAGATTTTCGCTGTCGGATTCTCAATGGGTGGCAATTTGGTGCTAAAAATGGGCGGCGAATTAGCTGACTCAGCGCCCACGCAGATCCGCGGTTTCGTTGCCGTAGCGCCAGCGCTCGATTTGGCGGCCTGCGCCGACGCACTCGGCGAGCCGCGGAACTTTGTGTACCAACGTCACTTTGTGACAGGCCTGAAGCGCCGTATGCGTCTGAAAACAAGCCTCTTTCCTGAGATTTTCCCCGTGGACGGGATGCGGAATATTCGAAGCGTTCGTGAATTTGACGAGCTGATTACAGCTCGCTTTTGCGGCTTCGCGGGGGCCGACGATTACTACAAGCGTGCAAGCGCGTTGCAATTGATGGCGCACATTCGCAAGCCGTGCATGATTCTCACTTCGCAGGACGACCCCTTTGTCCCGATCTCGTCATTCAGCAACGCCGCCATCCGCGAGAATCCTTGCATCGAACTCGTCATCACGAAGCACGGCGGTCACTGTGCCTTCATCTCAAATGAGCGAGGCGATGCGCGTTTCTGGGCAGAAAAGCGCGTTGTGGAATTTTGTCTGCAGCTCTCGGATCCGCAGCGCTAAGATGTTGGGGATTTTGGGAAAGCGGGTTTAGTCAACTTCTTGACGTTGGCTCGCTTGGCAGCTAAGATTGTTTCGCTAAAGCGCGTGATCGTAATTCGACAATTCAGCTCGCCTTTCCAAATCAGAAGGCAACTTCCTTCCGACTTTCATCTTCTTATTGTTCGTCCTGGAATCTCAGTGCGCTCTCGGCGGCGATGTTGCTAACCGCGCTGGCAGTAAGGGAAATTAGAATGAATTGTTATAAATATCCGATCGCGGCTCGTCCCGATGGCCGTCTTTATGCAGCCGTCCGGCTAGGGTTCGTGCGTCTTGGGTCGTTCGCGCTCCTTCTCGCATTTGCGTTCAGTTTCATGGCAATCGCGCCCGTTCACGCCCAAAAGTTAAGCGAAAAGCAGCTTCCCAAGATGTACCGGGAGTGGCTCGATCGCGACGTGGCATATATCATCACCAAGGAGGAGCGGGATACCTTTCTTAAGCTCACCTCGGATGAAGCGCGGGACAAGTTCATCGACCATTTTTGGGCGCTTCGTAACCCGGATCCCGGTTCACCGTCAAACACCTATAAGGATGACATTTACCAAAGAATTGCATACGCGGACGCTCATTTCGGTACAGGTTCTGGAGGCGAAGGATGGCGGACGGCGCGCGGCCAAACCTATATCACGCTGGGCCCTCCCGCTCACAAAGATACGCATTACGGCGCCGGCAATCTGAGGCCGTTGGAAATTTGGTTCTATTCGAATACACTCCCACCCCTCCCACCTTTTTTTTACATCATGTTTTATCAGCAAGACAATATCGGCGATTTTCGGTTTTACAGCCCGTACTTTGACGGGCCCACAGAACTCGTCACAGGGGTTGAGGCGATCAACGACAATACGGCGGCTTTGAAGATGATTCAGGATTCGGTCGGGCCGGAAGTCGCTCGCGTGGCGCAAACATTGTTGCCGGATGAGACGATAGATCAGCAGGGACGCATCAGTCTGTCGTCCGACATACTGATTTCCCAAGTCAAGAGCCTTGCAAATCAGCCTGCTTACAAAGCCATGTTGGAACGCCGCCGGAGATTGCTGGAAGACGTCTCATCGCGAATCGTCGTCGAGGGACGAAACCTCGACATCATTACTCTCCCAGTCCGGGACTCGCACGGTTTGACGCGTCTGGATTACGCGATTCGTATGCACAATCCGAGCGACCTGACGCTCACAGACGGTGGTAACGGCCGCTACACCTTCGCTCTCGAAGTCCGGGCGCGGGTTTTTGGCCAGGACGGAAAGCTGATTTTTACGCAGCAGAGATCTGTCACTGATTCCATGGACAAAGCAGGTCTGACTAAAATTCAAGACCGAGTCTTCGGGTATGAAAGTTCGCTGCCTCTGCCGCCCGGAAAGTACCGTCTCGATTTTTTGCTGACTGACTGGCAAAAAAAACTAGGGCTCCATGCTGAGCGCGAAGTGACAATCCCAGTGGTGGATGCCAACAGTCTCCTGATCCCGGGTATCCTGCCGTTTGCAGCCGCAGTTACGGTAGACCCTTCAGTCGTGGATTCCACGCCGTTTGCGATGGGTGGGGTTAAGTTCACGCCCCTAGGGGGCATCCCTCTACAAGTAAACCCGGGCCAGAACCTGGAAGTTGCCTATCAAATATGGACTGCGCCGAAAGATCCACAAGCGGTCGCAGGACAGAACCTTCAGGTCCATTACGCTTTAGGCCAGCCTGCCAATATTGGAACGGCCACAGTGGTTGATGACTCGATTAGCATGGCCCAATTCGATTCGAATGGGTCGCTGGTAAATGGAAAGAAATTTTCGCTCAACCCGCAGTGGATCGGCAGTTATATGCTCGCAGTTGCGGTCAGCCATGGCGCCTCGGAGCGAGCGTCGGCGACACTAAACTTCCGAGCGGTAGGGGGCGACTTGATTCCTAGGCCCTGGGATGTGTCCGACCCGTCATTGGTCAAAGATGCGGAGCAAGGAGTCCAGGATCAACAGCGGGGACTCTGTTACCTCAGTTTGGGTCAAGCGGCGGAAGCGCGGCTTTATTTTCGTCGCTCGTTAGAGCGCGACCATGGAAATGAGGTTGCGCGGTCTCGCTTGGTTAACGCCTATTATTCGCAGCAAGATTATTCCGCGGTTGTGAGCCTCTATAACGACTCTGGTGCGACCAACGAAACCGATTCTGAAACCCTCTCCCACATCGCCTCCAGTTTGGTGAAGACAGGGGACACGAAGCGAGCGATAGCGCTCTTAGAGCAATCGGTTCATTCGCGTCCTGAGGACGGAGGTCTGTACTTGGCTCTTGCGGAGGCCTACGGGCAGGCCGGCGATACTGCGAAAGCGGCGGAGATGACGCAAAAGGGTCGCTCTTATGTAGGGTCGGCACAGCCCTCTACACCGTAATCGCCCATCCTAGAAGTTCATACGACGAGGCGTATTCTACGAGTGGGCGTATATTATTTTTCGTATAATTCTCCTCGAAACAAAATAAAAACTTCTCCCCCATTTTCAACCCGTATGGCTAACCTAACGTAACATCCTTTTTATCAGTTGTTTATGGATGCTCTTCAAATTTTTCTTTTTGGCCCTAATGGTGCATACATCGTTCCCAGTATCAGCGTCATGGGTGTAGACGCGGGGATTTCGTTTCTTGTCTTGCATGCCCGGGGTGTGGTGTTTGGGAATGTCTCGGTATTGGGAATTCTTTCAGATTCTAGGGGTGAAAGGAGCCGTATGAGCTTTTTGAAAAATGCTTTCCTCGCTTCTCTCGTCTTGGTGCTCTTCGCTGCATCTGCCGTCCCAGCGCTTGCACAGGACCAGAGCTCTGCGCGCGGCAATTTGAGCGGTCTTGTGTATGACTCTTCACAAAGCTTGGTGCCTGGCGCTGAGGTTACGATCACCGGACCAATCGGCGCCCAGACGCAGAACACTAGCGGACAGGGATCGTTCCTCTTTTCGACCTTGATTCCGGGTTTATATTCGGTGCGAGTTACGAAACCCGGTTTCAAAGTTTCGGAAGTCGGGAACGTCGAAGTCCTGATTAACAAGACGACGAGCGTTTCCGTCACTCTCGAGCCTGGCGCGGTCACTCAGGTTGTTGAAGTAGCGTCGGCCTCGCTGACGATTGATACGACCGCTTCGTCAGTTAACACGGATATAGCCGACACCTTCTACCAAAATATCCCTGTGCAACGAAACGTTGCGAGTCTCTTCTACCTCGCTCCCGGCGCTGTCTCCGGTATCGGAACGGGCGCCGCAAACCCTTCTATCTCTGGCTCGACTGGATTGGAGAACCTGTACGTTGCTGATGGCGTCTCGATCAATGACCCGGCTTTCGGTGGTCTCGGTGTTTGGGCGCGTGCGTATGGCGCGCTCGGATCGGGAATCAACCTCTCGTTTGTGAAGGAAGTTCAGGTGAAGACTGGCGGCTTTGAACCGCAGTATGGCCATGCCAGCGGCGGCATCGTTCAGGTCGTTACGAAGTCGGGCGGAACGTCGTTCCACGGCGCCCTGGGCGGGTACTTTAATACTCACGCCATGCAGGATACCTACCTTAACTCTGACGATCCGGTTTATAACACTCTCAACCAGGTCGGGCGTCACATCAACGACGGCCGCTACGAGGCCGACGGCGAAATGGGCGGTTATGTTCCTCTTGCTGGATTGAAAGACCGGCTTTTCTGGTTCGGTACTTTTAATCCTACTTGGAACCAGGCCCGCTGGTCACCAACTCTCGGAAATCCAAATTTCGGCAGCCCACCGTCTGGCCTGTTCGACATCTACGGAACCCACATTCAGTATCGAACGTTTTCCGAGGATTATGCTGGTAAGCTGACTTTTAAAATCAATAACTCACACACAATCGAGAGCTCGGTGTTTGGTGACCCTAACACGCGTAACAACGCGCCTTCGCCCAACCTGCTGAATGCGGACAGCACCTCTGTGAATTCGGCTTGGAATTACGGTACCCGTAACTGGGACACTCGCTATGACGGCGCGCTTACTCCAACGTGGACGATCGATGCGGCATTCACTTGGAGCTGGAATCACTTCACGGAAGCTCCGGCCGACATCGTCCAGATCGTCGACCAAACTCAGGTGGCTGGTCTCCCGGGTCAGCGTGGTACGTTCACCGCGCAGGGCTTCGGTTTCTACGAGCCATATGACTCAAACACAAAGTCGATCCAGGCGGACACGTCGAAGACCTATCACTTCGCAGGTCAGCACACGTTCAGCTTTGGATATAATTGGCAGTACCCGACATACGGCGACACTACGAGAAACTCGGGGCCGACGTATCCGATTCCTATGCTTAACGCTTCGGGGATGGATCCAGGGTACGACTCGAGGCCTGGGGTTGTCGGCAGCCCGAGCGATTCTGCCCTGATTCTAGTGCTAGCCAGCACGACCACTGGCGCAGCCGGTTGCACGCTCTGTCCGTACATGGAAGTCCCGGGGTTTGCAACTCCCCAACAAGTGGTTTTGCAGCAAGTGCGCGGCCGATTCGACTCTAAGGTAACAAGGAGCAGCGGCAAGTATCATGCCGCGTACGCGAACGACGCTTGGTCTATCGGCACGCACGTCACGTTGAACGCCGGCATCCGGTGGGAACAGCAGCGCCTTGTGGGCAACACGGACTTCCACTCCTTCGTAAACATGTGGTCGCCGCGTTTTGGCATCATCGTGGATCCCAAGGGCGACCGCAAGTCGAAGATTTACGCCAACTTTGGCCGTTATGCATACGTCCTTCCGCTCGACGCGGCCATCCGATCACTTAGTACGGAATCAGACTTCCTGAATCCGTTCTTTGCTCCGGCCTCAACGACGGTTGGATGCCCGGCGGGAACTCCTGCCGGCGCTCCCTGCGTCGTCACCACCGGGAGTGGCGCTCCGGACTATGCGAACTTCTTCGTTCCCGATGGTGCACATCTTCTGAATAATGCCATCGGAGGCGTGGCAAGATCAGTGAACGTTGCCCAGAACGGCGGTGAGCCCTTTGCACCCGGCACACGCATGGAATATACGGACGAATTCGTCGTCGGAGCCGAGCACCAGTTCCGCGGTGGAATCGTAGCCAGCGCCCGGTACATCGATCGCCGCCTCAAGCGCGTGGTCGAAGACCAGGGCGGTATTTCGGTGGAACAGTACAATGCTCTCGCGGCCAACGGTGGAGGGTTGAACTACTTCATCGGAAACCCCAACGCGAAGCAGGACATCTTCGTGAATCCGGACGAGATGGTGTTCGGGGGGAGCGGTACTTGCACGGGCAGTTCCAATGGGCTTACGACCGATTGCACACCCGTAGATGAAACGGCAGGTCCTTGCGCGGTTCTCGGGGGTAACGCAGGAAGGTTCGATTGTGCGCTCGCCACCGCCATAAAGATGCCTTCCGCGGGCAATGCAGCCGCCTTGGAAGCGTTGGGCTTTCCTTCAAGCTGTGTTGACTCTCACAATGTTCCTACAGTTTACACTGCGCCCAATCAGGCAAACACGTTTGGTACAACCCTTGGTAGCGCTTGCTTCCCAGCGGTTAACACCGGGACTTGGACCACGCCTGCTGGTGCGTTGCTTCCCGATTGCACCAGCTTTAAGGAATCGCAAATGCCGGGCGTATGTGCAGCCTTCGGCGGTGAGTTTTATCCCGACGGAAAGCCAGACACATACAAGGACCCAAAGAGGGAATATGAGGCGGTCGAACTCGAAGTAAACAAAGCCTTCAGCCACAACTGGGCGATGGTTGCCAACTGGCGCATTGCACAACTTCGTGGAAACTATGAAGGCGCGTTCCGTAACGATAACGCGCAGGCTGACCCTGGTATCAGCTCTCTCTTCGACCTGACCGAAGGTGATTTCGGTCTGATCGGGCAACAGCAGGGCATCGGTCCACTCAACACAAATCGCAAGCAAGTTGTCAACGTCTACACAACCTACGTCCTAGGCAGTGGTATGCTGAAGAACATGGTTCTAGGCGGCGGCGTGAAGATTCAGTCGGGCGTTCCTCTTACCACACTGGCTGCTCAGCAGGCCTACCAGAATCCCGGTGAAGTGCCGATCTACGGTCGCGGCGATCTCGGCAATGCACCCGTCACCGGCAGCGTTGATGCCCACATTGAATATCCGTGGAAAATCAACGACCGTTTCACGATGAAGTTCGGGATGGATTTGTTCAACATCGCGGACGGCAGGCGTGAGCTTCTGATCGACCAGGACGTGGACCAGGGCTTCCAGATTGCGAACGTCGATTTCAAGAAGCCGGCGGCCTGCGCAGGCCAAGTATGTCAGCCCTTCCAGACACCTTTCCAGGCAAGGGGTAGCGTTCGCTTGGAGTTCTAACCTCAACTGAAACCTCGGGAGGGCGCTTCCGCGCCCTCCTTTTTTTTTCGGGTGGCATTGTTGACCCTGCTGTCCCCCATTCTAAGGCTCGTTGATCATGTTACCCCGAGAAGGGAGCTACGGCCTCACAGGGGTGGTATAGTCAAGGCTCAAGCATTTGGTGCAGCGCAGCCAAGAGCGAGGAGGTTTCAGGTGCGATATCTAGGCGTTACTGCGGGATGCCTTCTTTTCGTAACTGCCCTCGCCTTCCCTCGTTGTGCCTTCGGTCAGCGTACCACCCGGACGGGGCTGGAGATCAATGTTCAAGTGCGAACTGCCGCCGGGACGCCCGCCCCTCCCGGAACTCATGTTGGGCTTGAGCTCGCTGAGGGGGGGCCTGTCGAAGAGTGCCAAACAGAAACCGATGGCAGGTGCCACTTCATACCTCCTTCGCCAGGCTCGTATGTGGTTAGGCTTAAGCAACCAAATTATAAAGAGCAATCCTCGCGCGTAGACCTTATCTCTACGTACAAGGGATATGTAGCATTCACGTTGCAGCCCCTTCCTGGGGCGGAGGAGCGCGAGGCCCCCAAGGACGCGACGGGCGGGTCGGTTTCCGCTGCCGATCTGGCCGTTCCCGACAATGCCAAGAAGGAATTTGAAGCTGCGCAGAAGGCCCTCGATGCGAAGGATCTCGATTCGGGGATCGCGCACCTTAAGAAAGCCACGGAGTTATATCCAAATTTCCCGCAGGCATACGCTACGATGGGAGCAGCTTATCTTGAGCAAAAGAAGTACAAGGAAGCACAAGAGGCGCTTGAGAAGGCTGTTCAGCTCGACCCAAAAGCGGCTGGAGCATATATCGAGCTGGGAGCCACGCTTAACCAACTGAAGGACTACCCTGGCGCGGTGACCGCGCTCACCAAGGGCCTTGATTTGAACGCGGACGTGCCAGCCGGAAACTATGAGCTTGCTAAAGCCTACATGGCGCAGCAGCAGTGGCAGAACGCTGAGCCAGTTTTGAGGAAGGTTATCGCCGCGCAGCCGGATATGGCTAGCGCCCACGTGATGCTCGGCAACGTTCTGCTCAAGAAGGGCGATGGCCCTGGAGCCCTGAACGAGTTTCAAACCTACCTTAAGCTCGATCCGAATGGTCCTATGGCGCCGGGAGTTCGCGAAGTAATCCCCAAGATTGAAGCAGCTTTGGCGAAGCAGAAAAAATAAACCATCACGACGCGTCAGCATAGCTTCCGCTCCGAAATCCGATCGACGATCCGCAACATCTATGCAATCGGGGTTTCGAGTGAAGGCGCGAAGCCGGGTGTCAGGAGTGTCGCCCCGCCTGACTCTGCAATGACCATCACGTCTTCGCAGCGCAAGCCGTAGTCTCCTACCACGTAGATTCCAGGCTCGTTGGAGAAAGTCATTGCTGGCTTCAGGATTGTCGGGTTGCCCTGCACAAGATACGGAGACTCGTGTCCGTCCAGTCCTATCCCGTGGCCCAGGCGATGCGTGAAGTACTTGTATCCGGGACCGAAACCGGCATCCGTAATCACCTTGCGGGCGGCGCCGTCCACCGAGCCACATTCGCGCCCTGCCACAGCAGCCGCGAGCGCCGCGTCCTGCGCCCTTCTCACGATTTCAAAAGCATGCTCCAGCTTGGGTGAAGGCTTTCCGAGCACACTCGTCCGCGTCACGTCGGACTCGTATCCCTCGACGCGCGTTCCCCCATCAATCAGCACGCCAAGCCCCTCGCGCAGCACCTGCTCTTCACGCGTCCCGTGCGGCAAAGCGGCTGCAGTCCCGAACAGCACGATCCCGTATCCTTCGAGGCCCATTTTCTTATAGGCGCGCGATATCATGCCCGACACTTCACGCTGCGTCATGCCTTCCCGCAGTGAAGCAAACGTAGCTTTGTAAACGTCGAAGGTGACCGAGCACGCGAGCCGCATCAATTCCAGCTCATGCTCGCTTTTCTGCGCGCGGCATCCCACGGTAACCTGGTTACCGCTGCCGTAGTCGAGCGAAGAAGCGGCCTGTCGAAGACCGTCGTAAAAAACGTACTTTGTGGTCTCCTCCACCCCTACTCGTCCAGTGCGAATCCCTCGCTCGGCCAGCCATTTCGCGATCAAAGCGTAAGGGCTGTCATCTTCCTGCCAGACGCGCAGCTCGATGGGCCACCGCAGCTGTTCTCGCAAACGTCCTTCCTCAAATGCCGGGCAGATCATCAGCGGCTGGCCTTCGCGGGGAATCATCAGAGCGACGATGCGCTCGCTCAGGCCCCAAGGAGTTCCCACATAGTATGCGAGCGTCGTGCCGGGCGTCACGTAGAGCGCGTCAAATCGCGGTTTCGCATTGGTCATCAGCTCTTGCGCGTGCGCGATGCGGCCTTGCAATTCGTCGATGCGTATCGGCTTCACCTGGTCGCCCAACGGCTGTAACTTGTTAAAGGCGGGGGGCAATTCGCCCGGTGTGGACTGCGAACTTTGTCGCGGACGTCCGCTGTTTACCAGCGGTGCGCTCATCGCGGCGGCGGCAGCACCAGCGCCTGCGATGGAAGAGGTCTTCAACAACTCACGCCGCGATACCTTCATGCATCCTCCGGTGAATATCACGAGCAGGGCAGCGGGTTTCCTGTAGCTAGAAGTGAGAAATTAGAACCACATCCGTAGCCGGGACTCCGCGCGAGTAAACAATCTGTTTTCCATCCGGCGAAAGCGCATAGGCCCACACAAAGCCCGAGCCAAAATTCATGATCGGTTTTGGGGAAATAACAGCGGCCCCCGGGGCGCCAACCGGCTGGGCCCAAAGGCTCGCTACCGAATTTTTGTTTACCACAAACAGCACCGAACGCCCGTCCTTGGTCCACTCAAGGTCGCTTCCTCCTTCGCCGCCAAAAACGGTCTCCGCTGGGACGTCATAGACGTTCCGAATTTCTCCGCTGTTGATTGCCACGATCGCGAGCTTCGCGGGTTTGGTTTGATCGGGATGGTATGATGCGGCGACGAGTTGGTTGTCGGGCGAAAGCGCCGGAAACTGAAACGATTCTTTGCCTAGTCTGTCCGGTGTTCCGCCGCCAATCGCGATCTTCATGAGGGCGGGTAAATCTGTCGAAAGATTCACGTAGATGACCGTCTTTCCATCTGCCGAACAGATCGGCCATACATCCGCGGGCCCCTTCGTGAGCTGTTTCACTTCACCGGCGTTTGCATCGCCGCGCCACACGGACAATCCCTGATCGGGCTGATTCACAGTAAACAACACGTGCTGCCCGTCGCCGCATGCGGATGGGAACATCGCCGCTCCTGCGCCAACGGGAAGGTCGTGGGCGCCGGCGCCGGAGGGAGAAGTCGTCGCCAATTTCGTAGTGCCGGACGCATAGAAGCTATAGAGAATCTGATCCAACGGAGTCCATGAGACACCGAACACGCCATCCGCGCGGCTGATTCCCGAGGTAATCTGTTTCGGCGGTGAAAATGAAGAGCTGCTTCCCGCGCCTGCCAACCACAAATTTCCTGTGAGCGTGAGTTGGACGGTGGCGAGGGTAGCGCCATCGGAGGTAACGCTCGCTCCAGTATAGAAATTCAAATCATTCGTGATCCGCCGCGCTTCGCCACCGGGGTAACTTACCGTCCATAGCTGAGCGTTAAGCGAAGGCTTGCTGATCGGCGATCCAAGAACTACGGCCGATCCATCCGGCATCCAGCTCATCCGCCTCAGGTAGCCCCAATCATTAGTTCCTAGCCGAGTTTCTGCGCCGGTATCAACTGCTACTGTTTCGATAGCATACTGCTGAAAGCCTGCGCTGATCGACTTTCCTATCGCAATCCGTTGCCCGTCCGGCGACCATGCGGGGCCCTCCGCCGAAAATGAAAGTGGCTGCTGCAGTACGGCAATGGCATGCTCCGCCGAGCCGTCCGCCTTGGCTCCCAGCAAGCTCGAAGTTCCCGCTGTGCTCGATTGCCGCACGAAAGCGATCTGCTTACCGTCCGGCGAAAATGTTACTGGGCTGTCCACGTCGACAATCAATTCGCGCGGTGTTCCCCCGAGCGAAGGAACTTGATAGAGTTTCGAAAGCCCAGTTCCAGGTTCGCCTTTTACGAAATACAAATAATTTCCATCCGGTGAAAATGTCACTCCCTTGAAGTTTCCAACCGACGGCGCCACAACCTGGGCCGTGCTGCCAGTGCCGAGCTGTCGCACCCAGATTCCAGACTTTCCCTCCTCGTCGGAAATATAGGCGAGCCATTTTCCGTCGGGCGAAATAGCCGCGCCGTAGGTGTGACCGGACGACGATATCGGCGTGATCGTCATCTGCGCGAACGAAGTTTGTGCTTTCCGGCCGTTGCGTTCATGAACGAACAAGAACACCGCCGCCGCCAGCGCCGCTAGCACCGATGCGCGGCGCACCCATCCGCTCCATGGAAATCGAGTGGCGATCGCAGAGCTTGCTGCACCTGACTGGGTTTGCGATGACGAGGGTAGGGTCGATACGGCCGCAAGTGATGGGGATGTCGCGCCAGGCGCAGCAGGCCACCGATTCGAAGAGCCGCTTGCCGGGCGAGAGGAATCAGTGTCACGCTTCAACCGCTTCAAATCTCCGCGGAGTTCAGCCGCAGTCTGGTAGCGGAAATCAGGATCCTTCTCGATCCCCTTTCCGATAATTTCTTCCAACTTCGGTGGAAGATTGGGATTCAAAGTCGAAGGCGCAGCCGGCGTGCGATTCAAGATCGCGTCGAAAATTACGGCGGAAGTATTTCCGTTGAACGCAGCCTGACCCGTGGCCATCTCGTAAAGCACGGCGCCCAAACTGAAAAGATCAGTGCGCGCGTCCAATTCCTCCCCGCGCGCCTGTTCAGGAGACATATAGGCCACCGTGCCAAGCGCCGATCCGGGGCTTGTCAGCATCAAATTGTCCGTTGTCGGCTGTGTTGTGGTGTTACCTGCACCCACAGCTTCGGCAATCCGGCGCGACGCTGCCTGCTTGGCGAGTCCAAAATCGAGGATCTTCGCCTGACCTCGCGCGGTCACAAAAATATTAGCCGGCTTGATATCGCGATGAATGATCCCGCGCGAGTGCGCTGCGTCGAGCGCATCCGCAATTTGCGCCCCGAACTCGAGAAGGGAATCGGTTGCCACAGGACGTCCGCCGATCCGCTCGCGCAGCGTTTGGCCCTCGAGCAGCTCCATCACAAGGAAAGGGCGCCCGTTGTATTCGCCCACATCATAAATCGTGCAAATTCCGGGATGATTCAGCGACGAGGCGGCGCGTGCTTCGCGCTGAAAGCGCTCGAGAGCACCCGGATCTCGCGTCAGTTCCTCGGACAAGAATTTCAATGCGACTTGCCGCCCGAGCCGCGTGTCCTCGGCCCGATACACCTGCCCCATCCCGCCGCTTCCCAGCGGCTCGATGATTCGATAGTGCGATATTGTTTGTCCGATCAAGCGATCCGTCCGCGTGCCATCGTAAACAACTCACAGTGAGCGCGCAAGGTGGGAAAGTCGATCGTCACGCACCGTCGTTCCGTCGCAAAAATGCGGAGAACGGCACAACTCCGTTCCCCGCAAGATAGCGATCGCACTCTGTTTTATTGCTGGCCGACGACGGAATTGGACGGCCGCGGCAACACCGTTACCGTCACTGGCTGATCGAGTTGAAAGTCCAATCTGGTTTCCGCCGGAATTTTCACCTGCTTGCCCTTTGTCGCTCCCTGGTAAATCGCCCCGCCTGCCGCTCCCACTCCAGCGCCAATCCCTGCACCTTTTCCGCCGCCCGCAATTGCCCCGATGATCGCGCCCAGCGCCGCCCCGCCCCCCACCTTCGCCGCAGTATTCTTACCGCGGGAGCTTCCGGTGACCGAATACGTGCTGCTCACAAGCGGGTAGGATCGTCCCTGAAATTCCATCTTCACCAATTCCAAATGCAGCTCGCTTTTTCCCTTCATTCGCCCCGCTGAACTTGCGCTCACCAGCCGCACATAAATGTCCGCGCCGCGCGGCACTACTACGTCATTGTCCACGACGAGTGGCGATTCGAGCGAAGCGTGAAATATTTCACCAGCGTTGTTCACCGACGCATCTACCCCGTCGATCATTCGCACCGTCAGCGTAGAGCTAGCTGGAACCTCAACCTGTCTCGGTTGCGGCGGAGGTGGAGGCAAGGGCGGCTGCACCGCTTGAGGGGTAGCGGGTGGAACAGGTTGCTGTTGCACGTCTGGCGCGGCTGGCAGCTCGGGCGGTGCTTGCTGTGGAGCAGCGGTATTTTCAACAATCTGATTATCGTCGTTGGGAGGCGGAGAACTTTTTGTGCGCGCTTTGCGCGCCTTATCAGCAGCGCGGGCGGGCGGGCTACCGTTTAGAGCAATAGACGCAGGCGCAGGATTGGTCGTCGGGGAATTGGGCTCAAGTGCAGGCGCCGGTGCGACCGTCATCTGATCGTTAACCTTTGCCACGCCCGCCGTTTCATTGGCAATCTTGTATGCTTTATAGCGGGCCGCATCGTTCGGCACCGTGCCAGCCAACGTCACCTGCCCATCCTTTGACGTGACTTCCAGGTTGGCGCCGTTCAACTGCGGGTCCGAGAACATCTGCGACTTTATTTGCGTTGCAAGCGTCGCATCGTCCGCCTTTTTGGCGCAGCCCGCGGCAAAAATCGCCACCAGTATCGCAACGGAAAGAACCGCCCTACGCCCCATAACCACTCCCTTCAGCGATCCTTGAAAGCGAAGAAAAAGCGCAACGGCCCGTCATCCGCCTCCGGCAGGCAAGACTCTACTACGATGCCCCCAGTACCCTAAGTGCTGTCTCAACAGTTACATTCTGGCTCGGAAATATTCCGCGCCGCACTACTAAATCGTCCGCATTCTCGCGCAACTTTCCGCAAGGCCCAGTGTTCATTCTCCAGCAGCTGAATCGGGTGTTGGCCCTAATTGTTCAAAGCGATTTTCAGTTAAAAAAGGAGATTTGCAATGCGCGTTTCGAAAGCTATGGGTGTGTTCGCTTCATTACTCGCAATGTTAGCTCTATCCAGTTGCGGTGGAAGTTCTTCCGGCACGCAACCCAGCCAGCAGATGGGCGGCATGTTTACGATCGGCACGGACAGCCCGACGCTTCCAAGCGTCGTGTCGGTTCAAGTCCAGATCACGAGCATCACGCTTACGGATGGCACCACGACCGTAAATCTTTTGAACGGTCCGCAGACCGTCGATTTCGCCAAATTGAACGGCTTGCGCAGCCTGCTCGATCTTGAAAACGTTCAAGCCGGCACCTACACCTCGGCTAACATTACCGTTGGCACCGTCGTGATCCAATATCTCGACACGACACAATCGCCGCCCGCGCTCAACACGATTAATGCGATGGTTTCACCGATGACGGTCACTCAGACGCTCAAGACGCCTCTTGTCCTGGCCGACAATGATCTGGTCGGTTTCTTCATGGATCTCGACCTCAGACAATCCATCCAGACCGACGCGAACGGGAACGTTACCGGCAACTTCACTCCCACATTTGATGTGAAGGGTCTTTCCGTAGACGATGCCGACGCTCAAATCGATTGCTTCTATGCCGGAGTAGTTAGCGTGAACCCGGCAGGGAACCAGTTCGTGATTCAGGGTCCGCGCGGCCGTCAATACACCGTGGATACCACCACTTCCACGAATTTCGATTCCAACGAGATGCCCTCGAGCTACGACACGAACACGATCGTCGAAGTCTCCGGCACTCTCAATCGCGTCACGCGCGACATCACGGCCACTGAAATAGAGGTTGTTTCCACGGATCATTTCTTCCTCGAAGGTCTCGATACGTTTGTTCAGTCCTCCGACGGCCAGGCGAGCGGCCTCAATGTGTACGCCCGCGCGGAACTCCCCGATCTGGCGGGCTACCCGCTCGGGCAGATCGACACGATTCCTCTGACCGGCAATGAGAAGTACATGATTGCGGATCTCCACATCCCGCTCACGTCGCTTCTTTTTGGGCCGTCCAGCCAACTCGCAGGACAACGGGTTCTTTTCGGCGGCAAGCTCAACACAACTAACACCCCCCCTACAGTTACCGTTCATCGCGTCGTTCTCGAACGCCAAGGACAGCGCGGTAACTGGGTGGTCGGCAGCACCAACGTGCAGAACGGCAACAACGGCACGTTCAGCTTGAACGATAACTACCTTGCCGGCGTCTTGTTGCCTCAGCCTCTGACGGTGCTGTCTACCAGTTTTACGAACTACATTAACCTCAGCGGCCTCTCGGCCATTACCGGCAGCCAGCCGATTCACCTGCGCGTGGTTGGATTTATTCTTATCAATCCGGCGGCGAACAATACACCGGTGATGGTGGCCCGATCCGTGGAGGCCTTAACCGACTAGCAGGACTCGATTCAACGTTAGCTGTTCCAAAACTGCCGCCGTCGGACTCCCCCAGCCGCACGGCGGCAGTTGTTTTTGGTTCCGCGAAGCATGCTCTGGCCTAGAGAAAAGTGCGTGGGATGGTGCTGAAGGGAAGGCAACTCTCGAAGTGAATGGCTGGACTTGGGTTTTCAAACGGGCAAATGGTTTGAGAGAGTTTAGGGAGAAGCTACTCGATTTTTTTCGCCAGCACCTGTTTGCCGCGCACCTGAATCTCGATCGCCAGCGGCGGGCGTACTGCGGCGCCATGCGCGATCTCTCCGCGAACCAGCCCCGCCGGCCCGCTGCCGTATCGCGTCAGGTCAAATACTGCGCGATTGCACGGATCGCCTACCATCGGATGCGATCCTCGAAATCCATAGTCTGCGCGAAGCTTCTGCATGTCCGTTACGAATTCCATCTCGCATGATCCGTACGGTTCGACGAGAGAAAATCCCCAGTACACTCCGCCGGGAAGATGCACCACCATTGCCGGC
Source organism: uncultured Acidobacteriota bacterium (assembly GCA_963741045.1). Classification (GTDB taxonomy): domain Bacteria; phylum Acidobacteriota; class Terriglobia; order Acidiferrales; family UBA7541; genus Palsa-295. The sequence goes on from CAVUGO010000002.1 coordinate 1,618,402, forward strand.
CCTTCTCGTGAGGTGAGCGGATCGCGAAAAATAAATTTCTTTGCCGACCAATCCTTCGCCAGTTCGCTCGTTGTCGCAATTTCACCCGGTCCCACAGGTAGCGGCTCGGGAATTGGCGCAGGCTTGCTCTCTGCTGCTGTCGTTGCGGGCGCTGTTGTTTCATTTTCTATAGTGGTTTCCTTCGCGGATGTCCCGCGCATCCACCACACCGCAATCAGGCACACCGCCACCACACCAGTCGCGGAAAGAATTAGCCAGCGCGGCGGCATTTGTGACATCGAGAATCTGGCGACCACGGGTTTCTGTTCCGCTGAAGGCGGAGGAGCATGGTAGGCCAATTCGTCCCTGGAAGACACGCCAGGTATCTTTGGGTCCGAGGGTTTGAATGGGTTGTTGTTCATTCCGTCTCCGGTTGCCGGGTTTCCGGAAGGGGAGTATCAAGGTTGAATCGTGCGGGACGAAAACGCAAGACAGCAGCAAGAAGAGGTGTTAACCCTTAAGCTAAGCCAAATTACTTCTGAATCGAAGCGTGCGCGCAACACTGCCGTTCAAGCAGGCCGCTGCGCCAGACGCACCGAATGATGCGCCACATACTCGTGCAAGTTCGCCACGATTAAAAGCAACTCCAGCATCCGATCGCGTTGCTCCGGGTTCGGCTCCGCCGCACCCTCTTCGAGGTTTTTCACTGTTGCGAGCGCGTCGGAAAGCAGCCACTCCAGGCTGCTCGCATTGACAAACTGCCCTTCCCGGCAGCTCTGCATCGCGTGATCGGTGCGAACAAATGCTTCATCCAGAAAATGATCCAGGCACAGTTGCTCGCCTGCAAGGCTTTTGGGGATCGGATTCGCACACCCGGGCCGTTGGCAATTTCCACCTGCAACAGCGGCTGTCATTTCCCACCCCGTGGCCTCGCGGGTTTCCCGCAAGGCATGTGCGAGAGAGACTAGCATATTTTTGAGCTAGGCATGCCAGCCTGCGCGAAAACGGCAACAGCGTCTGGATTCGCGCGCCCTATGTGCGCTCGCGTGAGTTCTCGCGTTCTAAGTGGCGCAAGTTCGTGCTGCGCACGTGATTTACAAAATCCGAATCGTGCCGGAACTCGTTCTCAATTCCACTCGAACAGGGCCGCCGCTGCCGACTTTTCCATGAAGCTCGTGCGTGCTGATGTTCCCCTGCACCGAAATTGTGTGCTTTGTCTCGATATTGCCGGAACTGGTCTGTGCGTATAGCTCGAAAGCCGCGTTCTCCGGAAACTCCACCGTCACGCTGCCTGAGCCGGTGCGCAATTTCCAGTCGCCGGACGGAACGCCCTGCGCCGTGATTTCGCCGCTTCCGGTCGTAACGCTCACAGCTCCTTTTGCGCCTTTGATGTCCACGTCGCCCGAGCCTGTCGAGATCTCAACGTCGCCTGCCGCCGTCTGTTCCAGCTTCACTTCGCCGCTGCCGCTGGACGCATTCAAACCGCCCGCAATTCCGAGTGCGCGAATCGTACCGCTGCCCGAAGTCGCGCGCGCTGGGCCCTTGATTGAATCAAGTTCCACGCTGCCCGACCCCGTTCGCGCGTGCACTTCGCCGCCGATATTCGCCACTCTCAAATCACCTGATCCGCTCATCACGTCAACGGGCCCAGCGATTCCGCCGATGGTTCCATCTCCCGATCCCGATTCCGAATGCAGTTTCGTCTGTTCTGGCACAATCACTTCATAACTGATCGAAATGCCATGCTCACGGCCGCGGTCATCAAAATGGCCGATCCGAATCGTGTTGCCGTTCTGTTCGATCGGCGGATTCGTCTCAATATCATGAATCCGTGCACTGGCGTCGCCGTTCAACCAAGAATGATCGGCTCGGATGGTCGCGTGGATCTCCACTTTGCTCGAATCTCCCGGCTTGACCGAAATATTCCCCGACCCGGTCTGAACCGAAAGGTCTACATCGCCCGTGACGCTTAATGTCCGATCAAAATGTCCTTCCTGCGCTGCCGCTGCGGGCAACGTGGTCAAAACTGTCGCCATCGCTGCCCAAATAAAACACACACCGACAACGCGCACACGCGTTCTCATTTCGTCCTCCTGACTGAAACTCACCTCAGTCTGCAGAGGGATACGTAATGGAAGAAGGGAAAGTTCAAATCGGATGGAAATTCTGGATCAAGAAATGTTAGGCCGCGGCGCCATGGCACTTCTTGTATTTCTTGCCCGATCCGCAGGGACACGGATCGTTGCGTCCGACTTTCGCTGCCGCTCGCACGGGCTTGGGAGGTTCGGCTTGCGCGGAGCCCGTTTGAAACTGCAAGTTTTGTTGCTGCTGCCGCTGCCGCCGCTCGATTTGCCGGGCTTCGTCTTCCGGTTTCGCAGGCTGGACGAGAAATAGGAACCGCACCGATTCCTTATCTATGCGATCCATCAAATCGTCGAAGAGTACGAATGCCTCTTTCTTGAACTCAACCAGCGGATCCTTCTGTCCATAACCTCGCAGCCCGATCCCTTCCTTCAAATGGTCGAGGCTCAGCAGGTGATCCTTCCACTGCGCGTCCACGATATCGAGCAGGATGCGCCGCTCCAGCCATCGCATTACCTGTGCGCCAAACAGCGTCTCCTTTTCCTCGTATCGCGCGTTCACCTTCGCAATCAACGCGTCGGCAAGAGCATCATGATTCAATGTCGCGAAATCGATGCCCGCCGCTTTTGGCTCGAAACCGAACTGGTTCAGCACTTCGTTCGAAAGCTGAGTTACATTCCACTGATCGGGATGCTGATCGCTCGGACAATATGTATCGATCAACTCGAACGCGATTTCCTCTGCTTTCTCGAGCACCAACTCCTTCTGGTCCGCTCCCTCGAGAATTCCGCGCCGTGACGAATAAATCGTCTCGCGCTGCTTGTTCATCACATCGTCGTACTCGAGCAAATGTTTCCGCGCTTCGAAGTTCTGGGCTTCGACGGCCTTCTGCGCGTTCTCGATTCGCTTGCTGATCAGCCGCGATTCGATCGGTATGCCCTCGGTCATCCCCAGTCGATACATCAGCGCCTTCACGCGCTCGCCGCCGAAAATTCGCAGCAAATCGTCTTCGAGCGAAAGGAAGAATCGCGACGACCCCGGATCGCCCTGCCGCCCCGCGCGCCCCCGTAACTGATTGTCGATGCGCCGCGCCTCATGACGCTCCGTGCCGAGAATGTGTAGCCCGCCCATCGCCACCACTTCGTCGTGCTCCGCCCGGCATTGTTCCGCAAACTGATCGTAAATCGGCTTCCACTGATCCAGCGGCACCTGATAAATCTTGCCTTCCTGTTGGAACAAAACCATCGGTGCACTATTCGCGCCGCTCGCACCATTGCCCGAAGCCCCGGCACTCCCACCCGTAGCCGTGCCGGCTCCTGCAGTCGCTGCGTCCGCCTGAGCTGCTGTTTCGGTTCCCGCCGCGGCGCCGATCACGGCCCCTGCCGGCATGTACGGCATGGCGAGTTTATTTTTCAACGCGTATTCGCGTGTCATCGCTTCCGGATTGCCGCCCAGCAAAATGTCAGTTCCGCGGCCGGCCATATTCGTCGACACGGTCACTGCGCCCTTGCGCCCCGCTTGCGCAATAATTTTCGCCTCGCGCTCATGTTGCTTAGCGTTCAACACCTGATGCGGAATTCCAGCCTTCTTCAAATGCTCGGCGATCTTTTCGGACTTCTCAATCGAGATGCTGCCTACCAGCACCGGCTGCCCGCTCTCGTAATATTGCCGAATGCCGCCCGCCTTTGTGTTGTCTTCCTGCAAGATTCCATTTACCGCCGCTTCGAATTTCTCCGCTTCTGTGCGGTACACCACGTCCGGATGTTCCACACGAATCAACGTCTTGTTCGTCGGAATCGCCACCACTTCCAATTTATAAATCTTGTCAAACTCAGGCGCCTCGGTCTCCGCAGTTCCAGTCATGCCGGCGAGCTTCTTGTACATGCGAAAATAATTCTGAAACGTGATCGTCGCCAGCGTCTGGTTCTCGCGCTCGATTTTCACGTTTTCTTTCGCTTCCACCGCCTGGTGCAATCCATCCGACCAGCGCCGCCCCGGCATCTGCCGCCCGGTAAATTCATCCACGATGATCACTTCGCCGTCTTTCACCACATAATCCACATCGCGCTGGAAAAGCGTGTGCGCCCGCAGCCCTTGATAGACGTGATGAATGATGTCCATGTGCGCGGGGTCGTAAAGGTTCCCGAGGCTCAGTAGCTTCTCCGCCTTCGACACGCCCTCTTCCGTCAGCGTCGCCGTCTTGTGCTTCTCATCCAGCGTGTAATCAATGTCCTGGATGAGCTTCGGAATCATCTTGTCGATTCTGTAGTACTTGTCCGTGGATTCTTCGGCAGGCCCGGAAATAATCAGCGGCGTGCGCGCCTCGTCGATCAAAATCGAGTCCACTTCGTCAACGATCGCGAAATGATGCCCGCGCTGCACGCAATCCTTCAAATCATATTTCATGTTGTCGCGCAGATAATCGAAACCGAATTCGTTGTTCGTGCCATAGGTAATATCCGCGCCGTACGCCGCGCGCCGCTGCCCGTCCTCTAGATCGTGGACGATCACGCCCACCGTCATCCCCAGCATCTTGTAGATCGGCCCCATCCACTCCGCATCGCGCCGAGCGAGGTAATCGTTCACTGTCACGATGTGCACGCCGCGCCCGGCTAGCGCATTTAGATACGCCGGCAGAGTCGCCACCAGCGTTTTTCCTTCGCCGGTTTTCATCTCCGCGATTTTGCCTTGATGCAGCACGATGCCGCCGATCAACTGCACATCGAAATGCCGCATCCCCAGCGTCCGCCGCCCAGCTTCGCGTACCGCCGCAAACGCGGGGACAATCGCCGGCTCCACCGCTTCCTTCAGCTTTTGTTTAATGTCCGGGTCGTTGTCCTCGATGCCCTCCAGCCGCGCCTGCACCTCGGCCTTCAGCTTCGTCGTGTACTCCGCCAGCTCCGCGTCGGTAAGCTTCTGCATCGCCGGCTCGAGCGCATTGATCTCGCTCACCACGGGCTGGATCACCTTGATGTCGCGCTCGTGCTTCGTCCCAATAAATCGCGCGACGACGCTATCAACTATTCTCTCGACGTCCATATTTCCTTAGTTAGATGCCTCTAGGGCGTGAAGCGCAATCCGTCAAAGCGACGATGCGCACGACCACTTGATTCCAGCAAAACTCAGCCTACTATTCTATCCGCTCGCCGGATTTCACGCAAAGCACCGTTCCTGGTAGCCACGACGAATCGTCGTCAATTCGTCGTGGGCCTTTGACTCACGCCTTGGACTCTCGCCTTTGCCACACCTTGCCGCCCCAACGCCGCCAGTCTATGATTAAGGTTCACAGATAAAGATTCGCATCAGCTCCCATATTCGAAAGGAACACATGCCTCCCGCACCCGGACAAGGACCAGGACAAATGCCAGGAATCGGCCCGAATCAGCCTCCGACAGACAAGAAAGCTCCGATCCCAGGCATCAAAAATCTCGTCGCCGTAGCCAGCGGCAAAGGCGGCGTCGGGAAAACCACCGTCGCCGTAAATCTCGCCCTCGCCCTCAAAGCCCTCGGCGCAAAAGTCGGCCTTCTCGACGCCGACGTCTACGGCCCCAACGTACCCGTCATGCTTGGCACCGTCGAACAGCCGCGCGCCCTCGACGAGCGCACCATCATTCCCGTCGAAGCCTACGGCATCAAAATGATTTCAATGGGCCTGCTGAATCCCGGCGACAAGCCGCTCATCTGGCGCGGGCCGATGCTTCACAGCGTCATCCAGCAATTTCTCCGCAGCGTGCAATGGGGCGAACTCGATTACCTCATCGTCGATCTTCCGCCCGGCACAGGTGACGTTCAGCTGACCCTGATTCAAAGTGTCGCCATCACAGGTACCGTCGTCGTCACCACGCCTTCGATCGTCTCGCTCGCCGACGTGCGCAAAGCCGTCGAAATGTTCCGCCAGGTCCACGTCGAAATTCTCGGCGTCGTCGAAAACATGAGCTACTTCAATTGCCCGCATTGCGATGGCCGCATCGACGTCTTCGGCCACGGCGAAGGCCGCCGCATGGCTCAACTCTTCGGCGTCCCATTTCTAGGCGAAATTGAAATCGACCCGCAAATCCGCATCGGCGGCGACAGCGGCAAGCCCGTAGCCTCCATGGGTGAAGACGCCCCCGGCGGCAAAAGTATCTTCGCCATGGCCCGCAACGTAATGCAGCGAGTAGACAGCGTCAACGCCAACGCCACGTCGCCAGTCGTCCAGATTCTCTAGTGGCTGCCTTGAAGTTCGTACCGCCGGCGTCTCGCCGGCGCTTTTGACACGATCGTGCCCATGGAGCCGCGCTGCTTTCGATACCAGACAGGCGAAGAAATCCGAAAAGGCGACAGGATTCGGTATCAGGAAGATCTTGGTGAGGTCGAATTCGTTGCAGACCGTTTGAGCGGCAATCCGGAATCGGATTGGTATCTGACTGAATACGGTGGCGGAGTAGGGTTGCTTGTTCCAGGATCGTTCGGGCGAGTCCTTCTCACCTCCACCGATGACGATGAGGACTTAGAATTCATTTCGAGAGCAGGGTAGCCGCAGCTACCGGAGCCCTTTAATGGGTTTGCAGTTCGTACCGCCGACGTCTTCGATTTGTGGTGGCGCAAACGGCAGCAGATAACATGACCCCCAAAACCTTTCGCCGCATCGCCCTCTCGCTCCCCGAAGCCACTGAAGGCTCCCATTTCAGCAAAGCCGATTTCCGCATCGCCGACAAAATATTCGCCACCCTCGCACTCGAACATCAGGGCTACGGCGTCCTCCTGCTCACCCCCGATCAACAAGCCGGCATGATCCAGGACGTCCCCGAAATGTTTTCTCCAGTGCCCGGCGGCTGGGGCGAAAAGGGCGCCACCCGCGTCACCCTCGCAAAAGTTCCCGCCGACATTCTCAAAGCCGCCCTCCGCGTAGCCTGGAGCCGCAAAGCCCCAAAGCGCCTCCTCCTGTAGCGCGTCGGGCGAGTGCCCTTGTCCCTGTAACCACGACGACGCCGTACTCGTCGTGGGCCTTCCGTCTCAAGTGGCACAGGCACTCTTGCCTGTGCGCTGTTCTCGAAGCCTCGCGCAGACTCATACTCCCATACGCAAGCCTACAAACTGACCAACCACGAATTCTTCAAGCCTTGTAGGTCGCGGCTTCAGCCGCGACATAAATAAAATCGCGCGGAGCGCATACCGAGAACAGAGCGAAGCGAGGGCCTTGCTTTTTGTCACTTTGCGACCAAGATCACGCAAGAGACGGCATTGTCACATCCGTTTCCCCTGTGCTAGCGTTTCCACCGCAAAGGAGCCCACATTGCTTCGCACCTACTGCGGCCGCGCCCCGCGCATCGCCGAATCCGCCTACATCGACCCACAAGCCGTCATCATCGGTGACGTCACCATCGCCGCCGACTCCAGCGTCTGGCCCTCGGTCGTCATCCGCGGCGACGTTCACTTCATCCGCATCGGCTCGCGCACCAATATTCAAGACGGCTCCGTCCTCCACGTAATGCGCGACACGCACCCACTCGTCCTCGGCGACAACGTCACCATCGGCCACGGTGTCGTCCTCCACGGCTGCACCATCGAATCGCGCTGCCTCATCGGCATGGGCTCGATTATCCTCAACGGTGCAAAAATCGGCACCGGCTCCATCGTCGCCGCCGGCACCCTCGTCCCCGAAGGCACAGAAGTCCCGCCCGGCAGCCTCTTTATGGGCCACCCAGGCAAATTTCGCCGCGCCCTAACCGACGCCGACCAGGACTCCATCGACGCCTACGCCCAGCGCTACGTCGAATACAAAGAAACCTACAAATCCGAGAACGCGTGACTCATAACTCGTGATCGCTGACCCATGAGGCGAATGCCCGCGATTATTCAGTAGGGGCACAGCATGTCGCAGACCCGCCGCAGGAGGGCCATGCCCGAACGCGCGATTCAGCTCTTTGCCGCCATTCGACTCGACGTGACTTTCCAGTCGGTGGCAGCCACTCGCATTCATGCGAAGAAAAAAATCGCCATCGAAGTGCACCGCACGGTGAGACCTCGCGCTTCATTCCATCCCCAGCTGCCCTTCCGTAACGCCGGCGTCCCGCCGGTTCTTTTGACCTCGTAGCGGCCGCCCTCAGGCGGGCATGTTCTCTCTTCGGCCGTTCGGTTGGCTGTAGTTTGTGTGCTGTTCGGTGGAGCGCCAGCATTCATGCGAGGAAGGAGCGCTTCAGCGCCATTTGGTTTTAGAAGTAGCTGTGCCGTTCGGTGGGAGCCCCCGCATTTATGCGGGGGAGGAGCGCTTCAGCGCTCCGATAGATACTCCGCCTCGTTCATGCGCTTTAGCGCTGGGCAGTCCTCCGATGCCGCCAGCACCGTAGACTTGCACACGCCACCAGCCTCTTCCACCCTCCTCCACCACGACGCCATCCATTCCTGATATATTTAAAGATTCACCGTCAGGGCACGACTTCAGTCGTGCCGCAAGACTCGAATAGATAAGCGGCTTCAGCCGCTGAGGGCAAATGTCCGAGCGAAAACAGTTCCGCGCCATCAAAGGCACGCGCGACATCCTCCCGCCGGACTCCGCCCTCTGGAACTGGTTCGAGCACACCGCCCGCGAAGTCTTCGAATCCTGCAATTTCAGCGAAATCCGCCTACCGATTTTCGAGCAAACAGATCTCTTTGCGCGTTCGATCGGGGCCGAGACCGACGTCGTTTCCAAAGAGATGTATACCTTTGCCGATCATGGATTGGAGAAATTGGAGTGGACGCGCAGTTTCATCCTTTCGACGAACCCAGCGCACGATGACCGACGCGCCGTGGATTCGTTGGTCGCGCACGTTGAGTTCTTACTCAGGCTCGCAGCCACAGCTATCCAAAATGAAGAAATGCCGAACAGCCCGGAAAACGAGCGTATCGTCGAGACCCTTAAACTCGAGTTGTTAAGCATTGGCTCTCCGGTCATTCCAGCGGGACCCGGCATCGCTAAGTTTAAGGCATCGGTACTTAATATCCGGAATGCTGTTTCAAATCTAAAGCTAGGCGATCTCGTAACTCTTCGCCCCGAAGCCACAGCCTCCGTCTGCCGCGCCTACATCGAACACAACATGCAGGCCCTCCCGGGCAACCAGAAGCTCTACTACATCGGCCCTATGTTCCGCCGCGAACGTCCCCAAAAAGGACGCTACCGCCAGTTCTACCAAATCGGCGCCGAAGTCCTCGGCCAATCCGACGCCCCCGCCATCGACGCAGAAGTCCTCGAAATGCTGCTCGTTTTTTTCAACCGCGTCGGCCTGACGCGCACCACTCTCTACGTAAACTCAATCGGCGACAAAAACTGCCGCCCGCAATACGTCGAGCTACTGCGCGAAGAACTCCGCAAAGTAAAAGACAAGCTCAAGGAAGACTCGCAGCGCCGCATCGAAACCAACCCGCTGCGCGTCCTCGACTCCAAGATTCCCGAAGAGCAGCCCATCATCGAAACGCTGCCGCGCATCTCCGATCATTTATGCGACGATTGCCGCGCCCACTTCGCCAAACTCAAAGAAGAACTGAACCTGCGCGGCATCGACTACAAAGAAAACTGGCGCCTTGTCCGCGGCCTCGACTACTACACGCGCACCACATTCGAAGTCACCGCCGAAGGACTCGGCTCGCAGAATGCAGTCTGCGGAGGCGGCCGCTATGACGGCCTCGTCGAACTTCTCGGCGGCCCGCCCACAAAAGGCATCGGCTTCGCCATCGGCACCGACCGCTCGATTCTTTCCATCGAAGAAAGCGGCAACGCGCCAAAAATCGGCGGCCTTGCTGTTTATATCGCCTGGATGGGACAGGCGTCCTATCCCACGGCCGTCAACATCGCAAGAAAGTTGCGCGCCGCCGGGCTCTCCGTCGAGCTGCCACCCGAGGAAATGAAATTCAAGAAATCGCTGGGCCTCGCGGATAAACTAGGCGCGCGCTATGCTCTGATAATCGGCGAAGACGAAGTCGCGTCGCGAACCTTTACCCTGAAACGCCTCGCCGATAGCGACCAGAAGAAGCTCGTGGAAGGCGAATTGCTCGAGTACCTTGAATCCGAGCGGCGGCGCTAGGATATAAATCTAATACACGGTAGCGTGATTAAATCTCAAGCTAAGTGGCGTGTAATCTACAGCTTGCGATTTTCTAATAGGCGGTAAAAAGGGCTGGTTAAAAGACGTCAGGCGAAATAAAAGCGAAGCCGGAAGGTTAAAAAAATAAAGGAAGGCAAAATTGCTCGAAGCTCTCGGAAATCTGAAACGCACAATTTATTGCGGCGCGCTGCGCGCCTCGGACGCCGATAAAGAAGTCGTCTTGATGGGCTGGGTTCAGCGCCGCCGCGACCTCGGCCAGCTGATCTTCATCGACCTTCGCGACCGCGCGGGAATCGCGCAGATCGTGTTCAACAATGAGCTGCATCCTGAAGCGCACGCGAAGGCGGAAGAGCTACGCTCGGAATTTGTCGTCGCGGTGGAAGGCCGCGTGGTTCGGCGTCAGAAATCGAATCCGGAACTTGCTACCGGCGAAGTGGAAGTGGTCGCGACGCGCCTGCACATTCTGAACAACGCGAAGACGCCTCCATTCCAAGTGGAAGACGACGCAAATGCCAGCGAAGAGACGCGCTTGCGTTACCGCTATCTCGATTTGCGGCGGCCGCGCCCGCATCGCAATCTCGAACTGCGCCATCGCGTGATTCTTGAGATGCGCAAGACGATGGACGAACTCGGCTTCTTCGAGATCGAGACGCCGATGCTCACGCGCTCGACTCCCGAAGGCGCGCGCGATTATCTCGTTCCCAGCCGCATTCATCACGGCCAGTTTTACGCGCTGCCGCAATCGCCACAGATCTTCAAGCAGATTCTGATGATCTCGGGAATGGATCGCTACTTCCAGATCGTCAAATGCTTCCGCGACGAAGACTTGCGCGCCGACCGACAGCCGGAGTTTACGCAGATTGACGTCGAAATGTCGTTTCCACGTCAGGAAGACGTTTTCGCTGTGATCGAGAAAGTGATGGAACGCGCATGCGCCGTCGCAGGTGTCGAAGCGAAAGGCCCGTTCCGCCATCTCGATTACAAGGATGCGATGCTCCGCTACGGGTCCGACAAGCCCGATCTGCGTTTCGGCATGGAGCTCCACAATGTCACGGAGTTCTTCGAGCCTGCGCGGGCGACGATGCACTTCGAAGGCAACGTGCAAGCTGTTGTCGCGCCGGGTGCGGCGGCATGGTCGCGCAAGCAGCTTGACGAACTCGGCGAGTTCGCGAAGTCTGCGGGAGCTCGAGGCGTTTACACGGTGAAGGTGACAGCCGAAAGCATCAGCTCGCCACTCGAGAAAACACTTGGCGTTGATGCGTTGAAAAAGCTGTCCGAAAAGGTTGGAGCAAAGGCCGGTGATCTGATTGTCGCGACAGCAGCGAAAGAGCAAATCCCTCACACCGACACGTCGCTCAATGTTGCCGGGCAGATTCGCTTGTATCTCGGCGACAAACTTAATCTGATTGACCGCAGCAAATGGGAGTTTGCCTGGATCACGGGTTTCGCGCTCTTCGAATGGAGCGAGCGCGAGAAGCAGTGGGTGAGCGCGCAGCATCCGTTCACCGGAATCGTCGAGGAAGATCTCGATAAGCTTGAGACCGCGCCGTGGGAATGCCGTTCGAAGGGCTACGACCTCGTGCTGAATGGAGTCGAGCTTGGGTCCGGCAGCATCCGAATTCACCGCCAAGATGTGCAGGCTCGCATGTTCAAGGCCCTCGGCCTCTCGGACGAGCAAGCGCGGCAGCGCTTCGGATTCTTCCTCGATGCGCTCACCTATGGCACGCCGCCGCACGGTGGAATCGCACTGGGCGTCGATCGCATCGTGATGCTGCTGGCGGGAGAGAAATCGATCCGCGAGGTGATTGCGTTTCCGAAGACCACCGCCGCGCAGGATTTGATGGCCGATTCACCATCGAGTGTCGACACTGATCAACTCGACAATCTCGGTATCGCCATCAAGAAACCAAAGGCAGCCGGAGAAAGCGTGTGACGCTTCTGATTCTAATTGCGCTTGCTGCGACAGTTGGCATTTTTCTGATCACCCGCGCAATGCATAAGCTCCGATTGAGGGCCCAATTTGGTGTTCTATTGGGGCTGGGAGTCACGATCGGCTTCATCTTTTTGATGATGGTGCAGATGCCGCGGTTTCCGGTGTGGCTGGGAACTTCGATGGTGACCGTGGTGTTTGTCGCGAGTCTCTTTGGTTCGCGAATCTTTCTGCGCAGCCTGGCACAGGAAGAGAGGGAAGAGGAAGACCGAGTGCGCCGCGAAGCGAACAGCAATTTATTTGAAGGCGGGCATTCAGATTTGAATCCACCGGCCGGGAGCGGCAACCCTCAATGAGCCGCATTCGCATACTCGCTGAAAACGTGGCGGATAAGATTGCGGCTGGGGAGGTTGTGGAAAGGCCTGCTTCTGTGGTGAAGGAGCTGCTTGAGAATTCGCTGGATGCCGGAGCGCGATCGATTCGAATCGAAGTGGAATCGGGCGGGAAGCGGATGATTCGGGTGATCGATGACGGCAGTGGCATGAATCATGACGATGCGCTGCTGGCCTTCGAGCGGCACGCGACTTCGAAATTGCGGACGGCTGACGATCTGCTCTCGATTGCTACGCTTGGCTTTCGCGGCGAAGCGCTACCGACGATTGCGGCGATTTCGCGCCTTCTTCTTGAGACGCGCACGGGTGAGGACGGAGAGGGGACTCGCGTCGAATTCGCCGGCGGCAAGCTGCTGGGTGTGAAACCCGCGGGCGTGCCGAGCGGAACTTCGATCAGCGTTGCCGATATTTTTTATTGCGTGCCGGCGCGACGCAAATTCCTGAAATCGGAAACCACCGAACTGGGGCACATCGCTTCGCTCGTGACGCACTACGCGCTTGCGCATCCGGAAACGCAGTTCCTGCTGAAGACTCCGACGCAGGAAATCCTCAACTGCGCGCCAGTGGAGAAGCTTTCCGAGCGCGTGTATCAGATTTTTGGACGTCAGGCGCTTGAGGAACTTGTAGAGATTCCACCGAACGAAGCGCCAATGCGCAGCGCGATCACCGAGCCGGCGATTGAATCGGATGAACAGGCGGCCACGCTGCGGGTGGCGGGATTTACGTCGCGCCCTGAAGTGCAGCGGACGAATCGCAACGGAATTTACATCTTCGTGAACCGGCGGCTCGTGCGCGACCGGCTCCTGCTTCATGCGATCGGCGAGGCCTATCGCAATATCGTTCCGCCGGGCGTGTTTCCGGTGGTGCTGCTGTTTCTCGACTTGCCCTATCAGGAAGTGGACGTGAACGTGCACCCGGCAAAAATCGAGGTGCGCTTCCGGAATCCGCAGTTCGTTCACGATTTCACGCGCGACGCGCTGCGACACGCGCTTTCGCTCGCGCGGCCAATTCCAGGGTTTCCCGCTGCGCGCGCCGCCGCAGCTGCCGCGCCGATTCCACTGGGAGGCACCGCAGGTTTTGCGAATGACGCGGGAACAAGCGATACGCCGCTAAATGCGGCCAGCGCGAGCGCTGGCGCGAGTTTTGCGGGACCTCCACGCGCCGAGATTCCGGTGGGATTTTCTCCCGGTGCGGGATTCGCTGAGGATCTCGAGTTGACCGGTGCGCCGGACCGTCCTCTGCCGCAGCGTCTGCAATTTGGATCTGGCGGAGGGACTGACTTCCCGTTTCCCGCGCAGCAGGGCTCGACCGTCGCCGATCAAATTGCTGAGGCGGCCTCGGAATCCGGAGGCGCGCTGCCGTCGCCGGAGACGATTGCGGATTTGAAGCCGCTCGGGCAGGTGAACAGCAGCTTCATCGTTGCGGTGAACGGCGAAGGACTCTGGATCATCGACCAGCACGTGGCGCACGAGCGCGTGCTTTTCGAACAGCATCTGCGCGCGCGTCGCGAAGGCGAACTGGGCGGGCAACGAATGCTTGTGCCGCCGATTGTGGAGTTGAACCCGCGCCAGTTGGTAACGTTTGAGCAGATCGGCGATGAACTGCGCGCCAATGGCTTTGAGGCTGAGCTGATGGGCGCGCGCGAAGTGGCGATTCAGGCAGCCCCGGCGGGAATCGCGAGCAGCGACGCCGAGAAACTGTTATTCGAGATTCTCGACGGAATCGCGCGCGAGAACCAGGCCATCTCGATCGATTCGCTGCAATCGAAGATCGCGGCTTCCACGGCGTGCCATGCGGCGATCAAGGTGAACACGCCGCTCGACTCCAAAAAAATGGAATGGCTGCTCAGTGAGCTGGCCAAGACCGAGTACCCGATGAGCTGCCCACACGGCCGGCCGGTGGTACTGCGCTATTCGGTTCGCGAAATCGAGCGCGCCTTCAAACGGATTTGAGCCGAGATCACATCTCGAAATGAAAAAGCTGATCATTGCGATTGACGGGCCGGTGGGTTCGGGGAAGAGCACGCTAGCGCGGCGCGTGGCCGAACTGATGGCGTACGTGTACGTCGATACGGGCGCTATGTACCGCGCACTTGCTCTAAAAGCGCTGCGAAAGGGAATTTCATTTGACCGGGATGAAGACCTCGAGACGCTAGCCTGCGACACGCATATCGATTTGCGCGCAACGGACGGAACACAGCTGATCTGTCTGGACCACGAGGACGTGACGATGGCGATCCGCACGCCGGAGGTATCGCAAGCGGCGTCGAAGATTGCTGTCGTTTCGGGGGTGCGCCGCGTGCTGGTGGCCGAGCAGAGGCGAGCTGGACAGCGGGGCGGGGTGGTGATGGAAGGGCGGGATATCGGCACCGTGGTGTTTCCCGACGCCGACTTGAAGATTTTTCTGACAGCGTCGCCGGAGGTGCGCGCGGATCGGCGTTATCACGAGCACCAGCAGAAGGGCGATTCGATAGATCTCTCGCGCACGTTGGGTGAAATTCACGAGCGCGATCAGCGTGACCGCGAACGGTCTACTTCGCCGCTGGTTCGTGCCCCGGATGCGGTGGTGGTGGATAGCACGGCGATGGAAGCGGAGGAAGTGGCGCGGCTGGTGGTGATGCTGGCGAAGGGCAAGTCTGCGGGCGTGGTGAGTTAGGAAGGAATTTCTTGTGTGTCGAGACAGATCCGACATCGCGGAACCCGATGTGGTGCATCCGGGGCTTTTAGAAAAGCGCACAGGCCCTTCGGTTCTCAGGGTAAACCCTTCGTTCCTCAGGGCAAGCAGGAGTGCCTGTGCCACTTGAGGCGGATCGCGATTCGAATCCACGACGAGAAGGATGGCGGCGAGGGGTTGAACGCGGGTGGGTCTTAGACCCGCCCCTACTGTTGTGGGTTGGTTGGTGTCGGCTAAGTTCCCCAGCGTGACGACGGCTTTAAGTGACGGACAATAGGCTTCTGGCCCATTCGACTGATTTGACGTAGAGTTCGGGAATCGAATCTTCTGGAATTCGCAGGCGCCTGGCATCAGTGGCCAGGGCGTCCCAGCAGCCCATTTCGTACTTCACGGCCAGATCGAAAATATCGCGCAGCTTGTTCTTCTCTCCCAGTAGCGCCCCGCGGATTTCTTCGCCTATCGCAATTTCGTGAACCACGTCCTGCATCTTCATGTCGAGAATGGCGTCCACAGCAGACAGCAGGCCGAGGAGGAAAAGATCGTTGGCGGAGCCGCCAAGTCCCGCGAGAGGCGCAAGCGATTCGCAGAAATGAGCTCGAATCAGCGGGAGCATGATGAGTTCTTCAGGCTTGTTGTCGCCCATGCAGGCGATGGCGACGAGCGAAACCCAGCGGCGCACGCCGCGCTCGCCGAGGAGCGAGAGAGCGTGGGGTATCGAATGGACTTCCGCGATGAGCGGAAAGGCCGGCGAATTGAGGTAACGCAGCAGGCGATAGCCGAGCGAGGCTTCGGATTTTATGCAGTCGCTCACGTTGTGAAGGTTCATCTCTTTCTGATTGACGGCCTGGAGAACGCGCAGGTAATTCAGCTTGTTGGACGGAATATCGTGGCGCGTGAGCATTTCCGGCCGGCTGAAAAAATATCCCTGGAAAAAGGAATAGCCCCAGCCGAGAGTGCGCTGGAAGTCGTCGTAAGATTCCACTTTCTCGGCGACGAGACGCAGATGCTTTTTGGCGAAGGTCTTGGAAAGCCGCTGCTGCTCGAGTTCAGAGGAGAGCAGGACATCGACTTTTATGAATGCGGCAAGCTCCGTGAGCGGCAGCCATGCCGGGGATTCCTGAAAGTCGTCGAGGGCAATCAGATAGCCCATGTTTTTCAGGCGGCGGCAAGCGGCGACGATTTCATCGTCGGGCTCAACCGTCTCGAGGACTTCCAGAACGACGCGATCGGTGGGGAGCGTCGCGGGAAAATCGCGGAGAAGGAAGTCCCGCGTGCAGTTGATGAACGCGCGACGGCCGTGTGTAAGGCGATCGATGCCGAACAGGAACAGGCTGTCTACTGCGGAAGCGGCGGCGGCTTCGGGGTGCGAGCCGTCAAAGAAATTTCCGGGCCCGGAGCGGAAGAGCAGCTCGTAGCCGTAGACATCTCTTTCGGAATTAAAAATAGGCTGACGTGCGAGGAATTTTTCCACGGACACTTTCTCCTTCCCGATTGGGAGGTTGCTCACGTTCTCGGAAGGGGAAAGGGGCCGAGACTGCCAGAGCTGGTTCTTACGCCGCTTCTTACGCCGGACTCGACATCGAAGAGAGGAATTCGGCGTTGGCCTTTGTCTTTGAGAGGCGGCCGAGGAGCAATTCCATCGCTTCTACTGTGGAGAGAGGACTGAGAACTTTCCGAAGCACCCAGATGCGGTTGAGCTCGTCGGGCGGAAGGAGAAGCTCATCCTTACGCGTGCCGGAGCGATTGATATCGATCGTGGGGAAAACGCGCTTATCGACGAGGCGGCGGTCGAGGTTGATTTCCATGTTACCGGTGCCTTTGAACTCTTCGAAGATCACGTCGTCCATGCGGCTACCGGTATCTATGAGCGCAGTGGCGATGATGGTGAGCGAACCGCCTTCTTCGACATTTCGCGCGGCAGCGAAAAAGCGGCGGGGGCGCTGCAAAGCGTTCGCGTCGATACCGCCGGAGAGGACTTTGCCGGAAGGCGGCGTGACCGCATTGTAAGCGCGGCCGAGACGCGTGAGCGAGTCGAGAAGAATGACGACGTCGCGCTTGTGCTCGACCAGGCGCTTGGCCTTTTCGAGCACCATTTCCGCCACTTGAATATGACGCTGGGGTGGCTCATCAAAGGTGGAGCTGATGACTTCACCCTTCACGGTGCGCTGCATGTCCGTGACTTCTTCGGGGCGCTCGTCGATGAGAAGAACGATGAGAGCGACTTCCGGGTGGTTGGTGGTGACGGAATTGGCGATGGATTGCAGCATCATCGTCTTGCCGGTGCGTGGCGGCGCGACGATCAGGCCGCGCTGGCCTTTGCCGATAGGGCAGAGCATGTCGAGCACGCGTCCGGTGAGGTTTTCCTTCGTCGTCTCGAGGCGAATGCGCTCCTGCGGATAGAGGGGCGTGAGATTGTCGAAGAAGATCTTGTTGCGCGCAACTTCGGGATCTTCGAAATTCACCGCTTCGACTTTAATCAGCGCGAAATAACGCTCGCCGTCTTTCGGAGGGCGAACCTGGCCGGAAACGGTGTCGCCGGTGCGGAGATCGAATTTGCGGATTTGCGACGGCGAGACGTAGATGTCGTCCGGGCCGGGGAGGTAGTTGTATTCGGGCGCTCGAAGGAAACCGAAGCCATCGGGGAGGCATTCGAGAACGCCCTCGGAGAAGATTAGGCCGTTCTTTTCGGTTTGGGCGCGGAGGATCTGGAAGATCAATTCCTGCTTGCGCATGCCGGAGGAGCCGGGGATATTGAGCTCCTTGGCGATCTTCGCGAGATCGGTGATGTTCTTGTCTTTCAGTTCTGCAAGGCTAATGCTCATCGAGTTTCTTTCCTTATTCAGCCCGTCTTCGGGCACGATTTTAACTGTCATAGAATTAGGACCGCGGGCGGGCACAGACTCGAACCAGCCACTTTGTCCAGGTAGTTTCCAGGCAATCTAAATCCTTCGGTAATTTGCCAAGCTTTGCTTAGCGGATTGTGGGAGAACCGAAGGAGTTCAATTGGTCAATTCATTGTCCTGCGAGACATCCGTACCGAACTTGGAATCGACACCGTCAATAGGCGGGTGGATCGGCAGCGGGTGTTCCAGCGCGAGCTGCAGGACATCGTCCATCGACTCCACAAAATGGATGGACATTTGCGCTTGGATCTCCGGCGGAATATCCGCCAGATCTTTTTCGTTGTCTTTTGGAAGAATCACAGTGCGCAGGCCGAGGCGATGCGCGGCGAGCAGCTTTTCCTTCACGCCGCCGATAGGCAACACTTTACCACGAAGAGTGATTTCGCCGGTCATGGCGATATCACAACGAACCGGGATGCGCGTCAAGGCGCTGACGATCGAGGTGCAGAGCGTGATGCCGGCTGAAGGGCCGTCTTTCGGAATCGCGCCTTCCGGGACGTGCACGTGAATATCGAGATGGCGGTAGAAATCTTTCGGCAGGCCGAAGAGATGGCTGCGCGAGCGGACATAGCTCATGCCGGCTTGCGCGGATTCCTGCATCACGTCGCCTAGCTTTCCGGTGAGCGTGAGGCGCCCTTTGCCCTGCATCAGAGTGGCTTCGGTGGACAGCACTTCGCCGCCGACTTCGGTCCAGGCGAGGCCCGTAGTGAGGCCGATTTCGTTTTTCTTCTCGGCGAAGAAATCGCGGTACTTGATGATGCCGAGGTAGTCGTTGACGTTCGACGGAGTGACTTCGAGCGCGAAGTTTTTATCGGCGACGACTTTGCGCGCTACCTTGCGGCAAACATTCGCGATTTCGCGATTGAGATTGCGGACGCCGGCTTCGTGCGTGTAGTGGCGGATGACGTGGGTCATCGCTTCGTCCGTGATTTTCAAATTGGTTTTCGTCAGACCGGTGGCTTCGAGCTGCTTGGGAACCAGGAAGCGCTGCGCGATCTGATGCTTTTCCTGCTCGGTGTAGCCGGGGATGCGCAGGACTTCCATGCGGTCCTGCAAGGGCTGCGGAATCGTGTGCAGCACGTTGGCGGTACAGACGAACATGACCTTCGAGAGATCGTATTCGACGTCGAGATAATGGTCGGTGAAAGAGTGGTTGAGCTCGGGGTCGAGCACTTCCATCAGAGCGGCTGACGGATCGCCGCGGAAATCCATGGACATTTTGTCAACTTCGTCGAGAACGAAGACGGGATTAACCGTGCCGGCTTTGCGCATCATCTGGATGATCTGCCCGGGTAGGGCACCGATATAGGTGCGACGATGGCCGCGAATTTCTGCTTCGTCGCGCACGCCGCCGAGCGAAACTCGGACGAATTTCCGTCCCGTGGCGCGGCCGATAGACATGGCGAGAGACGTCTTGCCAACGCCTGGAGGCCCGAGGAAGCAGAGAATCGAGCCTTTGGGATTCTTTACGAGCTGGCGCACGGCCAGATATTCGAGGATGCGGTCTTTGATCTTTTCGAGGCCGTAGTGATCCTGCGAGAGGATTTCTTCGGCTCGCTTGATGTCGCGAATTTCCTTGGAGCGCTTCTTCCACGGCACGGCCAGGAGCCAGTCGAGATAGTTACGCGAGACGGTGGATTCGGCGGACATTGGCGGCATCATTTCGAGCCGCTTCAGCTCCTGCATGGCCTTTTCCTGCGGGCCTTCGGGCATGCCGGAGGTTTCGATCTTCTTCTTCAGCTGCTCGATTTCGTTGGCTTCGCCTCGGCCCAGTTCCTTCTGGATGGCCTTGAGCTTTTCGTTGAGGTAATACTCTTTCTGGGCGCGTTCCATCTGGCGCTTCACGCGTGTATTGATCGAGCGATCGACGTTGAGCTTTTCGATTTCAACTTCGAGGATGTCGCCGATGCGGTTCAGTCGCTCCATAGGCTCGAAGAGTTCGAGAAGCTCCTGCTTTTCTTCGACGGGAATTTGCAGGTTGGCGGCGATTGCGTCGGAAAGTTTGCCCGCATCTTCCACGCGGACGGCGGCAATCATCGTGTCGTAATTCAGGCTCTGCGAGAGCTTTACGTACTGCTCGAAAAGATTCGTGACCCGGCTCGAAGCCTGCTGGAGCTCGGGCGAAGGCTCAGCCTTCACTGGAACGGTGCGAATCGTGGCGCGGAAAAAGCCTTCCTCGCTGGCCACCTGAACGATCTTGGCGCGCTCGGTGCCTTCGACGAGAACTTTGATGTTGCCGTCGGGGAGCTTCACGCTCTGGACGATATTGGCGAGCGTTCCCACCTGGTAGATTTCTTCGGGCTTGGGATCGTCGATCGAGGCATCATGCTGCGTAACGAGAAAAATCTTCTTGTCGCCCGCCAACGCGTCTTCCAGAGCGCGCACGGAGGCTTCGCGTCCCACGATGAACGGATGCATCATCTCCGGGAAGATGACCATATCCCGGACGGGCATCATGGGAACGCGCTTAGTGTCGCCTTTTTCCCGGTTAAACATTGAATCGCTCAGTTTCAATCCTTAGCCCGCTTTTTCCAGCAGGCTCCAATTAATTTCGCGGCCTTTCACCATGTCGGCGGTCACGACGAAGTCGCGAAGTTTCCGTTGCGCCGGCAGGTGGTACATCATTTCGAGCATCAGATCTTCGAGAATCATGCGCAGGCCGCGCGCGCCCACTTTCCTTTGTAGCGCGAGATCGGCAACGGTCTCGAGCGCATCGTCTGTAAAGCGCAGGCGGACATTCTCGAATTCGAAGAGGCGCTGATACTGCTTCACGAGCGCGTTCTTTGGCTCCGTCAGGATTCGCACGAGCGCCGACTTATCCAAGTCGCTGAGCACGCCTACGACCGGCAGGCGGCCGACGAATTCAGGGATCAGGCCGTAGCGAATCAGGTCGGTGGGCTGCACTTGCTCGAGAACTTCGATATTGCGCCGCGTCGCCGTGGAAGGCTGCGTATCGGCATGGAAGCCGAGCGATTTCTGGCCTACGCGCCGCTCGATCGTCTTTTCGAGTCCGACGAAAGCGCCGCCACAGATGAACAGGATATTCGTCGTGTCCACCGGCGTAAATTCCTGATGCGGATGCTTGCGGCCACCCTGCGGTGGGACGTTGGCGATCGTACCTTCCAGAATCTTCAGCAGGGCTTGCTGGACGCCTTCCCCGGAAACATCGCGGGTAATCGAAGGGTTCTCGTCTTTCTTAGAAATCTTGTCGATCTCGTCGATATATATGATGCCCTGTTGGGCCTTTTGGACGTCGCCATCTGCAGCCTGGAGCAGCTTCAGGATGATATTTTCGACGTCTTCGCCCACGTAGCCGGCTTCTGTCAACGTGGTGGCATCCACGATCGCGAACGGAACTTCCAGCATTCGCGACAAGGTTTGCGCCAGAAGCGTCTTGCCCGTGCCCGTGGGACCAACCAGCATGATGTTCGACTTCGTAAGTTCGACATCGCCGGGCTGGCGATTCAGGAAGATTCGCTTGTAATGGTTGTAAACCGCGACAGCGAGCTTCTTCTTGGTCTTGTCCTGACCAATCACATATCCATCGAGAAAAGCTTTGATCTCGGGCGGGCGCGGCAATCGGCGATTTGCTGGACTCGCCTGTTCGCGCTTCTCATCCTCGAGAATCTGCTGACAAACGCCGACGCACTCATTGCAGATGTACGAGCGCGGGTATTCCGAGGGAGAGCTGATAAGCTTCTCCACCTGCTCCTGCGTTTTATGGCAGAAGGAACAGCGCAACGGCTCTTCTGGTGTGAACCGTTTCACAGAATTTGCTCCCTCCCAAGGAGAACCACCACACCCATTGTAATGCTTAAATCCATTCTAAGACGGAAACGCAACCGTCGCGGATGCAAGCATCGCTCTGACTACTAACCGTTTGGAACGCTGTCCGCGCGCCCTTCGCATCGGTTTCGGCTAGCGATGCTTCGCGATAATTTCATCGACAATGCCGTAGGCTTTGGCCTGCTCTGCGGTCATGATGAAATCGCGTTCCACGTCTTTTTCGATCCGCTCGAGCGGCTGGCCGGTGTGGAACGAAAGAAGCTTATTGAGAGAATCGCGGGTGCGCAAAATCTCGCGAGCGTGGATGTCGATGTCCGTGGCCTGGCCAGAGAGACCGGACATCCAGGGTTGGTGAATCAGAACTCTGGAATTCGGCAGAGCATAGCGCTTTTTCGGGGTGCCCGAAACGAGAAGCAGGGCCGCAATCGAAGCGGACTGCCCGATGCAATACGTCACCACGTCGGGTCGCACGAACTGCATCGTGTCGTAAATCGCCATCCCCGCGGAAATCGAGCCGCCCGGCGAATTGATGTACACGGAGATGTCTCGCTCAGGGTCTTCGGACTCGAGGAACAGCAATTGAGCGGTGACAAGGTTGGCGACATGGTCGTCGATTGGCGTGCCGATGAAAATGATGTGGTCTTTCAGCAGCCGGGAGTAAATATCGTACGCTCGTTCGCCGCGGTTGGTCTGTTCAACCACCATCGGTACGAGCGTTGTGGCACGCGGACTTGCGTCGTCAGTATGTCTCATTAGGAATTTGTTTGCGCGCTGAGGACCCCGAACCAGCTTTTACTTTTCACTCTTGGCCGTCGTCTCGATTCGGGAATTGCTGTAGAGCCACTCGATTGTTTTGTCGCTACGCAACTTCGATTTCATCCTATCGAGCGCTCCCTGCTTTGTCAAGCGAGCCCGAATCGCAGTTGCTGATTCGCCACTGCGTTCCGCCAGCGTTGCAATCTCTTTCTCGACGTCTTCATCCGTCGCTTCGATATTTTCCGCCGTCGCAATCCGATCGAGCAGCAGCTCGGCCTTCACGTCGTTCACAGCGCGATCGCGCTGATTCCGGCGCAGGCTCACCCAGTCGACATTCACGGCGCGAGGATCGACGCCCTGTGCGGCGAGCGACCGAACCACCCGCTCGAGACGCACGTCCATCTGGCCTTCGACGAGTGCTTCGGGGACGGGGAAGTCGTGGCGTTTCACGAGCGTCTCTAAAATCTTCTCGCGCGCCTGCGATTGTTGCTGCTGATCCTTCGCTGCTTCCAGATTCTCGTGAATTTTCTTGCGCACGTTGGCCAGCGTGGAAACTCCGCCGCCTTCGCCTACGGCGTCCTTTGCGAATTCATCGTTCAGGTCGGGGAGTTTCTTTTCTTTGATGCCTTGCACTTCTACGGTGTAGTCGAAGATCTTGCCGGCGAGCTTCTGGTCGGGATAATCGTCGGGGTATTTCGACCGGAACTGCTTGGTTTCACCCGGCGACGCGCCCCGCAAGTTCTCGTTGAAGCTGTCGAGCGTCTCTTCTGCGCCGAGGTGACAGAGAATGTTGTCGGCCTGAATTGGCTCGCCGCCACCTTCGGGCATGCCGCTCAGTTTGATGAGGACGTAATCGCCATCTTTTGCGGCGCGGCCTTCGATCGGAACATACGTGGCCGCGCGCTCACGCAACTCTTCGAGCGTCTTGTCGATCTGCGCGTCGCCCGTCTCAACCGCGTCCACCTGGACCTCAACACCTTTGTAATCGCCTAAGTCGAAATCGGGAAGGACTTCGAATATGGCGCGGAAGCGTAGGGGCTCGCCTTCCTTAAATTCCACCTTGTCCACTTCGGGGCGAGTGACCGGAATCAGATTCTTTTCGCCGAGGGCTTTCTCGAGGTATTCGGGAACGAGGGATTGGACCACCTCGCCTTGAATATCGTCGGCGAACCGGCGGCGGATCAGCGTGACGGGCGCTTTACCAGGACGGAATCCCGGTACGCGCGCTACGCGGGCGAGGTCTTTCGCGATCTTCTCAGTTGCTTTTTGAACGTTGTCAGCCGGAATTTCCAGCTCGAGCTCACGCTTGCAGTTTGCTTCAGCCATTTAGAATTTTTCGGGGAATTCTCGAGTTAAATTGAGGTATCGAACAGAGAAACGCTGTCGAACCTGTTTCCAATTCTGCCTTTCGCCTGTTCAGTGTCAGGGGAAGAAAAGGGCAGAAGTGTTCGGCCAGACGCGACCGCCACGGAAGAACTAGTATAAGGAAAGTTGTCGCGCACGTCAACTGCGACCCAAAATTACGGCAGGAATATCACGCGGATCAACCGGCCATCTTCCGGGATTTATCGCTGGGCTTCTCGTCCGGGCGCGGAGATTTGCGCTTCATGCGGCGCACGATTTTTCCGACCTGAGCGCAAAACAAGTAGTATTCGCAGTCTTCGGCAGCGGCGAGTTCTTCCATTCGATTCATTGCACGTTCAAGGCCCTGAACGGCTTCGATCCACAGGGGACTGCCTACGGGGTCGTCCTTGAAAATGTCGTACGTGACGTCGTCAGACAAGACACGTCTCCCATGGAGTCAGCTGGCTGAGAGGCGTTAAACGTAGACCGACGTGGCTGTGCTGTCAAGCTCATAAAACTTGGCGGTCGGCTCGTGAAAAAAATGCGGAAGAAGGGACTCGAACCCCTACGGCCTTTCGGCCACCAGCTCCTAAGGCTGGCGCGTCTGCCAATTCCGCCACTTCCGCATCGGCGATGTAGCGATTATACAAGGCGGTGATTGTAGCGCCTACTCTTTAGGATTGAATTAGTGGTGAAGCGGCCGTAGCAATGCGAGCGGTGGCGATGAGCTTTGAAACGGCGGGCGGCGGGCTGCAGGAGAGACGTTTCCTCTTGCTGCTTGCGAGGTATTTTGTTAGGTTCGCGCGAAGCGGGCTGGGTTTCTGGGAGGCGCGATGCCACATTGCACAAAATGCGGAGCTATGGTTGCGGACAATGCGGGATTCTGTCCGAACTGTGGCGCGGCGCAGGCTGGAACGGGCGGTGTGGCGTCGTCGAGCGTAATGACACAAACGGGAATGAAAGAAAACGTCGCGGGTTTACTGTGCTATGTGCTGGGATGGGTGACGGGCCTTATCTTTTTCTTTATCGACAAACGATCATTCGTGCAGTTTCACGCGAAACAATCGATCGTGATTTTCGGAGGGCTGCAGCTGATTGGGGTTGTCGTGGGAATGGCTTTTGGACTCAGCGTAATGACAGGAGGGTGGACCGGGTTCTCACTCGGCTTCGCGATCTATCACTTGTTGCAACTCATAGGTTTGATCCTCTGGATCGTTTGCATGATCAAAGCGTACCAGGGGGAGCGTTTCCGCGTGCCGGTGGCGGCAGACATCGCGGACAAAATCTTCGGGAAATCCTAGTTAGGTTCGGAAGCCACCGAGTCATCCTAACGCGTTACAGCTAAGTTCCTCTTGTGCTCCGGTATCCTTGCCTCTTGACAAGCGGATAGGGAGCGTCCATCTTTATTGACTTTCCTCGTAGGGAAAGCTCGTCCGGATGCAAGCGGCAGGAGAGGGAATTGAAGGTTCGGGTCTGCTTTCACGATAAATGCTTCGACGGCGCTTCGTCGGCTGCTATTTTTACGCGCTTTTACCGCGAACGCATCCATCCAGACGCAGAATTTCTCTATCGCGGGATGACGCATAAAGCTTCGCATCCGTTCGAGGGCGGGGTGTTCGATGGCGACGAAAATGTGGTCGTTGATTTCAAATATTCCACATCGCCATTACTGACCTGGTGGTTCGATCATCACCAGAGCGCATTTCTCAGGCCCGAGGACGTTGAGCATTTCCGCCAGGATCATTCGGGGAAGAAGTTTTACGATCCGAATTTCAAGTCGTGCACGAAATTCCTGGCGACGATCGCGACGGAGAAATTCGGGTTCGATGCGAAGCCGCTCGCGGACTTGATCAAGTGGGGGGACATCATCGACGGCGCGCAATTTTCCTCGGCGGAAGAGGCAGTTGGGCTGGCAGAGCCGGCAATGCAATTGGCGCTGGTGATCGAGGCCGCGCCGGAGCCGGATCTTGTGCCGCAACTGATCCCGCACCTCGCCACGCTTTCGTTGTCCGAAATGATCGAGTTGCCGATTGTGAAGAAACACTTGCAACCGCTGCTGGAGCGGCACCGCCGGTCGATCGATATTTTGCGCGAGCGTGCCGACCAACGAGGCGGCGTGATTTATTTTGACGTGAGCGATCTCGACCTGGAGGGCTACAACAAATTTATTCCTTATCTCTTATTCCCGAGCGCGCTGTATTCGGTGGGTGTGAGTGCATCTCCTACGCGTTCGAAGGTATCAGTTGGCACGAATCCATGGAAAGAGCCGGACCCAGAAGTGAATCTGGCTTCGCTCAGCGAGAAATATGGCGGCGGGGGACACGCGCGCGTCGCCGCGATCTCGTTTGGACCGGGAGATTTGGTGCGGGCGCGTCAAGTGGCGAAAGAGATTGCCGCCAAACTGCGTCAGTGATTTTCATTCTCGCGCAAGCGTCGCTCGTTGGAAGCCGTTCTCGCACGTGTTACAATTTTTAGCTCGTGGGCCGGTAGCTCAATGGTAGAGCAGCTGACTCTTAATCAGCGGGTTGCAGGTTCAAGTCCTGCCCGGCTCACCACTTCCTCGACGGAACCTTCGCTTATTCGTAATGCTGCGGAGCAAAATCGGCGTCCGTAGAGAAGTGGTAAAGCTCAACGCGCCCCGGCTGCGTCGCTGCGGACTAACCTTTGGACCGGTTGCGGTTGCTCTTGAATGCTGCTCCGGCGTGAGTCGCTGTCCTGGCGTCGCTCATGGGCTACTCTTGTTCCGCGGCAAACCAATCGTCTAGATCCCGACCGTCTCCGCCACCACGTTGCAGGTAAATCTCGTAAGCTCGTCTTTCGATCTCTTCGTGCTTCACAATCGGTTCATTGGTATCTTGCATTCGTCGTAACTCCATTCAAAATTTGAATCTCGCTCAAATCGCAGTAAGGCTTATCCGGTTGAGTTCGCGCCGCCGTGCCGTGGTGAGATTACGACCGGCTCTATTGTTGTAGTATTGAGCATGCGCATGCCGGATTGAGGTCCCTTTGGCGACACTTTCTTTGAGGCCAAGCTTTTCGCAATCGCGGGCGCGCTCTTTTTGAAGAGTCCAGGAGGAGGAAAAGTCGAAACCGTCTTGACCGTGGCAACCCAGCGCTTGCTGGATCGTTTGCTCCGGCGAGCTGATTTCGCAGCAGGCATATCGCTATATCAATCTGAACTCTCACCGGGAAGAATCGCAGCGGATGGGTAGCACTGCAATACACTGATGATTGTAAGGGAGGCGATTCGCAGAAAAACATTGCGGATTGGACTAGCTGGCTTCTTGGAGCACTGCGGCGATGAAATCGACGAGCCGAAGTTGATCCGTCCAACTCGCTTTGTGCTGCAGATCCACGTGAGTGAATGCCGGCGTGATCAGTACTGCGCGGAGATCACGGCGCGGGACCTCTTTTTCGAGCCAGAGGCTTTCGGCGGGAGGGATTACGGTGTCTGTGGCCCCATGAAGTATGAAAACTGGAATGCGAAGCTGCGCAATTTGGCCATCCGGCGAGAGGGCAGCGAGTTCGGCTGCGTCGGCGTGGATGGCGGCGAGTAGTTGCGGACGCACCAAATCGATTCGACGGGACATGAGTGCATCGAGGAGTTCCCGGGCTGGTGGACTCAACTTATGGAGCCAAGGCTGAGCATTCTCCGGTTCTTCCCACAGCCAATATTTCAACGCCTCGTGCGCTGCGGGGATGTCCTGGGGGTCAAAGAATTGAGAGAGATGCGCGTACACGAAGACCGATGCGCCGTAATCATGGGCCGGGGCGGGGATTACGCGGCCGTCCGGAAATTCTTCTTGCCCCGTTACGAGGAAGCGCGCGACGCGCTCGAGATTTTCGTAACCGCCGAACAGCACAAGCGCTCGCATGTGCGGGGCGTACTGCGGATCGCAGGCTGCCAAGAGGGCCAGCCCACCCGAAAAACTGAGCGCAATCACAGTAACTGGGCCTGTGCCTAGTCGCCGCTCGAGCCAAGCGGGTGACGCGCCGATTGTAGGTATCGAAGCGGCGTCCACGTGATAGTCGGCGAGCGAGGCGAGCACTGGCGTTAGGACAGCGAACCCGCTGGTGGCGAGGGCGTGGGAAAAATTTACGAATCGAGGATCGTAAATTCCAAGATGATGGATCCCGGGCAAGACCACAATGCCGCGCGGTTTTGTGACGCCAGATGGGAGGTACAAGCGGCCTGGCACGGGTCCGTCTTTCGTGTCGATCGTGACATCTTCAACAGATACCGCGTTTGACTCGAATCGCAGAAGTGGACCGCTCGCTTGCGGATCGACGAGATGCGTTAATAGGGCGTAACTTCGCAGTTCGTAGCGCAGACGATTGATTGCGAGGAACAGTAGCGGTAACGCGACAAGCGCGATAACGAGACCGCGATAGAAACGGCGCGCTGGTTTTTGTCGAGCGTTGCTTTGTTCCGGCCGGCCTTCATGAGTGGCCATCAGCTTGGGGCGGTGCCTTTTCGAGCGGAAGCGATCTCGAATTCGAAAATCGCTAAGCGGATCTCACGACGTCCAATCCCAGGGCCTCGACGTAGAATCGGTTCACATATTCCTTCACCATGCGCCGGGTGCTAAATTGTGGCGCAATGCGCTTGATCGATTCTTTCATCACCTGAACAAAATCGTGCGGAATCTCGTCGTCGGCGCGGCGGTAATACATGGGAATTACTTCGTCCTCGAGCAGACGATAAGCTGCATCCGCATCGGTTGACGTCCGGTCGCCCGTGATATCGCCCGCTCCGAAAGCCCATCCGTCCTTCCCGTTATAGCCTTCAATCCACCAGCCATCCAGGATCGAAAGATTGGGAACGCCATTCGCACCCGCTTTCATTCCACTGGTTCCGCTGGCTTCGAGCGGCGGAATTGGATTGTTGAGCCACACATCCACGCCGCGCACCATGCGCTGGGCGAGCCGCTGATCGTAGTTTTCGACAAATGCGATTCGCGCGCCAAATTCAGGGTTTTGCGCCAACTGGAAGATTTTCTGAATCAACCTCTCGCCTTCCACGTCAGAAGGATGCGCCTTCCCGGCAAAAATAATCTGGGCCGGGCGCAACCGATTCGTCAGCAGGTGCTTGAGCCGTTCCAGATCATGCAAAAAGAGATCGGGGCGCTTATAAGCAGTGAAACGGCGCGCGAATCCAACTGTGAAAATTTCGGGATCCAGCAGAGCTCCGCAAGCGATGATGCTCTCCGCCCGGGACCGCTTTTTCTCCCAGCGCTGCCTCGCGCGGTCGTTAACCTCCGAAATTAAGAGCCCCTTCAATTTCCGCCTCAGTCTCCAGAGCTCTACGTCCGGGATTCGCTCCACTCGTTCCCAGATGCCCGGTCGATCCTGGTCATTCACCCAGTTGGGCCCCACATAACGGTCCAGCAGCGGCTGCAACCAGATGGGGTCCATCCACGTCAGCAAGTGAACACCGTTTGTGATCGCGACGATGCCCGTCTCGTCTGCGGATTTTCCTTTATGCGAAGCGACGTTCGCCCACATTTTTCGAGATACGTCAGCGTGCTTCTTGCTAACGGCATTGCAGAACTTGCTCATGCGGAGCGCAAACACCGTCATGTTAAATCCAGCGCTGGGATCGGAAGGATTCGCTCCGAGCTGCAGCAGCGCATCGCGGTCGGCTCCAAAACGATTGTAAAAATTGGCGAAATATTTTTCGAAGAGAGAAAACGGAAACACGTCAGTCCCGGCGGGCAACGGCGTATGCGTCGTAAAAACCGAGCTTGTGCGCACCTGTTCGAGAGCTTCCTGAAAGTTTGTTCCGCCATCCACCAACACACGCAGGCGCTCGAGAATTGCCAATGCCGCGTGTCCTTCATTTATATGAATTGCGGCAGGCCGGATTCCGAGCGCTTCGAGGACACACATCCCGCCCATGCCCAGCACAATTTCCTGGCGCAGGCGCTGCTCGGGGTCGTTCGTATAGAGACGGTTCGCGATGGCCCGGTCCCACGGCTGATTGCTTTCGATGTCCGTATCCATCAAATACACGGGAACACGGCCAATATCGGCGCGCCACACCAGCACATCGACGGGCGGATCGAATAGAGGCACGCGCACACGAAGTTGGTTATTATTCGCGTCCAGAACGGGCTTGATCGGATCGTAGGTTCGGTCGAGTTTTTTCTCTTCGTCTTCCTGCCACCCGTCATCGCGAAGATTTTGTGTGACGTAACCTCTTGAATAGATCATGCCAATTGCGACTACTGAAACGGCAAGGTCGCTGCATTCTTTGATGTAATCGCCGGCAAGCACGCCCAATCCGCCTGCGTAAAGGGGAAGCGATTCGTGAAACGCATATTCAGCTGAAAAATAGGCGAGAGGCGCATTGCCTTTCCCGTGTTCGCTGGTGAACCAGCCGGTTAGGGTGCCGACTTCCGCCGCAAATTCGTCCATCACCGCATCGTAACGCTCGAGAAAATCGGAATTGCGCGCAGCGGCTTGCAGAGTCTCTTCGGGTAGCATCGCCAGCATGCGAAGCGGGTTGTGACCGCTCTCGCGCCAGGCCTGCACATCCAGAGCGGGAAACATTTCTCTGGCTGCACGGTGCCAACTCCACCAAAGGTTATAGGCGAGCTTTTCAAGGCCTTGAATTCGTTCCGGCAAACTAGGAAAGCGGGGAAAGGAATTTAAGTTTTGTTCCATTATGAGCGCTTATCACCCTTTCGATTTTTTTCTCTCATCTATACTCACAAAGCACTCGCTTTCGGTCAACCGGGGATTCGAGGCCAAAATACTAGAAGAGCATGGGGATGGTTAGCTTGTGCTTATGGAACGCATAAGGCCGCACCGCCCGCTATCCCAGAATCCTCCCCATAATGCGCGCGCATGAAGGGAATCTCGCCGCACCGCGAGTTGACCGACCATTTCGGTACTTCCTGGCCGATTCGTCCGAACCACGCGCAGATCAGCTCGCTCATTCCACCACCGACGACAATTACGTCGGGATCGAACAGGTCAATCATGTTGCCAAGCCAGATCGCTAGCAGATCCGCGGTTTGTTCCAGGATTGCGGTGGCAAGGGGATCACCGGCGCGCCAGGCTTTCGCCACCATCTCTGTTGTTACAGCTGCTGGATGGCCGCCTACAAGAGCGAGCAACGCCTTGGCCTCGGCGCCTCCGGCTTCGAGTCTCTCCCTTGCGCGGCGCGCAACGGCAGGTCCCGCCGCCAGCGCTTCGATGCAGCCCCGCTTGCCACAGGGACACGCCGGCCCGTTGTAGTCGATTGAAACGTGGCCGCCTTCTCCGGCCGCTCCGGTGCGCCCGTGATAGATAGTGCCGTTGAGTATAATTCCTACACCGATGCCGGTGCCGATAGTCACGTAAAACACAAATGAGTATCCAGCACCGGCGCCCCAGCGCGCTTCTGCAAGCGCTGCAGCATTCGCGTCGTTATCTAGAATTGTCGGTAGGCCACGCGATTTCTTAATTTCAGCGACCAGCGGATAGTTGCGCCAGCAAGGCAGGTTCACGGGATTCACGATCACACCAAGTCGTGGATCGACGGGCCCCGGACTCACGATTCCGATCCCAGCGACAGAATCCTGACGCGCGGGTTCGGTGGCGAATACAGCATCGATGGCCTTTTCGACGGCGCGCAATCCGGCGGCTGCGTCCTCGCGACTCGGCATTGGTACGCGGATCTTCGAGAGAATTTCTCCTCGGGGCGTTACGAGTCCTGCCGCCACCTTCGTGCCGCCGATGTCTATGCCCAAATAGAGTGGGTCCGTGGATTTCATCTCGCTTGGCTCTGATTATTGAACGGTTCTGGCCCTCCGTCGAGTGCGATGCGTTCGGAGTTTCGAACCGTGAACTCGCATGAGACTCGGTGTAAAATAAATCCATGAGCGACAAAATCAAGAAACCAGACTCCGAGTGGAAGTCCAAACTCACTGACGAGCAATACCATGTCACGCGCCAGAAGGGAACTGAACCTCCCTTCAGCGGTGAGTTCGCGGATACGGAAACGGAAGGGACATACGTTTGCGTGTGCTGCGGCCAGCCCCTGTTCAGTTCCGACGCGAAATATCATTCAGGTTCCGGATGGCCAAGCTACTATCAGCCGATCGCGGCGGAAAATGTGGAGCTGGAGCGCGATTCGTCTCACGGAATGACGCGCACGGAAGTGCTTTGCAGCCGATGCGATGCGCATCTCGGCCATGTCTTTGAAGACGGCCCGCAGCCGACAGGACTTCGCTTCTGCATTAATTCTGCCGCGCTCGACTTGAAAGAAAAGGATAAAGAATAGGCGCGACTGCAACGCCTCCCACCAGGCACGCCGCTACGCTCGGCATGTTTACCGGGCGACGCTTTTAGTGATCGAAGAAAATCACTTGGGGATGTTTGTCGATCGTATCTGTCGAGATCGCGCGAATCGCGCTCGGTGACACAACGTAAATCGCCAGATTCGTAGGAATTCCCACGGCCGCATTCGTCGTCATCGTACCCTGCCCGCTCGAAGTCACCGTATAGTTACCGACGAAGGACTGGGCTGGGTTCTGGCCGGAGGAATCCACTTCGTCCAGCACTCCTTGCATTGTGCTGGTGCCGTTCGCGGCTGTCTGGCCGATGATGTTGCTGACCATATCGTCCGCCGGCGAGGGAGCGCTTAACGCATAGCTTCCCAGCACCGACGTGGCGCTAAAGGGTTCGCCTATTTGGTTCTCCAGCAAGCCCACGGTTGCGGTTTTATCTGAGCCAACCAGGAATCCCTGATTGACGCCAGTGAGATAGGCGGCCGCCATTCGCGACCCCAACGCGCCAAACCCGGTGAGTTCCACCCGCCCGTTCGTTGTCACCAGATACGTGCCGGGAACCGACGCACCTTGCGAAATCGAACCGGCATCGTTTTGATTGAAATTCACGGTGGCACTGCCGGAGCCGTTGAGCGCCAGCAATCCAACGAAGGCGCTTGCGTTCGGACTATCCAATCCGGTTCCGCTGATCACACTACCGCCCGTTAACGCCGTGTTATCAAAAACCACGGCAGGATTCTGAAGGACCATCTCGCCGCCGATTTTGGGATGGGTTGCGTCGGTGGTGTCGATCTCGATGGCAAAAAGATCCGATGGCGATACGAAGTAGCAGATGAAATTGAGCGTCACCTGCGCCGACGAGGGGATTTGGAAAACCAAATTCGCTACGACGCGGCCAGCTGTGCTGCTCGACGAAAAATTACCGGATGTGGGAACGGCGGCGCTGTAAAGGCCCGCGTCATTGTAATCCACTGTTCCGGGAGAAAACGACGAGGTTCCGTCCGCGTGGACGACGCCAGCCAAGGTTGTGGGAGCTGTCGTGAGATCTTGTCCGCTGAAAGCAAACGCATAGTTCCCACTGAAGTTCGCAGCAGAAAAGCTGCTTCCCACTTGCGGCTTAATGATTCCCTCGCCGCGAGTGGGAAGCGGCGGTGGCGTCGTATTGCTAGTGTCGTTTTCGAAGAAGCGGGCATTCCCATTCGCATCCAGAACCAGCTGGTAGATCGACGTAAGCTTCTGGTTGGCGGAATTGGTAGCGGTCAGAGTCAGCGTTCCGCGTCCATCGGTTCCGAGTGAATAGGTCCCGGAGAGAGTCGCGTTAAGGGAGATGCCGGACACGCGATTCATATCCTCGCTGCCGCTGGTGATGTTGCCGGCACCGTCTACCGTGAATTGTCCGGTTGCGAGCACAACTCCTTGCGTATCAAAACCGCTAAAGAAAAATGCATAGGCTCCGCGAAGCAGGGAGTTGGGATTTGCGGTGCCCGCAGTTATCGAGATGCTGAAGGCTCTCGAAGCGGTGGCAGGGACCGTTTGAGAGTCTTTAACGCCGAGCGTGAAGCTCACGGGCGTACCGCTTACCAAAATCGGATTTCCGGTAATTTCTCCCGAACCTGAATTCAAGCTGAGCCCGGCAGGAAGCTGCCCGGAAACGACGCTCCACGTATATGGCTGCACGCCTCCGGTCGCCTGGACGGATGTTGAGTAGGGCGTCGCAACCGAACCCACTGGCAAAACGCTGGGCGTTACTTGAAGAGGCGGCGGGCCGATCACGGTGATAGAAAGCGGCGCCGGCGTCGATGCCGTCTGCGGGGGAATCGCTGAATCGACTACTTGCAGCGTGAACTGAAACACGCCGGGCATCGTAGGCGTTCCGCTGATTTGCCCGGATGTAGTGTTGAACGTCAGCCCGGGAGGAAAATTGCCCGAAGTCTTCAACCACGTAAACGGAGGCACACCACCAGACGTCACGATGGAGGTTGCATAGGCCGTGTTGATTGTCGCACCCAGCAGCGCTCCGCTCGAAGTAATCGAAAGCGGCGGCGGTGCACTAATATTGATCGTATATTGAGGCGAAAGAACCTTGATCGGGGGATTCCCGCTGTCGGCCACCTGCACGGTAAACGTGTTCGTAGTATTTGAGCCTGTGGGTTTGCCGCTGATCGTTCCGGATTGGCTGATCGTTAGGCCTGCAGGGAGGCTCCCTGAACCGATCGTGAGTGTCAACGGCGCTACTCCGCCGGTCACAGGGACAGCAAACGAATAGGGAACGCCGTTGGCGCCGTTCGGCGGGAGAGTGGTACCAAACGAAGGCGCTATCACCACGCTAATTGTTACGGTCGCCGTCGCACCTTTATCTGCCAATGACACAGCTTGCAAGGAGACTGAAAGCGTGGCGGAAATGCCGGTGGGCGCAGTGTACTGGACGCTGCTAGCAGTCATATTGGTGAGTGTCCCACAGCCGGCTCCGGAGCAACCGGTTCCCGTGAACTGCCACATTACGCCCATATTGGAAGTATCGTTCGCCAGCGTCGCCATGAACGTGAGCGACTGGCCCGTGTCGACCATCTGCGTGGTGCCGGGAATGATTTGGACGGTGATTTTGGAGCTGGAGCTGCCCCCACATCCCGCTGCAAACGCAATTGCGAAGCACACGAATGCAAGGAATGAGCGTCCGAATAGAAGTTCTGTAGAATTGCCTGTTATTCGGGCATACATCTTCGAAGTTCTCATATCACCTTTTCGGATGACTTTTTTGGTACGCCCGCGCTGGGATGAGAGGACTCCCCGCCAAACCCGCAGCATAAGCGAAACAAGTTGAATAACAAAACGCTTCGGGAGTGTCAACGCACATCTCCCGGCGCTACCTTCCGGACCATCCACCCGCCTGACACTTCGCTTGATAGTTCCCGCTGCCGTCGGGATAATGCCCGGCATGTTTCAGCCATCTGGATGCGGCGAGTGATTCGCTCGTTGCCTGCGGCTAAGTGCGTTTTGCTGCTTCCAGTCCTCTTCTGTCTTGGTTTCTGTCTCGGTCAGCCGACCCGCACATTTGCTCAGGATCCCAGCGGGGCCCTGCGAGGCACCGTTGAGGACCCAAGCGGAGCACGAGTCGCCGGAGCTACGATCGAAGTTCGGGCGATCGACCGCTCGCCCGTGCGCGAAGTTGCCGCTGATCAACGCGGGGAATTTCGGTTCGACCTGCTGCCGCCTGGCAAATATCAAATAACCGCCAATTCCGCTGGGTTTGCTCCGGCACATTCGGAGGTTTCGGTGGCAATTAGCTCGGTGCGGGAGCTTACGATCACTATGCTGCCAGCCTCTGTTCGCCAGACTGTTACAGTGAATCGGCAAGTCTCTTCGATCACCGCAGAGCCGATCGACGCGGCCAACGCCACTTTGCAGAGCGTCATTACCGCAAAGGATCTCGAAACCATACCGCTCGCGCATCGCAGCTTCGCGAATATTGCCTATCTGGCACCGGGAACTGAACCGGTGGAGCCGTCTGATCCCACGAAAGCGCGCATCACGGCGGTTTCTTTCGGCGGCAGCTCGGGACTTAACGTCGAACTTTCCGTGGATGGCGGCGATAACTCCGACGATTACATTGGTGGGTTTCTGCAGAATATTTCTCCGGATGCGATTCAGGAGTTTGCCGTCCGCACGGCGCAGGAAGACGCGGACACCGGCCGCACGACCGCGGGCTCCGTCGTGATCAGCACCAAGCGCGGCACGGATATGTGGCACGGCGACGCTGCATTCTACGAACGGGCCGCTGCGCTCAATGCGCGTTACCCGATCGAAAATCCCGCGCCTGATCCCAAGCAGCCCTTCTCTCGCCAGAACTATGTGGGCACTCTGGGTGGTCCGATCAAGCCCGGCAAGCTCTGGTTTTTCTCGTCGTTTGAATACGTTCACGAAGATGCCAGCATCGCGTACAGTCCCGCGAGCCAGGCGCAATTTGGTGCGCTGGCGCAGCTGGCACAGATGGGATTGATTCCAAATGTGAACTCGATTGACGTGCCGAACAGCGTGCCAATTCCATTTCGCGATTATCTTGCCACGATTCGCCTTGATTGGTCGCAATCCACGCGTTCCCAGTGGTTTCTACGCGCGGCTGCCGACAACTACACCACGGAAAACGACCTCGTGCAGCAGGCCACGCTCCCTTCCACCGGCGCTACTTCACACTCGAATTACCTGAATCTGCTTTTGAACCAGCAGTTCACCTTCAGCCCCACCTGGCTTGGCTCGTTCACATTTGATGCCGGCGGCCTTCATCACACGGAAGCGCGCAATTCTGATTTCGGCTACGCGCTCGCTTTTCCCTTCAGCGCGACATCGCAGACCGTCTCTGGCTTCGAGACCTTTGGCGACAATCAGTTCATGACCGCAATTACCAATTTTCCTGTCCTGCGCAATCAGGAAAAATATCAGTTTCGCTATGACGTGCGGCATACGTCCGGAAGTCACGCCACGAGCTTCGGCGTGAACTTCATTCATGAACCTGTCCTGGATGGCGCACTCAGCGGTACGCAGGAAACACTTTTCACGTATCCGAACGATCCCACCTTCTACGTGGCGAACCCGTCGCAGTTCTATTCCGACCTAACGTGTGCAACTCCGGCTCCCGCAGACGTGACGTGCAACGCAATGCCCGCCGGCAACGGCTCTTTTTCGCAAAATGTTCAGCGGCTAGGCCTTTACGTGCAGGACTCCTGGCGCGCCAAGCCAAATCTCACACTAAATTACGGATTGCGCTGGGACACCACGTTTGGTTTATTCGAAGCGTCCGGGCGCTCTCAGCTAGACAATCCCGCATTGCTCACGCTGCGCGCCTTGGGGATTCCGCTGGTCTCGGGGGTGCCGCACGACTACCGCAAGCAATTCGCGCCGAGGTTGGGATTTGCCTATTCGCCGGGGGGATCGCAAACCACCGTAATCCGGGGCGGTTTCGGCCTCTTCTTTAGTGACCTTGCGCAGAATGGCTGGGTGAACGCGTTTCAAGCGGTGAACACTGCGCCGCTTCCCTGTGTCGTACCAACGGATCCGGGATGCATTCCGGCTGGCGGAGCGGGGGCGTTGATTGACCCGCGCTACAGGACGCCGTATGCGATTCACGTTACGGCCGGCGTTCAGCACGCATTCAACTCGAAATGGATGGTGAGCGCCGATTACAACCACGAGCAGGGTGTGCACGGCTACCGCCGCTACGAGTATGTGGCCGGCTTCACGCTTCCGGCTGACGCGCCGGATATCTCCGTATTTCGCTCGGACAATCGCTCCAGCTACAACGCGCTTTTGATTCACTTGCAAGGGAATGTTTCGCGGCGCTTCAATCTGATCGCGAACTACACGTTGTCGAGCGCGAAGACCTGGGGCTGCGTTCTCGGTGAGCTATTCGATTACGTCAACGGCGTTTGCAATCCGAACGATGCGTTCGCTCGTGGTGACTACGGTCCTTCGGGCGAAGACGTTCGCCACCGTTTCGTGCTTGCCGGAACGCTCTACGTCCCCGGCGGCTTCGAACTCACCACGCTTTCGCAATTCGAAAGTGCGCGGCCTTTCACGCTGACGACTCCCGTGGACGTGAACGGATTCGGAGATTCGGCCGACGATCGCGCCGTCGTGAATGGCGTGCAGACCGCACTCGATCAGATCCGCGGGACGCCGTACATTCAGGTTGATCTCCGCGTCAGCCGTCCGTTCTACTTTGGCGATCGCTGGACCGCGACTCCATTCATCGAGTTCTTCAATCTTTTCAACCGCAATAATCCGGGAGCGAATTACGTCACTGACATTTCTGCGCTTCCAGTTCCGGTGAACAATCTGGCAAACGCAACCGCTCTGTGCCCTACGCCCGCTTGCAGCGTGCCCATTACGAGCCTCAATCAACTGCGCGTTCCGGCCGGCGCGCTTGGCGATTTCTTCGGTCCGGGAACCACGGTGGGCATTCCGTTTGCGGCCCAGGTGGGATTCCGTTTGACGTTCTAGGCGCGCTTTTGCGGGAACTCGCCTTCCCAACCTGCCACGACGACCGTCGCGAGACAATTTCCCAGCACATTCACGGCGGTTCGCGGCATGTCCATCAGCTGATCGATGCCAAAGAGCAGAAAAAATGGCTCAATCGGGAGATTGAATTGTGTCGCAGTGGCGAGCACGATTACGAGCGACGCACGCGCCACGCCGGCTGTGCCTTTGCTGCTCACAGCAGCGTGAGCATCATCAGAATCTGCTGGCCGAGCGTGAGATGCACGCCGGCGGCTTGAGCCATGAATATCAGCGCGAGCGACTGATAGAGGCTCGAGCCGTCCAGATTGAAGCTGTAGCCGGTGGGCAGCACGAAGGCGACGGTCGAACGTGGCACTCCAAGCGCTTCCATGTTTTCCATCGCTCTTGGCAGCGCCGCCTCGGAACTCGCCGTCGCAAATGCGATCGTCACCGGTTCGGCTACTGCTTGCGCGAATCGCAGGATAGGAACTTTAGCGAAATACGCGATGGGCCACAACACGAACGCTACGAAGGCTACGAGGGCAACATACATCGTCGCCAGCAGCTTTAGCAGCGGAAGCAGAACGCCGAGGCCCATATGTCCGACGGTGTAGGCGATCGAGCCGAACACTCCCACTGGCGCGGCCAGCATCACGATATTGGTGAACTTGAACATCGTTTCGGAAAGACTCTCGGCAAGAGCCACCAGCGGCTTGCGTTTTGCATCCGGCACCATCGCCAGCGCGATTCCGAAAAGGATGCTGAAGACCACCACTTGCAGCACCTGTCCCTCTGCTACAGACTTCGCGATGTTTTCCGGAAACACATTGAGAATCAGATCGCTCGCCGTGTGCGGCATTACAGCCGGCACGTTTTCCGATGCTGAGGCCGGCATCTGAATTCCCACGCCGGCGCGGCTGATGTTGATTGCGGCGAGGCCGATGAAAATTGCGATCGTCGAGACTATTTCGAAATAGACGATGGCTTTGATTCCCATCCGGCCTACTTTTTTGATGTCCGCGTGGCCTGCGATGCCCACCACAAGAGTGCCGAAAAGCAGGGGTGCGATGATTACCTTGATCAGCCGGAGAAAAATCGTGCCGAGCACTTGGAACTTCATCGCTAAGGCCGGAGCGTCGTGGCCGAGTTCCGCGCCAGCCGCAAGGCCAACTAGAATCCACGCGGTGAGCGAACGCTGTGTTACCGCGTATGCAGTGAGCAAGGCGATGGCAAGCCACCGCACCGCTTCGAACACACCAGTGGAGACTGCTGCGACGCCGGAATGGCGCGGGACTCCCATCGCAGCTGCGACGAAAACAACCGAGAGCAGCACAAAGAGAAGCCCACGAGTTGTCGAGCGGGAAGTCATCGCAGCGGCAGTGCTGGCGGCGAACGTTATGCTGCCCGGCCGCCACTGTCAACCGCGTGATTGGGAGGCCGCGGCAACTTCGCAGCACGGTTCGCGCATCTTATGAACTGGGAATATTACTTCTGAGTTTGAGCACGCCTGTTGTCAACCTCGGGGAATTTCTAGTATAAAGGTCGGCTCTGTAGCAGCCCGGCAGTCCTGCTGGTTCCCATTGATACGGAAGCGTGAATGATAGCGGAGGAGCGCCTTGATTGAAGTTCAGGATCTGACGAAAACATTCGGCGAAAGAACCGCCGTGGACCACATCTCGTTTGCCGTGAATAAAGGCGAGATCCTGGGATTCCTCGGCCCCAACGGCGCCGGCAAGACGACCACGATGCGAATGCTTACGAGTTTCATGCCGGCTACGTCCGGCACGGCGCGCATCGCGGGCTTCGACGTGTTCGACAATTCACTCGAAGTCCGTCGCCACATCGGATACCTTCCTGAGAATCCGCCCGTCTATCCGGATATGACGGTTGAAAGCTACCTCGATTTCGTCGCGCGGATTAAAGGCGTGCCGGCGGAAAAGCGGGCGCAACGCGTAACCGATGCGCTTGAAAAGACGAACATCACAGATAAACGCGATGAGTTGATCAAGCGGCTCTCGCGCGGCTATAAGCAGCGCGTCGGGTTGGCGCAAGCTCTTGTGCACGATCCGGATGTAATCATCCTCGACGAACCAACCGTGGGCCTTGATCCCAAGCAGATCATCGAAGTCCGCCACCTGATCAAGAATCTCGCCGGGAATCACACAATCGTCCTTTCCACGCACATCCTGCCCGAAGTGAGCATGACGTGCGATCGCGTGGTCATCATCAACAAAGGCAAGATTGCAGCCGTCGATACGCCGCAAAATCTTACGTCGCAGCTCAAGGGTGGGCGACGTATTCGCGTGGAGGTGCAGGCATCCGAGCAGCCGCTGCGCGAGGTGCTCGCGCAGATTCCGGGCGCCAGCCGCGTGCAGATTGAAGCGGCACCGCTGGCGGGCCACGTCCTGGCCACGATTGAAGCTGCCGAGGGCAAGGACATTCGCAGCGCGATTGCGGCAAGAATTGTCGAGAAAGGCTGGCCGCTTTTCGAGCTGAAAGGCGTGAGCCTCAGCCTCGAGGATATTTTCCTCGAACTCACCACGGACGATGCCGCCCACGCGCAGCCGTCGACCAAATCGGAATGAATAAGGAGCGATAACCGCGATGCAAAACCTCTACGCCATCTATCGCAAGGAACTGGCTCACTATTTCGTTTCTCCGGTGGCCTACATCCTGATCGGCGTGTTCCTGATAGTGGCTGGATTCTTCTTCAACATTATTCTCGCCTCAGCGATTCAATCGGCATTTTCCGCCGAGATGCAGAGCATGCGTTTCGGGGCGCCGGCGGATTTCGACGTTCCGGGAGCGGTGTTGCGCTCTTTCCTGGGGCTGATGTCGACCCTGGTGCTGTTCATCAGCCCGCTGCTGGCGATGGGCGTGTACGCCGAGGAGCGCAAGCGCGGAACCATCGAGTTGCTGATGACGTCGCCCATCACTGACGCCGAAATCGTGCTTGGCAAATTCCTCGCTTCGCTCACCCTTTACGCAATCATGATCCTGCCCACCGCCATCCTTCTCGGATTCATGAATTTCCGCAGCGAGCCGCATCTGCCGTGGCGCATGTTGCTGATCGGCTACGCTGGAATTTTGCTGCTGGGTGGTTCGCTACTGGCGCTCGGTTCGCTCATTTCTTCGTTTACGGAGAATCAACTGATTGCTGGTGTGCTGACTTTCGCAGTGAGCCTGGTGATTTGGGTGATCGACGCAGGCCGGAGGGCGGAAGGCTGGAAGGGAGATCTGTTCGGCTATTTGTCTCTTGTCCGGCACTACGACGACTTCACCCGCGGCGTGGTGGACACGTCGGCGCTGATCTATTACTGCAGTTTTATTTTTCTGTGCATGTTCTTAACGGTGCGGTCGCTCGAATCGATGCGATGGCGGCGCGCATAGCGGCCGAATGAGCTGCGTGATGGAGTGGAGGGAATCATAGGATGAAATTGGACAGGAAAGAGCTGGCGCGATTTCTCTGGATGATCGCAGCGGCGTTGCTGATCGCGGGTTATCTGCGCTACACGATTCAGGGCGAGCTTCTGCGTTTCAGCAAAATACTTTTAATCGGTGGCGGAGTTGTTTTCGTTGCGGCGCTGGTGGTGGGGTTTCCATACATTATTCAATACTTTTCGAAGCGCTCTTCGAAGCTCGGCACGAATACGGCGATCTTGACGGTTGCGGTGCTCGCGATTCTCGTCTTCCTCAATTTCGTCGGCTATCGCCATCACAAGCGTTTCGACGTCACCACGGAAAAGCTCTATACGCTTTCCGACCAGACAAAAAAGATTGTGGGCGGCCTGCGCAACGACGTGACGATCGTCCACTTCGCGAAATTACCCGATCCGGCGCTCGACGACTTGATGTCTGAATATGTGAATCTCGGCCCGCATGTGAAGTATCAATCCGTGGACCCGGAACAGAAACCCGACGTGGCGAAGCAGTACGGCGCAACGCACATGGGCGATTTGATCGCGGCATCCGGCTCCCGTACCGAACGCATCGAGCCGGGCGTTCGAGGGCAGGTGGGCGAAGAAGACATCACCACCGCGCTGATTAAAATGACGCGCGAGAAATCGAAGATGGTCTGCTTCCTCACCGGGCATGGCGAAAAATCTGTGAGCGACACTTCGAACGCCGGCTATAGCACCGCCGAGCAAGGTCTCAAGAAGGAATCGTATACGGATAAGACCGTGAACCTTGTCACCGATAACGGAGTGCCGGCGGATTGCGACGTGCTGGTGGTGCCGGGGCCCAGGCAGTCTTTCCTGCCGGCGGAAGAGGCCATGATTTCAAAGTATCTGGCCGAAGGTGGCAAAGCCTTGATCGAGGTAGATCCCGAAACCGATCCCAAGCTTCAGGATACTTTTCAGGCGTGGAACATAAAGGTTGGCGACAACGTGGTGATTGACGCGAGTGGAATGGGCCAATTGATCGGAGCGGGACCGGGGATCCCTCTGGTCACTACTTTTGGGTCGAGCCCGATTACAAAGGGATTCACCGGTGGTATGGCGTATTTTCCGCTCGCGCGTACTGTGTCGATCGCCGACACTTCGAAAACCGATCCCGAAGCCGTCGAGCTTCTGAAGACCTCGGCGCGCAGCTTTACGACGCCGAACCTGAAAGAGAAGAAGATCGCCTACAATCCGAAAACCGACACGCTCGGGCCGCTATCGCTCGGCGTTGCCGCCAACCGCAAATCAGGCGATAAGACCGAGCGGCTTGTGGTGATTGGCGACTCTGATTTCGCTTCCAATCGCGCGGTCAACGACTATCGCAACGGCGATCTTTTCTATAACACGGTCAACTGGCTCGCACAGGACGAGAATCTGATCTCGATTCGGCCGAAATCGCCCGCGAACCGGCGGGTGAATATGACGACGGGACAAGAAGCGGCGCTGCGCTGGCTCGACGTTGTTTTCTTTCCTGGTGCTGTGATTCTTGCGGGAGTTTACATCTGGTGGAAACGGCGGTAGGCATCACTGCTCGGCTGGCCAACGATAAAGCCGAAACACAACGATGATAAAGAAATCCACTTTGTTTATTCTGCTCGGCGCAATCGCGTTGGGTGCCGCGGTTTATTATTTCGACTGGAAACGCGGCCAGAAAGAAGCGGAGAAATCGGCCGCGGACACTACAAAGCCCGTTTTCTCGATTCCGGCCGGCTCGGAAATTGTGTCGCTCGTTATCACCCGTCCGCAAGTGGCCGGTGAAGCGCCAACGCACCTGGAAAAACAGAACGGCACCTGGCAGATTTTGCAGCCGCTTCAAACCGAGGCCGATCAGCATATCGTAAGCTCCATTGTCGAAACACTCGGCAGCTCGCGCATCGAATCGAATCAGCCGGGCACTCCGGACCGGCTCAAAGCGTATGGCCTCGACCCTCCTGCCGTTTCTGTTGAATTTAAGCTTCAGAATGGCACGCAGCATACGCTGAAACTTGGCAACAAGGATTTCACGAACACGTACGTCTACGGGTTGATTGATGGCAAGGACGCTGCTTTGCTGCCCAGCGCTCTGCGCACGCAAACCGATCTCTCGGTGAATTTTATGCGCGATCACGATGTGCTGCATTTCGCCCAGAGCGATGTGAACTCGTTTTCTCTCAAGAATCCTGCGGGGCAGATCGAGGCGAAAAAAGAGAAGGCCGGTTGGACATTCGCGAAGCCGACTGCCGGCCAGCTTGCCGACGATTCAGACGTTGCGTCGCTTCTGAACTCTGTGACAGGCGGGAAAATGACCGCCGTGGTAGCCGAGTCCGCCGACAATCTCAGCAAGTACGGTCTTGCCGCTCCGGCGATTACATTCACCGCTACCGAAGATAATGGGAAATCCGCGACTTTGCTCGTGGGCAAGAAAGAAGGTAACGATTATTTTGCGAAGGATTCTTCGCGCCCCACGATTTTCAAAGTGAATGAGGCGCTCTACAAGAAGCTTTCAGAAACTTACGGCGACCTGCGCGACAAGAAGTTGGTTCACCTGACGCAAAGCGACATCACGCACGCCGAGCTCCGCAACGAAAACGGCACGATCGTCATCGCGCCAAAATCGGAACAGGACTGGATTGCCGAAGCGCCGCCGGAACTGAAGGGCAAGGCGGTGTCAACATGGAAGATTTTTCCCTCGGTAGCGAACACTCGCGCCCTGGCGATCGTTGACCATCCAAGCGCAGAAATTCGGGCCAAGCTCGCTAAGCCTCTCGTTCAGGTGACGCTCACCGCCAAGGACGGAAAGAAAATCACCGTGAGTTTTACGCCCGTGATCGAAGATTTCGTGTACGCGAAGACCAGCGACTCGCCAACCGTCTACAAGCTCAGCAAGAACGCTCTGGCCGACTTGAATTCGAAGATTTCGGAGTTTGCGATCGAGAATTCGGTTTCGCGCTGAGGTTTTAAGCGGCGGCGCCAGAATGCGCCAATTCGTTTTCGCGCGGCCAGGTCGCAAGGAGCGTCACTTTCCCGTTCAAATGAGGCGCATAGATGTAATAGACGGTCGAGCGGCTTTCTACCTCGTAAAATCCGGTTCGCTTTGGGTCGGGAGTGACCTTAGCGCCGCACGAAAGCACCCGCTTCAAAGTCATTACCGCTTCTAACCCGTGATTCCGAAGGTCTTCGATTTGCACATTCCGCTTCTGGCACGTCATCATGGCTCCCTCCAGCCTCGGCTCCCTC
This sequence comes from uncultured Acidobacteriota bacterium, assembly GCA_963741045.1. GTDB lineage: Bacteria > Acidobacteriota > Terriglobia > Acidiferrales > UBA7541 > Palsa-295. The sequence goes on from CAVUGO010000002.1 coordinate 1,663,236, forward strand.
TGCTCTCTTAGTGTTACGCCCGGCAGCCCAAAAATGTTGCAGCGTTGCGACTTTATTCCGAAAATTTCATCCAACAGATTGGACGCAGGTGCCGGCACAAAGTCGCACCCATTTTGTAGTTCATAGTGCGAAAGTTAACCCCCAAGTTGTTACTTGCGCTCACGCCGGGGAATTGCGATAGTCCCTGTCACAGGGTCCCAGAAGTCCCATTCAGAGGAGCTATGGCGAAAACGAAGAGTCCCGGCAAGTCCAGCCGCATGCGGCGCGATCGGCGCAGAAAGCACCGCCACTGGCAAGTAACGATCTACTACAGAGACGGCGAGAAATTCGCGCGGGTTTACATCGACCGCGAGAGGGCTACCCGTTTCGCGGAACGGCAGAGGCGCTCGCCGGTGGTGAAGTCCACGCGCATCATGGAAGTTGATTGAGCGTAGGCGATTGTTCGTCGGATTGCGCATGGCATCGTGCCGTGCCAAATTCGCTCGCGATAATTTTGGCCATCTCGGATTCCTAATTCCTTTCAAAATTTGAGGCAACGAAGCTGGTGCGGGAGCTTGTTCGGCTTTGGTTCGCATGCTATAAATGTAAATTCGTTTTCGCGGGATTCGTATAGTGGTAGTACGCGACCTTGCCAAGGTCGAGGCGAGGGTTCGATTCCCTCATCCCGCTCCATTCTTCTCAGTAAGACAATTTGCCCATGTCGAAAGATCTGATTCGCGAAATAGTTGCGCCGGAACCGCACTCGATGGGCACGAAAGTCGGAAAAGCATGGGAGCATTTTCCGCGGTGGCTCAGGATTCTTCTCGTCCTTGTGTTGATCTCCGCGGGGATTCTAGCGGCCGTCTTCGTCAAGGATTAGTCGCAAAGTTCCCTCGATCCGGAGGTTCCGTTGGCCTTCCTTTCGTATCAGAAAAATGACTTCACGGTAGTCACCGATCCGTTGAAACTCGACGTGGATGCGATTCATAGTTACCTTTCGCGAGCGTATTGGTCGGAGGGAGTTCCGCGACACACAGTGGAGAAGGCGGTCGCGAACTCCATATGCTTCGGGTTATTTCACGACGCTGACCAGATTGGGCTGGCGCGAGTTGTCACCGATCGCGCCACGTATGCGTATCTTTGCGACGTGTACGTACTCGAAGAATTTCGCGGGAAGGGGCTTGGGGTATGGCTGATGGAATGCGTGATGAGCCATCCTGATTTGCAGGGGCTGCGGCGCTTCAGCCTTGCCACTCGTGACGCTCATGGCTTATACGAGAAATTCGGATTCGCCCAGTTGAAGAAGCCGCAATCGCAGATGGAAATTGTTCGCCACGATATCTATTTGCACTCTCCGCGTTGAATCCGCGCAACTATTCGCTCGATTGCAGCGCTTCACGCAGCGTGCTAGAGTCCCGCTGCTCGATCCACTTGACTCATATGCTTGCCTATCTGTGCGGCCCAATCGAGTTTGCCCAGGACGGCGGAAAGCTTTGGCGTCGCAAGCTGACTCCGTTTATTACCGAGCAACTCGGCCATCGCGTCTATGATCCCGCCGAAGACGAGAAGAAGAACCTCTCCGACGAACAAGCCGCGAACTTTCGCGACTGGAAGAAAACCAATCTCGACCGTTTCCGACAGGCCGTCAGGAAAATCATCGCGTTCGATGTTGATCTGATCGAAAACCATGCTGACTATCTGATTTGCTACTGGGATTCGGCCGGTGCGCAAAGCGGTGGCACGGCTGCGGAACTCACGGTCGCGCATCGAAAAGGCATTCCGGTGTACCTCGTCACGCCGCTGCCCCTCGATCAGATTAGCGGCTGGATGCTTGGCTGTACCGATGAAGTGTTCGCTTCGGTCGAACAACTAAAGGAGTTTCTTGTGACCCGGTTCGCGTCCGAAAAGCAGACACAGCTCTGGAAGGGCTGATCGCACCTACTGCCGATGGAAAAACTTCTTATCGCTGTCGGGAGCGCCCGCAAACCCAAACTGGAAGCGGTTCGCGACGCGCTTGGCGCAATCCGCCCATTTTTCGGCGGCGACTCAGATTTTGAAATCGTGCCGGTCGAGGTGCCAAGCGGCGTCCGCCATACTCCGCTTTCACGCGTGGACTCAATGGCTGGTTCGCGACAGCGCGCTGAGGCCCTCGTTCGCATTGCTCGCGAGTCGAATGTGCCTTGGAAATACTTTGTCGGGCTGGAAGGCGGGCTCGACGTGATTCACGAAGGCGCGAAGCGCTGGGTGTTTTTGGAGAGCTGGGCGTACGTGGCGGACGATACGGGACGCGGCGCTTTCGGGCGCTCTGGTGCTGTGCTCGTTCCCGAAGCGCTCGCCAAGGTGGTGGTGGACGATGGCGTCGAGCTTTCCGAAGCGATAGACGCTTTCGCCGGCGGCCGCGGGATTCGTGACGCGCAGGGCGCCTGGGGCGTGCTATCGCGCAACCTGATTACGCGGCAGGATGCGTTCCGCGTTGCGGTGATCAGCGCATTCGCCCCGTTTTTCAATCGCGAGATTTTCTCGGACGCGGAACGCAAAGCGGGAGCCTGAATTTTCGCTCCGCTGTATGTTAGCCTAGCCTCAGGAGGCAGCGAGTGGACATCGTCAAGGGCAACATGGGCTGGATCGAGGTGGTGGTGGGGCCGATGTTTTCCGGCAAGAGCGAGGAGTTGATTCGCCGGCTGCGTCGGGCTGAAATCGGCAAGCAGCGCGTGCAGATTTTCAAGCCGCTCATCGACCAGCGCTACGCCAAGAATGGAATCGTGTCGCACTCCGGCCTCGAAATCGCCTCCGAGCTGGTGCAGACCGGCAGCGACATTCTCGACAAAGTGCAGGCGCGCACGGAAGTGGTTGGCGTTGACGAGGCGCAATTCCTGGGCGAGTCGGTCGTAGAGTCCTGCGTGAAGCTCGCTGATCTTGGCAAGCGCGTGATCGTTGCGGGCCTCGATACGGATTTCATGGGGCGGCCATTTGAGCCGATTCCTCGGCTGCTGGCTGTGGCTGAAGAAATCACCAAGCTGCTTGCGATTTGCATGCGCTGCGGCAATCCGGCGGTGCACACGCAGCGGCTGGTGGCATCCGAGGAGCTGATCGTGGTGGGCGCAGGCGGAATGTACGAGGCTCGCTGCCGCCGATGTTTTGAGCCGCAACTTGCGCACGAGAGCATTCAGCAGGAGGCTGAGACGAAGCAGGACGAGGGCAAAGAAAATTCGACCGACGCATCCCGAGCGCGAGCCGCTGCACATTAGAACTAGTAACCCAGGAGCACGGAAAGTGCCGGGATGAGCGCACTGCCGGTACCGTACCGGCTAGGTCCAGCTTCAGCCTTGCAACCAACCGCCCGGCGCACGAATCCTTATTCACCTAGAAGTGGAAAAGCCTTAAAATAGGCGCGGGTAGGCCTAGCCATGTACGTCCGGACCACTATCGCAATAGCGGCCTTGGTTTTCCTCTGCGCCAATGCGCCGGATGGGACTCGCGCTCGAGGCGCGCTTCCCATCGTTTCCGATCTCGGTCCCGCTCCCAATCTTCCGCCTTCCGAACCGGCCACCGAAATTTACATGTCGGTGGGCCAACGACCCGGGCAACCTGCCGATTTACAGCCTCAGTCGCGCATCGAAATCATCCGCTACGTATCGGGAGAGTTTGCCAAGGTGGTGAAGCCTCTGCCGGCAGGGAAGAAAGGCTACAAAGTGCCGGTAGGGAAGCCGATTGACGACAAGAACCTGCAGACGGCTCTGCGGTTCCAAGGTATTGCCGCGCGTCCCGGTGACACGGTGCAGATCACGAGCATCGAGTTTCATCCCAAGGAAATCATCATTCAGGTGAATGGCGGCGGTCACAAGAAATTCAATCTTCGCGATCATTTGACGATTGGAATGGATGGCGGAGGTGGTCCGAGCGTGACACCGCCCACTCAGGCTCCTGCGCAACCGCCGCCGGGAGGGGGCTTGCAGCCAGGAATGGGCGCTGAATTAATTCTCGAGTACGGCCGCCCGGTGCCGGATATGAGCGCCGAAGACCTGATGCACGACCTGAATTACTTCCTCGATTTTTCGAAGGAGCATTCGGCCGCGGTGGATTGGGTGGAGTCGCTGCCGCCGCAATTCAAGCAAGCGATCAAGGATCACACGGCGGTAGAAGGCATGGACCACGAGATGGTGCTGGCGTCGCTGGGACGCCCGGATCACAAAGTGCGGGAGACGAGGCCGGGCGGCGAGCAGACCGAGGACTGGATTTATGGGACGCCTCCTGCAAAGACTGTGTTCGTTACCTTCTCCGGCGATCGCGTCGTAAAAGTGAAGCAATACGATTGAGCCGCGTTGACATTTTCCCCTTCGCGCCCTAGCATTTCCCGTCGAAGAAACGCCTGCCGGTTGTACCGACGGTTCGCATCAAACAAGCTCCCGGAGGAACCATGCCAGTGAAAGTGGGAATCAACGGTTTCGGACGCATCGGCCGCAATATCTTTCGTGCGGCGCTGGGCGATCCGGCGATCGAAATCGTGGCGGTGAACGACATCACCGACTCGAAGACGCTCGCCTACTTGCTGAAGTACGATTCCATACTCGGCAATCTTCCGAATAAAGTGACGCACACGGACGACACGATCTCCGTGGACGGCAAGAGTTTCAAAGTGTTTCGCGTGAAGGATCCTGCGGCTCTCGACTGGGCCTCGGTGGGCGCGGATATCGTGGTCGAGTCTACCGGCCTTTTCACTGCCGGTGCGGAGGCTCGCAAGCACATTCGCGGCCCGGTGAAGAAGGTGATTATCTCTGCTCCGGCTACCGATCCTGATTTCACGATCGTGCTGGGCGTGAACGACAAGGCGTATGACCCGTCGAAGCATCACGTTGTCTCCAATGCTTCGTGCACCACGAATTGCCTGGCGCCGGTAGCGAAGGTGATTCAGGACAATTTTGGCATCGTGGTGGGCACGATGACCACGATTCACTCCTACACGAACGACCAGAAGCTGCTCGATCTGCCGCACAAAGATTTGCGTCGTGCGCGTGCCGCGGCGATTTCGATGATCCCCACTTCGACTGGCGCGGCGAAGGCGTTGCACCTTGTGATACCCGAGCTGAAAGGCAAGCTCGACGGTTACGCGATGCGAGTGCCGACGCCGAATGTAAGCGTGGTCGATCTTACGGTGATTACCGAGAAGCCTGTGACCGTGGAAGCGGTGAACGCGGCGATGAAGAAAGCTGCCGAAGGGCCGATGAAGGGGATCCTCGCCTACAGCGAAGAGGAATTGGTCTCGGTGGACTTCAAAGGCAATCCGAACTCTTCGATTGTGGATGCGGGCTACACGCGCGTGGTGGGAAACAATTGCCTGAAGATCCTCGCGTGGTACGACAATGAGTGGGGCTACTCCTGCCGTTGCCGCGATCTGATTAAATTCTTCGCCGCGAAATTCTAGGCGCATCGCGGCGGCGAGCGCTTGCATGCCGTACCGTGCCGCTTCGCTGCGCTAAATCATCGCCATGAACAAACTTTCGATTCGCGACCTCGACCTGAAGGGCAAGCGCGTTTTCGTCCGCGTGGATTTCAATGTGCCGCTGGACGGCGGCAAGGTGGGCGACGACACGCGCATCCGTGAGACGCTGCCGACTCTGCAACTTGCAATGGCGCGTGGCGCTCGCGTGATTCTGGCATCGCATCTCGGGCGGCCGAAGGGAAAGGTGGACCCCAAGTACAGCCTTGCGCCGGTGGCGGCACGCCTTCAGGAACTGCTTGGCAAGCCTGTGGCGTTTGTCACTGATTGCGTGGGGGCGGAAGCTGAAGCGAAATCGAGATCGCTGCGCGATGGCGAAGTGCTGCTGCTCGAAAATGTCCGCTTCCATCCTGAGGAAGAGGCCAATGATCCTGCGTTTGCGAAGCATCTGGCCGATCTGTGCGATGGAATGTTCGTGTGCGACGCCTTTGGTTCGGCGCATCGTGCGCATGCCTCCGTGGTGGGCGTCACGAAGTTCGTGCGACAGGCTGCGGCCGGTTTGCTGATGGAAAGGGAGCTGACGTACCTCGGCAAAGCCATCTCGAATCCTGATAGGCCGTTTATCTCCGTGCTGGGCGGCGCGAAAGTCTCCGACAAAATCGAAGTGGTGCGCAACCTGATGAAGCTGGCCAACGCAATGCTCATCGGCGGCGCGATGGCTTACACATTTCTCAAAGCGCAGGGGCTGCCGGTAGGGAAGTCGCTCGTGGAGAATGACAAGCTCGACCTCGCGCGCGAATTGATGCTGGAAGCGGCCGAGCGTAAATTCGCGTTGCTCCTGCCGGTGGACCATGTGCTCGCGGAGTCGCCGAATTCCACTGCGACCATGATTGCAGACATCGCGCACACCCCCGACAACATGATGGGGCTCGACATCGGCCCGCAGACGGTGAAGCTATTCAGCGATGAGATTGCCAAGGCTCGCACGATCGTGTGGAACGGGCCGCTCGGCATGTTCGAGAAGCCGCAATTCGCACAGGGAACGCTCGGCATCGCTCGCGCAGTGGCGGCTGCTACTCGCAACGGCGCCACTTCGATCATCGGCGGCGGCGATTCCGTTGCGGCCGTCGAGCAGGCCGGCGTGGCATCGCAGATCTCGCACATCTCAACGGGCGGCGGCGCATCGCTCGAGTTTCTCGCGGGCGATAAGCTGCCCGGCGTCGAGGCATTGACCAACGCACCTGCCGGTGCGCCCACAAACGCGCCGTCAGGGAGGGCGAACTGAATGCGACGCCCCGTCATCGCCGGGAATTGGAAGATGTACAAGACGCAGGCGGAGACACGCGCATTCTTCGAGGCGTTCAAGCCGCTCGTCGCGAACGCAACGCATTGCGACATCATCATCGCGCCGCCTTACACTTCGCTCAGCGCAACCGTCGAAGCAGCGCGCGGCAGCGCCATTTCCATCGCGGCGCAAAATTGCGACTGGCACGCCGAAGGCGCATTCACCGGCGAAATTTCCACGCGCATGATTCTCGACACTGGCTCCCGCGGCGTGATCATCGGCCACTCCGAGCGCCGCCAGCATTTCGGCGAGACGGACGAATCCGTGAATCGCAAAGTGAAAGCCGCGCTTGAAGCCGGACTCACGCCCATCGTTTGTGTGGGCGAGCACCTCGCCGAGCGCGAAGCGAATCTCACTCACGGCGTGCTGAAGCGCCAATTTGAGGGCGCAGTGGCCGCGTTGACCGGCGCGGACTTCTCGCGTATTCTGATTGCTTACGAGCCATGCTGGGCGATCGGCACGGGGCGCACGGCGACGCCTGAAATCGCGGCCGACGCGCATCGCTTCATCCGCGAAATGGCTGATGCTCGCTTCACGTCGGAACGGGCTTCCGCGCTTCGGATCCTCTACGGTGGCAGCGTCAAACCCGACAACATACGGGGATTGATGGCGCAGGTGGAGATTGATGGCGCGCTGGTGGGCGGAGCGAGCCTCGATGCGCAGTCTTTCGCGTCAATCGTGAATTTTTAGGTAGCACAGGCATTCCTGCCTGTGCCGCAAGTTGCTAGCTGCGTGGTGCTGCCGAACCAGGAAGCAAAAGAACGCGTTCTTTGGTTTGTAGGTATGGCACGAGCTTCAGCGCGTTTTTACGTTGGCACAGGCAGGAATGCCTGTGCTACTTGATTAGGAGATAGCAATGCCTTGGTGGGCTAAGTGGGGACTGGCGCTGCTGATTGCAGTGGCGCTGATTTCGATTGGATGGCGGTACATGTTCGTCCTGACGACGCTGCACGTGCTGGTGTGCTTCGTGCTGGTGATCGTCATCATGCTGCAGAGCGGCAACGCGGCTGATCTTGCGGGCGCGTTCGGCGGTGCAGGCAGCCAGACGGCTTTCGGGCCACGCGGCGCTGCGTCGTTTCTTTCGCGCGCTACTACGTGGTGCGCCATCGTGTTTATGATGACGTCGCTCACGCTTAGCGTGAAGCGCGCGCCTGCCGACGCGATCTCAGGAATCGGTTCCGTGCTCGAGCAGACCGAGAAGCCTGCGCCCGCGGGCAAGCCCGCGACGCCGCCGGCGAATGCGCCGGTGCAAGTGCCAGTACAGCCGGCGCCGGGACAGGCTCCTGGGCAGGCACCGAGTCAGAACCAAGCGCCGCCAGCACAAAATCCACCACCGCCAGCGCCCAAGAAATAATCAGGACTGAATTCATCCTCAAGACAGTAGGGGCACGGCATGCCGTGCCCGCGTGTCCGAAGCCGCTACACGTCATGTGCACTACACCAGCGCCTACGCCGCTGGTGTGCGACAGGTCGAAGCCTACGCTACAGAAGTGCTTTTCCGGTGGGAGCCCTCTGCTTTAGCAGAGGGAGCTGGACTTCAGTCCAGCGGATGAAGCATCGAGAAAAATCGTGGCTTTAGCCACGGGCATTTCGACGGCCCAGCGCTAAAGCGCGGAGACAAAGTCAGCGTCATCGTTCCGGAGCGCTCAAGCGCTCCTCCCCCGCATGAATGCGGGGGCTCCCACCAAGAGGCGAAAGACGAAAAGAGAAAAGCAAAAGCCCCGATGCCTTGGCATCGGGGCTTTTGCTTTGCTTCGTGATTCTGCGTCGCGATTTGCGTTGAATCGAATCTTGGTGCGGTCGAGTGGATTCGAACCACCACGGTATTGCTACCGCCAGCCCCTCAAGCTGGTGCGTCTGCCAGTTCCGCCACGACCGCTCGTGCCAATGCAGCTCACCTCTTCCGAGGTAAGGCCTTTGTGCGAGACACGATTATCGGCGGGTTTCTCTGCGGCGTCAATATCTGCGCGTCGTTTTCAGGTAATGCGTTCACGTAATGCGTTCAGGTAATGCGCGGCCTCTTATTTAGCGAGTCACAAAGTTTCGCGCAGGGCGTCGCGCAGGTTGTCGGCCTTGGCGTCGAACTCCGCGCGGTCGTTGCCCACAAGAGTAATATGATCGGCGGCGCTCAGTGCAGAATCAAGGGCGGCTTGCGCGCGGATGCGAATGCGTTCTGCGGCCGCATCGTCAGCGGCGCTGGCGGCCAGGCGGCAATACACCACGCCCACTTCGAGCCGCAGTATCACGGAGCGGATCGTGGCCGCTTCGCCGCGGGCCACCGCTTCCGCTGCTCGTTCCAGAGGATGGACCATCGCAAATCTTCGCGTAGTCATTCAGTATGTGCACAAGGTCTCCGTCGTCTCAGGGAGCGGAAGGGCGGAAAGATTGTGTAGCGACCTCAGCATACGCCGTTTCACGCGCCCCGCAACCGAATTCAGGCTTTTCTTCCGTAGGGGCACGGCATGTCGCAGATCCCGGATGGGTTTGCGGGGCCGTGCCCGAATACGGCGTTAGTACAGCGTGGCCATCGAGCAAGTTGTTTGCAGGATTCGGCTATCGTACCGCTGGCCTCCGGCCGGCGCCTTTGACTTTGCATTTTGCAAACGCAACTTCGTGGGTTTCAGGCCCATATGCGCGAGGCCTCCCGCGGAAGCCGAATATTCGCACCGTGCAGAGACCAGCTGCTTCGTTCGCTTCTGCACGGCGGTACGAATGGTAGATAGCTCAGCTTTGGTTGCGCCAAAGCCCGAGATGAAATTCAGAATCTCTTCGAGGAAAACAACGCGATTGAAATCGCCGTAGAGCATGCAAAGCTCGCGAAACTTGGCGTGAGGGTCGTCGTCAGGCGGCCTTGTTTCCATGAGCGCATACTAGCACTGCTGAACGACGCCGCCACGTTACCTACAATCGGCCTTGAAATTCGGTTGGGCTTAGATATGATGGCGTGTTTCCTGCAATCTGACTGACGCTTATCCTCAACGCGACTCGGGAGCGAAAGCGAATGCGAATAAGGAAGTCCGAAAGCGGCTCGGCAACGTCAGCGGCGCTGCTGGCGCTGCTGCAAGTGACTATGGTCGTGGTGACGGTGTATATCTTCGCCGCGAAACTTTACAGCCCACCGGCGCCCATTACCGATGTCGGCCGCGCGGTGGACGAGCAGTACAGCCTGACGCTGTGGGTTACGGCGATAGTATTCGTCCTCTCGCAGCTGGGCCTCGCGTATGCCGTGTGGCGCTTCCGCGACCACGGCCAGCGCGTTCACTTTTCGCGTGGCAACAACACGATGGAATTCGTCTGGACCACCGCGACGATCATTCTCTTCCTCGGCCTCGGCATTCTGGGACGCCGCGCGTGGGCTGAAGTGCGATTCACGCCGCCTGCCGCTGATGCGGTGCAAGTGGAGGTGACGGAGAATCAGTTCGTCTTCAATTTCCGCTACCCGGGCCCCGACGGAAAATTTGGCAAGCTCGATCCCAAGCAAATCAGCGCTTCCACGGGCAATCCTCTCGGCATCGATTCAAACGATCCGGCAGGGAAGGACGACATCGTTGTGCCCACGCTCACCGTTCCCGTGAATCGGCAGGTGGAGCTGCACGTCACTTCGCAGGACGTGATTCACAATTTCTTCGTGCGCGAGCTGCGCTTGCAGCAGGATGCCGTGCCGGGATTGATTGTTCCCGTCCACTTCACGGCGGAAAAAATCGGGCAGTACGAAATCGTCTGCACGCAGCTGTGCGGGCTGGGGCATTCGCGCATGCACAGCTATTTGAATGTGGTGTCGGACGCCGATTATCAAGCGTTCTTGAAATCCGGCGGGCAGTGAGTTCGTGAATACCGAACCGATGATCGAGCGAATCACCCGCAGCAAGAATCCAGGAGGCCACGAATGAGTTCGCACGCCCATGGCGCTCACGCCGCGCATGCGATGGAAGCGCCGACGGGCTTCATCCGGAAATATATTTTCAGCGTTGACCACAAGGTGATCGGCATCCAGTATTTCCTGCTGGCGCTGACGGCGGTGCTGGTGGGCATCGTGCTCTCCGTGCTGATGCGCCTGCACCTGGTGTGGCCCAACATGCATCTGCCGTTCGTGTCCGGCGGATTGATGACGCAGGAGCAATATCTATCGCTCGTCACAATGCACGGCACGATCATGGTTTTCTTCGTGCTCACCACCGCGCCGCAGGGCGGCTTCGGCAATTACTTCCTGCCCATTCAAATCGGCGCGCCGGACATGGCGTTTCCGCGGCTCAACATGCTGTCGTTCTGGGTCACGTTTCTGGCGTTCATCGCGATTCTCGCTGCGTTCGTCGTTCCCGGTGGCGCACCGATCAGCGGCTGGACGGGCTACACACCTCTCAGCGGACTCGGCGAAGTGACAGGTCCCGGTGAAGGCTGGGGCCAGACGATGTGGATCATCAGCATCTCGCTCTTCTGCCTGGCATCGCTGCTGGGTGCGCTGAATTTCATCGCGACGCTGATCGACATGCGCGCTCCCGGCATGAGCCTGTTCCGCATGCCGCTCACGTGCTGGGGCTGGTTCGTGACGGCGATTCTCGGCTTGCTCGCATTCGGTGTGCTGCTCGCCGGCGGAATTTTGCTGCTGCTCGATCGTTCAGCGGGCACCAGCTTTTTCCTTCCCGCGGGCCTCGTGGTGAACGATCAGATTCAACCTCATTCGGGCGGCTCACCGCTGCTCTGGCAACATCTGTTCTGGTTCTTCGGGCATCCTGAGGTGTACATCGCGATTCTGCCGGGCATGGGAGTCGCATCGCACGTGTTGTCCACATTTGCGCGCAAGCCCGTATTTGGTTACCGCGCCATGGCGATGGCGATGTGCGCGATCGGGTTCCTCGGCTTCATGGTTTGGGGCCACCACATGTTCGTCAGTGGCATGAGCCCTTATTCGGGCTTTGCGTTCTCGGTGCTGACGATGTCCATCGGCGTGCCTTCCGCGATCAAGACGTTCAACTGGCTCGGCACACTGTGGGGCGGGAAGATTCAATTCACCACGCCGATGCTGTTCGCCATCGGCTTCGTGTCGCTCTTCGTCTCGGGCGGCCTCTCGGGATTGTTTCTCGCGCAACCAGCGGTGGATAACCTGCTGCACGCCACCTACTACGTCGTAGCGCACTTCCACCTGGTGATGGGCGTCGCCGCCATCTTCGGCATCTTCGCGGCGACGTACTTCTGGTTCCCGAAAATGTTCGGCCGCATGATGAACGAGCCGCTCGGCAAATTGCATTTCTGGTTTACGTTCGTCGGCGCCTACTGCATCTTCATGCCCATGCACTGGGTGGGAATCGCAGGCGGCATCCGGCGCTATGCGGACGCCAGCGCTGTCGCATACTTGCAAGCGCTTCAGCCCGTGCACAAATTCATGACCATCGCGGCGTTCATCACCGCATCCGCGCAAATTCTGTTCCTGATAAACTTTTTCTGGAGCCTGAAGAGCGGCCCGAAAGCGTCGAAGAATCCGTGGAACGCCACGACGCTCGAATGGATCACCGATTCTCCGCCGCCTCACGATAACTTCGGGGGACATTTCCCCAGCGTCTATCGCGGGCCTTATGATTTCAGCGTTCCCGGCGTGAAAGAAGACTTCGTGCCGCAGAACCTGACGCCCCAGGAAGTGGCGCGCGAGAAGGAATAGTTAGCGCCGGACTCTGAGATGCCAGGCATAGTCACAGACGATATCGAGATAAAAGTTCGCACGCCGAGCGGCGGGCGTGGCGGTTCGTCTTCCGATGGCAGCGATGGTTCGGGCGGTCGTGGCGACGGAGACGGGTCCGGCGGCAGCGGCTCCGTTCCTCAGCGCACGTACATCACGGGAATGACCGTCGGCCTCGGCGGCATCCTGATGTTCTTCATGGCGCTGGTCAGCGCCTACATCGTTCGCAAGGACATTCCCAATAGCGGCTGGCACCCGCTCGCAGTTCCGCGAATCCTGTGGCTCAACACGGCCGTGCTGATAGCGAGCAGCTTCACTCTCTCTCACGCGCGGAAGCTCTTCAAAGCGAACGACCAGCAGGGCTTTCGCCACTGGTGGAGCGTTACCACGATTCTGGGCGTGTTTTTTCTAGCGGGGCAAATCATCGCCTGGCAGCAGCTAAGAGCTGCAGGCTTATTTCTCGCCACGAATGCGAGCAGCAGCTTTTTCTACGTCTTTACCGCTGCGCACGGCTTGCACCTGTTGGGCGGTGTGCTGGCGCTGACGTGGATTCTGTTTCGTCCCACGCATCGGCTGACGCAAGGCACGGCAACCGAAGTGGCAGCGATGTACTGGCATTTCATGGACGGTTTGTGGGTCTTTCTGTTTCTACTTTTCCTTCTGGGACGGTGAATCGTGAGTGATACCGAATTCGAAGGCATAGTCGCAACGCCGTGGTCGGGCGGTGCGTCGCCCTTCGGGATCAATTCGAAGAAGCTGGGAATGTGGCTGTTCATCGTCTCCGACACGCTGACGTTTTCGGCGCTGCTCGTCAGCTATGCATATGTGCGGCTTGCCACTCCCGACTGGCCGCGGCCTTTCGAGATCTGGCCGGCCATCGCGAAATCGTCGTTCATGACGTTCGTGCTGCTATCGAGCAGCTTGACGATGGTGCTGGCCGTTGCCGCGGCGCATCGTCACGACGTGAAGAAAGCCGTCCGCTATTTGATTTTCACGATGATCTGCGGCGCTGCTTTCGTGCTGATTCACGCCACGGAATGGGTGACGTTGTTTCACGAGGGAGTGACGCCGTGGTCAAATCCCTGGAGCGTCCCGCTATTCGGCGGCACTTTCTTCGGACTCACCGGCCTGCACATGGTGCACGTCACGATTGGCGTCGCCTATCTCGCAATCATCTGCGCGGGATACAGTAAGGGGAAGTGGACTGCCGACCACGTCGAAGTAAGCGGCCTTTACTGGCACTTCGTCGATCTCGTCTGGATGTTTATCTTCCCGCTGGTTTATTTGCTGAGCGTCAACCCGAAGTAGCGTTGTATTTCATCAGGGCACGGCTTTAGCCGTGCTGAAAGTGCGGACAAGCGGTGCGGCTTTAGCCGCTGAGGGTCAATACACTGCAGCACTGGAGCGAGCGACTCGATGAGCGAACCCGCGTACATGAGAACAGAAGCTGTCGATGACCACTCCGTTGGCAGCACGAAGCTTTTCGCCACGGTGTGGGTGTGGCTGCTGCTGCTGACGGCAATCGAGGTGTTCCTCGCCTACGAACGTGTCGAAGTCCACCTGATGATCACGATCCTGCTCGGCCTGTCGCTTATCAAATCGGCGCTGATCATGTCTTACTTCATGCACCTGCGCTTCGAGCGTCTCGGCCTGTTCTTGATTCTCGTGCCCTCCATGGTCTTCTGCATCTGCATGATGCTCATCATGTTCTACCCGGACAGCATCCGCCTTATGCACATGCGCCCGCACTGATCTGGCAACGAGGTTTTGGGATCTGAATAAAAAAGGGCGGGTTCGAGACCTGCCCTTTTTATTTTGCGTAGAGTTGCGGTCTTTCTAAGCTTTTGGCTTGTGCAGCCCTGTGCAGACAGAGACGGCGCTGTTAGGATCCACAGCGCTATCACCCTGCTCGACGTGCTGAATTTTTCCCTGTTTGTCCACCACGATCGTTGTCCGCTGCGCCCATTGATACTTGCCGCCCTTCACGTCGTACGGCTTCAAAATCTGATACGACGTCAGAACTTCCTTGTTCATATCGCTGAGAAGGGGAAACGTGACTCCGATTTGCTTGGCGAATGCTGCGTTCGCGGCAGGACTGTCGATGCTGATTCCGAGGACGACGGTGTCGCTTGCTTCGAGTTTGGCCAAATCAGCCTGATAGGCCTGAAGTTCCTTCGTTCAACCGCCGGTAAATGCCAGGACGTAGAAGGCGAGAATCACATTTTTCTTGCCGCGATAATCGCTCAGCTTCACTTGCTCCCACTTGTCGCTGAGCAGGGAGAAATCGGGCGCCGTGTCTCCCACCTTCAAATTCGTCTTGGCGACGGCTTCTTCTTGCGTGGCGGCTGTAACCGGAGCAATCACTTGCCCCCCGAAGCCCAGCAGCAAGAGGACGCCGGCCAGTGCCGTGACAATCGCCGTGACAATCCCTTTCATGCGCTTCTCCTTATCAATTGGAATGCAATAGCAGGTGAACATTATAGACTTGCTCGGTGTTCGCCGCAGAGGTTTGACGAACGGGCCGCCAATTCAGATACCGTTTTGTTGTACGCTGATGCGCATTTGCAGCTGCGGAGAAATGCCGAATTGTTTGCAGACCGCACGAATTGGAATCTGGCTCCGAATCGTCTGAGCGAAGCGCTCGCGCGTCATCGATCCGCCGGAAAGCCGCTGATTGATTTGACCGCTTCGAATCCCACCGAATGCGGCTTCATGTACGATCGCGAGAAGATTCTAAGCGCGCTCGCGAACCCGCACAGCCTTTCATACGAGCCTGAACCAAAGGGGCTGCTCGCCGCCCGTGAAGCCCTTGCTGTCTACTATGCGGACCGCGGCGACCGTGTTGCCGCGAGCGATATGCTGCTCACTACGAGCACAAGCGAAGCCTATTCGTTCGTATTCCGAACATTGTGCAATCCTGGCGACGAAGTTCTGATTCCTACTCCGAGCTATCCGCTCTTTGATCTCCTCGCCGATATTCAAGACGTGAGGCTCGTGCGTTATCCGCTCATCTACGACCACGGCTGGCAAATCGATTTCCACGCGCTGGAGGCCGCACTCACCACTCGTACCCGTGCGATCATCGTGGTCCATCCCAATAATCCCACGGGCCATTTCACAAAAGCCGAAGAACGTTCAAGACTCAATCAAATCTGTGCTGGCCGTCAAATCCCCGTGATCGCGGACGAAGTCTTTCTGGATTTTGCGCTTTCCGCCGAGCCTCGCAGCAGTTGGGCAGCAAACTCAGACGCGCTTACGTTCACAATGAGTGGACTTTCGAAAATGTGCGGTCTGCCGCAGATGAAAGTCGCATGGCTCGCGGTAAGCGGACCGAAGGATCTGAAAACGCAGGCTCTCGACCGGCTCGAAGTAATCGCCGACACCTACCTCTCGATGAATGCGCCCATCCAGCACGCCATCCCGCAATTTTTAGAACAGCGCCACGAATTTCAGCGACAGCTGATATTAAGAATCCGTGGGAATCTCGCCGAACTCGACCGGCAGCTCGCAACGCAGAAAGCCTGCAGCCGCCTTGAAGTCGAAGGCGGCTGGTACGCCGTGCTGCGCGTGCCGGCAACGCATACTGACGAAGAGGTCGCACTCGATTTGATCGAGAAAAAAGGCGTTTACGTTCACCCGGGCCATTTCTACGATTTCCCGACCGACGGTTACCTGATCGTCAGCCTGATCGCGCCCGAGCATGAGTTTGCGGAAGGAATCAAGCGCCTGGTTTCGATTTTCTGAGAAAGAAGAATTCAACCCATCGCAGGAAAGGGCAGTGCGCTGTTTACTTCAGTCTTCCCGGCGGGTCGGCGGCTTCCGGCATGGCAAGAGGTGGCGCGGCCGCATCACCTTCGGGCAATTTCGACGGAGCAAGCTGAGGAATGCCGACTCCACGATTCAATTCCAGATGTTCCTTGGCGCATCGCGGACAATATCCTTTGCCGTTCTCGTCATCGCGCTGGCTCGCGAGTTCATAGCAACCGCAGATGCAATCGCAGTAGCCCGTGATGGACGCAGTCTTGATGGGCACCAAAGCCATTCAGCGTTCCTCCGAATTGGAGATACTACCCGTGCGGCAATCGTTTCGCAACTTGGCGATACTCTGCGGCTGATCAAAGCGGAAATGCACGGGTCAATCTGCTGATGCGGGTTCGAGTTGTGCGAGGCGGAACGGGTCGCCAATCTTTTCGTGCAGCGCGATCCAGACGCTATCCGGGTGCGAAAGAAATACCTCCACCACGCGCGGATCGAATTGCCTGCCCGCATATCTCTTGATTTCTTCTCGCGCTGCGGAAATGGGCAGCGCTTTGCGATAAGGACGATCGGATATCATCGCGTCCAGCGTATCGGCCACGGCGAATATTCTCGCGCCGAGCGGAATCTGCTCGCCCCTCAGCCCACGAGGATAACCAGACCCGTCGTAGCACTCCTGGTGCGACAGCACGATCTCAGCGGCTTCTTTGAGAAAGGGAATTCGTTCCAGCACCGCATAGCCGATATCACAATGGCGGCGCATCACTTCGCGCTCTTCCGCGGTGAGCGGACCCGGCTTGCGCAAAATACTGTCCGGCACTCCCATCTTGCCAATGTCGTGAAGAAAAGCTCCGCGCGCAATATGCCGTAGCAGCGCTTTGTCCACACCCATCGCTTTTGCAATCGTGATCGTAAACGCGGTCACGCGTTGGCAGTGTCCTTCGGTCTCAGCATCTTTTGCGTCCAGCGCTCCACCCAAAGCTTCAAGCGTGTAGTCGTACGATTGCTCGAGATCCTGCAGCGCGATCGAAAGCTGCTGCGTGCGTTCGGCGACCAGATGCTCCAGATCGCTTTGATAAGTGCGGTTTTCAATCACCAGGCGCCGGTGTTCCAGCGCACGGCGGACGCTCAAATAAAGCTGATCCTTTTCAAATGGCTTGAGAATGTAGTCGTAAGCTCCCGCGCGAATCGCTTCGAGAGCGATAGCGATGTCATGCATCGCTGTGACCATGATCACAGGAACGTCGGGATCGTCCACGCGCAGCTCGGAGAGAAGCTTGAGCCCGTCCATTTCCGGCATGACGATGTCGCTCAGCACCAGATCGAACGTATCGTTGCGGAAAGCGTCAAGCGCGATGCGCCCGTTCGCGCAGGCTAGGCAGTAATAGCCCTGCGCCTCAAGAAGAGTGGTCACAACCTCTCGAATTGCTTCTTCGTCATCTACTACCAGGACCTTTTCTCTATCCACGAGTGGGCTCCGAAGTCTCACCATTATAAAGCAGGGCACAGGGGGGCGTTGGCCTCGTTGCCCTACTTCTAACCCTCATGCTAGGTTTCGTAGTGGCTTCCCGACACCCTCGATTTCATTTGTGCCGAGCTTTCCTGGCGACTAGGCGTCGCTGATACAGGACTCGATGCCCTTCGTTTCTAACCCGGGCTTTCTTGCCGTGGCCTTCATTGAAGGCTCGGCGGCGTTTATTATCCTTGTTTTGTATTCGCTGCTGGTCCCCAGCTTTTCGGCTCGTTTCTTCCGCTTCTGGATTGCCGGCTGGACCGCTTACGTGCTTTGGGGCGCTTTGCGCATGCTATCGATTTGGCGCGGAGGCCCCGATGCGAACTTCCAATTCAGTGCCGTCCTTTCGCTGGTTTCCTCAGCTCTATTTTTCGTAGCTATCCTGGAATGTACAGGACGAGCAGGCAGGCTTCGCTGGCTCACGCCGCTGGCCGCAATTGCTGCGCTAGCCATTTATGCAACCCACTCGATTGCCAAGATGCCCTCGGAAGCGCTCTGGGCCGAGCGCATCTCAGAATCGGGGTTCTATCTGATTGCCGGTTGGCTCCTCTGGCGGACAAATTCGCGACACCAAGGGGTCGGATGGAAGCTGCTTGCCGGCGCACTGATGCTGCGAGGCCTCCACGGGTTCGATCGAGCCGCCTGGTCCGGCGAAGAATTCGGATTGTTTCGCATGTCGTTTCACGGGCTATTCGGAATCGCGATGGGAATTGCGATGGCGGTACTCGTCTTGGAAGCAGGCCGCGCTCGTACGGAAGATCTGAACGAGAAGCTGCGGCGCCTTGCAATCATCACCGCAGAAGCCACTCAGTCATTCCGCGTTCACGAAACGCTGGAAGGAGTGGTTCGCCATCTCGTAGAAAGCCTCGGAGCCAGTCATGGCGTGGTGTACCTGTTCGACGGTTCCGGTGACACCCGTTCGCTTCTAGTGCGAGCGAGCGTCGGCTTTAGCGAGGACTTCTTGAGCCGTTACACCCGGATATCTCCACGCGTTCTCTGGGCCCAGACGGTGCTTGAACAACAAACTCCCTTTGTGGTCTTCGATGCGGCGACGGATTCGGGCGTTCGCGACTGGATGCGCGACGAGAAGCTATCGACGCTGGTTCTCGTTCGCATTCCGGGAAAGGAGAACCCCCTCGGATTCCTTGGAATCGGTTCCAGCATCGCGCGCACGTTTGCCAACGACGAAGAAAATTTCCTGGTCAACGTCGCCAATCTTCTCGGTCTCACTGTGCAGAACGTTTCGCTTTTCGAGGTCGCAGCGAATTCCCGAAGACAATGGCTCGATACTTTCGATTCGATTGGCGACTTGATCGTGGTGCACTCTCCAAGCGGGGCTGTGCTGCGGGCGAATCGCACTCTGGCCTGGCATCTGGGTGTGGAACCCGGCGAGCTCGAAGGTCAGCAACTTCGAAATCTCCTGCAACAAGCGGATGTTCATTGGACGACTTGCCCCTACTGCGAAGGCGCCGCCGGAGATCCCGAGCAAATCGATCCGACATTCGGTGGATACTTCCTCGTTACCAATTCCGCTTTCCACGATTCGAATGGTGTCCCGCTCGGCACGATTCATGTGCTCAAGGATTTCACCGAACGCCGCCAGGCTGAAAACAAGTTCCGCATGCTCTTCGAGAACGTCCAGGAAGGTATTTTTATCTCGACGCCGGAGGGCCGCTTTCTCGATTTTAACAAAGCGCTAATGAACATCCTCGGCTACGAAAAGCGCGAGGAACTTCTAGCGGTCGATATCACCCCGACGTTCTATTTGCACGCGGAGGAACGGGATCACCTGAAACGCCTGCTTCGCGAACACGGCCAGGTGAGCGATTTCGAATTCCATTTCCGCCGTCGCGACGGGGAGATTCGAATCGCGCACGAATCGAGCTTCGTCACGCGTGATGATTCCGGAGGCGTGGCCGCCTATCAAGGTTTTCTGCTGGACGTAACCGATCGAAAGCACGCCGAAATGGAAATTCGACGCCGCAACCGGGAACTGCTCGCGCTGAATGCGATTGGCGGGATGCTCAGCCAGTCGGCAGAGATCGACGAAATCCTGAATCGCGTGCCTCCCAAAGTTGCCGAGCTGTTCAAAGTCGAAACCTGCTCCATCTATTTGCTGGACGAGCCCTCGCACACGTTGAAAAGAATGGCGGCCTTCGGGTACGAGACCGAATTCGCACGGAATCTACCGCCCGTCGAGATATCGCCCATACTGCTCGAACAGGTGAAGCAGGCGCGAGCGACTCTACTTTCGGGTTCAGCAGTCATCCTTCCCGAGATCCTGCGTGAGCTTGTGCGTAAAGAGGGCATTCAGGAATCGCAGATTTCGGTGCTCTGGTCAAAAGATCGCATCATGGGAATTCTGGTGATCGGATGCCGCGAGGCCCGCGAGTTTTCGCCGGCGGAACTGAATCTTCTGGCAGCCGTGGGAAATCAAATCGCCACAACGATCGACAAGGCGCTGCTCTTGAAAGAAACGCAGGACGCTTATCAAAGCCTCGCGCTTGCTCAGGAACAGCTTCTCCAAAGCGAGAAGATGGCGGCGGTTGGCCAGCTCATCTCCGGCGTAGCTCACGAACTCAATAATCCTCTTACGGCGATTCTCGGTTACAGCCAACTGCTGCAAGCCGAAGAACTCACCAATTCGCGCGGTGCGGACTACATCGAAAAGTTGTACAAACAGGCGCAACGCACGCATCACATCGTGCAAAGCCTGCTCAGCTTCGCCCGCCAGCACAAACCGGAAAGAAAATCAGTGGACCTGAATCAGATTCTCGAAGACACGCTGATCCTTCGAGAATACGACATGAAGCTTAACAGCATTCGCATCCATCGGGAATTTGAACCCGATCTTCCCGTTACTGCGGGAGATTTTCATCAACTTCAGCAGGTCTTTCTCAACATTGTGAACAACGCCGTCGATGCAGTCGTCGAAAAAGGCGGCCACGGCGAAATCTGGATACGAACGGCCCTTGCGGGAAATCGTCTGCGCGTGGAAATCACCGACAACGGGCCGGGAGTGAAGGACCCGCATCGCGTCTTCGATCCGTTCTACACCACGAAGCCCGTAGGGAAGGGAACAGGGCTGGGATTGAGCATCTGCTATGGAATCGTGAAGGAACATGGCGGCGAAATTCAGGTGCGCAATTCGCCTCCCCGTGGCGCCACGTTTGCAATCGTCCTGCCTATTCTTAGCGTTTCTGACTCGCCCCAGACGGAGTCATCTTCGCCGTCAAAGGCGTCGGTCGCTGGAACGGTGCTGCTTGTGGACCATGAAGAAGCGGTGTTGCAACTTGAACAGGAAATTCTACGCGCGCGAGGAGTGACGGTTCGCGCGGCCCGATCCGTGCAGGAAGCCCTCGATCTTTTGAGACGTGAGACGGTTGACGCGATCGTCGCGGACATGAAAATTCCCGGGGAACTTTCCGCTACGGGCCTTTATCGCTGGATTGAGGAAAATCGCAGCGAACTCGCCGGACGTATCGTGTTCACCGTGTCGAACGCGCGGGATGGAGAAATTAGCGGAACATTGCGCAGTTCCGGTTGCTCGATTCTGGAAAAACCCTTCTCAATTGATTCGTTTTGCGGAACCGTACTCAAGACACTTCGCTCGGAAGCTCCTGCCCCATTGAAACGCTGACGTTCTTTGCTCGCATGAACTCACGCATCAGAGGCTTCAGATCATTTCACTGTTTACCGAAAGGCTGTTGACTTCAGAGGTTACAGGGCGTAGCATCTCCGGCGATCAGAGTGTTCGGGAGCGCGCATGGAATCCCTCGAACGGTTCGCCCAGAATCAGCTCGTCATTGAGGAGTACGTCTCGCAATGGCTGGCTCCGATCCCCGGCGATTTCGGCCGCCTTGCCAACGTGGCGACGCTCCGCGATGTGACTAGCGGCCATTATCACCATCCCGCTCTCGAAGAGGTCTATTCCGAATCTTCCGTTCATCAAGCTTTGCTATATTGCCACGAAGAACTCTTCGAAAAAGTGATCGGCATGCCTCTTGATATGCAGGAGTGGGATTTGCGTATGCATTTCGCCCGAATGAATGCTCCCGTTGCGGATATCGCCTTTCGCTGGCTCGAAGTTGAACATTTTCGCTCCTTCGTACCCCTCGGCATCGCGCCGCATCTGCGCGATCTGTTTCTGGCGAACACTCGCGCCATCCTCGGCCGTCTGGTCCGCGAACAAACGGCAGTAGCCGCCACCGCGTAGAGAAGCTGCTTTGCGACTCTCCGCAACCCGCCCTCCCATCTGGCGCTGAATCCCCGAGAAACCTGTTACTCTGATTCTTCATCCAACTTTGCTGGAGGAAGCCAGCGAATGAAGCGTTTTATCGAACTTATCTGTCTTTGCGCTCTTGCCGTGGTTCCCGCGAGCGCGCAGCAATCGGTCTCACCGCCTCCTCCTATCGCAGGATCGTCCGGTCCGCATGCGGGCCCCGCTACGAGCGCCGATTTCATCAAAGCAGCCGATGAGGTGCTCGCTCAAATGAGCAAGCTTCTCGACTTGCCGATCAAGGAGCCGCTGAAAAAGAGCCTACGCTCCAAGCAAGAAATCCGGGAATATTTGGTTCGCGAAGAAAAGGAAGACCGCAACGACGCCCAGCGTTACGCTGATAACAAAGCACTCGAGGCCTTCGGCCTGATCCCGAAGGATTTCCCGCTCGATTCTTTCATGCTGGACGTTTTGACCGACCAGGTTGCCGGCCTCTACGACCCCAAGGCCAAAGAGTTTTACATCGCCGATTGGATTCCCGCCGACGAACAGCGTGCCGTGATGTCTCATGAACTGACGCACGCACTCGAGGATCAGTCCTTCCACATCGATCCGTGGATCAAAGCCGCGCGCCCCAATGACGATGCCGAACTCGCTCGCGAAGCCGTGAGCGAAGGGTCTGCGCTTGCTGCGATGGTGGATTACACGCTACGCGATCAACAAGTGAGCGTCCGCGATTTGCCCGACGTTGCGCTCTTGATCCGCTCGGGCGCCGTGGAAGAAATGGATAAGGATCCCAATCTCGCAAAGGCGCCCGGATACATTCGCGACGAATTGCTTTTCCCCTATCTCGCGGGAACAAGTTTCTCGCAACAATTCCTGAAGGCGCACGACGGATGGAAGGATCTAAACCTGCTGTTCAAGGATCCTCCGGTTTCCACGCAACAGATTCTTCATCCTCAAATGTATTTGACGAACGTGAAGTCGGCCGCAGTGACGCTTCCTGAATGGAAAGGTTTGGTTCCCTCCGATTGGAAGCTGCTCGAAGAAAATGTGCTCGGTGAGTTTGGGTTGCAGGAGGTTCTGAAACAATTTCTCGGCCAGGATCGCGCTGATACGGTATCCGCAACCTGGGCAGGGGATCGTTACGCGCTCTTTGAGGATCCAAAGACCAAACAAACTTCGCTTGTTTTCCGTCTCGCTCTGGACAATACCGAGGATGCCGCGCGCTTCTTCGGGCAGTACAGCGAACTTCTCGAACTCAAGCACAAAACGCGCACGGCGCTCTTTCGCCGGCCCAACTATTTTCAATTTCAGAGTGATTCTGGCGGTGTTTTCCTGCGATGCGTAGGGACCGCCTGCCTGGTGGTCGAGAATGCTACTCGCGAAACGTATGACAAGATCGACCGCGCCGTGGGCTGGCCCGCGGCTCCTGCCCCCGCCGAGGCACGCACTGGAAATACATTCACGCAAAGCCGCGAGAAACCGCAGATGATTGCAAGCGCGTTCTAGTCGTTCAGCGAAATGCTTGCCGAATCGCTGCGGTGAATCACCATCAGAGTCTGGTCGTCGCCCTGGTGCGCTCCCGAGCAATGCCCGGCGACGTCCCTCATGCAAGCCGCCAGTAATTCCTGCGGCACCCATCCGTGTCTTTCGCCCGCGACGCTCGCAAGCCGCTTCATTCCATATTCCACACCGCTAGGATTACGCGCCTCAGAAATTCCATCGGTGTATAGAAGCAGCGAATCGCCCGGCTCCATTTTCGTGCGCTGCACGGAATATGGACTCGTTGCAAACATTCCCAGCGGCAGCCCGGTGGCGTGAATCTGCTTCACGCCTTCGCGCGTCACAATCACGGCCGGCAAATGTCCTGCGCTGGCGATTTCCACTTCTCCCGATTTTCCCACGCGGCCGCAAATCAGCGTCGCATATTGCCCGGCAAACGTGCTCTCGCAGAACACGCGATTCGCCGTCCCAAGGAGCTTTTCCAAATCCAGAGGGCCGTTTGTCTTCGACTCGGATCCCACATTCGCCAGACTTCGAAACATGGCGTGCAAATGAGTCATCAACAGCGCCGCAGCCATTCCTTTGCCGGCTACATCGCCTAGCAGAAACACAAGCTGGCCGTCGCTTTGAAGCGGTAAGATCAAGTCGCAATAATCGCCGCTCACCGCGCCTGCGGGCTTGTACTCGTAGTGGATGTGCCAGTCGCCAAATTGCGTGCGCTTCTTCGGCAACAGGCCTCGCTGGACCACCGACGCAAGCTCGAGATCGCCCTCGAGTGCTCGTCGCTCCTCCGTCGAAAGGCAATCCAGGCACACCTTCGCGAGCGGATTCGCAATCAGCCGTTCTCCCTCGACGGTCCCCTGGCACACCACGCACGTGCCGTATGTCCCGTCGTGAATGTGCTGTATGGCGGAATCCACTTCCTGCAGCAACTCCACAAATGGGGCAGTCTCCTGCACTGAAGGGGCAGCGGAGATTGTGGCTTGCAGCTGGCCCCGCCTTCTCTCAAGCTGTTCTCGGATGTATGGTTCACTTACTTCGGGCATGGCCTGCGTCTCCACACGACTTTCAATGTCTGCATCTTCCAATCGTCTCGCCATTCTGGTGGCAACACCATCCGTTTCTTGCATGCTATTCCCCCGTTTTTGCCCCTCAATTGGATTCGCCTGCCAGCACCACCGATTCGGCCTTATCGGGAAGAAGATATCCCCCGGAAGTCTTTCTTTCCAATCGAGATAGGCGCCGCTCGAAGCGTGCTAGGCTCCGCCGGTAGAGGCCCGCAGTTACGGCTCCACCACGGTTCGCCCGGCGGAGCTCCGCGAGGGCTTTTTTGGTGATTGAAGCTGCCTGGTGGGGCTCACGCGCATGGCGCTCGTAGTATATGGCTAGCTGCTCGTAGGCCTCCAATCCCTCACGCGAATTTCCCAACATGCTCTCCCAGAGCTGTCGCGCTCGTGCAAAATCTCCTTCGCGCTTCGCCATCATTGCCAGCGACCGTCGCGCGGCGCGCTCGGTTTCAACAGGCAATTCACCTTCGATTGACCGCTGAAAAAGCACTCGAGCCCGGGCCGATTCGCCGTGCCGTTCGCATATGCGCGAGATGCCAAAAAGTTCAAATGCATCCGTACACAGGTTCTCAGCGTCTGCGAGAACCGAAAGCACTCGCGCCGAAAGCCCGGCAAGTCCGCGCAAATCCATCTGATTGTGATAAAAAATCGGCAACAGCGGCTCGGGCGGACCGCCACGCAGAAAATCGAAATAGAGCGACGGAATCAGCTCCGACATCACGTCACATCCGCGATTCCAGCCCAGCACGTGTCTCTCGAGTTCAGCCAGTCGCACCGAACCCAGGCGCAATCGCCACAAATTGCGCGCCGGATGCAGGAAATCCAGATGTGCTTGTAGAGTTGGCACGCCGATCTTCCGAGTCATTCGATAGCGCGTCTCGAGCAGCGGCCAATCGAACGATTTTCCGTTGAACGTGACCAGCACTGGGCGCTCAACCATCCGTTCAGCGAGTGCAACCAGCACCGAATGCTCCTCGCTGTGCTCGCGCATGAAGAATTGCTCCACTTCGAGGCCACCTACATCCCACCAGGCGATCCCAATCAAGAACGGATACGTTCCGGTGCCGCCGCAGAGACCGGTTGTCTCGGTATCCAGAAATAACCACTGGCTGGAATCGGCAACTTTCTCTGCCAAATCCGGTGCCAGCAACCGGAGCGCGCCGGGATGCAGATGAACATCGGGCGGCGCGCAGTCAATCGTTTCTGCAAACCATCGCCGCAGCCCGAGGTGCGCACCAAATTTGTTCTCCCGGATAGAGGCGCCCAGGATGTTCGCCAACCGCTCCGCACCTTCGGGCACATCCGGAGACATTCCGGGTGACTCTGGGAGACTCTGCTCTCGAGCGACGCCGATTCCTCTGCTTCCGCCTGCCGCAACGGTCGCGTTTAATACGGCCGGTCGCTGTAGCGCATTCAATCTCGAGAATCGTTCCTCGGTCGTCGCTTTCAACTCGGTGCCCTCATTCCGACTTCGGCGTTCTCTGTGCTACATGCCGTGCACACTTTCTCCAGGATCGCTAGCGCCGCTTCCTTTGTTTTCTCGCTTTTTTCTCCTGCCGGCCCCACGCACGAAGGGCATCCGCTCTCGCACGGGCACGCGGCGATCAATTCATGCGTGCGTCGCAGCAGCAAATCATGAACGCGATAGAGCGGCTCGCTGAATCCGATCCCGCCCGGATATGCGTCGTAGAGATAGAGGTTCGGCTCATAAAACTCGTTCGCGCCGGCCTCCTCATTTGCGTCTGAGAATTCCACCCACTCGGTTTCGATGCCCGCGCTTGGCGGACGTTCGCCGACGGCGGTCCCCAGATCACGCCGGTCGCACATCAGCAGCAGCGTTGCCATCGATTCGAGCGCATACAACAGCCCGAAGATTCCGCTTTGCCGGTCGCTTGGCGCAAATGGCAAGCCGGCAAGAAGTTCATGCTCGAGCGTGATCCAAAATGCACTGGTGTGCATCTCGTTTTCAGGCAGCTCGAGTTTTCCCGCGCCAACATTCTCATTGGTGAAGAATTTGATCTTCTTGAAACCCACTACCTGCGAGCGCACCAGCACGTCTCCATGAACGCGCGCTGCCGGCCCCGCAATTCGTTCTTCTTCAGCAATCTCGAGTACGCGCACCTGCGTGTAGCGAATGGCATCGGTGTAGTGATCCACATTGACGCGTTTCACGTAGGCTTTGCGTTGATCGAAATCCAAACGCTCCACGTGATATTGCTGGCCCTGATGAATGTAGATTGCCTTCGGGTGCAGCGTAGTTAGCGCCGAAGAAAAATCCACTTCACCGATCACCTCAGGGCCGCCGTCGCCCACGCCTTGATCACTATTCCTGTCGTCGCTCATCACATCGTTGTTTGTCACATCAATGATCACAAAATTGTCGGATGTGACCACCCGCAAACTCACCGTATCCGCGGGATAAGCCTGCTGCACCCAGTGCCAGTTGCCACCGCTGCGATGTAAGAACCCCGCCTCGCCGAGCCGCTCGCACAGTTCCGGCAAATCCACGCTGCCAAATCGTTCCTCCGGCGAAAGCGGCAGCTCAAATGCCGCGCACTTCAAATGATTCACAAGAATTTCGAGATTGTCCGGCTGCACGTAGGCGTGTTCGGGAGAGCGCCCGAAAAAATAATCGGGATGCTGCACGATGAATTGATCGAGCGGCGCAGACGATGCCACCAGCACCGCGCACGACGTTCCATGCCTCCGCCCCGCACGGCCGGCGCGCTGCCAAGTGGAAGCGATCGATCCCGCATAGCCTGCCATCACACACGCATCGAGCGACCCGATATCGATGCCCAACTCCAGCGCATTCGTAGCTACGACGCCGCGCACGCGTCCTTCTCGTAACCCGCGCTCAATTTCACGCCGCTCGCCCGGCAAATATCCGCCACGGTAACCGCGAATCGGTTCCGGCTGCCCGATCTGTGGCGGATTCGCCTGCTGCAAATAAGTGAGCAGCACTTCCGTGTGCAAGCGGCTATTGGCGAAGACAATCGTCTGCAGCTTCCGGGCGAGAAGTTCCTTCGCGACGCGCGTCGTCTCGTTCAAGTAGCTTCGCCGGATACCGAGATTGCGATTCACCATCGGCGGATTGTAGAAAACGAATAATTTCTCGGCGGCCGGCGCTCCGTTTTCCGCCACCACTTCCACTTCGCGTTCGATCAGCTGCGACGCCAACTCGCCCGGATTCGCAATCGTTGCCGAGCAGCAGATGAATTGCGGCTTCGACCCGTAGAACTCCGCAACGCGCGCGAGCCGCCGCAGCACATTCGCCAGATGACTTCCAAAAACTCCGCGATAGGTATGAAGCTCATCCAGCACGATGTATCGCAGATTCTCAAAAAGTCGCGTCCACTTCGTGTGGTGCGGCAAAATTCCCGTGTGCAGCATGTCCGGGTTCGAGAGCACCACATGGCCGCGCTCGCGAATCGCTTTGCGCGCGTCAGCCGGCGTGTCGCCGTCATACGTAAACACCCCGAAGCAATCATCGAGCCTGCCTGCGAGATCATGCAACTCGGCAAGCTGATCCTGCGCCAGCGCCTTGGTAGGGAAGAGATAAAGTGCTCGCGTGTCGGGCTGCTCGAGCACCGAATTCAGCACTGGCAAGTTATAGCAAAGCGTCTTGCCCGACGCCGTGGGCGTCACCACGACAAAATCCTTGCCCGAGTGTGCCAACTCGGCAGCTTCCGCCTGGTGCGAAAAGAGCTGCTCGATCCCTTTCGCGCGGTAAGCGTCACGAAGCTCAGGCCGCACCCATGCCGGCATGGCGCGGAACTGCGCCTCACGCGCCGGCAGGTGCCGAATAGCCGTTAGCACCTCGTCGGTCTTATAACGCCCGGCAAGGCTTCCTAACACGTCCTGGAAGGCAGCTAGCGTGGTTCCCGTCTTTACCACCGCCAGCCCTCGACTCGGCGCAGCCATTGTAAAATCCCCCGACATTCTTCTTCGCCTTTTGTTCGCTCACCCTAGCAGAATGCGTAGGAGCGCGCAACCCACAATTTGGCCCTGTTCGCATATCGCTCACGGGCGGCCCGCCCACTTGACACACCCGCCCGCAAGCCGCTAAATAAAGACCATGGCTCATTCGTATTTAGTCTTCGACTTCGGCACCGACGAAGAAACCGCTCAGCAGGCTAGGCACAAGATCGAAGCGTGGAAGCAAGGATTTCGCCTCGGCAATAAGATGCTTCTGAAATTCGAGCGCGTCGAGCCCGACGAGCAATCGGACGCAGCGAAGGCTTCTGCCGCGAAGAAGAAATCATCGGCGAAGTCTGAAAAAAATAATTCCGGCTCGAGCGTCCGCGTTCTCGTGCGCCTCGATTTTTCCGATCACGAGAAGCTGTCCCAGCAGCGCTGGCTCGATCGCATTCCCACCGAGGACCCTTTCAAGTCCGTGGACTGCGAGATTATTCGGCAGCCCGATGCCGAATTTGAACAGACCGCCGAATTATTCGAATCACTCGACTAAGTTGCGAAACCAGCACAGAGGAATTCCGATGAATCTCGCTCGAACTATCGCCGTGTTCGCAATTTTCGCGCTTCTCGCAGGGGCTTCGAGAGCTCAGTCGAACCGTCCTTCGCAGACCTTCGATACTTCTGCCGGCGCCGTGAAGGTTACGCCGATTTATCACGCCACCATGCTGATCGAGGCCGAAAAATATTTACGTGGATCCTGCGAAGCCGGCGAATTTCAGTGGACTGCCGAAAGCTGACCTGATTTTAATCACCGACATTCACGGCGACCATATGGATCCTGAAGCGATTGCCGCGATCAGCAAATCCGGTACGCAAATTTTCGCGCCGCCGGCCGTGGTCACAACGGTCACCACAGCCGCTTCCATCTCCAACGGCGAAACTAAATCATGGGCAGGCTGGATGATTGAAGCGATCCCCATGTACAACCTGAAGCGAGGCCCTGAACCGGGCAAGCTTTACCACGACAAGGGCCGCGGCAACGGTTACGTTCTCACCTACGGCGGCAAGCGTTTTTATATTTCAGGCGATACCGAGGGCGTCCCCGAAATGCGCGCGCTCAAGAATATTGACGTCGCTTTCGTTTGCATGAATCTGCCCTACACCATGCCGCCGGACGAAGCCGCGGACGCAGTGAAGGCCTTCCATCCGAAAATCGTCATCCCATACCACTATCACGGCTCCGACCTCACCGTTTTCGAAAACGCGCTGAAGGGAACTGGCATAGAAGTTCGCCTGCTGGACTGGTATCCGAAAGCGAGCTCGTAATCCAAATCTGCTGACGCGCCGGACCTAGTTGTAGTACCCAAAGCCGATACTGCTTCGCAAAAATTACTCGCAGACGGCGCAAATACAGTTTTCCGTTTACCCCGTAAACCCCTGAATCCACTCACTTTCGTCGTCAACCATTGGCATCCAAACTGCACTTCTCACCGCGAGCGTTGAAGCTCACAGGAGCCACTCGATGAATCACACGTTCGATATCTTCAAGCGCTTAGAAGATGGCAACTTCTTTTGGGTATCCGCAGACAGGGATTTTGAATCGGCGCGAAAACATCTCGACCGGCTTTCAGCCGTCGCGCCCGGGCACTATTTGATCCATGCCCAGGATAAAGGCTTCGTCTTGGAGCTGAATAACTCGCCTTCGATGGCGCGCGTAGCTTAGGCGCCATCTTTTTTCGACCGCTCACCCTGGGACAAAAAAGCCGGCGACGCAGAACGCGCCGCCGGCTTCATATGTGCTGAGTAAATGAGAAACTGCGTGTCGGCCTATTTTCCCGCCGCGGCCCCTCGTGCTCGTTCCGCTTGTTCGCTCTGCAGAGCCCGCTCTGCTTCGCGAGGAGTAATCGTCTCCCCAGGAATGCGCATCGCGCCATATACAACCGCGGCGAGCGTCGCCCCTGCGAGCGGTGCGACGATAAAAAGCCACAGTTGCTGCAGAGCCCATCCGCCGACAAAGATCGCTGGTCCAATGCTGCGAGCCGGATTCACCGAAGTGTTCGTGATTGGAATGCCGACCAGATGAATCAACGTGAGCACGAGTCCAATCGCAAGCCCTGGGCGAATCCCACCGGCGCCTTCAAATCCGTTGATCCCAGCACGGTAAGCACAAGGAACATCGTCAGCACGATTTCAACGAGCATCGCCGCGCCCATGGAATACAACCCGGGCGAATGCTCGCCATATCCATTTGCACCCAAGCCGCTGGCAATGGGGTTCGGCGCGCCCGCCGCATTGCTGGCAACGTAAAGAATCAGCGCCGACGCAATCACGGCCCCGATGATTTGAGCAACCATGTACGCCGCGGCGTCTTTCGCGCCGATCTTTTTGGACACCAGCATTCCAAAAGTGACGGCAGGATTAATGTGGCAGCCGGAAATAGGCCCAATCGTGTAGACCATCGCCAGCAGCGAAAGCCCAAAAGCAAAGGCTACTCCGAGATATCCGATTTTGCCTCCGGCCAGCACCGCGCTGCCGACTTCTCCGAACACGAGCACAAATGTGCCGACAAGTTCGGCTGTATATTTCTTCATTTTTGTTCTCCCAAGGTTTCAGTCGGCTGGCTGTAGCAGGAACTCAATCGGCGATTCTGCCTCAAAAGGGAACCGGGGTCTAGCGTAAACATATCAATGGGGCTGACTCGAATTTCGGAGAGGCCGAGGGCATGCCTACTGCCGCTGGTCAGCGTTCAAAGCAAATTTGCAGATATCATATGAGGCTTTACCGGAACCAGCCGGAGTCTGCGCCGGCTTTGCGGCCTTCCTCTTCGAGAGAATCGAGTTGGCTCTGCAGTTTGGCTTTCTGCTCTTCGAGTTGCTTGATCTGCGCGTTACGATCCTCGACGTAAATTACATTTTGTCGCAGACCGGTCGTAGGATCGAAGCTGACGGCTCCATATTTCTGAATCTCGTCCTGAATCTTACCGATTCGCTCGTCGATTTGCGCCATCTGATCGTGAATCGCTCGCGCCTTTTCGCGCCACATCTTTTCGTCCGAGTTTCCGGATGGCGGGTTTGCCTTTGCAGGACCAGTCCCGTTGGTCTCACGCTCGGAATTTTCCGCGTTCTCCGCGTCGGATGAATCGCCAGATTGATTTCCATCGCCGACCACGGACACACCGTGGCCCGAAAGGCGCGCAACTTTGTCCTCTGTGTAGACTTTGGCAGCTGGGGCCGCGGACTTCTGCGCTCGCGCTCTTCGCGCTGCTTCACCCAGCGATTCCTGTGGGGGAGCTTCCTGCGATTGCATTTGCGGTTCGTTCCCGGAAGCGTTTTGTGATTTTGTCTGAGTCGCTGCTGAACTCGCTGTAGATGACGGCGCGGATGCAGCGTCGCTCTGCCCCTGAGATTTCGCCGGCGTTGCAGCCTGTGAGGAATTCTGTGCCTGGCCCTGCGATTGTGCGAGCACCGCAGGTGCGGCGCTCAGCGACGCGAGCAGCGCGCCAAGAATAAATTTCGCTTCGAAATGATTGCGCATGGGAGCCTCCCGTTCCGCAGACCGTCATTCAACGGTAAGCTGCCCGGCCAGTAGCGTCAACGCGGCCGGCCTCCGAGTCATCCTCGCAATTACCTGTACGAACGGCCAGCCAGCCACTTGAACACAACTTCCGGTCGTACCATTGGCGCTCGCGCAGCCCCTGCCTAACCTTGAACAAGATGCGCTACCAGCGAGGTATCTCCACTGTGAAAGGCGCCGGGCAGATCGCGCTTCTCCTTTTTGCACTCAGCTTCTCTGTACCCGCGCTGGCCCAAACCGCGCCGGCTCAGCAGCAGCCGGCAACCCTGCTCTCATCCGACGACGCGGCAAAGAAACCTGCGGCAGCAGCACCGTCGCAACAGCCTGCTCAGAACGATCTTCTTGCCGAGGGCAACCAGCCCACGTCACTAGGTGATTTAGCCCGCCTGGCACGCGCGAAAAAGAAAGACGAACCCAAAGCAGCCAAGGTCATCGACGACGAAAACATGCCACGCGGCGGAATCCCCATCGGCGGAAGCGCTCCGGACTCCAGTTCGTCGTCTGCGAGGACAGGCGAAAAACTTGTCTTGCTTGATTTCTGGGCTTCCTGGTGCGGCCCATGCCGCGAGTCGCTGCCTGACCTAAAGCGGTTTCAATCCACCTTCAGCAGCGACCAGGTGCAAGTGGTCAGCATCAGCGAGGATCGCGACGAAAATACATGGAACAGCTTCGTTTCGCAGAATCAGATGACTTGGGAGCAGCGCTTTGACAGCAACGGTGAATCAGCCCGCCGATACGGAGTCCAGGGATTTCCGACCTACATCCTGATGGATAGCAACGGAACGATCCTGCGGCGCTACGAAGGCGAAGATCCTAGCCAATCCCTCATCGAACGCATCGGTCCCGACATAAAGAAGGCCCAAGACTCGAAGTCCGCGCCCACCAGTTAATTAAATCTCAAAAATCGAAACTCCTCGATAATCTACAGGCAACTTCATGACCTTAGAATGAATCCTTTCATTGCCCATGCGAAAAGAAAGTAAGACGGCTCTTGATTACAATTCCGGCGGGCGACGATTTGCTAAAATAACGTTCGCCACCCTGGCCCTCATGGTATTCGCGATTTCGTCCGGAAGCACCTCGTGGGGCCAAAATCAGCAACAATCGCAACCACCGCAGCAACAGTCGCCACCGCCTCAAAAGCCATCAACGCCGTCGGCGGCGCCTCAATCCCAGCCCCAGCAGCAAGCTCCGCCTCAATCGCAATCCAAAATCTCTACCGAAGTAAAACTGGTCACGGTGTATGCTGCCGTCCGCGACAAGCACGGCAAAATCATCCCCAATTTGAATCAATCCGACTTCGCACTCCAGGAGGATGCCCGCCCGCAAACAATCAAGTATTTCAAGCGCGAGAGCGATCTGCCGCTCACCCTAGGGCTGCTAGTTGACACGAGCCTCAGCCAGCGGCGCGTGCTTGACCAGGAGAAGAGCGCCAGCTATTCATTCTTCGACCACATCCTGCGCGAAGACAAAGACAAAGCCTTCCTGATTCATTTCGATCGCGAGGTAGAGCTTCTCCAGGATTTGACGGCATCGCGCGAAAAACTTCGCGCCGGTCTCGAGCAGCTCGACACTCCGTCATTCTCCAATACCAGCGGAGGCGGTGGAAGCGGTGGAGGCGGCGGCTCAGGGCGTGGTCACGGCCACGGCGGCGGAGGCGGAGGCACGTTGCTCTACGACTCCATCTATCTCGCCTCGAACGAGTTGATGAAGAAGCAACAGGGACGCAAAGCCCTGATCATCCTCACCGATGGAGTTGACCACGGTAGCAAAGAGTCTTTGAACACCGCGATTGCTTCCGCGCAGCGAGCCGACACGGCGGTCTACTCGATCTTATTTTCAGACGAGGATGCCTATGGCTCCGGTGGCCGAGGCGGTTATGGAGGCCACGGCGGCTACGGTGGTGGCGGAATGGGCCGCGGTGGCGGAGGACATTATCCGCAGCAAGACCGCCCCGACGGGAAGAAAGTGCTCGAACAAATCTCCAAGGAAACTGGCGGCCAGCTTTTCGAAGTGAAAAAGAAACTTTCCATCGAAGAAATTTACGCCCAGATCGAAGAAGAACTACGAAACCAATACAGCCTCGCCTACACGCCCGATCGTCCCGGTGACGACGCGACGTATCACGTGATCCACGTCACATTGAATCAGAAAGATCTCATCGTCCAAGCCCGCGAAGGTTACTACTCAGGCCCCTAGGGCAAAGTTAGGTAAACAACTCCGGACGTTTCGTGACCCTTCCGCTTTACTTCGTAGTTTGCGCGCTCGTTGCTTCCTGCTGCTCTTGCGCTGGATGCCAGGAGGAATCGGGATTGAAGCTCTTCATCGCTTTCGCTACTGTCTCCGTCTTTTTCCCGAGATCCTTCTCATGGACGGCTCCGTCGGAGCCAACGATGAAAGTCATCACTCCTGATGACCTGTACTCGGCGGGATAGGCCACGATCGCGAATCCGCCGGTCATCTTGCCGTCAATCATGAAGCTCTTCGCGCCGCCAGAAGCATCCTTTCCTTGATCGGTTAGTACACGAAAGTAGTAACCGCGGAACGGCATGACAGAGGCGTTGGTACTCGTTGTGTCTGCAGCCGCAATCTTTGGCCCGATCGGGCTTTTCGGTTCGCCGCTCCAGTAGAGACCATTTCTCTGGTCCGGGTCGCTCGCGATTTTCGCAGCATACACATTCTGCATCGCAAAGTACTCTTTCTCCGCGGCAGCCAGTTGCTCGCAAACTCGAATCGTAGAGATCTCATTCTTTCCGATCCGCCGAAACAGGATTTCCTGTTTCGCGACTTCTCCGTCGAAGTACCACACATTACCCTTGTTCACGAGTGGAATCGGCAACGGCCAGTTGTCCACACCCACGTATAGCGTTGTTGTCCCATCCGGTTCCTTGAAGATCCGATGCATTTCTTCGTACCGCCTCACGAAATGTGCCCGATGTTGCGCGTCCTGTTTGTCGTCGCCCGACGAAATAATTTCCTTCGCACTCTTGCCGACGATCTCGATCAGCGTTTTTTCATCATTATCCTGCGCGGCCTTCAAGAACGCTTGGCTCGCATCCTCCGCCGACGAAAAGGTCTTCTGGCCCTTCTCTTGTGAAAAGGCGCTCACAGGAAGGCAGGTCAATATCACCGCTGCCGCTCCAACTCTGCAAAGGTCGCCCCAGCCGGAATGTCTAACTTCGATCTTCATCAGCCGCATATCTTTTCTCCATGTCGGACGTTTTCATATGGTTATGCCCACTTGGAAACCGCTTCTTATCGATGACCCCCTCCGCCTCCAGCGCGCCCGCCGCCTCCACCGAAGCCACCGCCGCCGCCGCGACCGCCGAAGCCGCCCCCGCCAAAGCTGGACGAGCCTCGCGACTCATAGCTTCTCGCTTGCCCGCCACGGTCATAACCGCTGAACGCGCTGGATCGGGTATCTTCTCGTTGATTCTCTCCGCCTCCCCAGCCTCGCATTTCGTCGTGGTTCCCTTCGAAAGGCTTCGTCGTCGCTCCCGGACGGTTGTATACGTTGCTTGGCGATCGGCCGTTGTCATGCCCGCCCCGATCCGCCTCATTTCCGCGATTCGCCTCGTTTCCGCGATTGTTCTGGTTGCCTCGCGTGTCATACCCGTGATTGTTGTTGAAGCTGTTCCGCGGGTTCGACGTCACTCCGCGGTCGCCGCCGTGCGAATAGTAAACGTTGCGGTTATAGAAAGTCCGGCTGTGCGAGTAATACGTGTTGTGGTTGTAGATCACTACGTGGTTATGCCAGCCGACTCCCCAATTGTTCCAGCCCCAGCCATACCCTCCAAACCATCCGATCCCGAACCCCACTCCCCAGTAAAAACCGGGGCCTCCCCACCAGATTCCCGGATACGGATACCAACCCGGCCACGCCACAATCGGCCCTCCGTATACGATCCACGGGTTATAAGCAGGCACGTAAACGATTTGCGGATTCGCCGGCTGGATTACGATCGTCGAACCCTGCGTCTGCACAGTTTGTTGCTCGGTAGATTTCAGGTTGCCGGCGGCCTGCGCCTTCTGCCGCATCACCTGAATCGCGTCCATCACGTCCTGCTGCTGGTTGTAATAAGCATCGCCCAGCGACGAGGTCCACGAAATATTCTTATCCATGTTGCCGAGCACGGTCGGAAACGCCGTCAACGCCTTCACGCTCGGATCCCACGGCTGCTGATCCACCGCCTTCGCCAGATCGTCACCCTTCAAATCCGGATGCGCTTGCACCCACCGATCTGCCTCGACAACTTCCGCGGGAAACGTCGTCGCCGCCAGAATCTGGGCCACCAGCGAATCCGGGTACAGAGCGATCGGCGCAACAAGCTGCTGCAATTGCTCCGGTGTTTGCTGGGTGTAAGGCGGCTGCTGTCCCTGCGAGTGATCTTGTCCCTGGTCTTGCCCCTGCTGCTGGTCAGATGCTTGCTGCTGTTGCGCATCCTGCTGATACGCATTCAAGTTCTGCGGCCACGTCGCAAATACCAACGCGAACGCCACCACGACTGCCAGCATCTGAGCGCCGAGTCGAATCCTGCCTTCTCGAGTGACAGGCCAGGGGACCACTGCGCTTAAGTGTCTGTTGGGCACCTTCATAATCGGATGCCTCCTGATATGTGAGATGTTCTGATTACCCGCGAGGTTTCACGCGTTCGGACCGCGACCAAGGCTAGTACCGACGCCTGCATCTTACGCCACGGGACAAAATAAATGCAATTCAGTGTATTGAAATACGAGCATCCAACTCTGTTGCCCGAAGTTTGCTGTGCGAAATAATGGAACTCCTGTCATCCTTTGCCCTAATCACGCTGGCCGGCGCAATCTGCGGCGTCCTGGACCTGATCAGCGCGAGCGCGCTCTTCCTCTCAAGAGGCGGCACATTCGAACGCCTGCTGCAGTTCATTGCCAGCGGCGCGCTCGGCGAATCCAGCTTTCGCGGCGGAAAGAAAACGGCCGCACTCGGCTTCTTATTCCATTTCGTGATCGCCTTCACGGCAGCGGCAATCAGCACGTTTCTCGAAGCCTCGCATTAGGTAGCCACGACAACGCCTTACTCGTCGTGGGCCTTCCAGCGTTCCGTTGCTGTGCTAACATTCCAAGTTCCAAAAATGCCCGAGGGATAGGTATGCAATTGGATCGCAGAAATTTCCTCAAGACCCTCGCTGCAGCCGGAGCCACAGCTGCCTTGCCGCCATTTCCAACGCGGGTTCCAGTGGGGATTCCAGTAACGGACCAGCCTCAACCGGGCTCCTTCGATTTCGTCTTCTTCACCGACACCCACATCCAACCCGAACTCGATGCCGCTCACGGCTGCGACATGTGCTTCCGCAAAATCGCCGCCACCAAATCCGATTTCGCCGTCATGGGCGGCGATCACGTTTTCGACGCGTTCGGCGTCAATGCCACCCGCGCTCGAACGGTTTTCGATCTCTACAGCCGTACTGAGCAGCTCATCGCTATGCCCCTTCACAACGCGATCGGCAACCACGATGTCTTCGGCGTGCTCACGAGAAGCGGCGTCGTCCCCACCGATCCTGCCTACGGCAAAAAAATGTATCAGGACCGCATGGGCCAAACCTTTTACCCGTTCGACCACAAGGGCTATCACTTCGTCGTTCTCGATTCGATTCAACCAACCGACGATCGCCTTTGGGAAGCGCGCGTCGACGAACCTCAGCTTGAATGGCTGCGCAATGACTTGAAGAGCCTGCCCGCAGGCGCGCCAGTCGTCGCAGTAATCCATTGCCCGCTCGTCACCGCATTCGCCACCTACGCAGAAGTGATCTCCGCCGGCCGCAAATACAACACGATGACGGTAGCAAACGCCCCCGAAGTCCTCGAAGTCTTCGAACATGCAAACGTGATTGCAGTGCTGCAAGGCCACACCCACGTCAACGAAGTAGTCGCCTACAAAAACACCCAGTACATCACCAGTGGCGCAGTCTGCGGCAACTGGTGGCACGGCCCCCGCCTAGGCACCCCCGAAGGCTTCTCAGTAATCAGCCTCCGCGAAGGCAAAGTATCGACGCGTTACGAAACCTACGGTTTCCACAGCGTAGCCCTAGACGAGCGCTGGCGCCCAGGCTAACCAAGGTCGGTCAGCACTCCGGTTGAGCGTTCGTCGGATGTTTTGCTTTTCGGCGCGAGCCCCTGACAAAAAGCCATCCGCGACGTATCGGGGTTCGCAG
This sequence comes from uncultured Acidobacteriota bacterium, assembly GCA_963741045.1. Classification (GTDB taxonomy): domain Bacteria; phylum Acidobacteriota; class Terriglobia; order Acidiferrales; family UBA7541; genus Palsa-295. The sequence goes on from CAVUGO010000002.1 coordinate 1,701,408, forward strand.
TTCGGTGGGAGCCCCCTACTTCAGTAGGGGGAGCTGGACTTCAGTCCAGCGAAAGAGCGCTTGGTAATTGAAATGGGCTTTAGCCCTGGCAATTTCCGCCCGTCGAGCCAAAACTCCTCCTCAACGCCAAGGCCACAGCAACAGGATCACGGAGACAAACAATCCGATCAAACGCATCACCGCGAAAATGCGGCCGAGCCACGATGCCGGAATAGGCCCGAGCGGTCGAGGCTGCTTCCTCGGAGGCACTGGAGGGTCCAGCACCCCAACTCCGGTGACTTTGCGCGGCGGAAATCCTCCGCGGGATGACGACGCCTGAGTCTCGGGCTCGTAGTCCCTTTCGGTATGTTCGTACGGCATTTCGCCCGCCCTAAAAGCCTCTTCACCCTATCCCGAAACCTATCCCGATGGAAGTGCTTCTCGCTGCCCGAATTTCGATATCGACAAATGGTAACTAGCATGTTAACATCAGTCGTGGCCGTTACACACAATTCGTCGCGGGCGCGTCAATCAGCACAAAGCAAGGAATTAGTGCGCCACGGGTTGCTAGCAACCGCGCTCCCGTCGCGGCACCCGCTCCTCACGGGCCACCCGTCAATAACGCCGGGATTTCTAATCGCAAATCCGGAATTAAAAGTCCCTGCAAGCTACTGTAAACAAAGACCCAAGCTCTTCTCTAACCGCAAATTTTCGGCGGTTTTGCGTTCTCCGCAGCGAATACTTGATCCCACTGAGTTACGCGGCCCCAGCACCATATCAATCGCGCCGTTCTTCTCTTCCAGCCTCCAGAACCTAATCGAGACACCGCGATTAGAATCTCCCGCAACTCCAACAAAACAAACCTCCGAGTCACTTTCTAATCGAGACAAAAACCCACTTTTCGATCCCGATTTCAAGCCTCCAGCGCGTAGTTTCCACCTTGCAGAACTGAGCTATAATGAGCCGACACAAACTGACTTTCTTTGATCCGCATGCCTCTCATGCCGAAGGTAAATGATGCCGACCCAAACCAAAGTTAAGGCAGCGAAATTCGACGCCGCGAAATACCACGGTCTTGACCGCGACGCGCTCATTCGCATTTATCGCACCATGTTTCTCTCGCGCAAGCTCGACGATCGCGAGATTCAGCTCAAGCGCCAGAACAAGATTTACTTCCAGATCAGCGGCGCCGGCCATGAAGGCGTACTTGTCGCCTCCGGTCTCGTTCTCAGGGCCGGATACGACTGGTTCTATCCTTACTATCGCGATCGCGCTCTCTGCCTGGCGCTCGGTGTCACGGCTTACGAGATGCTTCTCGAAGGCGTCGGAGCGAAGGACGATCCCGCTTCGGGCGGACGCCAGATGCCCTCGCACTGGGGCCACCAGAAATTGAATATCGTCTCGCGCTCGTCGCCCACAGGCACGCAGTTCCTGCAATCTGTGGGCGCAGCAGAAGCGTCGCTCTACTATTCAGAATTTCCCAAGGCGCTCGAACAGGCCAAGCATGCGCCGCTCGGCAAGGCGGTGCGGTTTCATCGCGACGAAATCGTTTACGTCTCCTCGGGCGAAGGCGCCACGAGCGAAGGCGAATTTTTCGAATCGCTCAACACGGCCTGCACGAAGCGCCTCCCTGTTCTTTACCTGATCGAAGACAACCAGTACGCCATCTCCGTGCCGGTCGAAGTGCAGACAGCGGGCGGAAGCATCTCCAAGCTCGTCGCGAATTATCCCGGGCTGCATATCGAAGAATGCGACGGCACGGATCCACTCGAGAGTTACGCCGCGCTCAGCCGCGCTGCCGCGCATTGCCGCGAACGCAAAAGCCCGGCGCTGGTTCACGCGCACGTCACGCGGCCTTACTCGCACTCGCTTTCCGATGACGAAAAGCTCTACCGCTGCGACGCAGAGCGCGAAGACGAAGTGCGCCGCGATCCGATTCCGAAGTTCGGGCTGTTCCTTGTCCGCGAAGGCATTCTTGACGAACGCGAACTCGAAACCATCGAGGCCGACGTCGAGCGGGAGATTCTCGAGGCCACCGACCGCGCACTGCACGCCGAACTGCCGTCAGAGAATTCGATTTATGAATTTGTTCACTCGCCGGACATTGACCCGGCCGCCGCGCAGTTCGATGCTGCGCCTAAATTGCAAGGCGAGCCAAAAACAATGGTCGAGATGATTTCTGCCACCCTTCTCGATGAAATGGCGCGTGATGAGCGAATCGTGGTCTTTGGCGAGGACGTCGCCGATTGCAGTCGCGAAGAGCATCTGGACAAGCTCAAGGGGAAGGGGGGCGTATTCAAGGCGACTTCCGGCTTGCAACGGAAATTTGGCAGCCACCGCGTCTTCAATTCGCCTCTCGCGGAAGCCAACATCGTCGGACGCTCCGTCGGCATGGCCACGCGGGGCATGAAGCCAGTGGCCGAAATCCAATTCTTCGATTACATCTGGCCGGCCATGATGCAGCTGCGCAACGAATTAGCCACAATGCGCTGGCGCTCTGCTGGAAATTTCAAATCGCCGGCGATCATTCGAGTTGCGATCGGCGGATATCTCACTGGCGGCGCGATTTACCACAGCCAATGCGGAGAAGTCACCTTCACGCACATTCCTGGCCTCCGCGTGGTGATGCCTTCGACGGCGCTGGACGTATGCGGCCTGCTGCGCACTGCCATCCGCAGCGACGATCCGGTGCTGTTCCTCGAACACAAACATCTTTACCGCCAGCCCTACAATCGCTCCGAATATCCGGGTGCGGACTTTACTGTTCCGTTCGGAAAAGCGCGCATGGTGCGTGAAGGCACGGATGTGAGCATCGTGACCTACGGAGCTGTGGTGCATCGCGCGGAAGTAGCCGCCACTGAACTTGCTCGCGACGGCGTCTCGACGGAGATCATCGATCTGCGCACGCTCAGCCCCTATGACTGGGACGCGATCGCAGCCACGGTGAAAAAGACGAATCGCGTGATGGTCGCCTACGAAGACACACGTTCGTGGGGCTACGGCGCCGAAATTGCCGCCCGCATCGCCGACGAACTATTCGACCAACTCGACGCGCCCGTTCGCCGCGTGGCAGCCACAGATACGTTCTGCGCCTACCAACCGCAACTCGAAGACGTGATCTTGCCCCAGACCGAAGACATCGTGCGCTCCGTGCGTGAGTTGGCGAAGTATTAGGACAATCGCGCGAAATAATGACGACGCGAGTGGAAACTTTTTAGAGGCTTGAAACGTAACTATAAGGTGGCGCGGAACGAGTTTGTCCGCGCGGGAGGTCTGACGATGAATTGCTCAAACTGCAAGCGCGACATCACCGAATATTCGAATTTTTGCTACTACTGCGGAACCCGCCAGCGCGTGCCAGCCGCCGGTGCTCCGCTTGTCCAGAAGCGGCTGATGCGCTCGGTGGTGGATCGCAAAATTGCCGGAGTCTGTGGCGGCGTGGCCGAATATTTCGACGTAGATTCTACGATCGTCCGATTGCTGTGGGTTCTGGCGTGCTTCGTTCCGTTTCCGGTGCTCCCAGCGATCCTGGGTTACTTCATCGCCTGGATTGTGATGCCCGAAGCTCCGGTTCCCGTTACGCCGCCGGTCGAGTCCCAACACACGGTGCAAACCGCATAAGACTCGCGCGTCGACTCAAGGCCAGCGCAACGGAAGCGGGGGCAAGGCGAACTCGGCGAAGGTATCAGCCGCGATCTTTAAGTCGCCGCGGCGGCCTGCCACCACCGCTGTAGATGGCGTGATCGAGCGAAATCATCCCTGCTCCGATTGTCGCGAGCGCGAAGCAGGCCACCGCCAGCACCATAGGGAATTCGTAATTCTTAACTTCGGTGATCGGCCCCTGCGGCAAATGCACTTTCAGGACCGCGATGGTCATTTCGCACGCCAGCAACAACGCCCCGATGCGCGTGAATAGCCCGAGAATCAGAACGATTCCGCCGAAAAATTCGATAACGCCCGCGATATAAACGAAGTAGGGCGGAAATCCCATTCGCTGGAACACGGGCATCATGTCATGCGTGTGCGTGAACAGCTTCGGATAACCGTGAAAGATAAAAACAATTCCGATCCCGACGCGCAGCAGTAACAGCGCAAGCGGCTTCAGTCTTTCCAGGATTTCCACGCGAAAGCCCCCGTTGTTCGAGCGATTTGTCGGCCAATTCTTGAAAACAACCGGTGGATTGTATCAGAAGGAAAGTTTCGTCGACCTTCGAAGGTTCGGAAACCGACTCGCGATGCCGTGCCACGACCAACGCGGACGATGATATAAAATCGAACGTCGCCATTGGAGATTCGCCTGGAAATGTCCGCGTCAAAACAAGTGCCCACCATCCGATTGGGTTTGCGCTTCGGTGATCGGTCGTGACGCGCAAACTGCTTCTTGGGTTTGCGGTTCTGATTGTGGTGGCCGCGGGAGCCTACTACCGTTTCCGTCATACCCAAACGCCGCTCGAGATTGCCTACGCAGGAAACCGTCTGGTAACGCTGCAGAGCACGACGGCGCAGGTGCGCGAGCCAATCACGACGGTCAGCTATGGAGATCGCCTGGAGGTGCTGCAACGATTTCAGGATCAGGTCGACGTGCGCACCACCACGGGCCTCACCGGATGGGTGAATGAACGCGATCTTCTCTCGGCCGACGTATGGCAAAAAGCTGGCGACCTCGAAAAGCGCACATCCACACTTGCAATTCAGGCGCGCGGCCACACAAAAGTCCTGACGAATCTTCGCATCGACGCAGGCCGCGACGGTATTCGCTTGCGCCAGCTCAATAAGAACATTCCGCTCGAGGTTTTCGAGCGCCGGGCCGTAGACGTGCCCACAAGTGGCGCGGCAGCTGCTCAAGAAGAACCGGCGGGCGAGCCCGCCCAAGCGAGAAAAGAAGATTGGTGGCTGGTGCGAGCGCAGACCTCGGAAAAAGATTCGGTGTCCGGATGGATTCTGGGCCGCTTCATCGAACTCGATGTGCCGCAACCGCTGCCGGATTACGCGAGTTCGGCAGGAATGCGCATCGTGTCATGGTCAGAGCTGAATAAAGTGATCGACGCCAGCGGGAAAGCGAGGTCGCAATACTTGCTGCTGGGCGCGCACGGTCCGGAAGGGCAACCGTGCGATTTCTCGATGCTGCGGGTATATACGTGGGGAAAGCAGCGCCAGCGATACGAGACGGCCTACGTGGAGAGCGGCGTCTGCGGGAAATTGCCGGTGGAGGTGAAGAACTCCTCGCCACCCGGCGACACGAGGTTTTCATTCACCGACCTCAGCAATGGTGCGCCAGCTCAGCGCGACTACGTGATGCACCAGACCATCGTCCGCCGCGTGAAGCAAGCCGGCGAAGCGACACCCCGGAAGCACAAAAAGCCCAAGCGTTAATCATCGCGTTCCATCGGACACGATTCAGCGTCACAGCTACACACAGATGCGATAAATTTATCAGCGTATGCCCCTTCGCGCTTCTTTCGTTGCTATGGCTGGTCTTCTCGTGATCATCGCCCTTACATCTCTCGCCGGATGCTCCCAAACCTCGACGGAAGCGAAATCGCCAACGCAGACGCCGCCGGTTTTGGAATTTGTCGCTCAATTCGGTGTGAGGGGCGGCGGTCCCGGACAACTGTCGGAGCCCGTAAGCATCGCGACCGATCCCCTTGGCAACGTGTACATCGCCGATGCGGGGAGCCAGTTCATTCACAAGTTCGACTGGCAGGGAACGCCGCTGCTGTCCTTCACGGAGGATGCCCTCAAGCACCCTCAATGGATCACGGTTGACAGCGACGGCGACATATACGTTTCGGATCCAGTTCGCGGAAGCGTCTTCGTGATTTATCCGGGCGGGGAAAGAGACATTCACCGCGAATTGCGCTTGAAGACTCGGCCTGGCAAGGAAGGATTCGTCAGTGTGGCAGCGGGAACTGATGACTCAATCTATGTGCTGAATTCAGGAAGCGGGAAACTGGACACCTACTCGCCTCGATTCCGACTCATGCAGTCGTGGGCGCCGGCGTGGGGCGGCACCGACTCCGGGAGTCATTCCGGGCCGGTGGTGATGGGACCAGATGGGAATCTATACATATTTGACGAACACGGAAGCCGGATCATGCGATTCACCGATGGCGGGCAGCTTGTCTCTGAAATCGAGCTAGCCGCGGGTGGAACAGGTGGGCGGCTGAGCTCTCAGTTTGCGGTCTCAAAGACAAGCATCTTTGCGATGGACGCGGACGGGCGCGTGGTGCACGTCTGGACGATTGATGGGAAGCCGATGCTCGATCAGGACCTTGCGCCGCAATTAGGGGAGGCATTCCGGCCGGCGCCAGCACTAGCGATAAGCCCACGCGGAGAACTGCTGGTACTCGACCAGCCGGAAGCGCGAGTGCTGCGATATCGAACGAGCTTCTAAGTGTTGTCGCGTTACTTCCGGGCCATCTTCTCAGTCATGAAAAGGAGCAGTTGACGGTCGCGCGGATCCATTCGTCCCACGAGATCCTGCACACGCATCATGAAGCGCGACCACTTTCCGGAGCTTGCCCAATCCTTCTCCGCAGACTTGTTTTTCGCGGAAGGGTTGGGAAGCGCAGGCAGTTTGTCGCCGTCGTAGAAAAGCTGGTAAAGCGGAATGTCCAGGGCTCGTGCCAGCTTCTCCAGCGTTTCGATGGCCGGAACGGTGTGACCATTCTCCACGCGAGAAATATAGCAGCGCAGCAGACCGGTGCGCTGTTCGATGTCACCTTGCGAGAGGTTTTTCTCTTCGCGGATAGCTCTGAGCCTGTTGCCGATCATCATGACGTTAAGTCCCCCGTAGTGTTTTTAGATGGAATTTCTGTTTATGTCAATCGCGTTCCGTTATCCACTTTTGAGCCTCTTGAAGCTCTTTCTGGAGACGTTTTTTCTCGGTGATATCGCTGGCCAGGCCGGCAATACGCGCAATTCGGCCCGTTTCATCCCGAACGATATAACCGCGATCCCAGATGTGGCGCACCTCGCCATCTGGGCGAACGATTCGATATTCCGCATCATACCGGCTCTCGAGAGTTTCCTGGTCGAAAAAAGTGAGTGCGCGCTCCTGATCCTCGGGATGAACAGCATCGAGCCACGAATGGGGATCGGAGTACATTGTGCTGCAAGGACGCCCCCAAACCATTTCGTAGGCCGGGCTAATGTACAAAAGACGCATATTCGTTATATCCATGAGCCAGAACACATCGGAAATCGTCACAGCGAGTTGCTCGAAGCGAGCGTTGCTTTCCCGAAGTTCGTTCTCGGCAACCATTCGTTCGACAACCTCCGCTTGAAGAGTCTCGACGGTAGCAGTCAAATCACGCATCTTTCCGTCAACTGTGGCGTGAAGAATGCTTTGCAGGCCGAGTAGACCCTCTTCCACATGCCGGCGTTCGGATAAAGTGGCGGCAATAGCGAGAGTGGCCGTGCCGGTGACCGCAACGAAGGCGACGAGGACCATCAAGGACACGTTCGAGTTAGGACTGACAAAGGGACCGTATCCATGAAACGTGCCCCAAATGGCCAGCCCAAACATCAGAAGGGTGGTTCCGGCAGCCTCTAGTTGACAGAATCGAAAACCCGCCCAAAGCAAGAAAGGAATGCATACCCATTCTTGCAAGAGCTGTTTCTGGTGAACGAAGGAGGACAAGGGTCCAAAGATAGTCAAGCAGACCGCTATTAAACTGACGAGCAGCACGGAGAGTTCGAGGGTCTCCCGTTTGGCCAACCGATGATGGGAGGAGCCAAAGATGAGTATAAGAAACGGTGCGAAAAGAAGGGCTCCGATTCCATCTCCTACGCCCCAGGTGAGCCACATGATCGCTTTGTCGGGACCTTGCGAGAATCCGGCTGCGTACAGATAGGCGATGCAGATGGTAGCGGCGATGGCCGGGCTGATGACGCAGGCGAAGAAGACGAACTTAAAGACGCCCTGCGCGGTGTCGAACACCTTGATTCCACGGGCAAACTTGTTGATCAGATACGCGCCGGTAAGCACGGAAACGGTTTCGCCAATGGAGATGGCTATGGAAGCCTTCAGGGGCGTCGAGGCCGATTCACAAATCAAGAACGCGGCGATGAGAATCGCGGGCCAGATACGATAGCCGAGAAGGATCAATGCCGCGATCGCCACGCCCGTGGGCGGCCAAACCGGGGAGACGGGAGGATGGAGATCGGTAATCCTCAATCCGAGCTGTCCTGCAAGAAAGACAGCTGCGACGACGAGAAGGGATTTAGCGAGGTCTTTGCGGGGGTTCGGAAAGGACACCGTTGCCCTCAAATGTTTGAGGACTCTTTGTGTGGAGATCATTGCGATCCGCCTCCGCGCGAATCGTTTCGCCAGTTTCTCGATGGGGACGAGGCCGGCAGCCAGGAAACCAAGCCACGCCAAAAAAGCCAGCGCGAGAATCGCGGCTACCCTAGCCTGCGCGGAGGACGGTGTCAAGTTAGCGTACACGATACCGGTAACCGGAAGATGACCGCAGGTCGTTTGATTGCGCCGGAGCGAGATGATAACGGTGCTTCGGGGAACGGGTTGTGTTGAGATAACATCCGGCTGAGGTGAACGGATATGGCGTTGCTGCTGACGGAAGCTGACGTGAGAGAACTGTTAACGATGCCGACGGCGATAGCGGCCGTGGAGGAATCGTTCCGGAGACTGGCAACTGGAAACGCGATCGTGCATGCGCGTCAAAGGCTGCACATTCCAGGTAAAAGTTATCTGCACTATATGGCCGCTGCGGATGCGGCGGGTGGCTACATGGGTTTGAAGATTTATTCGAGCGCGAAGGAAGGGCTGCGCTTCATCGTGCCGCTGTTCAATGTGACGACGGGTGATCTGGCTGCGGTGATCGAAGCGGATTTTCTGGGGCAAATGCGTACCGGAGCGGCGAGCGGAGTTGCGACGCGGTGGATGGCGCGAGAGGATTCGCGCCTGGTGGGAATCATTGGAACGGGACTGCAGGCCCGAACGCAGCTGGAGGCGATTGCGGCGGTGCGCAAGCTGGGAGAAGTGCGGGTCTGTGGGAGGGACGCGAACCGGCGCGAGAAGTTCGCGGCGGAGATGTCGGCGCAGTTGAAAGTACCGGTAAGGTCAGCGGCTAATGCGGAGGAAGCGGTGCGCAACGCGGATATCGTGATTACCTCGACGACGTCCACAAATCCTGTGGTCGAAGGCCGCTGGCTGAAAAAAGGCACGCACATCAACGCAATCGGAGCGAATTTTCCGCAGAAGCGAGAGTTGGATGCCGAGGCGGTAGAGCGCTGTGAGGTGATCGCTGTCGATTCGCGAGAGCAATCGAAGCTCGAGTCGGGCGATCTGATTCAAGTTTTTGGCGAGGATGACAAGCGCTGGAGCCGCGTTGCAGAGATGGCAGACATCGTTGCGGGGAAGGCGCCGGGCCGCACGAATCCCGAACAGATTACGCTATTCAAATCGAACGGAATTGCGATTGAGGATATTGTTGTGGCGGGACAGATCTACGAGCTGGCCCGGCAGAGAAAAATCGGAAGGGAAATTCCGATGTGGGAGAAGGATGCTCGATTCGGGGAATCGCGAGGCGCCTAGACCCGGGCGCTGTGAAGGCGCTTCCTAAGCGCGTCGCGAAGCCGTTGGCGCGTGTCTTCCGGCAGGGGAGCGGGTTCGGAGTTGCAATAGATCTGGATCGTTTGCTTGGTCGTGTCCACTACCACTTTGCAGTCTTCACAATGCTCGAGGTGCTTTTCGATAGAGGCCTTCAGCGTGGAATCAAGCGCTTCGTCGAGGTAGTTCGAAAGTTCTTTTACGATGTTCCTGCAATTCACGAATTTTCACTCCGTTTAAAATACCGATTCAATTTCTGCCGCAGCTTCAGTCGCGCTCGAAGCAGTCTCGATTTCACCGCGGGAACTGAGAGGCCCAAAGCTTCTGCCGTTTCCTCGGTAGACAATTCTTCGATGTCGCGAAGTTGGAAAACGACTCGAAAACTTGGGTCGAGTTCAGAAATTGTTGTGTTCAAGATGTTCGAAAGTTCCGATTGCTCGTAGCGGTCTTCGGGCGAGGGTCCCCAGTCTTCCACATCGCGGGGAATCAGTTCTTCGCCGGTATCGATTTCATCGTCAAGCGAGACTTGATTGGGGCGGCGCTTGCGGAGCTTCATCAGCGCCTGGTTCACGGCAATACGGACGAGCCAGGTGTAGAAACGCGAGTTGCCCTGAAATTCGCCGAGGTGCTCGAACGCTTTCAGGAACGATTCCTGCATTGAGTCTTCGGCATCTTCGCGGTTCTGGGTGATATTTTGCGCGAGGCGAAAAATCTTTCGCTCGTAGCGGCCGACGAGGGTTTCGAACGCAGAGATGTCGCCGGCTTTGGCAGCGGCGACGAGAACGGGCTCGTCGTCTTTAACGACCGTGGAGGGCAGCGGGTGCGCTGGGGGCTCGACGGGATTCATTTTGGGTGCGCTCATCGTGCGATTCCGATCCGAGGGCTGTCCTGAAGTGGAAGGGTAGCACGAGTTTTGAGTGCGCTGACGGGCAAAACAGTCGACACGATCACAACGGATTAGACGAGCCAACAAGCCTCCCGGATGCATGAATTTAGGGCCGGGCAGGAAGGAATTCCATAAGGCGGTCGGCCCTTGACAGGACCCGGGCGGTCTCGTATGCTGTATTTTCGAACGAACGTTCGACAAGTAAACCGACTTCTGAATGGCGAAAGCTCGCAACCAACCGCGCGTTTCACTTTCCAAGCAGCAACTGATATTGCGCCATGCCGCGCAGGTATTCTGCGAAAAAGGGTACGAGGGCGCCTCGATTCGCGATATCTCGAGGTCGAGCGGGATTTCGCTCGCGGGGATGTATTACTACATAAAGAGCAAGCAGGAGCTGCTGTATCTTATTCAGCTGTTCACATTCAAGACGATCGTCGCGCGCCTCGAGAAGCGTCTGAAGGGCTCGCACGATCCGGTCGAAAAATTGCGGGCGCTGGTGCAGAATCACCTGGACTATTTCCTGCGTCATCCGGTGGAAATGAAGGTGTTGACGCACGAGGACGAAGCACTGGAAGGGGAGTATCGTAAGGAAGTGCTGGAGATCAAGCGGCGTTACTATTCGATTGCGCTGGGAATCTTTGAGGAGATGCGCAAGAGCGGGATTGCTCGGCGAATGAATTCGCGAGTGGCCGTGTTGTCGCTTTTTGGGATGATGAATTGGATTCACACCTGGCACCGGCCGGAGACGGACCCGCAGGCGGATTCTTTAGCCGAAACGATTGCCGGGATGTTTTTGCGTGGCGTGATGGCTGAGGGACACGAGATGCCGGAGGTTAAGGCGGCACGCGTGACGCGTAGCGGAATTGAAGTGGCGGGGCGAGCGGCAGGTTAATTTCGATTTTAGTTTCGATTTCAATTCGACGAAATAGGAGACGGAGAAGAGATTATGGCGACAACGACCCTGGTGGAGCAGAAGCAGCTGATCAGGTATGAGAACGACGGCGGACTAGCGATCATTCAGATGGACGATGCGCCGGCGAACACCTACACGTACGAGATGATGCAGCAGCTCGATACCGCGATCCTGCGCGCCCGGATGGATGAAAGCGTGCACGTGATCGTGCTGCGCGGAGCCGGCGAGAAATTCTTCTCCGCGGGCGCGAGCATTCCGATGCTGACGAAAGCGGACCCTACATTTAAGTATTATTTCTGTTTGCATGCCAACGAGACGCTTTCGCGGCTCGAGCAGACGCCGAAGCTCGTCATTGCGGCTTTGAACGGGCACACGGTGGGCGGCGGCCTCGAGATCGCAATGGCTTGCGACATCCGCATCGCGAAAAAGGAAGGCGGCAAGATCGGGCTTCCGGAAGTGAATCTCGGCGTGCTTCCGGGTACGGGCGGGACGCAGCGAATTTCGCGCATTATCGGACGGGCGCGGGCGATCGAGTTGATGGCTACGGGCCGTACATTCAGCTTCGAAGAGGCACTCGAATTCGGCTTGATTCATTATATCTACGAGCGCGAATCGTTCTGGGATGACGTTGTCGCGTACGCGCGGCAGTTCTGCCCTCCGAATAAAGCTTCGCGAGCCGTGGGGCGCATCAAGCGAGCGGTTGTGACCGGTTCTGAAGTCGGCTTTGGCGAAGCGCTTGGAATTGAGCGCGAACTGCAGCAGCTTCTATTTACGAGCGAGGACGCTAAGGAAGGATTGAAGGCTTACGTCGAAAAGCGTCAGCCGGAATTCAAAGGGAAGTAGAGTAGTAGAGTTCGAGCTTCACGCAGAGAATTGCGTGGCGGTGAATTCTCAAGGGGCGAATGAGGACACTACCCGATTATCTTCGCAAGGGAATGAAGCTGATTCTCGTCGGAGCGAATCCCGGCGATCGCTCTGCGCGCGTTGGACATTACTACGCGGGGCGCTCTAATCAGTTCTGGTCGATCATGTACGAATCGGGGGTGCTGCCGGAGCCGATTGGATATGAGGACGATCGGCGCTGCCTCGAATTCGGGATTGGCATGACCGATCTCGTGAAGCGCCCCACGCGCGGAATCGAAGAGATCGAGCGCCAGGAGTTCGCAGAGGGCCGCGTGCTGCTCGCGCAAAAACTCGAAGAAATGCGGCCACGTGTGATCGCGTTCAATGGCAAAACCGTCTACGAGAAATTTACGGGGCGCCCCTGCAAGCTTGGGCTGCAGAAGGAAAAGTTGTATGACGCGCAGGTTTTCGTCCTCCCCTCGACCAGCGGCCAGAATGCCGGAACCGAGCGCGCCGTGAAAACCCGATATTTTAAGCAACTGGCAGCGCTGCTGAAGAGTCTGAAAGATTAGGGGACAACTAGAGGTAACCGCAATGGCTGAAGCCGCCAAGCAAGCCGCCCCCGGAACACAGAAAGCGAACCAGTCGCAGGTAGTGCTCGAAGAGCGCAAGGGCAATGTTGCCATCATCCGGCTGAATCGCCCGGACAAGCTGAACGCGCTCAATATCGAACTCGGCCGCGGATTGGTTCACGCGCTGTTGCACGCTTCACAGGACAACTCGGTGCGGGCTGTCGTCGTAACGGGCGCAGGACGCGCCTTCTGTGCGGGTGGCGACCTGGAGTTTATCCTCGACCTCCGAAAGCGCAACGCGAGCGATGAATTGAAGACCTTGCTCGAGGCGGGCAAAGAAATCTGCCTCGCGATTGCCACGATGACGAAACCCGTGATTGCGGCCGTGAATGGACCCGCGGCAGGCGGTGGAATGAACCTCGCGCTCGCAGCGGACATGCGGATTGCATCGGATCAGGCCAGCTTCGCCGAATCGTTCGCCAAGGTCGGGCTCTACCCGGATTTCGGCGGGACTTATTTTCTGCCGCGCATCGTGGGACCGGCGCTTTCTGCCGAGCTTTTTTACACGGCGGAAACCCTCTCTGCCGAGGACGCGCTGCGATTGGGAATCGTGAACCGCGTTTTTCCCGCCGACAAATTCGAGGAAGAAACGCAGAAAATCGTGGATGTACTGGCCGGCGCGCCCACCGTGGCGCTCCGCGACGTGAAACGCACGATCATCGCCGACGACAAAAAAAACCTGGAAACGAAACTGGATGAAGAAATTCGGCTCCAGATTCACTGCTTCCAGTCCGAGGATTGCCTGGAAGGCCTGAATGCCTTCTTCGAAAAAAGAAAACCGAATTTTAAAGGGCACTAGCCCGCCATTAATGATTAGCTAGATTTAATAACGAAATTATTGAGGAGACTTCAATGCCTGCAGCACGGATCGGCACTTTTGATGATTGGGTAGACCTGTTTCGCGTATGGCGAAATGATATCGGCGTGAACTATCCTGAAATTGAGAATTATCAATTCGAGGCGAAATTCGGGCCAACGCGTTCGAACGAAATCGAATTCGGCGCTTTCAAAGGCCGTCCGAAATGGCAGCGCGTGCTGCAGATACCTGACCAGAGAATCCGCGATGGCCTGATGAACTTGATCGTCTACCAGGGCGATACGGAATTTGCGTCGGTTGAACAGCAGCGGCGTCTCTTCGCACATTCTCCGAGCGAGCACGATCGCAAATCTCTCTGCCGCGTGGTGACCGAAGAAATGCGCCACGGCTGGCAGATGTGCCACCTGCTGATCAATCATTTTGGCTACAGCGGCAAAGTGGAAGCGCAGAAGATGCTCGAACGGCGCGCCTTTGAACAGAAGCGCCTACTGGGCGCGTTCAATCAGATCGTCGACAACTGGCTCGACTTTTTCACCTACACCGATTTCGTCGATCGCGACGGAAAATTTCAGCTCACAATGTTGAGCTATTCGGGCTTCGAGCCGCTCGCGCAGTCGATGAATCCGATGCTGCGCGAAGAGTCCTTCCATCTGGGTACGGGTCACGATGGCTTGAAGCGAATCGTGAAAGCCGGCGTTGTGCCGCTGAATATCGTCCAGAAATACATCAACAAGTGGATTCCGGTGAGCTACGACCTCTTCGGCGTTGATTCCTCGAGCTCCGCGCACTGGTTTTATGTCTGGGGCTTGAAAGGCCGCTACGACGAAGCTCAAACTCATCAGGAAGCTGACCTCGGCCACATGAACGAGCACAATCGCCAGCTCTATCATCTCGAGTGCGAGAAATTGATCGAGCAGATCAACCGGCACGTTCCCGCGGGACAGCCGCCGCTGTACGTTCCTGACATGAAGTTCAATCGGCATATCGGCGAATTTGCGGATCAGCCGTACAGCGTCACTGGCGAACTGCTAAGTCCCGAGAAATTCGCGGAGCACATGAAAGAAATGATTCCTCAAGCCGAGGACATCAAGCTCGTCAACGAAATTCAGGTCACCGAGCCGAAGTGGGTCGAGCAGAAGGGGAGCATGGAATAACGTGCGCGCTCGCACGGACGCGGAAAGCGATGCGCGCGGTTTTACTTTCAGCGAATTGATGGTGGCTGCGGCGGCGCGGGAAATCCGCGACGGTGAGCTGGTGTTTGTGGGAATGCGGCTGCCGATGCTGGCGTTCTTGGTCGCGCGACGCACCCACGCTCCGCACGCAATCGGTCTTTTCGAAAACGGAATCATCCGCGAAACTCCTTCCAAAGAACTTCTTTACACGATGGGCGATCCGCCAAACCTCCGCTCTGCCACGCAGTGCGGACAGATGCTCGATGTGATGGGCCTCTTGCAGCAGGGCCGCGTGGATATGGGTTTTCTGGGCGCCGCGGAAGTCGACCGATTCGGCAATCTGAACAGCACGTGGGGACATCGCAATCGCGAAATGCAGCGCTTGCCTGGATCGGGAGGCGCGTGCGACATTGCATGCCTCGCGAAGCGCACCGTCGTTTTACTCGCCCATGAACGCGGGCGTTTGACTGAGCGCGTTAGTCATATCACTTCGCCGGGTTATGGTTTCGGCGACGGTTGGCGTTACGCGCAGGGGCTTCCTCTATCGTCAGGACCGTCAGCCATAATCACGACGATGGGCGTGCTTCGATTCGGGGCGGATGGCGAGGCGTACCTCGCTTCGGTTCATCCAGGGGTTAGCGTTGAAGAAGTGCTCACAAACACGGGCTGGACGTTGCGCGTAGCCGACGAGCTGGTGGACACGCAGGTGCCAAGCGATTCCGAGCTCGACGTAATGCGCGAGATTGATCCGAATCATTTCTGGACGCGGTAGCTTGAATCCTTATTTCAGTGGGAGATGATGGCCGGCGAATCCAAATTGACGACGATGCACGACGCGATCGCGCGCCATGTGCCGTCCGGCTCGATGGTGCTGCTCGGAGCGCAACTCGAGCAGATGATTCCATTCGCGGCGGGACACGAACTGATTCGACAGGGCCGTCGCGACCTCACACTCGTTGGACCAATCTCCGACATTTTATTTGACCAGCTGATCGGTGCAGGTTGCGTCTCGCGCGTAATGGCAGCGTGGGTGGGAAATGTTTCCGCGGGCGTGGGGTATTGCTTCCGGCGCGCGGTGGAGCAGGGAATTCCTCGGCGTCTCGAAACAGTTGATTACTCGAATTTCACGCTGGCGCTGGCATTGCACGCGGCGGCGCTGGGCGTACCGTTCATGCCCACCTATGCCACGCTGGGCAGCGATCTGCTCAAGAAGAACGGAAACTTGCGCGAATTTCCATCGCCCGTGAGTGAAGAGAAACTGGTTGCCGTCCGCGCGCTGCGGCCGGACGTTGCGATCATCAGCGTGCAGCGCGCTGATGCGCAAGGAAACGTCCATGTCTGGGGAAGCTTGGGCGTCGCGATTGACGGTGCGCGTGCGTCTCGAAAGGTGATCGTCATCGCAGAAGAAATTGTCGAACCCGAAGTGATTGCATCGGATCCCAATCGCACTTTGATCCCGGGATTTATGGTGTCGGCTGTCGTCCATGAGCCGGGCGGCGCGCATCCGTCTCCCGTTCAGGGCTACTATAGTCGCGATAACGCATTCTTCAGCGAGTATCACGAGCAAACGAAGCGAACAGAAGATTTCGAGAATTGGCTGTCGAGGTGGGTTTTGCAGGTGCGCGACCGGCGCGAATATATGCAAAGGCTCAGCGCGGAACGATATGACGCGCTTCGGGTGCGCGAACATGCGCTGTCTGCGCCCGCGGATTATGGATACTGATGGCTGACGATCTTTTAGCGAATATCGAAATCACGCCGCGCGAAGTGAAGGGCATGCTGGAGCGCGGCGATAAATTTCTGTTTGTAGATGTGCGCGAAAAATGGGAATTCGAAACTTCCTGGATCGACGGCGCTGTGCTCGTCCCGATGCGCGAAATTCCCTCCAACCTGGCGAAATTCGAAGAGGCCGACAACATCATTTTGTTCTGTCATCATGGTATCCGTAGCCTCGATGCTGCGGCGTGGCTGCGCTCGCAAGACATAGCTGGCGCCAAATCGATGGCAGGTGGAATCGACCGGTGGTCCGCTGAAATCGATCCCAAAATTCCGCGATATTAGGAGCATTCGATAAGTCCCGTAAAACGTCCGAAATCGAAGCCGCGCGCGAAGGCTAAGAGAAAGGTAAAGTTTCTCTACAAATCCAGTTGTGCCTCGTGCCGCAAGGCGAAGACTCGGCTGCAACGCAAGGGCGTGCTATTGGATTTTCGAGATTTGGTGAAGCATCGGCTCACGGCTGCTGAGATCGAAACACTGATCGGCCGCCGCGATCATCGCAAGTTCCTGAACTCCCGCAACCCGCTGTACCGCCGGAAGAATATGAAGAAGAAGCCGCCCTCTCGCGCCCAGGCGATTCGAATGATGGCCAAGGACCCGAATCTGATACGGCGGCCGGTGATTGTGGCCGGCGGCCGAGTGGTAATTGGATTCGACGAAGACGGAATCGCCAGGTTGTAGACGCTTCTGCGGATGCTTCTTTTCATCTTGGGGAGCCCACTTGCCTCCGGTTATAGACATCCACATTCACATCACGCCGATGGAGGGTTTCAAGCCCGAGGCCCAGGAACTCGTTCGGCGCGGGCGGAAGGATTTTGAGGACGCCGTTCGGTTTGCCGCGAGCCCAAGTGAATTTCTGAAATTCATGGACAGCGCGGAGATCGAGCGCGCCGGACTGATTAACTACGTCAGTCCAGATGTGATTGGATTTACTTCGGAAGTGAACGAATGGGTGGCGCGCTATTGTGCTGCTGATCCGAAGCGTCTGCTGGCGTTTGGCTCTGTCCATCCGAGATACGTCTCCGACCCAGGTGCTGAAGTTGACCGGCTCAAGAAAATCGGGATTCGCGCGTTGAAAGTGCATCCGTCGCACCAGCTTTTTGCTCCGAATGATTACCGCAATGGGCTTGGTCCGCTGCGCGGAATGTACGAAAGGGCGCAGGCCAATCGCATGCCTGTGATGATTCACACGGGGACTTCGATTTTTCTCGGCGCTCGGAACACTTACGCGCAACCAATGCTCGCCGACGATGTAGGGGTGGATTTTCCTGACCTCGTTGTAATACTCGCGCATGGTGGCCGCCCGCTCTGGATGAACGAAGCCTTCTTTCTCGTTCGCCGGCACCCGAACATGTATATGGATATTTCCGGCATTCCGCCGCAGAAGTTGATGGAATATTTTCCGCGTATCGAGGAGATCGCCGATAAAGTGCTGTTCGGAACCGATTGGCCGGGACCGGGTGTTCCTGACGTGATTGGTAACATTGCGAAATTCCGCGCTTTGCCGATTTCTGCGGCGGCGCAACAGAAAATTCTATATGACAACGCGGCCACGCTTTTTCCTGTGCCGGCTTAGTCGCTGGATTCTGGATTGATGATGCAGATCGAGACTATCGGGGTAATTGGTGCAAATCCAGTAGGGCGGGAGCTTGCGCTCGCTGCTTTGTTCGGGGGTTATCGGGTGGTTCTCGAGGACGTGTCGCGCGAAATGCTCGATAGGGGAATCGCCTACATCGAGCAATCGCTCGACGGCCACGTTGCTCATCGCGCGCTATCTTCAAAGGAGCGAGACTCTGCTTTCGCCCGATTCTCTACCGCCGGTCGGGTCGATGAAGTTTGCCGAGTGGCTGACATGTTGATCGAGACCGTCCCTGACGAGATGGAAGTGAAGCTCGAGATTTTCACGATCTTCGATAAATTTGCCAAGCCCGGAGCGATCCTGGCGAGCAACACGTCGCTTTCAATCACAGAAATTGCCTCGATTACCTTTCGCACTGAAGACTGCATAGGAATGCGCTTCGTTAATCCTGTGCCAAAAATCACACGGGTGGAACTCGTTCGTGGAGCAGACACATCGGACGCGATCATCGCAGCGTGCTCTGCAGCAGCCCGGCGGATGGGCATGGAAGTCGCCATTATTTGCGAATCGCCTCAACCGTCTGCGGCTGACGCAGTTGCGCCCCTTCGCGCGAAGGCCGGGATCGAATGAACTCCGCTCATCGTATTGAAATCTTGCAAGGTGATCTAACAGAGATGAATACAGATGCGATCGTCAATGCCGCAAACAACGACTTGCAGCTCGGCGGAGGCGTGGCCGGAGCGATCCGGCGCAAAGGCGGCCCGAAAATTCAGGCCGAGTGCGATGAAATCGGAACAATTCCTGTTGGCGGCGCGGCCATCACGACCGCTGGGGAACTCAAGGCGCGCTATGTGATCCATGCCGCCAGTATGGAATTGGGTGGCCGCACTGATGCGCTATCGCTGCGCAGTTCCACGGCCCATTCATTGCGAATTGCGGCGCAAAAGAAACTGAAGACAATCGCGTTCCCTGCGGTTGGAACGGGCATCGCCGGCTTCCCGATGCGCGAATGCGCGGACGTTATGCTGCGCGAGGTGGCGAAGCACTTCGAAGGCCCTACATCTCTGGAAAAAGTATCGTTCGTTCTGTTCGACAAAGACGCGCTCGACACGTTTCAGCGCGCCTTCGCTGAGATGAAGGACGGGGGAACGGCCGCGCCATGACCCCCGAAGACGAAATGCTCTCGAAAGTGCGGAACGAACTCGCGAAATACGAGCATCCGCTGTTCGATTTTGAAGCCCGGGGCGCAAAAGAATCGGTGGAAGTGCTCATCCGCTTCAAGCCCTCGCAACCGGAAGTCCACGAATACACGATTCAGCTTCGCCCGCGCGAGATTGAGCACTCCCAGTTCCCCTGGACTTTTCAAAAGCATCTCTACGACTGCCTGCACGACTACGTGATCGAAATGTTCACCCGCAATCCGCAACGGGAAAACTGACTCGCGTGCGTTCGGATTCCACGCCGCTCGCTGCAATTCTCGCCGAGCAGATCAAATCGCGGGGCCGAATCACCTTTGCCGAATACATGGACGCCTGCCTGTATCATCCAGAGCACGGCTATTACACGAAGGCAAATCAAAAGGAGCGCCGCGACTACATCACGAGTGTCGATGTGACTCCAATGTTTGGTCGTCTGCTCGCGCGCCAGTTTCACGAAATGTGGACTGTGCTCGGCCAGCCACAGCCGTTCACATTAGTCGAGCCTGGTGCCGGCACCGGGCGCCTGGCGAAGCAAGTTCTGGACTGCGCGCGCGAGTCCCTGGGCGAATTCTACTCGGCCATGCGTTATGCTGCTGTCGAGCGATCGGTCGTGCGCCGAAAAGCGCAGATACAGAATCTCGAGGATCACATTGCGAGCGGGCGGTTTTGTTCGAGCGACGAACTGCCAGCCGAAATTCCGCACGGGTGCATATTTTCAAATGAACTAATCGATGCGTTTGCAGTGCACCGGGTACTGCGCGCCAACGAAGAGCTGCGGGAGATATATGTCACGTATTCACAGAACGGATTCTGCGAGGAACTCGGACCGGTTTCGTCTATGGCAATCGCTGAGTATTTCAAAACACAGCGAATTGCCCTGCATGAAGGGCAAATGGCCGAAGCGAATCTCGCCGCGTGCAATTGGATCGAAGATGCAGAGCGCCGTCTGCATCGGGGATTCGTCCTCACGATTGATTACGGCCATGAAGCCCAGGAGCTTTACGACGAGCGACACATGCGCGGAACCCTGATGGCTTACGGTCGCCATCGTGCAGGCGAAGATTTCTACCGTGCTCCCGGCGCGCAAGATCTCACGACGCACGTAAATTTCACGGCGCTCGATCTGTGGGGCGCGCGAGGCGGTCTCATTCGCGCCGGCTTCACATCTCAGACGAATTTCCTTCTAGCGCTCGCGCGGGACTCGAATTTCGCGGAACTGGAAAACACGGGCGCAAGCGAGCACGAAAAAATAGCGGCTCGATCCCAATTCAAGACGCTGATTCACCCCGAAGGAATGGGCGAGACATTCAAAGTGCTCATTCAACAGAAGGGAATTGACTCAGTCAACCTGGCAGGCTTGCAACCGCTCTAAAATATCGCGACGACCAAAGGGAACCGACTAATCGCTCGAAGGCCGCTTCTTAAGCACCGGCCGGTCGCCGCCGGAATTCCCCGATTGTGAGCCCGCTTGCGACCCCGGCGCGGCTGATGACCCCGCGCCGGCCTTGTCGCTATCAGCGGGAGAGGGCGTGTTCGCCGCATTCACAGCCGCATCCGCCGAGTACGGCTTTTGCAGAAACCGCGTAGCTTCCGCCTGCGCTCCCGCAGTGTCGTCGCCGGTATGCTGCGCGAGGCTGTACTCATTCACGGCCCGAGCGCGCTGGTCGAGCAGGTCCCAAATCTTCCCAATGTAAATATGGCTCCAAACGTCCGTCCACTTCGGATCGAGATCCCCGCTCAGCGCCGCGCGAAACGCATTCGCCGCCGACTGATAATTCTTCTGGTAGAACATCGCCTCGCCCATCCGAAAGTTCGCCAGCGAATTTCCCGGCTGCAGATCCAGTGCCTTCTGATACTCCTGAATCGCCTCATAATATTTGCCGAGCTCCGCAAAACCCTCGCCTCGCGCAATCGCTGCATGCACCCGCAGCCGCGGACTCGATTTCAGCAAATTATTATTCGGGTCGATCACGATTCCATTGGGCTTCGGCCGCCCGAACGTCTCGATCGTGAAATCCGAAGTCGTTCCGGTCACCAGCAATTTCTTGAACTCGGGATTACCCTCCGTATCCACGCGAATCTCCACAGGCATGCGGAACGTATCCAAATCCTGGTGAATCTTGCCCACAACCTTGAATCCCTTCGGTGTGCGATACGTAATGTACTCGAGCCTGAACTCAGGAATGCCGGTCGAGTTAAGCCACTGCGCAAAAAACGAAGTCAAATTAATAGGCGGCTGCCCTTTCACCGGAGGCGGCACCTTCGTCTTCGCCATCGCCTCAAATTCCGCAATCGTCGCCGTCTTCCCGTCGTACTTCTTATAAAAATCATGCAGCAGCGAACTGAACGCGTCGTCGCCCAGTTCGGTGCGCAACATGTGAAACACGAGCGCGCCCTTATCCGATACCACCGAGCGATACTCGTTCGAAAATGACGCCAGCCGCTGCGATTGCGCGATCGGCGCGGTATCCTCATACATCAGCGCGCCCACGGCAAAATCCTCGAGCGCCTTGTGCAGACCCGCTACTCCATCCGACTGCTCCGCATACATCGCTTCCGCGTAACGTGAGAGCCCATCCGTGAGCCACACATCCCCCACAGTTGCGGGCATCACGCGTTCGCCCCACCACTGTTCGGCCGCAAGCTGCGAAAGCATTCGCTCATTCGCTTTCGTCGTCCATTGCCGCGCGCTGATCAAAAGCAGTCCGGGCCCTGCGTATCCCTGCAGCGTGCCGTCCGGCAATTGCGCGATGGTCCAGGAAGGCTCCGCCTCGAGTCCGCCAAATGATTCGGAAAAATACGAAACGATGTGCGAGAGCGCCGTCGCGTACGAATTCGCCGTGCTTGCTTGCGCGGGCGGAGTATAGACAGAAGTGCTCAATCCCTCGGTCTGCACCGGCGAAAGCTGCAGACTCCCCGCGACAAACGATCCTACTCGTCCGGGTTTGTCGCAATGAAATGTATATGCGGATTTCGCCGTATCCCCGCGCCCCAGCGCAGGCTGCGCCACAGGTGGATCTGCCTTCCCCGTACCCACCACCACAAAAGTGTCCGGCACGATGAGCTTGAAAGTCCCGGTGTAGCGGTTCGAAGTGTAATTCGTAAGCGGAAACCAGCGCGCGGGAAGCAAAAGATAAGCCGACGTCTTGTCCATATTCGCGAAGCGCACGCCTTTTGTCGGGCTGTCGTCTTCGCTTGAAATCGGCCCGGCATAATCAAACTGCAGCGTCACTTTCTTCCCAGGCGACGCTGCCTCAGGAAGTCCGATGCTGACGAGCAGCGGATAATTCGTGTCGCGGCTGAATTCGAGCGGCTTCCCGTTCGGCTCGTGAACGGTCGCGATCCTCAAGTCCGGATGTAGCTCCACGACTACCGTCTTCGAAACTTGCTCGGCGACGAAATCTGCCTTCACAGTTGCGGTTATGTTCTGGTCATCAGGATGGAGAATCACTTCCACGTCATAATTCGTCGCGCGGAATGGAAAACTATGAGGTGCCTGTGCCAGAGCAGGGAGTGCAAAGGCAAGCGAAACCACCAGCAGACTGGCCAGTCGTTGAATTTTGAACAAGAAACAGCCTCTCGAAACCGCTCGTTGGCGCTGCATTACTAAGATACCAGACTGGCCGCTGTAGTTGCCTATCCCGAAAGCTTACAGCATCCCCGCGAAAATGGCCGCCGCGCGCTCGATCGCCCCACCCGGACCAAGTTTCGTTCGCACCTCTGCCAGGCCCGCTTTCATCTCATCGCGCACGGCAGGTGATTCCAGCAGATTGCGCACTTCCTCTTCCACCGCCGCAGAAGTGAATTGGTCTTGAATCAATTCCGGCACCACGCGCCGCCCGGCAATTAGATTCACCATGGCGATGAAAGGTGAGCGCACCATTCGCTTCAGCACAAAGGCGCTCGTGGGACTTACGCGGTAGACCACCACCATTGGCGTTCCCAATAGCGCGGCTTCCACAGTGGCCGTGCCGCTCGCCACAATGGCGCAGTCGGCGGCGCTGAGCGCGTCATATGTGGCTCCTTCCACACGCGTCACCGAAATACCCGGTCGCCCATACGGAGAAAAAGGCTCCGAACCCAAGGCCGGTGCCGCTGCCAGCACGAACTGTATTGGCCCGCGGCCCTGCGCGTTTCGCGAAAGCCGTTCGCACGCTTCCATGATCAACGGATAGTGCCGCTGGATTTCGCTTCGACGGCTCCCGGGCAGCAGTGTGACAATCGGGCGCCCTGCATCAAGCCCGTACCGCGCCGCAAATTCCGTGCGGCTCATCGAAGCTCGCACCACGTCAACGAGTGGATGCCCGACGAAATCCACCGGCACTCCCGCCTCGCGGTAAATCTCCTCTTCAAAAGGAAAAATCACCACCATGCGCTCGACAAGCCGCTCAACCACCCGCACTCGCCCCGGCCGCCATGCCCACACCTGCGGTCCAATGAAATAGCCCACGCGAATCCCATTGTTCTTCAGCCTCCGCGCGACGCCAAGATGAGTCCCCGGAGAATCAACGAGAATCGCGAGCGCCGCGCGCCGCCGCACCGCTTCCGAAGCGATCTTCCGCTGCACGCCAACCACGGTCGGAATTTTGTGCAGCACTTCCGAAATGCCGACGACGGCAACTTGGTGATAGTCCGCGATAAGTTCAACACCGGCTTCAGCCATTCGCTTTCCGCCCATTCCAAATAGTCGCGCCCCCGTGCGCGCTCGCAGCGCCGTCGCAAGACGAGCCGCATACATATCGCTCGACGCCTCACCTGCAGAAATCAGAATTTCGGGCGCGCTCATCGGTTGCGTCCGAAGATACGTTCGAAGATGAGTTCAATGAGGCGTGAGGAAAACTGGAGAGGCCCAGCATATTGGCAGGCGCAACCCGCCGCGTCAGTCATCGGCTGGAAGCGGATGCGAGAATCCGGACGCCCCCGCGCCGTGAACGGGAAGCGAAAGCTCTTGTTCCTTGTACTGAAGCTGATACAGCCGGTAGTAGATTCCGCGCAGGCCGAGAAGTTCCTGGTGCGACCCCTGTTCGCGCAAACGGCCCTTGTGAAACACAAGGATCCGATCCGCGTGCTGAATCGTGCTCAGCCGATGCGCGATCACCACCGCCGTGCGCCCTTCGAGCAGCCGGTCGAGTGCCTCACGGATCAGAAGCTCGGTCTTGGTATCGACGCTCGACGTGGCTTCATCGAGAATCATGAACTTCGGATCATGCGCCAGCGCGCGCGCAAAACTCACCAGCTGCCGCTGCCCCACCGAAAGAGTCGAGCCGCGCTCCGTCACCGGCGTTTCGACGCCCTGCTCCAGCGATTCAACGAACGGCCCAAGTCCCACCTCGCGCAGCGCCCGTTCCGTATCCGCCCGGTTGATCTTTTCTGTACCGAGTTTCACGTTCGATTCCAGCGTGCCCGTGAAAAGGAATGGATCCTGCAGCACGATGCCAAACATCTTCCGCAGATCCTGCAAATCCATCTCGCGAATGTTCACGCCATCGAGCAGAATCTCGCCGCGCTGCACATCATAAAACCTCAGCAGCAGCTGAATAATCGTCGTCTTGCCCGCGCCCGTGTGCCCAACGATGGCCAGCGTCTGCCCCGGCTCCACGCGGAAGGAGACATCGCGAAGCACCCAATCCTCTTCCTTTGGATCCGCTCCGCCGTTATAAGCGAACCAGACGTTGCGGAACTCAATCTCACCTCGCGGCGCAGGCAGCGAATGCACCTTCGCCGGCGAAACGATCGTCACTGGCTCGTCCAGCAGGCCAAAAATGCGTTCCGACGCCGCCATCGCCGCCTGCAAAATATTAAATTTTTCGCTGAGATCCTGAATCGGCCGGAAAAACCGCTGCGCATACTGAATAAACGAAATCAGCACGCCAAGCGTAAAAGTTCCGGCAATCACGCGAATGCCGCCCACCCAATACAGCAGTGCCACTCCGCTCATGCTCAAAAGTTCCACCGCCGGATAAAAATACGAGAAAGCGTCAATCGCGTCTTTGTACGCTTCCATGTGAATCCGGTTCAGTTCCTCAAATTGCGCGCGCGATTTTCTCTCGCGGTTGAAAAGCTGAACCACCGACATTCCGCTGATATGTTCCTGCAGAAACCCATTGATGCGCGCGATAGCGGTGCGAATGTTGCGATTCGCATCGCGTACGTGATTCCGGAAGATGTACGTCAGCAGAAACATGAACGGCAGCGGAGAAAGCGTCACCAGCCCGAGCAGCGGATGCCAGCGGATCAAAAACACGGCGAGCCCGATGAGAAGTACGAAATCGTTCAGCATCGCCGCCACGCCCGAAGCAAAAAGATCGTTGAGCGCGTCCACATCCGTCGTCGAACGCGTCACCAGCCGCCCCACAGGAGTGCGATCGAAAAAGGTCATCGGCAGCCGCTGCAGATGCTCGAAAATTTCCTTGCGCAGGTCGTACATCGTTTTCTGCCCGACGGATTGCATGATCCGCATTTGCAGATACTGAAGCGCGAAACTCGCCGCCAGCGAACCCAGGTACGCCAGCACAATCAGGCCGAGGCCGAGCGTCGCCTGCTTCAAAGTGATTTCCTGGCGAAAGCCGGGAAGAATGAATCTGTCGACGCCCCGTCCAAAAAGGAACGGCCCCACAATTTCCATTCCCGCCACCGCCAGGCTCATCGCCACCGCGACTAAAACCTGCCAGCGATACGGCCGCAGATATTTCATCAGCCGGTGCGTCAGCCGCGTGTCGTAAAGCTTTCCGAGTTTCTCTTCTTCGCGGAAATCGCTCATTCGCGTTCCAGTTCTGCTTCCAGGAGCTGCTTCTGATAGAGATCGGCGTAATAACCGCCGAGAGCCAGCAGTTCATCGTGCGTGCCGCGTTCGATGATTCGCCCGTTGCGTAGCACCACGATCTGGTCGGCATTTTTTACGGTCGAAACACGGTGCGAGACGAGAATCGTCGTGCGCTCCTTCATCACGCTTTGCAACCCGCTCAGGATTCGCTCTTCCGTGGCCGTGTCAACGCTCGAGAGCGAGTCGTCGAGAACCAGAATCTTGGGCTTGCGAGCGATTGCGCGCGCCAGTGACGTGCGTTGCCTCTGCCCTCCCGAGAGCGTAATGCCGCGCTCGCCGAGAATTGTGCTGAAGCGCTCTGGAAAGCCTTGAATCTCGCCCGAAATACTCGTAATTTCGGCAGCCTCGAGGACGGCTTCATCTAGGACGTTGTCTACGCCAAAGCCGATGTTCTCGCGAATCGTTTCGCTGAAAAGGAAAGTATCCTGCGGCACGTAGCCGATCGCGCGGCGCAGTTCAGCCACCGGATAGTCTTGAATCGGACGCCCATCGATCAACACGGTTCCTGGCGGCGCCTCCCACAATCGCGCAATCAACGTCGCCAACGTCGATTTGCCGCTTCCGGTCGGCCCGACAATCGCCAACGTGCTGCCGGCAGGAACGTGCAGCGAAATGTCGTGCAGCACAGGTTCATTTGGAGAATTATCGGGAGCCGTTGGGTACGCGAAGGTCAAATGCCGAAATTCAATTTCACCCCGAATCGGAGTTTCGTTCGCGGTTCCGGTTGTTGGCGCCGAGTTCCCATCGGCTCCAGCGCTTTTCCTTCCGATCTCGGCACTGTCTCGGATATTCGGTTCGGCAGTCAGGATGTACATCAAGCGGCCCATCGACGCTGCGCCACGCTGGAATATGTTCGTCACCCAGCCCAGCGCGATGATCGGGAAAATCAAAAGCCCGAGGAACGCATAGAAGGAGACGAGGGTTCCGAGCGATATTCTCTGCTCGATCACCAGGATGCCCCCGCGACCCAGCAGAATCACGAAGCTCACACCGATGAGCGCCGTCAGCGCGGGAAAGAAAATGCTCCACGTTCCGATCAACAGGACGTTCCGGTCAACGTAGTCGCGGTTCGTTTTCTCGAACAGCTCGATCTCCGATTTTTCCTGCGCATACGCGCGCACCACCCGCACGCCCGTCAAATTTTCCTGCGCCCGCGTCGAGAGCCCGCCCAGCGCCGCTTGAATCCGCTCTGAGAGCCTGTGAATCGTCTGCCCAAAATGGTAAACGGCGATCACCACCAGGGGCACAGGCGCCAGGACCCACAGCGTCAAACCGGGTGAAAGCCGGATCATAAAAAACAGGGCCACTACAGACGTCGCGATCGTCGTTGCTGTGTACATGATTCCTGGACCAAGCACCATGCGCACTGCATTCAGATCGTTCGTTGCCCGCGACATCAGATCGCCGGTGCGATTCCTCACGTAGAATTCCGGATCCATTGCCACGAAACGGTCGAATAGATCGTTCCGCAGGTCGAATTCGATTTCGCGCGACACTCCGATCAGAATCCACCGCGTCCAGAAGGAAAAGATTCCCTTCGCGAGCATCGCTCCCACGATGATCCAGCAATAGATCGCGAGCGAATGAGTGTTGAGCGGCGCATAGTGCCGCAGGAAAGGCGCGAGCGTTTGCCGCGCCGTGCCCGATAGTGTCGTGAGCGGCTGTGGAAGCCCGTTGAGCAGATCCGCGATAATTCCCTGAATCAGCAGCGGTAGCGCTCCTGCAATTCCCATCAGAGCGTCGAGGAAAAGGCCGAGCGTCACCATCCCCTTGTACCGCCCCACGTACGGCAGCAGCGGCTTCAGATTCTGCCAGCCCGACGGCTTCTTCGCCGGCCGCGCCGCGGCTGCCACGGGTTGTGCGATTGCGCTCATTGCCTTACCTGCGATTCCGGCGATTCCAGATTTTTCGTTTCGCCAAGAAAATGTTCGTACGTGCGATCGAGCGACTCATACAGTTTCAGCTCGGAATTCCAGCGTATTCCGATCGTTTCGATGTAACCACCGGCCGGCTTGGCCAGAGGCGTGAAATACATCTGCAATCCCTTGTCTTCGTGCTGCTCGGATTGCAGCCGCCACGCCGCCACGGGCGCAAGAGGTGTCCCGCCGAGATAGCCTTTTGGGTTTTGCAAATGCTCGTCGCAGCGGAATACTTCCTTCCATTTGCCGCCGTCGTTCTCCAGCACCACGGCTCTGCTCACCAGCGTTCCCGGCATCACTCCCTGCGGCGTGGATTTCAAACGGTTCACCGCAAATATCTGCTGCTTGCCATTCTTCGCCAGATCGCCAAACGCAAGCACCTCCGTTTCCGATCCGAGCGCTGCTTCAGCAGCCGCTTGAATATCGGGAGGAGTCGCGGGTTTCGCAGGAGCTGCCGGGTGCGTCGTTCCGTTCTTAGTCGACTCCACAGAGGACGACATGAACGACTTGTCGCATCCTGCGCAAACGAGCGCGACGACACCGGCTGCCGCGAAAATGGCGTAGCGCTTCATCAATATTTCACACAATTGTAGCCGTTTGGCTCTGCCAGGCAGAAGGATTCTCCGAGACTTTAATTTTCCCAGGCTGCACCCCGCAGCCACGCTACCGAGCCGCGAGAATCTCCTCGATCCGCGATTCAAAATTCTCTTCGCCCTCGGACCACATTTTCAGACGCTCGATCGGTACAGCCTTTTCGATGCGGCGAACCCACTCTAGGAGTCTACGAATATTTTCGGTGGTCTTTTCCTGGTAATTCCTCAGGTTTTCGGGCCGTTCCATGGCCTCGAGGAACTTTTTTTCCTCTGCGCTTTCTGGGTTTGCCTTCTCACCGCGGCGGAACCCGAGCAAACCCCCGTGCCCCGTGAAAAAATGCTCGAATCCCAGGTCGATTTCCAGATGTCCGAATTCGCGCCAATACCCGTCGTCGTAATCTTCGCCATGGCAAAGGAGTTCGAGCGGCTGCGGCTGAAGCTGCCAACGTCCGAGCGCGTCATCGTACGTCCAGAGATCCCAGTCCGCGCGGACTTCGTAGGCGGAGTCGTTGTTCAGGTGATCTTTCGCGAGTTCGATCACGCCGTTCGCGTCGAGCGGCACCGCGCGCAAATCCTGCTCCAGAATCGGCGATTCGGTGGCATCCACCGCGCGAACCACAAGATAGCCGAATCCCGGCGCGGTAGCGGAGAAGGGAACCGTGGCGAGCAGCGCCCCAAACTGCTCCAGAATCCGCGGCTCGGAGAAATCCTTGCACCAGATGCTGACGTAAGCATGGTTGGACATAACCCAGCCATTATACCGGCATCGCGGTTCGCGCCAAAAATCGCCGTGGAAAACTTCGCTATAAAATTTTTCGCTGAAATTTTGACGCCAAAAAATCGGCGGCGTAAAATTGAAATTAAAGCTGATAAATTGACAAAGATTTGGGAACGCGATTTGGAAAGTTTGTCGGTTACTTCGTTTGCTTCGGCAGGTCGTCGTCTTCTTCGTCGTTGGGCCTGAAATCCGCGGAAAGTCCCAGCAGCCGGTTCTTCAAGGTGTCGCCCATTCCGGAGAGAACTTCCGAGCACGTATCGCGCAGGCGCTTTTCGGCGGCTTTGGCGATCGTATCGAGCACCGTCTGCGAATGCTGGCCGAGCGTGGTGGCGGAAGCGAGCAGCCACGAATTCGACGCATTCTCGAGCCGCTCTTTGTAGTGATCGATGTTCTCGTCCGTAGCTTTCTTCAGCCGCTCCATCCAGGCTTTTTTCTCCTGCTCCTGCTGCGCCTGCCAATTTTCGACCAGCGGCATCAGCTGCGATTGCAGGTAAACGCGCGCCTGCTCCACTCCATCGAGCATCCGTTCGTCCAGCTTTGATTGAAATTCCACGAGTGAGCCTTCGCGGTTGAACTCCATATCGGAGCGCGCCTTCTCGAGCGCCTCGCGCGACGATTCCTCGAAGCGCCTCAGCGATTCGAGCGTCACGCGATTCACCTGGTTCGCAAAGGTCGCGCCGGCCACTTCCGCGTTCTCGCTCAACTTGTTGCGCTGGCGATCGACCACTTCCTTGGCCGCATCTTCAATCTGTGCCTGGCTATGCTCCACGTACGTCCGCCGGTAGTGATCCAGTTCGGAAGCCAGCAAGCGCGAAGTTTCCGCCGCGCGGTCGCGCAACGAGGTCGTTGCTTGCTCAACCGACCGCTCCATCGATGTCTGCATCGTGGTCTGCGCTTTTTTCTGGTACCACTCGGACGCCTTCAGCAGCGCTTCATATGTGTGGTGCTCGGTCTCGGTGCCCTTGCGCTCGATGTCCTCGGTGACCTTCGAAACCACCTCGCGGCAAGACTGCTCGACCTCAGCCGGAACCTTGGCCGCTTCTTGGCGCAACCGCTCGAGCGATTCCTGCACGGCGCTATCCGACTGCCGCTTCAGATTCTGCCGCACCGAATCCTGAATCTTCGAAGCGTGACCGGAAATCTGGTCGATGTGTTCGACGACGGTATTGCGGAACTGCGCCGCCTGCTCCGCCACTTCCATGGCCTGCTCTTGCAGCGAGCGCTGGATCTTCGCGGCGTGGCCGGAGATGTTGTCGATGTGCCCGCCGGTGGCCTCTTTCAGTTCTCTGGATTGTTCAGCGATCTGCTGGATTTGTTCGATGAGGGCCGTTTGAGTCTCAGCGGCGCGCTCTTCGGCGCTGCCAAGCTGCGAAATCACGCTCTGCGCGTCTCCCACCTTGGAAGCGATGGTCTGATCGAACTCGCCCGAGATGCGCTGAACCACTTTCTGCGCTGCGGCTTCTAGCGTCGGCTGAATCTGCTCGGCTCGTTCTGCGATGGCCTGATCGGCTTTGCGCCCGATTTCGCTGTATTTCTCAGCCAGGATTCCGTCGAGCCGCTGCTGGGTGTGATCCAGCATGGATTGCGCAGTGGACTCGAGCCGCGCCTTCGCCTCGTCCGCGCGACCCCGCTCCTGCTCGAGACTCGCTCGAACCGATTCGAGCGTGCTTCGCGCGGCAGCGTCGAGCTGTGACTTCACTTCATCCGCGCGCTTTCTCTCCTGATCGAGATTCGCCCGAACGGATTCAAGCGTGCTCTGCGCAGCTGCATCGAGCTGCGACTTCGTTTCCTCCACGCGAGCCCGCTCTTGGTCGACCGCTGCCCGAACAGATTCGAGAGTGGTTCGCGCCGCTTCTTGGAGAGTTGATTTCGCCTGCTCGGTGCGCGTGCGCTCTCGTTCGAGGTCGGCTTTCAGCGAATCAGCGGCGGAGCGCGCGCCCGCAATCACTTCATCAAGGGTTCCCTGGAGTCCCGACTTCCTCGCATCAATGTCCTGTTGCGCCTGCACCAGTGCCGCGCGCGATGCGTCGTTCAGTTGCGCGCCGATCTTCTGCGATGCGCCGGCCAGTGCGGTGTCAAACGTCTCCTGCCAGCGCCGGTTTACCTCGGCCACCTCGACGTTGGCTTTCTCCACCGCCTGGCTGCGGATATTCTGCGCGGTGTCTTCCAGGCTCTTGCGCCAGTCATCCAGATGGCGCTGCGCCGCTTCGGGCGACGAAAGAATGTCGAGCGACGGCGACGTGGCTTGCCGGCTGCTGATCGCCCGTTCCACAGCTTCTTCGACCGCAGTCTTCAGATTCTGCGCGGTAGCTTGTTGCGCCGCCTGTTGCGCGGCTTGCTCGGCCGCCGTGCTGACCGCTTGCTGCACCGCGTTGCGCACTTTGGCGTCGAGATGTTCCGACGAAATCTCGGTGGCTTTGCGCGCTTCTTCCACGATCGCGGCGGTGCGCTGCGCTGCCTCCTGAACCACCTTCTTCACCGACGTTTCGGAGACGCGCTCCATCGAAACTTTGATCGCGCGCTCGACGGCGTCGTGAAGCTGCACATCGAGCTGCTGCCGCACGATCGTCATTTCTTCGGCGATCGCCGTTTCGGCGCCTTTGCGCATCGTCTTGTCGAGATTTTCCTTAACTTCTGTCACCACTCTTGCCATCTGCCGCGCGATCGCAGCTTGCGCATCAGGAGATGGCACCGTAACCGGATGCATTTTGCTGTCGGCGTGTGGCGTGGCCGCCGGTGCAGCCGCAGCAGGCTTCTCGCTTGGCACATGAGCGACGGGTGCAGCAGGTGCCCCGGCAGCAGGGGCCACGGAGGTGAGCGCTGGATCGGCTTGCGCGGGAACGTCAGCTTCTGGTGGTGCGGAAGCGGCTGCGTCTATTTCGAACTCTTGAACCAGTTCCAAGGTGCGCGACGCGTCGGTGCCACCTTCTGCGATCGACGCTTGCCAATCATCTGGCGGGAACGCGATACCCCACACATTACCTGGCGTTTCAAACTCGAGCCCAATCTGAAAAAGTTCGCGAACGGTGCGAGGACGCTGCACCCAGACAACACGCCCTTGAACGGAGTGCGGCGGGCGGCCCGGTTCGGGCGTCGGAATATCCAGAGTGACTATCGAATTTTTGGGAACGTAGTGCTTCGACTGGTACTTACACCCGTGACAGTTCACCATCACGGTGGTGGTGCGTTCTTTGAAGGGCTGCCCCAGCGCGTCCACACCCGTCACCGTGAGCGGGACGGCCTGCACAATGCGCGTGCTGCGGCGCTTTTGCGTGCCGGGATCGTTGGACAGCGCGGATTCGTTCACCCAAGCCTCCGAGGGGCAATTTCCAAGGTTAGCATTCTGGTCGGGCGCGAGCGAACAGCCTTGCGCGATTGTGCGAAAGGGTAACTTCGAAGTGAATCTGAGGTTGGGGCGAAGACAGGCGTTGAAATTCCGAAAAAGGCGTTCCGCCTCGGCGGAGGCAATAACCGAGTTTTGTCCCTATTAGAAAATTGTTTAGTGCTGTGTTTTCCGCAACTTAACTCAATTTCTGAAATCTCGATTGTTCCTATTAGAATTTCGCGCGTGGGAGAGGAGCGGAAGCCACATCGCGCATTTCGCGCGACTCTCATGCCCGCACCTCCTAGTCGAACGACAAACTACCCATTCGATTATATCACGGAGGTCAAATTCCCGCGCCGCTTTGTGAAGAGCATTTACGCCTGCACGTAAGTAATCGCTCAGCGGGATTGTGCGCAAGGATCTCTAGCCAAACCGGAACACGACTCCAGCGCTGAACCTGAAATTATTCTGGCGGTTATTCAGTCCGTCCGGGATTTTTGTCATGAAGTAGTCGGCCTGCACAGGGCGAATGGAGACGTGCTTGGACACTTTGAGATCGATGCCACCGCCTGCCGTCATAGCAAAATTGTTTTCGGTTCCCGTTGATCGAGCGATGCCGTCGGTTGTGCGAACGCCTCCGAAGAGGGCCTCAGCGAACGGCACCACTTTGCCGCGCCGGAAATTCACTCTAGGCCCAAAGAGATAGGTGAACCCTGCTCCGGCGAATGCTCCGCTCCCGCTGCTGGTCGCAATGAAGCCGCCCAGGTCTGCTACAGCACCAAGCCAACGGTTGACGTTGTACTCGAACTGGCCACCACCGCCGTTTCCGTTGTAGGTTGCCGAGGGTGCAATGCCCGGAACATTGGCATTTACATTGAAGCGCGTGTAGTAGTACCCCCCGTATGCCTCGAACTCCGAGGGTTGCTCCTGCGCCCAAAGTGGCCCGGCACTAACGGCCGCAAACAACAACAGGACCGCCAGAGAGTTCCTCATTTGAATGCGCCTCCGTAGGGTCAAGAAACCGAGAGCGCTGCTTGTGTCAACCCTGAAACGCGCGGAATGGTCGGTGAGACGCCACACTTAGTTGATTAGTTGCCTTTTCGTCTTCTTAAATTGCGCGCTGGAAGTTACCAATCGACTACGTTGAAGCGCGAGAAGAGTTCATCCTTGCCCGACATTGACGTTAAGATAGCGGAAATCGGTTCGCTGCACGGAGAAGAAGATGAAACAATTCTTGATCGCACTGGTGTTGATAACCTTCGCGAACCCCATGTTTGCCAAGCCGAAAGAGCAAGTCTTCGCCGCGAGCTGCGACCGGGTCTGGTCCGCTGTCAAGATAGCGACAGCTCCTCCACACTACAATTTCGCACAGCTCGATGACGCTCAGAAAAAGGGGATTATTTCCACAGGCAATGCGTTTAGTGGCAAGCGATACCTGGACATCACGCTGACCGGTTCCGGCGAGACCTGCACGGTGGCATTGGGTGGAAATTTCTCGGGAATCACCCACAACGATAAGGGCGACCTATTTAAGCGCATCGAGGAAGCGCTGGCTCAGGTCCCTTCTGAGAAGAAACCCGCAGAACCTAAGAACTAAAATTAGAGATGTCAATTGCGTTGCATTCGCGTCAAGCGTTTCGCTAGCTTGCAGTCGAATGGTTAGTGAGTTTGCGTTGACCTGTGCGAGGCGCTAAATAGCGCGTCTTTCAATTCTTTGGCGATCCAGATGGGGCCGACGAGGAAGTAGACGAGGCCTTGAAAGAATGCGGGGTTGTTGCCTTCGATCCGATGGCCGGCGAAGAGCAAGATCCAGCCGCTGATGAACAGGGCGAGGCCGATGCGCCACCAGGTGATGCACAGAAGGACGATACCCGCTATGACCATGGGGATTCCGACCGCGTGCATCACTTTGTTCCAGGGATTGGTGTGCTCGTGATCGTATTGCGCCATGTATTGGTTCAACGAGGGCATTGCGTCCTCCCAGCATATCGATTGGTTTCCTGAACTGGATATAACCTCGTGCGGTGTTGGAAGCAAGCGGCCCATAGCCGATGCGGACGGTATTCCGAATCGGGTGCCACCTTCAATGCTGTCCTTTTGACAATTGCGGCCACGGATTCGCTACAATTAATGTGTAGTCTTTTCGAGCGTTGCGAGAGCGCGAGGTGCCAGCGAGGTGTCAAAACGTGGGTGGCTGATTCTTGCGACTGTCGTGGGAGGATTGGTCTTAGCGGCATTTGCGCTTTTGTTCGCGATGCGCGGAAAAATTCGGGACATGATTCGCAGCGAGACGGTGGCATACCTCCGGCTCCGGTTCCACAGCGATATCGAATTCAAGGATTTCGAAATTTCGTTGAAGCCCGGCGTCCACGTTGTGATTACAGGCGTCGTGTTGCGCCACAACGCCAGGACCGACATACCTCCGCTAATCGAAGTCGCTAAAGTTTCCTTCAATGCGAACCTTTCAGGGCTGCTGGCTAACAAGGTGACCGTGAGCAGCGTGCGTTTGGATGGGTTGCAAATTCATACGCCGCCTCGCCATGCGGGCGGTCCGCCACTGATTCGCGGGACCGACGCCGACTTGGCAAAAAAGTTTCCGATCGTGATTGGCGAGGTGATTGCCGATGACGCTGTGATCGTACCTCTTCCAAAGGATCCGGCTGCAACGGCGCACCCTTTCTACATCCACCGTCTCCACATGAACAACTTCCGATTCGATCAGCCGGCGGATTTTCATGCGATCCTGACGAATCCCAAACCGCGTGGGGAGATTGACTGTATCGGGAAATTTGGACCCTGGGACGCCGAGGAGCCGAGCCGCACTCCAGTGGAAGCAAAGTTCAGTTTCGATCATGCCGATCTCGGCACGCTGAAAGGGCTGTCGGGAATTCTTTCGTCGAAAGGAAAATTCAAAGGCCCGCTCGATTATCTGGAAGTGGAAGGCGAAACGGACACGCCGGATTTTGCGCTGCGCACCGCGAGCCATTCGGTACCGCTTCACACCGTGTATTCGGCGATCGTGGATGGAACGAATGGCGATGTGATCCTGAACAAAGTGACGGCTACTTTCTTGCATACGACGATCGTGGCGCAGGGCGAAGTGGTTGATCTGAGCACACACAAGGGCCGGACGATCGATCTCAATGCTGTTTCCGATAAAGGGCGCGTGGAAGATCTGCTGCGACTGACCGTCAAGACGGATAAGCCGGTGATGACGGGCTACGAGCGGCTGAAGACGAAGATTTACATACCGGAGCGCGATGAGGATTTGATCGATCGCTTGGCACTCGACGGGCAATTTACGATTGGCGATATTCAGTTCACGAACAATGAGATTCAGGATCGCATCGACACGCTCAGCCACAAGGCGCAGGGAGAGCCGCAACTCGGCGCTGAGGGCACGCAACTCTCTGAGCTGCACGGCGCTTTCACGATGCAGCACAGTAATGTGAAATTCTCAAACCTGACATTTGGAGTGGAAGGGGCGTCGCTCGCGCTGGCCGGAACGTACGGCGTGAATAGCGGCGAACTGGATTTTCGCGGCAAGCTGCGGATGGAGGCAAAGCTCTCGCAGACCGTGACCGGAAAGAAGTCATTTTTCCTGAAGGCAGTCGATCCGTTTTTCCGGAAGAATGGAATGACGGAAATACCGGTGAAGATTACCGGAACAAAGGATGCGCCGAAGTATGGTTTGGACTTGCACGACAAGGCGAATCAGGACCCGGCAGGGAACAAGTGACGCGCGGGGATTTTGAACGGCTCAGAGGCCGCGGCGGCCTTCCATTGCTTTCATCATGGTGACTTCATCGGCATATTCGAGGTCGGAGCCGACCGGGATTCCCATCGCGATGCGCGTGACGTTGACACCCAGCGGCTTGATGAGCTTCGAGAGATAGACGGCCGTGGCTTCGCCTTCGGCTGTGGGATTCGTGGCGACGATAATTTCTTCCACCGCGCCGCCCTTCAGGCGTTCGATCAAACTTTTGATTTTGAGCTGATCGGGGCCGATGCCCTGGAGCGGCGAAAGCGCGCCGCCGAGGACGTGATACATGCCGTTGAACTGGCGCGTCTTCTCGACGGCTTGAATATTCGTGGCTTCTTCGACTACGCAGATGATTGCTTTGTTGCGCGTGGCGCCGGTGCAGAAGAGGCAGGGATCGGTGTCCGTGATGTTGTTGCAGACTGAGCATTCGCGGATCTTTTCTTTGGCGTCGCGAATGGCGTCAGAAAGCGCGAAGGCGGTTTCGCGATCGCCGCGCAGCAAGTGGAAGGCGAGGCGCTGCGCTGTCTTCTGGCCGATGCCTGGAAGGTGCTTCAATTCTTCGATGAGACGATTTATTGAGGGCGCAAAATCGGGCATGTGGATCCGTTGTTAAAAGAA
Source organism: uncultured Acidobacteriota bacterium (assembly GCA_963741045.1). Classification (GTDB taxonomy): domain Bacteria; phylum Acidobacteriota; class Terriglobia; order Acidiferrales; family UBA7541; genus Palsa-295. Next base: position 1,738,597 of record CAVUGO010000002.1, read on the forward strand.
TTTTGTCGGAATAAAACGCGAGAAGGGAATCGGAGCGGCTGCAGATCCGATTCTTCGAAATCTCATCCGGTTCAGAAGAGTCCGGGGATTTTCAGGCCCATCACTCCGGGCATACCGCCCGCCATTTCTTTTACCTGCTTGGAAAGTTCTTCGTCCACGCGGCGCGTGGCGTCATTCACGGCAGCGAGAATCAACTCCTGAAGCATTTCCTGGTCTTTACTCTTGAAAATTTCCGGCTCGATGCGTATTTCGGTGAGCTGTTTCTGTCCGTTCATCTTGACTGTGACCATTCCGCCGCCGGCCGAAGCTTCGACGAGAAGCCCGTCCATCTGCTTCTCGAGACTCTCCTGCACCTGGCGGAACTGGGACAGCATTTGTTGAAGAGCTTTCACTTCCATTGTTATTCCTCGCCCGGGCGCTTGATTTTAGAAATCTGGCCGCCAAACTTTTCAAGCATAGCCCTAACGATTGGATCTTCTTCAAACCGGGCGCGCAACTCCGAACCGCGACCGACCACGGCTGCGCGACCTGATTCAAGTTTAACACACACGCGAAGCGGCTGGCCGACGACTTGGTTCAACACTGTGCGCAAACGTTCCATCGGGTCGCGTGCCTGCAACATTTCGGCGAGAGCGCGGCTTTCGGTGGGGAAAAAAAGACGAAGCTCGCCGCCGTCAATTTCCCACCGCGTGGCGTGTTCGACCATGGACCAGAGAAATTTCTGATTTTGGAGAGCGGCTTTGATCGCGTCGACTTGCGCGGAGACGAGACCGCCGGTGGAATCTTCGGCGGCGCGGGCGACAATGCGCGGGGGAGACGCGGGCATGGGCGTCGGAACAGTGCGAGGTGGAGGTGGCAAATTTTCGGCTGGCGACGGAGCAGAGTTGACCACAGATGGTGCTGTCAATTTTGTTTCGGGCGGGGCTGCGGGCGCCATTCGCGCGGCGGTTGCGGTGGCCGTGCCGGATGCGGGTGAAGCCGGCTGAGACGCTGAGACGGCGCGCGGCGGAATGGATCGCGGTGCGCTGGAAGTTCCTGCTGCGCGCGGGGATTCGCCACGGAGGTCGGCGAGAATTTCTTCGAGAGGTGCTAGGCGCTGCGCGTTTACGAGTTTGAGGAGGCCGAGCTCGAGATGCAGGCGCGGATCGGGCTTGCGGCGCAGGTCATCGTCCGTGGCGAGAAGGATCTGGAAAAATCGCGTGAGATCTTCTTCCGTGAAACGAGCGGCTTGCTCGGCGAGGCGCGGGCGTTCGTCGGGAGGTGCGGCGACGAGATCGGAATCGGCGCCACAAACGCGAGCGACAAGCAAATTTCGGAAATGGCGAATCGCTTCGCGGCAGAAGTGCTGCAGGTTTTGCCCGTCGGTGATAAGGCGATGGACGAGGCCCAGGGCGCGTTCAGCCGATTGCGTCGCGATTGCTTCGACGAGTTCGTCGAGGACACTTTCAGCGACGACGCCGAGAAGTTCGCGGACTTGCGTGTCGGTGATTTCATCGCCGGAGTATGCAATGGCTTGCTCGAGAAGCGAGAGGCCGTCGCGAAGGCTGCCTTCGGCGGCGCGGGCAAGAACGGCGACGGCGCCGGGATCGATCTTGAGATTTTCGGATTTGGCGACGCGCTCGATTTCGCCGGCAATTTCTCTGAACGTGAGCGAGCGGAAATTGAAAAGTTGCGCGCGCGATTTGATCGTGTCGACGAGATCTTCCGAGCGAGTGGTGGCTAGAATGAAGACGACGCGTTCGGGCGGCTCTTCGAGAGTTTTCAGCAGGGCGTTCGATGCTTCGTCGGTGAGCTGGTGAGCTTCGTCGAGGATCACGACTTTGTAGCGGCTCGAGGCCGGCGCGTAACGCACCATTTCGCGGAGCTCGCGAATTTGATCGATGCCGCGATTGGAGGCGGCGTCGATTTCGAGCACGTCGAGCGAAGTGCCAGCGGAAATTTCGCGGCAGGAGTCGCAGGTGTTGTCGGGCTCGGCGGTGGGACCTTTCACGCAATTGAGCGCCTTGGCGAGGATGCGGGCGGTGGTGGTCTTGCCCACGCCGCGAACTCCGGAAAAGATGTAGGCGTGCGCGACGCGATTCGATTTAATCGCGTTCGCGAGCGTTTGCGTGACGTGCTGCTGGCCGACAATTTCAGTAAACGTTTGCGGGCGATATTTTCGAGCGATGACTTTATAGCTCATCGAGAATCCGTGAGTCGTAATTTGTGACTCGTGACTCGTGAGCCGTCGTGTCGATGCGTTGGCGAAATGTCGATTCTCAAATTCGTTGGGACTCCATTGATTCGCAGCCGCGCGAAGCTGCAGCGATCTTCAAAAGCCGTGGAGCAAGGGAGGAACTTCGGGTGTTCCGCGGCACACGAAGCTGACCCGTTACCGTTGCTCCCTTCCGGGCCTGGCGGGGTTCACGGGGAATCGTTGCACAGAGCCCGAAGTTCCACCGGTTAGCAGTCATCGCAGAAAAATTTTCTTCGCTGCAAAACTGCTCGGCAAAGTCTAGCACAGGGGTTGAAAGAGAAAAAGTTTTTGGGCGCGGGGGGAGAAATTCGTGACTCGTAACTTGTGACCCGTAACTTGTGAAGCGCGACGCGACACAGGGACCTGGACGAGGAGGGAACAGTCAGTGGGAGCTGGCTTTGCGGGATTCGAATGAGATTACGGCTTCCGCTTCGTCGTCGAAATTGGGGATTACGTTGAGGAGGCGGAGCATTTCCAGAACCAGCTTCACGTTGCCGCGAGCGCTGAGGAGTTTCAGGCTGGCGCCACGGTTTCGGAGAGAGACGAAGGCGCGGACGATCGTGCTGATGCTGGAGCTATCGATCTGAGTGGCGCCGGCAAGATTGAGAAGGATTTTGGATTCGCCGGCGTCGATTAATTTACGCAGGTTCGCGCTGAGCGAGTCGTTGGTGGGGCCGATGGTGGCGCGGCCCTGGAGGTCGAGAATGGTGACGTCGCCAGCGTGTCGGATTGCGATTTGAAGGCCCATGGCTTCACCTGCCCGGAGGAGATGTCGGCCCGGATGAGTATAGCTGTTCCGTGTGTGGCGGGATAGCAGGGAGATGGGCGCGTGGTGGCTAGAAGGAAACCAGATAGCCACGGAGACACTGAGGCGCGGAGGCAGGGAACAGCGGCGAAAGGAAAAACCCACGACGAGGAAAAGACATCGTCGTGGTTACCAATGCAAAACCTAAGGCGCCACCAACAAACAGCAAGGGTCGCGCTTGCTTACGACAGGGTGATGCCTAGCCAGAAGGCTTCGACCAGGAGACCCATCATCAGTAGCATCAGGCGCATGCGCTTCTTTTGCACGGCGGCTACGATGATGCCCATCGCGCAGAGAACCAGGCCTAATTCAGGCCAGAAGAGGCGCGAACCGGCACCGACCCATTGACCGGAATAATCCTGGAGCCAGACGGAGGCGAACGACATTGCCGTGGTGAGCGCGACGCCGACGATTCCGGCCAGCGCGACACCCTTCGCCCACTCTGGAACCACAAAATTCCGTTTGGCGTCGCGCCAATCCATCCACGTCTGCGCGACGACTACCCCCACAACCAAAACAACGAACAGCGCCACGTCCCCTCGCAGTCTTGGGTCGCTGCCGTCGAGTCACGCCCTCAGTACAAGGCCGCTTTGGTGAGCGGCTTCGCAGTTTCGACAGGTACGGCTCCCACCGTGTTCCGTCCAAGTAGTAATTCTTCGTCTTGTGGTTCTTCTTGTCCTTCTTCTTCCGCCAAACGTTTCAGCATCGTTTGAATGACGCTGCTGCCGTTTCGCCGAAGCCTTCCTTCATCAAAGCTCATGCAATTCCGCGTCCTTATACAGGATTAAACTCACCTGTGACAATCAATCTTTCGCTCAAGATGCGAGCGCGGCGGAATCTCTCAGTAGTTTCCGCAGGGGTGCCGGTCGGCAGCTCCTTCAAAATGCGCTGCAACTCTTCGTCGAACAGCTGGCTAACGAACTCGGGAGTGTGGGGCACTGCGGCGCCGTTCTCGTCGACGATCTTGACTTTGTCGCGATGCTTGATTCGCTGCGCAATCATCAGGCGGTAAATCCGATCAGTGGCAAGATCTTCCATGTAGCCATCGAGCAGACTTGCCCCGTGGCCGCTCAAGACGCCGTTTCGATAGCGAATCACGGTGCGCACAGCGGCGCGCGTGCCGGCGACGGTTTGCTTTCCTACGCCCTTGGGGAGTGGGCGCAGGTCAACGTGCGTGTCAGCATTCTTGGGGCGCGCCGAAAGTTGATTTGGAAAAGGGAACTGGTCCACGGCGATTTGATTCTGATCGGGATGGCCGGTCCAGGCACCGTCCATTAGCGCCACGGCTTCGTTCTTTTTGTCTTGTTCGAGAACGGCGAGAGCCCTGGCGTTCAGCTCCTTATCCTCGCGGCTGGGATACAGGGCGGTCATGCCGCCGATGGCCAACATGCCGTGCTTGTGACACAGCTCGGGCATCAGCAGGCGGAAATTCTGGAAGAACGCAACGTCATGTGGAATTGTGTTGCGGTTGGGCAGCACCCACTCAGGATTTTCAAAATTGAAATGGATCAGGCTGGCCATGTAATCCCAGCGGCCCAGGTTGAGCGCCAGAATGTGATCACGGAGGTTGTAGGCGAACTCTTCCATTTGGTATGCGAGCGGGTGTGCTTCAACGAGCGCCATGCACTTGATCGCGTCCTTGGCCCAGCCTTTTGCTTTCGCGATCGCCTGGAACAGGTCGCGCCACCAGAGCGCCTCTTCGGCGGATTCGGATTTCGGAATGTAGAAAGTGAGCGGGTGCTTTAGCTCGGACGCGTCGAGTTGATAAGTGAGCATCGCTACGTCGAAGAGCGATGCCGGAATGATTTCATCCTTCAAGACGCCGGCTTGATGCAGGTGTAGGCCGCGAGGGCGAAGCGAAATGACGACATTGCTAGGTTGGATCGTGACGGTGCGGCCGCGTTTGCGGTCGTCGTATGCCAAATGGCCGCGCAGCGCGGAAAGCATGTTGGTGATGCCCAACATTAAATGCTTCCACGTATTGGCCATCGAGTCTTCCAGATCGAGCATCACGCCGGGCGCGCCGGAATTCAGCATCTTTACGACGAGCTCGCCGTCGTCGGCGGGGCCCGTCATCTGATTGCGTTGATCCTGGCACCAGGCTGGAAGCTCGATGCGCCAGACTTCCTTTGTTGCTGCAGAAGGCGGCAAGTAGTCCGGCAGACGACCTCGAAGGGATGCTTCCAGGGCTTGATCGCGCTTTTCAATCAGGGTGCGCTGCCAAGGCGTAAATAGTTCGTGGAGAGGAATGAGGAACTCGATGAATCCCTTGGGCAGATCCTTGGCGGGATCGAAGCCGGGAGGTGCCGAGTTCGTGGCCATGATGGGTTCGGGAGTTGGAGTGGTTTTTGAGCTCATGCTAGGCAGAGATGCCGGTTTGTGTCCGGCGGATTCGTCCGCGGGTCAGGTTGGCCGAGCGAGCGGTCTTCAAGTTCACGACTCCCAAGTCGCGCCTCTGAGCTGCAGTAGTACTCGGCAATCGGACCACCAATGGGCCAGGGAACGGGTGGGGTGCGGGTTGCGTTCGCATCGTAATGAATAACAAGTACTTATAGCTGGCAGCAACCTTGACGCTGGCTAGAATAGGCGCAGCTCTTGCTTCTGGTCTCTCCGCGAGTTGCCGTAATTGTCGAAAACATTGCCTTTAGTGCGAAGGGTTTTCGTCCGCCGGAAAATCGCGTCCCCGAGTTCGTAATTCGGAGTCGGTAATAGTACGGTGGCTGTCAAGTTGTGCGGTTGCAATCCCGGCAACTGGCCACGTTCGCGGCGGATGGCTGAGTGAGCGCGTCTGGTACGATAACGCTTCCATGCGAAAACCTTGGGTGATAGCGCATCGAGGAGCGTCGGGGCATGCTCCCGAGAACACGATGGCGGCCTTTGAGCGGGCGGCGGAATTGGGCGTGGTGTTTATCGAGACCGACCTTCACCTGACGAGGGATGCGCGGTTCGTTGCGATACACGACGCGACGCTCGAGCGGACCACCAACGGGCGCGGCAAGGTATCTGACTTCACGTTGGCGGAATTGCGGCGGCTCGACAACGGGCTCTGGTACGACCGGCAATATATGGGGCAGCGCCTGCCGACGCTCGAAGATATTCTCGAATTCGGGCGGAAGCGGGACGTGGTGTTTTATCTGGAAGTGAAATATGAGGCGGCGTGGGGGATGCATCACGCGCTGGTGGGAGCGCTGCAGAAAGAGCAGGATGCGGCGCGGACGATTGTGATTTCCTTTGATCCCGGGACGATTGAGAGTGTGCGGAAGCTGGATGCTTCGATCATGACGGGGTTATTGATCGAGGAGGGCGGCGAGGCGGGCGCGGTGAAGAAGGCGCTCGATGTGGGGGCGCGGCAGATCTGCCCGCGAAATTCGTTGGTGACGAGTGAACTTGTGGCCGAGGCGCATCGCGCGGATCTGCTAGTTGCGACGTGGACAGTGGATGACGCGGAAGAGATGCGTCGAGTGATCGCCGCCGGAGCTGATGGAGTGATGACTGATTTTCCGGATCGGTTGATGGCGGTTGTGGAAGATTCTCAGGCTGCCACTTAAGGTTTGTTAATTCAGACTAATTTAAGGTGCCGAAAGACATCGTCGAATTGCGCGAGCGAAAGCTGTTCTGCGCGCGCGTCGGCGCCCAATCCAGCGGCTGTTATAGCAGAATGAATTTGGTCGTCTGAAGACATCGCCCGCAAATTATTGCGCAAGGTTTTCCGCTTTTGGCTGAAGCATGCCTGCACAAATTTCAAGAAACGATTTTCAGAGGCTGCGTCACCTAACTTTAGATAGACTCGCTCGCCTGGAAGTCTCATTTGGAGCAAGGCTGAGTTCACTTTGGGCGGGGGACTGAATGCGCCGGGGGGAAGGCGCAGCGCGATTCGCGGCTTGGTGTAAAACTGGCAGGCGGCGGAGAGATATCCGTATTCGCGGCGGCCGGGTTTAGCAACGATTCGTTCGGCGACTTCGAGCTGAATGAGGATATGAATCGAATCGATCAGATCGGCGTAGCCAAAAAGCTGGTGAAGGATTGGCGAGGTGATGTAGTAGGGGAGGTTGCCGTAGACACGGAATCGCTCGCCTCCCGCCAATGTTGCAAAGTCTTGCTCGAGCACGTCACCGGCAACCACGGTTACTGAGGCGCAGCCAGCGGCGGTTGAAGCGATCTTCTCGCGCAGTCCGTCGGCGAGTGTCCGGTCGCCTTCAATTGCCACTACGCGGTGCCCATTCGCCGCCAGCAACTCCGTCATTTCTCCATGGCCGGCGCCGATTTCGATCCACGTATCGCCATTATCGCGGGGAAGCGTGGCGAGGATTCGTTTTCGCCAGCCGAGATCGCGCAGGAAGTGCTGGCCCATTCGCTGTCGTGCCATGGTGCGGCGAGTGTAGCAATATTCGACGGGAAATCGCGCGGGCGGCGTGCTTGACGAAGCTGGGCGGTTCCGTTACCGTTTTTTAGGATGACGAAAGCGCGATGAAAATCCTGTTCGTTGCCTCCGAGGCGCTTCCTTATTCAAAGACAGGCGGCTTGGCGGACGTGGTCGAAGGGCTTCCGAAAGCGCTCTCGGAGATGGGCCACGACGTGGCCGTATTTCTTCCGCGCTATCGCGGCAACAAAATCACATCGACAATTATTTCCAGCCTGACGATTCCGCAGGGCGATGCGCTGCGATTTCCAGCACTTGCCGAAGGCGCGCCGGTAGCAGGGGTGCGTTACTACTTTCTCGACGATCCTGAATATTTCGACCGCGAAGGCATTTATGGCACCCAGTACGGCGATTATGGGGACAATGCGGAGCGTTTCGCAGAATTTTCGAGAGCCGCGATTGAATTCACGAAGCGCGTGTGGCTGCCGGATGTGTTGCATTGCCACGATTGGCAATCGGCACTCGTGCCTGTGCTATTGAGAACGCAATACGCGAACGATCCGAATGTATGCTCGCTCCCCGTCGTGTTCACGGTCCACAACGTGGTCTACCAGGGATTGTTCCCGTCCACGGTGATGCGCCGAATCGGTCTTCCCGATCAGCTGTTCGCGATCGACGGGCTGGAGTTTTTCGGCGGCGTGAATTACCTGAAGGGCGGAATCGAGTTCGCGGACTACCTGACTACGGTGAGCCGCCGCTACGCGAAGGAGATTCAGACGCCTGAGTATGGCGCGAATCTCGACGGAGTAATCCGCAATCGGGCAGACCGTCTCGTGGGAATCCTCAATGGCGCGGATTACTCGATCTGGAGTCCCGAGGCGGACACCTTCATCGAGCAGAATTATTCGCTCCATAATCTCGAAGGCAAGAAAGCCTGCAAGAAAAACCTGCTGGAAACTGTCGGACTGCCTGCGGAGAACACGGGCCGCCCTTTGATTGGAATCGTTGCGCGGTTCGTGAATCAAAAGGGTTTCGACTTGATCGCCCAGGTGGCGAACGATTTGATGAAAGAGGATCTGGCGATCGTAACGTTGGGATCTGGTCAGCCGGATTACGAGGGGTTTTTCCGGGCTCTCGCGGAGAGCTTTCCGGCAAGAGCAGCGGTTAGAATCGGTTACGACGACGCGCTCTCCCATAAAATCATCGCGGGCGCGGATATGATTCTGATCCCTTCACGCTACGAACCCTGCGGCCTGACCCAGTTGTACGGATTGCGATATGGGACTGTCCCGGTGGTGCGGGCGACGGGCGGACTAGACGACACCGTGCAGTATTACGATCCCAAGACTGGCCACGGCACGGGTTTCAAGTTCGATGAGTATGACGGCCGGGCGCTGCTGCAGTGTGTTCGCGGGGCGTTAAAAGCCTACAAAGACGCCAAGATTTGGCGTACCATCCAATCCAACGGGATGGCCAAGGATTTTTCATGGAAAGCTTCGGCGGCAGCGTATGTCACGCTGTACGAAGCGGCGAGGCGATCGCGAATCCCGCGAGGCATTGGTACATCTAATACACGTTAGCGCGCATTCCGCAAAATGCAGGTGTGCGAGCACAAGGGAAAAACATGGCAGACAATGTTCAGGCGGTAAATGACGCAAACTTTCAAAACGACGTGATCGAGGCGAGCAAGACGCAGCCCGTCATGGTCGACTTTTGGGCGGACTGGTGCCGCCCGTGCCACATGCTTTCGCCGACGGTCGAAGAGATCGCGCGCGAGAATGCCGGCAAGCTGAAGGTGGTAAAGCTCAACGTGGACGAGAATATTAATGCCGCGGGGAAATTCAATATTCGCGGCATTCCTACCCTCCTCGTGTTCAAGGGCGGACAGGTGGCCGAACAGATCGTCGGCGCCGTGCCGAAAGAGCAGATCGTGAAGGTCCTCGAGCGCCACATTTCCTAGGCGCGATTCCTGAAGAACTGACCTGTATGCAGCTCGCGAGCCGGCAGATTCCGGTTCGCGAGCGCACGTTTCGCGTTTGTTTCGCAGTTTCTTCACCTCCCTAAGCGAAAATCCTCGGTGCCAGAAGATAGGCCCGAAATCCTCCCCAAATATTTTATTTTCTCAGTTGACAGACAGGTACTGTAGGAGTTAGAAACCTCGCAGATTTCTTGGGTGATGTCCACGTCGTTTGCCGATTTTCGGCGGGATCAGGACCTGATTTCGTTTCGGCTTCCGTTGGCCCCCAGCTCAACGGCTTAACGACGTAGATCTGTGACGAGCTCCTGACAATAGCGACCACCGAGCGCGGGACTTTCATCGCTTTGATCTCGAAAGCCCGGCCGAAGCGCTAAAGCCCTACGCTGCGTTCCAGTAAGAATAGAAGTTCCTCGAATTCGAAATTCAATTCGCGTGTATCGGGAGAGGTGTGTCCATGGAAAAGCGCCAAAGAGGTACGTTTGCCAAAGCTGTTGTTGATCAGATGTTCGCAGACAACGCTGAACGATCGAAGGCCATTGAATCACAGCAACCATGCACGCATGTCCGGAAGCCCGAGAACCCGAGCCGGCGTTCGTTTCTCGGCAGAGTGGGCGGGGTAGCCGCAGTGGCCGCGACAGCCAGCTCAGTCATTCTGAAACCTCTACTCGGCGGGAAGGACTCGGTGGCCAATGCATCCGTGGTGGGTTATGGCTCCGGCAATCGAGCGAGCGAAAGCTACAGCTATCGGACGAGCACGGCGCAGGCTGAAAACATCAACGTCGGAGTGCAGCCTGACAACGGTGATTTTGCAGAGTTCACCGATTTCAGCGCCCAGTTCAGCAAGAGCCTGTTACACGATTCGCTTGGGCTTCCCGATGCGAGGTCGTGGTCCAGCATGAAGAATGCGCTTATGTCGGGCTCGCCTTCGGCGTTCCAGAGCATTGTGATGGGAACTCCGGGCGGCGGTCCCAATTCCAAGTTAAATGGGCCGCAGGGGAGTCTTGCTTTCGATCTGGAGGGCCTCGACTCACACGCCGCGGTAATCCCGCCAAGTCCAAGTGTTGCCAGCGCACAGACAGCGGCCGAAGAAGTGGAACACTATTGGGCCGCCCTGCTGCGCGACGTTCCGTTCACCCAATACGGATCAAGTTCCCTGGCTTCCCAAGCCGTGGGAGACATGAACGAACTCTCGTACATCAACAGCAACTCGAACAACGAATGTCCAGCCCCTGTCACGACGCAGAACCTATTTCGCGGCCAGGTATATCCGGGTGATGGCAACGTGATGGGTCCATACGTATCGCAGTTCATGGTTCAGCCCACGACTCTGGGGTCGCAGACCATTTCGCAACTATGCCAAACATTCCTTCCTGTGGGCGGCGGTGGCAGCGACTATATGACCAATCCATCGGTCTATCAGAACATTCAAAATGGCGGGAGCTCTGGCTCACCGGCAATGGATCCAACACTGCGCTACATACGCAATGGCCGAGACTTTGCCGCCTACACTCACGTGGATGTGCTGTATCAAGAATTTTTCATTGCTTTTCTGATTCTGTCGCAAATCAATGCGCCCCCCAACCCAGGCAATCCCTACATCGGATCCAACACTCAAAAAGCCTTCGGAACACTAGGTGGACCGGACGCGGCGGGGACACTCGCCGAAATGGCCACTCGAGCGCTCAAGGCAGCCTGGTTCCACAAATGGATCGTCAATCTGCGACTGCGCCCCGAGGAGTACGGAGCCCTGGTGCAGGTGAGGCTGGGAAATAACAGCAACAACTCTTCAAGGGGTCCTCAGGCGGCTGGGGCGCTGCACAGAGATGTCCTGAATTCGCTGGGCGCCAAGATGGTGAATAAAACATATGGCAGCTACCTGCTGCCGCAGGCGTTTCCAGAAGGCTGTCCCACTCACCCGTGCTATCCAACCGGCCATGGAACTGTGGCCGGCGCGTGTATCACTGCGCTCAAATTCTTTTTCGACTGCACCCAGGACATCCGGCCGCTGCTGACAGCCGGGGGACGTGACATCTACGTGCCGAGCACGAATGGGCGTTCTCTCAACGTTTACACGGGCTCGGACGCGAACAGCCTTACGATCAACGGAGAGTTGAGCAAGCTGGCGTTCAACGTCTCGTTTGGTCACGGGATACATGCGGGTATTCATTTCCGGAGTTCCACTCTCTATTCGATTCTGCTGGGAGAACAGGTGGCGATCAGCGTGTTGCAAGACCGGGCCGCGTCCTACAACGAGCCGTTCAACATCACAATCACGAAGTTCGATGGCACCACGGTTACGATTTCGAACCAATAGCATCTCTCGGGGCTGCCTGTAATTCCGGGCAGCCCCCGCTTCACTTCCGCTCCAATCGGCTATACTTCGAATTGCGCGAGCCCGAATTGCACGGCTGCTCACGCTTACTCCGATGACACCCAAGAAGAGCGCTGCTGACAGACGCTGTCACTGGGCAACGAGCCCGTTAATGATTGAGTATCACGATAAAGAATGGGGAGTGCCAGTCCATGACGACCGCGCGCTCTTTGAGTTTTTGATTCTTGAGGGGGCGCAGGCTGGTTTGAGCTGGGAAACAATTCTGAATAAGCGCGAGAATTACCGCCGCGCATTTGACCGTTTTGATGCCAAGAAGATTGCGCGTTATGACGGTAAGAAAGTTCGGTCGTTGATGGCTGACGCGGGAATCGTCCGCAACAAGCTGAAAATTGCATCCACGATTTCGAATGCGAGAGCGTTTCTCGACGTGCAAAAGGAATTTGGCAGCTTCGACCGCTACATCTGGCAATTCGTCGGCGGGAAGCCAAAAATCAACCGCTGGAAATCATCCCAGCGGTTGCCTGCGCGAACCCGCGAATCCGATGCCATGAGCAAGGATTTGAAGAAACGCGGCTTCCGCTTCGTCGGCTCCACGATTTGCTATGCCTTCATGCAGGCCGTCGGCATGGTCAACAATCACTTCGCAGATTGCATCCGCCGCGGAAAGGCGTCGCCATAGCAGCGACGCCCATAAGCGGCACCGATAGAACTGCTCTTTCGGCGAGTTGTTAGGCAGCGACTGCGCTGCGGGATGGGGCCAGATCAAAGCGATCTAGGTTCATCACCTTGGTCCAAGCCGCCACGAAGTCCTGCACAAACTTCTTGTGCGCGTCGGAGCTGCCGTAGACTTCCGATAACGCGCGGAGTTGAGCGTTCGACCCGAAGATGAGATCGGCTCGCGTTGCCGTCCAGCGGACTTCGCCCGTTTTGCGATCGCGTCCTTCAAACTTATCGTTCGCATCCGAGGTGGCCTTCCACACCGTGCGCATATCGAGCAGGTTGATAAAGAAATCGTTGGTCAAGGCCTCCGGCTTCTTGGTGAAGACGCCGAACTTGGTTTGCCCGTAGTTCGTGTTCAGCACCCGCATGCCGCCGATAAGCACGGTGAGTTCGGGCGCCGTGAGCGTGAGCAGCTGCGCCTTATCGAGCAGTTCGACTTCGGCTGTACCGTCAGTCTTTCCGGTCGAGTATGAGCGGAAACCGTCGGCGCCCGGTTCGAGTACCGCGAAAGATTCCACGTCGGTCTGCTTCTGCGAAGCGTCCATGCGGCCCGGTGCGAAGGGAACGGTCACGGTGATGCCCGCATTCTTGGCGGCCTGTTCAACACCTGCGCAACCCGCCAGGACGATTAAGTCGGCGAGCGAGATCTTCTTACCGCCGGACTGCGAGGCGTTGAATTCGCTCTGAATCTTTTCGAGTGCCTTTAGGACTTTCTGCAGGCGCTCTAGCTCATTCACTTTCCAGTCCTTTTGCGGAGCAAGGCGGATGCGAGCGCCGTTTGCGCCGCCCCGTTTGTCGGATCCACGGAAGGAGGAGGCAGACGCCCAAGCGGTTGTGACGAGTTGCGAGACCGTCAGCCCAGAAGCAATAATTTTTGTTTTCAGGGCCGCGACATCCTTGTCATCGACCAACGCGTGATTTACGGCTGGGATGGGGTCCTGCCAGAGCAGTTCTTCCTTGGGAACCTCGGGACCGAGGTAACGCGCGCGGGGGCCCATGTCGCGATGCGTCAGCTTGAACCATGCGCGGGCGAAAGCGTCCGCTAACTCTTCGGGGTGCTCGTAGAAGCGCCTTGAGATCTTTTCGTAGATGGGATCGAGTCGCAAAGAGAGATCGGTGGTGAGCATGGCGGGAGCGTGATGCTTTGAGGGATTGTGGGCGTCGGGTACGGTATTCGCTCCTGCGTTACCTTTCGGCTTCCACTGGTGTGCGCCGCCCGGGCTCTTGGTCAGTTCCCAGTCGTACTTGAAGAGGTTTTCGAAGTAGTGGTTGCTCCATTTCGTCGGCGTGCTGGTCCATGTGACTTCGAGGCCGCTGGTGATAGCGTCGCCTGCGATGCCAGTGGCGTACGCGCTTGTCCAGCCGAGCCCTTGCTCCTCAATCGTCGTGCCTTCCGGCTCTCTGCCCAGTTGGGTGCCCGGCCCGGCTCCGTGTGTCTTGCCGAAGGTGTGACCGCCGGCAATCAAGGCGACGGTTTCTTCGTCGTTCATCGCCATCCGTGCGAAGGTCTCACGAATATCCTTGGCTGCCTTGATCGGATCGGGAACGCCTTCTGGCCCTTCCGGGTTGACATAAATAAGGCCCATCGTGGTGGCGCCGAATGGACGTGCGAGATCGCGTTCACCCGAATAGCGTTTGTCCGTTCCCATCCAGGTCATCTCATGACCCCAGTTGACGTCGAGATCGGGTTCCCAAACGTCGGCGCGTCCGCCGGCGAAACCGAACGTCTTGAATCCCATGGTTTCGAGCGCGACATTACCGGCGAGGATCATCAGATCGGCCCACGAGATCTTCTTGCCGTACTTTTGTTTGATCGGCCAAAGTAGGCGCCGCGCTCGATCGAGGTTTACGTTGTCAGGCCAGCTATTGAGTGGAGCGAAACGCTGCTGGCCTCTGCCGCCGCCGCCGCGACCGTCAAAAGTGCGATAAGTACCGGCGCTGTGCCACGCCATGCGAATGAACAGCGGACCATAGTGGCCGAAGTCGGCAGGCCACCAGTCCTGCGAGTCTGTCATCAACGCCGCAAGATCCTTTTTGAGAGCCTTGTAGTCGAGGCTCTTGAACTCCTCTGCGTAACTGAAATTCTCGCCCATGGGATCGGACAGCTCTGAGTGCTGATGCAGCAAATTCAAATTCAGGTGGTTCGGCCACCAGTCACGATTCGTTCTGCTGGGGCTGTCGCCATGAGGGAACGGACACTTCGCTTCGGCTGACATGCTTTTTCTCCTTCCGGCTTTTCGATGCAACAAATGAGATCCGCATCGATCTCGACGAAGTGAGAGTAGCATCGTACAATGGTATAGTTCCAATATTTAAATCACATCATAGGTATAGGCATACGCTATGCAAATACAACAGCTACGATACGTTTGCGCTGTCGCCGACACGGGAAACTTCAGCCGCGCCGCTGAGCGTTGTCAGGTCGCCCAGCCCTCTCTCTCGCAACAGATTCTGAAACTCGAGGAGGATTTGGGGGCCAAGCTATTTGACCGCCTGGGGCGCAGCGTTCGCGTAACCGAAGCCGGACGTGCTTTTATTCCTCGCGCCCGCGCGATTCTAGAGCAGATGGATGAGGCGCGGTCGAGCGTAGCTGCCAACAATGCAGACCTTCGTGGCAGCGTGGCCGTGGGCGTGATTCCAACGGTTGCACCTTACCTGATGCCGGCTTACACAGCGGCTTTTGCCAAAAAATATCCCGATGCCAAACTGCGCATCGTCGAAGAAACGACATCGGTCCTCGTAGAAGGTCTGCGTGACCTGTCCATCGATGTCGCGATCCTTGCTCTTCCACTACGCCACAAGGACCTGGAGCTGTTCCCAATCCGCACCGAGCCATTGTTCGCGGTGCTGAAAAGAGACCATCCGCGCGCGTCCGCAAAATCGCTGGCCCTTAAAGATCTCCGCGGAGAATCGTTCGTCATGTTGCGCGACGGACACTGTTTCCGTGACCTCAGTATCGGGGCCTGCACCCACGCCCGTGTTACCCCGAACATCGCCTTCGAAAGCGGTCAGTTCAGCAGTCTGTTGGGAATGGTTGCAGCCGGAGTCGGTGTTTCACTCATCCCCGAAATGGCGATTGACCGGAACGTTGGCTGCTGTTACGTGCAGCTCAGTGACACGCAGGCTACGCGCACAATCGTTGCCGCCGTGGTTCGCGGACGTAGCTTCAACCGCGTACAACGTGCTTTTTTGTCTGAGCTTAAAAGCAGGGCGGCGGAAGCCCACACGGGAGAAACGCCTGCCGCGAATCGTTCGACGGCAGACAAACCTGTGCGCACAGGTTCGGCCACGAGCCGTGGCCTCTAAACCTCGCCCTCGCACAACTCTTGCCTTCATCCCCACCGCGGCGTACGATGGTTTACGGCCTTTGCTGCAGCATCCTTCCTGTAATGCTTCTCGCACCACTTTGACGGGGGATTGTGCGGCTTGAAATGGCTCGGGGTGGCCTGATAGATGGAAAAGCCTGCGACTAAAGCAGTAGTGGTAATCGGCGCGCAGTGGGGCGATGAAGGCAAAGGCAAAGTCGTAGACTATGTAGCTTCTTCGTTTGACTACATCGCGCGGTACGCAGGGGGCCATAATGCGGGGCACACCGTCATCTTCGACGGCCGTCGCTACGTCCTCCAGCTGATTCCCAGCGGCATACTTCGTCCCGGCAAGAAAGCCGTGATTGGGCCCGGCACCGTGGTCGATCCTGCGGCGCTTGTCGCGGAACTGGAAAACCTGAAAAAATCCGGCATTGAAGTGCGCGGCCGGTTGTTTCTCAGCAATCGCGCCCACTTGATTTTTCCTTACCACCGCGAAATGGACAAAGCCGCCGAGCAGGCGCGCGGCGCGGCGAAAATCGGCACCACGTCGCGCGGCATCGGACCCGCGTACGAAGATAAAATGGCGCGCCGTGGAATCCGCATGTGCGATCTACTCGATGGCGATCGCTTCCGCGAGAAGCTCGAACGCGTCATCCTGGAAAAGAATGCGATCAGCCATGCCGCTTATGGCCATCCGCTCGAAACAACCGGTCTGCTAGAGCAGTATCTCGAACTTGCCGCGCACATGCGGGATCTAGTAGTGGATACGACTGAGTTACTGAACGCGGCGCTGGACAAGGGCGAAACCGTGCTTTTCGAGGGCGCTCAGGGAACGATGCTCGACATCGATCACGGCACCTATCCCTACGTAACTTCGTCGAATGCTACGTCGGGCGGTGTTGCTACAGGATTGGGTGTTGCCCCTACGCGCCTTACCGGCGTGATTGGTGTAACGAAGGCTTACACGACGCGTGTAGGCAGCGGTCCATTTCCAACCGAGATGCCGGACCTCGACGCGCAGGCTGTGCGCGAGCGCGGCAACGAATTCGGCGCCGTTACGGGTCGGCCGCGGCGATGTGGCTGGCTCGATTTGCCGGTGCTGCGCTACGCGAAAATGATCAACGGAATCGATTCGCTCGTGGTGACGAAGCTCGACGTCTTCGATTCGCAGGCGGAAATAAAAGTGTGCACCGGTTACCGGCTCAAGGGCCAGCCGATCAAGGAAATGCCGCCCGACGTCGAAACGCTCGCGCAAATCGAGCCGGACTACAAAACGCTGCCCGGCTGGCGCAAGCCGACGCCCGGTATCCGCGACGTGAAGGAACTTCCTACTGCGGCTCGCGATTATTTAACTTTCATTTCTGACCAGCTTGAAATCGAGATTGGAATGATTTCTACTGGCCCGGAACGAGACGCCACAATTGTTCCGCGGGGCACGAAGCTCGCCTCATGGTTGTAACTCATGCTTTCTTACGAAGCCGCGCGCGCCAAGGTTGTCGAAATCGTTCGCTCGCGTATGGGCCGGCTGCAAAGCGAAGAATTGTCGTTCGCGAACGATCCTTCCATCGCGCTGGGCCGCGTTCTCGCTGAAAATATTTCCGCTGACCGAAACTATCCTCCGTTTAATCGTTCCACGCGCGACGGATTCGCGCTGCGATCCGCCGATGCAGCGCATGTCGGCGCGAAGTTGCGATTGATCGGCGAGAGCCGCGCGGGTGTCGCTTTCGACGGAGTGCTTGCGCCCGGCACCTGCGTGCAGATCATGACCGGCGCTGCTGTGCCACGCGGCGCAGATACGGTCGTGATGCAGGAGGTCGCGCACCTGGATGGCGATTACGTGGTGCTGCAGAATGCGGCTCACACAGGTCAAAATTTCGTTCTGGCAGGCAGCGAGTCGCGCGTTGGTGAAGTGGTGGTTGCCCGCGGCGAGCGGCTAGGCTATCCGGAACTCGCGATGGCCGCGCAGGTAGGGCGCGCGCGGGTTGTGGTTACGCGCCGGCCGCGGGTCGCGATTCTCGCAACTGGTGACGAACTTGTCTCGATCGAACAGTCGCCCGGCCCGTTCGAGATTCGCAATAGCAATAGCATCTCGCTCGCTGCACAAGTTGCGCTGGCAGGCGGCGAGCCGGTCATGTTGGGTAGCGCGCCGGATGAATTGGCCGAGCTGCGCGCTCTGATTGGACGAGGCGTCGAAGCGGATATTTTCGTGCTTACCGGCGGCGTGTCCGTCGGCAAATACGACCTCGTCGAACCGGTTCTCCGCGAATTCGGAGCCGAATTTTTCTTCGACGCGATCGCGATCCGCCCGGGCAAGCCGGCCGTCTTCGGTTGGTGCCACGAGAAGCCGACATTCGGCCTACCCGGAAATCCGGTTTCCACGATGGTGACGTTCGAACTGCTGGTAGTGCCTGCAATTGAATTGATGAGCGGGCACCAGCCCGATCCACTGCCGTATTATCGAGCTAAGCTCTCACATCCGATTGAGCAGAAAGCCAAACTCACGCATTTCCTGCCCGCGGAGGTTACTTGGCCGAACGGCGAGCCGACGGTCGCGCTGCTCCATTGGGAAGGCTCGGGCGACGTGGGCGC
This sequence comes from uncultured Acidobacteriota bacterium, assembly GCA_963741045.1. Classification (GTDB taxonomy): domain Bacteria; phylum Acidobacteriota; class Terriglobia; order Acidiferrales; family UBA7541; genus Palsa-295. The sequence goes on from CAVUGO010000002.1 coordinate 1,756,925, forward strand.
CGTGGTGCGAGGGAATTGCTATCTCGTCGTTCACGATTCAAATCTTCACCTTGCCGCGGGCGATTGGGTGGACGTGCTTCCGCGGCGCGGAATATTCTAGCTGGAGGCGAGGTCGCTCTTAGCAGAGTTCCGGATGAAAAAACTCTCCCACTACGATAAAACCGGTCGCGTAAGGATGGTTGACGTAACCACGAAGCCGTCTACCTCTCGCACCGCCGTTGCCCACGCCTTCGTGCACATGAATCAAGGGACCATCCAAAGCGTGCGGCGCCTCAAATCGCCCAAGGGCAATCCGCTCGAAATTGCACGCATCGCGGGAATCACGGCCGCCAAGCGCACGTCCGAGCTGATTCCTCTTTGTCACCCCATTGCGCTGACGCACGTAGATGTGAGTGCGAAGCTATGCCAGAATGGAATCGAGGTCATCTCCGAGGCCACGGCCACCGGCCCTACCGGCGTCGAGATGGAAGCGCTTGTCGCCGCCTCTGTTGCGGCTCTCACGATTTACGACATGTGCAAAGCGCTCGAGCGCGGCATTGAAATTTCGGAAGTGCATCTCGTGAAAAAATCCGGCGGGCGCAGCGGTCTTTACGTTCGCTCAGCGAAGCTCGTGAAGAAGACGAAGAAGAAATGACGCCCATTAAAGACGTCAAAGTTCTGGTGGTCGACGACAACGCGTTGGTCCTCGACCTGCTGATGAAGGGCCTCGCGTCACATTGCGATGCCCGCGCCGCTGCCGATGGTGCTGACGCGCTTCTGCGCATTGTCGACGAGCCGCCCGATCTCGTCATCTGCGACTATCGCATGCCCGGCCTCGATGGGCGCCAGCTTTATGAAAAACTGCGCGGGCGCCAGCAGACCAAGCAGATCCCGTTTATTTTTCTCGCCAGCCGCAGCGACATCGAAGAAAAATTGCGCCCCATCGTCGAAGGCGTCGAAGAATTTATCCCCAAGCCATTTTTTCTGAAGGACCTCGTACGGCGTGCGAAAAAAGTAATCGACCGTTTGCAGCTCGAAAAGCTGCAGAATCGCGCCGTGCGTCCCGGTGTGGTTCAGGGCCGTCTGGAAGAGATGAGCATTCTCGACCTGATGCAATCGCTCGAAATGGGCCAAAAATCATGCCGGCTGACGATTCGCCGCGCCGATGAAAAAGGCGAGCTTTTCTTTTCTTCGGGGCAATGCACGGACGCGAATCTCGGCGCCCTCGAAGGCGAGCCTGCCGTATATGAAGCCGTTCGTTGGCCGGACGGTGAATTCGAAATCGACTTCAACACTGGCCCCACGCGCAGCACGATCTCGCGCACAACCACCGGCCTTCTGATGGAAGCGCTACGCCTGATTGATGAACAGCAGCGCGATGGCGCAGAAGAGAATGCGCCGGCCGCCGAAAAGTAATCCACAGACCATTCCCCATGCGAATCTCAATTGTGACCATCAGCGACTCCGTTGCAGCCGGAAAATACGAAGATCGCTCCGGCCCGTCCGTAGCCGCCCGTTGCAAAGAACTCGGCTGGGAAATCGTCTCCACCTCGGTTCTCGCAGATGAACCCATCGCGATAGAAGCATTTCTCAAAAAGGCTGCTGATGCCGGCGACACTGCAGTCGATCTGATCTTGACGACCGGCGGCACAGGAGTCGGCCCGCGCGACGTGACGCCCGAGGCGACTCAGGCCGCCGTGCAACGGCTGATACCCGGATTTGCCGAGCATATGCGCGCGGAAGGTCGAAAGTTCACGGAGCGTGCCCTCTTATCGCGCGGTATTGCAGGGATTCGCGCTAAAACCATCATCCTCAATCTTCCCGGCAGCCCCAGCGGCGCCGTCGAGTCGCTCAACGCGATCGCAGGGCTTCTTCCCCATGCCGTCGATGTGGTTCACGGCGCTCGCCATTAAGCAACCGGCATTACGATTTCATTCCGCTGTTGGTTCCGTTGCGCGACAAAACCAACTGCACTTGAGCGACGTAGCGCCCAGGAAGGCAACCCAAAACTGTCGCGACTTAATTCTGTTTGATTTTTCTTCCGGCCTGCCAACAAATGTCATCCCGAGCGACGAGGCGCGCTTTTGCTTCCATCGCGAAGCGATGGCGCGCCTCGAAGTCGAAGGATCTGCTTTTTCTTTCGTTTAGCTTTGTTTTACTTCCTGGATGGTACTTACTTCGAAGACCAGCCGCTCGCCCGTTTCCACTCCGTGACGGTGCGTGAGTTTGCCTGAGGCTTTCACTTCTTTATTTTCCAGCTTCTCGAGCTTCCTAGTTTTCGCATAGTCGATTTCGAGCGAATCTACTTCTTTTTCTTTCACGGTCATTGGATGGTCGAGATGAATGGACCATCCCGTCGATTCGCCGCCAATCGCCATGACGCGGCTGAGCTTTCCCGTGACTGTTATTTCCTCCTGCGCCTTCTGCTCCTGTGCGTTCAGCAGTGGGCGCGGCAGGGTGAAACTTAGCGCGACAAGGAATCCGGTGCCGATCTGCATCGCTCGCATAGCGGTTCTGTTCATCGAGCCCACCTTGTATCGAACTAACACTCGTCAGATCTTGCGGCCTCTACCTTTTTGAGTCAATTGTGCTGCCCGGTTGGCTGGTGCTCCTCTCTGTGCTAGGATTGCCCGTCAATTCGGTGATGCCGGGCCAATACATTCCGATTTTGATCTACGCACTTCTCGCGGCGTCGTTTCCCGCCGTATCTCTCATCCTCTTCAAATACATTCGCCCGGATATGAAGACCACCGGCGCGCGCCTGGAGCCTTACGAGTGCGGCGTGCCTCCGGAAGGCAGCTCGCGCGGGCGCTACTCCGTCCGCTTCTATATTGTCGCGATTCTATTCGTCATTTTCGACGTCGAGACGATTTTCCTGTTCCCCTGGGCGATCAAATACAGCCAGCTTGGCGTCTACGGGCTGCTGACCATGCTCGTCTTTCTCGGAATTTTGCTGGTCGGCTACATCTGGCTCTATCGCAAAGGCGCGCTCGACTGGGTCTAGCAGGTCTGAAATATCTGTCCGAATGCGTTGACGCTGTTTTTTGGGGTGTGTTAAAAAGGCGGGCTGCTCGTGCGCGACGGAGCGAATCCGCTCGTCGTGGCTTGACGACTGCGGCCGATCGAAACGATGGCTAACGATCCCTCGGAAAAGACGCCAGCTCCCAAACCGCCCGCCGATCCGCCGAAAGCGGCAGCGGAAGGCGCTTCTGTCCCACCGAAACCTCCTGCAGAAGGCGCAGCAGCGACTCCGCCTGCTTCAGCCGCACCACCAAAGCCCGCTGCTCCGGCCAAACCTGCTGTCCCCGGCGCTCCCGCCGCGGCCGCTCCTCCTAAGCCGCCAGCAGCGCCCCCACCCCCGAAAGAAGGACCAACTCCGCTCGATAACGAACTCGTGCAGCGCCTGAAAGCCCGCTTTGGCGACGCCGTCAGGGAAGCGACGCAGGACCGCAAGCAAGCCATCGTGCTCGTCGCCGCCGATAAGCTGCGCGAAATTTCGCGCTATTGCCGCGACGAAGAAAAATTCGACATGCTCGACGACCTCACCGCCGTCGACTGGCCAAAGCGCGAGAAACGTTTCGATGTGGTTCTAATTCTGTACTCGTTTTCGAAGAACGAGCGCCTGCGGCTGAAAGCGCATCTTGGCGAAAACGATCCGGTGCCGAGCGTCTGCGAAATATGGCCGGTAGCAAACTGGCTCGAGCGCGAATGCTATGACATGTTTGGTATTGTCTTCGAGGGCCACCCGGATCTGAAACGCATTTTGTTGCCCGACGAGTGGCAAGGCCATCCGCTGCGCAAGGATTACGACATCTTGAAGCAGGACACAGACTGGGTCCGCGAAAACCTCGGCATCGAGAGCGGGCAGTAGCGAATGGTAGCGCTATTACATTTCGTCAGGGCACGGCTTCAGCCGTGCCGATCATGCCGCGAGATAGTGCGGCTTTAGCCGCTGAGGGAAGTACGAGAGGGAGAGTTACCGTAAGCGCCTCACAACCCAAATGACCAACGGCCCCACAACCGAAATCACCACCACCGTGCTGGGCGCGGACGAAATTATCCTCAACATGGGGCCCCAGCATCCCTCCACGCACGGCGTGCTGCGCGTGAAGCTCAAGCTCGACGGCGAGCGCGTGGTAGATTCCGAATGCATCATCGGCTACCTCCATCGCGGCGTCGAGAAAATCGCCGAACACCGCAGCTATCAGCAATTCGCGCCCTATGTGGACCGGATGGATTATGTCGCGGCCGTCTCGAATGGCCTGGGCTACTGCGAAGCAGTTGAAAAGCTGCTTGGCACCGAAGCACCTCCGCGCGCGAAAGTGGTTCGCACGATCCTTACGGAACTTCAACGCATCGCGAGCCACTTGCTCTGGCTCGGCACCCATGCCCTCGATATTGGCGCGCTCACGCCCGTCTTTTACTGCTTCCGCGAGCGCGAAGAAATTCTGAAAATCTTCGAGAAGTATTGCGGCGCGCGCCTCACCACCCACGCCTTCCGCATCGGCGGCCTGCAATATGAGACCTACGACGGCTTCGAAGAAGATGTGAAGCGCTTCTGCAACGATTTCGAGCACCGCGTGGATGAGTATGAAACGCTGCTCACCGAAAATCGCATCTGGGTCGGCCGCACCAAGGGCGTCGGCATCATCACCGCCGCCGATGCGATCGCGCTCGGCGTCACAGGGCCGGTGCTGCGCGGCAGCGGCGTGAAATGGGATCTGCGCAAAGCGATGCCCTATGCCGCCTATGACCAATACGAATTCGATATCCCCACGCGCCCCACGGGCGACACCTACGATCGCTACATTGTACGCATGGAAGAGATGCGACAATCGCGCCGCATCTGTCTGCAAGCCATCGAAAATATTCCGTCCGGCCCGATCCTTGGAAAAGTTGGCAAAGTCCTGAAGCCGCCGCCGGGCGAGGTCTACCATTCAATCGAAGCGCCCAAAGGCGAACTTGGCTACTACATTGTAAGTGACGGCACCACGCAGCCGTATCGCGTTCGCGTTCGTCCGCCATCATTTATTAACCTGCAAGCATTCCAGAAAATGGCACAGGGCGCGCTCGTTGCGGACGTAGTCGCGATCATCGGCACGATTGATATCGTTCTTGGAGAAGTGGACCGCTGATGGGCCACCTCATTCCATCCTCAATCGCGCCATACGTGCTGCCGGTCGTCTACGCCGTCGTCATCGTCGCCGTTTTGCCGCTACTTGCCGGCTACATCGTCCTTCTCGAGCGCAAAGTGATGGCCGATATGCAGGCTCGCCTCGGGCCGATGCGCGTCGGTCCACACGGATTGCTCCAGCCAATCGCCGATGCCGTGAAACTTCTGCTGAAAGAAGACATCATCCCCACGAATGCCGACAAGTTGATGTTTTGGATGGCGCCGCTCGTCAGCGTCACGATGGCGCTGCTAGCCTACGCGGCGTTGCCGATTGGCCCTGCATTTCAAATTGCAGATCTCAATGTGGGGCTCCTCTTTATCTTGGGCATAAGCTCGCTTGGAATTTACGGGATCGTCCTCGGCGGCTGGGCTTCGAACAGCCACTACTCATTGCTGGGCGCTCTGCGCAGCGCCGCGCAACTCGTCAGCTACGAAACCGCCGCTGGCCTGGGACTCGTTTCCGCGCTGCTTCTAGCCGGTTCGCTCTCGATGAAGGAAATCGTGCAGGCGCAATACGACCAGGGCACTTGGTTCATCTTCTCGGTGCCGGTCGGTTTCTTCATTTATATGGTTGGCTCGATCGCAGAAACAAACCGCGCGCCATTCGATCTGCCCGAAGCGGAATCCGAGCTCGTCGCCGGTTACATGACCGAGTACAGCGGTTTCCGCTGGTCGCTCTACTTCCTCGCTGAATACGCGAACATGATCATCGTCGCGGGAATCGCCACCACGCTGTTCCTCGGCGGCTGGCTGCGGCCTTTCGCGCGCTGGCACGACCATTTCCCCGGAACTTCGCTCGAATTTTTCGACGTGATCCCGTCGCTCGTGTTTCTAGCCGCAGCGGCCTACTGCTTCTATCTTGCGCCGAAGCAGCCAGTGCAAATTCAGAAAATCGTCATGGCGGCTTTCGGCGCGGCATGCTTGTTGCTTGCGGGAGCCATGGCCGCGGCGCTTTTTGCGTCTCCCGCGGTGATGGCCGGCATTCACGGTGCGTTCTGGTTCATGGCTAAAGTGGTGGCCTACCTCTACGCCTTCCTGTGGTTCCGGTTTACCTTTCCTCGCTACCGCTTCGATCAGCTGATGCGCCTCGGCTGGCGCTTCTTGATTCCGCTCGCGCTCGTCAACGTGATTGACGTTGGCATCGCCATCATTCTCAGACAGGAACTGGGCTGGAGCCCATTCTGGGCCATGCTCCTGATGACGCTCGTCACTCTGGGCGTCGCGATGTGGCTAGCAAGCGAAGGTGCAAAACCCGCATCCACGCTGCAGCCGGCGGATACTGAAATATGATCCTGAATCAAATCCTATTCTATTTCTTCGCGCTGCTCGCGATCGGCTCCGCGATCCTTATGGTCACGCGCCGCAATATCGTGCACAGCGCCGTTTTCCTTATCTCTACGCTCCTCGCGACGGCCGGTATTTTCCTTGAGCTCCAAGCCGAATTTCTCTTCGTCGTTCAAATCATTCTTTACGTCGGTGGCATTATGGTCCTCTTCATCTTCGTCATCATGCTGGTGAATCTGGACGTCGCCTTGCGCCAGATCCAATTCAATCGGCAAAAATACGTCGCCGCCGTCCTGGCGTTCGTACTTGCAGCCCAAGTTTTTTTCGCTTTGTGGGTCGCACGCGCAGGTCTGAACCTGACCAACCCCGCCGACAAAATGCCCGCGAGAAACACGGAAGCCATTGGCGATGCGATTTTTCAGCGTTACATGTTGCCTTTTGAAATTGCTTCGGTGCTGCTGCTCGTCGCGATGATTGGCGCCGTCGTAATGGCCAAGAAGAGGGTCTGATGATTCCTACAGAAGCGTATCTCCTCCTCAGCCTTGCGCTTTTCACCATCGGCGTCGTCGGCGTGCTAACGCGCCGCAACGTGATTATCGTTCTCATGTCCATCGAGCTGATTCTAAACGCTGTGAACATCAATCTTGTCGCCTTCTCGCGCCACTTCGGCTCCGTCGATGGCCAGGTTTTCGCAATTTTTATCATTACCGACGCAGCCGCCGAAGCCGCCGTCGGCCTCGGCATCATTCTCGCGTTTTTCCGCAACCGCGAAACGGTCCTCGCCGACGAAATGGACATGCTGAAATGGTGAAAATCGCCCGATGACGTCACACCTGCCATTCTTTCTAGCGCACATCTGGCTGATTCCGATGTTTCCGCTCATCACGGCGGCGGCCATGCTGTTTTTTGGGCGCAAGCTGGCGCAAACAGTCATCAACGCCCTCTGCGTCGGCAGCGTTTTCATCTCTTTCATTTTTTCTGCCGGAAGCTTCCTGCAGCTCCTCTCGCTCCCGCAAGACAATCGCATCGCCATCAACGTCCTCTTCGAATGGCTGCCCGCCGTGCCGTACCACATGCTCGATGGCCGCCTCGCAAATTTCGTCGCCGACTGGGGCTTCCAGCTCGATCCACTCTCCGCCGTGATGATTCTCGTAGTCACCGGCGTCGGCTTCCTGATTCACGTCTACGCCACGGGCTACATGGCGCACGAAGGCGGCTACTACCGCTTCTTCGGCTACCTCAATCTCTTCATGTTCGCCATGTTGATGCTGGTGCTCGCCAATAATTTCCTGCTGCTCTTCGTCGGCTGGGAAGGCGTGGGCACGTGCAGCTACTTGCTCATCGGATTCTATTTCCACAAAAAATCCGCCTCTGACGCAGGCAAAAAAGCATTCATCGTCAACCGCATCGGTGACGCAGCTTTTCTCCTCGGCATTTTCATGACGTCCGCGCTCCTCGGCACGATTCGCTTCGCAGACATCGGTCCCGCTCTCGCCAAAGGAAATTTCAGCGTCGGCGACCCGCGCATCGTAGCCATCGCGCTTTTATTCTTCGTTGGCGCCACCGGAAAATCCGCGCAGATTCCGCTCTACGTCTGGCTGCCTGATGCGATGGAGGGCCCCACGCCCGTCAGTGCGCTCATCCACGCCGCCACGATGGTCACCGCCGGCGTTTACATGGTCACGCGCACTAGCGCCATCTACCAACTCGCCCCCGCCGCAATGGCCGTAGTCGCCATGGTCGGCGCCATCACCGCGCTGTTCGCCGCGTCGATGGGCGTCGTCCAAACCGACATCAAAAAAGTTCTCGCATATTCCACAGTCTCGCAACTCGGCTACATGTTTCTCGCCTGCGGCGTCGGTGCGTTCACCGCCGGCATCTTCCACCTGATGACCCACGCTTTTTTCAAAGGCCTGCTCTTCCTCGCCGCAGGCAGCGTGATCCATGCGCTCTCCGGCGAACAGGACATGCGCAAAATGGGCGCGCTCTCCAAGAAAATTCCCGTCACCTATTGGACGATGCTCATCGCCACCCTCGCCATCGCCGGAATCTTTCCGTTTGCCGGCTTCCTGAGCAAAGACCTCATCCTCGGCAAAGCTTACGAAAAAGACGTGCTCCTCTGGGCCATCGGCTACTTCACGGCCGGCATGACGGCCTTCTACATGTTCCGCCTCATTTTTATGACGTTCCACGGCCAGTCGCGCGTCGACCACGAAGTGGAGCATCACATCCACGAATCGCCGCGCTCGATGCTGGTCCCGCTAGTAGTTCTCGCCGGACTCTCGATCGCGGGCGGCTGGGTCGCATGGCCGGAAATCCTCGGCGGCACTAGCGCTTTTATCCGCTTCCTCGAACCGGTGGTCCAGGTGCCTCATGAATTGCGCGTCGAGGCCGTGAAGGGAGTCAGCTCGCGAGGCGGAGAAATCGTATTGATGCTGCTTTCCGAAGGCCTCGTAGTCTGCGGCATCCTCGCCGCTTGGTATCTCTACATCAAGCGCACCGAGCTCCCTCAGCAAATCGCGAATCGCCTCGGCTGGTTCTATCGCCTCGTCTACAACAAATACTACGTGGACCAGATTTACGATTCGCTTTTCGTCAATCGCGCGAAAGATCTCGGTCTCGCACTCGGCTCTTTCGATCGCACCGTCATCGACGGCGCCGGCGTCAACGGCGCCGGCTGGCTCACGCGCTTCATCTCAAAAGTTTCCATGTGGTGGGACACTTGGATCGTCGATGGCTCCGTACGCTTCGGCGCGCGCCTCGTCTGGCTTCTCAGCTACCCGGTGCGCATGGTCCAGGACGGCCTGGTGCAAAGTTACATGTTGCTGATCGTAATCGGCCTGATTGGTTTTCTGGCTTACTACTTCCACATCGCGCATCAAGCGATGCGTTAACAAAACGCGTTGAAGTTGTAGCGGCCGCCTTCAGGCGGGCGATTGTGAGTACGGGCACCAAACAGCAAGACGCTCCTGAGCGCAGCGAAGGATCTCAACGTAATGCTCGCGACGGTTGGCCGTTCGAGTTTTGAAGATGACGGGAAGCGTATTCGTCAGGGCACGGCTTCAGCCGTGCCGCAAGACAGCGTTACTAGTGCGGCTTCAGCCGCTGAGGGATGTCTGATCTTAGCGGCGACAAAACAACGCCGTCGTTGTAACCCGCGGTTTTAACCGCGGGATAGGCCAAGCAAATGGCAAGGGGCTTTAGCCCCTGAAGAAAGAGCCAAAGCAAGCGAGGGAATGGATGCTTTCTGATAGCCACATCTTGAACACGATCCTCTTCACGCCGCTCGTCGGCGCGATCCTGATGCTCTTTATCCCCCGCGAGCGCCCCGACCTTCACCGCTGGATGGGCAATATCTTCGCCTGCCTCGGCCTCGTCGTCTCGCTGCCGCTCATCTGGCGCTTCAACACCGCCATCGACGCGCCGCGCTTCCAATTCCTCACCGACCACGCATGGATCCCGTCGATCGGCGCCCGTTACACCCTCGGCATAGACGGCCTCAGCTTCCTGCTGGTGATGCTCACTACGATCCTCGGCGCAATTGCCGTCCTTTCGTCGTGGTCCGCGATTCAGAAACGCGAAAAGGAATACTACATCCTGCTGCTGCTCCTCCAAACCGGCATGCTCGGCGTTTTCATGTCCCTCGATTTCGTTCTCTTTTACGTTTTCTGGGAAGTGATGCTCGTCCCGATGTACTTCCTCATCGGAGTCTGGGGCAGCGAGCGCCGCCTCTACGCGGCAATAAAATTTTTCCTCTATACCCTCGCTGGTTCCGTGCTGATGTTGCTTGCAGTCCTGGCAATCTATTTCACCGCTCACACCTTCAGCATCAAGGACGTACTGGAAGCGCCGCGCCCGCTTTTCTCGCTCCAGCTGCAACGCTGGCTTTTCTGGGGCTTTTTCTTCGCTTTCGCGATCAAAGTTCCGATGTTCCCGTTTCATACCTGGCTGCCCGACGCGCACACCGAAGCGCCCACCGCCGGCAGCGTCATCCTCGCCGGCGTCCTGCTAAAGATGGGCACTTACGGTTTCCTGCGCTTTTCAGTCCCAATGTTTCCCGACGCGACGAACCAGTATCGCAACTTCATGATCGTCCTTTCGTTGATCGGAATCATTTACGGCGCGCTCGTCTGCATGATGCAGAAGGACATGAAAAAGCTCATCGCCTATTCCTCGGTAAGCCACATGGGCTTTTGCACGCTGGGAATTTTCGCGCTCACGCCCCTCGGTCTTACCGGCAGCATCATCCAGCAGATCAACCACGGCATTTCCACCGGCGCGCTCTTCCTGATCGTCGGCGTGCTTTACGAGCGCCGTCACACGCGCCTGATCTCCGAATTCGGCGGTCTTGCGACGCCCATGCCGAATTTCGCAGCGGTCTATCTGATCGTAACGCTCAGCTCTCTCGGCATGCCGCTGCTCAATGGCTTCATCGGCGAGTTCACGATCCTGCGCGGCATCTTCGAAGTGAAATGGCAATATGCCGCCTGGGGCGTGATCGGAGTAGTGCTCGGCGCGGCATACCTGCTCTGGCTCTACCAGCGGGTGATGTTTGGCAACATTACGAATCCGCTCAACGAGCATCTCCCCGATCTCAACGGTCGCGAATGGGCCACGCTGCTCCCGCTCGTGTTCCTGGCATTCTGGATTGGCATCTACCCCGCGCCGCTGTTTCACGTGCTGGAAGCGCCGGTAGATCGCCTCATGCGCACCGTCAATCCCGGCTACCTCCCGCCGGCGGTACCAGCCGCATTGATGGACGCGCCGTTGCCGCCGCCGATGGCTGAAGCAGTTCCGGTTCTACCTGCGCCCGCGCCCAAATCGCCCGCCGCGCAAAGCAAGCCCGAGGTCAAGTAGATGGACTGGCAAACCATCCTTCAGCAATCGCGCGTCGACTTCTCCTTCGTCCTTCCGGAGGCGATGCTCGTCTTCTTCGCGCTGGCGATTCTGCTCACCGATTTTTTTCTCACGCCCGCGCAAAAAGGCTGGAACGCGATTACCGCCATGCTCGGCGTCATATTTAGCGGCATTTCGCTCTGGCTCATGGTAGGCGCCGCTTCGCAACGTTACTCGGCTTTTGACAACTCCATCGTCATCGATCCGTTCTTCATTTTCTTCGGCTTTCTGTTTCTAGCCTCCACCGCGCTTGTCATCCTGCTGTCCGTCCGCTATATGGAGCTCGAGCGCGAACAGCACGGCGAATACTACGCGCTGATGCTTCTCGCCACCGCAGGCATGATGTTTCTCGCCTGCGGCAATGATCTCGTCGTCCTCTTTCTCGCTCTCGAAACCATGGCGCTCAGCTTCTACGTTCTCACCGGCTTCCTCCGCCGCGAACGCCGCTCCAACGAAGCCGCCATGAAATATCTGCTCATGGGCGCGTTCAGCTCTGGCATCCTCGCCTACGGCTTCTCGATTCTCTATGGCATCGCCGGCTCCACGCACCTCGACGTAATCTCGATCCGTCTCGCCGAGCGCCACCAGATGCTACCGGGTGGCGATATCCTCATCTTCCTCGCCATCGCCACCGTCGCGGCCGGCGTGTTCTTCAAAATCGCCGCCGTCCCATTCCATCAATGGGCTCCGGACGTTTACGAAGGCGCGCCCACTTCAATCACCGCCTACGTAAGCGTCGCTTCGAAAGCCGCCAGCTTTGCGCTTCTGCTGCGCCTGTTCCTCACCGTCTTCTGGCCGGTCCGCGTCGACTGGGTAATGCTCATGGCCGCCGTCGCCGTTCTCTCGATGACCGTCGGCACCCTCGCCGCCATCACGCAGAACAACATTAAACGCCTCCTCGCCTATTCTTCGATCACGCAGGTCGGTTACATCCTCCTCGGTTTCGTCGCCTCGGTGAATCCCGACGGCTCGCTCAATCCGCGCGGCCTACAAGCCATGGCCTTTTACCTCTTCGTCTACGCCTTCTTCAACACCGGCGCATTCGCCGTCGTGATGGTGCTCCGCCACAAAGGCGTAATCGGCGACGATATCGACGACCTCAACGGCCTCATCGAGCGCAACCCCGGCGCCGCCATCCTGATGCTGATTTTTCTTCTCTCGCTCGCAGGCATTCCACCCACAGCCGGCTTCGTAGCGAAGCTCCTGGTCTTCTGGTCCCTGATCGAAACGGGCCATTGGCTACTGGCCATCGTCTCCGTCGCCTACATTCTCCCCGCCGTCTACTACTACTTCCGCATGGTCGCCGCCATGTGGGTCCGCACCTCCTCCGACCCCGTGAAGCCCATCATCTCCTGGGCCCAAAAATTCGCGCTCGCCGCGATGGTCATCGTCACCCTCGCCGCCGGAATATTCCCCGAGCAGTTCCTTCTCCTCGCGAAATATTCCATCATCAATCCATTCTTCCACTAGAATCAGAGGTCGGTTATGACCTCAGAACCTCCTACTCCTCCAAAGCGATCCAAGCAGGACGTCACTCAGCTAGCCATGGTGATGGAGCTTCCGATGATCATGATTGGCGCGGTGGTGATTGGAGGTGGTCTCGGCTATTTGTTGGATCAGCGTCTGCACACAAGCCCCACCTTCGCGCTGATACTGGGCATGCTCGGCTTCGGCGCAGGCGTCTGGGAAATCATCCGCCGCCTCTCCCGCTCAGAGAAAGGTGGCAGCGGCAGCGCCTGAGCTTTAGGGTTAAGGTTCTCCGGTGGAGCCCCGCATGCATGTGATGGGTGTTAGATTTTCCGGTGGGAGCCCCCGCATTTATGCGGGGGAGGAGCGCTTCAGCGCTCCGAAACAGGCTCCGTTTTTGATTTACGCTTTAGCGCTGGGCTTTCGCTGAACCTCAGCAACAAAATGCAACAAGACGACGCATTCTACGCCGCCTCCGAGCGCCGCATCGAGTACCTCACCATCGCCATCGGCACGCTCGCCACGATCGCCACCACCATCCTCTCGAACTGGCGAGCCGGAGCAGCCGTAGCCTCCGGCGCCGCCCTCTCCTGGCTCAATTACCGCTGGCTAAAACAAGGCGTCGCCACCCTCGCCCGCCTCTCCACCGCCCAAGCCGGAACCGAAAAAGCGCGCGTCCCGCCCAGCGTTTACTTGAAGTTCCTCGGCCGCTACGCTTTGCTCATCATCGCCGCCTATGCTATTCTGCGGGGCTTCAAATTGCCGGCCGCAAGTCTGCTGGCTGGATTCTTTGCCGTCATCGCAGCGGTCCTCGTTGAATTGATCGGCCAGCTTTTCCGGTCAGGGCCCGAGCCGCGCGAGCACACTTAGCTTGAAGAAGAACGCTCGACGAGGTGATCTTGGTAGAACGGCCCATCTGGTTCTCAATATTCCTGAATCGCTTGTTCGCCAAGCCCGTTCTGGCATTGCTGGCAGCTCTCCACATTCAACCTGCAAATCCCGCCTATCCGATTCCCACGCACGTCGCGATGGAAGTGCTCGCCTTTCTCATCGCAGCCATCTTCTTCCTCTGGCTGAGAGCCCGTATCTCCGTCGAACGACCCGGCGGAACTCAGCAGTGCATGGAAGCCCTGCTGACAAACTCCATGGGCGTCGGCGTCCGCGATCTGCTCGAAGACAATGTCGGCCACGATGCGAATAAGTATGTCGCCATGCTCGGCAGCATCGGCATTTTCGTCCTTCTCAATAATCTAATCAGCCTCGTCCCCACGCTCGAGTCGCCCACGGCCCAAGTTTCCGTCCCGCTCGGCTGCGCGATCGTCGTCTTCCTCTATTACAACTGGACCGGTATCGTGAAACACGGCCCGCTCGGCCACAGCAAACATTTCCTTGGCCCCGTTCTCGCCATGTCGCCCATCATGCTCCCCATCGAAATCGTCAGCAATCTGGCGCGCTTGCTCTCGCTCACCGTCCGTCTCTGGGTCAACATGCTCGTGAGCGAAACGCTTTACATCCTGTTTCTCGGCCTAATGCTCGAGCTTTCCATTTTCCTCGAGCACCTGAACAAAGCCGGCTACGTCGGCCTGGTAGTTCCTTTGATCGGCCCAATTCCGTTCATCCTGCTTCATATTTTCGTAGCCGTGCTGCAAGCCTTCGTCTTTACAATTTTGCCCGTAATTTACGTAGCGGGTGCCATAGCCGAAGAGCACTAGATTTGCTTTATCAGTAGGGCACGCCATGTCGAAGATCCGCCGCAGGAGGACGGTGCCCAGTTAACGCACGGCTCGCTGCAGCCCATCTATTTCGGGTTTCGACAGGGCACAGCTTCAGCCGTGCCGCACCGGAAGCTGAAGCAAAGCGGCTTCAGCCGCTGAGGCAGATTTGGTTTTTCTTATCAGCAACAGGTTTAATCAACGCCGTCGTTGTAGCCGGCGGTTTCAACCGCGGGGAAAAAACACTCAAGCAAGAAGGGGCTTTAGCCCCTGAAGCGCATTCATAAAACGCTCGGCATCATCGCCACCAGTGTGATCCCGGCTGCTTGAGGATGACGGGAGCCACCCCCTGACGGCAACTTCATACAAGGAGCTTCACAATGAAAAAGTACGCGTTGTTCCTGATGGCGGTCGTCGCCATCAGCCTGCTCGCCCCTGCCGCATTCGCGCAGGAGACGGGACGTGCGGCAGCCTCTGCCGTAAACTGGGTGGCCATTACGTCCGGCTTCGCCATGGCCATTGCCTCGGCCGCTGGCGGTTACGCCCAGGCCAAAGCCACCGCCGCAGCCTGTGAAGGACTCGCTCGCAACCCCGGCGCAGCTGCCGCAATCCGTTTCGCTCTGATTTTGGCGCTCGTGCTGATCGAGTCGATGGCCCTTTACACGTTCGCCATCGTTTTCTTGAAAGTCGTATAGCCTCGCTCTAACAGCCAAACAGCATTGCAAGGGCCCGGGCGCTCGGAAGAGCCCCGGGCCTTTTCTTTTCGCGCGTCCGATTCCTATGTTTCCATCCAACCGGTGACCTCTGTCGAGCGTCTAAGTAGCGTGGCCGTTGAAGGTTGGAAGTAATGGACAAAGACGTTAAGGCCAGCTCGAAGGAGGCCCGGTAGCCGCGAAAGGCGCCCGGTCCGCAACATACCCGCCCAGAATTCTAATCGCAAATCTGGAATTAGAATTTCCCCTAAACCATAGAAAAATAAGCCTACTAACTTTTTCTAATCGCAAATATTTAGCAGTCTTGCACGGCAATTTCGTGGCAGGATTTTCGGCAGGAATGGCAAGGAAGGCGTGGAATCTACCGCACCGTCAGCGAATCCGCCGCCGCGCGCGCCAAGCTCAGCACGCGGCCGGGCAGGATCCCGAGATACAGCGTGCCAATTGCGCAAACCGCCAGCGCCGTAGCCAGCGAAGCCGCCACAGGAGTAGGAACGTAATCCTTCGACGGCTCCCAGAAGTACATCGCTACAATCACGCGCAGATAATAATAAGCGCCGATCACGCTGTTAATCGCCGCAATCACCACAAGCCACACGACGCGCGAATCCAGCGCGGCCTGAAACGCAAAAAACTTTCCGAGGAATCCGCCCGTCGCCGGAAGGCCCAGCAGCGACAGCAGGAAAAGCGAAAAACACGCTGCGAGCACCGGCTGCTTCGATCCGAGTCCCGCATAATCCTGAATCTCGAGCCTCTTCTCGCCTTGCTGGCCGAGATGCGACAGCACGAGGAATGCGCCAATCTTCATCAGCGCGTACGAAGCGAGATAAAACAAAATCGCCGCCATGCCCAGGTCCGTTGCCGCCGCGAACGCCACCAGAATATATCCCGCGTGCGCGATCGACGAATACGCCAGCATCCGCTTCACATTTGTCTGCACCAGCGCTGCGAAATTCCCGATGCACATCGTCAGCACGGCCGAGACCCACACGGCCCAGAACCACAAATCGCTCGATGTGCCGAATGCCACATAAAAAATCCGTACCATCACCGCGAACGTAGCCACTTTCGGAGCCGACGCGAGCAGTGCCGTCACAGGCGTGGGCGAACCCTGATAAACGTCCGGCGCATAAATTTGAAATGGAGCCGCCACTACTTTGAATCCGAGACCAACGAACATCAATCCGAGGCCGAGAATCGCGAGCCCGGCCGGAGGCGTGGTTTGGAATGCTGCCTGGATCCCATCAATGCGGGTAGTCCCCGTCGCGCCGTACGTCATTGCGATGCCGTAGAGAAAAAATGCCGTCGCAAAGGATCCCAGAAGAAAATATTTCAGCGAAGCTTCGTTCGATTCGAGTGCCCGTCGCCGGAATCCCGCGAGAATATAGGTCGAGATCGAGCTCATCTCCAGGCCGATGAAAGCCGTCACCAATTCGTTCGCGCCCGCCAGAATTCCCATCCCGGCCGTCGCGAAAAGCACCAGCGCGTAATATTCGCCGCGCTGCAAGCCCTCATCGTTGAGGTAGCTGAAGGAGCCAAGAATAACAATCGCTGCCGCTCCGATCACCACCACGTGCACGAAAACGCTGAACGCGTCAGCGCGAATCAGCCCGCTGTGAGCCAGGCCCGGGTCGATCGCTGCCAGGCGGATGGTAAAAAGCGCAGCAATTGTGCCAGCCAGTGCGAAATAGCCAAGTGTCCGCTGCCGCGCCGGCCCGACGAAAGGATCGAGCACCATAATCAGAATTCCCACGGCGCACAAAACGATCTCCGGCGCGAGCCTGTTGAGATTGGCGAGCTGTTCAGCGGAAATCTGCATCAGGGACGCGCTCGAGATCCTGAAATTTTGAAGGTTATCTTGCCGGCAGGAACGGAAGCGCTCTCAGCCGGAGCTGTAGACGCTGGCGAATGGGTCGCGTTTTGCGCGCGGCCGCTCATCTGCTCCAGCAGCACATTTGTCGCAGGCTCCATGCGCCGCGTGAAGAGCGGGGAAGCCACGCCCATGAATAAAATCACCAGCGCCATCGTCACGAGAATCACGCGCTCGCGAGTCGAAGCATCCGGCAGCGTCTTGTTCTTCTCGACTGTTACTTCGCCCAGCGCCACGCGCTGGTACGCCCAGAGCAGATATATCGCCGAGAGCACCGTGCCCGATGCAGCCCACGATGCCCACGCGTGGTGGTGCTCGAACACGCCGATGAGAATCAGAAATTCGCCGACGAATCCATTGAGCAGTGGCAGAGCCAGCGATGAGAGGCACGCAAACAGGAAAAACGCCATGAGCACAGGCATCGGTGTCGCGAGCCCGCCGAACTGCTTGATCTCAAACGTGTGCCGCCGGTCGTACAACATGCCTACGCCTAAAAACAGCGCTCCGGTGGACACGCCATGATTCAACATCTGATAAATCGCGCCCTGAATCGAAATCGTGCTGAAGGCAAAGATTCCCAGCACTACGAATCCCAGGTGGCTCACCGAGGTGTAGGCAACGAGGCGTTTCAAATCCGTCTGCACCGTTGCTACAAGTGCTCCGTAGACGATCCCGATGATCGCGAGCACCGCGATCACGGGCGCCGCTCGATGCGCCGCATCGGGAAAAAGCGGCAGGCAAAAACGCAAAATTCCATATGTCCCGAGTTTCAGCATGACGCCCGCAAGAATCACGGAGCCAGCCGTCGGCGCTTCCGTATGCGCGTCGGGCAGCCAGGTGTGCAGCGGAAAAAGCGGAACCTTGATTGCAAACGCCAGGAAGAACGCGCAGAAAAGCAGCAGTTCGGTATTGGGCGGGAGCGACACGAGTCCCGCATGCAGCTTCGCCTGAATCTCCGGGAAATCGAACGAACCGGCCACGTTGTAGAGCCACAGGATTGCGACCAGCATCAGGATCGAGCCGAACATCGTGTACAAAATAAATTTCACGGCCGCATAAATGCGCCGGTCGTGGCCCCAGATCCCGATCAGGAAGTACATCGGAATCAGCGTCAGTTCCCAGAAGACAAAAAACAGGAAAAGATCGAGAGAGACGAACACACCGATCATCGCCGTTTCGATCACCAGCAGCGCGATGAAAAAGCCCTTCACCTTCTCGTGGATTCCTTGCCACGACGCCAGAATCGAGATGGGCACAAGGAACGTCGTCAGAATCACGAGGAACAGGCTGATTCCATCCACGCCCATGTGGTAGCGAATTGTCGAACCAATCCAATTGTGCATCTCCTGAAACTGGTAGTCAGGATTCGCGGTGACGAATCCGCGAATCAGAAACAGCGAGATCACAAATTCTGCCAGCGACACCGCGAGAGCAATGCGCTTGATCCAGGTGTGGTCTTCCGAGCGCAGGAACAGCAGCGCCGGCACGCCCAGCAGCGGCAGGAACGTGATCACCGTCAAGAGATGTGGCTGCATTTCCACTTAGTGCACCTTCATCCAGATTCCAAGGAGCAGCGCCGTGACGCCCACGGCGCCCACCACAACCCACGATGCGTAGCTGCGCGCGTTCCCCGATTGCAGCTCGCGCAATTTTCCGCCGGTCGCGCGCGCGATTCGCGCCGAGCCATTCACCGTTCCGTCGATCAAGCCTTCGTCCACCGTGTGCCACAGCACATTCGTCGAGATCCACAGCAGCGGCCGGATGATCACAGCCGCATAAATTTCATCCACGTAATATTTGTGGAGCACGAGCGTGTAAAGCCCGTACATGCTCTGCGCAAGCTTCTTCGGCAAGTCCGGCCGGCGGATGTAGAACCACCACGCGACCAGAATGCCGATCAAACCAACGATTACCGGTGGGCCTGTCACTGCATGCACCAATTCCATCGCCGGGCTTGGTTTTATTCCGCCTTGTTCGCCTGCCGATCCGGCCAGAGACTCTTCCTGGCCCGCCGGAGCCTGCGGCGCGTAAGAAGCGAACACAGGATGCACGAACGCCTCGAAATAATCGGTGCCGCCAACGAGCTTGGGCGCCGCGAACCAGCCGCCGAAAATCGAAAGGAATGCAAGAACCATCAGCGGAACCGTCATATTTTTCGGGGACTCGTGGACGTGCACTTTGTGCTCGTCAAATTGCTGCTCGCCGAAAAACGTAAGGAAGATCAGCCGGAACATGTAGAACGACGTGAGCCCGGCGGCGATGAGGCCCAGCAACCACAACGGAAGATTTGCGCGCGGGCCGGACCCGGCGGCGTTCAAAATTTCATCCTTGCTGAAAAATCCCGCGAATCCTGGCACGCCGGAAATCGCAAACGTGGCGATGAACATCGTCCAGAACGTCACGGGGATAGCTTTGCGCAGGCCGCCCATCTTGCGCATGTCCTGCTCGCCGCCCATCGCGTGAATCACGCTGCCCGCGCAAAGGAAGAGGAGGCCTTTGAAGAATGCGTGGGTCATCAAGTGGAAAATGCCCGCAGCGTATGCACCCACTCCGCACGCCAGAAACATGTAGCCGAGCTGCGATACGGTGGAGTAGGCGAGAACTTTCTTTATGTCGGTTTGCACGAGCCCGATCGTGGCCGAGTAGAAAGCTGTCGCCGCGCCAACGATGGCGACAATCAGCATAGCGATCGGCGCACGCGAGAAAAGAGGATGCATCCGCGCCACCATGTAAACGCCTGCGGTGACCATCGTGGCCGCGTGAATCAGCGCGCTAACAGGTGTGGGACCTTCCATCGCATCGGGCAGCCAAACATACAGAGGGAGCTGCGCGGATTTTCCGACGGCTCCCGTAAAGAGCAGGATGCAAATCGTAGTCAGGACGCCGGCTTGCGTCATCGTGTCGGACGGCATGCTGGCGGCCTGCGAGAAAATCGTGCCGAAATCGACGGAGTGGAATGTCCAGAAAAGAAGCAAAATGCCGATCGTGAATCCAAAATCGCCGATGCGCGTGGTGATGAACGCTTTCTTACCTGCGCTGATTGCAGACTGTTTCAGGAACCAGAAGCCAATCAGCAGGTAGCTGCACAATCCCACGCCCTCCCAGCCGACGAACATCACCACGATGTTCGCGGCGAGCACGAGCGTGAGCATGAAGAACATGAAGAGGTTGAGGTAGCTGAAGAAGCGATAGTAACCGCCTTCGTGCGCCATGTAGCCGGTGGAGTAGATGTGAATCAGTGTGCCGACAAAGGTGACGGTGAGCAGCATCACGATCGTGAGTTGGTCCACTTGCAGCGCGAAATCAACTTTGAATGGTCCGGCGGTCATCCACGGGAAGTAGCTGTTCAGCACAGGATGATCGGGGCGAAGCTGGAGGAACTCGCGAACCGTCTCAACGACGGCAAGAAAGGCGAGCGATACAGAGCCAATCGCAACGGAATTCACCGCCGACTTCGGCCAGTTTTTTCCGAGAAGGCCATTGATGGCCGCACCGGCAAGGGGCAGCGCGAGAATAATCCAGAGATGATCGAGCATCGGCATCAGAATTTGAGGAGATCCACGTTTTCAACGTTCAACGACCGGCGATTGTGCGCAATCGTAATGATGATAGCGAGGCCCACCGCCGCTTCCGCCGCGGCTATGACGATCACAAAAAACACGAATATGAGCCCGTCCAGCTGGTTATGCGCGCGCGCAAACGCCACAAAAGCGAGATTCACGGCGTTGAGCATCAGTTCAATCGACATAAAAATGGTGACGATGTTGCGCTTGAAAACAAAGGCGACGACGCCCAGCCCGAACAGAATGGCGCTCAACACGAGGTAATAGGAAATGGGGACCACGCTCATTCGGTCCCCCTCTTCGCGAGCACGACCGCGCCGAGAATAGCGATCAGTATCAGGATGGAGGTAGCCTCAAAGGGGAAAAGATATTTTTGAAACAGCATCGTGGAGAGATCGCGCGTGGAAACAGCGGCCTGGTTCGGCGCTCCCGCTCCATTCGCCACCGTCGCGCCGATGGCCGAATGCGCCATCCAGTGCGCCAGCCCAAAGAGAAGAAAAATCGCCAGCGGCAGCCCGGCATATTTCGCCATGTGGCTAAAATTGGTGCGCTCTTCGACCCCTGCGTTGAGCAACATGATGACGAAGACGAAAAGCACCATCACCGCACCCGCGTACACAATCACCTGCACTGCGGAAATAAATTCCGCGCCTAGCAGCAAGTACAGCGAAGCAAGCGCCACCATCACCAGAACCAGCGACAGCGCGCTGTGGATGGGCTCGCGCGCGAGAATCAGCATGATCGCGCCGCCGACAGCCACGAACGCGAAAACGAAAAACATGATGAACGGGACGCTCATGGATGCCTCACCACGATCCACAGCGCCGTCGCCACCAGGTTGAGCAGCGATACGGGCAGCAGCAGCTTCCAGCCGAAGGACATCAGCTGGTCATAGCGCATGCGAGGCAGCGTCGAGCGGGTCCAGACGTAAAAGAAAATAACGAAGAACACCTTGGTGAGAAACCAAAACGGTCCCAGAATCACCGGCGCCACTCCGGGCAGAAGGCAGAGCAAACCGATGCCGCCAGCCAGCAGCGTGACGACAGCAAGCTGGATGCGGCCGATGCCACGCATGTTTCGCACCGTATCATACGCGAGGTAAAGGGCCGCGAGCAGCAAACACACACCGGGAAGATATTGTTGCCAGGTCCAACTGTCGGGAAGGGGAGAGAGCCATCCGCCGAAGAATAGAATCGTGGCGAGGCAGGAAACGGTGATCATGTTTCCGTATTCGGCCATGAAGAACATGGCGAACTTGAAGCTCGAATACTCGGTGTGGAATCCACCGACGAGTTCCTGTTCTCCTTCCGGGAGATCAAACGGCGCGCGGTTCGTCTCCGCAATCGCCGATATGAAGTAACACACGAAGCCGACGATCTGCGGAAAAACGTTCCACCGGGGAATAAATGGCAGATACCGGAAGTAGCCTTGCTGATGCTCGATGATTTCGTTGAAATTGAATGAACCCGCCAGGAGAAGAACGCCGACGACGGAAAGCGTAAGCGAAACTTCATAACTGATCATCTGCGCGGAGCTGCGCAAGCCGCCCAACAACGAGTACTTGCTGTTCGACGACCATCCGGCGAGGGCTACGCCGTAAACGCCAATCGAAGTGATCGCGAAAAGGAATAGCAAACCGACGTCGACATTGGCGACGACGAGCTGTGTGGGCTGCCCGAAGATGTACACCGTCGCTGGGCCGAAGGGAATCAGGGCCAGCGTAGTCATCGCCAGGGAAAGCGCCAAAAACGGCGACAGAATGTAGAGCACGCGGTCGGCCGCAGGCAGCGTTAAATCCTCTTTGAATAGAAATTTCACGCCATCGGCGAGCGGCTGCAGCAAGCCGTGCGCGCCCACGTAGTACGGACCCCATCGCGATTGGATGTGCGCAATGACCTTGCGCTCAAACCACGAGAGGTAGGCAAGCGCCGTCATCAACACGAACAAAAGGACGACGATCTTGACTAGCGATACCACCAGGACTGGATGTTGGGCGACGAACTCCACGGAGTATCTTTGGCCTCGTTGGTGGATTTGAGTTTGGAACAGTAACGCCCCAGGGTACCGCTCGAAAACAGGAAATCGTTGGACGAGAAAACCACGCCGGCCGGCGTTTCGTAGGACGGCTCGACGGTTTGACACGTTGCAGTGGAAAGTTCGGCGCCGCCAGCGAGCAGACCCGCGACCGGAAGCTCATAGCCGTGCACGTTCTGGCGAATTTCGTCAAAAGCGGCTTCGGGCGTGCGCAAGCGAATCGGTGAGCCGACGCCCAGCATGCCGAGTTGATGCGAGAGAATGCGAATCAGATCGAAATCGCTGCGTGGCCCTTGTGGATCGATCGAGCGATGCGTCATCTGAACTTCACCGGCAGTATTCGTGAGCGTGCCGTCTTTTTCGTATGTGGATGCGGCAGGCAGCACGACGTCGGCGCGCTGGGCCGTTTCCGTGAGGAACATGTCCTGCACGACCAAGAGCTCGAGCCCGGCGAGACGATCGGGCTGCTTCACCTCGAATGTCTTCAGGGGATTTGCGCCGACGACGTAGAGAGCTTTCAGTTTTCCTGTGGTGGCGGCTTCCATCATTTCGCGAGCCGTCATGCCCGGCGTGGATGGAATTTCGCTGCCCCAGAGTTTGCTGAAGCGTGCGCGTTCGGCCGCGTCGGCAAGCGGCGTGTAACCGGGGAGGCGGTCGGGAAGGATGCCCATGTCCGCAGCGCCGCGCGAGTTCGCGTAGTCGCCGAGCGCCATGAAGCGCGTGTGGCCGGGGAGTTTTGAGCCGAAGCTGACGAGATCGCGAAGCTCGGCGCCGTTGATGTCCGCGCCGAAGATAATTACCACATCGGATTCTTTTTCGAGGCCCGCTTTCAATGCTGAAAGCGCGGTGCGCATGTTGTCGTCGAAATCGCCCTGGCCGGTGGCAAGCCAGCGGACGGCTTGGCGTTCTGTGCCTTGCGCGACTTCTGCTAGATAGGCGGCCTTGCGATGAATTTTGCTCGGGCGGCCGTTGATGACAAAGAGGCGCGCTTTGTGGTGACGAATCGCGGTGCGAATTTGCCAGGCAACGAGCGGGTTTTGCTGCGTGGCGTCATTCGCTATCAGCAAAGTGGCATTCGAGGCATAAACGTCCGCCATCGTGGCCAGCGAATCCTTGGTGCGCGGGCCGAGGGCTGCGGCGAGACCGGTGTAGTCAGCCGTGCGGTGATGGTCGATGTTGTTGGTGCCGAGCGTGGCGCGTGCGAAGCGATTCAGCAGGTAATTTTCTTCGTTGGTGGTGTGATTCGAGCCGATCACGCCGATGGCTGCCGGGCCATGCATGTCGCGCACTTGTTTGAAGCGGCGCGAAACTTCTTCGAGCGCGTCTTCCCAGCTGGCGGGTTCGAGTTTGCCATTGCGGCGAATGAGCGGCTGGCGGATTCGTTCTGGATTGTGCGTGAAATCGAAGCCGAAGCGGCCTTTACCGCAGAGGAACTCGCCGTTGATGCCGGAATGATCGCGGTTGTTCGCGCGAAGAATTTCGTTGTTGCGAATGCTCAGCGTGGTCTTGCATCCGTTCGAGCAGTGCGTGCAGGGCTCGGGGACGTAGGTCATTTCCCACGGGCGCGTCTGGTAGCGGTAGGTTCCGCTGGTGAGCGCGCCAACCGGGCAGATATCGATGCACATGCCGCATTCTT
The DNA here is from genome assembly GCA_963741045.1 of uncultured Acidobacteriota bacterium. GTDB lineage: Bacteria > Acidobacteriota > Terriglobia > Acidiferrales > UBA7541 > Palsa-295. Next base: position 1,781,252 of record CAVUGO010000002.1, read on the forward strand.
CGCAAGCGAGAGCGCCTTTTTCATTCGGCAGAATGACGGAATGCACGCCGCGGGCGCCGACACCGAGAGCTTTCACGTCCATGCCCTCGTCGCAGATGCGGACGCATCGGAAGCAGAGAATGCAGCGCGGGGCGTCGTAAAAAACGAGCGGCGACCACTGTTCTTCCGGGTAGTGGAGCTTTTCTTCGGTGAAGCGGCTGTGATCGAGGCCGTAGCGGAACGTCATGTCCTGCAATTCACATTCGCCGCCCTTGTCGCAGACCGGGCAATCGAGCGGATGATTCGAGAGGAGGAACTCGATCATGTCCTTGCGCGCTTTGTGGACTTGCGCCGTGTCGGTCTTCACGACCATGCCTTCCACGGCGACGAGGGTGCAGGCAGTCTGAAGCTTGGGCGCTTTTTCAACTTCGACGAGGCACATGCGGCAAGCGGCTTGCAAAGCAAGTCCGGGGTAATAGCAGAACGAGGGAACTTCGATGCCCTGATGCTTGGCCGCTTCGATCACGAGCGTGCCCGCAGCGGTTGTCACCTTTTGGTCGTTGATCGTGAACGTGATCTGTTTTTGTTCCGGCATCTCGCTAGCGAACCTCGGCAATCACGTCAGCGGGCTTATAGGGGCAATCGCCGCGCAAGTGTTCTTCGAATTCATTGCGCCACTTTTTCACGATGCTGATTGTGGGCATGGCCGCTGCGTCGCCGAGCGGGCAAAAAGTGCGGCCCAGCATGTTTTTGGAAAGCTCGTCGATCAAAGGAATATCCGCAGCGCGGCCGCCGCCATCGTGAAAACGGTCGAGCATCTGGCGGAGCCATGCGGTGCCTTCGCGGCATGGGATACACCAGCCGCACGATTCATGAGCGTAGAAATGCATGATGCGGCGAGCGAAATCGACCATGCAGGTGTCTTCGTCGAGAACTACGGTGCCGCCGGACCCCAGCATCGAGCCGGCTTTTGCTACGGAATCAAAATCCATCGCGATATCGATTTCATCGCCGGTGAGAAGGGGGCAGGAGCTGCCGCCCGGAACGACGGCTTTGATTTTCTTTCCGCTGGGCACACCGCCCGCTACTTCTTCGATCATGCGCTTCATGTTGAAGCCCATCGGAAGTTCGTAAATTCCCGGGCGATTCACGTGCCCTGAAACTGCGAAGAGACGCGTGCCGCCATTTTTCGGAGTGCCAAGGCCGGCGTACCATTCGCCGCCGCGCAAAATAACGGCGGGCACCGAGCTAAGCGTCTCGACGTTGTTGATAACTGTGGGGCAGCCATACAGCCCGACGACGGCGGGAAACGGCGGGCGGATGCGCGGGTAGCCGCGCTTGCCTTCGAGCGATTCCATGAGCGCCGATTCTTCGCCGCATTCATAGGCACCAGCGCCGGTGTGCGCGACGAGATCGAAATTAAATCCGCTACCGAAGATATTTTTGCCGAGGTAACCCTTCGCATAGGCCTCGGCGATCGCGGCTTCGACGATATCGATCACGTAGCGATACTCGCCGCGAATGTAAACGTAACCACGCTCGGCGCCCACGGCGCGTCCGGCGATCACCATGCCTTCGATTAGCTGATGGGGATCCATTTCCATCAACGGACGGTCTTTACTTGTGCCGGGCTCGCTTTCGTCGCCATTGGCGATGATGTATTTCGGCTTGCCGCCCGTTTCTTTAGGGACGAAACTCCACTTCATGCCGGCAGGGAAGCCTGCGCCGCCGCGTCCGCGCAGATTCGATTTCTTCACTTCATCGATGATCTGGTCAGGTGTCATCTGCTTCAGGGCTTTTTCGAGCGCCTGATAGCCGTCGTGCTTGAGGTAGACGTCGATTTTATTGGAATTGGGAATTCCGAAACGGCGGCTAATCACGACAACCTCGGCGGGGTGGCGCTCGTGAATGGCGCCTGAAATTACGGATACCGGTTTCGGGCGCTTGCCTTGCTCAAGTTGCTCGAAAATTGTGTCGATTTTCGATGGGTCGAGATTCTCGTGATAATCGTAATTGATCTGAATCGCCGGCGCGCCGGTGCAGGCGCCGATACATTCGACTTCTTCGAGAGAAAAGGTGCCGTTGGGCGAGACTTGCTTGTTGCCGATTCCCAGGCGTTTTTGAACGTGCTGGAAAAGTTCGTTACCGCCGCGCAGCATGCAGGAAATATTCGTGCACACCTGGATGTGGTAGCGGCCTTCGGGCTTGCGGCGGAGCATCGAGTAATACGCGAGAGTCTCGGTGACTTCGATCAAATTCAAGCCGACGCGCTTGGCGATTTCTTCGAGCAATTCGTCGCTTAGAAATCCGAACTGATCCTGGGCGTACAACATCATAGGAATCAGCGTCGAGCGCTTGATGGGGTAGCGGCCGAGTAGTTCTGTAAATTTCGCTTCGAGTGACGGCGGCAATTGCATGATTCGTTTAGCGCCGGGCGGATGAGCCTAGCGGTCGACTTCCCCCAGGACGATGTCGGTGGTTCCGATGCAGGCCACCACATCGGCAATCAGGCGGCCTTCGCAGAGTTTTGGCAATGTTTGTAAATTGATGAACGATGGCGCGCGCACTTTCACGCGGTACGGATGAGCAGAGCCGTCGCTCGCAACAAAAAATCCCAGCTCGCCACGAGGCGATTCAATCGCCTGGTAGACTTCACCGGGCGGCGGTGCGAAACCTTCCGTGTAAATCTTGAAGTGATAGATGAGCCCTTCAATCGAGGATTTCATTTCTTCGCGCGACGGAGCAATAATTCCGGGAGCCGTGGCCTTGATCGGCCCTTCCGCAGGGACTTTTTCCATGGCCTGGCGAACGATTTTCATGCTTTCGCGAATTTCTGCCACGCGGACCTGATACCGCGCAAAGCAGTCGCCCGCGGTCTGCGTTTGAATGTCAAAGTCGAACTCTTCGTAGCTCGAGTAAGGAAATGCCTTGCGGATGTCGTAAGGCACGCCGCTGCCGCGCAGCATGGGGCCCGAAGCGCCCATGGCGATGGCATCTTCGGCGCTGATGATTCCGACGCCCTTGGTGCGACCTAGCCAGATGCGGTTGTTGGTGAGCAAGCCTTCATACTCGTCAATGTGCGCGGGAAGGGCATCGATCACCCGGCGAATATGATCGAGCCAGTTCGGAGGTGGCTCGAGAGCGATGCCGCCGATGCGGAAATAGCTGGTCATCATCCGCTGGCCCGAAACGTATTCGAAAATCTTCATGATCTCTTCGCGTTCGCGGAAGGTGTAGAGGAACACGGACATGGCGCCGAGATCGATTGCGTGGGTGCCGAGCCAAACGAGGTGCGAAGCGATGCGCGTCATTTCGGTGAGCAGGACGCGAATGTATTGCGCGCGCTTGGGGATTTCGATTCCGAGAATCTTTTCGACCGCGAGGCAATAGCAAAGATTGTTGGAAAGCGGCGCGAGGTAATCGATACGGTCGGTCATCGTGATGGCTTGCGAATAGGTTTTCGCTTCCATGTTTTTCTCGATGCCGGTGTGGAGATAGCCGATCACGGGCCGCGCTTTCACCACGATTTCGCCGCTGAGTTCGAGAACCACGCGCAGCACGCCGTGCGTAGACGGGTGCTGCGGTCCCATATTGAGGACCATCGTGTTTGCCGAGCCGGCTACGGTTTCGATCGTCGTTGACATCAGCGATATCCCTCGACGGGATAATCCTTCCGCTGCGGGTAACCTTCCCAATCGTCGGGCATGAGAATGCGCGAAAGCTCGGGATGACCTTCGAAACGGATGCCCATTAAGTCGTAATTCTCGCGTTCGTGCCAGTTCGCGGTGGGCCAGATTTCGGTGACGGAGTGCACCGACGGATCGCTTCCGCCCAGTCGCACTTTCAGGCGCAGGCGCTCGTTGCGGTCGAGCGAAAGCAGGTGGTAATTCACCTCGAAGCGGGGTTCGAGCGGGAAGCGGTCAACTGTGGTGATGTCCGAAAGAAAGGAAAAATGAAGCGAAGGTTCCGACGCCAGATAAGCAGCAGCGCGCAGAAGCTGTTCGCGGGGTACCACGACCGTCGTTTCGCCCCGAAATTCGATGACCTCGGTGACGGCTTGTGCGTCCCAGGCCTTCAGTTGATGGACTACGAGCGTTTTGTCAGCTTCCTTTGATTCCACGGTTGGATCCCGATGGGCGTCAGCGATTCCAGTCGAGCGCGCCCTTCTTCCAGAGGAAGATGTATCCTGCGAGCAGGATTATAATGTAGACAAGCATCTCGACAAAGCCGAAGAGCTTCAGATCGTGGTACACCAAAGCCCACGGATAGAGAAAGATAGCCTCGATGTCGAACAGGATAAAAAGCAGCGCAACCATATAGAACTGCACTGAGATTGGTTCGCGAGCGTCGCCTGTCGGGCGAATCCCGCATTCATATGGCTGGTCTTTTTCCATGGTGCGCTTGTGTTTTCCGACGATTGTGGACACCACTATCAGCGCGCCGGACAATCCGGCGGCGAGTATAAACATCAGCAACAACGAACCATAGTTGTCGAGGTAATTGCTGTTCATGTTGGTTGCACTGGTATAATAACGACCCGAGAGCGCACGGTCAAATGAACTCCCAGTTCTTCAATTCACCGCGTTTTCAGGCGCGCGCTGTGTGTCCGGGGCCGGCCTTCGCATGAGCTCCGGATTCAATACCGACGTACAAATCGGCAGCCAGGTATTTCACGTTCAAACCGAGGATCGCGGCCCGGCTCACCCGGTGATTGATACTGTGGTGTACCAAAATGGGCGTGTGCTGCATCGGCGGTCTTCGAATTATCGGCATTTTGTCGAATCCGAGGAATTCAACCACGAGGGGCTGCGGGATCGGGTGGAGGAGCAGCACCGTTCTGTGATTGAGGACTTGCGCTCTGGGGCGCTCGAGCCGCAGGTTGCCGCGGCTGCGGCTCAGGATGGGCGGCCTAGCGGGATTCAGATGCAGCTTATGAACCCGGGGTCGTGGCTTACAGGTGGACACATATTTCTGGACGTCGAGCTTGTGCGGCGGGCGGACCGGGGGCCGCAGGCTGGGGTTGAGGTGGAAGCGTTTATTGACGGTGCGATCGAGGATCGGCGTTTTTCTGAAACCACGGATAGTCAAGGGCGAGCGCGGTTGCGGTTTTCGCTGCCACCGCTGGGGAAGGGCGATCTGACGCTGGTGATTCGCGCGGCGACGCCCGGCGGGAACGACGAGCTGCGATTTGCGATGCGCTCGCGGACGAAAAATACTTCAGGCCAGCCAACGAATGAGAAACCAGCGAATTAGGTTGCAGGCTGCTCGACTTCCATGAAAATTACCATCAACGGCGAGCTTCGCGAAATTCCTGACGGACTCAGTGTTGAGGCGCTGCTTCGGCACCTGGAAATGACTGCCGAGCGGGTGGCTATCGAACGCAATCTCGATATTCTGCCGCGCGCGAAGTGGCAGGAAACCGCTGTGCAGCCGGACGATCGCTTCGAGATCGTTCATCTCGTTGGCGGCGGTTAGCCGGCGCCGCTTCTAGGACACATCTCACACGCTGCTTACTTCCGTGTGCTTCCTGGTTATGGTGCCAGCACCTGATCCAGCAGCAGATTCTGGTCCAGCCAAATCTGCGGAACTAGAGAGAGGCGAGCAGGTGGCCGAGCTTGTCTTTCTTGGTGCGAAGGTAGGCGCGGGAATGTTTGCTGGTTCGCGGGCGGCAGGGAACTCGTTTGACGATACGAATGCCCGATCGCTCGAGCTGCGCCACCTTGTCGGGATTGTTCGACAGCAAGCGGACATCACGCAATCCGAGCGCCTTCAGGGCTTCGGCAGCAAACGCGTAGTCGCGCGCATCATCCGCGAATCCGAGGCGGCGATTCGCTTCCACGGTATCGAGTCCGGCATCCTGCAGCTCGTAGGCCTTTAGCTTATTGATCAATCCAATTCCGCGTCCTTCCTGCGGCAGGTAGAGCAGCACTCCAGAAGGCGCGGCTGCAATTTTTCGCAGCGAAAACTCGAGCTGCGCGCGGCAATCGCAGCGCTCGGATGTGAACACGTCGCCGGTGAGGCACTGCGAGTGCAGACGCACGAGCGGCGCCTTTCCATTGCGCGACGAAGCAGATTGCAAGGGGCCATGCTGAATCGCGATCGCTTCTTCGCCTTTTTTCGAGCCCACGATTCCAAAGACTCGAAATCGGCCGAATCGAGTGGGCAAAGCCGCCTTGGCGACAACGCGCGCCTTTCCCGACGGCTTGCCGGATTGTTTCTTGGGCTTCATCGCAAACGCCGATTATAACAGGCTTGGCAAAGTGCCGCGCTGAAGGCATCGAATCGAACGTTTCGTCGCGCATCTCTTTACATCGCCACCGGCTTTGGCTAACGTAATCGCAGAACCCGTTCGCGGCGAACAAGCGAAATGGAAATACTCAGTGGCGGCCGAGACCTTCTCTTCATTCTGATTCTGAAGGTGTGCTGGGCCGCAGCTCTCGCGGCACTCCTTGTGCGATTCCGTTCTTTCCGGCGGCTGGTCTTCACCGAAAATCGCGATTCCGACCAGAAGGTAATGCTTCTTTTATTTCTGACGCCTCCGCTGGCCATCGGAGTCTTGCTTCGTCTGGTCGGTTACCGATTCTTTGATCTGACTCTCGAAGGCTCGTTTCTTATGGGCCTAATCGGCGGACGAATTGTTGGGCTCCTGGGCGGTTCGCTCATCAGCTTGCCCGCGTTTGGCAATCACGAGTGGCTTTCGAGCCCGATGGCCGCGAGCGTCGGGCTGCTCGCCGGAATGATTCGCGAAGTGATGCCGGAAAAAGAGGACATCTGGCATTTCGGGCCGTTTTTGTTTTTGAGTATTCCGGAGTGGCTGTGGAAGCTGATGCGATTTGGAAAAAGGAACTGGGCGATGCTGCCGTTGTTTGCCTGTGCTGGGCTCGCGGTTGCGCAGGTCGAACTTGCGTCACTGATCCCGGAAAACTGGCTCTTCGCGTTTCATCCGAGCAATTGGGGTTACATGCTGCTGATCGTGTTGTCGTCGGTGATGAGCGTCGCGATGGCGATCAAGATCTGGAACAACACGCGCATCGAGATGAATCTCGAGCAGAACCAGCAGTTGCTGTTGAAGGCGCGCATGGACGCGCTCTCGAGCCAGATCAATCCGCACTTCTTGTTCAACACGCTGAATACCGTTTCGTCGCTGATTCGTTTCGATCCGGACATGGCGCGCGGCGTGGTGTTAAAGCTTTCCAATATTCTGCGGCGCTTGCTGCGCAAGCACGAAACTTTCGTGCCTTTGCGCGAGGAACTCGAATTCATCGACGATTATCTCGACATCGAAGTGATCCGCTTCGGCCGCGACAAGCTGCAAATTTTCAAGGAAATTGAGCCTGATGCGCTCGATTCCTTCGTTCCCAGCATGCTGCTGCAGCCCATGGTCGAAAATTCCCTGAAGCATGGACTCGATCCGCGCCTCGAAGGCGGCCAGATCCATATTCGCACGCGGCGTAATGACGGCCGGCTCTACATTGAAATTGAGGACAATGGCGTGGGCATTTCACCCGAGCGGCTTGTTGAGGTGTATGGCGGCGGAATCGGCATCAGCAACGTGCACGAGCGTTTGCGTTTATTATATGGCGATCAGTTCAAGATGGATATTCGCAGCGAAGAAGGCCAGGGGACGCAAATCCACATCGAGATTCCCGAGCTCGTAACGACGGAACACGTCCTGGGCTAGTCGTTTGGTTCCTCTTGGTGTCAATTCATTGATTTGATGTCCGGTTCGATCCACGCTGCATTCGCGTCGGCAGAGGCGATTCGTTCGGGCGAGTAGAATTCGTAGATTAGATTCTTATCGCTGCAGCGCTCGACTACTGAATTGACGAGCGGCACCAGACCCTTCTCCGCGTCACGCCGCTCGGCCACGAGTTTCTCGACTCTCTCGAGCCAGAATTCCGTGATCGTCACGTGGTAGCCGTTCTTGCCGTGGTTCGCGATAAACTGCCTCAGGCCCACGCGCATCTTTTCCCGCGCAGCTTTGGATTCCATTGTCGCGAAGTACCAGGCAGCCACCGCCAGGTGCCGGGCGTGTACGAATTCCTCAGGCGTGTACGAGCAGTTTTCGAACCGCCGGACCACATCCTCGATTTCTGCCTCCGTGCGGTAGTGCAACGCGTCGGGCATCTTGCCTCCCAAATAAAAAACGCCCGGGCGCGGGGCACCCGGGCGTTCGATTCGACTCTCCCACCATTCTATGAGTTTCCTTCCCTCCCGTCCACAGCGAATCCGGAAGCTGGTCAACGGCGGAGCATCGATTTCCTCGCCCGCCAGCATCGTAACAGCGTAGAATGCGCTGCATTGCCGGGTCCGTCATTCAGCCGGTCGGCGAAAATTCCGGGGTCATTCATCGAATGAACGACGAAACAGAAAAAAGTAGTGCGTCTTCGGCCATAGTGCTCGCCATCATCGTGATTGGCGTTGCGATTTATTGCGCTGCGTATGGCCTGCAGACGCTTGCCTGGTACGAGGGGCACCACTGGGCGAAAGAGAATCCATGGCTCGCGGACGTTCCGCAGCCGCTGCCGGCCGCGCCGCCCGCCGTCGCCAAAGGAAACCTGGTCAAGGCTTTCAATTACGAATTCACAGCTCCTTGGACAGGCAAGACCACGCAGACTCCTTCGCTAACGGGCGTCATCATTCGCTTCGATGCCGGCCAGGCTATTTTCTTCTACGATCCCGAGACGCTGCTCGATTCGCTTCGTCAGATGAAATCGTCGAGCCCGTTGCAATATCAGAAATTTGTGAATTTATTCGCGGATCATCCGATTGAATCGAACTATGGGCTGTATGAAGCGGTCTATGGCGCCGCGCCGTCGCAGCTCTCGCCGATCATGATGAGCCGTGACGCGATGCGCATGAACGAACTGCTGATTTGGAAGCTCGGGTTCGGGATCGATGCGCGAGGCGGCCTATCGTCGTTTACGTGGGGACCGAATCGAGGCTTCCAGTTTGGCGATCCCGCCAAAGGTCCGGTTGCTCTGCGTGTTTTCAGCGATCGCAATGAGCAGTTCCGCTTTATCTTCGTCGTCGCACCGAATGCGAGCGGCAAGATCACGCAAAACGACATCGCCGGCATCATCGCTTCGTTCAAACCGGTTCCAATCCTCGAGAGGTAAAGTCCCCGCAACAGCACGAATCAGGCGCTGCCAAGCCCAATGGGTTCAGCAAATTTCTGGCAGTAGACTTTGCCGCGCTGCCCGTGGCACATATCCCTCAAACTATTTGTGGTAACTTAACCCACCTACTAGTTGGAGGGAAAACTTATGTCTGGACCGTTATTTCCCGGAGCGCTACCACGTGCCAATATCGACGACCTCTCGATTAAGCGTGCTCAAGCGTTCATCGATCTCTGCAAGAGCCAGATGGAACAGTTTCGTAGCACGCAGGGATTTGAGTGGAAGGCCAACATCGGCTACTGGACGCTGCTGGCAGGTGCAATCTACGCCGTACTTCAACATCCTATTCATTTTCCTTTTTGTCTGGTAACCGCTGGATTCATCCTGACCGTCGTCATGCACCTTTGCTGGCTTGTCAAAATTCAACACTCAGAACAATACGACAAGCGACTATGGATTATGTACCGCACCAAGGCGCTGAGACTCCTACGTCATGACAACACGACCTCTAAGAATAAGTTTAAGAAAAGGTGGTGGCACTATGCGTGTTGGCTCATTCCGGAAGTTTGGCCTACGGTGGTGCTATCATTGTTCTTGTCGTGGTTGTTAACGCGCCAGGGTGCGACTCAACCGCAGATTTGCTGTTCACCGTGGTGGTGAGCATTGGCGAATCTATTTAAGCAGAGTGATTCGTCGCTGAGCTCGGCGCTAAGCGCGCGCGGCCGCACCCGCCGCGTTCAACACCTTCTCGTAGTACGCCTCGTATTGGGGAATTACGTCGTTCGAGCAGTATTTCCGGCGGGCGTTGATTCGCGCTTGCTGGCCCATGGCGCGCCCGCGATCGGGCATGGTCAAAATTTGCAACGCGTATCTGGCCCCTGCTGCCACGTCGCGCGGCTGAATCAGGTAGCCATCCACTCCATTTGTTACGACTTCGGGTAATCCGCCGACGTCCGATGCGATCACCGGAACTTCGCAAGCCATCGCTTCGAGCGCGGCGAGACCGAACGATTCCGAATCGCTGGGGAGGAGAAAGAGGTCGGCGAGGCCCAGCTTTTCCTGCACCATATCCTGCTTGCCGAGGAAAAAGACGTCCTTCGTGAGCCGCTTCTTTCGGACAATAAATTCTGCCGCGCCGCGATCCGGGCCATCGCCCATCAACACAAGCTTTGCGGGGATTTTCTCGCGCACGAGCGCGAATATTTCCACCACGTCCGTCACTCGCTTCACCGGACGGAAGTTCGAAAGGTGCATCAGAATCGGCTCGCCATTGGGAGCCCATCGCGCTCGTGCGGCCGCATCGTCGCAGCGCTTGTAGAGGTCGCAGTTCACAAAATTCGGGACCACCTCAATCGGCCGCTTGATTTCGAAGTCTTTCACGGTTAGATCGCGCAGGTAATTCGAAATCGCGGTAACGCCGTCGCTCTGCTCGATTGAGAATCTGGTAATCGGCAAGTAGCTGCGGTCGTGTCCTACGAGCGTGATATCGGTTCCATGCAGCGTGGTAATAAACGGCAGTTTACGTGGAACCGCCATCATCCTGGCAAGCAGCGCGCTCACCGAATGGGGAATCGCGTAATGCACGTGCAGCAAATCGAGCGATGCGGATTCGGCTACTTCGTACATTTTTGTGGAGAGTGCGAGTGTGTAGGGCGGGTGATCGAAGAGGGGGTACGATGTGACTTCCACTTCATGAAAATAGATATTTTCGTGCGGGGTGCTAAGCCGGATCGGCATCGCGTAGCTGATGAAATGAATTTCGTGGCCTCGCGCAGCGAGCTCGATTCCGAGTTCGGTGGCTACCACACCCGACCCGCCGTATGTTGGATAACAAGTGATTCCGATTTTCATGGGCCCTCGATGATAGACGCCGCTTCCAAACCCGGCAACCGGCTGTTTGACCAGATGCCCGCTATCAAATTGAATTGAGTGCGCTTGCTTGCGCCAGCACGATGGCGAATGCTAGCCTTCCTGCTCCTGATTAGACGAGCGAGGTGTTTTGACGGTGCAGCGACTTTCGGGCAAGGTAGCTTTTATTACGGGCGGCGGGACCGGCATAGGACGCGCGTGCGCGTTGCTTTTTGCCCGGGAGGGCGCGTCTGTCGCGATCGCCGGCCGCAGAAAAGGCCCGCTGGAAGCGGCGGTTCGCGAGACTGAAGCCGGCGGAGGCAAGGCAGTGGCGCTCACCTGCGATGTGGTGGATCGCAAATCGGTGGAATCTGCGCTGGCGTCTACGGTGAAACATTTTGGCGCCCTGCACATCGTGGTCAATAACGCAGGCGCAGTTGTCGTGGCGGCGGCTGACGAGACATCGGACGAGGATTGGGACAACGTCGTCGCAACGAACCTGACTGGCACATTTAAGGTTTCTCGCGCGGCTCTCCCGCATCTTCGCGCAGCGGGTGGCGGCGCGATCGTGAATATCGGGTCTATTCTCGGCATTGTCGCCAGAAAGCAGCGCGCTGCTTACTGCGCCGCGAAAGCCGGCGTCACCGGCCTTACGAAAGCGATGGCTCTCGATCACGCACATGAAAAAATTCGAGTGAATTGCGTCTGCCCTTCGCTCATCGAAACTGAGTTGGGGCTAAAGTCAATTCGAGAGGCGCTCGATCCCGAGGCGGAGCGAAAGCGGCGGACCGAGGGAATTCCGCTGGGTCGTCTGGGCCTTCCTGAAGATGTAGCGCAAATGGCGTTGTATCTTGCGTCGGACGAATCTGCGTGGGTCACAGGCGCAGCCTTGCCGCTTGATGGAGGTTTGACGGCCTACTGACATGAAACCATCAGCCAAAGCGATTGAAATGGCAACGAACGAACTGCGTGCCCGCCTGAGCCAGACGAATACCGCGACTCAGTTTGGATTTGTGCTCGCAGATGCGGGGCATGGCCGCGTCAGGATGAGCATGCGAGTGGACGAGCGGCACCTGCAAGTTCATGGGGTGGTGCATGGCGGGATTCTTGCCGCGCTGGCGGATACGGCGGGCGGACTCGCAACGTACATGGCATGTCCGAGGGGGACGCGCGTGGCGACAATTGAGATGAAAATTAATTATCTCGAAGCCGTCGAAGGCGGAACAGTGACAGCCGATGCGGAAGTTGTGCGGCTGGGACGCCATGTCTCCGTGGTTGACTGCGACGTCCGCGACGAAAACGGTCGCCTAGTCGGAAAAGCGCTGATGACTTTTTTCGTTGGGCCGTTTCAAACCAACCGAAAGCCGAGACACGCGAAGCCACGCCGACGCTGATTGCGGACACACCCGCGTCGCGATGAAAACTCGTAGGCGCGAAATCCTATTGTTCGTCTATTTCTTAGTCTATTCGCCGTGCCCGTTCTGGCCGTTCGATCCGCCGTGCGCTGCCTCTTCGCCGTCCTTAAACAAGTACTTGATGCTGTGCTTATAGACGAGAAGGTTTGGGCTGCCGTTACGAGTAAGTTTGATGCAATCCCGGTCGTACCATTCGACGGTGCCATGGAGCACTTCGCCGTCAGTTAGAACCACGGCGACCGGTGAGTGAGACTGCATCTGTTTGACGTAATAGAAGTTTTCCGCGTGCGTCTGCTCCGGCGGGGCTGGCTTCTTACGCGGTTGTGGTTGCTGGGGCGCGGCCGGAACCGGTCGCGGCGCGAATTGCTGTTCCTTCACGTCTGTCAACGTAGGACGGAAAAGCTTGCGGTTCACCATAACGCTCCTTCTGGGTATGTGCTACCTGTTATGACTATGCGAGCGCTAAATCGGTTGCAAATAAAGTTGGCAAACCCCAAAAATTTAAATTGGCGGAAAATGATGTTAGCGTGCGGCAAGCGCAGCGACGTAAGCATCCAGACCCAACTGCCTGCCGACGTTGCGCTTCAGGCGGCTTTCGAGGCTGTCGAGGCCTTCTGTAGCCCGCATGACCCACTCCAGGTTTATCTTTTTACTCAAGGCCTCCAACTCCAGTTGCAAATCCGGATTTCTAGGGAGACTGCTCTTGGGGCCTTGCGAATATTCGAGTAGGTCTGTAAGCAAACTATAGAACAGCGCCAAAATATTTTCAAACGATTCCTTCTCCTGCTTGGCGAGCTGTGCTGTGGTCGCGAAGATTTCGCTGTAGCTTCCGGCATTCACCGCCTCGGAAAGCAGGCTGAGTATGCTCTTGCGAAGCCGCGCCGATTCCTGAAGATCGAGTTCAATGGCGATTCCCGGGCTGCCGTCCGAAAGCTGGGCGGCCAACTTGCGCTCGGCAGGTTTTGCGCTGGTGCGTTCTTTCAGGAACGACTGAATCGTTTCTGAGGGCACCGGCGCGAAATGGAATTGCAGGCAACGCGAGCGAATTGTCTGGAGAAGGGAATCGGGAGACGGAGCGAGAAGAATCAAACTCGCGCTCTCGGGTGGCTCTTCGAGAATTTTTAGAAACACATCCGCATCTGTCCAGCGCATCGTATCGGCACCGTCGAGAATGAAAACGCGCCGGCGTCCCTGCGGCTTGAAATAGGCTGCGCGTTGCACGGCGCGCAACTGGCCGATGCGGATCATCGGACGTGCGACCGGGGTGAGCCGGCGCACAGGATCGGGCACAATCAGCCAGACGTCTGGATTCGGCTCGATGATCAGCGGCATGCGTTCTACGGCAGCGGCGTCGGCACTTTCTCCGCGCTCGGCGAGACCGGCTTGAATCAGCGGCACCGGATCAGCGAGAGCTGCCATGCGGCGGCAGGAATCGCACTCACCGCAGAAGTCGTCCTTCAGGCGTTCGCAGTTTGCGGCTTGCGCAAACATTCGGGCGAGCGTGTACTTGCCGATTCCCCGCGGCCCGGTGAAGAGCAGGGCGCTCGGAACGCGTTCGCGCTTCAGCATTCCGCGAAGGGCGCCGACGATTCGCTCGTTGCCGAGAAATTCGTTGAAACCCATCTACGATCTCACGACCGGGCAAAATGCGTTCATCGCGTCGCTCCTTGCGGCTTCAGGAAGCGAGTTTCGATCGCGCCGAGAATTTCGGCGTGGATTGCGTCGGGGGAGCGAAGCGCTCTAGCTTTCGCGTCGAAGCATTCAATCTTCACCCAGTTAGGCTGCTGCGCAAGCTGGTCGTAAACTTCCGCGGCGGCCTCGAGATGAGCGATGTCCGATTCAAGGATATCGCGCCGAAGCTTCGTATAGTCGCGCGTACCTTTCTGGCCCACCAGGCGATGCGCTACCGCTACCGGAACGCGCAGGTAAATCACAAGATCTTCCTCGGGCAGTGAGTAGATCTCATATTCCAGCTTCTTCAGCCATTGAATGAAGTCGCCGCGATCCTCGCGTCGAACGCGAGCGCCCTGATGCGCGAGATTCGAGCCGATGTAGCGGTCCGCGAGCACCGTGCGCCCGGCAGCCAGTTCGGATTCAATCCCGGGTTTTGCTTCGTAGCGATCGCCGGCGTAGAGCAGCGCGGAGAAGTGAGCGTCCACGGCATCGAGCGGCCCGAAATCGCCATTCAGGAAGCGCGCCACGAGCTTGCCGAAAAATCCGTCATAGCGCGGAAAGCTGATCTGGCTGAGCGGGACGTTGCGCTCGGAAAGGGATCGAGCGAGCATGTCGAGTTGCGTCCTTTTTCCGGAGCCATCAATTCCTTCGAGAACGATAAATTTTCCGCGCGTTGACATCGAGTGAAGGAGAGTTTAGCAGATTCCTAGGACGCCCTTTACCGTAGTTTAGCTTTGGTCTCGCGCTTTGTTTTCAATGATTTGCGAGAATTTCTAATCGCGGTACCGTAGATCAAAACTCAGGACGCCGCGAGCGAGATCGTCGTCATTGTGCAACAGCAAAGTCCATTCCGATCTCGCTATTCGAACTGCTTCTTGACCCATACGTAGGCGGCCGTGGTCAGGCTCGTCATGAAGAAAAGAATTACGCCGTCCACGAACGAGTGATAGCTGACCGCGCTCATCCCGCTGCCGGGGAAAATCACAGAAGGTACATTTAATGCAGAAAGGGCGCGCGTGATGAGAGCCAGCACCGCGCTTAACAAACACAATCCATAGCTCACACGCATGATGTGTTTTTCCATCCGTAATCTCCTCGTTGTAGAGAATAGGCGAGCCGATCACATACTAAGCTTGCGCGAGCGTATAACCGAAGCGAAGCAGCAGTCAAACTGGGATATTGATGCGTCAGGCGACGTGTTTCTTCTGCGAAATTGACGCTTAGTGCTTTTCTTCTTCGGCCTCGCCCGGTAGCAGGATGCGGCTTGTCACACGGAAGCGCTTGTAATTCTTATAGCGGACGGTCATGCGAATGCGGATATCACCCGAGCTGAAATGCAGAACGTCATCGGCGTGAGTGTAGGTAGGAAACCAGTAGTGGCCTTCGATATTTTCGCGGTACGTTTCAAAGCGCGGAAAGAAATTCTCCTCGTCGCGTTTCTGAATATCAGGAACGGCTTTCCCGTAGGTCTTTACGATTTCCAGATCTTTGTCGTCCACCCAGATGCGCCCCTGAAAATACCGCTGATTCTTTTCGATTTTCTTCGGGTTCACTTCGAAGACGTATGCGGTGAGCTCGTCAACACGCTGGCGGCCGACGTAGGTGATGTCGTATTTGGGCAATTCATTGGTGGTGAGAACGAATGGCTGTACGTTTTGAAGATCAGCGAAGTCCTGTTCTGACAGTGAGACGCGTTGGAGCGTAGAGGGAGGCGCGTAGGTGACCTTGTCGTAGCGCTTTCCAGACGTACTGAAGACGATGTCGCTGGTCATGCGGTATTCGCCGTCGGGCTGGCCGCTCGAGTCGATTGTTTGCACTACAAAGGACTGCGTGTAGGTGTAATTGTCGCGTTCGCGCTTGAATTCAGCCTCGCGTTCGGCGAAGTGCTGGATGATCTGTTCAACGGGGACGGAAGGCGGCTCGGTGGAAATGGCGGAGGAGGATTGGTCGGACGGCGTAGCTCTTGGAGAGGATTCCTGTGCGGCAAGTGGGGAGAGAAGGAAAAGGAATATAAAAAATGCGAGCGCAGCTCTGGGGACAAGCGCGGCGAATATCTCGGTAGACTGGGAGGTGTGGCGCACTCTATCCGCTTCCTGATTTGGACTGTTTTAGTATAGGAGCTTATTGCGCAATGCGGGAGTTGCTTTTTGAATTAGCGAGGATGGATGGGGCGCGCGGCCGCGAGCGTCATGGAAGCCTCGTAGTAAGCCAATTCAACAACTGCTGGACCAAAATTGGTCTCTACGAACCCCAGGCACGCGCCTTGGCCGCCCGCAGTTTGCGAAGCTGATGCAAAAGGGTATCGTCAATATAATAAGAGTTCAGCGGCGGAAAGCCGAAGTATCTCTATTTCCTATGACAGTCGCCGCCGGGGAAATCGCCACGGCTGAGGTCACCTGAATCCTGTTTTCACCCTTGTATGGGTGGCCCTTTACGGTAGCTGACTGGCCTGCAAAAGGCTCGAGCACCGCGGGGTTGGTGACGGTCCAGCGAACGGCTTTGTCGTCGGTGATGGTGGCCGCGTCGTCGCTCACCCTGCCTGAGATAGTGGTGATTTTTGAGGACATCTTTGAATCGTCGGGCTTGGCGGAAGATTGGGCGGCGGCGAGCGTTGGAAAAAAAATCACGCCCGCGAAGGAAAGAAGGAAGAGCTTTTTCATGGGTCACCTTTTTGAAATTCGAAAATGGATCGTGCAATGCGAGGCAGTGTAAGGCTGAAATTTCGAGAGTCAAATCGGAAGAACGAATTGGAACAATTCAAAATCACTAGAGGATTCGATCAGGCGCCGGGCGAATGGCGCGCGGTGCCGAGCCGACAGAGCAGGCTGTCTTCCGTGACCAATTCGAATTTCAGGTATACTTGGCGCGCACCTCATCGGACAAATCGATTTGGCAGTTCAGGCGGAAATGATGAGCGCCCCTCCCTCTTTCGCAGGTAGCCTCCCAGCCACAAGAACTGCTCTGGTGATTGACGTGGATCCGGAAATCCACGCGATGCTGCAAACGGTTCTCGATCCGGTTGCCTGGAAAGTGCGTCATGCGCCCAATAATGCCGCGGCCCTAAAGCTAGCCGAAGCCTCGCACTTCGATCTGATCATCACGAGCGACAAGACTTCGGGGCGGGAAGATATAGATCTCCTTCGCAAAATCCGGCGCGTGCGGCCCCATACCCGCCTGATTATTTTGACGGACGAGAGCGCACCGTCCTACGTGATCGATTCGATGAGGGAGCGCGCGTTCAGCTATTTTTCGAAACCGTTTTCGCTCAATTCGTTGTCGGACATGATTCAGCACGCGATTGACAGTCCCTGTTGGGACGATGGAATCGAGATTCTTTCGGCCACGCCGGAGTGGATCCGGCTGGTGGCGCGATGCGACATGGGAACCGCCGAGCGGCTGGTGCAATTCCTGCACGAAATCGGGGATCTACCCGAAACAGAAGGCAACGCGGTGGGTACGGCCTTTCGCGAGATGTTGCTGAATGCGATGGAATATGGCGGGAAGTTTCAACCAAATCAGTATGTGGAAATTTCTTACGTTCGCGCGAAACATATGGTGATGTGCAGAGTGAAAGATCCCGGCGAAGGATTTTCGCTCGACGAAATTTCGCACGCTGCGATTGCAAACCCGGAAGAAGACCCGATTCGCCACGTCGTCCATCGCGAATCTAAAGGACTGCGGCCAGGCGGCTATGGCGTGCTATTGGCGCAGAAACTGGTGGATGAACTGATCTACAACGAAAAAGGCAACGAAGTTCTGCTTGTGAAGTACATTGACCGCCCCGGGGCGGCCGCTGCTCCCGCGCCAGTCAGCTGAAGCATTTGAAATGCGCGGTCGATTTCAGATGCTATTCCTCGTCACCTCCCAACTCTTCTTCTACTTTCATGTTTGAGTCGGCCGTGAGTTCGGGAAGACCGGCGCTTTTGAGCTGGCGATTCAGCGATGGAATTTCGGATGTCCGCAGCGCGTCCCAGCGTTTCATTGTGGCGGTGAAATCTTTCTCAACAATGACGAGCGCCTGGTCTTGTGCGGGAGTCGGAGCAACGTCAGCGCGATCGATTTCAGCGTAAAGAGCGGCGATGTTGGTGGCCACCTGAGTGAGCGTTGATTCTGCCGGAACGGGCGACACGGGCGCCGCGGCGGGTGAGGGCGACTTTTGCGGTATGGGTGCAGGCGCGCCTTCAAGAAGTGCGCTGAGCTTTTTGTCGAGCGCTTCGATAGCTTCTTTCGTTGATTCGTTCGCGCGGGGAGCCAGCTTTTCGAGCTGCTCGTGGATTGAACGCGCTTGGGAAACCGCCTCGGAACTGCGAGTCATCCGATCGGCGAGAGTTGTTTGCATTGCGAATAGCGCGCGAAGGCCTTCCGGCGAGGTTTTCACGCGCGGATCCATTCGAACGGTGAGCGGCGCAGAAAAGCCCGAGCCGCCGCCGGCCGTGAATTTCACAGTGTAGACGCCGGGAAGTGCCCGCGGACCCAGTGGATGTCGTGGCGTATCGTGCGGAACGGCAGATATCGGGTATTCGTGACGCACCGCGACCGGCGCGGGATGATGCAAATCCCAGACCCATCGATGCATTCCCGCATCGGCGGACAGAATCGTCTGCGGCCGAATCCAGTAGAGAGGAATCAGCTGCTTCGCGATTTCTTCTTTGGTTTGGTCCGGTTTGTCCGTGCTCGAAAACTTGCGAACTAGTTTGCCTTGTGAGTCGAAAATTTCAAGCGTGACCGGGCCGGTAGAAGCGTGCGAAAGGTAGTAATCGATAATCGCGCCGCTGGGAGGATTTTCGCCCGCGGGTTCGTCAGGAGGCAGCGGAGTGTCGGTGTATGTCGAGCGACGGACGCGATACGCCGGCGCGGGTTTGAACAGCAGGTTACTGGTATCGGCGGTGTCGGCGTTGATTTGGCGCAGCGGCGAAATGTCGTGGAGAATCCAGAACGAGCGGCCGTGGGTGGCGAGGATCAAGTCATCCTCGTAAATCGAGAGGTCGCGCATCGAGGTGTGGGGAAGGTTGAGCTGCAGCGATTGCCAGTGGTCGCCGTCGTCGAACGAAACCCACACACTCGTCTCGGTGCCGGCGAACAACAGTCCTTTGCGAACGGGATCTTCGCGCACAGTGTCGACGGGCGCGTTGTCAGGCAAGCCGGCGGTGATCAGTTGCCAAGTCTTGCCGCTATCGTGCGTGCGATAGATGTAGGGTTTGAGGCCGTCGATGCGGAAACGGCTCACAGAAGCGTAAGCGGATTCATCGTCGAAATGCGACGCAGAAATTTGGGTCACCTTGCTCCATGGCGTTAGCTCCGGCGGCGTGATGTTGTTCCAGTTTTTCCCGCCGTCGCGTGTGTTCCAGATATAGCCATCGTCCGTGCCGGCCCAGAGAACATCTTCCGTGCGAAATGACGCGGCAAGCGCGTAGATCACGCCTCGCTGTTTATCAGCCTTGGCGACGTTCTTTGGATCTGCCTTGACCATCGCGTCAACGCTAGGCGGAATTCCGGGATGCTCCCGCGCGAGATCGGGGCTGATGGTGTCCCAATGATTGCCGCCATCGGTCGATTTGAAGAGAAAATTCGCCGTCGTGTAGAGGAGGTGCGGATCGATAGGAGAGAACATAATCGGCTGGGTGCGATCGGTGCGGAATTTCGGATCGCGCAATGGGATTGGCGAGACATTCTGCACCTGCCCGGTGCTCCAGTGATACTTTGAAACTTCGTTGCGCCCTGCTCCATAAATGATGTCGGGATTGAGCGGGTCGGGCGCCACGTAACCGTATTCAATTGCGCCCACCGGATGCCAATCGCGAAATGTGATTTCGCCGTCGTTGCCGCGCGAGAGCGTGCAAACCGATCCGCTTTCCTGCTGGCCGCCGCACACTTTGTAGGGGAATTCGTTGCTGACGCTGACGTGATATATCTGCGCGGTTGGCTGGTTGTACCAGGAACTCCACGTCTCGCCGCCATTCACCGAAACGATCGCGCCTTGGTCGCTGACGATGAGAATAATTTTTGGATCGCGCGGATTGATCCAGATGTTCTGGTAGTCGTCGCCGCCCGGTGCGCCGCGAATGCTGGTCCAAGTTTTCGCGCCATCGGTGGAACGTACGGTGACGATGCTCGTGCTGTAAACAACATCAGGATTTTTCGGATCGACGCCGAGCATCGGAAGATCGCCGCCGCCGATTCGCATTGCCGGCCGGCCGTCATCGGTGGCACGCGTCCAGCTTTCGCCGGAATCGTCGGAGCGGCAAATTCCCAGGCCTTTTCCTGAGCCGTATTCGCCGGCCTCTTGTGTGCCCGCGACTGCATAGAGGCGGCTGGTTTGGCTTTGCGCAATGGCGAAATGGATTTGGATCACATTGTTCGGAAGCCCGCTCGTAAGCGGTCGCCACGTTTTGCCACCGTCGGTGGATTTGAAAAGGCCGCCGTCCGTCGTCTGGTATTCGTTGTTGTCTTCCCAAGGGCCCTGGCGCACGGACCACATCGAGGCGTAGGCGACATCGGGATTCGAGGGATCGAATTCGACCTGATCGCCGCCAGTGTTTTCATTTTTCGAACTTACTTTCGTCCAATTCTGGCCGCCGTCAGTGGAAAGAAAAATGCCGCGCTCTTCGCTCGGTCCATAGGGATGTCCGAGGACGGCAGCGAGTACATGATTCGGATCTCGAGGATCAACGGCGAGGCCGGGAATTTGCTGGCCGTTGCGCAGGCCGAGGTGCGTCCAAGTTTTTCCCGCGTCGGTGGATTTGTAAATGCCATCACCGACGGAAAGATCGGGGCGGGCGAGGCCTTCGCCGCTCGCCACATAAATGATATTGGGATCCGAAGGAGCGATCGCAATGGCGCCGATCGATTGAGTTGGTTGCGAATCGAAGATCGGCAACCAGGTGCGGCCGTAATCGGTGGATTTCCAAACGCCGCCATTTACCACGCCGATGTAGAAAACATTCGGCTGGCTCGGTACGCCGGCTAGAGCGCGCGTGCGTCCGCCACGGTATGGACCGATCACCCGCCAACGCAATTCCTGATACGTGGATTCGGGAAATTGCTGCGCCACCACACTGGATGCTACACAAAGCAAATAAATCACTGCAAATGCTGCGGCGATCGGGCGTAAGTATCGAACCACGCGAATCCTCCAATGAAATGCGCGGCAAGCATAAATCAGGCGAGGCGCTATCGGCAGGGAATTTTCAAACTGCTTTCTTCACGTAGCCGGAGCAGGTCAGCACGGGAAGGCGCGGATATTTCGGAAATGATGAGTCCGTTTCCGAGAGAGAGCAAAAATAGAAAAGCGATTTTCGGTCAGATCGGATTTGCTTTGAGTGAATGCATGCAGCGCAGAGGCCGATCTCCTTCCTCTGCCAATCCGATTTGCCGGCGCCTTTCACCGAAATCAGCATACAGGAATCAGTTTAGCTAGTGCTTGGCGACTGTTCGAGTTGCGCAGCCCGAATCCCAAAATCGGTCACTGAGGTTCGGCTCCGTAGCTAGCCGTGAGCGTAACGCCATAAAAATGTTGCGTTTAGAATGCAAGGACGGGGCACCTACCGGAATGCCGCGTGCCTATAGGGAGAGTTGAGCTACGGAGGCTTCAGGCATGGATGCCTTTTGGAAAGACGTAAAATTCGGAGTCCGAATGCTGCTAAGGAGCCCCGGATTCACGGCGACTGCCATACTCACTCTGGCTCTAGGCATTGGCGCAAATACCGCGCTGTTTTCAGTCGTGAACGGCGTGCTGCTGAACCACCTCCCTTTCCCGCGCGCAAATGAGCTCGTCACGCTCTACGAAAATAAGCCGAATTTCAAGTATGGCTCGATTTCCTATCCGAATTTTCTCGATTGGCAACGAAACAACCGCACATTTCAGTCGATAGCCGCATATCGTCCAGACGATTTCACGGTAGCTGGCACGGGTAACCCTGAACGCGTAAACGGGGTGATGGTGTCTGCGGATTTTTTCAGCACCCTCGGCGTACAGCCCGTGCTGGGCCGCGGATTTTCGGCGGATGAGGACCGGCTCGGCGGTAAACCGGTAGTGCTCATCAGCGCCGGCTACTGGAAGCGAAACTATGGCTCGGCTCGCGACATCGTTGGGAAGCCGCTCACCCTCGACGGAAAGGACTACGAGATCGTGGGCGTGATCCCGGCCAGTTTCCATCTCGATATCCAGAATTTTCGCACGAGCGATCTCTACGTGCCGCTAGGCCAATGGAACGACGTGATATTCCACCAACGCATTGTGGCGATGGGCATGGACGGAATTGCGCGGCTCAAACCTGGCGTCACAATCGAGCAGGCGCGAGCGGATATGGACTCCGTCGCGCGGAATCTTGCCTTGGTCTATCCCGACGACGATTCCGATGTGGGCGCGACGGTCGTCTCGCTCAAAGAAAAGATGGTTGGCGAGATACGGCCATATCTGCTGGTGTTGCTCGCAGCCGTATTTTTCGTGCTGTTGATCTCCTGTGTAAACGTAGCGAATCTGATGCTCGCGCGATCGAATGGCCGGTCTCGCGAGTTTGCGATCCGCACCGCGCTGGGCGCGAGCCAGACGCGCGTGATTCGGCAACTGCTGACGGAGAGCGTTCTCCTGTCGCTCTGCGGCGGCGCACTGGGACTCATACTGGCTGCCTGGGGCACACAAGCAGCGCTGAGCCTGCTGCCGGAGAGCCTGCCGCGCGCTGAAGAAATTGGATTGGACGGGCGCGTGCTCATTTTTACGCTGGCGGTGTCGGTGCTCGCCGGAGTTGTCTTTGGCTTCGCACCGGCGCTAAGAACGGCACGGCCCAACGTGCAGGAAACTTTGAAAGAAGGAGGCCGCGGCGCAAGCACTGCCAGACGAAGCGCTCAAAATGTCTTTGTGGTGATGGAGCTGGCGATGGCCCTGGTGTTGCTCGTTGGAGCCGGCCTGATGATTCGTAGCCTAACGCGCCTTTGGAGCGTCAGTCCCGGATTCAATCCTAAAAACGTCCTGTATTTCAACGTCGGGCTCTCGCCCTCCATGAAGCAAGCAACTCCCGATGCAATTCGATCCGATCTTCGGCAGTTGCATGACACGCTCGCAACGATCCCCGGCGTACAGCAAATCTCCCTGCAACGAGGCGGGTTGCCCATGTGGGGCGATTCGGAAGATGCTTTTTGGATCGCGGGCCGGACAAAGCCGGCCCGGCACGCCGACATGCCTTCGGCCCTCTGGTATGAAGTGGAACCCGATTATCTGAAGGTGATGGGCATTCCCCTCATACGCGGGCGCTTTTTCACCGCTCAGGACAATGAATCCTCGCCGCTTGTGACCGTAATCGATGAAAGCTTCGCGGAAAAATATTTCCCGCACGAAGATCCCATCGGCAAAGGTATTGTTGATGAATTCCTCGGAAAACCGGCCGAGATCGTGGGCGTCGTCGGCCATGTGAAGCACTGGGGGCTCGACGATAAAATTAATCTCAACGCTCAGTTCTACATTCCGTTCATGCAGATTCCCGATAAGTTCATGTCGCGAGCAGCGGACAGCACGGGCGTGCTGATTCGCACGCAGGGAGAGCCGCTATCGCTGGTAGGAGCGATTCGCAAAAAAGTGTTGGAGACGAACAGCCAGGACGTGGTGTTCGAAGCTCACAGCTATGAAGAAATCGTTTCCAGATCCCTCGCCGACCGCTGGTTTTCCATGGTGCTGCTCGGAATATTCGCGATGCTCGCGCTGGTGCTCTCGAGCATAGGAATCTACGGGGTGATTTCCTACGTGGTGGGGCAGAGGACGCACGAAATCGGAATCCGAATTGCGTTGGGCGCGCAACGAAAAGATGTGCTCGCGCTGGTGCTGGGAGAGGGAACAAGGACGGCGCTGCTCGGAGTAGGAATCGGATTGGTGGCCGCGCTCGGCCTCACCCGCCTGATGGTGAGTGTACTCTACGGTGTGAGCGCGACCGATCCGCTTACGTTCGTGGCCGTCGCGGGAGTTTTAGCTGCCGTTGCGCTTGCGGCCTGTTACATTCCCGCACGCCGCGCAATGCGCGTGGATCCCATCGTCGCCCTGCGTTACGAATAGCTCGGCCGCCGCTCAACCAATTTGGCTCAAGCCGTGTTCTGGTTTGCGCGCGTGCTAGAATCGCGCGGATGGCGCCGCAAAATACCCTCATCGCTGCAAATCTTGCAGAGATTCGCGAACGAATTGCTCGATCGGCTGCGCGCGCTGGCCGCGCAATCGAAGACATCACGCTGGTAGCTGTCTCCAAAACGTTTCCCTCAGAAGCGATTCGCTCCGCCTATGAACTCGGCCTGCGCCATTTTGGCGAGAATCGTGTTCAGGAATGGGAGTCGAAGCGGGCGGCCGTGGCAGATCTCGACGCGACGTGGCATCTGGTTGGTCATCTTCAAAGCAACAAAGCACGCCGAGCCACAAATTTATTCAATCGCGTGGACTCAGTGGACAGCGTCACGCTTGCTCAAAAGCTGGATGCTGCCGCGG
The DNA here is from genome assembly GCA_963741045.1 of uncultured Acidobacteriota bacterium. Classification (GTDB taxonomy): domain Bacteria; phylum Acidobacteriota; class Terriglobia; order Acidiferrales; family UBA7541; genus Palsa-295. The sequence continues at coordinate 1,805,749 of CAVUGO010000002.1, forward strand.
CGTCAGAAGCGAAACACTTGAAAGTGTTGATTGAAGTGCATCTGGGAGGCGAAGAAACAAAAAGTGGCGTGCCGGAAGCGGATTTGCCAGCGTTGGCGGAGAGCATCGCTCAGCTGCAAAATCTCGACTCACTTGGCCTAATGACGATTCCTCCCTATTTCGACGAGCCGGAACAAGTCCGGCCATACTTTCGAAGACTGCGAGAATTACGGGATCAAATTGGCACGCGACTCAGGTCGCCGTTAACGGTATTGTCGATGGGCATGAGCCACGATTTTGAAATCGCTATCGAGGAAGGCGCTACAGAAATTCGGGTCGGTACAGCCCTATTTGGCGAGCGTAGCAAGAAAGCGTGATCGAAATCTCCGAGCGCGAGGGGTCAATTGTATTTGCAGTGCGAGTCACGCCCCGCGCCGGTCGCGATGCAATCGAAGGCGAGTATCAGGGCGCACTAAAAGTTCGCCTTACAGCTCCGCCCATGGAAGACAGGGCAAACGACGCGCTCCGACGTTTCCTGGCCGTGCGTTTGAACGTGCCCGTATCGGCTGTTAGAATCGTGGGCGGCGATAAAAGTCGCAACAAGCGAGTAGCGGTCGCAGGCGTCACAAGGGCTCAAGTGATTTCACTAGCCGCGGCCGCCGAAACGAAAAGCAGCTGACCCGGACAACGAGGATTCCCAAGACATGGTGGACGTCAAAGCGATTCAATCAGAGTTGCGCGCCAGCAAAATCGACGGCTGGCTCTTCTACGATCATCACCGCCGCGATCCCATCGCCAGCATTATTTTGAAACTCGGCGGCAACGGCCTTGCCTCGCGCCGCTGGTTTTACTTCATTCCATCGAAAGGCGAGCCGCGAAAACTGGTTCACCGAATCGAAGCGGGCATGCTCGATTCGCTCGATGGCCGCAAGTACGTTTACTCGGGCTGGGAAGAACTTCACAAGACGCTGCCGAAATTGCTCTCTGGCAGCAAAACGATCGCCATGCAATATTCGCCCGAGAATAACATTCCCTACATCGGCCTCGTCGATGCCGGAACAGTCGAGTTGGTCCGCAAACTGAAGAAAAAAGTGGTGAGCTCCGCGAATCTCGTACAGAAGTTCGAGGCCACGTGGTCGAATGCGCAGCTCGAATCGCATCTGGACGCCGGGAAAATCATCGACCGCGTCAGGCAAGATGCTTTCCTACGCGCAGCGGCGTTTGTGCGGGAAGGGAAGCCGCTCACCGAATACGACCTTCAGCAATGGATCGCGGACCAGTTCCGCGCAAACGGCCTTCTCCCCGAAGCAACGATCGTCGCGGTGCAGCCGAACAACGGCAATCCCCACTACGAGCCAAAGGCCGAAGGCTCGCGCCCGATTCGAGCCGGAGACTTGCTGCTCCTCGACATGTGGTCGAAATTCGAGCGCCCCGGCAGCGTGTTCTACGACATCACCTGGATGGGCTATCTCGGAAATCGCGTGCCAGACACATACGCGAAAATATTTCGCATCGTGAGGCAAGCGCGCGACAACGCAGTGGAACTGGTGAAAGAAGCTGTAGCGGAAGGCCGCTCAATCCACGGATGGGAGGTTGATCGCGCCGCCCGCGAGACGATTCGCAAAGCCGGCTACGCAAAATCTTTCGTCCATCGCACCGGCCACAGCATCGGTGAAAATATTCACGGCAACGGCGCCAACATGGACAGCCTCGAGACTCGCGACGACCGGAAAATCATTCCGCACACTTGCTTCTCGATCGAGCCCGGAATCTATCTCCTCGATTTCGGCATCCGCAGCGAAGTGAACGTGTACGTGGGCGAGCATGAAGCGCGCGTCACCGGCGCCATCCAGGAAGAGATTCTTCCATTGCTCTCCTGAGGCATCATTGAACGAAACGCCCAACGAAACTCCGGGCCACGAATCTGCTTCGCCGCCTGAACTTCACGAACCCGGATCAGCCGCAGCACGGCGTCCGGGGACCACCGCCAGGTCCAGCCCAGTTTCAATAGCGGTTGCATCGTGGCTTGTACCCGGACTCGGCCATTTACTTCTGGGCCGCACGGGGCGAGCAATCGTATTTTTCATTGCAGTCGGAGGGCTCGCGATGGTCGGTTACCACATGCGAGGAAACGTATTCCCTCCGCGATCAACAGATCCGTTTGGCACGCTGGGATTCTGGGCGGATGCCGCTTCTGGCATATTTTATCTGCTCGCGCGCGTCTTTGAACGCGCCGGTCCGGACGTATCGCGCGCAGCGGGAGACTACGGAACCCGCTTTATCGCCGCGGCGGGCATCGTGAACCTGATTGCCGCGTTCGATGCGTACGAAATCGCCGCACGCCGGAGAAGTTGAATGCCAGCCGCGACGCCAATCCTGAGCCATTTCTGGGCCATGGTTCTCTTCGCGCTATTTGTCTCAATGGCGCTCGGTTGCCTGACGCGGCGCAGCATTCCGGAACGAATCAAATACGCCGCGTGGTCTTTTCTGTTGTTTCTATTGATCGGAATCGGCGCAGCCTGGTTGATGTATCCACTTTCTCGATAGTCTATTTTTGCTTTAGATTCGTTTTTGCTTGCCGCTCAATCCCAAACCACCCTCACTGCGGGCCTCATCATCGGCGCACAGGAGGATAAGCACATTTCCTTCTGTATTTTGCGAGGGCGCCCTCGTGTCTACTAATTTTGACCTGGATGTCACTGGATGCTAACAAACCCTGTTCAAACTCTCGGCCTGCGGGAGCCACTGCTCCGCAAACTCAGCGATAAAATTTTCGTCTGGGTGATGTCCACCGAACAAATTTCAAGACCCTGGAATTCAAATTCCAAGGAGGAGATCTACATGCATCTTCACGTAAAAAAGGTCGTTGCCGGTCTTGCTGCAGCGGCAATCGCGCTATTGCCCGCAGCGCCCGCTTTCGCGGACGGCAGCCATTCAGGCACGGCCACTCCGATCAAGCATCTGGTGATCATTTTTCAGGAGAACGTATCCTTCGACCATTATTTCGCCACATATCCTAACGCGCAGCCAAACCTCGACAAGTCCGTCTATTTCACTCACGCCAAGGCGGGCACTCCCACTGTGAATGGCCTCACTGGTCCGCTGCTGACCAACAATCCCAACGCCAGCAATACGGCGAACGGCGCCAGTGCTATCAACCCGTTCCGCCTGGACCGTTCACAGGCCTCGACTTGCGACCAGGACCACAATTACGGCCCAGAGCAGCAGGCCTTCGACGAAGGTCTCATGGATATGTTCCCGGCGAGCGTCGGGGTCGGCGAGAGCTCTTTCTGCGCTGCCACCTTTTCCTACGGTAAAGGCCAAGGCATCGTGATGGGCTATTACGACGGAAACACGGTCACCGCATTGTGGAACTATGCGCAGCATTTCGCTATGAACGACAATTCCTACGGCACGACGTTCGGACCGTCGACACCGGGCGTGCTCAACCTGGTGTCGGGAACCACCTTTCCGGCAACTCCGAGCGCGCCTCAGGCCAAGATTGTGCCCAACAATGCCGGGCCAGGCACGATTGTTGGCGATCTGGACCCGACCGGCGACGTCTGTTCCGCAGGGACAACAGTCCAGCTAGGCGGGCCGAACATCGGCGACCTATTGACGAGTGCAGGCGTGACCTGGGGTTCATTCATGGGAGGATTTAACCTGAGCATTACGAATCCAAACGGCACCACCGGCTGTCAGCGGTCAAGCCCGGCTACGCCAGCCAATGCGGGGCCGACTGCGGATTACATTGCCCATCACTCCTTTTTCAATTACTTCACTTCGACCTCGAACCCCACGCACGTGCTTCCCAAGTCCGCTTCGGAAATCGGCAATGCTGGCCCCGCAAACCACCAGTACGACATCAACGATTTTTATACCGCGCTCAACACCGGAAACCTGCCGGCTGTCAGCTTCTTGAAGGCAATCGCGGCGCAAGACGGCCACGCCGGTTATTCCGATCCACTCTTGGAACAAGCGTTTTTGGTCAACACGGTCAACAGCGTCATGAAGTCGCGGTACTGGAGCGACACGGCAATCGTCATCATGTACGACGATTCAGACGGCTGGTACGACCACCAGATGTCACCAATCGTTAACCCGTCGGCGGTCAACACGGGCGTTGTGAACGATAGCGACCAGCTGAACGGCCCCGGCGTCTGTGGCCACGGTACGCCGCTGGCTGGCATCGAAGGGCGTTGCGGCTATGGTCCGCGCTTGCCGCTTCTCGTAATCTCGCCATTCGCCCAATCGAACTTCGTCGATCACACCCTGACCGACCAGAGCTCGATCATCCGGTTCGTCGAGGACAACTGGCTGAATGGGCAGCGCATCGGTGGGGGCTCCTACGACGGAATCGCAAACTCGATCACTCAAATGTTCGACTTCAGTTCTGCACGGGACGGCGGGGGGGACGGCAACGGAAATCAAGTCTTGTTCCTTGATCCCTCCTCTGGCCAACCGATAAATCATTACTGAAAGGACCTCCAGTCGTCGAACCGGAAGCGACGAAAGCATCAAAGCTGAGACTTAAAGGGCCCGCCGTGCGTTAGATCGTGCGGCGGGCTTTCCTTTTCACCAATTATGCCTTGCTGGGCCGCAGGATGCCGCCGAGGCTCGCGTTCCCAAATTACGTCGCGCCGATCCGTATCTCGATTCTCGCAGTTCTATTTCGCTCCGGGTTTGACAGGTTTTTCGCCCGGATGTTACAGTCGAAACTCAGGCCGAGGTAGCTCAGTGGTAGAGCAGCCGATTCGTAATCGGCAGGTCGTGGGTTCAACTCCCACCCTCGGCTCCATCATTTTCGTTCAATTTCCGCCCGTTTGGTGTGATTTCTCAATTCCCAGAACTTTTTGTACAAGCTTTGCCGTGAAAAAGAACTCGGCTAGACTCAAAGTCTCTTGTTGCTCTATAGTTGCTGCGTTTGCCGCCGCTCGTCGCCCAGCAATTGGCCACACCCCGTTACTTTTGACCCTTCCCGCCCGGTATGGGCCGGGATAGTGTGAGCATGCCAAGTTGCCGCAACCGGGACGACGATCTGAAGAAATCGAAGGTCACAAATTGGTCTGAAGGTGTTGCGAGAGATTTGACGCCCGATTCTGGGTGACCAGAGAGTGGTAGTACCACCGTGCATGGTCCGCACGACAGCATTTGGCCTCATGGAGGCGTTATGAAAGAGTTTCGAGTTTATCTGGCCTGGCTCTCTTCGCTCTGTTTGATTTGTTCGCCTCTGGGATTGGATGGTTGCGCCAGGGGTAAGACGGCGTCCGGAGGTCAGCAGTCTGCGGCGGGTGACCAAAATACATCTCCGCCCCCCGCCTCGGGATCTGCCCAGCAGAACGGTTCCCAAGAGCAGGCGGCGAGCCAGCAACAGCCGATCCAGTTGCCGGATGTCGATCTGAGTCCTGCGGGCCTCGACGAACTACTTGCGCCCATCGCGCTTTATCCTGATCCGGTACTCGCCGTCGTTCTTCAAGCTTCGGTTGATCCGCAGCAAGTGATGGATGGCGGTAACTGGCTGGCCCTGGATCAGAATCAAAGTTTGAAGGAAGCCGCGCTGGACCAAGCCTCGCAAAAGGCCGGGTTTACTCCGGTGATGCAAGCTCTTCTTCACTACCCATCGGTTGTCGATATGATGTGCACGGAGTTTGACTGGACCAAACAATTGGGCGCGGCCTACTCGGCGGATCCCAAGTCGGTTCTTGGTTCCGTCCAGCGGCTGCGCGCGATTGCTGTGGACAATGGTGCTCTCAAGACATCCTCCCAAATGAAAGTAAGCGTCAAGCAGGATCAAGGGCAGGATATCGTTGAAGTGGAACCGGCCAACCCGAAAGTGATCTACGTGCCCTCATATGATCCTCAACGAGTATTCAGCACCACCACGACAACGACCAACGCGGACGGTTCGACGATTACCACGACCACGACGAATGGCCCCGCGCCATCCACGAGTACAAACACCGTGGTAGTGCAGCAGCAAAAGAGTGGCGTGAGCACAGAATCGGCTGTGTTGATCGGGTTACTTTCCTTCGGCGCGGGAATCGCAGTGGGCGCTGCGATCAACAACAATAATTACTATTACCCTCGCTGGGGTTACGGCGGCGTGTACTACGGAAGATATCCGTATTATCCGCCTCCTTATCGCCCTTACTACGGACCGGGTTGGGGGCCTTCTTACGGTTACGGTTATAAGCGCCCGGTACACTACGGCAACAACAACATCTATATCAACAACACCAATAATTATTACAACCGGTTCAACAACAACTCCAACATGAAGCCCGGTTACAAACCTATGCCCGTGCAATACAACAACAAACCCAATGGAGTCTATGCCAAGAGCATGGGAAACCAGCCCGGGTCAAATTCGGGAGTGAAATATAATCGCCCGAACAATGGCGGTGGCAACGCGGGCAATGCGCAGACTCGACCAGCGACGCAACCCGCGCGGCCGGGAAATACAGCTGGAAATACCGCGGGGAATAACCGGCCAGGCAACCCCGCGGCCCCCAAGCCCGGAAATACAGCCGGCGGAGCGAACAGTAATTGGAAGGGACAAACCACGTATCAAGGCAATCGGGGCGGCGCCAATACGCAGACTCGTCCGAGCCAAGGAAATGCACAGGGTCGTCCGAGCGGTGGGGGCGCAAACACAGGGGGGAATAATCTCCGTCCAGGCGGCACTGCACCTGGCACGGCGCAGGGTGGAAATAAGTATGGCGGCGGCAATGTGGATCGAGGATACGGACAGCAAGGCGGGGGACGGCCAAACACGACAACGCCTTCCACGCGTCCCTCAACTGGAAACACGGCAACCCGGCCCCCGGCGAATAATCAGACGACCCGTCCGGCATCACAGCCTGCGAATCGCCCGCAGCAACAACCTCAATCTGGCGGCGCGTTCGGCGGCGCGAGCAATCCCAGCGCGGATCGCGCGGCGAGCAATCGCGGGCGATCGAGCATGGGAGCGCCACAGCAATCACAAGGCGGCGGCAATCGAGGCGGAGCTTCGAAGAGTAAGAGGTAACTCGAAAATGAAAACAAAAATCGTTCTTGTTTGCGCGATGTTCCTTTCGATTTCCGCAGCACTGTGTTTCGCGGCGGACCAGAAAACGTTTGCGACACCCGACGAAGCGGTAAAGGCGCTTATGACCGCGGTGGAATCCAACAATCAGGACGAACTGTTGGCGGTTTTTGGGCCGGACGCGAAGGAAGTTGTCTCGTCCGGGGACGATGTCCAGGACCGGAATTCACGCGCTGCCTTCGTGAAGTCCTACAAAATCAAGCACGCGATCGTGACAGAGGATGCAAACACGCGAGTTCTTCAAGTGGGCGCGAAAGATTGGGAGCTACCCATCCCGATCGTGTTAGTCGACGGCCGATGGCATTTCGACACGGCGGCGGGAAAACAAGAAATAATTTATCGCCGGATTGGCGACAACGAGTTGGGCGCGATTGCGTCCTGTCGGGGCGCTATGGCTGCTCAGCGAGATTACGCTGCCGAAGGGCATGATGGTCTGCCGGCAGGAATCTACGCGGCAAAGTTGCGCAGCGATCCCGGGAAGCAGAATGGATTGTACTGGGAAGCAAAGGAAGGCGAGCCGGAAAGCCCCGCCGGTCCATTCTTGGCGCAGGCGGCTGAAGAAGGATATGGAAAAGGCGATCCCTATCATGGTTACTACTACCGCAGCCTGAAGGCGCAAGGCGCGGCGGCCCCGGGTGGTGCGAAGAGTTATCTAGTGGACGGAGTTTTGAAAGGCGGCGTCGCTCTAATTGCGTATCCCGCGCAATACAAAGTGAGCGGCGTCATGACCTTCATCATCAATCAGGACGGCGTCGTCTACCAAAAAGACTTGGGAGAAAACACCACCGAAGCGGCGAAGGCGATTACCGAATACAATCCTGACAGCAGTTGGACAAAGGTCAAAGATTAGTCGCGACGATCCTGTGCGCGACAATGACCTTGCGCGACAATGACCGGTAAATTGTCTTCCGCGGATAGTGAATTCAACAATTCGCCGTAACTGTAACGATTCGTCAGTCGTCTTTAGAGCGATAAGAATGCCCTTCCATCTGATGCGTTCAGCATTTTGTGGAAGTAGCGGCCATGGAGCTCTTGTAGACCGCCCTGCATGAAGACGCTCCTCAGTCCTCACCCTGCCCCACTCAATAAACAAGGATGTTTTATTACCCTTTTGAACAACGTGCTAGTACTCCCATATTGAAGCCGCTTCATTCTGAGACATACTTCCAGTCGGAAACTTAGCCATTTCGATGGCCGTGTTGCAATGCATAAGCCGGAAAGGGCCCTCGCTTAAGAGTCGGCCCGGCAGCGGAAAATGGAGCGTGCAACGTCATGATTAGCAGAAATAGTATCCTGCCAACTCTGCTCTTGGTGATCGCAGCTGTAACGCTTGTAAATTGCGCCCCGGCCGTACCGTGCAATGTTGTGGGTAGCACTGGTGGTAGTGGTGCGGTACGGTTACATCGCGATACCACAACAAATATTTGCGGAAATAGCGGCGGCGGCGGTGGCACGCCCACGTGCAGTATGACGCTCAAGCCGGTACAGGTGATGCTCTCCGTCGATGCAACCGGCAATATCAAAGAATACGGCATCGATTCGACAAGCGGCGCCCTTACACTGATGTGCAACACTGCCACCGCGGCTCTCGGGCCGATCGTAGTTGCGAACAATACTTTTGTATACGTCCTTAACCAGGGCAATGGCTCAGCTCCGGCGACCATTTTTGAATTTCTTATCGCTCACGCAAACTCCGGCGCTCTCGCAACCGTCACCGGTTCGCCGTTCACTCTGTCCGAGGCTCTTCCCGGAAACGCATCACTCGTTGCTGATCCGCTCGGCCGCTTTATATTCGTCACCAATCAAACGGGCAATGATGTTCACGTGCTTACCATTGGCCAATCCGGCGCTTTGGCAGAAGCCACGAACTCCCCGTTTCTAGTTTCGAATCCCGATTTCATTGCTGTCAATCCGGCAGGAAACATTGCCTATGTTCCGGACTCCACTGACGGAGACCTTTTCATCTTCTCGCTCGATTCAAATGGCCAGCTGACGAATAATCCATTGTCAGGCTCTCCGCTCATTATTGGGATTGGAAACAATGCTCCCCATTTCGCGGTTGTGCATCCCGACGGACTCTTTCTGCTCACCGCTAACGAGCTGACCATGAGTTCCTTTTCGATCGATTCCACGAATGCCGGTGCACTCACGCAAGTCGGTGGTTCACCGTTCTCCCCAGGTGGCGCGGGTGACTCGCAAGTGGCTCCCTTGACAGTTACGCTCGATGAGTCCGGAAACTTCCTCTACGTCACGCCTCTAGGAACCCAAAATGGAGGTATTTCTGGATTCACCAGCGAAAATATAGTCGCCTACGCGTTTGACCCCGTCGGCGGTGGATTTACCCCTGTGCCGATGTCCCCGTTCATTTCCGCTTCGACGCTGGACATCGTCGCGAACCCGCTCCTGGAACAAATGTTCGTCGTCACCTCCAACACCAGTTCGATTCTCTTCGGTGTGGCGCCAATCGATGCCAGCGGAAATCTTACGCTGCCCACCACCAGCTTGGCGGTGACGGCGGAAGTTCATCCCGTCGTCGTGAATATCAACTAAGTAGAGTAGGCTTCAGCCTGCGCCCCAAGTAACCACCATCTCCATTCACGATGCTTGGCTCCCGCGCGACGGCGTTGCCAGGTTCCAGTAGGGCGCGGCATGCCGTGCCCGGCAAATGAACTTGGCGTGTTCGCGCCACTGAATGCCCGGCGTTCTTGAGTAGCGTAGGCCTCAACCTGCGCCCAGTCCCAAAGTGCACAAAGTTACCATCTGAAAGAAAACGCCAGGGCGTTAGTTTGCGGCAGACGGAGTAGCGACAACGACGCCCCTCTTTTCTCTTTGGTTATAGCTAACCGGCACACCCCAAAAAGCAGAAGGCCCGCCTTTCAGCGGGCCTTCGAGGGGGAGAAAGCTCACGGCCACTGCGCGGTGGGCCTAGAACTCTTTCCTCGACCGCAGTCTAGTGGAGTGCAAGAATCCAGTCAAGCAGGAAAGGCACAATTTACACGTATGGCAAGTCTCTTTGATTCAGCGTCTTAGGGTGGCCGCCAAAAAGTCTGCAAAAGTTTTCCACTGCCCCCATCACTTACGATATCCGTAGAAGTCCTCTGCATTGATAGGCTTACTGGAAAGACCCAACTGCAACACCTGCACCTGATCCGGCCGGTCGAAGACTCTATTTGTCGCTCGCTTCACCACCAGCCGCACTCCCCCAAAGGCCAATCCTGCAATAATCGCAAACAAACAGATCACGCCGGTGCCCGTGATCGCGCCCACAATCATCACCTCGATGCCTGGTTCCTTGAACTGAAATGTCGGCTCATTCCAGGTAATCTCTGTCCCCGACTCGAGTTGATCAAGGATGGCATCAGCTTCCTTCTTCGTAGCGGCGCCCGAAACAATCGCAACAAGAGTCATCGCGCGCCTTGCATATAGCGGCTTTGCGCTCCCAGCTCCGTTCGAATCGTTCACGCCTTTCGATTCGTTGATGTTGAATTTCTTTTGCAGTTCCGCGACTTTCTTTGCAGCCGTTTGAGGCGTAGGGAAGTCCGCGATCACTAGATTGAGCTCGTGTCCATTCACGCGATACTTCGCCGTCTCCGCTTCAGCACCCTGCGAAAATCCCAGCCAATCGCCATCCCCCAGCGGGAAAAACTCGTTGAGGACCGAGGGTCCCAAAACGTACTTATCCGTGCGGTCAATGAACCCTTTCGTCGGCATGCGATCGCCAATCGTTGGCAGCAAGCCCGATTCCGCATGAGGAATGACAGCCGTCACAAGCGCTTTCAGCGCAGCCCCATTCTTCGGCAAATCCTTCCCTGCCACTTCGACAACGATGTTGCCGGTGAGCACAAGAGCATGCTCGCGTGACATCGAAGAGTGTTCCGTGAAGTCGGCATGCGGCATGTCGCTCGCGCGCAGATAGGAGTACAAGCCATACGCCCCGCTGGGATCCTTCATCTTGTAGAGATTCACTTGCATCTCATCAGAGCCGCGGTTGTAATCCGCATTCTCGCCGGATACGAAACCGTACTCGCGCCGCGCGGCTTCTTGCAAAGCCGCCCCGTTGGCAGCGACCGAGTTGCCGTTCGGAAGAACGGGCGGAGCGAGCCCAGCCTGCACGTTTCCTGACCAGCCGCCAAACGAACCAGGCAGAATCCCCTGCGCCGAAGCGGGCAGCGCTGCGAGGACCAGAGTCGCCAGAAACAAACCTACGGTAAAGCGCAAGAATGCTTTCATTTGGGTTGAGTGCACGAGTATTAGATGCCGGAATTCTACTTGTGGTTCCCGTTGGGCGCCACAGTTAGCCGATCTTCGGAGACGAGCCGGGACTTGTTCATGGAGAGGCTGTTCAGGCTGTCGAGATAGGCTGCAATACCGCGGTAAAGGCCATCTGCCACGCGCTGGCGCTGGTCGGTTTTGCGCAGCAGGCGCTCGTCGCTCGGATTGCTGATGAAGGAGATTTCCGAGAGCACTGACGGCATATTCGCCCCAATCAGGACAATGAACGGCGCTTTCTTCACGCCGCGGTTGTGCTCTTCCTGGCTCACGGTTTGGAGACGCCCCGAAAGCGAGTCCTGAATATCGGCTGCCAGCTCTTTCGATTCTTCGATCTTTTCGTTCCGTGCGATCTTCTTGATGATGTCCTGCAAATCGTGCAGCGACGATTGTGACAGCGCATTTTCGCGCGTGGCCACTTCCATCGATTCACCCGAGGTGGCGAAATTCAAATAGAAGGTCTCGATTCCTCGCGCGTCGGGATCGTGGCTCGAGTTGGCATGAATCGAAATGAAAAGGTCGGCCTTCGCCTGGTTGGCAATTGACGTTCTTTCTTCCAGTGGAACGAAAGTGTCGTCCGTACGCGTGTAAACCACCTCCGCGCTGGGCAGCTTCTGTTCGATCAAGCGGCCGAGCCGCAGCGCCACGTCGAGACACAGATCCTTCTCCATCAAACCGTGCGGACCAATAGTTCCCGTGTCGTGGCCGCCATGGCCAGGATCGATCACGATTCGGCTGATTTTCAATCCCAGCGCTCGCGTGAGCGAACGCTGCCCGTCGCGGTTCGGCTTAGGCAAGGGAGCAGGCGCCGGCTTGAGCGCGGCGATCTGGTCAGCTTTCACTTTTGATTTCGGAATCGCAGGTTTTGAAGCGAGATCGGCCGGCGAATTTCCTGGTGGTGGAGGCGTCGCGTTGTGCGAATTCGCCCGCACGGATTCGGCAGCTTTCGCAGCAGACTTCGGACCGTCGACTCGGGGAGCGGCCGCCTCTTTCGCGGCGTCGTCGGACCGAACGTCGATCACCAGGCGGTAAGGATTGGAGAGAAACTGCGTCGAGTAATTCAGCGCGCCACCCACGTCCAGCACCACGCGCACCACGGTCGGCTTGTTCTGCCCGAAATGGACTGATTTCAGAAGTCCTTCATCAACTTTGGGAGATTTATCGGCCTTGGGATCCACCTGCGCCTTGTGCAGATCGAAATAAAGCCGTTCCGGCGACGCTACATGCATCGACTCGAACTTTACCGTGTCGCTCACTGCCACCACGATGCGCGTGTGCCCCGGTGAATTCCAGGTACGCACGCCAGTGATGTAAGGCATGCGCTCTTTGTCGGATTCGTGGGGTTCGGCCACATCGCCCTTAAGCGGCGGAAAATCGGGAGCTGCTTCTGCCGCCTTCACCCCCATCGGCTTGGCGCTTCGCGGCTGCGCTTCCAGATGCGTGGCTTGCTTCGCTTGCGCTTCGGCGACTTTGGCATCGGAGATCTGCTTCAAAGCCGCGCGCGCCGCATCAGCCTTGTCTGACTTCGGGAAGCGCTTCAAAAGATCCTTGTAGGTCGCGACCGCAAGATCGGTCTGATCCAAATCCTCCTGCTGAATCTCACCAATTGCAAAAATGGCCGCGGCCCGATACTGCGTTCGCGGATACTGCTTCAGCAAAAACGTATACATGTCGATGGCAGATTGAAAATACTTCGGCTCAAACTGCCGACCCATCTCGCGATAAAGCTCAGCTTCAGCAATCAGCGACGCGGTGACTTCTTCCGCCTGCGGATCGAGTAAATAAACTTTGTGATACGCGGCGATCGTGTCTTTGTAATTGGCCAGCGAACGGTCGCGCGGCAGGTATCCCTCGAGCTGCGTACGCATACGCACGGCTCGCTCGAAAGCGTAGCGCGGATCTGAATCCTTATCAGCAGCGGGGCGAGCGGCGAAACTGGCAAGTGCGAACGCGACAATTCCGGCTACCAGGAAAAGCCCTCGAATCGAGATGTGGTTTCGGGCGGTGGCGGCGCGCGTCATTCGTTCGTGAAAACAACCCGGCCACTCGAGTTCGTCGCTCGCCGCACTTGTGGTTTTGGAGGACTCCACAGCGTCGAGCTACGACCCGAGCCAGGCTGGAAGTATGCGTCGGTCACCTTCTGCACGTACTGGCGCGTCTCGCGAAACGCGGGAACGCCGCCGCTTCGATCCACGGCATGTTCGCCCGCGTTGTAGGCCGCGAGCGACTTGTTCAAATCGCCGTCGTAACGATCGAGCAGCGTTTTCAAGTACGTTGTCCCGGCTTCCACATTCTGTGCCGGGTCATACGGGTTTCCGACGCCAAAGCGTTGTGCCGTCTCGGGAATCAACTGCATCAGCCCGACAGCTCCCTTGCGGGAGACTGCCTGGGGGTTCCACCCCGACTCGGTGCTGATAACGGCTTTCACCAGCGCCGGGTCCACTTGATGCCGCTCGGCTGCTTCGCGAACGATGCGATCCAGCCGATCCGGTGGTGTTGTGACCGACGCCGCAGGTGCGAGCGGCGCGGCCAAATTCACCGGGTGAGCATTACTAATAGTACTCCCACGCAGCGGCTTCGGGGAATCTCCGTTCACAAAGATAAGCTTCCCGTGCTCATCTATATAAGATGCAATCTGGGCGCGAACCGGTACGGCCGACGCCAAGCTGGCGGCCAGGATTGCAACGGAGAGGCAGTTCCTGATTGTCTGTACGCGACGCATCACATTCAACTCTCAGGCCTTGGGGAAGGCAGAACGCTCCACTTCCGAACGAAAACGCGACAAAAGCTGCTGTAAACACAAATCGGCCAGAGAATGGAAAGCTTCTCTGGGTATGCTTCTGGCGCGCTAGGAGCTTAGCAACCGGTCAATGAGGGGGTAAACGGTACTAAGGGCACTTTCTACGGCGGATGTGTCTTTTCCGCCAGCCTCTGCCAAATCGGGGCGGCCGCCACCGGAACCGCCTACTTTTTTGGCGAGTTCTTGGACGATTTTCCCGGCATGGAGCCGAGAGGTGAGATCTTTCGTAACTCCTGTAATTAGAGCCACTTTGCCGTCTTCCACGGAGAAAAGAACGACGACCCCTGAGCCCAGCTTTTGGCGTAGGGTATCGATCATTTGGCGAAGGGCATCGCGGTCAAAACCGCTGACTTTGGCGGCTAGGACGCGGACGTCTTTGATGGTTCTGGCCTCTTCTAGGAGGGAATCGGCAGTCGAGCCGGCGGCTTTCCGTTTCAGGGCTTCGAGCTGCTTTTCGAGCTGTTTGGTGGACTCGAGCTGGCGCTCTAGGGCGGCGATCACGTCGCCTTCGCCTGCATTCAGGAGCTGCGAGACGGAGCGCAGGGTGTTGAGGGTGCGCTGGTATTCGGCGAGAGCCTGATCGCCGGAGATGGCCTCGATGCGGCGGACGCCAGCGGCTACGGATTGCTCGCCGGTGATTTTGAAAACGCCGATTTCGCCCGTGCGGATGACGTGAGTGCCGCCGCAGAGTTCTTTGCTATAGAAGCCTCGTGGTGACGAGGGGTCGGGAATCGTTACGACGCGGACATTCGACTCCGGGTACTTGTCGCCGAAGAAGGCGAGGGCGCCGGAGGCGAGCGCGTCGTCGATGTTCATGATGTCCGTCGACAGCGCTTGATTGCGCAGGATCTCTTCGTTCACCTGCTGCTCGATTTCGGCTAGCTCGCTGGCGTCGACGGATGCGAAGTGCGAGAAATCGAAGCGCAGGTGGTCAGGCGCGACGAGCGAGCCGGCCTGCTTCACATGGGTGCCGAGGACGTTGCGCAGGGCGGCGTGCATCAGGTGCGTTCCGGTGTGGTTGCGCATGTCGCGCGCGCGTCGAACGGGATCGGCTACGGTAGCGACGCGGTCGCCGACGTGAAGATCTTCCTTCGCGACGATTTTGTGTGCGATGAGGCCGCTGACTGGATAGTAGGCGCCTTTTACTTCGGCGAGTTGCAGCGACATGTCGTTGTCGTAGAAAGCGCCGGTGTCCGCAACCTGGCCGCCGGATTCGGAGTAGATGGACGTGCGATCGAGAACGATTTCGGCTTCGTCGCCTGCTTTGATTTCGTTTACTTTGCCCTGCTTGGTGACGATGCCTTCGATGCGCGCATCGCGCGTCTGCGTGCCGAAGTAAAAATCGGGCTCGGTCTTGAATAGTTCCTTGAGTTTCAGGTAGACGGGGCTCGCCGCCTCTTTGTGCGCCCCTTTCCAGGAAGCCCTCCCTCGCTCGCGCTGCTCCCGCATCGCAACATCGAAGCCGTCCCAATCAATCTCAACACCATGAAGATATGCCGCCTCTTCAATGACGTCGCGCGCCAGGCCATAGGTGTCATACATCTCGAAGGCAACGCTACCTGGTACGTTTACCGAGCGTATAATTAGCCCTCCTCCTTCTTTTCTCTCCACTCTTGGCGTCGACGCATCCAGCTCCCGCACCTTCTCTGCGAATTTCCGTAAGCCTACTGTCACCGTGCGACGGTAGCGCGACACTTCGGATCGAAGAACTGACTTTATGCGTTCGGCATTTTCGAGCAGCTCCGGGTAAGCCGCCCCCATCTCCTTGCAAACGGCTTGCGCCATGCTCGGCAAGACATGCGGTGGCGCCGTCTCAGCTGGGCCAACGTGCAAGAGTGCGCGGTTTATGATCTTGCGTAAAACATAACCGCGGCCTTCATTCGAGGGAATCACACCATCAGAGATCAGAAAAGTTGCGGCGCGCGAGTGATCGGCAATGATGCGCAAGGAAGCCTCGTTTTCAGAGTCAAACGCATCGTCAACCACCCTCTCGATTCCCGTAAGTTTTTCCGCTTCATCAATCAGCGGCTTGAAAAGATCCGTGGCGTAGTTACTGATCACCCCTTGCAAAACCGCTGCGGTGCGCTCGAGGCCCATGCCTGTGTCTACCGACGGTTTCGGCAGGGGATTGAGCTTGCCGGAGGCGTCTCGATTGAACTGCATGAAGACTAAATTCCAGATTTCCATGTAGCGGCCGCAGTCGCAGCCGAATTGGCAATCGGTGTGGCCCTGGTCGGAGGCTGCGGGGCCCATGTCGTAAAAAATTTCGCTGCACGGGCCGCAGGGACCGGTGTCGCCCATGGCCCAGAAATTTTCTTTCAAGCCGGGGACGGCAATGATGCGGTCTTTTGGCGCGCCAACTTTGGCCCAGAAGGCGGCCGCTTCGGTATCGGTGGGTAAAGTGGTGCCGGAAACTTCCGCGCCGCCGAAGACTGTGAAGTAGAGCTTTTCGAGCGGGAGCGCGAACCATTCGGGAGAGGTGATCAACTCCATCGCGTAGGCGATGGCCTGGTCTTTGAAATACTGGCCGAAGGAAAAATTGCCGAGCATTTCGAAGAAGGTGTGGTGGCGATTGGTGAAGCCGACATTTTCGAGGTCGTTGTGCTTGCCGCCGGCGCGGACGCATTTCTGGCAAGTGGTGGCGCGGTTGTAGTCGCGCTGTTCGAGGCCGAGAAAGACGTCCTTGAACTGGTTCATGCCGGCGTTGGTGAAGAGCAGCGTGGGATCGTTGGTGGGGACGAGCGAAGAGCTGCGCACGATCTTGTGGCCGCGCTCTTCAAAGAAGCGCAGAAACATTTTGCGCGTTTCGTTGCCGGTGAGGAAATTGGTCACATGAGCCTCAGTTGGAGCCAGCCATTATCGCAAAGATTGGCCACGGAGGCACGGAGACACGGAGATTTCGGGCAGAGAGAGGCGAGGGTAGGGAAGCGCGGAAAAAGGCGCTCCCGCTGATGCGTTTGGGACGCAAAACCCGCGTTTTGTCTCGATTAGAAAATTGGAAGTGGTTGAAATAGCGCCGGTTATTCGGAGTTTTAATCGCGGTGTCTCGATTAGAATCTGGCTTAGTGGCATTGGCCTGAAATGTAGGACGAACCCTTCGTGCCTCAGCGCAAGAAATCACAGAATATTTGCGATTAGAAAAATGGAAGCGGTTGAAAATGCGGCGGTTATTTGGATTTCTAATTCCAGATTTGCGATTAGAAGGGGACCCTTCGACTCCCGTTGGTCGCTCAGGATGCCGATGCTGGACGCATCGGCACGGCGGCGAGGAGAGGAGTGGCGCTCTCCTGCGGGGCCCAGTCGTGTTGTCGTACAAAGTCACGACTCATGTTAACATAGTGGTAACGGCATGGCAAGGAATTAAACGTCACATTTTCGGGGGCTGGAAAGCTCTCTCCTTCGGCGGCAATCTTTTATACTTCCCGGCATGAATCGACCAACAGGCATCTGGCTACGGGCAAGACATCGATGGTTCGCGATCCTCGCCGCGATTTTCGTGGTGCTGGGCGGCTGGCATTTCTATGCTTACGGGCAGAATAAATCGGATTTCCCTGAAGGCTATGACGCGGTGCAGGCGGCGCCCACTACTCACAAGGTAATCTTCGAGAATGCCTTCGTCCGGGTGCTCGAAGTTACCGTGCCGGCGAAAGGAGGAATCGTGCCGATGCATCACCATCGCTGGCCGAGTTTCTTTCTAAGCTGGGATACTGGCGGAGCAACGCCGCACATTCGATATCACCGTCCAGACGGAAGTGTGCGGGATATTCCCAGCAAGGATTACCCAGTGCATCCAGGAACCTGGGATGTGCGATGGATGAATCCGGAGCCGATGCACGAAATTGAGGTTGTAGACAAGCCTAAGAGCGATGCACCCGCCAATTCGCCGACTGATCTTCGAATCGAAATCAAGTGCCACCCCTGATCGCTGGCTGGACGTTGGTTTGACGCGGATTCAGTGTTCGTTGACGACAGGGGCGCTTCATTGCTTCGGAATGTTGTTGGTTCTCGTTTGCGTTTTAGCGCGGTGGGCAAAGGCCCCGGGCTAAAGCCCACCCAAACACAAAGTGCGTTTTACGCTGGACTGAAGTCCAGCTCCCCCTGCTGAAGCAGGGGGCTCCCATCTTGACCCGCGCAGAAACTTCAGAAGCAAGAGAGATCCCTCCGCTTCGGTCGGGATGACACATGCTAAAGCACGGTGCTCCCTCTGTGAAAGGCTTGCTGCGCGAAAAGCCCACGGCGCGAGAACCCACGACGAGGAATGCGTCGTCGTGGCTACCGACGTCAAAAGAGCCGACGGGACGTCGGCGTTACGGAAGTGACGCTTCGCTTTTGATTGTCGCCACGGTCTGAGTTTGGTCGTGCACGTGTGGGAACCAAACCACCTTCCTTTCTATGACGGGTTTGGGTGGGTTCTTGCGCAATGCATGGAGAAGGCGAGCAACCGGTGAAATCGCGGAGTCTGGAGACTTGAAGAGATTCCGTGGCCTCCTGGCGCGTGGGCTGCACCAGGGCGGGGGCACCGGTTGCAGCAAGAACATGCGCGGCGAAAAAGGAGATGGACATGGCGGGATATGACAGTCATCAGGTGGGGGATGCGACGGAGATATCTACGACGCCGGAGGCGGTGCCGGCGCCGTGGTTGTTGGTGGCTATTCCGGGGACTTTGCTTGTGTTGATTGCGCTGTCGATGAGCTTTTTGGGGGGATTGATTGCGGCGGGGTTTGTTTATGGCGCGATGTATCTGCTGATGCATTCGAAGCAGGCTACGCAGTATCGGGTGCCGGCGAGGTTTCGCGTTTCGAAGACGGGGATTGAGGTGAATGGCAACTCGATTCCAAAGGATGCGATTCATCGCGTGATCATTCGCAATCACGTGCTGAAGGCGGCAGGGGATGTGATTGTCGTCGCCGACCCGAATGTGCATAGCGGGCAGCAGAACGTGGTGGCGGGAATGAACTGGGCGATCCAGAAGCTCGGGCCGATTTCTTATCGGGTGGATGCGGAGGCGCGCGGGGTGCCTACGACTCTGGCGGGTGGGTTAACGGAGCCGACGGCGTCGGCGATTATGATGGATGTGAATAAGGCGCTGCAGTTGAGTTGAGCAGGCCGGTCACGGTTGAATCAAGGTTGAACTGGCGCTAGGCCGGCGCCCCAGACCGGAGTTGTGACCGCGACTCTCTCGAAGTTTGACAGGAGGGGTTTCACGCGCGGCATCGCGTTCTTGACGGATGGCAGCGATAGAGAGGCGTCGTGACTGGCGGCGCTGTCCCATACTTCTGCGACCCATACTAAGTTTTCATCGGAAGAGTCTTTGGCCAGCACGTAGCTGAGGCAGCCGGGCATGTTGGCGGCGCTCTCCTTCAATACTGAGATGATTTCGTCGCGCTTGCCGGGAAGTGCGGTTAGTTTCACGATCAATCCATACATGCTGCTTGCGTCCTGAGGGTGCGATTGAAGGCGCGTGATCGCAGATGCGCCCATACATAAGAGGAATTCTCGGCGGTGTAGTTGCATCTGCCTATGATAGCGGTTCTGGCTGGGTTAGGGGATGCGCTTTGGGTAGGCGATCGGTGCGATTGTTACGGGGAGCAGCCGGTGCGTGCGCGACGTGAATGAAAGCGCACAGGCCCACGACGAGGAATGCGTCGTCGTGGCTACCGAGGCGGACAGTGCGAAGTGCAGGAATTTAAAGGCGCCGGCCGGAGGCCAGCGGTACGAAAGGCTAATTCAGAAGCGAACGGCTGACCCGGGGGTATGAAGGCGCGGCCGTGGCACGAGAGGCGTGGCTACTGTTTGAAGACGAGGGGTGGGCCTTTGATTTCCTTGGCTTCGAGGGCGATGGTGACTTCTACGTGGTCGGCGATTTTGATGAAGGGGATGCCGCTGTTCATGCCGTAGTCTTTGCGATCGAAGACCATTTTGCCGTCGATGTGTTCGAAGCCTGTGGCGTCAGTGGGAAGCGTCATGGTGAGTTTTTCGGGATTGGAGACGCCGCGGATGGTGAAGTCGCCGTCCACTTCGAAGGAATTGGGAGCGGTTTGCACGACCTTGGTGGAGTGGAAGGTGATCGTCGGATAGTTTTTTACGTCGAAGAATTTTTCGCCCTTCAGCTTGCCGTTTTTCATGCCGCTGCCGGTGTCGACTGAGTCCGCTTCGATGTTGAGGTCGAGGACGGCTGTGGTCGGTTCGGTGGATGCGAACGTGAGTTTACCTTCCCATTTGTCAAACTTGCCGGCGAGAGCCACTGAAGCCTTCACGTAGAATTTGACGGTGCTTTCTTTGTGGTCGAGTTCGACGATTGGAACGTCTGGCGCCGGCGTAGCCACAGGGAACAAAGTGAAAACCAAGGAGCAGAGAAGGGCGATTCGCATGGCGCGCAGTTTCATATTTTCGGGTGGCGTTGTCAATCGCATCGGCGATGGACCGCGGTCGGGTCAGTGGAGAGGATGAAAGGCACTGGCACAAAGCCAGATACGCACAGATTCCTCCTGGGAGTGCTAAGACGCTTTCATTTGACTGTAATCGGAACGGAGTATAATCCCGGGATTATGAAAACCCGACCCCTTTCCATTTCGTTGCTAATTCTCGGAGCGGCAGTGAGCGCTCTCGCCACCGTTCACACTCTGCCGGCGAGTTCGCCGGTTCATGAGAGGACGTTTGACATCACGTATACGGCGGAAGTGCACGACATTCCTGCGGGAACAAAGGATGTACAGATCTGGCTGCCGTATCCGCAGAGTGACGAGTATCAGAAGATTTTGAAAGCGAACGTGACGGCGCCGTATCCGACGAAAATTGTGAAAGGCGCGGAGTACGGGAATCAGATCGTGCATATCGAGGTGAAGGATCTGAAGACCGCGTCGATTCCGGTGACGATGACTTTCACGGTGCGACGCAGCGAGCACTTGCACAACGATTTCACGCAAGTATCCGCGACGAAGAGCGCGCCGTCGGCAGACATGAAAAGGTGGCTTGAGCCTGACAAGCTGGTGCCGCTGGACCAGCGGATTCGCGAACTTTCGGCGGAAGTGACGCAGGGCAAGACGACCGACCTCGAGAAGGCACGCGCGATTTACGACTATGTGCTGGCGAACATGAAGTACGACAAGAGCGGCACGGGCTGGGGGAATGGCGATATTTACTGGGCGTGCGACGCGAAACGCGGGAACTGCACGGATTTTCACGCGCTTTTTATCGGGCTGGCGCGATCGGCGGGAATTCCAGCGAAATTTGAGATTGGGTTGCCGGTGCCGGCGGACAAGTCGAGCGGGGAGATCGGCGGCTATCACTGCTGGGCGGAATTTTATTTGAGCGGGTATGGATGGGTACCGGTGGACGCGTCAGAGGCGTGGAAGGACCCTGCGAAGCGAGATTATTTCTTTGGGGCGCATGATGCGAATCGGGTGCAGTTCAGCGTGGGACGCGATCTTACGCTGACGCCTGCGCAGGCCGGTCCGGCGCTGAATTATTTTATTTACCCGTATGTGGAGGTGGACGGGAAACCGTTCACGCAGGTGACGAAGAAATTCAGCTTCAGCGACGTGAATCCTACGCAGGTGGCCGCGAGTGCGATGAAATAGGGGCACATCATTTGTTTTTTGTGTGTGACTATGCCGCGGATGTGCTGCCCCGGAGCGGATCGACCGATAACATCAATAGCAATTTTCGATACGTTTTGACCCGCTAATGCATCTAAATTGGTACTCGACGATAAAACCAGGCGAAAACCGGCCACGACGCGGGTACGGGTGTATGGAGAAGGAGAAATGGGAGCAACGACAAAGCGGTACTTGTTTGCCAGCGATTTCGATCAAACGCTGACGTTCAACGACTCAGGATACGTGCTGAGCGAACTGGTGGGAATTCCTCCGGCGGAATTTGAACGCAAATCGAAGGGCATGGCGGAACTGAATTTGGTGCAGCAGGGCGCGGAATTGGCTTATCTGCTGTTGCACGATCCGGAGTTTCATTCGAAGGTGCGGCGGGAGCATTTGCATCAGGTGGGGAAGCGGATCCGGTTGAAGGAGAATATTGAACTGCTGTACCAGATTCTGGACCACGGGATTCCGGGGTACCACTTCGACTTCTATGTGTTGTCGGCTGCGCCGGTGGAGGTGATCCAGTCGGCCCTTGAGGGAATCGTGCCGGCGGATCATATTTTCGGAACGGAGTTTCGATATCACGCTTCGGGTGAGATCGACACGATTACGCGGGCGACGGCGGGATATGGCAAGGTGGCGGCGCTCGACCGGCTGCAAGCGAGTTTGCAGATTGGGCCGGATCACATCGTGTATGTGGGCGACGGGAGTTCGGACGTGCATGTGATGCTGCACGTGAACGTTCGGGACGGGTTTACGATTGCGGTTTCCGACACGCGGCACGTGTCGCAGACGGCGTCGCGAACTGTGCTGGGAACGAATGCGCTGGCGACGCTGGTGCCAATTCTGGAGAAAATTGTGGGATGGCCGCGGCCGCAGCTGCGGGATTTTTTTGAGTCGTATGGATTCTTGATTCAGGAATGGGACCGAACGCGGACGGATTGGCTTACGCTGCGGATGGCGGAGTCGTGGAATCCGGAAGCGTCGCCAGCGGAATAGCCCGCACATTCGTCGCGGAAAAAATCATAACTTCAATTTAAGAATGCGGATGTCGCTTAATTCGCTGGGCGGCGGCATTCCGTCGTACTCTTTCACTTTGTCGATTTGCGTGTTGCCCATGAAATAGAGCGAATCGCCGACGATTGTGCCGGTGGTGGGGAGCTCGGTCAACGGGCTGTAGGTTTCGAGCACTTCGGCGCTCGTAATCGCGTCCCATTGCGGATTGAGGATGTAGCGGACGACTCGCGAGGGATGCAGGTCGGGATTCTGAATGCCGACGAGCGCCCCTTTGTAGAAGTAGAGGCCGTCGAGGCCGGCGTCGGAAATGTTGAGCGGCTTCGAAAGTAGTTTGAATTGCTTTGCGACGACGTCAACGCGAGCGACGCCGATCCAGCCGGCGACGAACAGGACTTTGTCGTCTGGCGAGAGGGCGATGCCATTGGCTTGGCCGACAGAGTCGCGTAGGAGGAACGGTTCGAGGCCATCGCGATCAGGCGAGGCGCGAAAAACTTCGCCGGTGGCCGTGTTCGTCGTGAAGGCCTCGCCTTTTGAATTTAAGGCAACGTCGTTTAAGAAACCTTCGGCTCCTTGTGCGCCTGCGTGCTTGAAGCGGAGCGCGCCCGTGTTTAAATCGTATTGGTAAAGCGCGAAGCGGCTGCCTTTCGGGTCGCCGGCAAACGAATCGCTGGTGACCCAGAGGTAGCGGCGTTTTGCGTCGACCTTCATTCCCAGAGTTGACCCGAGGCCATCTTGGCCGGAGGATTTGAAATCCGTGGCAGAGCGGTCTGGTGCGAGACGCACGATTTTGTGTTTGCTGATGCTGCTGATGTAGAAAGACTTGTCGACGGGATCGTAGGCGATGCCTTCGGGGGCAAGATCGCGTTCGCGAAGCGTGTATGCAACTGTGGTGTGCACGACAGGCGGATTTTCTTTTCGAATTTGCTCGACGATAGCGACGAAGCGAGGGTCGCGCGCAATATCTTTGAATGACCGGGCGGCGCCGCCTGCTGGGTCGAGCCCGGAGTGGGATTGAGACATTTTTTGGAGGAGGCTGAGCGCTTTTGCGTTTTCGCCTATGGTGGCTTCATCGATGGCGAGATTGAAGAGGGCGGCAGGGTCATCGGGATGATCGGCGCGGAACGCCTCGAGGATAGTGATTTCGTGCGCGGTGGCCGGAGGGATTTCTTTCTTTTGCTGCGATTGCGCGGCTGTTGAGGCTTGGGCATAGGCCATGGAGGAACACGCAAGTGCTGCGGTGAATGCCACGCTGAGGACGCGTTTTATGGAGCGCAGGAATTGGTGTTGGGACGTCATCGGCGCGCTCACCCTATTGACGCTGCTTGAGTGTGGGTGGTTAGCAGAGTTTGGCGAAGATCCGGAAAGGAAAACCGCCGCCTGAAGGCTGCCGCTACAAACGCGGGTTATTTGAAGCATCGATCGCGAAGGATGGCGAGATGATGCGTGACGTGGCCGGCGATGATGAATGCGAGAGCGCGCACCGTAAAAGATTTGCCGTCTGCGATACCGTGTCGTGACCAGGCAGCGGGCGGCAGATTCTTGAACAGGCAAATCGTGGACAAGCGGACGAGGCGGAACTCCGCGACATGATCGAGCCACGAAATTCGATCGGCCTCGGCACCCTTCGCGCCGATGTTCTGGTCGAAGCCGGGAAGAGGCGGCTCGAATCCTCGCGCAAACCAGAGAGCGCGAAACGCAAAGGCGCGCTCGGTATCCGTGACGTGATTGAGAACCTCGCGAATGCTCCATTTATCGGGGGCATAACGGTGAAGCGATGATTTCTCCGTGATGCCCGCGAAGAATTTGAGCGCCTCGGGCAGCTGCTCTTCCATCGCGGGAAGGGGATTGTCCCCGGCCACCTTATCGATGTAAGTGAAATAGTAGGGTGCTGCTTCGGAATTTTCCGGGCGGCCACGCATAAGGAAGATGTATCACAAGTACATCCGGCCTGATGAAATCGGAACGGGGATCAGATGTTGTCGTCGTCGGCTGGAGCGGGGAATTCTGCGAGATCGCCGCGAGTGACGCCTCGCAGTTCTTTGCGAATTATGTCGGAGGGAAAGCCGGCGCGGAGGAGCATGCGATAGAGCGAGGCGATCTTTTTTTCGTCGAGAGCGCCTCGGAGATGTGAAAGGCGACGCTTGAGGCGATCGCGGACAAGCGCGGATTCATCGGTATCTGCGAAGACGGCGGCGAGCGCTGCATCGATGTGCTCATCCGGAACGCCGCGACCTCGAAGCTCGCGTGCGATGCGGAAACGGCCCTGGCGACGGGCTTGCGAGTGATGACGGGTATATTCGAGGGCGTAGCGAGCGTCGTCGAGGTAGTTCAGTTCGCGCAGACGGGCGATGACGGGCGGGATCAGGTCTTTTTTTTCGGCGCGGCGCTCGAGATATTGCTTCATTTCATGGATCGAGAAGGCGCGGCGCATGAGGGCGCGCTGGGCGGACATGTTGAGCTGGTATTCGGTGCCGAGTTTGCGGGCATTTTTCGTTCGCATGGCTGTTAGAGGATAGCAAACATGGGCAGCAACGGACCGATGCGAGAAGTGTTCTGCGGGCCGCTCATTCGCGCAGAGCAGAAGACCGGCTGGCGAATTGTGGCGCCATCGCCGATCCTGCGGCTAAAAATTGGCTCCGGGGCTTGGACTCGAACCAAGATAACCAGCTCCAAAGGCTGGCGTGCTACCAATTGCACTACCCCGGAAACGCGAAAACATTTTACTTCACTATCGCAGGGTGTCGGCAGAAAAGTTCGCCGCTTGAGGGGCGTGGCCTAAATGGAATTCGCTGGATCGCTCTTCAAGACTGCGACCGTTTGCTGCGTTGTCGTCAATTTGTTAGTCTTCTGAAGCTCCGTAGCATCTGAGGTGACCAATGCGGAGAGGTGTCCGAGCGGTTTAAGGAGCACGCTTGGAAAGCGTGTGTTGGGGAAACTCAACCGTGGGTTCGAATCCCACCCTCTCCGCCATTTTGCTGCTACGCTTTCGCGACCCCAGTGGGGATCACGAGAATCCCAATCCGGATCAGCGCAGTGCTCTGTCGAGGGCTTAGGCGCGGTCGGCGAGGGCGAATGCGTCGGCGACGGCTGGTTCACTGACGATGTCGCGGGGAAGCAGGGAGCGGACGGCAAGTTCCAATTCGTGGGCGGTTTCGACGTGTTCCGGGTAGTTGAAGGTTTTGATGTCTGAAGTGAAACGGCCAATCACGCCAGCCGCGTCACTCAAGCCTTCTGCAATTCGCGCGGAGAACTCTCGCGCGTCCAATACGCGCGTGTTCGGCAGCAGGATTCCAAAAGATCCCAGCGAGAAGTAATAGAGCGAATCCTCGCGGCGCAGTTTCCGCATCATGGCTTTCGCGGCGTCTCCGTAAGCTACGGTTACTTCGTTGGAATCCTCCACCGAATCCGCAGGAGTGAGGCGGATGACGAGGACCGAAAGCGCGGCACCGGATTGCAGCTCGCGCTTGAATTCCATTACCAGGCGATCCTGAAAGTGATTCAATCCCGCGAGGCTGCCCAGAAGATCGCGGGCGGCCTGAAGCCTTAGTTGTGTGTATTTAAGGTGCTGTTGAGCGATCTCATTCCGAAGGCGGCGAACCACAATCTGCCGGTCGAATAGATAGCCGACGAGAAGCACACATAGGGCGCAGAAGCCGACGAACATGGCGCGGGAGGTAGTGGCGCCAAAGATGACCGGATGAGCCGAGATCGTGGGGTACATCAGGAGAGCGGCGCCAGCAGCGAGAATCACGTTGACGGAGAGCGACAACATCGTCAACTGGAGCTCCCGGCGTTCGACTCGCTGGGGATCGACCTGATCGAAGACGCGCATTCCCACTCCCTCGCAAAAGACTAACGGCTGGAATAATTCCATGCTAGCGCATGAAATAGGAAGCGCGGCTCTCTGATTCGGGCCAGTTGTTCAATGCGTCAGTGTTGGACGCGGAGCTTTGGTGATGGCGTCCAACACCGGGAAGCGTTTGGAGCGGGTCAAGCCCGCGCGGAGACGACCTTCTCGCTCTCTTTTTGCCCTTCTTTTCCGGCTTCGCGGGCACGCTCAAGGCTGGAAAGGCCCTCTAGCAGATCCTCGACCAGATCTTCGGCATTTTCACAGCCGGGCGACAGGCGGATCAGGTTGTCAGAGAGACCGAGTTCGGCGCGTGCTTCCGGAGGAATCGAGGCGTGGGTCATCGTGGCGGGATGACACAGCAGGGCCTTAACGCCTCCGAGGCTTTCGCCAAGGGTAAAAAAGCGGCGCGAGGAGGCAAACGCGGCGACCTCTTCACTCGAGCCATTCAACTCGAATGAAACCATGCCACCGAAGCCGGTCATTTGCTTTCGGGCGATATCGTGGCCGGGGTGGGAAGCCAGGCCGGGGAAATAGACGCGGCTGACCAGCCGCTGATGCTCGAGCGCTTTGGCAATAGCGGCGGCGTTCTCTTCATGGCGCTGCATTCTGAGTTCGAGTGTTTTCAGTCCGCGCAATGTGAGCCAACAGTCGAACGGAGCGGGGACGGCGCCCGTGGCATTTTGCAGGAATTTTATCGGCTCAAAGACGGCCGGATCCCTGGCAAGGGCCGCGCCTTGAATCAGGTCAGAATGGCCTGCTAGGTACTTCGTGACACTGTGAACGACGATATCGGCGCCGAGTTCGAAGGGCTGCTGAAAACACGGCGTGGCGAATGTGTTGTCGACGACCACGAGCGCGCCTCGGCTATGCGCCAGAAGGCTAATGGCTGCGATGTCGTAGACGAGGAGGCGCGGATTGGTGGGCGATTCGATCCAGACGAGCTTCGTCCTCGAAGTGTTGGCTGCATCGAGAGCGCAAGCATCCGAAAAATCGATTTGGCGGACGACGATGCCGATGGGTTGGAAGACTTTGTTGAGGATACGATAGGTGCCGCCGTAGACGTCGGTCGGCAGTACGATTTCGTCGCCGGGACGCAGATAGGCTTGAAACACTGCATTTTCGGCAGCGAGACCGGAGGCGAAGACAGCGGCGTGCGGGACGCCTTCGAGGTCAGCAAGCACGGATTCGAGGCGCTGGCGCGATGGATTGTTCGTGCGCGAGTAGTTGAAGCCTTTGTCCTGGCCCGGGGATTCCTGCTCGTAGGTGGAGGTCTGGAAAATAGGTGCTATCAACGAACCGGTTTCGGGTTCCGAGGGTTGTGCGGCGTGAATCGTCCTGGTTGCAAATTTCATTTTGTTGCTCCTTTCGATTACGGAATCATTTGAATCTTCAGAATTTGAGTTCGGGCCTGAAAAATTATCCTTTGCCACGATCACTCCTTTAAGTAGCAGCCACAGCTTCCGACGAGAAGACACCGGCGTTAGGGGAGGTTATGTCCTGTTGGGCGGTGACGAGGCTGAGCGGCGCGGACTCGTCGAGGCTGCGAACAACGAGGGGCAGATTGCAATGTGCGGCGACCTCGATTGCCCGTCGCTGGACCAGATCGCAACCCTTGTTGGCGAGGGCCAGCGCTTCTTGGAAAGTAAGACGTGGCAGATGGCGCGCACTCGGATTGCCATGCGGGTCGCTCGTGAAGTAGCCGGGAACATCTTTGAGCAGCTCGCAGCGAGAGGCGCCTAGTGCTTTAGCGAGGAGTACGGCGGTCAAGTCTGATCCGCCGCGGCCGAGAGAATGCACGGCACCAGCGGAGTCAGTGGCAAAGAATCCCGGGACGACAGCCACTGGGTGTTGAAGTAGCACAGATCGAAGACGGCGCGAGTTGAGACGCACCTCGTCCAAAGCCGCGTCCCGGGCGCGGGTCACATCGGCCAATGCCAAACCTGCTTCGTGAATATTCAGTGGGGCGGCGGAAACCCCCAAGGCTTGCAGGTGGAGGGCGAGTAGCGCAACCGACCGAAGCTCCCCGGTGGACCACAACAAATCGAGGGCTGGCGGGTTTGGCGGAGAGACGACCTGACAAGCGGTGGCCGCAAGCCAGTCGGTGACGCCTTCTTGCGCCGAAACAACCACGACGAATCGCTCATGCGGCGAGGCAGCGTACCGATTACGAACATAGCGGGCGGCACGCCTGTATGCACGCGCGTTCTTTAGAATGGAGCCGCCAATCTTAATCACGGCAATCGTGAAATTGGCCGATATGCTGTCTGACATTAATAGGTCTCCCTTGCGCTTAAGGTAGAACTCATTCCGCGCACCGCCTTCTGGCAGGGACGCTGCAAAATGCAGTGACCTCGAACCAGGTAGCAGTAAGGCGGACGCTAGATCGCACGTCGGTTTGAGCACGTGCAACCAGGCACTCGCAACTGCGAATGCCTCCGCCGTCGTTAACAGCAGTTTGGGAGTTGAATCTTCAACGGCCGGGGTTCCGGTCGACTGAGGATCTTATCTCTCCCCACTGGGCAGGAATTAGCACCTTGGCACATGGACCAGGTTGCTGTGGCTTCAAAGGGCCTGTCCCCTCAGCCACTCTGGATAAGCGCTGGTGGTAAGCCAGCGAAAAGATGATAGCAAATGGCGAAGCGGAGTCAAGGGTTGAGCGCAATTGCTCAGACCACAGGATGTGACCGCCAAGTGGCAGCGAAATTGCAGTTTGGAAGCGACGGAACCATAGAATAACAGGATCCTCAATAATCAATTCAGTGGACAGCCGAGCGCCAGATACGGTCAAATTATGTTTGTGGATCGAATACACACTACGTCCGGGAGAGGCGTGCGATGCGATATGGACTGACGCTGATCGGGATTGTGCTTATCGTGGGCCTAAGTACGGCCGGACAAGCGGTGCCGAACAACTCGTTGCTGTTGGCAATGCCCTTCGCCAGCCCGTTCGCGCCGCCAGACGGATCAAACGCGCCGATTCCGCAGACAATCGCGCTCCCCATTGCCGCAAACCTTGACGCGCCGATTTCATCGGAAATCGGAACCCTGCGTGGGACCAGCATGCTTAGCTTACCAACCGCTTCCGCGGAAGCGTTAGATCCGGATCCGGGTCCGCAGCAGGTGCAGGGAGTGTTCCGACGCTACGCATGGCAAGCCTATGCGGGTTACACGTTCTTTCGGTTTTATGAGACTTCGCATCCGACACATAATGAGACCCAAAACGGTGCAAACTGGTCGGTCGTGTATTACTGGAAAGACTGGCTGGGAATTGACGGCGAGATGTCAGCGACTTACGGACATCAAAGCAACGAGGATTCCTGGTTCCTTTTTGGAGGAGGAGGCCCGCGGTTTCGGTGGTCTGGGCCTCGAGGCCTAGAGCTGTGGGGACATGCGCTCTTCGGACGGACGCATTTCACCCCGCAAACTGCGTTTGGGCCGCAGGAGGCATTCGCCTACGAAGCAGGCGGTGGTGTGGATATCGGCGGACATTATAAGAGGTGGGCGATACGGATAAGCGGCGACGTGATCGGATCGCACTATTTCTCAACCTACCAGTTCAGCCCCAAGGTCTCAACTGGGTTTGTGTTTAAATTCTAGGCAAGCGCCTGGCCTGATTTCTTCTCCTTTCATTCGCAGTTTCCAAAATAGGTCGTCCCAAGGACCAAACTGGCGCTGCGAGCGACGTCCGTTCCCCTGGCCAAACGGTTTCGTCCGCCGGGCAGAAAATTTCCCAAGAACGAGTCAAGCCACAGGGATAACAGGCCGATTTTGCTTGCAACAGGGCGTGTATGCGGCACTTGAACCGCAAAGAATTGAAGTAAGGGACTTTTGTAATGGAAATCAACGTGCTTACTGATTCATTCGATTGGCTGCTGCATCTAATCTACCGGGCAGCGCAGTTCGGAAGGACAAAGCAGCGCATATGCTTTTAAAGTCTCTCCAGCAGACGAGGCGGTTCCTGAAGATACTTTTCGGGTTCACGTTGCTCGTACTGGGAATCATAATGATTGTCACGCCCGGTCCGGGATGGCTTGTCATCCTTCTCGCCTTGGGTGTGCTGGCGGCTGAGTTTGTCTGGGCCCGCCAGCTCCTCGACCATATGAAAGAGCAAGGCGACCGGCTAAAGGACCACGGCCTCCGCCTCCGCAACAACATCCTGTCCCGTATGTCCGCCGATCGCGCTTAACCCTCCACGGTATATTCCCGCTTCCGAAGCTTTCCTTTTTGTGGTCTCATGCCCTCGTTGTGATGTGGAGGCAGTCTTGAGCGACCGTTGGCGAGGCAAATGGGCGTTAATTACGGGCGCGAGTGCCGGGATCGGCCTGGAACTGGCCAAGCAACTGGCGGCAGGGGGAGCGCACCTTGTTCTGACGGCGCGGCGGACCGACCGTCTGCAACAGCTCGCAGCCGAATTAGCAGGAAAGCATCAGGTGCGTGCGGAAATATTCGCAGCCGATCTGACCCGCCCCGAAGCCCCAACAGAAATTCACGAATTCACATCGAACAAGCAAATTGAAATCGAATTGCTCGTGAATAATGCCGGCTTTGGTGCATATGGTTACATCCACGAAATTCCTGCAGAGCGGATGCTGGAAATGATTCAGGTGAATTGTTCCGCTTTGGTACATCTGACGCGGCTTTATATCGCGGCGATGGTCCAGCGTCACCATGGCGACATTTTGATTCTAGCTTCGACGGCCGCCTTCCAAGCGGTGCCCTTCAATTCGGTGTATGCGGCGACTAAGGCGTTCGATTTGCTTTTCGCGGAAGGGATTGCCGAGGAGCTGCGGCCGTTTGGTGTGCGGGTATGCGCGCTCTGCCCTGGGTCGACGGACACCGAATTCCAGCAAGTGGCGGAGCAGCCGGATCGAGTTTTTCGGTCGGCCGAAACCGCGGAAAAGGTTGCGCGCGTGGGTCTCGAAGCATTGGCGGCGGGCAAGAGCTATGTGATTTCAGGCGCGATGAATCGCTTAATGATGGAATCGGAGCGATTGGCGCCCAGGAGCTTTGTTGTGAAAATGGCCGCGAAGATGATGCGGCCGTCGACCTCGTAATCGCTGGGGTGCCTTTAACCCCTTTAAGGACAATGGTTTAAGCTGGTCTTCAATTCTCGCTGGCAAGTCTCGAACGAAAAGAAATTCCAAATCGAAGCCTGATACTAGCGCCCGTGTTCTACTTGAGGGAACTAATCGGCGCGCTCAACGGAATATGTAACGAGAAGCGGAACGGGCCGTCCAACGCAACACAATGAATAAGGCCATACCGATCACCGACGACGGCCTGCTTCGGCGGATGCTGGCGGGAAACGAAGAAGCATTCACGCTTCTATACCGGCGCAAACATCCGTCAATTTACCGATTTGCTTTGCACATGAGCGGGAACGCAGCGGTGGCCGAGGACGTGACGCAGGAAGTTTTTATGACCTTGATTCGCGACGCGAAAAGATTCGACCCGGAACGCGGCACGCTCGCCGGGTTTCTCTTCGGAATCGCCCGAAACCATGTGCGAAAGCGCTGGGATCAGGATCGCAGGTGTGTCCCGTTGCCAGACGAAGGTGGCGAGACGCGCCAAGGCAGATTCAGTACGGCTGCTGGAAACGGAATCGGCGGATTCGCCAGCACTTCGAATGGCAGCCGCGACGGTAATGGTGCATTCAGCACGGCGGCCCAAGCGCACCACGAGTTTGAGTCGCTCGAGACGGTGGGACGGGTTCGGCAGGCAATTGCGACGCTGCCGGAAAACTATCGCGAGGTTGTAGTGCTATGCGAGTTGGAAGAGATGAGTTACGAAGAAGCAGCGTCGGCGCTCGATTGTCCCCTGGGCACGGTACGATCGCGGCTGCACCGGGCGCGGGCGCTGCTACTCGAGAAATTGCGCGAATCGGTGATGGCGCGTGGCTTGGCGACGGGGGATTGAATTGACGCTTGTGGGGTAAAACGGAAACGGCGATGAAGGAAGACAGGGACTATATGAAGTGCTCAGAATTCGAAGAAATCGTTCACGAACTCGACCGCGCAGGGGCCAAGGGCAATGAGCTTCGCGAAGAGGCGTTGGTCCATGCAGAATCTTGTGGGCACTGCGGTGTATTACTCACAGAAGTCGAGTCACTCGATTTTTCGTTGGCCAAGATTGCGAACGAGGCGGATAGAAATGTGGCGTCGCCACGTGTGGAAGCTGCCCTCGTACAAGAATTCAGGCGCGTGAAAGCAGAGTCTGCCCAGCGACGCATGCAATGGCGAATGGCCGCAATCGGAGCGGCGGCAGCGGTGTTCCTAGCCTTAGGACTCTGGCTACAGCACTCTTACAGTCCGGCCCATCTGCTTGGAGGCGCATCAGAGACGAATTCAGCGAAAATCATCGATGAGGCTGGCCGCTCCGGGTCTCAGTCGCCGGCAAAGATTGCCCAAAAGAACGTGCAGAGTGATCCGGTGACCCCGCAAGTTGCAATGCAAGCCGCCGATTCAACCGACGAGAACGAATTCGCCGAAGACTTCACGCCACTTCCTTACGCGGATGATCCCTCAATGATGGAGGGAGGTTCGATAGTTCGCGTGATTCTGTCACGGTCGGCGTTGGCGTCGTTTGGAGTGTCTCTCTCGGGCGCCGAGAATAGGGAACAGATTCCTGCGGATCTAGTGGTGAGTGCGGACGGAACCCCGGAGGCGATTCGTCTCGTGGCGCAAAACGAGAACTAAAGCTCGGACCATTTAGGAGGGTGTTCATGAAGAAGAATCGATCTTTTGCGATGGCAGTGATGGGAGTGAGCTTACTCCTGGCAGGCAGCGCCTTAGCACAGCATGCGCCAACTGCATTTCCGCCACCGCCGGAAGGCGGCGACATGATGTTTGAGGCGATGGGGCCCGGGCCAGGTGGTCCGCCTGACGCCATCGAGTTTGTCGGATTTGAAGGATCCGTCAGAGGGAAGACCGTCACGGGTGCGCCGTTTACAGCAAGCTTTTCATCGCAGACGACGCAGACCCTTGCCGATGGCAATCAGATTCAGCGAACCACGACGGGTAGTCTTGCGCGCGACAGCCAGGGGCGAACGCGCCGTGATATGACGTTGCCGGCGATTGGTCCCTGGGCCGCTTCGGGTAAGCCGGCACCGCAAATGACGTTCATCAACGATCCCGTTGCCGGCGCGCGGTACATGCTGGACGCCAATCGTAAAGTTGCGAATAAGATGGGCGTTCGTGACCATTCTTCCGGCACGCGTGGGGCGGATGCCAAGGGAACTCACGGCGGCGCGTTCGCGGCCGAAAGACAGAAAGAAACCACGACGACTTCGCTCGGGACTGAGACGATTAATGGCGTAAGCGCCGAGGGCACGCGCGTCACTCGAACGATTCCCGCCGGCGAAATCGGCAATCAGAAGCCGATCGTGATTACCGTGGAGAAATGGTATTCGCCCGATCTGCAGGAGACGGTGATGATCAAGCGCAGTGACCCGCGCATGGGCGATACGGTGTTTCAATTGACCAATGTTCAGCGTGCCGAACCGGCGGCGACACTCTTTCAGGTGCCTGCCGATTATACGGTGAAGCAAGGTGGCCCCGGCGGCCCAAGAGGTATGCATCGTCGTCACATGGGAGCTGGCGCGGGAATGCCTCCTGCGGGCGCACCAGCTGATTCAAATTCGAGTACACCCACCCCGTAATACTCGCTGTACTTGCGGGCGGATTCCCCACCACGCTCCGCCCGCAAGCTTCCTTTTTCGTGCAGGATGGCTAGCTGTTATCTCTGAAGAGAAGCGCGATCGAGCAATTCGACGACGTGCATCACTTCTTGGCCGGTATTGTGAATCGCGGCGCCGGCGCGTAGTTGCAAAATGCATCCGGGATTTGCGGTAACAATCGCTTGCGCTTTCGTCTTCTCGATGTTTTCCATCTTCACCGCGAGAAGTTCCATCGAAGCATCCGTCTCCGTAACATTGTAAACGCCAGCGGAACCGCAGCATTGTTCTGAAAGCGGCATCTCGATCAACTCGACACCCGGAATCGAGCGGATTAACTTGCGTGGAGATTCGCGAATCTGCTGCCCGTGACAGAGATGGCACGAATCCTGGTAGGTAACGCGCAACGGCATCCGGCGGAGCGGGGCCACAAGGCCAAGTTCGTCGAGAAATTGTGTTACATCTTTAACCTTGGCAGAGAATTTCTCAGCCGGCTGATGCGAAGGGTCGCTTTCCGCGAAGAATTCGGGGTATTCCTTAAGGGTTGAACCGCAACCGGCCGCATTGGTGATGATCGCGTCAAACTCTGCGGACAGAAAGACATCCTGGTTCGTCCGCGCCAGGTTGCGAGCGACATCGCGAACTCCCGCGTGCGCGGCAAGGGCGCCACAGCACACCTGATTACGCGGGACGATCACTTCACAACCATTGGCCTGAAGAACGCGAATGGTTGCTCGATTGAGGTCGCTAAACGTCACCTGGGCGATGCAGCCCGCAAAAAGCGCGACGCGCGCGCGACGAGGCCCCTTGGCAGGAAACGTTTTGCCGAGCTCCGAGAAAAAGAAATTCGAATCGATCTGCGGCATCAGCCGTTCACGTTCTTGTAAGCCCAGGAGCCGCAGGATGCCAGTTCCTCGCGCGAGCGCAGCCAGACCGCTACGCTGATAAATTTTCAACGCCCTGGCGGCCGCGGCGATACGGCCCGGATAAGGAAGCAGGCGGCGATAGAGGAGATCGCGCGCGATCCGCGAAAAAAGTGGCCGCTTATACTTCTGTTCAATTTGAGAACGAGCGCGTTCCAGTAATTGCCCGTACTCCACACCCGAGGGGCACGCGGACTCGCAATTGCGGCAATTCAAGCAGCGATCGATGTGCAGCACGAAGGAATCGCCGAGTTCGAGCCGACCCTGGTCGACAAGCGCCATCTGACGAATCCGGCCACGTGGAGAATCCGCTTCGCGCCCCCAGAGGCGGTATGTGGGGCACTGATTCGAGCACAGCGCGCAGTGCACGCAACGCGAATAGTCCTCGTATTCGGGCTTATCGATCGCAGTGAAACCGCTGAGCGTCAAGGCGAATTCGCGCTGCGCTTCTTCGTGACTTTGCTGTGGAGGCGCGGCCACGATTCTAGATGCCTCCAATGAATCGGCCGGGACTGAAGATGCCGAGCGGGTCGAAGACTTTTTTTACCTTCTGCATCTGCGCCAGATCGTGACGCTCCGGTCCCCAGATTTTGAGCACGGATTTCCATTCCGAGGGACACCAGGGAATCGTCATATTCGCGCCAAGCGATGCGCCGGCAGCCAAAATGTGATTCGTTGTAGCAACTGCTTGACGATGGGACGCTTCGCTGAGATCTGCAGGCAGCAAAGCGAAGTAGATTACACCCAGACTCCGGGCCATGGCTGCCCAGGGTAATTGGTTCGTATCGGCCGCCTTGATTGCCGCTATGAGAGCGTCTTTCAGTCGCGCGGACAACACGCTGATCTTGACGATCGTAGTTGCGGGCGATGACTCGATTGCAATCGGAATAACCTCACGTTTGAATGCGAATGCTGCCGCACGAACGCGATCTGCGAGTACGGTCACATTGTCTGCCGCGGATTCCGCCGCCATACGGCGCAGCTCGGCCTCATAGCGCGAAAGAACGTTCTCTTTGCCGGAGTATCCAATGGCTAGAGCCCAATGACAGGGCGAAAGCACTCCAGCCGGCATCACACTCGTTGCAAGCCGTTCGGCGCCTGGGGTGGAGAAAAGCTCCGCCACGCGCGGACTGAATAGATCGAAGGTCATCGGCGTCAGCGGCGATTGCGCGACGCGATTGCGCATTTCAATGGCACGGTCGAGACTTTCAAACGTGGCAACGAAGCCTCGACTCGACACTGGCATCGGAAAAGTCTTGAAGTTCACGCGGGTTATCACACCCAACGTGCCCAGCGAGCCGATCATCAATTTGTGCAAATCGTATCCGGTGACATTTTTCACCACGTTGCCGCCGCTCTTCGAGCGGACGCCTTCTCCCAAAACAAATTCCATCCCTAGAACATAGTCGCGCGCAGTACCGTAAAACTGCCGAAGAGGAGTATCGACGCCCGAGGCGATTGTGCCACCCACGGTGGCGCGATCAAAAAATGGGACGGCCAACGGCAGGAACTGGCGATGCTGAGCGAGCGACTCGGCCACTTTTTGCAACGGCGCACCCGTTTCGACGCTCAGGGTAAGATCGCCCGGATCGTACGCGATGATGCGATTTAGGCGGGTCATGTCGAGAGCGATATCATACCGGGCGGGAGGCGAGCCGATTCCGAGTTTGGTTCGCGCGCCGCTTGCGATCAGAGCAAGTTTTTCGGCTGCGGCGTACTTTACAATTTCGGCGACTTCCTCGGTTGAGCCCGGGCAGACCTTCACGGATGGCAGCTTTCCATCGACTGCACACGCGCTGAGCTCCGCCGGATTGGTCGAGACGTGTTCCGCCGCCACTATGTCGAGCAGGCGCGAAGAAGCGGTTTTGCTCGCGGTAGTCACGCGACGGAAGCTCCCGCCACCGGCAGAGGACGAATGTGAATTTCGCCACAGCCTTTTTTGTTGGGGAATATCTTCTCGGGATTCAGCAGCCCAATCGGATTGAACGCGTCGCGCACTCCTCGCATCAGATCAAGATCGGCCTCGCTAAATAGCAGCGGCATCAACCGGTCTTTTTCCATTCCGACTCCGTGCTCGCCAGTGATGGAGCCTCCCATTTCGATGCAGAACTGAATAATCTCATCGGCGGCGGCGATCACACGCTTCAACTGATTCTCGTCGCGCGCATCAAAGAGAATTAGCGGGTGAAGGTTGCCGTCGCCGGCGTGAAAAATATTGCCAATCGGAAATCCGCATCGCTCGCTTATTTCGGTGATGCGTCGGAGAGTGGCGGGCAGCTTCGTGCGAGGAATCACGCCATCCTGCACGTAGTAGGTTGTCGAGAGCCGGCCGACGGCACCGAACGCATTCTTGCGCCCCTTCCAAAGTAAATCGCGCTCACACGAATCTTTCGCCACCCTTACTTCACGAGCACGATGCGCGCGGCAGATTTCCGCCACTTCTTCGGCTTGCGATTCGACGCCCTCCCGCACACCGTCCACGTCAATCAACAACACAGCAGCGCTATCAACGGGAAAACCGGCATGCACATAGGCTTCCACGGCTCGCAGCGTATAGCCATCAAGCATTTCGCACGCGGCGGGAGTAATACCGCGCGCTGTGATATCCACTACGGTCTCGGTGGTGTCGTCGAGCGTGTCAAAAATCGCGAGTAGGGTCTTCACGGATTCTGGCAGGCGCGTGAGCTTCACTGTGATCTCAGTGAGAAGCCCGAGAGTACCTTCGGAACCGACAAATAATCCAGGCAAGTCGTACCCTGGCGAATCGAGCGCGGAGCTTCCGATTCGAATCAACTCGCCGGTTGGCAGCACCATTTCGAGCTCGAGTACATGGTTTGTCGTCACACCGTATGCGAGCGTGTGAGGACCGCCGGAATTTTCCGAAACGTTGCCGCCAATCGTGCATGCCTTCTGGCTCGACGGGTCGGGCGCGAAATGAAGCCCTGTGTGCGCGACGGCCGCGCTCAGATCTGCATTCACGACTCCCGGCTGAACGATAGCTCGCTGGTTTTCGACGTCCACTTCCAGAATGTGATTCATCTTCGAGAAAATCGCGAGAATTCCCCCGCGTCTCGCCAGCGCGCCGCCTGACAGACCCGTGCCGGCTCCGCGGCCAACAATGGGGGTCTTGTAACGATTGGCGATCTCGACGAGGCCGACGATATGCTCCTTCGTGCGCGGGAATACGACGCAATTCGGACGCGCTATCTCCACGGAGCCGTCGTATTCGTAAAGGATAAGGTCCTCAGGCTCGTGCAACACCGCGTCTG
Organism: uncultured Acidobacteriota bacterium; assembly: GCA_963741045.1. GTDB lineage: Bacteria > Acidobacteriota > Terriglobia > Acidiferrales > UBA7541 > Palsa-295. The sequence goes on from CAVUGO010000002.1 coordinate 1,844,210, forward strand.
AGCCGAGCAGCTTTTTCAAGTCTTGAAGGAGCCGGGGTACCATGGATTTATATGGGTTGGCCCTTAGGCGTGACTGTTACCGGTCTTTTCAGTTGCCTGCGCGACGATAACATCGCAACTATAGCCGCCTGTGGAGGGGCAGTCAACGCACGTCCAAGTCCATCGAATCACCGAATTATTAAGCGCCAGCCGCGTCCGTCCCATTGCAGTTTCGGGTGTATATTATTTCCCTTGTAGCAGTTTCGCACGAGGTGGCTGGTGAGTAAGCCGAAAATTCTATCGACGCGCCCGTTGTTTCCGGCAGCTCGAGAAATTCTGGATCGGTATTTCGAAGTCGAATACGGGAAGCCCGGTGAACAGATTTCCCGCAGCGAATTGTTGAAACGTGTGGCCGATAAGGAAGGGCTCATCTGCTTACTCACCGAAAAAGTCGATGAAGAGCTCCTCGCCGCCGCGCCGAAGCTGCGCATCGCGGCAACTGTTTCGGTCGGCTTCGACAATATTGACGTCGCTGCCTGCACGAAACGCAAGGTGGTTGCGACAAATACACCCGGTGTGCTAGACGACACGACCGCGGATTTTGCTTGGACGCTCCTGATGGCGATTGCCCGGCGCTTGCTCGAAGGCGACGAGTGGATGCGCTCGGGAACCTGGCCAGGATGGGACCTCGATCAGCTGCTTGGAGGCGATGTGTGGGGCAAGACGCTCGGTGTTATAGGTTTTGGCCGAATCGGGCGCGGTGTGGCGCGCCGTGCGCAAGGCTTTCAGATGCGAATTCTTTACAACGATGCCGTAAGGGCACCGGCCGACGTCGAAAAGGAGTTGCGCGCCGAATTTGTCGACCGTGATCGCCTCTTTCGCGAATCCGATTTTATCACCCTTCACGTACCGCTCTTGCCCGATACGCGGCACCTGATTTCGAAAGACAATCTCGACAAAATGAAACCGACCGCATATTTGATCAATACGTCGCGTGGGCCTGTGGTGGACGAGGCGGCGCTCGCCGATGCCTTGCAGCAAAAGAAAATCGCCGGGGCGGCTCTCGACGTGTTCGAAGCCGAGCCAAAAGCCAAACCGGCTTTGCTCGGGCAAAAAGACGTTATCCTGACGCCGCATATTGCCAGCGCGTCAGTTGAAACGCGGACGAAAATGGCTGTGATGGCTGCGAACAACCTCGTAGCGTGCTTCGAGGGCAAACGGCCACCCAATGCGCTCAATGCGGACGCGCTCGGCTTGAAATGACAAAACTCATGCCCTATTGTTCACCTGTCTGAAACAGCGTGAAAGAAACGGCCCTCCGCGTTTTCCGTGAAACACTCGCCGCAATCAATATCCAAGCGGCGCTTGAGCGCAAGCTCGATTGCGACGGTAAATCCGTTCACATCGAAGGCCGCCCGATCAAACTTGCGGATTTTTCTGAATTCGTCGCCATCGCGATTGGCAAAGCCGCCTTTCCTATGGCGGAAGCTCTAGTCAATGTGCTGCCCTCGAATTGCTCACTAGAAGGAGTACTGGTTGCGCCTGCCGCTCCCCCGCGCCTTCTGCCACGCTGGAAGATTTTCATCGGCGGTCATCCAATTCCAACGGAAGCAAGTTTTATTGCCGGCCGCGCCATCCTTGATCGGCTGGCGCGCTGCGGCGAGCGAACTCTCATTTTCTTCCTGGTGTCTGGCGGCGGCTCGGCGCTGGTTGAGCAGGCTCTCGATCCCTCAGTGAGTCAGCAAGACTTCGAGAACTTGAATCAAGTGCTTGTTACCTGCGGCGCCCCGATTGAAGAAATCAATGTTGTGCGAAAACATCTTTCAGCGACGAAGGGAGGACGCCTGGCCGCCGCTGCCCCGCGCTCAACGAAGATCACGTTGGGTGTCAGCGATGTACCGCAAGGATACGAATCAGCGCTTGCCTCGGGACCAACGCTGCCGGATCCAACCACAATTGCCGACGCTCACGGAGTGGTTGCTCGATATCATTTGCTACCAGCCTTGCCGCCATCCATCCGAGAAATCTTTGAAAAGCAGCGCTTGCAAGAAACTCCCAAGGAATCCGATCCAGCATTTGCACGCGCGCATTTCTCGCTGCTTCTTGGAACGCACGATCTGCTCCACGCCGCACACCATGCCCTGGAAAGCGAAGGCATCTACTGCATCGCCGACAACACGACCGACAATTGGCCCCTCGAAAAAGCTGCCGATCATCTGCTGGCCTTGCTGGAATCGACAAAATCGAGCGACCCGAAGCAACGCTGCGCAATTGTTTCCGGTGGCGAAGTGAGCAGCCCTGTAACGGGAGACGGAATGGGCGGCCGCAATTCTGCTTTCGTTCTGGCATGCGTACTGAAAATTGCGAGTAAAAATATTGCCGTGCTCAGTGCAGGCACTGACGGCATCGACGGGAACAGTCCCGCCGCAGGTGCCGTGGCAGACGGCGAGACCCTAGCTCGCGCGCGCGCAAAAGGTCTTGATCCCGTGGACTTTCAGAAACGTAGCGATGCTTTCAATTTCTTCTCGGCGCTCGACGATGCGATTATCACGGGACCGACTGGCAATAATTTGCGCGACCTGCGAATTCTGATCGCACACTGACTAGATCGTCCTTGTAGGCCCGCGGTTAGAGAAGCCCCTTCACCCACCCGCCGTCAACCGCGATTGTGGTGCCATTGATTGAACTCGCCCGCTCGGACGCAAGAAAAGCGACAAGCGCTGCGAATTCTTCCGGTCGCGCCAGGCGTCCGATGGGTATTTCCGAACTCCATGTGTCGTAAATCTGATCGCGCGGCACTCCCGCAATCCGCGCCTGTTTTTCAGCTAACTCGTCGAGGCGTTCCGTCAGGGTGTATCCCGGGCACACATTGTTCACGGTGATTCCGCTCGCTCCAAACTCATTTGCCAGCGTCTTGGCCAGACCCGTCACAGCGGCGCGCAACGAATTGGAGAGAAGCAACCCATCAATCGGCTGCTTCACGGATACGGAAGTGATCGTGAGGAAGCGTCCCCAGCGGTTTTGCCGCATGCGTGGCAGCACTTCGCGCGCGAAGTAGACCGTGCTTAGCAGCGTAAGATCGATCGCGGCGCGCCACTCTTCCAGCGTGATGTCGAGAAATTTCTTGGCAGGTGGTCCGCCCGCATTCGTGACGCATATATCGATTCGTCCGAACTTGTGTTCCACAGCATCAACAAAGCTGCTTACTGACTCAAAGCTCGTCACATTCAACGCCTGCCGAAAAACCTGCGCACCGCTGGCCCGTTCAATTTCCGCGGCGGTGCGATCGAGTTCATCAGCCGTGCGGGCGCAAATCGCCACATGGCAGCCTTCTTTGGCAAACTCTTCCGCCACAGCGCGACCCAACCCCTTGCTTGCCGCGGCGACGATCGCTACGCGTCCCTTCAGTCCCAGATCCATCTTTATTCCTTTTTGGTCCCCTGGCGAAGATAGGCATCGTCGCCGCGAATCCACTCTTCCCGCCGTGGCGCAAAGAAATCGATGTCCACGGTGTCTTCCAGCGCCACCGCTTCGTGCGGCATATGTGCCGGGATCACCAGAATTTCGCCGGCGCGGACTGTCGTCGTTTCGCCGCCGTCAAAATTGAACTTCAGCGCGCCAGACAGAATCATTGTGTACTGCTCGCTGCGATGGGAATGGCGAGGTACGAGCGCGCCGCGCGAAAGCAGAACCCGCGCGAGCGTTCCGTCTTCGCCGCTCACCATCTGCCGAGTAATGATTTCGCTCAACTTGTCGGTTTGAACCTTTTCCCATGGCGTTGCGACCGGCATCACCCACCTCTTCTCTTGAAGATTGATTGCGCTCAAATCGTCTATCGAACGGGAGAAATCGTCAATGCCTTTCGCGCGTAGCAAATAGTCAACTGATTCTAAAATCGCTTACGCTTAGCCACCAGTTCGACTAAGATGCGCGCGTCGGGGTCTTGCCCTGCAGGTGTCAGGAGGAACGTATGAAGCGGCGCGCGGTTTTTCTCGGGGTCTTCCTAGTGCTCACCACGACTGCCTCGGCGCAGATTGGCAAAAGCGTTTCGGTCGCAGCCGGAACACCTGAAGACAAAGACCTCGCGGCGATTTATGCCGCCCCCGATGGTCCGGAAAAAATAGCCCTGCTCGATAAATTCATGGCCGACCACGGCACGGGCGATCTCGCTCTCCTCGGCGATCAGCTCTATGCGCAAACCTATCTTGCGCAAAAGAACTACGCGAAGGTGTACGAGTACGGCGACAAAGCTATGGCGCTCGATCCGGACGATTTCTCTGCGTTGATCCTAATGGTGCACGCGGCCGACGAACAAGGCGACGCTCAGAAAATTTATGCTTTGGGCGAAAAAGCGGAGCCGCTGCTAGAGCGTTACAAGGCATCGCCCGCGCCTGCCGGTATGAGCGAGGATCAATGGTCCGCGCAGAAAACCCAGAATCTGAAAGACGCCCAAGCGGATATTAACTACGTGCAATATGCGATGGTCAATGCAGCATATAAGACCAAAGATTTGCCGCCGCGTATCCAACTACTGGAACGGTACGCCAAAGCTTTCCCGGATTCGCAGTACACGCTGGCCGTTCGCGAACAAACTGCGATCGCCTATCAGCAGGCACAGAATACTCCGAAGATGATCGAGACCGCCCAAAGTATTCTCACGAAGGATCCCGATAACATTTCGATGTTGCTTCTACTCGCCGACAACTGGAGCGAGAATGGCCAGCAACTCGACAAAGCGGCAGCCGATGCCAAGAAAGCGCTAGACCTGCTGGGAAAGTCTCAAAAGCCCGACAATGTCCCCGATGACCAATGGCAAAAACAAGTTTCGATTCAGAAAGGGCTGGCCTATTCCGCTCTGGGGCAAGTGTATGTCAACAATAACCAGAATGCGCAAGCGGTCGATGCGTTCAAGCAGGCAAGTCCGCTTTTGAAATCCGACGCGTTCAGCTACGGCCGCAATCTTTACCGTTTGGGGTTCACTCTCGCCAAGATGCAGCGAACAGCCGAAGCACGAACCGTATTGACAGAGGCCGTGTCAGTCAACAGCCCCTACAAGGCGAAGGCTCAAGAGACTCTGAATAAAATCGGAGGATCAACCAAGAAGAGCACGCACAAGGCTGCCTCTTGAGATCGCAGATCGCTCGCTCTAGTTCGTTAATTGGCGGGCGTAACAGAGTTTTGTTCAGTTGAGCTTTTAAGCTCGTCCAGATTTCGGACCACCTGCTGCCAATTCTTCTTGTTCTTCTTGTTCGAAAAAGGCGCATTCAAATCGTTGTAATAAGAAAGAACGGCGGAACGCAATTCGGGAGACACTTGTGCGAAGTGATTTTTGGCGAGCCGATCGAGGAGCTCTGCATAAGTCTTGTCCGCCAGCGGATATTGCCCCGGTCCGGTAACGCTCCCAGTGTCGAAGTTATCGTTTAATAGCTGCACGCGGCCTTCTGTTTTCTTCTGCTCCAAAAGCTTTCCGTAATTGACGATGGTTTCGTTAAAGCTTGCCTCAAACATTTTTTCCGTCTCGGGAGTCGGCGCTCGGAACGACAAGGTTCTGAAAAGGTCCAATCTTGGGGACAATGCGAATAAGAAACGCGAGAACCTTTGTACCGAAGCCGGGTTCTTGGTATTTCTCTTTCCAATTCTTCGCGTAACTGGCGCGTGACAGATGATAAAGGAATTTCTGCTCAGTCATGCCGGGTGTCGTGCGCTTCATCAAAGATTCGAAAGATGTGGACGAATATGCCTTCGCGCTGGGCGCTCTGGCTCACTATGCGGCGGACAACAATGGACATCGGATCGCCGTGAATCGCTCGGTGCCGACGGCGAGACCTTTCGGACGCGAACCCTCCGCGTGGGCGTGGATCGATATGTTAGAAGAACTCCGTTTCAATCCAGACCTTGAGTTCAGAAGCTGTGGGCTTGATGACGCTATAAATCATAGCGTCGGCATCCAAGACAACACAAATCCTGCCCTCGCTCAACGGGAACCTGTCAAGGAAGCGTCTCGTCTTGAGATAGGTGATGGCATAACGAAATCGGCCTTAACGACGAGCCGAGTAAACTGTGCGGTGTCCAACGTACAGAGCTCGGGTCGAAGGAGGCCGAGATGCAGATTATAGGTTGCGATCTACACGCTCGACAACAGACGATCGCGATGTTGGATACGGATACAGGAGAATTCGTCGAGAAGACTCTCGAGCACGAGGGCGAGGAATTGCGGAAGTTTTATTCCGGACTCACTCGCCCTGTTTTGGTAGGGATCGAAGCGACCGGCTCGATGCAGTGGTTCCTGGAGCTGCTGGAAGAGCTGAGCATCGAATGCCGAGTCGGTGATCCGGCCAAGATCCGGGCGGCCGAACCACGTAAGCAGAAAAACGATCGAAGGGATGCACAACTTCTGCTGAAGCTGCTTTCCGAGAACCGCTTTCCCACGATCTGGATGCCCTCGACCGAGCAGCGAGATCTGCGCACGTTGCTGCGCCACCGTCATCAGTGGGTGCGCATGCGAACCCGCGTACAGCACACGCTGCAATCGATGGCACTCAATCACGGTCTCAGGCGAGGCCACTCGCTATGGAACCAAGCGGGCCAACAAGAACTGCGGGCGTTGCCTCTGGCTCCTCACGCCAACGAGCGACGGAAAGCACTGATGACGTTGTACCCACGATTGCAAGAATCCATCGACGAACTGGATCGGGAGATCAGCCAGCAAGCCCAAAACCATCCGGCGGCGCGGCGGTTAATGACGCACCCGGGAGTCGGGCCGATCACCGCGTTAGCCACCGAAGTGTTCTTGGGTGATCCGCTACGGTTCACGGATGGGAAAGCAGTAGCCAGCTACATCGGAATGATTCCTCGCGAACATTCCAGTGGAGGCCGGCAGCGCCTGGGTGGGATGAGCAAACAAGGGAACGCGCTGCTGCGTTATCTGTGGTGTGAGGCAGCCATGCATGCAGTCGGGCGTGACCCCGAGTTGAAACGCTTCTATCGGCGCAAACTGGTGCAAAAAGGGATGGGGAAAGCCAGAGTCTCTGCCGCTCGAAAGCTCGGAATCCGGCTGTGGATTATGATGCGCGATCAGATTGATTACCAAGAGTTCTGCCGTCGCGGAAAGGCGCGGCAGGAAAGCGGTAGTGTCTGTGCGGGGATGTCTGATATCACCAATGGTCCTGCGGAAGCGTGACCGGATAAGTGAATAGGCTACCCGCCTCCCTGCAAGGGCCAGGGAGTTTGAATACATCATCATGGTCGTAAGTGATCGGAGAGATGGCTGGTGGGCAACACCGAGTCGATGAAGTGACAAGAACCGGGCTTGTAGGTTGGACACGGACAACAACTCGAGAATTGCGGCGCAGCAGCCGACCGGAGAAAAGGGTGGGACCGCGCCGATGCAGGTGTGTGTGCGAAAGAAATAAAAACAGAACTAAAACCACTCTTGACGGGGCCGACTTCGTTAGAGATGGTGATAATCCCTGTGGGTGTTGAAAAAGTCTTCGTGAATGCGAACGGAACTGTTGCAGCAACGTCTATATGAGCAAGCGTTCTGCCGATGCTCTTCCTCATCACTATTCACGGAGGCTTGCTGATTATGATGGGACAACACTCCCGTTCCGAGTCGCTGTTCTACTACTTTCGCATTGAAGATCAGGTTCCTGAAAACCACCTGCTCCGTCTCCTGGACCGGCACATCAGCTTCGATTTCGTTCGTGAGAAGCTGAAGGACTCCTACAGCGATACGGGCCGACCCTCGATCGATCCAGAACTTCTGTTGCGCATCCTGCTGATCGGCTATCTCTATGGCGTCACCAGCGAGCGCAAGCTGGTCGAGGAACTGCAGATGCATCTGGCTTGGCGCTGGTTTACCGGACTCAGCTTCGATCAAGAGATTCCCCATCACTCCACGTTTTCCAAGAACCGTCATGGCCGTTTCCTCGAGTCCAATCTGTTCCAGCAGCTGTTTGAACAGATCGTGGACCGTTGCAGGGAGGCTGGATTAGTCGAGGGCGAACACCTGTCCGTGGATGGCAGCTTCATTCCAGCGAACGCCAGCCGATTGAGCCGCATTCCGCGGGAGCAACTGGCGGAAGCCGCTAACGTGAAACAGACAGTGCGAGAATACTTGGCGGACCTCGAGCAAGAAAACCCGATCGAAGAGCCGGCCCATCAACAAGACCAGGTATCGACGACGGATCCGGATTCGACCTATTCGACCAAGGGCGATCGTCCTGCGGAGCTGGGGTACTTCAACAACTATTTGATCGACAACCAGAGTTGCGTGATTGTGGGCGTTCAGGCAACGCCAGCCAGGCTGAGCCAGGAAAGTGCGGCGGCTCACGAGATGATCACGCGGTCAGCGGAAAGACGCGGGCACTTTCCACAGTCGGTTGCCGCCGACACGACCTATGGGAACGGTGAGCTTCTGGCTTGGCTCGAGCAACGAGGCATCACTCCGTATATTCGCGTGAAAGAAAGTCCTGCTCCCAAAACCAACTTGTACGGGATCGAGAAGTTCACCTACGTTGCCGAGACGAACAGCTATCAATGTCCTGAAGGAAAGCGGCTCACCTACGTTGGCATCAATGCCATAAATCGAACGCATGTGTATGTGGCCACGCGGAAGCGCTGTCGCGACTGCCCGCAAAAAGCGCAATGCACCAGAGGCCACTATCGGCAGATCGCGATCCATGTCCACGAACCGGCGCGACAACGGGCACGAGAGCGGACGACCGTTCCGGCTTTCGCGGCAGCGCAACGCCAACGCCGGAAAGTAGAAGCACTGTTTGCGGAGTTGAAGAACCAGATCGGACTGCGAAGGGTGCGCTTGCGGAGAATCAAGCATGTTCGCGAACAGTTCTTTCTCGCAGCTACAGCCCAGAACTTGAAACGACTGGCTCGCTTCCTAAGATCGAGATCTCTAGAATCAGCCACGGTTCCGATCTGAGATAGAAAAAAGAAAGCGATACCCCGCCGCAGGAAAATCATCCCAGATCAAAACTCCCGTTCAGTGGGCGAGTTTTTCAACAGCCACCCCTGTTACCAACAGTTATCCGGTTGAGCTGCTCCCTCGCTTCTACGGAACTGAATTCGAACGGGAGATTCAGCAGCAGGACTGATGTAATTGTGGGTTTGAACGAGGGCTCATCGCATTAACGGCACGACCCACCAGTGAAGCGAAAAGCGCTGGGCCTGATTCGGCGCTCTGATGATGTGCTGTCGATTATTTTGCGGAAGGCCTTCGAGATTGGTAGCGTTTCGACTTCGAAATAGTCGGTTATATTCATTCCGAATTTTCGCCGCCCAGGGGAGAGCGCAAATCGCAGTTCGATCGAAGCCCGCTATGAGATGTTCACTCTCTCAGAGAATTACGTCAGTTCTCGAAGAAACCGACGAGGTAGAAAAACCTGTCATCCGCGCGAAAGAACGGCCAAATACTTGTCGTACCATCAAACTGCCGTAAATCACTTAGTACTTGCATTCACAAGGTCCCAAACCCGTGGATTCCGAATCCCATAGTCTCCTTCCCTAAATTCGGATTCTCTGGATACGTTCTGCAGTGTACCAAAATTCGGAATGTACACCTTCAAGGTTACCTAAAATTTCGTAAGTTACTGAAAATGAGACGTACATTCTAGTATTTGGGCTGGACCCCGCATTGCAGGGATGCATTTCCTAGTCGTGGGGCGGAATCGGATTTTCAGGAGGGGGTATGAACTGGAAGCGATTTGCGGCGTTCACATTCGTGGTACTAGCTGTTTTGCTCCTCGGTTTCCAGCCTGCATGGGCACAGGCGACGAACGCAACGGGCAGTATCGAAGGGGTTGTGACAGACCCGCAAGGTGGGGTTCTGCCGGGCGCCAAAATTACAGTTACGCGCACGGACACGGGTCAGGTAATCAGCTTGACCTCAAGTTCGGCGGGATCATTCTCCACCGGTCCCATTGTGCCGGGCAATTATGCAGTGCGCGTTGAGGTGCCCAGTTTTAAAACATATCAGACGAGTGTGGTGGCTCAGGTTGGCCAGATCACCACGGCAAACGCAAAATTAGAAGTGGGTTCTTCCTCGACAGTCGTCGAGGTCACGGGCACGGCTGTTTCAGTGAATACAGAGCAGTCGCAGTTGTCAGGAGACTTGACTTCGGCACAGATTGAAAATCTTCCGATCAATGGCCGGAACTTCCTCGATCTCGCACAGCTTGAGCCGGGCGTCCAAATTCAGGACGGCGGCAACTTCGATCCTACCAAGATTGGTTTCTCATCGATTTCCTTCGGCGGAAAGTTCGGCCGGAGCGCGAGGATTTCGGTGGATGGCGTAGACGTCAGCGACGAAAACGTTGGCACCACGACCACCGGTCTCCCCTCCAGCGCGATTCAAGAATTCCAGCTTGCGCAATCCAGCTTGGATATTTCGAATGACTTGACTTCAGGGGGGTCGGTCAACGTAGTGACGAAGTCGGGCACGAACTCCCTCCATGGCGAGGCGTTCGGACTTTTCCGCGATAACTCGCAGGCCGCTGCCTATCCGGGCGGCGCGCTGTTCCAGCGCAGCCAATTTGGCGGCGACGTGGGCGGCGCGATCATCAAGGACAAGCTCTTCTTCTTTGTTGATGCCGAGAGACTTCTCGCTCACGATGCCGGCGGCGTGCTGGTGGCCCCGCCACTGTCCGCGTTCTCGGGCACTTTTCCCGCGAGGTTCAGTGACACGAGCACGATCGGCAAGCTCGATTATACGATATCCAAAAACATCAAGGCATTCGGACGATTTAGTTTTTGGCAAGCCTCCGACGTCGGTAACTTTGGTGGCGCTGCCAACTACTCCGTTTATGACAACAAGGATCGTACCAAGACCGTTGCAGGCGGCGTGGATTTCAATGAAGGTTCTTTTACTCACAGTTTCCGGGCCGAATATTTGAAGTTCGTGAACAACATCTCGGATGCCGTGCAGGGCAGCAGCCTGCCGTTTGCATTTGTTCCCAATGAGATACTTCTCCAGGGCACTGGATTCGAGACCGGACCAAGCTTCCTCGCGCCTCAGTCCACGATCCAGAGCGATCGCCAGGTAAAATACGACGGCAGCCACGTCTGGGGATCGCACATCATCCGGTGGGGCGCCGATTATAACCGAATTACGGGCTGGACCTTTGCCAGCTTCTTCGGATTAGCTCCGCAGGATGTGTCTAGCTTCTTGTTTGCCCCAGGGACTCTCACATGTCCGGGTGGCCAGACCGGTTCCGCCTGCCCCTTGAACTATACCGCTGATACTGTTTCGGTGGGTAACGGCGAAGGGTCTTTCACCGAACTGAAACGCTTTGGGAAACAGGCTGGCGGTCTGGGTCCCGATGACCGGATTGGCTTCTACGCCGGTGACAGTTGGAAGGTAAAGCCAAACTTCACTTTGAGTTATGGTCTCCGCTATGACCGGGATACCGGCCGGACCGATAGCGATATCTCGCTTCCTGCAATTAACAATTTCATCCCAGGGGCGGGGAATGCAGTTCGGCAACCCAACCACAACTTCGCGCCTCAAGCAGGATTTGCATGGGATCCGAAGAGTGATGGCAAGACTGTGATCCGAGGCGGAGTTGGGATCTTTTACGACAATGTAGTGTTCAATGACATTCTCTTCGACCGCGAGCTGAAGATTGCATCCGGCCAGTTCAACTCGGTTCAAAATGCGTGTAATAGTGGTCCCGCACCCGGAGGCATGGGGACGGGGAGCGGAGTGGGGTTCGGAAACGGGATGACAAACTATCTCGGCGGATCGTTGGCTGCCGCAAACGTAATCTGCAACACTCCAATCGGAGCGACGGTAGGCGCAGGCGGCGGCACTTGCGCAGGACAGATCTTCTACAATTGTACTGCGGCCTTCCAGACGGCGTACCAAGCTTCCTACGCGGCGAATCCGACCGGCGCGAACGGGATTTTCCTGCCGACCAACCTGCAAAATAGCGGAATAAACCTTACCGGAGGTGGTTTCCTCGACCCGAATTACAAATCTCCACGGGCGATTCAGATGAACATAGGCGTACAGCGCGAGTTGCGGCCGGGAATGGTATTTAGCGCTGATTACATTCGAAACGTCAGTCTGCACTACTTGATATCGACGGACGTCAACCACTCGGGGGACGTAGTTAATTTCAATCCAACGCTGGCTGCGGCTGCCGTCGCAACTACTTTGGCGAACTGTGGAGTGGGAACGGTCGCCCAGGCAATCGTGCTTTGTCCAGGGAATCCATCAGGGGCTCCGGGTCCGTACACCCCGAGGCCCGCAACTATGGGTGACTTTTCTGGGAACGGCCTCGATTCTGCGAATGACCTGGGTCCGTTTCCTTGCCCGAAATGCGCCTTTGCAGCGAACAACCCGAATGTCGGCGCCTTCTATGAGTTCCATTCGGGCGGCCGATCGGTTTACAACGGCATGGATTTGAAATTGGTGCAAAATGTCAACCACCCCTTTACCGGCGTCAAGTACTTGAACTTCCAGGGCACGTACACATTTTCCCGTTACGTGAATGCCGGATCGATAGCATCGGGAGCGAACATAGCGGGCGGTGATGCGGACTTCTTGTCCACTGGCCTCAACAATCGCAATCCCTTGAGCCTTATCGGCCCGGGCTCTCTGGATCGAACGCACCAGTTCAACTTCGGCGGGTATGCCGATATACCGCTTGGCTTCCGTCTCGGACTGCTTTCCCACTTCTGGTCTCCATTCGCGGCAACGCCAACGGTGCTCCCCGTGGCGACCACGACGAACGCCGGACCGACCGGGATTTTCACGTCTGACTTCATTGGAAGCGGTCAGATAGGCAATCCACTGCCGATCGATCAGTCAAGCTCAAGCTGCGGCACCATGGGTGGGGAGTGCAACTACAATCTGTACAATGTTGGTGCGTTCATGCGTTCAATTGGACCAGAGGGTCTCACTAAGGCGGTCGCTAACTATGACTCGACCATAGGCGGTACGCTTCCCACTCCGGCAGGACAGGCACTTATCAATTCGAGCCTGTTCACGCTTGCGCAGTTGCAAGCTCTGGGTGGGGTGGCAACTCATGTGGCTCCTGTCGTACCCGGACAAGTGGGGCTTGGTTGGCTGAAGGCCTTCGACCTGGAATTTAGCTGGGTTGGGCACTTCTGGCACGAGCGCTTGACGCTTCAGCCGAGCGTGAATTTCTACAACTTGTTCAACTTCTCTAACTTCGACTCAGCGGCCAATGCTCTCGCAGGTCAGCTCAATGGTGCCCCGGGCTCGATCAATGGCACGGTGCAAGCAGGCCGTCCCGACCGTATCGGCGCTGGCACCGGAGTGTTTGCATTCGGAGCTCCACGGACGATTGAGTGGGGGTTGAAGCTTCAATTCTAGCCCGGCACTGGTTCGCCTCTTCCTGAGCGAACCGGCACCGGCAATATCAAGACGCCAATGGCTCCGGTAACCTGAGCCATTGGCGTTTTCATTTGCGGATTTGCCGTCTCTGCGCTATTTAGGAATCTATCGCGCAAAGGAGGTCTCATGCGGCAATTTCCTTTGTGGCTTTGCATACTTCTCATCCTTCCGTTTAGCCAGCATCCAAAGCCACCTGGAATCACGACAGCCGACCAGCAATCGAATCAGCCTCTCGAGCCACCTATGCAACCGCACAGCCGGAAGATCGACATTGAACAAGTGAAGAAAGAGGCGGATGAATTAAAGACACTGGCAGATAGCCTTCCCGCTCAAATTGAGCAGGTGACGAAGAATCAATATCCCAAAGATCTCAGCGAAAATCTCAAGCGCATCGAAAGGCTGGCCAAGCATCTTCGCAGTGAAGTCACTCCGTGATCGTCTCCACCTGCGCGAATGCAATCCGATGAGTAAGGGCCGTCCCGCCTATAAAGATTTCCTCGCGCTCTGAAAGGACGCCGACCCCGACATTCCCGTCCTCGTCGCAGCCAGAGCCGAGTACGCAAAGCTGAAATAGCCACCTGAAATTTATGCTCAACACGGCCGCAGCCGGATAGATGTTGAGAAATCCTCTTCGCATCAGCTATCTCAAAGTGCGACAAGGGCAACTCAATGACCCGGTCTTGAATGGCTCGTCGACCTAGCGATTCGTTTGAGGTTCCAATGAGGCATTCAGATTCGCGGCCATCGGACCGCTCCGAGCCGCCAGATTGCCGCCTCGGCGATTCCGACTGGTGGCATCCCGCCCCCCAGGTCCTATCACCTTCAACGACCTAGCCGCGCCGTCCTGCATCCGGCTCCGCGGAAGCGCATTTCCAGCGGATTCCCACAACAACATCGCTGCGTATGACCGCCAGGGACGCCACACCTCGGACCGCTTTTCCAATTCGTCCGCGCTCCGCTCGCCCATCGCTCGCAGTAGAGCAAGGTCGCCACTTGGAAATGCATCCGGGTCGCGCAGCACGCACATCGCCGCATACTGCGCTATCCATTTTCCAATCCCGGGAATCTCACGCAGCCGCATCGAAAAATCACTGGTGTCCACAATTCCCTGAAACTGGATGTGTCCATCGCAAACGGCCCGCGCGAATGCGCGGAGCGTCGCCGCAGTACACCGTGGCACGCCTGCGTTCGCAAGATTGGCATCCGCAAGGATCTCCGCCGTTGGGAATAAATGCGTGAGGCCGTTTGCAGCAGCGAACGGTTGCCCGCAAGCCTTTACGACCCGGCCAGCTAATGTCGCTGCCTCCTTGAAGCTGTTCTGCTGGCCAAGGATCGCTCGCACCGTAAGTTCAAAATCGCTCCAACAACCTGGCACGCGCAGCCCGCTCTCCGCATCTACCAGTTGTGCCAGGGCTGCGTCGTTTCGCAACGTCTTCGCAACCACCGCCCAATCCGAGTCCAAGTCAAACATCATCCGAATCCGGTCGATTACGAAAAAAAGCGCGCGCGGCTCCCAGAAATCCACGCGAACGGTGAGGGTGCTGCCCGTTTCGCTCGGCGAGACCTCAAAAAAACCGTGATTACCCCTTAGTGATAGCGACCGGCGGTAGCGCCCGTCCTCCACCGCTTCCACGCCGGCCGTTGCTCGCAAAGCAAGGAATTCGAGCGCCCTCTCCCAATTGTACGGCGGTCGGAAGTGCAGGTGAAAAATGTACTGGCCGGCGTCCTGTGTCGCACCCCGCCCGGTTAGCCTCCGTATTTGCCTCGGCGTGCGCTGATAAACCTTGCGAATACATTCATTAAAGGTTCTTACGCAGCCGAACCCAGAAGCGATCGCCACTTGCGTCATCGGCAGCCGCGTTTCGTCGATCAATTTCTTGGCGAAATGTAGCCGCCGCGTCTGGGCCACGCAAGTCGGAGTTGCCCCCAGATGCCGCAGAAACAGACGGCGTAGATGCCGCGAGCCTACTCCCAGTCGCTCCGCCAAGGCTTCAACGCCTCCGTCCTCCAAGCCGCTTTCGCCGATCAGCCTCAGAGCCCGCGCCACCGTGTTTCTTGTACCGGTGCAAGCCAAGGTCCCAGGTGAACATTCCGGCCGGCAGCGCAAACAAGGTCGGAAGCCGGCTTCTGCTGCTGCTGCCGCAGTCGCGAAATACCGGACGTTTTCCTCCTTGGAGGTGCGCGCCGGGCATGTCGGACGGCAATAAACTTTGGTGCTGCGTACCCCGATGAAAAACTTCCCGTCGAACCGGGTATCACGCGCCAGTCTCGCCCGCGAACAAACTCGCCAATCCAATTCCGCAGTTTCCACGGATTTATGGTAGCCCATCCAACCGGACAATCTAGACGATTTCGGACCTCGATAGTGGTATTGGATTCCAGCCTTTGCTGACCAACTGTTGCCTCAAGCACCCTTCTGACAAAAACTTAGCGCATTTGTTTCCGGACGCGCCCAGCTTCAGATTTCCTGGTATTTTTTCGAAGTCCGCAAACTTCCAATCACGCTCCTCGAAATTTCTAGGGTGTCCAGGGGTCCGTTTGCACTTTTCGCAAAAGAGATTTCTCTTCCAAAAGCGCGGTTGCAAAAAGTCCGGGGTCGTGGCCGCTCAAAACTAAACAAAGGAGACGATATGAGAACGAAAAACTTGATTTGTGTGGCCGTAATCTCCCTGCTGGCAGTGCTGGCGGCTTCCGGTCGCCTCACCGCACAAGCCCCCACCGGGCCAGCTCATTACCGCGTCATCGACCTCGGCACGCTTGGCGGCACCGTCAGCAGCGGCAACGCTATCAACAATGTGGGCTGGGTCACCGGCAGCTCTGACGAAACCGGCAATGCCGTTCAGCTCGCCACGGTCTGGGTAAATGGTCATCAAATCCCGCTCGGCACGCTTGGCGGCCCCAACAGCGACGTTGGCTGGCCCGTGAAAAATAACTTTGGGATCATTTCCGGCATCTCCGAAAACGGCAAGCACGATCCCCTCAATGAATCGTTTTCCTGTCCGGCCTTCGGGCTCGTCAGTGGGAACTCCTGCGAAGCTTTTGTCTGGGAGTTCGGCACCATGAAACAACTCCCCGGCCTCGGCGGCAACAATTCCATTGGGGGAGGCAACAACAACCGCGGCCAGATTGTCGGTTGGGCGGAAACCCCTGTTCTCGATCCAACCTGCGACAATAGCTCCGGTCAGTTTCTCCAGTTCGAGGCCACTCTTTGGCAGCCAGATTTGAGGACGGGGAAATGGCAGGTTTCGGGCCTTCCGCCGCTTTCTGGCGATCCCGATTCGGCCGCGACGGCTATTAATGATCTGGGTCAGGCCGTTGGGATCTCCGGCTCATGCGATGTGGCCATCGGCGCTTTCAGTGCCATGCACGCCCTAATGTGGGAAAACGGCACGCCCATCGATCTCGGCAATCTCGGAGGTCACGGCTGGAATACCCCGGGCGCTATCAACAATCGCGGGGTCATCGTTGGATTCGTAAACGGCCCCAATGATCTAATCGACGGCCAGCTCCAATTCCGGTTCCTAGCCTTCATCTGGACCAAAGAGAACGGCATGCGAAGTCTTGGGACGTTACCCGGACTCAACGGCACGCCGGATGCCATGAGCGAAGCCACGGACATCAACGACGAAGGCCAAATAGTCGGCGTTTCGTTCGCTGATTTCGAATTCGATGGCGCACGCGCCTTCATCTATCAGAATGGCGTCATAACTCCCCTCAATTCTCTTATCGGCTCCGCCAGCGCGAATTGGGATATCTCTTCCACCGGCGGCATCAACGACCGCGGTGAAATCGCAGCCCAGGCAAATCTCATTTCTGACGGCGTTGTCACTTCCGTGGCGCATTCGGTCCTCCTTGTTCCTTGTGATGATCCCGGGTGTCATCGAGATCTGAAGTCCTATGTCATTCCCGCAGACGTGCAACAGCAAATGCACCGGCAGGTTCGAATCGGCCACTTTCTCTTGCCGGTAAAGCCGGACTGACCATACGCAAACCAAATGTCATTTGATTGTCTCGGGCGCCTTGAAGGAGCACTCCCCCAGGAAAAAGTCAGCGACGGGGACTGGCGGTTGCGTTGCCCAACTTTTCGGAAAAGGGGATCTTGAAACGCCCTGATACATGACCATCTCGGTCATGGATGATCTCGATCGCAGAGATGTGGCCTCGGTGTTCTGATAGATGTTGCGAAATCCTCTTCTCACGCAATATAAAAGGCGCCCACTTTGCGGTAGGTTTTGATTGCTCGTATCACCACCTACCGAAAGGAGCGCCGTTGTGAACCAAGCAAAGTATATTGGCATGGACGTTCATCAGGCAACGATCTCAGTTGCGGTCATAGATTCCACCGGCAAGCTGATCTTGGAGTCCATCCTCGAAACGAAAGCGACCACGATTCTGCAGTGCCTTGGCGGGTTCCGCGGCAGCTTGCTGGTGACTTTCGAAGAAGGAACTTCGGCCGCCTGGTTGTATGACCTACTCAAGCCTCATGTCGCGAATGTCCTGGTCTGCGATCCTCGGAAAACTGCTCTATTAAAGGATGGCAGCAAGAGTGACCGGATCGATGCTCGGAAACTGGCCGAGCTTTTGCGCGGCAACTATCTCTCCCTGATCTACCACGGAGAGAACGGTGTACGCACTTTGAAGGAGCTGGCCCGCAGCTATCTGACGATCACGAAAGATCTGACGCGGGTGATGAGTCGGATCAAGGCGGTGTACCGAAGCTGGGCCATTCCTTGTGCTGGGCCAGCCGTGTATCGACCGCGTCATCGTGCGGAATGGTTGGCCAAGATCGTAGAACCGGGAGTTCGGCTGCGAGCCGAGCGGCTCTACCAGCAACTGGATGCGTTGGAACCTTTGCGGCAAGGAGCGCGCCGCGATCTGCTGGCGGAGAGCCGGAAACATCAGGCGGTGAAATTACTACGCCAGATTCCTTATCTGGGTCCAATTCGTTCCGCGTTGCTGGTGGCACTGCTGGAGACCCCGCATCGTTTTCGCACCAAGCGACAACTATGGGCCTACAGCGGATTCGGACTCGAGACTCACGATAGCGGCGAATACCGCTATGTGAGAGGGCAACTGCGGCGAAACCGGGAGCGAGTCACCGTGCTGGGCCTGAACGAAAACCACAATCACGATCTGAAAAATATCTTCAAGAGTGCGGCGATATCTGCCAGCACTCGGCCGGGACCGTTCCAGGAGTTTTACGCTGCACTTCTGGCGAAAGGGAGGAGGCCAGCGATGGCGCGACTCACCCTGGCACGGAAGATTGCAGCGATCACTTTGACGATCTGGAAGAAAGGGGTGTGCTTCGACGCCAACGAATTACATCGGCAAGCAGCTTGAGCGTCTCTGGTAGAGAGCTCGTTCCATCCTCCTGGGTGGTGGTCGGTTCGGTTCTTGAGACGCTCGGTTCGAGGGGAGTATCAGATAGGTGGTCCGACCTGTGTGCTTCGGCACCGAGTCACCGTTCCCACGCTATGCCCCCTCGGAGAACCAGAAATAGCGATAGGCCCAGAGCCTCGGATAGAACCATGGTTGCCACGGAATCGAATCGCTTGCCAAGTTTCAAGAGCCGGCGGACGTTGTCACCACTCGAAAAATGAACCGAGGGAACGGAAGAGCCATCCAGAGAAGAACCTCTCGAGCGATCGAGAGCCATCAGCAAATAGTGGGCTGGATATCGAGACAAAAAATCTCTCGGCTACCGGCCGAGGGAGAACCTTTTTTGTTGACATCCCCTCTCCAGAAACTTCTTTAAGGTTTTTCCAATGTAATCTGGAGTCCCAGTTTGGTTGCTTTCTTTCTGAGGAAGTCGATCTGTTGTCGGCGGTATCTGTGCTCGTAGTATTCAGCACCTTTGTCAACGTACCGCTGACCGTACTTCAGCATTCGGTAGACCAATCGGGCGAGCCGGTGGGCCATCGCCGTAATGGCTTTCGGGGCACCGAGCTTGGTGCGCAACCGGCGGTATTGTGCTCCGAGGTAGGTGCGACTGCGCATCAAGGTGAGGGCCGCCATCCGCAACGCTGTGGCCGCGCGATTGACCACACGCCGAGTGCCTCGGGCCAGCACCTTGTCTCCACTGGTGCGGTTGTCCGGACATAATCCCAGCCACGAGGAGAAGTGCGCTTCGGTTTTCCACCGGCTCATATCCAGCCCCACTTCACTGATCAAAGTCTGGGCGACCATCACGTCGATGCCGTCGATCCTGGTTAGGTCTACTCCCGTGATGCGCTGCAGCTCACGGCCGAGCTCGAATCGAGGGGCATTCTTGGCTGGCTTTGTCTTCTTTCTCTCAGGTTCCGCTTGCGATGATTGGCGCGGAATAGTATCCACAAAACTCGCCAGATGCTTCTGCAGTTGCTCATCGCACTCGGCGATCCGTTGCTGATAGGTGTCGTACATCTCCACTTCCTGCTGCAACACAAACAGCAGTTCCGGACGCCAGTTACCCTCCAGGCTTCTCGCAACCTCCTCACGACTGGCCTGAATCCGCGGATCACTGAGTTCGGCCAACTTCCGCGGATCGCGTTCTCCGGCTACCATCGCCCGTATGATGGCTTGTCCGGTCAGACCGCTCACATCGCTGATTACGTTAGCCAACTGTACGTTCATTTGCGTCAACGCTTTCTGCGTACGTTGAACGCACGTCGCCGCTCCATGCACATGTTCTCCCCGTTGCCGCCAGTAGGTACGAAGCACACGAATCTCCGAAGGCGGCTGAAACGAGTTGTTCAACAACCCATGGGTGTGCAATTTCAGCAACCACTGGCTCTCCTGCACATCGCTCTTGCGTCCCGGCAGATTCCTGGTGTGCCGCGCATTGACCAGATACACCTCGAAGCCATGGTCTTCGAGAATCTCGTAGATGGGGATCCAGTACACTCCCGTCGACTGCATGGCCACGGTCTTCACTCCGCAGCTCTTTAACCAGTCCGCCAGACGATGCAGGTCCGCGGTGAAACACTCAAACCGGCGCACCGGTTCCGGATCGCAGTCCGGTCGTACGGCAACGTAATGCGCGCCATTGCCCACATCGATCCCCGCCGCATGCGGGTGGACCACCTCCAGACCCGGATCCTCCGATTGCAACCGCCGCGCCCATTCCTTTCTCTCCTTCCGGTTCCGCCACAGCTTCTTGTCTGTCATCATGCCGCTCCTTAGTGAAAGATTGGGATCCGGTTCGGCCCGGTGACGATAGGTTGAGGAATCTCTCCAACGGGGTCAGAGGACCATCAGCATCGACGGTCCTTGCCACCATGCCAGCGATCGCCTGTACCGGAGCCATGCTTTTATCCGGGCACGAAGCACCAGTAGGAAGTCGGCCTTAGCTTGCCGAACCGAATCCACGATTAGATTTTCCGGTTAATGGAAACTCGAGACAAGTTTCTGGCACCAGTGACTGTGCCGTGGCGCGGTCAACTGCTTTTATAGAACCAGCTATCTCAATCTGAGATAGCTAGTGATAATCCCTGTGGCTGTTGAAAAAGTCGGTTTTCCCGAACAAAGCCAAAAATCCGGTGATAGAAAATGTCTAGGAGACTCGGGAAAATCGTTTACAGAGCTCCTGACGCGAAGCAGTTTTTTGTGAGATCGCGTGAGCGAGCTTTTCAACAGCCACCCCTGTTATCAATAGTTACCCGGAAATGATCAGTTTAATAACGCGTTAATCGGGCATATCCAAAAATCGGCGAGACGGCGACGCTCATCGATGCCAGTGGCTCGTAAGCGTCCTTATCGCTCTGATTGACTCACCTATCCGGCTGTCTTAGACTCCTAAGACAAAGATGAAACACCGTGCGCGTGCAAAAGGAAAGATGGCCCTGCCCACTGACGCAGAGCTGATCATATTGGACGGGTTGTGGGAGCTAGGGAAAGGCACTGTTGAGGAAGTTGCAAATTGGTTGCCATCGAATCCCCGCGCCAACTACAAGACCGTGCAGAGTCTGCTGCGAATTATGGAGAACAAAGGATTCGTGCAGCATAAGGTGCGCGGTAGAGCTTTTGTCTTCACGCCGCGCGTGACCCGCGATGAAGTAGGGCGGCTTTCGGCGAAACGTGTCATCGACCGGAACTTCCAGGGCTCACACTCAGCGATGCTAATGAATCTGCTGGACAGCAATCATATAAGGGAAGACGAGCTTGACGAACTCGAGAAATTGATCCAGCGGTACCGCGAACGGAAAATCAAAGACGGAGTGCCCCGATAATATGGGATCACACCTGGGTGGATTCGGCCTCGTCGCCAGCGGCTGCATTCGAATCCTGGCCGGTTACGTCCTATTTATTGCACTGACTCGCTTGTGCACGCGATCCTATATTCGGCATGCCCTTTGGCTCGTTTTTCTCACTGGAGCCGGAGTCTATTGGGCAACTCTCGTAGCACAAGAACTCAAGCCAATTCGCTTAACTCATCCCGCTATTCACTCGGTTTCGGTAGACGATCTTGCTGCCACGAGCAGTGCCACGACGACGATTACGATTCCCTATTCCTGGGACCGCCGCTTTGAACTGACCAGTATTGTTCTGGTCTGTGCCTACGCAGTCGGTTTGATCCTCATGCTTTCTCGCCTGATTCGGCGGCGGCGACTCCTCCGTAAGGCTGTCGCTCGCGCTCAGCCGGTTTCTGTTAGTTTTGAGAGCGAGTTTGAAAAGGCATGCCGTCATCTTGGAGTTTCGCGGTGCCAGATTCTGGAGTTGCCCGGGCTTTCCTCACCTGGTACTGCTTATACCTGGAAGCCGTTGGTTTTACTCCCTGATGGACTTGATTTGTATCTGGACAGCGAGCAGTTCGTCGACGTTCTGTACCACGAGTTGATTCACATCCGGCGTCTCGACTTTTTCTGGAACACAGTGGGAGAACTGGTAAGT
Source organism: uncultured Acidobacteriota bacterium (assembly GCA_963741045.1). Lineage (GTDB taxonomy): Bacteria > Acidobacteriota > Terriglobia > Acidiferrales > UBA7541 > Palsa-295. Next base: position 1,866,432 of record CAVUGO010000002.1, read on the forward strand.
TGCCTGCTATTTTTTCACCCTGCCATTTGGTTAGCTCTGTCGAAACTAAGTCGCGAGCGCGAGCTCGCGTGTGACGAGGCCGTGATGGCATTGCGGCAAGGGCGCAGACCAGACTACGCCTTATGCCTCACGCGATTGGCGCGGCGGCGCATTCTCGGTTGTCAGCTTGAGGCGCCGTCGCATTTGGCGCTGCTGGACTCTTTCCTGGCGCTTCGTGTGCAAACCTTACTGAAAGAAAATCATCGAAGGACTTGGTGGAAGCGGAGTGCCGCGATGTCCGCGAGCGTCCTTGCCCTGTCGCTATTCTTCGCCGGATGGTCAAGCCTCTCTCTCGCCATTGAGTTGGCTCGGCCGATGGGTAAGAGTAGTCCACTAATAGCGCAAGGAGAACCTTCGTCTGCCTCTGAAAAGACGACGGTTCGGGCTAGAAAACCCCATGAGTCTTGGCCTAAGGTCAGGCAGCTATCCCCGAATGCCCCTGCAGTTCACGAGGTTCCGCCTGAACCTGACGAGACGCCTCTCAGAACGGGCGATGGAAATATCGAAGCTGTGATTGTTTCTCCGCAGGTCGAGTCTGATGCAGCTCCGAGAGAGGTTGACGAGCGGTCAACTTGGGATGAAGCACCTCCGACGGTGCCCTCGCAGAGCCCCGTCTCATTGCGACGCGCCGTGATGGGCGCCGCGATTGGCGCACTCGAACACATTGCTCTTGGCGGCAAAGACGTAGATAAAGACATAGATAAAGGCGGAGGCCGAAGCCCCGCAGGCCGCTAGTCTCGGCTTCTTATTCTCCAGAGTAGTTCTCTTCGCTTGAACAAATAAGCCCCGTAGCTCCAAATTAAGTCTTAAAACATTAAGATTAATCTTGACTGCAAGTCTTAATGGGCTAAGACTTGTTGTGCCTACAGATTTCTTGAGTGGATAAGCGGGCTCTTCAGGTTGCCCTTGACAGCGGGATGATGGCATCGTGTGCGGAATAGCTGGTTTTACCCATAAAGACTGGATTCCTGAGCCTGGACGCATCCGAGATGCGACGGCGACTCTGCTTCATCGCGGACCCGATCAGCAAGGTGTCTTCGAATCGCATTTCGCTTCTATCGGTGCAACGCGGTTGAAGATTATTGATTTGGAGTCAGGAAACCAGCCCATGACTACCGAGGATGGCGACGCAACTATCGCCTTCAACGGTGAAATCTACAATCACGAGGAAGTGCGTGCCGAGCTTCGCCGCCGAGGCCACTCATTCCGATCTTATTGCGATACCGAAACAGTTCTTCGTGCATTCATCGAGTGGGATACGGAGTGCTTCGCCCGGCTGCGGGGGATGTTCGCTGTTGCCATATGGACGGAATCAGATAGGAGATTGGTTCTTGCGCGAGACCGGATGGGGATCAAGCCCCTTTACATGACGCGGCAGGGAGAGGATATATTTTTCGGATCAGAGCTCAAGGCGATTCTAATCCATACCGAAATTGAACGCCGTTTGAGCATGTTGGGCCTCGACTGCTACCTCTCTCTTAACTATGTACCATGTCCGTGGACGCTGATCGACGGGATCGAAAAGCTTCCGCCCGCGCATTGGCTCGAATGGCGTGATGGAAATACTCGCTCTGAGGCTTATTGGACCCTGCCGTACGGCAATTACCGCAATTGGTCGCTTGACGAGGCGCAAGAGCAGCTTGATTCGCTCTTAAAGAATTCCATCAGGGAACATCTGATCTCGGACGTTCCATTAGGTGTGTGGCTCAGCGGAGGCATCGACTCATCGACGATCCTCCACTATGCCGCAGCAGTATCAAGCAAGCGACTGAAAACCTACTCGATTTCCTTTCAAGGGCGCAGCTTCGATGAGAGCGCGTACATTCGTCAAGTATCGTCACACTACGGGACCGACCACGCTGAATTGGACTTGCATCCCGGCGAGAACCTAGCGGATGCGATTGAAGAATTTGCTTACTACTCCGACGAGCCGAGCGCCGACGCTGGGGCGTTACCGGTTTGGTTCCTCGCCAAATTAAGCAAGACGGGCACAACGGTCGCACTCAGTGGTGAAGGGGCCGATGAGCTATTTGGTGGCTATCTAACATATAGAGCGGACCGGCTTGCGGCTCAAATGCGGAAGCTGCCAGCGAATGTTCGTCGATTGGCGCTCAACACGATGCGTCACTGGCCAGTATCGGACGAGAAAATCGGTTTCGATTACAAAGCGACGCGTTTCCTCGAAGGGTGCCTACTGCCTGCGGACCGTGCCCACACGCACTGGAATGGCACGTTCTCAGAAGCCGAAAAGCGGTCGATGCTGCGAGTTTCAATTCCCGGTGCGCTCGATCGCACGCTCAAAGGAATGCGCGACCTACCTACTACGAACGATAAGCTCGCATCTTATTTGTGGTACGACCAGAAATATTTCCTAGCCGACGACATTCTGGTCAAGTCGGACAGAATGAGCATGGCTCACTCCATGGAGGTGCGGCCGCCGTTTCTGGATCACAGAATTGTCGAGTTTGCTGCCACCTTGCCGGCGGCGCTGAAGATTCGCGGTTCCTGCCAGAAATTCATACTCAAAGAATTAATGAAAGGCAAGCTGCCGCCATCGATTCCGCATCGTAAGAAGGTGGGCTTTGACATCCCAACACACGAATGGCTGCGCGGGCCACTTCGTTCATTACTCACGGAAACCATATTTACCGGCGCTTCCCAACACGATGACTTGTTCCAGGCCCACATTCTCGAAACCTATGTGAAGCGGCATCTCGAAAGGCGTGCAAATTATGGATATCACTTATGGGGATTGATGCTCCTGTTCTTGTGGATGAAAAAATGGCGAATTCAGGCGACGGGAGATTCGATGGCAGAAAGGGTGGTTCCCGAGCGAGCAGCTATCTTTACCTAGGCGTTCTGCTGTTCGCTGCAGCTGTGTATTTGGGTTGCATTATTTCGCCACCGTCGCTGATGGACGATGTCGATTCCGTGCAGGCTCAGATTGCGCGGAACATGCTTAACTCTGGCGATTGGGTCACCGCTCGCTTGGACGGAGTCATTTACCTGGAAAAAGCGCCTCTCGTGTATTGGGCTATGGCGCTTTCTTACAAGATTTTTGGCGTACACGACTGGGCCGCCAGAATTCCAATTGCGCTCTCCGCTGTCGCACTTGGCTTGTTGACGGCAGCTTTTGGCTCGTGGGCATTCGGCAGACGCGCAGGATTTTACGCAGGTCTTTGCGTGGCCACCTGCATCGGTCTGTTTCTCTTCACGCGCATATTGATTCCGGACGTCATGCTCACGTTTACCGTCACGCTCGCACTATGTGCGATGCTTCGCGCTGTCGAAGAAGAAGAACCTCGCCCGAGATTATGGGCATTTGTGCTCGCGGCCAGCCTGGGAACAGGGCTTCTGCTGAAGAGCTTGGTAGCCGTGGTTTTCCCGCTGGCCACGGGTTTGATCTTTCTGCTCGTTACGCGGCAATTGTTTCTAGCGAGAACCTGGAAGCGGCTGCATCCATTCAGCGGTTTAGCGATCGTGCTGCTGATCGCGGCACCCTGGCACATACTTGCAACGCTGCGCAACCCTCCTTATTTCGATTTCACTTTCCACAGCGGCCCGGGCCAATATCACGGATTTCTTTGGTTCTTTTTCATGAACGAGCAAGTGCTCCGTTTCTTGAATTTGCGCTATCCGCGGGACTACAACACGGTTCCCCGGCTTTATTTCTGGCTGCTTCATCTTGTCTGGCTATTTCCGTGGAGCGTGTATCTGCCCGCGATCACAAAGCTTTCATTCAAGCCAGTCGATCGCGCCGGGCGAGCTCGGTTGCTGGCGCTATGCTGGATTGGCTTCGTTCTCATATTTTTTACGTTTTCCACAACGCAAGAATATTACTCAATGCCGTGTTATCCCGCGTTGGCTTTGCTGCTGGGTGCTGCCATGGCAGACGAAACCATTTGGGTGAGGCGTGGTACTCGATTGCTGGGTGCGCTCGCTGGACTCATGGCATTGGCAGCGTTTGTCCTTTATTTCAGTGTGCGAAATATGCCCGCGCCTGGAGATATTTCCGTGGCCCTTTCAAGGCATCCCAAAGCCTATTCACTTTCCCTGGGCCATATGGAGGACCTGACATTGTCATCACTGGCTTATCTAAAGGGGCCCCTTTTGCTTTCAGGGTTAGCTTTTCTCGTCGGCACGCTGGGGATGATCCGAGCGACGAGCCGGCGAGCTTTCCTGGCGATCGCCCTTATGATGGTGATTTTCTTTCAGGCAGCCCGTCTAGCTATGGTTGCATTCGACCCGTATCTGTCGTCACGGCCATTAGCGAAAACGCTCTTGCGGTCGCCGGAAGGTAAACTGATCTCCGATGTTCAGTACTATGGTGTTTCGTCAGTGGTTTTCTACACGAATCGCGATGCTCTTCTTCTAAATGGCCGTCGAAACAATCTTGAATATGGATCGTATGCTCCAGGGGCTCCTGACGTTTTTATCGACGACTCGCAATTCGCAAAATTATGGATGCAGCCGGAGCGGTACTACCTGATCGCAATTGAGCCCGCTTTTCCTCGTTTTGAAAAATTGGTCGGAGCCAACCGGCTCGTTGTAGTGGATAAGAGTGGCGGAAAAGTCCTCATAACCAATCAGCCGCTCACGGCTGCCAGCAGCTCAAGAGCTCCTCGGCACACATCGGCTGAGTTGGTCGGCCGTGCGGTGGTGGGGCCTTTGCCCTCGATGAGAACCCGTCGTGATCTCTGAGCAAACAGCGAGTCTCAACGATTCTCCTTCCCATGCGTCCGGCCGACGCTTATTGACAATGTTGCTCCGGTTTGCGATCGGAGCCGGCCTCCTTGTGTATCTCGCCAAATCGGGGGTCATTGACGTTCGAGCGCTGTCCAAGCTGTTCACCTCCTGGCGTATTACTCTCGCCGCAGTCACGCTCCTGCTCGTTGACAGCGCCCTAATGTCGGTTCGACTGTCGTGGCTCTTTCGGCCTCAGGGACTGAAACTTCGATTCGGCACATCCCTGAAACTTGCATTGGTGGGATTTTTTTTCGGCACTTTTTTGCCGGGAGCGGCTGGCGGCGACCTGTCAAAGCTTTTCTATACGACAAGAGGAACCGGCGGACGCCGTACCGAGATTATGACGGTTGTGGTTCTGGACCGGGCAATCGGGCTGTTTTCACTACTGCTTCTGCCCTTTATCTTCGTTCTGATGTTTGTTCAGACCTTCCGGAGCCAAACCGTGTTGCGAAGCTTACTGCAAACCACGGGCCTGCTTGCGCTTGGCATGGTTGCTGGATTCCTGGTGTGCTTGTTCAGCGATTCGTTCGTAAAGTATATCCCTAGCGGCGCGCGATACCATTTCACAGGGAACAATGTTGTCGGGCAGGTTCGGGAAGCGATTGTCAACTATCGGAAGAACTCCGGTGTTCTGATCGCTGCACTCGGAGTGTCGGTGCTGGCGAACCTGCTGCTGGTTTTTGTGACGGTGCTCGGAGCGCTGGCAGTGGCGCAGTCTGGCTGGACTCCAAGGATGTTCGTCGTGATTCCGATCGGTCACATCGTGAATAGTCTGCCGCTTACCCCTGGTGGACTTGGAGTGGGAGAGACCGCCTTCAACACGTTATTCAATCTTTCGGACCTTCGCGGGGGAGCAGAGACCCTCCTTTGTACTCGCATCTGGATGGCGATGGTCGGCCTAATTGGGTTTGCATTCTATTTGCGTGGTATGAATCGCGAAGTATTCGATCGGCCAGACATTGCCCACGAGTCATCGACCGCGCTTTTGGAAACCATGAAGGGTCAATGCAAGAATCATTTGCAGATCGAGTGAGATCGTTTCAGCGTAAACCATCATTGCAGTGCTAAACGTACCGATCAAATCCGAATATTGGACCGAGACCTGGCACCTTGCTTTCCAGGCACTCTCCGCAAATAAACTCCGCGCTGGCTTGACGATGCTCGGCGTCATCATCGGGAGCGCCTGTATCGTACTCGTTGTTACAGTGGCGCTCGCCGGCAAACGCTACATCGTGGCCCAGATCGAAGGCGTTGGCTCCAATCTGGTGTATGCCGGACTCACGCATTCAACCAATTCGTTCCGTCTAACTCTGAGCGACGAGATTTCGCTCGGGGATATGGAGGCGGTAAAGACCCAGATCCCCGAAGTTACGGTGGCGTCGGGAGCCACGGACATTCCGATGACTGTTGTGGCCGGAGGTGTCGAGCGGCCGGTGAAACTTGTCGGAGTCACCGACGGCTTTCAGGAAATTCGGAGGCTGGTTGTTTTTCGCGGCCGCTATTTCGACCCCGACGATATGATGACCCACGCGAAAGTTTGCCTGTTAACTCAGGAACTGGCTCTCCGAGTTTTCCCGAATCAGGATCCGGTAGGTCAGGAAATTCGCGTTGGCGACCTGCGCTTCACAGTGATCGGGGTGTTTCGCGAACGGATTTCCACGTTCGGCGAGACGGAAATCGCGCTCGAATCCGTGCTCATCCCTTTTGGACTCATTACCTACTACACGGGAACGGAATATATCAGCACCTTGTATGTGCAGGCAGATTCGCCAGAAACTGTTCCAATGGTGACGAGACAAGTGGCGCAGATTTTAAAGAGCCGCCATCGGCCGGGCGCTGAGTATGATGTGGAAAATCTCACCTCATTGTTAGAATCGGCGCGAAAGATTTCGCGGGCGCTGACGGTTCTTCTGGTACTAATCGCGCTCATCGCACTAGCTATCAGCGGCGTTGGGATCATGAACATCATGCTCGTCACCGTCACCGAGCGCACCCATGAGATCGGAATTCGTAAGGCAGTGGGCGCACCGCGTGACGCGATTCTTTATCAATTCTTAATGGAAGCATTTCTAATCAGCGGGACGGGAGCGCTTGTGGGAATTCTCATCGCCGTTGCTATTCCCATTGCGATCAATCTCGTTCTTCGAGCGATGCCAGAAGCGATAGGTATTCGCGTTCCAGTGTCGTGGGTTTCAGCGGTGCTGGCATTTGTGGTGTCGTGCTCAACCGGCCTTATATTCGGCTACCTGCCTGCGAATCGGGCCGCCCGGCTGCATCCAACGGAATCACTGCGATATGAATGACGAAGCGGGAGCTGCGTTCTTTTCGACTCTCCCCATCCTTCGCCCTGGCCATCGGCCGGGTGCCCACGCCCCAATAGAGCAACAAAATAGATACCTAAATGGGCCTTGGAACGCTTCCCCTGCAAATGGGGAAAATCCGTCCCCTGTGCTGGGAACACACCACCGCGCCTTCCACAATTTGCATTGAAATTGCGGCCAGGAGCGCTGTGGTTCGGATAGGTGTTGAGAAATCCGCTTCGCACCAGCTATCTCAGACTGAGATAGCTAGTGATAACCCCTGCCAGCTCAACCGGTCGGTGCAACACCACCTGGTATAAATCTTTTTTCTAAAAGGTGGTGTTTATGATCCCAAAGAAACGTATACGGCTTTCTGCGATGCAAAGAGTTGAGGTATGGCGTCGTTGGAAAGCGGGAGAGTCGTTACATGCGATTGGTCGAGCGCTAGGCAAGAACAATGTGGTTATTTACCTTCTGTTGAAGCGCCATGGTGGGATTGCGCCGCCCATCCGCCGCCGTTCACCGAGTTCACTCACCCTGGCAGAACGAGAAGACATCTCCCGCGGAATCGCTTGTGGCTCGTCGATTCGCGGAATCGCCCAAGGCCTGCACCGCTGTGCCTCGACGATCAGCCGGGAAGTGGCCCGCCATGGCGGGCGCGCGCAGTACCGCGCCAATGAAGCCGATCAGCAGGCCTGGGAATCGGCCCTGCGGCCCAAGCCGTGCCTGCTGGCCACTCACACCACGCTCCGGGAGATCGTTGCGAGTAAACTGATGCAGGACTGGTCGCCCGAGCAAGTTTCTGGATGGCTGAAGTGGCAGTTTCCCAAGGATGAGGGCCTGCGCGTGTCGCACGAAACCATTTATCGCAGCCTATTCCTTCAAGCGCGAGGAGCGCTGAAAAAGGAGCTGATTCAGCACCTTCGCTCCCAGCGGCGGATCCGCCGCTCGCGGCATTCCAGCGTTCATGGACACTCCCAAGGCAAGATCGTCGATGCCATTTCTATCCGCGAGCGACCTGCGGAAGTCGAAGATCGCGCCCTTCCCGGTCATTGGGAAGGCGATCTGTTGCGCGGGGCGCGCAACAGTCATGTGGCCACGCTGGTGGAGCGTCATTCGCGGTTCTGCATGCTGGTGAAGGTGCCCGGCAAGGACACGACTACGGTGGTGGCCGCCCTGAGCCGGCACGTGCGCACTCTGCCCGCGACGTTGCGGCGCTCGCTGACCTGGGACCGCGGGTTGGAGATGGCCCAGCACAAAAGCTTCACGATGGCTACGGACGTACAGGTTTACTTCTGCGATCCCCAAAGCCCCTGGCAGCGCGGTTCGAACGAAAACACGAACGGGCTGCTGCGGCAATACCTGCCGAAGAAGGCGGATCTGTCCTGCTACTCACAGTCGGACCTGGACGAGATCGCTCTGCGCCTCAATCAACGGCCACGAAAAACATTGGGATTTGAAACTCCGGCGGATAGACTGCAAGCCTGTGTTGCATCGACCCCTTGAGACCACCCCTGTTCTCGACACCTTTCTGGTTCAATCACAAAATCTAGTGGCCCAGAGCTATGACTTTCGCTAGTGTGGCCCCTTAGAAGGGCTCCGTGCAAAATACTCAATACCGACCCAACGATTGACATATCAACGAGTTCGGGAATGTTGCGCGTGACGGTGCACCCCCGCAAAAAAAATCGTCACCCATGTCGATTCTGCACCTGCTCATTCGACATATCGGTAGAGCAGCAATTAAGCTCTGAACGTGAACGTCAGATCAACTCAACTCGAAAGGACAAACACAATGCGATTCATGGTCATCGTCAAAGTCACGGAAGACAACCGAAAACGAAGGCGCACTCCCTGATCCCCAGCTCATGGCCGACTTGAACAAATTCAACGACGAGCTCTTAGAAGCCGGAGTCTTGATAGGCTACGACGGTCTTCACCCCTCCTCCAAAGGCGCCCGCGTCCACTTCTCCGGCAAGAACTGCACCGTCATTGACGGCCCTTTCACCGAAAGCAAGGAACTCATCGCCAGCTTCTGGTTCTGGCAGGTCAAGTCTCTCGAAGAGGCCATCGAGTGGGTCAAGCGCTGTCCCAACGAAGGCGAGACCGGCATAGAGATCCGCCAGGTCTTTGAGCCCGAAGACTTCGCATCCGCCTTCAGCGACGAAGAAATTCAGCAGGAAAAAAACTTCCGCGCTTGAATGGCAACTAACGCAGCTAAGAAATAGTCCTACTTGCACTGACGTATCCAAACTGGTGCGAATCGGTAGCCCACTAAATGTTCGAAAATGTAGGTGCGGTCGAAGTGTGAACGGCCCGAGTAACTGTTGGGAAATCCGCTTCGCACTCGACCGGGACCGTTCCAGGAATTCTACGCTGGGCTTCTGGCCAAAGGAAGGAGACCGGCGATGGCACGGCTCACCCTGGCACGGAAGATCGCAGCGATCACTTTGACGATCTGGAAGAAAGGAGTGTGCTTCGACGCCAACGAGTTACATCGGCAAGCAGCTTGAGCGTCTCTGGTAGAGAGCTGGTTCCATCCTCCGGGGTGGTGGTCGGTTCGGTTCTTGAGACGCTCGGTTCGAGGGGAGTATCAGATAGCTGGTCCGACCCTGTGTGCTGCGGCACCGAGTCACCGTTCCCACGCTATGCCCCCTCGGAGAACCAGAAATAGCGATAGGCCCAGAGCCTCGGATAGAACCATGGTTGCCACGGAATCGAATCGCTTGCCAAGTTTCAAGAGCCGGCGGACGTTGTCACCACTCGAAAAATGAACCGAGGGAACGGAAGAGCCATCCAGAGAAGAACCTCTCGAGCGATCGAGAGCCATCAGCAAATAGTGGGCTGGATATCGAGACAAAAAATCTCTCGGCTACCGGCCGAGGGAGAACCTTTTTTGTTGACATCCCCTCTCCAGAAACTTCTTTAAGGTTTTTCCAATGTAATCTGGAGTCCCAGTTTGGTTGCTTTCTTTCTGAGGAAGTCGATCTGTTGTCGGCGGTATCTGTGCTCGTAGTATTCAGCACCTTTGTCAACGTACCGCTGACCGTACTTCAGCATTCGGTAGACCAATCGGGCGAGCCGGTGGGCCATCGCCGTAATGGCTTTCGGGGCACCGAGCTTGGTGCGCAACCGGCGGTATTGTGCTCCGAGGTAGGTGCGACTGCGCATCAAGGTGAGGGCCGCCATCCGCAACGCTGTGGCCGCGCGATTGACCACACGCCGAGTGCCTCGGGCCAGCACCTTGTCTCCACTGGTGCGGTTGTCCGGACATAATCCCAGCCACGAGGAGAAGTGCGCTTCGGTTTTCCACCGGCTCATATCCAGCCCCACTTCACTGATCAAAGTCTGGGCGACCATCACGTCGATGCCGTCGATCCTGGTTAGGTCTACTCCCGTGATGCGCTGCAGCTCACGGCCGAGCTCGAATCGAGGGGCATTCTTGGCTGGCTTTGTCTTCTTTCTCTCAGGTTCCGCTTGCGATGATTGGCGCGGAATAGTATCCACAAAACTCGCCAGATGCTTCTGCAGTTGCTCATCGCACTCGGCGATCCGTTGCTGATAGGTGTCGTACATCTCCACTTCCTGCTGCAACACAAACAGCAGTTCCGGACGCCAGTTACCCTCCAGGCTTCTCGCAACCTCCTCACGACTGGCCTGAATCCGCGGATCACTGAGTTCGGCCAACTTCCGCGGATCGCGTTCTCCGGCTACCATCGCCCGTATGATGGCTTGTCCGGTCAGACCGCTCACATCGCTGATTACGTTAGCCAACTGTACGTTCATTTGCGTCAACGCTTTCTGCATACGTTGAACGCACGTCGCCGCTCCATGCACATGTTCTCCCCGTTGCCGCCAGTAGGTACGAAGCACACGAATCTCCGAAGGCGGCTGAAACGAGTTGTTCAACAACCCATGGGTGTGCAATTTCAGCAACCACTGGCTCTCCTGCACATCGCTCTTGCGTCCCGGCAGATTCCTGGTGTGCCGCGCATTGACCAGATACACCTCGAAGCCATGGTCTTCGAGAATCTCGTAGATGGGGATCCAGTACACTCCCGTCGACTGCATGGCCACGGTCTTCACTCCGCAGCTCTTTAACCAGTCCGCCAGACGATGCAGGTCCGCGGTGAAACACTCAAACCGGCGCACCGGTTCCGGATCGCAGTCCGGTCGTACGGCAACGTAATGCGCGCCATTGCCCACATCGATCCCCGCCGCATGCGGGTGGACCACCTCCAGACCCGGATCCTCCGATTGCAACCGCCGCGCCCATTCCTTTCTCTCCTTCCGGTTCCGCCACAGCTTCTTGTCTGTCATCATGCCGCTCCTTAGTGAAAGATTGGGATCCGGTTCGGCCCGGTGACGATAGGTTGAGGAATCTCTCCAACGGGGTCAGAGGACCATCAGCATCGACGGTCCTTGCCACCATGCCAGCGATCGCCTGTACCGGAGCCATGCTTTTATCCGGGCACGAAGCACCAGTAGGAAGTCGGCCTTAGCTTGCCGAACCGAATCCACGATTAGATTTTCCGGTTAATGGAAACTCGAGACAAGTTTCTGGCACCAGTGACTGTGCCGTGGCGCGGTCAACTGCTTTTATAGAACCAGCTATCTCAATCTGAGATAGCTAGTGATAATCCCTGTTTCCAATCGGGAAGGACGCCCGGAGGTTGCGGTCACCTAATCAAATTGGAGGCGAGCGGAAGGGCCCTTGGGCTTCGGCTGATTGAATCACGAGCCTCTGGCCTTTCTCGATGTATACGTACTGCCCATCCTTGAGGCCGACAAAATCAAGCGGTGCACCATTCAAGGATTTGTGCACTGCAACGGCTTCGCCAGATTTGATGTTTATGCGGAAAACATCGACCGTGTAATCGATGTCGTTGCTTCGCAGGAGCTGGAGCACGATATCGCCTTCGTCGCTGAAATCCAGCGCGTGAATCTGAACGAGGTGATAGCCGTCCTCCATTGAAATCTTCTCAATTATGTCGCTTATGCTGCGATCGGCGAGAACGACTCCGTTGCGGTTGGTAATGACAGCTTCGCGATTCGTGGGAGCGTAGAAATAAACTTGATTTTTCGTGACGCGCAGCGCCGTCTCTCCAAATTGGCCGCCCTGGTGGAAGGAATCTCCGCCGTCCTTCAAGGCACCGGCTGGAATCATGACCTTTTGTACGCTCCCATCGCGGCTGTACTCGATCAGAAGCGGATAATTAGGAGCGTATGGGCCATCCGGAAGGTCACGTCCCCCGAGGATAAAAAGCGCGTCATCTTCTTTGCTGTAGGCGATGGCTTCCACATATTGCGGAGCCGGGTCCCAGGATTTCAGCAACTTGCCCGAAGAATCGTAGGTCAGAATCGGCTGCTCAATCTTGCGTTCCCCGAAGTTCAATGTAGCGGCGATCAAAGTCGTGCCGTCCGGGCCAGCCGTCAAGCTATCGGCATAGCATTCTTGAATGCCCGGAAAGTCTTTGCGTATATCGATGTCTGCGCCACGTTGATGACCGTCCGCATAAGCTCGAACCACACTGCCTGCGCGGCAATCAGCAAAAAACAGGACCTGGTTCGTCGAGTCCCACTGCGGTAGTTCTGTCGGTCTCAGTTCTTGCGCGGCTGCCTGAGTGCCAAGAAAGGTTGCTACTGCCACCAGAAGCAGCTGAGAGAAGAGCGGTCTTGTTCGCGGCATTACGGTCTCCCGATGCGCGCCAATTATTACTGGTTGTTAATCGTAATCCTCATTAGTATGTCTTTCAAGTGCAGGGTTCTCGACACCAATCCGAGCGTCGTGATGGGCCGGGCCGGATAGATGTTGAGAAATCCGCTTCGCACCAGATATCTCGAAATGAGAGTGAAAAGGTCTCCATCTCAGCCCTCGGACTTCAAAGGATTTGGCCAAATGGGGCTTTTTGATGCCCAGTTGGTTGTTCAGTCGGTGAAGGATGTGGAAGCGGTCGACTTGACTCACATCGATAAGAACCAGCCGAAGTCACAATAGGCGCGCACATCTAAACGCGGATTCCCGCGACCCTTTGCTTTTCGCCCGGATAGATGTTGCGAAATCCGCTTACCACCAGTAATCCGAGATTCGGCTCCTATCTCGCAGCGTTGTGCATTGGTCCATTTTCCGCCTTGATTGGGCGCAGTGCGACGTGTCCTATCTGCTCGGAAATATCCTTGCATGATGATTGGGCCGCATTCAGGGAGTCCGCTGCGGCCAAGGCATTCAAATTAACCGTCTGGCCTGCGGTTGCTGCGGACATGGCCTTTCGCGAGATGGTTTGTGCGTCAACAGCCGCATTAAATGTCACGTCATTCAAAACAATGACTAGGGACACCAACGCATATGCAGACGGTCCGTTCTTCGTTATGGCGCCGACCAGCTGGTGCGCCGTTGATGCAGCATCTGCTCCCTTTTTAACAGCACTGTCAGGAATGAATGGGTCGGCCGATTTGTTTGCTTGCTCGAAAAGCGTGACCGCTTCATCGGCCTTGTGAGCCAATGCGACGATTTCTTGTTTGCTTGGTTGATCGCTATTTTGAGCCAAACACGGAATGCCAACCAGCAGAATCAAAATCATGAATGAGATAGTTTTCATTTATGCGCCTCGGTGTCGCCGTGAGGATAGGTATCACAGTCGTAGCGGTCGTTCAACTTCGGCCTGAAGGGAGCGAGATGGATAGATGTTGATAAATCCTCTTCGCACCTGCTATCTCAGACTGAGATAGGTAGTGATAACTATATCGCTCGATGGATATGATGTTCTCGTGTTCATCAAATTCGTAATGCAGCTAAGAAATAGTCCCACTTGCACTGACGTATCCAAACTGGTCTCCCTTCATCGACCAATTACTGTTGATAAATCCGCTTCGCATCACCTATCTCAAAATGCAATAGAAGTGTCGGTGACCGAGTAAACTCTGGCGACGACGTGGCCTGCGCGAGCTTGGCTGGCCAACGGACAGCACGAGAGCCATGACTCTCGCGTCAGGGAACACGCGGTACAGCACGATCCAGGTTGCGAGTAAGATCGGCCTTTGGAAAATGCAGAATCTCCGCCGGATCTGCTGGAGTCAGCGTGACGCGAACGCACTTGGAGGCGGGCTGATTGCTTTTGGCGGCAACGCTGCGGATGGGGATCAAAACATTGGTTTCCGGATAGTATGCAGCAGCGCTCCGGCGGGCAATCGCATAAGGGACGATCGCGAAGCGGGGTGCCTTGCGCATCTCGCCTTCAAAGTGACTGTATATATTCACGATCTGACCGGCTTGGAGATTTCTTGCCTCCATATCGAAAGGGTTCAGGACAAGCACGCGGCGGCCATCGAAGACGCCCCGATAGCGGTCATTTAGTCCATAGATCGTGGAATTGAACTGATCGTGGCTACGAATCGTTGTCAAAAGAAATTCGTCCGGCTTCAGGTCATGCTTCGGTATTGGGCAAACGCTTAGTTTGGCCTTACCAGAACTCGTTTTGAAAACGCGCTGCTTCGCTGCATTCGGCAAATAAAAGAATTTCTCCGCGGCGAGCCGCGCGTTGAAGTTCTCGAATCCCGGAATCACCCTGGAAATGGCATCGCGAATCAAATTGTAGTCCGCCGCAAAGCCAAGCCAATTTGTGGTCGTACGAGACCCTAGAGTAGCATTTGCCAGATTCGCAATAATCGCGACGTCGCTCAGTAGCTCCGGTGAAGCGGGTGGGAGGAAGCCTTCAGAACGATCGATAATTCCCATCGAATCTTCCACCGTGAGGAACTGCTTACCAGTCGCCTGCATGTCTTTCTCGGTTCGTCCGAGACACGGGAGGATTAAAGCCCGCTCCCCTGTGATCAGGTGAGAGCGGTTTAGCTTGGTGGAGGCGTAAGCCGTAAGCTTGCAACGCTCGATAGCGTGCGCGCTGTAGACCGTGTCCGGCACGTTCGAAAGGAAATTGCCGCTGATCGCAAAAAACACCTTGACGTCTCCGTCGAACATCGCGTGCAAAGTCTCGACGGTGTCGTACCCTGACTTCCGGGGCGGGTTAAAGTTGAACTCTTTCCCAAGTACATCCAGAAAGCGCTGTGGCGGGCGCTCCCACACACCCATCGTGCGGTCACCCTGGACATTCGAGTGACCGCGCACACATACGGTGCCTGCCCCGGGGCGGCCTATATTCCCGCCCACGAGCAGAAGATTCACGATCATCGAAACATTGTCTACGCCGTTGCGCTGTTGAGTGAGGCCTGTGCACCAGGCGCATATGGTCTTCTTCGAAGCCGCGTACATATCGGCGGCGACACGCAGCTGATTTCGAGTGAGCCCGCTGTTTTCCTCGATTTCTTCCCAGCTCGTAGCTTGCAGGTCGGCCAGCAGTGCTTCGAAACCCTCGGTGAAGGTTTGAATAAACTCACGGTCAATCGCCGATGCGTGTCCCGCGCGCTCCCGCTCGAACAGGTCTTTCAGGATTCCTTTGACTGCCGCTGTATCTCCATTCACGCGCACGGGGAGGTACAGATCGGCAAGGGCCTGGCCTTTGCCTAGCAGCGCAATGGGGAGCTCCAATGGATTTGGATAATCCTGGGGATTGGGATTCGTTACCCTCATCATGCTCACTTCGGGTAGAGGGTTGACCGCGATGATTTTGGCGCCATGGTCCTTGGCCCTTTGCAGCGAGGTCAACATTCGCGGATGGTTCGTCCCGGGGTTGTTTCCAAAAATGAAGATGAGATCGGTGCTCTCCATATCTTCCAGCGTGGCCGTGCCCTTGCCGACGCCGAGCGTCTCGACCATCGCTACTCCCGACGACTCATGGCACATGTTCGAGCAATCCGGAAGATTGTTTGTTCCAAACTGCCGCGCGAACAATTGCAGAAGAAAAGCAGGCTCATTGGTGGTCTTGCCGGAGGTGTAGAAGCTGGCCTGGTTCGGCGAATCCAGACGATTCAACTCCTCCGCGATCATCCGAAAAGCCTCTGGCCAGGTGATCGGTTGATAGTGCGTCGCGCCCGCGTGGCGAACCATGGGGGAAGTTAGACGACCCTGCTGATTGAGCCAGTAGTCGGATTTTGTGGCGAGTTCGGCTATTGAATGCTTGGCGAAGAAGTCCTGCCCGATGCGCTTTTTTGTGGACTCGTCAGAGACAGCCTTGGCGCCGTTCTCGCAAAACTCAAAAAGCTTCCGCTTTTTGTCGGGACTTGGCCAGGCGCAGCTCCGGCAGTCGAATCCAGTGACCTGGTTGATCTTCAAAAAAATCTCAGGCGATCGAAGCGGACCTATATCACCAACGCCGTAGAGCATGGTGTTCCAGATGGCGGGAATGCCGGCTGCCTCTGCAGATGCAACTCCAACTCTGAGCTTGCCCAAATCAGTTGGGTTTTGGGCTTGCACGGAGGCCGAGTCGTTCGGATCCGGCGCGGCGACCGGAGCGGTGCCATTGCCGGTCGGAGACTTCGTGCGGAGGTCTAGCTTTGCGCGATAGTGGCCGTCTCTGCACTGCTCATCCCCTTGTATTACGTCCGTGCTGTCAGACGTTTTCATGGCCGCCTCTCCTTCCACCCACGAATCGTTGGCTTGTATCAACGAAAGTCGTCGAGCCGACGCGCGTCCCGTTGCTTGACGCTTGGGCTTTTGTCGCGCGAGGCATTTCTCAATCGAGACAATGCATGCACGTCAGATATCAGACGCAATCTGGCGGAGGTTTATTAATGGTTACGTCCCCACAGAGACGGCTGGCGAGGTCATTTCCACGCTGGATCGCGCATCCAATCTCTACCACTTCTAGTTGGCTGCGGTAGAGTCAGGCAGGGTGGGTTAGGCTGTGCCGGCAGCCCGCGTCTTGCGCAGATTATCTTTGTCTTGTCCGGTGAGCTTCCATGTGTGATGGACGTCATCGGCAAGATGCATCACTTCGATTTCGTCGCCTTTATTCAGCGCCTCCCAAAGCTCGTTTTCGCTGAGTAATGGTTTTGCGTCCACTGTCTTCTTGCACTTATCGCAGACTGCCTGAATGGGTTTCATGTGAGCTCCGTTCGTCGAAGAACTCGACCTTTGTTCTGAATCCGAAAACTACATCGCGCCCCGTTCCTCCACTTAGGTTAGCGCAATACGAATCCAAGACATCCTAAGTCTCGTGTGACCGACCCCGCGTGCGCACGGGGCATTTTCGTGAGCACTGGAAGCGAGCATGAGAAGAGGCGATTGGAAAGGTTGTGCGCTACGGCTGTTGAGCTTTCGAAATTTCTCGACGCTCTAACGTGAACGACTTTAAACTCTCTGGCTGGCCGGTGATTTTAAAAATCAACGTCGCCCTGCTGGAAGGGGCAATCGCATCATTGTTACTCCAACCTCGGATATTGTGCAACCGAGAGTAGCATTGTCGATCGTTGTCTTCCTGATGGAAACCCCTTATGATCGGAAAGTCGCACGGCTAACGGCCTGCGTCGGGATGTTCCCCGATCGCGATTCAGTATTTACCGCCTTGTCGAGCGAACGAATTGGTTGTTCCGGCCCTCGAATTTCAAAACCGACGAAACTCTAACTAAACCAGCCAATGACGTCACGCACACAACGGACATCGATCGCAACGATCTAAGCTACCCACCGAAGAAACAATCGCTCACCAACACTGAGTGAGCGCGAGTAGAGTTCATGTGGCTTGTTAGAGTAGCACTGCAGAGGCCCTACACTTTCGTCATTGTTGGGCTTCTCATTCTCATCGCTGGGCTGACGGCGATCGTTACGACGCCAATAGACATTCTGCCGCAAATCGACATACCCATCGTCAGCGTGATTTGGACGTACAACGGCTTGGATGCAGACAACATGTCCAAGCGAATTGTAGGCATCTGCGAGCGCGCGATGTCGACAACGGTCAACAACATTCAGCACATCGAGTCGCAGTCCTACAGTGGTGTCGGCGTCATCAAGATTTACTTCCAACCGACTGTTCAGATCGACTTGGCGATAGCCCAAGTCACAGCTTTGTCACAGTCGGTTTTGCGCCAAATGCCTCCAGGTATCCTTCCGCCGCAGATTCTCAAATACGACGCCTCGAGCGTGCCCATCATTCAACTTAGTCTCGGCGGTAAGGGCCTTTCTCAGTCACAACTCTATGATCTTGGACAGAACTTCATCCGCGGCCAGCTCGCCACTATCGAGGGCGCGTCGGTTCCCCTGCCGTATGGCGGCGAACAGCGCGCCATTATGGTAGACGCGGAGCCCACTGCGCTTGCAGCCAAGCACCTAACCGGCTCCGATATTTCCGCAGCACTCAACGCGCAAAACCTGATCATGCCGTCGGGCACGGAGAAGATTGGGGACCGGGAATACATCATAGGGACAAACAGCAGCCCTTCGTCGATCGCAGAACTGAACAATATGCCGATTCGCTCGACGAACGGCTCGATCATCACGATGAAGGACATCGCTTGGATTCACGACGGATATACGCCCCAGACAAGCCTCGTAAAGGAGAACGGCACGCCGGGCGCCCTTCTAACTGTCATTAAGAACGGCAATTTCTCGACTCTCACCATCGTGTCGCAGGTGAAGGCCGCAATACCGCGAATCAAGGCGGGCTTGCCAAGTTCGCTCACCATCACTCCGATCTTTGATCAGTCTGTGCTCGTACGCGGTTCGGTGCTCGATGTGGTCCAGGAAGCGACGACAGCCGCCATTCTTACGGCCTTAATGATCCTCATTTTTCTTGGAAGCTGGAGAAGTACCCTTATCGTTTGCACTTCGATTCCGCTTGCGATTCTGTTCTCGCTGTCTGTTCTTGCCGCTCTCGGATACACAATTAATGTGATGTCGCTCGGCGGTCTCGCGCTGGCGGTCGGTATCCTCGTGGACGACGCAACCGTTGAGATTGAGAATACGCACCGGAATCTTGGGGAGGGCCACAAGCCCCTCGGCGCCGCCATTCTGGACAGTGCGCAGCAAGTGGCCGTGCCTGCCCTGGTTTCGACCATGTGCATCTGCATTGTTTTTGTTCCAGTAACTCTTCTTTCTGGGGCAGCGAAGTTCCTCTTTACACCTTTGGCTTTGTCAGTCGTCTTGGCAATGATCGCTTCCTATCTACTCTCGCGCACGCTGGTGGCAACGATGATGCATTTCCTACTACCGGCGGAGGTTTCGCTGTATCAGGGAGGATCTGAATCGCCGACTAGCCGGAGCTTGATTTGGCGCTTCCATCTCCGGTTCGAACATTACTTCGAGAAATTCCAGAAGCGTTACCGCTCATTGCTCGAATGGGCGCTAGCCCATCGAACCGGGGTGCTGGTGGGGTTCGCGATCGTCTCGCTCGCTTCGCTCCCATTAGTCTTTGTTTTGGGAGAAAATTTCTTTCCCTACGTTGATTCAGGCCAGATGGAGTTTCATGTGCGGCCACCGACGGGAACCCGCATCGAGGTAGCAAACGAGATTTTTGCGGGTATTGACGCAGAGGTGCGGCGCGTCATCCCCAAAAATGAAGTTGCGATGATCGTCGACAACATTGGCCTTCCGCCGGGAGGCGTCAACCTAGCGTTCACCGCAACTGACGCGACGAGCAACGGTGATGGAGATGTTCTCGTTGCTCTCAGCCCCAAACATCGCCCGACGCAGGAATGGATGCGCATCCTTCGGAGTGATCTTGCTGAGAAATTTCCGCAGGAGACTTTCTTTTTCGAGCCGGCCGACATCACAAACCAGACATTAAATTTTGGCCCACCCGCGCCGATCGACGTTCAGGTACAAGGGAAGGATGCTGCCGAAACATACCAGATCGCGGTTGGGCTGAAGGATAAGATCAAGAACATTCCGGGCACCGCCGACGTCTTCATTCAGCAGGCAGTAAACACCCCTGAAATCGACATCAACATTGATCGCCTAAAAGCGCAGCAGCTTGGTCTCACCCAGAGAGACGTGGCCAGCGATCTGCTTCTGGCCCTCTCCGGTAGTGGACAGACAGCTCCGAACTTCTGGATGGACCCAAAAACGGGAGTTGAATATCCGGTTCTCGTGCAAACGCCGACATATAGGCTAGATGATCTTGGCTCTCTAGGACGCACTTCTATCACCGCTCCTGCGACGAACCAAGACCAGATTCTTCGCAATGTCTCCGAAACCAGTCGAACCGTCTCGCCGTTGACCGTGTCAATATGGTGACCGCTCGCTCCAGCCACACCGCAACTCTTCTCAACGATGGCACCGTTCTTCTGGCCGGCGGCGACGACGATGGAAGTTTCCTCAACGCTGCAGAATTGTTCGACCCGGCAACCGGAATGTTCACTGCGACGGGCGGAATGCAATCCCCTCGCATTTACCACACGATGACGTTGCTCGGCAGTAGTGGTTCGGTGCTCATGACCGGCGGTGTCGGTACGGGGGCGGCTCTATCGTCGGCCGAACTCTACAAGTAGCGTGAGCCAACTGGACGCTGCACAAAGCGCCGTCGGCAGTCTGACCGCGCGCCTCGGCAGTCGCGACAATATGTTTCAGCGAATCGGCACCATCGACTCGGCGCCGGGGCGGATCCTGAGAAAAGGATATCTTATGGCAACCAGCGCAATGCGGTACAAGTTTTGGCGCACACAAATGATAGGGCGGATGAGCGTCGCCGTCGGTTGCTCGGCGTGCATGAACTCTCGTGAGCGAGTTTCGGTTCGGCAGAAGTACGGACGGCCGACTCACCATAGGATCTAGGTTGCGCCGGCGCAAATGGCATGGCCCCTTTCGGAGTCGCCGCAAAGCAGTCGAAAAGTTGCCCTCTATTCCTGGCATTTCGACGCGAGTATCGCGCGAATGTGCTGAATTTCGATAGATGTCTGTAGTGCTCCCCGCTAAAACTGGACAGCTCATTTGAGTAAGATCAGGGCCTCCAAACAGGAGGCAGCATGGGCAGAAAACCACGCGTAGATCGATCCCCAGAAGAGAAGTGGCAAATCGTGCAGGAAGGCATCAAGAGCGGGAATGTCTCGGAGACGTGTCGGCGTCACGGGATCGCTCCGAATCTGTTCTATCGCTGGAAGGATGAAGCGGAACAGGGAGCGAAGGCAGCGCTTGGGGGGAGAAGCGCTGCCGCGGCCGAGACCGAGAAAGATCACCGCATCCGGCAGTTGGAACGGACGCTAGGACGAAAATCACTGGAGATCGAGATCCTAAAAAACGTCGTGGGGGAGTGAGCTGTGGTGCCGTTCACTCCCAGGCGCGAGAGATGGTAACGCAGGGCTACGCGGCCACGCTGGTAGCGGCGACTTTGGCCATCAGCCGGTCGAGTCTGTACTACCAGAAGCGGCCGCGAGGCAGCCGAGCGGATCGAACCTACGATGAGCAGATCGTAATGGCGTGCGGAGAGAAACTGGCCTACGGCTATCGGCGGGTGACGTGGTGGCTGCAGCGGAAGAGGGGCCTGCCCGTGAATCGCAAGCGCGTGTTGCGGGTGATGCGAGAACGTGGGCTGCTGGTGCGCTCGCGTCGTTTGCGCGCACGCAGGAAGAAAGAGTGGGGTCGTGTGGAAGCAGCCGAGCCGAATCAGATCTGGCAGTCGGACATGACCAAAGTGTGGGCCGGTCCAGCAGTAGGTTGGGCTTACCTGGTGTGCGTGATCGACTGCTGCACGCGGGAGATCGTGGGATGGAATCTCTCGCACCGCTGCCGGACGGAAGATGCGCTCGCAGCGGTCGAGCGAGCAGTGCTAGAACGGCTGCCCAAAGGTAGCCGTCAGGAAAACTTGACGCTGACGACGGACAATGGAACGCAGTTCACTTCTTCGCGCTTCTTGGAGACGTTGGGCCGGCTCGGCATCACCCATCGGCGGACGGCCTATCATCACCCGGAAGGCAACAGCTACATCGAACGGTTCCATCGCAGCTTGAAAGAGGAGGAAGTCTGGACGGCAGAGTATCGGAGCTTGGAAGAAGCGCGAGCATCGATTGCTCGTTGGATCGAAGAGTACAATCACGACCGGCCTCACCGCGGAGTTGGGAATCGTACTCCGCACGAGGCCTTCTTGGCTTTCACAGCTGTACTAAACTCGGAGACCCTGACTGTCTAAATTAGCGGGGAGCACTACATGTCGATAAATCCGCTTATCACTACCTATCTCAACGTGAGATGGCTGGTGGTAATCCCCGTTTACAACATCCTAGACTCTTACGTCGATTGGGATCACTTCGGGGTTCGAAAGTAAATCGTATCTAGAAAAGCGAATGGGAAGCCGCATCGTAAGATTTCGGCTCCCCATTCTTGCTTTTGTTGAAGTTTGTCGAGTGCCTGCCAGTTTTTGCGCGAATCTCAAGAGAGAAACTCGACATGACATGGCGGCAGAGTTACGGTCTGACATCTGTTGGTTGCAGGAGCAGCACAATCTCGCGCCCCCGTTCTCCGGCTGCGGTCTGCTTCTCACGATTGGACTTGAATAGTTGCCGTCCTTCACCACCTCCAGTCCAAATCTGAGAAAGGAATCTGGTCTGTCCGTAACAATTGAATACTAATTCGGGGTTCGGATGCCCATTCCAGGTTTCAACTGACATCGTCACGAAGGCCATCACAGCGTCGCCGTCTACTTGACGGAGTCGCTGAATCGCATGTGTTCCGGTGACTGCGGACTCGACGAGATATTCACCAGCGGGCAGCGTGTGATCCCCAGCTTGGAACGCAAATGGAATCTTCACCGCCAGCGTGGTCTGCTGCGCGTAGCAGGTGCCAGTCGCCACGACGGAGAGCAGCAAGGCAAGAGCTACTATGGAGAGTTTCGCTTTCATGGGTTCCTCCTTTTCTTTCTATTCCTGCGGCTACGGCGGAAATTCACATTCACCGCAGCAACCTGTGACTCGCATTAAAATGAAGCTCACAGGCTGCTGTCACTGTCGCGCGAGTGCCTCTGATCATCAATGCACGGCGAGTCAATTCTTGGTCATTTTGAGATACAACGAGAAGTCACAGAATCTACGAGGCTTCGCACTACAAGACAGTTCAATGGCGGCATGAAGGCTAGCCAGTGCTGGTTCCCCATCATCTCAAAACGAGATAGGTAGTAATAATTCCTGTGGCTGTTGAAAAACTCGCCCACTGGCGGAAGTCTTGAGGTGGGGTAATTTTCCCACGATGTTTCGCGCTGTCTTTTTCTATCTCAGATCGGGACCGTGGCTGATTCTAGAGATCTCGATCTTAGGAAGCGAGCCAGTCGTTTCAAGTTCTGGGCTGTAGCTGCGAGAAAGAACTGTTCGCGAACATGCTTGATTCTCCGCAAGCGCACCCTTCGCAGTCCGATCTGGTTCTTCAATTCCGCAAACAGTGCTTCTACTTTCCGGCGTTGGCGTTGCGCTGCCGCGAAAGCCGGCACGGTTGTTCGCTCTCGTGCCCGTTGTCGCGCCGCTTCGTGGACATGGATCGCGATCTGCCGATAGTGGCCCCTGGTGCATTGCGCTTTTTGCGGGCAGTCGCGACAGCGCTTCCGCGTAGCCACATACACATGCGTTCGATTTATGGCATTGATACCGACGTAGGTAAGCCGCTTTCCTTCGGGACATTGATAGCTGTTCGTCTCGGCAACGTAGGTGAACTTCTCGATCCCGTACAAGTTGGTTTTGGGAGCAGGACTTTCTTTCACGCGAATATAAGGAGTGATGTTTCGTTCCTCAAACCAGGCCAAAAGCTCACCGTTCCCATAGGTCGTGTCGGCGGCAACCGACTGTGGGAAACGCCCGCGTCTCTCCGCTGACCGCGTGATCATCTCGCGAGCCGCGACACTTTCCTGGCTCAACCGAGCGGCCGTCGCTTGCACACCCACAATCACCCCACTCTGGTTGTCGATCAGATAGTTGTTGAAGTACCCCAGCTCCGCCGCCCGAGATCCCTTGGTCGCATACGTGGAATCGGGATCGGTCGTCGAGACCAGGGCTTGTTGATGGGTCGGCTCTTCGATCGGGTTCTGTTGCTCGAGTTCGGTTAAATACTCGCGGATGGTGAGTTTCACCTGCGCGGCTTCCGCTAACTGCTCCCGCGGGATGCGGCTGGACCGGCTGGCGTTGGCGGCAATAAAGCTGCCATCGACCGACAGGTGTTCCCCTTCCACTAATCCCGCTTCCTGGCAGCGATCCACGATCTCTTCAAAGAGTTGCTGAAACAGGTCGGACTCATGGAACCGTCCGTGGCGGTTCTTCGAGAAGGTGGAGTGATGCGGAATCTCTTGATCGAAGCTGAGTCCGGTAAACCAGCGCCAGGCCAGATGCATCTGCAGTTCCTCGATCAGCTTGCGCTCGCTGGTGACGCCGTACAGATAGCCGATCAGCAGGATGCGCAAGAGGAGTTCCGGATCGATCGAGGGTCGGCCCGTATCGCTGTAGGAGTCCTTCAACTTCTCACGAACGAAATCGAAACTGATGTGCCGGTCCAGGAGACGCAGTAGGTGGTTTTCAGGAACCTGATCTTCGATGCGAAAGTAGTAGAACAGCGACTCGGAACGGGCGTGTTGTCCCATCATAATCCGCAAGCCTCCGTGAATGGCGATGAACAAGAGCATCGGCAGAACGCTTCCTCATGTAGACGTTGCTGCCAACACTTCAGCTCACATTCACGAAGACTTTTTCAACAGCCACTCCTCTTCTCGACAGTTATCCGGTAGCAGGCGTAAGATGCGCGCGAAGTGGCTGATTCATCATCTATTATCGGCCGTACGATTTCTCACTACCGCATCGTCGGAAAACTCGGCGACGGTGGCATGGGCGTCGTCTACAAAGCCGAGGACGCCCGGCTTCATCGCTTCGTGGCGCTGAAATTCTTGCCGCAGGAAGTGGCACGCGACCCGCAGGCTCTTGCTCGTTTCGAACGCGAAGCGCAAGCCGCGTCTGCCCTGAATCATCCCAACATTTGCACGATTCATGACATCGGCGAACAGGACGGTCATGCCTTCATCGCCATGGAGTTCATGGAAGGGAAAACCCTGAAGCACCGCATCTCCGGCAAGCCGTTGCCACTCGACGAAACACTGGATCTGGCAATTGAGATTGCAGATGCACTAGACGCGGCGCATGCAAAAGGAATCGTCCACCGGGACATCAAGCCCGCCAACATCTTCGTCACCGAACGCGGCCACAGCAAGATTCTCGATTTTGGTCTGGCGAAGCTGACGCAAAAAGGCGAAACGGAAGCAGAGGCCACGCTCGCCACCAACGCCACGATGGGTATCAGCGAAGAACATCTCACCAGCCCTGGCACCGCTGTCGGCACGGTGGCATACATGTCACCGGAACAAATACGTGCAAAACAACTGGATGCCCGCACGGACTTGTTCTCCTTCGGAGTGGTGCTCTACGAAACGGCCAGAGGGACGCTTCCCTTTCGCGGAGAAAGTTCCGGTGTTATTACCGACGGAATTTTGAATCGCGCTCCGGTGCCAGCGGTGCGGTTGAATCCCGATATTCCCCAAAAGCTCGAAGATGTCATCAACAAGGCGCTGGAGAAGGACAAAAAGCTCCGCTACCAATCGGCGGCGGAGATGCGCACCGACTTGCAGCGGCTGAAACGGGATACTGAATCGGGGCGCACCGCGGTGGCTACAGTGGCCGAGCCGGTCTCCGCAAGTTTTGTCAGCGCGGCTTCTTCCGCAGCGGCGCCGCTTGGAGCACAGGCTTTCCCAGTTTCGGCTGTTACGGCAAAACCAGTAGCGAACACGGTCGGGCCCGTGGTCGAATCCTCGTTGTCCGCCGCAACACGGACCGAGACGTCGACGCCATCACCAACCAGCGGCAGCCGCAAGAAAGCCATCGCCGCAGCAGTCGTCATCGCCGTCGTTCTGATTGCCGCGCTGATCCTCCGGCCAGTACGCGAACGCATCTTCGGCCGTTTCAATCCACCTCGTATTCAGTCCCTCGCCGTTCTGCCGTTGACCAATCTTTCCAACAATGCGGAGCAAGACTTTTTCGCCGACGGCATGACGGAGGCCTTGACTACCGATCTCGGAAAAATCAGCGCACTACGAGTGATCTCGCGCACCTCGGTGATGCAGTACAAGGGGACAAAGAAGCCGCTGCCGGAGATAGCGAAAGAGCTGAACGTAGACGCGCTCGTGGAAGGCACGGTCGTGCGCTCCGGAACACACATGCGCATCACCGCGAATCTGGTGCAAGCCTCGCCGGAAAAGCACCT
The DNA here is from genome assembly GCA_963741045.1 of uncultured Acidobacteriota bacterium. Taxonomy (GTDB): domain Bacteria; phylum Acidobacteriota; class Terriglobia; order Acidiferrales; family UBA7541; genus Palsa-295. The sequence continues at coordinate 1,892,625 of CAVUGO010000002.1, forward strand.
TTGGGCCGAAACCTACGAAAGCGAAGTAGGCGACATCCTAACGGTCCAGCGCGAAGTCGCGCAGTCCGTAGCCCGCGAAATCCAAGTCAATCTCACGCCCCAGGAGCAAAAGCTCCTCGGGGCCGCCCGCCCTGTCAACCCCAAAGCGCACGACGAATATCTCCGCGGCCATCGTCTCTGCAACAACGACACCCGCGAAGGGCTCGATCAGGGAATCCGCTACCTCCAGCAGGCTATCGAAGACGATCCCAACGACCCTCTCGGCTATGCTGGCCTGGCCGACTGTTATGCCCTCCATGCGTGGTCGGGCGACATCTTCTCGAGCGACCTGACTCCCAAGGACACCCTGCCGCTGGCACGCGACGCAGCAACACGCGCGCTGCAGCTCGACGACAGCTTAGCCGAAGCGCACATGGCGCTGGCCAACGTCAAACTGATTTATGATTGGAATTGGCCCGCCGCGGAAACCGAGTTCAAACGCGCCATCCAGCTGAATCCCAATTCTTCGGAAGCGCGTATGTGGTACGCGCATTTTCTGGTAGCTATGCGCCGTTTCGATGAATCGGGTGCCGAAGCCCGTCGCGCCATAGAACTCGACCCTTACTCTGAATTTATCCGCGGTATGTCCATCTGGTCCGTCTATCTGGCGCGGCATTATGACGACGCGCTGCAACAATCCGCAAAGTCGCTGCGGCTTTTCCCTGAGGTCGCATGGCCTCACTACCATTCCGGCTTGATTTACGAGCGCACCGCACGTGGCGGCGACGCGATCGAGGAATTCATGAAGTCCGAGGAAAAGTTCGGAATCAGTTCGGCTAGTCTCGTGGAACTCCGCAAAGGCTATCGTCAGTCCGGGGAAAAAGGCTACTGGCGAAAGTATCTATCTCTGTGCGAAGAAGCCGCTTCGCATCCGCGAACGTTCGCAAATCCTCGGGGCTACGGCTGGTGTGATTATATGCAGGACGCGGATGTCGCCGCCGTGCAAGTCCGCTTAGGCGATTTCGACGCCGCCTTCGATTCCCTCGAAAAGGGCTATACAAACCACGGCAACGCCCTGATCTATCTCAACGTCGATCCCTACTGGGACCCCATCCGCACCGACTCCCGATTCCGCGACTTGGTGCGGCGCGTGGGGCTGCCGCAATGAGATCTCTCCGGATTTCTGAAAAGAAACGGACCTCCCACATCCCTATTCTGACGGAGGCCAAAGCGGAGTACGCGAAGCTGCAATAAATGTAGACCTTGACCTCAAAAATGGGACCGAGCCGGATAGATGTCGAGAAATCCGCTTATCACTACCTATCTCAAAATGGGACATTCGGGTCAGCTCTTTTGAGTCGAAGCGGACCTAAGCAGCTCCCTTGCCTGAAGATTAACGGATGGGTTCGGATTCGTGCTTCTCTCCCGTCTTACCACCGTAGGAAAATCGAAATCAGACGTTTACAAATAGGCTGGCGGCCAAGGAGGCCGCGGCCACCATGATAAAGCCGGCTCGTCATCGTTCAAAGCGTCGAAGATACGCCCTGACCCTCCCTGAACTAGAACACTCGAAATCTGTTGTCCTGAATAGCCTCGGGTCCCTGCAATCGCGCCGATCATACAAACACGCGATTGAAGAATTCATTCGTTGGTATTGTTCGGAACCCAGGTTGGCTTTAAACCGGGCTGTCGTGCTTTGCTATCGACTGCATCTTGAAAACATTCCATTGGCACCTTCCACCATCAACGTTCGGTTGGCCGCCATTCGCAGAATTGCGTATGAGGCGGCGGACACTGGATTACTAAGCCCTGAACTCGTCGCCGGAATCAGGCGGGTCAAAGGACTGAAGCGTTTGGGACAACCCGTGGGCAATTGGCTCACGGCTCAGCAAGGCCGCCAGCTACTCGGTACTTCTCACCCAGAAACGCTTCGTTGAAAGCGGGATCGGGCAATGCTTGCTCTCTTGTTGGGGTGCGGGCTGCGGCGCTCGGAATTGCTTACGCTCAAATCAGACCAAGTTCAAAAACGGGAGAACCATTGGGTAATTGTTGACCTCGTCGGTAAGGCTCGACACATCAGGACAGTACCCATACCCTGTTGGGTCAAGGAGGATCTAGACGCTTGGACTTCTGCTGCTGGTATTCGAGAGGGAAAGCTGTTTCGGTCAATTCGAAGAGATGGTGCCGTCTGGGGCTTAGGAGTAACCCAAAACGTTGTGTGGTATGTCGTGAAGAAATGTGCGCGGCGTGCCGGAATCGACAGACTCGCCCCTCACGACTTGCGTCGTAGCTGTGCACGCCTGTGCCACAACGCAGGTGGAGAGTTGGAACAAATTCAGTTTCTCCTGGGACATATCTCTGTTCAGACTACCGAACGCTACGTGGGATGCAAGCAGCAGCTAAACAAAGCGGTCAACGATCGCATCGAATTGGGAGCCATCAAATCAGTATAACTGACAAGAGAGCCGCCTCTTAGGGGCACCGGCAATCGCTCCTGTCGTCGATGGCTACGCACATGTTCGGGCTCTATACCGGCAATCTGACCATAGTGTGGAAGTGCACCTCGCGCTTGAATCGAGAGAAAAACCAAGCCCCTTTCTCTGGTGCAGACAATTGCGGCCGAATTGAGCTGAGGGAGACTCGCCAGAATCCATCAATTGCGGGCGAACTTTGCGGATTCTCGTGGAATTAGAGGAACGGAGAAAAATAGCCAGACTGGCTGGCGGACCGAGTTGGATTCGAACCGGTGGTTCCGATGAGCGGCAGCTTTTAGATTCCACCCGTTCGGTCGCCGAACGCACGGTCTATCTGTGGTCGCAGTTTCTCAACATCAGTGACACCAAGATAAATCATGGTCGTCTGTAGGTTTTTGTGGCCTAGCCAGGCTTGGATTGTTCGCACGGGAATTCCGTGCTCTTGCCATCGTGTGGCGCAGGTCTTGCGGAGGCGATGCAGGTACCAATGCTGGCATACCGGTTCGATAGCACAGCTCACTTCCACGAGTCGTTTCCGATCATAGCTGCCTTTGGTGATCGTTGTTTTGCATTGACCGCAGTTGAGCCCAGCCCGCAATGCGATGGTCTTCAGTTTCCGGAGAAAGTGGTTGTCCGGGTTGCCTTCGCTGTTGACAAAGATCCAGCGGGGATGCTGTGAATGTTTTCGGCGGGCTTTAAGCAGCTTTACCAAACTCTCAGGTAGCGGGACAGTGCGGCTCTCATGCGTCTTGGGTGTGAATCCAGCGTCTTCTTTGCGGCGCACATGGTAGGTACCTTTGTTGAAATCGATATCTTGCCAGGCAGCGAACGTCCCTTCTTTATCGCGGCAACTTGATCGGAACGCGGTTGGCATTTGTCCTGTCTTCATACTCCGCGATGGTGAGGCCCTGCTGTTTCGCCGCCACCATACTGTCGATCTTGCTATCCAGCTCGACCGCTTCCTCGAAGGTTTCCGGCTTGTCAGGCCACCAGCTTTGCTTTCCTTCCGGAGTGGTGTAGCGGAGATGAAACGGCCCCTTCAGACCACCGGTCCTGATTCCTCGGCCGGTCTTGACCTTCCCGTAGCGCCATTGGCCGGTCTTATCCTTTGCTCGCGTGTAAATGGACATTCTTGGGCCTCCGCAAGAACCAGCCCATTCGGGCCCTAGGCTTTGACAAAGAGGGAAGAAATCGCAGGATTATAGTAGCACAACAGTAGCAAGGATGTAACTGCAGCTTTTGTACTGGTTATTATTTAAATGGCGGAGAGGGTGGGATTCGAACCCACGGTTGAGTTTCCCCAACACTCGCTTTCGAGGCGAGCTCTTTCGACCGCTCAGACACCTCTCCTCGTCAAGTCTAACAAACGGTCGAATCTCTCACAACTTCGCGCGAAAGAAACTCAAACAGGATTTTCTCGGCGTCACTCCATTTCAAACGTCACATAAGAAAGCTTTTCGTCGCGCTCCACCTGCAACACGCCCGCACCGCCCGGCGGAATCGCATTCAACGCGGCGCGCAGGCCATCGAGCGTTTCCACGCGTGCTCCATTTATTGCGTGAATCACGTCACCGACCTGCAGATCTGTTTCGATTCCAGAGAGGTCGGCAGAAAGAGCGGCGACCACGATTCCTGACGGAATACGCAAATCCTCCACGTCGTCGCCCAGCTTTGCATCCACCTGCACTCCAAAAATCCCGAGCTTCGCGATGAGTGACTTTGCAGGGTCGACGAGATCAGCCAACCGATCGATTTTCTCTTTCTGCTCCGCCACCGCGATGTTCAGCGACACTTTCTGCGTTCCGCGCAGAACTTCAAGGTGAACGATAGCGCCCGCAGGCTTCGTCGTGATAATCATCTCAGCGATCGGCAGCGCGCCGATGGGCCGCTCATCCAGGGTCACGATCACGTCGCCAATCTTCAGCCCAGCCTTTGCGGCCGGACCATCCGCAAGAATATCTGAAACGATCACGCCTTCCTGCCGCGGAAGCGAAAGCCCCGACGCAAGATCGGGTGAGATTTCCTGCAAGGTGGCGCCGATGATGCTGCGGTGCACGCGCCCGTATTTCCGCAGTTCTCCATAGACAAATTCCACCAGGCTGCTGGGAATCGCGAATCCCAGCCCCTGGCTGCCGCCGGTTTCCGAGAGTATGAACGTGTTGATTCCCACCACTCGCCCTTCCGTATCCACGAGCGGTCCGCCGCTATTTCCCGGATTGATGGGTGCGTCAGTTTGAATGTAAACGGTCGCCGTGCTGGGATCCGCTTGCCGGGCAACGGCGCTCACGATTCCCATGGTCACCGAATTTTCGAGACCTTCCGGATTCCCGAAGGCCAGCACGATTTGGCCTTTCTTCAGATTTCTGTAATCAGCGAAGGGAAGCGTGGGAAGATTTTTCGCCTCGACCTTCAGCAATGCCAAATCAATTGTTGAGGCGATCCCGACGATCTTTGCCTCCAAGGGCGCGGGATGTTCGCCAATTCCAAGACTGCTTCGAACCTGCGATCCATTATCAGATCCGGGAGTCAGGAAAACGCGGATGCGCTGCGCTCCTTTCACCACGTGCGCATTGGTGATGATGTAGCCATCGGGATCGACAATTACGCCTGAAGCGAGGCTACGCTGCCGCCCAATCATGCCGGTCTCGTCTTGATCTTTATCTTCCACAGCTCGATAGCCTGTCACGCGCACTTGGACAACCGCAGGCGAAACGCGCGCGGTAAGTTCATCCATCGAATCGCTGAACTGGTTGAGCAGGGTGTGATGTGGATCCGGAGTCTTGATCTGTGCGGGGGTCTGTGCGTGCAGGGAATCAGCTGCAAAGACACACAGTGCGGCAGCATTGAGCCAAGTCCATAGGATTTTGCTTCTAGTCCTCTTTAGATCCAGGGTGGTCATACGTCGCATTTCCTCCAGAGCGCACAAAACTTTATGTAAATCAGAAAAGTGTAATCAAATCCCGAACCGCAAGCGAGTGGAGTTCGAACGCGCATTACGTCCGAAACACTGGCGAAGCAAGATGAGGTTGGGCATTGTTCGCGCTAAGATAGCCGCGTACCCGAGGCGCGCTCGATGAAGCGATCGCAACCTGTTACTTACGACACAGTCCGGCGCATGGCGCTCACGTTCCCAAACGTTGAAGAGGGCACTTCCTACAAGACGCCCGCGCTGAAAGTGAAAGGGAAACTCTTCGTGCGTTGGCGCACTGAGGCGGATCCCGATACGATCGTTCTCAAGATGCCTTTTGATCAGCGAGAAGAGCTAATGGCCGGCGATCCGGAAACTTATTTCATTACCGAACACTACCGCAATTATGCCTGGGTGCTTGTAAGGCTTTCGAAAGTCCATCCCGACGCGCTGCATGAACTCTTGCATACCGGCTATAGCAATGCGTCGCCCGCGAGACAACTTCGGAAGCTCCCATCTCGCTAGGCTGTGCGCACCTTTCGCATCACCGTCTCACCTCAAAAAATGCACGCAGCAAGACGACGGACTCCTCGGCCAGGACGCCTGATGTCACATCCACGCGATGATTCAGCTTTTCATGTTCGAGAATCGAAAAACAGGACCTCACGGCTCCCGCCTTCGCATCGTCTGCGCCATACACGAGCCGCGCGACGCGCGCCTGAATCATGGCACCGGCACACATCGCGCACGGTTCAATCGTCACGTATAACGTAGTCCCGAGCAGGCGGTGATTTCGGATCTTGTGCGCGGCTTCGCGTAGCGCGATCACTTCCGCATGTGCCGTCGGGTCGCAATCGCCAATCGTTCGATTACCTGCGCGCGAAACGATAGCGCCATCGAGGACGACAACTGCCCCGATAGGAACTTCGCCACGGCTTCCGGCCGCTCGCGCCTCATCCATCGCGGCTTTCATGAACTCCACGTCGCTTGAGTTTTCGTTCATAAGAAGACTTTGAGAATAGCACGGGGCACTCAACGAATTATTCTCGTCAGAATGGCAGCCCAGCGGGATTTCGTCAGGCGATGGATCGCTAGCTCCTTTTGGGGATTGGTAGGATACTGATAGGAGCACGACGGTGCTCTGCACTGCTCGCGCGACGCTGAAGTTGCACACCTTTTCGTTTCAAATCTAGGAGGAATTCAATGGCTGAGCCGAAGACCGCTGCAACCGAGACCGAGATTTCCCGCGACCGCCTCGCGGAATTATTAAATGAAGATCTGTCCCGCGAATATCAGGCCATCATTTCGTATGTTGTGTACTCGCAGGTTCTAAAAGGTGCCGAGTATATGGACATTGCTAGCCAGCTGGAGATTCACGCGAAGCAGGAACTCGATCACGCGCTTACAATCTCGCGCCAGATCGACTACCTCGGCAAAATGCCCACCGTGACACCGAAGCCCGTTCGCACTTCGGAAAAAGCCAAGGACATGCTGCGGTTTGACCTCGAGAATGAAAACGAAACGGTTCGAAATTATCGTGATCGTGTCCGGCAGTGCGAAGCGCTCGGCGAGTTCGCGATGGCCGAGCAGATTCGTCAAATCCTGATGCAGGAACAGGATCATCAGATTGATTTGGCCACTGCGCTTGGTGAGGAAGTCCCCAACGTCAATAGCGGTCCGCAGAGTCGAAGCCAAAAGCGTCGCTAACATCGTCGGTAACGTTCAGTGCTCGCCCTCCGCCCAAAAAGCGGAGGGTGAAGCGCTTCGCATCAGGCCGCCGCTTTCGTCAGAAGCGTTTCGATCTTTGCATCCAAATCCCGCGCCACTTTCAACGCTTCATCGTTTCCATATGCAGCGAGAAAGCTCGCCATCCGGTCGTAGGAGAGCCGCACTCCGTCTGGCCGCTCATCCAGCAGAATCGTTACCGGTGCATATGATCCGGCATCTGGTGAGCGCTCGAGCATCTGTTTCATGATGAGCGGATTGCCAATCAAATAGCGCAGGCTTCGTGGCGCGCTGTCGCCTCGCTCTTTCCGAACTATCTCACCCAGATCAAATCTCATAAATTGCATCAGTCCAGAAGCACCTATAGCAGCATGAATCATCTTCTCGAGATCGGTAAATGACTTTGCCGAGACGACGTCGCTCATAAACGTGCTCATATTCGGATGGCCCACGGATGCCTCGAGCGCTTTCACCACTTCGCCAAACGGCTTCGCAGAGGTAATGCTGAAGCGTTCCACGCTGATTTGTCTCGTTGCCATCAATGACCTCCGAGCGTCCTTGAAACTCAATGAACTGGTTACGAGGCTCGTTTCTGAGAGGGGCGAACCGTTGAAGCTCGAACCCTTTCCTCCAGATACTGGTTCAGGAAATTCCGGGCACCCGCGAGCGCTTCATCGTTTGCCTCAATCCGGCTGATCATGAGAGCCCCTTCCAGCGAGCCAATAATCAGCTGCGAGACCTTTCGCGGGTCCGTTCGCCCATCAATTTCTCCTTTGCGTTTGCCTTCTTTTACGACTTCGGCGATTCGTTCACTCCATGTTCGTAGTGCTTTCCTGGCCCGGCCACGAAGCAGGGCATTGCCGTCGTCCGACTCAATCGCCGTATTCAGCAGGGGACAACCTCCTGCCACGAGCCCTGATCGCTTCTCGACAAAATTCGCGATCATTTTCTCAATTCGATCGACGCTGTTTGATACGTCTTCGACTCCATCAAGCCGCCCACTGACCGCTTTCCCCCACGCGTAGTCGAACGCCTCCGCCGCCAATTCTTCCTTGCTCGCAAAATGACGGTAAATCCCGCCCTTCCGTAATCCGGTCGCAGCCATCAGATCCGAAAGGGAAGTGCCCTCATACCCCTTTGTGTTAAACAACGGTGCCGCATTCCGCACAATTTCCTGCCGCGTTCGCTCTCCCTTAGTAGTCATAGCTCACCTCTCAATTAGGCCTCCGCCTCGGTAGGCGCACGGCATGCCGTGCCCGCTCGACCCGTGGCGATGATTACATCCTTCAGCCAGTCAGTTCGCGGTTGCGACCGACTGGTCTTGCAATGAAGTATACCATAATATGCGACCGAACGGTCTCTTAAACATCCAATCCCCCAATGAGCGAGTCCATCGCAGCCCCGGCGTCCTTCGCAATACCTGCTCAGCGGGCAGCCATTAACCCGTGGTTCATCGCGATCACCGTCACCCTCGCCACCTTCATGGAATTGCTCGATACGGCGATCGCCAATGTCGCCCTGCCCCACATTGCCGGCGGCCTCGCTGTCAGCTATGACGAAAGCACCTGGGTGCTCACCAGCTATCTCGTCGCCAACGCCGTCGTCCTGCCGCTATCGGCGTGGCTCAGCCGCGTCTTCGGACGCAAACGCTACTACATGGCGTGCGTTGTGCTCTTCACCATCAGTTCATTTCTGTGCGGGATCGCGCCGAGCCTCGGCCTGCTGATTTTCTTCCGCATCCTGCAAGGAGTTGGAGGTGGTGGCCTCGCGCCCGTCGAACAGGCAATCCTCGTTGACACGTTTCCCGCATCCAAGCGCGCGGCCGCTTTTGCTCTCTACAGCATGGCAATTGTCACCGCGCCGGTGGTCGGTCCTCCCCTCGGCGGCTGGATCACAGACAATTGGAGCTGGCGCTGGGTTTTCTTCATCAACATCCCGATCGGAATCATTTCAGTGATCCTCACTAGCCGGCTTGTCTCTGACCCGCCGGAATTTACCCGCGAGGTGGAAGCAGCGCGTCGAGGCGGCAAGCTGAAAATCGACGGCCTGGGAATCGTGCTCATCGCGATTGGATTTGCGTGTCTCGAGGTTGTCCTCGATCGCGGCCAAATAGACGACTGGTTCGAAAGTAGATTTATCTTGGTTTTTTTCCTCGTCGCTATCATCGCGCTTGTAGTTGCGGTTGTATGGGAGTGGCGTCACCCCGATCCTGTGGTGGAAATTCGTCTACTCCGCGACAGGAATTTCGCGCTGGCAAGCGTTTTCTATTTCTTATTCGGTTTGCTTTATTCGGTTCCACCGTCCTGATCCCGCAAATGCTCCAGCAGCTTTACGGCTATACTGCCACAGACGCAGGCCTCGTCCTCGGCCCCGGCGCCCTCGTAATTGTGGTGCTGGCTCCTGTAGTGGTTTCGCTTCTGCCGAAAGTCGGCGTGCGGTCGTTAATCGGGGTTGGTTATTGCATCTTTGCGATCGCGATGTGGCATTTCGCGAGCTTCGACCTCGGCGCCGACTATCGCCATTTCGCAATAGCTCGCGCGCTCCAGGGGCTGGGGATAGCGCCGTTATTCGTCCCCGTAAGCCAGGTGGCCTACTCCTTCTTGCCTAAGAATAAAAACAACAAAGCCTCGAGCCTCACCAATCTTTTCCGAAATCAAGGCGCGAGCTTCGGCATTGCCTTTGTCACCACGATGTTGGCGCGGCGGACGCAATACCACCAATCTGTCCTCGTCGCGCACATTACGAACGGCGACGCAAATTACCGCAACACGCTTCATTCCTTTACCAGTTATTTCGCCATCCATGGCTTCTCGCCCGCCGACGCCGCTCAGCACGCCCAGGCCAAACTCGGTCAACTCCTTCAGCTGCAAGCGTCGTTTCAAGGCTCTCTCGATTGCTTCACGGCGCTCGGCTGGATCGTCCTGATCGGCGCCCCACTCGCCCTGCTCATCCGCAAATTTGACCTGGGCAAGCCTTCAACTGGACACTAAACGCCCATCATTTCGCGCTCACTTCGCAGCCCACTATGAGTCAAAGTTAATCTACGGTAGCGCGATTAGAAATTTTCGTAAGTGCCTAAAATCATGACGGATAGCGATTCCTAATCGGCAGAAAAATCGCGTATTGGGGCACCGGAGCCGCGCGAATTCGCAGCACGAAGTTGCGGTTCAAGGCCTCGCATGCTTTACTAAGCCCCCAAATTCACGGGCGCCAGATTGCAGAGACTGTTAAGCAGGTCGTAGAAACCTTAAATGAGGATGCGAATGCCCAAATCCGTTTTGCTGCTGCTCGGTGCCTTGATGTTCGTGTCAGCCTTCGCCAATCATCCGCCGGCGGATCAATCCTGGATCGCCATCAGCAACGGCTACGCAAATCAGCTCTTCGCCGTATCGATGAAGCATCATCCCGATCGCGGTACGCGAGAAGGATTGAGCCAATACGATCCGCTCATCTCTCAGCCCACTCGAGCCGACGAAGACCTCGAGCGCCAGGAAACCGCTGAAGTGCTGGTAAAGTTGAAGGCCGCGGCGGCGCAGCAGCAGCAGAAGGAAGTTGCGGAAGATTTGCAAATCATGATCCGCGCGGTCGAGCTGCAATTCCGCGCTGAGGACTTCGACCGAGCGCACCTGGTGCCATTCATCAATGCGAGCAGCTACGTCTTCGCCGGCCTGCAGATTTTGCTCGATGAACAGACGGCGCCCGACCGCCGCCCCGCGGCCGTAGCACGTATCCGCAAATATGCGGGTATCGAACCCGGCTACGCGCCCATCGTGGAGATTCTGAAGCAACGCGCGACGGAGCAGATGGCAAAGCCCGGCATCATCTATCCGCCGCGCGTGGAAATTGAAACCGAGCTCTCGCGCAATTCGAACTACATCGACGGAATCGCAGCGCTCTTAACAAAATACAAGCTGGAGGGTTGGCAGGAGCCATTCGGCAAGCTCAAAGTACAGCTCGCCGACTATGACGCATGGATAAGGGCGAACGTCTTGCCAAAAGCGCGATCCGACTTCCGCTTGCCGCCGGAAGAATATGCGCTGAATCTCGAGCAATTCGGCATCGACATTCCACCTGCGAAGATTGCCGCAATGGCGCATGAAGCATTCACAGAAATTCAGGGCGAAATGCAGCCAATCGCGGCGCGAATAGCGAAAGAACGCAATCTTCCGTCGAGTGATTACCGCGACGTGATTCACGAACTCAAGAAACAGCAACTTGTAGGCGACGCGATTCTTCCGTTCTACGAGAATCGGTTGAAGCAAATCGAGCAAATTATCATCGCGCAGAAGATTGTGACCCTTCCCGATCGTCCGGCCCGTATCCGCATCGCCACAGCCGCTGAGACGGCGCAGCAGCCGGCGCCCCACATGGTCCCGCCGCCGTTTCTGCACAATACCGGACAGAAAGGTGAATTCGTCCTCCCGCTGAATATTCCCGGTCCGGCGGGCGAAAGCATCACCGATAAATATGACGATTTCACCTACGATGCCGCGGCATGGACTCTGACTGCCCACGAAGCCCGCCCAGGCCACGAACTGCAATTCGATTCCATGCTCGAGCATGGTGTTTCCCTGGCCCGCGCAAAATTTGCATTCAACAGCACCAACGTGGAGGGTTGGGGACTTTACTCTGAGTATCTGATCGAGCCTTACATGCCGCCGGAGGGCCAGTTGATTTCGCTCGATCTGCGGCTCCAGCGTGCCGCACGTGCCTTCCTGGACCCGGAACTGCAATCTGGCAAGATTCAGCCGGAGGATGCCTATCGCGTCATGGAGAAGGATGTGGTGCTGTCGCATGCCTTCGCAAAGGAGGAAGTGGAGCGCTTCACTTACCGAGCACCAGGTCAGGCCAACAGCTACTTCTACGGATACACGAAGCTGCTGTCGCTGCGCAAAGAAACCGAGGCAGCACTCGGGGCCAAATTCAAGCAGAAGGATTTCCATGACTTCATCCTGGCGCAAGGCTTGCTGCCTCCGGACCTGATGAGCCAAGCGGTTCTTGGCGAGTTCGTTGCAAGCGTGAAAACACAGCACGGGAACTGATGCAGACGGGGCTGTGATACGCAGTGATATTCGAACGCTGCGCTCCTCCGCCTTGACAAAGTTTTCATGCCCGGTCAGACTACGAATCGATGAAAGACCTTCTGCGCCGTCTCTTCCTCGTGGATTTGCTCAAGGGGATGTGGCTGACGTTCCGGTATCAGGCGCCCAAGAATATTTACACCGAGCAGTATCCGCTCGAACGTCCCATGGTGGCCGAGCGCTATCGCGGCGCGCCCCGTCTCAACATGAACCCGGAGACAGGCGAATCGCTGTGCATCGCCTGCAACCTCTGCGCTCTCGCTTGTCCCGAAAATCTTATCGTCGTGGGCTGGCTTCGCGACGACGCCACTCGCCGCAAGGTTCTCACTACCTTCACTTACGACACGTCGCGATGCATGTTCTGCGGCCTGTGCGAAGACGCTTGCCCCACGGATTGCCTCGAGCTTACCCAGGATTTCGAGATGGCCAACTACACCCGGGAAGGCGCCATTTGGGATCGGCACCGTCTCGAAGTCGGCCCGACGCCCACGCATTACACACGCTGACCTTGCATTTACCGTCCCGTTTCATCGCGCGACCGTTCGCCACCACGTAACGTTCACCACGTAACTCCGTTTCGCATTGGCAACGAGTTCCTTTGCCCCTACACGATGGCCGTTATAAGATGACCGTCGCACTTCTCATACCAAAAATGGAACTTCGTAAAGATCCAATCACTCGCAGTTGGGTCGTCGTCGGCCATCCGGAACGTGAGAAACCTCGGCCCGATCCGTGCCCGTTATGTTCAGAAAATCGCCTGGAGACCAAGGTGCTCCTCGACCTTCCGTCACAGGGCCCGTGGCAGGTTCGCACCTATCCGCATTTCCGCCCGCATTATCACATTGAAGGCGATACGTCGCGAACCGCGGAAGGAATCTACGATCGCATGGACGCGACCGGCGCTCACGAGATCATTGTGGAAACGCCCGATCATGCGCGATACCTCGCGCAAATGCCTGACGAGCAGATTGAAAGGGTGCTCGAAGCGTATGCTTTGCGCATCGCCGACCTCAAGCGCGACGCCCGTTTCAAATATGTTGCCGTATTCAAGAATCAGGGGCCGCAATCAGGGGAGGAATGGTCGCATTCCCATTCCCAGGTGACCGCGACCACATTTGTTCCTCGACGGATCCTCTACGAACTGCGTGCCGCCCGCGAATGGTTTCGCGACCGCGAACGCTGCGTTTTTTGCGACATCCTTCGCCAGGAAGTGCGCCAAAAGAAACGCATCGTGGACACTGTAGGCGACTATTTCGCCTTCTGCCCCTACGCCTCCCGCGTGCCCTACGAAATCTGGCTAATGCCGCGGGCGCACAACCACCAGTTCGAAGCGCCCACGCCCGGAGAGAATCGGCGGCACCTCGCAAGTCTGCTCGGCCGTACATTGCGCCGCTTGCTGAAAATTTCTGACAATTACCACCTCGTGGTTCATACGGCGCCCAACACGCTGCAAACGAAGGGCGAACTCAGCGACTACTGGCGAACGATCGCGGGCGATTACCATTGGCACATAGAAATACTTCCGATCGTCGAGGCGCGAAGCAAGTCCTACAGCATCAAGGAGGTATATTTTAACGGCCTTCTCCCGGAGGAAGCGGCCGAGCGCCTGCGCCAGCTCGATCCCGCGAAATGAGAGCAGGCAAGGCAAAATTCAAATCGGCCCGCTCCAACCGAGGCGGAATCTTTTTTCGCCTCCTGTTTCTGATCTTCCTGGTGATACTCGCGTTTGTAATCTATCTCGCGCGCTATCCGATTCTTCGTTTCGCCGGCAGCTTCTGGGTTGTTGACGAATCCCCGCAGACATCGGATGCGATCGTGGTCTTAAGCGATGACGACTATGACGCCGTGAGGGCATCGCGCGCAGCCGACCTCTACCGGGCAAGTTGGGCTCCGCGGGTTGTCGCCAGCGGCCGCATTTTGCGCCCCTACGCATCGATCGCTGAGCTCATGCAGAGGGATCTCACCGATCGCGGCGTTCCTGCAACCGCAGTAGTTCGCTTCCCGAACCGCGCTCGCAACACCCTCGAAGAAGCGAACGCCGTCTCAGAGTTCCTTGCCACTCACGGATGGAAGAAAATCATTGTAGTCACTTCCAACTACCACACCCGGCGCGCGAGATTCATCTACGAGCATGCGCTGGCGCCCGGCGCTGAGCTTCGCGTGATCGCCGCCCCAGACCCTGCTTACGATCCCAACAGCTGGTGGCGTACTCGCGAGGGAGTGAAGACCTTCTTCTATGAACTCATGGGCTACATCGTGGCTCGTTGGGAACTGCGGAATAGCGATGCACATACCGTTTCAGCGGCTCTGGTTTCAAACCCTTACGCCCGTGTTCAATTGAGAAAAGGCGTCACACTCTCGATTTACAGCCAGCCACCCCTGTACTATAGTTCGAGCACGTTTTGGATACGCCTGCCGCCCGGCCGAGCGTTCCTGGCGATTGTGCTCGGGGAGGAAAGCTTTTATGTGGCGTAAGCCTGCAGATACAAAACCGTCTTCGCAATCTTTAGATTCGAACGCAGCCGTTCCGGGCAGTGCACAAACGACGATTCCCGCAGCTCCGCCCGCTAGCCCTTCTGCCGAAGTTGCTAAGGCTGTCCCTGCGGTCCCGCTTCCGGTGATTGCTCCGCCTATGCAGGCCGTTCCATCCATCACTCCTTCACTCGCAAATTCGTCTGCTCCGCGCGGCATTTCGCGCATATCTTCCGGAATCCGTATTAAGGGCGAGATCTCCGGTAACGACGACCTCTACATTGACGGCCAGGCCGAGGGTCAGTTCCATTTCCCTCAGTCGAAAGTAACCGTGGGACCCAACGGGAAAGTGAAGGCTAATATCGAAGCTCGTGAAATCGTGGTCGAGGGCATCGTAACTGGAGACTTGAAAGCATCGGCGAACGTGCAACTTGGAGGCTCGAGTCGCGTGCAGGGCAGCCTCATCACCCCGCGCATCGCAATTGACGATGGCGCGCGCTTGCGCGGTAAAGTCGAAATGACGCGTGCAGGCGACGCTAAACAAGTGGAAGCTCTCGCGCCTATTTCGCCGGCGGCGACTGTGACAACGATCGAAGCGCCGCGCGCGATTGCCCACGCATCTGGGGAATAGGCTTACATGAATTGGACAGCCAAGACGCGTTCAAGCAATGCCGGTACGGCCGTTCAGTCCAAGCCGGGCGCTGGATCAACCGGCTCCGCCGCTTTGCCGTCCGCGAATTTCCGTATCTCAAACGGCTTGAAGGAGTTTCTCCAGCACCTCGAAGATGAAAAAAATCCCCGTATCCTCGACCTCGGGCAAGTTTCCCAGGCCACGCTCAATTTTTTCATCGAAAAGGGGTACCGCGTCACCACCGAGGACTCGCTGCGCTCATGGAAAGAATTTCTGAGCGCCGAAGAGGAAGGCCTGCGGCTTGCGCCCGTGGGAAACGGCCATCAGAAAATTTCTCAGGCATACCTGGCCGAAAAATTCCTCGAAACCGGGCTGCGCTATGCGGAACAAAGCTTTCACGGTGTTCTAGCCTGGGACCTGCTCGATTATTTTGATGCGGAGGTATTGCCGCGCGCGATGGAAAGGCTGTATTCACTGCTGCAACCTTCGGGGATCATTCTTGCCATGTTTCACAGCCGGCCAGCCGAGCGATTTCACCGGTATCGAATCGTTGACACGCAGACGATCGAAATGCTTCCTGCTCCAACTCTTGCCGTCCACGCGCACGTGTTTCAGAACCGCGAGATTCTCGACCTCTTCGGAAAGTTTAGATCATCGAAGACTTTTGTAGGTCGCGATCAGCTCAGGGAAGCCCTCTTTCTCAAATAGCCACCCCTCCATAGGCGTCAGGAATCACATCCGAATTATCGCGTCTGCGGCAGTTCGTATTCGAACTCGTAAGAATGTTTTCCGCCTTCAATGATCACCGTAAGCTTTCCAGTGATGCCTGTGAGCTCCTCGGAGCCGGAGTCCGGCACCACGGTGATATTCTGTACGGGCGCACCTCGCGTCAGCGTTCCGCTGTGCTGTAAGACGAAGCTTCCGGTATGGCCGTTCAAGGTGCCGGTAACTCTTTCGATCGCGACGTAGCCGGCCGAGCCTTGCACTTCGGTTCCCGCTGTAAGCATCTCGCCCTTGGCCGTCGCCTCGAGGCCGCCGTGATACTGCTTGTCGAGCGACATTCTCGCGAGCGTCGAGCCCTCGGCTTTATCAGGTGTTCCTTGCGGTACGAGTTTCACCTCGAACGGCCCGCTCGCATGCTGTGGTGCCACGTTTCCTCCCTGCGTTTTATTTGGGTCTTGTTGGATTTTGCTTTGGTGTAAGGGGAGAGCCTTCGGCGTGGCAGTAACGAAGGGCGCGCTTAAATATCCTGCTACAAGAACCGCGCCCGCCAACCTCGCAGATTTTATTGGCAATGTCGAAGTTCCCAGAGGACTCTGTTTCAAATTTTACTCCTTCTCGCTTCATCCGTGCGCGAGCCAGATTCTACAGCAAACACCTGACTGGCAAATACCCTCAGGGGTTTTTGCTACACGGATTCCGGCATTGGCAGTGGACATGGGCCAGCCTAACATTTAGGAACCGCCCCGATTGTCGAGGAGGCTATTCATGCTCAAGATTCGTTATGGAATTTTTTCCCTGCTAATTGCGATAGCAATGCTTTCTCTTCCAGGTGGTGCTAGAGCACAGGTAAGTGTCGGTGTTTCGATTACCACCCCGCCGCCGGCGATTCCGGTGTACACGCAACCTATTTGTCCGGGTCCCAACTACATCTGGACACCGGGTTACTGGGCGTGGGGACCCGACGGCTATTACTGGGTACCGGGCACGTGGGTGGTCGCCCCGGCGGTCGGAGTGCTTTGGACTCCGGGCTACTGGGGTTGGGGCAATGGCGTCTATCTCTGGCACGCAGGGTATTGGGGGCCGCACGTAGGTTTCTACGGCGGCATCAACTACGGGTTCGGCTATTTCGGAGTCGGATATGAGGGCGGCTATTGGCGCGGACGAGACTTTTTTTACAATAGATCAGTGACCCGCGTGAACACGACCGTCATCCATAATGTGTACAGCCGGCGGGTCGTTGAGCGATCCGTGAGCCACGTGAGCTACAACGGCGGACGTGGTGGAATCGATGCGCGTCCAACCGCGCGTGAAGAGACGGCAATGCGAGAGCGGCGCTTCGGCGCAACTTCGGTGCAAGCGCATCAAGAATCGCTGGCGCGGAGCGATCGGCGTCAGTGGGCGTCAGAGAACCATGGACGTCCTGGCGTGACGGCTTCGCAGCGTGCCGGGGAATTTGGCGGCCGATCGGCAGAAGCTCGCAATACAAGAACGGCTACCGAAGCTCGAAACCATCCTGCAGAAGCGAGAGCTTCAGAAGCGCATAGGCCAGCAGAGGCAAACCGATCGGCGGAGGTTCGTAAGTCGGCTGAAGCGAACAAATCTGCCGAGATGCGCCGCTCTGAAGAGACCAGGTCTGCAGAGCAGCGCAATCGGGCAGCTGATACACATGCTGATCGATCGGCACGAACTCCGGAAGCGCGTCACGCTACAAACACTGCACCACGGATGAATACAGCTACGCATAATACCGAGCATCATAACGTGAGTGAGCCGCGCGCGAATCACGCACAGACGCCGCATACGGCGGTGCGCACAGAGCCGTCGCGCACACATACAACCACGAACGGTGCTCATCAGCCAAACCACTCTGAGGTTCGTTCACCTTCGACTTCGACGCATAATGCTGCGCCGCGACAGAACGTGAGACAGGAGCATAGCGCTCCGGCTCACGCGCCCGCACAGCATCAGGCGTCGCAGTCCCACGCTACGCAGCACGCTTCAGGAGGCGGCGGTGAGCGGTCGGGTGGTGGCGAACACGGAAATTCACCGCACGGTGAAAAGTAAAAGCACCGCGGTGATTTGCAGTGCTGGGGCGCGCAAAGATTCCGCTTGCGCGCTCAGCAGCATGGGAGTAAAACCGGAGTTGTAGTCGCTAGTGCACGGAAAGGAGAGACAATGACTCCACCGGGCCTAGAATTTTGAAAGCCGTTTACACACCGCTTTTGCGGTGCGCGCCCGCGTCAATGTCTTCGACATAGGCGCTGGCTTACGGATAAAGAAAAAACGGGGAGCCGCCAGGTTCCCCGTTTTTTTATCTCAATCACGGCCGCGCACGGCTCCGCTCCGAACAAGCGCACGTCGAACATCGATTCTTGGCGGATACCCTCGCATCGTTCCCTTGCAGCGCCGGCATCCTGCCGGCTCTTTTGTCTGTCAGCCGCAAAACTACTCCGCAAATCCCCCAAAACCGCTTTTTGCTGCAACCCTGTTGCTGCAGTTGCGGCGCCACTTTTTGTCATTTCCCAAAGTTATTCTTCTTCGGTTTTAGCGCGTGTCGGCGACAACGTCTGCGCCTGCGAACGCGCTTTCCATGCCGAGTATGCAGCCGGTAGAAGCGACGCGACGATCACAGCCGCGATCACAATGTGAATCCGCTTGTCAATATTGGGCACGCTGCGGCCCAAGGTGTATCCGAGAAGGGTCATGCTCCAGACCCACAGGAAGCCTCCAAAGATGTCGTAGAGGAGATAGCGCGAATAGCTCATTTTAGCCGCGCCTGTTACCGGTGGACAGAAAGTCCGGATGATAGGAACAAAACGCGCCAAGATAACCGTCTTCCCGCCATATTTTTCATAGAATTCGTGCGCCCGCTCGAGATGGCGCTTCTTGAAGAAATGCGAGTCTTCGCGTTTGTAAAGACTTTGCCCCGCCATCCTACCAATAAGGTATCCGAGTTGATCCCCTGCAATCGCACATAACGTAACGAAAACCAGCAGGGTGGTGATGTTCGCATGCCCAGCCCCGGCAAAGACGCCTGCAGTGACGAGCAGGGAATCGCCAGGAAGAAAAAAGCCGACGAACATCCCGGTCTCGATAAATACGATTGCGCATACAAGAAGGGGACCACCCCATTCGATCAGGCCCTTGACGTCGTAGAGGTGCGCCAGCAGTTGTTTCAGCGATTCGATCATTGCGATTCTTTCGCCATCTTCAAGCGGCGGGTATCGCCCGAGAGGGCGAACTAAAACAATAGCAGAAAATGGTGCGCATTGACCTGCGGCGGGGCGCTCTGTTTCGCGATCTGCCTCATTTCGCGCGCAATTTCCTACGGCCGCCCGGGATTACACGTAAAGCACATTGAATCAGTTAGTTGGGAGATAGTACTACCCTCCTACCAAGCATAGCCCCCTGTACCATTGGCCAGTCCGAACCCACGCCTGAGACTGTGGTTGCACGAGGCATTCACTCTCAGAGGGGGCAGCGATGAAAGGTGGCTACGCAGCTTGGATGGGGCAACCGGTGGTCCTACGAGTAGTGGCGGGGAATCTACGAGTTCCGCTCCGTGGCAGGATGCTGTCGGAAACCGATGACATCGTGAGGCTCCGAATCGCAGACAGCTGGGACATCGATATCTTCAAATCCATGGTTGTATGCGTCGAGCATGACAATCCGGTGTACATGGTTAACTAGGACGGCGACCGCATGAGCGCCTTAGCAGGCAACCGTTGGGCAGTAAGGCAAGAGGCGATTGGTAGCGCAGCGCCGCTCTCGAAGCATTCAGCATCGCCTCTGCGGAACCGTATGAATGCCGTGCGCGACACGCTGTTGGTATTAGGGTTGCAACTAGTTTTTCGAGTGACACTGATCCTGCGGCGCTGGAACTATTAGGCGCAGCGAGCGCGAGTTCGAAGTAAAAAAAGTTTACCGGCCCAAGCCCCTCTCAACCCCCGACCCGGGTCCGCCACCCCCAGCGGACCCGGGTTTCTTCTTTTATGTCCCCCTAGGCGTCCGGTTGGCGTAATATAGGCACGCTACCCTTGAGAAAGGATTTACGTAAATCATCGTGGGTTATAAGCCCCACTCGATGTAATATCCCCCGAGCCATTACGCATCCCTAGGAGCCTGACGAATGAGAATTGCTAGCGTTGCAAGTGCGTTTCCAGAGCACTACTACAAGCAAGAGCTGTTGGTGGAAGCGCTCAAAAACGACTGGCGACATCGCTTACCAAATCCCGCGATTCTGGATCGCCTCGATGAGAGCATGCAGGTCGAGGGAAGGTACACGGTCCGCCCGATCGATTTCTACGAGAACATGGAAACATTTGGCCAGGCGAATAATGTGTGGATCGAGTGCGCTCTAGACTTGGGCGAGAAGGCACTGTGCCGCGCGCTTGCTCGCGCTGGAATCGAGCCCGATGAGTTGAGCGCGATTTTCGTCACATCGGTCACGGGAATCGCCGCGCCCTCAATCGATGCGCGCCTCGTGAATCGCATGGGGCTTTCGCCGAACATCAAGCGGATTCCAATATTCGGGCTGGGCTGCGTCGCTGGAGCGGCAGGGATATCGCGCGCGGCAGATTACGTCCATGGCTACCCGGATCAGGCAGCGGCGCTGGTTTCTATCGAGCTTTGTTCGCTCACGCTTCAGCGCAA
This sequence comes from uncultured Acidobacteriota bacterium, assembly GCA_963741045.1. Classification (GTDB taxonomy): domain Bacteria; phylum Acidobacteriota; class Terriglobia; order Acidiferrales; family UBA7541; genus Palsa-295. Next base: position 1,913,271 of record CAVUGO010000002.1, read on the forward strand.
CGATCTATCGATGGCGCATCTGATATCGGCTCTGCTCTTTGGGGATGGCGCGGCCGCGACGATCGTGGTCGGCTCTGAGCGCGAATCGAAGGGTCCGGAGATTTTGGCTACCAAGTCCATCCTCTACCCGAACACCGAACGCGTGATGGGGTGGGACATCTCTGAAAAAGGCTTCCACATCGTGCTCTCTCCGGAAGTTCCCGATACCGTTGTGAAACATCTCGGAGAGGACGTAGACACGTTTCTCGGCGAGCACGGATTGAAACGTAGCGACGTTAAGAGCTGGGTCATGCACACTGGAGGCCCGAAGGTCCTCGAAGCCACAGCTCAGGCTTTGGGCATTACAGCGAAAGATCTCGCCGCGTCCTGGGAATGTTTGCGGAAGGTTGGCAACATTTCGTCCACTTCGGTGCTCTTAGTATTAGAGGATGTCTATACCCATCGGCGCCCGCCCGCCGGCAGCTACAGTATCCTTGCTGCAATGGGGCCTGGGTTCTGCTCGGAATTGGTGCTACTGAAATGGTAAGGGGAGCGAGGGCCGGGAGTAATGAAATCCGATGTTCTGGTTATTGGTGCGGGCCCGGCCGGCCTGGCGACCGCAATTGCTGCGGCTGCGAAGGGCCTCCGGGTTACGATAGCGGATGCCCGGCGTCCGCCGATTAACAAACCTTGTGGCGAAGGGCTGCTTCCTGAAGCCGTGGAAGCCCTTCGCAGCATCGGTATCGAACTAAATTCATCTCTCGGTTTTCCTCTCAAAGGATTTCGCTTTTCTGATAACTTCCATTCCGTTAGCGCTCCGATCAAACGTGGGCGCGCGTTCGGACTGCGCCGTACCGTGCTTCACAATCTGCTCGTGGCTAGAGCGGCGGAGGTCGGTGTGCAATTTCGGTGGGGGGCCTGCGTCTCCGATTTTGCTTCCGCAGGCGCGAGGATGAACGGCGAGCTCGTGCATTATCGGTGGCTTATCGGCGCCGACGGATTGAATTCCTCAGTTCGCCGCTGGGCCAAATTCAACTGGCCGCGAATTAGCCGCCGCACCCGGTTTGGATTCCGCCGTCATTTCGCGATTGCGCCGTGGTCGAGTTCTGTGGAGGTTTATTGGGGCAGGAGATTTCAAATGGTCGTCACGCCCACCCAAGCGGAAGATGTTTGCGTAAGCTTCTTTTCGCGTGACTCGAAGTTGCGAATTGAGGATGGTCTCGCGGAATTTCCCGAAGTCGCGCGTCGATTGGAGAATGCGCACGGATCAACTCCCGAACAGGGAAGCCTCGTCGGGCTAACGAGTTCGTGGCGAGTGGCTTCGAAACACATCGCGCTCGTTGGTGACGCTTCATGTTCGGTGGACGGGATCGCGGGCCATGGCCTGAGTCTGGGATTGCAGCAGGCAATCGCGCCCGCCGAGGCATTGTCGCAAGGGGATCTGCGTTCCTATCCCTCAGCGCATCGCAAAATCGTAAGCATGCCTCTGCGGATGACGCGCTTGTTATTACTAATGGATGCCAGTGCGTGGGTTCGGCGCAAAGCGCTGCGGATGTTCGAAAGCCGGCCGGAATTATTCGCGAAAATTATCTCCATTCACACAAGCAAACCACAAGACCACGCTTTTGATGCCAAAGAACTGCTTGACCTCTCCTGGCGTGTCCTCTGGGCATAGAATGAAGCGTGCCCTGCGGATTCTGGGGCATAGCGGGGTTCGAACTGCGCCTCCAATCGTACTCTTGGCTGCAGCGCTGTTTTGCTCGCCTCACCTTTTTGCGCAGGAATCAATATTCACGCTCGATCCCTCAAAGAGCACCATCGAGTTCACGCTCGGCGCATCGCTCCACACTGTCCACGGCACATTCAAATTGAAGCGCGGCGAAATTCATTTCGATCCTGCCAAAGGCACCGCAACCGGTGCCATCGTGGTGGACGCGCTCAGCGGCGAGAGCGGCAACGAAGGCCGCGACAAAAAAATGCACCAGGAGATTCTGGAAAGTCCGAAGTTTTCGGAGATCGTTTTCATTCCGAGCCGCATTCAGGGAGCGATCGCGCCACAAGGAACGTCCCAGGTAACCGTTTCGGGCGTGATGAAACTTCATGGCCAGGACCACGACATGGCTGTCACCTTCGCGGTTCAGCCCGGGACGCCGGGACAGGCGCAAGCGACCACCAAGTTTTCGGTGCCTTACGTGGAATGGGGACTGAAGAATCCGAGCACCTTCCTTCTGCGAGTCACCGACAGCGTCGATATCGATGTCCATGCCAGTGGCCAGCTTGCTTTAGCACCCGCACATCCATAGCGCCTCAGTTGAGCTTCTCCTCAAAAAGTCTCAGGAACTTTCCATGGCTCCGGACGGAATCCTTAGATGTGACGTCAAATCATAGAGATTTGGGAAGACGAGGAGCGAGATGATAAGAAACGAAATGGCAGGAAAACCATTACGACGCGCGACCGCAAGGCTTGGCTGGTCTCTACTGGCGATACTTGGCGCCGCGCTTTTGTTTTCATTCGCGAGAGCCGCGGCGAGGGAAGTATCGGCGCTTGCTGCTTTGCAAGATGCGACTGCGAATACGCCAAAACTGGCTGGCCACTGGCAATTGAATAAAGATCAAAGCGATGACGTACGCCAGAAAATGCAGGCGGCACGCGGCGATTCGGGCGGCGGCCAAGGAGAAGGTGGTTACGGTGGCAGCCGCGGGCAGGGCGGCCACGAAGGCGCCGGGCGTGCTCAGCGCGCAGGCATGATGGATGAGCTGCAGACGCTGACAATCGAGCAGACCGGATCGAACGTGAAGATCACCGGAAAATCAGGACGCGTGCTCGCGCAGTATCCGTCCAGCGATTCCTCCGCTGAAAAGAATGCGGCACCGGAAGGCGAGGGCCAGAGAACCACCACGTCTCAATGGCAAAATGGCCAGCTAGTCGCCGTAACGCAGAGCCCGCGAGGAAAATCCACTCGCACGTACAGCTTGTCTCCGGACGGCAAGCAATTATATGTGACCACAAAAATGGAAAATGAACGATTGAAGGAACCCGTCACATATCGTTTTGTCTACGACGCTGCAGGCGGCGCGTCGGATTAATATCAGTCGCAATCTCTCGAATAGCGCGGTTGAAGCGATGATCCGGTCCGTGCCATATCAGCGAGCCAGCAGTGAAACTCCCCACTCGCTGCTTGTGCCACGGACCGGGTCGCCAATTTCGTCCGAAGATATTGCCGCTTCAAGCGCATTGAGTTGGTCATTCGCCAGTTGCCAAAAGTAACTCTGGCCGCCTCAAGAGCGTCAAAAGGATAATCGGGTGGTGGTTTATATTATTCCAGCTCACAGGTAGGTGCCGCTGCCAATGGTTGCAGCAAGTTGGCATGATGTTGCTTCTACTCGCTCTGGTTCCGATCCTGGCTTCTGCGCAAGAAGCGCAAACTCCAGCACAAGTCCGATCCGACTCGAAAGCGTCCTCTCTTGAATCGTCTGCCACACAGCGAATGTCAGGTCCCGCTGTGACAGGCATCGTTCGAAATCCCGAGACAAGTCCCATACCTGGGGCGATAGTTCGAGTCACAAACACGGACACAAAGAAAAGCTGGGTCAGCTGGACCGACGAATCCGGAAAATTTGAATTTCCCGCGCTCCCTCCTGGCCGTTATCACATCGAGGCGAGCCAGCTAGGCTTCATTCCTTCGTCGCTCGACGTCGAGCTTCCTGTTGTGCCTCCCTTGCCCATTCCAATGGTTTTGAGCGTAGCCACCCTCGCTCAGTTGACCGCGTCGGCCCCCAATCCCGCTAGCGCGAAGCAGAGCTCCGAAAACGTTGCTTCTGCACCCAAACCGTCGAACGCGAATTCGAAGGCTCTAGCTGCCACGGGCGGAAAAGCAGCAGGAAAGCCAGCGAACGGAAATAGCGCCGGTGGAAATGGCGGTAGACAGCCGCTTCCGCCGGGCGTCTCTAATGCGCTCAGCCAGGGACTGGCTACTGCAGCAGGTCGCGGCGGATTTCAACAAACGGATCTGACCGGCGAAGGCACTGCTCAACCCGGCGAGACCGCGACGCCGCAAAATAACAACAACGCCGGGCCGCAGCTCTCAGCGGCTCTCACAACCGGTGGCGCCTCAGCGTCCGGCGATTCTTTCCTATTGCAAGGAACGATCGGTCAAGGGTCGACGTTCAATGGGCCCGCTGGGCTCGCAGGCCTGAATGCCGCTGGCCCGGAAGGCCCTGGCGGACAAGGTGGTCCAGGCGGCGCGGGCGGTGGCCGGCAACGATTTGGGGGCGGAGGCGGCGCAGGCGGAGGTGGAGGAGCGATCTTCGGTGGCGGCGGTGGCAGTGGCGGTGCTTTTGGCGGTGGCCCAGGTGGCGGCGCCGGCGGCGGAGGCCAATTCGGTGGCGGAGGCGGCGGACGTTTTCTTCGCCAGCAAGTGAACCGGATTCGCTTCGGATTCTACGACCGCTACGAAAATTCGGCATTTGATGCCCGGCCGTATTCGATTACCGGCGTCGAATCGCCAAAGGTCGGCCACTACGATAATCGCTTCGGCGCAAATATCGGCGGCCCGCTGAAAATTCCGCACATCTACAACGGCAGCGACAAAACCTATTTCTTCGTGAACTATCAGCACGAAAACGAACAGACCGCCGTCAACACATTTTCGACAGTGCCCACGCTCGAAGAGCGCAACGGCCTATTTTGCCTCGCGAACGCGGGCGTCCCGACGCTCTTCGTTCCATTCAGCGCGACGAATACCCCATTCCCAACGGTCGCCAACACAAACTGCGCAAGCGGCGCTGCACAGCAGATCGGCCCCATAAACAGCTCGGCGCAGGGTCTCCTCAATTTCATCCCGACGCCCAATATTGCAGGCACCGGACCGAATCAGGCGCAGAATTATCTTCTGCAGGCCGCCACTCCGCTGTCGAGCAATATCCTGAACGTGCATGTCCTCCATACGATCAATGCGAAGTTCAATGTGCAGGTGGGCTACAACTACAACGGCTCAGGCTCCAACACGCTCGGCAGTTTCGCTCAAGTGGGCGGCACGCAGTCCACGCGCAATCAGAATCTTGATCTGGGCCTTACGCAAAACTGGACGCCAAGTTTTGTCAACGATTCGCACATAAACTACAGCCGAAGCCGCATTCAGATTCTGAGCGACAATTCCTTCGTCAACGACATCGCCTCGCAAGTGGGAATCGAGGGCGGCAGCCCGGATGCGATTGATTTTGGCTATCCCGGCCTGAATTTCACGAGCTTCTCCGGTTTTGGCGATCCAGTCCCATCGCTCACGCGGAATCAGACGCTTCGTTTTCTCGATACCATGACGTTTGTGCATAAAAAGCACACGATGAAGTTCGGCGGCGAAGTCCGCCGAATCCAGCTAAACACAGACACAAATCCCAACCCCCGCGGCCAATTCTCCTTCACGGGTTTGCTCACCAGCGAACTCGTCAATGGCACGCCCGTCACAGGCACCGGAAACGACTTCGCCGATTTCCTCCTCGGTGATCCGTATTCCGCCGCCGGCCGCTTCGGAATTACAAATGACTACTTTCGAAGCTGGGATTTCATTGCCTTCGCGCAGGACGACTGGCGCGTCAATTCGCGTTTCACTTTGCTCTATGGACTGCGCTACGAAGCCGTGACGCCCCCCATCGAAATCTCCAATCACATTTCCAATATCGATCTCGATCCGAATGTCGTTAACATCGCTCCGCCGTGTCCAACCTGCGCCGCACAGGTGCTTCCCGGCGGCACCGGTCCATTCAGTGGCCAGTATCCCCAAGCGCTCGTTCATGGCGACTACGGGAATTGGGCGCCACGCATAGGCGTGGCTTGGCTGCCTCCGATCATCAAACCAAAAACTGTCGTCCGCGCCGGTTATTCGATTTTCTATAACGAAGCGGCCTATAACACGCTCGCGACGAACTACCTTGCTTACCAACCGCCTTTCGCAACCTCCTCGACGCAGCTCACAACTCCTACCGAGCCGCTAGTTTTGCAGACAGCCTTGTTGCAAATTCAAAATGGCAACGCGGGAAGGATCCTCAACACCACTGCCGTGAATCCTTTCTACCGCGATGGCCGCGCCCAAATCTGGACGCTTAGCACGGAGACGACATTCAGCAGAAATTGGCTGCTCGATCTCACCTACACAGGAACAAAGGGCGACAATCTCGATATTCTCCGCGCTCCCAACCGTGCGCCTGCAGGCACCAATCCCCTCGACACGCAGGCGGAACTGAAAATTCCTGAGGCCGTGAGTTTCCTCTACGATCAGTCGGGCGCGCATTCGATTTACAACGCGCTACAAGTCCGCGTAATCCACCGTTTCACCCACGGCATCAGCTTTCAGGGAATCTATACATTCTCGAAATCTCTCGATAATTCGAGTTCGATTGGAGGCACTGCACCGACGGTCGTTCAGCAAGACGGCAATATCGCCGCTGAATATGGCCTCTCGCCTTTCGATATCCGGCATCAACTGCGCGTCTTTTCCGTGTACGAATTGCCATTCGGCGAGCGCCACCGTTATGCGACGCACGGTTGGGAAGAACACCTGCTTGGAAACTGGCGTCTCAACAATGTAATTACATGGCAGACCGGCAATCCCTTCACCGTGCTGCTGGGCGGAAATGCTGCGAATAATTCCGGAACGGGCTCGAATTTCTCGGAGCGCGCCGACCTGTGCCGTCTCGATGGCGATTGCGACGGCGCGTCAGGCAATCCGAACTTCGGCATCTGCGGAGGCTCGTCGCTCAGTTTCTTTAACACCGGCGCGTTCACGGTCCCCGCGCCTGGTGCCTTCGGCAACGAACGGCGAGGCTCGGTCGAGGGGCCATGCAGTTTCAGCTGGAACTTCTCGCTCGCAAAAGGACTGCTATTTGGCGGGAGTCGGGAAAGGCAGCATCGCGTGGAAATGCGCTGGGAGGTTCAGAACCTGACCAACACGCCGAAGTTTACCGGTCTGGGAACCACATTCGGTTCGACGCTTTTTGGACGCGTGACGAGCGCTGCTTCGATGCGCTCGATGGACGTGATGCTAAGATTTAATTTTTGAGATGAGAAAAACACTCAAAGCAATTTCGATCACGATGCTGCTTGCGGCGGGACTTGCGATCGTTTGCATTTCGTCTTGGCCGCAATCGGCGCAGCAGTCAACCGCAAATCCTGCAACACCCGCACAGGCTCCCTCCTCCTCGCAAGAACCTGCCCCGAATCAAACTCCTGCCATCCGCGCATCATCGGATCTCGTTCGCATCGATGTCGAGGTCACGGACAAGTCCGGCAAGCCCGTCAAAGGGCTTACGCCCGAGCAGTTCTCCATCACCGAGAACGGTAAAGCTCAGAAAATCTCGATCTTCACTTTTCAAGATATCGAAAAGATGGAAACGGCGCAGTCCGACGACACAAAGCCCATCGCCGTCGCGATCGACAGCCCCAACACTCCGGCCGCCGCGGAGGCAATAAGCGACCAGGTTCGCGATCGCCGCATGCTCGTCCTGTTCTTCGACTTGACGTCCATGCAAACTGACGACATCGCGCGCGCTCACGATGCCGCGCTAAAATTTGTCCAGAAGCAGATGACCAGTGCCGACCTGGTCTCGATTGTCACCTACGCTGCCCGCCTGACGGTGTGGGCCGATTTCACGAATGATCGCTCGAAGCTCGAAAAAGCAGTGTCGCGACTCACGCCGGACGTCGCTTCGCAACTCGCCGATCTTTCGTACGCCGCGGCACAGAATGGTGAGTACGACGTGCAGCAGTACACCGGAGCGGCATATACGGCGGATGAAACAGAGTTCAACGCGTTCAACACTGACCAGAAACTCCTCGCCGTGCAGGGCCTCGTCAATGTTCTCGCCGCGATTCCCGGACGAAAAGCGGTAATCGAATTCACGGGGGGAATCACGCAGACCGGCGAAGAGAATCGTACGGAATTGCGGGCAGCCACAGACGCCGCCAATCGCGCCGATGTCTCAATCTATTCGATCGATGCGCGTGGCCTCTTTGCCGAAGTTCCGGGCGGCGACGCCACCACAAACGCAGCCACCGGCACGTCGATGTTCACGGGTGCTTCCGTATTTCACCAGACGGATGCCCGCCAGGATTCACGCGACACGCTGGCAACGCTTTCCTCGGATACTGGCGGCCGAGCATTTTTCGACCTCGGTGATTTGAGCGAAGCCTTTCCCAAGATCCAGCAAGATAACAGCGGCTACTACCTGCTCGGCTACTATCTCGGCGCCAATGTGAAGCGCGATGGAAGCTGGCGAAGCATTCGCGTGAAGGTGAATGCGCCGGGCGTCCACGTTCACTATCGCAATGGCTACTACGCACCTCGCGACTTCCAGCATCTGCAGAAGGAAGACCGCCAACAGCAGCTCGTCGAAGCGATGGGCTCTGAGAACCCGGTGGTTGAGCTTCCAATCGCTGTCGAAACTTCAATGTTCCGCCTGACCAACGGACAGACCTACGTTCCGATTGCAGCCAAAATTTCGTCCACCGCTCTTGATTGGGCTGAAAAGCACGGACGAAAAGAAGCCGCCTTCGATTTTGCAGCGCAAGTCCGCGCGTATCCCAACGGCAGATCTGTCGCCGAACTCCAGGACACGATTCAGGTTCATCTCGATCCGGAGCGATTCCAGCAGATCAATCAAAGCAGCTTGGTCTATCAGGGCGGAGTCGTCTTATCGCCCGGCAAGTATCATCTGAAGTTTCTGGCGCGCGAAAATGAATCGGGACGCATAGGAACCTTCGAACAAGATCTGCTCGTCCCTCAAGCGCCCACGGACCGCATCATGCTCAGCTCGGTGCTGCTATCGAGCCAGCTTGTGCCCGTCGACAAATCATCTGAGGTGGAAATGCAAGCGAAGGGCGTCCGCGCCAGGCTTACCGAATCGCCGCTCGAAATGTCGGGCGAGAAAATCGTCCCGAGCGTCACCCGCTATTTCACGCAAGGCCAGACGCTCTACGTTTTCTTTCAAGCTTACTATCCGGAAAAATCCGACAAGGCCGACAAGTTTGACCCAGACACACTTCGCGCCGCTCTGATTTTCTTCAGGAATGGAATTCAGGTAAACGCAACGCCGCTGCTCACGCCGGTTCAGGTAGACCCGAAATCGCGTACCGCATCATTTCGAATCAGCCTGCCCCTCGCGAAGCTTTCAGCAGGGCGTTACACTGCTCAAGCGCTCGTAATCGCTGCGGGCACCCAACACTCCGCATTCGGCCGCGCTTATCTCGCAGTCGAAAGCCCGCCAGCAGTTCCGTCCATCGCCCCGGCACCCTCTACACCCGATTCAACGCCACAACCCAAGCCGCCTTCACCGTAGGCGGAAGGCGGCATAACGCGGGATTCCCAGGCGAGGACCGCGCCGCTACTTCGATTTCGGCGGCGGTTGCGCCTTTTCCTTTGCTGGCGGTTCCTTCTTTTGCTCTTCCTTTTTCGGTGGCTCGGATGCTCTGTTGTTCAGCGGGGGGTGCACATCGTACTTGTCGTCCGATGCTCTCGTTGGCGGAGCAAACTTCACCGCGGGATGTTGATCGTATTGTCTCGGTTGTTCGCCCTGTGCATTTGCGTTCCCACGAGGTGCTGCTGTTGTTACCGATGGCCGCAATGGGGCAACGTTGTTGTGGGCACTGGGATTTGATTCGCCATTGCTTGATTGCGCGCGTGAATTAAGTCCCGCGGATCGTTCGGGCTTTGCCGAATCCACGATGCGAGGCTCATGTCCGCCCGACGGTGGAATCGGGGGCGGAAGCTTGGCTACCACTTTGCGATCGGTGAATGATTTTGCGGGGCGTTTGGAAGCGGGCACGGGTTTTGCTGTGGACGCCACGTAGCTATTGCGAGTGGGAGCCAGCGGCGCATTCTCTACCACACGAGCACTCTCGAATTGCTCCGGCGTTACTCGAATCGTTGCATTCGCCACCGGACGCGCATTCACAAATGTCTCGCGGTCCACGACGGTCACCGCGCTTACATTTCTAGCGTATGTGTATTCATTTACATTCACAGTTCGATTCACGGTGTAGTTGTTATAGACGTTCGTCACCTGCGCCACGGTCACCACTCGCGTATTCGTAACGTTGACGCTCTGAATGTATCGCGGGCTGCAGCGATAGCCCGGCACCCACACATCGCGCGGGCCGAGCGGAAACCAAGCCACACCCGTCACGCCACCACCGAATCCCACCGTCACTCCAAATCCGTTGCCGCCCACAAACGCGACGAGTGCCGGTGCATAGACTGGACGCACAACAAGCGGCCCGGGCACCCAGCCCCAGTTGCCGCCGACGAATGCCCAACGTCCATAGTGAAAGGGCGCAAAGCCCCAGGGTTCATCGCCGATCCATGTCCAACCCCATGGCGCGATCCACACCCAATGTCCGAAGTGATAGGGCGCCCATCCTGCCGCCACGCCTCGTGGAACCCAAACGCGCCCGTACTCCGGCACCACTTGCCAATCGCCGTAATCATCCAGATCGTAATAGCCGTCAATATCGCGCGATACATACTGCGCAGACGCCGAGCGATTTTCTCGTTGGTCGCGTTGCTGGCACCAGTTCTCGAAATCATCAAAAGCGGGAGCTGGCTGCGCGTCGTAGGAGAGTTCGTCCGTCCCGCCGAATAGGTACTGCTGGCCGGGGCCGAGATCGTAAGATTCACCCCCACCGGTCACCTGTCCGCCGCCTTCTCTCACGATAATCAGCGTCGAATCGCCGTTCGGGTCGGTCTCGATCCGATACTCACCTGCGCCGGTAAGCGTGAAAGCGAGATTGGGCGTATCGATTTCCACCGCGTTGCCCGGCTCATAGCGGCGAAGATGCACTTCGATCGTGCCTTGCGCCAGTTGAATCTGAACCGTGCGATCGTCGAGATTCAGAAATGAGATGCCGGTCTCGCTCGCCATGCGAATCGCGAGGCTACCGACGTGAACTTCGCCGAGAGAATCCTTGTCGACCCACAGATTGTCGCCCGTCGTGAGCGGGCGGCTGGGATTTGCATCTATCCATTCCTGCGTGCCGGAAGCCTCGAACGAAACCGACCCTTGCATAAAATTGAGCCGCGCTACACGGCTGGGAGGATCGTCCTGCGCCGCTGCTTGTTTCGGAACTGCGAGGAAAGCACCTGTGACGAAGAGGAACACGAGAAAGAGCGACAGCATTTTTCGCATCGAGTAGGTTCCTTTTAGAAAGCGTTGTGCCGATAGCATAGCGAGATTCTTCAGCCAGTTGCTAAAAACAAACCATGTGAACCACAAAATGATACGAGCGTCGGTCATTTCCTTCTCTCCTGCTCATTAAACACTTCGGCGGTCGAGAAGTTTCTGAAACACGGTGTGCGAAGGGATTTTTTTCGAGATACATTTCTGCACCGTGCAAATTCAGCCCTAGAAAAAAAACGACCCAGGGCCTCGCTTACTCGAGTAGGCGAAACCCTGGGGTATGAGAATTATGAATCCTCGTTATTTGTATTAATGCTTGTGACTTCCACCGCCACCGCCGCCGTGGGAACCACCACCGCCACCGCCGCGATATCCGCCTCCTCCTGAACCACCGCGCGACCCGCCATAACTTCCGCCGTTACGAGGCGTGACGATCGGCTGTCTCATGTTGAGCGGGGGCCTGCTACCCCCTCCCGGATAACCGCCTCGCGCCGCAGAATTTGGCTGCTGATACGGTCGCGCTCCGTAGTTTGGTGCTCCGTATCCACCGCGATTGCCCGGGTTACCCATGGGGCCGCGCATATTCGATTGAGCGTTGGGCTGCTGATAGGGCCGCGATGCTGAATTCGGCGCTCCATACCCGCGACTGCCCGGATTGCCCATCGCCCCACGATTGTTCGATTGAACATTCGGCGAAGTGCGGTTTGCGGCCGATGAAGAGGGAGGTGTGAACGTGTGCCAGCCTGGACGCGCAGTCGAGTTTGATGCTCCGCCGCGATTCGCGCCGTTTATGTTCGGTTGCGCCGAGCGCGTGCTATTCGAGTAGCCACCCGAGTAGCCATTGTTGCGCTGATTCGACGTCGCGCCATATCCGCGCGGCTGCGCAGTTCCGCTCGAATTACGCGATGAAGAATAGAAGCGCTGCGAATTCGATGTTGCGTTGCGAACGGTCGATGGGCTGGCCTCGCGACTCGACGCACTGTAGCTGCCTCTGCCCGGATTCACCGGCATTTTGCCCGAGACCATGCTCGCGTTGCGGAACTCCCCCGCACTCATCGCAGTCTGGTGCGCAGGTACAGTCCCGTGCCCAAAACTTCGGCTATCCATCGAACTCATTCCTGCGCGAACGTGATCGTTCCGGAATGCTTCGTTGACGTTAGAGAATCCGCGCCCACCACCATGAAGCGGCGCCCATCCGTTGTGAAAATTGTTGGCGTTGTTGAAGCTCACAGCGCGGTAGCTGCCGCCATAGCGTCCGTACCACGGGTGATACCAGTCCCCGGGACCGCAAGGGAGCCAGCCGACATGACCGAAACCAAATCCGAACCCAAAGCCGACACCGAATCCAACGCCTCCCCCAAATCCGAAGAAGGAAACGTACGCCGGGGCCCAGACTGGGTAGTAAGCGGGATACGCCGCCACCGGTCCAGGCCACCATGCCCAACCTGCGCCGTAGGGAAGCCAGCGGCCATAGTGATAAGGCGCCCAACCCCACGGCTCATATGAAACCCAAGTCCATCCAAAATATGGCTGCCACACCCAACGTCCGGCGCGATAAGGCGCCCATCCCGGAGCGACGTTCGGAACCCACACTCGACCGTAATCAGGAACCGTTACCCAGCGGCCGTAAGGATCGAGATCCTGCGAGCCGGTGTAATAGCGATTGGTGTTGCGGGAACCTTCAGAATTTGCCGCAGCCCTATTTCGATCGCTATTCCAGTTATCCCAATCGTCGCGCGAGGGAGCTTGCGAAACTTTGTACTGCGGATTATCCGTTCCGGCGATCGTAATCATTTGCCCGGCATCGACGCGAGTAGAGCCTTGGGGAGTAGAAATGTCCGCGGAGCCTCGGCGAACCACCACCTGCGTCTCGGCATCCGAATTTACCAGGATGCGAAATTCGCCTTCGCCTAGCGGCCGGATGGAAGCGTTAGGTGTATCGATTTCAGAGGAGGCTTGTGCGCCGGAATTCACTGTGTACGTTACAAGACCCTCGCCCACTTGAAGCAGAATCTGCGAGCGGGTAAGGGTCGCGATTTTCACGGTGACGCGATCGGAAATGCGCAGCGTATCCGCGTAGTCGAGTTGAAGTTCGGCGCGAGACCGATCGCCCGTTGAAACGCGGTCGCCCTGTGAAATCGGAGTATTCACGATGGCGGCGAGCCAGTCGCCATTGTCGCCGCGCTGCGTCGAAACGTCGCCGCGAATCCAGCTGACGCGCGCGACGCCAGGCTGCGTCGTAGCTTGTTGCTGCTGCTCCTGCTGACTCGCTTGCTCTGATTGCTGATTCGCAGCTTCATCTTGAATTTGAATCTGGTCGGCTTGATTCTGATCAGGCGGAGGCGGCGCGTCATCATCCTGCGCCTGCTGCTGTGCTTGCCGATCGTCCTGCGGCGGCGGAGAATCCTGCGCGCGCGCCGCGCCCGCTGCGCCGAGGAGAAAGATTGTTGCGAAGATTGCGAGATACCGTTTCATGGTCACCTTCCGGCGATGAAATGCCGGGCACAGCTACAGCCGCAGAGCTAATTGCAGGCTTGGTGCCAAAGAGGAACGAGTGCAGTTCGGCTATAAGCCTTTCTGATTCAGTCGATTACGAGACAGTTCGATTTGTCTCCAGGCCGCAATTCCAGTTGGCGGTGGTGCTTCTCACGCGAGGGTGGTGGTTTTCGGCCAGTGGGATACTGAATCGCTGGTGGCTAATCTTTTTCGGGCGGATCGGGGACGCCGATTTTCGAGAGACGGTAGCGGAGAGCATTGCGCGAAAGTCCGAGGGCGCGCGCGGCCTGGCTCTTGTTTCCATTGGCTTGTTTGAGAGCTTCGCGAATGGCTTCGTCTTCCCACTGATCGAGCGTCATGCCCGGGGGGAGAACCGATGGGGCTCCCGCAACAGCACGAGGCGATGGTGGATCGAGATGAATGTCCGCAGCGTCAAGCGTGGAACCGCCTGAGAGGGTAACGCCGCGCTCGATGATGTTTTCAAGTTCGCGAACATTTCCCGGCCAATGAAAGTCGAGCAGCATCTTCATCGCAGCGGGTGTGATGCCTCGAATCGGCTTGCCAGATTCGCGAGCGAATTTCTCGAGGAAGAAGTTGGCGAGAGCGGGAATGTCTTCTTTGTGGTCGCGCAGCGGCGGAATATCGATGGCGACAACGTTCAAGCGGTAATAGAGATCTTCGCGAAATGTGCCGTCCTCGAGGGCCGCGCGAAGATCGCGGTTTGTCGCGGCGATCAACCGGACGTCCACTTTCAGAGTTTTTGTGCCGCCGAGCCGTTCGAATTCGCGTTCCTGCAGGACGCGCAGAAGTTTTACCTGGATGGCGGGCGGGACGTCGCCGATTTCGTCGAGGAATAGCGTACCTTTATCGGCTAGCTCGAATTTTCCTGGTTTGCTTCCTGTAGCGCCAGAAAACGCGCCTTTCTCGTAGCCAAAAAGCTCGCTCTCGAGAAGGTTTTCTGGAATCGCGGTGCTATTGATTTTGACGAATGGACCGGAAGCGCGGTTTGAATGCTGATGAATCGCGCGCGCAATCAGATCTTTGCCGACTCCGCTTTCGCCGCCAAGAAGCACGGTTGAATTCGTTGGTGCCACACGCTCGACGAGCGCGAGCACGGCTTGCATTTTCGCGCTTTGCGCAACGATGTTGTCGTATTTGTATCGCTCGCCAAGGGCCTCGCGCAGATTGCGATTTTCTTCACGCAACTGGTGCGAATCCAGTTCCTTGCGGATTACGAGCACAAGCTCAGCAAGCGAGAACGGTTTCAACACGTAGTCACTAGCGCCGATTTTCATCGCTTCGACGGCGGATTCAACCGTGCCAAAGGCGGTCATGATGATGATGGGTATCGCTGCGTTTGCGCGTTTGACGGCTTGCAGGAATTCGATGCCGCTCATTCCGGGGAGCTTGAGGTCGGTGACGATGAGGTCGAACTGATTTGTATTGAGGAGTTTAAGAGCGGTTTCGGCGTCCCCGACGGTTTTGGCGAGAAAGTCCTGATCGGCGAGCTCCAGCTCGAGAAGGCGGCGCATTTTGGCTTCGTCTTCGACGACGAGGATGGAGGGCTTTTCGGTCATTTTTCGGGTGTAAAAACCGCAATAAATTTGCGATTAGAAAGTATCGCCACCCTTTCTTTTGAATAGCTTGCAGAGAATTCTAATTCCAGATTTGCGATTAGAAAACAGGCGTCTTGCAGGGGCGGTTGTGCAGCAAGAATGGCAATGGAGACCTCTCCTCGACCGCCTGACTGCATGTCCCTTCCTTTCCGGGCGCACAAATGAACCCGACCCACGTTAACACAGGCAAAAGCGAATTTCTATTGCGGGAACTACGCATGCGCCTAGCGTTGTGGAAAGGTCCGCCCGACACGTTTACGCCCCACACAAGATAACGTCCACCGGGTAGGATTGGAATATTCGATCCGTTGTCAGCAGCGTCAACTGTTCTGCGTCGGCCTGGGCAATGAGCATGCGATCAAAGGGATCTCGATGAGGCGACGGCAAAGTGGCCACCGCAAAAGCGTGGGCAGGTGTAACGTCCAAGGTTTGAATGCCAAAGGCCCGAATCCTGTCTGATAACCATCGAGGTGGAGAATCAGGAAGTACAAGCCTTCCCAGAGAGTGTTTGATGACGACCTCCCAAATGCTGGCCGCCGAAAGAAACAACGAGTTGGACTTGTCCGCCAATAGCCTCAGGCACTGGCGGTTTAGAAGCTCCTTAGAACTCACCGCGCGTAACAGCACATTTGTGTCGAGGAGGAGTTCCATTCGTCTTATTTACGCTTTTTACGTCTTGCGGGCTTCCCCAAAAAACCGGCAAGAATATCTGGGGGCAACGGGGCGTCGAAATCGTCCGAGATATGCACGCGGCCTTTGTCCATTCCAAGCGGACGGGGGCCTTTGCGCCCTTGCGCGAAGGGAATCAGCTGAGCGACTGGAACACCGCGGTTCGAGATCACAATTTCCTCGCCGGCGGCAACCCGCTGTAGGAGCTTTGAAAACTTCGTCTTAGCTTCGTAAACATTCACAGAAGTCACGGTCTGCCTCCAGTCGCATTCGGTGTCCAAGCGTTTCTGAACTAGTCTAGTCTAGTAGACTAGGTCAAGTCAATCCTGGCGTTCGGGAAGGAATACATGGAAGCGGGCGCCCTGGCCGGAAGGGGATTCGAGGCGGATGGAGCCGCGGTGGTCGTCGATAATTTTGGCGACGATCGAGAGGCCAAGGCCTACGCCTTCTTTTTTTGAGGTGAAGAATGGATTGAAGATTTGTTCGCGAGATTCGGCCGGGATGCCAGGGCCGGAGTCTTCGACGATGACGGCGACGCCTGGCCTCATATTTTGCGTTTCGGGAGCGATGGAGACGCGGAGCAGGCCGCGGCCATCCATGGCCTCGTAGGCATTGGTGATGAGATTCACGAAGATTTGTTCGCAGAGCTGGGCGTCGACTTGGACATCCGGCGTCGCTGGAGCGTAGCTACGCTCGACCGTCACTTGCGCATCCGGATGCTGATGCTGGATCGATTCGAGAACGCGGTCGACGATGGACGACAACTGCACGGAGCGAAGTTCGAGGCGCGAAGGTCGTGCGAAATCGAGGAATCGGGTGACGAGCGAATTGAGACGATTCACTTCGGAGCTGATGTAGCCGGCAAGTTCGCTGGCGAGTGGATTCGAGGCTTCGACTTTCTGGCTCAGCATTTCGGCAGAGCCCTTGATGACGCCGAGAGGATTACGGATTTCGTGGGCTAGTCCCGCGGAGAGTTGTCCGAGTGCCGCGAGGCGCTCGGAGCGGCGGGCATCGGCTTCAGCGCGACGCAACTGGCGATTTGTTTCTTCGAGCTGCTCGGAGAGTTCCTGATATTTGTGCACCTGTTTGCGATTTTCAGAAGCGAAACGGTTAACGATGACTGCGGCGATGTAAAAGAAAAGGATGCGAGTGGCGAGATCGGTGGCGCCTTCGGCAGTGAACTCGTATTCCTGAAGAGCGGGAATCAGAAAGGCGCAGTAGGCGAGGGATGTGACCGTGGTCCAGATGAGCGTGGCAATTGGACCAAAATAAACGGCAGCGGTTACGACGGGGAGATAGTAAATCGGATAGTAGTTGCTGTTGATGCCGATTCCGCCGGTGTGGTCGAGGAGAAGAGTCGCGAGCAGGATCTTGATGACGACGGCGTAGGCTGGGCCGCGCCTCGGGAGCCATGCAACGAGGCGGCCTTCCAGGAGTTGAAAAACGCCGATGGCGAGAAGGATGAACTGTTTGTGGATTTCGTGGACGGGAGGCAGAAGAGCAAGAGCGAGGAGGAAGAGGAGCCAGAGGATGTCGAGCCAGTCGAAGGTGGCACGTTTGCGATCGAGCATTTCGGCTTGGAGGCTCCGATGGTCAATCTAGCATGGATTGGGCGCCTAGAAAGACGTGCGTGTTGGGTAGTGCCGGGAGAATGATCGTGAACTGCAGATTCCTCTCTGCGCCGCGCGACCACCGCCCCGCAGGTGCGACCGGGACGCACAATTCGCGCTCCGCGGCGGTGAAGAAGAAGACGCGCGCGGCTGCGCTCGGAATGACAGTTTTCAGTTGTGGTGGGGTGTGAGAGCACCGCATGCGGAGAGTTGGATAGGCTATGCCAGTTGGTTCGGAGGGCACAGCCCGCGTGCGGAGCGGATGGATTCGCCGTGCAAATTGGGCGTGCGGGCACGGCATGCCGTGCCCCTACTGCCGCGTTTTCCGTTCGCGCCGAATGTTGATTTAACGGAGGAATTTGTCGGCGCCGAAGACCAAGCCTAGCGTGAGGGCGGCGATTACGATTTCTCCCAGGGCGCCGACCACGAAGGGGCGCAGGCCTTGTTTGCGCATGTCGCCGATATTTGTGCGCAGGCCGACGCCTGCGAAGGTGAGCAGGAAGGCCCAGCGCGAGAGATTCGCGAGGCTTGTGAGCTGCTCCTTGTTGAAGATATGGGCGGTGGCGATAGCCGAGATTAGGAGAAAACCGAGAACGAACTTCGGGAACTTGTTCCAGAGGAATGCGGCTTTGTTGCCGACGCCTGTGGTTTTTTCTTTACGCGCCCAATGGATCGCATAACCGAGGACTACGAACCCGATCATGGCGTTGCGCGCCGTTTTTGCGAGAACCGCTACTTTGCCGGCGGCATCGGAATAAATATTTCCGGCAGCGGTGACTTCGGCGGTGTTGTCGATGCCGAGGCCGGCCCAGAGGCCATAGCTCAAATCGCTCATGTGCAGCCAGTGACCGATGAGCGGGAAGATGAAGAGTGAAATCGCGCCGAGCGTGAGAATGGCGGCGATGGCGAAGGAAGAATCTTCTTCGTCGGCATCGATGGCGCCTTGCGTGGCGATGATGGCGGAGACGCCGCAGATGGATGAGCCGACGGCGAGGAGCGTGGTGAGCTTTGGCTTCAGGCCGAAGGCTTTGCCGAGAGCGGTCATGAAAGTGAGTGAGAGAGCGATTTCGATGGCGACGAGAACGAGGCTGACGCCGCCGAGCTTAAGAACGTCGCCGAGAAGGAAGCGCGATCCGAGGAGGACGATTCCGGCTTTGAGCCAGAATTCGTACGTGGCGAGGCCGGGTTTGAACGTGGCGGGAACGCCGGTTGTGTTGGCTATCACGAGGCCGAGGAGGATGGCCCAGAGAACGTATTCGATATTGGGAAGCGTGAGGTGATGCGCGCGCCCGTATTGGGCGATCGAGCGCTCGATGAATTTTCCGGCATAGCCGACGGCTACGAGCAGCAGAAGGCCGGGGATGAGGTGGCCGGCGCGCTTAAAGATGCTGAGCGGTTGCGATTGGGTGAGTGCGATGCTTGTTGCCATTTTCTTTTCATTCTCCTCGGTGGAGTTGTCGCGTCTTCAGCGGCTAAAGCCCCATGTTTTTGAAGTGACCTTTGCCGCGGTTGAAACCGCGGCCTACAACGACGGCGTCAACGAGACTGCGTTCAAAGAGAAAGCTCCTACCATGGGATGTGCTTGATTACGCCGAGCCATACGAGAAGCGAGATTGCGAGCGATAGCGCGACGGCCCAGGTGTCGAGCGAAAGCTTGCGCTTGGAGCCGCCCTTCGAGAGCGGTGATGAGCTTTTTTGCGTTGTCGATTGTGCGGTCATTAGGTAAAGCTCCTTTCAAGACTTTGGTTCGCGTTTTTCTCTGCGATGCTGACTTCCACTCCATCAAGAAGCGATTCCCATGTGAGAGAGACGGAATTGGAAACTGATCGTGCGGCGCGCTCGAGGGTGCGGCCGACGAGGAGAATTGAGGGAGCCGGCATTGGGGGAGCGGTGTCGAGCTGGCCCAGCGTGGTGCACTGCTCGCGTTGTTCGGGAGTGCTTGCGGCGGAAACGATTGCTGCAGGCGTGCCGGCATCGAGACCTGCGTTGAGCAATTCCTGCCGAAGCGCGGCGAGATTGCGGCCGGGCATGTAGATTACGAGCGTCGAATTGTTGGCAGCGAGACTGCGCCAATCGGTGGTTGGCTCGTTTTCATTTTCATGGGCGCGGTGGGCGCTGACGACGACGATGCGCGAACTCGTGCGGCGGTCGGTGAGCGAAACGCCGAGCGAGGCAGCGGCGGAGAGTGCGGCGGTGACGCCGGGAACGATTTCATAGGGGATGCCGGCTGATTCGAGGGCATCGCGTTCTTCAGCGAGACGACCGAAGAGTCCGGGATCGCCGCTCTTGAGGCGCACGACGCTTAAACCGCGGCGAGCGGAGGCGATCATCAGACGGTTGATTTCGGACTGAGTGATATTTTTGGTGCCGCAACGTTTGCCTACATTTACGACCATGGCGTGAGGGCCGGCGAGCGCGAGAATCGGCGGGGAGACGAGATCGTCGTGGAGGATGACCTGAGCGGCGCGAATCAGGGCGTGGGCTTTCACGGTGAGGAGATCGCGGTCACCGGGGCCTGCGCCGACTAGAAAAACTCTGCCCTGCATTGAGGCTTTCATGGCTGCTCCTGAATCACTGATGGGCTGTTAATCGTTGACGGGCTATCGACCGCGATGCCGGCTGTATCTTCGGGGGCATGCTCGGGGAGATGAACGTGACGTCCGGCGAATTCGATCGAGCGCGATTCGATTTTGCAATCCTTGGAATCGCAAATCCGGCTATAGGCGAGAAGGTTGAGCAATTTTTTACGCTCTTCGGAAGGCGGATGATTGGCGAGGACGTGCCGGCGAAGGCTTCCGATGAAGCGAAGCCAATTGCCTAGAGAAAGATCGAGCGAGGCTTCGATCTCGCGGCGGAAGCGTTGGGCGACGGAGGGGCTCTCGCCCGCGGTTGAAATTGCGATTTGGAGATCGCCGCGGCGAACCACAGCGGGGGAATAAAAATCGCAATGAGGCGGATCGTCGACGGCGTTGGTGAGGATCCCGCGCGCTTGCGCTGCGAGGAAAACTTCGCGATTCACGGAGGTGCTACCCGTGGCTGCGATGGCAAGAAAAATGTCGCGGAGATCGTCGGTGTGAAATTCGCGTTGATGCCAGGTGAGTTTTCCGGCTGAGGCAAGTTTCGCTACTTCGGATTTAGCTTGCGGCGCGATGACGGTGATGTGCGCGCCGGCGCGGAGCAGGGAAGCGATCTTCGAGGTGGCGATCGCACCGGCGCCGACAACGAGGCACGGGCGATTTTCGAGTTTGATGAACGCAGGGAATAGCTCGGAGGACATGTCAGTCTCCCACTCCGTGCGGGACTGGGCCGGCGGGAAGATCGCGCGTGACCGGTGCGACGATGGCGCCGGCTAGTTGGGCGCGAAGAGCGTCATCGGAATGGCGTGCGAAATAGGCGCGGAGATTTTCGTTCGCGTCGCGCGTAGCGAGATACGTTTTGAGCAGGCGCTCGATGGCTTCGGGGACGTCTTCCGCAGCGCAGCGATAGCCGATTTGTCGCGAAATGCGGGCGTGCTCGCCGACGGCGCCGCCGACGCAGAAGCAATAGGCGTCTACCAGATTCGAGCCTTGCTTGATTTTCTTGCCCTCGAGGCCAATATCGGCGATCCAGTGCTGGCCGCAGGCGTTCGGGCAGCCCGCAACATTCAATTTGAGCGGCTGATCGAATTCGGGGACGCGCTCTTCGAGTTCTTCGACAAGCCAGCGGGTGAAGGCTTTTGTCTCAGTAATGGCGAGTTTGCAGAATTCGGAGCCGGTGCAGGCGACTGCGCCGCGCCAGAACGAGGATGCTTCGACATGGAGGCCGGCTGCGTTGAGTGCTAAGACCAAGGCGTCGATGTTTTCGCGCGGCACGTTGACGATGAGGAGATTTTGCATGTTGGTGGTGCGGAGTTCGCCGGTGGCATATTTTTCTGCGAGGGCCGCGGCGGCGTGCATTTGAGGGGCGGTGATGCGCCCGCGGAGGACGGCAGCGCCAACGTAGTAGAGGCCCGGCTGCTTTTGGGCGTGGATGCCGACGTGGTCGCGATACGCATCTGGCGGTGCGGACTCTTCGACGCCGGGATCGAGTTCGAAGCCGAGGCGGGCGTTGAGTTCGCGGAGGAAACGCTCGGCGGTCCACCCGTGCTGCGTGAAGAGATGTTTCAGGCGCGCGCGTTCGCGATTCTCGCGCAGGCCATCCTGGTCGCGGAAAATTTCTGCGATGGTTCGGACGACAGGGATGACCTGATCGTGATGAATAAAAGCATCGAGACACACGGCGAGGTGAGGATCGGCGGAGAGTCCGCCGCCAACGCGAACGGAGAAGCCTACTTCGCGTTTGCCATCGCGCTCCCGAATGGCGGGGGCGAAACCGACGTCGTTAATTTCAGGATACGAGCACCAGACGGGGCAGCCGGTGATCGAGACTTTGAATTTCCGCGGGAGGTTGTAGAAATCGCTGTTGGCGGAGAGCAAGTGCGCGGCTTCCACGGCGAGCGACGACGCGTCGATAAGTTCGTCGGAATCGATGCCGGCGAGCGGGCAGCCGGTGATGTTGCGCGTGACGTCACCGCAGGCGCTTTTCGGGCTGAGGCCTACGGCGCCGAGTGCTTCCATGACTTCGGGAATGGATTCGATCGTGAGCCAATGGAGTTGAATATTCTGGCGGACGGTGAGATCGGCGAGCGAGTGGCCGTGACGCTCAGAAATTTTTGCGATGGCACGCAGCTGATTGGAGCGCAGCAGGCCGTTGGGCAAGGCAATGCGCATCATGAAATACTGCGTGGCTTTGCCTTCGCCGCCCGTGCCGCCGATGGCGCCGGCGGCGTCACCCTGCGTGTAAATGCCCCACCATTTGAAATAAAGGTTGGCCCATTCGGGGAGGACGGCGGCGCGGCCTTGGCGCGCGAATTCCTTGATTTCGTCGAAGTGCTCCCAGGGGTTTTTCGAGCGTTTCAGGCGCTCGACCTTCTGGGCCTTCGTCTCTTTTGGCTGCGGGGTTGTCGCGATATCTGATGTGCTGGCCACGATGGCCTCCGCGTTTGTTGTTTAGAAATGCCGCCCCAAAAACAAAAAACCCGCTACCAGTTGCGACTTGCTGGTGAGCGGGTTGCTAAAATCCGATTTGTGGCTAATTAGATCAGTCGGATTGCACACACCCGTGCCAGCCATGGCTCGGACAACAACAAGCGCGCGGCAGGCAGTTTTTGGTTCGGGTGCAGCTATCCATACGCGTATCCTAATCTCCGAACTACTGCTCCGTCAACATTAGACTTGGCTGGTGGCGAAAAGATTCCGGAATTCCAGCACTTTTTCAAGGTGTCCCGGTTCGGATGGCGGAGGTTTCGGCTTAGGCCGGAGTCGCGTTGCTCGAACGCAGCAGGCGAGTGAAGAGGGTTTGCAGACGGACTGCATGTTCCTGGCTCATGGCCATGAATTGGACGCCCATGCCCTCACCGGGTGTGACGTTCCTGACGATCGCAGAGCTGCGGATTTCGCCTTCGGGCACCGAGAATAGCAAAGTGATCGAGGCGCCGACGGGAGGCGGCGTTTTTGTGTCGATGAAGAGTCCTCCGATATTCAAATCGCGGACGCGCGAGACACTTTGCGCCCCATCATGCTGCCAGGAGACCCAGACGCCTTTTGGCGTCGGGATCCGCGGGTAGCGTCGATTGCTCTTCGACGGATTTGCTAACGGAGTTAAGAGGTCCAAGGGCTGATTATATCGGTGCCGCGCCCTATGGAAAGGGATTCGTTTAAGGATGGGTGCGCAAGAGGGAACCGGCTAACCCAGCTGTCACCACCACAGACTACGGTTTCGAATCCACGCCTATCGCAATTGAGGGTGCCGGCGTGAACGCCACGGAAAGCCGTTACGACTTGCGAAGGGAATCAATGTGAGCCGGCAGCACGGGGAAGCCGAGCGCATCAAGGTCGTCGCGAAGCTGGTTGACCGACTGGAACCGAATTGCCTGCATCCCAGCAGCGCGAGCTTGTTCGAGATTCGCGTCGCGGTCGTCGACGAACAAAACCTCTGAGGCGGGCACATCAAGTACCTTCAGGGCGTACCGGTAAATCGCTGGCTCGGGCTTGATCCGGCGCACATCGGCGGAGAAGATCTGATGATCGAAGTGCTTCAGCCAAGGGAAATTTCGCCTTACGTGGGCCACTATGTCGGACGGCATGTTCGAGAGAATTGTGGTTTTCACTCCGGCGGAACGAAGACTCTCCAGCCAGAGGATCATAGGTTCGTTCGTTTTACTCCACATCTCGATGTCCGAGTGCCGCAGGTTCTCAATTGCATTCCGGCCGAGTGTGACTCCAGCTTGCGACGCGAATGCGCACCAATATTCTTCAGGTAAAAGATCTCCCCGATCGTAGGGGCCGCGGCCCTGAATGTAATCGGCAGAAAAGATTCGGGATCGATGCGGAAGATTCGAGCCATACGGGCGATCGCGTCCGCCGCAGGTTGAAAGCATAAGACTTCGCCATAGTCGAGAATCACGGCTCGTATCCCAGGAGAAACGGCCGCTTCTGACATCGTGGTTGCCAACGTCGCATTTCCCGGTAGAGAGTTTGGCAGGGTTCCTGATTCGAGGAATCTTCCGACCACTACTATTTTAGTTGCGGCTCTGAATCTTTCGAGAGGAACTTTTCGATTTGTATCCGGAGATACATGAGCGGTCTGATCGGTGGAAGTTTCATTCTGTTTGAAAAGAATGACAAGTCACAAGAGATGATTACGCCTCGACCCAACGCTTTTGTTGCATAGGAGTCGATTTTACAGACGCAGAATCCAAGACATTGCTGACCCGATTGTCCTGGGAAGAGTTCGAACCTGTACTCCCACCAGCATAAAAGCCAACCTGTTGTGATGTCTCAGCGAACGAAGAAATGGCGCGCACAGAGGATTCGACGTGAGATTGTCATCGAATGGAAGGCTTGTGCCCCCCTGGATATGGTTAGTTCGGTTTCAGGCCGTACACGTCGACTTCACCGAAGACTGTGCCGGCGCCCAGTGTCGAGTCGTTACCGCGAGTGGGGACATAAACTTTACCGTTCGCCACCGTCGGAACTGTGAATTTCACGGCGTTTCCGGCAACGTCAGCGGGAACTTGGGAGCTGTTCCAGAGTTCGGTTCCTAGATTCGTGGCATCGAATGCGTGCAGTACGGCGGGACCCGCGGTCGCTGGTCCGCCATCGCCTGTGCCAAAAGTATGCGCGTCAATCATCCACACAATCCCGTTGGAGTTCCCGTTTGAAGAAACCGACGGACTAGAACCTGGAAACGAAAACGACGGTGTAGTAGTTGATGCCACTGCCGGATTGAATGTGTCGGAGGCTGGAAGGAACGTGTAGGCTAATCCGGGCCCGTTAAAGCCAAAGAAGTAAAGAGTGTTCTGCCAAAAGGCCGGGGTGGAGAAAGACGACTCCGAGACCTTCAGAGTTTGGACCACCTTATCGGGCCCGCCGCTGGTGAAGTGCCCCATGTTCGTTCGATCCAGAAGGTAGAGACTCTGCGACTTGCCACCGCCAATTATAAGGTGCGGATGAGGGCCAGACGTTTGATCGACGAGAACCGCGGCGCCTCCCGCCCCCAGATCTTGATCAAACGCATCCAGGGAGAGCTGGTTCATCGGAGTGAACCAATCGGCCAAGGCAAGGCCAGATGTGGGGCTCAGCCTAAGAAAACTGTCGCCGAACGCTGACGTGCCATCGAATATGCCATTGCCGGTAATAACGTAAAGGTTGCCCGCAGCGTCAGCGGCAGGCGCAGCGCCCGACATCCAGATACCTGCTCGACAGTAGCCCATGCCCTCGGCGGCGTTAGGCGAAGAGTTGAAGGCAGAAACGCGGCTTAGAGTGGACGCGTTAAAACCCACGACCCATCCGTGGTAGGGATCTACGTCTCCGTGTGACGCCCAGGCAATGTAGACCACACCATTCACCAAAGCCAGGCCCGGTCGCTGGTTTTCCCTTGCAACATTAAACGCTATTGTGGAACCGCCTTCGCAGTTGCCGGGCACCGTGATCGAGCTATCCAGCTCCACTGGGCTGTTGGCAATCTCCGTACCGTCGGCCAGGTTAAGGGCGTGCAGGCGGTGGACGACGGGGCCGGGATCGTTGATATTTTTTGTTTTCGTCACGAGATAGATGATGTTGGAGGTGCTATCAATCACCGGTGTGCCGAGGATGCCGATGTCAGGGAAAATGCTGTTAGTAGAAACGTCCCCGGCCGTGTAGAAGGTTTCACCCGACGGAATGAATTGCGTATGCCAATACGTGACGCAAGGGCTGGCGTCCGCGTCGAATACGTAAACTGTGTCGCGCATGGTGGCGACAGCCACAACGTTGTGTTTCGCCCCGCCAATGGTGATGTTCGATACCCAAAGTGGCTGTGTGTAAATGGCAGCATCGGCCTGGCAGGAGAACAGTTTGCCAAACGTGGAGCTGTTAACGTTTGCCGTCGTCAGCGCGTATTCAGACGTATTGGCGCCATCGCGAGACACATCATTGTGGTAGGTGTAGACGCCGTGCAGATCGGTAACACCAATTGTGGCCACAGCTCTTTGCGTAACATCGCTCGACTGGGTCGCAGTGATGGTGTAGATGCCGGGGCTGGAAGGAGCCGTGTAGGTGATGCTGGCTCCTGAGGCACTGGCATCGGAAGAAAAACTGCCTCCGGTTGCGGACCATGAAACCGCCTTCTTGGACGTATCATTCGCCACCGTCGCGGAGACCATGAGCGTTTGCCTTACAGTGAGACCCGCGAGCTTGGGAGAAATCGCAATTCCTACTGCAGTGGAAGAGATCGTCAACGTCAGCTTGGCGGACCTGCTACCTGGAGGTGTGCTGGAATCAGCCACTTGGAATGTTAGGACTGTGTTTGTGACGGTTTGCGCAGGCGTGCCGGTGAGCGCGCCTGTCGAGGCATTCAGCGTAAGACTCGCAGGAAGCGTACCGCTGGTGAGGGACCACGTATACGGCGGGGTGCCCCCGGTGGCCGCCAACACCGCACTATAAGCGACACCTGTCTGTCCGGTGGGCAGCGAAGAGGTTGAAATTGTGAGCGCCGCCGGAGGAGGTTCTGCAACATTACCCGAACCTGAGCCGCCGCAGGCGCTTAGAAGGGCCGTCGCGGTTATAAGAATTAAGAATTATGACCAGAAACGGGTTTCGCATGGGAGGTATGGAACGGGAGTATGGAGTTATAGGTTTCATGGGTTTAGAGATTCCCATTTTGACACACGGTATTTCAAGGGGGATATTCCTGTATCAATTTACCGTCAGTTCACCGGCGCCCGATGGGCGGGCATCCCCCTCGGAGCATCGCGATTTGCGGGATGGGCCGGGAGCACTCGAATTAACGGATATTCACAACACTACGCTGAGAAGGCACCATCCGCCATGAGAGACCTGTAGCGTAAGTATGCCAGCGTTTTCGCGGATGTCGAATCAGGTCTTCTAAGGCTTGTTGCTTCCGGTTATGCCTTTTAGGGGAGTGTGTGCCATCAGAGTATGCGGACCGCCGTAGACAAACTCCTTAGCGACGTTCAGGCCGGCATAGCTTACCAGAAGGTAATTGCCCATCCGAAAGCCGTCGGATGGTTCATACCGCCCGGGGTACCAACCTAGCGCGGCCGTCATGGTGCCTGCATAGGGGGCTACCAGGTTACTGACCGAGAAACGATAGCGTCCGTCGTCGCCGTGGCGAGTCGCAACTGTTGACATCAGAGAGTGAACCAGACGGTGGCTGAACCCTGTGCACTCACAACGATAATAGATTGTGTCTTCACGGAAGACTTCAGCCATGAGGTAGCGTGCCGTCGTCGCGGTAATGTTGATTCCATAGTTGCTGGCGAAACGTTCGAAGTAGGGGCCCGTACCTCCGCCCCATTCTGGAGGTGTGCCCGACCCGGTGCCGTTGATTCTATCGCCGGACGCCTGGTTGATACCGGCAGCCACGGCGCTTCCGAGAATCGCATAGGGGCCGAATGAGTCGAAAATGTAGTTCCTAAACTTTTGACCGTTTGATGGCTTTTGATAAGTTTGACCCGGCTGCGCGTGCGTGGGCGTCGACGACTGTGAGCTCGGGGTGGACGACGACGCGCCGGCTCCTGAGGATGATTGCGCTTTCGCGAGTGGCGGAAAGGATCCGCAAACGAAAACTGCAACTAAAAATGACATTACCACTCGCTGCATCTTCATTTCTATTTTCTCCTCATAGTTTGGAAAGCACGGTAATTAGCCGTTTCGGTCGCCGTGTAGCCTACCCTATTTGGGCTTTTGTGCACAGAAATTTCTGTCTTCGTTGCAGCCGCGGCTGGTTGACTTAGCTCATCGTCTCCCCTAACCTTTAGCGTTTGTGGAAGCGCCGATTGTCCCGGCTTATGCTCGGTAGATCGGCCTGAAAGAGGACCTGCAAGCCCATGTCGGACCTGAAACTGCCCACGCGCGCTGAGGATTTCTCGGAATGGTACAACCAGCTTGTGCTGCGAGCCGAGCTTGCAGATTATGCGCCCGTTCGTGGCTGCATGATTGTGCGCCCCTATGGCTGGGCGCTGTGGGAGAACATCACTGCGGCGCTCGATAGCCGCTTCAAAGCTACGGGACACGTGAACGCTGCGTTTCCGTTGCTGATTCCGCGCAGTTTCATCGAAAAAGAAAAATCTCACGTGGCAGGATTCTCGCCCGAGCTTGCGGTGGTGACGCACGGCGGTGGCGAAAAGCTCGACGAGCCTCTGGTAATCCGGCCGACGTCGGAAACGATCATTGGGCACGCTTATGCGAAGTGGATTCAGTCCTATCGCGATCTGCCTATTCTCATCAACCAGTGGAACAGCGTGGTTCGGTGGGAGCTTCGCACCAAGCTTTTCCTACGTACACTGGAATTCTTCTGGCAGGAAGGCCACACAGCTCATGCGACATTGGAAGAGGCTGAATTCGAGACGCGGCAGATGGTGGACGTTTACACGGATTTTGCGAGGAATGAAGCCGCGATACCAGTGATTCCCGGTCGGAAATCGGAGTCAGAGAAGTTCGCGGGTGCGGACGTGACGTATTCTTTGGAAGCAATGATGGGTGACGGCAAGGCGCTGCAATTTTGCACGTCGCACAACCTGGGCCAGAATTTCGCCAAGGCATTTGATATACGGTACCTCGATAAGACAGGCATTTTGCAGCATTGCTGGACCACGTCCTGGGGGCTCTCGACGCGGACGGTAGGCGCCATCATCATGGTTCATGGGGACGATCAGGGGCTGATCCTACCTCCACGTCTTGCGCCGTTCCAACTCGTCATCGTTCCGATCTACAAGGCCGACCAGGAAAAGTCGAGCGTGCTCGAAAATGCTCACAGGCTTCGAAAGGAACTCATCGACGCGGGCATACGAGTGAAGATGGACGAGCGCGACGGCATGAGCCCCGGTTTCAAATTTAACGACTGGGAGATGCGCGGCGTGCCGTTGAGGCTCGAACTCGGCCCCAAGGATGTCGCGAAGGGATCGGTAGTGCTGGCCCGGCGTGACCGTCCCGGGAAGGAAGGAAGATCCTTCGTGCCGCAGCAGGGCATTGCGGCCGCAGTCTCGCAGTTGCTCGTTGAGATTCAGAAGGCACTTCACGACCGCGCCCTCGAGTTCCGCAAAGCGCGCACGATTGAGCCTGCCGACTACAGCGAATTCAAGAAGGCCGTCGAGACCGGTTTCGCTTTTGCATGGTGGTGCGGTAGCGCGGAATGCGAGGCGAAAATTAAAGAAGAGACGAAGGCGACCATGCGCTGCATCCCTCTCGAACAGCCGGGCGGCTCTGGTCAGTGCATCCTTTGCGCAAAGCCTTCCCGCGAAAAGGGCATCTTCGCTCGAGCGTACTGAGGAACCTTCACCGCCACTGCGACGATCCTGGGAAGCCCCGTTTACTCATCGCAAACAAGCATTCCGGCGTTTTGTCCTATGACGCCCGATGAATGCTAGCATTCAATTGTCCTCTTTATTTCTTTAAGGTTTTCGGAGGAAGGGCCATTGAGTCTCGTCACCTCTCGACGATTTGGCAATTCGCAACGCGGTGGCAGCGGCGTGAAGCTATTCCTCATGATCGCCTTGCTAGGCGGGATGATTTTTGCAGGCGTAAAGGTCGTGCCGATCTACGTGAACAACTACCAGATGCAGGATGCCATCGAGAGCGAGGCTCGCTTTGCCATCGGTAATCGCCTGGCTCCCAAGGACATTCGCGATAACGTCTGGAAGAAGATAAATGAGATCGGTATTCCTGCGGACCAAGACAGCCTCAAAATTACAACCACTCCGGGCTCCGTCCAAATATCGCTAGACTATTCGGTCCCCGTCGACTTGCTAGTCTATAAATTCACCCTCGATTTTCATGACCACGCGGACAACCGCTCGATTTAGAATAGGAATCCATACAGTAGGGGGCAGGAAATGCGTTGGCGGCGGCGCGCTGGCGGGAAACGGGCTTTTCGTTCGAGCAATGATCTTTTCACACGTGCTGATAGATGGAAAATAATCGGTTTAGAATTCGAATCGCGCCGGGCTTCTGGACATCCCGGTACGGTATTGCGCTGCTGTGCATGGCTCTGGCGGTGTTGCTCGCCGGAACGTCGCTTTTCGCGTACTACTACGTTCAATTTGGCCGCCTGATCAACGAACGCCTCACAGGCCAGATTTTTCAGAACACCTCGCGGGTTTATGCTGCACCAGCCGTCATCTACGTGGGAGAAGCGCTCCACCCGAAGGACTTGGCAAGCTACCTCCTCCGCGCCGGCTACCAGGAGGGCGAGGTGGCGGGAACGCCCGGGCTGTATAAGATTTCCGGAACGACCGTCGAAATCCGCCCTTCGGATGACTCTTATTTTCGCAAAGAGAACGCCCTTCGCGTCGATTTCTCCGCGTCTGCAATCAAGAATATTACGCAGCTTTCGAATGGCGTCTCTCGCGAGTCCGCGGAGATCGAACCGGAGTTGATTACCAATCTTTTTGACAGCTCACGAGAAAAGCGCCGGGTGGTTCGCTTCGACGATCTACCGAAGATTCTCGTTGATGCCGTAATTGCCACCGAAGACAAGCGTTTCTTCGAGCACGGCGGTCTCGACTGGGTGCGCGTGATGGGCGCTGCCCTGGCCGATCTCCGCGTGGGGCAGAAGGCCCAGGGAGCCAGCACGATCGACATGCAGGTGGCTCGCAGTTTTTTCTTCACCACCAAGCGAGAGTGGCGCCGTAAGGTGAAAGAAGTTCTGATGGCGATCGAAATCGATCACCGTTTTTCGAAACAGCAGGTCTTTGAGCTCTACGCCAATGAGGTCTATCTGGGAAATCGCGGCAGCTTCGCGATTCGAGGATTTGGCGAAGCGGCGGAGGCTTACTTCGGAAAAGACGTGCGCGACCTCAGTCTCGGCGAAGCTGCATTTCTCGGTGGCATCATCCGCGCACCCAACCATTACGCTACCGCCGAGACCCACATGGACCGCGCCATCGAAGCGCGCGACCGCGTTCTCACTCAGATGGTCGAAAACAATTACGCCACCGAGGAGCAGGCTGCCGCCGCCAAGAAAGTGTCCTTTAAATTCGTCAGCGGCGGCATCGACAGCGGTTCGGCGCCCTACTTCGTGGACATGGTCAAGGATCATCTTCTCGAGAAATTCTCGGAAAATGACCTGCAGAGCCAGAGCTATCGCATCTATACGACTCTCGATCCGAGTTTGCAGCGCGCTGCCACAGCTGCCGTGCATCAGGGCATGGAGCAGGTTGATAAGCTTCTCGCCAAGCGGTACGCAATTTGGAAAAAAGCCGGCCAGGCTGTGCCTCACCCGCAGGTGGCACTCGTCGCGCTTGACCCGAAGACGGGCGAAATACGCGCCCTGGTCGGCGGACGCAACTACGGCGAAAGCCAGTTGAACCACGCTCTCGCCCATCGCCAGCCCGGCTCTGTGTTCAAGCCCTTCGTCTATGCCGCCGCGTTCGATAACGCGGTCAAAGATCTGCAGCCGGTGATTACGCCTGTTACCACCGTGGACGACGTTCCAACAACCTTTCAATTCGACGGCAAAGACTACACGCCTGACAATTTTGGCCAGGAGTTCTACGGCACCGTTACCGTACAAGATGCGCTGATTCATTCGCTGAACGTCGCCACGGTAAAAGTGGCCGAAATGATTGGCTATCAGCGCGTTGTCGAGCTCTCGCGGCAGTTGGGGCTCGGTAACAACATCATGGCAACTCCGGCGGTAGCGCTCGGCGCGTATGAAATGACGCCCGTGGATGTCGCTGCCGGTTACACCGCATTTGCGACAAACGGAACCCGCGCCGAACCGCTCTATCTCCGCAGCGTCGTAGGGGGTGACGGCAAAGTGGAGGAATCTGACTCGTCAAAAACGCGCCCGGTTCTCGACCCGCGGGTGGCCTACCTTACGACTAGCTTGATGGAGGACGTGATCAACCGCGGCACAGGCGCCTCCGTTCGCTCGCTTGGATTTACGGCACCAGCGGCCGGGAAAACCGGCACTTCGCATGACGGCTGGTTCGCGGGATTCACCTCCAATCTGCTTTGCGTTGTATGGATTGGATTCGACGATAACCGCGATCTTGGTCTCTCCGGCAGCCAGACCGCCGCCCCTATCTGGGCTGAATTCATGAAACGTGCCGTCGCGCTCCCCGCCTACGTGAATACCGCTCCATTCGATCCGCCGCCCGGAGTGATTCAGGAAGCAATCGATCCGCAAACGGGTGAGCTCGCCACGAACACCTGCCCTCAATCCGAAGAGGAGTATTTCATCGCGGGAACGGAGCCAACCCAGTATTGTGGTGAGAATGACGGCCATCTTGCGCAGTCTACTTCCGGCTCGTGGCTCTCGCATTTGTTTGGTAAAGGCTCCCCGCAGCCTCCCCCGGCTCCCCATTCGGCGGCCAGCGCGTCCAACAGTCCAAACGCGCCAAAAGCGCACGCGAAGAACGCGCCCAGTACTAACGCATCACAGCCGGCCGAGGAACCAGAGAAGAAAAAAGGGTTTCTTGACAAGATTTTTGGTATCTTTGGTGGCAGCAAAAAGCCTGCGGACAGCTCGAAACCCCAACCGTAGGTCGGGCGCGGAAAAAGGAGCAGGGCAATGAGGCGATTCGTCTTCTTTGCCGTTCCGCTGTTGTATGTGTTTGTCCCGTCGCTCGGTGCTCAACAGGCCGAGCCGGTCACCACTCAGCCTGCATCTACCCAGACCGCGTCCACTTCATCCGATATTGTCTACGTTGCTTCCCCGAGGCCCGAGCTCACTCCTCGTCAAGCCGCGGAGCTGAAGGCCGACGTTTTTATGGCGCGCAAGGAATTCGGCGAAGCCACTGCTGCCTACGAGGCGATTCTCGAGAGTGAACCTAAAAACGCGCAGCTTCTGAACAAGACTGCCATCGCCTATCAGGAACTGGGAAGCTTGAATCGTTCCGAGCGCTATTACCACCGGGCGATGAAGGCTGATAAGAATTTCGCCAGCCCCATCAACAATCTCGGCACAGTCGAGTACGAGAAAAAGCACTACAGCAAAGCTATCGTTCTTTACAAAAAGGCTTTAGTGCTGAAGATGGAAACCTCCACCATCTACAGCAATCTCGGTTATGCCTACTTCGCGAACAAACAGTATCCGGAAGCGATGGCCACTTTTGACAAGGCTCTCGCCATTGATCCCGAGCTGTTCGAGCGGAAAAGTGGCTACGGCACCATCATTCAGCAGCGCACGACCACCGATCCCGGCTTGTTCAATTTCTTCGTCGCGAAATCCTATGCCTCGATGGGCGACGCCGAACGCGCCGCGCATTTTTTGAGGCTGGCGCGCGATGATGGATACAAGAACTTCCTCTCTGCGGAAACAGATCCGGCTTTCGCCAAAGTGATCAAAGATGCGCGGGTGCAGGAGGTTCTGCACGTGATGCCGTCGTACCAGAGCGACGCGAAGCGCGCCGAGCCGCCCCAGCAAAATTAGGGCTCACTGCCACACTACGATTAATGCGGTCGCCTCAGACGGTTCAGCTGGGTAGGGAGGATTCTCATCCTTCGTCCTGCGCCAAAGTTTGCACGAGTTTGTCTCGCGAACCTTCACATCTCCGCGCCGTTCTCTTGCTATAATGTCTTCCTGAAATGCTGTTCCAAAGATTGCGGCGTTACGCTGTGGTTTTCTTCGCGCTCGCCGCACTGTCCCTCACCTTAATCCAGCGCGCACGATCTGCTCCACCGCCACCGAATTCGTCCGCCAGCGTCGTCGAGCTTCGCATCGACGGCGAAATCGAGCCGGTGCTCGCTGAATACATCGTCCGCGGTATCAACGAAGCAAACGCCGACCGTGCCTCTCTGATTCTCATCACCATGAATACGCCGGGTGGCCTCGATACCTCGATGCGCGAAATTATTCAGGCCATACTCGCCTCTAAGGTTCCGGTCTGCACCTACGTCGCACCCACCGGTTCTCGCGCCGCTTCCGCCGGATTCTTTATCCTGCTCTCCGCTGACATTGCCGCCATGTCCCCCGGCACAGACACGGGCGCCGCCTCGCCGATTCTGGCGTTCGGTGGCCAGCCGGTGCAGATTGACGACACGCTGCACAAAAAAATCGTTAACGAGGCCACCGCATATCTGCGCAGCTACGTCACCGAGCGCGGACGCAATGCGGAGCTTGCGGCCACTGCCGTCACCGACGCCAAAGCCTTCAGCGAAAAAGAAGCTCTGGACGGCAAGCTCATCGACCTGGTAGCCGCCAATCGGGAAGACCTGCTCGCAAAACTTAACGGCCGCACCGTCACCCGTCTCGACGGCGCGAAGGTTCAACTGGCCCTCGCACAGCCCGTCGTCACCGCGCACGAAATGACCGCGCGCGAGAAGTTCCTCACTAGAATCGTCCAGCCCGATGTGTTTTTTATTCTGCTGATCGTCGGCGTTCTCGGCCTCTATATTGAGTTTTCGCACCCCGGAATGTTCGCGCCGGGAGTGATCGGCGGCATCGCTCTTGTACTAGCGCTCTTCGCGATGCACATGTTGCCCGTGAACTTCACGGGCTTGCTCCTGATCATCGTTGCGTTCATATTTTTTGTTCTGGAAGCGAAATTCCCGACGCACGGTGTGCTCGGAGTAGGTGGAGTAATTGCGATGGTGCTCGGCGCCCTTATGCTGATTCGTTCGCCATTCACGGGGATGGGCGTGAGCCTCAGCACTGCTTTGGGTGTCGCCCTGCCGTTCGCGGTCATCATCGTTATTCTGATGCGTCTCGTGCTTCGCTCGCGGAATTGGAAACAAACCACTGGTAAAGAAGAGCTGGTGGGCGAGGAAGCGGAAGTCACCGAAACCGTCGGCGCAGGCAATGCTGCCGGAATGGTCTTCGTGCATGGTGAACTGTGGCGTGCCGCGGCTCCGGCAGGGGTCAGTATTCCCAAGGGCGCGCGCGTGCGCGTCAGAAAAGTGAAAGGCCTTACGCTTGAGGTGGAACCGGCCCATGCACCGCATCCGGCCCATTCGCACGAGACGCTCGAGGGGAGGCAGTAATGGATTTCATGACGGTCGTTTTTGCCATTGGCATATTGATCTTCCTGATCTGGTTCTTCAATTCTGTGTACGTGATCAAGGAATGGGAACGCGGCGTGGTCCTGCGCCTGGGCCGCATGCTACCCGAGGCAAAAGGTGCGGGCCTACGTCTCGTCTTTTTCCCGATCGACAAGCTCTTCCGCATCTCTTTGCGAATCGAAACGCTCGACGTGCCACCGCAGGATGTGATCACGCGCGACAACGTCTCCGTAAAGGTAAATGCCGTCTGCTATTTCCGCGTGGTCGACGCGAATCTGGCTCTCTCGCAAGTCCAGAATTATCTGTACGCAACTTCCCAGCTGGCGCAGACCACCCTGCGCAGCCTGGTGGGCCAGTTCGAACTGGACTCGATTCTTTCCGAGCGCGAAAAGGTTAACGCCAAGCTGCAACAAATCCTTGACCAGGATACGGAGCCTTGGGGTATCAAGGTAACGAAGGTTGAGGTCAAACAAGTCGATA
Organism: uncultured Acidobacteriota bacterium; assembly: GCA_963741045.1. GTDB lineage: Bacteria > Acidobacteriota > Terriglobia > Acidiferrales > UBA7541 > Palsa-295. The sequence continues at coordinate 1,948,809 of CAVUGO010000002.1, forward strand.
TTCCGGAGAATATGCAGCGCGCCATCGCCAAACAGGCGGAGGCGGAACGCGAGCGTCGCGCTAAAATTATTCACGCGGAAGGCGAATTCGAAGCTTCGACGAAGCTGGCGGACGCAGCCGAAGTGCTGGAAAAGCAGCCCGCTGCGATTCAGCTTCGGTATTTGCAGACTTTGACGGAAATTGGCGTCGAGAAAAACACGACGATCGTGTTCCCGCTGCCGGTGGACATTATTTCGCAGTGGGTGCAGGCGGCAGCGAAAAAATAGGAGCGTATGGCAGGAAGAGGACAACGCGGAGGTGGAGGCGGCGATCGGGTGCTCGAGAGCCGTCATCTGGTAGGACTTTTCCTCGGAGTCGTCCTGCTCTGTGGCGTTTTCTTTACGCTCGGCTACGTGATGGGACGCAACCAGTTCGGCGGTCCGGTACACGCAGAGGATAGTCGGCTCCGCGCAACGCCGTCGCCTGCGCCATCCGCAACAAAATCGAAGCAATCCGAACCGGCGCCATCCTCAGCATCCGGCGATTGGGATTTTTACGGCAAGTCGTCGCCCAAGAATCGAGACACGGCCGAAGAAACTGCGGCAGGAACTCGCAACACCGGGGCTTCCTCTTCACCCGCAGCAAAAACGAAGCCAGTCGCTTCCACGACGCCTCCAGGCCGCTTCCAGCCTCCGAAGATGGGGAAGAGCTCAATCGTCCTGCAGGTTTCCGCTCTCACGCGCCAGAGCGACGCGCTCGCCATGGCCGACGCCATCCAGCAAAAAGGGTTTCCGTCCTTCGTCGTTACGCCCACCACCGACAATTTCTACCGCGTCCAGGTGGGACCGTACGCGGACGAAAAAACCGCCGACGCTTCCAAGCGCGCCCTCGAACAAGCCGGTTTCAAGTCTATAATCAAACGCTAGATGACATTCAGCCGGCAGACGCGTGTCCTGCTCGCCTTGGGCAGTGGCATTGCCTTGGCATTGTCTTTCCCTGATTACAATTTGCCTCTGCTCGCCTGGATTTCGATCGGAATGCTCGTCCTCGCTTCCATCGGTGCGCCGCCTCGCGAAGCTCCGCTCTACGGTTTCCTTCACGCTTTCGTTTTCTATCCCATTTGCCTGCCGTGGATTGCCACAGTGATGCGGCAATACGGCAATGTCGATCCGTGGCTCTCCGCGGGGATCCTCAGCCTCTTTGGAATCGCGGGCGGAATCATCTGGTGCACGTTCTCGATGAGTGTCGCGTTCGTCGCGCGACGAAAAGGCGTGGCACTTGCTTGCGTGCTGGCGCCGTTTTTTTGGGCCTCGCTCGAGTTTGCGCGTACTCACCTTCCCTATATCGGCTTTCCGTGGAACCTCACCGGCTATGCCGCGAGCAAGAGCCTGGCGCTTCTGCAATTAACTCCCATCACCGGCATCTGGGGCCTCTCTTTCCTTATCGCGGCATATGGATCATTTCTCGCCTATGCAGTTCTGGTGAGGAAACCTCAAGTCTGGAAAAGCGTACTAGTTGTTACGGTGGCGCTGCTGGTCATCGCCATAGGCGGAAGCTATCTGGTGCCCACTGCGCCTGCGCACCATGTAGCGCATCTCGTCCAGACGAATTTTCCGCAGTCGGAACAGTATCCTTCCGACTGGATGCAGGTCCACGCAGGCGAACTCGACCAGCTTGCCCAAATCAGCATTGATGCCGCGAAGAAAGCCCCGGGCCTCATCGTCTGGCCCGAAGTTCCGGCTCCATTCAGCATGCAGGATCCGTCGTTTGCATCTCGCATGGTTCGAATCGCCAAAGAGTCGGGCAATGAGTTTCTGGTGGGGGTAGTAGACTGGAAGAAAAATGCGAGCGGCAACCCTAGAGATCAATGGTCTGCTTACAACAGTGCCGTTCTGCTTGACGCCTCGGGGCGCCGCACCTACTCCTACAACAAGATTCACCTGGTCCCGTTTGGCGAATACGTTCCGTTACGCAAATGGCTCACATTCGCCGGCCGCCTCACCGCCGATATCTCCGATTTCACTCCCGGCGTTGAATACGCGGTGGGCCACGCCGACCGGCCCTTCGGCACGTTCATCTGCTACGAAGCAATTTTCCCCAACGAAATTCGCCGCTTTGCCGCCAACGGCGCCGAGCTCCTGATCAACATTTCGAATGACGGCTGGTTCGGCCGCAGCGCCGCCCCCGCGCAGCACTTGATGATGTCGCGCGTCCGTGCGGTCGAGAGCCGCCGCTGGATGCTGCGCGATACAAACAACGGCTACACTGTCTCAGTCGATCCATATGGCCGCATCGTTGCGCGCCTCCCTACCGATATCCGCGGCGAACTCGAAGCCCCCTACGACTTCCGCTCCAACATCACGCCCTACGTCCGCTTCGGCGACTGGCTCTGCTGGCTCTCGCTACTCGTATCGATCGGGATACTCGGCCTCACCTTTGCGCACACTCCTAAATCTTCAGCACCTGTCGACTAGCTGTCATTCTGAGCGCAGCGAAGAATCCCAACTCCAAAACCGGCAACACGCTGCCAGGTGACCGGAATTTCCATTTTCCATTTTCACTTTTCCATTTTCCTCGGTACTCTATCCCCATGCCCGAACACATCGAAGACATCCAACACCGCTACATCGACCTCAAGAAACGCATGGAGCTCGTGCGGAGTTATCTTTGACGCCCCAGCCGCCCGCCAGCAACTAGCCGCTCTCGAAGAAAAAGTCAGCGACGCAAATTTCTGGCAGGATCAGGAAAAGGCCCAGGCCGTCCTCCAGCAGCGCAAAGCAATCGAAGACCGCGTCACCGCCGAAGACACGCTCAATCGCAAGATGAGCGACGTCGAAACCTATTTCCACCTCGCCGAAGAGGAAAAAGACGACGCCCAGCGCGCCTCGCTCCTCGAAGACGTGGCCAAAGAAATCGCCGCGGCCGATGCCTATGTTTCCGGCCTCGAAACAAAAACGCTCCTCGCCGGCGAAAACGACCGTCTCAACGCAATCGTCACCATCAAGCCGGGCGCCGGCGGTACCGAATCGCAGGATTGGGCCGAAATGCTGCTGCGCATGTACATGCGCTGGTCGGAGCAGAAAGGCTTCCGCGCATCGCTCGTCGATTCGACTCCCGGTGAAGAAGCGGGCATCAAATCCGCCACTGTACTGATCGAAGGCGAGAACGCGTACGGTATGCTCTTAGGTGAAAGCGGCGTTCACCGTCTCGTCCGCATCTCTCCGTTCGACCAGGCCGCTCGCCGCCACACATCCTTCGCATCGGTTTTCGTCATTCCTGAAATTGACGACCAGATCGAAATCAACGTCCGCCCCGAAGATTTGCGCGTAGACACGTTCCGCGCCGGCGGCCACGGTGGCCAGAACGTCAACAAGGTCGAATCGGCTGTCCGCATCACTCACCTCCCGAGCGGCATCGTCGTCCAGTGCCAGAATGAGCGCAGCCAGCACAAAAACCGCGAAATCGCCATGAAGATGCTGCGCTCCCAGCTCTACGAACTCGAAATCGAAAAGCGTCGCGAAGATCTGCGCAAACTCGATGCCTCCAAGCCCGAAATCAGCTTCGGCAGCCAGATTCGCTCTTACACGCTCCAGCCCTACCAGCTCATCAAAGACGTCCGCACCAAAGTCGAGCGCGGCGACGTGGACAAAGTTCTCAACGGCGACCTCGACGAATTTATCCGCGCCTATCTTCTCCACCGTCGCGATCTCGAGGTCGCCCCGGCCCGCAAATAGCAACCGCCGCAATCCATCGCTGCATTAAGGCCTTCCATATAGCGAACTTACCCACGGAATTTCGTTGCCCCAAAAGTCCGCCGAACTTCTGCTCACGGGACAAATATGCCTCTCTTTTGCGTCGCATTTTAATCCGCTAAATCCCCATTCACCTTTGCTTTAACCCATTTCCCTGCATCGCGTTGACACCCCTATACCTGCATGCTACCGTCGATGTTCGTGGGTTTTGGCTTTATTAGCTAAATACGGCCCCGCATTTGCTCTCCATTCTTTGGGAGGATACTGTTTTGGCGCATGCTGATGAGAAGTTCCTGTTTACCTCGGAGTCTGTAACCGAGGGCCACCCCGACAAGATTGCCGACCAGATTTCCGACGCCGTCCTCGACGCCGTCATGAAAGACGACCCCATGGGTCGCGTTGCCTGCGAAACGCTCGTTACAACTGGCTTGGTTGTCATCGCCGGCGAAATTACCACCAAGACGTATGTCGACTTTTCTGACCTGTCCCGCGAGGTCATTAAAGACGTCGGTTACACACGCGCCAAGTACGGCTTCGACTCCGAAACTTGCGGCGTTATCTGCGCCATTAAGAAGCAGTCCGACGATATCGCCATGGGCGTTGATACTGGCGGTGCCGGCGACCAGGGCCTGATGTTCGGCTTCGCCTGCGACGAAACTCCCGAACTGATGCCCATGCCCATCCAACTCGCGCATCAACTCACCAAGCGCCTCGCCGATGTTCGCAAGTCCGGCAAAGTTGATTTCCTCCGCCCGGACGGCAAATCCCAAGTCACAGTCGAGTACATCGAAGGCCGCCCCGCGCGCGTCGATACCGCCGTCATCTCCACGCAGCACAGCGAAAAAGTTTCCCAACGCGACCTGACCGAAGCGATCCTCAACGAAGTCATCAAGCCGGTAATTCCCGCTGAGATGCTCGATAGCAAAACAAAATTCCACATTAATCCCACCGGACGTTTCGTCATCGGCGGCCCGATGGGAGACGCAGGCCTGACCGGCCGCAAAATCATCGTCGACACGTACGGCGGCTACAGCCGGCACGGCGGCGGCGCACTCTCCGGAAAAGATCCAACTAAGGTTGACCGTTCCGCCTGCTACATGGCGCGTTACGTCGCAAAGAATATCGTCGCCGCAGGACTCGCGACGAAAGTCGAAGTGCAGCTCGCGTACGCAATCGGAGTCGCCGAGCCAGTCTCCGTCATGACGGACACTTTCGGCACAGGCGTAATCCCGGATTCGCAAATCACCGAATTGATCCGCGCGAATTTCAAGCTGACGCCGAAAGGCATCATCGAAACGCTCGACCTTCGCCGGCCAATCTATCGTCCGACCGCCGCCTACGGCCACTTCGGCCGCACCGGCCCCGGCTTCACCTGGGAAAAAACGGACAAAGCCGACGCCATCCGCAAGGAAACCGGCTCACGCGGCGCAGTAGCCGTCTTGCGCCCATAAGTTGGAAGGTGCCGCGCACATGCGTCGCCTGTCATTCCGAGCGCAGCGAGGAATCTGCAGTTTGTAGCGCCGGTCTTAAGACCGGCAGCCTTTGTTTTCAAATTTCGGCGTTTACTTCAAAAGGGGATTCTTCGTGGAAACAGTCACAAAACTGAACGGCGACGTAAAAGACATCACTCTAGCAGACGACGGAAAGCGTAAAATCCAATGGGCCAATCAGCACATGCCCGTCCTGCAGCTAATCCGCAAGCAATTCATAAAAGACCAGCCCCTCAAGGGCATCCGCGTCTCCGCCTGCCTGCACGTCACCAGCGAGACCGCCAATCTCGCCATCACCCTTCGCGACGGCGGCGCCGATGTGGTTCTCTGCGCCTCGAATCCACTCTCAACGCAGGATGACGTCGCCTCATCGCTCGTTCGCGATTACAACATCCCCACCTACGCCATCAAAGGTGAAGACAACGCCACCTACTACTCGCACATCTCGGCCGCCCTCGACCACAAACCGCAATTCACCATGGACGACGGCGCCGATCTAGTCACCCAACTCCTCACCAAGCGCACTGATTTGCTCAGCGGCGTAATCGGCGGTACCGAAGAAACCACCACCGGCGTGATCCGCCTCCGCGCCATGGCCAAAGACGGCACCCTGAAATTTCCGATCATCGCCGTCAATGACGCGCTCACCAAGCATTTCTTCGACAATCGCTATGGTACAGGCCAGTCCACCCTCGACGGCATTATTCGCGCCACGAATCTTCTTCTCGCCGGCCTCAAAGTAGTCGTCGCAGGCTACGGCTGGTGCGGACGCGGCGTCGCCATGCGCGCCAAAGGGCACGGCGCAGACGTCATCATCACCGAAGTGAATCCCACAAAAGCCATCGAAGCTGTGATGGACGGCTTCCGCGTGATGCCCATGAACGAAGCCGCAAAAGTCGGCGACGTGTTCGTCACCGTCACCGGCAACAAGAACGTAATCGCCCACGATCACTTCGAAAAAATGAAAGACGGCGCCGTGGTCAGCAACTCCGGCCACTTCAACGTCGAAATCGACATCCCCGCCCTCGAAAAACTTTCCAGCGGCAAGAAACCGGCCCGCCCCTTCGTCGACGAGTACACCATGAAAGACGGCCGCCGTATCTATCTCCTCGGCGATGGCCGCCTAATCAATCTCGCCTCCGCCGAAGGCCACCCCGCCTCGGTAATGGACATGAGCTTCGCCAATCAAGCCCTGGCCGCCGAGTACATGGTCAAGAACGCGAAGGACCTCAAGCCTCAGGTCTACCCGGTCCCCGAGCACCTAGACCAGCAAATCGCCAAGCTAAAGCTCGAATCCATGGGCTTCCAAATCGATAAGCTAACCCCCGAACAAGAGCACTACCTGGCCTCCTGGTCCGAAGGCACCTAGTCTCGTTCGCAGATAACCGACAGTAGGGGCACGGCATGCCGTGCCCGCTGTCGAATGCACCTCACCCGCCGCAACGGCCCAGGTTGACTCGCACGATGATGTCGTCCTAGTCTTGGGTCGTACCGCCTTCTGTAGCGCCGGTCTTCAGACCGGCAGGGTTTTGCCTTCGCCTTAAGTGGGACAGGCACTCTGCCTGTCCTCTGCCGCTCACTCTCGCCGCAACATGCAAACAACGAAATCGTCAGAACCTGGAAACGTCCAATTCCACCAACCACGCCCGCGTCTCTCCCATCGAGCCCCACCGGCCTCCCGCCCCCCATCTGAAATTCCCAATTTCCAATTTCAAATTGCCTTACACTACCCCCGCGCCGTCAACCGCAGCCCGGAGGCCACCATGAAACTCGCCACCATCTCTTCACTCCTCATCCTAATCGCAGCAATGTCATTCGCAACCCGCACCCACACCGCCCCTATACCGCCCACAGCGCCTCCAGCCCCAAATTTCATCCTAGTCGCCCACAGCGGCGCCGGCGACATCAGCAAAGCCCCTCCCGAATTCATCGAATCCCGCCGCGCCGCCATGGTCGTTGCCATAAAAAAAGGCTACGCCATCCTCGCCTCCGGCGGCACCAGCCTCGATGCCGTCGAATCCACAATCCGCTCCATGGAAGACGCCGGCCTATTCGATTCCGGCCGCGGCGCCTATTACACCCGCGACGGTATCCCCGAAATGGACGCCGCCATCATGGACGGAAAAACTCTCGCCGCAGGCTCCGTGGCCGCGCTGCAACACATCGCCAATCCCATCCACCTCGCGCGCCTCGTGATGGAAAAAACTCCGCACGTGATGCTAGTCGGCATCGGCGCCGAACGCTTCGCCGAATCGCAAGGCATCGAACTCGTCTCGCCGTATTACTTTTATAACGAACGCCTCTGGCAGCAGTACCAGCGCGCAAAAGAAAAAGCAGATGAAGAAAAGAAGAAGTCCTCCACGCTACCTGCCGATCCAATGTCCGAACACGGCACAGTAGGTGTAGTCGCTCTCGACCAGCACGGCAACCTCGCCGCCGGCACCTCCACCGGCGGCACCACCTATAAAATGCCGGGTCGCGTCGGCGATTCGCCCATCATCGGCGCTGGCACCTACGCCAACAACGAAAGCTGCGCCGTCTCCGGCACAGGCGTCGGCGAATTCTTCATGCGCAATATCGTCGCAGCCGATATCTGCGAACGCGTCCGCTACCTCCACGTCCCGCTCGAGCAAGCCGCCAACGACGTAGTCATGAAAGAGCTGGTCGATCAAAACGGCGAAGGCGGCGTAATCGCCCTCGACCATCAGGGCAACGTCGCCACCCCCTTCAACACCACCGGCATGATCACCGGCACCGCCCGCCCCGACGGCAAAATCGAAATGAAAGGCTGGAGCAAAACCGCCACCCCAGTAATCGTCTCCGCCACGCAGTAATCAAACATAGCCGGCGAACGGATAGCCACGACGACGCCGTCCTCGTCGTGGGTCTTTCATGTTTCTCGCAGCTGTCATCCTGAGCGAAGTCCCGCGCGCCTTTGCTTCCTTCGCAAAGCGAAGGCGCGGGACACAGTCGAAGGATCTCTCTTCGCTTTGAGTGGGACAGGCATTCCTGCCTGTCCTCTGCCGCTAAACGAATCCAATAATGTGCAAACAACAAAATCGTCAGAACTTCCGTGAGTCAGAATCCACCCTGCACGCCCACGTCACTCTGCTTCAAGTGGGACAGGCACTGCCTGTCCCCTGCCGCTCACTCCACCACAACATGCAAACGACAAAATCGTAAGAATTCCCCCAAGCCAGAATCCACCCAGCACGCCCACGTCACTCCGCCTTACACCCTCCCACTCCAAAATCCACTCTGCTATATTCCCTAACCGTGACGCCAATCCCCACAACTCTCAGAATCGCCCTGCTCATTGCCCTCGCTTCCGCTCCTCCCCAACTTCACCACAAACCAAAACCCACCCAACCCGCCATCACCGACCCGGATTTGGCTTTCGACGGCGAAATCGAGCGCGGCAAAACCTACATCCACGACATCGGCCACGATCTCCAATTCCGCCTCGACGTATCTCCCGAAGGCGATTACGCCGGCTGGGACATAAGCATCACGCCCAAAACGCAACCCAGCGACGGCCCCGTCGAATTCTCGGCAATCGCCACTCCCCCCTATCACAATTTCAACGACCGCTATCTCGAAACCACCTACAATTTCTCCGCACAGGAAATTCTGGAAATGTCTCCGCGGCGCTTCAATTTTGTCATGTCCATTGACGACGAGCACCGCGCCGAAGAAGTCGTCAACGCCATGCTCTACCCCAACTCCGTCTCCGACGACGATAAGCAGCGCATCGCCATGAGCTCCGCCAATATCCAGCTCGGCACTGGCGAATTTTCCATCCAGCGATCTCGCGTCACCTCCCTAAAAGATCCCCTCTACCCGGGCTCGATCGAATACATCAAGTTCGAAGTAAGACTGAAATTTCCTCCGGGACTAACAATGGCCCAGGTTCTCGCGCCAGTCGAAACTCCCTTGAAGTAGTAATCAGTCGATTTTCAAATTTGGAGTGCGGCTTGTCCTGAGCAGAGCCGAAGGGTGGCTTGCCGCCGCTTTCATGAGCCCTAGCTCGCTGGGGCGGTTTCGATTCGACAAAAGGAACTGCCAAAGGCGGACGGCCTCTTGCATATCTGGACCGGCGCCAACAGAGCCGTTGAAAATTTTAAATTTTCAATTTGAAATCTTCTTCCGCCTCACGTCGAGGCCGGCGCGCACAAATACCCGACAAATTCATCCACCGCCCGATATCCCACACGCTGATACACCGGCCGCCCCAGCTCCGTTGCATGCAGCACACTCTCTGTCACGCCATATTCCCTTTTCATCATGGCGTCCATATGGCGCAAAATCGTCTCCGCGTATCCACGCCCACGAAATTCTTCAAGCGTCGCCATCCATCCGATATAGGAAGCTCCATTTACATATGAAGCCGATCCCGCCGCAACCGCCTGTCCATCAACATAGATCAAGAATCCGTGATTCGGCGGCTTCCAAAGCGCTGCGGAAGTCATCGGTTCAATCTCTTCCTCCGGCATCCCATGGCACACCACGTTCAACCGAGCTATCTCCTCCGCCATCTTTTCTCCACGCACTTCCCGCAAATCCACTCTCGCCACCGGATGCTTCGGCGCGACTAGGCCATCCCCCACCATCCCCGGCATGCGGATCACCGGCTCCAAGCCAGGCGGCGCTTGCAAGCGATCCGACCGAACCATTAACAATCCCGGAATGCCGCGAGGTGCAAGAATCTCCGCAAAATCTGCCATCAGCCCTTCAAATTCCTCGCACTTGATCGTTCGCGTCGGATAGGCGCAGTTAAATAGCGCGATTGGTATCCCCGCGCAGGCAAATCGCAAATCTGGATGCGATGCGTCAAACCACGTCGGAAAACGCTCGGCATAACCTTTCCACGCCTCATAAAGAATGTCGCTGGTATCGGTAATCATCCGCGGATTATATGTTTAGCCAGCGCCTACAAAAGCCACAATCAGGATGAGAGGTCGCGGCCAACGAGTGGCCCGTCATCTAACGGTGCTTCAGAATCGGCTTGACGCCCGGTTACTTGTTTGTTAATATGGCAGGTGTGATGAGATATAAGGACTTACGGCCGGAAAAATGACTGAGGATCAAGACGCCCCACGATCCTCAGCCCACGCCCCAAGGAGCGTGGGCGAACCAAAACGCTCTCCCACCCGCAAATTTCTAATCGCAAATCTGGAATTAGAATCTCCTCCAAGTCATAGTAAACAAAGCCCACTAACTTTTTCTAATCGCAAATTTTTGACGATTTTTCATCCCGAAATTCGCTCCGCAGCGCCAGTTGTAGCCCATTTGACACATCAGCGACCCCGGATTAGTATCGTTCGCTCGTTGCTCCGCCGATTTCTCGTCAGAGGTCACTCGTAATGCAAGACTGGGCAACCCGCGCCATCGACACCGCCAAGCGCCGAGGCGCCTCCTACGCCGACGCCCGCGTGATGGACATCCGCCAGCGCGATATCTCGACGAAAAACGGCGAAGTCGGCACCCTGGTCGAATCGGAGTCGCTGGGCATCGGCATTCGCGTGATCGCGTCGGGTGCTTGGGGATTCTCTGCTACTGACCGCCTAACCCACGAAGGTATTGACGCCTGCGCCGCCGAAGCCGTCGCCATCGCCAAAGCCTCCGCGCTCGCGAAACATGCGGACGTGGCGCTCGCGCCCGAAAATCCTTACGTCGATACCTGGCAAAATCCATTCGTCAAAGATCCGTTTCGGATTCCTGTCGAGCGCCAAATCGAAGTGCTTCTCGCCGCCGATAAAGAAATGCGACGCGTGAAAGGCGTCACACTCGCCGAAGGCTCGATGACATTTCGCAAAATCGATCAGCTTTTCGTCTCGACCATCGGCTCCGTAATTCACCAGATCAAAATGCAGTCGGGCGCGGGAATCGTCGCCACCAGTTTTGCAGGCAGCGAAATTCAGAAGCGCTCGTATCCTAATAGCTTCGGCGGCCAGCACGCCCTGGAAGGTTATGAGCTGATCGAAGCCCTCGATTTAGTCGGCAATGCCGGGCGCACGGGCGAAGAAGCGGTCGCGCTTCACTCCGCCGCGCAGTGTCCCGAAATCACCGGCACCATCATCCTGGGCGGCTCCCAGCTCGGCCTTCAAATTCACGAATCGATTGGCCATCCCATCGAACTCGATCGCGTCCTCGGACAGGAAGCCAATTTCGCGGGCATGAGCTTCCTCACCGTGGACAAACTTCGCAACTTGAAATACGGTTCGGACATCGTAAACGTCGTCGCCGACGCTCGCCTCGCACACGGGCCCGGTCTCGGCACGTTTGCTTACGACGATGAAGGCGTCCCCGCACAATGCACGCCCATCATTACCGACGGCCTTTTCACCGGTTACCTGAGCAATCGCGAAACGGCTTCCGCCATCGGGGAAGATCGCTCAAACGGCACGATGCGAACCGAAAGCTGGAATCGCCTGCCGATCATTCGCATGACAAACATCAGCATTAATCCCGGCACGTGGAGGTACGACGATTTGATCGCCGACACGGACGACGCGATCCTGATGGACACGAATCGCTCCTGGTCAATCGACGACCGCCGCTATCATTTCCAGTTTTCGACGGAAATCGGCTGGGAAATCAAGCGCGGAAAAAAGGGCCGCATGATCAAGAATCCCAGCTACAGCGGCATCACCACCGAATTCTGGAATAGCTGCGACGCAATCTGCTCCCGCGACGATTGGACGCTCTGGGGCACCCCCAACTGCGGAAAAGGCCAGCCCATGCAAACCATGGGCACCGGCCACGGCGCTTCCCCCGCCCGATTCCGCAACATCAAAATCGGAGTCGCCTTCGCCAAATGACCACGACTTGTGAACAAAGGTCACTGAACGCTGCGGCACCGCGAGCGCCCATGCTGGTTTCGACCGACGGTTTGGTCGCGGTCATCCCGAGCGTAGCGAGGGATCTGCAGTTTGTGTGCAACGCCGCTCTGTCGCACGACGCAGCGCGATCGTCCAGTAGGGGCACGGCATGCCGTGCCCGCTCACGCCACCCGCTCAAATGCGCCATCGACTCATCACACTTTGCGAGCGATGTCTTAGCATCTGTCATCCTGCCTGCCCTGAGGAACGAAGGGAGCGCAGCGTGCCTCTTGCGTCCCGGATGTAGTTGCGGGGCGAAGGATCTCACCTGCCAATGAAGCGCACCGCAAAAAAATCGATCTCGCGCCGGATTCGACGCGCCGAAACCAACGCGCCCTCCGAACCGCTCTCTACCGCGTCGGAACTCAAAGCCGTCGCCGAGCGCATCATGAAGTTCAGCGAAGCCGACGAAACCGAAGTCGAAATTGACGTCACAACCGACGCGCTCACCCGTTTCGCAAACAACATCATCCACCAGAACGTAGCCGAGCAGGTGCTTCACATCTCCGTCCGTGCTGTAATGGACGGCCGCACAGCGCGCGCTACCACGAACAAGACCGACGAGGACTCACTTCGGCGCGTAATGGAGGCGGCGGAGAAACTCGCACTGCATCAGCCAAAAATCCCAGGCCTGCTCCCGATGCTCGGCCCGCAGAAAATTCCCAAGGTGCAACGATTTTTCGAGGCAACCGCTGAGGCGACGCCGCAGGATCGCGCCCGCGCTGTCACCCGAGTCTGCAAACTCGCAGAAAAGAACAAGCAGACCGCGGCAGGTATTTTCTCGAGCGGCGCGATGCAAACCATCCTGGCGAATTCGAAAGGGCTCTTCGCGCACCACGAGCAAACGCGCTCGGAATTCTCAGTCACGATCCTCGAACCGAATTCCTCCGGCTGGGCAAAAGCAAACTCGGCAGACATTCGCGAACTCGATCCCGACCGCCTTGCAGAACGCGCCAGCCGGAAAGCAGCCGACTCGCGAGAACCGCGCGAACTTCCGCCCGGCCACTACACCGCGATACTGGAGCCCTCAGCGGTCCTCGATTTAGTTGGCTTCCTGTTTTATGACTTTTCGGGAACTTCGGTGATGGACAAGCGTTCCTGTCTGAACGACCGCATGGGCAAGAAAGTTTTCGGAGATAACATCACGCTCTGGGATGATGTGTACCATCCATTCCAATTAGGCGCCCCCTACGACGGCGAAGGCGTTCCGCGGCGGAAAGTTCTGCTGGTCGATCGCGGCACTCCGAAGAATCTCGTCTATTCTCGCGCCACTGCTAAGAAAATGAAAAAGAAGCCGACCGGCCACGGCTTCGGTCTGCCGAACGAATATGGCGAAGCGCCAATGAATCTGGTCTTCAGTGGCGGTGACAAGTCTCTCGACGAAATGATCCGCTCGACGGAGCGCGGAATTCTAGTCACGCGCCTCTGGTACATCCGCGAAGTGGATCCCTATGAAAAGGTTCTCACCGGCATGACGCGCGATGGAACGTTCGTCGTCGAAAACGGCCGCGTCGCCGGAGGCATCCGAAATTTCCGCTTCAATCAAAATATTCTCGAAATGCTTTCGAACGTCGAGATGCTCGGCCCCGTTGTGCGCGCCGCCGGAGAAGAATCCTTCGAAATGGTCGTACCCACTATGAAAGTTAACAACTTCCATTTCAGCGAGGTCACGAAGTTTTGAGCCCGCAAGTTATGGCGCTTGAGCGCTTTGTTAAAATTGTGAAAATTTCCACCGTTTGACTTGACAAGCGCTGCGCACGGCACAAAACTTGTTTCCTCCGGCCCGGTCCCCCTCCTTCGAGGGGCCTGAAACAAAACCTACAGGAGATAGCCATGGCAAATTTGACCTACCGTGATAACAACGTATTTCAAAACCTCTTCGATTTTCGGCGCGACTTCGACCATATTTTCAACCGCTTCTTGAGTAGCGGCATGCAAGGTCAAGAGCAGCAGAGAGGCAATATGTCGATGGCGGCGTTCGCTCCCGCCGTCGATGCGTTTGTCGACAGAGACGGGAAAAGATTCGTCGCACATGTCGCTTTGCCGGGAGTCGATCCCAAGGACGTAAATATTTCGGTGCAGGGCAACATGCTCACGATCAGCGGAGAGCGTACCGTCTCTGACGAGCGGCGGGAAGCTGACACCGTTTACAACGAACTCATCTACGGAGCGTTCGAGCGCACCTTGTCTCTGCCGGAGGGCGTTGATACGCAGAAAATCACAGCAGACTACCGCAATGGCGTGCTCGAAATCACCGCGCCAATTTCAGCCTCGGCTCTGCCGCGGCGTATCGAAGTCACGAGCGGCAGCCAGCAGAAGCAGATGGCAGCAGGCTCGAGAGGTTAACAGTAGAAAAACCCGCGCAGTGAAAGGCCTAAGCCCGGAGCCGAAAGGTTCCGGGCTTTGCGTTTCTGAGCCGATTTTTAGTGCGGCGCTTCGGGCGCGCGGGCTGGACGCGCAAAGTACTTCCATTTGTCGAGATCCGCGCGCACCGCGACGTCGAAAAAACCAACCATCATTTCGTCGTAGGTCTGGTCGCCCCAATGGACTGCTGCCGTGGGATCAGGATTGTGCGTATTGGCTTTCGAATTGTCGTACCACGCGACGGCTTGCAGCTCTGTTCCTGCCGCGAGCGGCAGCGGTTGAGCGAGCTGGTAGCTCAATTGCCAGTAAAAATCCCAGTTGACGCGGAGCAATGGCTCGATTGTTCCGTCTTTGTGAACGATGTTGTACTCGAACCGTTTTCCGCGCAGGTGCATATGAGGCAGGAAGCTGAGCAGCGTCGCGTCGTTCGGCAATGTGCCGCGCGCTTCCACGCGGAAATCATCTGCGCCGGGCGGAATCACGAAGTGATCGTTCGTGAGCTGCAGCGTGAGGACGCGTTGCTTCGGTGGCTGCGTCGCGAAGACCAGCCCGATTGCGGTCTGATCGGTGGCTGCGTGGCCGCGCGCCATGTAATGCATTTGGAATATAAGATCCGATCCTGCCGGCACGAGCTTGGCCATGCCGTCGGGCCAGCGGTCCGGCGAACTTCCCGGCGCATAGACGAGCAAAATGTCGGCGTCGGTCCAGATCGCGTCACGCTTCGATTTGTCATCCGTCATGTCCGCGGCGGTGAAGGGAACTCCAATGGTCGCGTGCTCGAGCCATTTCGATCCGGGCGGCCGGACGTAGACGACGGCGTGATGGACGCTTTCGCGGCTTGACGGGCGAATCTCGGAGAGCTGAATCCATTTTGCTTCGGTGAAATTTGTGTGCACGATTTCGTAGGTGTAGTCAATGTCGCCTCGTGCGGGAAGCGCGACGGGCTTCGTCATCTTCACGATTGCATCGGGCTGCGGGATGTTCCAGCCATTGGTCCATACGCGCGGAGGCGGAGCATCTTGCGGATCGCCTGCTGGAGCTTTTGCTTTCGACCACGCGCCGAGGATTGCGATCTCCTGTGCGGTGAGCGACGGATCATTTGCAAAGTGGCCGATGGCCCGATCGGCGAACCAAGGCGGCATTTTCCGACTCGCGGTGATGAAGGCGATCGAGCGAGCTTCTGTCTGCGCTTCTTCGTAGGTCATCAACGGGAGCGGGCCGATTTCACCAGGGCGATGGCAGCTTTGGCAGTGATTCTGAAGAATCGGCAGCACATCGCGGTAGAAAGTTGACGTGCTTTCGGATTGACTCGCGGCTGAGACATGCGGAGTGCGGTGCGAAATTGCGAATGCTGTGGCGGCGAGAACAGCAAGGATCAGGGCTTGAAAGTAGGAGCGTCGTGTGAGCACAGGAGAATTAGTTACGCATTCGGGCGGTTTGGTTGCAAGGGCGAAGGAATCTCGCTACCGCTTCGCGAATTGGAGGCTCAGGATGGCGCGGGAAATCACGTTCTCTTGAATCTGGACGAGGTCGGAATCGGCGGAGGTCATTCCAAAGATTGTGTAGAGATGGGCATCATGTTGGAAGAAAACGGCGACGCCCGACCAATCGTGCTGGTCCACGCTGACGCGAAAGCGCTTTTCGACCGCGGGCTCACCGGAGACCACGATTTTCTTCTCGCCGAGCGCACGGAAATTGTCGAGGGTGCTTCGCAGGTGACGATCTGTCGCGTCTATATCGCTCGCAAAGGATTTCTCAATCGGCTGCCGCCCGATGAGCAAATAAGTGGTTTCGTCGGAGGTGCCAAGCGCCGTGATCGCGCCGGGCAGCACGGAACGCGCGCCTTCGACCAATTGCCAGGTGGGAGGTTTGTACATCTGAAAGCCGTAAGTTTCGTTGGCGTAGAGGTTGCCGGTGACGCGCTCGCGCATTGATTCGGGCGGAGCAAGCGCGGCAGGAGCGGCGGGAGGCTGAGCAGCCGGAGCGGTTGGTGTTGGAGTCTTAGCCGGTGGGGAATTTACGGGCGCGGTTGTCGTGATAGCTTTGGCGGGGGGCGTCTCTGCGGTGGCTGCAGACGATGTATTGGGCGAGGGAGCTTTTGGAATTGCAGTGCCTGGACCGGCGGCAGGCGCAGCGGACGGCGGTGTCGACGGAGCGGTATTGTATTTCTTGTACGAATTCACAGCCGGTGCGGGCGGCGCCGGTTTCTCGGCGGATAGATCGGACTTCTTTTCTGGGTCGAGCTTTTTCGCCGAATCCGTGATGCTGATGGAGAGAACTTGATCCTTTTGGACGACTGCGAATCCGTAGTTCGTTTTTACTTTGAATGAATTTTCTTCAAAGCCGACAATTGTGCCGACGATCTTGGTGCCATCTTTCAGCTTCAGTTCGTCGGCCTGCGCCGCGCGCGGTGACACCATGACGAGCGTTGCGAGCAGCATGGCGAATGGTGAACTTCTCTTCATCACTTGAGTATCGCGCCGCTAAGAGTGGGCGGCAAGCTGCGGCTGTGCGGAAGTGCTGCGTTAGTCACAGTGTGAAGCGGCGGGAGCTACTTCTTACGGCGTTTGGCGTAACTCGACGGCTCGGTTTTTGTTTTTGTTGTGGTTTCTGTTTTATTTTGAGGCGCGATTTTGAGCAGCTCGATCTGAAGCTGTTGCATCGCCGCTTCGAGGGCGCGAAATTGGGCATCGGCTCCGTTCAGGTTGCGGCTGCGGCCCATTGCTTCGAGGTTTTTGGCAGCGGTGACGGCGGTTTGGGCGCCGAAAATTGCGACGGAGCCTTTCAGGGCGTGCGCTGCGGTGTCGAGTTTCGCAGCATCCTTCGCTATGAGTGCGGCTCGAATGGCGGCAAGCCTTTTGGGCGCGTCAGCGAGGAAGGATTTCGTCAGGGACTTGACCAGCTTTTCATTTCCGCCGGTCGTGCGGAGAAGATGCGCGCCGACATCCTCGATGGGCATCGGCGCCGGCGACTGGGCTGGCGTCGACAGTTCGGCAGAGCGTGCTTTTGCTGCTGAAGGCGGAGGCGGCATTGGGGATGCGGGAATCACTTGAGTGCCGGCGGCGAGAAATTCAATCGTGTCAAAGAGCGCGTGCATTTCGAAAGGCTTTGGAACGAAGCCATCCATGCCGGCTTCGATGCGCTGCTGTTTGTCTTCTTCGGTGACGTTTCCGGTGAGCGCGACGACTAACTGATGTCTCCCGGTTGACTTTTCTTTTTGGCGGATCGCACGGGTGGCTTCGAGGCCGTCCATGCGAGGCATTTGTTCGTCCATCAGCACGATGTCATATTGAGCCTTCTCCAGTTCATCGAGCGCCTGACGCCCGTCGGAGACGCCGACGACCGAGTGGCCGCGTTTCTTTAGGAGCTCACTCACAAGTTCGCGGTTTTCGTCGGTATCTTCGGCGACGAGAACGCGCAGGCTCCTAGCTGGTTTATCGAGGCGTGGGCGCGTCACTGGCGTGGGACCGTGTTGCGGCGAGGATGGCGCTTCCCGATTGCGTGGAGTGTCTTTCTTGATGCCGGCACGGGTGGTCTTCGCTGCACGTGGCAACCGGAACCAGAAGCGGGTTCCGCCTTTCGTCTTGGTTTCTGCGCCGATTGTACCGCCCCATCGTTCAACTGTTATCTTGCAAAAGTAAAGTCCCAGACCGGCTTTGCCGGGTTTATCTTTTCCTTTTGCGAAGAGCGCGAACATCTGATCGGGGGATTGGTCTTTGGGCAGACCGGGGCCCTGGTCATCCACAAATGCGAGCACCTGTTTGCCTTTTTCTTCCATGCCGATTGTGACGGTGGTATTTGGCGGGCTGTAGCGAAGAGCATTCTCCAGAAGATTTCCGAAAATTCGATCAAGCCGTGAATCGTCTCCGGCGACGATCCAGTCGCGCGAGAGGTCGACGGCCGGATCGACTTGCAGCTTTATTTGTTTTTCTGCGAATGCAGGCGAGAATTCCTGAACGGCGCGTTGTGCAGCAGCGCCGATATCCGCGGCATCCGGCGCGCTTTCCGTAGAGGCCTGCTGGCCGGCGAGATCAGCGGAGAACGCCTGTAGGATTCCGCGAATCATTTGTTCCTGGCGGTTCGATTCGCGCTCGCCCGTCTCGACCATACGCCGTAAATCGGCGGAGAGGTCCTGGAGTGACATCAAGTTGAAGCAGCCGCGCATGGCGGTGAGAGGTTGTGAAAGATCATGGATGATGCAGTGAAGCAGGATTTCTTTTTTCTGAATTTCGCGGAGGAGGCGCTCGTGTTCGAGTAGGGAATCGCGGGCGGCCTGATAGAGCTTTTGCCGTTCGGCATAAATGCTTGCGAGATTGCGAATGAGCAGCACGTTTTTGCCGTCGACATGGAGCGCGGCCGCTTCGAGCTGCACCTCGCGGCCGGAGGGGTCGCGTTCGATCCAGACGGGCGAATTCGTGGAGCCTTCGCGGTTCGAATTCCAGAATGCTTCGGCATCAATCAGGAAATTCTCGAGGAGCGGGGAAGCTTCGGCAAGGCGAATCGATTTGTCACGAGCGAGGGCGCCTTTCCAGAGATTCTCACACCACTTCGGATATTCTCCGATGGGATGAAAGACGCCGTTTCCCGTGTATTCGAAGAGGGCATAGCCCTGAGCGGCGAGAAAAGATTCGAGGATCGAGTTTGCAGCCATCATTTGCCGAGCATTTTCAAAGTAAGGCGCGAAAACGCGGCATCGACATTTTCGCCGGACTTGGCGCTGGTGCGCATGACTTCCCAGCCGCCTTGAGTGAGTTGAGCCAAACGGTCGTCACCGATTTCCCATTGATCGGCCAAATCGGCTTTGTTCACGAGAAGGATTGCCGGTACTTTGAGGCCGGTGTCGGTGACGCGCTGATTCAGCGCCAAGGCTTCATCGAGAGTGTTGCGCCGCGTGCCGTCCACTACCAACAAGTAGCCGGACATCCCGCGCCAATAAGAGGGTTGCACTTTCTGGAATCGGTCTTCGCCAAGGATATCCCAGAGAACGAGATTTACTTCCTGGCCCGCCTCGCGGAGAGGCTTCTTATCAATCTTCACGCCGATAGTGGTGTGATAGTCGTCGGAGTAAAAGCCTTCGATGAACCGCCGGACCAGGCTCGTCTTGCCGACGGCAAGCGTGCCGAGCATGCAGATTTTCTTTTCGAGCATCGGAATGCGGGCTAGTTTACAGGGGGAGCGGGAGAAAAAGCGACTTTGAAAGTGACGCTGCGATTGAAGCGGCGGCCTTCTTCCGTGGACTCATCGTGCAGCGGCTCGGACGTGCCGACGCCCCGGGCATGCAGATTGGCGGGCTTGATGCCGGAGCGGGCGAGGAGATTGATGATGACGTCGGCGCGCTGTTTGCTGAGAACGAGGTTGGTGCCTTCCACGCCTGTGATATCGGTGTGACCGATGACATCGATTGCAAGTTTGCCATTCAAGCGCCCGGCCTCTACCAGCAAGGAGCGAATGTTGTTTTGGGCTGCAGCTATGTTGTTTTCCTGGCCGGATTCGAGTTCGGCGCGCCCGATGGGGAAGAGAAGCACAGTTGATTCAAGGGATGAGCGCAGGCGATTGAGTTCGAGCTGTTCGCTATTTTGCAAGTGTGAATCATCGATGGCGGTGACGCCAGGAATCCACGGCGCACGCTCTGCGAGTCGCGCGATAAATGCGGGCGTGGCGATTCCCTCGGCGCGAAGCTGGCCATCTTTTTCAGAGAGCGTGACGCCCGAGGGCGGGTGAAGGAACGCGTTGGCGCGTTTCAGCACGATGGGATCGTCGAAGGAATAGAATGGCTTCAATTCGAGGTTGGCGGTTTTGGGGTCAATACCTGCGCTCGCGAGAAGATTTTCTGGGTTTGTGGCGAGCGGGTCGCGAAAACCCTGGACGTGATATCGGCCGCCCTCGCGAGCGTATGACATGACGACGATGCCGGGCTCCTGGCGCAGAACTTTCAAAAAGCGCGACCATTCCCAAAGCAGATACGTTGAGTAGCCGATCGGTATGGCTATCAGGGCAAGGATGACCGCACCAGCAATCAGGGCGGCGCGCGGGCGGCGATGATCTTTTTCCGAGTCGTTTTTGAACTGCGTTTCGAGCAGGTGCGTCAAATCTTCTTCGACGGGGCGGAACGGAGCGGCGTCGCCCTCGAAATGGGCGAGGGCAGAACTGTAGTGGCGCTGAATATTTTCGAGGGCTTCCTTCATGGCGACGCGGTAGGTTTCGGGGGCGTGACCACGAATGACGGCGGCCAGAACGGCGCCTGGTCCCTGTTCGATCCAGACTTCGAGCTCGCCAACTTCCAAAAAGTCGAGCGTATTATCGCCGCGCTGCGATTCGAAGGAATCTTTTACGAACTGCTGGATGGCGGAGAGCATTCCTGAAACGAGCGACGGATCCTGCGTGGCGACACGCGGAGCAACGACGTGGCTGAGAACCAGGCCTGTCTCGCGGTGAATCAGGAACACCTGCTCCACGCTAAAGAGCAGGCTGTGCATCATGGCCACTTCGCTGAAAGGCTTTCCTGAGCGAAACGCTTCTATGCGCCACTTCAGGCCTTGCCAGGAAAGGCTGTGCTCGAGGGCGGTGTTGAAGGATTCGAGCATGCTGCGGAGGGTTTCGGTGATTGACTTGCGAATCGCAGGGCCCATCACCGGGAACAGCGCGTCGGCGAGAACGTGCGGGTCGCGGCGGACGGATTCGCGGAGCGTGTCCTGAATCGTGGGAGCGAGGGCCTCGGAGAGAGCCTGCGTGTCGCCCTGCTCGCGGCGTTTCTGGATTGCTTCGGCGACGACGGAGCTTACGTCATCGATGCGGCGGCCGGTGTCGTCGAGGCGCTCTTGAATTTCCTTGAGGCCTTCCTGTTCGGGTCCGACGATGAGATGGCGCAGCTCTTCGTAGGCGTGGCTATCGGGAGAATCGCCATCCCGGGCGGAGTTATCTGCAGGCGGATTTTCGGCTAACTTTTCCTGCGAGGCGCGGCGTTGGGCTTGCTCGGCCATGTTGGAAGGTTGCAGTTTTTGACCGGCTGACATCCGGCGCTACTTTTCAGGCAGCTCGAGATCGTCCTTCAGGCGCAGCGAGAACTCCGCGAAAATGTCGGCGAGAGCGGCGCGATCGGTCTTGTCGTTGCGCAGGGCCTCGACCTCGCGATCGAGGGACGCTGAAGAGTCGCGGCGCAGCTTGTCAATTTCGTTCGAGAACGATTTGGAGTGCTCGAGCATTTTGGCGCGGAGGTCGCTTTGCGCGTCGGAGGTCTGTTCTTCAAGCTGGCCGAGCTTTTTCTCGATCATTTTCGCGGCTTCTTTCAGCTCGCGCGCGAGTTCTTTGAGGCCTTCGGAGCGCTCGGCCTTTTCGGTCTTCAGGCGCTGGCTGAGGGATTCGACTTCCTGCTGGGCGAAACTGCTGAGAGTTTCGATGCGCTTCATGGTGTCTTCGCGGAGAGTCTCGACGGCTTTCGAGACGTTTTCTTCCAGGCGCGCGAAACGCTTCTCGTAATCGCGCATCTGCGAGCCGAATAATATGTCGCGAATCTTGTCTACATTTGCGCCTTCTTCTTTGCCGGATGAATTGTTAGGAAGTTTTGCTTCCGCCGGGGATGCCATTTTACGAGGTCTCCTTTTGCGAGTCTGTATGCCCTGACGACGGGACCTGCGCGAGGTGGTTCGGGGCATCGCGTGACACTACTATGAAAGTAGGTTTTGTCGCAACAAGCACGTGCACTGGGACGTAGGTACGAGTGGATTGGGAGTCATGGAACTGCGGTTTCGCCGGTGCGCAGGCGGGTTAGCGGTCGAGAAATTCGCGGAGGCGGGCGTAACCGGCGCGGCTGACGGGGAGTTGTGCGCCATTGTGGAGCACCGCGACGTGGCTATCTTTGCCGTAGGGCTCGATGCGGGCGACTCGTTCGAGGTTGACGATGTAGGAGCGATGGATGCGAAGGAATCGCGAAGGGTCGAGGGCGGATTCGAGGCTGGAGATGGTTTGTTGTTTGAGGTGCTTTTTGCCTTCCGAGCAGAGGGCGATGTAGTCGTCCTGGGCTTCGGCGTAGTCGAGCTTGGCGACGGGGATGATGAAAACCTTGGTGCCGTCGCGGACGGGGATGCGATCGAGGTATTGAGCTGGCGGGCGAGCGGCGGCGGCGAGGTCGGAGGGTGAGGACGCTAGGCGTGCTGCGGAGGGTTGGGTCGTCGAAGATGTGCCGCCGAGGCGCTCTTTCGCGCGGGCTAGGGCGGCTTCGAAGCGATCGCAGCCGAACGGCTTAAGTAGGTAATCGACGGCGTGGACTTCGAAGGCGCGAATGGCGTAATTGTCGTGGGCGGTGACGAAGACGACGGCGGCGCTGGTGCCGATCAGCTCGAGGACTTCGAAGCCATCGAGTTTGGGCATTTGGACATCGAGGAAGACGAGATCGGGCTTCAATTCGGTGACGGATTTGACGGCTTCGAAGCCGTTGGCGCATTCGGCAGCGATTTCGATTTCGGGATGCGCGGAGAGGAATTCGCGCAGGACCTGGCGGGCGAGCTCCTCGTCGTCGACAATCACCGCGCGAAATTTCTTGTCGGTCGCTTGCGTCATTGGCCGCGCTCCGGGCGTTCCGTGGGCATCGTGATCGCGACGCGGTAACGGTCGCCTTCGGCCTTTACGTCGAAGCTGGCGAGGTTTCCGTGGCGTGTTGCGAGGCGCTGGCGGACGTTGGCGAGGCCGACACCTCCGCGGCGGCGGGGCGGCGAATCGGGGTCAAAACTATTTTCGACCGCAATCGAGAGGGTGCCGTTTTGAGAATGAATTTCAAGCTTGATGGAGCCTCCTTCGACGAGATTGGAAATTCCGTGGACGACGGCATTTTCTACCAGCGGCTGCAGCAATAGCGGCGGGACGAAAACGCCGAGCGCGTCCTTATCGATATTTTCTTCCATTTGGATGCGAGCGCCGAAGCGGACTTTTTCGACCGCGAGAAATGAGCGAATTAGCGACAGCTCCTCGTCGAGCGGAATGGCGGCTTTCTCACCGAGGCCGAGCGTGCGGCGCAGGAAGTCGCCGAGAAGGACGCACATCTCGCGGGCCTTGGCGGGATCGGAGGTGGTGAGCGCGCTGATGGAATTGAGGCTGTTGAAAAGGAAATGCGGATTCACCTGGGCTTTGAGCGCGCGCAATTCCGCGTCGCGTGCGAGTACCCCTGCTTTCATTTCGCGCTCTTTCGCTTCCTGAGATTGCTGGACCGCGAGCAGGACGTAGAAGAAAGCGACTGCAAGCAAATAGAGCAAAATTCCCGTACCGAAGAGAAGCGGGAGATTCTTCGAAAGGCGAGGCTCGAGACCTTTGAAGGCAGAGAAGGCAGACAATTCGTGCGCCAGCGCTTTCGCGGCGAGAATCCAGATTCCGCTGACAACGATTGCCCCTAGCAAGTGGGTGAAAGCGACCTGGAGCGCGCCAGCCCGGTCGAGAGGCGTCGAACGGCAGGAATACCATACCGAGAGGCACATGAACCCATAGAGGAGACAAAGTGGAATTCCCAGGGCAAAGGCCTCCGCCCACGTGAGTCCGCCGGGAACCGCCAGCAGATAAACGAGCATCGCGGAGAGAGGAAGCCAGCTCAGCAGGTAAGCAATGAGCCGCCGGAGTTGGCCGAGAATTGGGTGCATTGTCGGCTTAGTTTTTGATTTCCAGGCCGCCGAAGACGGCGACGCCGCGGATAATGAGCTTTTTGGCTGGCGGGTCGGGTGGGGGATGGCTGGTCTTATCGCTGTAGCCGCCAAAAATTCCGACGCCGTCGATCACGACATTCCAGGTGCGCGGAACACGAATCTCTCCGCCGCCGAAAATCATAGTCGCCTCAATCACGGCTTGGTCGCCATCTATTTCGGCTTGTGTGAAATCGATTTCGCCGCCGCCGAAGATTGACGTCATTTCACCGGTCCGAAAATTCCGCGAGCTGACCTGATGTTCGCCACCACCAAATATGCTCGTGCACGTGACGTGAGAACCGTCGGTATTGAATTGCTGCCCGGTTTCGAACGGCTTCGACTTCCACTTATTGAGCCGGGGCTCGCCTCCCTTGCCGAATGCCTGAATTACCAGGAGAACGCCGACAGCGATGATGAACACCGGCCAGAGCGTCTCCATTCTGATGCGCTGAAACCCTAATTCTTGAAGCTGTAGCGCAATTCCCGCAAGGATCAGGAAGCCGCCCCAGAAACGCCGTCCCGAACCCTGGCAGCTGAGAAGAGTCGAAACGCCCCAGACGATCAGAAGTAAGGGCCAGAACCGGAATACGCGGTTGGCGTCGATCAGATTCATCTGATCTAAAAGCAAGGTGACGCCGGCAATGACGACGAAGATTCCAAAAATGAGGCCTCGCGTGCCGCGAGTTAGACTACGCATTCTGATTGTCTCCGCTTGGCGCCCTGTTGGGTCGCGGTTGCGTATGCGCGCGTTTCTGGACCAGGAGAATCATCATGCCGAGCGCGACCAAGGCCAGCGGCGCGATCTTCAGAAGCTCCCGCCACACCGGATCGTTCCACTGGACCGCGAGCATATTCCATAATCCGGGCACAATCACGGAAAAGAGCCAAAGACCGTGAGGCAGCAGGTGCGCCCAGCCAATCTCGACGGCTTCGAAAGCGAGCCCTGCCACTATTAGGAAAGTCGCGACGAATATAAGCGTGGCTGTGGGATAGATCGCACTGTTCACGGAGACTCGCTCATTCAGGCTCATCATTTGAATGCCCCCTGCACCGATTGTGTTGCCGTCCATGGTCGCAAGGATAGAAGTGCCGGAGCAGAGTGTCGCGGTGTATTCGGCAAACGGGGGTTATTTACCGGCGAATGGCGGTTTCCAGGTGCGTTCGATCTTCGCCAGCTCGCCGCCGCATGACCCAAGGCCCATGCGACGGAGGGGGATCCGGCGACCAGTCAGGTTAGCGGGTCGCTTGGGCGGTTGTTGGGGGCACTGCTTTCAGCGCTGCGCGGGCTTGGGGAACTGCCACGGCTGATTCGACGCGCTCGTCGTTGATAGCAGCGAGAGTGACCAGAACTTGCTGACCTGCGACAGGCTCGCCGGCTTTGGTTTCGGCTTCAGCCAGAAGGCGCAGCGAGAGCGGATTGCGCGGGTCCTCCTGGAACTCGGCGACGGCCATGGCATAGCGTCCATCGAGAAGCATTACGGCGCCATTGGCCGAGTGATAGGACCTTTGTATCGGAGTGCTGCGGCTCGTTTTAGCCATGGCACTGAGTGGCGCAAGCGCACGCTCGGCTTCGGGTTTCATATTGCCTTGTGCCGCGATGAAGGTGTGGGTCTGAATAATGGTGGCGAGCTCGGTATCGTGTTCGTCGCGCGAGATAGCGTGTTTTTCCGAGAGCACCAACTCGGCGTCGCGCAGGTCGCGCATGGAGGCTTTCACATCAGTATCGAAAAGCGCCAGGGTGCGGTGTATTTCGGCTTCGGCGACGGGAAAGCGGCCGTCTTTGTGAACCGCCAGGCCGAGAGCCAAATATGCTTTGCGGCCTTCCGCGAGACGATTCTCACGGAAGTAGGTCATCGCTTTGAGCATCTGGTCGGTGACCTTGGTTCCGGGATCCTGCTCGAGTTCGATGGCTTTATCGTATTCGGAGCGGGCGCGGTCCTGGTCGCCCATCAATGCGTAGGTAGTGGCAATACCGATTTGCGAGAAGCCGGGAACCATTTTGTTGGAGGCTTCGTAATGCGCGAGAGCACCCTTGAAATCGCCCATCATGCGAAGAATTTCGCCGTAGGAGTCAAGCGGGTTCGGCTGGCCGGGAAGAGCGGCAACGTAACGCTCCATGTAAGGCGGTGAGAGCTGCGCGTGCCCGGCGTAAGCATAGCAGTAGGCGACGTTGTTGAGCGCCGGCGCGTAGTTCGGATCGTTTTTCAGAGCGCGCTCGAGAATCGCAGCGCCACGATCGAATTCCTGGTTGTTCGAGCACATCCAAGTGCCGGCCATTGCTATGAAGCGGTTGTCGCGGGGATAGCGCTCGAAAAGATCGTTCATCGCAGCGATAGCCGAGACGAGATGGCCGTCTTTGGTGCCATTGAGGAACTGGATGAGCTTTTGCTCGTCCGGCGTTACGGAGCTCATATAGAGCCTGGCCATGGCACGGGAATGTTCGCCCTCGGCAGGATTTGTGGTGTTAAAAGCGAGCATAGCGTGGGCCTGAGCGAACTTGGGGTCGGCTTTCACGGCCTTGCGGATCGTTTCGACGCCGCGGGACACGTAAAGCAAATCGAATTCGTCGTGGACTCCTTCTTCGTAGAGGCGGCGCGCTTCTTCCGATTTTGTGGTGACTGGAATCGTGTCAGATGTTGGAGCGGCCATCGCAGAGGTCGAACCGGAGGCGGATGGAGCTGACGGTTTCATGCCGTGCCTCGGCGCCTCTTGTGCGCGCGTTAAGTTCATTGCCCCGGTGATTGCAACGGCGAAAGTGGCGATGAGTGCCTGCTTGCTGAACGTAGAGAGCGTCATTTTTCCTCGCAATGGGTTTCAGGGGATTGCATGAGACTTTAGTGACCCTTCAAAACGTAACCGGGATCGAACGGCTGCTTTTCGTCGATCTTGACCACTTTCACGCCGCCGGTGATGCTGTAAACGTCGACGATTCCTATCGCAGTCGGATTCGTTTCCACTGTCTTCACAATTTCCTCATCGCTACTCAGGAAGACCACCTGAGAGGCGGACTTTCGCGTGGGGTCGGCCAGGATGGTTTTGCCCTGATCGGCGTCAACGCCCATCACCTTTTCGATGATGAATTTCATTGGGGCCGCCGAGGGCTCGCGCAGAACGATCGTCACGTTCCGTCCATTGGCCCATGTGGCCGTCTTGCCTTTAAATATTTTTCCGAGATCGGCAAGCGTCATGGCCTTGGCGGGATTCGCAGGGTTCACGATGACGGCGAAGTCCGTGGCGAATGCGGCGCCCACGGCCGACAGCAAGAGCAAGAACGTGGCAATCAGAATCCGAGTCCGCATCATGACACCTTGTTACAAAATCGGAGGATGAGACGAAGCCTCTGAACCTCGCCTGAAATTGAGGTTAGCATTCGCCGATGTGCTCCGACGGCGAATAAGAGCATGAGTGTCGCCAGCGGAAACTGTACGGAGGTACAGGAGGGAATCGAAACGATGCCCCGGAGTTTTCGGGCACCGTCTGTCCTTGGTGATCGAAGGACATAGCGACACTCGAAAGCCACCTGTCTGTGAAACTGGTTAAGTTCGCCGGGGCTACCAACCCTGGCAGCGATAGGACCGACGGCTAGGAAGCCGACGCGAGAAATGCCGGTGGCAAGGGCTCAGCGCCCCATATGGGCACCGGCTGCAGCTTCGAAACACCCAGCGTCCAGCCCGATGCTTGAGGGACCATTCTTTCCACCTGGAATAACACCGGACGCGAATCGAGTTCACATCCGTTTCGACGTTCGATCACGCGGAGCGCTACGACTGAATCCTTCTCCACTTCGACATGCAGCGAGAGCTGGCAGCCACCGTCGCTTATGTTGGAGGTGAGCGTGCGTTCCGTGAAAAAACGCCCGTAGCGATTGAAACCGCAGACTTCAACGTGGAATGCGCTAGCGATGCGCTGTTCGCAGCGCGGTCGGCGGATAGATTCCGGGGCTTGTGCTTCTGATTCTGCAAAGTGTGCCGCTACGTTGGCCATCTTTTGAGTTCTCCTCGTTGAGCGAAATCTACAATGTGACTAGAGTCCGGGGCGCGGACGACCGTGTCCGGTTGAAGCGGGCCTACGGACGCCAGGGGAACGGCGACGCGGCGCTACTGCGCAGCGCCCTTGGCCTGTGCTTTCTTCGTTGTGCGCTTCAGGAAGCGGTACAGACTTGTGCGGCCAATGCCGAGAACTTGCGAGGCACGAACACGGTTACCATTGCACATTTCAAGGACGCGCTGGATGTGAACTCCGCGAACCTCATCGAGAGGAATCGGTCGCCAATTTTCCTCGGCAACGGATGCGACGGAACGGCGCGGCTTCTGGAGATGGGCGGGGAGATCGGTAACGTCAATGAAATCGGCACTGGCGGTGAGGGCTGCGCTGGAGATGACATTCTCGAGCTCGCGGACATTGCCTGGCCAATCGTGTTGCAGCAGAGCGATTTGTGCGCGGCGGGAGAGGCCCTGAAATGGCTTGGAATACGCCTGGCTGTATTTTTTGAGGAAGTGCTGGATCAGGATCGGGATGTCTTCTGTTCTTTCGCGCAGGCCGGGAACGCGGATTTCGATCGTGCTGAGGCGGTAGAAGAGATCTTCGCGGAAACGGCCGCCGAGGACTTCGGCCCGCAGGTCTCGATTGGTGGCGGCAATCAGGCGCACGTCCACATGCCTCACTTCCGGCGAGCCGACGCGCTGGATTTCGCGGTTCTGAATGACGCGTAGGAGCTTCGCTTGCATTTGCAGTGAGGTCTCACCGACCTCGTCGAGAAACACAGCACCGCCGTTGGCATATTCGAAGAGGCCGGGGCGAGTGTCGGTGGCGCCCGTGAATGCACCGCGGACGTGACCAAAGAGCTGGCTTTCGAGAAGCGTGTCGACGAGAGCGGAACAGTTGCAGACGGCGAAACGCTCCTGCCCGACTGGGCTCATGTGATGCAGGGCGCGAGCGATGAGCTCCTTGCCTGAGCCGGTGGGGCCGGTAATGAGAACGTTCGAGTAGTGGCGCGCGACCTTTTTTGCCAAGTCAAAGACTTCAAACATTGCCGGACTTCGCCCGACAATGCCGTGGAATTGGAGATTTTCGAGGAGACGATTCTCGAGGTCGCGTATGTGAGATCGCTGCGTGAACAGCTCAGCGAGGTCGTCGAGTGCTTTCGTCAAGCGCGCGAAATCGAGAGGCTTCGCGAGGTAATCGTAGGCGCCGCGTTTGATGGCGTCGATGGCAGCATCCACGGAGTAGTAGCCAGTGACGAGGATGACGTAGATGCCGGGGTCGTATTGGAGAACTTTTTCGAGAAATGCGAGCCCGTTCATGGCCGGCATTCTGAAGTCTGCGATGACGGCGCGGCAGCCGCCGAGGCGGATCTTCTGAAGAGCCTCTTGAGGGTCAGTCGTGCCGACGGTAGTGAAGCCGAGCTTTGTGAGACGGTCCGTGGTGAGATCGACGAGATCGGCTTCGTCGTCGAGAATGCAGACCGGAAGATTTTTTCGAGCCGTGCTGACGATGGGTTTTTCTTCGACTGTGAGCATGCAGCGGTATAGGCACGATGTGTTCCAGAGTGCTCAACGGTGGCTCAGAGGTTTGGAATCGACGGGCAGAGAGCGAAGTGAAACGGTTCAGCCACCGGTAACTATCGGCCCACAATGGATTTGTGAAGAGCACAGGAGGAGGCGCCTGTGTGGGCACATACAAAACCGAGCACCATTCCAAAGCAGCGGCTCACAATTTCGCATTCCAATTTGGGACGTCGGAACGCGAACAGTGCCAAAACGGCTCTGGCGCCACAAACGCGAGGAGTAATTAGGCTACCACGACATCCCGGCCCGAACTGTCCGGGGAAATTACTTAGGCAGAGCTTTGCCAACTCAATCCCCGCTGATTCATCTCCGCTGTGCGATTGGATTATGCAACGCGGACTGCCAAGAGTCCCTCGGCGCACGTCTCCTTGTAGCTTGCGCGAGGACGCAGACGCTCGAGCGAGACGCGCGCGGCGCCATTCGCATTCTTCTCGGCGTTCGTGAGAGCCTCATAGGCGATCGGAAAACTGGCGGCCGTTGCCAGCGGTTGGAGCAGCCGGACAAACACGATACAACCCGGGCGAATATCTGAGCGCAACAACATCGATTTCTTATCGTCCGGTTTCCACTCAAGAGTGGTTTTCTCTACGAAAAAATTCTCTTCGGCATCCCAGCCTGACACTTCCACGCGGTAGCTGTCTTCACCGTTCACAGTCATGTTGAAGTCCGAGTCCATGTTTGCCTCTTATGATTATGTAATCGCGGTGCAGACCGGGTGTTGCAGGAAACATGCCAAACAGAGTGGGTTTTGGCGTTCAGGGATAAGAGGTTAGGGGCCGCGCTTAGAGCGACTGGGCGATCAGGTGTTCCGGAGACGTGCACTGTGCGGGATTGAACCTATTCCTGCCGCTGGGATTCCGAGGCATCGAAGGCCCGAGGCGTCTCCGAGATTCGGATCAGCCCCAATGTGACCCGGGGTAAAGGGCGCCCAAAGCAAATCGGAATACCACGCTAAAAATCCTGTCGAATAGATACCAGGCGAGAATGAGCCCGAGCATTCCGAAGCCCTGGGTGCGAAACCAGTCGAGGAAGCGGCGGGCGGTGTCTTCAGGCATGATCAGCGTGATGGCGGTGTTGCCATCCAGCGGCGGGACGGGGAGAAGATTGAAAGTGCCGAGGAGCAGATTGAGAACGAAGACGATGCTGAGGAATGTGGCAGCAAAACCGGCGATGCCGGGCACCGTGGCAGTCACCACGCGAGTGAAGCCAGCGGAAGCCGGTCGTTCGAATACGCCAGCGAGAATTCCGACGTGAATGGCGATTGCCGAAAGGATCACGAGTGTGAAATTTGCCGCTGGTCCAGCGAGCGCCATCCAAGCGGCGCGGTGAGGATGTCGCTCCCGCCATTGGGGATCGTAGGGAGCGCTGGCCCAACCGATCATCCAGTGTCCGACGAAGTAGGAAATGATGGGAACCGCGACAAGTCCCACCGGCGAACGGCGGATGTGGGGAATGGGGTTGAGTGAAGCCTGGCCGCCTTCGAAAGCCGTGGTGTCGCCGCCGAGCTTGGCTGCGAGGGCATGGGCGCCTTCGTGGCATGTGGTAGAAAACAAGAAAACGATATACCAGATGACGCCGAGAACGAGGAAGTCGGGAGTCATACTGGCGGTAGACTATGCGTTCGCGAGGCGTTGTGCAAGCATCCTGCGATGCGGCAATAATCGCAGCGCGATTGTGAGAATAGAGGAAGAAGAACATGAAAGCTAAGGCGATTGGCTTCGGGATTTTTCTACTGCTCGCTGCATATTCCATGGCTGCAGATGGTGACCGGAGGCACATCGTGTTCCCTCGGCCCTCTGAATTTAAGGGCCTGCCTTTCAGCAATGGCGTTCTGGTTGGCGAAACGCTTTATGTTGGAGGACACGTGGGAATAGATCCAAAGACGGGCAAAGCGGGGACTACCGCCGAGGAAGACGCGAAATTTGCTTTGGATGCGACGAAGCAGACACTCGAAGCAGCAGGCATGACGATGGACGATCTGGTTTCCGTTCAGGTGTACTGCACGTCTGTGAGTGACTACGCTACTTTCAACGGAGTCTATAAAACATATTTTCACAGCGACTACCCAGCCCGGGCATTTGTCCAAGCCGCGAAGCTCATCGGAGATTCGCGATTTGAAGTGCTCGGTGTAGCTGTGAAACGGAGGAACTAACGCTGGCCGAGGCGTTCGAATTCGGTCATGGCGCGTTCCATTTCCTCGCGAGCAGTATCGGCGGAGGAGCGGACGCCCTGGACGCGGAGGCGGAAATCGTCCGGGTTGGAAGCGCGCATGATGGCCTCTTCGAGAGTGATGAGGTTGCGCGAGTAGAGATCGAAGATGGATTGATCGAACGTTTGCATGCCGTACTGGCTGGTGCCAGCGGCGATAGCGTCGCGGATCATGCGCGTCTTATCCGGATTGATGATGCAATCGCGAATGTAGCCGGTTGAAACCATCACTTCGACGGCGGGGACTCGGCCCTGCCCATCGCTCTTGCGGACCAGGCGCTGGCTGACGACGGCTTTCAGCGTGGAAGCAAGCTGCAAGCGAATCTGTTTCTGCTCAGGCGGCGGAAAGACGGCGATGATGCGCTGAATGGTTTCGGTCGCATCGAGAGTGTGCAAGGTCGAGAGGACGAGGTGGCCGGTTTCCGCGGCGAGCAGCGCGGTTGAAATCGTTTCGAGGTCGCGCATTTCGCCGACGAGCACGACGTCGGGATCCTGACGAAGAGCGGCGCGGAGCGCGGTGGAGAACGAAGAGGTGTCGACTTCGACTTCGCGCTGATTGATGAAGCCCTTTTTATCGCGATGCAGATATTCGATCGGGTCTTCAATGGTGATGATGTGCTCGGCGCGGAGCGAGTTGATGCGGTCGATCATCGCCGCGAGCGTCGTTGACTTACCAGAACCGGTGGTGCCGGTGGTGAGAATCAGGCCGCGCTGCTCTTCGCAAATCTGCGTGAGGATGCGCGGGAGTTCGAGTTCTTCAATGGTGCGGATCTTGGTTGGAATCACGCGCAGAACCATACCGACATTGCCGCGCTGTTGGAATACGTTGACGCGGAAGCGTCCGAGGCCAGCGACGCCATAGGCCATGTCGAGTTCGGCGGTTTCCTTGAATTTCTGCTTCTGCCGGTTGGTCATCATGCTGAAGGCCATCGACAGCATTTCTTCCGGGGTGATGCGCGGTACGTCGGTCAAACCACTGAGGATACCGTCGACGCGAAGGTAAGGGTGGTTGCCGACCTTGAGATGCAAGTCGGAAGCGCGGCTCTCCACTGCGCGGCGTAACAGATCGTCAATGTTGATGGCCATGAATGAACTCCCCGCTTTCTGCTCCATGTGACGCTAGCACGCGGATTTATCGGCGGGCAAGAATGCGGGGTGCGGCAATTTCTAAGCGAACAACCTGTACGTTTGGACAGGTGCGATGGAATTTTGCGGTTTTTTAGGCGGGGAGGTGATCGCGAAGAAAAAAACGATCGTAGATTACGGCGGCGAGCACACCGCCGAACAGCGGGCCGACCCAATAAACGCCGTGATTTGACCAGTGGCGCGCAACGAGGGCGGGGCCAAACGCGCGAGCGGGGTTCATTGCGGCGCCCGTGAAAGGATAACCGGCCAGCATTCCGGCTGTGACTGTGAGCCCGACGGCGAAGCCAGCGAGCCTGTTGGAGAGGCTCCTGGGGTCAACCATGGTGGCGAAAGAAGACGAGGACAAGAATGAACGTGAGGACCGCCTCAAGGATCATCGCGTGCATCCTCGTGAAGTCCGTAAGGGGAACGAGATCGGGAGTGCCGAGAGCCACGGGCCGCCAGACGGATTCCGGAATAACGGTGACAAGCAGGAAAGCAGCAGCGACCGAGCCGAGAAGCTGGGCGAGCCAGTAGAAAAGTGCTTTCATCGTGCCGAGCCGGCGCGTAACCCAGAATCCCGCGGTGATAGCAGGATTGAAATGGCCTCCGGATACGTGTCCAAGGGCGCTGACCATCACGCCCATTGCAAGTCCGCTGGCTAAGGCGATCGCGAGTAAGCCTACGTTTGCCTGGCTATTGGCCCGAAGGTATTGATCGGCGCAAACGCACCCCGCACCGGCAAGAACGAGCGTGAATGTGCCGACAAATTCAACGAAAAGCTTTTGGCCCAGGCTGTACACGGATGCTCCACGATCGTGGCAGAGTGAGAGGAAGAGCAATCTGATCGCGCGCGAATTCTACTACGACCGCCGAGACGGGCCGACACTTTTCGGATATGAGAGTGAAGCGGAGACGTCCGCCGCCTGGAGCGATTTATCCACGAACCGTCGCCGGTGCTGGAACGCCTACCGGGGTGAGCCAACTGTGGCGATCTGCCTTCTTGCCGCCGGTGAGCGCGAAGAATTCGTCCTGGATTTTTTTGGTGATCGGCCCGCGGGTGCCGTTGCCCACTGTGACGCGATCGACCGAGCGAATCGGCGTGACTTCAACAGCCGTCCCGCAGAAGAAAAGTTCATCGGCGATGTAGAGCATTTCGCGCGGAATGATTTGTTCAGCGACGGGAATATCGAGATCGCGGCATATCTGCATGACGGTGTTGCGAGTGATTCCGGGAAGAGCGCCATTCGAGAGGGGAGGGGTGATGAGTGTACCGCCGAAAAGGAGAAAAATATTTTCGCCGGAGCCTTCGCTCACTTGACCATGTACGTCGAGCGCGATGCCTTCCGAATAGCCATTCGCGTGAGCTTCAATGCGGATCAGCTGTGAATTCATGTAGTTTGCTGCGGCTTTCGCCATCTGAGGCAACGTATTCGGAGCGGGACGATTCCAGGAGCTGACGCAGACGTCAACACCTGCGTGTAACGCTTCTTCTCCCAGATACTGGGCCCATTCCCAGCACGCGATGTAGACCTCAATCGGACAGCCGACTGGATTTACGCCGGCGGTACCGTAGCCACGCATCACCATCGGCCGAATGTAGCAAGCGTTCATTTTGTTGGCGCGAACCACATCCAGGTCCGCCTGTGCCAGTTCGTCGGCCGTGAAGGGGATATCCATACGGTAGATGCGTGCGGAATTGAGAAGACGCTGCGTGTGTTCGCGGAGGCGGAAGATAGCGGGGCCTTGCTGGGTGTTGTAGCAGCGAATCCCTTCGAAGACGGTGGAACCATACGTGATGACGTGAGACAGAACGTGAACCTTAGCATCGTCCCATTCGATCATTTTGCCGTTGTGCCAGATCTGACCGGTCTTCGGGAAGCTCATTGAGTGTCTCCGCGGCGCGATTTTCGCGCTGTTGTGCGCCCGCGAATCGAAAGTACAGGAGCGTAGTTGGGACGTCAATGGGAAGGAAGTAGTAGAACTAGCTCGGCGCGGAATCCATATTGGCCGGGCCGATTTTTCGCGCGAGAAAATCCTTCGTTTGGAATCAATCCTCGCGTAACGCGACGAGGGGATCGACCTGCGTAGCGCGTTGTGCAGGAATGAAACAAGCGAACAGAGCAACGGCTGCTAGCAGCAAAGCGATCGAAGCGAATGTGAGCGGATCGGTTGCCGTCACCGAGAACAGCATCGAGCGAAGGAATCGCGTGACAATTGCGGCGCCGATGAGGCCGACTCCAAGGCCAATAGCGACAAGCAGCATGCCTTCCCCGAGTGCCATGCGAAGAATGTCGGCACGCTGAGCTCCCAGCGCGACGCGAACGCCAATTTCATGAGTTCGCTGGCTGAATGTGTACGCCATTACGCCGTAGATGCCGATGGAGGCCAGCAGCAGTGCGACACCTGCGAAAACGGCGAGGATCGTCAGCGCGAAGCGGCGATCCGCGAGAGATTTGGCCACCACTTCGTTCAGCGTGCGAACCGCGAAAACGGGAATACCCGGATCGACGGACTGAACCTCGCCACGAATCGCGTCGCCCAATGTGCCCGGATCAGTGGAGGTGCGAAGGTAGATGGCGGCCGTCACCCCAGGATTCTGAAGTAGCGGAAAATAAACGTGAGGCATGGCTGGCGCGTCGAAGCCGTCAGATTTGATGGAGGAGACGACGCCAACGATGGTTGTCCATGGGGCGGTGGAATTAAGGGCTCCCGCTTTGATTTGCTTTCCAATGGGATCTTCGCCGGGCCAGTAGCGGTGTGCGAGCGTGTCGTCGATGAGGGCGACTTTTTGAGAATTGACGTCGTCGGAATCTGAAAAATTACGGCCGGAAACCTGTGGGATTTCGAGCGTGCGGAAATACTCAGGAGTGACAGCTGCGAATTCCGCTACGGGTACTCTTTCCGCATCGGCAGGCCGACCCTGAATCGTAAACGGGAAACTATTGCGGGCGCGGGTCATTGGAAGGCTGCCACCACTCCCGATCGCGGCTCGCTGCACGCCAAGCATCGCCGAAACGCGGCGCAAGAGCTCGCGATAGAAAGCGCTCCGCTTCTCCGGCGGGCGGTAGGGATCAGCTTTTGGATCGTTCGGCACCGCCATCCAAATCTGCGCCGTAACCACCGAGCTCGGATTGAATCCGGGTTTCACTTGCAGCAATTGCCAGAAGCTGCGCAAGAGCAGCCCAGCCCCGATTAGAAGTATCAAAGACAACACAATTTCGGAGGCGACAAGAACGCGCGAGATTCGGGTGTGTTTCTTCGATGAGCCCGAGCCTCGGCTGCCTTCTCGCAGACTGACGATTTGATTGGAACTTGTGGCTTGCAGCGCTGGGACGAGGCCAAAAATTACTCCGGTGAGGATGGAGACAAAAAACGCGAAGAACAGTACTCCGATATTGATCGAGACTTCATTGAGGCGAGGAAGGTCAGCCGGAGCGAACCGCAGCAGAGAATTTTTCAGCACGACGACTGTGATAAGAGCGATAACGCCCGAGATCGCAGCAAGCATTACGCTTTCGGTGAGCAGCTGACTGATGAGCCGGCCGCGGCTCGCTCCCAGCGCCAGGCGGATTGCAACCTCGCGCTGGCGTCCAGCTCCGCGTGCCAGCAGCAAGTTCGCGATATTGACGCAGGCGATTAGAAGGACGCAGCCGACCGCGCCGAAAAGCACAAACAATTCGGTGCGAACGCCGCCAACGAGATCATCCTGAACCGAGACAAGGCGAGTCCCCCATGAAGCAGCGGCGGGATAGTCGGTTGGATATTCCCGGCTTAGATTGGCTGCGAAAGTGTCCAGCTTGGCTTGTGCTTCAGAGGTGGAAAGGCCTGGTTTCAGACGGGCAATTGCGCCTGGCATCATACGGATCGCTCGCTGCGGCGGGTTGGGGAATGGGTCTGCGGCATATCCGGCAGCGATCCAGAGATCGACGTCGGTTTGGAGCGTACGGCCCGGGTGGCGGAAATCGGCAGGCATTACTCCCACGATTGTGTAGAGATCGCCATCGAGCCGAATTTTCTTTCCGATTGCGTGAGGGTCTGCGCCAAATTCGCGGCGCCAGAACCCGTCGCTAATAACTGCCGCTTCGATGAAACCAGGTACGGTTTCTTGTTTCGTGTAAATGCGGCCCAGTTGAGCATTGGCGCCAAGTAGTGTGAAGTAGTTTGTGCTTGTGGCGACCACTTCAACGCGCTCGGGCCGATCGCCTCCCGTCAGATTTGCGCTTATCGGCCAAACCACTGAAATGTCTTCAAAGACCCCCGAGCGATTTTGAAGATCCTCGAGTTCGGGTTGAGACATTCCCACATCGCGCACGTTGGATGTGCGCAGATCGTCAAACACGCGGACGAGCTGTCCAGGTTGCCGATAGGGAAGCGGCCGAAGCAGAACGGCTCGCACCACGCTGAAAGCAGCGACATTCGCGCCAATCCCGAGTGCCAAGGTAAGAATTGCGACAGCGGTGAAGCCAGGAGTTTTGGCAAGCATTCGGGCGGCATAGCGGAGATCCTGCAGGAATGCATTCATGGCGCCTCCTCTCCGGGCTAGGTGAACGCGCCTTGCTGCGAACAGGGTAATCGCGCGATAAACAATTTGACGAGCGGGTTGGGGCCTTTGTTAGCGGCCAAATTGGCTTAGCCCAAGAGCGCACTGGGAAGAGGCATTCGCCCGCGTGTTCTCAATCGCGTTACCGGATTCGGATACTCCCAACTAGCGGCCCGCGGCTTGTTCGTCCCGGAGTACCATGCAGGTTGAGGAAGAACGCGCCACCAGAGCGCCTTGCGAGTTCGTTATGTCGCATTCGACCATGCCGATGGACTTCCCGCGCTTTACCACGTTACCCGCTGCGCGGAGCCTTTCTTTCCAAACCGGCCGGAGGAAGTTGATTTTCAGTTCGAGGGTCGTAAACGATTCGCCCTCCTCGAGGGTCGACGCGAAGGCGATACCCATAGCGGCATCTGCGATATCGCACAGAATTCCGCCGTGAAGCGTGCCCATCGGATTTGCGTGCATGTCACTGGCTTCGAGCTCGATGACGGATTCGCCGTGGCGGATTGAAGTAAGTTCAAATCCGATCAGCCGCGCGACCGGCGCTTGCGGCACTTCGCCGCGAGCCATACGTTCGATTGCTTCGAGACGCTTTGACATAGGCTTTTCCTTCTGACGGCCAACTTAGGAATGCGCTCGGCTGAAGATCATCACAAGTGACCATCTAGAGGTGATCATCCACGGTGACTTCCTCTTTAGGGGTCGCTGCAAAGCCGCTTATTCGGCCCCAGGCACTGGTCTTCCAATTATCAGCGGCCTCTTTGGCCAGAATCCAAGGGGGCAGATCGACATACAAGTACGAAGCCAATGCGTTGATGTAAGGGTCATACATGCCGCGAAGCTTGATCAGCTTTTCATCCACTTCTGGACCTTCAAGAAGGCTATAGCCTGATTCCGTGAGCGAAGATCGCAATCGCTTCAGTTCCGAAGTCGGGAGCCGATCAGTGATCGTTTCGCGCGGAGTGGCATAGAAGACCTGCGCCAAGTCGACAACTGTGTGGCGGCACATCGCAAAGGTCAGGCGCGCCTGCCGCGAGCACGCGTTGTCCAAGCTGGCGATCAGAAATGCGCTTGTATCCAGGATCGCTGTAAGGGCGCCGAGCCAGGATTCATTGCTGTGTTGGGACCTAAAGTAGCTGACGACCGGATACGAAATGTGGCTCTCGAGCAGTTCTGCGGACCACCGTTCCCAATCGCGAAGGAGGCGCTGGAGGGCATCGATGCCGCCTGGCCCGGTATGTCGTCGAAGAAGCTCCGCAGCAGTCGGCGGCGAACCAGCACGAGCATCGAGCAGGACGATGTTAACTTCGCGGCGCGAAAACGCCTGATAGATCACCGGCAGGTAGCTGATAACCAGCGCGAGAAAACCGAACCCGAGTCCGCCTTCGAATACAGCGAGCCTGCGTTCACCGGCAGTGTGGGGAACTACATCTCCCAAGCCGAGGGTGAAGAAAGTCGTACCGCTCATGTAAAGAAGGGTGCTGAAGCTGGGCCGGGTGGCGTCAGCATGAGCCGCCGCCCCGTAGTACATGAAAGCAAACCCAAAAATCAACGCCGCCGCCCAGACCACAAACAGGCACAAGAGCGAAAGCGGGCCAAAGTAGCTTATAAAAGACTCGCGAATTCTCGGGGAATGAATCTTTCGAGCGAGACCCTTCCAGGGAATCCACGTAGACAAATAAAACATTCGCGTCAGGCGGAACCAGCGGGCGACGCGCCGAGGCAAAATGATGGTTTCGAACGCGTCCCAAAGGACGACTGTGACGATGAGAAAGCCGACGATGGCCGGAAGGATCAAGCAGCTTGCTCCAGGTGCGCGTCCATCGTGATTTCGGCTTTCAGGAGCCGCGATACCGGGCAATTTGCTTTTGCGCTGGCCGCCGCTGATTCGAATGCGCTTGCCGACAGGCCTGGGACGCGAGCCGAAACATCGAGATGAATTTTCGAAATAGTCCAGCTAGCGTCGAGTTTCTCGAGCGTGAGCTTGGCAGAAGTGCGCAGGGTTTGCGGCGTGAAATTCATGGTGCCGAGTTGGGCGGATAGAGCCATCGTGAAGCATCCCGCATGTGCGGCAGCGATGAGCTCTTCGGGGTTGGTACCTTTGCCATTTTCAAAGCGCGTGACGAATGAGTAGGGAGAGTCGGAAAGAACACCACTCTGGGTGGTGATCGTCCCTTTGCCTTCCTTTAGTGAACCGTTCCAGACGGCCGATGCGGTGCGTTCCATTAAGCCTCCTTTAGAAGTAGAAGCTGGATCTTTAACCGCTAGAAATCATGAGCAGACGCGATGTTGAAGGAAGCTTCCCGCGTCAGGGAACCAAGATAATTTTGCCATAAGCGCCCGGCTCCATGATGATTTCGTGCGCGCGGGGCGCTTCGGACAGCGGAATCTCATGGCGAATCACGGGGCGAAGCGTTTCGTTCTCGAGTCCCGCGACAAGCGCCGAGTGAATGCTGATGAGATCCTTCTGTGATGCGTTCCAGAGCGACATGCAGACGATCGAGCCGTCGCGGCCCATCGCGTCGCGCGGATTGATTTCGATACTGCCTCGATTTCCAACGACACTCACGCGGCCACCCATCGCGAGAATCTGGAGATCCTTGGCGAGATTGACGTTTGCGAGCATTTCGATGATGACGTCGTAGCCGCGTCCATTGGTAAGCGCGAGGGCCTTTTCGAAATGGTCTGGCGCGCTGTGATCAAGCACCGCATGTGCACCCTCATCGGCTACAAGCTTCCGGCCGCGCTCGGTGCTGCCTGTACCAACGACGTGCAGTCCGGCAGCGCGCGCCAGTTGCACGGCTGCGATTCCAACACCGCCGCTCGCGCCTTGAATCAGCACAGTCTCTGCGGGGAGAGCCTTGGCCTTCTGGAACAGCGCGCGATAGGCAGTGCCGTAGGGAACATGCATCGAGGCGCCTTGCGAGAACCACGCATTGGCGGGAAGCGGAAACACCGCCCAGGCTTCGCAGAGAGCTTGCTCCGCGTATGTCCCACTGAGACTGCCCGCTGTGTAGACTCGTGCTCCAGGCGCCGGTCCCTCGACACCCTCGCCGACAGACAGAATCGTTCCCGCGCCATCGGTTCCCGGCGTGTAGGGAAGTGGCGGTTTGCGCGGATACGTCCCGGCGCGGATATAGACGTCAACCGGGTTCACGCCCGCGGCATCGATCTTCACGACGACCTGGCCATGCCCGGGCTTTGGATTTGTAACCTCTTCGAGTTGCAGCTTTTCCGGGCCGCCAAACTCTTTCACGCGAATGGCCTTCATGAAGTTCTCCTTGTACGGATAGCCTGTCCGGTTGGAATTGGATGTGAGCCAGAGGGTCCCGGATTTGGAAAAATTCCAGTGGATGAGAACACCGGGACTCTCAATTGTCGGTTGGGGCGCCTTGGTGCGATTCGAACTTCTTTAAGGTCTGGTAGTCCCTATGGATTCGCTCGAGGCGCGTGCCAGCCGCATTTTCATAAATACCGAACACCAGGAAGGGAACCATAGCAGCTAAGACCCAAAGCTTTGCGCGAGGCGATACTTTGGCCTCGGGTTCCCACCGAAAAAGCTGGCGTGAAATCTCAAAAGCCACGAGCACTCCGATGGTAAGGGCGATCACGTCAGTGAGAACTTCAGCCGCAGTTGCCAGGTTTGTAGTCGCGGCCTCGAGTCCTGTAGCGAGGTATGTGGCCGGCAGAAACAGTGAAACGCGTTGAATCCATCCCGGAAAAATCGCGAGCGGGATCGTAGCGCCAGAGAGAAATAGGAACGCCGTCCAGATCAGCTGATTGATCACCTGGGTTTCCTGCATCGTGTTTGTGACGCTGGCCACAATTAAGCCAAAGGATGAGAACGCTGCGGAGCCGAACGTCACCAGCAGGAAAACAGCCCAGAGGTTGCCCCAAGAGATCATATGAAAGGCAAAACGGCAAACCAGAATTTCAATCAGCACGGTCGGCATCGTCATCAGGTAGTTCGAGACAATGCTGGAGGCCAGCATGGGGCCAGCCCCGATCGGCGCCAGGCGGAAACGCCGGAGAATCCCCTGCTCGCGGAACGTCACGAGTTGAACGCTGAGACCCCAAAAGCTGCCCATCACTGTCATCGTGAGCACGGCTCCCAGAATATAGGCAATCCAGCCGGCTTGGCCTTTCGCAAGAACCAACACGAAAAAGAAAAGAAAACCGAGCGGCATGATCAGGCTGAAAAACAAGAAGGTACGATTACGCATCGCGAGCCGCATGCGTATTTTCGTCAGGGTCCAGGTGTTTGTAAGAGAATTTGCGCCCATTATTCTCGCAGTCGTCATTCCCGCAGCCGGCGGCCGGTCAGTTCGATGAATGCGTCTTCGAGTGACGGCGAAAACATTTCGAGGCTTTGTAGTTCGTTGTTCTCGGCTTCAAGTTGCTTTACAAGCGCGACGATCGTCTGAGGCGGTCGCGAAGAGTGCATCACAAAAGCGCCATCAAATTGGCGGCAATCGGTGACTCCGTCGAGGCGGGCAAGTGCGCCATCCGTGATGGGCTTCGTCAAGCGGACCTCGATACGTGTCGTCCCCGCTGAGGCATGCTTCAGGTCGCGGGGCGTACCGAGGGCGATCACGCGCCCCTGATCAACGATTGCCACCCGATCGCACAGACGCTCGGCTTCTTCGATGTAGTGCGTCGTAAGTAGAACCGTCTTTTTGCTGCGCTTGAGTTCCTCGATGATGTCATAGATTTCGCGGCGAACTTGCGGGTCGAGGCCAGCCGTGGGCTCGTCAAGAAACACAACGCTCGGGTCGTTCACGAGGGCCATGGCTAGAGCGAGACGCTGCTTTTGTCCCCCTGAGAGCTGGCTGTAGAACGCGGTGCGCTTTTCTTCGAGCTGAAAACGCTTCAGTAGATCATCCGTATTCGCATGCCGGCGATAGAATTTCGCGAATAGCTCAATTGCTTCCTTGACGCGAATCTTGTCTGGCAGGGAAGTGGATTGCAGCACCGCGCCGATTTGCTCTTTGAATTCGAAACCGCTCTTTTCAGGGTCGAGGCCGCATACGCGCGCGAGGCCGCGGTCAGGCGTGCGCATGCCCTCAAGAATCTCGACCGTCGAAGTCTTTCCTGCTCCGTTGGGACCGAGCAGCCCGAACACTTCTCCTTCTTCGACTTCGAAACTCACGCCACGAAGAGCTTCGACGGAACCGTAACTTTTATAAAGCCCTTCGACTTGTATAACCGGTGCGTCCACTCAGGGATCCCTCGATTTGCGAAGCCATCTTCTATACCACAGTCACAAGCCGGCGCGAATCAACGCTTTCGTTTATCGCGTGTGGTGCGGCGACGCGGGTGACCGGCTTGCCGCGGCGGCGCGCTTCTTTTCGATTTCGTCCGTGGCTTCAAGTCGGACCAAGCATATTTTTTCATGTTTACGCGTTTGCCGTCGATGATGATGCCTTCGGTCTCGAGCAAGCGCCTTTGAAGACTTGCATGCGGCTCTCGAATCAGCAGGCGTCCGCCTGCGCCAATCACCCGATGCCAAGGGATGCCTTTACCGCCAGGGCAGGCGGCCATCGCGTATCCGGCAACTCGTGCGCCGCCGCGCAGGCGAAGCGCCTTCGCGAGCGCTCCGTAGGTTGTTACGCGGCCGCGCGGAATTTTTTTCATCAATTTGTAAACCGGATCCCAAGACGGCATTGTCCGCTGCCTCTTTTCCTCGTTGCTGATTCCCTGAAGCGCTGTTGTTTGCACCTGGGTTGAGTGATTTCCGTCCAAGACTACTTTCACTGCAAATCAAGCATCTAAGTACGTGAGGTGATGATTGGCCAGTTGCACAGTTCGAAAGTCTTCAGTGGCGGAGCCGCAAGGTCTTTATTCCTCCCTCCTGACGCCCTTCCCCCGGGATGCTGCAAGACTAATAACCAATTCGAAGCAACCTTCATAACTCTAGAGCATCGTACCATTGACGGGGTAGTGGACGCTTCATACACTACGCGACGAACCGTCGAAAAGGAGGCAGTTGTGGCTTTCGTTCGACGCAAAGGCAACACCTACTTCCTGGTGCACAACGTGCGCCGGCAAGGTAAGGTGCAGCAGCTTCACCTGGCGCGGCTCGGCGAGCGGCCGCGAATCACGGATGACGTGGTGCGTCGGGTTTCGCGGAACCATCCGTTCCTCGAACTCGATTGGCCGCGTTTGCGGGAGTCCGTGAATAGCCGAGTGGAGTTGTTCAACGTTCGCTCGCCGTACGTGCAGAGCCTTATGCACTCACTACGCAACTTAAACCTGGACCTGGCCGATCTGTCGCCGCCGATGTTATTGCTGACAGACCGAGCCAATTCAAGCCGCGAACTGGTCACGCAATTGCGAATGTTGCGGTCGATTCTCGATATCAAGCTCGACCAATTCGAGAGATCGGGACCGCAAATCGTACAGAGCGGAAGGAAGTTCCGGTAGGGGGAGTAATACCGTGGGCGCGCACGCATTAAAACTCGACCCGACCCAACGCAGCGTGGAGTCGCGTGATTTCGAGGGAGGGCTGCGGCGGAAGATAGTAGGGCAGCACGAAGCGGTGCAGGCCGTCGTAGACTTGTACCAGGTGTTTCGTGCCGGCCTGAACTCGCCGGGGCGGCCGGTGGGGAACCTGCTGTTCCTGGGGCCTACGGGAGCCGGCAAGACGCGCGTGGTGGAAGCCACGGCCGAAGTGCTGTTCGGCGATCCGCGAGCGGTGATCAAGGTGGATTGCGCCGAGTTTCAGCACTCGCACGAAATCGCGAAATTGATCGGGTCGCCTCCAGGGTATTTGGGGCACCGGGAGACGCATCCGCTGATCACCCAGGAAGCGCTCGCGCAGTATCACACGGAGAAGCTGAAGAT
Organism: uncultured Acidobacteriota bacterium; assembly: GCA_963741045.1. Taxonomy (GTDB): domain Bacteria; phylum Acidobacteriota; class Terriglobia; order Acidiferrales; family UBA7541; genus Palsa-295. The sequence continues at coordinate 1,993,229 of CAVUGO010000002.1, forward strand.
TTCGTTTTCTGCTGTTCGACGAAATCGAAAAAGCGTCGGACGCGCTGTGGCAACTGCTGCTCGGGATTCTGGACAAGGCGACGCTGACGCTGGGAGACAACCGGCGGGTGGATTTGTCGCAGACGATGATTTTCATGACGTCGAATCTGGGCGGCGGGGAAATCACGGAACTGATGACGGGCGGAATGGGATTCGCGCCGACGGTACCGGCAGATTCGAAGCCGCGGCTGGACGAGAAGGTGGAGAAGACAGCGGCGGAAGCGGCGAAGCGGAAATTCGCTCCGGAGTTCATGAACCGGATCGATAAGACGATCGTGTTCCATCCGCTGCGCTCGGAGCAACTGGAGCAGATTCTCGAGATCGAACTGGGAATGGTGCAACAGCGCGTACTCGAGACGGCCAAGGGTCGTTTCTTGTTCCGCGTTACTCAGTCCGCGCGCGAGTTTTTGCTCAAAGAAGGCACGGACTTGAAATATGGAGCGCGCCATTTGAAGCGGGCCATCGAACGACACATCGTCTATCCACTTGCGAGCCTGCTTGCGACCGAACAAGTGACCCTCGGCGATGTGATTTCGATCGATTGGGATGGGGCCGAGCAAGCGCTAAGGTTTTCAAAGGAAGCGGAAGGGGCGCTTGTTCCGGTACCGTCTCCGGTTCCGGAGACGATGGCTGAAGCGGCCGCCGCTCATTCTGACGGGCGTCCAGTTCCAATGTTCCCGGCAGCAACTGCGACCGCGGACGTTGGAACTGCAAAAAAGCTGGCGTCCTCGAACAACCGAACAATTCCGGTGGAGAAAGCTAAGAACGACAAGAACAAGTCGTAGCGCGAGCTGCGACGGCCCGGGACACAACTCCGCGGCGTGCCCTGTTACAGGGCATGCCGCGTTTCTGTTTGTACGGGTTCACTTCACGATTCGAGAGGTAAGCGGAGAGCGGGTTGTTTTTGATCCTACTTCGGTGGCTCCATCGGTTCATCGAAGCTGCCACCGTAGATGCTGGGCACCTTGCCTCCCATCGGCCGCAGATAAGTGCAGAGCTGCCCGCGATGGTGCGCCGTATGCAGCATCATGAAGTGCCAATATAAAACTGCAGGGTGATTGTAGATTCCAAAGAACGGCATAGGAGTGGCCCAGAAATCGGCAGGGAGCTTGGCGACTTGATCGAGCTTGGGGCCGAACTCATCGTCATACCAGGCGGTGATGTCAGCAGAATTAGAGAAATCCGCAGGCATGCTGTCGTCTTCCATCTCAAATTTGCCCTTAAGAAAGCCATCGAGGAACCATATGTCACAACTGGCAATGTGCCAGACAAGCTCAAGGGCGCTGCGGCTGTGAGGGTCGGGGCGGTAGGATTCCTTGGTGGTGGGAACGGCCTTAATGACGCGCGAAGTAATTTCCGATTCCTTTCGAATGATCGGAAGCTGGATGCTCAGGAGAAATGCCGCCTGTTCGGGTGCCATGGATAGAACCTCTTCGCGCGTTGGGGAAGTGTCGTTCATGGCTTCCAGCGAAGAATCGGCTTCCGGGCTGCAGCAACTTCATCGAGCCGGCCAACGCGGGTGGAATGCGGCGCTGTCTTTACGAGATTCGGATCTTCTTCGGCTTCGGCGGCAATCGAGCGCATCGCTTCGATAAACAAATCGCATTCTTCCTTGGACTCGGATTCGGTCGGTTCAATCATCATCGCGCCGGGAACGATCAGCGGAAACGCAGTGGTATAGGGATGAAAACCATAATCGATGAGTCGCTTGGCGATATCCATCGTGTTGACGCCGTGTTTCTTCTGTCGCGCGTCGCTGAAAACCACTTCATGCATCGAAGGTAAATTGTAAGGCAAATCGAAATAGTCTTCGAGGTTCTTGCGAATATAGTTCGCATTCACAACGGCGTCTTCGGTGGCCTGTCGAATCCCGGGGCCGTAAGCAAGCGTATAGGCGAGGGCACGGAGCAGAACGCCGAAGTTGCCGCAGTAGGCGCGCACGCGTCCAATCGATTGCGGGCGATTTTGATCGAGCGCGAACTGTTTATTTTCCTTTTTTACGACGACGGGCACCGGCAGAAACGGTTCGAGAATTTTCTTCACCATTACAGGGCCTGAACCCGGGCCACCGCCACCGTGAGGCGTCGCGAAGGTCTTGTGCAGATTCAAGTGCATCACGTCCACGCCGAAATCTCCGGGCCGCGTAACTCCTGCAAGAGCGTTCATATTGGCGCCGTCCATGTACAGCAGCGCGCCTTTTTCGTGCAGGATCTCCGCAATCTCCGCAATGCGCTCCTCAAATACGCCGAGAGTACTGGGGTTGGTTAGCATCAACGCGGCGACGTCCTCGGTGACGAATTCGCGGAGATGGTCGGTATCGATCTGCCCGCGTGCGTTGGACCGGATGTTCTGCACCTCGTAACCCGCAATCACCACTGATGCCGGGTTCGTTCCGTGAGCGGAGTCGGGTATCAGGACTTTCGTGCGCGGATTGCCTTTGCTCGCGAGATAAGCGCGAATCATCAAAAGGCCGGCGAGTTCGCCCTGCGCTCCCGCGGCCGGCTGCAGCGTCGCGGCATCCATCCCCGTGATAGCCAGCAGACAATTTTGCAGGTCCCACAGGATGCGCAAGCAGCCTTGTGACACTTCTGCAGGCTGCTGCGGATGTTCACTTGCGAGTCCATCGAGCCGAGCCACGAATTCATTCACGCGCGGGTTGTACTTCATGGTGCAGGAACCGAGCGGATACATCCCGAGGTCGATGGCGTAATTCCATGTGGAAAGCCGCGTGAAATGCCGGATCACTTCGATCTCGCTGACTTCAGGAAAACCTTCGATCGAGTCGCGCGTGAATTCGGGGCCAAGCGCAGCGACAGGATCAACCGCCGGAACATCGAGCGGCGGTATTTCCATGCCCCGCTTGCCCGGAGCCGACTTCTCGAATATGAGCCCCTCGTTTTGGTTTGGGTGCGGACGCACCTTCTTGATCGAGGCGGCGGCCGTTTCCGTATCTACAACTTTCGAACTCAATTCAGAAGCTCCTATACCGGGGTCTCGAGAATTGTCTTCAGCGCACCGGCGAAACGTTCGATTTCCGCTCGCGGCATCGTTTCGGTGACGCAGACCAGCGCGCGCTTGGTCAATTCCGGATAATGCGTCCCTAGCGCAAATGGGCCGATGATTTTATCGCGCAGAAGGGCAGAATTTATCATCTTGACCGAGCGCGGAAATTCGAGCGTGAACTCATTGAACGTTGGGCCAGAGAAGATGCGCCGCACGCCGGGAATTTTCTCGAGCTCGGCCTGTGCGAAGCGCGCTTTGGCCAAGTTTTGCGACGCCACCTCTCGCAATCCCTCTTTGCCCATCAAGCAAAGATGGATGGTTGCGACAAGCGCATAGAGTGCCTCATTCGTGCAGATGTTGGAAGTGGCCTTCTCGCGGCGAATATGTTGCTCGCGGGTTGCCAGGGTCAGCACAAAGCCGCGCCGCCCAGCCGCGTCCGTCGTTTGTCCAGCGAGACGCCCCGGCATTTGCCGCACGAATTTTTCGCGCGTCGCAATTACTCCCACGTAAGGGCCGCCATAGCTCGGCGAAACACCAAAGGCCTGCCCTTCCATCGCGACAATATCCGCCTCAACGGGCGGGCGCACGATGCCGAGCGACACTGGTTCCGTAATACTCGCGACAAGCAAAGCTCCACCGGCATGTGCCGCAGTTGCGAGAGCCGGAATTTCTTCGAGCACTCCGAAGAAATTCGGCGTCTGAACGATCACCGCTGCGGCCTCAGCAAGTTTTTCGGGAGTCAACGCACTGCGATCGATTTGCCCGGACTGCGTGTATGGCAACTCTTCGATTTCAAGCCCCAGATTACGCGCGTACGTGGCCAGTACCTGCCGATACTCCGGATGCACGCTGCGCGCGACAAGCACCCTATTCCTGCCCGTGAGCCGCTCAGCCATCAGCGCAGCCTCGGTGAGTGCCGTCGAGCCGTCATACATCGAGGCATTCGCCACTTCCTGGCCGGTAAGCTGCGCCATCAGTGTTTGAAACTCGAAGATCGCAGTTAACGTACCCTGAGCAAATTCCGCCTGATAGGGAGTATAGGAGGTAAGAAACTCGCCGCGCTGCACAAGCGCGTCAGTAACCACCGAGCGCAAATGAGGGTATACGCCTGCTCCCAGGAACGAGGTGAAGCCTCTTCCATTCTCGCCCGCTCGCGCTTGAAAATACTGGACGATCTCCGCCTCGGACAGCGGCCCTGGCAAGGGAAGCGGACTGCGCAAGCGGAACTTTTCCGGTATGGACTTGAAAAGTTCGGCGACAGATTGGACGCCGATCGCCGCAAGCATTTCCTGACGCTCGGACGGGCTTTTGGGAAGATAACGCATCAGGCCTAGTGTTCCTTCGCTTTCTCGGTAACATACGCTTCGTAAGCAGCGGCGTCCATCAACGACGCGGGTTCTTTGGGGTCAGCAAGTCGAATCTTGATCAGCCAAGCCGAACCGTGCGGATCGGAATTGATTTTCTCGGGCGCATCAACGAGCGCCGGATTCGTCTCTGTAACTTCGCCGCTCACCGGCGTGAAAATCTCGCTCACAGCCTTCACGGATTCTACCGTGCCGAGCGATTGGCCCGCCTTCAGTTGAGTTCCCACCTTGGGCAGCTCGACAAACACCACGTCCCCAAGCTCATGCTGTGCGTAATCGGTGATTCCGATTGTGCCGGTCGCGCCGTCCGCTTTGATCCACTCGTGCTCTTTCGTGTAGCGGTAATCTTTCGGGTACATGCCGCTCCCTGGTCGCTGCGAGATTCGATGCTGTCCGGTCAGTGAGGTCGCTTATAAAAAGGCAGCGCAACGATTCGCGCCGGCACCGCCTGCCCACGGATGCTGATTTCAACGTTCGTTCCGGCCGAGCCCGTCGTAGATGGAACATAGGCCATGCCTATGTTCTTCTTGAGAAATGGCGCCGGACCACCGCTCGTTACGCGTCCCGCGTCGCGTCCGTCAATCAAAACAGGATAGCCATCACGGCCGATGCGCTTATCGAGCATCTCAAACCCGACAAGCCGCCGGTCGATTCCGCACCGCTTTTGCTCGCTCAGCAAATTGCTGCCTAGAAATGGCCCTTTATCAAGCTTGCAAATCCATCCGAGACCCGCCTCGAGAGGCGTTGTGGTCTCGTCGATTTCATGCCCGTAGAGGCACATACCGGCTTCCAGGCGCAGCGTATTGCGCGCCCCCAGCCCGCACGGCAACAGGCCCGCCGACTTGCCTGATTCCATCAGATCACCCCAAAGCTTCTCAGAGTGCTCGGGGTCGAAGTAGATCTCGAATCCATCCTCACCCGTATAGCCTGTGCGGGCAATCAGACAGTGAACGCCGGCAACCTGGCCAAAAGCAAAGTGGTAGTAGCGAATCGAATCGAGCGAAACGGGCGTGAGGCGCTGAAGAAGTTCCTTCGCTCGGGGGCCCTGGATTGCAAGCTGTGAGTACCGCGGCCCGGCATTTTCAACCTTCGCATCCAATTTGTTATTCGTTTGGATGTGCTCGAAGTCGTGATCCTGATTGCCGGCATTGACGCACAACAAATAGTGCGTATCCGAGATCTTATGGACAAGCAGGTCATCCACGAAAGTGCCGCGCTCGGTCATCAAGCCCGAGTAGTGCGCCTGCCCAATGGTCAGCTTCGCTGCATCGTTGCAACTCACGTGCTGGACGAGATCGAGCGCCTGCTTGCCCCGGATTTCGATTTCGCCCATATGGCTCACGTCAAACAATCCAGCCCGAGTCCTCACCGCCTCGTGTTCCGACAGAATTCCGGAATATTCGAGCGGCATTTCCCATCCGCCAAAGTTAACCATCTTTGCGCCCAAGCAGTGATGAACCGAATTCAGGGCTGTTTTGCGCAATTCCGCGGTGGCTGGCGTTGTCACTGGGGATTTCTCATCGTAGAGACAAGAAAATCAACGTAGCATGCGTGTTTCGAAGTGTCAAGAAAGCCCCATATCTCCGTTTGCAAGCTCGCAGCGAAAACTACGCGTGCCCCGTCCCGTTCTCGGCAGTCGGACGAGTGAACCTGCTTGTCGCCCATTGGCGACTAGCCTAGTATTAATCGTTCAAAGCATATAGCCCGCTGGAGATCGCGATTCTGTGACGGTCCTCTGCTCACAATGTGACAAGCCGGAGACGCAGTGCACCTGCGAAAAATTCTGCTGCTTCTGTCAATCGCAATACAACATTCGACTTTGCGTGGATGGATTGTATTATTGTCCGGACTGCCGCGAGGCATGCGATGTCCGCGTTGTGGAGACCAGTGACAGTGACCACTGACCCGGCACGAACTGAGCTTAAGGTGCACAACGACCCGCGGCTGCTCACCGCCGTAGGGGCGATCGTGTCCCATTCCGCCCATCGCGCGGGCCTCCCGCGAGAAGCTCAGCAGGGATTCGCCGAAGCGGCAGTCGATGCCGTTCGCGACACATTTCCTCTACTGGGAAACGACAGCACGGGAGATCGCGACCTCCGAATGGTGATCGAAGATTTTCCGGATCGGGTGCAGGTAACGATCGAGCATTCAGGCGAATCAAAACCTACGGCAGGACTTGATACGTTTGTGGGCGGCGGCTCGAAAGATCATGCCGCCGGGAAAATCAGCGCTTCGCTCCAGGATACGCGAGTTGACCGCGTGCGATACGATACTCACGAAGGCCGCTCGCGAATGACGCTCATCAAGTATCGTGATCAACGCAGCGCGAACGTCTAGTCTGCGACCCCGAAACTTTTACATCGGAACGGCGAAGATTCTCGTGTTAATCAGCGATCCGAGCTGGGCTTCGCTCACCGGAGCTTCGACCTTCAAGCGATCACCTGCCGGCACGACAGTAACGCCGTCGAGCACCTTCGCGAAGTCGGGATTGGCTTGCGCCTCTTGGTAACGCTTATACATCAAGCCTGCCTGGAAAGCTGCACCGAGCAGATTGGCGTCATCGGTTGAATTGCACACAGCTTGAAACTTCGCATTCACGCCGCTGTCCGCGTCCACGCTGATGGTCATGGCCTTCAAACGGTCAACGATGGCAGCTGCTTGAGGGAACTGGCTGGTCTCAGGGAGCAACTGCTGCATTGCCAAGTGCGTATAGTTCTTATCGAGGACGCCCCAGACGAGCCCACTCCCGTTCACTTCGTTGATAAGCGGAAAGAGCTGGTCATTTGTCAACAAGCTTGCTGCGCCGCCCATTCGAACTTCGATCAGTTGTTCAAGCGCCGATCGGTGTCCGAAGGCCGCGGTGTTGCTGTCAAGAAATGTAAAAAGTATGTCGCCTTCACCGCTTCCGCTGCCATACGCCCAGAGGTGATAGCCGTGGTACTCAACCGACGGCAGCTTCTTCGCTTTGAATTGCGCCTCGGTAGACGACGGATCGAATGGTCCGAGAGCTACGCCGACCACATCCTCGCCGCCGGCTTTCGAAACGGGCAGCCCGCCCCATGCGAGTTCTTCCACCTGTGAGTTCGGATCTACTCCAGACGAAGTGAGGAACTGTTCGAACTGGCGGAACTTGCTGGGCAGGAGCTGTTCGCGCAACTTGGGAAACCAGGGGTATTTTCGGGCCGTTTTCAGATCGGCATAAGCGAACTCCCCAACCTGTTTGGGAAACAGGCCGATTACCCCGGTGCTCAGTGACCCTGCGTTGCTGGGAGACGGAATTGCCGCAAGCGACGCAAATATTGCGGCTAATGCAAGTACTGCGAATGCAATTAGGCGGATACCAGGCTGTCTCACTTTTTTATCCTCAGTTTTCTTGCTCATTCAGTGCTATCGACCAATTACACTAACACCTTCAGTTACGCGAGCTAGAAGAGTTGCCGATTCCGAGCGCAGGCGCTCGACGTATCTTGTGTCCACAATCGACTCCAGATTGATGGCTACGTTCTCGAGGGCGCCGCGAACCGCTGACGCTGCCATCAAACGTCCGACGCGCAGGTCTGATAACATAGACGCGCTGGACATCGATTCCAGTTGCCCTAGCCGTTCGAACACGTCAACAGCCCTTCGCGCCACTTCCAGCGGAACCTCAGCCGCCCCCTGCAAAGAACGCTGTATGGCTTCATCACGCTTGCGCTGTTCTTCGGGTGTGCCCTGCGGCAGCTTGTACGCTGCCATTACGGACTCAAAGGATGATGCATCGCGATCGATTGCTTTCGCCAACTCCTGCCCCGCCGCGTGGAATTCTGATACGGACTCGCTGAGCTGTTCGACGAATGCTGCCTGGGACTTTTTCTTACGCGAGAGACCCGCCACCATCTGGCCCAAACTAGCTCCCAGCGCGCCCGCTAGCGCTGATACCGAGCCGCCGCCTGGCGCTGCTGTTGGTTGCGCCACCGCGTCAAGAAATGGCTGCGCCATCGCCGCAAGGCGACCCGGCCCTTCCGAAGCCGCTCCGCCAAGCGAGGCTTCCAGTCGATTCTCTAACACCTGCGCGGGTGAAAAGTTCTCGAACTGCAGATAAAAGTCGGCCGTCAATTCGATTGCTCGCTTGGGTATCAGGCCGACAATCTCGCTTCCAACGATCGACACTCCATAGCGTTCTGCCTCGCGCTTCACCATTTCGAACACGCGATGAAGCGGCGTCTGCTCGAAATCCGTCATGTTGATCGACACTTGCGCCAGGTTTCGCGCGCGCAGATCCACGCCCATTGCTTTTATGTAGCGCAGCCCGCCGTTCGAGAAGCGGATATTTTTCCCGATACGTTTGGCGATTTCGATATCAGGCGTGTTCAGGTTGATGTTGTATGCAATCAGAAACTTTCTGGCTCCGACGACCGTTGCGCCTGCCGTCGGGTGCAAGCGCGGCTCACCAACGTCGGGAGCGCGGTCCGGATTCCGAAGCACTTCCTCGCGCAATCCCTCGAACTGGCCTTTCCGGATATTCTCGAGGTTCGTTCGATCGGGCCGTTGGGCTGCGGCTTCGTAAAAGTAGACCGGGATACGGTAGCGTTCCCAGATTTCGCGTCCAACCTTCTTTGCAAGCACGACGCAATCTTCAATCGTCACGCCTTCGATTGGAATAAACGGGACCACGTCAGTCGCGCCCATTCGCGGATGGGCCCCCGAATGTTTCGTGAGATCGATTAGCTCCGCGGCTTTTCCTACGCCGCGAAGGGCTGCTTCCGCCACGGCTTCAGGCTCTCCGGCCAGCGTCACGACGCTGCGATTGTGGTCCGCATCACTTTCACGATCGAGGAGAAACACACCCGGAACTTCGCGCATCGCAGCGATGATTGCGTCGATTTTCGCGGTATCACGGCCTTCGGAAAAGTTCGGCACACACTCGACGAGTCGTTTCATGAATTCAGTTGTTTGAATAGATGACGGTTCCGCGTTTCATCGTCAGGCTGCAAAGGTTCACACCAAAATAATACGGAATTTCCCGGTAATCAGCCACGTCAAACGCCGCCAAGTCCGCATACTTGCCAACCTCCAGCGAGCCGATACGATCTTGCTGGCGAAGAGAATAGGCCGGATTAATGGTCGCCGCGGATATCGCCTCGGCGGGAGTCATGCGCATCTGCGTGCACGCCAGCGAGAGGATCATCGGCATACTGACTGTTGGACTGGTGCCGGGATTAAAATCGGTTGCTAAGCCGACGATGGCCCCGGCTTCGATCAGTCTGCGCGCCGGAGCGTAACTCGAGAGCCCCAAATGAAAACAGCATCCAGGAAGCAAGGTGCAAACTACATTTGAAAGTGCCAAGGCGCGAATGTCCGCTTCGTCAATTTTCTCGAGATGGTCTGCGCTGGCCGCTTGCATCTCAATCGCCAGTCGCGCTGCGCCCGTGTGTGCAAGCTGCTCGGCGTGCAGCCGTGGGACCAGCCCGCAGGCGCGTCCGGCCGTCAAGATTTTGCGTGCCTGTGGTACCGTAAACGAGCCTCGATCGCAGAACACGTCGCAGAATTCAGCAAGGCCCGCCATGGCGACATTCGGAATCCATTTCTTCGTCAGAAGGCTTACGTATGCGTCCGCCCGCCCTTTGTATGCGAGCGGAACGGTATGGGCGCCGAGGAAAGTTGCGGCGATATCAATTGGCTGCTCCTGATGCAGTTCATAAAGAATATTCAGGATCTTCGATTCGCTCTTCCAGTCGAGGCCATACCCGCTTTTTGCTTCGATCGTGGTCGTTCCGTAGGCCGCGAACTGCTGCAATGCCGCCGTCGCGCGCAATTTGAGCTCCTTCGCCGAAGCACGCCGGAGGTTGTGCACGCTCGAATGGATTCCACCTCCTTTCTCCGCAATCTCCTCGTAGGTCGCGCCAGAGATTCGTTGTTCATATTCGGGCGCGCGGCTCATGGGGAAAATCAAATGGGTATGCGAATCGACAAAACCGGGCAAGACTACCCGGCCTGCGAGATCGAGCTTTTCCGCACGGCGCGATTTCCGCGAGCTTTCGATGCGGCGACGCGTTCCTATCGCCACGATTCGATCGTCATGTATCAGAAGAGCGCCGTCTCGAATAATTCCCAGCTCGCCAAGCCCGCGCCCGCGCCGGGGTATAGCGCCGCGAAGGGTCAGAAGCTGAGAGCAGCCGGTAATCAGCCAGTCAGGCACGGGCGAAGTTGATACTAGCGTGACATCAGCCAAAAGACTATCGAGTCGGAAGCGAGGAGCCTAAATACCGCCGGAAACGCGGGCGCAGTTCTTTCGTTGGTCAGACGCCGGAAATGAATGCTAGGCGCCGGCGGTTTTGCTCAAAAACGCGGGCGCGAACACTTCCGTCGCGAACGATTCAAGCGTCGTCGGAGTAGTATTCTTGGCCGTCCGCTGCTCTTGTGGCGTGATGAGGCCAGCATTCGCGCCTTTCCACATCTCAATCAACAGCGCCGCCGTGCTCTTCGGCAATCCCATCTGGACAAGCGCAGGCTCCAGCATCGTAAATGGCACCTGCATGTATGACAGACCAGGTTTGCCGATCGACTTGCCTATCACGGACGAAGCCTCTTTCATGGAGATGTCGCGCTGCCCGTGAAGTTCCTGGGTGGACTTGCCCGAAAAATCGCGTGCTATCAGACGGGTAGCCGCATACTTGCCGATATCCTGCGTAGCAATCCAGGGCGTCGCCAGATCGCCTGTCATTCCTCCTGGAAGAATACCCATCGAGCGCATGGGCGGAATGCTCAGCAAGAGATTCTCCATGAAATAACCGGAGCGGAGATAGAGAACGTTCAAGTCAGGAACTTGATTGAGTTTCTGTTCCATATTGTGCAAGCCTACGATGGGACCCGTGCCCTCCGCGTGCTGCGCACCGATACTGCTTAAGGCCACTACGTAAGGAACGCGCGCATACGCGACAGCCGCGGCGTAGGACTCGGAAACACGTTCCTGATGGGCTCGCAAATCCGGCTGGGTGGTGTCCTCTGGCACTACGAGATAGACAGCATCTGCGCCCTCGAACGCTTTCGCCATCGCGTGCCGGTCTTCGATGTTGCCAACGAAAGCCTCCGCGCCACGGGCCACAAACTGGTCGAGCTTCTTCGCATCCCGGCTGACGACGCGCAAATTCGCGCCGCCCGCCAGCAGCGCTTCTGTCGCCGCCTTCCCTGTGTGTCCCGTCGCTCCTGTAATAACGATCATCCCTGTTTCCCCCAGAGAATGCCTTAGTCTAGCCCATCGGAATCTTCACGCCGGATTTCCTCGCGAACTCGATAGCTTCCGGATATCCGGCATCCACGTGCCTAGCGACGCCAATGCCCGGATCGTTCGTCAGCACGCGCTCGATGCGTGAAGCCATCTCTCTTGTTCCGTCCGCCACCGTCACTTGCCCTGCATGCTGCGAATAGCCGATGCCGACGCCTCCGCCGTTGTGAATCGAAACCCAGCTCGCGCCACTCGCCGTGTTCAGCATTGCATTCAAAAGCGCCCAGTCGGCTACCGCGTCTGAACCGTCGAGCATTTTTTCCGTCTCGCGGAATGGCGAAGCGACCGAGCCGCAGTCCAAATGGTCGCGGCCAATCACGATAGGCGCTTTCAGTTTGCCTCGCGCGACCAGATCATTCAGCGCCAGCCCAAACTTATCGCGCTCGCCATAGCCCAGCCAGCAGATTCGCGCCGGCAGTCCTTGAAATTTCACCCGTTTCTGCGCGAGCTTGATCCAGCGCGAGAGAATTTCATCGTGCGGAAACATTTCCAGCACCATCTGATCGGTGCGATGAATATCAGAAGGCTCTCCCGAAAGCGCCGCCCAGCGGAATGGCCCTCGCCCTTCGCAAAAGAGCGGCCGAATATAGGCTGGTACAAACCCGGGGAAATCGTAAGCGTTGTTAACGCCTTGCTCGTAAGCAAATGTCCGAATATTGTTTCCATAATCGAACGTTACCGCGCCCAATTTTTGCAGCGCGAGCATTCCCTCCACATGCTTGGCCATCGATTCGAGCGAACGCTTGCGATACGCATCCGGATCCCGTTGCCGCAGCTCCGCCGCCTGCACCACATCAAGACCCTGAGGAATATAGCCGCCGACCGGGTCGTGCGCGCTCGTCTGGTCGGTAAGCAAATCCGGAACCACTCCGCGTCGCGCCAGCTCAGGAATCACATCGGCACAATTTCCCACCAACCCAACGGACGTCGCCTCGCGCGTACGCACGGCATTCTTCAGTATGCGCAGCGCTTCATCCAGATCGTTCACCATCACATCGCAATAACCGCTCTTCACCCGCCGCTTGATGCGCTCCGGATCCACGTCGATCCCCAGAAACGCCGCTCCATTCAGCGTCGCTGCCAGCGGCTGCGCGCCTCCCATCCCGCCCATTCCACCGCTCGCCACAAGTTTCCCGGCAAGGTCTGCAGTATGGAAATGCTTTCGCCCCGCCGCCGCAAAAGTTTCGTACGTGCCCTGGAGAATTCCCTGCGACCCAATGTAGATCCAGCTGCCCGCCGTCATCTGCCCGTACATCATCAGTCCGGCTCGATCGAGGTCGTCGAAATGCTTCCAATCGCTCCAATGTCCAACTAAATTCGAATTGGCGATCAGCACGCGCGGCGCATACGGGTGCGTACGAAAAATTCCCACGGGTTTGCCGGACTGTACCAGCAGCGTTTCGTCCCCCTCCAGCGACTTCAGCGACTCGACAATCGCATGGAAGCAACTCCAATTACGCGCCGCTTTCCCGCGCCCGCCATAAACGATCAGATCTTCCGGTTTCTCAGCCACTTCCGGATCAAGGTTGTTCATCAGCATCCGCAACGCCGCTTCCTGCTGCCATCCCTTGCATGAAATCTGGCTGCCACGAGCGGCGCGCACCGGTTGATAACCAATCGACTCCTCGGTCGAAAGCTTCGCCATAAAATTTCCCTCTGTGGGCATCTTATCTCACCAAGGCACGCGTGAGTAGCGCCGCGTTGCGCTCCACGAGCCCATACGCTAGAGTTTAAGAAATGGCGAGCGAGTATCCGGCCCTCACAAAATTTTTCCTCGATGCCATCGATCGTTTCGCCAATCCGCGCGCACAGATGTACCGAACCTCCGCCGGCTGGCAATCCATATCGGCGCAAGAAATGCTTCGCAGAGTCGCCAGCCTCTCGAAAGCGCTGGCTGCGCTCGGCATCGTATCAGGCGATCGTGTAGGGCTTTTTGCGCCCAACTGCCCGGAATGGCACACCGCAGATTTCGCGATTCAAGGGCTCGGCGCCGTCAACGTGCCGATCTATTTCAATGAGTCGCACGACCGTCTCGTCTACATCCTCAACGACTCAGGCGCCCGCGTCGTATTCACCGCCGGCGCAGCGCAATCAAAGAGAATCGCGGAATGCCGCAGCCGAATTCCGACCCTTGAACACGTAATCTCCGCCTCGCCCGATAACAACCTGGACGGCGACATCCTCGGATACGAAACTTTGATCGCATCAACCACGGATGCCGATGTTGCCGAATATCGCCGTCGCGCAGCGGAGATTACAGGGGACAAGCTCGCGACCATCATCTACACGTCAGGCACCACGGGCGAACCCAAGGGCGTGATGCTCACGCATGCAAATCTCAGCTCAAATTCCATTGACAGCGCGTCCAACCACCACCTACTGCCGTCGGATGTTGCGCTCGAATTCTTGCCGCTCGCGCATGTCTACGAACGTACCGCCGCATACAGCTACATTTGCAACGGTGTGGCCATCGCCTATCTCGAAAGAATTGAAGATGTCCCACAAGCCTTACTCGAAGTGCATCCAACCGTTACGTGCGCCGTCCCTAGATTCTTCGAAAAGATTTACTCCAATATTCTCGAAAAAGGCGGCCGCGAATCCGGTATCAAGCGCAATATTTTCGATTGGGCGCTGCGAGTGGCCGAAGAATCTGTTCCATGGCGAGCCTATGGCAAAAGTGCATCGCCAGGTTTGAGACTACGCTGGCGAGTGGCAGACGCACTTGTTTACTCGAAAATTCGCGAAGGGCTGGGCGGTGGTACCCAAAGATTCTCCGCCGGCGGCGCGCCGCTAGCGCCGGAGCTCGCGGAATTTTTCTGGTCCGTCGGCGTCACAATTCATCAAGGCTACGGACTCACCGAGACTTCGCCCGTCGTCACAGCGAATACTCCGGCCGCAAACAAAATCGGCACCGTCGGCCGCCCAATTCCGAACGTGCAGGTGAAAATCGCAGAGGACGGAGAAATTCTCGTGAAGGGTCCAAACGTCATGCAGGGCTATTACCAGAAGCCCGAAGCGACGCGCGAGGTCTTCACTTCCGATGGATGGTTTCGCACCGGCGATATCGGCCGGCTCGACGAAGACGGCTACCTGATCATCACCGATCGCAAGAAGGAGCTGTTGAAAACAGCCGCCGGAAAGTTTGTCGCACCGGCTCCGATTGAAAACACACTCAAAACCTCACCCTACATCACGAACGCAATCGTGGTCGGCGACACGCGGAAGTTCGTGTCGGTCCTCGTCGTGCCGAATTTCGCAAATATCGAAGCCGCCGCGCGAAAAGCCGGCCACGATTTCGCCACGCCCACTCAAATGACCGGCGATCCGTGGGTGCGCGATCTCCTCTCGCACGAAATAGGGCGCCTTACCGCCTCGCTCGCACAGTACGAAAAGCCCAAGCGCTTCGCTCTTCTCGAACAAGACTTCACTTACGCCGGCGGCGAACTTACTTACACAATGAAGATGAAGCGCCGCATCATCGAACAGCGCTACCAGGACGTGATTGCCCGTCTCTACGCCGACGTCGAAGAACCGCGCCCGCACCACTTGGCCTAACCAAGCCAACCACCCTTCACCATCGACGCCTCTTGCCGTGCCCGGCGCGTGCGTGAATCGCTATCGTCGGAGTACAATAGGCGCCGGGAAGGGAAGAAATGACCGATCAACTCACAATCGCTGGGCGCCAGTTCCATTCGCGCCTTATCGTTGGCACGGGGAAATACCGCAGCTTTCAGGAAATGGCGCGCGCCCATCAGGCTTCCGGAGCCGACATGGTCACCGTCGCTGTGCGCCGGGTTAACCTAAGCGATCGCTCGAAAGAATCGCTGCTCGACTACATCGATCGCAAGAATTTCTTCATCCTTCCCAATACCGCCGGCTGTTACACCGCGGACGAAGCAGTTCGCACCGCGCGCCTCGGCCGCGAAGTCGGACTTTCCGAATGGGTAAAGCTCGAAGTAATCGGTGACGAGCAAACCCTCTTCCCAGATACGGAAGCGCTCATCAGCGCCACCAAGACGCTCGTCAAAGAAGGTTTCGTAGTTCTGCCCTACACGAACGATGATCTCATCGTCGCTCGCAAATTAATCGACGCAGGTGCCGCCGCCGTCATGCCGCTCGGCGCGCCCATCGGCTCAGGGATGGGCATTCAAAACACGACGAACCTGCGAATCCTGCGCGAGCGCATCACCGAAGTGCCTCTGATACTTGACGCAGGCGTCGGCACAGCTTCCGACGCCGCACTCGCAATGGAATTGGGCGCCGATGGCGTCCTGATGAACACCGCCATCGCCGGAGCGCAGGATTCCATCCTGATGGCCGAGGCGATGGGTGCCGCAGTCGAAGCCGGCCGCAAGGCGTTTCTTGCCGGTCGCATCGAGAAAAAGCTTTACGCGAACGCGTCAAGCCCGCTCGCAGGTGTGGTCCGGTAATGCTGTTCGGTAGCGCCGGTAGGTAGGCGTTACGTCCGAACGCTCGGTAATCTCAACGAAACAACACGTGCCAGGAAATATCCACCAGTGCGTGCACGAGCGCTCCCGGTAGCAACGAGCCAGTTTTCATCCACGCGTGCCCGTAAAATACCCCCGCGATCGTCGCAAGAATCACATACCTCCAATTCGGAAACGGCGCATGAAGAATATGCGATAAGCCAAAAACGACCGACGCCACGGCCAATCCGATCCACTGGCTCTTCATCGCGCGCGAGAAAAGATTCTGCAGGATCCCCCGAAATAGAAATTCTTCCGGCCAAGCCGTAAAAAACGCGATTCCAATCACAGCAGCGGGCAGCGAACGCAGTCGTGCAATGGACGGGTCATAGACAATAAAGCCAAGGCCAATCCCGAGTGGAACTGCAATCGCGGCAAACAGCAAAAAATGCGAAAGCACAATCCAGCCCGAGCCGCACCCCCACTCGATTGCGTAGCCAACGCCTTCGAGCCTCCGCAACAAAACGAACGCAGCTACACCTGTGCTCAGCGCCAAAAGAATTGTCAACGTGTGCGTCAGTTGCGGTGGAAAAGGAAATAGCCGGTACATCCAGCGAAACTCAACAGGTAACCAAACGATCGCCGCCGCAGCGTAATCCACGCACGTGGCGCCCGAGCGGCCCGCGCTCGCCGCAAGCAGCAAAGTCGGCAGCACCGCATATGCCGCGCCAATCAGTGTGTACTTCCAGTTGCCACCAACTCCGATGGAATAAATCAGCACAGCAAAGAGCGGCACCAGCGCCGCTAAAACCGCACCTCTTTGCCCGAGCGCACCCTGCACGGTGCCGAGCACTCTCGGCGCGGCCAGAAAAAATTCAAAACCAAAAAGCACCGCCGCCACTCCCAGCGCAATCGCGAATCGCGATCCGGAATAGCCCAAATGAATTCCAGCAAAAGCCGCGAGCAGGACGACTACAGCCCAGATCGCCACGGCCACCGGCAGACTCATTTGCCACGAGCTCGCTTTAGGCGTCACATCCGGGATTTTACTGGAGCGTGCACGCGTTCCGGGAAAAACTTGCTTTGCGCTTCAGCCTCGGCGATTCTGTGGCGCGATTCAACTGATGGCAGCCCCCGGGAAACAACAACGCCTCGCCTATATCGACTGGATGCGCGGCCTCGCCTGCCTCTTGATGTTCCAAACGCATTGCTACGATTCGTGGCTGGGCGGCGCCGCGCGCGAAGGCTCCTTCATCAAATGGTCTCAACTCGGTGGAACGCTGCCCGCGCCGCTCTTTCTCTTCCTCGCTGGAGTTTCGTTCGCGCTCGTCACCGACCGCATGCGCAGCAAGGGCATCTCCGCCAACGAAATCGCACTCACCACGATCCGCCGCGGCGCGGAAATCTATGCGCTCGGTTTGCTGTTCCGCGTGCAGGAATTCGTTCTCGGACAGCCTTGGGCGCCCTGGACTGATCTCTTGCGCGTGGACATCCTCAACACAATCGGTCTCTCCATGATGATCATGGGGGTCGTTTCGCGCCTGACGAAAACCAGAGCTGCAAGCGCAATTGTCGCCGCGCTCGTGGCCTTGGCCATCGCGCTCGCCACTCCGCCCCTTTGGACTACCTGGCGAATCCTTTGGCTGCCTTGGTATTTCGAGTCATACATCAACGGCGTTCACACATACAACAAGCCGCAGCCCTGGCTCTTCCCAATTTTTCCCTGGACGGCATTTGCGTTCGCCGGCCTCGCGCTTGGGTTTTTGCTCTTCAGCGATTGGGCGAAAAAGAACTTGGCGAAGCTTACGGCGGGGGTGGGCGTGGCTGGCGTGGGGCTTTTCTATTTCTCAACGTGGCTAGACGCACGGCCGCGCCAATTCTACGCCGTGTACGATTACTGGCACACGAGTCCCAATTTCTTCCTCGCGCGGGTTGGAATTCTCATGATGATTGTTTTCCTGGCATACGCCTGGTGTCGCTGGGGAGCAGGGCAGTGGGGCTTCAGCCCGCTGATCCAGATCGGGCAAACCTCGTTGCTCGTCTATTGGGTGCACATCGAATTTGTCTACGGGCGGTTTTCGATTCTACCGAAGCGCGCCGAAACCATTCCGATGGCGACCTTCGGCTTAGCCGTTATTTTTACCGCGATGGTTTTGCTTTCGATTGCGCGCACGCGATACAAAGGACGTGGCGCTGAAATTCTTGCTCGGGTGCGTAATTTTCGCGCCGCAAAAACTGCGACGGAAAGTTAGGGCTTCTTAGGCGGGTCTGAGGGTTGCGGATTGGTCGAGGGGTTTGCTTTCGGCTGTATCGGGAACACATATTCACCGGGGCGCTTCAAATGCATCTCATCCCGCGCGATCCCTTCCAGAGTTGCCGGATCAGACTTCAGATGCTGCACGCGACTCTGGAGCTTGCGATTTTCCTCGTTAAGCCGCTCGATCTCTTGCTGCACCTCCTTCGCTTGTAACTGCGTACGGCGCATCGCCAGCACTCCGTGCGTGCCAAAAATATCCTGGAGAAGCAGCAAAGCAAAACCAGCCACGAGAAACCAATTCATGTTCCGGTGCAAAAATTCGCGCATCTGTGCGCCAAACCGTATCCCGGGCGCCTTCACCTCCGGGGCCAGCGCCGGTCTTCGCGCGCTCTTCCTGCGACCTACTTTCCGATCCATGCGCGAGCCTCCTCAGCAAGTTTTTCAGAAGCAGCTATGGAAGAAGCTTCCGCATAAATCCGCACCACCGGCTCAGTGCCTGATGGCCGCATCAACACCCACGAGCCGTCGTCAAAAATCAGTTTCATCCCATCCAGGCGATTCTCTTTGGCCACATGGCGCCCCGCAAATTCCGTAAACGTCTCCTTCAACCGCCCGACAAGCCGCGCCTGCACATCCGGAGCCAGGTGCAAATTCACGCGAATCGGCCAGAATTCCTGGCCCACGCGACGAAACAGATCCTGAAGCTGCCCCCTGAGCGACTTCTGCCGCGCTCCAATCATCTCCGCTACCAGCAGGCAAGCCAGAATCCCATCTTTTTCTGGAAGGTGCCCGCGTATCGTCATCCCCGCACTTTCTTCCCCGCCGAGCGCAATCTTGTCGTCGCGCAGCAGCGGCCCCACATATTTGAAGCCGACCGGTGTCTCGTACAATGGAACGCCATGCAATTTCGCAACTGCATCCAGCAGATGCGTCGTCGCCACGCTTCGCGACGCGCCCAGTTTGTATCCGCGCGTCTCGAGCAAGTAATCAAACACCAGGCCGAGAATGTGATTGGGCGAAACGGACCAACCATCTCGATCGAGAATCCCAAACCGATCTGCGTCGCCATCCGTGGCCAAGCCTGCCAGCGCCTTCTTTTCAATCACTTCTTTCTTCAGCGGCGCAAGGTGGTCCTCCGATGGATCGGGCCCGCTGCCATCAAACAGCACGTCGCGCGATTTGCGAATCGCCGTAAGCTCCACGCCATGGCTGCCGAGTATCCCGTCGAGCCATCCCGCCCCGCATCCATGCAGCGCATCGCAAACGAAGCTGCCCTTCGCTTTCTTGATCACGTCGAAGCGAACCAGCTTCTCCAGTTGCGCGAAATACGGCGCCCGCGGATTGATCCGCGGGAAGTCATCCTCAACTTCCAGCATCGACCCAGGCTGCTCGCCAAGAGCCGCCGCACGCTTCTCGATATCTTTTGTGATTTCGGGCAGAGCCGGACCGCCATCAGGCCCCGAAAATTTCAGCCCGTTGTACTCGGCAGGATTGTGGCTGGCAGTAATGTTCACGCCGCCGTCGAGTTTTCCGTAGAGGATCGCGTGTGCAATCGTCGGGGTCGGCGTAAATTCATTGCAGAAAAGGATTTTGCAACCGTATTTCTCGAGCACGCTCGCGGCCGTCCGAGCAAACTCCTCAGAAAAGAACCGCGTATCGTAACCGACGATCAGCGTCGGCGATTTCTTCAGCGAAAGCACATGTCCCGCAATCGCCGTAGCCGCTCGGCGCACGCCGCCAAACGTAAAATCCTCGGCCATCACGCCGCGCCAGCCCGAAGTTCCGAAATGGATCGCTTCACTCGCCATAAAAACGTATTGTATCTTGGCCTGCAAGCAAGGTGAACGCAATACGCGATTCGCAAGAGTAAATTTGCGATCGCCACGCGCGAAGCAGACAAGATGGCGCTCGAATGACGGACAAACTGGTCGTGCTCGTCACCTGCCGTTCGGCAAAAGAAGCGGAGCGCATCGCCCGCAGCCTCGTCGCAGCGCGGCTCGCAGCCTGCGGCAATATTCTGCGCAGCCCGATCCGCTCGATTTACCGCTGGAAGGAAAAAATCGAATCAGCAAGAGAAGTTTTGCTGATAATAAAAACCTCGCGCCGCAGGTTCCCGGCGCTCCAGGCCACAATCAAGCGGCTGCACAGCTACGAAGTCCCCGAAATCATCGCGCTGCCCATCGCCGCCGGATCTCAGAGCTATCTTTCTTGGCTGGCAGAATCCGTCGCCCCGCAAAAAAAGCGTTAGCAGGTCACGCCCACGCCCTCATCGAGCCTGCGCGCTTTTCGCGCGCCGCTCGCCGATCACCCGCATCAGTTTCCGGCTGCGTCGCACCAGAAAATCCCAATATTTGATCGGCATCAACCGCTGCATTCGATCCAATTGTACGGCATCGCCGCCCACAAGAATCCGCGGCTCATTCACCAGAACGCCGTCCACAATTCGATCGGCCGCCTTCTCCGGCGGCATCTGGGCCAACACATCAAACATCTCGAGCGTCACGTCGCGGGCCTTCGGATCCGATTTCCCGCTCACACGCGCGCGTTTCGCAATCGGCGTCCGAATCCCCCCGGGATGCACGCACGATATGCTCACCGAACTTCCATCCAGCTCGTGCATCAGCGCCTCAGTAAATCCCCGCACCGCAAACTTGCTGGCGCTGTACGCCGTCTGTCCCGCCGGCGCAATAATGCCGTAAATGCTCGACATGTTCACAATGTGCGACCGCGGCTGCTTCCGCAAAATCGGAAGAAAATTCGCCACGCCATACAGCACGCCGTAAAAATTAATCTTCATCAGCCAATCAAATTCTTCCAGCGTCAACTGCTCAAACGTTCCATGCATTGCCACGCCGGCAATATTCATCAACAGCGTCACGCGTCCATGCCGCTCCACCACCTCCGCGGCAAACCGTTCCATGCGCCCACGATCCGCAACGTCCACGAGATGGCATGAAAGCGAAGCGCTCGCCCCGCCCAGCTGTTCCACCGTCTCAGTCAAGCCGGCGGAATCCACATCCGCCAGCGCCAACGACATTTTCTCCCGCGCCAATCGGTGCGCCAGTCCCCGCCCAATCCCCGAACCCGCTCCCGTAATCACCGCCACGCCGCCCTGCAGCTTCAACGGTTCTTGACGATCGCTCATCCCAGCCTCGCTCACAAACTCGCTCACAAAATAAACACAGCTGCCGCTCTCGAAAGCAGTCGCCAAGCACAAAACCGAAGCTACCCTATCGCGCTCCAGCCCCGCTTGCAATGTTTGTTGTTGCAGAAATCCCGGCGAAAATTCGTCATCGGTGTAGGCGGTTGGTAGATATGAATCTCAGTAGGGGCGCGTCTAAGACGCGCCCGCGACGCCCGCCCCATCTCTGTGCCATTCATCCCGCGCCGCCAGCGAAACACACCACAAGCACTAAAGGCGCAGCACAAAATCCCGCTTAGACTTTCGTCAGCGCCTGATCCAAATCCGCAATCAAATCTTCCACATCCTCGATTCCCACCGACAGCCGCACCAGCCCCTGCGTAATCCCGATCTCCTTCTGAATCTCCGCCGGCACCGAAGCATGCGTCATCAACGCAGGATGCGAAATCAATGTTTCGACTCCCCCCAGGCTCTCCGCCAGCGAACATATCCGCACGTGATTCAATAATTTCTTCGCCGCCTCCAGCGATCCAAGATCAAAAGACAACATCCCTCCAAATCCGCGCTGCTGCCGCTTCGCGATCTCATGTTGAGCATGCGAAGCAAGCCCAGGATAAATCACCCTCTTCACCTTCGGGTGCGACTCCAGAAATTTCGCCACCGCCATCCCGTTCGAGTCATGCCGTTCCATCCGCACCGCCAGCGTCTTAATCCCCCGCGACACAAGAAAACAATCCATCGGCGCCAGCCCCGCCCCCGCCGATCGCTGGATAAAATAAATTTTCTCCGCGTCTCCCGGACGCGTCAGAATCGCCGCGCCCCCCGTACAGTCGCTGTGCCCATTCAAATATTTCGTCATCGAATGGACCACAATGTCCGCCCCATACTCGATGGGCCGCTGCAGATACGGGCTCAAAAATGTATTGTCCACTACGAACGTAAGATTCCGCGCCTTGCAGATCTTCCCCACAGCCGCAAGATCCGTCACGATCATCGTCGGATTCGTGGGCGTCTCCACATAAATCATCCGCGTGTTCGGTTTGATTGCTTCTTCAATCTTCTTCAGACAAGAAGTGTCCACATAACTGAACTCGAGTCCGAAATCGACCAGCAGCTTCGTCGTCAGCCTAAAAACTCCTCCGTACACCGCCTGCGAAAGAATTGCGTGTTCGCCCGGACGCAGTATCCGAAAAACTGCATCAATCGCCGCCATCCCGGAAGTGAAGACATACGCCGCATGACCGCCTTCCAGCTTCGCCACCGTTCGCTCGAGCGCTTTCCGATTGGGATGATTCGTCCGCGCGTAGTCGTAACCCTTGTCCTTGCCCATCTCTTCGAGCACATACGTCGACGTCTGATAAATCGGCGCCACGATCGATCCAGTCAGCGGATCAGGCTCTTGTCCCACATGGATGGCGTCGGTCGAAAACCCCATGCTTCCTCCTGAATGAAAACGCGGCGGATAGATTCCGTCTCGCTATCATACCTTGCGCGTCTGAACTCGCGGCATCATGGGTCGCAAAGATACACCGCCAAAATGGCTCTGTCGCTTCCACAGGCTCTGAGCAGCCCCAAAACTCTCGACACACAGAACTGTTGAGCCAATCGCTGGAATGGAGTAGAAGTGAAGCGATATGCGATTCGCTTTCGGCCCCAGAATATTTCACCCATCACTCCGACTCGGAATCACGTTGGCACTGTTCGTGCTACACGCGACGGTCTGCAGCGGTCAGCCGCGCACGTCCATGCCCGCAATCTTTCAGGAGTCGCAACAGAATCAAACCACTTCCCAAGACAAGGCCACTCAAGACAAGCCCGCTGACAGCAAGAAAGATTCCAAACCCTCCGATCCCACCACAACGAAACTCCGAATTCGTGTCGTCACTGCCGACGATAAGCCCGTCAGCAACGCCAGCGTCTACGTGCGCTTCCCAGTCGCAGGCGGATTATTTCACAAGGACAAACTCGCTGAACTGAATTTGAAAACGAACGAAGACGGTTCCGTGAAGGTCCCCGATATTCCTCGCGGCAAAATCCTAATTCAAGTCGTCGCAAAGGGTTGGAAGACGTACGGCAAGTGGTACGAGATAGATTCTGAAGCGATGACCGTCGAAATAAAACTCGAACCGCCCGCTCATTGGTATTAAACGTCGGTACTAAACGCCCCGCGCGTCAGAATTTTCTGACTACAGTAAAAACTGCACACAACTTGTGCAAACTGCATCAGCCCCACGTTTTCTGCGGTTTTTGATTCGCAACAATGCTTTTCCACACGGTTTTCAACAGAACTGTTGAAAACTTTCACCGCCCATTCATCATTCGAGCTTCTTGCGCGCGAACATATGGCTCGCAAATTGCCTCCACAAGAAACTGCAGCCAAGCAATCCACGCTGCCTCCTCCCAAAAGTTTTCACCGAGCCTCGCGTGATATCATTTCCCCAACACGGAGACATCCCGCTCCCAGATGAAGCAACTCATCCTCAACGCCGACGACTTCGGCCTCACCCGCGGAGTAAACGAAGGAATTATCCGCGCCCATCGCGAAGGAATCCTCACCAGCGCTACCCTGATGGCCTGCGGCCTCGCTTTCGATCACGCCGTCGAACTTGCGAAACTCAATCCGCGCCTGGGAGTTGGCTGCCACTTGGTTCTCGTAGGTGGAAAAGCAGTTGCTCCCCTCGCAGAAATTTCTTCGCTCGCCTCCAAAGACGGCCGTCTCCCCGATTCGCTCGCCGGTTTCGTCACGCGCCTCTCCACAGGAATGATCCGCCCCAGGGAACTCGAAAGGGAATTGAGAGCTCAGATTCTAAAAACACGCGCAGCCGGCATCGAGCCCACCCACCTCGACACCCACAAGCACACCCACGCGCATCCAGTTGTCATGGGAGCTTTAAGCCGTGTAGCGCGCGACCTCGGAATTCCGCGCGTGCGTAAACCTATGGAGAACCTGCGAGATTCGTGGGAATCCTCGCGCGGCGAACGTCCCGCTATGTTGCCGGAACTTTTCGCCGCTGCCGCCGCTCGAATCGTCACGCCCATCTTCCGATCCACTTCGCGAAGATATGACCTGCGGTCACCAGACCATTTCTTGGGTCTCGCCAGGACCGGCCGCCTCCATCCCGAAGCTCTTCGCCGCATGATTGGCGCCGTTCAAGAAGGTAGCACCGAAATCATGTTGCATCCCGGAATCTCGGACTCCGAACTGCAAACGATCGAAACGCGCCTCTCCTGGCAGCGGAATTCGGAAATGGATGCTCTCATCGACCCCGCCGTCAAGAGTGCCATCGAAGAACATGGCATTCGCTTAATCACTTACGGAGAGCTAAACTAAAACGTGCCCGGCCAGACTGTGCCGCGTCTAACTGCACGTTGATGCGGTAGTCAGCCGGTCTTATACTGGTTGTAGTAGTTTTAACACCGGAGGAAGCTTGGCAACTCGCGACTTGCGTCCGAAATATTCGATCGTCGTCCCGTTTCATGACGAACAGGAAAGCGTCCGCGAGCTCCACGCCCGCCTTGCCGGCGTGATGACCGGCCGCTTCGAACCCGTCGAGTTCGTCTATGTGGACGACCAGAGCAGCGACGCGACTCCGCAAATTCTCAGCGAGATTGCCCTCGACGATCCCCGCGTCACCGTCGTCCGTCTCAAGCGCAATTACGGCCAGACCACCGCTCTCGCCGCCGGTTTTGACTACGCTTCCGGCGAAATCATCATCTCCATGGACGGCGACCTGCAACACGATCCCGACGACATCCCGGTAATGCTGGAAACCTTCGAATCCACCGGCAGCGACATCGTCAGCGGCTGGCGCCAGAAGCGCGTCGACAATTTCATCATGCGCCGCTTGCCTTCGCGCGTTGCCAACTGGATGATGGCCAAGCTCTCCGGAGTCGACATCCACGATTTCGGCACCACCTTCAAAGTCTATCGCCGCGAAATCATCAAGGACATTCGCCTCTACGGTGAAATGCACCGCTTTATTCCCGCGCTCGCTGCCCTCAACGGAGCGAAAATCGTCGAAGTGCCGATCAAGAATATCGTTCGTCCCGGCGGAAAATCTCACTACGGAATTTCGCGAACTCTCCGGGTCTTCTTCGATCTGCTCACGATAAGATTTCTCCTGCGCTATATGACGCGACCGCTTCACTTCTTCGGTCCCGCCGGACTCCTGGGCATGATCACAGGCGGTGGGATCCTTACGGTGCTGTTTGCAAAGAAGGTTTTATTCGGTACCTCGATTTTCGTGCAGCACGGCCCCTTGCTCATTCTCGGCATGATGCTCTCTCTGTTCGGTGTGCAACTGCTCGCGATGGGCCTAGTCGGCGAACTCCTGATGCGCACTCACTTTGAATCCCGCGTCGAGCCCATGTATCGCGTCGAGCGCGTCACGGGCGCCTCCGTGCCCTCCGCTTCACTCCGAAATTCCCCAAGTAATCCGCTCGCCGCCCGCCGGGCCAGCCAATAAGAAGAAATACAGCGTTTCCTCGACTTCCTTGCGCCCTCCATTCGGCATCAAAATTGAGAGGCTGTGTTCGCCTTGTCTCGCCTCAATAGGTTCGGGAATTAGAAAGCCCGCCCAAAGAACGGAGGAAAAAATGGTTCGCAAAATAATCTATAGCGCCGCAACGGTTCTCGTTGCCGCGTCTTTAATTTGGGCCGCGAACGATCCCTGGAAATCAAAGCCTTACGATCAATGGGATGACAAGGACGTTCAAAGAATCTTCAACGATTCGCCTTGGTCCAAAGTCGTGCAGATTGGAAGTTCCTCGCTAACTGCCTCCGCCATGCCCGCCGACATGAGCGCTGCCAGTCCAGGTCAGCAGAGCCGTGGCATGGGCGGAGGAGGACAATACGGCCAACCCTCCGTTCCCCCGCAAACTCCGGAGCCATCTTCAACCGGCGAGACTCCCTTCGTGGTTCGCTGGGTTTCATCGAGAACCATTCGCGAAGCTGCGCTACGCAACGCAATTCTAAAAGGCCAGTTGAAGCCTGAGGATGCCTCGAAAGACCTCGCACAACCGGTCGACATGTATCAAGTGCTCGTCGCCGGCCCGAACATGAAGGTTTTTCAATCCGCAGATGAAAACGCCATCAAGAAAAGCGCCGTTCTGGAACTGAAACGCACAAAAGAGAAGCTCGCTCCGAGCGACGTAAAGATCGAGCACAAGGCCGACGGTTCGATTGAAAGCATAGTCTTCCTATTTCCCAAGAAAGCTGCAAACGGTGAGTCCGCAATACCGACGAATGAAAAAGGCGCTGAATTTTCCACCTCGCTGAGCGGCACGAAGATTAACGCTTCGTTCGACTTCTCCAAAATGGAAGACTCACAAGGCCGCGATTTGTAGTTCAATAGGGGCCATAGAATGGTGTCCCAACCCACAAACCGAAGGAGTGTGTCGCGATGAAGAAGTACCTATCCGTTTTGGCAGCAATCGTTTCTTGCGTTCTTGGCCTGGCATCCACGTCCAGCGCCCAGATTATGCGTGGTGGCGGCCCGCCGCAGTTTGCCGGCGTCTTTAATCCCAAGGTGGGAGTTGGCGCGGCGTATGAAGTCCAAACGCAAGATGGCAAGAAGACCATGGAGATGGCCATCGTGGGAAAAGAAACCGTCGATGGAAGGGACGCCTACTGGTGGGAAATGGCTATGCCGGACCAAAGAGCGGGCGGTGAAATGGTTTTCAAAACCCTTCTGGTAATGGACGGCGAGAACACCCACGCCTCGAAGATGATCATGCAGTTTCCGGGCAGGCCTCCGATGGAAATGCCCGCCGGGATGGGTCGAGGCGATCACTCTCGCGTGCCGACCGACGTGCGAAACGACGCCGAAGACCTTGGCAGCGAATCCATCACCGTTCCCGCTGGCACCTTTACTGCCGAACACTACCGCGCCAAAGACGGCTCCGCAGACACTTGGGTGGCAAAGAACGCTGGTCCCTACGGCCTTGTGAAGCATCAGGGAAAAGACACGACCATGGTGCTGACCAAGGTGTATTCGGATTACAAAGACAAAATCACGGGCACGCCGCAGCCTTTCAATCCCATGATGATGGGCGGTGGACAACAGCGGTAGTATTCGCGTAGGATTTCCCTAACGAATCGCGCGAGACGCCCCGGTGTTGCCGGGGCGTCTTTTTTTTATTGGTTCCGAGCCTCAGGAATGTCATCTAACTTCGGAGGCAATCTTGGGAGACACCCCACGCATGGCGCTCAGCGGCGACAAGTTCTACCGCGCCCGCATCACCGAGCGCGACGAGATCTCCCATGACCTCTGGAAGGTCAAACTCGATCCCGGCGGCAAATTCGATTTCGTTGCGGGCCAGTACGCCACACTGGGCGTGCCGGACGGCGACCGCTTGATCGAGCGAGCCTATTCCATCGTCTCTTCCCCGTACGAGTCGCAACTCGAAATTTTTTTCGAGCTCGTCCCCCAAGGGCAGTTGACTCCCCAGCTCCATCAGTTGCATGTAGGTGATGAAGTCAGCATGCGCAAAATTCCGAAAGGCCGCTTCACCCTCGATCTGAAGAGCGGTCACAAGAATCATTTGCTGCTTTCCACCGTCACCGGTGTCGCTCCCTATGTTTCCTACATTCGAACTCTCTACAAAGACTGGAAAGAGAACAGCATGCCGGCGGATCTGCATCTCTACATGATTAATGCAGCCAGCCGATCCATTGAATTCGGATATCGCGAGGAAATTGAGCGAGTCGCTGCCGAAGTTCCATGGCTCACTTACGTTCCGTCGATCAGCCGTCCTTGGGAAGATCCGGAATGGCGCGGCGAGACGGGCCGCGTCGAAGATTTGATTCGCAAGTATAGCGACCAATGGGGACTGACGGGCGATACCACAACTGGATATCTTTGCGGCCATCCCCAGATGATTGAATTGGGAATGGGAATTTTGAAGCGCCGCGGATTTCCAAACCAGTCGCTCAAGCAGGAAGTTTACTGGATTCCGCCGAAAGCCGCGGGCACGTGATGCAGTCTCAATCCGGACGAGCGCCTGCAAGGGGCTTGCGACGCCCGCCGGAAAGGAATCCGCAGCGCGTCTAGCGCGTGGGCGCAGGACTCGCCGCGGCAAGTTCTTCGATCGCGCTGGACATAGCGCGAATGGGCGTCGAGACGTGGACGGTTTCGTCGTTCTCGTCCACATCCACCACGATGGAACCGCCGCTCTTCGCCAACCGCACGTTTCGGCCCGGTTCCTTCACCTCTACGAATGTGATGTCGTCCGATTCTCGGAGCGCATCGAGGCTCGCTCGAATTGTCGGCAGCCAAGGCTGAATTTCGTGCGCATGTTCCGCGAGATGCTCCTTTGGAATGAAGTGCATCGCGATCGGCACGAGCATCGCCGGCGCCACGACAAAAATGTGATGCTTCTCCGGCTGCCTCGTTTCCACGTTCACGGAAATCATCCCCTCGCTGCAGATAATTCCCGCCCCAGCAAGCGCGGTTCCCACAATTCCGATTCCAATTTTACCCAGCAGAATCATTCATCACCTCAAAAGTGTTTCTTCAACGTTCCCGGCGCAAAAAAGAGATCGTTGTCATCCTGAGCGAAGCGAAGGATCTCAGCGTAAGCACCCTGCGCTCGGAAAACCAAAAGCAACGCTTTACTCCGCTTCGCTCTTCGAATCGATCCAAATCTTAACGTTCTGCTCGGCATCCTGCACCGTCACCAGCACAGTCTCGCCTGCTTCACCTAGCGCGCGGATCGCCGCCGCCACGTCGAGCTCGTTCTGCTTCGCGGTGGAAAACAGCGCGTCGACCACTTTCATCGGAACGGTGACGTCAACCTTCTGCGCGCTCTTGCCGTTCTCTTTTCCGGAGTCGCGCACATGGATGATCAGATTGCCGTTGGACTTGGCCACGCGCACATCCTGTTCGCTGCTCTTCACGGTCACGAATTCGTTGTCGGGCGCGGTGCGAACGGCGTCGAGTATCGCGTGCAGATCAACATCGTTGATATCGGCGTTCGAGATCGTCACGCGGCCGTTGTGCAAGTCGCCGTGATTGATCGTCGGCAGAATCTTCGCCGCCATCGAAAGCGGCACGTTCACGTTGACACTTTCACCTTTCGTTCCGCCGTCGACCTTCACGTGCAGGTAGCGTTCGGCAGCGGGTTTTGCTGCCGTCGTTGCGCCTCTGGCGATGCCGATCGCCACCGCGATCGTCGCCACTAGCAGCAAGCACGAAACCGCGACCGCTGATTTCTCTCTTCGCATGATCGTGAAACCTCCTGTTGTTTCCTTGTCGCTATGTACGGAGGCGGCCGCGAGAATGTTCCCTGGAATTTTTGAAGAAATGCGCGCTAGAAATGAGGACTGTCAGTTCGTCAATCGGAGGGGCACTTAAAATAGCTCGCGGCGAGAGGCGGCAGGCGCAAGCTGATTGACCACGGTTTCCCGTTCCACGGTATAGGTTCGGCGTTCACTCCGCCGCCGTTTCCTGCGCCGCTGCCCCAGTAGTAGCCGGAGTCCGTGTTCAGAATTTCGCGGTAGTAGCCGGGGCGGGGAACGCCGACTCGGTAGTCGTCGCGAACTACGGGCGTGAAGTTGCATACCACGACGATGGAATTGTCCTGATTTCTCGCGCGGCGCTGAAACGCTATCACGCTATTTGCGGCGTCGTTGGCTTCGATCCAATCGAAGCCGGACCATTCGAAATCGAGCTCGTGCAAGGCAGGTTCTTGTACGTGCAGGCGGTTCAGGTCCGCCATTAACTGCTGGATGCCGCGGTGGGCCTGAGAATCTTCGAGTCCCCAATCGACGCTATCTTCCTCCCAAAATTCCTCTCGCTTTGCGAGTTCGCTGCCCATGAAGAGAAGCTTCTTGCCGGGATGCGCCCACATATAGCCGAACAGCAGGCGGAGATTTGCAAACTTTTGCCAATCGTCGCCCGGCATTTTTTCGAGGAGGGAACGTTTCCCGTGGACTACTTCGTCGTGCGAGAGCGGCAAAATGAAATTCTCGGTGAACGCGTAGATCATGGAGAAGGTCAGTTCGTTGTGGTGATATTTCCGGTGAATCGGGTCGTATTCCATGAAACGCAGCGTGTCGTTCATCCAGCCCATATTCCATTTCAAATCGAAGCCGAGTCCACCGAGATACACAGGCCGCGACACCGCGGGCCACGACGTGGATTCTTCGGCAATCGTCAGAGCGCCGGGATGCTGCGTGTGCAGCACTTCGTTTAAGTGCTTGAGGAAACCGATCGCCTCGAGATTTTCGCGGCCACCGAAACGGTTTGGAATCCATTCGCCCGCCTTGCGCGAGTAATCGAGGTATAGCATGGAAGCGACTGCGTCCACGCGCAGGCCGTCCAAGTGATATTTGTCGATCCAGAACAGCGCGTTCGAAATCAAAAAATTCTGGACTTCGTTGCGGCCGTAATTGAAGACGAGTGTGCCCCAGTCAGGATGCGCGCCTTTGCGCGGATCATCGTGCTCGTAAAGATGCGTGCCATCGAAGAACGCCAGGCCGTGGGCGTCGCGCGGAAAATGCGCGGGCGTCCAATCGAGAATCACTCCGATGCCTTCCTGATGGCAGCGGTCAACGAAGTGCATAAAATCTTCGGGCGTGCCGAATCGGCTGGTCACCGCAAAGTATCCTACGGTCTGATACCCCCACGATTTGTCGAGTGGATGCTCCATGACGGGCATCATCTCGATGTGCGTGTAGCCCATTCCCTTGACGTAAGAAATCAGCTCGTCGGCGAGTTCGGGGTAGGTGAGCCAGCGGTTGCCTTCATCGCGTCTCCGCCGCCACGAACCGAGATGCACTTCGTAAATTGACATCGGCGAATGCAGCCAATCGCGCGACGCGCGCTGCGTGAGCCATGCGGCGTCGTTCCACTGATGCTTGTCGATATCGACGACGACGGAAGCATTGTTCGGACGTTTCTCGGCGGCGAATCCATAGGGATCGGATTTCAGGCCCCAGAAGCCGGCGCGAGACTTGATTTCAAACTTGTACAGCGTGCCCTCATCGAGGCCAGGGATGAAAAGTTCCCAGATTCCTGTCTCGCCGCGCAAACGCATCGGGTGAACGCGGCCATCCCAGAAATTAAAGTTTCCGACAACGCTGACGCGCAGCGCATTCGGCGCCCAAACGCCAAAATGAACGCCGCGAACGCCAGCCACTTCGCGCACGTGCGCGCCGAGCTTTTCGTATTTCTGGTAGTGCGTGCCTTCGCCCGAAAGGTAGAGATCGTAGTCGGTGAGAAGCGGCGGAAAAGCGTAAGCGTCCAACGTATCGAGCGAATTGCCATCCGGGAATCTGAAATACAGGCGATAAGAAGTCGCCTCGATTTCCTGGTTGTCACGTAGCTGGCTCACGTTATTCTGAACAATTGCTTCAAACACGCCGGCCGGATGAATTTTCTCTGCCGCAATCGCGGAGTGCCGTTTTGGAGAATTGGGCAGCCATTCGACGGCCATCTCGCTGGCTGCGGGATGATAGGCGCGGATCGCCAAGACTCGCTTGCCATCGCGGTCGAGCCAGTGCGGCCCGAGAAAATGGAACGGGTCAGACGATTCGGCGCGGACGATGCGCTCGATCTCGCTGTTGGCCGCGTCGAGAGGCTTAACGGCTGCTTCGGATTTGGAATCTCGTGATGACATGGGCGAACTCGCTTGGTTCTTTGCTTGGGCTAAGTTCTTGTTGAAGAAAAGGCGAACAGTTTTGGGTTCGGATGTGCGCGGCTTGGGGGGCCATTTGCCGCCTATTAGAAAATTGCAAGTAATTGTAAAGAGGCGCGTTACAAGAAGTTTTAATCGCGCTACCGTGTATTAGAACGCCCGTCTCTACCGCGAGCACGTCGCGGATCCCACGGCCGAGTTGGCGCTGAATGTCCACAACTCTGAGATGACGGTAGCAGATGGGCACCCGTGTTTCAACCAGAACTTGACTCCCGGTTCTCATTATGAGAACTTGAATCAATGCGCATTGTCAAGCGCGGAGCATTGGAGCGCTTTTGGCGCATACATCCTGACTCAAAGCCGAGTCTGGAATCGTGGTATTCGGTGGTACGGGCGGCTACGTGGAAGACGCCGGCGGAGATGAAGCAAGTATATCACAATGCCGATGTGGTCGGGCGTCGGACAGTTTTTAACATTGCCGGAAACAAGTACCGACTCATCGCGCGGGTGAACTATCGAAGTCAAAGAGTGTTCGTTCTGTTCCTGCTTACGCATGCGGAATACGAGAGAGGGCTTTGGAAATCATGAGCAGCAGACCGGTTGAGCTGGACGAGAAAAATTACGGCAGGCTTCTGCAACAAGCGCTTCCGCACGTGATCCGCACGGAGGATGAATATGAGAGGTTCACGAACGAACTACTGCGTTTGGACGAATTGGAGGAGCCGACGCGAGAACAGGACGAACTCGCTGAGCTGTTGACGGTGCTGATTGATGAGTATGAGGAACGGCGTTATCCGATTCAGAAAGCGAGTCCACAACATACGTTGCAGCATTTGATGGAGGCACGAGGGCTAACGCAGAAAGATCTTCAGAAGGTCTTCGGGTCGAAGGGAATTGTTTCCGAAGTTTTTCACGGCAAACGATCCATCAGCAAAGCGCAGGCAAAAAAGCTCGCAGAATTCTTCCACGTAGGCGTCGAAGTCTTCATTTGACCGCAGTGACTGGTTCGTCTCTGCATATCCCCGCGTTGTGATTGGTCTCTCATGAGCTGTTGGACTTGAGTGAGAAAGTCAGGTAGGTTAGCGGCGTCCCTGGGGCAGGCAGCGGGGCAATCCAAATTAAGGAGAAATTTCATGATGCGACTCGTTCGCCCGATTTTTGTGCTCGCTGCTTTGTGTATGGCGTTTTTTGGCGGGGCTGTGCGCGCGCAGGATAGCGCGCAGCCAAAGAAACAGCCGACTGCTGCGGAAGCTGTTATTGAGAATTGGAATGACGTGGGGAACCGGCTTGTGGCGATGGCGGAGGACTGGCCGGAGGATAAGTACGACTACAAGCTTGCGCCCACTACGCGCACTTTCCAGGAAGTGATTCTGCACGTTGCGGGGTCGAATTACGACATGTTGAACAAGATGGCGAAATCGAAGCTCGGTGATGGACGAAATGATCCGGCGGTGGCCGACTACAAGACGAAGGCGGCTACTGTGGCGTTTTTGAAGAAGTCGATTGAGGATGGGGCGGCGGTGGCGAAGAAGCAGGGTGATGCAGGGGTGGTCAAGCTGCTTGAGTATTGGGATGGGTATACGGAGCATATGGGGGAGCATTACGGGTTGTTGGTGGCTTATTACAGGGCTAGTGGTGGAGTGCCGCCGGAGTCGCGGCCGAAGAAATAGGTGGTTGTTCAGGGTAGCGAGATGGTGTGGGTGGCATGGTCGTCGTTGGAAGCTGCGAGAAAAGCGCACAGGCCCTTCGTGCCTCAGGACAAGCAAGAGTGCCTGTGCCACTGGGGGGGCCGAAGAAGTAGGTGGCCGCGGAGGCAGGGACGCGTGGAGGACGGCGGGAGGAGTGCTCAGCGATATGACGCGGCTGTGCAGTGTGATACGCGGGCGGGTCTGAGACCCGCCCCTACGGCCGTGATTTGTTGCATGGACGGAATTTTTTGTACGGGCGGAATTTGTTGGCTGGGCTTGGAGGGGTAGTGCGGAATGGGGCGAGCTGGAAGGCGGCGGCTAAGACGGCTTGGGTGGTGGTGGCGATGACTGTGTTGCCGATTGTTGTGGCGCCGGCGCGGGGGCAGGATCGGACGCAGGGGCGGTCGATGGTTTTGACGCGGGAGGGGATTGTGGCGGCGGAGAGTCCGCTGGCGGCGCAGGCCGGCGCCACGATCCTTGCGCGCGGCGGGAATGCTGTGGATGCGGCTGTGGCGACGAATGCTGTGATGGGCGTCGTGGAGCCGATGATGAATGGGATTGGCGGCGATCTTTTTGCGATTGTTTACGAAGCGAAGACCGGGAAACTTTATGGGTTGAACGCGAGCGGGTGGGCACCGGCGAAGCTTTCGATTGAATTTCTCAAGGCAAAAGGGATCAGCGGGAAGATGCCGGCCGATGGCATTCAGTCTGTGACTGTGCCGGGAGCGGTGGACGGATGGTCGCAGCTGCTTTCGCGCTTGGGGACGAAGAAATTTTCGGAAGTGCTGGAGCCGGCGATTCGATATGCGGACGAGGGGTTTCCCGTTCCCGAGTGGGACGCGGCTTATTGGAATCTCAACGAAGGCGTGGTGAAAACCGATGCAAATGCCGCTGCAACTTTTTTGATCGACGGACGAGCGCCGCGGCTTGGAGAAGTATTTCGCAATCCTGATCTGGCGCGTTCTCTCGAATTGATTGCCAAAGATGGTCGCGATGGATTCTATAAAGGCGGGATTGCGCAGCGCATTGTGGCGACCGAGTCGAAGATGGGCGGCGCGATGTCGGCAGAGGATTTGGCGGAGTTCTCGAGCGAATGGGTGGAACCTATCTCGACGACTTATCGCGGCTGGACCGTTTACGAAATTCCGCCGAATGGGCAGGGAATCGCGGCGCTGATGATGTTGAACATGATGGAGACATTTCCGCTCGCGAAATATGGGCATAATTCGGCGGATGCGCTGCACGCGATGATTGAGGCGAAGAAATTGGCGTATGCCGATATGTATCGCTACGTGGCCGATCAAAAATTCAGCCGCGTGCCGGTTTCGGGGATGCTGTCGAAGGAGTACGCTGCTCGGCGCGCGAAGCTGATTGATATGGCGAAGGCGAATTGCAATGTGTCAGCGGGAGAGCCGGAGTTTCCGACGAAAGGCGACACGACATATCTGACGGTGGTGGACCGGGACGGAAATATGGTGTCGCTGATTCAGAGCAATTTCTCGGAGTTCGGATCGGGGATCGTTCCTGAGGGGACTGGTTTTGTGCTGCAGAATCGGGGAGCGCTGTTCAGTCTCGATCCGGCTTCTCCCAACGCACTGGCGGGGCACAAGCGGCCTTTGCATACGATTATTCCGGGATTTATGACGCGTGGCGACGAGCGGATCGCGTTTGGCATCATGGGCGGTTTCAATCAGGCGCAGGCGCACGCGCAGTTTGTGGCGAACGTGGTGGATTTTGGGATGAATATTCAGGCGGCGCTGGAGGCGGCGCGGTTTTCGAAACACACTTTCGCTGGATGCGACGTGGAGATGGAGAATCGCATTGATGCCGGGGTGCGAAAGGCGCTTGCCGAGCGCGGGCATGAGATTCAGGTAAATGGCAGCTTTTCTTCGGATATGGGCGGTGGGCAGGCGGTGCGGCGCGATTTTTCGAGTGGCGTGAATTTTGGCGGGTCCGATCCGCGCAAAGATGGGGCGGCAATTCCCCAAGGGAACCAAGGAAAGTAAAAACCCTCGTCAACGTGAGGGTTCTTCGCAGGGTGATTGCGACTGGTTGAAAAACTACACAGTGTGTCGTAAGTGCCTCTAAATGCTTCACTTTGGTACGAAGGTACCATTGTGACCCATGTCACCCACCTTTATATCTAGAGTGTGGGGTGTTCCCGCGGAGCTGCGTGCGGCTCCGAAACCTGTCCTATGCCATCACGAACTGAGGAACTCGGCGCCGAGCGATCGAGAGCGCAACGCGGGACCGAGAAACGAAAAGAGAGAAGTGCGCCAGCGGAGAAGAAGAGCCCGTCCCCCGCAGCGCACTCGGCCTATCTGCAGGCGCTAACCGAAAACAATCCACTGGGAATCGTCGTGCTCGATCTGCAGCATCGAGTGCTGATGTGCAATCCTGCGTTTGAGACGCTATTCGGGTATCAACAATCGGAAATTCTAGGCGTGGAACTCGATTCGCTGCTGGCGCCTCGTGAGTTGCTGAAAGAGGCGGCGGCATGGACGCGGCGATCGACTGCCGGAAACGTGGTGCGGGAGAAAGCGAAACGGCTGCGAAGCAACGGATCGCTTGTGGATGTGCAGATTCTGGGAGTACCGATTTCGGCTGACGGAAAACTGGTGGGCAGTTTCGGGATGTATGAGGACATCACGGAACGCCGGCGCGCGGAGCAGGCGCAGCGGGAAGCGGAAGAGCGATTTCGCAGTCTTTTCGAGAACGCCACGGAAGGAATTTTTCAGAGCACCACAGACGGCCGGTACCTCAGCGTAAATCCGGCCCTGGCGCGGATGTGCGGATTTGCGTCGGCTTCGGAAATGATTTCAAGCGTCGAGGATTTGGGGAAAGAGATATATGCGGACCCGAACGTTCGAACGGTGTTCAAGCACCTGATTGAAAAGTATGGATCGGTGAAGGATTTCGAATACGAGGTGCGACGGAGAGACGGGGCGAAGATCTGGATTTCCGAGAACGCGCACGTGGTGCGGAATCCGGATGGCGAAATTTTGTCGTACGAAGGAACGATCGAAGACATTACGGCGCGGAAACGGGCGGAGCTGGAGCGCCAGGTGACTTTCGAAATCATCCATGCGGTGAATGTGACGGACAACCTGGATGATTTGCTGAGACTGATTCACATTGCGCTGAAGAAGGTGCTGTACGCAGAGAATTGTTTTATTGCGCTGTATGAGCCGGCGACGGGGATGTTTCATTTTCCGTTTTTCGTGGATCAGTTTGACCAGGCGCCGCCGCCGCAACGGGTGGGGAAGAGTTGCACCGCGCACGTGTATCGAACGGGGCAGGCGATGCTGATTCCGCAGCGGACTTTCGATTTGCTGGCGGAGGAAGGGAAGGTGGAGCTGGTCGGGACGCCGTCGCCATCGTGGCTCGGCGTGCCGCTGAGGACGCCTGCGGCGACGATTGGCGTGCTTGTGGTGCAGCACTACGAGGACGAGAACGCGTACACGGAGCGCGACCAGGAATTCCTGGGTTCGGTGGGCGGGCAGATTGCGCTGGCGATTGAGCGGAAGCGCTCGGAAGAAAAGGTGCGGGAGAGCGAAGCGCGGCTGCGAGTGCTGGTGGAGCAACTGCCTGCGGTGCTGTGGACGGTGGACCGAGGCTTGCGGTTTACATCGGCGCTGGGAGCAGGATTTGCGCGGCTGAAGATAAAGCCGGACGAACTGGTGGGTATGTCGCTGCTGGATTATTTCGAAACGGCGGACCAGACGTTCTTGCCGATTGCCGCGCATCGCCGCGCGGTGGCGGGCGAGCCGATGACTTTTCACGTGGAGTGGAAGAGCGGGTCGTATGCATGCCATGTGGAGCCGCTGCGAGATTCGGACGGACAAGTGTCGGGCGCGATCTGCATGTCGCTGGATATCACGGACCGGAAGCAACTCGAGGAACAGCTGCGGCAGGCGCAGAAGATGGAAGCGGTGGGACGTCTTGCTGGCGGCATCGCGCATGACTTTAATAATTTGCTGATGGTGATTCAAGGCTATAGCGATCTTTTGGTTGAACGGCTTCCGGATGGCGATCCGTTGCGGCGTAATGCGGAGCAGATTCAGATGGCGTCGCAGCGGGCGTCGTCATTGACGAGGCAGTTGCTGGCGTTCAGCCGAAAACAGATGCTGGCGCCGAAGATTTTGAATGTGCAGAGCGTTGTGGCGGAGATGGAGAAGATTTTGCGGCGGCTGATTGGCGAAGATGTGCAGCTGGAGACGTCGTCAGCGCCCGATCTCGGATTGATAAAAGCGGACCGAAGCCAGATTGAGCAGGTGATTTTGAATCTGGCGGTGAATGCGCGTGACGCCATGCCACAGGGTGGCCGGCTGACGATTGAGACTGCGAATGTGGAGCTCGACGCGTCGTATTCGCATCCGCCGGCGGTGCTGTCGCCGGGCAGATACGTGATGCTGGCGGTGACGGATAATGGCTGCGGTATGGATGCTGAGACGCAGGCGCACGTGTTCGAGCCGTTCTTTACGACGAAAGAGAAAGGCAAGGGGACGGGCCTTGGGCTGGCGACTGTATATGGCGTGGTGAAGCAGAGTGGCGGATATGTTTGGGTGTACAGCGAGCCTGGCCGGGGGACGAGTTTTAAGATTTATTTGCCGCGAATCGAAGAGACCGCCGTGCCAGCCGGGCGGGATGGCAAGAGCGAGATGCAGATTCCGGAGCGCGGTTCTGAAACAATTCTCCTTGTGGAAGACGAGAAGGGCGTGCGGGAGCTGGCGCGCGAGTATCTTGCGTCGAGCGGGTATACCGTGATTGAGGCGGAGGACGGTCACACGGCCCTGGAGCTGGCCGCGATGCACGTGGGGCCGATTCATTTGCTGCTGACCGATGTGGTGATGCCGGGAATCAGCGGCCGGGAACTGGCGGAACGAGTGAGCCAGATCCGGCCTGGAATCAAGATTATCTACATGTCGGGGTACACGGATCAGGCCGTGGTGCACCATGGGATTCTCCGGAATGACGCAGTGCTTCTGCAAAAGCCTTTCACGCTTATGACGCTGGCGGGAAAGCTGCGTGAGATGCTTGCCGTTCCCGCCGTTCAATAGCCGACTGACAGAAGCAATAGCAGCCAATCGCAGCAAATCCAACTAACCGAATAAATCGCGTTTTGTGCACCTATGAAACAGGTGTGCTGGTGTGGGTGCTCGCTAGGGTGGCGAGAGCGGTCGTGATCTGCCGCCTTGAAAGTTCGGCGCCCCTGTAAACCCCTGCATACAGAGCGATTGTGCGGCCTGTGTGATTTCTAGTCGGCGCCAGTGCGATTGGTCCGTCAGATGCATTTGTCAGGAGTGAGCGGCTAGAACAAAAGTAAAAAAGCCGCCGGGGACAAGGGGACAAGCGATGGACTCAAACGGGACGAATGGCGGCGCAAGGATGATGGAGCAGGAAGGCGTGACGGAAGATTGCATTTCAGAGCGCCGGTTGTGGACGGCTGTCGTCGTGATGGCGGTGGAAGATTGGCGCAACGGATCTTTGCGGGCACGCCGGGAGGCACAATCGTTCTTGTTTGAAGACAATGGGGATTTTCAGTCTGTGTGCGCCAGTGCGGGTCTTGATCCTGACACTTTGCGCGCGCGACTTCTCAAAATTGGGCAGCGCGTTCACATGCACGGGCCGTATCTTCAGCCCATGGCGGCATAATCATTTTATTCGGGCTTAGATTGTTTGGTTTTTTTGCAATACTTCATAACTTCTAGATATCAATTCATATGAGTTTCCTGCGCTGCCGCACGATGTGGCGGCGCAGGAGCTTCCCTCCTCGAGCAGAATCCAACAGTGGCACAACTTCAAATAGCGTAGTATTTCGCGAGGAGGCGTTGCGCGATAACGCGATGGTGCGTTTAGAAGGAACAGACGGCGTTTGTGCGGAGAAGCAACTACTGGTGAGCTGCGCGCGCACACGCATGGTTTCGGAAATTGCGGAGCGAATTCGCGAGATCACCGCAGCGCCGCTCGATTGGGATTTTGTCCTTAGCGAAGCCACAGAAAATTCAGTAGGGCCACTGCTGGATTTGAATCTGCGGGCCGTGACGCCGGAGTCCGTGCCTGCCGGCGTGATGGAGCGACTGAAGATCACGTGCCGGGCTAACACTGTGCGCTGCTTATTTCTAGCAGCGGAGCTGCACAAGATTCTCGACCTCTTCCGGGCTGCAGGGATCGTGGCGATTCCGTATAAAGGGCCCGTGCTTGCCGAGCAAGCCTACGGGAACTTGACGCTGCGAGACTTTGACGACCTCGACATCATCCTGCCGCAGCGCGATTTGATGAAAGCGCATGAGGCGATGCTCGGGCTTGGGTATCAGGCCCGATTTCCATGGATTGTGCCCAAGGATTCGAAAACCGCGCTGGTGCCCGGGGAGTACAACTATCGCGATGAAAAGCGGCGCGCGGTCGTCGAACTCCACACGGAATTGACGCTGCGGCATTTTCCGGTTGTCCCGGGTATCGACCGGTTCGTCCAGCGGTTAGTCAAGGTGATGGTGGCCGGGCGCGAAGTGCTGACCTTTGCGCCAGAAGATCTCTTGTCCGCGCTTTGTGTCCACGGCTCGAAGGATTTTTGGGAGCGGATATCGTGGATCGCGGACGTCGCGGAGCTCATCCTGAGGCATGCCGATCTCGATTGGGATGCGGCGTTTCGAATGGCCGAGAGTTTGCGAGTGGAGCGAATGGTTCATCTGGGGCTGGCGCTGGCGGATGACTTGTTACAAGCGCCCATGCCCGCGGAGATTCGCAAACGAGTGCGTGAAGATAGGGAAGCGGTTTCCGTGGCGCGAGAAGTGGAGCAGCGAACTTTGAGCCGAGGCCTTCCCGGCGCAAGCACAGGAGGCCGGTTGCGGTTCCGCCGGCGGATGGTGCGAGGGATGCTGGCCGGGTGGCGTTACTCCTTGCGTCTTGCAATGGTTCCAGCGGAAGAGGACTGGGAGATGGTGCAATTGCCTGGGCCGCTCGCGCCGCTTTATCTTGCGCTTCGACCACTGCGGCTGTTGCACAAGTATGGATGGGCACGTCGACGCCAGGACGCGTCGTTGTAAGTTAGGCTGTCGGCGGACCCATTTTCGCTAAGGACGGGTCAAAAGCGCCAGCCGATTCATGCAGCCGCCAAATTGAAGTCACTACACTGTTTAGCCCCAAGCACGTCTTCAGGAAATTAGTCACAAGTACGACACGCGAGGGCAATTCTTTGTTGACCCCTTGGGTACCCCCGGCGAGACTAGTAGCAGCTTCCTCTCAACAACTACTGGGAATTCGGAGCATCGTTCCGAGCGGAAAGCGTTTTAGACGCCGTCCCGACGTTGTGTTGTAACGGTTTAGCGAAGGGGTCATCGCACTTGGGATCACAAGCCAGCGCGCAGGGTAGCCTGCGTCCACTGAATATTTCGATCGGGCGAGTGCCGCTCTCGCTCTTGATTCCCGGTCCCCATCTGCGCGAAAAGGCGCTCTCTCGATATCGCGAGTTTACCGCTCCTAGTGAAGGTGGACTGCCTGTCGTACTACGGAGCGACGCTCAAAACGACACCCGGCCTGCGTGCAAGGACCCAAATTTCTCCTACGTTCTCGATGATGCTTCGATGTTGCTTGACTCCTTTGGCGCGGAATTCCATGGAGTTCGACACGAATATGCGCTCGATTCGTTGCTGCGCATTCTTCTGACGATGGTGTTGCTGCCGCAGCGCGGATTTTTGCTGCATGCGGCGACGGTAGTTCGCGATAGCCGCGCCTACGTCTTTACTGGCCGATCCGGCGCGGGAAAGAGCACCGTGGCATCGCTGTCGCCGACAGGAACTGTGCTGACCGACGAGATCTCGCTTCTGAGGTTCACCGACGGCTGCTGGCAGGCCTATGGCACGCCGTTCTGGGGAGAATTCCGGGCGGCCGGGCAGAACGAACACTACCCGATCGCGGGAATTTACACGCTCGTTCAATCCACTGAAGACCGCGTAGAAAGCTTAACGACAAAAGAGATGATAAGAGCCCTGTTGCCATGCGTACTGTTTTTCACTTCGAGGGTCGAGGCAAACGAAGATCTGCTGCGTTTATTGCTCGGGTTCGTAGGACAAGTTCCCTGTCAGCGGCTTCTTTTTCGTCGCGACGATAGCTTCTGGAAGGTGATAGCGGCATGAATCTCTTTCCAGAGCGGAATCCCAAGCTGGCCTGGCGCGAAATTGACGGCGAGGCGGTGATCATTTCTCCGGAAGACAGCCACGTGCATGAGCTAAACGAGACGGCCAGCCTTATTTGGACAAGCGCCGACGGGCGACACAGCGTGGACGATATTGCTGGCGTGGTGGCGGCGAAGTACGACGTTTCTTTACCGGTGGCAAAGGCTGACGCGAGCGAATTGATCGAGATGCTTTCAGCAAAGGGCCTCCTGGTATCGCCGAAGCAGCCTGAGGTGCCAGCCGGTGCCTAACACACCCGTAATGGACCGGCTCGTTCGCAAGACGGTGGAGCGGCATCTGCCGTGGAACGTGCATATCGATCTGACGTATCGGTGCAATGAGCGTTGCGTTCATTGCTATCTCGACCATCAAGATTATGGCGAGATGACGACACACGAAGTGAAGAACATTCTCGACCAGCTCGCCGAAGCGGGAGCGCTGTTCCTGACTTTTAGTGGTGGCGAGATTTTTCTTCGCCCGGACCTGTTTGAGTTGATTGCTTACGGGCGTGGATTGAATTTCGACGTGAGTCTGAAGACGAATGCCTTGTTAGTTGATAAAAGCCGGGCGCGAAAGCTTCGCGAACTGAGCATTCGAAAAATTCAGATCAGCATCTACAGCGCTGACGCTGCCGTTCACGATGCTATTACGAAAGTGCCGGGTTCTCTGGAGCGTTCGCTGCGAGCGGTTCAGTTCCTGCTTGCGGAGGGCCTGCAGGTAAAGCTGGCGTGCCCGCTGATGAAACAGAACCTGGCAGGATTCCGCGAAGTTCAGGCGCTGGCGGAAGAGCTGGGTGTGCCGTACATGCTCGATTTGACGATCACGCCCATGATGGACGGCGGCGAAGGTGTGCTGGTGCTGCGCAGTTCACCAACGGAGCTTTTGCGGGTGCTGCAGGATCAGAATCTGAATTCGCGGGCGTGCACGCCGCCTGAAACCGAAGCGAAGTCTGCGTTTATCACAGGAAGCTCGACATCGAGCGGAATCGAGAGCAACGCGTATGACGACATCCCCTGCAGCGCGGGGCACAACAGCTGCTATATCACGCCGTATGGAGACGTTTCTCCCTGCGTGCAGATGCCGAAGCCGGCGGGGAATCTCCGGAAACAGCGGTTTGATGAAATATGGTACGGCTCGACAGAGATGAACCGTGTCCGCGCCGTGCGCGAGTCGCAGTTGCCGCTCTGTTCATCATGCTCAATCCGGAATTACTGCGAACGCTGTCCGGGGCTGGCGCAGATGGAAGGTGGTGACCTGCTTGGTGCATACGAGCGAGCCTGCGAACTGGCGGAAATGAATGCTCGCCTGGCGGGAATTGAGAATCCCATCAGCGCCATGCATGTCGAGAACGGATTAGCGGGCGTTCAAAGCGGAATCACGCAGCGAAAGGATTTGGTCCAAGTTTCACTGTAGTCCTGCGGGCTGGGATTGGGAGAAGCATTGGAACAATCGAAGAAGAATGCGGAACGCAACGGCGGAGCGACGGCGGGAAAGAAGCCCTACGTGAAGCCTTCCTGTGTCTCCGAGCCAATTTACGAAACGCTCGCGCTGGCCTGCGGAAAAATGCCGGGGCAGCAAGGAATTTGTCACGCCGCGCCGAGGCGTTCGTAAGTGATTTTGAACAAGGGTTGGAAGTTTTCGAGACGGAGGCAACACGCTTCATGAATAATCGGCTTTTACACAAAGCTCAGCGGTACGCCGTATGGCAGAAAACGCTATGCCTCGGATTGTCGCTCTTCCTGGCCGCGCCAATCTTGGCGCGAGAGGTAATCGCGATTCAATCGACAGCCGCGCAAGTACGCGCCGCGGACGCGACGATTAATCAGGCGTTACCGACCACTAATTCCGGCGGCGCTGCAACCTTAACGGTTGAATCCAAGAACGGAAATTCAAACCAGCGCGCTATCGTCCAATTTGACCTTTCCGTGCTGCCCAACGTGGCTATCAAGCAGGCATTGCTTGTTATGGAAGCCACTGCCAGCACGACGAATGGATTTCCACGAACATATGGGGCATATGGCCTTACGTCATTTTTTCGTGAATCGGACGTGACTTGGAACACTCGC
Source organism: uncultured Acidobacteriota bacterium (assembly GCA_963741045.1). Taxonomy (GTDB): domain Bacteria; phylum Acidobacteriota; class Terriglobia; order Acidiferrales; family UBA7541; genus Palsa-295. Next base: position 2,037,291 of record CAVUGO010000002.1, read on the forward strand.
GTTGCCAAGCAAGCCTGGAATGCCGGCGGTGGTGATATCGGAGGCACGGCTACATCGACCGCGACGGTGGCGGGCGGAATCGGAACCTCCACTCCAGTTCAATTCGACATTACCGCAGATGTCCAAAATTGGTACAACGGCACGCCGAACTACGGCACGTTGATTCGAGATCAGGCCGAAGGTTCGAACACCGGCGCCACGACGACTTTCGGTTCTCGCAATGGAACTGCCGCGAACGCGCCTGTACTCGATGTCACGTTTGTCCAGAATGTAACGAACCCAGCTGCGGTTCCGGGCGATGGCACAGTGACTGTAAGCTGGGGTTATCCAACGCCGATTGGCAGAGTGAACTTTGCGGAAAACTATACTGGCGTTCTGATTCTCAGGCGCGCGAACTTTCCGGTCGACAAGGGCTCTGTTCCAACGGACACGCAAGATCCCGCGATGTGCTCGGTGATAGGCACCGGAACGGTGGTATTTGACAACACGTCTCTAGCGACCAGCTTCACGGACAATAGTTCTAACCCGTGTGGAGCGCCGACGAACGATACGACCTGGTTTTATAAAGTTTTCCTGCGGGATCAAAAGAACTATTACTCGACGCAACCGATTACAAACGGTTCCGTATTCACTGAGGAAATCTCCGGAACTCCGAGCGCAACAGCCGCGAATCAACAGAATTCAGTTTGGATCGCGGCAACGTTTTCGACCACGCTGGCAGCACCGTCGCTTTTCCCAGGTTCCATCGTGATGGCAGGCTCGCAGACGAATTTATCGTTCGGCATTGATGCGGTTACGGGCTTGAGAAAATATCCTCCTGTGTCGCTTGGTGGGCCGGTGACCGGCCGTTCGCCGGTGATCGATGCGGGGGATTCGTCACTGGCGGCTAATGTGATGTATGTGGCCGACAACGATGGGCTCGTGTATGCAATCGCAACGGATACCGGGCAAATTCTGTGGGTGGTGAATCCTACCAGTCTAACGACGAACGGATTTACAGGCGCGCCTTCGGTGCAGGTGAAATCATTCAGCGACTCCACGTTTACCCCCACTCACGACTTACTTGTGGTCGGCACGCGAAATGGCGCCTCAACCACGGCGAATCGAATCATGGGAATAGATGGGAACACGGGTGCAACTGTGTGGCAAACCATCGGTAACTCCGGCGGTGTGGCTAAGATGGATATCATTAGCTCCTCGCCGGCCATCGATTTCGTGAATCACGCAGTTTGGGTGACCAGCCGAAGCGGCGGCGGTACTGCGCAGCCGAGTCTTTGGAAGCTCAACCCGAATAGCGGCGCAGTCCTTGCCACAGCGGCACTGGGCGATACGGACACCGACCCGACGCTTTCGATTCCAAGCGATGTCGTTTTCGTGGGCAACAATGCGGGCACGATTTTTGCGATCAATCCGGCCACGGCGGCCACGCTGAAGTCAGTGGCTGGTGGCGACGGCGCGATCATTTCGTTTCCAATCGCGCTGGGATTAACCTCGCCCTACACCGTGATTTTTTCCGGGCAGACGGCTGTCCACGCGATGACGTATGACAAGACGGCGAACACATTCACAAGTCTCTGGTCGACAACGATCAGCGAGCCCTCGGCCCCCATCGGATTTACTGGAGGGGCGAAGGTGTACGTGGGTTCGGCTGACGGAAAAATTCATGAACTCGACGCTGTGACCGGAGTGGACGGCAAGCAGCGAACGGCCAATACGGGACAGCCCGGCATAGTGGGTGATCCTGCCCTGGACCTTGTGCTATCTCGAATTTATGTATCGACCAACGACCAGCGTGCGTATGGCTTTACGTTTCCTTTCTAGGCGGGGATGAGCGAGGAATTGATGTACACCGAAAAAAGAGGGCGAGTGAAGCGCGCATGGAGCACGGGTCTGCTGGGCAGCGCTGTTCTATGCCTGGCGGCAGGCTTCGCAGCTTGTCAGACGGGCATGACTTCGGGCACCGGTGGAGGCGGAAATCCGCCACCCACGGATGCGACTATTTCGTTCTGCGACGATGGCGACGGAGCTTGCACGCCGGCTACTTCGTTCAGCGTTGCATCGCTGCGCGATCTTGTGATCAACGTGAATTGGGAGAATCTTTCTGCGGGTAACCACACTCAAATGCTTGAGGTCCTTCAACCGGGCGGCGGCCTTTATCAGGCCAGCCAAAGCTCTTTTTTGGTAGGCGACGCGTCGCAAAGCTCGTTGACGATTACGCGATCGGTGCCGGTGGCGGGAGCTTGGATTTCGCAGCGGCGGATGACCGGAGAATGGAGCGTTCGCGTGTCTTTGGACGGCAAGGCCATTACCTCTCAGACAGTGCAGATCAACCCCTGATGAGCCCATCGATTGCGTACGCTCGCGCGCGATGCGTTGACGAGCGCTTCGTCGCGCCCAAGGAAAAGGAATCGAATCCGATTGCTGCCAAGCTGCGAGCCGATGGGTCGGTTTGCTTCCGGGTGTTGGGCGCAAGCATGTTTCCATGGATTCGCTCGGGCGATCTGGTGTTCGTTAGAAGCTTTGTTTACGAACAGGCGTCGCGGGGCGATGTGGTGCTCTTCGAACGCGCGGACAGGTTGTTTGTTCACCGCGTGATCCGAGCGGCGGCGGCTGGCACGGGCGGCGGTGAGCGCGGCGCGTTAATAACTAAAGGCGATGCGCTTGATGCTGAGGATGATCCGGTTACGCGGGAGGAATTTTTAGGCCGCGTGATTCGAGTGCATCGCGGCGACCGTCATATAGACATGGGGTCTCTGGGCCGCGTGATTTTGGGACGTTTGATAGCTCGTTTTTCGCGTGCGAGCTTCGCGCTATACGCACCCGCTCGCTTCGTGAAGCACCTTGTTTTCGGCTAGGTTGACGGTGGCTGGTCGTGAGTTGTCAGCGCGCTGGTTAAAGCGTTTTACCTTCCAGTCGGAATAAAGCCGTACTTTTTAAAAACCGTCCGCGCCTTTTCGCCTGCTAGAAACTCTAGAAACGCCTTCGCACCGGCCGGGTTTTTGGAGTTCTTGATCACAGCGCATGGGTAGACCACAGGCGAATGCGAGTCCTCTGGAGCAGTCGCTACCACGGCTACCTTCTTCGATATCTTCGCATCGGTGGCATATACGATTCCGGCATCGGCGTTTCCTGTCTCGACGTAGCTGAGCACCTGGCGGACGTCCTTCGCGAGCACGAGTTTCGGCTTTAGTTGGTCGTATACGCCAAAATGTGTGAGCACTTCCTGCGCGTATTTTCCTGCCGGCACGGTTTGTGGCTCGCCGACAGCAACCGTTTTGACTGCTGCTCTTGTCAAGCCCTGAAAACTAGAGATGCTCGTGCTTCCCGCAGGGACAATCAGCACGACGCTGTTCCGCACGAGATTTTTGCGGGTGTCAGTCAAAAGCAATCCCTGCGACTGAACCGAATCCATCTCCTTGGGGGAAGCGGAGATGAAGATGTCGACCGGTGCGCCTTGCTCGATCTGTCGCTGCAACGTGCCTGAACCGCCGAGATTGAAATGCACATCTGCGCCCGCGTGCTCGGAGGTGTAAGGACGCGAGATCTCGTCGAGCGCGTCCTTGAGGCTGATCGCCGCCGAAACGGTAATTTCGTCGGATGGGGCTGGCGATATGCCCGGCGACGATCCCGTGTTGGCGCTATATATTTGCTGGCACGGCGCTCCCATCGCAATGATTCCGAGCACGAGCATCCACAGGGTTCGTCGCAACATCATCGGTCGTTTCCCCCTGAACAAGGTCACTCCACCACTGTTTCCGCGGCTGACGCAAAAGCCAAATTGACGATCACGAAAGCGTGCGAACCCGCAGCCGCGCCCCGGCAGATTTTACATCGGATTCACGTCCAGCCGCGTCCGGAGTGGGGTAGAATCGGGATTCAGACTTAATCGGGAGATGCAGTCGCAATTGTATTCTTAAGATGCGGTGAAAAGAGGACGATCATGAGCACTGGCGTAACAGCAACTCCAAAGGAATTCGGTCCGAAGAAATCGCAAAATCCATTGAAGGCACTGAATGCATTCGGCCAATCGGTGTGGCTCGACTATATTCGGCGCAACCTGATTTCAACGGGAGAACTCGCTCGCTTGATCGAGCAGGACGGCCTCCGCGGCGTCACGTCCAACCCCTCCATATTCGAGAAAGCAATCACAGGCAGCACCGACTACACGAAAGCGCTCGAGGAATTGAGCGCGCAGAAAAATCTCGATGCCAAGCAGATCTATGAGGCGCTGGCAATTCACGATATTCAGGATGCCGCCGATGTCCTGCGGCCGGTCTACGATCAGACTCTCCGGCGCGATGGGTATGTGAGTCTGGAAGTGGCACCTTATCTCGCGCACAAGACTCAGGAAACGATTGATGAAGCGCGGCGGCTGTGGAAAGCAGTGGGCCGCGAAAATCTCATGGTGAAAGTTCCGGGAACTCTGGAAGGCCTCCCCGCGATTCAGCAACTCATCAGCGAAGGCATCAACATCAATGTGACTCTACTCTTCGCGCAAGATGTTTACGAGCGCGTGGCAGAGGCGTATATCGCCGGGCTTGAGGCGTACGCGAAATCCGGCGGCAAGGTGGGCCAGATCGGAAGCGTCGCAAGCTTTTTCGTCAGCCGCATCGATACTCTGATCGACAGCCAGATCGCGGATCGAGTCAAAAAATCACAGAACCCGTCCGAGCAAGCTGCGCTCCAGGAATTGGTGGGTAAGGTAGCGATTGCCAACGCGAAGCTGACCTACCAGCGTTACAAGAAAATTTTCAGCGGGCCGCGATGGGCGGCTCTTGCTTTGGCGGGCGCACAAACGCAACGCGTACTCTGGGCCAGCACAAGCACGAAGAATCCCAAGTTCTCGGATGTTTTATACGTCGAGGAACTGATCGGGCCGGACACGGTGGATACGATTCCGCCGGCTACCTACGACGCATTCCGCGACCACGGCAAGCCGCGCGCGAGCCTCGAAGAAAATATTCCCGCGGCCCAGCAAACAATGGATTCGCTCGAGCGCGCAGGGATTTCCATGAAGGCGGCGACCGACCAATTGACCGAAGAGGGCGTGAAACTTTTCTCGGAAGCTTTCGACAAGCTCCTCGCAGCCGTCGGAACCCACGCCGCGAAGCCCGCTGCGTCGGCCGTGAACAACCTTACATACAAACTCCCACAGAATCTCGCGACTGCCGTAAAAGCGACCCTCGAAGATTGGAAGACAAATCAGAAAATGAAACGCCTGTGGGCGCGCGATGCCTCGCTCTGGACAAATGAGGACGAAGCGAACTGGCTCGGCTGGCTCACAGTTGCCGACGACGACGTTGCGTACAGCCGCGATTTCAAGCAGATCGCCGACGAGATTCGCCAAGCCGGTTTCACCCATGCGGTGCTTCTCGGAATGGGCGGTTCGAGTTTGTGCGTCGAAGTGATGGAACTCACCTACGGAAAAATCGATGGCTATCCACAGTTTCTCGTTCTCGATTCCACCGACCCCGCGCAAATCCGTACTTTGGCGAAGAAGCTTGACATGACAAAAACGATTTTCATCGTCTCGAGCAAATCGGGAAGCACGCTCGAGCCGAATATCTTCAAGCAATATTTCGACGAGCAGGTGAAACAAGCCGTCACTTCGGAACCACCAGGAAAGCGCTTCATCGCAATCACCGACCCTGGCTCGCATCTGCAAAAGGTTGCCGAAGCCGACGGTTTCCGTCACGTCTATTTCGGCGTGCCGAGCATTGGAGGCCGTTACTCGGCGCTTTCAAACTTCGGGATGGTTCCCGGCGCGATTCAAGGCTTGGATCTTGCGAAATTTCTCGATCGCGTGGAAGAGATGGTTCACGCATGCGCATCGGTCGTGCCCGCCGACGAAAATCCCGGCGCCATTCTGGGCGTAATTCTCGGCACACTTCAGAAAAACGGGCGCGACAAGGTCACCATCTTTGCGTCGCCCGGAATTTCCGATCTTGGCGCGTGGCTCGAGCAATTGTTAGCCGAATCGACAGGTAAAAAGGGCACCGGTCTGATTCCCATCGACCGCGAACAGATCGGGCCGCCCGAAGTTTACGGAAACGATCGAATATTTGCCTACGTGCGTCTGCAGTCAGCGCCAGATGCAAAGCAAGATGAAGCCGTGGCTGCCCTCGAAAAGGCGGGACAGCCCGTCATACGCATCGCGGTGCCGGATGTTTACGATCTCGGTCAGGAATTTTTCCGCTGGGAGATTGCAACGGCGGTGGCGGGCTCGGTTATCGGAATCAATCCCTTCAACCAGCCGGATGTGGAAGCGGCGAAAATCGCTACGAAGAACCTGACATCCGAATACGAGAAGCAGGGTTCGCTTCCGGCGGAGCATCCCTTCTTTGAAGGTGGCGGAATCAAGCTGTATTCGGATGAAAAAAATACGGAAGCATTGAAGAAGGCTGCCGGCGGCGACCTAACTCTCACCGGATACTTGCGCGCGCATTTGAACCGTGTCCGACCCGGTGATTATTTCGCGGTTCTCGCCTACATCGAAATGAACGATGCGCATCAATCGGCATTGCAGTCGATCCGTCATACCATTCGCGACAAGAAGCGCGTGGCCACCTGCTCGGAATTCGGCCCGCGTTTCCAGCATTCGACGGGGCAGGCCTATAAAGGCGGACCCAACACCGGCGTATTTCTGCAAATCACTTGCGATGACGCCGCCGATATCCCGGTGCCCGAGCAGAAATATACATTCGGGATCGTCAAAGCTGCGCAGGCTCGAGGCGACTTCCAGGTTCTCGCGGAGCGGGATCGCCGGGCATTGCGAATTCATCTGGGAGCGGACGTTGCGGCTGGATTGCGGGCCCTTAACAGCGCAGTGCGGCAGGCTCTTCTGTAATCGCTAAAAATCAGGCGGAGGCCGATTCGATGGGTTCATCCAATCCAACAGGATTAGTGCACGAAGAGCGTGGCCAGCCCGCCGATGCGTGCGCGATGGTGATTTTCGGTGCTGGTGGCGATTTAACGAAACGCAAGCTCTTTCCCGCCCTCTACCATCTCGCCAACAGCAAACTCCTTCCGCAACAGTTCGCAATCATCGGCGCATCGCGCGAGGAATATTCCACTGAGCAATTTCGACAGAAAACGACTGAGGAGATGAAAGAGTTTCTAACGGGTTCTGCCGGTGACGCGTGGGAGTGGTTTGCCAACCGTCTTTATTACATTTCGGGCGATTTCAAGGATCCAGCCCTCTACAAGAAAATTCAAGATCAACTCACGCAAGTTGACCGGGATCATGCCACCTGCGGAAACCGTTTGTTTTATTTGGCCACCAGTCCCAGTTTTTTTCCGATTGTCGTGAAACAATTAGGGGCGGCCGGATTGACAAATATTGACTCCGGCGGCTGGAAACGGGTGGTGATCGAGAAGCCATTCGGGCACGATTTGGCTTCAGCTGTAGCCTTAAACCGCGATATTGGCGAAGTCCTTCACGAAAACCAGATTTATCGCATCGACCATTACCTCGGCAAAGAAACGGTTCAGAACATTCTTGCCTTCCGATTCGCGAATGGAATTTTCGAGCCGGTGTGGAACCGCCGCTACGTGGATCACGTGCAGGTTACGGTCGCCGAAGAACTGGGAGTGGAGCTTCGCGGCGATTATTACGACCGTGCCGGTGCGCTTCGTGACATGGTTCCCAACCACATCTTCCAACTCATCACCCTCATGTCCATGGAGCCGCCAATTTCGTTCGATGCGGACTCCGTCCATGACGAACAAACAAAAATTCTGCGCGCTATTCAGCCGCTTAATCCCGAGCAAGTGCTCACCCAAGCGGTGCGCGGCCAATACGGCGATGGAATGCTTGATGGCAAATTCGTGCCCGCATATCGAGCCGAGCCCAACGTGGCGAAAGACTCTCATACCGAGACCTTTGTGGCCGTGGCACTGCACATCGACAATTGGCGCTGGGCGGACGTTCCGTTCTACCTGCGGACTGGCAAACGGATGGCTACGCGGGTCACGGAAATCGTTGTGCGTTTCAGGCGGCCGCCCTTCGTTTTATTTCGTAAGACGCCGGTGGAACACATTCCATCCAACGAATTGGTGATCAGTATTCAGCCGAATGAAGGCATCTCGCTGAGCTTTGAAGCCAAGGTTCCGGGTCCTGTCGTGCGGCTCGGTGCCGTCGACATGAATTTTGAATATGCCGATTATTTCGGAACCGAACCTTCCACTGGCTATGAAACTCTTCTCTACGATTGCATGATGGGCGATCCCACGCTTTTCCAGCGGGCCGACATGGTGGAAGCCGGTTGGAGCGTGGTGCAACCGATTCTGGATGTGTGGACCGCTCTGCCGCCGCGCGATTTTCCCAACTACGCAGCCGGTTCGTGGGGACCGGAAGCGGCCGCTGAATTGCTTCGCCGCGACAGACGCGAGTGGCGCGATCCGCTGCTCAAACGGGGCGCGATGTACGGCAAGAATGCGGCTAGTCCGGTTGCCACGAAGGGCGCGACCGCTAATCCCTGAGCATCTTCTCGCGCGCAAGCGATTCCAGAATGAAGAGCCGTAGGGAAGCGCTCAAGGATATAGAAAACAAATCTTTTGATGTTTGTGTGATCGGTGGTGGTGCCACCGGTTCCGGCTGCGCGCTTGATTCCCAGTTGCGCGGGCTGAGCACTGTACTTATTGAGGCAGGCGACTTTGCCTCGGCCACCTCCAGTTCTTCCACGAAAATGGTGCACGGCGGTGTGCGCTATCTCGAAGAAGCTTTTCGTCGTCTCGATCCTGCTGAATACAAAGTGGTGAATCGCGCTCTGCATGAGCGCATTCACATGCTTAAGAATGGCCCGTTCCTTACCCGGGCAAAAGAATTCATCACTCCTTGTTACAGCTGGCTCGACCTCGCCTATTACGAAACAGGTTTGAAACTGTACGACTGGATCTCGGGCAGCGCGAGTCTGGCTCCAAGCCGCTTTGTTTCTCGCCGGGAAACGTTGCGCCGCCTTCCGAATCTGAATCCTCAGGGCCTGGTCGGTGCTGTCGCATATACCGATGGGCAGTTCGACGATGCTCGTTACAACGTAACACTCGCGCAGTCGTTTGCCGAAACGGGAGGTGTCGCGGTGAACTACGCGCGCGTGACCTCGTGCGAGAGGGGCGCAGATGGGAAACTGGCAGCTCTCACCGTTCAAGACCAGTTCAGCAGGCAAAGTTTCGTGGTTCGCGCGCGCGCTTTTGTGAATGCCACCGGTCCATTCGCGGATTCCATCCGCTCAATGGCGAATCCGGACGCGAAACCGCGCATCCGGCTAAGCAAGGGCGTCCATATTCTCCTGCCGGCAGAGGTACTTTCGAGCGGTGACCCGATGCTGATTCCCAAAACCGAGGATGGCCGCGTATTATTCGCGATCCCGTGGAAGAGACGTGTGCTCGTCGGAACCACCGAGCAAGAAGTTGCAGTTGGCGAAGAACTCTTCTTAACGCACGAAGAAGTAGAGTATTTATTGCGGCATCTCAACCGATACCTTGCTCTGCCGGTGAAGCCCGGCCAAGTGGTTGGCGGTTTCGCCGGGGCTCGCCCTCTATTGAGCGCAGACGATTCGCGTGACACCAAAAAATTGGCGCGTGACCATGAGGTTGAATTGGATCCGCAGAGCGGCTTGGTTAGCATCTTAGGCGGCAAGTGGACCACGTATCGTGCCATGGCTCAGGATACGATTGACGCTGTTCAGAAATCTTTCGGCGGGAATCCCACACGCTGCCTGACCACGAATCATCCTTTGGCCGGTTCGGATGGCTACTCGTCAGATTACTGGAAGACCTTGATTGAAAACTTCAACGTGCTGGAGCGTACTGCGCGACATCTGGCGGGAAAGTATGGCACACGCGCCGCGCAGCTTTTGCGCCTCACCGCGGATGACCCCAATCTCGCGGAGCCTCTCGTGAAAGGACTCGCTCCGCTCAGGGCAGAGGTTGCATTCGCAGCCCGATTCGAGATGGCCACGACGATTGAAGATGTTCTCGCTCGGCGAGTAGGATTGCAGTTTTACGGATGGAGCGAAACAATCGCCGCGGCTCCGGCGACCGCCGAAGTTTTGATGCGCGAGTTGGGATGGTCAGAAGCGGATCGCGACAATGCTTTAACCGAATACGTCAAAAAGATTCGAGACCTACAGCGAAAAGCGGGGCTGACCGTCCCACCTGAAGCACGAGTATAAAACGACCGCTAATGCGGAAGAGGGAACCGTGCCCAGTTATATCGGAGCGCTCGACCAGGGAACCACGAGCACGCGTTTCATTGTGTTCGACCGCGCCGGCCAGATCATTTCCACGGCGCAGAAGGAACATCGCCAGATTTATCCCCAGCCGGGATGGGTCGAGCACGAGCCCGAGGAGATTTGGCTACGCACGCAGGAAGTCATCTGCGAAGCAATGAGCCAGCGCACCCTGGCTCCAAAGGATCTTGCCGCGATTGGGATTACGAATCAGCGCGAGACGGCTGTCCTCTGGGAGCGAAAAACAGGCGAACCGGTAGCGAACGCAATCGTCTGGCAGGACACGCGAACAGACGACCTTGTTCGTGAATTCTCAGCGGCTGGAGGCCAGGATCGCTATCGAGCGAAAACCGGGCTTCCCCTTTCGACGTACTTCAGCGCCTTGAAAATTCGCTGGCTGCTGCAAAATATTGCCGGGCTGCGCGAGAAAGCAGAGGCCGGCGAAATCTTGTTTGGAAACGTCGACACGTTTCTAACCTGGAAGCTCACAGGCGGCACCGCTGGCGGGATTCACGTTACAGACGTATCAAACGCCAGCCGCACGCAGCTGATGAATCTCGAACCGCTGGCGTGGGATGAAGAGATTCTTTCGGATTTCGGAATTCCCGCGGCGATGCTTCCGCAAATTCGCTCGAGTAGCGAAACTTACGGCAATGCTCAACTCGATTCCATAAAAAATGTCCCCATCTCCGGCATTCTCGGCGATCAACAAGCCGCCCTGGTCGGACAAGCATGTTTCAAGCCGGGAGAGGCCAAGAACACCTACGGCACAGGCTGCTTTCTATTGCTGAACACAGGCGAAAAGCCGATTCCTTCGAAGCACGGCCTGCTCACGACGGTCGCCTACAAGTTCGGCGCGCAACCCGTCTGCTACGCGCTCGAAGGCAGCATCGCGATCGCGGGCGCGCTTGTCCAGTGGCTTCGCGACAATCTGAAGCTAATTGACAATAGTTCGGAGATCGACGCGCTCGCACGCACGGTGGAAGACAACGGCGGGGTCTATTTTGTTCCCGCCTTCTCAGGCCTCTACGCCCCATACTGGAAATCGAATGCCCGCGGCGTGATTGCCGGACTCACACGCTTCGCGAATCGGGGGCATATCGCCCGCGCAGCGCTCGAGGCCACCGCTTTCCAGGTTCGCGAAGTGGTCGAAGCAATGGAACACGACTCCGGAATTCATCTCGACGTGCTGCGCACAGACGGCGGCATGGTAACAAATGATCTTCTGTTGCAATTCCAAGCGGATATCTTGAACCGGCCAGTCGTGCGCTCTGCAGTTCAGGAAACCACAGCTCTCGGCGCTGCTTATGCGGCAGGGCTCGCGGTGGGCTTCTGCGAGAGCACCGATGAGCTTCGCGCTCACTGGCAAGTGGATCGCACCTGGCATCCTGAAATGGATAGTGCCACTCGCGATTCACTCTTTCGCAAGTGGAAGAAAGCCGTTACTCGAACGTTCGATTGGATTGATTGATTCGCAAGCGAGGAGGTTTCCATGAGCACGAGTTCGATTCCAGGTTTCATCAGCAAACCCAGTCCTCATTCGGTATCAGAGACAATTCAGCGGCTTTGCGCGCTGCTGAAATCAAAGGGTGTCGCGATTTTCGCGCTCATCGATCACAGTGGTGAAGCCGAGAAAGCTGGCCTGAAGATGCGACCCACACAATTGCTGATTTTTGGCAATCCGAAAGGGGGTACCCCACTAATGCTCGCTGCTCCCAGCACCGCCATTGACCTGCCCCTCAAGGCGCTCGTCTGGGAAGACGCGGACGGAAAAGTCTGGCTCAGCTACAATTCGCCCGACTACTTGCAGCAGCGCCACGGCTTTCCCGCAGACCTCGAAAAGAATATCGCTGCCATTGAACCTCTGTTGGCTCAAGCTCTTGCCAACTAACTCTCGCGCTGGGAATGCGCGTGTAACGAAACAACGGACATCCAATCTATTGCTTTTGCAATCCTATTAGCATTACGATGTTTAAGAAGACTTGGACGCGGAGCGATCCATGCTCATGCGCGGAATTCCAGCAGCCAAACAGGTACAGTGCAGATTAAGCCCTTCAAGATTGTCCCGATTCAGGTCGTAGTCGTCACGCTACTCGTGTTCCTCGCTGGCTTTTCAACTCTAGCTAAGAACGTTCAGTATCTCCCCAAGTCGAACCCCGCTCGTTATCTCTCAATCGCCAGCAAGATGAAGGCGGATTCAGACTGCACTGTAGCCGAGATCAAAATCCAGCCTGCTCAGCCAAGCTCGCAGCTGGCGATTCCTGAAGCCAGCCTTACAGTCTTCAGTTTCGATCCACGGGAAGCGCCCTTCGTCCAGCGAATCTCTCTAATAGTATGTCTGCGGTACCGCGCTCCTCCCATCACGCTCTCCTAGCAACATCGCGTCCCAAAACCATTTTCTGTAGTCAGAAGCTGTGCCTAATTTAATTGGCGGGTTGCACTATAACCGGAGGCCCGAATGACTGCACCTTCGCTGACGCCTGTTCGTTTGGAACAGTTGCGCCGATTCAGCACTTGTCTGATCGCCAGCGCGATCGAAAGGCTCCAGGTACGCTTACCCAACTCCGGATTTTCCGATTCCAGCATTCGCTGCGTGTTCGACGATCTGCCGCCTATCATCGGCTACGCAGCCACAGCGCGCATTCGAACGGCGGACCCTCCAATGGAGGGCGGCGGCTATCTATACGAGAGGGCGGATTGGTGGAAGGACATCCTCACCGTGCCCATGCCTCGCATCGTCGTGATTCAGGATGTCGATTCTTATCCCGGCCTGGGCGCGCTTATCGGCGAGGTTCATGCGAACATTTTGCAGGCGCTCGGATGTGTGGGCGTTGTCACCAATGGCGCGGTGCGTGACGTCAACGCGGTTCGAGCTTCAGGGTTTCAGATGCTCGCAGGCAATATTTCCGTTTCGCACGCTTACGCCCACATATTTGATTTTGGCGGCCCTGTCGACGTGGCTCGAATGACCATTCGCCCCGGCGACTTGCTGCATGCCGATCGTCACGGCGTTGTTTCGATACCAGCTGAAATTGCCGATCAAATTCCGCCAGTGGCGGCGGACCTCGCCGATCGCCGGCATCAGATTGTCGATCTATGCCGCTCGTCGGATTTTTCAATTGAAAAGCTGCATGAGTATTTTCAAAAGAATATTGGACTTCGTCCAAGTCGTTCCACGTAGCAGTAGAGGAAGAATGGAGTCAAAGATGAAGATCGCAGACGCACCCTGCCCTGCGCCGTTCGCGTTCCCCCAAGTTTTGCTCGCACTTCTGCCATTATTGGCGGCGACGCTTCTCATTGGCTGTGACTCTACCGGCAAGACGAAAGCCGCCGAAGCTGATGCCCCTAGCGTCGCTGTCGTCAAGGTCACGCGGCAGAACCTTTCCAGCGAACTCGAAATCGCCTCCGAGTTTCTCCCGTTCCAGGAAATCGACGTCTACGCCAAAGTCTCCGGCTACATTCAAAAGCTCTACGTTGATTGGGGAACGCACGTCAAGCAAGGCCAACTCCTCGCCGTCCTCGAAATCCCCGAGCTCGAACAACAGCTCACTCAAGACGAAGCCGCCCTCCGCCGCAGCCAGCAGGATCAGGAACGCGCGCGCGAAGAACTTGGCCGCGCCCAGTCCGCCTACGACGTGGCGCACGTCACCTATCAGCGCCTAGCCGACGTCCAGAAAACTCGCCCCGAACTCGTCGCCCAGCAAGATATTGACGTCGCGCAGGGCAAGGACCTCGAAGCCGGCGCGAGCGTCTCGGCCGCGAAAGCCTCGCTATCTGCCGCCGAGCAGGCTTCGATCGCTTCGAAGGCCGCGCTCGACAAGGACAAAGCCATGTTCGCGTACGCGCGGATGACGGCGCCATTCGACGGTGTGGTCACGAAGATTTATGCCTACACCGGCGCGCTCCTTCCCGCCGGCACTTCCTCCGCGAAAGCAGAATCCGCCCTCTGCCAACTCTCGCAGAATAGTTTGCTCCGACTGGTGATTCCGGTGCCGGAAAGAGCTGTCTCAGAAATTCACGACGGCCAGACGCTTGAAGTAGATGTCTCGGGCCTCAACAAAACCTTTACAGGAAAAATCGCGCGTTTTTCCGATCAAATTGATCCAGCCACTCGCACCATGCACACCGAAGTAACTGTCCCGAATCCCAGCTTCGAATTAGTACCGGGAATGTATGCCAGCGTACGCATCCCGCTGCATTCCGTGACAAACGTCTTGACGGTTCCAGTGCAAGCGCTCCAGTTCACGCGGGCCGGCCAGGGTGTTGCGCTGATCGTGAATTCCTCCAAGCAGCTTGAGAAGCGCGACGTGAAACTCGGTCTCCAAACGGCCAATGAAGTGGAAGTTCTCTCCGGACTAACCGAAGGTGAAACAGTTGTTTTCGGGGAGCAGGGCCAGTACAAGGCCGGCCAGACCGTCAAGCCTAAACTGGTTGCTTTGGCGGACCTAGAGATAGAAAAGGAATAAGAGTCTCGATGCCGTCTTTTTCGTTACGTCATCCCTACTTCGTCATCGTTATCTGCCTATTTATCTGCGTGCTGGGGCTAACGAGCGTCGTGCAGATGCCTGTAGATATGTTCCCCCCCATCAATATTCCAGTTGTGTTGGTCGCCACCTTTTATAGCGGCATGCCTCCCGAGCAGATCGAAGCGGACATCACTGATACCTTTGAGCGATTCTTTACCCTCGGCAGTGGCATCGATCACATGGAATCCCGCTCCATGACGGGAGTGAGCCTGATCAAGATCTATTTTCAGGCCGGAACCAACGCCAACGCAGATGTGACGCAAATTTCGAATCTGGCGATGGCCGATCTCAGGCGGCTGCCAGAGGGAACGCTGCCGCCCGTAGTACTGAAGACCGACGCCTCGAATCTGCCCGTATGCTTGTTGACCGTCGACGGTCAAGGCTTGAGCGAAACGCAGCTCCACGACTATCTGCAATATCAAATCCGCAATCAAATCGCGAACGTTCCTGGCGCCACTGTGCCTCCGCCGTATGGGGGCAAGTATCGCCAGATCATGGTGTACGTCAATCCGCGCGAACTGCAAGCCCATGCCTTGAGCCCAATGGATGTGGTTCGCGCCACGAATAAGTCCAACCTGATTCTGCCAGCGGGCGATCTCCGCCTTGGTCCGACCGATGAAAACATCTACACCAACGCGCAAATACCCAACGCCCAAGCATTGGACCAGGTGCCCCTCAAGACGGAAGGGCAGAAGTCGGTTTTCGTTGCGGACGTGGGTCAGGCCGTTGACGGTTCCTACATGCAGTACAACATAGTCCGAGTCAACGGCCAGAAGTCCGTCTATGTTCCGATCCAAAAGCAGGGCGGCGATACGAACACGATCGCAGTCGTGAGCGGCATACGCAAAGCGATTCAGACCCTTCGCGACATCCCGGCCCAGCTGAAGACGCACGTCGTTTTCGATCAATCCGTGTTCGTGAAAGAGGCGATCTCAACGGTCTTGCGCGAGGGCGGAGTAGGTATCTTCCTTACCGCCATGATGATCCTGATTTTTCTAGGGAGTATGCGCGCTACGGCTGCTGTATTCCTTTCTATCCCTCTCTCCGTGATGATCGCATTCTTCATTCTTCACATGGCTGGACGCTCGATCGATAGCATGGTTCTAAGCGGATTGGCGCTGGCCTTCTCTCGGCTGATCGATGATTCCGTAGTAGTGCTCGAAAACGTATACCGGCACATCGAAATCGGTGAGGCGCCGAGAGCTGCGGCCGTTCATGGGGCAAACGAAGTCGCTCTCGCAGTGCTTGCCATCATGCTGGTCGCGGTCGTTGTGTTTTTCCCGGTAACCTTCCTTTTCGGCGTAAGCAAATACCTCTTCGGCGCGCTTGCTCTTGGCGTCGCCCTGGCGCTCTTCGCCTCGTATTTCTGTGCTGTCACAGTGGTGCCGCTGTACTGCGCCTACGTGCTCAAGCCGGTCCACGCACATGGTGAGAACCAGGCCAAACTCTCGTGGGGCGCTCGATTTCACGCGCGCTTCAATGCCGGCTTCGAGAAGATGCTGGATATCTATGAAAAGTGGGTTCAGAAAACTCTCGATCGCCCGCGCGAGGTCGTAGTTGGGTTCGTCGGGCTGTTTCTGGCGAGTTTTCTGCTCGTGCCTTTTATAGGCGTCTCATTCTTTCCCCGCACGGACGCTGGACAATTTGTCATCAACGTGAAAGCCCCGACGGGCACACGTATCGAATTGACGGAAAGATATGCGAAGCAAGTGGAAGCAATCGTGCGTCAGGTTGTCGAACCCAGGGATCTGGACACAATAGTGTCGAATATCGGCGTCATGCCCGATCTTTCAGCCTTGTTCACTCCGAACTCGGCGATGCATACCGCCTTTGTCCAAGTCGGTCTCAAGGCAGACCACAAGGTCAGCAGCTACACGTACATGAACGAGGTTCGTCAACGGGTTGCCAATGAGCTTCCGGAACTGCGTACGTATTTTCAGTCTGGCGGCCTGGTGGATTCGGTTCTGAACCAGGGGATGCCGGCGCCCATCGACGTTCAAGTGAGTGGGATGGATCTTCATAAGAGCGCCAGCATTGCCGAGGACCTGGCACGGGAAATCAAGACCCTTCCTGATGTATCGGATGTGTATGTTCCGCAAGACATGGATTACCCAGCGCTCCAAATAAATGTGGATCGGGTTAGAGCTGCTGAACTGGGGCTCAGCCCCAAGGAAGTAATCAGTAATGTGATTACCGCTCTAACCTCGGACGTGATGATTGCCCCTAGTTATTGGGTGGATCCTAAGAGCGGGAACAACTATTTCGTAAGTGTGCAGTATCCCGAAAATGAGGTGAAATCTGTGCAGGACCTGCTCTCTATGCCGCTGCATGCTGCCAACCGTCCCGCTCCTACGTATTTGAGCGACGTGGCAAGCATCAAGCCATTTCTTACGCCGACAGAGGTTGATCACTACCAGTTACAACGGACGATTGACGTTTACGTCGCGCCGAAAGGCGAAGATCTGGGGGGTCCGCTCAAGAAGATTTCCAAGATCATTTCACGCACGGCTTTGCCGGCTAACATCCGCGTGAACGTTCGAGGCCTGGTCGTTACGATGCAATCCTCTTTTAAGCGCTTCGGCTTTGGCCTTCTGCTGGCTGTCCTGCTGGTTTATTTGATTCTGGTGGCGCAGTTCAGTTCGTTTGTCGATCCTTTTTTAATCGTGCTTGCGGTGCCCACTGGGCTGATCGGCGTGATCTTGACTTTGGTTGTGACCGGCACAACGCTCAACATTCAGTCGCTTATGGGGATCGTGATGCTGCAAGGAATGGTCGTCTCCAACAGCATCTTGATCGTGGATTTTGCAAACGTCCTTCGTAGCGAAGGGCGTGGATTGAAGGAAGCTGTTGTTCATGCCTGCCGGATCCGCTTGCGGCCGATTTTGATGACGTCGCTTGCGACCGTCGTAGGATTGTTGCCGATGGCTTTCAAAATCGAAACCGGAAGTGAGGCGTATGCACCGCTGGCGCGAGCCATCATTGGAGGACTGATCACCTCCATCGTCTTGACCATCTTTGTCGTGCCGGCTGCGTATCTGTTGATTTACCAACGTCGCGAACCGCCTACGCTGCAAAGCGCGCCCGCAGGATTGGAGTAGAGAGCATCTATGCCGTCATTCTCAATTCGACATCCATACTTCATCGTTGTCGTATGCCTTTTCGTTTGCGTCTTGGGCCTCTCGAGCTTGGCGCAGATGCCGGTCGATATGTTTCCACCCATTCGGATTCCTGTGGTGATGGTCGCCACGTTTTATAGTGGCATGCCGCCGGAGCAGATCGAAGCGGACATCACTGATACCTTCGAGCGATTCTTTACCCTCGGCAGCGGCATCGATCATATGGAATCACGCTCAATGTCCGGCGTCAGCCTGATCAAGATCTACTTCCAGCCCGGCACCGACGCGAATGCGGATGTCACTCAGATCTCCAACCTCGCAATGGCGGATTTGAGGCGGCTTCCCCAGGGCACTCTCCCCCCTGTAGTAATGAGCATGGATGCCTCGAATCTTCCAGTCTGTCTGCTCACTGTCCAGGGGCAGGGGATGAGCGAGACTCAACTCCATGACTATCTGCAGTTCCAAATTCGCAATCAAATCGCCGGCGTGCCCGGAGCGACTGTCCCTCCACCCTACGGCGGCCGTTACCGTCAGATTATGGTTTACGTTGATCCGCTAAAGCTGCAGGCGCACCAACTGAGCCCGATGGATGTGGTTCGCGCTACCAACGAATCGAACTTGATTCTCCCGGCGGGCGATGTCCGCATCGGACCGACCGATTACAACTTGTATACGAACGCGCAAGTCCCAAACGCAAACGCGCTCAACAACATTCCGATCAAAACAGAAGGCGCCAAGTCAGTATTTATCTCCGACGTTGGCAAGGCCATTGATGGTTCTGCTTTGCAATACAACATTGTGCGAGTCAACCAGCAGCGCTCTGTTTATGTCCCGATCCTGAAACAGGGCGGCGACACCAACACCATCGCGGTCGTCAAAGGAATTAAAGAGGCCATTAAATCCTTGCGCGACATACCGTCGCAACTGAGAACCAACGTCGTATTCGATCAATCGCTCTTCGTGAAGCAAGCCATCTCAACGGTTCTCCGCGAGGGCGGCATTGGCTTGTTCCTTACGGCGCTGATGATCCTGATTTTCCTTGGTTCACCCAGGGCCACAGCGGCGGTTTTTCTTTCGATTCCGCTGTCGGTCATGGCTGCTTTTTTTCTGCTACACACAGGGGACGAGACCATCAACAGCATGGTGTTGAGCGGCCTCGCCTTAGCTTTCTCCCGTCTGATCGACAATTCAGTAGTGGTCCTCGAAAACATCTTCCGGCATATCGAACTGGGCGAGAACCCGGCCGTCGCCTCCGAGAAGGGGGCGAACGAAGTGTCATTGGCCGTGCTGGCAATTACACTCGTCACAGTCGTTGTGTTTTTCCCGGTCACTTTTCTCTACGGCGTAAGCAAATACCTGTTTACGGCGTTGGCACTGGCGGTCGTAATCTCGCTGTTCGCATCCTATTTCGTCGCCGTATCCGTGGTGCCTCTCTACTGCGCGCACGCTCTGCGCGGTGTTGCCCACGATGCGGAAGCCGACGGGAGCCCAAACGCATCGTGGGGAGCAAGATTTCGCAAATGGTTCAACGGCGGATTCGAGCGTATGCTCGCTTTCTACGACAAGTGGGCGCAGAAAACATTGGATCGCCCCAAGCAAATTGTTTGGGGTTTCCTGGCTATTTTTATCCTAAGCTTTTTGCTTTTTCCGCTAGTGGGCCTTTCGTTCTTTCCGCGTACCGATGCAGGACAATTCGTTATAAATCTAAAGGCTCCTACTGGAACTCGGTTGGAGGTGACCGAGGATTACGTTAAGCACATCGAGGACATCGTCCGCGAGGTCGTGCGTCCTGCTGATCTGAATTCTATTGTCTCCAACATCGGAGTCATGTCAGACCTTTCCGCCTTGAGCACTCCTAATTCCGCCATGCATACGGCGTTTATTCAGGTCGGATTGAAAGAAGATCACAAAGTAGGCAGCTTCAAATACATGGCGGAAGTTCGAAGGCGAACCTCTGTCGAGTTTCCGCAGCTACGCACCTATTTCCAATCGGGAGGGTTAGTTGATTCGGTTTTAAACCAGGGAATGCCCGCCCCCATCGACGTCCAGGTTAGCGGCATGGATTTGCGAGCCGCCAATAAAATCGCGCTCGATCTAGCCGCAAAGTTCAGGGCCCTTCCCGGTGTTTCTGATGTCTACATTCCGCAAGACATGGATTACCCAGCGTTGAAAGTAAATGTGAACCGCGCAAGAGCGGCCGAACTAGGACTCGATCCCAAGGAAGTTGTCGACAACCTCATCACCGCGCTTACCTCAAACGCTATGATCGCTCCTAGCTATTGGGTCGATCCGAAGAGCGGCAACAACTATTTCGTTACGGTGCAGTATCCGGAGAATAGCGTGAAATCTCTCCAAGACCTAAAAGCGATGCCATTGCGTGCTCCCAACCTGAAGCTCCCTACTTATCTCGACCAGGTTGCGGACGTTCAAAGCATTCAGACTCCCACCGAAGTCGATCATTACCAGCTCCAACGAACCATCGACGTTTATGTGGCGCCCTCTGGCGATGATCTCGGCAGGCCGGCAGCCGCCATCGAGAAAATCGTGAAATCGATGCAGATTCCACCCAACCTGCGCGTCGACGTTCGTGGCTTGGTGACCACCATGCAATCCTCCTTCCGCAGTTTCGCTTTCGGTCTGCTGCTATCGGTTCTTCTCGTATATCTAGTGCTGGTTGCCCAGTTTGCGTCGTTTATCGATCCATTCCTAATCGTGCTGGCCGTTCCGACCGGTCTCGTCGGAGTTATGCTCACGTTGGCTTTCACCGACACAACTCTGAACATTCAGTCTCTAATGGGGATCGTAATGCTCACAGGTATGGTCGTCTCGAATAGTATCCTGATCGTTGATTTTGCCAATCGGCTCCGCGAAGAAGGTCGCAACGTGCGCGATGCGGTCGCTCTCTCCTGTCGCATTCGCTTGCGGCCGATTCTGATGACATCGCTCGCCACGATTGTTGGCCTTCTTCCGATGGCATTGAAGCTGGAAACGGGCAGCGAAGCCTACGCACCGCTCGCACGAGTGATTATTGGAGGACTCATCGTTTCGGTCGTCCTCACCATCTTCGTGGTGCCGGCCGCATATCTTCTGATTTATAGCCGCAGAGAGGCCGCTGCTCCCGCTATCGCGCAGGAGGCTGTCTGATGCGCTTCAGCATCTTCCGCTTCATTCTCGCTTTGCTAGCCTTGGCTGCCTCCTTCAATCATCCCGTCTCCGCACAGACGGTTTCCGCGCAGCCCGACGCGATGCACGTTGCTCCCGGGCAGATGGCTCCCCCGGCTCCGCAAGCAGCGGCTTCACCGCAGGGACCTCAAGCACTTACGCTGCAGGAGGCCGAAAAAATCGCGCTTCAAAATCATCCTCGCGTACAAGCCGCCGGCTATCTCGCTACGGCGGCGCAAGCGCGCGTTGGAGAAGTGAAGTCCGCTTATTATCCGCTGGCCTTCGGAAGCGTGACTGGCGCGTACGCCGAAAACACCAGCCGCATCGCCGCTGGCGCCCTAAACAATCCCACGGTCTTCGATCGTTTCGCCTACGGCGTTACAATCAGCCAACTCGTCACGGATTTCGGCCGCACCCACGAACTCGTCAAAAGCTCGAAGTATGCCGCTCAGGCCGAGCAGGCGAATGTCACACTTTCTCGCGCCGACGTCCTTCTCGCCGCGGACCAGGCGTTCTACGGTGTCTTAAGAGCCCAGGCCGTTCTCCAGGTCGCTCAAGAAACCGTCAAAGCCCGCCAGCTCGTTTCCGACCAGATCACCACCCTCGAAAAAAATAAACTCAAATCCGGGCTGGACGTCAGCTTTGCGAATGTCGATCTCGCGCAAGCCCAACTGCTTCAGATTCAGGCCCAGAATGACCTGGACGCATCGATCGCCGACCTCTCCGCAGCCCTCGGATATTCCGAGCAGCATGCTTTTACGCTCGCCGATCCGCTGCCAAGCAATCCGCAGCCGCCTCCGCCTGACTTTCCAAGCATCCTCCAGACAGCTATTCAAAATCGCCCCGAACTCATCGGGCAGCGCTTCCAACTTCAGTCCGAACAAAGCTACGCAAAGGCCGAACGCGATCTCTGGTTTCCTACGCTCAGTGCGATTGGCACCGCAGGTCTAGTTCCGTTCCGCCAAGACGATCTAATATCCCCGCGCTACGCGGCCGGCGGCTTCAACCTCAACGTCCCCATCTTCAATGGCCATCTTTTCGGCTCGTTACGTTCCGAAGCCGAAGCGCGCGCCAGTGCCCAGCAGCAATACGTCCGCGACCTTCAAAATCGCATCGTTCGCGATGTGCGCACCGCCTGGCTCAACACCAACTCCGCGTTCCAGCGCCTCTCTGTCACCGAACAATTTCTCGCGCAAGCCCGCCAGGCTTACGACTTGGCCCAGGCCCGCTACAAACTCGGCCTAAGTTCTATCATCGAACTCAGCCAGGCCCAGCTCAACCAAACCCAGGCTGAAATCGTCGAAGCCAGCGCAAAATACGACTACCAGGTTCAAACCTCAGTGCTGAACTACCAGATGGGTCTATTGCACTAATGCCTTAGGAGCCGTTCCTCCACCTCGAGCCGTTAAGATTAGTTGTGGTCAAGTTCCACGTGTCCTAGCGGTCGGCGTCTCTAGCAACCTGCCTGCCGACCTGCATACCCTGTTTACTGTATTACTCGATGTTAATCAGCGACCTATATTTACATTGTCGGGTTCTGCCTATGTCCGGGAAGCGTGTGATCGAAGGCGTTTACCTCATCACGATGGGGATGGCCAACGCGTACTTGATCGAGGGCGGCGACGGGTTGACGCTGATTGACGCTGGTTACCCACGTAAGGAGAGGGCCGTCCTCGAAGCGATCCGCGGGCTTGGCCATTCGCCAGATCAACTCAAGCATCTGATTTTCACTCACGGCCACCCGGATCATATCGGGAGCGCCGCTGCGATCGTGCAGCAGACCGGCGCGAGGACGTACATGCACCCGCTCGATATCCCTATGGCCGAGAGTGGAGGTCCCTTTCGGCCTCTACGAGCGGCACCTGGTCTGTCGCGGCAAGTACTGTGCAAGCTGCTCTACCATCCCAACGAGCGAGTACACCCGGTAGCCATCAACCAGCCTCTGACCGTTGGGGAAATACTGCCCATCGCTGGAGGCTTCGAAGTGATTCACACTCCTGGGCATTGCGCGGGACAAGTCGCGCTTCTTTGGCGTCCGGGGCGAATGCTGTTCGCGGGCGACGTGTGCATGAACATCATGGGCCTTAGTGACCCCCTCGGGTTCGAGAGTTTGCAGGAAGGTCGCGCGCCAGCGCAAAGTTGCCAGTCTCTCTTTCGATGCCGCCGGGTTGGGTCACGGCGAGCCTATCGTCCGCGATGCCTCGACGCGTTTCTGCAATAAGTGGGGCAACAAAAACCAGGTGGATCGCCGGGCAGCGGCTTGAGGGCGGTTTCCACCATATCTATGACGGTCATCCTATTTGATGGCGGTCCTGCAAAAAGGAGGGATTATGAAGCTCACAGGGAAGAAGGCTCTTATTACCGGCGGCAACAGTGGCATCGGTCTCGCCACAGCCCGACTCTTTATTGCGGAGGGCGCGCAGGTCGCCATTACCGGTCGCGACCAGCAGACGCTCGATGAAGCGGTCGCCGAACTTGGATCGAGCGCGCATGGCTACCGCGTTTACGTCACCATTGCGGAAGATCGCAACCGGCTCTTCGCAGCCCTGGCCAAAGATTTCGGGAAGCTCGACATTGTCTTCGCCAATGCCGGCATCTCCGGCCGTACCCCTACCGGATCCACCGATGAGGCCATTTTTGAGAACGTGATCCAAATCAACCTTAGTTCTGCTTTCTTTACGGTGAATTCAGCGGTCCCTCTGCTGAACGACAATGCCAGCATCATCTTTACTGGATCGGTGCATAACTATCTCGGCCAACCTGGCGTCGCCGCATATGCAGCTACCAAGGGTGGTCTCGTCTCGCTGGCGCGTTCCATCGCCGCCGACCTTGCACCGCGCAACATTCGCGTGAACGTCGTCGCACCGGGCGCGATCAAAACTCCCATTTGGAAGCGCGGGCCCCGCGCCTCCGCTTCCGCGGAAGATTCCGCTAAGTTGGCGAAGTTCTTCTCTTCTGCGGTTCCCCAGGGCCGTTGGGGCGAGCCCGAAGAAGTTGCCAAAGCCGTGCTCTTCCTCGCGTCGGACGATTCCTCGTACGTCAATGCAGTTGAGCTGATGGTGGATGACGGATTCACAGGTGCCCCGTTTGGAGCGCCCATTTTTCAGGATGCATTAAGGCCGCAAGGTAGCGAGGCGAAGTTGGCAAAAGCTCATGCGGATTGAACCGCTATCTTAGAACATCTTGCGCAGTGCATAACGGGCAACCCGGAAGCGAGTCGTGCTTCCGTCGGATTAGTACCGGTAAACGCGCTTGTGGTGAGCGGAGGGATTGCTCACCGTAAGCCGACTTCTCGGGACTAATCTCATATGGACGCCTAGATTTTGCTTCTGGACAATACCTTTTCACCGAGGAACAGCTCGGTGCCGAGAGCTCCACCTTGTCGCCGCCTTTGACACAAAAAAGCCAGATTGTCATAATGCCGAAGCTTCTTCGCTGTAATGGGAGATTCCTATGCCAGACAATCCCCAATCGGAATCGCCGAAGCCGTCCCGCAGATCCTTTCTATTGACCACTGGAAGCACCGCCGCAGCAGGTGTCGTAGGAGCTTACCTGCCAGTGGGCGCGAACATCCCTGTTGAGCGAAACGTCAGCAGCGCGGCAGTCACCAGTGAAGCAAATGTCGAGGGAACGGTCCCGATCGTCCTGCGCATCAATGGTAAGGACCGCCAGCTTCGCGTCGACCCTCGAACAACGCTGCTCGATTGCCTCCGCGAGACCGTGGTCCTGACTGGAACGAAGAAGGGCTGTGACCACGGCCAGTGCGGCGCATGTACGGTTCACGTGAATGGCCGGCGCGTGCTTTCATGCCTCAACTTCGCTGTGATGCACGATGGGGAAGACGTCACAACCATCGAGGGCCTGGGTACACCGGAGGCGATGCATCCCATGCAGGAGGCGTTCTTCACCCACGATGCCTATCAGTGCGGTTACTGCACGTCGGGGCAGATCATGTCTGCGGTCGCGTTGTTGAAGGAGCCATGCGGTCCCGACGACGCTGCGGTGAAGGAATTGATGAGCGGCAATATCTGCCGCTGCGGCGCCTATGCCAACATCCTTGCCGCGATCCAGCAGGTCCGCAAGCACGCTTAGCGCAGGAGTCTGCCGATGCATACTTTCGAGTTCATTCGTCCTGCAGATCAAGCGGGGGCGATCGCTACCGCCGCCCAATCGAAGACGGCGCAGCAGGGCGCCGACGTGCGCTTCCTCGGAGGCGGCACCACGCTGATCGACCTGATGAAGCTGAACGTCGAGACTCCCGAGCGCCTGGTCGATATCAATCGCCTGCCACTCGGCAAGATTGAAGTGACCCGCGATGGTGGACTGAGCATCGGCGCTACAGTTCGCAACTCAGATCTGGCGCATCACGCGCAGGTGCAGCGCGATTATTCGGTGCTATCGCAAGCCATCCTTCAAGGTGCCTCCGCACAGATCCGCAACATGGCCACTACCGCAGGAAACTTGCTGCAGCGAACGCGCTGCGTGTACTTCCGCGACACCGCGATGGCATGCAACAAGCGCGAGCCCGGCAGCGGATGCCCGGCGATCACCGGCCACAATCGCACGCTCGCCATCCTCGGCGCGAGCGAGCATTGCATCGCCACGAATCCTTCCGACATGTGCGTGGCCCTGGCGGCGCTGGAAGCAACCGTTCACATTCAGGGACCGAAGGGCTCACGTGCGGTCGCCTTCGGCGATTTCCATCTTCTGCCCGGCGACACGCCACATCGCGAAACCGTGCTGGAACCCGGCGATCTGATCACGCACGTCACACTTCCGCCACCAATCACCGGAAGCAAGCAGGTTTACCTGAAGCTGCGAGATCGCACGTCGTACGAGTTCGCGCTGGCATCGGCGGCAGTAGTGCTCACGATCGCAAGCGGCAAAATCACGCGCGCTCGCATTGCGCTGGGTGGCGTAGGAACCAAACCGTGGCGCTCGTCCGAAGCCGAAACTGCACTGAACGGCAAATCCGCAACCGAAGAAATCTTCCGCCAAGCTGCCGAAGCGGCGTTGCGACATGCGAAGCCGCAGACGGAGAACAAATTCAAGATCGAACTGGCCAAGCGCTGCGTGATGCACTCACTGCGAATGGCCACGACAAGTTAATTTGAGGAGCTACCGTGGCGACATCACAGCAATCTTCGGCAAGTTCTTCTCCCATCGCACGCGACACGCTCCGCATAGACGGTCCGCGCAAAGTCACCGGGCTGGCAAAGTACGCCTCTGATTTCCAATTCCCCGGAATGCTTTACGCCGTTCCCGTAGAAGCGACGATTGCGAATGGGAAATTGCTCACGTTGGATACTGCGGCGGCTGAGAAGATGCCGGGCGTACGCGCGGTGCTTCATCGCGGGAACATTGGGAATATCTTCCGCTCCACTCCCGCGCCCGCATTCGATCGCATGTGCCTTGAGCGCAGGCCGCCGTTCGAGGATGACACGATCCGTTACTGGGGACAGTACATCGCGGTGGCCGTTGCGGACACTTTCGAAGCCGCGAAGGCTGCCGCCGATGCCGTGCGAGCGACGTACTCCAAACAAACGCCCAACGTTAACTCCCACCTGGAAGCAGGCAGTGATCCTGACGTGGTTTTGACTGCTTACGGCCCGATGGAGCGATTGCAAAGCCACCGCGGCGACGCCGCAGCTACGTTCGATGGTGCGGCCGTCAAGCTGGACGAAACGTACGTCACTCCCGCCGAAACTCACAATCCTCTCGAGCTACACTCGACCGTGGCGGTGTGGAACGGTCCCATGCTGACGCTCTACGACTCGACGCAGGGTGTTGTGAATCTGCGCAGCGTCCTGGCTCAGATGTTCGGTTTGCCCAACGAGAATGTTCGCGTCATTTCGAAGTTCCTGGGTTCGGGATTTGGCGGAAAACTCTATCCTTGGCCGCATGTCCCGCTTGCAGCCGCTGCGGCACGCCAGTTAGACAAGCCGGTGAAGCTGGTCGTTAGCCGCAAAATGATGTTCCAGTCCGTCGGGCATCGGGCGCGCACGCAGCAGCGGGTTCGCTTGGGCGCGACGCGCGACGGCAAGCTCGTGTCGCTGCAGCACGATTACGTTTACGACATGTCAATGGACGACGCTTATCACGAAAACTGCGGCGAAGCCACGGATTACCATTATAGTGTTCCCAATTTGCGCGTGAGCTTCGGCCGCGCGAGGCGAAATATCGGCGCAACCTCCGACATGCGCGGGCCCGGTGCAGTCCCCGGACTTTATGCCACCGAATCGGCCATGAATGAGATGGCCGAGCGGCTTAAGATGGATCCCGTCCGGTTTCGCATTCTCAACGAACCAAAGCTCGACGAGGCGCTGAACATACCGTTCTCGTCCCGGCACTACGTGGAGTGTCTGAATCTTGGCGCCGAGAAATTCGGCTGGTCGAAGCGCGATCCGGCGGTCAGCGCAATGAAACGCGATGGCCTGATCTTAGGTTGGGGAATGGCCGGGGCAGCATGGATCGCCGGGGCATTTGCCGCCGAAGCCAGTCTCGAACTCCGAGATGATGGAACGGTTCGCGTTGCCTGCGCAACGCAGGACATTGGCACCGGCACCTATACGATCCTGGCACAGCTCGCGTCGCAGAAAACCGGAGTTCCACTGGACAAGATCGACGTTGAGTTGGGGGACAGCGCACTGCCCGATGGTCCGATCTCAGGCGGGTCCTTAGCCACCAGTTCCGTGATCCCAGCTGTGTTCGGGGCCGCGAACCAAGCCATCACATCGCTGCTGCTCATCGCCGTCACAACTCCCGGCTCGCCGTTCTTGGGGCATAAGCCCAACGATCTCTCGCTGGAAGGCGGGCGCGTGTTCGTAAGGGCTGAAGGTCCTGCATCAGGTATTGCGTTCGGGGACGTGCTTCGGGGCGCGAATGCAAGGCTGGTGAGAGGCAGCGGCAGGGGCGAACAGACGACTTTTATCCCCAACCCGAAATTCTCAATGCACTCGTTCGGCTGCCACTTTGTGGAAGTCACGTGGCAGCCGGAGACGGCACGCCTGCGCGTCAGCCGCGTCGTGACGGTGATGGACGCAGGCCGAATCTTGAATCCTCTCACCGGCCGCAACCAGATCCAGGGAGCAGTGGTGATGGGCATCGGAATGGCGCTGTTCGAAGAAACCGCCTACGATCCGCAGAATGGTGCGCCCATCAACAGCAATCTGGCGGATTACGTGATGACTGTAAACGCCGACGCGCCACCGATAGAAGTGCATTTCCTCGACTACCCTGACAAAGAAATCAACGCGCTCGGGGCGCGCGGTATTGGAGAAATCGGCCTGGCCGGAATCGCCGCGGCTATCACGGATGCGGTGTACCACGCGACCGGTGTTCGTGTGCGGGAACTGCCCGTGAAGATTGAGAATTTGTTGGCTTGAATTTCCCCTCGGTCGTTATGGCGTTCCCCTCAGGTAACGACGGCAGATCCTGACACCTAGCGTCTGGAGAATGCTGTAGATGGGGTTGCGTCCGAGCTCTTTTCGCTTTCCTTGATATCCATGCGTTCAATGAGCCCGTTCGCGATGGTATAAACGTGCCACACCGCGCCATCAGAAAGGACGTCGCCACCAAGGCGCTTGACGAGCTGATGAACCTTGACCTCGGTAATCGCGCCTTCCCGGTTGATTACCTCAAGTGGTTCCACATGAGGATCAAACTCCTTCCACTGACGGGTCTAATAGGCCCGAATCTCTTCTTTCCCGACGACACGCCCGCCTTCTGATGCCTTAGGCCAGCTAACGTCCTCACTCATAAGCGCCAGCGCGCTGTCTATATCCCGATGATTGAAGGCAGAGTAGGCCTGAGCTATCAGTGTCTCTGTGTTCGCCATGAATCCTCCGATTTCATATGTGTATTTTACTACCTATGATGCTTGATGTGGCGCGCCTCCTACGTTGAATCGAATCAGTTCCAACCTAACAGGCAGCACTGGACGGTTCGAATGATTGCAAGCCCGCGATCGCCCCCTCGTGCAAATCCAAATTCTATGACAAAGTATTCGGCGATGGCCGAATCGGGGACCTCTGCCCTCTCGAGTAGAGTGGCTTTCACTTATCCGGGTTTTGCGCTTTTTCTCACCGCTAGATGGTTCGTCGTTGCCTGCCTGGAAATGCAGTCTGTTGCGGTCGCTTGGCAAATCTATCAGCTCACTCACCGGGCGCTGGACCTTGGACTGATTGGCCTTGCACAATTTCTTCCCGGAATCTTGCTCTTTCTCGTTTCGGGGCAAGCCGCGGACCGCTTCAACCGCCGGACCATCCTATTTGGATGTTACGCAGGATTTACGGTGTGCCCCGCTCTTCTATTCTGGATTTCTTTCCGCCGCGTCCACTCCGTACTCTGGATCTACGTCGTAATAATTCTGCTCGGGATCGTGCGCTCGTTTAACTTTCCCGCGACTCGCGCGATCATTCCGCAAATCGTGCCGGAAGAGGGTCTCCCGAATGCGATTGCGTGGAGTTCGACCGCATTTCAGAGCGCCACAATCCTTGGCCCTTCGATAGGCGGCGTGATTTATGCCATATCCAACGGCCCTCTCGCAGTCTATGCAACTTCGATGGCGCTTTCGGCGGCAGCAATGCTTTCAATGCTCGGTGTCAATCCGACTTCCAAACCTCGTGCCCGTGAACCTGTGACCATAAAGACCGTTCTAGCGGGGATGCACTACATTTGGGGCAAAAAAGTGATCCTGGGCTCTATCTCTCTCGATCTATTTGCAGTTCTCCTGGCCGGAGCAGTTGCGCTCCTTCCCGCGTATGCGCTTGACATTCTCAAGACTGGTCCGTGGGGACTCGGACTCCTGCGTTGCGCGCCGGGAGTCGGCGCAGTCGCGATGGCGATCTTTTTGGCCTATCGTCCGCTTCGGAAGAGGACCGGGATCACGCTATTCATCTGCGTAGCTGCGTACGGAGTTTTCACAATCTTGTTCGGGCTCTCACGTAACTTATACCTTTCTTTCGCGGCTTTGGTATTCGTAGGCGCCACAGATATGGTGAGCGTGATCATTCGCGCTGTACTGATTCAGGTCGCGACCCCGGATGAAATGCGCGGCCGCGTAAATGCTGTCGACATGGTCTTCATCGGTGCATCGAATCAATTGGGGGAAGCTGAATCCGGTTTTACCGCAGCCTGGCTGGGTACGGTGCCCGCCGTCGTGTTGGGTGGAGTTGGCGCCATTCTCGTCGCGGCGGTATGGGCGTGGAGTTTCCCTGAATTGCGGAGAACGGAGGCTCTGACGAGCTCCGAAACCTAAATACCAATGCCTGCCTCAATGGTCGGTAGTCGTAGGCCAATTGTTGCGATTAGACCCGAATTTCTAATCGAGACACCGCGATTAGAATTCCCCGTATCTAGCTTGAAAACAGACACTTGCAAATTCCTAATCGAGACAAAAACGGCTTTTTCGTTTATGCGGTCGGCTTGTCCGGAACAGGCTGCGTAGCGTAGAAATCGTCGCGGAATCGCCCGCCGTAAGACTCGAGAAGCTCGCCGATGCGCTCCGGTTTCGATGCGCTCAGGACAAACCCCGCGTGATGATGCTTGGGCACGCGATACACAATCTCCGGATCGTTGTACGTCGAAGTGTCCGGCGTTTCCTGGCGCGCGAGTGAAATAATCACGCCGGCATAATCGTTTCGTTTCTTCGGCAGCGCGTAATTTTCTTTCCCCACGCCGATTTCAAGCAGCGCCCATTCTCGCCACAGATTAATTCCCGTGGCAGCTTCAATTTCGTTCGAGATGTAGGCTCCGCCAACGCGCGCGGCCACTTCGATAAAGTAAATTTTGCCGTCCTCATGCGCGCGCAGGAATTCCGCATGCGTCACGCCGCGAACGAGTCCTAATGCCGTGATTACTTCACGGTTGATTTTCAGTAGCGATTTCGCCAGCGCGGAAGTGCGCGGCAACGTTCGGCTGGTGAACACGCCGCCTCCGTGTGACACATCGAGCGGCGGGCTTCCGTACGCGTGCGCCTCGGCGAATACTACTTTTCGTTCCGAGACGATGCTGTCCACGTGAAACACATCTCCGGGCACGAATTGCTCGAGCAGATAAAATGATTGCTGATCGCCCAAGTGCTCCAGCCACGGCCAGACCTCGCCCGCTTCCTTGATTATCTTCATCCCGATGCCCGACGCTTGCGAGCGCGGTTTCAATAGCCATGGCGGCTTGACGCGTGTCATAAAGCCACGCAGGTCGTCGTAGTTCAGCACGTGCACAAATTCAGGGACAGCGATGCCTTCTTCCTGCGCGCGTCCGCGCATGGCCAGCTTGTCGCGGAAATAGCGCATCGTGGTCAGGCCCATCCCCGGGATGCGCAGGTGCTCGCGAAGCGCCGCCACGTTTTCCATGTCGAATTCATCGAGCGCGACGATTCGGTCAATCGGACGCGAGCGCGCCATGTAGCTCACCGCGTTGATCAAGCCCTGCAGCGGCAGCTCCTCGGGAAGGTAGAACGCTTCGGTGATCGCCTCGCGCGGCCAGTCGGCATCGCGAAGCTTTTCCATCGTCAGCAGAAACACGTCCCACCCTTCGCGTTTGCACGTGCGCATGAACTCCTGCCCCTTCTCATAGGAGCTGACGCAGAGAATTGTTGGCGGACGATCTTTTGACACCAGACTCCTCGAACTTCTCGCGGCGAGCGGCAGCTATGCGGCGCGGCGAAAAAATGAATTATACGTGGGCCTATCGGGCAGGGAAGAGAAATCGCAGGAATGGGTCCACGCGCAAGGCCCATGCCGCTTCGTCGTGCTTTCCGCCCTGAATTTCGCCGTAATGCAAGTCGTGGCCTTCCTGCCAGCCGCGACGGACCAGAGCGTCGCGAAGCTTGCGCATATCGTCAATTTCGTGCGCGCTCTCGTGCGTTCCTGCATCTAGCCACATGCGCGGCCTTGGTTCGACGCGTCCACGCGCGACGTAGCTTACAATCCAGCGCTGATTCCACCACACCGAAGGCGACAGTGCGGCGATCCTCCCGAATATTTGCCGGTATTTCAGGCCCAGGTAGATTGTAAGAAGCCCTCCGAGCGATGAGCCGCCAATTCCAGTATTTGCGCCGCCAGAAAGGATGCGAAACTGCGATTCGACGAACGGCTTGATCTCGCGCGTCAGCATGCGTCCGTAGCGGTCCGCCCCGCCTCCGCCCAGCTTACGATCTTTTGACGGCGAGTATTCGCGCAGGCGTCGTTTGCCGGTGTTGTAGATTCCCACGATCACAAGCGGCTGAATCGCGCCTTCTGCAATCAGCCGATCAGCCGTTTCGCCCACACGCCAGTAGACGCCCTGAATGAATGACGTGGCGGGATCGAACAGATTCTGCCCGTCCTGCATATAGAGCGCCGGAAAGTGCAAATCCGGGCGACGCTCGTAAATGCCCGGCACATAGACGATGACGGTGCGCTCGCCGGGAAGGTAACGAGATCGGTAGTTTTCAAATTTTCGCAGCTGGCCGGGACCGGCTGCAGCGGCTTCATTCGCCTGCATCAAAGAGGACAATCGAAGGTGGCTCCAAAGTTGCGCATGTCTATCAATAGAATATCAGACGCGAAATTCCGCGTGCATTGTTTCCTCTTTCCGCCGTTCGCAAACGCCGTATAATACCGCCCGCCTTTTGAAGGGCTCGGCGAATCCTACAGAAAACTCGCGCGCAGGAGCAAAATGAAAAGGGAATATCATCGCTGGTATTCGCAACGCCTCGGTCTGGAGATGGGAGTGGTGGTCTATGGTCACTGGGGACCGCCGCTGCTCGGATTTCCCACCAGCGCGGGCGACGAGTGGGAGTTGGAAGGCCAGGGATTGATCGGGGCGTTGGCTCCATTGATCGATGCGGGCCGCGTGAAGTTCTTCAGCGTGAATTCCGTCAATTCCGCCGGCTTCTACAATAAAGGGGCGCACCCATTTCATCGCAGCTACGTTGAAGCGCAATTCGACGCTTACATTCGTGAGGAAGTGGTTCCTTTTATTCACGACAACTGCCAGTCGTGGGACATCGCCATCTCGACGATGGGCGCGTCGTTCGGGGCGTATCACGCTGCGAACACGCTCTTCAAGCATCCGGATGTGGTTCGCCGCTGCTTCGCGCTTTCCGGCGTTTATGACATCAAGAATTTCATGGATGGCATGTACGACGACAACACCTACTTCAACAACCCGGTGGATTATCTTTCGAACGCCGACGGGCACATGATCGGTCAGCTGAACCAGTGCGACATTCACATTGCGACCGGCACTGGGCCGTGGGAACACAGCGGGCCGTCGTATCGGCTTTCGCACATTCTTGCGAGCAAGGGGATTCATCATCATCTGGACGATTGGGGACCGCAGGGCGGGCATGATTGGCCTTATTGGAAGCATCAGATGTGGGAATACATCACGCAGCTGTTTTGAACTCGATGAGATGATGAATTTGGCGGTCGCGGTGTGTGCAGGAGTGGCGCGGCTCGAGCCGTTGATACTTGTGGCACAGGCAGGAATGCCTGTGCTACTGAAGGCCGAATTTTTCTAGCATGTAGCGGCCCTTCGAGATTACCTGTTCGTCGTCGATCCATACATTGCAGTGGCGCGCTAGGACATCTACGTGGGTCGTTGAGCTCCACGCGGCGTGGGTTTGGCTGCCGTATGGATCGCCGAAGGCGAGATGCACGCCCGGCAATTTCTCATCTTGTAGCAGCACGCCGATCATGTCTGAGAGGCTGAGGTTTGTGCCGAAGGCCAGTTCGCCGACTCGGTCGCTATTTTCGTCGGTGTGGCAGTATTGCCAGAATTCTTCTTCGAGATCTTTGCGGGAGCAGGTTGCTTTTGCTAGGCGCCCGCCGCGAATTTCCAGGACCAGCGGAGTTTTTTGCAGGTCGCCATATTTGCCGCAGAAGTGATCGCCGGCTGTGCCGTCGCAGACGAAGGTGCCATCTACTTTCGCAGGCGTGGTGAACACTTCACCGGCAGGAAGATTCGACCAGTAGCGACGGCTGATCAGGCCGCTGGTTTTGACCCAGTCGAGGCCCGCGTCGAAACTGGCGACTAAGGAAGTGCCGGCTTCGGTGCGCACGGTCAGGGAACGGGCTTTGTGCATCCTATCGAGCAGCTTTTCGCTAAGGCGGTCGACCAACGTGTAGTCTGCGCGCATGCCTTGCTGCATGATTTCGGGAGTGACGCCGACCATGTGGGCGTAGCGAATCTGGCGGCGCTCGACGACGCCCACGATATCTTTGCGCGCGCCCAGTTCGCCGGGCATCGGATTCATGCACAGGATTCCAGCATCGGCGCGTTCGAGTGAATCGAGAACGGGTCTCGGCGCTCGCACGAGAGGTCGTGGGGCAAGATCCTCCAGCAGAAATTCTTCGCAGGTTGCGCCACGCATTTCAATTGCGCGGGCGAGGCTTGCGGCGACTTCTTCGCTGGGACGATCGGTAATGAGGGTGACGCGTTCACCGGGCTGAATCGCGAGGCAGGTTTCGACTGCGTTTCGCGCGCCCGGGATGAGCTCTTCGAGAGCCGTCTCAGTAGGCATATGCTCTATTGTAATTTTGACGCCGCTTCTTTGCCATAGTTAGTCGCCCTGCGCGTAAACATCAGCCAAGCGCTCGACGACCATGGCGGGCACCTGCCCGCCTCCTGAAGTCACATTGGCAAGGCCGGTGGAGCTGAGCCGCGTGAGAAACCCTGCCATTTGCCCGCGGAAGAGATAAGGCGCCAGGTCCACGAGCATGTCGCGCATTTCGACGCCATTCGCCGTCTGCATCGGGAAGACCTCGCGGCGAATCGCGATCTTTTCCTGCACCACCCAGGCGTGCTCGCGATCGGCGAGCGCGCGATTGAGCGCAGCATCCCACTCGCTTTCGTTATTTTCCCAGCCTAGCGTGACGCCTGTGCCGCCGTATTCATCGTTGGGCTTCAGCACAAAATCGTCGCGCCGGCGCCGCACGTAATCGAGCAGGCCGAAGGATTCGCCATCGCGAGTCGTTTTGGTGTCTGCGAGAAGCCGCGTCCATGGAATATGGCGGCGAACCAGCTCACGCTCGGAATCGCTGAAGAGAGTGGCGTTGCGTTCGTCGGTGAGCACCGCGAAGAACGCCTTTTTGTGCGGGATTTTGCACGTCAGCGCGTTGGCCATGCAGACGGCACCCGACGCGTAGGCTTCGACCAGCGCGTTACATTCCTGCTGATGCGCGAGAATGTCGTTGATGAGCACCCGCCGGTAAAGGAGGTCGATGCGGCGGCCTTGCGCGGTGAGATTCTTGCCGTCAAACTCGAGATCGCGCGGGTCGCTGATGATTGTGGGCACGCCTTCGCGTTCGAAGCGCGCTTGCAGGATTTCGAACTCGCTCCACGTGGGCACTTCGCGCCAGTCAACGATTCCGATGACCGGTGGAGAGGCTTTGCCGCCCCATTCGCGGTAGCTGGCGAGTAGGGCTTCGAGCAGTATTTTCATCGTCTCGTATTTTCGGACGTGATAGCTTTCCTTGAACCGCGGCATCACCGGAAGCGAGAGAAATACTTCGGCGAGCGTCTCGGCGTAACCTGGCCCGGCGGGGGATTCGGCGTTGTATTCGGCGAATTGCAGGGAATCGGGCAAGAGGAATGCGTCGAGACGCGAAGCGGTGCTCGATCTGCCGTAGCCGGGAGAAATTCTCGCGAGTCGCTCCTCGTCTGGAGTTAGCGCCGCCTGCGCTAGCAGCGCGGGATCGGCCAGCGATTGCTTTACGACGCGTTCGCCAATGGCAGCGATCGCTTCCGTGACGGCGCGCACGCGGCGGTCGTCTTCTGCTGTGAGGAAAAACGGGCGCAGGAACGGGCAATGAACGCGGTCGCCGAATTTCAGTTTTTCGGTTCGCATCCGGGCGTTAAGCTCAGCGCAGAATTCAGGGGATAGTTCGACATCAGGGCGGAGCAACGCGTGCCATGCTTTCGCGGCAGGCGGCTCTTGGGGTGTGACGGCTGGCTGGCGCGGTGGTTCGTCCGATGATGAGCGGGACGCCTGCGGCGAACCCATCATGCGCTTTTGGCTCGGATGCCACGCGCCGCGGGCGCGCTTTTCGCCGGAGCGCTTGCGGTGGTCTTTGTGAGCGCAGGAGCAGCGGTAAAGCCGCTTGCTGCGCCGATGCCGAGCATTTCTTCCCAGCGCGGCCAGGAATTCGCGACATTGCCTTTGAGAGCGCGGTCGATGACCAGCTTGGCCATCTTTTCGACGACGTGGCCGAAATAAAATTCCGTGATCCGGTCGCGCTCAAAGTCAGGAGCCGGATTCAAGAAATCGATCGCGTAAGGCACGCCATTCTCGACCGCGAACTCAATCGTATTCATCTCGTAGCCGAGCGCCTGATTGATGGTCTGCGCGTCTTTCACGATGCGCGCGCCGAGCTCTGCGGAAAGATAATTGTGATCGACCAAGTAGCGGCGTTCTTTCGGATCATAGGCGACTGGCGTGATATCCATCTTGCCGAACGTGAAGCAGCGCACGTACTGATCGAAATTAATGAACTGCTGGAGCGTCATGCAGTATGGGCCAGTGCCATCGTAGGCCGCGAGCAGCTCCTCTTTATTGTTCACTTTATAGACGTGCTTCCAGCCGCCGCCTGAAAAGGGTTTCAATATCGCGGGGCGCCCCACGTAATCGAGCAATTCGTCCCATTCGATCGGATATTTGAGATTGCGCAGCGATTCGGAGTTGATGTCCACGTCGGCGGGGTAGGATTTCTGAGGCAGGAGAATTGTTTTTGGGATTGCGATGCCCAGCTTCGAAGCCACAGCGTAGTTGAAAAACTTGTCGTCGGCCGTCCACCAGAAGGGATTGTTGATTACGTAGGTGCCTTCGAGCACCGCGTGTTTCAAATAGCCTCGGTAATATTCCACCTCGTGTGAAATGCGGTCGACGATCACGCGATACTCGGCCGGCTCATTCATTCGCGTGCCGCCCAGTTTTACGAACTCGGCGGTGATCCCGTCAGCTTTTCCGAGCTGATTCACCTTCTCGATAAATGCGGGCGGGAAGCTGTATTCGCGGCCGCAGAGAATTCCGATTTTCATCACGACGGTTGCTCCTTTGCGATTCGTTCTGGCCGCGCGTTGCCGCGCCGCTGAGCGATGAATCCTTTATGCGCCGGCAGGAAAATGCGCCGCGGACGACACCTGCTTCGATCCCTCGCCGCGGGTTTCTTGCACGATTTGTCGCACCACTGCCTTGAGGTCGCCGGTTTCTGCGTAGGTCTTTAATTGGCGCTCGGCGCTGGTGCCTTCCCGCAGAATCCGCTCGATCGGCGCCAGCGCATCGCGGCTTCCCAGATCGTCCACCACATCATCAACGAAATCGAGGAGCTCTTCGCCGAGTTCGCGCATGGGAACTTCAGCCTGCTTGCCGAAGTCGATCAGATTGCCTTCGACGCCCCAGCGCGCCGCGCGCCATTTGTTTTCTTCGATCAATGCGCGCGGGTACATTCGGTAGCCCATGTTCTTGGTGTAAAGGTAGTGGAGCTTGACGACGATGGCCTGCGACAGAGCGGCGATTGCGATTGCGTCTTCAATTCGCGGGGTGACATCGCAGATTCGGAATTCAAGAGTGCCGAAGATGGGGTGAGGGCGGACGTCCCACCATATTTTTTTCGCATTGTCGATGCAGCGCAGTTTGATGAGCAGGCCGACGTAGTCTTCGTATTCGCTCCAGGAATCGAAGTGGTCGGGAATTCCGGTGCGCGGGAATCGGCGGAAGACGGTGGTGCGAAACGATTTCAAGCCAGTATTGCGACCCATCCAGAATGGCGAGCTGGTGGAAAGGGCGAGCAGGTGTGGGAGGAAATAGCGCACCATGTTCATCAGGTCGATCATCGTGGTGCGGTCGGGCACGGCGACGTGGACGTGCATGCCGAAGATCAGCAGGGAACGCGCGAGCTGCTGCAATTCTTCGACGATGTTCTTGTAGCGCTCGCCGGGAGAGATTACCTGGTCGATCCAGTTGGAAAACGGATGCGTGCCGGAAGCTGCGACATACAGGCCGACGCTTTCGGCGGAGCGAACGAGTTCGCCGCGGGTGCGGTGCATGTCGACGCGGAGTTCGTCAACGTTTTCGCAGATTTTGGTGCCGATCTCGACGATCGACTGATGCATTTCACGTTTCACTTGTTCGCCGAGATTCGCGGAGGTGGCGGCGACGAGCTGGCTGACGTGCGAACGGAGCTCGCCCGTGGTGGGATCTATGATTTGAAATTCTTCCTCGACGCCGATCGTGAAACGGTGACCCATGAGAGGAGTCCTCTCGTATATATCCTGCGGGGATGCAAAATGCTATCACAGTTTGCTGCGGTGGGAATTAAGGGATTGAGCGGCTGGCGGCGGGCACGGATCGAAAGCATGGACTTCAGCGATGCGCGCGGTGAAATTCGCCGCATCGGGCATATGTGCGCTGCGAGAGAGCTCTGTGGTATCATTTGTGCGCGGGGTGGAGCAGCCTGGTAGCTCGTCGGGCTCATAACCCGGAGGTCGTTGGTTCAAATCCAACCCCCGCAACCATGGGCGCGACGAGGAAAAGCCTCGAAGCGCCCTTTTTTCTTTCAGTTGCAGGCCGAGTTTTGACCGTGCCCTTCTTAGTTTACTGCCGCAGTCTTGTTCCCGATTTCATTTGAGGAACAAATGGGGAACAAATCGCCGTAGATCGCCCGTTCCACAGCACGCGCTGCGTCGCGCTCTGACTCTTGCGAAGTGTGTGTGTAAACATCAGCCGTCATGTTGATATTCGAATGACCCAACAGCTTCTGTGCAAGTTTTAGGTTCCCGGTTTCCGCGTTGATCAAGCTGCCCACGGAATGCCTGAATGCATGAAACCCCGAAGTTCCCAAAGAACGCGAAATGTGCAGCCGGTCAAGAACCGGGTAGAGCACGTCCTTCCGAAGCACGTCCGGGTGTAATGGAGAACCATCCGTCTTGCAAAACACAAAATCGTTGGATGCTTTCTTGTCCAATACGTGGTGATGTTTCCTGAGTGCTTCGACAAGCAACACACTCATGTTAATTGTGCGAACACTGTCCCTGGTCTTCGGTGCAACGAGCAGGCCGCGCCAAAAGCTTTGTTCGATCCGCAACTGCGCCTTATCTAGATCGACATGCTTCCATTGCAGGCCTAATACTTCGCCCGTCCTGGCTCCGGTGAGAGCGAGAACTTGGAATAGCACACGATATTTCTCGGGTGTGCTTTCTAAAATCTCTCGCAATTGCGTTGGTGACCAGATGGGCTTCTCGATACGCCGCACGGTTGGTTTGTGGCGGTTGCGAACTGGGGACTTCGCGATGAGATCATTATCCACGGCGAGCGAGAAAAGCCCCTGCAGAATGCCAAGCAGGTTGCGAGTCGTCTTCGGAGACAACCCAGCCTTCAACTTGGTTTGCAGAAAGTGCTCTACCTGAAGCGGGACAACTTCGCTCATTTCGTAGTTCCCGAAAGCCGGAAGAATATGAAGCTCCAACGCTGACTTGTATGAAGCCAGTGTTGAGGGCTTCACACACCTTCGATCCAGGTAGGGCTTCCAGTAAGACTCCGTGAATTCATTGAGGCTCAGCCCCGCCATTCCTGGAACGGCCATGGATGCTATTTGGATTCGCTGGCTTAGTGCAGAACGTGCAGCTCTTCGGCCAGATAGTCCGTACAACACTTCCGACTTTTGCTTCCACCCTCCGTCAAGCGTCCGCACTCGGTAACGGATCTTGAATGCGGTTCCGCGCCGAGTTTGAATCGCTTGCGATACATAGCCCTGCTGATACGTTTGACGAGTCACTGTCGTTTCTCCTTTCGCTTTTGTGACCCGTCTTTGCCTCTCGCTTGAATGTGACGCGTGCCGCCGTTGCGAAAGGTCGAGGCGACCGATTCCCTCAGCTCGCGAAAATCCGGAGAGAAACACTCGGCATCGCGGGGCGATAATCTGCGGGAAGCAGCTTGCTTCGCATGTGACCTTTCGTTTTTTGCAACCGTGCCATACTCAGGGCAAATGTATATACGCGCGCGCTTAGGGTCAAGCAGGATAGAGCTTGGATACGCGGTTCTTTTTATCCGGCCAATACAAATGTTGATCACGACTTGCCCCCAAGCCTTTCCAGAACTTTGGGCCATGAAAATCGAAGATACTTTCCGAGATGGTAGGCCCCAAGTAATTGTGCGTGGTTGTAAACCCAATTTCTGCTGACGCGAAGCCGAAGCGCCACCTCGGGAACTGTGAGGAATTCCGCTTCTCTAGTGACTTCATCTGTGCGTGTCTCTCCCCCTGTGGCCCCGCGTTGTGGCGGGACGTTGGACCGACTCCGGGAGTCTGCGGTTGAGGTTCCGCGATCGGATGCAGATATTCGTGTCGGAGGACCTTGTCCCCTAACGCGAGTTGAATTCGAACAGAGGTGCGTTGCAAGCCGCAAGCCATGCTGTCCTGGGGACGCTGTATTCTCGCGCACACCGAATTGGTTTGGACGGGATTTCATGTTTGCTATGCGATTTTGGAAACGACGCCCCCTGCGGTTACGTGACCGTTCCCATTACTGGGATGATGACTCAGCCATTGTTTGAATTCCTCATCTCGCTTGAATAGCAGTTTCAGAGCCTCGGTAATGACATAGGACGGAGATGAGTGGATGAACTCTGCATACCTGTCGAGTTGGAACTTGACAGACTCCTCGACCCGGGCCTGAATAGTAGTGGTGTCCGGCTTCTTTGGTTGTGATTTCAGAATTGCCATTGGTTCAGTTTTCCTCCTTGGATCTGTCTTACGGGTCGTATTACAACTTCTT
This sequence comes from uncultured Acidobacteriota bacterium, assembly GCA_963741045.1. Lineage (GTDB taxonomy): Bacteria > Acidobacteriota > Terriglobia > Acidiferrales > UBA7541 > Palsa-295. The sequence continues at coordinate 2,078,082 of CAVUGO010000002.1, forward strand.
ATCTGACGCCTTACCTCGGCATAACAAGCACGCAACCGCGTGCTGGAGGGCGGGAGCGACCCCACGAAACTTTTGGGCGGCTGAAAGCCGAAAAAGTGGGGTCGCTCCCGCCCGTTTTCGTAATTTTCCGGCCGCTGTTTTTGCGTTCCGTCCCAAATATCTTGTCTGCCGTCTGCGGCATGCCGGGCCAAGAGGTGAAGACCTTGGTGCAGGACGACTTGCAGCCTGCCGTATTTACCTTCTTCACCAGAGCTGTGCCACTTGCACGAGGCAGGGCGCACCAACTGAGCTGATGGCTATAGTTAGGGGAGTAACCGGCGGGAACTTCCCTCTCATACTATTCAGTCACGCAAAGAGGAGAATAGACCGAGTACTAGGGATTATTTTTCGTGAAGGCCGGAAAGTTGTGGAGCTATACACTGTCGGTTCACTTTCTGCACGCGGCCTAAAACCGCGCGCGACGCCGCGCGAGGAGGCGGCAGCGACTCGGACGCACGGTGCGTCAGCACCCCGGGTCGCTCCCGCGTCTGTCGTATTTCAGGCCGCGTTTGCAGGAACGGTGCAAGTATCCCGATTGACTGCAAGTCGGTGCGGTTCTAGCTTCGCGTCGCGGACGCAGTTCCTACACAAGATTTTTCGAGCCCTCGGACGAGCCGAATTCTCAGCCCAGGTGTGATCGCCAACATGGTGCTACCATCGGCTACGACCACCGGAACCACCGGAGGCCCAACATCCAGGACACGCCCGCCCAGAAGCTAAGCACAGTCAGTCTACCGACTTGACTACTAAGAGGAGCGCCTTCGAGGATGATTGTTCGCAGTCCGTCGATCAGGGCCGTCAATGGCAGGCTTCGGATCAGCGGGTGCATGAATCCGGGGAAACGCTCATAGGAGAAGAAAACGCCAGAGAGCATCCACATTGGAAGCGAAACCAAATTGATCAGTCCGCTGGCACTCCCACTGTCCTGCGCACGGCTAGCTGTGAGCAACCCCAATCCAGAGAACGTAACTGACCCTATTATGCACAAGAGTAAGACACTAACAGGGGACCCAAGAATTGGCATATGAAACAAGATAAGGCCAAGTCCCAGGAATATCACCATCTCCATCAACATAAAAATCAACCGACTGCTCGTAAGGGCTAAAACGTAGTCGATGCGACGCATCGGAGTCGCGGCAAAACGTTTCAGCAGCTTTCGCTGACGTACATCCACAAGGGTAAAGCCGATCCCCCAAAGGCCTGAGTTCAATAAGTTCATCCCGAGCAGCCCCGGTATAACAAAATCTACGTACCGAGATCCAGGTTCGGTTGATGTGTAAAACTGCGTGGGAATAGGGTCTTTTCGTCCTGCAGCCCCTTGCACCGCGTCGTTCACAATCGTCCGGGCAAGCAAGCTCTCGGGTCGAGAAGGATCATAACGAAACGCAAGTTCGTCTTTCGCTGCCGGCAACACAACTAAATCGAACTTGCCCATCCGAAATTTCTCTAATGCAGCTTTTTCGCTAAGGATTTCGGCTTGGACCGCTGGTTTCTCGCGGCGATTCGTGATGGTTGATAGGATCTCATCCGCTCGTGAGCTGCTAACGATAGCGATGGAGATGGCCTCAAGGGGCTTGTTGCGGAAGGCAATTCCCAGGCTAAGGGCCACAATCAGAGGGAAGACGTACACCCAGAAGATCGCCTGTGGCTCACGCCAAATTTCTTTTAGTCGAGCCGTTAACAAATTCGCGTAGCTCGACCAACGACGATTCCGTTGGAGTTCTCCAGGGGGCGGGGTACTTTCGGTTTTGCTGTCTTCGAATGGACCGGTTTCTCGTACCATCGCTAGTGAGTCCCCCGGATATCTTGGCGACATTTTCCGAGACCATGCTTGCTCGGGTGGCATCGGGTTGGAGTTCTGCGCTCCGTTCCATTGCCCCGGGTACATGACTCGGTGCTAATGTGAAGCGACGGACGGCGCCGTTCGTCTTGGGTTCAGACGTCGTCCAGTGAGACTGAGGAAAACGTCTTCCAGACTTGGTTGTCTTATGGTTAGGTGCCGCAACTGGGATTTGCGCCTGCCGATCGCTTCGAGCAACGCTGGGATAGTCACGTGCGGCTCGCGAACATTAAGGGAATACAAGCCGTTTTCGATCCGCGCTGACTCCACGCTCGGAAGGGTGGGCCACGTTTCAAGCAGAGCATCGTCGCAGCCCTCCATGAGGGCGAATTCGAGAATGTGAAGTCCTCCGAAGCGGAAAATCAAGTCACAAGGACGGCCCTCTGCCACCATTTTGCCTTGATCGATGATGCCTACCCGGTCGCAGACTCGTTGCGCCTCCTCCATGTAATGTGTTGTCAAGAGGGCTGTACCTCCGAGCTCAATGTAACGCCGAATTACGGTCCATAGGTCGCGGCGGCTCTCCGGATCCAGACCTGTTGTTGGCTCATCAAGAAACAGAACCTTCGGATTCCCGACTAGAGCAACGGCGACAGCGAGGCGTTGAAGCTGGCCGCCAGATAGTATCCCGACCCAAGAATCAGCCTTGTCAACGAGAGCGAGGTCACCCATTATTTTGGTTGCCGGGCGAGATTGAGGATAAAAGCTCGAGAACAGTTCGATTGTCTCCCTGACCGTGAGCTTCTCTGAAAGGCGAGTCTCCTGAAGGCTAACACCAATCCACCTCCGAAGTTTTGAGGCGCTCTTATCCCAGCTGTGATTGAGAATCCGCACTTCTCCGGATGTGGGAGATAAAAGACCTTCCAAGATTTCTATTGTAGTGGTCTTGCCAGCTCCATTTGGCCCGAGCAGACCATAGCATTCTCCACGCTTCACCTTGATATTGATTCCGCGGACAGCGCTAACCTTGCCGTCGTAGGTTTTCCACAAATCTCGGCAGCAAATTGGGAATTCCTCTGACAAGGCTGCAACTTTCAGTGACGTTTTCCGCTTGACATGTGAAGACATGTGTACTAGGTTCAGTTTGCCCGGTCAAATAAAAAGGAGGTTCTCGATGCTCGATCCTTCTTATCCTCCAGCCCTCGGTATCAACTCAATTCTCGATAGCAATGCTCCCGTCTGGTTGATGGCTCCGGACGCGAACAAAGTAGAAATCAAACCTGTCACGGCTGGCTGTGGCTGCTCATCTGTGTGCAACGCACTCAATGATTTCGATGAGGAAAGCGATTTCATTTAGAGTGTCCCGATTCCCTTTCGTATAGTCTCATTCTGACCTTAGGGCAGGGGAGGTGTTAGTGTGCCCCGCTTTAAAATCCTCTAAGTATAACCGGGCAGTCGAATATAGAGACAAATGGCTATTATTCAACGGGGTGAGCTCGGGCCTGTTGCTTATAGGCCGAAGTGCATTTGATAAGCTACGTCCAATTCTTTTTGGCTCCGAAAGCTTCTCAACGTCCAGTATCACTGATCCCGAGGTCCATGGCTTGTGGGACCAACTTGTCAAGGGGCGTTTCATCATTGAAGAGTTTCTGGATGAGCTCGAATATCTGCGCGAGAGGTTCCACACGAGTCGACATACCGACTCAGTTACTGTCACGATTGCAACCACGCTCGACTGCAATCTCGGCTGCTACTATTGCTATGAGGATCGTGAACGCTCATATCTCAGTAAGGAAACGTGCGACGGTATCTTCTCGCACGTTGAAAGGCTGCTAAACGGATCCCCGCAGAAGAGCCTGCATGTATCTTGGTACGGCGGGGAGCCCATGCTTCACGTAGACGCCATTGAATACTTGTCGACTCGTTTTATTGAATTCTGCTCGTCCAACGAAATCCGCTATCGCGCCCATATGGTTACGAACGGTACCTGCTGGCCTACTGCTCCAGATGAATGCGTTGCCTTTGTAAATCGCCACAAGATAAGACACATTCAATTCAGTTTTGATGGACTTACAGACAACCACAACAAGCGTAGGCACTACTTGCAGAAAGATCCGAGTCGCGCATCGTCTTTTGATGCTCTGTGTCGCACGGTAAGTTCTTTGATCGGGCACGCGAACCTATACTTGCGGATGAACGTAGATAGGGGCAACCTAGGCGACGCTTATCCCCTAGTAGATTTCTTTCATCAACAGGGATGGTTATACCCTGGGTCCAAAGTATTTCCTTACGTTGCGCCTTTGCTTCCGCATACTTCGGCGTGTTCTTCCGTGTCAAGGACCGCGCTGGACTATGATGAAATCAATGCCTTTCAGATAGAATTCCGGCGATACCTTTCGAAATACTGTGATCTGCGAGAATTCATTAACATGAACTACTACCCGCGCACGGTTCGAGTTCTGTGCGGCGCGGTCGCGAGTAGGGCTGTGCTCTTCGGCCCCGATGGTCGATTGTACAAATGCGTGTATGACCTTGGAGTTCATTCGCTGAGTCATGCTCACTTGCATTCTCCGGAGAATTCGAGTGTGAGTTCGGGGCCCTTTACGATTCTCGCTGATGGAATGGGCTCTCCCCATGACTACATGAACTACGATCCATGTTCAAATCCGTCCTGTTCTAAATGTGAGTACCTGCCGATCTGCATGGGAGGCTGCCCAAAGGTGCAAATCGAGCGCAACAACACAGACCAATTCAAGCGTTACTGGGACGCGAATCTAGATACCATGCTTCGCACTTACGCGGACGTCATGCTGGGGGATCGTATGGCCCCTCTCGAATCCTTGAAAACGCCGTTTGGTCCAGAGGCAATGAACGCCCGAAGGGAATTAGAGTTTCTTGGCGTCGGCTAGTACTCACTCCAACTGTTAGGCTTATTAGAAGGCACCAGCGGCTGTTACAAGCCTCGCTAATTCAGCAATGACCTATTGCTCTCGAAGGGTTGGGAGGGGATCAGCTCGCGAAGCCCGGAATGCTGGAATCAAACTGCAAAGAAAAGCGACGCACGCAAGGAGCGCTGTCACTTTAACGTACAGGCCAGGTGCAAATGCGCTGACTCCAAATAGCGATCCACGAATAATACGTCCCGCGACGACGGCAAGAGCGATGCCGACAACTATTCCGGAAGCTATAACCGAAAGCGCCCGCCAAAGCACGAGCTGCAGGACGCTCATCTGGCTCGCTCCAAGCGCTACGCGAATCGCGATCTCCCGTGACCGGCCTGCACTTGTATACGTAAAAGCTCCGTAAACGCCTAAAACAGAGAGCACCACTGCAAGTCCTACGAATGATCCTACCAAGATGAGCTGCGAACGCCTCGGCGCAACGCCAGAATCGTACATCTCCTCCATTGTGTGTACGTCGTAAAGAGGCCAGTTCGGGTCGACCGAGGCAATCGTTGCACGCACCGCCGGGATCAACGTTCGCAGATCCCCCGAAGCGCGGACCAAGAGTCTCATTGACACTTGAGTGTCCTGCGAAAGAGGCACATAAATCTCAGCTTCCGGCGGTGTCTCGGCGCTAGCCGACTTCAAATCACTTACGAGGCCTACGACCTCGCGCGGTTGATTCTCCTCACAACAAACGATGCGTCGCCCTACTGCATGCTCGCCGGGCCAAATACGATCGGCCAAGCGTCGGTTGATAATCGCTACTGGCTGCGATTCGGTTGTGTCGGTTTCAGCAAAATCACGACCATCGCTGACGACTATCCGGAGCAAGCGAAAGTAACCTGGCGATATGATGTGATATGAAGCAGCTACTTGGAAGTCCGGGCTCGGAGGCCGGTCCTGCGGGACAATGATAGCCTGACGCCAATATGCTCCACCGCTATCGAGCGGAACTGAATAGGATCCGGCAGCATCGCTGACTCCAGGGAGCGCCCGCACACCGTCAATTACGCTCTTGAAGAAACCGAGCCGGCTTTCAGTGAGGTTTGCTACGCGCCCTGTCAGCACGCCCTTTGGGTCGAACCCCAGATTGACGTGCAAGATGTTGGTAAAGCTCCTAGTCAAGAGTGATGTTGTTACAAGCATGACCAAGACTAGAGCCAGTTGCCCCGCAACAATCCACGAATAGGTCTGGTGCACGTGACCTGGCGTGGTTGTGCGACCGGCTTCCGTAATTACCGAAGCAGGACTCAGCGCCAAGCTATAGCGCGCTGGCGCAAGCGTGAACAACACCGTCGCAATTATAGCGACGGCAACCGCGAACGCGAGAATGCGAGAGTCGAGCGAGATTCCTGATACACCAGCAAATCGGACCAAACCCGACCGCAGAAGAATCCGGATGGACCAAAACGCCACCAGCAGACCCATCCCCGTCCCAGTCAGTGAAAGCAAAAGTCCCTCGACTAAAAGGAGACGAGCAATTCGCCCCCGGGTTGCGCCAAGCACAAAGCGCATCCCGATCTCTTGCCGTCGTTCGGCTGCACGCACGAGTTGAAGCGTTCCAATATTCGCGCAGGCTATCAGAAGCAACAATGCCGCCGCCGCAAGTGAGATCAAGAGAATATTCTTCGTGCCTCGGCCTCGCAGATCGCGTAGGGAAACGACGCGGACCTGCCACCCAGAGTTCGACTGCGGGTACGCATCGGCGAGATGCGAGGCAATTGTAGCCATTTCCACTTGTGCTTGGCGAGCACCTACACCAGGTCTGAGTCGCCCAACGACGCCGAGGCCACGGCTGCTGCGTGGGCTATCCCTCTCCACACCGACAGTCCACAAGTCAATGCCCTGAGGATAATCGAAAAAGGGCGGCATGACGCCGACGATCGACGCGGCAACACCGTTAAACGTCAGAGCTCTTCCCAATATATCTTCGCGACCGCCATAGCGCCGTTTCCACAGGCCATAGCTAATCACAACCGCTTTGGGTTGCTCGTCAGTAGCATTGAGAACCCGGCCGACAAGAGCTTGAGTTCCCATCACATCGAAGTATTTCCCGGTCACCCCAGCGGCACCGACACGTTCGGCTTGGCCATCGCCGGTCAGGAAAGCACCGCCCGATGCATAGCCTGCCAAGGACTCGAAGCTATGGCTTTGACTTTCCCAGTCTGCGAAATCTGCATATGACGCTCCGGTCTCGCCGATTGCCAGGGAAGGATTTGCAGAGAAAATCCGGGCGAGGCGACCGTCGTTCGGAAACGGAAGGGGACGGAGCAGAGCGGCGTCGATGACACTGAATACCGCGCAGTTTGCACCCACGCCGAGCATGAGTGAGAGGATGATCGTTGCCGTGTAAGCGGGCCTCTCGCGCAGAAGTCGAACGCTATGCTGCAAGTCCTGAAGCAGCAGCCCAAGGGAGCTTGCCTTCATTTTCATCGACCAGTTTGTGCCGAATAACGGCTACGATAAATCGGATGATAACATGTCCGAAAGAAGGGTGACTCGTGCCCTCGGGCCGCAATAAAACGGGTTCGTGGTTTCTAAGCCTGGAAGAACGACGCGAACTATGTGAGCGGGCTTGATTTCGTCTCGGGTGAGGTTAGCCGCTACTAGATGTCTTATACCAGCCTCGACCAGCTTTCGGCGTAGCCAAACGAATTCATCATATACGTCGTTGGCTATGAGACCTCCCAGATTTGCTAAGCAAGCGCTGGGGCCGTCCTCGCTATTCCAGAAGGCCTCAGCACTCCGTCTCATTGGACTGGCCCGCTCGTGACGTCCAAGACTCCGAGCCTGGACGGTCAAGTCCTCGCGACCAGCCGCCACCTGACATGCTAGGGTCTGACAAGCCTCAAGGAGAGCCATATGACTCGCAACGGCGGGATTGGGATGCGTGGCCCAACCTCGCGCTGGCCTGCCTTCCTCAATCGGAACTAGTCGCGCCATTATTGTGGGTACGGGTATTTCGGAGGTAACGTCCCACAGGCACACCGTGTGTCCCGTAATCTTCAGGCTCTCAACAAGCGATCGACTGGCATCCGCCAGGCTGTCCAGGTTGACCCGTCTAGGGCGCCAACAACTAAAATCTAGGCCAGGATTCTCCACTTGGAGTTCGCAGATTTTCATTGCGTGGCGCTCAACGTATTCGGATGTAGCGTGAACCATTGCCTCTGCAAGTGTGAACCCCGAAGCAAGGCCATTTGTAGAGAACACGACGCGGGCGCCTCGGGCACTGTAAAATGGATTTTGGTCACGAGCATTAAAAGGGCAAGCAACCGCAGCGAGCGGCACCCAGATGAAAGACCCTGCAATCAAGTCAGTACATCTACACCACTCGAATTTCGTCCTTTCCTTAAATCTGGAATCATACGGTAAGTCGAGAAGTCTGGGGTTCAGAACGTTCTCCTCCCGTTCGCGCATATCCGCGTATGACGCCCGCACTGGTGTGCCCTTAAAACGCTCTTGAGCCCATTTTTCTGTCTCCTCCATTACGCCACCTATAACGGCGCCTTCTTTCGTGTCACTCTTCCCCGACCCGTAACTACTCGACCAGGCGCCATCCGGCCGCGCGACCTGACTTACGTGAACTCCGGCGAGTTTGGTCAAACCCGTAATCATCCCGATGCGCGTAACGCCAATACGTTTCTTCAGGTCGATGGCCAGCTTGTAGGCCTCGGAAATGGGTAGAGAAAAGCGATCTGTACCAACCGGCTTTCGAGATGGGCATAACCCAAACGCGATATCAGCGGCCTCAGCATTTGGTGCAACTTCTCCAGGTTTTGTGATTTCCTTCGCGTGCTTGCGGGCGTTGCCGAGTGTGATGACAAATTTTTGTACAGTCTCATTGGAAACGCCGAGATCGTTAAAGCGGCTTACCAGTTGCTTCCAGTCGCTAATCTTGTGAAGACGACACAACGCAGCCTTGGCATCCTCGTATAACTTGCCATCGTATGACTTATCGTCTTCGGATCCGTATCTCGTGGCTATGACGGGCAAACTCCCGCAGCGCATCGTCTCTCGCTTTAGCGCAATGTCATTTGAAAATAACTGAGACCGAAGTGCCCTGAGAAATGCTTCTGGTGAACTACGCGCACACACGAGAAACAGTTGCTGCAAGCGTGTTCTCGATTTGAGCTGTCCGAGCACGTCCTTCAACGGCAAGCCGAGATCGGCCATCGTAACTCGGAGCTCCTCACTCGTTCTCCAACCCCAAGTCGTACAAAGGCCGCGAAATGAGTCCTTAACGCGAACTGGTGGATTTCGTTCGGCTCGGAGTGCTCCTGACTGCAATAGAAGGGTAATGGCGTTACTAGCGTGCATCTCAAATTTACCAGTCAACTTTAGGAACAGAACGAGGTCGTCGAAAGAAACTGTGTCGCCTGTTTCCCAAATATGAACTGGAGCGCTCGCGCCCAGACGCTTCTGGCGGGTAACAGATGCAAAATCGCCCGCTGGGCCGCAATCCGGTTGATGTTTCGCTCTCGCTCGTCTGCCTGTAATACGACCTATAGAGCCACCCTTAGCAATGTTCGAGAGTCGTTCCAGCAAGAGTCGTGCGTCGTCCCGTTTTAGATCAAAATAGTTCAACAAATGCAAAAGGTCAGGTGTGTCGGCCTTATCACTAAGGCCAGCTTCTTGCAGGATGAGTTTATAAGTGCGCTCGGAGAAGTGTAGTTTGCGCGCGGTATCGAGAATTCGTTGGCCCACAGATGACGTAATGGTTTGTGACTTTTGCAGGCGATCCACCGCGTACCGCACATTAACAAGCGGGACGGTGAGGGGAGAAAAGGTGTCCGGATTAAACAGCAGGGCAACTTCATCGTCACCGTCGATAATTCCATGCCTGTACATCTGATAGATATGGCCGACTCCTTCGATTCCGGGGACCTCCATAGCGCGCAAAGCTCCCATGCTGGAGCTCCCGAGTATCGTCGCTCCACGCTTGAGAGCGTAGGTGATTTCGCGTGGACTCACTGCGTCGCTCTGATGAAATAGGCCATCTACCAAACCAACCAAAACACCCTCACCTATGGCATCTAGGTCACCGCGGCGGCAAGGTGGCCGAAAATCTGCATCAAGGATCTCGGATGCCTCTTGCAATGGCATCGATGGTCCAATAAAAACAACTGGGCGGTTGCGATCTTCGCGTGGCGGTTGCTTTGAGGAAACCATTCCGTACGATGCTAAACACCACGTGCCTTGGAGTCAACGAGCTGTGGGAGGTGGGACATAGCGATGTATTCGTTGTTGGAGAAGCATAACGAATGAGAGTGCAACTCAGGAATCGCGGAAGGTCACACGATATTAGACGACTGCAGATTAGGCTGCACAGGCCACTGTGCCATCACTGCGCCAGAATCCGGCGTTCTTGAGCCAATCGAGTTATCTTTGAGCGAAAAGCAGATTCCCCGATTTGTTGAGAACGTTAGTAGTCGCGCAAAACGTGCTTGCCTTGGCGCACGACACTCAATTCCAACAGGCTCCGCCGGCGCAAGAGACCATGTTTGCTGCGGCATGGCGATGTTTCGAGTGAGCTGCTGCGAGATGCAGTGTTGCTTTGATGGTCGCCGGTTGGAAAACACAACGAAACTGGGAACAAAACGAGGAACAGATTGGGAACAGAATACGAGAGAACACCCGTGAATCACGCATGCCAACCTCCATGTAAATCATTGAGAAGCAAAGACGGGCTAGTCTTTCGTTTGGCTCATAACCCGGAGGTCGTTGGTTCAAATCCAACCCCCGCAACCAGCAATCTTACTGATCCGCAAGGGCTTCCGATTCGGAGAGAATCGGGAGCCCTTTTTCATTTGCAGCTAAGCCGACAGAATTCACCGCTGTTTGTATCGCTTCCCCCGCCAGTTGAGCTGCTTCGACGTTCTGTTCCCATTCGGAATGCGTGTACACATCAAGCGTGAGTGAACCGGCAGAAGCATGCCCGAGTCGCTCCTGAATCACTTTCAGGGGCACACGCAAGTTGGATAGGAGAGAAGCGTTGAAGTGCCGAAAAGCATGGAGCCCTTTTCGCTCGATTCCAAGCGTATCGAGCAGCGGATAGAGCTTTCGCTTAACCAGCATGTTTGCATCCCAAGGCTTCCCACTCTTGGTGGTGAACAACAACGTATGACCTTTTAGCCGCTGCCGCTCAGATTGTTCCCAGACCAAAAGGGCAAGCTGGGAAGACAAAGCCACGGTTCGGATTGCATTGCTTGTCTTGGGCTCTCCTATTCGCCCGTGCCACACCGATTGCCGAACCGTGATTCTGTCAGTCGCGATATCGCAGAGCTTTAGCGCGCAAAGTTCACCCGACCTCAGCCCAGCTTCAGCCGCGAGCCAATAAAACACTTTCAATTCCGCTTCTGAACCAACCAGAACACGCGCGACATCCAGAAGCAGACAGTATCGTGGCTTCTTCTTGAATATTCGAGGGAGTTTTGGTTTTGGAAGCAAGTTGTCCACGTACTTCTGAGCAAGAGCCGCTTCCCAAATCAATCGGACGGTCGCCCAGAGATTGCGGATGGTCTTGGCTTCCAGTCCTTCGGCTTCCATCGTGGCAATGACGCGCTGCAGAGTTCCTGCGTCAATTTGCCGAATATCCTTCTTACCGAAGGCGGCTTTAAGGCGTTTCAGTTGTCCTCGGACTGTGCATTGGGTAGATGGTTTCGACAGGCACAGATAATCTCGCTCCCAGATTTCCGAAAAAGCTTCGAATGTTGCGCTTCTCCTTTCTCTGGTAGATGTCGAGATAGACGAGTTCACACGGTCAACATAGGGTTGGAGAAGCCGGGTTGCTTCTCGTTTGGTCATCTCTCTCCCCGTATGCGGGTCGCGAACCATTCCGAGAATTACGTACTTGCGGTTACGTTTTTCTACACCGTTCGAATCGAGCAGGTACTCCGAGTACTGCCCGACCCATAGCGTTCGTGTTTTATTCTTAAACACCGAGCCCCGCTGAAATCTTCGACGTGCCACGGCTTCTCCGTTCCGTGCCGCCGAATCAATCGCGGATGAAATGCTACCACTATCGGGAATGCGGTCTGAAGAAATGCTCCGCGCAGTTGGCGAACCTTCTAAAACTTCGAACTTCGCGAACCCTTCATGGTCCATTGCCTCGCTTTCTTCGCGTGATAATTCCAGGCTGGCGAAACCGCGAAATGCATTCCGCTGCTGCGTCGTCTAACGGTTGACGCGTCTGGTCGCCTCTTGGCGCCAGAACTCTTTCCCCCGGCGCGACATTTTGTGTCCGCGCGTCGTCGGACGTTTAAAATTGCGTTTAATACCTTCTGGCTACCGCTAGGTACGACCATCGGGCTATCGCTACGCGCCCCAAGAACTTCGAAGCAAGGCGACCCGCCAGTGAGGGCGAACCACGCCCTGGCGGTCTTCTTGTTCGGTTACGTCTGCGGTTCCTTCAGCCGCACGGCGGTTCAAATGGCGTCTTACTGGGTCCGTCCGATGGCGGCTGATTGCCGCGATTGCCCTTTCACACACTTCAACGCGGACAAAGGGGCGAATCAGTCGCGCTTTAGAGTGCGATGTCGAACTCGGATCAGCTGTGATTCGGCCGATTTCTTGCTACGAACCGCGGGCTTTTTTCCTTTGCCCCCTTCGTCTTGCAGACGCTGAACACCTTCAATCTCTGGATAAAATGGTTTGACGTCCTTGAAGGTATCAAACCCAATTTCCTCGCAATGACTCCGCTGCTCAGATTCGGTTTCATAGTGCCATGATGAAAACACGTTAGCGCCGATGCACCAGCGCACCCGATGTTCCTCGCAGATAAACCAGTGACTCCTTCCAGCGTTCACGTAGCCGTCGGTCTTCTTGCAGATTGGACACAGCCCAAAGTAACCCTCAATCGCCATCCCTTCTCCTTTTCACTGCGTTGCCGCCGCGCGGATCGCGCTTGCGCGGTCGGCTTTACTTCTGCCGGCACGATGTTTCCCGTAGTGCCGCTACATCGACAACCGGTTCGCTCTCGACCGGAAAGCAGTTTTATTCGACGGGAAATTCTTCTCCATCGACTTCGACCACGATAATTTTGCTGCTTTCGTACTCCGGTACATCCTCAAGTTGCCACGCCGAGCCATCGACCTTCTTCGCAGTTTCTATTGCTTCTTCCTTAGACCCCGAAGTAACTTCGACGAACTCGTGATGATTCGACGTAACCGCGCGAATGACCTTGAGCGTTGCGCTCATCTTCGTATTGCTCCTTGTACTGTGCCGCCGAGCGGTTAGTTGCTCGGTCGGGTCTTCGTTTCGTGGGACGCGCACGCGATGTGCGATATCTCAAAAGAGGTACTAAAGCGCTCAGGCTCCATTCAACGGTGTAATGGGGGCGTTCGCGAACCGTTGCCCGCTGCATCAATCTGTTGCCGTTTGTCGCTGAGCAAGTGGTTCGCAGCTATCCGCATCCTCTTCCATTGAGGGAAGTACTCCGCCAAGTGCTGTGGGCACAGGCAAACGCCGAGCGCGCCGTCGGCAGATTCCACAACGTAGAAGGGCGGCCAACGCGGTGGAATCTTTACGTAGCTGCGGCAGCCGACAACGCTAAAGCTGTCATGAAGCTCATGCCCGTCCCCGTCCCACAACACCTTGTGTACCCAGCCCCATTCGCAGCACGCACGATCCGCGGGTCTGATTACAAGCGACTTGCTGGGAAGACGCTTTAAGAGCGGGACGATGCTGAGATGTGACCCTTCGGGACGTCCCGTGATCGTTGCCGGGTCAAGCTCGTCGACAGCTAGGACTTCCAAACGACCGGTGCTACGGAAGTCCGACGATTTCGCGCGAGGGTGGCGGGTTTCCCAAAATTTCAAGCGCAATTCCTGCAATTCATAGAATTTCGCGCACGCGTCCTGCTCGTTCTGACCAGATATAAGATCGTAGCTGATGGCGATTTCTTCGCCGTTCGTGACCCTGAATGCAAAGCGATACAGTTTCCGCACGTACTTTCTCCTTTTCGGTTTTGGCACCACTTCCGAGCCGCTACTTAACGATGGCTAATGCAGTTTGCGCTAGGACGGAATATGAGTCTGTGTACGGCGGAACATTTTTATTTACAAATCTGGCGGCAGCGGGTCTGGCGGAAATGCGCAATGTGAGTCCGCGGGAGATAACCTAGCGGGAGCTCAGCTTTGTCGTTCGTGACTGGGTGAATTAATCCGTTGGTGAGATTTCCTGGGTGATCTCACGTGCTGGGCGGGCGCGCACCAATTCCGAGCAGAAAGCGGAGACTCTACAATCAAAATCAGTTACGGGTGCAGCGTCCGCAAATCGCATGGTGCCACCCCCCCCACGCTTTGCGCGTTTTCAACCTGAGGAGTACACATCGCGAAAATCGGCTGTTCGTTTCTCAAGCGGCAAAGCCGCAGCATGGAGGGCTCGTCAGAGCCAAAATACGCGATGAGTGACCAACCACGGAAGCGAAGGACAAACGCAAATCAGGACAAAGCTCGCCAAAAGGAGCAAAGTGGCCGCTTCGATGAACGTCGAAGTCACAATCGGGGCACCGAACGTGAGATTGGTGCGGAAGCTCTTCGTGAGCGGAATGATCGGAGGAGTGCTTTCGATCGCCTCCTCGCTAAAGACCCATCCGGCGACTCGGTTGTCCATTTTGTTGCTACCGCCCGCACCATCAACAAAATTCCCATGACGCCTTCGGAAAGGGCGCCCCTCGTTTCCGAGATTGAAAAGTACGTAATCGAGGAAATCAAACATCGGCTTTCCCCGACGGACTTTGAACTCTTTCGACAGCATCACCTTGAGCCTCCAGAGGAGACGCGCGCCCGGATTTACGCCGCCATGGATAGCGTCATTTTCCAGGCGGCGGTGGCGGGAGGACCGATAATTCTCTTAGCGCCGGACATCCAGCAGCGCGTGACCTACTGGCCACTTGAAGGAGACTACGGTGCGCGGTGCTGGAAGCGACTCGGGGACTACTTTGCTCAATTCACGCTTGTGCCGCTAGGCAAAAAAAAGGGCTCGTTGGAAGGTTGGTGGGCGCGCTCGCGTTCAGACCTCATTAAGGAAACTAAAAAGCTGCAAAAATCTGTGCGCGCAAGATTCCAAGATAGCAACGGTATTCCCGCAGATTTGGTCCTGCTCGACGCCACCGTAGATACGGTGAAAGGGGAGCCTGACACGTTTCCTAAATTCGGGCGGATCGAAGACCTTTTTCAGCGTTTCCTGAGCGCGCAACCCAAGTCACTTCGCAACTTGCTCGCGGGTAGGTCGGTCGCAGGACACCTCAGGCCTATAGATTTTACAGACGAATTGATCGGGTGGGTCACGGGTTACGATGCTCCCAGTGTGCGCCAACTAGTCTATCGCCTCCGTTCCTAGCCCAGCGGATCTGCCTGCCAAGCGTTTTCCTGCAGTTGTGTATAAAAAGAGTCGCGTCCGTATACACGCCTAAATTTCTGATCCCGATAGAATTCCAGCTGTAATTCGATGAGCTAACAGCTCACAGGAGGGTTGCACATGCGTGTGGATGAATCGGCAGATGCAATGACGGAATCGGAGTTGGCACGCAGGGCGAGCGTCTCGGTCGCGGTGTTACGAAAGTGGAGGCGGGAGGGCAGAGGCCCTCGCTTTCTGAAATTGGGGCGGCTGGTGCGGTATTTGGTTGGAGATGTTGATATCTGGTTGCATAGCCATGCTTTCGGAGGCAGTCAGCAGCGTGGAGCGAAAGATGGCGAGAGTTAGTTCTTTTTTCTTCTTCTTCTTTCTTTCTTTTCTTCTTTTATTGGCGACAGAGGGAGGGGGAGGGAGGGGGTTCCAGAAGGAAAGGATTTAGCTTTTATTTACCACCGGAGAGTTGGTGGTGGGTCAAACGGGGGAGCAAGGAACGACGAAACCTAGGTAAGAAAAAGGAGATGTGCATGGCAGAGCTTGAAGAAAAATCCATTTGTGAGCACCAATCGGCAGGTCAAGAAACTCCAGACACGGAAGTGATTTTGGAGCCGGCAAAGGCATCGGCTGTTAACCCCGATGGGTCGCCAGCCACAACTAAAACGCAAAACAACGTGGGTGGCAGCATCTTCGATCCCGCTCGGTGGAAAACGCCTACCGACGCCAGGCTGGATCCGAAGGCTCCCATAAAGCCAACGGCTTTTTCGAAGCTTGAGATACGCAAGCCTCCAGCGGATCACTTTGTACACGTGCATCCCAACCCCGATTTTAACGGCGTCTTCCCGCTCTATGGCGACAGCGAAGCCAAACGGTTCGACCCGTACTTGATCGCACCTGAGCTGATCGATTCCCTGCCACCGCAGGTTAAGGTCAATGTGAAATATTATCGATTGGCAGTAGCGATCACTGACACGGGGCGTCTTTTCCTGTACCACGTGGCACAGACGGGTTCGGATTGGCACGAATCTGGCGACGGTTGCATCCTGATTGCCATGGTGGAGTGGGCGAAGATCGTGCCGGACTCAAGTGGTTACCGCGTGGAACGCCCGGAAGCCAGTCTTCCCGATCCCGTGTTCCCCGATTGGTCTTTTGGGGAATATCTGGCGCGCGCATTCAAGGATCGCTACATCGGCAGCTTAGACCACGAAATCGTGAAACGTTTGCGGGGCATACGATGAGTGAGACACTAACTGCCGCGGACCTTCCCGAAATTCTCGATTGTTTCGGGAAGGTCTACGTTATTGATACCGAATTCTATCCTCAGCCCGGCTTGCCTGACGGTCCGGTCGAGCCGGTTGCCCTGCAAGCGTACGAAGTGCGCTCAGGCACGTGGATCCCCGTATTTTTCGAAGAGCCGAATGGCTTAAACGCAAACCCGCTCGACACAGACGCGCTTTACATCACGTTCACTGCAGCAGCCGAGTGGATTTGTTATCTCTCACTAGGGTGGGCGCTTCCGCGCAATTGCATCGATTTGTATATCGAACTCAAGAACGAGGTTTCGGGTCTCAGACCACCGCCACAGTTTCGGCAGCGTAAGTTTCCTGATAAATGGGACAGTTCGCTGCTCGGGGCTGTTCGGCGGTGCGGCTTTCCTGTCCGTTCTATAGCGGAGAAAAAAGCCGTGCGCGATCGAATTCTCCGGGGACATCCCTTCTCCGCGCAGGAACGCGAATTGATTTTGAACTACTGCCGCGATGACGTGATGGACACGGCTGCGGTGGGTAAGGTGGTGCTGCGCCGAATCGGCAGTCTCCCGCAAGCTGTTTTTCGCGCCCATTTCATGCGCCCGGCCGCGAGAATTCAGCGCGTGGGAATTCCAACCGACGTGGTGTTATACGACAAGTTAAGTAAGCACGCGGACGCCTTAAAGCTCGACCTCGTATCGCAGCTCGCAGGCACCAAAATGGACATTTATGAGGGCACCACTCTCAAGTACCACAAACTGGAAGCCCTCGTGCATTCGTTGGGTCTGGAAAACGACTGGCCGAAACCAAAACGAAAACGCTCGAAAAAACGGGTAGAAATGGAGACTGCCCGACCGCGTAACCGGAGGGTGTACTCAACCGAAGGAGAAGCATTCGAAGCGATGGCTGCACTGTGTCCCGAAGTGGCAGCTCTCGCTTCGGTAGTGAAGCGAATGAAGGACTTGAAAGCCTTCGACCTAGTTATCGGCACAGATTGCATGAGCCGTTACCCGCTTTTTCCATTCGATACAATTACGGGGCGCTGCGCACCGTCCTCGAAACGGTTTCTTCTTGCGCAATCTGCTTGGACTCGCGGGTTTATTGCGCCACCACCTGGCTGGGCGATTTCCTATTTGGATTACAGCGCAGCCGAAATACTGATCGCCGCCGTTCTGTCGGGCGACCCGAATCTACTGGCTGATTACCTTAATGGAGATCCGTACACGAACTGCGCAATCCGAATGGGTCTCGCGCCCGAAGGATCCACAAAGGAGACAATCGGACCGCTGCGCGATGTTATGAAAGTCTGGCTGCTCAGCACACTTTACGGCGCTTCTCCGATGTCCCTGCACAAGGAACTTCCCGGCTCGACCGTGGCGCAGGCTGAGGAGTTCGTGCGCCAAAACCATGCTTCGTACGTGCGTTATTGGCATTGGTCGGATGTGCGAACAGATATTTTTCTGTACGAGACCGGTGTCGAGAGCACGGCTTACGGCTGGCAACATCATCTGGATCCCGCTGATCGGTTCGACGACTATTTGTTTTCAGTTGCGAGAAACCGTTCCAGAAATTTTCCGATGCAAGCAACATGCTCAGAAATTTTGCGCTGGGCATGTGTTTTGGCCTCTGACGATGGCATCACGATTCACGCGCCTCTTCATGATGCAGTTCTGATCGGGGCACCAGACACGCAAATTGAAGACGCGGTAGCACGAACGCGGCAGCACATGATCGCCGCTAGCCGCATGGTGCTCGGTGTCGATATGAAAGTTCCGGTGCCGACCATCATTCGCTACCCAGAGCGCATGCGAGAACGTCGCGGAGCAAAAATTTGGGACGAGATGATGCAACGGCTGGAGAATCTGGAGCAAAAGACCCGCGAAACTCGCCGTTCACAGCCGGGCGAATGCGCCGTTGGCACAGCTCGATGTGAATCCGACGAACACATCGAAGTTTCCGACGAAGCCAAGGAACTTGCCACGAGTGGAATGAAGTAGGTGTTGAATTCACATCACAGAAGCCGGTCTACAACCCGGAAAAGGAGATGTACAGACATATGAACCTCGATAGATTTGCCACGGAGCAAATATTGCCAAACGTCAGGAAGGGGTTGAAAGAATACGGAGATATCCGCGACGGTTGCCTTTGCTTCACAGGTTTTAGCCCAGATGGAAGACCCTCATTCGCATTCGTAAACAATGCTTTGGCACCGTCCTACTATGAGAGGGTAAGCGTGCTCGCGCGTTCCGTCAAAGCTAGTAAGGTGTTGTCCGTTTCGGATACTGCCACTACATTTCCTGACCGCGATAAAGCCATTGTAATTCGCTTGATTCTGCCGGATGGGTCAGTGGAACGGACGATAGCGCAAGCGTATAGGAGCAACGGGAAGCAGTTTGCGTGGGATGAACCCGAAAGGATTGATGGTGGCTTTCAGAGTTTTCTTCCCGCTTGGGGTTCGTTCGGAGTTGCGAAATAGCCGGCGGCGGTCGAGCTGAAATGCAGACGATGGCTCGCACTCGTACGGTCTATATTTTCGCCTGCGGCTCAAACATTCGAAATTTTCTGGTGTGGGTAACTCCACCGAGGCTGCCGATGCTGCTAGGCCGTGGAGTTCGGTCGAGCTAAAGCATTTGCGGCAGCGTCAGTACAAAATCTGAAAGAGGAGAACCAACGTGGTCAATAAAGAAGCAAGAAGAGCCTGGAAGCATCCCAACGGGACCATCACCCGCTTCAGCGCCAGTGGACAAGTGGATTACGCTACTTTGTCCATCGGAATTTTTCCTCCCGGTACACGTGAAATCGAGGTAGGCGGAACGGAAGACGTTGACCCACCGGCCAGTTGCGGCCATGGCGAGTGTTTCGAGAAGTACTCAAAGGCGGTCGCAGTGGTCCATGTGCAGGGATCTTGGGATAGCAGTGGCGAAGAGCCGGGGTGGTATCACCTGTTTATGTGCGCCGAGCATTTCACCAGGGATTTCGTCAAATATCAGTGCAATTGCCCCGGCACAGACACGGCGCACGAACATTGCAACTGTCCGTTCTGCATGCACGGTGAAGACCCGGGTCGCATCCCCTATGATCTACCGCCCCACGTGCAGCAATTGCTGGACTCTTCGCCCGATAAACCAGATGACTTTTAGGACGCTGGTTTGTAATTCATAACCTTGCTCGAGGTATTTTCACAGATGACCACGCACGCTAAGCGAAGAACTACGTCGCGAAAAATCAACCACCCACATAAGACCGATAAATCGCGACATCGATTGAAGGTTGAACTGCTTCCGAATTCCGCGGGTGCACTCGCTACCATAGACCACTCCGTACCAAAACCGACCATAAGGGGCAGCTCGCTCGTACCCGCACCGCAGGTTGAGCGCATCAAGCAGAAGTTTATTCAAGGCTACAGCATCCGGAAAATATCTCGCGAAGAGGGAAGAGCCCGGCAGACGATTGTCCGCATCGTTCGAAGCGAAGATGTTCAGAATTTCGTTAAACAGATGCAGGAAGAATTATGGGGCTTGATACCGGCGGCGCTAGGCGCTCTTCGTCACGAACTGGAAGCGAATAAAAACTCGGAGCTTGCCTATCAAATTGTTCGGGACATCGGCGTCTTCCCAGCTGCGAGGATTCAGCAACCATCTTCGCCGTACGATTCGGACGCGCGGGTGAAACAAATAATGGCAGAGTTCGCAAAAATCGGCCTCGAGCGCAACCGTATATACGGGACGCCGATGCCGGAAATTGAAGCAGCCGCTGCCCGGGCGGGTGTGAAAATTCAGTTAAGGTCGGCGCCGCTGGATTATGAGGAGGAAGAGACCGACTTGGCTTCGTAGCAGGTTCGGAACCACGACGGAGAAACAAGCGCCACTGCTAACCAAGCTTCGTGGAAGCTACTTCTCCTGCACGATTTGCTTCGGCTCAGTCGCTATAATCTCGGGCTTCTCCCGATGACTCGTGATCTTGCCCGTCACGCACACCCTCAAACCCTTGTATTTCGTCTCGGGCGCACCGAACTTGGCGCGATCGCTACCCCAGGTTAAGATGCGAATTAGGATGTGCACGCTGGACGGTGTGGCGATTGGAACAGAGCGAAACGCGGGTCAAAGAACCGAAAGATACCAACCCGTCCCGCGAGGAGTGCGTGGCGCGCGCGCGCGTTGAGGATACCATCAAGGACATGCTCGATAGCGGTCTGCCTGGCGCTTATACGAAGGAATTATACGGGCAGAAATGTTCGGCCGTTTTTGAACATTTCTATGAAAGCTATCCGGAGAAAAGTTCGGGCCCGTACGCCGCTACGGTTTGACGGGGTTGCCATCCGGCCAGCATATCTCCGCCTAAACTTACGCGCCGGCTCCCCGCGCGTCTCTGCGAAGATCGAATCGACGAAAGCCTTCAGATCCCAGAAAGTCAAATTTTCGCTCAAATAGGGTCGCGAGCTTGTCGTTGGCCGTTGCGAAGAAAATCTGCCTGCTCCCCGTCAGAGCGATGTCCCGGAGGTAGTCAAGGAACGACAACGAGTTCAGGTCATCGACATGCGCTATCGGATCGTCGATCAGAATTACCGGTGGCGCAGCGGTAAGCTGGGCATTCTGCGCGAGGAAAATCGATAGTGCAAATGCCGAACGCTGTCCCGTGCTTATCTGACTCAACTCCGCCTCTTCGTCGTTTGCTTTTCGAATCAATGTCGTAACCTTCGACCCAAGGCCACGGAACTCTGCTGGAGAATGAATGCGCGCGAAGATCGCCTCAATACTCGCGCGATTCTCCTGCAACGTGGACTCCATCGCGTCGGACAAAGAATGATTCGCGATGAGATCCAGGAGCACGCCGTGTGATTCTGTGAGCCGTTTTATCCGCGACCGCAAGGCCTCAAGCTGTTTATCCAGATCATCTTTTCGCTTGATTGATGCGGTGTATGCAGACCGCGCCTGATTTTCTCGGCCGAGGGCGACATGCAGTTCGGCCGCGACTTTGCGGATGGACTCCGCCTCAACAGCGAGTTCCGCGATTGGCTTGTTACCGGGCCACGGAAAGGACGCGAAAAACGCACTCAGTTTGGCTTGAATCTTGGCCGTCGTTGCGCGGCGTTCGTTTACTTGCGATAGGGCGGACTTCACACTATCTAGGCCGCCGTCCGACAAGGCAAATCGAGCCTGGAGCGCGTGCAGAAGTTCATCCGCCTGTTTACTCTCGGTTTCCAAGGAGCTGGCTAATGTCGTTGATTCCTTCTCTAGCGTTGAAAGGAGAAGGTCCAAAGCCTCGCGTGAAGCCTCGACGTTTCGGAATCCAGAGCGGCGGAGCTGCGATAAGGCCTCATCCAGTTTCGCGACTGAAAATCCCTGCGCTTCCAGAGAATGAAGTTCGCCCTCCAGCAGCTTGACGCGCGCTTGCGAGTCCGCCACGACTTGCCGGGCCTTTTCAATTTCGCTTAGGCCGGACACCACGGAAATGCCATCACTCAAGCCCGACCGCTCGCAGAACCCTTTCAGCCAGGCTCCGGCCGTCGCGCGAACAACGGCTTCATTGACTGCCGTCTCTTGTTGCCGCACCTGATTCAAAAGCTTCTGGCCGGCTGCTTCAAGATGTTCATCAACGCCCAGGTTCATATGCTTAGCCAAGCCACCGGGTTCAAATTGCGTATGACAGAGCGGACACCGATCGGGAGTAGACGCATTCTGGAGAATTCTGCCTGCGGTTTCGCGCAGTTCCTGCATCAGGCTAAGCGACCTATCGCGCAGTTTTGTGAAGTCCGCATACTCGCTCTTCCGCTTGATGAGCAGCGCTTCCGCAGCGGCGCGCGTTGAGGTCGCTCTCTGGAGACAGACAGCGATGCTCATATCAGGAACGCTCGCGGAAAGTGCCTTCAGACCATCCCCGTCAAACCCGGCAAGGGCTCCAGACTGCCCAGCCACTATGTTCTGAAGCCGGGTTCTCTCGGCGACGCGCTCGGCCACGCCCGCCTCGACCGTGCGCTTGGCTTGGCGGGCTAGATCGAGTGCGGCTCGATCACGTTTGATCGTATCGGCAAGCTTTTGTCGGCTCAGCTGCATCTGACCAAGACGCTCGATGTCTGCGGCAGCGCGTTCGCTTTCGACTTTCGCGTCACGACTGTACTTGACAAGCCCTTCCATCGAAACCGGAGAAGAGGTCCAGCTTAGCGCCGAAGCTTGCTGTGCTACGGATACCATCTCCGTAAGCGTTTCCACGAGAATGGTCGCAAAGGTCTCTTTATTCTCGGGGGTGCTTCTCCAACCCGCGCGATCGATCATTTGCTCGAGACGAATGCGAATAGCGTCCGATTCCTGCTTGATGCCGGCAGTCTCGGTTATGCGCTTCCGCAGAACAGCAATTTCCTCTGCAATCTGTTTCTCCGGCGCACGAAGGTCGTTCAACTTGATCGACACGGCCTCGCATACCCGATTGATGTTTTCCCAAATCCTGGAGGCGTCCGAGCCAACCAACAATCTGGCGAGATCTTCGTCGATATGAGCTGTGGAGTCCGTGAGACTTACCGCCGCGTCGGTATCAAGAAAATTGAATTGAGAAAAGCTTGAGTACAGCTTCGCTGTTTTCACTTCCGATACGCCGTACCAATTTAGGTTTCGGTCCCTAAACTCCTGTAAGCTTCGATCATCGTTTGCCTTTTCACTGCTTCCGTCTGCGAGCACAGCATCCAGCTCATAGAGCGGAGCATCGTCCGGGTTTCGCTTGTTTCGTCCGCAATAGAACAGTTCGATGGCCTCCAGCAGCGAGGTTTTGCCGGTCGCATTTGACCCGAAGATCAGATTGACAACTCCGAAATTGAACTGTCGCTGCAACGGAAATCGACGAAACGTCATCAGGTCCAGCGAACGGATGAACGGGGGAGGGCTTACCACTTGTTTCGGCTTTAATCGTTTCGGCCGCTTGCCGGCCGTCGGAGCCGAGGACTCAATGAGTGCCAGCCTTTTAGGTAGGTTCTCATTATTGACGATCGCCTGGTCCAGACCCGCTTCCGCGAGCCGATCCATCCACCGGGACGTAACATTGATGCGCGGACCGCTGCTGGCAATCTCGATGATTGGCTGCGTTAGGACAGAATCAAGGTCTTCTTCCGGGATAACGAACTTGCGCGCATAGCTTCGGTCGCGTTCAATCAGTTCCTTGGCGTGCCGCGCTTCGTTACTCGTGAGCCGGTCAGCACTCGTGATGAAATACAGGTAATTGTTCCATTGAATGCTCTTGCCGCCTTCGAAATAATGTTTCCCGATCACCCTGTCTTGATATTTGGTGAGCGATTCCTCTGTGTCCGGCAAATCTTGAGCGACATCGAGGTAGCAGACCGCGAAAGCACGCTCACCGGCCTTCTTGGTGAAGCGGATAACGGAATCATCGACTTGTTCAAAGTCGGAAAAGCGGCTCGCTACGCGCTCTCTGAGTTGGGCGATGCTAAGGCTCATTTTTCCCTACTAATATCGAATTCCGGGGCGTTACCAGTCTGGTCGATCTGGACATACTCGTGTGGAGCGCAAAGCGTAATTACGCCATTGTCCCGATACCAAACGGCTAGCCGTTGTCGCATGGCAATGCTGTCGCTTGGATTGTCAACGCTTCTTTGGAGGTATGCTGCGGCTGTTTTTTTTACTTTTTTGGCGCCTTCGGCATTACACCCCTCACCCATATAGATTGCGGTTGCGCGCCGGCCGTCCGCTGAGATTGCGTTCTGATGGGGAAATTGTGGCGACCACGCTAAGTTAAAACCCTGCTTAAAATCCGCGAGAGACGGCGGCAGCCTATCTTCCATTGTCAGTATATCCCACAGATTTCCACAGCGCCTGAGTCGCTCAATGCGAAAATCGGCTGCTTCCTCGTGGGTGTCCTGGCAGAAAGTCATTCGGAAAATCACTTCCGCCTTTTGTATCCCGCACGAATCCAGCTGGCGAACATTGTGCCACTTTTCTATATGGCCTATTTTCCCTGCAGAAAGCGCAAGGACGCGCTCGGCGGCAAGCGGATTTTCATTCGAGATTTGGTGAATATCCGCGCTGGCGTGGCCACTCTCGCCTGCGATAGCAGCGAATCCGTCATCCGCTGCAGGCCGCTCGGTCCAGGTCGCGCTTGCGACATTCCATTCGCATGACCGGGTGAGCTGCGGGCCCCGACGCCTTGATACCACCGCCGGAACACCCATATGGGCTACCTTGCTTGTTGTAATCAAATATGTTGCCGAGGCGAAATTGAAGAACAGAGCGTGTGAATACAGGGGCTGAAGCCAAGTGTAGTACAGGCCCCGCCGGTGGTTCGCGACCAACGTCTCGTCGCGATCGTCGTATTTCTCAAGTTTCAAGTACCATGCCGAACCGGATATGTTGTGCCAGGCTTTTGTTTCCCCATTGCGTGTCACCCGAACATCCTTTGCCCAATTAAGGCAGAGAACCTCCGTCATGTCGCCCTGGAAACCTAGGAGCTTATCTCTGTACTGCCGGAACCGATCGTGGCGAAAATTTGGGTTCATCTGTATGTGAATCACCAAAGCACGATCGTAAACCGCCGCAGCCTCATGATCATGAAAATCGAGAACATCCGAACAAATCAAGGAAATGAGTCTAATCGTCTGGCCGGCAACGCCGAATTTGTAGATGCGCGTGCCACGCTGCATGCCATTGGTCTCGAAGTGATCGTTATCGGCCATCGGGAATGTCTTGAATTGTACGAGTACGACCAGCTTGGCGCCGTTTCCGTCGGTTCGCGGGGCAAGGAAAAGATATGCGAGCGGATCTAGGAATCGATCTTGATTGGCGGGTAGCGCTTCAAAGATCACCGTTGCGAATGGCGCGAGGTCCTGTTTCAACTGTTCGAGCTCGACATATCTGATACTTTCGCATCCGATTGCCCAAAGTTTTCGTAGGGAAGGCGTAACCGCGGCTTGAATCGCGCCCGCCAGCGTCGTCCAGGGCATTGAATACTCAGGCGTGACTACGAGGTCAGCGTCTGTTTCTCGCGCATCATCCAAAAATGCGCGGAGTTGCGCTTGTGCAAGGGTTCGGTCCCGGTTGCGAACACCGTCATGGCTAACCTCGATGTCCCCCTGGGGTTGCATTAAAAGGGCCGTATAGTTCTGCTCATTTGGAGCCAGAACGTTGAGGTCCGGCGGAGCAAATCCCTCGGCGGCCAGGACCTCAGCGACTGCTACGGTTTGCATGCGATTACGACGCTCCGGCCTGACAATGATTAGCTAACGGTTAGATAGATGAGTACTGTACCAGCCAGCTAGTCCGTTGTCAGCAATTCAACTGCTCTGTTATGCTGGTATTGATTGTCTTGAAAAACCTCTGGCGTTCCGTGTCCTAGGCTCCTTTTGGAACTGCCGGCAACGCCCCGCCCGCCAGCCTTTTCCTGACCAAGTTCGCGAGAAAATCCGCGAATGGTCCGATGTCTTCGCCGACGCTCGCCTTTTTGAGCGCGCCCACATAGGCGTTGCGCTCTCCCACGGGGATGATGGTCCACGGGTGCTAGTTGGGACCAAGAATTACACAGGGCACTTCAGTCCACCCCAATGCTTTAGCAGCACGGAGCCGGTGATGCCCGTCGAGAACGGTATAAGCGCGCCTACCTTTCCAGACTAATATGGCAACGAAGAATTGAAGAGATTCGATTTGTCCCACCAGAGAATCAACTTCTTCCCGAAAACCTGGTCGGTTCCAACGGCGGCGACCCCCATCATGGGGATTCACACGAATCTTACCAACCGGGACGGGTTGACGGCCTTTTTCCACCCAAGTTGACGGGTTTTGGACCAGGTTAACCACTGCGTCGGAGTCGTAGTCGGCTAGCGTTTCCGGATACTCAATTTCCATAGTGAACTTTTCCAATCTAACATAACGTATGGCGCTCGCCCGGCGGCTATGGCTCCCGACATCGTACGGGGCGCAATGGCCAGCCAGCTGGCGGAAGTGCGACCTCAATGTGACAGTTTCCGTTAACGGAATCTCCACGCTATGACTACAAGCAGGGCAAATCAGCATTTCCTGCAATCGTAACACTACGAAGCACTCGCCTGAAGTCTGGCTTGCGCACCAACGTATGCCAGTGATTTCCAGTTGGGGATTCAGCTCGCGCCACCTTGCTATCCGTGTCGCTCGTCGGTGATTGCGTTGGCACTGGAGCGGTAGGCGAAGCAGCAAAGCTTGCGTGATGTCCACGGATTTTCCCTGTAATTGAAAGAATTTCTCGGCTAAATTCAGTAGGCAATGCACGTCATCTCCGTAACCGTTTGATTTGGTTGCGGATGTGCCGTGCCCTCCGTGGTATTCAACATGCAATTACAAAGTCAAGGAACCGCACTGAAGGTTGCCGCGTTGTCTTGGGTTCTTGGAGAAACGCAATGGCGCTGCCATCGTTTAGTACCGTAGAGCTACAACTTTTGATTTGGGTGGTTGGTGCAGTGATTTTGGTCGGCTCGTTTCTGGCGATTCTAGTTTCTGCCATCTTCGGAGTGGGTATTGCGCGACTTCTTTACGTCGGAGGCCGCTGGTGCGTGGGGAAAATTCATCATGTGCACCAAGTAGGCGGCGCACTTCCAATCGTGCCCCATCACTCGCACTAGCAACTTTTTTCAGCGACGTAAGGTCACTTCATTTTTGATTTTTCGCGACGGGAACTCGACTTTTTGTTGCCCCAGCCCTGGAGTTTGCTATTGGAGCAACCCATCTTATCGTTCGAGGAGATAGTTTCCTTAATCGAGGAGGATATTCGCTGGCTGGCTAATGCGGCACAATCTTTCGATGATATCGCTCGATGCACGGCTGATGGTGAAGAGAGACACCACTTAGAATTTCTGGCCGCTGAGTACCGCCGGTGCGAGGAAAACCGTAAAGCGCTAATCGAGAAAATACGAAGGCAGACGCCTCCCAGCTAGACAGCCACCCCCGACCTGCATAATAAAATTACCGCAGACTGCGTGCCAATACCGAGAACAGGCGGCGTACGAGGCGGTCTTGACGGTGAATTTGAAAGCTTAGCTCAGGCTGATTAGTCGGACTTCTGGCAAAACAAATCAGCTGGAACCTGATACCGTAACGCTTGGTGGGGTCGCACGAAGTTGTAAGTACGGCGGAATCGCTCCAGTGAAAGTTGAGCTTCGACCGGGTCACGATACTTCCACAAGTTTGTTTCCTCGTCTTTCAGCGCCCAGATTAGCCGCTTGACCATCCCCAGAGACCGGAAAGGGCGAGTCGTGCAAGAAATATGGTTGAAGGGCGTGCTTGAAATGTAGTCTGAGAACTCCGATGCGGTCACTCTCGGGCCACCGTCTGTCACCAGAGTAATCACATCATCGTTACCCAGCTCTGACACCTGCCTTGCTTCTCTTAACGCTGCGTCTAATCCGGTAGTGAGGTCTTGGGTTGTATTCGAGGAGGAAACTCGCAACACGAGCAGGTAGCGTGAAAAGCAATCCATGACCGCCAACACGAAATGCATCGGATGACTGGTGATGCGCAGTTCAGTGAAGCTTGCTTGGTACAGCTGATTGATTCCCGTCGGCTTCACTATGTCTTTCTCTTCGCACGGTGCCGGCTACGAGCTCTCAGCGGCCCCGCAATGCTGAGCCGAAGGCAAGAAGAAGCCACGCTGCGATAAAGAATGAAAAGGATAGACAGGCGCCTGTGATGGCCGCAGCATTCCGCAACGCTGTGTCAAGCGGTGAACGAGCAAATGAAGGGCTCGATTTGGCTTGAGAATACACTTCATGAAGCCTTCGACAACTGATGTAAGCACGATTCCACAATACCAACATGGCACCCACAGCAAACCCGATTTCGAGGATAGCCATCGGCGGCATTTGATTCCAAAAACGACCAATAAGAATCCAACCATAGCAAGGTCAATTCCCATCGTTATCGTGCCTGCGATGAAGTAATACGAGCGGAGAGGACCTCGTACAAAAAAGGCCGATTCAATGTTCCGGGGTTCGCTCTGGTCCCTGACTGGCTCCATCGCGATGTCTGCTGATTGACTTCATTGGGCGGAGGTTATCGCGTGAATACTCCGCAGACCTAATTCCTCTTCCTTATCCTAAGACCTTCATACGCAAGATAGGCCGCCATAACAAATGCGACCACGCTTAGCCACAACGGAACCTGCCAACCGGCGACAATCACTTGCCACTTGAAGACCAGCCGCAAGGCGTGAACAACTGCAACGGCGAGAAAAATCGCGCCGGCCAATCGGGGAAAAACATCATTGCTCAATATCATCACCTCCAGCACGGATGGAACAAATTCCTTCTGCGAATTGTATCTAATTGCGAACCACGTTTCTGGCTGCTTCGCGGGGATAATCCAGTCAGAACCTGGATTATTTTTCTCGCATTCGCCCTTTACTTTGCTATCGGGAGTTGCGCGTTAGCCACTACCCGCCACTGACCATTCACCTTCTGGAAGACGTGCAGGCTGCGGTGCGATTCAGTAACCTCTTTGCCATTCTCCGTGCCCTTGATGGTTCCACGGTGCGTCATCACTACGACGTCTGGGGTTAGCATCTCGAACTTATATTCGTCCGCATTGTATGAGGCGTTCTGCACATTAGCGCTGGCAGCTTTGTTATCGGCAATCAGCTGCTGTTTGTCTTGCGCTTCGCCCTTGGAACCAATGGCCAGCATGTTGTCGCCGATTATTTTGTCGAGTTTGGCTGTATCGCCCCCAGCTTCGCCCCACTGTTTGTCGAGCGAGATGAGAGCCTTTTGAACGTCAGTGGGTACGTCCTTGGCTTGGGTGCTGACAACCAATGCAACGGCGGCACACAACAGAGTAATCGTCGCGAAGATTCGCTTCATATTTGAAGCTCCTTAACTGAGATTTGCGTTTTGATTTCCGCACCGACGTGCAACATACATCTGACCGTCTCAGAACGCAATGCTCTGACACAGTTTTCAGCAAGGCGTTCTCTCGGCGGCGTAACGCATTGCCGCCAGAGAATTACCTCACGGATGCAATGGCACGATAAAGGTTTAAAGTCCGTTCCGTTGACGTAAATAACCGCCGTGAACTGAGACTATCACGGCCATCGAACGAACATCTCTACTCACCGATTTCCGGTGTTTTCCCGGTTTCCTGCATATTCCGCCGTTTCTACCGTGAAACTACCGCTGACTGCTCGGCAATAACGACGATAGGCGGTGTACGAGGCGGTCGCGATGCCGGTGGATTTGCTGATTCACGAGATAGGAGACGCCAATACGAATACAATTTGCTATATGGAGGTGCAGCGATGGCTCAACATTCGCATAGGTTTACAATCGCCGACGACGACGCGGTACGGGTTCTATTGGCCAAGCTAGTGAAGGGAGGGGGCAAACTGGCTCGGCGGGAGAAATTACTTCGCGCGCTTGACGATGCGGCTCGCCACTACAAAGACTCGAATCAAAAAGTGCGGCAGGCATTCTTCCATGGGCTGCTAACCGGCTACGCAGTCGCGCTCACACTCCGGTAAAGAGAACCTGGTGTCAGAATGAAGGTATGGGCTTTGACTTTCGGCCTGATTCTCTGTTTCTGCACTCTCGCCCAAGACGATTCCCCCGTCCTGCTTGGCTCATGGACGGCGACAGCGGCTCCCAACCAGACTTTCGGTGGCACATGGTCGGCGCAGGCTTCACTTCACAATCCGAATCGTGCACTTGGGTCATGGGCACTTATCAACGATGCGGGTGATGTAATTCTGGAAGGGACGTGGTCGGCGCAGAAATCGGGCCAGCGGTGGCAGGGCACGTGGACAGCTCGACCCATGAAGGGACAGTCGCTCTCCGGAACTTGGACTGCCGATGCGACCAGCCCAACTGCGGAATCCTTGGCAGAGATGCTGAAAAGCACGGCAACGAAGGAAGTCACCGGCTCATGGCGAAGCGGTCGCTATCAAGGCAACTGGTCGCTGAAGGGCTCCCAAACCAAGAAACTTCCGTGAAAGGCAGGAACCAGCTTTGGGCAAGTTGTAGGGTCGGGGAAGCTTTGCGTCAACTGCCAAGAGTGAAGGGGAGACAGTTATCGAACGGTGCGCTAAGTGAATCTCTGGCGGGGCCGCGAGAAGTCTGAGCTAAGCCGACTTAGGAAGTGGCTCGATAAATTTGTGGTCGGCTGGGTCCCAAATGAAATAGTCGCCAGGCTGGGACGAAGCTAGACTGATGAGGCGTTTCTTGGCTTCATCGATGCTTTCAGTAGCCTCAACCCAAGCGAGCGGAGAATCAGAAGTCTTTCTGAAAATGTTATATGCCATCCCCATAGAAAATCCTCCTGCGCAGGGATGTCGGGAAGGCCCGAGGCTATAACACACATCAGAATCACGCAAGATTTTTCCTAGCAGTTCGGTCGGTCCTGGCGGACTTTTGGTATCGTCCTACTTGGCTGCTCTACTCGTCTGGACCCTTCCGACTTGCATGGTTCTTGTGGCGTCGTCCTTGGAAGAAATGACACGCGGCGAGGAGTCCCAGCAAGATTACAACGGCTAACAGGGCGACCGCTGGGAACGTGGGCATGCCAAATCGTTGAGCACGACGCTCGCGCCCAACAATCGGGTGTTTAGCTGACAGGCTATGCGGTTTTGCCGTATCTCCTAAGCTTCGCCGCCCTCCTCTCCGGGCGGCAAAGCACATGAATGCCACTCCTCATAGCGTGGGAATCGCAGAACCATCTACCGCATCTCGTGCAACGTACTGTCGCTGGACTGTCGCACGGCTCATCGTTACGCGATACGGCCTGACAGAAATGCTTCAGGTCCGCGCTCGATAGTTCGTTCTCTCCCATCTGCATGCCTCTGACAGAAACTCGATTGGCAGGCTACCAACCACGCTCCCTCTGGCATCGAGCTGTTTTTGTCTCGTCGGTGAGCGCGACGTGTGACTCACCCTTCCTTATCCAGATACTCGGCAGGAACATCATCCTGAGGCACTTCATGCGTGCGAACTTCTACTTCATCAGCGTCCTCGGCATCCTCCACGCCCATCACCACTTCGGCTTCGAACGAGTTTCCTTCTTCGAGCAACTCATCTACGCTCTCCGAGCTCGCACATTCGACGTTGGATAAACCCTGCAAATCTCCTGATTGCTCGACCGATATTATTTCCAGTTCCCCCAGCGCGACTGTCACCGTATCCACGCCTTGATTTTTCCACTGAATCTGTCTGTTGCGTGCGCTCGCCTTGTTCCCGGTTATTCCTTGCCCCCTAACCTTCACCCCCGCTCTTTTGGTTGTCTTCTTCTTTGACACTCTCTTCTTGGCTCGATTCGTCTTGCTCCCCTTTCTCATCGGCTGCCTCAACGATTGCGGGGGACAACGAACTTGTGGGCAGACGAATCCCATAGACGATAGTCACCCGGTTCGCCTGAAACTAGTTTCTTCAAATCCGCTTTTGCTTGTTCAATGTTTTTGACAGATTCAATCCGCACGAAAGACCCGTCAGACCGGAGTTTGAAAATCTCATAATTCGAATTCATGAAGCACCTCACACAAAGAGGTTCGTGGAGGACTTAAAGATGTGCTTCTGGGCTGGGATAGTCAAGCGTTAGCATTTGACTTTCAGTCTTCGCGATGCGCGATGGTTGAATGTCACATCGGTAAAGGCCATCATCGTGAGACACTGTTGAAAGAGGAGCATGGCGATGCGATTTGAAAAACCGAAGAAATCGGGACGACCAGATTTTGCGGCTGGGCGAATAGCGGAACTTGAGCGACAACTGGCAACAGAAACGAACGAAACGAGAAAGAGTGAGTTACGAAACGAAATTAACGAGTGGCAACGAACCCGACCGCAACCAAAGCGCGATGACCGCCACCAAGATGGATAAAACCCATCGCCGTGCCGCCGAAAGCGAACTTTTGTGAGCTTATCCATAGGAATTTCTCAACGGCAAGACTGCTGAAATCGGAGGTGAGCCATGACCGAAAAGATTGATTCAAGCGCTGGCTATTTCTTGACGGGACTCGTCATCGGAGCGGCAATTAGCATGTTCTTTGCGCC
The DNA here is from genome assembly GCA_963741045.1 of uncultured Acidobacteriota bacterium. Taxonomy (GTDB): domain Bacteria; phylum Acidobacteriota; class Terriglobia; order Acidiferrales; family UBA7541; genus Palsa-295. Next base: position 2,110,434 of record CAVUGO010000002.1, read on the forward strand.
GAAGTCCGGTGAGGGAACGCGCAAATATCTATCGAAAAAATTAAATCAAGGTAAGAAGCAAGCTCGGAAGGCGGCGCGTGAACTGAGTGAGCGGGCTGATGACTTGCTCGAACGTGGCAAAGAAATGGTTAACGAGACAAAAGAAGAAATTGCAGCGCAATTGGATGAGGCAGGGAAACCCCAGACGCCAGAAAAGTCAAAAGCCAAGGGTGTCTAGATTCGAACATTTTCGGACGAGTCGCTGGTGTCGGGATGAAACTACGGAGTTTCGCTTTCGGACTGATTGTGGCCTTCTGCGCTCTCGCTCAACAGGCTTCACCCGTCCTGCTTGGCTCGTGGACGGCAACAGCGGGTCCCAATCAGATTTTCCGTGGCACATGGTCTGCGCAGGTTTCACTTCGTAGTCCCAATCGCGCAATCGGGTCGTGGACGCTTGTGAACGACGCTGGTGACGTGTTGCTGGAAGGGACGTGGTCGGCGCAGAAAACGGGCCAGCGCTGGCAGGGCACGTGGACAGCTCGCCCCATGAAAGGACAGTTGCTCTCTGGGACTTGGACCGCCGATGCCGCGAGCTTAAATGCGGAATCCTTGGCAGAGATGCTAAAAAGCACGGCAACGAAGGAAATCAACGGCTCATGGCGAAGCGGTCATTACCAAGGTAGTTGGTCGCTGAAGGGTTTCCAAACCAAGAAACTCCCGTGAAATACCGTTAGAAAAACCACGGCGTTTCGCTCGTGCGCTCACACTTTCGCGGACTTGCGTGCCGTATGTTCAGGCTGGCCCGAACTGCCGGAAGTCGCTTCGGACGGAAACACAGGGATTGCAGAATATGTTATGGGTTTGGCCTTTATCGATTCGGCGTATCGTGGTGCGGCATAACAAACAAAGTGCTCGACACACACGTAGTATTCCAAGAACCTCGGCTTACCGCAGTTTCTGCTGAAGCAAGTGAGCGTCACATTCATGACCTGTTTTCGGCGCGGGTTCTCAAGAACACCGTCTGATGTGTTCTGTTCACTCGCCGCTCCATTCAGCCACGATAGTGCCGGTGGCGGCGGCAGGCAAATAGCGCTATTGGACTGGTTTCGTAAGCGTACACAAGCAGCGCCGCTCGGTGTTGCAAATTACCATGATTATGCCTATAATATAGGTCTATGGCGAATCATTCTGTGAAGCACGCGGCGAAATTGCTTGGAGTAGACCCGCAGACTCTGTTTCGCTGGATTTGGAACGGCAAGGTTCGCCCTTCCATCGCAATACCCATGAATGGTCGCAAGCTCTATCGTTTCACGGATGATGACATCAATAAGGTGCACCGCTACAAGTCGGCGCATTACTGGGAAGGTCGCGGCGGTAGCAAGCGGAAAGGGGACCGTGGGAAGACAAGCCGTGGTCCCCGTCGGTTGAGAAAGAAGGAGAAGAAGTAATGAAGCGCGCAGCAATTTACTGCCGTGTGAGCACCGGAGACCAGCACCTTGAAACGCAGCTGCTTGACCTGCGCGAACTGGCGAAGCAGCGCGGACTGGAAATCGTTCGTGAGTACAGCGATGTAATCTCTGGGGCGAAATCGAAACGTCCCGGTCTTGAGAGTTTGATGTCCGATGCCCGCCGCCATCGGTTTGACGTTGTCTTAGTTACAGCCTTCGACCGGATTGCCAGAAACGTTCGCCACTTCCTTGAGGTTCTGGATGAGCTAAACCATATCGATATCCAGTTCATCAGCCTGCGGGAAAATATTGACACGGGTGGTCCGCTGGGCCGAGCAATGTTAACCATTATTGGCGCGATTGCTGAACTTGAACGGTCGCTGATTGCTGAGCGGGTTCGGGCGGGAATGAGGAGAGCTAAGCTCGAAGGGCGGCGAATTGGACGCACGCCCCTGAATATTGATAGAGAGCAGGTCGTTATAGACCGAAGGTCGGGAATGTCGTTAACAAAAGTTGCGAGCAAGCATCACATTTCCCGCGCGAGTGTGTGCAGGCTGATGCGGGAAGCTGGTGCCACCCCAACGCGAATGATTACTCAGGTTCCGCAGGCTTCTACGCAACTGGAAACTGCCGCGTGATATTGAATGGCTCTCCGGCTCTCAAGTTAACCGAACATTTGGCTGGAGGTTGCCGCCTTGTCTAAGCCGCTGCTGGAGATGTTGGAGCGCTTGCTGGAGTTCATGGACGCTGTTGGATTCCTGTCCCACGCGGCCAGCATCGAGGTCGGCGACCACTTCCAAGCAGAGATTGATTGTGCGCCGAACCCGGTCAGTAGCCAGAACGGAGAGCAGTTCGCCGTCATCCGCCCCTCGAAAGTCGCGCTTCCGCAGTCGCTGAACCGTTTCTGTAGTCGTACGGATGTAATCCACTGCGTTGCGATATTCCCGCACCAGATGAAGGTCAATATCCTCGCATTGCAGCGCTTTTTCGAGATTTTGCAGTTCGACGATAGCTTTGTTGACCTGCAAATCCACGCCCCAGAAGCTTTCGTTGGGAACGATTAGCTCAACGATGATGCCGTTCGCGACACCTTGGCGCGAATCGGGTGCGGCAAGCACCCTCGCCTCTGCTGTCTGCGCAGAAAGAAAGTTGGCGAGGGTAACCCTGCTACCCAATACCGGATAATTGGACATCTTCAGAAAGCCACCATTGGCGTTGACTTGTCGGGCGACAGCATCCTCCTTGACCGCGATGCCGTCCGTTCCGCGCCAGCTCACCTCAATCGGAACGACCACAGGGAAGCGGCGCGTTTTCCGGCGCTCTACATCTGTGCCATCGGCAGTCATCGGGCGTTTCTTGACCGTCACAGGAGTTTCCTTTTCGCCAAGCGGACTTTCCGGGACTTCTTGGCATGTTTCGCTTGGCTGATGAGAGGTGTTTCTTGTGTCCGGGAAATAGATTAGAGCCCGGTAATGCTGGAATGCTACTGGTCGCAAGGACAGGCGTTTCGGCGATGCCGACACTCACGCAGTCCATGAGGCGCTCGAAAATCGTGCTTTGAGTCAGCGAAGAAAGAGCAGTGCAGCTGGTTCGAAAGGGGCAATTCCGTAAAGCTCGCAATCTATTGATTCTATTGAATCGCCGGTTGCAGTCTCGGCGTAGCCAGTAAAGTACAGGTTTCGGACCAACAGCACCGAACTTTCCGTAGGATGACCGACGTACAATTTAGTGGTGCGCTATCAAATCACCGGCGACGACGGAACGCTCACAGCGTTCTTAGAGGGCGTTTGCAAAACTCTGAACGAAGCGCTGAACAACGAAAAACAGAATGTACCGGGTCATGTTCCTCATCCGCCTTTCCAGTGCGTATTTTCAGAAAGTGATGAGCCGCAAGCCAACGCCATGCTAATAGATGGCGTGTCAGTTATTTGGATTACGAAGGGAATGCTCGGCTTGGTGTGGAACACGTGTGACCGGCTGAGCAAATCAGAACACGTTATTCAGCTATTCAACCACGCCCCAACAAATCAAATCCACGTGGCGTTATTTCAAACGCAACTCTCATTCATTCTGTGCCACGAGTATGCGCACCACGTTCATGGTCACTTGGCGCATACCTCGTTCGGGCTTGAGGGTGGTGACATTCAGACCCAAGTATTTGAAGTTGACGCGGACTGTTACGCCATCTATTTCGTACTGGCGTTTCTGATAAAAGGCGAGGGACGGGCCGGAGCGGTGGAACGCTTGAATTGCGCGGACGCAAACAGTGGCGCACAGGAGGAGGCCCTATTTGCTTCTTTTGTTTTGGCAACCGGCGGCTTCCTGTATGCAACGCCCCCGGTTCCGCTGGACGCGGCCCGGATATTCCAGCAACGTTATCCGCCTCTTGCCGCCAGAATGAACTGGATTATGCACAGCGCTATAGATTGGTGTGACCAAAACAAGCCGCACCTTAAAGAGTGGATGACGTAGGACAAGTGGAGGGCGCTCATGCTCTTCGCGGCTATCGCCGTGTCGGAACTTAACGGCGGTGCCCATTGGGGCGAGCAAACCAGCTTCCTTACATCGGAGAAGGGGGCTGAGTACCTACGAGTCGTTATGGCACGATTTGAGGAATACAAACGCTCGCTATATAGCTAGCCTTCGTGGGCTACGTCAAGTGGAGCCTTCTGGTGAAGCTTACAGGCGCAACGTTGGAAGCTTACCCTCGACTGTCATTAGCAATTGAATCTTCCTGGGCCAGCCGAGCAGCTGACCCTAGGTCCGCTGGGCCTCATTTAACGTTCGAACAGGAAGATTCCACATTACTAAGTTTGATTGTGACCGTTTCCCCTGATTTCACAGTAATGTCCTGAGACCAAGAGGAGTCATTGCTGCCCGCCTGTCCCCGAGCAATGACATCGTAAACCCCTGGCTTTACTTTTGTGATTGTGAAATTGCCTTCCTCGTTGGCGTCGCCAAAAGGCACGAAGTCCGTCAGGCGATTTTCCGTGGCCCACGCGAGGGTAGCGAGGATTGCATTGTCCGTAGCAATCAAGTCACTTCTGCACGACCCAGCCGCAATTGCCTCTTTTATAGCATCGAGTTTCTTTTGGAGATAAAAGAGGTCAGGAGTAGTTCCTATCGTTTTAGTGAGTGATGCGGCCTCGGGGCCCTTCTCCAGAAAAAGGTAAACGTGTGCCATTCGCGCAGGCTTGAGGTCCCCGTCTTGGGCGATTGCGAAAACACGACCCGTCACGACCCCCGCGTTTGGGGCCGAAGTTTTCTTCGTAGGACTGCCTTGCTTCGCGGGTGCTTGGACTATCAACGTTGTCAACAACACAGCGGCAACACAGGGGATATTGAGGTTCAAGGTCGTTCTCCCCTCAACCAGAGGCCCAAATCGCTTTCTTGCATTGTACAGCGAACGGAACAACTCGACCGGCGGTCGGTACAAACTCGCTAGTTCCCGGTCGTTGGCAGAGTTGGATAACTACGTGCTCTGCGCTATATTCGCGCTGTGCCGAAGCCTCGAATTGCGCTGCTACTGATTCTTTGCTTCGCGCTGCCGTGTGTCGCGCAGGCACAGACCGCTCATTTAACTGCGGCAGAAGCTAAAAATCATGTGGGTGAGACCGCTAAGGTCTGCGGACGTGTTGCGAGCGCTCATTTTGCCGAGAAGGCGAAAGGTCTGCCTACGTTTATGAACCTTGATATGCCATATCCCCAACAGATATTCACAATTGTGATTTGGGGGACGGATAGACCAAAATTCGGAAACCCAGAACGTACCTATCGCGACAAGAACGTCTGCGTGAGCGGGAAGATAACCAGCCATCGAGGGATACCTGAAATCACAATTAACACGCCCGGTCAGATTCAAATCCAAAAATAAGCGCTTCTAGCTATACTTCATCGGATGTGCCATCTTGCGCGCTGACGGCTAAAGATGCCGAAGCTAACTTTCAAGGCAGTGGTAGCGAAGCGCTTTCGCCGAATCCGCATCACGACCGCGATTTACTGGTAAAATTCCGCCGTGAGTTCGGACTGGATTGTGAAGAATCTGTATTGGCTCGTTCCTTCACTTCTCGTGGCAATCGGTGGGATTGCAACGTTCATTCGCTGGCTTGTCAAGAAACCGAAGGCATCTGTCGAATCGATTCAACAAAGCGCAAGCCCGTCCTTAGCTCAAACCGCCAATCCGAATATTACTCAACAGGTGTTCGTGCAACCCGCACAACACAGGGAACCCGAGGTGCAACAAGCTCCAGCGCCGGCTTCGACTTCGACGCCGCCAATTAAGTTGCCGAATATTAGTTTCCTTAGAACCCGAACCGCTATCGTTGCAGGCTCATCATCGGATAGTGTTCTGTCGGAAAAAAGAAATAGCAAAGGTGATACTTCCGATGTCACAGCTCTCGTTGCATGCTTTCGAAACGAGCCTTCAGGTGAAAGAAGAGTATCAGATGAACAGAGCGTCACCGCGAGTCTGGTCTTTAGGGATGTGGAGGGTCAAGAGCTGGGAGAAGGTATCGCTCGGGCGTGTTGGTTGGAGCACGGCGGTACCAGTGTCGATTTTGATGTTGGACACAGTCGTTGTGCAGTTCTCATGGTTGTTGCGGGAGTACACAACCCTATTTTCGTTCCTTATAAGACACGCGTGCGAGTTAACCATCGACTTACCTTTGTAACCGAGGCGTTCAAATTTGAGCATCCGCCCGCGACCATCGAATTGAGACTCCTAGGCAGCCGAAGTCAATTACTTCTGCCTGCGATGCTGTTTGATTTTTCAATGGTGGATGGAGTTCCGCACGCCGAGGTGCGCCGATGACGCGCCATAAGGTTGCCGTAATTGCAGTTTGGGACGTTAGCTGCTATGTCGCTTGCTCATCTGCAAGAGCTGAAGCACGCACCGCTCCGAGGGAACAACTTTTCGTTTTGCCATCGCGAACTCTATGGCTAGCCCTCGGCATGTTCCGTCTCGAACTGCTTGAATAAATTGTGCCTCTGCATATAGGCGAGCCGATACTGCTGGCGGGCACTTCACCGTTTGCTGGTTCGGAAGCGTGTCAATTTCAACGGCTCTGCCATGCACGATTTTGGTGAGCGAGACTGCCATGCTCTAACGTCCCAAAATCTGCTTTCCCTGCTCCACCAGTCCAGCAATCCACTGCAAATGTGGTGCGAGTTTCGCCGACACGTCAGTCGCAAGCGTCATTATGGCTGACAGCTTTGATGTGTTATCCAAAATCGTGTGCCAATTCCAGCCGCTCTTTGGTTTCTGCATTTCGACAGCAATCGCGTTTATCGCGCTCACTGCCTCTAGCATTTGGCGTCCTGTTAAGTCCAAACTCTGTTTCAGCAATGCCGTGATTTCCTCAAGCTTCGCGCCCTCTTGCGTTGTAATCTGACTGACGTTTTGGGTCGCGTTGTCCATTGCAATCGCCAGATTGCTATTGATTGTGATGGGGGCATTTGCGCTGATGTGAAGCCCCGCCTGTTGGGGTGTGCTCGGCTGCGTGGGTAATTCCACATCAAACCGCTGGATGTCCTCAATTGCGCCCTTGAGGCAATGCTCTGCGGCATTGCAACCACGCTCATAGTAGACTTGCATCGTTTGTGGCGATGGCCCCCCACGTCCCGAAAAGCTCCTCCTACGCGCCGCTCCGAAACGAATGTTAGAAAACCGAATGAAGTGCGGAGAGGTCGGAAGATATTTCATGAATAACGCGTTCGTGGAATCTTTCCACTTCGCAAATTCCGGCGTGATTCCGTGCAGATGCCTGACGCTCCCCAATGCAGCTAGTTGTTCCTTGAAAAGCTCAACTGCTCGCTGACCGTTCGGGCTGAGTTTCTCGCTGTCAGTCATGGGTGGTTTCTAACGTGTAGTTGCCTCGGCTGCAGACAGAGTGCACAGATTCCGTGCGGCATTCCTCATTATAGGACGGCAGAACAGCTCGTACCAAAATTGCCAGCCGCCGATTCGCTTTTTGGACGTGCGGAGGGCGCTGGTCGTAAGTAGGTTCGGTGGAACGGACGGTAGGAAGGATGGCTTGGCTCCATGTTTTCGACTCTCACCAGCGGCGACGTTCTGCGGTAATCCTTGTCGCGACCGATAACTTGGACAGACACAATATAGTTAATTTATGATAGCGCGCGATAATGTCACCCTTCGAACAGCTTGGCAAAACGGCTGTGGCGCTTATTGCATCTGCTTCCAGTGCTTTGCTCTCAGGAATTTGCTTTTATATGCTCAGAGAATCCTCGTTCGCTTATCAATATCAGTGCGGCAGTGAAAGCCACGAAAATCGCGTGATGAGCGCTGTTCAATTTGGATTGGTATGCGGAGCAGCACTATATTTTCTCCTGTTTCGGAAAATTCAGCGTAAAGGCTGAGGTCGTTTCGTGACGAAGCCCGGTACTGCCGCTAAGGCCATAGTGCTCGTGTTCTTGCTATGCGCCGTGTTTGATTTCGTTTGGGGGTACGTCCATGAGCGTTCCGTCCCCGCAGGGGTGATTAGCGTAATTGGCGGTCTGTTTGGTACGGCTTTCTTTCTGCTTGTCTTCTGGCCGTGGAAGGAGAAGGACGACTCCTGATTCGCAGGGCTCTGTGCAACTTCCGCCCGGCACAGCGGCACAAAATTCTCTTCGGTCGGCTCGCACCAATGTTGCCACCGCCGATTTCGCTTTTTGACGTGGCGGGAAACGGTCATACCTCAGCCACTGCTATCAGGCGACCGGTGTTATGAGATAATCCCGCCAATGAAAGCGACCGTCACCACAATTCTACGAACGTTTCTCGTACTCTCAGTTTTTGTCGCACCCGTACTCGCGCAGGCTCTCGCCGCTCAGCAGGAACAGCCCGAGTTCATCAAGCAGGGTCAGCAATTAATGCGCGAGGGAAAGTTGGATGCCGCGCTGGCGCTGTATCGCCAGACGCTGCAAACTTCCCCGGATTCTTTGCCTGCGAACACTGCCGCAGGGAGCGTTCTAGATGTGATGGGTCAAGGAGAGGAAGCCCGCCAATATTTTGGGAAGGCAATCCAAGTTGCGGACACGCCTGAACACAAGGCAATGGCACAACGGGCGATGGCAATGTCGTATGCGTTCGAGGGAAATTGCAAGAAGACCATCCAGCACGAACAGGCGGTCTTCAACTACTACGGGAGCGTAAAGGACTTTTTTCGGCAGGGCGAGACAGCCAACGAGGCTGCTCGCGTTTGCATTGATTCTGGTGATTTGGAGGCTGCATACGATTGGTATAAGACAGGCTACGAAACGGGATTGAAGGAACCCGACATCAAACCCGCTCGGAAAGACCTATGGGAGTTTCGTTGGGAGCATGCGCAAGCCCGCATTGCTGCGCGACGTGGGAATCAAGCAGAAGCGCAGAAGCACGTCGCAGCAGCGAAGGCCGTCCTAGATAAGGGAACCAATCCTGAGCAGGCACAATTTCTTCCGTACCTCCAAGGCTATGTCGCGTTTTATGGAGGCGACTACAAGACGGCGCTCGAAGAGCTGCTGAAAGCGAACCAGAACGACTCCTTCATTCAGTGCATGGTTGGGCAGACTTACGAAAAGTTGGGCGACAAGGAGAAAGCGTTGGAGTACTACCGCAAGGCTTCAACGGCAATCGCTCACAATCCCGCCGCCGCATATGCGGTACCGTTCGCTAAGAAGAAGCTCGCCTCGCTCGGAAGCTAGCGACTTCTGCGTTCCCGCCGGGACCGATTGTACCGAAGACCTTCAGATTATTAGAAGCACGACAAAATTGTGGAGAATCTGGCGCAGGGGTTTGGTCAAATCAAGTCGGGAGCAGTCGAACGAACAGGTAGACGCCGGTTAATTCTCGGATTCATAATCCACCCAGATGGCGGCGTGGGATTCATTGCCGATGATACGACAACTTGAAAAAGACGAGGTGTGCGAATTCTGTTACGCGCCAGCAGTTTCGGTCTGCATCCATTGCGGTACTGCCGTGTGCAAAGAGTGCTCAGAAACTAGAAGCGCGCGGACGGTTTGCAATGATTGCCTCGAAGGCGAGGGTTACGAGTTCGATGCTGGCGGCGAAAGCTAGTGTGTTGACCTGATTGGCTCGCGGATTTCCTGCGTGCCGCTCGCCAAGAAGAAGCTCACCTCGTTAGCGAGTTAGGTTCTGTGGCTCAGCTTTCGCGCGGCACTTGCTTGATGTAATCTTCCGCAATGCAAATCGGAGTCAAACTGCGTGAGCTGCGCGTCGCCAAGAATCTGAGCCAAGGTGACATTCAGAACCGGACGGGTCTCCTTCGCACTTACACTAGTCGCGTTGAAAACGGCTACACGGTTCCTTCGATTGAAAATCTTGAAAAGTACGCTACCGCGCTGGAAGTTCCTTTGTATCGGTTCTTCATTGATGAAATGACTGTGGAGGCCCCGAAGCTGCTAAAGCTCCCAAGTGACACCTCGTTGTGGGGCGCTCGCCGGAAGGAGCGCGGTGCATTTCGGGTGCTTGTGAAAGCACTGTCACGAATGGATGAGCCAGACCGAATGCTACTGCTGAGTATGGCGCAGGGGATGGCGCGACGCGGCCAGAGCCGTGACCCGCTCCGGGCGATGCGTCTCGGTGTATATTGGCGGCGAGCAGCCAAAATCGAATTCCAGACTGCGCGAATCCAAGGAGGGCAAGATGAATAACGCAGGCCAAATCTTCGACATCGTGTTCCTCATCGGTCGCATCATTGCGGGCGGCTTTTTCCTCATGAACGGCTTCAATCACTTCGCCAAGCTTGGCATGATGTCCGGGTACGCCAAGAGCAAAGGCACGCCACTGCCCGGACTCGCAGTGGGCGGAAGTGGCGTGCTGCTCGTTCTGGGCGGCGCGAGCCTGCTCCTCGGCTATCACCCGACAGTCGGTGCGGTTCTGCTGGTAATTTTTCTTTTGGGCGTTTCCTTCCCCATTCACAATTTCTGGGCGGTTCAGGAGCCGCAAGCCAAGATGACGGAGATGGTCAATTTCATGAAGAACATGGCACTGCTCGGCTTTGTGCTGATGACTGTCGCCATCCCGCGACCTTGGCCGATGAGCCTCGGCCATTAGTGGCCGGATTTGCGCCCAAAGGCACGCCGGGCGCGGGAATATACGATATTGACGACTAAAAATGAAGTTTCAGTTTAATGACGGCGGGAGAGTCGCTGCTGGTTATAAAGGAAGCGCTGGAGACTGTGTGGTTCGCTCCGTAGCGATTGCGACTGGACTGCCGTATCAGGAAATCTACGACCTTGTGAACAAGCTGTCGGCCCGAGAGCGTACGGGCAAACGCAAGCGGGGTACAAGCAATGCACGAACCGGAGTTCACAAATCCGCAATCAAGTGGCTAATGGAATCGCTTGGATGGAAATGGACGCCCACGATGCAAATCGGTTCCGGCTGCACGGTTCATTTACGAGCCGATGAACTTCCTTCAGGCCGACTCATTGTTAGCGTTTCAAAACATCTCACTGCGGTCATTGATGGCGTTATTCACGATACGCACGATTGCTCGCGCCGTGGAACGCGATGCGTATACGGGTACTGGCAACAGGCGAGCCCGAAGACACAATGTGAGAGCGTGTAGACCGCGACGGTAGCCCACGTACATGGCAAGTCTCGCGCCTGCAGAACTCATTTTCCGTAAACGAGACTCCCCACTTTGGAAACCAGACTTTGAAGCGGTTCATCCTTGGACGCCACGAGAGAGATGCCCATGCTTGAAATATCTGTCTTCGCCAGCTTGGCGGGTTCGTAGAGCGTGTACAGCACAATCGGCGTTTCGGGAAGAATACGATGTAATTGAGGTGCGGCTTCCAGCCCGTTCATGACGGGCATTGAAAGGTCCAAAATAATCACGCTCGGTTTGACCCGCTCTGCTTCGACAAGCGCATGCGCGCCGTTCTCAGCATGTACGCAGGAATCAAAACCAGATGAGACAAACGCCGCGCAGACCATTTTCCTGATGCGCGGGTTATCGTCCACAACGAGAATGGTTCTGCCTGCTTTTGCACCGGTAGCTGCAGATGACGTAGATACTCCTCGCAAACCGCTTTGCTATTGGGGATTCCAATCGGGGTAGTTGAGCGTGTCGCGTTTCAGGACATATAGAGCATTCACCGCATCGGCAATCGCCGACCTTTCCCCATGGTGGTCGCTATCGGCGGAAATCGTTTGAAGGCGCTGAAAGATTTTCCACTCAGCGAGGTGAATCTTGGCTTCTAATTTTTGTTTGTCTACTTCTACAAGAGCCTCTTGATAAGCCGTCTGCCATTCCGGGTAGCTGAGTTCGCTCACGGGTTAACCTCCATTGTTCGATAAGCCGTCCATTTATGTTGTTCGTGACGAGGGACGGCGGAAGTCTTCCACCCACAATAATAAAATATGATTTTTCTTGGTTTCAAGAGCTTTTTTGCAATTCAGGTCACGCAATCCAGGTACTGTTGAGTGCCTCCGGGCAGCTAGTTCCGTGCGAAGAGCACTGACAGGTGTCTTAGCGCTGCTTTAACATGATATACATTTACACCTCCCGCAGAATCGCGGAGGCGGCTATGCCTATCACCGTTCTTCTGACCGACGACAAAGAGGTTGTTCGCAGGTCAATTCGGCTTCTGCTTGATTCCGACCCAGACATCCACACGGTTGGAGAAGCATTCAACTTTAAGGAAGCGATTCAACGTGCTACCGAGCTAAAGCCGCAGATTGTCGTTATGGACCTACACATGCCCGATACCTCATCTGTGAATCCTCAGGAAATCAAATCACTGTTGAACACATTAGGGTCGCGATTGATTGCAATCTCTTTCTGGAAAGATGAGGGGACGCATGCGCTTGCTGAGAGTCTTGGGGCGGTGACTTTGCTGGATAAGATGACGCTCACTACCGACCTAATTCCTGCTATAAAAGCTGCAACTACTCAGCAATGAAGCGCGAGCGTTTGAGTGCCAAACCGGTGCGTGTTTTTGGGGTAACGGGAAGGTCACGACTGGGCGGCACGGCACTCGCTTGCTCTTTAGACCTTGGCTGGTTTCAAGTTGGACTCCGGCTGGTCAACCACTTGAGATGACTGCGCCTTGGCTGAGCTGCTCCCGTAATTCCGAATGGATGATAAGTGCCTCCACGCCTCTCTTCGCCGAATAAATGAAGCAATCTCCGGGAGCGTTGCGAGCCACTTCCCTTAAGCACTCTCTTGCGTCTTCGAGGGTTTCAACCGATTCTATCCAGAATGGCTGACCATCCGGCAGCATTGCAAAAATCGCGAAGGTCGGGTGCATTTTCCCTTCGTTAAGTCTGGTCGGGCTGTGTGCCAACGAATCCTCAAAGGCAGGTAAAGCTCGGCTGGCTACAGGATTTAACTTGTCGCAGAATAAAGCAATACAGCAAATTATTTATTTGCCTTCCCAAATCGGTGAACGACTCTGTAGAGCTAGGCATGCCGAAAGAATCGGCAACGGAGATTTAAACGTTCGCCGATTCAGTGGTTGCAAAAGCGGAGGTGCGTGAAAGTTGATAGCTGTCAAAACGCCGACTTCTCGGAGCGTGAACAGGATGGCGCTAGAGTTGGCCGCGAGATATTACTAAGCTACCGAACAATACCCATCTCTCTGGCGGCATCCTCGCAAACACAAATCGGCTCGACACCGTTTTCGAATTTCTGCCAACGCCTGTCCCAGTCAATCATTGGCACGAAGCAGTTGAACGTTGAAGGCACGGATTCTGGTCCGCCATTTCTCAGCCACACCCGGAACCGTGCTGGATGTTCCCCTTCATTGGTGCAGGAGGTAGGTCTGCGCATTACTTCGCTCTCTGGGCTGTGCCCCCCTTAGATTTAAAGTGCGAGCGGCGGCCTGTCGGAGTAACACCGTTCCCACAAAAACAGTGGTGTAGCGTTTACTCGGGCCCTGTCCACAGCCGATACGGCGAAGCGCAATTTGAAGCCCAAACAGCCCCCGAAGATTGCGCTGTAGTTAGGAGGCAGAATTTAGGTAATCAAGGCCATTCAGTTTCCCAATATGCGCAATGTCATGCACACCCTGCGCGGAGCACATGAGGGCCCGCTATGAACGAGATTGTCGAAGTGGGGCGCAGCAAGAAACGGTCTGCTTTCGCCATCCCTTTTTATTGCTTCGGTTTTTCCTCGGGTTTGCTCTGCGGTTTCGGCGAAGCTTCATGCTGTGGCTGTGGCCTTGGCGCAGCTTCATGTTGTGGCTGAGGTTTCGGCGCAGCCTCATGTTGTGGCTGCGGTCGTGGAGCAGCTTCGTGCTGTGGCTCTGATTTCGGTGCAGCTTCGTGTTGTGGTTGCTGCCGTGGAGCAGCTTCGTGTTGTGGCTCCTGTCGTGGTGCAGCCTCGTGTTGCGGCTCTGGTTTCGGAGCAGCTTCATGCTGTGGCTGCGGTTTTGGAGCAGCTTCGTGCTTTGGCTGCGCTTTTGGAGCAGCCTCATGCTCTGGCTGTGCTTTTGGTGCAGCTTCGTGCTTTGGCTGCGCTTTTCGAGCAGCTTCATGCTCCGGCTGTGCTTTTGCAGTGCTCTCTGTTCGCGGAGTTGTCGTATGCGATGTGGCTCCTGTGTGGGCTGTGTTCTCATGTGCCGGCGGTTTCGCTCCAGCGTTTGTGGTCTTATGTTCGCTTGTCGCGCCGGCGTTTGTGTGTTCAGTGTTATGTGCAGGTGTGGTCGTGCGTGCTGACGAGTTGGTACGGTTAGCGGCCATGCTGCCACCAGCCGTGTTCGCGCCTCTAGCGTTTGTTACGCCTTTACCCGTTGCGTCCTTGTATGGAGCAGCGGCCTTGGCTGGCACCACGCCCGCACCTTTGAAATTCCCAGGTTTTGCCGTCGCCGCTACAGCCGGTTTCCCGTGGTTCACGGAAGCAAATTGACTGCGGTCGGAAGCCGCTGCGTGCTGGTGTTCGGTTTGTGCTGCCGTCGCCCGTGTATGTTGCTCGTGCGCGTAAGTTTCTTCCTGCGGCGTCGGCCTTCGGCTCACTCCACCCGGACCGTTGAAGCTAGCGCGGTTTACCGAGTTGTAGTCGTTCACCACCGTCTTGTTATAAACGTTGTGGATTACTGTTACATTGACGTTATTCACCGTTCGGTTGTAGTAGAAATTGTCTCCGCGCCAATATCCACCCTCGTAACCTTCTCCCACATACCCATACCCGTAATCTACCCCGCCATAGAAACCGATGTGCGGTCCCCAGTAGCCGTCATTCCATTGGTATACTCCGTCGTTCCATCCCCAATATCCCGGCGTCCACAGGTAGCCGGGCGTAGGCGCAAGCACCCATGTGCCGGGAACCCAGTAATAATCTTCATCGTCTTCGCTGTAAGCCCAGTAGCCGGGCGTCCAGATATAATTTTCGCTCGGACAAACGGGCTGCACGTAGACTGGCAGCGCTGGGGGCGCGACAGTAATAGATATTCCAACGACCTGCCCGAACGATACAGATGGTATGAACAGCATTACGACTGCCAACAATAGCCACCGAACAGAGTGGATTGAGCGCCGCGTCTGCATGAGCGTCACCTCATTAAATTTTCTTTCACTTGAGAAAAAGAGCTGAGCCTTCTGCATTGACCACCCGTGCGATGCTGGTCTCCTGCCCCGGCCTTCGTCGTAGCTGGGTTCTTCGCCGCCTGCTCGTGCGCGCTCTGCGAGTCAGCGTCAAAGCACGGCTCGCAGATTCCACCTGTTTCGCCGCCATCGCCTTGCGGGAAGCGATGACCACAGGATGGACAATCAAAATCTGCGCCGGTCACCGCGTGCCCATTTGAGACGGCGGTCACTTGGGTCCCACACCGGGCGCACTTCTCACCCATGATTCGATTACACCGGATACAAACTCGGGTCATACAGCTCCGCACCGAGAGGGACGGATTACTGGGTGACAGTGGCGCGTGTCATGCGCAATTAGAATTTGCTTGGACATCGCAATTGAGTCACAACTTGACTTGAATGCTAGCAGCTGGTTCTGGAGTTGGGTATAAGGCGTTCACCCTAATCCCGAGCGGTTGTGTTACTGACAAACGGTCAGTGAAAGACCGAAGATATAACAGCCTGAAAATGACGGCTCGTTGTGGAGCATCCGGGCAAGGAGGCGCAGCCTATTTCAGAAGTTCGGTTGGGCGCTATCAGAATGGACATGGCACAACGGAGAGGCTAGTTTTCACGAAATCGCGTTTACTCTGAAGGCTTCTTGGGGCGCTCAGTTTTTCCGGGAACGTCGGGAAACATTCGCTTGAATGCTGCGCCTCTTGCCGTATCGGGGTCTTCCTGCGGCGAGTCTTTCGGTTGGATTTCTTCGCTTTTAGCGGAAGGTTCCAGGGCGGGAGGCTTCACTTTCTCAGGAATCATCGCAAACACCCCAAACGTATGTTGGCGAAACCAAACCGTAAGTTCAATACCACGCATCGCCTAGAACCCCTTAGGACTGCGGCAGCGCAACCGTCGTGCCGTATGGCTAGAAAGATTTGAGTCGCTTTCTACTACCCACAGGGAACTGCGATTCGAGCACCTTGCGAGGCGGGAGTTCTGGTACGACGCGCGGCAAATATCACTGAAATAATTACCTGGCATCGCGCCTATCAACTCTAGGTTCGAGGCAACGGTCTGGACTTTCAAGTGATTGATTTTACTAGACTAACTTCTTCCACGGGCGTCGTGGAATCGGACATGCAAACGAATGGACAGCGGTCCCGATAGATACGAACGAGGCAGTCGATGGAGGATGCCAACGATGGGTTCTACATTCGATATCTTCAAAGTAACTTCGGACGGACCTTTGTGGGTGGAAGCGGTTCAAGGTCTCGAAACAGCTAAGAAGCAGACGGCTCGCCTAGCACTGACTTCTCCCGGAGAATATTTCATTCATTCACAGGAACAAGGCGTCATCTCCAAACAGACGCAAGAATTTTCGGAAGGCATAGTATGACTGAGATTTGTACGATGAAATGCCCACACTGCGGAAGCACAGCATCCAAGGTGAAGCCAGAAGAACAGTTCAAGTGTAGTGGTTGCGGCTGGAAATTGTGATTCAGGGCATCAACGGACGCAAAATGCGAACGACCTTCGATATATTTGTGGATTCGCCCGACGCCCAACCAGTCTGGATAGAATCGGCTCAAGAGCTCGTAGACGCAAGAGCGCGCTTAAGGGAAGTGGCTCGCATCGCTCCACGACGAGATTGTTTTATTTATTCACAGGAGAGCGGCGTCGTGGAAATCATTATCCGCGCGGATTTTCAGGCACTCAGACGGCGTATTGACCTCACGTAATTTAGCCCAAGCAATTTTGGCGCAAGGCCATTCACCTTCCCGACGTGCGCAAAGTTATGCATACTTGCGCCAGACCTGCCTTCCGGGTTCTGGTACGGCAGGCGGGAATATTACTGAAAGAAATTACCCGACGTACTCAGGCTGAGGCTACCAGAACCACCTGACCAGAAACCTTCAACCGATTGATTCTATTTAGCAAC
Organism: uncultured Acidobacteriota bacterium; assembly: GCA_963741045.1. Taxonomy (GTDB): domain Bacteria; phylum Acidobacteriota; class Terriglobia; order Acidiferrales; family UBA7541; genus Palsa-295. The sequence continues at coordinate 2,127,313 of CAVUGO010000002.1, forward strand.
TTCTCTAACAATGTCATGGAAGCAGAGATGCATAGGAAAGATTAGTCAGGACGTAACCCGTACCGCTCCAATTCGAGCTGACCGTCCTAATTATGGAAGACCGTTATGACTCAGATTTGCACGATGAAGTGCCCGCACTGTGGAAGCACAGCATCCAAGGCGAAGCCTGAAGAGCAATTCAAGTGTGAAGGCTGCGGTTGGAAGTTGTAACTCACTTCAGTACGATTATTTATCCTTCGTCAGCGCCGGTCAGCAGACCCTCAACGAGCGCCTGCCATTCTTCTTCAAGTGTGGTGCGGCGAAATCTGCGCCCGGCGGGTTCGTACCAATATTCCGCGTTTGAAGTTTGTCCACCCTTGCGGTGCAGGTAAGCATGGACAGCTATGGCGTGGAGGGTCTCCAGCTCGTCCACCATTGCGTGCGCGCGAGTCCAATTTCCTTTTGCATCCCACCACAGCGCCACTAGCGGAGCTGACATCCCGTCCGGTGGCTCCTCGTTTACAAGGGAGGCTTTGAATTCCTCGCGGTTCATACTCGCATCCCGTTTGTATCAGCTATCGTTTCAAGCAGGACCGGGCTCAACTCTTCTTAGAAGTCGTTGCGAAGAACGCCGCCCACTGCTGTTCGACCTTCGTGCCGCCACACTTGGGACACTTGACCTTGCTCTTTTCGTGTTCCGTAAGAGTTAAAACGGTGGAGAATTTCTTTTCACAGGATTTACAGAGATACTCGTATTGGGGCATGCCACCCTCCTCTACGAACCCGCTTTGTGTCCCCGCGCTTCGCCTGCATCGCGGATGGCACTTCGAGCCTTGTCCAGAACGTCTGGAGGAATCTCTTCCATGTTGTGGGCCGTCTTCGCGTGTTCGGCAGCCTTCTTCAGTACATCCTCATCGGTGTTGCCTCTCGCTTCAAAAGTACAACCGGGATTAAGGTCATTGCATTTCAGAACTTTTGTCATGTTTGTCTCCTTGCGAAGGTGGAGGGATAAGCGGAATGCTAGGCTTCTCCACGCTGAGAAGTCAATCACCTGCAGCCGAAGCGCTCGCCGACCGTTCCGCACAAACTGTTCTGCAAGAAAAACGACACGAAAACCACTTCGCCTTCAGTGAGTTAATCACCTGTTAAAATTTGGGCAGGAAAGGCACATGTCCATGTCCACAAACAAAACCATTCTGCGCAATCGTAACGGCGCAGAATTAGCGGCTATCTTTCTTGACGAAGATTCGCGTCGCCGGCGCATCGTTTCCAAAGGTGAACCAAAATTCAAGCGCGATTTCGCAACGCAGAAGGAGGCGTTCGATACATGGCACGCGAATTTCAATGCAGAGACGGGAAAACTTCGCAAATAACGAAATTTGCTGCGGCGTCAAATTCCACATGCACCGCACCGACTTGACATCCTCCGCGCACGGCGTCTAAATATCTGATGCCGGAGAAAGTGGAGTTCTCCAGTCCGGCGAACCCACAATCCCCGGCAAATCCTGCGAAAGGAACCAAGGATATGTCTAACCCCACAGAAAAATCTTCTTTGGCGGGAAACGAATCACTCACTGCCAAAGCCCATCCGACGTATGAGGACATTGAGCTACGCGCGTACCAAATCCACATCGAGCGCGGCGGCACTCATGGGCACGATGTGGATGATTGGCTGCAAGCGCAACGAGAGTTGTTCGAGAAATACGCGAACACCGGGCGGATGGCGAAAGGGGCGACAGCGTAAACTCGGGGCACACCTCATCCGGCGCGGAAGGTCGCAAAGGAAGCACGAATGGCTGCCCAGAAATGCAAAACGGGGAGCCTGAAGCAGCTCCCCGTTTGCTTAGTCCGTAGCCCGCAGCGAAGTTACAAGCGTCGCTGTGGTAGCGCACCGCAAAAGCGGTGTGTAAACGGCCATCAAGAGTCTAGGCAGGGTGGAGCCATTGTCCGGTGATTTCCTCCTTGCACTAGCCACTTCAATTTCGGTTTACTCCCGTGCAAAGCCGATTGCAAGCGAAAAGTATTGGGAGAAACTATTGTAGCGCCTACCAGCGCAATTGAGTTTCGACCAGCAGGACAATTACGCTCACCCAATCCTTTGCCTAGCATCGGGGGGTGACTATCCGAATGGCACCAGCTTTCCGCAGCGATTGTCCACTCGTGAAAACTCAAACCGGCTAGGATTACGCACTCTCTGCAATCACCTTTTCTGTTTGCCTAGGGTCGCTCTCTTAATCAACGTGCCCGCTTTTTCTGCATCTGCCTCATTCTCAAAACCAATTACAGCCGAGTATCTCCGGCCAATGACCTGTGCAACAAGAAAACTCAGATTCACTCCGGCGTCTGCGATTGCCTTCGTGATGGCATAACCAAGGCCCGCCTTGTTGTCGCCTTCAACGAGCAGGGTTGGAATAGATGAAGGAGTCAAGCCCGCCACTTGAGCAGAGGCAGTCAATTTGTTGCCTTTCACTGGAGCGATTTCAATGGCGCACTTATTCTCGGCGTCGGGGTAACGGTATCCCATCACGACTTGCAAGTCCGCTTTGGCTTTCGCAAATGGCTCAAGCGCTTCGGCAAGAACTCCCGTTCGGTTTTCGGCCTGTTTTCTCCAAAGTAAAATCCTTTTCACTGTAACTGGCACTGTGCACCTCCGAGAGATGTCTGACTCTTGCGTGCAAGGGTCAGAGTTTGAATTCAGCGGGCATTTGGGTAAGGAACGGGGATTTCCATATGGTTCCCGGGCCAACCAAGAACATATAATCAATCGCCTTTGAGCACAATCCTCCCGAAATACTCAAACTCGGCACCTGTGCGGCCAATTCGGGTTCACCCTTCTCGGTCGGAAATCCCGCAAGTTAGCTGACAAAATGCATCTCACCCGGCGCAGGGGCGCTCGCAAGATGCCCGCGCGGGTAGTCCAAAAGGCTCTAGTTCCGTTTTGAGACGCAGAAACAAGCCATGCGGGTAGCAAATTCCAATTCGGCGCGATGGGGAGCACCCCAGCGCGATTCCAGTGTGCATTCTCGTGTCACTTCTCGCGACTCTCCCGCTCAACTGCTTCCGGTTCAGCGGATAATTAGCCTTAGCTCGCAACGAAGAGGTTAACTATCCATTCTTGCGCCATCTGTTCTCGCGGAAGCCGTTCTGTTCGTGCATCTGCTTTGGTGCGGCTGGGTGGTGCTGGGCTGGATGGTAACGCGCCGCCGCCCACTTCTGCGGACACTGCACATCGGTTCACTTATTTACGCCATCGTGATTGAGTTGGTTCCTTGGCCGCCATGCCCGCTCACGATAGCTGAAACGTGGCTTGAATCGCGCGCGGGCATCGAACCCGCGCACGGACCGTTTCTCGTGCGTCTTCTCGATGCAGTTGTGTATCCCGACCTGCCAGAGTGGCTCGTGGTTGGCTGCGCGGTGCTTGTTTGCGTGGCGGTCCTGTGCGTGTACCTCTGGCGCTATCGTCACCGGACAGCGGACGAAGAGTGGTGATGGAGAATGCCGCCCGGAATGTCAAAATAGAAGGGTGCGGTTACCAATTTAGTTCCAGCACGTCAGCTTCGTGACGTTTCTTGTGGCTCTCCCGCATTGCCGTTCGAGCTTTGCCAATGCGGAGCGAAACGTTTTGCTGCTCCATGGACTCAGCATTACGATGGTCGGCATGGCGCACTTCAAGTGCATGCTCGACCGGGGAGTTACCCACCTACTGGATTGTTTCCCTGCGAAGCGTGTGGTTAGTACCGAAACGCTGGGCTTTCGGTCAAATCTGCCCGATGATGAGATTGTCGCGTATGCCTCGGAGAAGGGCTATTTGTTGGTGGCAACCAACAGGCGAGATTTCCTCCGAGATGCCAAGCGGCATATCGCACAGTCTTCCAAGAAGCAATCCGGCTGCTGCCGCATTCCGGGCATGGTTCTACTTGTGCCGAACGAGGAGATTATTCAGAGGCGGGTACTCAAGGGATTCGAAGCGCGGCTCAAGTTAAACGGGAAAACGGTTAGCATCGCGGATGTTCACGACCAAGATTTGCTCGTGACGATAGCCGCGAATGGTGACGTACTAGTGTCAAGGCTTCCAAGATGCCCGCATTGCTCACACTACAAAGATTGACCTACCGCTGCTTGGAAACTGAGCGGTTAAGCAGATGAGCGCGTCGTTAGGTCGGCTTGCACCAAAGTTGCCGCCGCCGATTTCGCCGTTGGACGCGCGGGAATTGCCGGGCGCAATCCAGCAGCCTACGTCGTGGCCTCCGTGTAAGCACTGTTGCGCGACTTCTCTTTGCCGCGATAGCTAGCTATTTTTTACGACGACGCATTTCCACGGCTCAATCCCGGCTCCAGCGAGAAGTGCATTAACAACATCAACGTCCGGCATATCGCTCGGAAAGGAAGCTGACTGTAGGTCGCGAAAGTTAATCTCAAGCGTGTTATCTTCCCAACGTCCCGAACGCTCAATTGGCATGACGCTCCCCACCTGTCCCGTATCTGTGGGGTGAGGCGATACGAACGCGCGAGCTAGGGAATGTCCTTCGAACAGAACCGTATACGTTGAACAAGCCATTTTGCCTCCGTCGCACAAATCGGGAAGAGCACTCATTATATTGTCTTTACGCACGAGCTAAATCCATTCAGCCCAGCGGCCCTGCGTCGCGGTTAGGAAATCCGCCATCCGCCGCTTTAGAGATTCGCTTTGAGACTCACCTACCGTCTTGCCGTCGAGCGCGGAGAAATCCTTGATGCTCCTGTACCTATCGAACGTATGGTCATTCAAGAGTTCACGTGCTTGGTCGGCTTCGAGAGAACTGGAATAACGGTTCTCGGCAACTTGCTTCAACCGCAGAACCAGTTCGGGGAAATCCATGAGTTCAAGTTCGTGCTTCGTTGGCATAAGAAACCCCCGGCGAGAATTTTATCACGCACCGAGATGGGAGGCATGCTAGGTTCTGCGCGGATTCTCTCCGTGATGCTGGTCAATCATCACCATAATGCGCTCAGCAACGCCGATTGCAGACCGAATGAACCCCTCGCACGTTGCAGCGCCGCCGCGTCCGTCCCACGCCCAGTCTTTCATTCGGGGCGCTACCAAAATTGCCGTTAGAATTCCGAGCACGCGTTTGCGACCTTCATCCATTCTGGCACTGTAGCAGTTTCGCTTTTATTTCGCCACGGATTAAGTTAGCATCGTGTACGTGATGATACGGATGCGTTTTCTCAAAGGGGCACACTTCCGGGTTGCGGCACTGACTGCGCTGGCGATTGCTCTCGTTCTGCCCAGCATCACAAGCGGACAAGATAAGCAGCTTGAACTGAACACAACGCTGATGGAATCCACCTTCTTGATTGAGGGTCAGAGTGCGGAAGGGCAGCGCACACTGGGAACTGTCTTCCTGATGGGCAGGCCCTATCCCAACCAGACCCTTACGCAAGGTCAACCGGTAAAAGTCCGGTATGTCTTGATAACGGCAGCGCACGTCTTGCAAGAGATGCAAGGCAGTTCAGCGATTCTGCACCTGCGTCATAAGGTAGACGCCAATACGTGGACTCCGCTTATCGTTCCGATTCCTATTCGCGCAAACGGCCAGCCTCTTTGGCAGAGGCACCCTGACGCAGATGTTGCTGCGATGTATATTTCGATGCCGAGTGGAGCGCCCATCTATGGACACGGGGCTGGACTCCTCGCATTCAGACCTACCCAGGCCGGGAAGTTCCAAATCCGCTCATCATCGACATAAGCAAAGGGGATGCTGATATCAATGTCGTGCTCAAGGACATCCTTGCCTTGACCAAACTCAACTACAACACGTGCATCTTCGGAGACGGAATGCCGATCACGCTGAAATTCGCGGACGCGGTTGGGGAGATACTGACAGCTGGTCCCATCAAGGACGTGCCTCCGCTGCCTTTCGGCCATTACATCTAACTACGGGGGGTTGAGCTGCGGCAAATACCGTGCCAACTGAAACACCCGTCTTGCGGGCAATCGTTCGCCAAGACTCGCCCGCAGCACGTAGCGACCTGACCTCAGCCGCGTCAACAGATTTCCTGGGGCGACCGAGCCGTTTTCCTTTTGCGCGGGCGTGACGCAAACCAGCACGGACTCTTTCAATTATCAAGTTGCGTTCAAGCTCTGCGACCGCACCGAGCACGGTGAAAACCATCTTCCCGGTGGGAGTGCTCGTGTCAACCTGCTCTGACAGCGAAACAAACTGAATCCCAAGTGCACCGAACGTCTCCAATGCGCGGAGCAGATGCGAAACAGAACGAGCGAAGCGGTCGAACCGCCACACTACCACTACATCAAATCGCCGTTCGTGGGCATCCTGCATCATTCGGTTCAGTTGTGGTCGGGAATCTTTCTTGCCGGACACGCCGTTGTCGACGTAGATGTCATGAATCTGCCATCCTTTTCGTTGGCAATATTCTTCCAGCTCCCGTGTTTGCATCGAGGGGTCTTGGCTGCCGTTCAGAGTGGAGACTCGCGCATAGATGGCTGCGCGGACTATCGCGGGCTCAAAGCTTTCTTGACGTACTATTCTTGAAGCCATTTCGACCTCCTATTAGGTCGGATTGGTTAGGGGCGCTGTCGGTGTTTGCGCACTGACGGCGTCCCGCTTATTTTATTTCCTTCGCCCTCTCCTGCAGATATTTGTCAATTGCCCGCCGGATAAGTTCTGCTACCGGCGCACCCGTTCTTCCTGACAGCAGTTGTAGCTTCTTGACCTGGTCTGTTTTAAGGAACAGGGCCGTACGCTTCATGAACATACGTTATCACATAGGCATATAAATATCAACGCGTGATAACCCATTACCAGTAGTCGGCGCTGCTCGCTTGTCTGGATGGTTCGCTATGCGGGTCAGGCCGATTACTTCCGTGTAACCCGTCCAGAGTCGATGCCGAGCTCGGAGATCACTTCCCACAAGCCGACTTGTCAGGACTAATCCGGCACATCCAGTTTTTGATCGTTTCCAATTTGGCGGCGATTCCAGGAAGTGTCTATACCTGCTATGGTATAGGAGGCGCTTAAGGCGAAGTCTTAAAGTGAGCGAGACAACAGAGGCCCTCGGTCGCAAAAAACGGCTGAGGGCCTCAGCAATCAAATTGGTGGGAGCACCAATTTGTCTGAGTAGCGCGTTTATCAGGATTGTTGTGCACGAGCTTTAGAATCGAATTTGCGTCTTTACCTGAATCATCCGGGCGGAAACATTTGCGTTGAGTCCCGACCCCAGAACGCTCGTGGGCGGCTGCTCCTCAAAGAAGATCTGACCAAAGGTCGCATCCGAACTCAATGTATCGGGAATTCCAAAATTCGCGTGATTGAAGAGATTGAAGAATTGAAATCCCAGTGTGAACACGCCATTTTCCCAATGGGGAATGTTAGTGCTTTTCATTATGGCAAGATCCGTGTTCACGTAACCCGGTCCGCGAAAGCGGTTGCGGCCTTGTGCAAATGTCACGCTAGGACCGCTACAGGGACCGTGGGGACCGGGCAAATTCCCGGTGTTGAATCCCGTCTCGCAGCCAGTCTGCACAAACAAAGCGGCAGGATTCGGCGAGCCGTTCAGTACTTCTGAGGGCAGACAAGGAACCGGGGCAGCAGGAAAGACCGCCCCTTTGCCGCAGGGTCCTGTGGGGCCGAGCGGGGCAACCGGCACGGAATAAATCCCATTAAAAATGTTGTCTTTCACCAAATTCCCAGATTCCGCATAGTCAGTTGCCGTATACGGGAAACCGGTGCGGGCAAAAACTACGCCAGAAACTTGCCACCCCTTGACTAGCCATTCCGGGCCATGACCGCGTAACGCCTGTTTGAACGGGACTTCCCAAATGTAGTTCGTATTGATCGAATGCCGCACGTCGTAATCTGCGTTCCCATAGCTTCCACGAAGATTGTCGGGATCCTGTGGGTAGATGGTGCTGGCGAAATTGAAAGCACCAACACCTCCATTGGACACCTCGTCCAGCGCGTGGCCGTAGGTATAGTTGACCTGAAGCATGCCGCTGCCCCACCGGGTAAACCGTTGCTCGAATGAAACAACCATCCCGTTGTAATTGGAAATGGCATCGCTCTCGTTCTGCAAGACTCCGGCAAACCGCGAATCAAAGCAAGGCGTTATGGGAGGACTGCCACACGGCTCGGCAGGATAGGGCCCGAAGCTGTGTGCATTCGCATTTTGATTCAAATAAAACTCATGGATTCCGTGATTCCCAAAATAACTGATGGTCAAGGACGTCGAACTACCGAAATTTTGTTGAGTCTGAAGACTCCATTTTTGATATTGCGGCGAGTGCAGCGTGTTCGGTGGAGTCGTAACGCTTGGGGGAGTGAAATTAGGATCAGCTGCCTCGATTCGCGCAAGAGTCTGCCCCGAGGCAAAGCCGGTCACAAATGCGGTGTTGGAAGCGGCGGCATTCTCCGACAGACTATTTTTCTCGCCGGGCGCGAGGCTATGGCCGGTCACGGCGAAAGGATTCCAAAGCGGCGGGTTGTCAGCTTGACTTTGCCCGATAGCACCAGGCACCGGGTCGTAAAAAATACCGACGCCGCCTCGCAGAACTAAATTGTGAGATACGCCCAGAGGCTGCCAGGCAAAGCTCAAGCGCGGCGACCAAACAATGGTGTCCGTATTCAGGAAAGCTTGGTTCTGATTCACCAGAATTGCTTGATCGTATGGCTGATCCGGATCGTGATTGACGGAATCGAATGGACCAGAGAGCCGCGCGAAACAACGATGTTCACAAACAGGGTTGGATTGGTGATCGGCACGCAACGCGAAAGTAAGCGTCAAGTTGGCGAGGGCATGCCACTCGTCCTGTCCGTACAGGCCCAGGCTATAGAAAGCGAAACGGTTCCATTTTACGAGAGGGAAGATCTGGTAAAGAGTCGTAAAATCTTGACTCGGATTTGAGGGAGCTACTCCACCGTAGAAAAATGCGTTGATTGTTTGGGGAAGAATTTCTCCCGTGCCGGTTACGTTGTAACCGCCCCCTGTCAAATAGTTACGCAGGAAGCTGATTCCAAACCCAAGCTTGTGCTTGCCCCGGGTCTTCACCAGGTCGTCGGAGAGCTGATACGAGGTTGTTTTAGAGCCGGTGGGAAAGGCATATAAGAAGTCCAAACCACCCAACTGGGAGAACGGGCCGCCCGAGTTGATCCAGTTCAGCGCGGTTGGAAAAACCGCCTGTGTCTGCGCAGGATTGGCCACGCTCGTCGGCTGGTTGATGTACGTCCCGGCCAGCAAGAATTGGTTGGCCGCCGTGGCGCTAATCGTATGTGTCTCGCTGAGTTGACCTTGCCACCAAGGCTGATTGGTATAGGCATTGAAAACGGAACTGACCGGATCGAGGTAAACGGCGCGCTGGCCGTGGTCGTACTGTACTAGCAAGAACACGCGGTCGTTCGCCCCCATGTTCCAATCCACTCGGCCTGACACGATGGATTCGCTTGCTGGATGATACAAATTTTCAAAAAAATGTACCGCGCAGGGTTGCCGTACGCCCAGTCCATTCGGATCGTTTGGATCATTTGGATTCGTCCAGCCATTGCAGCCAAGCGGATCGGCAAAACTGCCAGGAGTCGCCTTACTTGCTCCCGGTGTACTGTTATATAGATTGAAAATCTGCTGGTAAAACTGGTGCGAAGCCGACATCGGTCCAAAGATCGAATCAATATTGGCCATGGTTGCGGATTCAAATGCTGCGCTGGGCAGGACGACATATGTAGGGGCCGGAAGAACGAGGTGCATGCCCTCGGTGTCAAAAAAGAAGAACAGCTTATCCTTGATGATCGGGCCACCAAGCGATCCCGCCCACTGATTGGCAATGTCGAAGGGGCGCGGATTCCCCTCCGCATTGTCGATCCAGTCGTTGGCATTCAGTACGCTTCCATTCCAGTAGTACGCCGCATTTCCGTGAAACGCATTTCCTCCAGATTTTGTCAGGAAGTTGATGTTCGACCCGGCAGCCCCGCCGAATTGAGCTGAATATCCGTTGCTAACGATACTCGCTTCTTGCACTTCGTTCTGGCCCAGCATCATTCCCAGAGCTCCGCTATTGTTCGTGTTCACTTGAATATTGTTATTGTTCATTCCGTTGAGAGTGAACAAATTGGAAGTGCCCGGCATTCCTAAAATTGAGAAATTCCCAAGGCCGGTGCCGCCGGTATTTTGGCTGTCCGTGTTCATAATCGCGCCCGGAGCAGTTTGCGCGATGTAAGTGAGATCGTTCCCGGGATTGGGCAATTGCGATACCTGCAATAAATTCATTGTGGTGGAGGCATCACCGTTCTCCGCATGCAACAAAGGCGTTTCATCCGTCACCTTGACCGTTGTGCTGCCTCCTGCAATTTCGAGCATGACGTTCCGTGTCCACGGTGGACCAAGAAGCACGACCACTTCGCTATTCTGCTCGCGAAAGCCCGCATGTGACACAGTTAGTGTGTAGCTGGCCGGAAGCAAAAAATAGAATCGGTAAACTCCTTGCCGATCTGTTTTTGTGGCTTGTGAAGTGCCCTTGGAGTCATTCCGAAGTTGAACGTCGGCACCCGGCACTATGGCACCACTCGGGTCAGTCACCGTCCCCGTCAGGGCGCCTGAGATTGCGGTTTGCGCGGTGGAGCTTGCCAGCGGATAGACGAATAGCAGTACTAGTGGGATTAGCCGGCGCATGAGTCTCAAATGCATCAATGCGTACCCAAGATTCGGATGGAGCGAAGCCCGGTCCTTAATGGTCTGCCAAAGTGGCGAAATCCTAGCGCAATTCAAGGATTTCCAGCCAGAAATATTGTTGCGCGTGACACAGGGTCGGTTCCTCTTGTTCCGCCTCTCTTCTGATCTTTATCGTCGCCACGGAATTTCCGTTCGGCGAAAGTGGGGGCGTTCCAATGACACTAGCCCCCACTCTACGCGCCTATGAACTTGGCAGCATTATTGAGTTGACGGCCCAAAGTGCCGACGCTGCTTCAGCATCCTGACGAACGGAGTGGTTGCAGTAGGATCCCCAGACGACTTGGCTGCGCTTGAGTCTCTGGTTTGCGTCAGGCTATCCGGTGCAACGTGAGCATCGGCTACCGCTGAGCTTTCCACGAGGCTATAATCACAGCCCTCGATGTCGGGATGATTCTCATCACATGGGATAAGCACGTAAACGTGATTGCAGGCATCGTTATTTCCACATCCGACCGGGTCTCCTCCGCCAATTATCTCCCCGCGATCAGTAATCAAACTAGCGACAGTGAGCTCCAGGGGCGAATTTGGGGGAATCAAGGTATTCAAATCCACACTCGGTAACCCGCTCTCCCATAGAAACGCATGCGTAAATCGACCAAAACAATCCTGCGCGCTCTGAGAGGCGCCTACAACCTGACCTAATGAATTGATGTTTTCTGCTTGGCTGCAAGCGTCACCGGACGGTGTGCCTAGATCAGCCATCACTCCATTTTTCCACAGAAATGCGTGCTGTACCTGATCTCCCGGAAGTGTTGCTGCCCCAACAACTTCGCCTGATCCATTGAGACCAGCTGCAAAAGAAAAAATTCCTCCCAAGCCACCTCCCGAGGCGTTCAAATCGACGAGTTTTTCTCCGTCCCAGAGAAAAGCGTGAGAAATCTGGTCGCCAGGCAAATTCATAACGCCAACGACCTGTCCGCTATTGTTGAGACCGGAGACAAAAAGGGAAGGTCCAAACGGATCATTCGTGCCTCCAAAATTTCCGAGGTCTTGCATCTTGCCGTTCCGCCAGAGAAATGGATCCATGTGTGGAAAGCCCGTATTGGGATCAGCAAGGTTGCTCGTGTAGCCGACTCCTGCAACGTCTCCTTCTTCGTTCAAAAAAATCGGAAAGGTATCCGGTCCGCCGATAGATCCCAGATCTCGCATATTCCCGTGCTCCCACAAGAAGCCGCGGGTTTGCGTCATCGTCGTCATACTTCCCAAACCTACAATCGAGAAAGGATCAGGAACGTCGTTAAGAGATACCCCCATGACCTGGCCCCGGTCATTGATTGAACCGGCGAAGCTTGAGGGCCCCCCCAAAGTTCCCAGGTCAAAAATCCGGCCGTTTTGCCAGAGGACGGCGCGGAATTCCGGATTCCCCGTTACTGGATCATTCTGACCGTTTTCCGAGACTCCCACGATTTGTCCTAGATTATTGATTCCCTCCGCAAAGCTGAATTCGCCGTCGCGCAACGTGCCCAAATCCATCAGGCCTTCGCTTCGCCACGCGAACGCATGGAAAATATAGCAGTCGGGGTTTAGAACGGGGTTATAACAGCCGGGCACGGGCGTAGGGATGGATGTATCCGCGCCCCCCACGATCCTCCCCGCAATGTTGATGACGTCGTTTTCGGTCGGCTCGCCGTTAACAGTCCCGATGGGACCGCCAAATGTGCCCAGGTCGATGAGTTTGTAATGGTGGTGCAGGTGGGATTGAGCTTGAATCGTTTGCGCAACGAGCCCGAGCGGGGCCGCCAGCACAAATGCTAAGCAAGCCGCAACAACTGACATCCACTCTCTGATCTTCATATTTCCTCCATTGAGCGCCAGTGCGGCGCTCACAAATTTCGGTTTGTTCGCCGGGCTGAGTAATTGCTCCATGGGCCGACGGTCGGCGATCCTCTGCTATTTCGCAAAGTCGTTCAATGCAAAGGGACTGAAAATCGGGTGATTTGCGGGTGACAGCACAATTTGATTTGTTTGCAGATACTTACCAGCGACAGTGGTCGCTCAAGAAACATTGGGACTCGGCTCAAACCATCCCTGTCCGGTAGTAGAATGCAGGGGATTCGGGGGTTTTGTGGGGTGGCGTAACACGACATATTCTATTGTCCGCTTCGAAGGATTCGAGCTTGATCTTCGGGCCGGGGAGTTGCGCAGGGCAGCGGGCGGTTCGATCCGTCTGTCAGAGCAGCCTTTTCGGATTCTGAGCGCGCTATTGGAACGCCCAGGCGAGGTGGTGCTCCGCGAGGAGATCCGCAAAGCGCTGTGGCCCAATAACACTGTCGTTGAATTCGAACATAGCATCAACGCTGCCATGAAGCGCCTCCGGCAAGCGTTGGGCGACTCCGCCGAGAATCCGCACTACATAGAAACTCTTGCCCGCCGAGGATACCGGTGGATGATTCCTGTGGAATGGGTGGACTCAAATCGTGCTCAGTTGTCCTTGCAGGGTGTTGCGCTGCCGGAGAGCGACGCGAGTGCTTCTCGGTTAAGGGGTAAGAAAGTATCCCATTACCGTCTCCTGGAGATACTCGGCGGCGGCGGGATGGGAGTTGTGTACAAGGCTGAAGATATAAAGCTTGGTAGGCGCGTTGCTCTGAAATTCCTGCCCGAGGAGATGGCCGATGATCCTGCGGCACTAGAGCGTTTCGAGCGAGAGGCACGGGCCGCGTCCGCACTCGACCATCCCAACATCTGCTCGATTTATGAATTCGGAGAGCATGAAGGCCAGCCTTTCATCGTAATGCAGTTGCTGGAGGGGCAAACTCTGCGGGAACGAATTGGCGCCACGCCTCCGCATGCCGGTAAACCCCTGCCCATCAATGAACTGCTTGATTTTGCGGTTCAAATCGCGCGGGGCCTTGAGGCTGCGCACCAGAAAGGCATCATCCATCGCGACATCAAGCCGGCAAATGTTTTCCTCACTAGCCGGGGTGAGGCCAAAATCATGGATTTTGGCGTCGCTAAACTCGTCCACCACGAAGGACTTCTTGGGGTCGATACAGAGTCACGCAACATCGCCGAAGATGTCGAATCATCATCCGAACTAAATCTCACTCGAACCGGCACGACGGTCGGAACCGCCGGTTACATGTCTCCCGAACAGATACGGGGTGAGGAACTCGACGCGCGCACTGATCTGTTCTCTTTCGGACTTGTCCTATATGAAATGGCCACGGGAGAGCAGGCTTTTTCCGGTAACACGGTGGCGGTGATTCATGACGCCATCCTCCAGCGCGACGTTCGCCTGGCGCGACAGTTGAATCCAGAGCTCCCAGCCGAGATCGAGCAAGTGATAGCGACAGCATTGCAAAAGGATCGTGATGCTCGCTATCAGACGGCCACGAAAGTACGAACTGTTCTTGAGAGCCTGAAGCCGGATCTGGAGCTCAAAGCTCACAGCTCTCGGGGGCAGAAGCTGTTTGTTGGAATTGCCCTGTCGATATTGTTGGCAAGTGCGGTCTTCTGGTTTGTAAAACGGTGGCCCAGCTCTGCGGTTCCTGCACGTGACCTGAGAGTACGCGAGCTTACTTTCAACTCGCCGGAAAAGGGCCCCGCTACCGGCTCGATTTCGCCCGATGGGAAGTACCTCGCTTATAGTGATGCGAGTGGCATTCACATTCAACTCCTCGAAACAGGCGAGAGTCATCCGGTGCAAGGGCTCCAGCTTGACGAAGCTGCCTGGGAGGTGGGCGCGTGGTTTCCCGACAGCACCCGGTTACTTCTCAATTCCCATCCGCTCGGGCAAGATCAAACGTATTGGAGCTCTCAAGGTTCGAGCGCTTGGGTTGTTTCTGTATTAGGTGGCGCACCGCATAAGCTCCGCGACAGTGCCTATGTGTACTCTGTTTCTCCGGAAGGATCGTTCATCTCATTCGGAACGAAAAAGGGGAGACTAGGAGATCGCGAAATCTGGGTCATGGATACGAACGGAGAGCATGCGAGGAAGCTCTTCGAAACTGGTGAGAATTCAACGATCGGTGGGCTCGTCTGGTCGCCCAATGGAAAATGGACCCTGTATCAAGTGCAAGACGATTTCGGAACTGCGGTAGTGAGCCGCGACTTGAAAGGTGGGCCCGCGAATACTCTCGTCCCAGCTTCTCCTTCCAACAATGGAGCTGAATACTTGTGGTTGCCCGATAGCCGGCTGATCTACATAGCACCCGGACCTCAAGTAGCTAACACTGGGAACTGCACGTTCTGGCAAACTCGACTAGACCAGGAGTCGGGCAATCAGATCGACAAACCCGGCTGCCTTGCCTATTGGCCTGCGTCTCACATTAGCGACCTAAGCGTGACGGCAGACGGCAAACACCTTGCTTTCCGAAAGTTGACCGGTCACAACACAACCTACGTTTCGGATCTCGATGCGAAGAGATTGGTCACGAACGCAAGACACTTCACCTTAACCGATAGTGTGGACCTTCCGGCGGACTGGACAGCTGACAGCAAGGCCATTATTATTACGTCCAACCGCACCGGCCATCTCGGAATTTACAAACAGGGATTAAACGAGGACACGGCACAGCTACTAGTGCCTGGGGCCGCTGGCTTGCGAAACCCTCGTATCAGTGCGGATGGCAAGTGGATTCTGTATCAGCGCGATCACGAGCTTGGGGCGGGGTCGGCATCTACGACGGAGGTGCTGCGAGTTCCTGTTAGTGGAGGAGCGCCAGAAGTGGTGACCAAAGTACGGGCTGGCAGTCTGCTTCTTCGAGCAAGGTCCCCCGCTAAGTTGTGTGCGATTGCCGAGCCCACGGACGATCGCAAGCAGATCGTGATCAAGGCTCTTGACCCTATGACAGGGCTCGGTCGCGAGCTGACACGATTTACTCCCGACGTGGTCTCCAACGCTTGGGCTATGGATCTTTCGCCCGATGGCACGCGGATCGCTGCGATTCCGAAGCCAGATGGTCCGATCCAAATTCTTTCCTTACGCGGCCAGGCGGCACAGGAAATCCAGGTGAAAGGTTGGCGCAATATGCGCACCTTGGATTGGACCGAAGACGGTAAGGGAATTCTTGTTTCTAACGGCATTGAAGGAGGAGCGGTAATTCTTCGTGTGGATTTGCAGGGCAACGCACAGGTCGTGTGGAAGAATCCTGGGGTCAACTGGACTCCCGTCTTGGAGTCGCCCGACGGTCGTCACCTCGCATTTCAAAGTGCGCCGACAGAAGGCAATACATGGATGATGGAGAACTTCTGATCCCGACTACTGCAAAGCCCGAAGAATGCAAAATCGTCCAGAAGGGATTTATGGGATTGGTTCATCTATTCGTGCCACGCGAGCGAAAATCCACAGCTTTTCGTCAGTCAAAACTGCCACAGCTAAGTATCCTTGCATAGTCGTGTTAGCTGGTGCCTTTTGAGTGGGGTTTTTAGCTCATCTCTTCCGAGGCTATTTGCGCATTGCGGCGGGGGCGGGTCTGTGAGGATAGGGCTTGCCCGAGATCGAGTCCGCCCGAGCAGAGCGCAACTTTTACGAGGCTCATTGTTTTCGAGTGGGGCGCAATCCGCCGCAGTTCAAACGCCGTTACCCGAGTACTGGCAGGGCACTCGCTTCGTAGGCGTCCTCAAGGCACATTGCACCGCAATTGTGCAAAATAGGGCAGTTTCGGTTTCTCCTACCACATACCCGTCAACGAGGCGATTAGGTGAATCCTTGTCTCGCGGTTAATCCCGATCAGTAACGAGACCGCTTGTGAGAAGTCTCACCGGATAGGTAACGAGAAACGCGCTTGTGGCCACTGACGAGCCAAGAGGAAACGCAAGGCGCTCGCACAGTGTCCGAGTTGCCGACAATCCTGGAGTCTCCTGTTGTCACCGGTCACTGATGGGAACGCGGACTATATCCCAGACCCGTTCAAAAAATGTCAGCGGGGCGCTTGGAGCACTTTGCTGCACATGGGTGGACTAACGGCCATGGAATGCACTCTGCGTGGGCAACAGCCGCCAGGAATTGCGGCGGGCGCATCATGGGTTCCGGTTGGGTAGGGTATTGCTAGCTGTTAAGCTGGCAAACTTTTTGTTCCTGTAAGTCGAAATTTCCACTAGCACTTAAGCTGACAGAATCAGCATTTAGGCCGCATTTTCGAGGACGACGCGATTGATTCGACGGCACTTAATGTGCGTTCTTCTTGCTCATAACCCGGAGGTCGTTGGTTCAAATCCAACCCCCGCAACCACCTTCCTTATTTTTGACACACTCCCGAGGGCATGAGCCAGAGAGGGCTGTCAAGGCCCTCAGGGGCCCGTGTGATGCTACTTGGGTTTTCCTAACCAGGCATATTGCTATGCCAGCCAGATACTTTGATAGTTCCCGCCATAAAGGACATAAGCGCCATTGTTATCACTAAGCTTTAGGCTCTGGTGCTCGGTCAAGGGAAAGAGGCAGTCGCTCCGACTCGAGAGCTTTTCTAATGAGTGTTGACGTTCTGTGTACCATTAACGGTGGTCCGGCCACCGAACCAAGAATTGCCGTCGAACGATACCCAGACCGAGGCTTGATGTTATAGCAGGTGACCTTCGAAGGCGCCTACGGGAGCGTCCGACTGAGTGCGTCCCAGGAAAGAACGCATTGTGCGACGAGTACTCGGGGTTCGTTGTGAAGAACCATGCCGCCCCATAGGCATCGAGTAACCAATGGCCCAGCGTTCGGAATAGCCAAACTTGGGTTTGAAGGCCCAGCGATTGGAACCATTATTGACGAGTTTTGTCGGGTCGTACTGGCCCGTTGGAGCTACCATTCTGAGTGCAAGGCAAGCACCTGAGAAGCCTAAAGCCGCAAGAAGGATCGCGCCACCGTCAAAAGTAACAATGCTCAGCGCGGTGGTATCTGGTGAGTCTGAAACTTCAAGGGTTACGGGGAGCCAGAGAATCGCGCATCTGTGACGCCCAGAACAGCTAGCGCCTCTTTCTGGGTGCGGACCACATGCAGATTGGGGCGCGTTTCCGTTCCTTGAAGATCAAACATTCGCGCCAATCCGAACATTTCATCCGAACCCGCTACTATAACGCGCGGAACATCCGGATCAGGAAAAGCCGGTGGCCGCATAGCGAGTTCACGAATTGTTCGAGCAGACACAGCGATGAAGATAACGTCGGACATGTCGACAAGTCCCGCATAGGAAGGGTTCATTGCGCCGTACTTCGAGCAAAGTCTGTAATATTCCTTCAAAGTTTCATCGGTGACGACCCCGTCAATACGGCAGCGAATAATTTTGTTGTTCAGATCAAAATCAAAAATACAGAACGTGCCATGCTCCGATCCGATGCTTTGCGACGAGGAAGGGACATGAGAAACGAATAGCCGACTGGCGAGGGCATCGCGCAATGCCGGAATCAAGTCGCTGTCCATAAGCGCTTTGATCACATACCCCATGGCACCTGCGGAAAAGCA
This sequence comes from uncultured Acidobacteriota bacterium, assembly GCA_963741045.1. GTDB lineage: Bacteria > Acidobacteriota > Terriglobia > Acidiferrales > UBA7541 > Palsa-295. The sequence continues at coordinate 2,145,401 of CAVUGO010000002.1, forward strand.
AGCTGCGATAATATCGGTATCCTCGTGAACCGAAAGAAATATGATTTTGGTTCTGCTGGAGCGAGTCTTCAGCTCTCTGGCTACTTCCAATCCGCTCTTGCCGGACAATGAGATTTCTATCACTGCCAAGTCGGGGTCTAGTTTCAAGACAGCATCGATGGCAGCCTGCCCGTCGGTGACCGTTCCAATAATTTCGAACGACTCCTGCAGCAGCGCAGTAGTTGCCGCTAGCACCGCCGGGAGGCCATCTGCCAGCAGAACTCGTTTCAGATTCATCGAGCGCTGCTGCGAGTACTGATTCATCTAAAAAGACCAGCCGACGCCTGAGCTGATTCCCAGCTCATTCTTCTTTGCTGTCACTGGGGGCCTACTGTCGAAGTTATCCCAGAGTGTGAAAGCGAGGTGGAAATTGTTTCTCAGCCTGATGGTGAGCGCATTATTCGTCGTCATTCGAAGCCGGCCGGAATCTGTGATGCTTGGGAAGATGAGCAACTGGGAATTGAACTCACCGAAGTTGAAGCGAACATAGTTGTATTGCAAACCCACAACGGCCTCCGAGCTTTGCCCCGACGGTTGACCCGCAGTGGTCTCGAAGGACTCATGAATATAGTCAATGCCGCCGAGCCAGGAGAGAGTGCCGCTCGTCGTCCGTTTCAAATACCTTCCATAACCGACCACAAGGGTGGCGCGAAGGTTCAAATCCTGCTGGCTGCTATGAAGAAAATCGGACAGGCCCACGACGAAGGAATTTCTGTTCAGAAATCTGGTGAATATCCCTTGCAAGTCTTCGCGATTGGTTGTGGAACCTCCGGACTGGCCGCTAAAGGTTGAATCGAATGAGGTCGCCACTTTCCATTTCGGCGTCTGGTACGCTGCGCTCGTATCGAGATTCATTGATGATTGGCTGTTTCCACTGGTGAAGCTGTAACCGAGATCGATGGCCCCCTGCAAGTCTCGCCAAAACGTGGGCTTCTTCGTATCGATACTGAAAATTTCCGCCGACGGGACCTCCTCTTCCTCGGTCGCTTCGCGAATTACAAAATCCTCCTTCTTCTCTTTTTCCCCAGTGTGCTTCTCGATCTTCCCTTCGAGTCTTCGGCCATCGTTCAACGTAATTCGGTACGTAGCAGTGCTTTCAATCGATTGCACTTGATTCCAATCCAGTCCGATGTTGCCGGTCACGTAGTCGGTCTCGATGTAGAGCAGGCCGTTTTCCAAACGCTTCACCTGTCCCGTGAAATGGTCGCCGTTGATCATGATGACCACATCTTTCCGCTTCGTCGCCTGAGCTGGAGTACAGAACAACACCACAACCGGCACAAGCAGCAAGACCCGACTTGCCACGGACAACGAAGGAAATCCAATTTTCATTTGCCAGCTCCTAGCGATAACGGCGTTAGCGTTCGGGCAGCTCTAAACAAACCGTTGTTGCGGCACGTGCGCACCACGCGATTCTGACGTCTGCTGAGTCCTGCATGCTCGAGCTAGAAGTAGAGACTCAGGATCAGGCCCGCGGAGTTCACCTGCTGATTCGGACTCTTGCCGGTGTTGTTCTCATGCTCAAAGTACGTGTTGAATTCGACGTGCTTGCCCGCCGGGAAAATACACCCCGCATACAGCGCGGTTGTGCTCCATTTAGCATATTTGCTCACGTAAAAGACCTCGGCGCTCGCGAACGGTGCAGGATGGTAACCACGAATCGTAACTCGACGTTCGACCGTCACTTTGTTGCGATAGCGCCAGGTGAATTTTCCCTTCGGCCAGTCGAGATCGGCTCGGTTCCTGTCCGAAATCAGTAGTCGACCTTTTAGCGGAACGTGAAAAATCGCCACAGGTTCCATACGATTTATCGCCGGAGCGTCCGGCGATGCCAGGTACCTATATCCGATTGACAAAACAAGAGGCCTGGATTTGGAAAGATCCAGATCGAACTTTGCGAAATCCTTTAGCTTTAGCAACGGCTTCAAATAGACCGATACGCTTGGCCCCAACTCCGCCTGCGTGGGATCGCCGCCTTCTCGCGTCTGTTTTGCTTGAAATTCGAGCCGGACATCGGAATGCAGTTGTACGTATGAATCGATTTCGGGCAGAAATTCCGTTGTCGATGTTTGTGCTAACGCGGACGCACATGGACACAGCGCAAGAAATGCCGCCAGCAGGAATTGCGAAAGGGATTTTCTTAGAGAGCCCTTCAAAAGAAGAAAAGCACCTTGCAAGGCATACTCCAAGAATTTCGAGATGAATCCTAATCTTTCGTGAGAATTGTTGGCGGCGACTTATTACGACCTGTGAGGCGAGGGGTTCATCACGCAACGAAATCCAAGATGATTTGTGCCGGTGTTGACCTCGCCTTTGCCCCTCGTGCCTACCATGTACCGCGAACAATACTGATCGGTGCACAGGAACGAACCACCTCGATGTGTCTTCTTCGCTTCCTTTGGCTCGGCGGGATCGTATGAGCTATCAGGTCCCTTCGGATTTCGAGCCACGCCGCCTGCATCTGCCAGTTGCTGATAGTAGTCCGGGCGGTACCAATCGCTCGTCCACTGCCATACGTTTCCAGCCATGTCATAGAGGCCGTAGCCGTTAGGTGGAAACCGACCAGCTCCTGTGACACCTACATACTTGTCTTCGCCCGTATCCTTGTACGGAAATTGCCCCTGGAACGTATTTGCCATCCACTTTCCATTGGGGCGAAACTCATCTCCCCAGACAAATGGTTTGCCCGTGAGCCCACCTCGCGCCGCAAATTCCCACTCTGCCTCCGTGGGCAAGCGCTTCCCAGCCCATTTCGCATAAGCCACCGCATCTTCGTATGCGACCTGCACGACCGGATAGTCCGCCTTTCCCTGGATGCTGCTTTGAGGACCCGCCGGATGCCGCCAGTCTGCGCCGTGAACGTATGACCACCATTGATAGTGATCGTTCAAGCTGACGGGATGGTCGGGCGGAGAGAAAACCACCGACCCTGCCACAAGATTTTCCGGCGGCGCCCCGGGGTAGTCCTCCGCTCTGGGTTTGCGCTCGGCAGCAGTGATATAGCCTGTCGCCTTCACGAATTTTGCAAACTCCGCATTCGTCACATCGGTCTTATCCATCCAAAATCCGTCGACGTACACGCGATGGATTGGCCGCGAATCAACAGTGGCCTGCATGCCAACGATGTCCTTCGTCGGGGGATCCTGTGCTCCCATGGAGAACTCGCCTCCCGGGATCCAAGCCATTCCCGCCGGGGCAGAGCCCCCAGGGGGATTTTTGTTTTCGACCGTCGGCGCAAAACTGTTCGTGGCAGCTGGCGGCGAAGCCGATGGCGTTTCCGTCTTCGCAATATTCGCGGGTTTGTCGGCCTGAACAGCTCGATGACTGGCGTATTTCCACAGGCCGAACCCTGCAATCAGGAGAATGAGGATCCCTATGGTGGTTAAACGGTTTGGCGCCAGCGCTCCAGGCGGCGCAACGCGCGAACTTTTTGGTGCAAGATTTTTCTTCGCCATTGGGCGCATACCGATCCTTTTCAAGGTATTGAAATCGACCGCCAAGAGCATTACGTCGTCCCGCTGCCCCTCCTCCCTGGTTGAGTGGACCTGAGCGACAACTCATCGAGCAGCATGGGAAGACTGCCCGCTTCGCACGAAGAACTATCCACCGAGTTTCTGGTAGTTGGAACTTGTCGTCGTAACCACAAGTTGCTTCGCACTCGCGGTGAGAACCGTTTGCTGCGCGTAGTTGGGCCCCCCGGGCAGACTAGCCATCTGCACCTGCAACGTCACGGCATCTTTCGCCTCGCCCATGTAGGTATTGACGCTTAGCGATGTGATCTTTTTTGAGGAAGTATCGAAAGTGAGAGTCATTCGATCGCCGGGCTGGGCATAGTCTGTGAAGATTAAGTTCAGCACGCCGCCGGCAGGATTTAATGACACTTTTCCAGCCTGAAAAGCTTGCTGCATTTTTTGAGGGTCAGGCGGCACATACATGCTGAGGAGGCTCTTCACGTCTCCCATGTAATCCTGCATCTCTTCCTTTTTCTTCGCAATCACTCGTTGCTTCATCCTGCCGCCGCTGGGCTGTTGAGGTGCCCCGATCGGCGTTTTCTGAATCTGTCCATCGGGCCCGTACTGGCACAATTGTTGAGATGACGGCTTTGCGTCTCCCTTAAGCGTAAGCTGCGTTGTTTCGATCCATTGATATTGGTGCAACTGCTGCTTGTTTTCCGCTGCAGCTTGCTTCACAGCCGCAAGTTTCTGCTGCAGTTCGCCATTCTGTGCAATCGCTGGGAGAGTAGTTGCAAGTAAGACCGTGGCAAGCATAATCAGGCGTTTTCTGATGGGAAAGAAGGATTCAACATGGGAAGGATTATTTTCTGAGTTTGAAAGCCTGCAGTTCATTCGAAGTCTCCTGGGAAAACTGATTGCCTTAGCGTCTGCGTCCGCCGCCACCACCCCAGCCGCCGCCCCCGCCGCCATGCCCCCAGCCGCCACTAGAACGCTGTTCAGAGTAGCGCTGGCTCGATTGCTCACCTCTCTCCCTGTTTTGCGCTTCCTGTTGCATGCCTTGAGTCTCGCTGCTCGAGGGATGGTAGGAAGAGGATGCAGAGGAAGACGAGGGATGCTCCTGGTAACTGGAAGCGCCTGAGGAGGAGGAATGCTGCTCGGCGCTGGACGAGTTCACGGAATTCCAACTGCCATTGCTGCCGGCCTTTTGCCAGCCGCTGCCGGTGTTCTTGTAAACATTTCCGTCTGCGCTGGCATACATATTGCCGTTCGCAGCCTTTCCCGCGCTGGCGCTGTTTCCGTAGGCACCACTCGCCCCGACTGCCTTTCCGCCCGACGAAGTCTGCACGGATCCCGTTGTACCCTGGGAAGTGGTGTAATGCTGCGAATAAGCACTCTCGCCGTTCTTTGAAACGGCCGAACTGCCCCAGGAACTATATCCGTTGGAGCCTTGTTTTGTGGCGGCAGATGCTCCTGTGTAGGGGTTGTAAGCTGTGCCAGCTTTCGCGCTGCCATAGGCATTAGAAGCCGAGGCTGTGTGAGTGGAAGTCCCGGTGTAAGGATTGTAGGACGCGCTTCGAGTGGCGGATCCTCCGTAAGCGCCATATGCGGTTTGCGAAACACCGTAGGCCCCAGTCGTCGTATGGTAGGTCGACGAATAACCATATGTCGTCGGATAGGGGTGATAAACGGGATAGCCATAGGCCGGATGATAGTAATATGGCGGGTAGTAGTAACCCGTTCCGCCCGCGACCACCGCTCCTACTGCAGCGCCCATTATGAAAGCTCCCATATAACCCGCGGTGTAACTCGATTGCACAGTCCCGTCTGACACCGACACTTGCGTGACATACGTGACGTTGTAAACCGGAGAGCTCGGCGGAATTGTGTAGATCACTTGCGGAACAGATGGTGCTGTTTGCCACGGCCCCTGCGGAGTGGAGGACATGAACCAGATTCCTTGCAGACAAAGATAGTAAAGATCGCCGATTTGAATCACCTTTTGTGCCGTGTTAGTCGCATACGACATCGTTGTCCCTGAAATAGGCACGAACTGCGGTGCACCATCGTAGGACACATTCGCTTTCGCCGCCGCTGCCGCCGCGTTTACAGTGATCGACGTGGGAACCTGAGCAATCATTACCGCATCCTTGGCTTCCTCAGTACCAGGAACGGAAGAGAGAACTTGGCCGGCTGGGCTGCCGGGTGGAATGTGAGCAAAGTCAGCAGGCAAACTGGAATTTGCAAAGGTCCAGGGTCCCTGCAAACTGCTGGAGGTGAACCATCGTCCCGCAGTCATATAATAAAACTGATTCGTCGGTGAATAAACGAAGAGATAGCTATTCGTGTTTGCGGCGTAGACGAGCTGCGTTCCTTGAATGGGCGCATAAACCGGCTGTCCATCGAAGAGTATGACGACTGATGGTACGGTGCTGTAAAAGACCGCGGGAACGACGGAACCAGAACTCGGAGGCGGCGGTATGTAACTCTTCAGGCTTGCCCACTGGGGATCATCAACGAGTTTGTCCATCTCGTTTGAGAGTTTCGTTGCGGCTGACCACGGCCCCTGTAAACTTTGTGACACGAGCCAGCGGTTTCCGACTAGCAGGAAATAATTGCCTGCCCTATCTAGAAACAATGGCCAATTCGTATTGAAAACGTACTTCAATTTCGTATGCGGGATTTCCGCCAGTTGGGGCTCTCCTTCGATACCCAAAAGAATCGCCGGGTGATAACTCACGAAGATTTGCGGTGGGTCGTTATTCAATTGCACGCCTGCAGGCGTTGCCGCGGGTTTCGGGACACAGGAGACCAAGCGTTGCATGGAAATCCACACGGTTGGCGGCACAAACGTCCTCACCAATTGATCCATGCTCGCGGCGTCGGTGGGGCTTAAGGAGGGGAAATAGGTGTTCTTGATTTGTAGATTGGAAATCAACACCATCTGGCTCTCCGAGTTCACGCTCGTCAGGCCATGGAGCGTGACGGCTCCTACGGTCTCCTTGCCGCCTGTGGGCGTGATCGAAAAGGCCATTCGCCAATCGAGATTTACAAAGTCATTCCAATTGTCTACCTGGGGTTGGTAGTAGATCAGCGTGCCCTGCGGTTTGGTGATTTGGCGTGGCCAGCCGGGATCTTGAGCGAAGGCCGTGCCCAAAGAAGCGAAAAACAGCAAAGAAGCTGCGAGCACTCTTTTCATTTCAGTATTCCTCAGAATCTCCCATTCAGAGCCCGCGTTTCCCGGTGCGAAATGCAGTCAACTTCCCTTACTTGAGCGTGAACGTCGCGCCGAAGAGCGCACCGTCCGTAACTACGTGTATGGTCGTTCCCCCGCTGCGATAATCTACAGCGAGATAGCGATAACCCGCTTGCAGAACTATGGCTGGCTTTATGCGATAACCCAGGACCCCGCCGAACTGATAATCCAGCAGTGAACCGGTGTTCCAGCCGCCGACGTCTCCCCCAATTGACACCGATATTTTAGGCGACAGGTTTGCCAGAACCCGTCCGCCAACCAGAGGGTCTACCCAATTCTGCGAACCCGAGAACTTCACACTCGTGTTCGACGTCGACAAGCGCAAGCTTTCTCCGAAGTACCAGTAGCGGAAGCCGGTAAGGGCGTCGACTTTTACGATTTGAGAATCGACCAGACGGTAACCAATTTTCGGAGTAAGGATGAATTCACTGCCTCTGACTTTGGCCGTTACGTCCACATCGGTTAGTGGCAGTGCGTTGTTTGCACCGAGTCTGATCCACATTACGTCGACTGGCATAACAATCCGCTTGTAGCGGGTGTCGACGAGCCCCATTAGCCCGAAACGGAAATGTGAGAGCAGGTCACCGGGAGACACATGAATGCTCGCCTCATGACCGCGCGCACCGACAGTCCCGTGTGCCCCGGGAAACCACAGATAGGGGCTCACCGCGAAATGCCAGTCGCTGGTGGGTTCACCCACTGGAGTCGGAGCCGGAGTTGCCGGTGTGGCTGCCTCAGCGTCAGAGGGAGGCGGGTCGTCTGCGATCACAAATGCCGGCACGGTGATGGCATCGAGGCTGTTCGAGAGAAGAACATCCGTATCGTGTTGGCCGGCGATTGCTTGGGCGCTACAAGCGCCTCCACTCATCAGCGAAAACAGGCCGAGTACTAGTGCAATGCATAGCGCTGAAACCGATGATCCAAAAGCCTGTGCTCTCATAGATCCCTTCCTCCAGTAAAACCTGACCATCCCCGTGCGGTCGATAACTACTGTTTCAGATGCACAGGTGGTCCGCTGACTCGTTTCGCCTTGAGAGCGACGGTCACCTCAACACGGTCGGCGATCTTGATGAAAGGAATGCCGCTGTTCATTCCGTAGTCCTTGCGGTCGAAGGCCATTGTTCCTTTCACCTCCCCTGAGCCTTCCCCCTCGCGGTTAAGGGTTAGCGTGAGCGTCTCGGGTTTGGTTACTCCCCGTATCGTAAAGTTGCCAGGCACATCGAAGGTATCGGAGCCGGTCTGCACAATTTTCGTCGATTTAAAAGTGATCAGCGGATTGCTCTTAACGTCAAAGAAGTCTTTGCTCTTCAGCTTGCCGTCTTTCATCGAGCTTCCAGTGTCCACGCTATCGGCTTGAATGTTGACGGTCAAAACGCCTGTCGAGAGCTCGGGAGACGTGAATACGAGAGTGGCGTCCCACTTCTCGAAGGTGCCTTCAAGGGCCACCGACGCTTTCACAAAAAACGTAACCTTGCTTGCTTCCGGTGTGATTACGAAAACGGGGGCATCTTGTGCTCGGCTTAGCGACGGAAGTATCCCCCCCGCTAAGATGCAAAGAATAGTCAAACGTGGCAAAAAGCTCCACATAACACCTCTTTTTTTCATCTTGCAATCTCCTCTGGTTCCTGTCTCTCGAATATCCTTAAACAGCTACGCATTTCGGATTGATCCAGGACGCAGCCTCAATTGACCCCGTGGCGGGGCGGCCCTTGCGAGCTGCCCGCCACGAAGATCATTCCCGTTAGTTACTCACTAGGACCCTTTGATGCCGCCTCCGCTTGTTGCATCCTTTTCGCCATCTCAGCTTTCACTGCGTCAAGATTGAAACTCGCGCCCCGCTGCATTGGCGGGTACTCGATGAAGGTTTGGATTTCTTTAGCCACTATCTGCTGGACAAACACGAAGCGCCAGAATTGGTACTTGAACCAATCGAAGTACTGCTCCGCTCCTTCTTTCGTACCGTCATTAGGCCAGCCTGTGCGCTCGAACGGATCGAGACGCAGGTTGGTGATGTAGGGTACATCTGGATGGGTCTTTTCACCCAGCCAACCTTGCGGTTGGTCGATGAAGCGGAATTTGTAATCGTCAATGCGCACCGCGCCGACGGTACTTTCGCCAAGATAGAAGATTTCATGACGAGCCGAGGGGCCTTGGCCGGTAATGGCGGCCATCTGGTTGTAGCCATCCAGATGGTTCTTGTATGTCCGGTCGCCGATGGTTTTGCCCTTCAATAACTCTTCGGTGACATTCGGATTGCCAGCCGCGGCGACGAAGGTGGGAAGCCAGTCCAAGCCGGAGAAAATACCGTTCTGTACTGAGTCCGCAGGAACATGACCCGGCCAGCGAAGGAGGCAGGGCACGCGGAATCCTCCCTCGAGCACTGTTCCCTTGGACTGTGCGAACGGCGTTTGTCCGCCATCCGGCCACGTGAAGACTTCCGTTCCGTTGTCAGTAGTGAACACGACGATGGTGTTGTCGTCCTCGCCGATGTCCTTCAGCTTCTTCATCACCAGGCCGACGTCGTCGTCCAGCTGGGCCATGCCGGCTTCTTCTTCCGACCAGCCATTCTCGGAGTTGCGCGTTGCTTCGTACTTCGGAGAGAGGTGCGTGACGATGTGCATGCGGGTAGGATTGAGCCAGACGAAGAACGGTTTGTTGTCGCTCTTGGCCTTGTCGATAAACTTGAGTGAGAGATCGCGAATCTCGTCGTCCACCGTCTCCATCCGCTTGGGATAAAGGGGGCCTGCATCTTCAATCTTCTGTTTGCCGACGACGCCCCAACGTGGTTGATCTGTGGAATCGGCCGTGGCGGTGGCCCAGCAATGAACCATGTTGCGTGGGCCGACCACGTTCAACAGATTCTGGGGATAGTTCGGATGCGCAGGGTCTTCCATCGCATCGAGGTGATACAAATAGCCAAAGAACTCGTCGAATCCGTGCACGCAGGGCAGAAATTCATTCCTGTCGCCAAGGTGATTCTTGCCGAACTGGCCCGTCGCATAGCCCATGGACTTCAGGATCGTGGCAATCGTCACCGCTTCGGCAGGCAGACCGAGTTTCGCGCCCGCCTGGCCCACTGTGGTCATGCCCGTGCGAATCGGCAGTTCGCCGGTGATGAAGTTCGCGCGACCCGCCGTGCAACTCGCCTCGGCGTAATAGTCGGTGAACAACATCCCTTCCTTGGCCATCTTGTCAAGGTTCGGCGTTCGCCCAGCCATCATGCCGCGGTGGTACGCGCCGATGTTCCACATACCGATGTCGTCACCCATGATCACGACGATGTTTGGTTTCTTCTCTTGCGCTGCTGCGTGTGGCGATGCCGCGAGGCCCAGAACCGCGAAAAGCGTTACTACAACCAGGGTGCTTTTTTCAATCCACTTCATGAGTCTCCTCCGGTTGCTCATTTGACAGAAAAACAGAGCGGCAGTCCTCGAAAGCTACTGACGATGAGCTGATTCTCAGAAATACTGCCCAAGATGCGTCCTAGATGTAACCGTCAAAAGTGACGGGTCTACGAGGAGATGTAGACCTTGCGGCCGTGAAGTCACATTGGCGAGTACTGCGGTTTGACTGAAGTACTTAGGCCTGATACATCCTACTCGGAGATATGGGAAACGAATACGTGACCGGCAAGAGCGTCATTCATCGCCGGAATTAAGTCGCTATCCATTAGCCCCTTAAATACGTAGCCCAGGGCTCCCGCAGAAAGACTTGCTGCGATAATGTCACTGTCTTCATGCACCGTAAGAAAAACAATCTTCGTCATGCTCGCATGATTCTTAAGTTCCCTGGCTACTTCTAATCCATTCTTCCCCGGCATCGAAATATCCAATACAGCCACGTCAGGCTCTAGCTTCAAGATGGCATCAAGAGCGGATTGCCCATCTGACACCGTGGCGACGATCTCGAAAGATTCGCCCAAAAGTGCTGTAACCGCCGTGAGCACCGGCGGAAGATCATCGGCCAATAGAACTCGCTTAAGGTTCATCGAAACTCGTCCCAGACGATCCAATCGAGTGCTTAGGTCGACGTGGATGGCATGAATCGCTTCCTATCGCACGAAAACAAATGCTGAGCTTGGACTCGATCAGTCCGCTCCGGGATTACATTCTGCAGCCAGACTCGCTGCAATTAAGGCTCCGGTCTATAGGTAGAATTAACGGTGGGGCAAAGAAATCCGGTGAAGAGAGATAATTCCATGCTCGATTGCATATTGGATCAGGTCGGCATTGGTTCTGAGGTGTAGCAGTTCCATTACGGCATACTTGTGCCCGGCCACGGTTCGCCGAGTGATTTTCAGTTCGGAAGCCACTTCCTTCATTGAACGCCCCTCCGCCAGGAGTTGAATCACTTCCCGTTGCCGAGCTGTTGGTTCCGGAGCGCGTTCACGGTGCTTGGGGTCTCGCAAGGATATGTTGTTCAAGCCCTCCGACGCACTGGGCGTTACGTAGGAATTGCCTTTCAAGACGTGCTCAATCGCGTCAATCAACTCCGATGCAGCTGCCTCTTTCAAGAGGAAGGCCGAAGCCCCTGCGCGAAAAGCTTCACCTACAAGATAGGGGTCTTCATGCATCGTCATGAACACAAGCTTTACGTTGGGTAAGGTGCTTTTGAGCTTTTTGCCGGCGTCGAATCCGTTCAAGTGCGGCATACCAATATCGAGTACTACAATGTCCGGCCGCAATCGGTTCGCAGCTTCCAAAAGTGCGCGACCGTCGCCCACTGTGCCCACAACCTCACAACGTGGCTCAATTACCCCCCGCAGCGCGTCGGCTAACATCAAGTGATCATCCGCCAGTAGTACACGCGGGCGCTTCATAGCATCGCTCCGGCGGCCAGTGCCTTTGGTTGCTCGTCGTGGGCGAGGGCGAGCAGCGGCACCTCGGCCTGAATTTCCGTCCCTCGCATTAGTACCGAACGTATCGTGAGCGTTCCACCGACAAGCCGAAGTCTTTCCGTCATTCCGATCAATCCAATCCCCGCCCCGGAATTGCGAGTGTCAGAGTCAAACCCCTTCCCGTTATCCGTAACGTAAAGGTTCAGGGTATTCGCTTTCAGCCGCAAATCAACGTTCCCCTTTACGGCTTCACTGTGCTTCACAACGTTACCCAGCGCTTCCTGGGCGACTCGAAACAGACATAGGGCGATATCTTTCGGGATACCCACAGGAAGTTCGCATCCGCTAAAACGCACTTCTATCTTGTACTTCTCGCTAATCTCTTTACAGAGGCCGCTGAGAGCGGGCAGCAGCCCAATGAACTCCAGTCTGCTCGAATGCAGTTGATGCGAGAGAGAGCGAAGGTCTGACGACATCGCTTTGGCGCCTTTCAGCATTGCAAGAAGCCTTGCTCGTGCTTCCATCTCCGACTCTGGAAGTATCTTCCGCAGTTGTTCGAGCTCGATGCATTGAAGCGCCAAACGCTGGCTAAAATCGTCGTGCAGATCCCTGGCAATGCGGGTGCGTTCTTCTTCCTGGGCATGAATAAGGCGGCCAGTGAGATTCTTTAACGATTCAGCTGACGACTTTCGCTCCGTAATGTCGACACACGAGCCGATATAGCCACAGAAGGTTCCATCGGCCTCAAGCCTTGGCACGCCGTAATCGACTACCCATCGATATTCGCCGTCAAATCGCCGCAAGCGGTATTCCATCTCGAAGTCGATTCGGGCGTCGAACGAGACGGAGTAGATGTTCAGACAATGCTGCACGTCATCCGGGTGCACGCCTGAAACCCATCCTTCACCCAGCTCATCCTTTAGCAGTCGGCCAGTGAAATTTAGCCAGCCTTGATTGAAAAAACTGCAGAGTTTGTCAACGTCAGACATCCAGATCAATACGGGAGCGGTGTCTGCCACCAGGCGGAAGCGTTCTTCGCTCTCGCGCAGCACTTGTTCTGCGCGCTTGCGATCTGTAATGTCGCGCGCAATCTTTGAAAATCCAATGGGCTTGCCTGCCGAGTCTGTTATCTGGGATATGGTCAGCGATACGGCGATCCTCCTGCCGCCTTTCGCCATCCGGACCGTTTCAAAGTGTTCGACTCGCCCTCCCATTCTCAATCGTTCCACAAGCAGGGACTCTTCATCTCGCAACTCGGGCGGTACGAGGATCGTAATCGGACTTCCTACGGCTTCTTCCGCTGAATATCCGAAGAGCCTCTCCGCAGCTGCATTCCAACTCACAATGATTCCGCCCAGAGTCTTCGAGACGATTGCATCATTGGAAGACTCCACAATGGCGGCGTACCTGAATTGTGCGTCCTGCGAGCGTTTACGCGTCAAGGCATTCGAAAATATCTCCGCTAATAGCGTTAGCTGTTCCACCAAATCCGGCGTCCATTGCACTCGCCGCGTCGTACTGACAAACGATATTCCTCCAAAGACGTTCCCGCCGCTCATCAGCGGGATTGTGGCGACTGAGACGGTTCCTAGCAGCGTTAAATGTTCGCGTTCGTCCAATGCCTCTTCCGGCACGGACTCGATGTCCGACAGAAGCACGGTTTCCCCGCGCGCAAGAGCATCGCGGCGCAGCGGTAACCGGTCAACACCGAGAGTAACCGGGGGCGGCTCTACGCCTGCTCCGCGCCAGGAAATCGTCATCCTGAATTCCTTGTCTTCCGGCGAATAATCGAAGAGGGAAATCCGGTTCAGTCCGAGAAAATCTGCGATCCCGCCGAGACTGTTCTGTATGGTCGCCTCGACCTGTCCTTCGGGTAGATTAATAAGCGTCGCTGAGAGCTTCGAAAGCATCTTTTCGAAGGTCACCAGACTTATCACCGATTGCTGAGCCCTCTTCTTTTTCGCCCTTTGTCGCAGCAAACCAATAATCAGCAGCATCTGACCCGCGAATAGAAGAAGGACAACCAGAATGTAATCCTTGTAAGATTCCCAGGGTGAGGGCTTCCTGTTCAAAACCACACTGTTCGGCGGAAGCGCCGATTCAGAGATTTTCCAGCGCTGAAGCTGTCGCCAATCAAACATATACACGTTGGGGACCGTGATATCAGGAGGATGCTCCCCAGCCAGTATGCGAAGGCCCAATTGGCCGCCCGCTTTCCCCACCTCCGCAAAGCTCGTCACATATCCTCCGACGGCTCCCGTTCCCAAGTGCGTATCGAAGATCGTGTACACGGGCGCGCCAGAGGCGGCCGCGATTTCCGAAATCACGTCCGCGGAAATTAGAGGATGCCCGTGCTCGTCGTGCGTGACAGCCACGAAAAGCACGATACTGTCGGCTCCCAGCTCGGAAACCTTTTCGCGAATCTCGGCCACCGAAAGATTTGTCAGATAGATCGCCTGCATGTCGCTTGCAGTTGTGGAAATTTCCATCCGAAGGCGCCCAAGGATCGTATCGTTTGAAGAGGAATCATCCCCGATCACCACGATGCGATGCGCTAGCGGTTGAAATCTCCGCGCTATCTCCAAGGTTTTCTGTGCATCGAGACTGACCCACACGCTTGCGACCCTCGTCCCCGGCGGGGCCGAAATCGGAGCCTTTCGCAAAGGATCGTCGCTCACGAACACGAGAGGCACACCAGGGAACAAATCTGTCGGAACCTCGCCAACACATATCACGAGGTCCAAACCGGAGTTCGCATACTTTTTCTTAATCCATGTCCGCTGCTCTGCTTGAATCGCATGTTCCGGAAAATGCGCGACATCGAGGTGCTCACTGAAAATTTGAACCCCTCCCCCCAAGCCGTCGCGCAGCGTCGAACGCAGATTTTCATCCATGAGCCGAAAAATCGGCCAACTCACGTCCTCCTCAGTTAGAATCAGCACTTTCTTGGGCTCATTTGATTGAGCTGCAGCGAATGAGGCGAGCGAGGTAAACAGAAGGACAACACACAGGACTCGCGCAATTGTAGCCGTCCAGCAAAAGGAACGGGATCGATGGTTGAGAAGGGTCGACACTTTCCTATCAGCCTTGCGGCTGTTTTCAGAAGTTCTTTAGAGCCTTTGTTCACGCTGCATTGATTGGAAATAGTGCGTTGATCTAGAGATAATTAATCGGAGATCTAGTTATAAATGGCGAGGTAGAATCTTCTTCCTTGAGCAAGCGTTTCTCACAACAAATCCTGCATCGGCGATTTTGCAATGCTTCCAAATCCGCCGCATCTGCATATGTATAGTAACTTGAAGCAGTACTCTATCAAAAAACACCGCCTCGCAATACGTAATAATACGAAGCTCCGGTCCTCGCCCCGCAGTCCAAGCTCCGTAATTTTCACCTCCAGGCACCGTCCGTTTTAACGGTTGCACGCAATACCCTGCCTCGTAAAATCCCTCAACGCCCATTCCTGACTTGGAGCGCCGAGAGGCGAATCATGAGCCCTGCAGCAATCAGCTTGATCGCGTTCGCCTTCGTTTTTGGAGGCGCGTTGTTCGGCACCGCTTTGCGCGCCGCCGTGCCCAAGCACCATCTGACTGGCGATTCCAAAGAAGCGGTAAAAGTTGGAATGGCATTGGTCGCAACGATGGCCGCGCTTGTACTCGGATTATTGATCGCCTCTGCCAAATCTTCGTTTGACACACAGACCACTGAATTGACAGAGATGTCGAGCAAGATTGTTGTATTGGACCGTATCCTGGCCCATTACGGGCCAGAGGCGATGGAAGCGCGCGATATCCTGCGGGCCGCTGTCGTCCGCATTCTCAATCAGATGGGGTCTAAAAATCCTGCCGGCTCTTCCCAATCAGGAGCGTCTCCTTCCGGGTCTGAAGTTCTGTATGACAAAATCCAGGGACTTTCACCGAAGAACGATGTGCAACGGTCGAACCAAGCCCTAGCGTTGAGTATTGCGATAAGCCTCGGACAGATGCGATGGTTAATGTACGAACAGAAAATCTCCTCGGTTTCGATTCCGCTGCTGGCAGTGCTGATTTTCTGGCTCACTATTATTTTTATCAGTTTTGGTCTCTTCGCCCCTCCCAACGCGATGGTCGTCGCCAGCTTCTTCGTATCGGCGCTCTCAGTTTCCGGCGCCATCCTTTTAATTCTTGAGATGTATACCCCCTACGGGGGACTGATTCAGATCTCCAGCGCCCCTTTACAAGCCGCCTTAGCTCACCTTGGTGCTTAGGATGAGGAGGCAGCTCCCGACTATGGAAAACCCTCAGGTCTATTGGACAGGTGAAGTCGCGGCTGCGGTCGAAAGGATTCTGCCCCGTCTCTTTTGACAGTAGACACAGATATATTCAATCCCTACGATTCGCTTCGGGCGCTAGTCCGCCGTTTCCAGCGATCGAGGGATCGGAAAGTTTGCGCTTGTGGCAGCGCTCATGGCAGATGAGCATCTGCCTGCGTAGTTGCGGAAGTTTGTATGGGAGTCACCTCACAGATCCACACTCAGACGGGCGGTATCGCCGAACCTAGATGACTACCGAAAATTCTAAGCACGCGGTTCTTAAGCAAAAGGCCGTTCACGAAGGTAAGGAATTTGTCGGCATTTTCTTGTATTTGGCATTCTTCTTTTGCGCAGTTGTGACCAACCAAAGGCTCCTGTTGAACGAGTATCACATTTCGTATTTCAGTTACGGCACCGCCTTAATCAATGCCGCCGTGATCGCCAAAGTCATTCTGATTGGCGAATATGCGCACCTGGGCCGCAGGCAGGAAACCAAGCCATTGGTTCTCGTGGCGCTCTATAAGGCGTTTCTTTTTAGCCTGCTTGTGTTCGCATTTCACATCGTCGAGGAAGTCATCAAGCTGACTGTCCATGGTGAAAATATGGTTGCAGCGTTACACCATATCCGAATAGATCTGCTCCTCAGCCATTGTGTTGTCGTGTTTGGTGCGTTTATTCCGCTTTTTGCGTTCAGGGAATTGCAACGCGTGCTCGGTGAGGAAACCTTTCGAGCCCTGTTCTTCCGACCCGGAGCCGTATCGAAATCGGATATCAAACCTTCTGCTTCTGTCGTAACCCCCCAAGCCGCAAGTGAGCCAGGCAAGAGATAAACTACAGGAGAAATATGAAACGGAACAATCTGATTAAATGCATGCTCGCTGCACTGATCGTAGTGTCGGCTCTTCTACCCGCAGCTCCAACGGCGCAAGCGCAAACCAAAAAACCTAATATCCTGATCCTCTGGGGCGATGACATCGGCTACTGGAACGTCAGCGCCTATAACCAGGGCATGATGGGCTACAAGACGCCCAATATCGACCGCATTGCCCACGAGGGCGCGCTGTTCACCGATTGGTACGGCCAGCAGAGCTGCACCGCCGGACGCGCCGCTTTCATCACCGGCCAGTCGCCCATCCGCACCGGACTTACCAAGGTTGGCCTGCCAGGCGCACCCGAAGGCCTACAGAAGGGAGACCCGACCCTTGCCGAACTACTCAAGCCACTCGGTTATGAGACCGGGCAATTCGGAAAAAACCACCTCGGTGATCGCAATGATTTCATGCCGACGGTTCACGGCTTCGACGTGTTCTTCGGCAACCTCTACCACCTGAACGCGGAGCAGGAGCCTGAGGATCCAGACTACCCGAAAGATCCCAAGTTCAAGGGAATGTTCGGTCCGCGTGGTGTACTCAAATGCAAGGCCACGCCCACGGAAAACCCTGCCCCGCCTGATCCCCGCTTTGGGCCCTGGGGCAAGCAGATCTGCGAAGACACCGGCCCGCTGACAATCAAGCGCATGGAGACCGTTGACGAGGAGATCACTAAGGGCGCCATCGACTTCATGGATAAGGCGCACCAGGACGGGAAGCCGTTTTTCATCTGGTGGAATACAACCCGCATGCACATCTGGACCCATCTCAAGGCCGAAAGCCAGGGAAAGACCGGTCTTGGTATTTATCCTGATGGCATGGTCGAGCACGATGCCATGGTCGGCGAATTACTCAAGAAGCTCGATGACCTCGGAATCGCAGACAACACCATCATCATGTATTCCACCGACAACGGTGCGGAGGCCATGAGCTGGCCGGACGGCGGCACAACCGTTTTCCGCGGCGAGAAGAATACGAATTGGGAGGGCGGCTACCGCGTCCCATGCGCGATTCGCTGGCCCGGCGTTATCAAGCCCGGCACGATAATTAACGACGTTGTTTCGCACGAAGACATGTTTCCGACACTAATGGCCGCCGCCGGCGATACCACCGTGACGCAGGACTTGCTGAAGGGAACAAAAGTCGGTGACGCGACCTTCAAGGTCCACCTGGATGGCTACAACCTGATGCCCGCATTCAAGGGCGAAGGCGCGTGGCCGCGCAAGGAATTCATCTACTGGACAGACGATGGCAACGTCGCCGCTCTGCGTTACAACAATTGGAAAGTCACCTTCCTCGTGCAAAATGCCCATGGCTTGCAGGTCTGGATGCAGCCCTTCACACAACTGCGCGCTCCCCTGATCGAGAATTTGCGCACCGATCCGTTTGAACGCGCCGAATATGAGGGCATGGACTACAACCACTGGTTCGTAGATCACGTCTTCTTGCTGGCACCCGCCGGTTTCTATGTCGCCCGGTGGCTGCAGAGCTTCCGCGAATTTCCACCGCGGCAGAAGCCCGGCAGCTTCAACCTCGACCGGGTAATGGAAGCGATAACCAATGGAGCCCAACAAACCAGCAACTGAAACTCTGCAATTCAGGCAAGAGATTGAAACCTTGAGCAGCTCGCACGATTAACCCGCATCGCCCAAATTGGGCGGCTCGTAAGGGTCGCCCAGCCTTTCAAACTCCTCGACCTTGAGCGATGATCGCACGACGGATTCACTGCTTTGGTGATTGCTCCTGGTTAAGTTGCTTCAGCTTTTGCTCCAACAATCCCTTCTCCTGCTCCTTGGTTAGCTTGGGAAATAGCAGCACAAATTGCATCCGCAGCGTCCAGGGCGAACTGCCCCGTGGATATACCGCGTTTCCGTAGAACTGCGCGGTTATATTTACTGGCTGAAAACCAAGCTTCATGATTCTTCCCACCCCTCCGCCGAAAGGCACCGTCCACCTGTTACCGTCGGTTGCTCTCCAATTGGCGGTGATAATCGGCGATGTGGTGAGATACCACCCTTTCTTCATGTTGTAGTTGGCGAACCACTGGAGGAGAAACTGATTCACGGGAGGTTTATCAAGATTGGAATGGCCGGCTACCGACCAGATGTTGTTGGTAAGAAATCCAATCGTCCAATGTGGCGGCTGCACCAGCACCACCACCGACGGCCCTATGCTGAATTTTCCCTGCCCGAGAAACGTCGTATTGGTTGCCGTGGGCAACACCAGCGTTGGCCCAATGCCCCAGATTATCTTGCTCTTCTTCGGCACCAGGAAGAACGAAGGGTTCATGTCCCCCAAGCCATAAACCCCTGTCGTTTGCAGCGAAGGCCCGGATTCCTGCGCCACTGGCACCGGTTGGTAGATCACCGGCGTGATCCAGCGCACGATCAGATTCCAGTTTTTCGACACGCTGAGAGGAATCACGGGCTGGATGTTCAGAACATTTTGAGTACGGTCGGCCGGTCCAATGTTGAAGTTGAAGTTCTCCTGGATGGGAACGCTGATCAGGCTCGCCACCGGATTCTGCGCCGCGTTTCTCAATGCGTCGGAATTCGTCGCCGCAGCCGGCGTCTCCTGAGTCGCAAGCTGGGTCCCCTCCGGTCCAACCGGTGTGTCCTGGGCGTATACAGGAGCACTCAACAGGAGCAATATCACGAGTATCCCGAGCGCAAGCACGTTTCTTATGGAAGAGTTCACAGTTTGGCCTCCGGCCGCCAGCTACCGCTTCGGTACCACATGGAGTGCCGAAGGATAGGGGCCGCCTAACCTTCTGTGAACCGTCAAAAGTGACGGAGAGCTACCGGGAGGCGAATTAAAGGGAGGAACACTGATACACCGGGGCGGGTCGCAATTCTTTAAAGCTAGTCTCTCATCGAGTTTTCACAGGTCTGCGTTGCTACGGTCCGAATCCGTGCCGCTTATAAAATGGTTTTCGGCGAAACCACAACCCACGCCCGGAGCGTCGATTTAGAATCAACTCAGGCGAAGGGCGGCAATTCGGCCCGCCCTCATCTCGTGAGCAGCTTAAATTTAGTCCCCTGCAGAATCCAGCTGCTTGGCAAGCTCATCAGCTTTCGCCTTACTCTGACCATAGTCGATGATGGCGTCGATTTCCTCGCCAAGATCATTGGCAATTCGCGAATTTGCCTTCAGGTATTCGGGATAGGGAGCTTTGGTCGGGCGAGACTTGCTCTTGTTGAGATGGGCCATGGCGTTGTTCATGTTCGTTGCCAAATCATTTGCAATTGACGTGACACGATCAATTGCGTCCTGCTGCCAGGCGCTCGCCACCGTTCGATGCGATTGCAGGCCCCGCATATTTTCCTGTAGCTTATTCACATCCTCTTTGATTCTGTTTAGCACCGCCGAATGAGATTCCCAGCTCGGGCCGGTGGCCAGCGAAAACGACTGCAGTTCCGCCGCGTCCTTCTTGATCTTAGCGATGATTGGCTTTACGGCGCTCAGCTGTGCTGAGACGCTCGGGTTGTCGGTCGCGGCCTGTGCGTGCAACGCTGTCGGCAAAGTTGTGAATGCGAGCCAGAGAACTCCCGAAAGTACAATTCTTGCGTTCATTTAGATTTCTCTCCTTGGAGCGAAACGTCCAGAAAACCACCAGCACACCTTCCACGTTGGCCGGTTACGTCGCCTGCATCTTACCCCGGCCTTACATAACTGTCGAGAACAGGGTTCGCGCCCAACTACCTCAGCATGAGCTTAGTAACGGAGAACTCGGCTCTATCCAGCTCAGACACCTCGGTCAACTCGCGCAGCGCGACGCGACGGAGGTTGAGCGGGCGATTAGCCTTGACGCGAGACCAACCCATGATTCCGGACGGCCAAACAGGCATAATAGACGTCATGAATGGTGTCCAAAGATTCCCGTTGTTGGTTGTGGTCGGCTCTTTCTTGGTGATGTGGCTTTCCGCGCGGTTCGGTGTCTTCTTGCGCAAAAAGCAGCCGAATCTGACAGAAGACGTGCGCCGCGATCTCGATGTTGTTGTTACTGCCACGTTGACGCTGCTCGGTCTCATCATCGGATTCACATTCTCGATGGCTATCACCAGATACGACCAGCGTAAGATCTATGAGGAGGCCGAAGCAAACGCGATTGGCACGGAATATGTCCGCGCGGACCTGTTGTCGCCTGCCGACGCCGCGAGAGTCCGTGTCCTGCTGAAAGAATATCTTGATCAGCGCGTCCTCTTCTATAAGACTCGCCGTGAGAAGGACGTTCAACAGATCAACGATAAAACTGCTCAGTTGCAGACCGAACTGTGGTCGACAGTCGAAGTGCCAGCCGCCAAGCAGCCAACACCCGTTGTCGCACTGGTTGTCTCAGGCATGAATGATGTGTTGAATTCGCAGGGATACACGCAGGCCGCGTGATGGAATAGAATTCCGATTGCCGCATGGTGCCTTATGATTTTGATCGCCCTTTTCGCCAACGTGGGGATCGGTTACGACAGCCGAGGCGCCAAACCCGGTCCTGTGCAGTTTCTGGTTCTGCCGCTTATTTTGGCTATCGCTTTCTTTCTTATTGCCGACATCGATAGCCCGCGCAGCGGCATCATTCGCGTGCTTCCACAAAATCTCTTAAGCCTCTCTCAGTCCCTGAACGGCCATTAACCCCCGGTTGGCAATTTCTTATTGCTAGAGTTCTACGAACGCTGCCCCTATCGCGCCGGCAACGATGCGGGTTGCTGCAGACGAAATTCGAGCAACGTCTCGCTCGGCACTTTGACGGACTGCCCTTTCTGCACGACGGATCCAACCGCGCCGACACCTGCGCCGATGGCCGCGCCTTTCCCGGCATTTCCCCCGATTGCTCCGAATGCCGCGCCAAGCCCTGCACCTCCCAAGAGACGTTTGGCGGTTCGCTTACTGCTGCTGCTGCCTTTCACTTCGTAATCACTCGTAAGCAAGGGATAGGAGGTACCACCGACAACGATGCTCGTGAGCTGCAACTGCAGCTCGGATGAGCCGGTCGCGCGGCCGGCCTGTTTTGCTTGAATTAGCTGGCCGTAGACCGTATTTCCTTTTGGCACGACGACGGTGTTGCCGACTACGAGATTGGTTTCAAGCGTCGCGGTGAACCTGGATCCCGGAGGGTTCTTGCTGGAGTCCACAGTATCCAGCATACGAATCAGTATTGTGGTGCCGGCCGGCACGTTGATCATCTTCTGTGGCGCCGCAGCGGGCGCTGGGCGCGACGCGGACGTTCCTGCGAATGTCATGATGAGTCCAGCCAACAATACTGCGGACAAAGTCTCGTGTCTTCGCATTATCATTCTCCTATTCTTTGGTATCAGGAGCCCGCGATCGGCAATTGCGAAAGAATCTGCAAATCGATAATCAAGAGCAACTGATATTCCACCTGGGCGAAACGTGCCGCGGTAACGGCGCCCAGTTGCTCTTTCATAATCTCGTAGTATTTGGCTAAGAGTTCCGACCGCTGCTTTTGGTAGGCCATCGAGTTATGAATTAGCTCGTCAGCCTTTGCGTCGGTGAGCTGATTGTAAGATTCGGCGTAGTCTTTGATATTCGCGACTCGCAAGTCATTCACCTTGCTCAGTTCAGCATCGTAGTCACGATAGATTGGCCAGAACTTTGCGGCCTGGTCGGGATCGAGTTGCATAACCTCGCTCATTACCGAGGACTTTTGGGAGCGCACGTCTTTCCGCAACAGTTTGATGTAAGCATCCAAATTCTGCGCATTTGGCGTGGCCGGCGCTGCTGCCGCCTTGGCCGGCGCCTTCTGAGGTGGGGTCTTGTCCTGGGCCAGCAGCGGGGGAACAGAAATCAGGAACGCAAAAATGGCCGCGGCCGCCGTCGCCGTACTCTTCTTAATCATCTTCGTCCTCCATGAAAGATTGCATTTTGTCGATCTGGGCTCCCGGAGAGAGTCTCTCATACCACTGCTTTCAAAAGGCCGCAAGCTGGATAACGTTCGGGTTCTTGGGGAATCGATCCGTCCGAATGCAGTTCACCCGGCCTGAAATTAAGTCGAGTACGTATTTGTTACAACCGTCAAAAGTGACGGGGTCGGACTCTTCGGTGCGGTGGCGAAAGGCGCTCCGCCAAATGGTTGAACCAAAGGCATGGCTTGGCCGGTGGGCAATTTCGTTGTGTCCCATGGAAGGAGAGGCATACGCTGCAAGAGTGAAAGGTCGGAAATCAGGAGCCTTTCGCCGCGAGCACAAAATCAACGCAAGGTCTTCAGCAAATCCAGCACGACGACCTTGAGCGGAATCTGGGCAAGAACTACGGGCAGCGCCGGAATTGCCACAGCGGCTGCCAGACCGTAGAGCGATCCCATGTCTGCCGGGAAGGGCTTCAACTGAGCAATCTCCTGGTAGCTTTTGGCAAAATTAGCGAGAGTGGTGCTCTCGGGAGCCTGAAGAAATTCGGCTTCGTGCCCAGCGCGATGAAGGACCCATTTTTCATGGAACTCGGCGCTGTGTATTTGTCCGAGAATTCCGTATTCCAGAAGTCCTTGGCGGCGCAGACTCGCCAGCCGTGGAACAAAAAACAGCAGGGGCCCGAGGGCGACGGCAGCGATGATGATCAGCAGCACGATCGCCTGTAGCTTGAAGTCCATCAGTCGAGCTCCGTGATGGAGTATCTCATTCCGCCAGGTCGCTCCGATCACTGCAGTAGCAGCGAACGCCACAGGCGCGAATGCAGCTGCTGTGAGCCCCAGAAAGCCGATCCCTCCATGTTCGTCTGGATGGGTTGGTACCAGCCTCAGATTTCGTCTGGACAACTTGAAGGCGAAGAATGTCCACAGCAGCCATCTCCAAAGACTGAGACCCAGCAAAAATTGAAACAGGGGCGCACTTACGAGCACCGCATACCAGCCGGCGACGGTTAGTTGCAAGTTGGCACCGGAGCCGCGACCAAGCCACGGCGTAGCATCCACCAAACCTCTGTACGATGTGGCTGTGTGAATTACCAGAAGCACGAAAACAACAAGCTCGGGGAGGAACGCGTCGCGAGCGCGTCTAAGATTTGCTATCACTCGGTCCATGTATGTAAGGTCCAGGGGGTCGAGGATGCCCACCTGGCGTATATGCTGCATGACGAGCCGGAAACGAGACTCCATGAACGTTTCGCCGACAATCAAGGCGGGAACCGCAATCAGTAATCTGGCATGCACGCGATAATCTCGGATAAGCGATGGCAATCCTTCCCGGTTGAGCACTGCTGTGAAAATTACGAGAGGCAGCCAGGTAATGGCTATCGAAATAAAAATGCGGCCCGTGAAGTTCCATTGATTCGTGCTAATGAGCCCCAGTGCCCGCTGCGCTCGAAAGAATGGTCCCCCACGAACAAGCGAGAATTCACCGCTCGCCGCCTCGAGTAGCGAGTTAATCTTGGTGTCCATCAGCTCCCTTGCTAGTCGACTCTGCGAGCGTAAGCTTGTAGGCCACATAATATTTGTAGATATTGTTTACATATTGGACGGTTTCCTGCCCCACTTCTTTCGCCACCACAAGTTCCACATTCCCGAACCACTGATTGGGGTCTAAGCCCTCAGTTGCTGCTTTTTTCCGTAGCCGCGCGATCCTCGTGGGCCCGGCGTTATAGGACGCAAACACCATCAGAGTCTCGTCTAGAGCGTCAAGGTTGGGATCTTTAAAATAGGTCTCGGCAATATTGCGCATCATTTTAGCGCCGGCATGGATGTTGTTTTCCGCGACCTCCACGTTGGAAATGTTGATCGGGGGCGCCGCCGCAATCTTTGGAATCACCTGCATTACGCCCACCGCGCCGCTCGGATTTCTTCGGCTTTGGTCCAAGAGAGATTCCTGATATGCCTGGGCTACGAGCATCAGATAATCAAAATCGTATTCAGCGGCATATTTTTTGAAATAGCGAACGTAAGCTTGAAATTTCTCCATCTCCTCCGTCGAGGTTGCATCTTTCACAAAGCCAGTGTTCTTCAGGTAGCGCCTCAGCAATGTGTTGCCGAAGGATGTGCCCAGAGCTCGTCCTTTTACGAATTCGTCGAGCAGTTGTCTCAGTTGCGGGCTGTCTAGCCGCGTCACCCACGCAAGTTGCCCGTCTTCCTTCAAAACCAGGCCCGGATGAAGGGTTAAGTGAGGAAACACCTTCGACCAAAACTCAGCGCGAATGTTGATCGTCACGGTAGCAGGAATTAAGCCGGCACTGACCATTTCCAATAAGTCTTCATCGGTCAGGTTGGGATCGGCCTTTTTCACCAAGATCGGTGGCTTTCCCGCCCTTTGAAGCGACTCGCTCAAATCCTGCAGATTTTCGTAATAAACAGTCAGCGGATTGACGTAAATTTCTTTTCCGCTCAAGTCTTCGAGAGTTGCGATCGGCGGCGCGTTAGGTCCGGATACAATCACCTGCTTCACATTCGAATCAATCGGTGTAGTAAAAAGGACTTTCTTCTCCCGTTCCGGCGTGATCTGTACGCCGTAAGCTATGACGTCACCCACTCCTTCCGTTAAAGCATTTTCCAGTTGTTCGGCACGCACCGGAATGTATGTGACATTAATTTTCAGACTTCCGGTTCTGAATCTTCTATTCACAAATCGTTGAAATTCATCCAGCGCTTCAAAGTAAATTCCGTACGGATGGCCCTGGTCGTAGAAGAAACCGGATCGGCTAGGCACCACCAGAGCGCGAATCTCGCGCCTCTTCAACATGCTGTCCAGATCGCCCGTTCGCCGCTCGAAGCTAATGGGCAGTTCGAGTGCCGGCGTGGGGTGCGAAGCCTGATTTTGTATAGCCGCCGGCGCGGTCCCCGGCTCCTGTTCGAGCCGCGTAGCAGCGTGGCCCAGGATGACCGCAAAACCAGCGGCAAAAATTGCTGCCCCGGTCAATTCGATTATCAGCGGGATATGGACATGGCGCATTCTTCACTTTCTGCCGAACGATGCGGCCGCGCGCGGTTTGCCACTGCGCCAAAACAGGTGCCGACGTTTCGCGCGGGCTTGCCGAGCCCACACGAGGCGCAGGCTTTGAACTTCCTTAACCTTCAAGAGGTTCACGCTTTCGCTGCGCACTCCCGGCGGTTTGCTATTGCGAGACGTAGTGCGCGACTTTTTTCCCGCCTTCATCTGTGTAGTACACGGTCACCTTCGCGCCTTTCGCTATTCCCTTGCCGGTTTCCTTGCCTGCATCTTCCGCGGCCTTGCCCGTCAATTCGAAGGTCTTCTCCGTTCCATCGGCGGTCTTCACTACGACAGTCTTGGTGCCTTTATCGAATTTCTCGACAGTGCCTTTCGTAGATTTCAAACCATCCTTGCCAACTTTACCTACGTCCACGGCAGTTTCGTCCACGCCTTTGCCGGTAGTGCGGGCCACCACTTCCGTGCCTTCCTTGAGTCCGTCGAAGCCCTCTTTAGTGCCCTTTACGGTGGTATCGCCGGTGAATTTCACCGTATGTTCTGTGCCGTCGGCGGTCTTTACCACCACCGTTTTGGTCGCACTATCCACGTGTTTGATGGTTCCATGGATAAAGTGAACCACATCCTGCGCACTGCAAACGACTGCCGCCAGCATCAAACACGCCGCCAACTTTCCAAGTTTTGTCATGGTCAATTCTTTCTCCTTGTTAGAGATATCAACCGCGAGATTTTGACCGAGATTGTACCGGACGCACCATTGAAAGCGCATCATTTCTTGCCGACATCGACATCGCAAGTCTGTTCCACGTGCGTCGGATCGGGCATGTCAAACTGGATGACGACTTGTAATCCATGGTTATCTTCGGCAGTTAGTTCAAGTGTTTGCGCGCGAAGGATTTTCTGGAGGGAGCTCTTCGGAAAGGAGGCAGACGTCTTGTTCGTTCCCGGCGTCCAATTCTCTCTGTCTTCCTTGCCGTCGTTCACGCGGTATACAACCGCAACTTTCGGATAGTAACTCATTACTTCGATTTGTTCGGGTTCGACCCAGTCAATCTTGAGAGGGTCCCCAACCACCAGACTCCCCCGCCAGAACTTGGACTTGTGCGACCGGTTGTAAGAGCTGCAGTCCACGACCATAGCCGGACGACTCGAGGCGTCGCCCTGAGGAGATTTAAGGAATTTGCCCACCAATGTAAAACGGGTGTAGGCGCCTCGGACTGTGTCAGTCAGTTGAGACTGCTTCCACCCTTGCGACAAGGACTGCTGTTGCTGGCTCCTGACGGAAAGTGCGAGGGACGCTAAAGCAAGCGGTACGAGCAAGAAAGCTGGGGTTGTTTTCATCGTTTCACCTCCCCGTCGAGTCTTTCTTTCGAATCTGTAAAAATCACGCGAATGGCGGTGCGACGAATTACAATTGAATGAGACCAAGACCGCGACCACCGGCGAGAACTAAATTGCCGGCGTCCAGCCTTCGCCCGGATTGTATTCCGCCATGCTAGCGGCGATGGCAGCAGTTTTTTCGCCCAGATCCTTTTGGTAGACGATTCCGTCGTTGTCGATGATGAACGTCATGATTCCCGAATTTCTGTATTCCGCCGGATAAGCCAGGATCGCAAAGCCGCCGGTCATCTTGCCGTTCGTGATGTAGTCCCTCGCGCCGCCCTTCGCGTTTTCCCCCTGCTTCGTCAGGATCTTAAAGTAGTAGCCGTCGAACGGCTGCGGCTTGGCGCCGGCATTCGTGTAACCCGCGGCCTTTGCGAAATCGCCAAGCTCACCAAGGGGGCTGGGTGGCTGTCCCTCCGCCACATGCCAGTACAATCCGTTTTGTTTCCCCTCATCGCTGCCGATTCTTTGGGCGTATTGCTTTACCTTGTCGCCGTCGTGTGTCTGGCTGAAGTATTGGCGCTGCGCATCCGCCAGAGCGCCACACGCCGCGATCGCGGTCAACTCACCCTTGCCAATACGCCGCGCCAGAATCTCGTCCTTGCCGGCTGCGGTGTCGAAGGACCACTGGCCAGGGGATTTTTGTCCGAGTGGAATTGGGAAGGGGTAATTGTCTGCGCCGATATAGAGCATCTCGCCGCCTACTTTGATCTCGCGCCAGCGATGCATTTGGTTGTAAGCGGCGACGAAGTCTTGCAGACCGTCTTTGTCCTTTACCGGGTCACCGGTAAAGAGAACATCTTTGCCGTCGGGACCGAAGATCGCGAGCAACGCGCTCTGGTCGCCCGATTTTGCCGCGTCCAAGAATGCGGCACCTGCGTCAGCCGGGGACGCGAAAGTCTTTTGGACGGCTTTTTCGGATGTCGTCTTTTCTGACTTGTTACATGAGGCCAGCGAGCTGATTGTCAACAAGAGCGTCAACAGCATCCGGAAGCCAAAGACTCTAAGTTTGCGATTCCGAATCAGGTGGGACATGTCCAATCCTCCAAAACATGTGGTATTTTCGCCGAACGCTAGCGCCGACCTCCGCCACCACCTCGAAATCCGCCGCCGCCCCATCCGCCGCCACCACCGCCATATCGGCCGCCGCTGAACCCGCTGGAACCCATGCTTCCCCAGCCGCGACTGCTCTGAGCCCTCGACGACCAGCCGCCTCCGCCTGAATCGCCAAACCCGCCGGAGTGTCCGCTCATGCCACCGAAAGCATTCGAGCTGCCTCCGCCACTATGCTGTGCCCATGAATTCGAGGCAGAGGAACGATTGGAGTTGAAATTCTGGGAACTCTGCTTGTTGACGCTCACTGTGTTTCCGCTCACGTTGCGGTTATAGGTGTTGCCGTTGTTTTTGTAATTGTTGTTGTAGTTGGAGTGGTTGTAATTATTGTAGTTGTTGTGATTGTAGGAATTATTATAGCCGTAGCTGTTGTGATAGCCGCCGTTGTAGTAGCCGCCGTGCCACGCGGAGTTTCCGTAGTACGCTCCGCCGTGGTAGACCACCGCGGTCCCGTGCCAGCCGCAGTTCCAGCTGCTATAACCCCACCCGCAGCAACCGCCGCTCATCATCGCTCCGACTGCTATGCCGGCACCGAACCCGATGATCCCGGCGACAACCACACCGGTGGGAGGCGGAAGATAGACATACGCCGGAACGACGTATGGGTAGCCATAAACAACTGCCGGATTGTAGACCGGAACGTAAACGACTTGCGGATTGGTCGGCTGGATAACGATCACTTGCGGCGATTGTTGAACCACAGTGACTTGAGACGTCGTCTTCAGATTGCCTGCCGTCTTCGCCTTGGCGCGCAGCGTCTGAATGGCCGTCATCACCTCAGCCTGCTGCCCGTGAAATGCTTCACCCAGCGAAGAAGTCCAACTCAGATTCTTCGCCATGTTCTCGAGCACCGACGGAAATTGCGTGAGCGCTTTCACACTCGGATCCCAGGTTTGTTTGTCTACCGCTTGCATCAGTGCGCTTCCCGTCAGGTTCTTGTTTTCCTGGAGCCAGTAATCGGCGATCGCCACCTGATCCGGAAACGTGGCGGCACTCAGAATCTGTGCCACCAGTGCATCCGGGTACAGCGCGATCGGCGCCACCAGCGATTCCAGTTCGGCCGCACTTTGCGGGGCTGGTTCCGTCGGATTCCCGCTGTCAGTCGAAGGCGCCGAGGATTGAGCCTGGTATCCATACAATGCGCTTGATGAGTAGTTGAGAAAGACCAGACACAAAACCGCGGACACCGGTTTTCTTAAATTTTCCGTGATCATTAGACTTACTCCGCCCCGACGCGACACTGCCGCGTCAAATACTAAGACAAGTATATTTGTGAGCCCGGCCCTCACTCCCCTCAAGGTAATTCTCGTCACCTGGAGAAACCACGACGGCCTGCCCGCAATGATGTCGCGGCTTCCGGCATATTTCATGCTTCGTCCTTTGCCTGCAACCGTCAAAAGTGACGGTGCATTTGCGCTTGCACCGCGGTGCGTCACCCCCCCCGTTAGTTTTGCCGGTTCCGCTTCTCAACCCACTGCCGTAGCCTCATGCCTTGTCGGCGCCGCGATTCTCACCGGCGTCGCTCGTAGATGGTTTCAGGAAAGCTGCTCGGGCGAAATCGTCGCCGCGCATCCATCTTCAAAAACTCGCGAGGAGGGAGAAATTCCATGAAGAACATGATCGTGATAGCGGGCTTGGCAGCCGCGCTAGGCCTCAGTACGAATGCTGCTGCTCAATCAACGGCCGCGCAACAAGGCGCGCCAACCGTCAAGACAGGCGCGGCCATGAAAGCCAAAGCAGCTTCGCCCGTTCCGTCAGCCACAGCCAAGAACCAGTCCCAGAAAACAACCGTCGGCAAGGGTAAAGCCACCGCAAAGGCTTCCGCTCCATCGTCCTACTGGACGGAGGAAGTTGACCTGCACGATGACGGCTCTGTTGAGACCACCGAATTTCTCTACGACTCTCAGCGCGGCATCGTCTACGCCTACGGGCAGGACGATTTCACCTGCGCGAATGGCAAACCCGAAAAGGCCGCCATCTTGGAGGCCGCTTACACAACCGGTAACAAAGCCGGCAAGCCGGTGGGTTCGGGCTATTACGTAGTTAGCCTGAATGCCGGGCAATGCGCCGCAAAGAAGGCGGGAGCCTATGGCTGCAAAGTCGACGCGAACGGCGACCCCACGGAGTGCGGTGCGGTTGCTGTGAACGACGCCACCGGCGAGGTGACTGTCGCTGCGATTAATTAGCGTGCGGTTCTCGGCCGCATTTCGCGTTCGTCCTCGGGATGGATTTGGTGATTAGTTTTGACGGCTAGTGCAGCAACGTAGCGATTCAGGACAGATGTGCCCACCGAATATTCGGGCACGTCAACGGGAGGACTAGATGCGCCAAGCTCGTAGGTTCGCATTGAGCGGTTTACTTTTGATCGGGCTCCTAACAATAGGAAGCGCCCCGGCTTTCTCGCAGAAGGCAGAGACGATTGAAGCTACTGCCGAAGGAACTGGCACTCAAATGGGCCAGGTGGTTAACATCCGACTGACCATCAACGACTACTCGACTCTCGAGGAGCGGCAAATTCTGGTGCAAGCGTTCGCAAAAGGACAGAACCAAGGTTTGGTGAACGCGCTCACCAAAATGAGGGCTGTGGGCCACATCTCCCTGACAGGGACGATTGGCTATGACGTGAGTTACATCCGACTGATTCCAACTCCGACCGGCCGAAAAATTCGATTCGTAACCAATCGCCAGATCAGCTTCGCCGAAGCCTGGACCGACTCTCAATCCCAAGCGTTCAACCTGACTGGCGGCGAAATTGATTTGAACGACCAGGACAAGAGCAAAAGCACCGGCGTTTTGTTTCCGGCCGCGCAATTGGTGATCGATAAGCAAGGCCAATTGCAAATTGACCTGAATCAGAATTCCTGGAAGCTCGTGGACGTTCTCGATTGGAAGGGAACACCAGGGGTTAACTAGAGCGCGCTCCGATCCGGATTTAGCTTCGGCCAACGAAATCTTTTTTCCACTCACACCGTTGTTCGGAGATTGCCGCTCGATGTGCTGCTCGCGAGGGCAACGCACTGCCCACGAGAAACTGTCGACTCCGGAAGAGTCCGGTAGCACGAGTCAAAACTCCACCGCGAACAAAATCCCCTAGTTTGAACGACTTCCACATTTTTGATATTTGGCAACAGAACGAGGGAGGTATTCGCAAAATCTAGTATCAGAATAAGTCTTGCATTGGCTGTTGTTGCCACACTTTTCGGAGTAGCGGAAGCCCCGGCGAGAGCGCAAGGGAAAAAGCCCATCATCTTGGTCATTTGGGGCGACGATATTGCGTACGACAACATCAGCGCCTACAACCACGGAATCATGGGCTACAGAACGCCTGGTCGTTGGTTCAAATCCAACTTCCGCAACCATCTTTTTGTATTTTCTGACAGTCTTGACCCGCAGACACTTCCTGTCTCCTCCCCTTGAACCTGCCGTAGAATTTCATCTGCATCCTCAACTCTGAATTTTATCGCCACTCACGCGCGGTCTTGTCTTTTTCGACCTTTCTCTGGCTGGACACTCGCTAGGTGAGCTCTGAGCGTCTAAACTTATTTTGGAACTAAAATTGGTAATACAGCGGCAGCTGATTGATTTCCTCAAAGGTGGCTCGACGCCTTGATTGACGTCCTCAAGAATCTTTTTAAGAAACGCTTCGGGGTAGCAGTGGTGCGGATGCAACCGCTGCAAGGAAAGCTTGGGGCTTCGGGCCGCAAGATCATACGGCTCAGCGGCGGCGCGCTTAGCGCAATCGGCATACTGTATAACGTGCGTGAGGAGAACGTGGCGTTCCTTGAGTTCTCCAAACATTTTCGGGCGCACGGCCTGCCAGTACCCGAGATTTATGGCGAAGATTTGAGCCAGGGCGCTTACCTGGAAGAGGATTTCGGCGACACGACGCTTTTTGAATTCCTGTCGGAAAACCGTGCCGGCAGCAGCATCTCTGCGCCAACTGTTGAAGCTTATCGCAAGGTGGTAGCGCTGTTGCCGCGATTTCAGATCGAGGCTGGACGAGACATAAATTACAAAGCCTGTTATCCGCGCGCTGAGTTTGACGAGCAATCCATCGCCTGGGATCTGAACTACTTTAAATATTATTTTCTCAAGCTGGCTGGAGTTCCGTTCAACGAGCAATTGCTGGAAGACGATTTCAAGCGGCTCACCGCGTTTTTGTTGAGCGCGCGTTCGGATTTCTTCCTCTACCGAGACTTTCAATCACGCAATATCATGCTGCGCGAGGGGCAGCCGTTCTTTCTGGACTATCAGGGAGGGCGCAAGGGTGCGCTTCAATACGATATCGCCTCTCTCTTGTTCGACGCCAAGGCCGATCTGCCGCCGGCACTGCGCCAGGAATTACTCGATCTTTACATCGAGCGCGCCGGCGATTTCGTCGCGCTCGAGCGCTCCGCGTTCATGCACCACTACTACGCCTATGTGTATATACGTGTGATGCAGGCTATGGGCGCTTATGGGTTTCGCGGCTTTTATGAGCGCAAAAGCCATTTTCTTCAGAGCGTTCCTTACGCGCTCAAAAATGTGGAGTGGCTGCTTCAGAACGTGAAGCTGCCGATTGCGCTGCCGGCGTTGATGGACTCGCTTGGAAGAATGCGGGATTCGGAAACGCTGCAGGAGCTTTCTTCTGGAGGAAGTCCGCCGCCGGTCGCGGTTGCCTCCAACAAATCGGGGGTCCGTGCCCCCAAGGAAAGCGACCTCACCGTGCGTATCTTCAGCTTTTCATTTCGACGCGGCATCCCTAAGGACGAGAGCGGCCACGGCGGCGGGTTTGTTTTCGACGCTCGCAGCATCCCGAATCCCGGACGCGAAGAAAAGTTCAAGGCTCTCACCGGGAAAGACGCGCCAGTGATCGAGTATCTGAATCAGCAGGAGAGCGCGCATCGGTTTCTGGGCAGCGTCATGTCGCTCGTTGATGCCAGCGTGAAGACGTATCAGAATCGCGGCTTTACGAGCTTGACCGTTTCCTTCGGTTGCACGGGCGGCCAGCATCGCTCGGTTTATTTCGCCGAGCAATTGGCGAAGCGGCTGAACGATAGGAACGGAGTGAAAGTTGTGGTGCGGCATCTTGAGCTGGAGAATCTGAAAAAGTGAAAGCGATGATTTTGGCTGCCGGGCTCGGCACGCGGTTGCGCCCTCTCACCAACGATCGTCCCAAGGCATTAGTGGATGTGGGTGGCCGCACGATGCTGGAGATTACGCTCTCGCGTCTTCAAGCTTTTGGTATTCGCGACGTGATCATCAATGTCCATTATTTCGCCGAAATGATCGTCGAATACCTCAAGAAAAACGACAACTTCGGCATGCGTATCGAGATTTCTCGCGAAGATGTATTGCTCGATACCGGCGGGGGCCTGAAGAAGGCCGCCCATTTCTTTCTCGAAGATCGACGCGATCTCAAGACCCCATTCGTCCTTCACAACGTGGACGTGATCAGTACGATCGATTTGCCGCGGATGACGCAATTTCATACTGAAAACCGGGCTCTTGCCACCCTTGCGGTGCAGGAGCGAGAAACATCTCGCTATCTGCTTTTCGATGAGCGGCAGCGGCTCTGCGGCCGTCGAATCGGCCAAGATCAGAAAGACGAACTCGTGGGGCCGGTAAAGGCAGCGCAGGCTCTGGCTTTCTCCGGCATCCACATTATTTCGCCGCGTATTTTCGAACTCATGACGGAGAGCGGCGTTTTCTCAATCATTACAGCCTATTTGCGGTTGGCCGGCCAGGGAGAAAAAACTTTGTCATTTCGCGCGGACGGCTACTACTGGCGCGATATGGGTAGGCCGGATGATGTGCGCCAGGCCGCCCTCGATTTGAAGCAGCAGGTCCTACCGTAGCTTTGGAATCGCATGGCCAAGATGTTCGGCAGAGGATTCCTCTTCGACGCGTGCTGACGACTATTTGTTTGCGTAATCGTCGGCGCCGAGGAAATGCAGCGACACGTACGGCGCGTCGCCCACCACCCAACTATCATGGCCGGGAGGCCCGGGCGGGATGTGAAAGAGCGTACCGGCGCGAAGTTCGTGGACGGTGCCGTCTTCCATAGCGGCAGTGGCGCAGCCGGAGAGCACCATGCCAACATGCTCCACGTTGCAGCGTGAAGCGCCCACCGTAGGCCCCACATGAACGGACCATCTCCATCCCGGCTGATAGGTGGCGCGGCCGATGGTCATGCCACCGATGTGGACGATTTCGAACTTTCCGTTTGCAAATGTACGCACTTCGTCAGGTTCTTCAAACCGTTTCAGAACAGTATCAAACATCGGTGTAGCTCCGTCGCGAGCCAAATCTGGGCGACACCGCAATTATACTAGTTTGGGTTTGCAGACTTCTCAGCGGTCGACGCCATCCTGGGATCGGTCGTTCATTCGGTGCGCAGGGCGCGCATTGGATCGAGGGTAGCTGCGCGGCGCGCCGGTATCACAGCGGCGAGAAATGCAGCAAACGCGAGTGTGGCGGCGGTGAGAAGCAGGATCTTAGGATCATACGGCTTGACGCCAAAGAGCTGCGTGGCCATGGCGTGGCCGGCGGCAATCGTCACGGGAATCCCGATGACGAGCGCAATTCCCATCTGCAGCAGCGCTCCCTTCAGCACAAGCTTCAGCACGCTGAGCCTGCCGGCACCCAGCGCCATTCGAATGCCGATTTCGTTGGTGCGGCGCTCCACCGAATACGCCGTCACTCCATAGAGTCCTACTGAGGCGAGTACCAGCGCGAGCAATCCGAAGAGCGACGTGAGTTTCGCGATCATCTTCTGCTGCGAGAAATTATTATCCACCTGTTCGCCGAAACTCTTGAAGTCGATCACCGCGAGGTCGGGATTCACGTCCCCGAGCACGTGACGCACCTGCGCTTCAAGGTTCGGGACTTTTCCGAGGGTCTTAATCTCGGTGGCGTTCAGGACGTGCGATCGTTCTTCAAACGCAATGAAGCGTGGATTGTCGAACACGACCCCCTGCGTGGAAGGAAGAAAAAACATAGGCGGAATTTTGCGTGTGGGCTCGCGGTACTCGGTGTCCTCCGTGACGCCGACAATCTCAAATTGGCCGGCATGCTGCATGTCGATATATCCGAAATGGTGTCCGAGCGGATTCTCATCTTTGAAAAATTTCTTCGCGAAGGTTTCGTTTATGACGGCAACGCGCTGCGAGGCGGGTGTGTCTTGGTCGCTGATGGAACGGCCCCGAATGATTTTGGTGCCCAGAGTCTCAAAGTACCCGGTGCTGACACGGAGCCATGAAGCGTTATTCTCATTGGAATCGGGCGGCGGAGGCGCCTGCCCCTCGATATAGACGGTTTCGCCCCAATTGTCTCCTTCCATCGGAGTGTAAAGAGAGAAGCTGACCTGCCCCACCCCGGGGATCGCCGCAAGCGAATCGTGAAGCTGGCGAAATAGCGCCTGCATCTGCGGCGGTTTGTAACCTGCCATCTGCGGATCGATGTGCGCAATATAACGATTGGGCGTCTCAAAACCGAAGTGTTGGCCCTGCATATTACGCAGGCTCTGGGTCAGTAGGCCGGCAGCGGAAAGTAGGACGAGGGACAGGGCCGCCTGCGCGATCACGAGGGATTTCTGCGTCCAGCCGCCGCTGCTCCCGCTGGAACGGCCGGCGCCGCGAAGCGCATCGGCAGGAGCGGCGTTTGCCGTAATCCAAGCTGGGGCAACTCCAAAAAGGATTCCCGTCAGCAGCGAGACCGCGAACGTGAAGCCCAGCACGGGCAGCGATGGCGAGGCATGGATCGCTACATCGGTCACCGGGAACGCGAGGCGGAGGATCAGGTGCGTTCCGCCGTAGGCAATCGCCACGCCCGCAATTCCTCCGAGAATTGCCAGCACAATGCTCTCGGTGAGCACTTGGCGGATTTGACGCGAAGGCGGCGCGCCGAGTGCGGCGCGGATGGAAGTTTGCAACTTCCGCGTAGTGGCGCGGACCAGCAGGAGGTTGGCAACGTTCGCGCACGCGATTGCCAAAACGAGCGCCGAAATCCACATGAGGAGGTGAAGGCTCGAAAGATATTCGTCGCGCAGTTGCTGAACCCCCGCACCGCCCGGCGCGAGGCGAAGCGTCTGTTTGGCCACCGCATCGCGCTCACCCGGCTGAAGCTGGGCGATGGGACTGAGGAGCCACTGCTGCAATTCCACCTGCATGTGCGCGCCGATCTGCTTTGGATCAGCGCCGGGAGTGATGCGGCCGATGACGTCGAGCCAATCCTGCTGCGGGAAATCGATAATTGCGCCGGGACCGTCAATCAGCGGCTCCGCAGTGATCGGAATCCAGAAGGCGGCAGGATCGGTAAGGCGGTCGCCAAAGAACGCGGCCGGCGCGATGCCAACCACGGTGAACGGCTGGCCGTTCAACGTTAGCGAGCCTCCCACAATCGAAGGATCGCCACCGAATTGCTGTTGCCACGCGCGATAGCTGATCACCGTGACCGGAGGCGCGCCTTTGCGATCGTCGTCGGGGGTAATCACGCGGCCGGCGTATGGGCCAATGCCGAACATGGCGAAGTAATTGCCGGAAACGAATTCGCTCCGCATCGAACGCGCGGCTTCGCTGGTTCCGGAGCGGCGCACGCCGATGAGATCGTGCCCGGCCTGGAAAGCGGCAAGCTCGACGAAGCCCGGAGTGTTATCGCGAAACATCTTGTATTTGTCATAGGAGAAGAGCGACCAATTGTCCTGAAGACCGCCATTGACGCAGCAATTTTCCACGTCGCCCACGCGATACAGTTCGCTGGGCTTGGCCACCGGCAGGGAATTCAACAGCACAGCATGAACGAGCGTGAAGATCGCCGTGGTCGCGCCAATTCCAAGTGCCAGAGTCAAGACAGCAGTCACGGTAAAAACCGGGGCATTCAGGAATTGCCGCAGCGCATAGCGAATGTCTTTCATCGGTTCGACTCCTCCCTCTAGTCCATACGAATAGGAGGAGCACTTTGTTCAGTGCTTTTTGTCTAGCAGGGAATCGGAGCCGCCCACGGCGTGTCAGGGCTTTGTTGACGGGAAGCCACCAGGAGTCGGTGAAATTGCGGAATGACTTGAGAGTTCGGTCCCGGCAATAATCGCATTCCGAATCTGTCCAAAGAGATCCGTGAGCGTGTTCGGCGTATGAGGAATCAAAATCGCATTGGTATGATCGTTCGCGGCAATTTCTTTCAAAGTATCAAAATATTGGGTCATCAAGACGAGTTGCATCACGTCCTGCGGAGTCGAGCCCGGAACTGTTCTCGCGAAGTCCTCCACTGAATCCTTCAATCCCGCGATGATTGCCTTCCTCTGATTGGCAATGCCCTCTCCCTGCAGGCGCTTCGATTCTGCTTCCGCTTCCGCCTGCTTCACCAGGAGCATTTTGTTAGTCTCCGCACGCGAAACCGTGGCTTCCCGCTCCCGCTGCGCTGCGTTGATATCATTCATGGCAGCTTTTACTTTTTGGTCAGGAACGATGTCGGAGATCAGAACCTTGACGATGGAATAGCCATATTCCTTCATCGAGGCGTCGAGGTTATCTCTCAAGTCGCTCGCGATGTCCGCCTGATTGAGGAACGTATCGTCCAGTTTCATTTTTGGAACGTGGCCAAGAACGACGTTGTAGACCATCGACTCGATCTGTTTCACGGGGTCGGACAATTTGTAGAACGCGGCCTCCACCCCTTCCGGTATCACTTTGTACTGGATCGAAACAGGTATTTGCACGAACACGTTGTCCTGCGTCTTCGTTTCCACCTGAACATCAAACTGTTGCACCTTCATGCTCAGCCGCCGAACCACGGTCTCGAGATAAGGCGTCTTCCAGTTCAGCCCGGGCCCGGCAACGCGCGCGAATTTCCCGAGCCTCTGCACGATGGCCACCTGGGCCGTCTCGACCGTGAAGAACGAGCCGAGGAGCACACTCAAACCAACGAGGACAATGATCACAACCAGAAACAGGAAAACGGCGGCCACGTTCACCCTCCTCTTTCGCTCGATCCGAGCGCAGCTCCACGCACGGCAATTCTGAAGAACGCGGCATTCTACCTCAATTCAATGCGCGCTTACTCACCGCTTACTTGAATTTGGCGTACTCGGCTTTGGCTTGCTTCAGGATGGGAATGTCAGGGTCGGCATCTTTCCACAACGCGAAGAAATCCTGGTAAGCGGCGCGCGCCCTCGCATCATCGCCTGCAAGCACGTAAGCGCGACCCAACTGCAAATGTGCTAGCGCGCCGGTGAGGGAGTTGAAGACGACGCCAGGATGGTCCAGAATTTTCTGGAATTCCGCGGCGGCTTCATTGCCCTTGTGCAGCAGCAAGTAGCTCTGCCCGCGGTCATAGACACTCGAAAGCCCTCTTAGATTGGCAAGATCGTAAGGCATGACGGGTTGAAGGATTTCTATCGCTTTGCCCGGATTGTAGCGAATCAATTCGATGGCGGCGCGAATCATGGGGAGCGTGTACACATTCGCAAGAGTATCGGATGGGCGCTCTTTGACGATCTCATTGGCGAGCGATTCCGCGCGCGCTGCGTCACCCGTTTGCGCAAAAACGTAAGCCACTGCACCCTTGGTGATGAACGGGGGATTGAGAGCCAGCGCCCCAACAGCGTCCTTTCGTGCGCCCGCAACATCACCCACCTTGGCTTCCACTCGGGCCTGCGCAATCAGGGCACTAGAGGCCCGGTCTTTGCCGCCCGCGCCCTCCTGAGACGCAACGGCGCGCTGAACGAGCGCCCGCGCCTTCGCAAGACGTCCGAAATAGGCCTCCGTACCCGCCGCAATGTTAAGCGAAAGAGCAGCCATTTCCGGCGAACTGCTCGAGAGTGCGGAGAGCTCCCGGGCCATGGCGGCGGGATCGTTCTGCAAAAATGCCACTTGGTAAAGAGTAAAGTGGAAGAGAGGAACGTCGAGTTTCTTTGCCAGCGCATCGTTAATCGTGGCTTTGGCTTCGTCCAGACGACCGAGGCCCACATATACGCTGGCAATTTGGAAATAGTTGAGACTCTCGTCGGGGCTCAGCCGATGACCTTCTAGAGCCTCGGGCAATGCCTTCTCCCACTCGCCAA
This sequence comes from uncultured Acidobacteriota bacterium, assembly GCA_963741045.1. Taxonomy (GTDB): domain Bacteria; phylum Acidobacteriota; class Terriglobia; order Acidiferrales; family UBA7541; genus Palsa-295. The sequence goes on from CAVUGO010000002.1 coordinate 2,184,555, forward strand.
GTAGAACGTATGAGACGGACAGGTTGCCGACCGGAATCGAGTCGCGCGGGTAGGTTTGCGTCCAAAGTTGATAAACCTGGTCGGCCTGCTGGAGATCGCCGCTCACGTTCTCGTAGTAATGCGACTCGATGTAAAATTTCTCCAGGTCGCTCGCGCGATCGCGCAAGTCGTAAGCCTTTTTCGTGTACTCGCTGCCCAGACTGACGGCGCCTAGGTTTGTTTCCACCTGTCCGAGCACCGCTGTGGCCATGGCGAAGTTCGGGTCGAGCGTCACCGCCTGCTTCAGGAAAGGCACTGCTGCTTCCTCACCCTTGCTTCCACGCGCTTGGATCCCGAGGCTATAAGCTTTCAGCGCCTCAAGCGACGAGGTGGTGGCCTCGGCGATAGGCGTGTTGTATTTCTGAATCGAAGCCAGCGACTCGCCGAGCTTTCCGCGAATCTCCTCTGCCACCTTGCCGAGCGCGCTGAGCACTTGATCTTTATTCGGGGCTTCGGTCGTGGCCGTCGCGAGGGTCTCGCCGGAGGCGCAATTCACGGCGTTGAGCACCAAGTTGTACGTGCTGCCGATCTGCGCGATCGACCCGTCCAGCACGGCAGCGCTTTGCGTCCGCTGGCATACTTGCCGCGCCAGCTCATTCGTCAGGCGTGCCGTGGGAGCCTGCCCCATGAAACGCAGCTGCTGCCGGACTTGCTGGTCGGAGAGAATGTGCAGAAACGGCGACTGCGCGAGTTGAGAGGCGAGGCCTTGTCGAAGGGCGTCGTCGAAGACCGCGTCGCCGGTGGTGTTTGTGAAGTCAGCGAGGACGATGGAACCTTGAGCGGTGAGTTTCGGCGTGCGATGCGTGAAGAAATATCCACCAACTGCCAAGGCTGCGACTACAGCGATTGCTCCCGCCACGAGTGGCCAGCGTCCCTTGGAAGTAGAGGTTGCAACGGCGACGCCGCTGGTTGGTTGCGAAGGTGCCGTTACTGCCGCGCTCGTTCCGCCCGCGATAGGAATTGTCGCGGCACTTGTGCCGCTCGCCGGTGTCGCCACAGCGACAGACGCGCTCTGAGGCGCTTGTTGGAATGCGGCTTCTCGAACGGCACCGGACTCGGAGGTAGGCATTACCGCTGCACTCGAACGTCCTGAGTCCGTGTCACGCTTGAGCCTCGCCAGGTCGGTCCGCATTTCCGCAGCATGCTGGTAGCGCATGCGCCTGTCTTTTTCGAGCGCCTTTGCTATCAACTCTTCCAGGCGCGGCGGAATATCTGGATTCAGTCGCACCGAAGGAACCGGCGCTTTTTCAAGGATGGCGTTGAAGATGACAGCGGTGGTGTCGCCGCGGAAGGGCAGGGCGCCTGTTGCCATTTCATACAGCACCGCTCCGAAGCTGAAAAGGTCGCTGCGTGCATCGAGCTCTTCGCCGCGAGCCTGTTCCGGCGACATATAAGCCACCGTTCCCAAAGTCATGCCGGGACTCGTGAGATTCTCCGGGTCCACCGTTGCGTCCGTACCGCTGGTCACAAAACCGCCCTGTCGGCCGGGACTGCGAGCGGACTGCTTTGCCAGGCCAAAATCAAGAATCTTTGCGTGACCGCGTTGGGTGACGAATATGTTCGCAGGCTTGATATCGCGGTGGATGATGCCTTTTTCGTGCGCTGCGTCGAGCGCGTCCGCCACTTCCACGCCCAGCTCCAGCAGCAAATCCATTGGCAGCGGCTTGCCGCCGATACGATGCTTCAGTGTCTGCCCTTCGAGATGCTCCATCACAATGAAGTACCGGCCGTCCCGTTGTCCGATCTCGTGAATCGTGCAGATGTTCGGGTGATTCAATGCCGAGGCGGCGCGTGCCTCACGCTGAAATCGCTCCAGCGCATAAGGATCGCGCGCCAATTCCTCAGGCAAAAACTTCAAGGCGACGTGGCGGCCCAGGCTCGTGTCCTCAGCCTCGTAGACGATTCCCATTCCGCCGCCACCGAGTTTCTCGATGATTTTGTAATGGGAGATGATCTGGCCGGGCAGAATCTGTGTGTCCGACATGCTGCGGGATAATAGGCGACGGCCTGGGCCAAGTCAACGCGGACGAAATGCATAGTTCTACGGCTGCCTGTAAAATGTGAATTGTGGCCGAAGTTGCAGAAAGAGATCGAATGGCCAAAGCTCGGTCCGCGTTCCGTTGGTTTTACTTTTGAGAACCCCTCCCCCAAGCTAAACCATAGCGATTCAATAAATTAGAAACTTGCAAGACGGCAGCATCGGGATTACAGTTCCCGGTCGGGAGCGCTGCTAATTATTCTGAATCACTTGTGCAGCGTTCATACTCCAATAACAATGACAAATCCGAATGCTTGCGAACTCGCGAAGCAGGATTTTCTGAGGAGAAGAATCAATGATTAAGAGAATTGCGCCAATTCTACTTGTGGCGTGCGTTGCGGCCGCTTTTGCTGGACGGCCCGCTCAGCCCAGCGGCTCTTGGAAGGTTGACAATGGTCATTCCGACGCTCGGTTTACCGTTGATGGTACGACGGATTTCGGCAAGACGCCGACTACCTTCACGGTCGGTTTTACGAGAGCGATCGGAACCGTTCGCCTCGACAAGGATCCCACGAAGTCCGTTGTCGATTTTAAGCTCTATCCGGCGGGATCCATGATGCCTCCCATTGACGAAGATGGAAAAGTGAAGAAAAGTTGGGTCGTCAACATGGCGAACCACACGCTCGTATGCTTCAACTCCAAGAATGTCTCCACCGACGCCGATGGCAAGCTAAAGGCCGTAGGAACTCTCACGGTGACTCGCGTGGATCGCAACGTAGAGTTGACCCCCAGCGAATCCTATGCGGGTCCCGTTTATGGGCCTCCCATGATTCACCGCGTTTCGCGCGATGCTACTTTCGTTTTCCACGCGCCAAAGGCTGGCGAAGGGAGCGACGTGTTTCTCCTCAAAGGATCAACCAACGTGATTCGCGAGGATTTCCCTCAGTTGGTGAGCTCCGTTCTCAACACCTATTGGCCACCTGTGGTGGAGGACAAGAAGTGTGAAGCGTCCTCGAGCACGGCCTCTGAGGATTACGTCGGCGCACAATGCACGGGCAAGCTCGTCGATGACGGCTCGTCTCTTCCGCAGGCTCCGACTGGAGCTAGCCAGGAGGATTATCCCGGACCGTCGAATTTCAATGCCGTCGTCGGTCAACATCTCAACATTCATGTTCATCTGAAGCTCGTGCCCGCGGGTACGGCCGTTGCACAAGAGGTTGGCAAGTAAGAGAAAACTCGGATGGGCCGGACGGAACTTCAAAATCGTTACCAGAGGTTCCGTTCGGCTTTCGATCGCAAGCCTTGATTGCCGCGGAATGAATCCTCGGATGCCGTCTTCGTGCGCGGCGTCACTTGATAGCCTGGCTGCTGGGCTGCAGCCGGGAAACCACGAAGTCTGTGATCGAAGGGAAGAGCGTCGTCAGCAGCCCCAGCAACGGCCCGATTCCAAAAGTAAACAGCTGCCGCCAGAATTCTCCGCCCAGTTCCCCGGGCTCCGAGCCGGTGATGTAACTCAGCGTCGCATCGCGGTGCATCTGCGCGTACAGCAGAATCATCGTGCTTCCGACAATCACGAAAACAGCCAGAAAAATACCGCCCAGCACCGGCAGCGGGTCAAATGGATAACTCGACACGGCAAGGGTTGCCGCAACGAACAGCCACAGGCTGCCTAGCACGATAGTACGTATCCGCCCGAGAATATTCTGAATGAATCCCACATACGGCAGAACGAAAAACTCTTCGGCTGCATACACATGATCGGCAACGTGCTGAGAAATCACCGGGTCGCCATGCTCATCAGGCGCCGCACCAGGTTTGCGCAACCGGTCGAAAATCAGCGAATCCTCTTCAGTTCGCCACGAAGGAATCAGTATCACTGACAGGGTAAACGCCGCGATCGCAGCAATTTGTTTCTGCACCGCCTCTAGAGCCTCCACGCTTGTAACCCCTGCGCCGTCGAGATTCACGTACCAATCAACCAGCTTCTTGAGTTCCGTTTTCTCGAAAGCATCAATCGTGTCCAGCAATCTCTTTTGATTCGCCACGTCGTCCGCCGCGGGCGGTTTCCACACGGCAACCTGATTCCGCAGATGTCTCAAAGCCTCGATCTGCCGCGAGACGAGCGAGTACCGCTCCGTTAGCACATTCCCGCTCATCGCCCACACCGAGCGCCAGGAAAGCCCCTGCAGCGCGTACAAGGTGCGGCGCACCGGCAGACGGTCAAGATGAAGGAGCAGCTCATGGAGTCGTAACCAGGTCGTCCAGGATTGCGCCGTGTCCGCAAGGACCATCGCGATGCACAGCATCAGCCAAAAAAACACGTACCGGCCGAAGAATAATTCTCCCAACGTTCGCAGCCATGCGCCTTGTAAGACGACGGTGCAGATAATCAACACGATCGGAAAAATCAAGCCAAGAAGCAACAGGTACTGCTTCCCGATTGGCATTGCGCCATCTTCCGTCGGTAATTGCGTCTGCTCGAAGCTGAACATCGGCATAATGTGGCTCTGCTTTTCGTCTCTTAATATCAAATCGTTCTTGCCCGGCAGCAAGGGACGGTCCTCGCCAAACAGAGTAAGTCCCCGCAAACTGAACCAAAACCAGCAATACATTCCCCCAAATAGAAACAGCTGCGGCAACAGAGGCGACACTCCGCTCAAAAGATGCACGCTGCGCCAGAAAGCAGGAACACCGTTCGATTTCTGCAACTGGTGAACAATCGCCACGTGAATCGATGCGAACACCACAAAGCACAGTGCGAAAAGCCAGCCTGAAATTCGCCGGCAGTCTTTCGCCTTCAGCTCCGTGAAGCGAACATCCGTCATCGCCGGCAGCCGGTAATTCCCCGCGCATCCAAAATATGCTTGAAGCAGGACAATCACCAGGAACGCGGCGACCACCGCATTCCAACTCCCCAGTTTCCAGTCGAGCAGGCCCGACGTCGCAGCGACGACCACCGCCGTGCCAGCTACCAGCAAGCTGCCCAATCCGATTAGCACGGGTTGCTGCCATCGCGGGATGGGCGCGAAATAAGCCAGTCGAAAGGCCGCCGGCCTCGGAGAAACGGATCCATTCAAGCACCAGAGTTCGTGCAAGAGACTCCAAAAGAGGCAAGCAATCAGAAGAATCCAAAACTCAATCGGCAGCAGTTCCAGCGGATTCGCGCCGGCGAAGTTTGCACCCGGTTTACCGGTTCGCACAGCGAAGGGCTGCAAAATAGAAATTGCCTTGCTTCCGTCCAACGTGTTCGAGTTAAGCACCGCCACAGGCCAAAACTGGCGATGCCCGATTACTGTGAGCCAGGTTGCCGGCCGGTCATCGTCGCCGCTCCCTCTCCCAGACGCGAACGAAGGCGGCGCATAGTTGGCGATTTGGACTTTCGACCCTTGATCTGGAAAAAGTCCGCGAGCCGCAACATACAAGCCCTCCGCAACGTCCTGCCCAAAAATCCGATAACCTTCCCCACTCCACTCCGATTGCGCCGAATTCCAATCCTGTTGGCGGTTCAGCAGGGGATAAGGCGACAACGCCATCACGCCGCGAAGTGACGAGCCTTCCGCTCCGCGCCGGAAAAGCAAATCGGCTCCGTCGATCACAATGCGAGTGTCTGGGAACGAACGCCGCAAGAATTGGCTCAAAAAAATCTGGTCCAGCGTATTCGTGCTGCGTAACACAACAAACTCAATCTTCTTCTCTTTCAGGACGTCCGTAATGGCAATTAGCACTGACTCTTGTGCGAGTGGCGTAAGTTGACGGCCATAGGTCCGCACCGTGTCATGTTCGCTGCTGGCCGGCTCACTCAAGTCGCCGCGCAAAGTCGTCGCGTCATTGTTCGCGCCCTGCGATTGTTTTCCTCCGTTAAAAATTGACTGCTGCTCGTATGCGGAACGGAGCGATGCAATATCGCGCGGATAATAGAGGTAAGTGGGGCCGCCGCTATAGGTGCAAAAACCCTGCCTGGATTCGTGCGCTCCTTTTTGTGGCCGCAAGCGCTTTTCATACTTGGTGTCGGTTTCAGAAATCGGTTCCGTTCCAAAGGCGGTTTCATCCTCGGAGAGAAACGCCACACGATCAGTGGTATATTTTTGCGAATCGATGTACTGACAAAAACGGTCCACCAGAACGGAGTCTCCCTCCATAGCCGTATCGAATGTACCGAGCTGTTCCGATTCCAGTTTTCCTTTAAACCAGTAGTAGTACGAGTCCGAAGATACGCTTCCGCTGGAGACCCGAATTTTCTTCGTCCCGGCGAAGGCCTTTAGCCTGGAAAAATGAAGCGATCGATAGAGCGAAGGGAGCGAGCCGGAAAACGTAGGTCCGAGAATTTTCAAGTCTCGCCCGGCGGATAAAGCTCCCAATCGCTCCATCCACGCCAGCGCGTTGTCGAATTGCCCCTGGTTGATGCCGCCCGTCGGCAGTTCGGAAACGACGAATACGGCCAGCCCCGATTCGTAAGGCGAATCACCCTGTTGATTGAGCGAGTTCCTGAAAACAAGAACGCCCGGCTGTGATTCCTGAAAACTTTGCAGCTCGTCCGCGGTCTGCTGGTCGGGCAGCCTCGTATATTCCTTGCCTTCACTCCAGGGCAGCCATGCGGAGTCGTACGAATACTGGTTATCTTGCGCCGCTTGCTGCATGATTTCGATCAGCCGGTCAAAGAGCAGCGGCAGGTGCGTAAGAACCGGATTGGGCACGATGGCAATAACAAAATCGAGCCCGCGCGCTTTCACCTCCGGATCATTCGGCACCTTGGAATCCGGATAGCAGAAAGCGGGAAGCTTCCAGGGTTCCTGCGGACTCACAGCCACGAAAGGCTGGAGCCGCTTCTGAATGCGCACGCAGGGAGCGTAGGGCCCAATCGGTTCTGCAGTCGGCCGCGCCTTGGACGCTTTCGTTCCGCTCTCGGATTGTGCCGCGCCTGCTCCAGTGGGCGAACTCTTGGGCAGGTTCGACACGCCGAAAATCGCCAGCACCACAGCCAGGGCAGTGATAACGCCGGCCGTCTGCTTCATGAAGGTGCCTCCACGTGTGAGCCCGCGCCGGAGCTACCTCGAGCGCGTTTTGGGCGATCCAAGCACCGTTGGGGTGGTCAATTAATAGTGATCAGCAAAGGAATAACGTTTCAAAGCGGAGACGTCTAATCCGGAGGCCTGCTCTCTCTTTTGGGTTCTGGCCCCCGACTGGGTACCTCCGGCCGTATCGGCCCGCCAGAGAATATGACCTTGAACATGATGGGCTCGTGTGCTTTCATGCTACGACATTTCATACGAACAACGGAGAATCGTAATGACCGAGAGATCGATCCCAGCCAATTCTCATGTCGCTCCGACACGTCGCCAAGTAATCACCCGAGTCGGAGCAATTGCCTTAGCCGGGCTTGCCGTCAGCCGGAACCTTTGGGCTCTGCCTCAACAGCAGCAGGCCACCAAAGAAGCCCCGAGCGCCCCTGCAAACCAGGCTCGCACGTCGCTTCACCAGGAAATCGAATTGAAGGCAAGCCCGCAGCGCATCTACGAGATTCTTCTGGATTCGAAGCAGTTCGCCGCTTTCACCGGTATGCAGGCCACTATCGATTCCGCAGTGGGCGGCGCGTTTTCCATGTTTGGCGGCATGATCGTAGGCAGAAATGTCGAACTCGTTCCCAATCAGCGCATCGTGCAGGCTTGGCGTCCCACGCACTGGGATCCCGGCGTCTATTCACTCGTTAAATTTGAATTGAAGCCGCAGGGGAATGGCACGTTGCTGATCCTCGACCATACCGGATTTCCGGATGGGGATTATGACTCGCTGTTTAAGGGATGGAACTTGCGGTACTGGGATCCTCTGAAAAAGTATCTTGGATAATGACGGTCAGAGCAGAACGCTACGAGAAGGCAAAGAGACAGAGCTACCAGCTACTGTACGGTGTGTTTTCGAAGGGCGAGACCGCATCCGATGCGGAATGGACCGAACAAATCCCGGTTACCGACTGGTCAGGGTCGAGCAATGTGTCGCAATTCACCGTCACCCAGTCTTTCGCGCTCGTAATCGGGTCAGAGGGAATAGCGCTCAGGTATTGCCCGCTCACAAGGTCGTCTAGAGATTGCGGCGCGGCCTCTTTGTCCCTGGTGTAGTCCTGGATTGCGTTGTTCATCACTCTTAGGTCGGACTTCAGCACCGCCTCGCGCGAGCGAAGCACAGCATTCCGGTAATGCACGCTGGCTAGCGTCGCGAGTATCACGATGATCGCCATCACGATCATCAGCTCGATCAACGTGAATCCGCGCGTAACCGAATCACGCCATCCGCGAGCCGATTGAGGTCTTATATGTCGAGAAGGTCTCATTCTATCCTGCGTACAAGTTCTCGATTCTGCTACCAATCCGAGTACTTCGTTCCGTCCAGTGCAGTCCCCGTGGATTTCGAGTAGACATCGAACACATCCTGTCCGCCCCAGGAAGTCGTATCCGTATCATCCTGCACCGACCGCACGCCCCAATCCGCGGTACCGGTCATCGGGTCCTTGGGAACTCCCCGTAAAAAACGCACGTGCTCGCTCTTCGCGCCGGTCAGCTGAACGCCCTTCACCAAAGTATCGAGATCCGGAGGGTAACCCTCCGTCCCTGCTTTTACCTGAATCAAGTTCTTGTCGGCCGCGTCTTTATAGCGATCGATCGCCGTGCGCATTTCGCGCAGATCGTAACGAAGGTCCGCCTCTTTTCTGCGCTTGATCGCCACGCGCGCAAGCGGCACCGCGATCGCCGCCAGAACGAAAAGAATCGAGCACGCCAGGATTAACTCGATCAGTGTGAAGCCAGCGGCAAGAGCCCGGACTTTCCGGGAATTGTGGTGACGTCGCGATGACAACGACGAGAAGGCGCGAGATCTCAGAAATCGAGAGGCCAGATTGCGATTTGCCCCGCTCATCGCGCCTCACTGCACCCGAATGGCGGCCTCTCCGGAAACCATTGGAATATTTCGATGTTGTGAATCATGTGCGTTGACCTGAAGAATCTGCAGCACTGTGTTTCCGGGCGCCACTGCCCGTACCACGATTCCAAGCAGCGTTCCGGTTCCGTTCACGCCCGGAGTATTCGGCTGGCGCGTAGCGGAAACAATCACCTCACCGCGCTGCTCGTCAATTCGTTGGACGATGGCAATTTCCTGCGTGCCGCCCGATAAAAATCCGCCGTTGCGCACCTCTTCCACCTGCACCACCGCCGGGTTGTAGTGAATGAGCAAGGGGATCGAATAGAGATCCGTTACATTGGAAACGCTAAGCCCCAGCGTCGTCTTGTCGCCCGGCTTCATCGTCACACTGGGCGGATCGAATCGAAGCTGGGCTGCGGGAGTTGCTCCTCCCTGCAGATTCGCTGCTGCTACGGCGGGCGCATTGCGCGAAGTGGGCGGAGTCGCAGCCGATGGAACAGCGTTTGCGCCCGCTGGTTCCACTTCAGCGTCCTCGCGATACACTCGCACGTTCGAATCGGTTCCAGCCGCCATCGTGCGCAAATTTGCGGCGGTAATGGACGGCAGACGAATGATGTGCGGTGTCAGCACGATCAGCACTTCCTGATCCTGGATTTCGTTACTGTTGTCGGAAAATAGATACTTGGCGAGTGGCACGGATACGAGGCCCGGGATTCCGTTCTGATTCTTTATCTCCGTCCGCTGGATCAGGCCTCCCAGGACGCTCACCTCGCCTTCCTTGAGCCGGACGTCGTGTTCAATCTTGTTCTGGGTGATGATGGGCTGATTGATTCCGCCGATGTTGCTGGTTCCCGCGATCGACGAAATGTCCACGGTGAGCTTCATGCTCACTTCGTTGTCCGGGTGGACGCGAGGCGTCACGTCAATATTAACCCCGACGTCGAGATACTGGAATTGCGTATTGACGAGGGGATTCACCACGCCCGCGCCGCCGCCTACTCCCACGCCGACGCCCGCCTGGAAGCTGCCGGTGGCTACTGGAACTCGTTGGCCGATTTTCAGGGACGCCTTCTGGCCATCGGTCACGCGAATCTCCGGATCCTGAATAATCTTAGTCTTGTTGTCGGTCGCAATGGCGTTCGCAGTCGCGCCCGGAAGGGTAATGCTGTAATCCGCCGTCGAAAGATGCTGCAAATTATTCAACGTAATCTGCGGGATTGTCGTGCTCGAGGTCGTCGTCGAAGTCGTCGTGGTGGTGCTCGTTGTGCTGGTGGTGCTCGTTGTGCTGTTTGGTTGTACGGATGTTCGCGGAGTGAACGCCAGCGATACGCTTTGGCCCGGCAAGATACCCAAATCCCGCAGCCGGTCGAGGTTGGCCGACATCACCTGCACATGGATCAGTACTTCCGGCTTCGCTTTATCAATATCGCGAATAATTTTCCCCGCCAGCACCAGCTTGTCCGGCGTGTCGCGAATCACGATCGCGTTTTGCGAGTTCACTTGCTGAATGCGCCGCAAATCGAGCAGCTGCCGAAGGCCGGTGACGATTTCCGTTAAATCCTGCGGTGTCAAAGTGTTGGAAACGTAGAACGTTTTCACCACTTCATCTTCCACGTCTTTTCGCTTCTGCGGATTATCGGGCGCCACGAAGATCACGCTCGGCGTGATGGGCTTCCAGAAAGATTTGCTTTCCAGGGCAACCGCATCGAGCGCCTGCTCGAGCGTCACGTTCGGCAATTCGGCCGTGATCCGCCTCGATGTAAAGTCCGGATCGAATATCACGCTGAGTCCCGCCAGCTTGGCGATCGTCTCGTACACCACGCGCGTATCATTCGTCATTTTCAGATTGATGGGTTCGCGCGAAAGAGGCTTGAGTTCGGGAGGTTCCGTGAGCATCCCGTCATCTTGCGGGTTGTAATTCATCGCCTTGGGAGCTTCCGCTGCGTTCTGTGCAGCAATCTTCTCGAGCGTCCGCTTGATTTCCTGATCCGCAATCGAGCTGGAGGGATCAACGGCCTGTGCCTTTTCAAACTCGGTCAGCGCCCGCTGCAGGTCGCCCTTTTGCTCAGCGGCTCGACCCTGCCGGATGTGGAATTGGCCGTCCTCGAACCGCATCTGTGTGGCGCGAAGCTTGTATTCCGCGTTTGTGGGATCGGCGCGCAGGGCGCGCTCGTAGTACACCAGCGCCGTGTCATAGTCCTGCACAGCCTCAGCCTTTTTGCCTGTTTGGAAGTCCGTGTTTGATTTCGGGCACCCCACCAACAGCGCCGCGATTAGCGCCATGGAGGAGCCTAAGGTGAGGATTTGAAAGGGAGTTCTGGGTTGTCTGGGGTTCCCGTTGCCGGAACCCACTGCGCGCGCTGAAGATATTAGACCGTTTCTACAAAGCAAAAACGCCCTCCAAAATCGGCTGTCTCGTGTCCAAGAAAGTCTAGCACCCGCTCTGTGATGCGGCAACAAATCACAGCGTTGCCGTACTTAGAAACTAATACCCCCGTCGCGGCTTTTTGTTGCGGCTGCATGAATAATTGCGGATGGCTGGAACTGGGGGCAAATCTGCGACTTGCGGCACATCTCGCCGGACAGCTATCATGTTTTATTCATGAAATCGGCCGAGAAGAAACAGCAGTACGAAGGCGTGAAGATCGTCGCGCAGAACCGCACGGCTTCGTACAACTACACCCTTGGCGATAAGTTCGAGGCGGGATTGGTGCTTGTAGGGACCGAAGTGAAAACTCTTCGCGAAGGCAAGGCCGCCCTGCGGGACGCCTTCGCTGAGATTCGCGGCAGTGAGGCTTGGCTGGTAAACTCTCACATTCCCGAGTATCTGCCGGGCGGTTCGCGGAACCATGACCCGCTACGCAAGCGCAAGCTTCTCCTGAACCGGCGCGAGATCGAGAAACTCCAGGTTCAGATTCAACAGAAAGGCATGACCATCGTCCCGCTGAAGTTCTACTTTCGCGACGGGATGGCCAAGTGCGAACTCGCGGTCGGCAAAGGCAAGAAGTTTCACGACCGCCGCGAATCCGAAAAACAAAAAGAAGCAAAACGGGAAGCCAGCGAAGCGATCAGCCGCTCACGCCGCCGCTAGAACAGCATTAAAATCAAAAGAAACAACGATAAAATCAAACACAAAATAAAAGACAAAATCGAAAGGAAACCATGCAGATCCAGGTTGACTCACAGCCGTACTCTTCAATTCAGACCGACGCCCTAGTCACATATGTTTTTGAAGGCGACAACAAAATAGACGGCGTTCTTGCCGAAGTCGACCGCCGCATGACGGGCGGGCTTGCTACGCTGGTCACGAGTGGCGAAATCACAGGAAAAGCCCTCGAAACTGTGCTGCTGCATTTCCCGGGAGGCATGGACGCGAAGCGCTTGCTGCTCGTCGGGGCAGGGAAGCCCGGGAAATTCGCGGTTGGCGACCTGCGCAAAATCGCCGGCGCGGCGCTGCGTTATTTGAAGTCGCGCGGCGTGAAGAATTTCGCGTTTCTCACGCGCGAGGGCGAACGCAGCCCCGCTGCGGCGCAAGCCATTACGGAAGGCCTTCTCGTCGCCGATTTCGAATCCGATAAATACCGCTCGGAGAAAAAGAACAACAAGGAGATTCAGTCCGTCTCGCTCGCCGGATTCGAAAACGGTTCGCTCTCCGGAATCAACGAGGCGATCGAGCGCGGGCGCGTTATCGCCGAATCGCAGAATTTCGCGCGCGACCTCATCAACGAACCTTCCAACCGCCTTACGCCGCGGATGCTTGCAGCCAAGGCCGAGGCGATGGCCAAGGAAGTTGGCCTGGGTGTGGAAATCCTCGACGACCGCAAAATCACCGAACTGAAAATGGGCGCGTTGCTGGGAGTGGCGCAGGGAAGCGTCGAGCCGCCGCGCGTAATCGTGTTGCGGTACGAACCGCAAACGCAGCGACCGGGTGCGCCGGTGCTGGGGCTGGTCGGCAAAGCGGTGACCTTCGACACTGGCGGCATTTCGATCAAGCCGGCCGATAACATGGAGAAGATGAAGTACGACATGGGCGGCGGCGCCACGATGCTGGGCGCGATGCGCGCTCTGGCGTTTCTGAAGCCTTCGATTTCCGTGATCGCCGTGATTCCGGCGACGGAGAACATGCCCGGCGGCCGAGCGCAAAAACCGGGCGACGTGCAGGTCGCGATGTCCGGGAAAACGATCGAGGTGATCAATACCGACGCTGAGGGCCGCATGGTTCTGGCCGACGGCCTCACCTATGCGAGAAAATTGGGAGTGACGCACATCATTGACGCCGCGACGCTCACCGGCGCAATTCAGGTGGCGCTTGCCAATGTGCACGTGGGCGCGTTCGGCACGCCGCGCGAATATCTCGACCAGTTTCTCGAGAGCGCGAAATCAGCGGGCGAAAAAATGTGGCCGATGCCCATCGACGACGAATACCAGGAAATGATCAAGAGCAATATCGCCGACATTCGCAACACCGGCACCGGCAAAGGCGGCGGCGCGATCACCGGCGCATGGTTCATCAAGGAATTCGCGGAGGACACGCCGTGGATTCATCTCGACATCGCTGCCACGTGCTGGGTGGACGAAGGCCGTCCGTGGCTGGCGAAAGGCCCAACGGGCGTAGCGATTCGCTCGATTGTGGACTTCGCGATGAAGCTTTAGGCGAATCGGTTCAGCGTTGCTTGTTGCGAATCGGTTGCTCGGCGCTACGCTGAGATCCTTCGCTGCGCTCAGGATGACAGACTCCGGCATTTTACATCTTCTCCGGAGCCACGATTCCCATAAGCCCCAACGCCGATTCCAGGTTGTCGTGTACCAGTCCAGTTAAACGTAGAAGGAACGCCCTTTTCTCTGTGTTTTCCTCAGTCAGGATTGGGTGCTTGTGGTAGAAATTGTTGAACTGCTGCGCAAGTTCGAATGCGTAGCGCGCAATGAACGCCGGCTCCTGAGAGGAAACCGCCTGCTCCACGCGTGCGTCGAGAGAGCTGGCCATCAGGATCAGGTCCCATAAATCATCGCCGGTGGCTGGGGCTAAAAACTGCCCGCTATTGAATTCGCCTCGCTCCATGTGGACGTAGTTTTGGATATCTTCGTTTCTTATGGCCTCGTCAAGCGCATGCCACTTGCGACCGATTCCGTTAATGCGGACTACGGCGTATTGGACGTAGGGGCCGGTTTCGCCTTCGAAGCTTAGGGCGTCTTTGAAGTCGAAGGCGATTACAGTTGAGCGGGTAAAGCGGAGCAGGAAATAGCGCAGGGCGCCGACTGCTACTGCGTGTGCGATCGCTTTTCGGTCGGCTTCGGGCTCTTCTGCATGGCGCGCGCCTACTTCCGCTTGCGCGCTTTGTTCGAGGCGGTCGAGGAGGTCGTTGGCTTTTACGCCTTGGCCTTTGCGGCCGCTTACTTCGACGTATGGCTTCTTGGCGTCTTCCTCGGGAATTTCGTAGCCCATTTCGCGGGCGCAACGCGGCGTTAACGCAACGACGTTGTAGGCGAAATGTTTCAAGCGGTCCGCTTGCGCTGTGTAGCCGAGGGCGCGCAGTCCCGCGGCGACTACTTGCTGCGGATACGCTTGCCGCGAATCCACTACGTTGAAGACTTCGTGGGCGTGGCCGAAAGGCGGCGCGCCTGCGTCGCTGCGCTCGCTTGACGTGACCCAGGCTTCATGGCCGTCGGGATGCGTGTGAAAACGTTGATAGTGAAAATCGCGGTCGAGGAGCCCGAACTTCCAGAGGTGGTAGGCGATGTCCTTTCCGACATAGGTGACCGTGCCATTGGATCGGACGATGATCTTGGCTTCGGCTTGCTCGGTGGGCTCTTCGTCTTTCTTGACGCCCGATTTGTCGTTTGTCTTGTCGTTCGTGTTGTCGAGGGTTTCTGGCTGGCTTTCTTTTGCTTCGCGGTCCGATGGGAGCTGCATGACCCAGCAGCCTGCGGTTTTTCCGCTTGTTGACATCTGAATCGCGCCGCTTTTCTTCAGCATGTCGAAGGCGGCGTCCCAGAATTTCAGGTGCAGAATTTCGCTTTCCTGTGTTAGCAGGTCGTAATCGATTCCGAGCCGGTCGAGTGTTTCGAGATGGCGGTGGACGATGGCCGTTGAAACGAGCTCGGCCATTCGCGCGGCTTCGCCCTGGCCTTCTTCGATTTCCTTGAGAGTGTGGGCGCGGAGTTCGAGGCGCGATTTGTCTTCGGCGAGAAATTGCGTGACGCGGGTGTAGAGATCCCAGCAGACGTAATCGAATCGCGGCGCGAGGGTGAGAGCGAGCACGTCATCGATGGATTTCTTTTCGAGGTGCAGAAATCCGAGAACTACGTCTGCGACTTGTACGCCCGTGTTGTCGATGTAGTTCTGAATTTCGACGTTCCGGCCCGCGTGTCGCAGCAGGCGGACGAAGGTGTCGCCCAGCACGGCGTTGCGCAGGTGGCCGATGTGCGCGGCTTTGTTCGGGTTAATGGCGGTGTGCTCGACGATCGTTTTGGGGGCATCGGCGCCGGCAGCCGTGGATTTCTGCTTGGACTCCATGAGCGCACCCGTAAAAAATTCTGTGCGGTCGAAGAAAAAATTGAGATAACCGGCGCCTGCCACTTCGACCCGAGCGACGCCCGGGATTGGCTTCAACGAATTCGCAATTTCCTGCGCTAAGGCGCGAGGCGGCTTCTTCAGGCGCTTGGCGAGTTCGAAGCAGACCGGCGAGGCCGCTTCGCCCATCGCGAGCTTCGGGGGGCGCTCAGTAGCAATAGGCACGTCGGTCTTGTAACGCTCGTGGATGTGATGCCTTAGCGCCTTCCTGATCCGGTCCTCGACAACTTTGTACACAAGCCTCCTACGGGCGCGCTGACGCGCTGAAAGAATCCCGCGATTATAGGGAATGCGGCGAGGGGCGTCAAAGCGCGAAGAGGCACGGGCTGACGAGACTCGAAAGAAACAGTGAAAGAGCCGGCAGGATGCCGGCGCTACAAGGGAACGAGCGCGCGACCGAGCCAAGCGTGGCGAAGTGTTGCTGATGGGTGACGCTCCCAGGCTTGGGAAAATGAAAGCAAAAACTGCGATTTTTTTGCGATTAGAAAATTGTAGATTGCTGATTCTTATGGGGCTTACGTGGAATTCTAATTCCAGATTTGCGATTCGAAATTTGAGGTGTTTGGGGGTTTTGTTTCGCCCACGCTCGGGAGAGCGTGGGCTGAGGATCGCGGGACGTCTTGGTCCTCGTTCATCGACCTCTGCACCGCCTTGGCCGTAAATCCTTCAAGCTCTTAGTAAGGCGCGCTATATTAACTCGGGAGTAACCATCTGTCAAGTCGAATGTGCTAGATGGCGCAACATATACCGTCGCATGCGCTGGGTGACGTAGTCGGCGGATTTGACACGACTTAGAGCGCAGACTAACATCGTTTTTTCGGCTTGCCGCGATGATTTTGGCAGTGCACTCATGAAAAGTTCGCGTATCGCTTATTTCGACTGTTTTTCGGGTATCAGCGGGGACATGGTGCTGGGCGCCCTGGTGGATGCGGGGGCGGAACTGCGCGAAATCGAGTCGGGGCTGCGGGGGCTGGGGCTGGAGAATTGGAGTATATCGGCTGAGAAGGTGCAGCGCGGGGCGATTTTTGCGACGCATGTGAAGGTGAAAAGCGGGGAGGAACATCATCATCGCGGGCTTTCGGTTATTTTGAAGCGCATCGAGGAAGCGCATCTCGCGCCTCGGGCTGCTGCGCGGGCGACGAAAATCTTTGAGCGGCTAGCGGCGGCTGAGGCGAAGGTTCACAACATCGAGGTGGAGAAAGTTCATTTTCACGAGGTGGGGGCCGTGGATTCGATTGTTGACATTGTGGGGTCGGCGATCGGATTTGAGCTGCTGGGGATCGACGAATTCGCGTGTTCGCGATTAGATGTTGGCGCGGGGCAGGTGAAGACTGAGCACGGCTTGCTGCCGGTGCCGGCGCCGGCTACTACGGATTTGCTGCGCGGTGCGCCGACGTATTCGAGCGGAGTCGAGCGGGAGCTTGTGACGCCGACTGGAGCCGCGATTGCGACAACGCTTGCCACGCGTTATGCGGAAATTCCGCCGATGACATTGCAAACGATTGGCTACGGCGCGGGGTCGGCTGATTTGAAAGAGAAAGCTAACGTGATGCGGCTGCTGATTGGCGAATCAATTGAGGCAAACCAATCCGAGACGGGCGGGCGATGGGATTCGCCGGTCACCGTGATCGAAACAAACCTTGACGACATGAGCCCGCAGATTTACGGCTACTTTGCGGAGCGGGCGCTGGCAGCCGGGGCACTGGACGTTTTTTCAACGCCGGTGCAGATGAAGAAGAATCGCCCGGGGCAGCTGGTCACGCTGCTAAGCGAGCCGGAGAATGTGACGCGGTTGATCGATTTGATTTTCAGCGAGACTACGACGATTGGCGTTCGGACGTATGATGTGCGGCGGAAAACTTTGAATCGCGAGTTTGTGCCGGTCGAAACGCCGCTGGGCTCCGTGCGGATGAAAGTTTCACGCATGAATGGGACGATTTTGAACGCGACGCCCGAGTACGAAGATTGCCAGAGGATCGCGGCTGAGCGCGGCGTGCCGTTGAAGCAGGTGATCGCGGCTGCGTCATTTGAATTTCAGAAGCGACGGGAACAAACTCAATAATCCATGAACAACCCAAACATTCTCGATACCCGGACGAAGTACTACCTTACGACGCCGATTTACTATGCGAATTCGCGGCCGCACGTGGGCTCTGCCTATACGACGATCGTGTGCGATGTTATCGCGCGGCACAAACGGATGACGGGTTTTGATGTGGCGTACCTTACCGGCACGGACGAGCACGGCGTGAATATCGAACGCGCCGCGGAGAAGGCCGGTATTTCGCCCGCCGAGCTGGTGGATCGCAATCAGAAGATATTTGTCGAGCTCTGGAAGCTTCTGGGGATCAGCTACACGCACTTCATCCGAACCACTTCGATGCAACATGCTCGTTCGGTGCAGACTTTGGTGCGTCGGACGCTGAGGCGGTCGCCCAATGCAATTTATAAAGCGAAATACGAAGGCCGCTACTGCATCTACGACAATCTTTACATCAGCGATACGCCGGAGCCAGCCGACTGTCCGAACTGCGGGCGACCGGGAGAGCTGATTTCGGAAGAGAACTATTTCTTCCGGCTTTCTGCATATGCGGATCAGTTGCTAGGCCTGTATAAGAACCGTCCCGAATTCGTTCAGCCCGGATTCAGGCTCAACGAAGTGAGAAGCTTCGTGGAGAGCGGCCTGAAGGACATTTCGATCAGCCGCAAATCGATCAAGTGGGGAATTCCATGGCCGGATGACCCCGAGCACGTGTTTTATGTTTGGTATGACGCGCTTACCAGCTACATGACAGGGATTGGATTTGGAGAGGGCGAAGAGGGCAGCGAAGAGTTCCGGAGATACTGGCCGGCAAATCTGCACATGATTGGCAAAGAAATCATTCGGTTTCACGCCGTGTATTGGCCTGCATTCTTGATGGCGGCGGAGTTGCCGCTGCCGCATCAAGTGTTCGCGCACGGGTGGCTGCTGTTCGAGCAGGAGAAGATGAGCAAATCGAAGGGGAACGTGGCCTACCCCGAGCCGATTGTGAAGGTGCTGGGGAATGATGCGCTGCGCTATTACCTGCTGCGCGAAGTGGTTTTCGGGCAGGACGGAAATTTTTCGCGCGATGCGCTGATTACGCGCTACAACGCGGATTTGGCGAACGGCCTGGGAAATCTCGCGAGCCGCATTCTGACGATGATCGAGAAATACTGCGATGGCAAGATTCCCGATCCGCCTCTGCGGCCATCGAGCGATCAAACGATTCTGCACAAGTGCGCGGCTGTGCGGGGCGAGGCGCGGACGTTGATTGACGGTCACAATTTCAGCGGGGCGTTGGAGAAGATATGGTCGTTGATCTCGACGATCGACAAATTCGTGACCGACAACAAGCCCTGGGATCTGGCGACAGATCACCATCAAAGAACTCGTCTCAACGGAATTCTTTACGATTCGTCCGAGGGACTGCGGATTGTGACGTTACTCTTGTATCCGTTTCTTCCCAATGCGACCGAGAAAATCTGGGTCGCGCTTGGGCAGTCGGGAAAACTCGAGAGGCAGCTGATCGACGAAACGCCCTGGGGAAGCCTGATGCCGGGGACTCAGATTGGCAAACTTGAGCCGACTTATCCGCGCGTGGATAAGAAGGAAACTTCGGAGAGGATTGAAACCATGGAAAACGAAATTCGGAATCCGGGCGCTGCAGCGCCTGCAGCAACGAGTTCGACGCCTGCTGGTACAGCGGTTGGTGCTGTGGCCGGTGCGGGCGCTGCTGCGGCTCCTGCGCCTGGGGCGAAAATCACGATTGATGATTTCGCCAAGGTCGAGCTACGAGTCGGCATGGTGAAGTCCGCTGAGAAAGTGCAGGGCGCGGACAAGCTGCTGAAGGTGATGGTGGATATCGGCGATGAAGTGCGGCAGGTGCTGGCGGGAATCGCGCTGGCTTATGCGCCGGAGGAACTTGTGGGGCGCAAAGTGGTGGTGGTGACGAATCTTGCGCCGCGAAAAATGCGGGGGCAGGAGTCGAATGGGATGCTGCTGGCGGCGTCGGATGGGGCGGACGGGAAGCCGGTGCTGGTGACGTTTGCGGAAGAGATTCCTGCAGGCGCCAAGGTGAAATAACCGATCATGGGCAGCAGCGAGCCCGATTCGTACGAGATCCTGGCGTCGCACTACGACACTGGCTATTGCTCGAAGCAGGATTTGGTCGACGTGCCGTTCTACGTCGAGGTCGCGCGGAAGTCCGGTGGGCCAGTGCTGGAGATCGCGTGCGGAACTGGGCGGGTTTTGCTGCCCGTTGCGCGAGAGGGAATCGCAATCGAGGGCGTGGACAATTCTGAGTCCATGCTGACGATTCTCCGGCGCAATCTGGCGCGCGAGCCGCGCGAAGTACGCGAGCGAGTGACCGTTCATGAAGGCGACATGCGCGACTTCCGGCTGGCGCAGAAATTCCCGCTGGTGATTATTCCGTTTCGGCCGCTGCAGCATATGTACACCGTGCAAGACCAAGTGGCCGCGCTTACGACAGCGGCATTTCATGTGGCGGAAGGCGGCCGCCTTGCGTTCGATGTTTTCTTTCCGAATTTCGAGGGGATTGCTGCGAACATCGGCAAAGAGATTCTCGATCTCGAGTGGACGGTTGATGCGGAGCCGCGGAAGGTGGTGCGGCGATACTTTCGCAAGAAATCGTACGACAAGGTCCAACAGACATTTAGCGGCGAATTCGTGTTCAGGACTTACGAAGGAGATAATCTCATTCTCGAAGAAACCGGTCCGTTGAAAATGTCGTACTACACATATCAGCAGTTACGGGCGCTTTTTCTCTTAGCGGGACTGGAACCGGTGGAAGAGTATGGTTCCTTTGGGCGGGAGCCGCTTGATAACGAGGCGCAGCAAATGATTTTTGTGGTGCAAAAGAGCGGGTCACAGCGGCCGGGAACCGGTGGCGTGAGAAGGAAGTAGGAAGTGAAAATT
The DNA here is from genome assembly GCA_963741045.1 of uncultured Acidobacteriota bacterium. Lineage (GTDB taxonomy): Bacteria > Acidobacteriota > Terriglobia > Acidiferrales > UBA7541 > Palsa-295. The sequence continues at coordinate 2,205,009 of CAVUGO010000002.1, forward strand.
ATCGACTCGCATGCACATCTGGAATTTCCGCAGTTTGATGAGGACCGCGACGCGATGCTTGAACGGACGCGGGCGGCGGGAGTTGAGGCGCTGCTTGCGATCGGCAGCGGAACTGGGCCTGAGCGGCTGAACGCGGCGATACCGTTTGCCGAGCAGCACGACTGGATTTACGCGACGGTGGGAATTCATCCGCATGAGGCGAAACTTGCGACTGAGGAACATTTTGAGAAGCTTGACGAGCTGGCGAAGCATCCGCGAGTGATCGCGTGGGGCGAGATGGGCCTCGATTATTACTACGATCATTCGCCGCGGGATGTGCAGCAGGAGGTGTTTCGCCGGCAGCTAGGGCAGGCGCGGGCTGCGAAGCTGCCAATCGTGATTCACTGCCGCGACGCGTGGGCGGATTGCCTGGAAATGATCGAGCAGGATTGGCGCTCGAGTGGACTGGGAGGGATTCTTCACTGCTTCACGGGCACGCTTGAGGACGCGAAACGGGGGCTGGATATGGGGTTCATGGTTTCGTTCGCGGGAAATGTGACTTACAAAAAAATGCAGAATTTGCGCGATGTGGCGAAGGTAATTCCGCTTGAGCGGTTGTTGACGGAGACCGATTCGCCTTTTTTGCCTCCCGAGGGGCGTCGCGGGAAGCGAAATGAGCCGGCGAATGTGGTGGAGGTAGCGCGAGCGTTGGGGAATGTGAGAGACTTGCCGAGCGAAGAGATTGCGGCAGTTACTGCTGCGAATTTTCGGCGTTTTTTCCGGCTCGACACGCAGAATCAAGTGGCGCACAAAGGGTAAAATTCGAAGATGAGCTTCGCCGTCCAGACCGTAAAGGAAATTTTCGAGCTTGTTCGCGACGATCTCGCGCTTGTCGAGAGGGAGCTTGCCGGGCAGAACGCTGCGGCGATCGAGCCAGTGTGCGAGATTTCAAGCTACCTGCGCGAGGGCGGCGGGAAGCGGTTACGTCCGGCTTTACTTCTGCTGGCAGCTGGAGCTTCGGGCTATCGCGGGCCTAGCGCGATACGGTTGGGCGCGGTGGTTGAGCTGATTCATAACGCGACTTTGATTCACGACGATGTGATTGATGGCGCGAATACGCGGCGGGGGCGTCCGAGCGCGAATGCGCGGTGGGGAAATCACATGAGCGTGCTGGCGGGCGACTGGCTGTATATGCAGTCGTTCGAGATGGCGCTGCGTGAACGGAACTTCGCAATCCTCGATATTCTGATTGATCTCACGCAGAACATGGTGGAGGGCGAACTGCTGCAGTTGACGCGGCTCGGGCAGATTGATTTGACCGAGACGGAGGCGACGGAGCTTGCCTATCGCAAGACGGCGTGCCTGTTTAGCGGATGTTCGCGGCTGGGCGCGATTCTTGGCAGGCAGCCGAAGAGCGTGGAAGATGCTCTTGGCGAATATGGGCGAAACGCGGGGCTGGCGTTTCAGCTTGTGGATGACTTGCTGGATTTCACGGCTTCGCCCGAGCAGCTTGGGAAGCCGGTGCTGAGCGATTTGAAGGAAGGCAAGGTGACGCTGCCTCTGATTTTGGCTCTTCGCGCAGAAGCGGCCCGAACCGGCGACGGGAATGGGCACGACGGAAACGGAGCCGGCGGGCGGCGGCTGGTCGCCAAGGTGCTTGAAGAGCGAGGCTTCGTGAGCGTGCGGCCGGAGCAGATCACGCGGCTGGTGCGCGAAAGCGGATCGCTCGATTGCGCTGCGAAGCTCGCGCATGAATATGTGGAGCGCGCGAAAGATGCGTTAGCTGAATTGCCCGACTCGGATTACCGGCGGGCGCTCCTCGCTGTTCCTGATTTCATTCTCGCCCGCGAGAATTAAATTGCCGCCTGGGACTTGGGTGCATGACTCCCATGCTGCGATCCTTCCGCCGTCCTGGCGGACGGGTCAGGATGACAACTCGTTTAAGCCTGAACTATTGTGGTTTTGTCGGCTCACTTGCGGCAGCCGCGGGCGCTGGTTTCCCGAAGCGCACGTCATGCGCGATTAGATCGCTACCCACCGGCTTGGCGTGGATCACGACGCGGTCGCCCACTTTTATGTCTTTAAGAGTCGCGCTTGCGCCGCTTTTCACGAACGCGGTGTCCGGCGCCAGCTTTACTACCTGCACTTCCTTGGTTTGAGTTTCAACCGTTATCTCGGTGTTGGTAATTTTCGTGACGGTGCCGAGCACGTGCTTGTCAGTGCCGTGAGCAAACGCCGCGGCAGCGAGCGATACGATTGAGACCAACGCGAGAATTCTAGTCAGCAAGATTCCTCCTTGGGGTCGGACTGAACATTCGTTATTTTTAGTGGCCATTCAAGAAAATCTCTTCCTGCTGTTCCTCTTTCATTTCCATGGGGCTACGCGGATTGTGGTCCTTCATATCTTTGAGGTCCTCTTCAGTTAGATGCGGTAACTGGCGAATGAAGAGGACCAGATGCCACGTTTCGTGGTCGTTGGGGCCGCCGGCTCCCCAGGCGGGCATGCCGGTGAACCGGATGCCATTTTCGATGATGTAGTAGAGCTCACCGTCGGTGAGATTCTGAGTTTCCGCGAGGCGCATGTCTGGCACTCGTGGGTAAAGATTTTGACCCATCTCGGTTTTTCCGCTGCCATCGTTCGCATGGCAGCTCGCGCAATGATCTGCGAAATGGCGACGCGCTTCCACCCAGGCTTCGGGGGTTGAGCCCATCGGGTTCGTCGCGGATCGCGCCGACTTGGGAATGGAGAGTCTTTGCACCGTCCTGCCAAGAAAAGTTTCGAACGCGCTGGGAGGCGTCCGTGCGCTCATGCCGGTGAAGGTGAGCCATCCGAAAATGAACGCGAAGATGGCGGCGACGATTGCCAAGATCGTTAGCGCGCGCAGGATCAGGTTCCTCCTCCGAGATACACCATTTGCACGACTATCTGCAAGTTGGGGTCTACGCCATTGATGACGAAAATTCTGGCGAATCCATGCGCTTGAGAGCCGCCTTGTTCGTCAAGAGTTGCTGTTAGAGGTGCCCGTCAATAATGGAACCTATATCGGAACTCGACGTAGAGCTGCCTCGGGTCATTGAAATGAAATCCACCAAACGTCAGGCTATTGTCCAGCAAGACGCGCCGATTCGCCACATTCAGCGCAGTGAAGGAAATAGAATATTTCTCGGCAAAGGTCTTGCCCACCGAAAGATCAAAGGTGGTGTGCTGGGGCAGGTAATTCCCAGGGTATTGCGCGTCAGGCATACCATTTGTAAATCCCGACCCATAATACACGTTGGTTGACGCATATGTCTGCCACGGAAGGATGGCATTGAAGCCGATATTGAGCGTATTGCGCTGATCGTGGTCCACGGGCGCGTATACCGGCGGAGGTTCGCAATCCGGCGGAGCTGGGCTAGGGCAGATCAAGCCTCCTGTAAAAGGTCCGGCTGCCTGCGCAATTTGGTTTGCATAAGCCAAGTGAAACTGACCGCGGTTCCAGAGGCGTGGGGAACGGAGCGTGAGTTCCCAAGTTTGTATCAAGGCTCGGTTCCAAGTGAGCGGCCAAAAGAGGTTCGATTCGCCGATATTGCTGTGATCGAGCCAGTTGCGGGCATGCGTTTGAAATGTATCCGCGTCGAGAGCCCATCCACGGTAAGGAATCGTGACGCCGAACTGATACTCTCGGTCTCGTTCACCATGGAGGGGTGCAAAAACGAGATTCTGACTGTTCGCTAAATCGAGCAGCGGGCCGGTGGCAGTCAAGAGCGGTGGCGGCTGGTAGAAATCTCCATAAAAGGCACGAAAGACCCAGTTCAGGCGCGGAACTCTGATTGCAATGCCAAGACGAGGATCCACTTCGCTCTCCGTGATTTCCCCGGTGAAATAGGATTGGCGAAGGCCAGCAATCAAAGTGAGCCAAGGAGTGACTTTGAATTTGTCACTGACAAATACTTCCTCCACTCCGCCGGTTATGGCTGCAGTAGAGGGGCCAAAGTTCTGACAACTCGTGCCGCAATCCGTAAATACATTGTTAAAATATTCGCTCTGATGTTGGGCGAATCCGTACACTCCGACTTGAATGTCATTTTTCCAGACGTGAGCGTTCAGGGATGTCTGCAAACCCCCGTAATTGGAGGTCTGAGCCACATCGGTGATCACTGGCACATCGTCTGGCGAGCCGGTGTAGCTGGCCTTGTTGTAGTGATAGAAGGGTGAAACGGTGAGGAGAAGGTTCGGATTAAATGTGTGGACCCAGGAGAGTGTGACGTAGCCATCAGGTTCACGCTCATAATCGCGAAGACCGAAACTGGGATAAACCTGGTTTCCCGGTGAGTTGGGGTCTGGGTCGATAGGAATCTGGTAAGTGTCTTGCCTCAACGATGCGACCAACCGGAATTGGTTGTCGGGATTTGGATTGAAAATAAAGGACGCGAATCCGCCGTAGCCGTTTTGCGCGTCGTGAACGACTTCCCCGATGGGGGGTTGCAGTCCGTAATCGCTTCGATTCCCGTTAAAGCTCGCGTAATAAGCAAAACGCTCCGTGTGGCCGCCGAAATTGATTTGGTCGTTGGTTTGATACCAATTGCCGGCAGAGACGACGAGCTCAGCTTCATTGTTCCGCTCGAAGCCGGTTCGAGGAACGATGTTGAAGATTCCGTATGTCCTGTCTCCGTAATCGGCCTCGTAGCTCCCCCTCTGAACCTCCAGATAGTCGATATCCTTGGGGTCAATCTGCGGGCCGAGATTTGTGGCGATATTCGTGTTGGGAATAGGCACCCCGTCGATGAGCCAGTTAACCTGGTGTCCACCCCGCATGTGCAACATGTCGTGAGTGACGTATGCAGCCGGGACGTAGTCAGTGATCATCGCAAGGCTGTTAGTTCTATCGGCGCCAGGCGTCAGTGCGATGTCCTCCCGTGACAAAAGGCTCGTTGGCGTTACCGAGTCCACGGTTGCAGTCTGTTCTTGGCTTTCGTCAGTCACGGTGGCTGTTTGGGTCAGCGTAGCAAGTTTTAGCTGAAAATGAAGTACCGGCGACGTATCCGAAAGCACAGTGGTGGTTTCTTGCAGATCGGCAAAACTGCTCTTGCTTACGGTCAGAATGTAGTCTCCCACGGGGACCGCCGAAAAAGAAAACGATCCGTCTGAGCCCGTCTGCACTGTTTGAGTCCATTCGGAAGTAGCTGATTTGAGTTTCACTGTCGCGTCCGCAATTGGCCGGTGCTGAGGGTCGTGAACAATGCCACGAATGTTTCCGAAAATCGTCGCTCGCATTAGGGGAACGAACAGCAAACAGGACAGGAACAGAAAGAGCCCGACGCCCTTGACATACTTCCGCATAAGAACCTCCGCACGAATTAGTGGATTTTGTGAAACGGCGGAACAGCGGTTAACTGCGCGGAGGTTCGAACGGCGCCGAGAAAAAACCGGCGGGGAGTGAGTCGAGCGACTGAGCGATCGCGCTGCGAGCAGGAACTGGTAATACTAAAATCACGGATGACGACGGGGCTGTGGGAGCCAGAGGTGCGAGAAACCCGAAGTCCATCAGATGATGGCCCGCTTTCATGGAACAGAACATCGCGTGGCCTGCTTCCCCGTGATGGCAAGTCATGCCGCTGCTACTTTCTTCGGACTCGGACGCATGGCCAGCATGCGATCCATGGCGCAGGCAACAGAGGTTGTTGCAGGCGCTGCCTAGCCCTGATGACGCGCGTGCGAGAAGCGCAAGCGGCGTCGCGAACAGAACAAGCACTAGAACAATGGCCTGAGCGCGTTGCATCGCCGACTAGGTTAGCACAAGTTCGGCCAGATGCTGCATGGTTCGGATGATTCTGCTTACGCAAGCCGGCGAAGTTTGCGTTTCGAAAAATTAAGCGATAGGCTGGCACCGTGCTACCGCTCAAGCTCATTTACGATGACCGGTATGACCTGAATCTCGGCGCGCACGTTTTTCCTTCCGAGAAATACCGCCTCGTTTACGAAAGGCTGCTGCAAGAGGGCATCGCCACGCAGGAGGACTTCCTGAAGCCTGCGCCGGCGAGCGATGAGGACATTCTGCGCGCCCATTCGCAGGACTATGTGTACAAGCTTAAGACGGGATCGTTGACTCGGGCGGAAGTGATGCGCATGGAAATCCCCTATTCTACGGAATTGATCGAGGCGTGCTGGCTGGCCGCAGGTGGCTCGATACTGGCCGCACAGCGCGCTCTAGAAGACGGCTTTGCCGCAAATATTGGCGGGGGCTTTCACCATGCCTATCCCGATCATGGTGAAGGATTCTGCGTGATTCACGACGTGGCCGTCGCCATCCGGAAGATGCAAGCTGATGGTGCGATCGAGCGCGCGATGGTGGTGGACACGGATGTACATCAGGGGAACGGAACAGCGGCGATTTTCGGGAGCGACGAGACGGTCTTTACGATGTCGATACATCAAGAACACAACTATCCATATCCCAAGCCGCCTTCAACGCTGGATGTAAATCTGCCGGACGGGGTAGGCGATGCGGATTATCTGGCTATTCTCGAAAAATATTTGCATCGTTCCTTCGAAGAGTTTTCGCCGGAGCTGCTGTTTTATGTGGCGGGTGCCGATCCTTATGGAGAAGATCAACTTGGAGGATTGGCGCTGACGATGGACGGCCTGGCGCGTCGCGATGCGCTCGTGCTGGGTTACGCGCAGCGCAACCAAGTTCCAACTGCCGTCACGCTGGCGGGCGGATATGCGCGGAAGCTCGAAGACACTATCAGCATCCACGTGAACACGATCAAAGCGGCGATTCAAGCGGCGCAGCACCGCAATGTGCGCGCCATTTCTCCCACTCCGTAATCGCGGGCTAAGAGAGCTACTTGGTTGGAGCGCTCATAGTCGCCTGAATCGCGGTGGTTAGCTCTTCCGAAAAAGTGTCCGGCGTGAAACCGCCGACGCGATAAACAATTTTTCCTTTGCGGTCAATGATCAGCACCGTTGGTAGCGTTTCCACTTTCAGGAATTCGTCCAATCCATCGGCGAAAGCGATGGGAACCGTCCATTTCTCGCGAGCGACGAAAGGCGCGACGAGAGATTGATCGTCATCCGTGTTGATTGAAAAGAAGAAGAGGTTCGGATCGCCAGTGTAGTTTTTCGCGATCTGATCAAACATCGGCTCGAGGAGGTGACACGGGGTACACCACGTGGCCCAAAAGCTCATCACTATTGTCTTTCCCCGGTAGGGCGCGATGAACAGCGGGGTATTGTCGAGGCGACGGAGAACAAATGTATAGAGGTCTTGCGCGCCTGAATTCCGGGCTGCGGGACTATCGCTCGCAGCTCCCGGCCGCAGGTAATCGTAGGTTGTGAGGATCTGCTCGCCTAGGCCTTGCTCGCTTCCATGGGTTTCTTTCCACACATTCCCGAGCTTCAGACGGATTTCGCTGCGATCCACTTTTCCTGCGGGCCCCGATTCCGGTAAAACAAAGGCGAGAGAATATTCCTGAACAGCGCGGCCGAGATCCTTCTGGATTTCGGCGATTTCACCGAGCGCTTCTGCAGCGACGGCATTCGCGCGAAGCGCATAACTCATTTGCAAGTCTTTGATCGCGGCATCGTACAGATGCTGGCTCTTTCCAATTTGGCCGCGCAGAGCGTAGAGCTGGCTTAAAATTGTGTCGCGATGATCCTGCCATTCCTGAAGCGACACTCGCTCCGGGCGTTCGTTGGGCGTGGACTTCTGAACCCGATCGAGAACACGAGAGACATACCCGCTGGCGCGAGTGAGGCTGGCGTCATCACGCTTTCGCTGGAGAATCGAGACCGCGAGCAACATCATCTCGGAATCGTCGGGACGGTCGGCGATGAGTTGTTCGGAATAGTCGAGGGCGCAATCATCATCGCGAAGTTGCTGGCAGGCTTCCACCAGGGCGCGATCGATCGCGGACCGTCGCGGGGCTTCGGGGAAGCGTCGCAAATAATCTTTTAGATTGCGAACCAGAGCGGCGCGGTCATTTCCGGCAGAGTTGAGAGCCTTTTGCAGCTCTGCCTCGGCATCTGCGTCCCTTTTCGCATCCGAATTCGCTACGGATTTTGCCGTGGACGGTTTCGATGCAGAAATCTGGGCACGAATGCTCGCGGTAGCCGCAAAAAACGCGCAACCACAGACAATGATATTGACAGCGCGCATCTATGCATCATTCTAACGCGGAACGCATAAAATAGACGCGTTCCAGGTGGTGAGGGGACGATCAGTGAAGAAGAATCTTCCCGGAGCTGGTTTCGATTTCGACGCGCGCTTTGCCATCTCCGATCCGAGCACGCAACTCGTGCTTTCCTGTGGTACCTTCCATTGTGATGGGGATTTGCGTATCGATATCGCCGGAACTCGTGTGCGCGTAGAGACGCAAATTCGCGTCGGGCGGAACCCGAAGCGTCACCGTGCCTGATGAGGTGTGAATCTCCCAGTATGTATTCGATTGCGGATTCCCCTCGACGGTGACTTCACCCGAACTCGTGTGCACCCGAAGATCGGCTGTTATCCCGCTAAGCGAGACGCTGCCGCTCCCCGCGTTCACTTCGACGGAGTCAGCCGGCTGGATGATCTTGATTTCTCCAGAGCCTGTCTGGGCGCGAATGTCACCATGGATTTGCGCGAGCTGAATATCGCCGGATCCGGCGGTGACCTCTACCTGCCCTTGAATCTCAGATAGCCGGATGTCTCCGCTGCCCGCCGTGACGTGCACATCGCCGGCGATGTTGGACGCTGCGATGGTGCCCGAGCCGCCAATGAAGTTTGCTGGCCCTTTAATTCCGCTTACCTGAATGTCTCCGGAGCCAGACATGGCATGAATTTCTGTATCGGGTGGCACGCTGATTGTGTAACTCGCGGTGACGCCGCCGGAATGTTCGCTCGTCCCACCGATACGAATAAAATTGCTTTCCTGCAAAATAGGAGGGTTCGCGGCCATTTCATTGAGGCGGCGGTCGCCATCGTGAAAGAGGCGGGATTTGGCGCGAAATTCGGCGTGAATTTGAACTTCGCCTGGAGGACCGGCTGTTACCCGGGACTCTCCCGAACCGTTGGTCAATTCGATTCGTGCGGGACCGGTGACGACGAATTTGCGGTTGGCGACCACGCTTGGACCTGACCCGCCCGAATCGCGGCTGCGGTTACGATCGACGATACATCCGGCGAGTCCGCTCGCTGTGAGCGCTGCAAGGCTGAGCCAAATTCCTGTTCTGCGTTGGGTCATAGATTCCGGGAGCATCGCTACCGGCGAGCGACTCTTCCTATCAGATATATACGAAGCTGCGCAACTGGAAGTTCCGCTGATCAGCCGACTCTGGCAAAAGCTTTTGTGTTTCGGTGCGAGGCGGCGTCACCCTTTTGATCTTAGAAGCGAATTGAGAGATCCCTGGCGGTAACCTTCGAGATCCATAGTGACGAAGGCGAACCCCGCGTCTTTTATTCCTCGCGTGATTTTTTCTGCAATTTCAGACTGGAGTCCGCGCGAGAGTTCGTCTGGCGCTAATTCGATGCGCGCGAGTTCACCGTGCGCGCGTACGCGGAATTGGCGGAAACCAAGTTCACGCAAGGCTGCTTCGGCTTGTTCTATTTTGGCAAGCAGCTCGGGCGTGACCGCGATTCCGTAAGGAATGCGGGACGAAAGACACGCGGACGCTGGTCGGTCCCAAGTGGAAAGTCTGGCGCGCTGTGAGAGCATGCGAATGTCGGCTTTGCTCAGCTTTGCATCGAGCAGCGGCGCTAAAATCCGGTGTTCGTGTGCGGCGCGATGGCCGGGGCGAAAATCGTGCGTGTCGTCGGCATTAATTCCGTACGCAATGGCGCGGAATCCGCGCTGCTGCGCCAGCAATTCCATTCGATCGAATAGCTCGTCCTTGCAGTGGTAGCAGCGGTCGGCATTGTTTGCGACGTACGCCGGATTGTCGAACTCGCGCGTTTCGATGAACTCGTGCCGGAGGCCTAAGGAACGTACGAAGTCGGTGGCTTGCTGGCGATCGTGCTGAGAAAAGCTGGCGGAAAGCGCGGTTATCGATAACGCGCGCTCACCTAGCGCCGAATGCGCCGCCCACGCCAGATAGGCCGAGTCAGCGCCGCCGGAAAGCGCAATCAGCAGGGAACCGAGCGCACGGAGCGAAGCCAGAAGCGAACGTTGCTTTTCGAGTGCCGCAACTTCATCCGTTCGAACTTGAACGGCCGCCGTGGCAATAGGGACTAAGTGTTCGGTCATACTGAAGCTAGTATAACCTTTCGAAATGCCTACTGAAAATCGAGCAGCACGTCGACTGTCCCCGCTTGCGGATCCTTCTGCAGGAAGCGGCCGATTTTTTCGTAATGGAAGGGAAGGCCGCTGAATGCTTCCTTCGTCCCATGGGCAACAAATTCGTCGTAAACGCCTTCATTAAAGACGGAGCCTTTCGGAATTTTCCAGGCCGCGCGAATCCTCCGCTCGCCTTCGAGCGAGAGTCCCGTGAGAACGAGCTGCCCCATCCGGTATTGAGAACCTTCCGAAATCGAGACGGTGTACGAAACGCGTGCCGCTTTGTCGTCGTAGTGCGGAGTGGGCGTCAGTTTCGCGTCGAGGTAACCTTGGGCGCCATATGCGTCAGTGGCGCGATTCCAACTGGCTTCCATTTTCACGCCATCGGCAACCTCACCGGCCTTCAACTCAACGAACTTGTCGAGCTCGGCCGTGGAGATTACGGAGTTCCCGGTCCATTCGACTCCGCCCCACGTATAGGCGGGTCCCGGTTCGATAGGGGCGAGCACATAGATCTTGTCCGGCAGCGGCTTCGTGGGATCACCCTCAAAACGCGCCGTCGGCGGAGCGAACTTCACTCGCAAAAAAGCATGTGTCAGGTAAATTGGACGAATCTGTTCAAACTCGAATAATTCGATCGCGCTGCGCGAGAACGGCTTGCCAACGATCTGCGAGATACTCTGCTGAATCGCCGGGTCGCTTTTCGCGAGTGGATCCGAGAATTCGACTTCGGCAACTCGAAGAACATCGCCTTCGATTCGGAACTGCTGCACGTGGCCGGTTGGGCTCGTGACTACCGAGTGCGCCACCGTTGCATGCAAGCCTCGGGTCGCGATCAATTCCTCTACCGCATTCGACATCGTGGCCAGGATCGTTCCATTTTCAGGAGCTGTTCCATCAAACAGCACCACCGCGTTCTTGATTGCGGTGCTCAGCTCGTCATCGGAGAACTTCGGAAAATTATCAAACGTGACCGGAATCGTAGGGGCGTCACTGACTTCGAAATCGACGGCCAAGCCGCCTGGACCGCTCGAAAACTTGTACTGAACATTCGTGAAAATCCCGAGCCGCGCGAGGCGGTCAGCCACGAGTTGGAGTTCATCGCGTGTTATCGATTTCCCTGCTTGCAGGCCGGTTGCTTTGGCGATTTCCGGGCTCTTATAACGATGGGAGCCGGTGGCCGTGATGGAGGCCAGCCGCTCGCTGCCCGTTTGTGCTGCTTCGGATGCTCTGGTGGGAATGGAAACAAGGGGGATTGCAAGTACCGCGATCATCGCGAATCGGACTCTGCGAAAATCAGTGGAAAACAATGTTGAGATCAACACTCGCCTTTTGCTTTTCTGGCTTTGGATTTACGGTAGCGCTGGTTCTCTGAATACCTAGTTCCTTCAGTTTGCCGATCGCAACCTTCGAAACGAACGCACTAGGATACGATGCGTCGTAGACGTCTCCGGGTTTGAGCTGCCAGCTCTTGATCAATTCCTTGGACGCAACTTCCGGTAGCCCCTCAAAATGGACCATGCCTAGGTGAAACTGCGCGCCTTCATCCACAGCGACGTTGTAGGTTGTTAGCCGCGCCGTGTCATCGAGAATTTCCTTGGGCTTTACGGCTGCTTCGATGAAACCACGGGTGTCATAGGCGCGTTTAATCGCGGTAAGTCCTGCATCGATTTTTTCCTGGTTAGCCACTTCCTTTGGCTTCATTCCAAGCAGGCGATCGAGTTCTTCTGAGGTGAAGACACGATTACCCGTCCACTCGGCTTTCTCCCAGTAAAATTCCGGGCCTTCTTCCACGGACAGGACAACGGCAACGTCCTGCACAGGGCTGGTATCATTCGAGCGAAGCGTTCTTCCGTCCGGCTTCTCGAATCGTGCGCGCAGATAGCCTTGTTTGCGATAGAGCGGCACGAGGCCAGCTTCAGCGAACTGGCTGACGTAGCTCACAGCATAATCCCGGCCGATAATCCGTGAGGAAGCCGCCTCGAGATTACTTGCCGCTATCGCACTATTTCCGGCGAAGCGTACGCTTCGAATCGGCATTGCCACGCCTGTTACGGAGTAGACGAAAGCGCTTACAGGCTGTCCCAACCTGCTGATCGAAGGGATCACGGTGACGTCGCCAGGTATTCCGTTTGCCCGGATCATGTCACTCAACGCGACTCGAACATCTTCCGAAGTGGCGCCAGATTCGGGCACTCCACCAGCGTAGAAAGAAACGCGACTGCGCAGCGCCTTATCCAGCTCCGCATCGGAAGACCAAACGAAATTATCGAAGACGCAGGGAAGAAGCTTTGAGACCTCCACGACCTGAAATTCGACGTTGATCGAATTTCCGTTTGTTGAGTAGCGAAACGAGACGTTGTCAAAAGCGCCGGACTTCGCGAGTTTATCAACTACAGCGGCCAGTTGCGCCTGCGTGACGGAATCACCGGTCTGGAGGCCGGTCGCTTTGCCTGCTTGAGTCTCACTAAAGCGATTCAGCCCCGTGAATTTCATAGCAGCGAGCCGATAGGATTGCGAAGAGGAGGACTGAGCGAATGCCGGCGCTGAAAAGGCCAGAATCGAAAGAAGACTTAAAACAAGCAAACGGACGAAAACCCGTGCCGAGATTTGGCTGGGGTTCATAAAGGGTATTCTAATGAAATGGGTGTTCTCGCGCGAAGCTTATTCTACGGTGACGGACTTCGCCAGGTTCCGCGGCTGATCCACGTCGCAGCCGCGGCGCACGGCGATGTGATAGGCGAGAAGCTGCAACGGAATAATTTCAAGAATGGGCGAGAGCAATTCCGGCGCCGTGGGAATTTCGATCGCGTGATCTGATGAGCTGCGCGCAAGCTGGTCGCCTTCGCTAACCACCGTAATAACGATTCCATCGCGCGCCTTCACTTCCTGCAAATTCGAAACGGTCTTCTCGTAGCGCGTCATGGAAGCAGCATCGGATTCGTCACGGGTGGCGATGACGACAACGGGTAGATTCTCGTCGATGAGCGCGTTCGGACCGTGCTTCATCTCTCCAGCCGGATAACCTTCGGCATGTATGTACGAAATTTCCTTCAGCTTCAGAGCGCCTTCCAGCGCGATCGGATAATGAATACCGCGCCCCAGATAAAGAAAGTCGCTGTGACGGAAAAACTTCTTCGCCAGTTCTTCAACATCCGGGTCGCGCCGAAGTATGGTCTCGATCTTGTGCGGGATTCGCGTCAGTTCCTGCATCATGGTCTGCGCCAGTGCGGGCGTGAGCTTGCCGCGCACTTGAGCGAGATAGAGCGCGGTGAGCATTAAAGCGGTCAGCTGCCCTGTAAACGCTTTTGTGGAGGCGACGCCAATTTCGGGGCCGGCATGCGTATAGATCGTGCCGTTTGCTTCGCGGGTAAGCATCGAGCCGACCACATTGCAGATCGCCAGAATCTTCGCATCTTTCAGCCGCGCTTCACGCTGAGCAGCCAGCGTATCGGCAGTCTCACCGGACTGGCTGATGGCAATCACCAGCGTGTTCTTATTGATGATCGGATCGCGATACCGAAATTCGCTGCCGTAATCCACTTCCACTGGAACCTGCGCCAGCCGTTCGATCATGAATTTTCCGGCGAGCGCTGCGTGCCAGCTCGTTCCGCAGGCGACTATTTTCACTTCGCGGAAATTTCGGAACTCCTCCTCGGTGATGTCCATTTCATCCAGGAAGGCCTTCCCCGTTTCCTGCGAGATCCGTCCAAGGAGCGTGTCGCGAACCGCGCGCGGCTGTTCGAAAATCTCCTTCTGCATGAAATGCTTGAAGCCGCCCTTTTCCGCCATGATTGGATCCCACGTGATGTGCTGGATCTTTGGCGTAACCGGGCGATTGTCGAAATCGACGACACGAACGCCTTTCAAAGTGAGAATCGCGATTTCGCCATCTCCCATGAAGAAAGCTTCGCGAGTGTGCGACAGGATTGCGGGGATGTCGCTCGCCACAAAAAATTCGTTCTGGCCTAGACCAATCACCACAGGTGGTCCCAGCCTCGCCGCCACAATCTTATTCGGGTCGCGCGTGGACATCGCCACCAAGGCATAAGCGCCCCTAAGGAGCTTGACCGTCTTTAGCACCGCCTCTTCGAGGGGGACATTCTTCGAATACTTCTCGAGGAGGTGAGCGATGATTTCGGTGTCGGTTTCGGTCTGAAATTTGTGTCCTTCCGCTATCAATTGGTGCTTCAGTTCGAGGTAATTCTCGATGATTCCGTTGTGGACGACGACGATCTCGCCGGTGCAATCGCGGTGCGGATGCGCATTTTCTTCGGTAGGGCGTCCATGCGTGGCCCAGCGTGTATGTCCAAGCCCATACACTCCCTCAATCGGCGATTTTGCTAACAGGTCTTCGAGGTTTTTTAGCTTCCCGGATGCGCGTCGGATTTCGAGCTTGCAGTCCTGTCCTACAACCGCAATGCCGGCCGAATCATACCCGCGATATTCGAGCCGGCGCAGGCCGTCTATTACCAACGGAACGACAGCTTTAGGCCCTATGTATCCGACAATTCCACACACTGTGTCAGCTCCAGGAACTTGCTTCAATCGTGGGACTTGATCAGGTTAGCACATAGGTTTGATGAGACAAGAAGACGCGGCGACTCGTTGCTTAAAACTCAGCAAGGTGCAAAGAAACGAGAAGCGGCGGCCTAATCCAGAATTTCGAAGCGGAACTCTTCGATCACCGGGTTCGTCAGCACGTCTTTGGCAATCCTCTCCACCTGACTCTTCGCTTCGTCGCGGCCCATGCCATCGAGATTCAGAACGAAGAACTTGCCTTGCCGGACATCCTGAACGCTGGCGAATCCCTGGGAGGCCAGGGCGCGTTGGATAGTCTGTCCCTGAGGATCAAGGACGGTGGACTTCAGCATCACCCACACATGCGCTTTCATCGCTCGGATTATACCAATCCTGCCGCTTTTGCAGCTCCACGAAAATTCTCAAGCAATTCACGTTTGTCCATCGGCGGTAGAAATGCCGCGTTAATGCTGTTCTCCGCAAGCTCAAGCATTCTTTTTCTGGGGAGACCTAACGATTCGGCGAGCGCATATTCTTTTAGCAAATCGGTGTGAAATAGCGCGGGGTCATCCGTAGAAAGCGCAACCAGCAGGCCTTGCTCGAGAAATTTCGGTAGCGGATGGTCTTTGAGTGAAGCCTCGGGCTTGCCCGTCTGCTTCGCCAGCGCTCCAGTGCACAAATTGCTCGAAGGGCAATTCTCGAGAACAACACGTCGAGTGATGAGCGATTCTGCCAGCGCCGGATCATTCATCACGGCGATTCCATGCCCGATTCGCTCGGCGCCAAGAATCTCCACCGCCTCGCGAACCGATTCCGGTCCGCCAATCTCACCCGCATGGCACACGATTCGGAGGCCATCCTGGCGTGCGTAGTCGAATGCCGGCCGAAAACTCGTCGTCGGGCCTGCTAGCTCGTCCCCGCCCATTCCGAACGCCACGACCCCGGAAGCTTGCAGCTTCGAAGCCCATCGCGCCACCTCCATTGCGGCCTCCGCTCCAAACTGCCGGGCTACGTCGAAAATATATGCCGTTCGCAATCGGCGAAACGGAACGCTTTGCGCGGTTTCTCGAATCGCTTCAAGATTTGCCGCAACGTTCTGCATGCGTCGCAGCATGACGCCGGCAGAAATCGTGATTTCGGCATACACAACATTCTGCCGCAATAGTTCTTCCGCCAGATGGCGGGTAATCAGCGCGTAATCGTCCGGCGTTCGCAAAAAGGACGTAATCCACTTAAATGTTTCGATGAAGCCCATGAAGTTGGAATAGTTGTAGCGAGCCAGCACTTCTTCGCGCGTGAGTTTCGTCCCGTGCCGCGCGGCCAATTCAATCGCTGTATCGGGCCGTATCGAGCCCTCGAGGTGCAGATGCAATTCGGCCTTCGGTAGGGATGCGACGATGCTCGTTGGCGGGGTTTGTTCAGTTGCCACGTCGCCTACTGTCCGGGCAATTGCGGACGCCCAGCATTGATCCACGCAGTCATCCAGTAGGAGCCAAGATCCGTTGAGGCATCGGAGAGCTGGCGAACGAGCACTGCTCCGGATTGCGCGTAAAAGCGATCATAATACTCGTCTGTGTAGCCGCTCAGTCCTTGATGGGCACGCATGTCAGATAGCAAAACATTTTCGAGCCAGGAATGCGCGCTGAGCACCATTTCGAACGCGTGATCGGTTGGGTCGTGAATGAAGACGGCTTCATTAGGTTTCAAGAAAAAGAACTGTTGAAAGCGGTCCACCAGGTCCTTGCCGAAGCGGTCATTCACTCCTAATTGATTTGAGAGCTTGCCATCCCAGTTCATGGTTGTATTGAAAGGGTCGTGTGCTTCGGCCACGTAGTGAGCCAGATAGGCCGCGGACATTTTGGCGTCGGCCCAATTATGGTCATGAAACGCGTCGGTTAGCTTTTTGCTGTAGGTTCCCACTTGCCACGGAAGGACTCCGTTGTTGTAAACCGATCGCCGGCCAAATTTCGATACGGCCGCCGTATATGCGCGCGGGAGATTAGTGAAAGGGAACTGCCCGTAGTGGTCGAGCTTGATGAAATCAAGGTTCTCGAGCGTCCGCTCTCTTTTTTCGGCTTCCTCCGGATCGGCTACATGCTGAAGCAGAAATTGGCGGTTGGCTTCGAAAAACGGCCGGATATCGTCCGGCAACGTCTCCACCGCTTTGTTTGCAATCAACCGCTGAGCATTCTCGCCCCAGGCAAAAGATGACGGCAGACTCAAAGCGAGGATCACCGGTACCAGCAAAAGCGCGAGAGCGAACCGCAACCGCATTACCGCTTTTCCCCTCTTGCCACGGACTCACCAGGCTTTGAGGTGGCCAACTGGCTGTGGTGCCGACCGTAGAAATAGTAAAGGAACAACCCGATTGTCAGCCAGAGGAAGAATCGAAGCCAGCTTATGATGGGAAGACCTGCCATCAGAAGAACGCACGTCAGAATTGTCGCGATCGGAGCGGTCAAACCGCCCGGCGCACGAAATGCGCGGTGCCGCTCGGGCTGCTTGTATCGAAGAATCAGGACACCGGCTGCGACCAAGCCGAACGCAAACAGAGTGCCGATGTTCGAGAGATCGGTCAGAGTTCCAATATCCAGCAGTCCGGCCGGGACTCCCACCACGAAACCTGCGACCCACGTAGAGAAATCGGGGGTGCGGTACTGTTTGTGAACGCGGCTAAAGAGCTTCGGTAAGAGCCCGTCGCGCGACATCGCAAACCAAACCCGTGCCTGCCCCAGTTGGAACACTAATAACGACGAGATCATGCCCATGAGGGCGCCGATCAACACGATCAACTGAATCGAACCAAAATGCAGCTTTTTCATCGTGTTGACGACCGGCGCGGCATCGTCCAGAAGCGTCTGCCATGGCACGAGACCAGTAAGCACCACGACGACGCCGATATACAGCACAGTACAAATGATAAGAGTGGCCAGGATGCCGATGGGCAGATCGCGCTGCGGATTCTTGCACTCCTCGGCCGCAGTCGAAACGGAATCGAATCCGATGTATGTGAAGAAGACAATCGAACCGCCGGTAAGAATCCCGGGCCATCCGTTGGGAGCAAACGGATGCCAGTTGGCGGGATGAATCAAGCGCGAGGCAAAAGTAATAAACACCAGAATGGCGACAATCTTCAGAATCACCATCACGTTGTTTGTTTCGGCAGATTCGCGAATCCCTCGCACGAGTATCATCGTCAAGATCATCACGATGATGAAAGCGGGCAAGTTGAAGCCGAAGTGCCAGCCAGGTTCGTACAGCACATTGTTCTGCAGGTCCGATAAACCTGCAGGCAGGTAAGCAGGAGAAATCCAACGCAAGCTCGCATGAATTCCAAAATAATCGAGCAAGTTTACGACGTGCGCCGAGAATCCGACGCTCACCGCCATGTTCGACACGGCGTACTCGAGAATCAAGTCCCAGCCGATAATC
Organism: uncultured Acidobacteriota bacterium; assembly: GCA_963741045.1. Classification (GTDB taxonomy): domain Bacteria; phylum Acidobacteriota; class Terriglobia; order Acidiferrales; family UBA7541; genus Palsa-295. Next base: position 2,223,177 of record CAVUGO010000002.1, read on the forward strand.
CACGCGATAAGTTCGCCCATCGTCGCGTATGTGTACGTATACGCGCTTCCGGCGATCGGAATCATCGCCGCCAACTCCGCGTAGCAGAGCGCCGCAAATGCGCACGCGATCGCAACCAAGATAAACGACAGCGCAATCGCCGGGCCGGCGCCCGGACGTCCGAATGACGCCGAGTGATAGATCAGGTATTCGAGCAGGGGGGCATTCAGAATGGAGCTGAACTGCATTTTCTGGCCTGCGATCGCAGTACCGATCACAGTGAAAATTCCCGAGCCAATCACCGCACCGATGCCGAGCGACGTCAGGCTGACCGCCCCAAGCGACTTTTTCAGCCGCTTGTCGGGCTCCTGCGAATCCGAAATCAGCTTATCGATGTCTTTGGTGCGGAAGATCTGTGCGCCCAATCGGCACCTTCCCGTGTAAGCGAAAAAAACTCTATAACGCGCCGCGACTCCGCGCAACCGCCGTCGAACGCCAAGAGCGCCTCATCCTAACAGCAGTCCGTGCCAGAGCGACTACTTGAATTCACAATTGCGCGCTTGCAAACGCAGAAGCTCCCGGGCCCTTGCTGTCGTCATTACGCGAGCTTAAGATTTGCATATCGCTCGATAAGTTTTTTGGCGCCGTAGTCTTGAAAGCTCACCGTCAGCTTGCGATCTTCGCCTTCGCCTTCGATTTCGATAATCGTGCCCAGCCCGTACTTCGAGTGCCGCACACGCGCGCCAATCAGCGGGTCGTTGCTCGTCTGTCGCTCCGAAGCGCGAGTAGAAGTTCGAGCGGAGCTGCTTTTTCCGTAAGGTGTGCGTGGCTTTCGATACGAATAGCTATCCGAGAAATCCGGATCCGCTTCGTAACGCCTGGTCTGCCCGGGTTCTGCCAGCGAGCCCGAAGCCGCTTCAATCAGCTCCGCAGGAATTTCGGCGAGGAACCGCGACGGTGTCGAAGCGCGCAATCGTTCTTCGCCATAACTGCGACGGTAAATCGTGCGCGAAATCGTGAGCGATTGCTTTGCTCGGGTCATTCCCACGTAAAACAGCCGCCGTTCCTCTTCGATCTCCGATAGGTTGCTACCGGATCGTGTGTGAGGCAAAAGCCCTTCCTCGAGACCTGCCAGAAACACGGCGTCAAACTCGAGTCCCTTTGCACTGTGTAGCGTCATCAGCGAAACGGGAATCGTTGGATCATATTCATCGGAGTCCGCCACGAGCGCCGCCGCATCCAGCACGTCCTCGAGCGTTTGCCCCTGCTCCGTGGCCTCAGCCATCGCGTTGGAAAGCTCGCGCAAATTCTCGGCGCGCGCGGTGTGTTCCAGATTGTCCTGTTGCTCCGCGTAGGTAAGATAGCCGGAACGTTCCAGCACGCGTTCAATCAGCTGCGCGGGAGGCAAGCCGGCGCATTCTTCCTGCAAACGTTCGATAATTTCCCGAAAAGAATTCAAGGCGTTGCTGAGCTTCTTGCCGATCGCGAATTCACCGGCGCGAATCACACCCCAGAGCGACTTACCAGTCTCCCTCGCGTTGGTTTCGAGCATAGCAACTGTGGCCGCGCCGATGCCGCGTGGCGGCACATTCAATACGCGCAAAAGCGCCACATCGTCTTCGGGGTGCAGCAATAACCGCACGTACGCCAGCGCATTACGAACTTCGGCCCGCTCATAAAAGCTGAAGCCCCCAACGACGCGATAGCGAATCCCCAGCCGCCGCAAAACCTCTTCAAACAACCGCGACTGCGCCCCGGTGCGATACAGGACCGCGACACGCGCATCCGGATCGTTCCGGATTGCCGACGATATCTCGCCCACAACAAACTCCGCTTCGGCATACGAATCCTGCGCCTCGAAGAATCGCAACCCGTCGCCTGACCCAAGCGTTGCCTGAAGTGTTTTTCCCAGCCGGTCAGAATTGTTCCGGACCACCGCCGCTGCGGCATCCAGAATTTTTTGCGTCGACCGGTAGTTCTCCTCGAGCCGAATGGTTTTTGCTCCAGGAAAATCTTCGGTGAAGCGTTTCAGATTGCCCGCACGAGCTCCGCGCCAGCTGTAGATCGACTGGTCTTCGTCTCCCACAACACAAACATTCTTCCGTGTACCCGCCAGCAAGCGCACCAGCTCTTCTTGCGCCGCATTTGTGTCCTGAAACTCATCCACCATCAAATATTCGAAGCGAGAGCTCCATGCCGCCCGCACCTGCGCTTTCTGTTGCAATAGTTCCACCGCGCGCAGCAATAAGTCGTCGAAATCGAGTGCGCTCGCTTTGCGCAGCATTTCGTTATAAGCGCGAAATACTTTCGCCACCTCCTTGCGCTCCTCATCGCGAGCGATGCCGGCGCTCGCCTCCATTTCATCCGGCGTAATTCCGTGATTCTTGGCATGGCTGATCTGCGCCCGCATGCTTCGAGGAGGATAGTCGTCGGCCGGAAGGTCGAGCTGCATTAACGTGCGCTTGACCGCGGCAGTCTGATCGTCGTCATCAAAGATGGCAAAGTCGCGCGGAAGGCCCGCGTTCACGGCTTCGCGCCGCAGCAACCGAGCGCAGAAAGAATGAAAAGTAGAAACCCAAACCTCCGAAGCATCTAGACCGCTCGAGCGCAGCAGATCGCCGATTCGCTCTTTCATCACAGCCGCTGCTTTATTTGTGAATGTGACCGCGAGAATCGCGCGCCCCGGCACGCCCTTTTCAATCAGGTGTGCCACGCGATACGTAATCACGCGCGTCTTGCCGGTCCCCGCGCCGGCCAACACGAGTAGCGGCCCCTCGGTCGCGAGCACAGCTTCACGCTGGCGCTCGTTCAAGGGATCGAGAAGTGACGTTGCCTGAGGAGAATTGCTCAAGCGTGAATTCTATCTGACGCGCACGGAATCAGCAATTTGCGATCCGGAGCAGCGGTATCAGCCTGTTTTGGTTTGCCAGAGCGCCCTCGCGGACTCTGCTACAATCGGTCGCTTTATGCGAGGGGTCGGGCGCGCGTGAAACAACCGAAATTACCTCCATGGCTCCAGCAAATTGTCGCCGCAATGGGCGGTGGCGGGCTCTTTGTTGTAGCTTTCCTCGATTCATCGGTTCTCTCGTTTCCATTCGTCACGGACGCGCTGGTCTTTCAACTCTGCTATACGAACCCAGCGCGCATGCCCTACTACGTTGCTATGGCCTCCATCGGGTCGCTTGCCGGTTGTATCTGGCTCTATCTACTCGCAAAAAAAGGCGGCGAAGCGTATTTTCACCGCCACGCCGGCGGACGAGCCGCCAAAATAAAAGATTGGGTGGACAGCCACGCATTTCTCAGCGTCTTCATCCCGGCAATTCTGCCGCCGCCCTTCCCATTTAAAATTTTTGTGTTGGCGCAAGGAGTCTTTCAAGTACCGTTGCGGACGTTCGTGCTTTCGATCCTGCTAAGTCGTGGCCTTCGCTACTTGGTGGAAGGAATTCTCGCTGTCCGTTACGGCGATGCCGCTCTCCGCTTCATGATCGCGCACAGCGCTGCATTCGGCATATCTATCGTGGTTGCGATGCTCCTGCTTTTTCTCATCAGCCGTCTCTCCCTGGGACATCCAGGACACAGCCGCTGATCGCTTTTCGTAAATTCACCTTCGTGAAGCAAACTGGAAGCCCTGCTCCAGAATTCGCATGTCCTCGCCGATTCTCACGCGCACCAGAATGTTCCACGCACTGGCGTCATCCGCAGCGAAACGCCCATCGCGCAATTCGAATTGATATCCGTTGCCCGTACGCACCACGCTTGCCAAAGGAAATCGTGCATATTTCAAGAATCGCTGCGCCGTTGCCGTCTGCTCGCCGGCCTCTAGCACCGGAGAATCGTCAGGTTTGTATTGCGTCGCACTGTGTTCCGGATCAAATTCGCGCCCGACCCCAAACGACACACCTAGCTCTTCGATCGTGTTGTCGGTGGACACCACTCCACGCCACTCAAGCGGCGAAGTCGATTCCGGAAATGCACCCACGGCGAGTGCAACTCGGCCATGGTAATCGTGGGATTCAAGCAGATCGACGGCACTGCTATGCAGGGCGCCGCGCGCCCCTACATACGCAAGAATCAGTGCAAGTGCAGCAATCGCGCTTCCACCTCCGCTGGTGCGCTTCTTTCGTTCACCAATCTCCTCGCTCACGAGCCCGATCAACATGGGTAAGAGCAGTCCTGTAAGAAGAAGCATCAGTATCCAGATATCGAAGTCGCGCAGCAGGTCGAACGCGAACCAGCGCGCCCGAAAGGGCCAAAGCAGCTGCACCCCCACGCCGCTCACTAGATCGAGCAGCGAATGCGCCGCAATTCCAATCGCGCACACAAGGGACGCCATCCCAAAAGTTAGTCTCGGGGCCCGCGAATCTTCCAAACCAGAAGTTTTCTTGTCACGATGAAGAGCGACGAAGTAAAACGCAGCGGCGAGCGCAATCGCCAGCACAAAGGAAGACAGAACGGAATGCAACAGTGCCCGGTCGTATCGGAGAAACGAGCTCGCACCGCCAAAGTAGCTCGCGTAATCAAGATCGGGAGCAATGCCGGCTACCACCAGCATGGCAGTTCCAAATCGCGGCAGGCGCCGTTGCCCAACGCGCGCAAGCGCCAGAGAAGTCAAGGCATGCGTGACCGGCTCCACGCACGCATCCTAACAGAGTAGCTTGCGCGTACCGACCGACGAAGGGGATGCACAATCCCAACCAGCAACAAGGCCGGAGAAATCGAGCGAAAGTGCAGATTAAGAAAAGCGGAGTCTATCCATAGCGGCGGGCTGGAATCACAAGCGAAAGAGCATTAGGTACAATCGAAAATTTAATCGGTAAATCCCCAATCGGCTCGCCATCCACCTGCGCCCACAACGGCCCGTCGCCGTTCGGTTCACAAATTGCCTCAGTGGATTTCCAGGTGTCAATTCCATCAAGGCTGCGAAGTTTTCCCAACCACAGCGCTGGCAAAGCGCCGAGGTACCGCAGCCGGCTTTTTGCCGAGTTCGTCAGAAACTCGAAAGAGTCCTCAAATAAATCCGCACCCGTCGTAATCTTAAAAGGCCCACCGTAATTCACAGTTCGCCCGACAACGACAATCGTCGCTCGCCGTTCCTCGCCATTCGAATGCACGCGCATTTCCGGGAACCCGTACTTGAAAACCTGCCGCATCCCTTCCAGCCAATATGCCAGAATTCCCGCTTTCTTCTTCAACTCTCCATCCACACCGTTGACGATTGCCCCGTCAGGCCCTGCGCCAGCTACACACAGAAAGTAGCGCCCTTCCGCCGGCACTTGATCCGTGTGCCTTCCCTCTGCCGGAATCGCAACTCCTAGCGCAACTCTTCGGACCGTGCCTCCCGAAATCAGCCGCGCAGCTTGAGGAATATCCCATGGGATTCCCAGCTCCTTAGCCAGAATATTCGCGGTGCCCGCCGGCAACACCGCCATCGGCACATTGCTGCCGGCCAGACCATTAACAATTTCGTTGTTCGTTCCATCCCCGCCACAGGCAATCACCATCCCGCGCCCTTGCTGCACCGCCTGGTGAGCAATCCCCGCCGCGCTCATGGGCGCAGTGGTCGGCGCAAGCTCGGTGCGAATCCCCGCATCCTTCAGGATGCGCACCGCCTGCTCGATTTCCGCGAAGCGACGGTGTTGTCTCCGCCCGCTCGTCGGGTTGTAGATCAAAAGCGCGTCTTGGATTCCGTCAGGCATGGCCTCGCCGTCAAATGTCTGGTCTCGCAGTGCGAAAGCAAACCCACATTGTATAATATTGTGCCGGTTTCGTTCGCTTCTTCCCTCAGGGGTTTCATGTCGAAGAAACAAGACGCTAAAGAAATCGAAAGCCTGCGCGACCAGATTCGCCGTCACGAATACGCCTACTACGTGATGGACGACCCGGAAATTTCCGACGCGGCATTCGATCGCCTGATGAATCGCCTCAAAGAACTCGAGGCGCAGCATCCGGATCTCGTCACCGCTGATTCGCCCACCGTACGCGTCGGTGGCGCCCCCCGCGAAGGCTTTCTAAAAGTCCGCCATCAAACGCCGATGGTCAGCCTCGATAACGCCCTCTCGCTCGAAGCGCTCGCTGCCTTCGATCGCCGCGTTCACGAAACCACCGGCCGCGAGAAAGTCGATTACGTGGCCGAGCACAAATTCGATGGTTTGAGCCTTTCTCTGATTTACGAAAATGGCTCGCTGGTCCGAGGCGTCACGCGTGGCGATGGAACCACCGGCGAAGACGTCACGCCCAACGTAAAAACAATCCGCTCGATTCCGCTGCGCGTCGATCCGGTCCTGCTGAAAAAATCCGGCATCCCCGGCGATTTCGAAGTGCGCGGCGAAGTGATCATGACCCGCGACGCTTTTAAAGAAATGAACCGCCTGCAAGCCGAGCAAGGCGGCAAAGTATTTGCCAATCCTCGCAATGCCGCGGCCGGCTCGGTTCGCATGCTCGATACGCGCATCACCGCGTCGCGCCGCCTCAATTTTTTTGCCTATTACATGCTAGTGAACGGACGCGCCCCCAAAAAGCGCCTTTCAGAGATCTTGGAAACGCTCTCGGCTCTGCGCTTCAAGGCTAGCGACGATTGGAAAGTGTGTCATTCGCTCGCCGATGTCGAGAAATATCTCACCGCCTGGGAATCGAAACGCGAAAAGCTGGAATATGAAATCGATGGCATCGTAGTAAAAGTGGACGAAATCGGCCTGCAGAACGAACTCGGTTTCACTTCGAAGGCGCCCCGTTGGGCGGTCGCCTATAAATATGCCGCGCATCAGGAAACCACTCTCCTTCGCGAAATCGCCGTCAGCGTCGGCCGAACAGGCGTTCTCACCCCGTTTGCGATCCTCGAGCCAGTGCAAATCGGCGGCGTCACCGTTTCAAAATCCACCCTCCACAATATGGACGAAGTCGAACGCCTCAACATTCACGCCGGCGACACCGTTCTCGTCGAGCGCGCCGGGGAAGTAATTCCGCACGTTCTGAAAGTGGTGAAGCACGGCGCGGAAGAAAAGCAGTTCAAGATGCCGGACAAATGTCCGGTCTGCGGCACGCGCGTCCACCGCACCGAAGGCGAAGTCGCCTATCGCTGCGTCAACGTTTCCTGTTCGGCCCGCAGAAGGGAATCGCTCCTTCATTTTGCCGGTCGCCACGCCATGAATATCGACGGCCTCGGCGAAAAAATCGTCGACCAGCTCATCGAAAAAAATCTTGTGAAGGATTACGCCGATATTTACAAGCTCGATCTCGAATCCGTCTCCAACCTCGAGCGCATGGCTGAAAAATCGGCGCAGAATCTCCTCAATGAAATCGCCGCCAGCAAAAAGAACAGCCTCGAGCGCCTCATCTACGGCATCGGCATCCCGTTCGTTGGCGAGCGCACCGCCCAGCTACTCGCCCGGCATTTCGGCTCGATGGAGAAACTCGCTTCGGCCTCCACGGACGAGCTTCTCGAAATCACCGAAATCGGCCCCAAGATCGCCGAAGGCGTGCACGAATTTTTCTCCGAGTCTGCCAACCGCAAACTGATCGACAATCTGCGCGCCGTCGGCGTCAATATGAAAGAAGAGCGTCCCGCGCCCAAAGGCACGCAATTCGCCGGCAAGACATTCGTCTTCACCGGCACTCTCGAGCGCCGCTCCCGCGAACAAGCCGAACAACTCGTCGCAGCCTACGGCGGCAAAGCCGGCGGCACAGTTAGCAAAAAAACCAGCTACGTAGTCGTAGGCAGCGACCCCGGCTCCAAGTTCGACAAAGCCAAGACTCTAGGCGTCCCGATCCTCGACGAAGCAGCCTTCGAAAAACTCCTCCCAGCAAAATAACAATCCGCGATCACCGCCCGGCGCTCTGGATGTTTTCGGTCATCCCGACCGAAGTGGAGGGATCTCTCTTCGTCTTTGCAGCTCGCTCACCCGATCGTCGCGTCGACAATCTGACACGCATTTCTTCCACCCCCCCCACGCACATACCGTATAATTATCCCGGCGGGTGAGTTGGATGATCGCCGGTTGGCCAAATTCATCGCAGGATGAAAAGGCCAGCGGGAGGAAAGTCCGGACTCCCATCGCCGCTACCTCGCAAGAGCCGCGGCGAAAGGGCAACGCGCCTGGTAACGCCAGGGGGTTGCGTCGCGCGTTCCGCGAAGGCGAAACGCGAAGTCGCGGCTACGGAAAGTGCCACAGAAAATATACCGCCGGTGTGATTCGCACCCTGCGGCAGGCCCACGGCAAAACCGCGGGCTCGCCTCCATCGGTCGAGCGCATTTGGTAAGGGTGAAAAGGTGGGGTAAGAGCCCACCGCCCGGGTGGCGACACTCGGGGCACGGAAAACCCCGCGTGGAGCAAGGCCAAATAGGAGGGGAGGGCTGGCCCGGCCCGTATGCATCGCGTTCGCAAGAGCGCGGCGCTCTGACCCTCGGGTAGGCTGCTTGAGTCCCGGAGCGATCCGGGACCTAGAGGAATGATCATCGCGCTGCGTCGGTTTATTCCCGGTTGCCGATTAACTCGGCGCCAGGAGCGCCAATCGCCGCTAATGCAAGTTAGCGAACGAGACGCAGCACACAGAATCCGGCTTACAGGCTCATCCGCCAATTCAAAATTCGCTGTGTTCTGGAGGAAGGTGCAAGACGTCGAGAACAAAGTAGCAGACGACAGCATAGAAAAACGAATTGCTGAAGAAGAAGGCCCACCACATCTCGAAACTTCCGCTCCGGACGTGAACGCCTACGAGATCGAAAAGGCACGTAATCACAAATCCAGGAAAGGTCAGTACATCGATAATCCCGTCGCGAATCGGGCCATACGATCTGAAGTTATCAACCAAATAAAGACCCTCTGTGACAGTACAGCCGAGAACGGCGCTGACCACGATCCTTGCGGCAACCCGCAAAAAGAGTTTCCGATCGTATCGTAATCGCAGCGCGTGAGTTTCCTGCAACACAGAAATCCCCGATAAAACTACTTGCTGACTAGGCGAACTCAAAAAAGCAACGTCTCATATTTCATCCAAGTCTAAGCTCAATTCTTCGGAACCGCTCGACATTTGCTCCTTATAGCATTGAAGGATAAGTTTCGGGGACTTCGCCATGCTCCCAAATAGCTGCGCGCTCCAGAGGTTCCACGGCGCGGGTTTCGTCGTAGTGAAGAATGGCGTCGAACTGGTCTGGTAGCTGGGCGTGGAAGTAATGGCTCATCCGTTCCGACTGTGGCAGATAAATCACGCCGATTGCGCGTTCCAGGCGAGGTTGCCGCAAGAACGATGTCGCTGCATGATCCGCATCGAGTAGCAGCAGGAAATTGGGAATGCCGCTTTGATGAAACAGCATTTCGTAACTGCCGGGCAGCGCGGGCCGTACGACTTTACGTTCTGCGGGGCTATCCCATTCCGACGTCGCAGTCACTGTCCCCGCGTAGGTGCTGAAACCAACCAGAACTGCTTGTTTGCCGTAGCGCTGGCGAACCAGCTGACCCAAATTCAACTCACCTCCCTGTCCTTGTTCGGTGGCGCGGGCATCACCCAGATGAGAATTATGGGCCCAGACGACAACTTTCGCGTCTTTGGCCCCGAGGTGTTGCACGAGTGCATCCAGCGTTTCAGCCATATGTGTGTCACGCAGGTTCCATGATGAAATCCGCTGGCGAAACATCGACCGGTAATACTCTTCAGCATTTTTCACCAAACGAGCATTCTGTTCGGCAAAGAAGAATTCATCGGGAAATGCGCGGCCGTCGCGGCGGGAAAGGTCGGCAGCGCGCTGGCGCATTTCCATCCACTGGGTGATGGCCTCATCCTCGCAGCTCTTGCTCAATCCAAAGCCCGCTGCGTATCCGTATGCCTGGGTGTCCTCGCCAAACGTCTCGAAGCACGAATAGCGATAGCGGGCGCGGCGCGCGGCCTCAGGATCGACTTTATCGAGGAAATCCAAGACGGCGCGGATGGAGGCATGCAGGCTGTAAAGGTCCAACCCATAGAAACCTACCTGTCTCGGGCGGTGGTGTTCGTTGTAGCTTCGCAGCCAGCCAACGAAGTCGAGGACGTCTGCATTGCGCCACATCCACGCGGGGAATCGCTCGAAGCCGGCAAGCGCATCGACTGCGTCTTCGTCTCTGCCTTGAGCCCGGACGAACTGATTGACACGAAAAGCGTCCGGCCAGTCTGCTTCGACAGCGACCGCGTTGAATCCTTTTTCTGCTATCAGGCGCTTCGTGATCTGCGCGCGCAGGCGGTAGAACTCATGGGTGCCGTGCGAGGCTTCTCCGATCAGTACGAATCGAGCATCACCGATCCTCTTGAGCAAGGGATCGAAGTCTGCGGGTTCACCCGTGAGCCGGAAGGCTGATTGACGGATTGCTTCCAATACTTCGTGATCTTTGTAAATAGGCATCTGTGCACCATTCCCCTCAAGAAAATCAGGCTTTGACGACCGACAAAGGCTTGGTTCGTTTGCCGGCCACCAGGTATCGCGTGAACCAATCCGCGGCGACGCGGGCGACTTCTCCTAAAGTCCCAGGCTCTTCGAATAGGTGCGTTGCGCCTGGGACAATGACGAGCCGCTTCTCAACGCATTTCAGATCTGCGAGCGCCGATCGGTTCATATCGATCACCGGCCGGTCGTTTCCACCTACAATCAGCAGTGTGGGAGCTTCAACAAGACGGAGAACATTGCCTGCAAGGTCCGGCCGGCCCCCTCGCGAAACCACCGCCGCTACGATCCCAGGGAGTCTCGATGCTGCCACCAGCGCTGCTCCCGCCCCCGTGCTGGCGCCGAAATAGCCAATTGGAAAGCTCTGCAGATCCGGCCGTTGCTTCACCCACTGCGTCGCGCCGATTAGCCGTTCCGCGAGGAACGGAATGTCGAATCGTAGCTCGCCCGTCAGTTCGTCAATCCGTTCCTCGCTTCGGGTCAAAAGGTCGAATAGTAGAGTAGCTATTCCTTGCGACTGCAGTACTTCCGCAACGTAGCGATTGCGCGGGCTCTGACGGCCACTGCCGCTTCCGTGAGCAAAAAGAACGATGCCTGTACAAGGTTCCGGAAGAGCCAGCGTCCCTTGGAGAGCTGCATCGCGGCACTCAATCGTGACCTCACTCTCGAGGCCGTTCCATTTGGAGATTCTACCGGGAATCATCAGCGTGCTCCTCCCGCTATGCAAACGCCTAGGCGATCTCGATGTAATTCTCAACCTCGGAAACGCCTGGTGCGGCCCACGCGGCTCGCTCGGCTTCCTCGCGTTCGACCCAAGACTTTACGCTCCCTTTTAGGGTGACTTTGCCATTCGTTGCTCCGACGCAGATCCGTTTGGCATCCACTTCGGCGGCACGTTCCAGCGCCTCAACGATTTGGTTCTTAACATCTGCCGGTGAGACGGCTGGCTTCAGATTGATGCGGTTCACCACGCCTTTTACGCCGAGCAAACTGCGAACGGCCCTCTCGGCCTCGGTTTTCTGGTAGTGAAACTCCACCGAGCCGTCAAGGGTGATCCATCCCTTGTCTACAAGAACTTGAACGCGGTCCTGTGGTACCAGAGCATTCCATTCCAGCACATTCACGGCGGCACGCGCGATATCGGAGTCAGTGCGCTCCCACTCTCCGGGAAGTCTGACTTCGATTTCGTTCGCCACCGCTTTGACTCCCTTCACTCGTTCCGTCGCACGCTCGGCTGTCCACTTTTGTGGGTAGCTGTCGACCGTGCCGGTGAGAGTCACGACACTGGAGTCGACTGAGACGCCGATGTCAGCAATATTCACGCTCGGTTCCCACGCAAGTTCGTCCATTACGTATCGCCTCTGCAACTCGTTCTCGGGCTTCATTGTTTTCTCCTTTCCCATCTTGTTTCTAGAATCTGCTTCTCTCGTTTCCTTCTTAGCCTTGATGCCACAACCGCGGGCCCCACTCGCCTAGCGAACGACCATTGGGAGCGGGCTCGTCGCGAAAACTGCCGTCACCGGGCTAAAGATAATCCGTTCACGCTCTGCCGTCGGTAGCTTCAGAAATAGCCTCTGAACCAACGCACCCGTCAGCAACAGAATTAGGACTAGGAGCGCACCGGTCGCGCAGATGACGCTGAAAAGAATCAGCGCAGCGATAAACTGCTGAATTACGTAGACTCGCAGAATCAGAGGAATAGCCAAGCCTATTGCTAGGAATCCCTCGATTGCTCGACGCAGATACTTTCTGGCTGAGACCGGGCACATCATTTCAAATCTCCCCACGGTGAACACACCTAAACGATAATTCCCCGACGATTCGTTGTATGGAATGCACATCACTTGTCGACGTGATGCGTGTCACAGGGCAAAAGAGGGCCGCCGCTGATACTTACTTGTTTAGGAGAGTGGTCGCACCGGAGTGCCGGTCCCTATGGTCCGGTCACGACGGTGCGACCAGGCAAAACTCACGAGTAGAGCGATAAAGCTGGCGCGGCGGTCAGGCCGTGACAAAATTCTCGAGAGCGGAGCGGCTCGGAATTGACAGAGTAGAGCCTTTGGTAGTCACCAGGTGGCGGCTCTTGAAATCACTGAGCGTGCGGGTGACTGTCTCGCGCGTGCTACCGATGAACTCCGCGATTTCTTCGTGCGTCAGCCGAATCGTGATCTGAGTGCCAAGCTTCGTCTCCTCGGCTCCAGCGGACCATTCCAGTAAAAGTCTTGCAAGCTTTTCGGGTGCGGACATTGAAAGTCCGACGGTTCGAAGCTGCTCGCAAGCTCCGTGGTAGTTTGAGCTCAGCTGCTTGACGATTCCCTGCGCGGCTTCCGGATACTGAGCGACGAACCGGACGAAATCGTCACGGCGAACGTAGGCGATCTGGGATGGACGAATGGTTTCGGCCGTAACCTCGTATGGCTTCTCTGAGAGAGCGGCCATCAGGCCCAGAATTTCTCCCGGTTTGGCAATTCTCAGAATAAGCGTCTTTCCTTCGCTCGAACTGATCGTGAGCTTGACTTCGCCTTCACAGAGGAGGAAGACACCGCGCGGATCCTGCTTCTCAAGAAACAAGATTGCGCCCTCGGGGTACGCCGAGGTGGACTTGACGGCGTCGAAATCCTTCGTGGCTTTCGGCGTGAGTTGGCAGAAGAAACTGCCCTTCCGAAGTTTGCACGACTGGCAATTCTCGCTCATTTCGAATCCGTATGGTCCTCGCATTTCACTCCTCCTCTTTCGTATCTTTCTTCGTCTTGCGCTGTGCTTCTGCTGCAAAGTACTTGGTCATTGGCGTGTCAGCTACAAACTCTGCGCCGGTCGCCCTGTGAATATCGGCAAGGGTTCGTCTTCCATCCAGATCCGCATGCGTGACGCCACAAATGTCGACCACCAATTTCTTCGTCCCCAGCGAGGCAGCCAGCGGCCGCCAAGTCCGATCGAGTTCACTCGCCCATGGCCCCACGACTCTTCCTTCGAGCTTTAACCTAGTGGTCTGTGCCTCTGTTTGAACTGTGATTCTCAGCGTGATCTTGGCTCGTCCTGCGCCACGTGCTTCCTCATGGCACGCCGGGAGCCAAAAGGAATGACGGTGCAGAAGCGAAGCACTTTGCTGTGGGTGAAGGGGTTATAGTCCACTACGTTAGGAAGTGATTAGCAACACACCCGAGCGTGACGAAGCGCACTGACGGGATATCGTCAGCCAGACTAGATATAGTCGTCGCGCTCGATCCCTAGCTTTTTGAGCTTGGAGTTTAGTGTTGTCCGTTTCAGGCCGAGGCGTGCCGCGGCTCCCTTGGGTCCCGCGATCAAGCCCTTGGTTTCCCGAAGGGTGCGGAGGATATGGTCCCGCTCGGTGGCTTGCAGCGTGGCGTCGTCTTTTGGGGAACTATCAGGCAGCATCTCGATCTCAGCGAACGGGACGCGGAGGTCGGGACCCTTCGAGAGAATCACAGCGCGTTCGATGAAGTTCTCGAGTTCTCGAATGTTACCCGGCCAGTCCCATTTGGTGAGGGCCTTCATCACCTCGGAGGGGATGGACTCGATACGCCTATCCATGCGCCGCGCGTGCTTGTTGACGAAGTAGCGCACGAGAAGGGGGATATCCTCCCGGCGTTCGCGCAACGCGGGCATTGAGATCGGAAAGACTCTGAGGCGATAGTAGAGGTCGCTTCGAAATTCCCGGTCGGCCACCATCTTTTCTAAATTTCGGTTGGTTGCAGCAATGAGCCGCATATCGACAGGGATGGTGCGGGAGCTGCCCAGGCGCTCAAATTCTTTTTCCTGGAGCGCCCGCAAGATTTTCGGCTGAAGTTCTGCGGGAAGGTCCCCGACTTCGTCGAGAAACAGCGACCCCTGATGGGCGAGTTCCAGGCGGCCGATTTTCTGAGAAAGTGCTCCAGTGAAAGCGCCCTTTTCGTGCCCGAAGAGTTCGCTTTCGAGCAAGCCGGTGGGAATCGCCGCGCAATTCAACTTCACGAGCGTGCGCGAGTGACGCGAACTGAGCTGATGAATCGCCCGCGCAATCAAATCCTTACCGGTCCCAGTTTCACCGAGAATAAGAACGGTTACGTCAGTTGCGGCAACCGTTTCGACTTGCTTCAAGACCCTTCTCAGCGCTGAACTTTCCCCGATAATGTCCTCAAACCTGTGTTCCGTGTTGAGTTCCTCTTCGAGATAGCGCTTTTCGCGCTCTCTTCTGGCCAATTCCTCCTCGATGCGAGCTTTTTCCGAGAGGTCGCGGATCACGCTTAGCACTGCTCTGTTCGTTCCGGTTTCCACAGTGCTGAGCATGATGTCGACCGGAAACTCCGTGCCATCTTTGCGTCTGGCGCGAAGTTCCAGGCCGATTCCCATCGGTCGCGTCCGAGGCTGTTCGTTATATTCTTTCCGATGGCCCGGGTGAGCGGTCCGGAACCGCTCAGGAATCAGCATTTCAATCTTCTCGCCCAGCAACTCGTCTTTGCTGTAGCCAAAAATTTGTTCCACTTGCGAATTTGCTTCGGTAATGTCTCCATCTTGATTGGTGGCGAGAATCGCGTCTGGCGAGAATTCGAAAAGAGTCCGAAAGCGCTGTTCGCTGAGGTGGAGTGCTTCGTTTAATTTCTTGCGTTCCGTAAAATCGCGCGTGACCTTCGAAAACCCCAACAGCTCTCCGTTCTTATCGCGGATGGGCGTGATGATCACATTGGCCCAGAAGCGGGAGCCATCCTTGCGGACGCGCCAACCTTCTTCTTCCATCCGCCCCTCGGAGACGGCTATCTTTAGTCCCCGTTCGGGCTTCCCTCGCTCGATGTCTTCTTGCGTGTAGAACCGCGAGAAGTGTTCTCCGATAATTTCCTCCGTGCTGTAGCCCTTGATGCGCTCCGCGCCCGCGTTCCAAGTGGCAACTCGGCCCCGCGGATCGAGCATGAAGATCGCGTAGTCCTTTACACCGGCAACAATGGACCGAAATCGGCCTTCGCTGCGCGCCAGTTCTTGATTGGCGCGTTCCAATCGCTGATTCGCTTCATGGACTTCTCGTGCCCGCGAAGAAATCTCGGTTTCCATTTGCCCCGTTCGTGTGCGTAATTCCTCCGTCAGCTTCTGCTGCTGGGCCTTTTGATGACTGAGGCGAACGAAATCGGTTACGTCCTCGACTCGATGGATGATGTAGGCAACCTCTTGATCCGGCCCTAAAACGGGGCTGTTCACGGGACTCCAGTGTCGCTCCTCGAAAGCGCCGCCCTCCGACTGCGGCTTGCGGATGTCGTACTTCTGGACAGTCATGGTATCGGACACCTTGCTCTGCAGCACTCGTTGCAGCGAAGCTCGCAGATTGCTTACCCCGGTAGCAGCTGGATCGTCCGGGTTATCCGGAAAGACTTCGAAGATTCCGCGGCCCAGGATCTCCTCGCGCTGAGTCATCGTGGCGCGGAGATAGGCATCGCTGACAGCGACGATGGTGAGGTCGGGCGACAAAACGAGGTACAGACCCGGGACGGACTGAAAAAGCGTCTGAAAGTCTGGAGCCGCCGGAGAGGGTTTCGGCAAGCTATAGCTCCCAATGACTGTAACACCGCGCCTACGATAGGGAAGAACCGTCCCTTTCGGACGCACGCATCCGCTGCAAACGAGTATTTTACTGGGTGCAGCAGGATTCTATCTCAGGCGTGCCATAAGGCAAAGCAGTCGCTAGCCTGCAGCTAAGTGAAGAGAGAGGAGAGCGTTATTTGGAGTGCCCCGGTCGGGCGCTAGCGACGCACCATAAGTACCGGACACGTTGCGCCCGCGACGATTTGGAATACACCTGGACGAAGCAGGTGTTTTCCGAAGTTTTTGCCGTTGCTTTGTATGCCGAGCAGGATCAGATCCGCTCCGTGCGCTTCGGCGACTTCGAGGATCTTGCTCGCTGGTGCTCCACGCTCGACAATGCAGACCGGCTCCGTCCGGAGCTCCGCTCCAAAAGGGACCAGTTGCCGGAGTGCATGCAACATTGCAGATACATCGCCTGCATTCTCGATCGAATGCAGCAAAACGAGCTGTGCGCGATGCTCTTGGGCGAGTGAGATCGCATAGGAGGCAGCGGCTAGGGACTCTGCCTTGAAATCCGTAGCGTAAAGGATTCGATTCAGCTCCGCATTCGCTCTTGGTTTGATTCGTACACCTGGACCTACCGCCAAAATAGGACAGGGTGACTTTCGAAAAAGTTCATCGGCGACCGACCCAAATATCAGCTTCTGCAACCCACCCCCGCCGTGCGTGCTGAATACGACTAGATCAATCTGTTTTTCTTCGATCAGCTGCGAAAGGATCGGCCAAGTCTTTCCGGGCCGGAATATAATTTCGTGTGGAACGCTTTTCAGTTGTTCCTCCAAGTTCCTCTTGCTCTCCTCTCGGCAAACCTCTTCCGCCTCCGCCATCTTGGACCAGGCGCTTGGTGGAACCAGAGGATAAACGTCCGGCTGAATCACGTGGACCACGTGGATGGTGGCGCTGTAACGCCGGGCGATTTCCAGCGCGTACGGCAACGCGCGTTCCGCTGCAAACGAGAGATCCGTTGCGTAAAGGATGTTCTGAAACCTCAATCGGGTAGCGAACTTCGATACTCTCGTCGAGACCCAGCCGTCTCTACGCCGAGTGAAGTACTCTTTCTCGGACCTCTCGTGAACTGGCATCCTTTTTCTCCTTCCTGACAGAACACTAGCCCCATCGCTATTGGAACGAAATGACACCTATCACCGGAGGGTGTGATGTACCTCACAGATTCGGCTTCCCGAGATGACGAGAATCCCCTGAAGGGGAAATGCGCTGAGCAATGGCGCATACGCGGGAAGGAACGGAGGAGATAAAATGACCGAGAAAACTACCATCGTTGATCTCGCCCCAGAAGGAAAATCTCTGGGCTTGGTCGAGCCACAGAATCTCGCAAAACGCATCGACGACATCCACAATCAGATTGCGCGCCGAGCGTTTGAAATTTTTCAGTGCAACGGCGGTCAAGATTTAGACAATTGGTTCAAGGCCGAAGCGGAACTGCTTCATTCAAGTCACATCAACATCAACGAATCCGAGAGTGCTCTGAACATCGAGGCCGAAGTGCCGGGTTTCAACGCTAACGAACTGGAAGTAAGCATCGAGCCAAGGCGTCTAACAATTAGCGGCAAGAAGGAAACCAGCAAAGAAGACAAGAAGAGGGGAAAGACGATTTACAAGGAGCAATGCTCGAGCGAACTGCTTCGCGTGATTGATCTGCCGGCGGAAGTCGTTGCCAGTAAGGCAACCGCAACGCTTAGGAACGGCGTCCTCGACGTCAGCATGCCAAAGGTAGCGCGGCTGGAAGTCAAAGTGAAAGCAGCCTGACACTAGAAAGCGGCTTCTAAGGGGGGACAGAAATCTGTCCCCCTGATTCTTCGTACAAACCCCATTGGAGCACGGCAGGCACCCCTCGACTGTCACGAAGTCTGCCCCCGCGTTTACTGCCCGGCACTTATTAGGGCGGCGGCTCTTGTGACTCACGCCGCATTGAATCGTGACGAGTGTCACAGCACATAAAATCGACCAGGATTAGCGTGGTGGTGGATTTAGGGCGACAGGCCCTATTAGACAGATTTGCAGATGTAGAGGAGGTTCAAATGCTTCAAGAACATGGAGTAGCAACAGCAACTGCAAGAGCCACCACTCCTGCGACGCAGGTTTCCTTCTCGAAAATCATGGTCGCCACGGACTTTTCACCCGCGTCTGAGCGCGCGCTTGAATACGCGATCTCGATTGCCCGCCGGTTCGGCTCTAAGATTTATCTCAGCCACGTCATCAGCCTCGATGGGTATCCTATGATTGCGCCCGAAATCGCCGCCAAAACCCTCGACGCGAGCCGAGGCGAAGCCGAAGAGAGCTTCGCTAAGATCGTCGAATCCGGTGGTCTCCACGGAATCGAATATCACACCAATATCGTGGAGGGCGCATTTTGGCCCACACTCGACTCACTCATCGAGGAATGCAAGATTGATCTGCTTGTTCTCGGCACCCGTGGCCTCGGCGACGTCAAGAAAGTCGTCCTCGGCTCCGGAGCTGAAGAAGCCTTCCGGCAGGCGTGCATTCCCGTCCTTACCGTCGGACCGCATGCCAAAGATGAATCGCTGGGCAAGACCGAGTTTAAGAACATCTTGTTCGCCACCGACTTTGGTCCGGCCGTCGACCGCGAAGCGGCCTACGCATTCGCACTCGCTCAGGAGCATCATGCCCGGATCACTCTTCTGAACGTGGTGCCCTATGTGGAAGAATTTTCGGAGCAAGCCGTCACAAACCGGCGCAACTGGGTCGTTCGGCAATTGAAAGAGCTCATGCCGGCCAATCCAAACCTGGACCACAAACCTGAATTTCTCATGATCACAGGTGACCCCGTGGAGGAAATCCTTCGCTTTGCAAAGCAAGCAGACCTGATCGTCATGGGTGCCAAGCCCCGCAAGGGTCTTGCGGGCCACGTGCCGCATACCAAGGCATATCGAGTAGTTAGTACAGCGGCGTGCCCGGTGCTTACGATCAAGTCATAGCGCGACCTTCGCTCGCGGGCCAAGCCGTGAGCGAATAGATTGGCAAGCGTCACACGGTAGTTGAGGGCGGGCGCAAACGCGCTCGCCCTCGCTTTTCTGTCCCGACTCAAATCACTCAACAATTTAATGAAGTCTTTCGGGATTAGCCGTACGCCTGCTGGTGCCGACCTGCCGTCGCTGAAGAGGGGAGGAGCCATTCGATGGCTCCTCCCATTAAAGCTAGCCGCGAATCGTGAGGACAGGGCACGCAGCGTGCGATACGACTTTGTGCGCCGTTGCTATCGGAAGATGCGTTGCCGCGCCCGGAAAGCCGCTCGGTTGGCGGACACCTAGCACAATCAGCTCCGCCCCGGTTCGCGCTGCAACTTCCAGGATCTTTTCGGCCGGATCGCCTTGTTCGACCAGATATTCCGGAACGCACCAGAGTTCTGCTTCGGCGGGTAGAAGATTGTGAAGCAGTTGCGTGGATGATTTCACCAGCTCTCCCGCTTGGACGAGATCTCCGGCCTTCGGAGCTTTAATCACATGGAGCAGCGTGAGGTAAGCCTGGCATTCCTGTGCCAGCGACACAGCGTACGGCGCGGCAGCACTCGATTCCGGGCTGAAATCTGTCGCGAAGAGTATCTTGGTGATCTCGCCGGATCGCCTTTCCGGTGCAGGGGTGTTAGGTCCAACCGTCAACACCGGACAGGGCGCCTGTCGAAAGATTTCCTCCGCGATAGAACCAAGCACGAATTTTGAAATTCCCGACCGGCCGCGCGTCCCGATCACGATCAGGTCAATGTTCTTCTCTTCAAGGGCTGCTGCAAGACTCGACCAGATATCCCCTTCTTTGATAAGGATTTCCGGTTGAATTCCCGCGAACGTGTTAGCTATTTCTCTTTCATGCCGCGCATCTTCGGCTGCCGCCGCCTCTTCCAAACCACCCCATGTGAGTGGTGGCGTCATTGGATTGACCACTGGCGGCCTGACGTACAGCGCGTACAATTTTGCCCCATATCGTTTCGTCAATTCCGCAGCAAACGGCGCCGCGGCGTTCGCAGCGGAAGAGAAATCGGTGGCGAACAGAATATTCTTGAACTGGACGCGGCTTCTCGCTTGCGTAGCTTTCATGAGTCACCTCCGATAACACTTACAAGCTAGCGCCAACGCCGGATTTCTCGCTGTGACACACATCACTCCAATCTGTGACGGAGCAAACGTAAGGAATCCAAACGCAAAAAATACCGTGGATAGTGGTGTTTTTCGATTTACTGGCCGGACGCTGCGGATACCGCCCCGGCAACATGAAGTCTTCGCAGCATGGAGCGTTTTTTGTCTTGATGGGCTTCCATGCGGCGCAAGATATCGTCGAGGGCGCGAACTGCTTCTACGATGTACGGTCCTTTGTTGAGCATGACGCACTCGGCCCGCTCTCCCATCGCTGCATCCGTAATTTCCGAGCGCGAGGGGATGCCATTCTTCGCGAGGGACTCGAGAACTTGTGTTGCCCAGATTACCGGCATGTGGGCCGCCTCGCAAATCCAGAGGATCTCCTCCTGGACCTCAGCAAGCCTTTGGTAACCACATTCGACCGCCAAATCACCGCGAGCGATCATGACGCCAACGGCAGGAGTACGCATCGCAGCAAGGAGCAGACGCGGCAAGTTGTCAAATCCCTTGCGAGTCTCGATTTTCAGAATGATGCCCAGATGCTGTCCGTTCAATTCAGCGAGCCGCGCCTGCAATTGATGTACATCTTCTTCGGTTCGCACAAAGGAATAGCCGACGATGTCCGCATGTTCAACGATGAAACGGAGGTTTTTCAAATCTTCTGGCGTCAGGGAAGGGAGGCGCAGATCCGTTTCGGGAACATTGATTCCCTTCTCAGCGCCTAGTTTTTCGCCGCTCGGCCTGGCTTGCGTGATTTCGACCACGATTTCATCAGGAGCAACACTCGCTATCGTTCCTCCGATTCGCCCGTCGTCGAACCAGATGGGTTCGCCGGCGCGAACGTCGTCAAAAAACCCAGCTGGAAAAACTGCAATGCGCGCCGGGCCTATCAGATGTTTGTCAGCGTCATATTCGGCGGGTTTCCCCGGTTCGGGGGAACGTGTCAGAACGAGTCGGTCACCTGAATTCAGTCGGAGCGTTTGGGGCGTCGGGGGGATTGCACCGATACAGGCACTGCCGGCACCGGACGATTCAGCCTCGAAATCCTCTTCCGCCGTCAGCACGGTACCAGGCGTAAGATACGCGGTCTGCAGGGCCTCTGCCCAACGGCTACTGCCACACGCGGCTTCAACCTTCATTGACCGGTTAGCCCCACGGGCGTCTGTAAACCGGATAATACTTCCAGCTTTGAGTTGAGAAAGCCATTTTCCAGGCACAGGAACCGAGGCAGCAGGGCTGGGCGGGATTTCGGGATCGTCTGCGGGGGTAAGCCAAATTTGAGCAGGCGATTCTACTCGACCATAGACGTTTCGTTTGGGGCGATACTTTAGAACGCAGGGACCGGGTTCAATCGGTCCGGTTCGAAGCTTGGGACCGGCCACGTCCATCGCAACTTTGCACGATTTGCCCGTTTCCTTCTGCGCGCGGCGCAGGTTCTGGATCATGTTGTTCCAGGCTTCCGGCCCATCGTGCGCACAATTTATGCGCATGCAATTCATGCCATTCAGCAACAGCTTCAGGACGAGGTCATAATCTGTGGCCGCTTCCGGAGGCATGGTTACCATAATCCGCACTCGGCGGTCTTCTGGTGCCGGACCTAACAAGGCTTCTGTCTTCGCCTGAAGAAGGTTCTGGCCGTTGCAAAGCTCTGGAATGCTTTCGCTCGCATCGGGCAGGCCCGATTCGTTTCCTGCGAGTTTGACAAGGACGTTTATTACTCCCTGCAAAGCGTCGATGACGCGCGACTCAGTCCGCCCAAGAGAAGATAGTCCCAGCGAGGCGAGTTGTAGCTGCAGGTCGCGAATATCGTGCCGGCGAAGCGCCATATAGTGCAGGAGATTCCTGGCGCTGGCAGTATGTTCAGGGCTTACCTGCTCTATCTCGCCTCGACCCGCAGCCTCCGCGCTCACCATTTCAGAGCGAAGCAGCTCCAATTGTCGAATCAATCCATTTAATTCAGCGCGGTCGTGCATGGGATGACCCCTCGACACCTTTGTCCCATCGAATCGTTAATACAGCATTAAGAGACTCTCGGGATCCGTGATGCGTCAGGGCGTTCCAAGTCACGCCAGAGGGTGACGCCGGTCACTGCTCCATTTTGAACATCTAAGCTATCGTCCAGCTGCTTTAACCACTCCGGCAGAAAAGGAGCGGGGCAATGCTCTCGACATGCGCCAATCCCGATTGTGCGACTCCGTTCGACTATCATCGCGGAGAATTCTTCCGGTTTCACAATGATCACATGGATGAGGCACCGGACACGAAATCGCACTCCGTGCAGCATTTCTGGCTATGCGAGTGCTGTAGCGAGAAGTACACTTTGCACTACGAAAAACGCAGAGGCGTTCTCATCAGCATTCGTTCTGAAGCGGTTCGCCCCCGAGAAACGGCTCGCGTGATCGCCGCGGCGTGACTTTGGCGCCTCAGCGGCCCCTTTGAGGCATTTGACCCATTTGACCCATTTGAGCGCTCCGCGGCCATGCTAGATGCCCCTGCGCGAACGTAGCGTGGAACATGAGTTCGTCCTCGATCGCAACCAGCGAACGCAGCCACCAGGACTCCACCCTGCTGCACGGCCTTTCCTCGCAGGAAGCGGCGGAACGCCTTTCCAAGTACGGCCCAAATGATCCCGCGCCGGTAAAACGTGGTGCCGCAGTAGGTGAACTCCTACTCCTCTTCATGAATCCGCTTGTCGTCATCCTCCTCATCGCAAGCCTGGTTTCCTTCATCCTCGGAAATGCGACGGACGCCGTGATTATCCTGGTGATGGTGCTGCTCGGCGTCTCGATCAATTTCGCTCAAACCTATCGATCGCAGCGTGCGATTGACAAGCTTCGAGAAAATGTCACGCTGACAGCCACGGTTCTGCGCGACGGCAATTGGCAGGAAATCAAGCGCCATGAGGTGGTACCGGGCGACATTGTGCGCGTGTCTGCCGGAGATCTGATTCCCGCCGACGGCCAGCTTTTGGAGTCACACGATCTGTATGTCCAGCAGGCGGCCTTGACTGGCGAGTCGCTGCCGGCGGAAAAAAATGCCAATGGTCATGTCCCCCCTGCAAACGGGAGTCCCGATGCGCCCGATCTTGTCTTTCTTGGAACCTCGGTTGTCAGTGGCACCGGGACGGTTCTGATCCTGAAGACTGGAGCGCAAACCGCGTTTGGAGCCATTGCTGAACGGCTGGCGACGCGCCCGGCCGAAACCGAGTTCGAGCGCAGCATGAAGCACTTCGCAATGTTGATCACGCGGGCCGTATTTTTTTTGGTCTTATTCATTCTAGTCGTTCGCGTCGCATTGCATAAAGATGCGTTCGAGTCTTTATTGTTCGCCGTGGCTCTCGCCGTCGGTTTAACGCCTGAGTTCCTCCCCATGATTACTTCCGTAACGCTCGCACGCGGAGCCATCCGCATGTCGCGAGACCAGGTGGTCGTAAAGCATCTTTCTGCCATTCAAAACTTCGGCACGATCGATGTGCTGTGTAGTGACAAGACTGGCACGCTCACGACCGGCATCATGAGCCTCGCCGCCTCCGTCGATTTTCTCGGAAAACCTTCCGAACGCCCCATTGAACTCGGTTACATCAACAGCAAGCTTGAAACTGGAATTCGCAGTCCGCTCGACGCGGCCATTTTAAAGCTTCAGCGGCCGGATTCTGATGGATACGTGAAGTGCGACGAAATTCCATTCGATTTCGAGCGCCGCCGCCTCTCGATCGTTGTCGAGAAAAAAGAATCCACTGGATGCCTTTTGATTACGAAAGGCGCGCCAGAAGGAATTCTCGATCTCTCGGAATCCTATGAAACAGAAGGGCGCGTTATACCGCTCGACGCTGCTGCCAAAAACCGCTGCCGGCAGACGTTCGACGACTTGAGCACGCAGGGCTTCCGCGTCCTCGCAGTTGCCCATCGAATGGCGGATTCGCACTGTGCTTTCACCGTCGCCGATGAGCACTCGCTCATCCTTGCGGGCTATCTCGCGTTTGCCGACCCGCCGAACCCCGATGCGGCCCAGTCGCTTGCGGCCATGAGCCGCGACGGCGTGGAAGTAAAAATTCTCACCGGCGACAACGAACTCGTTGCGCGGCACATTTGCGAGCAGGTTGGCATCAAAAACCCCACCATAATTCTCGGCGAGGAACTGGAACGAACGAGCGATCCCGCCCTGCAACACCTCGCCGAAGAAACTACCGTATTTGCGCGTGTTTCGCCCATGCAGAAAGACCGCATCATCCATGCATTGAAACAGCGCGACCACGTGGTCGGGTACATGGGCGACGGAATCAATGATGCGCCCTCATTGCACGCGGCGGATGTCGGTATCTCGGTTGCGTCCGCTGTGGACGTTGCGCGAGAAGCGGCCGATATCATCCTGCTCAAGCCAGGCTTGCAGATTCTGCACAACGGCATTATCGAAGGCCGCCGCGCGTCCGCAAACGTCATGAAATACCTGCTCATGGGTACCAGCTCAAACTTCGGCAACATGTTCAGCATGGCAGGCGCATCCGTGTTTCTCCCGTTTCTGCCCATGCTCCCCACCCAGATCTTGCTGAACAACTTCCTCTATGACACGGCGCAGATCACAATCCCATCCGATAATGTTGACGAGGACGCCATTCGCGCCCCCCGGCGATGGGATATGAAACTCATCCGCAATTTCATGATTTTCATCGGCCCCATCAGCTCGATCTATGACTTCCTGACTTTTTACGTCTTGCTCCACTACTTCCACGCGAGCCAGCCGGAATTTCACACCGGATGGTTCGTCGAATCGCTCGCTACGCAAACCCTCGTGCTCTTCATCATTCGCACCGCGGGAAATCCGCTGAAGAGCAGGCCAAGCATTCCCCTCGCGATTACCACAATTCTCATCGTGATCATCGGCATCGTTCTGCCGTTCTCACCTCTGGCCAAACTTCTGGGCTTTACGCCTCTGCCAGGACCATTTTTCACTTTTCTTGCGATCTCCACCATCACCTACCTGCTGCTCGTCGAATGGGCAAAGCGCTTGCTGTTCTCGCGTGTCGCAGCCTGATATCGCACCACTCCGAATTCTCGTCTCAGCCATCACCTTGCGTCGTGACCTACGTCACTGTCCCGGCTCCGCATAGCTGCGACTGTAAAGTAGTCAGTTAGAAAGGAGCCGATATGCGCAGGGAAATGCAAGCAATTCACCCGGCGGGCTCGAAGTGGCTTTTCGGTGTTCTTTTCTTCCTGATCCCGAGCCTGCTCGCTTTTGCATGGGTGTCCGCTCTCTCCCGCAATGCGTCGCCAGCGTCAGCCTTGTGGTTCTTGTACGAAGTTAGCCGCCTGCTCGCCTACATCGGAATCATAATCGCCACAGGACTTACTCTGCGCATCGCTATTCGCGGGACGGCTTCGGGACTTTTCGTGGCACTCATGATGCTGACCATCGGTAGCGCCGCGCTGTTGCTCTGGTACACGGTGCATATTTTTAAGAGTCCCTGGTGAAATCCTTTGAGTCGGCCCCATACGGAAAGGAGTAGAAACCATGGAGCGAAAAGCAAGGATTGGAAAGGCGCTAAAGCGGCGCCGCGTGCATCGCGTCGCCTCAAGGAGACCTAGTCGGAAGGTTGTAGATCTAAGGCTTAAGAATTACGTTCTGGAATCCCATCCGGAACTGGGCGTCTGAGTAGCGTCGAACCGCGAAGGCAATGGGATCCAGAGGAGGTAGAAAGATGAACGCACAAATTAGGAATCGAGAGGAAGCCGGCCGCCTGCTGGGGCAGAGGCTTGCAGTATATAAGGGACGGCCTGACGTGATCGTTCTTGGGCTCCCGCGCGGGGGTGTAGCTGTTGCTCACGAAATAGCGGAGGCTCTTGAGGTTCCCCTGGACGTGTTCCTTGTTCGCAAACTGGGCGTCCCGGGGTACGAAGAACTCGCTATGGGCGCCATTGCAATGGGCGGCGGTGAAATAGTTAACCCCGATGTTGTGGAGGAATTTGATCTATCGGGAAGTGTGATTCGCCGCGTCGCCGCTACGCAACGGCAGGAGTTGGAACGCCGCGAGCATATCTATCGCGGTTCGCGTCCGCCGCTCGATGTGCATAATAAGACTGTCATTCTCGTTGACGACGGAATTGCCACCGGCTCAACGATTCGTGTCGCCATCGAAGCTCTGAGAAAATTGTACCCCGCTCGCATCATCGTAGCTGCGGCAGTCGCTCCTCTGTCCACGTACCTCATGCTGGGCTCAGAGGCCGACGAGGTCGTGTGCTTGCTGACTCCGAGAGAATTCCGCGCTGTCGGGGAATTCTACGCTGACTTCCCGCAGCTTGCTGATGAAGAAGTGTGCAGGCTGCTCAACGATAAAAAAGAAGAGAGTGCGCTGGTTCACTGATCTTGGCCCGAGCGTTAAGCCATCACTTGCGTATGGTGTCTTTAAAGTCCGGGAGGTCTCGCGATGGGACTCATCGTCGGGTTGGTGGTTTTCGTGATGCTGCTATTCGCGGGCATTTCGCATTTCATCCAGGACAATCTATCCGGCAAGCATCGGCGCTAGGCGGTGGTTATAGTTGGCTGCCATCGCCAGGCGATTAATCTGCAGGCAATTGACCTGCAGGCGAACACACCACTTTAGCCGGAAGTTTCAGACCGGTATGCGTTGCGAAAGAACCTATTTAGAAGATCTCTGTATGGGTTAGCTCGACGAACTCGCCGCGCGTCTGCGCTGTCTTTTTCTCGGACTGCCTTCGAAATCCCTCACATCCTTTGCCGTGTAGACAGCTTCCTTGCCACAAGCTCGGCACCTGAGGGGATTCGAAAAAATTGCGAACTCATCTCCTGCAACTTGAGGCCCGTCTTTGTACTTTTGCTCCTTGCTCTCTGCGGATGCTGTTAACGGAGTGGGTTGATGACAGTGAATGCAGATGACACCACGATAGGATTGCTTCTCGGCGATCATTGAATCCTCGGACGGATTGATTAGGTTACAATCCCAATTTTAACCGCCCTACAAAGCGGTGTCCATTCAATGGCAGTCAGGCAGTCCACGCAAGACTCGAGCTAACGCAATCGGCGGTTCGTCTACACCCGGCTAGGACGGGATTCTCGTGCGCTTCGCTTCTGACTTTGTCCAATAAGGCGCGCAATCATAGTGCTTGTGCAGGCGAAGCTCGTATTCGCGGCTGAGTTCCTCGTCCGGCTTCCAGTCTGGACTTTTCTGGATAGCCTCGCACGTAAGATTTACATAAATCTCTCGATGCGGCCAGCTTACCCGCTGAATCCACTGAGGCCTTAGCAATACCTTCCTTGCTGGCCACCAATTCTTCGTGTCAACGATTACGTACCGAATCTCCCAGGTCTCATCATCGAACAAGAGATCTTCCACGTGTCCAACCTCACCGTCGGCCGCTTTTATGTGATACCCGATCACTTCCCGTGTACTTCGTAGGTGCGCGTCCGATGGTGGGCTCTTGCTTGCTCGCTTCGATTTGGTTCGCGGAGCATTCACGAGATCCCGCGGATTTGATGATGAGCCCCACACGCCCGTGCCTTCCCAGTAGTAAGGAAGCCCGTAGTGTTTGTGATGCTCTGTTTCATGCTGCCGGGAAACGGGTTTGTGAAGATCGACAGTGGGGCTATCCCTGACTTGCCCCCAAGTCAGATTTACGTGAATGTGCAGCGGAGTCCAAGCCGGATGACGCAGCGCAACAGGTGAAATTAAGACTTTTCGTCCCGAGAGGATCGTTCCCGTCGCAACTACAATATAGCGGATCGTCCACTGCCGGTCGTCAAAGTAGAAATCGTGTACTCTACCGATGTCGGTATCGAATGCCGCAATCGTGTAGTCGCCTAAATCCTTTGTCCTTCGTAGTCGCATCTTTCTAATTCGCTAACCCGCATCGAAAAGAAATAACCGCGAGACTTTTACCTTAAGCCGTGTCCTTCAATCGCGATAAACCCTCTCTCGATCGATTCTACTCTCGCAATCGCTTGCCCCTCGAGAAAATCTTGTTCAGAGTTGGAACGCAATCCGACTAAGCGAGAATTCTTTCTCACTTCCATCACTCTTTCAGTCAAAATATCAGAATGAAGGTGTAGGCATAGCATGCGGGGCGGAGACAAGCCGCGACTCTTACTTGATTCGGTTCTGCTCGGCATCATCGGTGGCCTGAGCGCGCAGCTCTTCATGTGGATGCTGCGTCTCTCTCAACATTTTTTTCTAACCTGGATTGCCGGTTACCGTCCACCAGGGCTTCCCGAAGAGGGCGGCGTCCTGCGAGAAATGATCGGTCCTCACGGATTGTGGCTCGTGCCGATTGCCACAACGTTGGGGGGACTGATATCCGGCGCTCTTGTTTACGGATTGGCTCCCGAAACAGAAGGCCACGGCACCGACACCGTTGTGAAAGCCGTTCACTGGACGGGATCGGTCTTGAGAGCGCGCGTGGCTCCAGTAAAGATGGTGGCATCCGCGATCACCATCGGGTCGGGGGGCTCGGCTGGCCGCGAAGGCCCCACGGCGCTGATCGCCGCCGGTTTCGGTTCGGTCTATGCGTCGCTGCTGCATCGGCCCGAGAGAGAGCGGCGCTTGCTGGTCTTGATGGGTATGGCCGCCGGCTTATCGGCCATTTTCCGCTCGCCGATCGGCACCGCCATTTTCGCCGTGGAAGTTTTGTACGGCGGCATGGATTTTGAATCCGGCGCTCTTATCTATTGCATGCTTGCTGCGATCGTGGCCTATGCCCTCAACGGATGGTTTGTCGGTTGGCGGCCCCTGTTTCGCGTTCCCACCCACTTGTCTGCGACGGGGTTAGCCGATTATGGGTGGTACCTTCTGTTAGGGGTCGCGAGCGGCATCGTCGCCACAATTCTCCCTGAGGTTTTTTACCGGGTCAGGGACGCGTTTGCTGTACTCCCAATTCCCGCATGGACCAAGCCTGCTATCGGAGGTTTAGCGTTAGGGCTGCTGGCTCTGCGGTTGCCACAGATACTGGGCGGCGGCTATGGCTGGATTCAGGAAGCGATCGACGGCCGACTCGCGCTGCATTTACTTCTCATTCTTCTGGTCGCAAAGATTGTGGCATTGTCGCTCACTGTCTCCTCAGGAGGATCGGGTGGTGTTTTTGCTCCGAGCCTCTTTGTCGGCGCCATGCTTGGCGGAGGACTTGCTGGAATATTTCATCATCCGCCAGCCAGCCTGGTGATTGTTGGCATGGCTGCAGTTTTTGGCGGTGCCGCCCGTGTGCCAATTGCGACGCTGTTGATGGTCGCAGAGATGACTGGCGGCTATCAGCTTCTTGTGCCCGCTGGACTGGCCGTGATGCTCAGTTTCCTGATTCAAATCAATCTTTCGTCGTTCTTCAAGTACGGCAGCTTGTACGAAGCCCAGGTAGCCGGACGCGCCGACTCGCCGGCACACCGAGCCGAAAATGTACGCATGGCATTGCGGCTTCTAGACCAGGGCAAGATCTCCTTACCCCCTCACATGAACCATCTTCATCTGGCGTCGCTTTTGCAGTCTGGCGTCGCGTTAGATCTTCCGGATGGTTCGCAGCTCATCGCTGGCGCCCTTCGACCAGAAAGCCCCTGGGCAGGAAAACAGATTCAATCGCGCGTTCTGAGCGGCCCGATTGCCGACGCTAAGATTGTGGCCGTTTTGCGCGGCAAGTCAGTTATCGTGGCGCGGCCTGATACAGTTTTGCAGCCGGGAGACCGGCTGCTTCTTAGCGCTCCCATGAAAGCTATTGAAGATTTGCAGAAGCACCTCGTGCTGACCACGCCGGGCGATTCGTCATCTACGGCAGTCGCCACTTCTTAACTGCGGCAGCGCCATGTGAGCCCCATTTACTCCGTTACGCATTCATCCGCGTCTTCCGTATAGCCGCTCTGCGCTACCGTGATTCGAAATAATCGCTACACATTATCCCCTATAGATTTGTGTTTTCGCGGCGGTTCAAAATTTAAGAGGACTATGTCCAAGGAGGGTTCCATGGAACCACTAATGCTGAAAAGTAGTGGCAGTTGGCTGGCCGCACGCTCGTTCTCGTATTGTTTGCAGGAGCACCGGCTCTCGTTTTCGCGCAATCATCTTCCGATTCCAAGTTTGCTTCTGAAGCGGCGTCGGGCGGTATGACGGAAGTCAAGCTCAGCGAACTTGCCCAGCAGAACGGCGCTTCCACCGCAGTGAAGGACTTCGGCCGCAGAATGGAAACTGACCATTCCAAAGCCGACGGCAACCTGAAGCAAGCGGCCGAAAAAGCCAAGATTTCGCTGCCATCGAGCATGTCCGCCGAAGACCAGGCCACCTATGATCGTCTATCGAAACTGCACGGGGCCGCTTTTGATCGTGCCTATGCACAGACGATGGTGAAGGACCACGAGCAGGACATCGCCGCATTTGAAAAGGAAAGCCGTGCGGGCAAGGATCAAACGATTAAATCGTTCGCACAGGAAACACTGCCAACTCTAAAAGAACATCTTCACCTGGCCCGGCAAATGGAGAAAACCGTTTCCGCGTCGTGAGATCTTGACC
Organism: uncultured Acidobacteriota bacterium; assembly: GCA_963741045.1. Classification (GTDB taxonomy): domain Bacteria; phylum Acidobacteriota; class Terriglobia; order Acidiferrales; family UBA7541; genus Palsa-295. Next base: position 2,253,736 of record CAVUGO010000002.1, read on the forward strand.
TAGTTTCATTGCTCCGTCATGGCCCGAGGTCGCCGCTTAAACAAGCGGTAACCTCGGGCGTCGCCACGTGAATCTCGGAAAGGTTTCACTGCCGCAGATGTTTTAGTTTCTCCGGCACAGTGAAACCAACAGCCGCTTCCCACGATCCGTACATCGGATTCGGCAGTTGAAACCACCGTTCGCCCCACAAGCTCTGATGAGCAACGAAAAGTTTCTCGCGGCCTGCGAGGTTTGCCTCGCCCGGCGGGATGGTCAGAAAATCTCCGAGCTGGTCCCCAAATAACAAAAGAATACGGAACTTTGCCGCGACCAGCCTCCGCCGCGGCGTCTTGTCAGTATCCTTGCTGTCCTTCGCGCAAAACAATCGATCGATCGGAGAATCCAGTGGCACATGAAGCTTGCGCAGGACTTCCACCGTGGGATCATCATCCTTGGATGAATCGCACCTTCGATTCGTAATGTAAATCGGTGTCACCCCGTTGGCGTGCGCGAACTGCAAAAAATCGATCGCCCCGGGAACGAGACCTGCGCCTACTTCCTTAGCCCATTTTGTCCACTCCGCGCCGATTTCATTCTGCGGCACGGGAGACGCCACTAGGCGCGCGTCAAACGCGGAATTGTCCAGCACAGTTTCATCCAGATCCAAAATTACCGCCGGAGGCAGATTCGTAAAATCGCCATTTTGCTCCAGCGCCGCCGTCCAATGCGGATCGCGAAGCCCTTGCAGCAGCGCCGCTTCCGCCACCCGGTAGGTCTGCACCGTGGCTGCTTTATATTCCACAGCCGTCTGCATCCACAGAACGGCGTTTAGATTTTCGTAGGTTGTCGGCGCAGTTGAATTCGCTAGGCCAAGCGTGAAAAGGGAACACAAAAACACGTTGCCAATGGTCCGCAGCATCGCTTTCTCCTCTCGGGCAGGGAGTCTATCAAATCTTTGCGGTTAATCCGTATTTCCGGTTGCGCTCAAAATCTCGAAATGTCCGCAACTGAAGCCCGATCCTTATGCCCTCCGCGTTTTTCACAATCTGAGGAAAACCCCTGTGCGTATGTGCCCATAAAGTCACGCGAAACGCCGTCGAATACAGCGATTACCTTATTCGTAAGCCTTAACCCTCGCCTTATCTTGGTAAAGAAGACGAGCTCATCCCCCGGCCCCGCGTTTCCCTCGCGATCCCGCTCCTTCCCGTCAGTGCAGCAGCAACGGAGGTAACGCAATGCTACGAATACTCATCGCAGACGACGTGCCGATGGTTCGCGCCGGCCTCAGAATGCTTCTCGAAATGCACAAAGGTTGGAGCGTGTGCGGGGAAGCCACCGACGGTCAGGACGCCGCGCAGAAAGCGCTCGCCCTAGCTCCTGACGTGATCCTCTTGGATGTCTCGATGCCCAATCTCAACGGCCTGCAGGCCGCCCAGCTGATCCACAAAGATCTGCCGGACGCCAACATCTATTTCGTCACGCAGCATCACTCGCTCGAAATGGCCCGAGCCGCAGCCGACGCCGGCGCCCGCGGCTACATAGCGAAAATTCAAATTCCCACCGACCTGATTCCCGTGATCGAAGCCGACAACAACACCCAGCCGCTCGAAGCTAAGCCGTAAGCCGCCCCAGCAGCAGCCGGAAAAATCGCTCCGCGTCCACTTCCACCGCCACTCGCGCATTCGCCTTGAAACTTTCCTCCGTCGCCAGCACCGGCGACCCCTCGTGCTTATCCGCCAGCGCCATCGGCGCCGACCCTCGCGCCGGCCCATACGCCCACCCGATCGTTTCTCCCGCCGTGAACTCGCCCTCCGTCTCCACTTCCACGTAATAATCCTTCAGCGTCAAAATTCCCGGATCAATCAAATTCGCCACCGTCAACGGGTCGTGCATCGCCTCGATCATCGGGTGCGGCCCTCGATTCAAATGCTCGAGCGTCGCCGCCATAATTTTCGCCGCCGCGATCCCCGACGGATTCTTTGCCGTCTCCAGCGCCTTCAGCCGTTCATCCGTAAACAGCACCTTGCGCGTCACGTCCAGCCCCACCATCGTCAGCGGCACCCCCGCATCAAACACAATCCGCGCCGCCTCCGGGTCCACATACAAATTAAACTCCGCCGCCGGCGTCACGTTCCCGCCCGAAAGCGACCCGCCCATAATCACGATGCTCTTAATTTTCGCTGCCAGCTCCGGATCGTCGCGCAGCGCCAGCGCCACGTTCGTCAAGGGCCCCACCGCCACAATCGTAATTTCGCCCGGATTTGCCTTCACGATCTTCCGAATCATTTCCGGCGCCGATTCCGCCACCGGCTTGATCTTCGGCTCTGGAAATTCCACGCCCGCCAGTCCATTATTCCCGTGAACGCGCTCGCCCGTAATCAGCTTCCTCACCAGCGGATGACGCGCCCCGCCCGCCACCGGCACTTCCGTCCTCCCCGCAATCTCCACCAGCTTCAACGCATTCGGCAGCGTGAAATCCAGCGGCACATTTCCCGCCACTGGCGTGATCGCCTCCACCTGCAATTCCGGCGATCGCAGCGCCAGCAAAATCGCCAGCGCGTCGTCCACGCCAGGATCCGTATCAATAATCACGCGACGCGGTGCCGCCGCCGTAGGCGCTTTCTCCATTGGCGCACCCCCACGCGGAAGGGAACTAAACGCATTCAAGTTTTTCATCCGCGCCGCTGCCAACGCCCCCACCGACCCCGCCAAAAATTCCCTCCGATTCGGCCGCCCTGTCTCTTCACACTGCTCCCGCCCCTGAAGCGATTCTCCCCCGCGTTCGTGGCCCATGTTTCTCCTTGTAAGATCAGCACCTGCTCGAAGCTGTTCCTTATATTCGCCGCCACTCCATCATGTCAAGCAACCGCACGCGCCACGGCAATATCGCGCATCGTAAGACACGCGCAGTCAAGTGCACCAATTCGCAGAAGGGAAGTGCGACTAAGAAAAAATCGACCTGCAAATTCCGTTCATTAGCCAAGAAATCTAAATTCGAATATCAACTCGCTTTGCGATGCTGCCGATGCCCACCCGCCGCCGCTCTCGCCGGCCGCGCCTTCGCCCCGCCCGCTGCCGCGCGACGCCCCTCACCCAGGCTCCTCTTCAGCGCCTCCATCATGTCGATCACCGGCGCCTTCTCGCGCTTCGGCGCGGGAGCCACCGTCTTGCCCTCGAGCTTCGCGTCAATCAATTCCTGCAGCCGCGCCTGGAATTCATCCTTATAAGCCTCAGGCTTGAATCGCGACGTCAAGCTCTCCACCAACTGCTCCGCCAGCCTCACCTCTTCCGCCCTCAATTTAATATCGTAATTTTTCCCATAACCAGCCACGCTGGCAATTTCATCCTGGTAATACATCGTATGCAGCGTGAGCCCGTGATTCCGCGCCCGAATAAATACCGTGTACTCCCGCTGATGCATCGTCACCTTCGCCACGCCCATCTTGTTCGTCTCCTCCAGCGCCTTCAGCAACAGCACATACGGCTTGTCCGCCTTCTCATCCGGCAGCGCCAAAAATGACGAATCAAAATAAATCGGGTCCACCTCCCGCTCCTCAAGAAACGCCAGTATCTCCATCGTCCGCCCCGACTCCGGCGTAATCTTCTTGATCTCCTCCGGCTCGATGTACACGTACTGCCCCTTCTCGTACTCGTACCCCTTGATCACTTCCTTCCGGTCCACGAACCGCTTGCAATGAGGACAATACAGCGGCTGCTTCAACCGCGTCTTGCACACACTATGAATCTGGTGCAGGTTGATCCGCTTTTCCCGCGCCGCCGCATACAACCGAATCGGTATCGACACCAACCCAAACGAAATCATCCCCCGCCACACAGAAGTCGCCATCGCCACCCTCCACTGCGCCCAGCATACCGCTCACCCTCAACTGCGAACAATCAGTACTTGACCCTACGATCGCCGATGCTTGGCGCAGCAGCGACCACGTTCTTGGTTCTCGTCGTTGTTTTTCCCAGTAGGGGCACGGCATGCCGTGCCCGAACGCGCCATCAGCACACATGCGCCATCCACCGAAACCGCGCTACCAGTGTTCGCCTCTGAGTTCTCAATCCCGACAAATGGCTCGATAATGCCAAGTTCGTTCGCCGGGCACGGCATTCCGTGCCCCTACTGTCAAACACATCCCGCTTTCCCGCCGCCTTTGCCTTTTAGTAGCACAGGCAATCCTGCCTGTGCCAACGCAACGACACATCACGATTCGCACCACACCAGCACGACTCGCGAACGCGTTCCTTCCTCCCTCCGCTCTCCACTGTTACACTCGCGTCTCGTGATCGAATCCCTGAAGATCGTCCTTACCTGTATTATCGCCGCCATCTTCTATGGGGTTATCCACGACCAATTCACGGCGCGCATTTGCCTCGAGTACTTCACAGTCTTTCATCCCCCGATTTTCAATACTCAATCACCCACACTGCTCGCGCTTGGATGGGGAATCATTGCAACTTGGTGGGTAGGAGCGATTCTCGGTTTCCTGCTCGCCATCGCGTCTCGCGCCGGTTCTCGTCCCAAACTCCCCGCCGTCGCGCTATTAACGCCCATCGCGAAACTTCTTCTGCTAATGAGCGCCTGCGCCGCACTCTCTGGGTTCGCAGGATTTATCTTGGCGCGACGCGGCACAATTGCACCTCCCGAATGGGTTGCGTCGACACTACTCCCGGCCGCTTACCCCAGCTTTATCGCGGACTGGTACGCGCACAGCGCCTCCTACGCCGTCGGTTTTATCGGTGGGATAGCTCTCTGCATCACCCAGTTCCGCCGTCGAGGCCGAATGCTAAGGTCTTGAGACGTTTGAGCCGAGGGTTCCACTCAGTTCACCTCTCGGATCGCGCGAATATCTCTGGGTCGCAGTTTCCGTGGCGGGGGAGGCAGTTCCGTAACGCGAAGGTCTGTCTCGTGAATTCCGCCGCGCTGGTTCGCTTCAAACGCCAGCGCATCCTGAAGCGATTCGCGCAATTCGTCGAATACTTTCATCTTAATTTTCTTGGCCATGGGTTCTTTCTCAGTCGTTCTTGATTCGCTCCACCAGTTGCCTTTCAGTAGCACAGGCATTCCTGCCTGTGCCAACAAAACGCCACGCCCCGTTTCCCCATTTGCTTGGCTCATACCCCGACTTCGCCGTTTCACTTTTTTCAGTAGGGGCACGGCATGCCGTGCCCGAACGCCCCAGTGGCAAAGTCGCGCCAGCCATCGACTCCCACCCACCGCATTTCCCATTGTTACGCTTCGGCCAAAGTACGTCGACCTGCTGCTAACACGGCATCGGTGATTGCCGATATTTCTGGACGCGCGCTTCATGTACCGGAAAAATGCTATGAAAATCTCTGTGAAGGTTTGACGCCATTTTCTGAACAAGCCCTGCGATTCGATGCGCTGAATCAACAGTCTCGCGAAGCGCTTGTTTTATTCGAACTGATTTGTCACCACTATTCAGAATGTACTCTTCATCCGCTTCTCCGCCTGCATGCTCGTAAACATGTCGCCGACAAAACATAAGCGTTGCGAAATTCACGTCATCAGGCGTGAGACCGTCTAAAATATGGATGTCAAACGTGTCTTTGAGCTCAGCCGCAACCAGTCTAAGGTTGTGAAAGCGTCCGTTCTCGAGACGATTCCTGCGCCGAGGGGTCATTGGCACCCGTTGAAGCATTTGCTTCACATATCGGCCGACAAATGAATCGAACGCGGCAACTGCATCGCGAACGCATGCTTCGTACTGCGTTCCTCCGTTAATCCGATCCCGAAGAGAATGAATCGTCCTGTTAGCCAATTCCTGGAAGTCATTCCTCGTCCCACAAACGGTGCAATAGCCAAAAGTTCCGAGTATGTCGTTGTAGCCTCCACAAGCCTTGCAGATGAACTTGTTTTGTTGACTTTGCTCAGCATAGTAAAACGCGGGCTTATCTAATATTGAAGCATCGGCGGCATCTGCCACAGCGTCCATGTCGATTACATACTCACCGCCCGCGGTCGCCGACAGTGCTTCATTCATCTTGCGGCAGTACTGCTGCACATAGGAGTGTTGCGCTGTCGTCAGGAAGTCTATCAGTCCCGCTCGGATGCCACAGTTAGGGCAAAATTGTGCGACGAGGTCACTCCGCCAGTAACAACCGCATGATGGGCACTGACGCCCGAATTTGCCTTCACTATCTGACCCGATCAAGACTTGGTACGCCCCAGCGACTGGTGGCGGGGCTGGATCTGAGCCCATGCCACCCAACTCCGCGTGTGCCACTACAATTCCCTGCGGAAGTGCCCATACAGCGAAAAGCACAGCAGCGACGGGTCTACAATGAGTCCAGGTGAGTTGATGCCACCGTCGCCCGTCGCCGTCGATTACGACCTTTATGGCGACTTTGCCCCCAGAATGTGCCACTTCACGAAACTCGGTTCGGTCCTGCATACTTCAGCCACGCTCTCGTAGTGTTTTCTCCGTCTTCTGATTACCCTGAGTAACTGTTGTATGGCACAAACTCTCTACGTTATTCCAATGACTCTCTAAATCCCACCACTCGAAATCCAGACTGATGGGTTGCATCAAGAACTGATCACGATTATAAGCTGAGAGGAATACCAAGGCTCTATCTGAAAAGTTAGGCACGCCTACCTTTCTGAAATCGCTGCGTCCTAATTCTTTATGGCACTATTCAAAGCAACACAGGAGGCGGCTGGGCAATGGGCGAAGCGCTGATTCAGCATCGAGGGGAGATGTGGCCTCGTAACCCTACAAATATCGGTCGGGTCCTCGGCAGCAAAGATGGCGGACAAGGAATCTATATCCTTTTTGATGGATCGACTCCTGTTTACGTCGGTCGTGGAAATATCCGGCAAAGGCTTCGAGAAGCGTGCAAGAGTCGAAGACGTGGCAATTGCTGGGACCATTTTAGTTGGTACGTCGTCAGGGACCCAGATCACGAGCAAGAACTAGAAGCGTTGCTCTTGCGCATGCTTCCTCCCCATCTCCGAATGCTGAATCGTCAGCGAGGGAAGCTACGGGGTGCAGAAAGACACAAATTTCACGATGATAAGCCGCAACCTATCAAACGCCCGCATACGTTTGGCGGCTCAAGATAGGACGTAACCTGAAGTTCCTCATTTCCGATTCCGAAGATGCCCTAGCCTTCTAAAAGCCCCGAGCGAACAACCCGTTGAAGCGCCCTCCTTACTATGCTACCGTGACAGCGGACTAATGAAGACTGACCGCCAACTCGGCAGTAGGACGCAGCACTCAAACAAGCCTGCTCCAGGCTTGCCCCGAGCGCTACGAGGAGCTTCAACGCCGCGGCCGCCCGCGCCAACTGCGTTTCTAATCGCAAATCCGGAATTAGAATCCAACTCAACTCACACAAAACAAAGGCCACTAGAAATTCCTAATCGCAAATTTTCGCGTGTTTTCGATTCCGATTCGGCTCTGAATTTCTCCCCACTCGTCATTCTTCACGCATCCCTCGTCACTGCATTCTTAATACACGGTTCCGCGATTAAAACTCCTGCTAACCCACAAGGATTCAATGATGTACGATTTTCTAATAGGCGGTAAAACCGAGGCAAGCCGCTCGCTTCCGGTCTGTCTTTTCGACCACAATTCCTTGTGTCGCCGGCCGCCGTGCGTCGTTAGCGCCGTATCGTCATCTAATCGGCGTAACCACTTCAAATTGCACTCAGAACGAAAGGATTTCGCATGGCCACAGCAGTGACGCCAAAAGTCTTTAAGAATTACATTGATGGGGAATGGATTCCCGCGCGCAGCGGCAAAGCCATCGAAGACCGCAACCCCGCGAACACGGGCGAGCTCGTCGGTATGTTCCCGGCATCGAGCGCCGAGGACGTCAACCAGGCGATTGACGCCGCGAAGCGCGCCTTCAAAGATTGGCGCCTGACGCCCGCGCCGAAGCGCGCTGAAATTCTCTACCGCGCCGCCGAAATTCTTACCCAGCGCAAAGAGGATTTCGCGATCGACATGACGCGCGAAATGGGCAAAGTGCTTGCCGAAACGCGCGGCGACGTGCAGGAAGCCATCGACATGACCTACCTGATGGCCGGCGAAGGCCGCCGCCAATTCGGCCAGACCACTCCGTCCGAGTTGCCCAACAAGTTTGCAATGTGCGTGCGCTCTCCGATCGGAGTCGCTGGATTGATCACGCCATGGAATTTCCCGATGGCGATTCCGTCGTGGAAAGCGATTCCCGCGCTGGTTTGCGGCAACACGGTGGTCATCAAGCCGGCCGAAGATACGCCGCTCTCAACTTACAACCTGATGCAGGTTCTCACCGAAGCTGGCCTGCCGCGCGGCGTGATGAACGTCGTATTTGGCGACGGCCCCGATGCTGGCGCGCCGATCCCAAGTCATCCGGATGTCAATCTCGTCAGCTTCACCGGTTCCACCGAAGTGGGCCGCATCGTGAGCAATGCCTGCGCGCCAACTTTCAAAAAGTGCCACCTCGAAATGGGCGGCAAGAACATCATCATCGTGATGGATGACGCCAACATCGATCTCGCCGTGGACGGCGCGATCTGGGGCGGCTTCGGCACCACCGGCCAGCGCTGCACCGCTGCGAGCCGCGTCGCAGTGCACAAAAAAGTGTACAGTCAGTTCGTCGAAAAATTTGTGATGCGCGCGCAAGCTCTGAAAGTGGGCGACGGCCTGAATTTCGCCACCGAAATGGGCCCGTGCATCAACGAGCAGCAGCTGCAAACCGTGATGAAGTACGTCCAAATCGGCAAAGACGAAGGCGCAAAACTCGCCGCAGGCGGAAAGCGACTCGAAAGCGGCGGCTACGCGCACGGCTGGTTCCACGAGCCCACCGTTTTCACCGACTGCGATCCGAAGATGCGCATCAGCCAGGAAGAAATCTTTGGCCCGGTCGTCTCCGTGATTCCGTTCGAGACGTTCGACGACGCGCTCGCCGTCGCGAACGACGTGAAGTACGGCCTCTCCTCCTCCATCTACACCCGCAACGTGAATGACGCATTCCGCGCGCAACGCGATCTCGAAACTGGGATCGTCTACGTGAATGCGCCCACCATCGGCGCCGAAACGCATCTGCCATTCGGCGGAATCAAGAACACCGGCAACGGCCACCGCGAATCCGGCATGGCCGCTCTCGATTTCTACTCCGAGTGGAAGACGCTCTACATCGATTATTCGGATCGCCTGCAGCGCGCCCAAATCGACAACGCCGACTAACTTTTTTTCAGAACGCGCGGCCACCTGTACGAACGAACAGGTTTCCGCGCGCGCATACCTGAACCTTTTCTGGATTGCCTCGGCTCACAGCGTGCGAATAGAGTTGTCGTACGTCAGCCAATCCTGACGACCCTTTCGAATCGAACGAGGAGGCACCATGTGGACCAAGACTCAACCCGAAGCGCCCGGCTACGCGCCAGCGTCGGGGCAGGGAACTGCACCGTCATCAAATTTCAATAGCGCCGCGAGCGCGACGCGTTTCAACGCGCCCGCAACGACGCCGAGTGCGCCAACGGCGCGGGGGCTTTCGTGCCTGGGCGCGAGCCTGGAAATCAAGGGCAAGATTTCCGGCGAAGAAGATCTGCAAATTGACGGCAAAGTGGAAGGCTCGATTGCGCTGCAAGGGCAGCGTCTCACGGTGGGACGCAGCGGCCAGTTGAATTCGGAAGTGCACGCGCGCGAAGTGGTCGTCTTCGGAAAAGTGCAGGGCAACCTGCGCGCCAGCGACCGCGTCGAGATCAAGAAGGACGGCTCGGTGACGGGCGACATCACCACTTCGCGGATCAGCATCGAGGACGGCGCGTATTTCAAGGGCCGCATCGAGATCGATCGCTCGAAGGGCTCGTCAACGGAAGAGTACGAAGCGGTTGGCGCTTCGTCGTCGGCGAACTAAATCCTCACCGGTTCCTCCTCGGGTTCCGGGGCTGCGTGCCAAATCCTGGGCGAGCGCGCAGCTCCGGAATTCGTTTTTCCGGAAGTCCCGCTGTGATCCAACGAAAAAATAGATTTGTTGAGTTGAAAAAATGCGCCGTGAGGAATGGCTCACGAGCTGCGAGAGTGTGATTTCTTAGACGGGGTCGGCGACGAGGTCGCCGATTTCGGCGGCTTCGTCGCAAGCGGAGCGGAAATTTTCGTACCAGGTTTCGGTGAAGGTGTTGACGAGCTGCGGAACGGTGCGGCCGGCGACTTCGAACTTGGCTCCGGCAATTTCTCCCCAGGTGTGAATCACGGTGCGGCCTTCGCCCTGCTGCTCGAACTCAACCCACTGAATAATGGTGACGCCCAAGGCGCTATCAATCCAGCCAATCTGCTTCATGGGCGTGCAGGTGATGATGACGTGCTCGATCACGGTTTCCACGGGACGCAAGATCTCGATAAAAAGACGGCTGCCGACCTGCCAGGGCCTGCCTTCCTGCCAGCGAAGGTTGCCGTAGACGTTGGCGAAAGAGGGCCAGCGAGTCCAATCGGAGAAGATATTCCAGGCGACCTGAGGGCTAGCCTTGGTAATTACCGTGTATTGAAATAAATGCGAATCGCTCAGCAACTTCACGAACCAATCCCTCCTTGACCTTCCTTTCCTTGATTGCGGAACAGGTAAGAATCTGGGGCCATTACTTATACAACGTTTGTTTAACGATGTCAAATGTATTAAACTTCCGGACACGAGCAGTAAAGAGGAAATCCTAGATGCCGCGCCAACCTGATTTGGAAGTGGAAGGGCACGTTCTGGACGCAGCGTACCGGTTATGGCGAAGCAAGGGCGAACGGGGGCTGACGATGCGGGCCGTTGCGCGCGAAGCGGGGACGACAACTCCGACGGTGTACCAGCGATTTCGAGATAAAAAGGAAATTCTGGAGGCATTGCGATTGCGCGCGCAGTTGCAACTCTTCGCGGCGGTGAAAGGTTCGCGCGCGGTCGCTCAATTTTGCCGGCGCTATCTGGACTTTGCAGCGAGCCATAAGCACGAGTATGAGTTGATTCATGCGGACTGGTCTGCGCGGCTGCATCGAGACGAACCCAGGCCGTCATTCGAGTTACTGCAACGCCGGCTGGCGGATCGGCTGGGCGGAAAACCGGAGGATCATCGGCGATTGACGCTAGCGATTGCGGCGCTGTCGCACGGAACCGCGACGCAGTTGCTGATTTCCGGGGTGCAGGAGAGCGTGGTGAGAGAACTGCGACAGACTTGCTTGATGGCGGCGGAGAGTTTGGTAGAGTCGGCAGGGAAGAACGGGCGGCAGAGCAGGGGATGAGCTTCTGTTATCCTTGTTGCAAATTTGTCCGTTTGCAGGGAATCCGTTGATCATAACCTTACAGATCCTCACAGAAAGTTGGTAGCAAAGGGATATTTTGAGTTATTGTTTGGTACCGTGCATCGCACGATCGCCCTGATTCGGTGTCTCATTGCCGTCTTTCTCTCTGTGCTGGCTGCCGCGGTACGCGTTCCAGCTCAATCTTCTGCGACGCCCTCGCCCGACACCCAATTAGGTTCAGCCACACATCCCGATTTTTCCGCAGAACCGGCAATCTACGAATTTCTGCACGCCACCATGCGTTACGAAGATGACGGTTCGGGTAGCCGGGAAGTGCGCGGCCGTATTCGGGTTCAGACCTCGGCTGGGCTCTCCACCGCCGGCCAGCTTATTTTTGAATACAACGCAGTTGACGAAAAGGTGGAAATACGAAGCGTTCGAGTCCTCAAGCCGGATGGCAGCGTCGTCGCAGCCGGTCCGGATGCTGTGCAGGATTTAAATGCCCCGATAACATCGGAAGCACCGATGTACACCGACGCCCGTCAGAAACATGTCACTGTCCCCGGTCTGTCCGTTGGTGATGCCGTCGAATACAACGTCTTTATTACCTCGAAACCTCTTCTTCCTGGACAATTCTGGCAAATATGGAATTTCGAACGAAGAATCGTCGCCCTCGACGAGCAGCTTGATCTGAATGTACCGGCGAACCGGGTGCTGAAAATTAAGAGCTCCCAAGGCATCGAAACGTCCACTCATTTGGAGGGAGACCGCCGGCTGTATCACTACTCAACCTCAAACTTAAAAACGCCGCCGCCAATCGACATCTTCAAGGATTTCAAGTTCGATGTAATCAAGCTGCTACAAGGCCCTCGTCCTCCTCTTCCTCCACGTGTGGTGTTCTCCACCTTTCAGGATTGGACTTCTATCGCGGATTGGTATGCGCAGCTTGAACGGGATCGCCGCATCCCCACCGCCGAAATTCGTGCGCAGGCCGATGAAATCGCGCGAGGCCGGCAATCCGATGAAGACAAAGCGGCGGCTCTCTATTATTGGGTATCGCAAAATATTCGCTATGTCAGCTTGTCTTTTGGAGTCGGGCGCTACCAGCCCCATTCTGCCGCAGAGGTTCTTGCCAACCGGTACGGAGACTGCAAGGACAAAACCACCCTTCTTGAGGCGATGCTTGAGGCTGAGGGGCTCCACGCGCAGCCGGTCCTGGCAAATCTCGTCGCCGACATCGACCCTGAGATTCCCAATCCACTTCAATTCGATCACGTAATCACGTTTTTACCGCTCGGATCGAAAGAGTCGTGGCTTGATACTACGCTTGGCGTCGGGCCTTTTGGCTATTTGCCGCCCCAACTGCGTGGCAAACAAGTTCTTCTCGTCTACGCCATCCCTTCTTCGGCCCTGCGGAAGACGCCGCAGGACTTTCCGTTCACCGTCGAATACCGAATCGGTGTGGATGGGACAGTCGATGGGCTAGGAACCATGGACGCAACTGTCGAACTCCAGACTCGGGGGGACCTTGAGGTTCTCATCCGGATTCTCAACGCGCATCTTTCTCAGGAGCAGTTCGCCAAAACAGCTGACACCGTGCTCGCAAGAACCAACAAATTCCTCTACGATTCCGTCCATTACACCGATTTTAAAGTCGTGAACGCTGCCGACGTTTCCCAGCCTGTAAGAGCGCAATTTCATCTGGCAGGAAGATTGATGTACGTGGATCCAAAAGGCTCAACCCCCGACCAACTCGCGGTTTCTCTCACGTCTAAGCCGATTGATGCGTGGCGTCTTCTAACTCTGCTCCCGGCCGCGAATTCAAAGCCGGATTCAGCCGGAAGGCCACAGCAATTGCCGGTCGAACTCAACGGTCCGAGGTCTTATTCCCTCAAGCTGAATCTCGCTTTCGCCACTTTGTCGGGAACCGCTCCTTCTCCAGCGAAGGAGTTCCGGATTACGCAGACTTTCGCAGAATACGCATCGAGTGATTCATGGAAAGGCAACACCTTCCGCGCATACAGGACGCTGGATTTGCGCGTTCCAACGATTTCATCGAGCGATTCCAAAGATTATGCGGTGTTCGTCCAGAAGGTCGCTGAAGCCACAGCCGTTCCGCATACACCAAAAAGGGAAAGCAAGATGACGGATGCTTCGGTCGCCGCCGTTTCAACGCCCACCTCAGCAAAATCCGACGCTCCGGCCGGGATGCCCGGAGTTGATACCAAAGGCAACTCGCCCTCAACGAAGAACGATGGCGGTGCAATCGCGTCGTCTCTCAGCCCTTCTGTTTCTTCGCCTTCCGGGGCGGAACCCCCACCCGCTCCTCATGTGCCATCGCCCGAAGCACGCGACACATACAAGCGTGGAGAGGAGGAAGCAAAACGCAAGAATTGGGCGAACGCTATCGAGGCGTTTAGCTCCGCTGTGAAGGCGGACTCCCAATATCACGACGCATGGCGCGAACTGGGGCGCGCTCACATGTACATTCGAAATTATGCGGATGCTGAAGTCGCCTTCCGGAAATATCTGGCGCTGGCGCCCGACGACCACTTAGCGTACTTGAATATGGCGTGGGTGTTGCATAGCGAAAGGAATTATTCGGAAGAGGTGACCCTCCTCACTAAACGCCTGGCGGACTCGCCGAATGATGGCGATGCAAATGCGCGGTTAGGCTCAGCCTATCTGGCGCTCGATCACCCGGAGCTAGCACTGCCGGTTCTTCAGGAGGCGGTATCTATTTTCCCCAAGTACGAATTCTCACAATTCAACTTAGCGCGCGCACATTTGCAACTGCTTCATTACGATGCCGCCGCTGCGGAATTCCAGCGCGCGATTCAGATCGATGGGAGTAGTCACGTTCTAAACAGCGCGGCGTACGCCTTGGCTCAAGCAAATACTCATCTGGAGATTGCTGCCTCTTGGAGCGAACGGGCGATTCAGGCAGAGGAGTTGGAACTCAATCAGGCTAAGCTTCCGCTCCAAGCTGAGACATTGCGTCGCGTAAGTTCGCTGGCGGCGTACTGGGACACCATGGGGTGGATAAGGTTCCAGCAGGGTAACCTGGAAACAGCCGAGAAATATATTCGGGCGGCTGCCGAGCTTGCAGCCGACACAACGATTTTGTTTCATCTCGGGCGTATTTACGAAACTGAGGGGCGTAAGAATGAGGCCATCAACGCCTATGCGGAGGCTCTCGCTTCTGTACCCGTTGCGAGACCGATAGGCAGTGACGAGAAGGAAGCTCGCATCCGGCTTGGCGTATTGCTCGGTGATGTTTCTCTCGTCGACGATCGAATAAAGCTGTCACTTTCCAAGCTCAGGGAACGCCGTTCGGTCTCGATTCCAAATCCCGGGGGCTTGGAAGGGATAACTCAATACTCGCTTATTCTCGGGCGGGCCTCAAAGGTGATAGAGATCGAGGCCTTGACCCCAGATGATCCATTGGCAGGATTGAACGACTCCATGCGGTCGGTGACGATGCTGCAGTCGTTCCCGGACGAGACCATTCAGAAATTGCCGAGAGCCGGAACGCTTTCTTGTCCGCGCGCAGAGCTACCATGCACTTTTACCTTCACACCTGCCGGTTCTGCGTCGCGCGTTGTCTCTCCAGATTGACAACCGATCGGCAAGATCATATCTTTCCACTCTGCTTCATGAATTTCCTCCTGTGTTTTTTGTTCAAAAGACAAAATCAAGCGAGTGTGCGTTTCACCGGTTAAGCGTGTGGTCCCACTGGCAATCAGAGGGCTTTGACGCACTTTGAGATAGGTGGTTCTATAAAAGCAGTTGACCGCGCCACGGCACAGTCACTGGTGCCAGAAACTTGTCTCGAGTTTCCATTAACCGGAAAATCTAATCGTGGATTCGGTTCGGCAAGCTAAGGCCGACTTCCTACTGGTGCTTCGTGCCCGGATAAAAGCATGGCTCCGGTACAGGCGATCGCTGGCATGGTGGCAAGGACCGTCGATGCTGATGGTCCTCTGACCCCGTTGGAGAGATTCCTCAACCTATCGTCACCGGGCCGAACCGGATCCCAATCTTTCACTAAGGAGCGGCATGATGACAGACAAGAAGCTGTGGCGGAACCGGAAGGAGAGAAAGGAATGGGCGCGGCGGTTGCAATCGGAGGATCCGGGTCTGGAGGTGGTCCACCCGCATGCGGCGGGGATCGATGTGGGCAATGGCGCGCATTACGTTGCCGTACGACCGGACTGCGATCCGGAACCGGTGCGCCGGTTTGAGTGTTTCACCGCGGACCTGCATCGTCTGGCGGACTGGTTAAAGAGCTGCGGAGTGAAGACCGTGGCCATGCAGTCGACGGGAGTGTACTGGATCCCCATCTACGAGATTCTCGAAAGACCATGGCTTCGAGGTGTATCTGGTCAATGCGCGGCACACCAGGAATCTGCCGGGACGCAAGAGCGATGTGCAGGAGAGCCAGTGGTTGCTGAAATTGCACACCCATGGGTTGTTGAACAACTCGTTTCAGCCGCCTTCGGAGATTCGTGTGCTTCGTACCTACTGGCGGCAACGGGGAGAACATGTGCATGGAGCGGCGACGTGCGTTCAACGTACGCAGAAAGCGTTGACGCAAATGAACGTACAGTTGGCTAACGTAATCAGCGATGTGAGCGGTCTGACCGGACAAGCCATCATACGGGCGATGGTAGCCGGAGAACGCGATCCGCGGAAGTTGGCCGAACTCAGTGATCCGCGGATTCAGGCCAGTCGTGAGGAGGTTGCGAGAAGCCTGGAGGGTAACTGGCGTCCGGAACTGCTGTTTGTGTTGC
The DNA here is from genome assembly GCA_963741045.1 of uncultured Acidobacteriota bacterium. Taxonomy (GTDB): domain Bacteria; phylum Acidobacteriota; class Terriglobia; order Acidiferrales; family UBA7541; genus Palsa-295. The sequence continues at coordinate 2,269,748 of CAVUGO010000002.1, forward strand.
AGCAGGAAGTGGAGATGTACGACACCTATCAGCAACGGATCGCCGAGTGCGATGAGCAACTGCAGAAGCATCTGGCGAGTTTTGTGGATACTATTCCGCGCCAATCATCGCAAGCGGAACCTGAGAGAAAGAAGACAAAGCCAGCCAAGAATGCCCCTCGATTCGAGCTCGGCCGTGAGCTGCAGCGCATCACGGGAGTAGACCTAACCAGGATCGACGGCATCGACGTGATGGTCGCCCAGACTTTGATCAGTGAAGTGGGGCTGGATATGAGCCGGTGGAAAACCGAAGCGCACTTCTCCTCGTGGCTGGGATTATGTCCGGACAACCGCACCAGTGGAGACAAGGTGCTGGCCCGAGGCACTCGGCGTGTGGTCAATCGCGCGGCCACAGCGTTGCGGATGGCGGCCCTCACCTTGATGCGCAGTCGCACCTACCTCGGAGCACAATACCGCCGGTTGCGCACCAAGCTCGGTGCCCCGAAAGCCATTACGGCGATGGCCCACCGGCTCGCCCGATTGGTCTACCGAATGCTGAAGTACGGTCAGCGGTACGTTGACAAAGGTGCTGAATACTACGAGCACAGATACCGCCGACAACAGATCGACTTCCTCAGAAAGAAAGCAACCAAACTGGGACTCCAGATTACATTGGAAAAACCTTAAAGAAGTTTCTGGAGAGGGGATGTCAACAAAAAAGGTTCTCCCTCGGCCGGTAGCCGAGAGATTTTTTGTCTCGATATCCAGCCCACTATTTGCTGATGGCTCTCGATCGCTCGAGAGGTTCTTCTCTGGATGGCTCTTCCGTTCCCTCGGTTCATTTTTCGAGTGGTGACAACGTCCGCCGGCTCTTGAAACTTGGCAAGCGATTCGATTCCGTGGCAACCATGGTTCTATCCGAGGCTCTGGGCCTATCGCTATTTCTGGTTCTCCGAGGGGGCATAGCGTGGGAACGGTGACTCGGTGCCGAAGCACACAGGTCGGACCACCTATCTGATACTCCCCTCGAACCGAGCGTCTCAAGAACCGAACCGACCACCACCCAGGAGGATGGAACGAGCTCTCTACCAGAGACGCTCAAGCTGCTTGCCGATGTAATTCGTTGGCGTCGAAGCACACCCCTTTCTTCCAGATCGTCAAAGTGATCGCTGCAATCTTCCGTGCCAGGGTGAGTCGCGCCATCGCTGGCCTCCTCCCTTTCGCCAGAAGTGCAGCGTAAAACTCCTGGAACGGTCCCGGCCGAGTGCTGGCAGATATCGCCGCACTCTTGAAGATATTTTTCAGATCGTGATTGTGGTTTTCGTTCAGGCCCAGCACGGTGACTCGCTCCCGGTTTCGCCGCAGTTGCCCTCTCACATAGCGGTATTCGCCGCTATCGTGAGTCTCGAGTCCGAATCCGCTGTAGGCCCATAGTTGTCGCTTGGTGCGAAAACGATGCGGGGTCTCCAGCAGTGCCACCAGCAACGCGGAACGAATTGGACCCAGATAAGGAATCTGGCGTAGTAATTTCACCGCCTGATGTTTCCGGCTCTCCGCCAGCAGATCGCGGCGCGCTCCTTGCCGCAAAGGTTCCAACGCATCCAGTTGCTGGTAGAGCCGCTCGGCTCGCAGCCGAACTCCCGGTTCTACGATCTTGGCCAACCATTCCGCACGATGACGCGGTCGATACACGGCTGGCCCAGCACAAGGAATGGCCCAGCTTCGGTACACCGCCTTGATCCGACTCATCACCCGCGTCAGATCTTTCGTGATCGTCAGATAGCTGCGGGCCAGCTCCTTCAAAGTGCGTACACCGTTCTCTCCGTGGTAGATCAGGGAGAGATAGTTGCCGCGCAAAAGCTCGGCCAGTTTCCGAGCATCGATCCGGTCACTCTTGCTGCCATCCTTTAATAGAGCAGTTTTCCGAGGATCGCAGACCAGGACATTCGCGACATGAGGCTTGAGTAGGTCATACAACCAGGCGGCCGAAGTTCCTTCTTCGAAAGTCACCAGCAAGCTGCCGCGGAACCCGCCAAGGCACTGCAGAATCGTGGTCGCTTTCGTTTCGAGGATGGACTCCAAGATCAGCTTGCCGGTGGAATCTATGACCGCAACTGAGATCGTTGCCTGATGAACGTCCATGCCAATATACTTTGCTTGGTTCATAACGGCGCTCCTTTCGGTAGGTGGTGATACGAGCAATCAAAACCTACCGCAAAGTGGGCGCCTTTTATATTGCGTGCGAAGAGGATTTATCAACATCTATCCGGATGGGAACAGTCGTGATTCCTAACCTATGTCATCCATGCAAGTTGTAGTACGCTGATAGACTGAATATCAAAAGCCGTTTATGTGTATCGCCTACAGATTGGACCGCGAAACAAAGCTAAGGTACGTCCGCCGAACTTTGCTGTGTCCTTTAGTTTGTACCCTATTGTTGTTGGTCTTTGGGGTTGGGGGCGGCAGTGCGTCGGCCGAGAGTGCACGGAACGCGCTTGCCGCTCCAGTTGGATCTGGACCGCAGTTTGCGATTTCGGATTTCGACGGGGACCTGAACCCGGATTTGGCGAGCGTGCAGGCTGGACTAACCACGTCCGGCAGCACCGACTATTGGATTCAACTGCAGCTCTCCACCGCCGGGCGGCAATCAATTCGGTTGGTCGCCCCGGCCGGTGGCTTGCTGATCGAAGCGCGCGATGTAAACGGAGATCATGCTGTCGATCTGATCCTGTCGACCTCGCTTAAGCAGCCGGTAGCGATATTTCTTAACGACGGCCACGGTAGCTTTTCTCGAGTTGCGCCATCGGTTTTCCCAGGTGCTTTCAGCGATCGCCTGATGAATTGGGCTTCAGCTTCTGATCAGGCGACGGAAGCCCTCGGCGCCCCGCCGCAATCGCGCCAAGGAGTTCTGCAAGCAGCGAAGAGTCTTGCAAATATTCGACCACGCTCCGATTCGATTTCGCGTTCGGGTGCAATATTCCGTGTTGTTTTCCTCGTTGTTTCCCACGCAGGCCGCGCACCACCAGCCTAACCCTCAACGATTCACATCAGCCAGGCCCCTCGATTCGAAACGTTGCAGTTCAGCTTTATAGCTGCAGCTCTATCGATTCGAAACCCAACCGTAACTCCATCTCTTCAACTGGAGCACAGCTTCATCGGCCGTGAGGCCGCTCCTTTTGAATATTGCATTTCAGAGGTGAGGTCGATCCTATGAGATTCGCGAAGTACAGCTTGATTGCTTTGCTCTTCTGCACGATTTCGGCTATCGCCGGTTGCGGAACCGACAAAGCAAATCCAGCATCCGAAGCACCGCCGCCGGCCCAAGTGGAACACGAGCAGGATGGAAGCGCAGTCCGGGTGGATCATCCCGAGCAGTTTCCGCTTGCGACAGCAGCTGAATACAAGGCTGTTCCGGCTCTGAACGTGACTGGTGTGGTGCAGCCGGATGTAGCGCGAGCTGTGCCGGTGATTTCGCTGGCGGCAGGCCGGGTGGTGGAAATTAAGGCGAGGCTTGGCGACTTCGTCAAGAAGGGCCAGTTGCTGCTCCGCGTGCGGAGCAATGATATATCGGGCGCCTACCAGATCTATCTGAAGGCTGCGAACGATGAACGATTGGATCGCCAGCAGCTTGAACGCGCGCAGGACCTGTATGCCCACGGCGCCACCTCGAAAAGTCTTCTGGAACAAGCCGAGGATACCGAACAGGACGCCAAGGTCGATCTGGACACGGCGAGCGAGCAATTGCGATTGCTCGGTGTGGACAAAAATCATCCGTCCGGAATTGTGGGCGTCTTTGCGCCTGTTTCCGGCGTGATTACTGATCAACAGGTGACCAATGCCGCAGGGGTGCAGGGCCTGTCGGGCCCCAACCCGTTCACGATTTCGGATCTGTCCTATGTGTGGATCATGTGTGACGTCTACGAGAACGATTTGGATGCGGTGCATCTTGGGGAATACGCGGACATTCACCTGAACGCGTATCCAAACAGGGTGCTTAAAGGCCGCATCGATAACATTTTTCCAATTCTGGACCCCAGCATCCGCACGGCAAAAGTCCGGCTCGAAGTGCCAAACCTGGGACAAATGATGCGCATCGGCATGTTCGTCACCGCAACGTTTTACGGAAAGACGCCGGTACCGCGCGCGGCCGTTCCCGCAAGCGCGATTCTTCATTTGCATGACCGCGACTGGGTTTTCGTCGCGGCGGACGACAAGACGTTTCGGCGAGTGGAGATCACGAGCGGAATCATGCTTCCCGGAAACATGCAGGAGGTTATTTCGGGAATCGAGCCGGGCACGAGGGTTATTCGGGACGCGCTGGTGTTCCAGAACACGGTGGAGCAGTAGATGATTCGGAAATTCGTCGACTTTGCTCTCGAGAACCGCTTCTTGGTCCTTGCAGGAGCGCTCTTGCTATTTGGATGGGGCGCAATCTCGTTTCATCAGCTTCCGGTCGAAGCCTATCCGGACGTCGCCGACAACTACGTGGAAATCATCACGCAGTGGCCCGGAATTTCTGCCGAACAAATCGAGCAGCAGGTAACGATTCCGCTCGAGATCGTTATGAACGGTGTTCCTCACGTGGTGCATCTCCGCTCGTTTTCCCTCTTTGGATTGTCGGACCTGAAGCTGATTTTCGATGACGAGGAGGAGAACGCCTGGAACCGCGAGCGGGTCCTCGAGCGACTCTCGCAGGTCACCTTGCCGCCAGGTGTAAGTCCGCAAATGGGGACGGACTGGAGTCCGGTCGGCCAAATTTACTTTTTCACACTGCGCAGCACAAATCCCCAGTACGACGTGATGGAGTTGAAATCGATCGAAGACTGGGTAATCGAGAAGAATTTCAAGGCTGTTCCCAACATTGTTGACGTTGCCAGCTTTGGCGGTCCCACCCGCGAATATCAGGTGCGCATTGATCCCAACAAGTTGATTGCTTATGGACTGAGCCTGGCTCAAGTGGAGCAGCAGCTCACGAACAACAATGCGAATGCTGGCGGTAGCTTTATCGAAGCAGGCCTCCAGCAACTCAATCTCCGCGAAGTAGGCCTGGTAAGGAACGTCCAGGATATCGAGAACACCGTGATTGTTTCGAAGACCGGCACGCCGCTGCGCGTGAAAGATATCGCGGTCGTTGCGCAAGGGCCGAAGATCCGGCTCGGCCAATTTGCGCGAGCACTCCATCGCGAAGACGGGAAGATCGTCGACAACGATGACGTCGTGTCCGGAATCGTGCTGCTGCGCAAAGGCGCGAATGCCGATGAAGCGCTGGCCGGAATCCACGCCAAAGTGAAGGAGCTAAACGAACGAATTCTGCCACCTGGCGTGAAGGTGGTTCCGTTCATTGATCGCAGTAATCTGGTGCATTTCACAACGCATACCGTGCTGCACAACCTGACCGAAGGCATGATTCTGGTGGTCATCGTTTTGTTTTTGTTTCTCGGAAACGTGCGGGGAGCAATCATCGTGGCCCTGACCATTCCGTTCGCACTGTTGTTCGCCGCAACGTGTCTCAACCTGAAAGGAATTCCCGCGAACCTGCTGTCACTCGGCGCGCTGGATTTCGGCATGGTGGTGGATGGAGCGGTCGTGATGGTGGAAAACATCGTCCGCCACATACACCTGCGCGAAAACGGAGACGTTTCGAAACCGATACTCGAAGTAGTTCGCGAGGCCGCGCATGAGGTGCAGCGGCCAGTGTTCTACGCGATCGCCATCATCATTACCGCGTACTTGCCCGTATTCACCCTACAAAGAGTGGAAGGACGCTTGTTCAGGCCTATGGCGTGGACGGTAGCGTTTGCGTTGCTGGGTGCGTTGATATTTTCGATGCTGATCGCCCCAGTACTCGCCAGCATGTTTTTTGCGAAAGGCGCACACGAATGGCGAAATCCTGTGATGGAAGCCCTTAAATCGGGATATCGCAGCGCCGTGAAATGGGCGATCGAGTATCGGTACGTTACCGCGGGCATCGCCGTACTTGGATTGTGTATCGCCTTGTATGTGTCGTTTGGAGGAGTGATTGGCTCCGAGTTCTTGCCGCACTTGGATGAAGGCGCCCTATGGGTGCGAGGCACTCTTGCCCCTAGCACCGGGCCGACGGAAGGAATTCGCCTCGCGAATCAAACCCGCGTACTGCTTTGCTCTTTTCCCGAAGTGCCGCAGTGCACGAGCCAGGTGGGGCGTCCGGATGACGGAACAGATACCACTGGGTTCTTCAACACCGAATACTTCGTTGACTTGAAACCCAAGGAAGAGTGGCGGCCTGTATTCGTTGAGGATAAGGACCGGCTGATCGCTGCTATGGATCGCGAACTCGAGAAAATTCCAGGCGTGAGCTGGGGATTTTCGCAGCCCATCGAAGACAACATGGAGGAAGCCGTCAGCGGCGTGAAGGGCGAACTGGCCACGAAGGTTTATGGCGACGATTTGAGGGTTCTCGAGGAGAAGGCCGATCAAATTGTGAATACGATGCGGCAGGTGAAGGGAGTGGAAGACCTTGGAGTTTTCCACGTTCTCGGCCAGCCCAACATCAACTTCGAAGTAGACCGCGAGCAAGCGGCCCGCTATCAGATTAACGTCGCAGACATTCAGGATGCTATCCAAACGGCCGCTGGAGGCGGCGCTCTCACGCAGGTATTGCAGGGCGAAGCGCGATACGACCTGGTCTTGCGGTATCTCCCGCAATTCCGCACCACGAAGGAAGCTCTCGAGAACATTCGTTTGCTTTCCCCATCAGGGGAGCGAGTCTCGCTTGCGCAACTCTGCAAGATCAAGCAACAGGATGGCGGATCAGAAATTTACCGAGAGGAAAACCAACGCTACGTGGCGATCAAATACAGCGTCCGTGGCCGCGATCTCGGAAGCACGGTGGAAGAAGCAATGAAGAAGGTGAATGCCAAGGTTCAATTGCCGCGCGGCTACCACATCGATTGGGAAGGCGAATATGAGAGTCAAAAGCGCGCACAAGCGCGGCTCTTCATCATCGTGCCGCTGACGATTTTGGTGATCTTCCTGATTCTCTACACGATGTTTCGGTCATTTAAATGGGCGATTTTGATTCTGGCCAACGTGGCACTCGCTGCCATTGGCGGATCTTTCGCGCTCTTCGTGAGCGGTACCAATTTCAGCGTCTCCTCAGGGGTTGGTTTCCTGGCGTTGTTTGGGGTTTCGGTTCAAACGGGCGTGATCATGCTCGAATACATCAACCAGCTTCGCGCACGAGGCCATTCGATACAAGACTCCGCGATCGAAGGAGCCGTCCTACGGCTCCGTCCCATCATGATGACGATGCTCGTGGCGACCCTCGGATTGCTGCCCGCAGCGTTATCGCATGCCATCGGCTCCGATTCACAGCGGCCATTCGCGATCGTGATCGTAGGAGGATTGATGGTCAATCTCGTAATGAGCATTTTTGTCTTGCCGACACTGTACGTATGGAGTGCGAGACCCGACGATAAGCTGCCGGAGCCGGAGCAAACCTTTGAGGCCTGATCTGATGATTCGGATTCAGCCTCTTTGGAACATCCGCACATATTTGATCGCATGCGCGGCGTTGGCGCTTCTGATCGCGACTCCCGTATTCGGCTGGGAGCCTCTAACCGTGACGGATGCTGGCAACTGGGTCGTTGTTCTGTTCGGATTTTTCCTCTGGTTCTCCTTGCTATTCACTCTGTGTGTGTTTGGCATTCGTGCGATGTTGGGCGGCGGCCGATATGCGCGCCGTAAACACCATCGGAATCGACCGTCACAATAGCGCAGCCAGCTTCTATAGGGGAGGCGGGCCGCAATCGCTGGGCGAACGGATTCTATTCCAGAAGATCCGAAACAATCAGGTTCTCCACTAAATCTGATTTCGCTCCCGAGCGTCGTGATGTTGTAGACTCACCCGTTCATGGGCTCGCAAGCGAGAGCTCGGTATTACCCAATAATCCCCGTTGTCTCGGCCGTCTCCGCCCACTCGAAAGAATCGGCGGCGAATTTCCGAGGGAGACTGGCGTAAACCTCTCATTGGTCGCTTTCATTGGAACTCGTCAACAAGGAGCGAATCAATGCATATCCGACGTGAATTTCAGTTGTATGGATCATGCACCGCAGAACCGAAGCAAGGCGATCCGGGAAGTTCATTTTCGAGATGCGTGCTTTTGATTCTGCTCCCCATCGCAGCATGTCTGCTCACAGGGCTTGTCGGGTGTTCAAAAAAGGAAGTACCTGTTCCGTCAGCGCCCCCCGAAGTGACTGTGGCGACCGTCGCCCAACAGGACGTGCCGATTTACAACGAATGGGTTGCGCAATTAAGTGGCCCGGTGAACGCCGAGATCACTCCCAAGGTGCAGGGCTACCTGCTGAAGCAGGAATACCAGAACGGTTACTTCGTCAAGAAGGGGCAGCGTTTGTTCGAGCTCGATCCGCGGCAATACGAGGCAGCACTTGACGCAGCCAAAGCGTCGGTAGCGAGAGCGGAAGCAAACCTCGCGAAGTACCAGGCCGACGTCGCCCGCGACACTCCGTTAGCCGCGCAAAACGCGATTCCGCAAAAGCAACTGGACAACGATACCGCCAACCGTGATGCTGCTGCCGCGGAAGTACTAGCCGAGAAGGCCAGTGAGAAGAATGCGGAGTTAAACCTCGCCTGGACCAATGTTAATTCACCGATTGACGGCATCGCCGGCGTATCGAACTCCCAGATTGGTGACCTAGTCGGTACGGCTACAAAAATGGCGACAGTCTCCCAGGTCAATCCGATTTGGGCCTACTTCAATGTGAGCGAGAGCGCTTTCCTGGGCGTTGCGTCAAGGGTAGAGGGAATCATTTCCGGCAAGGTTAGCCGGGACTCACTCGCACGCACTCCTATCGAGTTCATTCAGGCTAACGACGTCCCTTATCCGCAAAAAGGTCGTTTCGTTTACGTCAATCGCCAGATTGGAAGCCAGACTGGCACGATTCAAATGGCGGCCGAATTCGCCAACCCGAATGCCGCGCTTCGTCCCGGCGGATTTGGACGGGTACGGATTCAAACCGGTGTGAATCGGAACGCGCTGCTAGTTCCGCAACGCGCCGTTATCGAGGTGCAGTCGAACTACATGGTCATCGTACTCTCATCGGATCATAAAGCCAGATTTCGGCCGGTGAAAATGGGAGAACGTGTGGGTCCGAACTGGATCGTTAGCGAGGGTTTGCAGCCGGACGAGGAAGTTGTGGCTGAAGGAATTGAACGAATACAGATGGTCGCAGCTGCAGCGCCGCAACTGGCAAAGAACGGCATTCCGGTTGTTGCCAGACCGTACACGCCAGCCTCGACGGAGGGGGGCAGCAACTGACCATGGCCAAATTCTTCATCAATCGGCCGATCGTCGCGATGGTCATAGCAATTCTGATGGTGCTGGTGGGTGTGGTCACGATGCTCAGCCTGCCTACGGCGCAGTTTCCAAATATTGCGGACCCGATGATCCAAGTCAAGGCCACCTATCCCGGCGCGGATGCCCAGACGATTGCCGAGTCCGTGGCAACTCCCCTTGAGCAGCAAATGTCAGGCGTCACTGGCATGAACTACATGTACTCATTAAGCGCCAGCTCCGGCGGAGGAATGACGCTTTACGTTGACTTTCAGTTGGGGACTGACATTAACACCGACCAGATTCTGGCACAGATGCGGAGTGGGCAGGCCAACTCGCAACTGCCCGCCGAGGTTACACAGCAGGGCGTTATCGTGCAGCCTGGGACGACTGCCCCTTTCATGCTGCTCGACCTTTATTCGCCCACCGGCATTTACGACAACATTTTCCTGGCCAACTACGCCAATATCAATTTGCAGTATGCGCTGACGCGTATTGCGGGTGTCGGCCAGGTTCAGGTATTCGGCGCTGGCCCCTACGCCATGCGCATCTGGGTGAATCCTGATCGGCTGGCAAGTCTGGGAGTGACCGTGTCCGATATCACGAATGCGGTCAAGGCTCAGAACAAGGTCAATCCCGCAGGTCAGATCGGAGCTGAGCCTGTGCCTCCAGGTCAGCAATTCACCTACAACGTTCGGGCTCCGGGCCGCCTGCCCACGGCTGAGGAGTTCGGCGAGATCGTCGTCCGCGCCCAGCCGGACGGATCAATCCTGCGGCTGAAAGACGTAGCGCGTGTGAGTCTCGGAGCGCAATACTATTCCATCCTCGCGCGGATGGGAACTGCAGGAGAGAATAAGCCCGCCCAGCCCGCGGCCCTCCTTGCGCTCTATCTCACTCCCGGCAGTAACGCCCTGCAGACTCGATCCGCGGTCCTGAAAATGATGGAGGAGGCGAGCCGCCGTTTTCCGAGCGGCCTGGATTACAACGTGGCCCTCGACACGACGCTCGCCGTCAGTGCAGGGATCCATGAAATCTACAAGACGCTGTTCGAAGCCCTAATCCTGGTAATCATCGTCGTGTACATCTTTCTCCAGGGTTGGAGGGCAACGCTTATTCCGCTGCTCGCGGTTCCTGTCTCTCTGGTAGGAACCTTTATGGTCTTTCCGCTATTTGGATTCTCCATCAATACACTGTCGCTTTTCGGGCTCGTTCTTGCGATTGGACTGGTGGTCGATGATGCGATCGTTGTGGTCGAGGCAGTGGAACAGCACATCGAGCATGGATTGTCTCCCCACGACGCCGCCATCAAAGCTATGGAAGAGGTCTCGGGGCCGGTAATCGCGATTGCACTGATTCTCGCCGCGGTTTTCATTCCCACGGCCTTCGTTCCCGGGATTACTGGGCAGCTTTATAAGCAGTTCGCAATCACCATCGCAATTTCGGTGCTCTTCTCGGCATTCAACGCGCTCACACTCAGCCCCGCGCTTTCGGCCCTGATGCTGCGTCCCAAAAAGCCGACGCGCGGCCCTCTCGGCGTTTTCTTCCGAGGTTTCAATAAGGGCTTCGGGCGTGCTACCGACGGGTACGTGAACGCGTGCAGGCACCTCATCCACAAGTCCTTCTTCGCATTCGTCATACTCGCCTTGCTGGCTGTCGGTGCGGGCCTGTTCGGTAAGAGGATCCCACAGAGTTTCCTCCCCGATGAAGACCAGGGCTATCTTTATGGCGGCTTGCAGCTGCCTAACGCCGCATCGCTGCAGCTCTCCTCGGAGGCCGCGCGCGAAGTAGAAAAGATCATCATGGACACACCTGGCGTGCAATACGTCAGCTCGGTCATGGGATACAGCATGTTGAGTGGAGTGAACACCACGTACAGCTCATTCTTTTTCATTTCGCTGAAACCGTGGGAAGAGCGCAAAACTCCCGAGACCAGCTACCAAGGGATCAAAGCCCACCTTCAACAGGCGCTCTCGAGGGTTCCGTCGGGAATTGCTTTCTCATTCCCCCCGCCGGCAATTCCGGGTGTAGGCACATCGGGTGGCGCAACTTTCATTCTTGAAGACAGGTCGGGGAGCGGCATCGAGTTTCTCGCAAAAAATGCGCGGATATTTGGGGAAGAGGCCCGCAAGCGCCCCGAGTTGGCCGGAGTTCTCACAACCGCCCTGCTCAACGTGCCCCAGCTTGGGGTAAAGGTGGACAACGCCAAGGCGATGACCCAGCAGATACCGCTGAACGAACTCTACCAGACAGTGCAGACATTTATGGGCGGTTCGCTGATCAATTTCTTCAACCGTTTCGGTCTGCAATGGCAGGTGTATGTTCAGGCCGATGGTGACTTCCGAACCAATGCGGAAAACCTAGGCAAGTTTCACGTCCGGAACGCATCCGGCGATATGGTTCCCTTGAGCACTCTCACCAGTACGTATCCGCGCAACGGCCCTGAGTTCATCATGCGGTACAACCTCTTCAACTGCGTACAGATTAACGCCTCGGCGGCGCCGGGATACAGCTCTGCTCAGGTCATGGCGGCATTGGAGGATGTCTTCCGGAAGACGATGCCCAGTCAGATGGGTTTCGACTATTCGGGTATGTCTTACCAGGAGCAAAGGGCCGCGCAGGGAGTGTCGCCCGCCGTCATTTTTGGTTTGGCATTCTTTATCGTCTTCCTCATCATGGCGGCTCAGTACGAGAGCTGGACGCTGCCTTTCAGCGTGCTACTGGGCGTGCCGATCGCAGTATTCGGAGCCTTCTTCGCACTTTACTTCCGCCACCTTGAAAATAATGTGTACGCTCAGATTGGCTTGGTCATGCTGATTGGTCTGTCGGCCAAGAACGCGATCCTCATCGTGGAATTTGCCAAGATCGAGTACGACAGTGGGAAGCCGCTGCTCGAAGCGACCCTTTCGGGCGCACGACTGAGACTGCGACCCATCCTGATGACCGCCTTCGCCTTTATTTTAGGCTGCGTGCCGTTGTGGATAGCCGCCGGCGCGGGCGCGATCTCGCGCCAGGTGTTAGGAACGGTGGTCATCGGGGGCATGCTCGCATCCTCGATCATTGCTATCTTTTTCGTGCCGGTGTCCTTTGACGTGGTGGAGCGCTTCGGCAACCTCTTCAGTAAAGAGAAAGAAAGGCCGCACCATCCGCCGGTCGCCGGCGTTGGCTCGGAAGAGGGGCAGCCATGATGCGCAGGAAAGCGTCCATCGCCATCGTGTTGCTGTTCTGCGTGTGTGGGTGCAAAGTGGGGCCGAACTACAAACGCCCCGACGTGAATGTCCCGGTCGATTATCGCGGACTCCCGCCCGGGCCCTCCGGCCAATCCGCAGGCGAAACATTCGCAGAAATGAAGCTGCCGGCTGTCTTTCCGGACGAAGTGCTGCAGGGCCTTCTCAAGGAAGCTCTCGCCAACAACTATGACGTGCGCATTGCCGCCGCGCGGGTCCTGCAGGCCGGCGCTGATCTTGGGATTACTCGCGCCAATCAACTTCCGACGGTGAACGTAGCCGGGGGCATCCAGAACCAACGCATGCAGCCGCTCCCAGGGAACTCGACGGTCGGCTCGGTCGCGGTGCAAGCCTCGTGGATACTCGATTTCTGGGGTCAGTTTCGTCGAGCGACGGAAGCGGCGCGCGCAAATCTGCTGGCCACCGAATACGGGCAAGGTGTGGTTCGAATCACCGTAATTTCGGCTGTGGCAAACGCCTATTTTCAATTGCGCGCATTCGATTCTCAACTCGACACCTCGGAACGCACATTGGAAACCGATAAGGAAATTGTGAGGATTAACACCATCAAATTCAAAGGTGGCGAAAGTGCGATCACGGATGTTCTGCAGGCCGAGCTCTTGCAACAACAGGCGGAAGCAGAGATCATTTCACTAAAGCAAGGCATTGAGCAGACGGAGAATCAGATCAGCATCCTGCTGGGTAGAAATCCTGGGCCCATTCTTCGCGGATCTCCTCTGACTCAACAGCCGCACATGCCTGAGGTGCCAGCCGGATTGCCGTCCGCAATTCTCGAACGCAGGCCGGATGTCCTCCAGGCCGAACAAAGTCTCGTAGCCTCCAATGCGAACGTTGGAGTGGCGAAGGCAGCGTTCTTCCCGCAGTTCTCATTAACGGGCGCCTTCGGCGTGCAAAGCACAGCTTTGGACAGCTTCCTCGGGGGCGGACTCACCACGTCGGCCTGGGCATTAGCGGGACAAGTTGCTCAACCCATCTTTGAGGGGGGCCGTATTCAGGCGAATTACCGTCTTGCCTGGGCCCAGCGAGATGAAGCCGAACTGGTTTACAAGCAGACCGTGTTACAGGCGTTTGGAGACGTCTCCAATGGTCTCGTCGGCTACAATCAATCCCGGCAATTTCGCATCAAGCTGCAGGAACAGACAGCCACCTACAAGGAAGCTGCGCGTCTCGCCAACGTTCGATTTCTGGGCGGATATACCGCATTCCTTGAGGTGCTGGTGACCGAGCAGCAATATTTCACCTCAGAAATCAATCTGGATCAGGCATGGCTCACAGAAATTCAGAACTATGTTCAGCTATATCAAGCGCTCGGCGGCGGTTGGCAGCAGTAGATTTGCCCATGGCATACGACGAGATATGGGTCTTTTAGGTCACTGTACTTTGCATAAGCGCTGTGCTAGTGTGCCGCCCCTCTCCGCAACGGAGGACGTATGAGCCCAGTTAAAGGAACGCAAGCAAGTCGTACGAACGCTCCAATCCTGAGGTTGTCAGTTATGGGGCTTGCAACGATCAAGTGGCCTTTCGTGTTGGCACTTTTGTCCATGTTGACCCTTGCAGGTTCGGCCATGGGGGACACTACGACAGGCCTCACCGCTCCAGGTGCAACGAACGACAGTGCAAATTGGGGACAACTAGGTAGCGCAGGCACCGCCGTGTCCAGCCCATTCAGTTTGACGTCCGCGAATGGCCTTGATATCATTGAAACCTTTTCCGGTTCGGGTTTGCTGGGGCAGCAGGGCTCCGGTGTGAACGATTTCCTTGGGAACTTTTCGCCGGGTGACAATCTTATTTTGGTGCGCGCTGATTCGCTCACGCTTTTGTTCAGCCAGGGGATTTCGTCAGTCGGTGCGCAGATCGCGTCTAATTTCTACGGCACCTTCACTGGTACGATAACGGCCTACGACGGCGCCACCTTGTTGGGAAGTTACACGGAGAACGGGAACTCTACCAACTCCAACGACGGCACCGCGATTTTTCTGGGATTCGCCGATCTGTCGGCGCCTGACATTACGTCCGTGGTGTTCACTTACACCGCAGGTGCGCCCCAGGGCTTTATTCTGGACACATTGCAGATGAACGACCCGCTGCCAGTCATTACTCCCGAACCAGGGACGCTCAGCCTCGGATTGTTTAGTCTCATAGGCTCAATGCTCTGGCGTCGCCGCACCATTCCGAACTAGCGGTCCCGCAACTGCTTCCTTACTAATCAGGACTTACTGCCTGTTTTCGGCTCGTTAGAGGGGTTGTCTGACGATGTGTAAACATACGCAGGCCAGCAACCTTGCTTACGTGGCCGTCAGTTGGAATGCCAGGCGAGTCGTTTTCTCGTCAGGAGCAGCAGCGCGATCCCTGCCGGCAACAGGATGAGAGTACTCGGCTCGGGAGCTGGGACCGGACCCGCTATTCCCTCAGTGTCCGATAAAGCTGTGTAGACGAAGTTGGTGTCGGGAGTAAGCGTGTCCAGCGATATACCTACGGGCGTGCCCGTGCAATCGACGATGGTGCTGTAGCAAATGATTGGGCCGCCACTGATGTAGAACTGGAGCCTGCCTCCGTCGGCGGTGCCGAAAGCGAAGATCAGTTGCGAGGGCGTCGCCGTCAAATCCGATCCGACCAGAAGCACGAGGGAATTGTTGCCGCTCGCCGGCCCTTCGAGGTCAACCGGGGGGTTGGTGCCGTCGTTCAAGGTAAGATTCCAATTGAGAATGTCGGCGGTATCGAGAATTCCAATGGTTCCATCGGTTGTGATGAAACCAGTCGCGGAGCCGGCCCCAACCGTTTCATCCACTGCATAGGTAATGTCGGCCCTCGCAACCGTGGGCGCGCCTATGGCCGCGAACAGCAATAGCACGGGGATGATCCGCAAGGTCTTTCGCATTTTGAACTCCCTCCTTGACGTGCTCGCACTATCAAAACTAAACGACCTGTCGACGCCATAAGGTGGCGGCAGCTAGAAGTCCCACCACCGCGAGCAGGAGCGTGGGCGGCTCCGGTATCGCCACAGACGAGCCGGGAGCGACGAGATGGTCTTGCGCGAACGAGTCAACCTGACCTGCGTCAAACGCGTCGTTGATATTGGCCGTAATGTTGTCGATATCCGCGAGCTCAATGCTCGTGGCCTGCCCGGCGAGTGCCGTCTGACTGAGAGGGAAAAATTGGTTGACAGTGAGACCATTGAGCGACGATTCAGATCCGCTAAATCCCGTCAGAATCAAATCTCCAAGCAACAGGCCGGATGAATTGGGAATCAGGCCGGCATTGGAGAAGTCAAGGTTCAGCTTCAATGCGGCCACTTCGCCTCCGAAAAGTCCCGACGAGCTGGTAGTCGGATTTAAGAGATCCGCATCCAGTGGTCCGGGAGCCCCAGAGGTCGGGAGGTAGTCTGTCAGATCCGGGCCGCCCGTGAAAACCATAAAGTAGCCAGGCGTCGTGCTGCCAATATAGAATAAGTCGGAGGGATATACAGAGTCGAACTTATCGTCCACCAACATCCCCGCTGCATTCGTCAGATCACCCCAGTCCGTTTGGTCATAGGTTACGACAGCCCCAGGACTCCAAGTGTCCGCCCGAGCCGCACTCACAAAGAACAAACTCAAACCAAGAACCAGGAGTGACAACCCGAGGATTGGGGCGATCGTACGACTTGCTGGCGTGCCTTGAACTGGGCTCATAGGTCCTCCGTTGCGCAGAGGGCTGGCATCCTAGCAGCGCTTATGCTAATTACAAGTAACCTAAAAGGACCATATCTGCATTTAGTTGGCCGGCCAGGGGTAACCCTATGCCTTTTCGCTGGCGTTCCATGGAACCGAAAGACGTGGCAGGATGCGCTGAAATCATCGCTTCCCACCCCGTGATTGGCCCGCGCTACGGCTCTGCTATCAAGGGTTTGAGCCGGGTGTGGCTTCGCTTGCTCAGCTCGGAAGCAATGACCACGGCGGTCTTCGAGGAGGTCGAGAGAGGCCGCGTCACTCTCGCCGGGGTCGGCGTGGGCGTGTTTGTGCGCGACGAGTTTATTCGCGAGATGAAAGCGACGCCACAATTTTGGGTCGGCGCCGAACTGACCAAACGCGCCCTACGCGCGGATTCCCCCGTGCTTTCCGACAAAGAAGTTCGCGAAGCCAATTCTGGCGAGGGACTCAACGAACTCGTGTGGGAAACGCTTTCTCAGCCGGCTTTTGCGGCACGTAGCGAGATCTATCATTTGATGGGACGCGCCTATATCGAGATACATCGCGGGTATCGTTTGAAGGAAATGATCACTTCTCAAGCCGAGAGCCCGCAGCGCCTGCAGTGGGCCATCGACGCGGGCGGGCTCTACTGGGATCCCAAAGCCGCGCGCTATGTGAAATCAATCAAGAGAGGAAAAGAGGAATTTGCCAGGAACCCTTATGTTGTCGGGATCACGCGGGAACTCGAGGGTGGCCGGCCCGGCTCTTGGGTTGGCACACTGTTTGACTACCAGTCGCCTGTTCTTTACTTCAGCGCGAGCGAACAGCGCATGTTGGTGCGCTGCATGTCCAACAACACGGGAACCAATTCGGCTCTGGCCCGGGAGCTGAACGTTTCTTTACCGACCGTAAAAAAGATGTGGCTCTCGATTTACGATCGCGTCGCCGCGCGCATACCGGAATGGATGGCCGAAGATTCCCAATCCGCCGGCAGCAAACGCGGCAAGGAAAAGAAGCGCCGCCTCCTCGCCTATCTTCAGGACCACCCTGAGGAGCTACGTCCCGTATTGCGCCGCTCGAACGGCCAAAAGACTCGCCCATCTGCGTCCGCTCCGATGACCGAGAGCGCACCTTCCACACGGGACTTCAAGATTTGATCTCATCACTTCTTTGGAGGGAAACTTTTCATTGTCTTTTGGATGGCCTTGTCGACATTCTGCTGGAGGTTGTTCGTAAATTTCATAGGATCGTGAATCGTTTTGGAAGCGGTGGCCTGCCAAAGATTGCTTTTTGTGGCGGCGTCGGTGACGGTAATTTTTATTTTCGCCAAGCTGGAAACCCAAACGTCCGAGGAAATTCCGCTGAGATTACCCCAGTAGTAGCCAACCATGTCTGAAGCGTACAAGGGTCGTTGAGCGCCCACATCGGCTTGGGGTTGCCCTCCGGCCTCGTAGGTGACCTTGAAGTCCGGATTGCCATCGTCTTCGACGAAACCCGCGGCTCGAAGATTCCGGTTAATGGAATCGACGATCGCCATGTTGATGCGTTCCTGAACGTCTTTCGGCTGTAGAGTCAGCAGATAATTTGATCCCCACGTATATTTTTTGTATTTCGTGAAATCCACGGATTTGTCGAACGTAGACTTCACGTTTTGCGCGCCGGCGTTAACGGACGGATGCAGAAAGCCAACGAAAAACAGAAAAACGGCCAGTCGCCTTTCACGCAGCATCAGTTTCCTTAGGGTTTTCTTTCGCCGCCACTACGGCTTTAACTTTTGAATCCGCACCATGGTACACCCTGCGCCGCATTTCGCCTTCTTTGTTGGCGGCAATACTCGTGGTGCTGCTGGGCTGCGCTGTGTTTGCCGTGCTGCTGGCAAGCGGAGATTGAACTCCAGACCTTCCGAGTTTCTTATTACCCGAGACGCGTCCGCTGTTCTGTTTCATGTTGTGGGGTGACTTGAGTTATATTGCGCAGCGACCCCGCTCTGCGTTTTGATAGGAGGAGACTTGCTATGCTCAATCACATTGGCGGATTCGGATGTGTTGCTCTGCTCGCCGTCGCGATCGCTGTGCTTTCGTGCGCCGTTGGCGCGCAGGAGGTGCCGGAAAAACTTCGGCCGCCGGCCAATGAACAGCTCCTTTTTCGGCTGCATGCGAAGGGCGATCAGGTGTACATCTGCAAGGGTGAAGCGGGGCAATTCGCCTGGACGCTGAAGGCTCCGGACGCGCAACTCTTCGACCAGGATGGCAAGGCCTTCGGTAAACATTTCGCCGGACCATCGTGGGAAGCAAATGACGGCAGCCGTGTGATCGGGAAGGCAGTTGCGAGTGCTCCCTCACCGGACGCCGACTCCATTCCATGGCTTCTGGTCAACATCGTGAGCCACGAAGGCAGCGGTGTGCTGTCGCGCGCTACAACGATTCAGCGCCTCAATACGAAAGGCGGCAAAGCGCCCGCGTCCGGGTGTGACAGTTCGCACTCGGGCGGGGAAGTGCGCGTGCCGTATTCCGCGGATTATCTTTTCTACGCACCGAAGTGAGCCGCGTAGCCGACTAGTTGAGTCTTCGGCAGAGCGCTTCTTACGACAGCGCGGCCTGCGCTGAGCATCCGCTCCACACCTGCACGAAGATACCTATTCCCGCGTTTTTTCGTTGAAGTTGGATTGGCGACGCTTTCGCCGTGAACCGTCCCAGCAAGGCGGGGCTTATGAAAGCGGCGGCAAGTCGCACGCACTTCAAACGGGCCGTGCCGGCGATGACGGCTTTAGGACTTACCCGATTGGTTTAAGGTATAATCCGTCTAAATATTCAACCGGTTAAGATGAAAATGCGTGACTCGGTATTGCACCTCTTGCGCCATGTGGTTTTAGTTTGCTCTTTGGGTGTAGCTTCCTGTCTTGTTGTGTCCGGCCCCTCAGCAGCCATCCAAATCCAGATTGGTCCCAACGGAGCTGCAGGTACCTCTAGTGGCGCGGGGCAGTATAAGTTGAGCGGAACCGTGGTGGACGCTTTGACGGGCGCACCCATCCGGCGAGCATTGGTCCAGCTGATGGGCGGGCAATCGCAAGCAATGCTCACAGATGAAGGCGGCAAGTTCCGATTCGAGAACCTTGCGCAAGGCCAGGCTGTAATCTACGCGCATAAGCCGGGGTACACGGATTCCCCCGCCGGGTCTTCCACGAGAGTCACGATCGGTGGGGATACGTCGCCGCTGGTGCTGAAGCTCGATCCGGAAAGTACGATCACGGTAATCGTGACGGGCGAGGATGGCGAGGGGGCGGAGGGCTTACCCGTGCGCCTGTTGGGCTCGCAAGTTCAGCAAGGACGTCGTTATTGGGATGAGCATGGTGGCGGACAGACGGACGAGCAAGGTGAATACCGGGCCGGTAACCTGGTTCCAGGCAAATACTATGTGTCGGTGGGGCCAAGTTTTCGACCAGTGGGACATGTCGGTGAGGGCGCGCAAGGGAACGATGTGGGCTATCCGCGGGTGTTCTATCCGAACGCCGGAGAATTGGAAGGGGCGGCAACGGTGGAGGTGAATCCGGGGAGGCGTGCGCGGCTGGAACTCGCACTAAGCACTGTGCCGCTGCATCGAATTTCGGGCGCCATCGTGGGCGGGACGCCTGGACAGCCCTGCTATCCGCAGGTGATAGACAGCTCTGGCCAGGACATTCCTATTGGTGTGAGGGTGAACCCGGTGACAGGGGTGTTTCGGAGCGGAGAGATGCCGGCGGGAGTCTACACACTCGTGGCGAACTGCGTCGTCGAGGGGCAAATTTCGTCTGGTGGGCAGGGCGACGTTGCACGTGGACTCGAATATTGCGAACGTGACCTTATCAGTGGCACCAATGGTCTCGATTCCCGTGGACTTCCGGGCGAACGGCGGCGCGGACGCGAATGAAAATCATCCGACTGGCAGGGTTATTTTGATGAGGAACCAACGGAACGGGCGCCTCGGTGCGGCGTGGTCCGAACAGGAACCGGATGATGATGAAAAGGGCATCGTGGTTAAGAATGTGGAGCCAGGAGCTTATTCGGTGGACATCCATCCGGATTCCGGATGGTACGTGGAGTCCGCCCTGTACGGATCCGTTGATTTGCTGGCGGAGGACTTGACAGTGCCAGAGGGGGGAACCACGGAAGCGATCGAGGTGACGTTGAGGAATGACGGGGCGAAGGTAAGTGGGACTGTCCGTACGGCCGGATCGGCGCCCGCGAATGGGATGGTGCTGTTGGTGTCCAGTCGTGCGCCGCGATTGGTAAGAGTGGCGCAAATTATGAACGGGGTGTTCAACATCGGTGATCTTGCGCCGGGTTCCTATCGCGTGCTGGCAATCGATCGAGCGGACGATCTTGAATATACAAATCCGGAAGCGCTGCGCGATTACCTGACGAAGACGCAAGACGTAACGCTCAGCGCGAAGCAAGAGAGTCACTTGGAACTGGAACTCCTGCACAGAGAGAAGTAAAGCCATGCTCAAAACGTTGGCGTGGATAGCATTGTTGTTGGCGGGAAGCGCGGCGCAGGATGCGTCTCGCGCGGGAGCGCCGGTATCGCCGCAGGCACAAGCCCCGCAGCAGCAAAAACAGAATGACGCGGCAGCTACGGGCGACTTCCGAATCACAGGCCGTGTGGTGAACTCGATGACGAACGCGCCGGTGGCTGGCGCCTATGTGTTCATTGCTGCTGCATCGTCGCCGAACTTGAATCGCACATTGCGAGCCGGCACCGACGGCAGCTTTGTGTTTACCCAGATCCCGGCAGGCCGCTACGTCCTAATGGCGCGGCGGAAGGGTTACGTTGAGCAGATGTATTTGCAGCACGAGCAATTCACGACCGCGATCCTTGTAGGGCCAGACCTGAATACCGAAAATTTGGTGTTTCCGCTGCCGCCGGAGGGTGTGATTTCCGGCGAAGTGACGGATGAGGCCGGCGAGCCGGTTCAGTCCGCAAAAATGTTTTTATTTCGTGAGGATATCCAGAACGGCAGGCATGTGAAGCATCTGCTGGCACACAAAAACACGGATGACGAGGGACAGTATCGATTCACGTCCCTGCTGAGTGGCAACTACTATCTCGCCGTATCAGCGCAGCCGTGGTATGCAGAGTTCGCGGGACGTTTTTCCTTCGGACTCACGGGGGCTCCGCAAAAGGCCGTGCTACGCAATCCCAGCCTCGATTTGGTTTATCCGATTACCTACTATCCCAATGCGACAGACGTGAGCGGCGCAGCGTCTATGCGCATTGAGGCAGGCGGTAGCGCGAGGGCTGACATGAGGCTTGTGCCCGTGCCCGCGCTACATATACGCATTGAAATGGGTGAGGCAGATCCCCAAGCGTTTACCGAGGTCATGGTCAAGCAAACAATTTTTGGAACCTTCCAGGATCGGTCGAACGTTTCCACTCGGCGGGATGCTGGGCGGTCGTCAGGACCTCTCGTTTTGGAAGTCGACGGTCTACGCCCCGGCCCCTCAGTCGTCCAAGTGATGACCGGCAATCCCGGTGAGGCGCGGCAGCCCATCAGAGTGAGCAAGTCGGTGCCGGTAGATCCCACGGATGGGCAGACGCTTGATGTGAGTGGAATTGCGCCAGCGGGAGTGGTGAGTGGCATGGTGCGGGTGGAAGGAAATGCATCTCCACCGCCGGGAGTGCTCATATTTCTGAGAAACGCTACCAGTGGAGCCCGTTTCAGGCAGGACGTAGACTCGGCCGGGAATTTCAGTTTTTCTTCCGATGAGATCGAGCCGGGAGTGTACGAAGTGTCTTGTGTGGCGCCGGGAGGGCTGGAGCTTCGGAGCGTGAGCGCGAATGGGATAAGTCTGACTGGGCGAAAGATCGAGATCAGTGGCGGGAGCGACCTGCGATTGATTTTGACTTTGGCACGCGGCGTAAATGCACGCGTGAAAGGGATCGTAGAGCGTGGAGGGAAGCCGGCTCCGGGAATGATGGTGGTGCTGGTTCCGGAAGATCTTCGGAATCTTAGCGAGTATCGGCGGGACCAGAGCGATAGCGACGGATCGTTTTCGCTGAATCAGGTGTCGCCGGGGAAGTACACGGTGATTGCGGTGACGGACTGGAGCCTCGAGTGGGGTAAGCCGGAGGTGATTCAAGGCTATCTGGCGGGTGGAACGTCGATCGAGGTGGCAGGCGGCGAAGAACGCGAAATCAAGGTAACGGCGAAGTAGGCGCGGTGGGCGATCGTCGAGGATTCGCAGAGGTGATGCGTTGAGAGAAAGTATTTCGCGGAGTTCGGAGTGTCGAAGAAAAAAGAACGATGCCATGCACGAGCCGAGGAATTGAGGATGTGTGCCGCGTTGTTTCGTTGGCACAGGCAGGAATGCCTGTGCTACTGAACGGCAACGCGGATTAGTCGCTGTTGGATTTGATGAATGTGATTACGAGGCGGGTGAATTCTTCGGGTTTCTCGAGGTACATGAGGTGGCCGGAGTCTTCGACGACGATGCGGCGGGAATTGGGGATACCGGCTTCGATTACGCCTGCGTGGGCGTGAACGTCGGGAATATCGATGTCGCCTACGAGAATTAAAGTGGGAACATGGATCTCGCTTAAGCGCGGAAGGGAATCAGGCGTGGGACGCGGGAAGTCGGGATGATTTAAGTCCTGCGGAGCGGCCGATAGGATTTCGTGGAGTTTCTTTTTCGCTTCGGGGTGATCGGCGGCCAGCAGGTATTTGTCATTCGACCAATTTGAGATCATGGCGCGACGCCGTTTTTTTCCATCGGGGCATTATTGGCAATGCCACGATTCAGAAAGTGATCGGAGAAGCCGTAGCCGCTGACGACCGCGCCGACGAGGACCATGCCGTCGACGAGTTTCGGGTGCGCGAGCGTGAAATCAATTGTGAGTTCGCCGCCGTGCGAGCTTCCCACAAGAAATGCGCGGCTGATTTTCAGATGGCGCAGGAGCGTGAAGAGGTCGTCGGTTTCGTAATACCAGGGTGTGGCGGCGGGCGAGCGGCCGTATCCGCGGCGGTCATAGCGCACCGTGTGGAATTCTTTACAAAATGCGGGCCAGACGGCGTCCCAGACGGCGGAGTGCGCGATTCCGTCGTGAATTAAAACGACGGCGTCGGGACCGGTGCCGCATTCCTCGTAGTAGATATTGCCTTTTTCGACTTCGACCAAATGGCCGGGGGCAGATTCATCGGCCGAGGCGAATGCGCGAGCAGGAAACGCGAGTGTGACGAGCGCGATGCTGATCAGCCAAAGGCGGTGGACTGAGCGCTTCATGCGGCCTCCGATAGAAAACAGGAATCGTAAGACTCTCGCATCAGACCGCTGCGGAGCGCAACTGTAAGCGGAGTGATGGCGCCGCCGCCCCGGCGGCTTGACCCGCGCTATTCACAAGCGATACATTCAATCTAGTCTGAAAGCGGCGCTGAAAGGCGCCGTGCTTCCGCAACACGTGCCGGAGTGGTGGAACTGGCAGACGCGCCGGACTCAAAATCCGGTGGGCTTAACGGCCCGTGTGGGTTCAAGTCCCTCCTCCGGCACCAGTTTATTGATTCATCGCTGCGATTTTCCCTGATTCAATTTCTTTTGGCGATTGCGATTACTATGGCTTTTGCGGAGGAGTTCGCTTCGCGGTCGGCTGGGATACTTCTGGCTCGGGCGTGCCGAGCTTTTCTTCTGCGTCCTGCTCTTGATGGATCAGGACTTTGGTCTCGGCGCAGAAACTCGCGCGGATTGCTCTGAGTTTCTGGCGCTCCTCGCGCCAGAGCTGCCAATGGCGCACGAGCGAAGCGCCCGCGCTTTCCTCGGCAATGGAAGTGCTTTCAGCACGTTCGGATTTGCGTTCCTGAGTGAAGGCGCTGCCCACGGCGAGCTTCAGATTTTGGCGGAGCTGCTTCTCCTTGGCGCGTTCGAGTTCAAGAGTTTCGAGAAGGGCATTGTGACTTCGCACGATATTGACGAGCATGCTGGTGGTCCATGCGAACGTAAATAATCCGGAGATTCCAATGATAGGGCTGATGATACGGTACTGCGAGTCGAGGTCCACCTGGCCGTAGCCGAGGGTGGTGTAGGCGTTGGCGCAAAAATAGATGGCGTCCTTCGCGGTGTGAATCAGTCCGAGACGCGTGAGGACGATGGCCCACCAGATGACGCCGATAATGTGAAGCGAGAGAAGGAGAAAGACGGCGGTGCCGAAAAGAACGAGCGCGGCGAAAACGTGAGGGCGCCCGGCGCGCAAGCGGAGCTCGCCGCGTTTATGAATCGTGGAAACCCAATGGATGCCCATTCCGTGAAAGAGCACGAGGCTTACAAGAATGATGGAGCCAAGGATGATGGCTGCGGGTAGCGTGAACTCGGCGGGGATTTGACGCAACAGCTCGGCAGGGCCTGACACTCGATTGGGTCTCCGGAATTATTGCTTACGGACGGGCGGCGTGACCGCAAGCGCAGGGAGCAAGTGTACCTCGATGTGGATAAATATTCCGCAGGCATGAACGATCGAGCCGAGTTTCTGCGGAGGAATCGGGCAGCGGAATCGTCAGCAATTTGCGAATTTGCTGACCATGACTTCCTGTTCATGCATCGGCGAGAAGCTTTCACAGCAGCCAATCAATTTCGAAACCACGTGGTAATAGAAAGAGTTGCTGTCGCTGTCTTTCATGTCCTCGGCAGACTCCCAGACGGATATGGCCATGGCATCCTGGCCCGATGATTCATCACCTCGCAACACCAATAGGACCCGAAATCCTTTCAGCTTATCCATTGCGGCCGTAAGGGATTGCACGGTGGCACTAAATTCTTCGAGCTTCCCGGGACGGATGCGATAGTGCGTGACGCGCGCGACCATGGGAGAGCCTCCGGTTCTTGCCATCAGAAATGCGAGGAGCGGAGATTGTACAGCGTGTGCATGGCGCGGTAAATGACGGATGGAAGTCGAGCGGCTGGCTGCGGCGCCTATTCCAATTAGCGGATACTGAAAGCCCATTCTTTGACGATGTGGATTTAGTTGCCGGGGCCGCGCAGAAGACGAATCGCGTTTGGAAGATCGGTGTCACTCTGGCCTGCTGAAGCAGGTTCGCTAACCGGGATTTCCGATTCGTCCGGCGCTGAACTACCCTCTCCGGGGGCCAAAAAGAGGTTGGTTTCGACGCCGTGCTGCTTGGTATAAAGCTCGAAGTAGCGCCCGCCTGCGGCATAGAGCGATTCGTGAGTGCCGCGTTCCACGATTCTACCTGCTTCAACCACTAAAATCTGATCAGCACGACGCACGGTGGAGAGTCTGTGGGCTATCACAAATGTGGTGCGCCCGCGCATCAGATAGCGAAGGCCTTCCTGAATGAGTGCTTCGGATTCGGAATCGAGGCTCGAGGTCGCTTCGTCGAGAATCAAAATGCGCGGATCGGCGAGAATCGCTCGCGCGATGGAGACACGCTGCTTCTGCCCGCCGGAAAGTTTCACGCCGCGCTCGCCGACCACCGTTTCGTACTTGTTCTCGAATCCCTCCGCAAATTCATCCACGCGCGCGATTCGGCACGCTTCCAGAATTTCATTCTCGGTGGCATCGGGACGCGCGAAGGCGACGTTCTCGCGAATCGTCCCGTCGAAGAGGAAGGTATCCTGCAATACGACTCCCAGCTGCGTGCGGTAGGAATCGAGCCGGACGTGCGCGAGGTCGTAGCCGTCCACGAGCACCCGGCCGCTCGTGGGCACATAAAAAGCGGCGATCAGGCCGATGATCGTGGATTTGCCGGCGCCGGATGGGCCTACAAGAGCCGTTACGGTGCCGGGGGCCGAGCCGAAGGTAATGTCATAAAGCACAGGCTTGCCGGTGTCGTAGGAAAAGTCCACATGCTCGAAAGCCACGGAACCGGTAATACGATCGAGAACGATTGTGCGGTCGGGCTGTTCATCCTCGGGTTTTTCGTTCAACACTTCGCGGGTGCGCTCGAGGCCCGTGATGGCTTCGGTCAACTGCGGACCGATACTGACAATCTGCACCAGCGGCGCAATCAACATGCCGAGGAAAATCGTGAACGTGATAAAGGTGCCGAGCGTCATCGTTCCAGCGAGAATTTTCTGCGCGCCGAGGAACATGATTACTGCGCTCACGAGTCCCATAAGCACCGTGGACGAAAGACTCATCAACGACGTCATCGTGAGCGTCTTGATCACATTGTCGAGCAGACGATGAACGCCGCCGGCAAACACTTTGCCTTCCCGTTCTTCCGCGTGATAGCCCTTCACCACGCGAACGCCACCTAGGGATTCGGTGAGGCGGCCGGTCACTTCCGCGTTTAATTTCGGGCGTGCGCGGAAAAGGGGGCGGATGGTCTTAAAGGCTTTGTTCAGGGAGATAGCGAATGCGATCAGCACAACCGCTGCGACAGCCGTCATGCTCAAGCTGATTCGCAGCAGCACGACCAGAGCGAAGATCGAAGTCATGATCCCGCCGGCAAATTCGATCAAGCCGGTGCCGATCAAATTACGGACGCCTTCCACGTCGCTCATGATGCGCGAGACCAGGACGCCTGTTTTGTTCGCGTCGTAAAAAGCCACCGGCAAACGGCCGATGTGCGCCTGCACCTTGATGCGAAGGTCGGAGATCATTCGCTGCGAAGATTTCGACAGCAACTGCGTCAACGCGTACGACGTCACGCCTTGGACGAGCGTGGCGCACACTACGGCGAGGATAATTGGCAACAGAAGCTGCCGCTGATGCTTACCGATGACGTTGTCGATTAGAAACTTCGTCGAGCCGGGTAGGACGAGCCCCGCGACACGGTTGATCAGCATCAGGCCGAAGCCCAGCGCGAGGACCGCTTTCCGTGGCTCAATAAGCTCCCACACGTCCGGTAGGAGCTTCCATGCGCCTTTCGACTTTTCAGGCTTGCTTCGACCTCGAGGGCCGCGTTCGGCATCCATTCGGCGTTTCAGTCCTGTTCCCTGGCTATTGAATCTCGTGGCGCACCCGCTCCACTATACTCTGATGCTGGCCACGGCCGTTTGACCCAACGGCTATCGGCAGAAAGCCTTTTGCGGTCGCTATGTGGGCGGTGCTAGACTTTGAGAATGGCCAAGAAAAAGACCACCCGCAAAAAGAAAACAGCAAAAGCCGCCAAGCCGGCGCGCAAGACGAAAGCAACATCACGAGCGTCCCGGGCGAAGGCTTCTGCAAAATCAAAAAAAGCTCCTCCCCGCAGGCGTCGCTCCCGCAGCACCCAACTGACCGAACAGCCGGTCGCGCAGATTCGCCAGGGAGTGGGATTGGCCGCGGAGGGTGGGCAGTCAGGCGACACTCAGGGCCTTTCGGGCATTGAGGACGTCGATTCTGAAAGCGTGCGAGAGCTTGCTGAAGAGGGGCAGGATTTTGAGGCGGGGATTGTAAGTGGGATCGAGAACGCGCCGGATCCGGATGTATCGGAAGTGAAGACGCGCGAAGTGCTTGAAGACGACGTACCGGAAGAATACCGCAACCAGGATTAGATTAGACCGAATCTCTCCCTTGGCCGTCGGAATCTTCTCGTTGCGAAAGAGCGGCAGGATGCGCGCTTACCGCAACTAAACCGACTCCACTCATAAAGAAAAAACCAGCGAGCAGCGATGCTACGGGAAACGCTTGGTCCGTTTTCTGCGCGGTCTCCATCCGCCGGAGGGTGGCCTTGTGCAGTGCCATCTGCTTCTGCATGGCCCGTGCAATTCCTAGATGCGCGAATAGCACAATTCCAATCAGAGCTAAAAGAATACCGGGCATCGCCGAGCGCTTCATGTTTGTGTTCCTTTCGCGTTTCTTTTTATCGCGAAACAAGCCCGGAGTCCTGGGCTCCGGGCCTGCCTCGCGACGCCTGCTTCCCACCAAAAGCCAAATCGCTAGCGCCCGGCTCTAGCCCGATTCGCGCGCTGCTCCACTTCTTCGTCTGCCGTGAGAGCCTTCACGAATTCATCGGCTTCGCGCGCCGCAACTTCCTTGGCGATGCCGTAACGCTCTTGCAGACGACCAATCAATTGTTCACGTCTTCCCGCTATGATATGTAGGTCGTCGTCAGTTAATTTGCCCCACTTTTCACGAACATCACCCTTGTACTGCTTCCACTTTCCTTCGAGTTGGTCCCAATTCATTTTCCCGGCCTCCCGGTTCCAAGTTATCGACTCCCATTTTTTCAGCAAAAAGAAAATGCTGGGAATCAGTTGTTCAGTGTCTGCGTCGTGTCTCATTTGGTTCATCTACCGTTGCGCTTTCATTTCCAAGCTTCATTTTCTGAGTTTCATTCCTGCTCGCAGAGGATTGGTGCAATGCGTGTGCCAAGTAAAGCGATACCCAAAGTTGTTTGTTTGCTTGGTGTTGCGGGCGGCGAAAGTACTATGGCTAAGTGGGCTGGCGAGTAATTTGGACGAGCGCCCCTCCCTTTCTTCCAAGCGCCACCTCATCTGCGGGACCTGCCGAATTGACGCGAACGCAGCGGCGCGCGCTAAATGCGCTATTTCGGGCCTGCACTCTTCTTGGACTTTCGTCCAGTTGTTTGCTGCGCATGCAGACGGCATAGTGGAGCGATAGCTCTATCGATTTTGGCCGTTCACGGAGAGTGATTTTGCGCCGCGCAAACCCCTTCCTGTTGCTGATTTTGCTCAGCATCCAGATTGGCTGTGGCACGAGTAACGGTTCAGGCGGAAAAAATCCGCCGCCGGCCGTTGCAGTTGGTCTTTCAGAAGCATCGCCGGAGGTGCGTCTGGGTAGCACGGATCAAGTGACCGCCAGCGTGACCGGCTCCTCCAATCAAAACGTGAGTTGGTTTGTGAGCGCGATTGCCGGCGGCAACGCCACGGTGGGAACGATCAGCGCTTCGGGGGTGTACAGTGCGCCGAGCGCAATGCCGCTTGGAGGCACAGCGGCGATCAAGGCCGTCAGCGCAGCGGATTCGAGCGCTACTGCCACGACAACGCTCACACTATGGAATCCTTCACCGACGCTGAGCAGCGTAAGCCCTCAATCGTTTGCTACCGGTGCATTCTCGCTGACGGTGACCGGCAGCGATTTCGTCAACGGCGCGCAAGTCTTATTCGCAGGCGCGGCGATCAATACGAGCTTCGTCTCTGCCACGAAGCTAACAGCAACGGCCACCGCTTCGACAGCAGGGACTTTCTCAGTGGCGGTTCAGAATCCCAACCCCGGTGCGAGCACGTCGAGTGCCGTGAACGTGCAGGTCACCTCCAACGCGCCGCCACCGCCCAGCGCTTGCAGCGTGATGACTCCCGGCCAAGGCGGCAGCCTGAACGGCTTCGTCCCATTCCCGGCCGACAATCTCTGGAACAAAGATATTTCTTCGGCGCCCGTGGATCCTAATTCAGCGGCGCTGATTAATTTTATCGGCGGGTCAGTGACGATCCATCCGGACTTCGGCGCAGGTCTTTATCAGGGATCGAGTATCGGCATTCCTTATGTCGTGGTGGATTCGACGCAGGGATTCGTGCCCATCAATTTCACCGCTTACGGCGATGAAAGCGATCCGGGGCCGATGCCTGTGCCGGCGAACGCTCCGATTGAGGGCTATCCCAATCCCGGTAATGGCGACCGGCACGTGCTCGTGCTGGACAACAATAATTGCTGGCTATATGAGCTCTACAGTGCGTCAGCCGGTTCGGGTGGCGCATGGAATGCCGCTTCGGCTGCAGTTTGGGATTTGCAAAACGACGAGCAACGCCCGTGGACATGGACTTCTGCGGATGCCGCCGGCCTGCCAATCTTTCCGGGCCTCGTCCGTTACGATGAAGTTGCCGCCGGACATATCAACCATGCGATTCGGTTCACTTTGCAATTCAGCCGCGCTGCGTTTGTACCGCCCGCGTCGCACTGGGCCGCGAATTCGACGCAGGCTATGGCGGCTCCGATGGGGATGCGGCTGCGACTCAAGTCGAGTTTTGATGTGTCCACATTCTCGGTCACTAACCAGGTAATCCTGAATGCACTGAAAAAATACGGGATGATCATGGCGGACAACGGCTCGTCCATGTACATCAGCGGTGCGCCGGACGATCGCTGGAGTAATGACGACCTGCACTCGCTCGGAAGCGTTACCGCGTCTGACTTCGAAGTTGTGGAGATGAATCCGATCTACACCTCGTCGAATGTCCCGACTGGCGCGGCGCCGTCAATATCGAGCTTTACGGCCTCGCCTTCGACCAGTTCAGCAGGCTCGCCGGTAACCCTCAATTGGACCGTCTCGGGCGCTTCTTATTTCGTGATATCGCCCAGTGTGGGAGCGGTGCGAGGGAACAGCCTGCAGGTAAGCCCGACACAAACCACCACATACACATTGGCGGCGACGAATCAATTCGGACGCACCACGGCGACGGTTATTTCCCGATTGTGACGGCAGGGTTTGGCGATCGCTACAACGCGAGGCAGCGCGCTCTAGCCGTTTGCAGCTCGCGACAAATTCTTCGGCTCGGGCCGCAGCAGGGGATTGCGCCGCGCTGACGTGCTGCGCACTCGAGGTGCGCCCGCGCAATCGATCGTGTCAGCCGCGGTATAAGTCGCCTCTCCGTGACAGGCCCTGCAGCGCAGATTGAACGAACTGGAGCGCAGCTCGGTCATCTCATTCGGCTCGGATTCTCTCAATTCCTTCTCTTTGCGCACCTGCGACGCGGAAAGCGGAATTGCCTGGCGGCAGTGAATACAGAGGACACCGCGGTACTGTTCCTTGCTGGCTTCAGAAATCATTTCGAACCTCTCGTAGGGGCCGACGAACCGATGTTGAAGAGGTCGGATTCTAGTCTCTTGGTTGGTCCAAGTCCAGTGCCAATATCTTAAAAAATTAGGCAGAATTTAACGCTGGGTCATTCCCCGGTAATAGTAAGTGTCTATTATCACAGAGATGATAAGCGTGTCTCAACGTGAATCCGACGATCCTGTAAACCCTTTCCCCTCAGATACTTTCGACTGTCTGCTTCGACGCGCGGCAGCGTTTCTCCCTGTCCTTCCCGTCGGAGGCTCTGCCCCGAAAAGAAACATGGAGGGCTGCGAATTCAGTCCTATCGGAGAAACAGCCGGTGCTGTATGGCATATGCTCTCCGACGGGGGGCCAACCACGCTCGCATCGCTGATCGAAGCTGCAGGAGTGCCCGAAAGCCTGTTTTTCATGGCCGTCGGGTGGCTTGCCCGGGAAAACAAAATCACAATCGAGCCCTGCCACGGCGATTATGAAATCCGGCTGAAATAGAGGGCCTCGCGGTGTTGCCGGGAACCACCCGTGCTTGAATCTAAGGCGCAGCATCAGTAAGATGCTCCGCAACTTTCGATTCGAGGCGGCCCGATTTGCATCTGGAGCTTTCGATGAAGAGTGAAATCGACGCGATCTCTCCCTTCGTCGATGAGCTGATGCTCAAGATTCGCGAAACTCACTGTGACCCGGGCGCGGAATTCGCAATCGAATTGGCGCTTCGCGAAGCGCTGGCAAACGCCGTCCTTCACGGCAATCGCGAAGATTCGAAAAAGAAAGTTCACGTTCGCTGCGAGTGCGATGCAGCATCAGGCATTTCACTCGTTGTTCGCGACGAGGGCCCTGGCTTCGATCCAGGAAGGGTGCCAGACCCGCTAGCTCCGGAAAATCTCGATGCCGAGCATGGACGCGGCATCCTCCTGATGAGGCAGTTCATGGATGAGATTCACTACGAGCGCGGCGGCACGGAAGTGCACATGCACAAGGGCCCTCCCGCGAGCTAACTTCTCTCCGGTGGCTCGCAACGCGACGATCTCCAGTTTCCTTCTATCGAATTCGCCTTCTCGCGGTATGCTTCCCACTGAAAATCTAAAGCCAGAGGGGCGCGCCTGATATTTACCGCGCCTTGCGGTCCTGGTGGTCAAATCTGACGGGGGAGACGTGGCGGATGAGAAGTCGGATCGTGAACTTGGTATGGGCCGCCGCATTTCGCGACGCGATTTTCTAAACGGAGTCAGCGTCGCGGTGGGCGCGGCGGCATTCTCCCCGAATCTACAATGGCTCGAAACCCTTGGAATACCTCAGTCTCCGTTCGCGCCGGAAAAAAGCCCTGATTATTATCCTCCGACTCTCACCGGCATGCGCGGCACCACGGATGCTGCCATGCAATCCGGCCACGCGCTTCGCGATGGGAAAATATGGCCCAGGGCCACGCCTGATCCGGATCGCTACGATCTGATCGTCGTTGGCGGGGGAATCAGCGGACTCTCGGCCGCCTATTTCTATCGCAAAATCGCTGGGCCCAGGGCGCGGGTGCTCATCCTCGAGAATCTCGATGACTTCGGCGGTCACGCCAGGCGCAACGAATACCATCCTCCGGAGCGGGAGCTCATCGGTTATGGCGGAACGCAGTCAATTGATTCGCCTGATCGCTGGAGCAAGCACGCGCGCGGTCTGATCCAGGAACTCGGGATAGATGTTCAGCGATTCGAAAAATATTTCAATCGACAGCTTGATCCTGATCCGCTGGAACCGGATTCCTATTTTTTCGACAGGGAAAGCTTTGGCGAGGACAAGCTCGTCACCGGCGCCGGCAAGCTGCCGTGGAGAGACTTCTTCGCGAAGACTCCGTTCAGCGATCAAGCAAAACAGGATTTGACGCGGCTTTACACCGAGAAAGTTGATTACTTACCTCGACTTTCCACGTCGCAGAAAAAGGTGCTTCTTGCCAAGACGAGCTACAAAGACTACCTGCTCAAATATGTGAAGGTGCATCCCGATGCGCTGCCGCTTCTTCAGAAGCAGACCTACGGCGTCTACGGGGTGGGAATCGACGTAGTCCCGGCCGCCGATTTGGCGGGCTTGAGCTATCCGGGCTTCAGTGGGATGGACCTTTCCGGGCCGCCCGGACCGGGACTCGGCGCCGAAGTCACGCAGCGCGACGACAGCGCGCCTTACATCTATCACTTTCCCGACGGCAATGCGTCCATAGCGCGGCTGCTGGTTCGCGCATTAATTCCAGGCAGCGCGCCGGGTTCGACGATGGAAGACATCGTCACTGCGAAAATGAACTACGCAGCTCTCGATGACCCAAAATCCCGAGTGCGAGTGCGCCTGAACAGCACGGTGGTGAAGGCCGCGAATGTGGGCGATCCCGAAAACTCGAAAGAAGTGGAGGTTACTTATGTTCGGGACGACCGGGCTTATACCGTCCGTGCAAACACTTGCATTCTGGCGTGCTGGAACATGGTGATTCCATATATGTGTCCCGAGATGTCGAGAAAACAGAAAGATGCGCTCGCGTACGGAGTGAAAGTGCCGATTGTTTACACCAACGTGCAGATTCGCAATTCGCTCGCATTCGAGAAACTCGGCGTGAGAAGAATTAAATGTCCGGGAAGCTACTTCACAACGATCGAGATGGACTATCCCGTGAGCATGGGTGGGTACAAATATCCAGACAGCCCGGGCGACCCATGCATATTGCATCTCGAGAGAATCCCTTGCGGAGCCGGTGCCACCGCCCGCGATCAGCAAATCGCCGGGCGTATTGAGCTATACCACACGCAGTTTGCGACCTTTGAGCGCAATATCCGCAGCCAACTGGGGCGTGCTCTCTCGCCGGGCGGTTTCGATCCAGCGCGGGATATCCAAGCGATCACCGTGAATCGCTGGCCGCACGGTTACGCATACGAATACAATTCGCTGTTCGATCCGAACTGGCCTGAAAACGAACGCCCCTGTGTGATCGGACGGCAACCCTTCGGCAGAATTTCGATTGCTAATTCCGATGCGGGAGCATTCGCTTATACGAGTGCCGCAATCGACCAAGCGTATCGCGCAGTGAAAGAAGTCGCCCGCTTCAACCAGAAGCCAGCTTCCAAAGTAGCCGGGTAGCGGTTACTTTTCGTCCGGCCGCTCGGTGACAGGATTCGGCCCGCCACCCGGCAGCCGCGATTTACGGCCACCTGTGGACTCTCCGTCAAGCAATGCCTGCAAATTAGAATACGCGTAGATTGTCGGTGCGTGATTCTGCATCAAGCCACCCGTATCTGCGGTCGGGCCATAGTTGCTATGCAGATCGTGGCCGAACACTCTGAGCATCGCGATCTGCTGCCCTCGATGATGCGCGGTATGGGCGATGCGGCGCGTCATCACCCACGCGCGTGACCGAGGCACATCGAAAAATTTGGTTTCGCCTTCCCACCACGCGTCGTCTTTGGCGCGCAATACTTCGAGCCGTTTGCCGCTGTCCTCGGTGTAGCGCCGGATAAATTCAAGCCGCCTCTCTGGTTTCGGCAAAGGCGGCGCGTTCACGTCGATATCAAGCATCGTGCGCATCCAGAGATCCTCGCTGACGCATTGATGCACCATTTGTTCGTGCACGCTTCGCCCGCGAGCGTCACCGGTTCTCGGACGCAAGGGCATTTCCTCATCGCGAAACTCGCTCCACGTGCTCACCACTTTAATCCGCTCAGTTTCGTACGTTTCCACGAGAAAGCCAAAGTGCATCGCTCACCTCCCAGGCAAAGAAGAATCGAACCTGCTCACTAATTTAGTCCTAAGTACTTTAGTACGTCCAACGCGGTACTTTCGCCTGCTCGTTTTCTGCCCGATCGTACAGTTGTTCCGATTCGGTACGTTCGGCAAACTGAGTTCCTTGAACGAAACAAACTTGGGACACGAACCTTTGGCCTCGGGGCACGCACCATTCGCGAAGCCGCTCTTACTCGTTCCGCGCACCCCGCTTGCAATCTTCCTGGAGACAAAATGACCAACCGACTGGGAGTCCTCTTCCTCCTCGTGGGCGCAGCTGCCGCTTCCCCTGCATTCGCCGGCGACAGTGCGACCATGAAGTGCAACGCGACGAACGATCGCGTCTGGGTTTACGATTCACTCAACAGTTTTGATGTCTCCGCGAAACTCAAATGTGGCGAGACGGTTGAAATCACAGGCCGCGTGAAAGGCTATGTGAAGATCCGCGCCGCGAACGGTGCGCAGGGTTACGTGCCGGAGAGTACGTTCCCGGATCTGCCTCCCTACGTTGACCCAAATGACTCACAGGCGGGTGTCTCGATCGCGAAGCGAGTTGCTCCTCGCGCTGCGGCGACCACGACGGCGCCTGCGCCCTCGATGGCCAGCCACATTTCAGCTCCGCCGCCTGCGGCGGCTCCCGTTTCTGTGCCGGCAGTCGCCGTGGCTCCTAGCGCTGCTCCTGCTCCGGCTCCTGCCGTACGCACTGTCGCCGAAACAGCATCTGCACCTGTTGCTGTTACTTCTATTTCTGTTGTTGCGGCCCCGTCTACTCCAGCCGTGAGCGCAAGCGCAAAATCAATGCCCGCGCCGAGGCCGTCCAGGAAATCGAGTCCCGCTGCGGTTCCAGCGAGTAAGCCGCAACCACCAGCGCCTGCCGCGCCTGCAGCTACCTCGCATGCTCCGGCTCTGACGTCTACTTCCGCAACGAGCAACACAAGATCCTCTTCGCCAGCCCCAAGCAAAATGGCGAACACCAAGTCTGCTGCGGCCCCGCCGCAGCCGAGCGGCGCGCATCCGGCACCGACCCCCTCGGTGCCGACGCCCGCCGTCCCCACTCCGGCGAAGCCAGTCGAAACCGCTGTGATTGTTCAGCCGCAACCGGCTCACGAGGTTGCGAGTGTTCATACCGTCGCAGCCACAGAGTCAGACGAGTATCCTGACTATCAACCTGAAAATGCCAGCGCCGACCCGGCTTGCCGCCTGTTTTTCTCTGCATATGGAATCTCACCCGCGCAAGCGAAATGGATCGCGCAGAATCGCAAGAAGCAGTTTTCCAGTATTTGCCCGGCGCCTGACGTCTCGAGGGTCGACTACGTCATCATCTTCACGCACGACGTGGACTTTTTCGGTTCCACGCTGCCGACCCCTGTTCATACGGATCACAACGGGTTTTCAGACTTCAGTCCGATGACCATGCTCGACACCGCTCTGGTCCCGATGTCGGAAGCGGACAAATCACATCGCGAATATGTCTGGGTGTTCAAGATGCAGCGGGGCAATTTTGACCCGGGCAAATTTTCACCCCGGAAGCGTCCGCAATTCACGAAGACCGAGTCCCACGCTCCTACGCGGACCGTCGAGGAAGCCTTCCGCTATATCGAGAGTGGCGGCCCGAGCCAGTAATCGGGATACCTCCGGCAACTCTTGCTCGATGTCGGCGTGGCGGTCGCGCGGCATCCTCGCGCTCAGAACCCGTTCGAGCACACCTTTCAAATAGCAAGATTCCAAGCAGTCGAATTGCGATTGCAGGCCGGATTTTACCGGTTCCGCGAAGTGGCGGCGCGGGGTGAATGAGTGGAAGTGGAGGCGCGGAACGGCTGGCGTAACCATCGCATTACAATTACATTGACGTTTACACCGGACTGGCTCGCAGGCAACGCTACGGATTGAGGCGGCGATTTTCGCAACCGTGACTGTGCGTGGTTCACATTCGGCCAGGGTGCGACCTTCGGAGGCGTTGCGCGCGCTGACGGGCTCGGCCGCGGAATGAGACTTTCGGCTAGTGGGCGCGGCGCGCGTTGCGGCTGCTCGAGCCAATGCAACAGGGACGCTTTCGTTCGTTGCCAGATCGGTGCTGCATTCTTCCACTGATGTTCCAGAGAGATCTGCGCTTTCGAGAACGTGGCAGAAAGCCGCCGCAGCGCGCGTTCGCTCTGCGATTCCAAGGCTGCTTTGATTCTCTGCAATCGGCGCTCATCAGACACATCGCTCCAGACATGGCGAAGTGCTCGTCGAAAGTCGCGACTGTGCTTTCTCAATTTGGATCGTAGAGACGGAGAAAGAAGCGCTTTTGGCAAGTTGTCTCGAAGTGTCGCGAGCACGCGGATATCGAGTGGCGTTTTTTGGCTTCTTGGCCCTGTCGAGACTTTCTTCATCGTATGTCGAGTGGCGGATGGAAGGACAGAGCCCGCAGAATCATGAGTTGTGTGGGCCACATGCTCATGGTGCTGCGGCTGAACGCTCCCCGGTTGGTGCGCCGCCATCGTTGGGAGTGGCGCGACAGCTTCGGACAAGGGAAGCGCGTTTGAGGGTCCAGTTGAAATAAAAGCAGGCGAAGGCGTCGGGAGGATGGGTGGCGTTGACGACTCGGCCGGAACTGGTGGAAGTCGTTCCTGATTGAGAAGAGATAAGGCGTCCGGGATCGCGCTGTAGATCGCGGGTACGTACCTGTCCCGATCGAAGTGAAACTCGCGCGCCACTTCATCGAGCACTTTCGCCGGCACCACGCTCATATTCCCGGCGTAAGCATTGATCAGCGCATGCTCGCATAACAGGTTCATCACGCGCGGAATCCCCCGCGAATAAGCATGCGCGGCGTCCACGGCATCCGGTGAGAAAATCGGCCTGCCAGAGGCCCCGGCCACATCCAGGCGACTCTGAATATAATCTCGCGCTTCCTTCGGTGTAAGAGGTGCAGTTTTGCAACGGAGAGTAATTCGCTGCTTCAGTTGGCGCGTCTCCGGGCGGTTGAGCTTTTCCTCGAGTTCCGGTTGTCCGGCCAGGACGATTTGCAATAGCTTTTCCTGCGGAGTCTCCAGGTTTAATAGCAACCGAATTTCCTCGAGCACATGGAGAGGCAAGCCTTGCGCCTCGTCCACGATCAGCACCGGGATTTGTCCTTCACGGCAGCGCTCAGGCAGCCATTGTCCCAGGCACATCAGGGCATTGCCTTGCCATCGCGGGTCTGGCCGCACGCCAAAGTCCGCCAGCATAAAATCGTAAAGATGCTTGGATTCCAGATGCGAATTGAAAATAAACGCGGTGGGCATCCGGCGATCGTGGAGCCATTCGAGCAATCTCCGGATCAGTGAAGTTTTGCCGGTGCCGGCCTCACCGGTGAGAAGAATGATTCCTTCGCGCGAGTGCATTCCATACTGAATCGCCCCCCACGCTTCCTGAATCCCGGGCGTCATAAATAAATAACGCGGATCCGGGCTCACCGCGAATGGATTCTCTCGAAGGCCGAAGAAACTGAAGAAACGGGTGTAAGGGTTATTCTGCAAGTTGCTCCAATGTTATGAGTAACTATAAGGTAACGCAACTGTATCTAATAGCCCACATATTTTAGACCTCAGCGCCGTACGATTCCATCGGGAATGTACGGTATGGACTTCGGCCAGAGGGAGTACCTACGGTACGCGGGCTATTACCAAAGCTCCTTAACCTCTTAGCCTTACCCGTGCATTCGTTGTGTTACGGCCACCACGGATATAGACTCTCTCCGCCGATGCACCCCGGCGAGCTGTCTGCCCGTTGAAGGAGTCCAGCCATGACCATGGAATGCGATATACGCCATATTGACGACGTGACGATCCTGGACCTGAGGGGGCGCTTGAGCTTGGGAGAAGCGCTAGCCTTCGGTCCGGGCAGCGATCTGGTGCTGACCGACGCGATTCGCCGCTTAGCGGAACAGGGCCGCAAGAAAGTGATCCTGAACCTCGCCGGCGTGAAATATGTGGATAGCTCGGGAGTGGGCCAGCTTGTCGGCGTCCTCACTACGGCACGAAGCCACGGCATCGCGCTGAAATTGATCAATCCGGTGAAGCAAGTGGGCGACTTGTTGAGAATGACGAAGCTCTACACAGTATTTGATATCAGAGATAGCGAAGCCGCAGCGATTGATTCATTTTCGAACGGCGCCGCGGCAGGCGCCTGACGGCGTTTAAGCCTGAAAGCTGCGAAGCGCTTCCTGCTCGTCCGAGAAATCCGTGAAGACGGTGTGAAGGTTGGTGAGCCGCAGGATTTCCTGCGCGCGATTGCTCAGATCGACGGCTCGCAAGTCCGCATCATTTTTCCGCGCGGTAAACACGGATCGAACCAGTTGCCCGATGCCGGAGCTATCGAGATACGTTACGTTGCGAAGATTCAGCAGCACGCGCTTTCGGCCGTCTCGAAAGAGATCGCCGAGCAGTTCGTGCACAGCCTCGCCTTCGATCAGCGTGAATCGTCCGCTCACGTCCACGATCGTGATGTCTCCCACCTGCCGGGTGCTGGCGCTAAAACTCAATCCGTTCTCCCTGTGCACTTCGAACCGCTTATTCTATCGTATGCTGGCTCCGTTTCCTAAATGCTGAGTGAAGGCCAAATCTTGGAGCGTTTGCGCACGATTTGTATTGGTCTGTGTGATGTCTCTGAAGGAATCACTTTCGGCCATCCCACATTCAGAGTCAACGGCAGGATGTTCTGCATACTCGAGGAATATAAAGGGGAACTGGGAATTTGCGTAAAGGTTGAGAAGGAACTGCAGGGGATTTTTCTCAATGATCCGCGCTTTTTCCGCACGCCGTATAACGGGAAGGTCTACGCGGCTCGCCTCAGTTGGACCGAGGTCAAAGACCTCGTGCGCGGCAGCCATCGGCTCGTTGCTGCCAGCGGCCCAAAGCCTAAGAAGCGAACAAGGCGGAAGCGGAATTTTCCGACGAGAAAAAAGGCGATCGGCTAAGCGGCCAATTCGGCCAGCCACGCATCGAGCGTTTTTAATTCGCTATCCGCAATTTCGAGGAACGCCACGCCCATTCCCATGCATTCCTGAGCGTAGATAATTTTTCCCTCGGTTGAAAATGTCCCTGAGTCGCGCAGAACCTTTAATTGGATCAGGGTGCCCGGCGGCAACGTAATCAGAACATCGATGTAGCAGCCTTTACGGCTGATTTCCGATACGCGGCCCGCGATGTGCGTATCGCTGGTTGGTTCGATTACTTCAACGTGCGCGATAAAACTGTATCGCGGCACCGTTCTTTTTTCACGATAGGATTGACCTGCTTCAATCGGCAAGTCGCTCGTTTCGCCCATTGCGATGCTCCACTGTTGCTTCAGCTTGACACAACTACCAGCGCCCGGCGAGAGCCGCTTCTTTTTTGTGACGCGTAAGGCACCCTGTCCGGACGGACGGGCTCCATATTACGCAGATTGCCGCAGCTTCAACCCGCGAAAAACACCCTAGCTCTTCCGGTTTGTCGCGGCGGGTCATCCGTATTTGTGCGGTTACAGAATTCCCAAATCGGGAATCGCGCTCCCACCGTGCTTTTAATACGAAGCATCTAACCAAATTTCTGCTTGTCGAGAGCAAAAGTGGTTCTAGCCCGCAAAATTCCGGGTACGTTCAGGTACGTTAGAGATAATCGTCTCTACGGTTGATTCACTTGACGAATCGTTTTAGGCTGAGCGGGTCTGCCCTGAATTGAGATCACCGAATGACCTGCGCTCCACGTCCCGGAGATCAGCTAAGAGAGCTTCGCAATCGCCTTGGCGTTACGACCAGGGAGGTCGAAGAGCTCAGCCGGAAGCTCGCAGAGAGAACCGGCAACGACGAATATTACATTTCTAACGCCTGGCTCACTCAGCTTGAAAACAAGGATTCTGTTCCAAGTATCTATAAACTCTTTAGTTTGAGCGTCATCTATCGTTCGACGTTTTCCGATCTTCTGGCTGTCTTCGGAATCGATTTGGCCAATAGCGCCCGATTTCAATTGGATGTCCCGCTGGCGAATACCCATCGAGTCGCGTTCGAGACACCGCATCCGGCAGCCGCCGTAACGTTTCCAATACGTCTCGATCGCAGTTTCAGCCTGGAGAAGACAAATCTTGTGTCGCGCGCTGTGGAGGTGTGGGGAAACGTGCCTGCCTCGCTGTTCCAGCGGTTGGACCTGCGCCACACCCAATACGGATACATCGGTACATCCGATTTCACCATGTACCCTCTGCTTCGGCCTGGAACCTTCGTTCAAATTGACAGCGAAATCGCCAGCATCCGGCCATCCGCCTGGCGGACTGAATTCGACCGGCCCATCTACTTCATCGAGTTGCGGGATAGCTATGCCTGCGCCTGGTGTGATTTAGCGGGTTCGCAGCTGACGCTCCTGCCCCATCCACTTTCAGCGTGTTCAGTTCGTCAATTTAGCTACCCTGACGAGGCTGAAATCGTGGGGCAAGTGACCGCCGTGGCTATGCGATTGGTGTCGGCTCCCGAAACCGTGAGTTTTGGTGTTCCAGGATTGCCAAAGCGATCTTGAGATTGGAAAACAGAAACTGGGCTACCAGCGAGTCCGTCCCCACGGGAACCGCTACTCGATACGGCTCGAGTTCTCTCCACGTTCTCAGAAAATCGTCCTCCGCGGTGCCCGTGGATTGCATATACAGGTTCAATTGTTCCGTTAAGTCTTTTAATTCCAGCGATATCAGTTCTCGAAAACTTTCCCGATGACAATGGGCCAAAGCCTCACAAGCCACTTCTGCCGAAAAACGAGCGGCTAGACCCTGATGCACATAGAGCCCTGTGTTGTAGTCCCTCATCGAAGCGAGATAGATCATGCGGTCCAGCGCACCTGACGTCTGCGGTAGGGTGCGCCTCCGCAGGTCTTCAGAAGCCGCAAGCACATCTGCTCGTTTGGCTATTCCAGCCATTTCCACTCCTAAACCAACGTACCGTCAGCCTCTGATTCGCTTGCCAGCGACGCGGAAATAGACGGGGTCAAGAAAGCAAAAGATTGATCCAGGGTCGAACACACTCGCCCCGCAGTCGCTGCAGTCCGCTTTGCAAAGTCGGGCGCCGCATACGGTCCGCCCCATTGCAATAGAAACAGTAAGACATCGCACTGGATCTCAAGACTCGCAAAATCAAGGGCTAACGAGAATTCCTTCCATCGGCTCATCTGCGTGAACATTCGGGAGCGGCTCACGTGAAAATCTTTCAGCGCGCGAACCTGCCTTCTCACCTGGCGGATCCACGTCAGGGCCAGATGCTTCCTTTCCGACAGAAAGAGATTGCGAATCTTGTTCGACCCGATTGTGGCAATGTAACTTAAATCCTTCCGGCCAAACACTTGGGTTACAAGTTCTGGCGCAAGCAGTCCAAGTTGCAGCGATTCCAGCGTCCTCTTCGCTGTTACCAACTCCCCGGCGCTACCTGCGGCGTGCGCGGGCTGCCGGTGCATTGCGACTAGGAGAAGAACCAAGAGCCCCACAGCGATCGCGAGGAAAATGACG
This sequence comes from uncultured Acidobacteriota bacterium, assembly GCA_963741045.1. Taxonomy (GTDB): domain Bacteria; phylum Acidobacteriota; class Terriglobia; order Acidiferrales; family UBA7541; genus Palsa-295. The sequence goes on from CAVUGO010000002.1 coordinate 2,311,904, forward strand.
AGTTGCGTCATGGCCGGTTCACCTTACTCACAGCCGCATTCATCGTTCCTAGCGCCTGTTGCGTCTGTCGCGCAAATGCCTCGTAGCCATCGTCGATTTCTGGCGGTATCTCGGGAGCGGCAGCAGGTGCATACGACCATAGCGCGAACGTCCAAATGAGCGGGGAAGCGAGATATGTATAGGGCTGAATTGCGTCCCATCCGGCATTAAATGCAGGTCCGACATAGCTCCGAAGCTGATGGCTCACGATTGTGCTTCCCACATACAACCCGAGTCCCGCCATGATCCCGAGCAGATTTCGACCCACGTCGATTCGATAGTAGGAAATTACGATAAGCACTCCACAGAGAGTTAGCGCCTGGATGACCCGAAAGTCTTTTTCCAGGCCCGAAAAGCCTTCGTAGGTAGTTGGCGCCGATGGCAGCAATCGAAACACAAAATAGCCGCAAAGAATTGCAAACATCATCACTAAAACAGTCGTCGCAAATTTTCGGGCACCCGGATACTTACGGAAGCTTTTCTGCACGATTTCGAAAAGCACTCCAAAGCCCGCCAGCAGGTTCAAAAACTGATGCATCCAGAAGAACTGCGGATACAAAGCCGAATGAGAGTGGTAGATGGGCCAGAGCGTGATGCTAAAAAAGCACACGATCGCCATGTAAGCGAAAAAGAATGGATAGTGCGCAAAAAGCCGGCATTTGAGGAACCGGAATAAAATCACCAGCTCCAGCACAGTCCCGGCAATCCATAGAAGCGAGGTAGCCATGTACCTCCTATGGACGTACATCCTAACATAGTTCCAAGGGGAGAACCTACGTTCTCCCCTCGAATCTAGAATCGCAAGTGCCTTAGCCCGGGTAGGGCGGCATTGGTTCCGTGCCGTCCATGTGCGGGGTAGTCGAAACCGTTCCGTTAAAACCCGGGTAGAGCGGCATTGGTTCTGTGCCGTCCATGTGCGGAATAGCCGAAACTGTTCGGTTAAAACCCTGTGCAACTGCGGACGGACCTTTTGCAAAACTTGTGGCCGGAACTGTCAATACTGCGATGGCAGCTGCGGCGATCAGAATAACCCTCTTGGCCTGCTTCATTTCTCTTTCCTCCCCATCGAATTGGCCCTTGGGCCGGGGAGAAAATAGATGAAGGGCTGAGGCGGGTGCCGAATCGGAGAGAAATGCTTGGGAAGCAACAGACTCCGCGTGGGGTCAGGTCGCGTGCCAGAAATTCCAACGGAACAGCGCCTAACGAAGCTCGGGCGAAACATCGCAGAAACCGGCGCCATGGTTAGGCGCTATCGCGAGGGTAAAAGGACAGTTAACGGGATTGACACCGCTGCGGAATATACGGATGGAGTTTGCTCTCGAAGCCTTGTATTTCTTATTGCAGGGACATTAGCGCTGACAAATGACTGACATACGAGAAGCATCACCTACCGAGGCTTCTGTTCCGCGCCCGGAAGAAATCCAAACGCATTTGAAGCATCTCGACCGGCGCCAGTGGTGGCTGTGGTCGAGCACGGTGGCCGTCATTTTGTTATTGACCCTCGCCGTCGCCTCCTTTGCATTTCCCGCTATGCTGAGCCGGGACGAAGGCACCTATTCATTTTTTCTCAATCAGTCTGTGCGGGCGCTTGTGGGGATGGTGCTAATCTTCAGCGTTTACGTCGTGTATCAGCAAGTGCTGATTCACCGTGTGCGTCATCAGCTCGCCGAGCAAATTCAATCCCTGGCGAAAGTGGAAAGCCTCGCTTCGGAAGTTTATAAACTGGCAGCACTTGATCAGCTCACCGGTCTCTACAATCGCCGATCCGGCGAACAGCGGCTTGCGCAGGAAATCAGCCGCGCCCACCGCCACGGCCGTCCGCTGACCGTCTTGCTTCTGGACCTCAATGAATTGAAAGCTGTCAATGACAGGCACGGTCACGCGGCCGGCGATTTGGTCATCAAGGGATTTGCGGAGCGACTGCAGCGCGCGATTCGCGGCTCTGATCTCGCGGTACGGCTTGGTGGCGATGAATTCATGGCCTTGCTGCCCGAATGCCGCGCAGACGAAGTCCGCCACGTTCTTGGCCGCGTCGAAGGACTCGAATTGGAATATCAGGGTGAAAAAATCCGTTGCCATTTCTCGAGCGGATTCACGGATTACAAATCTGGCGAATCGCCCGCGGAACTCCTCAAGCGCGCCGATGATGCGCTCTACGCGAACAAGCGTTCAGGAAAGAGTATCGTGAGCCCGGCGATTTCGGACGCAATTCCGCAGTCGGTGTCCTGATTAGAACATCGGCAGCTAGAATCGGCATACCTCTCGTCACCCGTGTCTTAGCATAACCACCGGATGTTCATCACAGGAACATGACCTGAAAAATATTCTTGCGCCCTCCCGGGGTTACTCGTATGCTACGCCCGTTGTCAGGATTGCTACTATGCCGAAAGAGAAGCCGAAGGTAAACATTGGTGAAGTAATCCGGTCGTATCGCAGCGATCGTGGCCTTTCTCAAGGCGACATTGAACGTCGCACCGGGCTGCTGCGCTGCTATCTTTCCCGCGTCGAGAACGGCCACACCGTTCCGTCCCTCGAAACGCTTGCGAAGATTGCGGAGGCCATGGAAATCAGCCTCGCCGATTTCTTTCCGGGCAGCGACACGCCTCAGGATCGCGAAACCCGCAAAGTGCTGGGAGAACTGTCCGAGGAAGAAATTCGGTTTCTCGCCGATATTAAGAAATATTCCACCACTCTATCGGACGACGACAAAAAGCTTGTTCTCGCGATGATCCGCAAGATGGCCACGGTAATTCCGCCTCCGCGCAACGGAAAATCAACAAACACCGCTCGCCGGCCTGAATACTAAATCGCTTGATCTACCACAATTTAACTTTAAATCTGTCATCCTGAGCGAAGCGAAGGATCTCAGCGCGCAGATTCGCCTAGCAGTGCCTTTTGCGCCACGCTTTACCTCAACCAGCCTTCAAATCAGCGGCGGCTCATATATGTACGCCATCCCATCGCGCGTCACCGCGTACGCCCGCGAACCGTCCGCGCTCCACCGCAAATCAGCCACACCCTCGGCGGGATATTCGTCGAATGCGTTCGAGCGGTTCAAATCGATCAGGAATAGCCGCCCTTTCGCTGAATTTTTCAGCCAGGAGCTGAAGCACACACACAGCGGCAAGTGCGGATGGCACACACATAGCTCCGCGCCAAACGGTAGAGGTTCGGAATTCACGCTTTGCGGTTCGAGCCGGTAAGCCTGGCCCGCAGCGCAATAAATAATCTGCTCGCTGTCGGGTGTCCATGTGAGGTCGGTCACGTGTCCTCGCGCGTCGAACACTTTGCGCCGCGAAAGCTTCGTAACATCGGCCACCATAATCGAGTCGTCCGCCCACTCACCTTTGATTTCAATCACGCTCGCAAGCGCTTCTTCGTTCGGGCTGAATACAGCTTTTCCGTATCCGCCAAATGAACCTTCCTCCGCGAATTCCTCACCGGCCTGCTGCGGCTCGAGCCAATCGGGCGTGGCGAGTTCTCTGGCTGCTTCGCCTCCGGGAGGTCCCCCGCGCGGTTCCCAAACTCGCAGCGCTGCCCGCTTTCCTCGCGAAGTTGCCACAAAGTAGTCACCCGAATCGGACCAGGACAGATTCGTGGGCGCGATGTCTGCTCCACCGATTTTTCCAAGGTAAAGTTTTCCCTGCAAATCGAAGAGATGCAGCCCGGAAGGCCATGCGCTCGAAGCCCCGGCCAAATAACGCGCGTTTGGCGACCAGGAGAAAACGGCCCCGGGTTCTGGCGGGTTCGAAACTTCTCCCGCGGGAGGGGCAAGCGTCATCGTCGGAACGCTCAATTCGATATCGTAGAGCGCAATCTGTGCGGTTCCGTGATGCACGTGCTCGGAAATCGCGCAGACCTGCCCCGCTGGCGAGATTGCGAGATGCTGGGAACGTCCGGTGAAAACTTTTTTGATCAGCCAATTCGAATCGCGCGCAAGGTCGCGTAATCCTCGAGCCACGAGCGCGGACGAGCGCACGACAAGCGCTCTCGTTCCGCCTCGCGCAATCTGCGTAGTCGTCGATGTGTCGTGAGTTCCCATGGCCCCGTCAGATGATCCTTGGCTCGCCGCCCGCCTTAGGTTTTGCCAGTCGCTGCTGTGCCTGTTCGATTTGCTCGTCCACCTTCGCCACCATTTCCTGCAGCACGTCGCGCCCAATCTGCTGAGCCTCGTCAAGCCGCGACTTTAATTGGAAGAGATCGGAGCGCAGCAGCTCTTGCAGCTCCGCTTCCATCTCCGCCAGCCGGCCGCGCATTTGTGAGATGCGGCGAATCACGCGCACGAGTTCCACACCCGGGCCTTCGCCTCGCACTGCCTCCGGGCTGTGTTCATATTCCGTGAGAATTCTGGCAAGTTGCATTTCGTCGCCGTGCTCGTATGCCTCATTCGCCTGGCTCATCAGCTGCTGCCGTATGGCGTGGTCTTCGCGGTCTGACGTCAAGTCCGGATGGATGCGTTTGGCGACCGTGCGGTACATTCGCTTCATTTCGGGCGAGGCCTCGAAAGCGCGTGGCGCTGTCTCGGCGCGCTCGCCGGCGGCGGATCTGGTTTCGTTCGCGCGTGCGCGCGCGTCGCGCGCGGCTTGTTGCGCTCGATCGTTGTCGGGTTGCTCGGCGGCAAGCTGTTCGGCGATGCGGGCCTTCAGCTCATCCAGCTCAGCATAGCGCGCGCCGACGAAGTGCAAGTAGCGCCGCTCGAATGCGCCCAGTTCGGCGCGCAAGTTCGCTGTACGCAATTCTCGCTCGGTCAGTTCGGTTTCAAGGGTGGTTTGCTCGAGCACCTTGCGAGCGAGTTCTCGCTCTTCGGGTTTGATCGGTGCAACGTCGGGCGATTTCAGCTCCATAGCGTCTCTCGCTCATCAAATTGTAGCCTGCGGCGGAGTTCGCGTTTTGCCTACGTGACATCAGTTTCCAGAAAAGAAAATGGCGCCAGCTTTGCGTGCCGTAATGGTCCAAAAACCGCAAATTACCGCCCATTAAAAACGCTTCGATTCCGTGTTTTCAATCACTTACAGAAATTTCTAATCGCGGAACCGTAGATTAAAATGTGGATTTTGGACACGATGCAGGCGACATTCGAGCGAAAGTGGGCTAGAGCGGATAATCCCGCTATCTACGATTTCGCCTGTATTGCTTACAAAAGGGGATCGCTCTAAGATGTCCTCACGCAACAAGGCGGGGACCAATGTTCCGCTCCAGCAAACCAGTTCTGGCTTTGGTGGTCTTAGTTGCCACCTTCCCGTCTCTCGCTCTTGCGCAACGAACACAATCGCTCCTGCCTGTCGGACCGCGCCAGTCCTTATCCACCAAGAACACGACATCTTTTGCGTCGCGTGCAGTAAGCACCACTTCGATGAAGGACTTCTCTTCGGCGTCAATATTTCCCAGCCGATTGGCAACAAACGCCACTAGCAGGAATTCGAATGAGGGGCAACGTTTCGCACCCGGTGCACAGGAAGACCAGCATGAGGTCATCCCTCTCCAGCTCACAACCACGCCGTTCGCAACCGAGTCGCGCGTGCCGATTGCGCCTCTCTTGGGCGCGCGCTTGCAGTTGAACATTTCGATGCTCAACATTCGCAACGGAAACGTGATGCTGGGTCCGACGCCGGCAAGCGAGATTCTTCATGCACCGGCACAAGCCCGTTCTGCTGAGTTCTACGGCTTCGGCGTGAGCATTCCGCTAGGCCGGGGCGTCCGGGTTCAAACATCTGAGAACTTACTGCGCAGTGCGATGCGAATCGTGCGCGACAACTAAGAATCTTACCTCCCAGCTTTTTTCTGCCTCCTTAGTACGCAAGTCATCAATTTTCGCCTGTCCTTTTTTGGGCCGAACGGTCAGTCCGCGAGAGCAATTGAGTGTGATAGGGTGAAATTGGGCCACAAGGGTCCGTACGATCGCACATCGCAGCTATGTCACATTTCGTTCCCATCGCGTACTACGAAGTCCGCCCCGTTCAACTACAGCGATCGCCCGAGAGGGAAGCCTGACGGTCTGCTTTAGGATTTGAGCTGCCAAGCTCAATTTCCTTGGAGGTGATTTTCATGGCCAAAGGATCGGCCTCACGAATTGCGCTGTTATTCGCGTTGTGCACATTGTTTCTAGCCGGAGGCATGCAGCTCCACACGTTGAGAGCTTCCGGTCTTCCGCTCATCATGCAAAACAGCCAGAATCAGAGCGCGCCTGAAGTAAGAACTTTTACGGGCAAGGTGCTATCGCAGAATGGCGAGCGATTTATTCTGCGAGATGAAGCAAACGATGTCTGGTACCACTTGGACGACCAGAAACAGGCCGGAAAATTCGCCGGCAAGAATGTGTTGGTAACGGGCGTCCTCGACGGGCGTACCGACACGATCAAGGTCCGCGAAATTACAGAGGCGAAGGCCTAGAGCTAACATCGGAATCCAAGTGCGCTATGAGTTTCTCGCGGGAAGACCCAGAATTTCGCGCACTTTTCTCTTCCTCATCACTTCGGCCGGTGTGGTTCCGCTGCGCTCGAGCCATTTTGTGAATTCGCCGATTCGCACGTGATGCTCCACGGGCACGCTTTTCACCGTCACGGTGACCGTATCCATCGGCCGGCTGATGCCTGCGACCCATTCATTCCCCTGGAGCTGCTTGAGGCCCAGTGCCACGGCTTCGAAGAGCGTCGCAGCCGTGACTTCAACGGTATGGGCGACGCCATCCATGTCGGCAATCGTGACGCGGCAGGATCGGATCTCCATAGCGAGAAAGTATCATATTCGCTTTTTGTTCGCCATATGGTTTTGGTTGGCCTTCTTCTACCAAAACTAACGTAGATGCCCACGAGCGTCGTTGATCGTGAGGCGGAACGCGCCAAATTGGATTCCCCACGAGCTTGCTTCGCCTCCTGCGCCTTTTTCAGAATTGGCACATCTTTACTACCATTGCTGCGACAAACGATTCGGGGCGGATCGCTATAGGGGAGGAGAAGGACCATGAAAGAGACGCCACAGGAATATATTCAGCGAATGCTTGGTTACACGGCTGGCGGCGAGAATCCAGCCAAAGTGCAAGCGGCTACAGCGAAGAAGCTCGAAAAACTCATCAAGGGAGTGCCGGCGTCGAAGTTGAAGAAGCGGCCAGCGCTGGAAAAATGGTCGGTGCAGGAAATCGTCGCGCATCTGGCGGATACGGAGATAGTAGGCAGCTGGCGGATCCGCGCGATCTTGGGCGCGCCCGGTACGCCCATTCAAGCGTTCGATCAGGACGCCTGGGTGACGGCGACGCACTACGCCAAGCGCGATCCGCGGCAGGCGATGGAGCAGTTCCGCGTGCTGCGGGAAGCGAATCTGGCACTTTACAAATCGCTCACGCCGGAACAGTGGAAGCATCACGGGATGCACTCTGAGCGCGGCGAAGAAACCGTGGAGCACATCGTGCGGATGTTTGCGGGACACGATTTGAATCACATCGCGCAGATCGAACGTATTCTCTCGCCCAAGAAATCGAAGTAGGCGCGCGGCTGCGGCGCGGCGGCTTCTCGTTTGGCATCACCTTCGGCCGCGGTAGAAGGCCCACGACGAGGACGGCCTCGTCGTGGCTACCCGCGCTCTTCATGGGTAAAAGACAGGCGAAGGTGTGCCGAGGCTCACTGCTTCGGCACGGGCGCGGCGAAAAGAACGACATTTCCCCCCGGCTCACGCACGCCGATTTCCTTCATCCCGTAAAAGGTTGTGCGCACCGGCACGACCACAGGTGCCGACCCCAGGCGCTTCAGCAGGTCGTCGAAATCGCTCACCTCGATATAAAGGCACGCCGCCGGTCGCGCCAGCTTCGCCATCTCGCTGTTGTCCTTCTCCATGCTCGCCGTGGATTGAATCATGAGCTCGGCGTCGCCTTTCACGAGAATGACGAAGCCGAGCTTGTCGTCGTCCGGCACTTCCACCGTCTTAGTGAAGCCAAGCTGGTCTACCCAGAATTTCAGAGCCGGTTCGATTGCCGGTGCATAGATCAACGCGGTGATTTTCATTTTCCAGCCGTCCTTTGTTGGTTGAGCGTTTTGGCCGGATAGAAGGCCAGTCGTCAACAGTGCAACAGCAAGTAGTGTTCTCATGGCTGCGCATCCTAGCGGAAAGCTACCGGGAGATGATTGGAAAAAACGGACATTCCGCGACGAAACCTAAAGGGCGGATTCCGAACGGAAGTGAGAGGCAACGGTAAGCGATGAAAACTGCGCGGGCGAAACGCCGGCGAGCTCTTTGAATTCGTTGATCAGATGGGCCTGGTCGTAATAGCCGGAAGCGACCGCAACATCCGCCCAATCCGGGTGCTGCCGGTTGACATACTTCGCGGCTTGGCGGAATCGCAACACGCGCGCGAGGTGCTTAGGGCTCAGGCCGGTGCGTTCGAAGCAGATTCTGCGAAATTGGCGAGAGCTGAGGCCGGCCGCGTTGGCCAGCGCCTCCATCGAAACCTGACCGCCGCATTCCGCGAGCCACGCGAGCGATTTCTCCACCGGATCGAGCGGAGCCGGTTCGGCCAGCGACGCCTCAAAACGAGCGATTGCATCGCGCGAAGACTTGCTGCCTGCCAGCTGGTCGAGAAGCTCGCGAACCGCCGCCGCCTTCCACGCGTCAGCAAGCGCAATGGATTGATCCACGGCGACTGAGCCCGGCACTCGCAAAAGCCGCGCCGCCATGCCCGGGCGGAAACGCACGCCAAAAGTCGAATGCCCGCCGGGTATGTCAAACGCTTGCGCGCGCGTCATCGTGCCCACAATGGCAAGGCCGCCATAATCGCGCGCCGGCTGTTCGAAAATAATGTCCAAGCAGCCATCGGGAAACACGTGAAAGTTGCGGACACGCCCCTCCGTACGGTGCATCCAGAAGCATTCCACGTGCGCGGCAAATTTGGGCGAGGGCGGAAATTCCTGGTAAGCCGGCTTAATGACAGACGTAGTAACAACTGCAGGGGATTGAAAGGCAGTAGAAGCCGCGGCGCCCATCGCCATTGCCCGAAAGGCCCTCCTAAAACACCACCGGGCACAATCTCTTCAGATCGTGCCCGGCGAAGACCAAATACGATTGGTACTCTACTCTGCCGGCGGTGCCATCTCCGGCATCTGAAGCTTTGCTTTGGCCAGTGCGCGAACGATGTTCACTTCGACTGCCTGCTCGGAGGTATTGCGCACGGTGGCCAATTCGCTGACGAGAAGATACTTGGCTCGTTCGAGCATTTTCTTCTCGCGGAAGGAAAGCGGCTTGGTCCGGCTGAGGGCTACGAGGCCTTTCAGAACAGCGGCCACTTCCATCAGCGATCCTGTCCGCATCCGATCCGAATTCTCCTTGAAGCGGTGTTTCCAATCATGGTGCGAATCGGAACGTCCCTTCTCAAGGAACGAAAGGACCGCACCGGCTTGGGTTGTACGGATGATGGGCCTAAGTCCAACGTTGAGGATATTGGACTGCGGCACCATCACTTTCAATCCGCTGGAAACGATCTTAAGCATGTAATACCGCTCTGACCTACCGTTCAAGTACCCATAGCTGATCTGCTCAATAACACCTACGCCATGGTTCGGATATACGACTTTTTCGCCTAGCTTGAATTCCATAGGTGGAAGTAGCCTCCCCGAGCTTGTTGAAATTTTAGACACATGCAAGCCCCGCGTCAAGGAAATCCCCGCTAATAACCGAGGGTCAGAAGAGATTGAAAATACAGATGTTTTCCGCAGGATTGGCCCCGGAATTGCCCTATAATGGTGCACGTGCTTGTCCTAGCCTTAGACACCTCTTCGCCCTCCGGCAGCCTAGCAGTACTACGCGATGAAAAAGTCGTTGGAGTCGTCTCCACGGCCACGGGTGAAGTGTATTCGTCGAGGATGTTTCGGGAGCTGGAGTTCCTTTTAGGCGAGCTCTCGCTGCGGATGGAGGACTTTGAGCTGTTTGCGGTGGCGGCGGGCCCTGGGTCATTTACAGGGTTGCGCGTTGGCCTGGCAGCAGTGAAGGGCTGGGCGGAGGTATACCGGAAGCCGATTGCAGCGGTCAGTGCGCTGGAAGCCGTCGCGGTACAGGCGCGGTCGAACGCCGCGTTGATCGTGCCGGTGCTCGACGCGCGACGGGGTCAGCTCTATTTCGCGCTGAACCGGCGGGCTACCGGCGGAGCGCCGGGTGAGAGCCGGCTAGTGCTCGAAGGCGAGGAATATGTGATGACGCCTGCGGAGTTTTTTGACGCGCTTCGTGCGCGGTCCGGAGGCGCCGAATTTGCGATCGTCACGCCTCAGCCCGAGTTGTTTTCCGCGGCGGCATCGCGAGACGAGATTGCGGCGCTGAAAGGCACCGTCGAGCCAGCATCGTCCGTGCTCGCGCCGTTTATCGGCCAACTCGGATTCCGGCAGGCGCAGCGCGGCGCCCTGGCTGATCCGCTCACCCTCGACGCGAATTACGTACGCCGCACGGACGCCGAACTCCATTGGAAAGAGAGCTGAAGGCGCTGGTGCTCCGCACGCTCGGGCTTCGCGATATTGAGGATGTTCTCGCAATCCAAGCAGCATCCCCGGAAATCGCGCAATGGTCGCTGTGGGATTATGACCGCGTGGCGCGCGGTGAAATGGCAGGCTGGGTAACGGAAACCGAAACCGGCGACATCACGGGATTTATCGTAGCGCGCCGCATCGCGAACGATTTAGAGATCCTTAATTTCGCAGTGCGTCCCACAGCGCGACGGCAGGGAATTGGCGCCGCACTTTTGGGCGAGACCTTGCGATGGGCCAGCACATTTTCCGCGGGACAGGCGTTTCTCGAAGTGCGCGCCTCAAATCTCGCCGCGCTGCGATTCTACGAGCAGCACAAGTTCCAGGTGACCGGCCGCCGTCCCCGCTACTACACCGCTCCAATCGAAGATGCGCTCGTCCTAAGCTCACAGATTTCGTAGGGAAGCGGGCCAATCTTCTGTCCAGGTTATCCACCGAAGCTCGAATTCATCATTTGCGCGGAACCGCGCAGTATGGTAATTGTTACGATTATGTGAACACCATGTTCCAACCAGGAGGGAAACGCATGCCGATTACGACACGCGATGTACGGCAGACCCTATTGGAGACAGATGTAGAATTCAGGTCCCTCGTAGAAGAGCATTCCCGATGTGAAACGCAGTTGAAGCAACTCCTCACCGAACCTTACCTAAGTTCCGAAGACCTCGCCCTCGAAACAACCCTCAAAAAAATCAAGCTGCGCCTGAAAGATCAGATGGAAATGATCGTCGCGCGCAGCAGAGAGCACAGCGCGCTGCCTACATAACCGGCGGAATGCCCTCGCGGTTTCTGTCGTACACTACAGGTGTACCCGTAAGATATATTCGCGCCGCACCCAGGAGAGAAATTCCTGGGGAGTTGCGCTGACATTGTTGCGCCGAAATTGACGCGCTGAAATTGTTCCGCTGAAATTTACCCTTAGGATTCGATAGAACCGTTCATGGTCAAAGACGCTTACAGGTTTGCTCTGCCGCCGCTCATCGCTGGAATTATTTGCGTGGTTATTGGATCGAGATGGCCGGGCGGAGTGCTGATTTTTCTGGGTCTGTTCGTCTTCTATTTCTTTCGCGATCCGAATCGCACGATTCCTAGCGATCCCGATGCTGTCGTTTCTCCCGCTGACGGGCATGTCGTCGAAATTGTAGACGAGCCCTTCGCCTCCGTTCCCGGAAAGCGCGTCACGATCTTTCTCGCCGTGTGGGATGTCCACGTACAACGGGCGCCGGTAGCTGGCTGTATTGCAAAAGTGGAATATCGTCCCGGCAAGTTTCTGGCAGCTTTCCACTCGCGTGCATCCGAAGAAAACGAGCAGAACGTGATCAGTATGGATACGGCAAAAGGCCGTTTGGTTTTCAAACAAATCGCCGGAGCCATCGCGCGCCGCGTGATATGCTGGAAACAACCGGGCGAAAAAGTAGCGCTCGGCGAACGCGTGGGCCTGATTCGCTTCGGTTCGCGCGTGGACCTCTGGCTCCCCGCGGAGGCGCAGATCGTCACGCAACGCGGGCAAAAAGTGAAAGGCGGCGAAAGCATCCTGGCGCGATGGAATTCAACGGCTTAGATCCGATCGGTAACGAAGAAAGGCCGCGAAATCCGTTTCGCAAAGACCGCCTCCGCCGCGGCATCTACATCCTCCCCAGTATCTTCACCGTTGCCAATCTTTTGTGCGGTTACTACGCGGTTCTCGCCACACTCGACGGTAAAGTGACCGATTTCGACCACGCCGCCGGCGCCATCGGCCTCGCCATCCTCTTCGACTCTCTCGATGGACGCATCGCGCGCGCGATGGGCACCAACAGTGACTTCGGAAAAGAATTTGACTCGCTCGCCGACGTCGTCAGCTTCGGCATCGCTCCTGCCGTTCTCGCCTACGCCTGGGGAGTTCGCGCCATGGCTGCCGCGGATTCGTCACCCGCGCTGCACCTCACCGAACTGGGCTGGCTCATCGGATTCTTCTTCGTCGGTTGCTGCGCCTGGCGCCTTGCGCGTTTCAATATCAAAGGAATGGCGTCGGGTGGTAATCGCTACTTTGTAGGGATGCCTACGCCCGCCGCTGCCGGCATGATCGCGGCCGTTGTGCACGCGTTTCGCAACCCCATCGACGATTCGCGCATCTCTTTGCTCTGGCTGGCGATGATCGCCGCCCTCGGAATACTGATGTCGAGCAGTTTGCGGCATTACAGCTTCAAAGATATTCAGTGGACCAAGCGGCAACCGTCACTCGCGATCGTCCTCTGGGCTGCGCTCATCGGAGCGGTTGTCTTTCTGTCCCGCCCCACGCTGCTGGCCATCGCCACCGCCTATACGCTTCACGGCATCATCCTTCAGGTGGTTCGCTTCGCGCGTCACCGCCCTGCTTCGAGAACTGCGTGATCCATGCCTTCGGGCCTTCCGAATTCCAACCGCGTAGCGATTGTCGGTGCGTCCTCTCTTCGAGGTAAAGAGCTGAAGCTCGTCCTCGAAGAACGCAATTTTCCCGCCGATGAAATTATTCTGCTCGACGCGAGCGTGATGGCCGGAACCCTCACGGAAGCCGGCGGCGAACCGACTTTCATCCGCGAGCTCGCAGCGGATAGTTTCGAAAAAGTGCGCTTCGCATTTTTCGCCGGAATTCCCGCCGACACCGAGCGAAACTGGCAAGCAGCCCAAGCCGCAGGCGCCACAGTGATCGATCTCACTGGCGTTCTCGCGGCGAGTGGGAAAGCGACCTCCTGGATACCGTCGCTCGCTTCTTTGATTCCACCAAAGCCCGGCCCGGGCGCAAACGGCTCTGCGCACAAACTCGCATACGCCTCTCCCGCCTCTCCAGTTGTAATCTCCTGTACGCTCGCAGCGGGACTCGCAACACTTTCGCCCAGAACCATCGCCGCCACGCTTTTTCCGCCGGTTTCCGAGCGCGATCAGCCAGGAATCGACGAGCTCGAAACGCAAACCACGAACCTGCTTTCCTTCGGCCCCATCGAGCAGACCGTTTTCGACACGCAGGTAGCCTTCAACCTTCTTTCCAAGTATGGCGAAGAAAGCCAGCCAAGCCTCGCATCCACCCGAGCAGCAATCGCCCGCGACGTCGCCCAATATCTAGCAGGCGGCGCGCCCGTGCCGGCGATTCAATTGGTGCAAACGCCGGTTTTCTACGGCTATGCTTTCTCCGCCTACGCGGAATTTGCCGCACCACCTTCGCTCGAGCAACTGGCGGCCGCGTTCCAGAATCTGGGAGTGAAGATCGCCGGCCCGGAAGATCCCGCGCCGACCAACATCAGCGTCGCAGGTGAAAGCGAAATTCAGCTGGCCCCGATTCAAGCCGACCCGAACGTCACTGCCGGCGTGTGGCTCTGGGGAGTTGCAGATAATTTGAGGCTGGCAACCACGAATGCAGTGCGCATTGCGGAGGAGCTGCTTGCCAAAGCCGCTGCGTAATCCTCAGCGTTCGAGCCCTTCACTCGCGCGCGCCACTAAAATCGTGCTCAGCCTCGCAATCCTCGTTGGAATTGCCTGCGCCGGTTGCGGCTACCATGTAGCAGGACGAGCCTCGCGCCTCCCGTCCGATTGGAGCTCCATCGCAATTCCGGCGTTTAAGAACGACACCACGCGCTATCGCATCGAGCAGCGCCTCACCGAAGCGGTAATCCGCGAATTCATCGAGCGCACCAAGTATCGCGTGGTGCAAAATGTGGAATCGGCTGACGGAGTCTTGCATGGCGAAGTTCTCTCGATTGAAACGAGCCCGGTGATTTTCAACTCCACGACGGGTGAGGTAGAGTTGATGGTCGTCACCATTCACACCAAGGTGCTTCTAGTCGATAACAAAACATTAAAACCAATGTATAAGAACGACGACATGGTTTTTCGCGACGAGTACCAGATCTCCAGCGACGTACAGAGCTTTTTCGACGAGCAGAGCCCAGCCCTGGGGCGCATGTCCAAGGATTTTGCATCGAAGCTCGTCTCCAATGTGGTAGAGAATTTCTGAAGTGGCACCCGGAGAGATGTAATGGCAGAAGTCTCAGCCGAAAAACTCGTCGCGCGGCTCGCGAGCGGCAAGCCCGTCCCCGCCATCGTGCTGATCGGAACCGACGCGTACCTCAGCGATCTCTGCCGCAATCAGATCATCGAAACCTGTGTCCCTGAAGCCGCCCGTGAATGGGCGGTCGCCCGGATTCGCGGCGATGCAGCAGGCTGGGACGAAGCGCTTGAGCGAGTACAAACGATGCCGATGCTCGCCCCGCGCCAGGTGATTATCGTCGAAGATGCTCAGCAGATAGAAAAGCTAGGCGATGAATCGCGCGACGAAATCATCAAAGCCCTCACCGCCTACCTCGACTCGCCCGCACCGTTCAGCGTTCTCTTGATCGAAGCCGCAGCGCTTGATCGCCGCCAAAAGCTTTTCAAGCTGCTGGACGATAGAGCGCTTCTTGTCGAGCTCACAATCGGCCCGGAATCAGCGGCCGGTCTCGCCACGCAAATGGCAAAAGAACTGAAAATCGACATCGATCGCGCCGCCGCATCACTCCTGGCAGAAAGCCTGAATTTCGAGCCCGCCCGCATCCACATGGAAATCGATAAGCTCGCGGCCTACGCGCTCGAACGCGGCCGCATCACCACCGCCGATGTCGAAGCCCTGGTGAAAGCAGCGCGAAAAAACACCGTCTGGCAACTCGCCGACATGCTGGCCTCCAAGCAACGAGCAAAAGCTCTCGAATTCCTCGATAATCTCCTGCGCGAGGGTGAAGAGCCGATACGCCTCGTCGGCGCGCTCGCATTTCGCTACCGCAAACTCGTCGAAGCTCGCGGATTACCGCGCACCATGAACGGCTACCAGGCCGCGCGTCAGCTCGGAATGAGTCCAAGCGATGCGGAAGCAGCCATCCGCAACGCCCATCGAGTCCCGAAAGCCGATCTGCTCGCAGGTCTCGTAGCCCTCGCAGACGCTGATAGCCAGCTAAAATCCTCGAATCCCAATCCGCGCGCGTTCATGGAATTCTTGATCGCGCGGCTCACTTCCGCAGCCGCCCCAGCCTCCGCCGCCTAGCCCTAAGCCCCGGCGCAAAAAAAAGGCGTCCCGATTGCCCAGGACGCCTCTCAAACTCCAAACCCAACGCAAAATCGAAATCGCGCGATTACGCCTTCTTCTTCGCTCGGAGCCCGTTCAGCGCCAGCGCCAAACGCGACTTATACCGGTTCGCCGTATTCTCCGTCAGCGTCCCTTTGCGAATCGCCTTGTCCAACGCCGAAAATGTCGGTGACGTCAGCTTCTCCGCCGCAGCCACATCGCCCGAGCTGAGCGCCGTCCGCAGCCGCCGAATCGCCGAACGCACGCGCGTGCGGTTCATCTGATTCACCACCTGCCGCTGCTCCGCCTGCCGGATATTTTTCAACACCGACTTCGTCTTCTTCTTGTGCTTTACAGCCCCACCCTGAGCCATTCAGTGCTCCTTCGCAATGTAATCGGAAACAAGCAGAATATCCGACCCGCGCACTCCTGTCAATTTAGCCAATGCTTCAAAATGTGACATCCTCTGACGCAGAAACTTGGTCCAGAAACCCTGTTCAGAAACCCAGTCCAGAAAACGAACCGAGAAACTTTTCCGGTTTGGCCACGTACTACCCAGTAGAGAGGTGCACGCGATGGACCCAACCCGAATTCGCCGCCGGCGCTCGCCCATCGGCGGTCTGATCCTCATTGTCGTCGGCGTCCTCTTCCTGCTGCTGAAATTCCACCCGGAGCTCGATCCCTGGCCGATCTTGGCCCGCTACTGGCCCGTAATTCTGATCGTCATCGGAATCGGCAAAATTTGGGACGCCTATCTCTACCGCCAGAATCCCGACGCGCCACCCGCAGCGCGACATTCCGGCCTGTGGGTCGCCCTCGCCATTCTGCTTGTTCTCTTCGGCCTCGCGCTCTGGAAAGGACGCAAAGGCAATTACATGCGCCACGAAACGCAATCGCTCGATCGCCAGGGCGCCCACACCCTCAGCGCCGATATCGAGATTCCGGCCGGCACGCTAAAATTAAGCGGCGGCTCACCCAAACTTCTCGACGCCGATTTCCTTTACCGCGAATCGGAAGGCAAGCCGCGCGTCGATTACAGCGTGAATGGCGACCACGGCAGCCTGCACATTTCAGACGAAGAAAAGCGTCTCCATATCGGCACCACTCACAACACCTGGGATTTGCGCTTCGCCAACGACATCCCCCTCGATCTGAATCTGCAAATGGGTGCCGGCCAGAGCGACCTGCAGCTTCGCGATCTCGACGTTCGCCGCGCCGACATCAACATCGGCGCGGGCGAAATGCAGCTCGATCTCACCGGCGCCCGTAAAAATAATCTCGACGTGGAAGTTCAAGGCGTCGTCGGCTCTGCGACAATCGCTCTCCCCAAAGACGTCGGCGCAAAAGTTCACGCCTCCGGCGGAATCGGCGCCGTAAGCACGGATGGCCTCACCAAACAAGACGACGGCTACATCAATTCTGCCTACGGCAAAACCCCGGCAACAATCACAGTCGATATTCAAGGCGACGTAGGCGCCATAAATTTGGTCGAGCGCTAGCATCCCCCAAACATCTGCCCGCATGAAATCGCCACGGTTCAAGTGGCACAGGCACTCCTGTTTACCCTGAGTGGGGAAGGGTTCACCCCGAGACCCGAAGGGCCTGTGCGCATTTCCTGGCGGCCCCCCTTGCCACTCCAGCACTCCCGACCGTTCGCGCAAGCCGACCACCACCGCCTCTGTCTCGCCCGCTTGACACTTCCCCCCGCCGCCTTTAGGCTACCCGCACTGGCGCGCCGAATGCAGTCACCCGCCGCGCCAGCTTGTCCCATGAAACGCGACGAAATCCTAAAACTCCTCGAAGAAGTAGGCGCCATCCGCCAGGGCCACTTCGAACTCTCCAGCGGCCGTCACAGCGGCACGTACATTCAGTGCGCCCTCGTGCTGCAGTTCCCCCAGCACGCCGAATCCCTGGGCCGCGCCCTCGCCGAAATTTTCCGCGATCACAAATTCGCTTGTGTGGTCTCGCCCGCTCTCGGCGGCGTAATCATCGGACACGAAGTCGCCCGCGCTCTCGGCGTTCGCGCTCTCTTCGTCGAACGCGACCGCTCAGGCCAGATGGCCCTCCGCCGCGGCTTTGAATTGACTCCCGGCGAACGCGTCCTCGTAATCGAAGACGTCTGGACCACAGGCGGCTCCACGCGCGAAGCCATCGGCGTCGTAGAACAGGAAGGCGGCCTCGCCGTAGCCGCAGGCGCGCTGATTGATCGCAGCGGTGGTGCGATTGAACTCAACGTCCCCTCCCGCGCCCTCCTCGAACTCAACGTCCCCAGCTACGAGCCCGACGAATGCCCCCAATGCCGCGCCGGCGGCATGCCCACCCGCCCAGGCTCCCGCTTCTCCCGCGCCCACTCCTAAGCCTAGTGGTTCGCCTCTAAGTAGCACAGGCATTCCTGCCTGTGCCCCAAGCCGCTACGCAGCGCACGTCGTCCATTTCTTGGCTCATACGCGACTGCGTTCCTTACTCTTCGCCTTCGGTGGGAGCCCCCTACTTCAGTAGGGGGAACTGGACTTCAGTCCAGCGAAACGCAGCCGCAAAAATAGATTCCGGGCTTTAGCCCCGAGGTGTCGCCTGTTATCTCATGCGTATCTCATCCAACCGCTGGCTTCGATTTAGGGCGATACTCCGAAGAAACAATGCGCGCACTTCGCATGCTGATAATCGGAATGATTGTCGTTGGATTTGTAAGCTTCGCCAAAAGCGACTTGCCCGCTCAAAACCCAGAAGCTCCACAAGTTTTCCCCCTGGCAGAAGAAACATCCTGGGTATACAAGGGAACCGTCCGTTGGTTCGACTTCAGCTCCGTCAAAGCCGTGAAGACGGGAGTCACATGGACCACTCAAGTCAAACGGGTCACTCGGCGCCAGCATTTAACCGCGGCAGTGATCAATGGTTTTCCCTGGGATTTGGATTGGTCCGATGGCCATCCCCAACCCGTCGACGCTTTATTCCTCGCTTCTGACGATGGAGGGTATTACGAAAGGCCACTTGAGAATGTGAAAGACGGTGCCAAGCGGCTGGCAGATTCGAGCGATTCGTTGCAAGACCTGGTTGATCCCGACGACATCCTTCTTCAGTTACCGCTGGCGAAGGGCAAGAAATTCTCCTGCGACTCGGACGCAGTGGCGCGGGATGACAACATGTATTGTTGGGTTGTGAGCTCGGTCGATCGAATATCGCTACTGAAGGTGAAAGGCCTCGAACCAAAACAGTACCAAGTGTACGAAGTCAGTTTTAGGACGAATCCCGACGACACTGAGCTTCAGTTTTCGCCGGGAGTTGGTTTAATTGGCTACCAATACCATCATCATGGAAGTATCGCCGACACAGAATTGAAGCTGGTTGCATTTTATAGCGGCGCAGCACGCAACTGATCGACTAGCATCGCTCCCGCCTCTCCTATCCGCCTCCACCCCACCATGCGATAATTCACGCGTCATCCATGCGCCACCTCAAACTCACCATCGCCTACGACGGCGCCACCTTCCACGGCTGGCAAATCCAACCCGGCCAACCAACCATCCAAGGCACCATCGCCCAAGCCGCCAGCCAAATCACCCAGGAAAAAATCTTCATCCACGGCGCAAGCCGCACCGACACCGGAGTCCACGCCCTCGGCCAAGTCGCCCATTTCAAAACACAATCCGCCCTCCCCGCCGCGGAATTTCAGCGCGCCTTGAACGCCCTGCTTCCCCCCACGATCCGCATCGTCGCCGCAGAGGAAGTCGGCCCCGATTTCCATGCCCGCTGGCAAGCCCAGGGAAAAACCTACCGCTACCGCATCTGGCGCGGTCCAGTCCTCCCGCCATTCGAATACCAGCGCGCGTTCCACTATTCCGGCCCGCTCGACGAAGCCGCCATGGCCCAAGCCGCTCGCGAATTTGAAGGCGAACACGACTTCACATCCTTCTCCGCCTCGTCCGGCTCCGAGGACGACGATCGCGAACGCGAAGTAATCCGCGCAATCTATTCCTCGGAAATCATCCGCGAACCGGATCGCGACGAGCTCGCCTACATAGTTCGCGGCCGCTCATTCCTCCGTTACATGGTCCGCAAAATCGTAGGCACCCTAATCGAGGTAGGAAAGGGCAGGTTAGCCCCCGCCGAAATCCCCCAAATCTTCGAAGCCCGCGATCGCTCCCGCTCCGGCCCCACAGTCCCCGCCGAAGGCCTCTATTTAGTCTCCCTCGAATACCCAGATCCCACCGACTCACTCGCCTCTAAGTCACGACACGAAAGCCTTGTGGGTCGCCCCTTCAGGGGCGACATAAAATAAAGCGAGAAGCAAGGGCCTCAGCCCCTGAAATACCGCGACTTTTGACATCGCGCTCAATTCTTCCGCCAGGGCACGGTTTTTTACCCTGAGGAACGAAGGGCAGCCGTGCCGCAGCCGGTGCAAAATGCGTGCGGCTTTAGCCGCTGAGGGCTCCCGATTTCATCGAATCGCCCGGATTCCGCGCCAGACGAAACGCCTTGTAGGTCGCCCCTTCAGGGGCGACATAACCAATCCCAAGCAAGCAGGGGCTTTAGCCCCTGAAGTACCCGGCTCTGACAAATTTTGGGGCGACACCATCGAGTCCGAGTTTCTATCCTTGATACCTAGTTACTTCCATGTTAACCTCAGTCGTGCACAGTATTCACAACTCGGCGCAAGGGCAGAAGGGCACAGGCCGCCGGTTCCGGCGTCCCATCACTCCTTTCATTCCTGCGCCTCGCAATCTTCCGGGCCCGCCGTGGCTCGTCTCCGCTGGCCGATTTCTAATCGCGAATCCGCGATCAGAAACCTCCGCATCCCGGACAAAACAAACCATCGACGCGAAGTCTAATCGAGAACGGATCGCGTTTTCGCCTCACGATTCGTCGCGCCATTTGAGCCCGATCGAGTTTCAATCCGAAATTTCTAATAGGAACAATCGGATTATCAGAAATTCACCTAAATGCAGCAGAATCAATACTTATGCATTTCCTACTGGACACAAATCCACATATTCCGGAATTTCCTGTGTTTCACTCCCGAGTGCTTTTCAAGTGCGAGAATGCAGCCCCCAGCAGACTGTCCGCCAGCCATCCAAATCGGTTAGAATCCGAAAGGAAATGGCAGTCTCCCCTCAAGCTCTTCGCACGCAATCAGTCGCTGGACAAGATTTCGTAGACTCCGTAAACCCAGCCACCGGCGAAGTGGCGGCGCGCATTCCAGCAACACCGCTCAGCACAATTCCAGCAATCTTCGAAGCAGCCCGCACAGCGCAGAAAGCATGGGCAGCGCGGCCTCTAAGCGAACGCTGCGCGATGCTTCGCAAGCTTCGCGATGCGATCTTCGAGCGCCGGAACGACATCGCGAATATCGTCGTGCGTGAAACCGGCAAGCCCCGCGCCGAAGCCATCCTCGCCGAAATACTTCTCTCGCTCGACACCGCGAACTTCCTCGCGCGCCAGGCCCCGCGATGGCTGCGTCCCGAACGCGTCCCGCACCACAACATCGCGCTGAAAGCAAAATCTGGCTGCCTCGAGTTCGAGCCGCATGGCGTCGTCGCAATTATTTCGCCCTGGAATTTTCCGTTCGCGATTCCGATGACGGAATTAATTCCAGCTCTTGTCGCCGGCAACGCCGTGCTGCTGAAGCCCTCAGAACTCACTCCCGCCACGGGCGCGCTCGTCGGCGAAGTAATCGATCGCGCCGGCTTCCCTAAAGGTCTAGTACAAACTCTGCAAGGAGGTGGCGAGCTTGGTGCCGCAATCATCGAGGCCGGGCCGGCAAAAGTATTCTTCACCGGCAGCGTCGCCACCGGACGCCGAATCGCAGAAGCCTGCGCCGGCAAACTGATTCCATCCGTTCTCGAACTCGGCGGGAAAGATGCGATGCTGGTTCTCGCCGACGCCGACCTCGACGTCGTATCCAGCGCCGCAGTCTGGGGTGGCTTCACAAATTGTGGCCAGGCCTGCCTCTCCGTTGAGCGGATTTACGTGGAGCAACCGGTTGCTGAAAAGTTTGTGCGGCTTTGCGTCGAAAAAACCAAAAAGCTACGCCTGGGCTCTTCGAAAGATACCGAAGCCGACGTTGGCCCGATGATTCGGCAGCGCCAGCTAGAAAAAGTCGAGCAGCAATTGCGCGACGCCGAAGAGCATGGCGCCCAGATTCTTACCGGCGGCAACCGTCGCCCCGATCTCGGCCAAAATTTTCTCGAGCCCGCTGTCGTCACACAAGTGGACCACTCGATGCAGCTCATGCGCGAAGAAACATTCGGCCCCGTGCTCGCGATTCGTTCTGTCGCATCCGCCGACGAAGCCATCGCTCTCGCGAATGACTCACCGTTCGGCCTGAGCGCCAGCCTCTGGACACGCGACGCTCGACGGGGCAGGGAACTCGCCTCGCGGATTCGCGCCGGCTCAGTAATGATCAATGATGTCGCCAGCTACTACGGCATTTCCGAAGCGCCTCATGGCGGCCCGGGCTGGAGCGGTTGGGGACGCACGCATTCGCGCCTTGGACTGCTCGAAATGGTTCAAGTAAAATACGTGGACGTAGACAGGTTGCCGCGCTTCGCGAAACCTTGGTGGTATGGTTACTCCGAGGATTTCGCTGCAGCAGCCGGCAGCATGGTCGAGGCACTGTTTGCGCCAAGCTGGAGGCAGCGGCTTCAAGCCATGGTCGGCAAACGTGGTGCTCGCGGCCTGATGTCACGACGTCGCCGCATTTGATGCAGCGCGATTGACGCGCATGAAAAGGGGAGCGAATTGATGCCAGACGAAAACGCACCGGAAACTCCGCCGCAGCCGCAAGCTCCGGCGAAACCACCGGCAGCGGTGCCCGCCGCCGCTCCGCCTGCAGCTGCGACTTCGTCGACAGAGACCCCCGCTGCTCCGGCAGCGAAGGCTCCGGCGACAACTCCTGCGCCAGCGGCGAAACCGACTCCTGCGTCTGCGGCAACCGCCCCTGCGTCAACCGCTGCCGCGCCTGCTGCAACAGCTGTCGCGACAGAACCCGAAGCGCCTGCACCGCCCAACGTGAAGCCGAAGAAAGCCACGCAGCGCGCCTGCGATGAAAAAGACGCGAAAGGCAAACTCTGCTGCGGCCACTTAAAGCGTTGGTATGACTATCCAAAAGAAATCGAAGCGCTGGTAGGCAAGAAGGCGGAAGTGTATCGCTGCGAATTTTGCCAAACCATTTACAAACCCGATCGCTCCAAGACGCCGCACAGCTACACGCTGCGCTATTAGAGTCTCGCGCGAAAAAATGAAAAGCGAACTCATCCACGACTGGAACACATTCACCGGCGCCGAAATCCCCACCGGCCGCCGCGTGATGCTGAATGACGAGACGCTTCGCGACGGTTTGCAAAATCCTTCGGTTCACGATCCGAGCATTGCCGAGAAAATCGAAATCCTTCACCTGATGGAGTCGCTCGGAATCGACACTGTGAACATCGGCCTCCCCGGCGCGGGTCCTCGCGCCTATGCGGACACCGAAGCTCTCGCGCGCGAAATCGTTCAGTCACGTATGAAGATTCGCGCAAATTGCGCCGCGCGCACTCACAGGAACGACATCAAGCCCATCATCGAAATCTCGGAAAAAGTGGGCATGCCGCTCGAAGCCGCCACGTTTCTGGGATCGAGCCCGATTCGACGTCTAGTAGAAGACTGGACGGTGGATCATCTTCAGCGCACCACCGAAGATGCCGTCAAGTTTGCGGCGTCAGCCGGGCTTCCCGTGATGTACGTCACCGAGGACACGATCCGCACCGATCCCTCGACGGTTATCACGTTGTATTCCACCGCGATTCGCTCCGGCGCTCGTGCGATCGTGCTGTGCGATACGGTCGGCCACGCCACGCCTCGCGGCGCCTACAATCTCGTGAAATTCGCAATCGATGAAGTGGTGAAGCCCTCGGGAGAAAAAATTCGCGTCGATTGGCATGGGCACAACGACCGCGGCCTCGCAGTCGCGAATTCTCTCGCAGCAATCGCCGCCGGTGCCGATCAGGTGCACGCTGCCGCGCTCGCGCTCGGCGAACGCGTCGGCAACACGCCCATGGAACTGATGCTCGTGAATCTGAAGCTGCTCGGCCTGATCGACCAGGACCTCTCAAACCTAAAAAAATATTCCACCACCGTTTCGAAAGCGACGCACACGCCAATACCGCCGAACTATCCGGTTGTGGGTCGCGACGCGTTTCGCACCGCCACGGGCGTGCACGCAGCCGCGATCGTGAAAGCCTACAAAAAAGGCGACGAAGAACTCGCCAACTCGATTTACAGTGGCGTGCCTTCACACCATTTCGGCCTTGAGCAAATCATCGAGATCGGGCCGCTCAGCGGACGCTCGAACGTGATCTACTGGCTCGAAAAACGCGGCATTCCAGCGACCGACGAATTGGTCGATCGAATTTTCGATGCGGCCAAGAAATCCGAACGCATCTTCACCGAAGACGAAATCATCGCTCTCATCGGTCCCGCGATGGCGGCGGGGAAATCCCGGACAAATTGATCCCCTCAAATGCGTGCTTACATCACGCCGGTACGCAAAGCAGCCTGTGGGCGCTAGAAACTCGCGAACGAATCTCGTGAAACTCACCTCCATCTGCTGTATCTTTTTGATGATGGCCACTCTCTCAGCCCGCGCCGCCGACGAGTCCGTCGAGAAGATCGCGCAGGATCCCACATGCGCCCGCGCGATCGAGTGGATCGACAAAAATGCCGCCTGGGTGACCGACCAGCAGATTCGCCTCACAGAAATTCCCGCGCCGGAATTCAAGGAAGCGCGGCGAGGCGACGCTCTGAGGAAATTATTTGAAGCGAACGGACTTCGCGTTCGCGTGGACAAGATCGGGAACGTAATCGGTGAGCGCCCGGGTTCGAGTTCGAAGGACGTGGTTCTGCTGGTCGCGCATCTGGACACCGTGTTTCCCGCAGGAACGAATGTAACCGTGAAACGCAACGCTTCGCGGCTGGAGGCTCCGGGCATCTCGGACAACGGCGCAGGTCTTGCTGCGCTAATCGGCGTTTCGCGCGCCTTGTCGGAGGGCCGCGTGCGCACAACGAAGACGCTCGTGTTCGCGGGTGATGTGGGCGAAGAAGGCGAGGGAAATCTTCGTGGCGTTCGCGCGCTGGTGGACGAATTCGGCCCGCGATTAACCGCGGTGATTGCGATTGATGGGCCTTCGATTGAACACGTCACCACGCAGGGGATCGCCTCGCGCCGTTTCGAAGTGACGATCACCGGCCCAGGTGGGCACAGCTGGTCGGATTTTGGCGCTCCGAACCCCATCACCGCGATTTCGCGCGGCATCGTTAAATTTTCTTCCGTCAAAGTACCGGACGAACCTCGCAGCTCCTACAATTTCGGCGTGATCGAAGGCGGCACTTCGGTGAATTCGATTCCCTCGCGCGCGGCGGTAAAAATCGATCTTCGCTCGGAAGAAGAATCCGAGCTCGATCGACTGGAAAGCGCGCTACGAGATTCGATGCAAGCGGGAGTGAAAGACGAAATTGCCGCGAGCCGTTCGGGCGGCGATTCGCTGCGGATAGAAATCAATTCTCTGGGAGCTCGTCCCTCCGGGAAATTGTCCGAGGATTCGCCGCTTCTTGAGACAGTGCGCAACGTGGATCGCTTTCTCGGCACGCGCTCGCGGCTCGAGCGCAGCTCCACCGATGCGAACATTCCGCTCTCGCAGGGAATTCCCGCCATTGCCATCGGCGGCGGCGGAAAGGGAGCCGGTTCGCACACGCTGGCTGAGTGGTACGACCCGACGGGTCGTGAACTTGGACTGAAGCGCGTACTGTTCATCGCTGTGGCCCTTGCCGGAGTGCAACCGTAGGATGCCCCGTCGGAAAGTCGAATACTTCTTTCTTGCTCTCATTTGCGCGTTGGCCGGCGCAGTACTTTTGTCGTTGCATCACTCGTTGTTTGGGGCAAGCTTAGCCGAGTCGCGCCGAGCGCAGCTCTCGCGAACGGCCGCGCAGCCCTCGCCACTTCGACCTCCTGCCGATCTCGTTCTCACCAACGGGAAAGTCTATACGGGTCTCGCGGCTCAGCCATGGGCTAGCGCTGTGGCGATTCGCGGAGAATTCATCGTAGCGATTTCTGGCATCGAGGTCGCAGGCGCGGGGGCCGACAGCGATGCGCAAATAAAATCCTGGCTGGGCTCGAAAACGCGTGTGATCGATCTGCATGGGCAGTTCGCGATGCCGGGATTCAATGACGCGCATCTCCATCTTGCGGCCGGCGCGTACGTCAAGCTGGAAGTGGATTTGAGAGGTACGAAATCCGTCGAAGAGTTTCAGCAGAGAGTTCGCGCGCGGCTCAAGGAATTTGGACCGGGCGAATGGATTATCGCTCCCGGATGGGACCACACGCTGTGGCCGGTGAAGAAATTCCCCACCCGGCAGGATCTCGACGCGATCTCGACCGAGCATCCGATATTTTGCCAGCGCGTGGATGGCCATGTGGCGGTGGTGAATTCGCAAGCGCTCAAAGTCGCCGGTATCACTCGCGAAACGCCCGATCCGCCCGGCGGCCATATTGAGCACGACGCGGTCACGGGCGAGCCGACCGGAATGCTGGAAGAAGATGCGGCGATGAATCTTGTCTACGATCGCGTGCCGCCGTTTTCCGAAGCACAGCGCCTGCGGGCCTTCGCGCTTGTAATGGATGAGGCATCGCAAAACGGCGTCACGTCGATGCAAGACAACTCCGTAATGTCGGCTAACGATGGAGATAACTACGGCTGGCAGAATTTCCTGGTGCTTCAACAATTGAAACGCGATGGAAAACAGAACGTCCGCATCACGGAATGGCTTCCGTTCTTGCTTCCTGTGACACGCCTGGAAGAAATGCGGCGCGCGGGCGGCACAATCGATCCGTGGCTGAAAACAGGAACGCTGAAGGCGCTGATTGACGGCTCGCTTGGTTCGCGGACGGCTGCGCTGCTCGCGCCTTATTCCGACGATCCGAGCACTTCAGGAATTCTGCGCCTCGATCCGGCGGCGCTGATGCAGATGGCGGTGGAGCGTGATCGCGCCGGATTTCAAATTGCGTTTCACGCGATTGGCGATCGCGCGAACCGAATCGCTCTCGACGCATTTGCCGCGGCCGCAAACGCAAATGGCTCACGCGATCGGCGCGATCGAGTGGAGCACTCGCAAGTGGTGGCGCCGGCCGATTTTGCGCGGTTCGCTTCTTTGGGCGTTGTGGCGTCCATGCAGCCGTCGCATGTGCTGACCGATGAGCGGTGGGCGGCCGATCGGCTAGGCCCCGAACGAGTGAAAGGCGCGTACGCGTGGCACAGGATGGAACAAGACGGCGTGCATTTGGCGTTCGGAACGGATTATCCTGTGGAACCAATCAACCCGCTGCGCGGGATTTACGCCTGCGTCACGCGGGAGCTTCCTGAGGGCGGACCTCCAGGAGGCTGGCAGCCGCAGGAAAAACTCCCGATGGACGATTGTCTTCGCGCTTATACGGCGGGCTCGGCTTATGCGGAGTTTGAAGAAAAGCGGAAGGGAATGATTGCGCCCGGCATGCTGGCGGACATTGTGGTGTTTCCTTTGGACATAACGCGCATTCCTCCGCGTGACCTGCTTTCGACACATGTGGCGATGACGGTTGCGGGCGGTCGGATTGTTTTTGAGCAGCAGCGGTAGTGAGAAGAAAGACGCACAGGCCCTTCGTTCCTCAGGACAAGCAAGAGTGCCTGTACCACTGAAATGCCGGCGAATCTTCAGTAGTTACATTGAAGGGTCACGTACTCAGACCAATTTCCGCGGGACCAAACCTACTTGCCTACCTCGACCGACTGAATCTCGCCGTCGTATTTTTCTTTCTCGGTGACGACGTATTTGATCGTTGCGTCGTGGTCTTTCAGATTGACGCAGGGCTGGAATTCACCGGTGTCAAACGGCACGGACTGCTCGAAATGGACGCGCGCGTAGTCCCGCGCGTGCAGCTCGAATTCGGAATCACGCACGAGCAGCGTCAGTCTCATCTCGCTTTTATCGCAGGCCACAGCGGTGACGCGCCCGGATAGAGTGGCGATCACAAATTGTGCCGCGCCGGCGTCCGGGGCAAGGCGAAGAGGCTTTGTCGCAGCCCGCGCGGGAGCCTGCTTGGGCATCGTGGTGGAGGCGGGCGCGTCGGCCGCCAGGATCGTCAGCCGTTGAATAGCGCCGCTGCTTTTCTTGGTTTCATCGGGAACGAAGCGCACCGCGACCTGCGTGCCTTTCAGGGATTTGCAAATATCGAAGTCCGGCGCGGGCTTCGTCATCATGCGGATCGCCGAGTGCGCGCCCGTCTGAAGATGAAACGTAAAGACTTCGGCGCCTACTGCGACTTGCAGTTTTAAACCACCGGCACAGCTTTCCTGCGTCACCACTCCGGTGACTTCGCGCGAGTTGTCCGCTTCTTTGGCCGGCTCATCTTGTGCCGCCGCAGCAGGAGCCGAGGTTTCGGAAACCGGAGGCGTTTTCGACGCCGGATTTTGAGACTGCGCACTGCGACTGGCAATGCTTCGAGCGTTCTGGAGATAGGCAATGAATTGGTCGAACCTGGCGCGATACTCCGCGTTATGCGAATTTGTACGGGCACGTTCTGCGACGTACTGCGCTTCGTCGAAGCGCTGCATTTGCGCGAGCACTTGCGCGAGGTCGTAAATGAATTCGGTGTTTCCGGGTTCGAGGCTGACCGCTTTCTTCGCGCAAGCCAGCGCTTCCTCGGCGTTTTGCCTGTGGCTTGAAAGATAGAGACCGAGCAGGGCATCGGCCGGGGCGAAATCGGGTTTCAACGCGACAGCCTGGCGCAAGTCTTCTTCGATCTGCGAATCCTGGGGAAAACCTCCGGCGCCAAAGAAAGTAAGATAGGCGCGCAGATAGCGCGCGAAACCGTCTTGCGGATCGAGCCGCACGGCTTCGGAAAGCGACGTCAAGGCGGAATCTCGATTGCCTTCGAGATATTCCTCGATGCCGAGATTCTGGTGTGCGAGGGCGAGCTTCGGATCGAGATTCACGGCGTTCTGCAAGATCTGTTTGGCCTCGGGACGCCTGCGGATCGCGAAGAAGCCGCCGCGATAGGCTTCTTCCTCGGCGTCGGTGAGCTCGCGAACGTGAAAGTCTGCCGCCGGCAGTTCGGCTGGAGCTTTCATCTGAAAATAGGAAAACGTGAATTTGCCGATGTAGCGCGAAAGATCATCCTGCAATTTCTTAAGATCGCCGAATGCTTTCGCGGCGGCCTGATCGGGAGTTGAGCCGGATGATAACGCGGTCGCGTAATCCGTGAGCATCTGCCGGTGCGATTGCTTATCGCCGATCATTAGGTAATGAGTGAGAGCCCAGGACTCCGCGTAGAAAACGGAAACTTTATTTTCCTCGTTGTAGTAGGGCGATGAAGCATCCACGTGGAACAGCACGTCCAGCGGTATGAGTTTGTTATGCCGCAACTCCTCGATCAGAGCGGGATCGGCCACGCCCATTGTTGCGACGGTTCCGTTCACTTGCGATTCGCCGAAGAAATCGGCGAGCCCTTCGCTGAGCCAGACAGGCAATTCCGGGAAATAGGGGATGGTCAGCGAGTGGTAATACTCGTGGTACATCGTGGCAAAAGGGTTTGTGCCCTGCGCTTCGAGATTCACCGCCGCATAGTATTGATATAAGCCGTAGGCGAATACGCCCGAGGGGTGCATGTGGCCCTTCGTCCAATAATCGGGGAGGAGATCGCCGAGGGATTTTTCGTCTTTAAGGGCGAAAATAGTGATCACGGGGCTGGGATGGCCTTGCGCGACGGCGAGTCCTTCGCGGAATAGGGTGTGAATCTGCTCGAACTGGATTGCAGTCTTGCGAGCCTGCTTTTCGCCGGCGTTGCTGACGATGATGAAATTCGGGGAACGGACTTCGACCCATGCGTCGTGCCTGGCGCCTTGCAGCGGGGCCGCAGGCAGAATCCAGAGCGCCGCGAAAATGCAGAAAATCGCAGATATTCGTCGCGACATGGATTAACGAAGTTTCTACTATACCGCTAGACGCGTCAATCGCGAGAGACATGTGGGTTTCGAATGCGGACATAATGGCTGATCGCGCGCTCGTGGTTGATGAGGCCTCGATCATTGCGACAAATTCGTTCGCTGCTTACACTCTTCGTTCGACCCTTGGCCGCACCGGAGAACGGATGGCACACGGACCGAAGCGGACGCATAGGTGGGGTGAAAATCGTGAGTAAACGTGTCCGCGCCGATCTCGCGCTCTTGTTCTGCTCGCTGGTGTGGGGCGGGACCTTCATTGTGGTGAAGGACGCCCTGGCGGACGTGTCTATCTTCACTTATATCGCGGTTCGTTTTGCGCTCGCGGCTGCGGTGATGGCGATGCTGTTCTGGCGGGCACTGCGCGGGTTGAACCGGCACACGATCTGGGCGGGAGTGCAAATTGGTTTTTTTATGTTTGGCGGCTATGCGTTTCAGACGACCGGGCTGAAATTCACGACGGCATCGAAGGCCGCATTCATCACTGGGTCGAGCGTGGTCCTTGTGCCGGTTTTTCTCGCGGCGTTCGGACGGCGGCGCATCAACCTGTGGATTTGGCTTGGGGCGTTTTCCGCGCTGGCTGGCCTTTACTTTCTGATGATTCCGCCAGAAGGATTCGGCAACCTGAATCGCGGGGACGCGATTGCGCTTGGTTGCGCGGTGATGTTCGCTTTGCACGTGATTTACATTGGGCAATATGTGGAGCGGCATTCGGTGGGCGCGCTAAGCTTTCTGCAGGTGGCGACGACGGCTGTGCTCGCGACGCTTGCGGTTCCGCTGATTTCTGCGGCTGGATGGGAAATGCCGCGACTGGTGTGGTCAGGGCAGCTTATTTTCGCGGTGCTGATTACGGCGATCGGCTCGACGGTGATTGGCTTTTCGTTTCAGACCTGGGCGCAGCAGTACACGACGCCGACGCACACGGCGATATTCATCAGCCTCGAGCCGGTGTTTGCAGTGATTACGGCGTGGATTGTGGCGCACGAGCGGCTGGGCGGGCGAGTGCTTTTTGGGGCGGGGCTGATTCTTCTGGGGATTGTGTTGGCGGAACTGAAGGGCGCTGCGCCGATTGCGCCGGAGTCGCCCGAGCCGATTGTCGCGCCGGGGCAGCTCGAGTGAACGCGTGAACGAATGCTAGTTGGTAGGCTGCTTGTGAAATTTCACGTCTACCGGCTCGTACATTTTGGGATGGCGGAGATTCTTCTGCTCGAATGAGGAAATGGCTTCTTCGTGTACCAGCGTGAGGCCGATGTCATCGAGCCCTTTTAACAGGCACTCGCGGCGGAAGGGGTCGACGGTGAACGAATAGCTCAGCCCCTTTTCGTCGGTGACCACCTGCTTCTCTAGATCGACCGTTAACCTGTAGCCTTCATTCTGTTCTGTGCGGTTGAAGAGCTCGTCCATTTGCTCGTTCGAGAGCGTGACAGGCAAAATTCCGTTCTTGAAGCAATTGTTGTAGAAGATGTCTGCGTAGCTTGGAGCCAAGATCGCTCTGAAACCATAATCGAGAATCGCCCACGGCGCATGTTCGCGGCTTGAGCCGCATCCGAAATTCGCGCGCGCCAGCAGAATCGAAGCGGCTTTGTAGCGCGGATGATTCAGCACGAAATCGGGATTCGGTTTCTCGCCAGGCAGGTAGCGCCAGTCGTAAAACAGCACGCGGCCATAGCCTTCGCGCGTGAGAAATTTCAAAAACTGCTTGGGCACCATTTGATCCGTATCCACATTAACGCGATCGAGCGGCGCTACCAGCCCTGTGTGCTTGGTGAACGGTTGCATTCTCTGTGTGATCTCCGTGACTCTCTGCGTACTCTGAGTTCTAGCTTGTCGCGGCTGCGTTCGCGCTCTATTCGGCGCCGTCCACATTGTTCCATTTGCGAATGTCGACGAAGTGCCCTTCAATCGCCGCCGCCGCAGCCATCAGCGGGCTAACGAGATGCGTGCGTCCGCCTTTGCCTTGGCGGCCTTCGAAATTGCGGTTTGAGGTGCTCGCGCAGCGTTCGCCGCTTTGCAGCACGTCGTCGTTCATGCCGATGCACATGCTGCAGCCCGCATCGCGCCATTCAAATCCCGCCTGCGTGAAAACTTTGTCGAGGCCTTCCGCTTCGGCTTCTGCCTTCACACGGCGCGAACCGGGAACAACGAGCGCCTGTTTCAAATCCTTCGAAACGTGTTTGCCGGCAACCACCTTTGCCGCGAGGCGCAAATCTTCGATGCGCGAATTGGTGCAGGAGCCGATGAATACGCGATCGAGCGCGATATCTTCCATTGGCATTCCCGGCTTCAAATCCATGTACACGAGCGCGCTCTCCGCAGCTTTCTGATCCACGGGATCTTTGAATGAGTGCGGATCGGGCACGCGGTCGGTGACCTGCGTGACCATGCCGGGGTTCGTTCCCCAAGTGACCATGGGCGCGAGTTTGTCCGCCTCGATCGTGACTGTGGAATCGTATTTCGCATCCCGATCGGTGACGAGCGACTTCCAGTAGCTCACCGCTTCCTCAAATTCCTTGCCGCGCGGCACGAACGGACGACCTTCGAGATACGCGAAGGTGGTGTCGTCGGGCGCGACCATTCCTGCGCGGGCGCCACCTTCGATCGTCATGTTGCACATCGTCATGCGCGCCTCCATCGAAAGGCCGCGCACAGCTTCGCCGGTATATTCGGCCACGCTTCCATTTCCGCCTGCGATGCCCATTTTGCCGATGACGGCGAGGATCATGTCTTTGGAGGTGACGCCGCGCGGCTTTTTGCCTGTGAAGCGGATTTCCATCGTCTTCGATTTGAATTGCGAGAGGCACTGCGTGGCGAGCACGTGCTCGATTTCGCTGGTTCCAATGCCGAAAGCGAGGGCGCCGAAGGCGCCGTGCGTGGAAGTGTGGCTGTCGCCGCAGACGATCGTTTGCCCCGGCTGCGTGATTCCCAGCTCCGGGCCGATGATGTGGACGATTCCCTGGTTCTTGCTGTGCATGTCGAAAAGATGGACGCCGTGCTCTTCGCAATTGCGCGCGAGGGCTTCGAATTGACCAGCGGCGTCGGCGTCGAGGACCGGCAGCAGGCGGTTTTTGGTCGAGACGGAGTGGTCCATCACGGCGAACGTAAGCTCGGGACGCCGCACTTTGCGCCCGGCAGCCTTCAATCCGGCGAACGCCTGCGGGGAAGTTCCTTCGTGAATCAGATGTCGGTCAATGTAGATAATGGACGGTTGCCCGGGAATCTCGCGCACCAAGTGCGCATCCCAGATTTTTTCAAACAGAGTACGAGGAGCCATACGGTTGGTCGTTTTCACCTGCGGGGAGCTGCCCCGGCGCACAAGCCGAAGTTTTTCGCTCCGGCCATCCACCATTGTAACAAGTCCGCCGCACGGCCGCCAATCTGTCGTTGGCCGCTTTCGCTACTTCAATTCGGAACCTTCCGCCGCGATACTCGCGGGTTTCAGTGTGGTTTTAACCGTCACCTTTTGATTGGCCTGCACGGTAATCTCGGTTTCGAAGTCGCGATAGCCGGGGAGCGCGATCTTGATGTGGTGTTTCCCGGGGGCGATGAGCATGGCGCGCTTCACACCGCCGAATTGGTGCACGTAGCCTGCATAGTTGCCGTCGACGAATACGGCAGCCCGGTCCGGGGTCACTTTGAGCTTCACTTCTCCTGTGGCATTCGCTTTGACGGCATTGGGATCCTTCTCCATGCGCACAATGACGACCGTCGTCCCGCCGGGGCTCACTTCGATCGATTGGGTGATGTCTCTAAATCCCACTTGCCGGACGGCAATCTCGTGTTTACCGGGTATCAGCAGGACCTTCTTGTTTCCCTTCAACTCGCCTACATAACCCAGATACTGCCCGTCGACCCAGACGCCGGAGCCCTTGTCGATATTCGTCTTGGCATCAAAGTCAACCTGACCCAGCACTTGATTCGTGTTCTGAGCGCTGGTGGCTCCGGCAACGCCGAGCCAAATGGCCAGAGCGAGAATTGTTGCCCTCATGCGAGTAAGCGTCATAGCCGTATTCTCCCAACAACGGTGGAATGGTCCAAATGCTCATCCCGGGGCTGGACCGAGACGCATTCGTTGCGCGACCTCTTATTTTAGGCTTTTACTTTGACGAGCGGTTAGGCAAATGAGGCGGTTCGGTTTGAAGTGGAAAGATCTCAAGTCGGGAAATCTCACCGCCCCCGTCCTAATCAATGATCGACAACATCTGATATACGAAAAGAAGCCGTCGCGGGGCAAAGAAAACCCGAAAGAGCGGGTAGTACTTTCGTACAGTATTTTCGGTACTGGACAATCTAATGAACACCGTTAGTCTTAGTTGTATAGGAAGCGCATATGCGACTTCAGGAACAACGGTGGGCGTATGAGGCAGAACGGCGCCGGCTTATGCTCGAGAGCACGTGGAACAATGACTTCGTCGTCACTGTTTTTGCCTCCGTCATCGGCTTTGCTGTTTTGTTTGCGATGATGTTTTACGTCTATTCCGCTTCGCAATAATCCAAATCACAGCGGCAGGTATCGGTATAGACCAGCGGCGGGATGAAACCTTGCCGGTCGAAACAGGCGCTGCGCACGTAATCGGAAAGATTCATGCGATGAGCAGCGCTGATTTCACCCAACTGCACGGCACCACATGTGCCGACAAGCCAGGGTCGACAGTACCAAGGCTATGCCGAGCTACTCGACGGCAATCTTGGCGCCACGTGGACCCGAATGCGATAGGCGCTCGATACGCGAATCGATCACTCCACGAATCGCCTTTAGGAATTCAATCCGCGAATTCGCCAAGTGCTCTCGTACCGCAGGCGAAACATGAAAGCATTCGTGCAGATGATCCAACACTTCGCAGCAGAGACAACCCTCGTGATGGCCGCGTTCGCTGGCCGTTTGCTGGTTCGGATTTGGTTCGTTCACTGAGCCTCCTTCATTTCAATCGTAAGGACCTGATTCTCAAGCCTCGCTCTGCCCGGCAGCAATGTTTCCATCGACCGCGGAAGGCCAATGTGGCGGCGGAGCGTGCCGATCTCGACGACAAGTTCGTCGCCTTTTTTGAATAGCGCCACTTCGCCCTTCGTGGCAAACGGCAGGAGCACCCGCACTTCATAGCCCCCATCTCGTTTTGCGAAAGTGTAGGATTTCTCCGTTCGCGTCACCGCCGACGGATCCTGTTGCCCAGGATACAGCACCTGTGCGAGATCTTCGAGCCGCTGTTTTCCCAGCACTTCGTGCTCGAAAAGCGGCACGCGCCTCACCGGGACGGGCGCAAAATACTCTTCAATCTCGCTGAGGACCTTCTCCTGGGACGTGTGCCATTCCTTGAACCATCCATCCGTGACGTTCGCTGGAAGGAGCCGATTGACGATCACGGTGTCTACCGTCAGCCCGTGAAGAGAGAAGTATACAAACGCTCGCTGCGTTTCGCGCAGAACCATCTTCTCAGGATTTGTGACCAGCCGCACGCTGGTGACTTGCGGATCCTCCAAAATTTCGTTCACGCCTTCTAATTTGCCGAAAAGATCGCGAATGTTGAGGAAGTAGTTGTCCGTGGGCAGCTCGAATGGTGCGACCCGGTTTGCAATCGGCCGCACGGCGCGGAGCAAATTGCGCTGGAACGGAAAGATGTGCTTCATGTACCAATCGAGAGTTGTGGGCATGCTGATGAACCGCATGGATTCGGCGGTGGGAGCGGCATCGAGCACAATGGCGTCGTAGCTTCTGTCGCGCCAGTACTGGTTGATGTACATCATTGCGCTAAGCTCTTCCATGCCAGGTAAGATCGCGAGCTCCTCGGCCTCCACTCCAGTGATTCCGGTGGTGCGCAAAACGGCGCTGATGTAAGAAGAGATCTCCTTCCAATGGCGTTTGATTTCCTTCTGAATATTCAGCTCCATGATCGAAAGCCGATCGTCGATGGGCAGCGGGTCCGAGGTTTGGAGATGAAAGAGATCCGTGTCCAGGTCGAACGAATCCCCCAGGCTATGCGCTGCATCAATGCTCATGACCAGCGTTCGATGGCCGAGCTTAGCGAGTTTCACGCCTGTGGCAGCGGCGAGGCTCGTCTTCCCCACGCCGCCCTTGCCCGTGAATAGCAGAATCCTCATAAGGGCATTATAAAGCCCGGCCCTTGGCTTGTAGAAGCCGAGATAGGTGAGAGCAAGCGGAGTAGGTGGATGGAGGGTTGGGTCCCGTCGTTCGCGCGTTCCATTATGCCGCGCCGCTGAGAATAAAAACAGGCCGTCCGGGTTAGCGAACGGCCTGTCCCAACAGTTCCACTCTCGATGGCTCTCTACTGGCTGTGTCCTGCAGCTTTCGCGAAGAATTCCTGAGCGCGGCGCCCCATCTCTTCCGGCGCAACATCTTCGACGTGCATCGCGAGTCCCCATTGATGCCCGAAGGGATCGGTCACCTTGCCGTAGCGATCGCCCCAGAACATGTCCTGCATCGGCATGTCGACGCGAGCGCCGGCGGAGACGGCCCGATTGAAGACGTTGTCAACATCCTCGACATACAGGAACAGGCTGTAGCTGGGCGTTGTCGTCGGCGCAGGTGCGGCGCTCATACCGGGAAATTCATCGCTGACAAATACGACCGAGTCGCCAATCTTGATCTCCGCGTGGCTTACTTTGCTGCCGTCCGGTGACGGCATCCGCATCAGTTCCTGGGCTCCAAATGCTTTCTTGTAGAAATCGATCGCCTTGGCGGCATCGCGGCAGGTAAGAGCCGGGGTGACGGTGTGATATCCCTGCGGAATTGGATTTGTGGCTTTTGCCATACTTTGTCTCCTTATAGTTTCAGCTGCGTAAATTTATGTCTGCCCGTGCGAGTGCCCCGGGCTCTGCATGGGCGGGCGTGCGGAAATTCTACATCCCCCGGTGAGGCCCAGGTCAACAGAGGAATAAAATTGACTCCAATCTTCGGCTACGGCCGGGCAGAATCTTCTAGGGTACCGCGGCCTTTCAGAACATCTTCGCAACAGGTGATAATATTCCGGGCTTCGAGGTCCGATCATTACTCCGAACGCCACACCTCAACCCGGCCGGCGGCCTTGCCCGTTATGCGGTGCACTAGAACGCCGCCTTGTCTTTCAACGGGATTCATGGCACGTGGTGAAATGCTCGGCTTGCAGCATGGTGTTCATCGGCGATCAGCCGCTCGCATATCAGACACAGGCTACCGAGCACGACTGGGTGGACGATTACGAAAAGGAAGTTTCGCGCCGCAAGAAAGACCGGCCGCTGCTCATGTTTTTCTCGCATCTCACTCGTCCCTTTCGCACCGACGCGACCCGGCGCCAGTTTTCGCACGCGATTCACTGGAAGAAGGAAGGGAAGCTGCTCGACCTTGGCTGCGGTGACGGGCGATTTCTGGCGATGGCGGCGCAGCGGTTTGAGGTAACGGGCGTCGAGTTGAGCCCGCGTGCGGCCGAGGAGGCGAAAGCCCGCGTGCCACAAGCGCCGATTTTCGTGGGGCCAGTCACGGATGCCGCAGTTCCTGCAGATTCGTTCGACATCGTCACCCAATTCGGCTATCTCGAGCACGAGTGGCAGCCTCGGCTTGGTTTGGAGACTGCGTTCCGGGCGCTGAAACCTGGCGGCGTCCTGGTCATCAAGACACCCAATTACGCCAGCTGGAATCGTGTTTTCATGGGCGAAAACTGGTGCGGCATCCATATCCCTTCGCACTGCAACTATTTCACCCCGTCGACCCTGGGCCGCATGCTCAGGTTGGCCGGTTTCAATCCGCAGCCGCGTCCAGTGCTGGATCGGCTGCCGACCAGCGACACGCTCTGGATGGCCGCCCGAAAACCTTAGGCTGTTAGCTGTCAGCAACGCGCTATGCGGTTTTTGGAACTCTCCTGTGTTATAGTAGACATGCGCGCTCGGGGGTCAGGGTATTTCGAGTAGGTGCGCGCGGACGGCGGTCTGCCTTACCCGTTTGGATTTGTCATCACCGTAATGGTGTATAGAATCAGCAGCTTTAAAGCGCGATTCGTTCCGGCGAGGTAGGGATGCCTGGAGGGCTGTTCCAGCGAGGCCGCATCTAACCCTTAAAAGGAGCCATTAAATGACGACTACATTCAAGAAGCGCCAAAAAGAGATGAAGCGCATGGAAAAAGCCCGCATGAAGGCGGAGCGCCGCGCTCAGAAGAAACTGGAACCCCGTGCGGAAGGGGACGATATCGCGTCTGGAAACGAAGCTTTTCACCTGAGCTTGCCGGGTGATGCCACTGATACGGAGCTCGGCCTCGATCCAAGGCTGTCCAAGTCCTAATCCTCATCCTCGCGGCGATTTGGTCGGCTCGCGACCGCAAACACCACAGGCCCCTTCGTCTTTTTCCCAGATGGAATTTCGTAGCTCCCCTAAACGAGGCCCGCGTCGCGGATCGGGAAGAAGCGACGGCTGCATATTTGGGGCTGTCGCCCCCCTCCCGCCATTACCCTCGCGGGCGCCCTACTAACACCGTATTTATGTGAGCATCGGTGAAACTGTCCTGCCACGGTGCGAATCAAATGGGTGTTATAATCGCTATTCTTCGGCAATTGTCGCAGTCGTAGGCAGGAAGGGAGCACGGGGATGGGCGTTCAATTTTACGAACTGGTGAGTTGGGCGCGACGCCGCAAGGTTTTCGCCGCTCTCCTGGTAGCAGCCACGCTTGGTATAGGCATCATGATCGGCACGATAATTTCGGGCCGCGCGCTCGCAACGCACGGGCAAAGTGGCGCGAGCGGAGCGTCACCGCTGGCCGTTCCAGATCCGATCTCTTTGTCGAGTTCCTTTGCGAGCATTTCGAAGAAAATCGGCCCCGCGGTCGTGAATATCTCTACGACCCAAGTGATCGAGAAGCCGAAAGGCAGCGTGAAGCGTCCTCATCATCTGAACGATCCTTTCCAGGATTTCTTCGATCGCTTCTTCGATTCTCCTGATAACGGACCTGATGCCGAGCGCAGCCTCGGATCGGGCGTCATCGTGGACCGCAAAGGATTCATCCTCACGAATGACCACGTAATCGACCAGGCCACAAAAATTCAAGTGGCGATTGATGGCGATCCGCGGAAATACAACGCGCATCTCGTCGGCGCGGACAAAGATACCGATCTGGCCGTGATCAAAATCGAAGCCGATCGTGAATTACCCGTAGCAAAGCTCGGTAATTCCGATGGCGTGCAGGTAGGGGACTGGGTGCTGGCGTTTGGCAGCCCGTTTGGCCTGAATTCCACGGTCACGGCGGGAATTGTGAGCGCGAAGGATCGCTCCAATGTCGGCCATCAGTTCCAGCGCTTCGTTCAAACCGACGCCGCTATCAATCCCGGAAATTCCGGCGGCCCGCTCGTCAACATGGCCGGCGAAGTGATTGCTATCAACACCGCTATCTACACGGGCAGCCGCGGATTTGAGGGCGTTGGTTTTGCGCTGCCCTCGAATACCGCGATCTCGGTTTACAATCAGCTCGTCACCGTCGGTAAAGTGACGCGCGGCTCGATCGGCATCACCTTCCAGGAAGACCGCAGCAACAACCCCGTGCTGCTCAGGGAACTCGGCGCACCGTACGGAATTGTCGTGGAAGCGATTGAACCGGGAAGTCCCGCCGACAAAGCCGGCCTGAAACCCGGCGACGTGATTACCAACATTAACGGCGTGCCCGTGCACACCGGCGCCGATCTCGTAAATCCGATCGCGCAGACTACGATCGGCCAGTCCGTCGAAGTTCGTTACGTCCGCGACAAAGTGGCCAAGGACGTTTCAATGGTCGTCGCCGACCGTTCGAAGATATTCCCGCAAACAGCGGTGAACGCCGAAGAAGAACCCGATCAGAGCGAAGAGCCCGGCCAGTTCGGCTTGCACGTCGAAGAACTCACGCCCGATATCGCCCGCAAGCTGGGCATGGGCAAGCTCACCGGTGTTGTCGTTACGCAAGTAGAGCCCGCCAGTTTCGGCGAAGATATCGAGTTTTCGCGCGGCGACGTGATCGTCGAAGTGAATCATGTGCCGATCAATAGCCTTGCTGACTACCGTCGCGAAATCGCTACGCTGAAGCCCGGGCAGGATGTGTTGTTCAAAGTTGCGCGCCATGCGGATAACGACCGGGTGCTCACTTTGTTCCTGGCAGGCGCAGTCCCGTCGCAAGTGGTTCAATAGCGCTGAACCCCAACCCAGCGCTCGCGTGCAGCGTCAGTGCCTTTCGTCGCGGCTGACTCTTGCATTGCGATTGGTTGTCATTTAAGCTCACGCTCCAGCGTGGTGGCTTGAGTTCCGTTTCAAATGGCCGATAATTAGAAGGGCGTGATTTCACTGCTGGGCAGCACATTCCTGGTTTCGAGCGTCGAATGATGAAGATGAATACTGTCGTGCGATGGTTACTGGCCACCTCCTTCGTGCTTGTGCTGTGCGCGTCGGCCTCCGCCGCGCAGTCCAGCCCGCATTCGCGTAAACCGGCTGCACATTCGCGCAAGTCTCATCCGTCGCATCCCATGCGGAATAATCGGCCGAAACACCATGCGATGGACACCACGCGAACGTCGCTTCTCGCAGTTCGCTATCTGCAGCCGCAGCAGGCCAGTTCTGTGGTGGCGGCTAATTCTTCGGCCTCGGCCGCCGCTTCGAAGTCATCCGCACATACTTCGCCCGCATCCTCGAAGAAAAAGAAATCGAGCAGCAAGAAGTCGCGCCACTCTCGTCGCGAGCCAACGCAGAAAGCTCCCACGCCCGAGCGTATCTCCGAGATCCAGTCATCGCTGGCGCGCGGCGGATATTACCAGGGCGATCCAAACGGGAAGTGGGACTCCAACACAGTTGCGGCAATGCAGAAATTCCAGTCCGCCAATGGCCTCGACCCCAGCGGCAAATTAGATGCAACGAGCCTGCAAAAGCTCGGCCTCGGATCGGGCATAGCAGGTGTCTCCGCGCCAAGGACGCCCTGTTGCTCCACAGCTCCAGCTCAGGGAAGGTCGTGCTGTTCAACTTCGCCGAGCGACAGCGCGCCGACGACAGCAGCGCCGGCCGCCGCTCCCGCCGCGACGCCAAAAGCTTCATCCGAACCATCGGCCGGCAATAGCCCCAGTTCTGATGCACCGGCCTCCGCATCATCCTCCGCGGCCAATACTTCCGGCGCGGCCGCTGTAGCAGAGACGCATTCATCGCAGCGCTAATTCGCTCACTCTCTCAGTGCCTCCCACTAGACTCTCTTCCAATCCGTCCCCCACAGCGCAATAATTCACTCTGTGGAGACTCGCTGCGCACGCTGCAACGCGCCAATGACCTGCCTGCCGGAGGGGAACTGCTGGTGTGCCGAACTACCGCCGCGCCTGTCGCCGCCTCAACCAGGAGGCTGTCTCTGCCGCGGTTGCCTGGAGCACGATTTGAATGCTGAAAGGGAAGAATCCGCGAGAACGGGCGACAACGCAACGAAGCGATTAGACGAGCTGTTTCGCCATGCGCACCACCGGTAAGGCTTCGCCATTTTTGAGAGGCACGGAAATATTTTCTAGCGCAACGTAACCTTTCGCGCCAAAAAGTTTCACTCCAGTGAGCGTTGCTCCCATTTCACAGCGCGTAAAGCCGGCTTCCGCGGCGGCATCTTCGCATGCCTTCAAAATCAGGCTCCCCACTCCTCGCCGCGCCCAGCTTGGATGAACGAAGAACGCTCGAATCTTTGCCGCATCCACCCGCGGATTGAGCAGTACGTCCTCGCGCCCCGTCCAATGATCGCTGCCGTACAGCGTCTTGCGCTTGCTCCACCCTCCGCATCCGGCAAGCGTAGTGCCGTCATGCTGCTTCGCCTCGGCAATGAAATATGTGCCATCAGCGATCAACTGGCTGTCGACTCCAAACACCGTTGCCAGCGCGCTCTCGATTTGCGTGGGAGTGTAGTCCCCGGCTTGCAGGCCGCGCACGGACGCATCAATTAATTCGCGTAATACTGGAACATCGGCAGGAATCGCTTTGCGGATCGAAAAACTCGTCGAGGTGGACATATTGGGTGAGCTCAACGGCATGGTTGAGTCTCACCCAGCGATTCTATCAGCGAACGGAGCAGTCACGCAGCCCCGCTCTTGCGTAATCGAGATCTTCTTAAGCGCCGCTCATTCTGCGGAAAAGCCAGAACAAGAATCCGGCCAGCATAATCGACGCTGGCAGCGTGAGCACCCATGCCATCAATAGATTCCGCACAGTTCCCCATTGCAGCCCGGAATGATTCGCCGCCATCGTCCCGGCCACACCCGATGACAGTACGTGCGTCGTACTCACCGGCAAGCCAAACGCGTCAGCCGCTCCAATCGTGGCCATCGCCGTGATTTCCGCAGCCGCACCCTGCGCGTAGGTCAGGTGGTCTTTCCCGATTTTTTCGCCGACGGTCACCACGATGCGCTTCCAGCCGATCATCGTTCCAAGCCCGAGCGCCAACGCCACCGCGACTTTCACCCAGGTGGGAATGAACTTGGTCGCATTGTCGATGTGCTTTTTATAATTCGCAATGACCGCCGAATCCGCCGCGCTGAACTTAGGCTCGCCCGATTTCTTCATCAAGCGCAGCGCTTCGCTCACCACGTACATGTCGTTGCGGAAGTTGCGCACCTGATCTTGCGGCACTGCCTTCAATTGTTTGTACTGCGCCATTTCCGTGCCGATTCCGTTGATCAACTCACGCAACGCCAGCATCGTGTTCGGCGTGAACTGCTTCGTCCGGATGTAGTCGGTCACTTCGTCGCGCGAGTCGCCGATCACCGCTGACGGTGAGACGTAGTGACTTAGCGCGTCCGCAGTTTGCGTGGAAACTGCCACGAAGTCGGCGGTCTGCTGGGTCGTCACGGCATGGTTCACGGCATACGCTGTCGGCACGGTGCCGATCAGGATCAGCATGATCAGCCCCATGCCCTTCTGGCCGTCATTCGATCCGTGGAAGAAGCTCACACCCGTGCACGTCAGCACCAGGAGCGCTCGAATGTAAAAAGGTGGGGGCTCATTCCCCTGGGGCGCTTGGTAAAGGGCCTTGTTGGGAATCAGCGCCTTGCAGGCCATCAACAGCAGCGCGGCACAAATAAATCCCACGATCGGTGAGAGCAGCAGCGACTTGCCGATGTTCGCAGCCTGACCCCAATCCACCCCGCTCGTTCCCGTTTTCACCGACATCAATTGGTTCGCGATGCCCACGCCAATGATGGATCCGATCAAAGTGTGCGAGCTCGAAGCGGGCAGTCCCAACCACCACGTCCCTAAGTTCCAGATGATCGCCGCGAACAACAACGCGAACACCATCGAGAAGCCAGCCTTGCCTCCCACTTGCAGAATCAATTCCACGGGCAGCAGTGAAACGATTCCAAACGCTACTGCGCCGCTCGACAGGACCACACCCGTGAAGTTCCACAGGCCCGACCAGACCACCGCGACATGAGGTTCGAGAGTGTGGGTGTAAATGACGGTGGCCACCGCGTTGGCGGTATCGTGGAATCCGTTCACGAATTCAAATCCCAGTGCCACAAGTAGCGCGAGCCCCAGCAGGAGATACGGCATGATCGATACCGCGTGCACTTCGGACAAGTCGCCGATCAGCTCGCGCCCGATGTAAATCATCCCGATTACCAGCACGACTCCGAAGATCCCCATTCCTATTTTCGCCGCTGGCCCTGCGGCCATGTTTGCGGCATCGAGCGGCGACACTCGAGCCGCTTCGGTAGGTACCCGCGCCGGTGCTGTTCCGGTTGCTGCCATTTTTCACCCCTTAGTTCTAAAATGTAACGACCACTGGGTTGTCGGTGCGCCGTGAAACTACCGGCTCTTCGTTACGACAATGTGACGGCGGCATGAACACTCAATCGTCGTAAGAGTCTGAGGGAAAACGTTCTCGAAATGTCTCATCTGGAGCTATGTGCTTCTGATGCAGAGTATGCCGGGGTACCGGAATTTAATCGAACTGAAACGGTTCCGTCACATCTTTGGAAAGTGGTCTGGTAGCATGGCGCTCGGCATTTTGCCGCTTCCGAGGTTTCACATAAGGACAGCCGACGCCATGACGAGCCCTATGACCATCAAAACGATTCTCGCGCCGATTGATTTCAGTGATTTTTCAAACAATGCCCTCGACGTTGCTGCCGACCTCGCCTCGCGCCTAGGTGGCGAGCTGATTCTCGTCAATGTCGTCGAGGCAATTCCGAATCTGCCGGAAGGCGTCTCGATTTTCAAAGAAGGCGAATACGATCAGAGCCTCCACGATGCAGCGGCCAAACATCTTTCAGACCTCGCCGCCGGTCTTGCGAGCAAGAACATCAAGGTCCGCACGGAGATTGGAACCGCCAACGACGTCGGTATGGAAATCGTGCGAATCGCGGAGGACGAATTCGCCGATATGATCGTCATCGCCACCCACGGAATGACCGGCTGGCGCAGAATCCCGTTCGGCTCCGTCGCCAAGAAAGTGGTTGAGGAAGCGAAGTGCCCGGTTCTCGTCCTGCGCGCGCAGGAAACAGGCCACGCCGGCAAAACTCAAGCTCACACAAGTTCTTCCAGCGCCGTCGCTTAATGGTGTATTGTCGCTCCGCGTAATTTTGGGGCGAAATCGCTGGATGCTGACGTTCTCGAAGATCATCTTTTTTGCTGGACTGCTTTTCGCCGCTTCTGGTTTCATTTCTCCGCCCGTCGCCCTTCTGGGCGGCCTCCTTTACGGATTCACTCTTTCTCATCCCTACGTTTCCGAAAGCCGCACGCTCTCGAAGTATCTTCTGCAAGCTTCCGTGGTAGCGCTGGGCTTCGGGATGAATCTCCATCAAATCGTTCGCGCCGGACGTTCCGGCGTCGTTTACACGGCCGTAGGCATTGCCGCCACGATGCTTTTGGGAATTTATCTGGGGCGTGCCCTCGCGGTCGGCAGGAAGGTTTCGTTCTTGACCACCGTGGGCACCGCGATTTGCGGCGGCAGTGCGATCGCGGCTGTCGCGCCGATCGCTCACGCCACTGATGAGGAAATTGCCGTCTCGCTCGGCACAGTCTTCGTATTGAATTCTATAGCCCTGCTGCTATTTCCGCCCATCGGCTACGCCCTGCACATGAGCCAGTCTCAATTCGGCCTGTGGGCCGCGCTCGCAATTCACGACACGAGTTCCGTCGTCGGCGCCGCCGCAAAATACGGCAACGAGGCCCTCGCGATCGGCACCACCGTGAAACTGGCCCGCGCACTCTGGATTCTCCCGATCGCCCTCTTTACTGCCTACAAATTGAAAAGCAAGAGTAATGTGCAATGGCCGTGGTTCATACTGCTTTTCTGCCTCGCCGCATTCGCGAATACGTATCTCCCGCAATTTGCATCGGCATACGCAATCCTCAGCCGCGCGGG
This sequence comes from uncultured Acidobacteriota bacterium, assembly GCA_963741045.1. Taxonomy (GTDB): domain Bacteria; phylum Acidobacteriota; class Terriglobia; order Acidiferrales; family UBA7541; genus Palsa-295. The sequence goes on from CAVUGO010000002.1 coordinate 2,356,809, forward strand.
CAGAATCGGCCTCACGGTCACGCTCTATTTGATTGGCACAGGTTTATCGAGAGCTACTCTAAAGCAGGTGGGAACGAAGCCGCTCATGCAGGGCGTGTTGCTGTGGGCAGTAGTCGCAGTCGCATCGCTGCTCGCAATCAAATCAGGCCTGATCGCGATCTAGTCTTGGATGTATCGAAAATATTTCGCGACGCGGAACCGATGGCTCGTGAGTTGCCCGCAACGCGCCACATCAATCAGATCCAAACGAACTGCTTCCGGCGTCCGAGCAGGTTGCCAGATAAGCTCACCATTACGATTTCAACTGCTTGTGCCCGCTGCCGAGCCGCTACGCTCCCGCCGCCATCGACGAGAAATCCAGCTCGACTTCGTCGATGTAGCACCAGCCCCAATTCTCGCCGGGCTCGAACGACTTCATGATGGGGTGCTTGGTACGATGGAAGTGTTTCGTGGCATGCTTATTCTTCGACGAATCGCAGCAACCCACATGTCCGCACTCCAGGCACAACCGCAGATGCACCCAGGTGTCGCCCATCTTCAGGCATTCCTCGCATCCGTTCGGTGTGCCCGGCTTAACGTTCCGAATCTGATCCAGATGTGTACAAGTCTTCATGCGAATCCTCCGTGCCCGTCCATCCTACTATTGTAATCTTACGCCGTTTGACCGGGTAGCCACGACGATGCTTTTCTCGTCGTGGGGCTCACGCCAATTCCGCCAGAACCGCAAAGGCGAACACGATAAAATGCCGGCTGAACTACATGGAGGACAGTGATGGCGGTGTTGGCGATTTTTCGGTACGACGTGAAGCCGGGGCGGACTGCAGATTTTATCGAGAAGCTGCAGAAGGCGGCTGGGCCGGAATTTAATAGTGAGGCGATGCCGAAGGGGGTGCGGATTTTTCGTAGCGCGGTGCCGGGACCGGACACGGGCGGAGTAATTCTCGTGATTGAATACGAGGATATGGCTGCGTATGGGGCGCGGACGGCGTTTGAGAATGCGAATGCGCAGTGGCGGAAGTTGTTTGAGGCGAAACCGGATTCGCCGGAGCGGTTGGTGTCGGTGGAGTTGCTGACGGAGGTGATGCTTTAGGAGTAAGGCAAAAGAGCCGGCGGGACGCCGGCGGTACGGAATGGCAGGGTTTGCTATTCGAGCTGGGCTAGGCGGTCGAGGAGTTTTTGGTGCTCGATGATTCGCTGAGCGAGGGTGGCTTTCAGTTCGTCGATGATTTTTTGCGGGGCTTTGCTTAAGAAGGTTCCGTCGGCGAGGCGCACTTTCTTCGATTCAATATCTTTTTTGAGGCGTTCGATTTCCTTTTTGAGGCGTTCGATTTCGACTTGCTTGTCGATTGATTCACCGTAGGCGATGCGGAGATCGAATTGGGCGGTGGAGCGGAGGGCGGCGCCGGCGGAATCGAGGCGGCCGGTTGAGGTTTGGAGTGCGGAAAGGCTTGCGAGTTGGAGCAGGGAATCGAGATTCTGCTGGAGGAGCGCGCGGATCGCGGGATCGGCCGATGAAAAGTCGGCGGCGATTTTTTTCTTCTGGTCAACTTTCATTTCGGCGCGGATGTTGCGGGCGGCGATGATGATTTCCTGAAGGGTAGTCATATCGCGTTCGGCCGCGGCGTCTGTCCATCGAGCGCGCGGTTCGGGAAATTTGTCGAGAGCGATGGAGCGCGCGCCCGCAGGTTGCGGCAGTCGGTGCCAGAGTTCTTCGGTTAGGAAGGGCATTATTGGATGGAGAAGGCGCAGGGCGGCATCGAATGCGGCGAAGATGTTGCACCAGGCAGCAATTGCTACGTCGCGATTGTCGTCTGTTAGCTGAGGCTTGACCCATTCGATGTACCAATCGCAGAAATCTCCCCAGAAAAATTGGTAGATGATGTGGCAGGCTTCGTGGAAACGGAAGTCTTCGAGGGCTTTGTTTGCTTCGGCCGCGACGGCTGAGAGACGCGAAAACATCCAGCGATGGACGAGATCGCCTGCGCCTTTTGTGAGATAGGGCGCTTTAGCGCGGATTTCCGGCGCGGCCAGGTCTTCGAGGGTGACGCCCTGGGCTTCGATTTTCTCGAGGTTGAAGAATAGGAAGCGGGCGGCGTTCCAGATTTTGTTGGCGAAGGCGCGGGCGCCGAGGATGCGGTCTTCGCTGAGGATGATATCGGTGCCGGGGGCGGACATGCTGGCGAGCATGTAGCGCATGGCGTCGGTGCCGTATTGGTCGGTGAGTTGGAGGGGGTCGACGCCGGTGCCTTTTGTTTTGGACATTTTGGCGCCTTCGGCGGTGCGGACGAGGGAGTGGAGGTAGAGGCGGTGGAAGGGGATTACGGACGCGAGGTCTGCCTCAGGGGCTGAAGCCCCCATGCTTGTGGCGGGTTTTGTGTCACGGCTAAAGCCGTGACCTTCAAGGCTCTCGTTATGTGCGGCGGAGGCGACATCCGAGGAAGGAGACTGCAGATTCCTCCGGTCGCCCGCCTGCGGCGTGCTCGGTCGGAATGACAGAGAGTCGGATTCGCTCTGCAACCGTGCGCCGGAGTCGCCCGTTTGCGTGAAGCGATCGCCACTGAGGTGGAGGCCCATCATGATCATGCGGGCGTCCCAGAAGAATAGGATGTCGTAGCCGCTGATGAGCAGGCTTGTTGGGTAATACGTGCGGAGGTCGGGTGTGTCGTCGGGCCAGCCGAGAGTGGAGAAAGGCCAGAGGCCTGAGCTGAACCATGTGTCGAGGACGTCTTTGTCCTGGATGAGTTTTGAGCCACCGCATTTCGGGCATTTTGTGGGCGGGCTTGCGGCGCGGGCGTGGCCGTCGACGATTTCGACGCGCGAATCGAGCGCGGGCAGCATCTCCTTGCAATCGGCGCAATGCCAGATGGGGATGCGGTGGCCCCACCAGAGCTGGCGGGAAATGCACCAGTCGCGAATATTTTCGAGCCAGTTGAGCAGGATAGTGCGCTGGTTGTCGGGGACCACTTCGATGAGGCCGTCGAGGACGACTTTCTTTGCGGGCTCGGCGAGTGGCTTCATTTTCATGAACCATTGTGTGGAGAGACGCGGCTCGACGATGGCCTTGCAGCGGTCGCAGGTGCCGACGGAGTGCGTGTGCTCGGTGATGCGGTCGATGAGGCCGAGTTCTTCGAGGTCGGCGACGATGCGGGCGCGCGCGATGAAGCGTTCGAGGCCGGCGTATTTTCCAGCGGCTTCGCTCATATGGGCGTCGTCGGTCATCACATCAATTTCCGGTAGGTTGTGGCGCTTGCCGACTTCGAAGTCGTTGGGATCGTGCGCGGGCGTGATTTTGACTACGCCGGTGCCGAATTCGCGGTCGACGTAGGTGTCGGCGATGATGGGAATTTCGCGATTCATCAGCGGAAGCATTACTCTTTTGCCGATGAGGTGCTTGTAGCGGTCGTCGTCGGGATGGACGGCTAGGGCGGTGTCGCCGAGCATGGTTTCCGGGCGCGTGGTGGCGACGATGAGGTGTCCGTCAGCGCCGACGAGCGGGTAGCGGATGTACCAGAGTTGGCCGGTGCGCTCGTTGTGGACGACTTCGAGATCGCTGATGGCGGTTTGGCAGCGCGGGCACCAGTTGACCATGTAGCGGCCGCGGTAGATGAGGCCTTCACGATAAAGGCGGAGGAATGCTTCGAGAACAGCGCGGTAGAGCGCGGGCTCGAGCGTGAATTTCTCGCGCGTCCAATCGCAGGAGGCGCCGAGGCGGATCATCTGGCCCTTGATTACGCCGCCGCTTTCCGCTTTCCACTGCCAGACGCGGCGTTCGAATTCCTCGCGGCCGAGATCCTGGCGCTTGAGGCCTTCCTTCGCGAGCATGCGTTCGACGACGAATTGCGTGGCGATGCCGGCGTGGTCCATGCCCGGGAGCCAGAGGGTGCGTTCGCCGCGCATGCGGTGCCAGCGGACGAGCATGTCGATCTGGGTGTGCTCGAGCATGTGGCCCATGTGGATCGAGCCGGTGACGTTGGGCGGTGGAAGCGCGATGGAAAATTTGGGGCCGTCGGCAGTGCCCGAATTTTCAGCGCGGAAGAGGTTTTCTTCGAACCAGGTCTTTGCCCAGCGCGCTTCGATTTCCTGTGGCTCGTAGGCTTTGGGTATTTCGCGGGGCATTGGTTCCTTCGCGCACGTTTGAATTTTGCGTGCAGAGGAAACAATTAATATAAGGGCGGCGAGTGGGGAGCGTCAAATCGGGTGAGGTGGGTCGTTTGCGAAACGGCCTCAGGTCAGTTGCGGCCTGGTGGCCGCGACGGGACCTGAGCTACGGCTAGCTGGAAAGGTCGGCTACAGAGAGATGCTTGCCGGATCCGCTATCTGTTGTCTTTTTTCGCGAGTTCGGCTTGAAGCATGTTCTCGACGAGCGGCTTCAGCAGGTTCTTCGAGAGCAGCTCGTGAAGCTGAGGCTCTAGGCGCTCAAGAACCCTTTGGACTACCTCGTCAAGGTTGGTCTGCGGCGCGGGATCTTGCGGCGAATTCACCTGTTCGAGAGCCGCGGTTGAGGGCATCAGGAATGGAATGCCCGCGAGAGCTTCGCGATTCGGCGGAGGCACGGTCGGGATGCGCTCGCTGAAATCGACATGTTCGGATTCGTCGGTGGCTGATTCTTCGGAGGCGGCAAAGATAGCCGTGGGCGCTTCCTCCTGCGAGGCCACGATGGCATCGGCGGCCGGTTCGCCATTCGTGGGCTCGGGTTCGCCCGGGAACGGGAACGATTGAACCGCCGCAGCGTGCTCGTGATGGTCTTCGTAGGATGAGAATGCCGGTTGTTCGTCGCGAACAAGCAAAGGTTCGGGCGTGACGTGCGCCGCCGGAGGCATTTCGAGCGCGGAATCCTTGTGCGACGGAGTGCTGTCGGCAGGCGTGGTGACGATCTCGGCGTCGGGTTTCGTTTCAAAACCCAGGTGCTCGCTGAAGTGCGGCGCAACTTCGGCGGTTTCCGCGGCGATGGGTTCTTGATGGACCTGTTCGTGGACATCTTCAGGAACAGGCGCTACCAGCGCGGTGCTGACGACAGGTTCGGGCATTCGCTCGGAAGTCGCCTCCGACCCGCTCGCATCGGCATGCGCCGTGCTCACAGGCTGTTCAGCCGGGGCCGGGGTACCGCCATGGACGACTTCGCGGACGGCTTCAATGGCGTCGGCGAACCAGGATTTCTTCCGTGGGCGCGTCTCTTCAGGCGCCAGTGCTTCTTCGGCGCGATGCTCGTGCACTGGTCGCGATTCAAGCGGTGAACGCCACGAAGATTCTGAAGATGGCGGCGCAATCGCAGGTTCCATGCGCCATGCGGGAGCTGAAGCGGCCGGCTCCGATATGTGTTCAGGCTCGGGCGCAGAAACGTGAGCAGCGGGAGCGGAGCTCGCATCCGTCATCCAGCTGCCTTCAGGATATTCCGAGGGCGGCGCGGTCAAATCTGTCCAAGGCGTGGATGAGTGAGAAGCTTTGCTGGCGACCGGCGCAGGCGCGAGTGGCTTTACCTCGACTACGGCGGGAGCTTTGTCCTTTTTCGCCGTAGCAGCGGGTGCCGGCTGGTCTTCTTCAGCAGCAACTGGATTATTGACCGCGGACTGGAACGCCGCGCTCTCGTGCCAGGCTGAGGGAGCGTCTGCTTCAGAAGCAGACGGATCCGCGGAGAGCCTCATGCCGTATGGAGCGAAAGATTGAGTTTCCTGCACTTCTGATGCTGGCTCGGGCTCAACGGACTGCGGAGCGAGTTGTTGTCCGAGCGGAGCCAGGGGCGCGACAGATTCCTCGTCGAGTTCGTCGTCGCGAACGTGAATACGTTTCGGCGGAACTTCTTTTTCCGACGGGAACGTGATCGGAGCCAGATCCTTGCCGTAAGAATATGCCGGATCGACAGCCGTGTTTTCAGGGATGTCGAAATCCATTCCGCCGGTGCGGCGCCAATCGGTTGCGGTGGCGGCTCCGTCGAAATCGTCTTCGTCCTCGTCAGCGTCCTTTGCTTTCGCAACAGGCGCTTTGGGTGTTTTTGCTTCTTCGGTGGCTGGCTCATCATCGAGTGAGCGGACGCCCTTGCCAAATCCGTAGATGGCGGCCGCTTCTTCCGCCGATGGCTCGGGGAAGTCGGGGAGCGGTTTCGGTTCGGCCTTCGCCGCAATTTCCATCACAGGCGGCGGAGGCGGTTCCGGCGGAGTCTCGCGCGCTTTGGCGAGCTCTGCCGCGACTTTGGGATTTTTTTCGAGCGCGGACATCACCATGGCGATCAGCGGGTCAGGCGGAACGAAAGGCTTTTTCAAGACGCCATCGGCACCTACGCGGCGCGCTTCTTTTTCGTCGAGAGGATCAAAGGCGCCAACCAAAAGGATTACGGGAACGTGAGCGAAGCGGGTATCTTTCTTGACAAATTCGCAGACTTCGTAGCCATTGCGCACAGGCATGAAAACATCGGCGAGGACTAAATCGGGATTCGCATCCGGAATGCGGCGCACCGCTGCTTCGCCATTGCCGACGGCAACTACATCAACACCACGCTCTTCAAACGCCAACACGACCATCTTCTGGATGTTGGTATTGTCGTCCGCGACCAGAATTCTGGGCACTTGAACCACCTCGCGGCGCACCCGCACAGCGACACGCCGACCCCTTTCGCTACCCTATTGCAGCACCCCGCAACGGGGGCGTCAACGGAGACGAAGTACAGGCGTGCCTGAGATGTTAGCAGGCGGTTAACGGGGGCTTTACCAGGGAATCAGCTTCCGGGCGCCCTTTTTCTTCTTGCTGGTGGAGTCTTTGGAATCGTCGGAGGAGCTGGTTTGAGCCGGCGTGGAGGTCTGGCTGCCGCTCGAAGAACTCGAGGAGTCAGCGGCGGATTGATTCGTCTGCGAAGGTGCCGGGGAGCCTGCTGGCTGGTCCTTAGAGCCCGCAGGCGCGCTGGATGCAGCCCCGGAGGGTGGCGCCGCGGCAGGGGCGGTTCCGCTAGAATCTGGGGCATTTGCGGCCGGTTGCACGGGTGCCGCTGCGGGAGCTGGCTGCTCGCTTCCAGCGGCTGGCGGATTCGTGGATGTACCTCCAGAGGAAGCATTTGCCTCACGGGGCGGAATGATGGGTACTCCGAGTACGGTTCCACCTCCAGGACCGGTCTCGACAATCGCCTGAGGGGCGGGGGTGTCCGTTTGCTTTGTCGCGCCTCTGGAACTGGCCGTCGCGGAGACATCATCGGAGCCGCCAGAAGATGCCGATCCAGACAAGCTGAAGCCGCCGCCCGAGTTTGGCTTCAGCACTTCGCTAGCGGCCACCGCATCATCAGGCGGGTTCAGGTTCGGCTGGCCATTGTGAGCCGCCAGAGAGACGTCTGGAGCGCCGTGAATCATATTCTTGGGGCCCTTCATTAACGCACTCTCGTGATGTTGTCTTTCGTAATCGCGTTCCTTCTGCATCCGGATCACGGCATCTGGATTCGACGCCGGCACGGGGAGGCCCATTTGCTTGAGGCGCACCTTTGCGTCCTGTGCACGCGGCGAGAGCGGATACTGCTCGACGATTTGCGCATATACCTTGCCCGACAAAGCGCTCCAGTAGTTGCGCTGGTCTTCGTTTTTCGACCCGACCTTAACGCGCGTGTAGATGTCACCGAGCATCCAGAGGGCTTCATCGCTCTGGCTGTATAACGGGTAGCGATTGACGACTTCAAGGATGCGAGCGGCCGACGCGCGGTAATCCTGCTTGGTGTAATAAAAATGCGCGATCTTGTATTCGCCGTCGGCGAGGACTTCCTGCACTTCGCGAAGACGCTGTTCTGCCTGCGGCGCGAGCGGACTTTGCGGATACTTCAGCAGCATTGCCTGAAACTCGTCCTCGGCCATTTGTGCTTGCGAACTGTCGCGGTCGGCCTTTTCCATCATTTTGTAATGCGCCATTCCGACCTGCATCTGCGCGTACGCGGCTTCTTCGAGGAACGGGAAGAAGGTGATGAAGTCTTTGTACTCGGCCACTGCCTGCGTAAGATTTGACGTGCCATTTTCCTTGAAATAGGAATCCGCGACGGCCAGTTTGGCTTTGGCGAGATACTCGCTATCGGGATAGGTGTTGATTAAAGTCTGTAGCGAGAGCCGGCCTTCTGTGTAGCGGGCGTGCTTGATGTCTTCGAGCGCGCGATCGTAAAGAAGCTTGTCAGGCTGAGCTGAAGAGTTGGGGTCTGTATCCGCCGCCGGCTTCGCGGGCTGTGTCTTCTTTCCGGGCTTTTTAATGAATTGCGCATTGACGTCGGAATTGATTCCGAGAAAGATTGCCACTGCTAGAAATGCTCTAAGAAGTCGCCGCTTTTTCATTATCCCCCGCAGCTAAGTATTTTCTGGGCCGGGCTACCCGCTCAAGCCTTCTGGCTAAGAGCATTGTTTGCGAGCTGACGCAATTGGCGCACGGAAGCCGACGGATCGGATGTATGAAAGACAGAAGTCCCGGCAACGAACGTGTTGGCTCCTGCTTTCGCAAGCTCGGCTATATTTTCCAGATCGACTCCCCCATCTACTTCAATCCGGAAGTTGGCATTATATCGCGCGCGCCATTCACTGAGATGACGAATTTTCTCGAACGCCCCGGGAATGAATTTCTGGCCGCCGAATCCCGGGTTTACGGACATCACCAGCACTGTATCCACCTTATCTAGGACTTCCGAAAGCATAACCACGGGCGTGGCAGGGTTGATCACCGCACCCGCCTCCGCACCGTGCTCTCGAATCATGGCAAGAGCGCGGTCCAGGTGAACGGTGGCTTCCTCATGTACCAGAACCCGGTTGGCGCCGGCGCGCACGAACTCCTCGATGTACTCTTCCGGATTCTCAATCATCAGATGCACGTCCAGGGGCAGGCGGGTTGCTTTGCGCAAAGATTCGACGACAGGGATTCCGATGGAGATGTTCGGCACAAAGTGGCCGTCCATTACATCAACGTGAAGCACGTCCGCGCCGCCCTGCTCGACCGTGCGAATTTCGTCGCCCAGCTTCGCGAAATTGGAGGCGAGGATGGAAGGGGCAATTTCTATACGCGCATAGCTCATGACGCCAGCGGGCAGTTTAGCACAGGCGATGGCGGCCTATTGGGATAGCTGCAAGTCAACGGAGGTGCCGGCCTCCACGCGGGAACCGCGGGGGATGGGCTGCGTGAGCACCACGCCGTGTTGAGCACCCAGCGTGGGCACGAAGGTAAGCTTGCCGAGCTTGAGTCCGGTTGCCGACATTCTCGCCTCTGCCTCAGCAAGCGTGAGGCCGGCAAGCTCCGGCATTATGTACGACTCGGGACGAGGCCCGCGTGAGACGAGTAGATTTACGTGAGGGCTGGTGATGTCCGTTTTCCCCGGGGCGGGATCCTGCCGAAGAACCGTTTCGTCGTTCGCTGTGCCGGGGAGATAGAGGGAGGAGATTTCGCCGATCTGCATTCCGGTCCTCATTAGCTCGATTCGCGCGGCTCGGAGGCTGCGTTCTTCGAGGAGTGGGATCGTCGCCTTTTGCGGGCCAAGGCTGAGCACTACGTGCGCGTATTGGCCGACTTTTACTTTCGAGCCAGCGGGCGGGCTCTGGCGCACGACCTCGTCCACGGGAAGCGGATTGTAGATATGGTCTTCGATTTTGATGTTTATCCCGCGGCCCTGCAGCATCTGCTGGGCTTCGACGGCTTTTTTCCCAACAACATCAGGCACCGCGACTTCGCGTCCCTGGATCGTGAAGCGAACGGCGAGCAGCGCGCTCAGAAACGCCACAGAAGCCAGGATGAACAGCATCAGCGCCATGCGAAAAATCCATTCGAGGCGCTCGCGGAAGGTCATGCGTCTGCTCGGCTCCAGACGATGAGCCTAGCGGGTTAAGCGAAAACAGGAAAGGGGAAATCGCGAAGAGTGTTACGGTTTTGTAGCCCCCGTATTTTCCAGGACTGCGGCGAAAAAACCGTCGGTGCGTTGCCCCGGGGGCGATGTGCGGAATTGGCCGTCGGCATCGATCAGATTTTGCGGGTCGATCCCGGGTATGAGGTGAGGGGCAAGCAACTTGGCGATTTCATCTTTGGTCACTCGTTTTATCGAAGGCGCGATTGCTAATGCCTCGGATACGACCTCCTCGTTTTCTTCTGGCTCCATCGAGCACGTCGAATAGACAAGGCGACCTCCCGGCGCGAGCCGTTCGATCGCTGAGGCGAGAATTCCTACTTGCAGCTGATGGAATTCGGAGAGTTGTTCGGGGCGAAGGCGCCATCGTATCTCCGGATGGCGTGCCAGCGTTCCGGTACCGGAACAAGGCGCGTCCACGAGGATGCGATCGAACTGGAGGCCGAAGGGAAGGTCGTGGGCGGCATCAAGTTCGACGATCTGCACGCCTTCGAGGCTAAGCCGCTCGAACTGGTTGCGCATTGCGCGCAGGCGGTGTGAGTGACGGTCAGCAGCAACCACCAGCCCATTCCGGCCTGCGCAGCGGATTAGCGCTGGAGTCTTGCCGCCGGGAGCCGCGCAAAGGTCGAGAACGGTGTCTCCCATCTGAACTCCGAGCAGCAGCGGAATCGCTTGCGAGGCTTCATCCTGAATCGATATCGAGCCTTGGCGGAACGACTCGGTGCGCGCGGGGCTGCCGCCCCTTGCGACAAATGCCGAATTGAGGAGTTGTCCCGGCTCGACACGAAGGCCACCCTTTTTTAACGCGGCTAAAACTTCGTCGCGGTGCGCGGGATCGTGGATCGCGCAGCTGAGATTCGGAGCGCGATTGTTCGCTTCGAGCAGAGCAACCGTGCTTGGTTCGCCGAAGCTGCTGAACCAGCGCTCAATGAGCCATGTAGGGTGCGAATGCAGAATGCCGAGGCGATCGGCAACAGGCAGGTCTTCCGGGATCAGCTGATCGAGTGATTCCCGCGTGCTAGTGATTCGCCGTTCACCTTGGTTAGCAGAGGCGCGGCGGAGGACTGCATTTACCAGGGAAGCCGCCGATGACTTGCGCGCTCGCTTCACCAACTCTACAGATTCATTCACTGCTGCGCGCGGTGGAATGCGTTCGAGAAAGCGAAGCTGGTAAAGACCCATGCGGAGCGCGAGCGCCACCTGCAAATCCAGTTGTGCGACCGGTTTCTTGAGTTGGCGATCGAGCAAGAAATCGAGAAGCCGGCGCCAGCGGAGCACGCCGAAAGTGATTTCGGTGGCGAGCGCGGCGTTTTCGGGCGTTACACGAGAGCCGAGTTCGGCATGAAGCACATCGCTTGCATACGCGCCTTCCGCTTCCACGCGGTGCAACACCTCAAATGCGATCGTTCGCGCTGGGCTGATTGGCACAGAACTATGAAATCACATCCGCGACGAACCGAGAAGCGACCGGGAATTAGATTCTAGCTGCCGAAGTGCTCGCCGGGAGCAATGCGCGCCCCATTCATGAATTCGCGGTCGCTGATCCGGTTGCGGCCTTCGACTTGGATCTGCTCTACGCGAAGCACTGTTGAGCCTCCGCAGATTACGAGCAGGCCATCCTCTTGTGTCGGCAAAATGATGCCGGGCATGCCGCCCGCGGCTACCGGTTTTAACGGCTTGCCCCAGATACGGCACATCGCGCCACGAAACGTTGTGAATGCGCCCGGCCAGGGTTGCAAGCCGCGGATGCGGTTGTAGATTTTCGGCGCCGGCAGAAACCAATCGATGCGGCCATCTTGTTTTTTCAGCGGCGGAGCAAGGGTGGCTTGTGAATTGTCTTGCGGCGTCGGCGTAATTTCGCCTTGGTCAAGCTTCTTCAGAGTTTCAACTATCAGCGGAGCACCGGCGTCTGCTAGCTGGGCATAAAGATCCGGCGCGGTCTCCTCGGGGCCGATGCCCGTTTGGTATTTCAGGAGCATTGGGCCGGTGTCGAGTCCTGCGTCGATTTGCATCGTCGTTAGGCCAGTCACTTTTTCGCCGTTAACAATCGCCCAATTGATCGGGGCGGCGCCACGGTATTTCGGCAGAAGGGATCCGTGGAGGTTAATCCAACCAAGGCGCGGGATCGCGATTAGCGAGGCAGGAATGATTTGCCCGTAAGCGATGATCACGACGACATCAGGGGCGAGGCGCTTGAAATAATCGAACGATGATTCGGACTTGATTTTTTCGGGCTGACACACCGGGACGCCGGCTTCGAGCGCCGCGTCCTTTACCGGTGAACTCGCCGTTTTCTTGCCGCGGCCACGCGGGCGATCCGGCTGCGTGACGACGCCCGTAATATGGAAATACGAATCAGCGAGCAAGGCGCGGAGGGATGGAACTGCGAAGGCGGGCGTGCCGCAAAATACTAGCTTCAGCGGCACGGCGGCACTACCACTCGCCCGCTTTCTTCATCTTGCGAATTTTGCGCTTGATCATGTCGCGCTTGAGCATGCCGAGATGCATGATGAAAAGCGTTCCGTTCAGATGATCGATCTCATGGCAGAACGCGCGTGCGAGCAATCCTTCGCCGCGCATTTCGAATTCAGTGCCGGAAGCATCCTGCGCGCGCACCGTGACGTATTGGGGCCGTGCCACGTGGGCGCGGAATCCAGGCAGCGAGAGACAGCCTTCCTCTTCGCGCTGTTCCCCCTCGGCGTGAATGATTTCCGGGTTCGCGCAGACGAGCTTGGCTTCGGGATTTTTGCCGTTCGAGACATCAATCACGGCGACCCGCAGTCCGATTCCGATTTGCGGCGCTGCGAGACCCACGCCCGATGCTGCGTACATGGATTCGAACATGTCCGCGATGAGCTTCTGAATCTCGTCATCGAATTTCTCGATTCGCTTGGTCGGCGTTTCCAGCACCGGGTCGCCGTATTTCACGATCGGATGAATCATCTCGAATGGTTCCTCAATTCCGCTCCGCGATTAGAAATCGTCCAATTGATGTTCATAGCCTTCGAAATTTCGCCGCGTTTCTTCGAGCGAGTCGCCGCCAAATTTCTCTAGAAAGGCAGAGGCCAATTCAAGCGCGACCATCGACTCACCAGCGACACCCGCCGCCGGTACCACGCATACATCGGAGCGCTCGTACGCCGCCTTCACCGCTTCTTTCGTGTTCAGATCGGCGGTGAGCAGCGGCCGCCGCAGCGTCGAAATCGGCTTCAGGTATCCGCGCACCACCACATTCTCGCCATTCGTGATGCCGCCTTCAATTCCACCGGCGCGATTCGAAGAGCGATCGAATCGCCTCCGCGAAGCATCGTAGCGAATTTCATCCTGCACCTCGGAGCCGTAGCTGCCGGCATTCGCTACGCCCGCGCCAATTTCGACAGCCTTGACTGCTTGGATCGACATCACCGCGCGAGCGATGCGAGCATCGAGTTTCTCATCCCACTGTGCATGGCTGCCGAGCCCCGGCGGAATTCCGCGAGCGACAACCTCAAAAACTCCACCCACTGAATCGCCGGCACGAAGCACATGGTCCACCTCGGCTTTCATTCGCGCTTCTGCCTCAGCATCGACGCACCGAAGCGGCGAATCCAGATTGTCGCAGACCACCTCGATTTCTGCCCACTCCACATCGCGTTCAAGCCGCGCACGGCCCACCGCAATCGTATGGCTGAGCACCGTCGCGCCAAATTGATGCAGCAAAAGCTTCGCAAATGCCCCCGCTGCCACGCGAGCCGCGGTTTCGCGAGCCGAGGCGCGCTCGAGAATATAGCGCGCGTCGTGCAAATTGAATTTCAGCGCACCCGCAAGATCGGCATGTCCGGGCCGGGGTGCCGTGAGAGGACGCTGCGAGCCCTTCTCGCCTACCGACGCTGAATCTGCGCCCTCTGTGTCCTCTACCGGCAGCGCTTTTTCCCAATTCGTCCAATCGCGGTTCTCAATGCGAACTGCGATGGGTGCGCCGATTGTCCTGCCGTGGCGAACACCTGCGAGAATATCCGCCTGATCTTTCTCGATCCGTTGCCGGCCCCCGCGTCCATAGCCAAGTTGTCTGCGGTGCAACTCGCGCTGGATGAAATCGGTATCAACCGGCACGCCCAACGGCAGCCCGTTGATCCAGGCGATCAGAGCCTGCCCGTGCGACTCTCCCGCGCTGACGAATCGAAGCATGCGCCCCGCATCCTGCCCGACACGCCGGGCAAACTCGCAATTCTACCGGACGCTTTCACGCGCGTAAAGCGATGCTGCACGCGATTTGCTGCTGGTGGGATGATTGCTTGACGCCACTCTCTAGCGACGCTACGCTTCGATAGCCGCGGACACAGGCGTTCGCGCGTCCACACACGATGCTCGAAGCCAGTGAAACGCAGTCACTCTCCTCGATCATCGGGGACGCGATCAAGCGCCAAGTCTTCGCGGTGCAGGATTATTCGCTTCTTACCTTCCGATCGATCACCAACATTTTTACTCCGCCGCAGTATTGGTTTGACGCGCTCGAGCAAATGGATTTGATTGGAGTGGGGTCCCTGCCGATCGTCGTGCTTACGGGGTTTTTTATTGGCGGCGTGCTGGTGCTGCAAACTGCCTCGCAGTTCGAGCGGTTTGGTGAAACGGCGCTTACCGGCGATGCGGTTTCGCTTGCTCTCGTCCGGGAGTTGGGGCCGACCATTACCGCGCTGCTTGTGGCAGGACGGAACGCTTCCGGTATGGCGTCCGAGCTCGGTTCGATGGTCGTCACCGAACAAGTGGACGCGATGCGCGCGCTCGGCACCGATCCGATTCGCAAGCTCATGACGCCGCGAGTGATTGCAACGGTGACGATGTTGCCGCTGCTCACCGCAATTTCCGATTTTGTTGGCCTTATCGGAGGCTTCGTCGTTGCCTATTTCACACTACGGCTGGGGCCGGTGCAATTCTGGACGCGCGCGATTGACGCGCTCGATTTTGGCGATTTGGTTCAGGGCTTTGCGAAGCCGGTGGTATTTGCCCTGATTATTGCGACAGTCGGATGTTACCAGGGCCTGCGGGTTCGCGGTGGAACGCAGGGCGTCGGCCGAGCAACCACATCCGCAGTCGTGATCTCATCGGTGCTCATCCTGGTGGGCGATTTCTTTTTGTCGCGATTGTTGTTGTTCATCTTTCACAAATAGCTTGCGCACGTATGTGACTGCCGGTCCCCCTGTAACGATTTTACGCATCCAAAATCGCATACTCCGAATCTGACTGATTTCCATCTATAATCCTAGGATGATCTTCGGGGTCCTTCCCGAGAACGTCTCCGCAGGCAGCCTTTCCGTCGTAAGCACAGCGTCGTCCCCATCCGGCTTCCAAGGGATGAATTGCAAATTCGGACGTCTATCAGGCTGCCGGCGATGACAGACCTGCGCCCGAATGAGCCGCTGATCGTGTTTAAGAATGTGCGCATTGGTTTCGATGAAGGGAACGTTCTCGACGGGATTTCGTTTGAAGTTTCGTCCGGCGAAACAAAGGTTCTGCTGGGCGAAAGTGGTTCCGGCAAGACGCTTATCATGAAGCTCGCCGCGGGCTTAATGAACGCCGACTCCGGAAAGATTCTGGTTACCGGCCAGGAAGTGACCGAGATGAGCGAGAAAGAGCTTCTCGACTTTCGGCGCCGCATCGGATTCGTATTTCAGGAGAGCGCGCTGTTCGATTCGCTCACGGTCGAGGAGAACGTTGCTTTCCGGCTGCGCGAAGATAATGTGGCCGAAGCGGAGATCGATACGCGCGTCCGCGAAACGCTGCGGTTCGTGGAAATGGAAGATGCAATCGCAAAATACCCCGCGGAGCTTTCCGGCGGCATGCGCCGCCGAGTTTCGATGGCGCGCGCTCTGGTGGACCGGCCGCCGATCGTGTTTTACGACTCTCCGACCGCCGGACTCGATCCGGTTACGTCGCAGACGATCATCAATCTGATCCTGCGCGATCGCGATACGCAAAACGTCACGTCGCTTCTCGCGACGCATCGTGTGCAGGACGCTTTTGGCCTTGCGAATTTCCGCTTCGACAAAGCGAACAATCGCGTTGAACGCCTTGGCGGAAATGGAACGCGCGCCCAATCGCACGCAACCAACGTGATCGTGCTGCGCGATGGGAAAGTATATTTCGAAGGTCCGGCCGATGAGATGTTGAATTCGTCGGACGAGTACCTGAAAAAATATCTGGCATCGGCGGAATAGTTCGGCCAGCAGGACGCAACAACGGAGGGAAAGCAATGGCGCAACGGAAGCAGCTCAGCTGGACAGAACTTCGCGTAGGGCTCTTCGTGCTCGCGGGATTATTCATCCTGGCGATCGCGATCTTTTATGTGACCGGCGCGGGAATTCTCGGACCGAAATATCGCGTGATCACTTATCTACCCGAAGTGGAAGGTCTGCAGGTGGGCGCACCCGTCCGCCTCGACGGCGTCGACATCGGCAGCGTGCAGTCCATTCAGTTGACGCCGCAGCCGCAGGACCACCAGCACAACATCACACTCGTCCTGCGAATCGAGAAAAAATTTCAGAAGGACGTCCGCACAGATTCAGCCGCCAGCCTCATCACCGAAGGTCTGCTCGGGAATCGCTACGTTACCGTGAAACGCGGCCTTACCGGCACGCCGATCCAGAACAATGGCATCCTGCCCGGCGGCCAGCAACCGCAGATGAGCGACCTTGTCCAAAAATTCGGTGATCTCTCCACTCAAGTCAGCACGATCCTCACCAAAGTGAATGACGGCCAGGGCACGCTCGGTAAACTCCTGAACGATCCCGGCGTCTACAATCATGCAAACGACACGATTGCGAAAGTGGATGACCTCATCGCAGGCATCCAGCGCGGCGAAGGAACTGCGGGGAAATTGCTGAAGTCAGACGAGCTTTACAACCGCGTGAATGCTTCCATCGGCGACGCGCAAAACGTAATCGCGGCCGTGCGCGGCGGACAGGGCACGCTTGGGAAGCTTGTCTACGATCCGGCGATGTATGACGACACGAAAAAGCTGATGGACAACGGAAACGCATTGCTCGCCGACGTTCGCGCCGGCAAAGGCACGCTCGGCAAGCTCACCACTGACGATGCGCTGTATACGAATCTGAAGGATGCATCCGCGAACTTCCGGGAAGCCACCGCCAAGATGGATACAAACGAGGGCACGATCGGCAAATTCTTCGGGGACCCCGCTTTCTACGACAATTTCACCGGCCTCGCCGGCGATATGCGCCTGATGGTCAGCGATTTCCGCCAAAATCCGAAGAAGTTTCTGCACGTGAAGCTGGCGATTTTCTAAAATGCTTTTTAGCCCCGGTCTTTAAGACCGGCAGATTTTTCCCGGATCAGGGCCACGATATTTTAAAACAATCTATCGCGGCCCTGCCCGGTTCGTTGGTTATAGGACGATTCAACGTTCGCCCTCCCCGTCGCGTTCGGCAGCTACCGCGTGGAAATCAGTTGCCGTTTCATCGAGAGGCAGGATACACACTGCTCTCTCGCTCGCGATTTCCACGCGGTTGCGTTCACGCTTCGGTCTGTAGTCGGTGCATTCATGCACCCGAAAGAGAACTTCTCTCGCCGGGAACATGTAACCGCACGCGATCATCTCTTCACCCATGCCATATCCGCGCACGACGTGCGCGTAAGCGCAGCAGTTGCAGAGCGTGTCCGGCTGCGTTTTGACCGCACGCGCCATCGGAATTCGAAGAGCAATCATTGCGGGCTCCGCCTTTCGCCGCACAACCCACGCACGAACGCGAGGGGCCAGAAGCCGAATCACCCAGTAGGTGATGGCGGCCGCGACAATGAACATGGGCACCTCCTCTCCGTTTGCATCGGTTGGCAAAGGAATGGACTTCCACCTGACGCCGGATCGTGAATGTCGCTGGCGTTCTGGTTGGACGCAAAAAAAACTACGCCCGAATCTGTTACGGTTGCTTGGAATGAATCAGAATCGAAGCGGTTCTAACTATCGTGAGGGACTGGATGGCTTCCGAATGCAGTCCCAGACAAGCGTTAGAAACGCCGATCCAAGCAACGAGTTGTGTGTTCGTCTCTGCATACCGAAAGGTTCTCCAACTGCCACTACTTTATGTGCAAGTCGGGACGTTTCGCAATTTGAAGCAGGTGAGCGGTCGAATTTAGTTGCTGAACGGTCGCAAATACGAGTCGAACCGCGCATTTCGAGGGCGAACCGCCACGATACAGTCTTACTTTTCGGCGGGGGACAAATCGACCGCCATCTCGTGCACGCGGCGCAGATCCAATTTGCCGCTCCCGAGATGTGGCAACTCCTCGACGTGAAAGAATTGATTCGGGCGCGGCGTCCACAGATTAGGCAAGCCGGCTTCGGGCATGCGATCGAGGAGGACCTTCAGTTCGTCTGGCGGTAGCGTGTGCAACACCACCAGCCGCTCGCCTTTCTTCCCATCCGGAATGCTGGTCACGACGAACTTCTGCTCGGTCGCGCCCGCAAGTTCTTGAAGCTTCTCCTCGATCTTGATGTGCGGCACCATTTCGCCGCCGATTTTGCTGAACCGGCTCAACCGGTCTGTGATCGTGAGGGAGCCGTCTTCATCTTCCGCCGCAATATCTCCCGTGACGTACCAACCGTCCTGCAACACCTCCGCCGTTTTTTCCGGCTTGCCGAGATAGCCCTTCATCACGTTCGGCCCGCGTACCAGTAGAAGACCAGCCGTGCCAACGGGCAGCCGCTCGCGTGTCTCCGGATCGACAATCCGCACGCTGATGCCCGGCAGAGGATGGCCGATGTGCCCGCGCTTTGCTCCCACCTGACGGAATCCGGGAGCGCGAAAATCCCGTGTGTTCACCGCAATTACCGGCGAACACTCGGTCGCTCCGTAACCTTCGAGAGGCCGTATGCCGAAACGATCCTCGAACGCCAGCGCCAGCCGCTCCGGCAATTTCTCCGCGCCCACAACCACAAATTGCAAGCTGCCGAAATCCTCAGGCGAACAGCGCCGAAGGTACGCCTGCAGAAATGTCGGAGTTGCCAGCAGGAAAGTCACCCGATAGTCGCGCACCAATTCGCTCACAGCAGTCAGGTCCAGCGGACTCGGATGATACGCAACCCCGCACCCGAGCACCGCGGGTAGCCAGA
Organism: uncultured Acidobacteriota bacterium; assembly: GCA_963741045.1. Taxonomy (GTDB): domain Bacteria; phylum Acidobacteriota; class Terriglobia; order Acidiferrales; family UBA7541; genus Palsa-295. The sequence goes on from CAVUGO010000002.1 coordinate 2,375,750, forward strand.
GTGTCACCGTGAATCCAAATGAATGGAAAAACGGTAGGACTCCAAGCAGCACGTCCTTGTGCTCCAATGCGAACGTCTGGCCCATCTGTTCGATATTCGACGCGATGTTGTAATGCGTCAGCATCACGCCCTTCGGTTCGCCTGTGCTGCCGCTCGAAAAAATCACGGTCGCAAGATCGTCCAGCGTATTCGGTTTCGCATGGCTCAGAATCCGCTCAAGCCAATATCCCGGCAGGAACCACAAAAGCAGCGCCGCAATTTTCTCGCCGATGCGCGGCGCGGCCGCTGCTTCTTCCAGCAAAACTGTCTTCCCGGGCACCTTCAGCGGGATGCGTTCGAGCAGGAGTTTCGTCGTTATCACCGTCTCGAGATTGCACTGCTGGGCGCACGATTCAAGTGTCTCGTTCGATGAGGTATAGTTCAAATTCACGGGAATTTTTCCCGACAGCACCGCCGCGAAATTCACCAGCGCGCCCGGCACCGACGGCGGCAGCAAAATCCCCACCATTTCCTGCCCCGCCCACGTGCTGCGCAACCGCCGCGCGAGCAAAATCGCGCTTAGCAGCGCCATTCCCCAACTCATCCGCGCGCGTCGCTTGTCGCCCATCGCGAAGCGAAAAGGCGCAGCATGCGCCGTGCGAATGAACGCGCGCGGGAGCGTGTGCATCCGTTTTTTGTGATGCCGGTACGCATCCGTCTGCAGTTGCTGCACCGCCTCGCGCACTTCAAACGGCGTCGAACTCGCCGGCATCGGTTTCCCGAAACTCACCGTCACCGGGTACGGAATCGATCGCGGCATCTTCCACAAGAATCGCCCGCGCTCGAAACTGAAAATGCTTCCCCACACGCCATCGAGATTCACGGGCACGATCGGCGCATCAACGCCCTTCATGATGCGTTCCATTCCGCGCCGGAAGGGGAGCAGCTGCCCGATGCGCGTAATTTGCCCTTCGGCAAAAATGCACACCACTTCGCCCGAGCGGATCGCGTTGCTCGCCTCGCGCAACGATTGCAGCATCTCGCGCGGCCGCAGTTCCGACGAAATCGGAATCGCGCGAATCATCTTCGCCCCCGGCTTCACAAACGGCAGATCGTAAATCCCCTTGTACATCAAAAATCGAATCGGCCGGTCCGTCGACGCGAGTAGCAGCAGCGCATCCACCAGCGACATATGATTCGCCACGAAAAGCGCCCCGCCCGTCTCCGGAATGTTCTCGCGCCCCTCCACTCGGATCCGGTAAATCGAATGCGTCACCATCCACAGCACCAGCCGCAAAAGCGAATCCGGCAGCAGATAAACGGCATAAATCGTCATTACCGCCGTAAGGATCGCGCCATCCAGGAAAATTCCGCGCGCCGTTTGGTGGAGTCCACTCGCGAACAAGTAATACGCGCCGGCCGCCAGAAATACTCCAACAAATGAAAGCAAATTCGCCGCGGCAATTACACCGCCTTTCTCTTCCCGCCGCGGGCGATGCTGGATCAGCGCGTTCAAGGGCACAGCGAAAAATCCACCAAAGAATCCAAGTAATCCAAGATGCCACGCAGCGGAACGAAGCGAATGGCCCGGGTTGTAAAGCAGCGCTCCAAAAACCGTCATGCCAATCGCGCCAATCGGAATCAGTCCGTACTCGATTTTTCCGCTCGAAAGGTAGCCAGCCGCGAAACTTCCCACGCCAATGCCGATTCCAACGGCCGCCTGCAGCAGGCTGATGCGCGCTTCATCCACGTGCAGCACATCGTGCCCATAAATTACGATCGTGAATTGCAAGAGCGCCGCGAGAAACCACAGGTAGGTATTGCCCACTACAGCCCAGCTGAGGACTCGATCGGCGCGGACGATTTTGAGATTCGAAAAAAGATCGCCGAGAGGATTCCAGCGAAAACGCTTCGTGGGGTCGGCGGCGGGCACGCGCGAGATTGCGAAGCTCGTGGCCAGTCCGATGAGCGTGCATGCCAGAAGAATCACGCCCGACATTTCCTGCCGCCCGCGATAATGCGCCGCCAAAAAACCAGCCGCCATCACCGCCGAAATGCTGCCAAGAAATGTTCCAAGCTCGATGATTCCGTTTCCCCAGGAAAGTTTTTGCTCCGGCAGCAACTCCGGAAGCAGCCCGTACTTCGAAGGACCAAAGAGCGCCGACTGCGTGCTGATCAAAAATACAGCCGCGCATTCAATCGGAAGACTCCGCATCGCGAGTCCCGCAATCGCGACCGCCATCACGCCAATTTCCATCAGCTTCGTGCCGATCACGACGCTGCGTTTGCTGTAACGGTCGGCGAAATATCCGCCCGTCATCGAAAATAAAATAAACGGCAGCGCAAACAGCGCGCCTACGACCAGCACCAGGAAATCGCGCTGGCCCTCCGGGAAATTCATCGCCACGATGATGTAAATAACGAGGAATTTGATCGCGTTGTCGTTAAACGCGTTCTGAAACTGCGTGACGATCAGCGCCCAAAATCCGCGTTGCCAATTCGGCGGGAGAGCAGAAGACTTTATGTCGCGGGGCTGCGGCGAAACAGCCGACTCGGGCGTCGCGTTCGCCGCAGGATCAGTCATAGCAGGGTAATTCTTTTAATGTGTTTTCAGGCAATCACGCGAAGCGCAGGCGTCTTCCGCGCAGCCGCAGGCGTATCGCCCATCCCCGCCGCCACAGGCAGCGGCGTCTCACGCCTGCGATACTTCGTCGAAACATAATCATCCACCAGCGCCTGAAACGCATTCGACAGCTCGTCGTAAGTCCCCTCGAGCGTCGTGAAATGCTGCCCATCAATATAAACCGGACACCGCGGCGCCTCTCCAGTCCCCGGCAAACTAATTCCAATATTCGACGCCTTCGATTCGCCAGGCCCATTCACAATGCAGCCCATCACCGCAAGCTTCAATTCCTCCACGCCCTCAAACTCGCGCTTCCACTCCGGCATCTTGTCGCGAATGTAACCCTGAATACTTTCCGCCAACTCCTGAAAAGTTGTGCTCGTCGTGCGCCCGCAACCAGGACAAGCCGTAACACTCGGCGCAAATGTCCGCAGCCCCAGCGATTGCAACAATTCGCAGGCCGCGTACACTTCCTCGCGCCGATCGCCGCCCGGCCGAGGCGTCAGCGAAATGCGCACGGTGTCGCCAATTCCTTCGCCCAGCAAAATTCCCATCGATGCCGCCGACCACACCAGCCCCTTCGCACCCATTCCCGCTTCCGTCAACCCAAGATGCAGCGGCTGCTCTGTTTTCCGCGCCAGGTCGCGATAAATTTCGATCAAATCGTGTGGCCGCGACACCTTGCACGAAATAATAATCTGATCCTTGCGCAACCCGCATTCGAGCGCGAGCTCCGTCGATTGCAACGCCGAAAGCACCATGCACTCGTTGATTATTTCTTCAGACGTCTTCCCCAGATCGTCGTCCGTATTCTCTTGCATCTTCTGCATCACCAGTTCTTGATTCAGCGACCCGCCATTCACGCCGATGCGCACCGGCTTATTGTGATCGCGCGCCACTTTGCAAATCGTCGCAAACTGTTCGTCGCGCCTCTGCCCATGTCCCACATTGCCGGGATTGATCCGGTATTTATCGAGCGCCGCCGCGCAATCCGGAAATTTCGTCAGGAGCACATGCCCGTTGTAATGAAAATCGCCGATGATCGGCACATTGCAACCCGCATCCAGTAGCCGCTTCTTGATCTCGCGCACCGCCGCAGCCGCTTCCGGCACGTTCACGGTAATCCGCACAAGCTCCGACCCCGCCTGCGCCAGCTCAAAGCACTGCTGCGCCGTCGAAGCAATGTCAGCCGTATCGGTATTCGTCATTGACTGCACGACGATAGGCGCGCCCCCGCCCACCTGGACGTTGCCCACCTTCACGCCCACAGTCTTATGCCTCTTCTCCGTCATATTCCTCTATTGTAACGAATCGCCAGCCGCGCGCGCCACTCGCATACAAGTTGGCTGTGCGTGTCCACGAAAGGCGCCGCGCAGAGCCTCACCGAGCTCGCGAATTTTTACAACCAGCGTTTCCAGATGAACCTGACGCAGGAAGAAATGTCCAACCTCATCGCATTCCTGAATTCGCTGTGAGGTTTTTCTTTGTAGACCCGGCCTTTAGGCTGGGACCCGCAGTTCTTTGTGGCGCCGGTCTTCCGCGTTTTTTGCGTCCCGATGCTTCTTCGGGGAGACCGGCAGCCGTTGATTTGGCTTCTGCCTTCTCCTCCGCAGCGCCGGCTCGTCCTGAGGTACGAAGGGCATCCTGCGCGCTGTTCGCGTCCCTGTGGAATTCGCGGGGCCGGCTCTTTTGAATGTGCACTTTCCTCGCCTTTCAACGCTGTCATCCCGAGCGCAGTCGAGGGATCTCTCTTCGCTGTCAAATGCTGCCGCCGCCGCACCCAAATCCCCGCGCAAGAAATCCACAGCCCGTACGCGCAATTTCCCGATTCAGCGTCGGAGGCGCGGCAGAAGTCCATCGCGCCAGACGCTGCCTCGCTAGCCAAGCGCTGGAAAGCTCTCATTGAAGCTCCAGCGGATCGCAAGGAAGCCCTTTTCCATCCTCACCTTCGAAATGGCCAGCCAGGCGATAAGCACATTCGTAAGATGGTGCCGACGCCGCTGCACGGCTTCGAGAGAAATAAAGTCTCCGTTGCGGACGACACAAGGCTTGATATCTCGCCGATAGAGTATGGATTTCGCTCCTTCGACCGACAATGGATCATCCCCGATTCCCGGGTGATCAACCAGCCAAACCCTGAACTCTGGAGGTCGCGTTCGGAACATCAAATCTACTTGACTGCGCCAAGTGATCGTTCGCCGTCAAACGGGCCGGCAGTGACTTTCACGAGCCTGATTCCGGACCTTCATCACTACGCTGGCCGAGGTGGACGTGCCTTTCCCTTATGGGCCGACGAGCAAGGAGAATTGAGCAACGTGCGCTCGGCGGTTTTACGCGCACTATCAGAAAAATTCGGTTTCGTGATCCCACCCGACGACCTCGTTGCATATATCGCTGCCGTCGCTGCAAATCCAGCCTACACCGCACGCTTTCAGAAAGATTTGTCGACACCGGGTCTCCGCATACCTATTACTGCGGATACTGATCTCTTTAAAGAAGCTCTTCAGCTCGGTCGGCGAGTCCTTTGGCTCCAGACCTTTGGAGAACGGATGCATGATGCGGCACAAGGACGACCACTGGGGCCACCACGGCTTCCGGGAGGAAATGCGCCCGTGGTGCCGAAGGAAGGCACAATTTCGTCCAAACCATCGGAGACGCCGGACACGCTACATTACGACGCAGTGAAGCATCGTCTGCTTGTCGGCAGTGGTTTTATCGACAAGGTTCTTCCAGCTGTGTGGGAGTATGAAGTTTCAGGCAAGCAGGTTGTCGTGCAGTGGTTCAGCTACCGAAAGAAGCATCGTGAGCGTCCTATCATTGGCGACCGAAGGCAACCGTCGCCGCTCGGCGATATTCAACCCGACCACTGGCTGCCGGAATACACCACCGAACTCTTGAATGTCTTAAACGTCTTGACGATGCTCGTCCAGTTAGAACCGGACCAGGCCGCGCTATTAGATCGAATCTGCAAGGGCGCATTGATCTCCGAGGACGATTTGAGAGCCGCAGGCGCTTTCGCATCTGAAACAGTCGCAAAGCGGAGCAAGCCGAAGAAACCTGACAATCGCGTGTTGTTCGACTAGATTAAAAGCCGCGCGAGCGTGAGCGGGGACAAGGGCGGGCGATTTGGAAGCCCATCAAATCACCATCTTCTTACTTCATCGTGATCAGCGACAGCTGTACTTAGTTCTAGGGTTTACACCCGCCCCAAAACCGTGCTACCATTGCCCGGTTTTATATGATGACGCAAACGTTACTATCGGCGGCCACTAGAGCTCAAAGGGATGAATCCGCCCGCTCCAGCTTCCAGCCTGAACCTCTTGTTTACCCTGAAGCACGAAGGGCGCTGATCCATCCGCGCAATGCTTTTCTAGCCACTAGCCACCCGCCGCTGGTCACTTGTCACTCGCCACTCATCACTGCACTTTTAATACACGGTTCCGCGATTAAAACTCAGCGCGAGCTGTTTGAGAACAGCAACTTGCGAATTTCTAATCGGCGGTAAAAGGGGGTCTAAGGCTTCGTTGAATCATAGGCCTGGCGACGCTGCGGGGACGCCGACGCGCTTGAGCAGATCCTGGAAACGGGGCTCGTCGCGCAAGTCGTCCATGACGGGATCTATGTGCAGGTAGATGAGCCAATGAGAGTGGTCTGCGTAGGATTTCTCGAGGTAATCGAGGGCGCGATCGTTTTCACCGAGGCCGATGTGAATTCCGGCGAAGAAGTGGGGCGCGACGTATTTGCACTTGGCGAGGCTGGTGAGGTCGTCGAGGATTTGCTGGGCTTCTTGTGTTCGTCCAGCTTTGCCGTAGGAATGGGCGAGAGCTGCGCGCATCAGCGGGCTGCCCCCTGAGAGGCGCACTCCCTTTTCGCCTTCGGCGATGGCGGTGGCGTTGCGTCCCATCGTTCGATGGACCAGGCCGAGAATCCAGTAGGTGACGGGATAGTTGGGATCGAGTTCAACGGTTTGCTTGAGTTGTGCGAGGGCTTCGTCGTAGCGGCGTGCGGTGTAGTAGGCCCAGCCGATGGCGACGTTGATGATAAGAGAGAGGGGATCGAGCGTCTGGCTGTTTTTCATCTGGGCGATGGCTTCTGCGTGGCGGCCCATGGTCATGACGGACTCGGCGTGCCAGTGATTGGCCGTGGGGTAGGTGGGATTGAGTTCGAGGCTGCGCTTGAATTCTTTCTCAGCCTCTGGCCACTGCCAGTCGTAAAGCCAGAGCACTGCTGCGAGCGGCGTGTGAGCTTCGCCGAGATCAGGATCGAATTGGAGAGCCGTTAACGCGGCGGCTTTGGCTTTAGGGAAGGCGTCCTTGGGAGCGAGGTAGCTATTCCAACCGAGGAGCACGTAGGAATCGGCCACGCCCGCGTGAGCGAGGGCGTAGGCTGGGTCCTTCTCGATCGCCTGCTGAAAATATTCGATCGCTTTGTAAAAACCTTCTTCGGTCCAGCGGTTCCAGTGATGGCGGCCTTTTAGATAGATGCGGTAGGCTTCGGGATCTTCGGTGTGATGCCTGGTGAGCTTTTTTTTCTGCGCGTGGGTGAGCTGCAGCTTCAACTTTTCGGATATCTCGTTGGAAATATCGTCCTGGATTGCGAAGATGTCGCCCGATTTGCGGTCGTATTGCGCGCCCCACAATCGAGAGCCGGTAGCTACGTCGACTAACTCGGTGCCGATTCGCAAAGAGCCGCCGCTCTGCATCACTCGTCCGGTGAGGACGGCGCGCACATTGAGATCGCGGCCGGTAGCTTGCGGGTCGATGGCACGGCCCTTGAAACGGAACACTGTGCTTTGTGCCATCACGCGGAGTTTTGGGACCGTGGCGAGGATATTGATTAGGCTCGCGGTGATGCCGTCGCTGAGGTATTCGTACTCGGGGTCGCGACTGGTGTTGTCGAAGGGCAAGACGGCGAGCGAGTCGATGGTTTTTGACGCGCGGCGCGCGCGGAGTGCGCGTGTGTCGTCAGCCGATATGCGCGACAGGTGCTCGCCGGACGAAGATAGGGGGCTTGTGCTTGATAGCGCGGCTGATTGCGAGATTTCGCCCGCGGCTCGGCTGCCCGAATCTAATTCACGTTTTAATTGGCGCAGCTCCGCGCACAGGTCGGAGACGCGCTGGTAACGCTGGTCTCTATCCTTGTGCAGCGCTTTGTCGATGATTTCTTCCAGCCTGGGGGGAATCGCGGGATTGATACTTCGCACCGCGGCCGGAGGGCGGGTCAAAACCGCTTCGATAATCATGCCGCCCGTGCCGCCGCCGAATGCCTGGCGGCCCGTGGCCATTTCGTAGAGCACGAGACCGAGCGAGAAGATATCGGTGCGCGAATCGAGGCCATCTCCTCGAACCTGCTCTGGCGACATGTAGGAAGGAGTGCCGCTTATGATTCCGACGATGGAATTGGAATCTTGCGAATCGGCTTCGGAATGATCGCCGGTGATGCCTTTGGGAACAAGCTTTGCGAGGCCGAAATCGAGGACCTTGGCGCGTCCGCGCTTGGTAACAAAAATATTTGCGGGCTTGATGTCGCGGTGAATGATTCCTTCTGCGTGCGCTGCCTCGAGAGCGTCCGCTATTTCGATACCCAGCTCGAGCAGTTCGTCGAGGGGAAGCGGTTTCCCGTGGATGTGACTGCGCAGCGTTTCGCCGTCGATGAATTCCATGGCAATGAATGGGTGGCCGTCCTGCTCGCCGATGTCGTAGATGGTGCAGATACCGGGGTGGTTCAGAGCGGATGCGGCGCGCGCCTCGCGACGGAAGCGATCGAGAGCCTGAGGTGACTGCGCCAGTTTTTCTGGGAGGAATTTCAGAGCTACCGCGCGTTCGAGCCGATTATCTTGAGCCTTGAACACGACGCCCATGCCGCCGGCGCCGAGCTGCTCGACGATACGGTAGTGCGAGATCGTTTGACCAATCATTGTGTGGGAAATCGTTGTGTCTGACCGGTCATGGGCAGGCAAGGTCTAGAGACGAGCCGCAATTTGGACTACATCGTTTGATCGTCGGGCCCGGCTTCGGCGAACGATTTTTTTCTTTCGGTTTTGGGTGGTTTGGGCGACGCAATGAGGCTCAGAACGCTCGAGCCTTCACCGAATGCATCCGCAGCCGCGAGAGATTCCTGTTCGAGCGTAATGTTCTTGTTGCACTGCGTGCAAACGAGGGCTGCGTAAGTGCCCCCATCTGCTTGTCTGAACATATTGCAGCGCATGGCGCGCCCGCAACATACCGGTACCCAGATCGTGGAAGCTCTGTCGGCAGCCATCAAGCACCTCGCGGGTGCGAATGCGGGGGATTATACACTGGAATCTAGCCGCGCCTGAGCAGAAGGCGACACTTGTAATGACTACAGTTTGCGGAGTGCGTCAGGCAGAGCACCGGCGAACGAATAAGCGTAGGCTTGTTTTACGAGCACGATTTGACGATGAACTTTTAACGCAGCGGCGTATGCGCTGGCGCTGAGTTTGGCGGGGACGACGGTGAGTGGGTGGAGCTATGGTGAGCGAGGAATAGCAGGAGCGCGAGCAAGGCGAGCGCAATGAGAGCTGCCTTCCGGCCGGAGGCGAGCTGCGGAGACGGATGCGACGTTGGAACACGCGAGATGTTGGCCGAAGGTTCTGGAGGAAGCGTCATCGCCAGCTATAGCTTGCGGAGTGCATGCGGCATCACTCCGGCTAGCGAGTAGGCGCCTGTTATGAGCAGAGTTGTGGCGACGAGCAGTTGGGTGATGGCGTATTCGGCGCCACCGGCGCTGATGTTGAAGCCGTGTTGAATGTGAACCAGGAAAATGGCGCCGAGCATTATGATGATGACGCAGACTGCGCCGACGCGAATCAGGATGCCTGTGAGAATGGCGATGCCGCCCGCGACTTGGGCGAGTCCGACGAGGTAGCCGACGATATCGGGCGCGTGCATGTAGGCGGCGAAGCCGTGCGGACGGGGTCCGCCGAATGCGCCGAAGAGGATGGCGCTGCCGTGATAGAGGACGGCGAGCGCGGTGGCGATGCGAAGGAGGAGGGCGAGGTTCATTTGGGCGGCGGTTGGGGTGGTGGATGGGGGAGGTTCTGGCATGGCGTTGGCCTCCTAGGATTGTGTGTAGCAGAGTTGGGGCATGGGGCCAAATGATTTCGTATCGCGCGAGGGTAAAGACGAAGAGGGATCCCTCGACTGCGCTCGGGATGACAGGCAAATGCGAAAGAGCCGGTGGGATGCTCTTCGGGGGTGACAGACAAGAAGACAGCGAGGCAAAGGCTGCCGGTCTGAAGACCGGCGCTACAAATTCAAATGCAGAGGCCAATTCAAAAGAGCCGGCAAGATGCCGGCGCTACAAGGGAATATGCCGGCAGCGTCTGGCGATTGCAGCCGAACGCGAGGCAACGCGCTGCTAGGCGAGGGCTAGATTTGGTTCGGCGTTCAGCGTGGAGTCGGCGAAGTCGGCGTTGAGGTAACGCGGGTGGGCGGCGGCGGCGATCATGGCAGCGTTGTCGGTGGAGAGGGCGCGACTTGGGAAGTAAACGTCGATGGCGCGGCGACGGGCTTCGAATTCGAAGGTGGCGCGGAGTTCGGAATTGGCGGCGACGCCACCGGAGACGAGGACGGTGCGCACGTCGTATTGTTCAGCGGCGGCTAGCGCGCGCGTGGTGAGATCGTCGACGACGGCGCGCTGGAAGCTGGCGATGAGATCGAGCGTGGCGCGGCTCGAAAGTCGGCGGAGGGCGTCGGCAGTGCGTTCGCCGCGAGCGAGGGCTTGCTGGCGGGCGTCGATTTCTGGCTGCAACTCGGGATGGCGGCGGAGATGGTAAAGCATGGCGGTCTTGATGCCGCTGAAGCTGAAATCGTGGGGATTGCTTTTCATTTTTGGTTCGCCGAAGCGAACGGCTTTGGGATCGCCGTGGGCGGCGAGTTGGTCGAGAATCGGGCCGCCGGGATAGCCGAGGGCGAGCATGCGGGCGACTTTGTCGTAGGCTTCGCCGGCGGCGTCGTCGCGAGTGCCGCCGATGCGGGCGTAGGAAAATTTGGCGCGGGTCGCGTCGTCATTCGATGAGGTCGAGGTGACATGGTAGAGAACTGTGTGGCCGCCGGAGACGATGAGGCATACGGCGGGCATTTGCGGATGGCGCGCGGCGATGTGCGCTTCGAGAATTACGGCATGAACGTGGCCTTCCAGGTGATTCACGGCGATGAGCGGCTTGTTGAGCGCCAAGGCGAGAACTTTGCCGTAGGTCATGCCGACGAGGAGCGCGCCGGTGAGGCCGGGCCCCTGAGTGACGGCGACGGCGTCGAGATCGGTGAGCGCGATTTTTGCCTGGTCAAGCGCTTCGCGGACGACTGGCACGATTTTGCGGAGATGTTCGCGCGAGGCGAGTTCCGGAACTACGCCGCCGTATTTGCGGTGGATGTCGATCTGCGAGGAGACGATGCTCGAGAGGATGCGGCGGCCGTCGGCGACGACTGCTGCGGCGGTTTCGTCGCAGGAGGATTCGATGCCGAGAATCAGTTTTTCGCGCGCGTCCACTGAAGTTCTTCCCTCCAAAGCCGCCAGCTCATTATCGTAACATACAGGATTCCGCCGCTTTCGCGAGTGCGCGAGCTTGGGTAAGATGGAACGCAGAAACAGACGCGCATTCCGCATTTCGCAGCCATCGGCGCGTTGCATTCTTCCAAGCCAAATAAAAAAGGAACCGAACGATGACGGGGAAGCCGAAGCGAGTACGCAAGGCCGTGTTGCCAGTGGCGGGGCTCGGAACACGGTTCTTGCCCGCAACGAAGGCGATGCCAAAAGAAATGTTGCCGGTGGTGGATAAGCCGCTGATTCAATACGCCGTGGAGGAATGCATTGATTCGGGCATCGAAAATATCATTTTCGTTACGGGGCGGCGAAAATACGCGATTGAAGATCATTTTGACTCGGTGCCCGAGCTGGAACAGTTTCTCGAAGAACGCGGGAAGGCGAAGCAGGCGAAAATGGTGCGTGAGATCAGCGGCGGACTGCATTTTAGTTATACGCGACAGAGAGAGGCACTCGGATTGGGGCATGCAGTGCTGACGGCGCGCGAACTGGTTGGCGATGAACCGTTTGCGGTGCTGCTGGGCGACGTGATTATGGACGGAAAGATTCCGGCGACGCGCTCGCTTGTCGAGATTTATGAAGAGACGGGCGTGGGTGCGATCGCGGTGGAGGAAGTGCCGCGTGAGCGATTGCATTTTTACGGGATCGTGGACGCGGTGGCGGAGAAGGGAAAGCAAAATCGATGGGGCGAGCGACTGCTGCGGGTTAAGGATCTGGTCGAGAAGCCGGAGCCGGAAAAGGCGCCTTCAAACCTGGGAGTCACGGGACGCTATGTGTTGCCGCCTGAAATTTTCGAGTACTTGGAGAAAACCGAGCCTGGCGCGGGTGGCGAGATTCAGCTGACAGACGGATTGCGAAAGCTAGCGCGGAAAAAACAGCAGGGACTGTACGCTTGGGTCTACGACGGAAAGACTCACGATGCGGGCGACAAGCTGGGATTTTTGAAAGCGACCGTGGAGATCGCGTTGAAGAATCCACAGTTCGGGGATGAGTTTCGATCGTATTTAATGGGGTTGAAGCTTTGATTGAGCCAGCGCGTCCAGCGACTTTACTTTTTGTCTTTTTTTGACGAGGATTTTTCGCTCGAAGATTTCTCAGACGATTTGGCCTCACTCGATTTGCTTTCTGATTTCTCCGGCTTTCCGGATTTTTCCGAGTTGTCTGACTTCGATGACGCGCCATCGCCCTCGCTGGTGGACGGCGATGAACCTTTGCCCGCGTAATCCGTGACGTACCAGCCCGAGCCTTTAAACTGGATTCCAGCCGCGGAGATCTGGCGTGGCGCGTTGGCGCCGCATTTAGGGCATTTCTTGATTTCAGACGCCGAATGCTTCTCGATTTTTTCGAAGCGATGGCCGCACTTCTCGCACTTGTACTCGTATAAAGGCAAAGCGGAGTTCCTCCCCCAAAATCGCTAAGCACAAAATTTTAGCACGATTGTTCCTGTTGCTGCAGGAACGCAGCAGAAGTGGGCCAAAAATGCAAACAGCAAGGCCTCGCGCGGTGAGGTGGTGGACGCTTGCAAGATGGTACGCGTGGGCATAGTCTCGTGAGACAGACAAAATGGCAAAAACAGTAAAAATCGACGAGTCGGGAGTGGGTTGCCTGTACCTGGTGGCAACGCCTATCGGAAACCTCGAGGACATAACGCTGCGCGCGCTTCGTATTTTGAAGGAAGTGGATCTAATTGCGTGCGAGGATACGCGCGAGACCATGAAGTTGCTGGCGCACTTTGATATTCAAAAGCGGCTGGTGAGTTATCACGAGCACAACGAAATTACGAGAGCTGCAGAGATCGTGATTGATCTGGAGCAGGGCGCGAAGGTGGCATTGGTGAGTGATGCGGGAACGCCGGTGGTTTCTGATCCCGGACACCATCTGGTGAGCCTGTGCTTGCGGCACGGGATTCAGGTGGTGCCGGTGCCGGGGGCTTCGGCATTTGTGGCAGCGCTTGCGGCATCCGGGATGCCAATTGAGGAGTTCGCGTTTATCGGATTCTTGCCGTCGAAGCAGACCGAGCGGCGAAAATCGTTGCGGGAATTGGCAAATGGGCAGCGGACGCTCGTGCTGTATGAGGCGCCTCACCGACTGCTTGATACGCTTGAAGATGCATTGGAAATTCTGGGGAACCGGCAAGTGGTGGTGGCGCGCGAGGTGACGAAGCTGTACGAGGAGTTCATGCGCGGACGGATCGAAACGCTGCTGGAGGATTTCAGAAAGAGAGCGCCGCGCGGGGAAATCACGCTGCTGATTGCGCCTCCGGATGGGGAAGCTTCCCATGCGGAAGGTGGGGCAGGGAATTCGGCTTCGGCGATGCCGCTGGCAAGGCGCGTGGAGGAAATTGCGTTGGAACGCGGGGTGGATACGAAGTCGGCGTTGAAGGTGGCGGCGCGGGAGCGCGGGTTGACGCGGCGCGAAGCGTACAAGCAGCTTTTGATTACGCGGGATGAAGCGTAGAAGCAAGTTTCGAGTTTTGCTCGATGGACTGGCACCAAGAATAAGCGATGCCGCAGATTTCTCCAGCGGAGTTTCATGCGTTGCCGCTTCGCGTGCATACGTTCCTTGCCGACATTCCCTTGCACGACGTATGGGTGGTTGATCTACCTGCGCATCGAAACGACGTCACTCTTTGTGAATTTCTCCGCCGGGTCCGTGAGAACAGATCAGACAGAGCCAACGCTGAGATCAGTAGATTTTCACTCGTGGCACGCGCGCTTTTCGGGCTTCGGTTTTTTCTGGGGCGCATTTTCGGGCTTGAGACTGAACCGAAGGATGCCCCGGCAGTATCGTTTGGAAAACGGTTGACGGCCGAGGATCGTGCTCGTTCTATTGTTGAACCGGGAACGCCAGAGGGGCTGTTTCGCATAGTTTATCGCTTCGAAAACGAACAGCTGGTAGAAATACAGAATCGTACCGTCCATGCTGCCGCGCTCAGCGCGCTTGCTGAAACAGCCGATGGTTATCGATTCTGCTTTGCGATCTACGTGCGCCCGCAGACGTGGATTACGCCTTTGTATATGGGCTTAATCGATCCGTTTCGACGATGGATTATTTATCCGGCTTTGTTGAAGAAAATTTGCGCGGACTGGGATCGGCATACTTGCACGAATTAGAAATTGGGGCTTAATCTGCCGAAGATGCAGTGAGATTTGCGAAGAAGGTGTCTACCCGATCCAGGATTTCGCTGGCAGACTGGGCGTGATGGACGGAGTGGCGAAGTTCGGAGCCGTTGCGAACGCCGTGGGTGAAGAGGCTGGCGAACTGTTTCATTTTGCCGACGGCGTCGGGCATTTCGGCTGCGATCAGGCTGCGAAAGTATCCGGCAAGAAGATGATAGCGGTCGAGTTCGGTGGGCTCGTCGTAGCGTTGCGTCGCAACGTATTGAGCGATCTGGCGGAAGATCCAGGGGTTCGACGACGCGGAGCGGCCGATCATGACGGCATCGCATCCGGTTTCGGCAATCATGCGAACGGCATCTTGTGGCGTGCGAATGTCACCATTGCCGATAACAGGGAAGCGCACGGCCTGTTTCACATCGCGGATTACGCCCCAATCCGCTGCGCCGCTATAGCCCTGCATGCGAGTGCGCGGATGAATGGCGATTGCTTCGATGCCGGCTTGTTCGGCCATACGCGCTACGTCAACTGCGACGATATTTCGTTCGTCCCAGCCGGAGCGAATTTTGATCGTGAGAGGGATTCGGACAGCGGCGCGAATGGCGCGGAAAAGAAGTTCGAGATGAGGCAGATCGCGCAGCAGTCCGGAGCCGCCGCACTTCACGACTTTTTTCACCGGGCAGCCGAGATTGATGTCGACGTGGTCGAAGCCGAGATCCTCGGTGAGGGCGGCGGCAGAAGCCATCACTTTGGGATCGGAGCCGAAGATTTGCGCGGCGATGGGATGTTCGTCGTCGTCGAAGTAGAGATAGTGCAAAGTGCGGGCGGAATTGCGCGTGAGGCCTTCGGCGCTGGTGAATTCGGTCATGATAAGGCCGCAGCCGCCGAGACCGCGAATCACGCGGCGGAAGACAGTGTCGGTAACGCCGGCCATGGGAGCGAGGATGGTGGCCGGGCGAATGGCGCGATCGCGAATCGTGAATTGTGATGGAAACATAGCTAAAGAAGAGTGTCGTCGATCGGTTCGCTATCGGGCGTACTGCCGTCGCGAACCCGGCGTCCCGCCGGCCGGTGTGCGGAAGTCGGCATGGCGGAACGCGGAGATGACGCAGGCGCCGCGATTGCATCCGGCGAGACATTTCCACTGAGCGAAGCCGCGGCTGCTGCACGCGCGCGTGGAGCCGCTGGGTATGCCGGCTCGACGCGCGCAGCGGGCAAGACTCCATTGAGCTGAGCGATTAGCGCCTCCTTCGAGCCGCCAAAAAAATTATCTACCACCTGCCCGAGTGCTTGGGCGCGGGCCTCATCTGCCGAAACGTTGGCCCTATAGGTGTAGGCGCGTCCAACCTTTCTGCGCTCGACCACACCTTTGCGAGCAAGCCTATCCATGATCGTCATGATGGTCGTGTAGGCGCGCGGACGACGCTCGGCGAGGCGATCGCGAATTTCACGAACAGTTCCTTCGCCCATTGGCCATAGCGTATTCATGCAGTCGAGCTCGAGCGGTGCGAGATCGAGAACCGAACGGCGCGGAGAATGAGTTTTTGTAACGGCGTCAGTCACAGGCCATCGCTTTTAGTGATCAAGTTTTTGTCGCAGCGTCGTCAACGGTAACAAAATTCGCGATTCTCTTGCCTAAATACTTTGCTCCGTGAAGCAACGCGCGACGAAGCGAGGGGTTGCGTCCGGTCCACTCGTCGTCGCCCGACAGAGAATCGATCGTCGCTCCCATGGCCGCCATTTTGGAATCTAGATCGTCAATGAAATTGAGTGCGACAGCTTCCCGGGTTTGGGGCAGGGCGGGCGAACCGAATTCATGCGTGCCGTGGTGGCTGAGAATCAGATGCTCCACTAGAACGGCGAGAGCGGAAGGGAATCCGGGAATCGCTTTGATTCTGTCGCGGACCATCCCTGCGCCAATCATGATGTGGCCGAGCAGGCGGCCTTCCGTGGAATATTCGATGCCGCGTGCGTAACGCAACTCTTCGATTTTTCCGATGTCATGCAAGACGACACCTGTTAGAAGCAGGTCTGCATCGAGTTCGGGATAATGCTCAGAAACCGCTCGCGCGAGGCCGGTGAGGCTAACGATGTGCTCGAGCAAGCCGCCGATGAACGCGTGATGCATGGTCATGGCGGCGGGAGCACGCTTCAATTTGGGAGCGATCGCGGGATCCTCGATGAACCTGTTGAGGAGCTGCTGCAAATAAGGATTTTTCATCTGCGCGACGGCGGCGCACAGCTTCGAATAAAGCATCTCCACGTCGCACTTCGTATGGGGAAGAAAATCTGCCAGCTCGTAGTCCTGTTCAGCGGACGGGATCACGGCTTCGAGAGTGAGCTCTTTTTGGCCGTTATAAAGTTTCACGCGGCCACGAATCTGCACCACATCGTCGCGTTCAAATGTGCTTACGATCGGAGTGAAGTTTTCCCACATCTTCGCAGAGATGGTCCCCGTGCGGTCGCAAAGTTCGAGTTGGAGCCAGGATGAGCCGGTGCGGGGAGATGTACGAATCTCCTTTTCACGCACGAGGAAAAGGGAAGTGACCGCCTGTCCATCCTGAAGGCTGGATACGTAGAGGCTCTTCATCAGCTATTCAGCTTCGGCTTCAACTTTTTTTTGCCACTGGCTTTCTGCTGGGCGTCAGGAGTAGGCGCAACCTCTTGAATTACGCTTGCTCCAGGAACGGCCGCAGAGTCGGTGAACCCGGGCTTCACCGTGACATAACTCTCTTCACGCAGCTGGGCGAGATATTCACGCAACTGTGGCTGCATTTTTTGCAGGTAGATGCGGTTCATAATTTCGTTTTCGACTTTGGAGACAGGCTGCAAGCCTGCTTTATAGTGATCAACCACTTTGAGAATTTCGAAGCCGGTTTTCGTCTGGATCACGTCGGTAATCTGACCTTTATCCATTTTAAAGACGATGTCTTCGAGCTGCTTGGACAGTTGCCCAGGCTCGAAAGTTCCAAGGGCGCCGCCCTTATCTTTTGTGCTGCCTTCCGAATAGCGTTTGGCGATTTCGCTGAACTCTTCGCCTTTCAAGACGCGATTGCGGTAGTCGTTGGCCTTTTGCTCGATAGCGTCGATTTCCTGGGGGGACTTGTCTTTTGTGTCCAGAAAAATCTCAGCAAGCTCCACTTGTTCCGGTTTTACGAAATCTTTCTGATGCGCATCGTAGTATTGCTTCACCTCGTCATGACCGATGATGATGCGGTTTCCCATTTCCCGGTGAATTACTTCCTGAGTGAGCAGGCGATTGCGAAACTGCGCCTTGTAGTCATCCCAGGAAAGGCCTTCGCCTTCGACGGCCTTTTCCAGATCGTCCAACGATGCCAGATTATTTTGCTTGCGAACTTCGTCCAGCTGCTTGATTACGTCGGCCTCGACGCTGATGCCCTCATCTTTGCCGCGTTGAACCAGGAGTTGCTGGTCGATCAAGTCGCGCAGTAAGTCCTTCTGTTTATCCCTGTACATTGTTTCGACGCGCTCGGGCGGGCAAGCCTGGCATTCGTCGGTGACATCGTGGCGGAGCGCTTGCTCCGCTTTTTCGTAATCGCTTAGGGTAATGATGTCATTGTTGACACGCGCTACGATTTCTTCCGCGACCACTCCGTGATGCACGGGAGATGCGGGTGCAGCGGCAACTGGAGCCGGGGTGGGAGGAGGCGGTGGTTTAATGACCGTAGACGGCTGTTGCTGAGCGAAAACTGAAAATGGCAACGCGAGCGCGAGAATCGTAGGCGCCAACAGTTGCAAAAACTGTGAAGTGCGAAGTCTCATTTTATTCCTTATAGGCAAAAGTGTAGACCTACGATTGTAGTTGTTGCAATACGTTTCTGGCTGCAGCCATCGGACCACCTGCGTCGCCTTTCCAGTCGAACCAAAGGACACCCGTGGGATCGAGACGCATTCCGCGGCGTTTTCGCACCAACTTCACGAGGCGCTCCGGTCCCAGCGGCGTGTCGTCGTAGAACTTGATCGCGATTTGGTCTTGCTTGCGGTCAATCGTGGCGACCAGCATCTTTTCCGCCAGCGCTTTCAGCACGGCGTATTCGAGCAGGTTTTCGACAGCGGGCGGCGGAGGGCCGAAGCGGTCGGCAAGTTCGCGGCGGACTTCCACGCGCTCGGCGTCCGAGGTGACTCCAGCAATTCGCTTGTAGATGCGAAGGCGCAAGTTCTCGCTCTCGATGTACTCAGGTGGGATGCGGATTTCTTGCCCAAGGTTGAGTGTGGCGCGGCGTTCCGGAGGAAGCGCTTCACCCTTCCGCTCGGCGACGGCGCGCTCCATCATCTGGCAGTACATGTCGAAGCCGACAGCTTCGATGTGGCCATGCTGCTCGCTGCCGAGAAGATTTCCCGCGCCGCGGAGTTCGAGATCGAGTGCCGCAATACGGAAGCCTGCGCCTAGATCGCTGAATTCTTTGAGCGCGGCGAGGCGCTGGCGCGCGATGGAGGTGAGCGCGGTTTCCGTTGGGATTAGCAGGTACGCGTAGGCGCGCTGGTTGGAACGGCCAACGCGCCCTCGCAGCTGGTAGAGCTCGGAGAGGCCGAAGCGGTCAGCGCGATTGATGATGATGGTGTTGGCGCGCGGGATATCGAGGCCGTTCTCGATGATAGTGGTGGAGAGGAGGACGTCCGCCTCGCCACGGATGAATTTCAGCATTACTTTTTCGAGCTCGTTCTCGCGCATTTGGCCGTGGCCGATCACCACGCGAGCTTTCGGAACCAGGCGCGTGATCATGGCGGCGAGAGATTCAATTGACTCGACGCGGTTGTGGACAAAGAAGATTTGTCCATCACGTGCGAGCTCTTCCTGCACTACGCGCTGGACGAGCGTTTCGCTGAACGGAGCCACGCTGGTCTGGATGGCGAGACGATCTTTTGGCGGAGTTTCGATCACGCTCATGTCGCGCAAGCCGACGAGCGACATGTGCAGCGTACGGGGAATTGGGGTGGCGGACATGGTGAGGACGTCGACATTCTTGCGCATCTCTTTCAGGCGCTCTTTGTGAGCCACGCCGAAACGCTGCTCTTCGTCGACGACGAGCAGGCCGAGATCCTGAAACTTCACATCCTTCGAAAGGAGGCGGTGAGTGCCGATGACGATGTCGACTTTGCCTTGCTCGACTTCTTCGAGCACCTTCTTTTGTTCCTTCTCAGAGCGAAAGCGGCTGAGCATTTCGATTCGGACGGGAAATGCGGCGAAGCGGCGGCGGAAAGTCTCGTAGTGTTGAAAGGCGAGTACGGTGGTAGGGGCGAGGATAGCGGCCTGTTTCGAGTCCGCGACGGCTTTGAAGGTGGCACGCATGGCGACTTCCGTTTTGCCGTAACCGACGTCGCCGCAGAGGAGGCGATCCATCGGAAGCGTGGATTCCATGTCGCGCTTCACGTCGTCGATGGCTTTTTGCTGGTCGGTGGTTTCTTCAAATTCGAAGGCGTCTTCAAACTCGCGCTGCCAATTGGAATCGGGTGGAAAAGCGTGGCCCGTTGCCATCTTGCGTTCGGCGTAAAGTTCGAGAAGTTTTTCCGCCATGTCGCTGACGGACTTGCGGACGCGCGTCTTGCGTGCTTCCCAGATGGTGGTGCCGAGACGGTCGAGGGCGGGCGTGGCGCCGCCGAGCGCGTTGTATTTTTGGATGAGATCGAGACGCGCTAACGGGACGTAGAGTTTGGCGTCTTCGGCATAATGCAGAAGCATGAATTCGCCGTTGGCACCTTCGACGGCTACCTGGCGGAGACCGTCGAACTGGCCGATGCCATGGTCCACGTGAACGACAAAATCGCCCGGCTTGAGATCGGAGAAATCGCTGAAGAAGCTAGCGGACTTTGGGCGGGAGCGGGCGCGCTGGGAGGGCGGAGGAAGCGTTTCGAAGAGATCGGTATTGCCGTAGATGGTGAGATTTACTTCGGGGATCACCACGCCTTCGCTGATAGGCGCTTTGACGAGGATCATCCCGGGAACATTGCCGCCGTGCGACTCTTCGGCGAGGCGACTGACCGTGACATTTTCTTCGAGCTCGCCCAGGCGATAAGGAACTTCGTACTCGTGACAGATATCAGCGAGGCGTTCGAGTTCGCCGGTGGTAGCAGCGGAAACCATCACCTGTTCGCCGGTGGAAAGCCTTTCGCGGACTTCGGACATGAACGCGGCGACGTTGCCGTGGTAGCGGGTGGTGGGCTGAGTTTGCAGCGTGCGTTGCGGCGCGTCCTCGGTTGCGACGCCAAGCTGCTCCACCCCCAGGCGCGGCGCGAGCTGCATCGCGAGCGACCATTCTTCCTCATCGAAAACGAAGCGATTGGGCGGCTCGCTGACAGGGCTTTCAAACGCTTCAAAAGATTCGCGCAATTTTTCACGATATTGCTCGATAGCAGCCTTCAAGAGAGAAGGCTCGTCCTCGATCACGAGCGGATCGTTGGCGAGATCGAAAAGAGTGGACTTGCGATCTTCGAGCAGGATTTCCTGAAATTCCCAGCCGGGATAAAAGCCCGCGGGAGCTTCGTCATCTTCGCGGCCGGAGGCTGCCGGAACGCGCAGGCGCTGCAACACTTCGGCGCGGCGTGGAAATTCGGTGAGCGGCAGCAGCGTGGCGCGTTCCATTGGATTCGTTGAGCGCTGCGTATTGGGATCGAAGGCGCGGATGGATTCGATCGTGTCGCCGAGCAGCTCGATGCGAACTGGTTGGGGCGCTTCTGGCGAGAATACGTCGATGATGCCACCGCGGACCGCGAATTGGCCGGGCATTTCGCAGGTGGTTTGCTTGTCGTAGCCGGCACTCGAGAGGAAATCGAGAAGCTCGCGGTGCGGAATATCCTGGTCGCGCTCGATGGTGCGGGCGAGATGGCGGTAGAACTCAGACTCGCGCATGCGCCAAAGCACCGCCTGGATTGGCGCGATCATCAGATCGGCGTCACCATTGGCAAATCGCCAGAGCGCAACGGCCCGATCTTCGGAAATTTCCGCGTGCGGCGAGCGACCATCGTAGGGCAGCACTTCGAGCGAGGGAAGATGGACGACGCGGTGGCCCGGCTTGCCGGTAACCGCGCGATAGAACCAGCGGAGCGGTTCGACGAGTGCTTCGGCGCGTTGATTCGATTCGACGATGAAGATGGCAGGGCGGCCAAGTTCGGTGGCGGCGAGAGTTGCGACGAGAGTTTTGGCGGGATCGGTAAGGCCGTCGAGGCGGACAAATCCGCCGCTGCGGCGCAGCGTGTCCACCGCTTCCTCGACAACGGGCCGGCGACCCACCCGAGCGAGAAGCTCAGATACCAGGGACAGAATCATGCGTTGAGGTTTTTGATGCGCTCAATCAAGCGCGCGGTCGAGTGGCCGGGCTCGAGAGGAATATGAATCACTTTGCCTGCCGAGGATGAAGATGATTCTCCCAGCTGAAGGGCTTTCCTATCGGAGGCGGGATTGCCGCCCTTGATGATAACGTCTGGCACAAGCCGCTCCGCAAACGGAGGCGAGGAATTCGGATCGAACTCGACGGCGAAATCCACGGCGCCCATCGCGGCGACAATTTCGGCACGCTCGGCGGACGGTGTGATCGACAGGCCGGGCAACCCGGGCTGAGCGTCGAGACGATCGAGCGGGTTGGCTTTGCTCTCGATTCCTACCACAAGGATATCTCCGTGCGAGCGAGCCTGTTCGATAAGGCGAACATGACCGGGGTGCAACAGGTCGAAAGCGCCGCTCGCGAACACGACGCGCTTACCGTTGCGTTTCCACTCGGCGCGTCGGAGAATCAATTCATCTTGAGAAATCACGCAACCCAAATCTCTGCTCTCCTCTTTCACTACGACGCTTGTTTGCAAACGCACCATTCTAACATGCGCGTGAAAATGGCAGGCTCAAAGCGATGAAGCTCTGGGAACTCGGGCTCGCGATCGGCGGAGCGATTTGTCTGCTTCTGGGAACCGCATGGATCCGCCGGAGTGAGCTGCCGAGAAAGGATTTCGTGTTGAATGCGAGCGGCTGCCGGGTTCCGGTTACCGAGTACAATCCACCGGCGAATGTGAGTCCCGCCGGATCTGCGATTGTGCTTCACGGACTCTCCGCGAATCGCAGAGTGATGACGTACTTGAGCGAAGATTTCGCGGGGCATGGTTTGCGAACCTACGCGCTCGATTTACCTGGTCATGGCGACAATCGCGAACCATTTACATTTCCGCGCGCGCAGCTATGCGCGACCGCTGCGGTGGAAACGCTGATTCGCAACGGCACGATTGACCCACGCACGACAGTGCTTGTGGGCCACTCGATGGGCGCAGCGATTGCGATTCGAATGGCGGATCGCGAACCGGTGCTTGCGACGATTGCGATTTCACCGGCGCCGATGAAACTGCCGACGCGGATGCTGGCGAACCTGCTCGTGTTCACGGCGCAATTTGATATTCCGCCGCTTGCGAAGGAAGCGAAAGATTTGGAGGCGGCTGCCGGGGGCGATAGGAATGCGCCGGAGGATTTTGCGCAGTTACGCGCGTTTGATTTGGAGCGTATTCCGTTTGCGTCGCACACCAGCTTGTTGCTGGATCGCCGCGTAGCTCATCGGTCAGAGTTGTGGGCGATGCGGGCGCTGTTTCCGAATGTGGCGACCGAGACACTAACCTTGAATGTGGATCTAGCGACCTACGAAACGTTCAATGTTGGCCGCCGACGCCTGGCAGGTGCTGTGCTGGGGCTGATCGGGCTCGTCCTACTCTTTCCGCTTACGGCCAGCGCTGTGGTCCAGCTATTCGCTCAAATATTTCGAACTGCCGGAGACCGGGCGGATTCCGAACGGGCGACCGATTTACATAACGACTTGCAGATCGATGCATCTAATCGAGTGCCCGGTCGCGTTCTGGTCCTGGTCGAAGGCATTGCCTCTGCGCTGATCGGAGTGGTGGTACTGATTCTCGTAGTTCCCTTGAAATTCCTGCACGTTTACTCCGGTGATTATCTCGCATCGCTATTATTAATCTACGGAGCGCTGTTGCTCATTTTGAATCGCTCGGAGGCTCGCGCTACATTTTCACTCGATATAGCGACGAAAATCGCAGCCGCTGTGCTGGGCATTGGCACGATCCTCGCAGTTGGGGCATGGCTGAACTGGCAGTTGACGGACGGCTGGCTCAATGCGCCGAGGTGGCTGCGGTTTTGCGCGCTAGTGCCAGCGTTATGGGTCTTTGCCTATGCGGAGGAGGTGGTGCTCGGGCCCGTAAATACGGGCGGTCGCCGGACGATTCGATTCGCACTTGCGATGGCGCTGCGGCTGGAGATCTGGCTCGTTTGCGTTTTTGCCTACTATGAACTGCTGAGCGGGCAAGTGCTGATTTTGCTCTTAGTGACCGCGCTCGCAATATTTTCGATCTTTCAGCGGTTAGGTACTGATGCGCTACGCCGGCGCACGGGCTCCGCCCCGGCTGCCGCACTCTTTGGTGCTATACTCAGCGCTTGGTTGATTGCGTCGGTGTTCCCACTAACCTGACCCGCGGAATGAAAAAAATCGCAATTGTCGGAGGCGGTCCTGCCGGTGCGCTCTGTGGAGAGCGGCTGGCGAGAGCAGGATTTGAAGTAACCATTTTCGACGAGCGGCTGGCCTGGGAGAAGCCGTGCGGCGGCGGTCTGACGCACAAGGCCATCGAAACCTACCCTTTTCTACTCGATTCACCTCATCCGAAAAAGATTATCCGCACGGCCGAACTGATTTCGAGCCGCGGCCATCGAGCCCGTTTCGAAATGAACAATCCGATCGTCATTTATTCGCGGAAGGTTCTGAACGGGCTTTTGCTGGATCGGGCCGTGGAGGCCGGCTGTACGGCGATTTGCGCGCGGGTAACCGAGATTGATACGAACAGCGCGCGAGTGAAACTTTCTGTGGGGAGAGAAGAGGCTGAAGCAGATTTCGCAGTGCTCGCTGCCGGAGCACGAAATCAATTGCTTCCGGAAACGACCGCACTCGGGGCACGCGATTTGGAAATGACCTTGGGCTACTTCGTACCCACCGAAGAAGACATTCTGAAAGTCAAATTCTTGAAACAGTTCGAAGGCTATCTCTGGTCGTTTCCGCGCGCGGACCACATTTCGGTTGGCATTTGCGCGAAGCTGGGTCAGACATCGAGCCAGGAATTGCGGCGGCATCTCGGAGATTTTATTTCCAAAGAGAATATTCCGATGGAAGGTGCGCAGCTCTACAGCCACGTGCTGCCCTCGCCGCAGGCGCAGACCATTCGCGGCCGAAAAATCGCTGGGGAAAATTGGGCGCTCGCGGGCGATGCAGCTGCTTGCGTCGATCCGGTTACAGGCGAGGGGCTTTATTACGCGCTGCGCTCGGGTGACTTGCTCGCGCAAGCAATCGCAGAGGGGCAGCCACAGGCATATCCGGAGCGGTTGCGCGCCGCATTTTCCGCTGACTTGGAGTTTGCTGCGAACATCGCACGCAAAGTGTTTCGCGGTACATTTCTTGGCTGCGCGATCACCACGCGCATGGTGCAGCTGATTAATTACTCTCCGACGTTTCGCGACTTGATGCGCGATATTTTCAGCGGTTCGCAGGAATATCGTGGGCTTAAGCGGCGTTTGTGGGGCCAGCTTGGAATTACGATGGCGGAATTTGTACACAGCTTCCTCGATCCACGACTTGTGCGTGAAGTCGTCACCCGTGAACCTTCCTGATGAAGCTGCCGGGCAATTCAAGAAAATCGCCGACGAAATCAAAGAGTGCCAAGAATCCGGACCACTCCTCGAAAAATGCAGCTTCGCCGGTGGCTTCTCCGGAGCAACGCCCGCGCATAGGCCTTGATGCCACCGTAGAGAAGACAGTTCCGCGCGAATGGACTCTCGCTCATTACAACCCGCAACTGCCGCCCGTACTTTCCACGCCCGCGATGATCGGGATGATGGAGATAGCGGCCGCGCAGGCGGTTCAGGCAGACCTGCCCGCTGGAGCGATTACCGTTGGAACGCGAATCGAAGTGGACCATTTGAAAGCGGTGCCGGAAGGAACATCTGTTCGAGCCACGGCGCGCCTGGTGGAACACAAGGGACGCTTCATGATTTTCGAGGTGGAAGCCAGGGCCGGCGAACATGTGATTGGTCGCGGCCGCGTGTATCGAGCGATCGTCGAACCGGCAAAATTTCACGCGAAAGCCCATGCACAAAAACCCTGATCGGCCCTTACCTCACTAAAAAAACTCAGCCGCCCAGAAATCTAGGGGTCGCTGTGCCTTAGTTGTTTTTGGGACTCGCCGCCTTGAGGATGAAGGCTGCCACATTGTCGTGCAGGGCTTTCAGCGAGGCCGAGCGTGCATAAACCATGTGCCCGGATTCATAAAACTGGAACTCGATGTTCTTCTGCAATTTGGACGGAATCGGCAGGTGCTGCATTTCGTAGACTCCTTCGTAAAATGGCGTGGCGAGATCGAAGTAGCCGGCGTTCAGCAGTATTTTGAGGTCCGGGTTATATTTCATCGCCATCGCCAAATCGGGCATCACGTTTGTCGCCATGGGCAGTGGTAGAGACGATCCCGGGGGTTGATGCAGAAAATTCCATGTCTTCCAGATCTCGATTTCGGGCTTGAAAATCTTGTTCTCACCAAACTTCAATTCTTTGCGCACGTAGTCGTTGAAAGCGGAAACATACGCCGATCCGATCGCCGCTGATTGAGGATCGTATTCCGCCTCTTTGCTGAGCGGATCCAATGTGGGCCCGGAAAAGCGCGTATCGAGCCGGCCAGTCGTCGTATCCGTGTCGTCCTGAAGTGTTTTTTCAAATTCTCCGCCGTTGATGCGCAGATCCGCTTTCTCGATGTATTCCACCGGCAGGCCAGTGTACTGATGCAGCTTTTGCGCGATTGCCTTGCGTTGCTCCAACGCGAGCGTCGATCCAGCCGCGAGTGCTTGCGCATAATCGTTCATTGCAAAGCGCTCGACCTCCGCCACTAGCGGCGCTAATTCCGGATGCGTATCTGGCAGTTTGTGGTGATACCAAGCTGATGCGGCGTATGTTGGCAATGCGAGTTGGTAGGGGAGGTCGACTCCGGGATTAAACTGCGGGCCGTCTGCGCTCAAATTGAAGTTCAATATTTGCGACAAAAGAATAACGCCATTGAAGTCGACAACGCGTTGCGTCTCGAGCACATTGACCAGTACAGCCGATCGCGTGGTGCCGTAGCTTTCTCCGAACATAAATTTAGGAGAGTTCCATCGCCCATATTTGCTTAGAAACTGCACGATGAAATCTGCGAACGCCTGTGCGTCCTGATCAACGCCATAGAAAGCCTTTTCGCGGTCCTTGCCGCTGATGCGACTAAAACCAGTCCCAGGCGCATCCACAAAAACGAGGTCGCTCACATCGAGGAGACTGTAATCGTTGTTGACGACAGGATAGGGCGCGGCCGGCGTATGGGAATCGTCCGCGGTAACGACGCGCTTCGGCCCGAATGCTCCCATGTGCAGCCACACGGTCGAAGAACCTGGGCCGCCGTTATAGAGGAATGTGACCGGACGCGGCGCACCTTTATTATCGGATTTGAAATACGCCACGTAAAACATGCTGGCTTCGGGCGTCTGGGTCTTGTCGTTCGGGTCTTTGTTCTGCGGAACATCGTCCCAGTCCTTCGTGTGCACGACGAGAGTTCCGGCAAACGCGTCGTAGTTGATGACATTGCCGCCTACGGTGACGGAGCCTTTGCTTGCCTGCTGCTCCGGCTTAAATTGCTCCGGCTTGGCTGCGTCGGATTTGCTTGCGGGTGTCTCGTCCTTTACCTGCGCGACAGCTCGAATCGGTAATGCAACCGCTAACATCATCAGAACGACCACCCACAAGGCAAACCTTCGCATCGAGCATCTCTCCATTCAACGAAGCGAGAATCTTACTTCTTTTTGCAAGGAAGCCGACTTCAATATCCTCATGAGAAATAGGAATCACGCGGTCTATTTCAGTGCATCAGCGCCGATCTGTGCGCATTGGGCGTCCTGTGCCGAAGTGCCGCCGGACAATGCTATCGCGCCGACAATTCTACCTTCCATTACGATAGGGACGCCGCCCTCCAGGGGAACCGCCCCCTCTAGCCCCAAATAGCGCATGCCATCGCCGCCTTTGGAAACCTGATCCTGAAACCATTTCGTCGGACGCTTGAAAAGCGCGGCCGAACGCGCCTTGCTGATAGCGAACTGGGCGCTACCGATCTGCGTATTGTCAATTTTCTCGTAGTAGACGAGCGTGCCATTCGGATCGACGATGGCGAGGGCCATACTCCAATTATTCTTTCGCGCTTCTGCGATCGCAGCAGCAGCAGCTTTTTTCGCGTTTTCAAGGGAGACGGGTGGGCCGTAAGGATTCGGCATCTGCTGAGCTTTCGCAGCTGCAGCACAAAGCAGGATGGTCACGGTCGCCATCAATTTCAAAATGGATCGCGAGGACACGTTTTTCCTCCTCCTGAAATCCCTTCGTGATTGTGCGGCTTAGAGCTGTCCGCATCGCGCCGAAGGACCGGTGCCGGATTATATATCCATATTCGAGATTCAGGGCGACACAGCGAAAGAGAAAAATATTCCAGATCGACCGATTCGATGAATAAAGCCGGCCACGCAAGGTTTGACACACCGTTCCTGGGCCATCAGAATACACTAGGCGTGGCGGGTGGTTCGAAGGTCCTGCCTGGGGCAAAACTCATAAGCGTAAGCGGCGGCTCCGGTGATGTGTGCACGCCAGCAGTTCAAACTGAAAAGTGAGGAATTATGAGAGTCACTTGGATGCGAATTGTCGTATCGGGTCTTTTGCTTGCGGCGAATGGTGCCATCGCTGAGGCCCAGACGACGAGCTGGCCGCAGAACGAAGGATCTAGCACCTCTGCGGTGGTTCATACGCTACTCCCCGACTGCATCGGAGCTAGAGCAACTGCGCCATCGAGCGCCGCAACCGCTGACGAATCGACGAAGGGCGGATTGGACCTTGCGAACCTGGATCGATCCGTTTCACCGTGCGCGGATTTCTATCAGTTCGCCAATGGCGGTTGGATCAAAAATAACCCGATACCGGCCGCTTATCCGCGATGGGGTTCGTTCACAATTCTTCAGGAACACAACCAGGATGTGCTGCACGCGATTCTTGATGATGCGGCGAAAGACAAGTCCGCGCAACCGGGATCGAATTGGCAAAAGATTGGCGATTTTTATGCCAGCTGTATGGACGAAAGCGCGATCGAAGCGGCGGGAATAAAGCCGCTCGCGCCTGAGTTCGAAAGAATCGCGCGGATGAAGGACGCCGCGAGCCTCCAGGCGGAAGTGGCGCGATTACAAAACGAAGGTGTGGACGCAATCTTCAGTTTTGGTTCCCAGACCGACTTTAAAGACAGCAACAGCATGCTCGCGGGCATCGGTCAAGGCGGACTGGGCTTGCCCGACCGCGACTATTACACGCGTGAAGATGAGAAATCAAAAAAGCTGCGCGACGAATATGTGCAGCATGTGACGAATATGTTCAAGCTGTTGGGGGACAGTGACGATACAGCCTCGGCGGAAGCAAAGACGGTAATGGATATCGAAACGCGGCTGGCAAAAGTTTCGATGCCGCGTGTCGATTTGCGTGACCCCGATAAGCTTTACCATAAGATGCCGGTTTCGCAGTTTCAGGAACTCGCCCCAAATGTGGATTGGGAAGGATATTTCAAGGAGATTGGCGCGCCGCCGGTGACGCAGATCAACGTCTTTCAGCCGGATTTCATGAAGGAAGTCAGCGCGGCATGGACGTCCGTTCCACTTGCCGAGTGGAAGGTGTATCTGCGCTGGCAGTTCGTGCATGCAGAGGCCACCGCATTACCGAAAAGGTTTGTGGATGAAAACTTTGACTTCTATTCGAGGAAATTAACGGGTACGCAGGAAATCTTGCCGCGCTGGCGCCGGTGCGTGCGAGCGACAGATCAAAAGCTCGGAGAGGATTTGGGACAGTTCTATGTGCAACGTGCATTTCCGCCAGAAGCGAAGGCCAAAGCGCTCGAGATGGTTCACAATCTGGTGGATGCTCTTCGCGCCGATCTTGCGACCCTCGATTGGATGAGCCCCGCAACACGCGAACAGGCCACTGCAAAGCTGAGCGCGATCAAGTTGAAAATCGGCTATCCGGACAAATGGCGCGACTATTCCAGCTACAAAGTAGATCGCGGTCCGTACGTGGAGAATTTTATCCGGGGCAACGAATTCGAGGCCGCCTACGACTTGGCAAAAATTGGGAAGCCGGTGGACCGAAGTGTTTGGAATATGACGCCGCCCACTGTGAATGCCTATTACAACTCTACTCGCAACGAAATCGTGTTTCCCTCGGGAATCTTGCAGCCGCCCTTCTACGATCCGAATCGTGACGACGCGATGAACTATGGCGGGATGGGTTCGGTGATCGGTCATGAGTTAACGCACGGCTTCGACGATCAGGGCAGCAAGTTCGATGCGATGGGGAATTTGAAAAACTGGTGGACGCCTGAAGACTTGAAGAATTTCCACGCGCGTGGCGAATGTATCGTGAAGCAGTTCGACAGCTTCGAAGTGGAGCCTGGCCTGCATGAAAATGGAAAGCTAGTGGAAGGCGAGAGTATTGCCGATCTCGGCGGGCTGACGATTGCATATGCGGCCCTTCAAAAGACGCTGGAAGGGAAGCCTGCGCCCGCGCCGATCGACGGCTTTACGGCTGACCAAAGATTCTTCCTCGGTTGGGCACAAGTTTGGGCGGGTAACATGAGGCCGGAGTATGCCCGGATGATCGTCAATACAAATCCGCATCCTTTGGATAGTTACCGGGTGAATGCACCGGTTTCCAACATGCCTGCGTTCTCCAAGGCGTTTGATTGCGCCGCCGATTCGAAGATGGTGCGGTCGGCAGCGGAACGCTGCAGAATTTGGTGATTTAAGCCGTTGGCGCAGCCAACGGTTGTTGAGAAATAACCGGCGGCGATTCATAGGCCGGAGTGGCAACAAGGATGGCGCGTTGATGCTCCCGGTGCCAGATGCATTCGCTCGCGCGCTGCCACAAGCGGCAAGCCTGCCAGAAAATGATCAGGAATTGAGAAAGCAGGAATGGAGCAAGAATAGATTCGGGACGCAGATGCGTCATCCAAATGTGCAAGCCTATAGCGAAAACGATCCAGGCGATCAAACTCACCCGCAGATATAACCAGTAGAGAGAAAGAAAATTATGTCTCAACAACGTAGCAGAACGACGAAGAGCTTTGCGCATGCGACGCTCGTCTTCGGCCACCGCGATCACCTGCGCCATATCGAACCAGACGCGGATACAGATCATCAGCAATAAGACCACGACCGCGGCCGCCTCAAAGAAATGAACTGCGTGCATTGGCGAGATCGATTGCTTGTTAATGCGATCGTACGTTCGGTGCGCGATTCCGCCGAGAATGAACACCGGAATTATCACGAGCAAAAGATAAATCGTCAATCGGACGAACCGCCAGAAATGGTGGCCGCAAGCTTCGAAGAATGCGCCGGCATGAAGCCGCTGGCCGGAATAGTAAGTAGCAAGGATTCCGCCTGTCGCAAAGATCATGAAGACCGTGAAAAGGATCGCGGCCGGGAGGGAAGCCGAAATCGATTCCCCGAATGGCGATTCAGGATTCGCGGCGAGCGAACCGAGAGCTCCAAGATTGAATCCGTGCACAAGTTGGCCGGCGGCTAAGCTATGGTCGAGAATTGCGCCGATGCGTTCATTGGTTCCGCGAGTCGCGATATAGGCCAGCACGAAATTCACAACGTAAATCAACCAGAGAACGCGTTGGCGACCCCATACGAGCGAGGCACCGGAGAAAAACGTCCCCCGTGTTGCGTCTGCCATTACGAATCCTCCGCTTCCTAATCCCGGCTACGCAATCCATGCGAGCAGTTGCGCCATCCACTCGCTGGCAAAACCCAAGATGTTCGATAGCTTTTTTGTGGCGCGAGTTTCGGATTTCACGATGTAGCTGTTGTTAAAAAGATCGCGGTCCAGCCAGATCTGATGTCCCGGGTCGATTTCCGCCGATACTAGCTGAGACTTTCGATCATAGACATAGCGAACCCAGCGGTCGCGGCCGTCCCAATGCTCAGTTACAGAGTACTTGTCGTCGAACGTGATTTTGACGTCGACTGGAAATACAAAATCGTCCTTACGCTGCACGGTTACATAAGTGCGATAGAGCACCTCGCTATTCTTAGCTGCGGTGTTCTCGAGCTCGTACCAATTTACAAGGTCGGAATGCGCATCGAGGATTTTGTAGTCCAGCATTTGGGTGCCGTAGATGGCTTGATCGAAATACCAACGCAGGTTCTTGCCGGAGACTTCTTCGACAGTCTTGATGAAATCTTCTCCCGTAGGGTGGGTGAAGCGATAGCGCATAAAATAGGTGTGCAATGCCTGCCGCAAAGTTTCTTCGCCGATGATTTTCTCGAGGGTCAGCAGGACCGTAGCTGTTTTGCCATAGGTAACAGCGCCATACGCGCCGCTATCGTAAAAGCGCCAGGCGAAGCGAGTGATTGGATCAGTATCAGGCTTCTCGAGATATGCAAAGCGCTGCTCGTCATCTTCCCCCATCTGAGCGAATGGGAACTTAAATTCCGAGGTGTACTTGCCATAGAGCGCGTCCATGCCTTTCGTTTCCATGTAGCTGTTGATTCCTTCGTCGAGCCACGCTTCCTCAAATTCATTCGTTGCCACCATTCCATACCAGTACTGGTGGCCGAATTCATGCTGCGTAACGATCTCGGGTAGCAGCGCGTCTTTCGGCATAAACCAATTGGTGTCTGCGGTGATGAGCGTCGGATATTCCATGCCTCCAGCATCGGAGCCGCCGTGCGGAGGATCGATTACGGTGAGCCGATCGTAAGGATACGGGCCGATCCATTGATCGTAAAGCGTGAGCGTACCCTTCAAGACTTGAATGTAGCGCGGAGCAGACGCCAGATTTCCGGGCGACATCAAGACATGAAGCTTCACGGTTCCAGCGCTGCCGGTCCAGGAATCTTCAACGTCTGTGAAACTCGGGCTCGCGCTCCATGAAAAATCGTGCACGTCTTCGGAGTGGAACGTAAGTGTCTTTGTGCCGTCGGGATTGTTCGTCGAGGAAACGAGATCGCCGCCCGCGCCAACGATTTCATTTTGAGGGAGCGTCACCTTTACATCGAACGTGCCGAAATCCGCGAAGAATTCCGTGGTGTTGTGAAATTGATGACAATTCCACGCGCCTTTCCACCACACGCCAACTTTCGGAAACCACTGGCCAACCATGTAGAAATCGCGGAGATATCCAGTTCGCGCCAGGACTTCGGGCATTTGGTCGTTGAAGGCAATCTTGAATTCCACCTCGGCGCCCGCTGGAACGGCCGTTGGGAGCTCGATCTGCATCACGGTGTGATCGGCTCCATTGTGGTCATCAGGTTGGATGAAGCGCATCTGATTGGTAAGGTCGCCCATGCCGGTGACCTCGAGATGCGAAATGTTGATCGCTCCGAAATGCTCCGGTTTCCACTCGTAGTCGGGATCGTCGCGTCGCTCTTCAGAAATGAAAGTGGATTTGGGCTGGAAGGCATTCAGATATAGATGAAACGGAAACGTTTTCTGGGCCTGGCCGGTAAGATTGCGGTAGCGCAGAGTTTCGGTCGCAACGATCGTGTGCTTCGCGGTGTCAAGGTGCGCGTCGATTTGGTAGGCGACTACGCGAGTAGATAGAGTTTTCTGATTCGCCGCCTCAGGCGAAGCGACGGGCGTGGGCGAAGCAGTATGTCGGGTGACGCTGGCTTGAAGGGGCCCTGCTGGAAGCGTTACCGCCGCAAGGGCAAGCGTCAGAACGATTTGAAAACGCATCTGCCTCCGATGCCTAGTCAAGTCACCGAGCCGGTACCTAAAGCGTGCGGAGAGAATATGATACGCGGAGCTTCGTAGCAAGCCGGGTTCGCGAAATCTTCGCGCTACGGGATCTGCAGGTGAGTTCCAGGTGACGCAGGATGGTGCTAAAGTTGACGCGTCCTCCCTTCAACGACTAAACTCTAATTATCTGGGCGTACTTCTCGCCCCCTTTTCGTGCGAGCGATTCAGGAGCGGTCGTAATCTCATGGTTTCTCCCGTGTTACAGCACCGGCGCCACCAGCAGATTCTGTCAGATGTGGTGCGCGAGTATATCGAGACGGGCGAGCCGGTCTCGTCTCGCAGCGTCGCGCGCCGGCACGTCGACCCGCTGAGCCCCGCCACGGTGCGTAACGTGATGGCAGATCTTGAAGATGGCGGCTTTCTTTATCAACCGCACACTTCGGCGGGACGAGTGCCCACAGCGGCCGCATATCGGTTCTTTGTGGAGCAGGTGGCGGCGCAGGCGACCGCCAGTCCCGAAGACAGGCTGTGGATCCGGCGGGAGCTTGAAGCAGCCAAAACCCCAGAAGCGGTGATGGAGCGCGCCAGTCACGTTCTGGCAGCCGTTTCCCGCGGGCTTGGAATTTTCATCGCGCCGCCATTGGCACGCAGCGTGGTGGAGCATCTTCGGTTTCTGCTATTGCCGGACAATCGGGTGCTGGTGGTGCTGGTTGCTGCCGGTGGCCAGACACGAGACAAGTTGCTTCGGCCGGAGCGGCAATTCCGCCAGGAAGATTTGGACCAGATCGCGGCTTATTTGAATCACCATTACATCGGGTGGACGATCGAAGCGATGCGAGCAGATCTGCGGTCGCAGCTCGCGCGTGACCGGGAACGCTACAGCCAGCTGGCAGGCGACGCTTTGATGCTGTGCGACCCAAGCGTTCTGGGCGATATCGACGAGCGCAAGATTTACGTGGAAGGGGCCGCGCAAATGGCGGCTTCGCCAGAATTTGCGAATCAGGAGCAATTGCGCGAGTTGCTCGAGACAATCGAGGAGAAGGATCGTTTAATCGCGATTTTGAGCGGATGTATCGAGGCGCCGGAACCGGTGCACGTGGAATTAGGAGTCGACCAGATTTCGAATGCGGGAAAGCATCTGGCGGTTGTGTCAGCATCTTATTCATCGGAAGGTGAAGTGCAGGGCACGCTGGGCATCGTGGCCCCGATGCGGATGCATTATGAGCGGGTGATCACGGCCGTGGCGTTTATGTCGCAATTCTTTTCAGAAGAAAAAGAGGGGAGCTAGAACTTGGCAGCGCAGAAGAGCCAGAAAGAAGAAGACGAGGGGCCGAGGCCAAGCGTCGTGCCGGTTGAATCAGGAGGTGACGATGCCGGTTCGGCGGTCGCCCCTGCGCCTGAATCGGCGCTCGCCGAGCAGGTGCAGAAACTCGCCGCAGAGAAACAGGATCTGACGAACACGCTCGTGCGCTTGCAGGCGGACTTCGACAATTATCGCAAGCGGACTGAAAAAGAGCGTGACCAGGCGAGGCATCGCGGAGTCGAAAATCTTATTGAGCAACTCCTACCCGTGCTGGACGGTTTCGATCGAGCACTCGCCGCCCACGACGATCCCGCCTATGAGGATTATCGCAAGGGATTTGAGCTGATTCGGAAACAGCTCTGGGATTTACTCGCCAAGCAGGGAGTCCATCGAATCGAGTCCATCGGCAAAGAATTCGATCCCAATGTGCATCATGCTGTAGAGCATGTGCCTACAACCGATTATCCCGATGGTGCGGTGATCGAAGAGTTCCAGCCGGGCTACATATTTCACAATCGCGTCCTGCGCCCAGCAATGGTGCGCGTCGCGAGCGGCCGCAAGAATTGATAAGGCTGAAGTTGTTTCGTCAGAAGAAAGCTAATCCAAGCTTAGAAATGCAAATTTAATTGATCGAAACTTACATTTAGTCGGGACAAGGACTGAAAAGAAGCAATGGCACCCAGCAAACAGCAGGATTTCTATGAAGTGTTGGAAGTAACTCGCGACGCGTCAGCGGAGCAGATCAAGTCCGCGTACCGCAAGGCGGCGATGAAGTGGCATCCGGACCGCAATCCGGAGAATAAGCACGAAGCGGAGCTGAATTTTCGCGCTGCAGCCGAGGCTTACAGTGTGCTATCCGACCCGCAGAAGCGTTCGATTTACGATCGCTTTGGCCACGCGGGACTGGGCAGTCGCGGATTTGAGGCTGGCGGATTCAATGCCTCTATCTTCGAGGATTTTCAAGATATTCTCGGCGACCTGTTCGGCTTTGAGGATATTCTCGGCGGCGGACGCCGTCGTGGAGGCCGGGGGCAACGCGGTCAGCGCGGCGCTGATTTGCGCTACGACATGACACTTACGTTTGAAGAAGCGGCGACGGGCGTCAGCACGAAGATTCACGTTTCGCGGCGCGAAGCGTGCGAAACATGCCACGGAACAGGCGCGAAGTCCGGCACTGGGATGTCGACCTGCAAAACGTGCGGCGGTCGCGGTCAGGTATCTTACAGCCAGGGGTTTTTCTCCATCACGCGCACATGCCCCGCGTGCCAGGGAGTCGGCCAGGTAATTCGCGATGCTTGCGCCGCATGCCGCGGCCAGGGACGCATCGAGCGCGAACGAACACTCGAAGTCGGCGTTCCCGCCGGAGTGGATTCAGGCACCCGCTTGCGGATGGCAGGCCATGGCGAGCCCGGCACGAACGGCGGACAGGCCGGCGATCTATATATCTTTCTCGAAGTGAAGGAGCACGTGTTCTTTGAGCGTCGCGGTGCCGATCTCTACTGCACGATTCCCATGAGCTTGTCACAGGCGACTCTGGGCACAACGATCAAAGTTCCCACGCTTTCTGGCGAAGAGGATCTCGAGATACCAGAAGGAACGCAGTCCGGCCAAATCTTCCGCAAAAAATCAAAGGGTCTACCCAACCCGCACGGCGGACGCGGCGATTTGTACGTGAGCGTTCGAGTCGAAATACCTGCCAAGGTGACCCGCGAGCAGCGCCGATTGCTCGAACAACTCGGGCAGACAATGAAAGTAGAGAACAAGCCGATCGAGCGAGCTTCGACTTTCTTCGACAAAGTGAAGGATATTTTCGGCTAGAGTTCGGGACAGCGCTGCCATCTCGCCCAGATATGGCCGCTCGGGCAAAATCAAAAAGTGTGCCCTCGTTTTGCCGCGCCGCCGCTGAACAAAGAAGTTCCTATAGTTAGCGTTCAGTTTTTATAGATTTGTAACGTGGCGCAGGCATAGCCCTGAATTTACCTCGCATTTACCTGTGCTACATTCTGGGGTTCCAGGATGGCCGAAATTCGCATTGATAGCGCTCTCGGACGATACCTCGTGGTCTCTTCGCGCGGAGCCATTTCACGGATCCCCCAGCTTATCGGCACCCGCAATCGGTGCGGCGAGATTTTCTTTCTATCTTCGCCCCGGGTATGGAACCATTGGGGCAGGACACTGGCGGGGAAGACCCGCCGGACGCGGAGCGCGACGATTCTATTCGACGACAGCGAGCCAGCGAAACGGCTCGCCACCGTAGAAAAAATCGCGCGTGCGCTTATCAGCCTGGGCGCAGATCGCGACGCGACATTGGTAGCCCTTGGCGGCGGTGTAGTTGGCGATGTTGCAGGGTTCGTTGCAGCCACGTATCTGCGAGGTGTGCGCCTCGTTCACGTTCCCACCACTCTTGTGGCGCAGGTGGATAGCGCAGTCGGCGGAAAAACCGGCGTAAATCTTCCGGAAGGGAAGAACCTCATCGGCGCGTTTTACCCGCCGGATCTGGTCATCGCCGATCCGGATGTTCTTGGCACGCTGCCACACCGCCAGTATCGCGCGGGCCTATATGAAGTAATCAAATACGGCGTGATCGCCGATCGGGCTCTGTTCCGTTATCTCGAACGGCACATGCTCTCCCTGCTGCGCCGTGATCGCGCCGCGCTCGAATTCGTGATTCCAAGGTGCATCGGAATTAAAGCGAAAATTGTTGCCAAAGATGAACGCGAAAGCGGCCTTCGGCAGGTTTTGAATTTCGGCCACACGCTCGGTCACGCGCTGGAGACCGCTACGGGTTATAAAAAGTTTCTGCATGGAGAGGCGGTAGGTCACGGTATGATTTTCGCGACTCTCCTTGCGCTCGCAATTGGAAAGCTCGACGTAAAGGATGCGGTGCGAATTGTCGGTTTGATTTTATCGGTCGGGCCGCTTCCGCGGATACCGTCGCTTTCAGAATCACAGTTGCGATCGCTATTGCTGAGCGACAAGAAAGTCCATGCCGGCGAGATCGGCTGGGTACTGCCTTCCATTATCGGAAAAGCGAAATGGGGAATCGCAATACCCTGGCGCGTCGTTGCCGTGAGTTTTCGCGCGTTTCCGTTGACGCTTGGCATCGACGCGGAACAAGGTCCGGAGAGTTAGACAAAGCATGAAAATCTTCGAACCATCGTCCTCGCAAGGTGTGGGGGCCCGTCCGAAAGGCGCTCGCGACGAGCGCGATTCCGCCCGTCGCGTGCGCGATATGTTCAGCGCTATTGCGCCTCGATATGACCTGCTCAACCACCTCCTGTCTTTCTCGATGGACAACCGATGGCGCCGGCTGACGGCGGAGAAATTTCGTCGCATTCTTAGGCGTACCGACGCTCGCGTCCTCGATTTGTGCTGTGGCACAGGCGACCTCGCTTTCGCGTTCGAGGTCGAGCGAGTAGACGTGATCCGCGACTCTACAGCGCATCGGGTACCAATCATGGGCTGCGATTTTGCATACCCGATGGTGGAACGCGCCCGACAAAAAGCGCGAACTGATTCGCACACAGCCGAATTTATCAATGGTGATGCGCTGAATATGCCGTTTCCCGACGACAGCTTTGACCTCGTGGCGACCGCTTTCGGATTTCGGAATCTCGCCAACTACGAGTGCGGCCTCCGCGAAATAGCGCGCGTCTTAAAGCCAGGCGGAAGGATCGCGATCCTCGAATTTTCTGAGCCAACCAATAGCGCAATGGCCGGCATGTATCGCTTCTATTTCAAGCGCATCCTGCCTGTCGTCGGCGGAGTGATTTCGGGTAATAAGGCAGCCTACTCATACTTGCCCAGCTCTGTGTCGAACTTTCCGAGTCCCCAGGAGCTCGGGAAATTGCTATTCAAAGCCGGGTTTCTGGGAGTCCGCCACCAGGCATGGAATTTTGGAAGCGTTGTGCTCCACACGGGGCGTCTGCCCGAACCGGGCAAGGCCCTAATCGAATCCGAAGACAAACCCGTCGGCGGATTTTGGAAAGAGCGGCGGAAGCATCCCCGAGGGGAATCCAAAGAAGCGAAAACTTAGTTATCGAGCCCCAGGTTCCGGATCTTGTGAAGCAGCGTCTTGTAGGACACGCCCAATTTTTCCGCCGCGCGCGTCTTGTTCCACTTTGTTTCGCGTAGCGCATTCTGAATCTTGAACCGCTCCACATGCGCCACGGCGCGTTGAGAAACTTCCTCTAGCGGCCCCTCCCATAGAAATTCATCCTCCACCATATGCTCGGGCAGCTGCTCGGCGGTCGGCCGCGCGGAAGGTAATTGCAAACCAGCTACGTCGATATCCGAACCATTCGCAAGGATTGCAGCCCGCTCGATCGCATTTTGTAGCTCGCGCACATTACCCGGCCAGGGATAGGTGAGCAGGCGCTCGCGTGCGTCTTCCGTGAGCGCGAGCGCGGGCTTGCGAAATTCGCGTTTAAAGCGCTCGAGGAAATGCTCGGCGAGCAAGAGTACGTCGTCGCCTCGTTCGCGCAGAGGCGGAATCGTAATCGGCACCGCAGAAATCCGGAAGTAAAGGTCCTCGCGAAACGTCTTGTCCGCCACCGATGCATGCAGGTCTTTGTTCGTCGCTGTGAGAATTCGAACATTCACCTCGATTTCCTGTGTCCCGCCCACGCGCTCGAATCGCTTTTCTTCCAGTACGCGCAGAAGCTTGCTTTGCACCGCAAGAGGCAGCTCGCCAATCTCGTCCAAAAAAAGCGTTCCGCGGTGTGCCAGTTCGAGTTTTCCGATCTTGCGCGCGCCTGCTCCCGTAAAAGCACCGCGCTCGTGGCCGAACAGCTCGTTTTCCACCAGCCCTTCGGGAATCGCTGCACAGTTCAGCGCCACAAAAGAATGGTCCGCGCGCGGACTCAGGTGATGGATCGCTCGAGCGAAAAGCTCTTTTCCCGTCCCGCTCTCGCCGAGAAGGAGCACCGTTGAATCCGTCGCGGCCACGCGCTGCGTCATCTGGCTCGCATCCTTCATGCTGGGATGTTCGGCGACGATTCGCGGAAATCCGTAGTGCGCGGCATATTCTTCTCGCAGCAGCAGATTTTCTCGCAGGAGTTCTTGCTGCTTCGTAGCCCGATCGAGCAGCAGCTTCAAATGATCGAGATCCACGGGCTTCTGAATGAAATCGAACGCGCCCTCTTTCATTGCCGTCACAGCCTCTTCCACGGAGCCATACGCCGTAACGAGAATCACGGGCAGGGTAGGCTCCACACGACGAGCCTCGCGGAGGACGTCCAACCCAGAACTTCCCGGCAGCTTTAAGTCTGTGAGGACCAGCAGGTAGCGGCGCGCACGTATCTTATCGATTGCGGCGTTCCCGTCAGGCGCTTCCTCCACCGAATAGTCCGCACGCTCGAGCGCCTTGCGCAGCATGGCCCGAAGCTCGGGCTTATCTTCGACAAGGAGAATTGGCTCCATGGAAACTGGCTAGCGAGCCCATCCCGGATCGCCGCCCGACTGGCGAAGCTCGTCCTCTGCATCAGAGATGGCCTGCTTGTCGGCTTCAATTTCTTTTTCCTTGGCTGCGATCTTCGCAGTTTTTTCATTAATGTCGCTGCGGGTCAATTCTTGTTGCATGGCTTTCACGGGGTCGTTGTAATACTGCAGATTAAGCACTCCGAGTTCTCGTTGCATCACTTCGAGGTCGGCCTGATCCTGTTCCAACTTGTGGTGCAGTTTGTCGAACTGCGCCCGCCACTTCTTTTCGTCGCTTTTTGCGCCCTTGTCGGCCTCGGCTGGAGCATTCTCTGCATTCTCGGCGGCTGGTGGTTCCTCGCCGACCGCTGAGATCCCGCCCTCTTTGGGAATATTGTCGTTCGTGATCACTTTGGCCTGCTTGGCGGTGTCTTTCTTCTGTTCGCGGGCGCGGCGCGCTGCGTCAGCCAGTGATTCCTGTGGTGTGGAAGCCGCTTGCGGCGGTGCCTGCGCGGCGCTCTGCGATGCGGCGGAGTCCGGCGAAGCCTGTTTGGCTGGCTCCTGTTGCTGGCAATAGCTGCTCGGCGCGAACGCCGCAATCGCGGCTATCGCCGCCAACCAGAGTGTTCTGCTGCGCATAGCTACGCCTCCCGGGAGGCACCTAGGGGATAGGCCCTGGATATAGTTTAGATGCGGGCGGCTTCGGAGGGGAATAGCAACGGCGAGGGCTCCTGCCGCAAAGGTAACCACAGCAGGAACTCTGCGCCTCCGCCGGTGCGGTTGCGCGCTTCGATGCTGCCACCGTGCTGCAGTGCCACCTTTTGGACCACGGCCAGTCCCAGGCCGGTGCCCTCGGATTTCGTGGTGTAGAACGGGAGAAAAATTTTGGGCAAGTCTGCCTGCGGTATGCCCGGTCCATTATCGGCAATACAGATGCGTTGCCATTTCTTTCCACCCAGTTCCTCAATCGTACCTGAGACGGTCAGGCGAGCGCTGCCACCGGATTCTCGGGCAGCCTCTGCTCCATTGCGCGTCAAGTTGACGAGTGCTTGCCGGATCAATGCCTCGTCGCCTGGGAGATCTTCGAAAGCTCCTTCGCATTCCACTACACAGCCGGGGTTCGATTCTCGCAGCTCTTCCGTGACGCGCTCGACGAGCGTTTTCATTGGCACTGTCTCATAGCAAATTTCAAGCGGTTTGGCGAAGCGGAGGAATTCCGTCACCACGTGAGTCAGCGCGCGCGTCTGGTCCAGAATGCGCTCGGCAGATTCTCGAATGTCTCCAGAGCCCGGACGCGCTTCGCTGCGAATCATTTGCGCATAGCCGGAGATGGTGGCCAGAGCGTTTTTAAACTCGTGGGCGATACCGGCGGACATTTCTCCAAGCGCCGCGAGATTCTCTTTCCAGCGCATTTGTTTCTGCAGCGCGGTCAGCTCCGTCAGATCGCTCATCAGGCACAGTGCGCCGCTGACTTTCATCTCTGGTGGCACGCCGGGAAATTCAGTTCCGGGCCGCGGGGGGTTGCGAACTGCGCGGAAAATCGGAGAAATCGTTACGCCGAGGTGGCGCATTTCACCTTCCGCTGTCACGTGTTCCACTTCGCCTCGATGGAACGTTCGCCCCTCGCGCAAACACGCTGTCAGTAAGCGTGTCAGCGCCGTATCGGCGCCGAGGATCTCTTTGTAAGAACGGTATCGCAAAGTCCGGATGCCCAGCGCTTCTTCGGCAGCCGGGTTTGTGCTGCTGATCGCGCCCGTCGCATTCACCAGGAGCAAGCCTGTAGGCATATTCCGGGTGACCTCCTCGGTGAGACGCTCGGATTCCTGCGCGCGCTCTTGCGCCACCAAATGCAGGCGGGCGAGTTCTTTTTCCTGTGTCCGCAATTTCTCGATTACGCCCTGCATCGAAGCCGCCATAAAGGCGGAGGCATTGTCGGGGTCGGGCACGGGCGCCGTAAATTGTCCTTCGGGTGACGCATCGCCCCGGCGCAGGAATTTGCGCACCACAATTGCGAAAAGGATCAAAACAAGGAGTAAAACGAGGAGTCCCCCGGCCAGAAAGCCAAGATCGAAGGGCTGAACGCCCGGAATCCGCGGTGGGATCTGGGAAACCATCACACGCCTCGTTCTGCTAGATGCGCTCTACCCATCATCGCACCGTCAGCAGTCCCTGATACCAATATACAATCGGCGTTCCGAAAAATACCACCAGCAGCGCAGCCATTCCCAGAAACGCACCAAAAGGCAACTCGTAATCCGAATCCTTCCGCCGCGCCACGATTACGATGATGCCCAGGACGCTTCCGAGCACGGAACCGGTGAAAATCGTCAGCAACGTCCGCTTCAACCCAAGGAATGCCCCGGCCATCAACATCATCTTTACATCGCCCATCCCCATCCCCTCGCGCCCGCGCAGACGAAAATAGGCCTCCGACACCAGCCATAGCAGACCGCTACCCGCCGCCGCTCCCAACAGTGCGTCCACAAATGACAGAACCGGCGCTGGCGGAGGGAACTCGAAGATGCGCTTCGCGATGGCCAGAGCCGTCCCGTCCACAGGTGTGGTGAAGAAACTCAAGAGAAGCCCTAAGCCAAAACCTGTAAAGTTCACCACGTCCGGAAGAATTCGCTCGCGCAGATCCGTAAAAACCAGAACCACCATAATCGCCGAAAACACAGCCCACTTCAGCGCTTCCGCAGAAAAACCAAAAGCTTCGTAGCATCCAAGAAAAAGCAGTCCCGTCAAAAGCTCCACAACCGGATACATCGCTGAGATCGGATTCCCGCATTTCCGGCATTTGCCGCGCAGAAGGAGATAGCTAACAACGGGAATGTTGTCGTAAGGACGGATCGGAGCCCCGCATTTAACACACGCTGAGGCCGGAAGAACGATGGATTTTCCGGCCGGAATCCGAACGATGCAGACGTTCAAGAAGCTGCCTATGATCAGCCCGAAAAGAAACACGAACGCCGCAATGAGCATCCCGGAAGCCACAAATCGAATGTGCCACATACGTCCGGGTCACTCAAGCCGCCTAGCAAAAACCGTGTCCGACTGCTAACGCACGCAGTGCACAAAGCCTCGTTCACTCGCCGTTTTTCCCGCTTCGGCGCGTAATCCCCGCCACTCGCCCAGCTTTGTTTGGCGCCTCTGGTAAGCTGAAATTGAATCAACCGCTACCATGTCATTGCTGGAACGAAAAATACGGCGCTACGAGCATATGCGCTGGGCCCAGGAGCCTAACCGCAAGTCGCTCCCCTTCGCCTGGGGCCTCGAACACATCGGCGGTTCCCCCAACGAGCCCGACCCCCGCGGATACCTCGATCATTTTGTCGAGCACACGCTAGCCCACAGCGACGACTGGTACACCACTGGCCCGGCATCAGATTATTCGCTCGACGACGGCGTCCTCACCTTCACCAGCGCCATCGAATCCCCCTGGCCCGAAAATAATCTCGTCCACGCGCAGTTCTTCAAAGCCCGCCACACCGGCCCCGCCGTCGTAGTTCTTGCGCAATGGAATTCTCGCTGGGAGGAACAGACCGACGTCTGCCGCTGGCTCAACAAACTGGGAATCACCGCGGTAAAAATGAGCCTGCCGTATCACG
Source organism: uncultured Acidobacteriota bacterium (assembly GCA_963741045.1). GTDB lineage: Bacteria > Acidobacteriota > Terriglobia > Acidiferrales > UBA7541 > Palsa-295. The sequence goes on from CAVUGO010000002.1 coordinate 2,419,192, forward strand.
ACCGCCGCGCCGTCCCTGGCCATCCTCGCGCCGATCATCTCGTCGGCCCCAATGTCGGCCTCACGCTCCAGGCAAATCACCAGGCCGTTCTCGACGCCCGCCGCACCCTCCGCTGGCTCGAACAACAAGGTTATGACCTCCTCGGCGTTCTCGGCACGAGCATCGGCTCGTCAATCGCGTTCGTCACCATGTGCCACGAACCCGCGATTCGCGCCGGCGCATTCCTGCACGTCGCCACGTATTGCGGCGATGTGGTCGCGAACGGACTGACTACGATGAACGTTTGGGAATCGCTACAGTCAAAACTCTCGCAGGAAGATATCCGCCGCTACTGGTCGCCCATCAGCCCGTTTCCTTACATCCCCAAGCTTCTCGGCACCGGAAAAAAAATTCTCGCCATCACCGGCCGCTACGATCCCACCTTCTGGCCCGAATTCACGAATGCGTTCTTTGACGAGGCTCCGCGAGGTGGCTTGGAAGTTGAGAGGTTATCTTTACCCTGCGGTCACTATTCGATGGGAGTCGCGCCCTTCAAATGGCTGGTCGGATTCCGTTTCGGCACATTTCTGTTTCAATCCCTTGCTTCATAATTCCGCAAATCGCAGAAAGAATCTCCGAAAAGACTAAAGTCTGCTCCGCCCACGCCGATTACCATGCTGGAGGTACTTCCGTGGCAAACCCTGTCAGCTCCGTTTCTAGTGCTCTGCAGTCCGCTCAGATCGCTAAGCAAGCCCAAGTTCGCGACGCAAACCCAAACTCAGCTTCAAAGCAGCCTGCCATACCTCAAGACACCGTCTCGATCAGCAAATCCGGCGCTGCCGCAAGTCAAGCCCAGGCAGCTTCGAAAAGCGCGCAAGGCTCGAGCGAATCAGAATCCGGCGAAGCCAAATAAAAACGCGCTGCTCTGTATCCAATCGCACGCCTAACGCAGGAGATTGCTGAAATCACCCGTCGCAATTCGCGCGGCCACAGCTTCAATATCCCGCGAAAGCGACCGGTCGGCGTCTACCTTTTTAGAAGTAGCGCGCACCAATTCGTACGCCTTCTGCGTCTCAGGCCCGGTACGAAGTGGCGCAAGCAAATCCAGCCCTTGGCACGCAGCCAGCAATTCGATCGCTAAAACGTTCCACAAATTCGCGAGCATCGGTTGAATTCGGCGCGCCGCGGCCATGCCCATCGAAACGTAATCCTCCTGATTCGCGGAAGTCGGAATCGAATCCACAGAATGCGGCGCGGCCTGCGCTTTCATTTCGCTGGAGAGCGCCGCCGCCGTCACCTGCAAGATCATGAATCCAGAATTCAATCCCGCCTCGCGCACCAAAAATGCCGGAAGCTGGCTCCCCTGTGGATTCGTCAGTTGTTCCGTACGCCGCTCCGATATTCCCGCCAGAGTCGCGAGCGCCACCGCCAACTGATCCGCCGCCATCGCCAGCGGCTGCCCGTGAAAGTTTCCCCCGCTGATTACCTCACCCGCGCCATCACCGCCGTCGCCCGCAAACACCAGCGGATTATCCGTCGCACTATTCAACTCGATCAAAATCGTCGCTCGAATCTGCGCCAACCCATCGCGAACCGCCCCATGCACCTGTGGCACGCAGCGAAGGCTGTAGGGATCCTGCACGCGCGGATCGCGCTCCGGCGACCGATGCGATTCCCGAATTTCACTCCCCCGCGTCAGCCTCTCCAAATTGCGAGCCGTAATTAAATGCCCGGGAAAGGGACGTGCCCGCGCGATCCGTTCGTCAAACGGCGCCGGGCTCCCCCGCAGCGCGTCAAGCGAAAGCGCCGTCGCCACATCGGCAGTATCAACCGCATTTTCGGCGTCGCGCAGCCCCAGCGCCAGCAGCGCCAGCATCCCCTGCGTTCCATTCAACAGCGCCAAACCCTCTCTAGCTTCGAGCGCGAGCGGCGAAATCTTCGCTTCTCGCATAGCAGATTCGCCGGAAATGTTTCGCCCCTGAAAAATAGCCTCGCCTTCTCCAATCGCCACCTGCGCCAGATGCGCAAGCGGAGCCAAATCGCCGGACGCTCCCACCGACCCCTGGCACGGAATCACAGGATGAACCTTCCGGTTCAACATCGTGCAAAGCGTCTCCGCCACAATCGGACGCACCCCCGAAAGCCCTTTCGCAATCGCATTCGCGCGCAGCGCGAGCATCGCCCGCGTTTCATACTCAGTAAGCGCCGCGCCCACTCCACACGCGTGGCTCCGAACCAGATTCACCTGCAGCTGCCGTATCTGGTCGCGAGAAATTCGCACCGACGCCATCTTCCCGAATCCGGTGTTCACGCCATACACGGCCGCATTTGATTCCACCAGCCGTTCAATCACCGCCCGCGATGCGTTCATCTTTTCGCGCGCCCCGGGCGCCAGTTCCACCTCGGCCCCATCGAAAACGACGGCATAGAGCTCCGCGAGCGTCAGATGTTCGCCGTCAATCTGAATCTTATTCATCCCCGGTTCCTATCCTGATGATTTTCGGCCGGTACATAATGCGGCATAGCCAGAAGTTGCGCGTCCGCGTTCACGCGCTACGGCTCTCCATCGGTAGCGGCAGGTACTTGCGATATTTTTCCGGCAATGATTTCGTCTGCCCGGCACGATTGCAAATCACATGAGTCGTTTCGCCCGTCGCAATCGTCTCACCCGTCTCCAGATTAATGATCTCGTAGGCGAACCGAACCGTCCGCCGCTGCGCAGCCGTCACCCGAGTGCGAATCGTAAGCAAATCATCAAACCGCGCCGGCCGCTTGTACCTGCAGTTCGCCTCTGCCACCACCAGAAAGCTATCGTCCTCGATTTCCATTTTCTTGTACTCGAACCCGATCTGCCGGCAAAACTCCACGCGTCCAATTTCAAACCACGTTAAATAATTCCCGTAGTACACCACGCCCATCTGATCCGTCTCCGCATAACGAACGCGGATAGTCGTATCGGCAAATTCCTTGAGCGTTAGATCTCCATCGCCGCCGCGGGCTCGATTCTCATTCGCCTTCGCGCTCACTGGCCGGTCCACTTCGGATCGCGCTTCTCGAGAAACGACGTAACGCCTTCTCGAAAGTCGGCAGTAGCGCGAATTTCAGCATTTTCGCGCGTGGCCAGTTCAATCTCCGCTCGAATTTCAGCCTCATTGAAGCGCCGCAGCAGCCTCTTCGTTCGCAGGACACTTGTCGGACTCGCGGCGAGCAACTGCGCCGCGATCTCGTGGGCCCGCTCCAAAAGCCTCTCTGCTGGCACCACCTCGGTAATCAACCCAATTCGCAAAGCCTCTGCCGCATCCAGGATGCGCCCGGTCAACAGCAAATCCGTCGCGCGCTTTTCCCCGATTTGCCGCCTCAAAAAAACCGACACCAGCGCTGGAATGAACCCAATCCGCACCTCCGAATATCCCAGCTTCGCTTCCGGCGCCGCGAGCGTGAAATCCGCCAGCGTCGCGATTCCGCAACCGCCGGCGATTGCAGGGCCATTTACTAGAGCGATTACCGGGTTCGGAAATTCGTAGACGCGGTAAAACATCCGCGCCATCGCCCTCGAATCAGCCATATTTTCATCGAGCGACTGGCTTGCAATCGTCCGTAAGCCATCGAGATCCATTCCCGCGCAGAACGATTTCCCCGACCCGGTGATGATCACGACGCGCGTGGGTCCGTTCTCCGCTTCGTCGAACGCCGCCATCAGTTCCTGGATCATTTGCGACGAAATCGCGTTCCGTTTTTCAGGCCGCGTCAGCGTAATGGTGGCGATGTGATTCTGTTGCTCGAGCTTGAGTGTGTTGTATGTCATTGCAGGATGTTCTGAATCCGCCGCATTAGTTCGGTTTCGCCGCCGCTTCCGTGTGCGTATACTTCTCGCGCAGCTCGCCCGTCATCGCGCATGCAATCGCAAGAGATTTGGTGTCAATGCCGGTAGCAACGCCGCGCGCCGCCAGCGTGGTCAGAATCGCCTCCGTCGGAATATTGCCCACAAGCTCATCTCCAGCAAAAGGACATCCGCCCAGCCCCGTCAGCGCCCCGTCAAATCGCCGGCAGCCAGCTTCGTAAGCCGCAAGCACTTTCTCCGCCGCGCGATCCGGCCGGCTGTGCAGATGCACTCCAACATCGATGCCTGCAACAGCGGCTTTCGATGCGCCATAAACGGCGGCCACATCATGCGGCGAAGCCGTGCCCACCGTGTCCGCCAGCGAAATCGTCCGCACGCCGATATCTTTCAGCCACACAACCGTCTCTTCGACGATCTCCGGTCCCCACGGCTCGTCATAAGGATTTCCGAACGCCATCGAAACGTACACGACCAACTTTTTCCCGGCTGCTTTCGTATCCCGCTGAATCTTCTGCACCAAATCCCGCGACTCGGCCCGCGACATATTCGCATTGGCCCTCCGAAAATAAGCCGAAATCGAGTATGGATAGCCGATCGTTGTTACTCCCGACGTCGAGAGCGCTCGTTCCAGCCCTTGCGCGTTCACGATGATCCCGATAATCTCCGGCGCCTCACCCGAGGGCGTTTTCACCCGGCTCAGCTCTTTCATCACCACTTCGCTGTCGGCCATCTGTGGCACATGCTTTGGCGACACAAAACTCACCGCATCAATATGCCGAAACCCAAGCGAAACCAGGCTGCTCAGGTATTTTATTTTTTCTTCTGTCGGGATAATCTGCCGTAGCCCCTGCCAGGCATCGCGCGGGCATTCGACGATTGTTACTGTCTCGGTCATATTCGGTTTTGACGCTTCCTGATGAAGTCAACCAGAAAAGAAACACCTAAAACTATTGCACAAAGCATCCCGACCATTAACCACTGTTCATGTGGCCGAGGGGGAAGCTGGCTGTAGTCGAAATCAATTTGTCCGGGTACCGGTTTTGGAGGCCAACTTAGGTAAGCATTGATAAAAAGAAACGCCACCGCGGCAAGAAGAACCCAAGTTCGTCGACTGATCATGTTTGTAAGACACCGGTTTTGAACTCCGCCACATGCGGATTGAGCGACGCAGCCTCCAAAGCCTCAATCAACGCCTCGCGCGTGTGAGCCGGATCGATAATCGCGTCCACCCATAGCCGCGCCGCCGCATAGCGCGGGTCGGTCTGGTGCTCGTAAGTGGCGCGCACGGATTCGTACAATTCCTTCTTGTCTTTGTCGGTCAGCTTTTTGCCTTCCCGCTCGAGTTGCTTGATCTTGATTTCAACCAGCGTCCCTGCCGCCGCATCCCCGCCCATCACCGCATACCGAGCCGTCGGCCACGCAAAAATAAAGCGAGGATCGTACGCCTTTCCACACATCGCATAGTGCCCCGCTCCAAAACTGCCCCCGCAAATCACGGCAATTTTCGGCACCACGCTATTCGCCACGGCATTCACCATCTTCGCCCCCGCGCGAATGATGCCGCTCCATTCCGCCTCTTTCCCCACCATGAATCCATTCACATCGTGCAGAAAAATCAGCGGAATCAAATTCTGATTGCAATCCAGAATAAATCGCGCAGCCTTATCCGCCGCCTCGGTGTAAATCACCCCGCCAAACTCAACTCGTTTCTCTCCTGTCCCCGGCGCAGCCACCGTCACATGCTTCTTCTGATTCGCGACGATCCCCACAGCCCAGCCGCCAATCCGCGCGAATCCACACAGCATCGTCTGCCCATACTCGGCGCGATACTCCTCAAACTCGCTCCCATCCACAATCCGCGCGATAATCTCGCGCATGTCATATTGCTTGCCCGGATTCGACGAAAATATTCCGTAGATTTCATCGCCAGGATGCGAAGGGGGCTGCGCAGGTTTGTGATCAAACGGCGCCGAGGGCCGATGCCCAATCTTGTCCGCCAGCGCCCGGATTCTCTTGATGCACGCTTCGTCGTCCGGCTCCCGGAAATCCACCGTACCGCTGATCTGCGCGTGCATTGTTGCCCCGCCAAGCTCTTCCGCGGAAGTCTTCTGTCCGATCGCAGCCTGCACCAGCGCCGGCCCCGCGAGAAACAGCCCGCTGCCCTCCGTCATCAAAATGTGATCGCACATCACCGGCAGATACGCTCCGCCCGCCACACACATCCCCATAATCGCCGTGATCTGCGGAATCCCTTGCGCGCTCATCACCGCATTGTTCCGGAACACGCGCCCGAAATCATCCGTATCGGGAAACACATCCTCTTGCAACGGAAGAAAAACGCCCGCGGAATCCACCAGGTAAATCGTAGGAATGCGATTCTCAATCGCGATATTCTGCGCGCGAATCACTTTTTTCGCCGTCATCGGGAAAAACGCGCCCGCTTTCACCGTCGCATCATTCGCGATGATCATCACCTGCCGGCCCGACACGCGCCCCAGCCCCACAATCGTCCCGGCTGCCGGCGCCCCACCCCACTCCTCATACATCTCATACGCCGCGTAGAGGCCCAACTCGAAGAACTCAGTCTTCGGATCGATCAGCTTTGCGATGCGTTCCCGCGCCGTCAGCCGCCCCTTCTTGTGCTGCGACTCAATCGCTTTCGCGCCGCCGCCCTGCCGGATTCGCTCTTCCTCGTTCTTGATTTCAGTCAGGCGGTCCACCATCTGCCGGCTGTTTTTCTCAAAGTCGGCAGATTTCGCATCCACCTGCGTCTCAATCACCGTCCCGCTCACCGGTCTCCTTCACGCGCTCCGCTATTCACTGCCGTCAGGCCGCACGATACTCGCAAACCCTCACGTCGAAACTACGCATTGTACCATTCACATATCGTTTTGACTTGTTCCGGCGGTGGTATAAAATCGAGGTCGCTCGCGCCTCAGATTCAAGCGTTCGCGAGCAAATCTCATTCTGGAGACGCCTATGCTTCGCAGTTCCGTCACGGGGAATAGGCCTGTCTCCGGTCTTTCGCGCTAGCCTCAATCAGACCGAGTCCGGCCTCCCTCTCCCCGGCGTATCCATAATCTTGTCCGACCTTTTCTAAGAATTGCCGAATTGATTTCCGACGTCCCTCGAGAGAGGGCCTAGAATTATCGAGGAGATTCACAAATGAAATTCGTCGACATGGAATTGGCCCGCCGCCTGGAACTGGCAGGCCATCCGGATTGCATTTCGGAAGCAAACGACTCGACAAACACGGTGGAATTGAAACGCCCCGGAGACGTCCGGATCGCAGTAGGTGGAGGCATCGCAGAATTTCGCGGCGTCAATTCGCCGGTGACGCAGGCCGAAGGACTCGGCCTGAACGGCCCCGTGAGCGAAGAAGACTTCGAGCGCATGGAGAAGTTCTATCGCTGCCGAGGTTCGGCCGTTTTCATCGAAGTCTGCCCGATGGCCGATCCAGGATTCATCGAAATGCTCGGAAAGCGTGGCTATCGCGTGCTCGAATTCTCCAACATGCTGATCCGCGAAATCGATCCGCAGGAGAAATTCCCCGAATATTCTTCCGACATCACCATTCGGCAAGCCGAACCCGCGGAATCCCGCCTCTTTGCCGAAACCGTCTCTCGTGGTTTCGCCGATCACTTCGAGCCGACCGAAGATTTAATCAGCACAATTCAGGAATTCTTCTCCGGCCCTGGCCTCATCCCATACTTGGTCTGGATTGACGGCAAACCCATTGGCGGAGGAACTCTCGGAATTCGAAAGGGAATCGCCGGCCTTTTCGGAATGAGCACGCTCCCCGAGTATCGCAAGCGGGGCGTTCAGGCAGCCCTGATTTCAGCGCGTCTCGAAGCCGGCCGCGCAGCCTGCTGTGACCTGGCGATGAGTGTCACGCAGCCGTCGAGCGGCTCGCAGCGCAACCTCGAGCGCCAGGACTTTCGCGTCGTCTACACCCGAACGAAATTCACTCGTGAGTGGAATTAGATTGTGAATCGAGTCCGGGCAATCGTTCGCGCCAGCTCAATCGCTTCGTTGACGACCGATTCATCAGCGATTTGTTGAACCAGACCGCAAGCGAGCGCTTCTGTGGTGTCGAGCCTGCGGCCCGTAACCAGCATTTCGAGCGCGCGGCTGCGACCGATCAATCGCGGCAAGCGCTGCGTTCCGCCCCAGCCGGTGATGATGCCGAGGCTTCCGCCAGGGTGAGCGAACACCGCATCGCTTGATGCGATCCGCGCATGGCACGCGAGCGCCAGATCGAGTCCCCCGCCCATGCAATACCCGCGAATCGCCGCCACGATGGGCTTCGATGAATTCGCGACCGCGCGCATCACGCTCTGCCCGCGGCGCGCAAACTCGAACGCCAAAGCCGGCGTGAGACTCGCGACTTCCGAAATCTCAGCGCCGGCTGCAAATGCGCGCTCGGTTCCGGTGATGACCGCGCCCGCCAGTTCGCGCGCCTCTGCGAGTTTCGTAATCTGCGCTTCTATTTCCGCCAAAATCCTGCGCTCGAGCCGTGGGAATCCGTCGTCGCTTTCGAGCGTGAGCAGCAGAACTTCGTCGTGCTGCGCGACCACAAGACGGCTACCCACTGCAGAGACTAAGCGCCTTTCGGCGCCGTGGAGACTCGCTGGAGGATGAAATCTACGATCGCTTGCGTCGGTGTGCCGGGAAGAAAAACTTCAGCGATGCCTGCATTCTTGAGTGCGGGAATATCGGGCTCAGGGATGATGCCGCCGATCAGCACCGTCACATCATGCATGCCTTTTTCGCGCAGCAGCTCCATCAGCCGCGGGCAGATCGTGTTGTGCGCGCCGGAAAGAATCGAGAGGCCGATCACGTCCACGTCTTCTTGCGCCGACGCGGAAGCGATCATCTCTGGCGTCTGCCGCAACCCGGTGTAAATCACTTCCATGCCTGCATCGCGCAACGCGCGCGCGATCACCTTCGCACCGCGATCATGTCCATCGAGGCCCGGCTTCGCGATCAACACTCGAATTTTCTTTTCAGCCATTCAGTGAATCCATTCTCCCCAATCACATCGCGCGCGTCCGTTTTCTGGCGCGTGAAAGCATACTTCAAAACGCTCAGCCTGCGATAGCGCCGGCGCGGTTCGCCCGCGCGCGCCATCTTGGTCACTACTTCAAGGTGGTGATGAACTCTTCGAGCAGGATGTTGAACTTCTCGGCGTCATCGACAAAGAGCGCGTGTCCCGCATCATCGAATGTTTCGATTTTTGAGCCGGGGATGCGCTTTTGCATATCCTGAAACGTAGGCATGAGTTCCTTGCTAGCCGCGGCGATCACCGTCGGTTTGTCGATTTTGGACAGGGCCGCGCTGTTGTCGGTCGTGAAGCCGGCAAACGCCATCGCCACTGCAGAGTCGGTGGGAGTCGCCATCGAAGCTCTCATCACGCGTTGCAGGTATTCTTCAGCCTGTGGTTTCTTGTACATGTTGCGTACGAAATCGTTGGTGAACTTCTCGCGATTCGATTGGGCGAACCTCATAAATCCGAAGTAACTTTTCAGAGTTTCCGGTGCCTGACCGAAATTCGTGACCCCGTCAACAAGTACGATGCCTGCAATTCCATTCGTGCCGAACTGATCCACGTATGATGCGATCTCCGTCACCGCCATCGACCAGCCCACCACAACCACCGGCGCGAGGTGCAACTGGTCGATCACCGCCTTGATGTCGCGCGCATGAGACGCGGGATAATTTCCGTCGCAAGTCTTCGCTGATTCGCCTTGCGAACGCGGGTCCATCGCCACTACTCGATAGTCGGCAGAAAAATGCGAAATCTGGTTCTCCCAAATCCAGGCAGGCATTGTCCAGCCCGGTATAAACAGAATGGAAGGGAATTGGTGCGGCCCGGTAACGGAGATGTTGCCCTTCGTAATCGTGACGGAAGGTGGAAGCGGATTGCCGACTTCGGCGTTTCCCACTGGAGTTTTCGAGCGCCCGGATTCAACGTAGTGAATTTTCGCCCCATCCCACGAGGTGACGAAACCGCTCCTCGGATGTGGATTCTTATCCTTGGCTGGAAGCGGCGCGGCTACGCCGGCAGTCGCAAAGCTTGAAAGCAGAATGCAGAGAGCGATCGCTCTTCCACTTGCACTCGCACTCCCGTTCAAGCTCCTCCGCACTCTGTTTCTCATTTTGTCTTGAGCCTCGATTCGTCCGTGTTGGGGTCCAGGCGGGATTCGCTAGGTGATCGCCACTTCCTCGTAGACGCCAAAAGCCGCGCGCATTGTGTCGCAGATTTCGCCGAGCGTGGCGTAGGCTTTTACGGCTTCGAAGAGATAGGGCATCAGGTTCTCGGTTCCCGCGGCTGCTTTGCGCAGCGCGCTCAGGCGGCGCTCGACTTCCGCATTCGAGCGATCTGCGCGCAATTTTCGCAGGCGGTCGCGCTGGCGATGCGCCACAGTCTCGTCGATCTGCAGAATATCGAGCGGCTTTTCTTTGGCCACATAATCATTCACGCCGACTACGATTTTCTCTTTGCGGTCAACGGCTACTTGATAACGATAAGCCGCTTCGGCAATTTCGCGCTGTGGAAAGCCGCGCTCGATTGCGGCGACCATTCCGCCTAAGGCGTCGATTTTCTCAATGTAATCCCAGGCTCCGCGCTCAACTTCATCGGTGAGCGCTTCGACGAAGTAAGAGCCACCGAGTGGATCGGCCGTGTTTGTGACGCCGCTCTCGTGAGCAATAATTTGCTGAGTGCGAAGTGCGAGTGTGGCGGCAAACTCTGTCGGCAGCGCCCAGGCTTCGTCGAGCGAATTCGTGTGCAGCGATTGCGTGCCGCCCATCACGGCTGCCAGAGCTTGCAGCGCGGTACGCACCACATTGTTGTAAGGTTGCTGCGCGGTGAGCGAGCAGCCGGCCGTCTGCGTGTGGAAACGCAGCGCCCAGGAGCGTTCGTTTTTCGCGCCGAAGCGGTCACGCATCGTCTTGTACCAGATGCGGCGCGCGGCGCGATACTTTGCGATTTCTTCGAAGAAATCGCTGTGCGCGTTAAAAAAGAAGGATAGCCGCGGCGCGAAATCGTCTACGTTCATTCCTCGGCGCACGCCGTAATCCACGTACTCGATTCCGTCGCGCAGGGTGAACGCCAGCTCCTGAATCGCGGTCGAACCGGCTTCGCGGATGTGATAACCGCTGATCGAGATCGGATTGAATTTCGGCGTGTGCTTCGCGCCGAATTCAAGAGTGTCGATCACCAGTCGCATCGACGGTTCCGGCGGATAGATGTATTCCTTCTGCGCGATGTATTCCTTCAGGATGTCGTTCTGCAAAGTGCCGGAGATTTTCTTCCAGTCGGCGCCCTGTTTTTCGGCAACCGCCAGATACATGGCCCAAATCACGGCGGCGGGCGAATTGATGGTCATCGACGTGGTGACGTCGGCGAGCGGAATCTTGTTGAAGAGCACTTCCATATCGGCCAGCGAGCTGATCGCCACGCCGCATTTTCCGACTTCGCCCTCCGACAACGGATGATCCGAGTCGTAACCCATGAGCGCCGGCAGATCGAACGCGACGGAGAGCCCGGTCTGTCCTTGCGAGAGCAGATAGCGAAAGCGCGCGTTCGTGTCTTCGGCAGTTCCAAAGCCTGCGAACTGGCGCATGGTCCAAAGTTTGCCGCGGTACATCGTGGAGTGAATGCCGCGGGTGTAAGGCGGCTGGCCGGGGAAACCGAGATCGCGTTCCGCGTCCCAGCCTGCGAGATCAGCTGGTGTGTAAAGACGCCGGATTGGATAACTAGAGACAGTAGTGAAATCGGCGTCGCGGTCGGGAGTCTTTCGAAGAGTGGGCGCCAGGGTTTTCTCTTCCCACTCGCGTTCGGCAGCCGACGGCTTGCGAACGGATTCAAAGCTCTGCGTCGGTAGTGTCTTCACGGCTTTAGTCATCGGCGCGCCTCCGAAGCGACGCGGTTTCGGCCGCTCGCAAATTACCGAAAAGACTCATTCTAGGGCATTGGAGCAGAGGCGACAAGGAGGGCGCAGGACAGGTTCGCGAAATTCCGAAAAAGCCGATTTTGTGTTCATTAGAAAATACGTAAGTAGTGATTCTGCGGGCGTTAGGTGAAATCCTGAAAGACGCATTGTTCCTATTAGAAATACTTCGAGTAGCGACCGAGGATCGGCTCCGCGACCTCGCATCCCCTCGACTTCGGTGCGCTGCCTTATAGCCTGTTTTACAGTGCATCATCATAACTCAAACCTAACGGTAGCAAATTGCGTTGCGGGCTGCAAGAAGTTATTCGGGCAAGGCTCGCTTGTCGCAGGAAAACTTCCCCGGTGACCGTCCTCGGAACTAGCAGCAGCCTATTTTCCGGGGACGCCTCCGTCGACGTCAGGCGCGCCGGGAATGTTCGGCTGGCGAGAGATTTTGCCGCGGCGCGCATCGGCGACGATGATGTGGTTCACGTCGAGCGTGCGGCCTACGGCCTGATCGAAGTTTACGGAAGCTTCAATCAAATTGATCTTGGCGCGCAGCTCGTTACCCTGCGCGGTGGTCAAGTCACGGGAACGCAGGACCACCTGATAGCTGGTGGACGAACCGAGCTGATATTTTTTCTGCTCGGCGTCGAGGGTCTGCTGGGCGAGGATGCGAGCCTTTTCGGCGGCAGACACCTGCGAGCGGTCCTGCTGCAATGCGATTTGAGCGTTGCGCACATTGACGAAAATCGTGTTCTGAAGCTGGCGGTACTGCACCACTTGCTGGCGCTTATCGATTTGCGCGCGCGCGCTATCGGCTTGCGCCGAGCGGTTTCGAATCGGAAGCACAAGATTCAGCCCGGCGCTGTAAGTGGGGAAATCAGCTTCAATCATCGAGTTGAGGGCTGTTCCCAGGCCACTCCTCTGCACCGAGGTGGTTGTGTTGAATACGGGAATACCCACGAAAGCGGGAATGCCCGGCGCGCCGGGATTCCCAACGTTGAACGGGAGCCCGTTGGCGCCGACAACCGGCGAAGTGGTGTCCGCCTCAAATCCCGTCTGCGTCTGATTCAGCACGGTTGTGTTCCCGGCCAGGCCCGTGGCGCTGTATTGCCCGACAAGGTTTAAAACGGGAAGCAAACCATTCTGCGTGGCCTTTACCTCAATTTCGGCGTTCTTCAAGTTGAGATCCGCCTGAAGAACTTCCGGGCGCTTCTGCCACGCTTCCTGCACCGCGTCCATGAGCGGAAGGTTTTCGGTAATGTTGGGAGTGGCGATGGGCGTGGCGGGAACCACTTCGATATTTTGCAGCGACGGAGCAGTTGGATTGCGCGTAATTGCGTTGAGGAGGACGGTCTCCTGCTGCAACTTGTTGGTTTGTGCGACGATCAGGTTTTGCGTGTCGGTGGCGAGCTCCGATTCCGCCGTCAGAACGTCAAGCGGCGCCATTGTTCCAATTTGCAGCTGCTTCTTGTTGTCCTCGTATAGCTTTTGCGAGACGGCTACAGCCGCTTCTTCCACCTTCACATTTTCTCGGGCGAAAACCAGCTCCCAGTAATCCGTCTGGACGGCTGAAACGGTTGCGATCACCTGTTGCGCAAATTGCGAGTCCGCCACTTTCAAGGTGTTTTTGGCCTCGAGGATGTAGCGGGTATTTGGCAGGATCCCGAAACCGTTCAGGAGCGGCTGTTGCACCGAGAAAATCAAAGTGGACTGCACGGCAGGATTGAAAATCGTGTCGGGAGAATTTGTGGAGCTTCGCACGTTGTCGAATGCGACCTGGATCGAGGTCCCAGTGTGGAATCCTTGGGTATATGTGACGTTGGCATAGGCGTTGTTGTTGATCAGGTCAAAAGCGGTGGCCGCGATGCCAACGCCCGAAACCAGCGGATTGTTTACCGGAATCGAAGCTCGACCCCAATCGGTGTTGACGACCAGGGTGGGATCAAAAGCGGTTTGCGGCGACGTGCCCAGGATGACGGCCTGGGTTGCGCCGAGTCCGTGGGCAACAGCTCCCGCGTTGGCCCGAAGCAGTTCGGTTTGGGCGATAAACGGTGTGAAGCGCTGGAGACTGATGTCCAAATTATTTTCGAGCGCAATTGAAATCGCGTCGTCGAGGCTGAGCATCAGCTTTCCATTCTGGATGAGCTGATCGATGCTGGGGGTATTGGTCAGTAGGGGTTCCGGCATGGAGATCGGGGTGTAAGGTTTCCAGAACTGAGGGAACCAGGGCTGGCCTTTCGAATAGTCCAAGCCTTTCGTTGGCGCGAGGTTTCGTGGGGAGGAATAGTCAGCCGTCGCAGTCTGTTGCGCGGCAGATTGGCTGGCGGGCGGCGCTTGTGCCTGGGCCTGATTCTGGTCCTCTGCTGGCGGTGGAGTGGCACTCTGGCCCTGCTGGCCTTGTTGAGTCTGCGCAGCGTCCTGAACCTGCGCGAAAACCGGCGCCACAACCAGCGATGCAATAATGAACGCCAAAACCACCGACTTCAGAAACGCTTCAACAGCAAGTCTTCCGATCATCGTGTTTTTTCCTCTCCGAACCTCTGGAGTCTGATTGCTGGTTTCGATCTTCAATTCACACAAGCCTCAAGCTTCTACAACGTGCGGCGCGCCAATATGTTTCAGAAACTGTATTTCGGTGCAAAGTAGCGGCCACCCGTAACTTCCAGAATATAGACGAGTAAAGGGGAAATTCGATTCGCCGCCTGTTCGATTTCGGTCAGTGCTGTGCGTATCCGAACAAGCGCGGGCAGGAGTGTAGCATTGCAATCTGCGGCGTGACAATTTCGCGTGCTGGCGGATGCTCAATATTGCATGGCGTCGAAGAGGTTGCGAGCGGCCCAAAGTTGACACGCTAGTTGGCAGCGTCTACCATGGCGCTGGCCAAAGCCCACCCTCCATGCCACGGCATTTCTCATCCTTGAACTCTTTTCGCGCGGCGGTTTGCCTGACGCTGCTTTTTCTCGTCAGCGCGGTAGCTCGTGCTGAAAAGACAGATCAGCTTAAGCCGCTGGGTTACGTCAACGACTTCGCGGGAGTACTGAGCGCGCCGGCAAAGGCTCAGCTCACGGCGTTGTGCACGGAAGTAGATCAGAAGGCGCACGCGCAGATCGCGGTCGTGACGGTGAAATCGCTCGACGGGCAGCCGGTGGAAGATTTCACGCTTGATCTGGCGACGAAGTGGGGCGTGGGGCCGAAGCAGTCTGCCAGCGGCGTGATGATTTTGTTCGCCACCGAGGATCGCAAGAGCCGGGTTGAAGTTGGATACGGGCTGGAACCGATTCTCCCCGACGGAAAAGTGGGCGGCTTCCTGCGCGAAGCCGTGCCTATGCTTCGCAACAATGACTATGATGGCGCATTGCTTCTCGTCACGCGCCGGATAGCCGATGTGATTGCAGCTGATCGCGGCGTGACCCTATCGGGAAGCGCGCCCTTGCCAGCGCGCCGCGCACCTCCGCAAGATACTGGCTGGTCGATTGGTCAAATCCTGCTTCTGCTTTTCATAATTTTCGTCGTGTACTCGATCATGAAACGCAGCGGTGGGGGTGGCCGTAGCAATTACACGCGTGGCGGTGGGAGCGGCTGGTGGATTGGGCCGATGATCGGCTCCGGGATGGGCGGAGGGCGCGGCGGTTGGGGTGGCGGGGGATTTGGCGGCGGTGGTGGTGGCGGAGGCGGTTTCGGCGGGTTCGGCGGAGGCTCTTTCGGTGGCGGCGGTGCAAGCGGAAGCTGGTAGTATCGCTCGAATTTAGCGGTCGTTTAAATTTTCGTGGACGAGTCTGGAAGGCATGTGATGGAAGCAAAGCTCGAAAAGATTGTAGAGCGCTTGAAATCGGCAGCAGGCGAAAACCTGCAAGCCGCGGTGCTCTACGGGTCCGCCGTTACAGGCGAATTTCAAGCGCATCACTCCGATCTGAACATTGTGTGCCTGGTGAAGCGCGCGACGGCTGCTGACCTTGAAGCTCTGCACGGAGTGGCGGAATGGTGGATGCGGGAAGGGCATCCCGCGCCCATCGTTTTCACATATGAAGAATTGCAGCGCTCGGCCGACGTCTTTTCCATCGAGCTATACGACATCAAAGCGCGCCATCGCATGTTGTACGGCGAGGATTTTTTTTCTCATCTTGAGGTTCCCCTGCATCTGCACCGGCTGCAGGTGGAAAGGGAACTGCGGATTGACTGGCTGCGCCTGCGCCAGGCGGTGATTGCTGCGCCGCAAACCAGAAAAGCGCACATCGGAATCATGATGGCGTCGGCGTCCGCGTTCTGCTCGCTTTTCCGGCATGCGCTTGCGGCGCTCGGGCAGCCGATGCCCGATACGAAGCGGCAGGCGGTGGATGCGATGGCGTCGCTGACAGGCGCGAATCCGAGCGCGTTTCACGCGGTGCTGGATTTGCGGGAAGGGAAGCGCAAGGAGCGGGAGATTGATATTGAGGCGTCGCTGCACGCGTATCTGGAGTTTGTTGAGGTGGTGACGAGCGAAGTGGATCGCAGATTCGCTGCACAGTAGTGCGAAGTTGGGCGCACAGCCACGCCAGGCGTCGCGGTTGTTTACATTCCGCACCGGAGGCACGCACAGATGAAAGCGCTCTTGGGACTGGTGGCAGTGATTGTGATTCTGGTTTTGATTTTTGGCGGCATGTACGTCAGCACGAAAAACAAAATCGTCACGCTGGACGAGCAGGTGAAATCGAATTGGGCGCAGGTGGATGTGGTGTTGCAGCGGCGCGCGGATTTGATTCCGAATCTCGTGGAAACTGTAAAAGGCTTCGCGGCGCATGAGGAAATTGTGTATGGCGATATCGCGAAGGCGCGCTCGGCGTTGCTGAATGCAAAAACACCGGAAGAGAAGATCGCGGCCAACGGACAACTCGATGGCGCTCTTGGGCGGTTGCTGGCGGTGGTGGAGAATTATCCTCAGCTCAAGTCCAACGAGAATTTTTTAAGACTGCAGGATGAACTCGCGGGCACCGAGAATCGGATTGCGGTGGAACGGAAGCGCTACAACGATTCCATTCAGGCGTATAACACGTTCATTCGCCAATTCCCGAACAGCTTGTTCGCGAGTTGGGCCGGCTTCAAGGAGAACGACGCGTATTTCAAGGCGTCGGAGGGATCTCGCGAAGCTCCCAAGGTGCAATTCCCGGCAGCCGCTCGCTAGGATTTGCGCTTCGAATATTACAATCGTGTGAAGCGTTGCGCGTCGGGATGCTGTTATGCTGCGGTTATCTTGACCCGTGCATTCCGGCGCGCTAGGCTACTTTGACAGGACGTCAACGGAGTTAGAGCCGCCAAAAAATTAATGAAACAAACTGTAAGAATTGCCGGAGGGATCAGCGAGCTGTTTGGCACCCTCGATGAAAACCTCAAGCTTTTCGAAGCCAACCTGCACGTCACCACGCATCTGAAGGATCACGATCTGGAAATTGAAGGGGAGCCTGCGCAGGTGGAGCGGGCGGCGCTGATCCTCGATGAATACAATCAACGCGTTCGCGACGGGCGGATTCCCGACAGCCAGGAAGTGAAGTCGCTGCTGCGAATTGCGACGCAGGCTCCTGCGAAAGAATTGCGGGGGGCGTTTTCGCCGACGCGTACGCGCACGTTTGGCAAGAAGAGCCTCGCTCCGAAAAGCACGAATCAGCGGCGGTACATCGAAGCGCTTGAAACTTACGACATGGTGTTTGCCATTGGGCCGGGCGGAACGGGCAAAACTTATCTCGCGGTGGCGATGGCGGTGTCGGCGCTGCTATCGAAGCAGGTGAACCGCATCATTCTCGCACGGCCTGCGGTGGAAGCGGGCGAGAGGCTGGGGTTTCTTCCCGGCACGCTTCAGGAGAAGGTTGATCCGTACATGCGCCCGCTGTACGACGCGCTGCATGACCTCCTCGATGCGGAGAAGCTCGAAAGTTTTCTCGAAAAGGACATCATCGAGGTGGCGCCGCTTGCATTTATGCGCGGGCGCACGCTGAATGATTCCTTCGTGATTCTCGACGAGGCGCAGAATACGACGAGCGAGCAGATGAAGATGTTCCTTACTCGCCTGGGATTCAATTCGAAAGCCGTGATCACCGGGGACATCACGCAAATTGATTTGCCCAACGAGCGCCGCTCGGGGCTGGTTGAGGCGATCGACGTGGTGGGGAATATCGAAGGCATTTCTTTTATCTATTTCGACGAGCGCGACGTGGTGCGCCACAATCTGGTGCAGCAGATTATCAAGGCGTACGACGAGCGCAAGCCCGCAACGCAGGGAGCATCGGCGAAGGGCGGGCAAAACGTGGCGGCTGGGCGGACGCAAAATGTGGGCGCCGGTTCGTCTGGCACTGCAGGCGGCACCGCGCACGATACCGCGCGGCGCGACTGATTGTTCCTCGTTCCATGATCGTCAACCGCCAATCGCACATTTCCGTTCCGTTGCGCGAACTTGAGAAGTTTCTCACTCGCGCGCGGCGCCGTTTGCGCTTGCCGAAGGATTCATTTGCTGTTTGTCTGGTAACCGATGCCGAGATCGCTCGCTGGAACCGCGCCTATCGTGGCAAAAGCGGCCCTACCGATGTATTGTCGTTTGCAACGAATGCCGGCAAAACCGAGCGAAGGCGGGGACGAGATCGACGCGCGCGGCAAGATTTTCTTGACGCCGCTGCTGCAAATCACTCGGTGCAATATATCGGCGATATCGCCATCGCTCCGGCCGTGGCGAAACGAAACGCGAGCCGCCTTGGCCGCACCTTCGACGACGAGATGCGCATTCTCATTCTTCACGGTATCCTCCATCTGATGGGCTACGACCACGAAGCCGACGACGGCCAAATGGAACGCCGGGAAAATAAACTCCGCCGCGAGCTGAGGCTGGTTTAGGCGATGCCTCAAATCCTTTACACGATTGGTGTACTTGCGCTCACCGCGGGCCTGGCATTGTTCGCCTACCTGGATCGCGTGTATCGCGAGCTTGGGCGAATCGTCACCGGCCGAATCTTCGCGCACCTGCAAACTTTCGAAGCGGACATCGAGCCGCGATTCAAGATGGACCGGCAACGCGCCGCTTTGGCGTTCTCGCTTCTGGCCCGGCTTTGGCTCGTTCTGGTGGCGGCCGTTACCGCGCGCGGAGTGATTTTCTTTGTGCCGGGCTCGTGGGAAGCGGCACTCGAAATGGTATTTTTCCTTTCCGCCGAAGTGATCGTGCTAATGCAGTTTCTTCCGTCACTTTTGCTTGCGGGAGTGCGCGGGAACTGGATTGCGCCTTTCGTGCCGGCCGTGCGTGTATTCGTGTGGATTATTTGGCCGGTGCAGGTGGTGCTCGAGATGTTGGTGTCCGTGCTGCATCTCTCGGAAGACGAGCCCACGGAGGAAGTGGAGGAGCAGCAATCGATCGAGGCTTTCGTGGATGCGGCGGCAGAGGAAGGGATTATCGAGCACGACGAAGCGCGGCTGATCGAGCAGGTGATCGAGTTTGGCGATAAGCGCGTGCGCGACTTGATGACGCCACGGCCCGATGTGGTCGCCATCCGCTCTGGCGCCACGCTGGAGGAATTGAGCGAGCTGATCGTCGAGACGAAATTCTCGCGCATCCCGGTGTATGAAAAATCGCTCGATGACATCGTCGGAGTGGTGATGGCGCGCGATATTCTCGAAGTCTCCGACCGCGACGCAGCCCTTCGCACCGTGCGCGAGTTGATGCGCCCCGCGCTTTTTATCCCTGAGACGAAATCAGGCTCCGAACTATTAAAGGAAATGCAGCGCAAGAATCAGCAGATGGCGATTGTGATCGACGAGTACGGCCTGATGGCCGGAGTAGTAACCGTCGAGGATTTGATCGAGGAAATTGTCGGCGACCTCGGCGAAGAAGACCGCCGGCCGGCGCCCGACGTGGTGCGCGAATCCGGCGGCAGCATGGTGATGCGCGGCAGCGTACCCGTCGACAAACTCACGGAGCTTCTTGGGGTGCAGCTCGATGATTCCTCCGAGCATTCCGGCGCTACGACGATTGCCGGGCTGCTGAATTCGGTGGCAGGGCACGTTCCGCGGATGGGTGAGGTGATCGATTCCGACGGCGTTCGCTTCGAAGTGCTCGAAGCCAATCAGCGCAAGGTGCTGCGCGTGCGCGCTCGCCGAGTCCCTGCCGGTGCAGCCTCTTCCTCATCGGCGTAAACCTGCGCACGCGGCCGCTCATCGGCGTACAATTTAATTTCATGGCATTTAAATCCGGTTTCGTTGCAATCGTCGGCCGTCCCAACGCGGGCAAGTCCACGCTGGTCAATACCCTCGTTGGACGCAAAGTCGCTATCGTGTCGCCCAAACCGCAAACCACTCGCAATCGTATCCAGGGCATTCTGAATCGCGACGACGCGCAAATCGTTTTGGTCGATACGCCCGGAATCCACAAGCCAGAAAATATGCTCAGCCGCCAGATGATGGACGAGCTTCAGCACGCGCTTGAAGGCATCGATATCCTCGCTTTGATTGCTGATGCGTCCGTGAACTTCGGCCCCGGCGACCGCTTCGCCATCGAATGGGCGCGGCGCTTTCACGGGCCCGTCTATTTGCTGCTGAATAAAATCGACCGAGTCGCCAAGCCGCATCTTCTTCCGCTCATCGAGCGTTACACCAAAGAATTTGAATTTGCCGAAGTGTTTCCAATCTCGGCGCTCACTGGCGAGGGGTGCCTTAATCTCGTAAATTCATGGCTCGAGCGCTTGCCCGAGCATCCGCCCTATTTTCCGGAAGACCAGTTCACCGACCAGCCCGAACGCTTCCTCGCCGCGGAAATCATTCGCGAGAAAGCAATCCTCACCACGCGCCACGAAGTGCCCTACGCAGTTGCGGTGATGATCGACGGCTTCGAGGAAGGGCCAAAACTGCTGCGTATCCGTGCCACGATTTACGTGGAGCGCGAGGGCCAGAAAGCAATCCTGATCGGGAAACGAGGCGCTGCCATCAAGGCGATCGGCACGCAGGCGCGCAAAGAACTCGAGTCTATTCTCGACATTCACATTTTCCTCGAGCTCTTCGTCAAGGTTCAGCCGGATTGGCGCGACAATTCCTCGATGGTTCGCCAACTTGATTGGCACCGCCAGCTCGAACAACTGGGCGAGTATCAGAACAATGAAGCCGACGAGGAAGGTCATCCTGCGGACGACGGGGACGACGATGAGGCTCCCAAAGATTTAGAACTTTGAATCAAGCTGGGGCTGAATCACTTTCGGCTTTTGGGCCACGCTCTTAGAGTCGGTCGAGCGGGCACGGCATGCCGTGCCCCTACTGAAGATGGAAGCAAGCCTGTTTAGAATGAAAGCCAAGCGCGACCGAACGGTCATCGAAGCTAAACTTTGGACGGCGCAATTCCCAGCGAACGCATCTTGCGGTACAAGTGGCTCCGCTCCAGCCCTAAAGCTTCCGCCGCTTTCGTCATGTTCCACCGATTTTCTTCTAGCTTGCGTAGCACAAACTCCCGCTCATACGCCGACCGCGCTTCCTGCAGGCTTTCATACGGCTTCTGCGGGCTCTTCGACGCCCCGCGAAACAGTTCCGGCGGCAAATGATGCGGTTCAATCTTCTGCGCCGGGCTCATGATCACCAAGCGCTCCACAAGGTTCTTCAGTTCGCGCACATTCCCCGGCCACGTATAACTCAACAACACTTCCATCGCCGGCGCCGTAAACTCCTTCGGTTTTTTCCCGTACGCCTCGCAGAACTCCGCCAGAAAATGCGCGGCCAGAATCGGCATATCCGCAATCCGTTCGCGAAGGGCCGGCACATAGAAGGGAATCACGTTCAGCCGATAAAATAAATCCTCGCGAAACGCGTTCCGGCCGATTTCGTCCTCGAGTTTCTTGTTGGTCGCGGCGATCACGCGCACGTCCACCGTAATCGGCTCATTCGATCCCAGCCGCTCCACGCGCTGCTCTTCTAGCACACGCAGCACTTTCGACTGCGTTTTCAAACTCATGTCGCCCACTTCATCAAGAAACAGAGTTCCGCCATCCGCCTTTTGAAATTTGCCAACCTTGTCCTCGCTCGCGCCCGTAAAGCTGCCCTTGCGATGCCCAAACAGCTCAGACTCGATCAGTTCTTCCGGAATCGCGGCGCAGTTCAATTCCACAAATTGCATCGTGTTCCGCAAGCTACTCGCGTGGAGAGCCCTCGCCACAAGCTCCTTACCCGTTCCGCTCTCGCCATAAATCAAGACGCGCCCATTCGTCGGCGCAGTCAGCGCGATCTGCTGCCGCAGCGCTTTCATCGGCACACTGTTCCCAAGTATTTCGTGGCGCTCTTCGAGTTCCGCGCGCAGCCGGCGATTCTCCGATTCCAGGCGCACGTACTCGAGTGCGTTTCGCACCACCAGCACAATTTTGTCGAGCGAGAGAGGTTTCTCAACGAAATCAAACGCGCCGAGCTTCGTCGCGCGCACAGCCGTTTCGATATTCCCGTGGCCTGATATCATGATGACAACGGGCGCCGATTCGCGCGCCTGAATCGCTTCGAGCGTGGCGAGCCCATCCATTTTCGGCAGCCACACATCGAGCAGCACCAGATCGAAGCCTCGCCGCTCGATCTGCTCCAGGCAGTCTTCACCCGTCGAGGTCACCTCCACCTCGTAGCCGTCATCGCGCAAGAGCGCTCCCAGCGATTCACGAATCCCGCTCTCGTCGTCTACGATTAGAATTGATGCCGGCATCGTTTGAGTGTGAACCTGACCAGAATTCCTAGGCTTCCAGATTCGATGGTGCTTTCTGTGGTGGTCTTACAATTCCCTGCGTCCTCTGTGTTCAAGCTCGAAATCTCGAGCGTTACGCCGCCGACGCCCCACTTTGTGCCGCAGGCGCGGGCACCTCGATTGCCGGGAATCGAATCACGAATCGCGATCCAGTCGGAACATTATCTTCCACGCGAATCGTGCCGTTGTGCTCAGCGACAATCCGGCTCGCGATCGCGAGTCCCAGTCCGGTGCCGCGCTCCTTCGTCGAGAAATGCGGCAGAAACAGCCGCTCTTTATCCTCCGGCGAAATTCCGTGCCCGCTGTCGGAAATTTCAATCGCCACAGCGTCGCCATCACCCTCCGCACGCGTGGACACGCGCAATTGCCGCATGGAAACGCCCTCCATTGCTTCCGCGGCGTTGTCAATCAGGTTCGCCACCACGCGCCTCAGCAGTTCCGAATCCGCTTTGATCAAGGGCAGGGAAGCGGCAAGGTCCGTGCGCAAAGTGATCCCCTCGAGTCGTCCGCGGAAAAGATCCACGGCGCTCGCCACAATTGTATTCACATCCGCGGGAGCAAGACGAGCAGCGGGGAAGCGCGCAAATTGCGAGAATTCATCCACAAGCGACTCGAGCGTGTAAACCTCGCGCTCGATAAGTCCCGCGCACTCGGCGACGAGTTTTTCAAATTCGCTGAGAGAGCTTTCCGGTCGCGTCCCCGCCGAGCGTTCGATATGGCGCAGCAATCGCTGCGCGGAAAGCTGAATCGGCGTCAGCGGATTCTTGATCTCATGCGCGATTCGCTGGGCCACTTCCTGCCAGGCCGATGCTTTTTGCGCTCGCAGCAAATCCGTCAGGTCGTCAATCACGATGATGAATCCGGGGTTCGATCTCCGTGGCCCGAGCGAGCTGACAGTCACTGCAGCGCGCACGAGCTTTCCGGTTGTCGCGATTTCGATCTCTCGCGAAGCCGCTCCCATCCGCAACGACCGGCGCATCAAATGCAGCATTGCGCGTGCCCCTTCCTCGCCGAGCAACTCCTGCAGCGAATGCGCCTCGCGTGCGTGAGCGCCCAGGATTGCCACCACGGCGGAATTTACTCTTGTCACTTCGCCTGAGGAATTCAGCGACACCACGCCCGTCGGAATATTTTCGAGAATCGCCTCCATCAATTTCCGCCGCCGCTCCCGCTCCTCGATAGCCAGCTCGAGGCTTTGCGTGAACTCGTTAATCTGTTTCCGGCCTTCTCCTAGCTGTTCCGTCATCCGATTGAACGAGCGCACCAGCGTTCCGAGTTCGTCCTGCGCCTGAACGTCGATCTGGTGATCGAAGTTTCCTCGGGAAATTTCGCGCGTAGCTTCGGCAAGCGCTTGAATGGGCACAGTCACCTGCTTGGAAAGAAACAGCGCGACCCACGTGGTGGTAAAGAGCAGCAGCAACGTGATGAGAAGCAGTGCCAGCAGGATTTCGCGCTTGTACGCGCGCAGATGCTGCTTCTGCTGTTCGTATGTTTGCGTTTGAGCTTGAATCTCCGCGGCGCGGTCGAGGTAATCGCTCGGGATTCTTCGCGCCACATACAACTTGCCATCTTTCAGCGGAGCGGTCGCAACAAGGTACAAATCGTTTCCGTTTTGCCAGAACTCTGTTCCATTGCGCAGCACTTGCGCGGGCCGGGGAGAGATCGGTTGGCTCGGCGGAATTTGTGGCGAGGGCACACCATCCGCGCGATCTGTATAAGCGACGCCGTGGATCACGGCTCCCTGAGCATCCACTATCCACGACGCATCCACCGACCAACTCGTCCGCAAGAACGCTTCATCGGGGCTGCCGGACTTCGCTGCCCTCGCCGCAATGTCGCTTAGATGGGTGGCGCCCGTTTTCCGCATGTCCTGCAGCAGCAGCTGGCTCTGCTCGTTCGCCACTTCGAGCGGGCGGGGGAACCAGGCATTCAGCGTTCGATTCACTAGCGCGTAGCTGAAAAAGAACATGAACACGACCGGCAGCAGCGAAACTCCCATCGCGCCGAGCACCATCTTCGCTTTGAAGCGCGAGCCCATTTGTCCCGCCCGGCGCTCAGCCCACATGCGCAGCAAAGTACGCGTGAGGATCAACGTGAAAACGAGCAGCGCGACACCGATGAAGGTGGAGAGCGCAAAGAGGATGATGAACGCGTTCCCTTGTTCAGGGTGAAATGGCGTGTTGAGCGAGCCCAGTGTGAAAACTGCGGCGGTGAGCAGCACCACCGCGATTCCGCCGGCGATCAGCCATACACGCTGCTTTCGTGTCGCCACCGTCACCGGCCCTCCTGCAGGTATCGTCCGAGCGGGCACTCATCGCACTTCGGGTCGGTCTTGCGGCACCAGTTTTTACCGGCGACGACGATCAGCGCGTGAAATTCATTGAATTTCGAAACGTTTCCGGGAAATCTTCGCTCGAACTGCCAGCGAATCTCGTCATACTTCGCATCGGGTTTTGCCCAGCCGTGACGCACGAGCATTCGCTTCGTGTAGGCGTCAACAACGAATACGCCGTGCTGCCCGGCATAGAGCAGAATCGAATCGGCCGTTTCAGGCCCGATGCCGAAGACCCCGATCAGCTTTTCGCGCAGCACCAGCGTCGGAGTTTCGAACATTCTCTTCAGCGAGCCTCGATATTCCTGGCGAAGAAACCTCACGAACGATTTCAGCGTCCGCGCCTTTTGGCGCCAGTAGCCCGACGACTGAATCAGATTCTCCAGCCGGCGAAGGGAAATGTGCTCGATAGCGGCCGGCGTGAGCAGTTCTGCGCGGCGAAGATTGGCAAGCGCCCGCTCGACATTCGTCCAGGCGGTGCTTTGCGTCAAAATCGCGCCCACAATCACTTCAAAGGGACTTTTCGCCGGCCACCAGTGCTGAGGGCCGAGCGTGGTGAATAGGCTGTTAAAGTATTCATCCAGAGGGGCTTGCGACTTATCGGTGACCGGGCCTGGCATTCTAAGAAGGGCGTGCGGCGCTAAAATCGGGAATTTCTGAAGTGCAGCTTTCATGGAGAATTCACAATAGCGGAGCGGGGATTCGCAAGTCAAGCCGCGGTGTTGCGCATTGGCCACACTAGTGTGGCGGACGTGCAAACAGGGTTCAGGCGCGAACGCTCTCGAAATGCTTCATGAAGCCGATCAGCGCCTCCACGGATTCGATTGTCACTGCGTTGTAAAGAGAAACGCGCATCCCGCCCACCGACCGGTGGCCTACGATTCCCACGATGCCTTCCGTCGCCGCTTCCTTTGCGAATCGCGATTCCAGCCCCTCATCGCCGTCGGCTAGACGAAATACCACGTTCATCCTCGAGCGCGATTCCTGGTCAACTGGACACTTATACAGATTGCTCGAATCAATCGCTTCGTACAGCAGCTTGGCTTTTGCTTCGTTGCGCCGTTCGAGAGCGCCCGCGCCGCCTTCGCCCTCGAGCCATTCGAGCATCAGGCCCAGCACGTAGACTGCGAACGTGGGTGGCGTGTGGAAGAGCGAATGTTCTTTGATCTCCGTGCGATATTGCAGCAGGGAAGGCAGCTTGGGATCGGCGCGCTCGGCAAGGTCTTTGCGAATAATTACAACGGTCGCGCCCGATTGTCCTAGATTCTTCTGTGCGCCTGCGAAAATCGCGCCGAATTGCCGCACATTCATCTGGCGCGAAAGAATGTCGGACGACATGTCCGCCACCAGCGGCACGTCGCCGGTTCTCGGCATCGTTCTCCACTGCGTGCCCTCGATCGTGTTGTTCGAACACATGTAGACGTAAGAAGCGTCGGATGCGAGATCAATTTCGTTCGCGCGCGGGACGCGAGTGAATTTCTCAGGCTCGCTCGTTGCCGCAATTCGATAGGGAGCGCTCTTCTTCAGCTCCGCGATTGCCTTGGCCGTCCACATCCCAGTGTGCAGCACATCCACCGGTTTGCCGTCCACGTGCAAGTTCAAAGGCATCATCGTGAACTGCATGCTGCCGCCGCCCTGCAGGAAAATCACGGCGTATTCGTCCGGAATCGCCATAAGCCGCCGCAGCAGCTGTTCGGCGCGCGAGTTGATCTCTTCATATTCCGGCGACCGGTGGCTCATCTCCATTACCGACATGCCCGTTCCGCGATAATCCAGCAGCTCATCGCGTACTTTTTCGAGCACCGCGAGCGGCAGAGTCGCCGGCCCGCCGCTGAAGTTATAAGCTCGTTTCAGCCCAGCTTTGAGAGGTGATGAAGAGGAAATGGAAGGCACTTCGCGTACTTCCTTTCAGAGGGAACTTATCAGCCGTCCGATTTGAAGTAAACAGAGTAGCAGAACTGCTATGTACCTGTCGCATGGGCCGGTCAAAAAAAAACCGGGAGGCAGTTGCGCCTCCCGGTTCCAATTCCTCACGCCTTCAAAGTTCGGGATCGAACTAAAGAAGGCGTTTGTTATTAGCCGTTGTGTTTGTCGTGGTGAATCTCTTTGCTCGTCTTGTTCTGCTCCTTGTTCACCTGTTTCTTTTCCGCGGGAGTGAGCTTGCCTCCGTTGGCCTTGCGATCCGCGGCTACCTGATGATTGATGTGCTGCTCGTTCTTCTCGGTTTTCGCCGCTTCGCTTGCGTTCATTTTGCCGCTGTCAATGCCATTCGCGATCCGCTGCTGCTGGTTGCGCTGGCGCTGGCCCACTTCGCTGTTCGCACCCGGTTGCGTGGCGCCGTTGTGCTTGTCATTGTGGATCGACTTGCTTACGTTGTTCTGCTGCTGGTTCACGTGCTCGCGCTCTTCCGGAGTCAACTTCCCGCCGTTGGCCGCGCGATCATTCTTCACTTCGTGATTGATGTTGGCTTCGCGCGATTCCAGGTGGCTGGTTTCGCCGGGCGTCAACTGACCGGAGCGAACGCCGTTCGCAATCCGGTCCTGCTGATTTTCCGCGCGCGCTCCCACGTGGCTCATCGCCGGATTCGCCGGCCGACCATGATTTTCCGACGCGAAGTTCGATCGATCGGAAGCCGCCGTGTGTTCGTGGGTCATCTGTTCGGATGTCGCCTGCACGTGCGTCTCTCTCTCGTACGAGCGTTCTTGCTCCGTCGCTACTGCTCTCGTTCCGCCGGGGCCGCCATTGAAGCTCGCGTGGCTCACCTCGCCCTCATGGACGACCGTCCTGTCCACGTAGGTATTGTGGATCACCGTCGAGTTCACGTTTACCACTGCCGTGTTATACGCGAAATGCTCGCCGTGCCACGCTCCGCCAACGAATCCCACTCCGCCATAACCAAATCCATAGTTCACGCCGCCATAAAAACCAACGTGCGGTCCCCAATAGCCGGCATGAAACGCATACACTCCCTCTCTCCAGCCCCAGTATCCCGGCGTCCAGAGGAGACCGACTCGCGGAGGCGCAACCCAGACTCCCGGCACCCAGAAATAACCCGCATCGCCGTGGGACCAGTAACCCGGCGTCCAGATGTAACCTTCCGTCGGGCATGGGGGCTGCACGTAAACCGGAAGCGCCGGCGGCCCAACATGCACGGAAATCCCGACTGCGATTTGGGCGGAAGCAGGAGACGCCACCACAGAAGAAATCCCTAACGCGAGACATAAAGCCAGAAAGAATGGCCAAGTAGAAGTCAGCTTACGCATTTCAAATCCTCCCCTGATGGATTCACCTAATCAATAGATGATCGATCCCATGGAGCGCCCGGGCCGCGACTTGCAACAAGGCGCACCGGAATCGGAACGCACCCGATCCCTACGATGTCTAACACTGGAACCCGCAGAATGTTTCTCAGCGCTTTCGACGATTCCAGATACAAACGATGCTGATAAGCAATCGTACAAGCGCAGGAAATGTTTGGAAGGTCGAAGTGAAAAGGTACTCCCAGCCCTGGTTAACACGATTTAAGCTGCTTATAAAAGGTGACTTGCGAGGCACGAGCGAAGTCGCGGCGAAGCTGGCCACTGGTCGAACGTACAGGAGCGACGCTCGAGAGCCGCTTGGATTTTCGAAACTCGACGCCACGCAAAAATCGGATCCCGCGCGCCGCCTTGACACTCTTCACGCCCAGCAATTAGACTGAAAGGCTTGAAGTTGCAGTCGGGAGCCAAAGGAATGCTTCTCTCGCGGGATTTCGTCGGCTACATGGCCAAGGAAGTGGTGAAGCGGCTGGCAGCGGCGAAAATGATTGAGACAAAGAACGTTGAGAACGTCACGCAAGCCGTGCGCCAGGTGATGGCCGACGAAGTGACGGTAGAAGACCGCCTGAACGAAGAGGTGCGCGAGATTCTGAGCAAGCACTCGGACGAAATGAAGCGGGTGGGCGCTTCGTATCAGGAAATGTTCAAGAAAGCCAAAGGCCAGCTGGCCCGCGAAAGGAAGTTGATTCTCCGCTAATGCGCCTGACGCGCGAAAAGACGGTTCGCATCTCTCACCGCATCATCGACCTTCTTGTTACACTTCCCGACGTGGATTTCGTGGAGGATCGCGACACAATCCGCCAGGAAATCGTGGCGATTCTCACCTCGCTGCTGAAAGTGGAAGAGCAGGTGGACACCGAAGTGCGCGCAAAGATTGCGTCGCAGAAGAAAGAAATTCTGGAAGGCAGCGAAGAGTGGGACATTCTTTACCGCAAATATTATCAGGAAGGATTAAAACGCCTCGGCGTCGCCGAAGTTCACGCGCACGGATAGCTTCTGCGGAATAGAATTCGTAGCGAAAAATCTCGCGAGTGAAAAAAGAAAAGGCACCCGTCAATCTGGGCGCCCTTTTTATTTCTCGATGTAAGTTTTAGGGTTGGTCGGGGCGGCGCTTCAAGGTTGGACGATCGCTGTCGTCGTCCGAACCGCCGCTCGTGTCAGGCGGCGCTTGTCCGGTCTTTTGAGTCTGATCCGTTTTCTTCCGCAATGATGGCTTGTTGCCGCCCTTGTCGTTGACCTTTTGATTGGATTCAATCATGCCGAGGCGGCGTTTTACCATGTCGAATTCGGAAGTGGAGACGATGTATTCTTCGCGCGCCGGCAGGATCGTGGCAATTTCTTTCTGCGCCGCTTCGATCCGATCGGGCGTGGGCGGATGAGTGGCGAAGATCTTCGGCACCGAGCCAGGCTGCTTCTTTTCGAGCGCCGTCACCTTTTCGAAGAAGGATACGAAGGAGTTGGGGTCGTAGCCGGCCTTGTACATATATTGCAGGCCGAGGTAATCGGCTTCGCGCTCGGCGTCGCGCGAGAATTTCAGGAACGAAATCGGCACGATCAACTGCGCGCCCTGGTAGATCGCGTAACCAGCCCAGCCGCCCGGCCCCAGCATGACCAGCGGGATAGTAGCCAGCTGCATAATCTGGCCCTTGGTTGCGTTCTTTGTGCCGTGGCGAGCGCAAACATGCGCAATTTCATGCGCCATCACGCCGGCAAGCTCTGACTCTTCATCGGCGTGCATGATCAAGCCGCTATTCACGTAAAAAAATCCGCCGGGAAGCGCGAACGCATTGATCTGGTCGGAATCGATCACTTTGATCGTGAAGGGAACCTGTGCGTCCGAGTTGCGCACGAGATTCTGGCCCACGCGATTCACGTATTCAGTGACGACCGGATCGGTGATGAATTTCGCGGAGCGGTCAACTTCCTGCGCCAACTGCTTGCCCAGCGCGATTTCGTGTTCCAGAGAATAGAAATTCAATCCGTGGCCGACGTTGCGGTTGCCCACCGCATCGACGTCCGCCTCGCTGCCTTTCTTGACGTTCGGATCGTTCGACTGCGCGATGGGTGCCGGCCCTTGTGCACCGGCCGGTTGACTTGACGAGTCGGTCTGCTGATTTGTCGGTGCCGGTTGTTGCGCGGGCGGTTGTGGAGTTTGCTTCTGGGTGCTGTCGGGAGCCTGCTGCTGCGTTGTTTGCTGCCCGCTTTGCTGACCGGTCTGCTGATTTTGTGGAGGCGCCGCGAAGGCTGTCGAACCTGCCAGCAAACCCGCGAAAGCAATCGCAGCCAATCGCATAGTCCAGGTCGTTTTCATGTGAACCTCCACCCGATTGGCAGGGATTATACACCCCCGACCACGAGACCAACGAACACAAAGCATAGGATGGCGCGACCCCGCAAATAGTTACTTTCGTGACGCGGAAGACTAGCCAGGCGACGATTCCTGCGACAGATCGGCGGCAATGAGAGCCGAAATTCGGTACTTTCCGACCCCGCTCTACCGCCGATTAGAAATTGTTACTCGCCTATGGTTTCTATGACTTACAGCCGCTTTTAATCGCGTCACCGTGTACTAAGTTGAAGCAGCGGCGGCATCCTACACGACAGCGTTGCGCACGGTTAGTCTCCGCTTGCGTCCGCTACCAGCCGGGCGCCCCGGGTATTCGACACGACGTAATCGTCTTTGGCGGCCTGCAATTTGCGCTCTGTACGAGCGGAATAGATGAAAGCGTGTCCATCGCGCATGCCTGGGTAGAACCATTGCAGCAGTGCCGGCGGTCTTCCGTTGGAGCTTTCTGCGAACGTCATCATCGTTCCATTGGTGGCAGACTCGCGCCATGCCGAAACGGTCTCGATAGTATCGACCAGTTGCGTATGATCGCTGTTGTAGATTTGGATCCGATCTAAGTTGAGCCTCAATCCGTAGGAGGGTGCCAACTCGAAGATGTACGATCCGGGCTGAAGCACTAGCCCAGGAATTCGTATTGCCTCCCGGAAAGTGACCCGCGTTCCTTCGTTTGTGGCTTGCGCTCCCGCCCGAGGCGCAAACCCGATCAGCACCAGCAAAAGTCCGGTAACGATACCAATGCTTTTACGAATGTTCATGTATCACCTTCTTCCGGCAGCTCGCGCCGCCGTATAGATCCCTCTATTAGTTGGATGCCCATTCCCGCCTGTCGGTGACTCGAGCTGTGTACGCTTCAGTAGCGTCCGAAATATGGAACATGCGTTTTCCAAGTTCTTGAACACGCAGATCAGCGAGAGAATTCTCAAAGCTCTTTTGCCATCGTGTCACGCGTTGAGCCGTAAAGGCTTGCTGCGCCAGGAGTTTCCGCACTCCTCTCTAACGTCTGGTAAGCGTTGCAAACGGAGCGGAGTGAAGCGAGCTATACGGGAGAAACCCTTGTCGAGGGTGAAGATCGTGGCGCCGTGTTCAAGCGCAATGGCTGTGATCAGGGCTTCGATCGTTGTGATGCTGGATCCCTTGAACCGAGCGTGGCGAGAAATTGATGCGGCTTGCGCGTACGTGGAAAAGCCAGCGGGTTCGAGCATGTCCCACAGGGATAGATAGTGCGCGATCTTGGCGGCTTCGCGTTTGAGACCCTGGAGAACTTCGGTAACTATGATGCCGGTGAGGGCGAATGGCTCGTCTTCGACAATCATGCGACGTAGTTCTGCACCCGCGGGGCCGGGCCGGGAACCAAAGAAATCAATCCAAACGGAGCTATCGACCAGTATCAGACGCGATTCCTGCGGGCGGGTTTGCGATTGCCCGACCAGATTCCGCTGCCGTAGTAACTGAGAATGGCCTTGCGTGTTTCAGAGCGGACAAGCAGGTGGAGAGCCCGGTCGACGATGGCGCGTTTGGTCTTGAGGCGCGTGAGTTTGCGGGCCTTGCGGATTAAAGAGGCGTCCAAGTTGATGTTGGTTCGAGCCATGTAAACAGTATACACCATTTTCTTGTATTCAGGTGTATCGACAATCATGAGCGACAGCAAGGGCGGTAATCGCGGATTTGCGAACCGAGCTAAATTAATGTCGAGCAACGCGCAGAAGGGTCTGGTTGGGAGTACAATGCCTCCGCTTTCGAGCGGAAATAAGGACCAGCGAGTTAAATCCAGATCGAAGGAGCGCGACGATGCGGCTTTCAGAATTGGGTCAGCGGAGAGATCGTTTCGACCGCCGGGCCTTTTGCAAGACGGTGGGGATTGCGGCTGCTGTTGGGATGGCAGGGGCGAGCGTGGGCAGCTTGCCGGTACACGCGGATCTGACTAAAGAGCAGCGCGACAAGATGACTCCGGACGAGGTGATTCAACAGATGAAAGCCGGCAACGAGCGGTTCCGGTCGGGGAAACCGCAACATCGCGATCTGGTGCGAGAAGCGAAGGCGACTGCGAAGGGGCAGTATCCTGCCGCAATTGTTTTCGGCTGCGTAGATTCGCGGGTGCCCGCCGAAGTAGTTCTCGACTATGGTATCGGCGATATTTTCAGCGGCCGCGTGGCAGGCAACATCGCGGACGAGGACATCATGGGCAGCATGGAATTCGCATGCAAGGTGACGGGTTCAAAAGTGGTGCTGGTGATGGGACACACCGCCTGCGGCGCTATCAAAGGCGCGATTGACGATGTGAAGCTGGGCAATCTGACGGCATTGCTGGCGAAGATACGCCCAGCCGTGGAAGCGACTCAACATAGCGGAGAGCGAACATCTAAAAACTATGCGTTCGTAGACGCCGTGGCGCGAAAGAACGTGGAACTGACTATCGCGAAGATTCGGGAACAGAGCCCAGTGCTGCGGGAACTCGAATCGAGCGGCAGCATTAAGATTGCAGGCTCGATGTATAACCTCGAAACGGGAGTTGTGGATTTCCTGTAATAGAGGTGTTTGTCGCGATATGCCGACTTGAATCAATGGCGAAACATTTGTAGCGACGCGGTATGTGGATGGCGGGCGGGTGCCTGTGGGGTTCGGGCACGGCATGCCGCGCCCTACTGAAGATAAGCGACACATGGCCGCGAGGGGCGGCCGCGCGTTTGCAGTGCGTGACTAAAACGGATCGACTAGCGGAAGCCGCCGGAGATTACGAGGGTTTCGCCGGTGATCCATGATGAATCCGGCGAAGCGAAGAATGCGACGGCCGGGGCGATGTCTTCCGGTCGACCGATGCGGCCGAGCGGGGTCTGCGCTTCCACCATCCTGCGCCATTCACCTTCAGCGAGTCCGGCGGCACGATATCCTTCCGTGTCAACCATTCCCGGGCTGACTGCGTTGACGCGAATTTTTCGCGGGCCAAGCTCCTTCGCGAGAACCTTTGTGGCGGCCTCGACGGCTGCTTTCGTTCCGCTGTAGACCGCCGAATTGGGCGGCGTAATGATGGTGGCGAGAGAACTGATGTTGACGATGCTTCCGCCGTCCGGTCCGAAAAGCTTCGCTGCTTCCTGTGAAGCGATGAGCAGGCCGAGGACGTTGAGATCGAACTGCTTGTGGAAGTTGTCGGCTGTAATTCCCTCGACTGGGGCGAACTCGTAGATGCCGGCATTGTTGATGAGAATATCGAGCCGGCCGAAGGTTTTCTTGGTTTCGGCGAAGAGGCGCTCGACGTCGGCTTTCTTGGCAACGTCGGCTTGCACCGCGACGGCTTTGCCTCCCTCCTTCTTGATTTCCGCGACGACGCGCTCGGCGCCTTCCTTGCTGGAAGAATAATTCACTACGACCGATGCGCCATCGGATGCGAGCTGCCTGGCAATTGCTGCGCCGATTCCTTTGGATGCGCCGGTTACCACGGCGACCTTGTCTGCTAGTTTCTTGGACATGAAATTCCTCCCTTGAGGATTCTATTAATATAGATGTGCCGCGGGGCGAGAAGGTCGCAGGGCGAAGCTAGACCTTAGGCGGTGGCGGTGGCGGGGGAACCCAGCGGGAAGCGGGCGGGTTCGCTGCGGTGGTGGGAGGAGCTTTCTTTTTTGGCTTTTTCTTTTCGCGGCGGTGTGCGTCTTTGTTTCCCATGCGGGGTAGCTTGCCACAGATTCGCGGCGAGAGCCATGCGTTTTCAGGGCACCTGTAACGTGCGATTCCTGAAGTTTGGCCTGGGAATCGGCGGTGCGTTGCAATGTTGACGGCTTTCGGGAATGGCTTTACATTCGTAGGATGCCCGCCCGGAAGATTCAAGTCGGCCAGGTTTGGAAGAAAGACGATACGGCCGAGTCGTATCTGATTACGAAGGTGTACAACGAAGCGCTGACTACTTACGTGGTGCTGCGGCGAACGGGCGCGGAATCGGAGCGGCCGGTGAAGGTGAAGGTGGATAACCGCGGGCCCATTCAAACTCTGCCCGGCTATAGCTACGCGCTCGAGTCCGACGATTTCTGATTCACCCGCCCAATCACCAAAGCGCACATTTCCAGTTTCGGCTTTCTGCTCAAATAATATTTTGCTTCTCTAATTCCTTCACGATGATCTTCGAAAGGGCATCGATCGCCTTGTTGGGCGATTTAGGGTTCACTGTGTCACTGGTTCCCGTCCAGACCAGCACTCCATCCGGCGCAACCGCCGAATAGAAATTCGTCTCCACCTGCGCTGTCTTGTCGACGCGAAGATAGTCCGGCGAATAAACCACCGGATAGATCGCGCCATAGTAGCCGTAGAACGTGCCGTAAACGGGAAACATCGGATAGGCCTGGCCGGGGATATAGGTGACGGTTTTATCGACCTTCACGAGACGCGAGGCGACGATGGCGTCAATATTTTGGCCACTCACAACACTTCTGAGATCGTTCATATCGAGTGGCGTGCTAGTGGGCCGCGGAATCAGGGAGTAGCTAGGTGAACACTGGATTCCCGGCCTGGTGATGGCGGCGCAGAGCTGATCTTCGAACTCTGCTCGAATGGAAGCGCGGCCGTTGATGCCGAGAACCATGATGTTTTTGAAATGGTTGGCGTGTTGGTTGGGATTGAGCCACGTAAATACTAATTTCGTGGATTTGCCGCCCGTGAGGGCCAGGCCAGCCGTGATGGCTAGAATCACTAACGCTCGTCGTTTCAATTGGGCCTCCCCGCAAAGGACGGAAATTTGAGGATTGGATCTGTGGATGGCGAAATGTATCACGGGTGAGGCACGGCGGGAGGTGGAAATATGCGGAGCAGCGGCTGCTAGGCTCGCGCTTCGGGGATACTACGCCACTAAAGAACGATTTCGCGCGTAAGCCAAGAATTTGGGACGGTGGCGCGTTTTTGAGTTGGCGCAGGCTGAGGCCTTCGCTACTGAAAAGAACGAGCGAACGCGGGAGCCAAGCATCGCGAGCGGTGCTGATAGTTACTTGCGGCACAGGCAGGAATGCCTGTGCTACTGGGGCTAGTTAGCCGGGTTGCGGCGAACTTCGAGAGCGACGAGGGGAGTTCCGCCGCATGGAACGTTGGTTAAGAAGCGGAGAGTGCCCGCGTTGTCCTCGAAGGCCAGGCCTGATTGCGCGTCGCCTCCTTTAAATTGGCCCCACGATTTTGGAATGGTGGCTACGCAGCTAGGTGTCCACAACTGTGCGGGCGTTGGCGCCGCTTTGGTGGTGTAGAGTTTGAAGGCGATCAGCGCGAGAAGCGCGATGATTGCGAATACCGGTGCCTTCGATGAAATTCTCACGACATGTTCTCCTCTTGAATCGCGGTCGACTGGCGATTTCATGAGCTAAGAGATTAGATTGATCGAACGGGAATTTTTACCACGTCGTCGATGTGCATCACTTCTTTCATGACGAACCCTTCCGCATACTTCACGCCGATCATTCGTCCGTAGTGGCGGGCCTGATCGCCCATGCGGCTTTCGAGCTCATCCAGAGGGAGGTAGACTTTCGATTTGAGCGATTTTTTCGGCGGGGTGAATTGCGATTTGTACGCAAGGATGGCGCGGCGGCGGCCTTCATACTGCTTGGTGATGTCCACGGCGAAAGTTGGCCTCGCAGTGGCGTCAGACGTGGCGTAGAGAATTTTAAACGGGCGAAATGGCTCGCCCTTCATAGGGTAGGTCTTCAGTCCGGCAATAAAGGCACCTTCGAATCCGAGGTTCGACGCGTTGTAGTGATCGGGGTGGCGGCCTTCCCAGTAAGGCAGGATGATCGTGTGGGGCTGGAGTTCACGGATCGCTTCCGCGACAGCGATTTTGAATTCTTCGATGAGCGAGAGGCGAGCATCGGGAAGGCCGAGATTGCGGCGGACTTTTACGCCGAGAATTTTTGCGGCGTGCGCGGCTTCGCGCAGGCGCGTTTCAGGAGTGCCGCGGGTGCCTGTTTCGCCGCGCGTGAGATCGAGGATGCCGGTGCGGTAGCCGGCTTGGGACATTTTGAGGACGGTGCCGCCGCAGGTGAGCTCGACGTCATCAGGATGAGCGGCGATCGCAAGCAAATCGAGTGGCAAATCGAGCGGCATGGAGCCTCCACGAACACGGCTGGTGCGAACGCGGAAGATTTTAGCAGGGGATTGCGTTCGAAGGCGCGAGAAGCGTTCAGAATTCGCGGGCGGCGAGGACTGTGTAGACGGCGGCTGCGTAAACGACGAGGCCTCCGACATCCGGTTGGCCGTGGAGAATATGGATCAGGGCGGCGAGGGTGAAAATTCCGAGTAGAGCGTAGCCGCCGATCGATCGCGTGGGCGGGACGAGGAAGAGAAGCGCGGCGATGATTTCGGCACCGCCGAGGATCGGACGAATCAGATGAGGCATCCCTGACCGAGCGAATTCGTGCGCCCGCGAGGCCGAAAAGACGAACAGGCACGATTCGATGAGAACCACCAGCCCTACTGACCAACAGAGGATCGCAATGGCGTTCCTGAGATGGCGGGCTGGAGGCGGAGCGTTTCGGGTTTCCGGGGAGGAGGTCATTTTCGGCGGTTCCTTTTGGGTGATTTATTCTTGCGGTTGCGTGAAGGCGCCGCACGGACTTCGATCAGCCTATGGCTGGCGGAGGAGTTGAGGTCGAGGTGGTAAAACTTCTTGAGATCGCGGATGCGCTGGAGCGAGGGCGCGCCGAAGGGGCGTTTGCCATCGAAAACATGGAGGACGATGCCCTCAAGGAGATCGCCGAGCGTGAGGTCGTGATACTCGGCGAGGGCTTTGAGTACTTTCAGGATGCGCTTTTCCATCCGGACGCCGGTCTGGATTCTTTCGACCTGCAGCTTGTGTTTCGCAATGGCCGCTCGTTTCATATGTACCTATGTACCAGAGTAGGTTGGCACCGTCAATGGGGCGGCGAAGCTTTTATTATAGGGGCCCACGACGAACAGTGCGTCGTCGTGGCTACCGGCGCTTGGGGCGCGCTTTCCACATGATGACGATTGGTGATACTTTGCGGCGGCGGGGGGATTTGCGCGTGGCGGCGGATTATGACTGAGCGATTCGTGTTTTCGGACTTGCGCGAGCTTTTTGCCAAGGCAAACGAAGAGAAGTCTGGCGATCATCTGGCCGGAATCGCGGCGCGGTCGGAGCGCGAGCGGGTGGCGGCAAAGCGGGAGCTGGCGGATTTGCCACTCGCGGAAATCGTTGCGCAACCGGTGATTGATCCGGATGAAGACGATGTGAGCCGAGTGATTCTAGAAACGCATGATCGCGAGGCGTTTTACGAAATTGCCAGCCTTACGGTGGGGGAATTTCGCGAGTTATTGCTCGACGATGCCACAGGCGAGATGGAGCTGAAGCGCGCGGGTCGAGCGATTATTCCGGAGATCGCCGCGGCAGTGGCGAAAATCATGAGCAATAAGGATTTAATCCTGGCTGCCGCGAAGATTCGGAACGTCACACGGTGCCGAAATACGATGGGCGAGAGCGGTGTGCTGGGGATTCGCGCGCAGCCGAACCATCCGGCGGATGATGTGGGCGGGATTTTGCTTTCGGCGTTTGAGGGGCTGCTTTATGGCTGCGGCGACGCGGTAATCGGCGTCAACCCAGCATCAGATTCCGTCGATGCGGTACTCGCGAATCTGAACGGCCTGGCGCGATTGGTCGACGCGTACAAAGTTCCCACGCAGACATGTTGTCTCGCTCACGTCACCACACAACTTGCCGCGATGGAGCGCGGGGCGCCGGTGGATTTGCTGTTTCAATCGATTGGAGGCACGGATGCGACGAATCGTAGTTTCGGAATCACGCTCGCGACGTTGCGCGAGGGCCGCGAACGAGTGCTCGAACATCATCGGCAGCGCGACGTCGAGTGGAAGGGCGATAATCTGATGTATTTCGAGACGGGGCAGGGAAGCGCGCTTTCGGCCGAAGCGCATCAAGGCATCGATCAACTCACCTTGGAGGCGCGGGCGTACGGAGTGGCGCGCGTGTTCGATCCGTTTCTGGTGAACAGCGTGGTGGGATTTATCGGCCCGGAGTATTTGTACGATGAGCGGCAAATTATTCGAGCGGGGCTCGAAGATCATTTCATGGGCAAGCTGCTGGGGCTGCCGATGGGTTGCGATGTGTGTTACACGAATCACGCCGAGGCGGACCAGAATTCGGCGGACAATTTGCTTGTGCTTTTGGCAGCGGCGGGCTGCAACTATTTTATGGGCGTGCCGTGCTCGGACGACGTGATGCTGAATTATCAGTCGACGAGCTATCACGACGCGCTGGCGGTGAGAAGATTATTCAAGCTGCGGCCTGCGCCTGAATTTCTGCATTGGCTTGAAGGCGAGGGAATTTATCGCGACGGCGAGCCGGCGTTACTTGATGCGCCGGCGCGCAGGCAGTTGATGCACCGGCTCGAAACGTCGCTCGAAGGGATCACTTAGGTGGCCAGCGTGCTGAAGCGGCGCGACGAATCTTTGCCGGGCGGGGACTGGCCCGACCTCATCCAGAAGATTCGGGCGCGAACGCCGGCGCGCGTTCTTCTGGGGCGAGCAGGAGCAGCGTATCGAACAGGAACGCAGCTGGATTTGCGCGAAGCGCACGCAGCCGCGCGAGACGCGGTGCGTGACGAATTGGATCTCAATGCCTCTCTCGGCGTGGATTTTGTGCGCCGTTGGGAGCTGGGCGAATTCCGGACGAGAGCGCGCAACAAGGACGAATACCTGTTGCGGCCCGACCTTGGGCGGCAATTTGACGATGAGTCCCGTGAGCGGCTAGCGAGAAACTACGCACGCAATTGCGATATTCAGATCGCAATCGGGGACGGCCTGTCGGTGGCGGCTGTCGCTGAACAGGTTCCGCACTTGCTCCCGCCACTTTTCGCAGGCGTGAAAGCGCGCGGATGGACTGCAGGGCACACTTTCGTAATCCGCCATTGTCGCGTGGGAATTTTGAATGAAATTGGCGAGCTGTTGAAGCCTCAGGCAGCCGTGCTATTAATCGGAGAGCGGCCGGGCCTTGCGACTGCGACCAGTCTTTCGGCGTACATGGCGTTTCGTCCTACGAGAGGCCAAACCGACGCGGACCGCAACTTGATCTCGAATATTCACGCGCGCGGCGTTGGACCGGACGAGGCCGTGGAACGAATTTTGCAGTTGGCAGCGAAAATGATGCACGCAAAGGCCAGCGGATGCGGACTGCGCGAAGAGACACGGGGGCCCGAATGACGGCAGAAAAACTGCTCGCACGGCAAGTGGCTCTGGTCACCGGAGCTGCGAAACGGATCGGGCGCAGTATTGCCCTGCGGCTCGCGAAAGAAGGCGCGGATGTGATTATCAACTACGCCACGTCGAAAGCCGAAGCCGAGGAGCTGTCGAGCGAAATTCAATCTTTAGGCCGGCGTGCCACCGCGTTGCAGGCCGATGTCTCACGCCGTGCGGACGTCCACCGCATGTTCGCGGCGGTAGACAAGGAATTCGGCCGCCTCGATATTCTTGTAAATAACGCAGGAATGTTTTTCGCCGCGAAGTTCGAGGAACTTACCGACGAGCAGTGGGACCGAATCATGAACGCGAACTTGAAGTCGCAATTTCTTTGTGCGCAAGCTGCGGCGCCGCTGATGAAGCGGCATGGACGCGGCCGCATCATCAATCTGTCGTCGCTGGGAGGGATTCTCCCGTGGCCGGCCTACACGCACTACTGTGTTTCGAAGGCCGGCGCAATCATGCTGACGAAATGTCTCGCCCGCGCACTGGCCCCGGAAATTCTGGTGAATAGTGTGGCGCCCGGAACGATTCAATTTCCAGACGAGCCGCCCGACCAGGACTACATCAAGCGCGTGCCGCTCCATCGCACCGGAACGGGCGACGACATCGCGGACGCAGTGGTGTATTTTGCTACCGCGGAGTTTGTAACCGGCCAAGTACTCGCGGTTGACGGCGGCCGCACGCTAGTGTGAGCGTTCGCGCCTCAAAAAATCGCATTGACGTAGGGCTGCAGCTTCGGCAGGATGCGTCAGTCATCTACACGCGGCGAGTCGCTCGGAATTGTGGATGGCGATCGAGCCGCTACTCGGGAGAGAGAAACCATGCGTCGAATGCCTTGGATTATAGCTCTGCTCGCAGCCGCAATCTTTTTGCTCGCGCCCGCAAAGACGCATGCGCAGCAGTACACTGGCGCCTCAACTAGCATACGATGCAGATCGACGGATGGCCGGTTTCGTCACTGCCCGGTGAATGGCTGGGTTCGCGGCGCGCAACTTACGCGGCAAATCGGCGGAGCCAACTGTGCACAAGGACGTTCGTGGGGCTACGATAACATGGGCGTCTGGGTCGATCGTGGCTGCCAAGGCGAATTCCAAGTTTGGACTGGCGGGCGGCCCAGCGGAAGGTCGACGGTGGTGCGCTGCTCGTCGCAGGATGGAGGAAGGAAGACGTGTCCGGCGGGTGGACGCATCGCAAACGCGCTAGTTGATCAACAGTTCAGCGGATCGCCTTGCATACAGGGGTCCACATGGGGATTCGACTCGAGAAACCTGTGGGTCACTCGCGGCTGCTCGCGCGGATTTTCGCGTCTGGCTCTCGCACTAATACGCGAGCCATTGCATCTACTACGAACAGCGCACTTAGTACGCGGCTAGTTTCTCGATGCCTGCTACGATTTTCTCCGTGTTCACTTGCCAGGCTTTATCGAGATTCGGGCTGAAGGGAATCGCCGGCACATCGGGACCCGTCACGCGCATGATGGGTCCATCGAGATCATCGAAGGCTTCCTCGCTCAGAATGGCGGCGAGTT
Organism: uncultured Acidobacteriota bacterium; assembly: GCA_963741045.1. Classification (GTDB taxonomy): domain Bacteria; phylum Acidobacteriota; class Terriglobia; order Acidiferrales; family UBA7541; genus Palsa-295. The sequence continues at coordinate 2,460,421 of CAVUGO010000002.1, forward strand.
CTGCGCCGTAACCCATAGTCTTTTTGTCTTCATGAACGATGAGCGCCTTGTTCGTCTTGCGCACCGAATCGAGAATCGTAGTCTTGTCGATTGGCGCGAGCGTGCGAATCTCCACCACTTCTGCTTCCACGCCTTTCTGCGCCATTTGCTCTGCCGCATCGAGCGACTTCTGCGTCATGAATCCGTAGGTTAGGATGGTCAGGTCGCGCCCTTCGCGACGGACCGCCGCCGGCCCGATCGGTACCGTGTAATCGCCTTCGGGGACTTCGGACTTCGCTTGCCGGTACAAGGATTTGTGCTCGAAGAAAATCACCGGGTCGGGATCGCGAATCGCGGCGAGCAGCATCCCTTTTGCATCGTACGCGGTCGAAGGCATCACCACTTTCAGCCCGGGCTCGTGCACGAACCACGTAGCGTTCTCCTGCGAGTGATACAGTCCGCTGCCGCCTCCCGCGCCGCAGCACACGCGAATCGTTATCGGACACGAGTATCCACCCGCGCTGCGATAACGCAATTTCGAAGCCTGCTGCACGATCTGTTCCACGGCAGGCGTAATAAAATCAGCAAACTGAATCTCCGGCACAGGCCGCAGCCCCATCATCGACGAGCCAATCGCCGCCGCGATGATGATGCCCTCGGCCAGCGGCGTATCGAGTACGCGCTCTTCGCCGAATTTGTCAAGCAAGCCGTCAGTCACTTTGAAAACGCCGCCAGAGAGGCCAATATCCTCGCCGAGGATGAAGACGCGCTCGTCGCGCTCCATCTCCTGCGAAAGAGCTTCGTTGATCGCTTCCAGCATGTTGATCGTTCGAGCCATTTTTATTTCGATTCCTTTTGATCGCGTCTATTGCGCCCAGATGTGGTCCGCAAGCTCGGACGCATCGGGATAGGGGCTTTGCTCGGCGAAGTCCACCGCTTCGTTGATTTCCTGCGTGATTTCGTCGGCAATCTGCTTTTTCTTCGCGTCGTTCAAAAGCTTCTTTTCCATCAATTGCTTCTCGAATGTCGCCACCGGATCCTTTTTCTTCCAGGCGTCCACTTCTTCCTTCACGCGGTATTTCGCAGGATCGATTTCCGAGTGCCCGTACCAACGATATGTCTTGCACTCGAGCAGCGTCGGGCCCTGTCCGCCCCGAGCGCGCCCGATCGCCTTTTGCGCGGCGTCGTACACTTCGAGAACGTTGTTGCCGTCGAGCGAAACGCCGGGGAAGCCGTAAGCCTTGGCGCGGTCAGAAAGATTCGTGAGCGCGGTTTGCAAACGCAGGGGCACCGATTCCGCCCAGAGATTGTTCTGGCACACGTAAATGATTGGAAGCTTATGCACGCCCGCGAAATTCAGCGCCTCGTGAAATCCACCGAAGCTCGTAGCGCCGTCGCCGAAGTAGGAAACCACCACGTCGTTGCGGCGCAGCTTTTTGATTCCGAGCGCCACACCTGTGCCAACATTCAGCTGCCCTGCGATACTGCTCGCGGGCGTGATTACGTGCAGCTCGGGATAGCCCATGTGCGCCGGCGACGACCGGCCGCGATCCGGGCTCGTGGTTTTTGCGAAAAGTTGCGCGAAGCAGAATTTAAGCGGCACGCCTTTGATGACGTTCGACGTCCAATCGCGATGCGAGGGCGCAATCCAGTCATCCTTCTTCAGGCTGAACGCCGTGCCGACGCTCGTGGCCTCCTGGCCGACGCCAGAATAGAAATTTCCTTTGTATTTGCCCTGGCGGAAAAGAATTCGCGCTTTTTCGTCGCACATCCGGCACTTCACGAGCATCTTGTAGAGGTTCAGGTGAAGTTCATTCGACGGGGTGCCATTTTTTTCAACCTCGGGCTCCATTACCGCCCGATGGGTTTTCGACGCCATGCGGACTCCTATGAGCTGGTGCTCTTTTAGCTTTTCATAAAAACTATAACATGAAATTCAGGCGAGGGAGCACACAGGGCACACACCGTTCCGAACAGATTAAACTTCAGTGATATTCCACGCGCTGAGACGGGGCTCAGAAATGAGGCCAGCTGCAGACCCCACTATTTCCGGTCTCCGGCTAAGAGCGTTCCGGAAGCCAACTTTTCGATCAACTCCTTGTCAGCCGGCAAAAAGTTAAGCTCCGGAAGCGACGACGGCTCGCGCCACAAAATCTCTTCGAAGACCAAATTCCGCACTTTCTTTGGATCGAGGTGCGCATTGAAAAAGATCAGCTCGATCGCGTCGCTGATTTCCGCATAGCGGTGCTGCGCCCGGTAGACCTCAGAACCAATCGTCGCCTTCGTGCCGAGCTCTTCTTCGAGCTCGCGCACGAGAGCTTGCTCCAGCGTCTCGCCGGGCTTTACTTTTCCGCCGGGAAACTCCCACATCATTGCGAATGACGTTCCGCGCTTGCGCTGGCAGACCAGAAGTTTGCCTTCGGCCTGAATCAAAGCAGCGACTACCGTAATCATCGCTGCTCCGCTCGCGTCCCAGTGGTGCGGCCACGTAAGCCGGTTACCGGATGGATCGCGCGAAAAAGCTGACGTGCGCCCTCGATAAGCGGCGGCCCGGGCGTATTGAGAAGCTCGTCGCGAATCACGACCACGCGGCCTGCTCTTACTGCCGGCACGTCCCGCCAAGCAGCATTGCGGAGCGCGCTAGATGGCTTCGAACGCGCACCGGCGGTGGTCCATGCCAGAACGATCACATCAGGACGAGCGCGCGCAACCTCCTCATCTGTAATACATGTCCCCGCCGGCACCACGGCTTCTCCGCCCACCATCTCCACCAATTCAGAAACCCAGGGAGGCGAGCTAATCCTCGGGTGCGGCCACGCCTCGCAATAAACGCGCGGACGCAGGCGCTCGCGGAATTGCTTCGTTTGTCGCGCGATTGATTCGAAATCCGATCGCATGGCGCGTATCAGCTTCTCGCCTGCGGTTGCGCGATTCGCGAGACGCGCGAGCGTGCGAATGTCCGTCTCGATATCAGCCAACGAGCGCGGATTAATCGCAAGGAAAGCGACCGGCTCTTTCAGGACGCTAGCCACCGTTTCCGGCGCAAACGGCACCGAGCCAATCAGAACAGTCGGCTTAAGCCGCATCACTTCGCGAACGTCCATCTTCCAGCAGTCGCCCACCTGCGGGCGTCGGCCCACCGGCGCCACTTCTTTGCACCATTTGCTTACGCCAACCAACTCTCGGCCCGCTCCAAGCGCGAGGAGAATCGAAGTCACATTCGGCGCCAGCGAGACAATGCGCAACATCGCTCCGGACTTCTTTCCTGTCATGCGCTTCGATGTCATTTTGGCTGGCGTTTCAATGGTTTGCGCACATAGGGGACGTACACAGGATTCCAAATATTGGCTTCGAGCTCGCCGGTCAAGTCCGCTTCTCCGATCTGTGCCTGTCCTTCCTTCATGGCCTGCCTTCCAACAGCCTCACCAATCTCCCGCGCCAATTCGCGCGTCTTGGAAATCGGCGGAAGCAGGCTCGCATTCTTGTCGGTTCGCGTGGGCAGATGGCGCACCAGTTCTTCGGCCGCAGCCTTCACCATCGCATCGGTCACCCTTCTCGCTTTCGACGCCACGATTCCCAGCGCCAGCCCGGGGAAAATGTACGAATTATTGGTCTGCGCGATGTGAACCTCCTTTCCTCCCACGCGCACCGGTTCAAACGGGCTTCCAGTTCCGATCAGCGCGCGTCCTTCCGTCCAGTTCATCAAATCCTGCGGCGTCGCTTCGCTGCGCGAGGTCGGATTAGAGAGCGGAAAGATGATTGGCCGATCCGCATATTTGGCCATTTCGCGCACGGCTTGCTCGGTGAACGCGCCAGCCTGCCCGGAGACACCGATCAACACCGAAGGCTTCGCATAGCGCACCACATCCAGCAGCGTGATCTCGGCGTTCGGCTGCTGCCTCCAGGCCTTCACTTCCTCCTCGCTGCGCGCATACAGCATCTGCTCCGGCCGCATGCCTTGAGTTTTATCCGTGATCAGGCCGTCGCGATCGATTGCGTAGAACTGCTTGCGCGCCTCGTCTGGCGGCACACCTTTGTCCTGAATGAACTGCGCCAGTAAATTTGTAATGCCGAGTCCTGCGCTTCCGAAGCCGAGCACAACGAATTTCTGCTGCTCGAGCGGCACGCCAGTCACATTGATCGCAGAAATCACGGTTGACGTTGCCACCGCCGCGGTGCCTTGAATGTCGTCGTTGAATGTACACGACTCATTGCGGTAGCGAGCAAGCAGGCGCGCCGCGTTGGAACCGGCAAAATCCTCCCACTGCAAAAGAACGTGCGGCCAGCGCCTTTTCACGTGCTGCACGAAAAGTTCCACGAATTCGTCGTACTCAGCGCCGCACACTCGTTGATGCGCCCATCCGACATAAATTGGACTCTTCAACCTTTCCTCGTTGTTCGTTCCCACGTCCAGCAAAATCGGAAGGCAATTCTCCGGATGAATCCCGCCCAGCGCGGTATAGAGCGCCATCTTCCCGATGGGGATGCCCATTCCGCCGGCGCCCTGGTCGCCGAGACCTAGAATTCGCTCGCCGTCGCTCACCACGATACATTTCACAGTGTCGTACCGACGGTGGCTCAGGATTTGGTGGATGCGCTCCTTGTTTGGATAACTCAGAAACAGGCCGCGCGGCTTTCGCCATATTTCGCTGAAGCGCTGGCAGCCCTCGCCCACCGTGGGGGTGTAGACCAGCGGCAGCATCTGCTCGATGTTGCGGACCAGCAGCGCGTAGAAAAGTGTCTCGTTGATGTCTTGGAGGTCGCGAAGGAAGCTGTATTTGGTGAATGGGGTGGGTTCGTCGTTAAGCGCGCGCAATCGGCGTTCTACTTGTTCATCGAGCGTGCCGACGTGCGGCGGCAACAGGCCGTGCAGACCGAAAAGGTCGCGCTCGTGGTCGGGGAAAGCCGTCCCTTTGTTCAGTCGCGGAGAATTGATCAGGCCGATGCCAGCGAGCGAAACCTCCAGCGCGTCGTGGCGCTCTGCGGTTTGCGATCGGTCTTTCATTGTGTGACCCCGCGAAACCCTTCCTGGCACTCCCGTTGACTCGGAACACGGATGATACCACTCGCCCATTCGGTCCGGAGCCAAGGCCGTACTTCTGGCCTTCAAATGTTATAGGATGCCGCGCGGAGGATTTGGAATGAGTCCACGAAAATGGGTTTTGGTCCTGGCGGCATGCGGCGTGTTGATTGGCGCAGCAGCAACTCAGAAATCGAAGCAAAGAAATCTCCCGAAGGCGCCGGAGCTTCTGCCGTGGTCTCAGCAAATCGCCGTTCGCGAGCAGTGGCTCGTCAAGCGCCACGCCATGCTGCTCGACATGATGCGCCGCAGCCACGTGGACATGTGGATCGTGGTCAACGAAGAATTTCACAACGATCCGCTCACGGAGTATGTTGCGCCGCCGCGCGTCTACACCGGCGGTCGCGATATTTTCGTATTCGTGGATGCGGGTGACGCAGGCCTCAAGAAAATCGCCGTCACCGGTTACTCGGAAGAAAATGTCCAACGGTTCTTCGAGAGCACCGATGATCCTTCGCAGCATCCTGTAGACAAGCAACTCAAAGCCCTGTGGGACACGTACCACCCGGCCCACATCGGTCTCGGCATTGACGGCCGCCGCGGCGTGACGCGCAGCCTCACAAAATCCACTTACGATTATCTCGCCGATAAAATGGGCCCGGACGCTGCGAAGACTTTCGTGCCAGCGCAGGAATTGATCGGCGAATACCTCGCCACTCGCATCCCGGAGGAATTCGACACCTACAACCAGGAAGTGATCCTCACCGACCTCATCACCAAGCGCGCTCTCTCAAATGAAGTGATCACGCCGGGGAAGACGACCGTCGGCGACGTGCGCCGCTGGCTCTATGACGAGATGTGGCGCAATCGCGTCGACACCTGGTTCCAGCCCGACCTGCGCGTGCAACGCAAGGGCATGCCGTCCGAAACGTCGCGCGGTTTCCTCGCCGTCGCGAAAGAAGAAACCGTGATCGAGCCGGGAGATCTGGTGCATCTCGATTTCGGAATCTCCTACATGGGCATGAGCACGGACTGGCAGAAGATGGCCTACGTCCTGCTTCCCGGCGAGAAAACGGTTCCAGCCGGCCTGCAGAAAGCGATGGACAACACCAACGCCCTGCAGGACGCCCTCATGTTGCGCGCCGCTCGGCCGGGCCGCACCGGCGGCGAAGTGTATGACCTCACCATGGCAGAAATGAAGCCGAAGGGAATCGAAGCCATGATTTACAGCCACCCCATCGGCAATCAAGGACACGGCCTCGGCGCAAGCATCGATTTCCGCGCGTCGCAAACCGTGAACCCCACCCACGAAGCCGTGGGCCCGTCATCCCAGGAGCGTCTGCGCGACGGCTCGTATCAATCGATCGAGCTCAACACAAAAACCGCCATCCCCGAATGGGGCGGCCAGAAAATCTACGTCATGGCCGAAGACGACGCTTACCTCACGCCCGACGGCTACAAATTCTTCCAGCCGCGCCAGACGGAGTTTTACTTGATCAACTCAAAATAAGCACCCACCTTCGCGAAAACAACGAAGCGTGGGTCACCCGGCACCCGCAAGAGCCAAGGCTAAACTTCTGAGTTAACTACTGGAGTGGTATCACCCTCACGGAAGTGCCGTCAATTGTGGAAACCACGCATACTGACCTGGGAAGGTGCGCCATCCGCCAAACCTCAAAAATCTAACAGCGGCTCCCGAGGATCCCGGCTCGACGCAAAGTAACCGGTTTCAGCACCTTCGCGATGTTCGGACTTGCGAGATATCATAAAGGCGGTTCCATCATCGAAGCGAATTGTAATAGTGTCCGCGTCGTCCGTAATAACCTCAGTCACTTTACGTCCGATTCTTCCGCAAAGCTCGTCTCGGTAGCAGTTGGGGCCATTTATGCAATACTCTTGCCCCTTCCTGGTCACAACAGGGCGGGTGGCCCACCCTTTCTCGATTTGCATTTCGTGGTTCCCCACAATTCACGGCACTCCCGCGCGAATGATACCACTCAACCATTCTTCCGAATCCTGCCCCAGTCTTTGCGGGTGCCCCACCCTTCGCCGCCTTTGCGAAGGGTGGGTGTTTTCGGTGTTGGTTTCGGTTTCAGTTTCGCTCCTAGTTCTGTGATCCCCCTTCTAATCCTTCAACCCATCCGGCGTACACAAACCCTCTTCCCCATACTGATAAAACCGGTAACTACTCCACGCCCACAATTGCGCGTCCGTCACCAACCCCCGCTTCACCGGGTTCATATGCATGTAATTCAACTTCTCAATCCTCTTCTTCCGGCTCCATACATTGAAATCATAAAACCGTCTCTGCCAGAAACTGCGATGCACCGCGACATCCTTCCACAAACTCAACTGTCCCGCCGAAGATTTCCCGCGACTCCTCCCCCTTAACCTCCGCGACACCCGCTGCTTCAACACCTGCACCACCACCGACGGATTCGCCTTCGTCGACTCACCAATCAAAAGATGAACGTGCTCCGGCATCACCACATACCCGACGATTACGAACCGATAGCGCCCCCGCACCTCATTCAGAACGATCAGAAACGCATTCCGCGCCCGCACCGTCCTCAAAAACGGCAAACGCCGATAACAACTGAAAGTAATGAAATGCAGCTTCGTAGTCCCGTAGCGTCGCTTGAGATTTTTCGGCATCGGAGCAAGTCAACCCCTCCCACCCTTCGCAAACGCAGCGAAGGATGGGGCACCCGCAAGAACCGAGACTGAACTTCGGAGTAATCTACCCGAGTGGTAGCATCCTCAAGGAAGCGCCGTCAATTGCGGAAACCACGCATACGAAGCAGAGAAGGGTGAGCCACCCGTCACCTGTCAGAGTGCCCTTTGGGTCCTTCACAACGTCCTTAACTCCCTCGACGAGATTCGAGGCGGCATTCTCGACGGTCTGTACGGGATGCGCGGCTGCGTCAACAACAGGGGCGAGCGTAGTGTCGTAAACACCTTTCAATTCCTGTCCGAGGAAACTGGCAGAGGCATTAACCTGCCACGAAAGAGACCACTCGCTATTTTGCGCCGAGTCTTAGTCCTTCGGAATCGGCAACGCCTTTGGATCCAAGTGAATCTCGTTCATTGTTCCGTCATCGAAGTCTGCGACGAATAACCTCCTGTTAGGCATGTCAATCTTGTCGAGCGCGGTCTCTAGTTTACCAACCTCTGTAAACGGTGCCTTCTCGTCGATAATGAGAAGCACCGCAGTGTTGCTGCCACGGTCAGTGGCAACTCGCATAAGGTTATTCAAAAGAGAGTTTTCACGCTGATCCTCAACAGTTTTGCCGTTTAGCTTGTAAACGGGCTTCCCGTGTTCTACCTGAACGGATAGTATGACCGGCTTCGATTCAGCTCTTTGAACTTGTGCGGCAGCGACGCACAGAATCAGAGGAAACGGACTCAGCACAATCAACGTAACGATCAACTGTTTCGACAAATGTTTCATAGGTTCAGTCTCCTGTATACCTGAGGAAATGGTTGTGCCCACCCGGTTGAAAAGACATATCTTTACCTATGACGTTTTGGTGAGCGGGCGGGTGGCCCATCCTTTACGGTCGATCTCCGTGGTTTCCACAATTGACCGCGCTCCGAACAGGATGATACCACTCGGATAGATTACTCCGAAGTTTTGGTCCTAGCCCTTGCGGGTGCCCCATCCTTCGCGGGTTTTGCGAAGGGTGGGACGGGGTTGACTTGTTCTCGTGTCGGGGAATATTGCTTCCCGCTCCAACTTTCGCCCTTTACCCTGTCCGCCGGTCCAATTTCTAGTCGGGCCGACGAAAAACAGCGATCAGTAGGCGCCAAACAGCTTTTTGCTGCAACCTAGTGGCTGCAGTTGCGACATGTTTTTGTTCGCTTTGTCTTCGCTGCGAGGGCGATGGCTCGAACGGGAGGCCGCGCAAAAACAAAAACGCGCCGGAGATTTTCTCTCCGGCGCGTTTCTTGTTTTTCTAGAGGTCTTAGTTTACCGCTTCCACCTTCTTCAGAGCCGGCTTCGGGATCTGCCACATGATTGAGGAGTCGTCGGCATTATGCGGGTAGAACTGGGCCGACTTCTTGCCGGAAGGCAGAAGCACGATGTCCGCGCGGCGGTTGTAGGCATACCAGTCACCCGTCACGTTGCGCAGCCGAGCCTTGGGCGGTTGGTTCGGGTTCGTTGATTCGAGGTTCTTCACGTCCGCCTTCGGCATCGGTCGCTCTTTGCCGTAAGCAGCGGTCTGAACTTTGTCAGCCGAGATTCCCTGATCGACGAGATATTGCTTGATTCGCTCGACGCGGCGTTCGCTCAAGTCCTGATTGTGGTTTTTCGATCCCCGAATGTCTGCGAATGCCTCAATCGAAAGCTTCGCGTCCGGATCGTATTCCAGGTACTTCTTGAATCCGCCCGCCAGAGTGGACAATTCGAGCTGTTGGCTCTTCACCAGTCCGACTTGCGGATGCTTCTGATCCGGATAATCCGTGGGATAGAAGATGCTCTGCAGAACGACGGCTGGTATCGGCTCGACCGAACCAGTTACGTGCAGGTTCGCGGTTTGCGTCGAGCTGCCGCCGCAGGTGTTCGTGGCGTTGAGCGTGTAGGTCTTCGACTCATCCACAGTCCGAGCCGGCTGGCCCTCCGGAATCTGAGAAGTATCGGCCGGTTCGGCCTTCACTTGCTCGCTTCCGTTCACGTCAACTTTGTTGCCGTTGAGCGTGGCGTCCTGAGCGTTCGAGGTCTTCCACGTTACCGTCGAATTGTCTTGGGTGACAACCTTGTCGCCAATCTTCCGATAGTGAACCTCGGCAGGATTCGCACTGATGCTCGCATCAACTTTGGTGTTGACGTTGACGGTTGCTGTGCTTGAGACCGTGCCACCGGGACCGGTGGATTTGAAGTCGTAAGTGGTGGTCGCCTTCGGCGAGACGCCCTTCGTGCCGCTGGGCGCGACCGCTCCGACGTTGCTGATATTCGTGTCAATGGTTTCCGTGGTCTGCCAGGTGAGATTAGAGGTGTCGCCGCAATTGATTTGGCCAGCGGAAGCGGAGAAGCTGCCGGTGACTGGCGCGACAGCAATCGTGGCGCTTGCCATACCCGGCTTGAACCGTGGTAGATCCTTTAGTTTGGTTCCTCGCGACCATTCCGTGGTCTTTTGCGTGTTCTTCGACATATCGACGGAGGTCTTCTTGTTGGCCTGGACGTCAACGTCGCCTTCCCAGACCGTCTTGCCTTCTTTGGTCACGGTCAGGTGATGATGTCCAACGGGGAGAATCAGCTCCTGTTTCCAAATCCAGAAATCGTTGTTCATCTCGTCGACATGGCCAACGAGATATTCGGGCTTGGTCCCATTGGAGAGAACGGCGGCATGCGGCCAACCTCCACCTAGATATACGCGGCCCCAGGGGCCGTTTACCGTGCCGCCATATGCCTGCAGGACGACATTCAAATCAGTCGTCTTGCCCGCGGTGATATCGACGTCTTGCGTCGAGATCTTAAAGCCATAGTTCATCACGGCTACGGTATGTTTTCCGGCGGGGAGGGGAATGGAGCGGCTTCTGCCCTCGTGGATGGCCTTACCGTCAACAAAGATATACGCCTCTTTTGGCCTGACCGTGATCTTCAGCTTGCCGTCCTGCGCGAAGCTGGCGCTTGCGGAGAGCACAATCGCGGTCACGAGGGTGAACAGGCATACGAATCGTCGCATTTTAGTATTTCTCCTGAGTGATTCAGTAGGCGAGTTGTTTGGTCACCCCTCCGCGCCCAATCGGAAGAAGTGAAGGCTAGGACGACTTTAAACTATATCGTAAACCTCTCTGTGTCAAGGAATTGAAACAAAAAGCGAAAGCAAGAGCAAGGAATTTTATTTTCGTTCAGCGGCGTTCTACCCGGAAACTTGACGCTGAAAAATGAGAACACAGCAAGTTTTGTGAAGTGGTGCCGCGCAGGTTTCTCGGCAGGTTCTGCGCCTCGGGCTTATAATTCGAGACAGCTAGTCCTGTACGTACCTGGGCCCGTGGTGAACGAAAAAATCCTCGAACATTTCCGTAATCCGCATAACGCTGGGAATCTTGCCGAGCCGACGGCGGTTGTGGAGGTCGCCAACCCCGTGTGCGGCGACACGATGAGGCTGTCCGTGCGAGTGCAGGACGGCCGGGTGGTGGAAGCGCGTTTCAAGACGCAGGGATGCGTGGCATCGATCGCGGCTGGCTCCATGCTTACGGACCTGCTGGCGGGTCGGAGCTTGGCCGAAGCACGCGAGATTACGGCGTTGCGGATTTCGGAGGCGCTTGGCGAATTGCCCGCCGCTACAATGCACGCGGCCGAGCTTGCGATGGACGCGCTGAGCGCGGTCCTCGAGAAAATTGCTCACGGATAGGATCGAACGCGAAAAAGCGCCCGAGTCAGGTGGAAGTAGGTAGCGTCGCCGCCTTTTTCAAAGTTTCCGGATCGTTGAGATTCAAAATTACGCCCTCTTCTTCGGTCGGCACTTCCTGGATTTCCCGGGGGTGAGCCCTGACCACCTGCCTTGCGCCAACCTGTGGCGACGCGGCGAGAAGTTCTTCGTACAACGTGGCGCGAAAAATAACGGGATGTCCACGTTTGCCGCGGTAGAGGGGAAGCGCGATGGCTCTTCGAGTTGAATCGAATTGGGCAATCAGCTCGGAAATGAGGCGACGGGAAACGAGCGGATGGTCAACGGGGCAGAGAACAATCCCGTCGGTGGTGCTAGCCGGCAAGCTGCGGATTGCGGCGTGAATGGACGATAGTTGGCCGGTGATCCAATCAGGATTGAAGACGATCATGGCCGGGTCGAATTTCAATTTCGGGCCGATCTCTGCCGCGTGAGCACCGAGGACGATTCTAGTGAGGCCAATGCGGGGCAAGCGTGTCGCCGTGAAAAGATGCTCGACGAAAGTGAGGCCTTGAACTGAAACCAAGGCCTTCGGTTCGCCCATTCGGCTTGATTCGCCGGCAGCGAGAATGGCGGCTGCAAGCATAGTTAGTCGTGCTGAAGTGACGCGACGTCGGAGAGCCTAACGGCCTTGTGCGGAAGATTTGGCGCGTTGCGACGAACGGCAATTAATTCGGCGGCGATGCTGACAGCGATTTCTTCGGGAGCTAGGGCGCCAATGTCGAGGCCGACCGGCGCATGGACACGTTCGAATTTTTCGAGATCATGACCTTCCTTCTCGAGCGCTTTATAGACGGAGAGGACTTTGCGTTTGCTGCCGATCATGCCGATGTAGCGCGCGCTGGTGTCAATGGCCCAGGCAAGCACGCGCATGTCGTCCTTGTGCCCGCGCGTGACGATCAAGAGGTAGCTCGAAGAGTTTGGCCGAATTTTCGCGAAGGCGTCCTCGTAGGTGGAATAAATTTCGGCGGCCATCGGGAAGCGGTCGGAGTTCGCAAATGCCTCGCGGTCGTCAACAATTCCGATGGCGAAGCCGGCTTGATGAGCAACACGTGCCACGGCGGTGGAGACGTGGCCGCCGCCAAAAAGATAGAGCATCGGCTGAGGAAGAATCGGCTCGACGAAAATTTCCAGAGTGCCTCCACAGATGAGACCAGCGTCGTAGGCGGCTTCATGATTCAAGTTGAAGGTCATTTTGCGGGGCTGCTCTTTTTGGATGACGTCTTTTGCCGCAGCCCACACTTCTGCTTCGACGCAGCCTCCGCCAACCGTGCCGGCGATTGTGCCATCGTCGCGGACGAGCATGCGGGAGCTCTCATAGCTTGGGATCGAACCGTTGGTGTGGACGATGGTGGCGAGGGCACCGCGCTGGCCGGCGCGTCGCATGCGCACAATTTCTTCGAACAGATCCATGGGTGAGCCTTCGAGTCGAGGTTACGGCGCGTTGAAGCCGGTGTCAATCTGGTTGGGGAGCCGATGCGCCGAGCCAGGGATTAGACCATGCACTATCCGGGTAGATGGAGACGTCCTTGATTCGGCTCCTATAGGCGAGGGCGCGAGTGGTCGCGTTCCCCACCGCCGCCGCGTCGGTGAGAATCTTCTTCATCCGGGCATCGGGTGCGAAGGGCTTGCCTTTCTCAATCCCGATGCTGGCGAACAAGCCGAGCATGTCAGGGCTCAGCGCGCCGTTGGGTTCATCTTGAATGACGCGGTTGAGAAACTCGTAGGAGGAGAAATCCGTCGGGGGGATGGTGTTCCACGCCTTGCCGGAGAAATCAAACAACTTCATCTCCGGCGGATTAGCGGCTTCTGCCAATGGATACATCCGCAGATATTTCTTGACAATATCCACGCCCGGCTTCGGGTCGCCGTCCTTCAGGAACGTGCGAAAAAACACCCAGTTTCCGAAGGTCTCCGAGCGCGCGACAAAGTAGCCTTCGGGAACGTCGCCCTTGTAGCCGGGAGGCAGCAGCAGATACTTTCCGCCCTTGCCTTTGTCCGGCCCGGTGATACCGATGTCAGCAACCCAGCGTTGCCAAGAATCATCGAGCATCCCTAATACGCCCGGAGGCATTTCAATGACCAACGGACCATCCTTGGTGTCCAGCGAAAGAAAGATGTTAGGAGTGTTGTTGTTGCCCGTCAGGCCAAGCGTTTTGGAATCAAGCAACGTATCGGAGATGATGGCGACTTGGTTGCCGGGACCGAACGTTTCGGCCATGCCTCTGCGAAACGCCTCTATTGCGACGGCGGGCAGACCCGTCAGGTACGCCTCGACGCCACGCTGGAAATCGAGGTTGTCATACACCTTGTCAACCGTGGCGTCGTCGGGGAAGCCGTCGAAGAACTTGAGCGTCCCGAGGCGGGTTTCCACCTTGTTGGGCGTCAATATGGACGGCGGCATGTCGGTGGTCATCTTGTACTTGGCTTGCACGGCAGGCTTCTCGCCAGCCCTGGGTTCTGCCCAGCTTGCCGCCCAGCCAATGAAGATGCCGCAGACCAAAGCAAGGATCGTAACGTAGATCGCTCTTGATTTCATAAATTGTCCTCTCGAAATATGTGTTCACCTTCGGCCGAACATCTTAATATCCTGACCGGCCGCGCGCAAAATCAGAGGCGGCGGTGAACCATCTGGTCGTCGAGGATTTTGACGGTCGCCCGGCGTCGGCACGCCTAGCTCGAAATCGACCTTGCCGCTGGGCGTGTCTGCGGATTGCGTGCTCTGAGCGACGGCGCTCGGCGCGCCTGAACAGACCAATGCAGCAAGGGCAATGAAAATGGCAGTAGCGTGCGTGACCACCCGGGTTGCTCTCATCGCGTGCTCCCTTTTCACAACCGTACCGAAAGGAATTCACGATTTGGACCCTTCGATTCACGTAATCTAGCAGTTGGACAATTCATATTACTAGTGTCAAAAATGACGGGTAGCATGCGGCGGGATAACCGGACATTGATCTCTCGATAGGTGTCGAGAACAGGGATTATCACTCCCTATCTCGTTGAGATAGCCGGTGCGAGGAGGATTTATCAACGTCTATCCGAACTGATGTAACCCGCAGGGAGAACAGTATTAGAAACTTACAGCGGCAATCCTATCTTCTTTAGTAGGTTTGCCCAACGGGGATCGGAGTGGAGGGAATCGAAGCTGGGGAAGCGGATGACGGCCAGCAATTCATCGTCGTCATCGGAATAAGCCCGCTCGAGATACTCGAATGCCTTGTCTCGATCTCCCGCCGCCGCGTAAGCAACGGCCACGTTTGCGGGAACCGGGCCGTGGGTGGTGCTCAGCATCTCCTTTATGAACCCTTGCGCATCCGGACTATAGGACCCGGGATCCGTTCCGATTTTCTTGATTTCACTCACCGCGTCCGCGAAGCGGCCTTGCGTCGCATATACTTGTGCCAAATAAAAATGCGCCGGGACAAATGAAGGGTCTCGTTCGGTCACTTTGTTTATTTGAGCGATTGCCTCGGGAAAGCGGCGCGCCATCATCAATGTCAATCCGTAATTTACGTTCACGATTGGAGAAAGCGGGTCGAGCGAGAGGGCGATGTGAAACTCATCGAGAGCCTGGTCAATCCGGTTTTGCGGCACGAGGAAGAGAAAGGCATAAAAGTAATGAGCGGTGGCGTCGTTGGGGTTCAACTCGATCGCCCGGCGAAACTCCTGCTCGGCCTCGTTCCACGTCGCCTTTCTGGTCAGTGCGACGGCGCGAGCCGTGTGCGCTTCGGGGAGCGAACTATCCAGCTCCAAGGCTTTTTGTGACGCCTGGTCCGCAAGCACAAGAGCTTGCTTAGGCGGGATCAATCGGCCATAGCCACTCGCTACGCTGTAGCTATTCGCAAGGCCGGTGTAGGCGAGCGCATAATTCGGGTCGGCGGCGATCGCCTGCTGAAACAACGTGATACTTTTCAGCAAGCCCGCCGGCGTTCTTCCATACCACAGCTGCCGCCCTTCCAAATACAACCGGTACGCTTCTGGATTGGTGGTGCCCGCGCTTCCGATTTTTTGCTGCGCTGCTCCGCTCAAATGAACTTGCAGCTTGTTTGAAACGTCGCGGGTGATGTCGCTCTGCACCTGCGTAATGTCCGCGAGCTTACGAGCATAGTGCGATCCCCACAGTTCGGTTCCGTCGGCAGTATTCACCAAGTCCGCTTGCACTCCCAATTCGTCCCCATGTTGGGTAATGCGCCCCATCAACACCGCGCCCACATCCAGCGATTTGCCGATTGTCTGCGGGTCTTGCTGATCTGCTTTGAAACGGAAAACGGTGCTGCGCGCCATCACCTTTACATTGGGAAGTTGTGAAAGCGTGCCGATCAGGCTTTCGGTCAATCCGTCGCTTAGGTACTCATTGTTTGGGTCGGAGGTGGCGTTAACGAATGGCAGAACCGCAATGGACGTAATCTTGCCGGCTGTTCCCCTTCCACGCAGGAGATAGAATCCGGCGGCTGTGGCGGCAACCAGCAGCACGGCCAGAGCGCCCACAATCCAAGACTTGCGAGCCCTGGAAGGAGCAGCCGCGGCGGCGGTGATGGATGAAGAACTCGCCGTAGCGGCGGCGACACTTACGGAAATCTCAGCATGCGTCGAGCGACCCGATTGCTGTTCGCGTTTCAGCCGCGCCAGGTCCGTGCGCAAGTCAGTAGCGCTCTGGTAGCGCAACGTCCGATCTTTTTCGAGAGTCTTTTCGATGATGCGCTCCATTTCCGGCGGCAGTTCGGGATTTAAACGTATGGCCGGGGTGGGAGCGGCATCGAGAATAGATTTGAAAATCACCCCGGAGGTCTCACCACGAAACGGAAGGGCACCGGTGGCCATTTCATATAGAACGGCGCCGAACGAAAACAGATCCGTACGCGCGTCGAGCTCTTTGCCGCGAACCTGCTCGGGAGACATGTAAGCCACTGTTCCCAAAGTGCTGCCCGGGCTGGTCAAATGTTCCGCGCTGGCTCCGGCCGTCATATCTCTTGCGACTGTGGCTCCTGAGGAGCCGGCGCCCGTAAAAGTGATCTTGGCCAAACCAAAATCGAGAATCTTGGCGTGGCCGCGTTTGGTTACAAAAATATTGGCCGGCTTGATGTCGCGATGGATGATTCCTTCCGCATGGGCGGCTTCAAGAGCGTCGGCGATTTCAATCGAGAGCGCGAGAAGATCATCCGTGTCAATCGGTTTCCCGCTGATGCGATGCTTCAGCGTCATGCCGTCGAGATACTCCATCACGATGAACGGTTGACCGTCCTGCTGGCCGATTTCATGAATCGTGCAGATGTTCGGATGGTTCAAAGCAGAAGCAGCGCGAGCTTCGCGACGAAAGCGTTCGAGGGCTTGCGGATCGCGCACAACGTCGTCAGGCAGGAATTTCAGCGCGACGAAGCGGCCAAGCTCGGTGTCCTCCGCTTTGTAAACAACGCCCATGCCTCCGCCACCCAATTTTTCCAGGATGCGATAGTGGGAGATTGTGCGGCCGATCGGCGACTGAGGTTCCGGCATGAGTGGAGGCCTTCATCTTAGGATGCGTGTGGGGACAAGTCAACGAAGGCGGGCTACGTATGCGCAAGTGTAGCTGCCACATTTTAGACTGTAGGGAGTAAACTCCTTGATCCTTGAGTGATACCCCCAACATCGGCGTCGCGGTTGGCGAAATCCTCTCCAACCGAAAATCTGGCAATCAATGCGCCTGCGCAGGTGCTGTTTGCGAGTCTCGTTGGGACGACAATCGAGTTTTTTGATTTCTACATTTACGCCACCGCGGCCGTGCTCGTGTTTCCGCGATTATTCTTTCCCGCGTCCGACCCGGCATCGGCTACGCGTGCCTCGCTTGCGACTTTTGCAATTGCATTTTTTGCGCGGCCGTTTGGTTCGGCGCTCTTCGGCCATTTTGGCGATCGCGTTGGTCGCAAGGCGACGTTGGTGGCGGCACTGTTGACGATGGGCGTATCGACCGTGTCGATCGGCATTCTTCCGACTTACAAGACCATAGGCGTGGCCGCACCGCTACTTCTTGCGCTGTGCCGTATGGGGCAGGGACTCGGGCTTGGAGGAGAGTGGGGCGGCGCGGTTTTGCTCGCGGTGGAGAATGCGCCGGCTGGCAGGCGCGCATGGTACGGCATGTTTCCGCAACTGGGAGCGCCGATCGGATTTCTTTTCTCCGGCGGCGTGTTTCTCGCGCTCTCGAGATGGCTCACGAACGATCAGTTTTTCTCTTTCGGTTGGCGTATTCCGTTTCTCGCGAGTGCGGTGCTGGTGATCGTTGGCTGACGATTTCGGAGACTCCCGCGTTCCGCGCAGCTATCAGCCGACGCGAGCGGGTGGCAGTACCGATCCTGGAAGTATTTCGAAAATATCCCAGGTCCCTTGTAGTGGGGATTTTGGGAGCGCTCGCCGCCTTCGTCCTCTTTTATTTGATGACTGTCTTCGCGCTGTCGTGGGGCACGACTGCTCTGCACTACAGTCGCGACACGTTTCTGGTGATGCAGTTATTGGGCATGGTCTTTTTTGCGATTACGATTCCGGTGGGGGCGATTCTTGCCGAGCGTGGGCGCCGCCGCACTTTGCTTTGGGTGGCTGGGGCGATCGGGTTGTTCGGCTTGGTGATGGCACCGATGTTCCTGGCGGGGACAGTCGGGACAATCATGGCGTTGGTCGTAGGACTATCGCTGACGGGACTATTCTACGGTCCGCTGGGTACCGTCCTGTCGGAGCTTTTCCCTACCTCGGTGCGTTACACGGGGAGTTCGCTGACGTTTAACCTGGCTGGCATTTTTGGAGCGTCGCTTGCGCCTTATATCGCCATCTGGCTTGCGAAAAAATATGGCTTGCAGTACGTCGGTTACTATTTGTCGATAGCTGCGGTGTTGACGTTCATTGGACTGCTGGCGGCGCGAGAAACGAAAGACGAGGCGCTTTGGTGACAATTAGAACTGTTTCGGCTCCCATGGGGGGATGGATCGATGAAAACGGTTATCTTTTCTGAACACGGCGGGCCTGAGGTGTTGCGTTATGCCGAGGTGCGCGAGCCGGAGATTGGTGCGGATGAAGTGCTGGTTCGCGTGCGGGCCTGTGCGCTGAATCACCTTGACTTGTGGGTAAGGCGTGGGCTGCCCGGGATCACGATTCCGATGCCGCATATTCTCGGCTTGGACATCGCGGGTGAGGTGGCGCGTGTAGGAGAGAAAGTGTCGGGCGTGCGGCCGGGCGAGCGAGTGCTGCTATCGCCGGGAATTTCGTGTGGGCATTGCGTCTACTGTTTGCGAGGCGACGACAATTTTTGCCGGCAGTACACCTTGTTTGGATACAAGGTGGATGGCGGGTATGCGGAATATGTGGCGTCGCCGGCGGTAAACGTGATTCCGATGCCGGCGAATCTTGGCTTTGAGGAAGCGGCGGCGATTCCGTTGGTATTTTTGACGGCGTGGCACATGTTGATCGCGAGGGCGCAGCTCAAGCCGGATGAGACGGTGCTCGTGCTGGGGGCGGGAAGCGGAGTGGGAAGTGCTGCGATTCAGATTGCGAAGACGGCGGGAGCGCGCGTGATCGCGACGGCCGGATCGGACGCAAAGCTGCAAAAGGCGAGGGAATTGGGCTCGGACGAGACATTTCTGCACTCGATCGAGCATTGGTCGCGGGAAGTGAAGCGGCTGACGGATCGGCGCGGAGTGGATGTGGTGGTGGAGCACGTGGGCGACGCGACGTGGCAGGAAAGCGTGGCAAGTCTGGCGGTGGGCGGGCGGTTGGTGACGTGCGGCGCAACGACCGGCTACGAAGGAAAGATAGATTTGCGCTATCTGTTCAGCCGTCACATTTCGATTCTCGGATCGTATATGGGAAGCAAGGCGGAGCTTTTCCCGGTGCTCGATCTTGTGGGGCGTGGCCGAGTGCGGCCGGTGATTGACACCGTGATGCCCCTTGCCCAGGCTCGAGAAGCTCACGAACGGCTGGAGAAACGGGAGCAGTTTGGGAAAATCGTGCTCCGGATTGGGTGAGATCGAGTGGTCGTTGTTTGTCCTCCTTCTTTCTTGGTATGTGTTCAGATTTTATCTAGCCGTTATTCCGTCTAACCCGACCCAGAGGGACCCATTTTGGGAATAAGTTGCAGATTTAGGGCAAAAGTTGGGAAAGTGTTTCTCGGGTGACAGGGAAATCACTTTCCTTAAACATCGGCTAGCGATAAATTCTGGGATCGTAAAACAGGTGGTCTTTAAAGTAAGTACCTATTTATCTGCATGATGCGGGTGTGCTTCCTAATGGTACTAGCCGTGCTTTTCTTCCTGGCGTCGGCAGTAGGAGGCCCCCCTTCCATGGTTTTTGCTGTTGCAGCACTACTGTTTCAGCTTAGCCCCGTTCCCAAAGTGGTTGGCCCGGTATTCAGGGCGAACCTGACAACGCTTATTGCGACAGACACAGCAGATGGCACGCGGCCGAAACCCGTTAGTGCGGTGGCGCTCGGTAACGAGACTGACACGGTGGCGACGGCGTCCGGCAAGGGATATATCGATCCGGCCAAAGTGAGTTTGGGAGGCGACGCAGCCGACAAGTCGGCGGCGGGCGTGGCGGTTGTCTCGTTGACGGACCGCGACAGCACGCAGCCGCTTTCGTCGGTGCGCATTCCTGAACCCATGCCGGTAAAGCCAGTCAAGGTTTATTCCCCTGAGAAGCCGCGCATGAGCCGCACTTGGCTCGCGCTGACGATGGTGCAGCATGGCGCGGCAACGTTTGATGCGTATTCGACGCGGCAGGCGATCGGGCACGGAGCTGTGGAGGATGATCCACTGATGCGGCCGTTCGCGCATTCGGGTGCGATTTATGCCGCGATTCAAGTGGGTCCGCTGCTTCTCGACTATGTGGCGCGACGCATGCAGCACAGCGAGTATGGGATGGTGCGGCGGATGTGGTTTGTGCCGCAATCGGCGAGCACGGCAGGCTTTCTGATCTCGGGCGTCCATAACCTGAGCGTGGCGAGCCGCTAAAGCAACGGCCCAGACGATAAGCGCAGATTGATGCGCGCGATTTTCTTTCTCACTCCCTGGCAGGAATTGAGAGAGCTCGAAAACACCCGGGTTGGATTACCGGGTGTTTTTTTTTGCGCGGGATTTTAGGCGCGCAGGCCGATGCTGGCTGCGGCTGTAGAAGCGGAAGCACCGGTGAGACGCTTCTCGATCCAGTCCGCTGCTTTGCGCCCTGAATCGACGGCTGCGGAAATTTCCGATTCAGGGCCGATCGAATCTGCGTTGGCGAAAAAAACGCGATCAAGCGGCTGGCTGGCTGCGGGAATGATTTTAGTAAACAGGCCGGGCGTGGGCAGAAACATCGGATGGCCGCGACGATAGAAGTGAATCTCTGAGGGATTCGCGGTGGCGAATTCGGGTAGGAGCTTCTGGAAGTCGGCGAGGACGTTAGCGGCAATCCGACGGCAGTCGTCGATTTTCAGGAGCTTTTTGCGCTCGATTTCCGAAAGCGGCGTGTAAAACGTAAGGATGTTGTTCTTCTGCTTGTATCCCGGCTGCTTTTGTACGACCCAATCGGCCACGATGAAATCGGTGAAAGAATTTCCCGGACACCATGTGTCGTAAGCGCGATTGTAGACAGGCTTGTCGAAGATCATATTGATCACCGGATAGGGACAATAGTGATAAGAAGACATGGCGTCCTGTTGAGCGTCGGAAATTCCGGCGACGATACGGGAAGTGATAAATTTCGGAGTCGCCATAATGACGAACTTCGCTCCCACCGAACGCGGAACGCCTCCTTGGATGTAGGTGACGCGAACTTCGTTCTTTTGAGGTTCGACGGAGATGATTGTGGCGTCGCCTAGCAATCGTTCAGCGAGCTTGGGCTGAAGTGTTTCGACGAGTTTGCGCGTGAGTGCGCCGTTGCCGCCTGGCAACGTAACCCTCGTATCCTTTTCCGCAGCGACGACTTCCTGGAAATCGACGAGCGCGACGTACGTAGATGTGTCTGAGGATTTAGCGCCCCAGTTCGAGGGGCCGTAGGCGTCCCACCAGAGTTTGATTTCGGGAGCGTAGGCGCTTAGGTATCTGGTAAGGGGCGTGTTATCGAGCTGTTCGATATTTTTCGTAAGGTCGATTGCGAGCATATCGGCGCGGAATTTTCTAAAGCTATCGCGGACGGATGCGGAGTAGGGAAGTTCGTCGAGGCCAGCATGCCAAGTGTCCTTGATCCATTTGCCGTTGACGATTGTGGGGTCGAAGGAATCGATCGGGAGCATCGTGAGGCCGATTTCGCGCGCGAGTTGTTCGCTCGACGTGCCTCTCTCGTCATAAGCGGAACCGGTGGCGAAGCCTTGTCCTTGATATTCTTCGAGGTAGGCATTGCCGCCGAAGTGCGGTTCCTTTTCAAGAAGGAGGAAATCGCGCTGGCGAAGGAAGTAGGCGGCGCTGAGTCCGCTGGTTCCGCCGCCGACGATGACAACGTCGTAGTGCTTCGAAATTGGGGGCCGAGAGAAGGAGTGACCATCGCGGACCTGATGGCAGATGTCGAAATTATCGCCTTCGACTTGAGTTTTGGAGTCGTCGGGCGCTGCGAGCAACGAGAGATCAATCGGGCAACCCGCTGCTACTGACCCTGCTACTACGAACTTCAGGAAATCCCGCCGAGTGCCGCTCATGAATGCTCTCCCTCCAGAGTGGATGCCAAAAGTGCACCTGCTTCTTCGGCGCGTGTGGTACGCGTACGAAGGCGGTACCAGATGAGGATTGTAGCTACGGAGAAGGCGAGGATCAGCGTGGAGATAGCGTTGATTTCCGGGGTGATCCCGCGGCGGAGGCGCGACCAGATTTCGAGCGGCAGGGTATTGTCGCGCCCGATGAGGAAAAAGCTGACGGCGATTTCGTCCAGCGAGAGTGTGAAAATCAGCAGCGCAGCGGCGATCAGAGAGACGCGGAGATTCGGGAGCGTGATGCGCCAGAACGTTTTCCACTGATTCGCACCGAGATCGAGCGAGGCTTCTTCCTGAGCGCGGTCAAACTTTTGCAAGCCAGCAAAGATTTCAGTGGTGCCGACGGATATGAGAGCGGTGCCGTGGCCGAGGGTGATCGTGACAAGGCTGAGTTTCATCCCGACGGCAACGAAGAGCATGAGCAACGATAAGCCAGTGATGATTCCCGGAAGAATTAATGGCAGAAGAACGATGCGGCGAAAGAGCGCTTTGCCCGGAAACTGCGCGCGGTCGAGAGCGAGCGCGGCGGGAAGGCCGAGTGTGAGCGAGATTGCAACGGCGATTACCGCGACGATGGCGCTATTGAGAACAGAATCCCAGAGTGGGCCATCCTGAAAGAGCTGGCGGTACCAATCCAGGGTCCAGTTGGATGGAGGAAAGCCGCCGGCGCCGGAGCCGTTGAAGGAATATAGGACGAGGACGACGATCGGGAAGTAGAGGAATGCATAGACGAGTGTCGCGTACACGGTGAGAAAGGGAGCGCGGACGGAACTGGGTGAGCTGCTCATGAAAGAGTGAGCTTCCTTTCGAGGCGCTCTGTGGCGAAGAGAAGGCTCATAACGAGGAGAAGCATGCAGAGTGAGATTGCCGCGCCGAGAGGCCAGTTATATGCGGCGCCGAAAAGGCTAACGACGATATTGGAAATCATGATGCCGCTTGCGCCGCCGACGAGAAGAGGGGCGAGGAAATCGCCGAGTGTGAGCACGAATGCAAAGGTGGCGCCGGCAAGAACGCCCGGGAGGGAAAGAGGAAGGATGACGCGCCGGAATGTGGACCAGGGAGAGGCGCCAAGGTCGTGCGAAGCTTCGACGAGATTTCGCGGAACGTGTTCGAGAGACGCGTAAATCGGAAGGAACGTGAATGGCGTGTAGATGTGAGTGAGGGTGAGGACTACCGCGAAGGGACTATAAAGGAAGAATTCGACGGGGTGGCGAATAATGTGGAGATATTGCAGCAGACCGTTGAGCACGCCATCGCTTCCAAGGATCGTCTTCCAGGCATAACCGCGGACAAGATAACTGGCCCACAGCGGAATTATCACGAGCTGGTACAGCAGATCCTTTCGCTTCGCGGCGTGAAAAGAGAGGAAGTACGCGAGTGGGTATCCGAGGAGCAACGCGAGCAGGGTAACGGCGGCGGCAATGCGAATCGATCGAAAAAGGACCGAGATGTAAATAGGATTGCGAAGCAGCTGAATGTAATTTTGAAGATTCCAATCGTGGATGATTGTTTGCTGCGGCGAAACGGACCAGAAGCTGTAGCAGAAAAGTAGCGCGTAGGGCACGAGGAGGAACGTGGTGACCCAAAGGAGCGGAGGGATTGTGACGGCCGATTTATAGGCACGGGTGTACATAACTAGGCGGAATCTTCCTCGCGCACGGCAATTGCGTCACTCGCGCGAAACTCGAATTCGTGCTGCCCGCTGAGAGTACCTGGGCTTGCGACGCGGGCACGAAGGGTCTGCGAGGCGCCACAGTCAAGTTCGAGGGTGTCCATCGCACCGCCGAAGGTTTGATTCAGGATACGAGCATGAAAGCGCGCAATCGAATCGTCGTTCGGCTGGGGTCGCATGTCGGTTGTAACCAGGTGGATGCATTCAGGGCGCAGAGAAAAAACGACTTGGCCCAAGCTTTCCGCGATGCGCCATTTGAGCACTCCGGCTTGCGCCACGCCGTCTCGAACTTCAGCTCGAAGTAAATTCGTCTGGCCAATGAATTGAGCTACATATGGGGATGCAGGCTGGCCGTAAATTTCGCGCGGCTCGGCGACCTGTTCGAGAAAACCTGAGCGGAGAAGCGCGATGCGGTCCGAGAGAGCCATGGCTTCATCCTGATCGTGGGTGACGAAGACAAACGTAATTCCCACTTCGCGCTGCAATGCCTTCAATTCGGTTTGCATCTGGCGGCGGAGATTCGCATCGAGTGCAGAGAGGGGTTCATCGAGCAACAGGACGCGAGGGCGGTTCACGAGGGCGCGGGCTAGCGCCACACGCTGTTGCTGACCGCCGCTGAGGCGAGCGGGAGGCGATTTCGCGAACTCGCTCATCTTTACCATGGCGAGTGCCTGCGCGACGCGGCCGGGAATCTCGGCTTTCGCAGCATTTTTCGAGCGCAACCCGTAAGCGACGTTGTCGAACACGTTGAGGTGTGGAAATAAGGCGTAACTTTGGAACACGGTATTCACCGGGCGACGATGAGGAGGAATCAGATCAAGCCGCTCGTCGCCGATCCATATCTCGCCGCCGTCCAATTGCTCAAATCCTGCGATAAGTCGCAAAAGGGTGGTCTTGCCCGAGCCGCTTTCACCAAGAATGGTGAGAAATTCTCCTGAAGCAACTTCGAGCGAAATATTGCGGAGCACGGGACGCGAACCAAAAGACTTCACCACAGAACGGATCGACAAGAGCGAATCGGTTCGCGCAGGAGCAAGGGCGCCCTGCGCCACGGAAGCGGTCATGGGTAGTTTCCAGGATGGGTCAGGCGGCGTGCGCGAATCGCGCTGATGAAAGACGTCACTGGGCGGCCTTCACTTCATTCCAGATCTCGTTGTATTTATCGCGGCGAGGGACTTGCTGCCAAAAATAGATGTGCGTCATATAGAGATCCACATTGTCGAGGTGCAGCGATTTTCTTTGATCTTCCGTCATGAATTGGGCGGCTTGCGGATTGGCGGGATCGTATCCAGTGACATCGGCCACGGCTTTCTGCGTGGTGGCCTCGATCATGTATTCGAGAAATTCAGCGGCGAGATCTTTATGCTCGCTGGCAGATGTAATCATCAGGTGGTCAATCCACCCGGTGGTATTTTCTTTTGGGATCGTTTCGCCGATGGGGAAGTTTGCCTTACGGAGCTGATTGGTCATGAGCGGCCAGCCCATCGCTGCAACCACTTCATGGTTCTCGAAAAGATTCGTCAACTCGCCGCCGGTGCTCCACATTTTCCGAATATTGGGCTTCAATTCGATGAGCTTCTTCTTCACATTATTTAGTTCTTCGTCGGTCAGGTTATAGAGGTGGCTGGGATCGGGTTTGTCGTAGCCGAGGATTTGCGCGGCCATGTAGATTGTGGAGAGTTCATCCCACACGGAGATTTTATTTTTGAGATCCGGGCTCCAAAGAACCGCCCAGCTATCGGGTATCTGGGGAAAAGCTTTGGTGTCGTACAAAAACGGATTGGGTCCCCACGTAAACGGCACGCCATAGACCTTCCCATTCACCCGCACGAGCGGCAGTTCGCGGAGACGTTCGGAAAGCTGCAAATAGGAGGGAAACTTCGACGGGTCGAGAGGCGCGGCGAGTCCTGCCGAGGCGATCATTGTGGCGACGTCACTGGAAGGCGAGATCACGTCGTAGTTGCTGGCGCTGCCGCCGCGGAGTTTGGCGACCAGTTCGTCGCTCGAGCCCATATAGGCAGCGCTGATTTTGCATTTGTGAGAGTGCTCAAAAGGGCGAACGAAGGAAGGATCGGCATAGCCTTCCCACACGAGCAGGCTCAGAGTGGGAGGCTGTTTTTTGCACCCGCTCAGCGCCAAACCGGAGATTGCCAAGAGCGCAACCGCTGCGAGTTTAGTCTTCATGATTTCAGTAGCGCTCCCGTAAGTGTTGTGGCGAGTTGTAACGCCGCTAAAAAGTGGGCGGGGTGTTCACCCACAAAACCCAGGCTTCTTTCTTGCCGGGATTCACCCAGCGGTGCGGCGTGCTGCTTTCGAAATAGAAGCTGTCGCCCTGTTCGAGGCGATTCGCTTCGCCGCCATCGAGCGCAATCTCGATGCAGCCTTTCAAAATGTAGAGAAACTCTTCGCCTTCGTGAGTATAAGACTCGCCGCTTCCCGCCGAAGGGGCGATTCGAAAAATGTGCGGCTCCATGACCGTGTTGCCCCAGGAAAGCAATTCCATCCGGATACCGTTGCCGGCTTCGAGAACTTTCCTTTCAGACGGGCGGACACGACCTGGATTCGCCTCGGAAGGGTCGAAGAGCGAAAGAATATTGAGACGATAGAAGCGAGCCAAGCGCCGTAGGGTGGCGATCGAAGCGCTCATTTGCGCGCGTTCCAGGGCAGACAGGAAGCCGACGGAAACACCCACCGCTCGGGCGACTTTCGCGAGCGAATAACCGCGCTGCAAACGCAAACGGCGCAGGCGCGGTCCGACTGGACTCGCCTTTGGCTGGTTGCCGCGAGATTTTGAGAGGAGCCCCTGCGTTTTGAGCATATGAACGATGGCCGGGGCATTCATTCCGCGAGCGCGACGAAGAAACTGCGCGCGCTTGAGCAGGCGCACGTCGGCTTGCGTATAGAGGCGGTATTGGCTGCGAGTGCGAGCGGGCGAAATCAGGCCAAGGATTTCCCAGGAACGAAGAATTGAAGGTGAAACGCCAACGAGGCGCGCGACATCACTGATGCGCAGATAGCCCGAAGCGTGCTGAGCCTTCCTGGGCAACTTACGAGCGTGAGCCAAACCAGTTTCCTCTTGACAATGCCACAGGCCATCCTCTAACGTTCGCGAATTATAGTAAGGTTTTTCAGGGGCCTGCAATCGAAAAATCCGGGGGCGTCTGGGGTGGACGCGGGATTTTCAAAAGGAGCGCCAATGAGAGCGACTGCGTGGGGACGGGTGTGCCTGCTGGCGTGCGCGAGTCTGGCATTCTGCGCTGCGGCGATGGGGCAAACGAATGGTGCCATCCGCGGGATCGTGAATGATCCGTCCGGTGCGGTTGTCCCGGGAGTGACCGTCACTGCGACGTCGACGGGTCAGGCCACGCCACGCACCGTAACGTCAGATAAAGATGGCGCCTTCGATATTCCCGAGCTTCCCGTAGGCACCTATGACGTCGCGGCCGAGGCGACGGGCTTCAAGAAGTTCCTCGCGAAAGATGTGGTTGTCACGATCGGCCACGTGAATTTCATCACCGTCACTCTCACGGTGGGCGGGAAGAGCGACACGGTGACCGTGGAAGCGAATGCGGTGCAGGTCGAAACGACAAGCACTCAGCTGGGTGCTGTGATGAGCGATATTTCGGTGCGGGAACTTCCTCTGAGCACGAGAAATACTTACCAGCTGCTTCAACTGCAGCCCGGTGTGCAATCGCAATTGGGTGCAGACCTATTCTATGGAAGCGATAATCCCGGTGTAGTATCAGTGAATGGAGGCCGAGGGCGGTCGAATAATTACATGGTAAATGGGGGTGACGGTAACGATATCTTCGTGAACGGGCCGGCGATTCAACCTTCTCCGGACGCGATCGAAGAGTTCCGCGTTATCACGAATACGTTTGACGCGGAGTACGGGCGCAATTCGGGCTCGGTGGTTAATGTGGTGA
This sequence comes from uncultured Acidobacteriota bacterium, assembly GCA_963741045.1. GTDB lineage: Bacteria > Acidobacteriota > Terriglobia > Acidiferrales > UBA7541 > Palsa-295. Next base: position 2,488,091 of record CAVUGO010000002.1, read on the forward strand.
CTAAGTCCGGGACGAACGCCGTTCACGGCGATTTCTACGAGTTCCTTCGGAATCAGGCGCTCAATACGCAAGGTTATTTCGATCCGTTCAAGCTTGATTATCAGCAGAATCAGTTCGGTGCGACTCTCGGCGGTCCGATCAAGAAGGACCGAACGTTCATCTTTGGGTCATACGAAGGGAACCGGCTGGTTCAAGGCATTTCTTCAGGGAACGTGTTCTTACCAACCGCAGACGAAGCCGCCGGTAATTTTACGGGACCGTTCACTGGGTCGCTGACAGACGCCGCATTTGCGCAAACATTGGAGAGTAGAACGGGGTGCGCCGCTGCACTCACGCCCGGCGGTCAGACAGCTCTGTCATCTGCAGCCGCCGGGAACACACCGCAAGCGTTCGCCACCATTTTTGCGAATAATCACATCCCTACACAATGTTTCGATCCGACGGCATTGGCTGTCTACAACCAGTATGTGGCGCCGTTTGGAACGGGGCAAATTTCGACGGGCCCGAATCGGCATGAACGCGGTGACCAGTTCACAGTGCGGCTGGATCACAAGATTACCTCCTCGCAACAATTCTCGGCCTACTACTACTTTAATGACGACGATCGGACCGATCCATTCTCCACTTTTCAATTGGAGCAGCCGGGCGGGCTTCTTCCTGGATTTCCCGTTGTTTTTGCCACTCGCGTTCAACAGTGGAACCTGAGCCATACCTGGACGATCGGCAGCACGGAGGTGAACGAGTTCCGGTTCAATTATTTCCGAGAGGGGCAGAAGAAACTCAACCACCCTGTCAACAGCCTCAATAGTGTTCAAGATTCGTGCGTGACCATTCCCGCGTCGAATTGCTTCACTGATCCTGCCAATCCCCAAGCAGGCATTACAACTAACCTTCCCGGGCACGTTGGCCTTCCGTATATAGAAGTGCTTGGCGGGTTCACCATTGGGAACAATTTCGAGGGCGAATTGCCGCAGGTGGGCAACACGTTTCAGTGGACAGACAACTTCACGAAGATCGTCGGCAAGCACACGATCAAGTTCGGCGGCGACGTTCGCCGGCAAAGATTCGATCAATTTCTCTATTTTAACGTTAGCGGCCAGTACACGTTTCTCACTGATAGCAATTTGTGCTCGCCTTCGAATCCCAACCCGATGTGCGATTCACCCGTTACGAATGATGTGGGAGGAACGGACGCCTATCCTAATTACTTCATTGGCACGCCAAATTCGTATACGCAGGGCGCCGCGCAGGGTGAGAATTTGCGCAATACGTCCCTGTACCTTTTCGCTCAGGACAGCTTTAAGTTGAAGTCGAATCTTACGCTGAATTACGGACTGCGATGGGAGCTGAACACTCCGTACTACGATCTGGGCAATCGCATACAGACTTTCCGACCCGGTCAGGCGACAACGCAATATCCCTGCTGGCTCTCTCAGGAGAACGCTTCGGCGCTAGGTCTTGCGCCCGGCGATTGCGGTCAGAATAGCGGGGCGAATAACGCCGTGTTTCCGCTTGGTCTCGTCTTTCCGGGCGACAAAGGTGTGCCGCGGGGACTGACTTCGACGTATTACAAGGCTTTCGCTCCCCGAATCGGGATCGCATGGAGTCCTGGTTGGACCGAGGGCCGACTGGCGAAGCTAACGGGAGGTCCGGGTAAGACTAGCGTACGAGCGGGGTTTGGGATTTTCTACAACCCCATCGAGCAGCTCGTGCTCGAGCAGTTCAGCGCCGAGCCGCCCTTCGGCGGCAGTACATTCCTTTCGAATACGAACTTCAATCTGCCATTCGAATTTCAGTCTGGCGGAAATGCACCAAATCCATTTGGCGGCGTCATCACTCAAACTCCTCAGACGCCGTGTGCTGTCGATACTCCCGGCGGGCCCAACGGGTGCGTGGATTGGTCAACCTTCCGGCCACTTCTGTTGTTTGGAGAATTCGGTCCGCACCTGAAATCTCAATACTCGGAGCAATACAATCTGACGATTGAGCGGCAGCTGAGTAAGGACATGTTGTTTAGGATATCTTACGTTGGAACTCAGGCTCACCACCTACTGGCATCGCATGATCTGAACGCCGGGAATATCCAGACGTGTCTCGGCCTGACGAATCTAGCGAATCTAAACCAAAACAATGTACTTTCGGCCCCCGCATCCGCGGGAGGGATTCCGACAACTTGCGGGCCGTTCGGCGCGGATTCGGAGTATTTCATTCCTCCCGGGACCGTGGTTCCGGCGGACCCAACTTTGTCAGCGCTTCCGCCACAGCCATTTAAAGTGCCTTCGCTTAATTGCGCTGGAATCGTACTGCCTTACACGGGCGCGCCCGGTGGCAACCCAACATGTTTTAGCGGCACCGTGGGACCAAACGGACTGACATTAGTAGGCACGAGGCCTTTTTCGTCGCCCAATTGCGCGCCTTCGACAGGTGTTGGTTGTCCAGGCGATGCCGTGCCGGTGTTCAGCAACATCTTCGCCGAAGATACGATAGCCAATTCGAATTACAACGCATTGCAGATATCCCTCGACAAGAGTTTCTCTCACGGACTGCTGTTCTCGGCATCCTATACATTTAGCAAAGCGATTGATCAGGGAGCGTCCTTCGAGAACGAACTGAACCCGCTGAACTTCAATGCGACGCGAGGACTATCACTCCTTGATGCCAAGAATCGGTTTGTTTTCAGCCCCTACTGGGAATTTCCTGTTCCGAAGTATGACGGATTCAAAGGCAAGGCTCTAGACGGTTGGGGTACTTCCGCAATCATTACCTATCAGAGCGGATTCCCGATCAGGGTTCAGACTCAGGACGACCTCGAGTTGCAGAGCAGCTTCTTCTTCGAAGATGCGAACACGCCATGCGCCGCGAGCGCGAGTGCCGCGTGTCCGGCAAAGGGGCCCGTGCAGTTCTTGAACCCGAAGAAGAATAACAACCTCTTTTTCGATCCATCGAACATCAGCGATCCGGCGCCCGGACAATTCGGCAACCTGCCACACGCGCTTTGCTGCGGACCGGCGCTGAGCAATACGGACCTGGTGATTTCCAAGAAAACTCCGATCAATGAGCGCTGGAATACAGAGTTCCGAGCTGAATTTTATAATGCCTGGAACCACACGCAGTTTGCCAACCCTGACGGCAATTTCTCGGATTCAACTTTCGGACAAGTCCTCAGGACAAGGGAAGGACCGCGAGTGATTCAATTTGGATTTAAGTTTCTGTTCTAAGAGTTTCGGGGGAAAGTGTTTCAATCGAGGGTGCCGGTAGGTGCGGCGCCCTCGTTTTGGCGTCTGCGGGCAAGTTTGACGGGAGCAGGAGCGGGATGTGAAGATTTTTGTTTTGGGTGCAGGGATGATGGGGCGGGCGGTGGTGCACGACCTGGCGGGGGCACCGGAGGTGAGGCAGATCGTCGTTGGGGATTTCGATCGAGGGCGCGCTACAGAAGTGGCTAAAAAATTCGGACGCGAGCGGGCGCGGGCTGTTTTTGCGGATGTGCGGGAATGTGAGGATCTGGCGAGGCTTTTGCGAGGCTGCGATGTGGTAGTGAACTGCACGCAGTATAATTGGAATCTGGATGTGATGCGTGCCGCGCTTGCTGCTGGAGTGAACTACATGGATCTTGGCGGCTTGTATCACATGACGAAAAGGCAGTTCTCGCTCGATCGTGATTTCCGCAGAATTGGGCGATTGGCGATTGCGGGAATGGGCGGGGCGCCGGGGATTACGAACGTGATGGCTCGCGCGTTGGCCGATCGCTTGGATCGCGTGGATGCGATTCGGGTGTACAACGCGGGCGCGGATGAGCAGAAGTATGACAGTCCGATCGCGTACACATTTTCGATTGCGACGATTCTCGACGAGCTGACGATGCCGCCGATTGCATTTGAAAATGGACGTTACGTCCAGAAGGCGATGCTCTCTGATCCCGAGCCAGGAAAATTTCCGCGGCCGATCGGCAATATTGTGTTGCGACACTCGATCCACTCCGAACTCGGCACGTTGGCCGAAAGCTTCCGGAAGAAGGACGTGCGCGAAGTATTTTTCAAGATCAACTACGAGCCGCAACTCGTGAGCCTGGTTCAGAATCTTACGCATGCGGGCTTTACGAGCCGCGCGCCGATTGCGGTGAACGGGACGCGAGTCGCGCCGCGAGCCGTGCTCTTGGCTTTGTTACAGAAGCATGTGACGACGAAGGTGCCGAAAGATGTGGAAGCGTTAAGGGTGGTTGTAACGGGTCGGCGCGGGAACCGGCGAATCGCGGCAGCGATGGAAATGTGGGCCGGGCATTCGGTGCGGCCGCAGCTTTCTGCCGTGGCGCGAGACACGGGTTTTCCTGCCGCGATCGCAGCAGTGATGCTTGGCCGAGGAGAGATTCGCGGCGTGGGAGTGCAGGCGCCCGAAAATGTGGTGCCGACGGAGCCATTTTTCGCGGAACTCAAGAAGCGTGGCTTTCGTTTTCGGAGCTGGAAGATAAAGGAATCTCGAAGCACTCAGTAAGAAGAGGTAAATCGCATGGCCGTTAGCGGCCACCAGTAGTAGGGATGGAGGAAGTTATGTACGAGGCTCTTCGAAAAGAAATCGAGACATATGAGAAGCGAACGCCGCGCTCGCGCGAGGCGCACAAGAAGGCGGTTGAGCGTTTGCCGCTCGGCGTAGCCAGCAACTATCGAGCCTACGATCCCTATCCGATATTCGTGCGCGATGGAAAGGGCGGCCACATCCATGACGTCGATGGAAATGAATATATTGATTTCAATCTTTGTTTCGGCGCGCTCATGGCGGGGCACTGTCACCCCGCCGTTGTGAGTGCAGTGCAGAAGAAGCTGAGCACGGGTACGATGTTCGGCATGCCGCACGATATGGAATGGGAGTTGGCTGAGGAAATCTGCAAACGCTTTCCGGTGGAAATGGTGCGGTTCAGCAATAGCGGGACGGAATGCACGATGCACGCCGTGCGATTGGCGCGAGCGGCGACGGGACGAGATCGCATCATCAAGATGGAGGGCGGCTATCACGGGTTGCACGACTCGGCGTTAGTGTCGGTGAAACCGAAGGAAAATGAAGTGGGCGATCCGAATGCCCCGAACTCGGTTCCGGGAGGCGAAGGCATCACGAAGGCGACGCTGCAAAATACGCTCGTCGCTCAATTCAACGATCTGGCGTCCGTGGAACGTCTTTTTGCGAAGTACCCCAACGAGATTGCGGCTGTGATCGTGGAGCCGATCATGATGAATGTGGGCATCCTGATGCCCGATCCCGGTTACCACCAAACATTGCGCGAAATTACGAAGAAAAATGGAGCGCTGCTCATTTTTGACGAAGTGAAAACCGGTGCGAAGCTGGCGCGCGGCGGCGCTTGCGAATATTTCAAGGTGAATCCCGACATAGTGTGCCTGGCGAAATCGATAGGCGGAGGGTTTTCGCTGGCGGCGTTTGCTTCAACGCGTCAGGTGATGGGCTTGATCTCAGATCATCGGGTTTTTCACGGCGGCACTTACAACACGAATCCAGTCGCTATGGCAGCTGGCTTGGCGACTTTCCGCGAGGTGCTGACGCCGGCTGCATACGAGCATGTGAATCGCCTCAACAAAAAACTCGTGGACGGTTACGAAAAGGAAGTGAAGAAGTCAGGGCTCGATGCGTACCTGGCGAGCGCGGGTTCGAACGGCGCGCTGATGTTTTTTCCGAAGCCAATTCGCAATTATCGTGACTGGCTCAGGATCGACAGCGAAATCTGGCGGCACTACTGGTTCGCGATGGTGAACCGCGGAGTGATGGCGCAGCCTTACTGGTGGGATGAACAGTGGACCGTGTCCGTGACGCATACGGACGCGGATATCGACCGTCATCTGGAAGTCTTTGCGGAGATCGCGCCGGCACTTGCCGCTGCGCAGAAAGAGCCGCACGTGGTTACAGCCGCGCACTAAGGGAGTCTCTTCTGCCCGTCGAGAGCAGCGCCAAAAACGAAACCGCGCATCTGAAGCGAGCGCTAGGGCGTTGGGACCTCGTTGCGCTGTTCGTCGTAGCGGTATTTAACCTAAATGTTGTACCGAGCATTGCCGCGAACGGCGGCGTAACGGTCTGGCTCTGGATTCTCTGTCTGGTGCTGTTTTTCTGGCCGCAGGGCATTGCGGTGATTGAACTGGCTCATCGGTACCCGGGTGAGGGCGGAGTTTATCTTTGGGCCAAGGAAGTGTTCGGAGATTTTCACGGATTTTTGTCGGGCTGGTGCTACTGGACCAATAACATGATGTACGTGCCCACCGTGATGCTGTATTTCGTCGGCGTCGCTGTTTTTTCGCTGGGGCCGAGCCATGCCGCGCTGGCAGATAACAAGGCGTTCACGGTAACCGCATCGCTTTCTCTTTTGGCTCTGCTTGTGGTCCTTAATATTGTTGGGCTGGGCGTCGGGAAGTGGATCAACAACGTAGGCAGTATCGGAACTGTCGTCGCAGGTGGGCTGCTGATTGCACTGGGCCTGATTGTGTGGCTTCGATTTGGCACGACGGTGACCGCTGCGGATTTCAAAATTCCTGCTGATCCACGATTCTTGCTGAATTCATTTGGGGTGATTTGCTTCGGGCTTGTGGGACTTGAGCTTGCATCGGTGATGGGTGACGAAATTCGCGACCCGCAGAAGACGCTTCCAGGTGCCGTCGCGTGGGGCGGAGTAATTTCGGGTGCGCTGTACATTGCAGCAACGCTGACGCTTCTGATCGCGATGAGTAAAAACGACATCAACGTGCTGCAGGGAATCGTGCAGGCAGTGAGTCACATGGCGTCGCGAGTAGGCGTTGCGTGGATCGTCGCGCCTTTTGCGCTGATGTTGAGCATTTCCATCGCAGGGATTGGATCTGCGTGGCTAGCCGGGTCTGCGCGAATTCCATTTGTGGCTGGATTGGATTCTTATCTCCCGAGTTGGCTGGGGCGAGTACATCCGCAATACGGGACTCCATACGCAGCGCTGATCGTTCACGCCGTGGTATCGGCGATTCTGGTGCTGATTAGCCTGTTTGGGTCGGGCGTCCAGGAGACCTTTCAACGTTTGTTGTCGCTCGCCGTGGTGCTGCAGTTGGTACCGTTCCTTTATATGTTTGGGGCGTTGCTGAAGCTGGCCTTTGATCCTACGACGGCTCGAAATGGCCACTACAGCAGAGGCATGCTTATTTTTGCGGGTACGAGCGGTTTGCTGATGACGATTCTTGGAACTGCGTTCGCGTTTTCGCCCGCGCAGCAGATCGTATCGGTTGCGTCTTACGAGGCTTGGATGCTAGGCGGAACTGCGTTTTTTATTGGATTGGCAGCATTTTTTTATTTCGTGTATGGACGGCGTAAGGCGCCACAGGCGGCGGCCAGCCGCGTCTGAATTCGTCGGGTCGCCGGGAGGATTTAAATGGCCAGCGAGGCCAAGGCTTCTGTTCGCAGATATCAGATGTACATCAACGGGGAATTTGTCGAGAGCCAGAGCGGAAAGTATTTCCCGGTGGTTGATCCTTCGACGGAGGAGATTCTCGCCGAGGTTCCAGATGCCGATGAGAATGATGTGAACCGTGCGGTGGCCGCTGCGAGAGCTGCGTTCGATTCCGGTGCATGGCCGCAGACGACGGCGCAGGAGCGCGGGCGGATTCTTTTCCGGCTCGCTGAGCGAGTGCGCAAGGAAGCGGCGGCGTTGGCGGAGCTCGAAGCGCGCAATTCGGGCAAGCCGATCGTCGAAGCTGAGTACGATATCAATGACGTTGCGACTTGCTTGGAATATTACGGCGGGCTGGCGACGAAAGTCCTGGGCAGCGTAAACCCGGTGCCGGACAACGCTTTGAATTTCACAATGCGCGAACCGATCGGCGTCGCGGCGCAAATCATCCCCTGGAACTATCCGCTCTTGATGGCGGCGTGGAAGCTCGCGCCGGCGATTGCCGCCGGTTGTACTTGTATTTTGAAGCCAGCCGAACAAACGCCGCTCACGGCGCTCGAATTCGCGGGATATCTCGTGGATGCGGGCCTGCCGCCTGGTGTTGTGAATATCATTACCGGATTTGGGGAGACGGCTGGCGCGCCGCTCGTGAAACACCCAGGTGTGAATAAGGTTGCGTTTACGGGGAGCGCTGCAGTGGGGAAGGTGATCGTCAAAATGGCGGCTGACACGCTGAAGCGCGTTACGCTCGAGCTGGGCGGAAAATCTCCCAATATATTTTTTGCCGATGCGGATTTTGAGGCGGCCATTGATGGGGCGCTCTTCGGTGTGTTTATCAACCAAGGCGAGGTCTGTTCTGCGGGGAGCCGAATTCTCGTCGAGAAGTCCATCTACTCAAAATTCGTGGATGCGATGTCGGCAAAAGCCAAGACGATTCGCCTGGGCCCGCCGCTTGAACGCGAAACGAAGATGGGGCCGCTCGTTAGCAAAGAACAGTTCGACCGCGTTCGCTCCTATCAGGAACTTGGCAAGAAGGAAGCAAAGGTCGCATCGGGTGGCGGCCGTTCTTCAGCGAGCGCGCGCGGTTATTACGTTGAGCCGACTATTTTCTACGATGTGGACAATTCTTCACGCATCGCGCAAGAAGAGATTTTTGGTCCAGTCGCTGCGGTGATTCCTTTTAGCAACGAAGCGGATGCGATTCGCATCGCCAACGATACTCCTTATGGTCTGGCTGCGGCTGTTTGGTCGCGCGATATTTTCAAAGCGTTTCGAGTAGTGAAATCGCTGCGCGCGGGAATTGTGTGGGTGAATCACATGCAGCCAACGTATGTCGAGGCGCCGTGGGGCGGCTACAAGCAGTCCGGCTTCGGCCGCGAGTTGGGGCCGTGGGGTATCGAGGAATATCTCGAGACGAAGCAGGTACACGTCAATTTGAATGAACAGCCGATCGGATGGTACTGACATGCCCACGATTAATTTGCGCACGCCGATTCCCGGACCAAAATCTCAGGAACTGATGCGCCGCCGCAATGCCGCCGTGGCACGCGGCGTGGCGCATGCAACTCCCATCTTCGCAGCGCGAGCAGAAGGCGCAGTGCTGGAAGATGTAGACGGAAATCGCTACATCGATTTTGCTGGAGGAATCGGTTGTTTGAATGTGGGGCACCGCGCACCTGGCGTACTGGCTGCCATTCGTGGGCAATTGGATGCGTTTCTTCATACGTGCTTCAGCGTGGCGCCTTATGGGAAATATATCGAGCTCGCTGAAAAGCTAAATTCGCTCACGCCCGGAAAATTTCCCAAGAAAACGCTTTTGGTAAACAGCGGCGCGGAGGCGATTGAAAATTCTGTAAAAATCGCGCGAAGCTACACGCATCGTCCTGCCATCATATGTTTTGAGGATGCATTCCACGGACGCACGATGCTGACGATGTCGCTCACCAGCAAGACGCATCCCTACAAAGCGGGCTTCGAGCCTTTTGCCAGCGATATCTACCGCATTCCTTATGCCTACTGTTATCGCTGCTCTTACTCATTGCGATATCCCGACTGCGGCGTGTTTTGCGCGAAGCACTTGGAAGACACCTTTAAGCGCGTCGTAGCGTCCGAAGCGGTCGCGGCAGTGGTTGTAGAGCCTGTGTTAGGCGAAGGAGGGTTCGTCACGCCACCGCCGGAATTCTTTTCAATCATTCAGGATATTTGCAGGCGGCACGAAATCCTGCTGATTGCCGACGAAGTGCAGACGGGATTCTGCCGGACAGGTGCGATGTTTGCTTGCGAACGTTATGGCGTTGTGCCGGATCTGTTGGTGTCGGCAAAATCGCTCGGTGGAGGAATGCCGCTCGCGGCGGTGACGGGCCGTGCCGAGATCATGGATACACCAGGCGTGGGCGGTCTTGGCGGAACATTTGGAGGCAATCCCGTCTCGTGCGCTGCGGCACTTGCAGCTATCGAAATCATGGAGAGCGAGAATCTCTCTGGTAGGGCCGAGAAGCTCGGTGAACTGTTTGATTTGCGCGCGCGTGATTGGAAAAAGCGTTGGTCCCTGATCGGTGATATTCGCGGGCTGGGTGCCATGCGTGCCATCGAGTTAGTGCGAAGCGCGGAAACACTGGAGCCGGCGAAAGCAGAGACGGAGCAAGTGGTGCGATATTGCTACGAGCATGGCTTGATTCTGATATCGGCGGGGACTTACGGTAATGTGATAAGGCTGCTTGTACCACTGGTTGTGATGGACGAGCAGTTCGAAGAGGGGCTGAACGTGATGGAGGGCGCACTCGCGAGCGTGGCTGAATCGAGGATGGAAACAGTGCCTCAGCGCGCGTAGCGGCGATCGTCAAGCGTTCAGGAATTTGGGATTGGTGACACATGGCGACTCAAACGAAAGTGGCGGCGAAGAGCTGGGGGCTTTTTATCGATGGCAAATGGCTGAATGAGGGCGAGCCGGCTGAGATTCATTCGCCATACGATCACTCTGTAGTTGGTGAGGTCCGTCTAGGAAGCTCCGCGCATGCGGAGACGGCGGTGCGAGCCGCGCAGCGCGCTTTTGAAACCACGAAAAAATCGCCAGGCTACGAGCGCAAGACGATCCTGAGCGCCATTTCCTCGGGAATTCGAGCGCGGCGTGAAGAATTCTCGCAGCTGATGTGTCTCGAAGCGGGGAAACCGATCAAGACAGCACGCGCCGAGGTGGACCGAGCAGTCTTCACGTTTGCGGTGGCTGCTGAGGAAGCGACGCGCATCGGCGGTGAATGGCTCCCGCTCGATTGGCAGAGTTCGACCGCAGGCCGAGCAGGAATCGTGCGCCGCTTTCCATTGGGGCCGATCCTTGCAATTACGCCGTTTAACTTTCCGCTGAATCTGGTGGCGCATAAGGTGGCACCCGCGATTGCTGCCGGTTGCACGATTATTTTGAAACCGGCGCCGCAAACTCCGCTGTGTTCGCTGCTACTCGCTGAGGTGGTCGCTGGATCTGGCTTAGCGGCCGGAGCTTTTAATGTGTTGCCGCTCGCGAATGACGTTGCCGAGAAGCTAGTCGCTGATGACCGGCTAAAGATGCTGACCTTTACAGGCAGCGGGAAGGTGGGCTGGGCGCTGAAGCAAAAGGCAGGCAAGAAGAAAGTGACGCTGGAACTCGGAGGGAATGCCGGAGTAATCGTTCACTCCGATGCGGATGTGGCCTATGCTGCGGAGCGCTGTGTTACGGGCGGATTCGGCTATTCGGGTCAGACCTGCATTTCGGTTCAACGTATCTATGTGTAGCGAACCGTGTACGAGACTTTCTTGGCGACGCTAGTGGCGGGCGTGAAGAAATTGCGAATGGGAAATCCGGCCGAGGATTCAACCGACGTCGGTCCGCTGATCAATGAAGGCGCCGCTCGGCGCATCGAGGAGTGGATCAAGGAAGCCGCCGCTGGTGGCGCGAGGATTGTGACCGGCGGCAAGCGAGAGGGCTCGATGGTTGAGCCCACCGTCTTGACGCACACCCGGCCGAACATGAAGGTGAGTTGCGAGGAAGTGTTTGGGCCGGTCGTTCTGGTAGAACCGTACGACAAATTCTCGAACGCGATTCGGCAAGTAAACGACTCGCCGAATGGCCTGCAAGCGGGAGTGTTCACTCGCGACGTGAAATTACTTTTCTCCGCGTTTGACGAACTGGAAGTCGGGGGCGTGATTTCCGGCGACACTTCGTCGTTTCGAATCGACCATATGCCGTACGGCGGTGTGAAGGATTCTGGCTTGGGTCGCGAAGGGCTTCGCTACGCGATTGAGGAAATGACTGAGCCGCGCCTTCTCGTGCTGAACATTCAATAATCCCTCCCAAGACTCGTCTAGATGTTTTAGTCCGCAGGCAAGCACCTACCCCTGAGATCTTTCGCCGACTTTAGGCGAGACTGTGAGCGACGCGACAATCGTAATCAACAGAATCCCCGCAATCACTCCCAGTGCCATAAGATCCGGGAGATCGATCCAATCGCTCGCAATCATCTTGAAGCCAACAAACAAAAGTATTGCTGCCAGACCCTGATGCAAGAATCGAAATCGGGGGAGAATGTCAGCGATCGCGAAGTACAGTGCTCGCAGTCCCAGAATGGCGAAGGCATTCGAGGAATACACAATGAACGTGTCGCGCGTAATCGCAAGAACTGCCGGGACAGAGTCGACCGCGAACACTATATCCATGGCCTCGACCGCGACGAGAGCCATGAACAAAGGTGTGGCGTTCCATTTTCTTTCACGCTTGACCCAGAAGTCTTCGCCGCCATAGTTGGTCAGCACGGGAATAAATTGACGGGTGATCCTCACGAGCCAGTTCCGTTCTGGCTCAATTGCTCGCTCGCCCGGGCGCAACATCTGAATTGCCGTAACCACCAAAATTCCGCCAAAAATATAAAGGATGAAATGAAAATTCTGGAGCAGCTCGACACCGGCCAGGACGAAAAGTGCGCGCATCACAAGAGCGCCGATTACGCCGTAGAACAAGACTTTATGCTGTGATCGCCCCGGAACCTGGAACGCCCGGAAGATCAATACGAAGACGAAAATATTGTCTACGCTCAGCGACTTCTCGACCAAATATCCCGTGAGGAATGCGACTCCCGCCTGCGAACCACGGGAGAAATTAACGTAGATGGCGAACAAAAGGGAAAGGACGATCCATGCCGCGCTCTCAATCAGGGCAACGCGAAGGGAGACCTTTTTCGATTTGCGATGGAAGACTCCGAGGTCGAGAGCCAATGCTCCGGCGATGACAACTGCGAAGACGACCCATACATGAATTGGGGTGCCGAGCATTACGGAACAGTGTAGCGGAAGTCTGCCCGGCTCGGCTTGTTCCGTTGTTGCTCACAATTGGCTTGGGTTGAATAGTCTTAATTGAGGTTGCGGCGTTTCCTTGGATTGCGCATAATCGTGCATCGTGACAAGCAGGATTGAGCCGTCCTGGCGGCTTTCGCGATGAATTGTCCTCACTGCAGCACGGTTAACCCCGAATTCGCCGAGTCTTGTTCCCGCTGCGGTACCCCTATGCCGATCGGCGATTCCGAGACGATGGTGATGGTGGACGCCACCGCTCTCGCCCCCGGGAGCGATTTTGGAGCGCGTTACCGCATTGAAGCGTTGCTTGGTCAGGGCGGGATGGGCCGCGTTTATAAAGCATATGACAAGGATCTTGATCGCGTCGTGGCACTCAAGGTAGTCCGCCAGGGTGCGATGGGCGAGACAGACGCTCTGAAGCGATTCAAGCAAGAGCTCGTTCTCGCCAGCAAGATCTCCCACAAGAACATCCTTCGCATCCATGACATGGGAGAAGTCGGCGGCACGAAATTTATCACCATGGCCTATGTGGAAGGCCAGGATCTCTACGGAATCCTCAAAGAAAATCCGAAGCTTCCGATGGAGCGCGTACTGAAATATGCAAGGGCATTGGCCGAAGCGCTGGCCGCTGCTCATGCCGAGGGAGTGATTCACCGGGATCTCAAACCACAAAATATTCTAGTCAATAAAGACGATCAGATTTTCGTCTCCGACTTTGGCCTCGCGAAGTCATTTGAAGAAGGCGCGCAAGGCATGACGAAAACCGGCGCGTTCCTCGGCACCCCGCGTTACATGTCGCCTGAGCAAGTCGAAGGGAAGCCCGCCGACCAACGGAGCGATCTGTACTCATATGGTTTGATGCTGTACGAGATGGCGGTCGGCGATGTTCCGTTTACGGGCGAATCCACGCTGAAGGTGATGTATCAGCGGATCCAGGAAAAGCCAAAGAACCCCAAGCTGATTAATCCATCGCTTCCGAGCTGGTTTGTGCGGATTATCATGCGCTGTCTCGAGCGCGATCCAGCGGCGCGCTACCAGAGTGCCTATGAGATTCTCGCCGATTTGCAAGGATCGAGGGGCTCGGCTAGCGGGTCGCACACCGTTCAGATTCAGATTCCAGAATTTGTTGCGGAACGGCGGTGGACCTGGGTTGTTGGCGGTGTTTTGGCCCTACTGCTGCTCGCCTTTGCGATTCCGCCCGTGCGCCATCTGGTCATCCCCGGCGGTAAGAGCGGGTCGGCGGGTTCGGTTTCCGGCATCCCGCCGCTTTCACAGGGGAAGTTCGTAGCGATCCTGCCATTTAGAATTCCAGGTGACGACCAGTCGCTCGGATATGTGGCTGAGGGCCTCAACGAAGCATTATCCTCCAAACTTTTTCAATTGAAGGATCTCCGCCTGGCTTCCGACACCGCGGTTGCCAAGGTATCTAAGACTGATCCAATCGAAAAGACGGCTCGCGCCCTCGGTGTGAACTTGGTCGTGCAAGGAATCATCCAGGGAAGTGCAGACAAGATGGCGATTATTGTGAATCTTATCGATGTGGCAGACGGCGGGAAAAAACTCTGGAGCCAACAGTTTACCGGTGTGCCGAAGGACCTTTTGACCCTAGAGGACCAGATTTCGGGCCAGCTCGTGACCGCTCTCGATTTGAAGCCGACTAACGAGGAATTGGCACGGACCGCGGAGCGGCCCACTGAGAACGTTGACGCGTACGATCTCTTCTTACGCGGTCGCCAAGCCCTTCGAGGGCCTCAACCACCGGAGAAAGCCGCCCAAACGGCAATCGATTTCTTTCAGAAGAGTATCGACAAAGACCCGAGATTCGCTTTGGCCTATACCGGCCTTTCCGACGCGTGCTTGATGATGTACCGCCAGAACAAGGATTCGTTCTGGGCGGAAAAAGCGCTCGGGGCGGCCCAGCGCGCAGAGCAACTCAAAGACAATCTGCCGGAGGTCCATTTCTCACTGGGCAGCATCTACTTGCGGACAGGAAAAACAGCGCAAGCAATCGCCGAGCTGAAGCGCGGCTTGCAGCTTTCGCCGAACTCTGACGAGGGCTACTTCCGCCTCGGAAATGCGTATCTGGACAGCGGTCAGAAAGACGAAGCGATAGCAACCTACAAGAAGGCGATTGAGGTAAATCCATACTATTGGAGCAATCATATAGCGCTTGGCAATGCCTACTACTCGATTGGCGAAACTGAGAAGGCGTTGGAAGAGTACAAGCGCGTCACTGAACTCGAGCCCGAAAACGTCCCTGGTTGGGACAATCTTGGTAATGCGTACCTTCGCCTAGGCAGGTACGAAGAAAGCATTCCGGCTTACAAGAAATCTATCGAACTGTCTCCCACGTGGAGCGCCTATAACAACCTAGGCTACGTGTACCTAGTTTTAAAGCGTTACAGTGAAGCAGTGCAGATGTCCGAAAAAGCCGTCGAACTTGGTCCCAATCAAGAGCTGGCCGTTGGCAATTTGGCCGATGCTTATCGCGGTTCGGGTCAGAAAGATAAAGCGATTGCGACGTACGACAAGGCCATCGCGCTGGCGTTCCAGGAACTTCGAGTGAACCCGCAAAGCTCGGCGACGCTCGAGGATCTGGCCCTTTATTATGCGAAGAAGGGGGAACCGGATCGCGGAATGGAATTCATCAAACGAGCGAGGGACATTGATAAGAAGGATGTGGAACTGATATATGCCGAAGCCACCGTCGAGATGCTCGCCAAGAAACCCTCCGACGCGCTCCGGAGCCTCCGGGAAGCGGTCAGCCAAGGCTACCCCATAAGGCAAGTACTGGAAGATCCCGAGTTCGCCGAGCTAAGTAAGACGCCTGAATTCCAATCCTTAGTGAAGGAATACGGTAAAGGGACTCACTGACCCGCTAGGCTTTTCCCGCCATATTTAGTTTCTATTCCAAAAGCCGAGGTACTGAGCAGATATTCCAAGGCGGAACCTACAAGTTGGAAGGGGGACGGTCTCAAGATGCCCCTACTGGCGGCCGGAAAGCGAGCCACAAAAGAAAACGCCGCTGAGACGGACTGAGCAGCGGCGTTTGCTATTGTTATTAGAGTTTGAAAGAAACAGCTTGCAGCTTAAATCTGTGCTTGAACGCTCTTCGAACGCCGCCGGCCCAAAAACAAAGCCGCCAACCCGGTTGCGAGCAATCCCAGCGAGGCGGGTTCTGGCAGCGGAAGAAGCGGCGCACGATTGACGGAAAGATCAGCCACCGCGTTAGGCGCAAACGGAAGCGAACCGTCGGCATTCGTATTTAGGATGATATCGCAACCCTTAGCAATCCCGAACACGAAATCGTCGAGATCGCAGTCGCCCTCCTTGTCGCCGTCGACAAGACCTACGAGGCTAAACAAGAAAGCCGCGAGGTCGCCATCGGGCTTAGTGGGCGCGGTAAACGTGCAAGTGTCCACACCGTTCGTCTTACTGGAGCTCTCCGTCCAGCCAATCTTGGTCAGTTGCGAAGCACAGCTAAGACCGCCATCCGTTTGAGAGTCGAGCGCGGCGAAAGTGATGACGGGTGTGTTCACCGTGGTCGTGCAGTCGACATCGAACTGGCCGTTGGCATCCGCGAAAAACTGAGTGGATCCGCACGGTGGGCTCCCAGGGCCGCCGCCGTTGACGTTGACTCGCGCGTCGACGCCGTCAGCGCGTACTACGCTGGAAGCCAAAATTACGATCGCAGCCACAGCTATTAGTCTAAAAGCTCTCAAATGCGCACCTCCGTGCAATTTCCGGCGTATTGTATCAAGCATCTGTAGTACCAAACCATTGAGCCTAGCTTCGGACGCGTAAACCTTTTACTTTCAATGTGCCGTTCCCTGCCTTGCGATGGATCGAACGAGCTCATGTGCAATGTTTTTGACCAGTTGGGCAATAGGCGTTACTTCGGAGTCATACCTTGTTAGCCCTAGCGCGACTGCCAGCGCCGGCTTGCGAGGTAGCGGGTCTGACCTTGGCAAGCCTGTTGAAACTCTTCCTCAGGTGATGGTGCCGCCTTGGTCTCAGCGACTTTCGCCAATTTCAGCCACGCGACCGAAATTGGTGGCGGGGACGACGGGACTCGAACCCGCGACCTCTGCCGTGACAGGGCAGCGTTCTAACCAACTGAACTACGTCCCCCGCGTTACCGTTCGGGTTGCTGAATGGTGGGCGGTCACGGATTTGAACCGCGGACCTTCCCGGTGTAAGCGGGACGCTCTAACCGCTGAGCTAACCGCCCTTGACCGCACCCATCCTACCAGAAGCTGCGCTTGAGACGCTAGCGCTTCCGTCATCTTTGCGAGCTGTAATTTGATGTTGGGGGCCGAGCTGCGCGATGCAGCGCAAGCAGCATCGGGTAATCGGTGACGCGCGAACCCGGCAGCCAGAATTCCAAGCCATCTGCTCGTGCGCGAACCGAGGTCAGTGCTCGGTGCAGCGGGCACCTGTACCTTCGTACAGGAGCAAAAATCTACCTGTTCGAGCGTACAGGTTTCGCAGCGTCGTATCGGATGTTAGCTGATTCACCACGACGAGACCATGCGAGACCAAATCTGCGGTCAGCGCGTGTTACGCTGCCAATTCCGGCGGGTTCTAGTACCGCGGGCGCACAACTATGTCTTCACGACTCGGCGAAATTCTCGTCAAAGACAGCCTGATCTCCGCGGATCAGCTCAAGCAGGCCCTCGACTATCAGAAAAAGAACGGGGGCAGGCTGGGCACGTGCCTCGTCAAGATGGGGATTGTCAGCGATGAAGACATCACCGCAGTGCTTTCCCGGCAGTACGGCGTCCCTTCGATCAATTTGAAGTTCTACGAAGTCGATCCATCCGTTATCAAGCTTGTCCCGCAGGAAACCGCAATCCGCTATCAAATTGTGCCGCTTTCTCGCGTGGGATCGACCCTCACGATCGCGATGACCGATCCGACCAACGTCTTCGCGATGGACGATATCAAGTTTATGACCGGCTTCAACGTGGAGCCGGTGGTGGCGTCGGAGACCGCCATCAGCGAAGCAATCCACAAGTTCTACGGCGCCGTCGAGAGCGTAGAAGAGCTCGACAAAGTCATGAAGGATTTGGCCGGCGAAGAAGCCGCTTTGGAGTTGGCGTCCGATGAAGCCGAGATGGACCTGGCGACCCTGGAGAAGGCCGCCGAAGAAGCACCCATCATCAAGCTCGTCAATTTGATTTTGACTGACGCCGTGAAACGAGGCGCGAGCGATATTCACGTGGAGCCCTACGAGAAAGAATACCGCGTTCGCTTCCGCATCGACGGAATTCTCCAGAACGTCATGGCTCCACCCATGAAATTGAAGGACGCGATCACGAGCCGCATCAAGATCATGTCGAAACTCGACATCAGCGAAAAGCGGCTCCCCCAAGACGGCCGCATCATGATCAAGTACCTCAAAGACGGAAAGAAAAAAGAGCTCGATTTCCGTGTATCCACCGTCCCCACCCTGTTCGGCGAAAAGATCGTTCTTCGCTTGCTCGACAAGGAAAACCTGCGGCTGGACATGACCAAGCTCGGCTTTGAGGCGGAATCGCTGGCAAAATTCGAGCGGCAAATTTTGAAGCCCTACGGAATGGTCCTCGTCACCGGCCCGACGGGTTCCGGCAAAACCAATACCCTCTATTCTTCTGTCGCGCGGCTGAATACCACCGAAACGAACATCATGACCGCCGAAGACCCGGTCGAGTTCCAGCTCCCCGGTATCAATCAGGTACAGATGAAGGAACAGATCGGGCTCAACTTTGCGTCCGCCTTGCGCGCCTTCCTGCGGCAAGACCCCAACATCATCCTCGTCGGCGAAATCCGAGACTTTGAGACCGCCGAAATCGCGGTGAAAGCCGCGCTGACCGGCCACTTAGTACTTTCTACCCTGCACACCAATGATGCGCCATCCACAATCAGCCGATTGATGAATATGGGGATTGAACCTTTCCTGGTGGCTACGTCGGTAAACCTGATTTGCGCCCAGCGTCTTGTGCGCCGTATTTGCGTGCAGTGCAAGGAACCGTTGCAGATTCAGCCCCAGGCCTTGATTGACGCGGGTTATTCGCACGACGAAGCGGTCAAGACCGAAGTGCAGCACGGCCGCGGTTGCGCCACCTGCAACAACACAGGTTACAAGGGCCGCGTTGGCTTGTACGAAGTAATGGAAATCAATGACGATCTTCGCGAGTTGATACTCGTCGGTGCTTCAGCCGTCGAACTCAAAAAGAAGGCTCTCGAAACCGGAATGATCACCCTGCGGCGAAGCGGTTTGATTAAAGCCGCGCTGGGTCAAACGACCATGGAAGAAGTTTTACGGGAAACCGTTCTCTAGGCGGAGGAGATTATGGCTGGAATCACGTTAAGTGAATTGCTGAAAAAAATGATCGAAATGGGCGGCAGCGACTTGCACCTCTCAACGAACAGTCCACCGCGCATCCGCGTGCACGGTAAGTTGCGCCCGCTCGACATGCCTCCCCTGACGGCTGCCGATACCAAAGCGCTCGCCTACAGCGTCCTCACCGACGTCCAAAAGCACCGGCTGGAGGAAAATCTCGAGCTCGACTTTTCGTTCGGCTTGAAGAGCCTGGCCCGTTTCCGCGGCAACATCTTTCATCAGCGCGGCGCCGTCGCAGCCGTCTTCCGAACGATCCCATGGGAAATCAAGTCGTTCGACGCACTGGGACTCCCGGCAGTCGTGCGAGGGCTGTGCGACAAGCCGCGCGGCCTGGTGCTCGTCACCGGTCCGACAGGTTCGGGCAAGTCCACTACTCTCGCGGCGATGCTCGACAAAATCAATAACGAGCGCGACGAGCATATGATTACGATCGAAGACCCGATCGAGTTTCTCCACAACCACAAGAAGTGTCTGGTCAATCAGCGCGAGGTCCATTCGGACACGCACTCTTTTGCCAATTCGCTCCGCGCTGCGCTTCGCGAAGACCCCGACGTCGTGCTCATCGGCGAAATGCGCGACCTTGAGACGATCGAATCGGCTTTGCGAATTGCGGAAACCGGCCACTTGACCTTTGCCACTCTCCACACGAACTCGGCGGTCTCGACGATCAACCGCATCATTGACGTTTTCCCCGCGCACCAGCAGCCGCAGGTTCGCGCCCAGCTCTCGATGGTGCTCGAAGGCATCCTTTGCCAGTCGTTGCTCCAGAAAATCGATGGCCGCGGCCGCGCGATGGTGATGGAAATCCTGATTCCCACTCCGGCCATTCGCAACCTGGTCCGGGAAGACAAAATTCACCAGATCTATTCGGCCATGCAGACTGGCACAGGCCAGTCCGGCATGCAGACATTCAACCAGAGCCTCTCCAACGCATATTTCCAGAAATTAATCACTTTGGAGACGGCTATGGCGCGGTCTTCGAATCCAGACGAATTACAGGACTTAATTAACCGAGGGGTGACTTCTCCGCCGACTGGTGGAAAAGTCCCCGTCCGGCGATAAACAGAAGAGGAGGTAACAAAGATGCCGGTTTATACCTATCGCGGAGTTAACCGGGCGGGTGCGACGGTCGTGGGGGAACGTTCGGCAACCAGCAAGACGGAAGCCGCCACGATTCTCAAGCGCGAGCAAATCAATGTGAGCAAGCTCTCCGAAAAAGGGAAGGAATTCAATATCCCGACTTTCGGAACAGGCGTGGACTCCAAGGAGTTGGCGATTTTCACCCGGCAATTTTCGGTGATGATCGACGCCGGCTTGCCGCTCGTGCAGTGCCTCGAGATTCTTGCGGGGCAGCAGGAGAACAAAATCTTCCAGAAGATTTTGAACGGCGTGCGCGCTTCCGTTGAAGGGGGCGCCACTCTCTCCGCATCGATGAAGCAATACGAAAAGGTCTTTGATCCCCTTTACTACAACATGGTGGAAGCGGGCGAGACCGGCGGTATTCTCGACACCATTTTGCAGCGCCTCTCCAGCTACATCGAAAAGAACGTCAAGCTGAAGCGCGCCGTGAAATCCGCGATGATTTACCCGATCGCCGTCATCGGCATCGCCGTAATGGTCATCACGCTCCTGCTCTGGAAGGTCGTACCGATTTTCACCACATTGTTCAATGGTCTCGGTGTCGACTTGCCGCTTCCCACCCGCATCGTTATCGGGATGAGTAAGTTCATCGGCAGCATCTACGGCTTTCTGATCCTCGTGTTCGTCGTTGGCGTCGGCGTTGCATTGAAGCTCTGGTACGGAACGCCCCAAGGTCGCTACGCTTTGGATCATGTCCTGTTGAAACTCCCGCTCGTCGGCATGCTGCTGCGAAAGATCGCAGTAGCACGATTCACTCGGACGCTCGGCACCCTGATCTCAAGCGGCGTTCCAATTCTTGAAGGCCTCGACATCACGGCCCGCACTTCCGGCAATGCGGTAGTCGAAAGAGCGATTTCGCAAACACGAAAAGCGGTCGAAGCCGGTCGCTCTCTCGTCGATCCGCTGAAGGAAACCGACGTCTTTCCCGGCATGGTGACCCAGATGATCGGCGTTGGCGAACAAACCGGTGCGATGGACGCCATGCTCCAGAAAATCGCCGACTTCTACGAGGACGAAGTGGACGCGGCCGTGAAGGACTTGCTGACTGCTCTCGAACCCATGATGATCTTGTTCCTGGGCATCGTGGTGGGCGGCATCGTCGTTTCGATGTATCTGCCACTGTTCTCACTCATCGGCAAACTGGCAGGCAAGTAGAACTGCCGGCTCGGCGCGAGCGTCTGGATTCATCAGACGCTCGTCGGCTGCCGAGGAAGATGTTCAGGATTTACTTGCGATACCGGTGTAGAGGTGCGGGGGCGGCAACGGATCCGAAATGGAGTCTAAACCTAGTGTCAGCGAATGGCTCCCCTGGCTTGGGCGCGTACGCTTCCTAGTCATTACGTTTCTCGTTGGAGTGGTAGTTGCCGTCCATCAACTCACGCCGGTCGTAATTCCGGTCCGCGCCTTCGTCTCACTCATCGTCTTCTGGTACACCCTTGCAGTGGTCTACGTGATTTTGCGCCGCTGGATTCCGCAAGCCCGCTGGCACGCCCCACTCCAGGTCGTTTGCGATCTCGTGATCGTAACCGGCGTTGTGTACGCCACAGGCGGCCAGGACAGCTATTTCCTGTCTCTCTATCTACTCGTGATTTTGATGAGCAGCGTACTGTTTTCCCGGCGCGGCGCCTTTCTTGTCGCGGGCATGAGTTTTGTCCTTCTCGGTAGCGTAATCGAATTGATGTACTACGGCGTGATCGCTCGCACCTCGAACTCGATGCCGGCCGCTCGCTCTTTGGGATTCTGGTTGGCCAGCAATCTGTTCGCATTCTGCGCGGTCGCTTATCTGGGCAGTCTCCTCTCTCAAACACTTCGCACCAAGGGAGTGGAGCTGGCAGAGAAAAGCGAAGAGCTCAAAGACCTGCAGGCATTCAATCAGGACATTATTGAGTCGATGCGCGGCGGCCTGCTCACTACCGATATGAACGGCAAAATCTTGCTCATGAACAGAGCCGGTGCTGAGATTGCCGGACTGGGATTTGGGCTGCTGCGGGGGGAACAGGTCGAGAATGTGCTCCCCGGATTTTGGCCGGTGGAGCTCGACGAGCAAGGGAGTCCGCTTGCCTTGCGTAAAGAAATCGAATTCCGCACTCCTGATGGCGCCACCCGCTACGTCGGTCTTTCTGTTTCCCCGTTGCGGCTCACCCAGAACCAGACCAGCGGTTACGTGTTCAACTTTCAGGACCTTACGGAGTTAAGGCGCCTGGAGCGCGAAGTCGTAACAAAAGAACGGATGGCCGCACTGGGACGGCTCTCCGCAGCCATCGCGCACGAAATCCGCCAGCCCCTGACGGCCATGACCGGCGCCCTCAAAGAACTGGCTCGCCTCGCGCCTCTCGAAGACGACGACAAGAAGCTCGTTCACATCGTCAGCCGCGAATCCCAGCGCCTGAACCAGATCATTACCGACTTCTTGAACTATTCTCGCGAGAAGACCTATTCCTTTGTGGAAGTCGATATCGCGGCAATTATCGAAGAAACTCTCACCTTAATCGAGAGAGACGCGAGCGCTCTCGGTAAATTCCGCATCGAGCGCCAATTTGCCGCCCGCAATATCCGTGCGCGCGCGGACCGAGATGCTTTGAAGCAGGTTTTCTGGAATCTCTGCAATAACGCATTGCGCGCCATGCCCAACGGAGGAGTTCTCACCGTCTCGCTTGACGCAGATCCTGCCTGGACGCGTATTTCCATTCGCGACACTGGAATCGGCCTCGATACCACTAAAGCGAGCACCTTATTTGAGCCTTTCCAATCCGGCTTCACCGGCGGCACAGGTCTGGGACTCGCAATCGTCTATCAGATTCTCCAGGCGCATCAGGGACGCATTCGCGTGGAGGCGGAGAAGGGAAGTGGCGCCGAATTCATAGTGGAATTGCCGCGAGCCATCCGTTCCCGAGTGCCCTCGCGAAGCGAGCGTCTGGAGCCTCGAGCTGAATCATTGTCTTCGGCAGGGAGGGGATAAAGCCTATGGCCCACCTGCTCGTTGTCGACGATGAACGCTCCATCTCCGAGCTCCTCGAGATCAGTTTCCGTAAGGACGGGCATAAAGTCGAGCTTGCCTCCAATGGCGAAGACGCCAAGCGGCGACTTGCCTCACGAGTTTTCGACATCGTGGTTTCCGATATCTGCATGCCCGATATGGACGGCCTGGAGCTTCTGCGCTACTGCAAAGAGGTGTCGCCTTCGGCAGCATTCATTCTCATCACTGGCGTGCCAACCATCAACACCGCCATTGACGCCGTGAACTTCGGCGCCGACCGCTACGTCATTAAAGGCGATCGGCTGCTCGATGAACTTCGTCCCGCAGTGAAAGAGTACGCCGAAACGCAAGCCCTGAAAAAAGAGGCGGGCGATCTGCGCCGCCGTCTTCGCAAGTTCACCGGCTTCGACCACATTATCGGCACGAGCCCGAAGATGCGCGAACTCTTCGACCTGATCGAAACGATCGCCCCCCAATCCAGCCGCGTGATGATCACCGGTGAAAGCGGCACGGGAAAGGAACTCGTCGCCCGCGCCATTCACGAGAATAGCGCCCGCGCCAAAGCTCCATTTATCACCATCAACTGCGGAGCGTTCCCCGAAACCCTTCTCGAATCCGAACTTTTCGGCTACATGCGCGGCGCCTTTACCGGCGCGAACGAAAACCGCCGTGGCCTCTTTCAGGCAGCCGATGGCGGCACGCTATTCATGGACGAAATCGGCAATATGAGCCTCACGATGCAAGTGAAGCTCTACCGTGTCCTGCAGGAAGGGAAGGTTCGCCCGCTCGGCAGCACCGAAGAATCCGATATCGACGTACGCGTAATCGCAGCCACCAACAAAAACCTCGAAACAGAAATCGCCGAAGGCCGGTTCCGCGATGATCTATATTACCGGCTGAGCGTGATTCCGATTCATCTGCCGCCGCTGCGTGAGCGCCGCGAGGATATACCGCTTCTCGCGCGCACCTTCCTCGACCGCTACTCAAAATCCATGAACAAGCCGATCGAGGGCATCGATTCCGAAGCGGTGCGCAGGCTCGAAGTGTACGACTGGCCCGGCAATGTCCGCGAACTCGAAAACACCCTGGAGCGCGCTGTCGCCCTTGAGACAAAAAAACAGATCTCGCTCGAAAGTATCCCCGAGCGCATTACCAACTTTTACCAGGAGTTCCGCTCTAACGGGCAGCCGGAATCAAAGGCGTCTCTAATCCCGGAGGGCGGCGTGGACCTGGAAAATCATATCAGTGCCACAGAGAGAGCCTATCTGCTGGCTGCACTCGAACGCGCAGGCGGTGTTCGCGTCCGAGCTGCTGAACTACTGAAGATGACCTACCGTTCGTTCCGCCACTACGCAAAAAAACACGGCGTATAACTTTTGATGCAATGAGTAAGGGATTCGCGAGCTCGATAGGTGGTACCCGCAGGCACGGGTGAGGCAGCGTTTTTACGAGATTTGAAAAGGGGTCTTGTGTCCGACACTCTAATTCTGGAACAGCGGGACTCCCCATCCGCCCCTCTGGCTGTTCCGTTGCCGGCGTCGCGAACCCGCTTCCGCTACGGCTTCACCATCTTTTGCGGAGCATTTCTCCTTTTTCAAGTTCAGCTGATACTGGCCAAATACATCCTGCCGTGGTTTGGAGGAACGCCCGCGGTTTGGACCACCTGCATGCTTTTCTTTCAGCTGCTGCTGTTGGGCGGCTATTTGTACGCCCACTTCCTGTCCAGCAAACTCAGCGCTCGGACGCAGGCGATCGTACATATCGCGGTGCTCTCGATCTCCGCTTCGCTCATTGTATTGGGAGCCGTCTTCTGGAAAACGCCGCTTCTCCCCGGCCCTTCCTGGCGGCCAACATCTGCTGATTTCCCCGTATCGTATATACTGCGACTGCTGCTGGTAGCGGTGGGACTGCCTTTCCTCTGTCTCAGCGCGAGCGCACCTCTGTTGCAGAGTTGGTTTGCCCGGGCCTATCCCGGCAAATCCCCCTATCGCCTGTACGCTCTCTCGAATATCGGTTCTCTCCTGGGTCTCGTCACCTACCCGTTTGCGGTCGAGCCGGGTTTCCGCCTTCATGTCCAAGCATGGTTATGGAGCGCAGCGTATATGCTCTTTTTTGCTGGCCTGATCGCCTGCGCAATAGATATAAAGCGATCGGCCTTACCTGCTTCGCCCGCCGCGGAATTAGAAGAGGCCGTTCAGCCGTCAAGTTCCGTTCAGCTTCTGTGGTTTTTGCTTCCAGCTTTTGCTTCTTTGATGCTGCTCGCCACCACCAATCTCATGTGCCAGGAAGTAGCTGTGGTCCCTTTTTTGTGGGTCCTACCGCTGAGCTTGTACTTGATCAGTTTCATCGTCTGCTTTGACAATCCCAAGTGGTATCGCCGCGAAATTTTTCACGTCTTGCTGGCCGCATCTCTCCCCCTGGCGCTTTTGGTGTTGCTATCTTCGCTTAACGCTCCGGTTGTCAGGCAGGTATCGTTGCTTAGCTTGGTGCTCTTCGCCTGCTGTATGGTCTGCCATGGGGAACTGGCGCGCCTAAAGCCGCATCCGAGCCACCTGACGCGGTTTTATTTGCTGATTTCGGCTGGAGGGGCTGCGGGAGGCATGTTCGTCGCGCTTGCTGCCCCCCGCATTTTTAGCGGCTTTTGGGAGTTTCATGTCGGGCTAGTCGGTTGCGCGCTCCTGGGAATCCTGGCCATCGCACACGACCGCGAGTCTTGGTGGTACCGCAATAAGCCGTATCTCGGCGGAGCCATTCTTGTTGGCTTGTTCATCGCTCCGGAGTTCCTGTGGCGCTATGCCGGCTTGGCGGACATTCAAATGATGATGTATCGCTGGCACTATTACCCGCTGCTATTGGCGCTGGCGATCGTGGTAGGCGTTGTCACGCTTAGGACATGGAACAGAGAATCAAGGTTCCGGCGCTCGAATGGTGCCCAGCTGGCGGCTGTCTCAATCGTGGTTGCTCTAGCAGCTTCGCTGTACGGACAAATGCAGTTTGACAAACTTCGCGAAGTGCGTCGCGACCGAAATTTCTATGCCGCCCTGCTGATTCGCAGAAGCGCCCTGCACACGATCGAACTAAGGCACGGACAAACCTCGCATGGCTCGCAGTCCTCTGATCAGCCAATGGAACCGACTTCTTATTACGCGCGCCATCGCGGCATCGGGCTCTTCATGGAGGCGAAGGCGGCCTGCGCTTCGCCGTGCCCCCTCCGCTACGGAATCATCGGCATGGGAGTTGGTACCTTGGCAGCTTATGGTCGACCAGGCGATACGTTTCGTTTCTACGAACTGAATCCTCAAATTGTCGGCTATTCCACGGGCCCCAAACCGTACTTCACGTATATCCGCGATTCGCCTTCAAAAATCGAGATTGTGCCGGGCGATGCGCGTCTTTCGCTCGAGCGCGAGTTCAGCGAATCAGGCTCGCAGAAATTCGATATGCTGATGGTCGATGCTTTTAGCAGCGATTCCATCCCCCTCCATTTGCTCACCCAGGAGGCAATCGAGATCTATTTGGAGCATCTGCGAGGTCCGGATTCGGTACTCGTATTTCACATTTCCAATCGCATGCTCGATCTAAGTCCGGTGGTCGCGGCGCTTGCGGCACATAATGATCTGGCTGCTGTTCGTCTTCACAAGCCGCATGGCGCCGATATCGCCGATAAGAGTGACTGGATCCTGTTAGCCCGTGATCCTAACGCCTTAGCCATCAATTCGTTTCAGGCTCATCTGGATTCGGTGCCGCCTTCTGATCCCAGGATGCTGTGGACAGATGACTGCAGCAACCTATTCAGAGTTTTGCGGCCTCACTGATCCAAAGAACCCTCGGCCTCGAAATGCGCGTTCCAGCTAGAGGAAGAGTCGCTGAATTATTGAAGATGTGGGCTGCCGGTCGCTCCGCGACTACGCAAAACAGCACGCCGTCCGACGGATACAGAGGCCCGTACCCGATTACCGCAATGACGATGAGGGGAACGCGATACAAGTTGGTTCTGGCTCCTCCCGCATGCGAACAAGTAATGGTGGCTAGATTGCTGCGACGTCATCTCGCTCGGCTGATCTTCGATGCCACATTCCGTGGCAAGAAACACAAAGAGTTATCAAGTTTTGCATTGCATCGCCACCTAGCTGGCTCCTGGGTCTCAAATGATGTACTTGCAAATTTTTTGCGGAACCGCACTTTTGGCACAGCCAACTATCTCTTTCCAACACCAGATTTCGGATTACTGGGTACTCTTCGGAGTCCAATTTGATCCTGTGTTGCTTCTGCCGCAGACGCATCAAGTTCGCCCTCATTGAGTTTCTGGAAAGGTAGCTCCCGCGAGAAAATCAGCGCAGATCATTTCCAGACAGTAACCACGGGATTTGTCTGTGCCTAACATCAAAGCAGCTGTTTCAAGAGCTTTTTCAACGACCGGTAGCTGGCTCTTGTAAACCTTGAAATAGATAATCTCCCACGGCTCAGTTTCTTTGCCGGTGAGATGCCGTTCGACCTCACTCTTAAAGCCGTCCTTTGGCATCTCCGTGGCCTTGTGCAACCAGGTTGCACAGTCAAATTGTTCGCCATCCCTGCGTGCCACCTTGACCAGTTCTGTCGCTTTGCTCCACCCGACTTTTTGAAGTTCATGCTTCGGTATCCGTGTTAGATTTTCGTGAATTGCCATCAGGTAATAGGCTTTCCGCCGCGACTCGGCGAAGCGTTTCTCGAGAAATTCATCAAATGACTTGAGATTCTGTAGTTTCCAGTACTGCTTAGCTCGTACCTCGCACAGATATTCACCCAACTCCACAAAGCGGACATCCTTCTCCTGCTCCTTCGTTTTCTCCCAAGACAAAATTTCATCGATTCTCCCGAGTACGAACTCGGCCCGCCGGCGATTGATTACCGGATTCACCATCATTTCTGTGTTAATCCACAAGTTCGTCCAGCCAGGCAAGGTCATTCACTCCGGAGGTGCGGATCAGATTTCCATTAATAAGGGTCTCATTATCGAGGCACAAGCCCAGATGAGGGCAGCTCACGCACCCGTTTTGTGGGAAGCGGATACCGCTGTGAGTAGGGAATTGGGCAGTTTGAATCTGGCCGATCGTGGTTTGGACCAGCCGGCCAAATTCTATCCGCTGTCCTTCAGAGATAGACGTTTTGAGAAACTGGATCTCTGGCTGATGCTTCCGCACAAAGACAACAAGCGCCACGTCAGAAATGCCGGTTGCCCAGGAATAGCAGATCAACTGCGGGTCGAGCGATAGCAATCCGGCCGGGATCTCCGGATAGCGACTAGTCGTGGTCTTCCAGTCCATCAGGTACCGGGTGCCATCGAGTTCGCCAACCGCGTCAATATAGGAAAGGAATTCGTTCCCGTCCGGTAATTTCCGGACTACTTTGAGCTGAAGATCCCGCTGCGGGTGGGGAATACGGATGCGATTATCTCGTGCGAATCGTTCGAGTAGATGCACACCCTGATGCACCATCCGATCCCAGGTATCACCCTTATTGTACGCAAACGGGGCATCGCGAAATTCGCCCCACTCCTTGAAGAGCGTCGCGGTGCAATTCTCTCCGCAAAAATAAGCCGCGAGCGCCCTCTCGAAGCAGCGACCAAAGGCCATAGCAGCGCGGGTTTCCTTTTCTCGCCACCCATCAAGATAACGGTAGCGGTAGCTCCTGGGGCAGCGAAGATACCGGCTGATCTGCGTAAAGCTAAAGATCATCACCGCTCCTTTGGCCTTGTCTTCCACCGACGGTTTCGCACGAAAGCTCTTCCCACTCCGCGGCGAGCGCAAAGGCTTCGAGGTTCTGGAAAGATCGACCGTTCAGCGTGACATGAGATGTCCGAACGACTCCGCGGAGTTTTAGAAGGGCCCTTTCATCCACTTGGTCTTGGCTGAGCAGGTCGGAGTCATAACCGAAATCGCGCAGGAACCAATTGAGCTTCCAGAGCGCTCGTTCAGTGCAGTAGAGCCGACCCGAGAATGGTCGTCCAGCAAACGGTTCGGGCTCGAGAACAACAAACCGTACCGATAAGAACGGTTTCTGCGGATGCCACCGGTAGGAAGCTCCGTCGACACAAACCAGGAACAACCCTTCGAGGAGACTGTCGCGCTGACGGGAATGCAGACCGGGAATGTGTCGCTTCATGGTTTTCCCTCCACCGATTGAGCGTACGAGTTGAGTTTGCACACGAGGGCTTCTCGATCGTTCTTCGCCGCGCCTGCGAGCTCGGTGATGAAGGATTCGACCAGATCGCGACTAGCTTCTTTAAGAGTTTCCGTGCCGCAGAAATCCGCGGCGTACGCCTTCACGAGTGTTGGATCGAGATTGTGTTGACGGATCAGCAAGCAGAGATGGTCACGCAATCGCGGCTGGCCGTTGCTTGAGCCGTTCGATCCGGGGTGGCCATTTGAATGCGGCGTGGCCATCAGGGGTTTTTGCGGAGCCGAGAACGAACCGAGCTCTTCGACACTGCAGA
Source organism: uncultured Acidobacteriota bacterium (assembly GCA_963741045.1). Lineage (GTDB taxonomy): Bacteria > Acidobacteriota > Terriglobia > Acidiferrales > UBA7541 > Palsa-295. Next base: position 2,517,786 of record CAVUGO010000002.1, read on the forward strand.
GCCCGATTCCTAAGGCTTTTCGGAGAGCCCGGTTGACGGCTCGGGTCTCGGCAACTCGCATTTCAGCGCCGTGAACCAGAGGAGATGTGTTGGACGGATCGGCATCGCCATAGCCAACGAATCCCTTGCAGTTGCGGCTCTTGTAGACGGTGGCCCTGAACGCCCACCGGCCGGCCTGCGGATCGCAGAACGCTTGAACCGGCTCAACCCGGATACCAGCACAACGACTCCGCCGGGCCAGGCGCAGAAGACCAGAATGCGTGACGTACCATTTGCCATCCAGATAAAGGAGATCGCCTGAGGCGACCGATAGGGAATGGTTGCTCGTGAGTTCCTCCAGCCCCCTTAGTGCGATCCGCGGGAGTTTGCCCCAGGTTTTCTGGGCGAATTTCGCGTTAATCCTGATTGCTTTTGATTGCCAAGTCATCGAACTTGATCCCCCTCATGCTTACACGAGCAAGGATATGCTTGCTCGTGCATGGATGTCAAGTGGCAGTTGCATTTTTTTTTTCATTCAGGCATAAGAGGCGCAAGTTCTATGGCGAAGGAAAAGAACCCCCACGCAGTCGCTCTATCCAAACTGGGAGCCAAGAAGGGCGGCAAAGCGCGCGCGGCAGCCCTTTCTGCTGAGAAGCGACGCGAGATCGCCCGGAAAGCCAGCCTCGCGCGTTGGGCTAAGGAGAAGAAGAAAACCGAAGCTTCCTAAGCCTCTCACGTGGTTTCGTGAGAGGCCGAATCAAAAGAAATCGGACATGCCGAAGAGAGGCGCGTGAGCAGGTCTATCTGGAAAGGTGATTAAATTACGAAACGAACCCATCTAAGTCTTGTAGTTTTAGCGAGTTGACATTTAAAGGGTTGTCATTTTGCGGACTTTTCGATCAGGGAGAGGGCTTGGCCAAATTCGCCCCAGGGCGTGAAATATCCAGGACGGCACACTCGTCTGGTGGCGGTCGTGAACATTGTGACCGCTTCCCCTTGGGATGAGCACAACGACATGTGTGGAGGCTCAGCGTGCAAATGAGTTGCTGCGCGGCGCTGCAAACGAACCGTCGGGTTCTCAAAGTTGTAAGAATGCAGGTTTGATCGACGAAGTGCTGTCAGCGGCTCCGAACCAGAGGAGCGGCTATAGGCGTTCACACCCAACGGCACTCTCGCGTTGGCAGCTGGTGTGCCGGCCGGCGTGTGGCGTTTCAGGCGATGCAGGCTTTTCGGTCAGCGCTACGCCTGTCATTCTGAACTCAACCGGGAGGACCGCGTATTGCGTGGACGTGGCTGATCGTCGTCGCGATCATTCTCATCATCGCTGCGATCCCGAACTTGCTCCGCGCTCGCATGGCGGGCGAATGAGGCTTCCAGTTTCTCTAATCTGAAGACGATTACCACCGCTGCTATCACGTATTTGTCGACCTACAGCAACGGATACCCCGCCCGATCTTCCGACTCTCGGAGGAGCGCGCCTTGCAGCCTGCAATGGCGCGATTCTACTCGACGACACTTTGACGACTTCTCCGTTCCGCAAGTGCGGCTACCAGCTCAATTACCAGTCTCAAGGCAGCTCCTATACCCAATCCTCCTGCGGCCTGTGCAGACGCTGGATTCAACGCATACCTCACCACCGCTGTTCCGGTCTTTGTGGGATAGACTGGGCAGACCAGCTATTGCGGCGAGGAGCCCGGCGTCATTCACTACGACGGTATTGGTGCGCACGCGGCTTCGCCAGCGGCGTGCACGGCATCGGCCTCTCTTTAATAACCCACATTATGAACTCACCTAACGCGGCAGCGACTCTCACAGGTTTCTGATGTTTCTCGATTCCGGGCGCCAATCGGAAAGAGGGGTAAAGGCAGAGCGACCAATAGGATGACCCTTTCAGTCAAATAAGACCGCCAAAAATCGTCATTTTCCGCGCCCCTCCAATCCCGCTTTCGCAACAACCAACCACGCCGCTCAAAACCGCGTCTGTATCTCTATGAAACGGGCAGGTATAATGCCGTGTGCCATAATGGTAACCCACGGCTCCCGCTTGGCATACCCCGTGCACTATATCGCCGCGTACCCCGCCAGGGAGTACGAGAAAAACATTCGACTTTGGATCCAAGGAGAAACAATGAAGAAGAACCAGAAGGGCTTTTCGCTTATCGAATTGCTCATCGTCGTGGCGATCATTTTGATCATCGCGGCTATCGCAATTCCCAACCTGCTTCGCGCGAAGATTGCTGCGAACCAGTCAGCTGCGGTCGGCACGCTCCGTACGATCTCTTCGGCCGAGGAAACCTTCTCTTCTACCTACAGTGATGGTTTCACGACGGACCTGTTCCAACTCGGTGGCCCGGTCGGTTCAGCAAACTGCACCAACGCGGGTCTAGTCGACGAAGTGATTTCGACTCCCCCCAACAACAAGGGCGGTTACGCGTACTTTTACCAGAATAGCGGCGTCGCAGCCTTGACCACCGGCATACCAGCAGCCTGCCCCGGCTCTGGTTGGACAGGATTTTCGGTCGCCGCTGGGCCGCTCACGTTGTCGACCGGAACCGCGGCCTACTGCATTGATGAGACGGGCGTCCTTCGGGTTGACTCGGGAGCAGTCGCGAACGAGAACCTGAACGTATGCTCTGCTACGGGCAAGCCTCCCCTGCAGTAGTATCGCAAGTACGGCAATGGACGGGAGGAAGTCACAAACTTCCTCCCTCTTTTTTTTAAGAGCCGTTCGTAACGAGGAAAAATGTTCGAGAGAACACACAATTCGGAGAGGGCGGCGAGCCGGCGAGCAGGGTTTTCGCTGATTGAGCTTCTGATCGTCGTGGCCATTATACTAATCATCGCTGCGATTGCTATTCCAAACCTGCTTCGTGCGAGAATAGCCGCCAATCAGGCCACCGGCGTCTCGAATATCAGGACCATCACCAGCGCCGCCATCGTCTATTCGTCTACATATAATAACGGTCTTCCGCCAAGTCTTACAGCACTCGGGGGCGTGGCACCAGCTAATTGCAATGGCGCTATCCTGCTTGACGATACTTTGACGACTCCGCCGTATCACAAGAGCGGTTATGTTTTTGACTACCAACCGCAAGGCGCTCCTATCACGAACCAACCGGCAGCTTGCGCGGCGCCAGGATTCTATGAATTTCTCACCACGTCTGTTCCGGTCGTGATCGGACAAACGGGGCAAGCGAGCTATTGCAGTGATGAGCCGGGAGTAATACGTTTCGATATTTCGGGGAACAAAGCTGGAAGTCTGGCAGCCTGTCAGGCGCTCCCTCCGCTTCAGTAAACGGTAAACCACCACTTTCTCTCCGCGATTTGCTCTTTCTTGCTAAGCTCAGTTTCATGTCGTTTCTTGCTCTCATGCTCGTTGCTATCACCGCCCCGCAGAATTTCGCCTCTGACGCAAAGTCCGTTGTCCGTGCGCTGGAATCGCGCTACCAGCACGCCCACACACTGAAAGCCTCTTTCTTTGAGCGCTATTCCGATGGCAAAGGCGCCCTCCAATCCGAATCGGGTACTGTCTATTTTTCGCGACCGGGCCGAATGCGCTGGGACTACGAATCGCCCGAAGAAAAACTTTTCCTCGTGGATGGCACCAATGTCTGGTTTTATGTCCCCGCCGATCGCACTGTGAGCCGCGCGAAGATGAAAGCGAGCTCCGATTGGCGGACGCCCATAGCCTTGCTGCTAGGGAAGGCCGATCTCTCCCGTCTCTGCCGCAGCATCGATATTGCGCCTCCCGCCTTGTCCGCCAGCGGCAAGTCGGAGGATCGCCCTGTGCAGGATGGCGACACCGTCCTGCGCTGCACGCCCCGAAACAGCCCCGGCGACGCCACAGAGTCGACAGATTCTCTGCGCAAGGTTCTTCTAGAGACCGACCGGCAGGCCCGGCTAATCCGCGTCGTGGTCCGCGAAGCCGGAAATATAGAAACAGAATTTCGCTTCGGCAATTGGGAAGAGAACATCCACATCCCCGAAGCCCAATTTCACTTTCAGCCACCACCCGGTGTCACAGTCGTCGACGAAGCGACTCTCGCGGGAGCAATCCACTAGCCGCCAATTGGGGCCAACCCTCCCAACCATTCCCGAATCCCATATCTTGGCCCTCACCCCAGCCGATGCTCCCGTGCCGGCCCATTGTCACATGGTGTTAACGGCTCGTTTTCACGCCTTCACCGAAGGCCCAAAAGCGGTATGCTAAACTGAAGGCGAAACGCCCGCTTAGTGTGGGTGTTTAGCCGAAAAACATGGCTGAATTCGTCTGCAAAGTCGGGGATATCTCCGGCCGGGTTTTCGATCAAGTCGAGACGGCCCAGTCGGAGGCTGAAGCGAGGCAAAAGCTCGCCGACAGGGGCTTTTACGTCTACGGTATTCGCAGCCACCTGGATGTTATTTCCCAGCTCACGAAACCCAAGACGGATCGGTCCATCCGGACCCAGGATTTCCTGATTTTCAACCAGCAGTTCAACACCCTGCTCAAGGCCGGTTTGCCGATTCTCAAAGCGCTCGACTTGCTCGGCGAACGAGCTGCCGCCGAACGCCTGAGGCCAATCATCAGCGACGTTCGCCAACGCGTTCGGGATGGAGCCTTGCTTTCTGATGCGCTCGCCGCCCAGGGTTCGTTTCCGCCAGTGTACGTCACCGCCATTTCTGCCGGCGAGCGCAGCGGAAACCTCAGCGGCGTTCTCGATCAATACATTTCATATCTTCGGGTAAGCACTGGCTTCAAGCGGCAGCTCGTTACAGCCTTAATCTATCCTTCGATTCTGGTCGGTGCCGTTGTGCTGGTGATGTCGTATATGGTGACGTACGCGATGCCCAAATTCGCCGGCCTGTACAAGGACCTCAACGTTCCGCTTCCGCGAGTCACCGAAATCGTGCTCGGCCTGGCAGCGCCACTGCGGGACTATTTCCTCGTTTTCGCCGTCGTCGCCGCTGTTGGCTTCGTGATGATCAGGCTCTGGACGCGCACAGATCGCGGAGCCCTAGCAGTCGATAGCGTCAAGCCCCGCATCTGGTTTTTTGGCGATATCTGGTTAAAGGCTCAAATCGCGCAATTCGTCCGAACTCTCTCGACGCTTCTCGCTGGCGGCACTCCGCTGGTCGCCGCTCTCGCCACCGCGTCGCGCGCCATCGATAGCCGCCTCGTCGCCACGTCCGTTGAAAAGGCGGCCGAGCGCGTCCGCGAAGGCGAAACCCTCCACGCCAGCCTCGCGCAAACAAACCTGATTCCCTCCCTGGCCATCGAGATGATCGAAGTGGGCGAAGCTTCGGGCGCGTTGCCTGCGATGCTCACGAGCGTCGCCGATTTCTACGAAGAAGAAGTAAATACGCGATTGCAGCGCACGCTCATCTGGGTCTCGCCCGTAATTTTGGTCATCATGGCCGTTGTGATAGGCTCGTTGTTGATCGCGTTGTATCTGCCGATGTTCTCCCTCCAGATAGGAGCTTCAGGTTAATGACCACAGTGAATCCCGTTCCCACCGGCATTCCCGACGACGCCGCCGAGCGCGATCAAGCCCGCCGCCTCGCCGAACGTTACCGCTGCCCGTTCATCGATCTCCGCGAACAGCGCATCGACCCCGAACTTTTCCGCAGCATCCCCGCGGAGATGATGTTTCGCTACAAATTTGTCCCGCTCGAAAGTCACAACGGCACCCTCGTCGTAGCCATAGCCGACCCCAGCCAGCTGCAACAGACCGACGAGCTCGCCCTTCTCCTGAATAAGCGCCTCCAAATCAAAGTCGCCACCACTTCCCAAATTGACGATCTCCTGAAACGCACCGAACAATCCCAGCGCGTCCTCGACCAAGCCACCGAAGGGTTTACGCTGCAAGTCGTAGGCGACGAAGACGACAGCGACGAAAACATCACCATGGACAAGTTGACGCGCGACACCGGCGTCAGCCCCGTCGTCCGTCTCGTCGACACCGTAATTTTCACCGCCCTCGAGCGCCGCGCCAGCGACATCCACATCGAAACCCGCAACACCGAAGTCGTTGTCAAGTACCGCATTGACGGCGTCCTGCAATACGCCATGCAAGCCCTCGCCAAGGAATGGCACGCCACAATCCTTTCCAGAATTAAGGTAATGTCCGAACTCGACATCGCCGAGCGCCGCGTCCCCCAGGACGGCCGCTTCCGCGTTCGTTACAAAGGCCGCTTCGTCGACTTCCGCGTCTCCATCATGCCCTCGGTTCACGGTGAAGACGCCGTCCTCCGCGTCCTCGACAAAGAAACGCTCAGCGAAAAATTCCGTAACCTGAATCTCGATGTCGTTGGCTTCGATCCGCAAGACATCACCCGTTTCCGCCGCTACATCCACGAGCCGTATGGCATGGTCCTGGTTACCGGTCCGACCGGCTCCGGTAAGACCACCACCCTCTACGCCGCCATCAACGAAATCAAAAACGACGAAGACAAGATCATCACCATCGAAGATCCCGTCGAATATCAGGTGCGCGGTATCACTCAGATACCCGTAAATGAAAAGAAAGGCCTCACCTTCGCCCGCGGGCTGCGTTCCATCCTTCGCCATGACCCCGACAAAATCATGGTCGGCGAAATCCGCGACCAGGAAACCGCCCAAATCGCCATCAACTCCGCCCTCACCGGCCACCTGGTTTTCACCACGGTTCACGCCAACAACGTCACCGACGTCATCGGCCGCTTCATCAACATGGGTGTCGAGCCTTATAATTTCGTCTCCGCCCTCAATTGCATCATGGCCCAGCGCCTCGTGCGTGTGATTTGCGACCATTGCAAAAAACGCGTCCAGTATGCCCCGGAAGTTCTAAAAGAATCAGGACTCGATCCTGCCGACTGGAGCAGCGTGCCTTTTTATGAAGGAACCGGGTGCCTCGAATGTTCCGGCAGCGGCTATCGCGGCCGCAGCGCGATTACCGAGCTTCTCGATCTCTCCGACAATATTCGCGAGATGATTATCAATCGCCGCCCGACCTCGGAAATCAAGCGCGCCGCAAAAGCGGAAGGCATGACGTTCCTGCGCGATTCCGGTCTCGAGAAAATTCGCAAAGGCGTGACGACTTTGCGCGAGATCAATAAGGTGACTTTCCTTGACTAGCACCGCGCCAAGCCTCGAAGCGAAGCTCTATCAGCTCGGCCCCATGCGGCGTTTGGATCGCTGGCTCAACGCCATGCCCCATCCGTCGCTGGTTGCCGAAATTTCGCCCGACCGCGTCGCTCTGGCTCGCTGGGGCAACACGCGAGGCACCCTCGAGTCCTACGCCATCGAGCCCGTTCCCTTTGGAGCCATCGTGCCGTCTCCCGTTGAGGTCAACATCGCGCAGCCAGACGCTGTCCGTGGCGCCTTGCGCCGCCTGTTCAGCCGCGTCACCGGCCACGGAACCGATCTGGCGCTCCTGATTCCTGATCCCGTCGTTCGCGTCTTCATTCTTCCCTTTGAAACCTTTCCGCGCCGCGCCGATGAAGCCCTGCCGCTGCTCCGATGGCGCCTGAAGAAAAGCGTTCCGTTTGACGTGGAAGAGACGGTCGTTTCCTGGATGCGCCAGCACGGCCGCGACGGCAATCTTGAAATTGTCGCGGCTGTAGCTCGCGAAAGCATCGTCCGGCAATATGAAGAGCTGGTTTCATCTCTCAACGCGAACCCTGTCGTTGTATTAGGCTCCACGCTCGCCACGTTGCCCCTGCTCGAAGATCGCGGTGCCACTCTGCTCGTTCGTATGAGCGGGCGTACCCTCACCACCGTGATCGTCCAGGGCGGAAATCTTGCCGTCTATCGCTCGGGCGAGATGCCGGCGGATGTGAGTTCCCTCGAGCCCCAGTTGATTCTCGACGAAATATTTCCTGCCATCGCCTATTACCAGGACACTTGGGAAGCGATGGTAGATCGCGTCCGGCTCTCTGGGTTCGGCTCGCGCGAGGAAATCTTCAGGCAGGCACTCACAGCGGAATTGAAGGTATCGGTTGGGCCGCTCGCCGCATCCGACCAGGCTCTGTGGCTTCCTTCCACCGCTAGGGACCTGATGAGCGAGGATCTCGACTCAGTTGTTGGCTGGATGATGAACGGAGGTTCCTGAGCGCTTTAAGCGCCAAAATTTCTTATGCAGCTGCGACTGAATCTTTCCACTGCTCCACGTGAAAACAAGAGGCCGTTCCTTGCCGGTGCAGGCCTGCTGGGAACCATTGGCTTGATTCTGCTTCTAATTCTTTCGCAGCAGGCTTACCAATCCTGGCGCGCCAATCGCGACATCCGCCGCAATATCGCCGATCTCGAACGCCAAATTCAGATCAGCGAGCAGAAGCAGGCCGCCCTCGAATCGTATTTCAGGACGCCGCAAGCCGTGCAGGTTCTCGATCGCGCCGGCTTCTTGAATTCGCTCATAGATGAACGCAGCTTCCCATGGACGAAGGTCTTCGCCGATCTGGGGGAGACGCTGCCCGCCGGTGTGCGCGTGGTGAGCATCTCGCCTCGCCTCGAACATGGGCGCGCTCTGGTAAAGCTCACGGTCAGCGCCTTGAGCGACGATTCCAAGGTGAAGTTCTTGCAAACGCTGGAACGTTCGAAAGATTTTGCGGAGATTCAGGTGCAAAACGAACATCGCGAACAGAACTCCAACGATATTCTCGTGGATCTCACGGCCTGGTATGTGACGATATGACATTGATTCAAACTTCGAGCCCCTGGAAGAAATACGTCACCGCTGTCCTTTCCCTGCTCTTTGCAGCCGACATCGCACTTGCTGTCTTCATTTGGCAGGGAGGCCGCGAAGGTCCCGAAACCAAGCGGCGGCAGCGTGACCGCCTGGAATTGCAGGCTAAGCTTCTCAAGGCGGACGTCGAACGCGGCGAGAAAATCAAAGCGTCTCTGCCGCAGGTCGGAAAAGATTGCGACGGCTTCTATAAAGCGAACTTTCTCCCGGCTTCCACCGGCTATTCGGCTGTCGTCGCCGAACTCACGGAGATCACTCACAAGGCGGGGTTGAAGACCGGCGGCGTCAGCTTCCAGCAGAAGGAATTGAAAGGCCACGGCGTCACTGAAATCGCCATGAAAACCACAGTCGAAGGCGATTATCCGGCACTGATTGAATTTATTCATGCACTCGAACGATCGAAAAATTTCTACTTGCTGGACAATCTCACGCTCGCTTCAGCAGGTTCGAGTCCCGGCATCAAACTAAATCTGGATTTGCGAACGTTTTTCAGGACTTGATGTGACGAAACAGAGGATGGAAATCTCGGTGCTGGTGGGGCTGCTCGTCGTCGGCCCCTTGGTGTATTTCTTTAACCGGAGCCAAATAGGTGGGGGGATGCCGCGAGTCTCGGCGGACGCGAAGTTTGTTCCTCTCAGCGTTCAGGAACCTCAGTTGCGTCTCGATCTACTCGCCAAACTCCAGAAAGAGGAAAGCCTCAGCGCGCACCGCAATATTTTCAACGCTACACCGCCTCCGCCGGAGCCTACGAAAGCCGAAATTGAGGCTGCCAAGCACAAATACACCACCGGTCCCAATCCGCCGGCACCACCTCCTCCCGTTCAGGTTCCCGGCGAATTTTTCGGATATGCGGTTCGCCCGGCTCCGTCGGGCACGCGGTTCGGGTTTTTCAAGAATGGTGACGACGTCCTCGTCGTGGCGGAGGGCGACAAATTCCTCAGCAACTATCGCTTGATTCATATCGGGAATGATTCTGCCGACGTCGAAGAAATCTCCAGTGGTCGGCACGCGCGTGTCGCGATGGTTCAGCCTCCGACTGGTAGCAGCGCTAGCCTCGGCCCAGGCGACCAGGCAACGCCATGATGAATTCTGCTCCACACTCGCGAACCGATTCTCGCCGCTCCGGTGAGCGTGGCTATGCCATGCTGATGGCTATCTGTCTAACGATGATGGTTCTTATCGCCTCCACGGCGATGATTGCCAATCTCCGGATTGAGGGCAAGCGCCAGCGCGAAGACGAAGCCATTTGGCGCGGCAATCAATACGCCCGCGCGATTCGCCTTTATTTCCACAAAACCGGCCATTACCCTCAAACTCTCGAGGATCTTCAGAAAGGCATGCCCCAGCTTCATTTCCTTCGCCAGGCCTATAAGGATCCGTTAAACACTTCCGACGGCTCCTGGCGATTCATCTACGTGAATGCCGCAGGACAAATCATCGGCAGCACAAAATACACGTCGCTTCAGCAGATGGCGCTCTACGATAGCGGCGGTTTGCAGAATGGCCTGCCAGGACAGATCCCGGGCTTGGTCGGCACTCCAGTTTCGAGCCTCACGAATTCAAGCGGTTTTGGGGATGTGAACGGCACCGCGTCGTCAGGTTCTTCGAACCCCGCGCAAAATCCGAGCCTCGCGCCAACCGACCCCAATGCTCCCCCGCAGACTCCCGGTCAGTCTCCCAGCCAGTCTCCCGGTCAAAGTCCCGATCAATCGGGACAGAACCCTCCGGGCTCGCAGCCCCCTACTGCGCCTCCCGGACAGCCGAGCCCTTTAGGGCAGCTCGGTGCCCCAGGCCAGCCAGGCACAGCCCCCGGACAGAGTCCCTTCGGATCGCTGAACGGGCAGCCGGGAAATCCCGCGGACTTGCAGAAGCCGACGGGCCCAGTCGACGGCCCAGTCCTCGGTGCATTCCTAACTGGCGTTGCCAGCAAGGTGGACTCGCCGTCGCAGAAGGTCTATCACCACGGCAAAAAGTATATTCAGTGGGAGTTCGTCTGGAATCCGCTCGAAGAAGCCGCCGCGAATATGCAGCAGTCGCTCAATCCTCAGGGCCAGCAACCGGGAATCGGCCAGCCGATTGGACAGGGCGGAATTGGCGGAATCGGTTCGCCGACAACTAACCCGTTCGGCCAACCCAGCGCGCCGCAACCACAGCCACAGCAACCTCAACAGCAGTAACAGCCAAGGCAATCACTACGTCTCGGTTTTCAGAACAGGGTAGGTATTAGAAGTAATCGGTCAAACTCTCTGGGGCACAATACTTATATTCTGAGCGGAGCGCGTTTTGTGCGTCCCGGATGTTTCAGCGGGGCGAAGAATCTCAGCCGCAAGACCTCAGCACGATCATTTCGGCCCGCACTTACTCCCGTCCGCCGACTCCTTGCACTTCAGCGGCTTCGCAACCTTTCGAACGTAATTCTGCGTCTCAGGAAACGGCGGAATTCCGCCATAGCGCTGAACCATCTGCGGCCCCGCATTGTAAGCAGCCAGCGCGAGCGACAGATCGCCGTGATAGCGTGCGAGAAGATCCTTCATGTAATGCGTTCCGCCATCAATATTCTGCGCGGGATCAAAAACGTTCTTCACCGAGTATTGCGCAGCCGTCTGGGGCAACAGCTGCATTAATCCTAGCGCGCTCCTGCGCGAAACTGCCTTGGGGTTGAAGTTCGATTCCACCAGAATCATCCGGTCAATCACGTTTTCGTCCACGCCATGCTTCTCGGCCGCGGCGCGAATCAGCTTCGCGTAAGGGCCATCCGGAAGCGGGGCTACCGTCGGGCGCGAAGGAAATACATCCTCGGGTTCGATGGACACGATCTCGCCGGCAGCAACTTCCACCGTGCCGCCTTCGACTGTGAGTCGCACTCGGTCGCCCGCCGTTTCATATCCCGTGATGTGTAGCCGCACGCCCGAGCGCAGTACCGCGTAGTCCGCGCGCGCGATCGGCGCAGCGCTGGTCAGTAATACGCACAACGACAACACGCACAAAATGATTCTTCGGCTCATTTTCGCAGTGCAAATCGCTCAGAGAGCATGCTTCCGAATCGCTTCCGCCACGCCATTCTCATCATTGGTCAGGGTAACGGCCCAGCCCAGCGTTTTCAACTCCGGCACCGCATTGCCCATCACGATCGGTAAACCGGCGAACTCGAGCATCTCGCGATCGTTCCAGTTGTCGCCCAGCGCCATCAACTCGTCGCGCGCAATTCCTCGCCGTTTGGTCCACTCTGCAAGCGCCGCGCCCTTCGAAACACCGCGCTTAAGAACGTCGAGAATCGAAAGGTCGCGGCTCTCATATTCCGTCAACGCCAGCGTGTATTCATTCGCAATCGGCAGATTCTCGAGAAGCTTCATCGCAGCGCGCAGATTCTTGCAATTGTCTGCATATCCTATTTGGATGGGATCTGTTCCGTTCAGGCATTCCGTCAGGGGCGAAATCAGGCCAATATATTCGCGGTTGCGGCGCAGGTAACGTCCGCGCACTGGATGGTCCCAATCGGGCTGTTCCATCATCACCTGATTTTCGCGTGGCCTGTCGAAGACCACCGCCGCACCCGAACGGAATTCCTCCGTCGCCTCAAGCACTCTGCGCGCCGTAGCCGCCGGAAGCAGATGCCGCAAGTCGGTAACGCCGCTCTTGGATTTAGTGACCGCGCCGTTGTTCACGATGAAATGCAGATCGCAGGGAAGGGAATCGGCAATCGGACGCGCAAAATCGAAGCGGCGCCCTGTGACAAGTACGATCTCGATTCCGCGGCTCTGGGCCTCTGCAATCGTCCGCGCATTTTCCTCGGAGACCTTTGCGTTGCTGTCCAGCAACGTCCCGTCGAGATCCATCGCGATCATTCGGATCGGCATCGCTCCTATTCTACATGGAGCAGCGCTCGTCACGATGGCAACGCAAAGTTAACGTTCGATGGAAAAACGCAGTTTGGGTGCAGGGGAAAAGCGCGCCCTAGGGCAGAACGGGACCCACCGTGCGCAGGGCATCTTCGCTTTGGTCAAGCGCTTCTCGAATCTCGGTCGCGCGATTGTCGAGACGCTCGATCAAGTCGGTGGTCATGTTTCCGCCGAAGCCCGGCGTGGGAGGCTGCAGATTTGCGCCCTGTGCCGCTGCTTGCTCGGACATGGAAGCCAGTTGCTCTTTCGTGGCGTTGAGTTCATCCGCCAGTTGAGCCTGCTGCTCGGCGAGCAGCATTCGCTCCTGTGCAGGACTCAACGGCTTCTGCGCCGCCGCTAGAATCTCGGGCGCATCGCGAATCACGGCCGGAGGCATATCATTTTGCTGCGCAGTGTCTTCAAGCGCCGCGATCTGCTGTTCGATCTCCGCCCGGCGCTGCTCGAGATTGGAGATTTCATTGTCCGTGGTGATTCCGTCGCACGGCGCATTCAACTGCAAGCCGACTCGAGTCCCGGGCAGAGTGTCAGTCGATCCGCTTGTGCGAAATTCACGCAGCCGCTCTTCCTCGGCAGCGATGCTGCCAAGCTCGTCCTCGAGAGCAGCCACCTGCGACGCGTACCAAACGGGATTCCTCTCAGGGCTTAAGGGTTGAACCGCGACGGTTGCCGCACGAGAAACGGCGACCGCTTGATTCTGGGCCCGCGACGCCGACACGACAGACAACTTCGGCTTCGGCCACATTCGATCGATATCGTCGTTTGTGTAGACCTTCTTCTCGCGGTCAGGCACGGGCGCAGCGTTCTTAGCTGTCACAGAATCAGGCGCTGCCGCTTTATCGTCGCCAGACGCAAATGCAGGAATCGAGGTACCAGAGAAGAGAATTAAGGCGAGACTCGCAGAAGCCAGGGAAATTGCACGCACTGGAATGCGCATGACTACCTCCGTTCCCCCAGCGCCGAGAGTATCGCACGCATATGTGCCATTTGTATACGATGTTGAGTGGAGAAACAGAAGCGAAGCATTGCTGAGCATCGCCATGATCGTCGCTATGCTCATCGCCATTTGCAATGCGGCGCGCGAACGGGCAAAATGCTTGTATGGCCGTCGAACTTGCCAAAGGCGTAACGCTCGAGCTTCCGGGGGAGAACGAAAACTTCCTCAAGGATGAAGGCATTCTGTTTGCCTCGCTCGACAAAGTGGTGAACTGGGCGCGGCGCAGCTCCATCTGGCCAATGTCGTTCGGCCTCGCCTGCTGCGCGATCGAGATGATGTCGATGGCCGCCTCACGTTACGACATCGCGCGATTCGGTGCCGAAGTGTTCCGCGGCTCGCCGCGTCAATCGGACTTGATGATCATCGCCGGACGCGTCTCGCAGAAAATGGCGCCGGTGATCAAACAGCTCTACATGCAGATGCCCGAGCCGAAGTGGGCGATCTCGATGGGCGCGTGCGCAACATCCGGCGGCGTGTTCAATAACTATGCGGTGGTGCAAGGCGTGAATCAGGTGATTCCGATTGACGTTTACGTTCCAGGTTGTCCGCCGCGACCGGAAGCCTTGCTTTACGCGATCTTCCAGCTGCAAAAGAAGATCGATTCCACGCGCGGCAGCTTTTCCGGCTCGCTCAACTTCGCCAAGAGCTCGACTTCGACCTCGACCTCGACTTCGCCAAAAAGCGAAGCCTGAGCTTCTCGACGATCTGTTCTTCAGGGTCATTTTCAGCCCCCCAAGTCAGAAAGGCACCAATTCGCGGCGTCTTAAACCCGCTTTTACCGCCGATTAGACTTGCTCTCCACCCATTGTTTTCAATGTGTTAGGGCGAGTTTTAATCGCGCTACCGTAGATTAAAATCGTGCGAAGAAAATCTCCTGAGACCAAATACATGTATATGCATCTATATGCGTATGGACAACCCACCGAAGGGCCTGCCGAACTTGCCGTGCCTGTGCGCTACCTTCCGCCGGACGACGCGAGCGCTCTCGCAGCTCTATGACGACGCGGTGCGGCCGCTGGGGCTGCGGACTACGCAATTCACAATCCTGCAGGCGCTTTCGCTGACGGGTGAGGTCTCGCAGGGACGGTTGGGCGAGATTCTCGCCTTGGACTCAACCACGTTGACACGAACGCTGGCGATTATGAAGCGGCGCAAGTGGGTTGCGATGTGCCAAGGACGCGATGGACGCGAACGATTGATATCTCTGTCGGTTGCGGGGCGAGAACAACTCGATCTGGCGTCTCCGGCCTGGCAAGCCGTTCAGGACCGTTTGCGCTCGGAACTCGGCGAGGAGCGCTGGAACGCACTGTTTCAACAAAATCGTGAAATGACCGCTGTGGCTACAGCGAAATGACTTCTGTGATGAACTGAAAATTATTGTAGTGGCAAGAACGAGATGTCTGTGGCGAAAACTGAGATGAGTTCTGGGGCGCAAAAAAACAACTTCGGTAGCGAAAGGAGGATGTGATGAGTGGAAGAGAGTACGGAAAACTGGCAATAGGAATCATTGCCGCATGGTTCGTTTTTTCACTTTCTGCGGGAGCCACGCATGTCTTCAAGCAGAGTACAGCCGCGCCGCCAGTGGGGCTGGGGCTTTCGATGGCGATACCGATCCTGGTGTTCTGGATTTGGTTCAGGGCGTCAGCGGGATTCCGCGAATTTGCGCTGTCGCTCGATCCGCGCGTGCTGACCATCGTGCAATCGTGGCGAATTGCCGGGTTCGTGTTTGTGGTCCTGTATTTCTACGGGATTTTGCCCGGGATATTCGCGAATCCTGCCGGATGGGGCGACATCGCAATTGGCCTCACTGCTCCGTGGGTGGCGTTGAAGCTGGCTGAGCCGGACCATCGAAAAGGCTTCATCTTTTGGAACGCGCTCGGCATGCTGGACCTGGTTACGGCAGTGACGACGGGAACGACATCGAGGCTGGTGCATCCACACGGCCTTGCCGCCGATGCGATGACCGCGCTGCCGCTGAGCATCGTGCCGACGTTCCTGGTGCCGCTGTTTTTCATTCTGCATATCATCGTGATCGCGCAGGCTCGGCGTTGGCCCGAGGTCGAAGGCGCGCCAAATCGTCAGCGTGTAGCGGCTTCGGCGGCGTGAGTTAAGCAGTCTAACGAAACAAGAGCCCTCCCTTTTGCGTATATGTTAGTGTGCGCTGAGGGAGGGCTGTGATGTTGACGTTCTTGCTGTGGTGCCTGCTGTTGGTGGTCTGCTGGCCGCTGGCGCTATTGGCGCTGATTCTTTATCCGATTGTGTGGCTGATCCTGCTGCCGTTCCGGATCGTCGGAATCGCGGTCGGTGGCGTTTTCGAACTACTGCGCGCAATCATATTCCTGCCCGCGCGGGTACTCCGTGGGCCGCGGACGGTGTAGCCTACAGCACAGATCGAAGCGCATAACTCCCGGTCTCGAGCCTCAAATCGACTTCCTTCAACTCAAATATTTCCCCGATGAGTATGCCGCGGCGGCCAACACTAGCGTTATCACGACTGAGAACACGACCGGCACGATAAAAAAGTAGCGCCAGGATAAAATCGTAACTGCTACGAAGCACAAGACCAGAGTCCACGCAGGGCCGCGTAGTTGGAGGAGCGTTTCTGCAGGCAATCCCCCCATCTGCCAGCAAAGAACCGCCGCGAACACCATGAAGACAGAAACGAAAAGACCGAAGCCTGTATAGAAATCCCAATAGGTGCGGTTGAAGCCTTGCGCGTCGAAGTGGATGGAGCGCATTGCAGCGATGAGCGAATCAACACCCCATTGCGGCTGGGTTTGCCGGAAGCCGAGGGTGTGCCCGACGGCGAAGAGCAGCAGGAGAATGGCAGCGATGCGATAGAGGATTGAGGGTTTCATCGTAGCTCCCAGGAAATTCCGGCGACTTTAACACGATTGGTTTCGATTAGGAACGGGGTGACAATCAGCCCCCACTGAAAAGAAGGGCGAATTTTAGCGGTCGATGACGGTGGCGGTGCCGCCGTCGTACTCGAGGACGCTGCCTGGGGTGTTGTGTTCACGGCGGATGTAGCCCATGCCAATGGCCGTGCCCGCCGAGGGCGAAAATGCGGCGCTAGTAACGAGACCCACTTCGTTGCCGTCGGCTCGAAGCCTGGTGGCCCGCGCCGGCGGAGCTTGAGTCGCGAATTTGAGTTGGGTGCGGCGGCGGTTGACATGGCCGCGCGAGCGGACGCGTTCGACAATCTCCTGCCCGGTGTAACAGCCCTTGCTAAAGCTGATGTGGGTGGTTTCGAGGGCCGCTTCGTGTGGAATTACGGTGTCGTTGAAATCGAGCGGGAACCAGGGAATACCAGCTTCCAGCCGCAATGCATTCAAGGCCTGCATGCCAATCGGGCGTCCGTGTTGCGCATGAACGGTTGTGTGAAGATTCTGCCAGATGATTTCGAGTTTTTCGCGAGGCGCGATAATCTCTGCGCCTGGAAGGCCGAAATGCGAGTGGCGGATTAGATGGCAGGGAACTGCGTCGATCGCGACATCGGCGAACGTCATTTCCGAAAAGCCTTCGATGGCGAGGCCGGTGGCTTGGGAAAAGATCGCGCCGGCTTTGGGGCCTTCGATGGCGAGCGAACCCAGTTGGTCGGTGACGCCTTCGAGCGTGACGTCGTCCATGATGATGAATTTGTCGAGGGTTTCGATGGCGCGCTCGCGGACGGAGGCGTGGGTGAGGACAAGCAGCTTTTCTTTCAGCGCGTACACTTCGAGTTCGGCGAGGATGTGTCCTTGCGGGTTGAGCAGAAGGGCTAGCGTGCCGGAGCCTTCGCTGAGCGCTTTGATGTCGTTCGTTACGATGGCGTTGAGGTAACGCACGCGGTCGGGACCGGAGAGAGTGATGGCGGCGTGCCAGTTGGTGTCGAAGAGGGCGACGGATTCGCGGGCGGCGCGGTATTCGGCGTCGAAATCGGAGAAGACTTCAGGGAGGGCGCAGCCGGTGAAGTCGGCGAGCTTGGCGCCTTCGGCGAGTTCGAGTTTTGCGAGCGGCGTTTCCATCTCAATTTCATAGTAACAGAAAGAAAAAAGAGAGGCGTGAGGGCCACAGAGGCACGCAGAACAGAGAGAACGGCAACTGTAGATCCCTCCACTTCGCCGCGTGCCACCGCTGGGCTGTGCCAAAAAAAGAGCCGGCAAGATGCCGGCGTTACGGAAGTGCAGCGTCGCTTGGTGCGTGTTCGAGGTCTTGGTCGTTTATACTAGCGGCTTATGGCTGAAAAATTGATTCATGAAGTGATTCCGGTGGGGATGCTGCAGTGCAACTGCTCGATATTGGGCGATCCGGTGACGCGCGAGGCGATTGTGGTCGATCCGGGCGACGACGTTGCGCGGATTCTGGAGATTTTGCAGAGGCACCGGTTGAAGCTGAGGGCCATCGTGAGCACGCATACGCATATTGACCATGTGGGCGGACTGGCGGAGTTGCATCGCGCGACCGGCGCGCCGGTGATGATTCATGAGGCGGACATGGAGTTGTATAAACACTTGGATATACAGGCGCAGTGGCTTGGGGTGCCGACGCCGACGATGACGCGCATCGAGGATTTCGTGAAAGAGGGCGATGCGGTGCGCTGGGGCGGATTTGCGGCGCGGGTGTTGCATACGCCGGGGCACACGCCTGGGAGTATCAGTCTGGTGATTGAGCCGGGAGCGACTGGCACTGCTCTGACGGAGGGCGCGGGCAGCGAGAATCGCGGTCAGGAGGGCCGAGCCGGACGGCAGAAAGTCGCGGAGGCGGGGATTGTGCTCGCCGGGGATACGTTATTCCAGCGAAGTATCGGGCGCACGGATTTGTGGGGCGGCTCGACGCCGCAGATTCTGAAATCGATACGGGAGAAGCTGCTGGTGCTGCCGGAAGAGACCATTGTATTTCCCGGGCACGGCGATACGACGACGATTGGCGAGGAGCGCGAGCAAAATCCGTTCTTGCGTCCCTAAGTGGCGCTCACGAGTGATCGAGCAAAGAGGTGCCGCGCTGCACAAGAATCACAGCGCCAATCACCATTGCGGCCGCGATTCCCAAGTTGAGCGAGAGCTTTTCAGCCGCCACAAGCCAGCCGATTAAGATCGCGATGATTGGATTGATGTAGGTGTGCGTGGTAACGAGTGTGGGCGAGTAGTGTTCGAGCAGCCAGACATAAGAAGTAAAAGTGATCAGCGAGCCGAACACGATCAGGTATGCCAGCGCCGCCCAGGAACGAAACGTGACGGAGGAGAGCGAGAACCCGCGCGCTTCGCCTAAAATTGTTCCAATCGTGAGCAGCATGAACGCACCTGCCAGCAGCGAAAGCGCTGTAAGTAAGAGAGGATGGCCTGAGAGTTTGGAGCGCCGTGAATATGTGACTCCTCCGGACCAGGAAAGAGCGCTGAGAAGGACGACGATCGCTCCGGTCTTCATTCGCGGGTCCGAAAATTCACCTTTGCCGAGCAGAAGCGCGACACCTCCGAGGCCCAGCACGACTCCGGTCGCAAGCCAGGGATTCATTCGCCACTTTCTATCGGCCATGTCGGCTAGCAGAAAAACCCAAATCGGTTCCGTGGCAATAAGAAGTGCTGCAACGCCTGACGGCACCCATTGCTCGGCCCAGTGAATCAATCCGTGGCCACCGACGAAAAAGAAAAAGCCGACGATGATGCTGGCGCGGACTTGCGCTCGCGTAGGCCGCAGTTTCTTGACGAAGCACCAGAAAAGCATGAGCGAGCCTGCAATCAAATGACGGGTGCCGGCGGCGTAGAGGGGCGGAATCGTCTCGACTGCATAGCGGATAGCAAGGAAAGTGGAGCCCCAGATGAACCATGTGGCTCCGAAGGCCAGGATGACGGAAATGCGATTTGGCGCAGGCATAGGAGCGAGACGCGGGGGCCTCGACGGCTCCAGCGTTCCCGATGCCGAATCCTCGATTACGACTTGCGCGCGTTCGTTTTCGACAGGCATTCACTTACCTACGCGAATAGATAATCACGAGCGAAGCGGCGATTCAACGAATCGAAAGATGGAGCGACAAATCACTGGCTGCCATTTTGGACATGCCGGAGCCACATTGGCGGGCCGCTTCGTTGAAAATCACGGGCCGCGAACGTATGCTAGGGTGCTGTGAAGATAGCGTTAGCCCAGTTCAATCCCACCGTAGGCGATTTCGCAGGTAATTCCGCCCGTATTATTGAATTGGCTTGTGAGGCGAAGAAACGCGGCGCGGATCTGGCCGTGTTTTCAGAGCTTTGCTTGTGCGGATACCCGCCGCAGGATCTGGTTGAGAGGCCGGTATTTGCCGAGCGCAACGCGACGGAACTGGCGCGGCTGGCGAAGGCGATTCCGATGCCGTCGGTGGTGGGGTACGTAGGCCGCGCGCAGGACGATACCGGCAAGCCGGTGGCGAATTCGGCGGCGCTGATCGCAGACGGGAAAATAGTTTTCGAGCAGCGCAAGATGCTGCTGCCGACGTACGACGTGTTTGACGAGTCGCGCTATTTTCAGCCGGCGCATTCGCAGCACATCTTCTCGCTGCGCGCCGAAAAACTCGGCATCACGATTTGCGAAGACTGCTGGAACGACAAGAATTTCTGGGCGCAGCGTCTGTACGAGCGCGATCCCGTGGCTGAGTTGGTGGCACAGGGAAGCAACCTCATCCTGAATATTTCCGCGTCACCCTACACGATTGACAAGCGATCGTTACGGCACGACATGCTGCGCGCGATCGCCATGGAGCGGCGGGTGCCGGTGGTTTACGTGAATCAAGTGGGCGGCAACGACTCGCTGATTTTCGACGGGTCGAGTATGGCTTTCATGCCGGATGGGCGCGTGGCGGCGCTGGCGAAATCGTTCGACGAAGATCTGGTTCTATTCGACACGGTGACGGGAGTGGGCGAGATTCGCCCTCAGCCACTCGATGAACTGGCTGCGGCGTATCACGCGCTGGTGCTCGGGACGCGCGATTACGTGCGCAAATGCGGATTCAGCAAAGTGGTGGTGGGGCTGAGCGGTGGTGTGGACTCGGCGCTTGTTGCGACCATCGCCGCGGATGCGCTGGGGCCAGATAACGTGCTGGGAGTGAGCATGCGGAGCCCGTATTCGTCGGAGGGAAGCATTCGCGACGCGGAGCAGCTGGCGAAGAATCTGGGGATTCATTACCGGTCGATTCCGATCAAGGAACTTTTCGAAAGTTATCTCGCAGCGCTGGCGCCAGCGTTTAAGGGGCTACCTGTGGATTCGACAGAGGAAAATATTCAGGCGCGCATTCGCGGGAATCTGCTGATGGCGCTGTCGAATAAATCGGGTTCCATGGTGCTGAGTACAGGGAATAAGTCCGAAATGGCGGTGGGATATTGCACATTGTATGGCGACATGGCCGGCGGGTTGGCGGTGATCTCAGACGTGCCCAAGTCGATGGTGTGGGAGTTGGCAAAATTCATCAACCGGCAGCAGGAACGCATTCCGGTGGCAACGATTACAAAGGCGCCCTCCGCGGAATTGAGGCCAAATCAGACGGACCAGGACACGCTGCCACCTTACGATGTGCTCGACCGGATTCTGAAAGCATACGTGGAAGATCTGCGCAGCCCGGAAGAAATTGCCGATCATTACGGATTCGATTTGCAGCTGGTGCGATCGGTAGCACGGCGGGTGGATCAGAACGAATACAAGCGGAAGCAGGCACCGCCGGGGTTGAAGGTGACGTCGAAGGCGTTCAGCGTGGGCAGGCGCTTTCCGCTGGCTCAGAAATTCGTGGACTGAACAGCTGCGCGGATTTGAACGGGGATTGTTTTCTTGGGATTTCTGCGATTCAATCGATAATCTTGTGCTTATGAATCTCGAATTGCGTTTTCATTCAACGGAGAATTCATGCGAGCTTTGATAACGACCGCACTTTGTCGCCATTGGTTAGTGGTAACGACGCTGAGCATCATGGTAAGTGCGCCGTGTTTTGCGCAATCATCTTCGCAGGCAGGCACACCACCGAACGGCGGGGCTGTAACCGGTAGCGCATCCGCTGGTTCCAGTAGCGCCGCTGGCAGCTCGGCGAACGAGGCTGCGATTCTGCAATCGTCTGAGGTGTTCGTTCGCAAACTTTTTGCCTGGGGACCGGATTTTGCGGTGAAACTCGGACCGCTTTCGCAGTCCGCAACGCCCGATTTTTATCGCGTGCCACTACAGGTGACGTACAAGGGGCAAACGGAAGCGGGCGAAGTATATGTCAGCAAGGACGGTAAGACGCTTTTTCGCGGCGACATATACGAGATCGGGGTCGATCCGTTTGCCGCAACGCGAGCGAAGCTAAGGGTAGAGGGCGATCCCACGAAAGGGCCTGCGAATGCGCGCGTGACGATCGTGGAATTCAGCGATTACCAGTGCCCACATTGCCGCCAGTTGTACAGCGTGATGCAGGTGATCGAGCAGAAATATCCGCAAGTGCGCATCGTGTACAAGGATTTTCCGCTGGCTGGAATTCATCCGTGGGCGACGACAGCGGCGGTCGGAGGGCGGTGCGCGTTTGCGCAGAGTCCGGAGGGATTTTGGAACGTGCACGATATGATTTTCGAGAATCAGGATGTGATTTCGAGCGAAAACGTGTACGAGAAAGTGATCGACTTTGCGGTGCGCGCGGGGCTGGATAAGGACGCGTTCAAGGTGTGCCTGGCGTTGCCGGACGCGAAGGCTGCGATTCAGGCGGACGTGGACGAAGGGAAAGCGGTGCAGATTAGCAGCACGCCGACCGTTTTTGTGAACGGCCGCCCTGTGATTGGCGGGGATGAGACGACGCTCGAGCAGTATATTCAGTTTGAGCTGGGGCCGGAGGAGACGAAGAAGTCGGTGACGTCTGTTGCCCCAGGGGGATCAGCGACAGCGAAACCGAAAAAATAGTGGATTGGCCGCCTGCGGGCGGAAAATGCCACGACGAGCTGAGGCGTCGTCGTGCTACCAACTACAAGCATTTAGAAAACTTTGATGGCCAGATCGCGCGGTTGTGATCCGACCGGGATTAGCGTGATCAGGTTGGCAGTTTTTGGGCGAATTACGGCGAGGTCGTTCGACGCAGTGTCCACTACGAGTAGTATGTCGCCGCCAGGAGTGAGCCGGCTGGTGCGCGGCGCAGAACCAACCGTGATGGGACGCAGCACCTGGCGCGTCGCCATCGCTACCAGAACGACATGGCCCGCCGCGGAATCGGAAACGTAGAGAGTTTCGGTGTCAGCCTTCAGCGTTCCTGATGACGGGGACGATCCCAACATCAAAAAATCGCCGATTTCATTCGTCTGCGTATTGAGCACGAGCAGGCCGTGGGTGTCGCTGGCGGTGATGTAGAGTTCGCCGCCGTCGGGCTTTAGGATCAAGTCGCTCGGGGTGCCGCCGATGGCCACGTTCGCGAGCAACGTTTTGTGGCGGAGGTCGACAACGGAAATGTCGTTCGAAGCGCCAGAGGTAATGAAAGCTTTCAAGTTGTCAGGCAGGATTGCAATCTGCTCGGGCTGGCTGGCAACGGAAATTGTGCCCAGCGAGGCGAGCGAGTTGGCATCGAGGAGTGAAATTGTGGAGTCGTCGCGATTGGAAACGATGAGAATTGTGCCGTCAGGTGTGACGCGAGCAATCCACGGACGGCGGCCAGCGCGGCCTCGCGCTACGACGGCTCGCGAAGCGCAATCGATCGCCACCACCGTATTCGCGCCGGAAGCGGCGACGAAGGCGCGTTTGCCATCCGGCGAAAAATCGAGCGCATAGGGCTCGGCGCCGACAGGAATGCGCGCCACGATCTGATTGGATTTGACGTCGAGCACCCACGCGTATCCGCCCGCCGAGCTGAGTCCCCAAATTTCCTTGCGCGTGGGATGTTCGCGCACGCCGCTCGGGCCTGGGCCAACAGGAATCGTTGCGAATGGCGCGAGTTTCACGAGATCGATCACCGTCAGCGTGCCGTCTGCGGAGTTGTCGACGTAGGCAAAAAGATGCAGGTCGGGGCGCAGGAATGACGGACGAAGCTCGAGCGCCACTTCGCGAGTGGCAAATCCGGCGAGAATCACGAGGACGAAAACGAGGCGCCAGTTGAGGCGAAGTTTCATCGTGCGCGTTATCGTGCGATTGCGCTCAATTCAGCGTGCGATGCAGTACGGCGGCAATTTGCCGGCACTCTTCCGTGAGCGCCGCGAATTCTTCGGGCAGGATGGACTGCATGCCGTCGGAAAGCGCGCGGTCCGGATCGTGATGGACTTCAACAAGCAGGCCATCGGCACCGACAGCAATGGCTGCGCGCGACAGAGGAAGAACTTTGGCGCGACGCCCCGTGCCGTGGCTCGGGTCCACAACAATCGGCAGGTGGCTGCGGCGTTGCACCGCGGGAATCATGCTCAAATCGAGCGTGTTGCGCGTGTGATCGGAAAACGTGCGAACGCCGCGCTCGCAAAGAATTACATTGTAATTGCCTTCGGACATGATGTACTCGGCCGCCATCAAGAATTCGTCGAGGGTCGCAGACATTCCGCGCTTCAAAAGCACCGGCTTGCGCGACCGGCCGGCAACTTTCAGCAGCGAAAAATTCTGCATGTTGCGAGCACCAATCTGAATCACATCCGCATATTTCTCGACGAGTTCGAGCGATTCGTTGTCAATCGCTTCGGTGACGATCCCGAGGCCGAATTTGTCGCGCACTTCCGCGAGAATTTTCAGGCCCGGCTCGCCCATGCCCTGAAAGCTATACGGAGAAGTGCGCGGTTTGTAGGCCCCGCCGCGGAAAAGCCGGGCTCCCGCCACTTTCACGCGCTCCGCCACAGTGAAAGCCTGCTCACGCGACTCGATTGCGCACGGCCCTGCAACCATTGCAACTGCCGCGCCGCCGAAGGTGACCTCACCCAACGGCGTGGGTATCCGCACGACCGTGTTCTCTTCTTTGATGTCGCGGCTGACCAGTTTGTACGGCTTGCTGACCGGAATGCATTCGCCGACACCCGCCATCGACTCGAGCGAGCCGATGTCCACAGCGCCCGTGTTGCCAGTGATTCCGATCGCTGTGCGCACAGCTCCCGGAATCGGATGAGCTTTGAATCCCAGCGCCTCGATCCGGTCGCAAACGGCGCGGATCTGCTCTTCAGTCGCATGGGATTGCATCACTACAAGCATTCAAATCCCCCGAGAATTCGCCCGCTACAACGGCTGTCCTGCCGGCTACCAGCGAGCCGATGAGTCTACTGCATCGGGCGGCAACGTCGCAACGCGGCGAATTTCATTTCACGGTAAGCCCGAGCAATCGTGAAAGCTCAATGGCCTGCGCCGGAGTGACAATCGCGCCCGCCACATCCTCGGCGCGAACGATGATGCCCTCGATATCAGCGCCGCGAAAATCCGCTTTGCGGAGCTTGGCGCCAGTGAAGTCAGCGCGATTCAGCATCGCCCTTGTAAAAGCCGCGCCTTTCAGATCAGCCGCGCGAAAATCGGCATCTTGGAGTTGCGTCGATTGAAACTCGCAAGCCCCCAATGCGCCAGAATTGAATTGCGCGTAGCGAGCGTCGCAGTGCTCCACCAGCACGTCCCGCCATTTGCATTCGAAGGCTTTCATGCCGGTCAGGCGGCATTCCAGGAATTCCACGCGCCGCGCTTCAAAGCCGAGCAACACGGAGTTCGAAAGGTCGCATTTCACGAGACGCACATCGCGCAGTTGCAACGAACGGATTTCGCATTGTGCGAACGAGATGCGCTCGAGCACCGAGCTTCGCAGCTTGAGCCCCTCCAGCTTGCGGCCGGAAAGGTCGATCGCTTCAGCGCGCGAATCCTCGAGAATCGAGCCGCCCAGAAGCAAATCGATAGATACATTGCTAAGCGGCTCGGATTTGTCCGGAAGATCGGGCAAGCTCCGCGTGGGGACGATTTCGCTGCGTTTCATGGCACAGAAAGCATAGCGCACATTGGGACTCGGCGCAGGAGACACAGGCGCGAGGGCACTGAAAAAAGCAGCAACAAAATGACTACTCTTGAGTCTAACGGTCGGTTGACGAATCGGCTGCACGCGTATACTTTCGCGGGCACGAAACCACGAAGCCTCAAAAATCCGGCAACAACAGGAGACGAGATGAAAAAGTTCCTGATTGGCTCAGCGCTGGTCTGGGCGACGGCCCTGCCCGCGTTCGGACAGGCGAAGGCCCCAAAGCAAACGCCGAAACACGTGCAGGTGCAACCGGTGGCGGCCCGGCCGGAGGACGTAGCCAGCATTGAAGCGATCGTAAAAGCAAGTTACGAAACGATCTCAGGCGGAGTAGGTGTGCCGCGCCAGTGGGGTCGCGACGAATCGCTTTTTGATCCGAATGTGCGCTTCGTCGCAGTGGAACGCGATCCGAAATCCGGCGCGATCGTTGCGATGATTACGACGCATCAGGAATTTGTGGACGTGGCCGACGAATCGACGGTCAAGGAAGGTTTCACCGAACGCGAACTAGGCCACAAGATCGAGCGTTACGGAAATGTCGCCACGGTGCTCAGCAGCTACGAAGGCAAGAACGCGTCCACAGGAAAAGTGATCACGCGCGGCGTGAACATTTTCCAGCTGTACTTTGACGGCGAGCGCTGGTGGATCCTCTCGATGGTTTGGGACCAGGAAACCCCGGCGAATCCGATCCCGCCGGACCTGCTGCCGAAGACCTAGCCGAGCGCGCGTCGCAGTTAGTCACGACAATTCCATGTCAACTCTCCAAACGCGACCCTCTTCTCGATTTTTCTGCCCGTTTGCGGAAGTTCCGCGAATCAGTTAAAATGCTCGATTAAGCAATCGCATAAATTGCGGCTGAGGCGGCGCGGCACCGGCTTCGGAACACTTCTCAGCGAGCGCAGCCGAGACGCGCAGCGATTGCCGACGTAAAGGCTTGCGCCACAATAAGTTGGCGCAACCCGGACACCCTGAGGGAATGGCGGAAGAACACCGAGTTATCTTAGCTTTCGACGACGCCGACGAATACCGCCCGGAACCGCCCCCCGCACCCGAAATTCCCGCTTGGAAAGACGGCAGCATTCGCATCGGTATCCACACCTCCATCGCAGGCGACATCTCCGGCTCTCTCGAAATTGCGCATGGCCTCGGCGCGAACGCCCTGCAGATTTTCTCCGCCAGCCCGCGCATGTGGGGCAAGGGCAACACGTCGCGAATCGCTGAAGCCGACGCAGCGCGGTTCCGCGATCGGCGCAAGGAACTGTCGCTTGGCCCGCTCGTCATCCACGGAAACTACCTGATCAATCTGGCGTCGCCCAATCCGGTGCTGCGAACGCGCTCCGTGCAGGCGTTTCACCAGGAAGTGGTGCGAGCGCTCGCTCTCGGCGCGGACTATCTCGTGATCCATCCCCGAAGCGGCCGCGAAGGTGACCGCACCTCGGCCGTGAGTGCAATCATCCAGAGTCTGCGCCAGGCGCTGCGCGGTTTGAAGCTCGGCGATTTGAAAATTCTGCTCGAAAACACCGCGGGGCAGGGAACGTCGCTCTGCTGGCAGTTCGAAGAGATGAAAGCGATTCTCGAAGGCTGCCGTGATCTGGATATCGGCGTTTGCATTGATACCGCGCACGTGTTTGCCGCCGGCCACGATATTCGCAGCGCAGAAGGCCTCGAAACAGCCTTGCGGTTGATCGACAGCACGGTGGGACTCGACCGCGTCTTCGTGCTGCACGTAAACGATTCGAAGACCGTGCTCGGCTCGCGCGTTGATCGCCACGAGCATATCGGCAAAGGCAAAATCGGCGCGGAAGCGTTTGGCAGAATCCTGAATCACTCGCTGCTCGCGGGCCGCGCCTTCATCCTCGAGACACCAATTGACAAGCCGGGCGATGACCGTCGAAACGTGGCCGCGTTGTGGAAGCTCGTCGGGCGCGTAGTAAAGGCGACAGGCACGGCCGATCGCATGAAACCGAGGAGAAAGAAACCAAAGCAAGCGCGAAAGGGAAACAAAGGAAAGGCCGCAGCAAAGAGGCGTCGAAGTGCGAGAAGAAAGTAATCCAGTTTTCGAAGCTGAGCACGCGAGGAAAGTGACCTTGGCAGAATACGATCCCCAGCAGATCGAATCCAAGTGGCAGAAGATTTGGGACGAGCAGGGCGCGTTTAACGCCGTGGACGGCGACGCCTCGCGCAAGAAGTACTACATGCTTGAAATGCTGCCCTATCCCTCCGGCACTCTGCACATGGGCCACATGCGTAACTACACGATTGGTGACGCAGTGGCGCGTTACAAGAGGCTGTGCGGATTCAACGTGCTGCATCCGATGGGCTGGGACGCGTTCGGCCTGCCTGCTGAAAATGCGGCCATCAAGCACGGCATTCACCCGCGCGATTGGACCAACGCAAATATCGAAGAGTTTCGCCGCGTATTACGGCGCTTCGGGTTCAGCTACGACTGGCGGCGCGAAATTTCAAGCTGCGAACCTGAATACTACCGCTGGAACCAGTGGTTTTTCCTGCGCATGCTGGAGAAGGGAATCGCATTCCGCAAGAAGAGCAAAGTGAACTGGTGCCCGGACTGCACCACCGTCCTCGCAAACGAGCAGGTGATTGACGGCTATTGCTGGCGCCATGAAACCACGCTCGTCGAAATCCGCGAGCTCGAGCAATGGTTCCTGCGAATCACGCAGTATTCTGATCAGCTGCTCGACGACATGAAGGAGCTCGAAGACGGCTGGCCCGAGCGCGTCCTCTCGATGCAGCGCAACTGGATCGGAAAGTCCCGCGGCGCTCGCGTGCGTTTCAACGTCGCGCAGATGGATGACCTCGCCATCGAAGTGTTTACCACTCGCATCGATACGATCTATGGCGCCACGGCTCTCGTGTTGTCAGCGGGGCATCCTGCGGCGCTGCGTTTTGTTGACGGCGTGCGCGGCCAAAGCGGAATGGAAGCGCAGATCAAAGCAATGCGCCAGAAAAGCACCCGCGCCGAGGATGTCGCGACCGCAGAGAAGGAAGGATTTTTCACCGGGCGATTCGCCGTGAATCCGTTTTCGGACGAGAGCCTGCCCATCTGGATCGCGAACTTCGTTCTTGCGGAGTATGGAACCGGCGCGCTAATGGCAGTTCCGGCGCATGATGAACGCGACTACGAGTTCGCGGAGAAATACAATCTGCCGGTGAAAATCGTAGTCCAGCCCCAAAATGGCCCTCCGCTGCGCCTCGACCGCATGAGCGAAGCCTCCACGGAATACGGTCGGTTAGTGGATTCCGGTCCCTATACCGGTCTCACAACCGAGCAGGCGCAGGAAAAAATGGCAGCAGATGCGAAAGCCGGAGGTTTCGGCGAAGCGCAGACGACATATCGCCTGAAGGACTGGGGAATTTCGCGCCAGCGTTATTGGGGCACGCCGATTCCCGTGGTCTATTGCGAAAAAGACGGAATCGTTCCTGTGCCGGACGATCAGCTTCCGGTAAAGCTGCCACTGGATATCAAGCTCACAGGACAAGGCCAGTCGCCCCTCGCGCTCTCGCCCGAGTTCGTGAACACCACATGCCCGAAATGCGGCGGCCCGGCCCGTCGCGAAACCGACACGATGGACACGTTCATGGACTCATCGTGGTATTTCTACCGCTACACCGATCCGCACAACGACAAAGCCCCATTCGACAAAGAAAAAGTTCGCTACTGGTTTCTAATCGACCAGTACGTGGGCGGAATCACCCACGCGATTCTGCATCTCCTCTACTCGCGATTTTTCTGCAAAGTGATGCGCGACCTGGGCCTCGTGAATCACGACGAGCCGATCAAACGCCTCTTCACCCAGGGCATGGTGCAAAAGGGTGGTGTGGCGATGTCGAAGTCGCGCGGCAACGTGGTAGGCGCGATCGAGATGGCCGATAAGTACGGCTGCGACACCGGTCGGATGTACACGCTCTTTGCCGCGCCTCCGGAAAAAGATCTCGAATGGGACGAGCAGGGAATTGAGGGTTCCGCGCGCTTCCTCAAGAAACTTTACCGGCTGGTGGACCAGCACGCGGCGCGATTGAAATCGGTAGAGGTGGATCTGGTTTCGAAGACCGACCTGACCAACGCGACCGCCAAAGAAAAAACGCTCGTGCGCAAGACTCATCAGACGCTCAAGAGCGTGACGAGCGATTTCGAGCATCGCTGGCATTTCAATAAATCCATCGCTCTCCTGATGGAGCTGGTCAACGAGCTGCACGCGGCCGAACCGCTCGACGTGGACCTGAATCCGGTAATCCTGAAGCGGATTCTCGACGTGATGGCGCTGATGCTCGCCCCCATGGCCCCGCACATCGCCGAAGAGCTGTGGGAAATGCTCGGCAATCAAGGCGGCATATCGAAAGCAAAATGGCCCCGCTACCGCGAGGATTTGACGCGCGAAGAGCAGATCGAAATCATTATCCAGATTAACGGGCGCCTACGCGGCAAAATGGTGGTGGAAGAAAATCTGGGCGAAGACGAAACGCGCGAACGCGCAATGACCGATCCGCGAATTGCGCCCTTGCTCGTGGGCAAGCAAATCGTGAAGGTTGTGGTGGTCCCGAAGAAGCTAGTGAATATCGTCTTGCGATGATTTGACAATTTAGGAATCAGCTAGGGCTAAGCAATCCGATATAGGAGCGGCTGCGAGGTGAAGCGAATGACGCCCGAAACAGGTGCAGCGCCACATGTACAGGAATCGCCGGAAGCCACCGGAAATGTGAGCACCCGCCACGGAATTGTAGTTCTCGATTTCGGCGGCCAGTATACGCAGCTGATTGCGCGCCGCGTCCGCGAGCAGCAGGTTTTCTCCGCGATTCTCCCTTGCACCGCTTCGCTCGAAGAAATTCGCGCCCTCGAACCGGTCGGCATTGTGCTCTCCGGCGGTCCAAGTTCGGTCTATGACGCAGACGCGCCCGTCTGCGACGCAAAAGTTTTGCAACTCGGCGTCCCCGTTCTCGGAATCTGTT
The DNA here is from genome assembly GCA_963741045.1 of uncultured Acidobacteriota bacterium. Lineage (GTDB taxonomy): Bacteria > Acidobacteriota > Terriglobia > Acidiferrales > UBA7541 > Palsa-295. The sequence goes on from CAVUGO010000002.1 coordinate 2,548,242, forward strand.
ATGGGATGCAATGGCTGGCACACACGCTCGGCGGGAAGGTGGTTCGCGCGCAGGCGCGAGAGTACGGCCCCGCTCACCTCGATATCGACGAGAAGCACACTTCGACCCTGTTCGGCGGCCTGCCGGGAAGACTGAAAATCTGGAACAGCCACGGCGATCATGTCGTCGGGCTACCCGAAGGTTTCCACGTAACCGGCCGCACCGACAATGCAGTCGCTGCGATCGAGCACCCGTCACGTCGATGCTACGGCGTCGAATTCCACCCCGAAGTAAATCATACCGAACGCGGCCGCGACATTCTCCAGAATTTCGTCTTCCAGATTTGCGGCGCGAAAAAGAATTGGAACCGCGCCGGCTTCATCGCCGCCACCGTCGATGCGATTCGCAAACAAGCGGAAGGCGCGCGAGCCATCTGCGCCCTAAGCGGCGGTGTAGATTCAGCGGTGGCGGCCGCGCTCGTTCATCGCGCCATCGGCGACCGCCTCACCAACGTCTTCGTCAACAACGGCGTCCTGCGCCAGAACGAATACGAAGAAACCCTCGAACTGCTGCGCGACCGCCTAGGCCTCAACGTAATCGGCGTGGACGCAACTGATCGCTTCCTCGCGCAATTGAAAGGCGTCACCGACCCCGAGCAAAAACGCAAACGAATCGGCGCCGAATTCATCGCCATTTTTGCCGACGAAGCCCGCAAGCTAGCCGCCGCTTCAAAAGACGCTCCGCCCGTAAAATTTCTAGTCCAAGGCACTCTCTACCCGGACGTAATCGAATCCGTTTCGGTAAGGGGCCCGTCGCAAACCATCAAAACGCATCACAACGTAGGCGGCCTTCCAGCCGACATGCCCTTCTCGCTGATCGAGCCGCTGCGCGATTTGTTCAAAGACGAAGTCCGCCAGATCGGCAGGGAACTAGGCTTGCCCGAAGAAATTCTCGTGAAGCATCCATTCCCAGGGCCAGGACTAGCAGTACGAGTATTAGGCGAAGTAACCCGCGAAAAACTCCAAACGCTTCGCCCCGCCGACGCAATCGTAATCGAAGAAATTCGCCGCGCAGGCCTCTACGAAAAAGTCTGGCAAGCCTTCGCGGTTCTGTTGCCGGTTCAAAGTGTAGGAGTAATGGGTGACGGGCGAACGTACGGAGGCACAATCGCCGTGCGCGTGGTGGAATCTCAGGATGCGATGACGGCCGACTGGGCGCGCCTGCCCCGCGAAGTGCTCGAGCGAATCTCAGCGCGAATCGTCAACGAAGTAGCGGGTGTAAACCGCGTCGTTTACGATATCAGCTCAAAGCCACCGAGCACGATCGAGTGGGAATAATCGAACGAAAGCAAGTCCAAGAGCCCACTCTTACGCAGCAGCAATCCCCGGCAAACTTAGCGGTTCGCCATCTTCTGAGCCATGTACACCAGCAACCGGCGGTCGCCTTCATCGCAGCGGCCCATCAACCGGCGCAAGCGGCCCAGCAAACGCGCATCTTTTCCCTTGCTGCCCCATGCGATCTCGTCAGCGGATTTACGCTTCGGAAGATTCGGCAGCTCGGGCGGTTCTTCGCCGTCGTAGAACAACTGGTAGAGCGGAACCTCCATCGCTCGCGCCAGTTTCTCGAGCGTCTCGATGGCCGGTACCGTGTGGCCATTTTCCACGCGCGAAATGTAACAGCGGAGAAGTCCGGTGCGCTTCTCGATGTCACCCTGGGATAGCTTTTTTGTTTCTCGAAGCAGGCGAATACGATCTCCAATTATCATGGCAGGTATTGTTGCATGAAGTATTTTCTTGTTGCAAGACGAAAGTTGCTTCTTAGGCCGATTCTGACCAGTAGTCAGCCAAAAAATTTCGATGTAACCTGAATTAGATGCCTGACGTCCCAAAGAACGTGGCAGCCAGCGCCTCCACCGTCGCAATTCCTCTCGGCCGCCGGACTAGGGCCGAAGAGGAGCGTGACCTCGTACGACTGGCCCAAGATGGAACTGAGGCCGCCTTCGAGGAACTCATTCGACGCCACCAGCAGCGCGTTCTCGCTCTGGTGGGCTCGATTCTGCGGCGGCGGGAGGATGTTGAGGATGTCGCCCAGCAGGTTTTCCTCAAGGTCTTCATCTCGCTCAAGCGCTTCGACCTGCGTTCGGCCTTCTCCACGTGGCTCTACAAGATTACGGTGAACGAGTGCTGGGACTATCTGCGCAAAAAGAAAGTCCGCCCCCTCGTTTACGAGGCGGATCTTTCCGAAGAGCAGGTCTCGCGGCTAGATTGGATCGTCTCCGCAGACCGGCCCGTCTCGGGTGCCAGCGAGCAGGCCGAAGTAAAGGAAACGCTCGAGTGGATGCTTGAAAAGCTGCCTGAACAAGACCAGCAACTTTTGGTGCTCAAAGAAATGGAAGGTTTCTCGGTGCAGGAATTAGCGGAAATCCTCGACCTCAACGTGAATACGGTAAAAGTTCGACTGTTCCGTGCGCGCTCCCGCTTGATGGATGTGTATCGCCGTCGGACCGGTCCCGGTACGACAACGGGTCGTAATTCAGCAAAAGCTGAAAGGAAGAGTTGAAACTATGACTTACGATTATAAAAGCTCGGCGTGTCCGGAGTACGAAGCCCTCCTCGAGGATTCCATCTCCGGCGAAATTGGGGGCGCCGATGCCATCCGGCTGTCCGAGCATTTGAAATCTTGCGCCGGCTGCCGCGAGGCTCGCGAACACGTTGCTCTTACTCCGCGCCTGTTGCATCTTGCCGAAGCTACCGCTGATCCCGGCCCCGGATTCTCTCGCGACGTGATGGCTCGCATTCGCACCGATAGAGACGTTCGCGCCGAGCGCGGATTCTGGCAGCCGCTCGTTTCCATGAGCTGGCGCTTCGCCGCCACCGCCACTTTGGCGCTGGCTCTCCTGGTCGCCTACGACACCACGTCTCACGTTCAGCAGCCGGCTCCGCAGACGCCCACGCTCGAAGCATCCTCCCGCATCCCGGATATGTTTTCTCCCGACCCGGCGCGCGTTCCCAGCAGTCGCGACGAAGTCCTGATGATGATGGTGGCCGAAGATGAACATGGAAAACACTAAAACCCGCCGCGAGGCCGCCCTACTGGTGATCGTCGTATTCGCCCTGGGTGTCTTGCTCGGCGGAATTGGAACGCATCTCTGGGGCGAACGCGTCTGGGGCCATCAGATGGCGCCAAAATCACGCGACGCAATCGTCGCCCGCCTCACCCACGAGGTAGACCTTACCCCGGAACAGCAGAAACAGGTAACCGCGATCGTCGACGACACACGCGCCCAGTGGAAAGCGCTCTACGCTCCCGTTGATGCGCAGCGCGAGCAGATTCGCCAGCAAAGCCGCGAAAAGCTTCGCGCCCTAATGACCCCCGAGCAAACACTAAAACTCGAAGCCTTCTTCCGCCAGCTAGACGAACAACGCAAAAAAGACGAAGCCGCCGCAGCCCACTAGCCCTCTCGCCCCATCCGTCCCGCGCCTCACGGCGGTAGCCACGACGACGCCCTTATCGTCGTGGGCCTTTCGGTGGGAGCCCCCGCATTCATGCGGGGGAGGAGCGCTTTAGCGCTCCGAAAAAGACTCACACTTCGATCGCGCGCTTTAGCGCTGGCCCGCTACCACTCGCCCAACACTAAAACGGAATATCCTCATCCGAGATTTCCGGCCCCGGACCAGCCACCTCATCCGGCAACCCGCCGCCGCCCTCAGCATCCGGATCAAACGCGCGTCCACCCGGACCACCCGGAGCCGCAGAAGCTGCGCTCGCTCCCGCCGCAGCGCCTTCCGCCCGGCTCGTCAGCATCCGCATCACATTCGCTACAATTTCCGTGGTCGTGCGCTTCTGCCCATCGCGCTTGTCTTCCCACTGCCGAGTCTGAATCCGCCCCTCAATATAAACCAGCATCCCCTTCTTCAAATACTGCTGCGTAATCTCCGCCAGCTTGCCCCACAGCACGATGCGGTGCCACTCCGTCCGCTTCTGCCGCTCGCCAGACCGGTCCTTGAACGTCTCATCGGTCGCCAGCGTAAAATTCGCCACCGCCTGCCCGCCCGACGTAAACCGCGTCTCAGGATCGCGCCCCAGACGCCCCACCAGAATCGCCTTGTTAACTGACATGCGTTTTTAACCACCTGTCTTCAGAAGTGAAGTAGCCGCGAGTATAGCCGAACTCGAATGCCCCAGTCAGAAAAACTGTGCGTCGCGGGCAAGAGTTAAATTGTCAAGGACGCCGACCAAAAGTGCATGCTCCAGTCTTTGTAGACTCGCGAATCTAATAAAGATCACTGTGTTACTCAACTTTACATCATCACAAGCGATTGATAGCATGGGCGCTAACGGTTATGAGACTAAGTAAATTACGAATTCAGAACTTCCGTTGTTATAAAGATCGCGAGATCAGTTTCAACGACTACACCTGTCTCGTAGGCCCTGGCGGCGCAGGAAAGTCAACGGTCCTAACCGCGCTTCGCATCTTGTTCCGAGATTCCAGCAGTTCGCCGACCGACCTCATTTATCTTCAGCAAGAGGATTTCCACAAGAGAGACACAGCGCTGGACATCTCTATCACGGCAACCTTTACAGATTTGGAGCCGGAAGCACAGAGCGAGTTTAAGCACTACTATCGGCAGGAACAACTAGTTGTCTCCGCCGTCGCTCGCTGGAATCAAGACGCCAAACACGCGGAAGTGAAGCAGTATGGGCAGCGGATGGTCATACCCGCGTTCGCACCCTTCTTTGAAGCCGATTCGAATGGCTCGTCCGTGGCTGCGCTCAAGGAAATCTACGCAACAATCCGCCGCTCCTTCAGCGACCTTGCCGCGCCAGGAGCCAAGGCTGCAATGAAAGAAGCTCTGGCCGGATACGAATCCAGCCATTCTGAACAGTGCGAGTTGCGCCCTAGCGAAGATGAGTTCTATGGCTTCACCAAGGGCGCAAATCGACTTCGTGCGTATATTGAATGGGTGTTCGTACCTGCTGTGAAGGATGCGTCGACAGAGCAATTTGAGGGGAAAAAAACCGCACTGGGGCTCTTACTGGAAAGAACGGTAAGGTCCAAGATGTCTTTTTCTCAGCCATTGGCAGAACTTCGCAGCGAGATTGAACGGAAGTACTCAGCGCTCCTAGCAGCCAACCAGGCTGCTCTTGGTGAACTTTCTGAGACGCTGACCGCGCGGTTGCAGGACTGGGCCGATCCCAACGCGAGACTGGCTTTGTCGTGGCGCGATGATCCAAGCACTTACATTTCAATCGATGAGCCTATGGCGGAAGTTCTCGCTGGAGACACCCGGTTCCGAGGAACTCTCGCGCGCTCTGGACACGGATTGCAACGGTCGTTCCTGCTCGCGCTACTCCAAGAACTTTCTGGCTGCCGGGATACGGGAATCCCCAAACTGCTACTGGCTTGCGAGGAACCGGAGCTATACCAACACCCGCCACAGGCTCGACACCTGGCGGGGGTTCTGCAAAAGCTAAGCGTCACCAATACCCAAGTCATGATCTCAACCCATAGTCCATACTTCATTTCCGGTCGGGGATTCGAGGATGTTCGACTCTTTCGTCACGAACTTGGCGAAGACGAACCGTCGATCCGGGCTACCACATTTGCCGATCTCTCGGCCAAGCTCGCCGACGCCCTTGGGAAAGCTCCTACACAACCGACGGGAATTGAGCTTATGGTTGAACAGGGCTTACAGGCGGCCTTGAACGAAATGTTCTTCTGTTCCGTTTTGATCTTGGTCGAAGGTCTCGAAGATGTCGGCTACATTTCTGCGTATATGACGCTAACGAATCGGATGGACGAATTCCGTCGTTTGGGGTGCCACATAGTCTCGACGTCTGGCAAGTCGAGCATGATTCAGCCGCTAGCTATCGCGAAACTACTGGACGTCCCCACCTTCGTAGTGTTCGATTCCGACGGCAACTACGACATCAACAAGCCGGGCCAGAAGGAGCAACATGAACGGGATAACCTCGCACTGCTACGCCTTTGTACAGTAGCCAATGCTAACCCTTTTCCAACCACCGTATTTCAAACTGAAAATCTCTTGGCTTGGCCGACCGATTTCCGCTCGGCAATTCAAGGGGATTTCGGGCAAGAGAACTGGGATCGATACGAAAGAAGCGCGCGTATAAAACGAGGCGTTGTTGGCGTGCCACGCCTTGACAAGAACATGCTCTTCATTGGCGCGATCCTAGCTGAGGCAAAACAGGATGGTAAGTCCAGCGCCGTCCTAGATGGACTTTGCAATCAAATAATCGCTTATGCTCGTCAGGTAAAGCCCACGCCGTCCCGCGCAATGAGACCGAAGCCTGCGGAAGGCCTTGTTCGGACCGATTCGGTAAAATGACACTTCTAACCCATGTCATCATCACCCGCCAATTTCTGTCTGCGTAGTTTCCGCAATGGATTCCCTGAGAATTGTTCTCAATTCGTCTGAAGCAGAACTTACTTTGTATGGCGGCGAAGCATCTAAACAAAGAAGGACTCTTTCTAAGTAAAGGAGCTTCACAGAAAGAAAAAGGAACGAACATGAAGATCGACAAAATCACGGGACGCCGCAAACTACGCCGACCAAGGCCAGACCTCCAACGCCACGCCCGTAAGTGCCATATTTGCCATCACCCGCAACGCGCTGAGATCGAAGACGATTTCCTCAACTGGCACGGCCCCAACGAAATCGTCAAAGACTATAGCCTGCCTCACTGGTCGGTCATCTACCGCCACGCCAACGCCCTCGGACTTCGCGCCCGCCGCAACGAGAACATCCGCACCGTCCTCGACATCTTCCTCGAACAGGCTGAGTCCGCCCCAATTACCGCCAACGCCATCCTCCGCGCCATCCGTGCCTATTCCTGCCTCAAGGACGATGGCACCTGGGTCGAACTCCCCAAGCGAGTGATCTACCAGACCGACCGCAAAGCAGCCTCAGTAAGCCGCCGCATTTCTAATCGCAAATCTGGAATTAGAAATCACCGCAACCTGCTGAAAACAAACACCCGCGCCCAAGTCTAATCGCAAATATTCTGCGATTTTTCATCGCGAATTTAGGCCTGATTTAATGTAGCTCACCTCTTTAGAGGTGAGGCTTTAGGAGGGTTCTCGACGTGAGAGCGGGCGAAGCTACGAAGCTTCCGGTGGATCCGGATTTCTTGTCGGGATTTTGAAGGAGCCTGTCATCCCGACCGAAGCGGAGGGATCTCTCTTCGCCCTTGTCGCGACGTGTGCGCATCGCGCACGACGCGCTGCCGCCTTCGTGGTATCTTCGGGCGGCACTCGAACGTGAATGGGAGGCATGACGTCATTATGAAGAAATCGCTGGTGTTGCTTACGCTCGGGTTCAGCGTTGCCGCGGCCGCTTTCGCTCAACAGGCGGCGAAAAACGACTTCGACGGCAAGACTTGGTGGGACTACGTGAAAGTCCTCGCCGACGACAACATGGAAGGCCGCGAGACCGGCAGCGCCGGACTGAAGCGCGCGGAAGCCTACGTCGTCGAGCAGCTCAAAGCGGATGGCGTGGAACCGGCCGGCACGGACGGCTTCTACCAGCCCATGACGTTCGAGGTCCGGCAGATTGTCGAGAAGGACTCGAGCGTCGCTCTCATTCACGACGGGAAGAGCGAACCCCTTACTCTGGGCGAAGACGCTTTCTTCAATACGCGCGTCGATCTGGCGCCCAAAGTTAAAGCGTCGCTGGTGTTTGTCGGTTATGGCCTCGCGATTCCGGAAAAAAATTACAACGACCTGACCGGCCTCGATCTAAAAGGAAAGATCGCGGTGATATTCAGCGGTTCGCCCGCAGACATGCCCACGGCGCTCGCGTCGCACTATCAATCTGCCGGGGAGCGATGGAAAGCGCTGCGAAAAGCAGGCGCGATCGGGGTCATCGCACTGCCGAATCCCGCCTCGATGGATATTCCCTGGTCGCGCATGGCCCTGAATCGCGCGCATCCCAGCATGGACCTACAGGGCCCTAGCCTGTACGAAACCCCAGGAGAGGAAATTTCTCTGATTTTCAATCCGGCAAGCGCAGAGAAGCTATTTGCCGGGTCCGGCCACACCTTTGCCGAAATCGCTGAACTCGGAAAAGACCGCAAGCCCCTGCCGCGATTTCCGTTGGCGGTTTCGATCAAGGCCGTTGCGAAAGTTGAGAAGTCCACTGTGGAGTCCGCCAATGTGGTTGGAGGGCTGCCGGGCACTGATCCAAAACTAGGTTGGGAATACGTTGTTCTTTCTGCCCACATCGACCACCTCGGAATCGGGGAGCCGATCAATGGCGACAAAATCTACAACGGCGCCATGGACAATGGTTCCGGCTCCGCGCTCCTGCTCGACGTGGCGCGATCGTTGAAAGCAGATCCCGCGGCGCACAAGCGCTCGATTCTCTTCGTCTTTGTGTGCGGGGAAGAAAAAGGCCTGCTGGGCTCAAAATATTTCGCGGCGCACCCGCCGGCTCCTCCGAAATCGATCGTCGCCGATATCAATACGGACATGTTTCTACCGTTGATTCCGCTGAAAGTGCTCACGGTGTATGGTCTGCAGGAGTCCGATTTAGGGGATATCGTTCGCCAGGTTGCTACCGTGCGGGGTGTGCGTGTGCAGCCCGATCCCGAGCCATTGCGCAACGCCTTCATCCGCAGCGATCAGTACAGTTTTATTCGCCACGGCATTCCGGCGGTCGCTATGAAAGTGGGCTACGAGCAAGGCTCGGACGACGCGAAGCTCTACAAAAACTGGCTGACCACGCGCTATCACGCGCCATCGGACGACACGAATCAACCCGTCGATTTGCAATCAGCCGCTGCATTCGAAGAAATCGTGCGCGGTGTGACGCTCGCGGTCGCGAATCGCGCGGAACGCCCGCAATGGAAATCCGACAGCTTCTTCCGGCGTTTCGCGCAGGCAGACTAGTCGAGGGCGACGGCAATCGCGCGGGATTTATTTTTTCGGCGATGCATCGGGCATCGATTTTGTCGGTGGCTCATCCGGCGCCGACCAAAACGGGTACGCGCCTTTTCCAACGTAGCGAAAAGCTCCATTCACGTAGACGTAGTTAACGACCAATGAAAAACGGCCTTTTTTCATTTTCGGCACCGGATCGAATTCGGTAACGAACTGTTCGACCGGGATCGCGGCGCTCGGCAGAATTGCATCCGGCCGTGGCGAGATGCGCGTCGTAGGATCGGCGTGCGGCAGTTTGCACCGGACTCGAAATCTCGTCCCGGGCGGCACAGCGGCCATCGATCTCAGCAGAGCCTGTTCGTAACCATTCAACTCCGATTCATTCTGCCGGACAAGCTGTTCCACCTGATCCTTCGCGAAGTACTTCGCAAACCAATCAGCGGGATTCGGCAATGCGAAGACGGCAATCGCCGCGTGGAATTCGGCGGGTTTTACCGCAGCAAAGGAATCCAGGAATGGTTGGTACTGATTTTCCAGTCCTTTGGCGTCATGGCTGAAAGCGGCGGAAGCATCTGTCACTTCGTGAAGGGAACTGAAGTGAGGAAGGGAACCGGAACGAGCGGAATAATTGGGCGCTGCGGATAAGATCGCGAACACCACGAGCGCCAATGCGAAGCTTCCGGCGCGCACCGCTCGCGTGCCGAAATGTTTCATCTTCTTACCTGGTTGTCGATGCGACACCCAGTTCGCGCAGCCGCGCTTGCGCTTGCCGCGCTTCGTCGGAGCCGGGATACTTGCGCACCACTTCGTGCAAGTCGCGAATGCCGGCCTGCTTGTTCCCTAACTTGATCTCCGCCTGCGCCTTCTTCAGCTGCGAAGCGGCCACCTTGAAGCTGCGCGGATACTGAGCGATCACTTTCGTGTATGCGCCGATGGCCGCTTTGTAATTGCCCTGAGCGTAATCGATTTCGCCGAGATAGAACTGCGCGTTCGACGCCAGATCGTTCGTCGGGAAATTCGTCATGTAGTCTGAAAATTCCTGGCGCGATAGATCGTATCTTCCGCCGGTGAAATCGCGCAGCGCATTCTGGTAAAGCGTGTCCGCCGAAATCGGAGCCACAGCGCCGGGGCTGCCGCCGCCTGCGCCATTGTCACCGGATGCGCCTTCCGCTCCGGGCGCCGCGCCTGCCGCAGAAGGAGGCGCGCCGCCTGAAATCTTGCCATCGATACTTTGCAACAGGCCCTGAACGTCGTTCATCTGCTGCGACAATTTCCCCACGCGCGCCTGAATATCCTGCACGTTGTCGGAAAGGCCCTGCGTCTGCGTGGTCATCGTGTCGATGCGCGCGCCGGTATTGGCCTGCACTTCCTGCACGGTTTTCTCGACGAGCGCCATCTTTCCGTTGAGCTGGTTCACGGAGTCCGTCGCCTGTTGTATCAGCGTTCGCAGCGTGGCGCTGTTGGCATCCACGGCGCTGCGCAAGCTTTGCTGCGCCTGCGTCAGCTGGTCCACTGACTGCTGCAGCTGAATCATCTCCTTCGACACCGCGCCGACAGGCGTGGGCGCCAGCGCCGACCCGCACAACGCCCCCAGAAACAGCAAGCCAAGCCCAAGCACAATCCATCGCGTGCGCATCAGGAATCTCCTTCGAGGTTGCGGGAAGCGGCCGCCTTCGCCATTACCGCTTCCCACACAACAGCGTTGATGTTTGATATCAAGAATTCGATATCGCTACCGGCACATTCTACTTCACCGGCACATTCTACTTTGCCATGACGAAGTGTCCGCGACGATTCTGCTGCCAGCACTCTTCCGTGCTTTCCGTGCAGAAAGGCCGTTCTTTGCCCCAGCTGACGGTGTCGATCCGATCGGCAGAAATGCCCAGCGAGACGAGATAGTTCTTCGCAGCCTGCGCGCGCCGCTGGCCGAGGCCGAGGTTGTACTCTGTCGAGCCGCGCTCGTCGCAGTGACCCTCGATCGTTACATGAACGGAGGAGTATGAGCGCAGAAACTCCGCATCCTTGGTGAGCGCGTCGCGAGCGTCGGGACGAATATCCGCTTTGTTGAAGTCGAAAAACGCGTCGCGCACATTCTGCTCGAATAGCTCGCTGATTCCCGCGGGCGTGCCAGACGTGGGCGCTACGACAGCAGCGCCGCCTGTCACGGTCACGCGCGCCGTGGCCGTCGCGGTGCCGCCGGGACCGTTCGCCGTGATCATGTACGTCGTAGATTCGGTCGGCGTAACGGGAGTTGAGCCTTGGACCGCCACTTTGCCCACGCTCGGGTCGATGCTCAGGTCCGTGGCGTTGGTGGACGACCAGGTCAGGTTTACGCTCGCTCCCGGATTCACGGTGGTGGGCGATGCGGTCAGCGTTACGGTGGGCTGCGCGGTCGGCACCGGGGTCGCTTGGGCGGGCGGCACCGAAGCTACATGCTTTTTGCATCCGCCAACGATCGCTACAACTCCGGCCAAAGACAACCATAAAAGTATCGCTGCATTCCGAAAATTACCGCTCTGCATAACAAAGCCTCCTTAAGAGAAGGTGCATGGGCCTATTTCAATTGCAACATGAGAGCCAGCTTACAAATTCATTGCCATCGGTTGATCGTTCGGTTCTTCGGGCATTTCATCGGGGCGACCAGCTCGGCGATTCATTCAGGCCTTCATATGTTAACTGCCTTGGCCGGCTGCCGTCTGCCAGCATCGTCCAAATCTCCCGTTTGCCGGTGCGCGTCGATTCGAAAACGAGATGCCGTCCGTCCGGCGCCCAGCTGGGACGCTCGTTGCGCCCTTCATCGCGGGTGAGTTCCACGAGTTGGCGGCTCACGATGTCCATCACATAAATATCGAAATTACCGCTCGGTCGTCGCCAACTAAATGCGAGCAATTGTCCATTTGGTGACCATGAGGGATCGACGACGTAGCCCATGTCCGGCATGTCGAGGCGCTGCACGTTGGTGCCGTCGGAGTTGGCGAGGTAGAGTACGGGGTCGCCGCCGCGGTCGCTCACGAAGACGATCTGTTTGCCTGTCTTGGGATTCCAGACCGGCGAGGTGCTGACGCCGGCCGCGAACGTCAACCTTTGCAGATGGCTGCCGTCTGCATCGCAAATGTAGATTTCTGGATCGCCGTTCTGGCTGGACATGAAGGCGAGCTGCGTTCCTTCGGGCGACCAGGCGGGCGAGCTGTTGGTGCCGCGAAAACGTGGAAAAGCGATCATCCGGTCGGAAACAGTGGAAAAAATGCAAATCTGCGGCGAGGTGATGCCGCGGTAGGGGACAAAACAAGTGAAGGCGATGCGGGTGGCGTCCGGCGACCAGCGAGGCGTGAGCGCGACCGATTTCAGGTGCGTCAGTTGGTGCTGATTCGCGCCGTCATAATCCATGGCCCAAACTTCCTTGTTGCCGCTTTTGGTGCTGATGTAGGCGATTTGAGTTTGCGCTATGCCCGCAAGGCCGCCGCTCAGCCGCCCGATGATATCGTCGGCGAATTGATGGGCGAGTTTGCGCGCATCGGCGTCGGTGGCAGCGCCGCGATAGATTTTCTGCAGGGCGATCGGCGCGGTTGGGTTGTGGACGTCTGAGAGGAAGCCGGCCGCCGCGAGATTCGATCCCTCGATGGATAGATTTCCGTAGGCGAGCATGTTGGCGTTGGCCGGAGCGTTTGCCCATTCAGGGGCGTTGAGCTCGCTTGGCTGGGTCGGAATTTTCGACGGGTAGAAGCTTGCGCTCACCAGTTCGAGAACGCCCGCGTATTCCAAATCGTTCCAAAGGACGTCGTGAAAAGTTTTCTCGAGCGCCGGAGGGGTTGCGCCGCGAATGCCGAAGTCGGGAGCGGCGACACGCACTTTGGAGACTCCCAGGCCGGTGCCGGTCTTGAACCAGTCTTGCGCTGCGGCGGGTTTCGCGCCGAATAGAAGGAGTACGGCAGCAACCGCCGTTAGGATTACAACTTTTCGCATCATCTCTCTGCTCTTCGCTTTTCTAGAATTCATTTGTACCTTCATCTTAGTTTTGCGTCTCTTTCAGCTGCCCTTAAGAAAACCGGCGCGGCGACAGCCCGCTACCGATGAAAATCGAACCAGAATTCGACACTCACTTTCGATCCGCTGTATGCGGGTGGCAGCCGATCGAGCGGGCTCGATTCTCGTATGGCGCGCACTTCCGACATATCCACCGATTGGTTGCCGCTCGATTTCGTGATTTGAATATTGGTGATTGTTCCGTCACGAAGAATGTCGAACGTGGCGATCACCCGGGGCGCAGAAGCTATTCTCGGATCGATTGTGGATTGCAACCAGTTCCCGCTGACGCGCCGCTGCACCGCTTCCACGTACCACGAGAAGCGATTCCCGAAATTTCCGCCGCCCGCATCGCCTACCGCCATGCCGCCTTGTGTGGACGTGCCGGCGCCCATCGCGAACGATGTGTAGGGAACTGTGGGCGTGCCGCCGGCTCCGTAGGGAACTGCGTTTTCGGGAGGCGGCGTGGGATTCTCGAGCAATTTCGATTTGCGCGAGTTGTATTTTGGCTGCGGTTTTTCAAGTTTGAATTTTGGCAGCGCGATTGTGTCCGGAGGCGGCGGCTCTTTCACTTCCGGTGCCGGCTCGGCTTTATAAAGTCCCTTCGATTCGTCCACGACCCGATTGGGCGTTTCCATTTCCGGCCGCGGCATCGGAATTCCCGGCACATTGCCGACCAGCCCTACGGTGATCGCTCCGCCTGCGCCGCCCCACAAATCGCCGGTGTGGGAATGAATACCGGAATAGATCAGAAAGCCTGCGAGCGCCGCGTGCATCAGCACCGAGAGCGACAACGGTATTTTCAGATTATCAGCTGGGTTATCGAGTGCGATGTCTGCGGCGAGAGGTGACATTTCAATGTGTCTGGTTGAGCGGCTGCGTCACCACGCTGACGTTTTGGATGCCGGCCTGACGCAGGGCGTCGACTACGGTGGCCCAGCTGCCGAAGGGCACCGATTCGTCGCAGCGAACGTAGACCGTCTGATGCGCGGGGTCTTTTGTTCGTGATTGTGCCAACACCTGCTGGCCGAGGTCGTGGATGTTTACGGGTTTGTCGTTCAGGTAGACGCGTTGCGCGCGGTCGATCGTTACCACCTGGCGGACTTCGGTGAGTTCCTTTACGGTTTTGGTTTTAGGGACGTCCACTTCGATCCCGGACTGCAGGATCGGCGCCGTGATCATGAAAATAATCAGCAGCACCAGCACGACGTCGATGAAAGGCACCATGTTGATGTCCGCTAGTGTGGTGTCCGTTCCGCGTTGTACTTGTGGCATGGCGTGTCTCGAGGCTTTTTCTATCTGACTCGTCGATCTAATTTGGGCTGTAAATCGTTTCGATCTTGCTAACAAACTCCGACGCGAAATTATCCATCCGCGTGGCGACACCGCGAATGCTGGAGAGATAGTGGTTGTAAGCGATCACGGCTGGTATTGCTGCAAAGAGGCCAGCCGCGGTGGTAATTAGCGCTTCGGCAATTCCGGGCGCTACTGCGCGCAGGCTTGCGGTTCCGGCATCGCCGAGGCCTGCAAAGGCGTCCATCACCCCCCACACTGTGCCGAATAGTCCTATGAAGGGCGAAACGGAACCTGTGGTGGCGAGCCACGACATTCCTTTTTCCAGCCGCCGGACTTCTTCGGCTGCTGCGAGATGCATCTCTACGCCAACGGCGCTTGGATTCTTCAGTTTGCCCGGATTGCCGCCCGCGGGATTTGGATTGCCTGGACGCGGATTGCCGCTATTCATCTGGGCTTCGAGTTCGCGATAGCCGGCTTGATAGACGCTGGCGAGAGGAGTTCCACCGGCGCTTGCGCGCAGCGTGCTCGGCGCGGGTAAGCCGCCTCCGGCGCGAAATATCTGTAGGAAGCGGGAAGTTTGCGAATCGATCCGCGAAAACTGCCCGGATTTTTTGAAAATAATTGCCCAGGAGTAGACGGAAAGAATCAGCAGGATACAGAGAACGATGCGAGCCACCCAGCCCGTTTGCTCAATCAGGGTATCGAGGCGGCTGGCAAAAAGGAGCGACGCCAGGCAGGAAATCGTATTCCCCCAGAAAAAGTATTTCCTCCAGCTACAAAACAACCGTAGCACACGCATCCCGGAGTTTCAAACAAATCAGCCAGATGCAAGGAATTTATGTGCTGTATCTCACGACACAATCAGGTTCCGGTACCTGTACTCTAGCAAATTTTGCTCCAGCATCATGAGGATGTAGAATTTTTAGGTTCAATGAGCTCAAGTCCTTGGCGCTTAGTCTTCAGGGTGCTGGCAATATCCTTTGCCGCTTGCAGTCTTGCGATGCCGGCGTTTTGTGAAAATGCCGAGCGGGTTAGTGTCTGCCAATTGAAGAATGATCCCGCCGCTTTCAACCACCATTTGGTGGAAGTTACGGCATTCGTATCGCACGATTTTGAAGATTTCTCGGTCTTTGATCCCGATTGTCAGTCGCGATTTGATATTTGGCTTGAATATGGGGAACTGCTGACTCGAACACGATGTATTGTTGTCCGGGCAGGCCCCCATCGAGCACTCGTTCGAAACCGCTAGTCATTGAGAATATTTTGGTTCCTCTCGTAGACAACGAGAAGTTTCGAGCGCTCGAACAGGCGATCCAACCCCCGTATCGGTCCGGAACGCACGGTTCGATTGCGCACGCAGTTCTCGTCGGGCGGTTCTTTGCCGGCCGAAAGGATCGATCTCCTGGCGACCGGTGGTCCGGCTACGGCCATATGGGTTGCTGCAGTTTGCTAGCGATTCAAGAAGTGCTTTCGGTCGACCCGCAAAATCGTGATGATCTCGACTATGGCGCGTCTTCTGACCAACCTGAGATTGGAGGTAAATGTGGCGATCGAGACATGATAGCTCTCGATCCATTCAAAGAGATAATCGAGGCTCAACACAGCGCCGATCGTGGCGAGCGGTCTTGGGCTTTTGGAGATCCCGAGCGAGTCGCTTCCGAAGAATTGGCGGCTCTTCTCAAGTTACCTTCGGGCTCAATCAAAACGATGAAAACGCTGAAGACAGGACAGGGTCGCCTTGTCTATCAATGGAAGCCTAACGGCCAAAAGAAGTGGTATTTCGTTCTGGTGAGTCGCCCGTACTGGCTATCCTTTTACTCCCGCGACGTCAACAAGGTCGCATGGGTAGTAATCGCCGCTTATGCGGTCTGTGAGTAGCCTTTCATCGCCTAGCGCTGTCGCCAAGCGCGCCTGAGTTGCTGTGTTAGAATGACGCTTGGGTCATGTCAAAGCCGTTTGACATCACGATTGAGTCTCTAGCCGCCGAGAAGTCTGCTTCATCTGTACGGGACTACTCTCATCGAGACCTCGCCGACGTCGACCGTAACTCTAAATCATTTTACATTGAGACTTTTGGCTGCCAGATGAACGTTCACGACTCGGAGAAAGTGGCCGGCGTGCTCCTCGAACGCGGTTATCGCCCGGTTGACACTGCGGCGGACGCGGATTTTCTGCTCTACAACACATGCAGCATTCGTGAAAAAGCCGCGCAGAAGGTGTTTCAGCGGCTCAACGATTTCAAATTTGCTGCGAAAGCGAACAAGAAAGTGATTGGCGTCCTTGGCTGCGTGGCGCAGCAGGAAGGCGAAGAAATTTTTGAGCGCGCGCCGTGGGTCAGCCTGGTCTGCGGCTCGGCGAGCTATCGCAATCTTCCGAATCTGATCGAGCAGGTGGAATCGGGCGGACGCCGCGTGACGGGCCTCGACCTCGACACCGACGAAACATTCGAAACCGAAATCACGCGCCGCGATAATCCCTTCCGTGCCTATCTCACGATCATCGAAGGTTGCGACTATTCTTGTTCGTATTGTGTGGTGCCACACACTCGCGGTCCCGAACGCAGTCGCGCCAGCGATTCGATTCTCGCGGAAGTACGCCGACTGGCCGATGCCGGCTACACGGAAATTCAGCTCCTGGGCCAAACGGTGAATTCCTACCGCGACCCTTCGCCGCGCAAATTGAATTTCGTCGCGCTTCTGCTTGCTGTCGCCGAGATCGAAGGAATTCGCCGCGTGCGCTTTACCACCTCGCATCCCAACGATTTCACGCGCGAAATCGTCGAAGCCATCGATGCCACCCTAGCGCTCTGCGACCATATTCATCTCCCGGTGCAGTCCGGCTCGACGCGCATATTGCGCGAAATGCGACGCACCTACACGCGCGAGCAATACGTCGAGAAAATCAGCTGGATTCACGGCGCGCGCCGCCAGTTCAGCCTCACCACTGACGTGATCGTGGGCTTTCCGGGCGAGACGGAAGCAGACTTCGAAGAGACGCTCACGTTGCTCGACGCGATACAAAGCGACGGCGTCTTCGCGTTCAAGTATTCGCCGCGCCCGAATACTCCCTCGCTCGCGATGCCGGATGCGATTCGCGAGGAAGAAAAGAGCCGCCGCCTCGCCATCCTGAATGAACGCCAGCGCCAGATTCAAATCGCGCGCAACGAAAAGCTCGTCGGCGCCCTCTTCGAAGTCCTCGTGGACACGCATCACACCGCCCGCAACCAATGGGCCGGAAGAACCACCAGCAACCGCATCGTAAATTTTTCTACATCGCGCGAGAATCTTCTGGGACAATACGTTCAGGTGCACATCACGCGCAGCGCACCGAATAGTTTAATCGGCGAGGATGTACAGGGCGGGGAAGTGCAGGGCGAGCAAGCGATGAACGAGGACGCGCAGTGAGTTAGAGACCCGGTAGCGGGAGGCCAGGCATGGAACTCGAATGCAAAATCCGCGGATTGATGATGGACCCGGTAACAAACATGCCTGTCGTGGTGCTGAAAGAAACCGCTGGCAGCGGGGTGCTTCCGATCTGGGTGGGTGTGTATGAAGCGAACGCAATCGCGCTTGAAATCGAGAAAGTGCAGACGCCGCGCCCGATGACGCACGACCTTCTCAAGAACGTCCTCACCGGGCTGAATGTCCACGTGCAGAAAGTGGTGGTCTCCGACTTAAAGGATGACACTTTCTACGCGCTCATCTGGATGGAACGCGACGGGCAGCTGATGTCGATGGACTCGCGGCCAAGCGATGCGCTTGCTCTCGCGCTGCGGCTCGACTGCCCGATTTTCGTCGAGGACGAAGTGCTGAAAAATTCGCGCACTGCCAGCGCCATCTCCGAAAAAAGCTCCAACGAAGAACTTCGCAAGTGGCTCGAAAATCTGAACGACGAGGATCTCGGCCGCTACAAAATGTAATCTGCTGAATTTCGTTCGCCCCGAGTCGATTTGACGAGCTAAGACCTTTCCGCAGCGCGAGCGGTTCCCAGCGGTTTCGACATTTTTATGAAATGGCACGGCTGGCTCGGCTTGGCATCTGCCGCGAATGGCTCCGTCCCCGTTTCCACGTATCCGAGCCGCCGATAAAATGGCGGCAGTCCGGCGCGCAAATTGACGATTCGCAAATCCATGAATTCGCAGCCCGCCGCTCGCGCGTAGTCTTCCGCTTCCTCCACCATCTTTCGACCGAGACCCTGACCCTGGCGCAAAGGCTCCACGGCGAGCAGCCCGAAATAGGCACGCTGCCCTCGCAGCTCCACGTACACGCACGCGATCAACGCTCCGTTGTCTTCAGCCAGGAGATACTTCCCGGTGCCAAGCATTTCGCGAACCTTGCCGGGGTCGATTCGGTCGCGGTCAATGAAGAAACGCTCCACTTTGAAGGCGGCGTTCACCAGGGCGGAGATGGCTTCCGCGTCAGCGTCGGTCGCGAATCGTGTCTTGAGTTCGGTCATAGAAGCTCAGATTTTAGACGCAGCCATTCTACCAGCGGATTAGCCGTGCCTCCGATGTGCTGATAATCAGCAGATTCGCATTTTTCGCTTGCAGAGAGCCGGTTAGAATCGGTAGAGTTACGCAACTTGTGGTGTAGCCCGGGTGACGTGCCATATATGGCCCCTGGGTTGCTACAGGTGGAGCGAGGGGCACGGCTTGACCTGCGTCCTTTCAGTCGCAAACCAAAAAGGCGGCGTCGGAAAGACTACAACTTCCATCAATCTAGCTGCCGCTATCGCTCTGAAGAAAAAGAAAACTCTTCTCATCGATCTCGACCCGCAATCGAACGCCACCATCGCATTTTTCGACCCGGCCGACATCCAAACCACCATGTACGACATTTTCGCCGAGCATTCTGCGGAGATGTCGAAGATCATTCGCCCGACGAAGGATCCCTATCTCTTTGTCGCACCGGCTCGACTGGCCCTCGCGCGCCTCGAACAGCAGCTAGCGGGAGCATTCGACGCGCCATTCAAGCTGAAAGACGCCCTCTCGCCCATCCTGAAGGATTTCGACTTCATCGTGATGGATACGCCTCCGGCTCTGGGCATTCTCACAGTCAACGCGCTCGTCGCGTCCACGCACCTTCTCGTGCCGATTCAAGCCGCGTATTTCGCGATCGAAGGCACGGACGACTTGCTCGAGACCTACGCTCGCATCCGCGCGCGTCCCAACCCGGATTTGAAAGTTCTCGGCGTGGTGATCACGCTCTTCGACAAGCGCACCAATATTTCGCGCGACACGCACGAGCAGATTCGCGCCACGTTTGGCAATGCGCTCTTTAAAACGCGCATCAGCAAGAACGTGCGCCTGGAAGAAAGCCCGGCCTACAAAGAAACTGTTTTTACCTACGCGCCGAAATCTTCCGGCGCCGATGACTACAAGAAACTGGCCCAGGAGGTATTACAACGTGTCCAAGAGGATCGGGTTACCCGTCACTCTCAAGATGCGGCATGACGCCCACTACGTTGAAACTCTGACGAGTTTCAGTGGCGCGTCCATCGGCCGCATGATCCCGATCGATAAGATTCGTCCGAATCCCGATCAGCCCCGCAAATTTATCGGCGATATTCGCGAACTTTCCGATTCGATCCGGCAGAAGGGCGTGCTTGAACCGCTGCTGGTGCGCTACATCCCGCGCGAAGATACTTACTACATTATTTCGGGTGAGCGCCGCTATCATGCTTCGAAAGCCGCGGGCCTGCATGAGCTTCCGTGTATCGAGAAGATTGCGGACGACGCCGAAACGCTTGAGCTGGCTCTCATCGAGAATCTTCAGCGCAAGGACCTGACGCCCTTTGAAGAAGCCGATGGCTTGCAGCGGCTTGCCGATCAGTTCGATTACACGCACGACGATATCGCCAAGAAAATTGGCCGCGCTCGCTCGTCGGTCACCGAAACCATGTCGTTGCGCGTGATACCCGAATCGGTTCGCCGCGAATGCAATGAGAACGGCATCGTTTCGAAATCGCTGCTTCTGCAGGTGTCGCGCCAACCCAACGAGAAAAAGATGACCGAGATGGTTCATCGCATTTCGCAGGGCGGTCTGACGCGCGATGAAGCCCGCAAATCGCGCAAGGATGAAACCGGCACCGCGCCGCGTCCGCAGCCTTTCGTCTACAACTATGAAGCTGAGGACGGCTCGTTCACCGTGCGCCTGCAATTTCGCAAGAGCCATGTGAGCCAGGACGAGCTGGCCGCCGCGGTTCGCGCTGTGCTTCGCCGCTTGGAATCGGGCTCAACGCGTTCCTCAACCGCCGTCGCGTGATTCACGGCCGTGAGCTTGTAACGGCTACTTTCGGGCAAGCAAACGGATTCCAAGTGGTTGTTGGCTTTTTTCTGTCCTTCGCCCGCCTTCCGCCCGCCAGAGCATGATGGCTAGCTCGACGGATGTCGCCAACAGCGCCCGCCGCCGCGTGGCTCTCCGCCTGCTGCCCTACCTCGCAATCCTCTACATCATCGCGTTCCTCGACCGCACCAATATCTCCACCGCCGCTCTGCAGATGCCGCGGGAACTTGGCTTTGACGATCGCGTCCTCGGTTTCGGCTCCGGCATTTTTTTCGCCGGCTACTTCCTCCTCGAAATTCCCGGAGCTGTGATCATCGAAAAATGGGGCGCGCGGCGCTGGCTCTCGCGCATCATGGTGACGTGGGGAATCGTCAGCGTCGGTATGGCCTTCATCCATACCGCCGGTCAATTCTATTCTCTGCGATTTTTGCTGGGCTTGGCTGAAGCAGGATTCTTTCCCGGAGTCCTTGTCTACCTCACGCACTGGTTCATTCACTCCGACCGCTCAAAATCCGTCGCCGCTTTTATGGGTGCAATTCCGCTCTCGTTCATCATCGGGTCGCCCATCTCGGGCTGGCTGCTAGGCGTGCACTGGTATGGAGTAAGCGGTTGGCGCTGGCTCTTCATTCTTGAGGGCCTGCCGGCAGTGCTTTTCGGCATTGTCACGTGGTTTTATCTTACGGATTGGCCGCGCGACGCAGCTTGGCTGCCGGAAAATGAGCGCGAGTGGCTATCGGCGCGGCTCAGCGAGGAAGCCGCAGCGAAAAGATCCATTCGCTCCTATACAGTGTGGGAAGCCTTTCGCGACTCGCGCGTTCTGCTACTTACGTTCGCGTATTTTCTCCACGCGGCGATCGCCTACAGTTTTGTCTTCTGGCTTCCAACGATTTTAAAGCGCCTCACTGGTCTGCCCGATTTTCGCGTCACGCTCGTCGTCTCGCTGATCTACTTCGCGAGTCTCATCGCCATGCACGCCAATGGCTGGCATTCCGACCACGTTCGCGAACATCGCTGGCATACCGCTGTTCCCACGTTCCTCTGCAGCGCGTCTCTGCTTCTCATTCTCGCCTTCCATCCCGGAATGTGGCTCACCGTGGTATTCCTCGGGCTTGCCAACGCATGCTTGCTCGCATTCGTCACAAGCTTTTGGGCGATCCCTTCGGCTTTCCTCGGCGACTCCGCGGGAGCCGCTTCTACCGGTTTGATTAACTGTGTGGCAATGATGGGTGGCTTCGCTGGTCCTTCTTTGATTGGGTCCCTGTCGGCTCGTTCCCACTCTTTTCATTCATCATTCATCTGTATGACGCTCGCGGCGGTTGTAGCGGGAGTTGCAATCCTGTTGGCGCGCGTGCGGCCGTTAGCCACCTCTCACTGAACTCGCTGCTTCTTTGAATGCTCTGTCTCAAATCGTTGGTTTCGCAGCCGACGTCTCCTATACTGAACAGCCAGCGCGCTATGAAATCCGAAACTCAACTTCTTCTCATTAGCAGTTCATCCATCCCGGGCGGCGCCGGCTATCTCGACTATTGCTCAGCCGATGTGCTGAATTTCTATCGGACCGTCACGCGGATCCTCTTCATCCCGTATGCGCTGAAAGATTGTGACGCGTACACCGCGAAAATTGCGGCCCACTTCGATGGCTCGGGACTTCTCGTCGAATCGCTTCACACGGCGCCAGAGCCGCGCACCGCAATCGAAAACGCCGAAGCGTTCTTCGTGGGCGGCGGCAACAGCTTCCGTCTTCTCGATGCGCTCTATGCTCTCGGCGTCCTTCACGCTCTCCGCAATCGCGTCCGCGCCGGCGCGCCATATCTCGGCGTGAGCGCGGGAACAAATCTAGCCTGCCCCACAATCAAAACGACGAACGACATGCCGATCGTGTTTCCGGCAAGCCTCGACGCACTAAGCCTCATTCCATTTCAAATCAATCCGCATTTCATTGACGCCGACCCCAACTTGCCACCGGCACATGAAACCCGAGAGGAGCGCATCCGCGAATTCCACGAAGAAAACTCTTCGTCCGTTCTCGGCCTGCGCGAGGGCGCTTGGCTTGAAATCGCGGGCAGTTCCGCCACACTGCTTGGCGCTACCGGTGCAAGGTTCTTTCAACGGAATTTAGCTCCAATCGAGTGCGCTCCCAACCAATCTCTCGATTCTCTCCTGAGATAACCGCCGCTCCAGCTCGGCCCGCCCTGTCCGCTCTTGCCAGCCGTTCACCGATACCACCGCTTCGGGGCGGTGAGCGGCACCGTCAATAGTGACGGTGGCATTCGATTGTGGTTTCTGTAACCATGCGCCTGATAGCTGACTCGAAGCTCATGAGTCGCAAACGGAGGGGCAAAATGGGAGAAATCAGGATCGCGCTTCCAAGAATCAGAAAGATCATGGTCGGCGCTTTGTTGGGGGTTGGCCTTCTCGTTCTTATTGCAGCTTCTCCCCAGGAACGTTCCAAGCCGGAGATCATCCAAGGTGTCATTACGGGCACTGGCCTTCAGGCCGGACAGCTCACCAACTTTACGCTTGCTATCTATTAGTTCTCGACGCCCGACGATAAGCGGGTCCTCGTAGATGCATTCCAAAAGTCCCAAAATGTAGGGTTGTTCAACGCCCTGAGCAAGATGCGAGCGGTCGGTCGTGTTGCTATTACCGGAACGCTCGGCTATGACGTCAAGTACATTCGCTGGTTTCCGACGCCCGCCGGGCGTTCGATTCGTTTCGTCACGGACCGAAAAATCTCGATGGGCGAAGCCTGGGCGGACTCGCGAAGCGAGGCGTACGACCTGAGCGGGGGCATAATCGAGATGAACGATAAGGAGATGAAAAAAAGCAGTGGAGTCGTATATGGCGCAGCCAAGCTCGTCATGAAAGACGGCGAGCCGACGATCGACGTTGCGAATGACCCGTGGAAGGTAGCTTCTATCAGAGATAACAAGGGTACCCCCGGCGAGAATTAGCAATCCGCGCGTTGCTTTGATGTATGGGTCGTAACCCTACTTCTCCGTAGTCGGCAGCGTCGAGGTATGCCTCGATAAGATTTGTTTCTTGTGGGCTCCCGGAGTTCGCCTGCTATCCTGTCTTCAGATGGACATCACCCCCAACCAGGCCGCACTCCTTCAACGCATCCTCTCTCGCGGCTTCGAGTTGACTGCTTTCCCCGTCTACCCTAACCACATCGGCATTCGAAGAGGGAATTGCGCCGCGCTTCTCGCGCCGGCCGTCCCAGACAGCTTCAAGGTGTTCGCCGAGCCCGCCTACCTGGTCGACGGAAACCTCAGCGTTCGGATCACTCTCGACGGCCACGACTACTTTATCTGGAAGAAGCAACGGGTCGAAGCTACCGCTACCCGCCGCGCCGAGCTCACCTCTTTCGCCGACGATCTGACGGAGGCTTTATTGCCAATCGAATAGGCTTACCCGCCCCAAAGCTAGCTCCGAAGTATCAAAACAAAAAAAATGAACCGGGGCCACGTCCAAAGGGTAGCTATGAGTAAAATGACCGAGGGACACAAATCGCCAATAGAAATAATACGATGAGAGGTTCCAGTACTTTACCGTAGTAGATTTACTACCATAGCCATCAGGGAATCCCCTAGAGCTAAATCAGTTAGTGCCCGATTGTACCGATGTGATTCGTATTGTATCCATCTGGCGCACCCGGGACCCATCTTTCGTTAGTTTTCAAGATTTGCATTCTTTCTCCATGTTTCACGCTCGGAAAGTGCGTGTCTTCGCTCAGGCCAAGTAAACCGATCAGGCGCAGATGTTTGACGAGTGCTCCCTTTGATGGCGGAGGCGGGATGAGAATCAAGCTGTTGGTTTTCGCGATGCTCGCAATCTGCTGGGGAGCCTTTTCACATCAAGCCTCCGCGCAGACTATCAACTGCGCATCGCAAGACGGCGGCCGCCAATACTGCCCGGCTGACACCCGTGGCGGCGTCACAATGGTCAAGCAGAACAGCAACTCGCCCTGCATCCAGGGTCAGACCTGGGGCTACGACGGCCGCGGCATTTGGGTCGATCGTGGCTGCCGCGCCGATTTTCAAGCCGGCAATTCTTACCCCGGTGGCCCCGGACCAGGGCCAGGCGGCAACACAATTACCTGCGAATCGTCGCACAACCGGAGAAATTATTGCCCCATCGGCAATGTGAACTCGAACGTAGATCTGGTCCAACAATTGAGCCAGGCGCCATGCACTCGCGGCGCCACATGGGGCAATGATGGGCAGGGAATCTGGGTTGACCGCGGATGCCGCGCAACATTTCGCGTGAGCGCCTACGGCTACAACGGCCCCGGCTGGTGGAACTCGGGCCCCGGCCGGCCTCCCACGAACCAGCCGCGAAACGGCGCGTGCTTTTTCCGTCAAACGAACTATTCGTCTGATTACTTTTGCATGGAGCGCGGCGCCAGCTTCGGCTTTCTTCCCAACGGATTCAACGACCAGATCAGCTCCGTAAAACTCCACGGAGGCGCAACCGTCATCGCCTTCAGCGACGGAAATTTCAGTGGCGTGTCAGTTGTCTTTCGCCACAGCGTTCCAGATCTGCGTAACTATCGCGTGCAGGGTTCCGACAACAAGAACTGGAACAACCGGATCAGTTCGATTCGCATTAATTAAAACTTAATATCACCCGGCTAGCTAAGATGTAAAAAGGTTTAATAGGAGGCTCCAATGGCAGACCGTTTCGAGCAACTGAAGTTGAAGTATCAGTCCGTATTGAATTTCATCCAGTCCAACGGCATCCAACTCCAAAACGTAAACATGGAAGGCGACAAGCTCTTCCTCCGCGCCACCGCTCCATCCGCCGACCTGAAAAACCGCGTCTGGGACCAGATCAAGCTCGTCGATCCGAATTTCTCCGATCTCACCGCCGACATTCAAGCCCCGGCAGCGGCTGCAGCTGCAGCGGCAGGCGGCGCTTCTTCCGCTCCCTCGGCGCGCACCTACACCGTCCAACCCGGCGACAGCCTCTCGAAAATCAGCAAGCAGTTTTACGGCGACTCCGCCAAGTACATGAAAATCTTCGAAGCCAACAAAGACAAGCTCGCCGACCCCGACAAAATCAAAGCCGGCCAGGAGCTTGTAATTCCGCAGTAACGCGCATCGCGAACTGTAGTAACACGACGCGTCGCTAGATAAGTGGCATCCGCAGTTTCAGTAAAAGGAGAACCAGCTATGACTTGGACAGATCAAATCGGCAACCTCTTGAAGCAATATAGTTCCGGCGGCGCAGCAGCAGCACCGGCCCCGGACGTGCACGCCCATTTCGACCAGGTAGCAGAAGCGGCTCCCTCCAGCGCGCTTGCGGAAGGCCTCTCCGCCGCTTTCAAGTCCGACCAGACCCCCGCCTTCGGCCAGATGCTCTCCACAATGTTCAACAATTCCAGCGGCGAGCAAAAAGCCGGCATCATCAACCAAATCATGTCCTCCGTTCCTCCCGGCACGCTCACGTCGCTCCTCTCAGGCGCGGGACTCGCTAGCATGCTCGGCGGAGGCACGGGCACGCCGCAGATCACGCCCGAACAGGCTCAGAAAATTTCGCCCGAAGCTGTTCAACAACTCGCGACGCAGGCACACAAAGCGGATCCTTCGATCGTCGATAGCGTCAGCACGTTCTACGCCCAGCACACCACGCTGATTAAGACTCTGGGCGGCACCGCTCTCACGATCGCTCTGGCGAAGGTCGCCGAAAAACAGCGGCAGGTATAAGTTTGCACCAAGCGCCGGAAGTGTGCCGGTCCGAAGGCTGGCGGACCGGCGCACCTCTGGTGTGTGGTCTTTGCATTTTGCTTCCGGAGAACCGCGCGTGAAGGGGACCCGCACAAATTCCGTTACGCTTGCTTGTTTCTTTCTCTGTGCCTTGCTCTCCGTGGCCGGCTGCTCGAAGCAGACCCAGGAAAAGGCGCAGCAAACAATCGACGCCGCGAAAGCCGCCGCATCCAGCGCCGCTCAGGATGCCAAGCAGCAAGCCTCAGACGCCATGAACAACGCCATGCAAAAGGCCAGCGACAAGGCTCAACAGACCGCCAGCGCCGCCGCCAAGGCCGTGGAAGACGCCAAGCAAAAAGCAAAACAGGCCGCCGCTCAGGCCGTTGACGCCGCCAAGAAGCAGGCGCAAAAGGCCGCGGCCGATGCCAAACAGGCGGCCAATGACGCTGCCGCGAAAATGCAAAACAAACCGTCGTCGAATCCGTCGCAGTAAAGAACAAACGCAGCCGTGAAGTTCGGCAGAAAACTTCAGCAGAAAACTGTGACCGAAAAGTTCAGCAGGGAATTTCAGCAGGGAAGTTCAGCGGCCCAGTGTTCAGCAACTAGATCCAGGAGGACGCCATGTTCGCCTTACTCTGGGAACTCATCATCGGCCTCGTAGTCGGCGCAGTAGCAAAATTCCTCATGCCGGGAAAAGACCCCGGCGGCATCTGGATCACCATGATCATCGGCATCGCCGGCTCCATCCTCGCCACCTACATCGGCCAAGCCATCGGCTGGTACCAGGCAGGCCAAGGCGCAGGCTTCATAATGTCAGTAGTAGGCGCCGTCGTCCTCCTGCTCATCTACCGCGTCATCAAAGGCGCGGCAGCCAAAGCCTAGCGCCGTTGCACGTTCCCTTGTAGCGCCGCCTTCGGTAGCACAGGCATTCCTGCCTGTGTCCCAAGTAACGCGCAGCGCGATTTGCAAATGCTTGGCTGCCACCGTCGCTTACGTTCTTCTCGATAATCCGGCACGAGCCCGAAACCGCAACACGCAAATCACGCACGCTAGTGCACCGAATGCGGCATCGACCTCGCTGCCCCGATATCCACCCGCCCATCCGTATGCAACGTGAAATAACGTAATCGCCCGTCCTTCGATTCCTCCCACAACCCCCAATCGTTGTGTACCCCAGAAAAGTAAGTCGGAGGAAACACCGCCGGCCGCATAACGCGATGGCTCTCGCGCTTGCCCTTGCGCACGAACGTCAAATCGCAGCCCCTGTATCCCGACGAGCCACGGCGCTTCGGATCGCAATTGCCAATCTTGCCCTCAGTCCCCGGTGTCTCGCTATTTACAGTCGAGAATTGCCGGTCCGAAGGCGTCTCCCGCTCCACATACTTCTGCTCGTGCCGAATTTCAGCTTCCGCCCTCGCAGCAGCATCGCTCTCCGTCGACGAATCGCCCTTCGCCACCGCCCCCGTCTGCGCCCGCGCAGCGCCGAAGCACGTCACAGCACAGCAGAGCACAAACCCCGCAAACGACCGCTCAAAGGTTTTACAAATGTTTTTGCGCAAGTGAATCTCTAACATTGCCGCAGATTCTACAACGAGTCACGCGTCAAGCCGCCGTTGCCTTTCAGTAGCACAGGCATTCCTGCCTGTGCCTCAAGTAACCTGCCTCCGTGGCGCGTGATGCTTGGCTCACTCGCGCTACCGTTCTTTTCGCCGTCGGTTTGCCTTTTCCGCAGTAGGGGCACGGCACGCCGTGCCCGGCACAAGAACTTGGCGCGATCAGACCATTGTCACCGCATGAAGGGTGCCTGCGTTGTTCTTGGTAGCGACGACTTGCCTTGAAGCACGACAATTAGCTCACCCTTACTCATACCCTTCGTCTGAATGAAAGGAGGCTCGCTCAATCCAATGCCGATTCGCCCACAGCACACGATCCGAACAATCGCCGCATGCCTTTTCCTGTTCGCACCCGCAGCATTTCCAGCCAACTCCCAACAACAACACGACAACACCGCCATGAACACCCGCGGCGCCCACGTAATGGGCTTCGACCAAACCAAAACCACCCATCACTTCACCCTCACAAAAACCGGCGGCATAATCGAAGTCGAGGCAAACGATCCCTCAGACACGTCCAGCCGCGACCACATTCAAATGCACCTGGAACACATCTCCAAAGCCTTCGCCCAAGGCGATTTCACTGACCCCCACGAAGTCCACGCCGAAACCCCGCCAGGCGTCCCCGAAATGAAAGCCCGCAAATCCAAAATCACCTACCAATTCGAACCCACCCCAACAGGCGCAAAAGTAATAATCACCACAGAAGACCCCAAAGCCCTAAAAGCCGTCCACGACTACCTCCGCTACCAAATCCGTGAACACAAAACCGCCGATCCCCTAGATGTACAATGACGCACCCCGCTCAAGGTCGAACCGGCCGTTAACTCAGTAGGGGCACGGCATGCCGTGCCCGGTGCAAGAACTTGGCGCGATAACACCATTGCCGCACGCTCTAGCGTCCGCACCGACCTCACTCACGCGCAACAACGCAAATCCCTGAACCCGAACCCACCCACCTCCGGCAGCCCCGCGCGAATCTGCTCATCAGAAAATCGCGTAGCCGGCAATAAGTCGGCAGGCAACGCCCCGCACAGCGGAAGCGCCTCGACAATCCCCTCGGAAAGTATTCGCACCTGCGCTCGCGAAACGAGCGGAATCTTCATCGTCGCCTCCAACAAAAGTGCAAGCGCGTAATGAAACCAAACAGGCGTCGGCACGATCGCCGGCCGCCTGCCGATCGCCTTGCCCACTCGCCGTGCCGCTTCTCCCAACAGCATTTCCTCAGGCCCCAATACTGCCATCGTTTCACGTGACAGTCGTCCGTCGATCAATGCGGCTTCGAGCACCTTCACAAGATCCTCCACCGCCAAAGGCCGCACCGGTCGATCCCGCAGCCCCACCGTTGCGAAAACGGGAAACGTAAACAGCGCATGGCTCAAATGGTCGAGCATGTGATCGCCGCGTCCGTAAATCACGCCCGCCTTCAGAATCGTGTAATCGAGGCCCGAGGCGCGAACAATCTCCTCCGCAGCCCATTTCGACTCGTGGTAACCCGATCCACAGTGCGCTCGCGCTCGCAAAAAACTCAGCAACGCCACTTTGCCTACTCCCGCAATTCGCGCGGCTTCCACCACGTTCCGCGACCCTTGTATATGAACTCGCTCGTAGGTCTGTTGCCCAATCTCGCGGTTGATTCCCGCACAATGCGCCACCCCGCCGCATCCAGAGAACGCCCGCGCCAATTCATCAACGCTGCTCAAGTCAGCAGGGAAGAAGGATGCATTGGGTAGATCGAGGGCGCTGCGGTCACGCTGGTCAACGCCGCGCGCGATCAACACCACTTCATGCCCTTTAGCTGCAAGCGACCGCGCCAAATGACGGCCCACAAATCCAGTCCCGCCTGTAATCGCGATTCTCATGTTTCACCTCCTGGCGAACCAAACCGCAAGACTTCCTAAAACCGCGCTCCGCTTTACCGAAATCCTCCCAGTGCAGCCGCGGCGAACACCACACCAAGATAGGAAAAGCACGCCAGAAAGCTAACGTCCGCAACCCGATGTCGTCGCCGCGTTTCCGGATCGTAGAAGAATAGTTGCACGGGCACCCGCGCCAGCCAGAAAATCGCCATGCAGGTGGAGAGAAAACGTCCCAGTCGGCTGCCGCCCGCCAAATCCGAGGCGAAGCCAAAACACAACGCGATAAAAATTCCCAGCACCAGCACGATATAAGCCCAATGCACGATAAAAACGGCTCGAATCATCGGCGAGACGCGCGCGAGATTTTCGCGGCACCGCAGTTTTTTCGGCAGCGGAATATTCGCCAGAAGAATCACCAACTGCACCGCGCCTGCCAGCCACAGATACCAAAGGAAAGTGCGCATGGCCTCCTCCTTGTCGTTATCCTGCAAATCGCATATTAGCTGTGTCGCCCAGCCTCCGCCGGAATTCCCCCTGCAGGCGATACGATATATCGCGCGATGTAAACGCTCAGTACGACGCCGAGTGTCACTACCGAGCCTACTAGTCCCGTCATGCCCGCTTTGATCTCTTCGCAGATTGCGAACACACCCGATTGCCGGAATGGAAGTTCGTGGCCTCGACCCAGTACCGCGATGAGTGGAATTAGAAACAGCGTCACATGCGAAAATGCCGACCAGAACTGCGCGCGCTCGGGCTTCCCGCAGAGTTCAGTGAGAATGGCCTGCAGAGGCTTTCGTAAATA
This sequence comes from uncultured Acidobacteriota bacterium, assembly GCA_963741045.1. GTDB lineage: Bacteria > Acidobacteriota > Terriglobia > Acidiferrales > UBA7541 > Palsa-295. The sequence continues at coordinate 2,578,711 of CAVUGO010000002.1, forward strand.
CCAAATTACAGCGAGCACGATTCCCATCGCTGTGGCCGAACCCGCCAAAAACGTTGCTTCGATGCTCATGGCTTGTCTCCTCCTGTTTTGCTATTCAAGGTTCTGACTCTTCGTTTCTAATTCGCACCCTTGCTCGCACTCTTGTCTTGAGCAGCGCCGATGCGCCGCAAACCATCGATAGCCCGCGTCCAAAAGCCAACCGCTCCCCGGTAATCGCCCGGCAACATAAACCGGCCACGCCCACCAGATCCGTCCCGCGACGAACAAAATCGCGTTCGCCCCGCCATACACCGCGCCCTCCGTCGTCAGCACGCGCATCTCCCGCAGCATCTCCTCCGATGGAATCGACAGCAGGGAAGCGGCCCTTGGATCCTGCAACGCTGCCAGGCCAAAGCCGCGCTTTGCCAGGGCACTTCGAAATCGGTGTGCCAGTCGCGTGCAAATCTCGCATTCCCGATCAAAGAAGACCCATCCGTTCCTCGCTCGACTGCCCTTCGTGTCTGTTATTTCTGAACTAAGAGAAAGCATGGCACATCAAAAAAGAGCGGTCGCCCGCCCTTTCCTCCTGTCGTCAATTGTGCAAAAGCTTGCGAATTCCGCCCCTCAGCTTGGCCATTCCTTTGATTGTGGCCGGCGAAATCGTGCGCAGCTCGTCGAACAGGCCGCTCATCGTTACGATGAACTCGAGCATCTCCTCCATCCGCTCGCGCGCATAGGCATCCGTCGATCCCGATTTCTTCGCCTCCGCCACGCATTCGCGCACCACCTCCACCGTCGGGTCAAATTCGCGCCGTTTGCGCTCCTCCGAAATCACCCGAAACATCTCCCACAAATCCTTCATCGACTCAAAGTGCTGCCGCCGGTCGCCAAACACCGACACGCCCCGCACAATCCGCCAGCCCTGGAGTTCGCGCAGACTCGTACTCACATTCGACCGCGCCACTGAAAGCGTGTCAGCAATCTCCTCAGCAGTGAGCGGGCGCGCAGAAAGAAACAGCAGGGCATGAATCTGAGCCACGGTGCGGTTGATCCCCCACTTCGTCCCCATTTCACCCCAGTGCAGGATGAACTTCTGAACCACAGGCGAAAGATGTGCGCGCGGCGTGTCTGTCATTTCAGTCTGTACAGAATATACTGCATATGCAGCCGATTGTCAAGCCGCCTTTCAGTAGCACAGGCATTCCTGCCTGTGCCCTAAGTAACGCCCAGCACATTCGCCAATGCTTGGCTCCCACTGTTGTTAGCGTTCCCTTCGCCGTCGCCTGGGAGGCCTCCAGCCTGCGCGCTAACTTGCTACAAGCAACGTATAGCAAAATCGAGAGGACGATGGCATCGTTCCTGTTCGCGGGGCCGGCTCTTTTGACTTTGCGCAAATGCCGCGCAAAATTCCCTCTGCCATCCACTTCTTGCAAACCAACTTTTCCGCATGCTACCGTCATCCAACATCATGGGAGCTGAATACAAACTCGAGCGCAGCTCCCAACGGGGAACGAAAGGAGCGTCTCAGTGGAACTACAGCGGTCAGCACCCTGGCTGGCTGGCGACGACACCTGCCGAGCATCGCTGCCTCAGCAATGCTCTCCAATTTCTAATCGCAAATCTGGAATTAAGATTCGAGCTAAGTCCTAAAAGAATCAGCAACCTAAAAATTTCTAATCGCAAATTTATGACGATTTTTCAGTCCGAAAATTGGGCCGCTTCGGAGTTCCGGCGCCACAGGCGGCCGAACTTCTGGAAGAAGACCGCCCGCTCACCCGAATTTCTAATAGGAACATTCGATATTTCAGAAAAACACTCAAACTACAGAAAACACAGACCTAAGCAAATTTCTAATGGACACAAAACGCGGTTTTTGCGTCCGCCGTGGCGGAACGTTTCGGCGTTTTCGTCACTCCGCGCCGCCGCTCAGATCCGAGGTTCAGCCGATGCCTGAGGCCTACGACGTTATCTGCATCGGCGCCGGGCCCACTGGCCTTGCGTGCGCCATCGAAGCCAAGCGCGCTGGCATGCGCCCGCTCGTCATCGACAAGGGCTGCCTCTGCAATTCGCTCTACCACTATCCGGTCAATATGACGTTCTTCACCACGCCCGAGCGCATGGAAATCGGCGACCTTCCCATGACGATCGCAGCAGGGAAGCCCACGCGCGCCGAGGCGCTTCAATACTATCGCCGCGCAGTGGAACACTACGGAATCGAAACGCGGCTCTACGAAACGGTCGACAAGATCAGCGGCCATGACGGCGCATTCATCGTCCACACCCACGACGAATCCGGTGCGAAGCACGAATTCCACGGCAAGAAACTCATCATCGCCACCGGCTACTACGACCGGCCCAATCCGCTCGATATTCCCGGCGAAAACTTGCCGCACGTCTCGCACTATTTCTCGGACGCGCATCCCTACTGGAAGCAGAATGTGGTCGTCATCGGCGGAAAAAATTCAGCGGCGGAAGCGGCGCTTGATTTATTTCGAGGCGGCGCGCACGTCACGCTGGTTCATCGCGATGCGGCTCTGGGCAAGAGCCTGAAATACTGGGTGAAGCCCGACATCGAAAATCGTATCCGCGCCGGCGAAATCGCCGCGCTGTTCAACGCCAAAGTTTCGCGCATCGAGCCCGGCAAAGTGTGGGTGCAAACCAACTCGCACGAGCAAGCCTTGCCCGCCGCTCAAGTTTTCGCAATGACGGGCTACCATCCCGATTTCGAATTTCTCGAGCAGCAGGGAATCCGCCTCGACCCTGTCACGAAAAAGCCGCAAACGAATCCCGAAAGCCTGGAAAGCAACGTGCCCGGCATCTATGTCGCGGGCGTCGTGGTAGGCGGGATGCACACCGGCGAAATATTCATCGAAAACGGCCGCTTCCACGGCCGCCAAATCATCGCCGCCATGACAGGCAAAGGGGCCCTCCGCGAGAAACCCCCGGTCGCCCCGCCAGGCGAGTGACGATATGAATCGACCCTCATCCAATCGTCGCGCTCCAAGGCAGCGTGAGACGATTCGTTTTGCCCGAATCGGCATTTGGTATAATCTGCGATTAGCGAATATGGCTGCCACACCCGCACATCGCGTTTCAACCGGAGAACGAATCAACGTCCACGAAGCGCCCGGACGTTTGCAGCGCGAGCTCGGCTCGCGGGGAATCCGGCTCACGCGCCAGCGCCGCGTGCTCCTGCAGGTGATGGAGACGGCGCGGCGCCATCTCGATGCCGGTGAAATTCTCGAGCGCGCGCAAAAGATCGATTCCAACATCACGCGCGTCACCGTCTACCGCACGATTGATTTGCTGAAACGCCACGGCCTGATTGACGAGCTCGACCTGCTGCACCTTCGCGGCGACCGCCATTTCTACGAAAGCCACGGGCCGCGCGACCACATTCACGTGGCGTGCCTGCGCTGCGGAAAAGTGCGCGAAGTGGAAAGCGAGTTATACGAAGAGCTGAAGCAACAGATCGCGCGCGACTGCAGCATCGATATCACAGTGAGCCGCACGGAAATCGGCGGCATCTGCACGGAATGCCGGAAGCTAGAGAAGCAGCGCGCTAGTTCGTGATCGTCCGTCACCGAGGTGGAATGATGAAAGACCGCAAAATGCTGAAGAAGAAAAAACCGGCTCGAAAGATTTCGCTGCGAGGAGTCCGCTTGCAGGGAATCAAATTTACAACCAGCAGCAAAACGAACGATTACCCTTCGATTCCGATTGCTCCAAACGAATAAATCGTTGCAGCCGAGGCGCTGCCTGCCTCACTTCGGCTGCGCGAGCGAAGCAAAGTACGCTTGCGCTTCGCTGATGTCGCGCAGCACCTGGTCGCGCAGCGCTTCCGGCCCCGAAAATTTCTTTTCATCCCGCAACCGCTTCCAGAAACGCACCTCCATCGCGCCGCTCGTTAGATTTTCAGAAAAATCGAAGAGATGCGATTCGATCGCCAGGCGCTGGCCATCGAATGTCGGCCGCACGCCGATGTTCGTGGCCGAGCGATATTTCTTGCCCTCGACAATGGTTTCTGTCGCGTAGACGCCGTTCTTCGGCAGGCACTCCTGCTCGGTCGCGAGGTTGAGCGTGGGCACGACGAGTTTGCGCCCTTGTCCGGTTCCGGTTTTGATTTCTCCGGCGAGCGCAAACGGACGCCCGAGCAATCGCGCGGCGTCCTCCACGCGGCCCTCGCCCAGAAATTGCCGGATCGCCGAGCTCGATACGACAACACCGTCGATCTTGACAGGCGGACATGGGTCGATGTCGATGCCCATGTCATAAAGTGTCCGCGCGTCGCCAGCCTTTTGATATCCAAATCGGAAGTTGTCACCATAGATGACATTCCAGGTCCGGAGAGTTTGTTTCAGGTACTTCTCCACAAATTCTTGTGGGCTAAGGCGCGCAAGATGTTCGTCAAAGCGGAGCACGAGTGTCGCGTCGATCCTGAGTTTCTCAATCGCGCCCAGTCGTTGTTCGAGCGTCATCAGCATCGGAGGGGCATTGGAAGGCCGCAAGAACTTCGTGGGATGAGGGAAGAATGTCAGTGCAACTGACATCGAGTTGGATCCGGCTCCCAAGAGTGCCGTTTCGCGAAGGATCGCCTGATGACCGAGATGAACTCCGTCAAAATTTCCAATCGTAACCACGGTCTTCTTGCGCTTCGCGCCGGCCTTATGAAAGCGCTCCACCCATTCTTCGGCGGAATGGATGCGGGCCATGGGCTCCGTCTTTGGCGAGGCAGAAAAAAGGATCGAGGGAATAGCCGATTTCCTTTCTGGATTATCCTGCGCCATCAGGCCTCCAGCTCGAGATGCATGCCGTCGTAGGCTAGGCGGACGTTTGCCGGAAGCTTGGCGTTGGTGTGTTCGTGGCCGAGGTCGTGGCAGATGTGGGTGAACCAGGCGTGCTTCGGTTTGAGTTCTTCGACGAGGGCGAGAGACTGCGGCACGTTCGAGTGCATCGGATGCGGGACGTAGCGCAGGGCGTCGAGAATGAAATGGTCGAGCCCTCTTAGCAGCGCCTTAGAGCTTTCCGGGATGGTGCTGAAGTCGGTGAGGTATGCGGCATTGCCAAAGCGGAAGCCGAGCACTTGGCCTGGGCCGTGCATTGCTGGGACAGGAATAATTTCTACGCCGAAGAGTGCGAAGGGACCTTCGATCTGGTGCAATTCAACACCAGGAAGCGAGCTGTCAGTTGGCTTGTCGTCGAAGATGTACGCAAACGAACTTTTCAGTATTTGGAGCGTTGCTTCCGCAGCGTAGATGGGAATGGCGGCTTTTTGTTTCAGGTTGTAGGGGCGAATATCATCGAGGCCGAAAATATGATCCGCGTGGGCGTGAGTGTAGAGAATTGCGTCGAGGCGATCGAGGTGCGCGGCCATGGCCTGGGAGCGGAAGTCGGGCGTGGTATCGATGACGACATTGCGTCCGCCATAAGAGAGCAGGACGGATGGGCGCGTGCGCTTGTCGTGGGAATCGTTTGATTCGCAAACGGCGCAATGGCATCCGAGCGTGGGGACGCCCATCGACGTGCCGGAACCGAGAACTGTAAGCTCAAGCGATTGCATAGGAGAACGGAGGCGAGACCATTAACGCTTTGTCATTTCCTCCGGCTTTTCGGCTCGCGAAGGCGCACGGCGCAAGACGGAGAGCGATTCCCGGGACGACGCCCAAGATTATTTCTTCTGCGCGGCCTTTTTCGCCATCGCGTCGGCCGCCACTTTGGACATCTCCATAAACGTCAGCTTGAGCTGGCCGAGGACTTCGATTAAAAGGTCGTCGTCGGCTTTGGAGAGGTTTCCGCGCGTTTTTTCGCGGAGCGCGTCGAGCATGTCGATCACTTCGCGGGCGCCTTCAAGATCGAGATAGGCTTGCCCGGTACGCGGGTCGGCCATTCCACCGAGCATGGCAGCGGCATTGCGAACGAGAAAATCGACCAGCATCTGAAAGCTGCGAGAGCCTTGCGGCTGCTCGGCGTCGAAGGGCTGGTTTTCGCCAGGAACAACGCTAGTGGACGCGTCGGCACTCGGACTAGCGGCCGGGCTTTTGGCAGCCTTGTTCGCGTCGGTTTGCGCGGGCGCGTTTGCAGCCGCGCGGTTTGCTGCTCTCGCGGCGGCTTCCTCTTCGCGGCGTTCTTCTTCCTCTACGACATCTTTGCGAAGAGCGCCGTCCTCGCTGAAGAGGCGCCGGTCAATAACCTTAAATGTTTCTTCCGGTTTCGGATCAGCCACAGAACGTCCTTTTTAGTGAGCTTTCCAACTTTGAGTATCTTGAAAGTTTAGCACCCGCTCCGAGTCCTCACAAGTTAGCGCGCTCGGGCTAAGCCCAGTCTAGCTGCGCAGCGTCGTCTACTGGCATGCCGTAACTTCGCTGGCGAAGATTTAACGGCCAGCGCGATGGACGCGGGCGGCTCTGAGAGCGGCCCCTACTGACGGATTGCTGTTCTGAAGTTCACTTTCGTTTAGCGGTTCGAGTACACTTCCCAGTTTCCTCGAGGAGGAATTTGGTGAAGAAAATCGAGCGCGAGTTACGGATGTTGCTGCTGGCTAGCGCGATGGTCGCGGCAGTGTTCTTCCCGGTTTCTTCATTTTCACAATCGGCTTTGCAATCGGCCGGTTCGAAGCCAGCGAAGGCCCTCACGATTGAAGCGATTTATGGCGAGCCCGGGCTGAGCGGCAGGTTGGCGGGTGGCCTTGCCTGGACTCCAGACAGCAAGCAGATTGCGTTCTTCGAATCGACTGGCGCAGGAAGAGATGCGCGGCGGGAAGTCTGGACGATGGATGCGGCGACCGGAACGCGGCACCTGCTGATAGCGGCGGATAAACTCGCGACAACTCTTCCTCCACAACCCTATCCGCTGCGGCAGCGAACCGGGGCGGCACGACGGCCGCCTGCGCCGTTTCAATTCTCACCGGATGGAACTGCGATGTTATTTCGCGGGCAGACCTCGGTGGTTTGGTTCGATCTGAAGTCTCAGACTGCGCGCACGCTTGTGTCGGGCAAAGAAATGCTGACAGACGAGAAGGTATCGCCTGACGGCCATTGGGTGAGTTTCGTGCGCGATTACAACGTGTGGATTGTGAGCACGAGCGGTGGAGACGCGCGGGCGGTGACGAGGGACGGAAGCGAAGCATTGCGAAAGGGCCAGCTGGATTGGGTGTATCCGGAGGAGCTCGAGATTCGCTCCGGATACTGGTGGGCACCGGATTCGTCCGCGATCGCGTATCTTGAGCTTGATGAGCACGCGGTGACGAAATACACGATTCAAAACAATATCGAAAACCTAACCGAAGACGAAACGTACCGATATCCGCGGGCTGGCGAGGCGAATCCGGTGGCGCGTGTGTTTGTACAGCCGATCGCAGGTGGAGAGGCTCGCGCGATGGATATTGGCAGCGACAAGGAGATTCTGATTCCGCGTGTCGAGTGGCTGCCCGACAGCAAGCGGCTCGCGATCCAGCGGCTTGCTCGCGTGGCAAATGTTCTGGAACTGACGATTGCGGATGCGAGTAGCGGCGAGGCGCATGTGGTTCTCACGGAGAAGTCGAAAACGTGGGTCGACGTGACCGATATTTTGTGGTTCTCGAAGGACGGTAGTGGGTTCATTTGGGGAAGCGCGCGAAGCGGATATCGCCATCTTTATTTGTACAGGGCCGGCGGCGGCGAGTTAGTGCAGATGACGCACGGCGATTGGGATGTGGAGTCTGTGGATGGCGTCGATGAGAAACGCGGTGTGGTTTATTTCACGGCGACGGAACGGGGACCGCTGGAGCGCCAGATATATCGGGTTGGGTTGGATGGTTCCGGGTTTGAACGCGTTTCGCATGAGGCTGGCTGGCATGCCGCGAACTTTTCTCCCGATGGGTCTGCGTTCGTGGATACGCACTCCGATGCGATGACGCCTCCGAGGCAAGATCTGGTTGGCGGCGACGGAAAGCAAATCGCGGTGCTTCATGAAAACAGCACGGATGTGGCGAGTTATGGGCTCTCGGCGGTCGCCTTTTTCCAGGTGAAAGCGAAAGACGGCACGTTGCTTAACGCGTCGATGATCAAGCCTTCGAATTTCGATTCCGCGAAGAAATATCCGGTGATCGTATTTACGTATGGAGGGCCTTCGCAGGTGGTGCGCAATATGTGGACTGGAGGAACTTTTCTATTCAATGAGTTCCTGGCGCAAAAGGGGTTCATCATTTTCTCAGTCGATAACAGGGGATCGATGGGGCGCGGGCACGCTTTTCAAGAAAAGCTATACCACAACGTCGCGGTGCAGGAGCTCGCGGATCAGCGGGACGGAGTGGCGTATCTGCGGACGTTGCCTTACGTGAATGGCGAGCGTATTGGCATCTGGGGTTGGAGCTATGGCGGGCACATGACGCTGCACGCGCTTTTCGAAGCGCCGCAGGATTTCAAAGTGGGATTTGCGGGTGCGCCCGTCTCGGATTGGCTTCAGTACGACTCGATCGCCACCGAGCGATTTCTCGGCTTGCCGAAGGATGATCCGGATGGATATCGGAGAGCGTCGCCGCTGAACTTCGTAAGTGGCCTTGAAGGGAAATTGATGATTGGGCAGGGAACGGGGGACGACAACGTTCACCTTGTGAATACTATGCTAGTTCTGGATGAAGCGATCAAGCGCGGGAAGAATATTGAGGTCGTATTGCTTCCGGGGCGGGGGCATCCGGCGAGTGATGCCGCGGGGCGAATTTATCTGATGAAGCGGGTTGCGGCGTTTTTCGAGAAAAATCTTCAGGGGAATTAACGGTTCGCGGTAGGGATCAGCGATATCGGACTAAATCGGGACGTAGGCGAATGTCGGGTCAGCAATTTTATCGTCTATGGATGCAAAGCGAGCGTGTGAGCTATCTCAAGCTTCAATGTTTCCACTGCTTCCTTATTACCCTGTTTCCATTCTCGGAAAGCAGGCCAGAACCTGAATTTCCGTGCTAAACGAAGTGGACGAAACACCACGATGAGTGGATTAAATGCCTTACGCCAGCCGAAGAACCTGAATGCTAAAACGCGCAGCGACCAGCGTTTCCACGTACTGCGCTCTGACCAATTTAGAACTACGGCCCTGGTCTCTACTAGGGGCAGCAGTTCAGAGAGCATGTAGTCTCGCCAAATTGGACTATCCGAATAGACAAAAAGAATATCTTTCCCACGGGTGAGCCAGAAGGACCAGATGGAGAGGTAGAGAAGCGAATATGAAAATGGAACTAAAATCGCTAGCAGCAGAAGAAACAAAATGATGAGGGGCAACCAAATCGGAGCCGAGATAACCAACAGAACGGTGAGCGGCCAGTTTGTCTTTGCGTTCTTCACCTTCAATTTCCGCCGAGCCCAAATGATAGGTCCGAACATATCCTGTCGTCAGCATAACTGTCCATCAGAGGCTTATTGCCAACTATCCTCGTGGGTCTGGATGACGCGGTTACCTGGCCCTAGCGGTCTGCTGAAACAATTGAGCTGCGGCCCGAAGCCGTTGGTGTGAGAAAAATCTAGGGCAAGTTGACTGTGCGATTGGCTCTTGTGGGCCGGGGCCGGGGACTGTAAATTGTCGGGTCGCGCAGGAGCTGTGAACATCGCTGTGTCTGCACATCGAAAAACTCGACGCAAATCGAAGGGTAAGGGCCGAGTGAAGTTGCGCGGCCGGGGTGAAGCAAGCGCGCGCGGCCGCACAGGCGGCAGAGTAATTGGCGCGCGTGGAAGGGAATCCGCGGGCGAGTGGTTTGAGAAGCTTGTTGCGTTGCAGACTCAGTTGCGGGCGCCGGGTGGATGCCCTTGGGATCGCGAGCAGACGCACGAATCGTTGCGGAAGTATCTGGTTGAGGAGACGTATGAAGTGCTCGACGCGATGGAGGCGGGGAATGCGCGGGAGTTTGCGTCGGAGCTGGGAGATTTATTGCTGCAAGTAGTGTTTCATTCCGTGCTGGCGGAGGAGGCTGGGCGATTCACGATAGCCGACGTGATTGAATCGATTCATACGAAGATGGTGCGGCGGCATCCGCACGTGTTTGGGGATGTGAAGGCTGCGACTTCTGCTGAGGTGCTGAAGAATTGGGAGCAGCTGAAGGCGGAGGAGCGGGCGGCGCAGGGGAAGCCGGTGCGCGGAAAGGATGAGTCGATACTGGCAGGAGTGTCGCGGTCGCTTCCGGCGGCGCTGGAAGCGTATGAGTTGACGCGGCGTGCGGCGAAGATTGGGTTTGATTGGGACAGCGTGGAAGGGATTTTCGAAAAGATTGAGGAAGAGAAGCGGGAGATTCTTTCGGCGATTGGAGAGCGGAAGGAGGGTGGGCGTGCGCGGATCGAAGAAGAGGCTGGGGATTTACTCTTCGCTGCGGTGAACGTGGCGCGGTTTCTGGAAGTGAATCCTGAAATTGCGTTGAAAAAGGCGAATCGCAAATTCAAGGAACGAATCGGCTGGATGGAAGGGGTGGCTCGCGGTGAGGGCAAGCGGCTGGGGGAATTGTCGAGAGGGCGCATGGAAGAATTGTGGGAGGAATCTAAGAAAGCGCCGCGTGGTTAGGTACTTCAGGGGCTAAAGCCCTCGGGTTTTGTTTGTGTTTTGTCGCCCCTGAAGGGGCGACCTACAAGGCGTGCCGAGAAAATAACGCAATCGCGTGAAGTGCCAAGCATTCAGCGTGTGAGCGTGTTTCGGCTTGGGGCACAGGCAGGAATGCCTGTGCTACTTAAACGACCCAAGAAGGCACAACAGTCGACATGAAGGGATTTATAGGTGACTAGTGTGAAGGATGGGATTGAAATACGGCAGTGCCACTCGCTGGACGAGTTCGAGGAGGGCGTTGGGCTCGAGCGGGTGATTTGGGGCGAGGAGATTACGGTGCCGGCGCCGATTTTCGTGGTGGCGGATCATACGGGCGGGCAGGTGATCGGCGCTTTCGACGGCGAGAAGCTCGTCGGGATGACGCTGGCGCTGGCTGGATTTCGTGGGACGCTGCGATTTTTGCATTCGCATATGACGGCGGTGCTTCCGGAGTATCAGAACCGAGGCGTGGGGCGGCGGCTGAAACTGTTTCAGCGGCAGGATGCGCTGAAGCGCGGGATTCCGCTGGTGGAATGGACGTTTGATCCGCTGGAACTGAAGAATGCACACTTCAATCTGGTGCGGCTGGGGGCGGTGGCGCGTCGCTATATCCCGGATTGCTATGGCGTGACGGAGAGTCCCTTGCATGCGGGTTTGCCCACCGACCGGCTGGTGGCGGAATGGTGGCTCGATTCGGTGCGCGTGAAGGAAATTCTGGCGGGGAATTTGCCGCCCGCGAATCCGGGAGTGCAGAGGATTTCTATTGCTGCCAACATCTCGGAGCTGAAGCAGAGAGATCGAGCGTCGGGCGAACGCGTGCAGGCTTTGACGCGGCAGCATTTTTTGAAAATGTTCGGCAAGGAGTATGTGGCGACCGGGGTGGAGAATCGCGGGGAGACCACGGATTATCTGCTTGAGCCGCGCGATTCGGTGGCGGGGGTACATCTGCCGGAATTGACTCCGGAGTGAAAGGCATTCGAAGCTGCTATGCGCCTGCGTAAGATCACGCTTCGGGAAATTCATCTGCCGCTTACCGCGCCGTTTGAGACGAGCTTTGGCGTGAGCGAACTGCGCCGGATTCTGCTGGTCGAGACGGATGTGGATGGCGTGATCGGGTGGGGCGAAGCGACGGCTGGCGAAGATCCGTATTACTCGTACGAGACGGTGGAAACTGCGTGGCTGATTATTCGCGATTATTTGTGGCCCTTGCTGCGCGGGAAGGATTTCGCGGCGGCGGCGGATGTGTGGGAGATGCTGACGCTGGTTCGCGGGCACAACATGGCGAAGGGCGGGTTGGAAGCAGCGATCTGGGACGCGGAGGCGAAACAGAAAAATGTGCGGCTGGCGAAACTTCTGGGCGGGACGCTGGATGAAATTATTTGCGGAGTGTCGATTGGGATTCAGCCTTCGATTGATGTGCTGCTGGCAAGAGTGGAGAAAGAACTGGCTGCCGGGTATCAGCGGATCAAAATCAAGATCAAGCCGGGGAACGATATCGAGCCTACGCGGGCGCTGCGCGAGCGATTTCCGCGCATTCGCTTGATGGTTGACGCGAATTCGGCATACACGCTGAAGGATGCGGCGCGCTTGAAGGAACTGGATGCGTTCTATCTGATCATGATCGAGCAGCCGCTCGGGTGGGACGACATTTATTCGCACGCGGAATTGCAGCGGCAACTCGATACGCCGATCTGTCTCGACGAGTGCATCCATGATTACGAACATGCGCGGGCGGCGATTGAAATTGGCGCATGCCGGATTATCAATATCAAGCTGGGGCGTGTTGGGGGGCACACAGCGGCGCGGCGGATTCACGATTTGTGCAGAGCGAAAGGTATTCCTGTGTGGTGCGGCGGGATGCTGGAATCGGGAATCGGGCGGGCACACAACATCGCGATGTCCACACTGCCGAACTTCACGCTGCCGGGGGATGTTTCGGCGAGCAAGCGGTACTGGGCGGAAGACATTATCGAGCCCGACGTGGAAGTGACGCGGCAAGGGACGATTCGCGTGCCGACGGCGACGGGGATTGGTTACGCGCCGAGGATTGACCGGATCGAATCGCTGACGAGGCGGCGCGAGGTGATTGAGTAGATGTCGTCGAGTGGATCTTGAGTTCGGGCGCGACAGGAACATCCAGTTCCGCGCCGTACCGTCCTAGCTCATTTCTTCTGGCCGTATCGCTGGCGGCGATGTTGGCGATGTGGTCGTTCAATTACGTGGCGGGCAAGACGGCGTTGCGATACTTCGATGGGCTGACGCTGGCGGTGTTCCGGATTGAAATTGCCGCTGTAATCTTCCTTCCGATCTATTTCTTCCGTGGGAAGCGCAGCAAGTTGACGTGGCATGATGTTTGGACGCTGTCATATCTTGGATGGTTTTTGTGCGCGAACCAGGTTTTCTTTACGGTAGGGCTGGCTTACACGACGTCGGGCCATTCCGCGATGATTCTGGCGATTGGGCCGATCCTTGTGCTGCTGCTGGCACGAGCGATGAAGATTGAGGCGCTGACGATGGGGAAAATTGTAGGAATGGCGCTTGCGTTTACGGGAGCTGCTATTTTGGCGGCTGAAAATGGTTTCGATTTGCGGCGGTCGCCTACGCTGTCTGGTGACCTGTTGACGCTACTGGGAACGACGTCCTTCACGTTTTACGTGGTGCTCAGCAAGAGAGTGGCGAGCAAGTACGAGAGCATTGAGATGAATGCGGTAAATTGTTTTGCCAGCGGGATTGTGCTCTTGCCACTGACCATTTTTCGCGCGGCACATTTTGATTGGAGGAGCGTGCCGTGGGAAGGCTGGATGGGGTTGCTGTATATGGCGGCGATCAGCTCGGTGGCGGCGTATACGCTTTTCTATTGGGCGCTGCGCTACATGGAGGCGTCGCGGGTGGCGGCGGTGAATTACTTTCAGCCAGTGGGGGTGATTCTTGTGGCGGCGATTTTCCTTCGAGAGGTGCCGACGCGGTATTTGTTGCTTGGCGGCGTTTTGATTTTGCTTGGGGTTTATTTGGCTGAGCGGGGCAAGACGTCGGCGGAGAAAGTGGTCGCGTTACAGAAGTGAGAGGTTCGGCTGTGTTTTTTTAGAAGGCGCGAGTTTCTGAGGCGAAGGCCAGATTGGCGTTGAGGCGCTCGTCAAGGATGGCCGCGGCGTAACGGGCGCAGGCGGTCAATTCAGTGTCGGCCCATTCGGAGAGGGCTGGAAGATGTTTTTCGCAGAGGCGATCCAGCGCTTCGACAATATGGAAATAGAGGCGCACCTCGCGAAGCCAGACGTTCTGTTTCTGAGTGGCGGGACACATCTGTTCCGACGTGCGGGCTAGCAACTCGAAATGGCTGGATTGAATTTGGCCGGGAGCGAGTCCGACAGCGGCCTGTAGGCATTCGGACAGGGGCTGAGCGGCGACGGAGATCCACATTGACCTCCACTGGCAAACCGCGAACTGCACCAGGGCTGTCACCGAGACGGCGAGAATGAGTAGCGCGATCATTGTGTCGCTCGAGAGACAGTTTCAGGCAGGAGCACGCCGGGGACAATAGACCGGACGTACCATTTTCCAAACTACATAAGCTGCTTGTTTTGTGCATCTTGGGGCTGGTCGCCAAGGTAGGCTGTTTTCGGACGGTCACCGATATTCCTGTTTCGGATTCACATACTTGAATCGTAGCAATTAGGAACATAAGGTCTGCGCTTAAATTGACCGGGGATTCGGATGGAGATATGGTTCTTCATGGAGCAAATGGCCTTTCAAGCCGGTTATGAATGACTTGGCCAGATTTCACGACGCAGCGAACGTACCTCCGCAGCAGGGCTATTCTGCGCGTCTGCGCGAATTGCAGAGGCGCGAGTGGTGGACCTGGGGCGTGTCTGTGACGGTGATGTTGCTGCTCACGGCCGGGGTGGCCTCGCTCGCGTTTCCAACAATCATGGAGGGCGGGAAATCGCCGTGGGCATCAAGCGTGTTTCAGTCGGTGGCGGGACTCGTGTTTCTGATCGTTGTTTTTGGCGCTTACCTGACGTACGAAAAATTCCTCATCAACCGATTGCGAATCGAAATCGCCGAGCGGCAAGTGCATTCGGCGCAGTGGCGCAATCTGGCGCTGGTGGACCCGCTGACGGGACTTTATAACCGGCGATTCATCGAACGCACGTTGAAGGCGGAAATCGGCCGGGCATTGCGGAAGCATTACGATTTGACGGTGGTGGTGTTTGACCTGAATAAGTTCAAGGCAATCAATGATCGCTTGGGGCATCCGGCGGGAGATTTGGTGCTGAAAGCGTTTGCTAAACATTTGTGCACGGTGATTCGCGAGGCGGACACGGCGGCGCGGCTGGGGGGCGACGAATTCATGCTGGTGTTGCCGGAGTGCAATGCCGCGCAGGTGCCGGCGATGCTGCGGCGATTGGAGCCAATTTCCGTGGACTTGAACGGCGAAAAAGTGCCGATCAAGTTCGCGGTTGGCTGGGCGGAATACCGCCGCGGTCAAGAACCGGAAGAATTGATTGCTGAAGCTGACCGAGCGCTCTATGAAGACAAGGAAAATCGACGAAATCCTCTGCCTGCGGCCGTGATTGCCTAGCCGCTTTTGACTCAGAAATCCTTTCCAGAAATCTCCGCGCTCATTCCATCGCATTGGGTTATGGATTATTCTGGATGGCGGTATGGCGAAGAAATTTCAGCGGACGGCATCCAAGCGATCGTTCCTTGAGGTACTCGTGTATGCGTTGCGCTATCGCTGCCCGAATTGCCATCAGGGGCCGATTTTCACGGGACGGTTCAATCAGGTGTTGATCCGCTGTCCGGATTGCGGGCTTGGCTATTTTCGGGAGTCCGGCTATTTCGTGGGGGGAATGATCCTCACTTACGGGCTGACGATCGCGGTGCTGATTCCTGTGTACTTGCTTACGCCGCTTGTGCCTGAATTGGCGTGGCTTTCCGAAACTATGAAATACGTGTTGTGGATCAGCTTTACTTTGTTGTTGGCGGTTGTGTTCGTGCGTCCGGCGTATGCGCTGTGGTTATCGCTTGACTACTGGCTAGAGCCCTGGCCGGCGAAAACAAAATAGCTTTGGCGCTATTGCGCTCGCACAACAGGATCAGGGTTCTGTTTCTTCCATTCAGCAGCGAGGAGCTTTCCTCGCTGGATCTGGGCGGGCGTCATAAGCGATTGAAAGTATTCCGGTATCCGACCGTCTCCCTCTAACGACAGCCACATGTAACCCTGAACGCAGTCCTTCGGAACTCCCAGGCCTTCCATGTAAAGTTGGCCAAGGCTCCTTCGGCCCTGACCGGCACCGCCTAAATTAGGGACGTGTTCGGCTGCCCGGCGATAATACTCCGCAGCTTTCGCATAGTCCTGCTCGACGCCATCACCAACTTCATAGAGATCACCCAGCGAGACTTCGGCGTCTGGATCGCCTTGCTCGGAGGCGACGCGGTACCACTTCGCTGCCTCAACGACGTCGGTGGTACCGAACTTGTTTTGGTCATACGCAACACCGAGCCAGAGTGCCGCATGCGCTTCTCCATCTTCTGCGGCTCGCCGCAGCCACATTTCCTCCTTCACGGGGTCGCGGACTGCCCACCGCAACATCGCGTATTCTGCCGCGCCGAAATATTGATCTGCGGATTTCGTAGTCCATTCGCGAGCTAACTCGTCATCTTTTGTGACCAGACGACCGTCTTCGTAGATTTGTCCCAGCCGGTATTGGGCTTCTGGATCTCCCGCCTGAGCTTTCTGGGAAATAGTCAGGATGTCGCCGGGGGTGAGCGTTTTGAGGCGCTGGGAGGTTTCGGCAAAGACACGGGTCGCGTTGGTGGGTGTCTGGCCCACACCTGGAACAGCGACAAGCAAGAGAGCGATCGATGGGAGCGCGAGGTGAAGCCTCATGATGCCTCCCGAAAGCTTTATGTATTCCTACATCAAAACTCGCAGTAACTGAACGACATAATTTAACTTCAGTACTGTGAAAGGGCCGCCGAAGAGTTCCAAGAACGGCCGATTTAGGCGTGAGCGCTTGATTGCGCCTTATCCGCTACACGCAGCACGATCTTGCCGCGAACATGTCCCGCCAGGCCCTTTTCGAAAGCCTTCACAGCTTGTTCCAGCGGGAACACTTCGGCGATTGCCGTTTTTATTTTTCCCGCGTCAATCAGGCGTCCAAGCTCGATGAGTTCGGCGCGGTTCGGTTCGACGATGAAGAAGAGTTCGCGTGGGCGGTCAGCGGCCTGCTCGGGAACAACCATCTCGACAACGGAGATAAGCGTTCCAGTGGGACTCAGCACCAGACGCGAACGCTCGAAGACGTCGCCGCCGACCGTGTCAATTACGAGATCCACATCTTTTACAACTTCCTCGAATTTTTGCTCTTCGTAATTGATCACTTCGTCGGCGCCGAGTTCGCGCAGGAATTCGGTGTGCGCTGATGACGCGGTGGCTATGATGTACGCGCCTTTCCAATGGGCGAGCTGAACGAGGAATGTGCCGACGCCACCGGCGGCACCATGAACGAGCACACGTTGCTTCGCTTGAAGTTTGCCGTGATCGAAGAGAGCCTGCCAGGCGGTCAATCCAGCGAGCGGCACGGTAGCGGCCTGCTCGAAGTTTAGGGTTTTGGGCTTGGGGGCTACATCGGTCGCCGCGACAGCGACATATTCGGCGGCGCTGCCGTTGCGCCAGAAAGAAGCGAGGCCATAGACCTCATCTCCGGCTTTGACGTCGGAGACGTCAGCCGCAATTGCGTCAATGATGCCTGCGAATTCATGGCCGGGAATCGTCGGGAGACGGGGTTGTCCGTCTTTCGTCTTATAGGTAGGGGGCCAGGAGAGCTCGTCCTTGGTGATAGAAGTGGCGATCACGCGTACGAGGGCATCTCCCGGATCGAGCAATGGCTTTTCAACCTCTTCGTAAACCAGCTGCCGGGGCCCACCCAATGAATGCATCCGCACTGCCTTCATTTTTCCCTCCCGAGAGGCGTGAATCGCGAGCGTGCCAGACCGCGAGCGCCCGCCTTTTGAATCGGCGTGCGTGCGGCTTACTTACCTTGGTTGACGGATGCTAACACCAGTGGGTTACTTCGTTCAATGAAGGGGATGAAGGTGGCTACAAATCCGGGAAATGAAGAAAGCGAAGAATAACCGCCAAAAGGTGGAAATGAAAAGCGCCGGAAACACGCCGCTCAGTGTTGCCGGCGCTAGATAGCTAGGCTACGTTCTGTCGCGACGACACCGGCGCCAGCTTGGTCGTCGGCGAGAAGACATGCCAGAAGTCGCCTTGCTCCTTGGTGAATTCTACGGCTACTTTCTTTTTCTTGTTGCGGTGTGTCGCGTCTACATAGACGACGCGACATTCCCGTTCTTCCTGGGTAAAGCTATTCACGAGGAGGATTGTCTGGCCTCGTTTGACCCTGGGTGCCAAGGGCAAGAGCGCGCCATTCATATTCACGGATTTAGCCACCGTGACGTAGCGGAATGGCAGGCCGCGCTCGGTGCGGCCGTACACGTGAACCGGAATCGAGAATGGGAGGCGCTTGCAGCGTCGTTTATCTTCCATCGTTTACCCCCGAGATTTATCCGGACTGGTTGAGTTTCCAGCCAAATAAGTTAGCTGGGCCGGAGGGGCGGCGCAATAGTACTTTCAGTTGATTTTTGCGCGAAGAGGCAGCGAAAGCCGCACATTACGCGGAGGTTACAACGGCACCCGGTACTGATAGGTGGATCGCGAGGAGGCCCGATTGGTCCCCCTCGTGGCCCAATTAGTTTCTTGCCGCAGCCTACTTCGTTGGCTGTTTCGCGATAATCTTGCTCGCGATTTTGTTGTAGGTCGCTTGGGGAATGATCTTCTTCTTTACGAGATCCGTTTTTGCGTGATAGGGCCGGCCGTCGATGATCTTTTGCGAATAAGCAGCGCCAATACCCGGTAGGGCATCGAGCTGCTCCTTGGACGCCGAATTGATATCCACGAGGTCGCTGGACGCCGGGGCAGCCTTGGACTGCGCGGCGGTGGTTGCGAAGGCATTGTGCGCGATCGCGGTTCCTGACCATCCGCCGATTACAAAGAGCGAACATAGAGCCGCACAGCAAATTGCGATCATCACTCTTTTCGTCATTTCGTCTCTCCTGTTTTCATTCTTGTCGCTAGTTAAGATTGAAGGGCCCTATTGGTCGTTCTTTGCTGCATGGTAGCCGGCCTTTTGAGCGTCGGCCTCGGACATGTATTTGCCGGTCTTGGTCTTGCCGTAATAGCGGGTTCCTTCCTTGTGATAGACGCCGGAATCGGTATTGACCCAGACCTGCCCACTCCCCGCCGGAGGCGCAGGCTGGCTTGCGCTGCTCTTCGCGGCCGAGGTGCTGCTGGATTTAGCAGGCTTCGTGGATGCTGCTGAGTTCGAAGACGCAGGCGGGTTGGAGCTTGCCGGTGCGGGGGCCGCGGCACCTGAGTTCGAGCTCGAAGGCGTGGACGCTGTAGCGGACGTGCTGGTATCGGCAGCCTTGGCGGATTTTGATTTCTTTGTGCTGGCCGATTTTGTGCCGGCATCCGCTTCCTTCGAAGCGGTCTCGTCGGTGGAAGAAGCTTTGGCGGACTTTGACTTCTTCGCACTGGTTGACTTCGTGCCGGCCGCATCGGTTGAGGCTGTTGAGTCGGCCTTGGCATCTGTCGAAGAGGCCTTTGCTGATTTGGATTTCTTTGAGCTGGTTGATTTGGCGCCCGATGCCGAGTCCGCTGATGCTGCAGCGTCTCCGGAGGACGACTTGGCGGATTTGGACTTCTTCGAAGTGGTTGATGCGGTCTTGTCGGATGAGTCGCTGTCAGAGTCAGATTTCGCCTTCTTCGATTTCGACGTGGACGTGGAGGATTTCTTCGAAGAGGCGTCGCTGGAATCCGTCGAGCTTGCGTCGGTGGACTTCTTCTTCGATTTGGTCGTCTTCTTTGGCGGAGTGGTGCTCGAATCGCTTGAATCGGTGGCCTGCGCCTTTACAGGAGCGGCGCTTGCCAGCGCCAGTCCCAGGCCAGTTGAAATCAAGAATGCAAATACATACTTCTTGTATCGCTTCATGTTGTTTCCTCCCCAGTTTGCGCGGTTTCGTCGAACGCCGAAAGGCGTGCCGCGACGCGCTTTTACGCGTCCACTATGCGTTTAGCACCGTGCGTTTAGCCCTGCGGGAGCGAGACTTTCGCGTTACGAGTTGGACGAGCTTGCTCAGCTCGTGCCTCCCAAAGATCTCCGCGCTTCCGCCCAGATTCGTTTTAGCGGCGTATCGAGTGATGCCGCCTTGGTTGAAACCTCAACGATTATTTGAACGACCGCTCAGGCTGGAGTGGCCGCAAAGAAATGGCGCGATAAAGCTTGCTGAACGAACTGTTCTGGATGAGACCACGCTCTCGCCCAGTCGGTTCGGCTTGGAGCGGATTCTAATGCTTGCGGGGCGACAATTCAATGTGAGAACTGAAAAACGGGGGAGCAAGGCAAGGGGCCAGGGGCGGTCGTCGAACGGCGGGGAGGGACGGGAGCGCGTCGAGCGGATGGACGCTTTTTGGGCTTGCATTCCGCCCGCTCATATATGAATATGAACTCATGCTCATATTATGAATACGATTCTGAATCACGGGCTGATTCGAAGCGGGTTCATTATTTGGCTGGGCGCTACGTTTGCGTTGCGCTTCTGGGGGCAGCATCTTTTGCGTCCGGGCGGTTGGAAGGGGACGGTGATTCTATTTGCGCTGACGTTTCCGCTGATCGCTTGGCTGGTGCGGCGCTTGTGCGCTGGAGCGGGTTTGGCTGAATCGGAATGGCTTCGTGGAGCGACGGCGCTGCTGCTGCCGACGCTCTTGCTGGATCCTTTTTCCAGCGCGTTCTTCCCGGTGATGTTTCCGAATATGTCTCCGCAGGTAGCGGGTGTGTTCGGAGGCTGGATGCTTTGGTGCTGCGCTGGGGGATTGCTTGGCGTGAGCCTGAGATTGCCGAGGCGCGGATGAGGTCGGCGGTGCTCAGGATCGATTCGCTGTGAAGAAGCGGCCCGATCTGCTTGCCGGGGAGGATTTGCCGTCTGATCCGCGGCAGAAGCGATCAGTGGATAAGCGCGAGCGGCTTAAGGAAGCCGGGCTGGGGCTCTTCGGTGAAAAGGGGTATGAGAGCACGTCGATTGAAGCGATCGCACAGCGCGCCAATCTTGCCGTGGGGACCTTCTACCAGCACTACCGATCGAAGCGGCAGCTTTTGCTGGCGCTGATGGATGAGCTGCTTGAGAAATTGAGCCAGCTTGAGTTTCGTCCGGAGGCAGCGGCGGATGCGCGGGCTGTCATCCGTGGGTTGCTCTCAAGATCGTTCGCGCATGACCTTCGCTATCTCGGCGCATATCGTGCCTGGCAAGAGGCGGCACTCACGGACGCTGGGTTGGCCAGGAAGCAAAAGCAGATTCACGCCTGGACGACCGGGCGGGTGGCGGCGGTGTTCGAGAGGCTTGTCCAGTTGCCCGGCGCGAGGAAAGGCCTCGACCTCGTGGGACTGGCGCGAGGGATGGATGCGTTGTTCTGGAGCTTGCTGGGGCAGGCGGTGCGGATGCCAAAGCCGGAGCTCGATCGGTGGGTGGAGTCGTGCACGCACCTGATTTACCACGCGCTGTTCACCGATCCGCCGAAGAAGGAGAAGTGAAGAACTTCTTGAAGTGGCAGCATCTTGGATTTCTAGCGGAACCTGGAGCGAATTGCGAAGTTCAGTACGCTACTTGCGATTCCTCGTCAGACTTAAAGAAGCACATAAACCGCCCGCCATGGTGCTGTCGTTGAGCCGACATCTCCAGAAGAAAATCACGTAGGCATTGCGGCTCCGATTGAAGTTCAAGCAATACTTTTGTCCCCAACTTTGCGGAGTCACCGTCCTTGAAATTTCCTCTGACTCGTGCGAGCGTTAGCGCCGGTTCACGATCGCCGTTTATTTGGAAACGAGGTTTTCGCCGGGAATTGCCCCGGCGAGCCGGGACACGTGAAAGCGGTGGCAAGCCGCACTCCAAAAAACGAGGAAAGGTAATTGATGACCATGCATCGATCTGCTCCCGTTGCTCCTGTTGAGCCTGCGACAAAACGAATTGCGGTGATTCCCGGCGACGGGATTGGCAGGGAAGTGATTCCGGAAGCGGTGAAGGTGCTCAAAGCCGTCACCTCGGCGTCCGGGAAGAAATTGGCGCTGACGGAATTCGATTGGGGCGCGGACCGGTATCTTCGAGATGGGACGACTCTGCCGGCAGATGCGGTGGAAATGTTCCATCGCGACTTCGATGCGATTCTGCTTGGAGCCATGGGCGATCCACGCGTGCCGACGAACGCGCACGCCGCGGATATTTTGCTGGGATTGCGATTCAAGCTCGATCTGTATGTGAATGCGCGGCCCTGCGTCCTGTTTGACAAGCGATTCACGCCGCTGAAGGACCGCAGCGAGAAGGATGTGAATTTCATCGTCTTTCGCGAGAACACTGAGGGGCTTTACGTGGGGATGGGCGGGTTCTTCAAGAAAGGAACCGCAGACGAGATCGCGACGCAGGAGGATTTGAACACGCGCAAGGGCGTTGAGCGGATTATTCGCTACGCCTTTGAATATGCGCGCAAGCGCGGGTTGAAACGCGTGTGCATGGCCGATAAGTCGAATGCTCTCGCGTTTGGTCATGACCTGTGGCAGCGCGTGTTCAAATTGGTGCGCGCCGAATATCAGGACATCGAGGCTAGCCATCAGTACATCGACAATTTGCTGATGCAGATGGTTCGCGATCCGTCGCAGTTTCAGGTGATCGTGACTTCGAATCTGTTCGGCGACATTGCGAGCGATCTGGGAGCGCAGCTTGCGGGGGGCTTGGGTCTAGCTCCTTCCGGCAACATTCATCCAGGGCAGGTGTCGCTATTTGAGCCCGTACACGGATCTGCGCCGAACATCGCGGGAAAGAATATTGCGAATCCGATGGGCGCAATCCTCACGGTCGGGCTGATGGCCGATTATCTTGGCTGGGCGGACGAGGGGCGCGCGGTTGAAGGAGCCGTCCGAGCGGCGCTTCGGGAAGGAAAGACTCCTGCGGAACTCGGCGGCTCGCTAAGGACGCATGAGGTGGGTGATTGGATTGCGAACCAGATTACAAAAGCGGGTATCGCTCACTCTTGAGATTGCAGGTTTCACTTGAACGCAAGTGCGACCGCTGTTCGGCACATCTCATATTTCACTTGAATGCACTGCTCGGGTGACGAAGGAACGAAAATGCGGGCTAGAGTTGAGGCTATTTTGAAACGTTATTCACGTTGCCGTCCAACTCGAAATGTAAAGTGATGCGTTCAGTGCGGCCGGCGAATTCGACTTTGAAATTCCTGAAGATGTTACTAAATTACACGCCTGGAAAACTTCAACTGTAGGTGTAGCTGTCGGCACGTCGACGACCGCCTTCAAAAACTTTTGCCAGGAGTGCTCCCAGCACGAAGCCGCCTACGTGGGCCCACCACGCGACCCCGCCCATGCTCGTTCCGCCCGGAGCACCGAGCGCGCTCACTCCGCTTAGAAATTGGACGACGAACCAGAGTCCGATGAAAATGATGGCAGGGATCTGCGCCGTAAAGAAGAATACGAAGAGCGGCACGAGAGTCAGAATTCTTGAAGAGGGGAAGAAGACCACATAGGCACCGAGAACTCCGGAGATTGCGCCGCTCGCGCCGATGGACGGGAGGCTCGAGCCCCAACTAAAAATGGCTTGGGCCAGCCCTGAGCCGATTCCGCAGATGAAGTAGAAGAGCAGGTATGGAATGGCTCCGAGCCTATCTTCGACTGCGCCGCCGAAAATCCACAGGAACCACATATTGCCGAGAATGTGCAGGAATCCACCGTGGAGAAACATGCAGGTGATGAGCGGCAGGAATGCTCCCAGCAGCGTGTAATGACTGCCGGCAAGAGCCAACTTCATTTTCAGGGGAACGAGGCCGAAGGTTCTGATGAGAGCGTCGTTAGCCGCGCTCGAGAGGCTGATCTGATAGCAGAACACCAGGACATTCACGAGAATCAACAGGATCGTGACGACCGGCACCGAGCGGCGCGCCATCATGTTCTTCAGCGGTATCAAATTTCCGTTCCCAGACCAGCCGATACTCCAGCGTTGGCCGCTTCGACTAATTCTTCTTCCGAGTAGGCGCGTTCGGAGCGCTCACCGCGACGGCGCAACCTGTCGATTTCGATGAGAGTTGCGATTCCGCCGCGGGCGCCGTGGCCTTCGCAGTTGAGGCCAGCGGCGGCACAACTGAATTCGAGTACCTCGTCGACGGGCCATCCGTGAACGATGCCATAGGCGAACGCGCCGTGAAAAATATCTCCGGCGCCCGTGGTGTCGACGGTGCGCACTCGGAAGCCAGGGCACAGATGGAATCTCACGCCATTCCATATAAGTACGCCGAATCGGCCCAGTGTCGCGCCCGTCAAGCAGCGCTTGAACTGCGCATGTATCCTGGGGAGTGACTTCAGCAAATTCGGTTCGCCAGTGAGACGGGCAGGAAAATCCTTTGAGGTGATCGCGAAATCTACGAATTCAAGTAACTCCTCAACTCCAGCATATCGATTGTCAAAATCCCCGAGAACCAAAGTGCCGGCTTCGCGCGCCCATTTTGCCGCTTGAGTCGAAGCTGCGGTATCGTGTCCGTCAATGAGCAGCGCGCGCGCGCCTGCAATCCGATCGGCGCGCAGATCTTCAGGGTGCAGCGCAATTCGCAGATCGCGTTTCCAGAGAACCGTGCGTTCGCCGGACTTCTCGTCAATGAGAATAAAAGATGACTGGCTCATGCAGCCCGGCGCCACGATCCAGTGCGCGTCGACCCCTTCGCGATCCATCTCCTCTCGTTGAAACATCCCGGCTTCATCGTCGCCTATCTTGCCGATATACCTCGTGCGCAGCCCCCAGCGCTGGCAAGCGGTAACCGCGCTTGCCGTTTGCCCTCCTGCGCGACGCTCGGCGGAGAGGATCTCGACCTTTGAATCGAGGACGGGGAAATGTGGGAGGCGGATGACGGTATCGGTGGCGTTGATACCAACACCGACGACATCGACCAGCGATTGGTTGAAGTGGTGCACGAAATGATTATCTTCGTGCAAGCAAGCAAGTGCGAGAGAATTTATGGGGAAGAATCAAAAGACGAGTGAAGCCGAATGCTTAAAGAAGTACATCAAGCAAGGATCTTCACGGTCGGCGTGAAGATTCTGTCCTCAACGAAAACTTCAAGTGCGAGCTGCGCGTTTATTATTTGCGTGGCGTGAGTGCCTGTGATAGAAAATTTTGTTTCGCGTTGCCGCGTCGGCGCGCCGACACCTGATGCCAGTCCACGAATCCGAGGCGATCATTCTACAAAGCTATCCGCTAGGTGAAGCCGACCGGTTGGTCAGTTTTCTGTCGCGAACGATGGGGCGAGTGCGCGGGGTTGCGGCGGGTGCTCGGCGCACAAAAAGCCGGTTCGGCTCGACGCTCGAGCGACTCTCCCATGTGCGTATCTGGTTTTTCGAACGGCCGTCGCGAGACTTGGTGCGTATCAATCAGTGCGAGCTGATCGAGTCGTTCCTCGATGCGTTTCGCGATTACGCCTCGGGCGTGGCGCTGGCGATCTTCAGCGAAGTGACCGAAGCTGTGCTGCCGGAGCATGAAGCGTCGGATCCAAATTTTCGTCTCTTGCTTCTGTCGGCTCAGGCGGTGAAGAAAACCGGCAAGCCGGAGCTGGCGATGGCCTATTTCACGTTGTGGACCGTAAAACTCGGCGGGTGGCTGCCGCCACTCGATGCTTGCGCGCGATGCGGTAGGGCGCTGGCCGCGTCCGAGGCGGCTTATTTTTCGCGAAGCGCTTCGGCCCTGATGTGCGGGAAGTGTCGTGTGCCGGGACTGCGGGTGATTTCCGTGGCAGCCTTGGCGGCCGCGCGTCGAATGCTGTCGGAACGGCTCGACAAACTGAATGAGGAAATGATTCCGCCGCGCGCCGCGCGGGAACTGAGCGATGTTATGCTCGACGTCATCGAACATCAGATCGATCGGAAGCTGCAGGCTAGGGAACTCTTGGAGAAGCCGGCTTGAAGAAAAGCGGACGCAACAGAAGTCATCACCAGAAATCTCGGGCGCAACGTGCAGCCGCGAAGGGACTCACATTTCAGAACCTTCTATTAACACTTGAAGAATATTGGGCGAGTCACGATTGCGTTCTGCAACAGCCCTACGACGTGGAAGTGGGAGCGGGCACGATGCATCCCGAAACATTTCTCCGCGTGCTCGGGCCTGACCCCTATCGGGTGGTTTATGCGCAGCCGAGCCGACGACCGGCCGACGGACGGTACGGCGAAAATCCCAACCGGCTTTTCAAGCACACGCAGCTTCAAGTAATACTCAAGCCTTCTCCAGGCAACGTGCAGAACCTATATTTGGAAAGCCTGGCTGCGGTTGGAATCAACTTGAAGGAACATGACATTAAGTTTGAAGAAGACAACTGGGAGGCGCCGACGTTGAGCGCCTGGGGCATGGGCTGGCAGGTGATGCTCGACGGGCTTGAGATTACGCAGTTCACCTACTTCCAGCAGTGTGGCGGGCTCGACCTCGATCCGATCTCTGTTGAGCTTACCTATGGTCTCGACCGCATCGCCGCTTATTTGCAGGGCGTTGATAATGTTTTTGACGTGCGCTGGTCGGATACAGTGAGCTATGCAACCGTGCGCCTGGTGGAGGAGCAGCAATTTTCCGCATATAACTTCGAATATGCGGATGCCGCGGCAACGCGGAAACAGTTCGACCTGTATGAGGCGGACGCTGCGCGTTTGCTGGCTGCGTATCCCGGGACGAAAGGGAAGGATCGCTTGCGTTTTCCGCTGCTGCAGGCTTACGAGTTTTGCTTGAAGTGTTCGCACCTCTTTAATGTGCTGGACGCGCGCGGCGCAATTTCGGTAACGGAGCGCGCGGCCATGATCGCTCGTGTGCGCAAGCTTGCCACGCAGGTAGCGAAGGCTTGGCTCGACCGGCGCGCCGTGACATCGCAGCCGGAACTTGCCGAGACTCGGGCATGAAGAAAAGCCAGGGAAAGATCAGCGTGGCCGCGGTCGGTGATTTCCTTTTCGAGATCGGATGTGAAGAACTTCCCGCTGGCATGATCGCGAAGGCGTCGGGCGAGCTTAAAGCGATACTTGAGAAGTATTTCTCGACCAATGGGCTGATTGATTCAAACAATCGAATCGAAGCGTTCGGCGGACCGCGACGACTGACGGCGATCGCGCATGGCGTGCGCTTGCGCCAGGAGGATGTTGTGCGCGAAGTGATGGGGCCGCCAAAGTCGGTCGCGTACGACAATCTCGGCGAGCCGACGCGTGCGGCGATGAGCTTCGCGGAGAAGCAGGGAATTCCGGTGTCGAAGCTGGCGATCGTAAACACAGCAAAGGGCGAGTACGTTTCCACGACTCAATTGATCGAAGGTCGCCTTGCCTTGAAAGTTCTCGCTGAAGTGCTACCTCAAGTGATTCAGGAGATCAGCTGGCCGCGCTCGATGTATTGGACAGGAGCGCACGGTCCTCGATTTATCCGACCCATCCGTTGGATCGTGGCGATCCTGGACGGGAAAGTGGTGCCATTTTCGTTTGGCGGCGTGAATTCAGGCAATCGAACCGACGGGCACCGCTTCCTGGGCAAGCGAAATATTCCGGTGAGCGGGCCGCGCGACTATGAGTTAAAGCTGAAGAGGAACTTTGTGATTTGCCGGCCCGAGGAGCGCCGAAAAAAGATTGAGATCGAGCTTCGTTCGCAGGCTAGCCGCAAAAATCTGCGCGCGCATGAAGATGAAGCGTTACTTGAGCTCGTGACTTATCTCAACGAGTATCCCACCGTGATTGCCGGCAATTTTGATCCGGATTTTCTGACGCTGCCGGATGAGATTTTGATTACGGTGATGCGCGACCATCAGAAATATTTTGCGCTCGAAGCCCGCGGCGGTCGGCTAGCGCCGAATTTTCTGGCGGTGATAAATCTCAACAAAGACTCGAAGGGGCTGGTGCGGGCGGGACACGAGCGAGTGCTGCGTGCACGCTTTGCGGATGCGCAATTTTTCTGGGGGACGGATCAGAAGTGTCGGCTCGCCGACTACTTACCCAAGCTCGCGCACGTTACCTACGAGCGTCGGCTGGGAAGTTACTTCGACAAAGTGGAGCGCATGCGCGCGATTGCTCGCTGGCTTGCCGAGCAATGGTTCAGTTCCGGAATTACCGGTGGCGATGTGGCGGGATCGGATCGCGCGGCGGAACTTGCGAAGTGCGATCTCGTAACGGAGATGGTGAAGGAGTTTACCGAGCTGCAGGGAATTGTTGGTGGGTTATACGCTCGCGCGCAAGGCGAGTCGGACGAGATTTCATGGGCGATTTACGACCACTACAAGCCGCTCGGACTTGACGATCCGATTCCGCGCAACTTGACGGGGTGCGCGGTGGCCCTGGCGGACAAACTCGATTCACTTGTCGCGTGCTTTGCGGTGGGCGCAGCGCCAACGGGCTCTAGCGATCCATTTGCGCTGCGTCGTGCGGCGCTTGGAATCGTGGAGATCATCCTGGAGCGCAAGATTTCGATTTCAATTTCGTCGGCCGTATCGGCCGCCGCCCGCGCTCTGCGGGAGCATGCGCCCAAGATTAATGCTTCGGAGGCCGTCGAGAAGCAGGTGCTGGATTTTCTGCTCGAGCGGGCGAAGTTCATCCTGCGCGAACGCCGCGGATTTGCCTATGACGAGATCAACGCCGCCTTCGCTGCGGGCGCGGACGATCTGGTGGACGTAGCCGAGCGCGTGGAGGCGTTGAAGGCGATACGCAATACCAAGAACTTTGCGCCGCTGGCGGCTTCTTTCAAGCGCATCCGGAACATTCTCGAGAAGTCTGCGGCTGCTGGAGATAAGAACCAGGTGGCCGTGAACAAGGAACTACTTCGGGACCCGGCTGAGCAGCAACTCTATCTTGTCGCTCACAAAATCGGAGAGGAAGTCACGCGCCGGAAGAAGGCGAAGAAGTATCGCGAGGCATTGGAGAAGATTTCCGAGCTGCGGCCGTCAGTGGATTTCTTCTTTGACAAAGTTCTAGTAATGGCTGAAGACGCAGATGTTCGCCGGAACCGACTTGCACTGCTCGGAAACCTTTTGAAAGAATTCTCGACGATCGCAGATTTCTCGGAGTTGGGCGGCGACGAATCGAAGGATGCTCTGAGGAATCCGGCGCGCGGGTGAGTCGCGCCATTGAGCTTTTACTTTAAGTATCGTCGTACAGTTTTTCGTCGACAGGCCGACTTGTAATGTAGCGGTTCAAGGTGGCCGGTCTCTGATTTTGCCAGTTGGCAGTTGAGGAGAAACATGAAATACGTCTATTTCTTCGGCGCGGGAAAAGCGGACGGCGCCGGCGACATGAAAGAGATCCTCGGAGGCAAGGGCGCCGGTCTGGCTGAGATGACGCGCATCGGTCTGCCGGTACCAGCAGGCTTCACGATAACAACGGAGGCTTGCGACTACTACTTCAAACATGGCCGTAAGTATCCGAAGGAGCTTCGCACTGAGGTTGCGAAAAATCTGGCCAGGCTCGAGAAACTCACGAAGAAAAAACTGGGCGACGCTAAGAATCCGCTGCTGGTGAGCGTCCGGTCCGGTTCCGCGAAATCTATGCCCGGCATGATGGAGACAATCCTGAATCTCGGCCTGAATGAAAAGTCGGTGGAGGCGCTGGCGAAGTCGACGCAAAACGAACGCTTTGCCTGGGATGCTTACCGCCGGTTCGTCCAGATGTACTCGAGCGTGGTGATCGGTCTGCCGAAAGAAGATCTCGAGGCTCGACTGCGCGCGATGAAGAAATATCTCAACGTCACGGACGACACGCAGGTGACAGCACAGGGCTGGAGGCAACTCGTAGGCGAATATAAGGAGTATTACAAGCGCAAAACAGGCAAGGCTTTCCCAGAAGGGCCGGAAGAACAATTGTGGGGCGCGATTGGCGCGGTTTTTGAATCGTGGATGGGCGAGAAGGCTGTGACATATCGTCGCGTGGAGAAAATCACCGGGCTGCTTGGCACGGCCGTGAATGTGGTGCAAATGGTGTTCGGCAATACGGGCGAGAATTCGGGCACCGGTGTGTGCTTCACACGCGATCCTTCCACCGGCGAGAAAGTTTTCTTCGGCGATTTTCTCCTGAACGCGCAAGGTGAGGATGTTGTCGCCGGAATTCGCACCCCGATGCATTTGCGTGAATTGAAATCGCGGATGCCGAAGGTGTATCAGCAACTCGAGCGAGTTCGAGCAAAACTTGAAAAACATTATCGCGACATGCAGGACATGGAATTCACGGTGGAGAATGGCACGCTTTACATGTTGCAGACGCGGACGGGTAAGCGCTCACCTGCGGCTACATTTCGGATGGCCGTTGACATGAAGAATGAGGGCTTGATCAAACTTGAAGAAGCACTTGAACGCATCAAGGATGAAGACGTCGAGCGGCTTTTCTATCCGGTGCTCGATCCGGCGCTTCCGCGCACAGAGTTTCAGACGCGAAAAATAGCAGAGGGTATCAACGCCGTACCGGGCGCCGCGGTTGGCAAGGCTGTGTTCACAGCAGCCGAAGCCGAAGAGTGGGCTGCCAAGGGGGAGAAAGTAATTCTGGTGCGTCGCGAGACGAGCCCCGAGGACGTCGGCGGTATGTATGTGGCGCAGGGGATTCTCACGGCGACTGGCGGCAAGACGAGCCACGCGGCTGTGGTTGCGCGCGGATGGGGAAAGTGCTGCATCGTCGGGGCTGAGAAGCTCGATATCGATTCCGAACAAAAGAGGATGAGTTCGAATGGCCGAGTCGTAAAAGAAGGCGAGTGGATTACGCTCGACGGCGGTGACGGCTCGGTTTATACGGGCGAGATTGCGCTGGTGCGCCCGCAACCGCCCAAGGCT
This sequence comes from uncultured Acidobacteriota bacterium, assembly GCA_963741045.1. Classification (GTDB taxonomy): domain Bacteria; phylum Acidobacteriota; class Terriglobia; order Acidiferrales; family UBA7541; genus Palsa-295. Next base: position 2,609,159 of record CAVUGO010000002.1, read on the forward strand.
TACCAAACCATCATGAAATGGGCCGATTCAGTCCGAGAAATCGGCGTTCGCGCGAATGCTGATACTCCGAAGGATGCGCGCATGGCTCGCGAGATGGGCGCCGAAGGCATTGGACTTACTCGGACCGAGCACATGTTCTTCAAAGATTTCGAGCATCCGGAAAAGAGCATTGAACGGCAACGCGCGATTCAGGAGATGATTCTGGCGGAGACGCAAGAAGCACGGCGCAAGGCGCTCGACAAGCTGCTTCCGTTCCAGCGGCGCGATTTCATCGGGCTATTCGAAGCGATGGACGGGCTCCCGGTAACCATTCGGCTGATCGATCCGCCGCTGCACGAGTTCGTACCGCACGATCCAGAGAAACAGGAAGAGCTGGCGAAGGATTTAGGGACGACGCGTGAGGCCATCGAGCGGCGTGTGGAGCAACTTCACGAGGCGAACCCGATGCTGGGCCATCGCGGTTGCCGTCTGTGCATCACGTATCCGGAGATTCTCGAGATGCAAGTACGCGCGATCATCGAAGCGGCGATCGACTGCCAAAAGCGGGGCATTAAAGTGATACCTGAGATCATGCATCCGCTGACTCTCGACAGAAAGGAGATGAAAATTCTCGAAGAAGCTACTCGCCGCGTGGCCGATCCGATTATTCAGCAGGCTAAAGTAAAGCTTCACTATCTCGTAGGCACAATGATCGAGCTTCCAAGAGCCGCGTTGCTTGCAGACCAGATTGCCGAGGTCGCTGAGTTCTTCTCATTTGGCACAAACGACCTGACGCAGACAGTTATGGGACTCTCTCGTGATGATGCGGGCCGGTTCCTGCCGGAGTATGTGGATGAACGCAAAGCTGGGATCTTTCATAGCGATCCTTTCCAGTCGCTCGATATTCCCGGTGTCGGGATGCTGGTCGAATGGGGCATCCAGCGCGGGCGAGCCACTCGTCCGGATTTGGAGGTCGGAATCTGTGGCGAGCATGGCGGAGACGGGCCCAGCGTTAAATTCTGCCATCGCGTCGGAATGGACTACGTGAGCGCCTCGCCATTCCGAGTCCCGGTTGCGCGCCTTGCCGCTGCGCAAGCCGTGATCGAAGAAAAGAAGAGCGGAAAGAAATCCGCGCGCAGAAGAGCTCACGCGTCACATTCACATTAAGGAGACAAGCGCCATCCGTTCCCTCGACAGCCGTCCACTGATCATTGGCATTTGCGGCGGCACCGGTTCCGGCAAAACCACCATTACAGCGCGGATTATCGAAGCGCTCTCTGAAGCGAACGTCATCGTTCTCGAGCAGGACAGCTACTACAAAGACTATCCGGGTATGCCGCTCGAAGAGCGGGTGAAACAGAATTTCGATCATCCCGATTCGATGGATACGCCGCTGCTGGCCGAGCACGTCCGCCGGCTTCGCGAAGGTCAGGTGATTGAGCGGCCCACGTACGATTTCGCGAATTTCCGGCGGGCAGATGCTACCGTACGGATCTCGCCACGCTCAGCAATCATCATTGAGGGGATTCTGATTTTCGAGAACAAAGCGCTGCGCGATCTGATGGACATCAAGATCTTCGTGGATACGGACGCGGATCTACGATTTATTCGGCGCTTGGTGCGCGATATCCGCGAGCGTGGGCGCACGATGGAGATGGTCGTTGATCAATACATGGCGACGGTGCGCCCGATGCACATGGAGTTTGTCGAGCCCTCGAAACGCTATGCGGATGTGATCATTCCGGAAGGTGGGCATAACCAAGTGGGGATTGACCTAGTGATTCAGAAGATTCGTTCGCTGGTGCCGCGCTGATCAGATTCAGGCGCGGGCGGCTACGCCGCTGGGCTTGATCACGCTGTCGGCGAAGCGCTCCATTTCTTCAAGCTGCGGGCTGAACTGCAACAGAAGCAGATCGACCCCGGCGCGCTCGAATTCGCCGATGCGGTCGGCCACCTGTTGCGGAGTGCCGACGAGGCCGGAACGCAGTCCGCGATTCGATACGGAATAATCTTCGAGTGAGACGCGTTGATCGAGCTGCGTGTTTGCCAGCCACTGTTCGTAGTTCTTGTAGCCTGCCGCGTTCTGCTTCACGTCGGTGATGCGCTCCACTTCCTTCTTCGCCGCTGCTTCTGTTTCGCGTACGACGGCGTAGCCTGCGACACCATATTTCATCGGTGGCAGGCCTTTGCGTTCGCGGCGCTCGGCCATATCGCGTATTTTCGGCGCGACGCGGTCGGGTGGGTCGCCATGCATCACGTAGGCGTCGCATTTCGTTGCGATTAATTCCTTGGCGGCCTCCGATTCACCACCTGCGTAGATCACCGGACGCGGTTTCGCCACCGGCTTCGGCTGCAACACGAGGTCGGTCACCGAATAATATTTTCCGCTGTAGGAGAAGTGATCCTGCTTCCAGGCCTGGTCTACCACATCGAGCCATTCGGAGGTGCGTGCGTAACGGTCATCGTGCTGATCGAATTGGACGCCGTATTTTTTCGCTTCCTCGGCCCACCAGGACGAGACCACGTTGAGCGAAACGCGCCCGCCCGAGACGTTGTCGATATTCGCGGCCTGCTTCGCCAGCAGGGCGGGCAGATGAAACGTGGGTCGCACGGCGATCATCAACTCGAGCCGCTCCGTGACGGCGGCCAGCGCTGCGGAAGTGGACCATGCATCGAGCGATGGCGCATCGACGCCCTTGATGTCGTTCAAATTCAGCTCGGCGATGAGAGAGAGGTCGAAGCCGATCTGTTCGCTGCGGCGGGCCAGGCGCGAGACGTAGTTCCACGTTGGCGCCATCTGCTCGTCTTCGACGTTGCGGAGCCAGCCGCCAAATACCGGCATCCAGTATCCGTAGCGCATCAGCGCGCCTCCTGGACCAGATAATCGACGAGGCGCTCAAACGGATTGAAGCCCACGACGCGCGGGCCATCCGATACGAAATTCGAGAGCGCGTTGATATCGTAGTAGTAGAGTTGGCCGTCGCGATCGTCGATGATGTACTCGACGCCACCCACTTCCACTTTCGCGGCGCTGAAAATCCGTTCGACCGCAGCGATCACGTCGTCAGGCGGCCGGTAGCCTTCGACGCGCAGGCCGGTCTTCGGCCCTTCCACCACGCATGCGGTTTCAATCTTCGCGCCGTCGGTCGTTTTGCAGATGTCCATCGGGCACAGGTCAAACGTGTCGCCTGCTGTAAACACTTTGATGCCGTAGAGATATTTGTAGCCGAGCGTCTCGACGCGGGTGATGTGGCCGCCGCGCGCGGGAATGAATTCCTGCACGATACCGGTTCCGTCGAGGCCGAATTGCAATTTGTCTTCGCGTGCCGCCCCTTCAATCTGCTCGAGCGAATCGAAGCGCACGATGCCCACACCGCTGCCGCCGATATTTGGCTTGATCACAACGGGGAAGCGCATTCCACGCGCTGCATCGGCAGCTTGGCTGGGATGATTGATTACAACGGAGCGCGGGTAGCGAAGACCGAGTGTTTCGAGAAGCGAAAGCTGAAGAGCTTTGGACGTCTCATTGCGAAATCCTTCGCTGCCGTTGATGACCCGGACACCCATGCGCTCGAGATGCGCGAGGTAGCTGAGCGTATAGAAAATGGCGTGGGCATTGCCGCGCGTCCAGGCCGAAGGGCTCATGCGGTTGAAGATCAGGCCGAACTGCTGCGCGCCATTCGGCGAGACGTCGAAGTGGTGACGCGCCGCATCAAGGCGTACGTACGGCACGCCGCGACGGTCCATTTCCGAAAATACCGGCTCAAACCAGCGCGGATGCTCGTAGTAAACCCCGATGGGCCGTTTTGAGTACTTCAATGTTCCTCCGCCATTTACCAATTGAGATTTATCTCACCGTGTCCTGGGAAAGCATTTTACACGGTTGGAAGTACTAAAGCGTTGGATGCTTGTGCTGAGGAATCGTTTCGCGGTTTCCTACGAATGCATCTTAGCGACAATATCGCGATGCATATTGGCACGCTCGCGATAAACGGCGCACTGAAGCTCCAAACTGGCTCGATGATCTGGCGGAAGCTTTGCGGCAATCACCTCACAGTGATGCGCAGCATCATCCCACCGCTTTGCGTCTTCTTCGATAAACGACAGCAACTCCTTGGTTCGGTCGTCCACTTAACCTCCAGATCAGGTTCGAAAAAAAGCGAGTGAGTCTACCACCGATTTCGACCTTCGCGATGTTCAACACAGAACAGGGGCGACACATCCGTTGCCAGCGAGTAAGAACTGGAGTACCCTCGTGGTGTTTCCAGCCCGTTCACTAGCCGGGACGGGTTCGCGCGGTTTCCCTGGTCGGGAGACCGCTCTCATACGGCAACGCACCCGCGATCCAGCCAGACTCGCCGCATAACAATCATTTCCCAACGCAAAGCTGCAATTGACACTACCGGACACGAGATTCGGCTAGACCAACAATTTTCTTTCAGGAGAGACCTATGAGCTCACTGCTTGATTCATTGAAAGAGCAAATTACACCGGACATGATTCGCGGACTCGCGTCGAACTTGGGTGAATCCGGCGATGCGGTCCAAAAAGGACTTCTCGGCGGAGCAACCACAATTCTTGCAACGCTCGCGAGCAAGGCACAAGAACCGGGCTTCCTCAGTCAAATCATGAATCTGATTTCGGGTTTCATGACGCGCGGCGCGAGCGCGATGGGTGCGGCAGCGGGTGGCGGGTCGTCCACTGTGGCGAACGCGTCGCAGGCCAGCACTAGCCTATTGAACATGCTTTTTGGCAACAACATTTCGAGTATTCAAAGCAAGATCGCGGAGTTTTCGGGCATGCGCGCCTCGTCGGCTGGAAGCATCCTGGCCTCGGCTGCGCCAATGGTGCTCGGTACCCTCGCATCGAAGGTGAGCAGCCAAGGCCTTACAGCAAGCGGACTCGGCAATTTGCTGACCTCCGAGCTTCCCAGCTTTCGCAGCTTCCTGCCCTCGGGCCTTTCGATTCCAGGACTTTCAAGTGTCACGTCGCGCGCGTCACAGATGGCGGATGAAGCCCGGAAAGTGGGGACGCCGAAATGGTTGTGGCCGGTGGTTCTGGCCGTGCTGCTGATCGGTGCGCTGCTCTGGTTCGCGAATCGAAACACCTCGACTGTCAACACAGCCGTAAACACGGCTGCGAACACGGCGTCGAACGCAGCTTCGCAAGCGACCACCGCGGTATCCAATGCGGCGGCGTCGCTGGGCGCTTTCGTCAAGACTTCGATTCCCGGCGGCACTGACTTGAACATTCCCGAGAACGGCATGGAGAGCAAGCTGCTCGTATTCATCCGCGATCCCAATGCTCAGCCAAGCCGCGAAACGTGGTTTGAGTTCGATCGTCTGACCTTCGACACTGGCGGCGACCACCTCCAGCTATCGTCGCAGGAGCAACTTGAAAATATCGCGAAGATCTTGAAGGCCTACCCGACCGTCCACGCGCGCATCGGCGGTTACACGGATAATCAGGGCGATCCGGCAAATAACCTGAAGCTGTCGCAAGATCGCGCGAATGTGGTGATGGCGCAGCTGGTCGGGTTGGGAATCGATCCGTCCCGCCTCGACGCGAAAGGCTATGGCGACGAGCATCCGGTGGGAGATAACAGCACGATCGAGGGGCGCCAGGCCAATCGCCGTATTGCATTGCGCGTCACCCAGAAGTAGCGGCCGCGCGTTTTTGACTCAGGCACTGACATAAAGACAGTTTTTTCGAGCGCTGCCGGTTCGGGCAGCGAGTGTGCTGTGCGCCGTCGACTGGCGAGATCGCTACGCGATAGGCTCTCGTTGGGAAGCGGACGCTTGTGCTTTTATCTGAAAATGATCCGCATGTTGGTGAAGTCAAAGGTTACGGCGTGGTGTTTCAGGAAATCGCTGCCAAACATACCTGCGAGGTGAAAGCCAAATTCGCTTTCCCAAGGAAACGGGCCGTCATAGAGGCCGGGCACGTTTTGCTCCATGATCTCACCGACGGTGAACTGTGCCACGGTGTAAGGGATTATCTTTAACATGCCCGCGCCGCCTTGCCCTTCGCTCGCCTTCGATTCATCCAGATGAATACCGGCTTGCTGGATTGCCGATTCGGCCAACTTCACGCCGGCGCCAGCCAGGCCGCTATCCACGAAGAACAGAGAGATGGGTTGCGTGTTGACTTGTCCCCACGCGACCATGAAGTGATCGCCAGCCATCCACATCGGCACAACAATCCCATTTGTGACGCGTGCATTTGTCGCGCCATTGGCTCCGGCTTGGCTGTTCGACTGTGTATTGCGCCAAGAAGATCGCCGGACGACGTTCGGGGGACTTGGCGGACCGCCCGCAGCGTCAAATCGTTTCAAATTCGCTGCGTTTTTCTTGCGTAGAATCAGCTCGCCGGTCCGGTAATCGATGGTGGACAGAAATTGATAGAGCACGTTGGTGCCGATACAGCCATTGATCTGCTTCACGCCGAAGCCGCTGGACATGGAGCGCAGAGGCAACATTCCCACTGGGATATTCCTCAGTGTCCATGAACCGAGAGTGAGCGAGTCGACGCGCCCGTTGTCCGCTTGCGCGTGCTGGTCTCCGCTGAATTTACCCTGCACCGAACCCATCGGCTTCACATTAAGCTCGCGAGCAAATTCGGAATCGAGTAGAAGCTCGGAGCCACCCGTGTCGATGAAGAACGCAACGTCGGGCCCGCCATTTACCCGCACGTTCACCACAGGCAGCGGATCGGACGCGATAAATGGCAGGCGTGTGCTTTCGCCAGCGTCGTGTTCGAATTTATACGGATCGTCGTCGCGGAAGCTTTCGAGCTTGGCGACATTGAGCGTCGCATAATTTTTCAGCTTCGAGGCATCTTCCGGGCCAAGTCCCTGCAACGCGCGGGCGGCATGAAAGAAGTCGTTTTTGCGATAAAGCGCCTCCGCGAGCATGATTTTCGCGTCGGCGTCGCCGTGCTTCAGGTCCAGCGCCTTGCGCAGCAATGATTCGGCATCGTCGAGTTTGTTCGAAAGAAGGGCGATGTAGCCAAGCTGCGATGCGGCGTGAAAGTCTTTCAGGTCTTTGGCGGCGATCTCGGTATAGGCTTGCTGGGCTTCAGCGAAACTGCCGGAATGGAAGAGGCGATCCGCCTGCGCGATTTCTTCGGGCGTCGGCTTCGGTTTTTTGTTGTGCTTTGCGGGTTGCGCGGCGGAATGAACTCCACCTAACAATGCCAGGGTTAAAATCATAAGCGCGCAAGCGCGCTTCGAAAAATGCATTCAGTACTCCTAAATGTTATGCAGGCAGTTTAGCAAAAGCCCGGTGGGGATTGCGCGGCAAAACCAGCGGTCACAAAGCCGTCAAAGAGTCGGGTCAGGCTATGCGCCAGGGGGCGAGCACCATAATCGCGATGATGATAGCAATCACGCCGTCGCTGAAAGCTTCGAGCCGCCCTTTGCTCATGTACTTTTGCCCTTGGACTAGTACGGCCTCGCCGCATCATACCAAGCCGCACCGGATTGGAACATGTGCTGGAGGAAGGGTTAGAACCGACCGGTTTTATGCGATCTGGCGGCGAGACGCTACTTGTGCTTGCCCGAAACGAGCGGGCGAGAGAGAATGGCGCGGCGAGCACGAATAATGATGCTTGCAGCCGTTCAACTGAGGGGGACAACTGTGGCCGACAACTATTCCGAGCAGAAGAGCACGCTGGTGATTCGTGTGCCGCTCTCCGAGGAAAGCTACGCATCGATCTATTTTTCGAATCATGAAGGCAGACCGATGAACGCGCGGGAATGGTGGCACCTGAAGCAGGTGGTGGAACTTGCTAGCCACGCGTTCAGTGCGCCGGAGGACAAGCAGCAGGGTGCAACGCAGGCCATGGTCGCCGGCGCGTAGTGTAAGACTGAAAATCTTGGCGGACCCGAAGTCTCAGGTTGTGGCGAGGGTTCGCGCGACGGCAGATGCGATTCGAGCTTTTCGAGATTCACGACCAGCACTGGTTTCCAGATTTCTTGCGGCGCGAAGTACTCGACGCGCTGCAGATGATCCTGGAGCGCACGGACGCATATATGCCGATCGCCGGGCGGCTGCGTGAGGCGCTGAATTGCTCGGGCGCCAGCGAGATACTCGATCTCTTTTCCGGCGCAGGCGGTCCATGGCCATCGCTCGTGCAACTCTTTCAGAAGGAAGGCGCGCCGCCTGTCAAAGTTCTTCTTACCGACAAGTATCCAGATGCTTCGCGTGACGGCGGAGGAACGGCTTGTTCGAACGGCATCAACTTTCTCCACGATCCGATCGATGCGACTGCAATTCCGGAGAGGCTTCAGGGTTTTCGCACAATTTTTTCTTCCTTTCACCACTTCGATCCGGAACAAGCCGGCCGCTTCTTAAGAGATAGTGCGGCAAGAGGGCAGGGGGTCGGAGTTTTTGAGGTTGCATCGCGGCATACCTTCACGCTACTTACGATTTTGGCAATACCCCTCGCCGATTGGCTTTTTACGCCAACCCGCCACCCGTTTCGGTGGTCGCGCATTTTCTGGACGTATGTCATTCCCGTCGTACCGCTTGTGCTTCTGGTAGATGGGCTGATTTCCTGCATGCGGGCTTATTCACTTGCGGACCTGCGCGCAATGACTGCAGGTGTAAACAGCCGCGATTACGAGTGGCGGATTGGCGAGGAATCGAACGCCGATCTGCCGCTGAGAGTTACCTATTTAGTGGGCTGGCCCAAGAAAATGCTCGCCGCTGATTGATTCCTCTCTTGCCTGCGCAAATTTTTTTGCCACCTGCAGAAATCCTCGGTCTCACTAATGATTCAAGCGCGGCCGGCCGTAATAGACTACGATTTAATTAGCTGTGTCGGCCTCTGAGCGCCAATTCGATTCCGTAGTCATTGGTTCGGGGCCCAACGGTCTCGCGGCGGCGATTACGCTCGCACAAGCCGCGCGATCGGTGCTGGTCCTCGAAGCCGAGCCAACCATTGGCGGCGGGATGCGTTCGGCGGAGCTCACGCTGCCTGGATTCGTGCACGATATTTGCGCTGCGGTTGTGCCGCTCGCCCTTGCTTCGCCCTTTTTCCGCACGTTGCCACTCTCCCAGCACGGGCTCGCGTTTATTCAACCCGACGCGCCACTCGCGCACCCCCTTGATGACGGTACGGCGGTGATTGTCGAACGCTCGGTGGAGCAGACGGCTGCTGGCCTCGGGCGCGATGGTGCCAGCTATGCGAGGCTGTTCGGTCCGCTGGCGCGCGATTGGGCCAAGCTCGAACCCTTGCTGCTTGGCGCGATGAAGTTCCCCGCGCATCCGTTGATCGCCGCGCGATTTGGCTTGGATGCGCTGCGCTCTGCGTCGTCACTCGCGAAATCGAAATTTCGGGACGTGCGCGCCCGCGCGCTTTTCGCAGGCCTCGCAGCTCACTCGATTTTGCCGCTCGAAGATTCTCCGAGTGCCGCATTCGGCCTGATGCTTGGGATTCTGGCGCATGCGGTCGGCTGGCCTATCGTCCGCGGCGGCACGCAGAAGCTTGCCGAGGCTCTGGCTGGGCACTTAGGTTCGCTTGGAGGCAAGATTCGCACCGGCACAAGGGTGGCCAGCATCGACGACCTCTCGCCCGACTCTAACGTTTTTTGTGACGTCTCACCGCGCGCACTCGCCGCAATCGCTGGATCGCGCTTCACATCCCGTTTTCGCGCCGCCCTGGAGCGTTACCGCTATGCCCCTGGTGTATGTAAAGTTGATTGGGCGCTCGACGCGCCGATTCCTTGGAGGGCCCCCGAATGCGCGCGTGCCGGAACGGTTCACGTGGGAGGCACGCTCGAAGAAATTGCAACCTCTGAGCGCGATGCGTGGAACGGCGTCGAATCTCCAGCGCCGTTCGTGTTGCTCGCACAGCCGACGCTCTTTGATCCCTCACGCGCACCGGCGAGGAAGCACACTGCATGGGGGTATTGTCACGTGCCGAACGGATTGACCAAAGACATGTCGGGCGTAATCGAGGCCCAGATCGAGCGCTTCGCGCCGGGCTTTCGCGCGCGTATCTTGCAACGCAGCGTGATGCTGCCCGCCGATTTGCAGCTGCATAATGCGAATTTAGTCGGCGGGGATGTGGAGGGAGGCGCGGTGACGCTTTCTCAGTTATTTACGCGGCCCACGTGGCGCCTTTACTCAACGACGGATCCGCGTATCTACATCTGCTCGGCGTCAACGCCGCCCGGCGGAGGCGTCCATGGCCTGTGCGGCCACTTAGCTGCGAAACGGGCCTTGCGCAAGTAGCGTGCGGTGGCAGAAGGCGGCGGCCCAGCCGACGCTACTTGGCTTGCAATTCTGTCAGCGCGGCGAGCACCTCTTCGCTGTGTCTACTGGGGTTGACGTCCATATATTCCTTGACGATCACTCCATCAGGATTGATCAGGAATGTGTGCCGCGCGGAAAGCTTCGCAATGCCGAAATTCATCACCGAGCCGTACTCTTCGCTCACTTTTTTGTTCGTATCCGCGAGTAGCTTGAAGTTGAGCCCTTCTTTAGCGCAGAACTGCTTGTGCGAATCCGCATCCTGCACGCTCACGCCCAGGATCACCGCATTTTTCGCCTGATACTGCTCCAGATCGCGCTGGAAATTGTGCGCCTCGGTGGTGCAGCCGCTGGTGAAATCCTTTGGATAAAAATAAAGCACTACCCACTTGCCTTTGAAATCGTGCAGGTTAACGGGCGTGCCATCTTGCGAGGTAAGCGTGAAATCGGGAGCCACCGCGCCGACAGCAGGACTTTTCGAATCGGCGCCGCGCGTCAACGTATAACCCGCCAAAACGACCACTAATCCTATGACGGCCAGCAAAGCTTTACGGTTTGTATTCGATGGAAAGGGTTGAAGCATTTATTACTCCTGGGGTAACTTGGGCAGCCGCTATTATGCACGGTTTAGTGCGTCGGTGAAATAAGTTGCAACGCGCTAAACGATCGCGGCCGCTTCGTCGCGAATACATCGCCACGCGCGTTCAACGTGGTGCAGTTCCGTTTGCGATTGGCCGATGCTCATTCGCAGAGTGAAACGGTCATTGAGCCGCGTGTGCGTCAGGTACAGATCACCGCTCGCATTCAGCCGGTCCATAATGCGCTGGTTGACCTGATCGCCTGCGCGATGGCGGAAGCAAACGAGATTCAGCGGTGCCGGAGCGGCGAGTTCGAAACGCTCGTCGGCGCGTACCCATTGTGCGAACTGCTGCGCCAGCTCTACATGCTGCCGCACGTGATGCCGCAGGCCCTCCACACCGTAGTGGCGAATCACGAACCACAATTTCAGCGCGCGAAAGCGGCGCCCGAGCGGGATCTGCCAGTCGCGATAGTCGATCACCGTGCCCGATTCTGTAGCGCGGTTGCGCAGAAATTCCGGCAACACGCTCAACGGGCGGATGAGCGCCGCGCGGTCTCGCACGTAGAAGCAGTCGCAATCGAAATTAGTGAACATCCACTTGTGCGGATTGAAGCAGTAACTGTCGGCCAGCTCGACGCCGTCGTGCGTCCATCGAAATTCGGGGCACAGTGAAGCAGTGCCGGACATAGCCGCATCAACGTGCAGCCAGAGACCGTGTTCGCGAGAGATTGCGGCGATTTCGCGCACGGGATCGGTCGCGTTCGATGATGTGGTGCCGATTGTTGCGCAGATGAAAAAGGGAATTTTCCCGGCGGCGCGGTCGCGCCCGATCTGCGTAGAGAGGGCGGCAGGGCGCATCGCAAACTTTTCATCCACCTCGATCGCTCGCAGGTTCGCACTTCCAATTCCGGCAATCTTCGCCGCCTTTTCGAGCGACGAGTGCGCTTGCGTCGAAGTGTATGCGACGAGCTTCCCATCGCATCCCCGCTCGTTGGTGGCGAGGTTCGTCGCGCGTTCGCGCGCCGCAATTAGTGCGCACAGTGACGAACTCGACGCCGTATCCTGAATCACGCCTCCGCCCGGTCCGCTCGACGCGAACGCCGCGGGCAGTGCGAGCATGTCCACGAGCCAATCGAGCACGTGCGTCTCGAGCTCCGTGCACGCCGGACTTGTGGCCCATAGCATTCCCTGGACGCCGAGCCCGGCCGAAAGCATTTCGCCCAGGATTGACGGAAACGAGTTGTTTGAAGGAAAGTAGGCGAAGAAATTCGGCGATTGCCAGTGCGTGATGCCCGGCAAGATCAGTTGCTCCACGTCTGCCATCATCGCGTCAAACGATTCGCCGTGCTCGGACGCCTGTGCGGGAAGCGCGGCGCGCAATTGGCCCGGCTTCGCCTGCGACAGCACCGGGAACGTTTCGACGCGCTCGTAATAGTCCGCGATCCAGTCGACCATTTCCTTGCCGCGCCGGCGAAACTCGTCCGGGGCCATGTGAAAGGATTGTTTTGATTTGTCCGCTGACATCGTTGTCATCTTCGCCTCGCATGCAAACATATCACGCGCAGCGTCGCGTGGTGTTCGTCGGCCGAGGTTCCCTGAACAGAATCACTGGTAAAGTTATCCTAGCCGTCCTTACCGTGCGCGCCACAGCATCCTGAGGTAAACTCGACCGGCGAGAGAGTTCGCCAAGCAGATGACCGCTGCAAGCTTCAGCGCGAAGCTGTCCGAAATCGTTCTCCCTGATGCCGATGAGCGTCCCGTTCGGCTCGGCTCATTGTGGGAGTCGCAACCAGCCGTCATCGTATTCCTGCGCCACTACGGCTGAGTGTTTTGCCGCGAGCACGTCGCGCAGTTGCGCGAGCATCAGAGTGAAATCAGGGCGCGCGGCGCCAATCTCGCGGCGATTGGGATGGGTGATTTTCACTATGCGCGTGCATTCCGCGAAGACACTGGCATAACATTTCCCCTTCTCATCGATGTGGAACGCGTCGCATACCGCGCTGCCGACTTGAAGAGCGCGAACCTGCTTCACCTGATGCGTCGCGCCAACGCCATTGCGCGCAAACGTGCCAATGCCGCCGGCCACCGCCAGCACAAATTGGGCGAAAATCCATTCCAGCTCGGCGCAAGCTTCGTTTTTGGCCCCGGCAATATCGACCGCTTCACCCATATCAGCGAGACGTTTGGCGATAACGCGAGCGTTGCGGATGTTTTGTCCGCACTTTCGCGTTGAAGCGCGCGAATCATTTCGTGGTCGCCGCTCATCGAATTCAAGGGCGTTCAATCGCATAATTGTTCGCCCTGCCGCGACGGAGACGGGCTGTGCCTGAAATGAATTACGCGCTCTCGGTGCTCGATCTTTCGCCGGTTTCAACCGGCTCAACAAGCGCTCAGGCGCTGCGCAACACAGTGGATCTCGCGCAGCTTACCGACGAACTCGGCTACACGCGCTACTGGCTCGCCGAACACCACAACACACGTCTGATCGCCAGTTCTGTTCCCGAAGTGATGATCGGTCACGTCGCAAACGCCACGAAGCGCATCCGCGTGGGCTCGGGCGGCGTGATGTTGCCGAATCATTCACCGCTTCACGTCGCAGAGGCGTTTCGCGTACTGGAAGCGTTGCATCCCGGTCGCATTGATCTCGGCCTTGGCCGCGCGCCCGGCACCGACACGGTCACCGCGTTGGCGCTGCGGCGCTCGCGCCAGGCCGTTTTCTCTGACGAATTTCCGCAGCAACTCGACGAGCTCCTCGGCTTCCTCTCCGACGACTTCGCCGAGGAGCATCCGTTCCGCCACGTGAAAGCCATGCCGATGGATGTGGGCACTCCCGAGATCTGGCTCCTCGGCTCGAGCAATTTCAGCGCCCAGCTCGCTGCCAAGCTCGGGCTTGGCTTTGCGTTCGCGCACCATATTCAGCCGTTACCCGCGATCGCCGCGCTGCGCATGTATCGCGACTATTTCCGCCCCTCGAAATATTTCGCCGAGCCGAAGGCTCTCGTCGCCGTTTCAGTGGTCTGCGCCGACACGGACGAACGAGCGGCCGAAATCGCGCGCCCCGTCGAACTGGGCCTCCTAAGATTGCGGCAGGGAAGACTCGGCCAGCTTCCGAGCATCGCTGAAGCGACCGATTATTCGTATACGGCTGAAGAACGCCAGCTCATCGCGTTCAATCGCGATCGCGTATTTATCGGCTCGCCAGCCGCAGTACGCGAGCGCCTGGTCGCGCTCGCCGAGCGAGCCGGCGTGGATGAAATAATGGTCACCTCGCTGATCCACGATCACGGCGACCGCCGCCGCAGCTACGAACTGCTTGCCGAAACTTTCGCGCTGGGAGCGTCGTCAGCCGGAATTGGCGCACCTTTGACGCAAGCCTACCGGCGCGCCCCGCACCCGCGCTAGCTGCGACGCCCTCTTCGAGGAGGGTGCTGGCAGCCAGCCATGACCGCAACCCAAATACCCTCACGGTCGTCGGCACCTCAGCAGATGGCCAAATGTTGACGGTCAGCCAACCGGCACCCTTCGCAACTAGCCAGAGGCCGGGGCGGTTGCCGCCGGTGCCCGTTTTATGCTACAATCACTTTGCGTTTGTTGCTCTTGAGACTCCTTTTGACGCGTTCGAGAAGGCTGCCGGGCAACCGCCCTGCGGCCTTTTTTTGTGACGGGCAAGGGAACCAAAGCACCAAATAGCTTTCCGGAAGTTCCTGCTAAGGGCCTTCCTATGAATGAATTAGGAGCGGGGAAAGTGGCTAGAGAGCAAGGTACAGTAAAATGGTTTAACGCAGCCAAGGGCTACGGGTTCATCCAGCGTCAGTCGGGCGAGGACGTCTTTGTGCACTTTTCGGCGATCCAGGCCGACGGGTACAAGTCCTTGAACGAAGGGCAGGCGGTTGAATTCGAAGTCAAGCAGGGCCCGAAGGGACTGCAGGCAGAGAGCGTTACCGCCCTCTAATCCCGTTATAACGCGTGGTGGTTAGATTCAAGCTTTAATGCAGGCTTCGAGGGGGCGGCCAGCCCCGCCCCATTCGAATGATTCAAGAGCAAATACAGAGCAAACTTACTAGTCGTTGCCGTCTTATTAATTTGATTGCGGTACTGCGGTCTAATTCACGAGGAGGCAAAGTGCAGACATTGGTTGAAGGGCAGGCGATTAAGCACGAGCAGTACGGGACTGGAGTGGTCACCGAATCCAATAACGAGCGGACGACGATCGATTTCGACAATCATGGGCTGAAGAAGTTCGTTACATCCATTTGGACCGCGGAATTGATTGGCGAGCCACCCGCTCAGCCGCCTGCACGCCGCCGCGGCCGCCGCAAATCCAAGAAAGCAGCAGCGTAGCGTTACTTCCTCATTTTGCCAGACGAACAATCAGTGCCACTGCCTCGGGCCGGAAATTCGGCCTTGAGGCGTTGGTGCGCTTGCCGCGATTCGTCGATGCTGAGAGCCGAACCCGATTCTCGCGGCTACGGCTCAACGAGATTTTTACGAATCGCAAAGCGGACCATATCGCTAAAGCTCTCAAACTCCATTTTGTGCATGATGTGATTGCGATGGCTCTCGACCGTCCGCGTCGAGACCCCTAACACCGCCGCTGCTTCCTTATTGCTTTTCCCTTGCGCGAGTAACTGGATAATTTCCGCTTCACGCGGTGTGAGTGAGGTGCCGGCAATCACGGAATCATCCGAGCCGTCGGCTTTCGTCTGAGCAAAGCTTTCCGCCATCGTGGACGCAAGGCATCCGGTGAAATACTGCTCGCCGCGGCGCACCCGGTTGATAGCCGTCACTAACTCCGCATTCGCGTCCGACTTGAGCATGTAGCCGCGCGCACCCGACCGCAGCACCTCGCGCGCAATTTCCTCCGTGTAATGCATCGAAAGCACCAGAATATCGGTGTTTGGTGAGATTTCGCGTATTTGCCGCGCTGCATCGAGGCCGTTCATATCCGGCATGGTCAAATCCAGCAAGACCATGTCCGGCTTTGCTTTTTTCACGTTTTCAACCGCTTCCACTCCGGTCGTCGCTTCGCTGCACACCTCGACGCCGGGTTGCTCCTCAAGCAGATGCTTCAACCCACTGCGCACCACGGCATGGTCATCCGCCACAAGCACTCGATACGATTTCTGCGCTACGCTCATTCAGACCCCCTTGTTGTTGCTCCGATCATTTTCCTGTCCGTCCGCCGCCGGGAAGATTGCAGTCACGATTGTGCCCTTTTCCGGTGCGCTCTTGATTTCAAACGTTCCGCTAAGTTGTGCTACCCGCTCGCGCATCCCGGCGGTTCCGACGCCAAGCTGCACGTCTTTTTCCCGGGCGGGCTCGGAAAGCAGTGGCATTCCTTTGCCATGGTCTGCGACTTCGACGCGGACACCTGCGCCGCTGCGCATTACGCGAATGATTGCATCGCGGCTACCGGAATGCCGGTGTATGTTCGTCAAGGCCTCCTGCACGATTCGAAAAATGGCGATTTCAGTGTCTCTCGGCAGCCGGCCAAATCCCTCGTCCATCTGCAAATGGGCCGCGATTCCACTTCGCTCGGAAAACCCTCTCGCATACCAGTGCAGAGCGGGATAAAGGCCGCCTTCATCCAGGAGGGGAGGATGCATCAAATGCGATATCGTGCGCACCTCGCGAATGATTTCGTCGGCAACCCCGGTGGTAGCCCGCACGAGATCGCGCGCTGGTTTGCTCGATTTGGGAAGCAGATTTCCGATGCGGCCCAGCATCATTTTAAGTGCCGCCATACTCTGCACGGCCGTCTCATGAAGATCCCGTGCAATACGCCGCTGTTCGGCGTCGCGGGCGTGAAGTAACTGCTGAGAAAGCCGGCGCAACTCGCTTTCCTTTTCCGTGCGCTCTGTGACGTCTTCGGTTGTCCCGATCATCCGCAGCGGTTCTCCCCCGCCACTGTGTGAGGGCCATGCGCGCGTGTGAAGAATTCGCGCACTTCCGTCCAGTAGCTCCCAGCGAATTACCGACTCGATCGGATAGCGATGGCTCGGGGTGGAAGGCGAATCGTGATGCATTTCGTCTTTAAGATCGAGCTGGATGAGCCGGGCGAATTCCGCGAACGTCGGCACGGTCTGAGCGGGGTCGTATCCCAATATCCGATAAAGCTGCAGAGACCAGGACATCTCGCCCGTTCTCAGATCCAGCTCCCAGCTGCCCAGGTTTGCCAAGCTTTCGGCTTCTGTCAGCAGGGACTCCCGCGTGGCGAGCTCCTCCTCCGTTTTTTTTCGCTCACTGATGTCGCGAGTGATGACCGCGAAGCCCAGTAATTGGCCCGCATCGTCGCGTAGCGGGGCGATAACCACTTCCGCCCGGAAACGCGAACCGTCTTTGCTCACTCGCCAGCCTTCACCTTCAAATCTGCCCTCGCGTAGGACGTGATCGATCTCCCGAATTGGCTTTTCGCTCGAAATATCCTCGGCTGCATAGAAGCGCGAGAAATGCATGCCAAGCGCTTCTTTTCCCGAGAATCCCAACATTCGCTCGGCGGCGCTGTGCCAGTTCGTGACGTAACCATGCGGGTTTAAGGTCAAGACCGCGTGATCTTTCAGGCTGTTTAGAAGAACGTGGTAGTGCCTCTCGCTTTCCCTCCGGGCGCGTTGCGCTTCCCGGTTTTCGGTCACGTCGCGAGCAACCCCAATCATCCGTGTGACGTTCTTGTTTGCGTCCAACACCGGGACACAACGGATATGAAACCTGCGGACGCGGGCATCGGGGCGCCGGTAGCGGATCTCCTGTTCGAACGGGACACCTTCGCTCACCGCGCGAGCCAAATTCTGACGTACGATCGCAGCATCGGTTGCTTCGATTCGATCGAGAGCCGCTTCCACGGTGATGAGGCCTCGTTTCGGATCCTCGCCGATCAGGTGGTAAAGGTTTTCCGAAAGCATCCGCGTTGCGCCCTGCGAATCCAGTTCCCAACTGCCGAAATGGGCGATCTGCTCGGCTTGCGCCATTAGTTCCTGGTTTTTTTGCAGCTTGATTGCGGAAGTTCTTTGCTCGGTTACGTCCTGAGAAATTCCGCGGATCAGCTGGACAGATCCGCTTTCGTCTTTGATCGGAATCGCACGCGAGAAAAATGTGCGCGTCTCGCCGTCGGCAGACTGGAAGCGCAGTTCGTTTTCTAGCGGTTTGCCCGTTTCGATTAAAGTCGTCGCGTCCTGCCAAACACGCGCCCTATCATCGGGGTGAAACATTTGGCAGGCTGTATCCAAGGCGACCGCGTCGCTCCCTGGTTCAATTCCTAACATGCGATACATCTGCTCGGACCAAAGAAAGGCCCGGCGCTCGACATCGTATTCCCAGCTGCCTACATTCGCGATTTCCTGGGTTTGCTTGAGTAGGGATTCCACCTTGTGGGAATACTCTTCGATTTTTCGCAGCCCAGTGACATCCTGCACCAGGACTCTGATCGTGCGCTGGCCGTTGGGCGCGTCCACTGGGACTGCACGCGCTATGAATGAATGATGTCCGTCTGCTAAATTCAGTGAATATTCGAAATCCTCAGCGATTGCGCTCTTATGGATGCGCTCGAAGAGTGAGCGGAAGGGGGTGTACGCGTCTTCCCCGATGATGCTGAGTAGCGGTTGACCCAGCATCTCCTCGACGGGACGAACAAGCAGAGATTTATCTCCGGTCCACACATCGAGTAGCACCCCAGTTCCGTCGAATTCCGCGATCAGGTCCACCAGTGAACCCATCAGTTCGCCCATTCGATGCGTTGCAGACTTGACGCCGCCAGCCGGCCCGATAGGTTGGCGAGAATTAATTTCCGTGATTGACGCAAGAGGGCGGGATTGAAAATCTGTCGCTAGTTGCGAGGGTTGTGACAATGAGCTGTTTGTCCTTAGGGGTTGTATAATCTGTCGAAAATTACTTATGCTCCTCGACATGTTTCGCTCCGAAGCAAACGTGACGAATCTCGAATCGCTCAGCTACGGCGTCGGAGTCAGTAGTTATTAGATGTAGAGATTGAACGTTTCACACACGAGCGCCTGTACATTCGTATATCCCTCATCCGGAGATTACTTCCGCGCCAATATCAAGTCAAGAAAATACTGATACTTACAGGATACGTAACTCCGTATAACTCCGCATACGAAAATTGGGTATTGTTGCGAATTGTTTTGCATGCGTAATCAGCTTAGGGTGGCCTCCTAGCTGGAAGGGGAGTATCTCTCATGTTTCTGGCGCAACGCCCTTTGTAAAACGGACGGCGACCTGAAACAGCTATCTTGCCGGAGTCGCGCGCGGCACTCGTGCCTCCGCACGCCCAGATAACCTGCGGCGCGTGGCCCGGCAGGATGGCGAGAGCTCGCTAGTACTAGCCTGCGGCCGAGCCGCCGCTGCTGCTCCTGCCTCGCACCTGCGACCAGAGGATGATCCCGACTGCAATTGACGCCAGGCTGGCGGCCTGTGCATTCGTAATCCCGAAGAATGATCTTGGGTTAATGCGAATAAACTCAACGAGAAATCGCGCGATACCCGTCAGCACCAAATAGGCCGCAAACACGATCCCGGCGGACTTCTTTCCTGCAGCCGAGATCTGCTTCGCGCCAATGCGCCAAAGGATCCAGGCAATCACGCACGCCGCAATCAACTCATAAATCGGCGTCGGGTGCACCCGTTCCGTGGTTGGCACAAGCCCATTCGGGAAACTCATTCCCCAGGGAAGTGACGTGGGTACCCCGTAGTCTCCATCCCCGGAAAGAAAACATCCGATGCGCCCGATACCGTACCCGAGCGCCGCAGCGGGCGAGCCCGCATCCATCATCGTCAGCAGCGGAATTCCTTCGCGCCGCGCCAGCCAAACGAACGCTCCAAATCCCGCCAGCAGCCCGCCAAACCATGCGAAGCCGAATTGGCTGAACAGTTCGCTCCATGGATGCGCAAAAAAATCCACAGGCGATTCGAGCACATGATACAACTTTGCCCCAACAATCCCGGCGAGGCAGGGAATCGCGATGAATAACTCCGCGTCACTCTCGATCCCTCGCCTCCGAAAGTCCGCGCGCAGCACGTAAAACGAGACCAACATGGCAAGCGCGACCATAAGGCCGAACGTGGGAATCGTAAGCCAGCCAATATGCAGAAACGGAATCACTGGCCGCCAGTGTACAGTTCACCCGATGCCGTGAACAGTGGCATCCCGGCAGCCGCGTTTCGAGGCACTTCGCTCCAGCAGCGGGTCGCGGATTCTGTCTTCAGGTGGGCATCTTCAAGAAAAAATAAACCGCAAGAAAACCAAAAATCGCATCGGGCGCCCAAGCGGCCAGCACTGGCGGCAACTGCCCGGCCGAACCGAGCGCCTCAAATAGCGCGGCGGTGGCCCAATAAACGATTCCCACTCCCACGGCAAGAGCCAAGCCCCCGATTGCCCCACGCGTGCCCACCAGAAACGCAAACGGGGCGCCTAGAAACACGATGATTGCTGCAATCAAAGGGAACGCAAATTTCTTCTGCCACTGCACAGACAGGCGCGCGGTATCAAAGCCGGCCTTCTGCAGCCCGTCGATATAATCGCCGAGTTGCTTCCAATTCATCTGGTAGGACTGCCGCACCTCACGCCGAAAATAGCTGGGCGGCTCTGTCAACTCTGCGAGCGACGATACTTTGAACGGCGCGTAGCGCGTGATCCGCCCGTCGTTGAAATCGCGCACCCAACCGCCCGCAAGCGCCCAGGTATTTTCGCTTGGCTCCCAGGTGGCACGCGCGGCAAAAACCCTGCGCCGAATCTGAAATGTGGCGGGATCGATTTCAAATACGTTCAAGCCGCCAAACAGCTTGTTATCCGGATCAAATAGTTCGTAGTTATAGATCTTGTTGCCTTCGCCCATGATCCACTGCCGCGCGGGTTGGAAATAGGTCTGCGCTGGCCGCCCTTTGATCTGGTTGCGAAGAGCATCCTGGCGCTGATTGGCATACGGCAGAATCGTATCGTCGAGAAGAAACATTCCTCCTGCGATCAAGCCTCCCGCCAGCGTAAGCGGAAGGATAAGCCGGTAAAGACTGATGCCGCTGGCCTTGAAAGCGATCACCTCGTTGTTTTTAGCTAGAATCGCGAGAGTCACGAGCGTGGCCACCAGCGTCGCGAGCGGTGCGAGTTGATATACGAAGTAGGGAACAAGGTAGCGGAAGAACTCCAGCACCATCGAAATCGGAATGTGGTTCCGCGAGATGTCGCTCAGCATATCGAACAAAGTGAAGGCATCAAAAATGACGACAAATCCGGCCAGCAGTACACCAAAATAATAAAAGAATCCTTGGAGCAGGTAAAAATCGATCATCATCGGAAAACCAGCAGCGGTCCCCGCACCTGACGCGCGGCGAAGTCCAGCCACGGTTTGCATGCGCTCGATCGGCCCCTCGGTGGTTATCGTCGTTTTTCTCACTGGGCCGTTAGGAATCGAACCATTAGCGAGGCGACCGTTCGCTGATGGCATCGGTGCCGCTTCGGACTCGAGCCGTTGATTCTTGCGGAAGCGCGACCAGCGGGCTTCGAACCATGCCACGATCGGATTGGGCTTGCGAATATTCTCAATCAGCCGCAGAAGATACAAACCAATGATGAGCGCGACGATATTTGCGATCCAGATTCCCAGCCAGGGCGAAATAGACCCCTGCTGCGCCATGTGCGCGCCAGTCACAAAAAGAAAATAATAACCGCCGATCAGGATCAGTGTAAGGATCAGCCCAGTCGCGCGTCCGCCTCGTCGAGGTCGCACCCCGACGGGCACGCCTAGAAGCGCGAACACCAGGCAAGCGGCAGGGAATGCCAGCCGCCGATGAAGTTCCACTCGCGCGTCCCGCCAACTGCTCCCGCGCGCTCGCAGAAGCGTCAGCACCGGCAATTCAGCATTTGAAATGGCAGGACGCTTCGGTCCCGGCGCAGACCCGGGAGAAGCAGAGATGTCGATAGGAATTGCGCTCTCGCCAAAGGTAGTGACGTTATAGCGTGCGGGCTCGTGCGGATCGAACTCATGCGTGCTGCCAGGCCCGAGATGGAGTTCCACTTCAGCGTTGCCCGAAGAATTGTCTCCCTGAATGATCGTCGCATCTTCGGCGACGGTAATCGTCGATCCCACCTGCCCGCCCGACGCCGCCAGGAAAACTCCTCGCCAGTGAGTCGCTGCAGCTTCCACATCCTGCACGTATAATACGAACCGCGGAAATCGTTCATCGAACACGCGCGGCTGCACGGCAAAGGGCGCTTGCGATGAACGCAGCTGATCCTCCAGGCTGCGCAAGGTGCGAACCGCCACGGGGCTGAGCCAGAATGTCATCACCAGCGTGATCAACGCAGACGCAGCGGCGACGAAACCAACCGGCAGCAGCAGCCGCCGCAGGCTGATTCCGCAGGCGTGCAGCGCGACGATTTCGCTATCGGCAGAAAGGCGTCCAAGACCAATTAGCACTCCAACCAGCACCGCCATCGGCAGCGTGAAGGTAAGCACAGGCGGCAGCGAACATAGAAAAAGCTTCGCCACCGTCCATGTGCCGCCCGAATGGCGGACGATCAAATCCATTAGCCGCACAAGTTGTGGAACGAAAAAAACGAATGTAAATACGGCGAGGCCAAGGATGGCGTGCGACGCAACTTCGCGAGTGATGTATCGATCGAGCAGGCGCATGTTCGCGCCCCGTCATTCTAGCACGAGCTTTCCTTGTGAGCGGGCAAGGGCCGAGGGATTGCCCGAATGAGCCGCGTCAATCTCGTCATTCTTTGGCACATGCACCAGCCGCAGTATCGAGACCCTTCCACCGGTCAATACTTGCTTCCCTGGACGCGCTTGCACGCCCTCAAAGACTACTGGGGCATGGTGAAAGTCCTCGGCGAATTTCCCGGCATTCACGCAACGTTCAATTTCGTACCCGCGCTCGCCGCGCAAATCGAGGAGTACGCCAGCGGTCAGTTCCGCGAATCGTGGTTCGAGATTGCGTTTGCGCACGCCGGTTCGCTCTCCGCAGAACAAAAGCGCGAGGCCCTTCTGCGTGCTTTTCAGCTCAACGACAACTTCCTTCATCGCTGGCCCAGGTTCCAGGAATTGCGTTCGCAGGTTCTTTCGGCTGGCTCGGAAGCCTGCATCGCGCAGTTCGTCCTTCAAGACTGGCGCGATTTGCAGGCGCTCTCGCAACTCGCCTGGATGGACGAAGAATATCTCGCCAAAGATCCCATCATCTCCGAGCTTGCGAGGAAGGGAAGGGGATTCACCGAAGACGACAAAGAAGCTCTCCGTGCCAAGCAGCTTGAACTGCTCGCCGCCGTGCTCCCCGAATATCGTCTGGCCTCCGACCGCGGCCAAATCGAAATTTCGACGACGCCCTTCTACCATCCGATCCTCCCGCTGGTTTGCGACACCGACATTGCCAGGGTCTCAAATCCTCACACACCGCTTCCGCACCCGGCGTTTCGCTACCCAGAAGATGCTCGCGAGCAATTGGTTCGCGCGCGAAATTATCACGAGAAGATTTTCGGCAAGCCGCCGGGCGGTCTGTGGCCCTCAGAAGGCTCCGTTTCAGACCAGTCGCTCGAAATCGACATCGACCTCGGTTTCAAATGGTTCGCCACGGACGAAGGCGTGCTCGGGCGCACCCGCAACATCGGCTTCTGGCGCGACGCCTCCGGTTATCCCGAGAACGGCGGCGACCTCTATTCGCCATGGAAGCTGGAACGGCCCGGCGGCTCAATGATCGGCTTCTTTCGCGACCACTATTTGTCGGACCTGGTCGGGTTCGTCTACAGCCGCATGAGCGCAGATGCCGCCGCAGAGGATTTGCACCGCCGCATTCGACTCATCGCGGAACGTCAGCCCGCCGGAAAGCCGGCAACGGTAAGCTTGATTCTTGACGGCGAAAATGCCTGGGAATATTACGCGGGCAATGGACGCGATTTTCTGCGCAAGGCGTATGCACTGATTGACAAGGATCCCGAAATTTGCGCGCTGACGATGAGCGAGGCGATTCAAGCAGCGTCCGATATACCGAAACTTGAAGGAATCTTCCCGGCTTCCTGGATCAACGCGAATTTCGACGTCTGGATCGGTCACGGCGAGGACGTCCGGGCATGGGATCTCTTGCGCGATGCGAGAGAAACCTACGAGCGCGCTCTCCAGCGTGCCGAAGCAAGCAATGCAATTCCGCGTGAGCGCCTCGCCAGCGCTTACGAAGCATTGCTTGTAGCCGAAGGCAGCGACTGGTGCTGGTGGTTCGGCCCCGAACACGGCTCTTCAAACGACGCCGAATTCGATCAGCTATATCGCAAACACCTCACGGAAGTTTACACAGAACTCGGCGAATCGGTTCCGGATGCGCTCGCGCTGCCCATCAAGCGCGCCGCCGAACGGGGTCAACGCGAACCGGCCACTTCCTACCTCGATGTTACGGTCGACGGGCGCGAGACCAGCTACTTCGAATGGATGGGCGCGGGCATGTATTCCACCGATCAGCGCAGCGGAACCATGCACGGACGAAGCTACGTCCTCGGCAATCTGTATTACGGATTCGCGCCGCAGCGTTTCTTCATTCGCGTCGATCCCGTGGCCGACGCGATGTCCGACATTCACGATTTTCAAATGCGCCTCACGCTATGGGATTCGCGCGAGACGCGCATCACTCTTCGCGTCGCCGATCGCAAAGTGGCCCAATGCGTTGTCGAACAAGAGGGCGCATGCTTGCTGCATCCCGCCCCGGTGGTTTCCGCAGCGTATGGAAAAATTCTCGAGGTAAGCCTTGCCCGCGAGTTATTCGATCTGAAGAACCGCCGCGAATTACTGCTCAGCGTGGCGCTATGGGAAGGCGGCCTGCCGCTCGACGTCTTGCCGGTCGAAGGCATGCTGCAGGTACCGTTCGGGGAAGAGAACTACGCCTGGCCTGCCGGTTAGGTTTCTTCGAAAATCAGGACGCTCCGCGATAAGCAATCATGAAGAATCGCCGAAACGGAAACAGCACGCGCCCGTCCGATTGCGGCCGATACAATGGTCGAATCGCTTCTAAATATTCAGCAACGAAACGCTGCCGTTCGGCCTCCGAAGCGATCGCCTCGAGATACGGCCGTAGGCCCGAGCCCTTGTACCATTCCACGATATCTTCCACGGCCGAAAAAATGTGCAGATACGTCGTCTCCCAAATATCGAGTCGAGCGGCATGCGGCGCAAGCACATCGTAGTAATGCGCTAGATTGCTGCTGTGCCACTCGCGCACTTTTCCATTCGGAAACCAGCGTCTCCAGGACGCCGACGCCGCAATGTCGCGCATCAACTGATGTGTCGGTCCATCGTGATTGCCCGGAAGTTGCGCGGCAAAAGCGCCGGCCGGTGCCACGCGAGCCAATAGGCACGGAAAATTCGCCGCGTGGTCGGGAATCCATTGCAGGGACGCATTCGCGAACACCACGTCGTACCGCGGCCCGCCGCCATCGCTCGCCCATCCGACGATATCGCCTCTCAGCCACTCCCGCTCGGGCTGTGATTTGCGCGCAGTCTCGAGCATCGCCTCCGAGCTGTCGAGGCCCGTGATCTCCGCGTCTGGCCATCGCGCCGCCAGCACTTCCGTGCTATTCCCGGGGCCGCAACCGAGGTCGATCACCCGCCGCGCGTCCGGCACCGCAATCCGCGCGGCGAGGTCTCGGCAAGGCCGCGTCCGCTCGTCTCCAAATTTCAGGTACTGCTCCGAGTTCCAAGTCGGCATTTGAAACTACCAGCCTAACCATCTCCAGCTGCGAGTCAAGCGTCTCCACAATCATCACTCCGCCAATGCCCACAACACCGTCAACATTGAACGCAAGAAGCGGATAGTGTGCACCGGCTATTCCGACCTAATCTGGCACCAGCCAATCCAATCAGGAGGCCAACATGAAGGAAACCGACACGAAAGAACCAAAGTTCAGCATCCGCGCAATTCCAGACGAGATCTCAACCGCCGCGCGCAGCACTCGCAAGTCGCCGCAATACGGTCATCCGGCTCACACAGAAGTCGCCGGCGGCACCGGCCCATGCCGCCAATGTCTGCGCACATTCGATGTCGGGAAAGAGAACCGTATCCTCTTCACCTACAATCCGTTCGCTGGACTCGATCCATACCCGTCGCCCGGCCCGATCTTCGTCCACGAAATCCAATGCGCCACACACTCTCCGGAAAATAAATTCCCAGACAGCCTTCGTTCGCTTCCGCTCGTGTTCGAAGGCTACGGCAGCGATCGATGGGTGACCACTCGCGAAAAAGTAAACGACGGAGCGGCCGAGTCTGCGATCGCCAGAATTTTCGACCAGCCCGATGTCGACTATATCCACGTTCGCCACGGAGAGGCGGGCTGTTTCATCGCCCACATTAACCGCGCATGAACACTAACCCATAACCTCGCGCTACCCGAAATCGCAGCCGTGCCTCCTCAACGTCCGCTCCTATCCGCACGGAATCGTGTGTTACACTCCCGCCTACGTACGATCCAACACCCGACCCGATCACGGGGCGCCCCCCCAGGAGCACGCTGCGATGTTCTTTGTCTTAACCGTCGTTCTCATCATCGCGCTCGTCGGCAGCATCCCGAAATGGCCACATAGCAAGGGTTGGGGATACTTTCCAAGCGTCGGTCTGGGTCTGGTGCTACTCGTACATTCTGGCCATAATGCACCGGCTCTAGTCCGGTTTCCACTGTATGGCATCCAGCATCATCCGCTGTAGACTGGTTCCCCTGAGGGCGGGCGGACGTGAAGCATCACAAGCATCTCAATCGAGGAGAAAATAATATGGCAACCAAGAAATGCGAACACCCAATCTGTAGCTGTCAGGTGACCGACGGCAGCTATTGCAGCGCCGAGTGCGAGGCCATGGAAAAAACTCCGGACGTCGATTGCCTCTGTCCGCATGCAAGCTGCACCGGCCACACCGAAGCGCGCTCTGCCTCAGCCTCTAACTAACCTTCGTGGCTAGAATCCGGCTGTTCGCCGGGAGGAGGTGCCATGCTGCGTTGGGCGGTAATTTTTCTCGTGATCGCGATCGTCGCGGGCATTCTGGGCTTTGCCGGGCTGATGCTAGCGGCGGCTGGAATTGCGAAGCTACTGTTCTATCT
The DNA here is from genome assembly GCA_963741045.1 of uncultured Acidobacteriota bacterium. GTDB lineage: Bacteria > Acidobacteriota > Terriglobia > Acidiferrales > UBA7541 > Palsa-295. The sequence goes on from CAVUGO010000002.1 coordinate 2,636,049, forward strand.
GTTCCTGATTCTCTTCCTGATTACGCTCATCTCCGGCCTCGTAAATAGAAACAAGGTCTGAGGCGGCGTTCAGGAAGAGGAGGGAAAGCGCCTCGCTACTCACGCGCTTTTTACAAATACCAGCGAAGCCGAATTAATGCAGTAGCGCAAACCGGTAGGCGGCGGCCCATCATCGAACACGTGTCCAAGGTGGGCGTCGCACCGACGGCACGCCACCGCATTCCGAACGATCCCGAAGCTATGATCCTCGATCGTTTCGATATTTTCCTTCGCGATCGGCGCCCAGAAACTCGGCCAGCCCGTCCCTGAATCGAACTTCGTTTCAGAACTGAATACGGCCGTCTCACAGCACACGCACCGAAATAGCCCGTGGTCGTGAAGGTCCCAATATTGGCCCGAGAACGCGATTTCCGTGTCCGCTTTCCTCGTGATTTCGTAGACGCTTCGATCTTTTAATTGCGCCCGCCATTCATCGTCCGTCTTAACGATCTTCGGAACTTGCACCGTCCCGGTTCGCTCCCCATCCTTCGCAAACTCCACGATTGTTACAGTCGCAGGCGGACCCGCCGCAGCCACCTGCGCCGCCATCGCGCGATGCCCGCGAAACCGCAGAATCGCCACCCCTATCAGCGCGCTAACCGACAGCGTCAGAAACACCCGTCGCGTGACCGGCCCAGACGAGCTGTCACTCAAGCTGTTACCTTCGAATCCCATCACCCCATTTTCGCACGATTCAGCAGAGAAACCTGTCCGAACACCGTAGTTTTACGCTGCCCCACCGCAGTATTGCGTACTAACTCGAATTGACGCTCCCGCCCAAGCAACCCATAGTTGCCCGCACTCAAGCAGAGCACAGTTCGAAACAACGAACGGCAACGGGATTGGCGCCTTCGAGTTGCACGAGCCTGCGGGAAAACATCGCCAGGCAAGGGCCCTAAATGACCAGGACCAAATATTTTTTCTGCCTTTCTCTCCTCGCAACCAGCGCATCGATACTGATCGCGTCCAATCGCCCGATCGCGCTCATCAAGCCAACCGCCATTCATCGGCCCGCCCCCGCAACCAATCAATCCAGGCCGCTATCCATCCCGCTCACCTTCGAGGCCAACGAAGGACAAGCGCCAGCCGAAGTAGCATTCCTCGCCCGCGGGCCCCACTTCTCTACATTCTTGACCCGCAACGGAATCGAAGTCGAGCCCCTCAATTCCCGCAGCAGCCGCAATACTCCTGCGATGCATCACCGGCTTCAAATCACCTTCGCGCGCGCTGCTCGAAGCTCCAACGACGGGACCTCCGATGAGATGAATGCATTCGTCAAATGGAAGGGAATTGCCCCACTTCGCGCCCGAACCAATTACTTCATTGGAAGCGATCCCTCGAAATGGCGCACAGCCGTTCCGAATTACGCCCGCGCAGAAGCTCGCCGCATTCTGCCCGGAGTCGACGCAGTCGCCTACAGCAGCGAAGCCGCCAACCGCGACGAAAATCAACTCGAATTCGACCTCCGCATCGCTCCTCAAGCGAACGCCGACAACCTACGCATCAAGATCTCTGGCGCCGAAGAACTGCGCCTCAACGCTGAAGGCGACCTGTTGATGCAAGTAGCGAACGCCCAGCTCGTCCTGCACAAGCCGGCGCTCTACGAAGAGGTCTGCGGCAGGGAACTGGCGCACAAAAGCGCCGCAGCCGCGAGTCCTCCACAGCGTTACCCAATTGAGGGCGCCTATCTCTTCCAACCCGACGGCTCAATCGGCTTCCGCATCGCCCGCCGCCACCCGCATTCCGCACTCGTAATCGATCCCTCGCTCTCGATCACGTATTCCACTTTTCTAGGCGGAGCGGGAGAAGATAGTGCCAATAGCATCGCGGCTGATTCCACCGGCAAGCTCTACATCGCCGGCACCACATCTTCGGCCTCCACATTCCCTGAATCCGCCCCCGCAACCACAGGTCCCGGCGGAGGCGCCACCGATTTTTTCATAGCCAAAATCGACCCCACCGCCTCAGGCGCAAATTCCCTTATATATCTCGCCTTTCTCGGCGGCAGCGGAAATGAAAACGGCGGCATGATCGCCGTCGACAGCTCTGGCCGTGTTGCAGTCACCGGGACAACCACTTCCGCGGATTTTCCCGTCACCGACGGCAGCACCCGCACCAGCGGCGCGAATGACATCGCCGTCGCCGAGCTAGCGCCCACCGGAGCCTCGCTCGTCTACTCGACCCTCTTCGGCGGCAGCGGTTCGGAATCAACTCAAAATCCCGGCGGCATCACACTCGATCAAGCCGGCGAAATTTTCATCGCTTCTGACACCACCTCAACCGATCTTCCCGTCACCACAGGCGCTTTCCAGGCCGCGAACGGCGGCGGCATCAGCGATGGCTTCTTGGCCGTTTTCCGCCCGCTGGTTACAGCGCCAACTCCCCACATCAAATATTGCACCTATCTCGGAATCACAGCCCAGGTGGGAATCGGAGGAGTCGCAGTCGACGCCGCCGGCAACGCCTACATCGCCGGCTTCACCTCGAACCCCGGCGCCACCTTTCCAACTCTCAACGGCTACCAAACTACTTACGCCGGAGATCCCTTCGACGCCTTCGTGATCAAACTCCGCCCATCAGGAACTGGCGCTTCCGATTTGGCCTACGGCACATTCCTGGGCGGCGCCGGACTCGACCAAGCGCTGGCAATTTCCGTCGGCGCCCCAATGCCGGCAACCGCTTACGTCACCGGCACCACGCAATCAACGAATTTCCCCACGAATGGAACAAACGCCGGCGCGCAATCCACTCTGAAGGGAACCGCGAAGGGAAGTGCGAACGCTTTTTTCTCCGCCATCGCACAGAATGCCACCTCGGGAATGACGTCGCTTCTCTACTCAACTTATCTCGGCGGCACGCAATCCGACTCCGGCCTGAGTGTCGCCGCCCTTGCCTCCAACGCGCTCTACATCTCCGGCAAAACCACCTCGTGGGATTTTCCCTGGCTCGACAATCTCCAACCCTTCACCGGCAACGAAGACGCCTTCGTCGCCAAATTCGATCCCACCGCCGCCGGACCTGCATCCTTGATCTACGCCACTCCGCTCGCCGGCACCGCCCCGCCCGGCAGCACCGCAGTCACCGACGGTAACGCCATCGCAGCCGACGCGCTAGGAGGCGTGTACGTTGCAGGCCGTTCGACCTCCGCCGATTTTCCAAGCGGCATAAATCTCAGCACAGGATTGCAGACAATCTGCGCAAGCTGTCAGCAATTGCCGCCCGCAGCCGACGCTTTCGTTCTCGCATTCCATGAGAGCGCCAATTCAGCGCCGAGTCTCTCCTTCACCACGCTCAACATGAATTTCGGCGCTCAGCCAGTCGGCGCGCAAAATATCCCCCCGCTTTTCTCCGCGCTCATCAACACAGGCGACGCACCTCTCAACGTCTCGAATATCGCCCTGTCAGGCCCCAATGTCTCCTCGTTCTCAATAGTCGGCTCCGATCCCTGCATCGGAACGCCGATGCCGCCTCGCGCCACATGCTCTTTTGAAATCAGTTTTTCCCCCACCGCCGTAGGACCCGCAGAAGCCTTCGCCACCATCACGGACGACGCCCCAGGAAGCCCCCACGTCCTCTCTGTCGTAGGAATCGGCAGCGGCGCGCTCGCTGTGCTCTCCAACACAAGCCTCTCGTTCGGAAATCAGCCGCAAGGTTCCATCAGTGCCTCAAAAGCCGTCACCTTATTCAACCAGGGAAACCAACCTCTCACCGTCACCAATCTCACGCCCACCGGCGCCGATGCGAATCAATTCGCGCTTCAATCCAATAATTGCGATTCCAACTCCATCGCAGGCGGAGCCTCATGCACCATCAATGTTGTCTTCGCGCCCCAGGGCACCGCCTCCTATCAAGCCGAAATCGACATCATCGACAATTCCGGCGGCCTCACCGCAGCCAAGCAGGTGATTGCCTTGTCCGGCACCGGAGTTGCCGCCTCGCCAATCGCAAATCTCTCCCCCGCGTCCCTCACTTTCGGAACGCTCGCTGTCGGAGCCACAAGCGGCCCCCAGCCAATCACCCTTCGAAATCTGGGCAGCGCTGCTCTAACTCTGTCGCAGCTGACCTTCACTGGTTCTGATGCGGCCAGCTTCGCCATAGCACCCGTGGGCACCACCTGCCCGATCGGCAGCACCGTCGCAATCGGCGCCAATTGCCTCGTGCAGATCGTTTTCGCTCCACAAACGAGCGGCGCCAAAAGTGCCACCGTCAATTTCATCGACAATGCCTCCGGCAGCCCTCAATCCATCTCACTGTCAGGCATGGCCATCGCACCTACGCTGCAGATTTCTCCCGGCTCGTTAACTTTCGCAGCTCAAAGCGTCGGTACGCCGAGTCCATCACAAACAATTATGCTTTCCAACACAGGCACCAGCTCCGTAACCATCAACGGGATCACCGTTACAGGCCCCAACGCAGCTGACTTCAGCGAGAATGGAAATTGCTCAGCGGTCTTGGGTGCTGGCGCAAGCTGTCAACTAACCGTAATTTTCAAACCAGTCGCGGCAGGGAATCGCTCCGCCTCAATTTCAATCTCCGACAACGCCGTCGGCAATCCCCACTCAGTTCCCGTGGCCGGCACCGCCACTCAAGCTGCTGTCTCCATCTCCCCGGCGACCGTGACCTTTGCAAATCAGTTGGTCGGCACAGCGAGTCCGCCAGTGCCTATCACGGCAACCAACACAGGCACAGGCGCGCTCGTCATCGCCTCCATCTCATTCTCTGGAGCAAACGCAGCCGACTTCACCCAAAAGAATACCTGCACGGCGCCAGTAGCTCCCGCCGCCACCTGCCTAATCAATGTCACGTTCGCGCCCACTGCGGTCGGCGCACGGACCGCCAGCATGACCATAGCCGATAACGCATCCAATGCGCCTCAGTCGGTTCCTCTCACAGCCACCGCAATGAATTTCGCCATCGACCCGCCCAACGTCGGCGCAACGTCCGCCACAATCACGGCCGGACAAACAGCCACCTATCAACTCAACCTCCAATCCATCGACGGCTTCGCCGGCCCAGTCACACTCACCTGCTCAGGCGCTCCAGCCGGAGCCACATGCACAGTAATCCCCACTCCAATCACTCTAGCCGCCAACGCCACAGCCCCCTTCCAAGTGCAGGTTTCCACCACCGCCCGACCAGCAACCACGAGTCTCCTCCCGTTACAAACGCCGCTCGGGCCCCAGACTCCGTCTCACTCGCTAACGGCGACGCCATCCTTCCAGCAGCCCCGGATACTCCCGGGAACGAACTCCAAAATTCAAAGACGCAGGCCAGCAGAGGTATCCTTCATCTTATTGGTCCTCATCGCCCTCATCACCGCGCTCATCGCCACCTCAATCGCCATTAGGATCGCAACAGCCCGAATCACAAATCGCTACCCCAAGGTCACCACGGCCCGCCGCACACGCAACCACCAAAACTTCAGCAAACACGTCAACCCCAGCCTAGCAACTGCCACCACCCTAGCCATCGCCCTAACCATCACCGCAGTCTCCTGCGGCACCCCCCACCCCACAACCCAAACCTCCTCCACCCCACCCGGCACCTACATCCTCACCCTAACATCCACCGCCCCCCCCGCCTCCTCACCCCCTACCCTATCCCTCACCCTAACCGTACAGTAACCCCAAGTCGGCAACGTAATATTCATTAGCGGAAGTCAAGTGTAAAGCTCTAAGCAGAAATAGTCGTCGTGGTGGGTGTGGAAGCGGCGTGTTGGCGTGCTAAGCCCGTATTTGCTGGCACGTGCGGCAGCGGGGCTGTGGGAAGCTGAGGAGGATGGGGCGCAAGGAAATCCTGTGTCGAAACGTTGACGGGCGAAAGGGTGCTGGGTTGAGACATTTTCGCACCTGTTCTGATGGCGGTTCGCCCCACATCGAAATCGCAGAGGATCGTAGTTTGGCGCTTGCAATTTCCGAGGTCGGCGTGGAGGCGAAACCGATCTGCGATCGGAATTGAGAGGCGGAGGAGAAATCTAGGCAAAGGAAGTTGTGCTGGTGATTTGGCTCCGCGCCGCGCGAAAACTTCGGTTCAGTGTAAGCCGCTTTGGAACGTTCCCGCAAAAATGCGAGTCGACGTGCAGCTGCTTGGTTGCGCATTTGCTTCGCGTAGGTTCGGCGGCCTGCGTTGACGCACGAACGTAGCGCGATCGCTGGACCGCGCGCATTTGAATCGCGACGCGAGCGCGGTGATTCAGCGGCAGTGGCCTGTGTGGCAGAGGGCGGTGGCGGAGGTGACGGCACCTACCGCTGCGCCGATGGCTAGCCAGTGGGCGTTGCGTTTCAGGCGGAGCCAGAAGGGGCCGCCTTTTGTGGCGGTGACGGCGGCGTCGCGCTCGAGGGTGAGGGCGCGGATTTTGGCGGCGTCGTCGGTGGCGTTTTGTTTGGCGGCGGTGAGTTGGAGCTGGCAGGCGCGGCAGTCTTGGACGTAATTGTAGAGGGGGGCGAGATCGGCGGAGGGGATTTGGGCGGTGGATTTTGGCGCGGTGGCCGCGGGATTTACCGAGGGCGCTCGATTCGCGGCGCTTGAATTGGGGGCGGGAAGTGAAGTGCCAGTTCCCTGCTGGTTTTGCGGTGATGTGGCGTTTTCGCTTTGCGCTTTCGGCGAGGACGGCAGCGTTTGTCCTGGCTCGACGCTGGTGCTATTGGCTGAAATGTTTGTGGTTGGAGCGCGGTGCAAAAGTAAATCGAGGAGTGATTTGGGGTGGTGGGTTTCTTGCGGGGGATTTTTTGAGTCTTGGTGCTGCGTGGTGGGTGAAGGCAAAGGCGTCGGCCGGAGGCCAGCGGTACGAACATCCGGTGCGTGGGCATCGATGAATGGCGCGGGCGAAATTGTGATTGGTTGGGGGAGTTGTAACGCGTCTTGCAGGGCGCGGGCGAGTTGGGCTGGGGTTTCGTTTTGCGCTGCGCGCTTTAGGGTGTCGATTTGTGCGAGGGCGTCTTTGAGGGTGGCGTTGCGGTCGCGTTCGCGGGCGTCGGCGGCGTCGAGCGCTTGCTTTTGCGTGGCGAGGGTGGAGGCGAGGCGGAGTTGATCGTCGTGGGCGGCGAGCCAGGCGTGGAAGATGAGCGCGGCGAGGAGGAGTGCGGCGCAGGAGGCGGCGATTTCGATTTTGTGGCGGGTGGTGAGAGTGAGGGGCATGGGTCGGCGGTACGAACGGAAAACGCTAACGTCAAAGACGCCGGCCGGAGGCCAGCGGTACGAAAGGCAAATGCGAGAAGAACGATTTCGCGGTGTGCGCCAGGCATTTGTGAGCCGTCGCCGCGCAGCAGCTTGGGGCACAGGCGACATTTTCACGAACCGCCTGATGGCGGGGCCTGTGCTACTGAAAAGCAACTTCAAAAGCGAACTGCGAAGGCAGCGGCGACTTCGGGATTCAGATTTCTAGTGGGAGGCGTCTGAGTTTGGGGCTGGGCTCGGCGCTGGATTTGGTGCGGGAGTTGCGGCCGGGCTTGGCGCGGGATTTGCGTCGGGAGTTGCGTCGGGCTGCTTGAGGAATTCGAAGGTGCAGGAGCGGCCGAGGATGCCGGCGCCTTCGTCGCGCGTGCCTGTGCCTTTGGTGTCTTCGAATTGGGCTTTGATGTTGTAGCTGTAGTTGTTGCCCTTCATGGCGAAGACGCCGTGGGCGTGGTTCTCCTTGACGGTGCCTTTGGCCGCGAGCTTGGCGCTGCCGTCGTCGGCGATCTTGCCGTCGATGACGAGATAGCCGGGACTTCCCTCTTCGCTGTGCTGTCCGTGAAAGTTGTTGTCTTTAATGACGCTGGGAAATTCCCATTTGTACGCGGGGGTTTGCCCGTGCGCTTCGCTGGCGAGTTTGGTGAGCCAGTTGCCGTCATATTTGCCGCCCGCTACTGCGGCTCCCGGCAGGAGCATCACGGCGGAGATTAGTGCTAGCCGCGTTGATGCGCGTATTGATGTGCGTATTGATGTGCGCATTGCTGAGCCCTCCTTTTGTGGAATGAAACCACATTCTTGTGCGTAAGGAAAGCACGTTGGCGATGAGATAGGTGATACGGCGGAGAAAGACAACGGCAAGTGCGAGAGCGCTGAGATGGATAACGAGCTGCGCTGTTTGGGTGTGCGGGCACGGCGTGCCGTGCCCCTACTGAGGAAACGGCTAAGGCGGAAAGAACGGCAGCGCGCGCGATCCAAGCACTTGCGGTTGGATGCGTGTGGAGTGCGGGAGCTTGCTCCTGCTTTTCTTGGGCGAGGCTTGGCTCGCCACAGCGACGGAACGAGTTTCGTCGCCTGAAAGCGGCGGCAAGCCGCCGCACTCCATATTGCGCGCAGCCAGCATTTGAGGCTGTGCGTTATTGCGCGGGGCAGAGGCCTGGTATGTCGCAGGGTGGGTAGGGGCGGCCGTGCCACATGAAGGGCTTACTTGGCGGTTGCCTGGAGGGCGGTGGGAGGCGCAGGCGGAAGAGACACCTGTACGAGGGGGGACGGGACAGACTCGAGTCCGTTGGAGGTGGCGGTGACGTAGTAGCAGGAGAGGTCGATGAGTGGCGCGGAATCGGCGAAGGTGCCTGTGGTGACGGGCGTGGAGTTGAGTTTGGTGAAGCCGGTGGGCGCGGTGGTCGCGGTGGTCGGGCACTGCCCTGCTGCGCGGTAGATGTTGGTTTGGGGCGTGTCGACGGAGTTGGTCCAGGTGAGGGTGGCGGTGTGTTGGGCGTGAGCTGGGGCGGCGAGGATGAGGATCGCGGCGAGTGAGATGGCGGCAGGTGCGGCGAGAGTTTTCATGTTGTGGTCCTTTGATGTGAAATGGTGATGAGTGACGAGTGATGAGTGATGAGTGGGTGAATGCGTCGAAAGGTATTTCAGTAGGGGCACGGCATGCCGTGCCCGGCGATAGAACTTGGCGCTGGTGCGCCATTGGCGGTGGTGGCGATTTTGGTAGCAGAGGCGTGCGCCGACTGGCGGCAGCGTGAAAATGACGCCTGTGCCGCGAGTTGATTGCGGCTTCGCGTGTGCGAAACGAGGAAGCGTATTGGCTGCGTTGGGTTATGTACCGCTGGCCTCTGGCCGGCGTTTTTGAATTTGTGTTTTGTGCCAAAGGTGAAAACGGGAAATAACGTCAAAGGCGCCGGCCGGAGGCCAGCGGTACGAAAGACAACCGCGATGCGCTACTGGTAGTGCGCTACTCGCGCTAGGACTTGCGCGGCGTACGCCTGATTGGCGCCGCCGTTCCAGAGTTCGAGGGCGCGATGGACAACGTTAGCCGCGACGCTCGATGCATCGCCGGTGCTTGCGGCGCGGAGTTTTGCGGCGAAAACTGCGCAGCCGATCTCGAGGCCCGTGGCTGGGTCGCAGAGTGCGGCAAGGCTTTTTGCGGTGAAGCCTTGTTCGCGCGCGACCTGTCCCATCACTTGCATCAGGCCCCAGGAAATTGAGCGCGCTACTTCTTCCGTTGGCGGCAGGCCGAGCGGGGCGACGTAACGCGTGCGGAAGGCGGGTTCGTAGCGGATGGCGTGCGGGTCCCAGGCGGATTCTTGTTCGACGATGGCGCAGATGAGCGCGGGGTTGAGTGAGTGTTGCGCGGCGGTGGCGCGTGCAAGGGCGATGAGCGCGGCGTTGTCGGAATTGGGCAAAGTGGTTTTGGCGGAGCAGGCTTCAGCCTGCCCTTCTTGAGTTCAGGGATTGCGATTGTGCGACTCATGTGCGTGTTTCAGAGCGTTGCGGCGCAACGGCGCACAGGCAGGAGTGCCTGTGCCACTTAAGGTGGCGCATTTGAGTAGCGTAGGCTTCAGCCTGCCTGCCGGCAGGCGGGCCTGCGACGCAAGTTGATTGGGACGCGTGCGTGTGCGAAACGAGGAAGCGAAAGAATGCGTTGGTTTATGTACCGCCGGCCTCTGGCCGGCGTTTTTGAATTTGGGTTGTTCGTGAAAGGCAGAAGCGAAAGCAACATCAAATGCGCCGGCCGGAGGCCAGCGGTACGAAAGGCGTAAGGCGTCTTGCTAATTGCTGCGGTCGTTTAAGTCGATCCAGCGGATTGTTGGCGCTGGGTCGCGTTCGATTCCCTGCTTGTCGCAGAGCTTTTCGAGCAGGTTGTACATGTGCGGTAGATGATTTGTGGCCATGTCTTCGACGAAGGCGCGCATGAGTTCGTCGTTGCGAATGCGGCGATAGATCCAGCGCAAAAAAACGACGAACTGCACCAGCGACGTGACGGCGAGCGGCCGGGCGTTCGCTTCGAGGAATTTGAGGAGTTGGGGCACGGAGTCACGGAGGCACGGAGACGCGGCGAGAAAAATTTTCAGTAGGGGCACGGCCCCGCGACCCTATCCGGGATCTGCGACATGCCGTGCCCCTACTGAGGAAACTGCAAATTCAACTGCGCCGGCCGGAGGCCAGCGGTACGAACGGCGACGGCAAAAGGAACGATGTCACGTTGTGTGCCACGCGTTTGCGATCGTGCCGTATTGTTACGTTGGCACAGACAGGAATGCCTGTGCTACTGAACGGCAACTTCAAAGGCGCCGGCGAGACGCCGGCGGTACGAACTGCTAACCAAAGAGCGAGGCGATGCTGGAGCCTACGCCGAAGAGGCTGCCCAGGCCGCTTGTCGAGGAGCCGCCTGATGCGCGCTGGCGGACGCCGAGCAATTGCGCGGGGACGCCCATGGCGTGGCCGAGGAGATTCGTGTCGATGCCGTAGGTTTGGCCGAGGGCGCTGAGGCCTGCGAGCTGATCCTTCGTGCGTTGATTGGCGAAGGCGATTTGATTTTGCTGCGCTTGGCTCGCGAGTGACTGCGCTTGTTCGCGGCCGAGTTGGGCGGTGAGTTCGGGGGCGGCGGCGCGATTGGCAGCGCGTTCGCGGAGAGCGTCGTAGGCGGTATTCGCGGCGCCCATGCTTTGCTGCGTGATGGCGGACTGCTCGGCGGGCGTGTAGCCGGGGCTGGTGAGCAGCGACTGAATTGTGGGGAGCAGGAGAGAACGGTCCTGCGTGCCCTGTTGGTTCGATTGCGAGATGAGTTGGTTCTGCTGCGCGAGCTGCTGGTCGGTGAGCTGGCGGGTGCTGTGTTCTGCGCCGCGTGACATGGTGGCCTCCGGGAAGATAGAAAAGAGAACTTGGAAAATGGGAAATGGGAAATTCGATCAGCGCGCCACTAGTCACTTGCGCAGGCGGCGGCAGTACGGGGTCCAGGCGTCGTCGCGGATCCAGCCCAGGGCTTCGAGGCGACGCCCGAAGCGGCGCGCGATGGGAGGCGGGAGCCAGGCGTGGGCGTCATCGAAGCCGCGCGATAGCAGATCGCGCGCGCCTGCATCGTGCAATGCGAGGATGCGCGCGTAGCGTTCGCGCGGCGTGCCGGCGTCGGGGTCGGCGACGAGGTACATCTCGCACGTGATGCGCGCGAGCGATGCGCAGACGGGGCGGCCGGAGGCGTCGTTAATCACGAGCTTCGAGATAAAGATCGGATCGCCGAGATCGGGGAACGCGTAGTCGAAGCCCTGGCGCGCGTGGATGCGGCGGAGTGCGTCGAGATCGGATTCGGTGTAGGCGCGGACGTGCATGTGTTAGAAAGACTCGGGGGCGCAGGAGCGGGTGGGCGCGGGCGATGGCTTCGGCGGCGTCGAAGGTGGTGGAGCCTGGCGCGACGCCGTGTGCTGCGAGCGCTTCGTGCGCGGTGTGCGAGATTGGCTTTGGCGCGAACGGATGTGGCAGCGCTTCGAAGGCGGCGTCGTCGTCGAGCGCGAGGTGAACGCCCTCGTCGGCATCGACGAGGACGATGATGCGCGTCGCGTGCGTCAATCCCCTGCTGGCGATGGCGTCATCGTCGCCGCTTAGCGCGAGCCAGTGCGAGTTTGCGAAGCGGTGCGCGTGGCGCTGCCAGTCGGCGAGCGTGGTGATGTAGTAGCAGCGTCCTGTCATTGGGGTTTAGGTAGCACAGGCATTCGTGCCTGTGCCAACGTGAAAACGAAGCTAAATTTTCAGATGTTGGGCTGACGCGCGATTGCGTTCTTTGGTTTTGCAGAAGGTCGAATGCGAAAAGAACGATGTCGCGCTGCGAGCCAAGCATTGGCGATTCGTGGTGCGGCATTACGTTGGCACAGGCGTCATTTTCACGTTGCCGCCTGTCGGCGGACGCCTGTGCTACCTACGAGCTGAAGGTGTAATTGTGCGTCAGCACTGAGGGGGCGTGGCAGCCGGCGAAGAATTGCTGATATGGAGCGCAGCTGACCGTTACTTTTTGGCCGGCCTCGATGATGGTTTCGATGCGCAGCAGCGTGACGCGGCCGAAGCGGCCGACGAGAATGTCGCTGAGGCAGAGGCGCTCGGCGCGCATGGGCGAACCGTCGGCGAGAGTGAAGATGTGATGCGGCGTGACGTCGAGCGTTTCGCCATTTGAAAAGTGCAGGCGGATGAAAGTGTCCGCGTCGCGCACTTCGTGGCGGATGATGCGCGTCCAACCTTCCGCGGTGCCGCCCATTGCAGCGGCGGCGTTGCTCGAGGCGCTGGTGGCGGCGGTGGTTGCGTCGGCGCGCAGGATCGACGGGCAGCGCAGATGTTCGCCCACCGTGCACGTTTCGATCGCAACTGTGCCGCGCTCTTTTGTGAGCACCACCGTCCCCGCGCGCACGCAGCTTCCGCTGCCGCCGCCTGAGCCGCCGCCGGTGCCGGAGCTTGTGGTGGCCGCGACGACTGCGCCTTGCGAAAGCGGAATGCGCGATTGCAGAGCTTGCTGTTGCGCGGCGGAGTTTGTTTTCGCGGTGAACGCACTCGAGGGCGATCCGGCGCTGCTCGAGCCGCCTGCCACCCAGGCGATCGCGGGGGCGGCGTCGTCGTAATAAGGATAAAAATAATAAGTGGTGGCGGCGGTGAGTCCGCTGATGGCGACCGAGCCACTGGGGACCGCGGTGGTCGAGCCGTCGGCGCGCGAAATTGTGAGGGCGGTCCACGACCAGGTGATCGTGCTGGTGGTCGAGACATAGGTGAACGCGCCCGACCACGTGGGCGGCACCGAACCTTTCATCAGCACGCCGGATTTTGCGGGATCCACTTTGCCGCCGGTGAGCGCGCCGGAGGTGACGCGTGCGAAAAGCGAGCCGTCGGTGATCTGGTCGTCGAGCGACCAGCCCTGATTCGGCCCCAGCGAAGCTTCGGCGAGGCGCTTCAGCGCTTCGTAGAGCTGAGGGTTCGAGGTGCGCAAGGATTCAATTTGGGGGACGGTGAGCATTTTGTTGAGGCCACAGAGTCACTGAGGCACGGAGAGAAACTATCAGACAATTGTCATCTTGTTTGTCCGACAGTTATCTGATAACATTGCTAGATAGTGGCGGCAAGCACAAGATTCTAAGTACGATAGAGGTAGAGACCATGGCGCGCAGAAAGAAAGTATCTACTACCATTTCGCCTGAGGGCTATGCGTTTCTTCGTGCGCTGATTCGTTCGAGGAAAGCGGAGAACCTGGCGCAGGCGCTTGACTACGTGCTCGATGAGATGCGTCGGGCGGAGAATCGCGCGCGCCTCGAGGCGGCCACGATTGCTTACTACGACAGCCTTACTCCTGAAGAGATCGCGGAGGAAGATCGCCTCGCCGCGTCGTTTGCGAGCTCGGCTGGAGATATCGATCTAGATGAGTAAGATTTCCTCGCGCGGCGAAATCTGGAGCGCAACAATCGGTGACCCGCCCTCGCCGCACTGGGTCGTTGTGGTTTCGCCCGATACTCGCAATCATCACTCTTCCATCAGCAGCATCTTGATTGTTCCATTCAGCAGCAGGCTTCGCGAAAGTCCCACAACCATGGTTTTGGATCCGGACGAAACGGGATTGCCGAAGCGGTCGTGCCTGCGCGCGCACTTTATTCAGCCGCTCGGGAAATCGCATCTGCGGCAGCGTCTGGCCCAGAAATTATCGGACGGCCGGATGGAAGAATTGTGCCTGGCGATTCGACGATCGTTCGATCCGGATGCGCCGTATTGAGTAGCACAGGCATTCCTGCCTGTGCCGCAAGTTGCTGGGTGCGTTAGCACGCGATGCGAGGAAACGACAGAACGCGTTGGCCTGAAGGTGCTGGTCTGCGCGACGACGATGCTAGCGTGTTCGGGCACGGCATGCCGTGCCCCTACTGAAGAAACGGCAACGGCGGAAAGAACGATGTCGAGTGCGAGGCAAGCATTGGACATCTAGCTGTAATTTTTCTTGGGGCACGGGCAGGAATGCCTGTGCTACTGAAAGGCGAAGAGCGAACGCTATGCGTTGGTGCCGCGGACTACTGCGAAGGGGTCTGGCTTCGCCCAGGGGACTAATTTTGTTACTGAGAACCAGGCGCCTACTGCGTTTGTGCTTAGCTGGACGCTGATGCGCTCGCCGAGGACGTTGATGAATTGCTCCATGTCGCGGGAGGCTGGGGCGCTGAGGGTCCAATTGCCTAGCGCCGTGAGGGTGACGTCGCCTGGCGAGAATGCACTGAGCGCGAGCGCGCCTGCGCCCTGCACGTAGGCGGTGAGGTAGCCAAAAAGATTGCGGCCGCTGATGCCGGTGGCGGCGAGGTACGCGGTCGTGTAGTAGGAGTGGATTGCGGCGCCGTCGTCGGAGAATGCGCCAGTGGTGAGCTGGCGAATTTTCGCGCTGCCGTCATTGGAGCCAAAGAAAATCTGCGCCACTCCTGTGGAACGTTCGACGAGCGCGCACGAATTCGCGGCAATCATCCACGGCGTCCATTTGCGCGAGCGCTCGGGCGACGACATGACCGCGACGAGCGGATCCTGCAAGCCTTCGCTATATTCGAGGGCGAGAATTTCGTTGGGCTGCGTCGCGGTGCCCATTGGCACGCCGACGAGAATTCTCTTGTGCTGCGTATCGACCACCACCCACAAATTCTGCGCGGCTTGCCAGTTGATCGCGTCCCAGGTGGGCTGAATTTCCTGCGAAAGCTTCACCGGCGCGCTGCCGTCGAAATAATAAAGGCCGGAGCGGCCGGCGATCACTACCCACTCTTCGCCGAAGCCGATGCCGTGCGCGGAGGGCGTGCCGACGGCGTTGGAAACTTCCTCAACGCCCCAGAGCGACGGCTCGTTCACGCCGTCGGTGGCAGTGACGTACAGGCTGCGCTCCTTCGCGAAATATAAATTATTGCGCAGCTTGAACGCGGCGCGAATTCCCTGCCCGTTGTTCGCGGCGATTTCCATGATGCCGCTGACGCCGTCATAGGCTTCGGGCTCGTCGGTGCCAGACGCGCGCACGAGCGACGAATTCTGCGCCTCGGCGGTGGGAAACACTTCGATGCAGTCAACGAGAAACGATTCGCCGCTGGGCCCGGGCGTGCCGTCGGCATAGACGCGGAGCACGAGATCGGCCGGCAATGACGCCTGCGGAGGAAACAGATCCGCGATAAATTCCTGGTAGCCGGTGGTGGCGGCGCTGGCGGCAACGGAAAGTCCGGTACCAATCAGGCCCAGCGTGGGGCTGAATGCGTTGATGTGCAGCGTGCCGGCCGTGAGCCCGCCGCTGCGTTTCACGCGCGCGCGCACGGAATAATCGACGCCCTTCACGCACAGCGGATCGCCGACCGTGTCCGTGGCGGCGCTTTGCGAAATCAATCCGCGAATCAAAGTGGCGCCGTCGCCGGTGATGCGATACGCGTCGCCCCAAATCACGTCGGACGATTCCCTGCTGCCGCCCGCGCCGCTGGTGGGATCGAGCGTCCAGCCGAGCGGGCGCCCGGCGGCGATCGCGTCCCATCCGCCGTCGAATGAAAGATTATTGAACAGCGACATTTTCGAGCGCTCGCCCCACCAGAAAAGGCGCTCGGCATAATCGATCACGCCGAGTTGATCGGGCAGTTCGATCTGCGCGAAAAGATAATCCATGCTGATGCCGGCGAGCAGAATCGTGTCGGAGAAATCCACGGTGAGCGAGGTGGTGGTGTTGTCGTCAATCACCATGGAATCGGGGACGTGATAAAAACTCGCGCCGCCTTCGGCCGTGAATGCGAGCAGCCGCTGCACTACATTCGAGGGGCCGGTGGGAATATTGGTCACGGTAACTTGCTTCGAGCCGGCGGCGGTCCAGTTCGCGATGGGCGAGGGCGCGGTCCAGAATCCCTGGCGCGTGACGAATACCACGACGCACTCGTGCACGCCCGGCGAAATATTTCCGGTGAGCGCGGAATCGGCGAGCGCGGGGCCTTCGCCCGGTCCCACCTGGCTGACGCGATCGAAAAAAGTATCGTCAAACTGGCGCGGCAGATCGGCGCCCACGAGTCCATCGGAAAACGCCATGTACTCGCGGCCGAAATGCGTGGTGGAAGCGAATTGCAGATTCGGCTGCAGGCCCGCGATCAGGACGCCGAGCGTGCCGGGAGAAGTTTCCTTGTAAATCGTGCCGGACGAATCGAGGATCAGCAGGCGCTGGACGAGATTCGTGGTGATGTAGGTTTTGAGCGCGTTCACGTTGGGCGTGCCGGCGAGCGGGGCGAATTGCGAGACCAGGCCCGGGCGCGTGCGCACGCCGCCGGGAAAAAATTCCACGTCGGCGCAATCGGGCGACATGCCGGGCGGGACGTCGGAGGGATCGAGCAGCGTGAGCCAGGTGCCGAAGGTGGTGAGAGGCAGAGGCGAAAAAGTTTCGATGGACATGGTGTGGGTGAAATCAATGCGTGCCACAGAGGCACGGAGACACGGAGACGCGGAGGTTTTGGTAGCACAGGCATTCCTGCCTGTGCCGCAAGTTGCTAGGTGCGTGGTGGCGCGAAAACGAGGAAACGAAAGAACGCGTTCTTTGATCTCGCAGGTTAGGCGCGATCGCGCTGCGTTTTTACGCAGGCACAGGCGCCATTTTCACGTGCCGCCTGTTGGCGGACGCCTGTGCTACTTACTGCAGCTTCTTGAAGATGCCGTAGAACGTGATGGAATCGGCGGTGATGGCGCCGGGGTACGCGCCCGCGGCGAGCTCGGGGAATGCGCCGGCGGCTGCGCCCTGCTGGAAAATTTTCACCTTGTTGGAATTCATGGCGGCGCCGGGCTTGAAGACGTAGTCGTAGCCGGCGAGGCCGTCCATCCAGGCGGTGCCGTTGATGGGCGGTTGCGACGACGCGACGAGCGGCGATTGCGAGAGATCGAGCGTGTCGCCGCCGGTGGTGTAGTTGCCGGATGCGGCGATGGTGCCGGAAACGTGGATGCGGTTGCCGTCATCCCAGGTGTCGATGAGAGAGAAGGTGAGTGCCATGGTGGCTCCTTTGGGTGGTGCAAGTGGAAGGCGTGCTATGATTTCGGGCTTGTTGCGCGATACTTGTAGGCTATCTTGAGGCGGAATTTTGTCGCGCAACCCGTACGCATGCTTGCGAATCCAAGCGACGGGCCGTAGAACGGGCTGCGGTTTCGAGACTGCGCGGGACAGCCTAGGGCTCAGCAAAATGGGGCATAGGAACGGAGAATGATTTGGGGCGAATGAGAGTGGTGGCAGTGGCGGCAGTGATGAGTGCGGCCGCGTTGGCGTATTCCCTGCCCCGGGTTCGGGCGCAAAATTCTTCGACGAGTAATGTGATGGGTGCGGGCGTTGCGACGAGCCCTACGGCCGCGAATGGCGCAGCGTCTCTGACAACTACGACGACTGCGGCGGCGGCTTCCAATGTGCCGATTGTAATCGCGCAGGGATTTTCAGTGCGGGCGCTGGCGCTGGGTCCTACTGCTGCTGATTCTGCTGTGGCGAGTGGTGAAGCTTCACAGCTTCCTCCGATTTATTTCACAGCCACGCAGACGCCCAATCGCGTAATGTCGCTGCCCGCGTCCGGCTCCGTTCGTGCGAATGCGGCGAGTGTTGCGGCGAGTGCAGGGGCGAGCGCAAATCTGGTTGCGATCGCCGGCAACGGCACAGCGGGATCGCTGGGCGATGGCGGGGCTGCAACGTCTGCGCAGCTGAGCCTAAAAAACGGTTCGTTTTATATGCGCAGCGGCGTTGCGATCGCACCGGACGGCACGATATTTATTGCGGATACGGAGAACGCGACGATTCGGCGGATTTCGGCTGCGACGTCAAGCGAGCCCGGCGTAATTCGCAGCGTCGCGGGAAAGTGGGGGCCGACGCAGAGTGTGCAGCTTGTTGAGCCGATGGGGCTGGCCCTTGATCGCGCTGGCAACCTTTATATTGCGGATCATGGCGCGGGTGCTGTGATTGAGCTGCATGACGCGACGGCTGCGAACCCCGGAAAAATCGAAGTACTGGCGCAGGTGGCGAAGGCTGCGGATGTCGCAGTGACCGCCGATGGCAGCCGCGTTTATGTTGCGGCGCCCGAAAGCGGGAGCGTGCTGCGATTGGACGCTGCGACACATAGCATTGCCACGCTTGTAGCATCTTCGGGCACGGCATGCCGTGCCCCTACTGGAACTGCCGCACCAAATTCGTGTCCTGATGGACTGGCGCTTGATGGTGGCGGGAATCTTTTCGTTGCGGATTCTGCAGGCAGCCGGATTTTGCGCATTGACGCAGTGACGCAGCGGCTCACCACGGCTGCGAATAACATCAGTGTGCCGGGCGATATCGCGTTCGATGCGGATGGGAATTTATTTATTGCCGAGCAGGGGCGCAATCGCATCAGCGAAATCAAAGGGCTGGGGCAGCCGGTGGCGAATGTGACGCTCACGCCGCCTCCTGCGCCTGTGCCGCCGATGGGAGTTCCCTGCCCCATCATCGCACCGCCGCCGGGCTTTGCGGGCAATACGAATTTCTGCGCGGAGCCGCTGGCGGGCATCACTCCGACGTCCGCGTTCACGCTGACGAATAATTCCAATGCCGCACTCGCCGGCATCGCGATTACAACGATCGGTCTGGCGCCTGCGGATTTTGTGGTGTCGTCCACTTCGTGCACCAGCACGCTGAATGCCGGTTCGAGCTGCCTGATCAATGTGGGCTTCGCGCCCACGGCTACGGGGACGCGCACGGCGACGCTGGTCGTCAACTATACGGGCGCGGCGAATCCGCTGGCGTCGTCAGTGGCGGGCACGGGCGACGATTATCAGATTCTGTTTGCGAGCGGCCAGCTGACGGAGATTTCCATCAACGCCGGCCAGACCGGCACGTTCATGCTGCAAGTGGTGCCCGACAATATTTTCACCGGCACCGTGACGCCGATCTGCCCGGGCAATCTGCCGCTGCAGACCACGTGCACTTTTTCGCCGACGAGCATTCCGGTGACGACGCCGGGCACGGCGGTGCCGTTCAGCGTGATGTTTGTGACGACGTCGCGCGTGCCAGTGCCACCGCCAAAGACGGGCGCTGCGCTGATGCGGGGCGGCAGCTCGGACGGAAATTTCGTCGCGCGAGGCGCGATTGGCGCGTTCGTGCTAATTGCGGCGATCGCGCTGTGCTGCTTTGCGCTACCGAAGCGCTTCGTGCCGATTGCGTGCGCGATTGCGCTAGCGCTCAGCGTGGCTGCAATTCTGGAAGGCTGCAAGAGCGGCAGCGGATCAAGCGGCGGTGGAGTCACCGGGACGCCCTCTGGCATGTACAAGATGACGGTGCAAGCGACGGCGCAGTCAGCGCCGCGCGGCGTGACGGTGACGCTCGACGTGGAGTAGGTTTTTAGTAGCACAGGCATTCCTGCCTGTGCCGCAAGTTGCTACCTGCGCGGCGTTGCAAAACGAGGAAACGAAAGAACGTTTTGTTTGATTTTGCAGGTGTGGCTCGATCGCGCTGCGTTTCCACGTTGGCACAGGCAGGAATGCCTGTGCTACTTAAAGTCAAAGACGGCGGCTACAGATAAATTACGCGGCGGTGGTAGCTGTAGGGTTTGCGGCGGCGGCCTTTTATCTGTTCTGGGCGGACGTAGCGCTGAATCAATTCTTCTGTGGCCATTTGCGCGGTGCCTAGAAGATCCTGCGCGAGAGCGCGGGCGCCTCGCGAACGAGCGGCCAGTGCCGCTGTGGCGAACGCCAGCGGGTCTGTCGCCGCGCGAATCTGCACCGGGTCTGTGCCGAGCGTGAGCGCCGGGAGAATCTTTTCGTAACGCACGCGCACGGTGATGGCCTGCGTTGCGCCCACCAGATTAATTTTATCCTCGCGCCATTCCCACAGCCGCAGATATGTGCTCGGTTGCAGGTTGAGCATTCCGCCGCCGCTTGTAAATTTTTCCATGGGGACGAATGTGTCCGCGGTGTTCGCGGTGGCGCGTTCCCAGAGCATCTGTGGCATCAGGCAATCGGAGGGAAGCTGCGGGCTGGAGGTGTCGCTGATTTCCGTGTTGGTGACGCCGCTCGAGGGATCGGGCTCGAGGTCGATATCCTGCTGCTCGCCCAGGACGCTGACGCCATTTTCCGCGAGCTCGCGCTGCAGGCCGCGATAGGCGGAGTTGAGGAGCGGCATCAAGAGCGCGTCGGTGAAGACGGCGCCGGATGAGTCGTTCATCAACGCGCGCGCGAGCGTGAGCGCGTCTTCCGCCTGCGAGTAGGCGGTAGTGGGGACGACGGGCATAGCAGCCTCCGGAAATCAGTGAAGCAGTGGAGTGATGAGTGATGAGTGATGAGTGCGGGGCGAGAATGTTTTCAGTAGGGGCACGGCCCGCCACGGCGGGCAAGCATGTCAAAGGCGTGCCCGAATGCGGCGTTAGTACAGCGAGGCCATCGAACAGGGGTTTGCAGGATTCGGATTTTTGTACCGCCGGCCTCTGGCCGGCGCCTTTGACTTTTGCATTTGCTGGCACAACTTCAAAACCAAATTCAAAAACGCCGGCCGGAGGCCAGCGGTACAAAAGGCCTGTGCGGCATCGCAGCGGTGCACGCATAGCACCGGTGTGCTCCTAGCGACTTCGGGCACGGCCCCGCGAACCCATCCGGGATCTGCGACATGCCGTGCCCCTACTTCGGAAAATGCAGCGGCGTTGCGGTAGGATACGTGCGCGCTTACATCAACGATCATTCAGGAGGAGACGCATGGACGCATCGGAGACTCGGACGCATTTTCCGCCGCCGGGCGGGTATGGGAAGCTGCCGTTCAGCATGGGCGTGCTGGTGGGCAGCACGTTTTATTTGGCCGGGCATCTGGGGCTGGATTTGACGACGCGGAAAGTTCCGGCGGACGTCGACCAGGAGGCACGGCTGATGATGGACGGGTTTCGCGCGACGCTCGAGAAAGCCGATCTGACGATGCAGGACCTCGTCTACGTGCAGATTTTTTGTTCGGATGTGTCGCTGTTCGACCGGTTCAACGCGGTGTATCGGACGTATTTTACGGACCCGCTGCCGGCGCGTGCGTTTATCGGTTCGGGGCCGCTGCTTTTCAGCGCGCATTTTGAGATTCAAGGAATTGCGACGGCGCCGTAGGTAGCACAGGCATCCGCCGGCAGGCGGCAGCGTGAAAATGACGCATGTGCCTGCGTTGCTATATGCGCGGCGGTCGCCAAAACAAGGCAGCAAAAGAACGCGTTCTTTGATTTTGCAGGTGTGGCGCGATCGCGCGGTGTTTCCACGTTGGCACAGGCGCCATTTTCACGCTGCCGCCTATCGGCGAACGCCTGTGCTACTGGAAGGCGTCAATCGTTTACTACCGGGATTTCTTTTTGCAATGCGGGGATTTTGGCCGCGGCCCAGTCCATCAGGCTGTCGCCTGATAGGCCGAACATGGCGGCTGTGGCGTGGCCGGGCTCGAGCGTGAGATTTACTGGCAGGCCCGCTGAGCCGAAGAGGTGCGTGGCAGCGCTGGGGTGCGCGATCCAGTAGGAAAAAGCAGCGGCGTTGACGAAGAGGCGGATGCCGAGCGCGAGCGCGTTG
Source organism: uncultured Acidobacteriota bacterium (assembly GCA_963741045.1). Lineage (GTDB taxonomy): Bacteria > Acidobacteriota > Terriglobia > Acidiferrales > UBA7541 > Palsa-295. Next base: position 2,657,787 of record CAVUGO010000002.1, read on the forward strand.
GTGCGCAGCCATTCGCGGCGCGTTTTGGTGCCGGAGAGGCGCGATTTGGCGGAGAGGCTGGCGCGTTTCAGCACGTGCAGGCCGTGGCCGGCGGCGAAGAGCGTCCAGAGATGCGCGGATTCGGGGATGTGCATTTTGGTAGCGTAGGCGTCCGCCGATAGGCGGCAGCGTGAAAATGACGCCTGTGCCGGCGTTGAAGCGCGGCGCTGATCGCGGGTGCTTGGCGTGCTCGCGATTGCATTCTTTCGTATTTTGGCAGCGCACCGCGCGAACGAACGCAGAATGTGTCGCACCTACGGTGCTTCGGAGAATTTCGGCATCGTGTACCCAGGACTTCCGTCCTGGGCTAGCCGTGTGCCGCGCCTACGGCGCTTCGAAGAATTTTGGCATCGCGTACCCAGCGCTTTGGCGCTGGGCTAGCCGTGTGTCGCGCCTACGGCGCTTCGGAGAATTTCGGCATTAGCGTACCCAGCGCTTCCGCGCTGGGCTAACTTGTTCCGCGCCTACGGCGCTGATGTGTTTGCCCGATTGGACGTGGATGAAACGAGTCGAGTGTCGTCGAACGTAAAAACCGAGAAACGCCAGCATTACGCAAGCATGTGAGCGCCGTAGGCGCGACATAAGTTAGCCCAGGGCGGAAGCCCTGGGTTAGCGATACGTAGAAGGGCCAGCGCCGTACGTGCGACAGATGCCTGTTCGCGGTCGCCGCCAACGGCGAAGGCGAAAAGAACGATGTCACGTTGTGCGCCGAGCATCGCGATCACGCTGCGTTGTTATGCCGGCACAGGCGTTATTTTCACAAGCCGCCTGTCGGCGGACGCCCGTGCTACTGAAAGGCAACTGCGGATCCCTCGGTCGCGATGCTCCGTCGGGATGAGCATCCTGGTCGGATGCTCAATTCGGGTTGCCGACGCAGAGCCAGTTGATTGTGTCGGTGCCGCTGGATTGCGTGAGCGTCAATGATGAGGCTGACGGCGTCACTTTCACCGTCGCGATCGCGCTTTGATCGTTGGCTACGCAGACTGGCGCGGAGGCGAAGGGCGTGGGGAATGTTACTGTCGCGGTGCCGCCTACCAACGCGACGGTTCCTGCGAATTGGCCTGTGGCGCCTTGATTGAGGTGTTGCGAGACGGCGAGCGAGCCGTAGACGACTGAGTTGCCTGAATCGCGGACTGGGGCATTGCGAATATCCGGAGTTACGGGGCCCATGCTGAGCGCGACGTCGTCGACGTAGATGTAGTTCCCCGCTGCGGCGGTGTTTTCGAGGAGCATCACGCGCATCGAGTGCGTCACCGTGGTCGAAAGGCTGAAAGCATTCGGCACGCGGAAGACGATGCCGAAATTGCGCGTGGGCGTCCAGGCGTTCGCAGTCGCCACCTGCCAGTCGGCGCCGGTCACGTTGCAGTTACAGGTGATGCCATTGTTGTACGTGAGCGACGCGTTCGTGGATTGCCAGTTCCCCGTGCTGTTCGAGGTGCCGTCGTAATTCACCGGCGCGAGCACGCGCGCGTTCGATGACGCGGTGGTGATGCGATCGGCTTCGGTGCAGTTTGCGTCCCAGTAGAAACGGAAGCCGGGGCGGAAATTATTCGAAGTGGACGCGGACGCGACGCGCATCATCAGCGTGTACTCGCGCGTGGAGTCCACCTGGATGCAGGCGGAGTTTACGCCGAGGCCGGCGGTGGCGCCGTCGCCGACGCGCACGTTGAAAGTTCCCTGCGTGTAGGTATCGATGCCGGGATTTGCGCCCGCGCTGGTTTCCTGCAGATAAATTCCGCTGCCTGCTTGATTGATGTTCGTGCCCGAGACGCCGCCCCAATAGTAGAGCGACGTGGAATTCTGCCAGCCTTCGAATCCGGAATTGCCGATGAGATTGTCGCCGCCGAGATCGTTCATGCCATAGTGCATCGAGGGAAGCCAGTTGTGGCCGTTATTGTCGATCGCGACCGTGGCGGTGGAGGGCTCGTTCGGCAGAATTTGTGCCGTATTGCTGAGCGAAAGATAAGGATCGAGAACGTGGATGCCATTCGCGCTGCCGTCAGAAGGAAATTCGAGGCAGTTGTAAACTTTTTCGCAGCGATTATTGGGGCCGAAGGTGATGGAGAGCGCGCCGATAATGTCGTAGCAGACCTGGCCGAAAGCGGTGGAGGAAGTTTCGCAATCGTTGCCGTAGATTTCGTCGTTGTCGGGGTAGTTGCCGCTGGAATCTTTTTTGAAGACGTAGCCGAGCGATGCGGCGGGTGCGAGCGTGCAGACGTTTTGCTCGATGACGACGGCGTTGAAAACGCCGGCGAGTGAGACGCACGTGTCACCCGTGGAATTCAGGCCGATATTATTGTGGCGAATCAGCGTGTTGGTGCCGTCGAAGCCGCCGGTGGAAGTGTCGCCGAAGATTCCGTAGGAAGTGCCGCCGGTGCCGAGCGCGAGATTATTGCTCTCGATGATGGAGTGGCCGATGCTGGTGAGATCGACGACCTTGGAATTCGCGCCGGTGGCGCCGAGATACATGCCCACGATGTGGACATAATTAATTTTCGACGACGCGGCGTTGGGCTTGCGCACGGTGGTGCAGCCGGTTGTCGCGCAGGAAATAAATCCGGAAGTATCGGGCGCGCTAACGGTGCCGAGCCCGCTCTCCTGGTAGCCGTAGATGGAAGCGCCGTCACCCATCAGCTCGACTGCGTCGTTCGTGGTCGAATCGGTGATGGTGAGCTGGCCCTGCCCCCAGAGCAGAACTGTACCTGCGGGAATCGAAATGTGCGCGGCGCCGGTGAGAGTGCCGGTCATGCCGCGCGCGTCGCAAACGCTCGAAGTGCTTGCGGCGGCAGTGAGGCAGGCATTGAGTTTTGCGCCCGCGTCTGCGCCCGCGAAGCGCTCGGCTTTTTGGACGAGGTTCAGCGAATTCACCGCGGCTGAGCCGTTCACGTCGAGATTCGATTGCGGATTGGTGGTGTTGACGCCGAGCGAGGTGGCCGTGAAGCGGTGCGCGGATTGCATCAAGTTGATCGGGGGCGTCAGGTCGCAGCAGCCGGCGAAGCCTGTGTCGGTGAAACTGGAGGTAGACGCGCCGGAAACGAAAACATTGCGCGGCGAGCTGTTGAAGCTGGGCGTGGTGTTGCGGAAGATGCAGTAGCCGGTGATGGCGACGACCGAGGCGGAGGGAAGAGTCCAGGTGAGATTGACGGCGTTGTTCGGACTGCCGACGACTACGCCCGCGGAAAATAGCGAGGGCGCGGATTCCGTGGCGCTGTTGCAACTCGTTGCGCCCGTCGCGGTGCGCACCCAGTAGGTGTAGGTCGCGGGGGCGAGTGTGCCGCCGGTGGTCGCAGTTCCCGCTACGTTTGTCGGCGGCAAGGCCTTCGCGAATCCCACGTCGAGCGATTCCGGGGTGGTCTGATACAGCTGCGCAGTGTAACCGAAGCTCGCGCCGTCGCCGAAGAGCAAGCCGTTGGCCGAGTCAATGCCCATCGACGCGAATTTATTTCCCGACGAAGTGGCGCGCATCGGCAATCCATTGGTGTCGTTATTGAGGGACTCGTAGGGATCCGTGCGCAGGCGATCGCCGCCGTCGCTGATGTTCACAGTGTGGTCGAAGCCATTGGAATTTTGCGAAGTGACCGAGCCGAGCGGATTGCCGCTGCCGTCCACCACGGCGGTGACGCAGGAGTTGCAGTTGGTAATGAAAATATTATCGGCGCGGCCGGAAATTTCGCGCACCGCGACGGCGCCGCCCGCGGGGCTATTCCCCGTGGACACGTGATTCATGAAGACGCCGCTGACGTTGAGCGTGGGCGCATTGATGGCGAGAACCGCGGTGTTCCCGACGGGCTCGTCGGAAGTGTTCACGTGATCGAACGTGATAGCGTCCATGGGGCCCATCGAAACGCCGGGGAGCGCGGAAAATGTGAGGAAGTCCGTGGACGCATCTTCGAGCGTGATGTTGCGAAAGACGAGACTGCCCGCGGTGCCGGATTGATTCAAGCGCTGGATGTACTGCATGCCTCCGCCGGCTCCGGTGACGTCTTCGATCGTGATCAGGCCATCGAGCGGAGCTTCGCCGCTGATGGGCGTCTCCCCTGTGAAGAGAACGATCGGCGTGGTGGAGCTGTTCTTGGCCATCAGGCAGCCGCCCGTGAAGCGAACCCAGATACTGTTTGTGATTTTCAGGGGCGTGTTGTCGGTCTGGCCGGTGGTGCCGTTGACGGCGAGGCAGACGTTGCGGAACAGGACGTTGACAGAATCGTAGAGCGAAACGGCCTGATTCGAGCCGAGGATGGAAAGATTTTCGATGGTGGTGAAGCCGGGCAGCGCAAAGACGGGAGCGGTGTTGGGACTGGCGCCGGCGGTGACGTTGATGGCCACCATCGGTGCGAAATTAAATTGCTGGAGCTGGCTCGCTTCTCCCACGCTGCCGCCGAGCAGGTGCAAACCAAAGCAGTAGCCGCTGGGCGTAGAAAAAACGGGCGAGGTGGAGGGCGTTTGCGGCTGCAGCACTTTGTAGTAGAGCGGCGGCGGCGGAAAAAAAACGCTGCCGCCTCCGCCCACACAGGGGGCGCGGCAGGCGGCGTTGATGGCGGCTTGAATGGCGGCGGTGTCGTCGGTGACGCCATCGCCTTTTGCGCCGAACGCGGTGACGTCGACGCGCGGACGCGGGCCTTGCACCGCTTCGTTTCCCATCACGGTGAGCGCGGAGGGAGTGAGCGTGCCGGGATTGAAACCGCCGGCGGTGAGTGTGCCAGTGACCGTGGCGTTACCTGAAACTGTGGCGTTGCCGGCGACCGTAAGATTTCCGCCAAGCGCGAGGCTGAACGCGGAGATGGCGCTGCCGCTCGTGGAGCCGAGGTCGGGCGGGAGGATTACGTCGGGAAAAGTTTGCACGCCGTGGATGCCGGGGCCGGTGATTTGCAATATGTATCGGCCGGCGAGTGCGTAGAAATGATAATTGCCGATGCCGTCACCTTGAAACGGATTCGGGGCGGGGACGGTGAGAGTGGCGTCAGTGTAAATCGCGGCGAGCGGCGAGCAGGGAGTGCCGGTGGCGGTGGGCGCGCAGACGGTGATGGTGGGGCCGGCGACGGGATGGCCGGCGGGGCCGAAGACGATGTCGTCTTTGCGGGAACCTTGCGCGCGAGCGGCGGGCGCTGCGATGGTGGCGAGGGTGATGAGGGCCAGCGCGATTGCGGCGAGATGTGTGATCGTTTTCATGGATGAGGCGAGTGGCCGCAGCGTACAATTTCGATTCATTGCGATTCCCTTCCCAGAAAATTTGCAGCAGGAGCGTGGCAGGCTGGGTGAAATTGACCGCACCAGCCGCTATTGTAACGTTAAGGCTATCGGGGGAGTGCGATGACAGTAGCACAGGCATTCCTGCCTGTGCCAACGTAAGAACACATCTGGATCACTTGTGCTTGGCGGGGCGCCGATTGCGTTCTTTGGTTTGATGTGCGCGCAAATTGCAAACGTCAAATTCACAAGAACGACGCCGGCGCTTCCTCGTATTCGCAACTCCGCGCACGTAGCGTCTGTGGCACAGGCGTCATTTTCACGCTGCCGCCTGTCGGCGGACGCCTGTGCTACTGAAAACCGCGCGCGAATGGCGCTATCGCGCCAAGTTCGTTTGCCGGGCACGGCATGCCGTGCCCCTACTGTCGCGTTGGTGGGGGCGGCGCTGGTGTGGCGCGGTTTGCGCTGGCGCTGGTGCTGCTTGTGCCGAGGCCGTGCTTGGCGGCTTTTTCTGCGTCGAGGATTGCGCCGCAGTGTTTGCAGACTGCGACGCTGGGCTTCACCTTTTCGCCGCAGGCGGGGCAATCGGCGAAGCGGGCGGGCACGTAGGCCCATTCGCGTTCGACGCCGAGCGCGATCGCTGCGCGGCGATGCAGATCTGAAATTTCGCGGAACGAGTGGCCGCGCGCCCACATCGTGTCGCCTTCGGAAATGAGCTGATGATAGTAGGCGTCGCGTCGCGCTGTGGCGGAGGCGAGTTCTTCGGCGGAGGGACGCTCGCCGGCGCAGACGAAAATGCCATGCTCGCGCAGGTCCTGGAGCAGATCTTCGGCGATGTCGCGCGCGGAAATCGTGAATGGGAAGCGGCGATTATCGCCGAGATCGAGCGCGTCGCCGCGCGAGGTGATCGTGACCAGCGCATACGGCTCGCCCGCGGCGCGCGCGGGGATGTGATAGACGCCGTGAGTGCGCGAGATGTGCCAGTCCTGATCGGAGATCGAGGCGATCGCGGCGGTGGCGGATGCGTCGCCGTTCGAGCGCGTTTCTAAGAGGATGTCGCGAGGACCGCGACGCGCGTCGGCGGCAAAATCACGCGGAGCGGATGCTGGAGCGGAGTTCGATGATTGGACGGATGCAGTCATAGTGGATGAGCCTTCCTCGGTGTAAATGTATTATGTTGCAGTTGTACGTTTTCGTACAATATTGCTAATTTGTACGAAAACGTACAAATAAGAGAATTTGTATGTTTTTGTACAACTTCCGGAGCTGGGGAAATCCGAGCGCTTCGCGGAATATTTTCTGATTGGCACGCTGCTGAGCTTGCTTGCGGCGATTTTTGGCGGGATCGTGCTGTTGAAAGTTCTCACCGGACGGGTGAATCTTGGACAATAGCGGCCTTGGTGGCACAGGCGCTGGAAGGCTGTGCGGTGAAGTGCAGAAAGTGATTCTCCCGAAACCCGCCTTGTTTAACTTACGTCATACATAACGACTTCTAGTAACATTAAACGTGGCTCGCGCCAACGAACCGCGCACGCTAGGAGGCATCATGTCGCGATATGCCGCTTCACGGCCCAGTGTAGTGGCTTGCTGTTCCGCCCCGCCCTTTCGATTTCGGATGCCCGTTGTGATCCTTCTCGCGGGGCTACCGCTTTTCTTTTCCGCCGCGGCGGTGGCGGGGCGGAATAAGGCGCCTGCTAACCAAGACACGTTCGCGCAGATTGCGCAAGCCGTCACCGCAGGACTCAGAAAGGCTCACGTCAAACACGTTATCGTTCTGGATTTCATTGATGTGAATCGGCAGATTACGCCTTTCGGCAGTTGGCTCGCCGACCGGCTTTCAGCCACAGATACGTGGGCGCCTATCGACGTACTCGAGCGCAAGCAGTTCGCAGGTGAGTTAAACAGCCTGCGCAATCCCGACACGAACGAAGTTGACTTGAAGAAGGTTCGAGACTTCTCACAATCGCACGACGTAGCGCTGCTGATCGGAAGCTTCGCTCCCGCGGACGGTGGGATCGGCGTGACGATTTCATCGCTTGCATTTCGAAAGGGGCCGGCGCTACCAAGTGTGAGTCTGCGAGCCAAGATCGAGCTGACGGACGAAATTAGATCGCATATGCCCGGCCCTCTCGAGTCGCTGGCACCAAAGGACGGCATCTACAACGAAGGCGAAGGTGGAGTGACCATGTGCCAGTGTGATAATCATCTCTTTGATTTTTCGAACTTCGCCAACACCGCTGGGCGTTCAGGAGCCGCTGCTTTCTCGATGGTGATCAATCCCGATGGACACATTTCGGATGTGTCGGCCTGCAAAGCGACGGGAGTTGACTTCTGCAAGGACGCGGTTGAGGCACCAGAGTTTCATAAATGGGATTGCAAGCCGGCTCAGAACATAGACGGAAAGCCCGTTCCGGTGCGCAAATATCTGACGCTCGCGGTCAGGATTGGACCGTAATCCGAACAATGTAGCTGTGCGACGCTACGGCGTGAAGACTGCGTCTAGGGCGGCGTCGGCGGTGCGATCCCAGTCGCGGGTGCGACGGGATTCGCGCTCGGCTAGCGCGGCGCGTTGATCGGAGCGCGGTTGGCGGCGCGACCATTCGATGGCGCGGACGATGTAGTCGCAGGCGGCGGCGTTGAGCGGCTCGAATTCACCGGCGCTGCTTTGCAATGTGAAGCAGTGCTCGTAGTCGCCGCGTGCGGGGTATGGGCCTAGCGCGGGGATGCGGATGCCGTCTTCGGTTTCGGACGTGAGCGCGCGCCATTGGTCGGGCGAGCCGTAAAATTCGGGCGGCATCCAGCGTTCGATGTGCCAGCGATCGACGGGCAGATATTTCGGGACCTGGCGCAGCTCGATCGCTTCCCTGCTGACGTTGCCGTGGGCGTCGCGGTCGGTCCAACGGCCGCCGATCCAGGTGAGGCGCGCGCCGCCCCAGACGACACGGAAGTTCGGTTCGCCGTAGCGATTCGTGCCGCCGGCGCGCGTGATGCGTTCGGCGATGGCGGCGGGGGTGTGGTGCGTTTCGCGAGTGACGCGGATCCGCGGGCGTGGAGACATTTGTACTCTGGCGGGAAAAGTGAAGTGCGTGAGATAAGGACGGCGCCGAGGCGGGTTTCGGAGAGTGCTCCCAGCGGGGGTACTGGACACGCCTCAGAAGCGTCGGGGGCTGGATACAGCCTCAGGAGTTCGAGTCTCCCACTCTCCGTTCACTCCCTCGATGCGTACCCGAAGAATTATTTGACGCAGCGCGCAAAGGGGCTATACTTAAATTGCTTCTGAGGCGTGCCCAGTGCACGTTGCGAATTCTAAGGGCGGCTGCAGCGATGCAGCCGCCCTTTTGTTTTTGGTTCGCGATCAAATTCGTGGTTCAAATACCAGCGAGGTAGCGGCGGCTAGAGACGTTTGTTCTCTAGCGGTCGCAATGAGATCGCGCGATAAGCCTCACAGGCAGGCGTTGCTTTGGAGAGTGCTCCCAGTGGGGGTACTGGGCGCGCCTGTCAAGCGCAGAAGGCTGCTTGCAGCCTCAGGAGTTCGAATCTCCCACTCTCCGCTCGTTACTTCTGCGCGATATGAAACTTGACTGGAATGTTCACTGGCAGTAAACTTTTGTTGCTTGACAGGCGTGCCCAGTGCACGTTGCGAATTTTGAGGGCGGCTGCAGCGATGCAGCCGCCCTTTTGTTTTTGGTAGCACAGGCATTCCTGCCTGTGCCGCAAGCTGCTATACGCGCGGCGTCGCAAAAACAAGAAAACCAAAGAACGCGTTCTTTGATCTTGCATGTCTAGCGCGCACCGCGAATGCGACGGCGAACTGCAACTTCCTAGTAGCCCGTTGGAATCGCCAGGTTGTCGATGAAGGCGCCGCTTCTTGGCGATTCGTTCCAGACTTGGAAGCCTGTGACGAAATAGAAGATGTACGCCGAGGCGAGGCCGCCGCTTGCGCCGTAAATCGGGAAGACGGTTTGGCCGCCTACGTCGTAGAAATCGATGTCCTGCATCACGGCGCGTCCCCAGTGCGAGAGGTCGAGGAAATCCACGCGCGACTGGTTGGCGTTGATCGAAGATTTGATCGGAACGCCGGCCATCGACTTTTCGCCGGTGAAGAGCAGGTCGAGATCGCTGGCGCGCCCGCCCGCACCTTCCTTGATGATTTGCGAGATCGTCACGCCGAGCTGTTCCCACTGATGTTCCTGCTCGAGCGACGTGTACGCAATTAATTTGCTCACCTGATTGGTGCCCAATGCTTTGCGCACTTTGTTGATTGCGAGCCGCACGGCGCCGGGAGTGAGCGTGGAATTATTTCCATTCACGCGCGGAGTGGCGAGCTCGACGGGATACGTGGCGCGATTCAAGTTGAGCCACGTGCCAGTGGTTGCGTTCGACTGGTGATAGAGCAGGCCGAAGAGCGAGACCGGCTGCGCGCCGGTGAGGCCGTCGTGAACGATCACGTCGTTCGCGCTTGTGCCGGCAGGAACCGCGTCCACCGTAATCGTGCTGCCGAATGGATCGACGGCGGTGACGTTGCACGACCCGCGATTCGTGGTGAGCGTGGGATCGTAGACCTGGATGGTCTGGTTGTAATAGACGAGCACTGAACCCGGCGGCTTGGCCATCGTGAACGTGGTCGAAGCGATCGAGCTGATCGTGCCGAGCACGCCGTTGCCGTTGGTCTGCATCACTTTGTCGAGGAAGGAGCGGAATTGCGCCATCGCGTTTTTCACTTCACGCTTGGCGGCGTTTTCGATCGCTTTCTCGGGCGCGTTCGAAGCGTACTCGACGAGCTTGGTGATTTCGACGGCGTGGCGGAAAAATACGGGCGTCACTTGCGCGACGTCATACACCGTGCCGGAACCGCGGCCCAGATCGCCGCCGTCCATATTGGCGAGGCCTGCTTTGCCTCCGGGACGAATTTGCAGCGGGAGGCGCATGTTGCACGAGCTGACGCGTTCGACATCGCCGCGCTGCTGGATCATGGTGAGCAGGATGTCGTCACGTTCATAGAGGAGCGGAAGTTTGTCGCGAACTTTTTCGAGTTGCAATGCGACGGATTGCGAATTTTGCATTTGTGCCATGGGGGAGTCTCCGTTGTGGGTTTTGAGTTAGCATAGGCAGGATGCCTGTGCCGAGGGTTGCTAGTAGCGAAGCTGTGGTTTCATGCGATGCCGAAGTAGCTAGAAGCGGTGTTGCGAAACATGAGCGCCGTAGGCGCGGCATAAGCTAGCCCAGGGCGGAAGCCCTGGGTTCGGAATTGAAAAAACATGTCAAGCGGCGTAGGTGCGACAGACGCTTCATTTGTCAGCGATAAATTCGAAGGAACAATGGAATCTGACGTCGAATGATCGCGGGGCATCTGCGCCCAATTGCCCCCAAGTGCAAAGATGTGTCGCACCTACGGCGCTCGGACAACTCGGGGCATCGTGTACCCAGGCCTTCCGGCCTGGGCTAGGTGTGTACCGCGCCTACGGCGCTGGCGCGTTGCCGAGATCTGTGGAATTCGCTTAGATCGTCGTTGGCTCGGTGGTAGTGCGGAAGTTCAAAGGCAACGGCAGAACATTTGTAGCGCAGTGTGCGTGGATGGCTGAAGGTTGCATCTAGCGCGTTCGGGCACGGCCCCGCGAACCCATGCGGGATCTGCGACATGCCGTGCCCCTACTGTCGCGTTATCGCGATGGATGCTGGCGTGCTAATCTTTTCTTATGATGCGACGCTGCGGAATGCTTTGCGTAAGACGATCACTGGCGCCAATGATGTCCACTCTGCTGATGATGCTGGTGGCGCTTTTTGCAGCGCCGGCCGGGGCGCAGGTGGGGCAGCAGCCGGACCGGAATCGGCGGCCACCGGCGATGCCGACAAGCGGCGCCAATGCGAACGCCGGCGCCAACGGGCAACAGGCGTCCTATCCTGGCGCGAATGAAATGCTGGAGCGGGCTTTCATCGCTATGAACCTGCGCAAGCCGGCGAGCCCGCCGTTTCATCAGCTGGTGCGCTTTCACTACGAAGTGCTGGGGCACGCGCAGGATGGAAGCTACGAAATATTCTGGTCGGGGACGCAGCACTACCGCGAGGTGTTCAAGCTGGGCAGCGAGCAAGAAATTGATGTGGCGGTGGGCGAGAAAATGTACACGACGCGCACGAGCGTGGCCGTCACGCTGCCGTTGCGCAACGTGCGCGACCTGGTGAAATCGCCCATGCCTGAGTATCTGATGGTGGACTACGACGTGACCGGCGTTTCAAACGAGCAGATCGAAGGGCAGACGCGCGAGTGCATTCACATCAGCAAGCTCGACGCGAATACGAAGCAGCAAGGCACCGCGATGGCGTGCTTCGATCCCGAGTCGAAGCAGCTCGTTTCGATCAGCGCGCAGGGGAATTTTCTGAATGTGCCGACAGATATCCAGCTGAGCGGCTTCAAATCGTTGGACGTGAAGCGCTACCCGATGCACATGACAACGGTGGTGGCCACGGAAAATATGCCGCCCGCCAGCATCGATGCGAATGTGGAGACGCTCGAGAACGTAACGAAGTTTGACGATGATCCATTTACGCCGCCGGCGGGAGCAGCCGTGCGCGATTGGTGTCCTACGCTGGCCCAGGCGCCGTCGCTCGAAGATTACGATCAGCCTTCGTTTCCGCAGGATGAGCTGAAGAACTTGACCGAATTTTTCGTGCTGGTGGACGCGAACGGGCGCGTGATCGAGGCGGAGCCGGTGCGTGCGGCGGTGGATGCGGACGGCGAGCAGAAAATTGCGGCGTGGCTGAAAACGGCGCGTTACCCGATTCAGAATTGCGGGGTGACGCCAGTGGAGTACGAGACGTTTTACACGCCGAAGCTGAAGCGGGTGTATTAGCGTCAAGCGACATAACGAATTTTCAGTAGGGGCACGGCATGCCGTGCCCGGCAAAAGAATTTGGCGCGATCGTGCCATTCGTCGCGTTGGTTTTCGTTTTTGAATTTCTATCCGAGCGGAAACCAAGAACAACTGCGCCGGCCGGAGGCCAGCGGTACCAAGGCAGATCAAAACCAACGGCAAAATATTTTGAAGCGGCGCTGTGCGTCGGATGGCGCGGGTGTGCTTGTAGCGCGTTCGGGCACGGCATGCCGTGCCCCTACGGTCGGAAAAGGCAAATGCAAAAGAACGACGCCGGCATCTCCTCGTTTCGCTACAGCTTCCTTTAGTTACGTTGGCACAGGCAGGAATGCCTGTGCTACTGAACTACAAATTCAAAATGTCGGCGTCGCTTAGGCGGGCGTAATCCAGGTCGCGGGGCGACATGGATTTGCGGCCGTCGTTCCCTGCACCGCTGGAGCCTGCTATGTCGATGCGACGCTCGGCTGTGCGCTGGCGGGTGCGGCGTTCGTTGGCGGCGCTCATGATGGTGGAGGTCCATTCGCTCAGCACGCGTTTGGCAACACCTGGCAGCGCCTGGCGAGCGCGTCCGGTGAGCAGCGAGACGATGGCGCGCTGGTGGCCGTCGTCGAGCGCGCCGGAGCGGAATGCGTCGCGCAATTGCGCGGCGAATTGCGGATTCGAGCGGAGGCTCGAATCGAGTTCGCGGTAAATTTCGCCGACGACGCGGGTGCGCGCGTTTTTCGCGACGCCTTCGGGGAGCAGGCGCTCGACTTGCGCTTCGATCGCGGCGACGATGCCTTCGACGGCGGCGGCGTTGGCGGCGTGGAGGAACGCGAGTTGCGATTCATTGGCGGTTTCAGGTAGCACAGGCATCATTTCAATGGGCCGCCTGTCGGCGGACGCCTGTGCCTGCGTAGCACGCGGCTGAGTGGACGATTCGTCGTGCAACGACGCGGCCTGTGGTGAGTTTTCTGACGCGTTGGCGTGTGGTTGCACGTGTGGGGCGACGGTGCTGGTTGTTACTTGTGGCACAGGCGTCATTTCCAGGTGCCGCCTATCGGCGGACGCCTGTGCTACTGGAGGCGCCGGCCGGAGGCCAGCGGTACTTGAAGCGTCGGCGTTGGCGGCGATGGTTTGCATCGCGTTGGCTAGCGAGGTGAAGGCTGCGGGATCTAGATTGGCGATGGCGCGGGCGAGCGCGGCGTGGTCTTCGGGGCGACGCGAGAAGAAGAGCGCGTCCATGTGGTTGACGTCGGCTAGGAGCGCGGTGGCTTGGCGGGCGGCGTCGGGCGTTGCGAAGGATTCGCGGTAGGCGGAGGCATCGCGCCAGGCGGCGCGCAGTTCGGGGTTGGCGTCGAAGGTGGCGCGGAGGTGCGCGGGCTCAGGTAGCACAGGCATTCTTGCCTGTGCCTGCGTAGCATGTGGCTGAGTGGAATATTCGTCGTGCGAGGACGCGGCGGCGGCGTTCGTAGCTGCGTTCGCGTTCGCATCGCCCAACGCGCTGTCAGCTGCAGGTCCCTCGTCGGGCCACACATCGGCCCTCGCTCGGGATGACAACGTGGTGGAGGGGCTTGGAGCGGCGTCGAAATCGAATTCGAGTTGGGCGGCTTCGCGCGGCGGATTGTTTCGCGGCGACGTGATGCCGAGAATTTCGTCATCGGTGGCGCGGGGTGGCGGCGCGGAGGGGGCGGCGGTGCGCGACGGCGAGGATGTGGATGTCGCGGGCGCGGATGAAGTTGGCGCGAGTGTTGCGGATGGCATGTGGTGCTCCAGTAGCACAGGCATTCCTGCCTGTGCCTGCGTAAAAACACGGCGCGGTGCTGATGCTTGGCTAATGCACGATTGCGTTGGTTTGGTGGGAGCCCCCTGCTTTAGCAGGGGGAGCTGGACTTTAGTCCAGCGGAAGACGCAGCGAGAAAAAATCGTGGCTTTAGCCACGGCATTTGAAGGCCCAGCGCTAAAGCGCGAGACAAAGTTGCCGTCATCGTTGCGGAGCGCTGAAGCGCTCCTCCCCCGCATAAATGCGGGGGCTCCCACCGAGGAATGCCTGCGCTACGAAGAGCAAAGGCAGCAGCAACTGAGGGCCGGAGGCCAGCGGTACGAAAACCTGAACCAAAGGCAAAAGAGCCGGCAGGATGGCGGCGCTACAAAAGAACGATGTCGCGATGTGTGCCAAGAATCGCGCGATCGCGCTGCGTTTTGTCCTGCGGCACAGTCGTCATTTTCACGGGCCGCCTATCGGCGGACGCCTGTGCTACTTGGCTTTCGCCCTTGGGCGAAAGCTTGGTCCTGGGCTGGAGGTACAGGTGATGTTCCAGACTGGCACCTGTACTTATGCACTGGCTGTGGAAAACTATTGGCGCAGGATGCGGCAAATGGGGCACTTACCGAGTACCGTGGAAACTGGTACGGGCGGCTTTCAGTTTGAAACCAACGTACTATTTCGCTGGCCTTCGCTTGCCTGTACATCTATATCAACGGGGAGCACGGCACGGCTGCACATTCCTGAGGAAGCACCCCGCAACTTGAGGTGGGTTAATGAGCACGATCCCGACGACCTCCGCAGAGGCTCGAAGTAAATCCGCTGCTTCCGGTTCCAATTCAACTTCCAATTCGTCTTCGAATTCAAAAAATAATTTATCCGGGATCGAACGCCGGCGGCGCAAACGCGCGAAAATCACGGCGCAAGTGCACGTGCGCGTGGTGAATTCGCCGGAGCCGTTTGAAGAAGTGTGCAAGAGCGTGGACGTCTCGCGCGACGGCCTGCTTTTCACAAGCGCACGCGCCGGATACTGGAAAGGGCAGTTGCTCGAGGTGACGTTCCCCTACTCGACGGCCGCGGGAGATTTCAACACGGCGCAGAAAGCGGAAGTGGTGCGAGTGGAATCGTCGTCGGGCGGCAGCCAGCAGCACGGAGTGGCGGTGCAGTTCTGCGCGGCGAAGGCGGATGCGAAGAGCGAGAAGAAAGTTCCGGCGGGAGCGTCGGGCTCGTCGAACGGTGCGTACTCATCGAATGGGGCATATGCTTCGAACGGGAAGTTGAGCGTGGCGGATCCGTTTGTGGATTCCGCGCTCGCGCATTCGCAGGCGACGCAGGAAGCTTCAAGCGCAGCGGCAAACGCCGCGGTGAAGCAGCAATCGCTCGTCCTCGCGGTCGAGTCCGACCAGCGCACCGGCGACATCATGCGAAATATTTTGCAGTCGGACGGCTACACGGTGATCGTGGTGCCCACGGCGCAGCAGGCTCTCGAAGTGTTGCGCACCACGGTGCCGGCCGTGTTTCTCGCGGAAGTGGAAGGCGAGGACATGACCGGGCACGACCTGTGCCTGATCATCAAGCGCAACGATCGCCTGCAGCGCGTGCCCGTGATTCTGTTGACGCGCTCGGCGCAGCCCGCCGATTATTCCGCGAGCCATCAGCTGGGCGCGGTGGTGTGCATGGCGAAACCATTCAAGCCCGAGCGGCTGCTGCACGTGGTGAGATTGGTGGCGCCGCCGCCGTCGCAGAAGAGCGTCTACGGCGCGTCGCGCGTGGCAGGCAGCACGATCGAGCGCGCGCTGTAGCGTCGCGCGGCGCGGCGCGGAAAATAGAAATTCGAAAATAGAAATTGGTTTCCCGTAAAACAGGCCTGCCTACCGCGGCAGGTTTTGCCTGTCAGTTTTCATTCCTCTTAAATCAGCCTCGATACGTGTGTCGCACCTACGGCGCTCCGGTAATTCGCGGCATCGTGTACCCAGGGCGGAAGCCCTGGGTCCGTGGTATATAGACGGACCAAGCGCCGTAGGCGCGACACATGCCTCATTCGTACTCGCAAAACATCGAACACATAATCTTCAGCACGAAAGACCGCCGCAAACTCGTCCCGAGGGAATTTCAGCCGAAGCTGTGGGCGTACATCGCGGGCGTTTGCAAAAACCACGAAATCCATGTTGAAGCGATCGGCGGAACGGAGGATCACATCCATCTGCTGATTCGTGTGCCGGCGGCGATGAGCGTTGCGAAAGCGATTCTCACGATCAAATCGAATTCATCGAAATGGATGAACGAGCAGGGGCGGCGATTCGAATGGCAAGAGGGGTATGCGGCCTTCAGCGTGAGTGCATCGTTGGTGGCGCGGGTGGCGAGGTACATCAATACGCAGGAGGCGCATCACAAGCGGATGACGTTCGACGCGGAATTCGTGGCGATATTGAAGAAGCACGGCGTGAAATTCGATCCGAATTTCGTTTTCGGGTAATTTCGCATCGGTGCGGATGGATTTCGCGGCGCACGAGAAGAATGTGTCGCACCTACGGCGCTCCGGATAATTTTGGGGCAGTGTACCCAGGGCTTCCGCCCTGGGCTAGGTGTGTGCCGCGCCTACGGCGCTGGTGCGGTTGGCGAATGTGCGTCATTCCCTTTGTAGGTCACGCCTATTGAACGCACGAATGTGAAATCGATGTCGTCTAGCGTCTTTGGCGCGAGAATCTATTTTCGTGGGGGGAGCAGCGTCGCCGGGTGCTGCAGCAAGGCGCCTTGCTGCTTTAGCAGATACGACTTGTGCAGCATGGCGTGGGCGCGGACGTTGGCGTAGCCGGCCGGGGCTTCGATCTTGGCGACCTGGCCTGCGTCGGAGGAGAACCAGCGCATGCAGGCTTCGAGTTCGACGCGGTGATTGTCGGCGAATTCGTCGGGCATGATGCTGGGTAGCATTTCGGTAGCACAGGCATTCCTGCCTGTGCCTGCGTTGGCTCGGTGCTGCGCGTTGAGAAACGAGGTAACGTCGGCTGAGTTGTTTTGATTTTGCTGGGCGATGGGATCGCTTGGGGCCGAACCCAACGATGTCGTGTTGGGTGCTTGTGTGGCGCGATTTGCGCTGGTCGTTGCTTGGGGCACAGACAGGAATGTCTGTGCTACTGGAACTTCCAAGATCAGCTGCGCGATTTCGCGGTATTGCTTGGTGCGGGATTCTTCGTCGGGGATTACTAACTCCTCGAGGCCGATCAGGCGTTTCACCAGGGCGAGATTTTCTGGATGCGAGAGGACTGCTTGCATTGCGGGATCCGGGCTGCCTAGGAGCTGCAGCAGGACGCCACGCTGTTGCGACCACAACGTCGGATACTGCTCGTCGGTCTCCGGGTAGCTGAATAAATTCCCTTTCAAATCTGCCAGGCGAATCCATTTTGATTCGAAGGCTGCGCCTGCGCCGAGCAGCGTGACTTCCACATCATTTGGGCGATTGCGGCGGAAGCAATCGACGGCGAGCAGCATCACGTCCGCGTGAAAGAATTTCATGCGCCGCCAGACGAGACCGATGCGACCCATGGCCTGGTCGCGGGCCATGGCGTAACCGGCGGCGGTGTCGTTATTGGCCATCGCGCCGCCAAAAAGTGCGGGAAATGCGCCGGTGAGAAATTGCGCGACGGGTCCCATCAAATTCGCGGCGTGTTCGGCGAGATCGGGCGGCACTTCGGCGGGCGCGGGCTGAAAAAAACCAGCGGCGAGCGATTGGCCGGGCTTCGAACGCGCGGGATAGTGCGCGCCGGGTTCGGCGGTTTGATTTTGCAGCGCGTCGAAATCGAGCACTTCGCTATCGGCGTAAATCGGCGGGATGCCGTACTCGTAGGTTTCGATCTGCAGATTCGAGAGCGTGTTGAAACGCTCCTGCACGCTGATGAGCGCGTCGCCGAGTGCGGGGCGACCGCTCGAGCCGTCACCGGGCAGCGCGTGGAGCACGCGCCAGTGATCGTCCATATTTTCGTTGCGCGATTCGCAATAGGTGTCGCCCGCGAATGCGACGTAGGCGCCGTCGGGAAAAAGTTGCAGGAGCTCGTCGCGCAGAGATTTGTCGTCGAGCGCGAAGAAAGCCCACGGGCGCAGCCAGGTGCGCTGGAACGTGATGAGATTGATATTGAAATCGCCGCCTTCGGTGAGCGGTCCGCCCTGCGATTGCGCGAGCCGCGCGAGGCGTTCGTATTCCTGCGAGCCGGTGGCGACGGGCGAGCCGATTTTATCGGCGGCGTGCGGATACGCGGCGCGAAGGCGCGCCTGATGCACTTCCATGTTCCATTGCAGGTAAGGATATTCGTGCATCTCGCCGGCCCAGGGCGGAGTTTTTAGTTCGAGGCCGCCGACGATGGTGATCACTTCCTGGCCGTTGGGAACGCGGAGGCGCGTTTCGACGGAAGGCACGGTGACGGTTTCGGCGGCGACGAAATTTTCGGAGGTGAGGAAGGCGCCGCAGGCGGTGCATGTTGCGACGCGATCGCCTGACGCAACGTTGGGATCCTTCGCTGCGCTCAGGATGACAGATGGATCGGAGTCGCGCGCATGTGCGGCGTTCCCTGCCGACAGTAGGGGCACGGCACTGCCGTGCCCGGGGATGGAACTTGGCGAGGACGACCCATTGGCCTCGGTAGCGGCATCGCCCTGGTTTATGTACCGCCGGCCTCCGGCCGGCGTTTTTGAATTTTGGTCGTCCGTTGAAGGCAACTGCGCCGGCCGGAGGCCAGCGGTACGAAAATCGTCGGCGGGCGTTTCTTCGCCGCAGTCGGGGCAGACGTAGACGTCCTCGCCGATTTTTACTTCGCGGGCGGCGATTTCGGTTTCGGGGTGGAAGCCGAAGCGCTGGCCGTCAACGACGAAGCGGACGTAGGCGCCAACTTTGCCGTCGGTCCACAGATTGAACGCTTCATCTACGATTAAATTTCCGATGCGATTATTGCGTTCGACGAGCTGCGCGACTTCTGTGGCGGCTTTCGCTGCTGAGACATCTTCTTCCGCCTGCGCGGAGGAGGGGAAAAAGCGGACCCGCGGCACGTCCTGCGAGAGCACGCTGACGATAGAGAGGCCGAAAGCCTGGTAAATATTGGTGACGAATTCGTAGCCCGGCAGATCTTCGATCGACGAGCCGTCGGTGAGTTTTTGTTCGAACGGGAGATGCCAGTTCTGGTCGCGCTCGCTCCACCAGAGGTATTGCAGGCCGCGCCAGAATTGGTGCGCTTGCTTGATGCGGCGAATTTCCTGGCGGCGCGTGGATTCCGATTCGGTTGAGAATTGCTGAACGATGCGGCGGAGCGCGGATTGGAGGCGCTCGGGGAGTTGCTCGTTGTTCGCGCCGAAGGGTGTTGAGGAATTGATGCCGAATGGCGATGCGGGATTAACGGCGCCTTCGATGGGAACGATGGCAGGATTCGCTACCGGATTCTGCGATTGTGTGGGCATTCGACTCTCGAGTACGTCGTGGTATGGTCAGGCGATGGAACAGCAGCCGAAAGACAGCGATGATAGAAAGACCTGGCCGGTTTTTCTTGGAACATTGCTTTTAGGCGCTGCGATGTCAGCGCTCAGCTTGGGAGTGCGCTGCTGCAACTCTGCAAACTCCCACGAACCGATCGGTGCGGGTTACGTCTTCGGGTTTCTACTTTTCGATTTTCCGATCTCGTTGGTGCTCGCCTATTTCGCTGTGAAGTCAATTCAGAAAAATCGGGCTGCCAAGAGACAGTAGGGGCACGGCATGCCGTGCCCGGCGATGGAACTTGGCGTGATTGGGCCATTCGTCGCGATGTTCAGATTCGAAAGAACAGGCGAAACATTTGTAGCGGCGCGGTGCGTGGATGGCGCGTACGTGCTTGTGGCGCGTTCGGGCACGGCATGCCGTGCCCCTACTGCCGGAAAGTGCAAAGAACGAGATCGCGATTTGCGCCAAGGATCGCGCGCTGCGGCGCGCTGTTGCGTCGGCACAGGCAGGAATACCTGTGCTACCTGAAGGCGACGGCGATGCGAACCGCGGCTACTCGATTACTACTGTGGTTTGGCCTCTGGCTATCGCTGTGGCCAGGCGGCCGCCGCGGTCGTCTGAGGGGAAGCCGAACATGCAGTGGATGAAGCGGACGTCGTGGAGGTCGAGTTCCCCGCCCTCGTAACGCAGGTGCGTGCCGATGAAGGTGACATTTTTCCAGTGGATGCCGTCGAGGGTTTGCGCGGCGCCGGCGATGGTGAGGTTTTCGACGTGCACGTTGTCGGCGAAGATGCGCGACGGAGGCGGCTCGAGAATTTCGGCGCCGGAGGGCATGCTGGTGGCGTCGAGAAGATTGCCGCCGAGCGATGCGGGATTAAGCATCGCGCCGATGGCGAGCACGCGGGGGGCGCCGACGAAGACTTGGCCGGGCGCGACGTCACGCGCGGATTTGGAATTGCTGGCCGATGACGAGCTATTCGCGGATTTGGAATTGGTCGCGGGCGCCGAACTGGACGATGCCGTTGCGGGCTGCTTCGCGGCGGACGGCGCGGAGGACGACGCAGATGACGGCGCAGACGATGACGCGGCGTCCGCTGGCGCGCCCGGCGTGGATGCCGTGCTGGATGTGGACGCGGCGCTCGATGGCGGCTCCGTTGCGCCCGTCGCGGTGGCGACGAGCAGCTCATCTATGTTGAGCGACGACGGAGTGCCAGGCGGGATGGGCTCGATCGAGGAGCGCAGTTCCGCGAGTTCGATGCGCGCGTCGGTGACGTGCTCGGTGAGCCGCGAGCTGGTGTGATAGGCGGCGAGAACCTGGTCGAGCTTGGTGAGCGCGTCGTCGAAAAAATCGGGCGGGGTGGGCTGCGAGCGAAGGCGCGCGACGATGACGATGGAAGCGGCGCGATCGATGGCGATACTTGTCTCGGTGGCGTCGCCTTCCGAGGCGTGGCGCTGGGCTTCGTCAAGCGCGACGATCACATCGCGCTGCCAGCCGGGAATGATGTTGGTGGCGCGATTTGTTGCGGAGCCGCTGCCGGGATTGGCGCTTTCGTACGCGGCGACATTTGCGCGCGCGCTGCCCGGGCGAGTGTGCAGCGCGTATTGAATGCCGCGCCATGTGACCACCACGATGAGAGCAAACGCGAGAATAATTATGAGCGGACGAACGAACCAGGGCGCGCTGGGCCGGCCGCGGCGCCGGCGGCGTTCCCAATGGCGCTCGCGTCCGCTGGGCGAATCGGAGAAGCGGTGGCTCATGTGCGCAGCGCGGCGTGATGTTCAGTGCAGTCCATGTGAGGTTGCGGCGCGCGGTGCAACGCGAAGTGCTGCGTGCGCGGTGCGCCGAAATTGCACATGAAGTATACGCGACGCCGCGCGATTCGGTGAGTAGCACAGGCATTCCTGCCTGTGCCAACGTCATGCCGCAGCACCATCGCGCTAGACAAACGCTGCCGCGACATCGTTCTGTTTGCCGTTGTGACGCAACTTCAAACCAACGCCGCCGACGTTTCCTTTATTTAGCGACGCTGCGCATCTGGCCACTTGCGGCACAGGCAGGAATGCCTGTGCTACTTAACAACGCACCTCGGTCGCTGATTCTTGGCGCTTATCGCGACATCGTTCTTTCTGCCGTTCGTATGCAACGTCAAACCAACGCCGCCGACGTTTCCTTTATTTAGCGACGCTGCGCATCTGGCCACTTGCGGCACAGGGTCGTTTTCATCACCGCCTGACCGGCGGGGCCTGTGCTACTGAAAGGCGCTACGGAAGAACGTGTGCTACTTACAATCTTCGGCGAATTGGTCGTGGAGGAAATTGGTTAGGTCGTTGTGATTGGAGAAGACGTGGGTTTCGGGGGCGGGGTGCATCGTGCTTTGGCGCATTGCGTTTTGTTGCGTCGAGGAGTTTGGCGAGGCGTTCGCGGATGCGACGGGCTCCGATGCGGACGCGTTTGCGGCGTTGCCATTTGCGCGGCGGTGGATGCGGGCTACGAAGCCGCGCTGGGCGCGTCCTGAGTGGGCGGGGACGAGTTCGGCGGCTTCGATTTCGACGCGGTGGATTGGGCCTGGAGCGGATTTGGCGTAGGCGTCGGAGCTGGAATTAGCGCCGCTGCCGCTGGCACTGCTGCCGCTTGCGTTTCCGCCGGACGAGCTTGCGCTGGCGTCGTCGTCATCGCCTGTGTCGCCGCGCGCCACTTTTGCGGCGTGCTCGAGCGCCTGGAGCGCCGCTTCGGCTTCGCGCGCGGCTTCGAGCGCGTCGCCCACAACCGGATTCATGTAGTAACGACCGCGAATGTACGGCATGTTTTCCTCCGTGAAGAAGTGATGGGTGGCGAGTGATGAGTGATGAGTGGCGAGTGACGAGCGGTGTTCAGTAGCACAGGCATTCCTGCCTGCCCTGAGGACCGAAGGGCCTGTGCCGCAAGTTGCTAGGTGCGACGCGCTGCGATGCGAGGAAACGATGGCGGCGTTCTTTCGTAGCGCCGGGGCTTTTTGTGCGTCCTTAGCGGGCGCGTGCCGGCGTTTTTGAATTTACGTTTTGCTGCTGATCTAGCATTTCTATTCGTGCAAAGCGAAAGACAAAACGGCCGGCCGGAAGCCCTTCATACCTTCGTATTTCAGGGCAGGCCGACGCTACGAAAGAAGGGCGTGCGAGGCTCCGTGCTGTGCGTGGCTGAGACGAGGAAACGGTGCGGCGTTGATTTTCGGAGTACGGGCACCGGTGGGAGCCCCCGCATTCATGCGGGGGAGGAGCGCTTTAGCGCTCCGTAACGATGACGGCAACCTTGTCTCGCGCTTTAGCGCTGGGCCTTCGAATGCCCGTGGCTAAAGCCACGATTTTTTCTCGACGCTTTTTCGCTGGACTGAAAGTCCAGCTCCCTCTGCTGAAGCAGAGGGCTCCCACCGGAGAAGCGCTTCAGTAGCGTAGGCTTCAGCCTGTGCCGCAAGCTGGCATGTGCTGTGCGTCGCGATACCAGGAAACGATGGCTGCGTTGGTTTGACGTTCGTATCAAAAGAGCGATGTCGCGTTATGCGCCACGCATCGCGAGCTGCGGCGCATTGTTACGTTGGCACAGGCGTCGTTTTCATAACCGCCTGACCGGCGGGGCCTGTGCTACTGGAAGGAAAAGGCGCCGGCCGGAGGCCAGCGGTGCGAAAGACTGGTGCGCGATGCTAGTGATGCGCCGGCGGTAGCGGATCCGCGGCGGGCTTTTCTTTTTGCGCGGATTCGAATTCGAGCATGCGGTGGATCTGGGGCCAGGAACGGCGGCGCGTTGGCGCGGCGACGTGCGGGGTTGCATTCGCGCGTGAGCGCGAATGATTTGCGGTGTGCGCGACGGAGGGTGGCGTCGCGTTTTGACTTTGCGTCGCGGCGAGATCGTCGAGCGACGCGGCTACGGGCGGAACGCCGGCGATGCCGAGGATGGAATTGAGCAGGGCGCGATTTTCGGCGCGGAGGCGGGCGACTTCAATTCCCTGCTCGGCGTTAGTGACGCGTTCGCGTGCGAGTTGGGCTTCGAGAGCGCGCGCGTAACGTGTGGTGGTGATGCGCCGCCAGATTTCAGGGATTTGCATGGCTTTCAGTAGCACAGGCATTCCTGCCTGTGCCGCAAGTTGCTACGTGCTGTGCGTTGCGATGCGCGGAAGCGATGGCTGCGTTGGGTTGATGTCAGTAGGGGCACGGCATGCCGTGCCCGGCGATGGAACTTGGCGCGATTGGGCCATTTGTCGCGATGTGCGGATTTGAAAGCAAGGGCAAAACATTTGTAGGGGCGCAGCGTGTGGATGGCGCGCGGTTGCTTGTGGCGCGTTCGGGCACGGCATGCCGTGCCCCTACTGTCGGAAACGGCTAAAGCGAAAAGAACGATGTCGCGATGTGTGCCAAGCAATTGCGACCGAGGTGCGGTGTTGCGTTGACACAGGCGTCGTTTTCATGACCGCCTGACCGGCGGGGCCTGTGCTACTGAACTGCAAAAGAGCCGGCAGGATGCCGGCGCTACAGCGGAGAAAGCGAAAGGCGAAGGCGCCGGCCGGAGGCCAGCGGTACGAAAGGCGAAGAGAAAAGCTAGCGGCGGCGGCGCGGGACGAACTGGGTGCGGCCGCGCTCTTCTAGTTGGGCTTTGCGGGCTTGGATGGCGCGGACTGTGGGATCTGCGCTTAGCACGCGCGCCGCGAGGCGTGCTTCGTATGGCAGATGCTCAATGGAATAGGCGGCGCGGGTGGCGTAGCGGGATTTCAGGCCGTAGCGGGCGGCGTCGGCTGGGTCGTCGCCGTCCATTTTTTCTATGTCTTCGATGCGGGCCATGTCGCGGACGAGCGTCGGGATGGTGCGAATCAGCTCGATGCAATTGTCGGTGAGGAGCCACTCGTTGGCGTCGAGCATTTGGTACATGAGCATCCAGCCGCCGATCCGATCGTTGTCGGCGGGGATGGGGCGCGGGAAACCGGCGGCGGCGAAGACGTCGCCCATTTGGTCGGCGATGGAGGCTTCGTCGGTGCGGCGTGCGAAGGCGTCGGGGGAGAGGTAGATGGCGTCGATTTTCTCGTGGGCGTGCGGATGCGAGAGGGTTGCTTGTGGCGACGCGGAGGATTGCGCGAAGTTGGGATCCTTCGCTGCGCTCAGGATGACAGAGCTGTTGAGTGTGGGCGGCGCGTATGGTGATGTGGGATTTTCGTACCGCTGGCCGTTTATCAGAGCGCCTGCGCCAGGCGCGGCCGGCTTTTTTTGAATTTTGGTCGTGCGCGTAGGGCGAAGAGAGATTCCTCGACTGCGCGTCCGCGCGGCCTGGTGAAGCCAGGCCGTAAGAAAAAAGCGCGGACGCTTCGCTCGGAATGACAGCGGGTGACGCGAGGCTGCGGGCGATGATTTCGTGGGCGAGGTCGCGCGGGGCCGTGCGATGGGTGACGTATTCGCGGTAGGTGATGACGGTTTGAGTAGCACAGGCATTCCTGCCTGTGCCGCCAGTCGCTACAACCGGTGCGTTGCGATTGGAAGAAACTTCGGCGTCGTTGTTAGATGTTGGGTGGTTCGACGATGGCGGCGAAGATAGCGGCGAAAAGAACGATGTCGCGTTTGATGCTTGGCTAGCGCAATCGCGCTGTGGCGTTGCGGTGGCACAGGCAGGAATGCCTGTGCTACCTGGGGCGGCGGCGTGCCAGTATGTCGCTGAGGGGTGCTCGAAGCCCCAGTCGATTGAGATCCAGCGGGGCCACCACGGTTTCCAGTCGATTGTTTCTGCGCGCGCGATGTGGCGCGTTACGTCGAAATTATCGAAATACTGGCCGGCGAAAACTTCCCAGTCGCCGTCGAGAAAGGCCCGCCGAAGGTGGGAGGGCAGCGCGGCGAGCGTCTTCAGATAATTTTGATCGGCGGCGTAGATGGGATTGTCATGCACGCGCGCGGGGATGAAATCGTAATCGGCGGGATCGTAACACTCCGGATTTTCCATTCCTGCGGCAGGCTGCTTATCAATCCACAACGACTTCACCCAGGCGTGGCCGATGTTGCCGGGATTCGTGGCGCCGGCCATGTTTGGAAATGTTTTGGCGATCGGGCAGCGATTGCGGCTGGTGAGAAATTGCCACTGGCGCAGGGTGAAGAGAGTGAGCTCGTCGATGCCGATGAAAAGAAATTCCGCACCCTGATATTGGTAGACGTCATTTTCGGCGGCGCAGTAGCCGAAGCGGGTGGTCGAGCCGTTGAGCCAGGTGACGACGTGCTTCGAGTCGTTGAAGCTCGAGTAGAGTTCGCGCGGGATTTCTTTGCGGAAATAAAGCAGCAGCGATTGCTCGAGCTCGGGAAAGGTGCGGCGGAGCAGGAGCGTGTTGGAGCCCATGTTGTCGTTGGCCTGCACCACCGCTTCCATGAGCAGCGCCATCGATTTGCCGGGACCGGCCGCGCCGCCGAAGAGTCGGTATTTCGCGGGAGATTTGTGGAAGTCGCACTGCTTGGCGAAGGGCGCGTAGGCGAGGAAGCGTTTCGCGGCGTTGGGGTTTTCAGGATCGGCGTTGGCGTCGGGATCAGCGACGAGATCGTCGCTCGGGGCGTTGGGGTCGCGTGGTGCCTCAGGGTCGACGTCGCGCGATGCGTCGATGTCAGCGGCGGCGTTCGCAGCAGTAGCGGAGTCATCGCGTGATTTATCATCAAGCCAGCGATCGAAACCGGGTGTGACGGTGGCGGACATGGGTTAACGGCGCAGATGTTATTTTGCGGACGGTGACGGTGCGACGGCAGTCGAGCTTGCGGGGCTTAGCGTGCGGATCTTTTTGCCTACGTAGAAGGCGGCGGCGCCGCCGGCGAAAGATGCGGCGATGGCGGCGTGATGGAAGCTGAGGACGGCGCCGAGCGCGAATGCGCCGATGCCGCCAAGTTGGACGATATAGCCGATGGTGGTTTTGCTGGCGGTCATTGTGGAGCTCCTTTGGAGGGTGGGTGTTTTGGCAGCACAGGCATTCCTGTTTACCCTGAGAACCGAAGGGCCTGTGCCGCAAGTTGCCAGGTGCTGTGCGTTCGCGATGCGAGGAAGCGTTGGCGGCGTTGGGTTGACGTCAGTAGGGGCACGGCATGCCGTGCCCGGTGAAAGAACTTGGCGGGATCAGGCCATTCGTCGCGATGTAGAAATTGAGATGCGACGGCGAAACATTTGTAGCGCGCGGTGCGTGGATGGCTTGCAGGTCCGTGTAGCGCGTTCGGGCACGGCATGCCGTGCCCCTACTGTCGGAAACGGCTGAAGCGAAAAGAACGAAAGCGCGGTCGAGCCAAGCATCAGCGACGGAGGCGCATTGTTGTGTTGGCACAGGCGACATTTTCACGTCCGCCTGCCGGCGGGGCCTGTGCTACTTAACGGCAAAGGCGCCGGCCGGAGGCCGGCGGTACGAAGGGCGACGGCAACGACGACGGGTGCTAGGAGCTTGGCGCTGTGTCGGATTGCACGACTTCGGACTTCGTGACGGACTCGCTTGCTGGGGCGACGCTCGCCGCAGACTCGCTTGGCGGCGCAGCGCTTTGCGCGGCGCTTGGTGGGACGACGGCGGCGTTGGCTGGCGCGGCGCTGGGCGCTGCGGCGTTGACCAATGGCGCGGCGTTGAGTTGCTGTTGCTGCTGCGGCGGCGGTTGCGTGCGAAATGGGCGCGGGACGTTGTGACCATGGTGATGTGCACGGGGGCTGCGGGGGCGGCGCGCTCGGATTGCGGGGGGTCGAGGTGACGGCTGCATTCTTTGAGGACGTCGACGAGGAGCTTTTGGACGCCGCCGGCGTCTTTGGCAGTTTTGCCGTCGCTGAGCTTGTCGACGACGACGGCGAAGGTGCGGGCCACTTTGTATTCGTCGAGGCCGGAGCGGCGCATGGCGTCGCCGATGCGGATGCGCGGAGGCGGCGCGGACGATATCGGCTGAGCGGTGATCGCCGGCGCAGCGGCGGCGACGGGCGAGGATTGCGCGCGTTTGCGTTTGCTTGAGCGGGTCCTCGGGCGCGACGCGTTGCTGGCCGGTCGGCTGAGATCCTTCGCTGCGCTCAGGATGACAGAGCGCTTCCGTGGGCGCGCCCTTTTGATTCTGCTGTGGCGTGAACAGGTGCTCGATGGCTCAGTTGTGCTTGCCGGGCGTTCGGGCACGTTTTTGACATGCTTGCCCGCCGTGGCGGGCCGTGCCCCTACTGTCTCCTTTGGTGATTGTTTGCCGGCGGCGGCTTTTCTGACGGCGGCGCATGTGGACGATGACGATACGGCTACGGGTGCAGATGATTTCACGGCGCGTGCGGATGGCGCGGGTTTCGCATCTTGCGCGGATGGCGACGGGGCGGCGGCGGATGATTTCGCGGAGCGTGCGGAAGACGACGATGATGATGGCGTCGCGGCGATCGTCGTGGCGTCGCCGAAGAGTACCGCGAACGCGTCTTTAGTCGTGAGCGGCGCAGCGGGTTTCACGCGCTGCTCTGCGGGTTTCCTGCGTTTACGTTTGCGCGCGCGTTTTTGGGGCGGCGGGGCTGATTTGGTTGCGGCGGCGTTTTGTTTTTTGGACATGGGAGTATACGGGGCGCGACGGGCCGACGACTGGAGATTGCGGCAGGCGCGCGATGTTGTTGAGTCCGAGGATCGCGCCGAGAAGCGCGTCGTGATGTGCGGCGCAGAAGAATTCGCCGGGGCGTCGCGGGCGCGCACACGGCAGCCACACGGGGCTGCGCAGGCTGAGCGGTACGACGGCGATGCAGTGCGAAGGCATGCGGGTCTTGGTAGCACAGGCGACATTTCCACGTCCGTCTGCCGGCGGGGCCTGTGCCGCAAGTTGCCAGGAGCGAGGCGTCAGAGACGCGAGGAAGCGATGGCGGCGTTCTTGTGTAGCGCCGGCATCCTGCCGGCGATTTTGAATTTTGGTTTGCGAAAGCGAACGGCGAGATTTAAAGAACGATATCGCGACGCGTGCCAAGCAACGCGACCGCGGCGCGTTGCTGCGTGGGCACAGGCAGGAATGCCTGTGCTACTGAAAGGCTACTGCTTGTCGTAGACGAACGTCCGGCGCTGGCTATCGAACCCCTTTGAATCCAGCTTGAGCGTATGGCCATCGCTGGATAGGGTCCAGCGTTCACCCGTGAGCCACAATTCAGTCCCACCGAAGCCGGGAGACGGATCCGACCGCCCGCTTTGTTCGATTACAAGAGCGTTGTTTTTCCAAGCCGCCTTCTGCACAACGTATCCGCCCTGAACTTCAGCAAGACGTCGTTCCTTGCCATCTGCGATGTAGGTGTGAGTGTGTTCTTTGCCGTCGGTTGCGTAGTGGAACTCGATGGTCGCGTCCTTCGAGGTGATTGTGACGGTCTCGGAGCTGATGGTGTTGTGCTTGTCGAGCTTGCTTTTCGCAAGATTGAGTTTCCAGGTGCCGGAAAAATCCGGGGTGGCGGCGGTTTGCGCGAATGCGGTGCTGGCGAAAGCGGCGCCGAGTGCGAGTGAGAGCAGCAGGCGGTGCATGGCTTTTACGTGCCGGGATTGTAATACATCGGGGCGCGGGTTGGGTAGCACAGGCATTCCTGCCTGTGCCGCAAGTTGCTGGGTGCGTCGCGTCGCAAAACAAGGAAACCAAAGAACGCGTTCTTTGATCTTGCGTGTCTAGCGCGCACCGCGCCGCACTTTTGCGTTGGCACAGGCGACATTTTCACGTCCGCCTACCGGCGGGGCCTGTGCTACTGAAAAGCTAACCCAGGACCTGGACTGTGATGCCTGAGCCGCCTGTGATTGACGTGATTTTGGCGCGGAGGAAATTGGCGCGGACGCCGGTGACGCTGCGGGCTTCGCCGGCGGTGACGGTGGAGGTGTCGATGGTGGAGTATTGGGCGTCGGCGTCGATCATGGCGGATTGCAGCGTGACGCTGATTGCTGAGGGGGTGGTGCCGAAGATGGTTTGCCAGCGGACGGTGCGGCCATTTTCAGGGAAGCCGGCGTAGCTGGGGAGGGCGAATTGCTGGCTGGCCTGTCCTGCGGCGGGCGCTTCGGAATTGAAGGCGAGCGCGACGTCGCCGGGGAAAATCGAGTAGGGAGGATTTTGCGTGTTGTAGTTCGGCATGGGGGCTCCAGGAGAAAGTGGCTAGTGACGAGTGGCTAGTGGCTAGGGACGACTGATGAGCGACGAGCTGCGAGCGAGCGGTAAGTGGCCACAGAGTCGCAGAGGCACGGAGTGAAGCGAAATGCAGGGGGCAAAAAAAATGCCAAGCGGAGCGCTTGGCGGATTACGAGGCTAACGTAATACTTTTACAGGAAACGGCAATTAGTTGTCAAGTGATTATTTGTGTAGAGGAAAATAATCCAAGGTGACGGGCGGTGCGGGGTGCGTTTTTAGGTAGCACAGGCCTTTACGTTGGCACAGGCGATATTTTCACGTCCGCCTAACCGGCGGGGCCTCTGCTACTGAAAGTCAAAGGCGCCGGCCGGAGGCCAGCGGTACGAACGTCAAAGGCGAAAGGCGCCGGCGGTACGCGAAGCGGCTAGTACGGCGGCGCGTTGGGTGGTGCGTTCGGCTGCGGTGGCGCTGGCGGATTCGCCGGAGGCTGTGCATCCGGCGGGGCGGGCGGGGCTGGCGGCGCGTTGGGCTGTGGCGCTGCATCTGGCGTCGGCTGCGCGTCGGGCGCTGCTGGCGCTTGCTGCGATTGCGGCGTTGGGCGCAGCGTTATGTTGATGCCGCGCTTGGCGTTAACGTCTACTGTGCGCTGCATGTCGAGCTGGTCGAGGGGGATGGAATTTTCGCCGCCGTAGTTGGTGATGTAGTGGAGCTTGTTGTCGGCGATCCAGTAGTCGGTGATGGCGTAGACGGTGCCGTCCTTCAGGAATAGCACCACTTCGTTGTCGCTCGACGAGGCGCTGCCGCCGCCACCGCCGGTTTCTTCGGGCGGAGCTGACGGACCCCAGTAGCGGCTGGGATTGAATTCGCTCGAGACGCTGCTCTCGCTGGTCGAGTCGTTGTAGATCTGGTTGCCGTAGTAGCCGCCGTTGTAGTAGCTGCCGTAGAGGCCCGCGGGGCAGCCCCAAAATGGATCGCAGTAGCCGTAACCATAGCCCAGGCCGAAGCCGAAGCCGCCATAAAACCCGCCGTAAAATCCTCCGCCGCAGCCGAAGAAGAATGGTCCGAAGCAGCCGCCGAATCCGAAGCCGGGGTAGAAGATAGGATAGGGCCGCGGGAATGGCGGCACGTGCGGAGGCGCGCCGACGAACTGCGCGGTGTAGGGGCGCGTGCGGATCGCGTTGCTGGCTGCGCCGTTTGTGAATGACGAGCCGCGCAGAGCGGTGGAAGCGCCGAGCGGATTGCTGATGCCGCGGGGCTCAACGGGCCTTGCTACGACGTGCGCGCCGGATGCGGCGGCTTCGTCGGCGGTAATGAAATGTGAGGAGGGCTGGGCGCCGCCGCGCATTGCTGCACTGGGAGGAGCCTGCCACGTGCTGCCGCCGATGAAGCGGGAGGACGCGGCTGAATGCGCGGCGGAATTTGTTGCGCCGCCTGAAGCGTGACCTGACGCATTACCTGAAGACGACCCGCCGCCGTAGCCTGCGGGCCCTGCGCCATGCGACGAGCCGCCACTTGCGTGGCCGCCACCGCCGCCGAAATGTCCGCCGCCACCACCGCCGAAGCCGCCGCCTGCGTGGCCGCCGCCTCCGCCCCCTCCCCCGCCGTGTTGCGC
Source organism: uncultured Acidobacteriota bacterium (assembly GCA_963741045.1). Classification (GTDB taxonomy): domain Bacteria; phylum Acidobacteriota; class Terriglobia; order Acidiferrales; family UBA7541; genus Palsa-295. The sequence continues at coordinate 2,688,743 of CAVUGO010000002.1, forward strand.
GAAAGCCGGATGCGGAGCGAGGGCGAGCAGCGCAGCGAAGGTCAGCGAAGCGAAGAGGTGCAGAGGTGCGCGCGAATGCTTAGAAGAACTGCCAGAATGATTGCGATCGATCGTGCTGGAAAACGCGATGCGGGAAAACTTGCCTTCGACTGCGTTGTCTTCCGAACTACCGGGCCCGTGAGTCATCTCACCCTCCTCGCTCACTGGGGGAGCGAAGGAGAAGCAACTGCTACTGCGCGATTCTAATTGATTTGACGCGCGGGTGCACGCATTGGTTGCAAATATGGGTTTTGGTAGCCCAGGCCCCGCCGGCAGGCGGACATGAAAATGACGCCTGTGCCGCAAGTAGCCGGGTGCGCCGCGCCGCGAAACTAGGAAGCAAAAGAACGCGTTCTTCGATCTTGCATGTCTAGCGCGCACCGCGGCGTGTTTTTGCGTCGGCACAGGTGGGAGCCCCCGCATTCATGCGGGGGAGGAGCGCTTCAGCGCTCCGGAACATCGGCGGTAACTTTGTTTTCGCGCTTTAGCGCCGGGCTTTCGAATGTCCGTGGCTAAAGCCACGATTTTTTCTCGAGGCTTCTTCGCTGGACTGAAGTCCAGCTCCCTCTGCTGAAGCAGAGGGCTCCCACCGGAGAAGCACTTCGGTAGCGCAGTTGGAGCACAAGCGACGTTTTCACGTCCGCCCGCCAGCGGGGCCTGTGCTACTTAAAGACAACTGCGCCGGCCGGAGGCCAGCGTACGAAAAGCACGGCACTGAACGGCGCCGGCACATGCGCACTGAAAAACAACGGCGCTGCAAAACAACTGACGATGCGCGTTGGCTCAGCGCGCGCTACTTCGCGTATATTATTCGGGTGACGGAATCTGATCCTTACATTGGGCGAGTTGTAACGCATTACCGCATCGTCGAGCAGGTGGGCGGGGGCGGGATGGGCGTGGTGTATCGCGCTGAGGATACTAAGCTGCGGCGGCAGGTGGCGCTGAAATTTTTGCCGCTGGGGGCGGCGCTCGATGCCACTTCGCTCGAGCGATTTCAGCGCGAGGCGAGGGCTGCGTCCGCGCTGAACCATCCGAATATCTGCACCATTTACGACATCGACGAAGACGAGGGCACGCCGTTCATCGCCATGGAATTGATGCAGGGCGTGACGCTGAAGAATCGCATCGCGAGCGGGCCGCTGCGCATGGACATGCTGGTTGATCTGGCCATTGGCGTGGCCGACGCGCTCGATGCGGCGCACTCGCAGGGCATCATTCACCGCGACATCAAGCCCGCGAATATTTTCATCACCGAGCGCGGCCAGCCGAAGATTCTCGATTTCGGACTGGCGAAGCAACTCGCCACCGGCCGCAAAGTGGGCGAAGCGATTTCTCTGGGCGCGACGGCCGCGAACGTCCCGGCTGTGCTGCTGGAAACGGATCCGAATCTGACGAGTCCTGGCACCGCGCTTGGCACGGTGGCCTATATGTCGCCCGAGCAGGTGTGCGGCGAGAAGCTTGACGGGCGCAGCGATCTTTTTTCGTTTGGCATCGTGATTTACGAGATGGCCACCGGGAAGCAGGCTTTCTCGGGCGCCACCGCGGGCGTGATTTTCAATCAGATTCTGGAGCGCGAGCCGGTGCGGCCGTCGCAATTGAATCCGGAAGTGCCGGCAAAGCTCGAGGAAATTATCGAGAAGGCGCTCGAGAAGGATCCGAAGCTGCGTTATCACACGGCGGGCGATATGCGCGCGGATTTGCAGCGGCTGAAGCGCGCGATGGAATCGGGGAGGTCGGGGGCGATTCGCGCTTCGTCTTCAGGCACACCATCAGGCGCATCGTCGGGGACGCCTTCAGGGACGCCTTCCGGCGCTCCAAGCAGCGGCGCGATCGACGCGCAAGATGCAGATGTGGCCGCGGCTGCAGAGCTGCAGCGCAGCATATCGTCGCGCGCGCGCGAAGATTTGCACCGGCTGAAGGGCGCGAGTGAAGCAACGGAGAACCTGCAAGGCAGCAGCGGCTCGCGCACGGGCGCGCGTTCGATTGCGGAAGGCGGCGCCAGCGGCGCGCGTCGCACCACCGAGTCAACCGCCACTGCGACGACGGAAGTTCCGCGGGAGCGGCGCAATCCCGCTTTTCTCATCGCAAGCATCGCGGTCGTCGCGCTGCTGGCGATTGGCGCCGCCTATGGCGTCTATTCGCTCGTGCATCGCGCGGGCCCAATGCCCTTCCAGAATTTCAGCATCACCCAGGTAACAAAAAGCGGAAAGGCCATCAGCGCCGCCATTTCGCCCGACGGAAAATATATTTTCAGCGTGGTCTCGGATAAAGGGCAGCGAAGCCTCTGGCTACGCCATCTGCCTACGGATAGCGACACGCAAATCGTTCCGCCGTCCGACGCTTATTACTGGGGCCCGATTTTCGCGCCGGATGGAAACTACATTTATTTCCTGAAGCGGGAAACCGCCGCGGCGGACGAATCCGATCTGTATCGCGCGCCGATTCTGGGCGGCACGCCGCAGCTCACCGTACACGAAGCGGATAATCCCATCACGTTTTCGCCGGACGGCAACCGCATCGCCTACGTCCGCACCGGTCATCCGGAACCGGGAAAATTCAGCCTGCTCACCGCGCAATCCGACGGAAGCGACGAAAAACTTTTGGTGGCCGGGCCGATCGCGGAGGAACCTTTCGGCCTGGCCTGGACGCGCGATGGAAAAGCGATCGCCGGAGTGATCTATCAAATGGGCGACCAGCTTTCGCGGATCGAGATGTTCGACGTGGCGTCGGGAAAGAACACGACGCTGGCCGGCTTCCCCGATTTTGCGGCGAGCTCGCTCGTGTGGATGCCGGATGGGAATGGAATGCTGCTGACGGCGGAATCGAGAGGAACGGGATTTATTCGCGATCAGATTGGCTACCTGGAAAAGGACGAAGCGAAAATCCGCCTGGTGACGCAGGACACCAACAGCTACAAAACGCTGCGGCTCTCGGCGGATGGGAAAATTCTTTCGGCGGTGCAGGTAAAGATTTCGAACAGCTTTTACGAGTTCCCTGCTTCCGGAGCTCCTTCCGGGAACGCCCCGGGCGCCGCTGCGTCGGCTTTGCCCGTGACCGCGGTGACTCAGGAGCGCGACGTCTACGGATTCAACTGGGCGCCGGACGCAAAGCTGCTCGTGAATGACGGCGGAAAACTCCTGCGCGTCTCAGCGAGCGGCGGCGACGAGGCGGTGCTGCTGAGCGAAGCGAACACGGTGATGGCTCTGCCGGCGTCGTGCGCGAATGGGAAATACATCGTGTTCACGTGGGCCGGATATCATGGCAGCCCGTTCGCGAATATCTGGCGCGTGGATTCCGACGGCACGAACCCGAAACAGATCACCAACGAGCGCGATATTCGCGGCCCACTGTGTTCGCCGGATGGCAAGTGGGTTTATTTTCGCGACTGGTTCAGCCACGAGATCAAGCGCGCGTCGATCGACGGCGGGAAGGCCGAAGTGGTGCCGGGCACGAATATTCCCGACGCCGATCTCGATACGACGGACATTTCGATTTCGCCCGATGGCCAGTGGCTGGCGTTTTCAATTCACGTGGAGCCGGAGGGGAATGAAACCGCGCATCAGACGAAGATCGTGCTGCTGAATTTGGGGGCAAGCGGCGCTCAAAATAAAGGCGCGGGCGCGAATGCGGGCGCGTCCGCTGCGAATGCTGCAAATCCAATCACGCGCATCATCAAGCCCGACCAACGCATTAGCGGCGCCGCGTCATTCACGCCCGACGGCCGCGCCCTGGTCTACCCGGTGCGCGAAGCCGGCGTAGATAATCTATGGCTGCAACCGCTCGACGCCAGCGCCTCCGCAGCGAAGCGCATCACAAATTTCACCACGGATCTAATCGACGCCTACCACTTCTCGCTCGACGGCAAACAGCTCGGCGTATTGCAGCGCCACGTAGTGTCAGATGTGGTCCTGCTGCGCGACACCTCGAAGTAGCCTTTCAGTAGCACAGGCCCCGCCGGTAGGCGGACGTGAAAACGTCGCCTGTGCCTACGTAAAAACACGCTCTAGCCCGCACTAGACAAGCAAGACCAAACAACGCGTTCTTTGGTTTTCTTGTTTTGCGACGCTGCGCACATGGCGACTTGGTGCACAGGCAGGAATGCCTGTGCTACCTAACTGCAACGCACACAGCAGCTTGCCGCCAAGTACCCTGGTACTACCTTGGCGCCCCACCTCGGTACTGCGCGAATGAAACTTTTCTGCTACTGCGCTCGCCGTGGCCCACTTCTACTCTTTGACATAGCCAGAGCTGTCATGAATATCGGCGGAACAGGGGTCCCTTGGGCATGAATGACGGAGTGAATTTTTCGCGGGAGCAGCAGGAAGCGCAGGACGCGGCAGATTTTTCGCAGCAGGCGGGCGGTGCGAATCGCGATGTGAATTGCGACGCGACTCAGGAAGCGAATCGCCAGGTGGGCGTGGAATTTGAATATTGCCTGGACGACATTCTCGCGTCGGCGAATTTCGAGCCGGATCCGCGGGAGGCACACGCGGCGGCCACCTTGGGAAAAACCAACGGCAACGGCGCCGGCCAGAGGCCAGCGGTACAAACGGCTAACGGCAACGGCAACCGCGACACCAACGACAACTGCGTCGGCGAGATTGCTGCCGCGGGCACGCCTTCGCTGCGAGAAGCTGCCGATGCGCTGCGCAATGAGCCGCCGGGTGATCGGCGCAAACGGCGTCGCGCGCTGATTTCAGCGCCGGTGCGCGTGCGCGGCATCAACGTGACCGACGCGGTGGTCGACGAAATTTCGACGACGATTGACGTGTCGCGCGCCGGCATCCTCTTTCTCTCGACCAGCCCCAACTACGCGCGCGGCATGGAAGTGGCCGTGATGTTTCCCTACAGCAGCGCGCCCGCGGCGCTGCACGCCGAACAGCAGGGGCGCATCGTCCGAGCGCTCGGGACGAGCGATGGCCGCTATGCTGTGGCCGTCGCGCTGGGCGAAGGCATCGGCGAAGATATTGTCGATTCGTGCGGCCGCAAAATTGCCGACTCATCTCCCGAGCCACGCATGCCCCTAGCGCCGCCATCCGCGCCGGCCGCAGCGTCGAACGGGTCAGTGTTCTCGCTCACGCGCGAAGGAAATTCCAAGCGCCCGCTCGTGCTGGTGGTTGACGCCGACGAAATGATCCGCGCCACGCTGAAAGGTTATCTCGGCAGCGAAGGTTACGAAGTGATGGCCGTGAGCAATTGCCCGGACGCGCGCGAAGTGTTGAATATGTTCACGCCCGCGCTGGTGATTGCGGAAGTGGAAGGCGACGGGCTGCCCGGCTACGACCTGTGCGCGCACGTAAAGCAGAGCCCGCGGCTGAAGCACATTCCGGTGGTGTTGACGACGAGCTCCGGCTACCCGAGCGACTACTCGAACGCGCATTCGCTCGGCGCGGTGGTCTGCATGACGAAGCCGTACAAGCAGGAGCGACTCGGGCACGTGGTGCGTTTGCTCGTGCCGCCGCCTCCGGAATTTTGCGCGCAGAAGAATGGCGCGGCCGCGCCGCGTCCGGCAGATCCGAGCCGCCGCTGCGGCTACGGCAACGCCGGCGCGAACGGCAGCAGCGCAACGAATGGGAATGGAGCGAACGGCGCAGCGAAGCTCGCCGCCAACGCCGCCAATGCGCTGAAGCGCCTGAAATTCCCGTCGTTCCGGTAGTCGCTGCGTATTCGCCTTCCAGTAGCACAGGCATTCCTGCCTGTGCCACAAGTTGCTACGTTCGTGGTGTCGAAAAAGCGAGGAAGCAAAAGAACGAGTTGTTTGTTCTTGCTCGTCTAGCGCGATCGCGCCGCCTTCTTACGTAGGCACAGGCAGGAATGCCTGTGCTACTTGAAGCTGTACCTTCGTACAGCTTATCAATGCGGTGCGGATGCGCGTGGCGACCACGCGTGCGACGCGCCATGCCGGTAAAATTTCAGCATGAGCGGTACGACTTCGGATAAGCCGATCGCGCGGCAGCCTGGCTCCGCTGTGCCGAATAGTGCGGCGAAGCCTGGCGCCAGTTCGCCAACGGACGCTGATAAATCCGCGCCGGCGCCACATGCCACTACTCCGCCTAAGGCATCAGCAACGTCTCCGGCTGCGACAGGAACTGCGCCTGCCACGCCCGTGGCGCAGAAAACTGTGAAATGCCCGAAGTGCGGGACCGACGTGCGCGACGTGGCGCGCTTCTGCCAGCGTTGCCACCACACGATGCGCTACGAGTGCCCGTCGTGCCACAATCAGCAGCGCACCGGCGGCAAATGCGAAAAGTGCGGCATCGATTTCCTGAAGTATGTCGGCGCGGTGGTCACGCAGAAGCAGGCGGAAGCGGACGCCTTCCACGAGCGCATCGAGCAGCGTTCCACGCTGATGAAAAATATATTGTGGATGCCGTTTACGCTGGGCTTCCCCATCATTCGCGATTATTTCGTGAAGCGCGACCGCAAGAAGTAAGTAGCACAGACATTCCTGTCTGTGCCAACGCAAGAGCGCGGCACGATGCTGCTAGACATGCAAGATCAAAGAACGCGTTCTTTTGTTTCCTCGTTTTGCAACGCCTCGCACGTAGCGACTTGGGGCACAGGCAGAAATGCCTGTGCTACTAACTACTCGCGCACACGAAAATAGCGCCACGGAGGAAATAATCCTGTGCGCGCGAACTCACGTCCCAGCGCGCGCTTCACTTCGTTGAGCCAGTAATCGAAGGTGCTTTCCGCCACGCCCACCAGCGAAATTGCGCGCTTGTATTCCACCGAATGCAAAAAATAAATCTCGAAGAGCTTCAGCCGCCCCTTCCACTCCGGGCGACGCAGCGCCTTGCGCCCAATGCGCTCGTAGTCGGCAACAAACTCCGCCGCGCGCGCCTGCACCGGACGCCAATGGTATCCGTCGTAGTGCGATTCAGGATCGAGCGCGCGGATATGCCCCGTCGATTCGGCGAGCCATTCGCGCAAGTTGCGGTAGCGTCCATGGCACGAGTCGAATATTTCGCTAGCCTTCATTCACGCCTCCAGTAGCACACGTCCGCCGTCCAGTAGCACAGGCATTCCTGCCTGTGCCAACGCCACAACACGCTCTCGCGCGCCCCATACGTGCAAGATCAAAGAACGCGTTCTTTTGTTTCCTTGTGTCGTCGACGCCTTGCACCTGGCAACTTGGGGCACAGGCAGAAATGCCTGTGCTACCCAAAACACGCCGAAGACTGCGGAAAAATTCAAAACGACGCTACTCATTCAGTTCTCTTTCCCCGGCTCCGGGCCCGCCGCTAGCCACCCCGCCACGTCGTACGCTTCATACACACCCTGCGCGCCAGAAATTTCATCCTCCACCACATCAAGACACGCGTGAAAACACTCGCGCCATCCGGTCACATAGCCGCGCGCATATTCCACCGCCAAGCGTTCGCGCTCGCGATGCAGGCGCTGCATGTCAAACACCTGCGCGCACTCGAGGCGCGGCGCATGCACCGCCAGCTGCACGCGATAAATAAATTCGCGCACCGCCCGCAGCAGCCAATTCAGCGGGCGCGGATAATACACGCCTGTCCGCCGCCGCGGCTCATACCACGCCATCTGCCATCCGCGCGGCACGACGCCGCCGTGCGTCACTTCCCTTCTGATTCCGCGTAGCAATTTCATATTCGCCTTTCAGTAGCACAGGCCCCGCCGGTAGGCGGTCGTGAAAATGACGCTTGTGCCAACGCACTGCCGCAGCGTGATCGCATTGCTTGGCACGCATCGCGACCTCGTTCTTTTTGCTATTGCCGTTTCCGACAGTACGGGCACGGCATGTCGCAGATCCCGCTTGGGTTCGCGGGGCCGTGCCCGAACACGCGACCACTTCGATCGCGCTTTCTGCACAAAATCAAACCAACGCATTCTTCGTCTCCACACACAGCGCATCGACGCACCTAGCAACTTGTGGCAAAGGCAGGAATGCCTGTGCTACCGCCGCACCTCCGGCCCCGTCCCCACTCGCAATTCGCGCCGCACCGCTTCATCGCGCTTCGCCCGCTGCAGCTCCAGAAATTCGCGCGCGTTGTACGAATAGTGTTCCCGCACTCCGCTCACACGACTGCGAATCTCTTCGAGTTGCTCGTGCCTCTCAGCTTCTAAAATGCCGTCGCCATCGCGATCTGCACTTGCTTGTGAAGTTGCTTCTTCCAGCCCGGAAGGGTTTTCCTCAAGAAAAACGCTCGGCTTGTGGATTTTTCTGTGCAAATGCCTGTGGATTTCGCTCTGCTTTTCTTTATCTTTTATTCTTTCTATCGATGAACTAACTATCTGGGCCGGAAACTGCTGAATTTGCTCGTTTTGGGGGTCGGTTGCTACGCAATTTGGCGTAGGAGTGGCCGCAACCTGGCGTAACCTCTCCGCAATTCTGCGGGTGGTCTGTGAATATTTTTTGGCCTTGGTGATCCGTACCACTACGCCCGTGGGCGCCGGGGTGGTGTCAATGTAGCCTTCGCGCCTCATACGACGAAACCAGCCCTCGAGCGTCCGTCGGTTGAAGCCCGTCTCTTCCTCGATCTCGCGATAAGCTCACCGGCGACCCGCCCAAAACCCAGCCGATTGAACCACTTTGGTGCGTCTGCCGCAGGACCAGCCAGGAGTAAAGCCAGATCGCCGAGCCCATGCGCTCGTAATGACCCGCGTCGAGCAGCACGCCTCTTACGCCGGTGTTGAAATTCTTATCGCGCATTACGAACTGGCTCGCATCTCCGTAGTTCTCGCGATCCCGCTGGCTGCTGTCGGTACTTGTGCTATTAAACGCAGCCGCCGCTTCTCTTGTCGCGCCGGCATCCTGCCGGCTCGTGCTGCCTTTCGCTTTTCAGTAGCACAGGCATTCCTACCTGTGCCAACGCAACGCCGCAACGCTTGCAAATGCTTGGCTACGTCGCGCTCTCGTTCTTTTCGTATTACTCTTGCATCTTGTTTAGGCTGAGACAGGAAGCGTGTCCGTAAACCTCCGGCCCACATCCCCCATCTCCGCGTTTGTACGTACCGGCACCCGCCCGCCTCCCCAGCGAACCGGTACTGCTACCCCAGTACTATAGGAGGTAATAACGCGTGTGATATCTATTAAGCCAATGCCAACCTCCAAGGGGGACGCAAAGCAGGATTCGGCGTCGCGAGAGGACGCCATCGACCGCCCTCTCGAATACCTCTTGACCTCATCCGTGGCTTCCATTGAATCCTTCCACCTCAGCCGTATGAACGCCGTCGCCAATTTGCGCAAAGAGCTGCACGAAATTTTCGAGGAGTGGGTCGAGGCCGAAGTGCAAGCCCGCCTGGCCCGATGGCTTCTCGCGCGCAAGAATCCAGAAGAAGCCGCCGCGGGCAGTTCCCTGCCGATCGACTTAGAAGGTCGCCCCAGCTTTTGGGCTGCGGGCGCCCCTGCGCCTGCTCGCATTGCATTTGAGGCTGCGGCGGCTGATTCTGACGCCCGGCCTGCGGTCGCACGACTCGTCGCGCACGATCCCTCCGACGCGGATGCGAAGGATTCTTCCACTCGACGCACTGCTCGCAACTCCGTTGCTCGCCCCGCCGTCGCCCGCCCGACAAATCGCGTCGCGAGCGTCGTCGCTGCCAAACCGAGAAATCGTTCAGCCATCACACGCTCCGCAATTGCCTGTCGCACGCCGCACTTTCCAGCTTTTGTGCACCCGAGTGCGGCCCGCGCACCCACAACTATTTCAAAACCTGGCAAAGCAACCTCGATGCTTCTGTCATTTCGCCGCCCGCATCGCAATCGCGCGGCCAGCTGACGCCGGTAAATTTCGACACTCGCATCGCAATGGTGCCGCCGTTGACGCCAGTGAGTTGTCTCCACGATGCGTCCTTGAATCGCAACGTGCCAAAAGCACCAGCCCTCGAGCAGCGTTGCTCCACGTGCGCCAACTCCAGCTGGCGACGCATCGCCGCCGCGCGGCGAGTTGACGCCGCTAAGTTCCCTCCGGCGCTCGTTCTTGAATAGAAAATCATGCTACGCGGCACCGGTCCTCAAGCACCGTGTCTCCACGCGCGCCGACCCAGATGGCGACACTATCGCTGCGGCGACCCTCTTACTGCGCCCACTCCATCGCCCGATTCGTAATCATCGCAACCATGTCACCTCCCGATTTCGCGGCCGCGCCACGGGCAACCCAATCCATAATCGACTCCCCCATAATCAGCTCACCAAAAGCGCAGTCGCGATTCGCAACAACCGACGCACCCCACAAACGACAAACGAACAGCTGCCACACCGCACCACCACCAGTCTTCCTGCCACCCCGCTCCAACATCGCAAATCCACACGCACTCCAGACCCCGCCAATCAACCAACTCAACCAGCCCCCCGAACATAACCTATTCATTAGCGGAAGCGAGGATGCTGAGGCGATGAATATGGCGACGGGGAGTGTGTCGGTGGGTGAGAGCACTTCTTGGTTGGAGGCTGGGCCAAGGAATGGCATTGGGGAAATCAGCTTGAGGACGGGCAGGATGGTGGAGTCAAGGCAGTCTCATCTACATTCCGCGCACTCGGAAAGATTGACTGGAGGCTTCGTGGCTTCAGTCGCAGGTTAGTGCTTCAAACGGGTGCTTTGTTTCTTCTTCTCCCAGCCGCTTCCGGATTCATGGTGCAGAGGTTGGTAAATGTGGATCGTTGCGCGGGGCTCAGGTTGTTGAGGTTACAGTGCGTGGCGGCCAGGGCTCGAGGAGTTGTTCCTTGCGGTAGATGAGGGCGTTTATGTCGTATGGGGCTAGTTCGATGTTGTGGCCGTGGGTGATGGCGTCCGTGGGGCAGGCGTCAACGCAGTAGCCGCAGAAAATGCATCGCGAGTAGTCGATGTTGTAGACGCGGGCATAGCGTTCCCCGGCGGAGATGCGATTGGCGTCGGTGTTTTCGGCGGCCTCGATGTAAATACAATTCGCGGGGCACGCGGCGGCGCAAAGAAAACAACCGACGCACTTCTCGAAGCCGTTCTCATCGCGCTGAAGCACGTGAATGCCGCGATAGCGCGCCGCCACACTGGGCGGAACTTCGGGATAGCGCTCAGTGGTGGTTTTGCGAAACATCGTGCGCAGCGTGATGCTGAAGCCCTTACAGAGCGTCGAGAATGTTTCGCCGACTTCGCGAATTATAGAAGCCATTGCAGGAACACCTCAGCAAAAATCTCACAACGCGCAAATCAGAGCGACAAACGAATATTTTGCAATCTGTACTTCAACAGCCGGACGTTCAATATGAGCCAGCTAGAAACAATGCGTCGGCAAAAAACCGAACAAATCAATGATGCTGAATCAACTTCAGAATGTCGCTGTACATCACAAACCCAAAAATGCCCAGAAGGAACACAAGGCCAACCTGAACAAACCGCTCCTTCACCGTTATGCTGAGATCACGGCGCAGAACCCCTTCGATTGCCAGCAGCAAAACGTGGCCGCCATCCAGGATCGGAATCGGCAGAAGATTGAGCAGACCGAGATTTAGGCTGATGACGGCCATGAATTCGATCAGGCGCATGGGACCGCCTTTGGCGGCACGTCCCGATTCGCGCGCAATGCCCACGACGCTCTGAAGCTGGCGAATCGAAACCTTTCCGGTGAAAAGCCCGGCGAGAACGTCAAAAATCTGGCGCATGCCGCCGACTGTAGCCAAACCCGCATCGGTCACCGACGTGGTGAAACCCTGCCGGTGATAGCTATCGTTGGTCCGCGGCGAAACGCCAATCTGCCATACGGACTCCCCGTCGCTTCCTAGTCCATGTGTCGGCGTAATTTCCAACGGAATTTCCTGGCCCTCACGCCGGACTACAAAATTGATGGCTTGGCCGCCTGAGGCGCGCACCACTTCAACCAATTGCGGCCACGTGACAACCGGCTTGCCATTGATGGACGTGATGGTGTCTCCCGGCCGCATGCCTGCCTTTTCAGCGGGAAAGCCAATGGCGATCTCATCTGCGACCGGAGCCATGGCCGGATATCCGAGAACGTTCGACGCATCGGATTTGACAGAGGGAACGAGGACCGTGAATTTCTGCTCGCCGCCATCGCGAGCGACCGTAATTTCAGCTGAGCTTCCCGGCTTTGCCTTAGCAAGTTGATCGAATACCTTGTCCCAGGTGGAAGTTTTCACACCGTTGACCGCGATGATGCGATCGCCGGCTTGAATGGCGGTCGTAACGGGAGGACTCTGCGGCACAGCGGCGACCAGCGGGGCCTGCTGCAAATATTCCGGTTCAGGAACGCCTTTTAGCCAGAATATTCCCCAGAAAATTAGGAAGGCGAGAACAATATTCATCACCGGACCAGCAATCGCTATGAGGACTCGAACCCAGCGAGGCTTGGAAAGAAACTCATAAGGGGCCCCTGTCCGTTCCTCCACCGGGTTGTCGCCAGCCATCCGAACATAGCCGCCAAAGGGTAGCGCGCTCAAACGATAGTCCGTGTCGCCGCGCTTGACGCCAAACAGTCTCGCTCCAAATCCAAATGAAAAAACCTCGACGCGAACGCCTGCCAATTTAGCGGCGATAAAGTGTCCCCATTCGTGCACGAAGATCATTATGCCGAGCACGACGGTGACGGAAACGAGAGCTATAAGACCGTTCTGCAAGTCCACCATAATTGCCTCATTTGGGATTGTACAGCGTCACCCGAAAACAGGCGAATCAACTTCATCTCCGCCGTCTGCGCTGACCCTGCACTTTATGTTTTGCTATTGCTTCTCGCGCGAGACTGCGAGCTTCGAGGTCTCCCGTCAGTACATCTTCGATCTTCGTGACCGGAGTTCCAGGCATTTGCTCGAGCACGTCTTCGATTACGGCAGCGATTCCGAGAAACGGCAGCTTGCGGTCCAGAAACGCCGCGATTGCGATTTCGTCCGCGGCATTTAACGCGCACGGCAAAAGCCCCCCCGCACGAATCGCCTCTTTCGCAAGCTCAAGGCACGGAAACTTGCGAGCAGGAACATCCTCGAAGTCCAGTTTGCGCAAAGTCGTCCAGTCAAGGGCACATCCATTCGACGGAACGCGCTCGGGATAGGTTAGCGCATATTGTATCGGCATGCGCATATCGGTTGGCCCAAGCTGTGCCAGGATTGAACCATCCACAAATTCCACCATCGAATGGATTGTTGACTGCGGATGAATGACGACGTTGATCTTGTCGAGGCTCATGCCGAAGAGCCATCGGGCTTCGATGACTTCGAAACCCTTGTTCATCAAAGTGGCCGAATCGATTGTGATTCGGCTTCCCATTTTCCAATTGGGATGTGCCAGGGCTTGCTTGGGGGTTACATGTCTCAGCTTTGAAATAGGAGTCTTTCTAAACGGGCCGCCGGAAGCCGTAAGCACCAGCCTCTTCACTTCGCGATTTTCTCCGGCTCGGAGACACTGGTGGATCGCGTTGTGTTCGCTATCAACTGGGAGAAGTGCCACATTGTGCCGCTGCACTGCGGCCATCACCACTTCCCCCGCAGCGACAAGGACCTCTTTATTGGCGAGGGCGATCTGCTTGCCGCATTCGATGGCCTTGTATGTGGCGGGCAGACCCACTACCCCTACCGCGGCCGAGACTACAAGTTCGGCATCGGGATGGGTGGCGACGCGTTCGATTCCCTCGGGGCCGAATAGAATCTCGGGAAGCGGTTTGCGAGAACCGCTCAGGATGTCACGGAGTTCACGGGCGCCCGCTTCGGTGCCTACCGATACGACTTTCGGCTTGTGGTGCTGGACCTGTTCTGCCGCGAGAGCGACATTTGACCCGGCCGCTAGGGCCATAACCTCGAATCGGCCCGGAAGCGAGTCGACCACCTTCAAACATTGGGTGCCGATCGAGCCGGTTGAGCCAAGAATCGAGATATGTTTCATGTGGCAGCGATTTTATAGAGGATTGCGAGATTTTGCGAACAGCAAGCGAAGCGGAGTGTTTACGATTGGTACGCGGGGCCTTGATATCGCGGACAAAAGCATGGTGCGAGCGGTGTAGAATTTAGTTGTGGCCGCGCGTGTTCGCCTTCCGGGTGACGCGTTTTGGGGCGTTTTCCTCAACAAGTCAGGAGATGACTGATGGCTGAGATCAAGAGCACTGTATCGGGCGTGGGCGAAGCCAGTTCGGAGCGCCGGCGCACGCAGCGCGTCCAGATCGCAATGCCCGTGATCGTACGAGGAACGTCCGGTACGCAGAATTTCGAGGAAGAGACCTTTACAGTGGCTGTAAACGCCAACGGTTGCATGATCAAAATGACCAATCGCGTGGCGCGTGCCCAGCAGGTCGCGATCGTGAATCCGAAGACAGCCGAAGAGCTTCCCTGCACCGTTTCTTTTATTGGACAAAAAGATGCAGGCAAAATGGAAGTTGGAATTGAGTTCTGCGAACCGTCGCCATTGTTCTGGCGTATCGCATTTCCCCCTGAAGACTGGGATCCCTCTGAGCGCAAGCGCGCTTCGAACGCTCCGCCTCCGAAACTGCCGACCACGCCCCGCCGCTAAGGGGGACCCCAGAAGCAGTTCCTCCGCACGCGGGCGAATTCGTTCGCCAAATAACGTCGTGAAGTTATCTGTTACTCGTCTTTTCATTTTGCAAACCATTGGTAGGCTGCCCAGACGACGGGACTCGCGAGGATGAGACTATCGATGCGGTCGAGCACACCTCCATGCCCCGGCAACAAATTGCTCGAATCTTTTACAGCGGCACCGCGCTTCCACGCTGATTCGATGAGGTCGCCCATTTGTCCGGCGATGTTTGCGAGGCCGGCAATCACGAGCATCTCCGTCGCTTCCACCTGCAGCCACTTCGCAAAAAACACTCCCACGAGAAGCGATGCGAGCAAGTTGCCGAGCGCGCCTTCCCAGGTTTTCTTGGGGCTCAGGGCCGGCGCCATGGGGACGCGCCCCAGTCCCTTGCCGACAAAATACGCGAGAATGTCGCCCGCCCAGATGAGGCAAAGCGTAAACAGCACCAGCTTCCGGCCGACCAAGCTGATCTCGTTGATTCGGACCAGATAACTGAACGGAAAAGCGACAAACAAGAGCGCGGCTGAACTGATGGCGATTGCCGGAAGCACTTCGTGGAGTGCCCAGCGTGTGGCGAGTCCGATCGCCACGGCGCCGAAGACGAAAACCAGAAGCACCGCTTCGATGGAGAGCACGCCTCCAGCGGCGCTGCGCACGATTGAATAGCCTTCCGCGAGGGAACGCGTTTCAACCAGACCAAGCGAATATTGCGCATAGAACAATCCGGCGGTGCAGACAATTGTCCATTTGCGAAATGGGCGCATCGCGATTCTTTCGCCGAGATCGAAAAATTCAAGCAGCGCAAGAAACACGATTAAGGCGGCTACTGCTGCCAGGAGCCATGCCGGCCCCCACCATACCAGGGCGACAACGATCGGAATCAGGACGAGGGCTGTGAAGATGCGAAGGAGCATTCGGCGTCAGCCCTTGGCCGCCGCAGACCGTTTGTGGTGCGAGGAGCGATCTTCCTGCGGACGCGTGGCGCCGAGACCGCCGTAGCGGCGCTCGCGTTTTTGATAGTCGATTAAAGCTTCGAGAAGACGAGCACGCGAAAAATCCGGCCAGAGTGTCTCGGTGACGTAAATTTCCGCATAGGCAATTTGCCACAGAAGAAAATTGCTCACGCGCATCTCGCCGCTGGTGCGAATGAGCAGGTCGGGATCGGGCAGGCCCGCCGTATAGAGGTGCGATGCGATCGCCTCCTCATCAGCACGGAACTCCGGCTGGCCGTTGGCGCGAGCTTTTTGAAGCATCGCGTTGAAGGCGTCCACGATTTCCGCTCGCGCACCATAGTTCAGCGCGACGACGAGATTCATGCCGGTATTGCTGCCCGTTAGCGCTGTCGCTCGATCTAGATCTTTACGCACGGCATCCGGCAGGTCCGATTCGCGGCCGATGATGGTGAGCCGGATATTGTTCTTGTGAATGGTGGGTAGTTCCCTTTTCAAGTACTCGCGCAAGAGGCGCATCAGGAATTCCACTTCGGCTTGCGGGCGCGTCCAGTTTTCGCGGGAAAAGGCGTAGAGGGTGAGGCATGGCAATTTCAGGCGGGCGCACGCTTCGATGATCTCGCGGGCCGCTTTCACGCCGCGCTGGTGGCCTGCTACCCGGGGTAGGTGCCTTCGTTCGGCCCAGCGTCCGTTGCCGTCCATGATGATGGCGACGTGGTGAGGGAGGCGCTTGGAATCGAGTTTGTCGAGAAGGTCCGCTTCCTGGCGGTTGGCAGGCTTCCAGAGGTCGGGTGCTTTCACGGGGAGATCACTCGAGGGGTGTCCGCGACGGAAAGTAGCATACGCGGGGTATGGGCGCAAGATTTGGAGGTTCGGGCGGAACAGCGGGCGAGGCTTGGGACCGCCTTTTACCGCCGATTAGAAGTGGTGTCGGAGTCATGTTTTCAGTGGGTTAGGGGGAGTTTTAATCGCGGCACCGTGGATTAAAAAGGCTGGGATGGGTGATGAGTGGCGAGTGATGAGTGGTTCGGGATGAGATGAGAGGAGAAGGTCTGACGGTCGTCAGAAGTGATTCGAAAATCGTCAAAAATTTGCGATTAGGAATTTTTAGGGGGTTGAGTTTTCTATGAGTTAGGTTGAGTTTTAACTCCAGATTTGCGATTAGAACGTGTAACGGTAGCGATGTCGAGGGATTTGCTAGTCGTGGACTTCCCGATCCGGCAACGGCGCACAGGCCCTTCGTCCCTCTGGGTAAACAGGAGTGCCCTTCGAGGCTCAGGGTAAACCTGTGCCACTCAAGGCAAAGTTGTGCCCTGGGAGCCGGGGCTGCGGCTGATAGCGACCTTTGCGTCGTCATGTGAAAACGGGTGATGGTAGCAGGAATTGAGGTATTTAGCAATTGGTAAGACTGAAGGTTGCTGCTCGTAAGGCCTCAGGTCAATTCCGGCCGGGGGGCGGGGACCTGAGCGACGGTTTAAAATCAATAGTTGCAGATTCGAACGGACTCCGTGATGCTGCTGCGCTGCGTTGACTTGATTTGGGTTGCAGCCTAAGATGTGCGACGTCCATGCCGGATTCCCTGCCCCTGATTGGCCGCACGATTTCGCACTACCGCGTTGTTGAGAAACTTGGCGGCGGAGGGATGGGGGTTGTCTATAAGGCCGAGGATACTGAGCTTGGCCGCTTCGTAGCGCTAAAGTTCCTGCCAGACGATGTTGTGCGCGACTCGCAAGCTCTCGAACGTTTTCGCCGGGAGGCTCGCGCCGCGTCTGCTCTGAATCATCCGAACATTTGCACGATTCATGAGATCGGCCAGCAGGATGGTCATCCGTTCATAGTGATGGAGTATCTCGACGGCGCGACGCTGAAGCACCTGATCACGGGGAAGCCGATGGAAATGGATCGGCTACTCGAGATAGGGATCGAGGTGGCGGATGCTCTGGATGCAGCTCACGCGGAACGGATCGTGCATCGCGACATCAAGCCCGCGAATATTTTTGTGACCAAGCGCGGGCACGCAAAGATTCTCGACTTCGGACTCGCCAAGGTCACCAGCTCAAGCAAAGTTGGTGTGTCTTCCGACGGTTCTACCACTCACGGCGTGACGGAAGCGGATCTTACGAGCCCTGGGACGGCGCTGGGCACGGTTGCGTATATGTCGCCGGAGCAAGTGCGCGCGAAAGAACTCGATGCGCGGACGGACATTTTTTCGTTCGGAGTGGTGCTGTACGAGATGGCCACGGGGTCATTGCCCTTCCGAGGCGAAAGCTCAGGCGTAGTCACCGAGGCGATTCTGAATCGCGCGCCGGTGGCGCCAGTGCGGCTGAATCCGGATTTGCCGCCACAGTTCGAGCAAATTGTCACGAAGGCGCTCGAGAAGGATCGTGACCTGCGTTATCAGCACGCTTCCGAGATGCGTTCCGACCTCAAGCGCCTGAAGCGCGACACAGATACGGGTCGAACAGCAGCTCGAACTTCGGACGAAGAAGTTGAGGAAATACGAGAGAAGACAGCATCAGGGCCAGGGCGCGCAGTTGGAACTCACAAGAGTTCCGGGCGTCGCGCAGCGGCCGAACCGCCCGTCGAATCGTCTGTTGAGTCTGGGCCGGCGAAGCTTGATGCAGGCCTGCCATGGAAAAAAACTGTACCCGCAGCAGTCGTGCTCGTGGCGTTGATCGCGGGTGGTTTGTACTGGCGCTCACGGCGATCCGGAAAGCTCGGCGAAAAAGACACGATCGTGCTGTCGGATTTCACCAACACAACCGGAGACGCAGTATTCGACGGCACGTTGAGGCAAGGACTGGCCGTTCAGCTCGAGCAGTCGCCGTATCTCAGCTTGATTTCCGATGAGCGCGTCCAGCAAACGCTAAAGATGATGGGACAGAGTCCGGACGCAAGGTTGAGTCCCGAAACTTCGCGCGAGATTTGCCAGCGCACTGCAAGTACGGCCGTGCTTGATGGCTCGATCGCGCAGATTGGCTCGCAGTACTCGATCATTCTGAAAGCTGTGAACTGCGCCAACGGCGAGACGCTGGCGAGCGCCGAGGCCGAAGCGTCAGACAAAAACCACGTGCTCGACGCACTCAGCAAAGCGGCCTCGGAGATGCGCGGCAAGTTGGGCGAATCGCTGAGCACGGTACAGAAATTTGAAAAGCCGCTGCGTGAGGCGACCACTTCTTCTCTGGAGGCCTTGCAGGCGTACAGCCGTGGCCGCCAGCTGATCGGCGCGAACGATTTCGCCGGGTCCATCCCGGTTCTCAAGCGCGCCATTCAGCTGGATCCAAATTTCGCAATGGCCTATGCGGTATTGGGGACTTCGTATGTGAACTTCGGTGAGGTCGGGCTCGCTGCGGAGAATGCCGAGAAGGCGTACGAATTGAAGGACCGCGTGAGCGACGTCGAAAGGTTTTACATCGAGTCTCACTACTACGAAATGGCGACCGGTGACTTGGATAAGGCTCGGCAAACGTTCAAGCTGCTGGCTCAGAATTATCCACGGGACGAAACCGCTCCGACGAACATGGGAGTAATCGACGTTGTCCTGGGCGACTACGAGGACTCTCTTAAGCAGGCGCAGGACGCATTCAAGCTGAATCCTAGCGGCCTGAATTATTCGAATCTGATTTCTTCCTTTATCACGTTGAACCGCCTCGATGAGGCGAAGGCGCTCGCCCAGGAGGCGCAAGCCAAGAAACTGGATTCCGGCTATCTGCGCATCGCGATCTATCAGATTGCTTCTTGCAAAACGACAAGACGGCGATGGCCCAGCAGGTGGCCTGGTCGGTTGGAAAAACGGGTGTGGAGGATGTGTTTCTGGGGATTGAAGCCGATACCGCGGCGTATGGAGGACAGCTTCGCAAAGCGCGAGACTTTACTCGACAGGCAGCCGCATCAGCCGAGCGGGCGGATGAAAAGGAGACAGCGGCTTCCTATCTTGCCGAAGGCGCACAGCGCGAGGCCCTGGTGGGAAATTCAAATCTCGCCCAGGAAGGAGCAGCCGCCGCGCTTCGGCTGACAACTAGCCGCGACGTGCAGTTTCTTGCGGCAATGGCTTACGCCGCCGGCAGCGATGCCAGCAAGGCACAAACGCTGGTGGATGATTCCAAGAAGCGATTCCCGGAAGACACTCTCGCGCAGTTCATCGAGATCCCTACGATTGAGGGCCAGATCGCGCTTGACCACCACGACTCGGCCAAGGCGCTTGAAATTTTGCAATCGTCCTCCCGGTACGAACTCGGGCAAATCGGGGCAGGAGGCGCGACGCCCGCGCTATATCCAGTGTGGGTGAGGGCGGAAGCGTATCGCATGGCGGGGCAAGGGGCTGAAGCGGTGCGCGAGTATCAGAGAATTCTGGATCGTCGCGGGGCGGTGATAAATGGAATCATCGGCGCGCTCGCGCACCTTGGATTGGGTCGAGCATTTGCGTTGCAGGGCGATACGGTGAAAGCGCGCGTCGCGTACCAGGATTTCTTCGCGCTTTGGAAGGATGCCGACCCGGATGTGCCGGTGCTCGTCGCCGCGAAATCGGAATACGCGAAATTGAAGTAGTAGCGCTTGCCTCGTTTTAGCTGCCCGTCGGAACGACTCCTGCGCCTTCGATCATCAGGATGACTGTTTTTTCTGGGGCGCGTGTGCGATGGACCACCCCGCGCGGGACTGTAAAACCCTGCTTGGGCATTAGCTCAACGGTGCGATCTTCGAGATCGATCAGGAAGCGGCCGTCGACGACGTAGAAGAATTCGTCTTCGTTGTCGTGTTTGTGCCAGTGGAATTCGCCCTGCATGATGCCGAGGCGAACGACGCAGTCATTCACCTTGCAGAGGGTTTGGTTGTACCACTTGTCGTGACAAGCTTTGACGAGCAGCTCGAGATCGATGAGCTCGAGCGGACCAAATTTTGTGTTCAGATTGATGGAATACGGGGCTTGACTGGCCATGCTTCTCTCCCTTGGCTGCTACGCTGTGATTATTTTATGTCTGTGCGGCGCGACGGAGTAGCGAGGAGTGAAGAGGAGAAGCGCGTGGCGAGAGACAAAGCGGACTGCGCGGCGGTTGGCTGAGAAAGGCAGACGTACGAAAAACCCACGACGAAGAAATCGTCGTCGTGGGTACCTGAGCACAATTTCAATGAGGGAGTAAGTGTTGGAATGGGTGGAGGAGCGAGCCTGACAGGCCGGCGGAGCTGGGCTCGGCTATGGTCGTGTAGACCAAAATCAGCGTGAGGATGATGACGACGATGCTCACCGCCCAAGAAACGATGTTAAACACGCGCGTGTTTACGTAGTCGCCCATCAGTTCGCGGCGGTTGATGAGAAGCAAAATGAAAATCAGCACTACCGGCAGCCAGACGCCGTTGGCGACCTGCGACATCACCAGGATTTTGAACAGCGGCGCTTTGGGAATCAGGATGATTCCTGCGCCCACAACGATCAGGCCCGTGTACAGCGAATAGAATGCCGGGGCTTCTTTGAATTTGTGGTCGATGCCTGCTTCGAAGCCGAGGCCTTCGCAAATTACGTGCGCGGTAGAGAGAGGCAGGATGGACGCGGCGAAGAGCGATGCGTTGAGCAGGCCGAATGCGAAGAGGCCGGCAGCCCACTTCCCGGCCAACGGAACGAGGGCTTTGGCGGCTTCACCCGCGTCGCTGATGGTAGTGAGGCCCTTAGCGTTGAGAGTGGCGGCGCAGCAGATCATGATGAAGAACACGATGGCCATGCAGGAGATGCTCCCGACCAGCACGTCCCAGCGGGCGTGTTTGTACTGGCGGGGACCGACTTTCTTTTCGACATAGCCAGCCTGCAGATAGAAGAATTGCCATGGCGCGATCGTGGTTCCGATCAAGGCCGTGAGCATCAGGAGGTAGTCGGCGCGGAAATGGAACGAAGGTAGGACGGTTTCCTTGGCGGCCAGAAGCCAGTCAGGCTTGGCGAGGAAGGCGGAGAGTACGTAAGACAGATAGAATGCGCAAGCTACGAGAAATATTTTCTCCACGCCTCGATAGCTGCCGTATACGACGAGCAACCACACAGCGATTGCGGCGATAGGCACGGAAATGTATTTGCTGATGTGCAGCGCTTCCGACGCAGCGGCAACCCCAGCAAATTCAGCTACCGTGTTACCCAGATCGACAGCGAGTGCGGCAATCATGACGAAGAACGTGGAGCGGAAGCCGAATTCCTCACGAATGAGATCTGAAAGGCCTTTGCCGGTCACGACTCCCATGCGTGCGCACATTTCTTCCGAGACGTAGAGCGCGATGGTCATGGGGATGAGCGACCAGAGCAGCGTGTAACCGAACTGCGCGCCGGCCGTGGTGTAAACGGTGATGCCGCCGGCGTCGTTGTCCACATTCGAGGTGATCAGACCGGGTCCGACCACGGCGAGGAACAGCGCGATGCGACGGCGGTAGGGGCGTACACGCCGGTTGATTTCCTTGCCGCGGACTTTGATGCCCGCGAATGTGCGCTCGAGTGTGACCCAGGTATTCATTTTTTCTTCGTGCGTTGTAATTCGATCTCAGGTTGAAAAGAAGCTGCCACAAAAAACTCTTGTACATAGTGGCGCGTATAAAATTTAGAGCTTCGCGTTCATTCTGCTGACCACGTCGTCGACTGTGATTGCGCCGATGGGGCGATTGTCCGCATCAACGACCGTCACGCCGCGCAGATTATACTTATCGAACAGATCGAAAACTTCCTTTTCGTTTGCATCCGGGTGCACTGAGACGATAGGTTCGAAACGCAGTTCGTCCATGCGCTGCTCGGAATTTGCGATTACCAGGCGAGCGATGGGAACGGTGCCGGAGAGCGCGCCATAGTGATTGATGAGGACGATGTTGTCGAGCTGGTCGGGAACGATTTCGTTGAAGCGGATGTAATCAACCACTTCGCCTCGCGTGGCATCCTCGCCGACAACGACCAACTCGGTGTTCATCATGCCGCCAGCCGTTTTCTCTTCATAACGCATCAGGGCTTCGACTTCGGTTTTCTCTTGGCCTTCCATTTCCTCCACTACTTCTTTCGCGGTGTCGGGCGGAAGGCTGGCAATCAGGTCGGCGGCCTCGTCGGGATTCATTTCTTCGAGGATGTCCGCCGCTTTCTCAGGATCCAACTTTTCGACCACTTGCGTTTGCAGGCGCTTGTCGAGTTCGGCGATGGCTTCGGCCGCGGTGTCCTCGGGCAGCGAATCGATGATGCCCTGGCGTTCGGCGGGCGAAAGCTCTTCCATGATTTCGGCCAGGTCGGCAGGGTGCAGCTCCGTAAGCTTCTGGCTGGACATACGCAGCTTGACGCGGCGCAGCGGGTCAGGTTCGATCAGATTGACGAACTCCCAGCGAATCGAGCGCGGCGGGAGCCTTTGTTCGAGGCGGCGGATGGCCATGGGCGGGACGATTCCCTGAAGTAGGCGGCGCACAGCACCTTTTACTCCCACATCCACCTGGGTGATGCGCATCTCGACGTTCCCGTTGGTGCGCTGCTCGGCGAGGTCAATATCGTTGATGCGGACGACTTTTCGGCCGTTGGTGTCGATGATTTGCTGGTCGAGCAGATCTTTGCCGACTGCCAGCCAGGCTTCATTGGGGTGGAAGAGTTCGAGGGCGGACTCGTCGGTGGTGAGGTTCACGCGACCGGGAGCCACCGATGCGATCTGGTCGTAACGCGCGACAATGGGGCGGTACTGGCCGCGACCCAGCAGGAGACGGGCGACGCGATTGGGCTGGTCGGCCGGCTCGATGAACATCTCTTTGACGCGGCCGACGAAGTTGCCGGCCGAATCGAATGTCTCGGCGCCGAGAATTTCAGTGGCGTGTAGCATGTGGACTCCTTAAGCGCTATGACCGCAGCGAATCGGGCGACTAAAGATCTGCCCGGCTGCGTTCGGGCAAAAAAAAAGCCCGGACCGGCGTAGTTCCGGCCACGGGCAGATGCCACCGCCCTCGGTCTATGGCAGGCCGGGTCTCGCCTCCCTGTCCCCACGTGCCAGATGGGAGCAGCGATTCAATGCGTCCGGGAAGAAGCAAATCGCGTGCCAGTTGCAGCAAAACCTGCAGCTGGCGCCGCTACTTCCCGGTTCCCAATTAGACGAACGCTCTTCCATGGTGCTTGCGCTTGTCCCCGATTGAACTATTAAGGGCGTAGGAAAAATTTGTCAAGCAAAGAGTGAAGGTTTGGCGAGAATTTTGCTTATTTTTGTTTATCGAACACCATATTTCGAGGAGTGATGCCTCGGCGGCGGCAGTCGGCGACGTAGACGTCCCAATAGGTGCCGCGATAATAGTCGCGGGAGGAGTAACCAAGAGCGCGAGCGGCGCGGTCGATGTCGTGGGGAAGGCCTTCGAGTTCGAGGAATATTCCGGCGGGAGTCTCGTCGAGCTCGATGGCGAGACTAGGCAGACGGCGGAGACGGAAGGTGGACCGGATCTTGTCATAGCGAAAGCCGGGACGAAGGCCGAGGGAGCGAAGCTTTCGGTCCCAGTGGGTCGGAGAACCGGGGACGACCAGTTCCCTCTCGAGCTTTTCCTTGTAGCGGCGGTCGCGTGCGGAGCGGAGGGCGGCCGGGGCTTTGGAGGTGAGGATCGTGCGACGGGTTGAGGATGCCCGGTAGGCCGGATTCGGCGATTGAGCGCCCCGGCGAGGCGCGGGGGTTTCGGCCCGAATGCGAAGCAAGGCGCCGCGGCGGCGAAAATCGGAGGCGGGCGTGTCGTAGAGAGTGTTCCGTTCGAGAACACGGCTCTCGCAGCGTGCGCCTAGAGTCGTGAGTTTGCGAAGCATGGCCGGTACATCCGCGACGCGGAGCTTCACCTCGATCTCGCGATTCGTCCGTTTATGTGGCGGCATGACGGCTGAGTATAGCTTAGCTGCAAACTCGGGGAACGAGGTTGCCAGAGCGGACGCGAGACAGCATAATCGCATTCCTACTGTGTTCAGCACGCCAAAGAGCTGCGTCGATTGCCGAAGGCAACCGCCGTGGGGACGACTTTCGCGAGCGCAATTGTGGCGAAAGAATCGCAGCGAAAATGACTGAGCCGACGACTCCCTTGATGCAGCAGTATCACGCCGTGAAGCGGCAGCATCCGGCAGCGTTGCTGCTTTTCCGGCTCGGCGATTTCTACGAGCTTTTCTATGACGATGCGAAGGTGGCGTCGAAGATCCTACAGATCACGCTGACGTCCCGGAATAGAGAGAAGGAAGGCGCTGTGCCCATGTGCGGCGTGCCGTATCACGCGGCGGAGAACTATATCGCGCGGCTAATCCGGGCCGGCCACAAGGTGGCGATTTGCGAGCAGATGGAAGAGCCCGGGCCGGGCAAGAAGATTGTGCGGCGCGAAGTGATTCGGGTGCTGACGCCGGGTACTGCCACTGGCGCGGGTTTGATTGAGGCTAAGGAGAACAACTTTCTGGCGGCGGTGGCGCGGAGTTCGGCGGCTAGCGCGGCGATGAGCGCTGGCGGGCGCGCGAGCTCGCGGGCGGGCGGCGGAACAGGGACGATTGGGCTGGCGTTTGTGGACTTGTCTACTGGTGAATTCCGGGCCACGGAGTTCTCGGGCGATAGGGCGGAGGCGCGGCTGCGCGACGAACTCGGCATTTTGCGCCCGCGGGAGGTGCTGCTGCCACAGCCTGTGTCGCTGTTCCCTTCTTCGGTGCCGGCTGCGAGCGAGTTGAACGGGCTCGGGGCGGTTGAGACGCGGATCGATGACTGGGTATTCGAGACGAATCACGCGACGCGACTCCTCGAAGAGCATTTTCGAGTGGCCGGGCTTGAGGGCTTTGGCTTGAACGAGCATCCGCAGGCCGTGGGTGCGGCTGGAGCGCTGGTGCATTACTTGCGCGAGACGTCGGCGATTGGGGCGCGGAAGCCGGAGGATGCGGCGGTGGTGCCCTCGATGCGGCCGGCTGGGACGGGGCTCGAGCATCTCGACCGGATCGCATATTACGAGCAGCAGGACGCGATGATCCTCGATCAAGTGACCACGCGGAACCTGGAGCTGGTGGAGGCTTCGAGCGGCGATGACGCGCGCGCGACGCTGCTGGCGGCGATTGACGAGACGGCGACGGGGATGGGGGCGCGCCTGCTGCGAAGCTGGGTGCTGCGCCCGGAGATATCGATCAAGGAGATCGAAGCGCGGCTTGAAGCGGTGGCTGGGTTGAAAGCGCAGACGGTTTCGCGTGAGGAAATACGAACGGGGCTTGAAGGGATTCTCGACCTCGAGCGGCTGACGAGCCGCGTGACGCTGGGTGTTGTGACACCGCGCGATTTGCTGGCGCTGCGCGGATCGCTCGAAAGGATTCCGAGCGTGCGCGCGCAGATCGCGGCTATGAAGGCCGGATCGTCCAGGCTTGCGACTATACGCGACGACATGGACGAAATGGCGGATGTGCGTGATTTGATTGCGCGCGGAATTTCGGAAGAGCCACCCGCGATGGTCAATGAGCCCGGAGTAATCCGTCGCGGCTATCACGTCGAGCTCGATGAGTTGCGCGACATCACCAAGCAGGGCCGGCAAATTATTGCGGCTATGGAGGACCGCGAGCGGAAGCGCACTGGAATAGCGTCGCTCAAGATCCGCTATAACCAGGTGTTTGGTTTCTACATTGAGATTTCGAAAGCGAATTTGCACCTTGCGCCGGCGTATTACGAGCGGAAGCAAACCTTGGTCAATGCTGAGAGATTCACGTCGGGCGAGCTGAAGGAATACGAACGCAAGGTACTGTCGGCCGAAGAGCGCGTACTCGAAATTGAGCGGCGCCTCTATGGTGAAATTCGCGAGGCGATCGCGCGCGAGGCGGCGCGGCTGCGGCGAACGGCGGCGGCCATCGCTCAGATTGACGTGCTGGTGAACTTTGCGCGGATTGCGGCATCGCGAAACTACTCGCGGCCGCAATTTACGACTGGCGCGGCGGAGGCTGAAGCTAAAGCGCGTGCGAAACCCGGGCCAACATCGGGTTCGCTGCTGATCGCGGGCGGGCGACATCCGGTGATTGAGAAGCTCCTCGAGGAACGTGGCGAACGTTTCGTCCCCAACGACTTGTACCTTGACGACGAAACGCAATTTCTTCTGATCATCACCGGGCCGAATATGGGTGGCAAGTCCACTTATTTGCGGCAGGCGGCACTGATTTCCATCCTTGCGCAGATGGGCTCATTTGTCCCGGCGGTCGAGGCGAAATTGCCGGTGCTGGATCGGGTCTTCACTCGAATCGGAGCGTCGGACAACCTGGCACGCGGGCGTTCGACATTTCTTGTGGAGATGAGCGAGGTGGCCGCAATCTTGAACACGGCGACATCCGCGAGTCTCGTGCTGCTCGACGAAGTGGGCCGCGGGACTTCCACATTCGACGGGCTCTCAATCGCTTGGGCAGTAGTGGAAGCTCTGCATGCAGGCGCGCGGCCGAAGACGCTTTTCGCCACGCACTATCACGAACTGACGGAGCTCGAGCAATTGTTGCCGGGAGTGAAGAACGTGCACGTAGCCGTACAGGAAGCCGGACGCGAAATTGTGTTCTTGCGGCGCGTCGAACCGGGAAGCGCAGACAAAAGCTACGGGATCGAAGTGGCCCGCCTCGCCGGCCTTCCCAATCCGGTGATCCGCCGCGCCCGCGAAATTTTGAAGAGGCATGAGGAGAGCGAGGATAGGCTCACGGAACAGCTCTCACCCGGGGCGGTTCCTCCTTCAGCTCAACAGGTGAGTTTTGCGGCGATTGATGAGAAGGTGCTCGAATCGCTGCGCGAAGCGGATGTAAACGCGCTGACGCCGCTCGAGGCTCTGAATCTGCTCGCGGCGTTACAGAAGCAGCTGAAATGAGGGCTGTTAGCGGGCGGGCGATGCGGGTGGTGGGGATGATGTCGGGGACGTCGGCCGACGGGATCGATGTGGCGCTCGCTTGGATTTCAGGGGCGCCGCCTGCGATTGCGGCGAAGTTTGAGGGACATCATCACGTTCGATTCCCCG
Source organism: uncultured Acidobacteriota bacterium (assembly GCA_963741045.1). Taxonomy (GTDB): domain Bacteria; phylum Acidobacteriota; class Terriglobia; order Acidiferrales; family UBA7541; genus Palsa-295. The sequence goes on from CAVUGO010000002.1 coordinate 2,716,158, forward strand.
CTGCCGTGCGAGACGCGATTTTGCGGTTGGCGAATGGGGCGCCGACTACCACTGCTGAGATCAGCCAGCTTAATTTTCTGGTCGGCGAAGAGTTTGCCCGCGCGGCCATTGCGGCTTGCAAACGATGGCACGTAGCCCTGCGGCAGATTTCGCTGATCGGGTCGCACGGGCAGACGATTTTTCATCAGGGCGTGGCTGCGGGATTTCTCGGCCGGCGCGTGGCTTCAACGCTGCAGGTTGGCGAACCGAGCATCATTGCCGAGTGGACCGGCGTGACGACGATTGGGGATTTCCGTCCAGCGGATATGGCCGCGGGCGGACAAGGGGCGCCCCTGGTCCCTTTTGTGGATTACCTCCTATATCGAGATGCACGAATTGGGCGGGTAGCGCTGAATATCGGCGGTATCGCTAACCTCACTGCGATTCCAGCGGGCGCGCGGCCCGGCCAACTGTTTGCGTTCGATATTGGGCCCGGGAACATGGTGATCGATGCAATCGTGGAGATCGCGACGCGCGGGCGCGCACATTACGACCGTGATGCACGGCTTGCGATCCGCGGGAAATTGATACCCGCGTTGCTTTCGACAATGCTGAGGGAACCATACCTTCGGAAGCGACCGCCCAAGACAGCGGGACGCGAGCAATTTGGCCGGCCTTACGCGGAGAAGATTCTGGCATGGGGCAAGCGGCACCGCGCCTCGACGGAAGATCTGGTCCGAACCGCAACTGTGTTCACTTCCCTTTCGATTGCGGATGCGCTGCGCAGGTTTGTTTTGCCGCGTGCGCCTGTGGATGAACTTATCGTGGCCGGAGGCGGTGCGCGGAATCCGTTGCTGATGGCGCAACTTGCGGCGGCTCTACCGGAAATTGAAATTGTGCCGGCCAGCGAATTCGGAATTCCGGCGGAGGCGAAGGAGGCATTTGCCTTTGCGGTGCTTGCGTATGAGGCGTATCACGACCGGGCGAATACTCTGCCGTCCGCTACAGGGGCGCGGCATGCGGCCGTGATGGGCAAACTCGTCCGGGGACGAGCGCGCTAGATGCGTCTGGCGGCAGCGGCGCTTGCTTGTATCCTAATTGGCGCGGGTTGCTCGTCGAATCGCACCGCCGAAGAGCCCGGGACTGTCAACTTCCTCATCGAATCTATGCCGGCGAATCTTGATCCTCGCATTGGCACGGATGCGCAGTCGCAACATCTGGATGGCCTGATTTTCGATTCCCTTCTGGCACACGACGCGCAGATGAATATCGTTGCGGACCTTGCGGAGCGGTGGGAGGCGCGCGATCCGCTGACGTACGTGTTCCACTTAAGGCAGGGCGTGAAATTCCACGATGGTCGCCCGCTTGGCTCTGCGGACGTGAAATTCACATTCGAATCGATCCTCGACGGGACGATAAAGACGCCGAAACGTGGAGCGTTTCGAATGGTCACAGCGGTCGAGGCCCCGGACGATTCGACGGTGGTGTTTCATTTGCGCGAACCGTATGCGTCGTTCCTTTGGAATTTGACCAAGCCGGGAGTCGGGATTGTGCCGAGCGGGTCAGGCCCGGAGATTGCACAACACCCGATCGGTACGGGGCCGTTTCGATTTGTGGATGCGATTACGGATCAGGAGATCGTGCTCCAGAGGAATCTCTCCTACTTCGGAGATGCAGGTGAGGCGGCGGGCGCGCGAGGAAACGTGGAGCGCGTGCGATTCCGAATCGTGCCGGATGCGATCGTACGCGCGCTCGAATTACGAAAGGGCTCGGCGGACGTCGCGATTAATTCGCTGAGTCCGGACATGGTGGTGACGCTTGCGAAGGAACGCGGGATCGTGGCCGACGAGCAGCCCGGGACGACGATTGCGTACATCGGCTTCAATATGGAGGATCCTATTCTTTCGCATCGAGAAGTCCGGCAGGCGCTGGCTTACGCGACCGATCGTCCGACGCTGATCAAGTACCTAATGCGCGGGCAGGCGCGGGCGGCTTCGAGTTTGCTGCCTCCGAATCACTGGGCGTATGACCCGGACGTCAGGCAATACGATTTCGATCCAGCGCGAGCGGAACAGTTGCTCGATGCCGCCGGATTCAAGCGCGGGGCGGGCGGGGTGCGGTTTCGGTTGGAATTCAAGACTTCCACAGAGGAATATTCGCGGCTTTTGAGCGAGGCGATTGCGGACGAATGGCAGCGTGTGGGCGTGGCGGTTGAGTTGCGGCCGCTGGAGTTTGCGACGTTTTACGCGGACTTGCAGCGCGGGAGTTTTCAGGTTTCGGCGCAGCGCTGGGTGGGAGGAAATAACGACCCGGATATTTTCGAGTCGGTGTTCAGCTCAAAGAAAATTCCGCCGAATGGATCGAATCGCGGCCATTACCGCAATCCCCAACTCGATGCGTTGATTGACCAGGCGCGGATGGAAATGGATTGGGAGAAGCGAAAGGTGCTGCTTTGGGAGATTCAGAGGATCGTGGCTGAGGACGAACCTTATATCAATTTGTGGTATCCGGACAACGTGTGCGTTCATCGCGAGAGGTTGACGGACATCGTGATTCCGCCTGCGGGTGATTATGATTTTATCGAGGGGGCGAGGTTGCGGTGACGCGGGGCTGGTCGAAAAGTCAAAAGAGCCGGCGGGACGCCCTTCGCCCTTCTTTGCTCAGGACAAGCCGGCGGTACGGAATGAGCCGCGAGGACTCCGGGCGATTCTCTTCCGGCGCGAGGGTGCAGATTGGGATGGCTTGAAGCAGGAGATCTTACTGCGCGCGGACTCGCTCGAGGATGCGGAGAAAATCGGTGCGGCGGTTTGGTCCTGCGCCGGCGTATGCGAGATGAATGATGGGAGTGTTCTTCCGGCTGGGGTCGGCTACGAATGGATATGGGCTTATCGTGCCTATGGCCCAGAAGAAATCGGCGTGCAAGCCCTGGGTCTCCGTCGGCAAATTGAAGTAGTGCACCGCGTTTTCGCTGATCTGCTCGTGTGAGAGAGCTTCGAATACGAAGAACGTCATTCCTGCGAAATCCACCTGCTCCATCGGCGGCATTTCTAGATTTTTGAAATCGCCATAGGCGCGCGGGCCGTTGAGCGCCTGCCGAAAAGTTATACCGGTCGTGAGTTGCTGCGAGTAAAAGTCCGAGAGCGTAGGTGCATAGCTGCAGGAGTATGTGACCTGCAGCTCCGATTTCGAGAATTCCCCGCCTGACGGATCCGGTTCGGCGGGGCGGCTCGCGGCGGCGAGCTTGGCCAGCACGTCGTCCATGCAGGAGTGGGACGGCGGCAGGAAAAGAAAGAACAGATAATCGGGCAGGCTCGTGCCCGTGCCGTTTGTCGCGTGCATTTGGGTATCGAGCCAGTAGGCATCGTGGCCGATCAGTGGATTGTCGGAGGTGGCGAGCTGCAGCAGCGTGTATTGGTGCTCATTCGTGAGAAATAAAATCTGATTGAAATGGAATGGTGGGGCATAGGGGCCGAGACCGCCCGGAGGAGCCGCGTTACCGGCGCCGGAAGGCTTCCAATTCGGGCCGAGCTCGATGGAGACGCCATTTTCGAGAAAAAAGCGCTGGAGGTCGGACGAGTGCTGCTCTTGCTGCTGCGCCGGCTTAGGCGTGCGAAATGCGGCCCCAAAGACGAGTACCGCAAGAATCAGGGCGGGCGCCGCAAACCGTTTCGGAATATTCATTTGCTTACGCCAGTGTAGGGGCTAAGGCGGAAGCGCTCAAGACGAAAGGTGGTTGTTGTTTTTAGACGAATGAGGGCCGATCTATCCTTCGATAGCAGAACGTGTACCCACGGGGCTGGCGCTCTCAAAATTCGAGGCGCCAGCCCGCTGAGCTACAGCGAGGGAGGTCAGAACGAGAGCTTGAGCCCGAACTCGATGGTGCGCGGCGCGCCTAGCGAGAAGACGCCCGTACCAACGCCGACTCGGACAACGGTAGCGTCGGCCCGAGTGGTGCCGTTGACGGAACCTGGGCCGCCCGTCAGGATGCCGCTCAAGACGTTTCCCGGGATGTTAAAGTTCGAGAAGTTAAACAGGTTGTAGAAGCTGACGCTGGGCTCGACAGAGATGGCGCGATCTTTCACCGTGAGTCTTCCAACCCAGGTGAGGCTGGTATCGAACGTCTTGAGCCAAGTGAGCCCGACTTCACCTGGCACAACAGGCTGTAGAGCGGGTGCGACGCCTCCTAGCGCCTGCAGTTGAGAAAGCGTAAACAAGCCGTCATTGATAAGAACGTTCCCGGCTGGAGTAGGGTTGTTAGCAATCGTGTTGTTGTAATTGTTTACCAGATTCGTTAAGCCGCCCACTGACACGCCGCGCATGAATGATCCCTGTTTGGTGCCGGGAACCGGATCGCCCACCGTTCCGTCGCCCGTGAAATCGGTGCTGAAAATCTCTCCGGCTCCGTTTCCGGTAGTGGGGACGGCGAGAGCGCTGGCGAGCGGGCTATCGAAATGGAAGATCGTGCCAAGGCGAAAATGAAGCGGCAGATCGGCATAGCCGCCGAACGAAAATTGATGCGTGCGATCCAATGAAGAGGGGCCACTGAATCCACACGGTCTATTGTTGTCGATAGTTGGGTTGACGAAATCCTGATCCGCCGCTGCAGGAGACGTGCCTACGGATGTGGAGAGCGCGGCGCCGCAATTTGTAAATCGGGAAAGAGCGTAGGCGAACTGGAAGTTCAGGTAACGCACTCCTCGGAACGGTGCTTTGACGTTGTCCACAAGTTTTACGTCCAACGCGTTGTAGACGGAGCGGCCGATAGGTTGCAGGAAAACTGCGGGTCCCAAAGCCGGATTCACGCCCTGAAATGCGCATTGAAATCCCAGCGCGGTTTCGCAACTGCCGACGCCCAAGTCCGCGGCGGAATCCAATCCGAAATTGCCAAAGTCGGACATCGTCGCTCCACCGGCAGGGCTCCCGCCTGAGGGAGGATGCAGACCCGGGCAAGAGGTGATAGCTGCATCAATCGTTGCTGCACCGCACGCGCTTAGCGTGGACGCAATCGCCTGTTGCGCGGCGGTTTTGTTGAAGAATCGCACGTCGCCGCTGTGGTTCACGTCAACACCAATCAAATAGTGGAGATTCACGTTGCGAAGATAGTCGACGCTCAGTACCATTCCGGGTAAGAGCTGCCGCTGTATGCCTGCATTTATTTGTATCGAGTAGGGAGTGCGATAGCCGGGCGCGAGCGCTCCGAGGGGAATCGCCGAACCAGCTGCGATCAGATTCGGAATGTAGTTCGGGTTCGGGGCGCTGGCTCCCACTGTTGCTGTGGCGGCTTGATACGCCGTCTGAAAATTCGCTACACAAACGGCCGCCGTGAGCCCTGCGCAGGTCCCTCCGCCCGCATCGATCGTTGACCCGATCAACGAAGAGCAAATGTCGTTTGCGGTGTTTTGAGTTCCGCCTAGAAACGTGTTTCCCGCGGGAAAAGGAACTCCGGAACCGCTGCCGTTCAAACAGGCCGAGGGATTGGCCAAGAAAGCGCCGTTCGCCAAACGCTCGGGGCGGTCGAATTCCGCATTGTTCCAGATGGCGTTCTCGTAAAACATGCCGATGCCGGCGCGAATCACCGTCTTTTGATCTTTCTTCGGATCCCATGCAATCCCGAGTTGGGGAGCGAAGTTCAAGTTAGGCTGATGAACGCGGTCGCCGAAGCCCGGCAGAAGTTCGTTCACGCCGGGCAGCGGAGGCAGATCGCTATCGCTGCGGCTGGTGTCGCGCACATAGCGCAGGCCGTAGGTCACCATTAGATTCGGTCTCACCTTCCAACTATCACCAACATAGAGGCCGAGCCGGTTATCCGGAGGCGTGCCGCTGCACGGCGCGTTGAAAGCAGGGATTTCCGTGTCGCAGTTATTGCCGTTTCCGAGCGTCACGTTGTCGACAGGATAGTTGAGCGGGTTGCCAGCGCCGCCCGTCTGCATCGCTGCGAATGCAACTTCCGCCGCATTCGCGATGGGGAGCACGTTTGCTGTGATCGCGCTAAAAGAAAAAAGGCCGCCGCCGCGCAGGCGATTGTAAGAAACGCCATATCGCAGGATGTGAGAGCCGAGGACCTTGCTGCCGTCATACTTTATCTGGCGGTCGGTTTGAAAGGTTTGCTGCGGGGCAAGGAAATTCGGGCCGGTGAAGAAATTCGACGCGAAGATGTTGATACTTACGGGGAAATTAGCAAAAGGAAGATCGGAGCCGGCAACGATATCGCGCAGGTTGTTGATGAATTTCAGATATTCGAAGCGGAAACTGTGGGTGAAACCGGACGAGGTGAAATCGGCCCCCACAACATGCGTCTTCGTGTAGTTCTTGTCCTCGTATGGCTGAAAGCCGATCAACCCACCGGCGGAGACCGCAAGGCTGTCAAAATAGCTGAAGCGGTAGAACATGCGAATGCCCTTCCCGAGGATCCAGTCGAGCCGAGCGTCGTAGTCGGTTTCATGAAACGGTGCGCTGGAGTTGCCCGTGAAAGATGTAAATGGATCTGACGGCACAACGGGTGCCGAAAGATTCTGGTTGATGTGTTCGGCGTCCAGGAAGAAGAAGAGCCTGTCCTTGATGATCGCTCCGCCGAAGTTGCCCCCGTCTTGATTCCGAGCGTAGGGAGATTGCAGCGGGGGCGCCGGTGGTGGCGGCTCGGGCAGAGCCGCAGAGAAAGCGCTGCTGCGAAAGAGCGCAAAGCCTTCGCCGTGGAAAGCGTTCGTTCCGGAGCGCGTCGTTACGTTGACGGCGCCTGACGAAGTGAGTTCATTCGAAAGATCGAGCGATGATTGGCTCACGCTGAATTCTTGTATGGCGCTCGCGGGAATATTTTCGGTGGTGGTGCCCACCGTCTCGTCGCTCACGTCAACGCCGTCCACCGCAATTCGCGCGGTGCGGCCGAATCTGCCACCGAATGAAATCGAAGAGAAGCCGACTTTGGTGGGATCGAAGTCTGCGCCATCTTGCACTTGAACGCCGGGCTCGAGCTGCGCGAGATCGAGGAAGTTGCGTCCGTTGACGGGCAGGTTTTCGATTTGATCTTTGCTGAGAACTCCCTGTACGCTCGCCTGCTCGGTATTTACGGTAACCGCCTGAGCTTCCACTTCCACGACGGTGCTTCCGGATCCGATTGGCAAGGTGATATTCGCGCCGGCTGTTTCACCCACGCGGACGACAACTGCTTGTTCCACCGTCTTAAAGCCCTGAGCCTCCGCCCGAACAGAATAATTTCCCGGCACAATCGCGCCCGAGGTGTAGGCCCCGCTGGAAGACGTGGCTACCTGGAAAGTCTGGCCAGTGTCCTTATTTTGAATAGTGACTTTCGCGCCGGGTATTACGCCGCCGCTCGAATCCAGAATTGTGCCTTGAATGCTGCCCGTAGCGATCGTGCTTTGGCCCATCGCGGAGTTCGATGTGAAAGCCTGTGCGATACAGAGAGTCGCTAGTAGAAGTTCAAAGAAGTGGATTTTCACTGCGTGCGCTCGAGTCATCTGGTTCCCCTATCCCCACCCGAATAGAAAAGCGGAGCAATGGCACACGAGTGCAAATCGGTTGCCAAAATTTGCATCACAGAGCAAGTCACGCCACGACCGTAAATATTGCGAATCTGAGCGATTGAGAGAGAATTCCCAGGGGGAGTCAACGCTGGGACTGCTCGGCCATTGACCGTTATCCGAAAAGCGAGATTTTACGGCGATGATAATTCGGATGTTTTACTGCTGCTAATGAAGTGGATTGAGCTTCGCGATACTTCGTGTTACTGAGACGCGAAGGTGGCCTTTCATAGGAGTTGCATCGCGACGTTGACTGCGTAAACTGTGGACAGCCCGCCCGGAAGGCAATTCAAGCGACTCTTGCAGGAGGAGAATTGTGAATGTGATGCGTTCTGGGATTTGGGTGGGGTTACTTGTTGCCACTGGGATGGTGTCGCTTGCATACGCAGCGAAGGGCGATGTGGCTGCAAAATATCCGGACCCGGAAGATGCGACGGTGAAGAATGGAGTGTTTCAGGACGATTATTTTGGACTTCGCTATCCACTCCCGCCTGGCTGGGTGGAGGATTTGAAAGGGCCGGAGCCTTCGGCGTCGGGATATTACTCGCTGGCCGCGCTGAAGCCCGAAGGTGAGCTTGTGGCGACGATGCAGATTTCCGCGCAGGATAATTTTTTCGCACCCGAGACGATTAGCGATGCGACGAATTTTCTGAAGGCGATGAAGAACAGCCTGGATGCCAGTCTTTCGGTTCCGCATGCAGTGACATCAGTGAAATTGGGCGGCCTGGATTTTGCGCGCCTTGACTATAGCGGAGCGGGACTCAGCCACATCGTGTTTGCTACGCAAATCCGATGCCATATGCTTATTTTTTCGATCACGGCCAGCCGGGAGTCGGCCGCCGAGATGCTAGTGGCGTCGCTGGGGAAATTATCATTTGGGCAGGATCGAACGGCTTCGTCATCAAATGGGGGTGCGGCACCGCGCGCGTGGCCGGTTTGCATTCCGGAGCCTGCCTATCGAGATCACATCGCTCACAGAGTGGATCCGGTAATGACGGGACCTCGATATGCGAGTGTGCCAGTGCGGCTTATCGTCGGTGCCGACGGCAAGCTCGAACAAGTCCACGCGATTTCGGGATTTCCGGAACAGGTGAAAAGCGTCACCGACGCCTTGGCAAAGTGGGAGTTCAAGCCATACATCGTAAACGGACAGCCCGTGGAAGTGGAGATTGGGTTGCTGTTTCAGTTTCCCTCGGCGCCGCCGCAACGGAATTCGGGCAAATAAATTAGTTAAACAAAGTGACCAGGAGAAGACCGCGGAGTCCGCCAGATCCGCGGCCTTTCTCCCGTCATCCAGCATGCCAGGGCGTACTGAACCTACAACTCTAAAGCGAACGCAAGAAGGCTAACAGAGCCGCCGCGCGAGCCGCCGAGAGTTGGTTGAAGTTGTTGATCACCTGATTCGCTTCCGATCCCTGACTCTGGTGCGCCTCGATTGCCTGCATAAGATCCGAAGTTCGGCCATCATGCAGGAAGAAGATGCGCTGCCCCACTCCCCATAGGGGAGCGGTCCGGAATTGCATTCCGTTCGCGAGGCCCTGGCTCACTTGATCAGCCAAGCCCATACCCATGGTGTGAACGAGAAAATCCGAAAAAGCGTTCACGGGGACGTTGTTGAGACCGGTGCCGTAGAACGTACTTCCGCTGTTGATCGTCGGTGTGTGGCACATGTTGCAGCCGATCTGATTGAACACCTGCTGTCCTATCAGTGTGGTCGCGGTTGCCGGAGCGGGCGTCGGCGGAGCAGAAAGACGCGCGAATGCGGCGAAGTTAATTATGTCGGAGGAGTAGTCTGAAGCGCTTGAGACAGAGCTGCTGCTGGGAGTCAGGTTGGTGGAGTCCTCCGGTAATGCGTTGTACAGACAGCCCGGCGTTTCGTCGCGCTCGTTCGGAAAAAGTTCGTTAGTGACGCCCTGTTCCACGTTATAGGCCTCACCTGCGAAGATCACGAGGGATTTGTTCTGCGCCTTCCAGCCGAAACGGGTCACCGTGCCGTCGTTACCGCTGCGGTTCACTTGTCCGGAAATGCCGAGCGCAGCCTTGTGCGGGTTCGCAGCATTGGTGAGAATCGCCGTATCGGTGATGCTCTCGACCATTCCGGCGCCGAACAGCGGAGTCGGAATCCGGAAAATGATGTTTTTCTGATTGATCGCATCCTCGAAATCCGGCTGAGTGATGTTGCAGCCCTGTGCGTCCGAACGTCCAGTGATTACAAACAAATTGTGGACGCCGCCGTCCGGAGTTCCGTTGGGATTACGGATGAAGCGGGCTTCGCGGACCGGTCCGTTTGCCGTGATAAATGGAGGGATCTTGTTCGTCGCCCCATCCGCGACCGCCATGGTAATTTGCGGATTATTCGCCGGGCTGGTACCGCCTATAGCCGGGAACGCGTGGCATCCGGTGCAACTTGTGCCGTTGAAACGCGGACCGAGGCCGACCCCGGATTCGTTCGTTATCGTACCGGAAACGGAATCGACTTCTTGAAATCGCGCAAGCGCCGCGTTAAAGAAGTTTTGATAGTCGGTGCTCATTCCACTGAGAGCTCCGCCTGCCCCCGGGGGACCGCCACGGACGCCGGGGTCAAGCGAATGACTTCCGGTTGAAGAGCCGTTGCCGCGACCATCGCCGCCGCCGCGACCTCCGTTATTGTCTTGAAATTGGGCGAACGTCACCGTAGAACCCGCAATCAGAGGTAAGGCGACGAGCGCAAGTCTGTACAGCAATCCTAAGCACACACCTTTGCCGCAAAAACGCACCATGTCACTCCCCTTCCCTCCGAGAAGCAGAGGGCATTCACCAGGATTGAATTACACCGAAGGGATCAGCGTGCGGTCCCAGAACCGGCAATCGGCGGGCGGGGCAGGCGTGAACGAAACGAAATCACCAACGGATGTTGGATACGCCTATTGCGTGCCCGTGAGTAAACGACGAGAAGTGCAATCCGGCAAGACCAGAAAAGGAACAGGGGGCGCCCGCTGTACCCGGGTACAGGGAAACTAAGACGTAGGGATAATTCTGAGCTTTTTTCGGTACAGCCTCATCGGCCGTCAGGTGCAGGAAAAACTGTATGGCGCGCGATCGCCTGAAAATTTAAAGTCCGCAAGGTTAGAAGTGTACGCAGTACGTTGCCGCTGGTCCGACCCCCTCGGGACCACGAGGGGGAGAAAGAAGTCTTGAGAATGAAGCTGAACATCAGACGGCCTTGTCCACACTGCACAAGTACCGAGGTTTTTCGCTCGCACCGTCGCGGCCCGTTTGAGAAGTACCTTTTCAGCATGATCGGGATGCGTCCGTACCGGTGCATCAAGTGCGACGCCCGCTTTTACGGGTTCGCGCCGGTTAACGAGCACGACGCGCCCGCACACCTTAAGACCGCGTAACAAACCTCGAGACGTAACGGGCTATTGCAAAGCGGAGTGAATCGCGGATTCCGGAATCGCGCCCTCGCGTACGATGGACCATTCGTGCCCGTTAATGCGCACAATTGTCGAAGCCAGGATCGCGCCGGTGTCGCCCGAATCGAGAATCAGCGGCAGTCGCTCCCCAAGCTGTTTTACGATTTGGCTGGCGTTCGTGCACGAAGGAAATCCCGAGAGATTCGCGCTCGTGCCAGTGATCGGCCCGCGAACCGCCTCAATCAACGCCGACGCGATTCGCGAATTCGGCCAGCGCAGCGCAACCCGTCCTGTATTTCCCGTCACTTTGAGTGGCAACCGATGCGTTGCCTCGACCACGAGCGTCAAAGCGCCGGGCCAAAATTTGTGCGCGAGGACGAGAAATGAATCGGGCAAGTCGCGTGCGAGGGTCACAGCCTGCTCGATGGAATTTACCAGAATCGGCAGAGCCTTGTTCTCGGCGCGACCCTTCACGCGAAACACGTCCTGGATCGACGAAAGATTGAAAGGGTCTGCGGACAACGCGTAGAAAGTGTCCGTGGGCATCCCCACCACGCGGCCGCGGCGAATGAAGTCGGCCGCATAGTCCACCACGCGCGACTCGGGCGCTTCCGGCGAAATTTTCAGGACTTCAACGGCCAAATTGTTTGCTCACGGCGGGTTACGCCTCGGTTTTTATCTGCGCGGCAACGTACCACAGCCAGCGCGGGCTACGCAAGACATCACCCCGGGTGCCCGAATTGAAAGGCCCCTATTCGGCGGCTTTGCGAAGTCATGCGCGTTTACGATGCACGCCGCGTTTGTTAGGCTTGCAGCATGAGGGACCGTCCGCCAAGCGCTTCCGAAGAAAGCGATCTGATCACCAGCCGCGAAAACCGCTGGCTGAAACGCTTTCGCGCAGCGCTGCGTGGCACCGGACCGGCCGAGGGCGAGCCGATTGGAATCGAGGGGCGCAAACTCGTGGAGGATGCGCTGCGATCGGGGCTGGAGGCTGAGGCATTGCTTGTATGCGAATCATCCGAACCCGCACTCGACGCGATTTTGAACGCTGCAGGTGACAGCGAAGCCGGTATCCCGCGGTCGCGTATTTTGCGAACGACCGACAAACTGTTTGCAAGCGTCGCCGGAACCGAAACGCCCCAAGGTATTGCCGCTTTATTCCGCAAACCGGACTGGCAGTTTGAAGACATTCTACGGGGCGCCGCCGATGAGAACGGAGGGCGTTTCACCGATTCGCCGCTTGTCGTAGTGATGGCAGGCGTGCAGGATCCCGGAAACGTTGGCACAATCGTGCGATCTGCCGAGGCGTTTGGAGCCACTGGTGCAATTGCGGCGCGAGGAACGGCCGATCCCTGGTCGCCGAAGGCATTGCGCGCCTCCGCAGTGTCGGCCCTGCGCTTGCCGCTGCTTCGCGGGATAGCGATTCCGGTGATACTCGCGCAGTTGAAAATGGCGCGCGTGAAAATCGTCGCGGCGATTGGACGCCATGTTGTTGATTCGCCTCAGGGCGCGGGAGCGCAGGAAGCACCGGCGTATCCGGATCTCCGAGAGCCTTCGGCAATATTCGTCGGAAACGAAGGGGCGGGGCTACCAGCCGAAGTGTTGCACACCGCCGATGGCACAATTTCGATACCGATGCATCCCTCAGTCGAATCGCTCAACGCAGGTGTCGCTGCGTCAATCGCATTGTTTGAGGCGGCACGCCAGCGCAGCGTCACATCGTAGCTTGCCTGCCTCAGCGCTGAATCGTCGTCGCAAAGAACGCGTCGGCGAGGTGGTCCCCCCAGGCTTCCCTCACTTCGAGAGCAATCGCATAAGGCAGGTATTCGAGTTCAGCCGCGGGCTCTGCTGAAGATGCATTTAGCCGGTGTAGCCGGTCTTCTTCTACCGATACAAGAAATTGGCGGAACCCCTCCAGCGCGTCGAGGGTCGCGCGCCCTTCTTTCGTCATGCGTTTGAGAAACGGCGCCCAGATGAGGTTGACCAATGCAAGCGCAGCCACCATCAAGGCGAATGCAGGAGAGACGCCCTGCGACAGCTTCACGAGCAATAGCCCGAAGCAGGAGACGAAAACCCCGGCAGCTGCAGTCCCCGGCAGCAGTTTCATCCATACCGCCGTACCGCGCAGGACTGCCTTCCAGGCAGGCAGCAGCCCAGTCTCAACGATGGCGCCCAAAATCAGCGCGCAAAAAAGAATCCATGTAGTCATGAAAAAGGTTCCGCCAGTGTCGCGGCCTTGGGCGGTAGCCACCAGAGAAAAGGCCATGATGAAAGTGGCCAGCACACCCAGCGCTACGTAGCCGATGTGCCAGGTAAAATAAATTCCGCCGAAACGTTCAGCCAAATCCTGCTGAATGTTCGCGACATAGCGGCTGTTGCGACCACTATTTTCCTGGGACATGGACGGGCTGATCTCAGTGATCGGGCCGTCCTCGAATAGATGCGCGCGGCGAGGGCGGCGATCACGGCGGCAAGTGTCCTACCGTCGCTACCGGTGGTTATCAGATAGCGTGCGGCGGCAGGGGAAATTCCCGCTGGCGGTTCATAGCGCACCACGATCGTTCCCGGCTTCGGCGGGCGGCCGACGGCGAGCCACACGAAGAAGTAGTAGAGGCAAAGCGCCGCCGGTGCTGCCAGGTACCACTTGTCACGATTCCAGATTCCGAACGATGGTTTCTTAACAATTCCGGAAGGCCATGTCACAACCACGCTGAGGCTCTGCGTCGGCTGCAAACCGGTCGCGGTGTAAGATGCCCCGGCGCCACCGCCTTCGACCGCTCCTGCGATCGCTGCTGGCGCTCCCTTATTATTAGAAACACCTCGGCCCCCAACATGCGGCTCGCTGGTCACCTCATTCGCCTCAATCCCGACGGGCAAATGGACCGTGACACGGGCTGTTCCCACGGTCAAAGCCCAGTAGTGGCCGATCGAGTTCCAATACAACGTGTCGCGAGCGGAGCCTTGGCTAAGAGCTCCGTCCACGGTGTAGCGGATCACGTAGTGGTGGTCGCCGCGCTCGAGCGGAACGTTCCACTGCCCGATCCGAAGCTGCGGATAGCCGAACCCGCGTCCCTGCTGATAGCTGACTGCGGCTCCATTCTCGGTGAATTCCAGAATTTTCACGCGGATCCCGTTATCCGCTTTCCACGGGCCCGCGTAGCGCTCATCCCAGCGAGCTTCATCGTCAATCGGCAGGTCGCGAATGAAGCCGTATTTGAAATACGACCCTTCGCTGTGCACCACGAAATCTTCGGTCACGGTAAGCGTGGCGTCCGGGTTCACCACAATATCGGCGTCGAACGACGTGATTTGTTCACCCGGCGCGGCGACCAGCTTTGCGCTGACGACTGCGCACATGGAGAGAATTGCCAGCACGACGCCCAATGAAAAGATTTGCCGCATTACATTCAATTCTATCTTTGCCACGGCGAAGACGCGGCCGCTTGCGACGTAGTGCAGCGTTTCGTACACCTGCCGCTTCGTGCTAGCCTAACTCGTTAACCTTGGAAGCTTTGCACTAACCGTATTCAAGGGCGCGCAGTGGGACTGTTTAGAGCAATCGAGCCGCAGGACGAACCCCTCGCCGGCAGGCCGCTGGCCGACCGTATGCGTCCGCAGACGCTCGACGAATTCATTGGCCAAGAAGAGCTGCTTGGCCCCGGGAAACCCCTCCGCACGCAAATCGAGCGCGATGATTTGAGCTCAATGCTTTTCTGGGGGCCGCCGGGATGTGGGAAGACGACCCTGGCGCGCATCATCGCCCGCCGCACGAAATCCGAGTACATCCCTTTCAGTGCGGTTCTCGCAGGCATCAAGGAAATCAAAGAGGTGATGGCGAAGGCCGAAGGCGTTCGTCGCTACGGACGGCGCACGATCGTCTTCGTGGACGAAATGCATCGCTTCAATCGCGCGCAGCAGGACGCGTTTCTTCCCCACGTGGAAGCCGGCAACATCGTGCTGATCGGCGCGACCACTGAAAATCCGTCGTTCGAAATGATTTCGCCGCTGCTCTCGCGCATGAAGGTCTACATCCTGAAAGCGCTTTCGGCGGAGCAGGTGGCCATGCTGCTTCGGCGTGCTTTGGAAGACCCCAAGCGCGGTCTTGGCAACGAAAATATCGAGATCAGCGGTGAAATTATCGAGCGCATCGCGATTCTGGCTAATGGGGATGCACGCTCGGCTTACAACACGCTCGAGGCGCTGGTTTTTGGTACTGCGCCGGACGCGGCTGACCGTCGGGTGGTGTCGCAAGCGGTTCTCGAAGAAGTGCTGCAGAAGAAGCTTCTGCCTTACGATAAGTCTGGCGAGGAGCATTTCAATCTCATATCGGCGTTGCACAAATCCGTACGCAATTCCGATCCTGACGCAGCGCTTTATTGGCTCGCGCGCATGCTCGAATCGGGAGAAGATCCTCTGTACCTTGCACGCCGCATGGTGCGGATGGCGAGCGAGGATATCGGTCTCGCCGAACCGAACGCGCTGGCTGTGACGCTGGCGGCAAAGGATGCGTTTGATTTCCTTGGGCCGCCCGAGGGAAATCTCGCGCTGGCGCAGGCTGCGGTGTATTTGTCGCTCGCGCCGAAATCGAATGCAGTCTATAAAGCCTATGGCGAGGTACAGCAAGATTTGAAGAATACGATCGCGGAGCCTGTTCCACTGCATCTAAGAAACGCAGTGACCGGTCTGATGCGCAATGTGGGTTATGGCAAGGGCTATCAATATGCACATGACAGCGAGGAGAAGCTCACCGATATGACCTGTTTGCCCCATAGTCTCATCGGCCGAACATATTACACACCGACTGATCAGGGTGTTGAAGCTCGCATCCGGCAGCGACTTGAAGAAATCCGGAAAATTCAGAAGAAATCTGCCGGGCAAAAGTGAGAATCTCCCAGGACATGCGATTGCCCTTATGTCTTGCCGCGCTCGCGGCCTTAGCTGGACTTGTTTCCATTTCGACCGCTGCACAAGAGAAGCCTAAATTCATTATCGAGGAAGATTGCTCGCATTTTTCCGTCGCGCCCGATAACAAGATCGTTTTCGTGGTACAGCGCCAGAAGCGGATGAAGAAAATCGTGATCCAGCGCGACGATATCTGGGTGGCGTCGCCTAACGGAAGCAAGCGCAGAATCGTCGAAGGCGAGAAGTTCATGCCGGCGCCTCCTCCTCTGAGCTTCCAGGTGGATTCGATTTCCTGGTCGCCAGATAGCCGCCTTCTCGCTGCGGACATCACATTTCAGAAGGCAGCCGTCGACGAGGACTCCTCCCCGACCACCACGAAGGGGATCGCTCTTTTTGATGAGAACGGCGGCGAGATTCACGTGGCAGGGTCAAAAGATCGCTTTATCGAAGATGCTGGGAATGCGACATGGCTTGCTGACGGGCAGACCATCGTCTATGTGACGGGCGGCGGCCCATTTCAGATCGTTCGGATGAAGCCGTCACAGGGTAAGGCCGTGACTCTCTTCGCTGGACACACTTTCGACGGCATCACCTGGGACGCGAAGCACAACCAGGCCTATGCCATCGGCCGAAATCTCAGCCTTTCCGGCAGAGATGTACTGGTGCAACTCGATTTGCTAAATGAAGGAGTTCGGGAGTTAACTCGCATCCCGGAATTTCAAGGCAAGCTGACGATCGCGCCGTCCGGCAATCGCGTCGGATATTTCGTCGATGCCGATACGATTGAAGTGCGCGAACTGGCTCATCCCAGTCAACCGATGAAAACGCGAGCCGGATTCGGACGCTTTCAATTTGGACTCGACGAAAACCGCGTCCTCCTGAAGCGCGGCCCCGACGACAAATCCGGCAACCTCGTGTGGGTGGGTCTTACGGACGGCAGTTTCCGTCCAATTCTTCACGACCTGCTGGTAAGCGCATTCCAAATCGCTCCCGATGGACAGACTATCGTGATCGCCGAGCCCGGGAAGCACATTTTGAAGGTCTACCCGCTTCAATAGGCTAAAGCCCTGCGGCGGCTCATGTGTTCCTTCAGAACGCAGGAATCTTCAATCACGAACAGCCCCGCTTCCCGCGCCCGTGCTGCCGCTGCTGAATGAAACACGCCTTCCTGCATCCAAACTGCACGCGCTCCAATACGAATTGCTGACTCCACAATGCCCGGAACATATTCTGAACGACGAAATATATCGACGATGTCGATGCGCTCGGAAACGTCTTCCAAGCGTGCGTAACTTTTTTCACCCAAGACTTCAGTTTCGTTTGGGTTTACGGGAATAACTCTGTATCCGGCCGCCTGCATGTATTCGGCAACGCCGAAACTGGGGCGCATGCGGCGGCTCGAAAGGCCGACTACCGCAATTGTTTGGCTGGTTTTAAGAATTTCGAGAACAGGATCGCCCGTGGGCGGCGCATCATTCGGCATTAGGGTTACTTCCGGGGTTTGTGGCTATTGTCATGCTGAGATGCGCGTAGTTCGGTGAGCATCTCCAGGAATTTCTTATTCTCATCGGAAGTACCCACCGATACGCGGATGCAATTTGGAAATCCCATCCATCGCATCGGCCGCACGATCACGCCGTGTTTCAGCAGCTCATCTGAGAGTGGCTCGGTCTCAAAGCCGAAATCCACCAACACAAAATTCGTGAACGATGGCACAAATTTGATGCCGAGCTTGTTGAGTCCCGCAGAAAGCTGCGCGAGGCCGGCGCGATTCGAATCAATCGAGCGCCTCACGTGCTCACGATCATCAATCGCTGCCAGTGCCGCCGCTTGGGCGACATTCGAGGTATTGAACGGTCCGCGAATCTTATTCATTTCATCGAGCAGGGCGGCCGGGCCGATTCCGTACCCTATTCGCAGGCCGGCGAGGCCATACACCTTCGAAAATGTGCGCAACACGATCAGGTTGCGGCCGCTGCGAACCAGCTCTATCGAGCGCGTATAGTTTGGTGCGTCAACGTAATCGCAATACGCCTCGTCCAGGACGATCAGAACGTGCTCGGGAACCTGCGCCAGAAACCGATCCAGTTCGTCCGCATCAAACATCGTCCCGGTAGGATTATTCGGATTCGCAAGGAAGATTAGTTTGGTTTCAGGTGGAAGAAATTCGGCCATCGAGTCCAAGTCGAAGTGATAATCGCGCTGCGGCACATCGACATATCGTGCTCCGGTAGCACGAATCGCGATGTAATAAAGCGGAAATGATCCGTAGGAAGTGACGCCGCAATCCGCCTGGCGCAACACCAGGCGCGCGGAAAGATCGATCAGCTCCGTGGAGCCGCCTCCAAGAATAATATTTTCTGCCGGTACGCCATGCTTCTTCGCGAGCGCGTCCCGTAGAAACGTGCCGCTTCCATCCGGATAACGGTTCGAGCCGGCCAGCGCTTTCTTCGCCGCCTCAATCGCCAGCGGAGAAGGGCCGAGCGGATTTTCGTTGGACGCGAGTTTGATGGCGGTGGTTTTCAATTCCCGCTCGACCTCCTCGATCGGTTTTCCAGGGACGTACGGCGCGAGCTCTCGGATATATTCCGGAACGAGTTCGCGAATCAAAGTTCTCATGCGCGGCGGGCTCTCAACGGGCTTTCCTCGGTTTCGTGCGCAATCGTTTTGTCAGCCCGGTTCTTCCCTGCCGCTTACCGCTGGATCCTGGCCGACGCTCCGATTCGTGTTCGCGGCGCTTTTCGCCGCCGCGGCGTGCAGCCGCGCTTTTGGCGGGCCGCTTCACCGGCGTTCGCCTGATAGGAGGCTCCGAAGCCGGTTCGAGCTTGCCTTCGATCGCTCGCGACAGCGCGGCTACTTCCTCCGATGAAAGCGTACGGTGCTCGCCGGGCTGAAGCGAACCGAGTTCAAGGTTGCCGACACGAATGCGTTTGATTTTCTCGACTGGATGGCCCGTTTGGAAAAGCCGATTACGCAGCGCATCGCGTCGCGCTTCCGTGAGCGTCACTTCATACCACGGCGATTCCTTGCCGCGGACTCGCGTAATTCGCGCGCCCGTGGCGTGCGCAAGCTGCTCGATCTCCTGGAATGTAAGGAGGGATTTCAGTTTCAGCAGGTACGTCTGCCGAAGGCGATGCGCCTTGAGCATGCGATTGGCGAGTTCCCCGTCATTCGTCAAAAAAACCAATCCCATGGAATGGTATTCGAGCCGCCCGACTGGAAACACACGCACCGGAACACCGTGAAGAAGGTCCTGCAGCGAACGCCGGCCTTCCGGGTCGCTCATCGTGGAGACCACTTCCGGCGGCTTATTGAGCACCAAGTAGACGCGATCGTGCTCGGGACGAAGCAGCTTGCCGGAAACTTTTATGTGGTCGGTCGCTTCGTCGGCTTTCGAGCCGAGTTCCGTGACGGTTCGGCCGTTCACGGTAACCATGCCGGATCGAATGAGATCTTCCGCATGACGCCGTGACGCAATTCCCGCGCGCGCGATGATTTTTTGCAGGCGCTCTTCCATCAGTTTCGCCGAATAGCCGTCATAACTTCCATTTATGCGCTAGTAGAGTAACGGAAAACTGGTGTAGACGCGAACGCTGAAGATGGGAAACGACGCGATGGCTGCATACAAAATGGACGGCCGCCCTGAAAGCCCCGGTTACGCGGAAGTGCTTTTCGCCTGCGAGTCCGAGTCTGATTCATCCGAATCGGCAAACACCTCGGCGGCCGATTCCGCGGGTGAAGCAGTAAGCTCTGCCTCAGCAGACTGCTCTCCAGATGCATCGATCGATTCCGCTTCAACCACTGTTTCGCGTGCATCCGCACTCAATTCTGCTGAACCCGTACCTTCCCCGCCAGTCTCAGCGGCATCATCCGGTTCGGTCGGCGCGACGCCTTCGTCGGAGCCAAGGGCAGCTTGCGCGAGCTGCTCAAATTCCTTCAGGCTCGGCAATTCTTCAAGGTCGGACAAACCAAAGCGCATCAGGAATTGCTTCGACGTGCGGTACAAGATAGGTCTGCCGATTACGGCCTTGCGGCCGGCCGTGGTGATGAGCCGCTTCTCCAGCAGCGTCTTGATTACGCCGCCCACATTGACGCCACGAATCTCATTAATTTCCGGCACCGTTGCGGGCTGCTTGTAGGCAATCACAGCGAGAGTTTCAAGCGCGGGCATCGTCAGGCGAATGGGCGGCTGCAGGCTCTTGATGAAGCGCCGCACCACGTCATGATGCTGCGGCTTGGTATAAAACTTCCATCCGCCCGCCACCTTGCGCACTTCGATTCCGCGATCGTCGGTCGAATATGACGCGACAAGCAGGTCAAGCGCAGCCCTCGCCTCCGTCTTCTCGACACCCAGCGCGCGACTGATTTGATCAATCGAAGCCGGTTCATCCGCGGCGTAGATTATCGCTTCAAGCGCGGCCTGAATTTCTTGTGGCGTCATATTGGGCACCCCATCTGCGTATCGACTCGAACCGCCCGCCTGAAGGCGGCCGCTACAAATACTGCTCTTCGATCTGCGACATCGCGTCAGGCCCGGCAAACACAGCGTCAAACATTTTGTGTTTGCGCAGCCGAATGTCCGCGAAAAGGTCCGACTGAACGAGCAGCACCGCCTGCATCCGCACCATCTCCAGCACCGCGAGCAACGCGACAATCATGGCATTGCGCGTCGTGCAGGACTCAAAAAACTCGATGAGTGACACTGCTTCATCCGTCCCGACCAACCGCTGCCGCAAACGGTCCATCATCTGCGCAATCGTCACCGTATCGTGATGCAGTTCGAACTTAGGAACCTCTTTCCGCCGTTCGAGAACCTGCGAGAACACTTTCACCAAATCCACAAGCGAAACGACCAACTCCCCTTCCGTCTCCTCGCTGCCGTAAAGCGATTTATCCGGATGCGACCAAACGTGATCCTCAATCTGCTGCTTCTGGTAGAGCAGTTGCGCTGCGTTCTTGAATTTCTCATGCTCGAGCAGCCGGTGAACGAGCTCGTCGCGCGGATCCTGCTCGCCCTCGGGTCCCGCAAGCGGGTCGGCCGGCAAAAGCATCTTAGATTTAATGTGAATCAGCGTGGCGGCCATGTAGATAAAGTCTGCCGAAACATCGATATCGAATTTTTCCAGCTGGTGGAGATAATCGAGATACTGTTCGGTGATTTTGACGATGGGAATATTGTGGATATCCATCTCCTGCTTGCGAATCAGATCAAGCAGGAGATCGAGCGGGCCTTCGTACGCCGGTAAATTAATTCGATAAGGTGACGCCATTCTTCAGGCTGTGCTCCCCTGTTTCAAACGCGAATCGTTTACTGTCGCGCTTCGTTCCACTTGAAGATCGCGTTCCGCACGCGCTTCATCGTCCGCCGCGCGGCCTTCTGTGCTTTCTTCGAACCGGCGTCGAGGATATCCCAAACTCTTCCCGGATGCGCCTCTAATTCTTTGCGACGTGTCTGAATAGGCTCGATCCACGTCACCAGGTTTTCGGCCATCAGTTTCTTGCAATCCACGCAGCCGATCTGCGCGGTACGGCAGTCATGGTCAACTTTAGCGATCGTCTCCGGTAGCGAGAACAATTTGTGGTACGCGAAGACAGGACAAATCTCCGGTCGCCCCGGATCGGTGCGCTTAATCCGTTGCGGGTCCGTCATCATGTTGCGAACCTTCGCGCGAATCTCATCGGGAGGATCGGAGAGCCAGATCGCATTGCCATAGCTCTTGGCCATGCGCCGCCCATCGAGGCCCGGTAATCGCGGCGTTTCGGTCGGCAGATAAGCTGGCTCTCGCAGCACCTGGTCGACTGCAAAGAATTTCTTGTACTTGTTTACGCTTTCGAAAAAGTTCTCGACGCCGATTTCAAGCGCACGTTTTCTAAATGCACCGGCTAAAGCTGCATTCCGTTCCTTACCGCGTAATGGCGTTTCGACGCGAGGCAAGGTGACCTTCGCGCTGTCCACAGCCTGTTCGAGGGCAGTCTGGTTGGCAGCGTCAAAAAGCGCGTCTTTCACCACAAATCCAAAGTGTGTATCGAACCGCCGCACGACTTCGCGCGTCAACTCCACATGCGGCGCTTGGTCTTCGCCGACCGGCACGAGCAGCTCCTGCTTCGGCTCGCCATACATCACGATGTCCGCCGATTGCAGCAGCGGGTAGCCAAGGAAACCGTACGTTCCCAGGTCGCGATCCTTCAAATTCTCGATTTGTTCTTTGTAGGTGGGGACGCGTTCGAGCCAGCTAAGCGGCGTAATCATCGAGAGCAGCACGTGAAGTTCAGCATGCTCGAGAATATTCGACTGCACGAAAAGTGTCGATTTTGCAGGGTCGAGCCCCACCGAAAGCCAGTCAATCACCACTTGCAACGTATTCTCGGCAATCGACGAAGTGTCTTCGTAGTGCGTGGTCAGCGCGTGCCAATCCGCAACGAAGTAAAAGCACTCATATTCTTCCTGCAGCTTCACCCAGTTCTGCAAAGCGCCAAAATAGTGGCCAAGATGGAGCCGGCCAGTAGGCCGCATGCCGCTCAAAACTCGCTTGCGTTTTGCCAACTACCGGCCCCCCGCGGCGCGAAGCAGGTCCCGCGCAATCACCAGCCGCTGCATCTCGCTCGTGCCCTCATAAATCGTCAGCACGCGCGCGTCGCGATAATACCGTTCCACATCGCTCTCCCGCGAATAGCCCAGGCTGCCGTGCACCTGCACGGCCTTATACGCCACGCGATTGGCCATTTCGCTCGCATACAGTTTCGCGCGCGCCGAATACGGGCCAAGCCGCGAAGGTCCGGGCGCGCCGGATGGCTTCTTGCGCATTTCGAGATCGCGCACCTGCGCGGCCTGATAAGTCAGCATCCTCGCCGCATCAATTTCCGTCTGCATATCCGCCAGCATCCATTGAATCGCTTGGTAATCCGCAATCGGATGTCCGAAGGTGCGCCGCTGTTTCGCGTAGCGAGTCGCCGTCTCGAGCGCGCCCTGCGCCAGCCCCACTGACTGTGCACCAATCCCGATGCGCCCGCCATCGAGAGCCTCAAGAGCGATTCGCAAGCCCTGGCCTTCTTCACCTAGACGGTTCTCAACCGGCACGCGGCAATCCGACAGCACAATCTCCACCGTCGGCGAAAGATGCATCCCCATCTTTTCTTCGTAGCGGCTCACTCGAAAGCCGGGAAACGAACCCTCGACCAGAAACGCAGTAATGCCACGCGCCCCCGCCGCCGGGTCTGTCTTCGCAAACACGATGTAGACGCCGGAGATATCGCCGTTCGAAACCCATATCTTCGCGCCGTTCAAAACGTAGTGATCGCCATCGCGCACTGCCCGGGCCTGAATTCCTCCGGCATCCGAGCCGGCCTGCGGCTCGGTGAGGCAGAACGCGCCAATAATTTCCCCACGCGCCAACCGCGAAAGATATTTCTTCTTCTGCGCATCGCTACCGTGCTTGAACACCGGCCCGGCAGACACCGTATTCGTCACACTCACCACGATGGCCGTTGAAGCATCCACCCGCGCCACTTCCTCAATCATCACGGCGTAGCTGATCGTATCCGTCCCGGCGCCGCCCCACTCCTCGGGAATCATCATGCCGCAGCAGCCGAGTTCGCCGAGTTTGCGCAGCTCAGCAACGGGATACTTGTGTTCGCGTTCGTATTCGCGAATCACCGGGCGCATTTCCGTCTCCATAAACTGGCGGACGGTGTCGCGAATTAGAAGCTGATCGCTTGTGAGAGAAAAATCCATTCCGAAAGGTGTACGAGGGATGCTAGCACAGCGCGCGCGTCGCGCCAATCCGACCGGTCGTCTACGTCCATCACAGCGTAGCTCACGTCCCACCCCGACCGTTTTTGTCGGGGTTGACGTGAGGCCTTTCACGCCGGCGTGCTACAACTTCAACAATTCACGCAACCTCTTCGTCTGCGCCCGCGACACCGGAATCTCCGATTGCCGCTTATCGTTCATCTTCAGCATGTAGCTCGACTTGAACCAGGGGACCACTTCCTTGATGTGGTTGATGTTGATCAAGTAGCTTCTGTGCGCGCGCCAGAAAATATCCGCATCCAGCGCCGCAGCAAGCTCCTCGATCGTGCGGTAGTTCGAAACACCCTCCGCATCGCGCGCGAAAATCGTAATCGTGCCGTCCTGGATCGAGGCGTAGATCATCTCGTCCGCGTCCACCAGAAACATGCGCGACTGCGACTTTACCAACAGCTTGACGGGTTGCGCCGTCTTGGCACGAGGTGCCCCGGCTCCCAGTTGGCCCACCAAATTCTCCAGCCGCTCGACTGGCGATATCTGCGCTTCCACCATTTTCTTCGCGCGCTGCACGGCTTTGGCGATGCGTGCCTTGTCGAAAGGCTTCAGCACGTAATCAACGGCATTCACCTCGAACGCCTGGATCGCGTAGTTTTCAAAAGCCGTCGCAAAAACAATCGGCGGCACGCGCAGTTTGCGCTCCATCAGCTTCTGTATCACGCCGAAGCCGTCGAGCCCCGGCATCTGCACGTCCAGAAAAACGAGATCGGGATCGTGCTCCTTGATGAGCGCCAGCGCTTCGAGCCCGTTTTTACCCTGCGCTATCACTTCAATTTCGGGAAAACTGCGCAGGAGAAACTGCAACTCGTCGCGCGCGGGCCTCTCGTCGTCGACAATCACTGTGCGGATAGCCATGGAATTTTCTCGTTTAGTATAGGATAAAATCGGCGGGCAAAGTGCAAAGGAGCGCGGGTGGACAAAAGAACCTCAAAAGTAAAGATTCTAAGCAGCGAAACAAAATACACAGGCCGTGTATTTGGCGTGCGTCGAGACGAGCTCACCGAGCCCACAGGAATAAAGGTGGTTCGCGAAATTGTGACTCACCCCGGTTCAGTCGTCGTGTTGCCGGTGTTTGACGACGGCAGGATTCTGATCATCCGTCAATATCGGTACGCCGCGGGACAATTCATGTGGGAGCTGGTCGCGGGCCATCGCGAGCCTGACGAGAACTTCCGCCGAGGAGCAGCCCGCGAATTGCAGGAAGAAACCGGCTACACCGCGCGACGTTATCGAAAGCTGCTTGAAATCTATCCGAGCCCTGGGCTTTTGAGCGAACGGATGGTGATCTTCCTGGCCGAAGGTTTGACGAAAGGCCAAGCTCGTCCCGAGGATGACGAGAAGATCGAAGCGCGCATCCTGACGCTCCCCGAAGCCGAGCGCTGGATTCGCACCGGCAAGATTCGCGATGCGAAAACCATCGCCGGCTTGCTCTATTATGCCGCGTTTGTTCGGCGGAAACGAAAGCGGTAGCCTTCGAATCTAGCGCAATCGCTATAATTGTTTGTCAGGTGAGAGAGGCAACATGGAGAACCGCGAAGTAGCACTCATCCTGCGCGAAACGGCTCAACTGCTCGAGATCGATGGTGCCATCATCGGCCGCTACCGGAGCTACGAAAAGGTCGCGGACTTGCTCTTCAGCCTTCACGAGCGCATCGAAGACATCGCCAAGGACGTGAAGAAACTTCGCGAGCTCCCCGGCATCGGCGAAAACATGGCCGAGCACATCTGCGAAATCCTCGAGACCGGTAACTACAAGTTGCGTCAGAAGCTGCTGAAAAAATATCCGCCGACGCTGCTCGAGCTGCTCGCGCTGCAATCACTGGGCCCCAAGAAGGTCGCCTTTCTCTGGTCCAATTTCAAATGCGCCACCGTGGCGGATCTCGAGAAGCTCGCCCGTGAGGGGAAACTGCGCGAACTTCCGGGCTTTGGCGAGAAGAGCGAGCAGAATATTCTGAAAGCCGCGGAATCAGCGAAGCGCTCCTCCGGCCGGTTCCTCATGGATGCCGGCGACCGCGACGCCGAACGCCTCTCCGAGTTTATTAAACAAGCCGGTGACTCCGTCGAGTCGGTCACAGCCGCAGGTTCGCTGCGCCGACGTCGCGACACGGTCGGTGATCTCGACTTGCTCGTCACGATGCGTCCAGGTCAGGACCGGCAAAAGAATATCGACGCGGTGGCTGAGCACATTTTGAAATATCCCCGGAATGTACAGACGCTCGCTCACGGCGAAAATAAGGTCAGCATGTTGCTTGAGAGCGGACTTCAGGTGGACGTTCGCCTTCTCAACAAAAACAGCTTCGGCGCCGCGCTCCTCTACTTCACGGGATCAAAAGAACACAACGTCGCTCTCCGGGGCCGCGCGAACGATATGGGCTGGACGCTAAACGAATACGCTTTGACCACGATCAAAAGTGGCCGCAGCATAGCCGGCAAGACCGAAGAAGAAATCTACGCCAAGCTCAAACTGCCCTACATCGAGCCGGAGCTCCGCGAAATGCGCGGCGAAATCGAAGCCGCCGAACTAGGAAAGCTCCCTTCGCTCATCAAACTCGAAGATATGCGCGGCGACGTACAGATGCATTCCACCGCCTCCGACGGCCGCAACACCGTCGAGGAAATGGGCGAAGCAGCGCGCGCCCTCGGCTACGAATACATTGCCATCACGGATCACTCAAAAGCCGTCTCTGTCGCGAATGGCATGGACGAGAAGCGCACGCTCGAGAATATCCGCACCATTCGCGCCGCGCAGGAAAGAGTTCCCGGCATAAGGCTCCTCGCCGGAATCGAAGTCGACATCCTGAAAAACGGCAAACTCGATCTCGATAACGAAGTTCTCGCCCAGCTCGACGTAGTGGTGGCTTCCATCCACTCCTACATGAATCTCGATCGGACGGAAATGACCGAGCGCCTTCTCGCCGGTATCGAGAATCCGTACGCCCAGATCGTCGCGCATCCCACGGGCCGCCTGCTTCTGCGCCGCGATCCCTACGCTTACGACATGGAGAAAATTCTCGATGCCGCCAAAAAGCATCGCGTCGCAATGGAGTGCAATGCCTATCCCGACCGCCTCGATTTGAACGACGTCCATCTCCGCATGGCCAAAGAGCGTGGCGTAAAGATCACAATTTCAACCGATTCGCATTCCACCACGCATCTTCGCTTCATGCAGTATGGAGTCGCCACGGCGCGCCGAGGCTGGATCGAAAAGAAGGACGTAATCAACGCACTGCCCCTCGACCAGTTTCTTGCAGCGCTGCGCCCGAAGCCTGCCGCCACACCGGCAGCGTCCGCAACCAAGGCAGCCAAGAAGAAATCCGCGTAGCCAGCAGCGACCTATGGAACATTTTGCGCCATCCCTGCGTATTTCATACTGCAAGCGATCAAAGGGCCGCGCACCTCGATGCCCGACGGAGTGATGCGAATGAATCGAAAAGCGTGGATGCTGGTGGCGATTCTGATAGCGGGAATTTCGTGGGCAGCCGCGGCTCAGCCCGCGCGCGCCGACGATTGGTCGAAGTCCTATAAAGTCAGCGGCCACGCCAATCTCCACGTCGACACCGACGACGGCGACGTCAACATCCTCGCAGGTGACCCCGGGCAAATCGAAGCCCATGTTACGGCCGACGGCTTCAAGATCGGTCCCAGCGATGTTCGCGTTGACGAACACCAGGAAGGCGACAACGTCACCATCAGCGTCAAGATGCCGCACTTCAATTTCTCATTCTTCGGCGGCCGCCACCGTTCCGTTCGAATCGACATTCGTGTTCCCAAGGACCTCAACCTCGACGTGCACACGGGCGACGGCAACGTAAATTCGCAGGCTATCTCCGGCGATATTCGAATCAACACCGGCGACGGCCACATCACCGTCAACGGCCTCAAGGGCTCCATCAACATGCGCTCCGGCGACGGCAACATCCAGGCTTCGGGTCTCGACGGCTCGCTCGAAGTCGACACCGGCGACGGGCATGTCTCCGTGGACGGCCGCTTCGATTCTCTGAATCTCAAAACGGGCGATGGCAATATCGAAGCCCGCGCGATGAGCGGGTCAAAAGTCGCAAACAGCTGGCGCCTCCATTCCGGCGATGGCCACATCAACATGTGGCTCCCCGGCGATTTCAATGCCGACCTCGACGCCCACACCGGCGACGGTAAAATCACGCTCGATTTCCCGATCAAGGTTTCTGGCTCCCTGAGCCACTCCTCAATTCACGGCACTCTCAACAACGGAGGCGGCTCAGTTTCGCTCACGTCCGGCGACGGCTCGATCCATCTGCAAAAGCTCTAGCAAGCACCTCGCTATCTGCCTTGGAGACGCTGGGGACAGGCCTCTAAGTCACAAGCTTCACGCTGCGCCGCTGTAAGCTTTTTCTTATCCCTGTGTCAGCCGAATCCTACAAATGTCTGTGCAAACACATATTCGCCCCACTGCCCGGTAAAGTAGTGCCTTATAATTCAATCACTTACCCCGCACCAGCCTTTGGCACTTCTCGTGCCTTATACCTTTCGTCTGCAAGTTGACGGGGGTTCGACATGATTGCCTTTGTGATGATGGGATTGATTGCAGTTCTCGGGTTCCTGTGCCTCTCCGACGGAATCGCAGGCTGCGCGCGACGCGCTCAGTCGACCTCAAAAAAATAACCAGGTGTTTCCGGCTCAAGGGCAGAAGCACTTTACATTCGCATCACAGCAGCACAACTTCCATTCCCTACCGCTCGGCCCAGCAAGGTTGCAAATTCTCAAGCGATACCGCATCATGGCTTTTCTTTCAATCGCATAATTTCAACTACAAATTACGGGGGACTTTGAATGCGCAGGCCGGTGAGTGTTGCTCCGCCAAAAGGAAAACTGGGAGTCCTAACGCCTGGAATGGGGGCCGTGGGCACCACCTTTATGGCAGGCGTCGAATTGGTTCGGCGAAAAGAGTCTGTGCCAGTGGGCTCGCTCACGCAAATGGGCACGATCCGCCTCGGAAAGCGCACCGATAACCGCGTCCCCAAAATTAAGGACTTCGTGCCGCTGGCGAAGCTCGACGATCTCATCTTCGGCGGCTGGGATGTGTTCCCCGACGACGCCTACGAAGCCGCCTCGAAAGCCGGCGTTCTCGATGCCAAAGATCTCGCCAAGGCTCAGAAATTTCTCAAGAATATCAAGCCGATGAAAGCGGCTTTTGACCAGACCTACGTAAAAAATCTTCACGGCACAAATATCAAAAAAGCCAAAACAAAATTCGACCTCGCCGAGCAGCTCCGCGCAGACATCCGCAATTTCAAGAAGAAAAACAAGCTCGACCGCCTCGTCATGGTCTGGTGCGCCTCCACGGAAGTATTCCTGAAGCCCGAAGACGTCCACAAGGACCTAGCCTCGTTCGAAAAAGCCATGAAGGCGAACCATCCCGCGATAGCGCCCTCGATGCTGTATGCCTACGCTGCCATCAGCGAAGGCGTCCCCTTCGCAAATGGCGCGCCGAACCTCACCGTGGATATTCCAGCCCTCGAAAATTTCGCGAAAGAACAGCACGTCCCCATCGGCGGCAAAGATTTCAAAACTGGCCAGACGCTGATGAAAACCGTCCTCGCCCCCGGCTTCAAAGCGCGCATGCTCGGCCTCAATGGCTGGTTTTCGACAAACATTCTCGGCAATCGCGACGGCGAAGTGCTCGAAGATCCAGGGTCCTTCAAAACAAAAGAAGAATCGAAGCTCGGCGCCCTCGAATACATCCTCCAGCCGAATCTTTACCCCGAGCTTTACGGCAAGATTCATCACAAAGTGAGAATCAATTACTACCCGCCGCGCGGTGACAACAAAGAAGGCTGGGACAACATCGACATCTTCGGCTGGCTCGGCTATCCGATGCAGATCAAGGTCGATTTCCTCTGTCGCGATTCGATTCTTGCCGCGCCGATCGTTCTCGATCTCGCTCTATTCTTTGATTTAGCGCAACGCTCCGGCATGCGCGGCATTCAGGAATGGCTGAGCTTCTATTTCAAATCGCCAATGTGCGCCAAAGAACTCTACCCCGAGCACGATCTCTTCATTCAGCTCATGAAATTGAAAAACACTCTGCGCTGGATGATGGGCGAAGAGCTCATCACTCACTTGGGCGCTGAGTATTACGACTAGCCTTCGAGAATCATTCTAATCCTAGGCCACCAGTGCGGCTTGACACTCCGCCATTCGCGGAGTAGTGTCACGCCGGTACGATTCCTGGTCGCACCAAATCCAAAAGCAAAAATGTTTCTTCTCCGCAACGGTGCGGACACTTACGCTCGTGTTCCTTTAAGGAGGAATGTAGATGCACAACAAGATGTTGAAGTCGCTCGTACTCGCAGTCGCGCTCCTGGCCACCGCCGCCGGTTCTTTTTCCGCTCGCGCGCAAGGCGGCACAGATGAAAAGGAAAAGCCGCCCATCTATACGTATGTGGCCGAGTGGGAAGTGCCCCGTCCCGATTGGCCCACGTTCGAAAAGTATGACGCGTCGCAGAAGCCGGTTTTCGACAAGCTCATCGCCGACGGAACGATCATCGGCTACGGCTTTTTCAAAATGGCCGCCCATACCGCAGAAGGGCCCAATCACGGCGGTTGGTGGACAGCCACGTCGATGGCAGGCGTTTTAAAAGTCCTCTCCGTTCTCGCCACACAATCCGTTCCGGCGGATATCGAAAAAATTCAAGCCGCCTCCAAGCATTTTGATTTGATTCTCGGCAGTCGCCATTACGCGGCTCATGCCGGCAGCTTCGACAACGGGTATCTTCGAGTCGCGACCTATCGAACCAAACCGGGTCAAGGCGAGGCATTGGAAAAGGTCATCAACTCCTACATCATCCCGTTCCTCGACAGGCTGATGGCAGATGGCGCACTCCACAGTTATTCGGTGGATCGCGAAGTGATTCATTCGGGCGATCCCTATGTAGTCGACATCGCGATCGTCACGAATAACGCAGACGGGCTCGACAAATTCATGGCAGGACTGGAAGCAAACGGTAAAGCCAATCCAACCGGCGGTCTGGCATTCGGCGCCGCGACGGAAACCTCCGAGCATCGCGACTTCCTCGCAATCGCGTCGGGAGCATCGAAGTAGCCTGCAATTTCACAATATCCAAAACACAAAACGCCCTGGCAGCCGGTTAAGCGGCCAGGGCGTTTTTCTTTTCGAAGCTTCGAAGCGTCGGCCTAAAATAAATTCCAGAGGAACTGGTTGTAAACCTCGTGGTGATACTGCACCTCCGGCGTCTTCACAAACGTGCCCAGTAGACGCGGGCAGCGGTCCGCTGACGCCTGCTTCAATTCTGCGTAGCGGTTTTTCACGTCCTCGCCCAGCAGTTTCGTAGTCCACTCCGCCTTGCGAAAATCCTGCAGCGCTAAATAAATGTTGTCGGGCAGATAACGCTCCGCCTGGCGCAGATTCTTGATCTTCGCCGTTTCCCCGTCGAGCCCCGTCTTGAAAATCGAGAGCATCACCATATACGGACTCGCATCCGGGCTCACCGACCGCACCTCCACACGCATGCTCTTTTCGTTTCCGATGGGAATCCGGATCATCGAGCCGCGATCCACCGGCGAAGCCTTGATCTGGTTCGGAGCCTCGAAGTGAGGATCGAGTCGGCGATATGCATTCACGCTCGCATTCAGCAGCAGACAGAGATCGTTTCCGTGCGTGAGAATTCGATCGACGAACGCCCAACCAAACTTGCTGAGCTTTTCGTCGCCCTTGGGATCCCAGAACATATTCTTCGAGCCCTTGCTCACGGAAACGTTCGTATGCATCCCGCTTCCGTTCACTCCCACAACCGGCTTCGGCAGAAAGCTCGCCGTCATCCCCATGCGCGTCGCCACCTGCCGGCAGATCAACTTGTAGAGCTGGATCTGGTCCGCCGCCGCCACCACTTCTCCATAGCCGTAATTGATTTCGAATTGCGAAGGCGCCACTTCCGGGTGATCCTTCTCATTCTGGAACCCCATCGCGCGCTGCACTTCGGCGCACGTGTCGATAAACGTCCGCAACGGATCGCCCGGCAGCGAATGGTAGTAGCCGCCGGTGTTCACGTATTCGAATTTACCCGTCTCGTTGTAGCGGCTCTCGGCATCCTTGCCGTTGAAAAGAAATCCTTCAATCTCGTTTGCCGCATTCAGCGTGTAGCCTTCCCGTTTGTGCAGCTCGTCCGCATATCCCTTGAGCGCTCCGCGAATGTCCGCGCTATAAGGCGAACCGTCCTTGTCGATCACCTGGCCAAACACGAGAACCTTGCCCGAGCCGAACACATCCGCCGGCGCCCAATAAAACGCGCCCCAGTCCATCGCCAGCCGCAAATCGCTTTCCCGTTGCGCCGTGAATCCGCGAATCGAAGAGCCATCAAACGTGAGGTTGTCCCAGCTCTTGATCAGGAATTTCTTGTCGTAGTCCAGCATGTGCAAGCGGCCTTCCAGATCGCTGAACAGCACTGTCACGGCCTTGATCCGCTTCTCGTCGGTAAGGTACTTCAGTCGCTCTTCTTGAATTTTATGAGGCGCGACGCGATTTTTCCTCTGCTCCTTAGCCTTTATGTTCAGCTCTTCCAACTCTGCATACGATAGCGCCAGGAATTCGCGAAGTTCGTTGGACATGATCCTCCTAAGATTGGGTAAACCTCAACTCAGTGGAAGGAATAAGGGGAACCACACTGAGCGGTTTGCCGCGACAAGCCTATCGCGCCGCTCTCGCTACCGTCAAATCCAAAAAATAAATAGCTCCGCCCACGATTCCCGCGGAAAAAGGGCAACCGATTCCCGCTGCCTGCCTCGGCGCAGCCTCAATGAAAGGCAAGGCGAATCTCGCCAGTTCCAACACGCGCACTGCCTCGAGGGCTCTCCCCGCCAGTACCGTCATGCGCGGCATATTGCCGGCTTCGCCGTTTGTTCGATCCGGGCCGCTCGTTCCTCAGGATTTCTCTCAAACGCGTTCGAGCTTTATGAAGTTGCGATTTTGAATTACCCACCGAGCATCCTGCCATCACTGCAATTTCATCATGACGGTAACCTTCCACGTCGTGCAGCAAAAACATGGTCCGGCATCCCGGGGCCAACCGGCCAATCGCCCGCTCCAAACTTATGCGATCGATCGTCCCACTCAATTGCAGGTCCCTTTCGCCCAGCTGCAGTGGCGCCTTGAATTCCTCTTCATCCGGATCGTTTGGTTCGTCAATCGAATCGGATGCTAATTCCTTCCTCCGGAAACGCATTAACACCGTATTCACCGTCACGCGATGCACCCAGGTTGAAAATGCCGATTCCCCTCGGAAGCTCTGTATTTTGCGAAAAACCGTGAGGAACGTCTCCTGTGTCAGGTCTTCTGCCTCGCTTCGATTACCCGCCATTCGCAGGCATACCCCGAACACTCTCCTGCTATGCCGGCGATAAAGAATCTCGAAAGCCGCCGGATCGCCGCCTTGTGCAAGCCGGATCGCCTCAGAATCAGGCAAGTCGCTCTTTGCCGTGTGCGTGGACGTTTTCATCCATGGACTCCTCAGGATTCCCCCATGGGCGCCGGGCTGGGCGTGCGCTCAATTCTCACTACCGGATGGACGCAGCATTTATTCCTCGGAGGGCGGAAAAAGAATGGGAGCTACTCCGTTATCCAATCGCCCCTATAGCGCCTTTTTTTGAATGGGATTTGAAAAACCACGGGTACAATCACGCCTGTCTGAGGGGGGCCTGTGAAAAAATTCTGCTTCGCAATCATGGGGTGGCTGCTATTCGCACTTCCGCAATGGGCGCAGGGCCTCGAAGGATCTGGCGTTCCCTACGCCATCACCAATGTCACCGTTGTGGATACCGCGGGCGGCCCCTCAAGGCCGAACTTCACCGTCGTGATCGATGGCAATCGAATCTCCTACGTCGGCAAGGGCCACTTTCACGCTCTGAAGCAGGCGCATGTAATCGACGGAACCGGAAAGTATCTGATCCCGGGCCTGTGGGACATGCACGTCCATACCTTTTTCGGCGATTGGGTTCCGGGCGACAAAGAAGTGACGCTGCCGCTATTCATCGCCAACGGAATCACTGGCGTACGCGATATGGGCAGCGACCTGGACTTAATCCTCGCCGCCCGCCGCGACACGGCCTCGGGCTCCCTGCTTGGCCCTCGTATGATCGTCGCTGGCCCGATGCTCGACGGCCCGAAAACTCAATTCCCCGCCTCCATCGCGATCGCCACTCCCGACGATGGCCGCCGCGCCGTTGACATGTTGAAAAGTCGAGGCGTGGATTTCATCAAGATCCAATCCTACGTACCTCGCGACGCCTATTTCGCTATCGCCGAAGAGTGCAAGAAGCAAAATATCGTATTCGTCGGCCACGTCCCGGACGCGATTCGCGCCTCAGAAGCGTCCAACGCCGGCCAAAAAAGCTTCGAGCACTTGATCGGTATTTTCGAGGGCAGTTCCACCGTCGAAGACGATCTGCTGAAAGGCCCGAAAGGTCCCGGCCGTTTCCTCGAAACCTACGATCCGGCGCATGAAGCCGCGCTGATTCAGCTCCTCGCAAAAAATCAGACCTGGCAATGCCCCACGCTTTACTGGGAGCGAGGTCAGTGGCTGGTCGATGCCATTGACGTCACGAAGGACCCGGACGGCAAATATGCGCCCCTATTCTGGCGCGAGAAAAGCTGGCCCAAATTCACGGCCGGGATCATCAAGAACTTGGATACCGATCCCCTTCCCGTGCGCCAAAAGTTCGTCGAGCACGAGCTCGACATCGTCAAGAAACTCCACCAGGCCAACGTTCCGTTCCTCGCCGGAACCGACACCCCGGCAGGAGTTGACGTGCTCCCCGGCTTCAGCCTCCATCTCGAATTACAGCGCTTCGTAGCTGCCGGATTCACCCCGATGGAGGCGCTTCAGACTGCCACAATCAACCCGGCAAGGTTCCTCGGTAAAGAGGGAGACTCAGGAACGGTTGAGAAGGGCAAAATTGCCGACCTCGTCCTCCTCGACGCGAATCCCCTCGACGATATTGGCAATACCCAGAAAATAGCCGCGGTCTTCTCCAACGGCCGCTATTACTCCCGGACCCAGTTAGACCGCATACTGGCAGACGTTCAGTCCTATTCGGCGGCCCACTGAGCCCTTTTTTCCCCTAAAACTGCTACAGCAAATCCCCTAAGTCCTTACAGACTTCCCGGCATGGAACACCCACCTGTAGGTTCTTATACTGCGTCACATTGCTAGCGCTTGAAGTTGGGTCAGGCGCCTGACGTTGAACGACTCCGAGGCCGCAACCGGGCCCGGAACGAGTCTCAAAAACAGTCGACCGGCGCAAATACTGGAGGAAATAGATGCGGACCATTCTGCTCATCGTGCTCGTGCTGCTGCTGATCGGCGCGCTTCCCACGTGGCCGTACAGCACCGGATGGGGCTACTACCCCAGCGGCGGGCTCGGGCTGATTCTGCTGATTCTGATTATCCTCGCAGTGATGGGTCGAATATAGGCTTCACCGAGAGACTGATGCCACCTTTTGCTCCCAATCATCGTCGAGTTCGTAGCATTCGAGCTTCAGAGCCGCCACCGATCAGTACGTCACCGCGCATTCTCCCGCTCGGTTAGCAACCTGCCGGGGCTGACCGCCGTCAGCCCCTTCCCTCCCTTAATAATCGCGAGGCGCAAAACTACTTCCGCAAAAGTTCCGTGAACTGCTCCAGCTCGCCCTTGTTCAAATCCGACACCGCGCACTGGTACATCCCGCCGCCTTCCCATGGAATCATGTTGTAGCCCTGCACCGACTTCGTTTGCAGCGCTTCTTCGGTTCCCTTCGCCTCTGGCCAGATGAAAACATTAATCAGATGCTGCCGCCGCTGATACACCAAAGCCGCCACCGCGCGATGGTCCACATAATCCAATCGCCCGCCAACCAGCGGATAGCCATCCTCCGACAAATCGCGAACCGGAGGCGAAAAGTCGAGCTTCCCGTTGAACCACGGCTTCACCGTGTGCTGATCCGTGGATTTCACGTCATACAAATGGTCCGGCTGCAGCGACCGAATGTGGCTTGAAACAATCTCCTGGGCCAGCAGGTCGGAATTAGCGTTCCGCACCAGACCCGGCCCTATCCGCCAGCTCATCGCAAACACCACAAGTATCGCAGCAGCCACAGCGAGCCAGCCCCACGCAGCCCGCTTCGGTGTCAGCGACTTCGAAGCCATCGAAACGACCGGCGCCTTCTCCGTCGCAGCAGTATTCTCCGCAGGCGCAGGTCCAGTTGAAGGTGCATGCCCAGCCGCATCCGCATCAGCACCCGTTTCCGACGCAATCGAAGCGCGAATCCGATCCGCAAGCCCCGCCGGCGCCCGATCGTACAAGCTCGACGACCGGAACGCCTTCCGCAACGTCTGCTGATTCCAAAGCTCCTGCGCACAATCCGGGCAAGTCTTCAAATGCTCTTCAATCTCGAGGCTGCGCACCAGATCCAGTTCCCCGTCGAGATATCCGTGCAAAAGCCGTGCATTATCGTCACAGACCACGTGTGCCCTCCTTCGCCCGCGCGCGCAACAGCGCTTCGCGCAGCCGTTCGCGCCCTCGCGCCAGGCTCGACATCACGGTGCCAATCGGTATGCCCACCAATTCCGCAATCTCCTTGTACGAGAGCCCTTCCAGTTCGCGCAACACCAGCACCTCGCGAAATCCTACCGGCAATTCCTCGAGAGCCTCGCGCAACATGCGACTCTCCACATTCCGCACCATCGTCGCTTCCACATCCGGAGGCGCCGCGTCCTGCCCGTGCACCCGTTCGTCGAACTCTTCTCCCAGTGCCGCCGGCCGGTTCTTCTCCAGAAACGAATAGCTCGTATTCCGCACAATCTTCAGCAGCCAGGGCCGCGCATCGCCGCCCTGAAACCCGCCAAAAAACTTGTAGGCCCGCAGGCAGGCCTCCTGCACCACGTCTTCGGCATCGTGCGTGTTGCGGACCAGCCAGCGCGCCAGATTGTAAGCCGCATCCAGATGCGGCATCACCGTCTGCTCGAACCGCCCTGCATCCGCCGCGTTTCCCGCGTTTGGTGTCGCCATAGGCATCCGGCCACTCGAACTGTCTAATCTATAGACCGCAACCGTGCTCATTTTATTCCCTTAAACTTCTCCGCGCTTGCCTTTCCACATCACCCTCGCCCCACACGCATGCGTGTCATCCCGAGCGGAGGCCCGCGCCGCCTTTTCCTTGCATCGCGATGCGATGGCGCGGGCCGCAGTCGAGGGATCTGCATTTTCTTCTGCGGCTCGCACCCCGCTCGCATCGCGTTCAGCTACTTAACGACCACCTTCCCCGTCATCTTCGGATGCACCGAGCAAAAGTATTCGTAGGTCCCCGGCTTGTCGAACGTCATCGAAAACTTATCGTCCGTGTCCAGCGCCTTGGACTTGATCGCTCCATCCATGGTCCTCACCGTGTGCGGCACGTCGTCGTGGTTCACCCAAGTCACAGTGGTCCCCGCGGCCACCGTTAGATCCCCGGGCATGAAGCTGTAGTTGTCGATCTTCACTTCCACCGGCCCATTCGCCGCCGCGCTCACCGGCACGCCCGCCAGCCCGTTCATCGAAACCGTAGCCGCCGCAAACAAATGCGTCCCGTTCCCCGCCACCCAACCAGCCGCCGCCACAACCACCGCGCACACCACTACCTTCAGCATCGTTTTCTTCATTTCATTTATCCTCTCGATTGAATTGTTGGGATTCTTATTGTTTAGGTTTACCGGTCATCCCAGCGTCGAATCCACCACCGCCAGCGTCTTGTTCCCGCGAACGAAATTCACATCCGTCACGCCCAGCAACCCGCGCAGCTTCTCCGCCGGCACTTTCATCGGCCCCGGTGACGGCGCCGTCCCCGGCTGCGGCTGCGGAAACGCGGTCGACATCGCCGTGTGAAACGTCACATTCCCCTCCACCTTCTGCATCACCTGATGAATGTGCCCGTTCAACACGCTCACCGACCCAAACCGCTTCAAGTATCCCAGCGCCTGCGCCCCGTCGTCGGTCCCCCATCCCCACTCCGGATACACCGACCACAACGGAATGTGCGCAAACACCACAATCGGCGTGCTCGACTTCAAGTGCTTCACATCGTGCTCGACAAACTCGAGCTGATCTTTCCCCAGATTGCCCAGCCCGCCAGCCTTCAGGTTCATCACGTTTACGAGCCCGATGAAATGCACGCCCTTCTGATCGAAGCTGTACCAACCGTCGCCCTTCGATCCCTTGCCATAGCGCTCGCGATACTGCGCTCCGTCATCGTTCAACACGTCATGCTCGCCCGGCACATAAAAAATCTTGTCCGTGCGCAGGCTCTTCAGCCGCTGATCGAGCGTGTCAAACTCCGCAGGCTTCGAAAGATGGCTCAAGTCGCCGGTGTGCAATACAAATGAAGGCGCCGTCTCCAGCGCGTTCACCTTGGCAATCGCCGCGTCGAGCGTCGCCGTCACGTCCGGATTCGCAGCCTTATCAAACCCAATATGGCTGTCGCTGATCTGCACGAAGCTCAGATCCGCCTTCGCCGTAGCCAGCGCCCGATTTGCCATATCGCTAAGCGCAAACGATTTCAGCACGCCCCCCTGAATCACGCACAACGTGCCAGTTCCGGCCCAGGCCATGCACTTCAAAAATCCGCGCCGGTCCACTCCGTCCGCATCGAAGTTGTCCTCCTGCGGTTTCAACAAATCATTGACGAAATCTCCCATCGCTCCCCTCTCCCCTCGCCGGGCCGCCATAAAATTCACGCGCCTCGGATCGTGTCCACTTGTCTAGACACGCCAAGCCCCTGAAATATTCCCGCGACATCGTCGATGTGACGGTTACCGTTGTCCTTGCCGTCGCACCGCGCTCTATCGCGCCCGGTCATCCCGAGCGCAGTCGAGGGATCTCTCTTCTCTCCGGCTGGCCGAATTTTCTGTGAGTCACGGTCGCCTTAGCCCCCCTTTTACCGCCTATTAGAAATTCGTAAATCGCTGACCGGTCACGAGTTACCGTGATTTTAAATCACGGAACCGTAGATTAACTTTGCCGCGCGTTAGGCGTCCGTCTCACACGACGGAAGCTGCGAAGGCGCATTCGTCATGTGGATTTTGTACAAGATGCGGCCTTGGGCGTCTGGCTTCGACATCCGACATCTCCCGATTTTCGAGGTCATGGTGAGTTGTCCTTTTTTGGATTCGCGGGCCGCAGGACGCGGGCGCGGGTGAGGTGGGAGATCGTTCGATTTGTCGTCAACCGGCTGGCGCCGGCCGACTTTGGTTCAGTCGCCTCCTTGGCGCCTTTTCGAACGACGCCAATCCTACATAGATGGACGCTTGTAAATAGAAGGAGGTTGTTTGGTTCTTAGCAATTGGAGGTCTACGTAGTTTTTCGGTTAACTAAGTCGCAATTGTTCTAGGACTACTGGTATCGCGGGGGTTGAGGGTAAAGGGGTTACAAGACTTACACGGTCCCAATTCTGAGGGCCGGGGCACGGCGCACCCGGCTAATCCTCGATTGCTCTTCGGAACGGGTGTGGGATGGACTTATCAGGGTCTCTTGCCGCATTTCGTAAGTAATCCGCTACGCTTCTCCTGAGCCGGGAAGCCCATTCCGGCTCGCGAACATCGTAGATGATCACCCTCAGGTGCCGCAGGTCGAAGGGAACGTCTTCCACTTGAGAGGCTGCAAAAACTACTGGCTTAGTGGCGGCATGCGCGAGGCCAAGTTCATAGAACACGTTTGGGTTTTTCCCCGTTAGGTCGGCGAGCAAAATTTTTGCCTTAGCAATTTGCTCCCAAATCTGCTCGACGACGCTTCCGGTCGAGAATAGCTCGTCTGCACGAACGGGCTCGAATCCAGCATCTTTAATCCCGGGAACGTAGATTTCCTGGTAATAGCGGTCAAACCACTGCCCGAACGGCATCATAACAAAACAGGTGTCGAGAAACTCCCTGGTGCGAGATTCCTTGGGGAGCTCGGGGCTCGGTACTCTTGTAGGGGGCGTCACTATTTTTCTCGACGGTTCCGCCGCAGGTGGTTGATCGGACACCGCGGGGCTTGCGGAAAAAGCTTTCAGAAATTCGAGGTTCTTGGTGAAAACTTGCGCAAATTGCTCCACTCGGTCGCGCGGAATATTAAAGTCGCGCGTTAATGTGTTGAGGAAAAACTCGTCGTCTGGAATCCTCTTGCCTTTGTAAAACTTCTCGACATCCGCGAAATCCTTCACCGATCTAAAAGCTTCTAGAAGAGCTTCAGACCTCTGATTTGGAGAGCTGGGAGCGACGACGTCCTGCCCCAGCTTAGTCAAAGTTATCGTCGCGTTGGCACCACTACCGGTTACGATGCCATATTGATTTGCTGACCGAAGTAGGTCCAAAAATCTCCAATCACTCGATTGTCGATAGCCAACCGCCCGAGCAAGATCAGGCGCCCGCATCGGATTCCCGCCATTCTTGTCCTCGATTGCTTTGGCAACCGCAATTGACTCTTCAAGGGTGTTCTTCGGGAAAGTCCAAGGTTTTCCCTTGGTCTTGGTAGCGGTCGACAATCCTGGCTTCTTTCCGCCCGGCTTTGCCTCTGAAGCTTCCAACTGGGTCTTGATTGCCATTTCTTCCTCCCCGAAGTACGACCATGCGCGCCCGGGCCGCAGGGGTTTACTTCAAAGGTTAATCATAATGTATCAAAGGGTTAGTAATATACCCTTGGTTTGCAATGTCTTGCAATAGGCTAGCTTTTAGAAAGGGCAAACGCTAACTCGGGGGCTAAGGAATGATTTGTTGTGCGACAGCAGTTTTCGGCGAGTCCCAATCATTGCTCATCAGCCAACAA
Source organism: uncultured Acidobacteriota bacterium (assembly GCA_963741045.1). Classification (GTDB taxonomy): domain Bacteria; phylum Acidobacteriota; class Terriglobia; order Acidiferrales; family UBA7541; genus Palsa-295. The sequence continues at coordinate 2,756,576 of CAVUGO010000002.1, forward strand.
ATTCGCCCCTTGTAGCGCAACTAGGAACTCTGCGGCCTGTCGACACTTGCGTCTCACTAAGCTTCGTGACCTTGGCCAAGGAATTCGGGCACGGTTGCGGATGTCTAAGAAGAGGATGTCTTGAGCTCTGGCCCCAAATCTCTTTTCCACAATTACCGTAAGCAATTCGCAGAAAGCCGTAATCTCGTCAAGTTCCCATCTCGAAGGATGAAGATAAACAAATCGATCGCGGCTGCCGTTGCCAACAGCGCTGAAGTGCGGTCCTCCAACTAACTGAACAGCGCCAAAATCCACGGGTAGTGATGGGCCCTCCATGAAATTTGATTTGGCTTTAGTCATTTCAGGGAGAAATATATTTTCAAACGCCTCGAGGGCCGCCACATTAGCGCTCCTGCATCGCTCGCCGCCGGCCGCTTGAGCCAAGTTGGCTACGTCAGCGTAGATCGCGCGCGGGTCTGTTCCATCGCGGCTTGCCAGCCGGTACGCCCCCGTCCTTAGAGGCTTATAGCTCCAGTACATGCTCTTTCGACCGTCCCGAAGCTGCTTAATTATTTTCTGTCAGTCCGTGACATCCGCAAAAGCGAGTCGACTAAGCAAGTAGATGTGAACTATGGGTTTCGACATTCTAGGAAACGCCCACTAAGCCAACGATCCGATCGTTTCCGACGTTTAGCAGTTCCAGCGAAATTTGTTTGACATCGTTTGCTTCCCTCGATGTCTCCAAGCATCTGACAGTCTTTGTCGAAAACCGGGCCGTCTCAAAAGCGGAAAATTCAGGGGTTCGACATTCCCAAGGTCGATGACCGATAAACCAAATTTCTTGCAGAGTGTTATTCCACGCCCACAAACCAATTCGACGCTTCCAGAGGCGCAAGTCTTGATGAACCCTACGGGCAGCGACATGCAGCGAAACTCCAAATCTGTCCGCCAGGATTTTCAACTTTCTGGGAGACGAATCCTCTAGCTCGCGAACAAGCGACTCGACATCCTTTGCGGGCATCAAGAGCTCTGCGGCAATCGCGTCGCAAGCATGCTCAAGAGGAGGGTTTTGGCGGCACCCAAGGCCCATATCCTGAGAAGTGGTCGACGCCATTACGAGGTGACCGATCTCATGGGCTAAGGTAAATCGCCTACGAGTGGCGCTTAAAAGTGAATTTAGCTTTATAACCTTACGTCCGCTCGGAAGCACAAATATTCCGCCGTCGAAGGGCAACTCCTCTTCGACAATTCCGTCTACCCCGCAGTTGATGGCGACAGCGCGTAGGCCGTCAGTATTCTTCCTATAGGCATGCAGCACTCGCTCGATCGCGAGCTGCTGATCATCGCAGCCGACCACTTGGCACAGCTTGGCTAGAAACGCATTACGGCGGTTAGGTCTCATTCCGGAAAATCCTTGACGGACTCGATCAGCCTTCGGAAGTATTGTTCACTGGCGCGGTCTTTGTTTCGAGCCGCTTGAAGACCTGTCGCGGCACGGACTTGATTTCCAATGTGCTGCACCCAGCCGGCGAGCTGAACTTTGTGAGTGGCGTGAAGCTCCTTGGAGACTCGCTTGAACACTCGGAAGTTTTCAAATTCCGGATCTTTGTCCGCGCTTAAATCCAAACCCGTTATCTTCAGCTGGATTCGGGCGCTATCCTCGACAAGGCCCATTTCGGTGGCGATGCGCTTGGCAGCAACGTAGCGCTCACGGGCTATCGAGGGACGCTTCTCGAAACGACACAAATAATCACCGTAATGCTCATTCGCTCGCAATTCGAGCCCAGGTGCCCTCTGGACTAGACTCCCGAGCGCTTCAAACGTTGTCTCGAAGCAGCCGGGGGCGGCGGCGTCTCCCTTTGCGCCGAATGCCTCCGCGAACACCAAGTGGAGCTCCGCCAATAGATCGAGACCAACGGAATCCCGTAAAATCGGTTCTGCGTCCTTTAAGTGCTGCAGTGCCAAATCAGGGTTTTGTTGATTATTTGCGGCTTTCGCCAGCTCGACTAGATGCCTTGCTCTGCTCAGAATCACCTCGTTAGACACGTTAACCTCCACTGTTGTCTCTTATATAACGGCAGGCCACCGGGGTCAAGAGAATTGCGTACAAATGGTGGTCAACAAACACTTGCGTCTATATGTTGTGGTTGAAGAGCAAGAAGTCACAGTTGTTACGAATCGGTTATTTCCGATCCGTAAAAACCGCGTAAACCACAGAAAACAAACGCCGCGGGTGGCCTACTCATTAGATCAGGGCGGCGTCACATTTTGCGGGTTCCCCATCTTTCGTGCCCTTCGAAAGGTGGGGTCTTGGGAGATACTGGCTATCCATCCCTCCCGCTGCACTGCTGCACCCACCCTGCCGATTGTGTTAACGTTGTTGGCTCCGCAGCGGCACATTTTAGCGTCGTGCAACGATTCGACCCCTGCGAGGAGTCCCGAGGCGCATGAAAAATTCTTATAGCGGCGTGGCAGTTCCCTCCGAAGGCAGAGCAATTACCTACGAAGGCGGCAAGTTTCAAATTCCCGACCGGCCTATCATCCCTTTCATCGAAGGTGACGGCACTGGACGCGACATCTGGGTCGCATCGCGCCGCGTGTTTGACGCGGCCGTCGAAAAAGCCTTTGGCGGCAAGCGCAAGATCGCGTGGATGGAAGTTTTTGCGGGCGAAAAGGCCTTCAGGCAATTCAAAGAGTGGCTCCCGCAGGATACCGTTGACGCCTTCCGCGATTTTCGCGTGGGAATCAAAGGCCCGCTCACCACGCCTGTGGGCGGCGGCATTCGTTCGCTCAACGTCGCGCTGCGCCAGGTGCTCGATCTCTACGCCTGCGTCCGCCCGGTGCGCTATTTCCACGGCGTGCCCTCGCCCGTCACAAATCCTGAGCGCATGAACGTGGTCATCTTTCGCGAAAACACCGAAGACGTGTATGCGGGAATCGAGTGGCGCTCCGGCACTCCCGAAGCTAAAAAGCTGATCGACTTCCTCAACAACGAAATGCTCGCCGGCGCGACGAAGAAAGTCCGCGAAGATTCCGGCGTCGGCATCAAGCCCATGTCGCCCACAGGCACCAAGCGGCTTGTGCGCCGCGCGATCCAGTACGCGATCGAAAACAAGCGCACGATCGTTACGCTGGTGCACAAAGGCAACATTCAAAAATTTACCGAAGGCGCCTTCCGCGACTGGGGCTACGACCTCGCGACCGCGGAATTCCGCCAGCAGATCGTCACCGAGCGCGAAAGCTGGATTCTCGATAACAAAGACCAGAACGAAAGCCTTACCATCGAGCAGATCGCCGCGATGATCGAGCCGGGGCTGAATCAGGCTAACGAGGCGTTTCAAAAGGCCGTGGCTCTCGAAGTGAAACAGACGCTCGACACCATCTATGCAACGCACGGCCACGGCCAGTGGAAGAACAAGATTCTGATCAATGACCGCATCGCCGACTCCGTCTTCCAGCAGGTGCTCACGCGCGCCGACGAGTATCAGGTGTTCGCTACGCCCAACTTAAACGGCGACTACCTTTCCGACGCTTGCGCCGCGCAGGTGGGCGGCCTGGGCATGGCTCCCGGCGCGAATATCGGCGACGGCTTCGGAGTCTTCGAAGCCACGCATGGAACTGCGCCGAAATATGCCGATAAGGACGTGATCAACCCGAGTTCCGTGATGCTCTCGGGCGCGATGATGCTCGAATTCATGGGATGGAAGGAAGCGGGCCGCTTGATTGAAGACGGCATCGCGCGCACCGTCCGGCAGAAGCGCGTCACCTACGATCTCGAGCGCATGATGCCCGGTGCGAAAAAGCTGAAGACGTCCGAGTACGCGTCCGCGATTATCGAGAACATGCAATCGGCCGTCGCAGCCGATTGAATTTCAACGCCAAATCATCTTCAGCCAGATCAGCAACGCTGATCGGTAAAAAAATTGGTACAAGGAGAGGTCGTAATGCGCAAGAAAGTGACGGTAGTGGGCGGAGGCTTCGTCGGTTCCACAACGGCGCAGCGGATTCACGATGCCGAGCTTGCCGACGTGGTGCTGACCGACATTCTCGACGGTCCGCCCGCAGGCAAAGCCCTCGACATGGCCGAATCCGCCCCGATCCTGGGCACCGACTCGCGCGCCGTTGGAATTTCGACCGCTGGCGGCGACTACCGCGAAACCGCGAACAGCGACATCGTAGTGATCACCGCAGGCTTCCCGCGCAAACCGGGGATGTCGCGCGACGATCTGCTGAAAGCCAACTACGATGTGGTGAAGGGCGTGGTGGATGCGATCGTCAAGCTCTCGCCCGGCGCGATTTTGATCATCGTCACGAATCCGCTGGATGCCATGGCTCAGGCTGCTTTTAAGATCAGCGGATTCTCGCGCAATCGAGTGATCGGCATGGCGGGCGTTTTGGATTCCGCGCGGATGAGCGCGTTTGTCGCGATGGAGCTTGGCGTGTCCGTCGAGAATGTGCACTCCTTCGTTCTTGGCGGCCATGGTGACGACATGGTTCCGCTCACGCGCTATTCCACCGTGGCGGGGATTCCCCTTCCTGAGCTGCTGCCTAAGGAAAAGCTGGAAGAAATTGTGAAGCGCACGCGAAGAGGCGGCGCCGAAATTGTCGACCTGCTGAAGACGGGCTCCGCCTATTACGCGCCGTCCGCGGCCGTCGCAGAAATGGTCGAGTCCATCCTGAAAGATAAGAAGAAAATCCTCCCGTGCGCCGCCTACCTCGAAGGAGAGTACGGCATCAGCGGCCTCTTCGTCGGCGTGCCAGTAAAACTAGGCGCCCGCGGCATCGAACAAATCATCGAAATCAAACTTACGGCCGAAGAAAAAGCCGCGCTGGACAAGTCCGCGGCCTCAGTCCGCGAACTAGTCACAGTGCTCGGCCTGTAGTCGGCTGCCCCACTCAGCGATTGTCATCCCGAGCGAAGCGAGGGATCTGCAGATCTGCTTTTGTTTCTCGCATCGCCGGATTCATTCCATTGACAAAATTTGTCGCTGCAACTGCAGCAAGCGGGTTGCCGCAAAAAGCAGTTCTTAACAGCGGCTGCAGCGTTCCAGAATCGCCTCTTGTCGCGGTCGAGTCCGGTGTTGCGCTGGCTGCGCTTCGTTCCGGTTAGGCACGACCTGTACTTAACCTGTCCTGCGAACCTGAGCCGTCCTGCTACACTTAAGCTGAGCGCCATCAACCACCAATGAAACTTTTCAAGCGCAAACCGCCGCGCTCGGCAAACCTTCGCCCCACCGTCTCGCCTGACGTGGGGAACGACGGAAATCGCGGAAATTTGACTCACCGCCTGACGCGCGATCTCGTTCGCGCTGAACGACTTGCGCAAATGCTGGCCAAAAGCCGCGCAGCCGCCGTGGTGGATGTACCCGATTTTCTTGCCGGCATTTATATCTACGAGTGGGACCGCCTCTCGCGCTTCTGGGAAGAGCACGACGAGATCGAGGCGCTCCTGCAGCGGATTTGCCAGATTAGTCCGCAGAGGTGGCATCGGTGGATTGAGTTTTACGATAACTCGCGCAAGGAGGCGGACGCGAAGCCGGGGTTCTTTTTCTCCGAGGCGAAGAAAGATAGCAAACCTTTGCCGCGGTCGGCGGAACTGGATTTGGTTTTGCGGAATTCCGAGGCGATTGCTCCGCACCACGACACCGTAAATGGGCGCACGATCCCGATTCTTACCAGCGAGTGTGTGCTGTTGTGTATTGCGTTTAATGACGGCTCGGAGCTTGGGCGGCGGTTGCGCGAGACGGGGCTTGATATCACGATGCTGGAGCGGGCGGCGCGGAATCCGCGTCATGCGCCGTTGCGGTAGTGAGCGTGACTTTAAATAATCAGTTTGAAGTGGGGCCAGAGTTCGGCCAAAGGCGCTTTGGGTTTTCTGCAGAGGTAGATGGCGACGTTTTGTTCCGAGGGCATGCCCAGCGGATTGGATACTGTGGCTACCTGCTGGACGTCGTTGAAATAATTCTTGTGTTCTTCTGAACCTTCACCGAAGAGAATCACGCATTCGCCTGAATATTGGCGCGGGCCCCAATAAAAATAGCTGTTGTGACCGCCGATTGCTTTCGGCAAGCCTAACGCCGGCCCATAGTAATCGATTGCTCCGGCTTCTCCGTAATTCCCTGCCAGGATTGCGCAGCTTGCTTGCTCGGTTTCCGGCAGCGCGTGGTAGACATGCGCGACCGTTGTTGCGAGGGTGTCCCATCCGAACATGTCCGCGTAATTTTGCGGCAGGCGCGCCGTGGAATCGCGCTCGGTTTTTACTTCATGCGCGTACGGCAACATGGCCGAATATTTCAGGAACGTGTTTACGGGAAGCACCGGGACACCGAACGGAAGCGTCAGTAGACCGGCTACTGCGATCAGGGCGGGATACGCCATTCGAAACGGCTTCCAGGCGCGAGTTGCTGAGATTCTCTCGAAGGCGACACCGCCTGCGGCCATGAGCATCGGATAGGCGCCCATTGGGTAGTAGGTTTTCCCGTCGCCGATGATGAAAACCGCGAGGACGATCAGATACGTCCATCCGAGGAAGCGGAACACTCGTGCTTCGCGCGTAAAAAACAGCCACACCAGTCCTCCCAGCCATAGGGGAAGCGAGATGGGCGAATAGAACAACACCTGCTCGCCCAAGAAGCGCAGCGGACCAACCGGCTCGTTTTTCAACAGCTGCGCGTTGCGAACTACCGTGATCTGCGGCCAGCCGTGGCGTGTTTCCCAGACAAGATTCGGCGCGGCAATCGCCAGCGCGATGAGCCCACCGATCCAGATCCATCGAGAACGGAACGGGCGCAAATCTCGCGACAATAAAAACCCTACCACGACGGCGAAACCAAAGACGGCCATGGTGTGCTTATTTTCTAGTCCAATTCCGGAGATGAGTCCGAACAGCAGCCACAACTTCGGCGACCCTCCGTTCGCGATGCGGGCCGCGATGCACGCACATGCGAGCCAGAACACTGGCTCGAACGCGTTCATCGTGAGAATGCTGTCGAAGGCGAGATACAACGGCGCGAAGAGAATCGCGAGTGCAGCTACAAACTGCGCGAGCCGGCCGCCGCCGAGCTCTCCGGCGAGCCAGCCTGTCAGATAGATGGTCACAGCGCCGGCCAGGATCGGGAACACTCGAAACGCTGCGAGCGAATTGCCGAGAACGTGCCGGGAAATCCATGCGATCAGCGCAATCAGCGTAGGTTGGTCTACGTAGCCCCGCGCGAGGTGTTCGCTGCATGCGATGTAGTAAAGCTCGTCGCGAAAGAAGCCGTAACGGGCTATGCCCGGCAGGTGAACTACTATGGAGAGTCCCGCCAGAGCACACAACATCACTGTTGCGCTGACTGCCTCTTCTTGCGCACGGGTCCGAATAAGGGCCGAGCTGGCCGCGTCGGGGAAGCTTCCGTCCATCATGGAGTGAGATTCATCGGGCGGTGGATTCGACGCAATGGTTGTGCGGGTCGTTAGCGGTTGCATTGGCCGGGTTGAAATTGGGAGAGCGGAGCTCTCGGGAATTTGATTGGAGTTGTAGCTCGGGTTGCGTCGATGCGAAGGTGAAATAGGGCCGAGAGTGCTGGGTGCTTGTTGTGGGTCGGTGATCGTCAGAGCACAGGCAGGAATGCCTGTGCCACTTGAGGCTAGATGTGTGGGGTTGCACGTGCTTGTGTCACCTGAGCTGGTGAAGCGAGAGCCAATGGCTTGGGAACGTTTTGGCCGCTCCTTTGTGAGCGACGGGCTACTTGCCGGCGGCGGCTTGGATTGTCGCTGATTTGATGCTGTCGAGATTCGGGAAATTCTTGTCCAGGTACTCTTTGCCCTGAGCGGTGATTGCGCCCTGGTCCGGGCCGCGGCCGTGAGGAGAGCCTTCGCCGTAGCCGCTGTGGAGCTTTTTGACGACGTCCATGCCGTCGGTGACTTGGCCGAATGGTGCGAAGCCCTGCGAATCGAGGCCGCCGTTATTGCCGAGGTTGATAAAGACCTGCGTGGTTCGGGTGTCGCGTCCGGCTGTGGCAAACGTCACCGTACGCGGCTTGTTGCTCTGCGTTACGGGATCGTCCTTGATATTCGCGGCGCGCCAGACGCGGCTTACTTGCGGATCAGCGTTCAATCCGAATTGAACAACGAACCCCGGAAGTACACGGAAGAAATGCGCATCCGAATAGAAGCCGTGCTTGACGAGATTGTAGAAGCGGTCGGCGCCCAGCGGGGCCCAGGCACGCGTTACGTGAATCGTGAAATCGCCTTTCGTGGTGACAAACTTGACGTCGTACTCTGCCGGGGCTTGCTCTTTGGCATTCTCCGGTTGGTGCAATGGCGAAGCTGATGTCATGAGAGATTCCTGTGATCTGAGATAAGTTCCGAAAATGTGCGCCGAATATTCGGCAGTGCAGCTACTGAGACTTGGCTGCTCCCGACGCAGCGGCTTTATGTGCCGGCGCGGCAGCGGCGCCTGCTGCAGGAACAATCGTAGCAGTCTTGATGCTGTCGAGCTTGGGGAAATTCTTGTCCAGATAAGCTTTCCCTTCGTTGGTGATCTCGCCCTGATGGCTCGTGGGTGCGTCCGCGTAGCCGCTGTAGAAGCTCTTGATCACGTCCATACCGGAAGTGACTTCACCGAATGCGGCAAAGCCCATTCCGTCTAATCGCGAATTGTCGCCGAGGTTGATGAATATCTGCGTAGTGCGCGTGTTGGGGCCTGCCATTGCAAACGTGACAGTGCCGGGCTTGTTGCTGGACTTTACTGGATCATCCTTGATGTTGGCGTCTGTCCAGGCTTTATTCACCGCGGGGTTGCCGGTGAGGCCGAACTGAACGACGAATCCGTCCACGTAGCGAAAGAAGGTGGCTCCATCGTAGAAATGATGTTTTACGAGATTGTAAAAGCGGTCCGCGCCGTTCGGCGCCGACGCACGCGTTACGTGAACAACGAAGTCGCCTTTAGTGGTAACAAACTTCACGTCATATTCGGCCGGGGCTTGCGCCTTCAGCGTGGCGGGATGAAGCAGAGCGGGGTCGGTCCCCGCATGCGCCACCGCCGTGCTTTTTGGTTTTGTGGCCTGCGCAGCAGGCTTCGAATCGGCCGCCTGCGCCCATACAGACACCGGCACGCACGCCATAACAGCTATCACACCCAATTTCGAAATCATCTTCACGGCATGGACCTTCACAGTTGTCCTCCCATTCGTTTTGACGTGGCTTCCACCTGCTCCATCACGCGGAGCGTATTGCCACCCAGGATTTTTTGAATATCGCTTACTGAATATCCCTTTGCGAGGAGCGCGTTTGTGATTTGCGGCAAATGTGACGCGTCCTCCATTCCATACGGCATGTTGGCGCCGTCGAAATCCGAACCCAAGCCGACATGATCCGCGCCCACGAGCTTCACGGCGTGATCAATGTGGTCGATGATCTTGGTCCATTCCACGCGCGGGAGCTTGCCCTGCGCGACGTACTCTCTTGTAAGTTTATCGCCTTCGGTGAGCTGGCAGCCTTCATTTTCTCCGCAGCGTTTTTTGATTTCTTCCTGCATGGCTTTATCGATGTCCGGATTGGCCTTGTCGGCGTTGCGAAATTCCTGGCTGAGAAAGCCAATGTGATAGTTGATCTGGACCACGCCGCCTTTGGCCGCGAGCGCTTTGATCATATCGTCCGTCATATTGCGCGGTGCGTCGCAAATCGAGCGGCAGGAAGAGTGCGACGCGATCATGGGCGCTTCGCTGATGGCAAGGGCATCGTAGAAAGTCTTGTCGGAGACGTGGGAGATATCCACCATGATGCCCATGCGGTTCATTTCGTGGACTACCTGCTTGCCGAAGTCTGTCAGGCCGTTGTGCGTTGACTTCCCTGTCGAGGAATCGGCCCAGTCGGTGTCAATCATGTGCGTGAGCGTCATATAGCGGACGCCGAGGCGCGCAAAATCGCGGAGGACGCCGAGGTCGTTGTCGATCATGTGGCCGCCCTCGACGCCCATGAGCGCGGCGATTTTTCCATCGGCATGGATGCGGCGAACGTCGTCTGCGGTGCGAGCCAGAGCGATGTCTTTCGGATATCGGACCGGCAGTTCGCGCACCACGTCAATTTGATCCATCGCGCGCTTCACGGCTTCAGGGCCGGTGATTGTGCCTGAAATCCAGATGGAAAAGAAAATCGCGCTGAGGTTGCCTTCGCGCATGCGCGGGATGTCGATCGAGCCGTCGCTGTGGCGAACGCCGAGGTCGAATTTTGGATCGAGAAGGCGCTGGGTGGTGTCGTCGTGGGTGTCAATTACGATGGAGCTGAAATGCAAGTCGTGAGCCTTTTGGGAGATGTCGCTTTGGCTTTGGGCGGTGACGGTGAGGAGTGGGAGGATGGCGCCCAGGGTGATGCAGAGCAGAAAGAGTCCCATGCGAGTCAGCATTCGGATTTAAGCCCTCAGTTTGATCGGTACTTCAGGGGCTAAAGCCCCGTGCTCGCCTTTGTTTTTTATGTCGCCCCTGAAGGGGCGACCTACAAGGCGTTTCGAGCCACGAGTAAACCGTAGCTCCTCAGTGCACCCTCAGCGGCTAAAGCCGCGCAGATGTTGCATCAATTGCGGCACGGCTGAAGCCGTGCCCTGACGTAAGGATCGTTTAGTCGTGGCCCTGGAACCAGCTTTTGATTGCGTGCTTCAGCACCTGGCCGTTTACTGCGGCGAGGGATTCCGTCAGCGGGATTCCCTTGGGGCAGATTTTCACGCAATTCTGCGCGTTGTCGCAATCTTCGATGCCGCCCGGACCCATCAGCGCTTCGAGCCGCCCGGCTGCGTGCATGGCGCCGGTGGGATGCAGGTTGAACAGACGCACCTGGCTTACGATTGCTGCGCCGACGAAATGAGAATGCTCGTTGACTCGCGGGCAAATTTCCAGGCAATTGCCGCAGGTGATGCAGCGCGAGAGCGGATAGCCGACTTCCTGGGTGGCTGGCGACATGCGGGGGCCTTCGCCGAGGGCATAGGTGCCGTCGATCGGAATCCAGCATTTCGTGCGCTTTAAGCTTTCGAACATGAAGTCGCGATCGACTACGAGGTCGCGCACGAGCGGGAATTTTGTTAGCGGCTCGAGGCGGATCGGCTTCGCGAGATTGTCAACGAGCGCGGAGCAGGCCTGGCGTGGTTCGCCGTTGATGAGCATCGCGCACGCGCCGCAAACTTCTTCGAGGCAATTCGCGTCGTAGCTTACGGGAGTGGATTCTTTGCCTTCGCGGGTGTAGGGCTTCTCGGCGATATCGCGGAGGCATTGAATCACGTTCATGTGCGGACGATAGCGCAGTTCGTATTCTTCCCAGCGAACGGCTTCGTCGGCGCGCTGCTGGCGCTTAATTCTGACGATGAAAGTGCTTCCCGTCTGCGTATCAGCCATGGTTCCTCTGCAGAACTTGCATCACTTCGTCGCCGTGTACTTGCGCTCGCGGAGCGGCAACAGCGAAGTGTCCACCGGCTCGAAATCGAGCTTGATTTCGCCTCGCACGAAGGATGCCTTGGTCGTCTTAAGCCAATTCGCGTCGTCGCGATTTGGAAATTCCGGTTTGTAATGCGCGCCGCGAGTTTCGTTGCGGGCGAGCGCTCCGAGCGTGATCACTTTCGCGAGCACGAGCATATTGCCAAGTTCGCGGACGAAATTCAGCGTTTGATTTGCCCACTGTGTGCGATCCTGCAAATTGATCCGGCGGAAGCGGTCGCTCAGCTCGTCGAGTTTTACGAGCGTCTTTTGCAGATTGGCGTTGTAGCGGATCACGGTGACGTTCTCCGACATTGTTTCGCCCATTTCGCGCCAGATCGCTAACGGATTTTCAGTGCCCTGATGCTGATTCAGAAGCGCGTCGTTGATATCCTGCTGGCGGACGCGCTCGCGTTCGAAAACACTTGCGGGAGTGTTCTCGACTCCTTGCTCGAGATTGTGCGCGTATCTCACGGCCGCGGGTCCGGCGAGCATTCCGCCGTAAATACAGGAGACGAGCGAATTCGCGCCGAGACGGTTCGCGCCATGATATTGATACTCGCACTCGCCGGCCGCATAAATTCCTGGGACGTTGGTGGCTTGATTTTCATTGTCGACCCATAGGCCACCCATCGTGTAGTGCATCGCGGGGAAAACTTTCATGGGCTCTTTGCGCGGGTCAACGCCTACGAACTTTTCGTAAATTTCGAGAATGCCTTCGAGTTTTTTATCGAGGACGTCTGCGGGAATGTGCGAGACATCGAGATAGACGGCGGGTTCGCCGGGCAGACCCATTTTCATTTCGAAGACGACTTTGTGAATCGCGCGGGTGGCTACGTCGCGAGGCACGAGGTTGCCGTATTTCGGATACCACTCTTCGAGAAAATAGAAGCGCTCGGATTCGGGAATGTCTTTGCCGCTGCGTTTATCCCCCGGCTGCTTAGGGACCCAGACGCGTCCACCTTCACCGCGCGCCGATTCGCTCATGAGGCGGCATTTGTCTTCGCCGGGAATCGCGGTGGGATGGACCTGGATGAATTCGCCGTTGGCGTACCAGGCGCCCTGCTGGAAAAGCGCTGATTGCGCGGAGCCGGTGCACACGACTGAATTCGTGGAGCGGCCGAAGATCGCGCCGTTGCCGCCAGTGGCAAAAATCACGGCGTCGGCGGGGAAGGTTTTGATCTCCATCGTTTTCAAATTCATCGCGCAAATGCCGCGGGAGATGCCCTGGTCGTCGATTACGGCGGAGAGAAACGTCCAGCCTTCGAACTTTTTTACTTTGTCTTCGGCTTCGGCACGGCGGACTTGCTCATCGAGGGCGTAGAGGAGTTGCTGTCCTGTGGTGGCGCCGGCGAACGCGGTGCGGTGATAGAGCGTGCCGCCGAAGCGCCGAAAATCGAGCAAGCCTTCCGGCGTGCGATTGAACATCACGCCCATGCGGTCGAGGAGATCGATGATGGCGGGCGCGGCTTCGCACATTCCCTTTACGAGCGGCTGATTGGCGAGAAAATCGCCGCCGTAGATCGTGTCGTCGAAATGTTTCCAGGTGGAATCGCCTTCGCCTTTCAGATTTTTTGCGGCGTTGATTCCGCCCTGCGCGCAAACGGAATGGGAGCGCTTGACGGGCACGATGGAAAATAGTTCCGTGCGGACGCCATGCTCAGCGACGCGAATTGTGGCCATGAGGCCGGCCAGACCACCGCCCACGACGATAATTTTCGGGTGTCTCATTGAACGTAAGTACCCAGGGGAAACCAGTGGCTGCGGAATCCGATGGCGATGGCGATGCCGACGAACGTGAGAGCTATCGTGACTGCGGCGCCAAACCAGCCAGCGGCTCGTTGTGCGCGCGCTGAGACTGCAATGCCCCATTTACACGCAAAATTCCAGAGGCCGTTGCCGAGGTGGAATGATGCGGCAGTGATTCCCACGATGTAGAACGCGAAATATCCGGGATGCGACATCGCGTCAGCTAGATCCTGATAGTTGGTGCGGCCGTGGCCTGCGAAGCGCTCGAGATAGACGTGCCAGAAAATGAAAACGAGAGCGATGATTCCGGTCCAACGCTGGAGGACCCAGAGCCAGTTGGCCATCCAGGGGTGGCCGATCGCGTTGGACTTGCCCATCCACCAAATATAGATTCCGTAAAAGCCGTGGAAAAGAATTGGGAGCCAGAGGACGCAGGCTTCGACGATGAATCGCCAGGGGATGCTTTGGAGTTCGACGGAGACGTCGTTGTATTTTTGCACGCTGACGAGGGCGTAGCTATTGGACCAGAAATGTTCGAGAAGAAATGCGCCAATGGGAATTACGCCGCTGAGGGACTGCAGTTTGTCGAGGAAGTAACTCGTTTTGGAATCAGCCGCGGTGGCCGACATGCACTCTCCGAATCGTTTTTCTGCCAGTGTGCAACGAGAAAGTATAAGTCGGCGTGTGGAGGTTTGCAAGATGGTGTCAGGCAACGCAGAAATGAATCGGGCAGAGCGGATGGCTTGCTAGACTTATTCTAGGCTAGGCTTCTTACGCGAAGACTTTGCTAGGCGAAGACTTGGGAAAATGAGCGGAGAATTCATCAACGAGTTGAAGAAGTGGGCTGCCGAACTGGCACGCCGCAGCGGCGAAGGCGATGCAATCGGATTGAACCGCGCGGTGGAGCTGATCAGCCACAATTTTTCGGTGCGCCCGCACGAAGTGGCCATTTTCGCGCTGACTCCGGATGACCGCTTTCTGCAATTCCTCACGCCTGAAAAGTTGCGCGAGGTGGGACAGATCCCCACGACCAGCACGCATTCTCTCGCTGCCCGCACCGTTCGCGAAAAGCGCGCGGAGGTGATCAATCACTTTTCCGTGATTCCGCATTCGTCGGTATTCGAGGCGGTTCCCATAGCCGAGAACCAGCCGGGTGAAGCGATCCAGAAGATCATGAGCGCGCCGCTCATTGTGGATCGTAAGGTGGTTGGCGTAATTCAAATTTCTCGCAAAGCCAATTCGGCACCCGATGCCGGCCCTGATTTCACGCATCAGCAGTTGCGCGAACTGAAGACGATCGCGGAGGCTCTCGCTCCCTGCGTCAGCATCGGCGTGAAAGCCAACGCTTAGTTCCCTTCGAGTCTCTTCCGGAATGCTTTGTAACACTGCTGTAACGCTCATGCATGAATAGTGATTGACTTCGCGGTACGCGCTTGTTAATTTCCCGAAGAAGAAAATTTTCCAACTCAAGCAAGAAGAGGCATCGCTAACCAGTCCATGGCGTTCGTCGCGAAGAAAATATTCCTCACCAAGGGAGTCGGAAAACACCGCGAGCGCCTATCGAGCTTCGAGTTGGCCCTGCGCAATGCAGGAATCGCCGCCTGCAACATCGTCCGCGTCTCCTCCATCTTCCCCCCCTACTGCAAACTGATTTCGCGGAGCGAGGGGCTGAAGCATTTGAAGTCGGGTCAGGTGGCATTCACGGTGATTAGCGAGAATCAGACGCGCGAACCGCACCGGTTGATTGCCGCGGGCGTGGGCCTTGCTCTTCCCGGCGACAAATCCATGTTTGGCTACCTTTCGGAGCACCACTCTTTCGGCGAGCCGGAAGAAGTGGCCGGCGAGTACGCCGAAGAACTCGCTGCCGAAATGCTCGCTACTACTCTGAACGTGGAATTCGATCCGGATCTTTCGTGGGATGAGAAGAAAGAGGTTTACCGCATCTCAAACAAGATCGTCCGCACCATGAACATCACGCAATCCGCCGTTGGCGACAAGCGCGGATTGTGGAGTACGGTCCTCGCCGCCGCGATTCTTCTCGGCGAAGACGACTAGCTGTCCTCTTTTCCCCGGCTGAACAACAACATTGAAATTCGAAGCGAAGTTTCGTCGTGCCTGCAAATCTCTTGGACTACGGTTTCTTGCTGAGCGTGGTCGCAGCTTCCTGGATCAAAGCCGCAACCTCTGCCGGCCTGGAGACGTAAACCACGTGGCTGGCGCCCGCAATTTCCGTCGTGTGGCTGTTGGCTCGCTTGGCATACCAACGTTCGAGGTCTGGATTAATCGTTCTGTCTTTCCCTGCCACCAGCATCCAGCTTGGTTTCGTTCGCCACGCAGCCGTGGTGATCGTGGCTTTGAAATTGTCGGCGAAATTGAACACCTGCGATCGCGCCATTAAATCGGACTGATCCTCGGAGAGGTCGGCAGCGAACAGATCGTGAAACTGTGCGGGGTCGAGGTAAGTGAATCCATCTGGCGTTTTCTTGATTGCACCAGAGTTGCTGAGGTCACTCGGGAATTTTTTTCCGTCATCCGCCTCGTTCTCTCCGGCATCCGGCATGTGAGCCGGGATGTAAACCAAACCGACGACCGAAGGTTCGTTTCCAGCTTCGGTGATAACGGCTCCGCCATAGCTATGAGCGACGAGAATGCAGGGGCCGTTTTGCAGAGCCAGCACACGTTTCGTAGTGGCGACGTCTTCTTTGAAGGACGTCTCCGGTTCCTGCACGATGCTTACGTTGAAGCCTTCCTTGACCAGAATGTCGTAGACGCTTTTCCAGCCGGAACCGTCCGCCCAAGCCCCGTGAACGAGAACAATATTGCGAATGGGATGGTTGTCATTTTGTGCCTTCGTGTTCTGCGTCTCCGCGTACTGCGCGGAGAGTGCAGGGCATGACGCCAGTAGTAGTACAGCGCCAACGAACTGAAGCATCTTTAGCGGGATTCGCATCATTACCTCCTACGAAGAGAGGGGGACTAATCAGGACTTGTTTTTGCAACAACGCCGAATCAGCGCTTCTTCAAATATCCAATCCGCTCGAGCACCGCGCCTACAACCAGCGGCAGGGCCACCGTGGCGTCGTCAAGCACTTCTGCAAATCGGCCGCCTTCCTCCGGCGGCACAAATTTTCCCCAGGATACGGCCTCCGTGTATGTGCTTCCCGAGAGGCCGCCCCAGTTTACCGGCTCAGGACAGATCCGCACGCCGTAGTTGTAGCGTTTCAGCGGGAGGTTTTCATAGCCGCGCCGCGCCAGCAATTCCGCATACACGCCAAACTGCTGCGCCCAGTTGCGGGGGACGCCTCCACCGATGGTGAAAATTCCCATGCGCTTGGTGGCCAGCATCGTGGAAGCATAAAACTCGAAATCTTCGTAGGGATCGAATCGCAATAACTTCTGTCCGGCCTTCTTTCGCAGACGCTGATGCAACGCGACATCAATCCCCAACTCTGAATCCGTGAACGCTGGAACAAACACCGGCACCTTGTGCTCGTAGCATGTTTTCAGGATTCCCCGGCCCTTTGTATGCCTCGAAAGATACTCGCCGATCTTGCGATTGATCTTCCAGCTGCAGAGCACATCGTCCGCATCCCAGTTCTCCAGGATGTGCTGCATCGTTTCTTCCACGTGATCGAGATTCGTTTCCGGCTCGAGCGAATCGTACACGCGGTTGTAACCCGCGGCGAAAAGCTCGCGGTCGTTCATCTTTTCATCGTAGCGATAGTGATGCAGACCTTCTGCTTCCACGAGTCCGTGAGCCATCAGCGCGCCGGTTGAAACGATGGCCTTGATGATGCCGGCTTCGACCAAATCGCAGAAAACGAGCGCCATTTTCGCCACGGTCATCGCGCCCGAAAGGGTCATCACGCCGAAACAGTCCTTGTCGCGAGCCATTGCTTCGAGCACGTCCGCCGCGTCACCGATCTGCCGCGCGGTAAAGGCCGTCTGCCCCATCGCGCGCACAAGTTCATCGATCGTCCGGATTCGCAAGAGATCGAGAGGATAAATGGGAACGAGTTTGTCTTTGATCGGGTCGTGCAGGATTCGTCCTGTTGCACCCTTTTTCTTTGCCATTCCGCGTCCTCGCAGGTAATGTAGTTCTGTCCGGCCTGTCTCGCGCGAAAGTTTGTTCTCGCGCGCCTCATTGATAGTACAGATGAGGCATTCGTTCAAAGACAAATCTGTTAGGAACAAGTTTCACTGCTAACGTTGAATGTGAATTGCGTGTGAACGTGAATCCAGAGCGAGCCCAAAACCGACGATGACCCGATACACTCCCATGCCGCCCGAGAATTTCGGCGGCCTTCCTGACGAACATTCGCAATACGCAACATCTCGCGCCGTGATTTTTCCGGTGCCGCTCGAGCGCACCACTTCTTATGAACACGGGACGCGTAACGGGCCTGCCGCTATCCTGGCCGCGAGCCGGAACATGGAGCTTTACGACGAGGAACTCGAACTTGAGCCCTACAAGGAGATCGGTATCCACACGCTTCCGGCTATCGACACCGCCGACGGCACGCTGGACGAAGTGATCACTGAAATTTTTACCGCTCAGATGGGTTTGCTTGAAGACGACAAATTCACCGTTGCGCTCGGAGGCGAACACTCGCTTACGCCTCCGGTTGTCTCCGCGACCGCGAAGAAATTCAAGAATCTCAGCGTGCTTCAAATCGACGCGCACGCTGACCTGCGCGACGAGTATCACGGGAATCCCGCAAACCACGCCTGCGCGATGCGCCGCGTGGTCGAAGTGTGCCCCGCCGTGCAGGTTGGCATTCGCTCGCTCTCCGTGGAAGAAGCGCAGGCGATTCCTCATTTGCGCACCAGCGTCTACTGGGCAAAAGATATCGCGCGCGCGCCGATGAAAAGCTGGATCGCGAAAGTTCTCGCCGATCTAAGCCCGAATGTTTACCTCACTATCGATCTCGACGGCTTCGATCCCGCGTTTGTTCCGGCCACGGGCACGCCCGAACCGGGCGGTCTCGACTGGATGCAGGTCACTTCCCTGATTCGCGCCGTCGCCGATCATAAGAAAATCGTGGGCATGGACGTTGTCGAGCTTCTGCCCCAGCCGGGCGACCACGCTTCGGATTTCCTGGCCGCGAAGCTCGTCTATAAGTGCCTCGGATATATTTTCTGCCAGCAGTAGCCTGTTGGTCCGCATCCAGCTATCCTATAGAGGAGTAGCCTGTACCACGCCAACCGGCAGCGGAATAATCTGTATAGAAAATCTTTCAGAGGAGTTTCATGACAAGCTTGGCATTTGCTGCATTAGCGATGCTCACCACATTCGCGAACCAAATCGACGAGCACACCGTTTACGTTCAAGTGACTTCGCCCGGCTTTATCGCCACGATTATCATTGGTTTGCTGGCGGGCTGGGTCGCTGGCCACATTACGCGCGGCCGTGGCTTCGGCTGTATCGTTGACGTAATCCTTGGCCTGATTGGCGCAGTGATTGGTCGCTGGCTTTTCATAAAACTCGGAATCGCGATTGCGCCGTGGGGTTTCTGGGGCACACTTGCGGCAGCCACTGTCGGCGCGGTTCTTCTCGTCGCCATTGCTCGCCTGTTCGCCGGCAGCAGGGATTGAACTGCCGCTTCATACGTGTCATTCTGTTGTGCCAAGCATGCATTTCTGCAGCAGGGGCAAAGAATGTGGAAGACCCGCCCTCGGGGCCGTGCCCGCACGACGCGAAGCTATGCGCCGCCCATAAATCAAGAATGTCGGCCGCACTCGAAAGAAAGATAAATTGAGCCAATCCTCAGTATGGGCCATCCCGCTCGGCGGGCTTGGCGAGTTTGGAATGAACATGCTCGTCGTGCGCACTGCCGACGACATCATCATCATCGATGCCGGCTTGATGTTCCCCGAGCAGGAGCTTCTCGGAGTAGACATCGTCATCCCGGACACCACTTACCTGAAGCAGAACAAGCGGCTGATCCGCGGCATCGTTCTAACACACGCGCATGAGGATCATATCGGGGCGATTCCCTACATCATCGCCGACCTCGACGTTCCTATTTACGGCACGAGGTTCACGCTTGCGCTCGTGCGTAAGAAGCTCGAAGAGCATGGGCTGCTTGACAAGGTGAAGCTGCACGAAGTCGCTCCGGGACAGACGACCGCTCTCGGCGCGTTTCAAATTGAATATCTTCATGTGACTCACAGCACGATCGATTGCGTGGCACTGGCCGTGCGCACTCCTCTCGGCGTGATTATTCACACCGGCGATTTCAAAATTGATCCGACGCCGGTGGACGGCAAGCCTTTCGACCTGCATGCCTTCGCGCGGTACGGGCAGGAAGGTGTGCTGGCGCTGTTTAGTGACAGCACCAACGTCGAGCGGCCCGGCTTCACGCCTTCGGAGCGTTCGGTTGTCGTGCGACTGGAAGAACTATTTCGCGCCGCGCCGCAGCGAGTTATCGTTTCTTGTTTTTCGAGTTCGATTCATCGCATTCAACAGGTGATCGATCTGGCGCGGGTGGTGGGGCGCAAAGTGGGTTTCGTCGGCCGCAGCATGGTGGACAACATCGAAATCGCGCATGGGCTCGACAAGCTGCGCATTCCGGACGGCAGCGTGGTTCGCCCACAGGATATTAAGGGTTTCGATCCTAAACGCATCGTCGTGCTCGCGAGCGGAACGCAGGCTGAGCCGCTGTCGGCAATGTCTCGGATCTCTGTGGATAATCATCGCCTGATGAGCATCGCGGAAAATGACACGGTGATTCTTTCGGCGCGCCAGATTCCGGGAAACGAAAAAGCCATCTTTCGCATGATCGATCATCTTTTCCGGAGGCGGGTTCTCGTCTATTACGAGGGCGGACGCTCTGCCCCGATTCATGTTTCCGGCCACGCTAGCCAGGAAGAGCAGAAGATCCTGTTGCAACTCTGCAAGCCGAAATATTTCATTCCGCTGCACGGGGAGTATCGGCATCTATTCCGGCATGCTGCGCTCGCCGAGCAGATGAATGCCGTCTCGGGCGAGATTTTTTTGCTTGAAAGCGGGCAGCCGATCGAATTCACGCCGGATGGCAGCGCCTATCGTCGCGAACCTGTCACTGCTGGGCGCGTGTGCGTCGATTCGGGTTCGCTCGAGGAAATCGAAGAAGTAGTGATTCGCGATCGCCGCCATCTTGCCGAGGATGGCGTCGTGGTTCCCATCATTGCTATCGACAAGCACACGGGGCATCTCGAGGGGCCGCCTGAAATCGTTACGCGCGGCTTTTTGTCCGAGGATGGCCAGGAAATTCTCAGTAAAGCCCGCGACGTGATTTTGCGCACCGTGGAACAATCCACTGCCGAAGAAAAAACCGACTGGGGCGTAATCAAGGAAAAAATTCGCGCCGACCTGAAGCGCTATTTGAATAAGCAGACCTCGAAGCGTCCGCTGATCCTGCCGGTGATCCTTGAAGTCTAGTCAGCTGCGATGCCTTATTGGCTGATATAATCTTTAAACATTAGGTTACCTGGGCGGGAGGGATGGAACCGTGCCTCTACCCGGAGCTGGTGACAATGAGCCGCTAGGTTTCAGCCGCACCCTGGCCGTGATCCTGCTTTCTGTTATTCTGGGCACCGCAGTCGGATTTATCGTCCACACGGCGTTTGGAGGATGGAAGCTTTTGGAATTACGGTGGGGATGGGTTCTTTTGTCCGTGAGCATATGCTTTTTCATTCGGCTTGCTCTCAAGCGGCTTGCCCCCGGGTCCTCGTTGGGCTTGAGTAAGATAGCTCGGTCCACCATTCCTGCCTGGACGCATCCAGCGATTTGGTTCTTCGCGTTAGGTTTCGCCTCGATGCAGTTTGGCCGGATTTCACAGCTCAGCTGGATTGCGGTTGGGCACGCGGCCGGCTGGGCCACGATCGATTTTATCGGGATGTACGGCATCATGGTGGTCGTGTATTCGGGACTATCCCCGGCTAAATGGAAACGCGAAGTCTAACGGCGTCGTGGTTTAATGTCATTTCATGCCCGCGCCGAAAGCAGCACGCCAAACCGCGAAAATCACGTTGCGGCCATATACTCCCGAAGATTTCGAATCGCTCTACGAAATTGACCAGGCCTGCTACGCCGCGGGCATCGCCTATTCCCGCCCGGAACTTCGCGCCTACCTCCGCTTTCCCAATGCGGATTGCTTGATCGCCACGATTCGCGGCAAACCGGTGGGCTTCTGTCTCACCGCGTATCGCGAAAATCGCGGCCATATCATCACCATTGATGTGCTCGAAGCTTACCGTCGCCACAAAATCGGCACGCGCCTGCTCGAAGCCGTCGAATCGCGCCTGGCGAAATCGGGCGTGCGCGAGGTGATTCTCGAAACAGCAACCGAAAACCACTCCGCAATTGCCTTCTGGGAAAAGCATGGCTATCGTATTCGCGGTATCTGGAAGGGCTATTATCCGGGCGGCCGCGACGCGTACGCGATGATTAAATCGATCGCCTGATTTCTTCGCGACAAAATTATCGGGGGCATCTTGAACGATTACTTACTCTCTCTCATCCTCGGGATCGTCGAAGGCCTCACCGAATTCATTCCCGTAAGCTCCACCGCTCATCTGCGCATCGCGGAATTCCTGCTGCACATCAATCTGAGCGACGGCTATTGGAAGATGTACACGATCGTAATCCAGCTCGGCGCGATTCTCTGCCTGCCGATCTATTTTCGCGAGCGCATTGCGAAATTTCTCTCCACCTTTCCGCGCGGCGAACGGGGCAATCGGACGATCGTCACGCACCCTCTCAGCCTCGTCATCATAGCCTTCATCGTCACAGCAATTCCCGCTTTCCTGCTCACAAAAATTATTGGTAAGCATCTCGAGAACCTCTACATCATGGGGATGAGCCTGCTCGTCGGCGGGATCGTGATGTGGTTCATTGATGCGATGAACTCGCCCTCGGAAAAAGCCGGCCCCGACGCGCCGTACAGCCGCATTCACACCTGGCATATGGAAGATATGTCGCTTGGCCAAGCGATTTGGATTGGCGCGTGCCAGATTCTCTCGGCGGTTTTCCCTGGCACTTCTCGCTCGATGTCCACGATTGCAGCGGGACAGGTGGCGGGAATGTCGCGCGCTTCGGCTCTCGAATTTTCGTTTTTCTTGTCAATTCCTACGATGGTCACAGCTACGTGTTACGACCTGCTCAAATCCCTACGCGGCAAAGGAATCGAAAATCCCATCGGAGTCAGCCAGATTGACGCGCATGGCTGGATTGTCCTCGCCATCGGCTTCGTGGTTTCGTTCATTGTTGCTTACGCCTCGGTCGCCTGGTTTATGAACTGGGTGCGCACTCGCGGCTTCGTCCCCTTCGCTGTCTACCGCATCATTCTCGGCGCCGCCGTCCTTTACTGGGCCGCTCACGTCACGATGTGACTTTGCCGCCGCGCCTTTCGTGCACGCGCGCTCTTTTCGCCGCTGGTAGTTCAGTTTCAAGTGCGAACCTCCACGTTGCACTTCATTGACTTAGTTTTATCCTCGCTCTAAACTTCCCGCGCATGCCCGACTCCCAGTTCTCTCTCATCGGCCTCACCGTCTCGCATTACCGCATCGTCGAAAAACTTGGCGGCGGAGGCATGGGCGTCGTCTACAAAGCCGAAGACACGCGTCTTCATCGCTTCGTCGCGCTGAAATTTCTTCCCGATGAAGTTGCCAGCGATCCCCAAGCCCTCGGCCGCTTCCAACGCGAAGCTCAAGCCGCGTCGGCTCTGAATCATCCGAGCATCTGCACCATCTACGACATCGGCGAGGAAAACGGCAAAGCCTTCATCGCCATGGAATTTCTCGACGGCGCCACGCTCAAGCACGTCATCACGGGCAAGCCCATGGAACTCGATCGCCTTCTCGATCTCTCCGTCGAAATCGCCGATGCGCTAGATGCCGCGCACTCGCAAGGAATCGTGCACCGCGATATCAAGCCCGCGAATCTTTTCGTCACGCGCCGAGGCCACGCCAAGATTCTCGATTTCGGTCTTGCGAAGTTAGTTCCCGCCCGCGCCGGCAGCGCCCCTGTGGGGGCTGCAATGGCGGAAAGCGTCAGTGCCCTCACCGGCGCCACCGTCGCCGCCGACGACATGTTCACCAGCCCCGGCACTGCCGTCGGCACTGTTGCCTATATGTCGCCCGAGCAGGTGCGCGGCAAAGATCTCGATTCGCGCAGCGATCTGTTTTCGTTCGGCACCGTTCTCTATGAAATGACTACCGGGATGCTTCCCTTCCGCGGCGAAACTTCCGGCGTAGTCTTCGAGTCGATTCTGAATCGTCTTCCGCCTCCAGCCATGCGTCTGAATCCTGACGTCCCGCCGCGCCTGGAAGAAATCCTGCACAAAGCACTCGAGAAAGATCGCGAGATGCGTTACCAGTTCGCCGCCGAAATGCGTGCGGACCTAAAACGCCTTCGCCGCGAAGCCGATTCCTCCGGCCGCGTTTCGGCCAGCATAGATACGCAATCATCCGGCTCCACTGCCATTCTCGCATCCGGCTCAGCCCCCGTCGCCTCGCTTCCAATTTCCTCCGCGTCCGTCCCCGCGGCCTCGGGTTCGAGTTCCACCGTGCGCCAAGTTGCAGCGCAACACAAATTGGGACTATCGCTCACTTCAATCATTGTTCTCGCGTTGATTGCCGCCGCTGGTTACGGCGCATACACGCTCTTCTCACGCAAAGCTGCAAATTCCTACGAAAGCTTCTCGGTTATTCCCGTTACCGACACCGGCAAAGCCGCGCAAGCCGCCATCTCCCCCGACGGCAAATACATCGCCAGCATTCAGCTCGACGCCGGCCAGGAAAGCATCTGGCTACGCAACGTCCCCACAAAGAGCAACACGCAAATTGTTGCGCCCACCGACGATCGCTACGACGCGGTCACCTTTTCGCCCGACGGAAACAGCATTTATTTTTTGCGTCGCGAGCGCGACGAAATTGACGTCGACAGCCTTTATCGCCTGCCCGTTCTCGGCGGAGCTCCCGAGCGCGTGATTCATGATGTTGACAGCAACGTAAGCTTCTCTCCGGATGGCGCCCACCTCACTTTCATCCGCTACAAGCGCAGTGAAGGCGAAGGCGATCTGATGATTGCCAGCGTGGATGGGAGCGGAGAAAAGATGCTCGCGAAGCAAACCGCGCAGATCTCTTCTCCGCGATGGTCTCCCGATGGAAAAGTAATCGCCGCGGTCGAGCCTCTCACTGAAGACGCGAGCACCACCACGATTGAGACCTTCGACGCCTCCAGCGGCCAGAAATCGGTGCTGCTGAAATCGGGGATGTTCCTTGATTCTCTCGCTTGGCTGCCCGACGGGCACGCCCTACTTGTGCTGGCCGCTGACGCCACGTCGAACTATAACCGCAGGCAAATTGGTATGGTCTCCTATCCGAAAGCTGAATATCGGGCGGTCACGAAAGATACCAACAACTACCTCAGCATCAGCCTTCCGGCCGACGGAAAATCCATCGCCACGATCCAATCCCAGCCGCACGGCGCGGTGCAAGTCGCCTCCTACGACGGGAAAACTTCCGGCGGACCCGCCACTGTTAGCGAACGCCCCCCTTCATTCGCGTTTACGTGGGGTTCGAACGACAAGCTTCTTCTCGAGCAAGAGAACGGAATTTTCAGCATGAACGCCGACGGTTCCAATCGCGTTCCCCTTCTCCATGACGATTTTCCCTCTTTTGATCCCATCTCCTGCGACAACGGCCGCTACATCATTTTTTCTTCCGCTCTTCGCGGAGGAAAATCTGCGGTCAACGTCTGGCGGATGGACTCAAGCGGTGGGAACTTGAAGCAACTAACCTTCGGCGCCTACGACAATCCCGCGATGTGTTCGCCGGACGGCAAGTGGCTCATCTTCTCTGGACTCGTGGGCGGCAAGTTCATTGCGCAAAAAGTCTCCGTTGATGGCGGAGCGGCCACCACTCTTTCCGATAACATACTCACCTGCGGCTGCATCAACGTCTCTCCCGACGGCAAGGATCTCGCCTTCCAGACTCAACTTGTCACCGGCGGCCCCATCGTCATCAAGATCCTGGATTTCGCCACTCTCAAACCCATCAAAACGATGGAGCGCGATCCCCGTGCAGGAGGCGAAATCCGTTACACCGCCGATGGCAAAGCCATTGGCTACTATATCCGCGAAAAAGGCCAGTACGCGCTGTGGATCGCTCCAGTGGACGGCTCGCCCGGCCACGTCGTCACTGGTTTCACTCCCGAGCGCATCCTCGATTTTCACTGGAGCCCCGACGGGAAAAAGCTAGCCGTCCTCCGTTTCCACCGCGATAGCGACGTAGTCCTCCTCCGCGAATCCGCTGCCACCCATTAAGTACGTTTTTAGATGTAAGCTCAGGGTTGCATATGACTCTTCACGATGATGACTCGCTGCAGCGCTACCTTCGCGAACTCGCCACAATTCAGCCTCTAACGAAAGAGGAAGAGAGCGAGTTACTGCTGCACGTGCAGGCTCACGATCAACAAGAAGAGCTGGCTTCGAAGCGTCTGATTGAAGCCAATCTCGCTTTAGTCGCCTCAATCGCCGAACAATATTCTGGGTCAGAACTTCCCGTGCTGGAAATAATCCAAGAAGGACATCTCGGGCTATTTACTGCCGTGAATACCTTTGCCGACAACCGCGGGGCATTTACAGATCATGCTGTTCGTTGCATCAGGGATGCGATCTCCGAAGCAATAACGAAAGTGAACGATCTCAAGAACCGAAGGGCGAAAATAGAAGCGGTGATTCGCAGAGAATCTGAAGATTTCTTTAACGACGAAGACCTTCGCGTGCTGCGCATCATAATCAGGATTACGTGCGCGTTTTCGGATTTTCTCCATACTTTTAAGGAGTCTCCTGATCTGTATGAGGCTTCGTACATGGCCGGCACGATTCGCGCTGGCCTGGGCGAGTTTGTGGATGCGAGCGCGTGGGGACGTATCCTTACGGATTCGCGGTGGGGCAAAGACGATACTTGGAATCCACCGAGCAGCTTTTCTGAAATGAAGGCATCATACAATTCCACCTTTCAGCAGCTTCTTGAATGCACGTCGAGCGTCAAGGGCGTGGAAATGCTTCTGGCGCTCTCACAAATTATGCTTTTCTTCATGGCCGCATACTTTCCGTTTCTGTAGCCTTCTTGTGGGCCCTCTAGACGTTCGTTGGCCGCCGATGGTAACCTTCCGCGCCTGACTTCGCACGCGAGGCTCTTTCAGCACGCCAGGATTGCGCCCGATGGAACCCGATCCGAAAAATGCAAGCAATGCGCCGCACGGTCTGCGCACACTCGCGCAGCCAGTAGCCGCGCCGCTGAGTCGCGCTGCAATATTCCTTGTGGTGGCTTTGAAGCCCCAGTCTCAAATTCGCGCAGCAGTGCGGTCATTCTGCGGAGACCTCGCCGGGTTGACGCGGGCGGTTGAGGCTCGCGATTTCGACGCAGGACTTTCTTGCATCATGGGTATCGGTTCCGACGCCTGGGACCGCCTCTTCGGCTCTCCGCGCCCCGCGATGCTGCATACCTTTCGTGAAATTCGCGGCGAGAAACATACGGCAGTTTCCACGCCGGGCGATTTGCTCTTCCACATTCGCGCGAAGCGCATGGATCTGTGCTTCGAATTAGCAACGCAACTGATGGCGCGCCTTGGAGACGCTGTCACGCCAGTGGACGAAGTACAAGCCTTCCGCTATTTCGACGATCGCGATCTCATCGGCTTTGTCGACGGTACCGAGAATCCGCGCGGGCAGGCGGCCGTCGACGCGGTCGTTATAGGTGACGAGGATCCAGCGTTCGCAGGCGGGAGCTACGTCCTCGTGCAGAAATACCTGCACGACATCAAAGGGTGGGACTTACTTTCCACAGAAGCGCAGGAAAAAATCATCGGCCGCAAGAAATTATCCGACATCGAATTGGACGATTCCGTGAAGCCGACTTCGGCGCACAACGCCCTCACGTCAATCACCGTCGACGGCAAAGAGGTGAAGATCCTGCGCGACAACATGCCATTCGGCCGGCCCGGGCAAGGTGAATTTGGCACCTACTTCATCGGCTACAGCCGTTCGGCCCGCGTGATCGAGCAGATGCTCGAAAACATGTTCATCGGCCGACCGCCTGGCAATTACGATCGCCTTCTCGACTTCAGCCGCGCCGTCACCGGCAATCTCTTCTTCGTTCCTTCCGCCACGTTTCTCGATGCACTAGGCTCAGACTAACTGGTCCCCACTTTCGTCAGGTCTTCGGACGCAACGCTTGCTATCGCAAGCGTCGAAATGGGCGTGGCATCGCAGATTCGGCCACACGCGCTCGAAAGATCCCTCGATTTTGAGATTGGCGGTAGAATCGGAATGCCCTCAGAGAACATCCTAATTTGAGCGGTAGAAACACAGCTAACTGTCATCGCAAGGAGGAGCTTATGTACGTCATTACTGGTGCCACAGGAAACACGGGAAGCGTAATCACCGAGAAACTTTTGGCGAAGGGAGAGAAAGTGCGCGTCATAGGCCGTGACGCGAAGCGCCTAGAACGATTTACAAACAAGGGCGCGGAACCATTCATTGCCGACGCGAGTAGTGCGGATGCGCTGACGAAAGCATTCGCCGGCGCGAAGGCAGTATACGCGATGATTCCGCCTAACATCGCCGCCTCAGATGTTCGCGCGTATCAGGAGCAGGTGAGCGACGACTTGGCCGCCGCAATCACCAAGAACGGCATAAAGCACGCCGTGGTTCTAAGCAGCATCGGCGCGGACAAACCAGACAGAACCGGTCCCGTGGTTGGTCTGCACATGCTCGAGAAGAAACTCGATGCGATTAACGGACTGAACGCTCTCTACCTGCGAGCAGGCTATTTCATGGAAAACCTTCTCCCGCAGGTCGGCGTGATCCAGTCCTTCGGTGTGATAGCGGGGCCCGTGCGTCCGGATCTGCCTTTGCCGATGATCGCGACGCGCGACATTGGCACCGCAGCCGCCGAGGCCTTGCTGAAACTTGATTTCAACGGGAAGCAGCGGCGTGAGCTACAAGGGCCTCGTGATGTGACCTACGACCAGGTCGCGAAAATAGTGGGCGCAGCGATTGGCAAGCCTGACCTGAAATATATGCAAATGCCTGCAACGCAGTTGAAGCCTGCTTTGACCCAGATGGGAATGTCCGCCAACATGGCGGACCTGCTGCTCGAAATGGCGGACGCGTTGAATTCAGGCTACATGAAGATGCTCGAACCGCGTTCACCCGCGACTTCCACTCCGACGACTCTCAATACTTTCGTCGCCGAAGTTTTCGTCCCGGCGTATCGCGGCAAGGCAGCTGGGGCGTAATCCCGGCTCGCCCATCGTTTTGCGAAAATACGAGACGGATGGTATTCGCGCTGTCTTGAAGTTCGGGAGGAAGATGGCGCCGCAGATGTCTTGCGATATCATGGGAGGTGCGCTCAGCACCTCCCCAACTCGTTGACTTAGTTTTATCCTCGCTCTAAACTGCATCCCCGATGCCCGAACCCAGCTCCCTCGAAGGCCGCACTTTCTCCCACTATCGCATCCTCGAAAAACTCGGCGGCGGTGGCATGGGCGTTGTCTTTCGCGCCGAAGACACAAAGCTGAAGCGCTTCGTCGCCCTGAAATTCCTGCCGGACGACGTCACCAAGGATCCTTTGGCCCTCGAGCGTTTCCGCCGCGAAGCGCAGGCCGCCTCCGCCCTGAATCATCCCAATATCTGCACGATTCACGACATCGACGAGGACAACGGCATCCCCTACATCGCGATGGAGTTGCTCGAAGGCGTCACGCTGAAGCATCGCATCAATGGCCAGCCTGTCCCGCTTGATCAGCTTCTCGAAATCGGCATCGGCGTTCTCGACGCGCTCGAAGCCGCGCACGAACGCGGTATTGTTCATCGCGACATCAAGCCCGCGAATCTCTTCGTCACCGATCGCGGCCGCGCCAAAGTTCTCGATTTCGGCCTCGCAAAACAAGTGGCCGGACGCGCCGTCGCCGAAACTGTTACCGCCGGCGGAGTCCTCGATACCGATCCGAATCTCACCAGCCCCGGTATGGCGCTTGGCACTGTCGCCTACATGTCGCCCGAGCAGGTCCGCGGCGAAAAGCTCGACGCTCGCTCCGATCTTTTTTCTTTCGGCTTGGTGCTCTACGAGATGGCCACCGGCCAGCAAGCGTTCTCTGGAAATACCACCGGCGTAATTTTTGCTGCGATTCTCGAGCGCGAACCCGTGCCTCCCGCGCGACTGAATCCCGCGCTGCCCGCCGAACTCGACCGCATCATCGGCAAGGCGCTCGAAAAAAATCCGCGCCTGCGTTACCAGACCGCGCGCGACATGGCCTCTGACCTCGAGCGCCTGAAGCGCGACACCAGCTCGGGCCGCTCCGCACAAGTGAAATACGTCGAGCAGCCCGGCTCAGGTTCCGTGCCGGCCGTTAGCGCGGCGGCTTCAGTGCCGCAATCGAGCGCGCAATCAGCAGCACTACCCGGTGTCGGAACATCAGCAAGCCACGCCGCTGCCCCCGCTGTCGCGCGCGACGCGGGCGGTTCGGGCTCCGTCGCCGTTCAGGCGGCTCGCGCGCACAAAGGAAAACTCATCATCGGCGCGGTCGTCGCGCTGATCCTCATTGCGGCCGCTGGCTACGGCGTCTTCTCCATGTTTCGCGGCAAAGCCGCGATGCCCTTCCAGAATTTCACCATCACGCAAATCACCAACACCGGTAAGTCCGTCAACGCCGCCATCTCCCCCGACGGCAAATACGTCGTTAGCGCCATAGCCGATAATGGCCTGCAGAGCGTCTGGCTTCGCAACGTCCCCACTTCGAGCGACACGCAGGTGCTTCCCCCCGCCTCGCGCAGCTACAACGGTTTTACTTTTTCTCCCGACGGAAACTACATCTACTTTAGCCGCACGGAAAACACCGTCGAGACCGTTCGCTTCATCTATCGCATTCCCGTCCTCGGTGGTGCGCCGCAAGTCGTCGCGAAGGACGTGGACTCGAATGTTTCGTTCTCTCCAGACGGCAGCCTGATCACCTATGTTCGTCAGAATGACCCCGAAGTCGGCAAATATCATTTGCTCATCGCCAACGCTGATGGCTCCGCCGAGCATTCTCTCGTGATCGGCTCGACCGATGACGCGCCTACCAGCGTGGTGTGGTCTCCGGACGGAAAATTAGTTGCTGGCGCGGTGTTTCATAACGATCGCGGCCTTACTTCGCTCGAAGCCGTGCAGGTCGCTTCCACCGCAGCGGACGCCCACTGGCAGCCGCTCGCCTCGGTGAAGGCCAGCGTCGTCACCGATCTCGCCTGGCTCCCAGACATGCGCGGCTTGCTGATTTCGCATCTTGGCCGCGAGTCCGGCTATAGCCGCAATCAGATTGCCTATGTCGCGCTGCCTTCCGGCGAAACCACCGCCATCACCAAGGACACGAACAACTATTCCAACCTGAGCCTCTCGGCCGACGGCAAGACCATCGCGACCTCGCAGCAAAAGGCGTCCCGTACCTTTTACCTTCTGCCCGCCGACGGCGGAGGCGCCAATGCTTCTCCGCGCCCCATCTTCGAGCAGGAGCGCGACATCGCTAATTTTGCCTGGGCTGGTAACGAGCAGATCGTCGTCTCCGAGGCTGATAAACTCGTTCGCTTTTCGCTCGACGGAAAATCTCGCGCGGTCCTCGCCAGCGATCCCAACGCGTTTCTTAACGCGCCCGAAACGTGCTCCGCGGCGGCCGCAGGTTCCGACGCCGCCGAATCGCACCGCATCGTCTTTGCCTGGGCTGGCCATGCGGAGAATGCCACTGGCCGCAGCATTTGGCGCGTCGATCTCGACGGCTCGAATCTCAAGCAGCTCACCACCGGACACGGCGATCAGGATCCCAGCTGCTCGTCCGATGGCAGGTGGGTCTATTTCATCAACAACAATCCCGACCGCATTCGCCGCGTCTCGATTGATGGCGGCCCGGTGGAAGACGTGCCCGGCACCACGATTCCCAATACGATTTACGGCGGTTTTGCCGCGCACCTTTCCCCCGACGGCTCGAAACTCGCTTTCGTCCTCACGGAAGCCTCAGAGGCGATGATCTCCCCGGGAACTCCGAGCGACGAGAAAATCGCGCTCGTCACTCTCGATCCCGCCTCCAAGGGCGCGCGCCAGCTGATTACGCCCAATCCGCACATCACCGGCAGCGTCCATTTCACTCCCGACGGCAAATCGCTCGCTTACGCAGTCCGCGAAAACGGTGTCGACAACGTCTGGATCCAGCCCATCGACGGCGGCCCCGGCCACTACATCACCAAGTTCGCTTCCGAACAAAGCCGCGGCGGCTTCGCCTGGTCCCCCGACGGCAAAACCCTCGCCATCCTCCGCGGCCGCCTCGATTCAGACGTGGTGCTGCTCCGCGACAGAGGCTCCGCCCGCTAGTTTGCTTTCGGCCTGCTTGCTTTCGAAATCCGAAACCACGCTCAATCCCGCCCCGGGCGCGATAGCGTTTGGACACACATCCATGAATTACCTGATTTGCTTTGTCCTGCGCTTTGTTATAGTTCGCGGGTCACTCGCGAGGCTCGCCCTTCGAGGCGAGCGCTTTTGGGTTTCCGCGCGACAGCGCCCGCGCCGCCCAGATTCGAGCGAGATGCCTTCCCTTTGCTTTCCCTTCGGGTTTCTTTGTGTCGGGATTCGGGGGTATCCTTGTCCTCAAGGCCAAAGGAGAAGTAAGTGCGCATCCTTACACCGACCGAGAATAAGCGCATCAACGAGATGATCGGATTCGTCGGGCTGAGCTTGGCGGTGCTGCTCGCGCTCAGCTTGCTTTCCTACTCGCCACACGATGCGTCGTTCAACGTGGCTGCGCGAGCGCCCGCGTCCGGGCCGGCACGCAACTGGATTGGGCCAGTGGGCGCGCACATTTCCGATCTTTTCTTCCAGTTCTGCGGCTTCAGCGCGTTCTTGTTTCCTGTAGCGATGTTTCTGGTGGCGATGCGATGGTTCCGGAGCCAGCTGCTCGAAGCGCCGGTGGCAAAATTGATCGGGTCGGCGATGGTGCTCTCGTCGTTTTCCGCGGGAATGGTGTTGCTGCATTTTCCGGATGTGCGTGGGGCGTTGCCGTCGGGCGGATTGCTGGGAACGGTGCTGGCGCAGGGTTTGCGTGCCGCGTTTAATCCGGTTGGCGCGCTGCTGGTAACGTCCATCACTTTTTTCACTGCGCTATTTCTCACCACGAGTTTCTCGCTTCGCGCTGCTGGCGCGTGGCTGAAGAAGCCGACGAATCCCGAGGGAATCTTCGGCAAGCTTTCGACGCGAGTGAGGGATTGGCGCGAGGAGCGCGAATCGCAGCGCCTGAAGAAACGTGTGGAGGAGATCAAAATAGCGGGGCGGCCTGCGGTGGCGCCGCAGCGCGTGTCAGCTTCGGCGCGCGAGACGCTTCCCGCTGTGGACGAGGACGAAGCAGAAGATCACTCCGCCGACGCTGAACTCGATCTCGACGCGCGTGTCGCGCCCGGCCCTGCCGTGATCAAGTTCCACGAGCAGGAGCGCGTGACGCCATCTCCACCGAGAAAGACCACGCGTGAGCCGAAGATCGCGGTCGGCAAGACGTCCTACCGCCTTCCCTCTCCAAGCCTGCTGCAGGCGGCCGAGCGCGGCGAGAAAATGACGGAGAGCGAACTGAAGGAATACGCTCGCGCGATTGAGCTCAAGTGCCAGGAATTCGAAGTGAACGGGCAAGTGACGCAGATCAATCCCGGCCCGGTGGTGACCACGTTTGAATTCAAGCCCGAAGCGGGCATCAAGTACAGCCGCATTACCGGCCTGGCCGAAGATCTGTGTCTTGCACTGCGCGCCGAGTCCATTTTGATCGAACGCATTCCGGGGAAATCCACCGTCGGAATCGAAGTGCCAAATCCGCATCGCGAGACGATTGCGCTGCGCGATATCGTTGAGGCGCCGGAGTTCAGCCATTCGCCTTCAAAGCTCACGATGCCGCTCGGCAAGGATCTAATCGGCAGGATTCGCGCTGCCGATTTGACGCAGATGCCGCACTTGCTGATTGCAGGCTCGACTGGAACGGGCAAGAGCGTCTTCATCAATTCCCTGCTAATGGGCATGCTGTACAAGGCGACGCCGGAAGAATTGAAACTGGTGCTGGTGGATCCGAAGCAGGTGGAGCTGGGAATTTATTCTGATATTCCACACCTGCTGACGCCCGTGGTCACCGATGCGAAAGTGGCGGCGAATGTCCTGCGGAATGCAACGCGCGAGATGGAGCGGCGGCTGAAGATGCTGGCCGGGCGCAGCGTGCGCAATATCGCGCAGTACAACCAGACGTTCGAGAAAGGCCACTCGCTTTCGCTCTTTGAAAATTCCGAGGAAGAAGAAGCGAAACCGCTGCCCTATGTTGTGATTGTGATCGACGAATTGGCCGACCTGATGATGGTCGATACGAACGGCGTCGAAGAGTCGATCACGCGACTGGCGCAGATGGCTCGCGCCGTGGGCATTCATCTGATTCTCGCCACGCAGCGGCCGTCGGTGGACGTGATTACCGGCCTAATCAAGGCGAATTTCCCCGCGCGCATTTCGTTCCGCGTGGCCAGCAAGATTGACTCGCGCACGATTCTCGATGCGAACGGTTCGGAGTCGCTGCTCGGCAAGGGCGACATGTTGTATTTGCCGGCAGGCTCGTCGAGGCTGCACCGCATTCACGGGCCCTACGTCCACGAATCGGAAGTCACGGCCGTATGCGAATTTTGGCGCGACCAGGCCAAGGCAATTTACAACGAAGAGCTTCTCAAGCCGCCGCGCGATGAAAATTCCGCGAAAGGCGGCGGCGACGAAGCGGGCGACGGCGAGGATGTGGACGACGAGCTCTACCAGGATGCCGTTCGCGTGGTCTGCGAGATGGGTCGCGCTTCCACTTCCACTTTGCAGCGCCGCTTGCGCGTGGGCTACGGCCGCGCCGCGCGTCTGATTGATCTTATGGAGAAGGATGGAATCGTCGGACCGCCTGATGGCGCGAAGCCCCGCGAGGTGCTGAAAGCAAAAGGCTGGATGAAGGAATTCGACGACTCGATGAAATAGCCGCTGATTCTCAGAGCGCTTGCTTGCCCTTCGCGAAGCAGTCAGATCTCAAACGGCGGGCAGTTCCACGTAAACCGTCGTGCCCGAACCGGTCGAAACAATTCGAAATTTTCCCTGCTGTTCCTGCACTCTGCTTTTCATTCCGGTTAATCCCAGCCCGAGATGCGCCCCATTGCCGTTGAACTCTTCCAGCTTCCCCTTGGGAATGCCAATTCCGTAGTCATGAACGCGCAACTCCACTTGATTGCCGTCATATTTTAAGACCACTTCTGCAGCGGCAGCTTTGGCGTGGCGATGAATGTTTGTCAGACTTTCCTGCAGCACGCGAAACAGAGTTAGCTCGGTGGCCTGACTCAAGCGCCGCTTCTCGCCTTTGACGTCGAAATTCACGTTGATGCCAGTGCGCTTCGAGAAGCCTTCGACGAACCATTCCGCCGCCGAAGCCAGGCCGACTTCGTCGAGCAGAGGCGGGTGCAGCAGGTACGACATGGTGCGCGCGCCATTCAGGCTCTCGGACAGAATCGCTGCCAGATCAGTGATGACCTCGTCATTCGGGTGATTCGTGAGATGAGTGTCCGCGAGTATCTTGGCGGCGCTGAGGCTTTGTCCGAGGCCGTCGTGCAGTTCCCGCGCGATGCGGCGGCGCTCTTCGTCCTGTGCTTGCAGAAGTTGGATGCTGAGCCTGCGAGATTTTTGCTCCTCGTTGGTGCGCTCTTGAAGCTCTTGCTCCAGCCGTCGATAGTGTTCCCAGATCAGAAAGATGGCGAGAAAGAACGCTGCAATCAGAAGGATTACCGTGAAACGGAAGAGTCTTGCAGCCAAGGCTCTCCGCTGGTTGAGGAGAATCTGCTCGGCATTATTGATCTCATCGGAGATTGCTGCGCCTCGGACGGCCGAACCGACGATATCCGACGTCAATTCGGATTGCCGGGCCTCGTTCTTGATCCCCGACTTCGCAATTTGGATGCTTTCTTCGCTGTCGGTGAGTCTTTCGCGCGTGACCGCTTCCAGGCTTTGGCAACGCTGCAGTTGTTCCTGGTTATCACGCAGCAAGGTCTTGACGCGCGCCAGGTTTGAGATGACGCCTTCACGGGCAGCTTTGAAATCCTGAAGGAATTGCGGATCGCTACTGCTTACGAAGAAGCTGCGCGAACGCCCGGCTTTGGCCACGTCCTTTTCGACGGTATCCAGCGCCAGCTGCACTTCGAAGGTGTGCTGCACCCAGCGCGCGCTCTCGTAAAGGCGGTAAATCATCCAGCCTGCAGCGAGGGCGCTGAAAAGCAGCAGGGCCAAGGCGGAAAGGAAAATGCTGCGGGGGCTGATTTGACGCCACATAGTCTTCGTCGTCTTGATCCTGGCGAAGGCCGGCTGGGCCTTGGACAAGAGAACAATTTTATCGTAGATTGCATTCCGGGCGTGCGATATCAATACTCGAGCAATTGCCGCGTTTCCTTCGCGCGGCCGGCCTACCCAAGGAGCTTCCGGTGCGTACCCGACGATCCGAAGTACCTCGCCTTCTGGCGCTTCAGCTATTCGTTGCGTTTTTGATGCTGTCCTGCGCGTCGAGCCAGCCGACGCGGCGGTTAACGGTGCACGTAGGAAAGGGCTTCGTCGGTACGGTTCACATCGCGACTTGCGTGGGGTCTTCGGCGGCTACGGACGTCTATGCCCGCAATGACGGCGCTGGCGAGACGTCGGCATGTCCGGCGCGAGGCGAAGATGTGGCCGTGACTTTGATGCGCAACGGAGAGCAGCGGGTAATAGCGCCCGAGGAGATTGTGATACCGCGGACGGGCGACGGGATCGCAACCAGCATACAGGTGAATGTGCGCCCGTAATTAGGTGCGGTCGAATCGGCTTGACTTACGGCGACTGCGCGGATCTCGCTGCCCGGCGTTGAGAATCGGGTGAGGGGACAAACGGAAGGCTATGTATCTTATTCCTCTGCCCCGTTCCGTCTGTCCCCAGCCCGCGAGGGCGGTCTAGTGACCGGCGGCTTTGGACTTCGAGCCGTGATGTTCGACGTGAGATTTGGCTGCTTCAGTAGCATGGTGTGTGGCGTGATGAAGATGCCCCTGTGCAGAATGCGCATGATGAGCTGCTGTTTCGTAGTTGCCTGACTCGTGGTGCTTGGCCGCTTCGCGATGATGCCGAGCAGCGTGCTCGTGATGCTCGGCAGCCTTGCTGTGATGCTCTGCAGCTTGCTTTGACATTTTGTTTCTCCTCGATTGAAATCAATCCTGCGGACTGAGGCAGCTACTCTATGACTCCGATAAGTCTGTAGTACATACAGGATGTTACCGTCTAAAAACATACAAGGCGTGTAATCCGGTGTGAAAAAGCGCCTAGAAGACCGAATCTCTGGAAAAACGAGCCGAAGTTTTCTGGGCAGACGTACTCCAGAAAAAGCTGTATTGAACCGCCCCCGCCAAACCGCTCACCCTGCCACTTAAGAAGTGATAAGCCCCATGCCCCAGCGAGCGAGGAGGAGCCCGTGCAGAGAAAGCCTAAGGTGCTAAGACAAGCAGGGCGCTCAAACGCTGTCATCGCAGCTGAACGATCTACTGGCGGGTTGCCGGCCTCACCGTCCCCTGGGTGGGAGTCGGCGGCTGTGGTACTGCCGGGCCTGGAGTTGGCGGTTGAATTATGACTGGGGTCGGCGTGGAGGACCACTGCAGCCGGCCGTCGCTATTGGCAACTTCCTGGACGATCTTCGTGAATAGCTGATCTTGCATGGTGGTCCGCTTGGTGTAGTGCACGACGTAACTGACGTCGAATTCCAAGTTGCCTGCGTTCACGACGAGCGTGATGGTGGGCTCTAAGGGGGGACTCACGGTTTCGTAGTAGTCACTGACGACCTTCCATGAGGTCTGCGCGTCCAGCAGATAATCCCCAATCGCTTCTCTGGCTGCACGTGTGAGCATGTCCTTCGCAAATTGGAAATCGCTACCGGTAGTAAACACCACCTTAATCTCATCCCATACGAACGGGAATCCTTGCGAGTAATTGAAAACGGATCCTTTCAAGACGGCACTGTTGGGAACGCGAACGATGCGCCCGTTGTACAAGTCCTTGCTGACCCAGTTCCCTGTTTCCAGCAAAGTGGTGCGAAGGAGACCGATGTCGATCACGTCGCCTCTGGTATCGCCGATCTGTACCCGGTCGCCGACCGCGTAAAGCTTCGAAAAGCCGATTGAAAAAGCGCCGGCGATGCTGGCCAGCACGTCTTGCAGCGCGACGGCAACACCCGCGCCGACCAGACCGAGGGCGAACCCGAGCCTTCCCAAACGGTCTTCAAAGAGGAGCGCGAGAAAAAGCAGAATTGTTATGTAACCAGAAAAGACAATAAATTTGCGGACCCGGTAGCGAGAATTGGCCCGGCCGAAGCGGCGTGGCAGCGTTTGTTCGAGGACACGAAAAGTTGCGTGAATAAGCAGGATGCCGACAACCGCAGCGACGCACTTGCCGACGAGTGAAAGCGACATCGCCTGCTTTAGAAGGCCGTTCATAGAGCCGCGTCGCTCCAGTTTGCCGTGAAGAGCGAGAAGAGCTACATGTTACTTTTATTGGCTTCGCCGAGGCGAACTTTTTTCAACGAGGCTTAAGGCAAACTTCCCCGCTAGCATCGAGCAAGCTATGGGACGCTCGGAAAAGCTAGGGCAGAGCGCGCCTGTAACTAGTGGTGATGGCCCGGCGCTGCGTGATGT
Source organism: uncultured Acidobacteriota bacterium (assembly GCA_963741045.1). GTDB lineage: Bacteria > Acidobacteriota > Terriglobia > Acidiferrales > UBA7541 > Palsa-295. Next base: position 2,794,503 of record CAVUGO010000002.1, read on the forward strand.
ATCTCGGGTGGGCGTGCATGACCCAAACGAGCTGCGTTGCGTTCAGCCTCGTCACGCCGTATCAGTTCGTGCTGCTCCACACCGCGAGGCCCCGTCCAACGATGAAACGCGGCATCGTAATGATGAACGTAAGTGGCGCGATTGACCCAATTCCGCTCCCAACGCGTATTGGCGATGAACACTTCGTGCCGATCCCACACGAAGCGAGTGGTTCCCCAGCCCCAGGGGTGAAATGCAAAGCCGAGCGTGACGCCAAACCCGAACACGATCGCGCCGCCAACAAAGAATCCAGGCGGAGGCGGGGCGAATACGACAACAGGATCATAAACAGGAACGACGATGAAGTCTGGATTCACCGGCACGATGGAGATATACGGATCGCCAGAAACCACAACCTGCGCATTGCTTCGCAGGTAGCCGTAGTCCCTGGCTTTTCTCCGCATTCTTTGAACCGCATCCATCACGTCCTGCTGCTGAGCGAGAAAAGCGTTGCCTAACTCGGTTGTCCAATTCATATCTGACGCCATCATTTCCAGCACGGAAGGAAATGGGAGCAACGCTTGTACGCTGGGATCCCAGGGCAGGTGGTCCGCAACAATGGCTCTCGCCAGATCGTCGCCCCTGAGGTAGTGATGTTCATCCGCCCATTTTGCCGCGTCGGGAATCTGGTCCGGGAAGGTAGCCGCAGCAAGAACTTGGGCAAGCAGAGGGTCAGGATAGAGCGCTATTCGGGACACCAGTTTGTCGAGCTCTTGTGGAGTATACGATTGCGGCGCTTGAGCGGCGAGGGGTGCGGGGGTTCCTGCGACGATCAAGGCCAGGGAAAGGACGATCAGCATGATTTTCTGCAAAGGCGCTGGAGGCGTCATGAATGCTCCTCGTAAGCCGATATCTCCCCTTTAAAGCCCTTCAAATCGACCATACGCTGGGCGTTCTCAGGGTGTCAATCGGGAGCAATCCTTATAATAGAAGGCCTGAGTCTCGGTGCTAGAGAGACTCATCTGTAAGGGTTTTAGGGGAGACAGAACAGCTCCGGGTCGCGGAACGGCGAATGTAGTGAGGCTCCAGGTTCGAGGTGCGCCCGGGTGGGCAGAGTGCGGATCAGTTCTTGGAGACGACGGTCGCTCGATCTCGAGCGAGTTTGCTGAAGAACTCGCCGAACGCGGGCACCGAGGATTTCAGTATCTGGAAGTCGGATTTGGGGATGAGAAGGACGTCCATCGGAGTGCGGACGAGAGCGGTGGCGTTGCGAGTGGAATCCGTGAGGACTGCCATTTCGCCGAAATAATCGCCGGTTTCTAAAACAGCCAGGTGTTCCATCTTCCCGCCCTGCTCGCGGAAGATTTCACACTCACCCTTTTCAATCACATAGACGCAGTCGCCGAGTTCGCCCTGTCGGAAGACCAAATCGCCGGGCTCAAAATGCTGGCGCGCGAAGCTGGATCCATGAATGTCGCGAACCTGAACCAAATCGGGATGAAAAAATAGAGCGATCATCCAGTCGAGTCCGATGCGGATCTTGCGGTAGAGGCTGGGCATCTTCATCAAATAGACGGTGCGCCACAGAAACCATGCGGGAAGACCGGAGACGCGAGCTCCGAGAATTTCCGCGACAGCCGAATAGCGGCCAAGCGACCCGAGCTTTCCCAGTCCTTCAAAGTCAAATTCGGAGCTCGTTTCGCCGTGAATGGAAGCGACAATATTCCCCGCCACGGTGGCGGCTTCACGCGTGGCATGCTGAGCCGTGGACGGAACGGGATTTCCCGACCTGGTGACGATCGAAGCACAATCCCCCAGCGCCCAGACTTGGCCTTCATAGCCCACCAGCTCGACCTTTCGATTCACTTGCAGACGGCCCTTGTCTTTGGCGCAATCGAGTTGCTGAAGAACCGGTGCGATTGCCGATGGAACGGTGGAAACGATGGTCTTCGTGGGAATCTCGAGCGCCGATTTCAAGATGGCTCGTTCCGAAGTAGCAGAGACGAGACGGTCGAGCAGTCTGATTTCGATGCCGCGCTTGGCGAGAAGTTTGTGAGCAAAGACGCCGAGGTGCGGGGTGATTTCGGGCAAGATGCGGTCACCGGAATGAACCAGCACGCAGCGGATCTCTTCGCTGCGCAGGCGCGGGTAATTGCCTTTCACATGATGAACAAAGTCATGTAGCTCCGCGATGACCTCGACGCCGGAGAACCCGCCGCCGGCAACGACGAAGGTGAGTAATTTCGCGCGGAAGAGTGGATCGGCCTCGAATTCCGCTTCTTCAAGCACGTGGATCAAATGGCTGCGCAAACTGAGGGCATCGGCGAGTGTGCGAAATGGTTTGGCGTGTTCGAGCAGGCCAGGCTTGCCGGAATAGTCGGTAACGCCGCCCAGGGCGATCACCAGATAATCGTAGGGAATCTCCATCGAACGGGGGCGAAAGCCGGGACTTACCGTGACAATTTTATTTTTGAGATCGATGTCCTCCACTTCGCGGGTGATGAGTTCCGTGCGAGGCGACAACTGGCGGATGGGAGAAACCACGTCGGTGAAACCAATCGAACCGGAGATTACCTCCGGCAGCATCGGCTGATACACGGAATAATTTTCGCGATTGATGAGGGTTACGGAAGCTTCGCCCGGTTGCAGCATGCTGCCCAGGTGGCGCGCGGTGTAGACGCCTCCGAACCCGCCACCCAGTATCACGATTTTTTTAATGTTTGACGTCATCGCGGAACTGCCTCAAGCGGTACATGTGAGAGCGCTCGCAGCAGCGGCCGAACCGTGGTTGTTTCCAGTGCTGTCTCCGGCGGAGCCCGCACTGAACATTCCGCGCGTGGCGCGGCCGACAGTGTCCCGCCGCCGCGGCTCAAGCAGCCGGTTTCGGGCTATCTTTCGTCACATCGGAACAAGGCTAAGCGCAAACTCCTGTTATTTTTTCATCGTGCGAACGAAGGCGATTACGTTATCGATTTCGGCATCGCTCAAGCCCTGCACGGGCTTCATCTTGCCCTTGCCCTCGACAATGATCTTCTTGATGTCGGCGTCGGACATTTTCTGAACTTCGCTGCCATCGAGGGGCGGAATCGTGGTTTTCAGGAGCTTGGCCATGCCGTCGTTGCCATGTCCATCTTCGGCGTGGCAGGTCTTGCACTTTTTCATGTAAGTGTCTTTCCCGGCAGCCGCATCGCCTGCGGGGTGGGCCGGAAGCGAAACAGAGGCCGCAAACACCAATCCAGCCGTCGCAGCTACACCTGCAATTCCCTTTATGCTCATTTCCCTCAGTCCTCCCTTTTCTTGCAGAATGATTTCACTTCTTTGCTTTGCGCATTGCTCTTTCGTTCACAGTTTTCATGATGTCTTGCTGCGTGTGGGGCATCAACTCGAGCATTGTCAGGAAATTTTGTTTGCCGAGAATGGCCACTCTGCCCGGGGTTACGGCGCGCACGGTGGCGTTTCGCAATTCGTTGCCGATCAAGGCCATCTCTCCGAAGTATTGCCCGGTAGAAAGCCGGGCGATTACTTTCTCGGCCCCGTTTTCCTCGCGTGTTACAGCAAACTCACCACCGTGGATGAAATAGGCGCAATCGCCTTCCTCGCCCTCCCGGAAAATCACTTGTCCCGGCTCGATATCTTCGACCTCGAACAGACTATGGCGCCGCAAAAATCGGTACGCGACGACGCCAAAAACGGCCGCGACGCCAAGCATCACAAGTACAGGAGCAATTGTCGAGAAGAGAAAGAGCGTTCCACCGGTGGTGCGCTTCAGAAATACAAGCGCCAGGATGAACACAACCAGGGCGAGCAATTGAGCCGCAACGAGGAGGGTTCGCGAGGTGGCAGAGTTGAGTTTGAAGGGCTTCACTGCGGAGTTTGTAGTGGCGTGAGTTGTCATGGTTTATGTGGGGGCGCAATGTTCTGCGCGATGTTGTGCGCCGGGTTCGAATCCGCGTGGCACTGCATGCAAGTGGCCTCGCCTGAGAATAGCGCGTCTTTATAGTCCTGATGCGAAGCGATCCACTTGGCAGAACCCGCGTGGCATTTCAGGCAATCCGTGTTGGGATACGGATGGCGCAGCTTGATGGGCAAGTGGAACGTCCGAGTGTAGTACTTGTACACATCGTTCAGGCCCTCTTTTTTGGCTTCCACGGTTCCAAAGAGGCCATAGGACGTATGGCAGCTGTAGCATTGGTCGTCGGGAATGTAGCGATTCCGATAGTGGAGTGCGGCCAAGCTGTTGCTCGTGGGATTCTTGAGATCATCGACGAAGGGTTTCATCGTGAGATGACACGAGGCGCAGAATTCGACGCGCTCCGCCCGCTGAAACACTAGGATAGTGCCCACGCCGGTGATCAAGAGCGGAAGCGCCACTGCGCCTGCCAACAGAACGCCCCATGAGACTGGGCCGACTGCCGAGCCTCGGTACCGAATCAAACTGTAAAACACAACCAGGATTCCAATGACGGCCAGCGCCACAAGCAGGCGTACCGCGACCTGCTCGACAGGATCCTGCTGGAATCGCGCGCCCTCGTCCTGTGCTTGCGCAGCGAGAGGAAGAAACACGCCAGCGCTCAACACAAGGAATCGCATCATTGCTGAGAAATACGACGCCGGCCGCACGCCCTGCGCGTTGCTACAGCTGAAGTACTTGTTCATTTTGGGCGGCTCATGGGGCTGAGATTCTGGGCATGGCACTCCGAACATGTGTCTGCAAAAGTGTGGCATGTGAAACAGGCCCTCTCGTTTAACATCGCCGACTGAGCATGCCCGCCCGCTTTAAACTGTGCAAGCGGCAAGTGGCTGGCGGGTGTCTGATTATGACACCGACTGCAATAATCCGTAACGTGGCAAACGGCGCAGTTCTTGCGATCGAGCGCCGCGTATTTCCCGTGAATATCGTCCTTCCACCGCGCCGCATGAGAAACAGGCATCATCACCTGGTGGCAGCCAATGCACTCCTGGTTCCCCACCGCCGAGGGAGCGACGTTCAAATGGCAAACGAAACATGGAGCGCCCGGTTTCGAGGCGTCGTCACCGTGATGCAGCCGAAACGCCTCATTGTGTGAGGCGGGCTTGACGATGCGCGAGTGTAGTTCGGGAAGCGGACCCGATTTCTCGTCGAGGTGGCAGACCGCGCAGTTGTTCATCCGATAGTTCGTCGCGACGCTCTTCTCAATGTCGTGGCAGTTCACACAATCGACCATTTTAGGTAACGTCAGGCTGGCGAGGTTCGTGCTGGCAGCGACACCGTAGTGGCAGGTGGTGCAGTCAAGGTGATAAGCCTCGCGCCCTTTGAAATGCTCCGCATGAGAGAACCTGATGTGATCGTATTTGCCGGAGACCACGAACGAGGCCAGTTGGCGGTGAATCGAAGCAGGGCCCGGATTTTCAATTTCTTCCACGTGATGGCAGCCCTGGCAATCCGCGGTGGTTGACTTATCGCTGAGCAGCGGCTTCATCCCCGCTTTGGAATGGCAGCCGGCGCAAACCTCGTGGTTTCCGAAGGAAGCGAAGTCGCCGCTCCCCTGAAATTTATGGCAGAACGTGCAATCGGCGCGGAAGCCGGTGCGTGCGTCCAGCCGCGCGTGCGGGTCTATGTGCTTGGCGTGGGAAAACTCGAAGACGATCGGGCGCTCGTTCTTGAAGCGAGGGAATGGCAGCAACTCTTCGGCGCTTGTGGGAGGAAAGACGGTGTGGCACTGGACGCAGATTTTTTCCTTCAGGTCCTTGTTGAAGTCATCCTGGTGGCAAGTGGTGCATTGATCGTGGCCGGGGCGCTGGAGAGTTACCGAGCCACTCTTCGCCGGGACGTGGCAAGCGTCGCAATCGAGTCCGACTTGCTTCAAATGAAACTCGTGTAAATGAAACGGCGGCGCGGGGGCCGAGGGCGCTTGCGGGGCTTGTTGCGATGACGGCGGCTCAGGCTTTTTCGTGGAATTTTCCTGGCCGCTCAGCGTCATTGCGAAGCAGAGACACAGGCCGGCCAAGGAGGCGTTGGCTAAGCTAATGCGCCGCCAGCCCACTCAGTATCTCCAGGCCATGCCGAACCGGAATGTCTGGCTATTCTGTATGGCCGGCCGGAACACGGGATAATCGGTGTCCAGGCCATAATCCAGATATACGCGGGTTCGGCTGTCGACGTTGAAGGATGCGTTCGCTAGAACACCTTTATCGCGCGCATTGGTGATAACCAAGAACTGATCGACGAAGTTCAATCGGCGGTAGAAGCCGCCAGCTTGCAAGTGCAAGCGGCCATCCATGAAAGTGCGACCGATTTCGACGCTGACGTCCTCGACCTGCGTCTCGCCGGTTCCGCTCAGGTCGTCAAATTGCGTCGGCGTGGTGGCGTAACCCCGATCGTCGGAGTGCCGGAAATGATATCCGACGAGCAAATCGGTTTTGTTCCACGGGAAAATCTGCGCGTGGGCGCGATAGTCTTCGAAGGAAGTGTCAAACGGCCCGACGTCCTGCCTGTCGTCGAGGCGGCGTACCCAGACATCACCGCCCAGGCGCAGCCTGGAATTGATCGCGCGCGAAGCATCGACGACGAACTGGGTGTGCGGGTGCAGCGCTTCGAGATTCAAGCGCAGGAGCGGATTGTGAAGATCGAAATCGTGCGCGCTGTAGGTATAGTCGAAGAAATAGTCTTTGTTGGTGATCTTCTGCGCAAAGCTCACGCGTAGCGATGTCTTGCCGTCGGACGGATTCCACACTCCATCAGCGCTGAAATCGACGGGATAACTTCCGACCATCCGGAATCCGGCGCTAAAAAGCCACGCACTGCCGAAAGATTGGCGATAACGGAAGCTGTTGGTTCCCTTGATGTAATAAAACGTATCGTATTCCAGGCTGGAATTCTGATTGAAACGATAGAGGAAGTTCCCGCCTCCCATGGCGCGTTGCTCGGGATCGGAAAAATAAGTGAATCTTCGGCCCGCGTAGAGAGTCCACGAGAATTTCGGCCGGTCCATCGTGAACGAGGCACCGTCCATCTCCGCAAGTTCGGCTCCGTAGACAGCCTGCCTGCCCACTCGCAAACTTGTTCCGGCGAATATGCCATCGGTCGGCCGGCCGTTAATATCGATGTAACCGGACACTAATTCGAGGCGGCGATTGGAGCCGAAGGTATTGAGGACGTCGAGCTGGGGGGAGGCGTCGGTGACGTGAGTGAGATCCTGCGAATAGGCGAATGAAAAATTGGAATTCACTCGGTCGGAAAGCCACCCGCGGGTGCCCCAGTTCAGAAAACTGTAAATTATGTTGGTATCGGATTGGAATGCGTTGGGATACGGAACGCCGTTGGGATTGAAGACGCCGGTGATGGGGGCATCGATCACACCTGTTGTGGTGGGAAGCCCCGTGAAAAAGGTTTGGGTCCGAAGATATTCGGTGCGGGTGTTCATGAAAAAATGATTCAGGAAGTCGCCGGCCGGGCTTGCTTCGTAGGGCATCTGTGCGACGGCGAGCGCGGGATCTGGAGCGGTTTGGGGGATTGTGTCCTTCAAGAGGCTGTCCCAAGCGGCGTCGATAGTGGGAGCGGCTGAATTGTCCGCCGGGGGATTACTCGGGGGCACGACGGGTTGAGCGTCCGTTGCCGTTAGAAAAAATAAGGCGGCGGCCAACCCGGCGGCACAACGCAGTGACTTCACTCGAAAACAGTTCGACACTGTGACCCCTCGCGACCGCTCGGCCGGCGGAAAGGCTATTTCACACGTACCAATGCCTGGATTTGGCTATTCGCTAACGCCATCCGCCACGGATAGACGTCACTGTGCCACTTCGTCGCCTGCAAATATGATTGCAACTCGCTTTTTGCCAGACTGTTCTGTCCCGTCGCCACATAGACCTGCGCCAGCTCCCAGTGAACTTTGGAATTGTTCGCTGTGTCGGCAGTCAGCGCGGTGCTTTGCGGCGTTACGGGAGAAAGTGCCAGCTCCGCTTGATAGGCCGCGATGGCATTCGCGTAGGCCTGCTGTTGCGTCGGTGGGTCGGTTGCCTGCTGCGCTTCGATCACATAGGTTTCGGCCATCAACGTATTCACTCCGAGCCTTTGTGGATCAATTTGCAATACTTCCTGAAAGAGCCCGATTGCCGTGCTCGGACTGGTTTCTCGCATTAGATAGCCGAGCCGCAGGCGCAAGGTGAACATGCAGGGAGCAGGAGTCAATTGAGTGGGGACTGTGCCGTTGACCAACGTGGCTGCCGTAACGATCTGGCAGGTATGGCTCTGCAGGCTATTCATCGAAAGCGATGTTTGATAGTCGCTGATCGCGTCAGGAATGTCGTCCATGTCGTCCTGGAAATGCATTCCGCGTTGCAGATAGTCCCAGGCGTTCTGCGGCGTGGTGATGCCGAGCAGGTTCCAGTCGATCTTTCCCTCGAAGTAGAACGGGTTGGGTTTCGGATAATTGGGATTGGTGCTTTGAAATTCTCCCGGCGTGTAGCCGCCATTCTGTGCGAAGACGGCCACGAGGATTCCCGCAATGGCCAGTACGATTAGAATCGGGTAGCGGAGTTTCATGGCGTCAAGCTCACGGTGATATCGTCCGATGCGATGTTCTTAACGTTCTTTAGCAGCGAATCGATCCTCTGTTCGTTCACCAAATTCAAGTTATTGCCCGAAGGCCCATTTGCGCTCGTCGCTCCGGCGATAAACCTCATAAAGACGGGCGGGAAATGCTCGAAATTGATTTGCGCGTGTACATGCAATGGTCCTTGCAGGGTCACGCCAATCGCCTGGAGCTGTTGCTGCGTAGGTAGCTGAATCACGTAGTTGTATGTCTGCGGATGCAACGGCTGCAGTGAGCGGAAATTATCGACAGCGTTTGCCAACGCGGCCTGAAAGGTTTCTTCAAAATGGACGCCCTGCGCCAGAACTGGATTACCGGTGACCGGATCGATGCGCCCGATCGCTTGGCCCGGCAGAAAGATATGCGTCAATTCGTTACGGAACAGCACGAGTCCTTCTTGCGCGCCGACGAACAAACGAGCATCCGGCCCGTCGTCGGGCCCCGCTTCAAACACCAAATTATTTCCACCATTCGTAGCGGTTCCCGCCGTGTATGTGGCGGTGTGCATTCCTGGGTCAACGACAGCGTGCAGATGCTCAAGATCTTCGTCGTCCAGATTGCCATCCGGAGCGTTCTCGCCGGTATTCGGATGCGGCTTATCCACGACGTATCCGGATTGATAAACCAAGAATCCGTTGTTGTCCGTGACCGCCAACTGAACGTATACAGTACGCTCCTGAGAAAATCCCGACGGGAAGCGGTGTCCTGTGAGCGAGACGGCTTCGAGCCTCACCGTAAATTCCTGGCCAATCTGCGCTGTCGTATCGGACTTGCTCAAGCTGATGCGCGCCGCCGCCTTCATCAAGTCTGCTCGCCGCGTGGCAAGGCCATCTGGGACGCCGTGCGGGTCCGTGCCGGCGGCATACGGATCGGGATAGTTGGCGCCCAAACGAGCGCTCAATTCGGCCGGAGTCAAAAGCGGCACATCGACGCCGGTGAAATAGTGCTCCACGACTTTTCGCAGTTGGAGAGGCGCATTCTGGTCCGTTGCAACGCCCGGGACAGCGGCATAGTCGGTGGCAAAGACGGCCGGCGTGGGACTGGTCACGGTCATATCGCCCACCTGGTACGTCGTCGTACCGGCGTAAGGAAAGAGCGACATGTGGCAATCCTGGCAGCGGACGACCTGGCTGAAAGGATTGCTTGTACTGTTGTAGGGACCAATCTGCCACTCGGTGCTCAGATTTTCGAGCCTGAAATAACTGACGTTTTGCCCTCCCGGATTCATGTTGTGTTCTTCGGCAACGAGATTGCGATTGGGGACGCGGACGTCATGACACGTGTTGCAAAACGCGCCCGCACGCAGGAATGCGATTTTGTTCGGGTCGTTACTGGCCACGTGGAAATTATTTTTGACGGCGACTGGATGCAGGAATGGTCCCACTTTTAGATCCGTTTGATTCAGCAGCAAACTTGTGTTGCCGAAGCCGTCCATTTGGAAGCTGCGATTCAGGTCTGGCCCGTTTTCGTCATGGCAGTAGTCGCACGTAATTCCCGCGGCAGCCAACGAAGGTAGTGCGCCCGAGGGCGGATCGCCACCGGGAGTTGGCGGCAGAATCTGATTCCCATTCGCATCCACCAGCACATAGTCGCGAAGCGGACGAAACAACTGAGGCTGGAAGCATTGCTGTCCGGCAGGGGGTGCCGGATTGCAGGTTCCCAGACCGGCGAGTTGCGGAACCTCCCTCTTCGTCAGGTCGCTATCGCCGAGAACCTCGACGTTCGCATTGTGGCAGGTGAAGCAAAACCCCGCTTGAACCTGGCGCGTTTCGGTGAGTACGGGCGATGAGTACATGTTGGTATTCAAGATCGTCCCGTCGGGCAAGACGATCGTGCTGTCCTTGTACACAGGACGCAGCAAACCGCCGTTCACGAGATTGCCTGCCGATTCGAGTCCGTTGAACAAAGGGCTGACGTTGCGATAGCCGGACTTCACCGCGCTGCGGAGCTCGTCAAATTGGCGCTGGTGGCAAGGAAGGCAGCTCTCGGGCGGTTGGAAGGGTTGCGGCTTAAAGTTAACTACGGGTGGGTTCGGCGCCTCCGTTACCTTGGTGCCGCAGGCAGGAGTGAGCAGGCATAACACTAAAACGTAGCCAGTTGCCGCGAGGACGGGGACACGCACTTTACGGTTCCTGTAGCTAAGAGATGGCGGGTAGCCTATCACAATCGCCGCTCAATGACACACGACAGATGGCGAAATGGGAAGCGCGTGTCCTTTTTAGAAAGGGGAGCCTTTTGTTGAAATCGGACGTAGTACGCGATGCGGAGTGTGCCGAGGGGCAGAATCGAACTGCCTACGCCGGCCTTTTCAGGGCCGCGCTCTACCGATGAGCTACCTCGGCACGGGGACAACCAACGATTCTACGGAAAAGGCGCGGGAGTGGAAAGGGAAAACGAGCGGGCAAATCGCACCGCAGAGGAATGGGCTCGAGACATAAAGCTAAACCGCGCGGGTGTTGAGGCGCTTTGGGCCGCTCACGAAGGGGCTGCCGAGTTCGTAGAAACGCAGGACGCGATCAGCGTCCTTTGTGATGCCGATACGGATGCTTTCGCCGATTGCGCCGGTCTTGCGGACTGCGGAACCCAGCCAGAGAGCGCCTCTGCCGTCGACCAGATTGAGTCCGTCCAATTCGCGGTTTATGCGGAATGCGGAAGCTACTCGGCCGGGTCCGCGTGCCAGATCGAGTATTTGCTTAGTGTGGCGCGCGCGCTTCATGCTATCTATGCCTTCGAGAGGCTCGACGGCGCGAATCAGGACGCCCGTGCCAATTCCCTCTTTGCCGCCCGAAACATTCAGCATGAAATGATTTCCGTAACAGAAATAGACGTAGGCGTGGCCGCGCGCGAGGAAAAGCGATTTGTTGCGCGGGGTGAGACCGCGGAAGGAGTGCGCGGCGGCATCGCCGACAAGATAGGCTTCTGTTTCGACGATTCGCCCGCTCAGGCGGCCTTGTGGGATTTCATGCACGAGCGATTTGCCGATGAGAAATTTTGCCAGTTCGACGGTATCAAGCGGCAGGTCGCGCAGGCGGAGGCGGCGAATTTGGCCCGCGATCGAGCGGGACGGCGTGAATTGCACAAGATTTGTCTGGGCCATGATTCGCAGAACGTATGATACCGAAGATAGCGGCGATAATCGCATAGCAGCGGCGCCGCGGAGCGGAGCGTTCATTGTTTCATTTGAAGGTTCGGGTTGAATGAGCGAAACTCATGTGCGCCGCGTCGGCTTTGTCCGTGGCGATTTGATGGCGAGGAAATGGCGAATAAGTTCCGCCACCAAAGAAACATTTTCAGGAGCATCGCATGACAACGGAGTCCGCACCGCCGAAAGAGCTGATGTGGCCGGCATTGCCGTACGCCGAATGGAAAGATACCTGCGAGACGCTGCACATGTGGACGCAGATTGTGGGGAAGGTGCGGCTGGCGCTCAGCCCGTTTATTAATCACTGGTGGGAAGTGCCGTTCTATGTGAGCGCGCGCGGCTTGACCACTTCCGCGATTCCCTATCGCGCAGGAGTGTTCGAGGCGGAATTCGATTTCATCGAGCATGCGCTGCGGATTGAAACCAGCACGGGCGAGACGGATGTGATCGATCTTGGTCCGCGAAGCGTGGCTAACTTTTACAAGGAATTCATGGCGTCGCTGAAATCACTGGGGATCGACGTGAAGATCTGGCCGATGGCGGTGGAAGTTCCGAATCCGATTCGGTTCGATCAGGATACGACGCATGCGTCATACGATCCAGCATATGCCGAGCGTTTCTTTCATATTCTGACGACACTGAATCCGATTTTTCAGGAGTTTCGCGGGCGATTCATCGGCAAGGACAGCCCAGTGCATTTTTTCTGGGGCAGCTTCGATCTTGCAGTCACGCGATTTTCGGGGCGGCGGGCACCGGAGCGGCCGGGGGCGGACATAATTACGCGGGAGGCTTATTCGCACGAGGTGAGCAGCGTTGGCTGGTGGCCGGGCGGCGAAGGTGTGGACAACCCGGCGTTTTATTCATACGTGGCGCCTGCGCCAGATGGGTTCAAGAATTACGCGGTGAAACCTGCGCAGGCCCGGTACGACGAGAAGATGAAGGAGTTCCTGCTGGGATATGACGACGTGCGAAACGCAGCCGACCCACGCGCAGCGCTGCTCGATTTCTGCCAGTCGACTTATGAAGCGGCGGCGAACCTGGCGCATTGGGATCGTGCGGCGCTGGAGCGGAGCGAAAAGGCTGATACAGCTGCGCCCTAGCAATTAGCGTGCTCCACGTTTTCGTAGGATATGAAGGCGGTTGGGTCCTTCTTCGTGATTCCAGGCGTCTACCAAGATCCCCCAAATTCGTGGACCGTTCCGCATTTGTCGGCATCACATGCCCGAACCGGCAAGCGGGTTTAATCTAGAGCGGAGGCTTCCCTCATGAGCGTAACAGATGAAGTGGTTGCAGCAAATCGGCAGTATGCGGCGGATTTCAATTTGGGGAATCTCGCGATGCCACCCGCGCGGAAACTGGCGATCGTGGCTTGCATGGATGCGCGCATGTCGGTAGAGGCGATGCTGGGATTGAAGACGGGCGATGCGCACATCATTCGAAACGCCGGCGGAATCGTGACAGAAGATGCCGTGCGTTCGCTGATTATTTCGCACTACCTGCTGGGGACGCAGGAGTTCATCATCATCAATCACACGGACTGCGGGATGCTGACGTTCAAGGACGAAGACCTCCGCTCGAAACTGCAATCCGTTACGGGGACCGCTGCCGTCGTCCCCGCAACGTTCCATGCGTTCGGCGACCTGGAGCAAAATGTGCGCGAGCAAATCCAAAAGGTAAAAGTGCATCCGTGGATTCCCGAAAACATTTCAGTGCGGGGCTTTGTGTATGACGTGCAGACCGGGCGCTTAAATGAAGTGGCTGAGCAGCGGTCGGGTGCCGTAGCGAGCTAAAGAAGGAGATACAAGCGACTTGCTGCGGCTGGACCTGTGACTGCGCGTTAGTGCGCCGGGCGACGGTAGGTGTGAGGTGTCGTAGCGGGTAGTGCGGGGTGAGGCAAGGCGTTCAGCGTTCGAGCTTCGCGATGGCGCTCAAGGAAATGCTTTTGCGCGCGGCGCCCCCAGGAACGCACGAAATAGTAGTTCAACGTCCCGCCCGCTCCCGCGCTGAGCACCGGAATCACGCGGGCCGACCACTTTTCCGCGACTTCAGTGCCAACCTTCACGGCGATGCGATCGATGATTCGCGGGACGATCCGTTCAACAGCCTGCTTCTCGATAAAGTCGCGCCCTAAATCGAGTCCCGCGGCAGTGGCAGCCGCGAACCACAATTCCGTCTCTTCTTCTGCACTGGTGTACTCAAAGCCGTAAATCAGGCTCAGCTTTTGAAGCATTCGAACCGTGATTGCTGAGAGGATTCCCATGTCCGGCAGGATCGTAGCGAATCCGCCAAGGCCAAACCCCATTCCTTCCAGCGCTGCCGTTTTCGTGGAAGCAGAAATCACGCGGGTGGCGATCGGATTCAACGTGCGCTCGTCCACGCGCAGCATATCTTTCCAGGACAAGACGGGAAGCCGGTGCACGCGCTTCAAGTGCGCGAGATATTGATCCGGATTCACGCGCACGGTGTCGTACGCCTTGCGGAAACCAGCGCGCAACGAAGTCTCCAGGATGCGAGTGCTGAGGCCGGGTTTTAGTTTTCGTCGCATCGAATGACTGAGCCCTTCGAGCGCCGAAATGTGCGCTCCCACTCTTCTCTATTATGCGAGGGAATCGCCGAAGTTCCAAGCGGGGTTCGATGTAGCGGTATATCTCAATTACTCTAGAGCTAGCGATTGCTTACGGGCTTTGCAGAGGCGGCGTCACGGAAAGACTCTGGGGGATCGAATGAGCAGCGCTCGAAGAAGACCTTGTCGGTAATCGCACCATCGCGCCAGCGGCGAATGTCAGCAAGGGTGGCAGCAGCAACGCCGCCTTTATCTCCGAGAAACACGACGACAACGCCCGACATAGGCTGCTCGGAGTGCATGGCTTCGCGATAACCCTCAGTGAAAATGTGCTTGGCAAACGCGAACTGGCTCTGGCCCAGAATTGCGCTGGGAATCGCGCGGTTAGGCTGAGCGAATACGAAGAGCGATGGCTTCCCTTTTAGCGGCGTCCATTCGCCGCCGAACGGCTTGATTTCCTGATTGGGCGTTGAGAAGTTGAGGGCTGCGGCTGCATCTTCGGCGTCGTCCACTTCTTGCGGAGGCTGTAGCTGCGCTCCACGAATCCAGCCCTCGGCGCCATTTTCAAGGCGGACATGGACCCAGTTTCCCTTCACATTGATTACTTCAAACTCGTCTTCCGGATCGGCGCGGAAAAGAACCTTGGAGGTGTCGTCGTCCTGCTGAAATATGGAGGCCTGCGGCGTTTTGATTACGGCGAGATTCGAAAGAAATTTCTGTGAGCTTGCGTTCGCTTCGAGTTCTGAGACCTGCTGCTGCAATTTGCGCTGATTCATCTCAGTAGACTGGAGCTGGGCTCGAACGGAATCGATTTCGCTTGCGAGAGCGGCCGGATCGCTGGAGTTCGCGCGCGAGACTGACCCTGATGCCGGCACAGACGCGGCTGGGTTCGCCGCGGGTTCTCCAGGCATGGCGCCCGGCGCGGGCGAATGCGAGGCTGACGCGTTTCCGCCGGGTGCGCCTGCCGGCATTGGCGGGACTGACGAGCCGGCGGAATCGGATGCGGACGTGGCGGATCGATCAGGAGCCACGCCACTACTCTGATCACCGCTTCGAGCAATATTGCCTTTTTCGAGTGCAACGCTCAGACGGTCGAGCATGTCTTGCTCGAGCCGGCCATTCGATGGAACCACCACATACTGCGAGCGCGAAGGATCTTCTTCGGCATTCCAAGCCGTGATCTTCGCGCTGACCGAAACGAGCGTTTGATTGGGGCCCTGCGATTCAATTTCAATGCGAAGTTGATAGTGCGGATTCTCGAGCTTTGCGATCGTGGAGGCATTGGCGTTCACGAACCCATCAAGAACCGGAAGGCGGTTCGTCGCGTACGCCTTCAATGCCTGCAGAGCCTCTTCGACCTCTGCCTTCCTGTGCTTGTAGACGCGATCGACCGAGTCTGCATCCTGAGCGCGCGCTACGAGACACGAAGTGAATAGAAGCGCGAGAAGGAAGAGCAGGCATGGAGTCCGAGCCGCCGTCCTGCAGCGAGGGCCGCGGCTTTCAATGCGGCTATTGTAAGCGGCGCTCACGATAGCGGCTCGAGAAAAACGTAGTAGATCCAACCTTCGTCGCCTTTCGCGGTGCGCACGCGATACCAGTATTTCGTGGTCGTCAACACCGTCACGGTCAGGCCCTTCTCGAGCGAGAGCACGGTTGTCGAATGGTCATAGGGCGAGGCTTTCAGAGGTACGGCCTGACCGCGAATGCGGCCCTGCGTATTGAATTCAAGCTGTCTGACGCGCTCCTGCAGTTTCTTTTCAGCTGCTTGGGAATCGGCCAGGCGCGACTGCTCATCGGCCAGCGTGTTCCGCAGTCCCAGCGTTTCCTGGCCCGAGTTGGCCACAGTTTGCGGGTTGTGATGACGCACCTTGGGAGCTTCGAGGGCTTTGATCTGCGTGATGATTTCGGCGTATTCGGCGGTCTCGACGCTTCCGTCGGAGGCATAAAGGCGGTGCCCGGCATCCGTGACGAACACCGCATCGATCGCCAGATGCGCACGCTGCGGATTCACCGTTTCCACCGCGTAGCGTACGGTGACTGTTCCCATATCATACGCGGCTGGGAAATGCTCGGGAGACAGCACCTTGGATTTTACTTTATAAAATACTTGGCCCGAACCGGGCTCCGCGGCAAGGACGGTGGACGATTTTGCGAACTCTGCATCCGGGAGATCTGTTTCTTTGGCGTACATCGATGTGCCGCGAATGATGGAGTCGTTGGCGACCGCTTTCACAATCTGCAAGACAGTATCCGGAGGCGTGTTCAAATCAACGGAAAAGCCGACAGTCGTTTTCCTGTGTGGGTCGTGGTAGATCTGCGCGGAAACGGAAAGAGCCGCGAAAGAGAAAGTGAGAAGTAGCGAAATAGCCCGGAGATTAATCAACCGACCTACGACCCCGAAATGCTGAAAGAAGAAGTTCACCAGAACGCTTGCTTATTTTTTTTTTTTTTTTTTGTTTGTGTGTTTTTTTTTTTTTTGTTTGTTTGATTTTGTTTGATGATTGTTTTGTAGTTTGTTGTTGTGTGTTTGTGTTTTGTTTTATTGTTTTTTGTTGTTTGTGATTGTTTTGTTGTTTTTTGTTGTGTGGCTATGTGTTTTTTTGTGTTTGTGTTTGTGATTTGTTGATTTATAGTTGTGTGTGTTTTTTGTTTTTTAATTTGGTAGTGTTAGTTTGGTTTGTTTTTTTGTTGTTTTGTTTAGTTTTGTGAGTTTTTGTTTTTTATTGTGATTTGGTTGGAGTAGATTTTAGTTGGTTTTGTTTTTGTTTTTTGTTTATTGGTTTCGAGCTTTTTTTGCGTTGATTGTTTGATGGTTTTGTTGTTTGTTGTTATTATGTTTTGTGTTGTTTTGTGTGTGTTAGTTGTTTAGTTTGTGTGATTGTTGGTAGATTTTTTTTTAGTTTTGGTTGTTAGTTTATTGGGAGATATGATATTGATTTGTAGATGTTTTGTTTTAGATTAAAGAGTTGTTGTAAAGTTATTGATTGATTTGGATGAGTTGTTTTATTTGTTTGTTAGTTGTGTTTGTTTAAAAGTAGTGTGTTGTTAGGATGTATTTTTTAATTAATTTGCGAAGATGAAGTAGCTTAGAGTTTTTGCTTGTTGTTTTTATTTGTTTTTGTGAGTTTAGTTGGTAATTTCGTTGATAGTTTGTTAGTTGATTAATTTTTTTGTTTTGCTTGTGATTTGTAGTTAGTGTAAGTTTGTTGGTTCTACTAGCAGCTGTGCTTTTTTTGCTCGTTGCCGCTGTTTGTTTGTTTTCTCATTTTTTTGTTTTAGTTGAGATAGTTAAGTTCGTTGTTCGGAATTCAACTCTTTTATAAGATCGAGCTATCGGAAAAAACTTCGTTGTTGGAGTGCATATTGGTTTGTTTGATTGGCGCTCGGTTATTTTACGATCTGACTTGATCTCTGCGCTCTCGCTTTCGCTTTTTTTTGTTTTTTTGCGTAGAGCAAAAAAAAGACGTGGGGGGTCGGCGATTTTGCTGACTGCAACCGTTTTGTCAAACTTACTGTACTGCTCAACGTTAGACTAGAGCTAAAAGTTAGCTTTGTCAAGTTTCAGCTGGAAGACTTCTGTCAGCTAAGTAAGCATCGCTGAGCGCGCTTTTGATACTTATAGTACCTCTAGAGAAGTTCCGAAAGCTTTCGATTCGCCAGCAGTATCTTTTCCATCGAGTACTCAAAGTAGTGAATTGGCTGGAAACGTTCTAGATTAGAACAAGGAGAGTGCTGACGCCGGCGAGCTAAGGACAATTCGATCTGCGTATTTCAGCCTCTAGAGTGCGAAGATTACTACGATGTTCTCTCTTTGGTGACTGACAGCCTGCATACTCGTCTCCTTCTGTAGCTGCCCTCCACACAAGATTTCGCAGATTTGAACAGTTCTCCCTCCTTTGCTATTGCTCCGCTCATCGCTGGATCTAAACCACTGCTCTCTACGCTGTGTGACTAAGCTAAGTAAGGTGAGCTGGGAGATTGACTGCTGATTGCTACTGACTGCTACCGCAAGAGTCGCTCCGAGAACGAGACGATCGCTGACCGCGTAGCGCACTGTGTGCGGCCCCTACGCCGGAGCTGAGACCTCTCGCGAGCGGGGCCCCGGGGAGCCCGCTGGCGGGCGTGAACGAGGCGGCCTGCGACGCGCCCGGGCGTGGCCCCCGCCGAGCCTGACCGCGCCCGATCGCTGGGTCTTCAAGGCCACGGTTTATAACGGCTCGGACTCGAAAGGCTTCGTCGGCTACGGTGACGCCGATCCATCGAACGTTTCTCCCCTGGTCCGCGGCGCCGAGATGCGCGTGGCCGAGACGCGGGCCGTCAATCGCGCTCTCCGCAAGGCTTACGGCATCGGCCTGTGCTCGGTCGAAGAGCTCGGTTCGTTCTCGGCCTCGCCAAATCCTGTTCCGGTTTCGCTGCATCCGAATGGGAATACGGATCAACTGGTTCAAGCAACGGTCACCCCCGACTGCGGGATCAACTCTGCCTTCTGATCCGGCAGTACAACCTCGATCCCACTCTCGTGAAGGCCTACGCCGCCGACTTCTGCGGCACCGAAACGCTCAAGGAAGCCAGTCGTGATCTGGTCGAATCCTTCATCTCCCACCTCGCAGCGGCTGCGAAGGAAGATCGAGACGCGCTTGATCTGCAAACTCAACTCCTATGCTCAACCTGCGGAGGTGAAGCCATGAAACGCCATATTCCGGGCTTGCATTCACGAGAGCAGAATCACGAGCAGTCAGCTCGAAGGACTTGTTCCTGGTCCGTGTCGAATGCGGCTTCCTACCGCTGGCATCCGCAGAAACCATTCCTGCTCGTCCGCTTCGTGGTCCTCGAGCCTGAATCCTTCGCAACACGATCGCTTCTCCGGGCGGCTCTACTGCAGCGAACGAGCGCTGTGGAAACTCAATTGGTTTCTGCGGGACTTTGGCTATGACGCCGAACTGCTCGGCCGCGATCAAGTGGATGAGAAGGCGCTGCCTGAATCTTCGAGGCGTCATTCGCACCTCGCCCATCACCTTCAACGGCCGCTCCTACCAGAATCTCGAATCTTTTGCTCCGGCCGGAGATTGGGAAGAACTTTCCTGCGCCGCAGCCGGCGAGACGCCAAGGAGAGGAACGCCGATGATCTTTAGCCACACACAGATTAGCCAGTACCTGCGCTGCCCGCGCAGCTATCGCTACCGCTATCTCGATGGCTGGCAGGAAAAAGAAACGCGTGCCGCCATGGTCTTCGGCCGCTCGTTTGAGAAGGCTCTCGGCGCCTACTTCTCGAAGGAAGACTCCAGTGCGGTGCTCTTCAAGGAATGGGGTGCGTATCGAGATGCTCCGTTTGAATACAAGAAAGGGCGATTCCTGGGACCGCATGGTCCACCAGGGAGTCCATCTGCTCGCAGAAGTTCGCTCAGGATGATCGGGTTCAGATTCCCCAGCCGAAGAGAGAATCTGCAAGTGAAGCTGATTCGATCGCTTCCCGGAGACAACGAATTCGTTGCCTACATCGACGCTCTCGGAGAACTCGATGGCACTCCCTGCGTCATCGATTGGAAGACCACGACGAGCCGTTATCCGGAAGAGCCCGAGGGATTGCTGGCACTCGATCCGCAGTTGATTTGCTACTCCTGGATCAGCGGGATTTCCGGAAGTCGCCGTGGTCGTGTTCGTGCGCAAGAAGCATGCCTGAGATTCAATACCTGCGGGCCACGATTTCCGAAGAGCAACGACGGGAGTACGGCCGGCTGGTTGAAACCACGGTTGGCCAGATCGAAGCGGGCCAGTTCGTTTCGCACAGCGGCATCCGCTTCCCTCAGAACGGCTGCGTGAGCTGTCCTCATCTGGGGCTGTGTCTCAACAATCAGCCGTTGATCGATGCGAATCTGATCCGCCGGCCAGGAGCCAGCGACCTTGATTGGCTTAACGACCTTGACGACTAACGGGAGACCGCTCGTGGCTCCGAAACTCAATCGCCGGAGGGCTCTGTTTGTGCTCGGCCAAGATCGATGAGATCTTGGGCTGGGAGAAGGCCAAGGATCGGGAGCGCGACACGCGGTTTGTGGAGCTCGGCCGCTACCTGTGCGAAGTCCGCTCCGGGCAGTACTGGCGGCTCGATAATCTGAAGTCCTTCGATGAGTTCCTCGAGAAGCGCTTTCCGGAATCGCGGCGCAAGGCCTACTACCTGATGGCCATCCACGAGCATCTGCCGCGGATTCCGAAACTACAGCTGAAGCGAAGTGGGCTGGACGAAGGCCAGCGGAATTGGCCAAGGTGGCGCGGCGGGATGGGAACGAGTTCGATTGTGCAACCTGGTTGCACAAGGCGCAGGAACTGCCCAAGGAGGAGTTCAAGCGCGAAGTCGAGAGGCATCTGACGGGGAAAGAAACCGAGCCGTGGGAGATCCTTTATTTCAAGGTGTACAAGAGCCAGTTGCCGGTGATCGAGCAGGCGCTCGAGACCGCCGCGCTGATGCTCGGGACCGACAAATCGCGGGGCTATTGCCTGGAGATGATCTGCGCGGATTTCCTGGCGGGTGCCGCTGGAGACCGGAAGATCCGAACCAAACATTGGGTGTCCGACGACGACTGTGATTCATTGCAGTTCGGAGCAGACCGTTTCGTCGGAGACGAGGAAATGAATGACTCTGCTTCGCAAAACACCGCGAATTCGAGCGGCGCCGGGGCTTATGCGACGCTGCGTCGAGTGATCCTGGAACGCGACGGTTGGCGCTGTCAGAAATGCGGATCCTTAAGGAATCTCGATGTGCACCACATGAGACGGCGCAGCGCCTCGGTGACGACGCGGAGGCGAACCTCATACCTTTGTAGGGATGCCACCACACTCTGCACAGGTCCGCATTTCCTGACGAGCGATGACCATTTCAGCGAGGCAGTTTCGTCTCATTTGCGGTGGCTGTGGAGAGCGCCGGGTCACGTTACGCTCGGCTTTTAGCGCAGTTATTGTCGGTGGACCGGGAGTGTAGATTCGTTTTCCATCAGCCTGCGAAACTCCGCTTCATTCGCCAAGGTCCAATCCGGCGCAAAATCCTCTTCCAGAGCGGTCTCGCCTGCCACCGCACCTTCCACGGAGTTGAACTGATTGCGCTTGCGGTAAGCCGCATAAAAGATCGCGGCCATGATCAGAAGCGGAGGAAAAAACATGATCTCGATACCATGGCGGAGCGCCTGGATGAACTGACCGCCCGAGGCGGCGGCGCTCTGGTAACACAGGGCACAACCCTGCGCAAAGAGCGCTGAAGGGCTCAGAAGGGCTATAAACCCAATTGCAGGGCGCTTTAAAGTCGTCAATTGCATCCGCCGAATCATATCATTGCCCGCAGAATACGGCCATCCTCTGTTTCCCAGTTCGTTCACTGCAACCGGAGATTGAACAGGCGATAAGCATCTGCCCAGAAATGATCCATCATAAAGAGGACGAAAATGGTGATCGGGACGATCGTCCAAAATAGGATTTTTCGCTCGTACTTCATGTGCATGAAGTAGAGCAACCCGACCAAAGCCTCGATCGCCGCCAGTATCAGCAGGGTGAAAAGAAGATGCTTGGTTTCCGGACGTTGGTACGTGATGAAGACTTCGATCCCGACTATAGCCAGGAAACCCACCCAGATACCCACGTACGTTCCCATACCAGGATCGTGTTCAGATGCGCCAGACGCCATAATGCAACCCTCCCCTTCGAGCGGCTCAGTGCGCGTTCATCAAGTACATCAATGGAAATACGAACATCCAGACGATATCAACGAAGTGCCAGTAGAGGCTGGTGGTCTCGACGTGGTTCGCGTCCAAGCGTCCGCGATTGTAGCCCCAAGCGATCACGGCCAGCGCCACCACCCCGGAAGTAACGTGCAGCAGGTGAAGGCCCGTGACGCTGAAGAACGCGGCGCCAAAGTCCACCGACCCACCGGTCGGGTTATGGAAGAGACCCCAGCCATCGGCGAACATATGGAACCATTCACGAAGATGCAGCGCCGCGAAAATAATACCGAGCAAGATGGTAAATCCGATCCACTGGATCGATTTGTGCTTATCGCCGGCCTTGGCGGCACGCACTGCAACCAGCATAGTGAGGCTGCTGGAGAGCAGCACGAACGTCATCACCAATCCGTTGGCGATGCTGGGCCAGAAGTTGAACGGCCTCGTCCAGTCGGGGCTGCCGATGCGCAGGAAGCCATAGGCGACAAGGGCCACAGTAAACGTGACCGCATCCGAGGCTATGAACAACCACATCGCCAGCTTTTTCGACTGCATTCCATAGGGAGTTTCTTCCAGCAGGGCGCCGTGCCCGGCGGATCCCATGGTCACCTCGGAATCGCTCACAAATCCTCCCGTAGCCCGTAGCTAAATCATCACATCCGAATCGCGATCACCATCAGCAGATAGACCCACAACAGGTCAACGAAATGCCAGTAGACAGCCGCAGTTCCAAGGCTTGTCTGCGCATTGCGCGCGTTATGACGCAGCCTGTTTCCGACGTAAATCAGGCCCAGCACGCCTCCCAGCAAATGAAGCCCGTGCATCGCAGTCAGGAGGTAAAAGAACGAGCTGCTCGGGCTTGTGGCGAGAAACAATCCTTGCGAAGCGAGACGCTGCCACGCGAGTACCTGCCCTCCGACGAAAAACAATCCGAGCGTCAGCGTAATATTCAGCCAGTAAAGCGCGCTCGCCCGGAGTGCGGCCGCTGGTTGCGCAGATGATTCGGTGCGAAGTGCAGTCACGCCTGCGGCAAAGCGCTTCCGTGCCAATTCGAGCGTGTAGCTACTGGCGATCAGAATCGCCGTATCCAGATACAGGATCCGCGGAAGCACAAATCGCTGCCAATCGGCGCCCGAACCCTGGCGCACGACGAGAGCGCTGGTGAGCGCTGCAAACGACATGGCGATCGCGGAGACCGCTACCCAGACGCCGGTCTGCGAAGGAACTGCTTTTGTGGCTGCGACCACCGGCATCGCCGGCCGCGGGCGAAGCGCTGGTTCTGGTCGCGTGTATGTTGTAACCGACATGTTCCTCTTTTCGGGCTCGTCAGCGTGCGGTTACAGGCCCGGGATCGATCTGCATGATATGGTCCGTCGCAGCCCCTTCGACGCTGTATTCGTATGGGGGCTGATGAACGACCAAGTGGCGACCGCCGAAATTGTCGAATGGAGGCGGCGAGGTTGTAGACCATTCAAGCGAAGTCGCCTCCCAGGGATTATCCGGCGCGGGCGGACCCCACCAGCGCGTGTGAATCAGGTTGTAAAGAAAAATCAACTGAGCCGCTCCCGTCAGAAGCGCCGCGATTGTAATGAATTTGTGGACGGGAATCAGCGGAATGAGGTAGTCGTCCGTGAAAGCGGCATAGCGGCGCACGTTACCGGCAAGCCCCAGGTAGTGCATCGGCATGAAGATGCAGTACACGCCGATAAACGTAAGCCAGAAATGCAGCTTTCCGAGCGTCTCGTTCATCATGCGGCCAATCATCTTAGGCATCCAGAAGTAGGTGGCTGCAAAAATCCCGAAAATCGCCGCGACGGCCATCACGAAATGGAAGTGGGCCACGACGAAGTACGTGGCGTGCAGATACGTGTCAATCGCCGGCTGCGCCAGGAAGAAACCGCTGATTCCGCCGCTGATGAACACCGAGATGAAACCGAGGCAGAAAAGCGACGCGCTTGTGAAGCGTAAATTCGCCCCGTAGATCGAACCCAGCCACATCAGTGTGGCAACTGTAGCGGGAATCGTGATGATCAGCGTCGGCACCGAAAACAAAATCGCCGAAAACGGATTCATCCCGCTGACGAACATGTGATGACCCCAAACCATATAGCTCAGGAAGCCGATAGCGATCATGCAGCCGATCATCACGCGCATCCCGCCGAGCAGGGGTTTGCGAGTGAAGGCCGGCAAAATGTGCGAAATGATTCCGAAGCCCGGTACGATTGCGATGTATACCTCGGGGTGGCCAAAGAACCAAAACAGGTGCTGCCACAGGAGCGGTGAGCCTCCGGAATGCGGCAACAGTGTGTCGCTCACCACCATGCCGGCGGGATTGAAAAAGCTGGTTCCAGCCGTGCGATCGAGGATGAGCAGAATGCAAGCAGGAAGAAGGTCTGCGAAGGCCAGCAAGCCGATGCACGCAGTGATAAACCAAGCCCAGGTGGAAAGCGGCATGCGAGAGAGCGTCATGCCTTTCGTGCGCAAGTCGAGAGTGGTGGCAATAAAATTCAGCGAGCCGAGCAATTGACCAATGCAGAAGAGCGCGATTGAAACCGCCCAGAGGTTCTGCCCCATCGCCTCGCCAGGACCGGAAATTCCGCCTACAGAGCTCAGCGTTGCATAAGCGGTCCAGCCAGCAATCGGCGGACCGTCATGGACGAAGAAAGCCGCCATCAGCACGAGGAACCCGACGAACGTGGTCCAGAACGACATCATGTTGAAGCGAGGAAAGGCCATGTCCTCCGCGCCAATCTGAATGGGAAGAAAGTAGTTTCCAAAGCCGGCGAAAGGAGCGTTGGTGAGAACAAAGAAAACCATGATGGTGCCGTGCATCGTGAGAAGCGACAGGTAGTATTCAGGGGTGATCACCCCTCCCGGTGCACCGTTTGGCGAGAAAAACTGCAGGCCGGGAATAGCTGCCGAAGCCCAACCCAAGTGAATACGGAATAGCCAGGACAAAATCATGCCAATAAAGACGGCAACCAGGGCCAGCCCGTAATACTGGAGGCCAATGACTTTATGATCCAGGCTGAAAACGTACTTGCGGATGAAGGAAGTTGGCGGCGCCAGATGATGAACTTCCGGCTGTGACTGCATGTCATGCATGTGTGCCCCTCACAACTGAGTTTGCGACCAGCCGCGACCCAAACACCGAGCAATATTTCAAGCCACGGACCAGCGGCGGCGCCTAACGAGAACGGCTAATCTCCCGACTGCTGCTTGAGCCAATCGTTGAAATCCGCTTCCGACATCACCTGGAGATAGGCTCTCATGCTGTAATGACCCAAACCGCAAAGCTGCGTGCAAACGATTTCCCACTTCCCCGTTTTCGTTGCCGTGAAATGAAGCGGAATGTCGATGCCCGGGACGATGTCCTGCTGGATGCGCAACTCTGGGACATAAAAGTTGTGAATCATGTCCTTCGAATGGAGAGTGAGAAAAATTGGCGTATTGACTGGAATCGTCAGCGTTCCGACGACGATATCGTCGCGCGAGGCAACGTCGTTCTCCGGGTCCAGACCAAAATAGTTTCCGTTGCCGTCGTTGATCTTGTCCGGATGAATCCCGCCAAATACTCCATCAGGTCCGGCATAGCGGAAAAAGAAAGCAAACTGCTCGGCCTGCACGTCAACGTGCAACGCCCGCGGATCGGGCTTGGCAATATACATCGAGGCCCAAACTTTTGATCCTACGAACGACAGACTGAGAATCTCCAACCCGACCAGGATAATTCCAAAGGCCACGACCGGCCGGTGTCCTCCGGGCCAGTTCTTAATTTTCCCCTTGTAGTTTCCAAAGGCCCAGATAAATCCAGCAAGTATAAACTGAGAGCTTACAAACAGAACTCCCGAGCCGATCATTGTCTCGTCTAGTTGGTGGTCTACCGCGGGGCCGTGAGCGGACACCACCTCTGGCATCCACCACATGTGCGTGACAATCGGATAAACAGAAACTACCGTAATGATGATAAGCAGAATTGCAAAAAACTTGCCCATCGGAGCTCGCCTCCGCAATTACACAACGATTTGTCTGAAGTGCAAGTGGCGCCCACCCCACGCGGAAGGGCGCCGCGTATCCGCAGTGCTCCGCTCGCTAATACGGCAGCGCTTTGAAAGTAAAGTTGGCTGTTGCCGCCCCGCCAGATACCGTCACTTCCTGTGTCTGAGTGCCCATGTGCTCTTGCCAGGCCGTCAGCGTGTACTTGCCGGGTGGCACATTCTTGATTTCGTAGGCACCGTCTGCTCCGGTTACCCCGTAATGTGACGTCTTCAACACTACAAAATACCCGTGCATCCAAGGATGAATATTGCACTTCACGGGAATGAATTCCGGCTTATCCCACTTGGTGTCGATGGGAGGCGCGCCAGGAGGTTGTGACTTGTTCCATTCCGCATTCACCTTTGGCAGAGGGTGGATGTTATGGGCCACAGGGTCATTGGTATAGATCTTGAGGTCCTCATCGGTTTGCATCGCGAGAACATGCGGTATATATTGGCATCCCTTCTGATCGAAACGCACGCCGCCGCTCGGTATGGCCGACTCCTTGTCCCCTTGCGAAATAAATACTACTGCATCTTCGAGTGTATCTCCGGGCCCCGATTCCACATCCTGGGTCTTGATTGGCGGGTTGTGGAGTTTCTGGCAATATGGTTCCTTCGACATGTCAATCGGTTTCATTTTCGGAGGAGTGCCCGTATATGTGACCTTACCGGTAATCGTTCCTCCGGCCGGCCGCGCAGCAGTGACTATCATCGCTGAGCTTGCCAGCCCGAAAACAGCCAACAAAGCAAAAAACTTAATTCGCATGATGACTCCCCTTTTACAAGTAGAGAACTTCGCCTTAACAGTATCGGCCGAACCGTGAAAAACTATTGCCCCGCTGACTCGGCTCCGATCGGCTTAATCTGTCCCTGGTGCGTCTTTACGTACTCCAGCCAGACGTTGCGCGATTCCGATTGCACGTTCGGCTGCAGCGTACGGAGAAAGTGCACCAAGTCCCAGGCGTCTTGCGGTTTGAGCGAATCCGCGAACGAGGGCATCGGAGTTCCGTCCAAGCCGGTCATAAAAATCTTGTACAGATCCGAATTCGTTTCTCCGCAGCGGAAACGCGTACCATCGTGGAAATTGTACGGGCGAATCGGTTCGCCCTTATCGTCCGTCAGCGTGACGGCGGATGGACCGTCGCCTCGCCCTTCCGGTCCATGGCATTTCCAGCACTGCATCTGATCGAATAATTGCCTTCCGTGCAGGACGCTATCGATCGTCTGCGGAGGTTCGGGCGGGATCGTGATTGGAGTGCCGGCCTTCTGCGTTTGCCATTTCGGCGAGAAGGTTTTGATATAGGCAATCAGGTCCACGCGCGTCTGCGGAGTGAGCGGACGCCATGTAGGCATGTAAGTGTCCACAACGCCGCGCGTGATCGTGTCATATAGATCCTGGTCGGTCGGCAGCGTTCCAGTGGGAGTGGACCTCCAGCGGAACAGAGCTTCGGTGAAATCTCTCGGTTTGGGATCGATCCACTGAGCGTTTTCGCCTTCGCCGTTCCCTTCCTTGCCGTGACAGCCAACGCACCAGCGGCGATAGTCCTGCTTGCCCGCCTCCGCGTTTCCCGTCAGGCCGTTTACGCTCGCTCCCGTATCCTGAGCGAGAGCAACGCCCGGCGTCGCGAGGGCCACACCGAAAGCCGCGAGTATCAGACTTCGCGTGATTTTCTTTGATAGTGCCATGGGCTCCTCGCTCCTTTAGAAGTCGAAGTCAAAGCCGAACATCAGGCTGCTGCTACTGATGGTACAGTTGAATACTCGCCCCGCGTCGGTACACAGGGTTCCAAAAGCTCCGCCTTGGTTCGTGACGCCATTCGATCGCACGAATGAATACTCCTGCTGCAACGCTAGACCCGCGCGGCTGAACATGATCGGATACCAGCGATTCGCAATCGTGAATGCGTTGAGGTTGCCGGTATCGCCCGGAGTGGACTCAGGATCCGCTTGCTGGGCCATATGGATCGTCTCCCAGCGAGCGATGACGATCCACTGAGGCGAGATGATGTACTGGCCTTCTACGAAACCTCCATTCCATTTGGCAGCGCGGAGCCCTTCAGGTAACGGGCCGCTGTTGGCGGCTATTCCATTTGCAAGGAACGCATTATCAGACCCATGCAAATACACTCCCTTCACAAGCCATTTGTTGAAATACCACTTCCACTCGACTCCCGTCCGGCTAAACGGTTTGTTACCTCGCCCGTAGATAGGCGTTGTATCGGAAGTCTGGAAAAAAGTTGGAGCGTAGCCGAAGTAGCCATACGCACCCACCTTCATGAAGCCGTTACCGAAAGTGTTGAACCCCTGCTCGAAGTGACCGTAGTAGTCAAACGTACGCCCTGCAACTTGACCATTGCTATAGCTCAGATTCACCGAACCATCGACGCTGCTCAAGGCCGCAAATGTGTAGCGCGTGTAGCTGTTGGCGTTGTGGCCCGCTAACTCCATGCCCAGCTGGTTGTCGCCGATACCGCCAAATGGATTTGCGTCGTTCAATGGCGTGAAATGGTAGATGTAATAAAAGCCACCATCTCCAGACAGGGTGAGTAGCCGTTTCTCAGACACCGGCAGATCGAGCTCAAATTTTCCAACCTTGAAATTTAACCAGGAAGAGTGAAGGAGGTTATCGAATCGCACGTACGCATTTTCAAAGTGGAACGAAGCGGTAGGGTCCGACGACGGCAGCACGCTGAATGAAATGTTCTTGTACAGCGTTCCAGCGAACCACAGGTCCAACCCCGACAGATCGAAGCCGTCTGTCGTCAACGTACCGGGATGCGAGCCGCCCTCAGTGCTACCCGGAGTGTCGTCGACGATCTGATTATTCGCGCTTTCGCGGTGCCACTGCGGCGTAATTCGAACCGTAATCGGGAAGTAAGACGGATCGTGCGTAATCGGAGAATCGCGCTCGTTCATCATTTGATAGCCGTTGTCGCGGAACACCTGGCCGAAGTTGTTGAGCTCCGGCCAACCAATGTGACAGGCCGAGCACGGCAGCCCATACTTCCGCGCGAACGCGGGAATCGCGTTGGCCGGTTTCGGCGCAGGGAGTAGAACGGCCACCAGCAATATGAGTGCCGGCACAGCCGCGACAACTCGGTTGATCATTTTCGACGACGAATGGGAATTCATCCGTGCCTCCTGATTTGAAAACCTTCGCGCGCTTCGACAACGATTGATCCAAAACTCGGCGAGAAGAGCGAAGAAACTTCACCTCTAAGCGCAAGAATCGATTGTGGAAAGGGGAGAAAAGCGCTCATACTCACGACGAAAATACCTTGGAATCAGAAGGTTGCAATTCTTCTTAGGGTATCTTTTTTCGTCGGCAATACGATATAGGCAACCGTAGACCGAAAGATACTCACTAAAATATATCCTTCGATATGTGTCTGAAACCATCTACCGCCACGTCTCAATGCAGGCCGTACTGCGAATTCCCCAAATCTGTGAGAGAATCCGCCTGTTTAGGCCGCTGAGGTAGGAACGGGGGGCGCTCCAAACCTCAAAATGGTTCCATTCCTAACACGCAATCCCGGCGAACATTACGGGCACCAAGCCTCGTCTAGGAGCGCAACTTGTCCGGCGTAGGTCTCAAAACTG
The DNA here is from genome assembly GCA_963741045.1 of uncultured Acidobacteriota bacterium. Lineage (GTDB taxonomy): Bacteria > Acidobacteriota > Terriglobia > Acidiferrales > UBA7541 > Palsa-295. The sequence goes on from CAVUGO010000002.1 coordinate 2,824,100, forward strand.
CATGGACGGGCGACGGCGGAGAGCAAGGCTACTTAACTTTTCTTGATTCCCTTCCCTTTCCCGTGTGGCTGGCTGATGAACGCGGACGCTGCACATTTCAGAATAAAGCCGGCCTGGAATTTCTAGGTAAGACGCCAGAGGATCTGCTCGCGGAAGATTGGGCCGGCTTCGTTCATCCGGATGACTGCGCCAGTTTAGCGCATCACCTCACCAGCGTGCTGGATGTCTCGTCACCGCGGCAAGTTCAATTGCGCTTGCGAACCAGCGCGGCCGAGTATCATTGGTTTCTTTGCGCCCTGGCGCCCCGACAAGATGGGTCGGGACGCTTTTCCGGGTCCGTCGGCTACTTGGCGGATATCTCGGGCTTCAAGAAAACCACGGAATCATTTTTTCGCACCGAGACACGCTATCGTCAACTCTTTGATTCGAATCTGATTTGCGCTATGTATACGAGCGTCGAAGGCGAAATCCTTGAAGCTAACCATAAATTTCTTGAGATGGTCGGCTACTCGGCGAACGATATCAAGGCCGGTCGCTTGCGCTGGATCGATCTCACGCCTCCGGAGTACAAAGCGCAAGCAGAAGCGAATGCCAGGGAACTCCGCGTCAAGGGCATATTTCAGCCGATCGAAAAGGAATACATCCGCAAAGACGGCTCCAGAGTCCCCGTACTCGTGACTTCAGCCCTATTGGAAGGCTCGACCACGGAGGCGATAACATTCGTAGTTGATATCACTGAACATAAGCGCACCGAACAAGCTACGCGGCAGCATGCCGAGTCGCTTGCGAACGGCCAGATAGCCGCACTTAACAGGACGTTGACTCTTCTCGCCACCGAACCCTCGCTCGACACAGCACTTAGCCACGTGCTGAAAGCAATTAGCGAGCAGCTTAGCGTGACTTCCTCCGGACTTCACCTCGCAGGTTTGCACGCGAACGATACGCTCCTGCACATGAACTACGACGATGGACAAATTACTCGCGGCGAAGATATCGACGACCCGTCCGCGCTTCAGCCTCTGCACGTGGCGCGCGCCACCAAGCGCTGGCAGGCGCAAAAAGGCGGTTGCCGCGAACCGGTCGTTCTCGATGTGTCCACCTCACCTGAATTTGACGAGGACCGGCGCGCCCAGCTGCTGGCCAACAATGTCTGCACCCTCCTGCTGGTTCCCCTCCTTGTGCACAATAAGTTGGTTGGCACGCTCAGTATTCGGATCAAAGAACGCCGCGAACTGCGTCGGGCTGAAATTGAACTGGCGCAAGCCCTCGCTCAACAGGCCAGTCTCGCCGTTCATCTCACGCATCTTGCCCAGCGCTCTCAGCAAGTGGCAATTCTCGAGGAGCGAAACCTCGCCGCAACCGGGCGGGCCACCGAGCTCGCTCGCGCCAACCAGGCTCTCAAGCAAACGCTCGATGTTCTGGCTACAGATCCGGAAATCGACGAAGTCCTGGGGCACGTCTTAACCGTTATCACGCAGGTGCTGGAAGGAACAGTTTCTACTCTGTGGCTGCGGGATCGCGACGACGAAACCGCCAAGCTGCATCTTGTCTTCAAGGACGGCCGTCTCGTGAGCGGAGCGGAGTCAGGCCATCGTCTCGCCGGTCAGACGTTGAGTTTGTCGCGCCAGGATTTGTTCGCCTTCGCCGTGTTCCGCCGAGGCCGCCCGGTGTGGCATGAAGTGGCCACAAGCGAGGCGCTCGACGAAACAGCCAGAACCTACCTGCAGCAACAAGGCGTGAAGGCCCTGCTAGGCATTCCGCTGATCCTTGCGGACAAAGCAATCGGCGCAATTGTCGTCCGCTTCTCCGAACTACGCCAGTTCGGCTCGGTGGAATTAGAACTCGCCCAAGGACTGGCGCAACAAGCCACTCTGGCTCTTCAACTCACGCGTCTTGCCGAACAAGCCCGCAAAGCTGCTATCACCGAAGAACGGAACCGGATGGCGCGCGAGATTCACGACACCCTGGCGCAAGGCTTCACCGGTGTTCTCATTCAGCTGCAGGCGGCGAAACAGGTTCTCAATGGCGCTCACGAAGAAGCCACCCAGCATCTGGACTCTGCGATCGCCCTCGCGCGAGTGGGCCTCACGGAAGCGCGCCGCTCCGTGCAGGGGCTCCGGCCGCAACTGCTGCGCGATGGCAACATTGTCACGGCTCTCGATCAACTGGTCCGCCAACTAGCCACCGATTCCCTGGTTCGCATCCGCTTTTCCGCTAATGGAGACGCTCAGCGCCTCTCTTGGTCGCCGGACATCGAAAGCAATCTCCTGCGCATCTCTCAAGAAGCGGTCACCAATGCTATGAAGCACTCCGGCGCAAATCAAATCAACGTGCGCCTCTCGGCGGGGCCGGAAGCCGTTCAGCTCGCCATCGAGGACAACGGCGCCGGCTTCGATCCCCACGTTAACTCATTGAGTCGCGGCTTCGGATTGATTAGTATGCAGGAGCGGGCGGACCGTATTGGTGGCGATTTGACCATCCTCACCAAACCCGGCGCCGGAACGAAAGTTCATTTGCTGCTGCCGATTCTGCGCACCACAAAACCCGGAGAGGATAGCTCGCAGGGAAGCAATCCCTCGTAGCGTTTCGCGCAGCACTGTTTCATCACAGCAGGTTTTTACTTCGATGACCAGGAGCGAATCTATTCGCATCATGATCGCCGACGATCACCCCGTCGTGCGCGAAGGGCTCGTCGCCTCGCTCAATCGCGTTCCGGATATGACTGTTGTCTGCGAAGCCGCCACTGGGCAGGAGGCGCTCGATTTATTTTCGCGGCATGTGCCCGACGTCGCGCTCGTCGATCTGCGTATGCCGGAGATGGACGGCGTCGAAGCGATCGAAGCGATTTGCGAACGCTTCGGCAACGCGCGAATCATCATACTCACCACGTTCGAAGGCGATGAGGATATTTACCGCGCCTTGCGCGCCGGCGCCCGCGCCTATCTGCTGAAGGACACTCGCCTCGAAGACTTGATTCACTGCATCCGCATCGTCCACGATGGCAAGAATTATATTCCTCCCATGATCGGCGCTAAGCTCGCCGAGCGAATGAAGGGTCCCGAACTCAGCAGCCGCGAACTGGAAGTTTTGCGGTTGATGGCCGGCGGCAAGAGCAACAAAGAAATCGCCAGCGCCTTGTTCGTCAGTGAAGGCACCGTGAAGGGGCACGTGAACCATATCCTCGCGAAGCTCGGCGCCAATGGCCGCACGGAAGCTGCGCGTATTGCGCTGAAGCGTGGCTTGGTTCGCTCCGAATAATTCGCATCGCCGGGCGCTTTGTCATACTATCCGATCTAATTTTTCTCATCCGCCGATTGACTTGCCTCTCCGCGCGTCCTAAGATTCCGCCATTCTTGCGTCTCTCGGGTCTCGGTTTTTCAGCTCAGGAGCTTACAGGTGGCCGACTGGCAATACGCGCAATCCGACCGCTCCGAGCAGCTTGCGCAAATCTCCTACTATTCCGCGAAGAAACATGAGAACGGCCGCGAGATTGAATTCAAAATCACGCTCAAAGAATTCGTCTCGCCTCCACCGGGCCAGCACACGCGCTTCTTCGCCGAAGCAGACAAGAAAGTGAATCAGAAATCGGTCGCGCTGCTTCCCTTCGGATGGGGAGACTCGGTTCTGAAAGCGCTGGCCGGATGCTTGCGAATGATTCGAGATTTTCCCTACGAAGAGGAGTAGCGAACCACCGATGCCCATGAAGTTATCCACGCGGCAAATCAAGCCGGGCATCGTCCTGCTTGAAATCGCGGGACGCGTCTCCATGGGCGACGACTGCACTCTGCTTGATAGCGAAGTCGAGCGCCACATCCAGAAGAATGAAAATCGCGTGATCTTCGATTTGGCCGGCGTGAATCACGTCGATAGCGCTGTGATCGGACAGATCGTCAAATGCCTGAGTCGCCTCAAACGATCCGGTGGAGCCTTGCATCTCTCCGGAGTGCACGGCATGGTGGAGGGCGTTCTGAAAATGACGCAGCTCTATCAGGTGCTGGCCATCTACCCCACTGCCAGCGAAGCCGCCGACAATTTCGCACCCAAGCCGTAAACGCAGTGGCCGTGGTTCACGCCATGCCACCCTTAACTGAACACGCGCTAGAACGCCACGTCCTTGATGTGCGTAGCAATAAACCACTGATTCCCGAATGGATCGATCACCCCGGCGCTTCGATCTCCGTACGGCTGGTCGGCCGGCGCCGTTAGCGATTTCGCGCCTGCCCACAGCGCCTGCTCATACACCGCGTCCGTATCCGGCACATACAAATGGAGTCCGCATGGCATTGGCCTGTAAGGTCCGTGCGCATCGCTCATCTCCAGAATCGAATCGCCAATGGCCATTTTCGCGTGTGCGACTCCGCCGCCACCCGACGGCACCACCAATTTTTCCTGGGCGCCAAATGCCTCCTTGATGAACTGAATGAATCGCTTCGTATCTTCCAGGGCAAGATAGGGCGTCAAGGTTCGAAGGCCTTCTGGAATCTTTTCACCCTTCAACGGAGTTGCGACGGACCAGTGGTTACCGAATTCATCTACGATCGACGCGCCGCGTTCGCCATATTCCTGGTCCGTTGGCTCGTTAATGGATTTCGCGTCTTTCTCGAGAGCCTTGGCATACACCGCATCCACGTCGTCGACATAAACGTGTAACGCCGCCGGCCTGGGTGGAAACTTTTCGTTTGCGTCCGCCAATTCAATCACCGAATCGCCGATCTGCACCTCAGCATGCATGACGGCGCTGCTCCCAGGCCTTTCGGCCCGAAATCTTTCGACCCCGCCAAACACGTCCTTCAAGAACTCGATCAAGCGATTCGCGTCGGAAACAATCAGATACTGCGTAATCGTATGAAATCCCTCTCGAACCGGTTTCACTGCGCTTGTAGCCATCGCCGCTCTCCTTTCAAGGTCCATTTTTAGTCGTGCCCTGAAATCTTCGCTGGGTAACCCGCGCAAAGCAGCCGCCACGCGAGCGAGAGCGGCGAGATCTGTCTGGTCTCGTCCGGGCGCAACTTCCTTACCGGATAAAACCGCGCTCACCAACTCGTCGAGCATTTCAAATTGGGTTCGCTCAGCCATTTCTTGCACCCATTCGCTCGCGCAAACTTTGCATCGCCCGATACTGCAGCTGCTTCACCGCGCCTTCCGTGCGTCCCATCGCGTCCGCGATTTCGCGAATTCCCTTCTCCTCCGCAAAGCGCATTTCAATTACGCGACGCTGGTCGTCAGGCAATTCCCGCACGAACCGATAAACCGCGGCACGGTCTTCCACGGGACCTGATACCGCGGCCGTCGATTCCGATGCTTCCTTCACCTCCATGTCAGCGCCAGCCGTCTCTCTCGCAGCACGCTGCCGGTGGTTTGCGATCGTGTTCCTGGCGATCCGGAAAAGCCAAACCGCGAACGGCACACCTCGCCACTCAAAACGGTCGAGTCCTTCGAGTGCTTTGCGAAATACGTCCGCCGTCAGATCCTGCACAGTGCCTCGATCCTGCACCCTCCGCCCAATGAACGCGTACACGCGCTCGAAATGCAGCTCGTAAAGTTCCCCAAAGCGGCGACGATCTCTCTTCGCCTCTTCGATGAGGATCCGCTCGTCAGTTTCGCTGCTGACGTCTTTCAACGCGCGCTCCGCTTACCCGATCGCCTTCTCAATAACATAAACCGCTAAGCTCCAAAAAGGTTATGCGCCAAAGAATGGAAAACTTCAACTTTGGTTGGTACCCGCTAGTACGCCCGTCCTATAGCCTATCCCCAGTAGATTCAGTAGATTTAATGAGCACCAAGCACCAGGAGGCGACGAGATGGCAACTGCTGTCCAACTTCACGAAACCCCAGACGTTGAGCGGCACCGGAGCGGCCATGGCCGCCGTCGGGAACGGCTCAAGGTCTCCCTGCCAGTGCAGGTTCAGCCATTCGACGCCCGGTTCATCGACATTATTGATGTGGGTGAAGTAAGCGACTTTACCCGCGACGGCCTATACTTCAGCACCTGTATGCCCCATTATTTCAAGGGGATGCGGCTGATCGTCACATTCCCTTTTGGCGATCAAGCGTCTGCCCACAAGCGTTTCCTCGCTACCATCGTTCGTATGGAAGACAGAGACGATGGGAGTCTTGGTATCGCTGTTAGGTTTCTTCTGTAGCGCCATTCCTCCGGCCGTATTTCCACCGTCGTTTGACTTTGGGCAAGCCGGTTCGCATTCCGTCTTGTCACTCGCGTGCTGCCCGGCGAGAATACCGCTAGCGCAAATCGCATTGCCCGACGAGTTTGAGTTCTAGAGCATGCGCGTTTTCGCACGGGCAGCCAGGAAAAAACGATGTCACATGAGCGGCACAAAGACCATCACCCGGACCACTCGAAACACTCGGCCGGAGTAACCGTCACTGACTCGGAGCGCCGCGAAGGAAATCGCCATATTTTTACCGCAGCGGCGGACGTCGTCGAAATCTCCTCGGGAGCCCGTTTTTCCACTCGCACCACTGACCTGGGACCCGGCGGTTGCTTTGTCGACACCACGAATCCCTTCCCGGTCGGCTCGAAGCTCCACGTAAGACTGCACAAGGGCAAGACCAGCTTCGAGACCGCCGGCATCGTTGTCTACTCACAGAATGGTCTGGGCATGGGAATCGCTTTTAGCGATCTGGCCCAGGAGCGCCGCTCCGCCCTGGAATCGTGGCTTGCAGACTTAACCGGCGAGCGCCAATCGCATGACGTTGTAACCTACGAGACGCGCGCCACCTTGAGCTCCTCTCCGCAGCGCGGAGTTAGCGCAAATACCTCTCTCGTTCGTCTGGTCCAGCTGATGATTGGTAAGGGCATCCTGACCGAGGCGGAAGGCGCTTCGGTCCTGATTGATCCCGTCCTCTAACTAAGAGGACTGCTTGACTCCGGCCTTTATCGGGAATAGGCTCCAAAACGGGTCCGTATCGGGTGTGGGACTGGCGAAGTCTAATCGCCACTATCGATTGGCGAGGTGGTAATAGGACTAGCGAACTAGGCAACGGTAGGTATCTATTTCCCTGTTTAGGAAAATTTTACAGAGGATCCGGCTTTTCGGGCACCTTGTAACTGCTTTAAACTAAACAATATCAGCTTAGGAGAAATTAGACGACCAACGGCGATACTATTGCATCCTATGAAAGGTACGAGGTAAAAATGGGAGAGCGAAGAAAAGCTCGGCGCTATGAGGTTTACCTACCAGTCCAGGTTTGCCTGGCGCGACACCGGCCCGCCGACTTCCACACGGGCCAGCTTCGCGATGTCTCCCGCAGCGGTATTTTCTTCCATTCAGAGGTCCCGCTCGATCCCGGAACACACGTTGAACTCACCTTCTCTCTCCCGGGCGAGAAAGAGCGTGGCACAGCTGTCCTCGTTCGAGCCAGCGCCAAGGCGCTCCGCGTAAACGCGCTGCCCGGCGAAATTTCTCCGCTCTACGGCGTAGCGGCTACAATCGACCGCCTTGATTTCGTCCGGCCAGTGGTTTCATCGGCTGCATAGCGTCGTTCGCAATCACTGACCTGATCTCACAATTCCCTCACCTTGCTTCGGATTCTTCCTTCGGCAATCTCCATCCCGGATACAATCGCTCGCGACTGGAATCCTCTTTCGATGGCTACGCAATCTCTCAATACCGAGGAAGTGGAACGCTTGCTCCTCGGCGCTTTGTGCACCGGACCATTGACGCTTGAAAATCGCACCGACACTCTTCGCAGCCTCGCTGATTACAACTGGATTGATCCTGACCATCGCGTGATCTACGAAGCCCTGCGGCGGTCGCGCCAGCGCCACTCGGCAGCCCTGCGCGAGCATATCGTCGCGGAAATCACGCGCCTCGGCTTTCCGGATATCGAAGTGGAACCATTTTTCCATCCCTGCACTCTAACGAAAGCTGAAATCGTCGGGCTCGCAAGCTCTTTGCTGTCTGCGGGCCCGGACCCCGCACGCCAGAAATGAACACGCGCACTCTCCGCTACTTCACAATCGTCGACGTAACCCTGCTGCCCGCCTTTATTCTCTGGTTCATTTGGCAATTGCAATTCACGGCGCGCTGGACGTGGGTCGTTTTCGTCGGCTGGATGATTTTTAGTTTCGCGCTGCATCGCGACACGCCGAAGACTTTAGGCTGGCGGGCAGATAATCTGTGGCCCGCCACAAAGCAAGCCCTGCTCTTTTTTGGCGTGATGATTCTAGGCTTACTCGCAATCGGCGCATCACTCCGAGCGCCTTTGCGCCTGCCGCCAAATCTGATCTCCTGGCATCGCCTTTGGAGTTACTTCGCGTTCTGCGTGCTCCAGCAGGTGCTTCTGAACTCACTGGTGCACAACCGCATGCTTTCACTCGTCACGCGGCAATGGTTTGCAGCCATTCTAACGGGGCTGATCTTCGCTGTGTGCCACTGGCCGAATCCGGTGCTCGTGCCGCTAACACTGATCGGAGGCACCGCCATGGCCTGGATGTTCGGCCGCTACCGCAACATCATTCCACTCGCCATCGGCCAGGCAATCCTGGGCTCGCTGATTTTCTGGGCGTTCCCGCTGGCTTGGCATCACCATCTGCGCGTCGGCCCGGGCTACTACTCCGCATGGCCACTTTAGTGGGCCGCCACCGCTTTCCTTGACGACACTTTCTTCAACGCAAATGCAATCGGCACCGTCGCGAAACATAGCAGCGCCAAATAACGGAAATCGTCAATGTACGACCACAACGACGCCTGCGTATCGATCGCCCCCTCAAGCAGCTTATAGGTTCGATGCAATGCATCCACCGGATCGGTGTGCTGGTTCATCAGCGCATGAAATCCGTCGATCGCGTGCTGCAGCACCGGATTCTGCGGTGAGAACGAATGCGAAAGCTCGGTGCGATGCAGCTGCTCATGCCGCGAAACGATCGTATTCACAATCGAGATCCCCACGCTCCCGCCCACGTTTCGAAATAAATTGTATAGCCCGCTCGCGTTTCCTATCTGGTTGTCGGGCAGTGCACCCATCGCCAGCGTCGCCAGCGGCACGAACACAAAACCGATAAAAAACCCGCTCACCGCCACAGCCCAGAACATTGACCACTGCCCAACGTCCAGCGTCATGTGCCCGAGCCATAAATTCGCCACCGCCACGCCGCCGAAACCCACCGCGATTAGCTTCCGCCCATCGAATTTTGAAAGCAGGTACCCAACTAGCGGCATTGCGAAAATGGCTCCCACTCCACGCGGCGCCACAGCCAGTCCCGCCGCCAGTGCGGTGTACCCCAGCAGCGTCTGATAGAAAAGCGGCAAAATCGTGATCATTCCGTAGACCACCGCGCCAAAAATCGCGATCTGCAGGCATCCCACCGCGAAATTTCGATTCAGCATGATTCGTAAATCCACCAACGGTTTCTTCATCTTCAGTTCGCGCCACAAGAACGCAATGAACGCCAGGATCAGCACGGCCGTCGCCCAGCGAATCCACGTGGCGCCAAACCAATCGTCTTCCTGCCCTTTATCCAAAATAATCTGCAGTGCTCCCAGCCAAACCGCCAGCAAACCCAGCCCGATCGCATCAAGCTTCCCCACCACCGCCTCGCGAATGTATTTTGGGTCCACCACCAGCCGCGAAATCAAAATCACCGCGAGGATCCCAATCGGAATATTGATGTAGAACGCCCACCGCCAGCTGTAGTTCACCGTAATCCATCCGCCCAGCGTGGGTCCCAGCACCGGCGCCACCACCACGCCGAATCCAAACGCCGCCATCGCCTGCCCGCGCTTCTCCGGCGGAAAACTCTCCAGCAGAATCGCCTGCGAAAGCGGCTGCAGCGCGCCTCCGCCCGCTCCCTGTACCGCCCGCGCGATCAGAATCATCGGCAAACTCGTCGCCGCCCCACACGCAAACGACGAAACCGTAAAAATAATGATGCAGATCACCAGAAAATTCTTGCGCCCGAATTTCTGCGCGAACCATCCGCTCGCCGGCAGCACGATCGCATTCGCCACCAGGTAACTCGTCAGCACCCACGTGGCTTCGTCGTTCGTCGCCGAGACGCTCCCCGCAATGTACGGCAGTGCCACCGCCGCAATCGACGTGTCCAGCACTTCCATAAACGTCGCCAGCATCACCGCGGCGGCAATGAACCATGGATTTGTTTGGACGAAAGCGGGAGGAGTGGATTCGTTGGCCATGAGCGAGCGCAATCCGCAACTTGAACTGTAGAGTTATCCGCGCCGCGATTCAATACGGCGTTTCGCCGCGGCCGCGGCAGAGCGGTAAAAAGTGAGGCCACTGCGACTACGTACAAATAGATGCGCTAGCCTGCGCGAGCGACGCAGAATGAAAATGCGCCTCGTCTCCACTCAGGAATAAATTGTCAGGTCAGCTGCTACTGCGAGGAAGCCAGAAGTCCGCATCAGCCGCAGAAAATTCCACCGCGATCTGCGCCTTGCCGCGCGCGCGACGACTCGCCTGCACCACCCGGCATTCGCGCTCCGCGTCGTTCAACATGTTCACCAAAAATAACCGCTGCCCTTTTGCTACCGCAGTACCAATCACAAACGAACATCCATCATCGTTGATGTCCGCCGTCTCCGTCTCTTCATGAAACGGCTGCTTCTCAGAATCCGAGCCATAAACAAGCACCGGCACCGGCTGCCCCCACCGTTCGCTGCGACGCCGATCCGCCCCATCCGAATTCGCATGCGCCGGCGCCACAGCAGCCGAATCCGAATCCGCATCCGCGCCTACGCCAGATAAACTGCCCGCCCGCTTGCGCCCCTTCGCGCGCGACCGTTCATTCTCCGCCTGCTTCAGCGCATCCCAAATGCGGCTCACCGCGGCTCCGGTAATTCTTACGGATTTGTGACCTATCTCTACCATAAGCCGACTCGCCTCGCCACAGCAGCCCCGCGCTCCCAGCGCATTGCGTATCCATTACTGTACGCCCCACTGTCCCTTCGCACAGGTTCCACCCCGCTCGTCGCACCGTACTCCCTTGTAGCGCCGGCTCGTCCTGAGGAACCAAGGGCATCCTGCGCGATGTCCGCGTCCTGATGGTGTTCGCGGGGCCGGCTCTTTTGCCTTTAAGTAGCACAGGCATTCCTGCCTGTGCCAACGCAAAAATACACCGCAGCTCGCGATTCTTGGCACGCATCGCGACCTCGTTCTTTTCGTTCTTTTCGCTCTTTTCGCTCTTTCCTTTTTTCGTTCTTGCCCTACAGATTCAAATCCGAATACTTCGGATCCGCCACGTCAGCAGCGCGCCCCACAATCTTCGCCGCCGTCCCCCCACGGGGATTCGCCCACCGCCCAGCCACCGCCCACCCGCACTTCGGGCACCGACCATCGCCCGTCAATCGATTTTTCTCCACGCTGTGCCACGACCGCTCCACAAGCATCGCCTTGCACGAAGGACACACCGTATTCGCGCCATCGCTATAAATATTGCCTTCATATACGTAGTGAAGCCCCGCCTCGAGCGCGATCCGCCGCGCCGCATGCAACGTCTCCGCCGGCGTCCGCGGCTTATCCTGCAATTTGAAATCGGGATGAAACGCGGTGAAATGCAGTGGCACATCCGGCCCCAGATTCTCGAGAATCCATTCCGCCAGCGCCCGCGATTCCTCCGGCGCGTCATTCAGCGTCGGAATAATCAAATTCGTAATCTCGAACCACACATTCGTCTCGTTCTTCAGCCACTTCAACGTGTCGAGCACCGGCTGCAAATGCGTCAGCGTAATCTTGCCGTAGAAATTCTCAGTGAACGCTTTCAAGTCGATATTCGCCGCGTCAATGTGATCGTAAATATCGTGAAACGCTTCGTAGGTGATGTACCCGTTTGACACCATCACCGTGTTCAGCCCGTATTCTTTCGCAGCAGCGCAGATGTCGATCACATACTCGCCCCAGATCGTCGGCTCGTTGTACGTGAACGCGATCGAGGGGCACCCGTTGCGAATCGCCAGCAGCACCACGTCCTCAGGCAGAATGTACGACGAGTTCACCTGGTCGGACCGCGACTTCGAAATGTCCCAGTTCTGGCAGAAGAAGCAGCCCATGTTGCACCCAGCCGTCCCCATCGAAAATATTTTCGTCCCGGGCATAAAGTGATTCAGCGGCTTCTTCTCAATAGGATCAATCTGCAGCGCAGCAGGATGCGCATATCCCACGCTGTAAAGTTTCCCGCCCTCATTCGCCCGGATATAGCAGAACCCAGCCTGCCCCTCCCCAATATGGCAATGCCGCGGACAAAGATAGCAGTGCACTTTGCCCCCGGGCTCAGCCTCCCACCAGCGAGCCTCGTGCAACGCTTCGGCTTTTTGCAGAATCGTCAGTTCCGACATTTTCCCGCTACCCTTGACGCCATTATACGCCTATACGAAGGCCTAGCTTCTTGCGTTGTGATTGTCGTAACTCACGGCTCAGCGCTTAACGCGGTTCGTTTCCCTCACGTCATTTGATCTACTTACGCCCCGTCTTTTTATATTTACTTGCATTAATGATGTTTATTAATTATGGTTAACTACCATGCTTCGCAGGGCCTTGCTGGCGCTTCTAGTGATCGCATCGTTCCATTTGTGCACCCCCGACCCGGCTTTCTCGCAGGGTGAGACCACCAGCGCAATCGTAGGGGAAGTGAGGGATGTAAGCGGCGCCACAGTGCCAAATGCCACCGTGACGGTAACGAATAAGGAAACCAGCTTACATCGAAGCGCCAGCACCGACGACGCCGGCCGCTTCAATTTTCCGCAACTCAAACCCGGGGCGTATATCGTCAGAGTCGAAGCGGTGGGATTTGAGCCGCAGGAGAATGATTCCGTAATTTCCGCATTGGGCCAGAAGCAGAACGTTGACTTCACGCTGAATGTCGCGCAATCAAAACAGACCGTCGAGATACGCAGCGATGCGCCGATCCTGAATCCCGAGAACGCGAATACCTCTACCACCCTCAGTGCCCCCGCCCTCGAAAATCTTCCCAATCCAGGCGGCGATCTAACTTACCCTCTGCAATTCGCCGCCGGCGCGCTCGTCAATACCGCCGGCAGCGGCAATGACTTTGTCGGAGGCACGAACGGCTACGGCAACGTGGAGTTCAATGGCTTGCCCGCTCTCTCGAATGGCTACATCGTAGACGGCCTGGAAACAAACGACCCGCTCACGAATCTCAATAGTGGCCTCTCCACGAATCTCGTTCTAGGCCTTAACTCGATCTCAGAAGTCACGGTCAACACGCTGTCCTACGCCGTCGATCAGGGCCGCTACGGCGCATCGCAGGTGAATTACGTCACGAAGTCCGGCTCGAACGAATTTCACGGCAACCTGTACGAGCTGTGGAACGGTTCCCGTTTCAACGCCGCAAACTATTTCACCAATGCGACACCCGGCAATCACAAGCCGCGCTCGACGGTGAACCATTTCGGCGGTAGCATCGGCGGCCCTATTATTCACAACAAACTTTTCTTCTTCTTCGATAGCGAATGGGTTCGCATCGCCTTGCCCATCGTCACAGCCGCCACGGTTCCCACTCCCGCGTTCCAAAATTACGTCTTGCAGCAGCTTCCCCTCGGTGGCACAGATTCCGTCACCGGCTCGATCTATCAGCCGTCGCCGCAATCGGTGCCCTTCTATCAAAAAATGTTTTCGCTCTACCGCAACACGAACGGTACGCCTCTCGCCGTTCTTGGCTGCCCATTTGATTCTGGCGGTGGCGCGCCCGCGATTCCCAACGACGGCAACGGCTGTGCCAATCGTCAAAGCGTCTCTCATTCGAGCGACGATCACGAGCAAGTCCAGACCGTGCGCCTCGACTACAACATCAACGACAAGAACACCACGTGGTATCGCTTCCAGACCGACAATGGGCTCCAAGCTGCCTACACCGATCCCATCAATCCTCTCTTCAACGCACTTTCTCCCCAGCCGCTCTATTCCTTCGCCGCGGGCTATACGCACGTCTTTTCGCAAAACCTCGTCAATTATTTCAATCCTGCTTTTTCCTGGTACGGCAGCCTCTTCGGTCCCAGCGATTTCGACAAAACGCTCGCCGCATTTCCCATCGTCCTCCAGGGACTCGGCGCGAATGCCCCGTTCACCACCATCGGCGGGCTCGACAACACCTGGATCCAGGGCCGCCGCGCCTCGCGCTTTTTCATCAACGACAATCTCGCCTGGAGCCACGGCGCGCACGAACTCCGCTTCGGCACCAACACGCGCATTTTTCGCCTCAACGATTTTGACTTCGGCCAAGGCTCCGTTCCCACCGTCACCTACACCACGCTGCCGCAATTCATCTATGGCGTCGCCTCGACGGCTACCAAAACTTTCCCCACCTCGCCCAACGAGCCCTTTAATTTCCTGAATCTCGATCTCTACGCACAGGACACTTGGAAAGTCACAAAAACGCTCACGTGGACCTTCGGCCTCCGCGACACGTTGAATTCCAATCCCCTGAATCCGCATCAGCACATCGCGCGCCTGCGCGGCTCATTCGATTCCATCTCGCACGACGTGAATCAACCTCTCAACGCCGCGATTCAAACCGGCCTCGGCAACATATTTTCTTCCACGCCGCTCGCCATTCTTCAGCCGCGCACCGCAATTGCATGGCAGTTCGAGCCGAAATCTGTCCTGCGCGCAGGCTTCGGAATTTTTAGCGACATCCTGCCCGGCAGCGTCGTCGACACCGTCGGCGTGAATCCGCCGTACGTCAAAACCTTCCAGGGCGGCCTGCTCGGCACCGTCGGTGGCACCGCGATCGCACCGGGCGTTCCCAGTAGCGCGGTGGACGCAACCGTCGCCGCCAACAACACGTTCACCCAAGGATTTCCGGCGGGCCAGTTCTCATGCCCGCCTGGACAAGCGGCTTCCGGAACTTGTCTTCCGCCGGTCGCTATCACCGCAGTTCCAAGGGGCGAACTTCACGCGCCTTACTTCATGGAGTGGAGCCTCGGAGTCGAGCACCAGTTCGGAACCACGGGTAGCGTCCATGTGCAATACGTTGGCACGCGCGCCTTGAATCAGCCGTATCTCACGCAGGTGAACGGCTTCCAGACCGTCTGCGACGGCTGCTTCGCTCCCTTCCCGTATGTCAATCCCGTGGATCCGACGGATCCCCGATTTCAACCCGCTGATTCCAGATTCGGCGCCGTCACGCAACTTTCCACTGGCGCGAACAGCCACTACAATGGCTTGCAAACCTCCGCGTCCAAGCGCCTCGGCCGCGGTCTGATGGGACAAATCAACTACACCTTCAGCCGCTGCATGGACACCGTGTCAAACGGGGGATTTCTGCAATTTTCCGCGGGAGGAATTCTTTCGCCGCTTCCCGGAGATTTAATGCGCGATTACGGCCCCTGCGATTACGACATCCGCCACAATCTCAACGCGCAGTACACCTATCAATTCCCCTCTAAAGTTGAAAACCGGCTACTCGGCTATGCGCTCAACGGCTGGCAGGTTTCCGGCACCGTCTTCTGGCACAGCGGCATTCCCTTCTCCGTCCTGAGCACTCCGTATTCGGCCAATGGCAATGGCATCGTCAACGGCAGCGGCCCGCAATTCGCGAGCGTCGTTCCCGGCCAGCGCCTCTACGAGCACAATCCGATTCCCGGCGTCACGCAACCCGGCACGGTGCAGTGGCTCAATCCCGACGCGTTCGTCTCCGCCGTCGATCCCAGCACCGGCGCCTGCGCTGGAGGCGACAGTTCCGCGAATTGCCAGTTCGGCACTCTCGGGCGCAACGCCCTGCGCGGCCCCGATTTCGCCTGGAGCGATTTCTACATCACCAAATGGTTCACTCTCACCGAGCGCGTCAAGCTGCGCTTCGACGTCCAATTCTTCAATCTGTTCAATCATCCCAACTTCGGCCTGCCCAACATGGTCCTCGCCGGTATCCCCGGCAAACCCACCACCCAGACCGGCTTCGGCGCCCTCACCTACACCACCTCTCCGCCAACGGGCCTCCTCGGCGTAGGCCTCGGCGGCGACAGCACCCCCCGCATGATCGCCTTCCAGCTCCGCCTCGAGTTTTAAGAATCTCGGCGCCTCTTGTCCTCGTCGTGGGTCGTCTCCCTTGTAGCGCCGGCATCTTGCCGGCTCCTTTGCCATTCGCCTTTGCCTTCCCCGTCCCGCGCCCCTCTCCCCCATTGTCATCCCGCTTGCCCTGAGGAACGAAGGGAGCGCAGCGCGGGATCTGCAGTCGGTCTTGTAAGGGCGCTGCTTGCGCGCCCGCCTTTGCCTTTTGCCGTGTTAGCCACGACGAGCGCATTTCTCGTCGTGGACCTTCCCCGTCCCGCGCCCCTCTTCCCCGTTGTCATCCCGAGCGGGGCGACGGATCTGCTGTCGGTTTTGTAGGGGCGCTGCTTGCTGCGCCCGCTTTTGCCTTTGCAGTTCGGATGTAGCTCAAGGTGGGAGCCCCTTGCTTTAGCACGGGGAGCTGGACTTCAGTCCAGCGCAGCGCGGTTCTCGCGTCCCGTACGCATTTTGCGGGGCAACGCACGCAAACCAAGTCGGGGCTTCAGCCCCGGGATTCGCGAAGGCCCTGCCCCTCGCCAATATGGCAATGCCGCGGAGAAAGGTAACAGTGCACTTTGCCGCCAGCCTCAGCCTCCCACCAGCGAGCCGCGTGCAACACCTCGGATTTTTGCAGAATTTTGAGTCCCGACATTTTCGAGTCACCCTTTGAATTCCGATTGTACGCCTATATAAATGAAGAATTTCCATGCGCGGGCCTATGATATTGTGGCGCATCATGCCACGTGTTCTGGTCGGATATGGCGGCTTCGAGGGTCATACATTGCCGGAGGTGACTGACGCGTTCCTTAAGGAATTAGCGGAGAGATTCCCACTCAAAGCGGATGGCCTTGAATCGTTTGACCGCGATGATCTGATCATAATAGTGGCCGTTCACGAGGAGATTCAAAGGCGAGCAGGTGGTGGCCAGCGAAAGAAAAGAGTCCCTACGAGCAAGGACTTAGCGCTTGAAATAGTAAAGAAAGGCTATCACCAAGTTTCTAAAATACACCATCCCGACCGCGACGGTGCGCAAGAGGCCCAGCAGAGATTGAACTTCGTAAGAGATGCCCTTGTAGTGCTCCCCGCTAATTTAGACAGTCAGGGTCTCCGAGTTTAGTACAGCTGTGAAAGCCAAGAAGGCCTCGTGCGGAGTACGATTCCCAACTCCGCGGTGAGGCCGGTCGTGATTGTACTCTTCGATCCAACGAGCAATCGATGCTCGCGCTTCTTCCAAGCTCCGATACTCTGCCGTCCAGACTTCCTCCTCTTTCAAGCTGCGATGGAACCGTTCGATGTAGCTGTTGCCTTCCGGGTGATGATAGGCCGTCCGCCGATGGGTGATGCCGAGCCGGCCCAACGTCTCCAAGAAGCGCGAAGAAGTGAACTGCGTTCCATTGTCCGTCGTCAGCGTCAAGTTTTCCTGACGGCTACCTTTGGGCAGCCGTTCTAGCACTGCTCGCTCGACCGCTGCGAGCGCATCTTCCGTCCGGCAGCGGTGCGAGAGATTCCATCCCACGATCTCCCGCGTGCAGCAGTCGATCACGCACACCAGGTAAGCCCAACCTACTGCTGGACCGGCCCACACTTTGGTCATGTCCGACTGCCAGATCTGATTCGGCTCGGCTGCTTCCACACGACCCCACTCTTTCTTCCTGCGTGCGCGCAAACGACGCGAGCGCACCAGCAGCCCACGTTCTCGCATCACCCGCAACACGCGCTTGCGATTCACGGGCAGGCCCCTCTTCCGCTGCAGCCACCACGTCACCCGCCGATAGCCGTAGGCCAGTTTCTCTCCGCACGCCATTACGATCTGCTCATCGTAGGTTCGATCCGCTCGGCTGCCTCGCGGCCGCTTCTGGTAGTACAGACTCGACCGGCTGATGGCCAAAGTCGCCGCTACCAGCGTGGCCGCGTAGCCCTGCGTTACCATCTCTCGCGCCTGGGAGTGAACGGCACCACAGCTCACTCCCCCACGACGTTTTTTAGGATCTCGATCTCCAGTGATTTTCGTCCTAGCGTCCGTTCCAACTGCCGGATGCGGTGATCTTTCTCGGTCTCGGCCGCGGCAGCGCTTCTCCCCCCAAGCGCTGCCTTCGCTCCCTGTTCCGCTTCATCCTTCCAGCGATAGAACAGATTCGGAGCGATCCCGTGACGCCGACACGTCTCCGAGACATTCCCGCTCTTGATGCCTTCCTGCACGATTTGCCACTTCTCTTCTGGGGATCGATCTACGCGTGGTTTTCTGCCCATGCTGCCTCCTGTTTGGAGGCCCTGATCTTACTCAAATGAGCTGTCCAGTTTTAGCGGGGAGCACTACACCCTCGTGACCGCGTGCGCGGAAATCGTCGATCAGAACGAAGATGCAATCGTCGTTCGAGCGCCCCAACAAGAGATCTCAGACGAAGAAATACCATTTTGAACCGCGCAAGGCTCGGATGGACGCGATCTTCACGCTCGACCTCCCGATTCACTAGATACGCTGCTGTAACCGAGCGCGACGCCTACAACTAGTCGAAACGTTCCCACTTAATCTCAAACCCAACCGTGGAATCCCCGTTTCTGATTTCGATTCCCGACTGATTGTTCGAAATGGGATAACAGCCAAAGGAGGCCAAAAATCCTCTGAGAAAAACTCCCTCTAACTCGGCAATGCTGGGAATTCCCAACACATTGAGGAAGTCAAACGTCAGGTAGGAGAACCGGGCACCTCTTTGGCGAACGTAGTTTGTCAACCCCGGATTATCAGACTGGCCGAAAAGATGGGCACGCAGACGGTTCCCAATGCTGTTATACCTGGATTCACTCATTCCGATATAGATGAGCCGGGACGCTTTGAACGGGTACGGAATGGGCGTACCCAATATGTGGATGAAATACAAACCGATCGCCCCCCGAACTGAGCGAATCGAGATCTCATCGAGAGGTTCCTCTTCAATGAACTGCACTGTTGGATATACACTCACGTAAGCGTACTCCACTCTATCTCAGGAGGCAGCGTGAACAAACCCCACGAGACGCAGCCGCATGACGCGAAGATACAATCCGGTCCCGAAATTGTCGCTGATTTCATCAAGCAAATAAAGAACGACACCCTCCTTGACCAACCTGTGGTGGAGGCTCTCGAGACTCTTAGGTCGGCGGACAAGTTGACAGTGATAAATCTGCTTCGGAGTCTTGAAGAGGCTCGTCGCAAGGTCGGGCCATGATTCGGGTGCGACGAATTGAACTCGCAGGGTTTCGTGCAACATTTGGCGCCCTGGCTGTGGACCTAGGTGCTAAGTGTCAAAGCATCGCGATCTTTGGCGAAAATGCAACTGGCAAGAGCTCGATTGCAGATGCGATCGAGTGGTTCTATACCGATCGGGTCGATCATCTCTGGAAAGAGAACTGCAAAGAAGCGGCATTGCGAAACACGCTCCTCGCGAACACGGAATCATCGACCGTGACGCTAAGTTTCAACGTCAATACTTTGAACTCTGGCAAGACCCTTTTGCCATCTTACGCCTCCTCCTTCTCGAACAAGAGTCAGGACTTTCAGGTGTATATGGCCGAGATTTATAAGGGACAGGAGAGACTAATACTCCGCAACCATGACCTCCTTAGTTTCGTCGTCAGCACAAAAACCGAGAAGCGACAATATCTAGCCAAAATCATAGGCTATGAGGCTCTCGACGAATTCCGAGAAGTGCTTAGTCGAACCCAGACAAAACTTGAAGGCACTCCCGATTACGTGGCGGCGACACGTAACGCCCCGGAATTTCAGAAAGAGTGCTTTAAGCTTGCAGGCACGCAGATTTCAACCCTTAAAGAATTGTTTGCGGCCGGCGAACGGCTTATCAGCTCACTGGGACTTTCGATCACAATCGGTGACGATCAGGCATATAGGAACGCCATAAATGAGATCAGTAACAAACTAGGAGACACTGAGAAAGCGGCCAAGCAGCTTGTCTTCAGGGCGGCCAAGGACGAGTGCGATGCCCTAGGCAAGAAGATCTCTGAGGTAACCCAAAGCTACGCAGAATTCACAGCTCTTTATTCGCAACTTCTTCAGTCTGAGGAGGAAATCCGACAAATCAAGCTCGAAAGCTTTCTCTCCATGGGCGCGAATGCGATTGAAAATCGACTGAGCGCACCCGACACCTGTCCCCTTTGCTTACAGCCGATACCTTGGAGTTCGCTAAAGAGTGCTGTCGCAAACCGGATTCAGAAGCTGTTAGAAAGTAAGAAGAAATACAGCCGTGCTTTTTCTCAGCGGGCGACGGCTCTGAGTAATCTTGAAAACGTTATACAGGTCGCTCTGAACCTCGCAAGTAAGTCCGCAAAAACAGGGTCCGACGCTGTTTTCATTAGCACCGTCAACGAATATCTGCTCGCTGCCAAGGATCTAAGAGAGCATATTCGTGAAGACTTCGAGCGGTTTCGACCAATCACAACACAACTTGGAAGCCACGAGCCGATCATCGCTGCAGCACTCCGTAAGGAATCTGACCGGGTGAAAGGAGAGGCTGACGCGCTAGCGTTGACGAGAGAGGAGCAGGATCTTCTTAATCTTGTCCGAAATCTTGGGCTCCTCCGAACTGCATTTCTTCGGTACGCAGATTCCACAAAAAGCAAGCGCCGATTCGACGATCAGATCAGAACTCTTTCGAAGGTAAGAACAGAATTTAACCGGCTCCATTCTACCACCCTGCAATCGGCCCTAGACCGAATGTCAGGCGACATAAGCCGCTACTACTTGGCGATGCATCCCCACGAGAATGTCGACGACATCAAACTGACTGTCCTCGATGAGGGAGTCGAATTCAAATACAGTTTTCATGGGAAAGAATCCTACCCTCCCCTCAAATATCTCAGCGAATCGCACCTGAACAGCCTAGGCATCGCAGTGTTTCTGGCGTCCGCAAAGCTTTTCAACAAGGTCAACGGTTATTTTGTCTTGGATGACATCGTAAGCAGTTTTGACTCTAACCACCGACTCAGATTATTGCACCTCCTGAGAAGTGAATTTTCGGAGTGGCAAATAATCTTACTGACACACGAACCGTTCTGGTTCGAAATGATTAAGAAAGAAATGCTATCTCAAGGCTGGCTAATCTCCGAGCTGGAGCTGTCGTCGGATGTGGGCGTCCTGACCTGCCCCCCGTTTTTGGTCCAGTCATAAGTTAGCACTCTCGGGTTCCTGGACATCCGAACCTACCCATGCTGGGTCGATAGAGACGACCGGCGTGGGGGGAGACGCCGGTCGCGCGGCCACACTTTCCGCGAACTCTTCCGGTGTCAGATATCTTAGTGAGCTGTGTGGGCGTACCGTGTTGTAATCCACCCGCCAGTCCTCGATCACCTTCCGTGCGTGTCGGAGATCCACGAACCAGTTCTGATTCAAGCATTCATCTCGGAACTTCCCGTTGAAGCTTTCGATGAACGCGTTCTGCGTGGGCTTGCCGCGCTCGATGAAGTGCAGCGCCACCTGATTCTGATAGGCCCATTGATCCACAACGCGGCTGGTGAACTCCGTTCCATTGTCTACTTGGATTGCCGCCGGTGTTCCACGTCGTTCTCGCAGCCCCTCCAGGACTCGCACCACACGCAGACCGGGCAGCGACGTGTCCGGTTCGATCCACAGGGCCTCTCGCGTGAAGCCATCCATCAGGTTCAGTGTTCGGAATTTCCGCCCGCCGGCCATTTCGTCATGCGTGTAGTCCATCGTCCACATCTCATTTGCACGCGTCGGAAGTGCCCGCGGTAGCCGCGCTTCAGACCGAAATTTCCTGCGCTTCCTACGCTGCATCGCCAGCCCTTCCTCCCCGGTACAGCCGATACACTCGCTTGTGATTGACACGCCACCGCAGCGTTCCATCCGCGGTCTTCTCCCGGCGCAGGAAAATGTACAGCCGCCGATAGCCGAATCGCGGACGCTCGCCTGCCAACTCGCGTAGCCGAGCCCGCAACGCCGCTTCGTTCCGTTCCTTCCGCCGGTACCGCCAGCTCCCGCGGTGCATCCCGATCAGCCCACAGGCGCGTCGCTCGCTGAGTCTTGCTTCTTCCCGCACGACACACACCGCTTCTCGCTTCGCCCGCGGGCCTACCACTTTTTTGCCAGCACCACCTTTAGCGCGTCCAGGTCCAGGGCTTGCTGCGCCACGATCTTCTTCAGCCGTCCGTTCTCTTCCTCCACCTGACGCAGCCGTCGGGTCTCGCTCACTTCCAGACCACCGTACTTCGCTTTCCAGTGGTAGAACGTAGCTGTACTGATGCCAACGCGGCGACAGAGGTCCTTCATGGGAACTCCAGCCTCTGCCTCCTTCAACACCCCAACGATCTGCTCTTCACTAAAGCGGCTTCCTTTCATGGCGCTTCTCCTCTCGTGGTCTTATACCCGGAGAAGCTAACTTTTGGCTGGACTAAATTTCGGGGGGCAGGTCAGTCCGCATCAAGAGCTCCGCGAAAAACCTAAAAGAACAAATCGTACAGAAAAAGGCCGCTGGTACCGTCACCCCAAACGACCTAAGAACCGGGCTTGAAAGAATGCTAAAGGAGATCGGCTATTCCCTTGAAGTGAAGATGGCATTTCTGTTTAACAATGAAAATGAGCGCCGAATGCCCGGAGAACTTCTAAGCGAACTACGCGCTACTTTAAAAAAGAAGAGTCCCGATATTTTGGCGGATCCTGCTTTTTCTAAGATAGAGGCGTGCAATGTCGTACTTACCTCGGGTTCTCATGACTCCGGACCCGGAATAAGCCCTGGCGATATAGAAGCGTGTTTCGACGATATCTTCGAATTCGATAAACACTTCTGTTGCAGTGAGTGCGGGACTTACGTTGCGCTCGACAATCTCGTTGACCACGAAAACAGAGTGTATTGTAACTGCGGGAAAAAACATCTTCCTTGGAAACAATGACATTAGAATCGCTTTCTGTGCCTCCCGTGCCATCTGGAATTCTTTCATCTGCCAGAACAGCCTCGTTCGCAGAGTTTCTTCTCGTTAATTTCGTGCAGTCTGCGTAGTTATTCAGATATACAACCGCCAAAATCCATGCTACCATTGCCCGTTTTTATATGATGACGAAGACGACACTATCGGACGGCAGGCGCACTCGACCGCGATTCGCGGCCCCCACCCCAACCCCGCCCAAATTCCTAATAGGAACAATCGAACAATAATTTGCCGGGTGCCGTGTGCCCCACCCTTCGCTGGCAACGGTTGCTCTGCGACAGGCCACAATCAGCTCACGAGATGTTCTCATTTGTCGGGCAACCGGCCCACTATCGAGTAGCCGATCGCAAAAACCAGGACGCTGAGGACAATTACCGCGAATATGGATGGGGCCAGATTCTCCGCCCCCGGAACCCCGTATTGCATCGGAAGCGTGGACAGTACACCGGCGGCAAGACCGCGAGGTATGGCCGCAGTTAGGAACCAGAACTCCTTCTTCCCTAATCCCATGCTCCTCGTCGAGAGCAGTACAGCTGGAACCCGCATCACTAGGAGTAAAAGCACACCGACGGCCGCCAGCGCGATCTGCCTCGGCTCCTTCGGGAACATCAGGCCAATCAGAAAAAAAAAGAACGACTTGATAAGGAACGCCATCTGGTCCTGCATGACCCGCGTTGTCTCCGTTGGAGCGAACTCCAGCCCATGGGCGCCCGGAAACAGGCGTGGAACGATCGACGAAGCGTTACCAATCAAAAGCGACGCCACCAGCACCGCCATGGCACCATTTCCTCTAAACAAATCGGTGATTCCATACAACGCAAGCATTGACGCAAGAAATACGGTATATCCATGGGGCTTGTCCCGCATCGAAGGTATTCCGGGGACAAGCAATGCAGCGGCAATCAAACCCAAAGTTACTCCGACACCGAGTTCTCTACCCAGGGCAATGAAGGGACGCGAAATATCAGCACTGCCACTCACGATCAGGTCGATCAGCACCATCGTTACAATGACGCTAAGCGCGTCAGTTGCGGAGGACTCGACCTCCAGCATGCGCGCCACTCTGGAAGATGCCTGAGCCATGGCCATCGTTGGCATAATGACAACCGAACTGGTACCTCCGACTATGGCGCCTACCATCACCCATGCCAACGGTGGCGAGGGGCGCACATAACCCAGTTTTGTTGACAGCCAGAAGAACCCGCAGACTGCGACCAAAGAAAAAAGGAAGCCCGACAAACCCAGAAGAATACCGCGCGGCGCGGCCGCAACTACTTCGGTGAGTTGGAGACGAAACGCTCCACTCGACAAAATGACCGTCAGCGCTATAGCTCCGAAGAATGGGACGCCTGGCCTAAGAAGCCCTGACGGGATAAGACCGAATATGGGGCCGGCGAGAATGCCGGCGCCCACCAGCCAGACCGCGTCGGGCACGCGCGTCCGCGCGAAGATGAACTCGCCTAGTGCCCCGAGCAGGAGGATGCCGGCAATTTCAACCACCACCCGGGCAACAGGATCCATTTTTACCTTTCTTTCGGTTGGTGCGCGCCAGCCCCGGACGAGCAGAAAGGTTTATAGCACGATCTCTGACGAACGTCTGGTAAGTCGCGTAATCGAAACCGCGGCCTAGAACGCTATGCATGGTTCTACAGGTTTACAACCGCCCAAATCCATGCTACCATTGCCCGTTTTTATATGATGACGAAGACGTCACTATCGGACAGCAGGCGCACTCGACCGCGATTCGCGGCCCCCACCCCAACCCCGCCCAAATTCCTAATAGGAACAATCGAACAATCAGAAAATCACTCAACTCCTTCAAAACAAACGACAAACCCAAATCCTAATGGACACAAAACACGCTTTTCGCATCCGCCGCAGCGCATCGCAAACTCGCGAATCTCGAGACCGCTGTCCGGTCTCGTACCGCTTGTTTACCCTGAGCGACGCAGGGCAAGCCCTGCGTCTCGAAGGGCCCAGCCCACCCGCGCAACCTCGGTTCGCCGCAGCGAACGCGCCTTCCGCGCCCCGGTCGCCCCTCCGGGATCGCCTTCATAAGAATCTCGAGACCGCTGCTCGGTCTCCTACCTTTTGCGCAGCCTCACCCGCGCAACGAACTGAGCGCGCCTTCGCGCTCAGCGTCAAAGTCAAATACGCCGGCCGGAGGCCAGCGGTACAAAAATCCACTTGCGCTGACTCACTTGCGCAAGAAAGCGTCAGCGAGGGGATTCCGCGCCTTTCGCGTCCCGACTCTGCCGTCGGGGATCCCCTCCATAAGCGACCGTCAAACCAGTTCCCTACCTTTTGCGCAGCTATACCCGCGCAAGATTTCAGGGTTGAGTCAATCGCTCGACTTCACACCTTATTTCGCGGTTTGTTCTTCTGATTGTGCGCCGGTTTCAACGAGAGCACTGGGCGCGGCGGCGGGTGGCGACCCAGTCGAGGAAGCGCTCCATGCGGGTGCGTTCGCGCCACATCAGGGCGAAGAATTTGCGGGCGTTGAGGTTGGCGGCTTCGTGGCCGAAGAAAGTTTCCATGCGCCATTGGATGTAGGGGGAGGCCCAGGGGCGGAGGCGGTAACCTTTGGAGATGATCCAGTAGTAGCGGAGAGCGTTTAGCATGAGGCGGAAATTGGAAATTTGAAATTTGAAATTGGCAAGCGCCTCGCCCAGCGTGGTCTCAGAGCCGATGGTAGAATCGGCGCGGGAGCGATGAGAGGACGATGACGGAAGCGACGAGCGCTGAAGATCACTACTACGCCGGGATTGATTTGTTCGGCGAGGGGAAACTGGACGAGGCGATTGCGGAATACGAGCGCGCGATTGCGCTCGATCCGAAATTTGCGGACGCGCTGCATGGTCTGGCGCGAGCATACTACGCGAAGGAAGATTTTGACCGGACGATCGAGGCGGCGCGGCGGATTCTGGAGATAGAGCCGGAGGATATTCTGGCATGGACGACTGTGTCGCGCGCGTATCAGCGCAAGGGCATGGTGCCGGAGGCGGAGGAGGCTGGGAATAAGGCGCGCGTGCTGGGTTGGAAAAAGGAGTTGCGAGAGCAGAAGGCAAAGGGCGGGGCGTGAAATAGAAAACGGAAAGTGGAAAATGGAAAGTAGAAATATGGAAGCGACACAGTTGCCGTAGCTGGCCGGTCGGCAAGCGCTACGCTGAGATCCTTCGACTGCGAGTCGGCCGTCCCGCAGGAGCGGGACGAAAAACAGAAGCGGCCGACTCTCCGCTCCCTTCGTTCCTCAGGGCAAGCAGGATGACGACGTTGTTTGCAGCGGACGCGATGTTAGGGGGCGCCGTGTCGGGTCGCGCGACGCACGGCTTCGGCTACCAGTTCGGCATTGCTCGCGGCCGGGGCGCCGCTGGGGAGCGTGAGTATGTCTTCGAATCCGACACGCGTGTCGTAGCCACGCGCCGCAGCTGCATCGAGCAGTTTCCATGCTGTTGCGTCGACGCCGTGGAGCAGCAATGGAAGCTTCACACCACCGGCCTTAAGGGCCGCTTCGATGGCGCTCACATTTGCGAGGGCGCTATCGGCTGAGTTTTCTTGCGGCTCGATCAGGACGCGCAGGCATCGCGGCGCGAGCCCGCTGGCGACGAAGGCTTCGGCGCCGGGCAGGTCGCTCACTCCGGCTTCGATGCCCATGTCGCGCGAGAGCAGAAGCTGGGCAAGTTCCACCGCGCCTTCTTCCTTGAAATTTACCGAGGCGAAATCTGGCAGCGCCTTCCACTCGGAAACCATTTTGTGGCGTAGCGCGGCGTCTTTGAGAATCCACGCGCCTGTGCTGACGCCGAAAGGCGTTCCTTGAATTGCTTCTCGCACGGTGCGTACTGCGGCGGCGACGTCGGACGGCGCTAGGCTTTCGCGGGCATCGGGTCCGCGGACGTGGAAATGAATAGCGCCAGCGCCTGCGGCGACCGATTCGCGTGCCGCGTGCGCTAACTCGTCAGGCGATTGCGGGATCGCCGGATGCTGGCTGCGATTGCGTCCGCCGTTCAATGCGGCTTCGATGAGCATGAACCCGACCGGTAGAATAGAAAAGGGCCGAGTCGGCTTGGCTCGGCCCCTTGCTGTTTTGAGAAGCGTTTGCTGCTTGCAACTTGGGGCACAGGCAGGAATGCCTGTGCTACCTAACTGCTACAGCGCGCTGCAGACGGATTTTACTTCTGTGTAGTTCTTCAGGACCTCGTGGCCCATTTCGCGGCCCCAGCCGGATTGCTTGTAGCCGCCGAATGGAAGGGCGGCGTCGAAGACGTTGTAGCAATTGATCCACACTGTGCCGGCCTTGAGCTTCGACGCGATCGCGTGTGCTTTCTTCACGTCGCGGGTCCAGACGCCTGCGGCCAGACCATAGACTGTGTCGTTGGCGCGGTTGACGATCTCGTTCATGTCGCTGAACGGAGTGGCGGTGACGACGGGCCCGAAGATTTCTTCCTTCACCACTTTCATGTTGTCGTTGGTGTTCACGAGGACGGTGGGCTTAACGAAATAGCCCTTGTCGCCTTCGCGTGAACCGCCGACGGTGGCCTTCGCGCCTTCCTTGATGCCCGATTCGAGATAGCCGCAAACGCGATTGAGTTGCTCTTCGGAGACGAGCGGGCCGAGATCGCTTTCGGGGTCGAGTCCGGGACGGACGCGAATTTTCGAGGCGGCCTGAGAGATGCCGTCGACGACCTTGTCGAAAATTTTCTTTTCGACGAAGAGGCGCGAGCCGGCGCAGCAGCACTGGCCCTGATTGAAGAATATGGCCATGGAGGCGCCGGGGATGGCGGACTCCAGATCGGCATCGTCCATGACGATGTTGGGCGATTTGCCGCCGAGTTCGAGCGAAACCTTTTTCAAGTTGCCGGTCGCAGCATGAACGATGAGTTTGCCGACTTCGGTGGAGCCGGTGAAGGCGATTTTATCGACGTCCATATGCGCGGCGAGTGCGGCGCCGGCGGTTTCGCCGTAGCCAGGAACGATATTCACGACGCCATCCGGGAAGCCGGCTTCCTGAATCAGTTCGCCGAGACGGAGAGCGGTGAGCGGCGTCTGTTCGGCTGGTTTGAGGACGACGCAGCAGCCGGTCGCGAGAGCGGGTCCGAGTTTCCATGCGGCCATCAGCAGCGGGAAATTCCACGGGATGATCTGGCCGACGACGCCGACAGGTTCACGGACGGTATAAGCGTGATAGCTGCCCTGGCGCGCGAGACCCATAGGAATCGTGTTGCCTTCGATTTTGGTGGCCCAGCCGGCGTAGTAGCGGAAGTGATCGACGGCGAGCGGAAGGTCGGCGATGCGGGCGATCTTGAGCGGCTTGCCGTTGTCGAGCGATTCGAGCTGCGCGAATTCTTCGGTGTGCTTTTCGATCAGGTCGGCGAGGCGCCACATCATGCGGCCGCGTTCGGACGGGGAAATTTTTGCCCAGGGACCGGTTTCAAAAGCGGCGCGGGCTGCCTTTACTGCGCGGTCGATATCTTCGCGATCGCCTTCGGCTACCATGGCGAGAACTTCGCCGGTGGCGGGATTGTATGACGGGAAAGTTTTGCCGGAAGCGGAATCGACCCACTTGCCGTTGATGAGCATCTTGCGCTTCTGGGCTACGAAGTTTGTAACCTTATCGTCGAGCTGAACTGCGTGCGTGGCTGTTGCCATTTCTAATCCTCCTATTTGGATCTTCTTATTATTTTGGGAAATTGTGAGCCTGGGGTGCGGCTCGAAGTGCTATCTGCGGGTTGGAAGTAAACGAGCATTCAGCGCAGAGCGATTCTTTCGGCGGGGCGTGCGTTCGCCCAACCAGATTCTGATCGGTGCAAGGCCTATGATAGGCGTGTCGGATACTGAATGGCAATAGGCCGCAATTGCTGCGCGTTTGGGGCCTACCTGCGCCGCCTTGCGCGTGACTTCTTTTTCGCGCGGCTCGCGGGGCGGTTTCGACTCTTTTTCGCAGTGGGCCAAGGCGGAGCGAGAGGGTGCTTTGGCTGGTAGAGGCCAAGTTCGGCGCCGCCGGGAAGCGTGATGGATGTTGTAAGGCCGAAGCCGGCGTCGGTGATTGGACGGCTGAATTTTACGCCGCGCTTTTCGAGATCGACGACGGTGGAATTGATGTCGTCGCACAGGAGGTAGAGTTCGTAGTGGCTTCCCTTCTCAGCCGGGTGCATGCCGATTTCGGCTGGAGGCAGCGAGAAGATGAGCCAGCCGTGGCCTGCGTCGACGTGGGGGAGTTTGAGGGTGTCGCGGAAGAATGCGCGTATTTCTTCGGCGTGGTCGGAGTGAATTAAGGCGTGGGTGCCGGTGATCATGGTTTCGCTCCTTTAGGGCTCACGTGTGCTTGTTGCATTGTTGGTTGCATAAATCAGGCGCTGAGATCCTTCGACTGCGAGTCGGCCGTCCCGCGAGAGAGGGACGAAGAAAAGGCGGCCGACTCTCCGCTCAGGATGACGAGCGGTATTTTTTGTAGTCGAGAAATTTAAGTTCCCAGGGCTAAAGCCCATCAAATGTGGAGCGCTTTTTTCGCTGGACTGAAGTCCAGCTCCCCCCGCTGAAGCGGGGGGCTCCCACCGAAAGCCTCCGACCCCAGCTACAATCTCCAATCCCACAGAGAACTCGTGACCTTACCGAAGACCTCTGACTCCAGTGACAAACTCCAACCCCACCGACAACCTCGACCCCACTGACAACCTCGACAGCACCGAAAAAAAAGACCGACTGTGGCCGATTCAGATTGGGTAATGAGTGGGCGTGCGGCGGATTGTGATCCAGCGCAACTCTGTAAATTCTTCCAGGGCGGCTTTGCCGCCGAAGCGGCCGTAGCCGCTGTCTTTTACGCCGCCGAAGGGCATTTGGGGCTCGTCGTGAACTGTGGAGCCGTTGATGTGGCAGATGCCGGTTTGCATTTGCTCGGCGAAGCGCATGGCTTTGTTGACGTCGCGGCTGAAGATGGCGCTGGAGAGGCCGTATTCGGTATCGTTGGCGATGCGCAGGGCTTCTTCGTCGGTGTCGGCGATGACGATCGAAACAACCGGACCGAAGGACTCTTCGCCGTAGATTCGCATTCTCGGTGTGACGCCAAAAAGAACAGTGGGTGAATAACAATTGCCATCAGCTTTGCCGCCGCAGAGGATTTGGGCGCCTTTGGCTACGGCGTCATCGATCAATTCCTGGACTCGGGCGGCAGCACCTTTGTTGATCACGGAGCCGATCTGCGTGTCGGGTTGCAGCGGGTCGCCTACCTTTAGTGAGCTCGTTTTCGCGGCAAGTTTTTTGGCGAACGCCTCGGCGATGGGTTTCTCGGCGACGATGCGTTCCGTGGACATGCAAATTTGACCGGCGTTCATGAAGGCACCGAAATTGGCGGCGGCGACGGCGGCATCAATGTCGGCATCGCTCAGGACGATCATCGGGGCTTTGCCGCCGAGTTCGAGCAGGACGCGCTTGAGGTACTTCCCTGCTTTCTCGGCGATGATGCGGCCTACTTTGGTTGAGCCGGTGAAATTTACGCGGCGCGTTTTGGGGTGGGCGATGAGCTCGTCGACTACATCGGCCGCATCGGCCGAGGCGTTGGTGATTACGTTGAGCACGCCCTTCGGGAAACCCGCTTCTTGGAAAACCTTTGCAATTGCGAGGTGAGTGCCCGGAGATTCTTCGGAGGCTTTCAGGACGACCGTGTTGCCATAGGCAATAGGGATCGCGACGGCGCGCATGCCGAGAATCATGGGCGCGTTCCATGGGGCGATCCCGACGACCACGCCGACTGCCTGGCGCGTGGCCATGGCTACGGTATCCGGAAGATCGGAGGGAATTATTTCGCCGATGAGGCCGTAGGCTTGCGCGGCGGCTTCGCGGAGAAGTCCTGCGGCGAAAATGCAATTGAACATGCCCCAGCCGAAGGTTTCGCCGGTTTCTTCGGCGGTGATGCGGGCGATCTCGGCCTGATGGGAATCGAGAACGTCGGCCGCTTTTAGCAGCAGCTTGCGGCGGACGGCTGGGGCGGTGTTACTCCAGGTGGGAAATGCAGCGGCGGCTGCTTCGATGGCGCGCTTGGAGTCTTCTCGCTTCGCGGCGGCAACTGTGGAGGCAGGCCTCCCGTTGAATGGATTTGCTTTCTCGTAGGTACCTTTGGCGGCTGCGTCCGTCCATTCTCCGTTGATGAAGAGTTGATGCTTCGTGGTGGTTTTCTGGTCGGTGTGCTGATCGGTTTGCCGGTCCATGGAGCCTCCGCGCGGTGAAAGAGTATATTTCAGAAGGGGAGGAATCGGGCGGTTTTCCGGCCCTGGCAGGTGGAACCGACGGGTTCGTAGAATCATCTTACATACATGGGTGAGCCGGGCCTGCGGAGGCAAGTTTCCATGAATAGCAGAAAGATATATTTCAAGGGGCGCCTTGTCGTCGCTTCCATCGCGGTGCTTCTGGCGCTCGCCGCTACAGCATTGAAGCGAGATGACAGTCGCAGAAAAGCCACCGTGGGCGGTAACGGAACGAGCGCGGTTGAACACCGTGCAGACGAAATTACTGGCGTACCTGCCGACGAAGGGAAACTTTTGAAGGGCGAAGGCGCTTATGGCGACTGGCGTGAAGATGCGCCGGGCGTTCGAAGATTGATTACGCCCGCGGATTTGCCGAAGCCTTATGCCACGAAATCGGCGGATAACTTCGCGCGCGTGGTATCGCGGCCGAGTAACGCGTGGCCGCAGGCGTTGCCAGAATTCAAGGTTGACCAGATCGCGACCGGACTGAGCGGGCCGCGGCTGATTCGCACGGCACCGAATGGCGATCTATTCGTCGCTGAAAGCGAGAAGGGCAAGATTCGCGTGCTTCGCGGAATCGGCACGGATGGGCGGGCGCAGACGGTAGAGGTGTTCGCTGCCGGCCTTAAGAAGCCGTTTGGAATTGCGTTCTATCCGCCTGGGGCAAACCCTCAGTTCGTGTATGTGGCGAACACCGGGAGCGTGGTGAAGTTTCCCTACCATAATGGTGATTTGAAAGCGCGCGGCAAAGCGCAAACCGTGGTGGCGACGATTCCGGGCGGCGGCCTGCTGCGCGGAGGCGGACATTGGACGCGGGATATTGCGTTTTCATCGGATGGGCAGAAGATGTGGGTGTCCGTAGGCTCAAAATCGAATGTGGACGACGACGCGGCCGAAGATCATCGCGCGGACATTCTGGAATTTAATCCGGATGGATCGGGCGAGCGGATTTATGCGGCGGGAATTCGGAATCCAGTGGGAATCGCGATCGATCCCTCGACCGGCGTGCTTTGGACTTCGGTGAATGAACGCGATGAGCTCGGAGACGATTTGGTCCCCGATTACATCACGAGCGTGAAGGACGGCGGATTTTACGGCTGGCCTTGGTATTACATCGGGACGAATCAGGATCCGCGCCATGCCGGGAAACATCCGGAGCTAAAAGACAAAGTGATTGTGCCGGATGTGTTGCTGCAGTCGCACTCGGCTTCGCTCGAGATGACTTTCTACGACGGCAAAATGTTTCCGCCCGAGTATTCGGGTTATGCATTTGCGGCCGAGCACGGATCCTGGAACCGCGCGAAGAGGACGGGGTACAAAATTATTTGCGTCCCGGTGCACAATGGGAAAGCCACCGGCGAGTATATGGACTTCGTTACGGGGTTCGTTACGCCGAACGGAGAGGTTTGGGGGCGGCCAGTGGGAGTTACGGTGGCGTCGGATGGCGCTTTGATTTTTACGGATGATGGATCGGACAGCGTCTGGCGCGTGACCTATATCGGGAGCAAATAGCTGAGAACTTCTAGAGCGGGGCGGTTACGATTTGCGGCGACGGCGGCGGCGTTATTTTTCGCGTGGGCGCCACACGTAGCAGCACAAGCAAAAGCGGCAGTCGGCAGTAACACTTACGATTGCGGCGGCGGAATCACGGTGCGCTTCTTTCCGGCGCGAGCCGTGCAGGGCGGCTTGCTACGGCTCGAGGTGCACGGGCAAACGGCGCTCGACAAGGTGACTGGAGAGTGGACCGCGCGCGAAGCCGTGCGTTCAGTTCCCTTCTGGCGCGACGCAAGGTACAAGGGCTTCTTCCACGGGTTCCTGGGCATCGATCTCGCACATTCTCCTGGAAAATATGAGTTGAAACTCCACGTGCAGCCGGAATCGAGCGATTCGGTGAGCTGCGCGGTTCCCGTTTCCGTAATGGATGGTAAATTTCCCGAAGAGAAGCTGACAGTAGCGCCGAAGTACGTCCAGCCGAATCCGGAGGACACGAAGCGGGCCGAGCTAGAGCAGGCGCGGCTGCGGACGATCTTCGCTACGGTAACGCCTGAGAAATTATCGACCGGGGCGTTTCGCCTGCCGCTGCCGGGCATTCATACGGCGAAGAATTTCGGGCGGCGGCGCGTGCTGAACGGCACGCCCGGCTCTCCGCACAGCGGCGTGGATATACCTGCGGTGGAAGGTACACCGATACACGCTTCGCAGAGAGGGCGCGTGGTGGTGGCTGAGAATTTATATTTTTCCGGGAACACTGTGGTGATTGACCACGGACTGGGCGTCTACACATTGTACGCACATATGAAAGTGCTAGGCGTTCAGGTGGGTGAAACGCTTGCGGCGGGCGCGGTGATTGGGCGCGTGGGAGCGACCGGACGCGTGACCGGGCCGCACCTGCATTGGGGACTTACCCTCGACGATTCGCGAGTGAACGCGCTCGATATCGTGGGACTGCCCGGAAGCTAGCCGAGTGCGTCAGGCGCCGGCCGGAGTGCGGATGGTCGGCGGACCTGAGACAGCGGCTTTCAAATCCTGCTCGCCATTAACTACTTCCAGCACTCTTTGGGTGACTTCGTCGTCAATCGCCGATGCTCTCCGCAATTCCACCGGGTAGCGCACGCGAAATTCGAGACCCTTGTCGGTGAAACGGAGTTGCGGCTCGGGATTGGGGGCTTGCATATAGATGTCGATGCGGCGCTCGACATCCGTGTGCTGGCGCTCGATGTCCTTGCGATATCCGTCATACACGGAATTCACGGCTTGCAGAATTTTCTCCTCTACGGATTTGTAATTGCTGCCAGCGACGATCGGAACGGAAACTTCGTGCCAGGTGTAGTCCGTGCCGGGAATTTGCTTGTAGAACGGCACGCCCGCCTGAAAAAAGACGGAATTCGAAAACACCGCGATGCGCCCGGTGGGGTAGAGGTCGCCTCCACTTGCGGCGAGTTCCATGATGTAGAGGCGCACAAGCCCGATATCGACCACATCGCCTGTGACGCCGGCCACGCTGACGCGTTCGCCCACTCGGATACCGTAACGCCCAATGAGAAAGAAATAGGCGGCGATCGATAGCAAGACGGCTTGCAGACCGACGGCGATGCCGGCCGTGACGAATCCCGCAAATGTAGCGAGCGAACTGAATTCACTCACAAATCCGAGAATGAGAACGATGCCCATCAAGAAGCCGACCACGAAGCGCCGCACGGTGAGGAATTGGCGGCGACGGCGCACATCGGGGATGTAGCGGAAGGTCGCCCTTCGCCACACTTCCGAAAGCAACAAAACGAGTCCCAGCGCGACGACGATCGTTCCGACGTGCAGTAGCAAGGAGCGCAGAGCGTAACCCGATTGGCGAGTGATCGACCGGCGCCATTCGAGAAGATTCGCCTTACTCTGATCGAGCACGACCACTTCCTGGCTCAAGGGGACGAGTGCGGCGGACAGTGACTTAAATCTCGCGGCGAGAGCGTCGTATTGCGGTTTCAGATTCGCGGCTTGGGCAGAATTTGGGCCAGTGGCTTGAGTTTGATTTTCGAGAGCGGTGCTCTGCTGGATTGTGGCCTTCATCGCGTTGCGAAGGGGTTGGCGTAGCGAGTCGGCGACATCGCGAAGGCTCTGCGTCTCGCTAGCGAGCTGATCGATCTCGCGAATGCTGGTCATTTCCGTATAGAGCGCTCCCGCTTCCCCAATCAGACCAGTTGACTTGGAAGCGGCCGCTTGCGTTTGATTCGCGGCGGGAGCGACCTGCGCGGCTGTTTTGTTTTCGGTCTTTTGATTGGTAGGGGCGAGGCTGAAAATTTCCGGCACAGATCGTGCCAGCGCGTCGATGCTTCCTTGCAGGCCTTCGGCTGGCGTGTCGTTTCCATTCTCAATGAAGGTTAGGAGTTTCCCGACGGAATCGAGGATGGCGGAGTTTAGTTCGATCTGGCCCTGGAGGTTGTCGCGCTGATTTTGGAGAGCGGCTCTGGCGCGGGGCGGTGCGGTGGCGAGTTGCTTGTTCACGGAATCGAGTTGGGCTTGGAGATCGGCAAGACGCGCGCTGGTCTTGGCTTTGAACTGGGCGAGATTTTGGCTTTGTGTGGCGCCGCCTTGCGCCGGTTGACCGTCGCTGTCGGTGGCGGGCTGCTGGCCCTGCGCGTTTACGAGCGGCACTGCGGCGCGGGCGGAATCAAATGCCAGGCGGACGGCTTGCTCGGCGAGGGTGCGCGCGTCGCCCTGGTAGATTGCGTCGCTGGCGAAGCCGGGGGGCTGCACTTTGGTGGTGGAGTCGCGGTACCAGGAAATTACGGAGCTGAGGTGATGGACGATGGCGTCGCTGCTGATGCCGGGTTGATCCTCGGCGCTTACCAGGGCGGCGGTGGCGAGGCTCAAGCAGAGAATCAGGGATGCGAAGATGATGTGGGCTGGGGTGGTCAGCTTGTGGATTCGAGGTCGCTCGTGGAGTTGAGTTCGAGTTGGCATAAGTCTCGTGGTCGTAGATGAGATTCTGGTGATCCCTTAAATGTTTGCCGGGCGGGCGGAGAGAATCGCGGGTGCGATTCTGTCTCTGTGATTATTCTACGCTGTCTGATGCGGGGCGTGTCGCAACTTTTCTTGGAGATGATCGCGGTGGTGGATGGCGTGTGCGTGATTGTGGCGCGTTCGGGCACGGCATGCCGTGCCCCTACTGAAGAAACGGCAACTGCGAAAGAACGGTATCGTGCGTGCGCCAAGCATTGGCGATCTTCGCGGTGTAGCGGCTTGCGGCACAGGCAGGATTGCCTGTGCTACTGAAAGGCAAAAGCGAAAAGAATGGTATCGTGCGTGCGACAAGGATTGGCGATCTTCGCGGTGTAGCGGCTTGGGGCACAGGCAGGAATGCCTGTGCTACTGAACTACGAGAGGCGGCGGACCCAGATGCGTTCGGTGGCGGGTTTGCCCAGGTGGATGCGCGGGGGACGGTGGCCGGTGACGGAGAGGGTCATGGTCTCGTCGTATTCGCGCTGATGGACGCGGAGGCGGGCGCCGGGCCTGAGGCTGAAGTTCACCAGGAATTCGAGAAAGTGGGGATCCTTTTCGTAGACGCGCATTACCTCGTAGGAACGGCCGACTTCGGCTTCTGAGAGGCGGACGGCGCCGTGTTTGCGGCGGAGTTTCTGCATGCCGCCGAAAAGCGGGACGCCGTGGGGGCAGCGGCTGTCGCGGCCGAAGCGTTCGAGCAGCAAGTTGGCGACTTCGGGAGAGATTCCGTGCTCGAGACGTTCGGCTTCTTCGTGGGCGCGGGTCCATTCGAGGCCGATTACGTCAGTGAGTAATTTTTCTGCGAGGCGGTGGCGCAGGACGAGATGCTCGGCGATTTCCTGACCCTTGGGCGAGAGTTCGATTTGGCCGCTGCGGCGGACGCGGAGGTAGCCGCCGCGGGTCATGCGTTTGAGTGCGGCGGTGACGGCCGGCGGAGTGACGCCTAAATCCTCGGCGAGTCGGGCGCTGATGGGCGCTTGCTCTTCCTGGACGAGCTCCCAGATGGCTTTGAGGTAGTCTTCCTGCGAGACGCTGGTTTTTTCGCGGCGCAAGTTGCCTCGATAGAAGAACGAGCGAATTTCCCTCAGCGGCTAAAGCCGCCGTTCGTTTCGGCGCTATCGGCACGGCTGAAGCCGTGCCCTGACGTAACACCCGAAGCTATCGACACGGTTGAAGCCGTGCCTTGACGTAGCACCCGAAGCTATCGGTACGGCTGAAGCCGTCACCTGACGTAAGACTCGAAGCCGATTAAGCCCAAGCGTAGCGTCAGGAAGCGGCACCGTTTGCGGAGCGAAGACGTTGGGCCAAGTCCTTTATGCGCCGCTCGATATCATCGCAGATGCGGCGGTGGAGTTCCACGTCTTCGCCGAAAGGATCCTCCACTGGCCAGTCCTCGAAGCGGTGACCGTGAAAGAACGAAGCGCTGGGGGCGCCGGACATGTTGATGACGAGATCGGGCTTGGAAAGCGTGTGATCGCGCAGGCCTTTTGAGTGTTGGCCGGCAACTGAGATTCCGCGCTCGGCGAGGACAACGATGGCCGTCTCGTCGATGAAGCCTAGCGGGTGAAGGCCCGCGCTTTCGGGGACGATGACATCGGACGCGTCGCGGCGCGCAATCGCTTCTGCCATCTGGCTGCGAACGCAATTCCCTACACAGACGAAAAGCACTTTCCAGTGGCGCGCGGTGGAATCGTCCATCGCTCAGGAGCCGTTGCGGCCGTTGCCGACAAGCTTCAGGAAATATTCGTGGACGGTGGAGTCGTTCGTCAGCTCCGGATGAAACGTTGACGCCAGGACCTTGCCTTCGCGGACGAGAACCGGGTGCCCGGCGTCTTCGGCGAGGACTTCGACGTCTTTGCCTACCGATTCGATGATGGGGGCGCGGATGAAAACCATTTCGAGCGGGTTCTTGCTCAGCTTCGTCGCGGCGGCGTGAACGTCGCTGGCGAGCTGGCGGCCGTAGCCGTTGCGAAGGACGGAGATATCGAGCAGGCCGAGCGAATCCTGCGGTGGGCCGTGTACTTCTTTGGCGAGGAGGATTGCGCCGGCACAGGTGCCGAAGAATGCGCCGCCGTTTGTGGCGAATTTCTTCAGCGCGTCGAAGAGGCCTTCTTCTTGCATTACTTTCAGGTGCGTGGTGCTTTCGCCGCCGGGGAGGATTACGCCTTTGACGCTGGCGAGATCTGCTGGTCGGCGGATGAAGGTGTGCTCGGCGCCCAGGCGATCGAGAACTTTCGCGTGGGCGTCGTAATCGCCTTGGATGGCGAGGATTCCGATTTTTTTTGAGTTATGCATTTGGAGTAAGCCAAATCAACAGCAGATCCCTCGCTGCGCTCGGGATGACAACGTAAACGAGCGATGCGAGACGCTCAGATCCTTCAGGCACCCTGGTTAGATGCCGCCGTTAAACAGCAAAGCTGCGGGAGCGGTGACATTTGTCTTCCGCAGGGACGTCTGTGCTATCGCTACAGCGGGCGGGTCTCAGACCCGCCCCTACGATGCAACAAGAGCGATTACCAACCGCGGGTTTGCAGTAGATCCTTTTCTTCCATCTGGCGGATGTCGAGGCCCTTCATTGCTTCGCCGAGTTCTTCGGAGGCTTCGAGAACGGCCTTGGGATCCTTATAGTGCGTTGTCGCTTTCACGATGGCTCGAGCGCGCTGGGCCGGATCGTTGGACTTGAAAATGCCGGAGCCTACGAAGACGGCTTCGGCGCCAAGTTGCATGACGAGCGCTGCGTCTGCTGGTGTGGCGATGCCACCGGCTGAAAAATTCGGAACTGGCAACTTGCCGTGTTTCGCTACCCACGAAACGAGTTCGAACGGCGCGCCGAGTTCTTTTGATTCGTGCACCAATTCTTCTTCGCCGAGCGTGGTGAGTTTTTTCATCTGGCCTATGATGGCGCGGATGTGGCGCACGGCTTCGACGATATTGCCTGAGCCGGCTTCGCCCTTGGTGCGAATCATCGCTGCGCCTTCGGCAATGCGCCGGAGCGCTTCGCCGAGATTACGCGCGCCGCAAACGAAGGGAACCTTGTAGCCGTGCTTCCAGACGTGATGCTCTTCGTCGGCGGGCGTGAGGACTTCGCTCTCGTCGATGTAGTCCACTTCGAGCGCTTCGAGCACCTGCGCCTCGGCGAAATGGCCGATGCGGACTTTGGCCATCACCGGAATCGAGACCACGTCCATGATTTCGCGGATGATTCGCGGTGCCGCCATGCGCGCGACGCCGCCTTCTTTGCGGATATCCGCAGGGACGCGCTCGAGTGCCATTACGGCGCAGGCGCCGGCGTCTTCGGCGATTTTGGCTTGGGCGGCGGTGGTGACGTCCATGATGACGCCACCCTTCAGCATTTCGGCGAGGCCGACTTTCACGCGCCAGAGGTTGTTGCTCATCAGGTCCATCGTTCTTCTCCCTTTGTTACGATTGCATTATTTATAATTCGCCTACCAACCCTTCAAAACCTGCCGGTCTGAAGACCGGCGCTACAAAAACCTTACCCCGGTGCGGATACTTCGGCGCGCTCGATCTTGAATTTGTCTGGGTCGATTTCGACGAAGCGGCCTTTGCCGCGGGCTAGGACTTTTCCTGCGCGATTGGCGATCTCGCCTACGTAATGCAGGTTGCGGCCGTCTTTTTCGACTTCGTGCGCTTCGATGATCAGTTCTTCGTCTACCGGAACTGGGCGGATGTATTCGATCGTGAGTTCTGCTGTGACGGCGCGAACGCCGCGGAAGCGATTGACTTTGCCCATGGCTTCGTCGAGGACCAGCGCGATGATGCCGCCGTGGATGAATCCGCCACCGCCCTGGTATTCGGCTCCGAGTTTGAATGCGCCGCGGATGCGGCGGGTGGCGTCGTCCTGCTCGTACGTCAGCTGCATTCCTCGCGGGTTTGCGCCGCCGCAGCCGAAGCAGGTGTTGGTCGGATTGGGTGTGAGTAGCATGTTTGGTGTTTCCGTTTCGCCTGTCGCTACGAAAGAAACTGCAGATCCCTCGCTGCGCTCGGGATGACAATCTTTAAGATAAGAGCAAAAGCACAAAAAACAACCAAAGAGCCGGCCGGAGGCCAGCGGTACGAAAATCTAGACCCCGCTCACGCGTTAAACCAGGGCCACGCGCGAGACTGATTCACTGCGGGCGCCTCGCTGGCGTTTGCGCAACTCGATTTTCAGCAGCTCGCTGAGCGTTTGGACGCCGCGGAAAATTTTCTTTTCGTCGAGGCCTGCGAAGCCGAGACGCAGCGTGTTCATCTGCGGACTCTGCTGATAAAAATAGCGGCCGGGGACGAACAGGACGCCGCGTTCGCGAACGTGAATCAGCAGCTCGCCGGCGTCGAAGCCCGGAGGGAGCGTGACCCAGATGGACATGCCGCCTTCGGGCTTCGTCCAGGTGGTTTCGTCGGGCATGTGCTTCTCGAGAGCGGCTTCGAGCGCTTCGAGGCGCTTGAGATAGACTTTTTTTATCTTGGCGAGATGGCGCGCGAGGTAGCCACGGCGCACGAATTCGGCCAGCGTTGCTTGCGCGAGCTGATCGGTGTGCAGGTCGGTGGACTGCTTCACGAGGCGCAGGCGCTCGATGGCGCTTTCGGCGGCGATGCACCATCCGACGCGCAGCCCCGGGAATGCAATTTTTGAGAAGCTGTCGATTTGAATCACGTTGCCGGAGCGATCGAGCGATTTGAGCGACGGAACGGCGGTGCCTCGCACACGCAGACGAGCGTAGATGTAATCTTCGATGATCGGAACCTGATAATGTGCGGCCAGTTCGAGCAGGCGGCGACGAGAGGCTATCGGCAGTGTGGTGCCCGTAGGATTGTGGAAATCGCCGGTGACGAAAATAAATTTCACCCGGTTCTGCAGTAGCACAGATTCGAGCGAATCGAGATCGAGGCCCACGTGACCGGTCCGCCGCGAATCGGTTTCGACTCCAACGGCGAGCGTGCGCACACGTGCGCCCGCAAAAATCGCGATCGCGCCCGGATACGCAGGATTTTCCATCGCCACGGAATCGCCAGGGCGCAGAAACGCCTTGCACAGCAGATCGATGGCCTGCTGGCAGCCGTCGGTGATAAGCAGCTGCTCGTTGCGGACCGCCATTCCCTCGGCGCTGAACATCGCGATCAGCTCTTTTTTCAGCGGTTCGTAGCCATCGGTCGAGCCGAGTTGCAGGATGCGGTGGCCTTCGTTCTTCAGCACCGAATTGCAGCAGCGGCGGAATTCCTCCACTGGAAAAAATTCTTCCGAAGGCCGCGCGGTGACAAACGCAATCGAGTCGGGTGGAACTTCCGGCATCAGGCGGCTCAGGCCTTCTTCCCCGCGCTCGTCGGCGAAGAGCGATTCCCAGCGCATGCCTCCGCCGTTGCCATTGGTGCGCGGCGCCGGAGTGAAATGGCGCACTGCCGTGCCACAAATATACGTGCCGCGGCCGACGTGGCCTTGAATCAGGCCTTCGGATTCGAGTTCGGCGTAAGCGTTTGCGACGGTGGTGCGATGAACGCCTAACTGCGTGGCCAGTTCGCGGCTGGCGGGGATGCGGTCGCCGTCGCGCAGTTCGCCGCAATGCACGAGGGCGCGAAGCTGGTCGCGCAGCTGGACGTAGAGCGGAATGTGGCTTTCGGGCTGTAAATGGAGTGGCAGCATTGGCTCGATCCTGTAGGCCAATATACAGGCGTAATTGTAGCAGTAAAGAGCCAATTTGTCTCTTTGGGGTGAGTAGCGGCCTACTGCTGAAGAGCTTATCCGGTGGGAGCCCTCTGCTTCAGCAGAGGGAGCTGGACATGCCTGCTGCAAGCAGGCTTCAGTCCAGCTACAGAAGCGGCGAAAAAAATCGGGGCTTTAGCCCCGGACATTTCGAAGGCCCAGCGCTAAAGTGCGAGACAGAGTTGCCGGCATCGTTCCGGAGCGCTGAAGCGCTCCTCCCCCGCATGAATGCGGGGCTCCCACCAAGAAAAAACGGCGCAGACGTTAACCTACGAAACCGACGATTCCTCGAATCATGAGCGGCGGGAACGAAAGGAACGCTCGGTCGATTCAGCCAAGCAATAGAGACCGCGCCGCATTGTTGCGTTGGCACAGGCAGGAATGCCTGTACTACTGAACTACTGAGTCGCGGATTTTTCGCCCAGGCGGCGCATGCGCTCTTGCAGCTTTTTGCGCAGCGGGCCGGGGGCGTTGGGATTGAAGGCTACGAGATACCAAAGCGGCTGGGTGCGATCGCGGCTCAGTCGCGAAAGTGTGGATGCGTCGCTATTCGGATGGCGCGCTATATTTTCGCGGATTGCCGAGTACGGATGATGCGAGAGGCGGCCGAGAGTCTTCGCGGTTACTTTCGGATGCTCGCTGATGAGCCGCAGCAGATAAAAATCTTCTTTGGGCGCCTGGCGCGAGAGCTGGTCAAGCAACTCCGGTTTCACTTCGGCGCTCAACACCGTGCCCACTTTTTCGTCCCAGCTGGGATTAATGTGATTCAGCTCTT
The DNA here is from genome assembly GCA_963741045.1 of uncultured Acidobacteriota bacterium. Taxonomy (GTDB): domain Bacteria; phylum Acidobacteriota; class Terriglobia; order Acidiferrales; family UBA7541; genus Palsa-295. Next base: position 2,866,224 of record CAVUGO010000002.1, read on the forward strand.
GCGTGCGCGCATGGATTAGCCCTTCGATCACGCGGCGTTCCTGCTCGAGGCGCGGCGCGGGCAGCGCGCTGCGTTCAACCGAATCGAGGACACGAAGTAGATGCTGGCGTTCGCCAAAGACAATTTGCGATGTCCGCACGGACTTGCCTTTCCCAGGATTGCGAACCAGATCAGAACGTCTCATATTTCGATCACCCCAATTGTTTCGTGAAGCTGTTGCGTGAATCGCCCGCCGGAAGCGCCTGCCGACTTCGCGAGCGGAATCGCCCGCACCCAAGCAGCGTGGCCGTCCACCGCCTTCTGGCACTGCGACAAGATAGCGACCAGCGAAATTATGCTGTGAGTAGTACAACTGAGTAAAGTGAAGCGGGACCGTAGTGTTCCATAGCGCGCAACATATAGTCCTAGGACTAAGCCCATTGCGCGCGATTCATACACCAAATTAGCTGCTCGATATCAACCGCGACAAGTTGCGAATTCGCCTGCGCCAAGCTACCTTCGAAGCGAAACAAAGTGGACGAAGATGTGGACGAGCACGCGGAGGAGCATTAGGAGGTGAAGGATCGATGACGGCTTTTGACGAGCACCGTGAAGACCTGGAGCACTACGAGACGATGATGGGCCCGAATCGCGGCAGGCTGGCGGTGACGCTCGACTTGCTGACGAATGCGCTGGTGCTCGTCGGGCAGCATGGCGTGTATTGCCACAGCAACTGGAACCCGGAGCAGCCGGTGATGGACATCCGCATCGTCACGCAGGAGATCAGCAAGGCGAAGGAGTTGATTCGGAGTGTAATGGAGAGCCTAAGGGCGGAGCGGGAGGCGAAGCGGCCGTGAGGAGGGCTTTGGCGAGAATGAAAAGAACGCTCGGGCGATTCAGGCAAGCATTTTTGATCTGTGGCGTGGGTTACGCAGGCACAGGCAGGAATGCCTGTGCTACTTAAAAGCAAAAACTCCCGGGAAATAGTCTCCCCGGGAGTTGAAAACTTCGAGCGACCGGCCGATAAAGCCGGCCCCGCTTAGACGCTGAACGAGCTGCCGCAGCCGCAGGTGCTCTTCACGTTGGGGTTGTTGAATTTGAACCCGGAGCCTTCGATGGTCTCGATGTAGTCGATGGAGATGCCGTCGAGATACATCTCGCTCATCTGATCGACGAGAACCTTCAGGCCTTCGAACTCGTAGACGTTGTCGCTGTTCTCATTGATCTGATTCTCGAAAGCCATGTGGTAGCTGAAGCCTGAGCATCCGCCGCCTACGACGGCTACGCGCAACCCTGCCGGGCTCGGGTTCTGCGACTGGATAATCTCTTTGACTTTCGTAACTGCCACCGGCGTTAGTTGAACCATTCTGTCACCCTCCGAAATTCGCGCTGCTTAAGCGCGCCTTACGACTCCATTATACCAGATTTCCGAGCGAGTGATGCTCGAACTAGCGAGAGGGGCAATCCATAAACACAGTAAGGCCTCGCCTCTCAACGGGTTAGATGCGGAAAGATTCTCGATTCAGTCCAAGGTGAAAACGGCCGATTCATCCGGAATGGAACCCATCAGAATGGAACCGAAAGACGATGAGGCGGTATACAGAGCTCGCGCAAATTCCTTAAAATGCTTCGCTTACATGGCACACCACATCACACTCATTCCCGGTGACGGGATCGGACCGGAAGTATCGAAAGCGGTGAAGGAAATTCTCGCGGCGGCGGGCGTCGCGATTGATTGGGACGAAATCCCCGCGCGCGCGGAGATCGAGCGGCGCGGCACTGACGTTCCTGCAATCGGGCGTGCTCGAATCGATTCGCAAGAATCGCGTGGCGCTGAAAGGGCCGATGACGACGGCTGTGGCCGGGGGCGCTCCGAGCATCAACGTGGGACTGCGGCAGGCTCTCGATTTGTATGCGAATCTGCGCCCGGTGAAAAATCTGGAAGGCGTGCAGTCGCGCTTTCAGGGCGTGGACCTCGTCATCATCCGCGAGAATACCGAGGATTTGTATGCAGGGCTCGAGCACACGGTGGTGCCGGGCGTGGTCGAGAGCCTGAAAATTATCACCGAGCACGCTTCCACTCGCGTTGCAAAGTTTGCTTTTGAATATGCGCGCAAGCACGGACGCAAAAAGATTCACGCGATTCACAAAGCCAACATCATGAAGCTGTCGGACGGGCTTTTCCTCACGTCGACACGCGCGGTGGCCGCGCAATATCCGGAAATCGAATACAAAGAGCTGATCATCGACAACGCCTGCATGCAGGTGGTGCTCGACCCGCAGCAGTTCGACATGCTGCTGCTGACGAATCTTTATGGCGACATCATGAGCGACCTGGCGGCGGGGCTTGTGGGCGGCCTTGGCGTGGTGCCCAGCGGAAACATCGGTGAGAGCGTGGCAATCTTCGAAGCCGTTCACGGAACCGCGCCGGATATCGCGGGCAAAGGCGTCGCGAATCCCACGGCGCTGCTGATGAGCGGCATTATGATGCTCGATCACATCGGCGAATTAGATGCGGCGCGGCGCGTTGAAAATGCGCTGCATCAGGTGTATCGCGAGGGCAAATCGCTCACCCGCGACGTGCGCGGAACTGCCACGACCGCCGAGTTCACGGCCGCGGTGATTCGCCGCGCTGAAGTGATCCGGGCTGAATTTGGCGCTGTCATTTTCTTCAGAGGGGCACGGCAGCCGTGCCCAAGCGGCCCAGCGCGACGCCACATTCGTCCCGCGAGCGCCTTTGACTTTGCCTTGGGTGATGTTTCTTGAATTCGGTGTTGGTACGAAGAACGGGAGCTTGCGGGAGCCAAGTATTTATGGGTGCGCTGCGTTCTTGCGTTGGCACAGGCAGGAATGCCTGTGCTACTTAACGACACTTCCAGCCATTGACTTCCCTGCTCCGCCTGTGAAGAATGAAGGTGTTAGCAGCGAAACACTCGGAGGGATTTGGTGCCCGAAGAAGCCACACTGGACGTAGCGCGGTTCGTCGACGGCGACATCGAGAAGTGTTACCCCATCTCCGAAGGCGACACGAAGCAGCGCAAGCGCAAGCCGCACATCGTCGCCGTAATCAACGAAATGTGTACCGGCTGCTCGGGCTCGCCTGCCTGCGTTGATTATTGCCCGGTGGCTGCGTGCATGTTCTGGGTGCCGGATTCCGAGCATGCGCCCTTTGGCCGCATCATGGTGGATCCCCTGCTTTGTATCGGCTGCAAACTCTGCACGAGCAAGGGCCCGGATGGCGCGTTCCTCGAAGGCTGCCCGTGGGACGCGATTGACATGGTGCCGCTGGCGGAGTTCGAAGCGAAGTATGGGGCGATGCCGTACTAATACTAATCTGCTTTTTTGCGCTTTTTGATTCTTCTCTACGCTTAGCCCAGCAGGAATCCTCTATGTTGATCAGCGTTTTCGATGCCTGTCCGTTCGTTCAGGTGCGATTTGTACACGCGGGGCAGGCACGATCCTGGCGGTTGTGCTTCCCTCTGCTACGCTGGAAGTGGTGAATCTATGCCGCTACCCGAACAATTCAAGAAGGCGTACCAGATTCTAAGCTGGGTGAGCCTGGCCGGGCTCATCGTGGTGATTCTGCTCGTGCTGCGAAAATCGCCTGCGCCCGATGTTCCCAACGACCCGGCCGCAGCTGCGCGTGCGGAGCAGAAACTCGAAGCCGCGGATCAAGCGAAGGCTGCCGGCTTGCCTGCTAAGGTTGCACTCGACCGCACCGAACTGAATTCTTACCTCTCGCAAAATCTGCAGGTGGAAGGCGGGCGAACGCCGGTGGGGATTGATGCTGCTACGGGAGGCGCGTCACGTCCAGCAAGCGCGCCTTCAGGCGGCGCTGCCGCGTCCGACCCGGAGCCTACGCTCGAGGATGTGCAATCGTCCGTGAAAGATGTGAAGGTGGACATGGTAGGCGACGTGGTGAAGGCCTATGTGCTATTCGACTTCCACGGCAAAGACATGACGCTCGAGCTCGACGGCCATTTGACCACCGAAGGCGGCTATGTGAAGTTCGAACCCATCAGCGGGATGCTCGGCTCGATGCCCCTGCCGCAATCGGTACTGAATTCGGCGGTGGAGAAGCTGATGGCGTCGCCGGAGAATCGCGAGAAGCTGCGGCTGCCGCCGGACGTGGGCGACATCAAGATTGAAGACGGCCACGCCGTCATGACATATAAGTGATGACGTATAAGCGATTGCTATTAGTTGACCGCCGCTAGCGGCCTTATTTTCAGGAAGCAGTTTCAGGGAGCATTCTCAGGAAGAAGATCGGTCGCGAATGGCGCGGGCTGTGGATTGTGCTTGCTGGCCGATTTGAGGCGATGAGCCGTAGGCCGCACGAGCCACCTGTTCTACATCCGGCAAATCTTCCGAGCGCCCTACGATGTAAAGCGCGCGCAGCGCTTCCCACACCATGCCCTCGCTCGGAGCAAGCGCGACGAGAGGCTGGCCTGCCGTGATATTCGCGTGATCATCCGCGAGCCATCGAATCAAAGTGCCCGGAACCGTGGCGCGGACTTCGTTCCTCTTACCGCTGGCTTCGATGTGCGCGATCATCGTGCCCGGATTCACGATATCGCCTGGCTTCAATCGCGTATCGAGCGCGCCCGTGAGGGGCGACATCATCTCGTAAGGCTTGAGCATGGCGAGAATTTGCGGATGGCCGGCATCGTCATTAAAACGCACGAGCGATAGCGCCGCGTTGCGCTGCACCATCACATTCGGGTCGGTCAGCATCTGGCGCAGCGCGCGATGAAATTCTTCGGAAGTATTGTCCTGCCCCATCACCCACGCATCGGTGACGCGGATTTCGTCCACCGGATCGGTGGCCAGCGCGACGATTTGCGGATACCACTGCTTCACGCGCGGATCGCGCGCTTCGATGCGCGTCTCAAGCTGCGCCAGCGCGTGCTGAATTTCGCGGGGGTGCGTGCGATCGGCGAGCGCTTTCCCGATTTGCGCGTCGTTCATCGGGCGGCCAAACCACGTGGCATTCCAGAATAAGAACGGCATCAGCACAAACAGGAACGCCACAATCAGGATGCCGTACGTCCAGCGTCCGCCAAACGAAGCGCGCGGTTTAGATTCGGTCGTCATGCGCTTAGTAGATTACTTGGAGCAGTGGCGAGTGACAAGTGACCGGCGGCAAGTGAGCGATGCAGAGCAAGACGGAAAAACACGTCGAGATCAAGCAGGCGCGCCAATCGGCGTGTAGGCGATGTACAGCAGCCAGTAAATAATCACGCCGGTGACGGACACGTAGAGCCACAGCGGAAACGTCCAGCGCGCGATTTTCATGTGGCTGCCAAATTTCTCCCGCAGCGCATAACTCAGCGTAATCACCGCCAGCGGCACGATTGTCACAGCCAGAATCGTGTGCGAAACGAGCAGCGTGAAATAGACGGGCCGAATCCATCCCTCGCCGCCGAAGCGGATAAGCCCGGCGTGAAAATGAAAATAAAGGTAGCAACCAAGGAAAACGATCGAGCACGTGAACGCGCTCAGCATGCAGATCTTATGCTGCAAGATTTTGCGGCTGCGAATGAATATGTAGCCGATAAACAAGAAAATTGCCGACGCCCCGTTCAAGCCGGCGTTGATGGCAGGAAACTCTCTGAGTGGAATCAGGGCCATGAGATAAACGAAGGCGGATGTCCGCTACTTCTTCTCTGGAACCGAGAGGCGGCTCCGCTGGAGCGGTTGAGGTTGGCTTCGCGGCGCCGGCGTAGCGTCGCGCGGGAGCGGGAGCAGCAGGCCGTGGCGCAGTGGGAGGAGCTGCCCGGCGTGGCAGCGGGATTCGCAGGCTTAGGCGCAACAGCGGCTGGCGCACCCGCAGCCGGAACACTTGGCTTCGGCGCCGCAGCAGGAGTTCCCGCTGCAGGGGCTTTCGCCGCCGGAGCTGCAGCGGCCGGGCTTTCGCAGCCGCGGTCGGCTTAGGCGCTGGCCGCAAAAACGCAGGCGTCGGCAGAATTCCCGATTTCGTCAGCTCCATCAGCATAATCAAAAAGAAAATCCCCGCCATCATCGCGCAAACCAGCACCAGCATGATTCCGTCAATGCCGCTCGTCAGCAACCCGCTCGTGATGTCCCAGACGATCCCCCAGAGCGCCAGCAATATGAAGAGACCGCAAATCGCACTAATCTGAATCGCGGTGCTCTTAGGCGCCATTCCCAGTTCCCTCCCCGTTACTGCAACGGTCATCGACTGACCTTGTCAAATATCATCCAGGCCAAAAGAATCGGAATATGCGCCACGGTGGCGTGCATCAGCCACTTCGCGCGCACGTTCGCGCGGTGCCGATTCGCCCACAGCGCCACTTGCAGCAGAATCATCCCCAGCACCAGCGCGCCAAAGAAATAATGAATCCCCGCCATGCCCATCACCGCAGGAAGCAGGCTCATGGGCACCAGCATCGCTGACGTTCCGATGATCTGCGCGAACGTCGCGTCGCCAGACGGATCGACCACCGGCAGCATTTTGATTCCGGCGCGCGCGTAGTCTTCGCGATACATCCAGGCAATCGCCATGAAGTGCGGAAATTGCCAGAGGAACAGAATCCCAAACAGCACCCACGCCCCCGCCGAGAGCGAGCCTCGCGCTGCCGCCCAACCGATCAGCGGAGGCAGCGCGCCAGGAAAAGCGCCGACCGCCGTCGCCCACGTGGTGCGAGTTTTGAGCGGTGTATAGAGGCCGAGGTACAGCACCGTGGTAGCAATGGCGAGTAGCGATGCCAGCCAGTTCACAGCGAGCGCGAGCCACACGCCGCCCACAACGATTGTCGCAATGCCGAAAATCAGCACATCACGCGGTTGCAGGGTGCCCGTGGGAAGCGGCCTTGCTGCCGTGCGGCGCATCAGCGCGTCCATGTCGCGCTCGAAGTATTGATTCAGCGCGGCCGTACCGGCGCCGACGAGCGTGGTGCCGAAAAGCGTGTGCATCAGCAACGCCCAGTCGAGATGACCGGGCGAGGCGAGATAAAAACCGGCGACAGTCGTAATCACAACGAGAAACGTAACGTCAGGCTTCGTGAGCACAACGTAGGCCCACGGTTTATCGAGCGAGCTGTAGGCGGCGGTGCGCGTGGTGCTCATTGTTTTTGGGTTACGCTCTCGATCCTTGCGCCTGCGAGCGCGCAGCCCCGGATTCTACTGCAATCGCATCGGCAGGGCGAATCAATCTATTACACGTGAGCGCCAGCAGCACGCTCGAAGCAAGCACAAGCGCGCCCATCACCACATGCGCCACTTCGATAATCGTGTAGAGCAGCACCGGCTGCGTCGCAAGCCGCGCCTGGCTTACCGCCCAATAGGCGAGAAAACCGAGAATCACTTGCGTGCCGAAAGTCGCGTGAAGCATCACCACCCAGCGGCGAATATCGCCGATGTGGCCAAAGCGCTTGTTGGCGATTCGCGCCGTCCAGATCACCATAAACGTGACGACGAGGAAGCCAATCAGATGCGGAAGAATGCCAAACGCGCCATGCCGGAACCCAGCGCCGAGAACGAGCTGCACGAGAATCACCACCGTAAGCCAGACGCTCAGCGATCGAAGCTTCGGACTGCCGGTATCGTCAAGCTGCGGAAGATCGCGCTGCCACCAATCGCTGGTCAGCATCGTGAGGCTGACGAGCGTGATGAAAAATATCTGCGCGACCGTGGCGTGAATCGTGGCGATCACCGCAGCATGCGCCAGTTTTACTCGAGCGGCGCCGAGAAGGGCCTGCGCAACGACAAGCGCAAAAGCAATCCAGCCCCACCGCCGCGCCGAGCCTCGCAGCTTGCTGAATGAAATCCAGACAGCGAGAACCACGGTGAGAATAGCAACGAGCGCAGCAACAACACGGTGGGCATACTCATAGCGAATGCCACCAATGAGCGGAGGGATGATGCGCCCATAAGCCAGCGGCCAGTCGGGAACAGAGTCCGCAGCGTCGTTGCTCGTAACGAGCGCGCCTGCCACCAGCAGCAAAATCGTGCTGCACGCCGTCGCGATGGCAAAATTATGAACGGCGCGGAGGTTGGAGTTTTCAGCCAAGTTCAATTCGTCCTGGTCGCGAAAGTAAGGAAGAAAACATCCGCTGGAGCGGAAGACTCTCCGCCCCAGCAGCGCAAATCCCAGCCCCTGCGAAACCCTGCAAAAAACTAGTCGCCCGATCCCGGCTTAAAGGTGAACGCAGCCGTTGCGTTGCCCTTGGCGGGAATTGTCACGGTCTGATCCTGAGTGCCGTACTTTTCCTGCCATGCTTCAATCGTGTACGTTCCAGGCGGCAGACCCTTCAGTTCAAACTTGCCATCCTTGGTCGTCACCGCGTAGTAGGGATTCTTGAAGACGAAAATGTAGCTCTTCATCCAGGGATGCACGTTGCATTTCACCGGAATGGCGTTTTCGGCGCGAGCAAAGCTATCTTCGATGGGAGCGGCGCCGGGAGGCTGCGACTTGTTCCACTCGCGGTTGTCTTTCGGCATCGGGTGGATGTTATGAGTGGTCTGGTCATCGTTCTTCACTTCGATGTTCTGGCCGGCCATCACCGCGATCACGTGCGGATCGTACATGCACCCCTTCTGGTTGAGCGGAACCGCCGTGGAAGGCGGCGCAAAGGTGTAGTCAGATGAGAGGCCGTCCTTCACATAAATCACCACGTCGGCAAGCGCGCCTTTCTCGCCAGTCACCACTTCCGGCGGAATCACCGGACTGGAGTGTGCCTTCTGGCAGTAGGGCTCGGCGCTCATATTGATTGGCTTGAATGTGGGAGCTGCGCCGTCAAGGGTCACCGTACCGGAAACGGATCCGGCTGTGGACTGATCTACAGTTTTGCCTGCTGTGGGAGCAGGAGCGGCGGGCTGTGATGTGGATTCGTCTTTCTTGCCGCCGCAACCGGCGACAGACGCGGCCAGAACCGCTGCGAGCGTGAGATTCAAGAGCTTCTTATTCATATGCGGCTGTTTCTCCTTATCAAAACCTGGAATAGTGTAACAAGACCAAGTGGCGCAAGCGCCGATTTTGTTAAATTTCCGGCTGCAGGCCACCCAACGAACCAAATTCGATTCTCGCCTAATTGCCTCCGGCAGGTTTCGCGCCACCACCGCTCGGCGTTCGACCGAGCAAAGCAGCCTGCTCCTGCGGCGTGAGCGAGAACATGTAGCGCACCAAAAGATTCGCTTCGTCGCCCGTGTAATGCTCCATCGAGCCGGGAACGGGACCTGCGAATACCCAGCGGTCGCCCTCTTTTCGAAACAGGCCGGAAGGCATGGCCGTGCCGGGAATAATTTTTGCGGGGTCGGTGATCCAGCGCTCTGTCCAAGCCGGTTGCAAACGTTCATGCGCGAGCAGGAAATTCGGCGCGGAGGCAATCTTGTCATGCTCGGGATTGCCGGTCATGTGGCACTTCAAGCACGGAGCGGCCGGGCTCGTAAATAGGCTGCGAGCCATCGCCGTTTCCGTAGGATCGAGAGGCTTCACGCTCGGGGGAATGAACGGCGTCGGCTGCGATGAGAGCGCCTGGAAGAACAGCACAATTTTGCGAATCTCGTCGTCGGACAAATAGAACGTCGGCATCCGCACCTGCAGATATTGGCGGACGCCGTTGCGGTTCGTGTCTGTTGTGCTGAGCGAGGGGTTAGCCAGGAACTGCCGCAACCACTCCGGGTTCACGCGAGCGCCTTCCGTGGTGAGCACAGGCGGCAAATTCGCCTTGTTCTCGCCCTGATAGAACGGAAGCGTCTGCAGTACCGTTTTCTGCCCCACATCAATCTGGTGGCAGCCGATGCAATTATATTTCGTGACGATCCACCAGCCGTCTTCGATGTAGCGGCGGCGATCGAACGGCTTGTACATATACTCGGGCGGCAGAGTCGGGTCGGTGCTGCCCAGAAGCATGGTTACGAGCGCTTCGACCTCGCCGTTCGACTGCAAATTCGGCTTGGGCATGCGCAGGGCGTCCATCGGATTCGCATGATATTTGCCCTGATCGTAGAGGCCAGGGTTGCGAAGCTTCTCCTCGAAGAAGCCCTTGGAATCAAACCACGGTCCGCGTTCGCTTTTCTTCCCGTCCGGCAAAATGCCGCGCTTGGCATCTTCCGTGTAAAGCGCGAAATCGAGGCGCTCGATTGGCTTCGAGCCTTCGTTCGTCAGCTCGGTGCCGATACGGCCTTCATCTTCGAACCCGCTGATTTCATGGCAGCCTGCGCAGCCGTAGTGACGAACCAGCTCTTTGCCCTTCGCTGCCTGCGCTGGATCGTCCATGAAGCTCGCGTCAGCGTAGGTCGCGTCGGGATGCTTGAGCGTAATGAGGTAGCTCGCCACGTCCCGCGCGTCGTCAGGAGATAGCCGCAGGCTCGGCATCACCGTCGGTTGCTGCACGACTAATTCGTGATTGTCGTTCGGGCAACGGGAATGCTGTTCGTCGAACACAAAAGGCAGATTGTGCTTCGCGTAGTCTTCCGGGCCGAGGTCGCGCTTCTCATACGGGCAGTAGGGACGCGTCCGCTGGCGCGGATTGTGCACCCAGCGAACCAGATAATCGTAATTGTCCTTCTCGCCCACACGGCTCAGATTCGCTGCAAACGTGCCGCCCACGGAATTCGAACCTTCGCCGACAGAATGGCACGCCAGGCAACCGCGGGATTCGAGCAGAGTTTTGCCGTGTTCGGCATTCCCCGGTTGCTGGTGCTCCAGCGCGGGACTGGTGAGCGAATCCTGCCAAATAAACGCGGAGATTGCTTCCACGTCACCGGGGCCAAAGCGGAATTGCGGCATCTTTGTTGTGGGCCGAAATTCGGTGGTATGCGCGATCCAGTACGGAATCCATTCTTTACGTAGCTTTTGGCGCGCTTCCTTCAGGTCCGGGCCTACCTTCTTGATCTCTTGAATCAGGTTGTGGCTGCGCCCTTCGAGACTTTCGCGTTCCGCATCCATCCGGCTGATTTCTACGGTGAGATTTGTCGCCTGCCCGTAAAACTTTTCGGCGGAGGTGTTGTCGGGAGCGTTATCGCCGAGTTTTTGGAGGCGCGGGATTTCTTGCTCGTCGTCAGCCTTTGTTTTTTCGAGCCCCATGATGCGCTGGCGCGCGCTAACGAGCTGTTCGTCCTGATTGTCGAAACCGCTGAAGCGATGGCACCCGATGCAGCCCTTGGCGCGGAAAAGCTGCTTGCCTTCATTCAAAACAGGGGCGTGCTCGGTGACCATGTCCCCCGCATGGCATTGCTGGCAGCCGGCTTCATAATTCTCGGGATAGTAGAGCGGCCAGAGCCAGTGTTCGTAGCGGCCATGTCCTTTCTGGACAGAATCAATGGCGCGGCCGTTGCCGCCGTGGCAGGGCGAGCATCCGAATTTCTCGAGCGGATGCCATTTCAAGAGATCGAGATCGGGATGGCTGGTGAACGGAGCGTCTTTGCTCTTGGCCATGCCGAGATCAGCCTTCGTGAGCGAGATCTGCGGAGGCACGTAGCGCGGATCGGTGCCCACGTGGCACGATTGGCAGCGGTCGACAAGCCCCGCGCCGCCCAGATTGTTCAACGAAGCTCCAGGAGGATTGACGTTGATCTGGATGATGCGCTCGTCAAAATCCCTCATGCTTCGGCGCAAACTATCGAGCGATGATGAGCTAAGCCCCGGCAACTTCTCGGAGACGTACAGGGCCAGCGCTTCGCTGGCTGCTTTGGCGGGCTTACCGATTTCGGCGCGCTTGCCCACGAGAGTAGCGCGTTGGGCCAGGATGCTCGTGAATGTATCGTTCAACTCGTCGCCGGTAAACGGCTTGTCCTGCTGAATCTTCCCATCGGCCAGCGGCCAATCCACCTTCCAGATTGACTTGCGGCCATCGGTGACTTCTTTCAGGGCTTTGGCTTTTGCATTCTTGTGTTCCGGCGGAATAATTTCGTACTCGTAGACTAGGTGGCCGATTTTTCCGCGTGCGTCCTTGAACGCATCGCCGAGCGCGGTGCGCTGTTCATCGAGGAGCGCAATTTGTTTCGCGATTTCGTCGTCCTGAGCCTTCGTGGCTTTCTGCAGATCATCGAGCTGCGCGGTAAGCTTCTTGTATTCCGGTGAGGAATATACAGCGTCTTCCTGCTTCTTCTGATCCTGAACTGCCTTATCGAGATATTTCGAATAGGCCGTCGCGAACCGGCTTTGATAAGTGCGCCACGGACGCAGACCATACACCTCGTCCCAGAAGGACCATGCGACCGTGACCATCAACAGCAGCGAAGCGATCAACAGAGGAAACGTGAACGAATAGCTTGTAATTGGATCGTCCGGCGGTACGGGCGGCGGCGATGAGAGCGGTGGCTGTGACGCAGGAGGAATCTCAGGCACCCAAAATCTCCTTCGACGTAAGGGCTATGGCATACCGAACGATAGCCAATCTCTCCGCTCCACGCGACGCCGATCCTCGCCGGATGGTCAAATGCTGAACCAAGGCGTCACCCAGATGTATTTGATTGTGAAGACCAGCCGCAGCAAAATTTTGATCGGCAGTGCAATCATAAGAATCAGGAATGTGTACATGGTGATCAGCTGCACAAGGCTCATGCGCTTGTACATTTTTCGCGCAAACTCCGTCCGCATGCAGACCCAATGCACCAGGAATCCAGCTCCAACGAAAAACAGCACTGTGGGGAAAATCCCAAATATCACGCGTGCCCAGATCGCGGCCTGATCTTTCGACATGTGCGTCATGGCCGCGAGCCAAGCGCCGTTGATGCCGAATACCTCGTCAAGGTTCCGGTTCACCGCGTAATCCACCCGTTCCGCATCCCAAGTTTGGCCCGGCCAGAACCACATCCATCCGGGACCGCGGATGAACGTCCCGATGACGATCATCAAGACCCACAGCCCGACGAAGCCCACCAGAAACGTCCAAATCGAGAACTTGCGCTGCTTATACGTGTAGTAGCCGTTGCCCAGAGGATTCACGTCGATGTACGGAATCACCATCAGCCCGACGATAATCAGCGTTGGCATCACTACGCCGGCCATCCACGGATCGAAGTAGACGAGCATTTCCTGCAACCCGAGAAAATACCACGGCGCTTTCGCCGGGTTCATGGTGACGTTTGGGTTCGACGGCTCTTCCAGGGGCGCATTCAGAGTGAGCGACCACACCATCAGCAAAATCGTGATGATGATCGCCACCAGAAATTCCATGCGCATCAGGAATGGCCAGGTGTGAACTTCGCGGTCCCACTTGGGGTCCCAAGGTTGCGTCTTTCGATATCTCGTCTTGGCGGCTTGCGCGTCGCCTTCCAGGATGGCGATCAGTTTGTCGTTGGCAAGTCCCTGCCTGATCGCGTACCAGACGTAAAACGGAATCAGAAACAGCAGCGCCACGATCGGCACGTTGTCCGGCGACGACGCAATTTCCCAAATTTGGCGCCAGTCGAAACCCATCTAGATCAGCCGCCTTGTCCCATGCCGCTGGGCCGCAGCACCACCGGCCGCGGGCTGCGCTCTTCCTTGATTTCCGATTCCAGCATCACCGGCGCAGGACCGGATATGCCGCCGTCTTTCCGCACGCGCCAGAAATGCACGCCCATAAAAACCGCCGCGATCAACGGAATCGCGATGCAATGCCAGATATAAGCCCGCAAAAGCGCATTCGCATCCACGATCGAGCCGCCCAACAGCGCGAATCGCACGTCGTTATATGGCGTCATCCCCAATTGCGCGCCAAGCGGTCCTTCGTGACCTAAGAGCGGAGTCGCCCGCGCCATATTCGTTCCCACCGTCACTGCCCAGAATCCCAACTGATCATCCGGCAGCAGGTATCCGGTGAACGACAGCAACATCGTCAGCACCATCAGCAGCACGCCCACGCACCAATTAAATTCCCGCGGCCGCTTGTAAGAGCCCGTCATGAACACGCGAAACATGTGCAGCCACACCGCAATAATCATCAAGTGCGCGGCCCACCGGTGCATGTTCCGCAGCAGCTTGCCAAACGGCACATCGTTCTCAAGATACAAAATGTCGCGAAACGCCTGCACCTTCGTCGGATGGTAATAAAACATCAGCAGCACGCCGGTGAACGTGAGCACGATGAACAAATAAAACGTGATGCCGCCCATTCCCCAGGTGAAGTTGTACTTCGTGGCATCGCGATTAACTTTGGCGGGATGCAGGTGAAAAAAAACGTTGGATAAAACGCTCAGCGCCCGATTCCGCGGCTCGTCATCGTGCTTCACGCGGAACATCGACCGATACAGCTGCGTCTTCTCAGGTTGCTTCAGCTCTTCAACTTGCTGCTTAGCCTTCTCTTCCAGCGTCTTGCGAAGAGCAGCAGCATCCTCTTTCACCTTATCGAGAACGCCCGTCTTAGCCTTGTCGCCGTTCTCTTCCGCCATCTCGCCAACCCCTTCCCAAGTATCCGCTCAACCCACTCGCGCTGACTTCCAGTTGCCCACACGCCGCGCTTGCGGCCTACACGTTCAAGAACGCCCCAGGATCATTAAAATGATTCACGCCCGCTCGCGGATCATCCACAAACAACCGGCTCGTATCCACCACGATCTGCCCCGTCGGATCCAGCTTCAGCAGCGGCCGATCCATCGGACGCGGTGCAGGCCCCTCGAAATTCACACCTTCGCTGTCGTAGCCGCTACCGTGGCACGGGCACTTGAACTTGTTTTCAGCCGGCTTCCACTCCGGCGTGCAACCAAGGTGCGTGCAGCGCGCAAAGATCGCAAAAATACGGTCCGGCTCGCGGACAATCCACACGCGGTTCGTCATCAGATAGCGCTGATCGATTCCCAGGCTGAAGTCAGACGGGTACCCGGCGGTGAAAACGGTATTCGGCTCGTACAGCGCGCGAGGAAAGAAAAACCGCAGGAACATCAGAAAATTCACGCCCAAATAGCCCCAGATGCACGCCCACACGAGCCTGCGCCTGCTCGTGTTCACCTCTTTCGCGGCCGCTTTAGCGTCTGCCGCTGAGGATGCTTTTGCCCCCTGCGATGCGGCTGACGCAGGGGACTTTCCGGCTACTTTTTCTTCGGAAATATCTGGCATAGGGCCGTTTGAGAGCTAGGCTGCACCTCAACTTCTTATAAAGTCACAACGACAGCACTTTAAAAAGCGAACACGCGGTTATATGACGCGGGAAAGGAAGTGTCAAGGAAAAGTGACAATTGGGGCGAAAAGAATACGCAACGCGACCAGGAACCGTCACGCAAAGGACGCTACGCCAGATCGCATCCCCACCGCGCGCAGCACCAGGTCGGCGAGCGCCCGGATCAGCAGTGGCGAGTCGTTCAGCGCAGGCATCATGTAGAATTCGCTGACGCCCAGCGCCTCTGCCTCCTCGCGGGCTTCGATATTGATTTCGTGCAGCGTTTCGATATGCTCGGTAAGGAACGATATCGGAATCACCAGCATGCGCTTGATTCCGCCCCGCGCCATTTTCTCGATGGTGCTTGTCAGCGAGGGCTGCAGCCACTTCTGCGGCCCCACCCTGCTCTGGAAACACAGCACGTGGGGATTGGGCCACGCACCTAGCTGGCGAATCATCTGCACCGTCTGCTCGATTTGCCGAGGGTATGGATCGCCCTTTTCTACGAGGCTCATCGGAAGCCCGTGAGCACTAAACACTAACTGCACCTCGTCCGGACGCGGCACTTTGCGCAGCACGCTATTAATCCGCTCGACGATTCCCGCGATGTAGTCAGGATGGTCGAAAAAATGATCGATTAAATGAACCGGCACCTTTGCCGTGTAGTTTCGATTCCATTCTTTTAGGCTGCTCCCGGTGGTCGCAAAAGAATAGTGCGGATAAAGCGGCAGCAAAATGAGTTCGTCGTAGGGAACGCGCTCGAGCGCCTCGATAGCCTCTTGCGTGTCGGGGTGCCAGTAGCGCATCGCGATTAAAGCGCGCACGTTCAAGTGAGGGCGCAGAGCCGCTTCGAGAGCTCGCCCTTGCTGCTCGGTGAGACGGCGGATCGGGGAACCCCCGCCAATTTCAGCGTAGTGCTGGCCCACCACTTTCGAGCGGCGAGTGGAGATCAGTTTTGCGAGAGCTTTGCGCGCGAGGAACGCGCCGGGGAAATTGATAATGTCCGGATCGCAGAAAAGGTTATAGAGGAACGGCTCGACGGCTGCCTGCGAATCGGGACCGCCCAGCTGGAACAGGATGATCGCGATTCTCTTTGGACCGCCCATGGGAGCCTCACCGAAGCCAACCTGGCACTGCTCGCGCTATTCGTAAGATACCAGAATCGAGTCGTGCTTGTCAGGTCGCGTTGTGGGGTGAAACTTCGCGGCGCGCGAAGCGAAGGCTTAGCCTTCGCGCAACTGCCGTTTCAGTTGCGCGACATCATCCTGCAACTTCGCCAGGCGCCGCGCAACCGTCACCTCGTATAAAAAGAACACAGCCCACACAACCATCCAGGCTGCGAAGAGACTTTCGAAGTTTTTCATTCCACCCTCGCTTCCTTTGCATCTCGCGAGATCGTGCGCGCCGATTCGGCCGCGCGCGACTCGGACCGAAATCGAAGCTCATCGAATTCCGAGCGCAGGCGCTCCAACCTGTACCGATCGGCGATCAGCACCGCCGTAATGCACAGCACGGCCACAAAGGAAATCAAAAGCACTTTGCCCATCATCGGATCGAGCCCTGAATTCGATCCGCCCAGGATCACAGGCTGGGGATGCTGCGTCCTCCAGAGCCGGTTTGAAAAATAGACAAGCGGTACGTCCAGAAACGCAAAAATTCCGAAGACTGCGGAGAACATTGCCTTGCGCTGCGGATCGTCGAGGAAACCGCGAAGAAGAAGATACGCTGTGTATAACAGCCACATTACAAACGTAGAAGTCAGCCGCGCGTCCCACGTCCACCAGATTCCCCACACCGGATGCGCCCAGATCGGCCCGGTGGTCAGCACAATCGTGCTGCACACTACGCCTACTTCCGCGCCAGCCACGCCCAGCCAGTCCCATCTCGGCTTCCGCGTGGCGAGATAAGCGAAGTTCGCAATGAAAACGACAAAAAACGCGACAAACGAGCAGATGGCACTCGGCACGTGAAAATAAAAAATGCGCTGGATCGCGTGCATCGTCTTTTCGTCCGGCGCCACATACAGCGCTGCGTAGCCCGCGAACACCATCAGCGCGGCGGCTACGAGCACAAGCGTGATGCGGCCCTTCATGGGTGGTTCATTCCTCCAGCAGGTAATCGCACATCAGCCATGACGCGGTCAGGAACACAATATCAAATCCCGCGAGAAATGCGACCCACGTGCGATCGAGTTCCGGCTGTTCCGCCAGGAGCGACGCCGTAGCTTCTACCGATGCGATCAGCAGCGGCGTCAGGATCGGCAGCAGAAGAAGCGGCAGAAGCAGTTCGCGCATGCGCGCGTGCGCCGAAATCGCAGAGAACACCGTTCCGGTGATGACCAGCCCCAACGTGCCAAGCGCCAGCACCAGAATCAGCCGCCCTGCCACGCCACTGAACGAAACGTTGTACAGCACCGCGAAAACGGGAACCAGAATCGCCTCGGCCACAGCCAGAAAAACAAAATTCGCCAACATCTTGCCCAGCAGAATCGCGAACGGCGCAATCGGCGCCATTCGCAACGCGTCGAGCGTTTCGTTCGACTGCTCCCGCGCGAACGAAGGATTCAGCATCAGCGAGCCGGCGAAAAGGAAAGCAATCCACAACAGTCCCGGCCCATATCGCCGCGATTCGGCTGCCGTCGGCTCAAACGCGAAGCTGAACAGCACTACAACCACAAGCGCGAAGATAACGGTGGTAGTGAGCAGTTCGCGCGTCCGGAATTCGAGTCGAAGCTCCTTGGCCAGCAGTATCCCGGCAGCGCGAGAGGTGGTCACTTATGCCTCCGCGCCCTGAGCGGAGCGAAACTCGGCGAGCATTTTCGTCGGGTTTCCCTCGGTGCTGCTATCACGCTCGATTCGCCCGCCCTCCAGCGAAACGGCGCGCGTAGCGAGATCGAGCGATTCATTTCGCGCATGCGTGCTCATCACAATCGTGCAGCCTTCGGCGCGCAGACGCTCGAGAGTCGACCCGAACCATGCCAGTCCCTGCCGGTCGAGTCCCGCGGCGGGCTCGTCGAGCAGCAGCAGCCTCGGTCCATGCAGCAGCGCTCGCGCAATCGCCAGACGCTGGCGCATCCCGCGCGAGAATGTCCGCACCAGGCTTCCCGCGCGTGAGGAAAGTCCGCAGGCGGTCAGCGCATTTGCGACGCGAGTGCGCGCACCGCTGAGACCATAGAGCTGCGCAAACAGATTGAGATTTTCTTCCGCAGACATCTCGTCGTAAAGAAAGGTGCTGTGGCCAACGAAGCCGATGAATCGCCGCGCATCTTCAGATGTTGATCCATTCCCGGTAAGAGCAACGTTACCGGTCGTCGGTTTCATCAATTGGGCCGCCATACGCAGCAGCGTCGTCTTCCCTGCTCCGTTTGCTCCGAACAGTGCCACAAACTCTCCGCCACAAATCGCCAGTGAGATATCTCTCAAAGCGACGAGCGAGCCGAAGCGCTTCTCGACACTCTCAAATGCAATTCCAATTGAATTTCCAGCAGGCCCGCGTTCAGAAGATTGGGAATTGGCGCGCGGTTCGCCCAAGGCGATCTGCTCAGCCACGAACGAGATTGCGGAGAGTTGCGTCGATGCGCTCTCGCTCGCGGGCGTAATCCTCTTGGCTGATGGTCCCCGCCTGCCGCCTCAATTCCAGACGGAACAGGCTATCCTTCAATTCGTCAAGGCTGCCGCGCACCTCGCGATCAACTTCCGCTGCAACCGTTGAGGTAGCCGCTGACGCAGATGTCGAAGATGACTTTGCCGCTCTCTTGGGAGCCGGCGTTTCATAAGCATCAGCAGCCATGGTGCCGCCGGTCGCCGCAGCCACTTGCGGGCGCCGCAGCAGATAAACGAACCCCAGCACGAAAATCGCAGCGAATCCGCCCACCAGAATCCATTTCAAGCTGTCGAGCCGCGCAGGAATTGTCGTGGCCGTTGCAGTAGCCGCATCTCCGCCAGCCTCCGCGCGGGAATTCACTGACGGGTCTTGCGAACCAGCGCTCCCCGCCGCACCACCGGCGGGCATTCCACCGCCTCCACCGGCCGCTCCGCCTCCTTGCGAGGAGGATTGCATTGGAGCGGTTCCGGATACCTTCACGACCAGTGGCGTATTCGCAGCCACTGATTCACGCATGTACGCATTGAAACCCTGCTCCTGCCCGGCGGGAGAAAAACCTTCTCCCGTGATCGTTACTCCGGGCGGCGCAAATACAGCCAGCCGCGCAACCGCGTACGGCGACGAGATGCGCAGCTTCGTTTCGCTTCCGGCGTATGGAACCTTGTACGAGACGCGCACGTTGCTTTCGCCGGGCCGGAAAGGAAAATCGATCGCCTCCAGGCCTTTGCCTTTATCGATCGTTCCCTGCACGACAGGCATGCCCGATGCGCCAGCCGCCGACACCTGGCTTAATTCCGCGCCGTCGGGAAGCGCAAAAACGAACGACCCATTCTGGTGAAAATACGCCATCGGGGGCTGCGTCTTATTTTCAATGCTGTACTCTTCGCCGACCAGCAGATCGGTCGCGTTAGGCTGAAGGATCACGGCGCGCGCTGCAATCGCGAATGTGCCGGCCTTGTCCGTCGGCTCAAAAACTTGTACCTCGGCCGTGGTCTTTCCCGGAGGAATTGGCTCGTGGTAATTCACTCCGCGATAGACAGCCCTCACCAGCATCGGCGCCGCACCAATCTGCGGATGAGTGAACTCAAAGTGCCCCTGCGCATCCGTCTTCGTGTTTTCTACGGGCTGCATTCCGCCTTGCAATTGAATCAGGATCACATCGACGCCGGCAGCTGGTTGCCCGGTGGTCCCGTTGCGCACAGTTCCCTGCAGCGTTCCGGCCGAAGCAATTAACGACGCACAGCACAGTAAAATCGCGAGCGCCCCTAAACGGGCTACGATCGCCCGCACCGCTGCGGCTGAAATACCGCCAGCGCCGCAAAAACCTTTCATGAATGCCGCCTTTCCGTCGCTGCCTGTCGCGTGGCAGCCGTGGGCGTGCCGCCGGTCACCTCGTCCATTTCAGCCAGCACTTTCGCCGCCTCCACTTCAAGAGAATGTTTCGTCTCTTCGTAGTCGGCTTCGGAGAATTTTCCGGCCCGGTATTCGAAACGCAGGTCGCGCAGGTTCTCGTAGATTGCGTCGCGGCGCTCCATTAATTGGTCGAGCTTCGTCCGGTGCGGCGTCGAATCGGAGGCATCTGGCCGAACGTTGAAAATGAAATACAGGCTCGCCACCGCGAGTAGAGCGCAAGCCACCGCAATGTCAATGCTGCTCATGAGTCCTTACGATTCGTCATCCTTATCGGATTCGCGCTGAGCGCGCGCAATCAGGTCCGCCGAAACGCGCGGTCCCGAGACAGCCGCCACGGCGCCCTTCCGTTTCCAGCGGCGCACAACGTCCCATAAGAGCCCCAGCGCTACCAGGGGAAAAACAATCGGAGCAATCCACGCAATCCGGTTGAATCCCTTCGCTGGGGGCGAGGAAAGCACCGTCGGCCCGTATTCCTGCACGAACGCCTGCAACGTCAGATCGTCCGGCTCGTTGCGCGCGATGCGCTCCTCCAGCTCTTTCATCATGTCGTGCGAGTACGTACAACCCACGTGATTGCACGAGCCGAGAATCTGATTGCAGCCGCACACGCACATCAGTTTCTGGCCGAGTTCTTTCGCGTGCGCGGATTCCTGCGCCCTGGCGACAGGAACCAGCGGCGCAATCGCAGCGAGCGCAAATACACCCAGCGCGCACATTTGGGATCGCGTTCGCAGATGCCGGGCGATCGTATAGCAGTGGTTTTTAATCATGGGCATCCGATCGAGCAATTGCACCCACGGCAGACGTGCGCGTCGAGCTCCATGCCGGATCGCGCATTTCCACGGGACGAAGCACCAGCGCCGTCCGCTTGTTCGGAAGCATTGCGAGTATGGTACCAAGCACAAGCACCACTCCTCCGAACCAGATCCATTTCACCAACGGATTCAAATACGCGTGAATCACAGGCTTGCCAGTTTCAGGGCTGCGTCCCGCATACACAACGTACAGATCCCAAATCGGTGAGGTCTGTACCGCTACCATCGTTTCCGTCACCTGACTCGCCAGAAAGAATCGGCGCTCGGGATACAGCATCATTTCCGATTTCCCGTTGCGAAACACTTCCAGCGTCGCGCGCTCAGACTCAAAGTTGTTATTCGCGATGCGGTCGAAATTCTGGCACAGCACCGTATACGGCCCGATCTTGATCGATTGCCCCGCTCCCATTTCCATCTGCACGTCGCGATTAAACGCCGAACCAGCCACGCCGATGAAAATCAGCACCATCGCGAAGTGTACGATGTAGCCGCCATAGCGCCGCGTATTGCGCATCGTCAGCTCGCCGATGGCCGTCAGCAAATTCGTATGGTCGCGAGACGCGATCACCCGCGCGCCGCGATAAAACTCCGAAGCAATTGTCAGCGTAACGAATACGGAAAGGATCAGGCATACTAACGCGTACACTTCGCGGAATCCGGATATCAGCGCAACCACGCCTGTAATAATTCCTCCGGCCAAAGGCCACGCAAAATTTCGCTTCAGAGCGTCCAGCGAAGTTTTGCGCCAAGCAAGCAAAGGCCCCACACCGGTGAGAAACAGCAGAAAGAGCGCGATCGGAATATTCACCTTGTTGAAGAACGGTGGCCCAACGCTGATCTTGGTTCCCTGCACCCATTCAGAAAGCACCGGAAACAAAGTGCCCCAAAGAACCGAAAAGCAAGCCGCGAGCAGAATCAGATTGTTGAAAAGAAAGCTCGACTCGCGCGAAACCAGCGAATCCAGCTGATTGTCGCTGCGCAAATAATCCCGGTTCAGCCAGTAAGCCCAGAAGCAAACAATAAAAACCAGCGCCAAAAAGCCCACAAACCAATTCCCGATCGACGATTGCGCAAAAGCATGCACCGAACTCACCACGCCCGAGCGCGTGAGCAATGTCCCCAGAATGCAAAGCATGAAGGTGGTAAAGACAAGCCATACATTCCACACCTTCATCATCCCGCGCTTCTCCTGCATCATCACCGAATGCAGAAACGCAGTCCCGGTAATCCACGGCAGCAGCGAAGCATTCTCCACCGGATCCCACGCCCAATATCCGCCCCACCCCAAAACCGCGTAAGCCCAGTGCGCCCCCAAAAGGATCCCCACACTCTGAAATCCCCACGCCACCATCGTCCACCTACGCGTGATATGAATCCATTTCTCACCAGGGTAGCGGCCCAGCAACGCAGCTAATGCAAATGCGAAGGGGATGGTGAAACCGGTGTAGCCGAGGTAGAGGATCGGGGGATGAATCACCATTTCCGGGTATTGCAGGAGCGGATTCAGGCCGCGGCCGTCGCTCAATGTGGCCAGGTGCATGGCGCCGGCTGCATCGGGTCCGCCAAGGACGTTGAAGGGGCTCGCGACGAAATTATTCAAGGTTAGGAAGAAGATTTGGACACCAGCGCAGATGACGACCACGTAGGGCATCAGTTCCGGGTGCTTCTTGCGATTCAGGAACAGCGCGAAGAAAACGTAGGTGGAGAGCAGGAAGCTCCACCACAGCAGCGAACCCTCCTGACCGGCCCATAATGCAGCGAATTTGTAGTAAACGGGCAGGGCGCGATTGCTGTGCGCCGCGACATATTCCATCGAAAAATTGTCGGTAAGAAAGAAATATTCGAGCGAGCCAACAGCCAGGGTGACGAGTCCGAAGACCGCCATGCCCGCGTTCTGTGCGCTCTTCGTCAGCAGAGTACGCCGCGTGAAGATTCCCGCAATTCCCGCACTAAATGCATAGACGGCGGCGAGGAATGCCAGCAGTAGTGCGAAAGAGCCGAAGATATCCACTACATTTTCTCCGTGGAGCGAAGGCTGGGCTTGGGACTCGTGGTGGAGTTCAAATCGGAGCTTAAGTTGGCGCTAAAAATAGACATTAAAACGGTTAAGTACCTTGACCTACTTTCAGCTTTTACGATCCCCACCGGGCACATTATTTGACGTTTGTCCGGGCTGCGAAGCGCCGGGCGCCTGGTTTGGAGTGGCTTCATATTTCGATGCGCATTTTGCCTGTATCTGCTCGGCTTCGAAACGGCCATCGGGCTTCAAGCGCCCTTCCACGAGGGCTTGCGCTCCGTCCTTAAATGTGTCTGGGAGCGGATCGCGGCCCACATAGGTGACTGGGACAGTTCTTCCCTGCTCTTCGAGAACGAAGTCCACTCGTCCTGCAGCCCGCAGGATCGAACCATTGCGCACATTACCAGAAACACGCATGCGCTGGTGCAGAGCCGTGCCTTGCAAGGTGGAGAGCTCGGTGATGGTGTGGTAGTACGTCTTGCTCTGCGTGAAACCCACATAGGCGAGCGAAACGAGCGTAATTACAATAATTCCCGAGCCAATCAGAAACTTGCTGCGGGCTTTCATTCCCCACTCCTCTTAATGATAAGCGGAAGTCGGAGTGATTTTAGCACTCCATCGAAGGGGCTTAAAGCGATTCCTCACGAAATGTGCATCGTCACTGGGCTTGGCGGACTGGACTGGCGGACAGGCGAAGAAACAGGCCTCAGGGCAGGTAGGCGAGAGCTGCTTTGATGCGTTCGCCGAGGGATTTGCCGGCGCTGGCGCTGCGGCGCGGATCGGCCAGGTAGGAATCGGTGAAAGGCAAGCCGTTGTCGAGGACCAGGCGGTCGCCCCAGCCAATCATGCCGAAGAGGCGAATGAGTTCGGCGGTGGGTGCTGAGATGGGCACCATGTAGGCTGGGTCGTACACGGATTGGACGCGTTTCATGACGGTGGGGGCGAGACGACGCAGCGCGCCTTTGGGATCGTCTTGCTCTTCGAATGGACACTCGATGGCGTAGGTGAGGAAGAATCCTTTGCGTTGGAATTCGGAAAGCAACGTGGATTCCCGAGAATCTGCGGCTAGCGGAATTGCAGCAGCCTTCATGAGCTCTTCGAAAAACCTGCGTGCGCCGAGGGAACGATCGGCGGGATTGAGAGCGGCGCGGTAGAAGTAGTCTTCGATACGCGCAGGCGGCGCCCCATCGAGAAAAAGGACGCGGATTCGAGCAGGGCGCAATCGAGACGCAAGCTCAAGGCGCGTAGCGCGGCGCGCAATGTGAGCGTCGTCCGTTCGAGTCCCGCATCCCTCGCAAAGCGGCAACGGGGAGCCTCCGCAACAAGAACATTAGGGATACGGAAGGATGTCACGGCAATAGCCAACAATGCAACTATCACAATAAGACTGTAGTGAATTGGGGCGCTTGCTGCCCGCTCGCCGGGGCTTGGCGCTTCCTCTTTTGGTTCTGAGATTAAGCGCCACGCAGCGCGAATGAGAAGGTGAAGACAAAATCCGCACTACCGCCGATGAAGTGCAGTGAAATAAATCAGCAGCGCGATAAAGGCCAATGTGCCGAGGAGAACAATCGCGAAGACAATTGCAGCAAGCCAGAAAGCCCAAGACCATGATTGCCTTTTTTTGATTTGCTGTATGGAGTGGCGCAATGAGAACGCCGTGGCTATTCCGCCAATCGGAATAAGCGCGAAGGCGGGCATAAAAGCATCGAGCTCGCCCGGCCCTTTGCATCCATGCCGGAGACAGTAATAAGACGGCCACAGAATCGATAAGATGTAGAGGATCGCGATGAAATACGAAATTGCGAGGCCTATTCTGCGTAACATAAGTTCTGTCCTAAAGTCTTATTGTCGTTGGCCCACGGATGGTCACATTAACACGGTACGTTAGCAGTTGTGCGAAGCCAGGGATGGAGCGGGCCATCCTCAGTGAGACGTGCGATCTCGCGGGACTGAAGTCCGGCTCTCCCTGAATAAATCAGGGGGCTCTCACCGGCCCAACCTCAAATCAATTGACAGGCACATGGCGACGGGCCTACCTTATGGCCACGTTCCCCTCAGGGCCCCCGCATTAGGAGGAAACCAAAATGAACGCACGTAAGGTAGAGCTGACTATCGGCGTCGCGGCTGTAGCGGTGCTAGCCGTTATGGCTACGGCGCATTTCAGGAAATCTAACTACAGCATCGTAATCCCCAAGGTGCTTACCTACCCCACAACCACGCTGACGTTCGCGTCCAGGTCTGCGATTCTTGGCGCTCCATCCGTAGCAGCGGATAAGGTACAAGTTGCGTTCGACAATCCGGCTTGGGCAGCGACCGTTTCAGAGGCCCATTTAGTGACGAAGGCGGGCGGCACCTACTTCAAATTGACGTGCCAAGCTTCGTCGGCGCCGTGCCTTGAAGCTACTCGCGGATCGGGTTCGTACACTTATTCACTCGTGCCGTCGAGCCTGCCGGTTCCGTCAGAAAAGGGTACGTACGCATTAGTTTGGGATGTGAATCCGCCGGGCGATACGATTCAAGACACGCTCGTGGTTCCCGAACCCAGCACATTGATCATGCTTGGCGGTGGGCTGGTCGGGCTGTTGGGCCTGCGGCGGTGGGTCCGGTTTCGCCGCACAACAGGCGCTTAGCGGAACGGATCTTGCTTTTCCCGCGAAGAAAACATCATGCACCTTCGGAGAGGGCTTCGAGCCGATCGCTGATCGAGGACTTCTGCAACACGGGAATTAATGCCTTCACGCCGGGGCTAATGGGAACGACGTGTTCGGACGGTAAGAGAACTCGATGCGCTTCAGCAGAGTTGTAGACGCGCCTGTGAGGCGTTCGCTTATGCTCCGGGCGTTGCCACCGGGCATTCCACTGCGTAGGCCAAATAAAAGCCGTGGCGCTGAAATTCAGCGAGTGCTGCTTCTTCATCGGCAGCAACGTCCGGAGCAATGCCGGCCACCTTCATCATCTCGGCGAAGAATTCCTGGGCGTCTGTCGACCGCGATTCGCCCTGGCAGAGCGGCCGATAGAAGTAATCTTCGATGCGGCACGTGGGAGCGTCGGCCAGCAGTAGAGTTTGAATATGAATCGGGCGGAACCGCGTAGCCATCTCGAGCCGCTCGATTCGCTGGCGGATGTGAACTTCGTCAGCCGGCGCCCGCAACCATCACACGCACGCATAGCAATTCTCCTGAGTGATGTGACGAGAATCGCACGGAGCCCGACTGCGCCGCAAGGAAGTGCTGTCGGCCTGGTAGGCGAGCTCCGTTTCGCGAGTTCGCGAATGGCGCCCCACACCTTGCGCTTCTACAGGTTGTATGGTACATATGTAGAAGAGCGAGGTATAACGATGACCAGGCGAAATCTGACCTTCCGCAGGGCACTCTCGATTTGTTGATTCTCAAAGTGGTCGCGCTGGGCCCGGTCCACGGCTATGCGATCGCGCAACGGCTGCAACAGGTATCGCGCGACGTGGTGCAGGTTCCGCAAGGCTCGCTCTATCCCGGCGTTGCACCGGCTCGAGAACTCGCGGCTGTTCTGGCGGCGGAATGGAAGGAGACTGAGACCGGGCGCGAAGCCAAGTTCTATCGCCTGACGCGAAAAGGGCGAGCGCAACTCGAAACGGAAGCCGCGAGCTGGCAGCGATTGACGGAAGCTGTCGGGCTCATCCTCGGAATGTCGGAAGGAGGCGCGGAATGACCTGGTGGCAACGACTTTGGCGGCGCAAGCAAATGGAAGAGCAGCTCGAGAAGGAACTGGGTTTCCATCTCGATGAGCACATCGGCCGAACTGGTTGCGCAGGGCCACGATCCTGTGGAAGCGCGGCGGCAGGCCCGGCTTGCGCTCGGCGGTCCGGAGCAGGTGAAAGAGCAATGCCGCGATGCGCGCGGCACCCGTTGGTTGGAGGACCTGCTGCAGGACTTCCGCTATGCGCTGCGCACACTGCGGCAGAAGCCGGGATTTCGCAGCGGTCGCGTTGCTGACGCTTGCGCTTGGCACCGGCGCGACGACCGTTATGTTACGGTCGTCAACGGCGTGCTGCTCAAGCCGCTGCCTTATCCCGAGCCCGAGCGACTGGTCGCGCTGCACGGAAAAGTGCAGCAGTTTCGGTGAACGTGGGGATTTTCCTATCCCGATTTCCTCGATTGCCAAAGCGCGAGGCCGATCGGTGGGACCGATGGCGGCGTGGACATACGGCGGCGGCACGATCAGCGAAGCCCGGGGAGCCGAGTACGTGGAAGGCCGCGAGATCTCGTCCGAATTGTTTTCCGTTCTGGGCGTTCCGCTCGTTCGTGGCCGCGCGTTCTGCCGGAGGAAGACCGGCGCGGGCGCCGCGCCTGTCGCGATCATAAGTTACGGCTTGTGGCAGCGCCGCTTACGGAGGAAGCCCGCGAGCGATCGGCAGGTCGCTGGTTTTTGAGGGAAAGTCTTACACCATCGTTGGAGTCGCGCCGGCGGGTTTCCGGCTGGAGGACGAGGCGGACGTTTTCACGCCGCTCGGCCAGAACATCGAGCCGAGAATGCAGAATCGCCGCGCCGCGTTTCATTCAGGTGTGTGGCGCGCCTCGGCCCGGGTCTAACGCTGGCGCAAGCGCAGACGCGAACTGTCGCTGATGGCCGCTCGGCTGGCGAAGCAGTATCCGGAACTCAATGCAGGAGCGCGGCGTCGCGAAGCATCGCTGCAGCCGGATTTGGTCGGTGATGCACGGTCCACGCTTTGGCTGCTGCTCGGCGCGGTAGCCTGGTGCTGCTGATTGCGTGCGTGAATGTCGCCAGCTTGCTGCTGGCGCGCGCAGTTTCGCGCGAACGCGAACTTGCCATGCGCGTGGCGCTCGGCGCGGGCCGGGGCCGGTTGGTGCGCCAATGTCTGACGGAGAGCGCGGTGTTGGGGCTTACCGGCGGCGCGCTCGGTGTGTTGCTTGCCGCCGGGCTCCGGCCGTTCGTTGCGATCTGGCCGGGCGGCCTGCCGCGCGCCGAGGAGGTCCGGCTCGATTGGCGCGTGCTGCTTTTTGCGTTGGCACCTCGCTGCTGAGCGGCCTTCTTTTCGGATTGGCGCCGGCCCTGCGCGCTCCTTCGCGCCAACTGGAACAATCCTCCGTGCCGGAACGCGGACCGTGGGGGGAAGCTCGCGCCGTTTGCACAGCGGTTTTGTGATCTCTGAAATTGGGCTTGCGGTGGTGCTGTTGGTTTCTGCCGGGATGCTCGGGCGCACGGTTCTTCGACTGTCATCGCTGAATCCGGGAATTCGAGCGGAAAATGTATTGACGGCGCGAGTGGCGCTTTCGCCGGCGGCGCTCAAAGATGCGGCGACGATGCGTGCGGCCTGGCGGGAGGTTCAGGACAGCGCGCGTGCGGTGCCGGGAGTGCAGTCGGTTGCGCTCACCGACATCGTCCCGATGCGAGGGTGAGAAAACAATCTGGCCTACTGGGCGAGCGCCGTAGAACCGCCGCCAAAACAAACGCCGTTCGGGCTGGCGTCGAGCGTAACGCCGGATTATTTGAACGTGATGGGCATCCCGCTTCGCCACGGCCGATTCTTCAATGACGACGATCGCATCGGGCATGAACTTGTCGTGGTGGTCGATGAAGTCTTGGCGCAACATGCCTTCGGCGGAGAGGATGCGGTCGGGAAAGCGCTGTGGATTCCCGCAATCAGCAAGGATCCGGTACAGATCATAGGCGTAGTGGGCCATGTGCGGCATTGGGGACTCGCCGGCGACGACCAATCGCGGGTGCGCGATCAGATCTACTATCCTTTCGCCCAGGTGCCAGACCCTTTACTGCATCTGTTCTCTTCGTTCATGTCGATCGCGATTCGCACGAATGTGCCGCCGCTGAATTTGGTCGAATCGCTCCAGCGCAACTTGCGCGGCATGGCCAACGACCAGGTTCTCTACGACGTGCGCACGATGGAACAGCTGGTGAACAACTCGCTTTCAACGCAGCGCTTCCTGCTGGTGATCTTTTTCGTGTTCGCAGGTCTTGCGTTGCTGCTCGCGTGCATTGGTATTTATGGCGTGCTGGCGTACCTGATGACGCAACGCGTTCCCGAGATCGGTGTGAGGATGGCGCTCGGAGCCACGGCTGGAAATGTGATGTGGCTGGTGATGCGGCAAAGCATCGCGATGATTTTGGCCGGCGTTGGGTTCGGCACGATTGCGGCTCTGGCGGCGGGACGGTCGCTTGAACACTCAGTCGAAGGTATGCACCAAATCGAGCCTGTGAGTTTCGCCGTGATGATTCCCGTTCTTGTGGCCGCCGCGCTTCTCGCCAGTTTTATTCCTGCGAGGCGCGCGAGCCGCATCGACCCATCAGCGCTCTCCGCCAGGACTAGCGCGAAGTCGAGCTCGCAAGTTCCATCAGTAAACTGACCAGACTCCTGGCGTAGCGAGTTCGAGCAAATGGCGGTCGGGATCGCGAAAATAGAGGCTCCAGCCGCCCCGATCCCAGGAGCGTTTCTCTTCCACCGCAATTCCCTGCTCCGCGAGCCATGATTCCCAGGCGGCTAGCTCAGAGGTCGGAATCGCAAATGCGATGTGCAGTTCGCCGTCGCCATCGTGCGGAGATACAATCGCCCGCGAAGCTCCTTTCTTGAAGAGCAGCAGCACTTGGCGCGGGCCAGCGTGCATCGCGCAACCGCGCTCACCAAAATCGCTGATGACGGGGAACCCGAAAATACCCTGATAGAAGCGAACCGCGCGACGGAGATCGTCCACGTACAAAGAAGATTCGAGGATGCCATCGAGCTTAGGGGGCATTCCATTCCTCCAGGGCGGATATCCCAAAGAATAAGGCCTCTGCTCGAATTTCGGTGCAGTTCGGAGGATTTAAGTTAGGCGGCCGCGACTATTTTGCCAAGCCTGCGGTGGCGTTGAGGATGATGTGCAACGGAGCGACCTGCGCGGGCTTGGCATACTTGTTCACCAGGAAGCGCTGGCCATCCTTCGTCACGTCGTATGAAAACTGATCGGTGGAAGACACCTGAGCTCGGATCTGAGTGCGGAACAAGGGCGTAGGGTTTCCGGAAGAGAACGAATCGCGCGCATCGACGGTGACCGCAGTCAGCATGCTCTTCGGCCCGATGTAGAAAATTTCCTTTCCATCTCCGCGCCAGCGAGGTTCGGTGCCTCCGCCGCGGGACACCTGCCATTTTCCTGTGGCGGCCGGAAACGTGGTGACGTAGATTTCCCAGTCGCCCGATTCATTCGAGGCATAGGCGACCCACTTGCCATCGGGCGAAATCTTGCCGTTGGTCTCACTGGACTTGGTGGTGAGAAATGGCGTCATTTTGCCGCCCGACGGGGGAAGCAGGACGAGCTGAGATCCTCCCGTGGCGGGCTGCAAGGTGCCGAGCAGTTGCTTGTCGTCGAGTGACCAGGAGTTGGATCGAGATCGTCGGTCGCGTGAGCACTTTGTTTGAAGAGAAAATGGCATCGGGGGGGCTGCAGCCCCTGCGCCTGTTTCAGAAAGACATTGGTATCGCTCGATTGTAAAGAGCGGTAGGCGATCAAGGAACCGTCACGCGACCAGACGCCGCCCACATCTTCGGAGGTATCGAATGTAAAGCGAGAATTGGTGCCGTGTTTGAGATCGCTGAGCCAGATGTTGACGTTGTTCGCTTTGGCGTCCGCGATGTCCATGGCCAGGCGGCTATCCGTCGGGCGACAACGTCGGGATTCGCGAGAACTCCGACATCGCCGACGCGGCCCAATTCTTTCCCGGCGCGGTCAACCAGGTCAGGACGGAGAGCGCGGCACCGACGTGTGGGGTGTAAACGATGGTGCCGTTCTCTGCCACGGAGAACGCGCCCCAGTAAACGGAAGGCTGGAAACCGACCTGATCGGTGATGACGTGTGAATCGCTGCCGACCGTTCCCTTGGCGGGGTCCAGCAGAGTCGCGCGCAGCGATTTTTTGTCATCCAGATAAAACAAATAACCGTTTGCGTAGCCCGCATTCGAAGCGACCGTCAGGCTCCTCTTCGCTCGCCCGAGAGCGAACCGAGGTAGATCCTCTGTGATTGTCGTCCGGGTTGTTGGTGAAAGTCAGAGTGGTGAACAGGAAATGTTCGCCGTCGGGCAAAAAGACGGGCCAGCGGTGCGAAACAATTCTTGTGCCGTCGAATAACTTATCGGTGAGTGGAGCGAGACTGCTGCCATCCGCATTGATTTTCCATAACCACCCGGCCGCCTGTGGCGAGAAGACGATCACGCCGCGGCGTCCCCAGCGCCACCGCGGCCGCTGGTGGCGGCGGCCAGGATTTGCGGAGCTCCGCCGGAAAGCGCGATTTTTTTTAATTTGCCATCGGCAAAAAATCCCACATAGGCATCATCGGGCGACCAGAAGGGATAACTGGCGCCTTCGGTGCCCGGCAGGACGGAAACTGCCGGGGAACCGACACGCTGCACGCGCACCATATTGGCGCCGGAGACTTGGTCCGGTGAGACAAACGCGAGCATGCGGCCATCGGCCGAAAGCGCCATATGGCTCATTTCTTCCTGCAGCGGGATGGTGAATTCCAGGCGGTCCGCGGGAGCAGGCTGCGGCCTGAAAAAGTAGGCGAGCGCGCCGGCCACGAGAAGCGCGCACGCTGCGGTAGCCAGGATGATGCTGGCGGTCTTGCGCCGGGATGGGGATGTTCCGGCGGTGGAGCGGTTTGCGCCAACTGCGACTGGGAAATTCCGCTGGATTCACGAATCCACTCGAGTTGCAGCTTCAGGTCGTGGGCGCTTTGTGGGCGTTCGTCGGGGTCCTTCGCAAGGCAGGCTTTTACGATTTGTTCGAGCGCGGGCGGCGTGAGCGGCTGGAATTCGCGCATGGGCCGTGGCTCTTCTTTCAAGATTGCGGCGATCAGGCTGGCGTGGCTTTTGGCTTCGAAAGCTTTGTGGCCCGTGGCCATTTCATAGAGCATGGCGCCGAAGGAAAAAATGTCGCTGCGCGCGTCGGCTGGTTTGCCTTCCAGTTGTTCCGGCGACATGTATTGCATGGTGCCGACGATCGAGCCCTGCATGGTGAGCGGGCGGCTCATGGTGGGTGAAGAGCCGGGGTCACCCTGGAGGATCTCCTCGTCTTTCGCCAGGCCGAAATCGAGCAGCTTCGCGCCGGTCTTCGTGAGCATCACGTTCGCGGGTTTCAGATCGCGATGGACAATTCCCTGCCGGTGGGCTTTGTCGAGAGCGTCGGCGATTTGCGAGGCGTAGCGCAACAATTCGGCAGTTGTGAGCGGGCCCTTGGCAATTCGCGCGGCCAGCGTTTCGCCTTCGAGATATTCCATCACCAGGTACTCGATGCCGTCCTGATTGCCGACGTCGTACAGCACGCAGATGTGCGGATGGCTGAGGCTGGAAACGGCGCGGGCTTCGCGCTCGAAGCGCTGGCGAACTTCCGGCGTGTCGGCTACGCCTTGCGTGAGGATTTTGACGGCGACGGTGCGGTCCAGGCGCGTATCGCGCGCGCGATAGACTTCGCCCATGCCACCTGCGCCGAGGAGCGATTCAATTTGGTAGGGACCGAGTTTGGTGCCGGAGGTGAGTGGCATTGGTGCGCGCGATTATACCCCTACGCATCATTTTGTGACGGATTCAACTGGCCGCCGGTGCGGCCCGGGCCATCAAAACGAATACTCGTGGTCATATAGTTCAATTCCGAAACATCTATTCACAAAGGAACACAGCCACTCGACAAGAATGATATATACATAATTTAATAAACGTAACCGCTAATTGCATCACTTGGGAATTTGGCTGCCGGGAGAGTTTCATTGCATAACTGGAACGATTCGCTGAAGGGCGTGCTGTTCGGAGCACTGACCGGCATTGCAGTGGGGTTGGGCGGCTTTATTTTGACGGAAATCCCCAAGACACATGCGATGGGCGGTGTGGTCTTCCTGCTCGTTCCCTTTGCCGCTGGGGTAGCGATCACGGTGGTTTCACATGACCTGGGGAGAATCTCCGCAGCCGTGCTCCTGGCTACGGTAGGATCACTCGCCATTTTGATCGCTATGAAAATGGAAACTCCTGTGTGTGCCATGATGGCGTTCCCTTTCTCTTTGTCGGACTCTTGGCCGGCGTCGGGCTTGGATACGCGCTTGGATATTTATTTCGTAAACTCAGGGGTAGGTTCGGAGGCAACGGCGCTACATTCAATTCGATCATCTTGTTGGCGATGCCCCTTCTGATTTTTGCAGGTCACCGTCTTGAGGTCTCTAAACCGATTCAGGCGCGGCGTCAGATGGTCATTTCTACGATCCGAATTCCCGCCGAACCGTCTCAGGTTTGGGCCGAACTCCAATCGTTCGACAGCCTGGCAGGAGACAAACCATTCTTAATGTATATTGGCCTTCCGATCCCCTGCGATGCGTACTGGAAGGAAGCGGCCTCGGAGCCAGGAGGACATGTTATTTCGATCATGGCTACATCCAGGAGACGGTCGTCGAATGGTCGCCGCCAAATACGATGCTTCTTTCGATTGACCGTACGAATATGCCGGGGCGGCACTGGCTCGGGTTCGAAAATGCCAGGTACGATTTACGACGAGAAGGAGGCGAGACGGTCCTTACTCGAAGCACAACCATCGTCTCGTATTTATTCCCCGCCTGGTATTGGGGACCTTTAGAGCGCTGGGGCGTGCAAAGCGAACACGACTACATATTCAGTGACATCGCACGGCGCGCGCTTCCACCAACTTCAGAACACTGAAACTCAGCAACCTCAGGTTTACATCTGCTCGACGTGTGGCCGGCGTTGAAAATTATGCGGGGTGTGCGTGCAATTGCACAAAACGGCACATTACGTCACGTAAACGACATTTCGTGGGTAACATTAAGGTAGAAGCCGGTGCGGGCAGGATACTTGAATCACTGAGGGGGAGGAATGAAGAAAGCGATACCGAGTGCGCTATTTTTGATTCTTTTTTCGAGTGCGGCGCTTTTCGCACAAGAGGGGCAAAAGCACGCCGCGGCGAAGTCCGTCACCGTAGATATCATAAACGCGCAGGGACACAGCGTTGGAACCGCCCTCCTATCTGAATCACCGCACGGCGTGAAGATCACGTTGAACGTAAAGAACCTGCCGCCCGGTCCCCACCTGATGCACATTCATCAGTTTGCAAAATGCGAGATTCCTGATTTCAAGTCTGCCGGACCTCACTTCCATGCTGCGGGCGCAGACCACAACCCTACAGGCATGATGGCAGGAGATATCCCTAATTTTGTGCTGACGGTGGGTGCGGATGGCACCGCACACGCGACCACGATTGCGCCGTACGTAACCCTGGGTTCCGAGAGTAATTCCGTTTTCAGCAATGGTGGAACCTCCATCGTAATACATGCGGTGGCGGGAGAAGTGTCTGCCAGTGGCCGCCACGGATCGCCTGTGGAGTAATTACGAAGACTCAATAAACGGACAATCAGAACCGAAAGCGCCGGGAAGAGAGTCTGAGACACGTCGGATCGAATTGCAGCTAGAAGGGCAAAGTCTTGCGCTGACGCCAAGTTTGGAATGATCCCATGTCCTGATGCGCCTAGTACCACCTTCCGCCCGAAAATTCACAGGTTTCTCCATATTTCCATTGACTATTAGTTGGAGCGGTTCCAGAATCCGCCCACCTCGTCTCGGCTTCGAAAACTTCCGGCCCCTGTTCTCCGGTTAGTGGTGAAATCGAGACGCGCACGATTGTGTCCGCACCTTTGTAATCAATGAATTCGGCAACACCGCTGTGAACAAACCTTCGAGGAGGCAACATATGGGCGTTGTGACCAAGAAATCAGGACGGCGCACGAAAGCCACTTTCGTTCAAGCCGGCTTTGCATCGCTCGCCGTGATCGGAGTTGCACTCGCTTTCGCGTTTACACAGGGGCAGGCGACGGGCGCATCCGCCACTGCTCCCCAAACGACTCAGCAGATGACTCTCATTGGCGCATCCACGATCCATTCAACCCCGCTCGGGAGCGGTGCAGTCGCGAACCCCGAAACTGATGATCGAGATGGCGAAGGTGACGGTCCTGGAATTAAGCCAGGCTCCAGCGCGGATGTTGTCGTTCGACCGTTTGCAACTTCCTCCTCATCCTCGTCATCGAAGATGCCGCGGCATCGCACGAACCTTCCAATTCCGAGCAAGTTTGCGGCTGGCCGGGCATCTGCAGCAGCTCGCCCGAACACCTCAAGCAGCACATTTCCGCCCCCGGAACCCAATGTCCCGGCCAGCTTCGTTGTCGGCTTTCAGTCGCCTGGATTTGCCGGATTCAACGGGCTAAGCCATGTGGACCAGCGAGTGGCTAATAACGGAAATCAATTCAGCCTGGAGCCACCAGATCAGGGTCTTTGTGCGGGTAACGGCTTCGTAATCGAGACGGTAAACGACGTCATTCAGGTTTACAACACGCGCGGCAACGTGCTCGTGGGTGTAGAAGATATGAACACCTTCTTTGGGCTGGCTGCACAGATCGATAGGACAAACATCATCGTAGGACCGTTCCTGAGCGACCCGCGGTGCTTCTACGACGCTCAAACGCAGCGCTGGTTCGTCACCGAGCTAATGGAAGACGACGGAACCAATACCGGCGCGACAGGCCGCAACTTCAACCTAATCGCCGTCAGCCAGACCGCCGATCCGACACAACCGTTCACGGTGTTCAAATACGATGTGACGGATGACGGCCTGGACGGAACTCCAAGCCATCCCGGTTGCCCATGCTTCGGCGATCAGCCGCTGTTTGGCACTGACAAGTATGGCGTGTATCAAACGACGAACGAATTCGGCGACTTTTTCAACGGGGCGCAAATCTACGCGATTTCCAAAGCGAAGCTGGTCGCAGCGGCCAATGGTGGTCCTGCGCCCGACTGTGCTTGGCATCGATGCTTCGCAGCAACTGGTGCCGTTTGGCGGCGAGTCGTACTCGATCCAGCCAGCCACGGCGCCCGGACAAGATGACTGGGACCACGATCAGGGCGGCTCCATCAAGAGCGGAGTTGAGTACTTCTTGAGCGCTCTCCAGTTCGTGGATACTTTCGACAATCGAATCGCGGTTTGGGCTCTCACGAATACGAAATCGCTCAACTCGAAGTCCCCGAACCTCACCTTAGCGTTCGACGTTCTCAGTTCGGAAACTTACGGGCAGCCAAATCCAGCATCGCAGAAGCTTGGCGATATTCCGCTGGGCGCATCATTTGGCGAGGGCCTGGAGCTCTTGAACAACAACGATGACCGGATGAACCAGGTTGTTTTCAGCCAGGGCATCCTATTCGGCGGCGTGAATTCTCTGCTGAAGGTCGGTGGCGCTGAACAACAGGGTATCGCCTGGTTTGGCGTGCAGCCCTCGTTCAAGGGATCCACGCTGACGGGGCGCATCGTCCGGCAAGGCTACGTCGCAGTTAAGGGCAATGACGTGCTGTTTCCGTCGCTCGGCATTAACGACAGCGGGAACGGAGTGATTGCCTATACGCTCGCAGGTAACGGCTATTTCCCAAGCGCAGCGTACACGGACGTCATCGCGGGTTTTGCCTTGCCCATCGTTCATATCGCGGGAGCGGGCCAGGACTCCGATGACGGATTCACTGGTTACGTAGCGGAAGGTGGGGATGGAGTCGGCCGCTGGGGAGACTATTCTGCCGCCGTGGCGGATGGCGACCGAATCTGGTTTGCTTCGGAATACATTCCCAACAAGTGCCCGGTGAATGCCTTGCCGTGCCGAACGTCGCTCGCAAATTGGGGGACATTCTTCGCCACAGTTCAAACGTTCGGCTTCTAAACGATAACTTCCATGCCGCCTTCTTCATGCGGCTAAACGTGAAAAGGGCAACGACTCTCAATCGTTGCCCTTTTTTTTTGGAAGTTAGCCAAAGTCGCCGTCCCCTCTGCGGTTTGACCGCTAACTCCCTTAAGTGAACCGTGGTATGTGCCCGCGCCTGACGCCATGCTAACAATTGGATCAACGGCTAAGGTCGGTCCTCACCTTTGCCCAGAGGCACCTTCGCCCAGAGAGCCGAATGGCCAAACGGATTTTGGTGGCAGACGACAATCCGATGATGCGCAAGATGCTGTGCCGTCTATTCGAAATTGAAGAGGACTACGATATCTGCGCCGAAGCTGAAAATGGCCGGGAAGCGATTGAACTCGCGTTGCATCATCGTCCGGATCTGATAATCCTCGACCTGGCGATGCCCGTATTGAATGGTTTGGAGACAGCTCGAGAACTAAAGAAGATCATGCCCGACGTGCCGATCATTCTCTTTACTCAGCACGCGCATGCGAGTAAAGGCCTGTCGGGCTTCCAGATGATCGTCGATCGAATCGTTCCAAAGACCGATGCCCGGGCGCTCCTGGGACATGTGAAAGAGCTGGCACCCGTGTAGACCGCTTTGACGCCGCCCTGTAGCTCTAGAGTAGCCCTAAAAAGGCGGCCGCATCATCCATTTGCCCGATTCTTTATCTTTATAAAATTCGCCGAACGATATGTTGTTGTACATGGAAGCGCCGATATTTCTGGATGCCACCTTCACGTCAAAGGTGCACTTGAAACCCTGCGGGGTCGGTGCGTCGCAGGCTTCCTTCTTGAAAAATTTGATTTCGACTGGATCGGAGATGGTTTCACCGGGCGGGTGATTCATGGCGTCCAACATGGCCTCCCTCATCTCCTTCTCCGACGGTTCAGATCCGGCGCCCCCACAACCCACAAGCCCGAGCGTCAATACGGTACCCAACACAAAGTGATTAAGTCCGAGTCTCATGTCCACTCCCCCTAGAAAAATCAGAGGTACAGGCGGGTCAATGTAGTGCATTCGGACTTTTGGCGCAACCACAGTTTGTCCGTCGTTTATACCGCCGAAAGAAAAATGAACTGTAGGATGGGTGTACTATCAGCCTCGCCTCTTGAAGTTTGATAGAGAGTCCGGCAAGTGGGAGAAGCCATGAATTTTCCTGCCACCACACCAGGCAAATCGCTCTTGATTCCCTGCTTGCGCTGCATTCTGTTCTTTGTTCTTGCCACCATCATAGCCCCGATTTTTCTTTCCAACGCTCAGTCTGTCCCTCAAGACAAGACAATTGCGGCGCTAGCCGAAATTCGTGACGCCTGGGTGCAAGACCTCCACGACAAACAACTCGAACCGATCTTGAAGTTCTATGCACCAAACGCTGCGTTCCTTCAGCCCTCCGGCGAGCGGATCACGGGTGCCACAGCGCTTCGCAATCTCTTCCAGAATATAATGACCACCTTCGATAGCAACCTTACCCTCTGCAGCCTAAGACTCGAAACTTCAGGCGATTTGGCCTACGACAGCGGCGAATTTGTGGAGACTTTAACCAACATCGCCACCGGGGCGAAGATTTCTTCCAAGGGCAGCTACATAATCATCTACAAACGCGAAACCGGCGGCTGGCGGATCGTGCAACATGCCTGGACGGGTACGCCTCCAGCAGGAACGTAAGTCGTCAATTTCTCTAGAACAAGAGTGGTTGAGATTCCCTGCGCACGCTGCTGTAGAAATGGGAAACCGTGTAGGTGTGGCTGAGTGAGCGTTTGCTAGACGGTCGAATTCTTGTCTTCTTCCACAGCGGTTGTGCTGGCGGCGGCCGCCGCGCCGAGCTTGGTGCGTAGGCAACCGATTAATTCGGGCGCGAGATCGGAGATGGCCATGCCTTCCGACACCAGGAATTTACAACTGAGGATCGGTCGGCTATGGTCTTCGTCAGAGAGCTGGCAATTCACTTTGCAATACTGGCAATCCTGATTCCAGCAGAAGCGGCCGTAAGGGATTGTCTCCGGGCTGATGAATTGAAATGCGCGAAGCAGCGAATTGCGCTCCGGAACGAGGAACGTCTTGCCCATGATCGAAATTTCTACGAGCTTTTCGTACGGCCGAAAGATATCCGACATCAATGACGCTCCGCTTTCCGACATGGTCGTTACCCCGTGATTTGAAACTAAAGCAGCGCGAGGCGCGGAGCAATCAGAACTAGCCGGTGCGTGTTCAATGCTCCAATGGCGGATGAAAAGCGAACAGAGTTGGATCGCCGCAAGCGCCGACGCGGACGGCCAACGAAATGGGTTCGTAGGGGCGGGTCTAAGACCCGCCCGCGCTGCCCACGGCTCTCAGCCGTTCTTCGCCGGGCGCAAAATGACGCAGGCTCAGGTACGTTCCGACGGGAACAAAACGAACAGGGTATACACGCCCAACATGATCCCGAAGAACGGCACGGGAAGGGCGATGAAAGCGGCCAGTATTGCGATCGCTCGCGCCGATCGCCTGCCCGCCAATAAATCCGTCGCGGCCACAAGCGCGATGATGCCCGACAATATATTCCAGACGATGATGCATACATACAGAAGGTGAAAATCAGCCATTAACGCGAACGGATTGGGCACACGAGAAAGCAGCGCGCCAAACATGAGCGTCGCCGTTCCACTGAAGAAGGTTAAGACCAAAGCGATTATCAGCCGGGAAATTCCGTAGATAGCCCACAGGATGCCCAGCGTGCCGGCGCGACCGCCCGATGTCACAGTTAACGTGTTATTCGCCATGTTGCGCGCACCTCTCGAGTGCCTTGCCCGAATAGCAGAGTGAAAATGTCAGGCAAAAAACTGGCCCATCTTTCGGAATTTTTCGTAGCGCTGCGAAATGAGCTGCTCGGGAGAAAGCTGCGCGAGCTCCCGTAGCGAGCGTTCGACGAACGGCTCGACCAGCTTCGCAGTGAGTTCAGGATCCATATGGGCGCCGCCTTCGGGCTCGGGAATGATTTCGTCGATCAGCTTCATCTCGAGGAGATCGCGCGCCGTGATCTTCAGTGCTTCAGCCGCAACTTCGGCCTTCGAAGCATCCCGCCACATAATCGAGGCGCAGCCTTCGGGCGAAATCACGGAGTAAACCGAATTTTCGAGCATAAAAACACGGTCGCCCACAGCGATGGCCAGCGCACCGCCTGAGCCGCCTTCTCCGGTGATGATCACGACGATTGGAACTGGAAGTCGGGCCAGCTCACGCAAGTTGAAGGCGATCGCTTCAGCCTGGCCACGTTCCTCAGCGTCGACACCCGGATAAGCACCCTGCGTATCGACAAAAACGATCACCGGACGGCGAAATTTCGCGGCGAGTTGCGTGGCGCGCAGCGCTTTGCGATAGCCTTCCGGTTTGGCCTGGCCGAAATTTCGCGCGAGCCGCTGTTTCGTGTCGCGTCCCTTCTGGCTCCCAACGATCATCACCGGCTTGCCTTGAAACCACGCCATGCCCGTGACGATAGCGGGATCGTCCGAAAAGTGCCGATCGCCGTGAATCTCGCTGAAATTTTCAAACAGCAGACGGATGAAATCGTCGGTGTAGGGGCGTTGTGGGTGCCGCGCAAGTTGGAGGCGCTGCCAGGCACTGATGTTGGCAAAAAATTCGCGCCTCAACTCTTCCACTTCGTGGCGCAGGCGCTCGATTTCGGCAGTACCCTCTTTGGTGGGCGAGAGGAGGCCCAATTCTTCCACGTCGCGCTCCAGCGCGTTGATGGCGTGCTGCCGCTGGCGCTCTTTTTCTCGCGGACTGTCGCCGGCTGAGTCGGCCATCACCACGTTGACCTCGTCATTGGGCTTTGCCGCTTGCTCGGCCAGCTTCGCTGCTTTCAAGGCTTTCTTGAGTTCGCGACGCTGGCGGAGTCGCTCCCGAAGTTTGTCTCTCTTCCTCACGGAATCAGTCATTGAACGAGTGCGACCGAATCAGAGCCGCAAATTTCGCGCACGCGCTCGACCAGCTCACGATCGGCTCTCACCGCACTGGACGATTCGAGCGTTGCTTCGCTGCCATCGTCTTGAATCAGTTCAAAGGAAACTCGGCAACGTCCCGGACTTCGTGTGAACAGCTCGCCGAGCCGATCGAGCACACCCGAGTCGAGAGCCTTCAAATCCACTCGAACGCGCAGAAGGCTTGGCGCTCGATCGGTCACCTGGTCAAGCACGCGCGCATCGGAAACCATTAGGCGCGTGCCCACGTCTTCGACGGCAACGCGGCCCTTGACAAGAAGCGGCGTGGCCGCTTTCAGAATCGGCTCGAGCTTCTGGAACGCCTCTGGAAATACGAGCGCCTCAATCACCCCCGTTCGATCCTGCAAGGTGACAATCATCCAGCGCGCTCCGCGCCTCGAGCGCATCGGCCGCGACGAGACGATGATTCCCGCCACGACGATGTCCTCCCCATTGCGCTTTCCTTCGATCGTCGCCAGGTCGATTGCGGAAAGGTCCCTCAATCTCCCCGCGTATTTGTCGAGCGGATGCCCGGAAATATAGAAGCCGAGCGTGGCGTATTCCGCAGCAAGCAATTCGTGCTCAGGCCATTCGGGAACTTCGGGGAGTTCCTCGGCCGGCATCGGCGTGGCGCTCGACGCGCCTCCGCCGAATAATCCGTGCTGCCCTGCCTCGCGTGCCCGCTGCAACTTCTGTGACCGCTCCATCACAC
The DNA here is from genome assembly GCA_963741045.1 of uncultured Acidobacteriota bacterium. Lineage (GTDB taxonomy): Bacteria > Acidobacteriota > Terriglobia > Acidiferrales > UBA7541 > Palsa-295. The sequence goes on from CAVUGO010000002.1 coordinate 2,907,509, forward strand.
GGTCAATCACGGAAATCATCTGCGCGCGATGGGCTCCGAGACCGTCCATCGCTCCAGATCGAACCAGGCTTTCCAGCACTCGCTTATTCAGTAGTCGGGTGTCGATCGATTCGCACAATTGGAACATGCTGGTGAAATGGCCCAGCGTTTCGCGCGCTTGCAGAATTCCACTGACAGTGTTCTCGCCAACGTTCTTGATGGCGCACAGTCCGAATCGAATCTGGTCGCCAATCGGCGTGAAATTCATCGCGCTCGAATTCACATCAGGCGGCAGTACCGTGATGCTCATGCTGCGGGCCTCATTGATATATTTCACCACTTTTTCGGTGTTGCCGGTTTCCGACGTGAGCATCGCGGCCATAAACTCGACCGGGTAATGCGTCTTGAGATAAGCGGTTTGATAGGCGAGAAGCGCATAAGCGCAAGAGTGCGATTTATTGAATCCGTAGCCGGCAAACTCGGCCATCAGATCGAATAGTTTCTCAGCCTTTTTCTGCGGCACTTTTCGCGCCAGGCATCCGGTGACGAATTTCTCCCGCTGCGCAGCCATCTCTTCGTGTTTCTTCTTGCCCATCGCGCGACGAAGCAGATCGGCATCGCCCAGTGAAAAGCCCGCGAGGCGGTTGGCAATCTGCATCACCTGCTCTTGATAGAGAATCACACCCCAGGTCTCGGCGAGAATTTCCTGCAGCTCCGGCAAATCATAAGTGACTTTTTTCTTGCCATGCTTCCGGGCGATGAAATCATCAATCATCCCGCCCTGAATCGGGCCCGGGCGATACAGCGCGTTGAGCGCCGTCAGATCCTCGAGACGCGTAGGCTGATAGCGGCGCAGAATGTCGCGCATGCCGTGCGACTCAAACTGAAAAATGCCGGTGGTATCGCCGCGCGCGAAAATCTTGTAGGACGCTTCGTCGTCGAGGGGCAACGTGTCCAGGTCAATATCCGTGCTGCGATTTTGCTTGATTAGCTTCACCGCGTCGCTCAGCACCGTCAGCGTCGTCAGCCCGAGGAAATCCATTTTCAACAGGCCGATGCGCTCGAGCGCGTTCATGTCATATTGCGTCGAGATTTCGTCTTTGTTTGACTTGTACAACGGAACGATTTCAGTCAGCGGACGCGGAGAAATCACCACTCCTGCCGCGTGTGTCGAAGCGTGCCGCGCCAGCCCTTCCAGCCGTAGCGCCACTTCCACTAGTTCCTTCACGCGCTCGTCCTTTTCGCGCATCGAATCCAGCTGCGGCGATTGCTTCAACGCCTCTTCGAGCGAAATGTTCAGCGTCGTGGGGACCATCTTCGCCAGCCGGTCCACTTCGCCGTACGGCATATCCAGCGCTCGCCCGGCATCTTTCAACACCGCCTTCGCCGCCATCGTCCCGAACGTAATAATCTGTGCGACGCTTTTGTCCCCATATTTTTGGCGGACGTAGTCAATCACTTCGCCACGCCGCCGCATGCAGAAATCGATATCGATATCGGGCAGCGATACACGCTCAGGATTAAGGAATCGCTCGAAAAGCAAATCATACTGAAGCGGATCAACGTCGGTAATGTGGAGCGCGTAGCTGACGAGACTTCCCGCTGCTGAACCACGTCCCGGACCCACCGGAACACTCTGTGCGCGGGCGTAGTGAATGAAATCCCAAACGATCAGGAAGTAGCCCGCAAACCGCATCTTCTTGATCATTTCGATTTCAGAAGTCAGCCGGCTCTCGTACACTGACAGCGGCTGCCGCAATCGATTCTCGCTCGCCAGCTTTTCCAGCATCGGTGCCCGTGTGAGAAATCCTTCGCGAACCACTTTCTCGAAATATGAATCCGCCGTGAAGCCTTCAGGCACTTTGAATTCCGGGAACGGATTCGTCACCCGCTGAATTTTCACATTGCAGCGATCCGCAATCGTGACAGTGCGAGAGACGGCGTCCGGCAACTCCCGAAACACCTCCGCCATCTCCTCGGCAGTTTTGAAATAAAACTGGTCCGTGGGGAACTTCATCCGCTGGCTGTCGCTCATCGTCTTGCCGGTCTGGATGCACATCAGCACTTCTTGCGCATGAGCGTCGGAGCGGGTCAAATAGTGGCAATCGTTGGTCGCGACAAGCGGAATCCCGGTTTCGCGCGAAAGCTGCACGAGATCGCGATTGATGCGCGTCTCGATTTCCATCCCCTGGTCCTGCACTTCGAGGAAGAAATTCCCTTTTCCGAAAATGTCGCGCAGCCGGTACGCATTGGTCTTCGCGAGATCGTACTTCTCGGAGACCAAGGCGTCGGCCACTTCCCCGCGCAGGCAAGCCGAAAGCGCAATCAATCCTTTGCTGTGCTGCTGCAGTAGATCGTGGTCAACGCGCGGCTTGTAATAAAAACCATCGAGAAAGCCCGTGGAAACCAGCTGAATCAGATTGCGATAGCCCTCTTCATTCTCTGCAAGCAGGATGAGATGGTTTGACCGCTCCGCATCGCTGCCGCGATTCTTGTGATTGTCCGGCGCCACATACACTTCGCAGCCGATGATGGGCTTTACACCGTGCGTCCCGGCTTTATGAAAGAAGTTCGCCGCCGCAAAGAGGTTTCCGTGGTCGGTAACCGCAACCGCAGGCATGCCCCGGCGCGCCGCTTCGGCCGTTAACTCGCCAATTTCGCAAGCGCCATCCAGGAGAGAGTAGTCCGTATGCAGATGTAGGTGAACGAAATTCGGAGGAGCCATTCAAAATCCATTCTAAACCAGCTTCGCGGAATCGGCCATCATGAATCGCCCGACAAAAATTCGGCGAGACTTCGTCCACTACGCTGGCGTCTTGCTGGCTTTCGAACTTCCGTACGCCCGACTCTAGCGCCGGCCTGATTTTGCCGCCCGCCCCTTCGACTTGGTGCTCGTACGCGCATGTTTAGAGGACGCACGCTCAGCCCCAGCCTTTTTTGCCGGTTTGCCTTTCACTTTTGCCGCAGATGTACCTGCCGCGCCAGCCGCAGGCTTGTCGGCGGCCGGCGCAGATTTCGCAGCCGCTACCGCTGGAGTCGCTGCCGCAGCTTCGCCTTTCGATTTCTCGTGCTTCCCTTCCGGCGCCCCAGCCTCTTTTCCCTTCCGCTTCTTTTCCTTCTCCGGCTTTTTCTTCGGCTCTTCTTTTATTCCCGCCAGGTTCCGCAGAATCTTCACGCGACTCTCCGGGTCGCGCCCTCTACCGCGCAGCTGCAATTCGAAAAGCTCCTCGATAATTTTGTCGAACTTCGGCCCGCGCGGCACTCCCAAAGCGTCCAGTTCGCCCACCGGAAGCCCAAGCCGCAGCGGCCGCCATTTCTGCAGGTAATTCCGTATTTTCGCGGACGCCTTCGGGTTCGGCATCTCCACTTCGATGAACGCAATCATCTCCGGCGGTACGGCCGCTAAATAAAAATACGCATCCTTCGGCGCGTTCGTCTTGCGTCCCTTCAAGTCCTGAACGATCTTCTGCGCGTGCCCCACCAGCTCATCCACTTCCTTGATTTCAGACGCGCGAAGCTCCAGATTACGCATCGCCGTTGCAGCCTCGCGATCCTTCAGCCGGCCCAGCGTGTAATACATCACCGGCACGTTCAAGCGCGGCCTCAGCCCGGATTCCAGCAGATTGCCGCGCACCCGCGCCAGCTTGTTCAAGCTGTCGTAGTCCGGCTTTCGGCGCGGCAAATTTGGATGGATCGCGGCCAGCATGTCGTGCGACTCCCACGCCTTCAACGTAGCGACTGGATTATCTTCCCGCGCCAGCGACCGCACTTCATTTCCCACGTCCGCGCCCTGCAGATTCTTGTGCAACTCGCGCTCGATGGCCAGGTCGAACCACTCCTGCGTGCGCGATTCCATCCGGAAATTCATCCGCGCGCAGTAACGCAAGATTCGCATCAGCCGGATCGGTTGGTTCGTAAACGCGTGATTCGTTAGCGCGCGCACTTCCTGCTTTTCGAGATCCGCTAGGCCGTTGGTCGGATCAAGCAGTAGCCCGCGCGACTGCGTGTTAAGCGAAATGGCGATCGCGTTGATCGAAAAATCGCGCCGCCGCAAATCCTCCATGATCCCGGAAAAACGCACCTCCGGCTTCGCTCCAGGCTTTTCGTACACGTCGTCGCGCGCTCCGGAAATCGAGCCGTCCACGTCCCCCGCAAAAATCACTTCGTAGTGGCGCAATTTCTCGCTTTCCCACAAAGTTCGCGCGCCGCCTTTTTCCAATTCACGCACCATCCGGACGGGGTTCCCTTCCACCGTGAAGTCCAGATCGCGAATCGGCTGGCCGGAAATCAAATCGCGCACCGCGCCGCCGCTCAAATAGATGTTCACGTCCTGCGAACGCGACAATTCCTGCACGCGCTCCAGCACGGCGCGCTGTTCGGGTGAAAGCCTGCTTTCCAGCAAATACATGTAATCGGGCATGAGCGTTACGCCTTTCCGCGAATTCCGCGCGAGGCCGTTTTCAGGCTCGCGGGTGATGCGCCTTGTAAACCTGCTTCAATCTTTCTTCCACCACGTGCGTGTAAATCTGCGTCGTTGAAATATCCGAATGTCCCAGCATCATCTGCACGGAGCGAAGATCGGCTCCCCGATCCAGCAAATGCGTCGCAAAACTGTGACGCAGCGTATGCGGCTTCAATGGCTTCCGCAGCGCAGCCTTCCTTCCGTACCGGCCCATCATCTTCCAGATAGTAATGCGATCCATCGCGCGTCCTCGTTGATTCAGAAACAAATGCGCCGACGCCTTGTCTTTTAGCAACTCGGGCCGGGATTTTTTCAGATATGCCTCAACCACCGCGAGAGCTTTCTTCCCCACGGGCACCAGACGTTCCTTATTGCCTTTGCCAATGCAGCGAAGACATCCTGCGTCGAGCTGCAAATCGCCAACCCGAATCCCCGCCAGTTCGGAAACGCGGATCCCCGTCGAGTACATCAACTCGATGATCGCTTTATCGCGCAGGCCGATTGGAGAAGAAATGTCAGGCTGCTTAAGCAAACGCTCCACTTCCTCGACGCTCAGAAAATACGGCAGGCTCTGCCTGAACTTCGGAGACTCGATCGTCGCCGCCGGATCTTCCTTCACAAATCCTTCCAGTAATGCGAACCGGAAGAAATGCCGAATCGTCACCAGGTGCCGCGCCACCGAGCGGCTGTCCAGCCGCCGCTTATAAAGCATCGCGAGAAAATTAACCACATCCTGCCGTTGAATCTTCGCAGTATCAAGATTTTGTTTCTCGAGAAATCCCACGAACTTCAGCATGTCGCGCCGATATGACTGGATCGTATTCTCCGAGAGCCCTTTCTCGACTCGCAGATAACTCAGAAATGTCCGGACATCCGCTTCCAGTGCCATTCAAATCCTTCGCTGATCGTTCTAGCCTCAGCTGTGCTGCAGACCGCCCTGTTTCGTTGGTATCTCTAGACGTCTACCGCCGCAACTGGCGCCACGCCTTCCGCCCGCCGGAGTAAAAGAAAGAACTCATTCAATTCTTCGCACCGCAGTATCCACGCCAGTCCGAAATATATCCCGCTCGATACGCCAATGATTCCCGCCAGTAAAGCCGCCTGCCGCAGGAAATCGCTCACGCCCGCAAAATGGCTCATCTTCAGCGCGCCATAACAAACCGCCGCCATCGCCACCGCGCACGCACCCATCTTGCTCAATGACGCCGCCAGCCCCCGCGCCCCGAGCCGCCCGTGTCGCTTGCGGAAAATTGCAAACAGCAAAACAAAATTAAAATACGCCGCGAGCGAACTCGCCAGCGCCGGACTTCCATTCGAGAGATACCTCAAAAAGAACAGCAGGAACAAGGAATTGAATACGATGTTCAGCGCCAGAGAATACGCTCCCACTCTTGCCGGCGTCATCGTGTCGTGCATCGAGTAATACATCGGTGTGATCAGTTTGATCGCCGCAAACGCCGGCAACCCGAGCGCGTAGTAGAAAAGTGCGCGAGCTGTGAGCGCCGTGGATTCCGCCACGAATTTTCCGTGTTGAAACAGCACTTGCACGATCGGCTGGCGCAGCAGAATCAATCCCACCGCCGCCGGAATCGCAATGAACGACACGATTCGCAGCGAAAATCCGAACATACGCTTCATCTCCACAAAATCTTTCGCCGCCGCCTGATGCGACAACGTCGGCAAAAGCGCCGTCGACATCGCCACCGCGCAAATCCCCATCACCAGCTGCGTCACGTGCTCGGCCACGTAAAGCGACATCACGCTTCCAGTCGGCATCCGCGAAGACGTCGAGAAAATTTTGTCCACGAAAAAGTTCAGTTGGTAAACGCCCACCCCAAGCACGGCCGGCCCCATCAGGCGACCCACTTTTTGGACTCCTGGGTCGCTGAATGATATCTCCGGACGAAAATGCATGCCCCGCCGCACGAGCGCGGGAATCTGAACCGCAAACTGGATGATCCCGCCGAGCAAAATCGCGCACGCGATCGCCACCGCCGGGGTCTGAAACCGAGCCGGCGCCATTTGCATCACCGGCCGGTACACAGCTCCCAGCGAAAACAGAATCAGCACCAGATTGAAAAATATCGGCGTGGCCGCGGGCAACGCGAACACCTGAAAGCTGTTGAGCATGGCCGCTGCGATGCCGGCCAGCGCGACAAAGAATATCGCTGGAATGATGATCCGGCCGAGGAAAACCGCCAGATCCCACTGCCCAGAATTCCGCGAGAAAATCGTGAAGAAGTGAATAATCTGCCGCGCGAACACCACTCCCAACACGGCGAGCACTCCGAGAATAGCCGCCATGTCCCAAAATACCTTTTGCGCGAACGACCATGCTGTGGCGCGTGGCTTGTCCCTCAAATAACCGGTGAACACGGGAATGAACGCCGCACCCAGCGCCCCCTCCCCCGACAACCGCCGTATCAGATTGGGAATGCCGAAAACAAGGACGAGCGAGTCGGCGGCGGGTGAAGTCCCAAGGAGTAAGGCTACGCGTTGATCTCGTAAGTATCCGCAAATCCGGCTGATAACGGTGACAAGGGCTATGACCGAGGCCGACTTTAGGAGGTGTCCTTTTACGGTCAATCGGTGAGGCTCCGGTGCTAACCCTTTAAGCACCAATAACTTGACAAAAAATCGCGTAAGGATAACATAACATCCGGGAACTTAGCAACAATCTACCCTAAAATGGCTCGTTCTGTGGCTCAAGCCGTCAAAAGCCGCGCCGCCGCATCCTCAACCCACAAAAAGGTGGTCGTCCTGCATCTCGACGGGACGCCCGTGCGCGGCTACCTGAACCCCAGTTCTCTCGGCCGCTCCGAGACCGTCGATCTGCTCACCCTGGATGGCGAGCACCGCTCCCTCGCCCTCGACGACGTGAAATCCATCTACTTCGTCCGCGAATTTACCGACGATTTCGAGCCCGAGCGCAAAACTTTCCTCAGCCGCCCCAAGCTCGACGGCCTCTGGGTCCGCCTCCGCTTCCGCGACGACGACGTTATGGAAGGCATCGTAGCCAACGACCTCCTCGACATGCTCGACACAGGCGTCCAGCTAACGCCCCCCGACCTCCACGGCAACAACCTCCGCATGTTCATCCCCCGCTCAGCCCTCGCCGAAATGAAAGTCCTCGGCGTAGTCGGCATAGCCCGCCGCGCCCCACGCGACTCCCGCACCTCCCCCTCCTCAGCAGCCGCGCAACCCAAACTCTTCAACGAGTAAAGCCGGCCGACCCACTACTTCATCCCCACCAGGGCAAACTTCCACGCTCCATCGCTCTGCCGCTTCAACAAACGCATCCCCTTGTCATTCACACTCACCGGCTCGTCCTTCGCCGACATCTTGTACGTTGCCGCAAACGTTCCCACCTCCAGCGCCCATCCATCCGCGATCTGCACCTCCGTAATCACCGGCTCGTACTTCAACACTCGAAACTCTGGATAGGCAGCCTTCATTTTTGCGTACGCCTCTCCCATCGCTTTGATTCCCACCACAGGCGGCCCAGGAAATCCAAGATTGATCGCGTCGTCCGACCACAAAGCTGTCAGGAAGCTCTGGTCCTGCGTCAGCGTCGCCTCCACGTCCGCCCGATGCAGCTTCTCGATCGCTGCCAGGTCCGCAGCACGCGTGTCTTTCTGCGCCAGCGTCGTCGTGCGCGCGCTTCGAACGTAACCTCCGATGCCAACTCCCGTCAAAAACGCTACCGCAACCAGAACCGATCCACGCTTCATAAACTCTCCTTGCTTTATAAGCCGCCCTTAAAGTTGTCTCGTGGCCACCGGCTTCGTCGGGCAGTTTTTGCCTTATCTGTCGGGCTCCCCCGCTTCGTCGTGAAGTTTTCGCCTTACCGGTGGGAGCCCCCTGATTCATCAGGGGGAGCCGGACTTCAGTCCGGCGAAAAAGCTCTCGCTTCTTCGATGGGCTTTAGCCCTGGCGCATTCGCGCTCTAGCTCCTCCCCGCCCCCGAATGAAATGGATCCGCCTCCCCCGCCTCAGGTTCATCCTCCGGGCTCGGAATATCTAAATTCACCACAATCGGCTCCTGCCCGCTCCGCACCAGCACCGCCTCAACGGGCACATCCGCCCGCGCATTCAACTCCTGATGCGGCACATACGGCGGCACGTAAACGAAATCCCCCGGCCCAGCCTCATCCACAAACTCCAGCTTCTCGCCCCAGCGCAACCGCGCCCGCCCACTCACAATGTAAATCACCGTCTCGAGTTCCCCATGATGATGCGGCCCAGTCTTCGCCCGCGGATGAACAGTCACCGTCCCAGCCCAAAGCTTCTGCGCCCCCACTCGCGCGTGCGAAATAGCCTCAGCCCGCGTCATCCCCCGTGTCTGCGGCGTGTTCGTGTCCAGTTCCCCGCTGCGAACAATGCGCACGCCATGATTCTTCCAATCAGGCTTCTCGTCCATCGACCAACCCTCCCGCTCCTCCGACGCCGTAGCATACTTCACTCCGTTGTTGTAGGTCGCGGTTTCAACCGCGACGCACGGCTCGCCCCAAGAACACCCCGGGGGCTTCAGCCCCTGAACTAGCTCTTTTCGCCTACCTCGTGGCACGCTTTTGGATTTCGGGATCCCTGCTCGTTTGTGAAGTCTTCGCTTTACGGAGTCCCCGCTTCGTAGCGAGGTCTTTGCCCTACCGGTAGAATCCCCGCTTCGTAGCGAAGTTGCCTTAACGGCGGGAGCCCCGCGATGCCTCGCGAAGTTTTGCCTACCGGTTGGAGCCCCCTGATTTATCAGGGGGAGCCGGTCAGTCCGGCGAAAAAACGCTCCCTCTCTGAATGGCCTTTAGCCCAGGGTCCACTAACCCGCGATCATTCGTATAGTTGGCCCATACTTCGCCACTGCAACCTCAACACGCGCGACTTGCTCTTCTATCAGCGGCAACATCACATCCGCGATATGCTTCGGCCCGTGCTGAATCCAGGAACGTTCGAGTTCATCGAGGTTCTTCTTAGCAAACGATAGAAAGTGGTCCTTCACGTCAGGATGAACAATCGTCTGCTCCAATTTTTCAAGCCGCGCCCGCAGCCCCTTCGCAACCTCTTCATGATTCATAGAGCGCATATTATCCGACTAACCGACCAAACAAAAGCTATCCAACAACGCCCCCGCGCCGCACGATCGGCGGACCCAGTTGGTTCGCGCCTATCCCTAAGGCAAGTGGCCTTTTCAGTGATTCCCTCAGCGAAAACAAGAATACAATGCGGGCGCGAAGGAGACTCCGCATGAAACTCAGTGAAATCGCCGAAAAACTCGCCTGCAAGCTCGAAGGCGACGCCAACACCGAAATCCGAGGCGTCGCAGGAATCGAAGACGCCGGACCCAGCGACCTTACGTTCCTCGCGAACCTCAAATATCGCCCCGCGCTCGAGACCACTCGCGCCTCCGCGATTCTCATCGCCCCCGACGCCGGCCCCGTCCGCATCGCGGCCCTGCGCTCCGCGAATCCCTACCTCGATTTCGCGCGCGCTATCGAACTCTTTCATGCCGCGCCGAAATTCCCCGCCGCGGTGCATCCCACTGCCGTCATCGCGAAGTCGGCAAAGATCGGCGCAGGCGCGCACATCGGCCCTCACTGCTTCATCGATGAAGACGTCGAGATCGGCCGCAACTCCGTGCTGCACAGCTTCGTCGCTATCTATCGCGGCGCGAAAATCGGCGACGACTTCTTCGCCCACTCGCACTGCGCCGTGCGCGAACACTGCCGCATCGGCCATCGCGTCCTGCTTCAAAACGGAGTCGTAATCGGCAGCGACGGCTTCGGCTTCGCGCGCCAATCCGACGGAACCTGGTACAAAATGCGCCAAAGCGGAATCGCCATCATCGGCGATGACGTCGAAGTTCAAGCACATAGCGCCGTCGATCGCGCCACGGTCGGCGAAACACAAATCGGCCGCGGCACAAAACTCGACAACATGGTTCAGGTAGGCCACGCCTCAAAAGTCGGTGAAGACACGTTGTTGTGCGGGCAGGTTGGTCTGGCAGGTACAACTCGCGTTGGGAATAAATGTATTCTTGCCGGACAAGTCGGCGCCGCCGGACATCTCACGATTGGCGACGGCACAACGCTGACGGCACAATCAGGTGTGCCGAGTGACGTTCCCGCCGGCGCGATCTATTCGGGCTACCCCGCGATGGAGAATCTCGCCTGGCGAAAATCCATCGCCGTCTTCAATCGCCTGCCTGACTTGCAAAAAGAGTTGCGCGAGCTGCGCGCCGAAGTGGCCAGCCTTCGCTCGGCGGCTGGCAAATGATCTCCGCCAAAACCGAACGCGGCGCGCATTGCCTACTGCGCGTCCTTCGGCCAGGGCGGCTGCACCAGCGCCGGAATCGCAGCCACAGCTTTCGCATCCGGCGCCTTGAACGAAAGCTGCTCGGCGAGAAACGCGATTCGATCGCGCGTCGCGTCGGCGTTCAGCGCGTGCGGCGCTTCGTAAATCCTCATGCGCTTCGGCTCGCTGACAATTGCGAAATACTCCTTGTCCATTTCGACGGACGCGTATGGTTCGTCGGTCGCAAACTGAAGGAAAACGCTGGCCGGCGCCGCGTGCGACACATATTTTCCCGTATCCATCCAGGAATACTTGGCCTGAAACGCATCAAATTTCTCAGCTCCGATCTTCTGCCGGTATTGCTCGTACATGGGCGATTTCTTGAACACATCATCCGGCCAACCGCCCGCCATCAGGACGAACGCCTTGAATCGTCTGTCGATTCCGCTGAGAAATGCACCGGCACCCGCGTCGCAACTGTGCCCGACATATGCGAGCCGCTTCGGATCTACATCATCGCGCGCAAGCAGCAAATCGGCGCCGCGCCGCAGATTGATGTCCTGCTGCACTTCGACCGCAACCTGCTGCTCGTTCAGCGGCGACTTATCGGCGACAAATCCCGGATGCACGATCACATGGTCGGGCAAAAGAGAAATCACGCCGGAGTGCGCAACTACGATCGCTTCGTCGAGAAATTCTTTGCGATTTTCCTTCTCCGAGCCAGGCATGCACCAGTGCCCGTAAATCACCGCCGGAAACGGGCCTTTGCCAGGAGGTACGATGAGATATGCGGTGACGTTGCCGCCGTTCGGACCGACGAGCGATGCGCGATCGCCAACCGGCGCTTTATAGCTGATGTCGTAGATCTTGATTCCGTCGCGCTCCTGGACGCCAACTTGAGATATTTCCAGCGGCTGATTTTTGTCGTAGGCCCAATGACGGGCGAGGTTATCGTCAGCTTGTACGGCGAGGAAAGGAAGCAGCACGAAAAGCGTGAGCCATCGGTATCTCTTCATCAAATCCCCTTTCCACTGCCGCGTCTTCGCCGGGTCATTTTACTACCGCGGTTGCGATTTCTCATCGGTGTGATCCGGAGCCGAAAGCGGCTGCTGGTCATCGGGCAATCCCGCCGCGACGAGTTCTTCGACGCGCGTGAGCAATTCCATTCGCCGCTCCGTCGTGTATTGCGACGCATCCACATCAGGACCGAAACGCACCACGATTTCTCCCGGCCGCATCGTCCATTCACCCTTGCGCATCAAGTGCTGCGCCCCCGAAATCGAAACAGGCACGATCGGCACTCCGGCTTCAATCGCCAGAGCGAAGGTTCCCTTCTTGAACGGCTTCAGCCGGCCGTCGGGACTTCGCGTGCCTTCCGGATACACGGCGAGCGACAGCCCTTCCTTCAGCACGCCCAACGCCACATCAACGCTGGCTACCGCCGCCTCTTTGTCAGCGCGATCGACCGGCACAAACTTCGCAAGGCGCATGGCTGTAGAGAGAATCGGAATGCGAAACAGTTCGGTCTTAAGCAGAACGGAAACGCGCCGCGGAATTGCGGGCACGAACGCGAGCGGATCGACGTTCGAAATATGATTCGCCGCGAAAATGCACACGCCCGGCGGAATATTTGCGAGGCCTTCCACGCGCACCTTGATTTTCGCGATGCGCAGCGACGCGCGCACTGTCCTCATCGCAACCTGGTACATCGGATCCGCGGTGCCGGTGAGCAGCGTCCACAAAATGAAGAACGGCATAACCAGCAGGAGTGCAAGGGCGAGGAACAGAACGACGGCGATGGTTCGTATCATTTTCCGCGTTGCAATTGTGAACGCGAACTGCGCTTCCGGTCGAGTGAAGAGTTAAGCGCTCGGTCTCGCACCTTACTCCGTGGTTCCACGCAGAAGACCCGTGCGAATGCGCAGCTGCTTTTCCGTTGGATGCGCCACCTCGACCACCGTGCAATGATTCTCTTCGCGCGATCCGACCGCAAACGACAGCTCGTGCTCCTCACCATCGCGGCGCACTTTCACTTTGATGGTTTCGTCGGGCGTGCGCTCACGCATCCAGGCCGAAATTCTCCCGGAAATCGGCGCGCCGTTCAGCTCAACCAAAATATCGTCTACGCGCAAGCCGGCTGCTTGCGCGCCGCTTCCCGGCGTGACCGATACCACAGTAGGCCCGTCCGGAGAGCGCCCCGCGAAGAAACCTGGATCGGCGCTGTCGCGCGATTCGGTTTTAAGAGAGAGACCGGCGTGGGCAAGGAACTGGTCGTACGGAATTTCATCCAGTCCGGAAACATAACGACGGGAGAAATCCTCGAAACTCGCGCCAGATACTTCCTCTACTACCGAGCGGATTCCAGCGCTCTCATCGTAAAACTTTCCTTGCTTGGCGGAGTCGTTGAGACTTCGCAAGACGTCATCGAGAGACTTGTGATTGTCGGTGGCATCGCGAATCGCAAGATCGAGCATGTCGCCGATGAGCTGGCCTTTGTTGTAGTACGAGATGCTGCGGTCGGCGAGATTGTACGCGTCGTATTTATCGAACCAGGTATCGAGGCTCGATTCTTCCACGCTCTGCCACTTGCGCGCAGGACGCGATTGGAGCTCGCAAACCTGCTGCGCGAGGTCGGTATACCATTTGTCTTTCGTCCAGATACCGCTGCGCTCGAGCGTGAACGAGCCGTAGGTGCTCGTCACGCCTTCGGCAAACCAGAGCGCGCGCGAATACTGCTCTTTCGTGTAGTCCACGGGCTCGAGGCTTTGCGGACGGATGCGTTTCACATTCCAGGCGTGAAAGAATTCGTGCGCGGCAATTGCCGTAACCATTTCAACCGAACTGCCGCCAATCGCAGTGCAGTTGGCATGCTCCATTCCGCCGCCGCCAGCATCCGGGTACGCGCCGATGTGAAAGAAAAACGTGTATTCCTTGAACGGAGGCCCGCCCATCAGCTTCACTTCGTAGCCCGTGATCCGCTTCAGCGAGTCCTCGAGCGTGGCGCGGTTCCATTCCCTGGAATCGACCACAACTCGGAAATGTGCGCCGGCATTATCGAATTCAAATTCCTCGACTTTGCCGATTTCCACCGGAGCATCGACCAGCTTGTCGTAGCTTTCCGCGGTAAAAGAATTGGCCGCGGAACCGGAAGGAAGTTCGGCGACCGATTTCCAATCGGACGGGACGTCTGTGAACTTGACCGCGACATTTTCCCCGCGACGGTCAGGGACATACATTAGGACCTCGGCAAAATTCACGAATGCGTGATGCGCGCTCAGCTGTGAATTGAACGGGCCAGCTTCATCCCACGGTATCGAGTATTCGATATCAATCGCGCCATCAACGGCAGCTGAAGCCGGGATTCGCCAGGTTTGCTTATCCAATTTGTACGGAACGATCGGCGCTGCGCCGGCCGCGGCGTTGCCGATTCGAACGTCGCGCACTCGATAGGCAAAATCGCGAACCTGGTAGAGCGCATTCCAAGCGGGCAGAGCAACGATCAGATCGCGCTGGTCTGCGGCCACAGGAACTCGCATCTGCACCTGAAACGCGTGCTTTTCGGGATGGGCGAGCGAGATCTTGTATTCGATCGTAGCGGCGGCGGGTCGCGCGGCAAGAAACAGCGCGAAGCAAGCAGCGAGAATAAATCGGCATCTGAGAACAGCGCAACGCGTCATCCGCGAACTCCGGTACGGGATTTGAGTTTGTCGAGCAGTTTGTTGCAAAGGCCGTCGAAGCTGCCGTTCGACATCACCATGACCATGTCGCCCGGCTTCACGTTGTCGGCAAAATATTCGGCAATCGCCTCGGCCGATGAAAAGGCCTGCGCAGCGCGGCCTCGCTTGCGAATCGATTCGGCGACGGCGTCTGGAGAAAAGCGGTCCTCGTCAGTCAGCAACTGAGCGCGATTTACCGGGCCGATTGCAACCACATCGGCGACGGCCAGCGCTTCCGGCAGCACATCTTGAAATATCTTGCGTCGCATGGTGTTCGAACGAGGCTCGACGGCCGCCCAGACTTTGCGCCCCGGCCAGCGGGTGCGGGTGGCTTCGAGGGTCATGCGAATCGCGGTTGGATGGTGCGCGAAATCTTCTACCACCAGGATGCCGCCTGCTTCGCCTTTGATTTCCATCCGGCGACGGACGCTTTGAAAAGTGGCCATGGCGCGTTCGATTGCTTCGCATTCGACGCCGCGCCCGTACGCGATGGCAATTGCAGCGAGAGCGTCCAGCACATTGTGCCGGCCCGCCACGGGCATGCGCACGCGCGTCACTTCGCTGCCTTTATATACAACGCGGAATTCCGTCGCGTTGTCGTGCCAAAGAATATCGCCCGCGCACCAATCGCATTCGGGCGTAAGGCCGAATGTCTCTACCGGGCAAAACGCTTTCGCAGCCACTTGCTTCAAATCCGGGCTTTCGCCCCAGATCAGAACGCGGCCGCGTCGCGGAACAAGATTGACGAGGCGGCGAAACTGGAGCGCGATGGATTCGAGATTCGGGTAAATGTCCGCGTGATCGTATTCGAGCGAAGTGAGGATCAATTCGTCGGGATGGTAGTGGAGAAATTTTGGGCCGCGATCAAAAAACGCGGTCTCGTATTCGTCGCCTTCGATGATGAATTCTTCGCCGCCGCCGAGTCCGTAGCTGCGGTCGTTGAAATTCGGGATCACGCCACCGACAAGGAAATCAGACCGGCGCCCGGCGACATGGAAAATCCAGGCGAGCATCGCGGTGGTGGTGGTTTTGCCGTGGGTTCCGGCGACGACGATCGAGGTGTGGCCGCGGATGAAATAGTCTTCGAGAAGCTGCGGCATCGAGCAGTATGGAATTTTCTCGTCGAGGATCACTTCCAGTTCCGGATTTCCGCGGGCGATCACATTGCCAATGACGACCAGATCGGGGATGGGCTTCAGGTTTTCTTCGCGGAAGCCTTCGTTCCAGGGGATGCCGAGCGAATCGAGCAGCGTGGAGGCGGGCGGGTAGACGTTGATGTCCGACCCGGTGACGTGGAAGCCGCGCTCTTTCAGCATGCCGGCTACGGGAGCCATGGCTGAGCCCGCGATTCCGAGGAGGTGGATGTGTTCGGCGTTTTTGTCGGTGCGCGTCAAATCACTTTACCTCAAAGAGAAAGTCAAAAACGCCGGCAAGATGCCGGCGGTACGAAAAGACAAGTCAAAAACGCCGGCCAGAGGCCAGGCGGTACAAAAATCAAAGTCAAAAACGCCGGAGAATATGTCAGCGTCGCCAAAAATCAGACCGAGCAGGCTGGCTCCAGAATTTCTAGCTTGCCTTCGCCATCGGCCGATAGACGCGCTTGAACGCCCAAAGGAAGCGTGAGCATCGGTCGAGAAGTGTGCCCGATTGGGGCGCCGAACACGATGGGAACTCCTAGTGGCGCTAGAATGCGCCGCGCAACATCTCTCACGCTCTCGCTCCCCTGCGGGGGATCGCTCTCGGGAAAATCGCCGAGGACTATTCCTGCAATTTCGCGGAGCTTTCCGGCTTGCTTCAGGTGCATCAACGCTTTGTCCACTTGCCACGGCTTCATGGCGCGATCTTCGAGAATCAGAATCGCGCCGCGTGTATCGAGTTCCCACGGAGTTCCGAGCGTTGTCTCAACAAGGTTCAGGCAGCCGCCAAGAAGTGTGCCGTCGCTTGAACCGGCCCTAATTGACTCGCCTTTGAGAGCAATGGACCAACCCCTTTCGGATTCTGCCAGTGCCCGGACGAAACTCTCCTCGTCGTATCCTTCTGGAGCGTTGGCGCCGTGATCGAATCCGGCGGCGACCATCGGGCCATAGATCGTCACCCAGTGAAATTCGTGCCAGAGATAGGCTTGTAGCGATGTGATATCACTGAAACCGCATAGGATCTTTGGCGCCGCTCCCTCAAGGTGAAGGCAATCCAGCAAACAGTTCGAGCCGTATCCGCCACGCGTACAGAAAATCGCTCGCGTGTCCCGCTCCGCGATCGCTGACTTCAATGCAGCGCAACGCGCTTCGGCTGATCCAGCGAAAAAGCCATGCTTCGCGAACACTTCGTCTTCATCTAACCGGACCTTAAATCCAAATTGATCTACCAATACTTCACGCCCCTTCTTTACGCGCTCTTCTTCAACCGGACTTGAAAGCGAGAGAATGCGGATGGTGTCGCCGGTTCGCAGCACGGGCGGCTTCAAAGGTTGGGGCATGTGTCGCAATCGAGAATAAGGAATTTTCCGAGGCGAGTCCAGAAGCGCGGCGCGAAGCGTTTGCATTTGGATAGTAGCGGGCGCGTAGAAGCCCAGTGCCCCACCGCGCTGCCCTTGCGGTATTATCGGCCGCCGTGAACTGAGCAGCGAGTTTGCGAGCTTCAGGAGGCCCCTTGAAAAGCTTTCTCTCATTTGCAGCCTTTGTCGTTGTTTTCTGTGTCCGTTCCATGGCTTCCGCGCCTGGTGACTCGACACAGCGAGCCGTTAACTCGACTGCCCCCACGGAGGCAAGGAACGTAATCATCGACACGGATCCGGGGACGGACGATGCCATGGCGATCCTCCTGGCGCTGAATTCACCGGAACTCAACGTGAAAGCCATCACCGTGGTGCCGGGAAATGCGCCGGGAAAGCAGGTGCTCGAAAACGGCTTGCGCCTTGTGTCACTCGCGAACCGTTGCGATATTCCCGTTGCGGCTGGGGCGCTGGAACCGCTATTTCAAAAGCTGATCACGAACGACGCCGTACATGGCGAGAACGGACTGGGCGATATTGAGCTTCCGCCGTCGAAGTGCCACGTGGATCCGCGCTTTGGCCCCGACCTGATCATCGAGATGGCGCATCAGATGCCGCATGAAATCACGTTGATCGCGATCGGACCGCTTACGAATCTTGCGCTCGCTTTGCAGAAAGATCCGTCGGTATCGTCGCTCATCAAGGAAGTGATCATCATGGGCGGGTCAATCAACGGCGGAAATTCCACGGCAGCAGCTGAGGCGAATATCTTCGGCGATCCTGAAGCGGCGCAAATCGTGTTCCAAGCCGGGTGGAAAGTGACGATGTGCACGCTGGGCATCGGCGCCAAGACCGTTTTCACGCGCGAACGACTCGCCACTTTCAGCCGCACGCACGGGCCGGAAAACGATTTCGCCGTCGAGGTGATTAATCGAATTATCGGCTACGGCGAAAAACAAGGCTGGGGCGGAATGCGGATGTACGACCCAACCGCCGTGGCGACGGCTCTTGATTCGACGCTGGTGGAGACGGAATTCTGGCACGTGGATGTGGAAACACAGGGGGCGTTTACGAGGGGCGAAACTGTGGCGAATCGCATCAATGCCGTTGAACGACGTGTTTGGCGCGGCGACCGATTCGTCTTCGAAGGTTTCGATCCGGTGCAGCCGAACGTTCACGTGGCAGTGGACATTGATGCCGACCGCTTCTTGAACCTCTTCGTCGCTCGGGTCAGCGGAAAATGAGCGAAAAATAGCTACGGAAAATAAAGACTAGTTGACCAGGAAATTCTTAGAAGGCGAAACGCCGCCGCCGGGCGCGGGATTCGCGACGGATACGCTTCCGGAACCGGCAGTCGCGAGATCCTGCGTGGTGAAATTGACCATCAATTGCGACGAGCTGACGAAGGTGGTGGCGCGGGGGCTTCCATTCCAACTCGCCACGGATGTTTGCACGAAACCTGTGCCGGCGACGCTGACTGCAAAAGGTCCCATCGTTCCCACAGGAGCGCTAGGAGGAGTAAAGCCGGTGATGGTGGGCGCTCCGTTCGCGATGGGATTGACCACAAACGTGAGCGCGTTGGATGTTCCGCCCGGCAGCGGGTTTGCGACGGTCACCTGGATCGAAGCATCCGGAACGGCAACATCTTCGGCTGTGAGCGACATTTCAATTTGGCCCGTAACCGTGTTGAACTTGCTGGGACGAGAGGTACCGTCCAAAAAGCCCGTCGTATTGCTTTCGAATCCAGTTCCGCTGACAAAAAGTGTGAGCGCAGCGCTACCGGCCGTGATGCTGTCGGGAGAAATCGAGCCGATGGCCGGCGTGGGTATATTGCCGGGACCGCTGGAGCAACTGTTCAGTACAATGAACGCCGAGAAGACCAGAAGAACAGCCGCAGTCCACCGCAAACGCCTCAAGAAAACCTCCTGAAATCTTTCGGAAACCCCGAAGCCGCTAGGGCTTGGAATCCCCGGCTCTTCACGCGAGGAAAACCGAAGGCCTTCGCAATCGGCCAGCAGAACGAGCACTCGAATTGATAGCATCCGTCGCGCAGGCCGTCAACTCGGATTCCCGTCTGCGCGGAATGGTTGGCTCGTCGTGGTCGGCCGCGCAAATCTACGGGACCACCGGACGAGCTTCGCAGTGCACATTGAGCGCGCTGAGGCGATTCAGCAACTCGCGCTCTTTCGGCGTGCTCACCTCTGCGTCGAACTCAACAACGGCAGAGCCCGTCTGAGACTTGTGCGTTTTCCATCGCACCGCCTGAATCCCAGATTCTTGTACGATCTGGTGAACGCGCTCCAGGATGCTCGGGTCGCCCGGCGGCGTGGTCATTGTGAAAGTCAGCAGGCGAGTGTGCAGGCCAATTCGATCTTCGATGAGCCCCAGAAAAACCAGCGAGACGAGGAGAAGCAGCGTGGTGAAAATCGCGGTCATTGGGAAGCCCGCTCCGACGGTCATGCCGACACTCGCAATCACGAAAATCGTCGCCGCGCTCGTGATGCCCACCACCGCGCCGCGTTCTCGGATTACCACACCTGCGCCGATGAAACCGATTCCGGGAATGATTTGAGCAGCGATGCGTGTGTGGTCGCCGCCCAGACTGGACGCCATTTCATAAGAGATGATCGTAAAGAGAGCCGCGCCGATGCAAATCAACATCATGGTCCGAAAGCCGGCGGGTTTGTGGCGCAGTTCCCGCTCGAGTCCTACGGCGCCACCCAGCAGCGCGGCGAGCAGGAGCCTGCCAACAATTACGGTGCTCAGGTCTTGGAACATCGCATCCTCCCTGCGGCGGCCGGTTCCACGATGGACGATTCTACAATGCTGACGGGCGAGCTTTCGCCGCGGCCGCTTACAATGTGAACGAAGTGAGCTTCGAAAAATGCCGGGCGCGAGCCTTGATCTCGCTGAGCTTCAAGGTGGTGAGACGTTCGACGCCGAAGCGCTCGCATGTGAAGCTACCCATCACAGAACCGTATACCATCGCGCGGCGCAGCGATTTTTCGTTCACACGGCCGTCACGGGCGAGCGATCCCATGAAACCCCCGGCGAAACTATCGCCCGCGCCCGTGGGATCGTGAACTTCCTCGAGTGGAAACGCAGGCACGGCGAAAAGAAAATAGCGATGCACGAGGAGCGCGCCGTGTTCCCCGCGTTTGATCACCAGGATTTTCGGGCCCATTTTGAAAATATCTTTGGCAGCGCGGGTGAGGTTGTGTTCGCCGGTCAGCTGGCGCGTCTCGTCGTCGTTGATCACCAGCACTTGAATGTGCTTCAGCGTTTCGCGCAGTTCGCTCCCCGTGCGCTCGATCCAGTAGTTCATTGAGTCGAGGCCCACGAGCACGGGTTTGCGCTTCATTTGCTTCAGCACGGAAAGTTGTAGCGTGGGCTGAATATTTCCAAGGAAAATGAATGAAGTATCCAGATAGGATTTTGGGAGCTTGGGCTGAAAATTCGCGAATACGTTCAGCTCGGTGGTGAGCGTGGTGCGCTCGTTCATGTTCTGGTTGTAACGCCCAGCCCAGAAAAATGATTTACCCGAGGCATGTTCAAGCCCTTCGAGATCGATTCGCCCGTTGCGCCCGCCCAGGATGGCTTTTTCGCGCGCGGTGAAATCATCGCCCACGATTCCCACCACGCGCACCGGCGTGAAATGGCTCGCAGCCAGCGCGAAATAGCTCGCGGCGCCGCCCAGCGTCTTGTCCACTTTTCCAAATGGCGTTTCGATTCCGTCGAACGCAACTGAGCCCACTACCAGCAATGACATGAACGCTCCGGGTTACGAAAGATATTTGCCCACGAGGGGGGCGAGCCGCTTTTTCGCTGCCGCGGGAATCATCTTGCGATCCGTGACGATGGCGTGCGCAAGTGCTGACCCGCACTTGCACGCGCGGTCTTCGGGAAGATCGCGCACAGCTTCTTTCACCGCGCGTTGAACGTTCTCCGTGTTGCGGTTCAGATTCGAAAGAATTTCGCTCAGCGTGACGGCGTCGTGCTGCGGGTGCCAGCAATCGTAATCGGTGATCATCGCGATCGTGGCGTAGCAGATTTCCGCCTCGCGCGCGAGTTTCGCTTCGGTGAGATTGGTCATACCGATCACGTCGAAGCGGAGCTGGCAGTAGGTGTGCGACTCCGCGAGCGTCGAGAATTGCGGGCCTTCCATACAGACATACGTGCCGCCGCGATGCGTCTTCACGCCGGCGTGCTCGGAGGCGTCCGCGAGGTGCGCCGAAAGATGCGTGCAGGTGGGCTTGTCGAAACCGACGTGCGCCACGATGCCGCCGCCGAAAAACGTAGCGACGCGGAGGCGCGTGCGATCGAAGAACTGGTCGGGGATGAGAAAATCGAGCGGCGGCAGATCGTCACGTAGAGATCCGACCGCGCTCACCGAAATAATCCGTTCCGCGCCGAGCAGCTTCATCGCGAAAATATTTGCGCGATAGTTGATTTCGCTCGGAGAGAGGAGATGGCCGCGCCCGTGGCGGGCGAGAAATGCGACGCGACGGCCTTCGAGCGTGCCGGTGATAAAAGCGTCCGAGGGATTGCCGAAGGGAGTCTTCACGCGGACCTCGCGCGTGTCCGAAAGGCCGGGCATGGCGTAAAGCCCGCTGCCGCCGATGATGCCGATCTCGATCGTTGCTTTCGTCTTCGACTGTTTTTTTGATTTAGGCATGCGTTTCAATCTACCTTTGCCGGCTCGATTTCTATTTTGCCCTCGCGCTCGCGAAGATACGCGGCGGCCACGTTAGGATCGTGGACGAAAAGCGCCAGCCATTCGCCCTGCACCACCTGCGGAATCCATTTCTTCTTGTTCTCGAGCGTCTGCAGCGGGTAGAGGTCATAGCCCATGATCCAGGGCAGCGAAAGATGCGGGGTCATGGGAATCAGGTCGTCGAACAGAAACGCCGATTTGCCGCCGCCATGAAGCCTCACGCACATCATGTCCGCGTTGTGTCCCGGCGTGCGAATCAGCTCCACGCCCGGCGCAATCACGCGATCGTCTCCGATCAGCGACAGCTTTCCCGCTGCTTCGAGCGGCACGAAATTATCCGAAAAATAGCTGGCGCGGTCGCGCTCGGTGGGATTTTTGGCGTGCTCGAATTCGCCGCGCTGCACCACGTAGCGCGCATTGCGAAAGGTCGGAACTACTTTGTCACTCACGATGCGCGTGTTGCCGCCGCAATGGTCAAAATGCAGATGCGTGTTGATGACGATATCGATGTCGTCGGGATGGTGCCCGTAGTGGCGGAGGCCCTCGATTAGAGTGGGGCCTTCGAGCGCGTAGATATCGCGAAATTTGTCGTTATGCTTGTCGCCGGCGCCGGTCTCGATCAGGATGCGCTTGCCTCCCGCATAGACCAGCAGCGAATTCATCGCCATCGCGATTCGGTTCCGCGCATCCGCCGGCGCCTTCTTTTCCCACATCGGCTTGGGAATCACGCCGAACATCGCGCCGCCATCGAGAGCAAACCGACCGGCTTCGATGATGTGAAATTCCAGTTCGCCCAGTTTCAACGCTTGGCTCCGATTCCCGCGCGGGCGAGAATTTCGTTCACCGCGGCGTAAGGATCTTTCTTTCGAGCTGCCACATCCGCCGCCAGTGCGTCGAACTGCGCTTCATTCATGTGCGCTCCCACCACTCGTTCCATAAGCCGGCTCTCCAGCAATCGCAGCAACCATTCCTTCCAATGCTCCACTTCACGGGCGCGCCGCTCCTGCGCCTGATCGAAATGCGCGCGGAAAAGCTCAATCTGGTGCGCCAGGGCGTCGATGCCTTTATTTTCCGTGGCGATGGTCCGCACGATGGGCGGCTTCCAACCTTCGCGCTCCGGCACGATGCCGAGCACGCCGCGAAGTTGCTGCTCGAAGCGGTCGGCGCCTTCGCGATCCGATTTGTTGATCACGAAAATATCGCCAATCTCCATCAAGCCCGCCTTCAGGCTCTGCACGTCGTCGCCCATGCCCGGCACCAGCACCACGATCGTGCAATCCGCCAGCCGCACAATTTGAATCTCGCCCTGCCCCACGCCGACGGTCTCCACCAGAATCATCTGCTTCCCCGCTGCATCGAGAAGCAGCGCGGTATCGCCGGTGGCTTGCGCGAGCCCGCCAAGATAGCCGCGCGTGGCCATCGAGCGGATGAAAATTCCCGAATCAGTCGCGTGCCCTTGCATCCGCACGCGGTCGCCGAGAATCGCGCCGCCAGTAAAAGGACTCGACGGGTCCACCGCAATAATCCCAACGGTCTTCTTCTCGCTGCGATAATGACCAGCCAGTCGATCGACCAGCGTGCTCTTGCCGGTGCCCGGTGCGCCGGTGATACCGACGAGATACGCGTTGCCCGTGTAGGGAAACACCTGGCGCAGGATTTCTTCCGCTTCGCTCGAGCGATTTTCAATCGCGGAAACAGCGCGCGAAATCGCGCGCACGTCGCCGGCCCGCACCTGTTCCGCCCAATTTTCAACCGAGACAGTCATCTTTTGCGAAAAAGTGAACTAACAAATGGAACCACAGATGGCCCCGAGTGGAAAGCCTAAAACGTCCGCCCCACGCTTGCCATTCATCACACTTTTTCCGATCATGCAAGCGGGAGAACCGACATGAAGATTCTGACCGACGTGCGATTCCTTGCATTCTACTCCGGCGCTGCCACCACCCTCGTAGCGGTGCTTCTGCTGGCAGGCTTCCGGCAGTACGAATCGAACAAGAAATTCGAGCCGCCCGCCAAATTCGAGTCAATCGACGTCCAACGCATCAACGTAGTCGAGCCGGACGGCACGCTGCGCATGGTCATCTCCAACAAGTCCGCGGCTCCCGGCGCCGTCATTCGCGGTAAGGAGTACGCGCATCCCGATCGCCAGAGTGCGGGCATTCTGTTTTTCAATGATGAGGCCACCGAAAACGGCGGGCTGATTTTTGGCGGCGCGAAGGACAAGAACGGCCAGGTCGAAAGTTACGGCCACCTGAGCTTCGATCAGTACGAGCAGGACCAGGTGTTTACCATCGACTCGGAAGATCAGCAGGCGCTGCACTCCTCCGCCGTCACCATCTTGGACCGTCCCGATTTTCCTCTCGGCGATCTGCTCGCTATGCCGCCCGAAAAGCGCGCAGAATTTCTTGCCAGCCATCCCAAATGCCACGCGCGGATTTATCTCGGCCGCAACCAGGACCGCTCCGTGGCGCTGCGCCTGAAAGATAAGGAAGGGCGGGACCGCATCGTGCTGCGAGTGGATGCGGACGGCTCGCCAGCAATTCAGCTGCTCGACAAGGAAGGCAAAATCATCCGCCAGCTTCCGGAGCTGGCGATTCCGAAAGAGGTTCGATAACGCTCCGGGCACACCCGAGGTTCAGCTAGTATCGGTCTTGAACTTCTAGCCCGGTTGCGCCCTGAAATTGGGGACCTGGGCCGGCGTCCTTGTAAGTCATCACGCCAAGCTCACCCACGAAATGCTTACAAACATTGAGGTATGCCGAATCTAGCCAGAACGTTTCAGGCCATGACACGCGTCCGGTCTTGGCCATGTTGAATTTAAGCTCTTTTCCACTCGAAGCAAGAGTGGCGACCCGGCCTTCAGGCGCGCACTCGATCATTCGAATTACGCCTTCTACTCGGTAAATCGGAATTGGTGGATCCGTGCTAGGGCTACCCGGTGTTGCCGCTCCGGTGAGGAGCACGGCGGCCGATTCACCAGAGGAGCCGTTTTCGCTTCGGCCCAACGCCTTGCAAGGACCTCCTGGCTTGCATTCCTGCGCCAACTGCAGAAGCGCTTTCGCCGATTCCCCTTCGAGAGGCGATAGCTCATTTTCCAAGGCCCCCGCGGCCTCATGTTCGGCTTGGTCCTTATTGCCTGCAAGGAGGAGAATATTCGCGTAAGCGAGTTGGTAGCGCGGAATTCCCGGTTCGGCTTCCACAGCGCGCCTGGCAAACTGCTCGGCTTCCACAAAATTCCCGTCCCTTCTAACTAAAAGCCTCGCAAGCGCGAGAGCTGCCGGAGCATACCTGGGTGCGGTCTCGAGAGAGTGGCGCAAATCCTGCTCGCTGCTTTCGGGCACCTCCGTCGGAGCTTTCCAATAGCTGGAAACGATCGCCTTGTAGTAGTAGGCCAAATACAGAGAAGAGTCGAGCGCCGTGGCCGCCGAAAACTCCTTCAATGCATCATCATAGTTCGCTAGCTCCAGATCATAAATGCCTTGCGCTTCGTGGGCTCTGGGCGCATTCGGGTTGTTGCTGAGCGCAGCGTCGATCAACGGTTTGGCGTCCGTCTGGCGCTTGAAGCGCAGGTAGAATTCAGCGATCCAGGCGTTCGATTCCGCCAGGGAAAGATTCCGCGAAGAAAGTTGCGCGCCGTAGTTCTCTTTGCTGAGGTCGAGCTGCAAAATCGGATACGCCTTCAGAGCATAATAGGGCAATAGTTTGTCCTGAAGTTTCTTCAGGTCGCCGAAGGCCTCTTGCGCAGCATCCAACCGCTTCTTGCCGTGGGAGAGGAGGTCCAGATACTTGATGAGCTCGGCGCGGTGCGCACCATTTTCGCCCAATAGAAGATAGTGAAACAGTCCCCAGGATTCTGAGTCGAAAACCCATCTTTGCTCGGGGTCCTTATATTCTTCTGAACCTGTTCCCATAGTGAATAATTTGGGCAGCGGAATCAGCGGCACTTTCTCGATCCGTTGAACGTGGCGTGGGCTCGGCAGCCCGATTTTTGCTTTCGTATCTTCGATTTCCGATTGGGCGAAGAACTCCGCAAAACCAGATGAGAGCCATATCGGTGCGCCCCGGAAATTTATACCCGCCATCAGTCCGGCATAGTCGTATTTCAGTTGATACTCGGAAGAGCCGCGAAAAACTACCCGCATCACGATGTAGTTGCGGTCCCTCCCGGTTCGAAAGATGCTGTTCGGCTTGTTGCCCTGAGCGCGCTGATTGTAGATCGGCACGAGATTCGCAAAGGTGTTCTCATCGGCCGTGACGAAAACGATGATCGGCACATTGGGATCTTGGTGAACATTTGACAACAACTTCATAAGCACCGAGCGAGTGCGCTCCAAATCCACGGCCGCCTCGCGGCCCTCCTTCTCGCTGCCGTTGCAGACAATTGTGAAGTGCGGGCTCTGGATTTCGACCCACGGCCGATCCGCCGCTGCTCGCTCGGCGGAAACCGCCATCACTGCGGCTAGCACAATCCACAAACGCAGAATTTTCATTGGGTAACGCCTCGCTAAGTGGCACTTTTGTATCGCAAGGTGCGGCTTATGGCAAGTATGCGAAACGGTAAAGTGCCGCGGGGTGTTCGTGACGAACAACTGGATTGGGGGCTATTTCTTGCCGAGAATCTGGCGGGCGATCACGAGGCGCTGGATTTCGCTGGTGCCTTCGCCTATCGTGCAGAGTTTTACGTCGCGATAATATTTTTCGGCCGGGTAATCCTTGATGAAGCCGTAGCCGCCGTGGATTTGGACGGCTTCGTTGGCCACGCGCACGGCTACTTCCCCGGCGTAGAGCTTGGCCATGCTGGATTCGCGGGTGATGCGCGAATCGTAGTCACCGGCGGCGATGGCGCGATCGGCGAGCCATGCGGCTTGATAGGTGAGCAGGCGGGCGGCTTCAATCTGCGTGGCCATGTCGGCAAGCTTGAATTGGATGGCTTGAAAATCGGCGATGGGCTTGCCGAATTGTTTGCGCTGCTTGGCGTATTTCACCGAGCATTCGTAGGCGCCCTGCGCCATTCCCAGGCCCAGGGAGGCGATCGAAATTCGGCCGCCATCGAGGATTTGAAGGCTGTTAACGAACCCCTCGCCTTCTTTGCCGAGTAGATTATCGGCGGGCACTTTGCAATCGGTGAAAACCACTTCGGAGGTGTCGCTGGCGCGCAGGCCGAGCTTATTTTCTTTCTTGCCGGGGCGGAATCCTGGAGTTCCCTTCTCGATGATGAACGCCGAGATGCCGTGACTTTTCTTCGATGCGTCGGTAACCGCCATTCCCACGCAGACGTCCGCATAGCGGCCGTTGGTGGTGAAGGTCTTCGAGCCGTTGAGCAGCCAGCCGCCGTCCTTCCGCACCGCCGTGGTGCGCGTTCCACCGGCATCGGAGCCCGCCTCGGGTTCCGTGAGCGACCAGCAGCCTAGCTTTTTACCTTGCGCCAGCGGCGTGACGTATTTCTTCTTCTCCTCTTCAGTTCCGAACTTGTAGATGTGATTGGTGCACAGCGAATTGTGGGCCGCGACGATAATTCCGATCGAGCCGTCAACGCGCGATAGCTCCTCGATGATGATGGCGTACTCGACGTAACCCATCCCCGCGCCGCCATATTTTTCGGGAAAAATGACGCCGAGAAATCCCATTTCGGCGAGCTTTGGAATTATTTCGGAAGGAAACTTGGATACCTCGTCCCACTCCATCACGTGAGGAAGGATTTCGGCGTCGGCGAACTCGCGAACCGTGCGCCGCAACTGCTTTTGTTCATCGGTGAGTGAGAATTCCAAGAGCCCTCGCTATAAATTCGGGATATATGCGACTGTTGGTTTCATTTATACCACGAAAGCAGGCAATTCGGCACGCTGGCTTTTGCGGCATGTGTCTACCAGCCTTCTTTCGCGCCGTTCTTTTTGTTTTGCTCGTCGAGCCAGGCTTTCAGAGGGGCGAAATACTCGAGCATGGCGGAGGCGTCCATTTGTCTCTGGCCGGTGAGGGCTTCGAGCGCGTCGGGCCACGGGCGGCTTTTTCCCATTTCGAGCATCTTGGCGAGTTTCGCTCCGGCTTCTTTGTTGTTGTAGATGGAGCAGCGATTCAGCGGACCCGTGTAGCCGGCCGTCTTGCACAACGCGCGGTGAAACTGGAATTGAAGAATCGCGGCCATAAAATAGCGAGCGTACGGAGTGTTCGACGGGATGTGATATTTCGCGCCCGGGTCGAAATCCGCCTCGCTGCGCGCGACAGGCGGCACGATTCCCTGATATTCCAGGCGGAGGTCCCACCAGGCCTTGTTGTAATCGGATGGCGCGATTTTTCCGGAGAACACGCCCCAGCGCCATTTGTCGATCATCAAGCCGAATGGAAGGAACGCGACTTTTTCGAGTGCTTTGTGCATCAGCAAGCCCATGTCGGACGAGGCGGGCGGGACCGTTTCGAGCAGCCCGATCTGCTTCAGGTATTCGGGCGTGACGGAAAGCGCGATCGTGTCGCCAATCGCTTCGTGGAAACCGTCGTTGGCGCTATCGCGGAACAGTGGCGGCTGTTTGTCGTAGGCGCGCTGATAGAAATTGTGGCCGAGTTCGTGATGAATGGTCGAGAAATCTTCGGCCTTCTGCTCGATGCACATTTTGATGCGCAGGTCATCCACGAAGTCAATATCCCAGGCGCTCGCATGGCACACCACTTCGCGGTCGCGCGGCTTGGTGAACATCGAGCGAGTCCAGAATGTTGGCGGCAGCGCCGGAAAACCAAGCGACATAAAGAAGCGCTCGCCGTAATGCACCATGTCCACCGGGCCGATATTTTTTGCTTTCAAAATTTCGGTGAGGTCGTAACCGGGATCGGCATCGGGCGGCGCTACAAGCGGATAAATATTCGACCAATCCTGCGCCCACATATTGCCGAGGAGATCGGCGGGGATGGGTGCGTCCTCGCGCACCACCGTGGAGCCGTACTTTTTCGCGAGCTGCGAGCGCACGTAGGTGTACAGCGAAATGTAGAGCGGACGCACTTCCTGCCAAAGGCGATCGAGGTCGGCGCTGAAGGCGTCGGGCGGCATGTCGTAACCCGCGCGCCACATCTCGCCGACGTTCGCGAATCCGAGTTCGCGCGCGCCCTTATTGGCGAGCACAACCATGCGCGAATATTTCTGGCGCATGGGAGGCGCAATCGAATGCCAGCCCGCCCAGACGCGTTCGAGTTCTTTCGGATCGCGGCTCGACGCCATAATGTTTTCGCTTTCGTTGAGGGTGAGACATTTCCCCTGCGCGCCATCCGGACACCACTTCCCTTGCCCGTAGTCGCTTTCGAGCGAAGCTACGATTTGCGAGAGCTCGGCTTGCTCGGCGGGATCGCGCGGCGCGGGAATGTCGACGGAATGTTTCAGGAGATAGATTTTTCGCGCCACGTCTTCGGGCAGCTTCAAGTGTTCGTATTGATTCGATTGCGCGGCGAGATCGGCGGTGGTGGCTTTCACCACCTGGTCGGCTTGAGCGGAAAGAATTTCCGTGTCGTGGGTGATGAAGGTTTGATGGACCCATTGCGCGCGGCTGGCGCGAATCCACAGGTCGAAGAGTTTCGCTTCGGCGGCTTCGATGAATTTGCGCGCGCTCTCGGGAGTTGCATTCGTGCGTTTCTCCTGCGCCTGAATCGCGGCTTCGGCCGAGCTTCCTGCTTCAATGGTCATGATTCCACCTGATATCAGAATAAAAATCGCGCCGGCCCATAGGTTTTTTTGAGTTCGCGAAGAGTTCACTCTTCTCTCCTAATGCGCCGCAGCCGCCGGAGCGCGCCCTGTGATCACTTCTGCAGTTGCGGCGAGGGCGCGGTCGATTCCGGCGCGGTCGACGTCGTAATGCGTCACCATGCGGATGGCGTATTTGTCGGAGGAGCCGCAGAGAATTTGGTGTTTGCCGATATCGGAGCAGATGTCGTCGGCAGTACGGCCGGTGGCGCGAACATCGAAAATCACAATGTTCGTAACAACTTTCTTCGGATCAATCGCTACACCTTTGATTTTGGCGAGACCGTTCGCGAGGTAGCGGGCATTCTCGTGGTCGCGGTGCAGGATTTTCGGCGTTTCCTCAAGCGCGATCAATCCCGCCGCGGCGAGAATTCCGATCTGACGCATTCCGCCGCCCAGGAGTTTCCGTCCGATGTGAGCCTTCTCGATGAAGTCGCGCGGGCCTGCGAGCAGCGAACCGACGGGAGCTCCGAGACCTTTCGAGAGGCAAAACATTACGGAATCGAATTTGCGGGTGAGATCGGCGACGCTGCGGCCGAGCGCGACCGACGCGTTGAAGATTCTGGCGCCGTCGAGATGCACTTTCAGGTTCGCGGCGTGAGCGTGGTCGCAGATGTTGTCGGAAACTTCCGGCGGATAGACGGTGCCGCCTTGCATGTTGTGCGTATTTTCGAGTGCGACGAGCGCGGTCTGCGAATCGTAATAGATTTTCGGGCGGATAAGCGGCTCGATCAGATCCCAGGTGAGAATGCCGTCGGGCGCGGGCGTTGGACGCGGCAGGCATCCCGCGATCGCGGAGATGGAAGCGAGTTCGTAGAGATTGATGTGGGCCCGCTGCTCGCAGATTACTTCGCTCGTCGGAGGCGCCCAGCTTTTGATGGCGAGGAGGTTGCCCATGCAGCCGGTGGGGACGAAGAGCGCGGCTTCCTTTTCGAAAATTTCGGCGGCGCGTTTCTGAAGGCGATTGACAGTGGGGTCTTCGCCGTAAACGTCGTCGCCGACTTCGGCTTCGGCCATGGCACGGCGCATGGCGGGAGTTGGTTTTGTGACGGTGTCGCTGCGCAGGTCGACGGGAGAAAGAGCGGTCATCGAAGAGGCTCCGAGGCGAGATGTAGAAAACTGAAAAAGGCTATTTTGTGTCCATTAGAATTTTGCTTAGTGGCGCGTTTTCTTGGAGTTAAGTAATTTTCTGAAAGTTCGATTGTTCCTATTAGAAGTTGGCTGAGGCGGGTGGCAGGTCGCTCTGAGCGCGACCACATCGAACTGTACTTTCTTCCGGCTTGGCGCCGTTGATTCCGATTCTTCTTTTCCATTTTTGCGCTGATAAGGCTAACACGTAGACAGTTAGATGCAACGGCTGGTTCGAGGGATGTTAGTGAGCTTCGTCACGGCCAGGGCAGAAGGCAAGTGTTGTGGGAGGGTCGATTTTCACGGGGATGAGATTCGAGTCAATGACGCCATCATATAGATGGCCTTTCTTGATCCAACGTGAACGAAGCTCGGCAGATGCTTCGGGGGATGCGTCCCAAGTGCTTAGAACCACACCCAACAGATAGTCGCCGGGACGAACCAATCCACCGCCCCAGTTATATTGTGGCCGATCGGTGCGAATAGAGATATCGGCTTTGGACTCCATTTCATGCGCCTGACCCGGTTCGATAACAATGTAGTCACGATTAAAGTTCTTGGGAACCTGCCTGTCATACCCGTAGCTGTCTCCTATCATGCGTGACAGGACACCATCTGACCGTCCGTCGGGACCGATTCGGTCAAGCTCCGGTGTGCCCATCCGCAGGTATTTCTTCGATAGAATCGCTCGTGTCTGGCTTCGATTTTCGATGCGGATGTGAAGCTCAAAAATCGCCAATCCCGCGGGCTTATCGAGCGCGCAATACGATTGTGAGGTGAGTTGAATCGTCGCGAAGAGATCAGGAAGATCTTTCGTCTGCGGGGATGCGAGGAGCGGCGCCGAGCTTTCTGCAACCAAGGTTCCGAACACAAGGAGCGCACAAAACAAGGCCTTCGGCGTACAGAGATCGGAGTGGTTGGGTTTCTTGTTCATGTGAGGAGTTCGGCAAGGATGGAACTCGAGACCGTGAGATATTTCGGGGAGAGACGCAGGCGATTGCCTTCCAGATCGAGGAGGCGTTGGGCGCGGAGAGAATCGATTTGGCGGCGGATTGCGGTGAATCGGGTGCCGACGCCGTTTGAGTTGGGCGAGGAGTAGTCGTGTTCGATGCGGGCCAAGTCGATGCCGTCGAGTTGGCGCAGGCCGAGAAAGAATTCTTCTTCGAGGGCTTGCTCCGGTGTGACTGGCTCGATTTGCTCGCGCGGCGTAATTCCCTGCTCGATCATGGCTACGTACTTAGCGGAATCGTGGACGTTGGCCCAGCGCGTTTTGCCGTCGAAGGAATGCGCGCCGGCGCCTAGGCCCAGGTAGGGTTCGCGCTGCCAGTATTTGACGTTGTGGCGCGAACGGCGGTTGGGAAGCGCCCAGTTCGATATCTCGTAGTGATCGTAACCGGCTGTCGCGAGACGCGCGCAGGCTGAATCGTAGAATTCAGCTTGGGTGTCGTCCGGAGGAATCGCGGGGGCGCTGTAACGCGTGCCGCCTGCGATGGATTCTTTGCCGAGGTGGCTGCCCTCGTCCACTTCCAGCATGTAGATCGAGATGTGTTCGGGGCGCAGATTGAGAAGCTCGCTGACAGATTGTTCCCACGATTCGCGCGTCTGGTGCGGGAGGCCGATGATTAAATCCATGCTGATGTTGTCGAATCCTGCTGCGCGGATGGTTTCGGCGGCGCGTGCGATATCGGCGCGGCGATGCATGCGGCCGGTGGCTTGGAGTTCGCGATCGTTGAAGGATTGGACGCCCAGGCTGATGCGGTTGAAGCCGGAGGCGAGCCAGGAGTTGGCTTTTTCGAGTGTGATTGTTTCGGGGTCGGCTTCGAGGGTGATTTCGGGAGTTTCGAACGCGTAGGTGGCGCGTAGCACATCGAGAATTTTGGCGAGAGCAGCGGGGTCGAGAAGGCTTGGTGTGCCGCCGCCGAAGTAGACGGTGTCGGCTGATGGCTGGGGTGCCTCACGGGTTGAAACCCCTTTGGCTGCGATCGAGTTTTCGGCACGGCTGAAGCCGTGCCCTGACGAGGAAATGGCCAGATTTAACGCCGCAAGTGCAAGAGGGTCGCCAATCTCGCGGCAGACTGCGTTTGCGTAGGGCTGATAGCGATCCCCTGAGACGACGCCTGTGTGGAAATTGCAGTAGGTGCATTTGGTTTGGCAGAACGGAACTTGGATGTAGAGGCCTAGAGTCATGGTTGGAACTGAGATTGTAACGCAGCCGCGCGAGGACGCGAATGCAGATCGAGTCAAAAGAGCCGGCGAGACGCCCTTCGCCGCTCAGGGTAAACCGGCGTTACGGAAGTGCAGCGGCGGCCTTTACGGGGTGCGGAGTCTGGCGCGAAGTTGCTGTGCGGTGACAAAAACAAAAGCAGATCCCTCGCTGCGCTCGGGATGACAGAAGTAGCTAGGCGATGCTTTAACATCATTGGTTGGAAGCGCAGCGAAACTTGCCCTCAGTCAGATGCGCGTGCGCCGCAACCGTCAGTGGAAGATTACGCCGACGGGTTCGTTGTTACGGACGATCACGGAGCAAGTGGGAGCCGTGTTCGGAAGGCAGTTGGACGACCAGCTGCCAAAAGTTGATCCGGCCGCCGGGACTGCCGTGAGAGCGACTGTGGTGCCGAAAGGGAATCTTGCTTCGCAGCCGCCAGCGGAACTGCAACTAATGCCTGGCGGGTCACTGACGATTGTGCCGGAGCCCAAGCCAGCGTCGAAGACCGTGAGAGTGCGCGACGAATCGTTATCCGGCGCGGCCTGCTGCGTCAGCCGTGTACTTGCGCCGATGATGGCGCCCGATTGAGACTTTACGGAAGCTGTGATCGTTGCGTCACCCAAATCGCTTCCCAGCGCCAATCCGGATGAATCTACCGTGGCAATGCGCGCCTCGCTTGAGTCCCAATGAACCTGCGTCGTGATGTCTTGAACGCGAGGCTCCGTGTTATACATGCCGATCGCCATCAACTGCATGAATTGGCCGACGTAGCCCACTGCACGTCCACCCGGGACGATTCTGAGGGAGGTCAGTTTGCGTGCCGCCGCCAGGCCTTCGCAATCCAACGTTGACGTGCCGACAATTGTTCCGAGCGGGGCCTGAAGCGTGGCGGTTATGGTGGTGAGTCCGGCACCGGTGGTGGTGGCAAAGCCGGACGAATTGATCGTGGCAACTGAAAGCGAACTCGATGCCCAGGTGACTTGCGTCGTTAGGTCCTTTGTGACAATGAGACTACTTCCGTTTTGTTGATAGGTTCCGAGGGCTTTGAACTGAACGGTGTTGGTAATGTTCGTGACAAAAGGATTATCTGGAATTACCTGGATGGAAGTGAGCCGCGCTGGTTGCGAGCACTGGCTGAGGGCAAGTGCAGAGAGGACGACGCAAAACAATGGGAAGCCGGATTTCGCCATACGGGCCACCCCCGGTACGTATTACAGAATGGCGCGGATTATAGCCTAGGTGGTTTCTTAGTTGGCAAGGTAATTAAATCTTCGTCGATTGCGCGCGAGGCTGCTCGCCGACGGACCGGCTTAGTCGGCGAGAGCGGCGGCGGAGCTGGCGCCGTAGAAGCTGAACCAGGGCTTGGCGGCTTTCAGGCGCGCGTTTACATTGTTGATATTTTTTACGCCCTGGTCGCTGAGCCAATCTTCGAGAGCTTTGGCGCCTTGCTTGGCGTAGACGGGGATGCCTTCTTTCCAGGTGGCGCGGCCACAGAGGACACCTGAGAAATTTGTGTCGGCTTCGGCGGCTAGCTCGAGAGACTCGTTGAAGACATCGTTGCTGACGCCTGCGGAAAGATAGATGAACGGCTTTTTGGCGACCGCAGCGGCGCTGCGGAAATATTTCTTGGCTTCGTCGCGCGTGTAGGCGGATTCGCCTTTGCAGGCTTTGCTGCCGGCGACATAGGCCATGTTGACGGGAACTTCGACTTTCAGAACGTCCACCGCGTATTGCGGCTTTGAGAATTCTTCCATGCTCTTGGTGACGACCTCGGGCTTCTTGCGCGCGAACTCGATTGTTTTTTCGTCTTTGCCTTCTTCGTAGCCCACGAATTCCAGGAAAAATGGAACATCGAGCGCGATGCACTCGGCGCCGATGCGTTCGACCCAGGCGTGCTTGATGTCGTTGATTTCGTGGGAATCGAATGGCGTGTAGTAGAGAAGAATCTTGATGCAATCCGCGCCGGCGCCGACGAGGCGGCGGACGGACCAGATGTCGAGAAGATCGGGCAGGCGGCCTGGGCGGGTGTTGTCGTAGCCGCTGTTTTCATAGGCGAGGAGCAGGCCCGCATTGGAGGAGCGGGCGCGCGCGGCGGGCAGGCCGTATTCGGGGTCGAGCAGGATCGCGCTGGCGTGAGGAGTGAGTACGCGCGTGACGGCAATCTTGAATTCCTCGAGCATCTGCGGGGTGACGGCGCTTTTGTCGACGCCGCGTTCCTTGGCGATGGCGCTCTTGAGCGAGCCACGCTGATCCATGGCGGCGGCGGCGATTACGCCACGCGAGTCGGAAACTGCTTTCATTCCCTTCTGTTTCCCCGGTGTGATTCTCATGTGCGCCCCTTAGAAAGAAGTCGTGGTATTCGCGGCATTTTAGCACGGGAGCGAAAGATAAGAGGAGGCGGGGGAGTTGGAAGAGGTCGAGGAAGTAAAGGATCGCGGCTGAGAACCCACTGGTGGACTAAAGGAATAGGAGGTGATGTTGCGGAGCGGCGAGGTCGATGTTTTGCGAGAGTTTATCCAGAAATTCCGCGCCGTACTGTGCGAGCCACGGGAGAGCGCAGAGAGTGCGCTCCTGCAAATCTTTGTGCGGGTAGAGGGCGGAGAGAATCATCGATTCCTTGTGATTGAGGATGCCGGTGCGTTGATTTTCGGCGCGGCCGGCTTTTTCCTTCAGTTTGAGAAACTGATAGAGAATCTTGCCCTCGGCGGAGTCGAGGGCGCCGCCCAGCGTGCTGTCGAGGCCGGCGAGCGGCTCGCGGTATTTATCGAGCAGGCGACGCAGCGATTTTTCGTCCGAATCGAAGCGGCTGGCAAGAGGGCGCGGGAGAAATTTGCGCTCCATCTTTTTGCGGAGAAACTGGGGGCCGCGGAAGACGTCGCGGACGTCGAGATCGAATTTCGCGAGGATTCGCGCGATCAAAGGATCGACGAGCGTGAAAGCGGCGCGCGGGACGATGGCGGGCATGCGCCCGAGTATCGATTTGTAAACAATCTGATTCTGCGCCATGTAGGCAATTTCGGCCGGGCCACCGATGTAGGCGGCGGTGGGAAGAAGCGTGTCCTGGATGATGGGGCGGAGGAGGACGTTGGCGGAGAAAGCTTCGGGCGATTTGTCGATGGCGGCGCGGAGTTCGTCGAGGGTGAAGCGCGTCTTGCCCACGGTGAAGTCACCGTTGCGGCTGCGGACGGGCTGGCGGCGGCCGTTGACGTTGTAGAAAAGAAGCGTCGATTCGCGCGTGACCTTCACCTGGGCGTGGAAGCTGTCGTTTTCTAATTCTTTGGAGCGGGCTAGCAGGGCTTCGCGGAGGGGCTGCGATTCTTCGAGCGCGCGGCGGTAGACGCCGGCGGAGAGACGGTGCAGGCGGGCGTCGAGCGGATCGATGAAGATGATTCCGCGGCCTGCGAAGATGCGCGACATCAATTTTCCGAATGCGGAGCCATAGGTTTCGCCGGGCGCGTAAGAATCGCGGAGGGCCGCGGCGAATTCTTCCGCGAAGGAGCCTTCGAGCGCGGCGCCAGCCTTCGCGGTGAGGGGCTGCACGGCATCGCCTAGAAGAATTTCGCCGACGCGATGGTCGGCGTCGGTTTCTTGCGCGGGGAGTTCGAAGCGAGTGAGGCCTTCGCGCGTGTTCCAGTAGGAATGATTTACTTCGGCTAGATCGTGATCTTCGGTGGCGAGCCAGAAGATCGGAACCGCGTCGGTGCCCTTCTTTGTGATTGCGTCGGCCCAACGGAGAGCGGTGACCGCTTTGTAGATGCTGTAGGCGGGGCCAGAAAAGAGGCCGACCTGCTGGCCGGTGACGATGGCGACGGCGCCTGCAGCGAGACGATCGAGGTTCTTAGCAGTTTCGGGTGGAAGCTCGGAGCCGGGGGCGAAACGCGCATTCTGTTCGCGCAGGACTTCTACGACTGTGCGGCGAGTTTCAGGGTCGAGACGGACTTCATTGGCGGCGGCGAGAATTCCCGATTCCGTGGGCGGGTGGCCGAAGTAACGCTGGACGCGTTTGAATTCTTCGGTGAAGGCGGCGAAAAGCTTCGTGGTGTGAGGGACTTCGCGAAACGGCAGGCAGTGCGGCTCCATGGAGGTGGTCATGATACACGCGCCCTTTTGCGGCAACAATGCAGGTGGGACGGGCGGCGGAGCCGGAAGTTAGCAGAGGTGGCCGGCCGGCGGCTAATTCGGCGACATGGAAACCCTGAGTGCGGAGCGCGAAAGTTCTGTGCGACAAGGCACCGCAGCGAACCATCGGAACAGCACTTGGGAGTAAATGACCTGTGCAGCCTATTCATCCGGTAGTAAACTCTCCCGCAATGGATTGCCGACTTGCGGGTTCAATTACTCTGGCTCTTGCCTTCTACTGTATCGCGCCCGGAAAGCCATCTTCAGCTGGCTGTCGTTTCTATCAAGACACGACCGCCGTCGGTCACGGCGATGATCCGACCCATCTTCGATCCACCACACGCCTGGTACAGGTCAGCGTAGTTGTGCAAGACAAGCATGGCAATCCAATACTTGGGTTAACCAAAGACGACTTCAGTGTGTTTGATGAAAAGCAAGGGCAGGCGATTCAGGTTTTCTCCGTCGAGACCAATGCTGTTCCTGAAAATCCGCGCCCGCCGCTGCCGCCGGATACGTATACCAATCGTCTGGCGGAGCGCACGGCGATGCCGCAAAGTGTAACCGTAATTCTGCTAGATGCACTGAACACGGAATTCTCCGATCAAGAATACTCCAGGCGTCAGATCATTAAATTTCTCAGCCATCTGCAACCGGAAGACCGCATCGGAATTTATACGCTGGATTACAGGTTGAACGTACTCCACGATTTTACGAGTGACTCCCGCGATCTAATTGCGGCGGTGGCCAGTTATAAAGGCGAACAACTGCCTGACGAAGCCGCGTCGGTTCCCCATAAACTGGACTCTCCGCCAGAGCGCCTGTCCAGCAGCGACGATGCGCTACAGCAATTCCTCAGTCTGAACGTTCAGCGCGAATCGAATTTTTACGCCACGAAGCGCGTGCGCGTCACCACAGACGCGCTTCAGGCAATCGCCCGGCATTTGGGGAGCCTTCCCGGCCGGAAGAATCTTGTTTGGATCTCCGGGAGTTTTCCAATCACCATAGGATATGAGGACGAGAAGTTGAATCCTACGCAGTTCCCCGACCGGGTGGATTTCTTCAAGGATGTGGAACGCGCCATCCGAGCGCTGAACGAAGCGAACGTTGCAGTCTATCCGGTTGACGCTCGGGGATTGACCCCAGCCAACTCGAGGATTGAATCCTCTCCGGGATCAGTGAGAAGCGCTCAACATGCAACGCTCACCACTACACCGGACCGGTCAAATCGGCTTGCGACGATGTCTGTGATGGCGGAGCGAACTGGCGGCAGGATTTTCTATGAGAATAATGATCTATTTGAGGCGGTACGGCTGGCGGTCAACGATTCCCGCGTGACATATGAGCTCGGTTACTATCCGGAGGGCGTGAAGTGGGATGGAAAGTTTCATTCGATCCGGGTGAAAGTGAACAGCCCCGGCGCGCGCGTGCGAGCACGCACCGGCTATTTAGCGCGGCCCGATCATGCCGTGACGGAAGAGGAACGCGACGCCTCAGTCGCAGCTGCGGCCTACAGTCCAATTGAGGCCACAGCGATTAAGATGCTCGTGCACGTTCATCCGGCGGATGGTCCCGGTGCGAGGCAAATAAACGTATATCTCCAATTCGATAGCCGCGACATTTCGTTTCGCCAGGTGGAGAACAATTGGGAAGGAAGCGTAGGAATCGTTTATGCGCAAACCGACGAAACTGGAAAAGTTTTGGTGGCGCCGGAGGCCACGGTAGAGATGAAATTTACTCCCGGGCGCTACGCTGAACTCTTGAAGACCGGCATCTCACACACGCGTGATGTGCCGATTCATCGAGATGCGGTGGAACTCCGAGTGATTTTGCACGACACTACAACTGGAACGGTAGGGTCCGTGATTATTCCGCTGAAAGGCTACTTCCCGCCGAAGAACTGAAATCCTGATTAATTCGAACGGGCCGCAGATCTTTCCGGGGCTAGGCCTGCGAGCATGGCGTCGATTTCTGTCTTCGCGGCTTCGTTGAGCGGGAGGAGCGGAGGGCGCGGAGGGCCGCCGTAATAGCCGAGGCGATCGAGGGCATATTTCAGGCCGGGGATGCCGT
Source organism: uncultured Acidobacteriota bacterium (assembly GCA_963741045.1). GTDB lineage: Bacteria > Acidobacteriota > Terriglobia > Acidiferrales > UBA7541 > Palsa-295. The sequence goes on from CAVUGO010000002.1 coordinate 2,946,396, forward strand.
ATTGCGGGCCGAGTATTTTGGCGGGGGCGAGAAGCTGCTGCGCGAGCGAGTGAGCGTTTTTGGAGTCGCCTGAGCGCGAGGCTTCGTAGATTTCAACGCACAGCTCGGGGAACGGGTTGGCTAGCGCGAGGATCGCACCGCAGGCGCCGAGCTCGAGGGATTCGAAGAGCGTTGACGCGGAACCGGTCAGAACCTGAAATGTTTTCGGCGCGGCGGCGATGATTTTGCGGACGCCTTCTACGTCGCCGGAGCTGTCTTTCATGCCGATGATGTTGGGATGCTGCGCGACGAGGGCAATCAGCGGGGCTTCGACCTGCAGATTTGTGAAAATCGGAACGGAATAGACGAGAACCGGGATGCGGGAAGCGTCGGCGACGCGCAGATAGAATTCCGAGAGTGCGTCGAGCTTCATTTGCGGCTTGTAGAAGTGCGGAGTGCGGACGAGGGCTGCATCGAAGCCCAGGGATGCGGCACGATTCGTGTGCTGGATGGTTTCGGCTGTGGATTCAGCGCCGGTGCCGGCAATCAGAATTTTGCCGGGCGCGGCGGCTTCCTTGGCGGTTTCCCAGAGGCGATAAATTTCTTCCCAGCGGAGGAGGACCGATTCACTTGTGGAGCCGTTGAGGACGTAGCCGGCGAGGGCGATGCGATTGTAACGGGCGATGTTGTCACGCAGCTTCGCGGGCGAGATCGTGCCGTCGGCTGCGAAGGGCGTGGTGAGCGGCGGGAAAATTCCGTGAAGGTTCAGGTTCATCGCTATATTTTACCTCAGGAGGCTGGGTTCGGCGCCGCTTGGGTGGAAGCGGAGATTGAATCGCGCGCGGCAGCGGCGGCATTCTTACGGCGATGGAGATCTTGGAGTGCGGCAACGTCAACGGCCTGGCCGGCCATGGCCATCGCGCGAATTCCTTTTGCGGCGGCGGTGGCGGCGGAAAGCGTGGTGATGCAGGGGATGTTGTAGCGAATGGCGGCGCGGCGGATGGATTTCTCGTCGTAGAAAGATTCGCGGCCGAGCGGCGTGTTGATGACGAGATTCACTTTGGCGGTTTTGATGAGGTCGACGATGTTTGGGCGGCCTTCGTTCACTTTGAAGACGGATTCGACTTCGATTCCGGCCGCTGAGAGGGCCGCGGCCGTTCCGCGTGTGGCTACCACTCTTAAACCTGCCGCGAGCAGATCCTGTACTAAACCTGTGATGTGGCGCTTATCGTGATCGTTGACGCTGATGAAAACTGTGCCTTCTTGCGGCAGGCGCTGACCGGCGGCGAGTTGCGCTTTGGCAAAGGCGACGCCGAAAGTGGATGAGATGCCCATCACTTCGCCGGTGGAGCGCATTTCCGGACCTAGGATCGTGTCGACGCCGCGGAATTTGTTGAATGGAAATACCGGTGACTTCACCGCGTAGAAATCTCTGACCGCGAGTTCTTTGATGCCGTTTGTCTGAATGCAGGGCAGATTCATGTCGCGCAGCTTGCGGCCCGTCATCAATCGCGCCGCTACTTTTGCGAGCGGCACGCCGGTGGCTTTGCTCACGTATGGAATCGTGCGCGAGGCGCGCGGGTTCACTTCGAGGACGTATACCGTGTCGCGCTGGATGGCGTACTGCACATTCATCAGGCCAACTACATTCAGTGCACGCGCGAGGCGCGAGGTGTAATCGCGGATGCGTTCGAGAACTGAAGGCTTGAGGGTGACGGCCGGTAGCACGCAGGAAGAATCGCCGGAGTGGATGCCGGCTTCCTCGATGTGCTCCATTATTCCGGCGATGACCACGTCTTCGCCATCGGCGAGGGCGTCGACGTCCACTTCCGTGGCGTCCTCGAGAAACTGATCGATCAGGATTGGACGGCGCGGATCGGATGCGTTGCCAATTTGCGCGGCTTGCGCGACGTAGTCTTCGACGGTTTTCAGATCGTAGGCGATGACCATCGCGCGGCCACCGAGAACGTAGCTTGGTCGAACGACCACGGGCAGGCCAATTTCAGAGGCGACGCGGACGGCCTCTTGCGGAGCGAGAGCTGTGCCGGCGCGGGGCTGCGGAATTTTCATTTCGTCGAGGAGACGACCAAAGCGACGGCGGTCTTCAGCGAGGTCAATCGATTCGGGATCGGTGCCGATGATTTGCGCGCCGTTGCGCTTGAGCTCGAGGGCGAGATTCAGGGGCGTCTGGCCGCCGAATTGGACGATTACGCCCTGCGGCTTTTCGCGATCGAGAATCGCGAGGACGTCTTCGAGAGTGAGCGGCTCGAAATAGAGGCGATCGGAGGTGTCGTAGTCGGTCGAGACCGTTTCAGGATTGCAATTCACCATGATGGTTTCGTAGCCGTCTTCTTTCAGGGCGAAGGCGGCATGGCAGCAGCAGTAGTCGAATTCAATTCCCTGCCCGATGCGATTCGGGCCGCTGCCGAGGATGACGACTTTCGGGCGTTCGACCGGATTCGACTCGTCTTCTTCTTCGTAAGTGGAATACATGTACGGCGTGAAGGATTCGAATTCGGCGGCGCAGGTGTCGACGCGTTTGAACACCGGCCGCACATTGAGCTCGTGGCGGCGCGCGCGGACTTCTGCGGCGGTTGTTTTCCACAGCTTTGCGAGCTCTTCGTCGCTGGCGCCGGAGCGCTTCGCTTCGAGGAGGAGTTCAGGTGACGCCGCGTGGAATGAAGTGGCGGCTACGCGCCGATCCAGCGCAACCATCTCTTCCATGTGGCGAATGAACCAGGGATCGATTTTTGTGAGCGAGCAGACTTCGTCGCGCGTTATACCGCGCTCGAGCGCTTCGAAGAGCCAGTGGATGCGGTCGGGCCCGGGAACGGTGAGTTTTTCGCGGAGGAGCGCCGTGGTGACTTCGGCAGGAGCGCGCCACGGAGTGTGCGGCTCGAGCGAACGAATGCCTTTGCAAAGCGCTTCTTGAAACGTGCGGCCGATGGCCATCACTTCGCCGACGGATTTCATCTGCGTGGTGAGTGTGGTTTCGCTGCCGGGAAATTTCTCGAACTGCCATTTTGGAATTTTCACCACCACATAATCGATCGTTGGCTCGAAGGAGCTCGGCGTTTTGCGCGTGATGTCGTTGGGGATTTCGTCGAGCGTCATTCCCAGCGCGAGTTTGGCGGCGATTTTCGCAATTGGGAAACCCGTGGCTTTGCTGGCGAGCGCAGAGCTGCGGGAAACGCGCGGGTTCATTTCGATCACGGTCATGCGGCCGGTTTCGGGCTCGACGGCGAATTGAATATTCGAACCACCCGTTTCGACGCCCACTTCGCGAATGATCGCGGCGGCTGCGTCGCGCATGCGCTGGTATTCCTTGTCGGTAAGCGTCTGCGCCGGGGCGACGGTGATCGAATCGCCCGTGTGGATGCCCATTGGGTCGAGATTCTCGATCGAGCAGATCACGACGAAATTGTCGCGAACGTCGCGCATTACTTCAAGCTCGTATTCTTTCCAGCCGAGAACCGATTCTTCGATGAGTGCCTGGTGAACGGGACTCGAATCGAGGGCGCGGGCAATCAAGTCCGCAAATTCCTCGCGATTGTAGGCAATCGAGCCGCCGGTGCCGCCGAGGGTAAAAGACGGGCGAATCACGAGCGGGTAGCCGATGGCATCGGCGAGGCGCACGGCTTCGTGAATGTTTGTCACCACCTCCGAAGCGGGCACTTCGAGGCCGATTCGGCGGCAAACGTCCTTGAAGAGTAGGCGGTCCTCGGCGACTTTAATCGCGCGCAGCGATGCGCCGATCAGTTGCACGCCGTATTTTTCGAGAATGCCGCTTTCCGCGAGCTCGACGGCGAGATTCAGGCCTGTTTGCCCGCCGACGGTGGGCAGCAAGGCATCGGGACGCTCTGCAGCGATGACGGCTTCGAGATATTCTTTCGCGAGCGGCTCGATGTAGGTGCGGTCGGCGGTTTCGGGGTCCGTCATCACCGTGGCCGGATTCGAATTGACGAGCACTACTTCGTAGCCTTCCGCGCGGAGGGCTTTGCAGGCTTGCGTGCCGGAGTAGTCGAATTCGCAGGCTTGGCCGATGATGATCGGACCTGAGCCGATGATGAGGATTTTCTTGATGTCAGTGCGTTTCGGCATTTGGTTATTGCGGCGCGCCCTCTCCGGAGTTTCTCTTTCCTGTCATCCCGAGTCCGGTTTTGGGGCGAGGGGTCTGCTTTTCGCGCGGGTACGGCGGAACCCACTCGCCGATTAAATCCACCCATGTAGGGTTATGAACTTCAATCAGGGCTTCCCGCTTTTCTCTTCGCCAGGATTTGATCTCTTTTTCGCGTCTGATCGCAGCGTTTATTTCAGCAAAGGTCTCGACATGGACCAGGCGATGGATTCGGTACCTAGATGTAAAACCTCCGGCGCGAGCCTGTCTATGCTCCATGACACGTCGCATGACGTTGTTTGTGACACCGGTGTATATCGCTCGGGATCGGCTCGCGAGAATGTAGACAAAGTAATTCTTATCCATGAATTCGCAAGACCCAATTCAAAGCCGAAGCAGATTCCTCCCTGCGTCGCGCGCCCACCGCTGCGCGGTGGGAAATGCAAAGGCGCGCGCGACTCCACTCGGAATGACAGGTTGGGGTACGGGTACGCAAAATAAAGATTCGTTGCCACCATGCAAGGTGACAAGTCGTATGTCGAGTCTGTGAATTGCGAAGCATCATCGGGCTGCCTCGTTCATTAGCGCTATGAAGTCGTTGAACAGGTAGCGGGCGTCGTGCGGGCCGGGCGATGCTTCTGGGTGATATTGCACGCTGAAAAGCGGAAGCGAACGGTGGCGCATGCCTTCATTGGTGTGGTCGTTCAAATTCACGTGCGTGATTTCGACTTCGCTCGATGGCAGCGAATCGGGATCGACGCAGAAGCCGTGATTCTGGGCGGTGATTTCAACTTTCTGCGTGAGGAGATTCTTTACCGGGTGATTCGAGCCGTGATGCCCGAATTTCAGTTTGAAGGTGCGTCCGCCCAGAGCTAGACCGCACAATTGGTGGCCAAGACAGATACCAAAGATTGGGACGCGGCCTAGCATCTTGCGGATGTTTTCAATGGCGTAGGAAACCGGCTCCGGGTCGCCGGGGCCATTGGACAAGAAGACGCCATCCGGTTTCATCGCCAGAACATCTTCGGCGGAAGTCTTCGCGGGAACGACGGTGACATCGCAGCCGTGGTCAACGAAGAGGCGCAGGATGTTTTGTTTGATACCATAATCGTAGGCTACGACGCGGTGGTGGTGCTCGCCGCGCGCATTTCCTGAATTTGCAGCCGCAGCGCCGGCGGCACCTGGCGACTGAGCTGCTGCGAGGTCAATCGAGCCTTTCGACCAGTCGTATTTCTTCGGCGACGTAACGCGACTCGCGAGTTCCTGCCCCGCCATCGTGGGCAATGCTCGAGCCTCTTCGATTAATTTCTCAGCCGGCGTTCCGTCGGTTGCGACAATGCCGCGCAAGGCTCCGACATCTCGCAGGTGCCGGACGAGAGCGCGCGTGTCGAGGTCCCAAATGACGGGGACGCCGTAGCGCTCGAGAAATTTCTGCGCAGTTTCGGTGGAGCGCCAATTCGAGGAAAGCGCGGCGAACTCGCGGACGACCAGTCCTTCGATGTAAGGCTTCGCAGACTCGTCATCATCGCGATTCGATCCGACATTTCCAATGTGGGGATACGTGAGGCAAACAATCTGGCCGGAATAGCTGGGATCGGTGAAGACTTCCTGGTAACCAGTGAGGCTGGTATTGAAAACGACTTCGCCGCCGCGGCGCGTGCAAGCGCCCGCTGCACGGCCGTTAAAGACTCGTCCGTCCTCGAGCGCGAGAATCGCGCGACCTGCGAGGGCCTGCGTCAGTGTGTCCTCCCAAGGCGTTCATTTCGATGCCGCGTTAACTGTCGAAGTGCCGGTGAGCGAACCGAAATGGTCCACCGGCCAATACGCAAAAACCGCTTTGCCGTAAATATCGTGCCGGGCGATGGGACCGAACACGCGCGAATCGTTGGAGCTATCGCGGTGATCGCCCATCACGAAATACTCATCTTTCGGAATCGCTATGGGGCCGTAGCTCGATCCGTCGAGGTAGCTTGCCGGGATATAAACTTCCGGCCGCGCCTTGCCGTCAACGTAAAGACGTCCGCCGCGCAGCTCGATCGTCTCACCCGGAAGCCCAATCACGCGCTTGATGAACGACTTCGAGCGGTCGAGAGGATACCAGAAAACGATTACGTCGCCACGCCCGATCGGCTCGAAGCGATAGACGAATTTGTTGATGAAGATTCGCTCCTGATCGCTTAGAAGCGGAGCCATGCTGGTGCCTTCCACTTTCACCGGCTGGTAGAGAAAAACGATGATCACCAGCGCTAGGCCGAGGGCGACGGCTAGGTCGCGCGTCCAACTGCGCAGATCCTGCCGCAATTGAGGGGCGGACAAATTTTCAGCAGGGTTCGGCGGGCCGGGATTGGAGATGTCGAGCATTTTCTATCTCGAAGCTACTTTATTTATATCATGCTCTTAGATGCGCGCCAAGGCGGTGGAGTTCCCTGAGAATCTAGCGAGGCCCCAGGGCAAACTGCACCACGGCCAGTGAGGCGATCACTGCGGTTTCGGTGCGCAGGATATTTTCGCCTAGCGAGGCTTCGAGGAATCCGGTGGCCACGGCTGATGCGATTTCGTCGTTGGTCCAGCCGCCTTCTGGGCCGACTGCTAGCGAGATGGTTGATGGTGCCGGAGCTTTGGCATCTGCCTGGGATGAAAGGCGCACAGGCCCTTCGGTTCTCAGGGTAAGCCCTTCGCTCCTCAGGGCAGGCAGGAGTGCCTGTGCCACTTGGTGCGAATCCTGATTCAGGAGTTTTCGCAAGGGTTGGGCTTCGCGGCGTTCGGAAAGGAACACTTTGAGGTTTGCGGACGATTCTGCGAACGCTTTATTGGGTTGTAATGCGGCATACAGAACTGGCGGCTTTAGGCGACGCGATTGCTGCGCGGATTCCAGGATGATGCGTTCCCAGCGCTCGTGGCGTTTCGCTGCTGCGGCGATGAGGGCCTTATCTGTACGCGCGGCAGCTAGGGGCACGATTTCGTCGACGCCGAGTTCTGTGGCTTTTTCTAGGCACCATTCGAAACGATCGAACTTCACGATTGAAATTAGCAGTTCGATGCGGAACGAGGGCTCTGCAGCTTCGATCGGTTCGACAAGCGCAAAATCGATTCGACTTGGGCCGCGTTTTGAGACTGCTACGCGCTCTACGCGCGCAAGCCATACGCGCTGGCCGTCGCTCAGCTCGTAAAGCTGCCCCGGTTCAGCGCGCAGGACGCGACCGAGATGCTCGGCGGCTTCATCGCGCAGCGATGCCGACTCCCGCTCGAAGCGATCGACGAAGAATCGGCGGCGCATTTCGTCTTAGTGAAACTTCTTCTGCAGTTCGTTGACTGATTCCAGGATCACATAGCCGACAATCGCGAGGCTCTTGGGGCTCACCTTATCGATTGTGTCCTGTGTGGTGTGCCAGTAGCCCGCGTTTGTGTAGCCGTCGAGGTCGATGATGTCTACGGCGGGAACACCGCGGGAGAGGAACGGCTGATGGTCGTCGCTTATCTGCGAGTCGCGGGAGGTGAAAATATCTCCATATCCAAGGCTGGCCGCTTTCTTCCAGACGAGGTCGGTGAGCCACTTCGTGGAGTCCGATTCGCGGTGAATTTCGAGATTTTTCTGTCCGATCATATCCGCCAGGATTACGGCCTTCACACGCTTCAGGTCTCCGGATACGGCTAAGCGCGCAGCGAGTTCGCGGCTGCCGTAGGTGTGGTCTTCATCCTGATTCCAATTGACGAAGGCTTCCTCGCCATCCAGAAACGCGATCCAGACGGCATTGGGCTGCTTCTTCGGGCACAGGATGCGCGCCATCTCGAGCATAAGCCCAGTGGAAGAGCCGCTGTCTTCCGCGCCGACGAAATCCTTCACGGAACCCAGGGTGTCATAGTGCGTCATGAGCAGAATGATTCCGGGCCCTTCACCGGGAGCTTTCGCGATGATGTTCTTCATCGCCACATCGCCGACGGGCGTTTGCGCGTGGAAATCGTCTTCGTCCACCTGGCAACCGAAACTTTGGAGCTGCGACTTGATGTATTCCTGGGCTCGATGAATGCCCTCGGACGCCGGCGGGCGCGGGCCGATGGCCACAAGCTGCGCGACATGATCGAAGGCTTTATTGCCGTCGAATCCTCCAGTCTCAGTGGCAGGCGGAGCCGGCTCAGCATTGAGTGTCTTGATGTTGAGGGTCGGTTTCGCGCCATCCTGAGACGCTTCGCTGCCCTTCTGCTGTCCATTGGAACCACCGACTTCGTGCCCGCACGCAACTGTAAGCAAAGCGGCGAAGGCTGCCGCGGCGAGCCATGCTGGCTTCCCGAGTTGAATCAAGTTGTTGGACCCTCTCCGCCAGCTATGGCGCGCGCTCGTTTTTTGCGAACCACAAAATACGACACGATGATACTAATCACGTATAGCAGCACCAGCGCGGCCATGAAAATCAACATGGTGGTTGCGTCTGGCGTTGGAGTTGCGAAGGCCGCTAGCACAGTAATAACCAGCATGGCATAACGAAAATTCCTGATCAGAAACTTCGGCGTCACGATATTGAAAACAGACAGAATGAAAATCACTACCGGTAACTCGAATATGATGCCGAGTCCCACCAGCACGATCAAAATTAAATCGAAATATTCGTTGATGCTGATGAGCGGCTTCACCGGCCCGGTGGTCCCCATCCCGATCAGAAAACCAAGCATCGTCGGCAAAACGATGAAGTAGCCAAAAGCGATTCCCGCCAAAAAAAGAATCATCGAGGGGATGATGAAGCCGGCCACGGCGCTGCGTTCGTGTTTGTAAAGTCCCGGCGCTACGAACTGCCATATCTGAAAAAGTACCCATGGCATTGCGAGCACGATGCCGAGATACAGACCCAGCGTAATAATTAGCCCCACGTAGCCAGCCGGGCTGGTGTAGTAGAGCTTGTCGTCCATCTGGTGGGCACGCAGAGCCGCTTGCATGGGCTTCACGATGTAGTCGATGAAATAGGGCGAAACGGCGAGGCCTGCCACCATGCCTATGCCGATACCGATTAGCGAATTGACGAGCCGCTTGCGGAGGTCTACCAGGTGCTCGAAAAACGACATTCGGCCACCGGCTTCTTCCTCGGGGCGCTGCGGCGGATTGGGGTCAGGCAGGGCGGGTGCCGCCATCGGTGGGTGTCTCGGAAGGGTGCTCGCTTGCGTTGGCGGATTCTTCTGACGAATGGCTCGGTGCGATCTGCGGCGGCTGGAACCGGACTTCTTGGTCGACTCGCTCGGCTTCCGTGGGGGCCACTTGCTGGCCTTCGATGGGCGCGCCCAACTGTGGGGGCAGAGTCGGAACCGTGCCAGCCGCTGAATCGGCTACAGGCGACGGAATGGCGGTTATTGTGCCAGCGGTCGTGCTTGAACCAGAAGTTGATCCGCCAATTCGCCGGGTGTCGGCTTCGCGCTCGAGATCTCGCATGTGACCTTCGAACGTGGACCGCAGATCTCCCGTAGCGCGCCTGAATTCAGCCATCACTTTGCCGAGGTTTCGGGCCAATTCCGGCAGCTTTTCAGGGCCAAAAACGACGAGCGCCACGATGAAGATGATGATCAGGTGTGGAATGCTCAACATTTTTGCCTTCGGCGATGCCGTTTTTGCATCATAGAAGAGGGTCACTGGCCTGTCAAACGACCTCCGAGTGATATGCTATACTTTCCGCTCGGGGCATAAAGCGAGGATCGATGGACGTGTCGCAATCTTCCAAGCGTGGAATCATACTCTTAACGGCTGTATTGGCTATCTCAGCTTTGCTCGGCGGATGGTTCGGGCCGACCGTCAGAGCCACAGCGGCCGGCGCATCGGATATGCAGGATTCCGTGAAGAGTTTCACGCGGGTCCTCTCGATCGTCGAGCGCAATTATGCCGATCCCGTCGACGTCGACAAGGCCATCTACGACGGCGCCATCCCTGGAATGCTGCGCGTACTCGACCCGCACTCGAATTTCTTTGATCCTCGCCAGTACGCGCTTTTCCGCGAGGAGCAGCAGGGCAAGTATTACGGCGTAGGTATGACGGTCCAAGGCCGCGATAACCAGACGATCGTACTCGCGCCCTTTGTCGGCTCACCCGCCTACAAAGCCGGCATTCGCCCCGGCGACATCATCCTCAAAGTGGACGGCAAATCCTGCACCGGGCTGACGACCACCGAAGTGGCCGACATGCTGAAAGGCGCCAAGGGCACCACAGTTCATATCTCGCTAGGCCGCGAAGGCTGGGACAAGCCCATTGACGTGACCGTAGTGCGCGACGAAATTCCGCGCCCCGGCGTCGAGTACTTCACGATGGTGAAACCGGGCATCGGCTATGTGCGCGTCTCTACGTTCAACGAGACGACCGATAACGATCTGGCCGAGGCGCTGAAGCAGCTCGACGTCTCGAAGCTCGATGGACTGATCATCGACCTGCGCAACAACGGCGGCGGGTTGCTGAATCAAGCTGTCGGAATGTCAGACATGTTCCTCGATAAGAATGAAATCGTGGTTTCGCATCGGGGACGCTCTTCGTCTGAGAAGCGCTATTACGCACTACGCGGGAACCAGGGCATCGAAGTTCCGCTCATCGTGCTGATCAACGGGCAGAGCGCTTCGGCCTCCGAAATTGTGGCAGGCTCAATCCAGGATCACGACCGCGGCTTGATTGTCGGCGAGACGAGCTTTGGCAAGGGCCTCGTGCAGACGCAGTATCCGCTCAGCGAAGACACCGCGCTTCTCCTGACCACCGCGCGCTACTACACGCCAAGCGGGCGGCTGATCCAGCGCGATTACAAGAACATTTCGCTCTACGACTACCACTATAATCCAAAGCCGCCGCGCGCCCCGGAAGTGAAGTTAACCGATAGCGGCCGTCAGGTTTTCGGCCAGGGCGGAATCACTCCGGACGACGCAGTGCCGGCGCCGAAACTCAACGATTTCGAGCAGACTCTTCTCCGTCGAGGCGTGTTTTATCCCTTCCCGCAGGGCGTAGGCGATTTCGTTCGCTACTACCTGGGCGAGAAGCCCGTGATCTCGAAGGATTTCGTCGCTGACGATGCCGTGATGGCTCAGTTCCGCAAATATCTCGATCAGCAGCATATCAAGTTCACCGAACCCGACATTCAAGACAACTTGGCTTGGCTAAAGTGGAAGATCAAGCGCGAGGTGTTTACCACGGTGTTCGGCTTGAACGATGGCTATAAGGTCGAACTTCAGGAAGACCCGCAACTGCAGAAGGCGGAAGAGCTGATACCGCAAGCGCGGGCGCTCTATCAAAACGCGCGCAAGATTGTGGCTGAGCGCGGAGCCGGCCAGCCAACTCATCCCTAGGCGCGCGGGAAACACACTCACTCTAAGCCGTAGCCTGAGGCTTGTATTCGGGAAGCAAGACGGGCTTTCACGTCGAGAGCCAACCCTAACCGGGCCGTCGGTCGGTCTGCTACCAAAACCTAACTATTGCAACCCACGGAACTTCACCCCAAGTCTTTCGTCAGCGAAAACCCAATGAAAGTAAGCTTGGTAGTACTAGGCCTATGCAAATCGCGCCCGCCACGAAACGGCTCGAGCACCTCCTCGCCCCCCCGGAGCGCGTCCTCGGCAAATTTGCCATGGCTCAGTGGGTGCTCCTCGCTGCCTGGGTGGGATTCGTAGGGCTTTACGGGCTGGTCTCCGTCACTCTGCCCAAAAGCGCGGCTCTGACGGCCTTTGGCGACATCGCTCAGGCACTGGCCGCCGGCTTTGCATGCGCCTGCCTTTTCATGAACGCGGCTTCGCAGCAGCGCCGAACCCGCGCGTTCTGGGTGCTGCTCGGAGCCGGTTGCGCAACTTGGTTGGTGGGTCAACTCATGTGGACCTACTTCGAGGTGATTCGTCGCCAGGAAGCTCCGAATCCGTTCATTGGCGACGTGATTTTGTTTCTGCATCCCGTCCCGATGATGTGGGCCCTCGCTCTGAAACCACACGATCGCCGTGAAGATCCAGACTTTCATATTGGCTATCTCGACTTTTCGCTGCTCCTGGTTTGGTGGGTCTATCTGTATCTGTTCGTCGTGATTCCATGGCAGTACGTCTCACCCGACGTGATGGCCTATGGCGTCAGTTACGACTACCTCGCCGCCGTCGAAAACGGCTTGCTGGCAATCGGGTTCGCGGTGCTGATTGGGCGCTCGAAGGGCGTCTGGCGAGAAGTTTACGCGCATTTGTTCAGCGCCTCGCTTCTGTATGCGGCGGGTTCGTACCTCGCCAATTGGGCTATCGACCGGAAGGACTACTACACCGGCAGCCCGTTCGATCTGCCGATTTTGGCCTCGTTTGTGTGGTTTGGAACCGCTGGAATCGTCGCCTATCAACGCAAGCCAGTGCCCGACCCCGTGCCGCGCCACGAGGAGGAAGTAAGCCGGTGGCCTGCTCGCGTAGCGATGACGGCCGTGATATCCATCCCGATTATGGCGCTGTGGAGTCTGCGTTACAGCCCGAACCGTGAAAGCGTGCGAACATTTCGCATCGGCGTCACACAGGTCACCCTGCTTGTCGTTACTGCGCTTGCATTCTTGCGCCAACGACTTGTCGACCGCGACCGCACTCGACTGCTCGAAGCTTCGCACCATTCGCTCGAAAACCTCAAACACATTCAAGCGCAGATGATTCAGACGGAAAAACTCGTCTCGATCGGTCAGTTGGCTGCCGGCGCCGCGCATGAAATCAACAATCCGCTTACCGGCATCCTCGGCTACTCAGACCTGCTCGCCGACGACCCCGCATTAGGCGACCGGCAGCGTCAGGTGGCCGAGAAAATCCGCATGCTGGCGCGCAGGATCAAATCGCTGGTCACAAGCCTGCTGAGCTTCGCGCGCCGCGTTCCAACGGAAAAAATCGACCTCGACATCAATCAGGTGGTCGACAACGCCCTGCATCTGAGCAATCTCGACCTGCGCGGAAAGAAGGTGATCATCGAGACGCTCCCCGATCCGAAATTGCCGGCCGTGCGCGGGGATGCCAATCAGATTCTTCAAGTTTTCTTCAACCTGATGAGCAATGCCGTGGACGCGATTGAAGAAGTGGGCGGGGGTAAGCTTGTGATTCGCACCGATCACAACTCGGAAAGAGTCTTTATCGAGTTTTCCGATTCCGGCCCGGGAATTAAGTCGCCGAAGCAGGTTTTCGATCCCTTCTTTACTACCAAGCCGGTTGGCAAGGGCACCGGTCTCGGTCTCAGCATCTGCTATGGAATTGTCCAGGAGCACGGCGGCCACATCGAATGCTTCAACCGCACCGAGGGAGGCGCAACGTTTCTGGTCGATTTTCCGGCCGTGGTGAACGGCCATCCGGCTGAGGCAGACCCCGCCGAACGCGATATCGCTTCGATCTCCAATATGCTCGCCCCCTGAAATTAGTAGGTCCCTTCTCCGCTTGATGCTAGATTTTCGAAACTTCATTCGAGGTGACTTGGCCATGCGTCGAATTCTTATGTGCTTGTGTCTGGCAGTCTTCACGTTCTGCAGCATCCCTAGCAGCCGTGCTGCCGATCCGCCCGCAAAGGCGCTGCGCTTCGGAAAGGTCGTCGATGGCAAGGGCAAGGTGTGGACCGATGCGATCGTGATCGTGCGCGGCGAGCGCATCGCCGACATCACCACTGACGCTTCGAAAATTCCGTCCGACGCTGAAGTAATCGACTTGCGCCGGTACACCGCGATCCCGGGCTTAATCGACGTCCATACACACATCACTTACTACTGGGACCAAACCTCGAATGTTCATCCGTTCGATCAGCAGGGCGGTTCGCGCCAGCCGGCTGTCACTGTCTTTCTGGCGCAGGAAAATGCGAGGCGGACTCTTGAAGCCGGTGTCACAACAGTGCGCGATCTCGGCGCAAACGACTGGGACGACATCGCGATGCGCGACCTAATTAATCGCGGCGCGATGATTGGCCCGCGCATGTTCGTCGCAGGATACGGGCTCTACGTCGCGGATGCGCCGCCGCGTCCCGGCTATACCGTGCCGCCGGGTGGCCGTGCCGACAATCTCGGTGACGTGATGCGCGTGATTCGTGAGGAAGTCGCAGCCGGAGTGGATGTAATCAAGATGTACGGTTCAACGGGAACCGATAAAGACGTCACTGGCTTCCAGACCTACACGTTCGATGAAATGAAAGCCGCCGCCGATCTCGCGCACAAGTACGGCAAGCGTTTGGCTGTGCACAGCTACGGTCCAGACGGCGCCAAGGACGCCGTGCGCGCGGGTGCCGATTCCGTGGAGCACGCCACGGACATGGACGACGCAACGATCGCGGAAATGGCGAAGCGCGGCACCTTCTACGTGCCGACGATCGATCACAATCGCTATTACGTCGACAACTACGTCGCCTTCGGCTGGAACCAGGCCATCGCCGACGGCTTGAACGACTACATCCGCCGCAATTTCGTCACCGCTCAAAAGGCCTACAAAGCAGGCGTGAAATTCGCGATGGGTTCCGACGCGCTTTTCACCATGTGCGGCCAAAACACCCGTGAACTCGGCTGGTTCGTGAAACTCGGCATGACGCCCGAGCAGGCGCTCGCTACAGCAACGACTAACGCCGCGGCGCTGTTGGGTAAGGAAAAGGAACTCGGTGCTCTGGCTCCCGGCTATTTCGCCGACGTGGTCGCCGTCGAAGGCGATCCGCTGGCAGATGTAAACGTCACAATCAGCAACGTCCGCTGGGTCATGAAGGGTGGCGCCGTCGTCGTCGACAAAACCAAATAGACCTACACTCCGCTTGCGCTGATCGAAAGCGTGCTTATCGTTTGATGACATCGAACTAGCGTTCTCCTTCATCGCGCATCTGCTCGGTTCATACTGTTACTCGCGTTGCCGGTGCGTCAGCTTGGGAACCGGTGGAGAATTTGAATGGATTCACCTACCCTGACTCCGGACATTGTCTCGGCAAAGCCGGATCCTAAAACTTCGCCGGAACCTTCGCCATCCTCTCCGAATCAACCGCCGCCGCTGCCTTTGCCGGGAGCCGCGCCCTCAGGAGCCAAACCCGTCCAAATCGTTCGTACCCCGGCGCTCATCGCGTCGATGATCGCGGCGGCCAAGGACGCAAGCGATTTGATCTTTTCGCCCGGACGAGCGCCGCAGGTTGACATGCACGGCGGCCTGATCCAGATGAAAGTTCCAGGCGTAGGTGTGCTCACCCCGGAAGACACGGCGCGCATCGCCGCTGACTTGATCGGCCGCAATTCCATCGCGCTCCAGAAGCTGAAAGAGCAAGGCTCCTGCGATATTTCCTATAGCCTTCCGAAGGTATCTCGCTTTCGCGTCAACGTTTTCACCCAGCGCGGCACTTGCGCCATCGTGATGCGCATCATCCCCAGTTCGATTCCCGACTTCAAATCGCTCGGCCTGCCCGAACAGATCAGTGAAACGACGACCTTGCGCAGCGGAATCGTCCTCGTCACCGGACCAACCGGGAGCGGTAAATCCTCTACGCTTGCGGCGATCCTTAACAAGATCAACGAAGAACAGGCCCATCACATCATCACGATTGAAGACCCGATTGAATTCCTGCATCCCCACAAGCGCGCCACGATTCATCAGCGGGAACTTCACAGTGATACGCCGAGCTTTGCCCTCGCGCTCCGCGCCTCGTTGCGCCAGGCGCCCAAAGTGATTCTCGTTGGCGAAATGCGTGACAGGGAGACAATCGAGGTCGCACTCGAAGCCGCCGAGACCGGGCACGTGGTTTTCTCGACGCTGCACACCACGGATGCGCCGAAAACGATCGAGCGGATCATCGGCGTCTTTCCGCTGGCTGACCAGAGCGCCATCCGTAATCGTCTCGCGAAAACGTTCCGCTACATCATCTCGCAGCGGCTTCTTCCCCGGCTCGATGGCAAAGGCCGCATCGCGGCATTCGAAATTCTGAAGTCCACAATGCGCACCCGCGACTACGTTGAAAAGGGAGAAACCGAAGGCAAATCGCTACTGGATGCGATGCGCGATGGTGACGCAGAAGGGATGCAGTACTTCGACGGTGAAATCGAAAAATTAATTCGCGCACAGGTAATCGACGTTGAGACCGGCTTATCCTATGCGACAAACTCCGGCAACCTGCGCCTGCAGCTCGGCGATCTTATCGATCGCGACGGCGGCGAAGGCAACTTCCCATCCGCGGTGATAAAACCGGTTCCTCTCCACGACAAAGAAACCGAAATCGAACGCTAACCAAGCCTAAGATCAAAACCAAGCTTCAGATCGCGGCCAGACTGCCGTCTTGATCCCTTGTAGCGCCGGCTTGCCCTGAGACACGAAGGGCATCTTGCCGGCTCTTTTGAATTGGTTTTGTGCCGTAGCGGACACCACGGCGACGGAATCGTGGTGGACGTGGGGGGGATCGAACCCCCGGCCTCATCGTTGCGAACGATGCGCTCTCCCAGCTGAGCTACACGCCCACGGTGCGAATAAGTCTAGCAAACGCGCGCAGCGCTACCAAACGCGATAGTCACGATGGGAGCATTTTCTTCGCGTGCGCAACAGCATCCGCAGCTTTCGTTGTATCCGCCACGCTGCCCTGTGCGAAATCTTTCGCCCCGCCGCCCTTGCCGCCGAATTGCTTCAACGTGTCGCGGAGCAACGCGCCCATGTCGTGCTGCAATCCCTTCGCCTGCGCGAAGACCACGTGACCGCTCGCGCGGCTGGCAAGAAACGCGACGATATCCGCTTCCGCTACAAGCTTCGCAGCAAGCAGACCCAGATAGGAGGGCGTCGCTTCGTCAAGCGCCGAAGAAATCACTCGCAGCCCGCCCGCTCCCGTCGCTGCCTGTGACGCCAGCAACTCGCGCGCCTCGTGTTCGGCCAGCCTCTCTTCAAGACGCTTCACCGCCCCGTGCTGCACGCGCCGTTCTTCAATTAATTTGCCAAGCACGGCGGGCACCTCCGCCAAGCCGCAACTCAACAGTGACGCAGCTTGTGTCAGAATCGAGAAATCGCTCCGCGCTGCCGCCAGGGTGCGAAATCCGCACACGAACTCGACGCGACACTGATCCCTTCGCCTCTCGAGCTTGCGAATAAGCAGCAGTCCCGCCTGGCCGGTGCGCTCGAGATGCGTTCCGCCGCAAGGCTGCCGGTCGAACCCCGCCACTTCAATCGCACGCAGGACTCCCTCGCGTTCCACTTTTTTCCGAATTCCCGCTTCGGCCAACTCCTCCGCAGTCCCAAAGCGAATCACCACTGGCTTGTCCTCGAATATCACTTCGTTCACGCGCCGCTCAGCTTTTTCAAGGTGCTCCGCCTTCACGGCGGACGTATCCAGATCGATCGTTGAAATCTCTTTGCCCAGATGGAACGAGACCGTCTGAAATCCGAATAGTTCGATGAACGCGGCCGAAAGCAAATG
Source organism: uncultured Acidobacteriota bacterium (assembly GCA_963741045.1). Classification (GTDB taxonomy): domain Bacteria; phylum Acidobacteriota; class Terriglobia; order Acidiferrales; family UBA7541; genus Palsa-295. Next base: position 2,963,837 of record CAVUGO010000002.1, read on the forward strand.
CTGCCCGGTGTGCTGCTGCATATGCTCGATACGTCGCGGCCAGTCGATCACGCCATGAATCGGCCCCACTGGAATCGCAGCCGACGCGTAATGCACCACCTTGTGCTCCACATCGGCCACTTCGATCACCGGCACCTCGCCGAGCTTGCCGGTATCGTACGGCTGCCCACCCGACGTGGGATAAAACGCCGTGCGATCGAGCACGATTTTCCAGCGCTCGCCGTCTTTTTCACACGAAATCACCTGCGCATCAAACTCGCGCAAAAATGAATCGCGATAGTAGAGCCGCTCGGTCGCCTCACTCATCGCCTGTCGCTCGCCACTCATCACCCGTCACTCATCATCCGTCACTCATCATCCATCACTCGTCACTGCCCCTGCAGCGCCCTCTGCCAAGCCTCGCTATATTTATATCCGCACCCGGTATTAAACAGCACCACGTGCTCATGCGGCTTGATCCAGCGTTTCTCCGCCAGCTTTCTCGCCGCAACCACCGTCGCAGCCCCCTCTGGCGCCGCAAAAATTCCCTCCGTCGACGCAAGCTCCTTCCCCGCCGCCAGCATCTCGTCATCCGTCGCCATCACCGCAGTTCCCTTCGTCGCGCGCACACCCGCCAACACCAGAAAATCTCCCAGCGCCTTCGGCACGCGCAATCCCGACGCAATCGTCGCCGCATTCTGCCACGGCGGCGCGCTCGCTTCCCCGCGCACATACGCCTCGACAATTGGCGCGCACCCCGTCGCCTGTACCACCACCATGCGCGGCCGCTCGCGCCCGATCCATCCCATCGCTTCCATTTCCTCAAACGCCTTGCACATCCCAATCAATCCAACGCCCCCTCCCGTCGGATAAATAATCACGTCCGGCAGCACTCCGCCGAACTGCTCCCATAACTCGTACGCCATCGTCTTCTTGCCTTCGATCCGATACGGTTCCTTCAGCGTCGAGGCTTCAAACCATCCTTCCTTCTGTTTGTGCTCGCCCACGTATCGACCGCAATCCGAAATCAACCCGTCAAGCTTCCGCACGTCCGCGCCAAACGCCTCGCACTCCATCATATTCGCGCTGGGCGTGTCCGCCGGCATCACAATCACGCACGGAATCCCCGCAGCTGCCGCGTACGCCGCTAGCGCCCCACCAGCATTACCAGCCGTCGGAATCGCAAGCGCCTTCGCGCCCAGCTCTTTCGCACGCGTCACCGCTGCCGATAGCCCTCGCGCCTTAAACGAGCCCGTGGGATTTAGCCCTTCATCCTTGACGTAGAGCGCATCCAGCCCCATCCGCGCGCCCAGTCGCCGCGCATGAATCACCGGCGTCATCCCCTCGCCCAACGACACCGCCTCGCGCGCCGGAAGCACCTCCGCATAACGCCACATGTTTGCCGGCCTCGATTTCAGCGCCTCACGCGTCAATGTCCGCGCCGCCTTCGCTAGATCGTAACGCGCCAGCAAAGGCCCGCCGCACGCACACAAATTCTGCAACTTCTCGTGCGGGTGCTTCTCGCCGCACTTCGAGCACTCTAGATGCGTAATTGTCGTGGACAGAAAATCAGCCATGTCGAAACGAGAATATCACAGGGAGTAAGACGCCTTTGTAGCGCCGGCCCGCCGATAGGCGATCGGGAAAATGGCGACCGGCAGGTGTAGAGGTTAGCCGTTCTTCTTGAGAATCGATTTCGCCGATTGCGACGCCAACCACTACTTCGGCAGAGCCGTCAACTCCGCATCATCTTTCTTCCAAAAAAACTCCGGGAATTTCTTCTCCGTGGGCCACACTTCATCCAAAGTATCCGCCGAATGCACCACGCCATTCTTCACCACGTACTCCAGATCACGCGAATTGCGAATGTCGTCCAGCGGATTCGAATTCAGCACCAGCAGGTCGGCCAACTTTCCCGGCTCCAGCGAACCGATTTGCTTCTCGAGACCAATGCTCTCCGCTCCATTCATCGTCGCCGAATATAGCGCCTGCCAAGGCGTCATCCCGCCTGACTGCAGCATCCATAACTCCCAATGCGCCCCGATTCCCTGCTGCTCGCCATGCGAGCCCAACGCCACGTGCCCGCCGTTGCGGAAAATTCCCGCCGCCCCCTGCGCGATTAGCGGGAACGTATACTCCTCGTCAAACAGCAGCACGCGCCGCCGCGCCACGCTGTCCACCTGTTCGTGCGGCGTAAAGCGCATCACTTTCGGGTCGGCGTGAATATCCATTCGCTGCCGCCAGTAAAATTGCCCGAATTCGCCGCCGTAGGAAACGATCAGCGTCGGCGTATACGTCGTCCCGGCTTGCGCTTCCAACTGGATCACGTCCTTGTAGATCGGAACCACCGGCAAACTGTGCTCCACGCCCGTATAACCGTCGAGCACCATGCTCAAATCCGTTTTCAAATCGCCGCCACCTTCTGCCGTAATATTCACTCCTTCTTTCGCCGCCGCCATCGCCAGCCACTGGCGCTGAATTCGTCGCGGCTGCATGTACTCCTTCAACGAGTCCGCGCCGTGCGTCTTATAGCGCCTCACCAGATTGTCTGCATCCTCGGCGCTCGCGATTCCGCCCGCAGTAGTGGTGATCGCAGTGCCTGTCGAATAAATGCGCGGCCCGGCCAAATCTCCCACAGACACGAGTTCATCCTGCGCGAACACAGTGTTCGACTCAATCGATGGGTCGCGCGTGGTCGTCACTCCATACGCGAGATTCTCGGCGTATGACCATTCCTCATTCGTCATCTCCGGCCGTTCGGTTTTCAAATGCGAGTGAATATCCACCAGCCCCGGCACAATCGTCTTGCCGCTAACGTCGATCACTTTCGCGCCAGCCGGCGCCGAAATGCTTCCCGACGCGCCAATCGCCTTGATCCGGTTGTTCTCGATTAAAATATCGCCCTGCGTAATCACCTCTTCGCCCTTCATCGTCACGATCTGCGCACCACGCAAAAAAAGCTGCCCTTCAGGCGCGTTGCGCGGCACCTGCAGCGCAATCGCAAACGTCTCCGGCTTCCAATTCTCCGGTTTGTCTTTTTCAGCTTTCGGCGCACTCAACACCACGTCGCGCTTCACTCGATAGAAGTCGTTCCCGAAGCTCCATGTCAGAGTCTTCCCTCCGTCTGCCCAGTAGAGATAATTCGCTCCCTCTTTCGTCAGCCGCCGCAGCGGCACTTCCGGCGTCTTGAAGTTGATGTTCACGGTCGCGTCTCCCACTTTCGGAAACGCCGCGAGATAGGCGTCGTAGCGATTCTGAATCGCCAGCCATTCACCGTCCGGCGACGGAATAATCAGCACAAATCTGCCATCCACATGGATGTGGGTCTTCTTGTCGACGCCATCGAGCCGTACCGATTTCAGCAAACGCGCGGGTGGCGTCGGCGTTTCCACCGGTCCAGCCGGCACGTCCTCCATGTAATACACGCGCGTTCCATCGTTGTTGAACGTCGGCTGCTGGTAGCCCTCCGGCAGAGTCACCACCTTATGGCTCTCACCGCCATCCGAGGCCACCCATCGGATCTCGCGCACTTCGCTTTCCCTACCGCCGCCGTCTTCCGCGAGCCAGCCGTGCTTCGATCCCATCACAAAAAGCAATTTGCTCCCATCCGGCGACCATTGCGGCGCCGAATAATATCCTGCCACGGCGCTGATTTTCGTCGCGCCTCCGCCAGCCGCGGGAATTTTCCAAAGCTCGCCGCCATCCGCATCCGACCACGTCACATACGCAATCCACTTCCCGTCCGGCGAGAATGTCGGCTCGTACTCGCGCCCATCTCCCTTCGTCAGCCGCCGCGGCTTGCCACCCGGCAAATCCATCACCCAAATCTTCCCTACCGCGCTGAAGGTAATCTGCTTCCCATCGGGCGATTGGTTCGTCCATCGCATCTGGTGCACTGTAAGAGGCCCGTCGTCTACAGTGTAATCCACATGCACGCGCGGTCCCAGGTCCAAATCCACTTTCGCATTGAACGGAATCATTGCCACCTGCCGCGTCGCCAGATCCACGCGCTGGATGTGCCCATCGCGCGTGAAAATCACAGCCTTCGAGTCCGGCGTGAACGCGTAGCCAGGCAGCAAGTCATTCACCGCGAAGCCCTCCTGATCGTCGCGCTGCATTGGAAGCGCCAGCCAGTGCTCATCGCGCGTTGCCAGATCGCGAATCCGCAAACCTGTCTTGGCATCCTGTCGCGACGCGTATACCAGCCACTTCCCATCCGGCGACACGATTGGGCGCAGCCCGCCTCCGTACTCCGACGTCAGCCTCTCGATCTCGCCCGTCTCGCGATTGAAACTCATCACCTGGAATTTCCCGATGTCCGCGTTGTATTGAAATCTTCCCGCATGGCTGGAAAAATAAACGAGCTTGCCGTCAGCCGAAAAAACCGCTCCCGAACTGATCTGCGTTTCGCCTTTGCCGCCTTTCACCACTTCAATACCCTTGCCGCCATCCTTGTGGAACATCCAAAGACTCGTATAGCGCAAGTAATCCGTAGGCCCCGGATACTGCCCGTATTTCCGCACCACGATGTAGTTCCCGTCCGGCGACCACGCCGGCGATCCCAGCTGATCGTCCGTTTCCTCGCTCACCTTTTTCGCTTCCTTGCCCTCGATCTGCGAGCCATCCACATTGATCAACCAGAGATTGTCGCTGCCGTTGCGGTCGCTGATAAACGCAATCTGCTTCCCATCCGGTGAAAATCGCGGCTGGCAATCCCACGCCGGCCCGCTCGTCAAACGCTTCGCGTCTCCGCCGGTCGAAGGAATCACATAGAGATCGCCCAGCAAATCGAAAACGATATGCTTCCCATCGGGCGATACATCAATCGACATCCACGTGCCCTCGTCCGTCGTGAAACTCACCTTGCGCGTCGTTTTCAGCGGCAGCGTCTCTTCTTTCTTCTCGTCCTTCTTGTCCTTGTCATCTTTCTTCTCATCGGCCTTCTGCTTTGCGCCTGACTTCGACTTGTGTTCCTGCGGCCACCACGCAGCCGCCTTGACACCAGCGCCCTCAAGAAAGAAAGCCAGCGCCAGCAAGAACCCCGCGTACCGCATCACTCGCGCAACATTCACAGTGAAAATCATTCAGGAAGCTCCCTTCCGTTAGCAGCAGAGGTCATAGTGTGTAGCCGCACGCGCAGCAAACCGCTGATTGTAACCCATGCCATCGCAGAGCCACACCCAGTGCCACCTTTTTCATTGCCTGTACAGACGCGGGAGCCGGCGATTAGTTTCCCGCATGCCAGCCGCTCATCGCCAAGTTGCCTCAGTAGGGGCACGGCATGCCGTGCCCGACCGACCCTAATTACGATCACCCCAAGGTGCACGGTCGAGAATTTAGAATGAGTTGACTCGTTTTCTCAATTTCAGCGTTAGAATCTCGCCGCTATCCGGGAGGAACCATGCACCGCTGCGCAAACAATCTACTCGCACTCACAATAGCAATCGCCTTCGCGCTAACTGCACCCGCCGTCACCCTCGCCGCCGATCCGCCCGATACCTACATCCGCGCCGGCCATCTCCTCGACGTCCGCGCTGGCAAACTGCTCAGCAATCAAATCATCGTCATCCACGGCGATAAAATCGCAAGAGTTGCTCCTGCCGACCAGGTTCAAATTCCCACCGGTGCCAACGTCATCGACCTCACTCAATCCACCGTCCTTCCCGGCCTTATCGACTGCCACACCCACATCATGCTCACCGATACCGACGACTCGCACTACGACGACATCCTCCTCAAGCAATCCTGGCAATACCGCACCATCCTCGCCACTCTTAACGTGAAAAAAGATCTCGAAGCCGGCTTCACCGCCATGCGCGACGTCGAAACCGAAGGCGCCATGTACAGCGACGTGGACGTTCGCAACGCCATCAATCAGGGCTTGATTCCGGGCCCGCGCCTGAAAGTTGCCACCCGCGGCATCTCCACCACCGGCGGCTACGGCCTTGAAGGTTATTCGCCCGAAGTCACGGTGCCCACCGGTGTCCAGATCATCGATGGCCCTTGGGAAGCGCGCAAAGCCGTTCGCGAACAATTCAACTACGGCGCCGACCTGATCAAAATTTACGGCACCGATCGCTATAGCTTCACGCCCGACGGCAAAATCGTCAGTATCGCCGATTTCAGCGTCGAAGAAGCCGACGCTATCGTCGACGAAGCTCGCCTCAAAGGCATCAAAGTCGCCTGCCACGCCTACGACGGGCCCGGCCTTCACTACTGCATCGACGCAGGCGTAGCCTCCATCGAGCACGGCATTCAGCTCGACGACGCCGCCATCGCCAAAATGGTGAAAAAGGGAACCTATCTCGTCCCCACGCTCTATGTGTATTCGGGAGCCCTCGAAAAAGCCGATCTCGCCATGTCCGGAGGAAAAACCAGTCGCCTGGCGATTCACGAAGTGAGTTTCAAGAAAGCGCTCGCCGCAGGCGTGAAGATTGCTTTCGGCACCGATGCCGGCCCATTCCCCCATGGCACGCAAGCCATCGAATTCGAATGGATGACGCGCTACGGCATGTCCCCGCTTGACGCCATTCACTCCGCCACAATCAACGCCGCGGACCTGATGGGCTGGTCCGACCAAATCGGCGCAATCGAACCAGGCAAATTCGCAGACATCATCGCCGTAAACGGCGACCCACTATCCGACATCAAGCTGCTAGAACAGGTAAAATTCGTAATGAAAGGCGGCCAGGTAGTCCGCAACGACAAATAATCTTCTAATCTTCAAATCGTCGCAGCGCGACTCACGCACATCAGCTCCGTATTCCTCAACCGCCGCCGCGTCCATTCCGTAACACCGGCGTCCCGCAGGCTCTTTTGATGTTCTGCCGATTACTTCTCTCCCCCTCGCCCAAGCGCCCTCAAACTCTCCCCCGCCGCCCCAATCGTCCGCTCAATATCCGCATCGCTATGCGCCGCCGACACAAACAAAGCCTCAAACTGCGAAGGCGCAATAAACACCCCGCGCGAAAGCATCTCCCCAAAAAACGCCGCATACATCTTCGTATCCGATCTCTTCGCGCCCGAATAATCCGTCACCGCATCACCCGTAAAAAACATCGTCATCAACGACCCCACCGCATTTACGCTCCCAGCCACACCGCTTTCCTTCAAGGCTGCACGCAACCCCTCCGCCAACCGCGCCGACTTCCGATTCAACTCCTCATAAAATCCAGCCACCTCAAGTTTCGGCAAAGTCGCCAGCCCAGCCCGCATCGCCAGCGGATTCCCCGAAAGCGTCCCCGCCTGATAAACCGGCCCCAACGGCGCCACCATCTCCATAATCTCCGCGCGCCCTCCATAAGCCGCCACCGGCAATCCGCCACCGATAATTTTCCCCATCGTCGTCAAGTCCGGCTCAATCCGAAAAAGCCTTTGCGCTCCGCCATGCGCGCTGCGAAATCCCGTAATCACCTCATCCAGAATCAGCAGCGCCCCATCGCGCTTCGTCAGCTCGCGCAACCGCTCGAGAAATCCACGCACCGGCGCCACCACACCCATATTCGCCGCCACCGGCTCCGCAATCACCGCCGCAATTTTCCCGGCGTGCTGCTTGAAAATCTTCTCCACCGCCTCCGCATCGTTGTACGGCGCATTCAACGTCAGCTTCGCCAGCGCCTCCGGCACTCCCGGGCTCGACAAAATTCCCAGCGTCGCCAGCCCCGATCCCGCCTCCACCAGAAAACTGTCCGAATGCCCGTGATACCCTCCCTCGAATTTCAAAATCAAATCCCGCTTCGTAAACCCGCGCGCCAACCGCACCGCGCTCATTGTGGCTTCTGTGCCTGAGCTCACAAATCGAAGTCTTTCGATGGATGGCAGGGCTCGACCAATCTGCTCCGCCAGCTCGATCTCGAGCGGCGACGTCATTCCGTAACTGGTCCCGAGCTTCGCCTGCTCCCCCACCGCCCGCACCACATCCGGATGCGCATGCCCCAAAATCAGCGCGCCCCACGAGCACACGTAGTCGATATATTCGCGTCCATCCACATCGTAGAGCCGCGCCCCCTCTGCCCGCTCGATTACCAGCGGCGTCCCGCCCACTGCCCGAAACGCCCGCACCGGACTATCCACGCCGCCTACGAGAATTTTCTTCCCCCGCTCGAATATTTCCGTCGATTTGGGACGAGCATTCGCTTCAGGTCCTTGTTTGGAAGCGTGTGTTGGTCGAGTGGCCATAATTAATCTGCTAAAATAACCTCGGGTGAAGATAAGGCGAAGAAAAACCTGTCGTAACTGCAGCAACTGGGTTGCAGCAAAAAGCACAATGCGAGCAGTTCAGCTCCGCTCCGATGCCAGTCACGCCCGCCTCAGCAATGCTTCAACCACCGCGCCACATCCTTGGCGTGATACGTCAATACAATCTCCGCCCCAGCCCGCTGAATACTCGTCATAATCTCGAGCACCACCCGCTGCTCGTCAATCCAGCCATTTCGGGCCGCCGCCTTCACCATCGCATACTCGCCGCTCACGTTGTAGGCCGCCACCGGCACTTCAAACCGCTCGCGAACCCGCTGAATAATATCGAGATACGGCAGCGCGGGCTTCACCATGATCATGTCCGCGCCCTCTTCGAGGTCGAGCGCCACCTCGCGTAGCGCTTCCCGCGCGTTGGCCGGATCCATCTGATAGCTGCGCCGGTCGCCAAATTGCGGCGCCGACTGCGCCGCCTCGCGGAACGGTCCATAAAATCCGGAGCAGTACTTCGCGGCATAGGAAAGAATCGCCACATCCTCAAGTCCATTCGCGTCAAGTTTCTGCCGGATCGCGCCCACGCGCCCATCCATCATGTCCGACGGCGCCACAATATCCGCTCCGGCCCGCGCATGCGAAAGCGCCGCGGCAGCGAGCCGCTCGACGCTCGAATCGTTCGCGACGTCACCTTTTTCGATGACGCCGCAATGTCCGTGGCTGGTGTACTCGCACAGGCAAACATCCGTGATCACCAGCAGATCAAGTTTCGCTTTGCGAATGGCTTCAATCGCGCGCTGCACCGCACCATTCGGATCCGACGCCTCGGATCCCACTTCATCTTTCTTGTCCGGCAGGCCAAACAAAATCACTGCGGGAATTCCGAGGCCGGCCACTTCGCGGCAGTCCTCCACAATCTGGTCGACCGACTGCTGGAAAATCCCCGGCATCGAGCTAACTTCTGTTCGCACCTTGGTCCCGGGGCACGCGAACATCGGATACACGAGCCCGCTCGTCGAAAGCCGCGTCTCGCGGACGAATCCCCGCAGCGCCTCGGTGCGCCGCAACCGCCTCGGTCTGTGAGTCGGAAATGTCATGCGTCCCTCACGTCTTCGATCCCTTCGCTAAGACTTGCCGCTGATAGTGCTTCGCAATTGCATCAGCCAGGCCCGCGGCGGACGATTCATTTGATTCGATCGCCACTCGCGCAGCAGCTTCACGCAATGCGCGCGCCGTCGTTGGCCCAATCGCCGCAAAGTCCACTCGCGACGAAAGTTTCGCCAGGCTCTTCGCGCCCATGGCATCGCTCAAATTGTGATACGCCGACGGACTGGCGAAAACAATCGCGGCCACTTCGCCTCGCTGCACCCGATTCACGATCCCTGCGTCCAGCGACGTCGGAACCGCCGTTCGGTACGCCACCACTTCGGTCACGTGCGCTCCGGTTTCCCGCAGCACATTCGGCAAGCGATCATCCGCGCGGTCGCTGCGCGGCAGCAGGACCCTTTTGTTCCGCAACGAAGTCTGCAATTCACGCGCCAGCCCCTCGCCACTGCGCTCTTGTGCGGTGTAATCCACTCGAAAGCCGGCCTCGGCAGCGGCTTGCGCGGTCGCTCGTCCCACTGCCGCGATCGAAGGCTTCTCCGTCTCCAGAAGCTCCGGGTCGAGCTTCAATTCGCGCACACGCTGCGCGAGAAATCGCACGGCATTCTGGCTCGTCAGCAGAATCCAGTCAAATTCGCCAATCGCTCGCAGCGCTGAATCCACCGGCTGCCAATCTGAAGGCGGCGCGAAACTCACGGTCGGCAAAATGAGAATTTCCGCACCCAACCTCTCTAGGTCGCGAATCAATTCACCGGCTTGCTCGGGTGCGCGCGTCACGACGATGCGCTTCCCCGCCAGCGGCTGGTTAGCTCTGTCCAACGGACCTTCCTGCGAGCTGCAAAATCCTGCCCGCTCCCGCATCAAGCAATTTTTTTGCGACTTCGCGCCCGAGAGCCTCGGCTTCCTTCTCCGCGTCGCACGCAGCCGATCCTCTTCGGCGAACGCTTTCCGCTCCGTCAGCTGACAGAACGCACGCGTCGAGAACCAGTTCACCGCGCTCGAATCGTCCCCACGCGCCCAGAGGCAGCCGGCAGCCACCCTGCAAATTCGCCAGCACCGTTCTCTCCGCGGAAACCGCGAGCGACGTCGGGCTATCAACCAGTTTCTTCGCGAAGGAGAACTCTTCTGCGCGCGAGGCGAGAAATTCCAGCCCCAGCGCACCTTGGCCTACGGCGGGCAGCATGATTTCCGGGGGAAGAATTTCGGCGATGCGGTCGGAGGCGTTCAAGCGATCGAGGCCCGCTTTCGCGAGGACCATCGCATCAACTTCACCGCTTGCAACTTTTCGAAGGCGCGTATCCACGTTGCCGCGAACTTCGACAATTTGAAAATCGCTTCGAAACTGGCGCAGCTGCGATGCGCGCCGCAGGCTGCTGGTCCCGATGCGAGCGCCTTGCGGCAGTTTGTTCAGCGACTCACCGTGCTGCGAAACGAGCGCGTCGCGCGGATCTTCTCGTGGAAACACGATTGCGATCTTGCAAACAGGCGAAAACTCGGTGGGAACGTCTTTCATGCTGTGCACTGCCAGATCCGCGCGATCTTCAATCAGCGCGTCCTCGAGTTCTTTGGTAAAGATTCCGCGAATCCCGATCTGTTCGATTTGCGCGGCGGCGAAACGGTCGCCGGATGTTTTCACGACGACGATCTCGCTTTCGATTCCGAACGATTTGGCGAGCGCGTCGCGCAAATGATTGGCCTGCCAGAGCGCCAGGGCGCTGCCGCGTGTGCCAATGCGCAGCGGCTTCAATCTTTGTCCTCGTCCTTCGCCGCGTCCAAGCCAAAAAGGTGCCGCAGGGCGTCAAGCCCAGCCAGATGCCCGCGCATCTCGCGGCTGCGGCGCAGCTTCTGCGACGGCTGCTCGAGCACGCGTTCAATCAACTCTTCGGTGATGTGCGCGATCCGCGCGCGTTCCTCCGGCGACACGTCGTTCATCTCGGCCAATTTTTCCCGGATGAGCATTTCGCGGTGTTTATGAAAACTATCGCGCAAATCGTCCACGATTGACCCGGCTTCGAGAGCCGCGCGCCAGGATTCGAATTTCGCAATGTGCTCGGCCACAATGGCTTCGGCTCGCGGCACTTCCGCTTCGCGCGCTTTTTTATTCTGCTCGACGATCTCACCAAGGTCGTCGATGTTGTAGAGATACAAATTGTAAAGCCCCGCCGCATCGTCAGTGATATTGCGCGGCACTCCCAGATCCACCACGAACATCGGCCGCCCTTCGCGCGCGGAGATTGCCCGCTGGAGCAATGCTCTCGTCAGAACAGCACCAGTGCCTCCCACCGAAGCGATCACAATGTCCGGCACCCCGAGCACACGTTCCAGCGAAGACCACTCGATCGCTTCCCCGCCCACTTTTCGCGCCAGCTCTTCCGCGTGGTCGAGCGAACGGTTTACAACTCGCAATCTGCCGATGCCGCGATTGCGCAGGTTTTCGACCACCTGCTCGGCTACAGCGCCAGCGCCCAGAATCAGCGCCGAGTGTCCCTTCAGATTCCCAAATACTCGTTCTGCGAGTTTCACGCCCGCAAGGGCGACGGACATGGGGCGCGCGCCGACCTCCGTCTCAGAGCGCACGCGCTTGCCGACCTCAATCGCGCCCTGAAACATGCGATTCAGCACCGGGCCGGTCGAGCCGTGATCGAGAGCCTGGGTGTAAGCGGCGCGCAACTGCCCGAGGATTTCAGCTTCGCCCAGCATCATCGAGTCAAGGCCCGAGGCGACGCGGAAAAGGTGGCGAACTGCGTCAGGTCCATTCCAGCGGTATAGGCGGCCGTTCAAATCCGCGCGCGGCACGCCGTGAAACGACGTAAGGAAAATTTCCATCGCTTCCGCAACAGAGGTACCCCGCTGGGTGGGAACGCCATAGAGCTCGCTGCGATTGCATGTGGAGAGCACCACAGCTTCTTCGAGAATGCCGCGCTTGCGCAATTCTTCCGCCGCCGCAATGGCCTGCTCGGGGCTGAACGTGACGCGTTCGCGAATCTCAACCGGGGCCGTGTGATGGCTGCAGCCGATGAGCGCGACTTCAATTTTTCCTGCGCCAGTGCGTTTCGGTTTGGTAAGTGTCGGCATTCCAATTTAAAAGAAGCGGTGAAATCGGGTCATATACAGATTCACGACTGTGTAGCTGAAAAGCACGACAGCGAAATTAAATGCGCACAATTTCGCTGCGCGAGCGCCCCGCCAGGCCGTGCTTCTCGACAACCTGAGATATGCGACGTAAGCCCCCAGAATCGCAAGCGTAATCACCACCTTCGGATCGCCCCATGAGTAACCGCCGCTCAGCCGGTGTTCCCAAACGAATCCCATAATCACGCCCATTATGAGCGCCGCCAGGCCGACGTAAACGCTGCTGCGCGCCATTCGATCAAGCACATCGAGAGCAGGAAAGCGCCAGAACGGAGTGGCCAGTTTGCGAGAGCGCAGCACGCGATCTTGACCAAGATAAATCAGGCTCAAGACGAACGAGAGAGCGAACGCTGCGTAAGCCCAAGTCTCGAGCGTCACGTGAAAGGCAAAGAGCGGTCCACGCGCGGGCGGTGGAGGCGGCACCTCGTTGGGAGCGAGCACTGACAGCAGAACAATCCACACGATCAGCAGCAGCGTGACGAACGCGCCGACCGACCGCTGCCTGTGAAACAGTTCGAGACCCAGATAAGTGATGCCAAGCAGCCACGCAAACAGCGACATCGAGCCGTACAGATCGTTGTAGGGGACAGTGTGAATCCAGCGCGAGCGCTCGAGCAGCGCGAAATAATGCATCACAATTCCGCCTGCAAGAAGGAAGGTCGCCATGCGACCGAGCCACAGATCCGGCACATACAGGAAGCGCGCGTAGCAGAGAAAGCTCGCGATGTAGAGCGCCAGACTGACGTAGCCGAGATAATAGTGAGTCATTTCGCGCTTATAGCGACGCTTCTCTCGCCGCCCTGTTCCTGCCTCTGTACCCAGATGAACCGCAATTATAGCCCCGATTCGGGCGCGAACGCCCTGTACCATAGGCCAACATCGTATCTGACCCGAAACGTGCGGCCTCTTGGCCCTTCTGCTATCATCGTTTCGATCCACAGGAACGGATGAGCCGGGTGAACGAAAACCGAAAAGAATTATTTCTGCGCGCGTGCCGATTCGAGCCAGTGGAGCGCGTGCCTGTCTGGATCATGCGTCAGGCTGGGCGCTACCTGCCGGAATATCAGGCTGTTCGAGCCAAGCACTCCTTCCTCGAAATCTGCAAGACGCCGGAGCTTGCGGCAGAAGTGTCGCTGCAGCCATTCCGCATAATCGGCGTGGATGCTGTAATTGTGTTCTCCGATATTTTGATTGTGGCGGAAGCGATGGGGATGCAGCTGGCCGTGCCCGATTCGGGGCCGGTGCTGTCGAACCCGGTGCGCGACCGGGCGGCGATTGCGCGGCTTCGCAATTTCGATCCTGAGCGCGAGACGCGATTTGTGGGCGATGCGATTCGAAAGATTTGCCGCGAGGTTGGGCCGGAGGTTCCGGTGATTGGCTTTGCGGCTGCGCCTTGGACGCTGGCGTGTTACATGATTGAAGGGCAGACGCGTGGCGACATTTCGCTGGCCAAGCGATTCATGCGCGATGAGCCGGAGCTGCTTCGCGAACTGCTGAGTCAGATAGCGAAGGCTACGGTCGGATATTTGAAATCTCAGATTGTGGCTGGAGCCGCGGTTGTACAGCTTTTTGACACCTGGGCAGGCGAGTTGACCCGCGAGGAGTATGAGGCTTTCGAGTTGCCAGCAACGCGTTCGGTGTTCGAATCGCTCGGCGCACCGGGCGTGCCGAAAATTCTTTACGGTAAGGGGAGTTCGCATCTGATTGAGCTGCAGTCGAAGGCTGGGGCAGATGTGCTGAGCGTTGACTGGCGTACGGATCTTGCGGAGACGCGTCGGACGCTCGGCGATCGCGTGGCGCTGCAGGGGAATGTCGATCCGAATCTTTTGCTCGGGGATGAGCGGGCGATCCGTGAGGCTGCGCGGGAAGCGGTGGAGAAGACTGGCGGACTCGGGCACATTTTGAACTTGGGGCATGGGATTTTGCCGACGACACCTGTGCAGAACGCGCGGGCGTTCGTCGAAGCGGGACAGACTGCGCCGATTCCGGCGCGGGCGCATAGTGGCGAGGCAGATTGAAATGCGCGGAGCGTTAGTGGTTGCGATGTCTGAGGCGAGCGCTACGCTGAGATCCTTCGTCGGGCTGAACTGCGCCGTCCTCAGGATGACAGAGCGCGGCGGGGGCGAGCTACAGGAAGCGCGAAAGAAAGCTCGAAACCGCACCGTATTCGCGATGGAGATGGGTGAGGGCTTGCTGGTGGTCGAGCGGGCACGGCCCCGCGAACCCATCCGGGATCTGCGACATGCCGTGCCCCTACTGAGCACGAGCGCGCGGAATGGACGGTGCTGTCAATGAATCCGACGCGCGCTACTGAGAACCAAATTGAAAAACTAGAAATTGGGCAGATTTCTGACGCGGCGCTGGAAAAATATAATCGGCCGGGGCCGCGGTATACGAGTTATCCGACGGCGCCGGTGTGGAAAGACGATTTCGGACCTGAGGATTTTGAGAAATATTGCGCTCGGGCAGACGAGCGAGCCACGCCTGTTTCGCTCTACATGCATATTCCCTTCTGCGAGAGTCTCTGCCTTTTCTGCGCTTGCAATGTTTCGATTCAGAAGGATAAGAGCGTCGCGATTCCTTACCTTGAAACCTTGAAGCGTGAAATCAGCCACGTGAGTACCCAGGTTTCGAAGAAGCGGCCGGTGATTCAGTTTCATTGGGGAGGCGGTACGCCAACGTATTTGACGCCCGCGCAGATGGAGGATCTTTTCGGGCATACGCGGGAGCGGTTTCAGTTCGCGCCGGACGCGGAAATTGGAATTGAGGTTGATCCGCGGGTTACCAATCGCGCGCACTTCGAGACGCTACGCAAACTTGGCTTCAACCGGCTGAGCATGGGCGTGCAAGATTTCGAGCATAAGGTGCAGGAGACAATTCACCGCGTGCAGCCGTATGAGATGACGCGCGATTTAATCCTGACGGCGCGCGAACTTGGGTTTGAAAGCATCAACGTGGATTTGATTTATGGCCTGCCGTATCAAACCGCCGATAGCTTTAAGGCCACGATTGAGAAAACCCTTACGCTTGAGCCCGATCGCATCGCGATGTTCAGCTATGCGCACGTGCCTTGGCTGAAGAAGCAGCAGGGGTCGTTCGAAACGCATTTGCCGGAGGGGATGGAGAAGTTTCGGATTTTCCGGGCAGGGCTCGAGGGATTTTTGAACGCCGGCTATCACTACATCGGCATGGACCACTTCGCGAAGCCCGGTGATGAGCTCTCGGTGGCGCAGCGCAATCGCACGTTGCATCGGAATTTTCAGGGCTACACGACGAAGGCGGGCGCGGACCTCTACGGAATGGGCGTGAGCGCGATCAGCTCGATTGGCGAGGCGTATGCGCAGAACCGGCGGGAGGTTCCGGCGTATCAATCGGCGGTGGCTTCGCGCGGGATTGCGACGATGCGTGGGTATCGATTGTCTGAGGATGATCGCTTGCGCCGTGACGTGATTGGGCGGCTTTTGTGCCACACGGTGATTCCGAAACTCGAGGTGGAGCGCGAGTTCTCGATTGCGTTCGATGAATATTTTGCGCCGGAGCTTCGCCGGCTCGAGCAATTGCAGGAGGAAGGACTGGTGACACTCGTTGGCGATGAAATTCGTGTGGCGCCACTGGGGCGGATTTTCATTCGCAATGTGGCCATGACGTTTGACCGTTATCTCCACGAACAGCAGATGGATCAGCGGCCGCTGTTTTCGAAGACGCTGTGACGGACGCCGATGGGTGAGCCCAGGCAAGTGATTGTGATCGGCGCGGGGATTTCCGGCCTTGCCTGCGCTTATCGGCTGAAACAACTTGGTCTGCCTGTAATTCTCCTGGAATCTTCTGCGCGTGTGGGTGGGTTGCTCGGCAGCGTGCGGAAGGACGGTTTTCTTTTCGAATCCGGACCGCAGAGTTTTCAGGGTACCGAACCACTCCTCGAACTGATCCGCGAAGTTGGAATCGAAGGCGAACTGCAGCGCGCCGATCCGAGGGCACCGCGATTTATTTATCTTCATGGCAAGCTGCAGAAAATTCCCATGACGCCACAGGCGCTGATGGCCAGTTCCCTGCTCGGATTGAAATCGCGCGCGAAGATTGCGTCCGAGCCTTTTAAGCACACCAAGCCGCCGACGAAAGAGGAATCGGTGGCGGATTTTGTGCGGCGGAAATTCGGGCATGAAATTCTCGAGTATCTTGTGGCGCCGTTTGTGTCGGGCGTGTATGCGGGCGATCCGGAGAAGCTTAGCCTTAAGGCGGCATTTCCGACGCTGGAGGAATGGGAGCGCGAGTATGGAAGCGTGCTGCGGGGAGCGATGAAATCGCGTTCGGAAAAGGAGAAGGGTAGCGGGCATCCGCCGCTCTGTTCGTTTAAGGATGGCGTCGGTGCGCTTGCGGGGGCGATCGCTGGGAAACTTGGAAACAGCGTTCGGCTTGGGGCCAAGGTTGCGTCGGTGGCGCGCTCGGCGAATTACCAGGTCTGCGTTGAGTACGGTGAGCGAAACGAGATGTTGGAAGCGGCGGCGGTGGTGGTCTCCACTCCGGCATACACGGCGGCGCACCTTGCTGCGCAGGTTTCTTCCCCGTTGGCGCATATGCTTTCGGGAGTGGCATATGCGCCGGTGGCCGTTGTGGCTTGTGGATATTACGATCGGCAAAATGCGGAGAAGCTCGACGGATTTGGATTCCTGGTGCCGCGGAGCGAGAAGGTGCGTACGCTGGGCACGGTGTGGAACTCGTCGCTATTTGCGGGGCGGGCGCCGGCGGGCTCGGTGGCGATTACGAGTTTTATCGGGGGCGCGACCGATCCGAAGATTGTGGACCGCTCTGACGATGAGATTGCGGCGATTGTGCAGGATGAGAACGCGCGGATTCTGCAGATTAGCGGATCGCCGGTTGCGTCAGCCGTGTGGAAATATCCGAAGGCGCTGCCGCAGTACAACCTGGGGCACGGGCACGTGGTGGAAGCGATTCGCGATGGCGAACGCGCGAATCCTGGTCTCTTTTTCAGCGGAAATTATCTGGAGGGGCCGTCGCTCGGGAAATGCGTGGAGACGGCTAACCAGACAGCGCTCGCAGTTCAACGCTACCTGCAATAGTGCTATCCGAAGCTAGCCCTTTGAACGCTCTTTGTTCCGCAAAGCCAGGCGCATCCGGCGGCGTTCGCCCGCTTCGTCATATCGGCGCTGGTCGCCGACTGTTTCGAGGATCAGCGGTGGGACTGGTTTGGGCTGCCGGTTATGGTCGATGGCGACAAAGGTGACGTAGGCGCTGCTGGTGTGTTTCTGCTCGCCGGTGAGAACATTTTCCGCGAATACTTTTACGCCGACTTCCATGGAGGTGCGGAAGACGCGATTCACGCTGGACTTGAGGACAATCCATTCGCCGACGTCGATGGGGAAACGAAAATCCATGTAATCAACGGACGCGGTGACGACGTGGCTATTGGAGTGGCGAGTGGCGGCGAGTGCTCCGGCGATGTCGATCAAGTGCATCACGCGGCCGCCCAGCATTTTGCCGAGCGGGTTGGCGTCGTTGGGCAGCACCGCTTCGACGATTTCCGAACACGACGCGCTTACCGGTTTTCCCGACAGGCCAGTCTTGGAGTCGATCGCTTCTCTATCGGCGGGCCGCTTCTTCGACGGGTTAGGCATTGCGAAATCTCATTCGGAGCTTCCATTCGCGGCGCTTGGCTCACAGCGCAGCGCCCGTTATAATACGGTCTTTCCAATTATGACCCAAGCACAGAAGTCGCGGCGCGAAGCGCTTGAACAATTTGTAGCTGATAAGCCTGCGGACGCGTTTGCGCGTTACGGGCTGGCGCTTGAATGCGTGAAACTCGGCGACGATTCGGCTGCCACCCTTCATTTCCAGAAACTTCTCGAGATGAATCCTGGTTATGTGGCCGGCTACTTTCAATACGGGCAGCTGCTTTCGCGCATGGGGCGTTTGGACGAGGCGCGCAAGATGCTTTCGGACGGCGTGGTGGTGGCCCAACGCGCGGGGGATATGCATGCCCGCGATGAAATGCAAGCAGCATTAACACTTCTGCGTTAAGCTAATCTCGTTGTTGACCTCGGGGCGTTATGAGACCTACTCGGATTCCGCTTTTCCCGCTTGATGTGGTGCTGTTGCCTGGCGCTGCCCTTCCCTTGCATATTTTTGAGCCGCGATACAAGAAGATGATCGGGCGCTGCATCGTGCAGAAGCTCGAATTCGGAATGATTTACGCCACGGGCCAGAATGTTGCGGCAATTGGCTGCACGGCAGAAATCGTGCAGAAGATGAAGCAGTACCCGGATGGGCGCATGGATATTCTCACCCGCGGTCGCGCGCCATTTCGGTTGCTTCAGTTGCTGCAGGACGAAGCCTACCACGAAGGCGTGGTCGAATACCTTTCGGAAGAGCTTGCGCGCGAGGATGCGCAAAAGAAAGCGCGCATCGTTGAGCTTCTGCAGGAGTGCCACGTCTTGCTCTACGGCCAGGCGTGGGTGGATTCGTCCGAGGAACGCGAGTTTTCGCTGGCCTACCGAATGGCTGCGCGACTCCCCATTGAACTGGAGCAAAAGCAGACGCTGCTGCAGATGCGTTGCGAAAATGAGCGCTGCGATTTTCTCGAGAAATGGCTCGAAGAGTTCCTTCCCAAGCTCGAAGAGCGCCAATCCGTCCGAAAACGGGCTGCGGGCAACGGCCACGGGCCAAACTGACTCCAATCTTATGAGGTGTCGGTGACCGTTCCGTTCCTCTATAATGACTTTTGCGCGACCTTCATCAGCTGGACAGCATCTCTAGTGAGAAGAAGCATATTTAAGCAAGAATCGGGGCCTCATGACTTCGCAGCCGAAAACTCTTGGTGAGCTTCGCAGCAGCAGCAACTGGTCCGAGCAGCGCCTTGCCAATCGTTCGTTGCGGCAGGAGCTACGCGAGAACCTGCTGTGCAGGATGGAGAAGGGCGAGACGCTGTTTCCGGGCGTGCACGGTTACGACGACACAGTAATCCCGCAGATCATCAATGCAATTCTTTCGCGGCATCATTTTATACTGCTGGGGCTGCGCGGCCAGGCGAAGTCGAGGATATTGCGCGGGCTTGTGGGGTTCATGGATGCGCAGGTGCCGGTGGTGGCGGGGTGCGAAATCAATGACAACCCGTATCGTCCGATTTGCCGCGCTTGCCGGGAACGGATTGCCATCGAAGGCGACGCGACGCCAATTGCATGGCTCTCGCGAGATCACCGCTACGTGGAGAAGCTGGCCACGCCTGACGTGACGATTGCCGACATGATTGGCGACGTGGATCCCATCAAGGCGGCTCGAGGCGGGAAAAATCTGGGGGACGAGTTGACGATTCACTACGGCCTGCTGCCGCGCGCGAATCGCGGAATTTTTGCAATTAATGAGCTGCCTGACCTGGCTGGGAAAATTCAGGTGGGTCTGTTCAATATTATGCAGGAAGGGGATGTGCAGATTAAGGGTTACCCCGTGCGGATGGCGCTGGATGTGCTGCTGGTCTTCACAGCGAATCCCGAGGATTACACGGCGCGCGGGAAGATTATTACTCCGCTGAAGGACCGCATTGGTTCTGAAATTCGCACGCATTATCCGGCGACGATTGCGGAAGGCATGTCGATCACATCGCAGGAATCTTGGACGGAGCGCGAGGGGACGCGGCGTGTGGAGATTCCGCAGTATATTCGCGAAGTGGTGGAGGAAGTTGCGTTTCAGGCGCGGGACGATAAGCGCGTGGATCGGCGTTCAGGCGTGAGCCAGAGGCTTCCGATTAGTTCTCTCGAAAATGTGCTTAGCAGCGCGGAACAGCGGGCTGTGCGGACTCGTGATGCGAGTGCGGTGGCGCGCGTGTCCGATGTGTATGCTGCAATTCCCGCTATGACTGGAAAGTTCGAGCTTGAATATGAGGGCGAGTTGCGCGGGGCGGATAATATCGCGCGCGAGTTGATTCGCGCGGCCGTGGGGAAAACCTTTACGCGGTATTTCTCTGAGATAAACTTTCAGCCGACGGTGCAATGGTTTGAGCTGGGTGGCGAATTGAAGGTTCCGGCCCAGGCTTCTAGCCAGGAGCTTCTCGCGCAGCTGAAGAAGATTCCGGGTGCGCTGGAGCATGTCGAGATTTTGGGAATCGGTCCGAAGGACGAGCCCGCCGCTGTGACGAGCGCTGCGGAATTCATACTGGAAGGGCTTTGGTCACACAAGCGGATCAATCGAAGCGAGGAGCGCGGCTATTTCGCTGAACCACGCAAGACGCCTGAGCCACGCGATCCGCGCGAGGGGTCCGGCGGGAGATCGCCGCGACGCCAGTTCAACTGACGTTGCGATTCGCGTAGGAAAAATGAAATACATCCGCTATTCACGCTACGCACCAGAAGCGGCCGACGATATTGACCTGCAGGAGTTGATGAACCGGCTGTCGGATTTCTTTCTGCAGAGCGGTTTCGATTCGCAATACGGCATTTACGAGCTCGATATGCAGAAATCGCGGGAGCAGCACATGGAAGCGCTGCGCGAGGCGATTTTGAGAGCGCTGGAAGAGGGCGACCTGATTCCTCCCGAGATGATGGAGAAGCTGCTCGAAAATCCTGACCTTTCGCAAAATCAGGAGTTGAGCGATCTGGTGAATCAGATCATCCGGCGGATGGAGCAGGAAGGATATATCTCGGAACAACAGCAGCAGTCGGCGCACGTGACGCATCCTCCTTCGGAAACGCCGGGCGGGCAGGTTGGCAGCGGAGATGGGAAGAATGTGGAGGCGCGTTTCGAGATTACGGACAAGGCGCTCGATTTTCTGGGCTTCAAGACGCTGAAGGATCTGCTGGCGTCGTTGGGCAAGAGCAGTTTCGGGCGGCATGACACGCGGGACCTTGCAACGGGCATTGAATCGGGTGGCACATCAAAGAACTATGAATTTGGCGACACGCTGAACATGGATATCAGCGGGACGCTCTTCAATGCCGTGCAGCGCAATGGCGCGGGGATTCCGATCGAGCTCGACTATCCGGATTTAATGGTGCACCAGTGCGAGTACCAGAGTTCGTGCGCGACGGTGCTGATGCTTGATTGCAGCCACAGCATGATTTTGTATGGCGAGGATCGGTTTACACCTGCGAAGCGGGTGGCGCTGGCGCTCTCGCATCTGATTCGCACGCAATATCCCGGAGATTCTCTGCACTGCGTGCTGTTTCACGATAGCGCGGAGGAAATTCCGTTGGGTAAATTGGCGCGCGTGCAGGTGGGCCCGTATTACACTAATACTCGCGAAGGGCTTCGGCTGGCGCAGCGGATTCTGGCACGACAAAAGAAAGACATGCGGCAGATTGTGATGATCACGGATGGCAAGCCTTCGGCGCTGACCCTCGAAGATGGGCGCATTTACAAGAATGCTTTTGGTCTCGATCCGCTGGTGGTGACGCAGACGCTCGAGGAAGTTGCCAAGTGCAAGCGCGCGGGAATATTGATCAACACGTTCATGCTTGCGAGCGATTACAGCCTGGTGCATTTCGTGCAAAAAGTGACGGAGCTTTGCCGCGGGAAAGCCTACTTCACCACTCCCTACACACTGGGGCAGTACCTGCTGATGGATTACGTTGGACGAAAAACCCGCAACATCCACTAGTGCTGACACGCGCTCGCGGAAATCCATCTTGCTTTGACACGCATCAAATTAATGTCAGTGACATTTTCGCTTCAGAATCCTTACGCTGCGGCAATCATCCAACTAAGGAAGGTTAGAATTTTAGAATGAGCCTAAAGAACACGGTGCGAGGAATCTTCTGCGGCAAGCGGCTGAGTACGCTGCCAGCGGGCGAACCGGCGCCCACCATTTCGCTGAAAGATACAAACGGCCAGAGCTTTTTGCTCGAAGAGGCGCTGAAGAAAGGGCCGGTGCTCGCCGCGTTCTTTAAGGTGAGCTGTCCGACGTGCCAGTTTACGTTTCCATTTCTCGAGCGGATGTATGAGATCTACGGCGATGACGGCTTCACGTTTCTGGGGATATCGCAGAACAATACTGGAGACACGCGAGAGTTTGCGCAGGAATTTGGAGTGAAGTTTCCCCTTTTGATTGATGACGAGAATACCTTTACCGCTTCCAATGAATATGGCATCACCAATGTGCCCAGCGTGTTCTTAATTTCGCAGGATGGCAACATTCTGGAGCGATCGGTAGGATTCTCAAAACGCGATCTTGAGAACATGGCGAAGGAAGCGGCGGTTTCGACAAAGCGGCCGGTTGCTCCGCTTTTCAGGCCCGGGGAAGTGGTTCCCGACCATAAGCCCGGTTGAGGGTCTCGCAACTAGGTTCCGTGGGAACCTACGCTTTTAGCGACTGCGAGCGGCCTGCGCACAGCCCCGCTCCTCAAGTAAGTATTTGCGACCGCGGTGTGTGTTACGTTGGCGCAGCTGAAGCCTACGCTACCCGCAGCGTGGCCGCTGACCGAATGTTTTCACTCGTCGACGGCCAAATCCGCTAACTTTTTCTTGTGCTTAGGCTTCTTCAAACGCTTTTCGGTGATGGTGCGTTCCGGCGGAGGCAGGCCGATACCGAGGCGGGCGCGCCGCCGGGCTTCGGTTCCTACCTTGAACTTCGATTTCTTTTTCTTCAACTGCAATAGACCCGACTGTTCGGAAAGCTATCACATTTGGCCTGCCCCCAGACGGTGCTCCGCTTCAAAGACGGTCCGCCATTGAAGCACTGGCATCATGCTTGATACCATCGGGCATGTCCGAGCAGCCTCCAGTCTTCCGCGTTCGCTTTGGCGAGTACATTGGTCACGCGGAGGTGGTTTCCTATTCGCTTCTCGCGATTCTGCTATTCGTCACCGTTCTGGCTGCGATCACCAGCGCCGGAAAAACGCTTTGGGACAATATTGCCAATCGAACCATGGTCACGGGCATCCTGCAAGTCCTCGACCAACTCCTAAGTGTGCTGATGGTGATCGAAATTCTACACACTGTACGCATTTCCATTCGCTCGCACATTCTCGTCACCGAGCCTTTCCTGATTGTTGGCTTGATAGCCTCGATCCGGAGAGTGCTGGTGATCAGCCTTGAGGCGGCCACGCTTACGAAGAGCACATCGTGGTCCACGGAAGGCGCGAGCATCTTCCGCGCTACGATGCTCGAACTCGGCCTGCTCGGCGCCCTAATCCTTATCCTGGTTTTCTCCATCACTCTTCTGCGCCGGTATGCTCCCGCCCCGAAAGACGTCGAAAACCTGTAGTCCGGAGAGCGGTCGAGCATCGTGCCGCCCCAGCATCCAAAATGGAATCATCGCGTGCGGGCGTGGCACTTGTCGCCTTTTCGGCTTCCCATTGTAAATTTGGGTGGGACATCATGCGCGTGGAAAGCAGTATCGTTATCGTGGAGGCAAAGTCTCCCGCTGAAATTGCTGCGGTTCGCCAACTTTTCGGCGAATATGCGGAGTGGCTCGGCTTTTCGCTTGCTTACCAGAATTTCGGCGATGAGCTTGCGTCGCTTCCCGGCAAGTATGCCCGTCCTTCTGGCCGACTGCTTCTGGCGAGCGTTGACGATGCTGCGGCGGGTTGCGGTGCCATTAGGCAGCTTGAGCCTTCGGTGTGCGAGATGAAACGGCTTTTCGTGAAAACTGAGTTCCGAGGTTGCGGGCTCGGCCGGAAGCTTGCCGAAAAACTTATCAGCAATGCGCGCGAGATGGGTTATTCGACCATGCGGCTGGACACGGTCGCGGAAAAGATGGGTAATGCGGTGAGACTTTATGAGGCGCTCGGATTCCGTGAAATTCCTGCCTATTATCCGAACGCCCGGGCTGGCACGCTTTACTTCGAGCTGCGGCTGGATGGTCTGAACCGACACGACGTAACCCGCGATTTCTGACGCGGCCTGCGCTTGCAATTTCGCACCAAGCCCCTACCATGGATAGGATGAACAATGAATCGGGAACAGGAATTCGCTGAGTGCGCGGCCGCCTGGCGTTTTTCGTTACCGTCATTCAACTGATTCTCTTCGCGGGACACGCATCCCTTTACGAAACGATTGCTTACTTTTGGCCGGTGCAGTCGGGCTCGGCGCTCCTATACCTGCGTATCGCGCTTGCAATACTTTCAGTGACATTCGTTACGGCCTCGCTGCTTGCTTTCCGCTATTTCAATGTGGCAGTTCGGATCTATTACACCTTGGCGGCGGCTTGGCTCGGGATATTTAGCTTTCTGTTCTTCGCTAGCTGTGCGTCGTGGGTGGCTTACGGCGTGGCGTCGATTGTGGGCTTGCATCCAAACCGGCACGAGTGGGCAATCGTCTTTCTAGCGGCGGCTTTGCTGATCAGCGCCTACGGAATTATCAATGCTGCTGCAATTCGCGTAAAACGGATCACGGTGACGCTCGGGAATCTTCCCGAGGCGTGGCGTGGCCGGACCGCGACGCTGGTTAGCGATGTTCATCTCGGGCACGTCCGAAACCTTGGATCCGTTCAAAGGCTGGTGGCGAAGGTGGGGCGACTCAAGAGTGACATTGTTTTCATCACTGGCGATTTGTACGACGGGACTGCCGCAGATTACAACGGTCTTGCGGCGCCGTGGTCCACGCTTTCCGTGCCGCTCGGACAATATTTTGTACTGGGCAATCATGAGGGGTTCAGCGACTCAACTCGATACTTGAACGCCGTCTCAGGCGCCTGGATTCGCGTGCTGAATCGAGATAAGGTCGAGATCGATGGACTGCAACTCGTGGGAGTGCGTTATCACGATGCGACTCATGCTGAACATTTCCGGTCGGTGCTGCAGGCGATCGGGATTGATCGCAGCCGTCCGAGCATTTTGCTGACTCACGCGCCGGATCACGTTGCGGTTTCCGGAGGAGAAGGGATTTCATTGCAGCTTTCGGGGCATACGCATGGCGGGCAATTCTTTCCGTTTAATTTGTTCGTAAAAAGAATTTACGGACAGTTTGCTTACGGCCTGAGCCGCCTGGGCACCTTGCAGGTTTATACGACTTATGGGGCGGGGACGTGGGGACCACCCATGCGCGTCGGAACGAATGCCGAAATTGTTTTGATTCGGTTTGAATGAAGCGCGGGGCCAAAGGTTCGGGTGGTAGCGACGGAAAGCATGCGGAGAGCGTAGACGCGAACGTGGTTAAGCGCGAGAGCTTATTCCGAAGAGCAGCGTGCTCGCTTCCCCTGATCGTTCTTGTCGCGCTGCTTCTGCGAGTTGGCTTTGCGTGGGATTATGTGGGGCAGAACTCGCGGCACGCACTGGCTGTACTTCCCTTCTTGCAGGAATCCGGCAACATTGCTGCGTCGCTCGCGAGCGGACACGGGTTTAGTTCTCCTTTTCGAATCGAGACCGGACCAACGGCGTGGATGCCACCTGCGTATCCGTGGCTTTTGGCGGGGATTTTTCGCATTTTCGGCGTGCGGACCTATGACTCGTTTCTGGCAGCCGTGGCTCTGAATATCTTGTGCTCCGCGTTTACCTGCGTACCGATCTATTTTGCAGGCAAACGTATTGGCGGTTTCACTGTGGCTGCTTTGGCTGCGTGGCTTTGGGGCTTCTTTCCAAATTCGATCCTGAATGCGTTTGAGAGCATGTGGGACGCTTCGCTGGCGGCGTTGCTCGCGGCGATCATTCTTTGGGCGACGCTTGCGATAGAGAAATCGGAGCGATGGCGCGACTGGGTTGGGTATGGATTGCTCTGGGGTGTGACGCTTCTGACCAACGTTACGCTGATTTCCTTGCTTCCGTTGCTGCTGGGTTGGCTGGCGTATCGCCGCCGGAAGACTTCTCTCAGCTCTCACGACTCAGTCGGACTCGTTAGGACCACTCTTGCGAAACCTGCTCTCGCCCTCGGAGTTGCGTTGCTTTGTTGCATGCCGTGGACGATTCGAAACTATCACGTGTTTCATCGGATTGTGCCGCTGCGATCGACGCTCGGGCTTCAGCTGTGGATTGGAAACAATGAGAATCCGCAGGAGGCCTGGAAGGAAGAGCTGCACCCGATTTTTAATTCCGCGGAGCGGGCGCGCTACATCCGAATGGGCGAAATTGAGTACATGCGGGAGAAGCAGCGTGAGGCGATTGAATTCATATTGGCGCATCCGGCACGCGACGTCCGCCAGTTCGCGAGCCGCTTTATCGCTACGTGGTCGGGAGGGACGCCAACGCCGCTACAAGATTTCATTCGCGCGCCGGGATTGTGGTTTCGCGGTGTGCTGCTTTTCAATTTTCTTGTGGCGATTGGGACGGCGGCTGGAATTGCAGTTTTATGGAAACAGCGGAGCGCGTATCTATTTCCTATCGCGGTATTTCCGGTGGTCTTTCCGTGGGCGTATTACCTCACGCTGGTCGTTCCGCGCTATCGCCTTCCGGTTGATCCAGCCGTCATGTTGCTGACGGCAGTTGTGCTGCAGGCAATTTGCAGCCGACGGATAACTCGTCCTGAGTAAATTGTTCTGACAAGTCCCGACTATTGCTGCCAGCCGCCGCCGAGTGACTTGTAGAGTTGCACGAGGCTCTGATACTCGGAGCCGCGCGCCTGCGCGAGCGTCAGTTCAGCGGAAAAGAGCGAGCGCTGGCCATCGAGCACTTCAAGATAGGTGGTGGTGCCGCCCTTGTAGCGCAGAAGGGACAGGCGGACGGACTCCGCCAAATCCGCCACGGTATCCTGCTGGCGCAGACGGACCTGATGCAGTTTCTGATAGCCGATCAACGCGTCGGATACGTCTCCGAATGCCTGCTGAATCGATTGCTTGTACGCAATCAGTGCCTGCTGGTATTGCGACTTGGCCAGCTGCAGGTTCCCGGTAAGAGCGCCTCCCGTAAAAACCGGTTGGGTTACTTGGGCCCCGTAAGCCCAAATCCCCAGCTGTGAGCTCATCATCGAGCTAAAAGCGCTGCTTCGTCCGAAGGAGCCGCCGCCCGAGCCGGTCAAGGAGATTTGCGGAAAGAACTGAGCCTTGGCCACGCCGATCTCGGCGTTGGCAGCGACCAAGGTGTGCTCGGCCTCGCGAATATCGGGCCGGCGCTCGAGGAGCGAGGAAGGCAGGCCCGCCGGCACTTCGGGAGGAAGTGGCTGCTGAACGAGCGGCAATCCGCGTGCCACGGCTTGCGGGTAATTGCCAAGGAGGATGCTGATGGCATTTTCTTCCTGCGCGATCTGCCGCTCGAGGTCCGGGATAGTTGCATTGGCCGAATCGAGGACTTGCTGAGCCTGCAAGACGTCAAGCTTTGTGGCGACGCCGTGCTCCATGCGAAAATTCGTAAGCTTCACCGAGTCGATTTGCGTATCGACAGTTTCTTTTGTGATTCCGAGCTGAAGGTCAAGTTGCAAGAGCTCAAAATAGTCACTGGCCACGTCGCTTACCAGCGTCAGGATAACCGTCTGTCGCGCATCCTCCGTAGCCAGGAGCTGCGCCCGGGCTGCCTCCGTAGCGCGGCGCAGCTTTCCGAACAAGTCCAACTGGAACGCAGCGTCGCCAGTCAGAGTCAGAAAATTGAACTTGGTTTGGAAGTTATTTTCTTTTCCGCCGCTGAAATTTCCGTTGCCTGAGACTTGCGGGAATAGACTCGAGCGCGTTACCGCCAGTTGAGCGCGCGCTGCATTGATACGCTGGGTGGCAGTTTGTAAGTCATAGTTTTGCTTTAGGGCTGTACGGATAAGTTCATGTAATTGCGCATCCTGGAAAACCTCCCACCAGGGAAGGTCCGCGTAGGATGCTGCTTGCGCCTGGGCCTGCGGGTTTTCATTCGAGTCGCGGTACGCGGCGGGAGTTTGAATGTCGGGCCGATGGTAGTTCGGGCCCACCTTGCATCCTCCAACGAGACTTGCTGCCAGGATAAGGAAAATCCATCGCTGCGGCTTCTTCATAGCTGGCTCCGCATTTCGTCAATTAAGATGTCGCCCATTTCAGTCTCCGGGGGCCGGGGGCGGGCTGGCGGGCAACGCTCCGGCAACGGGCACGGCGCCGAACCACCTCTCCACGAGAGTGAAGAGCGCTGGAACGAGGAGGATATCGACGGAACTCGCCAACAGCATGCCGCCGATTACGGTGGTGCCCATAATTTGGCGGGCCACTGAACCGGCGCCGGAGGCCGTCCACAGCGGCACGCAACCGAGAATGAAGGCAAACGAGGTCATCATAACGGGACGCAGGCGAAGCCTGGCTCCTTCGAGCACGGCATCCGTGAGAGGTTTGCCCATTTCGACCTCTCCTTTGGCAAATTCGACGATCAGGATCGCGTTTTTCGCGGCCAGACCAATCAGCATCACCAAGCCGATTTGCGAGTAGACATCGTTTTCGATTTGCACCATGTACGCCGGATAGATGGCATTGAGCACCATACGGCGCAGCCACAAGACGCTGAACGCCCCGCATATCGCCCCCGACGTTCCCAGAAGCACGCTGAATGGCAACGACCAGCTCTCGTACAGCGCAGCCAGGATCAGAAAAACGAACAACAAGGAGAGTGCGAAAATCGCCGATGCGGGGACGCCTTGCCGCGCTTTTTGTTCCTGAAATGACATGCCCGAGTAGTCAAAACCCATTTCTCGCGGCATGGTCTGTTTAAAGACCTCCTCAAGGGCTGCCGTGGCCTGATCCGCGCTATAGCCGGGCGCAGCGCTGCCATTGATTTGGGCGGAGCGATACTCGTCGAAACGCATCGTAAACTCCGGGCCGACGCCTGACTTGATGGTGGTGAGCGTGGACAAAGGGACATTCTCCCCTTTGTTGTTGCGAACATAGAATTGCCCGACGTTTTCCGCCGCGGCCCGATCAACGCCTTCGGCCTCGATGTACACCTGCCACTGACGCCCGAAGCGGTTGAAATAGTTGATGAAATAGCCGCCCATGAAGGCCTGGATTGTTTTGTACACGTCGGTGAGAGACACACCTTGCTTGAGCACTTTGTCGCGGTCCACTTGGACAAATTTCTGGGGCACACTGGGGAGAAAGGTGGTGCTCAAGCCGGTGATTTCCGGGCGCTTGCGCGCGGCATCGAGGAAGGTGGCCAGATTATGGGCCAGGAACTGAACATCGCCACCGGACCGATCCTCAAGGATAAAAGTGAACCCTCCGGAGGTGCCTACCCCGGGAATGGCTGGGGGCGAAAAGCTGAACACAAAAGCGGCAGGCAGCCGACTTAATTCCCGATTCAAGTGAGCCTTGATGGCTTGATATTGCTCGGCTCGGGACTTGCGCTCGCCCCAGGGCTTGAGGGTGACAAAAAAGAAGGCGTTGTAGCTGGTGCGCACGTAGCTGAGCAGGCTGAAGCCGATGACGCTTGTCGTGTATCGGACGCCGGGCGTTTTGGCGAGGATCTGCTCAACTTGAGTCGCCACTGCGCTCGTGCGTTCCAGCGAAGCCGCATTCGGAAGCTGCATGTTGATGAAGGCATAGCCCTGGTCTTCATCGGGCAGGAAGCTCGAGGGCAGACGCAAGCCGAAGAAAGTCGCAATTACGGCGAAGGCCGCAATTACAAACAAAGCCAGCGCGCCTTTGCGAAGGACTCCGGCGCAGATTTTGACGTAGGTCTCAGTACCGCGCGCGAACATGCGATTGAACCAGTCAAAGAACCTGCTGAGTAGACCGTGGCTCTTCTCCTTTGGCCGGAGCAGTAGCGCGGCAAGCGCGGGGCTCAGTGTGAGCGCATTGAAAGCGGAGAGGACCACCGAAATGGCGATGGTGAGGGCAAACTGTTGGTAAAGCCTTCCGGTGATGCCGGGGATGAATGCTGTCGGTACAAACACCGCGGAGAGAACCATGGCAATCGCCACCACGGGACCGGAGAGTTCCTCCATGGCTTTCAGAGCCGCGTTCTTGGGAGTCATCCCTTCCTCGATGTGGCGCTCGACGCCCTCGACGACCACGATGGCGTCGTCCACCACGAGACCAATGGCCAGCACCAGACCAAACAGAGAAAGGGTGTTGACTGAAAAACCGAAGAGGGGGAAAAGGGCAAAGGTGCCCACCAGCGAAACGGGCACGGCTAACAGCGGAATCAAGGTGGCGCGCCAACCCTGAAGGAAAATGTAGACGACGAAGATCACCAGTGCCAGGGCGATCAACAGGGTCTCAATAATTTCCTTGATTCCTTCCGAGACAGCGAGAGTGGTGTCGAGCCCGATGGCATAGTCCATGTCTTGCGGAAAGCGCTGCTTCGCCTGGGCCATCAGCTTCCTGACGCCCGCGGCGGCGTCCACAGCGTTGGAACCGGGCAATTGGTAGACCGAAACTATCGCGCTGGGTTCGCCGTTGAAGCGGCCTTTCCAACTGTAGTCCTGGGCCCCCAGTTCGATGCGGGCCACGTCGCGGACACGAACGATGCCGCCGTCGGGCGTCTCGCGCACCACAATCTCTCCGAATTGTTCAGGTGAGATGAGTCGGCCTTGGGCGAGGACGGTGTAAGTAAATTCCTGACCCGGGGGGGCAGGCTCGCTCCCCGCCCTGCCGGCGGGGTTGATTGTGTTCTGGGCCTGAATGGCGCTGATGATATCCGTGACGGTGATTCCAAGCTTGGCCAACCGGTCGGGTTTTACCCACATCCGCATCGCGTATTGGCCGGTGCCGAATACCTGAACGTTGCCGATGCCCGGCGCGCGGAGGAGCGGGTCGACGAGATTAATGTAGGCATAGTTCCCCAGAAAGGTCGCATCGTAGGTTCCATGCGGCGAGTAAAGGGGAAAGAGCATGAGTGGGGCAGATACCGACTTGCGCACGGTAATTCCGTAATTGGTGACGTCCACCGGGAGTTGTGAGGCTGCCTGGGTCTCACGAGATTGGGTGAGAATGAAATCGGTGTTCGGATCTGTTTTCAGGTCGAAGTTCACAATCAGGGTGGTGGTCGAATTGGCGGTGGCATTCAGCGAGTACATGTAATTCATGTTGTCCACGCCACTCATCTGCTGCTCGATGGGGGTGGCCACCGCTTGCTCCAGGGTTTGTGCGTCCGCACCGACGTACGTGGCCAGGACTTGAATTTCCGGTGGAGCAATGCTGGGGAACTGCGCGACGGGCAGGTTCAAGATGGTGATCGCGCCGACAAGCACCATCAGGATCGCGATCACTATCGCGACAATGGGGCGATTAATGAAGAATTTTGACATGGGCTAGTTTCCCTTCGCCCCTTCGGCGAACGCCTTGGGGTTTACTTGCATACCCGAGCGAACCTTTTGGACCCCCTCGGCAATAACGCGTTCGCCGGATTTGAGTCCGCTCAGCACAATCCATTGGTTGCCGACTTGCGGCCCCACCTGGATCGCCCGGATGTTCACTTTGCTTTCCGCGTCCACCACCGCCACTTGGTAGCCGCCTTGCAACTCGGAGACGGCGCGCTGCGGTACCAGCAGCGCATCGCTCTGCACCCTCACCGTCGCACGCACGCGCCCATACCCCCCCGGCCTCAGGATGTTTCCCGGATTCGGAAACAGCGCGGCGATACGAATTGCGCCAGTCGTCGGATCCACCTGCCTGTCCGTGAAATAGAACGTCCCCTCTTGCGGGTACGTCGTTCCATCGGCCAGGATCAATTGCAGATGCAAGTTCTTCCGCGCCGCCTCCAACGTGTTCTCTGTAGGATACCTCTTGTGAAAATTCAAGTACTCCGGCTCACTTACGGTGAAATACACCTTGATCGGGTCTAGCGTGGAAACGGTGGTTACCGGCCCGCTCGCTGGGCTGGCCAATGCGCCCACCTGTAACAACGCTTGGCCCGCAATGCCGTCGATGGGCGCAATCAACCGGGTAAAGTTCAGATTAATCTGCGCCGTCTCCACCGCGGCTTGGTAGGTTTCGATTTGAGCTTTGGCCGTTTCCACCGTGGCTTGGGCCGCCAAGTCATTCTGAACGGCATTGTCGAGATCCTGCTGGCTCGCTGCTTGCTCTCGCGCGAGCGGCGTGTACCGCTCCACATCAAGGTGAGTTCTGCCTTGCACAGCTTGGGCGTTGGCGAGCTGAGCCTTGGCCTGCGCCAACTGTCCGTCGGCTTGGTCGAGCGTTGCTTGAAAGGGTCGCGGGTCAATCTCAAAGAGCAATTGGCCCTTCTTGACGAAGGCTCCCTCCTGGTAGCCCTGCCGCATCAGGTAGCCCGTCACCTGCGCCCTGACGTCGGCATTTACGAGCCCGTCGAGCGTGCCAACCCACTCACGATAAATCGGAACATCTTTCTGTTCGACTGGAATTACCTCGACTTCGGGCGACCCCGGGGGGCCGCCTGCGCCATGTTTTGGGCGCATGGCCAGAACGGCCACGGCCACAACAGCCACGAGCAGCACTCCGCCAATCACGAACCTGCGTCCTAGTGAGCTACTCATGATCCCTCCGTCCCCACCACGCATTCGATTCGCCGACATACGCCTTAGAAGCGTCCGCCGGGTAAAATGTTACTCAAAAACAGCGGCACGCTTCTATCTGAAATTAGTTTCACAACAAGCTAGAGGGTGACATGAACCGGCCCGCCAACAAAATCCAGGTGTTCGGACTGGTCGGGTTGAATCCGATGCAGTTAGCGGCCGGCTGTAGCGTCGCGAGAAATCGGTGCCGATTGCCGCAATATTTTGATGAATTCGCGCATGAATGCTCGATGATCCGGCCACGCTCTCGCGGAAACCATCACGCCATCCACCACGGCCTCTGAATCCACAAATTCGGCGCCAGCGGCCTGAATGTCAGGCTCCAACGCCGGGTATGCGGCAGTCTTTCGTCCTTTTAAGACACCTGCTGCAATAAGCGCAAGCGGCGCGTGGCAAAGTTGCGCGACCGGCTTTCTCTGCTCGAAAAAATGGCGCACGATCTTGCGGAAGTCTTCGTGGTTGCGAATGTGTTCGGGAGCTCGTCCACCCGGGATTACCAGGGCCACATAATCCGCCGGATTGACGTCTGCGAAGGCGAGATCGGCGTCCCATGTATAGCCGGGCTTCTCGGTGTACGTATCGAATCCGGGCTCAAAATCATGAACCACGAAACGCAATTTCTTCTTTGCCGGCGCCGCGATATGAACCTCGTAACCCTCTTCCAGCAATCGTTGATACGGGTACATCGTTTCAAGCGATTCTGCTGCGTCCCCCGTAAGGATCAATATTTTGGGCTTTGCCATCCAGTTTCTCCTTTCCACTCGGCTGTCCAGGGAAATCTGGCCATGTGACTAAGGCTCGCGAGTCGGCGGCAAAGGATGCCGCACCGGCAACGGATTTCGCTCGGCGAACTGCCACTGATGCCAATACGGATACGGCGGCCTCACTTCACTCGCTGCATCGAGTTTTGCTGCCTGCTCGGGGGTGAGATTCCAACCTGCAGCCCCCAGATTCTGCCGCAACTGCTGCTCGTTTCGCGCGCCAATAATGACGCTCACCACCGTGGGGCGCTGTAATAGCCAATTGAGCGCGATATCGGGAATCGTCTTCCCCGTTTCCTTCGCGACTTCATCGAGCGCGTCAACAACGCGATACAAATACTCGTCCTCTACTTGCGGGCCAAACTCAGCCGTTTTGTGAAGCCTACTCTCTTTTGGAAGATGGCTGCCGCGCCGAATCTTGCCGGTCAGGCGGCCCCATCCCAGCGGACTCCACACGATTGTTCCAACTTTTTGATCGATGGCGAGAGGCATCAGCTCCCATTCAAAGTCGCGGCCAATGAGCGAATAGTAAGCCTGGTGCGCTACGTATCGTGCCCAACCGTATTTCTCCGAGATAGCCAGCGACTTCATCAGGTGCCAGCCGGAAAAATTGGAACAGGCAATGTAGCGCACCTTCCCGGTGCGGACCATTTGATCGAGAGTCTGCAAAGTCTCTTCGATCGGAGTGATCGCGTCGAAGCCGTGCAGATGATAAATATCGATGTAGTCGGTGCCAAGGCGGCGCAGGCTCGCTTCACAAGAGCGAATCAAATGGTGGCGCGAGGAACCCAGATCGTTCGGCCCATCGCCCATTCGAAACGTAGCTTTGGTGGAGATCAGCACTTTGTCGCGGCGTCCTTCC
Organism: uncultured Acidobacteriota bacterium; assembly: GCA_963741045.1. Classification (GTDB taxonomy): domain Bacteria; phylum Acidobacteriota; class Terriglobia; order Acidiferrales; family UBA7541; genus Palsa-295. The sequence goes on from CAVUGO010000002.1 coordinate 2,998,175, forward strand.
ACCGCCTTTCCAAGAATTTCTTCCGCCATGCCTCGCGAATACACGTCGGCCGTGTCGAACAGGTTCACGCCGGCTTCGAGACAAATATCCACGAGCCTGGTGGCTTCGGCTACGTCGCTATTTCCCCACGCGCGGAAAAAATCATTCCCGCCTCCGAACGTGCCTGTGCCGAAGCTCAAGACCGGTACTTTCAACCCCGAATATCCCATCTGTCTGTATTCCATGATCTTTAGATTTTCTATCACCGGCGCCGGATGCAGCAAACATTTCGATGGCGGTGATTATGCTAGACTCGCGAGGTCATGCCGATTCCTATCGAACAGCACATTCGACTTGCAGAGTTACGGAAGAAACTCGAAGGAAAGCTGAAGATCACAGATTCGGGTCCGGATTCACTCGGGGTTGAGTTGCTTCCCGGCAATGACGACGCTTTACCCGAGTTTCACCAGTTGCTCGAATTGCTGAAGGAAATCGTGCAGAGCAAGAACCCGCCGCAGACTTGATTGGTTCACAAACTGACGATTGGGAGAGGGTCAAGCCTAACTGGGAAGATACTAGAGAGCAGCTGAGACCGACGTGCCGGCGGCGGCAAACACAGCTGACATTTCCGTTCTGGCGTGAGGCAGGAAACTGCTTATAACCAAGGGATCGAATTGGGTTTTTGTTGCTTTCAGGAGCCTGCGCTCGGCTTCTTCAAACGGCATTCCCTCTCGATAAGGACGCCAGGAAACCATCGCATCAAAAGCATCAATTACTGAAACGATGCGCGACCCTATCGGAATTTCCTCGCCTTTCAGATTACCCGGGTATCCCGAACCATCGAAGCTCTCATGATGGTGAAGGATGATCAAGCTGGCGCGCTCCATCCCCGGAATCTGGCGCAGAACCGCCCAGCCGTATTCGGGATGCTTCTTCATGAGCGCGTATTCTTCGTCGGTCAAGCGGGCCGGTTTGTTGAGGATGGCATCGGGGATGCCGACCTTGCCTATGTCATGCAGAAGCGCGGCGATTTCGACGTCTTTTTGAGCGCCTTCGTTGAGACCAAGCTCTCCGGCCACGTGCAAGGCCCACTCTGCAAGGCGCGTGCTGTGAACTCCGGTGTTCAGATCTTTTAGATCCAAGAGTTGATTGAAGGCACAGATGACCGCAGAGTTCAGCGCGGAAAACTGCTCCTCGATCGATTTAATTCTCAGAAGCTCAGGATGATAGGGCGACGCGGAAAAGGCGTTCTGTCGCCCGAGAGGCTGCGACGGTCGGTGGGACGAAGATGTGCTCGCTGTAGGCATCCAGGGGCGGGCGGCGCCTATTGGAGTAGCCCTTGGATTGGATTCAGAAAGCTGAGAGCGCCATAGACATCCAAGCGTCCGTTGCCCATGTTGGGTCCAACCCATTTTGCACGAGCAAGTGCCCACGACGCTGCGGTTGGATTGTCCTTCGGCTGCATATCGAGAATCAGTGATGCAGTGCCTGCGACGAAGGGCGAACTAAACGACGTGCCCCAGCCGGCTGCATAAGTTCCAAACGGATACGTGGTTATGACGCCTTCGCCGGGTGCGGCCACCCATACAATCTGGTTGCCGTAGTTCGAAAAGCTCGAGCGCTGGTCTTGATTATTTGTGGAAGCGACACCCATCACTCCGCGCAGCGCCGCCGGATATACGATCTCCTGTTGTCCGTCGTTGCCGGAGGACGCAACGAGAATGACGTTCTTGCCAGCAGCGAAGCTGATCGCATTGTCAAATTCAGTGGAACTCGTCGACAAATCAAAACTCATATTGATCACGCTGGCATTGTTCTGCACCGCAAAATAGATGGCACTGAGAATGTCGGAAAGATTACCGGTGCCGTCCGGATGAAACGCCTTGAGAGGCAGAATTTGCGCGGTGGGAGCAGCGAGGTGAATTACGCCGGCCACCATGGTCCCGTGACCAAATGCGGCGTAACCATTGCCGTCGACCATCGCGGCGGTGTGCTGATCAACCATGGCGGCAGTGTGTTGATTCACATACGCCGCCGGACAGGTATTGCAAGGCGGAGGCGACGACAACGAGATGTCGTTCATTTCAGAGCCGCCTGGTTGATTGCGTGTAAAATCGTAGCCTTGCAGCAAAACTCCCTTGAGTACCGGGTGATTGGGATCCACGCCAGTGTCGATGTCAGCGACGATTCCGGCACCGCTCACGTTGAACACATTCTGTGCTGCGGAGAGGCGGATAATCTGAGCCGCCGGTTGGTTCACATAGCCGTCCCAGGCTGAGGTTCCAAAGTAGTTTACTGGTGTGGTGTCCCAAAGACCGGCCGGAGGGGCTGTCGCAACAGCCTGGTTTGTGGGGCTTGTAGGGATTTGAAGGGTCTGATCGGGTTCCGCGTCCAGAATTCCGTTTACAAGGCGTAGAACCGCAGCCAAAAGATTTGGTACAAGACCTTTGTAAGTTGGCCGAACGAGGAACACTTGGTTTTGGCCGCCATCCAGATTGCTGACGACGGTGCAGCCCTTCTGTTGGCACGCACTCTGCAGGCCGGCTGCGCCGAGCGTAGTGCGGACGATGACTCCCTGGGCCGGACTACTAGTGAGGGTCGAGAGAACCTGACCTAGATTCGAGAGAACTCCACCGAGTCCCTGCGCTGCCGCGGGTTGTCCCCACAATGCAGCGGAAAGAAATAGGAGAATCCAGATTCGACGCCTCATAGCAGCAATTACTCCTTTTGCGTTACGGTCGAGTGCGCTCGGACCCAACTATGAGAGGTTCTAGTCTTCCCAAATCGGGCGATACGCTCAATGGTACAAGTGGCTATTCTCGATTTCGCATTAAACGAGCTTCCTAGTACGTTTTGACGGTCTAAATAAGCCTGCAACTCCCTTAGAATCAAGCGAATCCGAAGGGGCTTTTCCAGCGCCGTCGGTCGGATCCGCCAGCGAAAGACACGTCTCTTTGCCGCTCGGCAATTTAATTCGCAGTTCCAGGCGGGACGCCAATCCGCATTCGAGCTGAAACTCGCCAAAGCGATTCGTGTTCGCCACCGAGACAAGCTTTCCGGACTTCAACAGTGCGACTGAAGCTGCTACATAGTTCTCGCCCGGTTCGGCAGAGTTTAGGATCTGACCGATGACCGAGACATTCTCGGAGTCGATCTTAGGCTCAAGGCGTAGGTCGATCCGCAGATCTTCAACCCCGAAGAGGATCTGTCTGGAGCTGGACGCGGCTGAGCGGACACCAACAGGCTGCGGCTCGCGAAAGCTATCAAACAGAACTTCGGCCATGAACTGGCGCGAACGCTTCGGCTGACGTTCACGACTGAGAGCAAAGCTTGCCTTTACGAAGCGAACGGCGCTATCGTCCGGCTCACTGGCGCGCTGACGGCTAGCCGTTTCTCGCACGCGGACCCACGTCTTGGCTTCGCGCTGGCATCGTTGGCATCCGGTCTTTAAATGCGCTTGCATAAGGGCCTTCTCTTCCTCTCTAACCGCGCCTCTCACAAAATCCACCCATTCCCGAGCCGTGAAATGCTTCATTCTCTCCTCCCCCCGAATCCATTGACTGCCTTCCAATCCCCGAAAATCTCGCTCGCTTTACAAACAAAAGAGTATTGAAATGACGAAAAAATATAGGCAGGTCGAAATTATCTCGGATTCGCATCTCGCTGTAAATACGCCACTTAAAAGGAAGACGCTGAAATCTAGAGGAGGGCCGTGCTGTTCCGCTACCCTGCCACCGGCGAAAGGGCTTTGCCGGTGAGCACGAATGGAGCCCAGAAGTAAGGATGGGGATAAGAGTCGCGAAGGGTTCGGACTGCGCCTTGAAGCGCGGCACCGCGGGTTTCGCCACTCCCGAGGCGAGAGTAGAACGAGGCCATGAACTCCGACGTGCTCTTGTCATTGACATCCCAAAGCGTGAGCAGAACGGACTGCGTTCCGGCGTAGAGAAGGCCGCGCACGAGGCCAAGCAATTCATCACCGGCCGCAATTACGTTTAGTCCCGTGGCACAGCCGCTTAGCGTGACAAGCTCGGCGTCGAGTTTCAGATGATATAGATCGTAAAGGTTTAAATACGAAGCGCCGAGGCGAATGCCTGAGAACATCGGGTTGTCTTGCCGGAATATTCCGTGGGTCGCAATATGGACCAAGCGGCTCTGCGCGCCACTTGTGCGCAGCGCTTCGTCACCAGCTTCGGCCCCCAGCACCAGTCTTGATCCTTGCAGGGCGCCCGCAACGGTGTGCACCTCCCTCTCGATAAAAGGAGCGCGCGAATCTGGGACGCCCAAGATAAGCGATGCTCCAGACGAGTGCGACTCTTTACGGCAGCAAAGCTCGTAGATGCTCGCGCTCGGCGCATAAGAGATTGAAAACTCGTCGATCAAATAACGCCCTCCGTCGAAGAGCGCGTGAAAAGGCAGATAGTGCAAAATGCCATGTGGAACAATCGTCAGATGTTTCGCATTCAGCTGCTCGCGGAACGGAGCCAGCAGCTCCTGATAGAGGTTCTGAAGATGGGAATGGGTGGCCTCGAACAGAGTTTTTTCGAAAAGCTGTGTGTAGTTGGAACCAAGCCGAAACTTGGACATTTGGAATCGCAGCATTCGCACAAGATTTGCTACGCGAGATACGGGTGTAAGCGGAAGAACTTCAACGCTGGATGCCGTGACAATGGCGGCTACGAACTGATCCTTGACGATAAAATATTCGATGAGCGCCGAGTCTTGATGTAAACACTCAGAGATATCTTCGAGTGAGCACGTAGATTCCTGTTGCGCTGCCACCAATTCCTGGCGCTCGGACGTTGGTAGATCGCGAAGCACGCGGAGCAGCTCATTCTCATGTGCCAGCGCCTCCGCCTCCAACTTCTGGATTCGAGAAGGATTTGACTCCTCGGAACGTAGCTGCTCGATTTCAAGCCGGCGATAGTACCAGTTGAGATCTTCGCGCATCTCCCGGATCCGCCGCACCAGGCCGCTCTGGCCTTCGTCCGCATCTGCAATTGCCGGACGATATTGCAGAAGCAGCTCCACGAGGCTTCGCGACTTCGCGAGTTCCATGTAACCAAAGGATTCCTGCGCCGAGTCTTTCTTTTCCGGATCGTTAAGACATGAATCGACGAGGTTCTCGTACACCTCCAGGCGGTTTTTCATGAACGCAATCTTGAGTTCTTCGCCGCGAAGGCTGCTGCGGAGCGTTTCCAGTTCGGCGCGCGCGTTTTGCCAAGAATCGTACGCAGCGCGACTATCGCCGCGTGCTTGCTGAATCTGCCCCATCAGGAAATGCGACTGGTACGCTAGAGCCGGTGTTTCCTTCTGTGCGAGCTGGTCGAGCGCGCGTTGGCATTCCTGATATGCCGTAGAGGCATCGCCGATCTGGAGGGTGAGGCGCGCGAGAAGCAACTGGCAGAGGATACGTTTGCCCGAAAGCATTGATGTCTCGAAAAACTGCGATGCGCGCTTACAAAGCTTGCGCGCTTCGAACAGTCGCCCTTCCTCACAAAGGACCAAAGCCTGATAAATGTCGATGAGGGATGGCCAAACGAGGTTCTTCTCGTGAATGAATTTCTCGCGCGCCTGAGAAAACAGCTCCAGGGCCGCGACGCTTTTGCCAAGTTGGCTGAGTGCCATGGCTTCGTTGGCCATACACTTAGCCTCTTCGTAGCCCATCCCGAGTTTCTGAAACCGCAAATATCCTTCGTGTGCGGTATCTTTGGCGTCGGTGCTCAGGTTGAGTTCGAGATAAATCTCAGAAAGATCGAGATAGCAGAGCGCGAGGACGTGTGCGTCGCCGTTCTTTTCAGACTCCTCACGGGCAGCTCGAAGCATCTTGATCGCGCGGCTGTATTCGCCACGGAGGTAATACAAGTAGGCAATGTTGTAATCGCTCTGCGTGACGAGAAGCGTCATTCCGTATTGGACGAACATCTCTCGAGCGCGCTGATACGTGGAGAGCGCGCGCGGAAAGTCATTTAGAGTGATCAGGCACACAGCCATGTTGTAAAGGGCGACTGCAAGGCCTTCCGGATCGCGGTGAGGCAGCAACATCTCGTACGCACGCTCGTAGTAGGTGAGCCCTTCCTCAAACCGGTCTTGACGGTGGTAGATATTTCCCACGTTGATTTCGACATAGCCCAGCCGCCTGGTGTCGTCGAGCTTCGTGAAGAGCTTTCGCGCGCCTTCGGCAGCTTCGAGCGCCTGATCGTAACGGCCGAGCAGGCAGAAGGGTTGAATCGAAGAATTCAGAGTGCGGGCTTGTTCTTCCGCATCGCCGAGCTTTTGGAAGATGGCGAGGGCCTGCTGGTGATATTCGAGCGCCGCTTGATTTTCCCCGACGTTGTAGAGTGCGTTCGCCTTGGCGCGAAAACTGGCGGCCAGCACGTCCTTACTGCGCATTCGCCGCGCAAGAGTGACAGCCGCTTCGGCGAGGGAGAGGGCCGCGTGAGTGTCTATCCGCAATCGCTTCCGGGATTCACCGATGAGCTGATGCACTGAGGCGGAGCGCAAAGTGAGCTTGCTGCGCGACAAATAGTGCGAACGACTTGCGTCGTCCTTTAGAGCTGCCAGCTCGTCGATCAGCTTTGCGGGCAGCACTTGATTTTTTCGCGTCGCCACTAGAAGCCCGCTTCGACTAGCTGCTTGCGCAATCGCTCGAGGCACCGCTGGCGGATGAAGCCAATCGAGCCGGTGGCAATCCCGAGGCTGGCAGCTACATCCTTATAGGGTCGCGCAGGCTCCTCGAAAAAAAGCATTTCGACGAGCTGGCGACAACGAGGAGCCAGCGCCGAGAGGGCGTCTCGAAGTTTTTGTTCCTCTTCCTCTTCGCGTAGAACCTCTTCCGTCCGCGACGGAACCGTCTCCTCCGGCTGTTGTTCCACCTCGTCGGGGACTTCCGTGCGCTGCTGTTGCCGCCTACGATGAAAACATTTGTGCGATGCAACCTGGATAAGCCATTTGGGCAGCGCTTTGGGCTTCCGCAGCTTCGGCAATTCCGACAGCAGTTCGAGGCAGACGGCCTGAAAAATATCGTTGGCATCGTCAGAGTTGAAGCCGTACTTAACAGGGATCGAGTAGATCAATCGCTTGTATTTTTCAATGAGCGCAGACCAGGCATCTTCATCGCCCTGCAAACATTCGCGCACAAGGCGCGTATCGATCCACGCCAATCGTGCTTCGCCGGGCGCTGCGTCGCGTTCCGCCACTTCCCCGTCGGCAATGAAGGCTTTAGCGGGCATACAGCTCTTCCACGTTCCACAAAGCGTAGGGATCGAGGATCGCGGGGCGGAAGTTTCCAATGCGATTTCGGGCGCCCACAAGAATATCGGGGCTCACAAGGCAAATCACTGGCAGATCGTCGGCTACTATTTCCTGAACGCGATCGTACAACTGCTTGCGCTTCGAATAGTCGAGTGTGGTCAGTTGCTGTTCCATTAGCCGGTCCATTTCGGATTCCCAGGGCGTAGCGGGCTTCCCTTTGAGGTCCCACAGATGCGTTTCTCCACTGGAAACCCAGACGTTCATCTCCGCCGTAGGATCGGCATCTCCGCTGGCGAGGCCCATGATCGCAGCCTCGTAGTCGTACGTATTCAAGAGGCGATCGACCGTCGCCCGGAAATCGAGCGAGACGATCTGAACCTTCATTCCTAATTGGCTGAGATCGTCCTGGATGATTGCGGCCATCTTCGTGCGCTGGGAATTTGCGGCGCTCGTTAGGACTGAAAACTCGACCTCGTTACCGTGTGGGTCGACGAGGGTGCCATCAGGCTTCCATGAAAACCCAGATGACTGCAAGAGCTGACGCGCACGGTCGAGCGAGCGACTCGGGTGCGGAAGCGTCGCGTCCACCCACAATTTATTTCCGGGCGTCACCTGGCCCCAAAGGGGAGTCGCGCGGCCGCTGTACACCAAGCGTACGATTCCTGTTCGGTCGATCGCTGCCGACACCGCCTGACGAAAACGCAAATCACGAAACCATGCCTGTTTCTTGGCGATTTCCGGAGGCGTTTTGGCGCCCAGATCGTTCATATTAAAAAACAGAAAGCTATATTCGAGACCCGCACCCAAATCGTCCACGTGGTAGTTTCTTGCGGCCTGCTGTTTTTCCAGCACGCTGTAGTTTTCAGCACTGAACCGGCTGAGAATATCGGTGTCTCCGCCTTCGAAGCGAATCACCTGCGCATCCTCGCTCGCCACAAATAAAAAGACGAGTTCGTTGAAATATGGCAGGCGCACACCGGCGCCATCTTGCTTCCAGTAGTACGGATTCTTCTCGAGAACGATCCGCTGGCCGGCGGTGTACTCCTTCAGACGAAAAGGTCCGAGGCCCGCAAACTGATTTGGCGCGGTTGAGAGATTCCATGTTTGGGAGAATTGACCGGCCTCGTATGATTTCTCAAGCAGATGGCGAGGGAGAATTGCGATGCCGTCGAAGATCCGTTCAGCCGCGGCATAAGGCCGAGCCAGGGAAAACTGTACCGTCGAAGAATCGACCTTTTTCACCTCGATAGGTTTTCCACCGACCACAAGCAGATCGCGCTGCGGCGAATGAATTTTTTCATCAAGATAGACTTGGAAAGTAAACACGACATCGTCTGCCGAGAAAGTCTCCCCGTCGGAGAAGCGTATTCCCTGGCGAAGATGCAGCGTGTACGTTCTGCCACCGGGGGAGACATCCCAGGACTTTGCTAGGGCTGGCCCCGTCTTAAGAGTTTCGCGGTTGATATGAATCAAATCGCCGGAAAGGCAACGAATCACATCGCGTGAAGGGTCGTCAATCGCGAGCACCGGATTCAGCGTCTTGGGTTCGGAGCGAAGAGCAACGACGAGCCGGCCTCCGGCTTTCCCGGACGCGCTCTCCATGACCATCAAATCCTCGCGCGCTCCGTTTGCGGGGCTGACGGCTGCAGGAAACACGAAGAGCGCCGGTATAGCGAACGCGAGGGGGAGAAGGTCCCCAAGACGAAGTTTCCCCATATATAAATTCTTAACAGAGTACGTTTAGATTTTACAGTGAGACGGGCTTCCAATGTTCCTGCAGCGCATCGGCGGCCAAGTAATAGGTGAGGAAGAGCGGAATGAGGAGGGCCGCGGGAAGGAACATCCACCAGTACGTAGATAGAACGTAGTATTGCTGAAGCGAGGAAAGCAGACTGCCCCAGCTGGGCATGGGCTCAGAGACGCCGAGCCCAAGGAACGTAAGCGTCACCTCGGCCAAGACGTACTGGGGGATGAGCAATGTGATTTGGGTAAGAGCAACTCCAGAAGCCTGGGGGAGCACATGGCGACGAAGCAGGTAAGCATCCGACGCACCGAATCCGCGCGCCGCGACGACAAAGTAGCGTTCCTTGGCGCTTAGAGCGATGCCGCGAACCAGCCGTGCCGGTCGCGCCCATCCGATCAAGCCCATCACCGAGACAAGCAGTAGGAACACCTGCGATTGCGAGATGTGCAGCGGCATAGCCGCGCGCACCGCGAATAAGAGATAAAGCCAGGGCAAGGCAAGGAAGAGCTCGCCGCTGCGCATGAGAGCTTCGTCGATCCATCCGCCATAGAATCCTGCGATGGTGCCAATAAAGAGACCAAGAGCCACCGAGAGAGCCGCTGCGATCAGACCCGCCAGCAGCGACACCTGACCGCCGCAAAGAAAACGTGAAAATTGATCGCGCCCGAGCCCGTCGGTGCCAAGAAGAGAAATCCGGCCGGGCGTGTCGACTCCAAAGAGATGCACGCGCGACACAAAAATGCCTGCAACCTTGTAGGGCGCGCCTTGGACAAAGAAACGGACCGGATAGAGGCGAGTGAAATCTTCCTGGAAGGATCCCGAAACCGCGGGGTCACTCTGCAAGCCGTACACGAACGGACGAATATGAAAGCGTCCCTGAGAATCTATGAAATGTGGCCAGGTTGGCGGCGTAAATGGGAGCTCGCGATCTTGAGAGGCATAGCCGTAAGGCGCAACAAATCCAGCGAAGAGCACAGCCATGTGGAATCCTGCAAGCAGAACGGCGCACACCACGAGTTTGCGACCATTCTTCACCGTTTCACTCAACACGAATTCGCGGGTCCGCCGCGAAGAGAAGCACGTCCGCCACAAGGTTGCCCACGATCAGGAAGGTAGCCGACAACATTGCGGTGCCGACCACAACATAAACGTCTTTATTGAGTGTCGCTTCCACGAGCAGCGGTCCCAGCCCCGGCCAGCTCAAAATCACCTCGAGTAGAAGCGAGGAGCTGAGCATCGTCGCTACGGAGAATCCAAAAAGCGAAATCAAAGGATTCGCGGCAACCGGCAGTGCGAATCGGAATAGCAGCCGCGAGTTGGGAATCCCGTGGCTGCGCGCAGCCCGGATAAACGGCGAATCGAGCACTTCGATCATCGCGGAACGCACATGGCGAATCAGAGCCGGTAGAGTCGCCAGCGCCAATGCCAGCGAAGGGAGGAAGAGGTGCCAGGCAATATCTTTCAGTCGCAAAAGTCCGTGGCTTTCGCTGTCCACCGAATACATTCCGCCTGACGGAAACCAGCCGCTGCGAACCGCAAACAGTAGCACGCACAGGAAAAGCAGCAGGTCAGGAATCGTGAGCAGAGTCGATGTGGCGAATTCAGAGCTCTTCCGGCTTAGTTTCTTACGATTTGTCGCGCTCCAGACGCCAATCGGAATTGCCAGTATCCATGCTATGAACGTCGACGTTCCCGTGAGCAGCAGCGTGTTTTGTGCTCGCGGAATCAAGAGCGGCCCGACGGGAGTGTTGTAGGCTAGCGAGATTCCGAATTCTCCGTGCACAGCAGAGCGGAGCCACAACCCATAGCGAACGGCGAAGCTTCGGTCCAGACCGTACTCGGAGCGCAAGCCCTCGACTGTTTGTGTCGAGACTCGCGGGCTCATTCGCATCTGGTCGAAAAAATCGCCTGGCGCCGACTGCACAAGCGCAAACGAAAATACCGAAATCGCGGCCAGCAGCAAGACCGCATGTGCAAATCTGCGGATTAGGTATCTTGCGTTCATTTAGGCTGACCGGCCTAGCCAGATCGCTTCCGCCGGCTCCATAGCCCCCAGCAAATGCCGGGTGTAGGAATGCTGCGGATCGGCGAAAAGCTTCCTTGTTGGCTGGTGCTCGACAATACGCCCGGAACGCATGACGGCTACTTGATCCGCGAACTGTGACACCAGCGGCAGATCATGAGAGATGTGCACATAGGTGAGCGACTGCGCGGCTTGAAGTTCTTCAAGCAACCGCAGAATATTCTCCTGATTTGCGCGATCGAGATTCGACAGCACCTCATCAAGGACCAGAAGGCTCGGTTCGAGCGCCAGTGCTCGTGCAATAGCAAGACGCTGTCTTTGGCCGCCGCTGAATTCTAGCGAGCGCTTGGCGATCATGTTGGGAGACAAGCCAACCGACTTCATCAGCTCGATGGCACGCTCGCTCTGCTGCTTTTTGGTGCCAATTCGCTGAATTCTTAGCGGCTCAGCGACGATTTCCAAAGCGCCGAATCGAGGATTGAGAGAAGCCGTCGGATTCTGAAATATCAACTGAACCTTCCGGTTTAGGCCGAATCGTTCTTGCTTCGGAAGATTGAGAGCGGATTTGCCGTCAAAGAAGAGCTCGCCCCGCGACGGACTTTCGAGCATCGCCAAACATCGCGCAAGCGAGGATTTTCCAGCTCCTGATTCACCGACTATCGCTAGCGTCTGGCCAGGCTGAACAGCGAGATCAATATCCTCGAACGCTCGAACTGTAAATTGCGCGCGAGAAAAGGGCTGCACTTGAACGTAATCCTTCCCCAGGTTTCGAACTTCGAGAGCCGGAGTGGTCGGAGTCGTCATCGCGCCACAGACTCCTCCACCGCATCCGCTACCCCTTTCAATCCGAATTCTCCTGCCGTTCGTGTTTCCCGATTGATTCCGCTGAATCGGCCCTCTTCGACGATGCGCCCTTCTTTCATCATCAGGACACGATCGGCCAGGCTCGCCTGCACGTGTGCAGAATGGCTGATCAGCAAAACCGAGATGCCCAGTTGCGATTTCAGCTCTCGCAGCAGTGCGAGAAAGCTGGATTCTGTCAGAGCGTCAAGCGAAGCCGTGGGCTCATCGGCGATTACGATTTCCGGCTCACAGGCAAGAGCCTGCGCGAGAACCACCCTTTGGAGCTGTCCTCCGCTGAGTTGATGGGGATGCGAAGCGTAAATCCGCTCGATTGGCAGCAATCCGACTCTCGCCAGCCAACTCCGCGCTTCGACGCGACACTGCGCCCAGTCCCATTTCCTGTGCGCGTGCAGAACTTCAGCGATCTGGTCGCCGGCTCGCATCACGGGACTCAGCGCGATGCCGGGTTCCTGTGGTACTAGCGAAATCTTCGCGCCCCGCACCGTTGCAAGCGAGCACTCGTCGAGACTGAGTAATTCCCGCCCCCGAAACATGACGGAGCCCGATACCACGGCGTGCTCGTTGGCGAGTAGTCCGAGCATCGCCAACGAAAGCGTGGTCTTGCCACAGCCAGACTCCCCCATCAGCCCGACGATTTCAGCGGCATCGACATCGAAACTCACGTTGTCAACCGCCGTGTGAGCCGCCGCACGCGAAGCGGGAAACGCTACCGTAAGGTTCCGGACCTCGAGCAAGGCGCTCATTGGGTTTCGTATCCCCAAAAGTGCAGGGAAATCAGCGTGTTAGTGGTACCGAATTTCTGCCAGGAACATAGTGTTGGAACGAATCACTGTTGAGGATAGGCCACCCGTCCCTCTTCGCTGGCCTGGCAGTACTAATACCGAAGTACTACAAAAGGTCGTTTCAAGGGTGCTGCCGAAATTCTCTTCTTTGAAGGCCTTTTGGCGGAAGCGTGTGGGAGTCGAACCCACCATCCTGGCCGCGAAGGACAGGATCAATGGCTTTGAAGGCCACGAGAATCACCGGATCCCTTTCGCCTCCGCGGACGATTATAGGGACGGTGATGCGCACGTTCAACTTCTTGCGGGAATGGCCGGCGCTTTCTTTCGGGCTAGTTCGAGAAGCTTAGGGTGAGTGCAGACTTCGAAGTATGTGCGGTTGCCTTGTGCGCCTACCTTGCCGCCCGGCAGCAACTGGCGCACAAAACCTTTGCGAATGATGATTGGCTCGAAAGTATCGCCGATCGGAACTTCGCCAAAATAGAGTTGCACGCGCTCTTTGCCCCAGGGCATCGGAAAATTGCCTCCCATGGGAGCGAGCGCGATTTCAGCGGCTACTTTCTGAAAACCTTCCTCGTTCAGCTCGATTCCATTTGAATTGTAACGGACGACAAGCTCGTCACCTTCGTCCTCGACTGCATCTTCCATCAGCGTTTGCAGCAAGAAGACATTGAATGGCGACGGATTCTCTTTGAACAGACGCTTCGCCATCTTCGAACAGCTCGAAAGCCGATCCGACAGATTGAGCGCTCGCGAAATCATCACCCGTGAATCGGCGTCCATCCAAAGCGACGGCGCCGAATCCTGAAACGCCACTCCAAGCCCTAGCTCAAGCGCTGGCAAATTCGTCGTCTTCGCACGCTGGTTGTACGCCTGGGTCACCGCCAAAATCTCGCGCGCCAGCACGCACGCACGCGCCACTGCTCTCTGGGTGGCTCGTTTGGCTTCCGTTTCGTAAATCGCGAGGATAATTGCATCGCCCTCGATGAAAACCTTAGCGGCGCCGTAGCGTTCGAGCATCCGCTTCACGGGCTCGTGCAGGTTCATGCTGAAGTGCGACGCCGGATTCATGCCCCGCGCGAGGAGATCCTTTGTGATTCCCGTGGAGCCGCGGACATCGGCCTTGATGATCACGTGGGAGCTGACCGGATCATCATCGGGCCGAACCTCATCCGGGTGCAAGAATTCGTAGAGGCTCTTGTTTACCCGCGAAAGCTCGCGCGCACGTTCAGACCGCACCAGATTGATGCGCTCCATCCAGGAAGCCACTTGCTGATAATTGCGCCGATCGCGCCGAAGGCGCATCAGGTCTTCGGCAAATTGCGTGCAAGTCGCGAGAGTTTCCTCATGGGTACGCCGCCGAATGGCGCGCGAAGCTTCATCTAAGCGCTTCATCGAGATCTTGCGCGCTGGAAACTGCTCGAGAATCGTCTCGATTCGTTTTTGCTCTTCCCGATGCACGATTGCTTTCTTCAGTTGCTGCAAGTGAATAGGCGGACAGTACTCGGCATAGATCTTTCGCAGCTCATACCCTGCGAGAACATGAAACAGAAGATCGCGCTCTTCGAGCCGGTGAGTCCATTCCTCGCGAAGCTGCGCCCGAACCTCGGGGGGCGCTTCTCCATTAGAATCGTCAGCCGCCGGCCGATGTGCGCCGAACAGCCTTCGAGAATTCTCGGGCTGATTTAAATAGTCACCTAGCCGATTTCTGTATTCCTCTGTGAGGAAATCCAGCCGCTGTTTGGCCGCGTCGATCGGTGGAGCGAGTTCCTCGAGGTTCTGCTCGACTGAAGAGAACTTCTTCCGAAGAGTTTCAAGCTCGGCTTGTGTTTCAGTCGATGACCCGGCCTTCTTCTTGAAAAGCCAAGGAAACACGTCATCGCCACCGCCTGCGCGCGACGAGAGTTCGCGCTGCTCTTCCTCGATTCGTTCGAGCTCTGACCGAAGCTGCCGCGCCTGCTCCATCAATCGGTCGTAGGCTTTCCGCGATTTGCTCAGTTCCTCGGAATCGTCGTCGGCGAGGACGAAATCGCGCACAAAATCGAGCAGCAAATGATCGAACACGTCAAACCGGTCCGGATCATTAACGAAATTTCCCAGCAGGACGTAGTGCTGCAGGAAAAGATGATCGTCATTGCCGTTTTCTACGAAAAGAAACCGATTCTGCAGTAAATCATAGGTCTGGCGGAAGTCCTCGCCAAAGAGCGCCCGTCGCGCTTTGGAAATAATTCCTTCTTCCACTTCGCGCCACACTCGTTGCAGCGTCTCGCCCACCTGGCGGTAAACATTCTTTTTGTCCGCCTGAATTTCGGCAATTTTCGACCGCATTACGTGCGCCGGCTCGCTGTGTTCGAAAAGTTCGCCGCGCCCTCGAATCCATTCCTTGCACTCCACCACGATGCTCGAGAACTGGCTCGAAAGTTCAGCTGTCAGGTGCTTGAGAATCGCCAGTTGATGCAGAACGTCCGTTTCGATCGATTGCTGATATTTTGCTCGCGTCAACGATTCCTGCAGAATATCGGTGAGGAGTTTTCGAAAGGCCGCGTGTTCCGGGGGACCAGCACGCTTCTTGTCTTTGCCGTAGACGAGGCTGATGTTGACGGTCTGACGTACGAGATCGAGCAGGTATTTTCGGGTAAAATCAACAAAACGCGGGCTAAGAAAAACGTCATAATGGATGTTGTCAATACCCAGCGTGAGGTTCGAAAGCCGGATTTCGGCGGAGTACGGCTCAAGCTTCATCCGCGCCGGATGTGTGGGTGAAGGCAGAGTATGAGTGTCGGGCATTTCTGACACCTGATTCGGATAAACTTTGACTGTAGGGATCAGCGGGGTAACGTGCAATGGAACTAGGCGTAAGGGTTAATGCCGGGTCGGATCACGAGGACGACACGTCGCTCGACGGGATGGAATGGCCCTCGGTTGACGTCCACGGCATGCGCCAGTCACACGTAGTGTGGCCTAAGGGCGCTTCGGTCAATTCGACCCGTTCTCAGGCCTTGAATGCATCGGTATTGAGCCGTACCTTGCCCACCGATCTTGGCCCTTGCCTCTACCTCGGACCAGCCGGGCAGCGCTGCGATCGCCGTGCGATGCGGGATGGGTTCTGCCAGCGCCATCAGCCGGATGCACCTACAGCTTCAACTCCCTTCTTCACGCCGAAGAAGCTTGCCGCATTCTTAATTGCGCTCGCGATGCTATGGCCGGAGTTGACGCGGTTCCTCAGTGCACTTGCCCGTCTCTTGCGCTAGTCGTATGCCGCTTTCAATTGAATCGTCCCTGAAGACAGAAGTCTGTCTTCAATTTTGAAATTCAGGGTAAAATCCGCCCATGTCGAAACTACTCGAAGGCAAGACGGCGATTGTTCTCGGCGTGTGGAATAAGTGGAGCATCGCGTACGCGATCGCACAAGCATTCGTCCGAGAAGGCGCAACGCTGCTGCTCACATACCAGAACGATCGCGCAAAGCCGACCGTCGAGGAACTAGGCAAAGAACTCGGCGCCAAATCGTTTTGCCCGTGCGATGTCCAGCAGCAATCCGATATTGATAATCTTGCCTCAGCAGTAAAAGCGCAGGGTCACAGGGTCGATGCTGTCGTTCATTGTCTCGCCTTCGCTAACCACGAAGATCTGGGCAATCCGTTCCTCAACACCTCGCGGCCCGGTTTCCAGCTCGCGCTCGAGGTGAGCGCATTTTCGCTCGTGGCTGTTTCAAAGGCGCTGGTGCCCTTGATGACCGACGGTGGCGCGATCATGACGCTCACCTATCTGGGCTCCACCCGCGTTGTGACAAATTACAACATCATGGGCGTGGCCAAGGCTGCGCTGGAAGCGTCGGTGAAGTATCTGGCCAGCGAACTTGGCAAAAACAAGATACGGGTAAACGCGATTTCCGCTGGTCCCATCAAGACGATCTCGGCGCGAGGCATCAAGGATTTTTCGAAGGTTCTAGAATTTGTAGCGCAACATGCTCCGCTGCGCCGTAACACGGACATCGCTGAAGTGGCGGATACCGCCGTATTTCTTGCGAGCGATCTGGGCCGTGGAGTGACGGGCAACACGATTTACGTCGACGCCGGCTTCCAGATCATGGCTCTCGATCCGCCGTCATAGCAGGCTTGCAGTCTCGGAGAGAATACCCGAATCGTCTCGAATTTTAATCCTTCGCGTATCCTCCGCCACATGCTCGAGATCGATCCGTATCACGGGCCAATCCGTGCGCAATGAAAGTCTCTCCGGCCACTCGACAAGCACCACTCCGGGCTCGGACAGCACATCCTCCAAGCCAAGCGTCTCCAGATCGTGAGAATTGCCGATGCGGTACAGATCCACATGATAAACACGCGGGCCATTTCCGTATTTGTGTACGAGCGTAAAAGTTGGGCTGGTAACTTCGTCCTCGCGAGCTGCTCCCGCTCCGCTCACAATCCCTTTTGTTAGCGTCGTCTTCCCGGCTCCGAGCTCACCCGACAATAGAACGAGGACCGGCGGCTTGAGCTGCGCCCCAAGATTGCGGCCGAACTGTATGGTCTCTTCGGAGGAGTGCGTAACGATCTCGCGGCTAGTCACGGCCGCACTCAGCAAAGAACTTCTGATAGGCGCGCGGGATTGAGCGGATCAAATCCGTAGCCATCAGCGGCGCTCCGCCCGAATCCGCATAGGCAATGTCGCCCGCAAGCCCGTGAAGATACACACCGAAGCAAAGCGCTGCTACACGCGGTCCATATTGAGCGATGAGGCCTGACAGCATTCCAGTCAGCACGTCCCCCGTGCCGCCCGTGGCCATGCCGGCATTGCCGGTGGAATTGATCCACGCCTTGCCGTCGGGCGCTGCTACAACGGTCTGGTGACCCTTCAAAATCACGAACGCATTCCAGCCTGCTGCAGCTTCTCGAGCCACTTCAAGGCGCCGCCACTGAATTTGTTTTGTGTCACTCCCAACCAGCCGCCCCATTTCGCCCGGATGCGGCGTGACAGCCAACATTTTGCGCGCGGCTTTTAAGTCCTCGGCACGCCCCGCGAAAGCATTTAACCCGTCTGCATCGAGCACGATCGGGATGTCCACATACTTTCCGACCACGGTGCGGACAAATTGCACGGTGTCGGTTTGCGTGGTGAGCCCGGGGCCAATTCCGATCACGCTTTTGCCTTTGACTATTCCATCGAACCGATCGTACTCGAGTGCCCGCAACGAAATACTGCCTGTTTCTGAGGCTGGCAGGGGTTCGGTCATCACCTCGGGATTCGGCGTCGCCACGAGAGGCAGTACAGGTTCCGGAACCGCTGCGGTGACGAGGCCTGCTCCTACTCTGAGCGCTGCCCACGATGCCATTACGGCCGCGCCACTTTTTCCTACCGAGCCTGCGACGATCAGCGCGTGTCCGTAGTTACCCTTATTCCCATCAGGCTTGCGAGGGAACGCAAAGTCAGAAACCTCGCGCGGCTCGAGCCAACGCACAGTTCCCTTTCCGACTTCTTCGACCAATTCCGCGGGCGAGCCAATTTCGCGAACGATCAATTGACCGACATATGTGGCCGCGTTACCGAAAAACATTCCAACCTTAGGCGCCGTGAATGTGACTGTGTAATCGGCGGTGACTATGTTGCGACTCGAATCTTTCGTTTCGGAATTGTTCTCCACCACGTCGGTTGCGTCTGCGGGCA
The DNA here is from genome assembly GCA_963741045.1 of uncultured Acidobacteriota bacterium. Taxonomy (GTDB): domain Bacteria; phylum Acidobacteriota; class Terriglobia; order Acidiferrales; family UBA7541; genus Palsa-295. Next base: position 3,016,479 of record CAVUGO010000002.1, read on the forward strand.
GCCCCGAGGGAATATCTACAGCAATTACAACTTTTCCGCGCTCGCGCCCGTTCACTTCGTGAATCACTTCCCTTAGCAAACCTTCAACCCGGCCTTTGACGCCAGTGCCAAGCAACGAGTCCACGATGAAATTTGCGGAGTTGATAGACGGCCTCACCGTCTGCCAGTCAGACGAGGTTCGCACGACGCGGACCTCGCCTCCTGACTTTTGCCAGCGATCGCGATTTGCGGCCGCATCGCCACGCATTTCATCCTGCGCCGTAACCAGAATCACAATGGGCGTGGCGCCCGCGTCGGCCAGGTGCCTTGCGGTCACAAATCCATCTCCGCCGTTGTTTCCCCTCCCGCACAGCACCACGATCCGCCGCGATTCGAGCCTCCGAAATCGCGCCGCCATAAACTCGGCAACACTCTTGCCCGCATTTTCCATGAGCGAGAGGCTGGGAATGCCGTACCGCTCGGTCGTCAGGCGATCAACTTCGCGCATTTCCCCCGCGGTGAGAATTTTCATGGCATGAGTCTCATGGTTGTATCTTCTGAGTATATCGTGACACGAATACGCCTTGGCATTCGACGTTCGATAGCTCCTCAGACTTAAGACAACGTCCCCAGGGCAAAAAAAAAGGGCAGCGAGCATTTGCTCGCTGCCCCGAAAGCTATCCTCAGTTCAGCCGACTACGGATGAACGATTGGACGCGTGTTCCCGCTGCCGCTTGAGGCCGGGACACAAACAGGACCGGCGTCGGTTGTAAATGTATCGTTGTCGGAGAACCAGTCGTGGATCCCAGTCGAATTAGACGAGTAGAACCACGAGAAGAACGCCAACTCCTGCAAGTGGTAGGTGAAACCATTGCGGCCGCCAATCGGAGAGAAATTGGTGCCGCTTAGCGGGTCGCCTACCTCCAGATTGTTCTGGCAGAATCCCGGCGGCACTTGCCCCACACCACCCCAGGCTGGCGTTGGATTGTCGCCGAACGGATCGTTCACGAATTCCGCCACCTCGTGCGACAGAGTGTTTGAGTCTCCCTGCGTTGGCCCAAAAACGCCCGTCGTGTCGAAGTCGGAGGGTGAATAGGCCTGGATCGGATTCGTCCCCGTATTCCCGTGATAACCCAAAACACAGCAATTCACAAAGATATCTGTAATCGGGTTGAAGGCAAGCACGGTGTTATACAGCATAAAAATCGGGAAGTTGCCCGCGTTTACCTGAGGTTGCAGCGCCGACAGAACGTTGTTATCGAGGAAGGCGTCGAAGAAATCGATGTCGACGATACCAAAGGGCCCGCACGCGCCAAACTCCGGCGGAAGAGTGGTGCCAGAAGCGGCCGGCACTTTGATGACGACCGGCGCCAGCGTCTTAATGGGGCTGAGAAGCACCTGATAGTTATCTGGGTTCTTCAGGAGGTTGTAGAACTCGGCACGCTGAAATGCATCGATATACTGCGTGTGACCCACATCGACTCCGCCGACAGAAATATCGTAGTTCTGGAAGATGGGTGATTGCTGAAACAGCTGTAGAGGATTGTTATTGGGGGCGGCCAAGCAGCTATTGTCATTTTTCGTTGGGTCGAAAACGGTCATACCCGGGGCCGTCACAATCATATTGTTCGCATCGAGGCTCGTGCCCACAGTCTGGGTGACAACGATTACCGGGACGATGAACGTACTCACGCTGGTTGACTTATTTCCACCCTTTGCAGTGGGGTCTGCGCCAACGATAACTCCGGTATACTGCTGCCCGTCCCGGTCAGACTGAATTGTGTAGGTGAAAAGCGGCAATCCCGACTTGTTGCTAGCTCCCATTGCGGCGACTTCGTTTTTCACCGCTTCACCCATTTCCGCCTTCACAGCCTTGGTTGCGTGCATGATGTGTAGTTTGAGGACTGCCTTCTTCTGCTCCTGCCCAAATGCTGCGGATGCAGCAGCGCTCAGGGCAGCCAACGCACACACTGCTACCACAATGAGTTTGCGATCCACTTTCATCCTCCTCACGAGTTAGTCAAATAGGCTGTCAGTTACACACGCGTCGAATAACGGGCGTGCTCCGTCTCAGGCAGATCTTGGCTTGCAGTTGAGATTGGATAACAAGCACCGGATTGGTGGCTATCCGAGCTTGCGTGACGCTGGGCGCATATTCCTGCGAGGTCAATGCGATGTCAATAAAAAATATTGAAACCAGAAAAACAATTTACAAATCGTGGCGTACCCTCAGTTCTATAACCCTTCCAAGGTGACGAAAACCCATTTTATTGTCCGCTCGTTCCATTAACGGACATGAATCCTGATTTCGAACTCGGCCCCGGCGAGATATTAAGAGTTCTTATGGCAACCATAAGTCCGCCCGATTCCGCGGGCGGACATTCGGGAGGAGGCGGTTCTAGCGGCAGTACCGGCGGTGGGGTGGTAACGCAGGCGGCGGGGGAAGACCTCGCTAAATCTAATTCCCCGGCCGCCAGTGTGTAAAAGCACTCAGTCCATTCGCACTACGACCACAGTCATGTCATCCGCTTGTTCGGCTGAACCGGCCCATTGTTCGGCGGCGGCAATCAGATTTTCTGCGGCGCGCGGCGGGGGAACGTTGACCTGTCGCATTACCTCTTCCTTCAGCCGCTCCATGCCAAATTCCTCGCCATACACGTTTTCAGGCTCGGTGAGGCCATCGCTGAATGCGACGAGTACGCTACCCGGCTCGACCCTTAAGGAGCCCTGCGTATACGAAAACTCCTCGAAAAGCCCAACGACTGTTCCTCCCTCGTCCAATTGTTGAACCTTTCCTGCGTGCACGAAAAACGGAGCGAGATGGCCCGCGTTCGTGTAGGTCAGAGTTTTCGCGTCCGAATCGTACACGGCATAAAAGAAAGTGGCGTAACGATCGTCGGAAGTATTTTTGAAAAGTTGATGGTTCAAGCGCTCCACAAGCGCGGCCGTGCCGCCCCGGCCGTCGAGCATTGCGTTGCTTCGCAACGAAGCCTGAAGGCTCGCCATTAACAGCGCAGCAGAGATTCCTTTGCCGCTGATGTCCGCAAGCGCGATGCCCAGGCGCGAAGGACCCAGCGGTATGAAGTCATAGTAATCGCCACTCACCGATCGCGCCGGCCTGCAAATCGCGGCGAGTTGAAGGCCCGGTAATTGCGGGAGCGTATGTGGAAAGAGTTGCTGCTGAACTTCGCGCGCAATGGAGAGTTCGTTTTCCAGGCGCTGGCGCTGCTGCTGTTCCTGAATCAACTCAGAGACCGATGCAGTCATCTCATTGAACGATTCGCCCAACGCGCCAAGTTGATCGTGCTGATGAACGCGGACGCGATGGCTGAAGTCGCCGCGGCGGACCCGCAGCGTGGCATCATACAAATCCCCAACTGCTCGCGTGATCGTGCGCGTGAGTACGATGCCAGTAACAAGCGCCCCCATTTCGAGCGCGAGAAAAATAAGCCCGGCCAGCAGCAGAAGATTCACCAGCAGCGGACCAACTGCTCCGACAGACGTTAACAACCGTCGATTGAGGGCCGAAGGACGCAGCGCGAAGGAGGCCAGCACGGGCGCGGGTGACGGGTCTGATCCCGGATCGTGATGCAGCGCCTCGAGCGTCGAGGCCCCATTTACCCTCACGTCGAGCCAATTGGCGGGCGGCGGCAGAGTCCGCCTGTGACTCAGGACTTGCTGGCCCGGAATGTACAGACGGTTCTGAATCTCGAGCGAGATTCCTGTACGCGGCTTCTGGGCAGCCGGTTGCAGGAGCATCATCTGAATAGGCCCGAGCTCAGAACTGAGACCATCAAGGAATTCCGGTGTGACCGGAGCCCCTACAAGAACGAAGAGTGGTCCTGCATGAGTCGAACGCTTCTGAACGGAGGCAATCCAAATCTGGTGCTCGAATTCAATAATTCCGGAATACTCACTGCCATTTCCAGCGCCGACGAGATGTTGTCCGCGATTCAGAAGCACACGAGTCTCAGGCCATTCTCGATGGGCGGCGGCGACCAAAACCGCTACTTCGGGCCGAGCAAGAATTGCATCGTCGGATGGTGAGGCACCTCGATTTACTTCGTCCTCGAGCGCGCTCGCAATAGCTTCTGCGTCGCCGGCGACCATGCTTATACGTTGTTGCAGGCCGTCGTGAAGCAAATGAGCACCGAGCTGCAGGTAGATCCCATAGGCGCTAAGCGCGGCCATGCTAAGAAGCAGAACAACCGGAACCACGGCGATCAATATGTAGGCGACGATCAGGCGGTTCCGCAACCTCCAGAGCAGGTGATTGCGAACCCAGGGCAGCAACCGAACCACAAAATAAATCACGGAGATGAAGCTGAGAAAGAACAGTAGGCCGGTGAATGGAAGACGTATGCCAGCAAAGGCAAAGAGGCGAAAGATTAGGTATAAAACAAGTATGGCCAGCGCAACACGGTCGAATGCCGAAGTGCGGCGTAGGAAAACCAGAAGGCGGCGTGAGGAGAATTGGGGCACGATCGTAGGCTTCGAGCTTGCGATGCGCAAAACCCGGAAGAACAATAATAACCCGAACCCGGAGCGCAACGCGACAACGCCGCATGCGATCAGAAGTGGCGGCACTCGCAAAGGTAGAGCCGGCGAAGGCCTTACCAATCGAAAACTAAGCTAAATCGCGGATCGGTCGTTTCTCTGCACCCGGCTGTGATAACGGCTGTACGTGAAATAGATCACCAGGCCGATGGCGAGCCAAATGATTAGCCGCGCCCAGTTGATCCAGCCGAGTTTGTACATCATGTAGCCGTTAAAAACGATGCCCATAACCGGGACAAAAGGCACCCATGGGGTGCGAAATGGGCGGGGCTGATCGGGATTCGTGCGGCGGAGAACCAAGATGGCGATGCAGACGATTACGAAAGCCAAAAGCGTCCCGATATTCACCATGCGCCCGATATCGTCGATCGGGACTGTGCTTCCGACGATCGCAGCCAGCAGACCCACCAGAATCGTGTTTTTGTACGGCGTGCGAAATTTTGGGTGGATCGCTGCGAAGAATTTGCGAGGCAAGAGCCCGTCATTGGCCATCGAGTAAAGCACGCGCGTCTGCCCGAGCAACATAACCAGCATAACGCTGGTAAGTCCCGCGAGAGCGCCCGCCGTGATTAAGTAAGAGGCTTTCGTAAGACCGCGATCGAGGAAGGCAACGGCCAGCGGCGCCTCAATGTTAATTTCCTTCCATGGCACCATTCCTGTGAGAACAGCAGCCACGAGGATGTAAAGAATCGTGCAGACACAGAGCGACGCGATGATTCCGATTGGCAGATCCCGCTGCGGATTTTTTGCTTCCTGCGCGGTTGTCGAAACAGCGTCGAAGCCGATGTACGCAAAAAAGATGTAAGCGGCCCCTGCGCCAATTCCTGAAAATCCCATGGGCGCGAACGTGTGCCAATCGTGGCCCCAGTTGCTGGGGTTCACATACTTGAACCCGAGTGCGATGATAAAAAGAACCACGGCGACTTTGACGAAAACGATGCCGGCATTGAATGTAGCGCTCTCTTGAATTCCGACCACCAAAATTGCGGTGATTACAAGGGCGATCACGAACGCCGGTAAATTGAAGCCGATCTCCATGCCGAAGAGTCGCGGCGCATTCACCAAGTCGTGGGCGCGCCGCACTAGTTCTGGGGACTGCGCGCTCAGAATGTCGCCAACTCTGGCCAGGTAGGCTTGCGTCCCCACTACGAGGCTCGAATCGGAAGCGCTTGCCATCTGCCTCGCCACCTCATTCTCCGCAGTTCGCAGGGCCGTCCAGTGATCGTAGGCAAGCCAAAGAGGTATCTTCAGCCCGAAAATATTCAGAAACTCGACGAAGTGATTCGACCAACCCGACGAAACCGTGCTCGCGCCCATCGCATACTCAAGCGTCAAATCCCAGCCGATGATCCACGCGAAAAGCTCGCCGAGCGCCGCGTAGGCATAGGTATAAGCGCTCCCTGCCAGCGGAATGAGCGCAGCGAACTCGGCGTAACAGAGCCCTGCAAACGCGCAGCCAAAGCCTGAAATTATGAACGAGAGAGTTAGTCCTGGCCCAGCATAATGAGCGCCCAAACCGGAGAGAACGAAGATTCCGGCGCCGATGATAGCGCCGACGCCCAACGCGGTAAGCGACACAGGCCCGAGCGTTCGCTTCAAGGTGTGTTCGCCAGTAGCCTTGGCCTCGTTCAGCAGCCAATCCATCGGCTTTTTGCGCAAGAGCGGATTCCCGCTCTGCACCGTTCTCTCCGCAACGTGTGCTCGCTCGCTCATTTCGTTAGCCAACCTCCGGCGCTGCATCGTCGGTGCTTCCATTCGACTTCTCGGCCATCTTCCACAGCCAATACACCGGAACTCCGAGTACTACGATGATGAGTCCCGGCCAAGTGTACTGTGGCTTATACCTCAATAATTGAATTTCCAGAAACACCGCCATGATGAGATATAGCGCAGGAAGAAATGGATATCCGATCGCGCGATAAGGCCGTTCCATATTCGGGCGTTTCCAGCGAAGAACGAACAGCCCGCCTAACGTAAGGATGTAAAAAATTAGAACCGCAAAAATCAGGAAATCAAGAAGCTGATTGTAAGTCCCCGAAAGGCATAGCACCGAGCACCAAATCGCCTGAACGATCAGCGCCGCGCCAGGAGCATGGTGCCGGTTCACTTTGCCACACGATCGAAAGAAAAGCCGATCCTTCGCCATAGCGTAATAAATCCGCGCGCCCGATAGAATCAAACCGTTGTTGCAACCGAAGCCCGAAATCAGAATAGCAATCGCCATCACCACGGCGCCCGCCGAACCGAAAATTACTTCGGCGACGGCAGTTCCAACGCGTCCCTGCGCAGCGAACTCGATTCCCCGAGCGACAGCTGTAGCTCCGTTGGGGTCGCCTGTGATTGGGAGAACGCGCAAATAAGCCACGTTGGCAAGCGTATAGAGCAACACGACTAGTCCTGCGCCAAAGGCAAGCGAGAGGGGTAAATTGCGGCTCGGATTCTTCACCTCGGCAGCGATGAATGTCACGTTGTTCCAGGCATCCATTGCAAACAGCGAGCCGACCATTGCAACTCCGACAAGGGTAACCGTGCTGATCCACCATGTCGGATTGTCGGGTGGATAGGGATGCAGCGCCGAAAGGCTGGCACCCTGCCAGAAGTTCGCCCAGTTCACCGCGCGCGCCGCGGCAGTGGAATACCAGATCCCGAGGAAAGCGAGGGCTGCGAGCGAGCCAATCTTTGCGACTGTAAATATATTCTGAACGATAGAACCCAGACGAACGCCACGCGTGTTGATCCACGTGACCACAACGATCGAAAGTATCGCCAGCAGATTTTGCCGGTTCAGGCCCACGTTGTAAGGGCCAAGGTCGCCGAACCAGAAATGCCAGGGTCCGAAGGTCCCAAGCTTCAAAATCCAGTCCGTCGGCGAAAACCACGGGATCATGATCGCGGTGAATTTCGCAAATGCGATAGCAACGGCCGCGATCGTCGCGGTCTGAATCACCAGCAGCATCGTCCAACCGTAAAGGAACCCCCAGATTGGCCCAAGGGATTCGCGCAGGTAAACATACTGGCCGCCCGCGCGCGGCATGGCTGCGGCAAGCTCCCCGTAGCTGAGCGCGCCGATCAGAGTCATCACTCCGGAAGCAAGCCACACGGCGAGGAGCAGCGCGGGACTTTTCACCTGGTGAGCAATATCCGCGGAAACGATGAAAATTCCGGAGCCAATCATCGAGCCGGATACGATCATGGTCGCGTCGAAAAGGCCGAGCCCTTTTACCAGCTCTGACTTTTCCGTCGCGATTCCGCTAACCGCTCCGCTTGCTTGCGCGTTTTCGGCGATCGTTTTCAAACCTCTCCGCCATCCTTACCTAGCTGCGTTAGTCGCGTACCGCTAGCACCCGACTTGCAATCCCGATGTATTCAGCGGCCCTAAGGCCCGGCTTTGGCGCCGATAACAAATCGCTCACAACCGCGATCGAATCCGCCCCCGCGCGGTACACTGACTCGGCGGACTGTATCGTAATGCCACCTATCGCTACTAGAGGTTTTCGCGTCAATCGCCTCGCCGCTCGGATTAAGTCGAGTCCCACCACGGGGTCGGGATTTGCTTTGGTTGCCGTCGGAAAGATCGGCCCCACGGCTATATAGTCCGCCGAAGTGCTCGTAGCCAGACGGTATTGCTCGAGGTTATGTGTCGAAACTCCCACCCATAGGTCTCCGCCGCAACAAGCCCGAGCGGCTTCAATCGGCAAATCATCCTGGCCCACGTGAACGCCGCCTGCGCCGGCCATCGCGGCGATGTCCGAACGGTCGTTGACAATCACACGGACGCCCTTTGCAAATAGCCGGGCAACAAGATCCTTCGAGGCTTCGAACACGGCGCGAGGCGAGGCATGCTTATCGCGCAGTTGAATCAAGCCTATCCCATTTTCGGCAAGCACTTCGGGTATGTGGGCTTTGGAATCAACGACGGCAACATCAAGGATCGCGTAGAGGGGTGGAAAAAGCAGCGGCATCCAGTCTATTTCGCCGAAACCGCAACCGAACGCTCGATGAAGTGCGTGTCAAACTTCCCCGCTGCAAAATCGGGATCGGCGAGAATCCGCCTCTGCAAAGGGATCGTAGTCTTCACGCCCTCCACGACGAAACCCCCGAGCGCCCCCTGCATGCGAGCAATCGCTTCAGAACGGTCGCGTCCGTGCGCAATGATCTTCGCGATGAGCGAATCGTAATACGGGGGAATAACGGCATCGACATAGCAGGCCGTGTCCACCCGAATGCCCGGCCCCCCCGGAACTCGAAATGCAGTAATGCGTCCAGGAGAGGGCACAAACGTGTCGGGATCCTCAGCATTGATACGGCACTCGATTGCGTGACCTCGAAACTCGACCGGCCCGACGACCTCAGACAGCTTCTCCCCACCGGCAATCCGAATCTGTGACTTCACAAGGTCCACACCGGTCACCATCTCCGTCACCGGATGTTCAACCTGAATCCGCGCGTTCATCTCGATGAAGTAGAGCTTGCCCGATTCCTCGCGCAGGAATTCCACGGTTCCCGCGCTCGAATATCCGATTTTTGTGAGCGCTTCGACTACCTGATCGCCCATCTTCTTTCGAATTTTCGCGTCCAACACTGGCGACGGAGACTCCTCCAGCAGCTTCTGATGCCGCCTCTGAATCGAACACTCTCGCTCGCCCAGGTGAACCACGCTTCCGTGCCGATCGCCCAGCACCTGGAATTCGATATGCCGAGGCCGTTCGATCAGCTTCTCCATGTAAACGTTCGGGCTTCCGAAAGTCTGTTCCGCCTCGCTGCGGGCGGTCTGGAAGGCCGTCAGCAGCTCGGACTTTTCGCGCACGATGCGCATTCCCCGCCCACCACCGCCCTCAGAAGCTTTGATAATCAGCGGAAACCCGATTTCCTTCGCCGCCCCGCGCGCCGCATCCTCATCGGGAACCACTCCCGGGCTTCCGGGAATAATAGGCAAGCCTGCCGCCGCCATTTCCTGACGAGCACGATCCTTTTCGCCCATCAGCCGAATCACGTCCGGGCTCGGTCCGATGAATGTGATGTGGGAAGCTTCGCAGACCTCTGCGAAGTTGGCGTTCTCCGAGAGGAAACCGTACCCAGGATGAATCGCGTCCACATTGGCAATTTCGGCAGCGCTGATCACCTGGGGAATATTCAAGTAGCTGTCGCTGCTACGGGGAGGGCCGATGCATATGGCCTCATCGGCAAATCGCACATGCAAAGCGTTGCGGTCAGCTTCCGAATAGACAGCTACCGTCGCGATGCCAAGCTCCCTGCATGCGCACAAAACACGGAGAGCGATTTCGCCCCGATTGGCTATGAGAATTTTTCGGAACATTTTGCCTGGAGAGCTAACGCCTACTTCTTGCCGCGCTCGCGAATGCCGAACAGCGGCTCGCCGTATTCCACCGGCTGGCCATTTTCGGCGAAGATCCTTACGATTTCACCTGCTACGTCCGACTCAATTTCGTTCATCAGCTTCATCGCTTCGATGATGCAGAGCACCTGCCCAGATGTCACCTGAGCACCAACGCTAACGAACGGATCGGACCCCGGGCTCGCGGCAGAATAAAACGTTCCAACGATCGGCGACTTTATTACGTGCAGATCCTCAGCGGTGGGCGCCCCGGCTGCTGGCGCATGTGCGCTTGCTGAGGCCGGCGTTGGCGCCGCGTGCGCTGAAGCGTGAGAGCTGCCCGCGGCACCATGGACTTCAGGCGCCGCAAACGCTCGCACCGCACTCTGCGACTGAGCCGATGGCTTCTTCAGCCGGACGCGCACGCCGTCGCGTTCGTACTCGAACTCCTCGAGCCCATGCTTTTCCATGAAAGCAAGCAATTGCTCGACTTCACGGAGATCGACTCCCTTGGGATGCCCTTCTGACGCTACTTGTGGGTTCGATTTCTTCGCCATTTAGAGTTCTATGAAGTCCCGCGGCGCGGTTGTGAGGTCCTCGCAGCCCTTTGCGGTCACTACTACGTCGTCCTCGATACGAATACCACCCAGCCCTTCGACGTATACGCCGGGCTCTACCGTAATCACCATGCCCTCTTCCAGGATTGTCTTTTCACCTTTGCCCAGTCGCGGCATCTCGTGTACTTCCATCCCGAGGCCGTGACCGGTACTGTGAGTGAAGTATCGAACGAGACGTTCCCGCTTTAAGACCCGCCTGGCAGCGGCGTCAACCGATTCCCCGCTAACTCCCGGCCGGATTGCCGCTTTGGCCGCTTCCTGAGCCAACAGAACGGCTCGATACATCCGCCGAACGTTCGCAGGTGCCGGCCCCAGGAAGACGGTACGCGTCATATCACTGCAATAACCGTGGAGTATAGCACCCTGGTCGAGCACGACCAACTGGCTTTTCCTCAGTGGATTGGACGTGGGCCGTGCATGCGCCCACGCTGAGTGTGGCCCGGCGGCAACGATGGTCTCGAACGAAGCACCGCTGGCTCCCTTCCGTTTCATGGCATATTCCAGCTCAGCTGCTACCTCCAGTTCAGTCACGCCCGGCTTAATGCCCGGCAAGGCCTCTTCCACCACCGCGCTGATTAGGACGGCTGCGTCGCGCATTATGGCGAGTTCTTCCTGGTCCTTCACTGCACGCAGTTTCTCAACAGCGTTACCGCCTGCCACCCATCTCACACGGTCGCCCGCAGCCCGCTTGAGAGCCGACAGCTGCCCTACGGTGACATGAGAGGGGTTGTAAGCTGCCCTCACGCGCCCGCGGCCCTGCCGAAGCGTCTCGCCTGCGGCAAGGAGTAAGCCTGCCCTAGCGATCTTGATTCGGGCGTTTGAGACCTCTTCGTGGGCCTGGAAGGCATACCGGCTGTCTGTGAAAAGGGTCGCGCTCGATTGCTCCACGAGCAGCAGCACCGCGCTTCCGGTGAATCCGCAGAGGTAGCGAATATTGGGCAGGTGGGAAACAAGAAAGGCATCCGCGCCCACGGCAGAAAAAGAAAACCGGAGCCGATCCATTCGGCTCCGGTGGAAAGACTCGTTTCGCGATTTACCGGTCACGTTCGATAGCGTACTCCCGACTCAGCTTCCGAACTAGCTCGGCATGATCCGAGGCGTCAGGAAGAACAGCAATTCCTGCGCCGTCGAACTCACGGTCGTGTGCTTGAACAGGTTGCCCACCGCCGGGATGCTGCCGAACAGCGGAACCTGCTTCACGTCGGTCTGCTGGTTCGTGACGATAATACCGCCAATCACCACCGTACCGCCGTCATTGATCAGGACCTTCGTTTCAGCCGATTGCGTGTCGATTGCAGGGATGCCTTGCACGCGCGGAATGGCTTGGTCGATCTGGTCGTTGGTCACCGTCACATCCATGAAAACCGTGCCTTCCGCGGTAATCTGCGGCGTGACCTCAAGCTGCAGCACCGCGTCCACGAACTGGACCGAAACCGTGTTGTTGACGATTGTCTGCACCGGGATCTTGGTGCCCTGCTTGACGGTCGCCTTCTCGTTGTTCTGAGTGATCACTTTGGGCTTCGAGAGAAGCTTGCCGACGCCGCGATCTTCCGCAGCAGTGATGATCACGTCGAGGGCGAAGTTCGCCGCTGAGAACGAGTAGCTGATGCCGCTCGTCGGAGCTCCTACGCCCAGGTTTGTGTTTAACGGCAACGCACCGTTGGTTGCGCTCGGTCCACCGGTACCAACAACCACCGGAGGTGCCGGAAGCGGCGGGAAGTTGCGAATCACGGGGCTCGTTCCCACGCCGCCAGTGCCTGACCAAATGTTACGGCCATTGTTGCTTGCCGCAGCAAAGGCCAATTGGGTGCCGATCTCGCGCGAGAAGCTGCGGTTTGCCGCAACGACACGCGCTTCGATTTCTACCTGCTGCGATTTGCGGTCGAGCTGCCGGATCAGATTGTCGAGTACCGGCAAAACGGTCGGAATGTCCCGGATGATCAAGGTATTGGACCGGGCATCCGCGAGCACATCACCACGTGATGAAAGGAACTTCTTGAGGGTCGGCACCAGGGCCGCAGCTTTTGCATAGCTAAGGACCCGCGTGGTTGTTACCACGTCGGCTGCTTCAGCCTGCGCTTTGGCCAAATCCCGATTCTGCTGCGCCTCTTTCTTCAACGTCTCTTTCGACGCGACACGCAGCACATTGCCGTCGAGCTGTTTGTCGAGCTCATTGTTCTTCAGCACGATATCCAGCGCCTGGTCCCACGGTACGTCGTCCAGCACGATCGTCAGGTTGCCTTTCACGGCCGGGTCAACCACCACGTTCAGGCCGCTGATTTCGTGAATGAGGCGGAAGAAATCGCGCAGGTCCACATCTTTCAGGTTTACCGAGATTGGCTCGCCAGAATACTTCCCCGACGGAGCCGGCACGGGAGCCTGCCCATCCACCATCGGCTTGCCGCCGTCGTTGGATGAGGTAGTGGCCGCAGGCGGAGGGGTTGCTTCCGGGGTCGCAGCGGCGGCCGCTGGAGCTGCTAACGCCGCAGGCTGCGTATAGGAAACCGGGAGAACCGCAGCAGGTGCGGGGATTGCCGTGGGCTGCGCGGCAGATGTTTCCGCCGGCGCAGGTTCGGACTTCGCGACGGATTTAGTCGTCGTCAGATTCGATGGCTCGCTACGCGGCGATGACTTTAACGTGCCACCTGATGTTCCGGAAGCGGCAGCCGTCGAAGCAAAAACCACGGTGACGGAATTACCGTTTGCGTTGATGTTGTACTGAGCCGGCTGGCGAAGATCAATGACGATGCGCGCTACATCCGGCGTGAACTGCGCCAGGCGCACTTCGCGAATCGGATCTAGGTTGCTCGCGATGTGCTTGTTGGAAGTCCTTAGATGTGAACCAGCGAAATCGAGAACCAGCCGCTCCGGATTCTGCAGGCGCGTCGCCTGATAGCTCAGATGGCCGGACCCAATCACGCTCACTTCCGTCTGATTACCGCTTTGTCCGAGCTTCACCTGTTGAATCGACTCGAAGGCTGAACCCGGCGTCTTGGTTTCCGTTGAGGTCGCCGACGCGGGCACGATTCCCGGCGCAGCAATCTTCGCCGCAGACTTTGCCGATGAGGAATCGCTCGCGCGCGAAACAAATAGCGTCAAGTCTTGCGCGTCCTTGCGTTCCAGGCGCGGCTCGATGCCCTGGCTCAAAAGAATCTCCACGCGAACCACAGGCTTCTGGCCCGAGGCGTAGTTAATCACGCGGTAGCTCTTCACCAAATCCGAAGCCACCACGCGCGCGCCGGCAGGATCAGCCGCCGCCACTCCGCTCAGGTCGAGCACATAGAGGCTCTCGCTGGGGCGATAGGTGGTGTATTCGAATGGGGCGTTTGCCTGTGCTTCCAGGCGCACCGCACCGTCCTTCACCACCGCTTTCACGTGCACCACGGGCGCGTCGTTCGCCGGAAGCGCTCCGCTTGTCAGTATCAGGCTCGCTGCAACTAGCGCAGTCAGGCCCCACCCCCGCCACATGATCCTCATTGCTGCTCTCCTGCACTCTGGTAGATTCGTTTCGTGACCATACGTTCCACCGGTTTCCCAAAGGCGTCCTTCGAATTCTCCTTAAACGTGACGCCATCCAACCCGATCTTTTCCACGTCTCCGTCGTAAAGCTTGTCGCCCTCGCGAATGAAGTAAACTCGCCGCTCCTCGTTCGAGACCACCGCCATCATCCCGCTCGCCGATTTCACGGTACCGTCCACGTGTACTGTCCCGATAATCAGCCCCGCCTTGCCCGGCGGTAGCGGCCCATGTGACGGCTTCGTGTTACTCACCAGCGGCTGAAACGGATCGCGCTTCGCGGTAACCGCATCGGACTTCATCGCTGGTGTCGGATCATTGGCTTCCGAAGCGCTGGCTTCCGAGCCGGGTGCCGGCGCAGGCCTTTTCGAGGACGCCGCCTTTGCCTTTCGCGCGGCGTTCTTCGCGGGAGCGCTCTGCGCCCCCGCCGCCGACGAAAGCGTAAATGAGAGCGCTAGCACGGCCCATACGGTCGCGGATGACTTTGCCAGTTTCATCGTTTTTGCCCTGCGGCGGCCTTATTTGCGGGCGCGGCAGCAGGCGCCGCGGAAGCATCTGCCGCTTTCGTAAAGAAAGTCGTAATCGTGAATGTCCCCGTCACCGAAGCCCCGGGAGCGGTGTGAAACTTGACGGTTTGATTGGTGCCACCGGTTAACGACGACATCTTCAGATCGCCCACATTGATGATTCGCGAGAGCCGCCCGAGCCGCGCGAAGAAATCGAGCACCGAGAAATACGGGCCGTCTGCCTCGATATCAAACGGCATCTCGAAGTAATAAGGCTGCGTCGTAACCGGCTTCGCAGTCAGCTTGCGGATCGAGACGCCCGAACTGATAGCCGCGCTTTGAATCATCAAAATGAATTGATCCACTTGCTTTTCTTCCGGCACGATCGTCTGCAGCGTTTCCAATTGCTTCTGCAATGCGTCCATCTCGGACTGCAACTCAGCCCGGCGCTGTTTGTAGACTCGCAGGCTCTGAACTTCTGTTTCCAAAGGCTTCAGGCTGTTTTGTGCGGCTTCAAGATCGCTTCGAACCGTTCGCACCGGGGAGAACGGCAGATAGAAACCGGCGGCCACAATCACCACTGCCAGCGCTACATAGAAGACAGCTTGCAGGGGCCAGGGCCATTCGCGGAAAGAAGTCGCCATGTTAGCTCCTCCCCTTCACTGCCGGCTGCGCAGGAGCTTTGCCGCCCGCAGGTTGAGGCTTGGCCTGACCTTCCGGCGGCGCTGCACCCGCTATTGCTGCTGTCATCGAGAAACCAAATGTTTGTGCCGACTTCACAAGATCAGTCTCTTGAGCTTCTTTGATTTCAACGTTATCGAAATAACCGGATCGCTTAAGCTGCGTGATGAAATTCGCCACTGCGTTGATGGATCCTGCTTGGCCCTTGATCTCCAGGTTGTTGCCTTTGCGATCCAGGTTCGTTAGCCAGAGCGAATCCACTCGAACCACCGTGTTCGCCACCATACTGAGCAGTTCCTGACCACCCGAGCGGTTCTTTTGCAGCGTCTCGATTACATTGATTCGCTGCTGCAGAACTGCTTTCTGGCTTTCGAATCGGTCCACTTCCGCTTTAATCGTCTGAAGCGTGGCCTTTTCCGCCCTCAGCGATGCGATCTTCGCGTTCGTCGCATCCAGCTCGCGCTTTTGCTGGTAATACGTGATCCCCAGCACTACCGCCGCAAGGCCCAGCGCCACCAGCAGGAAGACGATCTGAATCGTCGCCTCCAGCGGCACTGTTGTTTTTGTGGCCTTCGGTCGGGCCTGACCAAGTAAGTTAATCCGGATCATGGCGTGTCAAAGCTCCTCAGCGCCAGGCCGACAGCGATTGCCAGGCGCGGCGCCAAATCGCGAAGCTGGCTTTCATCGTGACGCCCAGGATTGATTGCAACCTTCCGGAACGGATAGAGCTCTTCGACCGGCATCGCAAATTCTTCCTTCAACAGGTCGAGAAGGCCGGGAACCCGCGCCGTACCGCCGGCAACGTAAATCCGGCGGATGTTTTCGCCGCTCGCCGTCGCACGGAAAAAATCGAAAGTCTTCTGAATCTCGAGAATTAGAATGTCCGAAACCGACCGCAGGATCGCCGTGCGCTGCTCTTCACTCACCCCAGCCAATGTGCCACCCATCTTCAGCTTTTCGGCATCTTCGAAGCTCAGGTCGAGTTCTTTCTGCAACGCGTCGGTGTACTGGTTACCGCCCACCGAAACGTCGCGCGTGAAGAGCGGCGTCCAGCCGCGGACGATGTTGATGTTCATCACGCTCGCGCCCACATTCAAAAGAGCCACCACTTGCGAAGGATCCGGCTCGTAGTTCACTTCGAAACAGTTCTGCAGGGCGAAAGCGTCGATGTCCACGACCACCGGCGTCTTTCCAGCCTGCGCGAGCACGTTGGTGTGGTTCAGAATCTTGTCTTTCTTCACGGCCACCAGAAGAACGTCCATCTGGTTCTCAGTGGCTTCCAGAAGCTGATAGCTGAGGTTTACGTCCGCGATATCGAAAGGGATGTGCTGGCTGGCTTCGGATTGAATCCGGTCGAAGAGCTCTTCTTCGGTCATCAGGGGCATACTCACCCGCTTTACGATCACCGAGTGCCCCGACACCGATGTGGCAACGTCCTTCGCCTTAATTTTCTGATTATCGAAAATGGAGACGATCTTTTCAGCAACCGAGGGGGCGTCCATGATGGCGCCGTCCACGACGGTATCCTGGGCGAGAGTCTCGATGCCGTGGCTGACAAGCTCGTAACCCTCTTTCGTCTTCTTCAGCTCGATGGCCTTCACAGAGCTCGAGCCGATATCCAGGCCAATCAACGATTTCGTTTTCCCCAGATTGAACATCGCGCGGCCCCTCACTCCTCACTGCCGTCCCGCTTCGCAGGGCGGCCCCAGCTTTCACCTTTGCTTCACTGCTTTCGTCTTTCGCTTTCGCTAAGAGATCCTGGAAACTTGCTGCCGGTCTGCCAAGCCAAAACCCCATTTGACTCGACCCAGCGGCGGAGAACCAAAGTACTGTGAATCCCGGTACGTTCCGCTTTCACTCGTTTATTGCACCCGCGTCATCAAGTGTCAAGAAACGTTGTTCTCGTGTGTGCTCTTGATAAAAACCTTGTCCGAAAGGACAGGTAGGCGAAAAGGACAGGTAAAGTACAGGTTTATGACGCGCTAGTTGCTGAGAAGAGGCGGGTTGGTTGCTGCGGAGACCTTTGCCGTTTTATTGCTTTTTGTTCGGCGTGTCGATTCTTAGATGACGCCAAATTTCGTCAACGCGCCGTTTTGTGTCCGAATCCATCTTGATTTCGTCTGGCCATCGCCCCGTGTAACCTTCTTCAGCCCACTTCCGGGTGGCATCGATGCCCATCTTCGACCCGAAATCCTGGCGCCGAGCGGCGTGATCGAGCGTATCCACGGGCCCCAGCACGAATTGAATATCTCGCTCGGGGTCAATGGCGCAAAGCGCCTTCCACACCACCTCTCGCGAGTCTTGGACGTTCACATCGTGGTCCACTATCACTACCACCTTCGTGAACATCGCCTGCCCCAGCGACCAGATCGCATTCATAATCTTCCGCGCCTGTCCCGGATAGCTCTTCTTGATCGCCACAATCATCAGGTTCTGAAAGATGCCTTCAGCCGGCATCGCCACATCTACAATTTCCGGATATTGCATCTTCATCACCGGCAGAAACACACGCTCAATAGCATGCCCGATGAAATAATCCTCTTGTGGCGGCGGCCCCACAATCGTGGTCAGGTAAATCGGATCTTTGCGGTGGGTAATGCAAGTCAGGTGGAACACAGGAAATTCCCCTTCGAGCGAATAGAAGCCAGTGTGATCGCCGAACGGTCCTTCCGTGCGCATCTCTCCTAATTCCACATAGCCCTCAAGCACAATCTCGGCATTCGCAGGGACTTCCAGATCCACGGTCTTGCACGCCACCAGTTCCACAGGGTCGCGCCGCAAGAACCCGGAAAACAGAAATTCATCCATGTCCGGAGGCACCGGCAAAATTCCAGCCAGGCACGTCGCGGGGTCGGCGCCAATCGCCACCGCGACTTCCAGCTTCCCTTCCCTATTCTTCGCTCGAGCGCTGCGGAAATGCTCCGCCCCGTGCTTCTGCGTCTGCCAGTGCATCCCGGTGGTGCGTTCGTCAAACACCTGCATCCGATAGCAGCCCACGTTGCGCTTGCCCGTCTCAGGATTCTTCGTGATCACCATCGGCCACGTGATGTAACGCCCGCCGTCCTGCGGCCAGCACTGCAAGATCGGAAAATAGCTCAGCGAAAAATCTTTCTCCCGTACCACTTCCTGACACTCCCCGCTTCGCACCGTCTTCGGAAAAAACGACCCCAACTCCGCCAGCTTCGGCAACATCTTCATCTTCTCGAACATTCCCTGCGGCGATTGCATATCGAGAAAAGAATGAATGCGGTCGGCCACCTCGTCGAGCGACTCCACCTCCAAAGCCAGATTCATCCGCCGCTCAGTGCCCACCAGATTCGTCACCACAGGAACCCGCGAGCCCCGCGGCTTTTCGAAAAGCAGCGCCGGCCCGTCGGCTTTCACCGCCCGGTCCGTAAGTTCCGTAATTTCGAGGATCGGATCCACCTCCTCGGAAATCCGCCTCAGCTCGCCCTTCTTCTCCAGCGTGCGCAAAAAATCGCGCAAGTCTCGATACGCCACTTCCCCTCCTGGAATCGCTTACGATACGATCAGCGTGACCCGCAACTCTAACATGGGTCCATAATACGAACCTTGCGGCTAGTTGAAGTTGGGCTATTATCGACCCCAGAGGCCGGCGATGCCAAATCATCGGTCAATGCACGCAGCGTTTGCGAAGGTTCAGGCCATTCCTCTGGCGGCCTTCCTCCTCACGCTCCCCACAGCATCTCTTCTCGGAAAAGAAAAGAATCATGTGCCGCTTCCCGCACAAGTGATTACCGCGAAGACCGTTTACATCGATAATCAGAGCGAAGAGGCCGGCGTTGGTGACAAGGCGCGTGACGAACTTAGAAAATGGGGTCGGTTCCAGCTCGTTTCTGATCGCGCGGAGGCGGATTTAATTTTCGTGTTTTCGACCAGCGCATACACCAGTTACGCCACAAGCAGCCCACCATACTCAACGGAGGTAGAGGCGAATTATACGTACCTAACCATCATCGATGGCAAATCGGGCCAACACCTGTGGAACGCTTCTCAAAAATGGGGAAATCTTTACGACGGCTATCACAGTGCGACACGAGGGCTAATAAACGACTTGAAGAAACGAATCGAGGAGCAAATGGCTAACGGTTCAAGAAAGTAGGCCGCCGTCGATATGTTTGCGAACCAAAGATATTGCACCGCGATCAGAAGCAGTTTGAGCCGCTTTCGCAAGGTGATAGAATCACCTCGTCTCACGCGAGCGGGAGTAGTTCAGTGGCAGAACGCGAGCTTCCCAAGCTTGAGGTGAGGGTTCGATTCCCTTCTCCCGCTCCATATCCTAACCGCACTTACGCCACGGAACACGCGCGTCTTAGCCGCCACCAATAGCTTTCGCCAGCCCCGAGAATTCAGTACACACAACACCCGATTTCCGCAGTACTGTACGTTATGCTACCGTGCTCTCCAGAAGTAAGCAGCCAGACCACGGTGCCCAACGGCATATTGATCGCTGACGACAGCGGCTCGTTTCGAAAAGCCGTTCGTGTCTACCTCACCCAAAACAATTTTGAAGTTTGCGGCGAAGCAATCGATGGGGATGATGTGCTCGAAAAGGCGCACGAACTGCAACCCAGCCTCGTTCTTCTAGATCTCCGGATGCCCCATAAGAACGGCGCAGAAGTAGCCTCCCTCCTGCGCGCCCGCATGCCTGCCGTGCGGATCGTTCTGCTAACGATGTACGATGAAGTTCTGAGCTACAAGACGATCATGACCGCGATCGGCATCGACGACATCCTGCCGAAGCCCGACTGTTTTAAGAGCCTGGCCGAATGCGTCCAACGCCTGCTCGACTCGCCGCAAGTATTGCCGGAGAACGAATCCTGAGCAGCCGAATTCCGACCGGGCGAATTCCGAAAAAAAGCCCCGCCAAGAAGACTCGCGTCCCGGCGCCAGCAATTTATGGCTTTCTTCTCGCGACGGTTTTATGCAGCAGCGCTGCATTCCCGAATGTTCGATCGCTTGTTCACGTGCAGTCGGCCGAAAAGCCGGCTCAGCGCACCGTCGCCATCACGGTCGATGATCTCCCCGGCGCAGAACCCGGCACCGACCACGCCATCGGTAATCTGCAGGAACTCGAGCACATCAATCGCGCAATCCCGGCCACTCTTCGAGCCCACCACGCTCCCGGCATCGGTTTCGTAAATGAATGGAAGCTTCAGGTGGACGGCCAGCGAGACGCTCGCGCGGCGCTCCTGCAAATGTGGCTCGACGCGGGTATGTCTCTCGGCAATCACACTTATTCTCACCCTGATTTCCAGACCACGCCGCTCGATCGCTACGAAGACGAGACCATTCGCGGCGAAGTCGTAACCCGCGCACTGCTGTCAGCCGCCGGACAGAAGGAAAAATACTTTCGCCACCCGTTTCTCAACACAGGCCCCACCGCCGAAGCCAAGTCCGCCTTCGAAGCTTTCCTCAAAGATCGCGGCTATCGCGTAGCGCCAGTTACCGTAGATCCCTCCGACTATATGTTCAACGATATCCTCGGAGAATCCACAGAAAAGAAGGACAAAGAGCTGGGCGAGAAAGCGAAAAGAGAATACCTCGAATACGCAAACACAGTATTTGCTTACGAAGAGCAGGAATCGAGAAATCTATTTCAGCGCGAAATTCCGCAGGTGCTGCTGATTCACGATAGCCATCTCAACGCCGAGTGCCTCGACGCGCTGCTCACACAACTCGAAAAGCGCGGCTACAAATTCATCTCGCTCGACGACGCCCTAGCCGATCCCGCCTACGCAACGCCCGATCTTTTCGTCGGCGGCGTAGGCATCTCATGGCTAACACGCTGGAAACTGGCCTTCAGCCAAAAGCCCGACTACCAAAACAGCCCCGACCCGCCCAAGTGGGTGCAAAAAAGATTCGAACAAATCCGCAGCGCCCACGCCAAGGATCAATCCTCTCGGTAGCCACGACGACGCCGTCCTAGTCGTGGGCCTTTCCTGCCTTAGCCGTGCGCGTACCTCGGTTCGTCAACTTTTCGCAAGAGCATCGACACGGCGAATTCAGCACCGCTACAAAAAATCTGTCATCCTGAGCGCAGCGAAGGATCTCAGCGTAATCCCCGAGCACGGCACCCACTAGACCACACCCTACGCAATCGCCAGCGGAATCGCCTTCTTCCATCTCCCCTGCGCCTTCAAAATCAACTCCACCACTTCCCGAATCGCCCCCTCGCCACCCTTCACGGTCGTGACGTAATGCGCAGCCCGCTTCACCTCGACCACCGCGTCCCCCACCGCCACCGCCAACCCCACCCGCTGCAGAATCGGCAAATCCGGAAGATCATCCCCCACGTAAGCCACTTCCTCATCCGTCACGCCGGCCCGCACCAGAATCGCTTTGTACGACTCCAGCTTCTTCGGCTGCCCCTGAATCACAAATTCCATCCTCGACTCGCGCGCCCGCCGCGCATTCGCAGGTGAATCCCGCCCAGTAATAAACCCGGTGCGAATGCCCATGATGCTGGCCAGCGTAATCCCCGCACCGTCATGCGCATTAAACATCTTCATCTCAGCCACGCTATTATCCGGAAACGTTTGCAGGCACACCCACCCTGGCGTCATCGTCCCGTCCACGTCCATCAATAGCACGCGAACCGGCTTCGCCCGCCGCAGCACCTTCGCCGGAAATTTCAGCTCTTTAATCGCCATCCGCATTTCCCAGTAGGGGCGGGTCTAAGACCCGTCCGCGTCCAAAACCGCCGAGCCCCATCCTTTCACCGAATCCGAGCGGGTAGCCACGACGACGCCGTCCTCGTCGTGGGCCTTTCCGCCTAACGACATCTCACCGCCTCAAAACAACTGCAACGTCCACAAATCATGAATATGCACCACTCCCTCAAACCGCCCCTCCCCGTCCACCACAATCACCGACGTAATCTTCCGTTCCTCCATCAACCGCAGCGCGCTCGCCGCTAATTCCGTCCGACGCAAAGTCACCGGATCGCGCGTCATGCAATCCGCCGCCGTCAACTCCAGCACGTTCTGCTGCCGCTTCTGCATCACGCGTCGCAAATCGCCATCCGTAATCAACCCGAGCAGCCGCCCATTCGCTTCCGTCACCGCCGTAAGTCCAAGCCCCTTTCGGCTCATCTCATAAATCACGTCAGGCATCTTCGCAGTCGGCAGCACGCGCGGCGCCTTCTCTCCCGCATGCATCAACGCTTCCACGCGCCGCAGTTTCTTCCCCAGCCGCCCACCCGGATGCAGCGCTGCAAAATCCTCTTCCTTGAACCCGCGCCGGTCGAGCAACGAAATCGCCAGCGCGTCACCCATCGCGAGCGCCGCAGCAGTCGAAGCCGTCGGCGCCAGATTCAGCGAACACGCCTCTTCCTTCACCGCGATATCGAGCACCACATCGCTCGCGCTCGCCAGGCTCGAACGCGTTTTCGCCGTAAGCGCAATAAGCCGAATCCCCATCCGCTTCACCGACTCAAGAATCTCAACAATCTCTTCCGTCTCGCCGCTCGTAGAAATCGCCAGCATCACGTCTTCCGCAGTCAGCGCCCCCAAATCACCATGCAACGCATCCGCCGCATGCAAAAAAATCGAAGGCGTCCCGGTGCTCGAAAATGTCGCCGATATTTTCCGCCCAATCAATCCGGACTTGCCTAGCCCAGTAACAACCACGCGCCCCTTGCACCCATACAAAAGCTCCACAGCCTTTTCGAATTGCCCGTCAAGCCGCTCGATCAACCCTGCAATCGCTTCCGCCTCAATCCGCAGCACCCGTTTCGCAGTCGCCAGCGCAGACTTCGCATGATTCCCCGCCGTCTTCGCCGCCGCGACTGCCGAGCCGAACCGATTCGCCGTTTTCGCCTTCTTCATCGAGCTAGCCGCGCGACTCATCATTCCTTTCCCAGTTTCCTTTCCCAGTTTCGATTTTCTCCGCTGGTGGGAGCCCCCTGCTTCAGCAGGGGGAGCTGGACTTTAGTCCAGCGAAAAAGCAGCTCCCCTTACATGGGCTTCAGCCCTGGGCCATCACCACAATTGCTGTCATCCCGCTTGCCCTGAGGAACGAAGGGAGCGAAGTCCCGCGCGTTTCCTCTTCCTTCGCGATGCGAAGGCGCGAGACGCAGTCGAGGGATCTCTCCCCAACCGCGCCACGTACTCCCAACCTCCGCCCCACCTCACCGCCCGTCCCACTCTCTCACAAGCCCCCCCAGCGCCACGATCTTTTCCATCAGCGCGCGAAACTGCCCCAGCGCCAACGCATTCGACCCATCCGAAAGCGCCTTCCCCGGATTATCATGCACCTCGAGAAAAATTCCGTCCACGCCCGCCGCCACTCCCGCCCGCGCCAGCGGCTCGATAAACTCTGGCTGCCCTCCGCTCGATTTCCCCTCCCCGCCAGGAAGCTGCACCGAATGCGTCACGTCAAACACCACCGGATACCCAAATTTCCGCATCATCGGAAACGACCGCATATCCACCACAAGGTTCTGATACCCAAACGAATTCCCGCGCTCCGTCAAAATAATTTTCTCGTTCCCCGTGCTCGCTACTTTCTCCGCCGCATTCCCCATCTCCGCAGGCGAGAGAAATTGCCCCTTCTTGATATTCACCACGCGCCCCGATTTTCCCGCCGCCACCAGCAAATCTGTCTGCCGCGAAAGAAACGCCGGAATCTGCAAAATATCGCACACCTCAGCAGCCGCTTCCACCTCTGATGCCTGATGCACATCCGTAAGAACCGGCAACCCGGTATTCTTTTTAATCTTCGCCAAAATCTTCAGCCCATTCTTCAATCCCGGTCCCCGATATGACGCAACCGAAGTTCGATTCGCCTTGTCATACGACGCCTTGAAAATATAAGGCACGCCAAGTTCGCTCGTCACCGCCCCCAATTTCTCAGCCATCATCAACGCGTGCCCCTCGCTCTCAATCACACAGGGCCCAGCAATCAGAAATAGCGGCGCCCCCGCACCGAAGCGCACCTTGCCAACCGCGAATTGTTCTCTCGTTTTCACCGACGGCGTTCACCGTTCATCAGGACGCACCAGCCTATGCAGGTTCCCCTGTATTTGCAATCCCTGAGCGTTCGGAACCAGCTAACATATCGGATCATGAAACGATCTAACCAAGACGCCGTGGTCGACAACTTCAACAAGCTAGACTTTCACGACGATGGATTACTAAGCATTGAGATTCTTCCCCCTCGCGCCGCGAATAATCTCGCGCAAATCCGGATTGAATTCAAAGACGACTCGACTGGCGCCACAAAGCTGCTCTCCTTTGATGCCTGTGCGAACTTTCGTTTCAACGCAGCTTCGACGTTTTGGCGGATAACTGGCACCACTCGAACACGGAAGGTTCGCTGGCAAAGACCGACTTTAAGAAAATGCGAAAATTCGTCGTGGCGCAGATGCCACACTGGCGGACAACCTACATGCCCCCTCAGCCGAAGAACAAACCGATCAAAAAGAAACTTAGAAACATTCGGAGCTATATCTTGTTTCGAATCGCATTCTTCGGCGGCACGGCGGAAATATTGGCTAAGAATTACCAGCTCAAAGGTTAAGCTCTCACCATTCTCCCGCGTCCCCGAGCGTATACTGTTTGCTCGATGGCCCACGCCCACAAAGCAGCACACCCATCTCGACGCCTCCCACCCGGCCCGCGCGGCCTCAAGCTTCTCCGCAACTCCTTCACCATGGGCAGCGACTGGAGCGGCTTCCTCTCCCGCTGCGCTCGCGAATATGGCGACGTCATCTACTTCCGCTTCCTCAACGTCCCCATCTGCCTCGTCGTGCATCCCGATGGCATCGAGAAGATCCTCGTCAAGGACCAGGCAAATTTCCTCAAGGCGCGCGACTACCGTGCCCTACGTCCCATCCTCGGCAATGGCCTGCTCACCAGCGAAGGCGAATTCTGGCAAGCACAGCGAAAACTCATCCAGCCAGCCTTCCGCCACGAAAACATTGTCACCTACGCGCAGGTGATGACCCAAGCCGCCGCGTCAATGCTCGCAGGATGGAAGGCCGGCGAAACCCGTGACGTCCACGCCGACATGATGGCTCTCACCCTCGAAATCGTCGCCAAGTCGCTTTTCGGCTCCGACGTTTCAGAGCACGCCCGCGGCATCGGCCATGCCATGGCGGTCGTAATGGATCTCTTCATCTCCCAAGCCAATTGGGCTTTCGTGCTCCCGGATCGCATCCCCATTCCCAAAAGCAGACGCCTGCGCCAATCCATAAAACATCTCAATGATGTGGTCTATAAATTGATTCGCGACCGGCGAAAGATCTCCGCCGGCGACGACCCAACCGCCGGCAGCGACCTGCTAACCAATTTGCTCGCCGTCAGAGACGAAGGCGGCGGCCGCATGACCGACGAGCAGTTGCGCGACGAGATCATGACCCTCTTCCTCGCCGGGCACGACACCACCGCGAACACCCTCAGCTGGACCTGGTATTTACTGGCGCAAAATCCCAAGGTCGACGCAGCTCTCGGAGCAGAACTTCGCGAAGTGTTGGGAAATCGCGCACCGGTACCAGCCGATCTCCCGCGCCTCCCCTACACCGAGATGGTAATGAAGGAATCGATGCGCCTGTATCCGCCCGCCTGGGGCGTAGGCCGCCGCGCCATCCACGACTACGAACTCGACGGCTACACCATCCCGGCGCGCACCAATCTCTTCCTGCTCCAATGGGTTACCCAGCGCGACGCCCGCTTCTTCCCCAGCCCCGAGCGCTTCGACCCCGAGCGTTGGCGCCACGACCCCATTCGCACCGGCAAAATCCCCCGCTTCTCCTATTTCCCCTTCGGCGGCGGCCCCAGAGTCTGCGTAGGCGCAGGCTTCGCCATGATGGAATCCACATTGCTCCTAGCCACAATTGCCCAAAAATTCCGCCTAACCCTAGCCGCTAATCAATCCATCGAGCCCCTATTCTCAGTAACGCTGCGCCCCAAAAACGGCATCCGCATGCACCTCCACCCCCGCACGTAAGTAGCACAGGCATTCCTGCCTGTGCCCCAACCCAAAACACATTCCACACTCGATATGCTTGCCCACACCGCGATTTCGTTCTTCCAGTTGCGTAGGCGCCCCCACCCTAGCGCGTCACACCAGCCGTTCTTGCCACTCATCGGCATCGTTCTTTTGTAGCGCCGGCATCCTGCCGGCTCTTTTATCTCTCTTCCCGTCTGCTCCGGTCCGTCCAGTTTGCGTAATGATTGCACTAAGTGATTCTTGAGATTACACTCCGCGCATCCGGGACGAGGCACGATGAAATTCTATGTTGGCATTACGGACTGGGATTGGTTCACCTACCTCTCGAGCGAGGAACCACCAGAAGAAGTGAATTTCTGGCGACCCAGCGGGGATCGCGCATTTCGTGCCCTGGAAATCAGTGAACCGTTCCTCTTCAAACTCCACAGTCCTAGGAATTTCATAGTCGGAGGTGGCTTTTTTAGATATTTCGCCGGCCTTCCAGTGAGTTTTGCGTGGAGCGCGTTCGGAACGCGCAATGGCGCCAAGACTGAACACGAAATGCGCACAAGGATTGAGCGCTACAGACGATTCTACGCTGGATCTTATGAAGACTATCAGATCGGCTGCATCTTGCTTCAGTCCCCTTTCTTCTTTGCGGAAGACGCTTGGATTCCGGCGACGGATTGGGACCCCAACATCGTCCAAGGCCGCACCTATGACACAGCCGACTTGCGCGGCGAGGCAATCTGGGAACAGGTTCAGAATCGTTTGAAGGGAAAAACTCTTCAACCTGTAGACGCAGTGGCATCAGTGGATCGGTTCGGGAAACCGCAGCTCGTCGCGCCTCGCTTGGGCCAGGGCACTTTTCGCGTAATTATCACCGACGCCTATCGTCGTCGCTGCGCCTTCACTTCGTCGCCCGTGCTTCACGTGCTGGACGCTGCTCACATTCGACCCTTTGCAAACAACGGACCGCACGACCCCCGAAATGGCCTTCTATTGCGACAGGATGTGCACACCTTGTTCGACAGGGGGTACATCACAGTCACGCCCGAGCATCGCGTGGAGGTTAGCCGCCGAATCAAGGATGAGTTCGAAAATGGACACGAATACTATGCCGAACACGGAAAAACAATTGGCCTCCCCGGTCCACCTGACCTGAGACCCGCCGACGAATTCCTAATCTGGCATAACGAGAATGTTTACGTCGCCTAAAGCCGGCCGAAAATTTCAAGTTTTCCACAGGCTTGCGTAGTTCTACGGATACCCAAACCCTAAAATACGCGCTACCATTTCCCGTTTTTATATGACGACGCTAACGTCACTATCGGCTGCGGCTTCGGTTTTACTGGCGCAGGCACTCTTGTTTACCCAGAGGAACGAAAGGCCTGTGCGCTTTTGTTGCGGCAAAGCTCGAGAAATGGCACGCGTCGCCCCATCGCTAACAATTGCATTTCTAATCGCAAATCTGGAATTAGAATTTGGTCCAACTCATAGAAAATTCAGCCCACTAAGAATTCCTAATCGCAAATTTTTGGCGATTTCTGATCCTGCTTCCCCACGCCTGCCCCTGGGCCCACTCGGCACTCATCACGTGCTCCTGAGCAAGCCCGAGGCCGACGAAACGCCGCTCGCCGCTCGATTTCTAATCCACGGTTCCGCGATTAAAAGCCGCCGTAACTCACTGAAAACATGAGCCCGAGGCCCTTCCTAATCGGCGGTAAAGGGGGTACAAGAACGCGCCATTCGAGCTCGCCGCGAACTCACGAGTCACAAGTCACAAATTACGAGTCACGGAATTTCAGTCAGCGGGATCAGCGGCAGAAACGCGCTTATCCGCCGCCACTCCAAGTCGGGCCCGACGATTTTCCAAGCTGGCGCGAATGAACGCGGCAAACAGCGGATGCGGGGCAAGAGGCTTCGATTTGAACTCAGGATGAAACTGGCAGCCAACGAACCAGGGATGATCGGGCACTTCGACAATTTCGACGTACACGCCATCGGGTGTCCGGCCGGTGATGCGGAAACCCGCGCGCGTGAGCGTCTGCTCGTACTCGCAATTGAATTCGTAGCGATGGCGATGGCGCTCGGAGATCTCAAGCACGCCATAAGCCTTATGTGCAAACGAGCCGGGCTCGAGTTTGCACGGCCACGCACCAAGTCGCATCGTGCCGCCCATTTCGTCGACGCCGAGCAGTTCGCGCAATTTGTAAATCACGCGATTCGTAGTCGAGGGATCAAACTCCGTGCTGTCGGCATTTTCAATGCGCGAAACCTGCCGTGCGTACTCGATCGTCGCGCACTGCATGCCAAGACAAATCCCAAAGAACGGGATTTTCTTCTCGCGCGCATAAGTAATCGCCTGCACCATCCCGGCGATGCCGCGCTTGCCGAATCCGCCCGGCACCAGAATCCCGTCGGCGTGCCGAAGCAGCCTGTCAGCCGAGGCAGGCGAATCAAGATCTTCTGCTTCGATCCATTCGAAGACCACGCGCTGCCGATTCGCAAGGCCGCCATGGACCAACGCCTCGCGCAAACTCTTGTACGCGTCTTCGAGCTGCACATATTTCCCGACTACGCAGATGTGCACCTCGCCCTGCGGATGCTCGAGCGTCTCGAGCATCGCCAGCCAGCGGCTCAAATCGCGCGGCGGCGCTTCCAGCTTCAACAATCGGAGAATCTGTTCGTCGAGCCGCTCGGCTGCAAGCGACATCGGCACCTCATAAATATTTCCAACGTCGGGCGCGGATATCACGCACGACTCATGCACGTTGCAAAAGAGCGCGATTTTCCCTTTCAAATCGCTGCCCAGTTGACGGTCACTGCGGCAAATCAGAATGTCGGGTTGTATCCCGATGCTGAGCAATTCCTTCACGCTGTGCTGCGTCGGCTTCGTCTTCAATTCGCCGGCCGTGGGAATAAAGGGCACCAGCGTGAGATGAACGAACAGAACATTCTCCGAACCCATCTCCAGGCGCATCTGCCGAATCGCTTCCAGGAACGGAAGCGACTCAATGTCGCCGACCGTTCCGCCAATTTCCACGATCACCACGTCAACTGCATCCGCAACCTTGCGGAACGCAGCTTTAATCTCGTCGGTGACGTGCGGAATTACCTGCACAGTCTTGCCGAGATAATCGCCGCGGCGCTCTTTCGCAATGATCGACTCGTAGATCCGGCCGGTAGTCCAGTTATGATCGCGCGTCAGATGAGAATTCGTGAACCGCTCGTAGTGCCCCAGGTCGAGATCGGTCTCCGCGCCGTCATCGGTCACAAACACTTCGCCGTGCTGATAGGGCGACATCGTGCCAGGATCAACGTTCAGGTACGGATCGCACTTCTGGAGGGTGACTTTAAGGCCGCGGCTTTCGAGGAGACAACCGATGGAGGCAGCGGCGACGCCTTTGCCCAGGGAAGATACTACGCCGCCGGTTACAAAGATGTATTTCGGGGCGGCCCGCAAAGCGCTCGAATTCCTCCGCTGGAATCGGCGTACTCGTCATTATGTTCGGAAACGCGCCGCGTGTCAAATCGCGTTCAGAAATTATTTTCGCGGCGCGCGAACAGCACAGCGTCAGGAAGCAGCGCGCTCCTGCAGAATTTTTTCCACGCGCTGGATATCCGCAGGCACATCAACGCTGATCGCGTCGTAATCCGTTTCCACACCGCGAATCCGGAAACCATTCTCCAGCCACCGAAGCTGCTCGAGCTGTTCCACCGCCTCGAGTTCGCCAGGAGGAAGCGTAGGAAATTCGAGCAAAGCCTCGCGACGGAAAGCGTAGAGACCCACATGCTTCCAGTGATGCGGCGCGGCCTCCGCTTTGTTGTCACGCACCCACGGAATCGGCGCCCGCGAGAAATACAGGCAATTCCCGTCAAAATCGCGCACCACTTTCACGATGTTCGGATCCATCACGTCGTTCGCCAACGTAATCGCCGTACACGGCGTCGCGATTTGGATGGAATCGTCTTCGAGCATTTCGGCAACGACTGCGTCAATGGTGCCGGGGTCGATGAGCGGCTCGTCTCCCTGGATGTTCACGTAGATCTCGGCTTCCAGGTGAGCCGCGATTTCGGCTACGCGGTCCGTACCATTACGATGATCTCGCCGGGTGAGAACGGCTTCCCCGCCGAACTCCTCGACCGCCTTCTTAATGCGGTCATCGTCCGTAGCGACCACTACGCGCGCTACATGCGCAGCTTTTCGGACTCGCTCCACCACGTGCTGGATCATCGAGCGGCCCGCAATCGAAGCCAAGGGCTTGCCCGGCAGGCGGGTAGAGGCGTATCGGGCGGGGATTATGGCGAAAACCTTCACGCTTAAACCTGTATCTTCTTTTGCCATGGCGTCCCCGCTGCCTTTCCGCCGCTTGCTAAGTCTAACACCGGAGAGCATCGTTCGGCGCGCGCCAGAAGCGGCACAAGATGCCGGCCTCACGGCGTCGCCCGGCCGCGAATGCATATTTCACTACTTGTTTTCGAAAAACATGGTGATACAATTTGGCGCAGTATAGGCCATCGGGGGCACCTTGAAATACCGCGCGACGCAGCCCGGAGCAAGATGGGGCCTCGCGGCAGTTTGTGCGGTAGGAATCCTCTTAGCGGCTCCGCTCTTCACAACTCCAGTTTGGGCTCAGAACGAAGCGCCGGGTCCGGTTAAACCCGCGCGCACAGAAAAACCCGGCAAAAAACTCAAAACTGAAACGGAAATGACCTTGGTCAACGTGACCGTGACGGATCCGTATGGCCGCCTGGTCACCGGACTTGAGCAGGATGCGTTTCGCATCTTCGAGGACAATACCGAGCAGGAGATTGTCCGGTTCTCGAGCGAGGACGCGCCGATATCCATCGGCGTGATTTTCGACATGAGCGGCAGCATGACCGACAAGATCGACAAGTCGCGCCTGGCAGCGGTGCAATTCTTCCGGACGGCCAATCCGCAGGATGAATTTTTCCTGGTGGATTTTAACGATCGCGCGGAACTCGTGAGCTCGTTCACCGGAAGCGTCGAGGAACTCCAAAACCGCCTGATGTTCACCGCGGCAAAAGGCGAGACGGCGCTCTTCGACGGAATTTATCTGGGCCTCAGCCAAATGAAAGGAGCACACAACACAAAGAAGGCGTTGCTCATCATATCCGACGGGGGCGATAATCACAGCAGGTACACGCTCAACGACGTTCGCAACTTTATAAAGGAAGCGGACGTACAGATTTTCGCGATCGGGCTCTATGACCCGACCGGTGGCCACACACCGGAAGAAGCAAACGGGCCTTCCCTGCTGGGCGATTTAACCGCCATGACTGGCGGCCGGACATTTGTGGTGAACCAGATTGCGGATCTGCCGGACATTGCTTCGAAAATCAGCATGGAGTTGCGTAACCAATATGTCGTGGGATACAGGCCGAGCGATCATGCGCACGACGGCAAATGGCGCAAGATCAAGGTCAAGCTGCACCCGCCAAAGGGGCTCCCTCCCCTCACCGTGTATGCAAAGACGGGCTATTTTGCGCCCGGTCACTAGAGGTCATCGTTCCGCAATCTTCCTTCTAGCGTTTGCCTGTTTTTGCCTGTTTGCGCCGCGCGTTCGCGCGCAGGGAGCAATTCCCGGCCCGCCGCCGCCGCAAAATCCGGGACAGCAAAAAGGCGTCATCAAAGCCAACGTCGATCTTGTGGTGCTGCACGCCACCGTGGATGACGAGAAAGGCCAATTCGTCGGTGACCTGAAGCAGGACAATTTTCGTGTTTTCGAAGATAAGGTGGAGCAGAAGATTTCACTCTTCTCGCGCGAAGACATTCCCGTGACGATGGGCCTGGTGATCGACAACAGCGGCAGCATGCGGGAGAAGCGCGCGCAGGTGAATGAAGCGGCGATCACTTTCGTCAAAACGAGCAACCCACGAGACGAAGCCTTCGTCGTGAATTTTAACGACGAATATTATCTCGACCTGAACGAAGACTTCACCAGCGATCAGAAGGAATTGAATGAAGCGCTCTCGCGCATCGACTCACGCGGGAGCACGGCGCTTTACGACGCAATCATCGGTTCGCTCGATCACCTGAAGAAGGGACACAAGGACAAACGCGTCCTGCTCGTAATCACCGACGGCGATGATGACGCCAGCCGGAAATCCTTTGAGTACACGATTAAGGTAGCGGAGCAATCAGACGCTGCCATTTACGCGATCGGCGTCTTCAGCGAGGACGATCGCAAGCACAGCAAGGGCATGGTGCGGCACTCAAAGAAGATTTTGACGGAGCTTGCGACGGCAACCGGGGGGCTGGCTTATTTCCCCGATAATCTCGAGCAGGTGCAGGCGATCTGCGGGCAAGTAGCACGCGACATTCGAAACCAGTATGAATTGGGCTACTATCCAAGCAACTCCGCGAAGGATGGCACGTTCCGCACCGTGCAGGTCCAAGTGGTGGCGCCAAAAGGCCACGGAAAATTAGCGGTCAGGACTCGGGCCGGCTACTACGCCCAGAAGGCTTCGCAAGGCCAATAACTCGTAGCAGAAAGTTGTCGCGCGCGATTCGCCGGCGCGATTACCTCGAAACCAATTCCAAAAAGCTGGTCCCGTGCGGGATTTCTCCGCCGAAATTTTCGGCCACCGTTTGCCCCATGTCCGCAAGCGTCGAACGTGTGCCCAGCTTCCGTCCGAATGCGGATCGCGGAGTGTAGGCCAGAATCGGAACGTATTCGCGGGAGTGATCCGTGGTGGGATTCACCGGATCCGGATCGCAACCGTGATCCGCCGTGATGATTAACAAATCGGAAGGCTTCAAGAGCTCAAGGAACGGCCCGAGCTGCTCGTCGA
The DNA here is from genome assembly GCA_963741045.1 of uncultured Acidobacteriota bacterium. Classification (GTDB taxonomy): domain Bacteria; phylum Acidobacteriota; class Terriglobia; order Acidiferrales; family UBA7541; genus Palsa-295. Next base: position 3,049,442 of record CAVUGO010000002.1, read on the forward strand.
ATTGCTCGAGCGAGCGCGCGAATCCCTCTACATCTTTGCGATGGCCGTAGAGCATGTCGAAATCAACCAGATTCGCGAAGATCAATCCCGTCGGGCGTTGAGCGATCGCCTCGGTGAGCTTCGCCATCCCGTCGGAATTATTCTTCGTCGTGACGTGATCGGGCACACCGCGACCATTATAGATGTCGTGAATTTTGCCCACGCCGAATACGGGCGTGCCGCGTTCGGCGAGAACGTCAAGCAGCATCGGCTTAGGCGGCTCGACAGCGTAATCGTGACGGCGCTCGGTGCGCTGAAAATTGCTTGGCGGCCCGGCAAACGGGCGCGCGATCACGCGTCCCACGCGATTGGGCCCGTCGAGAATCTTCCTCGCGATTTCGCACATGCGATAAAGCTCTGCGATGGGAATCACGTCTTCGTGTGCGGCGACTTGAAAGACGCTGTCGCCGGAGGTGTAAACAATCGGAAAGCCTGTGGTGACATGCTCCAGGCCCAGCTCCTTGATGATTTCAGTTCCCGACGCAGGTTTGTTGCCGAGCGTACGGCGCCCGATCTGCCGCTCGAACTCCGAAATCACATACTTCGGAAATCCATTGGGATAAACCGGAAAAGCCTGGTCGAGCCATACACCCGCCATTTCCCAGTGACCGGTGGTGGTGTCCTTTCCCGGGGATTTTGTGGCGCCCTTTCCGTAACTCGCGGCAGGATGCTCTGGGGGAGTTATGGATTGAAGCGGAGCAATATTGCTGATGCCGAGTCGCTGAAGATTCGGAATTCTCAGGGGGCGGGAGCGAGCGATGTGGCCGAGCGTATCGCGCCCAACATCTCCATAGTCATTCGCGTCCGGCAATTCGCCGATGCCCACGCTGTCCAGCACAATCCAGATAATGCGGTCAAACCTCGGACTTTCGGATGTCATCGCGGCCCCGTCTAAGAACTAACACAGAACCGGCGCGAAAGGCGAGAGTTCGAGTTGCAGTCTGCGTGGAAATTTCTATTGCGCGGGCGGGAGCCAGATGTCCTGCTCGACGTAGGCCGTGAGAGGCGTACCCGCGGGGATCTGAACTTCTTTGCCGTGCTTGATCAAACCGATGGGACCGAACAGCACAGTAAGGGCTACTGTTGCGCCAACTTTACTATCGCCTTCCCGGCCTTTCGTACCTCGAAGGCGAACGTGATTATCGGCAACCGCCAAGTACTGCAGTTGAATATTAAGCTCGCCACCCTTTCCCATCATTCCGGCGCGGTGAGCGTGAGAAACGATGGCTCTGGCGTGCGCGCCCTTTGCCACGACAATGGTTGGACCGACCTTCACGTCGTCATCGAGAAGGAATTCGACCGGATCGTTTTCGACCGCCGTTTTCGAACTCAGATCGCTGGCAAATTTAAGCGGCACTTCGGTTCCCTCGCGGATCAAGCAGCCCCTTGTGGCGCTGCATACTCTCTTCGATGCATCCGGACTGGTGGTGTCGTCAGGCGGTGCAGACGCGCCGTGAAGCGCCTCGACCGAGCCAGACGGCTTGCTGCCCTGGGCGGATAGCATCGCTTCCATCACGGACGCGTCCACTCCCGCGTTCTTCAAGTCTAGGAGCGCTTGCGCGGAAACGTCGAAATCGGTTTGGTTGGCTTCGATCGCTTTAACGATGATGGATGGTGTGAGCGCTTGCTTGGTCATATCGATGACGTCTTGATTCGTCAGCGGCTTTCGCGTTTGAGCATTCGAGATGGAGGTGTGCATGACAAAGAACATCAGCGCGAGGAACAGGGCGAGGTGGCGGATTTTCACGTGTTTGAACCCTCCAGGGATTCGCATCGGTGATTCAGTATAAGCGGTTAAGCCGCTACAGTATTCTCAAATAGGTGTATTTGTCGAATGATTAACCAGAGGAGTACGCGGTATGGCCAACTGGGAGGGGCCTGTCGGTTCTACTGAGTGATCTTACGTCCCGCGGTCCAAATGGATTTCGCGTAGTCGTAGCACCCGCCGCAGAGTAACTTTACACCCAGGATCTTCTCGACTTCGGGGGTCCAGTCTCCTCCGGCCTCGATGCGGGCTTCTTCGCAGGTCGAGCACCACGCGTCGGGCCGGGCGCTGGAATCTTCAGAAGACCAATGAAACCCGACCGGCATGCCGGTCCGTAGGGATTGCAAAATGTGCTGGCAAACGAACGCACGTTCTTGCCATCCGTGGACGTGACACTTGATCTGTTGTGATTCGCTCACCAAGCAATTATGCGTTACGTGATGGCGCTCGTCACTGATTTTGCCTTAGATTTGAAGCGCTTGACGCAACAGCGTATAATTTTTTGTTTACACACATGGCGAAGAACCCTACAGACAAGGCGGCACTCGCAAAAGCGCTCCGCGGGCCGGACACCACGGTAAGGACGGGTGCCGCGACGATCCCGGGCGACATCGAGGAGATCCGCGTCCGCGGAGCTCGGGTTCACAACCTGAAGAACCTCGATTTCACGATTCCCCACAATGCCATCACGGTGGTCACTGGCGTTTCGGGCTCGGGCAAGTCCAGCCTCGCGTTTGACACGCTGTATGCCGAGGGACAGCGCCGGTATATCGAATCGCTTTCGGCTTATGCGCGGCAGTTTCTCGAACGCATCGAGAAGCCGGACGTCGACGAAATTACCGGTATTGCGCCGGCCATTTCGATCCGGCAGAAGAATTCCACGCGAAACCCGCGCTCGACCGTTGCGACCGCGACTGAAATTTACGATTACTTGCGGCTGTTGTACGCGCGCGTGGGTCATACGTTCTGCCTGAACTGCGGCGAAGAAGTGCGCAAGGACACGCTGGACGAAATTGCAGCGCGAGTGCTGGCGCTGCCCGCGGGCCGGCGATTTTACGTCTTGTATGAGCTGAAGCTGACGCCAGAGGTACCGGTGCCCGGGACGAAGGCTAAAAAGCAGGCGTGTCCGGGCCCCGAAGCGATTCGCCAGGCTCTGGTGAATTTGCGTAAGCGAGGATTCAACCGGCTTTATCAGGAAGGCCGCGTCTTCGAATTCTCGACACCGGAAGATCTGCTGGACATGGATTTCTCGAAGCCGGCGTATGTGCTGGTAGACCGGCTGGTGCTTGGGCCTGAAATTCGTTCGCGGCTGATGGATTCGATCGAGATTTGTTACCGCGAGGGGCGCGGCGAAGCGATTCTCGAATTCGTGCCAGAGGCGCCGGCCTCGGAAGCGGATTCGGCTGCTGCCGTAGGAACAAGCGCGGGCACGAGCGAACCTGCCCCGCGCAGCGCCGCTGCGCCGGAACGCCTCGTCTTCAACGAGCGTTTCGATTGCAAAAAGTGCGGCGCCACCTATCAGGAGCCGGAGCCGCGTCTTTTCTCTTTCAACAATCCGTACGGCGCCTGCCCACGCTGCCAGGGCTTCGGCAATACGATTGATTTCGATCTCGATCGCGTGGTGCCAGACAAAAGCAAATCGCTGGCAGATGGCGCAATCGAACCGTGGACGAAACCGCGCTACCGGCAGCTCGCGATGGACATGCGTTCGTATGCGCGCGACAAAGGAATTCCGCTGGATGTTCCGTTTCGCCAACTGAGCGCAGCGCAGCGCGATGCAATCATCGAAGGCGACCGCAAGGCGGATTTCCCCGGCGTAAAAGGATTTTTCGGCTGGCTCGAGCGCAAGAAATATAAATTGCACGTGCGCGTTTTCCTGAGCCGGTATCGCGGCTACGCGCTCTGCCCTGACTGCCGCGGCACGCGATTGCGCGCTGAAGCTCGCGCTGTGAAAATCGCGGGGCGGTCAATCACGGAAGTTTGCCAAATGACGGTGAAAGAGGCGCGCCCGTTCTTCCAAGCGCTGCAACTTACCGCCGCGGAATCCACGATTGCCGACAAAGTGCTCGAAGAGATTCAGCTGCGATTGCAATTCCTCGATGAGGTGGGCCTCGACTACCTCACGCTCGACCGGCTGACATCTACGCTGTCGGGTGGCGAAGCGCAGCGAATCCAGCTTGCCACGTCGCTCGGTTCGCATCTGGTGGGCGCGCTGTATGTGCTCGATGAACCTTCGATCGGTTTGCATCCGCGCGATACCGATCGGCTGATTCGGATCTTGAAGGGTTTGCGCGATCTGGGCAACACGCTCGTGGTCGTCGAGCACGATCCCGAAACAATTTTGGCTGCCGACCATATTCTCGATCTCGGCCCCGGTGCGGGCGAACACGGCGGCAAACTGATCTTCGCCGGCTCGCGCGAGCAATTGCTGGCCGATCCCGATTCGATCACGGGCCGTTATTTGCGCGGCGATCTGAAAATCAGTGTGCCGGCGCGGCGCCGAAAACCGCAAGGAAAGTTTCTGAAAATCACCGGCGCGCACAGCCACAATCTGCAAAGCGTCGATGTGATGATTCCGCTTGGCGTGCTGGTGGCGGTGACGGGCGTGAGCGGCTCGGGTAAATCCACACTGGTTTACGACGTGCTGTACAAAGCGCTCGAAGCCAAGCGCACCGGCGGAAATTATCGCGAATTCTGCGATCGCCTCGAAGGAGATTCGGCGCTGACGGCGATCGAAATGGTGGACCAATCGCCAATTGGGCGCACGCCGCGCTCGAATCCGGCCACCTACTTGAAGGCTTTCGACGCGATTCGCGAAATTTTTGCGGCGATGCCGGAAGCAAAAAAGCGCGGGCTCACGGCAGGACATTTCTCGTTCAATATTCCAGGCGGCCGCTGCGAAGCGTGCCAGGGCGATGGAACGGTGACGGTCGAAATGCGATTTTTAGCCGACGTGGAGCTGGTGTGCGAGGAGTGCCGCGGGACGCGCTATAAAAGCAGCGTTCTCGACGTTACCTTCAAAGAAAAAAACATCCACCAAGTGCTGCAGATGACGGCGCGCGAGGCGCTCACATTTTTTGCCGCGTACCCAAAGGTGACCACGAAGCTGCGCGTGCTCGACGAGGTGGGACTCGGTTATTTGCGGCTCGGACAATCCGGCACTACGCTTTCCGGCGGCGAAGCGCAACGCTTGAAACTCGCGGCGCATCTCACGCGGCAGGAGAATGCCGGCATTCTGTATATTTTTGACGAGCCCACGACGGGCCTGCATTTCGACGATATTCAAAAGCTGCTGACGGCGTTTCGCAAATTGATTGACGGCGGAGCTTCGGTGCTGATTATCGAGCACAATTTGGATGTGATTAAGTCCGCGGACTGGATGATTGATCTCGGGCCGGAAGGCGGAGACGCGGGCGGCCACGTGGTGGCGGCGGGGACTCCTGAACAAGTAGCGCGGAATTTGCAATCGCATACCGGGAAATTTCTGGCGCGCACCCTGAATGGACGCAACGGCAACGGTACCAATCACGGAAATTCCGGTGCTTCGCCAAAAACGAACGGATCAGAAACCAATCCTACGGCGCAATGAAGCATCGGGCTGCTGCACGCGACTCTCGATGGATGCGGTTTGCTCTCCTCGCTTTTCTTATCTTTGCCTTTTGGCTTTTGCCGGCCGCTTCGGCGCAATCCAATACAACCAGGACGCGCATTCACGTTCCAGACGACACGCCTGACCCGGCGCTCGTTGCTGCGCGCGCCGCGATGGATCACAAGGATTATGCGGAGGCGGTGCGCTCGTATCAGAAATATCTGGCGACCAAGCCCGATGATGCGGATGCGCATTTCGATTTGGGCAATGCGTATGCGAGTTTAAAGCAGAACGCAGACGCAAAAGCCGAATACGAGAAGGCGATTTCGCTCGATCCCAAGTTGGATATTGCATATGTAAACCTGGGAATCACGCTGCTGGAGTCTGACCCAGCTGCGGCTATCGAGCCGCTTCAGAAAGCTGCCGAGCTTTTGCCGAAAGAGGCTCGTCCGCAATTTCTATTGGGCTGGGCTTACGAACAATCCGGGAAACTGGACCTCGCGATTGAGAACTATCGTGCAGCGGAGAAGCTTGACGACAAGAATTCCGATATCCACTTCGCACTCGGGCGCGTGCTTCTCTCGTCTCATCAACCGGCAGACTCGGAAACAGAATTTCGCGCCGCGATCACTTCTGATCCTTCGAATGCGCAGGCGCATCTTGGACTTTCGCAAGCGCTCATGGCCGAAAAGAAATATGAGGAAGCGGCGCACGAGCTTGGGACGTATCTCGAAGCGCAGCCTACTGACGCCGCGGCTCGCGTTGCTCGAGCGCTGGCGTTCACCAAACTGGGCAAGAACGAGGAAGCGCTTGCCGAACTCGATCGCACCGCCGGGTCGAATCAGGAATCGCTTTCGGCCCTGAAACTTCGCGGCCAGATTTTATTTCAATTGAAACGCTACGACGATGCGATAGCAGCGCTGGAGAAAGCCGCGAAGCTCGCGCCGCAGGACCCCGACATTCCCGCGCAGATTGGTCACCTATACCTTGAAAAACGGGCGTATCCGGATGCCGCGCGCGAATTGCTCGTCGCGTTCAAAATGAATCCGCAGTCGAATGACGTGCTGGGAGAACTTGTAGCCGCTGAATACCTCGGCAAGAATTATGAATCGGCGCTGAAGGCCCTCGATCTTTTGTCGCGGCGGGAGGAATTGCCGGCGGGCACGGTTTTCATCCGCGCCACTTGTTACGATAAACTGGGGCAAGCGACCCAAGCGCTCGACTGGTATCAGAAGTTTCTGCAACTGAACAAAGATGAGAATAATGACATGTATTTCGAGGCTACCGCGCGCGTCCGCTTCTTAACTCGTGAGATTAAAGAGAAGAAGAAATAATTCTGTGCTTCGCATCGCTCACATCTCGGCGCTGGTACTCGCACTCACGATGGTGATGGCTGCTCTCGCGGCCCAGGAATATCACAGCACTGGACAGTGGCGAGCCAAATTTGAGCACGAGGCGGACCGGGTTCACAGAGCCAAGCTGCTGCTGCCGTTGGGCGAATCGGAGTTTAAGGATGCGGAAACCGCTCTCGCGAATGACCAGACCGCTGAAGCGATCGCCATTTTAAAGAAATATCTCGACGAAGCGCGATCCTGCGAGAAAGCGCTCGAAGACAAATTTCCGGACGCGGAGAGACATTCCAACGGTTACAAGCAGCTGCAGATTTCGCTTCGCGAATCCTTGCGAAGGCTGGATGCGATGATCGTGGGGCTTACCGAGGACGACCGCAAACCTTTCGTCGAAATTCGCGGCCAACTCGACGAAATGGATCGCCATCTGATTCAAATGTTGTTTCCGAAGCAGCCGGCAAATGATGCGGCCGGGAAACCGAAGCGATAGGAGGCGATCATGCGAAGCACGACGCTCGCGATTGGATTGCTCGCAGCAGTGCTAGCGCATTCGGCTGCTCGTTCGACTATGCATTCGCCAATGCCGCTTCAAGAGCGGAAAGATTATCTAACTGAAGGCGAAGCGAATCAGATTCGCGACGCCTACGAACCTGCCGAGCGTATCGGGTTGTATATGAAATTCGCAGAGGACCGGCTGAAGAAATTCCAATATGAACTAAATCGAAAAGTGCAGGATCGCCGGCGCGCCGAAGTGTTGAACAACTTGCTGAATGCCTACACCGGTTGCATGGACGATGCCGCCGACCAGATCGAGGTTGGGAAGGAGCGCCAGGCGGACATTCATGGCGCGCTGAAGCTGATGAAGTCGAAGGGAAATGAGTTTCTCGACATTTTGGAAAAGATTCAGGAAAAAGGGCAGGAACTCGACACCTACAAGGACACCCTGTTGGACGCACTCGACGGCACCAAGGAAGCGCTCACGGACGTTGACAACGCGCTGAAGACTGCCGCGCCCCCGCCCGTGCGGAGAAAACAATCGTGAAGCGTTCGAAGGGGCGTTCCCGCATGGTTCCTGGCGGCGAGCGCATTTTCCAGCGGATCTACACGCGAATCGGCTGCGAAGGCCGGCCGCCTCATTTTGTCGTTGAGTACCATCCTTACGCGGACCTGACGCATACGATTCGATTGCGCGACGACACCGCGTACGTGCGTGTTTCGGATTTGCTGCGGGACGCGCCACGGGACGTCTTTGAGGCTGCCGCGGGAATCCTGCTGGGCCGGCTTTATCGGCGTCAGCCGCCGGGTGAATTTCTAGCCGCGTACCGCAAGTACACCTATGCGCATTCCACGCGCCGCAGGCTCTTGGCGTTGCGGCAACGGCGCGCGCGACGCGTGGACGATCGTCCTGCAGGCAGGCATCATGATTTGGGGCCCATGTTCGAACGATTGAATGCGCGTTATTTTGAAAATTTGCTGGTAAAACCGACGCTTGGCTGGAGCAACCGCATTTGGCGGACGCAGCTGGGTTGCTTCGATCCTGCGCTCGAGCAGATCGTGATCAATCGTCAGCTCGACCGGAGCAACGTGCCTGAATATGTCGTGGCGTATGTTCTGTACCATGAAATGCTGCACCTGAAGCATCCGATGCGCTTCGCTCGGTGCCGGCGCGAGTCGCACTCACCGCAATTTCGAGCGGAGGAAAAGAAATTTCAGGATTATGAGCGGGCGATGAAGTTCCTCAAGACTTTTCCGTCGTATTAGCCGGCGCTGCGCGAACGGCGCTACTCTTTCGAGAGTTTTTCGATTCTCTTCTGGACTTCCTTCGCGTCCGGCGCGCCGGGCAGCACTTTGAGGTATTCCTTGTAATATTTCACGGCCGATTCGTTATCGTGCTTTTTTTCGTAGGCTTTCCCCAGCAGCAAGCGCGGTTTCGCGAAGTTAGGACGCTGCTGGATGGCATCGAGAAAGCGGTCGATTGCGGCGTCGATATCGCCTTTGTGAAGATAGAACATCCCCACTTCGATGTCCTGCTGCGCCGGCAATGGATTGTAGGTAGCGGCCGCTTTGGCTTTTGCTGCGTCGGATGAGATCGCGGGCGGCGCATCCGCGGTGGCATCTTTGCCGCCATTGTCATTATCTGCGCGCGGCTTCTTCGAGCTGGACTCTTGATCTACTGGCGGCGCGTCGGAATCTTGCTCGCTTTGTCCGGTCTGTTGCTGGTTCTGCTGCTGGCTTTTCTGTTGATCTTGCTGGCTTTGCTGCTGCCCTTGCTGTTTATCTTGTTGCTGCTGAGCGGGCAAAGCACCAGCGAGAATGAAGAACAGCGAGACGATGAATGCGAGTCGGGTCATGGCGATTCGTGTCGGGTTAGATTCCGTTTGCTATCATGAAAGTTGTCTTCGCCACAGCACCAGGTAGTGTAACGCCTATCCATGGAACTTCGTGAAAAAGTCGCCAATCTCCCCACCCAGCCCGGGGTGTATCTCTTTCAGGATGCGGGCGGTGCAATTCTGTATGTGGGGAAGGCGCTCTCGCTGCGAAGCCGTGTCCGCTCGTATTTTCTGGACAAAAGCCAGCAGGACGCCAAAACGGGATCGCTTGTTCGCGAGATTGCCGATCTGGAGTACATCGTCGTCGACAATGAGAAAGAAGCGCTGGCCCTCGAAAACAATCTCATCAAGAAGCATCAGCCTAAATTCAATATCCTGCTTCGCGACGATAAAACATATCCCTACATTCAGTACACGGCGTATGAAAAGTATCCGCGCGTCTATGTAACGCGCCGCCTGAAAAAGGATGGCTCGATTTATTTTGGGCCGTATTTTCCCGCGAATCTCGCGTATCGCATGGTCCATTTAATCCATAAACATTTCCTTGTTCCCTCTTGCACGGTGGACCTCACGCGCAAACATCCCCGGCCCTGCCTGCAGTATTACATTCACCGCTGCCTCGGCCCTTGCGTCGAAGGATTGGTCACCGACGAGCGCTACGTGGAAGCTGCGCGCGATGTGCGGTTGTTCCTAGAAGGCCGCCGCAACGATCTTTCGCACAGTCTCGAACAGCGGATGGCGAACGCTTCGGAAGACGAACGCTTCGAAGAGGCCGCCGGGTATCGCGATCTTTTGCGCACGCTGGCGGAAATGGAAGAGCGCCAGAAAATCGCGGCTGCGTCGGGCGACGACACGGACGTGATCGCCTGGTACGCGGAACCGCCGCAGGTGGCCGTGAATCTGTTCCACATTCGCGGCGGGCGCGTGGTGGACCGACGAGATTTTTACTGGGAGAACCAGGAAGAATTCAACCCGGCGGAGTTTCTTCCTTCCTTGCTGAAGCAGCTCTACCTCGACGCCGCATATCTTCCTCGCTGCATCCACACGCCAATTGACTTCGAAGAGCGCGAAGTGCTGGAGGAAGTCCTCAGCGAACAGGCCAAGCATCGCGTGGAGATTTCCAATCCGCAGCGCGGAAAGAAACACCGCTTCCTCGAATTAGTCGAAAAGAATGCGCAGCATTCTTTCGTTCAACGTTTCCGAGTGTTGAAGCCTTCGTCCGCAGCAATCGCGGAGGCTCTTGAATCGGCGCTGGGGCTTCTCGAGCCGCCGAAGAGAATTGAAAGTTTCGACATCTCGCACACGCAAGGCACGGAGACGGTGGCCTCGATGGTGGTGTGGGAAGCGGGACGAATGAAGAAATCCGATTACCGAAAATTCATCATTCGAGGTGAAGCGGCCGTGGAAGGCGAAGCCGCTCAGCCCGGCGGATTGCTTCGCGACGATTTCTCCAGCATGCGCGAGGCGGTTGGACGCCGCTATCGCCGCGTGCTGGAAGAAGGCAAAACGCTGCCCAGCTTGATTTTGATTGATGGAGGTATCGGCCAGTTGCATGCGGCCGCGCAAGCGCTGGAAAAGCTGGAGATCATCAATCAGCCCATGGCCAGCATCGCGAAGAAAGAGGAAATTCTCTACGTCCTCGGACGCGAGGACGAACCCATCATCCTCGACCGCCACTCGCCCGTGCTCCAACTGATCCAGCAGATTCGCGACGAAACGCATCGGTTCGCAATCACCTTTCATCGCCAGCGCCGATCCAGCCGGCGTCTGCGCACTTCTCTCACCGAGATTCCCGGCGTCGGCGAGCGCACAGCTCGCAAACTCCTGCGGAAATTCGGAAGCGTCGCGCGGCTCAAGGAATTGACGGTGGAGGATCTCGCCACAGAGCTTCCCCGCGCCCAGGCGCAGCGTGTATTCGCCGGGTTGCATGAGGCAAACTCGGCGGAGCCAACCGTACGGTAAATTCTTAACGCGAAATGAATTTGCGCTTTGCTTGCTACCCCTATACGCCTGTGCTACTGTGAGCTTTGGAGGTGAAAAGATGGGTGATAACAGCGCTGGGTCGAAGGCGAGCTTTTTCCTTGTCGGCCTTGGCATTGGGGCAATGGTAGGTCTACTCTTCGCGCCGAAATCGGGCGAAGACACACGCGAATACTTGAGTGATAGGGCCGATGAAGGCCGCGAATATGCGCAACGCAAAGCCCGCGAGCTGCGCGAGCGCGCGGAAGATTTAATCCAACGCAGCAAAGAAATTATGGCGCGCCAGAAGGATGGCCTTGCGGCGGCGGTCGACGCGGGAAAAGAAACATACAAACGGGAATCGAAAGTCTCGTAGGTTTTCGTAGTCGGCGCGGCAGTTTCGTTTCGTCGTAAGGAGACGTGGATGTCTGGCTGGCTCCAAGCGTTCATCGTGATAGCGGCGGTCGCCATCGTAATCCAGATGGCGATCCTGCTGGGCATGTTCTTCCAAGTGCGGACTGCGATCCAGCAGTTCACGCGAATCGCCACGGACCTGCAGACCCGGATCGATCCCATTCTTCTGCGAACGAACCGGGTCCTGGAAGATTCCGAAGATCGCATCGCAAGCATCATGGGCGACGCCGCGGAAATCACGCGCGTCGCACGCGGTTCGGCACAGAAGATCGATCGCGTGTTCACCGATGCGGTGGAACGGTTGCGTGTGCAGATCATTCGCGCGGATCATATTCTGACGGGAACGCTCGAAGTGGTTGAGGAATCCGGCGCGAAATTCAAACGCACCCTGTGGACGCCGATTCAGCAAGCGTCCGCAATTTTGAAGGGCATGAAGGTTGCGGTTGATATGCTTCGCGGGCAGCAGAATCGGCGGCCCGAGCCGGATGCCGCGACGGCGGACGAAGAACTCTTCATCTGATTTTGTTCCCAGCATTTTGCAATTTTCCGCTTTTACCCTTCTTGGATTCTTCTTTAGTTAGATTCATTAAGTAGGCCGCACTGTCCCATTGGTCGAGAGGGCACGGCGTGCCGTGCCCCTACTGACCGAGTTTCCTCACAATTTTTCTTTAGCGGATCCACCCGCCGCCTAGAACCAATTCGCAGGAGTAGAAAACGGCCGCTTGGCCTGGGGTGATGGCGCGTTGTGGGTTGCGGAATGTCACGCGCGCGGTGGCGGTGTCGAGCGGTGTGATTTCAGCTGGCGCTGGTTCGTGGCGGTTGCGGACTCGCACTATTGCTTCCACGGAAGTGCTCGGTGATGCGATCGAAATCCAGTTCACGTCGCGGACTTCGCATGTGGTGCTGCGCAGATCCTGATCTTCGCCGACGACGAGGCGATTCTTCGCGCGGTCGAGCGACACGACGTAGAGTGGGCGACCGGCGGCGACGCCGATTCCCTTTCGCTGGCCGACCGTGTACTGGTGCAAGCCCGTGTGGCGGCCTAGAACTTCGCCGCTCGTCGTGACGATTTCACCGGAATCGTCCGGTAGACGACTTCCCTGCTCCTGCAAGTAGCCTTCGATGAAGCGCACGTAATTCCCCGTTGGCACGAAACAGATTTCCTGGCTTTCCGGCTTTTCAGCGACCGGCACGCGAAGGCGGCGCGCGATGTCGCGAACTTCCTGCTTCGAGAGTTCGCCGAGCGGAAAATCGGTGCGGGCGAGCTGTTCTTGCGTGAGGCCGAAGAGAAAATATGATTGATCTTTTGTTTCATCCACGGCGCGCAGCAGTTCGTAGCGGCCGGACTCCTGGTTGTGGCGGACGCGGGCGTAGTGGCCTGTGGCGATGCGATCGGCGCCGATTTGTCGGGCGGTGGTGAGGAGCTGATCGAACTTCACGTGATTGTTGCAGAGGGTGCACGGAATCGGAGTGCGGCCTTCGAGGTAATCGTTGACGAACGGGCGGATTACGGTGTGTTCGAATTCGCGCTCGAAGTTCACCACGTAGAATGGGACGCCGAGGTGTTCGGCTACGCGGCGGGCGTCGTAGACGTCGTCGATTGAGCAGCAGCGGTGCTGTGCTGGGGCTGCGCTTTCTTCTTGTGGGAGGCGGCGCTGGTTCCAGAGCTGCATCGTGAGGCCGACCATGGCTTGGCCGCGGTCGTGGAGGATCGCGGCGACGGTGGAGCTGTCGACTCCGCCGCTCATTGCTACGGCGATGGTGGCGTCAGGAGCTGTGGACTTTGCAGCTGACTTCGTTGCGATATCGCGTTCGGTGAGTGACGGCAGTGCGATCTCGCGGATCAAAGGCGCACAGGCCCTTCGTTCATCAGGGTGAACAGGAGTGCCTGTGCCACTTGAAGGCGACAGCTCCGCGCTTGCGGAACCATTCTCGAGAATCATCGGGCGGTCACCATAGTGGCTGAGCGCGGCGACAACGCGCGAAGGCGGTCTACTACTTCGGGGATGGCAGAGATTGCGTAGTCAATTTCCTCGGCGGTGGTTTGACGGCCCAGGCTGAAGCGCAGGCTTGAGCGGGCTTCGTCGGGCGAGAGACCGATTGCGAGGAGAACGTGCGACGGCTCTACGGCGCCTGACGAGCAGGCAGCGCCTGTGGAACATGCAACGCCGAGCAGATCGAGTGCGATTAGCATTGCTTCGCCGCCTGCGGCTGCGAACGAAAGGTTCGTCGTGTTCGGCACGCGGCGAGTCGGGTTGCCGTTCACACGCACCGATGAGATGGAATCGAGGATCGCGCGTTCGAGGCGGTCGCGAAGTGCGGCGATGCGCTGTGGCTCCGTTGCCAGATTCGCGCGAGCGAGTTCGGCGGCTTTGCCGAGGCCTACGATGCCGGGAACGTTTTCGGTGCCGGGGCGGCGGTCGCGTTCGTGGTGGCCGCCGTGAAATTGCGGGGCGAGTGGCGTGCCGGTGCGGACGTAGAGAGCGCCGACGCCTTTTGGGCCATAGATTTTGTGGGCTGAGATGCTCAGCAAGTCTACGCCGAGGTGATTCACGTCGAGCGGGAGCTTGCCTGCTGATTGCACTGCGTCGCAATGAAAATAAATATCCGCTTCGGCGGCGATGCGGCCGATTTCCTCGATGGGCTGGATCGTGCCAAGCTCATTATTCGCGTGCATCACGCTGATGAGAATTGTTTCGGGGCGCAGCGCGCGGCGAATTTCGTCGGGATCGACTACGGCCGCGCTTCCGACTGGCGCGTAGGTGATGTCGACGCCGTGCTTTTCGAGCGCCTGGCAGGAATGGAGGATCGCGTGATGCTCGATCGCCGTCGTGATGATGTGCTTGCGGCCCGCGGCTGACTTTGGAGCTGCATCAGAGACGAGACCAAAAATTGCAAGATTGTCGGATTCTGTGCCACCACTCGTGAAAACGATTTCCGAGGGCTTCGCGCTGAGAAGCGCGGCTACGGAGTCTCGCGCGCGATCGACTGCGGCGCGGGCTCGCTGGCCGGGAGAATGAATCGAACTGGCATTGCCGAAATTGTCGGCGAGGAACGGCAGCATCGCTTCGAAGACCGCTGGGTCCACGGGGGTCGTGGCGTTGTAATCGAGATAAGCGCGCATGTTCTAGAGGCTGGAGGCTCGAGGCTCGAAGCCGGAAAAGGTCCGCGGAAGAGCGAAGGTTTTTGAATCGTAAAATCGCATTTTATTTGCGATTAGAAAATCGTATGTAATTGATTCGGGGATGTTTAGATTGAATTCTAATTCCGGATTTGCGATTAGAAGTTGACCCCGCATCCGGGCCTCGTGATACCCAGTAGCCGACAAATGCCGGTTGCTGGTGGGCGCGGCCTTCTGACTTCCCTCCAACTGCATCCGAGTGTGTCTTAGAGAGCTCATATCGCACATCAATTCATATGCACATCAAGGCTAGCAGGATGCTCGGGGATTGCAAGTGGCCGTTCGGCTGGAGATGGTACAGTGAACCGTTTAGAGGAAAAAAAACAATCGAGCGTTACTTCTTGGCGCGAGCCACCTTGACAGCTTTGTGAGCGTCCGTTAGCGTCGAAGAGCGAGTAAATTAATTACACGGCTTTATTTCGATAGAGCGCGGAGCCCAATTTGCCAATGCATAGGCCGATTATCACGCTGACCACCGACTACGGGACGAGTGACCATCTCGTGGGCGTGATGAAAGGCGTGATCCTCAGTATTAATCCGGAAGTAAGCGTGGTGGATATTACGCACAGCGTGCTGGCGCACGATATTTTGGACGGAGCGCTGACGATCGGACAGGCGTATAACTACTTTCCTCCACGAACAGTTCATGTGGTGGTGGTTGATCCGGGCGTGGGGACGCAGCGGCGTCCGCTGCTGGTGGCGAGCGATCAGCATTATTTTGTGGCGCCGGATAACGGCGTGCTGTCGTCGGTTTACGATCAGACCGAGGCGCTGTATGCGTGGCACATCACGTCGGAGCATTATTTCCGGCAGCCAGTCAGCAATACGTTTCATGGGCGCGACGTGTTTGCGCCGGTGGCAGCGTGGCTAACGAAATCGTGGCAGTCGTCGGCGTTTGGAGATCCGGTGGAAGATTTCGTGCGGTTCGCGTTGCCGAAGCCGAAGGTGAATGGGAACACGATCAAGGCCGTGGTGCTGAAGGTGGATAACTTCGGCAACCTGATGACGAATCTCAAGGCGGAGGATGCGCCGGCGCTTGTGGCGAATGATGGGAAGTTTGCGATTCGCGTGGGGAATGCTGAAGTGAAGAAAGTGCTGCCAACATTCGCGAATGGCACCGCGGGCGAAGCGTTTGGAGTGATCGGGTCGAGTGGATATTTGGAGATTTCGGTGAATAAGGGTAGCGCGGCGCGGACGCTGGGGGTGGGGCGCGGGGCGGAAGTCACGGTGGAGCTGTCCTGAGTGCGATCTTCTCCCCAGGCGAGCGCCTCTTAAAGTCGATGTACGTGTAGATCTGCGGCACGATTCACAATCGCGATGATGGCTAAGATTTGTCGGGTCTCACTGCTCGCAGCTATATCCATCTTATTTTTCTTAAATCTAGCGAAAGGATATCGGTCACCCTCACTTATTCCGCCTGGCTATTCCATGCCAGGAATGCAGCTGACATTCGAGATACTTTCCGCAACCCGTACCGTGGATTTCAAACATTATCTGGATCGGTTAGAGGCGTCCGTAAGAAGGAACTGGTTCACGATCATGCCCGAGTCAGCACTTTTGGGAAGGAAAGGAACTGTGACCTTAACGTTTCGTGTCCAGCAAGACGGTACGCTTCTCGCCGACGATCCCAAATTCGATTCCGTTTCAGGTACAGAGGCATTCGACAAAGCTGCAGCGGATGCTATCCGCACCTCCGCACCATTCGAGCATTTGCCAGCTAGCCAACAATCTCGAAATATCACACTTAAGGTGGTTTTCTACTACAACCTTCCCGTGGATCTGCCCAAAGGTACGTCCCATCCCTCAAAAAGCCAAACCGTTACGCAGCTCTCGGAATGAAGTGAATCAGCCGTCTTCCCAGATGCGACTCTGAAGAGAGACGCCCACGACGAGAAAGGCGTCGTCGTGGCTACCTTAGTTGAACCGCGCATTTTTCGATAGCTTGGGGGTTTCGTTGTGAGCAGAGGCGGTGTTCGGTGGTTTTCGGAGTCAATGAATCAAACACCTGCTGGTCTAAAGACCAGCGCTACAGAAGCAACGCCGGCGCGATGGCCTTCATTGGTTTAATCGTGCAAAGTTAACATTCGGGTACGGCATGCCGTGCCCCTACTGAAAAACTCAACGCGCGAGCGTTGTGACTATCAGGTAGGCGCGCATGCGGGGGTCTAGCCAGTCGCGGAGGGCGTCGCCTAGGAGATTGAAGGCTAGGACGGCGGTCATCACGGCTAGGGCGGGGAAAATTACGAGGTGGGGGGCGTCGAAGAGGTGGCTGCGGGCGTCGTTGAGCATGGCACCCCAGCTGGGCATTGGGGCGAGGACGCCTACGCCGAGGAAGCTGAGAGTGGATTCGGCGAGGATAGCGCCGGCCATCGCGATGGTGGCTTGGACGAGCACGGGTTGCAGGATGTTTGGGAGAAGATGACGCAACAATATGCGCGCGTTTGAGGCGCCGAGCGAGCGCGCGGCGAGGACGTATTCCATTTCTTTGGCTTGCAGAATTTGCGCGCGGGCGAGGCGGGCGTAGCCAGCCCAGCCGGTGATGACGAGGGCGAGAATTACTTTGCCGAGGCCTGGGCCTAGGAATGCGGCGAATGCAATTGCGAGCAGGATGCCGGGGAACGAAAGGAAGGCGTTGATGAGGACGACGTTGACGAGGCGATCGAAGCAGCCGCCGAAGTAACCTGCTACCGAACCGATCGAGAGGCCGATTAATCCTGCGCCGAGGACGACGCTGATGCTGACGAGCATTGACACGCGCGCGCCGAAGAGGAGGCGGGAGAGGATGTCGCGGCCGAGTTGATCGGTGCCCATCCAGTGTGCGGAGCTGGGGGCTGCGAGACGCACGGGGAGATTTTGCGCGATAGGATTGTAGGGAGCGAGCCATGGGGCGGCGAGGGCTGCGACGACGAGGATTGAGGTGAGTGCGAGGCCGATGCGGCCGGGGGTGCTGTGGCGGAGGAAGTTGCGGATGGCGTTCATGGGGTGGGAGGCTCTCCGGATGGGACGGTGCGCGCCGATTGCAGGTGATGATGCAGGGAAAGCGGAGGGCGTAAGAGCACAGGCAGGAGTGCCTGTGCCACTGAAGGCGAAGCGCCTCGGATCGAACGACCGCTCAACTGTAATACGCGAGTCGAAAAGAGGCTCATTCGAGGCGCACCCTGGGATCTACTGCTGCGTAGACGAGATCGGTTAGAAGATTTACGAGGACGTAGGAAACCGCGATTAGCAGGATGCAGCCCTGGAGCAGGGGGTAGTCGCGCGCTTCGATGGCTTGGACGGCGAGGCGGCCGACGCCGGGCCAGGAGAAGATTGATTCGGTGACGATTGTGCCGGCGAGGAGCGTGCCGAATTGGAGGCCGAGGATTGTGATGATGGGAATGAGCGCGTTGCGAAATGCGTGGCGAAAAAGGACGGCGCCATTTGAGAGGCCTTTTGCACGAGCGGTGCGAACGTAGTCGCTCGAAAGTTCTTCGATTACTGATGTGCGCACCATGCGCGTGAGAATTGCCGCGAGCGCCGAGCCGAGCGTGATCGCCGGCAAGATTAAATGCAGTGGGCCGCCGCGTCCTGAGACGGGGAGCCATCCGAGAATCACCGAGAAAACGAGAATGAGCACGGGTCCCAGCGCGAAGTTCGGCACCGAGAGGCCGAAAAGGGTGAGCACGCCGACAGCGTGATCGGTGGTTTGGCCGCGCCGCTCTGCCGCGAGTGTTCCCGCGGGGATGCCGATAGCGGCGCACACGAACAGCGCAAAGATGGCGAGCTCGAGCGTTGCGGGATAGTGCGAGAGGATCACGCGCGTGACGGGTTGTTGGAAGCGGAAGGATTCGCCGAGGTTTCCGTGGGCGATGCCGGAGAGGTAGCGGCCGTATTGGACTGAGATTGGAAGGTCGAGGCCGAGCGCGTGGCGAAGCTGCTGCAAGTCATCGGCGCGAGCGCCTTCGCCCAGCATCTGCTGAACCGGGTCGCCAGGCACGATGTGGGCGAGAAGAAAGACCATCGTGAAAATCAACCAGAGGGCGGGAAGGGCGAAAAGGAGGCGGAGCGAGATGAATTTAAGCATTGAGAGTAGTCACTTTCTGGATATACAAGGACCGAAAAGCAGATTCCTCTCTGCGCCGTGCGCCCATCGCTGCGCGATGGGAAAAGCTAAGGCGCGCGTGGCTCCGTTCCCTTCGTCCCTCAGGGCAGGCGGAATGACAAACGGTAAAAGGTGGGCGGTGAGTGAGATTCATTTGTCACGGCGAACGTGCGCTGCGCTGGCGGCGCGCCTGGCTTTCGCGATTTCCTTTCGTGGCGGCGGCTCGGAGTCCTGCGCCGAACCGGAATCGGAATCGGACGGAGCCGGCGTTGACGCCTCCGCCTTCTTCTTGCTTCCGGGAGCTTCGGCGGGCTTCACGGATTTGATTTTTACCCGCGAGACGCGGCGGTGATCCATGTCCATCACCGTGAAACGATAACCGTAGGCCTCAAAACTTTCGCCGCCGCGGGGGATGAAGCCGAGCTGATTCAAAATAAAACCGCCGACTGTTTCGTAGGAACTGTCCTCGGGCAACTCGATGTTGTATTGGCTTTCGAGCTCGCGCACATTCGTGGCGCCGTCAAAAATCATCGAGCCATCCGGGAGCGTGAGCGGGCGTTCAACCACGTCGAACTCGTCGTGAATTTCGCCAACCATTTGCTCGAGGATATCTTCGAGCGTGGCGAGGCCGAGAATGCTGCCGAATTCATCGACGACCATGGCGAGACCCGTGCGGCGCGAGCGGAATTCGAGGAGAAGTTCGCTGGCGCGCTTCGTTTCGGGGACGATGAGCACGTCGCGCAGCATCGTGCGCAAATTAAAATCGGGAGGCGGCTGGTTCTCTTCTGCCGCGCGAACGCGGTCGAGAAGAATCCAGATCATGTCCTTGATATGCACGAAGCCGAGGATGTGGTCGAGTGAACCTTCGTAAACTGGAATGCGCGAGCGCTGAGTGGTGGCGAACATGCGCATCGTGTCTTCGAGCGAGGCTTCTACCGGCAGCGCGTGCACGTCGGGCCGCGGCACCATCACTTCGCGGACTTCGATCTGGCCCAGCTCCATCGCGCTTTGAATGAATTTCACTTCGGCAGCGGGAATCAGGCCGCGGTCGTGCGCCTGCTGGACCATCACCTGCAGCTCCTCGGTGGAACGAACGAGTGTGTGACTGTGCGGCGAAACCACGCCCAGCGCCGCTACGATTTTTTCGGCGATGCCGTCGAGAAGGTCGATGGCCCAGCGGAAAGTTTGCAGGAACCAATTAAACGGCCGCGCGATAAGAAGTGCGACACGCTCGGCGCGAGCGAGGCTCAGGCTCTTGGGAACGAGCTCGCCCAGCACAACTTGAAGCATGGTGAGCAGTCCGAAGGCGAGAACCAGGGCAGCGCCGTGCGCGATCACCGCAGCCCATGGGCGCGGGATTGCAGCGACGAGCGGCGAGAGAATCGCGGAGAGCGTGCTCTCGCCAAGATAACCGAGCAGAAGGCTCGCGATTGTGATGCCCACCTGAACCGCGGAAACGACTCGGCCAACGTCTCCGAGGAGAGACTCCACGATTTTCGCGCGGGGATCGCCGGCGTCAACGAGCTGGCGGACACGCGAGCTGCGGACGGCGACGAGAGAAAATTCAGCTGCGGCGAAGAATGCGTTCATTCCGACGAGGAAGAGGACGGCGAAGAGATGAAGAACGATCATTGCGCGCTGCCCAGTCGCACGCGCAGCATCATTTTACGCTGCTGCCGGGCGCATGAGAGGAGCAACAGTGCGGCCATCGAAGGCAATTTTAGCAAGTTGTGCGGCGGAGGAGGGGAAATCTGCGGGCAGGGCGGACGAACGAGGTAATGTTTCGCGCGGCGGGCGGTTGCTAGGTTGGAACTGCTGGGCTACACTCCGGCACTCTTTCGAGCGCTCGCGGAGATTTTGCGGAAACTAGGGACGGGTGAATGACACGCGGTTCGCGGATTGTACGGAATGTAATCGCGGCATTGCTGATGCTGGCAGGAATCGCGTTGCTCTCCGGATGGTGGTTCGTGCACCGACCTCTGCCGAGGTTGGATGGTCAGATCACCGTGGCGGGACTGAAGGAGGGCGTGATCGTCGACCGGGACCAGTGGGGACGGCCATGGATTCGCGCGAAATCGACGGAAGACCTGGTGATGGCGCAGGGATACGTGATGGCGCAGGATCGTCTTTGGCAAATGGATTTGCTGCGGCGGGCGGCGGCGGGCGATTTGTCGGAGATTGTGGGACCTGCGGCGCTGAAAATCGACGAGGAAAATCGGATCCTCGGGATGCGGCAAGCGGCGGAGCGCGCGGCGAAGGAGTCGAGCCCCGAGATTCGAGCGCTGCTGGAATCGTACGCGCGCGGCGTAAATCAATACATCGCCCAGCAGCGCGGCCGGCTGCCGATTGAATTTTCGCTTTTGGGTTACGAGCCAAAGCCGTGGACGCCGGCGGATACTTATCTGATCGACCTGTACATGTGGAAGACGCTGACTTCCACGTGGAAGTCGAAGTTGAACCGGCAATCGGTGATGGCAAAGGTGGGAGCGGAGCGGGCGGCGCAGATGTTCGTGGAGGACTCGCCGCTCGATCATTACATCGTCGGTCAAACTGAGCCCAGCGCGCCGGCAAAGGAGCATCGACCGTCACGGAAAGCGGCGCACCCGAATGCCATGGAGCTAAAGCCCGGCGGGCCTATTCCGTTCGCGTCACAGGCGGGTGCCGAAGCAATCGATTTCCTGACGCAATTCGAGGAGGAATCATCGGAGATCATCGGCAGCAATAATTTCGTTGTGAGCGGGGCGCATACGGCAACGCGCAAGCCTCTACTGGCGAATGATACGCATCTTGCGCTGAGCGTTCCCTGCATCTGGTATCTGATTCATCTGACGGCGCCGGGATGGAATGTGGAAGGATTCGCGCTGCCGGGGACGCCGCTGGTGATCATCGGACATAACGAGCGCATCGCGTGGGGATTTACGAATAGCAATGCGGATGTGCAAGATTTGTATACCGAGACGTTCGATTCAAAGAATCCGGTGAACTATCGGGCGAATGGGAAGTGGATTTCAGCCGAGGTGCGAAAGGAAAAGATTCCTGTGCGCGGGAAGGCGGATGTGGAACTCGACGTCACGGTTACACGGCACGGGCCAATCGTGTTTCGAGAACCGGAGAGCGAGGGTGGTCGGGCATATGCGCTGCGCTGGTCGGCTCTCGAACCCGGTGGACTCGATTTCGGATTTCCGCTTTTAGGTCGCGCGAGCAATTGGAACGAATTTGTCGAGGCCACGCGGCATATCTCCGGCCCGGGCCAGAACACGATCTACGCTGATGTGGATGGCAACATCGGATTCACCATTCCGGCGCGAATTCCGATTCGCGCCAGCGGAAACGGCGCGCTACCCGTGTCCGGCGACACGGAAGAGTTCGATTGGAAAGGTTACATCCCATTTGAGGAACTGCCGCGCGTTCTGAATCCGCCGGATGGAATCATCGCGACTGCAAACGCTCGTACCGTTGGACCCGCGTATAAATATTTCTTGAGCGGCCGGCAGGCGGGACCATTTCGTACTGAGCGGATCTACCAACTGCTCTCTGGTCGAACCGACTTGAAGCCTGAAGATATGAATGCGATTCAGAATGATATCGTGAGCTTGCCGAATCAGTTCCTGGCCGGGCAGCTTTTGACAGCGGCGCACTTGACGCCTCCGAAAGATCCGCGCACGCAAAAGCTGATTGCGGGATTGATTGGTTGGGACGCGAAGGCCACGGCCGATTCGATCGAGACGACGTTTGTCGAGTTGACGCGGCACGCGCTGTTTCACAACCTGCTTGCACCGTATCTCGGCGACGAAACTTCAAAGTACGAGCTTTGGGAACCACGCAGCCTTTATAATGAAGTGTGGTGGCGCGACAAGTTGTTTCTGGCAAACGTTCTGACGCAGAGGCCTCCGGAATGGCTTCCCAAAGGTGTGGTCAATTACGATGTGCTTTTGATCTCCAGCGCGAACGATGCGGTGGACGCGCTGGCAAGAGAAACGGGAACAAGCGATGTGTCGCAGTGGCGATGGGGCCGTTTTCATCCGCTGAATATGGTTCATCCGCTCGGCCGAAGCGGCACGCTGCACGCTCTGCTGAGTATCGGGCCTTATGCGGACGGTGGGACGCTCGATACTGTGAAAGCGATGGGTGTGGGGCATGGTCCGGCAATGCGCATGGTTTCCGATTTGGCAAATTTCGATAATTCGCTGATGGAGATTGCGACCGGCGAGTCTGGGCAGGCCGCGAGTCCCTATTACCGGGACCAATTCAGGGAATGGTTTGAGGGGCGCGGTATTCCCGCGCCATTCAGCGAAGCAGCGGAAGAAAAGGCGCGGGCTCATCGCTTGACGCTCGTGCCGGCAGGCGGAAGCGCTGTCTCTGCGGAGTAAGCGGAGACTATTGGCTGCACAAGGGCATTGTTGACGTTCTCCATCGTGGGATAGAATGCTTCTAGCACTCACGCACCCAATTTTTCACGACTCGCAATGGTGGTTTGCGGGACTTGGAAGTATATTGCGAGTATATGATCGTGAAGAAAAAGACTGTCGCGATGCCGTCAGCCTGTGCGGCGCATTGAGCACAGCGGCTGCCCGGCTTTTTGGAGGCAAGTTGCCAACGATAGATGGAGCACCAGGAGAAGATGAATTCAGCGAGTAATAAAGCGGCAGAGGCCCCGCGCAAGGGTGAATTTGAAAAGTCTCTCACGCGCCTGGAAGAAGTGGTAAAGCGTCTCGAAAGCGTGGAGCTCTCGCTCGACGAGGCGATGAAGCTCTTCGAAGAGGGCGTGAAACTCTCGCGCGATTGCCAGAAGCAACTGGAAGAGGCGGAAGGCCGCGTGGAAATTCTGCTAAAAAAGGCGGACGGCAAACTTGTGGCAGAGACGTTCGAGCCTGAAGATGAATCTCCCTAGTCGCCGCATCACCTCAACCGCGCGCACTTTCTCTGTGTCCACCGCGCCCAAGACATGAGCATCCCACAATTTTTTGAGTCCGACCGCGCGGGAATCGAGGAAGCGCTCGACCGCCTGCTGCCGAAGGAAGAGGCTCAGCCCGCGTCAATCCACAAGGCAATGCGGTACAGCGTATTTGCGGGCGGCAAACGCATTCGGCCGATTTTGTGCCTGGAAGCCGCGGCGATGTTCAGCGAGAATCCGGTCGCGGCCGTTTCCGCCGGCTGCGCGCTCGAATTCATCCACACCTATTCGCTGATTCACGATGATCTTCCCGCCCTCGACAATGACGATTTTCGGCGTGGCAAGCCGACGTGCCACAAGGTTTTCGGTGAGGCGATTGCGATTCTCGCCGGTGATGCCCTGTTAACGCTGGCATTTCAGACGCTGGCTTTCGTGCCAGTGGAACCGCAGCGCCGCTTGAATATCCTGGCGACGATTGGTCAAGCTGCGGGCACGGATCGTGGAATGATCGGCGGACAAGTGGCCGATCTCGAGGCGGAAAAAAAGGCACCCGATGTCGGCACTCTCGAGTACATTCACCGGTCGAAAACGGCCGCGCTGATTCGCGCCTCGATCGTGGCGGGTGGAATCGCCGGCGGCGCAACGAACGAAGACGTCGAGCGCTTGAAACGTTTCGGCGAAAATATCGGCTGGGCGTTTCAGGTGGTGGACGACATCCTGGACGTTGAGGAATCGTCTGCGGTTCTGGGCAAGACCGCTGGAAAAGATCAGGCGCAGCAGAAAGCGACTTATCCCGCGCTCTTCGGAATTTTGCAGTCGCGTGATATTGCGGCGGATCTGGCGGCGAAGGCACTCAGCGAACTTGATTGCTACGGCGAACGCGCGTCGCGTCTTCGCGAACTGGCCCAGTTTCTTGTAGCGCGGCGATCTTAGCTCACACAATTTCAGCGTCTGCCAACATCGCTTCCTAAAATGCCTGCCAAAATTGAAAAGACGCGCCTCGACGTTTTGCTTGTAGAACGCGGCCTAGCCCCTTCGCGCGAACGAGCGCAGGCGATGCTCCTCGCGGGAAATGTGCGCGTAAACGGCACGCGCATGGATAAACCGGGCACCCGCCTCGCGGCCGATGCACTCATAGAGTTAGCCGGCGAAACCCAGCGGTATTCGAGCCGAGGCGGACTGAAACTCGATGGTGCGCTCGGAGATTTCGGCGTAGCGCCACAAGATAGAACTTGCCTCGACGTGGGAAGCTCGACTGGCGGATTCACGGACTGCCTGCTGCAACATGGAGCGCGCCGAGTCTATGCCGTCGATGTGACAGTGAATCAACTTGATTGGAAGCTGCAGAAGGACCCCAGAGTCGTGACCATCGAGCGGAATGCGCGCTACCTGAAACCTGAAGATATAGGCGAGCTGGTTGACCTGGTGACGATGGACGTATCATTTATTTCTGTGACGAAAGTGCTTCCCGCAATCGCGCCGTTGGCGAAAGCCGGCGGGGACTTTCTCATTCTCGTTAAGCCGCAATTCGAGCTAGAAAAGCAACAGGTTGGCAAGGGAGGAATCGTGCGCGACGCCGCCTTGCAAGAGAGAGCGGTGGCGAACGTGACGGCTGCAGCCGCCGCGCTGGGCTTGGAAATCTTGGGAGTGCGCCCCAGCCGAATCACCGGCACCGAGGGCAATCAGGAGTTTTTTCTCCACGCCCACCGCAGCGAATAGGTTAGAATTCGCCTCCACTCATGATCCGAGCCGTCGGCATCGTTTGCAAACCAATCAAGGAAATGGTCGCGACAGTAGTGCCGCCGCTGATCGCCTGGCTCCACGAGCGCAAAATTGAAGTGCACGTCGACGTTGAAACGCAGGGCTGCGTCGAGCTCAACGTCCCGTGCGTCGCACGCGAAGCGATGGGCGAGAAAGTGGATCTCCTGATCGTTCTTGGCGGCGACGGCACGCTGCTGGCCGCCGCGCGCGCATTGAAAGCTCACACCGTGCCGATCCTCGCCGTAAATCTCGGCAGCCTCGGCTTTCTCACCACGATTACGCTCGACCATCTCTACCCCATGCTCGAGCAGGTGCTGGAAGGTCACCATCGCACCAGCGAACGAATGATGCTCGAAGCGCAGATTCTCCGGCGCGGTAAAGTTGCCGAGCGTCAAACGGCCCTCAACGATGCCGTCGTCAACAAAGGCGCGCTATCGCGAATGCTCGATTTCGATTTGTATGTTGATAGCGATCACGTAGCGCGATATCGCGCCGACGGATTAATCATCGCGACTCCCACGGGATCGACGGCTTATTCGCTGGCAGCCGGCGGCCCCATCGTCCAGCCCAACATCGACGCATTCGTAATCACGCCCATCTGCCCGCACATGCTGACCAACCGCCCGCTCGTTGTTCCGGACACGTCGCGCACGGAAATTGATTTCTCGGCTTCGGAAGAGCCCGTGTATATGACGCTCGATGGACAAATCGGATTTGAGCTGGGTCCAACGGATCGCGTGCTGATCACGAAATCGGAAAATAAAGTTACTTTTGTTCGCCCGCCGCGAAAAACTTACTTCGAGGTATTACGCAGCAAGCTACGCTGGGGAGAACGCTAGCAGTTGAGACGAGAAGGCACCGGCGAAAGCGATTACTTCACTTTGAGAACCACCAGTGTGCGATCGTCCGCCGGGTGAGCGCCACCAGAAAAGCGATCCAGTTCCTCAAGGATTCGGTCTGCCAATCCATCTGGCGTGAAATCGTGGTGCTCGGCGATTAACTTGCAGACGCGATCATGACCGAAGAATTCTCCGGCGGGATTTTGCGTATCGCCGATACCGTCCGAGTGAAACACGACCACGTCGCCGGCATCGAGAATAAAGCTGCGCTGGTCGTAAGTTGCTTCCTCGAAGATTCCGAGCGGAAACCCGGCCAGGCGAATCTTTTCGCAGCGTCCGCCATGAAAGAGAAACGGCTGTTCCTGCCCGGCGTTTGCCACGCGCAATTTGCGCCGCCCGCGATGCCAGGTTGCAAAGCAAAGCGTCATGAAGCGGCCCTCAATCATGCGCTCGCCCAGAAATCCGTTGATGGCACGAAGCATTTCGGCCGGCCGGTGTTTTTGTGGCGCGAGGCTGCGAAGCGTCCCGATGCCCACGGCGCCGTAAAGCGCTGCCGCGCTTCCCTTCCCGCTCACGTCTCCCAACGCGATCGCCAGTTCCTGCGGCCCATAACGCAAGAAATCGTAAAGGTCGCCGCTCAGCTCACGCGACGAAACGACGCGCGCCGCAATATCGAGCCCGTATTCGGGCCCGGGAAGACGCGGCAGCATCGCGCCCTGAATCCGGCGAGCGGCTGTAAGATCGCGCTCCATGCGGGCTTCGTCGCGCGCCACCTGTTCATAGAGCCGGGCATTTTCAAGCGACACCGCAAATTGCGCCGCAAGAATCGAAAGCACCTGCACGTGATCGGGCGTGAAGTAATTCAGCTGCGGGCTCTCGAGATCCATCACGCCGACAACGCGATCCTGATACAGCATCGGCACAGCGAGCTCCGAGCGCGTCTCCGGATTCACCATCAAATACCGCGGATCGAGCGCGACGTCCGGCACCACAACGGCACGTCGCAGCGTAGCTGCCGCTCCGACGATTCCTTCATGCGCCGGCACCGCGTTTCTTTCCTGAATGCGCTGCCCAAATTTCACCGTCACGCGATGACGGAAGACGTGGTCACTTTCCTCGTAGAGCAAAATGCTGAAAATCTGGTAATCAATCAGGCGTTTCGTGAGTTCGGCAGCCCGGCGCAACACCTCCTCCACGCGCAGAGTTGAATTCGCCTCGCGCCCAACTTCGTTGAGCAGCAGTAACGTCTCAGCTTGATTTCGCTCATGCTCGTAGAGTCGCGCGTTTTCAACCGCCGTGCTGATGCGGCTCGCCACCAGCACCAAAATGTTCTGCTGGTCGGGCGTGAAGTAATCCAGCTGGCTGCTCTCGATATCGAGCACTCCGATCACGCGTCCGCCGTGAATCAACGGCACTGCCAGCTCGGAGCGAACGCCGTCCAGAGCGTTGAGGTAGCGCTTGTCTTTCGTAACGTCGCCAACCCGTATCGGCTGGCCGGTAGCAGCCGCGGAACCGATAATCCCTTCGTCTATCGGAATGCGCCAGTGCTCCACCACTTCCGGGCGATGCCCGATGGCAAAGCGAAAATACAGTTGATCTGAATTTTTCTCGGGAAGCAGGACGGCGAACACTTCGTAGTCGATCAGGCGCTTGA
The DNA here is from genome assembly GCA_963741045.1 of uncultured Acidobacteriota bacterium. GTDB lineage: Bacteria > Acidobacteriota > Terriglobia > Acidiferrales > UBA7541 > Palsa-295. Next base: position 3,077,297 of record CAVUGO010000002.1, read on the forward strand.
TTTGCGCGGCGGCAGTTGCAAGCACTTCATCGAGGTTCAGCGACGCATTGATGTCTTGGCTGATGTCGGCCAAAATCGCCAGCGCCTCAGCGGGAAGGTCAACTTTCGAATTGAGTTCTGTCGAATCCATCAATCAGCTCGCGCGAACACGGTTCTCCGCCTCCGCTCCAAGGCGTCGCGAAGCATCGTGCACGCGTTCATTTGTTGGAATGAATATTATAGCAGGTGGGAACGAGCGTCTTTTCGAGATGAGCGCGAATTGCAAAGCTAATAATTTCCGCTCGGAGCCAAAGTGGCAGTCGCTTCCGCAGGTGACGACGCGCGCGCTTGTTCCAGAATTTTCACGCTGGCGCTCGCTCCAATGCGCGTTGCCCCTGCCTGCACCATTTTTTGAACGTCTTCCAGGCTCCGGACTCCGCCCGAAGCTTTCACTCCCAGGCCATCGCCTACCACAGCGCGCATCAAGCGCACATCTTCCGCCGTAGCGCCGCCAGTGCTGAATCCCGTTGACGTCTTCACGAAATCCGCTCCGGCATTTCTTGCCGCGAGCGAGCCTCGCACCTTCTCTTCGGTCGTAAGCAGTGACGTCTCGAGAATCACTTTGCAGATGGCCCCGCCGCGATGGCTGGCATCCGCAACTCCACGAATGTCGGCTTCCACGGCATCACTAAGCCCGGACTTGAGCGCGCCAATGTTGATCACCATGTCAATTTCCTGCGCGCCAAGCTTGATGGATTCTTCGGCTTCGAATCGTTTCACTTGCGGGAGCGTGGCGCCCAATGGAAATCCCACTACAGTGCATACGCGCACTTCGCTCCCGCGAAGCAACTCCGCAGCTTGCGGCACATTCCAGGGATTCACGCATACCGAGGCGAATCCGAATTTCAAAGCTTCCGCGCAGATTTTGGCGATGTCGTCGCGCGTGGCGTCGGGTTTCAGCAGGGTGTGATCTATCAGCCGCGCGATGTCGGCCTCAATCGGACCGACCGCAGCACCGGCAGAAATTCGCGCGGCCCCGGCCTCCACCACCTTTCGCGTTTTGCGGGCACACTTTTCGGCGCAGCGCTGATCGCAACCCGGGCACACCAGTTCGTCAATTTCAAGCCCGCAGAGGTCAGTGCATTTTTCGCTGCCGAGGTATCCGAGGATTTCTTCGGTGATGGCCTGGATGACTTTGTCGAGTTGCTGCTGATCCACCCGGCACTCCCGTGCTGCAACCCGTCGCGGCGCCGAAGCCAATCCAGCGCCCGGCTCAGGATTTCAGATGCCGCTTCTCGATCGCTCGAATCTTATCCACGCGCTTTTGGTGCCGTCCGCCTGCGAACGGCGTTTCGAGCCACGCAGCCACAATTTCCCGCGCAACTTCCGACGCAATCAGGCGAGCGCCGAGCGAAAGAATATTCGCGTCATTGTGCTCACGGCTGTTTCGCGCTGTGGCCCTATCATAACATAGCGCTGCACGCGCTCCCGGCACCTTGTTCGCTGCGATTGAGGAACCGATTCCCGCGCTGTCGATCACAATGCCGCGCGACGCGTCGCCTCGCACCACCGCGTTGGCTACCGCCTCCGCAAAATCGGGATAATCCACTGCGTCGCGATTCGTAGTGCCCTGATCGAGCACCGTGTATCCCCACGCAGCGAGATAGCCTTTCAATTCCTCTTTGAGGTCGAAGCCTCCGTGATCCGCGCCTATCGCAATCGCGCGCGAAGCAGGAGACGTTGGGGCTTCGGCATCAGCCGATTTCGGCTCCTCGAATCGGATCGTGATGCCACGCGCTTCTGCCTCGTCGCGAGCGAGTGGCGTGACAATCGTGCCAAACGCGACCACCAGTTCGCCGCCTTGGCCGACAGATTCCAGTTCCCGCACCGTTAGGACTTTTCGAGCCACGAATTATTCCGGGGGAAGGCTGAGGACGCAGACGTCTTTCAAATTGCGATATCGCTCGGCATAGTCGAGCCCATAGCCGACTACAAATTCGTTGGGAATCGTGAATCCCACGTAATTGGCTTTCACCTCTTTGATTCGGCGCGAAGGCTTGTCCAGCAGCGCGGCGATGTGAAGCGTCTTCGGCCTGCGCTGCTGCAGGACGCGAATCAAATAGCTCAGCGTCAGCCCGGTATCAAGAATGTCCTCTACCAGCACGACATTCAGCCCCTCGATGCTGCTATCGAGATCCTTCAGGACGCGTACCTGGCCGGAGCTTTGCTTGCCTTTACCATAACTGGAAACGGCGATGAAATCGATCGAAGTATCGAGATCGATCTCGCGCACGAGATCGGAAAGAAAAATGCACGCGCCTTTCAGCACTCCGATAACGTGAACGCGCTCGCCTTTGAAATCCTTCGTGATCCGTTGCGCCACTTCGCGAACGCGCTTCTGAATCGCAGCCCGTCGAATCAGCACTTTCAGTTTAGGCTGCCCACGACTTGCCATAGTACGTGCCCCCGCGGGAAAGGCGGCTACTCTATCTCACGAATTCAGCGCTGACAAGGCAAGCATTTGAAACGGGAATAGTTTGGAGAGGTTGGAACTACGTTTGGAAGGGATTGGAACTAAGATGCGCGAAGCGAAAAACTGCCCACGCGCTCGAATACAAATCGAAACCTCTAGTGCTCAGGCTTTGCTGGCTGGCTGTCCGCAGGTTTCGCTTCCGGGCCGCCTTCCTGTCCGGCAGTCGGTTTGGAATCTTCTTCCGGCTTCTTCACGAGGTATTGCACGATCATCGATACCCGGCGATTCGATGGGTCCAATGGTGCGTCACGCTTTCGAAGATTTTGGTCGGCGAATCCTCGCACTTGCGTTACCTGATCGGAATTTACCCCGTTTTGCTGAATTAATCGCCGCGTGGCGTTGGCCCGATCCGCGGACAGCTCCCAGTTTGTGTAACTGCTATTCTCGGAATACGGCTTGGCGTCCGTATGCCCTTCTACGTAGATCTTGTTGGGAAGTTTGCCCAACTCGTGAGCGAGCGCAATGAGTATGTCGTCCCCGTCGCCGTTGGGCTTCGCGCTACCGCTTTCGAAGAAGGTGCCATTCGCTGATTCCATCAATTCGATTCGGAGTCCCTCGTTGGTCACGGTCATATCAATGTGATTTTTCAGCTTGTCGATGTTTGGAACTTCTCGGATCGCTTTCTGCAGCTGCTCTTTCAGTTCGGCCATGTTGTCTTTCGAAACTACGAAGTTCTGCCCGGAGCCTTGCATATCGCTGCCGACTTTTTTCGAGGTGCCGGTGGGATCTTTGAAGTATCCGCCCACAGCGTCCTGAATCTGTTTGCTTGAATTAAGCAGCCACAAGACGATGAACAGGGCTATCATCGCTGTGACAAAATCAGCATACGCAACTTTCCAGGCGCCGCCGTGATGGCCGTCATGGCCGCCGCCTTTCTTGATAATGATGATGGGAGGTTTCGCAGTCATCTTGTTTGAGAGCCGAGTCCGAGAGCGTCCTTACGCCGCAGCAGCAGCGGGTGCGTCGCCTTTATCTTTGATGAATTTTTCCGTGTCCTGAAAATTAGGACGCACGTGGCCCGGGATCGCGCGACGGCCAATCTCAACGGCAGTGCTCGGTGCATTCCCTTTCATAAAAGAAATAATGAGAACGCGCAGCACGTTGTAATAGGCGTGCTCATCTTCAGCCGCCTTGCCCATATTGGCCGCCACCGGCCCCACCAATCCGTAGCACAACAGAATCCCGAGAAACGTACCAACAAGAGCTGCGGCCACCTTGTGCCCGATTTCCTCAGGCGGCCCGCCGAGCGCTCCCATCGTTATCACTACTCCCAGCACCGCGGCCACAATTCCGAGACCCGGCAGCGAATCCGCCATTGTGGAAAGCGCCGCGATCGGCTGAGTTGCGCCGTGATGATGAACGTCCATATCGCGCTCGATCATCTGGTCGGCGTCAAACGGATCCACACCGCCACTGGATGCCAGGCGAATCGAATCGCACACAAACGGCAGCGCATGGTGGTCTTTCAAGAAAGAGGGATACTTCGACAGGATGGGGCTCTGATCCGGCGCATCGCTGTCCGTTTCAAGCGCCATCAATCCATCCTTACGCGCGCGGCTGAAAAGCTCGTACATCATCTTTAGGGTTTCCAGGTAGCGCTGCTTGCTGAACTTTGTGCCTCCGAACGCCGCGCCAAGCCCTCCCACCATTTTTTTCAAAATATGAAGTGGATTCGCGATCAGAACCGTTCCGATCGCCGCGCCTCCGATAATTACCAGTTCCGCCGGCTGCATGAGCACCTTCAGATTGCCGTGTTCCATTAAATAGCCGGCAACCACCGCCCCAAAGACCACGACGATTCCAATAATCGTGAACATCGCGATCTATTCCTCCTAGAGGTGCACTACCGTCACACAAGAACCTGGATGCCTCTTCCACTCGCTGACGCGCCGGCTCGGAGCGCCGCTTCAGCACGGTTAACAATCGAGTCAACCGTGTCGCCCGCCGCCGAAGAAGTTCCTCCAAGCGAAGCTGTCACCGAAACCTTATCTCCCCACCAGCGAATTTCCGTATAGCTCACCATCTTTGTCAGGCGCTTTGCCACGCTCTCGATTTCATCCACTTTGCACTCAGTAAGCACAGCTAGGAATGTTCGGTCGGAGAGCCGGCCCAAAAGATCGGTGGGCCGCAGGCTGTTTCCCAGCGTTTGTGCCACAGCGCGCTGAATCGCTGCCACCGCACGAAGGCCGTGCGCCGCCTGAAAGTGATCGATCTGGTCCACCTGGATGCAGAGGACGCTGAAAGGAATCCGATATTGTTCGAAAGTGTCGAGGTTCTCGCGCAACTGAAACAGAACATACTCCCGGTTGAATACTCCCGATTCCTCGTCGATGCAGCCGAAAGCCGCGAGCTTCCCTTGCCTGCGATCCCAGCTTGAAACCGAGAGGCTTTCCTCGAAACTCTCCGCCGCGCCTATCACCGTCCCATGACTGTTTCGAATCGCCACCGCGCGGAGTCGCACCAAGACCCGATGCCCTTCCTTGTGGCATAGCGACACATTGACGGCTACCGGTTTGCCATCGCGCAGCACTGCTGCTATCGCGTCCGCCGCATCCGTCGCGAAGCTGTCGTGCCCGTCGTGATTTCCCAGCAGATCTTCCACGCAGAATCGCCCCAGCACATCCTGACGAAGATGCCCGGTGATACGTTCCGCCCCGTCGTTCCAGAACAGAATTTTCTGGTCGTGATCGACCAGATAGATTCCGGTCTGAAGACTCTCGAGTATCCTTCGATAGATTTCCGGCTTGTCGAGTTCCGAGACCATATAGCTCCGTTAGGAGTTATCGGTTGAAAACGGAACAAGTTTAGATGCGGCTGCGGCGTAGTGTTCTGAATGTCATTCCTGGCTGAAATAAAGAAGAAGAGCCAACACGAGGAACTTCAGCAGCGTTCGATGATCGTGGCTATGCCCTGGCCTACTCCGATGCACATCGTACAAAGCGCATAGCGCCCGCCGGTACTCTGCAGTTGATACATCGCGGTAGTCACAAGCCGCGCTCCGCTAGCTCCCAGCGGATGACCAATCGCAATGGCCCCGCCATTCGGATTCACGTGCGCCGCATCGTCAGGCAATCCCAAATCGCGCGTCACCGCGAGAGCCTGCGCCGCAAACGCCTCATTCAACTCAATCACATCCATCTGCGAAATGTTCAATCCAGTCTTCGCCAGCACTTTGCGCGAAGCCGGCGACGGCGCAAAACCCATCACCCGCGGCGCCACTCCCGCCGTTGCCGTAGCAAGCACTCTCGTCCGCGGCGTCAGCCGGTATTTTTCAACCGCCGCTTTCGAAGCCAGCAGCAACGCGCACGCCCCATCATTAATCCCCGAAGCGTTACCCGCCGTAACAGTTCCCCCCGGCTTCACAATCGGCTTCAGCTTCTGCAAACCCTCCATCGTCGTCTCGGACCGCGGCTGCTCGTCCGTATCAAAAATTTTCGCCTCGCCGCCCTTAGCCTGCGCCACCGGCACCGCCACGATCTCGCACTTGAAAAATCCTGCCGCCTGCGCTCGCGCCCACCTCTGCTGCGTTCGCAGCGCAAACGCATCCTGATCCTGCCGCCCAACGTGGTACTCCTCCGCCACGTTTTCCGCCGTCTCCGGCATCGAGTCCACGCCATATTTGCTTTTCATCAGCGGATTCACAAATCGCCACCCAATCGTCGTGTCGTAAATCTGCGCGTCGCGGCTGAAAGCCTTATCCGACTTCCCCATCACAAACGGCGCCCGCGTCATGCTTTCCACGCCGCCCGCAATCATGATCTCCGCCTCGCCGCTCTTAATCGCCCGCGCCGCAATCGACACCGCCTCCATGCTCGATCCGCACAACCGGTTCACCGTCGCCCCGGGCACCTCTTTCGGCATTCCCGCGAGCAGCAACGCCATCCGCGCCACATTGCGATTATCTTCGCCAGCCTGATTCGCGCATCCGTAAATCACGTCATCGACTGCCAGCCAATCCACTCCTGCGTTACGACCCATCAACGCCCGAATTGGAATCGCCGCCAGATCATCCGCCCGCACCGTCGAGAGCGCCCCGCCAAACCGCCCGAACGGCGTCCGCACCGCATCGCAAATAAAAACGTCGCTCACAGTCATCTCCGATAATCGCACTACAGCATCAACCACGGTGCCAAGCCGAATATATATGATGAATCCTTTGCCTCATTCCAACAAGGCCGCAGCCCCGCAAGCCAGCAGCAGGCAATCTGTACAATCGCCACCCCGCAAGCACCTCCTGCAATGTAGAATGCACTCGCTAAGGCCCTTCATCTTTCGCATCACATTTCGAGATCGGAGCAAAAATCCCCTTGAACACCTTCGAACTAACCGGCCTACTCTTCATCGGCTCACTGCTCGCCGGATTCCTCGGTTCCCTCACAGGCTTGGGAGGCGGTGTTGTCATCGTCCCTCTGCTCACCCTCGCATTCGGCGTGGACATTCGCTACGCTATCGGCGCTTCGCTCGTCTCCGTGATCGCCACTTCCTCCGGCGCCGCAGCGGCCTACGTCCGCGAAGGCTTCTCCAATATCCGCGTCGGCATGTTCCTCGAAATCGCCACCACTGTCGGTGCAATCGCAGGCGCCATCGTCGCGGCATATTTGAAACTATCGTGGATTGCAATCGTTTTCGGCCTCGTGCTGCTCTATTCCGCCTATGAGGCGGTCAAATCGCACACGGATTTGCTCGGCCCTAGCCAACCGGATCACCTCGCCACCATTCTTCGTATGGACGGAACATTCCCCACCTCACAAGGCATGCAGTCCTATAACGTCACCAACGTGCCGGCCGGCTTCAGCCTGATGTTCACCGCCGGTCTCCTGTCTGGCGTCTTAGGCATCGGTTCAGGCGCAGTGAAAGTTCTCGCCATGGACCGCGCCATGAAGCTCCCCTTCAAAGTTTCCACCACCACCAGCAATTTCATGATCGGCGTCACCGCCGCCGCCAGCGCTGGCGTCTACCTGAATCGCGGATATATCGACCCTGGCCTCGCGATGCCAGTGATGCTCGGCGTCTTGGGCGGATCGCTAACAGGCGCACGCTTCTTGGCGGGCGCCAAAGTAAAAGTTCTCAGAATCGTATTCAGCATCGTCGTCGCACTGTTAGGACTCGAGATGATGTACAACGGCTTCGTCGGGAAGTTCGTCCAGTGAACACAATGAACGCACCCGCCCGGGCAATGTCAGACAAGCGCGCCGAAGGAATCATCGGCATCCTTCTCCGCACGGGCGTCACGATCGCTGCAATCGTCGTCTTCGCCGCCGGAATTCCCTACCTCATCCAGCACGGTTCCGCGAAGCCCGATTACCACGTTTTTCGCGCCGAGCCGGCCCACCTCCGCCACATTTCCGGCATCATCAAATCGACCATCGCTCTCGATCCCGCCGCCATCATTCAGTTGGGGATTCTGATTCTAATCGCCACTCCCGTCGCCCGCGTCGCGTTCTCGGTCTTCGCCTTTGCCGAGGAACGCGACTGGATGTATGTCATCGTCACTTTGATTGTGCTCGCACTACTTTTGTTTAGTCTGAGCGCCACGAATTTATGATCGTTTGGAGTGCGGCTTGTCCTGAGCGGAGCCGATGGGCGGCTTGCCGCCGCTTTCATAGCCCCGGCTCGCCGGGGCGGCTTGGATTCTCGCCTCCGTGGCTCCGCCACCGCCCGCCCCTATGCAGGAAATACTTGATATGATATTGAATGGAAGGGGGATACGATAGATTCAGGTATCCGGTGGCCGCTTGCACCGCATTCCCGTTTTGACACTGGGCCCCATCTCATCTTCGAGGCACGGCTCACATGACGCTTCTCTCGCTCAATTCCTCATCCCTTGAGAATTTCCTGCTCCAGAAGCTCAGCCACGTCATCAACGACGCCCCCGTTCGCCTCATTCTCCCGAGCGGCGCCGAAGTTTCACCAGCTCACTCCGCCCCGGTTGGCACGGTGATCATCCACGATCGCCAAACGCTCCTGAGAATCATCCTGAGCCCCGAAATCGAATTTGGCGATGCCTACACCGAAGGGCGCGTAGAAATCGACGGCGACCTGGTAGAAGTGCTTGCGGCAGTTTTCCGCGCGCTCTCCGGCCGAAATCCGGGTTCGTGGTTCGCGCGCCTGCGTTCGAAATTGCTCGAGTGGACGCAGGCCAACACCCTGCATGGCTCCCGCGAACACATTCATCGCCATTATGACTTGAGCACCGACTTCTACAAGCTGTGGCTCGATTCCGAAATGCTCTACACCTGCGCTTACTTCGAATCGCCGTCCGCTCCGCTCGAAGCCGCCCAACTCGACAAAATGGATCTCGTCTGCCGCAAACTCCAGCTCCAGCCTGGGGAGCGCGTCGTCGAAGCGGGATGCGGCTGGGGCGCATTTGCTCTCTATATGGCCGAACAATATGGCGTCCGCGTGAAAGCCTTCAACATTTCTCGCGAGCAGCTGGCCTATGCGAGAGCCACGGCAAAGCGCCGAGGCCTTTCCGATCGCGTGGAATTTATCGAAGACGACTACAGAAATATTCGCGGCAAATTCGACGTATTCGTCTCTGTCGGGATGCTCGAACACGTCGGCACGGAAAATTATGGCGCGCTCGGCGAAGTCATCCACAGTACCATCGGGAATTCCGGCCGCGGCCTTCTGCACTTCATCGGGATGAATCGTCCGCGTCCCTTGAGCGCATGGATCAGAAAGCGAGTATTTCCTGGCGCAAATCCCCCAACACTAAGCCAGATGATGCCGCCACTCCTCGAGCCCTGGAATTATTCAGTCCTCGATGTTGAAAACCTGCGCCTTCACTACGCGCAAACCCTGCGTCACTGGCGTCACCGCTTCGACCGCTCCGCCGATCGCGTCGCTCAAATGTTCAGCGAACAATTCGTCCGCTTGTGGAGGCTCTACCTCGCGGGCTCGGAGGCAGGCTTTGCCGCGGGTTCGCTGCAGCTGTTCCAGCTTCTCTTTGCCGGATCAGAATGCCGCCAGATCCCCTGGACCCGCGCGCACCTTTACGAAAAAATCCAGCAAACCGCCAAGCAGGAAGCGAAATGGATGCATGCAGCGTCCTGATCGTAGGCGGCGGCCCGGCCGGTTCTTCCTGCGCCTGGCAGTTGCGACGCGCTGGCGTTGACGTCGCGATCCTCGACAAGTGCAAATTTCCGCGCAACAAAGTCTGCGGCGGCTGGATCACCCTCCCAGTTTTCGACGAACTCGAAATCAACGCCAATGATTACGCTCGCACCAACGTTCTTCAGCCCATCACCGGATTTCGCACCAGCATGATGGGTGACCGCGAAACCGAAACCGATTACCGCAATCCGATCAGTTATGGAATCCGCCGAAGCGAATTCGACGATTACTTGCTGAAACGTTCCAATGCGCGCCTCATCGAAGGCACAGCCCTATCGAGCATCGCACGAACAGGAAATGAATGGCTCGTCAACGGCCACATCAAAACCCAACTAATCGTCGGCGCCGGAGGGCACTTCTGTCCGGTCGCACATTTCATGGGTTCAAAATCCACGGGCGAAAACGCCGTAGCCGCCCAGGAAACCGAATTCGAAATGACTTCCGAGCAGCAAACCAACTGCTCGATTCGCCCCGAAATTCCCGAACTCTATTTCTGCGCGGACATGCGCGGCTACGGCTGGTGCTTCCGAAAAGGAAATTTCATCAATATCGGCCTGGGCAGGCTGGACAAGCATTCGCTCGGCGCGCATATCACCGAATTCATCGAATTCCTGCGCCGAACAAAAAAGATCACCTTCGATCTACACTCGAAGCTCTTCGGCCACGCCTACCTGCTCTATGGCAGAAGCAATCGCAAAATCGTAGACGACGGCATCCTCCTGATCGGTGACGCCGCCGGCATGGCCTACTCCCAAAGCGGCGAAGGAATCAGGCCAGCTATCGAATCCGGCCTGCTGGCCGCCAAAGCAATCACAGAAGCCCATGGCAAATACAGCCGCGAAAATCTCAATCGCTTCCGCGCAATACTCACCAATCGCTTCGGCCCGCTACAAGACGACTGGTCCGTCCAAATCGGCCGCCGCCTCCCACCCCGCCTCATGAGTTCCCTGGGCCGCGCCCTACTCGCCACCAAATGGTTCTCCCGCCACATCGTCCTAAACACCTGGTTCCTCCGCTCCAGCGAACCCGCTTTCCAGTAACGTTCTCCTTTTCCGCAGTAGGGGCACGGCATGCCGTGCCCGAACGCCCGACTCAGAGACCCGCGCCATCCTCGCACTGCGCTCGCCAAGTGTGACGCAGTTGCCGTCCGGTAGCACAGGCATTCCTGCCTGTGCCCCAAGTAACCCGCGGCACAAATCGTCCTAGCCATGCACTCAGCGCGACATAGTTCTTCAAACCGCCCCAGACCCCGCATCCCATTCCACGCCGAAACTGCACTTCCGTACCGCCGGTTTATCCTGAGCATCGAAGGGCTTGCCCTGAGCTGCGAAGGGCGTCCCGCCGGCTCTTTTGACTTTTTCCCGATGCCACCGCCGCTGACACGCCCAAGCACACTCACCCTAATTCTGTACCGTCGTATGCCTCACCGCATACCAACAAGGCGTATACCCAAAATGCGAAAACATCGAATGAATACAACTCTCCGCCACAGCCGGATCCATATCAAACTCCACCCGCCCATCCTTCCGCGGAATATCCCACTCGTGATGCACCATTACACTCCCCAACGCGGCAGAACCACCGCCAGCCATCAAATGCTTAGCCCAAAGATAATCCCCCGCATACACCAACGCCACCGCCGCAATCACACCCAAAATCACCCGCTGAATCACCGAGGATAGCGCCATCTGCCTAGCTCCATGGACTCAAGTCTAGCACTCGACTCGCCGCCATTCTTGCGTTGTCGGGTTTCCCTGCGTTGCTCCAAAAACCGGCCCTCTTTGCATCAATATTATTTTGACAAGGAAAGAGAGAGAATCCTCAAGGTATTTCTTTGCGACGTCTGAGTGCCCCAATGCCTCTTTCTGAACCGGCTCGGATTTTGATTTGCACGATTCACTTGGATAAACTACGCTTGCCCATTCAATGATGCGTTATTTTACTTGGCTGAGTATCGCACTATGCTTGTGCTTCACTGGCTGCAATCGTGCCGCACTCGTAAAAAAGGTAGTTCCTCAGGAAGACGAAGTATTTGCTCGAAAATATGTAGAACTGCTGCGGCATCGAGCATTTGACCAGATCGAGCCGAAGTTAGATCCAAGCATCTCGGCCTTCGGAGTCAGAAACACACTTGTTACCATGGCCGACATGTTTCCGGCTGAGGAACCGAAGTCCATAAAGGTTGTTGCCTACAATCTCCATCATTCCCTCTCGCTCGAATGCGAGTTCCCGGACAGATGGCTTCTCGTGGACATCTCAGTAAAGCGAGTCGGTGACTATTCCACTATCACTTCATTCCGTGTCACTCCTATTCCGGACTCCTTGGAATATATCAACCGGTTCAGTCTCGTTGGGAAAAGCGGTCTGCAGTATGTGATCTTAGGACTCGCGGTCGCCGCGCCAATCTTCACTTTCTATGTCCTTGCGTTATGCCTTCGAACAAAAAACCAATCCCGAAAATGGCTTTGGGCAATCTTCATACTAGTCGGAGTTGGAAAATTAGGCGTTAATTGGACGACTGGGGCCCTTATTTTTACACCCTTGGCGGTTAACATTCCATGCGGCGGGGCGACTACAACAAACGGGCTTTACGGACCATGGGTAGTCACGGTGAATCTGCCACTCGGGGCCATCCTCTATCTTACGGAAACGCAGCAAAAGTCTCGCGTCGAACGAAGTTCAAGCTGCCAATCCGGCAGAGATCCCCTAACATTGACTGAAAACCTCCGAGGATGAAGTCTTCCTTCAACCGACCCGGACTCTATTTCGAAATAGCTTGGCTTGCTAGCTTCTCCCCTCAAGAAAGTCCAGTCCTAGAACCAACTGTCTCTGAACTGCACATGCGTACAGGCGAATTTTCCTTCATCACATGCTACCGTCGGATATGGCGTACGACGGCAAGAACGAACACAAAAGGAATCGAGGCAAAGCTCGCCTCGCGATCCCCTCAAGGTCCAACCACTCGCAGTGCGTGATTCCTCTCAGCGATTCGTCGAACCACGCCTCAACTCCGCGCACTAGCACCACCCAGCCTGGGACGGTCCGCAATCCGCGCCATGACAAAGACAAATCTCCCCGACGCTCACCACGCGCAACCGAAACCGCCTCTCTACGGGCCTACTTTCTAATCTACGGTTCCGCGATTAAAACTTCGCATAAGCCACAACAAATCAGCTACTTGCAAATTTCTAATCGGCGGTTTTCGCTGCACCTGGCGTTCGCGCCACGCACCACCGCCAGCCTGCATCATTTTTCATTTCACGGTATAATTGGATTCCTTTGCTTACAGTAAACAACATCACGATGCGCTTCGGCCCCCGAATACTGTTCGAGGACGTCACCACTACCTTTTTTACTGGCCGCCGCTACGCCATCACCGGTCCCAACGGCGCCGGCAAATCCACGTTCATGAAGATCCTCACCGGCGAGCTCGAGCCCACCAAGGGCGACGTCACGCGGCCGAAAAAGCTCGGCATCCTGCGCCAGGATCAGTTCGCATTCGACGAGCATCGCGTGATCGACACCGTGATCATGGGCAACGGTCGCCTTTGGAAAGCCCTGCAGGAACGCGAAGCCTTGCACGCGAAGCCGCACGACCAGCTCACCGATAAAGACGGCATGCGCATGGGCGAACTCGAAGGAATCGTCGGCGACGAAGACGGTTACACCGCCGAAGCCGACGCGGCGATCTTGCTCGACGGCTTAGGTCTCGAGGAACCGCTGCACGAGCGCAAAATGCGCGAACTGCAAGGCGGACAAAAAGTCCGCGTGCTCCTCGCGCAGGCTCTCTTCGGCCACCCGCAAGTGCTCCTTCTCGACGAGCCCACCAACCACCTCGACCTCGATTCGGTTCACTGGCTTCAGGATTATTTGTGCGAATACGAAGGCGTGCTGATCGTCATTTCCCACGACCGCCATTTTCTCAACAGCGTCTGCACGCACGTGGCCGACATCGACTATCAAACCATCATCATGTACAACGGCGGCTACGACGACATGGTCATCGCCAAGACTTCCATTCGCTCGCGAATCGAGTCGGAAAATGCCCAGCGCGAGAAAAAGATCGCTCAGCTCAACGAATTTATCGCCCGTTTCTCAGCCGGCACGCGTTCCGCGCAAGCCACTTCACGCAAAAAAGAAGTCGAGCGCCTGCAAACTACGGAACTCGCCAGGTCCAACATCGCGCGCCCCTTCATCCGCTTCCAAATGGACCAGCACTCCGGCAAACATCCGCTCGAAATCAAAAGCGTGGTGAAGGAATACGACGGCGTAAAAGTCTTCAAGCCTTTCAGCGCTAATGTCGACCGCGGAGAAAAAATAGCGTTGATGGGCCGCAACGGTACCGGAAAAACCACGCTCCTGAAATCACTCGTCCGTAATGCGCCCGGTTTCATCAGCGATGAAGAAAAGCAATTCCCGATCAATGGCGGAACGGTTGGCTGGGGCCACAACGTGGCCGTGGGCTACTTCGCCCAAGACCACAGCGAAACCATTCGAAAAGGCACCACCGCGATCGAATGGCTCCACGAATTCGATCCGATGGCCACGCAGGAACAGCTTCGTGGCGTCCTGGGTCAAATGCTTTTCAGCGGCGAAGAAGCCCTCAAGCCCACCGGCGCACTTTCCGGCGGCGAAGCCGCGCGCCTGATCTTCTGCAAATTGATGCTGCAAAAGCCCAACGTGCTCGTTCTCGACGAGCCCACCAACCACCTCGACCTCGAATCCATCAACGCGCTCAATATCTCACTGCAAAAATATCTGGGCACGGTTCTCTTCGTCACCCACGACCACGACGTAATCGACGAAGTCGCCACTCGCATCTGGCACTTCGAAGCCGGCCGCATCGAAGACTTCAAAGGCCCCTACTCCGAATACCTCGTCTACGCCCAGGAGAAAGCTTCATAGCTATTACATGTGTCGTATAACAACATCGTCGATAAAATTCGAAAATAAAATCCTCCAGCAACTTCAATTGGATTAAGCTCCCAGCTATCAATCCCGCTCCTGAATGCTGGTCGCGTGCCAGAAAAATCACGCTGAGTTCAAAAGAAACGGATCTCATGCGAAATTTTCGAGTAGTGTTGGCCGTCGCCGCGATTGCGGCCATTGCGTCCCTCTCGGCGTGCTTTCCGAGCCCTGGTGACATCTTCGGAGGCGGTGGTGGAGGTTCGCCCGCCAGCGTATCGGGCAAGTGGTCGATCCTCCTCACGTCGAACCACGGCTCAGACAACAACGTGGATGTCGAAGCAAACTTCTCGCAATCCACCGGCGCCATCTCGGCAATGCAGTCCGTGATTCTCTCGAGCTCACCCTGCGACTTCGGCACCGATTTTATTCAGGGCACCGTCAAAGGTAGCAACATCAATTTCACGCTGGCTTTCGGCACCGGACATCCGACGATGTCGTTCTCGGGCTCGGTGAGCAACAACGGGCTCAGCATGTCCGGTAACTACAAGATCCCGTCGGGAGACTGCACGTCATCGGATTCGGGAACGTGGGCAGCCACCAAATTTGGGGATTCGTCGGGTTCGTACTCGGGGCAAGTCACGTCTGATGTGACCAGTCGAGTGATTACCGTGCTTGCTGCCATCCAGGAAGATGCCAATAACAACCTCCAGGCAAATATCGCGCTCGCCAACGGCGGCTGCTCGATGCTGAACCTGGCGGGCATTGCGATCGGCAGCGTTCTTGATTTGGAGACTGCCGATCAAACGATCGGTTTCGTTGCGCAAGCCCCCGACCCATCGTATGCGACCCTTGCCACTAGTTACCAGATCGGCGGAACAAGCTGCGGCGCCGCGGACACCGGGAGCGGCACGCTTTCGATGCTGGTGCCGAATGTGGTAAGCCGGCCGAAGGCGAGCACCAGAATTAATCCACTGATGAATTCGCTCTTGAAAAAAACGCTCGCGAATCATCACAACTAGACCGCGCTTCTAAATTATCTACGCGAACAAAAGGGACTCGGCTTCGAGTCCCTTCATCTCTATCGTTTCGTTTTCACTGAAAAAATTGGATGAATCGGGAATAAGACAGGCGCCGCGCCGGTTCTAGTAGATGCACGGACGTTGATGACCGGCACGGCTATGGTTCAGTGAGAAAACGATGAGAGTAAATCCTTTCGACATTAAGACGGTGCTTCTCGCGAGGCATGCGCAGCACGTGGTGCTGATTCATTTTCCGATTGCGCTGTTTATCGTGGCGGTGGCTTTCGACTATGTGGCACAGCGGACGAAGAATCCAAAACTGGCCGCGGCAGCGTATTTCAATTTGGTGCTGGCGGCGATATCGACGGTGCCTGTAGTTGCAACGGGGCTTGTGGCATGGCAGTGGGCGCTGGAAGGACAAAAGCTAAAGGGCATCCTGTTGATGCACCTGGTTCTGGGATGCGTGTCGAGTGCTCTGATCTGGCTGGTGTTGCTGATTCACTGGCGCGCGCGCCGGCGAAACCAGGAGTCGCTGCCAAAGTACCGGCTGGTGATCGAAGCGGTCGGCATATTGATCGTGGTGCTGACAGCCCATCTTGGCGGGTTTCTGAGCGGGGTGAATGGTGCGGGCTAGCCGATGGCTCTTGGGTGCATCTGCTGGCTACCACAAAGAGGACGCAACTGCAGCACGAGCCGCTGGCGCCGGGGAATAGACTTGATTGCCCCGCGAATTTCCGCATAAAGTTATTGAGACTTTTATCGAAATAAATCATGAACAGATTTGTTCGCCGATTGCTGGTTGGTGCGATCGCAGGCGCGGTGTCGAGCGCCGCATTGGCAGTCCTTGTGGGTCGGGCGACCTGGACTGTTCCCTTGGGGATCGTGCTCGGCGCGATCTATTCGCTCGGTTTGAAGCCCACGCCGTTCTCCTACGTTGACAATCTGATGGCAGCGGGATCCCTGGGCATGCCTCTCTGGGGATTAATCAGCGTTGTGGCAGTTCCGGTGGTATCAGGCGAGCGACCGGAATGGAGCGCGGAGCAAATGCAGGAGCATTTTCGCTCGCTGATCGGTTGGGTGGCGTACTGCTGCTTACTTGGTTTGCTGACACAAGCGCTTAATGATTTCGCGCGGAGTGTGTGGGGGCCAGAGCGAGAAGAGGAGCCTCCAGCGCCGACGAATATGCTGCGCATCGTGATTTTGGGAGGCGGATTCGCAGGTATGCGAGTGGCGGAGTTTCTGGAAGAACGGTTCCGGACGGATCGCTCTGTATCTATAACGCTGGTAAATAACACAAACGCTCTATTGTTCACGCCGATGCTAGCGGAGGTTGCCGGAGGCAGTCTGGAGCCAAGTCACATCAGCGCGCCACTGCGCGGCTTGCACCGGGTGGAGTTTATTCGCGCTCACGTGAGCGGAATCGAGCTAGAGAAACGCCGCGTGATTCTGGAATCGAGATTCAGCGGCCAGGAGAGTGTTTCGCTGCGGGAAATTGCGTACGACCATATTGTTCTCGCATTGGGAGGCGTCTCGAGCTACCTGGGCCTGGCCAACGTGGAAAAGGTCGCTTTCGATTTCAAGAATCTCCTGGACGCCATACGAATTCGCAATCGCGTGATTGAAATGTTCGAGCGCGCAGACCGGGAGCCCGACGATTCGGTGCGGCGGTCTTTACTTACGTTTGTGATTGCGGGAGGCGGTTTCGCGGGGGTCGAGCTTGCGGGAGCGTTAAATGATTTTGCGCGCGGTATCCTGGCGGACTATCCCAATGTGAAACCGGATGATGTGTGTGTGTTGCTGGTGCATGGCCGGGATCGGATTTTGCCGGAGCTAAGCGAGTCCCTGGCAAATTATGCGCAGAGGACAATGGAGGCGCGGGGTGTGACGTTCCGGCTCAAGACGCGATTGGCGGACGCGCGCCCAGGCACGGTTGTGCTGAGCGATGGCGAGGTTCGCGCCGAAACGCTAGTCTGGACGGCCGGCACTGCTCCCAATCTATTGTTGAAATCATTGCCAATCGACAAGGATAAGCGCGGCGCGGTGATCGTGGATAGCTCACTTAGCGTGCCCGGGTATGCAAAGGTATGGGCTCTGGGAGATTGCGCAGCCGTTCACGACGCGAAGACGGGGAACGCATGCCCGCCGACGGCGCAATACGCACTGCGCGAAGCAAGAGCGCTGGCCGCAAATATTCAGGCTGATATACGGGGACTGCCGCGGCAGGGTTTTCACTTTGATTCTCTGGGCGCACTTTGCGTCGTTGGCCATCAGACGGCTTGCGCTGAGCTGAGTGTGCCGTTCTTTCGCAATAGGACCGTGCAATTTTCGGGGCTTTTGGCCTGGCTGATGTGGCGGGGAATTTACTTGGCGAAGTTGCCCGGGCTCGAACGGAAGATTCGTGTGTTGATTG
Organism: uncultured Acidobacteriota bacterium; assembly: GCA_963741045.1. GTDB lineage: Bacteria > Acidobacteriota > Terriglobia > Acidiferrales > UBA7541 > Palsa-295. Next base: position 3,095,262 of record CAVUGO010000002.1, read on the forward strand.
ATTGGACGGTGGAACTGTTCTTCCCGAAGGACATTGTCCAGACGACGGACTTGCAATAAGGAATGCCTATGCCAGCCTCAACTACCTCTGCGGTGACACCCGGGGAAGCAATCCGAAGCCCGGGTTGGGCGGACCCATTGCTGGGAATTCTTGTGGGAGGTTTGGGAGGAGCGCTGGCAAGCTTGCTCCTGATGAAACCGGCGTCGCACACGGTCATCGTGGGGATTTGCTTTGGGCTTGTGTTCGGTTTGTTCTTTGCGAGCCGGGCGACAAGTCCTGGGGCAGGCATTATCTGGGGAATTGGTTGTGCATTCCTGGTTTGGCTGTTGTTGTCGGCGAGAATTCTTCCCATGCTAGAGCACTCCGGGGCTGGCGCCGAGATGCTCGCGAACACACAGGATGAGTTTCCGGAACTTGTGGGATTCGTGACGCTGCTGGGGATGCCTCTCGGCATGGTGTTTGGGATTCGCAATGGACTCAGAAGCCACGTGGGCCAGCCGCGCTTCAGTTGGGGGCGCGCGATCATCGCTGGCGGGTTGGCGGGAACTTTGAGCGGGCTGATTTTCAGCCGTTGGATGTATACCGGCGATTTTTTCCCACTGCTGGCGGGCGCGGGACGGATTGGCTCACAATCCGCGATGGTAGCCTGGCACCTGTTTGTCGCGCTGCTGATTGGTTCAACTTTCGGCCTCCTCTTTCAGCGGGATGTTCGTGGTTTTGGCTCGAGCATGGGATGGGGGATGGGATACACGATTCTTTGGTGGTTTGCCGGGCCGCTAACGGTGTTCCCGCTGATCGCGGGTGTGCGTCCGGACTGGTCGGCGGATCAGGCCAGCGCCGTATTTGGATCTTTAGTGGGGCACATTCTTTACGGATTACTTCTGGGAGTGGTGTATGCGGCGCTAGACCGCGTTTGGATCAAATTGATTATCGAGTCCGATCCTCTGAATCGAGAAGCCGGCGGGCCCGGGATACACGTTCTGCGATCGATTGCGTGGGGAGGCTGTGCGGGGTTGATTGGCGGAATCGTGTCGTGGCCGGTGCTGCTTGCGACTGGGGTTCTGCCCAGAATTGCCGGGGTCGATACGACCTTATCCGGGTTTCACGGGGTGGTGATCCACCTGGTGCTGAGCACTCTGATCGGCACGACTTATGGAGTGCTGTTTCGAGACGAAGCGCCGAGCTTTGGGCTCGGCATTCCGTGGGGAATTCTGTTTGGGCTGGTGTGGTGGTATGTGGGGCCGATGACTCTATTGCCGCTCATCCTGACCGGGGAATGCGATTGGAGTACGAGTGCAGCGTCCGCTCTTCTTCCCGCCTTGATGGGACACCTGATTTATGGGGCGACGACGGCGGCGGCTTTTCTGGCGCTCGAGCAACGTTACCGGCGATGGCAATTTCTTGATTCACGAACGGCTGCGCGCGAACTGCGCCGCGTGCGTCCCGTGGGGACTCCGGCTCCGCCTTTGTGGTTCTTTGCGATCGGGTTAGGAATTCTGCTGCCAATACTGCTGGGTTGATTTGATTTTTCGCGCAGCACAACCGACGGATGGCGTAGACTCGACCATGTCGGCACGCAACATACCTCGGAGTTTGAGAGCGAAATGCTCGATACTTCGCGATTCCAGGATGCAGACAAATACGCGGCTTACTTGAAGACGCCGGCGGGCAGGCTGCGTTCCGAGCCGGCGTGGAAGAAGCTGGGCGAGATCTTGCCGCATAATGCGGCACAGCGACGCGCTCTCGATGTGGGCGGCGGCACCGGGTTCGCGAGTGTGCAACTTGCGCGGATGGGCTTTGAGGTTGTGCTGCTTGACCGTTCCGAGGAGATGCTTCGAATTGCGCACGAGCAAGCTGAAGCCGACGGCGTGGCTGCACGAATCTCCTTTTGCCACCGCGACGCCGGGGAGCTATCGGGACTATTCGACGCGGAGTCCTTTGACGTCGTCGTCTGCCACAACGTGCTCGAGTATTCTGAGAGCCCTTCAAAGACAGTACGGGACATCGCCAAGATGCTGGGCCCGGACGCGGTGCTTTCAATATTGGTGCGGAACCGTAATGGAGGGGTGCTCAAGAACGCAATCAAATCGCGCGACTGGAAACTCGCGACTGACAATCTTACGGCGGAGACTGTGGTGGATAGTCTCTATGGGGAGGCGCTGCGCGTATTTACTCCCGCCGAGCTGCGCGATTTGCTCATTCGAGCGGGATTGGAAGTTGTCGCTGAATATGGCGTTCGCGTGTTTTTCGACTACGTGGGCATGGAGAATCTCACGGATGCCACTTACGCTGAAATATTCGAATTGGAATCGACGCTTGGAGCGCGCCCAGAGTTCTCCGCGATTGCGCGCTACATTCAGCAGATTGCCCGGCGTTCCAGCACATCCTCCGATAAGATGAGCGAACGATGACACAGTCGAGCGCTGATTTTACTTTGCAAACTCATATGGTCCGCCCTGCTGCGAGCGGAAAATTTGCGCTCGGGCTCGGACTTACCAACGAGTGCAATCTGGCTTGTTCGTTCTGCTATCGCGACCCGGCGCGCACGGACAGGCTCAGCCTGGAGCAAGTGCGATCTGTGATGGAAAGCCTGCCGGTTCGCTCGGTGAACCTGGGCACGGGCGAAAATGGAATGCACCCGGAATTCCGCGCAATTTTGGCATACCTCCGTTCTCTACCTGTGAAGCTCACCATCACATCGAATGGCCACAGTGCGGCGATGCTTACGGATGACGAACTCCGCGCTTTCCACGATATCGAGTTCTCGCTGGATTATCCTTCGGAGCGTGACCAGGACGCGCAGCGCGGCAGCGGCAATTGGACTTTGATTCATGAACAGGCGGCACGCTGCGTCCGGCTGGGAGTGCCCGTCACTTTTATTGCGGTGATGATGAAGTCGAACTACCTCCGTCTCGCTGAAGTGGCGCGGGTGGTGAAGCGTCACGAGTCGCCGCTGCGGGTGAATGTTTACCAGTCGGTGCGTTCGGATTTGTATGCGTTGAGTTACGAGGAGTATTGGCGAGGCTTTCGGGCGTTGTTTGCGGAGACCGACGTGATCGCCATCGGCGAACCTTTGGTTCGCGCGATGGCGGGTCTGCCTCCGAAGACCGGCGGATGCGGGGTGAGCACCGTGCGGATTACGCCGCGAGCCACCACACAGCCTTGCGTATATTGGCCCGGCGTCGGAGAACCACTCTCGCTCCTGGCGTCCCTGGGCTCATCAGTTGTAGGAACTTCGCCCTTTGTAGAGGCGCGCACTGTGCCCGATGCCTGCAGGCCGTGCGCCTACCTCGAGAGTTGTTACGGCGGATGTGCCGGACGGCGACGTTTGCAGAACGCGCTTAGCGAGCCAGACTTCTACTGCCCAGTTGTCCGCGGAGGGGTGGAGAAGTTGGATGTCCGCATGGCTGCCGCCCGCGAACTCCCCAAGGGCGAAAGCGCGTGCACGACAATCGTGATTGCGCGCGATTAGAATACGGGCGGTTGTTACAACAGCGAGCCAAATGAAATCGAGTCAACTTCAAGCGAGGACTTCCTGAATGCCGGAACAACCTTATGCGCGTTATGGACTGGCGATCGCTCGGCTGACGATTGGGGCGATGTTCGTCGGGGTCTTTTTCGAAAATTTAGGGAAAGGCCTCTACACGGCAAGCGGCTACGCAGGCTTGATCAACTATTACATCCAGCACGATCACGCTCCGGCGATTTGGAAAGCGATTATGGCGACGGCGGCGAGTCACGCGGCGATGGCTGCGCCGCTCCAGGGCGTGACGGAAATTTCGCTGGGCGTGCTCCTGGTTCTCGGCCTTCTCACGCGACCAGCCGGTATCGTCGCATTTTGTTTACTCGCGAGCCTGTGGGTGTCGGAGTGGGGCACGTCGTGGATTTGGGAACTGCTGGTCCCTACGCTGGCAGCGCTGGGGATTGCGGTGGGAGGGGCGGGGCGGACGTGGGGGCTTGACGCGTTTCTGGCACGGCGGCGCCCGAATTCGCTTTGGTGGTAAGGCCAGGGCCAAAGGAGGCAGCGGAGATTACTTGCGAGTCTCGGTGATTATTCCTACGCACAATGAGGCGGGTGCCATCGGTAAAGTACTCGCGGACATTCCTGCTGATCTCGTGACCGAGGTCATCGTCGTCGATAGCAACTCGACCGATGGGACGCCAGAGATTGCTGAGCGGGCAGGGGCTCGCGTCATCCTCGAGCAGCGTCGCGGATACGGGCAGGCTTGTTTGACAGGTCTTGCCAATGCCAGCTCGGCTGACATCGTCGTGTTTCTCGATGGTGATTACAGCGACCGGCCGGCCGAACTGCCGCTTCTGCTCGCTCCGATTTTCGATGGACGCGCGGATATTACCCTGGGCTCACGATTGGCAGGTCCGCGGATTCCCGGTGCGCTTCCCTGGCACTCCGCATTTGGCAACCGGCTCGCTGCGGGCTTGATCTCGCTGCTGTTTCAACAGCGGATCACGGACCTGGGCCCTTTTCGCGCGGCACGAGCGGATGTTCTGCGCGCGCTCGCACTCGAAGAGACGACTTATGGTTGGGCGGTGGAAATTATTTTGAAAGGCGCGCTCGGTGGATACCGGATTATCGAAGTGCCAGTGAGTTATCACCCGCGGATCGGAAAATCGAAGATCAGCGGGACGGTCGGCGGCACTCTCGGCGCGGCCTGGTTCATTTTCACTCGCATTCTGCGCTACTATTTCCGCCAGCGACGAGTTGGAATGCCGCAGTCGGCGTGAAGTCCGCGACAACAATCTCCTAATGAAAACTTTTCGCCCCTGATGAAACCGTCTAGCTTGCGATGAAACCCTCTAGCCAGACCACTGCCGGTTCACGCAGCGGTAGCTGCACGCTCGTAATTATGGCGAAGGCGCCGAAGCCGGGTGTGGTGAAGACTCGGCTCGCGCAGAGCCTGCCTCTCGAGGCTGTCGTCGAGCTATATCGCTGCTTTCTGGACGACACGATGGCGCTGGGCAAGTCACTTGACGATGTCCAGGTCGCGATCATGTGCCCGGCTTCCGATGTGGAAGATTTATCGCGGGCGGTGGGAGACTCGATTCCCATCGTGGCACAATCGGGTGATGGACTTGCGGCGGGGCTTACGTCGGTCTTTGCACATTTCGCGGCGGCTGGCGACCGGCGCATCGTCGCGTTCAACAGCGACAGCCCGCACCTCCCGGCGTCGGTATTGAAAAGCGCGTTCCGAGCGCTCGCTCAGAGCGACGTGGTAGTTGGTCCGACGCATGACGGGGGTTATTACCTTGTCGGCGCGACGGCATCTCATGCGGGGCTTTTCGCGGGGGACGGGCTCGGGACCACGAATGCATGCGATGCGCTACTTGGGCGGGTGCGGGCACTGGGGCTTTCGGTGAGTCTCACCGATTCTTTCTACGACATTGATGTGGCGGACGATCTGAGCCGCCTTGCCGACGAGCTGCAGCGCGCGCCCGCGAAAGCGCCGAGAACGGCGCAGTGGCTGATGGAATGGAGGAAGGCGATGCCGCCGGAGTACAGCGGCGGAGAGCGATGACGGTTACGGCGTCGCACAGGATCTACGGACTTGCAGCCATCATGTTTGCTGCGCTTCTGACCTGCGCTCGAATTCCAGGTGGCGTTGGATCTCCTCCGTACCTTATTACCCTGGCTATTGCTGGCGTCGCGTACCTTCTGGCTATTCGCGAATTCTTTGCAACGCCGAGATTTCCTCGGCGCGTCATCGTGATTGGTCTTGCGTTGGCTGCTCTGTGGCATCTTCCGTTTCTGTTGATGCCTGCTGGGGCCGACGATGACGTTCATCGCTATGTCTGGGATGGCCGCCTGCAGCGGCTCGGCTACAACCCTTACAGAGTCGTTCCCAACGATCCTGCGTTCGCCGCGTTACACACCGACGAAACCCGCAACCTGAACAATCCGGAGGTGACGAGCCCCTACCCAGCGGGGGCGCAGCTTTTCTTTCGGGCTGTGACGGCGATCCACGAGTCGGCTTTTGCGTTCAAGGTTGCGTTTGTACTGTGCGAGTTGGTGATTGTTCCGCTGTTGCTCGCCGAGCTGCGCCGTCTCGGGCAGGGGGAGCATTGGGTGCTGGCGTATGCGTGGAATCCGCTGCTCGTCACGTGCGTGACCTCGAGCGGTCACGTTGACATCCTGGGAGTGCTACTGCTGCTGATCTCGGCCGCAGCGCTCGAACGCCGTTGGCGAACTTTCGCGGCGATTGCATTCGGACTGGCTGTGGCCGTGAAGTTTCTCCCGATTGTGTTGGCGCCGCTTTACTGGCGTCGTGTGCGGGTGCGCGACGCGTTGCTGGCGGTGCTTATCGTCGGACTGCTATATGTGCCGTTTCTGCGCGGTGGTTCGGTACCAACGGGATCCATTGGTGTGTTCGTGCAGCGGTTTCGCTTCAACGATCCGGTCTTCTCTACGCTGGAGCGACTCATGAGTCCTCAGGTGGCGGCTGGTCTGGCCATGTTGGTTGGGTTCGTGACTGCCGGGGTGCTGCGAAGAAGGCAAGATGTACGCTTGCCGCAGACATTTGCGTGGCCGATGGCTGCGTCGCTTCTGTGTGCACCGGTGGTTTATCCCTGGTACCTTCTGTGGCTTCTTCCGTTCGTACGATCGGTGTCGACTGTCCCGCTTATTATCTGGACGATCAGTATTCTGCCGACTTTCTATGTATGGCATTTGCGCACGCTGGGCGGCCGGTGGGTAGTTCCTGGCTGGATTATGCTGCTGGAATACGGAACCGTGGCCTCGGCCGCCGCTATTCTCGAGTTTCGGCGTCTCAGGCGGTCAACGAATACGGCCGCCTGAGCTTGCGAGAGAGCACAATCACCGAGGTGTGCTATATAATGCGGCGTCGGCCAAGCAGGGTGTGACCTCACTGAGGAGCGACTTCCATGAAGAATGTGCACCGCGTACCGATCATCGGCCTTCTGGTTTTAGGGATGCTGGGCTTTTCATCAACTTCCTGGGCGCAGGCGCGTCCGCCAAGTGTCGAACAGATGGCGAAGACCTTTGGTATCGATTCGTGGGGGCAGATCGAAGGGATCCGCTACACCTGGAGCATAGATTTGCCTGCGTTCAACCTGAAGCTGGCTCACACGTGGGAGTGGGAGCCAAAGACCGGAAAGGTGACGTTTGAAGGAAAGGATAAGGATGGCAAACCGGTGAAGGTTACGTACCTGCGCTCGGAGCTCAACAGCCAGCCTGCCAACGTGAAGGACGAAATCGATCCGGCTTTCATGAACGATCAATATTGGCTGATCTTCCCTTTCCATGTGATTTGGGACACGAGCGCCGACGTGCAGGATAAGGGTAAGCAGAAGCTGCCGCTGGGAAAAGGTACCGGCGACCAGATTGTAGTGAAATATTCTTCGGATATCGGCTACACGCCCGGCGATACCTGGGAACTTTTTCTCGCTCCCGACCACCGGGTCGAGGAATTCATCTACCGCCGCGGCGGACCCAAGAAGCCGAGTCTCGTGATCACGACGTGGGCGGGCTACAAGAAGGCCGGTCCTCTGCTTGTCTCGACGGAGCATCGCGGAACGGCTGACGGCAAGCCGGTGCACATTTTTTTCTCGGATGTGTCCGTCAAGCTGACGGGATCAGATATCTGGATAAAGGCGCAATAGCACGGTTGGTTTTTTCCACAAGCGAGGATTCTGGCGAAGAGTGAGTCGCAGTCCACATCCACCGGCATCGAGAGCTCGGCCGAAATGAAACTCGAGGAGAGAGAAAACATGAAACCAGCAATTCGAAACAAAATGACAAAGTTCGGGATTGGCCTTGTATTGGCAATGTTGGCGTGTGGCGCAGCGCTAGCACAGGATGTGTCGTATAACTCCATGCCGGGAGTGGACTTCTCGAAATTCCACACCTACAAATGGATCACGATTGAGGGTGCTTCCTATCCCAACCAGATTGTCGACGCACAGATCAAAAACTCCATTGATTCTCAGTTAGCCTCTAAAGGACTGACGAAGACGGATTCGGATAAGGCCGATTTGTATATCGGCTATCAGGCTTCTATCAGTCAGCAAAAACAGTGGAATGCGTACGGCACCGGAGGCGGATTGCGGTGGGGCGGTGGAATGGCCTCAGCTCAAAGTTCGACGATTAATATCGGTACGCTGGTTGTCGATATGTATGACCCGTCGAACAAGCAGCTGGTCTGGACCGGACGCGCGACCAAGACGCTCGATCCCAACGCGAACCAGGAAAAGAAACAGAAGAATCTCGATAAGGCCATGCAGAAGCTGTTTAAGAACTACCCGCCAAAGTAAGACAAACTTCGAGACTGATAGCCGTGCTGATTCGGGCGGCGGTAGGGGCGGCGGGGATCGGAAACTCGATTACATTACCATTTGTGGTGAGTGAGTTTGGTAGGGGCGGTGGGGATCGAACCCACGACCTTCGGCTTAAAAGGCCGCTGCTCTACCACTGAGCTACGCCCCTAGCTGGCTGATAACACTGGTATTTTTCTGAACCTGACTGCTGGGTTCAGGCGTTTGGGCAGTTGTGGGTCCAGTTGCCTGTTGCCGTGCGGCGACCGGCGTCGTCTCCGACAATGCCACGACGTCGCGAGGTCCCGAAGGCCCCAAGTGCGCATACCTTTTCGTCATCATACCGTTTCGTCATCATCAAACTCTTGCGACCGAGAAACTCCGCGATCTCCTCAAGCTTGGCACCTTTTTGCCTGAGGCGGCTTGCAGCAGTATGCCGCAAATCATGCCAGCGGAACGCTTCAAGCTTAGCATCCTTCAGCGACCGTTCAAACCAAGTCCTCGGGCTGCTAAGGGGCTCGCCGGTGCTCTTTGGCCTTGAGAGCCCGCTACGACAACACGCAGAATATCCGCAAGAGGAAAAGCCGGTCAATTGTATTGCGTTCAAGTGTATTGTGTTCAAGGGAGGAGCGGCGTACGCTGCAAAAGTCAAAGGTCGGAAACCGGAAATTCATGGTCTTTTCGAACTCAGAATCGGAGCACCAGCAGCAGGATCATCAACATGGTTCTATCAAAGCCTGACGATCACGTCGTTGCGCTGCGGCTCTTCAAGTGGATGGTTTTTTTGACTCTGTGTGCCGGCTCAGCTGTCTGCGCGCAAGCCCAGGATGCTCGAGCCGACACCGCAGACGAATCTTGGACTGCGACCACACAGACTTCCATAGACAACGCGAACCCGCTGCGGACGATGGAGAGCCACACCAAGTCTGGCAATCGGAGTGTTGATAAACAGAAAGTGGAGGTGCTTGGTACCGACGGTGGGTACCGACCTGACCATGAGATCGAAACGGAGACGATCCGCGTAAACAATACGACCACCCGCACGGTGGTGCGGACGTACAAATGGGACGCAAACGGACAAAGAAGTCTGGTGCAGGTAACAGAAGAGGAAGCACGAAAGCCGACCAGCGGCGACGCAAAGGTGGTGCGCACTACCTCAAGTCTTGATGTGAACGGTAACCTCCGGATTGTGGAACGTGAGGTAGCGGATACAAAGAAGACGAGCTCGGACGCGCAGGAGACGAAAACGACGGTTTACCTTGCGGACGGCAATGGCGGCTTTACCCCGTCACGGCAAACGCAGGAGTTGCAAGAGCGCGGCGCTGACAGCAAGGTCGAGGTGAAAACGACAACCTTGTTACCGGGCGCCAATGGCAACTGGGAACTGCTGGAGGTGAAAGAAAAGACAACCAAGGAAGAAGGTAAGAATCGAACTACCGAAGAGAGTGTTTCACGCCCCGATCCAGAGGGCAGGCTTTCAGAGGTTTCACGCACGGTGGGCGAAGAGACAGAAAATGCCGCGGGAGAAAAAAGCAATACAGTCGCGACTTATTCTATCCAGGCATCGGGAATACCTGTGGACGGCAGCCTGCATCTGAACCAAAGAGTGACTAGTATCGAAAAAAGAGATCCAACCGGAAAAATAACTGAGCAGCAGGTGGAACAGCCCGATATTGGTAATCCTAGTGACGGTGTGCAGGTAAGCGGAAAAAATAAATACACAGTGAAGTATGCTGCCACCAGTGCGCAGCAGACGAAAACCGTCGAAGTGCGCGGGGCAAATGGCACTTTCACTGTGTTTTCCGCAGAGACTCAAAAATCAGAGCATGCTCCTCCTCTGCAAGTCACGACAGCATCTCCGGATAAGTCAAAGTAATCGTGAATGTTCCGCACGGTGAGCGGTAGCCTAGACCATCATCCGCCAGAATATTAGGTTTCGTGTGAATTCGACCCGTTCCTTTTGACAGTTCCATTCATTTCACAACGGAGTAAGCTTCCCAATCGTGGGGCGACTCATCCCCGAGCGGGACTAAACCTCTCTCACAACCCATAATGACGTCGCCCCACCCTCTACCGAGGTGACTGTGCAAGGCGAGCGCACCATTTTTCACGAAGCGCGTCCAAGAAGACTGTTCTGTAATGCCGATTCGGCGATTCCCGCGTGAAGTATTCCGGAGAATAAGGCGTTACGAATTACAGGAGCGGAGTGATGACAGGAAGAAAATCAATTCTGTGCTGGCTGGTAGCATTATTCCTTGTTGTACCGGGAGCTGCGTTGTCACAGGACGCGAACCGCAATCGCAATCTCATCATCAACGGACAATCCACGCAGGTGCCCGTGGTCCAAGTGAACGGCCGCTCCTACGTTGACCTCGAAGCATTGGCGAGCGCGGTAAATGGCTCGCTCAGCTTTTCGGGAAGTCAAATCGCATTCAGCGTGCCAATCGGCTCCGCGAGCAGCGCGCCGGCGGCCACCGCACCGAGGCCCACGTCCTCCACCATACCGGCGTCGCCCCCTGGATTCTCCAAAGGGTTCTTGAATGCGGGAATTGAGGAAGCGGCGACTCTGCGGGAATGGCATACAGCTCTTGCAAGCGCCGTGCAGAATGGATACCCAGTTACGGCGGCCATGCTTGCACCGTATCGCGCCCAAGCTACTACCAGCCTGCGTTTGGCCGCAACCGCAGCCTCGACTGATTCAGACCACAGCGCCTATCAGTTGTTGAACAATGAATTTCAGAACATGGCGAAACTAAGCGACAAATACATCGCTGCCCGCGCTGCCATGACCTACGTCTCGCCGGACGCCCTCCAGAATGACAGCTTGAACCAGAAGTTTGTCGCTTGCGCTCATTCACTTGGGGCGATGGCTGCGAGTGGACAGTTCGTAGACGACGGTACCTGCGATTGAGTCCTGCACTAAGCTGATGATTGCCGCCGAGAAATTGGCGGAGCGGGAATCATATCATCTCTCTGTTTTCCCTTTGCTTGTTGCCAGAACAGGCTCCTGAAAGGGTAAGTCCACGGTCATTGGGCTATGATCGGCAATCGGTTCCACCGGACCATTGTTAACGTTAACGAGCGTTCGTGGAAAGTGTGGCGCAAAGAGGTACGGTCCTTTCACGTCGCGCGGCGTATCAATATCGGCTTTCACGAAAAACCAATCGAGCTTGAATTTCGCGAGCTTTACCTTCCCCCAGATAAGTTCCGCAGCAAATGTGGGCTGGAATCCCGCGCCCAGTCTCTGATTGGAATCCGCTAGCGTGCCCGCGGTTCCGTTGATGGTGCGTTGCGGGACACCGCGAAAGTCAATCGCCTTCCCATCGGAAAATCGGAATTTTTCCAACGAGCTAAAGAAGCCACGCTCCAAATTAGGCGAGGCGCCGGGGATGTTCGCCGAGGTCGGGTCAACTCGGTACTGAACACCTGCAATTTTCATTGCCGCCTTGGCACCGCCGTAAATTATGCCAACTCCTGTGGCCCATTGAACGCCTTTGGTCGTCCAGAAATCGGTGCTTCCATAACGCTTGTACAGCATGTTTTGGACGCTCGTTGGAGTCGAATCCGTTCCCGTAGTGTTCATGTCACCAGCTATGATCACCGGATTCGCGGTATCGCGCACTCCGTTCAGGAGCTCCTGCATTTGTTGGCGACGGATCTTCGGCTTCGCTCGGTTTTCCAGGTGCGTGCAGGCAATCGTCACCTGGTGACCCGGCGCCTCGGGGATGTCCAAGTCTACGTATAGTACCGTTCTCTGGCCTCGGCGCACTTCGCGCAGCAGATCTTCGCCAATCAATGCGGCTGCTTTGCGTTTTCCTTTCTCCAACGCCGTAATTTTGCTCTCTTTGAACCAGTCGTAACCCACCGTGAAGGGCACCAGCCGCGCGTTTCTGATTGGGTAGCGGGACAACACAGCGTTCCCGTGCATGCCCCTCAGCCGATCCTTGTCCACTGCGAACACGTCCTGAAGTTGCTGCTGCTCGTCCTTGGTTTCACCATCGTCAAACTTGTCTATGCCCAGTTGTTTCGGATCGATCTCCAGGAACTCCACTCCATAAGCCCAATTCATGTTCAGGGCCTTACCCAGCTCGCGTATTACTTCCCGGTATTCCGTGCGCTTCACCCCCCAATCAACTTCATTTAATATCCACACGTCGGCAGACTTCAGAGTTTCGATTTCCTCGGGAATCTTTTCCAGATCTACCGCGCGGGCTTTCTTCTTGCCTTCTTTTGCCTCTTTCCGCTCCTCTTCTATCTTGGCCATGAATGCATCTTTGTCTGTGAGAAACAGCTCGATGTAATCGAGCTCCAAACCGCGCTCGATATTCCAGAAGGCCACTCGCAGGGAGGGCCCCAACTGCGGAATTTCCAACGGTCGCGATCTCGCTCCGTCCAAGTAAGCTTCATTGTTGACGAAAGGGGTGGTCGTGATGAGCCGAAGCTTTTCGGCCAAATCTGCACTCATCTGCTGGTCTGAGCTGAGTTGAACCAATTCATCATAAGAGAAGAGTTTAGGCCCGGAATCCCGCACGTACTCTTGCGCGGGCACCGCGCTCGCCCCAATCGTAGCGATCCCGATCGTTAGTACGAAGCGCGCAAACGTGACCCATCTTCTATTTTTTATCGCCGGAGAATATCCCAATTGCCGTCCTCTCCAACACATGTTTGTAGGCCATCACGGAAACGAGGGCAACCGCGGGTCAGTCCGCGGCTTCGTTTTTCGCTGTGATTCCGCGGCCGCGCTTCCGCTTCCAGAGGTAATCCTTGCGCAGTTTCTGCTGGTGCTTCTTCACCTGCGCTTCAATTTCCGAGAACGCGATTTTCGCGCAAGCCAACACATCGGCACCCGTTCCCGAAGCGTGCAGGTTGCCGGTCGGCAGCCGCAGATTCATCGAACAGGTGTATTCAATTTTCCGAGGCGCCTTTTCGATCGACCAGTGGAGTTCCACCAAGTCGGGATCGTATCGCTTCAACAGCCGGTTTAATTTCTCAATGTGATGCGCTGCTTCGCCATCGATTACCTTGCGATGTTCTGGTTCGATATTGCTGTAGAAAAGTTTCATTGGAGCACCCTCTTTCGAGTTGGCTCGCCAGGGGAAGGGGCTTTCGCATGGAGGCAACTTCAGCATAGCGCCGCTCGTGGCGCGATTCAATACTGCGTGCACTTTATTGACACGCGTGCATTCGCGTCATAGTCTGCCATGCGCGCACCAGCATCCGATGGACTCCAACAAGAAAGCCGCAACCGGCGCACAAGCGCACCGCATCCGCGTGGGTCTGGCAGGATGGTCATACGACGACTGGAACGGAATCGTCTATCCATCACCGCATCCCCGCGATTTCCACGAAGTCACTTTCCTCGCGCAGTATTTCGATACGATTGAAATCAACACATCTTTTTACCAGCCACTGAAGCCGCAACTCGCCACGCACTGGATCGGCCGGGCCGCGGACAATCCGCGCTTTGTGTTCACCGCCAAAATGTGGCAGAAATTCACGCACGAAACTGGCGCCTCGGCGGAAGATGAAAAGTTGGTGCGCGCCGGATTCGATCCGCTATTCGACGCGGGCAAGCTCGGCGCCGTCCTGTTGCAGTTCCCTTTTTCATTCCACCATACTTCCGAAACGCTGGTTCGCCTGAAGCATTTGCTTCAAACCTTCCGCGATTACCCGCTGGTCGTCGAGGTTCGCCATTCGTCCTGGGCTCAGCCCGAATTCTACGAACTGCTGCACGAACGCGGCGTCGGCTTCTGCAATATCGACCAGCCCGTGATCGGCAAATCGCTGAAGCCAACGGAGCGAGCCACTTCTCCCGTCGGCTACTTCCGATTGCATGGCCGCCGTTACGACACATGGTTCACCGACGACCCGGAAGTTCCCGGCTTTGAGCGTTACAACTATCTTTACTCCGAGGAAGAACTGGAGCCCTGGGCTAAGCGCGTTGAGCACGTTGCAAAACACGCGGAAAATACTTTCGTGATAGGCAACAATCACTACATTGGAAAAGCTGCCGTGAACGCGCTGCAGCTAATCCACCTGTTGCGAAAAGAGAAGGTGAAAGTCCCTGAGCCGCTGCGCCAGCACTATCCACAACTAGACTCGATCGCCAGCGAGCCACCAAAAGAGCCGCTACTGTTTCCCCTCGCCCCTCAATAGGCAAAAATTGGAGGCCTTCGCTTTAAGTGGCACAGGCACTCTTGCCTGTGCGCCGTTGCTACGGCAATCCCCTGAAAGCTTGTAATCACGCTATCGCACCAGTGAAAGCAAATAGACACACCTCTGCGAACAGAAAAGCTGGCCGCTATTTAAACTTGATAGTTGTGAGTATTTCTAGAATCTACTTCTTGAAGAGGTCTTCGAAGGCTTTTCGCGCATCGTTAGGACGCGCCGCGGGCGCTTCAGGCGAAGTCTTGGTGGCATACGTAACGGGAGAAGTATCTTTCTCCACCGTCATGCGAAATTCAAAAAACGTACAGTCATTTTTCGCCAGTTTGTTCGCGATTCGCTCGGGAATCGGCTGCGTACATTCAAACTGCGCCGCCGTATCAAAATGCACGCACTGCTTGCACGAATGCATCGCCGCCTGGCAGCGCGGACATTCCCCGCTCTGATCGAATCCCGGCGCGAGAACCGCGCCACAACTCGAGCAGCGCGCCCTCATCACAGTGCCCACCATCCGCGGCGTTCGCGGCCCCAGCATGTCCTGCTTCGGGCGCGGCTGTTGCTGCTCTGCGGGCCGGTCGGCGCGGTCGCGCTTCTTTTCGCGCGCCTCCGCGTCGCTATAACCCCTCTGCCTATACTTCCGCTCCATGAAGATCCTCCCGGGGGATGTCTGATGATACCCCCAAAGCCCCTACTCGAATTCCCTTTCACGCAAGACGTGTGGAAAGGTAATCGTTTTCTACATTGGCCTTAATTCGTGCCTGACGCGGATCGCCTCGCCCAAAACTTGCACAAGCCTTCCATGGGCAGATCCGGCTGAAGCAACGCTGCCGGCTGGCCAAAATGCGTGAGCGCCGCTTCAGCTGCGAGATATCCGCTGCGCACCGCGCCTTCCATCGTCGAGGGCCAGCCCGTTTGAGTCCAATCACCCGCCAAAAACAAATTGCCAATCGGCGTCGTCTGCGCCGGGCGCCAGCGGTCCACACCGGGCTCGGGTGAAAATGTCGCGTTCACTTCTTTGATCACCGTGGCCTTTAGCACATTCGCCTCGCGCGTGGCAGGCAGCACATCCGCCAATTCGCAGCGGCAAAGCTCGATAATTTCTGCGCGCGAGCGCGGAACCAGGTCGTAAGAAGCGCTGATCACAAGCTGCAAGTACTGCCCTTCTTCACCGCTGTGCCTTCCGACACGGAGTTCTCCCCCGGGCGCTCCTTCGTTATGCCCGGTTGGACGCGCCTTCGAGCCATTCGTTTCGCCGCTGCTGCAAAGCAGGGTGCGATTGAAAATCCACTGCGTCGTATGGTCGAGTAGCGTCAGAAACGGCTCCGTCATCACCGTGCGATCGAACCAGAAATGCACGCTCGTAATCGGCGACGTTTTGATATGCCGCAATCCTTCCAGCGGCGCTCCGGATTCCGCCATTTCTCTTGGCGTCAGAGTGAGCAGAACATCGTGCGGCACCGCTGCGATGCACGCATCCGCTTCCATCTCCGTGCCGTCGTCGAGCACCGCGCCGGCGAATCGGTCGCCCTGCACGCACAGGCGGCGCACCCCGCAGCGCAATCGCACTTCGCCTCCGCGCCTCGCAACGGCCTCCCGGCAACCTTCGTACAGTTCCGCCAGAGGCACCGAAGGAATCCCAACTCGATATCCGCACGCGTTGCTCAGAAAACCCTTCCAGAAAACTTCAATCCCATACTTGGCATCCGTGCGCGCCAGTTCTTCATCGAGAGCGCTCACCAGCACCACGCGCCAGAACCGCTCGATCGCTCCGGTGGTCTGGCGCATCGAGTGCAGCCAGTCCAGCATCGTCGCGCCATCTGCGCGAGCCGGATTCCCTCCCGCCCGCGCGATCGCCAGCATCGCTTCTGCAATCGAACGCTTGTCTGCCAGCGTCAGCGCGTCGAACAACAAAAACGACGGCGCCATGTGCAGCGGTGGCGGCAGCGGCGATGCCTGAATTTCCGAACGTCTTCCCTCGCGATCCACGAAATACAGCCGGTCGTAAAACCGGATCTTCTCGCTCGCTCCCACGCGACGGTAAAAATCGGCCAGGTTCGTGCAGCAGCCCAGCGTCACGTGCTGGCAATTGTCCACTTCGCTCCCGTCGGGCAGCGTGTAAGACGTAGCCCGCCCGCCGAGGTGGGGACGCTTCTCGAGCAGTTGAACGCGAAAGCCTGCGTCAGCCAGCGCGATGGCGGAGGACAGGCCCGCCAGGCCGCCGCCGATTACCAGGACGCTTTGCGAGGGCATCACCCTTCCACCAACCGGCCTTCTTTACCGCGAGGCCTGCTGCGAGGAGATATTGAACTTTTTCCGCGCTCGAGAGCGACACGCGCGAAGCGAACACATCGAAGTGGCGCTCTTCCATCCGCGCCAGCAGAGTGCTGTAGGTACGCACCAGCGCCCACAAAGTGGCGCGGCTGTCTGGATCGATCTGGCCGACGAGCGCGACGCCTTCTTCGTAAAACCGCCAGGCGCGTTCCGCTTCGAATTCGAGCAACGCTTGTACACGTTGCGTAAGCGGACCTTGCAAATCGTTTGCGCTGCAACCGAACCGCTCGAGATCTTCCTGCGGCAGATAGACGCGGCCCATCTCGAGGTCGGCTTTCACGTCGCGAATAATGTTCGTCAATTGAAACGCGAGGCCCAGCCGTTCCGCGAGATCGGGATCGCGCGGATCGCGAAAGCCAAAAAGGTGCAGACAGGTGAGCCCCACGGTTCCCGCCACACGGTAGCAATACTCCGAGAGCTGGTCGAATGTCGCATAGGTCGCGACGGTTAAATCCATCTCCGCGCCCAAAATCAAATCGTGGAAATAGCGCGTCGGGATTTTGAATCGCGCTATCGAATCGGCCAGGGCAGGCAAAATCGCATGGCCGCTCGTCTCGCCGGCGATGGCTTCATCGAGCATCCCGCGCCAACGCGCCAGCCCGCGTCGCTTCGCTTCGAGATCGCCCGGCTCATCCGAAACATTGTCGATCAGCCGCATGAACGCATAGAGCGCAAAGAGCGCGTTTCGCTTGTCGCGCGGCAAGCCAAAGAAAGCGAGATAGAAACTGCTATGCGCTCCTCGTGCGATCCTGTTGCACTCAGCGTAAGAATCGCTGACTGTAATCGCGACGCCTTCTGCCGCATCCGAACCTGTCGCCGATGTGCCAGATTCACTCAGCGTCTGCCGAAGTGTTCCCTCGCGAGTGATCGCTCGTTCGTCGCGATCCTTCGACATTGCGCGGCCGGTCAAGGCGCGCGTGAGCAACCGAAGCTGCGCCCATTTCGTCAGTGCAGGCCGGTGATTGAGGGTGTCGTATTTCGATGATTCGATTGCATCGAGAATCGCCAGGCCGCCACGGCTGAACATTTCGATATCAACCCGAATGGGCCCTTCGACGCGATCGACCAACGGCATTCCCGACGGGAACAGTTCTCGAGTGCGCCCGATCAAATCTTTCATCAGCGATACATAGCGCTCGCTGAATAGACGCTCGACGATATCCGCTTCCACCAGCCCGTGTTCCGCGAGCGCGTCAAGAGGAATGTAGATGCGCCCTTTTTCTAAGTCGCGCGAAACGTCTTGCCAGAAATTCGCCAGCTGCAACGCGGTGCAGGTGTAATCGGAAAGCTTCTGCCGCTCGGGATCGCGATAGCCGCAGAGATACAGCACCAGGCGGCCTACCGGGTTCGCCGAATACAAGCAGTAATCGAGCACGGCATCCCAGGTGGCATAGCGCTGCACACGCTGGTCTTGTCGAAACGCCCGGAGCAGATCGCTGAACGGTTTCTGCGGAATATCCTTCGCGCGAATCGTTTCACGCAGGGCAATCAGCACGGGATGTGAGGGGCCGCGCTCGGCCACATAGCACAGATGCAGCTCGTCTTCCCACGCATCGAGCAGTTCGAGGGCACGATTGCGGTCGGGAACTTCGTCGCCCAGGTCGTCCGACCAACGGCAGTAGGCGTAGAGATTGTAGAAATGCTGGTGCAATCGCCTCGGGAGCAGCCATGAGACCACGTTGAAATTCTCGTAGTGATGCGTGGCCAGCCAGCGCGTGTAGCGCTCGGCTTCGGCAGCGCTGCAGCCTTCAGCAGGGAGATGGCGCGCGATTTCGAGTTCGGGTGTAGCTAACACGGTAGCTGACGCAGAGAGGTGCTTGCTTGCCTTTCGCTTTTACGTACTGATTCAGAACGAACTCGCTCTGTTCCCCGTTTCGAATCAACCAGAGCGCTTGCGGATAAAAATTCGGGCCGCTGTGGCGCGGCAAAGTCGCTTAAGGAATGATAGCAGTCTTCAACTGGCCGTTGCGGTGCTTCATGTGCTCGAACACGGCCGGCAACTCCGCGAGCGGCACTTCCCCAGTGATGAAATCGCCGGCGCGAACTTCCCCGCGCGCGATCGTTTCGAGAGCTTCGCGCATGAATTGCGGCGTGTGATGGAATGTCGATTTGATGGTGATTTCCGAATAGTGAAGAGCGGCGGGATCGAACTCCACGTGCGAGCCTCGCGGACAGCCACCGAAGAGATTTACGGTGCCGCCTTTGCGAGCCATCTGCACAGCCCATTGCCACGTGGTCGCCGTCCCGACTGCTTCAATTACGGCGTCGGCACCGCGGCAGCCATCGCTCATTTCGCGGACAAGCCTCACCGGATTCTCAATTTCGCTGATATCGAATGCCGCCACCGCGCCCAGGCGTTCAGCCGCGCGAGTCTGCGATTTTCGCTTGCCCAGCGCAATTACGCGCACGCCGCGCGAGGAAAGCACGCGAACAAATTTCAACCCAATCGGGCCGCAACCGATCACGACGGCCGTATCACCGGCGCGAATGCCTGTTTCGTGAATGCCCCGCAAGACGCAGGCCAGCGGCTCAGCCATGGCCGCATCCACGAACGAAACGCCTTCGGGAATTTCGAGCATGTTCTGGCGAACGATTCTGCCGGGGATGCGGATGTATTCGGCATACGCGCCGTTGTTGAAGAGAAGGTCTTCGCAGAGATTTGGCTGGCCCTTGCGGCAGAAGAAGCACGTGTTGCACGGCGCCGAATTCGCGGGGAGTACGCGCATGCCTTTGTGAACGCCGCCATTCACCGACCGGCCCTGCTCTTCGATCACGCCTGCCAACTCATGACCAAAAAGCGCGGGCGGCTTGATCATCCGCGCGTGGAAGCCCTGTTTCCAGACTTTGAGATCAGTGCCGCACGTCAGCGCCACCTCGACGCGCACCAGCACTTCATCATCGGCAACGCGAGGAATATCCACGCGTTCGATCTTTACGTCTTCCCGGCCGTAGAGCACGGCCGCGTTCATATGTCCGTTTCTCTCTCGTCTCATTGGTGCGTGATTACTACTTTTAGCGTACCATCCACGGGCCTTGCCGCCAACTCCAGCGCGTCCGCGATGCGCTCGAGCGGAAACCGATGGGAGATCATCTCCCGTATCGGCAAACGCCGCTCGAACACCAGCGCCGCAGACTCTTCCTGATCGTCTGCCGAAGCGCTATAACTTCCCAGGATTTCTTTTTCTTCCACTCCAACGGCAGCGGCAGGAAACTCCAAACGCGTCACCGGGTCGTTATGAGCAAACAATAGCACGCGTCCGCCCGGCCGCGCGATAGCCAGCGCTTCGGGAACTAATGACGGGTTGGGCACCGCCACCAGGACGGCGTCCGCCCCTCGCCCGGAAGTGCGGCGGCGCATCTCGTCCAGCAAATTTGAGCTCTTGGGATCGAACGATTCTGCGGCGCCAAAGCGCATGCTCGCGGCGCGGCGGCCGGGCATCGGGTCGCTCGTGAAAACTTCGGCGCCCTCGTACTTTGCGAGCAGCATCAGCAGCATTCCGATGGGCCCTTGCCCGATCACGAGCACCGTTTCGCCGGGTGCGACACGCGCCTTGCGAACAGCCTTGAGGCAAGTGTTCACAGGTTCGATGAAGGTAGCGTCTTCAAAAGTGACATCGGGAGGCAGCGCGATCATTCCGCGCTCGACGACCCACGGCATCGCGCGGACATATTCAGCGAAGCCTCCGCCGTTAGGATCGAATCCTGCGGTGAGGCCGGTTTTCTTGTATCCCGCGCACTGCGAGAATAGTTTTCGCTCGCAGTAGAAACACGCGCCGCACGGAACGTGATGAAAACTCATCACGCGATCGCCGGCCTTGAACTTCTTCACCCCCGCGCCCACTTTCACAACGGTACCGGCAAGCTCATGACCCAGGATCTGCGGCGGCGCGACGTAGCCGTGCTCGATTTTCTTGATGTCCGTGCCGCAAATCCCGCATGCGGCGACGCGGAAGAGCACTTCGCCTTCGCCAATTTCGGGGACAGGGACCGATTCTACGACGACGCGTCCTTTGCCGCGGTAGACGCCCGCGCGCATGTGGCTCAGGGACCCGATTGGCGTGTGCGCGGCGTCGATTTGGGTGGTTGTGTGGCTCATTTTCCGGTCGTCAAAATCGCGTTTTATTTGCGATTAGAAATTTTTAGGTCCTTTTATTTCAGCTACTTGACCTCAATTCTAATTCCAGATTTGCGATTAGAAATTTGGCATTGGCCTGCTCTAATCGCAACAATTGTCTCTCGCACCGCCACTCTCATTGGGCGGCCGCCTTCAGTTCGATCGGCTGGGCGCTTGAGGCGATCCGCACGACGTAGCGATCCAGGAACTGCGCCAACGACTCGGTTGCCTTCTTGCTCTGCTGGCCAAGCTTCACAAGCCCCGGAAGCGCTTGCGGGTGAAGCGCTACCTGCCCTACCACACGCGGAATACTCAACTGCCCCTCGTCGCTGAAAACTTCGTTCATGTCGAGCGGAAGAGGCTCTTCCGACGTGTCGCTAATCGCGCGAACCGCTGCCGCCGGAACTCCGGCATCCGTAGCCGCGGCAACGATTTCGAAGCTTTCCATTTCGACCACATCTGCAATCTTGCCAAGGTGCTTCTTTTCGTCAGGCCGCCCGATGGCTCTCTCCGCGCTGTAGAACCGGTTCACTACAGTGGCGCCGCATTCGGAGGCGAATGAGACAAGAGAAGCGCTGGTCGGAATCACCTGGGGATCTCCATTCTCATCCCGGGTTCCCTCGGAAGCTATCTCGCGAGCCGCCATCACTTGCGCAATGGAATATTCGGGCCGAAGGCCGCCAGCCAAGCCCGAGGAGATGCAGTACTCGAGCGTTCCGGATTCGGCCCAGGCTATTTTAGAAAGCGCTAGCTTCGCTGGCCGCTGGCCGACGCCGGTAAGCAGAACCGCAACGTCGGCACCGCCAATTTCGGCGGTAAACACATCGGCTTTGCCCCATGTGCTCTCGCGGAATCTGTGCAATGTCCGCCAGGGGGCGAATTCGTTTTCGAGCGCGAATGTGACTAATATTTTCACCGTGGTTCCATTTACAGGTGCACGACCTGAACCCAAAACCTGCCGGTCTGAAGACCGGCGCTACAAAATCGTTAAGCCGAATCGTAAACCGAAAGTCTATGCCGCTGCGGCGTGTACCGTCGGTACGCTCGCTGCTTTGCCGTGGATGTAGCCGTGGCCTTCGTACCAGCGAACGGCGCGTTCGAGAGCGGCTTCGACTGACGTCGGCTTGTAGCCCAATTCCCTTTCGGCTTTATCGCTTTCGACGAACATGCGGTGGCGCGACATTTTTACGCCTTCGACTGGAATTTGCGGTTCGCGTCCGCGGAGGCGGGCGAAAAATTCGTCCGCGTAGCCGGCGGCGAGCGCGACGGCATGCGGCAAGCGCACGCGGGGAGCGGGGCGCCCGACGATGGCCGCGAGCATGTCCAAAATTTGCTTCAGGGTGAGATTACGAGCACCAAGGATATAGCGTTCGCCAATGCGGCCTTTTTCCGCTGCGAGCAGATGACCGGCGGCGACGTCTTCAACGGCAACGACGTTCAACCCCGTATCTACATATGCGGGCATCTTCCCGTTCAGGAAATCGAGAATGATTTTCCCGGTTGGCGTTGGCTTCCAATCGCAAGGGCCAATCGGAGCGGTGGGATTCACGATGACCACCGGCACGCCTTCACGCGCGGCGCGAATCGCTTCCTGCTCGGCCATGAATTTCGAGCGCTTATAGTGGCCGATCATTTCGCCGAGTTCGGATTGAGTCGTCTCGTTTGGCAGCGAGCCGTGACGCGGAACGGCGATCGTCGCTACGGTGCTTGTGTAGACGATCCGTTCGACTCCGGCACGCTGCGCCGCGTCGAGCAGCTTGCGAGTACCTTCCACATTGCTTTCGTAGATTTCTTCGGGATGAGCCGACCAGAGACGGTAATCAGCGGCGACGTGGAAAACTTGGCGGACACCGCGCATCGCGCGTTCGATCGAAGCTGCGTCGCGCAAATCACCAACGGCGCGTTCGACTGGCAAGCCGGCGAGAATGTCCGCATTACCGGCCGGGTTACCAGTCATCTTGCGGGTGGCCTCACCGGTCACGTTGCCGGCGACTCTAGAGAAGATACGGACTTCGTGTCCCTGGTTAACGAGCAACCGGGCGACGTGGCTTCCCACGAACCCTGTGGCCCCGGTAACGAGCGTGGTCATAAAATGCGGAAAACTTCGTCTCCCTGCTGTGCAGGCGCCACGGGTATTACGCGCTTCGGAACGCTTCCGTTCCCGGAGCCGTTACCGTGGCCATTCGAATGGCCATTGCCATGGCCGTTAGCTTTTTTCTCGCGTTCGGTGGGCTCACCGAGAAGGCCGCCCATCTTTCCAGAGACCGTCCAGCTGAGCATCTTCCAGGTGTCGCCGAGCTTCTTGTTGCCGCCGAGAACAGCGGAAGCCTCGTATCCCGCGTGAACCATGCAGTCTTCGCAACGAGGATCGCGGCCGCGGCCGTATTTTTCCCACGGAGTCTGTTCGATGAAGTCTTTGAAATTGTCGTGATGCGCGTCGGTCATCAAGTAACACGGGCCTTTCCAGCCGCGCGGATTGTAAGTTGGATTGCCCCAGGCCGTGCACATCAGTTCGCGCTCGCCGCGGAGATACTCCATGTAGATAGGCGAAGTGACGATGTTGTAGCGCTCGAGCAGCTTGTAGGCCTGGCGGAATTTCTCGCGGATTTCATCGCGAGACATGAAGATTTCCTTGGTCATCACCGCGGCGTAGGAATAGGCGGGCGAAAGCATGTGGCCATCGACGCCGAGGGTTTGCAGGTACGCGAAGAGATCGGCAATCTCTTCGATGTCTGTCTCTTTGTAAATTGTGGTGTTGGAGGTGACGAGAAAGCCAGCAGCCTTGGCCGCCTTGATGCCTTCAATTGCTTCGCGGAATACGCCATCGCGCTCGACGCAGATATCGTGAGTTTTTTCGAGTCCATCAAGGTGGACGTTGAAGAACAAGCGCGACATGGGCGTGAAATCGCTGAGGTGCTTGCGAATAAACATCCCATTTGTGCAAAGGTAGATGTGCTTCTTGCGCGCAAGAATTTCGTTGGTCAGGCGGCCAATCTCGGGATAAATCATCGGCTCGCCGCCGCAAATGGAAACGATCGGCGCGCCACAATCGTCAACAGCTTTCAGGCACTGCTCGACGGTGAGCATCTCGTTGATGGTGGACTTGTATTCGCGAATGCGGCCGCAGCCAGTGCAAGTAAGATTGCAGGCGTGGAGCGGTTCGAGCATCATCACCAGCGGAAACTTCTGCGCCCCCGTGATGCTCTTGCGAGCGAGATAACCCGTCATGCTTGCAGTGAGGCTAAAAGGAACTCTCATCCATTACCCCCGTCTTTGATTAGATGCTTTATTTCTTCGGCGGGAATCTGCAAAGCAAAAGATTTGCGCCGGCCTTTGCGCATATTGTCGAAGCGCGCGAGCGCGTAGAGCGGAAACGAATTTCGGTAGAGGTGATATTTCAAATAAAAGACACATGGAAAACCAGTGCCGGTAAATTCCGCTTCATCCCAGGAGCCGTCTTCATTCTGGTTTTCGGTAAGCCAGGCAGCCGCGCGTTCGGAAGCAGGATTGTTGGGACCGACCGTTGCAAGCAGGCCTATCAAAGCCCACGCTGTTTGCGATGCGGTGCTCTTGCCTTTTCCTTTCAGCGCCGCATCGTAATAGGAGAGAATCGACTCGCCGAAGCCGCCGTCGGGATTCTGCACCGAGCGAAACCAATTCGCGGCGCGTTGACAATCGGGATCGGACGACAGCCCCACCGTCTCAAGAGCGCGCAAGACGCCGCTCGTTCCGTAGAGATAGTTCACGCCCCAGCGCCCGTACCAGGAGCCGTCAGAAGTCTGATCGTGCTTGATGAAATCACGCGCCCGATCCACGACGGGATGGTTAGCGGACCAACCAAACTGGCCGAGACATTCAAGAACGCGCGCTGTAACGTCGGCGGTGGAAGGATCGAGCATCGCGTTGTGGTCGGCAAACGGAATGTGATTCAGGAACTGGAGATTGTTCTCGTGATCGAATGCGCCCCAGCCACCGTCGCTATTCTGCATGCTGACGAGCCAGGCAAGCCCGCGACGGATCGCACCACGCAGAGGAGCTGAATCGGGATCAGCGACGCGGCCAAGCGCCATTAGGACGAACGCGGTGTCGTCCACATCGGGATAGAAATCGTTTTGAAACTCGAATGCCCAGCCGCCCGGGGCAGCTC
Source organism: uncultured Acidobacteriota bacterium (assembly GCA_963741045.1). Lineage (GTDB taxonomy): Bacteria > Acidobacteriota > Terriglobia > Acidiferrales > UBA7541 > Palsa-295. The sequence continues at coordinate 3,120,305 of CAVUGO010000002.1, forward strand.
GCTTGTTCTTAACCTGCCAATCGCCAGGGCCGAGAATCTGATTCTTGAGCACCCAACGCTCCGCAGCAACCAACGCGGGATGTGACGGATCGAGTCCCGCTTCTTCAAGCGAAACCATCGCGATGGCCGTATCCCAAACCGGCGAAATGCAGGGTTGAACGCGAATCGTGCGGCCTCTCTCGTCTTCGACTTCGTAGCGCTCGAGAAATTTGATTTCGCGGTGAAGCAGCGGATCGTCCACATCGCGCGCTTCCGCGAGCAGGGCAAAAATCGAATTCATCATGGCTGGGTAGATGGTTCCCAGGCCTTCGCTGCGTTCGAGGCGGTCCATCATCCATTTCCGCGCGCGAGCCAGGCACAACTTTCGAAAAGGCTTCCAGGAAGAACGCTCGTAGAGCTTCAGGCCGCGTTCGAGCGCGAGAAACGCATTGCGCCAGGTGAAGACACCCTTATCCCAGGCAAAGGACGCCGGTCTCTGCCCCGGAACTTTAAATAGATCGGTAACCGTAACGTCCGCCGGCAGCGGCCATTTCGGTTTGTTGGCGTAAACAATTGCGAGAGGAACGACGATTCCGCGCGTCCACGACGACATTTCGTAGAGATTCAGCGGAAACCAATCCGGCAAAAGCATCATCTCGGGCGGAATTGAGGGCACCATGTCCCAGCTGATGGCGCCGACCATCGCGAGATAGAACCGAACGTAGGAATTTGTGGCTTCTAGTCCACCGAGGTCCAGTACTTTTTGCTTCGCGCGCTGCATGTGCGGCGCATTTGCGGGATCGCCAGCGAGGCGAAGCGCGACGTAAGCCTTCACGGACGCATTCAGCTCAGAAGGTCCGCCGTAGAAGATGTACCAGCCGCCGTCTTCCAGCTGCCGGTCGCGGATATAGCGCGCCAGCTTGGCGGTTTTCTCGGATTTAAGCTGACCCAGGATGTGGAGGTAGAGAATGTAGTCGGATTCGAGCGTGGTATCGGCTTCGAGCTCGCCCCACCAATAGCCTTCCTGCGCCTGTGCGGCTAACATCCAGTCGCGGCTGCGAGAAATAGCCTGCTCGACGAGAGATTCGAGGTTGCGGGTCTGAACTACCGCTGTTGCCTGGTTCGTTCCGCTGTGGGAAGTCTCTATACGCAGTCTTGCTTCCGGTGTCATCAATCCCTCAGATATATTTTCGGTCCTTATCGGCCCATTTGGAAATTGCAGCTGCAGCCGGGCACCGCCGCTTTCACGTAAAATGGACGGCCAAGCCCCTTTTGTCGCACTGCTTACTTCGCTGCCCTGCGGAGGGCATCAGAACCGGGCACCCTAATGCTTGCCCGTCCTAACCGCCGCGCCCGCTTACCCGGCTTCCCCATTAGCCAGTCTATGGGACGTTTTGTGAGCTGAAAAACGCTCGGTAAAAACCCTTTGGCCTCATCACACAGCATCAACTGTTCCGTAACACTAACATTATGTTCGGCTTTGGCTTGCCGGTCAACTGAATTTCCATATCGCGTGTCCAAACTTATGATGCTGGCAGCCGGGAAATGATGCCTGACAAAAATTGCCCCAAATCGGGCGGCACGGGCGATCCGATTGGTTGAAGAAATCGCGGTTTGGCCATGGCTGCGAGAGATTGAAATCGCGGGTCTGAATCTTCAAACGGCGAACGGAAGACGAAGGCATCCGCTAGCTCGAGATTTTCGCGGGCTGAATCCTTGAAATCCGGGTTCGAGGGATCGAGGACCATAACGAACAGCGAGGGCTTCCAGAATCTCATTAAGGCGTCACTTTCGATTAAGGCGTGGCCAGCGTTTGCCAGCTCGGCTGCCAGTGCTGGAAGCGCATTTTGCAGGAAATGTTCCTTCGTTTCGAGCCACAGGGCTCGATGGGCGCCCGAAGCGAGGAACCGCGAGCTGTCCGATTTGCCGGCGCGGCTGGTTTCTTCGCGGATCGCGTATGGATGGCCTTGCGGCGAGCAATCGCACGAGGGTCCGTTCACCGGGCAGCGGGATTCAGCGTAAGGAGTGATTTTGACGGCTGTCCAGTGCCGATTCGGGAAAGCTTGGATGATGTCGGCGACTAGCGCGGACTTCCCCACTTTGCGGCATTGGCCTCCTACCGCCAACAGGAAGCCGCGAAATGGCGGAGGGGTGCGACTTGCGGTCATTATTGTGATCTTGTCGATCTGGTTTTGTTGATCATCGTTTCGCTGATCATCGATCCGTCTTGGAGTATGTCTGTTTCGCTGGCGGCGCTGTTTCCAATTTGCGGATGCGTTCGGCCAACTCCGGCAGGCGGGCGAACCAGGCGTACTGTTCCTTGAATTTCTCGAGCGGGCGTGCGGGGGTGCCCCAAACGGTTTGACCGCTGCGGATTATCTTGCCGGTGGGAATGCCGGCTTGCGCGCCGGCAATCGCGCCGTCTTCGAGTTTGCAGTGATCGGCGATGCCCACCTGGCCGCCGATCATGGCGCGCTTGCCTATCGTGCTGCTGCCGGAAATTCCCGTTTGCGCGGCGATTACGGTGTGCTCGCCGATGCGGACATTGTGCGCTACTTGTACGAGGTTATCGATTTTTACGCCGGCGGCGATTTGAGTGGTTTCGAGAGAGCCGCGGTCGATTGTGGTGTTCGCGCCGATTTCCACATCGTCGGCGATTTCGACTCGGCCGACTTGCGGGAATTTCCAGTAGCGTCCTTCGCCTAAGACGTAGCCGAAGCCGTCACTGCCGATGACGGCGCCGGAATGAACCTCGACGCGATCGCCGAGTCGCGCGCCGGCGTAGAGCGTGACGCGCGGATGCAGGATGCAATTCGCGCCGATGTGCGAGGCTCGGCCTATGAACGCGTGAGCGCCAATCGTGGTGCCTGTTGCGATCTCAGCTTCTTCTTCGATCACGGCGTAGGGGCCGATGGAGACATTTTCGGCGATCTTGGCCGTCGCGGATATGATCGCGGTGGAATGAATGGCGGATTTCGGCTTGGCGCGAGGCAAGAGCCACGCCGCTGCTTTCGCGAAGGCAAGTTTCGGATCGGCGACTTCGAGGATTGTTTTGCCAGCTGCGCGAGTGTTCGGAGGAGCCAGCACGCATTTCGCTGCTGATTTCTCGATGCGTGCAGCAAATTTAGGAGCGTCGAGGTAAATGAGGTCGGTGGCGGTTGCGTTCTCAGGTCCGGCGACACCCGTAATTGCGAGGCTGCCCTCGCCTTGCAACTTTGCGCCAAGATATTCTGCCAATTCAGCGGCTGTGCGATTCATGTGAACCTCTTTTTAACTTTGCGATTTGCGCGGAAATGCCGCGCGCCGTTCGTTTCAATCAGGTTCGCAACGCTAAAACGGATAGATCGCCGATTCTCCGGGCGGGCGCGTCTTCCAGCGCTTGTGAACCCAGAGCCATTGGTCCGGATGTTCGCGTACCCAGGCCTCAATCACGGCCATGAAGTGCGCGGTGTTCTCGCGGACGTCGGCATCTTCGTCGCCTGTGCGGATAAGCTCGAGAAAGCGCGCGAACTGCAGGCGATATTTCTTCTCGTCTGCGTCCCAGGCCAGAAATCCGGGAATGACGGCGGCATCCGTGCGCAGCGCGATTCTCGCAATGCCGGACGTGGTGGAAGCTGGTCTGCCAAAAAAATCGACGAAGACTCCTTCGTCCAGCGATGTGTTCGTGTCCGCTAGAATGCCCACCGTGCCGCCTTCGCCGAGCACTTTCAGGATAGCGCGCGCGGAGCGATTTTTTTCGATTGGCTGATTGCCGGAGAGGCAGCGATAGCGATTGATGAGCGCGTCCACGCGAGGATTGGCGACCGGCCGCACCAGGAAATGCAGCGGGTGGCCGTAGAGCGCGTGTGCGAAGGGCGCGAGTTCCCAGGCGCTCATGTGGCCGGTGAGGAAGAGGACGCCTTTGCCGCGGCGCTGAGCGCACTCGAAATTTTGGGCGCCGTCGATGGCCACGATCTGCGAAATATTCGCGGCGGTGTATTTCGGAAATTGCGAGAACTCGCCCGCCATCCACCCGATCTGGCGAATCATTCCGCGGATGATCCGTTCGCGCTCTGCGTCACTCATCTCCGGAAATGCGAGTTGAAGATTGAACATTGCCGCGTGCTTCAGAGGAGTGCGCACTTGATATGCGAATGCGGCGAAGGCGGCGCCTACCTGACGCGCTGCGCTGCGCGGAAGGAGGCCAAGCGCTTTGAGTCCAATCCACGCGGCCGCGTATTCGAGCCATTCTCGCATCGCGCGTCATTATGCAAGAGGCTCTAGAGCCGATGCCAGCGATGTGTGATGAAAGAGTGTTAGCCCAAATGTTAGACTCGGCGGGCTTACGAGGACGAAGCGCGATGAACATACGATGAGCGAACACTCGCTATCCCCGCAGCGCGCCAATTTCATTGCCTATGCGAGTGCTGGATTGATCGTGGCGGTGTGCCTGTTCAGCCATTTGGGCGCGATCGGATTAGTCGGTCCGGACGAGCCGCGCTATGCGTGGATTGCGCGCGCGATGGCGACGAGCGGCGATTGGGTGACGCCGCGTCTCTATGGCCAGCCGTGGTTTGAGAAGCCGGCGCTTTATTATTGGGCGGCAGCGCTGGGATTTTCGGCCCACTTGCCAGCCGAGTGGGCGGCGCGACTGCCTTCCGCTTTTGCGGCGCTCGTGGCAGCCATTGCGATCGGTTGGCTTGGTTGGAAATTCTACGCGACGGAATCTTCGCCCTTCGCGTCGCCTTTCTTAGTTGCGCCGCTTATATTCTCGACGAGTGTTGCCGCGATCGGCTTCGGACGCGCGGCAGGGCCGGATATGTTGTTCAGCGCTGCGCTCACCGTCGCCATGGCAAGCGGCGCAATTGTGCTATCTCGACGCGGTGCTTTGCGTTCTGAAAATGACAAACAAGCGAACACCGATCCTTCTGACCACTTTGCGCTGGCCTTTTTCGGCGCGTCGCTCGGGCTTGCAGTTCTCGCAAAAGGACCGGCGGGAGTTCTCCTCGCCGCCGGCGCGATCGGGATTTGGGTGCTCGCTACCTCACGATGGCGCGATGCGCTGCGGCTGGCTCACCCGGTTGCTATCGCGATCTTCTGCGTCGTCGCGCTGCCGTGGTATGTGGTCTGCGCGTTGCGCAATCCCGATTTTCTCCGCGTCTTTATTTTTCAGCATAATTTCGAACGCTACCTCACTCCCATGTTTCAGCATCGCCAGCCATTCTGGTATTTCATTCCGATTCTTCTCCTTGGGCTGCTCCCGTGGATGGCCTGCCTTTGGCCAGCGCTCCAAGAAGGATTGCAACTCTGGCGGCAGAGGTCCTGGAGCGGCTCGCCGGGATTCTTTTTCGCGAGCTGGGCTATTTTCCCTTTTCTGTTTTTTAGCCTTTCCCAATCAAAACTGCCGGGATATATCCTTCCTGCGATTCCTCCGCTCTCCCTCCTGATTGCGGTTGGATTGCAACGGCGGATCCTCGCGACTGGGTCGCGGCCTACACTCGTTGCGTCTGCTTGGTGTGTCCTTATTGCAGTGGGTATCACCTGGATCGTGATGGCGCTTTCGGCTATTCATTGGGTAAACCGCCTCCCTGCTGCCGCACGCGACGTCTCCGGAAAAATGATGCTGCAGATTTCGATCCTCGCGGTCGCGGGCGGGATCGTGATTGCGATACTCGCTTTTTTTCGCAACCGCGGCGCGCTGCTGCTTTCATTCTTTATGGCCGCGCTTTGCGTTGAACTGGCCGGCGCCCGCGTCTTGCCTGCGCTCGATCCCTTCATTTCGGCGAGATTCCACGGCGAATTGCTCCGCAATCACCGCTATCCAGATCGCGTCTTCGCATTTCATCTCACGCGTTCCTGGCAATATGGACTTAACTTCTACCTCGGGCGCGAAGTCGCGGAATGGCCGCCAGCCGATGCGGATGCAGCCCTCGTGCTCACCACACCCCAAGGCCTGGACGAGATTAGAAAAATGGACCGCGTGCAGGGAGCGCTGGATGAACCTTACGAGGGAATTTTGTATGTTCCGGTGCTGCCCGCCCCACGCTAGGGATTCGTTCGCGAAACCGGCGGCAAATTCTGCAGGAAGAAATTCACAATCTGATTTTCGTACGTGTGCCGATCGTCGTCGGTCATCTCTGAATAGCTCAATCGGTCGCGCACGAGCTGTTTCGGCTCGGGCGCTCGCGTGAAGATTTGCAGAGTCTCTTGCGCAAGCTGCGGACGATCGTCCGATTGAATAAATAATTTGGGAATGCCCTGCGTTTTCGCTAAGTGCAGCGAAATCGGCTGCTGAGAGCGATAGTGATAGTTCATCAACCGGAATCCCCAGTCGGAAAAGCGGCTCACGTACGGAATCACAGCGAGGCCCGAGCGCTTCACCTCAATTTGAACCATATCGCGCGGGTCGTCCCAGGCATTGTCAACAATCAACGCCGCAACCCGCGGATCAGAAGCAGCCACTTCCAGCGCGACGTACCCGCCCAAGTTCACGCCCCACAAACCAAACCGCTTCGGGTTCACGTCGTCGCGCGTGGAAAGCGCCTGAACCGCGGCTTCCAGTTCTGCGGTTTCTCGATAGCCGAGCGTGGTAATACCCGGAGTCGAGCCGTGCCCTAGAAAGTCGAACACAAAAACGTTGAACTGATGATCCTGGAGCGCCGATACCAGCGTCAGCACGTCGGTGCGTTGCGACAAATACCCATGGCACACGACAATCGTGGGCGCACCGCGCAGGCCCGGGAAGAACCATCCCTCCCTCTCTGGTTGCCCGGTGATGGGAAAAGAAAATGGGACGGGATGCCCCATCATCACATTCAGGTCTTCGGGCGAGGCGGGGGAATGCGTAGGCTTAAGGATCTGGTAGAGCAGAAATCCGGCGACTGTAGCGATAGATACAAAACCAAAGAGGATTATCGCCAGCAGCGCAGAAACGACTTTGGCGGGGCGCGTTGTGGGATAGCGTAGCTCTGAGAGGACGGCCATCCGTTGAGCGCGAGCGCGCGATTTCGCGCCTCGACAAACGGAATGTTAGCACAATTCTATGAGTATCCCCGTTCGACCCTTGTTCGCGTTTCTATCCGGGACACGCGTTTGGGTTCTTTCACTCGCCACGGCTATAATGACTTACGGGAGCGGTTCCGGCCTACATGCAGATTGTTGACCTCCGGCAGGTCCATTCGAAAACCCTCGACGTGTTGTTTCAGGAGGAAGCACGCCACTGGCGCGATGAATTGCACTGGGACTACCGCCCCTCGATTGACCTGATTCGCAAGTTCATCGATTCGCGCTCGCTGAATGGTTTCCTCGCGCTTGATAATGGACATCCCGCCGGCTATGGCTTCTACGTGCTCGAAGATCACAAAGGGCTGATCGGCGGGCTCTTTGTTTCTTCCGCTTACGCCCAATCCGCGATTCCAAAAGAAATTCTCACCGAGATGCTTACGGCGCTTCGTGCCACTCCGCGCCTGGAACGCATCGAGGCGCAGTTGATGCCCTTTGGAATCGAATTCGATCCGGCGTTCCTTTCCAAGGAGATGCATCTTCACACGCGGCAATTCATGCTTCTCCGACTTGCGGATGCGAAAGTGAGCGAAAAGCCCCTCTCGCCCGCTTTTCGCATGGAGCCGTGGAGCGATCGTGCGTTCGATTCAGCCGCCAAATTGATTCAGCTTTCCTATGCCAATCACGTGGATGGCGACATCAACGATCAATACCGGTCGGAAGCGGGCGGAATGAAATTCCTTCGCAACATCGTGATTCTGCCAGGATGCGGGCAGTTTTTGCCGGAAGCCTCGTTCCTCGTGCGCCCGGCAACCGGAGATCGACTGGTCGGCATGGTTCTTACTTCGACCGTGAAGGAGCGCGTGGGACATACGACGCAGGTGTGCGTACTGCCGGGCTATCAGGGCCATCGCATCGGCCGCTCATTAATGGAAGCCTCGATCCACGCGCTAATACGTCGCAAGTATGAGTGGTTGTCGCTTACAGTAACGGCCGTGAATACTTCAGCAGTGCAGCTCTACGAGCATCTGGGATTCAAAACGATCAAGAAATTCGCAGCAGGCGTATGGCAGGCGTGAGGAATTAAATTACTTCTTCGCGCGATCTTTAAGCAGGCCCTTCAGCTCGTCCATAAATTCCTTCACATCCTTGAAATCAAGATACACGGATGCAAACCGCACGTAGGCGACCTTGTCGAGTTTCTTTAGGCTTTTCATCAGCAGCTCGCCAATTTCTGACGTAGTGCGTTCGCGCTCCGGCGCCTCGCTGACGTACGCTTCCGCCTCGTCAACAATCGTCTCGAGCTTCCCCACCGGCACCGGCCGCTTCTCGCACGCCTTCAGCAATCCCTGCAAAATTTTCTGGCGGTCGAATTTCTCGCGGCGGCCATCTTTCTTGATCACCATATAGGGAATTTCGTCGATGCGCTCGTAGGTTGTGAAACGGCGGCTGCACTTCAAACACTCGCGACGGCGGCGAATCAGATCGCCGGTGCGCGCCTCGCGCGAATCCACCACTTTGTCATCCAAATGCGCGCAAAAAGGGCACTTCACCGCGAACTCTCTTCCGAATGCGCAGCCTGCGGCTCAGAGCCGTCCATCAGACCGGCTTCGCTCGCGCGTTCTTGCTCGTGCACCATCCGCCGCAAATCTCCCATGGACCAGCCTTCACCCAACATCAGCGGCACACCGGCCAGACAGCAGCTCGCGAATGAAATAATCCAGACCACCATCGAAGCCGCCACGGCCGGTTCATGTTCTACTCCAAAAATCAACGTCAGCACAAGAATCGTGCTGGCCTGCGCTCCGCCTCCCACGCCCGGCAACTGCGCCACCGAGCCCACCATCGCGAACGCCAAAACCAGCAGCGCGTCCGTAAAGTGGAGCGTCGCCAGTTTGCCGCCAAACGCGTGCAGCACCCACAGATAAACAAACGCAACCAGAATCCAGTGCAGCGCCGTGTACAAAATTAACAAGAAGAGATCGTTCCAAGTGCGAATCGCCTGCAATCCCTCGCTGAATCCTTCGATGATCACAACTACCTTCTCGCGCCATCCCGTGCGCCATCTCGGATTCCGCAGAAAATTTGTAAGCAACCGCGCGCCCTGAAATCGGAAGTAGACCAACACCGCGATGGTCACGACGAGTCCATAGAGAAGCGCCCGTCCCACCGAGCGCGCGAAAACCAGCAAATGCGCGGTGCGCTCGTTCACCAGGCCGCCTTGTTGAAAGAGAGCCAAGGCGACGCCGGCAAGGGCTGCCGTCGCGGCGATGTCCGAAATCCGCTCCAGAAAGAAAACGCCAAACATTCCCACCACCGGCAGCGAATCCTTCTTGGCAATCAGCACCGGGCGAATGGGTTCCCCAGGACGTCCCAACAAAAAAAGGCAGGTGAACCCCATCAGCGTCGCTTTATACACGTTCCAGAAATGCGTATGGCCCAGGATGCGCGAAAACTGCATCCAGCGCAGCGCTCGAATCGCGTAGCAGACGTAAATCGCCGCCACCGCCAGCAGCAAAAGAGAAAGATTTGCGTTGCGAGCCGACTCGGCTACCATGCGCCAATCGAAGTTTTTCAAAGCGCCGGAATGCCCGAGTTCGTAAACAATGAAGCCGAGCACAACTGCCACGATGAGAAAGGTGAGGTACTTGCGCCACTGGGAAGGCATTCGCGGCAAAAAGCTAACAGTTACATTCGGAAAGTTCAAGGCGGGCGTTCTCCGCAGTTTCTTCCGTCTCGGAGGTAGCTTGTGTTCCTTCGCGCAGGACAGCTAAGATGCATCGCGATGGTGTGGAACTTTTCGACCCCATTTTGCGTTTCATGACTGAGGCCCGAAAGGTGAAGCAACGCGCGAGGCTGAGGAAGATTGGAGCCCGACGCTCAACTGGTACAGCAATGTCTCCGGGGCGAAGGGCCGGCCTGGGAGGAACTCGTGCGGCGGCACACGAGGCGCGTGTACAACATATGCTACCGGTTCACGGGAAACGCAACCGACGCGCAGGATTTGAGCCAGGAAGTTTTTCTGCGCATCTATCGCACGCTGGCGAGTTACCGGCCGGCGTATGGGGCGTTTCCCACGTGGCTCATCAGCGTGACGCGCAATTTGCTGGTGGATCACTACCGGCGCACGCGCCACGATCGCGTGACGGATTCGATCGACGATGCGATGCCGGTGCTCGAAGAAAAGCACTCGCAGGCGCGAACGCCCGACCGGCTCGCCGAAGCGTCCGAGTTGAGCGCGCAATTGCAGCGCGGACTCGCCCGGCTTTCGCCCGAGTTGCGCGAAGCGGTGATCTTGCGCGATTTGCAGGGTCTGGAATACAACGAGATTCAAGCCGTGCTCGAAGTGCCCGAAGGCACCGTAAAATCGAGAATCAATCGCGGGCGCATCGAGCTGGCGCGGGTGCTGGAAGAGATGGGCGTGCGGCCGTCATGATTTCACCGGTTCGGTGTGTAGGTCGCGGTTTCAACCGCGACGCTTGGCTTGTAACCGGCAGCGCGGTTGACGTCAGGGCATGGCTTCAGCCATGCCGCAGTAGGTGCATCATTACGCGGCTTCAGCCGCTGAGGGGAAGTCGGGAAGCATAAAATGGACTGGAACTGCAAAATTTCGGACGAGCGGCTGAGCGAATACCTCGACGGCAAGCTTTCGCCGGCGGATGCCTCCGCGTTTGTGGTGCACTCCGCCGGCTGCGCGGATTGCACGCAATTAGTCGCCCGCGTCGGCGCGTTGGTCGGCCAGATGCATCAGCTCGCCGAAATCGAAGAGCCGCCGCAGCTCATCCAGAATATTCTCGACGCGACCATCGGCCCGCGCGTTCAAAAGGAAGGCTGGAAGAAGTGGTTCTCCTGGGTGCCAATCCTCTGGCAGCCGCGATTCGCGATGGGCATCATTACCGTCGCCGCTTCGCTCACAATCGTGATTCACTCCACCGGCATCACCCCGGCAAAACTCAAGCGCGCCGACTTGAGCCCCGCGAACCTTTTCCGCTCGGCGAATCGCCAAGTGCATCTCACCTACGCGCGTAGCGCGAAATTCGTAAACGACCTCCGCGTCGTCTACGAAATTCAGTCGCGGCTGCAACCCGGCCCCGAGCCTTCACCCAATTCAGCGCCTGCGCCAGAGCAAAAGCAAGCGCAACCGGATCCCTCCACGCCACAGCAGAAGTCAGACAAAAATCCGCCGCGCGACCGCAGCCAAGGTCACGGCGGCAGCATGTTCGCAGTGCTGATGCCTGCAGCCATTCCCGCTTCCACCATCGCAACGCTTACCAGGAGCCCTCGATGACCTGCGCCGTACACGCCGACCGCGAAGCCACCGGCTATTGCCGCAATTGCGGCAAAGCGCTTTGCCCGGAGTGCACGCGCGAAGTGCGCGGCGCCCTCTATTGCGAGGATTGCCTCTCGAATCTGCTCGCAGGTCAGCTCGGCCCCGGAGGCCCCGGCGCAGCGGCAGGCGGCCCACGCTCAGACGTAAATCCGGGCCTCGCAGCAACCCTCGGCTTTATTCCCGGTCTCGGCGCGGTCTACAACGGCGAATACGTCAAAGCTCTGATTCAAGTTCTCATCTTCGGCGGCCTCATCGCTGGACTTAATAGCGACATGCCCGGCGGATACCTCGCATTCCTCGGCATCGCTCTCGGCTGTTTCTATTGCTACATGCCGATTGACTCTTACCGCGTCGCGAAAGCCCGCCAGCTCGGTCAGTCAGCCGAGCCCGGTACCATCGTCGATGCAAAAGGCGGCCGGCCTATTGGCGCATTCGTCTTAATTCTATTGGGCGTGCTTTTCCTTCTCTCCAATTTTGGCCTGCTGCAGACCGACTGGTTCGAAAAAGCGTGGCCCATCGGCCTGATCGCACTGGGCGGCTGGCTCATCTGGGATCGCACGCACAGAAACGCTTAGGAGCGCCTGAATGCCGGACGAACTCAAGACACGCTGCACCTGCCCCAACTGCCGCATCCGCGGTTTGATGGGTCCCGTCATGCTGATCACCATCGGCGTGCTTTTTCTCATTCGCCAATACACGCGCTACAGCATCGGCGAACTCTGGCCGGTCCTGCTGATTGTCGCCGGCATCGTTCTCGTCGCCCAGGCCATGGCTTCTCGCGAAGGGCACATCGGTTCGTGAGGAGCGCGTGAGCAACGGCGCATCGCCACCTCAGCCACAACGAAGCTCGATCTTTGCCGGTGTGCTTCTGATTTTTCTCGGCGCTCTCGTCCTGCTGCATCGCTACGCTCCCGAACTCGGCATCGGCCATCTCATCGCCCGTTACTGGCCCGTGCTGCTCATCGTCTGGGGCATGGCGAAGCTGGTTGACCAGCTGTCCGCCCAGCGCACGGGTCGTGCCCGCCTTCCCATGCTGTCTGGTGCTGAAGCGGTCTTGCTTGTGCTTCTTGTCATCGTTCTCAGCTGGATTTGGGTGGTGGACTACATTCATATGAAGCATCCGGGACTCGAAATGGATGGCGTCGGCCTTTTCTCGCATCGACACTCGGACATGGAAGTGATTCCCCCGCAATCCATTCCTGCCGGCGCGCAAGTCACCGTCCAGACCGGCCATGGCGATCTCACGATTCATGCTGGTGACGTCAACGAAATTCGAGTGGAAGTAAATAAATCGGGCTCCGCACCCAGCGAATCGGCGGCGCGCGAGCGAATGAAGGGCGTTCGAGTGATCATCGAGCATTCCGGCGGCGGATATCTCGTTCACCCGGTGAATCAAGACCAAGCCAGCGGCAACGTGTCGGTAGATCTTGACGTCGAGCTCCCGAAAAACGTCTCGCTCACGGCCGCGAGCGCCCGCGGCGACATCAACATTTCCGGAATCGGCGGTGCGATCAGCGCTACCACGCAAAACGGCGATGTCGAAATTCACGACGCCGGCTCCGACGTGAATGTTCAGCTCCAGAAAGGAGACGTGCGCGTCTCCGACGTGACTGGCAGCGTACGCATCACCGGCAAAGGCAGCCAGATTGAGGTTTCCGATGTGGCGGGTGACGCCTTGATGGAAGGCGATTTCTTCGGGCCGATCCGTGTCCGCAACGTGAAGAAGACCACCCACTACGCATCGCAGCGGAGCGATATCACGCTGTTCCACCTTACCGGGCAACTCGAACTCGATTCCGGCGATATCGAAATTTCCGACGTCGCTGGTTCCGCGAAGATTACGACACACAATCAGGACATGGATATCGAGAATGTTGCCGGAAAACTTGACGTTTCGAACTCGCACGGCGATATGAAAATCCGCTACTCCGACCCGCCGCGCGAGGATATCAACATTGTGAACGATTCAGGCGAGATCGATCTCACGCTTCCCTCAAGCTCCAGCTTCCAGATCACCGCTTCCTCGCGCTCCGGAGAAATGCAAAGCGATTTCGAAGACTCTTCACTCAAGCTCGCGAACGAAAGCGATACTGGACGGCTCAATGGAACCGTTGGCTCACACGGTCCGCGCATAACGCTCACCACGAGTTACGGCACAATCTACCTGCGCAAATCCTCGTAAGCCTCGTCGTGCAGTCTTTTACGCTTCGCTCGATCCGCGTAACCGCTCAAGCGTTGCGAAAAATTCCGGAAACGAGACTCCCGCACATTCGGCATCGCGTATCACCGTGTCGCCCTCCGCACCAAGTGCCGCCACCGAAAGCGCCATGGCGATGCGGTGATCCCCTTGCGGATCCACTTTCGCTCCGCGCAACTTTCCAGCCGAGCGGCCTGCCACTCGAAGCCCATCGGAGAATTCTTCCACGTCCGCGCCCATTTGGCGCAACCCCGTCGCGAGCGTCGCAATTCGATCGCTTTCCTTCACTCGCAATTCCGCTGCGTCGTGAATTTCAATTCCCTTCTCCGTATAAGCGCCGAGCGCTGCAAGCATCGGCAATTCGTCAATCATTTCGGGTACTTGGGGCCCGGTGATGCTCCCGCCTGAAAGCTGCGAATATTTCACCGATAGATCTCCGATCAGCTCGCCATCGCGCAATTGCACCGACGCAATATTGATTTGCGCGCCGATCGAAATCAGAAAATCGAGCACCTTCGCTCGCGTGGGATTCAGTCCCACGTTATGCAGCATCAGCGACGAATCGGGAAGAATCAGCGCCGCGCAGGCGAGAAATACTCCGCCGGAGAGATCGCCCGGAACCGTAAGCTGCCGAGCCATGAGCTTCGGCCGCGGCTGAACTCGAATCGCATCCTTCACTGTCTCGACCGTCGCGCCAAACTCGCGCAGTGCAAGCTCGGTGTGGTCGCGCGTGCGCACAGATTCGTGCACCGCAGTTACGCCCTCGGCGTACAAGCCGGCAAGCAAGATCGCCGACTTCACCTGCGCGCTGGGCACTGGAAGCGGGTAGTCAATCGCGTGCAAGTTTCCGCCGCGGATTTCAAGCGGCGCCAGATCTCCATCGCGCCCGCGAATTTCCGCCCCCATCTGCCGCAGTGGCTCAGCCACGCGCCGCATGGGACGTTTTCGCAATGAGCTGTCGCCCGTAATGATCGAAGTAAAGTTCTGGCCGGCCAGCACACCGGAAAGCATTCGCATCGTACTGCCGGAGTTTTCCGCATCGAGCGCGCGTTTCGGCGGCTTGAGTCCATCGAGACCGCTCCCCGTGATTCGCACCCGTTCGCGGGTCACTTCAATTTCAACGCCCAGCTTTCGCAGGCATTCAATCGTGCTTCGGCAATCAGCAGCAGTCGCGTAATTGAATATTTCGCTGCGTCCCTCCGCGAGTGCGGCCAAAATCGCATACCGATGCGAAATAGATTTATCGCCCGGCAATTCAACAACGCCGGTAACGTTTCCACCAGGCGAAATTGTTTTCCTGCCCACTGCGCGATTCTAGCACGCGGCTTTCACGCCCCGCTCCGAAGGGCCACCTCCCCAATATGCTTCGCAGGCAATCCGATGGCAGGTCGGAATCGAGACGCAAACAACCGTTTGCATACCATTTAGCATCTTGCTACCGTGAGCCTTGGGCCATGAAATTGCATATGCGAACGGGTAGGGAGAAAGCGCTGGCGGCGAGCAGGAGCTCCAGCCGACTACACACCGCCTTTGGGCGCATTTCTAATAGGAACATTGCGCAAATCAGAAATTCAGCTAACTCCCGCAGAATGAGTGTTTACGTAATTTCTAATGGACACAAAACGGGCATTTGTGCAAAACGCCTCTCAGCGGTCGGTCTGACGAGTGGCACGGAAGTTCCCTCGTTTGCTTCTGGATTTGCCTCCGCGTATCATCAGGATTCCATGCTCATGAGGTTTAGAAAGTTTTGGATAGTGGCTATCGCTGTCCTGTTTGTCTGTTCGCTTCCCCTTTACGCCGGAGATTCTCCCGAAATCATGCCCCTCAGCCAGATTCAGCCGGGCATGAAAGGCGTCGCCTACACGATTTTCGAAGGCGACCAGATCGAGAAAATGGACCTCGTCGTTCTGGGGACGCTCCACAATGCACTCGGTCCGAAGCAAGACGTGATTCTGGTGAAGCTGGTCGGCGAAAAAGTCGAGCGCACGGGCGTCGTCGCTGGAATGAGCGGTAGCCCGGTCTACTTCGACGGAAAGCTCGCTGGAGCGCTCTCGCTGAAGCTCGGCATTTTTACAAAGGAAGCAATCGGCGGCGTCACTCCCATCGAGAATATGCTCGACGTCGAAAAGGCGGCTGCCACTCCCGCCAGCCCGATGCCTGGCGCTACGCCGGCAAATCCGGCTTCGATTGCCGATGCGCGGATTCCGATCCCAGAAAATTATGCTCATCAGACCGGCGCAGGCGGTGGTCAATTTCTCGTCCCAATTGAAACCCCGCTGATTTCCACCGGCCTTTATCCCGAAACGCTCGCGCAATTCGGCAAACAGCTTTCGGCCTGGGGCATGACGGCAATGGCCGGCGGCACAGCCTCTCCGTCGCCAGAAGATGCCAACCTGAAGCCCGGCGACATGGTCGGCATGGAGCTAGTACGCGGAGATCTTTCGATCGCTCCCGGATGCACGGTAACCCTGGTGCAAGCCGACCGAATTTTCGCCTGCGGGCATCCGATTTTCGGGTTTGGCGCCGTAGCCATGCCGCTCACGCGCGGACACGTGCTTCTCACTCTTGCTTCTTCAATGGCCTCCACGAAAATCATGTCCACCGGAGGCTTGATCGGCACTCTCACGCAGGATCGCCTCACTGCCGTGATGGGTAAGCTTGGCCCTGGTCCGGCAATGATTCCGATGGACGTGCAGCTCGCCACTCCCTCGGGCGAAAAGAGTTTCCATTTTGAAGTAATCGAAAGCCCGCAATTGACGCCGCTACTTGTAGCTATGGCCACCTTCAACGGAATTGTTGCCAGCCCCGCGTACAGCGAAGGTTCGACGCTTTCACTCGAAGGTTCGATCGACATCAAAGGACACACGCCGGTGCGCCTCGAAGACCTTTTTGCGCCGACTGACGCGCCAGTCCCGACCGGGTTCTTCGTTGCCACTTCCGTGCAAGGCGCTTTCGCTCGCGTTTACTCAAATCCTTATGAACTTCCGCATTTGTCGCACATTGAAATTCGCGTCACCACGATGCCGGAACGCCGCGTCGCGACAATCGACAATGCCTGGATCGAAAAGAGCGAAGTGCGCCCCGGTGAAACCGTAGCCGTGAAAGTGCAACTGCGGCCCTACCGAGGCGCGCCATTTATTAAAGAAATTCCGGTGACGATTCCGGAGCAAGCTTCGCGCGGCACTCTGCAGCTGGTGGTAAGCGATGCGGAAACGCTCAATCGTAACGTGCAGATGCTCTCCGGCAACTCGCAGACGCAGCTTCCCGGC
Organism: uncultured Acidobacteriota bacterium; assembly: GCA_963741045.1. GTDB lineage: Bacteria > Acidobacteriota > Terriglobia > Acidiferrales > UBA7541 > Palsa-295. The sequence continues at coordinate 3,137,061 of CAVUGO010000002.1, forward strand.
CTCGAAGAACTGATTAATCTAATTAATCGCGAACGCCAGAACGACCGGCTCTACGCCACACTATTCCAGTCAACGCCCACGCTTCTCGTCGAAGACAAGGAAATGCCCAACGCGCCCGCCTCCGCCATCAACGTGCTTGACCAGCGCCAGAGTTTCGGCGGCGCGCGGTTGCTCGGTCAATCGAAAGCCGGCGAATGGTCCGTCGAGATGCATCAAGTGATCGCCGGTGAGCGCTCGCTGACGATTACGGTCAAGTGATTTCCGGGGCAAAAGGAGATGTTGTTTTGAAAATACGGCGAACGATTCTGGTGTGCGCGCTGGCGGCTGGACTAAATTCGGTGGCCGCAATTCCGGCTCAGGCTGAGCACACGCGCACCTGGCGTCAATCTGACTCCGGCGAGTTCGAAAAAGGCACCGCGAAAGGTGTCGCGATTCGCAGTGACGGAAAGCTGATGCCGGCGCCGCGCTTCACATCGTTCTCCGATCCCAATCTTGCCTATCTCTGGACGCTTCGCCTCGATTCCAAGGGCCGCTTGTATGCGGCGGGCGGCTCCGACGCAAAAGTGCTGCGCTTCGATGACGCGGGGAAGCCTGCCACGGTTTTCGAATCTCCCGAACTGGCGGCGCAAGCCATCGTTTTCGATTCGCACGACAATCTTTTCGTTGGCACCTCGCCCGACGGCAAAGTCTACAAAGTGACGCCCGACGGCCAGAAGAGCGTTTTCTTCGAACCCAAAACAAAATACATCTGGGCGCTGGCAATCGATTCGAATGGTTCGTTGTTCGTCGCGACCGGCGATTCTGGCCAGATTTTTGTCGTCGGGCCAGATGGCAAAGGCAAACTTTTCTATCAGAGTGACGAACGACACGCTCGCTCGCTGGCCTTTGACGCGAAAGGCAATCTGCTCGTCGGCACCGATCCCAATGGCCTTATCCTGCGGATCGAAATCGCTCGCAAGACGGGCGCTGCTTTGCCCGATGCGGGCGCTTCGTTCGTGCTCTATGAAACCAGCAAGAAGGAAGTCACCGCGCTTTTGACGGACGCGGCCGGAAATCTTTACGCAAGCGCCATCGGCGAAAAAACGCGTCCCGTAACCCCTGGCGTTCCTGCCGTCATTTTGCCTGCGCCTTCGCAACCAGCGCAAATCTCGGTGCCACAACAATCTGGCATCTCTATTGCCCAGATTCAAGCGCAAACACAGACCACTGCACCGTTTTCATTTTTTCCATCCACCTCCGGCGGCTCCGAAGTCATAAAGATTGCTTCCGACGGCTCGCCCGAATCTCTTTGGACATCGCGTGAGGAGCTCGCTTTTTCCATGGCACTTTCACCAGCCGGAAAAATCCTGCTGGGCACGGGAAACAAAGGCGCCATCATCGAATTGGACAGCCAGAACATCTACTCGACCGTCGCGAAGACGGCTTCCGCGCAAGTGACCAGCCTCATCGCGGGAACCGGCGGCAAGATTTTTGTCGCAACCGCAAATCCCGGAAAAATATTTACGATGGGGCCAGGATTTGAATCCGACGGAAGTTTTGAGTCCGACACATTTGACGCCAAGATTTTCTCGCATTGGGGCCGGCTCACCTGGTGGGGCGACAACGGCGCGACCTCCGGAAAACTCGCCTTCTACGTTCGATCGGGAAACACTTCGAGCCCCGAGAAAAATTGGAGCACATGGTCGGGTCCTTACAAGAATGCCTCCGGCGAAACGATCAACTGCCCGCCTGCTCGCTTCGCTCAGTGGAAGGCTGTGTTTCTCGACACCGATCACGGCGGGACGCCGAATGTTTCCTGGGTGAGTCTGGCGTACCAGCCGAAGAATGTTGCCCCCGAGATTGACGACGTCGCGATTCAGGATCCTGGCGTGCGCGTTCAGGGTTTTGCACCCCAACTCTCCGGTCCCGGCAGCCCGGTTCCTGCTCAGGTGAAAATGCCTCAGCGTCAAGGTATTGTGAATTTTCCTGCCCCGCCGCAGCTGCAGCAGAAGATCGATGTGCCGCCGCAAGGATTTCAGGATAAGGGCTACCAAAGCGTGCTGTGGAGCGCGCACGACGACAACGACGACGATCTGATTTTCGCGGTGTACTACCGCGGCGAAGGCGAGCAGAACTGGCGCTTGCTCAAAGACAAAATCACGCAGCGATTTTATTCCTGGGATACCACGACGATGCCCGACGGCGCTTACTACTTGAAGATTGTTGGCTCGGATTCACCGTCAAATCCTCCGGACCAGGCGCTCTCGACCGAACGCGAAGCCGATCGCTTCGAAGTCGCGAACACGCCGCCGCGCATCGAAAACCTCCACGCGCAATCGAACTCGCCGAGCGCGACCGTGACCTTCGAAGCTGTCGGCTCATCCGCAGCGATCGAACACGCGCAGTACAGCGTGGATGCGGGCGATTGGCTGATCGCGTTTCCCACCGGGCTTCTCTCCGATTCGCCGAAGGAAACTTACCAGATTCAGCTGAGCGGCCTCGCTCCCGGCGAGCACACCATCGCAGTGCAAGTCTCGGATCGCTTCGCCAACACCACCGCGGCGAAGATCACCTTCTCAGCGAGCGGCCACTCGAGCAAGTAGCAGCGCGCCTGCAAAGCTAACGGACAAATTAATTGTCCCAGGTGCGGAATCGCTGCAGCGGTTCGAACTGCTCCACCGACGCGCCCACTCCCGTCCAACCGCGTTCATCCGAGCACTGTTCGACATGCACGACGCGCGCACTGCATCGCACCGGCTCCGGACTTCGCCCGGTGAGTTCCCGTGGCAGCGTGAAATAAAGCTCCATCGCCTGCCCGATTCTCACTTTCTGCGCGGTCTTGAAATAGATTCCGCGCTCGGACAGATTCACCGTTTCGCCCTCCTGCATGTCGAGCACGCGAACGGGTTTCGATGTCGTGACGGCGCTGCGCATCTGAGTCGCCGCAGGAGCGGCCGGCGCTGCGGAGTGACTACTTGACGCCGCGTTTTTCAAGATCGTCGAGCCCGCTGCCACCGACAGCGATTCAACCGCGAGCGGGCGAATACGAATTGGAATCGAGAAAATCTTACGAGGTGCGATACGGCGTTCGCTGCTGGACATAGTGCCTCCTGGGCGCGGCATTAGACTTGTAAGAGGAAAAACTTCCAGAAGGGGTTCGCCGAGAATCGCACTGCGCTAAAAGCGAGTCAAGGATTTTAATGTTTTTCCCGCAAAACTCTCGCAACGAGCTGCAGCGCCGCGTTGGCAGCGAAAAAGATGTGCCATAATGAACGTGTCCGTACCATGGCGACACAAACTCAAATCCTAGTCCCAGATATTGAAGCGATCCGCGCCGCTCATCGCCGAATTTCGCCTCGGATTCATCGTACTCCGGTTCTGACGTCGGCATCGCTCGATGAAATCGCCGGCGCGCGCCTCTATTTCAAGTGCGAAAACCTGCAAAAGACGGGCTCGTTCAAAATACGAGGCGCCACAAACGCCGTCCTTTCCCTTACCGACGAAGAAGCACGCAACGGGGTGGTGGCGCCCTCATCAGGCAATCATGCGGCAGCGCTATCGCTGGCAGCGCGCTGGCGCGGAATTCCGGCGTTCATCATCATGCCCTCGAACGCGCCCATTACAAAAAAGCGAGCCGTCGAAAGTTACGGCGGCCAAATCACGGAATGCGAACCCAATCTTGCATCGCGCGATGCGACCGCCGCACGCGTGATGAAAGAAACCGGCGCGCATCTCGTCCACCCCTACAATCACGTGCGCGTGATGGCCGGACAAGGAACTGCTGCGCTCGAGCTGCTCGAAGAGGTTCCCGATCTTGATGTAATTTGCACGCCCGTCAGCGGCGGAGGCCTCCTGAGCGGCACCGCAATTGCGGCAAAAGCGATCCACCCTCAAATTCGCGTGGCAGCGGGTGAACCCGGTAATGCCGACGACGCGTATCGTTCGCTCGCGTCAGGCCGCATCGAACCGGGCTCGCCCAGCGAGACGATTGCCGATGGCCTGCGCGCAATTCTTTCGCCACTGACGTTCTCTGTGCTTCGCGAGCACGTGGACCAGATCTGCCCGCTTTCCGAAGAAGAAATTATTTCGGCGATGCTACTGCTTTGGGAACGGATGAAACTGGTAGTCGAACCGTCGGGCGCAGTGGCGGCGGGCCCTGCGCTTTTCCGCAAGCTCGGCGCAGAGGGCAAGAAGGTGGGAATTATTCTTTCGGGCGGGAATCTCGATCTGACGAAACTGCCGTTCGCTGTTTAGTAATGCTGTTTAGCCACACAGCTTAGCTGCGCTTCATAGCTGTTCTCTTTAGGTCTACTTCCCGGTCGCGATTCGCTGCCTGCGCTTAGAGGGGCGCGATGCTCCGTTAAAAATCATCCGGCGGGCGCCAATCGGCCGGCGGAAATGCAATACCCCAGAAGTTCGGCTCCGTGGTATCAAATTCGAGCGACGTGTGAAATCCTTCGGGCATCTCGCGAGGCACGCGCGCCACTTTGCATGCCACCCGTCGTTTTGTAAGTGAGTGCTCGAGAACCAGCTGCGTATCGAGTGCCAGGCTGCGCGGCATCGCGATGAGCGCTCCATGATCATTCACGCTGAGGGTCACAACCTCAAAGGTGGAATTTTTGCTGCCCAGCGCAACATGGATGTTCACGGGCACCCGCAGCAGCACTCGCTGGCTGCGCCGCCGCTCTTCGCCCGCCACAGCGTGCCGCGCTCCCGCGACGCTCGATGAATTCGCGATCGTTCCTTGAGATGGCTTCGCAGCAGCCGGCTTCGTGAGCGGAGTGGCAGGCTTCACCTGCGGCGTTCCCGGCTTTCCAGGCGCTGATTTCAGATTTTCAATTTTCAAAGCTCAACACCCCAAAACTCTAAATCGGCCGCAACGAACTCTACCCCCAGGTCCCATCCGTCCGGCCGCTGCATTCCCTTCCAGACCACCAGGGCTTCCGATCTTTGTTGTGTGGCAAGATTCGTGACGCGAATTCTCTGCTGCAAGTCGAGTTCCTTTGGACTCACGAGCAGGCAGCCATAGTTGCTGACCACTCGCGTAAAGCCTGTTTCAAAATGGAGCGTTCCGCTCCGCCCATTCCATTCCACAGCTATCGGTACGCGCGAATTCATGCGCGGTCCGCGTCGCTTGCGCCGGCTTCTGATATCGCGCGGTAGATCGAGTAGTGACATCCTGAAGTGCTCCCCGTGGGCTGGTTACAAAACACGGGGCGAAATCCCACATTCCGAACCGTTCTGCGTCGAAAACGCATCGTAAAGAGAGGATTCAACCGGGTCAATGGTACGCAACGACAGGCGAAACTGTACCGAGGGGCAAGAGAGTACAGCTTTCAATTTTCTTGAATGACCGTGGGGAGCAGATTTCTAAATACGCGGAAAACTCAGACGAAGGCTGCCTTACCGCACAATTTATTTCCCGTTCTTGCGCAGCTTCCCAATCTGGCCTAAGAAAAAATGGCTGGCGTCATCCCGCCGCGGCCTGATCCAGATACCAAACCACACCTCGAGCAGGACGAATCCTGCCCGCGGGATACTTGCTCGGCACGTTTGGGGGCTCACTTCGAAGGGCGGCCAGAATTTCGCGCTTGTTTTCACCAGCCACCAGAAAAAATGTGTTGAGTCCCTGATTCAAGACTACAGGAGTGAGAGTCAGCCGCTGCGGCGGCTCGGCGGGCGCGGTGACAGCCAGTACCCAGCGCCTGTGTTCCTCGAGAGCAGGCGAACCAGGGAATAGAGAAGCCGTGTGTCCCTCGACTCCGAGACCGAGCAGTTGCACATCAAGCGCCGGCGCGCTCTCGCCGAAGAATTTTCGCAGTTCCACCTCGTAGGCCTCGGCTGCTTTTTCCGTGGAAGGGAAATTCGTGAGCATGGGATGCACATTTTCTTTCGGAATCGGAACGTGCGCGATGAGCGTTTCCCGGGCCATGCGGTAATTGCTGAGAAGATCGTCTTCGGGAACGAACCGCTCGTCGCCGAAAAATAGGTGCACGCGATCCCAGGGGGTCTGCGTCTTGTATTTTTCCGCCCAGAGAGCGTAAAGCTTGGCGGGCGTATGGCCGCCGCAAAGAGCGATTGAAAAGCGGCCTCGCTTCGCCACTGCGTCATTCAGGACGCGCAGAATCTCTGCGAGCGCCGCTTCGCTCATTTCTGCGATGGTGGGAAAAATCCGGCTCTCGAAAAACATTGCTTTATTTTGTGCCCGCCGTTTTCACGGCGTGTCCGCCAAATTCGTGGCGCATCATGGCGAGCAGCTTATTGGCGAATGGTTCGGGATCCTGCGAACGGAAACGCATATCGAGCGCGCCGGAAATCACCGGCACCGGAACGCCCAGCTCCACGCCTTCGATTACGGTCCAGCGGCCTTCGCCCGAATCCGTGACGTAGCCTTCAATGCCGGCGAGCGTGGGATTCTTCGAAAGCGCATCCACTGTGAGATCGAGCAGCCAGGAACGAATCACGCTGCCGAATTGCCAGATCTTGCCGATCTGCAATAGATCGAGCGAAAATTCCTTCTTGTGCCGCAGCAGGTCGAGACCTTCCGCGTATGCCTGCATAATTCCGTACTCGATTCCGTTGTGAACCATTTTCACGAAGTGCCCCGAGCCGGCAGGGCCCACGCGGCCCCAGCCTTTGTCGGGACCGGGCGCGAGCGTCTCAAAAATTGGCGAGAGGCGCTTCACCACGTCCGCATCGCCTCCCACCATCATGCTGTAGCCTTCCGTGAGTCCCCACACACCGCCGCTCGTGCCGCAATCCACGAAATTGATTTTCTTTGGCGCCAGAGCGGCCGCCCGGCGGACGGAATCTTTGTAGTAGGAATTGCCGCCATCGATAATCGTGTCACCGGGAGCGAGATGCGGCACGAGAGCCGCAATCGTCTGGTCCACGGGATCGCCTGCCGGCACCATCAGCCAAATGGCGCGCGGGGCCTTCAGTTGAGAAATAATATTGTCGAGCGAGTTTGCGCTGATCGCGCCTTTCTCGGCCAGCTTTTGAACCACAGCAGGATCGCGGTCGAAACCGATCACGCGGTGGCCGCCGCGAATCAGGCGTTCCGACATGAATCCGCCCATCTTTCCCAAACCAATCATTCCGAGTTCCATCGCGATTCCTCCTGGCTAATTTTTGTCGGCGGTGACGCCGAGCTTGGCAAGGTCTTGTTTGAGCTGTTCGAGATTCTTCACGGCAATCGTTTGCAGGCCCAGCTCCCGGGCGCATTCGAGATTGAGTTCGCGATCATCGATCATCACGCAGGCGGAAGGTTTGCGTTGCGTGATTTCCATCACGCGCCGGTAAATTTGGATATCCGGCTTGCGAACGCCGAGATAACACGAACTGAAAAATACTTCGAAATAATCCTTCAGCTTGAATTGCGTGATGCGGTATTCGTTGATTTCACGGGATTCGTTATTGAGTGCGGCCATGATGTATTTGCGTGATGCCGCAATCTTGCTGCAAAACTCGAGTGCTTCAGGAAATGGCTGCGATTGCGAGAACATGAAAGCCTTGAAATCCTCGGGTTTGAAGTCTCTCGGCCGGTAGAACACCGTGCGCTGTACGTATTGATCGAGCGTGGCCTGCCCGATCTCGAAGGCGTTGAGCATCAACTCGTGACGATCGGAGAAATCGTCCCAGTCGAGATGAAATTTCTCGGCCGCCCTCTTTCGCGCTTCGCGATCCCAACCGTTCGTGAGAATCACGCCGCCGTTGTCCCAGAACAGCGCCTCTATCTTATCCATGCCGCCTCATACGTGTAATTGTCCCTTCCCGCATTTCTTGGCATCCGAGTGCGCGATGTCCACCTGGTCCAGCGCCACGGCCTCCATTATCCTTATCCCGTGGCGATTGCTAAAGCACAAAAGGATGTCGCGGCTGGCGGCGGGGATATTATGGACTGGCGAATATGCCTGGACATTACAGAGCGAAGAAATTCGAGGTGTTCACGATCGGGCATTCGACGCATCCTATTGCGGAGTTTGTGGAGATTTTGAGAGCGAACGGCATTAAACGCGTGATCGACATTCGCACGATCCCACGCTCGCGGCACAATCCCCAGTTTAACGGCGAGGCGCTCGCGGAATCATTGCGCGCTGCAAGAATCGGTTACACACACATCAAAAAGCTCGGCGGGCTGCGACATCCCGCGAAAGACTCGATCAATCTGGGTTGGCGCAATTCGGGGTTCCGAGGATTCGCCGACTACATGCAAACGCCGGAATTTGAAGCAGCACTCGAACGCGCCATTCGGCTGGCAAAAACGAAGGCATCTGCACTGATGTGCGCTGAAGCGGTCCCTTGGCGTTGCCATCGTTCACTGGTTGCTGACGCGCTCTCGATGCGAAAAATTTCTGTGCTGCACATCTCGAGCGCGACGCGTGCATCGGCCCACAAAATAACGCCGTTTGCGCTCGTTCGCGGATCACGCATCACGTACCCGGACGAAAAGATTCGGCGACAAAAACGTGGAGCAGGATCGGATTTGATGCCGTGCTCGGCACTCCAGCGCGACATCACCGAAATTGAGCCAGACGCGCAGTCAGTCTTTCGTTCTCCGGTCGCGTAACAGGTACCGCTGAATTTTTCCGGTCACCGTCTTAGGCAGCTCCGCGACAAAATGAAATGTACGCGGGCATTTGTAATGCACCAGCCGCGCCCGAACGGACTCCTGAATCGCGTGCGCAATATCTGGATGCGGCTGTAGCCCTACTGTCAGCACAATGTAAGCGACCGGCTTCACGAGTCCCGCCCCATCCGCAACGCCGACGACAGCTGCCTCAGCGATTCGCTCATCACCAAGCAGCGCGTTTTCCACTTCGATCGGCGAAACCCACATCCCCGACACCTTCATCATGTCGTCGCTTCGACCGCTGTAATGATAGTAGCCGTCCGCATCGCAAAAGAATTTGTCCCCCGTCGCCACCCAGCCATCCGTTGACTTCACCCTAGCCGTGTATTCCGGCTTCTGCCAGTATTCGGCGAACGCGCTCTCGCCCCTAACGAACAGATTGCCGATTTCATCCGCACGGCATGGCTGGCCGCTATCGTCGGCAACTCGCACCTCATAATTAGCAACAGGCGTTCCGCACGTCGCAGCTCGCGCGCCCCCCGGCCGATTCGAAATAAAAATGTGCAGCATCTCCGTGGAACCAATTCCATCCAGAATCTCAATCCCAAACCGCTCGCGAAATTGCTCAAATACTTCCCCAGGCAACGGTTCGCCCGCAGAAACCGCCAGCCGCACCGAAGACAAATCGACCTCCAATCCGCGATTCACGTCCTGCAGCAGCGCAGCGTAGAACGTCGGAACCCCAAAGAAAATCGTAGGCCGGTGCCGCACGACAAGCTCCGCCACCCGCTCGATCCGCGTCTTCTCCGGATTCAGAATCGTGCTGGCGCCCATCGACAGCGGAAAATACATCCCATTGCCGAGCCCGTAAGCGAAAAACAATTTCGAAACCGAAAAGAGTCGGTCATCCGCGCGAATCCCCAGCACGCCCTCCGCATAACTCCGCGTCGCAACCAGCATGTCCTTGTGCTGATGCACCGCAGCTTTCGGCCGCCCTCCACTTCCCGAGGTATACAAAAGAAAAGCTGCATCATGCGCCGCCGTAGCGCACGTTGAAAGTTCAGCAGAAGCCGCCGCGATCCACTCCTCCCAGCCAAGCCATTCCGCCCTTCCACCCGCAACACCCGAATCCGGATTGTCGCCGCCGACTACTACAACTCGTACATTGCACGCCCGAGCCGCGGGCGCAAATTCACTAAGCGCGCATTCATCTACAATCGCGATCGAAGCGCCACAATCCGAAACATAAAATGAATAATCGCCAGTACGCGCAAAGGAATTGACCGGAACTGGAATCGCGCCAATCTTCGCAGCCCCAAAAAACGCCGCCATAAATTCAGCCGAATCCCTCAACACAATCAGCACACGATCGCCACGCGCGCATCCGCCGGCCAAAAGCGCATTTCCCACTCGATTCGCCAGCTCGCGAAGCTCCCCGTAGCACCACGCTCGCGGCTCGCCAAGAATCGCGATTCGCCGCGGATGCGCCTCCGCCGGACGATCCAGAAACCACTCCGCAATGTTGAATCGCGACGGAATCTCCGGCGCCATGAAAGTCCTCAGTAAAAATCAACGCGCGTCCGCCGAATCACATCCGCGCCGCCGCGCCGGCTCACTGCTCCTTGCCGCTCACCTTCGCGGCCACCTTCACCGGCACACTGTACATCCGCGCCGGCATCCAAGGATGCACCGGCACTCCGCCCGCGATGCGCGACTGAATTTCGCCGCCGAACAAAATATAAGGATGCGCCGGTTCCAGCGCGCTCGCTTCATCAAGCCGCTTTCGCAAATCCGTGGGAATCGCAAAATCAATCGACGCCAAATTATCATCCAGCTGCGTCACCTTCGTCGCCCCCACGATCGTCGACGTAATTCCCGGCTGCGTCGCCACCCAGTTCAACGCCACCTGTGCCGCCGGCTTGCCCATCTGCTTCGCCACCTCCATCAGCGCATCGTGCACGCGCCAGTTGCGCTCAGAGAATCGATTAAAAGGACTGCCGCCCGGCGTCGTCAGCCTGCCCTGCCCCTCTCCTTTGTGCCCGCTCGTCTCGCGTTTATATTTCCCGCTCAAAAATCCGCCTGCCAGCGGACTCCACGGACAAACCGCGAGCCCAAGCTCCTGCGCCGCCGGCACATGCTCGCGCTCGATCGTGCGTTCCACCAGCGAATATTCCAGTTGCAGCGCGATCAGCGGTTCCGTCGCCTGACATTGAGCGAGCGTCTGCGCCCGCGCTAAGTACCACGCCGGCGTGTCCGAAAATCCGTAATGCCGGACTTTCCCCGCGCGCACCAGATCATTCATCGTCGAAATCACTTCTTCCACTGGCGTCACCGTGTCCCACGCATGCAGCCAATAAAGATCAACGTAATCCGTTTTCAGCCGCCGCAACGAGCCTTCCAGCGCGCGATAAATATTTTTGCGCCCGTTTCCGCCGGCATTCGGATTTCCCGGATCGGTGTTAAATGTAAATTTCGTCGCCAGCACAACCCGGTCGCGCAAATGCCGTTCAGCAATAAATTTCCCCGTCAACTCCTCGCTCTTCCCTGCCGTGTAACCGTCCGCCGTATCGACGAAATTTCCGCCCAGCTCGATGTAGCGATCGAAAATCGACCGCGAAGCAGTTTCATCAACGCCAAATCCCCATTCGGTGCCAAACGTCATTGCCCCCAGGCATAGCGGGCTCACCCGCAGGCCCGAACGGCCGAGCGTCACGTATTCATACAAGCTCATGAACGTCCCTCCAATAATTCCCGGCAGCAATAATTCCAAGCAGCGCCAGTTTAACCGATTTATCCTAAACTATAGTTTGCGAGATCAACGACCAAGACAAGCTCAAAAGGAATAACAATGCCGAATATAGCGACTGAGAAACATACGTTGGCCGTGGCCGACGGTAGCTCGATGCAGGCATTCGTGGCGCGCCCGGAAGAGAAAGGCTCGTTCCCCGGAATACTTGTCTTCCAGGAAGCCTTCGGCGTCAACGCCCATATTCGCGATGTCGCTCAACGAATCGCGCGTGAAGGTTACGTCGCCATCGCTCCGGAACTTTTTCATCGCTCCGCCGCGCCCGGCTTCGAAGTTCGCTACGACGATTTTCCGTCCGCAATGCCGCACATGAAAGCGCTCACCGAGCAAGGACTCTCCGACGACGTCCGCGCCTCCTATGAATGGCTGCGTGATTCCAGCCATGTGACGCCCGAACGTATCGGCAGCATCGGATTCTGCATGGGAGGACGCGTGTCGTTTCTCGCCAATGCCACGGTCGCACTTCGCGGCGCAATTTCGTTTTACGGCGGCAGCATCGCTCCAGCTTTGCTTCCGCGCGCGGCAAATCTTCATGCTCCGATGCTTTTCTTCTGGGGCGGACTCGACAAGCACATCCCGCAGGATCAAATCCGCTCCGTGATCGATGCGGTGAAAGCCGCGGGCAAACCCTACATCAACGTCGAAATTTCCGACGCCGATCACGGATTCTTCTGCGACGCGCGGCCTTCCTATAATCCCGCCGCTGCGAAGGAAGCGTGGAGCCTGGTCACAAGTTTTCTTGAAGCCCACGTGAAAAAATCAGAGGAACGCACTCAATCAGCCAGGTAGACCCTACCACCGAGAATCAAGCAGCAAGCTCAGCAAGCAGCCCCGCCTGCAGCCGCTCTTGCTGTTCGGCACTGAGCTTCGCGCCGCCGGACGTAAGGTAGAACACGTCGATCGCCGTCTGCCCTTCCGTGTCAATCAGCGCGATTTCGATATTGCATTTCTCACGCGCGAACTGCGAGCTGATGCGATAGAGCAAGCCGGGCTGGTCCTGTGCAATCACCTCCACAAGCGTGCTGTGCGCCGAGCACGTATTGTCGAAATGGATCTGCGTTTCCACTTTCACTTTCGGCGCGCGATTCTGTTTGGCTCGCAGCCGATCGCGCAACATCCGCTCGAGATCGAGTTTCCCCAGCAGTCCGTCGTGAATGCTCACCTTGAACCGCTCCCACTCCGAGAGATTCAGCTCCAGCGTGCGAAACGTGTCGGTGAAATAAAACGTGTCCACCACAATTCCCGCCTGATTCGAAAACGCCGACGCTTTCACGATATTCATTCCCCAGGCCGCGAGAATGCCCGTCATCGTCGCAAAAAGAAATGGGCGGTCTGTCGTCACCAGAATCAATTCATACCAATGGCGTCCTCGCCGCAAATCCACCTGCACGGGATCTTTGCCCAGCTTTGTGGCCATGTCCGCGTGCGCGAAGACGTCTCCGGCCGCATGCGTCAGCAAGTAACGGCGCGGCAACCCCTCCAGAAAAGTCTCCACGTGCTTTCCGGTTGCCGGAGCCAGCGTGCGCAGGTGTTCCAGCACTTCGTCATGCGCGTCCACGTGGAACCTCTGATCCAGGTTGCGGTTCAGATGATTGGCAGTCGCGATGTAAAGTTGCCAGATATTTTCCGCCTTCCACGGTGAGAGAGCCTCAGGATTCACAGCCTTGATATCGGCATACGTCAGAAGGCACAGCATCTTCAGCCGTTCAGGAGTTTCCACCCTGGCTGCGAAAGCGCGAACCGTCGCGGGATCGAAAATATCGCGGCGCAGCGCGGCGCTCATCTCCAGGTGCTTACCCACGAGAAAAATCACCGATTCGCGATCGAGCGCGTCGAGATCGAGCCGATCGAGCGCAGCCTCGGCCAGGTCCAGGCTTGCGCGCACATGATCGTCCGTCTTTGCGCCCTTTCCCGTGTCGTGCAAAAGAATTGCAAGATACAGCAGGTCAGGCTGCTCGAGCTCCTCGAGAAGCTCGGCATAGCGCTGATCCCATTTCGCTTGCGACTGCCGCAGCGCGTGAAGATTCTCAATCGCCACGAAAGTATGCTCATCCACGGTAAACCGGTGAGAGTAGTCGCGCACCACCAGCGAATCGATGCCTTCGAATTCGGGCAGCAGAGTTGTCAGCACGCCGAGCGAATGCATCGCACGCAGTGCGTCCGCGGCGTGTGGCCCGAGAAGAATCTCCTGCAGCACATGCCAGAGCTCGCTGCCCGCGGGCGGATCGGCAACAAGCGCTGGCAATGCCTGCTCGATCTGCGCCTCCGCAACTGAACTTAGCGAAAGGCCGTGCCTCGCGAGAAATCGAAACACCCGAAGAATCAGCTGCGGGTCTGTAAGATTTTCCGGCTGGCGCAGAAAAACCATATCGTCTACTACTGAAAACTCTGCATTCGAGAGCCGCGAACGCATGGTCTGAAACTGGCGGTAAAGCGACGGCCGCTCCGCCGGAATCTCGGAGAGAAGTTGCGTGCACACGCGATGAACCGTCCGCGCGTGACCGAAAAAGATTCGCATCCAGTCGGAAGCGGTCAGCTCAGCCCCGTTCCCAACGCCGATTCGCGCCGCGGCAGCCTCCGCCTGCGCGTCCCAGGCGAGCACGTTATCGTCGCGCAAGTGACGAAAATGGAGAAAGCAGCGGACGGACGTGAGAAATTCAAGCGCGGCCTCGAGCTTCTTCCGCTGTGACGGTGCGAACAACAGTGTTTGATCGGGCCAGGCGTGCTGTTTCGCCATTGCCGAAACCAGCGCCAGCCAGTACGCAACGTTGTAGTCGCGCAGGCCGCCTGGTCCATCCTTAACGTTCGGCTCGAGATGAAACAATGTCCCGCCGAGTTTTGCGTGACGGCTGCGCGCAAGTTCCGCAAGTCGTGTGAGAAATGTTTGCGACTCGCGCGCGACCAATTTCGGTATCACGCTATCGTGAAGCCGCGCAAAAAGTTGCTGATCACCGGCCAGATAGCGGGAATCTAAAAGCGAGATCGCAAATTCCAGATTGTCGGGATCCATGCTATCGCACTCCCCGAGTGTGCGGCTCGCGGGACTCAGCTTCAGCCGCAAATCCCAAAGCTCCTGCGAAAATCGGCGAATAGGCTCCTTGATTCTTGCTTCGGTCTTGTCTCCGGAGTGAAGGAACAGAAGATCAATATCGGAATAGGGGAAGAGCCACTTTCTTCCGTAGCCGCCGAGCGCAATGAGGCTGAAATCCTTCGGCCCTTCCGGATCGGGCGAGATAATCTCGCGCCATGCTCGTCGTGCGATGGAATCAACCAGCTCCGTCCTACCGGCCAGAAGGAAACGACCATCGCGGGTGGCCGCGAAATTTTCTTTTAGGCGTGCGGATTCCTTCGAGTAAAGATCGCGAAGCTCAGCGGCAAGAGTAGGATTCGTCGCCATGGCAGTGCATCCATATTTCTACAATCGGAGGTGCTTGTCTTGCGAGGAAATAGCGATGGGCTCGATTGGCCCCGACGCGTTTAGAGGGCGCTCTCGCCCCGCTCATCGTTGCGAATTCGAATCGCGTCGTCCACACGAGTCAGGAATATCTTGCCGTCGCCAATTTTACCGGTGCGCGCCGCCGTCACGATTGCCTGCACGGATTTCTCCACCATGTCGTCCGCCAGTACCATCTCAATTTTTATCTTCGGTATCAGATCGACGGTATATTCGCGGCCCCGATAAAACTCCGTGTGGCCCTTCTGTCTGCCATGGCCGCGCACCTCGAGCACCGTCATGCCCTCGATACCAATCTCGTGCAGCGCATCTTTTACTGCGTCAAGCTTCGAGGTCTGGATGATCGCTTCAACTTTTGTCATCGTCGTTTGTCGTAAATCTCGGTCACCGCGCTAAGCGGACGTTTCCCAGTAATAGCCCTCTTCGCCGTGTTGCGAAAGATCGAGTCCCTGCGTTTCCTGCTCTTCTGTTACGCGCAGACCAACCACCTTGTCCACGATCTTAAGCAGAACGAGCGTTCCCACAATCCCCAGCACCCAGGCAATCGCAATTCCTACGCACTGATTCAGCACTTGGTGAGGATTCCCCTCAATCAAGCCGGACGGAAGTACATTACCACTCGCGTCCTTGAAAATCGGATTGATCACGCTCGAGGCGAAAATGCCCGTAAGCAGTGCGCCAATCGTCCCGCCGGCCCCGTGTACGCCGAATGCGTCGAGCGAATCGTCATATCCAAATCTCGATTTCACTTTCGTGACCATCCAGAAACAAAACACCCCCGCAATCAATCCGATAATCAGCGCCGACATTGGGCTCACAAATCCCGCAGCCGGTGTGATTGCCACAAGCCCCGCCACCGCTCCGGAAATTGCCCCAAGCGCGCTCGGCTTTCCGTTGCGCAGCCATTCCGCCCCGCTCCACCCAATCGCCGCCGCGGCCGCGCCAAAATGTGTTGCGACAAATGCGCTCGTCGCCAGGCCGCCAGCTCCGAGCGCACTCCCGGCGTTGAATCCAAACCAGCCAACCCAAAGCAGGCACGCCCCGATAAAACTCAGCACCACACTGTGCGGCGGCATCGCAACTTTCGGATATCCGAGTCGCTTTCCAAGATACAGCGCGCAAACCAGCGCCGAAACTCCCGACGTCACGTGCACCACCGTGCCGCCTGCAAAATCCAGAGTCGGGAACCGTCCGCCCAGCGACGCGTTCAGCAATCCGCCCTTCCCCCAAACCATGTGCGCCATCGGATCGTAAACGAATAGCGACCACAGAATCAGGAACAGCAGCATCGCGCTGAATTTCATTCGCTCCGCAAACGCTCCCGTGATAAGCGCGGGCGTGATGATGGCAAACATCAGCTGATAAACCATGAACGTTTGCAGAGGAATCGTCGCCGCGTAATCCACGTCCGGTTGCAGCCCCACGCCGCGCAGGAATGCGTTATGAAATCCGCCTATGAAGCCGTTCCCTGTTCCAAACGCGAGGCTGTACCCCACAATCGCCCAAAGAACGGTGATCACGGCCATCATCGCGAAGCTCTGCATCATGGTCCCGAGCACATTTTTCTTACGCACCAGCCCGCCGTAAAAAAGCGCAAGGCCAGGACCGGTCATCAGTAAAACCAACGCGGAACTGGTGAGCATCCACGCGTTGTCCGCAGAACTTTTCGCGTCGGCTGCCTGCTGTTCGAGAGCAGCGATGTGTTTCGATTGCGAATCCGGCGCGGAAGAATTCTGTGCGAGCAAATTGAGGGGAGTTAAGCCGAGAAGAATGAAGAGAATTGCTATCCGCGGGATCAGGCGTCTTTCTGTCAAAATCCGTCTATCTCCGCCGGCAAATTCAGATTTCTAAAATCGAAACTCTACAGGCAGACCTGATGCGGCCCTAATTCGAAATATTTATCGGCGGTATCCATTATTGTTATGCACTCACGCTCGACGCGGCCTGCCCGACGCGCTCGATATCTTCAAGAATCGCTTTGCAATTTTTTCCGCCGCCGTGGTTTCAAGCTTCCGCTCACCGGAACCACCGTCGCCGCAGCCGCCTGCAGCAACCGCAAGAACGACTGCGCGTCGCCGCTCAACGCCCGGTGTCGCGGATAAATCACGTCCAGATTGCGACGCAAAGGCTCCGCATTCACGATTTCAATCGCCATCAGCTTGCGTCGCCGAAATTCTTCCGTCACCGAAATTTGGGGCAGAAAGCTGAATCCAAGCTTGCGCTCAACCATTCTCTTCGCCGCTTCAATCGTTTCCACTTCCATCACCACGTTCGGCAGAAGCCCCGCGCGCCGGAATAAACCTTGCGTCAGCGTCCAATCGCTCGACCCACGGTCAAAGAAAATAAGCGGCCACGATTCCAACTCTTCCATGCGCACCTTCTGCTTGCGCCCCATCTTGTGTCCCGGATGCCCCACCAGAATCAACGGATCATCTCGCAGCGACGTGGTTTCCACCTCCGGATGCAAAAGCGAACGCGCCACGCCGATGTCCGCCTCCCCATCCAGCACCATCTTCAAAACTTCCATCGAATTCCCCGAACGCAACGTCACCAGCACCTTCGGATTCGCCGCCTGATAGTCCTTCAAAACATCCGGCAAAAAATAAGTGCAAATCGAAAGCGCCGCCGCAATCCGCAACGACCCCGCCGCCGACGTCCTCTGCTCATTCACCACTTGCCGAGCTAGCGCCACCTGCCTCAACAGCTGCTCCGCCTGCGGCCGCAGCGCCTTCCCAGCCGCCGACAGCGTCAAGCTATTCCCTTCCCGCGTGAAAAGCGTTACTCCGAGCGACTCTTCGAGCGCGCGGATCCGGGCACTTATGGCCGGCTGGCTGACGCGAAGGGCTTCGGCGGCTTTGTGGAAACCGCCGTAGGTGAGGACGGCGAGGAACGTCTCAATTTGATCGAATTCCATTTGGTCTCCGGCGAAAACGCGGCGAATTTCGGGCCAAATTTTCGGGTCAAAAGGGAATACGGATATCCCTTTACTCCCATTTTATTCTGATAATCTATTTCTATCAAGATGATAAGTTTAATCAGTTTGACTGATTGGCTTTTCTCGCCGACAATCGCTCCAACGTCGCGCGGCGGCATGCTCAGCGCGTCGCGGCCAAGGCGAGCGGGCCTCACCAGCGGATGCCGCCTCTGCCAAGCAAAAACTGCAAGGAGAAACACCCCATGGAAGGCTCGAATACAAGGACGTTTCCCCGCATGTTGCTGGACAAGCCGGTAGAGCTGCAAATCAACGGAGATACGATTCGCGTTGAGAATCCCACGAACAACTTGAGCGTTGGCGGACTCTTCCTGCGCCGCTCCGGTCTCCCCGTGGGCGCGGCTGTGCGGGTACGGATCTCGTCGCCCAAGCCCTTCGAGGCTGAAGGCCGAATCTTCAATTGCGGCAATGGCGAAGCCGGCGCCGGCATCGGGTTCGACTCCCTTTCGGGCGGAAACCGGGAAGCGCTGAACGACCTGATCGAAGACCTTACGCTCCGCGGACTCCCGGCAGCCTAGGGCGAATATAAAGCGAAATAAAATAAGCATTAACTCGGTCAAGTAGGTTGACCTAGAGGGCTCAATTTTGGGTCATCGGAGAGGTGTTTTTACCGGTTTTGGACTAGTTTCAAAGAATTTCCGGTAGGCGAACAGCAGGCGAACAAAAACGAGAGGAAATAATATGGCAACCAACGGAAACGCAAACGGGAACGGGCACAATGGAAACGGGAAAGGCGCGAACGGCCTTTCGAAGCTTGAGATGCAGTGGAAATCCGACCCGCGTTGGGAAGGCGTGACGCGCCCGTACACGGCGGGCGACATCGAGCGCCTCCGCGGCTCGTTACACATCGAGCACTCGCTGGCGCGCCTCGGTGCTGAGCGCCTCTGGACTCTCTTGCACGGGCAATCCTACGTGCAAGCTCTCGGCGCGGTGACCGGCAACCAGGCGGTGCAGCAAGTGAAAGCCGGTCTGCCTGCGATTTACATAAGCGGCTGGCAAGTCGCCGCCGACGCGAATGCTGCCGCGCAAACATATCCCGATCAGAGCCTCTACCCTGCCGATAGCGTCCCGAATCTTGTGCGCCGCATCAATCAAGCGCTCCTGCGCGCCGATCAAATCGCTCACGCCGAGGGAAAAGACGACACGTACTGGCTCGCGCCTATGGTTGCAGACGCTGAAGCCGGATTTGGCGGCAATCTGAACGCGTTCGAGCTGATGAAGGGCATGATCGAGGCGGGCGCTGCGTGCGTCCATTTCGAGGATCAGTTGTCGTCGGCGAAAAAGTGCGGCCACCTCGGCGGCAAAGTTCTGGTGCCGACAACGGAAGCGATTCAGAAACTCGTCGCAGCACGTCTCGCGGCGGACGTGATGGGCGTGCCCACGCTGGTGATGGCGCGCACCGACGCGGACAGCGCAACCCTGATCACCAGCGACATTGACCCGCGCGACAAGGAGTTCTGCACCGGCGAGCGCACGCACGAAGGATTCTTCCAGGTGCGCGGCGGCCTGCCATCGGCAATCGCTCGCGGCATCGCCTATGCTCCGTACGCTGATCTCATCTGGTGCGAGACATCGAAGCCCGATTTGGCGGAAGCGAAAGAATTTGCGGAAGGCGTGCTGCGCGAGTTTCCGAACAAGATGCTGTCGTACAACTGCTCGCCGTCGTTCAACTGGAAGAAGAATCTCGACGATGCCACGATCGCGAAATTCCAGCGCGAGCTGGGCGCGATGGGCTACAAGTTTCAGTTCATCACCCTAGCCGGGTTCCACTCGCTCAATTACGGCATGTTCGATCTGGCGCGCGAATACAAACAGAGCGGCATGACCGCGTACTGCAAGGTGCAGGAAGCGGAGTTCGCATCCGAGAAGGATGGCTACGAAGCGGTGAAGCACCAGCGCTTCGTCGGCACCGGCTACTTCGACGCAGTGCAGCAGGCAATCACAAGCGGCAAAGCGTCAACAACGGCGCTCGAAGGCTCGACGGAGGCGGCGCAATTCCACGCGGCCGTGGCCGTTCCGAAGTCGAGCGAAAAGCTCAGCGCACGAGTAGCAGCCGACTGAAACCGCTTCATCGCAAAGTTTGGAGAGCAGACAGGCGGGGCTGAGATTCAGCCCCGCCTTTTTTGTTCTTACAATTACCCGCGCGACGCCCATTCCGGAAGTCGCACGCAGACATGTTAGCCCGTGAGGTACGTCATCTAGCGGTGATACAATCAATTCATGCCCCGGTGTTTATTCTGCCTTCAGGAGAAAGAAACTCTGACGGACGAGCACGTCTTTCCGGCAGCTCTTGGGGGCGTGTTGGTCGTAAAGGACAGCGTCTGCGCCGAATGCAACAGCGGATTTTCGAAGTTTGAGCAGTCGCTCGCCTCAGAACTGACTCCTTTTCGGCTTCTTCTTCAGATACCGGATAGATACGGCAAGGTCCCTCAGGTTCCCGCGACCGTCAAGACCGCGGACAAAGAGTACGAAGGCAGGGTTAAAGGCGACGGGAGCGTTCAACTTAAACGGATCGTTACCGAGGTAACAGGAACGGATGGGCGACGAGAGTTCTTGCATCAGTTTTTGACCAACCGTCAAAGAGAGAAATTGCACAAAGAAGCGAGCGAGAAAGGTTATCAGATTATCGAGTCAGGGCCGGGAGAGCCTCGACAAGGCGAGGTTCACGTCTGGGGAGATCTAAAGTTTATCGGTAGTCCGGAAGGACTGCGAACTGCGTCCAAGATCGCCTATGTCGGCCTAGCCGAACGTGCCGGACCCAAATTAGCCATGAGTGACGCCTTTGACGAAGTTCGCGCATATATCCGAGAGGGTACAGGGAAACCAACGAGCCGGTTATTTGTACACGAGCGTTTTTCGAAGGCCGTTCAAACAGGCCCACACCAACATTTGCTCATTATCGCTGCTCGACATGACAAAGGCTGCGTGGATGCCATCGTTCGATTATTTGGTGGCCTCAATTACTTCGTGAAATTATCCGGACATTACGGCGGGGCTGATTTCTTTGCCACGCTCGCATACGACGCTCACAGAGGAGAGGCCAACGGCTTCCTGCAGTCCCACGTCGATGCGGAGATGTTGCAAACCGAAGACGTTGCGACTAGCGGCGATACTTTGTGGGACGACCTGCCCGCATCAGGTCAGCACTTTTGCAAGTTCCTCGACGATGCGGTCAATGCCAAAATCGAGCGCCTCCGTGCGCAGCGGACCTCAGGAACAAAGGCTGCTACTGAGTAGCGAAGAAAACGGGGTCATGTGCCGACGGGTATTTGCAAACTTTGTCGCGAAGAAAAGGATCTCCAGGATAGCCACCTGATCCCTGCGGGCGTATTTCGCTTGCTACGAGGCAAGACATGGCCAAATCCCAATCCAGCCGTTGTCTCAAGGGAATGGATCGGCCAGAGTTCTGAGCAAGTAACGGCTTATGTGCTTTGCCGAGTGTGTGAAGACCTCTTGAACAATCGAGGAGAGCGATGGGTGATCCCTCAGCTTGCGCGATTGGAAGAATTCCCACTCTACGACATCGTTTCCCGGTTCCAACCCACATATGTCATGTCTGACTTTTTCGTGTATAGCGCTGCGCCGATGACGGAAATTGATGCAGAACAATTATCGCATTTTGGCATGGGGGTTTTTTGGAAAGCCGCCGTTCACAACTGGCGCAGCAAAGCTGGTCTCTTTCGAATCGATCTCGGGCCTTACGCAGACGAAATTCGGCGCTTCTTGCTGAACGGATCGTTTCCTGAGCATGCCGCACTATGGGTGTGCGTCGTCCCACCGACTGTGCCGCTTCTAAGTGTACTGATGCCGTTTGAAACGTACAAAAAGGAGTTCCACATATTTACGTTTTACGTGCCGGGAGTTACGTACTACCTGTGTGTGGGTAAAGCGGCGCAGAGTATGAAGGACGGCTGTTTTGCACGGAACCCATCTAGGCCGTTCTTAGTGTCTCCTCATATTGCATTCGTGCTTGGGGAGAACTATCGACGGGCGCTTTCGACGGCGAGGATTTCGCCGAAGTACGCAAAACAAAGGGCCGCTGGGAAATTGTAGTCAGATTGATGCATCGCGAAGAGCGGGACGCCCGAAAAATCAAGGATCAGTTCGGAATTCAGAAGGTTGGCCACCCGCCGACCCAAGATGGTTGCGCGCGATGAAAGGATTCCCACACGACACGGGAAAAACGAAACCTAGAGTATTCATCACACCTCATAGCCTACATTGACATTCTTGGCTTTCGCCAACTGGTCGAAGAGAAATCGCCCAACTTTATTTCGCGCATCATCAGAAGGGTAATTGAAACCACGTCACCGGATGAGGAGACGCGCGAGGCAAATCGCGAGAACTATGTAAATTTCTCGGACTTGATAGTTCATACGATTCCAGTTCTTTCGGACGCAAATATGAAGCATCGGTTCGGCATTGTGTTCCACGAGATTCAGCGTTTGGCGCTTGCCCAAGCAGCCCTAATCGATGAGGGTCTGTTGCTCAGGGGTGCCCTGACGTTGGGCATGCTCGAACGAAGCTACGGCGTCCTTTTCGGTCCGGGAATAATTTCGGCATATGAATTGGAACGCGACCAAGCCCAGTTTCCACGAATTATTGTGGAGCCCTCACTCATCGAAGCGTTGAAAACGACTCCACTGCTTACCGCGCACACGTATGAAGAGGAGATGACATATATTTCGAAGTTCATTAAGCGGGATGATGATGGGATTATCTTCATAGATTACCTGGGTAGCATGCAAGAAGAGGCTGAGGATTTTCTTGGGGCTCTACGGATTCATAAGGAGTTTGTCGAGGGCAATATCGCCAAATTCAAAGAGAGCAAACGGGTCTTGTCTAAGTATCTCTGGCTGAAGAAATATCACAATGCGGTTGTCCAAAGCCGACTGAAGCCGAATTTTCACAAGGATCTTCTTGTCACTGAACCGGACGCTGCGTCGGACGTCCCGTTACTGTCGGCCAGAGTCTCGCACCGCGGCGAATGAGACGGGTGGCGACGCGTGGCGTTTTCGGGTTTGCGTTGTGTTCTTTCTGATTCAACGAAAAGGGATCCCACCCTTTAGAGTCAAAGGTGGGGTGCCTGGCTGAATCTGGATCTTGTCCGAGGCCTTGTTTCTAAGAGGAGGAATGATGCCGGGTGGCCGCTTACGACCCTTCCGCCTAGGTGATCGCGCTGAACTTCTTGTGGAACAACTGTTGGCCGCATTCGCGTTCACGACCGCAGTTCCACGACAAGAAGATTTCGGCATCGACTTTTTCTGTAGCTTCACGCACCAAGAGGGGCAATTCCTTAAGGCCGGTCCCTTCTTTGCTGTTCAAGCCAAAAGTTCGACGGCTCCCATCGAATACAACGAAACTCATGAACTTGAATGGATCAAGAATCAGGAGAATCCACTGTTGATATGCGTTGCTGACCGTCAGTCCCTTTCCATGGATGTGTACTCGACTTGGAACATCCTGTGTGGCGTTCTGAATGGCTGGCGGGGTCAACGAGCTGCGAGCCGAATGGTGCTGCGACCAGGTGCGGAGCATAACGTGTGGCCATGGGTTGTCGACAACGAAGACGGATCTCAAGAGATTTGCCTCGGGAAGCCTATTGCCCGCGTGACAGACGCAGAAATATTTGATGACGCCCGCTTGGAACCCATCGCAAGAGCGATAGAGGCGTGGGTGGTACTGGACCGCCTCAATATTGTCAATCGTCACGCGAACATCCATTGGGTGCTAGCCCCGGTCGCTTACGAAACGAACGAATCGCCGTCGGATCCAACAGGTGTTGTCTTCTACACCAATCCTGCGAATATGAATGTGTACTCCGCGAACCTCGGTAGAGCAGCCACTGCACTCCGATTTCTACTTCGCAATGCTCACGCGTTGATTGACACAACCCAGCAGCCATGGTCTACCCGCATGTCAACCCTCGAAGAGGTTCTGCGCTCGCACTGGGATCTTCTCGACGAAGCCACGCGGATATTTCTTACCCAACAAGGTCTGAAACCCTCGACATAATGCGTGCGGCTCACTCTTCTTTGCTTTGCACCCGCAGTATCACAATTGACGGCAGATCCCGCTCGAGCAATTCATTCCGGAGTTGAGTCTTAGATTTTGTGGGTGGTCCACTCTTCGCCCCGCCTTCGGCGGGAAGGGTGGGATGGGTTTGAGTTGGTGGCGGAGGCGGAAAATCTGCGGAAGGAGAATTTCAAAATCGAAGAGAGATCCCTCCGCTGCGGTCACTTCGTTCCTCAGTGCAGGCGGGATGACAGAGCGAGTGACACTAGGGCGAAAAGAGCAAGGGCCAGGAGAAAGGCGCCGGCCCCGCGAACACCATCGGGACGCGGACAGCGCGCCGGAGGCCCTTCGTTCCTCTGGGCAAGCCAGCGGTACGAAATTCGAAAGGAGCAAAACACAGAAAAAAGAACAAGACAAAGACACTCACCCTTCGCCGACAGCGCGAAGAGTGGGGCACCCGAAAAATCTAAATCGAGACCTCTACAACAGGACGCCGCGATTGGCGAAGTGGGGTCGAGCGTTGTTGCTTGTCCTTGTCCTTCCGCCGAGGAGCAGGATTCCGAGCAAGCAACCCACGATCTCAAGCGCTAGAAGGATGAAGACACTTACGTCGAACGGAGCAGTCCAATTGCTGGATGCCACCGTGAAAACATTGTTGGCCGATGCATGCAGGAAATGCTCGTAGAGATCGGCACCTAAAGCAGCCAAAAAGAAAATCAACGATACCAGGCCAGCGATTCTATCGCTGAGCGTCCATAACGCAATGGACACGGCAAGATGCCCCAACGTGATCAAAGTAACGGCCAGCCAACTAACGTGGTTGTTTGGGGGCGGCAGAACCTTTGCTGCGAGGAACAGGTGCCCGATTGCGACGATCCAGTGCGCGACAACGACCGATAGAGCGAGCGTGCGTCGTCTTGTCATGGTTTGATGTTTTTCCCTTGCCGGGTTCTGCTGACTAGATTCTGTTCTGTCCTGCCAGGTTGCTCCGCGCTTCGCGCCAGCGAGACGGCCGCAACGGCCAAGACAAAAGAGCCGGCAGGATGCCGGCGCTACAAGGGAGCCAGAAGGCCTCACCTCTGGAGAGGTGAGCTACATTGGGAGCGGGCGGGTGGGGCCCCACCCGGGCTTGCTCTGCTTCGTATGCGTGGTTTCCACAATTGACGGCGCTTCGGTGAGGATGGTACCACTCGGGTAGGTCACTTCGAAGTTGAACCTTAAGAGAATGAATTTCAAATTGAAAATTTGAAATTTAAAATTTAGGAGCAAGGCTCGCGGGAAATGCGCCGCGAGTGGAAAACGCTGTGCGTTGCCTGGGACCCAGGACTTCCGTCCTGGGCTAGGTTTGTGTCGCGCCCCGACCAAGGAGTCGGGATGCACACACCGCACCTACGGCGCTTTTTTGGCGTGGCAGAGTTGGCAACAGCGAGGAAATTTCAAATTGGAAATTTAAAATTTCAAATTGAGGCAACGGCAGAGCAAAGGCGGCGGGCGGAGGCCCTTCGTTCCTCTGGGCAAGCCAGCGGTGCGAAAGGCAGAGTCAAAAGAGATAGGAAGAGCGGAGTAGGAACGGAGGAGACTTGGCTATTGGAGGCGAGGGTAGGCCTAGGGATTTGGCGCGGCAGGTGAAGGCGAACCGGGCGTTTCGCGCTTACATTGAATTGATGGATGCGGCGGACTGGTTGCGGGGGGAGATGAGCGATCAGCTGGCGACGTTGGACTTGACGATGATGCAATTTCGGGTGATGGAGGCGCTGTTTCGCGGGGGGCCGCAGTATCAGCAGCTGTTGAGCCAGAGATTTGATTGCAGCAAGCAGAATATTGGGGCGGTGCTCAAGGGGCTGGTGAAGGCGGGGGTGGTGCGGAGCGATCGGTGCAGGCTGCCGTCGATGCCGACGGAGGAGGGGGCGCGAGAGGAGTGGAAGCGGGCGGGGGTGCGTTGGCACGGGCGCTGGATTTCTTTGCTGACGCTGACGCCGAAGGGGAAAAGATTTATTGCGCGTGTGATCGGGAAGCATAAGAAGGTGGTGAAGGCGTGGATGCGGGTGCTGGATTCGCGGGAGCAGCAGACGCTGGGGCGGTTGTGCAGGAGATTGCGGGAGGGGGATGTGGTGAAATTCGTGAAGGATATTCGGGTGATGGATGAGGAATGGTTTTATGGGTGACGTGGCGCTGGATACGGCAGTGAAAGAACGATCGGCGGGGTGACCCACCCCTCGCGTCAAGTTTCGACGGCTGCCCGCGTTGGTTTATGAACGTTTCCTCAACGGCGCGATTAGTAGTCCACGTCGAGCAATTCGTCCACGCTCAAAGCTTCGTTAGCCTTCAGCGCCTGCTGGCTGAGATTGGATTCGCCCAGGCGGATGGTCACCTTGTCAATCTTGCCGGTGAACTTGTTGTCGCCCTGCTTGTAGTCGTCGGTCACAGCCGTGTAGAGGTTCTCGCCCACGTCCGTCGTTTCCGCACCAAACGCGTTCGGGTGAGTATGTTCGATCCGCCCTGTGGCGACTTTTTCGCCGTTGACGAAGATCGAACCATTACCGCCCGCGCCGGGCCTACCTCCGTCGTAGGCAAACTCGAAGCGCAGCGTCACGTGCCCGGCGGGCAGGCGAGCGGAACCAGCTACCGTGTAAGTCTCGCGAGCTAGAAAGTTGTAGGCGAACTTAGGTTTGTCGTCCTTGACGTACAGACTCCAGCCGCCCATTTCCCCGCCTTGGGCGAGCACCACCCCCTCGGCGCCAGCCTGCGGAACCTCGATGTCGGCTGTGATCGCGAAGGAACGGTTCTTGATGTTGATGAAAGCATTCTCCGGTATTCCGATCATTCCCGGATAGACCGTCATCTCGGTGCGACCTTCCATCAGATCGGGACGCCCGGCCAGGGCAGGGTTGAAGCGCTCCCAGGAGCGGTCGTCGAGTGGCAACACGTTGTACTTGACGGCCTCCTCAAGGAAGAGCCCTTTCATCTCTTCGAGCTTTTCGGGGTATTTCGCGGCCAGGTCATGCGCGCAACTGAAATCTTTCTCGACGTTGTAAAGCTCCCACTTATCGTTGGCAAACGTGGCCCGCGGCTTAGGTTCCCATGGCGGGCGATGCACCGTCGTGGCGAACCAGCCGTCTCGGTAGATGCCCCGGTTGCCTGCCATCTCGAAGTATTGCGTGGTGTGGCGCGACTTCGCGTCGGCGTTGTTAAATGTGTCGAGCATACTCACGCCTTCGATGGGTTTCTGTTTGACGCCATAGACGACCGCCGGCTGAGGCACTCCAACTGCCTCCAAGACCGTTGGGGCGATGTCAATCATGTGATACCACTGCGTACGCAGGCCGCCCTGCTCCTTAATGCCCTTCGGCCAATGGACTACAATGGGCTGGCAGATGCCGCCGTAGGAAGCCACTTGGTGACCCCACGCAAAGGGCGTTGCACCGGCGAACGCCCAGCCGTTGTTGTACAAAATGTGAGATTTCGGTCCGCCGATTTCGTCATAGTGCTTTAAGGCGATGTCGAGAGGTTCTGGCAGTCCGTTGAACACGGATAGTTCATTGAAGGCGCCGTTAGGGCCGCCCTGGAAAACCGAGCCGTTGTCGCCCGTGATGTAGAAGACCAGCGTATTGTCCATTTCACCCATGGCCTCGATCGAGTCCAGGAAGCGCCCAATTTCGTAGTCGGTCACCTCGGCAAACGCGGCATAGATTTCCATGTACCTGGCAAACACCTTTTTCTCGTCGGCCGTCAACTGATCCCATTCCTGAATCCCTGGCGGCTTAGGCGCGAGCTGGGTGTCCGGTGGCACAATCCCCAGCTTGATCTGCCGGGCCAGCGTTTCCTTCCGCACCTGGTCCCAACCCTGGTCGAACTTTCCCTTGTACTTGTCGCGCCAGTTGTCTGGCACCTGAAACGGGCCGTGGGTGCCAATCGCGGAGTAGTAAACGAAAAATGGCTTGTCGGGCGCGAGTGAGCGCTGGGAATGCACCCAATCGATGGCTTTGTCGGTGATGTCTGTGCTGGCGTAGTAATTGGGGCCGGGATGCAGATCCACCCTGTTCATGTTGTCGTAAACCACCGGATGAAAGAGGTCCGCCTCGCCGGCCATGAAGCCGTAGAACCGCTCAAACCCGCTATGCAACGGCCAGCGGTCGAACGGTCCCACAACGCTGGATTCCCAAGGCCCCAGCTCGTGGCACTTACCGAACATAGCGGTGCTATAGCCGTTGAGCCGCAAAATCTCGGGCAGCATCGTGACGCTGGCGGGACGCATCGCAGTGTACCCCGGGAAAGCCGTGGCAATTTCCGAGATCACGCCGAAGTTGGCGCTGTGGCTGTTGCGGCCGGTAAGCAGAGCCATGCGGCTAGGGGAACACAGCGGCGGCACTTTGAAATTATTGTAGCGCAGCCCCGTTTTGGCGAGCCGCTCCAGCGTTGGCATCTGGATCGGCCCTCCGAATGTCGCTGCGTCGCCGAAGCCGAAGTTGTCGAGGAGAATGACAACCACATTGGGCGCGCCTTTCGGCGCCTTTACCTGGAACCGCGGTGGGGCTTTTGCGTTACGCGCATCAAGCTCGGTAATTGGCGGATATTTCGGCTCGGGTACCGGCAGCACGGTACGATCCACGGAGTCAGCAGCGCTGTTTTGGGCCTCCGTCTTGTTACCGGCAAAAGCCGCCGCCAACAGCACAGCCAATACCAGAGTGCAAAAAAAACGTGTCATTGCCTTTACTCCTATCGATGACTCTCAACCACCACCGCGAGTGACGGAGCCTCTCACCTGCGAAGCCACTCCTCGGATAGACGTCACCTCGATCGGCGACGATACTATCTGCATTAGTTATCGGGCGCTACCGTCAAAAGTAACAGACGCCTGGCTGATTCCAGATTGTAAGGCGACTCAAGGTCCCATCCCTCTGCAGTTGAGTCTTAGATTTTGTGGGTTACGGCGGCGGTGCAGCAAGCAATCACAAGCGGCAAAGCGTCAACGACGGCGCTCGAAGGCTCAACGGAAGCCGCGCAGTTCCACGCAGCCGCGGCCGTTCCGAAGGCGAGCGAGAAGCTCAGCGCGCGGGTGGCAGCCGACTAAAACTGCGTCATCGCAAAGTTTGGAGAGCAGAACAGGCGGGGCTGAGAAATCTCAGCCCCGCCTTTTTTATTGGTTGTGATGGCGATCGAAGAAATGAGGAAATCTAAAACACCCACCCTTCGCCAACAGCGCGAAGAGTGGGGCACCCGAAAAAGCTACAGTAGTTCGTAATTCAAGGGGCTGGACCACCCGTAGCCCGTCTCGCTTCTGCGGATGCCTTTCCGCCGGACGTGAGTCGTCAGACGAGAGTGATTCATCCACCTTCCGGTGTTGAATATTGATCCAAGTCGAATCGCTGAAACTCCTCCGGCGTGGGGGTCTTGAATTGTGTATTTTCTACTTTCACGTCCTCCAAGGCGATGTTGTGGAACCGAGCGTCGGCCTTAACATCAGCCTTCCAGAGCACTTTGAAATCGATCCTACGAATTCGTTCCTCTGTCGCAACCTGCCCATCACCTAGAATGTATTTCGCCACTGCGGTCACTGTACTCGACCAATGATAGGTTCTGGTTCCACTCGTCTCCACGAACTCATGTGGCCCCAAGAAATATTTATTGAGGGCTGTCGGCTTCCAGCTACGATGGGGCATAACCGGGGCATACTCCGTTGTCTGTGACCGCGACGCGAGCGCATTAGCGTGTGTCGCTGTACTCAAGGTGCTGACGCTATCAATCCGCCATGCGTCCTTCATCTCGAACAACCTCTCTCCAATTTTCTCCTTGATCCACAAACAATTCGGGTCATTCGCGGTGTGGAATTTTCCCCCCGCACGTTTTACGATCTTTTCTATGAATTCCTTAGTGAGTTGTTCCCGCGTGAGCTTGATATAGGACGAAAAATCGGCCAGTCCCTCAAAGGCCAAGAAGTCGTGGGTGAACAAAAGCTCATAGTCTATGGCGTTGCGCAGCAGCTTGTCGTTACTCACGAATGCTATAGTGACTTCGCGTTGTTGTTTTTTCGCGAGGTCTACAACCGTCTCATAGATTAATGCGTCCCGAAACCCTTTCTCGTTTTCTGCATTCTTCGCATCAAACTCAAAGGGCGGAATCCTCCAAATCGCCATGTCGTACAACTTCCTCAAATCTATAGTTCCTATCGGGACCTCAGCAATTTTCCCATCCTTGCTGGCCACCCATTTATCGAACTTCTCGCGCACGAGCTTCTTCAACGCTTCCTCTGAGAGGCGATGTCGATGCTTCTTGGCGGTTATCGACGAGAACTCCGACATGTGCTCGGTGACCTTCTCGATGACCTTCTTGCCGGAGGCGTAGTGCTGGAATATGAGCTCATCACGTACAACCTCTGGCACGATAAGCTCCATCCGAAGCAACTCCTTGTGATCCTTCCAGAAGGTGTCGAACTCGGGATTGACTATCGGGCCCTTATCGCGGAGCCAAAGCACATTCGTGTCTACGACGAGCATGTGCACGGGCGGTTCCTTTTTTATGATCTTTGGCAATAATCACCGCCGGGGCTCTAATGTTCTGCTGACTCGATTTATTACCCGGTCAGCATGGAGTCGGTGTCAGGTTCTTTGCTGGAAACGACCACATTGTAGCAGACGAAATTATTACTCCCAGGCGGGTGGCCACCCGTCGCCTCGTGATGCCAGAATGGTCGTATGTACCTTGGTTTGTACCGGGGCCGCTAGATCTTTTCGGTGTCTGGCAGGCCGGGCGTTAACGGTATCTCTTCGAGAGGCTCACCGGCACGACCAGGTTCGCGCCTTCGTTCCTCAAATCCGACACCGATGGCCAAGTAGATGAGTGCAGAACGGGCGAGCTTCAGAAGGTGCAAGGCCTTGCCCTCGAACTGTTGACGAGACACCATCAATGCTAAGTCTTCAGGCGGCGCGATCGGCGACTCAACTGCTGTCACTCGCAAATATCTGTGCTCAAGATGGTTCCTTATGTCACTCAGGCCTCGGGCCTGCGGTTCGGCCACCTCGTCGTTCGCCTCCTCGAAGAAGTCCTTGGCGAGCCAGTACAAAGCGCAGAACCACCCGTTGCCGGTCAAGTCGAATTCTCTTCGGATCGTCTTATCGTCGATGCGCCAGAGAGTTCGGAATGAGATCCGCTTTTCCGGTATGCCCAACTCCATATAGGCGTTCATAAAGAAGCCAATTTTGTCGAAAAGAGAGTAGGCAATCCTGTAGGCAGCTTTGACCTTCTCGATTGCTAAAGAGAATGATGGCCGGGGTTCGGTCGCTTGAAGAACCACATCTTTGTCAGAGAAGTGGGGCACCCTCGCGGTCAGACCCTCATACAACAACCAGCGCGCCGATACGTATTCTTGCTTCATCTGGTCAAAGAAGTTTTCGAATGTGTGTGGCGAATCGACCGGCACGATGTGTGTCGCCAGCATTATTGAGTCACCGGCGGCCACCATGTACGGGCCAACGTCGTTCGCTGGAGCGAGATACAAACAGTTGACCAGACACCAGCGGCGGTAGTCACGCTCCGCGGCATCCCCGGAAGTATCCTGTCGTGTGAGAGGGTCGGGATCAAGTGCAGCAAGTCCTTTCACGTCCAGTACGGATTCGATTTGCTGCTTCAACGTCTTGATGCTTTCAAGAGTGAGTTGGTCGTGAGCAGCCGTGTAGATCGCGGTCGGCGCAAGGGCGCCCGACGCTTCCTTGTAGGCTACCCACAAGAATAAAGTTTGTTGCCCGGGATCTTCGAGAGCTTCGGCATAGGCAGCCAAGATTCGGGCTCGGTTGCACAGTGCCATACCGAAGTTCGGCTGCACTTCGAGCGCGCGACGCCAGTACTATGGCCCGACCCGCAACGCGCAGTCGGTTGCCAAGGTTATTGAGGCCGGAGTGGCAGTGGGAACAACCTACGCTTGCGCGCGAGATATTCGGCGTGCCGTCTCGCATCCGAAGTTTGCACAGATTCCCGACGCCATCAGGTGCACTCAGAGATCATCTGTCTCGGTTGTCGAACATTTCGCTCCGCTCAGCGATCCAGCTTTGAATGGTCAGGCGCGCCTCGGCAGGGTGTTCGAAGAACGCTATACCTGTCCCGACTCCCTTTTGAACGTGGGCGACGCGACACCAGGTCTCAAAGATTTCTCCATCCCGTTCAACCCTGATCCGCATGACGGTGTTTGCGGGAAAGCGATCAACCGATTCAACGAAGCAGCCTCTTAGGCTGATGTCGGAGGTTCTGCAGGAGAGTTCTGTTTGGGTGAGAGGTTCTGAGATTAACGCGGGCACTGCAAAAGGGTATCGCGGTACTGATCGCTTTTGAGCGAACCGCGCACCAGCTTCCATATCGCCAGGCCGAATGGCGCGCGATCTGATACTTGGCTTCACGTAAGGCTTCTTCATTTGGCCCTCTTAGTAGTGACACCTGACCCCAATTCGTTTCATCATGTCTCCACTAGGTAAGACTCTAGGGACGATACGTCGGTTACAATTTCATGTAAAGATTATACCGAGAGGGTAATAGGTCTGGACCTGGGCAAGCCAGCGGTACGAAATTCAGAAACAGCCGCGTTGGTGCGAAGAGTGGGGCAACCGTGGTATGAAAGGCCTAACTTCTGAAGAGTTGAGCTACATCGGTGGCGGCAGGGACGGCGGGCCATCTGCCGGGGAGAGAAGAACTGATGAAGACATCCGTCGTCATGGCGGCATCGTTGCTCGAAATCGTTGTGGGGATAACTTTCATTGCCGTCCCGGATATTCCGTGTCGACTGCTATTCGCGGCGACGCCCGAAGGCTTAGCGATTCCGCTGGCGCGATTTGCCGGAATGGGCCTTTTGGGGTTGGGCATCGCCTGTCTGCCTTCGAAGCGGGCGGAACCAAACCGGGGCGCCGTGCTGGGCCTTCTTGCATTCAATGTCGGGGCGGCTATCTTCTGCGCGTGGGTCGCTGTTGCGACCTCGTTCCGGGGCTTCTTGCTGTGGCCGGCCGCCGTGCTGCATGCCGTGATTGCCGCCGCATTGTTTCCGCAGTTTCTGGCAAAGAGTTCGCTCCGAAGCTAGCTCTTGGTGCGGGGGCGATGAGTGGCCCACCCTTCTTTTGCTTGAACCCACGTGGACCGAGTAGACGGAGCTCTCGTAGAGTGAGTGCTAGAATGAGTGCGCTTGAGTAAGGCCCAGTCTTCGGTGGGTGGGTTATGCGAAAAAATGTGGTCCTGCAAATTTTATTGGTGATCGCTGGGCTGTTCTTTCTGGCGGGCATCTACCCGCTGCTTACTTCGATACCGCAGCACAATCAGTCAGACTATGGCGATCAGATGATGCTCGCGGTTTATTTTGTTCTGGGTGTGTTTCTGCTGCTGGCTGTGCGAAGGCCGGCGGAGCATCGCAGTCTGATCGCCTTCACGGGATGGGGTACGCTGGCGCACGACGCTATCATGGCGGTGCAGGCTGCTCAGTTGAAACAATTGCGGTCAGAACTGATTCCGTTGATTGTAGTTGCGGTTCTTTGTGTGGCGCTAATCGCGTTAGTTCCGCCGAAGCAACGTCAGCCCGTTAGCGCGCCCGGAGTGCGTGAATCTGCGGTCGCTATCGGCCTCGACGGTCGCCCTACCCAGCAGTAAGCCGGCCGCCCGCCTTTTGGTTCCCTGAGGCTGGGTCTTCTGACCCAAAGGTTCCAGCCACAGACAACTTCTTCGGCTTCCGCAGCGTCTATTCTTGTAGTATTGGCGAGCCGCGTAAAGCGGCGCGAGGAGGCATTGGCAAAAAATTGGCCGGCGCCGGCCGGCTGACGAACAACGAGGATCTCCCGCCTCGCAAAACACGCGCCCGCGTCCTGCGGAGCGCCAACAAACAAAAGGACAACCCGGACATGACTGCAAGAACCGCCAGGCGAATCAGCCAGCCAGATTGCGCCCCACGAGCGCCATCCCGAACAAAAAACGGGGTCCACGCGCCACTACCACTTGCGCAGCTTCATCCGCGCAACGCACTGCCGCGAGTCTCCTTCGCGGCCAGGATCCGAAAAGCCGGTCGAATCCTGACCGCACCGCTTGCGCAGCGTCATTCGCTCAAATCCGCGGAGTTTCGTCGCGGCCGCGTCCTGCGGGATCGCGAACCGAGTAGAGGACTATTCAAAATGGCTCCGAAAACTCAAAAGTTAATCTACGGTACCGCGATTAAAACTCGCGACAACCGTCGCCATTTCAGTGACTTACAAATTTCTAATCGGCGGTAAAAGGGGGGCTAAGGAGGTGAAACTAACGGATGGCGCTTTCTCCTGAATGACGGTCACGGCAACGCGGGTGCCGATCCTGCGTTACAGAATCAGCTGCAACGGCGAATGGCTCGTCGCGACGGCCGTTGGCGCTCGTCTGCGGAACTGCCGCAAGGTATTGGGTTACAATGCCGGTTCTTGACCGCTTACTTTCTGCCGATTGGGAGGGCTCTCCATGGCCGCGAGTCTCCGGCGAATATTCATCCTGCTCTTACTATTGGTGCGGGCATTCCTTCCGGTCGGCTCGTTCGCTCAGCAACAGCCTGCGCAGCAATCGTCCGCGCAGCAATCGACCCTGCAACAATCGCCCGCGCAGCAACCGTCGCCGGGATCCTCCGGAACGTTGCAACTCACGCTAAAAGAAGCTGTGCAACTCGCGCTGAAACAAAATCCGCAGCGCGTCATCGCTCGCCTGCCTACCTTCGAAAGCGATCGTAATCGCGACATTGCCCTCTCGGCCTTGCTTCCTCAAGCGCATATCGAAGGGAGCGGCTCGATCAATCAGTACAACTTTCAAAGCATCGAGCGCGCTCCAATGCGAAAGGCGGCCGGCCCCTTTCAGGTGATCGAAGCGGGCCCTGCTTTTTCGCAAACCATCCTGAACTTCCCGCAGATTCGCGGATACCAGATCGGCCGCGAAGACACACGCCAGGCGCGCTCGGACGAACAGACCACGCGGGAGACCGTGGTCAACTTGGTGGTGGATCAATACCTGCAGATTCTTCGAGCTCTGGCCACGCGCGATGCCGCGCGCTCGCGCGTCGCTCTTGCGCAGCGACTCTACGAACAGGCCACCGAGCTCCAAAAAACAGGAATTGGATTAAACATCGACACGGTCCGAGCCAACGTCGAGTTGCAGAACGAACGGCAAAATCTGATTGATGCAGAAACGCTCACTCACACGACCACGTACGGCTTGGCAGAACTCCTCGATCTTCCCCGCGACCAGGATCTCGAAGTGAGCGACCGTCTCGATTTCTATGACCTTCCCGTGCTCGACAAAGAAGTGCTGCTCAACCAGGCATTAGAGTCGCGGCCGGAGATTCGCTCATTGAATTCGCAGAAACGCATCGCCGAATTGACGACGGATTCGGCCCGCGAGCAGCGCCTCCCACAATTGGATTTCTCGGGTTTCTGGCTCTATCAGGGATCACGCTTCAACAACGGAATTCCGGCCTACACTTACGCGCTATCTTTGCAGTTCCCTCTTTTCACGGGCGGCCGGATTCGAGCGGAAACAGCGCGAGCCAAGCTGGAAGAACAGCGGGTGGCGGAAATTCGCCGCCAGCTGGAAGCACAAATCGTGGATCAGGTGAAGTCAGCCCTCGATCAACTTACCGCCGCGCGGAATTCTGTAGAGGTCGCCAATTTAGGTTACAAACTGGCGCAGGAAGAAGTGGCTCAGGCGCAGCGCCGGTTTCAAGCCGGCGTCACCACCAACGTGGAAGTGATCACCGCACAAGATGCGTTAGCCCGGGCCAGCGATAATCAGATTGGCGCGCTGTTTCAATTCAACCTGTCTCGAGCGTCGCTCGCGCACGCGACAGGAGAGATCGAGGCCATGTATAGCAAATGAAAGGTGCACACAGTGAAAGCTATGCGAAGTGAAAGGTAAATCGCGAACATGAGCTCCACTCCTACTGCGCCGACAACGCCACCGACCAGCACCGCTGCGACTGACGCTACGCCGCGAGCGTCTGAGGCCGCGCCGCCAGCGCCTGCGGCTTCTACTTCGTTCCGCCAGTGGCTTCGAAATCTGAGTCCCGCCGCGAAAGGGGCTTTCGTTGTTGTCCTGATCTTGCTCGCGGTGGCCTGGTACATCATCACCGGTCGCGTTTCGACGGACGACGCTCAGGTGGATTGTCACATTACGGCGGTCGCGCCGCAGGTTCCCGGTTATGTGGTCCAGCTGTTCATCAATGACAATACGCCAGTAAAAGAGGGTGACCCGATGGTGCAAATTGACGCGCGACCCTACGAGGCAGAAGTGGAACAGGCCAAGGCCAATCTTGATTTCGCGGAGGCGCAAGCCAATTCCGCTAAGCTCCAAATCACGTTGACGCGCGAAACTACTACCCACAACACTGGCGGCGCCACGCTCAGAAAGAATCCGACGCAGCCGATTACGCAAGTTCACAGGCTCAACTCGAGCAGACCGCGACGGCCAATCTCCAAGTGGCTGAGGCCAACGTCGCTGCGAAGAAAGCTACCAATGATCGGGCACAAAGCGATTTAGCCCGCTACACGCCTCTGCTTACGACGGACGACGTCTCCAAATTCCAATTTGACGCTGTTGACGCTGCCGCCCGCGTGGCGAAAAGCGACTTGCTGGCAGCCGAGCAGCAGCTTTCCGCAGCGCAGCAGGCCGTGCAGATTGCGAAAGCGAATACGCGTTCTTCCCAGGCGCGGCTGTCGCGCTCACAAGCCCTGCTCCTGCAGACAAAGGCTCAAGAGAGGCAGGTGCCCATTGCCGAAGCAACTTACGAGTCGGCGCTGGCCGCGGTGGAACGCGCGAAAGCGGCGCTGCAACAGGCCGAACTGAATCTCGCCTACACGCATATCATTGCTCCGATCACCGGCCGAGTGACGCAAAAGTCAGTGGACCTGGGACAGTACGTGTCGCCCGGGCAATTGCTGTTCACCCTCGTCCCTCTCGATCAGGTGTACGTCACGGCGAATTTTAAAGAGACGCAGATGGCAAACGTGGCTCCCGGCCAGAAAGTTCGTCTTCACGCTGACACCTACAGCCAGGATTTCGAAGGCGTGGTTGACTCCATTGCCGGCGCCAGTGGCTCGCGACAGGCGTTGCTCCCACCCCAAAATGCGACCGGCAATTTCATAAAAGTGGTGCAGCGCATTCCGGTGAAAATCCTCGTAAAACCGAACAAGAATCAGAATCTGGTGCTGCGGCCGGGCATGAACGTAGAAGCCACCATTTACACTCGCTGATGTAGCTGATGTAAAGGAACCCATGGGCTTCCTGGCTCAAAACCTTTCGCCAAACGTCGAGGAATGGGAACTGGAAGAGGAGGCCTTCCTCAAAAGTATCCTGTCGAAGCTGTCGCCAAGGCACCTCCTGGCCGCTCTACTCAGCATCGGCATGGTTACCGCCGTCGAAGTCTCCAACCGCATCGCCGTGAACGTCTTCCTCCCCGACATGCAGGGCAACGTGGGCGCGAGCTCGGATGAAATAAGCTGGGTGATAATTCTCTATAACGTCGGATATCTTTGCTCGCTGGCTTTGGCAGCATGGATGACGCGCGTCATCGGCACCCGGCGTCACCTGTTACTCAGCATCGGGCTTTATGCCGTGGGATCGATGGGCTGCGTCACCGCCCACTCCCTTCACTGGCTCCTGATTTCACGGCTGATCATGGGATTCGGCGGCGGTGCGTTTCTTGTACGCGTCGTGATACTTTCCGGGATGTTGTTCCCCGGGAGAGAGAAGCTTGCGGCTGTCACTCGGCTCTATCTCCTTATCGCTGTTTTTGAAGTTTTCTATCCCGTTTCCACAGGATGGATCACCGACCAAGTTCGTTGGAATTATGCCTTCCTAATTGATTTTCCATTTTTGGCGATTGGCGCTTTCCTCATCTGGAAGCTTATTCCTCCAGGATATTTGTTTGAGCGGAAAACAGGGATTCACATAGATGTGTGGGGCGCAGTACTGCTGATCGCATCGATGGCTTGCCTGGAAACTGCCCTCAGCCGCGGCGAACGCGACCTCTGGTTCGAGTCGCACTGGATTTTGCTGGCCATGATTGCGGCTGCCATTTTCTTAATCGCGTTTGTGTGGTGGGAATTCCGACCCGAGAACACAGCGCCCGTACTTCATTTGCGAATGGTCTGGCGGCAAGGCTCCTTGCGAGGAGCCTTCTTCCTGGTCTTAATCGTGGGAGGGTTCTTCGGCGCGGGGCTCTACGTCACACCGCAATACCTTCGCTTCGTTCAGGATTACAGCGCTACGCAGGCCGGTGGTTTCATTTCCATGTATACCTTGGGACTTGGGGCGGGGATCCAGATCAGCCTGCGCTCGCTCATGCCTCACCTGGGACCTCGCCGCACGTTGACAATCGGATTCGCGGCGTTGTTCGCGACATATCTCACGATCGTTTATGTTACGACGCCCACCACCCCGACGGCACTCCTAGCTCCCATGATTTTCCTGCAAGGCTTTTGCATCGCGCCCACTCTCATCGCGGCTGGGAACATTGTGACGGCCGGTGCGACGCTCGCGGAGGTGAATGACATTTCCACTTCCTATTTTTTCGTGCGTCAGCTTGGAAATACTTTTGCGGTCACCGGCGCGACAGTTTTATTCGACCACCGCATGACGTTACACTCCTCGCGACTCCTGGACGTGGCCAACCGCCTGGATCCCACCGTTCGTTCCACCTTGTCGCAATATGCCGTCTTGATTCATCGCAACGGCGGCGGTGGAAGCAATCCCTCGCTCGGCGCGCTCCAACTTTTTCAAAACCAGGTGATTACGCAGAGCCGCCTGCTCTCCTATGTTGACAACTACTTCGGGTTGGCAGTGATGGCCGCACTCGCGCTAATCATCATTGCCTTCTCGAACTTAAAGAGCAGGCTCGGCCGGCACCATTTTCTCCCATGGTAAGCGGACGCCGGCTCAGGTCAATTCCGGCCGGAAGCTTGGCCGGAACAACCGCGATGTAGAGTGTTATAAGAGACGTGATGTCAACCAGTGACGGTTCTGCGGAGGACGATCGGCTCACCGTGATTGCCGTCTCGGTCTTGGCCTGTATTCTCCAGGATATTTTGCACGAGGGGTTGGGGCATGGCGTGACGGCGTGGCTGAGTGGAGCGCGGCAAGTGACGATGAGCACGGTGGCCCTGCAAAGCGATATTGAGACGCGATGGGTGTCCGCGAACGGCACTCTCGTGAACCTTTTTTTCGCCCTGATTTTTTGGCTGCTGCTCCTCAGGCCGCAGCGATATAGGCCAGTTACACGCTATTTTTTCATTCTCGCCATGGCGGGCAATCTCTTCACCGGCACTGGCTATTTCTTCTTTTCGGGTATCACGAATTTTGGTGATTGGGCAGCGGTGATCCGAGGCTTACAGCCACATTGGGTGTGGCAGCTTGGACTCGTCATGCTAGGCATCGCTTCGTACTATGCGTCGATGTTAGTGGTAGCGGCACACCTGAAGCCATTCGAAGGAAAGAATCGGACTTCGCGGCGGCTCCGCGGTCTGTGCTGGACGCCGTACTTCACCGATGGGATTTTAGCCGGGTTAGGAGGCTTGCTAAATCCTGCAGGATTATTCTATGTAATCGCTTCGGCGCTGCCGTCTACCTTGGGCGCGAACGCCGGCCTCTTGAGCCTGCCTAGCATGATGCGCAGGATGAAAGATAGCGGCGAAGAGCAAGTGGGGCCAATTCGGCGCAGCCTCGCATGGGTCTCCGCGGGTGCTGTCGCCAGTGTGCTGTTTATCTTCGTGCTGGGCCGTGGAATCACCTGGTCGCGATGATGCTTCGACCTCGTGTGTTGTCACTATCTTTTGAAGGCACCCCGCTCTTCGCCAATTGCGCGCGAATTGCGGCGATAGAGTGCGGCGGGCGCGGCTCACGGACCAGGCCGACGAAAATCGGATTCGAGAGAATCCACGGAACATTTTCCTGCAACAATGAGTGCCCGACCAGGAAAACCTCGACGCGATACACGCCTGCCGGGGCGTCCTCGAGGTCCAGGTGACCTCCGACGATTTCGCGTATCGCCGAGCCATCTTTCTTCAGTACGAGGCGCGTCGCTTGTTTGCCGGCTTGGGCTCCGATTTGTACCCCGACTTGTACTTCGACATGCAGATTGGAGTTCGCCGGCGCGTCGCTGCCACTCGGAAATTTTTGGAAACCGTGCTGCGCGGAAAACTCGAATCGCTCGGGCTCGCCCGCACCGCGTATGCAAATGAAGAAATCTCCGTTGCGGATGGCCGCTTCGGGATCGGATTCATATCGTCTGTCAATTCCAAGCCCCGCGAACGAGAACGTATCCGCGTATGAAGGCAGTTTTATCGAAAGCCATGATGTGATGTGAAATCCGCCGTGGGCATCGGACGCCACAAATCCCCAGGTTTTGTCGCGCTGCAGAAGGCCATCCCAGTGCGCGATGGATTCCGCGGGAACCACAATTCTTTTTAGAAAATAATAGTGGGAGAAGGGATAGAACATCGCCAGCTGAAGCCGGTCAGTCCAGGACCCGCTGCGCAGGCTGGTAAACAAATTTAGGACTTCGATCCCGCCAGGCCTCAGGTCCTTGTTCCAGTAGTGCCATTGATATCGCGGATCGTCGGGATAAGCCACAACAGGAAACGCGCCCCACTCGCGGGCGTCGTCGATTGCGTCGGGAGGAAAGGATGACAAACGGAAGCTTGGAACGCTCCGCGCGCCAAAAAAGGTAAGCCGACCATCGGGTAAGTTAGCTTCCGAACCTCCCACAATCGTTACGCCATCTATGGTCTCGCGAAAGCTGGTTGATGCTTGGTTCGGACTGCCATGATCGGTGAGAAGAACCAGCCTGACCCCGGCGACGCGGGCCTGCAGAGCGATTTCACGCGGTGACTGCAAACCGTCGGACATGCTGGAGTGCACGTGGTACACGCCCCAAAGATAGGTATCGGAGCGCTGCGGGGAATACGACGCGTAACGCATTCCGGTAACCACATAAGCGATGAGAGTCGCGAGGACGATTGCAACCACATATTTTTTGACCGGCATCATTTGCGGTTTTTCATAACCGATTCGCTTCGCCTTATGTTTTCCGGTTTCCGCAACATGTGAAGCGGCGCGCATCGCCGACACATAAGAATGAGAGTCATAGTAACCGAAGAATGTGAACTAACGGCCAACGATGCACTTCGCGCTCGGCATGCGACCGCGTTCTTGTCGATTCGACCGGCGTAATCTATACTGCGCGCCATCCGCGTCGAATTCGTCCCACTCGAAACCGGGCACGATAAACTGACATCGATTGCAGAGAAAAGGAGAACTCCGGTGAAAAGCATGATCGCAGCGGCTTTTTTGATGGCGGGAATATGCCTGTCGCAAGGCTCTTCGACGCTTGCTCAGAGCTCCACTCAACAACAAGCTTCCCCTGCGGAGAAAGAGGCCACGGCGCAGGAAGTCGAATTGATGCGAAAAGATATTCGCTCCATGAGGAAACAGCTCGTCGCGGCGAACTTGAAGCTGACGGATACGCAAGCGACCAAGTTTTGGCCCGTTTATGACCAGTACATCGCCGAACTCGTGAAGGTCAACAACACGAAGTACGCTCTGCTCAACGAATACTTCAATAGCTACGGCTCGCTCACGAATGAACAGGCCACGCGCATGACCAAGGACCTGTTGGCTCTCGATGTGTCCGTCGCGCAGCTCCGCGAGAAATATCAACCGAACTTCGCTGCCGTATTGCCGCCGCCGCAAATGGCTACGTTCTTTCAGCTCGATCGCCGCATCGCGATGATGATTGACCTGAAGCTTTCTTCTCAAATCCCACTGGCGCAACAGTAAAAGAAATTCACGTGAAGGCGGGTGGTACGGTTGCAAGAGATGAACCACTCGCCTTCAGAATAGGATTCCCTTCTCCATTCCGTGCGTTCATCTGCCATCCGACGGCGCCGATGCGACGAAGAGGCCGTAGACGAAATTACCGGAGGCGAAACCTGCGCGCATGGCCTGGAAGGCTCGGAGATGCGAAACAAAAGCGGCGCCGTGTTTCACGGCGATCTTCCATAATTCCTTGTCGCAAAGAATGTCGATACACAGATCCCACGTTTTGGCGCAATTCTTGTTGAGCACCTCGCGGTGTGTGATTTTCAGGCGGCTTGAGGCGAGGAGCGATTCATAGTCGTCCATGGTTTGCAGTTTCGCCAGCATACCTTTTTCGATGGGATCGATGAATTTTCTGATCTGCGACGGAGTGAGGTTGTCTTTCTTGAACCAGTCGATGATCGCCAGAGTGCCACCGGGCTTCAGCAACTTTGCGGCAGAGGCGAAAAACTCCGCGCGTCGCTCGAAATGCGAAATGGATTCTACGCACCAGAGAAGATCGAACTGGTTCTGGAAAGTCATCGCCTCGGCGTCCATCAACAGGAATTTCGCGTTGAGGTGCTCGGCCGCTGCGGCCTTTTTTGCTATTTCCACCTGCACGTGGGAAATCGTTATGCCTGTCGCATTCGCCTGATAGGTCTTGGCCAGATGGAGGCTGCTGGCGCCCATGCCGCAACCGATATCAAGAACATCCGAATGCTGTTTCACATTGGCGCGCTGAGCGAGGTGCTCGATCAATTGAAGCTGCGCTTTTTCTTTCGACTCATCTCCTCGAATCCAATAACCGTGATGAATATGCTCGCCCCAGAGGGAGCGGTAGTAGGGGCTTATGACGTCATAGTGTTTAATGATTTTCTGCTTGTCGTTCGGCTGAGACGTTTGGCGCGCCATTGCCTAGAAGCACCTTTTCCAGGAGCTCGAATCCGCCCGTCATTCTATCGTGGGAATAACTGCCGTCAATCAGGCGTGCTTCGAACTGGCTGGTGCCGGGGCGGAATCAGGCGGGTTCGATAATCCACACAATGTGTTCGCATGTCACAAAGCCGACGTGTTAGTTGAGTTTTGGTGAGCCGGCGCGCGCGTGCTGTTCGGGCGTTCGGGCACGGCGTGCCGTGCCCCTACTGAAGAATGGTCGGCGCTCATTCCTGATGAAGACGGCGGCTGCCTTGCGTCAGGCCGGTTTGGCGGTAGCGATTAGGGCGCGCGGCGCGCGGCGCGGCTCTTCGAAAGTTTCTTCGAGGGACGGTTTCGAGCAGATTCCCGCGGCTTCGTCGATGCGCTGGGCTTCCTGCTGCTTCATGGTTTGCCACGTCGCGAAAATCACTTTTTCGCGGGCGATTTCGTCGAGATTGCGTTTGATGCGTTCTTGGAACTGAGCCGTGATGCGCTCGAGTTCTGATTGTATATGCGAATTCTCGGCGGCTTTGGCGGCCCAGTATTCTTCGAAATGTTCCCACTGGTCGGACTCGTAGCAGTTGATTGCGGACTGGCGCATGGCGGCGTCGCGAAGCACTTCGTCGACTGAAATGCCGGCTGCATCAAGCGCCATGAGGACAGAGGCGCGCTTCATTTCGTCGGACACACCGTGGAGGTGATCGCTGGCGAGCATGTCCGCCACTTTGCGAATGCTGTAACCCATTCGGGGAGCGAGAATTCCTGCTGCGCTGTAGATGTCGTCCATGGAGAGGAGATCGCCCGGCGA
Organism: uncultured Acidobacteriota bacterium; assembly: GCA_963741045.1. Taxonomy (GTDB): domain Bacteria; phylum Acidobacteriota; class Terriglobia; order Acidiferrales; family UBA7541; genus Palsa-295. The sequence continues at coordinate 3,180,422 of CAVUGO010000002.1, forward strand.
GTTGTGGATTGGATTCGCGTCGCGGTTAGCTTCGGTGAGTGCGGCGGGATTCGAGTTCGATTTCGACTTGTCGCCCCTTGCGTTTGGCTCGGAGCTTTGTCGGCTAGAGCCGGGCGTGTCTTGCGCGTCGCTTGCTGAGGTGTCGTTTTCTTTGCCGGCTTGCTTCTGGCGCCAGGGTGCGAGATCTGACCATTTATTTGGCATGTTTTCCCTTCCCTTTGGATTTCCGGATCGAGGCGATTGAAACTGCAATCGAGCCGGTGGGGACGAATCGGTGGATTCGTTCTGTGAAAGCTGACGATTGAAAATTGTTTGCGTCGCGGAACCGTTATTCATGACAGAGACCGCGTCGCGACTGGGCATGACGGCTATCGACGGTCGCGCTCGAAAGGCAGACGCGGCCGGATTTTGACTCTCCCTTGGCGATTCGAGGCGCTGTCGATTTTCTTCGCGGGGCGTCTCGCGGATTTCTTCACGAACCTCTTCACGAGCGGCTGCGATAGGGACGTTCCGCGCTGGAACAGTCGGCGATAAATTCGGGGCGGCGACGTCCATTAGAAACCGGTTTACATTTTTGTCTTTCTGAACACCAACGACGAAGTCTCGGCGGTCAGTGCGGCAGTAGCGTGCGGTGCCGGAGAAGCGTTCGCGGTATGAGTTCACCCTCATGGCAGAGCCGACGGCGACCGGAACTTTCACGCGGAGGCAGGCGCCGGAGGGCGAGGTGTCCTCGAGCTTGGCGGAGGAGGTGTGGCGTGTGCCGAATTGGTCCTCCCAGGAGACTTCGACCACTGCCATCATGGCGGTTCTGGGCTCGGTTCTGATTGCGCTCATACTGTCTCTTTGTATCGGCAGGAATTGGAAGTGGTTCAGGGGTGTTTCGGTGTTTCGGTGTTTCGGTGTTTCGGTGTTTCGGTGTTTCGGTGTTTCGGTGTTTCGGTGTTTCGGTGGGCGCGACGATCGACGCGTACCGCTGGCCTCCGGCCGGCGCCTTTGATGTTGTCTTTCGCCGTCGCTTCCTAATTCGCCACTCTTCCCACAACGCGCCAACGCCGAACTGCCCGCCTCGTTATATAATCTCCAGCAACACAGTTCCGAAACCGAGCATCCCATCAGGAGTCACATGAGAATCTTCCGGCCCCTCGCACTGTGCGTAATCGTGCTTCTCGCTCTCCCCACAGTCTGGCCGCAAGAAGCCGCCAAGCGACTCACCAATCAAGACATCATCGAAATGACCAACCTCAACCTCTCCGACGACGTCATCATCGCCAAAATCCGCAGCGCCACCGGCGCCGACGCCTCCAAATTCGACACCTCCGTCGACGGCCTCAAAGCTCTCAAAGCCGGCAACGTCTCCGACGCTGTCATCAAAGTGATGATCAACCCTGCTCCGCCGCCCCCGCCGGTCGTCACAACCGCTGCCCCCATGACCCTCGACCCGAATTTTCCGCCTCCAGAAGTCGGCGTCTATTGGAAAGACGGTCCCACCTTCGTCTTCATCGAAGGTGCCGCCCTCTCGCGCACCAAAGCTGGCGGACGCGCCGCCAGCTTCGCCACCGACGGCATTCGCGGCTAACACTGGGACGCAGTCATTGAAGGCCCCACGTCGAAAAATCATGTAAAGGATCGCCGCCCGATTTTTTACCTGTATGTTCCCGATGGATCGAGCGCCGCCGACTACGCGCTGATCAAACTCCAGAAAAAAGGCGACCGACGCGAATTTCAGGTGGGCTCTTTCGGCGGCATCGGCGGCGGCAAATCCGGCGTGAAAAAAGATAAGGAAGTTTCCTGCTCCTCCGAACACGTCGGTATCAGAATGTACAAAATCACCCTAAACGAAGATCTCAAGCCCGGCGAATACGCCTTCTTCATGGGCACAGGCTCGCAGGCCAACATGTCCTCAGGCCGCGTCTCCTCCTCCTCAGGAGGCGCCGCCAGCGGCCGCGTCTACGACTTCAATATCCCCGAGTAGCCGCGTGCCACCTACCATTCGCAAGAGCTGGTTTACGATTATGCAACCAGTCAGAAGCTAGGTTCACTTTCTCCGGCCGAAGACGTTTCGAGCGGTCGGAACGCGAGCCGCGTCTTGGGCTGCAACAGATACCAAGCGATGTAAATTCCGAATCCAAGTTTTATCGCGCTCTTTACGTTTGGCCATACGTGATGCGGAACTAACGTCCACAGCCGAAAAAACAAAACTGCAGAGTAGAACCGAATCGCAAAGGCCACGTCAACGCCCGCCAAAGCGATGGCGAGCAATCGCCCCCAAGGCCGCATTCGCTGAAGCCCCACGACGGCGAAAGAGCCCAGCACGCAAACGATTAGTTCTGAAATCCTCGCCGTAGTCCCGAAGAACTGAAAAAAGTGAAGGTGCAGCCTGGACATACTCCGAATGTAGAAATCTAAGTAAGCAATCACTCTGGAGGAAATGAGGGCGATTGAGGTTACAAAGTACAATTCAGCAATGACAATTCCGAAGGAACGCTTCGTCCGAGAACTTGTGTTTAGATTTGAACTGGATGTCGCCATCGAACCGCGCGGCAAGACTAAGTTAACTATGCCATCATGTCAATCTGTGGTTCCACGTAGGGCGCGATTCCATCGGATAAATGTTAATAACAGGGGTGGTCTCAAGGGGTCGATGCAACACAGGCTTGCAGTCTATCCGCCGGAGTTTCAAATCCCAATGTTTTTCGTGGCCGTTGATTGAGGCGCAGAGCGATCTCGTCCAGGTCCGACTGTGAGTAGCAGGACAGATCCGCCTTCTTCGGCAGGTATTGCCGCAGCAGCCCGTTCGTGTTTTCGTTCGAACCGCGCTGCCAGGGGCTTTGGGGATCGCAGAAGTAAACCTGTACGTCCGTAGCCATCGTGAAGCTTTTGTGCTGGGCCATCTCCAACCCGCGGTCCCAGGTCAGCGAGCGCCGCAACGTCGCGGGCAGAGTGCGCACGTGCCGGCTCAGGGCGGCCACCACCGTAGTCGTGTCCTTGCCGGGCACCTTCACCAGCATGCAGAACCGCGCATGACGCTCCACCAGCGTGGCCACATGACTGTTGCGCGCCCCGCGCAACAGATCGCCTTCCCAATGACCGGGAATGGCGCGATCTTCGACTTCCGCAGGTCGCTCGCGGATAGAAATGGCATCGACGATCTTGCCTTGGGAGTGTCCATGAACGCTGGAATGCCGCGAGCGGCGGATCCGCCGCTGGGAGCGAAGGTGCTGAATCAGCTCCTTTTTCAGCGCTCCTCGCGCTTGAAGGAATAGGCTGCGATAAATGGTTTCGTGCGACACGCGCAGGCCCTCATCCTTGGGAAACTGCCACTTCAGCCATCCAGAAACTTGCTCGGGCGACCAGTCCTGCATCAGTTTACTCGCAACGATCTCCCGGAGCGTGGTGTGAGTGGCCAGCAGGCACGGCTTGGGCCGCAGGGCCGATTCCCAGGCCTGCTGATCGGCTTCATTGGCGCGGTACTGCGCGCGCCCGCCATGGCGGGCCACTTCCCGGCTGATCGTCGAGGCACAGCGGTGCAGGCCTTGGGCGATTCCGCGAATCGACGAGCCACAAGCGATTCCGCGGGAGATGTCTTCTCGTTCTGCCAGGGTGAGTGAACTCGGTGAACGGCGGCGGATGGGCGGCGCAATCCCACCATGGCGCTTCAACAGAAGGTAAATAACCACATTGTTCTTGCCTAGCGCTCGACCAATCGCATGTAACGACTCTCCCGCTTTCCAACGACGCCATACCTCAACTCTTTGCATCGCAGAAAGCCGTATACGTTTCTTTGGGATCATAAACACCACCTTTTAGAAAAAAGATTTATACCAGGTGGTGTTGCACCGACCGGTTGAGCTGGCAGGGGTTATCACTGCTTATCTCAGTCTGAGATGGCTGGCGCGGGGAGGATTTATCAACATAACGGCAATGATCCCTGCAGCCGAACGGATTATAGTACTCACAAAACACGATTGGTACTTGTCAGGCAAAGTAATCTTCTATATAACTTCTGTTCTGGTACATCGCAATTAGAAACCGTGCATGGGAGGCCCGCATGGATCTTCGACTGAACAGGGGCTTATTCTTCGGATTGCTAGGCGTGCTCTGTCTCCTGCTGCCGGGCACCGCGAGGGCGGATTCGTTTGACTGGACCTACCAGGGGACCATGCTCCTCAGCGGTGTGCTGAGCTCCGGAAGCGGAGAGTTGAACACAACGGATGGCGTGATCACCGAACTATCCGGGACGTTTAACGGACTGGCCATAACAGCCCTTTTGCCGCCGGGTGCCGCCTTCGGAAACGACAATCTGATTCAGATTCCTCCCGCGCCGCTTTACGTCACTCCCGGTGGATTCTCGTTTCTCGATTCGGCGGGCGACCAGATCAACATATATGCCGCTTTGGGTGTGCCTTTTAACTTCTACGCTTCTGTAAGCTTCGACGGCAACAGCGATCTTGGAAACTTTACCCTTGAGCCGGTCATGACGGCGCCTGAACCTGGCACCGCCACCATGTTGCTACCAACCGTCCTGTTCTTCGGCCTATTTCTCCGCCGGAAGCGCCTTGGGAAAAGGTATGTAACCCAATTCAGGTAGCGATCATTCGCACTCACAATCTTTCGAAAAGTGATCCCTAAAGTCTCGCAGGGGAGAAATTCGGGAAATACCTATCACCTGGAATCTCCCATTCATCACCTTCGCTAGCCGGCCACGGTAGAATACCCGCCGCTTATGAATCCAGACTCGATCGCGATTGTCGGCAGCCTCCACGATCTACGAGCTGTAGACAGCCGGCCCACTACGCGCTCGTGTCGTCGCATCCTGAAATAGACCTGGGCACTCTGCATCGATCCGTCGTTTGCTAACGTTCGCTAAATTGATTCGGAGTAGCTGGTTTGCTAACGTCGTCGTCATGTCCGAACGTTCCACCGAGCAGATACGCGAATTACTCGACTCTCTTTATCGTGTGGATTCGCGACGAATCCTAGCAACTCTGGTCCGCTTGCTCGGCGATTTCGATCTTGCCGAGGAGGCGATGCACGAAGCCTTTGCGGCTGCAATGAGCGTGTGGCCGAGAAGTGGAGTACCCGGCAACCCGCGGCCATGGTTGATTTCGACGGCCCGATTCAAAGCCGTTGACACCCTGCGTCGACGGGCAAGATTCGATGCGTCGCAAGGCGAGCTGGTGCGATATCTCGAAGCGCAATCGAGTTCGACGGAAAAATCCAACGAAGCGGACAGCCTTGAGGATGATCTCCTTGAAGATGACCGGCTGCGCCTGATTTTTACTTGCTGTCATCCGTCTCTCGCGCCGGAAGCGCGCGTTGCGCTAACTTTGCGTGAGGTGTGCGGACTGACAACCGAGGAGATCGCGAAAGCCTTCCTCACCACTCCAGCTACGCTGGCGCAGCGCATTGTGCGTGCAAAAGCAAAAATTCGAGAGACGAAGATTCCCTATGAGGTGCCGACGCCGCAGGAATTGCCCGAGCGACTGGACGCAGTGCTGCAGGTGGTCTATCTCGTCTTTAACGAGGGTTATTCCGCTGCGGCAGGAACGGAAGTAACGCGGGCCGAGCTAACCCGCGAGGCGATTCGGCTGGGCCGGTTGCTGGTCGAACTCCGGCCAGAACCGGAAGTCGAACCGGAAGTGATTGGGCTGCTGGCTCTGATGCTGCTGCAGGAATCGCGTCACGCCGCGAGAAAATCGCCGAGCGGAGAGATGATCTTGCTGGAACACCAGGATCGCTCGCTCTGGAACCGGGAGCAGATCGCGGAGGGAGTGGCATTGCTGGAGAAAGCGCTGAAGTCGCGCCGCTTCGGCCCCTACACGCTGCAAGCTGCGATTGCGGCCGTGCATGCAGAAGCGGAATCGGTGGCTGCCACCGACTGGCGGCAGATTGTCGCGCTGTACGATCAATTGGTACGAATCCAGCCTTCGCCTGTGGTGCATCTGAATCGCGCCGTGGCCATTGCCATGCGCGATGGTCCAGAGGCCGGTCTGGCGCATATCGACGCGGTGCTGGAACAAGGCGAGCTTGCGAATTATTATTTGGCGCATTCAGCCCAGGCAGATATGTACCGCAGGCTCGGCAGAACAGCTGAAGCTCGGTCCTCTTATGAGAAAGCTCTGGCCCTGACCCAACAGGAACCCGAGCGGCAATTCCTGCAGGAGCGGATTCGGCAGCTGAAATAAAAAGCTGAAATAAAAATTGGAAGAGCTGTCGATTTTCCGTCTCCTCAACGACTATAGGACGAGAGAACGATGAGCTACGGTTCCTGAGTGAACAGGAAACGAGTCATCGGGAACAAAGCACAGAAACCAAGGAGAAAAAGCTATGCCACAATATCTGGTTGCTAGTTACCTCCCCGACAACTTCGACCCGTCCAGCGTAACCGAAGCGATGGTCGAACAGATCCACGCGGTCAACCGCGAATTGATTGCTGCCGGCATCAGGAAGTTCGCCTGCGGCATTGCCCCGCCCAGCAGCGCGAAGACGCTGCGGAGGAAGCCCGACGGCAAAGTGCTCGTCACCGACGGACCGTACACCGAGACCAAGGAGCACATGGGCGGATTCTGGATACTGGAATGCGCCGATATGGACGAGGCACTCGCGTGGGCGCGCAAGGGTGCCATCTCCTGCGATGCGGTGGGCGAGGTGCGCGAGCTTCTTTTCTTCCCGGCTCCGGAACAAGAACCCGGCGGAAGCAAGTAAACACGCTGGCTACGGCTCGTCCGTAGAGGAGGAAACGATGCAAGGCGAGTCGCCTTCTACTCAAATGAGAAATCAACTCACTCGTCGCGACTTCGCTATCCACACCGCCGGATTTGGTCTGGCTTTGGGACTCGCGCCTGCCGCTGCGCTGGCGGAGGCTGAGCAGGCCTCGCGCTCAGAAACTTCGCCGGCGGTCGCGGACCCATATTCCCTCGTCGATCCGGAACTTCTTCCTACACTCAAGCAGTTCCCCGCCTTTGACATCTCAGCAGAGCTGGTCAGCAAGTTCCGGCAAATGCCCGGCATGCCCCCGTTACCTGTTCCCGCGCCGCAGCCCGTGGAGCGCCATATCCCCGGGCCGCCAGGAGCACCCGAGGTTCGTCTTTGGGTCGTTGATCCTGCGCCGTTGGATAAAGACAAGCCGTTATTGCTTTTTATACATGGCGGCGGCTTCATGATGCCTGACCCCGTGTTGATGCCCCGGATCCAGGAGATCGCGACGGATTGCCGTTGCGTTGTCGTCGCGGTTGACTACCGGCTGGCTCCGGAGACGCGCTATCCCGGCGCGCTCGAGGACAACTACGTCGCGCTCAAATGGGCCCATGCCCATGCGGCGGAGCTCGGCATTGATCGCTCCAGGATTGCCGTGGGCGGTCAGAGCGCGGGCGGCTGCCATGCAGCGAGCCTTGCGATTCACGCACGCGACCGCAACGAAGTTCCCATCGTCTTCCAGTTGCTCATCTACCCCCAGCTGGACGACCGAACGGGCAGCTCCCACCCAGCCCCGCCCGCCATTGGCCAATTCATGTGGACTGCGAGTGCCAATCGTTTTGCCTGGAGCTCGCTGCTCGGTGTTCCGGCGGGTTCGTCCAAGGTGCCGGTAGCTGCCGTACCCGCCCGGGTAGCCAGTGTCGCCGGCCTACCGCCTGCCTGGATCGGTGTCGGTTCTATCGACCTGTTCGTCGAAGAAGACATGGAGTATGCGCGGCGGCTCGTCCACGCCGGAGTCGCAACCGAACTCTTGGTCGTGCGTGGTGCCTTTCATGGATTTGATCTCCTCGTGCTGGATGCCGAAGTCTCCCGACAATTCAGCGCGAGTTGGAAGTCCGCGCTGCGCAAAGCTTTCGCCACTGGAACCACACGAAACAAGGAGTCACAGGAAACAACGAGGAATCGATGAAATACATCTGTTTGGGCTATCTCGAGCCCGGCAAGTTCGAAAACATGTCGGAGAGCGAGCGCAACACCGTGCTGGACGAGTGTTTCAGCTACAACGACGAACTGCGCAAGAACGGACATTTGGTCGCTGAGGAACCTCTTCAGCCCGCCAACACAGCGGTAACCGTGAGTTGGAGGAACGGAAAAGTTGCAGTCACAGACGGTCCCTACGCGGAAACGAAAGAGCAATTGGGTGGAATTCAGGTGCTGGAAGCGCGCGATCTGAATCACGCAATTCAGCTCATTTCCCAATCTCCGGGAGTGAAGTTAAAATGCGGATCAATCGAGATACGCCCCGCGGCGGATATCAGGGAACTGATGAGGAAGAGTGAGCAGCGACGGCGAAAGCATACCGCGCGATAAGCGCAGCCGCGAGCCCCCGCCGATCATTTATCTTCTGTTATTCGTCTTTCGCTATCTCAAGCTAGACATCTGGTGCGAAGAGGATTTCTCAACATCTATCCGAACGCGAAAGACGCTTCCCCATCTGACAACTGTTCTATCGCACCTCGCCAGTAAACGTCCTGCTCCATTCATGCCCTTTCAGTATGAACGTGTCCTCAGGCACAGTCGCCAATGTCGAAACTCCCGTGACGTGAATGACCATTCCGAGCACGCCGTTTTGAAACACTTGAATCGTATGGGCGACCTGTAAGCTACCGAAATCAGCGAAGTCCGACCTTCGTGTCTCGATTCCAGAAAAGTACGTCTTCACTAGCTTCCCATTCGCGTCAAACCAGTAGCCCCGCGTGTGCTCTGCAAACGTGCCCTGAGGGCTTTCATATCCGGAGAGAACTCGAACGGTCTCGATTCCATTAACGGTGTCTCTCTTGATCCGCCAATCGGACTCCACAAACGTATCGACGGCCGGAATCGGTTCCATTGCTTTCAAAACGAACTGCAAGAGCGCGGCGTCCGGCCCTTCCAACAATTGGTATCGCGTGTCACTGTGGCGGGAGCGAACACAGCGGCTTTTCCCAAGGGTTGCTTCTCTTCGCCAATCGTCATTACCTTTCCACGTATCCACATACTGTCCCTCTTCGAGACTCCCCGCGGCGATCTTTGCCCTAAATGTTGCGTGCAGCACATAACCCTGCCCGTTCACTGCCGCTGGAAACGAGGCGCGTCTTCCGCGCTCAAAATAATCATGAGCGCTATCGAACGTCTCAACACCCGTCGGCCGCACCGTCTTGAAAGGCATCGTAATCCGCGACACCACCTGAACCGCAACGTTGCCCTGCAGGTACGGCTGGAATTGCATAGCGGCAATCGCTTTTCCGGCGGCCTCACTTAACCCCGGATTGTCCGAGACGATTGTTCCCACCTCTCGGACCTTCCCCGAACGATCGACAACGATCTCTGTGGTCACCGCTCCCTGCAGGGGACCGTCTTGCAAGACAGGCCACGCTATAGCTTTCGTCGGCAGGAGATTTTTTCGCAGCGTCGTTTCTTCCACTACCACGGTCCGCAACAGCGGGATATCACTACCGCTCGCCTCTGCGTCAAAGAGACCGAATGGGATATCTCGCAGATCCTCCAGGGTTGTGATCTTAGCGGTAACCTCGGGTGATCCCACACTTACTGTGTGCCCCACCATGCGGCCATGGAAGCTTTTATAGTCCTTGTACAAACCGCCCCAACCCAAGGCTCCGCCATAGAAGAGCAGTCCTGTGCTGTCAGTAATAGCGAGCCCCGCACCCATTCCTTTCTCTACGTTCCCATCGGAACTCATCATCGTCCACGAGTAATAGGTCGATCCCGCTGATTTCCTTACGTCGGCTTTATTCACCTGTTCCAGAACCTGATCCAAGGACGGCACAGGATCGATCAGCGCCACACATGTTTCTCGAAGCCATTCCGGAAAGAAATCTCCCTCGTTCTTCTGCCACTCTTTACCGCCGTTCACGATCTCGATTTGGTGAAACTCAGGCGAGCGCACTTCTCGTTTCCACTGCGTGGGTGACACCCACCAAATCTCCACGTCTCCGGTGCGGTTTGATCCTCGATCCCTATCGAAGCTTGGCGCGATTATTGCTTTCAAATGAAACGGCTTCGTTCCCATTTGATTCAGCGCGCTACGCTCCACTGCATTCTTGACCGCTTTCTCCGGATCATCGGCATGGCCGAGTACCGACAATCCGAGAACCGCGACCAACACAACCATTGCTCTACGTATGTATTGAATCCGCATGTCCCGTAGTCTATACGTGACTCCTATCGGTCAGCAATCATTCAGGAAGAAAGAGTTACGGGCTACATTCTTTGCAAGCCGCGCTTGAATTTCGATTGACGCCGGAATTGAACATCAGACAGGTCCGTGCTGTCTAAAAACCTTGAAGTGTGTTAATCACTATGCTACCGTCACCGTTGAGCTATGCGAACGTGGCAAAACTCGGGCCGTAGCACCGTTCCCAAATCGGGAATCAGGCGAGGTGTACCTTTGCCCCGTCGGCATAAGCGTCTAATCGAGAATGCGCGATTAAGATCCAAGCTAAGTAGCAAGCATTCTAGCCAGTTGCAACTTTCTAATCGCGAACGGATGACGATTTCGTTTCGCGCATTCTCGCCTTCTTCCAGCTTCGAGCCTCAGGCCCCCAGCCTCCAAATCCTAATCGCAAATCTGGAATTAGAATTCCACCTAACCGGCTGCAAAACCAATCACATGCAATTTTCTAATCGCAAATTTTCGACACTTTTTCGTTCGCCGCTGCGATTTGCGTTCGTTCGAATAGCATCTTCCTCCAGCCTAGAGCCTCCAGCTTCCAGCCTCCAGACTTGGCATCCAGCCTCCAGAACAAGTATGCTTCCCTGCTCCCAATGCCCACCGCGCGCATGGCCACCCTTCCCGGCACCACCGACCGCCGCATCGACGCCCTGCTCGCCCTCCTCGCCGAAAACTCGACCATCGTTATCAGCGGCGCAAAAATCGCCCAGGAGATTGGCGTCTCCCGCCAGCAAGTCTGGCGCTGGATCGAAAAGCTGCGCGCTCTCGGCGTCCGCGTCAAAGGACACGCCGCCACCGGCTATCACATCGAGCGCGTTCCCGACATTCTTGCCCCGCAGCTTCTCAGCAACCAACTCTCGGGAACAGCTTTCGCGCGCCGCATCTATCATTTTTTCAAAATCGATTCCACCAACAGCGTCGCCATGCAACTCGGCGAAGCAGGTGAACCGCACGGCGCCGTCGTTCTCGCCGAAGAACAAACCGCCGGACGTGGCCGCGCCGGACGCAAATGGCTTTCCGAAAAATCCGCGGGCATCCATTGCACGGTGCTCGTCCGTCCGCGAATTCCGCCCGCCTATGCCCCGCTTCTCACTCTCGTTGCCGGCCTCGCCGCTCGCGAAGCGTGCGCCGAAGAAATCGGTGCCGCAAATCCAGAAAAGAATGCTGTCCACAACCTCGACATCCGCTGGCCCAACGATCTTCTCTTCGGCGGCCGAAAATTTTCCGGCATCCTCACCGAAATGCACGCCGAACCCGATCGCGTCCACTACGCCGTCATCGGCATCGGCATCAATGTGAACCAGACCAAGATGCCCGCCGAACTCGCCGACATCGGCACGTCGCTTCGCATCGAAACGGGCAAGCCCCATTCGCGCCTCCAGCTTCTGATTCGGTTGCTGCGCCACCTCGACCGCTACTACAATCAGTTCATCGCCGAAGGAGCCGAGCCGATCCTCCGGCGTTTCGCGGAAGTCTCAACGTACTTCAAAGGCAAGCACGTGAAAATTTCCACTGCCACCGAAACCTTCACCGGAATCACAGCCGGACTCGAACCGAGCGGCGTCCTCCGCGTTAAACGTGACAATGGCCGCGATGACGGCCGCGGCATCGAACTCATCCTCTCGGGCGACGTCAGCGAGGCCCCCTGATGCTACTCACGCTCGACGTCGGCAACACCAACACAGTCCTCGGCGTTTTCCGCGGCCTCGAACTCGTCGCCCACTGGCGCCTCACCACGGCGCGCGACCAAACCATCGACGAATACGGCATCCTCACGCGCGACCTTTTCACCCTCGCGAATCTCGAGCCGCGCGAAATCGGCGGCGTGATCATCAGCTCCGTCGTGCCGCCTCTGAATTCCACTCTCGCCGGAATGGCCGAGCGTTACTTCAGCAAGAAAGCTCTCTTCGTCGAGCCCGGCATCAAGACCGGCATGCCCGTGCAATACGACAACCCGCAGGAAGTTGGCGCCGACCGAATCGTCAATAGCGTGGCCGCCTTCGACAAATACGGCGGGCCGTGCATCGTCGTCGATTTCGGCACCGCGATTAATTTCGACGCCGTCTCCGCACGCGGCGAATATCTCGGCGGCGTCCTCTGCCCCGGCATCGGCATATCGGCCGACGCGCTCTTCGCCCGCGCCGCGCGCCTCTTCCGCGTCGAAATCAAAGATCCCGGCAAAATCATCGGCACCAACACCGCCGCGTCGATGCAGTCCGGCCTTTTCTACGGCTACACAGATATGGTCGACGGCATTCTCGAGCGCATGAAAGAAGTGATGGGCGCAAAAACAAAAGTGATCGCCACGGGCGGCCAGGCCAGCCTGATCGGCGGCGCGTCGCGCCACATCGAAACCGTGGACGAATACCTCACTCTCGAAGGCCTCCGCATCATCTGGGAACGCAACCAGCCCAGCACGCAAGAGCGCAGCAGCGGCAGCGGCGCCGCCGCGCCGAAAAAAATCTCTACGTTACGCCCCCGGACCTGACGAGGATCTGACGAGGAACTGACGAAGAACTGACCGGCCTCGCAGCTTTCATGGAAACTTTCAACTACTTCAACTATTTCACGGAAATTGAAGAATATTTTTGGCGCAAGCGCGGCGCGCACCTCCTCGTCTCACCGCTCGATTGGGCCATCGTCGAAACCTGGCAGAAAGCGGGCGTCCCTCTCGAGGCGGTGCTAAAGGGAATCGATCGCGCCTTCGAGAGCTGGTCGCGCTCGCGCCGCGCCGCCGGCGGACGCCAACTAAAGAGTCTCGCCTATTGCGTCGACGCGGTTCTCGATGCCGCCGAAGAGGCCAGCGAAGCGGCAGCAGGCTCGGGCCCCGAGATCAAGCGAACGCAACCCACCGCCGAGCCGTTCTCGCGCGACGAAATGAAAAAATACTTCGAGCGCAACGCGGCGCGCCTGCGTGCGGCTTCAGACAAGCAGCGCGCTGCGCACGATGCATTGTCAACGCGCCTCGACGAGACCGCGAAACGCCTCGACGACGCGCGCGCGCTGCTCGAATCGCCGTCGGCGCTCGATCTAGAAGACCTTGAGCGCCGCCTCACTGTGCTCGAAGAAAAACTCAGCGCGGCGCTTTCCGCTGACGCAGATGAGGACGCTATGCTCGCGATCCGCCGCGAAATGGATCGCTCGTTTGCCCCCTACCGGCGTAAGATGTCCGCTGACCAGCTCGCTCAGCTGGAACGCCAATACATTCAGAAGCGTTTATACGAACTGTTCGAGGTTCCGCGGCTGAGCCTTTTCTATCTCACGTAGCCGCACAGCGCACACACCGATGCCGACAATGGACGTCACAATCGAAAAGCTAATTTACGGCGGAGAAGGTCTCGCGCATCACGAGGGCTCGACTGTCTTCGTTCCGTTCGTGCTGCCTGCTGAGCGCGCCGCGATTTTGCCGACTGAGCAGAAGAAGAAATTCATTCGCGCGCGGCTGGAACGCGTGCTCGACGTTTCGCCGGAACGTATCGCGCCGCGCTGCCCGCATTTCGGCGGCTGCGGCGGCTGCGACTATCAGCACATCCCTTACGATGCACAGCTCAAATACAAAACTGAAATCCTGCGCGAGACGCTTCGCCGCATCGGCCGCATCGAGTGGCCCGGCGAGATAACCGTTCACGCGTCCGAGCCCTGGAGCTATCGCAATCGCGCGCAATGGAAAGTTCGCCCGCTCAAAGACTCTTCGGCGGACGAGGCATCGCCGGCCGAACTCGACAAGCTTGGCATCGGCTACTTCCGCGCGAATTCGACTGCATTATGTGCAGTGATCGATTGCCCGATTCTCTCGCCGCTCCTGCTCAAGACTCTTCTCGCGCTCCGCGACGCGCTCGCGGCTGGCGCGCTGCCGCGCCAATTGCGCGAATTCGAGGCCTTCTCGAATGCAGCCGATTCCAAACTGCTCCTCACTGCCACATTCGCCGGATTCCCTGCGCACGCCGCCGAACTCGCCGAGAAAATCCGTTCACTCCTACCGGAAATCGAAAGCCTGCTTTTCCACGATCCGGGCAAGGAGCGGATGGAGCTCTTCGGCCCTGGCTTCATCGAATACGAGGCAGGCGGCCACGCGTTTCGCGTGGGCCACTTCTCTTTTTTTCAGGTCAATAATTCGCTTGTGAATGAGCTTGTCCGTGACGTGGTCGACCGAGACGAGGGCGGTCGGCTCGCACTCGATCTCTTTGCTGGCGTCGGGCTTTTCGCGACCGCGCTTGCGAGGAAATTCGACCGCGTGATCGCCGTCGAGGCCAACCCTGCGGCGGCGCGCGACCTTGAAACCAACGCGCGCGGCGGCACGATCGAAGTGCGCGCCGCCGACGTGGAGCGATTCCTCGAGCGCTTCAAGGAGAAACCCGAATTTGTGGTGCTCGATCCGCCGCGCGACGGAATGGCCCGTCCTGCGCTCGACCGTCTCGCAAGAATTCAGCCGGCTCGCATCGCGTATGTTTCCTGCGAGCCTCCGACGCTCGCGCGGGATCTCGCTGTCCTAGTCGCAGCCGGCTACGAGATCGTCGACATGCACCTTTTCGATCTTTTTCCGCAAACATTTCACATGGAGGCTGTGACCCGGCTTCGCCGGCGCGAATGAAGCTTCCCGCACTGTGGATCGCGACAGCGTTTGCAGCGGGCATCGGCATAATCACGCGATGGCCGCACCAGCCGTTGACGTACGCGGCTGTTGCCGCGCTAGCGATTCTCGCTGGCGCGATTCTCATCTGGCGCGGGCTCCTTTTCGCGGCTGCTATCTGCGCGCTCGCAGCGTGGACAGCGCTCGGCGGTCTTGCGGTCGGAATCGAGCAAGCGGCGGTGCCCGCGAATCACGTCACGCGTTTGATCGCGGCGAATCGCGTCGACTTGACAGAGCCACTGCGCTGGCGCGGGCGCCTGCGTGAAGATCCGCTGGTGATGCCTTGGGGGCGTCGCTACGAAATCGATATCGAGCAAGTGGAATCCGCGGGCCAGATAATTCCGGCGATCGGCGGCTTGCGCGCAAACATCTACAACAATCCGAGGCAACCGATCGTAGTGGACGAGACCCTTCGCGCGGGCAACAGAGTCGAAGCCCTCGTTCGCGCACGGCCTCCGCGGAATTTTCTCGACCCGGGCGCATTCGATACTCATGGCTATCTTGCGCGCCAGAAGATCGATTTGATCGGGTCGTTGCGGAGCGGCGAATTGCTGCGCCTCGTTGACCGGCCGACGCCGACGCTGCTGCAACGGCTGGCGCGGGCGCGAGGTAATCTGCTGGCGCGATTGGATGCGCTCTTCGCGGGGCAGCCCGATCGCCAAGCGGTTCTGCGAGCGATGCTGCTGGGCGACCGCTCGTTTGTAGATTCGGAAACGGTGACTGCGTTTCAGAAGACTGCCGTGTATCACGTTCTTGTTGTGGCGGGGCTGCACGTCGGCGCACTTGCCGTGTTTTTCTTTTGGCTCGGACGCAAGTTGCGATTTTCGGTCGGAGCCGCGAGCCTCGTCACGTTTCTGGCGCTTGCCGCTTATGTTGGAATGGTGCAGGACCGCCCACCGATTTTGCGCGCGGCGCTGATGGTGGCGCTGTATCTGTGCGCGCGGCCGTTTTTCCGCCGCGTGGAACTGCTCAACACGATTGCGCTCGCGGCGCTTGTGATCCTGTTCTGGAAGCCATCGTTGCTGATGGATTCAAGTTTCGAACTTTCATTTCTCGCCGCCGGCGTGATCGCTGCGCTCGCGCTTCCGTGGATGGATCGCACGAGCGCGCCATATCGCGCCGGCCTTGCGCATCTCGGCGATGTGACGCGCGACATCGTGCACTCGCCAAAGGTGATTCAGTTCCGGATCGAGGTGCGAGCGGCTGCGAACTGGCTTGCCGCGCGAATGCCGAAGCGTTTTGCTTCACGCGCGTCCGCACTGATCGCGACTCCGGTCGGCATTGGACTTCGGCTGTGGGAAATCGTGCTGCTTTCCGTTGTGATTCAGTGGGGCATGATGCCGATTCTGGCGCAGGATTTTCATCGCGTGAGCCTTGCGGGGCCCCTGAGCAATATTCCCGCCGTGATTCTCACGGGCCTGATCGTGCCGCTCGGCTTTCTCACACTTCTCGCGACATTTGTGTGGGCGCGCTTGTCTCTACTGCTCGCGCGCATCCTTGGCTTTCTTGCAGCTTCCCTTCTTGCTGTCGTGAAGTGGGTCGGTGCATGGCCGCGCATGTCGTATCGCATACCGGGGCCGCCTATCTGGCTAATCGCCGCCTTTTTCGTTGCACTCATTTGCGTGGCCATTGCTGCACGCGCTGTGGTGGCGCTCCGAGCAAATCGCTTTGCCCGCCGCCAATTCGCGCCGCCGATTCGACCGCTGGAATGGGCGGCGATTGTTTCGCTCGCCGCGCTGACGGCGCTTGTCGCGACACATCCCTTCGCGCCGATATTGAATCGCGGCAAGCTGGAAGTGAGCGTGCTCGATGTGGGGCAGGGTGACTCGATATTCACCGCATTTCCTGATGGCCGAACGATGTTGATTGACGGGGGCGGGCAGCCCGGGTCGGAGTGGGTCGGTGGTCATCGCTCGGGAATCGACATCGGCGAGCAAGTGGTGTCGTCGTATCTCTGGTCGCGTGGAATCAAGCATCTGGATGTGGTGGCGCTTACGCATGCGCATCACGATCATCTCGATGGATTGCACAGCGTGTTGCAGAATTTCGGCGTCGGAGAATTGTGGATTGGCCGCGACGAGGAAACCGTTGCGTTTGAAAACCTGCTGAAGGAAGCGCGCGAGCGCGGCGTGCGAATCGTGCACGAAGTGAGCGGGAGCAAATTCGATTGGGACGGAGTGACTGGCAACGTGCTCTGGCCTGCTGATTTAACTCCCGTCAATGAAGCGTCGAATGACGATTCGCTTGTCCTGCGGTTAGAGGATGGCAGCGTGCGATTCCTGCTGGCGGGGGACATTCAGAAGAAAGTCGAGCAGCGGCTGGTTAAAGAGGATGCCGAGATAGCGGCTGATTTTCTCAAGGTACCGCATCACGGCAGCAAGACGTCATCCACGCCCGATTTCGTCGCTGCTGTGGCGCCTAAAGTAGCGGTGATTTCCGCGGGCGAAGCGAATCCCTTTGGTCATCCAGCCCCGGGAACTGTCGAGCGCTATGCTCAAGCTGGCGTGCGCCTGCTGCGCACGGACCACGACGGCGCCGTCACGGCACTTACTGACGGGCAAGGCTTGACCGTTAGTACTTTTGCGGAATCACACCCGAACTAACAACATCGAAAAGGATTTGGGATTCGTCTCCGAGAGAGGTGACCGTGGGATTATTGGTCCGAGGAGTCGTCGGAATCTGAGGAAGATGAAGCGTTGTCCTTCAGGTATTCTGCGATCAGCTTCCGCGCTTCGTCGGCTTGGGATTCGAGAACAAGGACGTCGACGCCGTGGCTGCCGTCGAGAGGCTCGCTCATCGGAAACGGATCGGTGGAAGCGGAGCCGGGCGAATCGATGCCATTGCTTGCCAGCAGACCTCGAATGACCATCGCTTCCTCGGCATTCCCCGCGGCGTAAGCGACGACAACTTTTTCCTGCGAGTGATGCGGATCTGATTTTGCGCCTTGGCTCATAATCTCCTGCTCTCGAGTACTATTGCGCGAATCGCGCATCGAAGTCCATACTATTTAGCGAAATGCCACAGGCCACTTCGGAAGACGGAACCATTCCCCGACCGACCCAGGACCAGATCGACGACGAAAGCCGGCGTATCCGCAGGCTGCGAATCCTCGTTCAGCTGACGATCGAATCGATTGCGGCAGGCGATCTTACGCCCGAGGAAGCGGCCGGGATGGTGGCGGCTACGCGGCGCGTGGCGCTCGAAATGTTTCCGGGGAAAGAGCGCGCGTTCGATTTGTTGTATCGACCGAAGTTTCAGCGCGTGATGCACGCCGTGTATCGCCTGCACTAGCGAGTCGTCGGCCCCTCCCCAGCTCAATATCCGAAGCGCGCGCGAATGTACATTCGCAGGCAGACCATTGCCATGGCTGCGATGGCACCGAACAGGGCTCGATATTCGCGATTGCGGCGGTATTGTGCCCAGGAAAATCCGCTGTTGACTTCAACGTTCGTTGCCGACTGCGCCGGGGATTGAGATTTTCCGCTCGCGAAGGGATTTGGAAAGAACAGTGGCACGCGGGAGGCGTAGGCGTTGAAATCTGCGCCAAAGCGCATGCGCAGATCTTCCTCTTCGTTGCGCATCACAGCGTAATAGAAAATTCCAAAGTATAAGCTCACCAATGAACCGGCGATCCAAGAATGAGAGGCGACGTCGAAACCGGCTGCGAGAATCGCGCTGCCCAGATAGAGCGGATTGCGGGTGAGCGCGTACGGGCCGGTGACGGCGAGTTCGCGGTCCTTGCGTAGATAGCCCGCCGCCGCGGCGCGAACCATCAGGCCCAATGCGGCGACGACTGTTCCGTAGGCGATTGAGCGCCATGTAGGCGTGGCGAGAAGCCAGTAGATAATCGCCACGGGATAGCCGAGGCGGACGCGCCAGCGCATCCAGAATTTTCGCGGCTGCGATTGAGTGGCTGCTGCGATTTGATTCGCTTGCTGCGTGTGCGCCATCAGCGCGGTCCCTTATCAACGCTGTCCATGCGGCGTTCGATGGCGTCTACAACCTGGTCTACTGTGATGGATAACATCGCGGGAGAGTACGATGCGCTGCGGGCGTAAGTGGTTATCGAGTGGCGCGGATTTCGGACGGAAATATCGCCTGGCGAAAACGGGCCGTTGCGGGCGGGATCGGTGGGGCCGAACAAACCCACGACGGGCGTGCCGAGCGCGGAAGCGAGATGCAGCGGGCCTGTGTCGGCGGAGACCATGAATTTCGCGCGGCGCAGAAGAGCCATGAGCGGACCGAGCGCGAGCGGAATTGCGATGGGAGCCGAGTCTCCGGCGGCGTGGATTAGATCGCGTGCAAGATTTTCTTCGCCGGGCCCTACTGTGACGACGCCGTGCCAGCCATGGCGCTGTGCGAGTTTGCGATGGAGTTCGCCGTAACGTTCGGCCGGCCAACATTTCGAGAGCCAGCCGCCGCCGGGATTCAGCACGTAGAAATCCTTTATGCCACGGCTATCGAGTTCGCGCGTGACGAGGTCGTCGTCTTCTGGGTGAATGGCGAGAGGAAATCTTGGCGGGCCGAGACGCGCTCCGGCGCGCTCAACGAGCGTGCGATTGTGATCCACTTTGTGCGGACCGAGTGGATTCACACGGTCCGTGTACAGAATGGCGACACGGCCTTCGCGTGCGTAGCTGCTTTGAAAACCGATGCGGCGAGGAGCGCCTGAGGCGAGCGCGAGCAGTGCCGATTTGTATAGCCCCTGAAAATCTATCGCGCACGTGTATTGGGCAGCGCGAAGCTTGCGAATTAAAGATGAGAGCGCACCGGCTTGCTTGCGGTCGAAGGCAATCACTTCGTTCACGTCGGGATTGCCTTCGAGCAATCGTTGCCAGCGTGCGTCGATTACCCAATCGATTCGGGCTTCTGGAAATGCATCGCGCAGGGCGGAAGCGGCGGGGAGTGCGTGGATGACGTCACCGAGAGAACTAAGCCGCACGAGTAGAAAGCGGTGGTGCGGGCGGCGGTCGGCTGACTTTTCGAAGCTGCGATCAGGCATCGCGCTCGCGGTGGATGCGCGCGATTACGTCGCGCGTGGAATGATCTTTGGGATCGCCGCAAATCGCGGTGCGAATGCCGAGGAGAATGGCGAGTTCGCGCTCGGGAACCGTGTCCACGGAGTAGTCGGTGCCCTTAGCATGGACGTCGGGTTGAAATTCGCGAAGGAGCGGGTTGACGTCGAGCTCATCGAAAATAATCACGTAGTCGACCGCGGCCAGTGCTGCGACAACCGTCGCGCGGGCGCGTTCGGTCATCACCGGGCGGCCGGGCCCTTTGCGCTGCTGAGTGCTGGAATCGGAATTGAGCGCGACGACGAGGATGTCGCCTTCGGCTTTCGCACCCTGGAGATAGCGAATGTGGCCAACGTGGAGCAGATCGAAGACGCCATTCGCGAAGACAATTTTTCGGTCGGCGCGCCGGTGTTCTTCGAGCACGGCGTGGAGGCCATCGCGGGAAAGGATTTTTTCACGGGTGTCCATCGGAGTTAGTGATGCGCGGTTGCCTCGTGGCGAAGAGTGGATTCGAGTTCGGCGCGGGTGACGGTGGCAGTGCGACGCTTCATTACCACGATGCCGCCTGCGTAGTTGGCGAGATGCGCTGCTTCAAAGTAAGAGGCGCCAGCGGCGACAGCGAGTGTGAATACTGCGATCACGGTGTCGCCCGCGCCTGTGACGTCAACGGGCGCATCGGAGCCATAAATAGGAATGTGGCGGGCCTGTTGATTGCCGCGTGAACGATTCTCGAAAACCGCCATGCCGTCTTTGCCGCGCGTGACGACCAATGCTTCCGCGCCCAATTCGCGGAGGGCGCGTGCTCCGAGGTCGTCAAGGTGGCGTATGTCGTTGCCAATTCGCGTTTGATACGCGGCTTCGAGCTCCGGCTCGTTTGGAGTGGCAGCGGTGACGCCTGCGGAGGCGTAGTCGCGGAGACGATAGCGCGAATCGAGCATGATTCGATTTGTCGCGAGCTTGCGAACGAGGGCGGGGCTGGCAGCGCCGAGGCCATAATCGGAAACGAGGACTGCGTCGGATTGTTTCGCGAGGTGGCGCGCTTTTTGTTCTACGGCTGATTGGAGACTGGCGGATAGCGTGCCGGTGGGCTCGCGATCTACTCGAAGGACTTGTTGCTCGGTGGTATGGCTCCAGCCGGCGAGGAAGCGTGTTTTGGTGGTGGTGAGCCAGTTGCGGGCGGTGACGATGCCGGAGGTGCTGATGTGTTTTCGGCGAAAATGGTGAAGGATGGCGCGGCCGCCGGGATCGGTTCCGAGCACGCCGACCGGAAGGACGCGAGCGCCGAGGTCAGCGAGGTTGTTGACGGCATTGGCTGCGCCGCCTGGGTAGGCTTCTGTGCTGCGGTGCCGCAGGATCAGCACTGGGGCTTCGCGCGAGACGCGGGAGATTTCGCAGGAGGCAAATTCATCAAGCACGAAATCCCCGACGACGCAGATGGTCTGCTTCGAAAAGGCCGAGACGATATCGAGCAACCGCGTGAGATCTACAGCGGCGTCCAACGCGGGACGGTTTGTGTCCTTCGTCGAACGCTTTGGTGTTTTGCGAGCCGGGCTCAAGGGAGCTCCACCGTTAATAAACGCGAGATACGCGCCGAGCCGAAACGTATCACAGCGCGCTGGAGGGCAGCAAATCAGCTTCGGCAGGGATAGGAGCGAGACGGTTCGAGACTATCGTGCTGAGCTGGATTTGCGGGACTCGATTGCGGCCATCATTGTGCGCCAGAAGTCCTGTTCACGTTCGACGCGCAACGATATCGCGCAGACCCATAAATTCATCGCCACCGACTCGCATGGGCAATTGAATCTGTCTTTTTCCGTGCAGATAAGGCTGGCCGCCCCGACTGCTCGCGCCTCTGATTCGATTTCGCGGATGTCTGCCGCTGTGTAGCGGTGATGATCCGGGAAAAACTTGTGGCCAACAATTCGAAACCCCCAACCGCGTAAATCGGCGACGAACGCGGCGGGGTTGCCAATGCCGCAAAACGCGAAGAGGTCCTGTTCACGCGCTTCGTGACCCTCGAGGGGCGCGGAGCTTGGTGAATAGACAGAATCAAGTTCGGCTTGAGCGTAGAAGATGGGGGCATTCGTTTCTCTCTGAACCGCCGCTTCCACAGCAGGCGAGTGCGAACTGCGCGTGACGACAATGAGGCTTGCTCTCGCCAGAGCCGTCTTTGGCTCGCGCAGACGGCCGGCTGGAAGCAAGTGGCCGCCGCCGAACGGGTTCGTGGCGTCAATCATCACGATATCGACGTCGCGGGCGAGTTGAAGATGTTGAAAACCGTCATCGAGGATGAACCAATTCACGCCGCGGTTTGCGAGTTCCTGCCCGCGCGCGAAGCGGTCTGCGCCCACGCCGAAGGCGACGCGGTCTCCGAGCCGCGCTTGCATTAACTGCACTTCGTCGCTTGTGGATGATGAGCCGGTTGGCTTCGCTTGGGCAATGGTGTTGGTGGCGTCAGGCTTCGATGCCGTCCCGCCGCGGTAACCTCGCGTTAGGATTCCGACGCTTTTGCCTTCCGCCGCCAACCGCTCGGCGATCCAGATCACCATAGGCGTCTTTCCTGTGCCGCCTGTGGTGAGATTGCCTACGCTGATCACGTTGCCCGGGAGACGTTGCTGCCGGAAGATGCTTGCGCGGTAGGCTCGGGAGCGCAGACGCGAAATGGCGCCGTACGGAACTGTCAGCGGCCAAAGAAGTGAGTCCTTCAGGTTCATGACGATTGAGCGGAACCGTTGAGTATTGAGGTTATTCGTTCGAGTGTGCGCTCCGTGGCGCCGCGATTACGCACGGAAATCTCGTAAGCTGCACGTCCCATCCGTTCGCGAGTCGCATCGTCCTCGATCAACTGCACCCAGACTTTGCCCAGTTGAGCTCCACTAGAAACTTGGATTCCGGCGCGGGCGGATAAGAACGCTTCGGCCATTTCCTGGAAATTTTCCATCGAAGTGCCAAAAATCGGTGGGCGCGAGAACCAGGCGGGCTCGAGGATGTTGTGACCACCCGCAGGCACGAGCGAACCACCCACGAACGCGGCATCTGCGAGCGAGTAAATTGCTGCCAATTCGCCGATCGAATCGAGGAGCAGGACGTCGGCGTTCTCGCTAAGAGTCGAATTCAAGTCGAGATTACTTCGGCGCACCACCTCCCAGCCTCCAGCGGACACGATTTCCGCAGCTGCAGTAAAGCGATCAGGCTTGCGCGGGGCCAACACGAGCAAAGCGTGCCGCCACTGGCGCTGAACGATGTCATAGGCTGCGAGTATGGCTTCTTCCTCCTCCGCGACCACGCTTCCTGCCACTACGACGGGCCAGCGTTCCTGCGTTGAAATCTGGTTCTTTAGCCAAATGACGAACGGGCTGGTCTCCGGAGGCGAACCGTCATACTTCAGGTTGCCCGTGACTTCGATGAGGGTTTCGGGAGCGCCCATGGCGGCGAGCCGATTGGCATCTTCGGTCGATTGGGCAAGAAATTGGGCGGCATCTTGCAATGTGCGAACGAAAAAATCACCGACGAGGAATTTCCATTGATTGAATCGAGCGAAAGAGCGCTCAGAAATTCGCGCGTTTGCGAAAATCACAGGAATACCCCGCCGCTGCGCCTCGTGAAGGAAATTTGGCCAGATTTCGGTTTCCATGATGATTACGAGGGCCGGTTGAATCGACTTCAGGGCTTTTCGCACCGGGACGACCCAATCGAGCGGAAAATAAAAGATTCCATCGGCGCATTGCAGGCGGGTGCGCGCCAGACGCCGGCCGGTTTCAGTGGTCGTGGAGACAAATACAGCCCGGCCAGGAAACTGGCGCTTCAATGCCTCTACCAGCGGCTTCGATGCCAGCACTTCGCCGACCGACACGGCATGGATCCAGATCGCTCCGCCTGCATTCGCTGCCATGGAAGCCCTGGCTGCAATTTCACGCGGAATAATTCCGAGGCGCTCTTGTAGGGCGCTAGCCGGTTCGCCACTTCGCCACCCTCTTAGTGCGAAATAAGGAGCAAGCAGTAGCATTCCCACAGCGGTTAAGATACGATACAATAAATACATTGCAGAGGCGGCAGCGCTGGCGTCCTCGTCCTTTCTTACTTGCGAGCCGGGTATTATAGTTGCACGCGTATGAGTCGCGCACAACTTCCCACGCGACGAATACATCTGAGCTTTTGAAAAGACAGGAACCCACGATGAAATGGAAGCTTCGATTGCGGACACGTCGCAGCAGATTCATCGAGTTTCGAGGCGGATCCACTCGCCTGGGGATCGCTGTGCTTACGGCTACTTTCCTCGTGCTTTGCACAGCTGCGTTCGGCCAGAGTGCCGCATCGTCCCCGGACGCAAAGCCTGCCGCGCCTGCTCCGTTACCGCACGATCAGCACAGCGGCCTTACTGTGTCGGTCGATCCGTATACAGAAGCTGCGCGGACGAAAGACAAATTTGGAAAGGCGGATCCTCACGATGTGGGAGTTCTACCCATTGAGGTATTTCTTCGCAACGATTCCGATCAGCCGATACGTGTGAACTTGGAGACCGTTCAGCTAGAGGTTACGCTCAAAAATGGGGTGCGGCAGGAAGTTGACTGGCTCAGGGCGGAAGAGGTGGCGCAACTGATAGCGCATCCTACCGGTGCGGCCAACCCACAGCAAAAGCGTATACCCTTACCGCTACCAATGAAGATCGGTGACAAAAAGGTGGAAAAGTTAGCGGAGGTGCTGCGCCCACTGTCGCTTGATGCAGACGTGATACCGCCGAAAGCGACGATTCACGGCTTTTTGTATTTCGATGTGAGCCATGAATTTTCTATCGCGAGCAGGTCGAGCCTGTACATGCCCGACGTGTCGATCGCGCCCGGGAACGAGCCTCTTGTGTACTTTGAAGTGCCGCTTCGCAACGCTTCCCCCGAATAGATATTCATCCTTCATTCCGTCTGCGACTAACGGCTTACTTTGTTGACGAAAACTGGGATTCCTGCTACAAAAGTTGTTTTGGAGTTGTAGGTTTCTCGCGACCCTTAGACTCCCGCTCGTGGAGTCCTATTCCGGAGGAAGAATGTCGGCAGATGCTGGGGCATGTTGTCTCACAGGTGTGAGCGCTCGATTGAGCGGGCGACCTCGACAGGAGGATTGGCGCGCGCGGTTTGGCCGGGTTGCAAAGGCGTTCGGCGGCGGCGCGACTCTTGTAGTGCTCGGCGCATTGTCGGCGTTCGGGCAAGAGGAGGGAGCGGCTCCTAGTGGCGAAGCGAACCTGAAACTGCCTGATCTATCGCAAGTGAAATTTCTTGGCCTGGATGGTCATACGCTGCTGCTTTTCGGCATTGCCTTCTGCATATTTGGATTGATCTTCGGATTGACCATTTACACCCGGCTGAAGAATCTGCCGGTGCACCGAGCGATGCGCGAGATTTCCGAGCTTATTTATGAGACGTGCAAGACGTATCTCGTAACCCAGGGCAAGTTCCTGCTCCTACTCGAGAGCTTTATCGCCGTAGTGATCGTGCTGTATTTCGGGTTGCTTCTGAAATACGAGGCGATTCGCGTGATCATCATCCTGCTTTTTAGTGTGGTGGGAATCGCTGGGAGCTACGGGGTAGCGTGGTTTGGAATCCGCGTGAACACGTTCGCCAACTCGCGGACTGCGTTTGCGGGTTTGCGCGGCAAGCCATATCCGATCTATCGGATTCCGCTCGAGGCGGGCATGAGCATCGGGATGATGCTGATCAGCGTCGAGCTGATGATGATGCTGATTATTCTGCTTTTCATTCCGCGTGATTATGCCGGACCTTGCTTCATTGGCTTTGCGATTGGCGAATCTTTAGGCGCTGCGGCTCTGCGTATTGCGGGCGGCATTTTCACGAAGATTGCGGACATTGGCTCGGACTTGATGAAGATTGTTTTCAAGATCAAGGAAGATGACGCGCGCAATCCTGGCGTGATCGCGGATTGTACCGGTGACAACGCTGGGGACTCGGTTGGGCCTAGCGCTGATGGGTTTGAGACTTACGGCGTGACCGGCGTGGCGCTGATTACTTTTATTTTGCTGGGCGTGAAGGATCCTGTGGTTCAGGTTCAGTTGCTTGTGTGGATCTTCGTGATGCGTATCGCGATGCTTGTGTCGAGCGCAGGCGCATATTTTATCAACAGCGCGATTGCCAAAGCGAAGTATGGCAATGCGGACAAGATGAATTTCGAAGCGCCGCTGACGTCGCTTGTGTGGATTACGTCAGTGGTTTCCATCGCGCTTACCTACGCGATTTCTTACCTGATCGTGCCGATGCTTGGCGACGACAGCACGCAGTGGTGGAAGCTCGCGACCATTATTTCCTGCGGCACGCTGGCCGGTGCGGTGATTCCGGAGCTGGTGAAGGTTTTCACATCGACAGAATCGCGACATGTACGAGAAGTGGTGAGCTCGGCGGAAGAAGGCGGCGCATCGCTTGGAATTCTTTCGGGATTTGTGGCTGGCAATTTTTCCGGCTATTACCTGGGACTCGCGATGGTCGCGCTGATGAGTATTGCGTATTTCTTCAGTCAGATGGGGCTACACGCATTGATGATTGCTGAGCCGGTGTTTGCGTTTGGTCTGGTGGCGTTCGGTTTTCTTGGAATGGGCCCGGTGACGATTGCGGTGGATTCGTATGGGCCCGTTACGGACAACGCGCAGTCCGTCTACGAGCTTTCGTTGATCGAGCAAATTCCGGGCATCGAAGGCGAACTCAAGAGGGATTTCAACGTCGACGTACATTTCGAGCGTGCGAAGGAGCTTTTGGAGGAAAACGACGGCGCCGGAAATACGTTCAAGGCAACTGCAAAGCCGGTGCTGATAGGCACGGCTGTGGTCGGAGCGACTACGATGATTTTCTCGATCATCATGGCGCTTACCAATGGCATCACTGTGAACGTTGACAAGCTTTCGCTGCTCCACGCGCCATTTTTCCTTGGGCTTATTACCGGCGGGGCGATGATTTACTGGTTTACCGGCGCTTCAACGCAGGCGGTCACAACCGGGGCTTATCGCGCCGTCGAATTCATCAAGGCTAATATTCGGCTGGATGGTGTGGAGAAAGCGTCCGTCGAGGACAGCAAGAAGGTGGTGGCGATCTGCACGAAGTATGCGCAGAAAGGCATGCTGAATATTTTCATTGCGGTGTTTTTTGCGACGCTCGCGTTCGCGTTCGTGGATCCGTTCTTTTTTGTCGGTTATCTGATTTCGATCGCGATTTTTGGGCTCTACCAGGCGATTTTTATGGCGAACGCAGGAGCGGCTTGGGATAACGCGAAAAAGATCGTGGAGACTGAACTCAAACAGAAAGGCACCGAACTGCATGCGGCGACTGTGGTAGGCGACACCGTCGGCGATCCGTTCAAGGATACTTCGTCTGTGGCGCTGAATCCGGTGATCAAGTTCACGACGCTATTTGGACTGCTGGCTGTGGAACTGGCTGTCGAACTGACAGCGCAGAATGCCTTGCTTACGGAGATTCTGGCGGCCGCGTTCTTTCTCATCTCGTTCACTTTTGTCTACCGATCATTCTTCGGTATGCGCATTAAGGCGTAATACGGCGTTGACATATTCTGATGGCTGAGACTCAGCTTCCAGAACCTTGGCTGCGCGGAACTCTCACCGATACTCCGAGTGTGCAGAGAGCAGTGTTGCACGCGCTTGAGCTTGCCAAGGAAGATCTTGAAAAGTGGTGCGGCCGCTTGAGTGACGCCGAGCTAAACGCTCGCCCCGCAAATCTCGCGCCGGTGGCATTCCACATACGACATATCTCCCGCAGCATTGATCGCTTGTTGACATATGCAGAAGGGGACGAACTGGGCGAAGCGCAGATGGACGCGCTTCGGGGCGAGCTTGACCCTGGTGCAGGACGCGATGAATTATTCGCGGAATTAGAGAGCGCATTGGCGCAAAGCGCTTCGCGCGTCCGCGCCTTTCGTCCAAAGCAGCTTGAAGACTCGCGCGCTGCAGGGAAGAAGCGGTTGCCGACGACGGCAGGCGGCCTTCTTATTCACATCGCGGAGCACACGCAACGGCACGTGGGTCAAGCTATTACAACGGCGAAAATCATTGCGGCGTCTCGCAAAGTGATCGGCAGCGCTTGCGCGTCAGCTATTCACCACTCCGAGGAACTGCTTGGGATCATTGGCGAATCCGGGGAAGACGGTTTTCAGGTTCTCGTCGCGCATGTGCCCTGAAAGAATTTCGCCAAGCACGCTGCGGTAGTCGGTGGTAACCGCGAGATCGCGGCCGTCGTGCAGTTGGCCTTCGCTCATGCCCGGCCAGCGCGAATAGACTCGCCCGCCCTTGACGTCACCACCCATCACAAGCATGCAATTGGCATGGCCATGGTCGGTGCCGCGATTTCCGTTTTCGCGGGCTGTGCGGCCGAATTCTGACATGCTGACGAAAACCACCTCGCCCATGCGGTCGCCCATGTCCTGGTGAAACGCGGCAATTCCCTGCCCCAGATCGCGGAGCAGATTCGCGAGCTGGCCTTGCACGCCGCCTTCGTTGACGTGATGGTCCCAACCGCCGCTATCGAGGAAGGCAACTTCGAGGCCGACGTCGGCTTTGAAAAGCTCTGCGATTTCCATCAAGCTTTGTCCGAAACGATTTTTGGGATAGGCGGCGCCATTTTCGGGTTGATATTTATCTGGATTGATTTTCTTAAGTTGATCGACGGCTTCGAACGTTTCGTGGCCGACACCGCGCAGGGCCTGATCGACCGTCTGGGCGTACATCGCTTCGAAACCGCCTTCGACCGTTTGCTGCGGGCCGTACATTTTGAATTGCTTTAGATCTGGGATGGCGACGGCCGGGGCTGTTCCCTGTAACGTGCGTGGCAGGTAGGGGCCAAATGCTACCGCGCGAAACGGGGTTGCTTTTTCGTCCGGCATTGATTGCATGGCGCGGTTCAACCAGCCATCGTCAGTTGCCTTTCTGCCAGGCGTTCCGGATTCCATAAAATCCTGGGCGTCGAAGTGCGAGCGGGTGGGATCGGGAGAGCCGACTGCGTGCACGATGGCTAGTTCGCGCTTTTGATAGATTGGGATCAGCGGAGCGAGGCTTGGATGCAAGCCGAAGAAACCGTCCAAATCAATCACTGTATCGCCGTTGCCGCGGCGGGGCTCGGGGATAGCGATGGTCGGACGCAGATTGTAATAGTTGGGCTCACCGAAGGGGATGACAACGTTGAGGCCGTCCATCGCGCCGCGCTGAAATAGCACGACCATTTTCTTTTTGCTCGGCCCTGTGCTGGCTGCAACGGCTCGCTGCAAGAAGGCCGGCAGGGCAGCCATTCCGAGCATCGCGAGGCCGCCGTTCTTGATGAAATATCGCCGCGAAATGTTCATAAGGCTTTCTCCTGGCCTTTAGCGCCGCTGAAACTCTGGCGCGCCTAGAACCAGACCTGAGATCAATCCTTCATTTACTTGCTTTACGGGGTCGTCAAGGCGCGCTTGCAAAATCTGCGGGTCGCTCAGGCGCGATTCGAGGGTCTTCCTTGTTGATTCGGCGATGTCGCCAGCCAGGAAAATTTGTATTGATTGCTCAAGCGCAATGCTCGGGTCGGAGGAGGAAGGCTGGCCCAGCAAGGTCTTCAGGTCAACCGAGGTGCCGGCCATTTTGTCGCCCGCGAACGTCAAGGCAAAATTCAATCGGTTGAGGAGGGCCCCTGTGTTGACCCAAGTTTCAGACTTATCGGAATATCCTGTCGGCGGCTGACACAGGAATAGCGGCTCGCCCATGCGTCCCACCCATTGCGCAAGAGGCAACGAGACTGGCACGTCCGCGCCCAAGGCGCGCGCAGTGCTCGCCACAAGTTCAAGGGGAGTCTTTACCTTGGCGCGATATGCATCCTTGGACCAGAATTCCGGCGAGTAGATCATCGTTTTCAGGACGCTGCGAATGTCGCCTCCGGTCGATTCGTAGTTTTTCGTCATGCGGTCGATGAGCGACTCCGGCGGGTTGTCGGAGACAAAATGGCGCGCCAGTTCAGTGGAGATGGATCGCGCGGTGCTGGGATGGTCCGCCAGGAACTTCAGAGCTTCTTCACCGTCCTTCTCTCCCCCGTAGTTGAAGGTTTGGCCCATTACGATCTTCTTGCCCTGCGCATGGATGCGCTCGTCGAAAAAGAATTCCGGATCTTTGCGCGGCTCGTGAACGGTCCAGCCGGTGAGCGTCTCGGCCATCGCGATTACGTCTTCTTGCGTATAGCCGGCATCGACGCCTACGGTATGTAGTTCCATTACTTCCCGCCCGTAATTCTCGTTGAGCCCGCGGTCCTCTTTTTTCTTCGCGGGTGCGCCGTTGCCGCCGGGTACCGGAGATCTTCCGGGAAATGTTCCGGGCGGTGGCGGCTGCGCTCCCGTGAAGATTCCTTGATAGCGCTGGCGCCTTGCCTGCATTTCCGCCTGCATGCGCCTGAAGGCCACCGGGTCAGCACTCATCCAGTTGTCGAGATAGAAAAGCATCGCCGGGCTTTTGGCCGTCGCCACCAGCAAATCCTGAAACTTGCCCATTGTGCGGGGGCGAATCGTGTCGCGCACGTACGCAGTAACGAACCATTTGTCCGCGCCCTTGTTTGCGAAGACATTGAAATGGTTGAACCAGAAGTCTTCCATCACGGCTTCGAGCTGCCTTTGGCTGTAGACTGCGCGGTCCACTTTCGCCATGGAGAGCTCGGCGACGATGCGGTTTGGTCCCTGGATTTTTGCGAGTTGATCGTTGGCGCGGTCGAAATTTTCGTTGCCTGTCGGAAGCATCTGCGCCAGAGCGTCCTGGCGCTTTTGCTCCATTTTTTCCTTGTATTCGTCCTTCGTCACGCCCTGGCGCTTTACGACCTGCCCTGGCGGAGGAAACTCGTCGAGGAGCTTCGTTGAAGACTGGTTCAACGTGGAATACTGATTGAGGCGCTGGTCGAAGGCTGCGTCATCGATTCGTTCGGGATGCAGCTGCTGATCAATCCACTTTTCGAGGCCCATTTGATGGATTCGTTCGACGTCGCCGGGACGCGGGCCGTATCCCAGCCGGTTGAGCGCGTGCAGAGTGGCCTGGTCTGCTGTAAGCTCGGTGATTGGCAACGATCCCTTGAATTTCTTGTCGAGTGGAATCGTGGTGGCCTTGGGTGATTTCTTCACCTTGTCGGCGCCGGATTGAGGCGCGATTACGGTGAAAATCATTGCAGCAAAGAGACATAGGCTACCGCCCGCCACCTTTTCAATGCGTGGACGGGTATGCCGCAATCGGTCAGGTGGTCGGTCTGCCATCGTTAATCCAAGTGCCCCTCAGGAGACCAAGCTCCCGGATGAATCCCTTCATACGAACCCCATCGCGGCGCAAAAGTTGCATTAAAAGTGCGGACATTAGAAGGGTTTGCTGTTTTAGGTGAGAGTGATTAGGCGTCAGGCGGAGATGGATCAGGGTCGCGCCGAGCGGCGCGAAAGCCGTCGAGCGTCCACGAATCCTGTCCAATATCGTGGCGGAGGACATAGAAATTCCCGTCTTGGGCGCGCACTCGGAAATAGGTCGCATCCGGCGAGTACCACTGGCCGTCCAAATCCCGGACTTCGTATTTGTAACCGCGGAAAACGAATCGAAGGGGCCGCTCGTCGGCGCGATAGCCCGAATAGCACTCGACTCGCATTTCAGTCATCGCAGTTTGTGCCCGAAGAGCCGAGAATCGCTGCGCACCGATATGGCGATCACAGCAGGCAATCTCACGATGCCCGCTCCCATATCCTTAGGCCCTTGTGATGCACCTGGAGCGATTCTCGTGCCTCCGCGTTGTACGCTGCTCCCACCAACACAACGATCGCGGTCAAGTACATCCATAGAAGCAAGCCAATCGCAGCTGCGAGGCCGCCGTAGACAACGTCGTACGGCATCTTTCGCACATAAAAACCGAAGGAAATGTCGGCAGTCCACCAGAGCACCGTAGCCACGAGTGCGCCAGGAAGCACTTCCCTATACCTTCGCTCGCCCGACCGCCCGAAGCGATACATCACCACCAGAACGCACATGGCCAAGAGAAATACGATTGCCACGTAGGCCACGACTCCGAGGGCATGAATCAGAGTTGATAGCCCGATGCGTTTGATAAGCCATCCGCGGGCTTGCTTGCCGAAGACGGTTAGGACCACCACGGCGAGAAATGGCGCGGACGTCAGGGTCAGCAAAATTGTAGCGCGGGCATAAATCCGCCAGAACGAGAGGCGAAGAAGATCGCCTTCAATGAGGCGGAATCCCTCGATAAAACCAACCATCACCTGGGAGCCGGCAAGCAACGCGCCAGCGAGGCCGAGCGTTATCCACTTGAGCGGATGAAAGCCTCTACGAACGAAATACTGAACGACGATCTGATCGCTGCCGGGCGGCAGGATTGTTGTAAGCCTCTGGGGAATTTCGCGAACGGCGTTGTGAAAGTATGCTGTGCTGCTCAGGACGCCGAGAAGAAATAGCAATACCGGAAAAAATGCGAGGAACATATTGAAAGCGATCGCCTGGCTCAGCGTGATGCAATCGGGAAAGATACGTCCCAAGCCGCGCAATGTGTTTTGCAGAATTCGCACCACTCGTCCGCCCGCGGGATTATACGGGAAGCGGGAGACGGAGCGCTGTTTTTTAAAGGCTGAAATCCGGTTGGGCGGGATTCTTCCGGACTCAACAGACTTGCTGCGCTGTTGCTTGCCGCCTTGCACACCACGGGGTAAACTTGCCCTTCGAATTTCATTATGGTTTTGTGAAGCACAATGGCGGGAGGTGCTGATGGCTCGACTCGTGCGCTGCGGACTCATTCAGACTCACTGTGAGTGGTCGCCCGAGAAATACTCGATTAAGGACATCAGCAAGAAGATGCTGGATAAGACGGAGAAGCTGATCGAATCCGCCGCCAAGAAGAAGACTCAAATTCTCTGCCTCCAGGAGCTTTTCAACGGCCCGTACTTTTGCGCCGAGCAGCAAATCCGATGGCATGAGCTCACCGAACCGATTCCCGACGGTCCAACCACCGAGCGCATGAAAAAGCTGGCCAAGAAACACGGGATGGTGATTGTTGTTCCGATTTACGAGCGCGAGATGACCGGCTTCTTCTTTAACACCGCCGCGGTAATCGACGCGGACGGCAAATATTTGGGAAAATACCGCAAGCACCACATTCCGCAGGTCGCTCCGGGATTCTGGGAGAAGTTTTATTTCACCCCGGGCAATACCGGATACGTTGTTTTCGATACGAAATTTGCGCGGGTGGGCGTTTATATTTGCTACGACCGCCATTTCCCTGAGGGTGCGCGGATTCTCGGACTGAATGGCGCGGAAATTGTATTCAACCCCTCGGCCACGGTTGCCGGCCTAAGTGAGTACCTTTGGGAGCTCGAACAGCCCGCGCATGCCGCAGCCAACGGTTATTTCGTGGGCGCAATTAACCGTGTGGGAAAAGAGGCGCCCTGGAACATCGGGGAATTCTACGGAAAAAGCTATTTCTGCAATCCGCGCGGCAAGATTATTGCTCAGGCAAGCCGCGACAAAGACGAGCTACTCACGCACGACATTGACCTAGATGAAATCGCACAGGTGCGCGCCACCTGGCAATTTTTTCGAGATCGCCGGCCGGAGTCGTATGGCGAGATTTCCCGCACACAAGCGCAAGCGCGAGCAGATGCAGCCAATTGAGGAACATTCCAGAGTTGCATCTGGAGAATGGACAAACTGAATGACGACCACGCCCAAGATGACTGAAACACGATCTGACGAAATCGTTCGCAAGCACAAGGAATTTATTTGGCCCGCGGTCACGAACTACTATCGGAAGCCGCTCGTTGCGGATCACGCTTCGATGCAATATCTCTGGGACATCGAGGGCAACAAGTACCTGGATTTCTTTGGCGGCATCGTGACCATCGGCGTGGGACACTGCAATCCGAAGGTGACATCGAAAATCAAAGAGCAAGTGGACAAGCTCCAGCACACTTCTACGCTATTTCCTAACGAGCACATGGTTGCGCTGGCAGAGAAGCTGGCGCAGATCACTCCGGGGAAATTGCAGAAGAGCTTTTTCACCAGCTCTGGCACGGAGGCGAACGAAGCGGCGCTTCTTCTTTCGCGCATGATTAGCCCAAGCTATGACGTTGTATCTCTGCGTCATGCCTATTCAGGCGGATCGGCTCTTGCAAAGTCCGTTACGGCGCAGGCGCCCTGGCGCAAATCGGGCGTCATCAGCGTCGGTGTGTCGCACGCTGTGAACCCCTACTGCTATCGTTGCCCGCTGCATTTGAAGTATCCCGAATGCGGAGTGGCTTGCGCCAACGACGTTGAAAGTACAATTCAGACCACGACGGGGGGTTCGATTGCTGCCTTCATCGCCGAACCGATTCAAGGCGTCGGCGGGTTCATCACGCCACCGCCGGAGTATTTCAAGATCGTGTATCGCATTGTGAAAAATTATGGCGGGCTGTTCATCGCCGACGAAGTGCAGACCGGCTGGGGCCGCACGGGCAAGAAATGGTGGGGCATCGAGCAGTGGGAAGTGACGCCTGACATCATCACATCGGCGAAAAGCATGGGGAATGGCGTGCCAGTTGGCTTGACGATCACCACGGCCGAGCTTGCCGACAAATTCCAGGGTCTCACGATTTCGACCTTTGGCGGGAGTCCGGTTACGTCGGTGGCGGTTCGCGCGGTGATTGAGGTGATCGAGGAAGAAAATCTGCGCGAGAATACTTTTGTGGTGGGCGGCTATTTCCGCAAGAAGCTCGAGGAGTTGCAGGAGAAATATTCTCTGATTGGCGATGTCCGGGGAATGGGCATGATGCAGGCTTTGGAACTCGTGAAGGATCGCCAGACGAAAGAACCCGCCGCGCAAGAGGCCACGCAAGTAATGGAGACGGCGCGCAAGAATGGACTTCTGATCGGCAAAGGAGGCCTGCTAGGCAACACGATTCGCATGGCTCCGCCGATGAACATTTCAAAAGCAGACGTGGATGAAGGTATCCGGCTGCTCGACAAAAGTTTCGGTGAAGTGCGCATATAATTTGTTTTGAGGACAAGCGATCATGGCGACCGCGACAGAAATAACGACACTTTGCAGGAATTACATTAACGGCGAATGGGTGGAATCGAAATCGCCGAAAATTGTGGAGCGACGCAACCCCGCGAACACCGACGAAGTGGTTGCGCGCATTCCGCTTTCGACTCGCGAAGAGATGAAGGAAGCGATCGCGGCAGCGAAGATGGCCTTCCCCGCGTGGAGGGATACGCCAGCTCCGGCACGCGGGAAAATCCTGTTTAAAGCAGTGCGCATCATGGAGGAACAGAAAGAAGAGCTGGCCCGGCTGCTAACGCGTGAAGAGGGCAAGGCGCTTAAGGATTCGCTCGGCGAGGTGCAGCGTTCCATCAACATCACCGAATTCATGGCTGGTGAAGCGCGCCGCCTGAATGGCGAAACACTGCCGAGCGAATTGCCGAAGAATTTCTCATATACGATTCGCCAGCCGCTCGGTGTGGTAGGCGTGATTACGCCGTGGAATTTTCCGGTGGCTATTCCCGTTTGGAAGATTGCACCTGCGCTGGTGTGCGGCAATACGGTGGTGTTCAAGCCGGCGACCTTGACGCCGCTTACCGCCATGAAAGTTGTAGAGATTTTCGAGCAGGCGGGGCTGCCGCCCGGCGTGCTGAATCTCGTCATGGGTTCGGGACGCGATACGGGCGATGAACTCGTCCAGAATCCCCACGTGCACGGGCTTTCATTTACGGGTTCGAACGAAGTGGGCAGCCAGCTTTACGCGACCGGCGCGCTTCAACTCAAGAAGTGCCAGTGCGAAATGGGCGGGAAGAATCCCATCGTGGTCCTTTCGGATGCGGACTTGCACCTCGCGATGGAATCGACGCTTTTTGGCGCATTTGCTTCTACGGGGCAGCGTTGTACGGCTACGAGCCGAGTGGTGATCGAAGAGAAGGTCGCGGATCAATTCGTGACTATGCTCGTCGAGCGTGCCAAGAAATTCTCAGTGGGCGATGGTCTCGAGCCCGGCGTCGAAATGGGGCCATCGGTTGACGAATCGCAGATGAACACCGTTCTTGGCTACATCGAAATCGGGAAGAACGAAGCCAAGCTGCTTTGTGGCGGTGAGCGATTGAGAGGGCCGAAGTACGACAAGGGGTGGTTCGTGGCGCCTACCGTCTTTGATCATGTACGGTCGGACAGCGCCATCGCGCAGGATGAAATTTTTGGGCCGGTGCTAAGCGTGATTCGCGTGAAGGATTTCGATGAAGCTGTGGACGTGGCCAATTCCGTTCGATATGGACTGACCAGCGCCATTTACTCGACTGACTCGAACAAGATTTTCGAGTTCGTCGACAAGATTCAAACGGGCATGACCCACGTGAATTCGCCGACCGTTGGTGGCGAGGCGCATGTTCCGTTTGGTGGCACCAAGGCGACGAGCGTTGGCCCGAAAGAGGTGGGCAATACTGCGCTCGATTTCTACACCGACCTCAAAATCGTGTATATCGATTACACCGGACGCAAACGCGAATCGAGCATCTACTGACCGGCGGGCAAGTGTGGCGCGCGCATAGTTTCGTTTGCCTGATCTTCTGTATCGCGTTCTCTGCAGCTGCCAAAGATGATGGACGTATTCACTGGAAGCCGATCGATCGAGGCCAGGTGCACCTCGATGATAAACAACCGCTCAAGACGGCCGTCTACCAACCGGATAAATCGCAAAAAAAACCGAATCTCGTCCTAATACTTCTGGGACATAGGTGGCTTGCGCTGGATATTAAAGCAAAGACCGTATATCAAGTGCTGCCTAGTGATTTGCAAGCGCAAGGAGCTGATTTCGAAAGCGGGGATCTTTTCAGCAGTGACCGATTGATTCCGACGAAGGACTGGATCGAGCGCGACGTTGGCCCTGCCGAGCGCATTAAGCTGACACTGAACGATTACGGACGCGAACTCGAAATAATGTTGCCGCATCCGGCGGACCTGCGGGCTTTTTACTGACGATTCAGGCGTGCGGCGTGGCGGGGCCCGCTGCACCAGCTGTCTTCTGTTTCCAGGACATCGGGGGCAGGCCGTTATCAATCTGCAGCATTGTGATGCACCCGTCCACCGGGCACACGAGCGCACATAAGTTGCAACCGACGCATTCCTCTTCGATGATGCGGGGCACGTGAACTTCCATTCCGTTTGCGTTGTGTTTGCCGTTGCCATTTTTGGCAGACGCGCGTTCGATGCACTGGTGCGCCCCGTCTTCACAAGCGACGTGGCATAGCTGGCAACCGATGCAAAGGTTGGTGTGAATTTTGGCGACGATTTTGTAATTGAGATCCAGGTCGCCCCAGTCCAAGACGTTCGCCACCGCGCGGCCGCGAAAATCATCGATCGAGCGATAGCCATGGTCGTCCATGTAGGCGGTCAGGCCATCGGCCATATCTTCGACGATGCGGAAACCGTAGTGCATTGCAGCGGTGCAGACCTGAACGGTTGAGGCGCCCAGCGCGATGTGTTCTGCCGCGTCAATCCAGTTACCTATCCCCCCGATTCCGACGATCGGAATCTTCACTTTCTTGGCGACGCTGGAAACGAGATGCAGCGCGATGGGTTTCACCGCCGGGCCACAATAGCCGCCGTGCGAGGACTTGCCTGCTACGTTCGGAGTCGGCGCGAACGTCTCAAGATTTACGCTCATTAGAGAATTAATCGTGTTGATCAGGCTCACGGCGTCAGCACCCCCGCGCTGAGCCGCGAGCGCAATGTGAGTGATATCTGTGACGTTGGGCGTCAATTTTGAAATCACCGGAGTCTTTGCGACTTCCTTCGCCCATGAAGTGATCATCTCGGTGTATTCGGGGACTTGGCCGACGGCTGCGCCCATTCCTCGCTCGCTCATTCCGTGCGGGCAGCCGAAATTCAGTTCCAGCATGTCGGAACCTGCATCTTCGGCGCGGCGAACGATGTCGTGCCATGTCTCCCGCTTCGATTCGACCATCAGCGATGCAATCACAAGATGCTTGGGGTAGCGCTTCTTTACTTCCGCGATTTCACGGAGGTTCACTTCGACAGGACGGTCGCTGATGAGTTCGATATTGTTGAGGCCCATCATCTTTACGCCGTTCAGGTCGATCGAGGCGTAGCGTGATGATGTGTTTTGAATGGGTTCGCCAATCGTCTTCCAGACGGCGCCGCCCCATCCGGCATCGAATGCGCGCATCACCTGGTCGGCGGTGTTTGTGGGTGGGCCGGAAGCGAGCCAGAAGGGGTTCGGCGATTCGACGCCGCACAGTTTCACACGCAAATCAGCCATCTCTCACCTCGCAACCACTTGCGTCGAACGAGTTATGTCCTTTAAGCCACGCCAGATCAGCCAACCGACTACACTTAGCATACCGATCCAGCCCAGGAAGCGAACCGTGCCCGCAATCTGAACATCATGCTGCAACATGCCAAGTTTGCCGAACAGATAGTTCCAATCGTGAATTACGTAATCGCCATCGCCGATCGTTAAGAGCGGCAAATCTTGCGCCCGGGCGTCCGCCATGTACGTGGCAATCGGCAAAAACTGTTCAAAAAAGAAAAACATGCAGAAAGCGACTCCCTGCGCCTGCCGCTGGAATAGAAAGTAGATTGCCAACGCAATCGGCACACCGAGTTGCAGCAGTGTGCCACCCGCAATATTCAGAAACTGTCCGAAGAACCGGAAAAGCAAATGGCCACCTTCGTGAATCGGAACAAAAACCCCGTCCATCAGTAGTAGAAATCCGTTGCCTCGTGCTGCCTGATAGAGAAACAGAGAGTAGAATCCCGCCCAAGCAACCAAAGCCCAGCGCGGAATCGGATCCCAATCGGTCTCAAGAGCCTCTAGTAAGGGCAGTCGGTCGGTGAGGCTTTCGGGAAGCTGCACAGAAACTCAATTCCTCGCACGAGGTGCGCCCAGCCATGCATCGATACTTTTTGCTGCTGCCTTGCCTTCCGCGACCGCGTCGACAACTTCTTTGCCACCGTTCGTGCAGTCGCCCCCCGCGAAATACTTCTGCGCACCTGTGTGATATTTGTCGTTGATGGCAATCGTTCCATTATCGCGGACTTCGATGCCCGCAATGGTGCGGAACAAATCGGTTACAGGTTTTTGGCCGATGGCGCGGACGACCATGTCCACATCGATCTTGAATTCGCTGCCGGGAATCGGCACCACTTTTCCGCGCTCTCGTCCGTTTCCCTGCTCGAGCCGAGTCCGCAGGCATTCGATCCCCGTAACTTTTCCATCTTCACCGATAATCCGAACCGGCTGGGTGTACCAGTGGAAAAGAACGCCGTCCAGTTTCGCAAGGTCGTACTCGTAACGGAATGCCGGCATTTCTTTTTCACCGCGCCGATAAATCAAGTGAACGGAGTCGGAGCCGAGCCGCTTTGCGGCGGTAACTACATCGATCGCTGTGTTCCCTGCCCCGATACAGGCAATCCGACGGCCGACCTGCACTTCAGCAAACGGCCGCAGTTTCGTGGCTTCGATAAATTCCATTGCGCCGCAGACGCCGCCCAGGTTTTCACCAGGCAGCGCGAGATCCCACGTTTCACCCAAGCCAACCCCGATAAAGATCGCGTGGTAATCCTTTTCGAGCTGGGCGAA
Organism: uncultured Acidobacteriota bacterium; assembly: GCA_963741045.1. Taxonomy (GTDB): domain Bacteria; phylum Acidobacteriota; class Terriglobia; order Acidiferrales; family UBA7541; genus Palsa-295. The sequence continues at coordinate 3,219,828 of CAVUGO010000002.1, forward strand.
AGGCAAGTCGCGATCGATTTCGGCATTCTGCTGAAACTCGACGCCGAGCTTGCGTATCGGCTCGACTTCGCGAAGCGAATCGTCGGCTCGCAGCTTATAGGCGGCAATTCCATACGTATTCAGGCCGCCCGGCACGGCATTGCGATCGAAGATGGTTACCTGGTAGCCGGCTTGTGCAAGCTCGGCGGCGCACGCAAGCGAGGCGGGACCGGCGCCAATGCAGGCAACTCGTTTCCCCTTGGGCGTGCCGGCGTGAAAAAGCTGAATCTTGCGATCGAGCACGTAATCAACCGCGTGTCGTTGCAAGCGGCCGATTTCGATCGGTTTCTGTCCTTTTTCGTGCATTACGCACGCGCCTTCGCACAACACTTCTGTAGGGCAGACGCGTCCGCAACTTGCACCCAGGATATTCGCTTCCAGAATCACGCGCGCCGACCCGCGCAAATTACCTGTAAAGATTTTCTTGATGAATGTGGGGACATCGATGTGCGTCGGACAGGCGTGGATGCACGGCGCATCAAAACAATAAAGGCATCGGGCTGACTCGATTGCAGCCTGGCTAGGCGTCATCGGAGGCACGAGCTCAGCGAAATTCATTTCGTATTGTTCGGCCGAAAGAGGCGGAGCTGTTTCGCGTAGGTTCATCGAATTATTTCAGGTCAATGCTCAGTTTTTGGAAAGAGGTCATTCTAGTGCGATTGCTCCAGGATGTCTCCATGTTCCTTCCTGCTCTTGATGCGGACTAGTAAGGAGTGATCTCGTGGTAGCGCATCAGAGAATCCGCCTCTCTGTCAGATGCCAATGTGCCTAAAAGCGGTGTAATCTACTCGCCCTGCAGGAGACACGAGGAGGCCGAGATACATGCGCTTCGATACGGTGATTCGCAACGGTACGGTTGTTACTGCGACCGACACCTATGCGAGCGATCTGGGCATTGTTGGTGGCCGAATCGTGGCAATCGCCAAAGATTTACCCACGGAAAATGCGGGCAAAGTTATCGACGCAACCCATTGCTATGTGATGCCGGGCGGAATAGACGTGCACACACACCTTGATATGCCCTTCGGCGGCACAAAGAGTGCCGACGACTTCGAATCGGGCACGGTGGCGGCGGCTCATGGTGGCACGACCACCCTGATCGACTTCGCAATTCAATACAAAGGGCAAACTCTTCATCAAGCTTTCGACACCTGGATGAAAAAGGCCGACGGCAAGGCTGTGATCGACTACTCGTTTCACTGCATCATCACGGATTTGCCCGACGCACAGCTGCAGGAAATGAAGACGCTGGTTCATGAGGGCGTGCCTACCTTTAAGCTGTTCATGGCGTACCCGGGCGTGTTCATGCTTGACGATGCTTCGATCTTTCGCGCGATGTCGGCCGCTGGGGACTGCGGCGGGATGATCTGCATGCACGCAGAGAACGGTGGCGCGATCGATGTAATCGTGCAACGCGCGCTGGCCGAAGGAAAACGAGCTCCGAAGTATCATGCGCTGACGCGCCCGACCACGGCCGAGGCGGAAGCAACATCGCGTGCCATCGCGCTTGCGGAGATGGCGGGGGCGCCGGTTTATATCGTGCACTTATCGTGTAATGACGCGCTCGAGAAAGTCCGCGAGGCGCGCGACCGAGGATTGAGAGCCTATGCGGAAACGTGTCCGCAGTATCTTTATCTCTCGCTAGAAAATATGGATGTTCCGGGATTTGAAGGCGCGAAATACGTCTTTACTCCACCTCTTCGCGAAAAGTGGCATCAGGAAAAGCTGTGGCAGGGGCTCACGCAGGACGACCTGCAGGTGGTTTCAACCGATCATTGCCCATTCTGCTTCAAGGAACAGAAGGAACTGGGAAAAGATGATTTCACCAAGATTCCGAATGGTGGCCCTGGAATCGAGCACAGGCTGAGCCTGGTCTACAGCGGCGGCGTGCATGGGAACCGTTTTTCGCCGAATCGCTTCGTGCAGCTCGTTTCGACCGCTCCCGCGAAGCTCTTTGGCCTTTATCCTCGCAAGGGGACGATTGCAATTGGTTCAGACGCTGACCTCGTGGTGTTCGACCCGAATGCGGAGCATGTAATCAGCGCAAAGACTCACCACATGCGTGTGGATTATTCGATGTTCGAAGGCATACGGGTAAAGGGTACACCGAAAGTCGTGTTGTCCCGCGGCCGTACACTCATCGAGAATGGCAAATTCGTTGGAAAGGCCGGCGCGGGCGAATTCATCAAACGAGAAAACCCAGCGAGAATTTAGTCCGTCGGATTCCTGGCACCTAAGGCCGCGAAACACCCGAGACCCACGGGATTCCAACCAACCCTCCCTCAACGTGCACTTCAACGACGTCGCCGGTTGCGAAGCGGTCAAAATCGCTTGGGTCTACAGGGACGCGCTCAAAGCGCCTATCTTCGCGCCAAGAATTGACGATTAGTCTGCGGCTTGGAACCGGGCCGCGCATCGCAAACTTGCCAACCACTCGCGCAGTTTCGATCTGCGGCGGTGAGTGATCAAGCGCACCATTTGCTAAGAGCAACAGCGCGAGTAGCCAAGGAATCGGAATCAGCCCGTAATATACCCGTTTTAAGGCTTCGACCTCCGCGTGCCGAAGCGCGCGTCGCTCGACCCAAATCGCCACCCCGAGCGTCAAAAAAAAGAGCACGCCGATGAAAATAAGGATGCCATCGAGATCGAGGGCAGGATAGCGTCCGCTCGCCGCAACAAATGCGATTGCACCAAGCAGGAAAAGCGCGGTGCGATTCAATAATTTGCTGCGAAGCGAAAATTCAGCAGCCACGGAGCCTAGTCCACAAGCTTCACAGACATCCGCGTTCCGATCCGCTCCACAGTTCAAACACCGCGTCATGTTCATGTCCGCGCTGACTCCAACAATAATTCATGCTAAGCGGTGCCTTATGAACTGTCAATTCGGGCACACGCTTGCCCGCCCAAATTAGACACCGGAAATCAAGGTGACGGCTGACGTATAATCAGGCAATGACGCTGCAGCAATTTTTTCTAAAGCAAAAGGAAGCCATACGGGCTCGTAGCCGGGACGTATTTGGCGTGATTCGTCCCGAGGATATGGCCTGGAAGCCCGAAAACGGGGCGCTCAGTGTAGGGGAATTGCTGCGACATTTGTGGGTGTCTGAAGAGGGCGTGCGGAAGTGCGCGCTTGACGGTGATTTCGCATATTACGAGATTCGCGTTCCGAAAGGACTGCACGCTGTGATGGGTTCTCCCAGCTCGCTTGAAGACGAATTGAAGAACATCGAGCGAGTGCACGTGGAAACTATCAAGGCTGTGGTAGCCTTGCCCGAAACCGCTTTTGACGGGGAACGAGCCCATACCCAGCTTGGTTTTCGTCGTAAGGTTGCCGTGATTCTATTCGGGATCAACGAGCATGAGATTCATCATCGCGCTCAATTGATGACCTATTTGAGGATGCTTGGAACACCGGTCGCCCTGAAGCTTGCTACGAAGTAAGCCCTACTCTCGCTCTTCCACGAAACGGCCTAGGGGAAAAGTATTCGAGAACCCCTCCGGAGACGACTACTTGACTTGGCGGACGCTCGCGGGTTGGACGTCGTTGCAAGCCATTACTTCGTCGCGTCCGTTGGTGATCAAGCCGCAATCGATGTCTCGGGCACTTCGAATTGCTTCTTCCGCGGTTGAACCGCGCGCGGTGGCGCAATGGGAGCGGTCTTTAAAGTTTACACAGACTTCGTATTCCTTTTGTGTTTGCTGCAAAGTGGAATACAGGAGCACGCCAAAGAAGACGATACCGCCAAGCACCACGATCCAGCGCATCTGTCTCGATTTCTTCGCCATGGAGTTTCCGTGCGTCCTGCTACGCGCGACTAGTCTAAATTATCCCGCTCCCCTGTCGATCGCCGGTTTAATTCTCCCTCGATGTACTTCTTTATATGCGGTGCCAAGGGCTCGTGCTTTGCAATTTCCTTTAGATCACGGATCGTAAGATTTGGGAGCATTGCCAAAACAATGGGCACCGGTGTGTGAGCGTTGCGCATCAATCCAAGCCGGACATTGTACTGGCAAGACCACTTCGAGTGTTGCGCAATCGCGATCACTACCCGCTCAGACACGTCCGGCTTCGCAAGTATCTTCAATACCTGGCTTTCGGTAAGAAAGCCATTGCCGAGGGCCAACTTGATTGCCTGTGGATGTCCTTCCGCCAACACGGCCCCTGCAATTCTTGATGGCCCGCGCCGCGCCAAAGTCAATTTCTCCCCAACCGCCAGATGGGGGATCCGCGTGAGAATAATGCCTTCGGCCGCTCGACGAACGTCTGCCGGAGCAGATGGCTGCAAACTGACGCTCACCAAATCGAAGAGAAATAGCTGGCGCAGGAGCGCCAGCGCAATGCGTCTGGGAGTGCGGGGATGCCTCGCAAGGCGAAGGCGAACGCGCTCGCTCGAATTCCATTTGCCAACACCGGCAACAGCGGATACGAGTTTTGAAGAGAGATCTAATCGCTCAAGCAGGGCAATAACATCAGGCTCGTCGAAATTCGGATTCTCGAGTAGTGCAAGTAGAGTGGCCTCATTAGCATCGTGAATCAGAACCTTGATTTCTTCGGCACTCGCTGACCGCGCGTACTGGGCGGCCAGGACGGCGTCATCCGGCATGGGCCTTACGTCGCCCCGAGCGGATCGCTAGCTGAGCCGCGGCCTCCGCGGGTTTCATCGCAAGCGAAATCAACTTTGCGCGGGGAGCTATGCGGTTCAGACCTTCATCAATCGCGGCATCAAAAAATCTACTGCGACCCACGGCACCGCCAGCTCTTGCGATCGGAACCTCACGATCGTTCAAGTTCAGCCGAGAGAGTACGCTGCCGACGAACTCCGTGAGAGACTCGGCCGCGTTGGACAGGATGGCCTCACAGACCGGATCCCCCTTGTCTCCTAACTCGGCGACGAGAGGAAAAATCCGAGGGAATACATCGTCCGGGTTTTTTACAACCCAATCTAAGACGCGGTTCCATTCCGAGCAGCCCAGCCACTTCAGAACGCGTTCAGAAAGCGCTGATTCGGGGCCACGATTTTCCTCCGCGCGGACCACAGCAGCAAGCGCACGCCTGCCGATATCAAACGCGCTCCCTTCATCGCTAAACCAGGGACCACGTCCGCCGGCGCGCGCCGTAATCCCGGTGAAGTCTCGCCCGTATGCAGCGGACCCCGTGCTGATTATCAGCACCAGTCCTTCGCCGTCGCCTACCGCCGCTTGCAGCGTGATTGCCAAGTCTGTTGTGACTGTTACCGCCGCTTGGGGAAACGCATTCTCGAGGAAGGTACCAATCCGCTTTGCAACCACATCTCTGCCTGCTCCGCCAATGCCGGCGTAAATGCCACGAATGTCTCCGGCTTTGATGTGATGATGTTCGAGCACTACATCGGCTGCGTCGCTGAGAGTGAACCACGCCTTGGCGTAGCCCGCACGAATCGGATTCGATGGGCCCGCCGTTGAACGGGCGAGAGTTTTACCCAAACCATCGACCAGTACGCAATCCGTTTTTGTCCCGCCGCCGTCAAGCCCCAGGAAGTATTCTGCGTTTGTGTTTTTTTCTTCCGACATTCATCCTCGCTGTACTTGACAGGCTTCGAAGATGGCAGTTAGCATCGCGCGACCCGCCGGCCTTCATGAGAAACGGGCGCGATGCAAATCAGCCCAATCGATCTCGCTATCCTCGTTCTCTACCTTGCAGGTATCACGCTTTTCGGCGTGTATTTCCGGCGCGGTCAAAACAGTCTGCGCGATTATTTTCTTGGCGGGCGGACAGCGCCCTGGTGGGCGATCGCGTGCTCCATTGTCGCCACCGAAACCTCGACACTCACAATTATCAGCACTCCCGGCATTGCTTACGGCGGAAACCTCGGATTCTTGCAAATTGTGTTGGGCTATCTTGTCGCGCGCGTGATTCTGTGTGTTGTATTGATCCCGCAGTATTTCCAAGGCGAATTCTACACGGCTTACCAGCTTCTCGAGAAGAGATTTGGGACGCGAATACGGTCGGCGGCAGCGGTGGTGTTCTTGGTCACTCGCGCGCTTGCGGAAGGCGTTCGAATATCGGCCATCGGAAAGGTCGTGAGCGTAGCGTTCGGGACGGGCGAACGGATCTCAATCTTGATTATCGCGCTGCTCACGTTGTTTTACACGTTTGAAGGCGGGATGCGCGCTGTGATCTGGACCGACGTGATCCAATTCGCGCTCTACCTTACGGGTTCGGTGGCGGCATTCTTGCTACTGCTGCACAAGATTCCAGGTGGGTGGCTGGAGGTCACTCGGGTCGCGGCTGCGGCGGGCGGCAAACTCACGATTTTTGACTTCGCATTTAGCCTCACAAAAAGCTACACGTTCTGGGCCGGTATTCTCGGCGGTACGTTCCTCACGATGGCGAGTCATGGGACGGATCAAACACTCGTACAGCGATTGCTCGCGGCGCGGAATGAGAGAGACAGCAAGACGGCGTTGCTCGCCAGCGGCGTGATCGTATTCGTGCAATTTTCCCTGTTCCTCGTGCTGGGCGTGATGCTGTTCGTATTCGCTCAACACGGAGGGTTGCAGAATCCGGGCAATGACCCCGACCGCCTCTACGCTCAATTCGTCGTTCACCACATGCCTGTGGGCCTTAGCGGACTCGTGCTGGCGTCAATCTTTGCGATCGCGATGTCAAACGCCAGTGGTTCGTTGAACTCGCTGGCCTCCTCCAGCATCATAGACCTCGGACGGCGCCGAACCGATCAAGGAACACAGTCGTTGGGGCGGTCGCGGATTATGACGATTGTCTGGGGCGTGATTCTCGCGCTACTCGGATTGATTCATTGGGGGCCAGTTTTGGTCGCTGGTCTCACAATTACTTCGATTACATATGGAGCTTTGCTTGGCGTATTTTTGCTCGGCACGTGGAACCAGCGCGCGAATGAAACTGGAGCGATCGTGGGCTTCGCGGTTGGGTTGGCATCCATGCTCTGCGTCGCGCGGTTTACGCCACTAGCATGGACCTGGTACGTTTTTGTCGGCACGATGATTACCTACTTCGTGGGCGCTCTGGCGAGTATAGCCACCGACGAAACGGCACTGCTCACGTCAAATTCGTCACCGAGTTAGGCATCACTTTCTACTGAACAACGGAGAAATTTATCGCCATTTCCGCTGAAACGAAGCCAACGCAGCGGCTCGAATTAATTCGAGGGCTCGGCGCTTGGGCTGCCGCTGCGATCGTCGTCGGGACGATGATCGGCACTGGCATTTTCCTGAAGCCGGCGGAGATGGCCCGCGAGGCCGGTTCAACCGCAGTCGTGTTTGCGGCGTGGATCGTGGGCGGAGTGCTGTCGATGTTTGGCGCGCTTAGTTTCGCCGAACTCGGAGCGGAAATACCGGAAGCTGGCGGCGAGTACGCGTACCTGCGGCGCGGATTTGGCCCCGTGTGGGGATTTCTATTCGGATGGACGCATTCAATCGTCGGCCGTCCGTCATCTACCGCATCAATTGCGGCAGGCTTGATGCGATTTGTTGGTTTTTTGTTTCCGGCTATCGCTGCGCCGCTGTACACCCTCCACGTACAATTCCCTTTTTTCTCAGGGCATCATTCCGAGTTTATTTTTACGTGGGCACAACCGCTTGCCGTTCTCGCACTCATCCTGCTGACGTTCATCAACTATCTCGGGGTACGGCTCGGCGGACAAGTCCAAATCACCCTGACGATTATCAAAATCTCTTCGGTCGTCGCGATTATTGGCTTCGGGTTCTTTCTCTCGCACGGGCGCTCGTCGAATTTCCAACCGATTTGGCCGACCTCGCTATCCTGGAGCACGACCACGGGCTTTCTAGCGGCGCTAGCCGCGGCCCTATGGGTGTTTGACGGCTGGGAAGATCTGAACCTGGTCGGCTCTGAAATCAGGGAGCCCGGCCGAAACATTCCTCGCGCGCTCATCGGCGGAGTTGCGTTTGTCATTGTTCTCTTTAGTGTTTTTAGCGCGGTCTGCTTCTACGCACTCCCGTTCGATGTCGTCGCTATGTCCCAGCACGTCGCATCGGATGTCGTAGCAAGCTTCGCCGGCCGCGGCGCGGCCGTCTGGGTCACACTTGCCATGGTGATTTCGGCGCTCGGCACGTTGAACTCGTCGGTCCTCAGCGGCGCTCGTGTTGATTACGCGATGGCGCGAGACGGAATCTTTTTTCGGTTCGCAGGATCTATCCATCCTAAATTTAGGACTCCCGGCAACGCGCTGATTTTCCAGTGCTGTCTTGCAAGCGTGATGGATTTGACAGGAACATTTGAAGACCTCACTTCCCTCTTCATTTTTGCCGGGTGGATTTTCTACGGTTTGGCGGTTGTCGCGCTGTTCCGCTTGCGCCGCTCGGAACCTAATATGCCGCGGCCCTACAAGACTTGGGGCTATCCGATGGTTCCGTTGATTTTTGTGATTGGCGCAATGGCGCTGACCGTGAGTATCTGGATTCAGCGACCTGTGCGTTCGTCAATTGGCCTAGCTTTGATGTGCGCCGGTCTGATTTTTTATCGGTATTGGAGCAAGCGGACGACTGAATAGAGGCGCAGTGAAGGCCGCTAAAGGTTCTGAAACGCTTCGCCGCGGACATTCGATGGCACGAGTTGCGGGTGAAACAGGTGCGCGAGGAGTTCTACTCCATCTGCGAGCCGTGGGCCTGGACGCGAAAAATAACTATTAGCGTCAACCGCAAAAACCCGCTTGTCGCGTATCGCCGGCAGATTCTTCCAACTGGTGGGTAGCTCCTGGAAGTTGAATTCATCTCCCGCGCGCCGCGAACTATATCCGCACGGCATCACGACAATGATCTCCGCAGCGGTTTCTGCGATTTGCTCCGCTGTCGCGCGAAACGACGGCTCGCCGGCACGTCCTAATACGTCCTCGCCGCCTGCCTTCACCACCAATTCCGGAACCCAATGCCCGGCGACGTAGAACGGATCCACCCATTCGAGACAGAGGACGCGCGGCCTGGGAGCACCCGCGACCTTCATTTCGATTGCGGCAACTCTTTGCGAGAGAGTAATTGTCAACCCCTGAGCATCTCGTCGCCGGCCGGTCGCCTCGCCAATTCTGCGAATGTCTTCCCACACATCCGCAAGCGAATGAGGCGTTAGAGAAAGAATTTTGGGCCGCTTCGAAAAACGAGCAAGTGCGGTGGCTAGATCCTCAGGCGAGGCCGCACATACGTGACAAAGATCCTGTGTAATTATGAGGTCTGGAGCGAGTGATGCAAGCAACTCCGCATCCACCACGTAGATGCTCTCGCCGCGTGAGACAAGCTCCGTCACTTCTTGATCGATTGCGGCGGGCGGCGCTTGAGGATCGACTCGCGGGCGAATCAGCGGCGGCTTCTTCGCTGCCTCCGGCGGATAGTCACATTCATGCGTTACCCCGACAACGGCGTCGCCAAGACCGAGAGCGTAAAGAATTTCTGTCGCTGACGGCAGGAGTGAACAAATCCGCACGGCTCAATGGTACAGGAGATACTTCTCGCGCATTGTTCGAAATTTATCGAGATCAGCAGCCCATCCGGCTTCGATTTCCCTTGGTTCCTCGCCACGCGCGAGTCTATCAACTGTTGTTTGCGAACCAAGAAGCTCGATCATTTTCTCCATATTGAATTGCGTGGGATACAAGCTATGAAGGGTCGAGGCAATTTCAAGGCCAGTCATAACCGGTCGAAACGTATTGCGATCCTGTAAATCGATCGAGATTCCTTTGCACAACATCCCACCGTACATACTACTTGTTGGGATGAACTCCGCGGCCGCGAACCGCACCCCTTTCGGATGGCGACGATTCAGTTCGGTCAATAACATCGTTGAATCAATCCAGGGCGCACCAAGAAGCTCGAAGGGAGTTGGCGTGCCTCGTCCCACAGAGACGCCTGCTGCTTGCAAGATTTCGATGCCCGGATATAGAAAGTTCTCACGCAAAGTGCGCAGTGCCGGCGACGGTGCGATCCAGGCGAGTCCCGTCATGTCATAGAAATCGCGCCGGTGCCAATCCTGCATCGCAACCACGTGAAGGTCAGCACCGATTTTGTTTTCGGAATTGAACATCTGCGCCAGCTCACCCATGGTCATCGCATACCGCACGGGCATTGGGAAGTAACCGACAAACGAAGTCCGGTTACGATCAAGCACAGGACCCTCAATAATTTCGCCGCCGAGCGGGTTGGGCCGATCGAGTACGACGAATGCGATGTGCTGTTGGGCCGCCGCCTCCATCGAGTACGCCATCGTCGTAATGTACGTGTAGAAACGCACGCCTGCGTCTTGAATGTCAAATACGAGCGTGTCAATGCCGCGAAGCATCTCGCTTGTAGGCCGTCGTGTGGCACCGTACAGGCTATAGATCGGCAGTCCCGTGGGGGCATCCGCTTGATTAGAAACCGACGCGTCTGCCACGCCGGCGATCCCATGTTCGGGGCTAAAAATCGCAATCAGATTCACTCCCTCAGCGCGCGCGAGAAGATCAATCGTCCGGTGGCCGTACGAATCAAGCCCCGTCTGGTTGGTGATCAGCCCGACTCGCGTGCCACGCAGTAGCGAGAATTTCTCTGCCTCCAGCACATCAATGCCTGTCTTGGTATGATCGCCAGTTTTGCTGTCGTCACCGAAGAAGGCTTGAGCGGGCGTGGCGTTTTTTTTTCCAGAACTCAGCGCAAAAACAAAAAGCGCTCCGGCTATTAGCGGGAGAAATGAGAGTAAACGGAAACGAAACATCTGCTGGGAAGCTCGGTTGTGCCGCATGAAACCGTGTGCTATATACAGCCGCGGGATGCAGTCGTCAACATGGAACGCCCGAAGAGCTTCGTTCCGGATACTCGGGCTCTCCTCGATAGCGCTGCTCCTTCTCATGACACCTTCCGCCCGCTCCCAAAAGCCCTCGCCGAAGAAGACTCGCGCCTCAACCGCCAGTTCAGTGTGGGTCGAGTCCACATTGAGGAAAATGACCGTCCGCGAAAAACTCGGCCAGATGCTGATGCCTTACTATTTCGGAGTTTTTGCGTCCACCGAAAGCCCGGCATACAAGGATTTGCTTCATCAGGTGGAGGATAATCACGTTGGAGGATTCATCCTCGGTACCATTCGCGGCCCGCTGGGAATTGAGCGCAGTCAGGTGTATCCAACAGCCGTGATTACGAATGCCCTCCAGGCTCATTCCAAGATACCGCTCCTGATCGGCGCCGATTTTGAGAGCGGCACCGGCATGCGCCTCGATGAGGGAACGAACTTCCCTTCGGCAATGGCTATCGGCGCTACGGACGACCCACAACTTGCTCACACAGCCGGCAAGGACACCGCGCTTGAGGCTCGTGCTGCCGGAATTCACTGGATCTTCGCTCCCGACGCCGATCTTAACGACAATCCCGGGAATCCAATCATCAACATCCGCGCGTTCGGCGAGGATCCGCGACAAGTGGCTGATTTCGCCACGCAATTCATTCGTGGGATCGAAGAAAATGGTGCGCTTGCGACTGCGAAGCATTTTCCCGGCCACGGCGATGTGACCACCGATTCTCATCTTTCGCTGCCAGTTGTTCCGGATGACCGTGAGGAACTCGAGAGTAACGAGCTCGTGCCTTTCCGCGCCGCAATTTCTGCTGGCGTTAGCTCGATCATGCCTGGACATCTGGCAGTACGCGCGCTCGAACCGGACGCTACCGTTCCGGCGTCGCTTTCGCGCAACATCCTAACGGGCCTTCTGCGTAATGAAATGAAATTTCGCGGGCTGATCGTTACCGACGCAATGGACATGGGCGGCGTAACGTCGATGTACCCTCCGGACGAAGCAGCCATACGTGCGGTCGAAGCCGGGGCAGATATCGTCCTTCAACCCCCAGTGCCGGATGCTGCCTTGGCGGGCCTTGAAAACGCCGTCAAATCGGGACGGCTCTCAGAAAAACGAATCGATGAGTCGGTCAGGCGAATTCTTCAGGCAAAAGCGCGACTCGGGCTCGACAAGAATCGCCTTGTTGATGTTCCGCGGCTGAATCAGAAATTCGGACTTCCGAAATTTGCTGAGGACGCACAGGCCATCGCGGATCGCGGCGTCACTCTTCTTCGCAATTCCGAGAATCTCGTGCCACTGAATGCTGCGCGGCCGCTGCGCGTCCTGCTTGTCTCACTCTCTGCTGACCCCGATGCGTATCCGAGCGCTACGCTGGAAAGCGAAATTCGCTGGCGTGCGGATTCGCTCAAGTCGCTTCGTGCCGATACGCAATTCGTCAATGTCAGCACGCTGAAGCTGCCACCGGCTGATTCCTACGATATTGCGATTGCTGCGTTATTTGTTCGAGTCGCCGATCGCAAGGGCAATGTCGGGTTTCCGGACGATCAGCGGGTATTCGTCAATCAAATGCTCGCGAATGGAAAGCCATGTGTCGTGCTTGCTTTCGGCAGTCCTTATCTAGTTTCGAGTTTTCCTAGCGCAAAAAGCTGGATCGGCGAATTCTCTACGAACGATGTGTCGCAGCGTGCTGCCGTTCGTGCGCTATTCGGCCAAACCGCGATCAAGGGCCGGATCCCGGTAACCGTTCCCGACACCGTGAAGCGCGGCGACGGAATGCAGGTGGCAGCGAATCCGATGACCCTGGAAGCGGCTCCCCAGGCGCTCTCGAATCGTCTTGCGCCGGCTTATACGCTGCTCGAGCGGGCCGTGGCCGATGGCGCCTTTCCGGGCGGAGTTCTTGCGGTGGGTCTGGATAACAAGCTCGTGGTACACCCATTCGGGAAGTTTACGCGCGACGCGAAAGCTGCGCCGGTCCGGGCGGATACGATTTACGATCTTGCGTCGCTAACGAAGCCGATCGTCACGACGACATGTGTGATGATCCTCGTGCAACAGAAACGGCTCGATCTTGACGCGCCGCTCTCGCGACTGCTGCCGGAGTGGAGCGCTGCTGCGAAGAATGATCCAAATCCTGCGTGGCGTGCACGCGTCACTCCGCGCATGCTCCTGCTGCATGATTCTGGCCTTCCTGCACACCGCGATTTCTATCGAGAGACCCAAGGACATGACGCCATCCTCGCGCGCGTGTTGGCCGAACCTCTCGTTCATGAGCCTGGCAAACAAATCGAGTATTCCGATCTCGGATTCATCCTGCTCGGCGAAATCGTCCAGCGCCTCACGGGTGAATCGCTGGCAGAATTCGCCCGAAAGGAAATCTTTTCGCCGCTCGACATGAAGAATTCGTTGTTCAATCCGCCCCGTTCGCTTCGCGCGAGCATTCCTCCCACAGAGAATGACCTGTGCTATCGCAAACACCTGATTCAAGGCGAAGTTCACGATCAGAATGCCTGGGCCATGGGCGGAATCGCAGGCGATGCGGGTTTGTTTTCGACGGCCGGAGACGTTGCCGTCTTCGCGCAGATGATCTTGAATGGGGGCATTTACGCGCATCACCGCGTCGTGTCGCGCGCGACGATCTCTGAATTCACCGCCCACCAGACGATTGGCAACTCCGCGCGCACGCTGGGCTGGGATGTTGCGCTTGACCCGACAGCCACGGGGCGCTTTTTTTCGGCGCACGCCTTTGGTCACTATGGATTCACCGGCACGTCACTGTGGATAGATCCTGAACGCAATTTCTTTATCATCCTGCTAACGAATCGCGTCAATCCGTCCGTGGACAACATCAAGATTCGGCGTGTACGACCCGAGTTGCATGACGCAATTTTTGAGGCTTTGGGCTTTACCTCAGCACCGGCGGCCGCTCAATAGCTTCCTTGGATCATCGCGCAACTTGTTTTCTGTCAGCGTCACTGCAAGCAAGTGTATCGGTATACTGTAAGTTCGCATTGAGGCACAGGTTGAAGCTATCCAGAACCGAAGATAGAAATCCTCGCTCGCATGGGCTCGACAAGAAATCGACGCTCGAGATTCTCCGCATCCTCAATCGCGAAGACGAACGCGTGGCAGTAGCGGTTCGGCGAGAACTGCCGCAAATCGCTCGCGCAGTTGATGCAATCGTAGGCAGCCTCTCGAATGGCGGTAGACTTTTTTATGTTGGGGCGGGAACGAGTGGCCGGCTTGCAGCCCTCGACGCGGCTGAATGTCCCCCAACGTTTGGGACGCGAGCCGAATCGGTTCAGGCCGTGATTGCTGGCGGAGCAAGGACGATGCGCGGAGCAAACGAAGAGGCCGAAGATTCCGCAACCAGCGGTGCTCGTGATCTCGCGACGTCGGGTCTCTCGCAACGGGACGTTGTCGTCGGGCTTGCGGCAAGCGGGGCGACACCTTATGTTCTTGGCGCGATCGAGTTCGCGCGGCGGCGCGGAAGCATTACCATCGGGATCACGTCGAACCCGAGGTCGGCTCTCGCTCGCAGCGTGAAAATTGCGATCGTTCCTAAGACGGGCTCGGAAGTGATCGCCGGTTCCACGCGCCTAAAGGCTGGCACCGCGCAGAAAATGGTGTTGAACTTGCTCTCAACAACCGCGATGGTGCGCCTCGGTCGCGTTTATGACAACTGGATGATCTATGTGGCGCTCACAAACAAGAAGTTGCGGCGGCGCGCGGCACGGATTCTTGAGGAAGCCATAGGTGTAAGTCCGTCAGCTGCGGAACACGCGCTGCGTCAAACGGGACACAATCTGCCGGCTGCGCTTATCATGCTGAAAACAGGAGCGAATAGGCGCGACGCCAAGTCTCTTCTAGCGAAATCCGCCGGCAGCGTACGAGCCGCCCTCGAAGCATCGCAAGCGCCGAGGATCCGAACAAGGATCAGGAGCAAGTAACAGTGGACCGTTTCAAAATCCAAGGCGGACGCAGGCTCGAAGGAGAAGTTCATATCAGCGGCGCGAAGAATGCTGCGCTTCCCGCGATGGCTGCTTGCCTTCTCACGAATGAGCCGATGCATCTCCAAAACATCCCCAAGGTCCGCGACATCATTACGATGGCCAAGCTTCTAGCACACATGCGCTGCCGCGTTGAAAGCCCCGACATTCCCCCCAGTCAATTCACCATTCAGGCGGAAGCCGTTTCCCATGCCGAGGCCCCTTACGAGCTGGTCAAGACGATGCGCGCTTCGGTATTAACTCTCGGCCCGCTTGTTGCTCGATTTGGCTATGCCCGCGTTTCAATGCCCGGCGGCTGCGCCATCGGCGCTCGCCCCGTGGATTTGCATATCCAGGGCCTCGAAAAATTAGGAGCTGAGATTTCAGTCGATCATGGCTACGTCGAGGCTCGCGCCAAGCGACTGCGTGGCGCCACATATCGCTTTCCGAAAATTACCGTAACCGGCACCGAAAACATTCTCACCGCCGCGGTGCTCGCCGAAGGCGAAACGATTATCGAAAACTGTGCCCTTGAGCCCGAAGTCACCGATCTCGTCGATCTGCTCGGCAAGATGGGCGCCAGAATCGAGGGCCGCGGCACTTCGACCTTGCGTATTCAAGGCGTCGAGCGCCTTGGGGGCGCCACTCACGCCGTGATTCCCGACCGAATCGAAGCCGGGACGTTTCTTGTGGCTGGCGCGATCACCGGGGGTGAACTGCTGCTCGAGAATTGCGACCCAAGCCACCTCGGCGCGATTATAGAAAAACTCAGAGAGTGTGGCGTCATAATCCGCTGTGAAGGCAACCACGCAGTGCGCGTCAAGGCCGCAAAAAGACTCGTGGCCGCTAATGTCACTACTGAGGAATACCCCGGCTTTGCCACGGACATGCAGGCGCAGTTTATGGCGCTTGCGACCCAGGCTGACGGCGTTTCACACATTCGCGAGACTATCTTTGAGAATCGTTATCTCCACGCCAGCGAGATGTCGCGCATGAGGGCGAATATCGCCGTGGAAGGCAATCTTGCAGTCGTGACCGGCCCAACCCGACTCAGCGGCGCACCCGTCACGGCATCCGATTTGCGCGCCAGCGCATCCCTAGTGCTGGCGGCACTTGTGGCGGAGAATACAACCTATATCGACCGCGTTTATCACATCGATCGCGGTTATGAACGCATCGAGGAAAAACTCAGCGCTATTGGCGCACGGATCGAGCGCGTCAACTGATGGGCTTTGGGCGGAGGACTTCCGCATTACAAGTCGTGCCACGAGCGTTCGTCCTATCCATCTTGCTTCCTGCAATAGCGCTTGCGCAAAAGTCCTCAGACTCGCAGGGCGCGTCGATCAACGGCCCACATCCCGTTATTGAAATCGAAAATCCCAAGCCTCCCTCGCTAAAATCCCGCCGCAAGAAAGATCCCGCTGGCCCGACAGTTCAACTTCGATATCGAATCGTACCCACCACCTCGGGAGTAACATCGGCTCGCATCGAGATTTGGGATCGACCTGATTTGCTCGCAAAGCTTCCAGTAAAGGTAGCGAAAACCGGCGAAGCCACTTGGGCTGACACCTCGGCGCCAACTCCCTCGCGGCTTGATTTCACTCTTATTGATCCGGATGCACCCGGATACCGTGGTCTCAGCTGCAATGACCCCGCCACAGAAGTCCAGTCAGTAGCGGTTGCAGGTGACGTTCCGCCCTCATTCACTTCCGATCCTGTACGTGTTCGCGCCGGCGCAGAAACGCTGTCACTTGATCTCGACGGCCGATTTTTCACGCCTAGCACCAAAGTGCTGCTCGCCGAGCCGACTCCAAAAATGGATGTTTGGAAAGCTTGGGAGTTCTTGCCGGTCGAATACATAGAAGCCACCAAGATTCGAGTCACAATTCCGTGGTCGTACCTGGCGTCTCCTCGCAAGCTTGTTCTGTGGCCCTTCAATCTTGACGAAGTAGAGGCGGCCCAAGGTAATGGTCTGCCTTTGAACGGCACCGAACAGAAAACTCCGGTGGGCGGCGGCGCACAGCAAGTCCTCTACGTTGCCAGCTCCGCTAGCCCCGTTCTGAGGAGCCTCGAACCGAGGCAACTTTCCGCTGATGCTGCCGATCGGACCGAGGCCAAGGTTGTCCTTCACGGCGGCGGATTTACACGTTCGAGTGAGGTGCTGGTGGGACGCGATCCCTTCGAAGAAAATCCTCTTCGAAAGCCGCCGTTGGTAATCACTTCGAGATATTTATCGCCTGAAGCGCTTGAGATTCATATGCCCGCATCGCAGCTGAGATTTTCGAGCCTCGCATACAGTGAGCCCGGACCCATTCGCATTTGGGTACGAAACCCCGGCAACGATTTACAAATATCAGAAAGCCACGATGTTCAGATTCTTCCTACATCCAAGCTTCCGGCCCCGCCTCCGCGAGGTAACATTCTTGCAATCTCACCAACGCCGCTGCCTCTTATGACCGCCAACGGTCCGACTGCAGAAGAAATCACGGTAATCGGCAGCAATTTTCGGCCCAATGATTCAATCATTGCGAGCGCAGACCAGGGTGAAAAAACCAAGCTTCCGACGCAGTTCATCTCTCCGACCGAGTTGCGCGTCTCTCTCCCTCGTCAGCTATGGCGGGAACACCGCGTAAGTTACCGCTTCGTGATTGCCACGGCTCAGGGCGAGCGCGCCAGTGAACTATACGAAGACGAAGACGCACCTGAAACAGAATCACCTTCCACAAAATAAAAAAGGGAGGCGATCCATCGCCTCCCCGAACCTGCGTTCCTTAATTGAAAGAGACTAGCCGGCGGCCTCGGACTTCTGCTGTGGCTGTTGCTTGTCACGCTGTTCGCGCAATACGGCTTTGCGGCTCAACCGGATCTTGTTTCCCTCGATCGCCAGCACCTTCACAAGAATCTGATCGCCTTCCTTCAACTCGTCGCGGACCGAACGAATCCTTGCCTCCGCAATTTCGCTGATGTGCAGCAAACCATCAGTTCCAGGAAAGATCTCGACGAAAGCCCCAAATTCCGCGATACGCACTACCTTGCCAAGATAGGTCTTGCCGATCTCGGCCGTAGCGGTCACGTCGCGAATCATCTTCAGCGCATCTTCTGCGGCGGGTCCATTCGCCGCGAACACGTGAACCTTCCCGTCGTCCATCACGTCGATCTTCACGCCAGTCGCTTCGATGATCGACCGGATCTTCTTTCCACCTGGACCAATCAAATCGCGAATCTTGTCGGTTGGAATGCTGAGCATGTAAAGATGAGGAGCGTACGTTGAAATTTCCGCGCGACCGGAGGAAATCGTTTGGTCCATGATGTCGAGGATTTCCAGGCGCGCCTTCTTCGCCTGAGCCAGCGCTTCGCGCATCATCGCAACGCTCACGCCCGATACCTTGATGTCCATCTGGAGCGCCGTGATGCCCTGTCGCGTACCGGCAACCTTGAAGTCCATGTCGCCGTAATGATCTTCAGCGCCGGCAATGTCGGTGAGGATGGCGTACTTATCGCCTTCCACCACCAAACCCATTGCGATTCCCGCGCACGCCGATTTGAGCGGCACTCCCGCGTCCATCAGCGCGAGTGACCCGCCGCACACTGTCGCCATTGAAGAGGAACCATTCGATTCCATGATGTCCGATACGACTCGCATCGCATATGGAAAGTCGGCTTCCGGCGGAAGCAGATTGGCAAGCGCACGCTCGGCCAAAGCACCGTGTCCGATTTCTCTGCGTCCGGGCCCGCGTAGGAATTTCACTTCGCCTACTGAAAAGGGCGGAAAATTGTAGTGAAGCATGAACCGCTTGAATGCCTCGTCTTCGAATAGCAGGTCCAGCCGTTGCATGTCTTCTTTGGTCCCCAGTGTCGCCGTGGCAAGCGCCTGGGTCTCCCCTCGCGTAAATAGCGCCGAGCCGTGAACGCGAGGAAGAACTCCTACTTCACAGGTAATCTGCCTAATTTGATCGAAAGCCCGAGCATCCGGACGACGCCGTCGCAACAGCATATCGTCGCGGAAAATCTTCTCGCGGAGCCGCTCGAACGCGCGATATGCGAGTTTGTGGCGCTCTTCGTCATCCTCCGGAATCGACGCCATAATCTCGGCTTTGATCGTATCCACCAAGCCGTAGCTTTCGCTCTTGGGGTGCTTCGCCGTATCAAGAGCGTCGCGCAGTCGCTCTCCATACTTCGACTTGATCTCGTTGTACAACGCTTCGTCGAACGCGGGCGGCGTCACTTTTACTTTCTCAGGATTCACGCGTTTGTGAAGTTCTCGAATCGCCGCAACGATCTTGCGAATTTCCGCGTGCGCGAATTCGAGCGCATCAACCACCGTATCCTCGGAGACCTCTAATGCCCCAGACTCGACCATGACGATCGCTTCTTCCGATCCAGCCACCACCAGATTCAGCAGGCTGGTCTTCTGCTCGGCCACGGTTGGGTTCGCCATCAACTTTCCATCAATCAATCCGACGCGTACTGCAGCAATCGGCGTCTCAAATGGAATCTTCGAAATAAATAGGGCCGCCGAAGCCGCCGTCAGTCCGATCACGTCCGGATCATTTTCGCTGTCGGCCGAAAGCACCATGGAAACAATCTGCGTCTCCGTTGAGTAGCCCTCCGGAAAGAGCGGCCGCAGCGGCCGATCCGTCAGCCGCGAGGTCAAAATCTCGCGCTCAGAAGGCCGTCCCTCGCGCTTGAAAAATCCTCCGGGAATCTTGCCCGCCGAATACGTGTACTCGCGATAGTCTACGGTCAGCGGTAGAAAGTCCTTGTCAGTTGCTTTGCTATCCATGCAAGCGGTGGATAGCACCACCGTGTCGCCGTACCGTGCTACAACCGCACCATGCGCCTGCCGCGCCATTTTGCCGGTTTCAAACGTCAATTTGCGTCCACCGACCTCGACGCTTACTTGTTCAAACATCTAATCACATCCTTCGCGCCCCGAATCTTCGGGTGCGCCATTTCAGATACGAGAGTCCGCTCTCGTGGAAAATTCGAATAGGGAATCGCTAGAGGTGCTTCTGAGGAAGGAACACACTTCGACGGCGCAATCCTACACTCCCGCATCCATCTCGAAAGCCCTGCACCAACTTGAGGTTTCTGCGGTGGGACAAGCGCGGCCTGAAGACCACTCGGGAAAGCGCTACTTGCGTAAGCTGAGTCGTTCCACAATCTCGCGGTACCGATCCGGGTCGCGGCGGTTCAGATAGTCCAACAGCCTTCGCCGCTTATTGACCATCATGATCAACCCGCGACGAGAAGCGTGATCCTTTGCGTGGGACTTGAGGTGGGTCGTCAGGTAGCTGATGCGTTCGCTCAACAATGCGATCTGCACTTCCGGTGAACCAGTGTCCTTCGGATGCGTCCGGAATTGCTCGATAACCTCTGCCTTTGCTTCCATCAGCTCGCCCCTCCCCCGCTGAAAAACCGTACCCTGCTCTCTCTCAATTTCCTTTTCGACACTAAAAATCGTAGCACATCGTCTGTACGGTGCAAAGCGCTTTTACAGTGAATCCTGTAGGCTGCCTACCGGGTTCCCTGTATCCAGGATTTCCTTCAAAAGGTCTGACGTGGCGGAAGGAATTTGGAAGCAATCACGATTGCGAGCCTGAAATTGTCGGCATCAGACGCACCGCATCCACTAAGCCTTGCCGTGGTTAATCAGCGACAGGAATTCATCGCGCGTTTGTTTGTTCTCGCGGAAGGCTCCGAGCATCGCGCTCGTCATGGCCGATGAGTGCTGTTTTTCCACTCCGCGCATCACCATGCACAAATGCCGCGCCTCAATTACAACTCCTACCCCTTCCGGGGCCAGTTTATCCTGAATCGCTTTCGCGATCTGACTCGTCAAGCGCTCCTGAATCTGCAATCGCCGTGCGTACATGTTCACAAGCCGCGCAATCTTGCTTAACCCAACCACTTTCTTATTTGGAATGTAAGCCACATGACACTTCCCAAAAAATGGGAGCAGGTGGTGCTCGCACAGGCTGTAGAGTTCAATGTCCTTCACGACGACCATGTTGTCGTAACAGACGCTGAACATTGCTCCGTTGAGGAGCTTCTCCGGGTCTTGCCGATAGCCGCTTGTTAGATACCGGAACGCTTTCTCGAATCGCTCCGGCGTGCGGCGCAAGCCTTCGCGATTCGGATCTTCTCCGATCAGGGTAAGCATCTTCCGCACCAAGTCTGCGATGGTTTCCTCACCCTGGGCGTCGGGAATGATAATTTCAGTAGCCTCGCTCATTTTGTCTCCGCTTTTCATTTCGGCTGCTCTCCGCCGTATTCGAAACTATTCTTACTTGTCTCCTCGATCCTCACGCGCTCTAGCCGCGCCGCCGGAAATCCTGCCAGGCGCCGGTAGATTTCACGACAAACATTTTCCGTCGTGGGCACCACGGTTTGAAACTCCGGTATATCCTCATTCAAATATTTGAAGTCGAACGCTTCGATCACTTCTCGCTGCACGAACGGATCGAGATCGCCGAGATTCGCGATCATTCCCGTATCTGGATTGACCGGGCCGGTAATCGTTACCTCAACCGCGTAATTGTGGCCATGACCGTAAGGACTATTGCACTTGCCGTAGATTCGCTCATTCTCTGCCATGCTCAAAGCTGCCGAATGCAAACGATGCGAAGCGGCAAAACGGTAGCGGCGGGTGAGCGAAATCATCATCTCCGCAGGCCATTCCTATCAGCTGTGCAATCCGCAAACAAATCTTCTGACTCATACAACCGCACTCGGTCGAGCTTCCCCCGAACAATCTTTGGTTCAAGCAGATTCCAGATCATCGCCGCGACATTTTCGCATGTAGGAATCTGTCCGGCGAGTTCCGGCACTTGGTGATTCAAGTGCTTATGGTCCATTCGCTCCACCACTTCGCGCTGCAAAATGTCTTTCAGCTCCTTCAGGTCAAGAACCATGCCAGTTGCCGGATCCGGTTCTCCCGCGATCGTCACTTCGAGCTTGTAATTGTGCCCGTGTCCGTGCGTATTGCTGCATTTGCCGAAGACGCGCTTGTTTTCTTGCGCTGAGAACTTCGGGTTGTAGTAAAAATGCGCTGCCGAAAATTCCACCTTGCGCGTGATCCGTATCATTGGTTGTGGGCTCTCAAAATTCAGCTCTGCTCTGATCTTGCAGCATATCGGCGGCCCTTCCATTCAACCGTTCCATTTACGCTCTTCCACCACGAGGCTATCAACGCCGCCGAATAAAGGCACACCCCAGGCACGAGATATTTGATGTTTGAAAACGGGTACCGATTCCGGCTCAAATATGTGCCAAAGCTCGCTACGCGAAACGCTAACCAGGCCATACATCCACCGGCAATGATCCAATCCAGCCGAGGCACAATCCCCACCACCAGGGCCAGAAGCACGAACCAATCGACCAATTCACCGATCAAACTAAAAAGCGAACCGCCGGTCAGCGCGTACAGATTCTTTGTCCAGCCCTCCCACATCGCTCCAAAGCTTCGGTACATCCGCGTCCGAACAATCCCGAGCCCACTCGCAAAGTACAATCGAGACCCGTTGCGCTTCACCAACCGCGCAAGCGCCACATCTTCGAGCAACTCGTTCGCAATCGCCCGGTGCCCGCCGACCGACTCATACACGTCCCGTTGTACAAGAATGAACTGTCCGTTCGCCGCTGCATCCAGAAGCTTCGGATCGTTCACTTTCTCGAATGTATATTTCCTTGAAAGCATCCAGTAAATCTGCAGAATCAACGCTCGCTCCCACCACGTTTCCATCTCTTGCTCGGGCGAATACGATAGCAGTGCCGCATCGTGCTCCAGCGCATCTGCCAGCGCTCGCCGCATCGCCCCCGACAAGTGAAAGGTGTCCGCGTCCGTGAACAGCAGCCAATCGCCTTTAGACGCAGCCGCTCCTACCCAAGCGGCGTGATTCTTCCCCACCCATCCACTAGGCAGCGAACCCGCCGCGATGACCTTTAACTTGGCCACCCGCGCCGTAAGATCGCTCAGGATTTTGGGCGTTGCATCCGTCGACCCGTCGTCGACAACAATAATCTCTTCGACCTCCGGCTGAACCGCCACTGACTCAACCGCTCGCGCGATTGATGCTTCCTCATTTCGTGCCGGAATGATGGCTGAGACCACGGTGTGGGGTTTACTCCGCGGCGGCTCAAAAACGGGCATTCGATTCGCGGATGCCTTATTATAGGTGCTGGAACCACTCATTGAAACGAAAACTAAATACCGCTTTGGTCCTGATATTCATCGGAGGCCTCCTCTACGTGTTCGCCCGCGCAGACTATCGCCAAGGTGAACCTAGCCTTCGAGGCCAGCCTGAAAAGGACTTTGCGCTCACTCTCGACGGCAAACCCGCCCGTCTTTCTGATCTTCGTGGCCAAGTGGTCCTCCTTAATTTCTGGGCCACATGGTGCCCGCCCTGCGTGGATGAGGCGCCGTCGCTTAATGCCCTGCAGCGCCGGATTGCTCCGCTCGGAGGCACAGTGCTAGGAATCAGCCTCGACGAAGATCAGACTGCTTACGACAATTTCCTGAAGACTTACCAGCTTGGTTTTCCGAATTTTCGTGATCCATCGAAGAAAATCGCCCTGGCCTACGGCACAACGATGTATCCAGAAACCTACATCATCGACCGCAAGGGCCGTCTCGATCGCAAAATCATCGGTCCGCAGGATTGGACTAGCCCTGAACTGACGACCTATCTTGATTCGGTACTGAAGACGAAGTAGTTTCGGCGAATCGAAAACTGGTGCCGTTGACTTTGAACCGCTCCACCCCTAACATCCTCTCCATCTCTGGGTCCCGCGATCGATTTCTGGCGGAAAACTCATGCCTCCTCCCAGCGCCCGGCCCTCGCCCATCTTCGTGCGCATCCGCGCATTTCTCTCGAATCAAGGATTGTTCCTCGTCGTCGCCTTCGCACTTTTTGCGATTCTGCGCCTTACGAATTGGTCTGGCGCCGATTTCGGGGCGATACTCCTCTACTCCCTCGTCGCAGGTAACTTGGTTTCCCCAGCGATGAATCGGCTCGCTCCGTGGTCTTCGAGGTTTCGGAGCCCGTATGACTGGATTGCGTACGAATCGTGCCTGGCCCTCGTCGCCTTCGTCAGTTCCGCAGCGGCGGTGGCGATCACCATGGCTGCATATCGCATACCTCTTTCACGATTCCCTTCTCAATTTCGAGGCGGGGGCCGGCTCGGTGTCGTCGTCGTCCTAATCGTCGGCACGATCGTTCATCTCTACCATCTGACTCGCGCTAAACTCGAGCACACCAGCCTCGAATTGAAGCGCACTCTCGAGCTCGGGAAGACGCAATCGCGGAAACAGGAACAAGACCTCGACCAGGCCCGCGAGATTCAAGAGCGCCTCCTTCCCAAACGGATCCCCCAAATCAGAGGTCTCGAAATCGCCGGGGCTTGGAATCCGGCGGCCGTCGTTAGTGGTGATTATTTCGATGTCCTGAAATTTGGCGAGACGAAGATTGGTGTCTGCATCTGCGATGTCGTCGGCAAAGGAATCAGCGCCGCGTTATTAATGGCCAATCTGCAAGCCAGTTTCCGGGCTTTCGCGTCCGAGCCGGTGTCGCCGGGCGCGGTCGTGAGCAAGTTGAACGACGTGATTTGCAATAACATCGCTTCCGACAAGTTTGTCACCTTCTGCTACTGTATTCTCGATGTAACCAAGAACAACCTCACATATGCCAGCGCTGGACACTGGCCTCCCATCCTGCTCCGGCGGTCCGGACAGACGCACTCTTTGAAAGATGGAGGACCACCGCTCGGTCTCTTCCCGGATCACGCTTACGACAACATCGAATTGCAGCTTGAGCCCGGCGATCACCTTGTCCTCTACACCGACGGCTTGACCGAAGCCCGCAACTCCAGCGGCATCGAATTCGGCGAGCATAATGTTACCCGTATCGGAAATGAGAACATGCGCCTCACTGCCGCCGAAATGCTCGAGACGTTGAGGCACGAGGCAACCAGCTTTTGCAACGGCGCTTTCGACGACGACTTGACGCTCGTCGTGGTCACTGTGAAGTAACACATTCTTCCGCTGAACGCGCCCAATTGACCTCGACGATGCTTGACGCCGGCACTCGTGACGCGTAACATACCCCCTAGGGGTATATGGATGGGTTCACAACAGATTGCAAGGAAAAGCAGTGCGGCCTGCGCCTGTGAGGTTCCCTCAAATGCAGATCGCAAAGCCGTCGCCGTGGATCCCGCTATCAAACTGGCCAATCTAAAACGCCTCCGCCGCATCGAAGGCCAGATTCGAGGCCTTGCTCGCATGATCGAGACTGACCGCTACTGCCCGGACATCATGGTGCAGATTTCATCGGTCCACGAGGCTTTACGCGCCGTGGGCCGGGCCTTGATGCGTAACCATCTCAAGCATTGCGCGTCGCAAGCTATCCGCAAAGGCACCGCCGCAGACGCGGAATCTACTTACGACGAACTTATGAAGCTGATTTATAAGCATGCCCGCTGAGTACAATGGCAATGGAACTTGATCCAGTTTGTGGGATGAGGGTGGATCCCGCCCGCGCCAAATCCCACGTGGAGCACGCGAACAAGACCTACTCGTTTTGTTGTGAAGGCTGTGCGAAAAAGTTTTCGGCCGAGCCCGAGAAGTACTTGAACTCGCAGCAAAAGCTCCTTATGGCAACTTCAGTCAATCAAACAGCATTCAGCGCCGCGCATCCGCAGACCTCGCGCGAATCGGCAAAGACTTCAGTAGCAGACTACATCTGTCCAATGGATCCCGAAGTACGCGAACAAAATCCCGGTGCATGCCCGAAGTGCGGCATGGCCCTCGAACCATCCGTGCCCAGACCTTCCGCCGCTCGCGTCGAATATACCTGCCCGATGCATCCGGAAAACATTCGCTCCCAACCCGGATCATGCCCGATTTGTGGGATGGCCCTCGAGCCGCGCACTGTCAGCGCATCCGAAGAAGAAAATCCCGAACTCTCCAGCATCTTCTGGATCAGTGTCGCGCTTACAATTCCCGTTCTCATCCTCGGCATGTCTGATCTGATTCCAGGCCAGCCTCTGCAGCGATTCCTATCAATGCGCGCCATTGGCTGGATCGAACTCCTTCTCGCAACTCCGGTTGTCCTGTGGGGAGGCCTTCCCTTTTTTCAGCGGGGCTGGGCCTCGATCGTAAATCGAAGCCTCAATATGTTCACTCTCATCGCACTCGGCACCGGCACAGCCTATATTTACAGCGTGGTTGCGGTAATTTTCCCCAACATCTTCCCGCCCTCGTTTCAAACCATGTCTGGCGCCGTTCCGGTCTATTTTGAAGCTGCAGCCGCGATCACAACTCTCGTTCTTCTTGGCCAAGTGCTCGAACTCCGAGCACGAAGCCGCACTTCGTCCGCGATTCGCGCACTTCTGAATCTGTCCCCAAAGTTTGCCCGACTCGTTCGGTCAGACGGCACCGAGATCGACGTCCCCGTCGAGCACCTGCAGCCGGACGATGCTCTTCGCGTGCGTCCTGGCGAACGAGTCCCGGTCGATGGAGTTGTGCTCGAAGGCTCGAGTTCAGTGGATGAGTCTCTGATGACCGGAGAACCAATCCCCGTCGAGAAAGCTGAAGGAAGCCGAGTCACCGGCGGCACAGTAAATGGCACCGGCACCTTTGTTATGCGCGCCGAGCGCGTCGGCAGCGAAACGCTTCTCGCGCAAATCGTCCGCATGGTTAGCGAGGCGCAACGCAGCCGCGCTCCCGTCCAGAAGCTAGCTGATCGAGTTGCAGGTTACTTTGTACCTGCGGTGGTTCTTATCGCGATACTCACTTTCATCATTTGGGCCATTTTCGGCCCGGCCCCGAAAATGGCGCATGCGCTTCTCAATGCCGTCTCCGTCCTCATCATCGCTTGCCCGTGCGCGCTGGGACTGGCAACACCGATGGCGATCATGGTCGGCACCGGCCGCGGAGCTCTCGCCGGCATCCTCATCAAGAATGCAGAATCGCTGGAAATTCTTGAGAAAGTGGATACCGTCGTAGTCGACAAAACTGGAACGCTCACCGAAGGCAAGCCTCGCGTCACGTCGTTGATTCCGACAGCAGAATCAACCGACGCCCAAGTGCTTAAGGCCGCAGCCGCTCTTGAGCGCGCTAGTGAGCATCCGCTGGCCGCTGCGGTTCTCGCGACGGCAAAGGAGCGCGCCATCGAAATCGGCAGCGTCGCCGATTTTCTCTCGTTCACCGGTAAAGGCATTACTGGGCGCCTGGACGAAACCAGAACTGCTCTCGGCAATCGCTCACTGTTCCACGACTTGCAGATCCCGCTTGGCCCCCTCGACGATCGCGCCAAATCTCTCGAATCGGAAGGCCAAACCGTAATGTTCGTGGCCGCCAATGGTAAAGCGATCGGAGCCATTGGAGTCTCCGATCCAATCAAGCCTACAACCGCGGAAGCGATCGACCGCCTCCATCGCGACGGCATCCGGATCGTCATGCTGACAGGCGACAGCCACGCCACTGCTGAGTCCGTCGCCCGAAAACTCAAAATCGACTCGGTCGAGGCTCAAGTCTTGCCAAATCAAAAGGGTGAGATCGTGAAGCGGTTAAAAGCGGAAGGCCACATCGTCGCAATGGCCGGCGACGGCGTAAACGACGCCCCCGCTCTCGCCGCCGCAAATGTCGGAATCGCGATGGGCACGGGAACGGACGTCGCTATCGAGAGTGCCGGAATCACGCTTCTCAAAGGCGATCTCGTCGGAATCGTCCGCGCTCGTGCCCTCAGCCGCGCGACGATGCGTAACATACGTCAAAATCTCTTCTTCGCGTTTGCCTATAACGCTCTCGGCGTCCCTATTGCCGCCGGAATCCTTTATCCCTTCTTCGGCCTTCTTCTGAGTCCTGTCCTGGCCAGTGTCGCGATGACCTTTAGCTCCGTTTCAGTGATCACCAACGCACTCCGTCTTCGTCGCGTCGCTCTTTAGCCGATCTCCTTACCCTCCGCCGTTCCTCGCAGCTGAGTGTTATAATTCCGCGCATGACACTCATGACCGTCACCTACGAGCTGCAGGACCGGCTCAATCCAGCGCAGTTTCGCGCGCTCGGCGAATTCTCAAATACCTATGGTCTGCACAAATTCCGCTACGACGAGAAAACCAACCGCCTCATGTTTGACTATGACGCGTCGCGACTGCGCGAAACCGTCGTCGAACACGTTCTGCGCCAATCAAGAATCCCAGTTCTCCGCCGTGTCGAAAATTCCTAAGAGTTTCGATTAACAAAGCGCGAATTGGCCCTCTATTAAGCGCTAACGCGTATATTCGAAGGATTGTCATGCTGAGCGAAGCGAAGCATCTCAACGCCGCCGGTGGCTAAGCCGTTCCACGAGCAGTAATCTGGAGCGAGCGTAGGCCGCAAAAAAAGAGGGGCCCTCGCTTGGGATCGAGAGCCCCCAAAGGCCGCGTTCCATTGATTCGACCTAGGCGTGATCGAATCATGGGGTCATCCATCCTAGCTTCCCTCTCAGAGGCAGGTGGGAACGACCCGTTCCTCCCGATGTCTGGGCCCCTTCCTCCCCATTCACCAGTTGGGCGGATCGTGTTGGAACGCAACACTTTTCAATCGTACTAGTAGCTACAGCACCGCTAACCAGCAAGGCTTTAAGTGGCACGCGAACCAGATTGGCCGCGTTCCCGTGGTACAAATTTGGCACAATTTTTTGCCCGGCCTGCCCTGTACGCCCGGCCAGTTAATGTGAACGATACACCTGTACCACGGTATGATTGCCAACAATTAACCGCCACGGCAACATGGCAGCAGGAGGCGCGCTATGGCCAAACACACGGAAGAAGAATGGTTGGAAAAGGTAGTGGCATTGTTGGACGAAGATAAAAAGCGCCAATGGGCAATTGGTGATTTGCTGTTGGAAGGCGAAACATGGTTAGTGCCCGGCATGTCCGGCAAAGACTTGCATGCCGATGACGCAAAGCGTAATGATGAAAGCAAAGGCCCAACTGACGAAAAGGTTCCTTTTAGGTTAGGCGTTCCCGGCCACGACCCATACGAAGTGGTTTGCAAGCGCAGCGGCTACGATAAAAGTAGCTTGCAAGATTTTATGCGGGTCAGCCGGGCGTTCCCTGCTGGCACGCGCGTGGCGGAACTAAGTTGGGGTCACCATCAGGCTGTGGCGGCCAAGTGGTTAACCGACAAACAGCGTGCAGACCTTTTGCACGGGGCAGCCAACTACTTTATGGGCAAGAACAACCACACAACTACTATGCCGCTGGCCACGCTGCGCGAAAAGGTCAACAAGCTAAACAAAAATGAAATTGATGACGCGGACAGCGGTGTGCGGCAGTTGTCGTTTGGGTTGCCGGTTACTTTGCGGGAAAAACTGGACAGGCTGGCAAAACAGCAAGACCGCACCGTTGCAGAACTGATGGAACAGGCCGTTAAACTTTTGATAGAACATTACAAGGCAAAAAAGGCCGCCTAAAATCCTAGGCACCTAGGCAGCACCCGCCCGGCATGGCCGCAAATCATGTCGGGCTTTTTCTTTGCCCGCCCATTAACCCACTAGATAAGGCACAAACTAGGTGTTGCAATTTGTTGTAACTATGCTATAGTACTACCTAGGAGGTAACAACCATGCAACAGGTACAAGGTGTACGCATAGAAAAAAAGGACATGGACGCGCTACGGGAAATTGAAAAGGTTAACGGCGCAAAACCATCGGCGCAAATCCGGCTGGCGGTTGCGCAGTACATTGACCGTTGGCGCGCGGCCCATAAGAAGGCTGTGGCCGTGGCGCTAGCCAAGGGCAGCGTAACGGCGAAGGAGTACGGCCTGTGAGAAACACACTGTTGTTTGAATTGTGCAACGCGGTTAAGCAGGCGCAGGACGGCGGCTACCCTGACAAGGACACAAAGCAAGACCTTGACGTGTTTTTGCACGGGCTAGTTGAATACCACAAGCTGGAAGTCGCGGACATTGAAAAGCTGTTGGCCCACGCCAAGGAGGTTGCACGCTAATGCCACATTTACCAAAGCGTTTTGAACTGACTAAGGAACAGGAAAAAACAGTTTTGAAACTGTTGGATAAATACCGGCAGCTAATGGCCGCCGGAAAGGAAAACGACGCGCTTAAAGTTGTAAGCGGTTACAGGGGCACGCCTATAGCCGGTGCATTCCTTGAGCTGATAGCTACCGTGCCGGTGGATGAAACAGAACGGTAAAGGCCGCAACCCGGCCCCAAAGGATAACAGCAATGGCTGACAAAAACGGTTGGGTAGCAAGGGAACGAAAACGTCTGCGTGAGGAAAAGGCGCGGCTGGTTGACGCGTACAACAAGGCATTGCGCCAACAGTTTGACCTGCTGCACGCGGAAGTAAAGCCCTACATGGAAATCAGCCCCAAGTTTAAGGCTGAACTGATTGCGGCGTCAGGCAAAAGCCGTGAAAAGGGTGTTGAGGTGATGGAACGTTTTTTGTCCAAGCAGGTTGCGGCAAACACACGCAAGCCCAAAATCACGTTGAAAATTATTAACGCCAGCGACGTGAAAATGAAGTTGCGGTCTTACCCGGCCATTTTTATCCAAGCTGCAAAACACTTGCAACGGGAACGGAATGGCGAAGGTAAGTGTAAGTGCCGCACCTGTGAAGTTGTGCGGGCTGCGCTGGCCCCCTTGGACTACGACAAGCAATAACACGCCCGGCCTGTGCCGCGCGTAACTTGAAACACAAAGGCAAACAACAATGGACATGACAAAAGACGAACTGTACCAGCTAAAAATCCAGCTTGACCTTGGCCCTTACGAAAAGCGGTTGGGCAGGCTACAGCAAAGCGGCAGGGAATACCGCGCGTGGTGCCCGTGGCACGAAAAAAACCCGGCGGGCCACAAAAGCCCGTCGCTTGCAATCTACCCGGCCAAGGATGGCGGCGGCTGGTGCTTTAACTGTCTTACGGAATGCGGTGATAAAAAGGGCGACGTGTTTAAGTTTGTTGAATTTAATGACGGCATACCGTTTGGCCAAGTGTTGCGTCGGGTGCAAAATGAAGCGGGGATTAATTCGCCAACAGCCCAAGGCAAAACTGCGCCAGCCTACACGTATGACCACCAAGCGGCGGTTGACCTGTTAAAAATAAACCCGGACGTGATGGTGTACCTTGCTGGCCGTGGCATTGACGAACGCACGGCTATTGACGCAGGGCTTGGGCTGGTTGACTACCCCGGCATTGGCCCGGCCATTGCAATCCCGTATGGCGACGACACGTACAAGTTCCGCGCGCTTAAACCAACCAGCAAAGAGAAAAAGTTTAGGCACCTTAGCGGCAAAGCAACGGCTGAACTGCTGTACGGCATTGACACCATAAATGAATTTGACACCACGGTGTACGTTACGGAAAGCGAATTGGACAGCCTTATGTTGCGGGCGCGTGGCCTAAGCTGTGTGTCGGTAAGCAGCGCAACCACCAGCTTGGACAACGGCACGCTAAAGATTAACCCCGACCACTTGGCCCGGCTGCGCAGCATGGACAAGGTAGTGCTGTTGCTTGACCAAGACAAAGCGGGCCGTATGTGTGCGGCGGCGTTTGCAAAAGAATTTCCCAAGTGGCAACTGCTGGACGTTGAATGGGAATTGGACAGCGTTGCTGAGGTTGTAAAAATACCGGCTAGCGAATACACAGACCCAAAAACTGGCGACGTAATTAAGGTAGCCGAAACAATTGTTGACGTAAGGCCACCAAAAGACATTGGCGAAGTTTACGAATACAGCCCGGCGGATTTTGAAGCCAACCTTGCGGTGTTTGAACATGAAGCCAAAACCAAACCACCAAAGTGGCGGCAGCATTTCAAAACCGTTGGCGAGCTGGCAACCGGCGGCGTGCAAATGCTTATTAAAGGTGTGATGCCTGAAGGCACGACCATACTTGGCGCGTTGCCCGGCGGCTACAAAACCTTCATGGCGTTAAGCATTGCGCGGGCACTGACAACACAACACCCATTCCTTGGCATGTTTGAAGTGCCGCAACAAATCCCCGTGCTGTACCTAATACCTGAAAGCAGCGGCAGGGCGTTCCGCGCGCGCTGCGAAATGCTAGGCATACCCAACGACCCACGGCTGTTTTTGTGCCGCACCATAAGTGACGGCCGCACGTTGCTGCTTAACGACCCGGTGGTTGCGGAAGCGGTGCAGGAAATGGACAGGCCCGTTGTTGTGCTTGACACGTTAATCCGTTTTAGCGAAAGCGAAGACGAAAACGACGCCAAGCAAAACACACAGCTAGTTGACAACATCATTGCGTTGCGCCAGCTAGGGGCGCGCGGCGTAATGCCGTTACACCACGCCAAAAAGGAACTAGAAAAGGAAGAAATGACACTGGCAAACGTGGTACGCGGCAGCGGTGACTTGGCTGCCATGTGCGACGCGGTGTACGGGCTAAAGCGCGACAACCATGTGTTTGATAACGGCAACGGCCCAAGCCGCATGCTGTTCGCCTGCGTAAAGCCACGGGACTTTGAACCAACACTACCGTTGGTTGTGCAGGCCAACTACAAGGACGAACAAAGCGGCGGGCTGCACAGCTACCTGACTAAACTAGGTGACTTTGCTGTGCTGGCCAACGCCAACGGTATTACCCCTGTTGGCCCGGCTGTGGCGGCGGCCACGGCTAAGGCACGGCAGGAAAAGGCTGACAAACTGGTGGCGCTGCTAAAGGCCAACCCGGATTGGTCTAACCTACGGCTGGCAGCAGAAACGGGCATAAGCAGAAACGCTGTGGTAGACAAAGCGGCGGCCCTTGGCTGGCAGCGTAGCGAAACCGGGCTATGGGTACACACCGGCCTGTTCCCCACCTGTGGCGACCAGCCAGCCACAGAAACAGCCACGAAAAACCCCTACTAGTCAGTTGTAACAAAATGTTACATGATTGCACCGGGGGGTTGGTTGCACCCCCGGCCCGGCCCGAGTGCACTGCACCTGCACTAGCCCTTACACGTAAGGGGCTAGGTGCAGTGCAATGCCCACTGCACCGTTTTTAGTCAGTGCAGTGCAGTGCAGTGGCAGTGCAGTGCAGTGTGATTGTATACGTGCATGACGTGTGTCGTTGTTTCTTGACCCCTACCCCCAATACCCCCTCTCGTTTATTATCCCTTTTGTTTTCGCTACCGCGCGCCAGTACCAAGTACGCGATTGGTGATTTGGTACCGAATGGGGGGGTGATTGGTACCGGGTTGGGCCGGGCTGTACCGTCATTGCCGTGGCCTTTATCGGGTATTTAATCGCATTCTTATGGGCTAGGCGGCAGGCAGCGCGGCCCCGGCGGGCGGTTGGGTTTGGCCGGTTGGCCTGTAGAAACAGCCGGTATACCAGACGTGCATGACCAAAAGAGTTTAGTAAACGTGCATTATCTGCTTGCACTGTACGTGCATCAAGCATAAAATGATTAAGTAGGCAACCATGCGCGGCTGACGCGCAACGAAGTAAAGTGGAGGATTTGGGGCATGGGCGAAGCAGCACCATTTAAGTTCGGCGTACCTGAAATGCCGAAGGGAATGTCACGTGCGGCCCGCAACGCATGGCACCGCGTGACTACCGAACTGGCGGAACGCCGGGTGCTGGCGCTGTGCGATGCCGAATTGGTTTGCGCCCTAATCGCTGCCCGCGCGGAAGTTTATCGTGGCGCTGGCGAACGCAAATTACAGGCACGTGCGGAGCTGGCAAAAATAGAAGCGGTTTTTAATAACCGCGTTCCTTTCCCCGCAGTTGACCCCACCGTAGTAAGCCCCACACCAGAAGCAACACCCACAGCGGTGCTACCCCTTGAAGGATTTATAAAACAAGTTGCCCATTGCCGCAGCACGTTTGCGTCACGGCTGGTGCCCGGCGAAACGATTTGCATGGCGAACGATGGCCAGCCCTTTGCGTGGCTGCCCGACAGCGCGGCGGGAATTGCGCGGCAGTACGCGATGGACGTAACACAGGGCGGCATTGTGGCCGGGCAGTTAGTCAAGCTGGCGGCGGCGCGCTACTTAAAGGATTTAGAAGTTGGCCACACGCGCGGGTTTTATTTTGACCCGGTTGAGGCAGAGAACATTAAGCAGTGGTTTGACGATTACGTTACTGAATGGCGCATACAACCGTGGCAGGTGTTTATCGTTGTCAACCTGTTTGCATGGAAGTGGGCTAGCGGACTGCGGCGGTTTAAGTGGGCATGGCTTGCCACTGGCCGCAAGAATGGTAAGTCAAGTTTCCTAGCAGCTATCGGCGCATTTTGCCTTTGCGCTGACCTGTGCGTGCGCCCGGAAGTGTACAGCGCGGCAACCAAGCGCGACCAAGCAAAGATTATTTGGCAAGACGCCAAGCAGCTTATCCGCAGCAGCCCACAGCTACGGTCGGCAGTAAAGCTACAGGCCCACACCATTTTAATTGAAGACACGGACGCTGAAATGTTGGCGTTGGGTGCTGATGCCCACACAATGGACGGCCTACGGCCACAGTGCTGCCTTGTTGACGAAGTACACGAACACCCTAGCGACGCAGTTACCAAGCGGTTGCAAAGCGGTACGCTTTCCCGGCCACAGCCCATCATGTTTTCGGCAACCACAGCCGGGCAGGATAGGGACACGTGGTGCTACAGCCAGCACGAATTGCTGGAAAGGTATTTGCGGGCGGCGGTTGAAGATAACAAGTTTTTTGACGAACGGCTGGTGTTTATCGCCATGTGTGACGAAGGCGATGACCCTGCCAACGAAGCAATTTGGATTAAGGCCAACCCCAACCTTGGCGTAAGCGTAGACCTTGACGGGTTGCGCAGCCAAGCCCGCGAATTTGCCAACGACCCGCAGGCTTTGTTTTCCTTCCAGCGGTTCCACCTAAATATTTGGAATAGCGTGATTTCGGGGCACTCCCTTCCCCAAGACAAAATAAATGCCTGTGTAGGCTGTGCCATGCCTACCGGCGGCCCCACAGAATTAAGAAAGTGGTTTTTGAACAAGGCCCGTGAAACAGGCGTTAAGTTTTGCGGCGGCTTTGACCTTGGTTTAAGCGACGACCTTGCGGCGTTTGTGATTATCACCAACAAGTTTTCAAGCGGCGTAACCGACACGGGCGCGCCTATAGAAAAGACCGTGCTTGTACCTTGGTTTTGGGTGCCCGGTAAAAATGTGCGCGAACATGAAACCAACTGGAGGGTACCACTTAGCCTGTGGATACGCGAAGGCCACATAAAGGTTGCCGGTGAAGAAATGGTTGACCTTGACATAGTTGAAAAAGATTTGCAGGCCATTTGCGCCACGTACAAGGTGCCGGTGATTGGCTACGACAAGTGGAAGGTTGAAAGTCTTATGGCGCGGCAGCACGCCTTACACGTTTCCCACTGCGTAGCCGTGCCGCAGTTGCCAAGCTTCTTAACCACAGCGTGCCGTGACTTAAAAATGGGCATCCTTAATGGCACGTTTGCCCACCTTGGTAATCCAGTTTTGAAATGGCACCTAAGCAACGTGGACTTGGAGCCAAACGAAAAAACCGGCGGGTGCAAACCGGCCAAAAGCGGCGGCGACCGACGCGCGAAAATAGACGGCGTTCAGGCGGCAGTTACCGCGTTACAGCAGTTGCACGACCAAGAGAACACAAAATTTTTTGGCGCTTACGGGCGCATTTACACACTTTAAGGAGCTGTGATGCGAAAGATTACTTTGAGTGCGGGCCAGCGGTACGGGCGGCTTGTTGTGGTTGGGGAAGACCCAACACGCGGCAAGTTTGGCGCTGTGCTTTGGATTTTTACGTGCGACTGCGGCGAAACCGTTTCTAAGTCCGGCAGTGAGGTACAACGCGGGCTTATTTCAAGCTGCGGCTGCTTACACATAGAAGTGTGTAAAGACATGGGCAGTACTACCCGGCTAACGCATGGGAAGTCACACACACCAGAGTTTTTAGTTTGGTGCGGTATGCGTGACCGTTGCTTTAACGACAAAAGAAAAGATTACAAAGATTACGGAGGGCGCGGCATCACGGTGTGCCCGCGTTGGCTTGGCCCGCACGGTTTTGAAAACTTCCTTCTGACATGGGGCCACGGCCAAGCGCAAAGCACAGCATAGACCGCTACCCAAACAATGACGACGGCTACAAGCCGGGCAACTGCCGATGGGCAACACAAAGTCAACAGAACTTGAACCAACGTCCGCGACGGAGGGCAGCATGATTGAACTTAAATTTTTGCGGCCACTTTACGTTTTCTTAGGCATTGGCTGGAAGCTGCGCTTTACA
Source organism: uncultured Acidobacteriota bacterium (assembly GCA_963741045.1). Taxonomy (GTDB): domain Bacteria; phylum Acidobacteriota; class Terriglobia; order Acidiferrales; family UBA7541; genus Palsa-295. The sequence continues at coordinate 3,255,864 of CAVUGO010000002.1, forward strand.
GGCAGCCGCGACCAGTACCCGTGCATTGAATACGTCTGCGCTTTCTGTAAGAAGCGCGAAGCATGGGTTGCCAGTGCTGCCGGGTTTAAGGGCAAGGTGCCGATGTACCGCTGCTGCCCGCAGATGGTGCCGTACCCAATCAACAGGACAGAATTTGCTGCGCACCTTGTGGCCAAGGCTGAGTTTAACAACGACGAAGAGGTGCAGCGCACACCTTTTATTGACGAATGGGAAAGGGCGTCCGGTGAATACCCGTGCACGGCCCACCGCACAAGGGAGTTGGGATGTTAAAGACACCTACAGCCAAGGTGCCGGGCGGCACACCCACAGCACAGCAGAATGGCGGCGACCCAAGGTACCAGTCTACCGCATGGAAAAAGCTGTCGCGCGTCATGCGGCGGTTAAACCCCGTGTGCCAAAGGATTTTGAACGTGGGCAGCTACAAAAATGAACAATGCCACAATGCCGCGACGCTTGTACACCATTATCACGGTGCGATTAGCCGACCGGATTTGTTTTTTACGGCAAGCAATTTGCTAGCCCTTTGTTGGAGCTGCCACGTGGACACCGACGGAACAGACGGCGTTAACGGCGCGCCGTTGTGGGTTGAAGGAAAAGACTACGTGGCGACGGTGCAGCCTAAGTGGGGGTTGAAATGACAACCACAATAAATTCAAACCCGCCATTTCAGTTGGCGGACATTACGGGGCAGGTGTTTGGGCGGCTAACGGTAATCGCGTTTGCCCACGCAAACAAATGGTCGCGCGCGGTGTGGACGTGCGAATGCATCTGCGGCAACACCGTGCAGGTCACCGGGACAAGGTTGCGGCAAGGCGAAACGCAATCGTGCGGCTGCCAAAAGTCTGAAGCTAGCCGCCAGAATTTGTACAAAGCACGGCCACTAAGGAAGTGCTTTAGAAAGGAGAAAGTATGTCAAGTGCAACAGCAGTAGCAGAACGTGCGACCCGGTTAAACAACGGCAAGCGCGGGCTGACAAATTTTAAGGCCAACCTACAGGCTGACCTTAATGCGGTGGTTGACGGGCTTGTGGCTTCAAACCTAAGCCCGGAAGAAGTAATGGACGTGTTTGCAAACAGCGGCGTAATCCTGCCGCCGGTTACGTTGCAGAACGTACTTGCCCGGCGTGCGGTGTTGAACGGCGACGTAAAGGGCATAGTGGGCGGCGGGCACTAGGTAGCGCGCAGTAAAAAAAGCGAAAGGGAGTACAAAAAATGAGTAAACAGTTAGAAAGGCGGTACACGAACATTGCCGTTTCTGGCATCCGGCTGCTGCGGCGTGATGGCAGCATTTTTGATGACAGTGACGACATTGACGATGACGACGATTTTGGCACGGTGGCAGGTTACGCGGCGCGGTACTACCGTGGTGACAAAATGCACCAAAGCCAAAACCTTGGGGGATTTGTGGAACGGCTGGCACCCGGCTGCTTTGACCGCTGCTTACAAAGCGGCAAGGACATCCGTGTGCTGTACAACCACAACAGCGACTACATTCTTGGCCGTACTACCAACGGCACCGCCAAGGTAATCAGTGACCTTAACGGTTTGCATTTCAGCGCAAACCTGCCGGACACCAGCTACGCACGAGACGCAAAAGCGGTTATTAAACGCGGTGACGTGCGCGGCTGCTCATTTGGGTTTTTTACCGATGAGGACATGTGGGGCGACGGCGGCGTGGACGAAAACGGTGAAGATTGCATGGTGCGCACGGTTAAGCACGCGACTGTATTTGAGTGCAGCCCGTGCGGTGACCCGGCGTACTTGGCCACTTCAGTTGCGGCACGCAACCTAACCCAACTGTGGCCGGAAGGCGTACCAGCAGCAATCAGGGCTTTGCAAGCAGACCCGGAAGGCATGCTTGCATTTCAAAGGTCACAGCGGCGCAATTTGATGCACCGGCTTGGCCTGTAGTAAGCAGCACAAAAAAGCGAAAGGGAGTAACAAAAATGAACCTTACAGAACAACAAAAAAACGCGCTAGTTGAGGCGTACAAGCACTACGCGCAGCGCAAGGACACCAACCGGCTGGTTGTGGCAGTTTTGTCAGCAGGTGTGGTACCGGCAACACCGGGTGCCATCATTAAGGCGGCGGAATTGGTTTTGAACGGCAGGCCGGTTGATGCACAGAATTACAGCACAGCACACGAAGGCGCGTCTTTTGTTGCTGTGATTGAAAAGCTGTAACGCAGTAAAAAAAGCGAAGTAAAAAGGAAACACAAAACAATGAGTAACGCAAAAGTGACGAATACACGGTTAGAGGCGCTGCAAAGCACCATAGCCGAATGTGAACAACTCACAACGCTCCCCAAAATGAGCGAACAGCAGCGGCAGCGGTTTACTTGGCTACTGGCCAAGCAAGCCATGCTGCGCGACGGCGTGCAGGAAAGCGAAATTAACGCGGCCACGATTTACCGGCTTAACAAGGAGATGGGCATTACGGAACAGCAAATGTTCCAACACCGTGTGAAAGACCCACAGGCGGTTGCTGACTGGCACGGGTTGCTGTTGCGTGACAGGCAGTTTGCCAACCGGGTTAAGCGCGGTGAGATACGCGCCAACCTTGCCGGTGCACAAAGTTTGACGGCCAGTGAAGGCAGCGCGGGCGGCTACTTTGTACCCTACGGGTATGACGACAGGCAAAATGTTTTGATGGCGAAGTATGCCGTTGACGACATTGTACTGCCCCCGTATTGCACGCAGTTTGAAACTGGTAGCGGCAACCCAATGGCGACGCCAATGGTGAATGATTTTGTAACCACCGGCAGCAGCCCCATTGTGTTTAGCAACGGTGCAGCAACCATTGTGAACGAGAACACGCTTGGAACCCCGCAGGACATCATAACCGATGCCGTGCAGTGGGCTAGCACACCAAACTGGAGAAGTGGCCGGTTGGTAATTAGTTGGGAATTATTTGAAGACGCCAGATTCGGCCTTGCGCAAGTGGCCGGGCTGGTTGAGGCGGTTGTGGCAAAAAGAATGAGCGCAGGGCAAGGCCCGGCGTTTATCACGGGCGCTGGTTTATCCGGCGGCCTACTGCCAACACTGCCAGCGGGAACGAAAGTTACAAGCAACAGCAGCACGCTGGCGCTTGCTGATTTCATTTCCGTTTACAAAAAACTGCCAGCAGCTTACCGGCGTGGCGCGGCGTGGTTTATGCATTCAGACACGCACGTTACGCTTTATGAGTTGCTGAACACCAGCAGCCGACCGGCAACGGAATTGCCCCGCATGTTTATGAACTGCCCGATTGCGGTTTGCAATTCAATGAACGCAGCCGGTGCAGGCGTGCCCAACGTAGCGGTGCTAGCGCACCCGGATTACCTGCAAAAGCGGGTAGCCGACAGCCACATACAGCGTTACGTTGAAGCGCCGGGGCTTGCTGAGAACGGTGCGGTGGGTTTTGAAGGCTTCCAAAGGTGCGACTTTAACGTCGCATTGTTTGACGCCCAATTTCCCCCTTGCGCCAGTTTGCAGCAGCACAGTTAGTAGTTGAACGAAAGGGGTCGGCCTTACCTTGGGCGGCAAAGGCTGGCCCCTACTTTTTTTTTCAAAGGGGAAATAGAAATGGCTAAGAAAACATTTGTGGTAGTCGTGGAGTTTGACAAAGCAGCGGACGCGCAGCAGTTCTACGAACAAACACGCACGCTTGACCCTGTTATGAATGGCATTGCCAGCGTTGGGCTGCCACAACTACTGTGGCGCGCAGCAAAGGGGAAATAGCAAGTAAGCCGGTGTGGGCCAATGTGCAACGCGATTAGTAATGACCCTGCAACGGGTACGACAAGGCAACAGGATTTAACACCGCTGCATGAACGGTGGGTGTACGACAAACTTTGTGCGGCGGTTGATAACGACAACCGGCGGCGGTGCAAACGGTTGGGCAAGGAAGTGGCGGCAGATTTGCGGCGGTACCGGCAACCCGGTAAGCCAAAGAACATTATGTCGCTTGACCCCGGCAAGACGGCGTTTTTACGTCGGCATGCCGCGCGGTTGGGCAAACAAATTGAAAGGGAGAATGGCAATGGGCGCACGTAGGGAGAGGGAATTTGAAAGACGTAGGCGGTTTGAACAGCAACGTACCAACACACTGTACCAAGTGGTTGTCGTTGACAGGGACTTTGTGGTTTACAGCAACCACGGACAAAATTTTGGTGACATGGTTGCAACCGGGTTTGCAAGTGTTGGCGAAGACCCGCAAGCGTTGGCACAGCATTCAATAACTGTATTGCTGAAAAAGAATGCGTTGCCAACGTACGAAAAGTTTGTTGAGAAGGAATACGATAGGGACGGTTTTGCTGCCCATTGTTCAAAACGTGGGCGGCGATAAGTTTGCTGAAAAGCAAATAGGCCAGTGGTGGCCTACACGTGCCCGCACCACAACGCCCCGACGCGTAATTGCCGGGCACGCCACAATTGAATAGGGAAGGCCGGGGTTGTGGTGCCCCACTTGCCCCGGCCAGCCCAAACCGGCCTAGCAGTTCCGGTGTAGCAAAAAGCAAAGTAAGGCGGTAAAAGGACATGACGGTAATGGCAACACACAAGCAGTTTGCAGAATGTAAAGACCAAGTTATCGCGCTGGTGGAAGCTGGCGTCGGTGACATTAGCTTTATCACACAGCGGCTAGGCAAAGGGTTGCCTTTGGCTGTGATAAAGAATTTGGTGAAGGGCGGCAAGCTGACGCGCACAGGCAACAAGCTGGCGCTAGCCTAAGGAGTGGGAAATGCAGCAGGCATTGTTCGCAGACTTAAAGCCAGCGGCCCGGTACATTGGCAGCACTACCGGGTCGCAAGGGCCGTTCTACCAAGCCTTCGCCCGGCTGTACGGCTACGGGTCGTCAAAGCCCATGCCCGCGCGGTTAGACGATATGCCGGTGGGCCTTGGGCCGTTTCTAAACCGGCTGTACGAAGCCGCCGGGTACCCGCAGCCTGAGGTACATTACGCGGCGGTTGACTACCCAACGTGCGAAACAGACCCCAAGCGGGCGCTGGTAGCCTTTACATCGGGCAAGGACAGCCTAGCCTGTGTGCTGCTGTTACAGGCGCAGGGCTACGACTGCACGCTGTTCTACGTGCGCGGCACCAACAGCCGGTGGGCGGAATACGAATACTGCACCGCGTTGGCGGCCCGGCTTGGCTGCCCGCTACAGGCAGTGAAGTGGTCTTTGAAAGGCAAGCGCGGCACCGACATAATTGAAAATCCAATTAACAATCACGTCATACTTGCGCAGATGGTTGAATGGGGCGTACCGCAAGGCTTTGGCACCTACTGCTTCGGCAGTGCGGGCCGCATAGGGTTTGACATAAACCCGGATAGCTGCCTAAGCGATAGCCTAGATTTGTTTGAAGACCTAGAAGTGTTTTACCGGCAGTGGGTGCCGGGCTTTAACTTTGTGCACCCGGTGCCCGGCGAAACGGAAGCCTACTGGACAATCTTTAACACCCGGCCAGATATTTTTGCCGAACACGCCTACATGTCTTGCATGCAATCAGAATTTCGCAAGCCAATGATACACAAGGCGTACCTAAAGCGCGGCATACCGTTAGAAAAGTCGCGGTGCGGCATGTGCGAAAAATGCGCTTACGAATACCTACACTACGTCGCTTTTGGCGTGGAACAGTTTAACCGCTGGTATTTTGATAAGTGTGTGGACAAGCTGCAAAGCGAAGTGCACCACGACATACCCAAGGGCACCACGCTAACCCGCGCACAGGTTATCAACCACTACCTTGATTGCAAATTCTTGCAGGCCAACGTACCGGGCTGGCAGGGCTTTGACATTGAAAACGGTAACGCTGGTGCTTGGCTAGAAACGATAAAGGATAGTGCGGCGGCGGTAGGCGACGACTTCAAATAAAAAACCCGGCCCCGTACAGGCAGCCGGGCGGCGAAGCGATTACAGGTAGCGCCGTACAGTGCCCGGCCCGTCACCTTTGATGCTGGTGATACGCATCTTGCTAGGTTTGGGTGTGGGCGGGTGATGCACCGCTAAGTAAAAATCGTGGCCAGCCAGTGCAAGGAAGCTGTGCCACGCCTTCGCGGTTAGTTGGTCCATCTTTTTTGCTTGGTGCCGGAACGGTGTGGTGTGCGGGCCGTTATGCTGGCAGTGGCCAATGAAAAAGTGCGGGCGCTTGGCCAGTGGGTTGCGTACCAGAATGAATAGGTCACCGTCAACAAGGTGTGGCACACCGTCACCGCGTTCATGGTGTTTATGTTCCATTTATTGGTGGGCCTCCATGAACTGTTCACTGTCGCGTAAATCTTCAGGCTGGTAAAGCCCGGTTGCCAGCATTGCGATAACCCGGCTGCCGGGTACTTGGTTGGCGAAATGCAGCGCCCAACCCAACGTCAGCTTGCGTGCGTAGCTGGCAAGGTGCCGGGCGCGTGGTGTGTTAGACAGGAAGTCGCCGCTAGGGAATTGAACTATATAGTCCAAACGGCACCCCCAAACCCCAACGACTTGCGCAGCAAATCAATTTCTTGCTGCACAGCTTCCACCTTGCCGTTGTCACGCACGGGTTGGTTGCGTAATCCCGTGGCGACGCGGGTAAAGGTCGCTAGGTTCTTTTGCAGTATTTCTGTGTCGTGTGTACGCTGTTGTGTAGCCATTGCGCCAGTCTCCTTGGTGCTTAGGGTTAGGGGCGCTGTCGGGCTGCTACCCGGCGGTGCCCCGCTTACTACCCCACCATTATCCAGCTAGGTAACGCGGCGGCCAATGGCCCAAGCGGGCTATCCCTTGCAGTAACTCCCCCCTCAGTACGTCGGTACCCTATGGCTGGCCGGGCGGCCTGTGGGCATTAGGATGGCCAGAAAACCCATTCTAAGCGACCCTAGCGGGCCGCAGCAGCCCCGTAGCGCCCGGTTGTGTGTGCCCCTTTGGGCATACCGGCCCACGGCCTAGTCCAGTTCAGCGCCAGTTTCGTGGGCGTTGTAAACTGCCCGTTCTAGGGCATCTTGCCGCGTGCGCACCCAAGGTGCATAGTGTGCCTGTGTGATTTTAATGCTGCTGTGACCCAACAATGTGGCGACATTTTCTATGCTGACCCCGGCCTGTAGCAAACCCACAGCAAATGTGTCGCGCAGCATGTGGCAGTTCCCTTCCACACCGGCCTTGGCAAATACGGCTGCCACACGTTTGCGCCAGATGGCAGTTGCACCCGGAACGGTGCTGTGGCCTGACCAAAAGAAATAGCCGGGGCTTTGATGTGGTACAGCGCGCAGTGCTTTGACGACGTACGCGGGCAGTGGCACGCGTACCGGCTGACCGGTCTTGGCAGTGTACAGGTGCAGCTTATCGCCGTCCTGTAGCGCCGTGGCAGCCAGCAACGTACAGTCACTTATCCTTAAACCACCAAACCGCATAACGTAGATAAACGCCAAGGTGCGCGGGTCAGTTTCTGCGGCGGCAATTATTTTGTCCATTTGCGCTTGCGTGAATGGCAGCGTTGGTTTGGCCTTGGTGTTCGGCAAGCGCAGCCGCACAGCCGGGTTGGTGCTGGCAATCTTTTGTGCCACGGCAAAATGGAAAACGGTGCGCAGTATTTCCGTCCAATGTGCGGCGGTACTTGCTGCCAATTTCCATGTGGCGCGGTAGGTCGTTAGCTGTTCAACGCCAAGGTCGCCAACAAAGACCAGACCCGTTGCCCGCGCAAATGCCAGCAGGTGACGGAACACGTATTTGTACTTGCGTATCGTTTCCGGTGCTAAATGGCGCGCGGCGGCGTCTGCTAAGAACCTGTCACGTAGTTTTTCAATTGTTGCCCGCGCGGGCGGCCCCGGTTGTGTGCCTTCAACTTCCCAAGCCCTTACTTGGCGTTGGGCGGCGTCATAATTGCGTGTTTTTAACGCCTTGCGGATGCGCTTGCCATCTACGTAACCGACTACCCACAGCGGGCAATTGCAGCGTCGGTCGCGTAGGCTGGTGTAGCCACACCGGGCCGGGTTGTGCCTGCGATAGACTTGCACCACGACACCCTACCACTTTTGGCACAAAATGGACACAATTTTGTAGCACACCTTGACCAAAGGCGCAACAGCAAAGGGTTTAGCAAAGGTATACAGTGTTGGAACGCGACCCACTCCTCTCCTTATGCAAATGCGTGGCCCATCCTAGCGCTCTCATTCGCCGCCGACATGCCTGCGTTTTCAATCACTTAGTTGCGCCACTTCGAAATCATCGCGCGCATTGAATTCCAACGTGGGAAGCTGCGTCCCAGACTGGCACCCTACACATTTTCTCCAACCCCGCTCCCAACTGAACCTTCTCCCCTCACTTTTCGCGCACAATTGCGATCCAAACTTGTCCCTCCCCTCGCGCTGCTGCATAATGAGAGTTTGTAGCGCAAATCATGGCGAAACCGTTCATCGCGATTCTTGCAATCGTAACCGGCTTGGCAGGCCTAGCGATTGGCATGGCCGCCTCGCGTGGGCGCCGTCTGACACCTCGAGCCCCCATCTCCCACGCGCGAGAGACAGAGAAATCATCGAATGTTAAGCCAGTGTCAGATTCGCAACTCCAGCCTGATATGGCTGCTTTAGTTGACGATGATGATGACTCGGTGATTCGGTTCGCGAGTAACCCGCAGCCGGTCCCCCCGTTTCTTGTGCAGGATCTGGATGGCAACGTGGTTTCCACTGCGCAATGGCCGGGCAAAGTCGTAATTTTGAATTTCTGGGCCACCTGGTGCCCGCCATGCCGCGAAGAAATTCCGATCCTCACCGAACTCGCCAAGAAATATAAGGACAACTTGCTCGTCGTCGGCGTGTCTGTCGACGATGGCTCCCCGGACGACGTGAGGGAATTCGCAAAAGCTTTTCACATGAGCTATCCCGTCGTGATGTGGAGCCGCGAACTCATTTCTGAATATGGCGGCGTTCCCGCTCTCCCCACCACTTTTCTGATTAACAAAGATGCCCGCATCGTGCAGAAGCATGAGGGCTTGTATCCGCCCGAAGTGTACGACACAGAAGTCCGTGCCCTGATGGGCTTGCCCGTAAACGTGAAGATCGAAACTTTCGAGGATACGGGCCAAATCTTTTTGAAGAATGCGGTAAGGGCCACTGAACTTCCCGACGTCGATTTCTCCGGACTCTCGCCCGAACAGAAAACCATCGCCCTCAAGAAACTCAATTCGGAAGGATGTACTTGCGGATGCCGTCTGACCCTGGCCCAGTGCCGTATCAATGACACATCATGCGTTCGCAGCAGGAGTCTCGCCGCGAAGATAATTCAAGAAATGACGAACGCAGGGCCAGTTCCACCGTCCACGGCAGCGCCGCCAGGACCGGCCACCACCAACTGATTTTCTCCGATCTAAAATACAAATCGCTCGCAGGGCTTCAAATTCACTGCATAGCCGCTGCGAGCGATTGAGATCCGTCGCCCTGTTCTAGTGATTCTCGTGTTCTCTGACCTCAGCTGCTTGATTTGCTTCTCCTAGCGCCAAGTCCAGATACTTCATCGCCTTTTCCCGGTGACCGCCAAACGATCCTGGCGCGCCCGCCAGCAGGCCTCGGGCCTGCTGCATCATATCTCGGGCTGTGCGCACGTCCTTCAATGCTTCGTGTTTCTCTTGTGCCGCAACCCCTGTGACACTGATCGTACCCGGAATCAAGTGCGAGGCCGCACCCGCGACAAAGGCCACTGCAAAACCGGCCACGATCAATAATCGAGAAATCTGATTCTTCATCGAAACCCTCCACGTTAGATTTGGTCAGCCAATTCGATAAGTCGATACGTAATTCAAAGGGACTGCGCGGCTGGAGCGCACCGCCAAGAATCATACTAATTGAACTCGCGATTGATTCATGTAGCCGAATTTAGGATGTGTCGTAAGAGGTTTCACCTCAGCGGCCTGGGACTGACGTCTCTCCAGCCAGGTGAGATTTCGCGTATGCAGTGGCTCCCGGAAAATGAACCAGCCTAAAGTCGCTGCTGACCCCATAAAGCGATTCCGAGTGTCCTAGAAATAGATGTCCGTCAGGGAGCAAATTGTTGAAGAAGTGTTCGACAGTGCGCCGCTTGGAAACAGAGTCGAAATAGATCAGAACGTTGTGTCATGCGATAGGTTCCACACGTGTTCGATGATCTGAGACCGCGTCACGCGCTGTCCCGCGTTGCGCATCAGAAACTCCAGAAGCGAGTACTCCTTCGGCGTCAGTTCAATCGCCCGGTTGCCGCGCCTCACGGAGTGCTCCACGCGATTCAGCTCCAGGTCTTCTACGCGCAACATGCTTTCCGGAGAACGCGCGCCCCTTTTCAATAGCGCTCGCACCCTTGCCGAAAGCTCTGAAAAAGCAAACGGCTTCACCACAAAGTCGTCTGCTCCCATATCCAGTTCGCCCGCGCGTTCCGTAATCTGGCTGCGATTCGTAAGCACCAGTATGGGCATGCCCTGCCGCGAGATCCGCAAGTGCCGCATCACGGCGACTCCTTCTTCCTTCGGCAGGCTCAAATCCAGAATGGCGAGATCGTACTCGTTTTCCCGCACAAGGTTCTGGGCCTGCTCGCCGTTCTGAGTCAGGTCCACGGAATAGCGCTCGGCGCCAAATCCGCGTTGCAGGAAAATTCCTAACGATGGATCATTTTCGGCCACCAGCAACCGCATAAGAACTCCAGTGAAAGGGGGACAACGATAAAGAGAATCTCGAAGGGGATGTGAATTTAATGAAGAGTCACAAAGATGTCAAAACAAATCGTTGTTCGACGCTAAGATTTTTCGAAGAAGTAATCACGGTGTTTCATCGTGGGACATAAAACTCTCTCGCACGAGGTTCGCTGAGCCATTTTTCAAAAAGACTAGTTTCGAAACGGAACAATCTTACGGATGCGTCATTTTTTCTGGCCGCACAAGCTCGTCAAATTCCTTCTCCGTGAGATATCCAAGTTTCAACGCCGCAGCTCGCAGGCTGCTGTGATCGTGATGCGCTTTATGCGCAATCTCGGCAGCCTTGTCATAACCGATCTTGGGGGTTAATGCGGTTACCAGCATCAGTGAGTTTGCTACATTTTCTCGAATGCGATCGCGCTCCAGCTGCATTCCCACGATGCAGTGGTCCGTAAACGAACGGCACGCGTCGGAAAGCAATCGCACAGAATTAAGAAAATTATGAATCATCACCGGCTTGTAAACATTCAGCTGAAAATTCCCCTGCGAACCGGCAAATCCAATCGCTGCGTCATTGCCAAACACCTGCACGGCAACCATCGTCATTGCTTCCGACTGCGTAGGATTCACCTTGCCCGGCATGATCGACGAGCCCGGCTCGTTTTCGGGCAGCGTGATTTCGCCGAAGCCCGCCCGCGGGCCGGAAGCAAGCCACCGAATGTCATTGGCTATCTTCATCAATGATGCGGCGAGTGTCTTCAGCGCTCCACTCGCAAACACGATCTCGTCGTGCGCGGAGAGCGCCGCAAATTTATTGGGATGTGATTGGAAGGGCAGCCCGGTCAATTCGGAGATTTTCTGTGCCGCGCGCTCGGCAAACTCCGGATGCGCGTTCAACCCGGTTCCCACCGCCGTCCCGCCAATCGCCAGATCGTGCAACCCAGGAAGAGTCATCTGTAACCGTGCTATGTCGCGGTCAAGCAAGCTTACCCAGCCGGACATCTCTTGTCCTACCGTAAGCGGCGTCGCGTCCATCAAATGTGTCCGGCCAATCTTTACGACATCTTGAAACTCGCGCGCCTTCGTATCGATTGCATCGCGCAGCCGGGTCAAAGCTGGAATCAGCGCTTCTGCCACCCGGGTCGCAGCCGCGATGTGCATCGCCGTCGGAAATGTGTCGTTCGACGACTGCGACATGTTCACGTCGTCATTCGGATGGATTGGCTTCTTCGAACCCATCACGCCGCCTGCAATTTCAATCGCCCGGTTCGAGATCACCTCGTTAGCATTCATATTCGTCTGTGTGCCGCTGCCGGTCTGCCAAACGCGAAGCGGAAAATGCTCATCAAGCTTCCCGGAAATCACTTCATCGGCAGCCTGAACGATGAGCCGCGCCTTCTCCGGCGAGAGCTTCTTTAAATCCTGGTTCACCAGCGCCGCAGCTTTCTTCAAAATTCCAAACGCCCGTATCAGCTCGCGAGGCATTGTGTCCCGGCCGATGTCGAAATGAATCAACGACCGCGCCGTCTGCGCCCCATAGTAACGGTCGTTGGGAACCTCAATTTTGCCCATGCTGTCCGATTCGATCCGGACTTGTGGCTTCGGAGCGACCGTCGTATTCGCGTCCACTTTCATTCCTCCAAGCCTCTGTCGTAGCGCCCTTTAAAGCACCTTCAACACTAAAGAATACTGCGGAATTGCACGGCGTGCAGCCGGATTCGTCGCAATCGCCATATCTGCACATATAAATGACCAGAATGAAAGGTACCGGCCCCGAAAAATCGCCTGAACAGCTGTACGAGACTTGCACTTTCGTACAGGAGCGATTTCAGAAACGTTCAAGTACGATGCCCCAAGGGCGATTCTCGAATCAGACTAAAATTGATGCTTGGGGATTCCACATCTTCGACGTTGACGTTCACCAGCAGCCGCACCCCGTCCCCACAGAACGGGAGCACCTAGTCTCATGGCGTGGAGATTTCGGCTCGGCTCGCGACGCGAAGAAAACGGAGGCACGGGTGTACAGGTTGCCGAGGCGTTGCCGGAGGAAGCATCCCAAAACGTAGCTACCGAAGAGGCCCTCGCCCAAGCTCCAGCTTCCACCTCGGAATCGGCCGCAGAAGCCCCCGAGCTCGCCACGGCGGCTCAAGACCCTCAGCTCTCCGCCGTTGCTGAAGAAGCCCAGAAGGACGAATCGACCGACACTAGCGCAGAGCCAGAATCACAGATCCCCGACAACGACGCTGCCGTCACTCAGGCTGCTGACGCCCCCGCCGCGCGCGAATCATCCACGGAGACGACTCAAAGCATCTTAGCCGACGCAACCGCGCCTCTCGCACCGGCATTCCCCGCCATCGCCAGCGACTGGGCCTTCGAAGAAAAGCTCGCGATGCACAAGGAATGGGTCGAATCCCAGGGTCTTTCCGGTAAGAAAATCGATCTCGCCAACGCCAAGCTGGAAGAAGCCGAACTGGTAGGCGTCAATCTTCGCTACGCCGACCTGCAAGAGGCCGATCTGAAAGCAGCCGACCTTCTTCTCGCCGATCTTCGCGACACCTGCCTCGCGCGCGCGAATCTGGAAGAAACGTGCCTGGTCGGCGCAAATCTTGAAGGCGCCAACATGGAAGGCGCCGCACTCGCCACCGCCATGGGGCTCGTCCCGCGTCAGGTCGCGGGGGCAAACTTGCGCGACGCCACGTTGCCTCCGCAAATACTCGAATTCCCTGGCCTGGCGGATTTTGCACGCGCATCGCGAACGGTGATGTCGTTTTTCACCGCGACTCTCTCTCTCAGCCTGCTTTCCTGGCTGATGATCTGGAAAACGAAAGACGTCCAATTAATCTCCGACTCCTCCATACTTCCATTCCTGCATTCCGCCGCCGCTTTCCCCACGGCTGAAATCTACCTGATCATGCCCGCCCTGCTCGTAGCCGTCTATCTCACCTTCCAATATCATTTGCAGCGATTGTGGGACGCTGTCCTGGAACTCCCCGCCATTTTTCCCGACGGCAGCTCGCTCGACGAGCACAAGCCTTGGATCATCACTGGCCTTATCCGCGCCCACTTCCGCTGGATGAACCATGACGCGCCTTCCACACGCTTCATCGAAAAAGCGATCTCCATCCTGCTTGCGTACTGGCTCGTTCCCATTACGATCCTCTGCGTCTGGGGACGCTACCTCACCGCGCAAGACATGCACGGCACGCTCCTCCATGTGCTTCTCTTCGCTGCCGCCACTGGCGTCGCCGTCTATTCCACCACTCGCGTCGGCCGCCCCGAAGAAGCCTGGGCCTCAGAAAAGAAGATTTCAGCAGGAATTCTCGAAAACGTGAAGTCTCTCAGTTTTTCGCGGCTGATTGCGGCCCTGGTCGTCGGCCTCTTCTTCCTATCGCTCGGCGCGATCAAAGGCGTTCCGCACGACGTTGGCCGCGCTCCGCAATTTTCAGCCGGCGATATCCGTCGCTGGGCTCCGAGCGTCTTCTGGTCAATCGGCTACGATCCTTACGCCGATTTGACGGAAGCCGCAATCTCCACAAAGCCCACGGGCTGGACCGGCGCCGATGATCAACTCGCTTCCGTGAAAGGCGCGCGCCTGAATGGCGCCAAGTTCCGTTACGCGCAAGCCTACGGCGTTTTTCTCGCCACCGCTCATCTCTTCCGCACCGACTTTACCGGCGCATTCCTCTCCGAAGCGGACATGCGCGGCGCCGACCTCGGCCAGTCAACTCTTCGCCTCGCCATCTTGGATCGCGCGCAAATGGCTCACACCAATCTCGATCGCGCCAATCTCGATGGCGCCAATATGACCCGCGCCGACCTTCGTGGCGCCAATCTCTCCTACTCGTCGCTCGCAAACGCAACTCTCGTAGACGCGCAACTCGAAGGAGCCAGCCTCTATTCATCCCGCATGAGCGGTGCCAATCTCATTCGCGCCAATCTCGACAAAGCCGATTTTCGCGAGGCGCATCTCGAGTCCGCCAATCTCGAACACGCCGCGATGCACCAGGCATATCTCTGGTCGGCCAAGCTCTCCTCGGCCCACCTCGACAACGCCGAACTAAGCACCGCGATTTTCATCGACGCGGATTTGCGAAATGCGGATTTGCACGGAGCTCACTTCCAGGGAACCGTTCTCAATGGCGCGAATCTGCAGGGCGCGAATCTTGACTACGCGGACATGCGCGGCACCCTCGGATTGAGCGCCAATCAGGTTTGCTCAGCAGCCTCTCGAAACGGTCTGCAGCTTGACGACGCCATGCAGCTCCAGGTTGACGCTCAATGCGGTGGCGGAATTCACCCGGCGCTTCCCGCGCCGCCCACGACCATCGCGCCGCATTCCGCGCCTGCTGCTGACGCCGTTACCCCCGCGAAATCGAATTAAGGTTTCGCGTCTGGCTTCACCGGCTTCTCCGCAGTCGGCTTCTCTGCGGGTTTTTCGTAACGGCCGGGATCAATCGCCACATTCGGCTCCATCTTCTGCCACGTATATGTCGTAGTCCCATCCACGCGTGTCACCCGCACCGTGAACGGAATCTTCAATCCATTCACGTCGCGGTAATCCTCATAGTCGGTCTGAAGCGGAAGCGCTCCCAGCGGACTTTCAATGCGATGCGTTATCCGCAGCAGCAAGCCGCTCTGCACATCGAAATAAATCCGATCCGCCCCGTCACCCTTCCACCACGCCATCACCACATATGCATCGTGACCGTTCACACTCTCCGTCCCACGCACCTGAAAGCGCTCATAATCTCTATCAAACCGTTCGCCCGGATAAAACTCCGCCCACTGCCTGCTCCGCGCCAGCTCGTCTCCCGACTCTTTCGTGACTTCTCCGTTCGCCCTCTTCCCCCAACCAATCTCTCCGCTCACCCCCTCGCTCACGTCGCCATTGGGCCGATGCACAATCGCGAACGCCTTATCCGGCGCCGTCCGGTAGGTTTCAATTGCCGCGTGAGGGCCGCGCGGGCCTTCAACGCTGCCTTGCTCCACCCGCGTCTGATTCTTCTGGATCGCAGTGCTACCTCCAATCGCATCCACATATTTCGCCAGTATCTCCGTCATACTCGGCATCGCCTTCGCTGCTTCGTTCGAAGTTCCTCCCGCCTCGCCAATTTCAGGCGCACGAGTTGTCTTGCCACTCGAACCAGATTCCACGGCTGCCGTCGTCGCGCCATTCGTTGCTGCCGAAAGGGACGCAATACTAGCCGCCTTCGCCACTCCCCGATGGCACGTATAGCAAGTCACTTCCCGCTTCCCGTTGAAATTATCCTGGTTGATCGCAAACATCATTTTCATCATGTTCCGCGCTCGCTGCTTCGTCGGCTTATCGTCATTGTCGAAATGGTCGGCTTGATGGCAATAATCGCACCCCACTCCGAGCCAAGCCGCAACGTAGCGCATCGAAGGGATCAATTCGCTCGCGGGAATATCCTTAAGCACCTGAATATTCTTGAAACTTTCGCCGGCTGTCTTCTGTGCCTCCGGCTTCGCATCTCCGCTGTTGAACGACCGCCGTGCCGAAGTATGTGTCGAATTACGTGTGGAAGTACGCGCCGTAATCGCCGGTATCCACAGAACCAGCGCAACCGTCATAGCTAGCGCTGCATACTTGACCCATCTTAGCCACCCTCCAAAATCCGCTTTCATAGTTGCCGCTTCCTTTCAATGCAATCGTTTCGCACTTCGCCGCATCACAGAACAGCACGCGAACATACGTCATTCCTTCCCGGAAAGGAAATAGACAACACGTTCAAACTCTTAGAAGTAAGTCGTCGCATTAGGCCAAGCGCGCCACCTCAGGTAAAATTATTTGCCAAATGATTCTATGAATACAGTCACCGCGACCCACACTCGGAGTTCTCTCGCTCCCAATTTCCTGCTCTCCAATGCGTCCATGCTCTGCATCATCCTGGGCGCCTGGATTGTCGTCTACATTCCCAGCCTCTTTCATCCCTCACTGCTCGACGACGCGGACTCCGTCCATGCCGAAGCTTCGCGGGAAATTCTGCTCAACCACGATTGGGTTACTCTCTACGTCGACGGCATCCGCTATCTCGCAAAAGCGCCCCTGATGTATTGGATGGTGGCGATCAGCTACAAACTTTTCGGTATCTCCGAATGGCAGACGCGCCTGCCCTTGGCGCTCAGCTTCCTATTCCTTGCGTGGTGTGTTTACATTTTCGGGCGGCGCTTCTTTGGCAAAGAAGCCGGATTCTACGCCGCACTCATCACAATTACGTCTCCAGGCTTTTACGTTTTCACGCGCTTTCTCATTCCCGAAGTTCTGGTCGCAATTTTCCTTACGCTCGGATTGTATTTTTTCCTCATGGCATGCGAACAAACCGAGCCGTCCCGCTGGCTCTGCTGGGGAATTGCTGTCACGATTGCCCTCAATGTTTTGACAAAAAGCCTGATCGGCCTGGTCTTCCCTGTAGGAATCATGCTGGCGTACCTGTTTCTCACCGGCGGCCTGAAGAAAATTTGGAAGCTTCATCTCCTATCGAGCACTCTCGTCTTTCTCGTCGTTAGTGTGCCGTGGCACGCTCTCGCGGCAATCCGGAATCCCGCACAACCGACAGGCCCCGAAAAGGGCTTTCTCTGGTCCTACTTCATCAACGAACAATTCATGCGCTTTCTCAATAAGCGCATTCCTCACGACTACGGTAAAGTCCCGCTTTTCCTGTTCTATGGTCTCCTGCTTCTCTGGATTCTTCCTTGGTGCGCATTCTTTTTCCCCGCACTGAAGGAAATACCGGCGAATTTCCGCGCTTGGCGGGACCGTTTGGACGCGCGTGGCCGCACCAATCTCCTTCTTGCTATCTGGATCGCCGTAATCGTGGGCTTCTTCAGCTTCTCAAGCCGCCAGGAATATTATTCGCTTCCCGCCGTTCCAGCTCTCGCCTTACTCACGGCCGGCTGGCTTCAGCGCGAAAACAATTCTCCCGCCGATAGCCGCGAACGTCGCGCCGGTAGAATCGCGTCGGGATTCCTTCTCGCCATCGGCTGTCTCGTGTTTATCACCTGCATGAGCATTTTTGCGCAAACACATCCGTTCCCTCCCGGCACCGACATCGGCGACGTCCTCACCGCGCACCCGGGACATTACAAACTCTCGCTCGGCCATATGCAGGACCTCACCATCGAAGCGCTCGGCATGTTTCGCGCGCCGCTCTGGGAGTTCGGTTCCGCCATGCTGCTCGGCACCGGTCTCAATTGGTTTTTTCGCCGCCGCGGCTCCACGCTCAAAGCAAACCTCGCTCTCGCCGCCATGATGATCGTAATCCTGCTCTGCGTTTACCAGGGCTTCGTGATTTTCTCGCCCGAAATCTCATCGAAGAATCTGGCTCTCGCGATTCGCAAAGATTTTCAACCCGGCCAGACCATCGTCTTCTACCGCAACTACGAAAGCGGCGCTTCAATCACTTTCTACACCGGCGAAAGAGTGCATATCATCGACGGGCGGCGCGCTGACCTCTGGTTCGGTTCGCTCTTCCCGGACGTGCCTCCCGTTTTCGAAGATCAGGATTCGTTCGTGCGCCTGTGGAATGGACCTAACCGCGTCTATCTATTCACCGAAGACCCCTTCGTTGAAGAAGCCCTGCAAGGAATTAATCCAAAAACCGTGCACATTTTCGCGCGCAGCGGCGGGAAGGTCGTCTTCACCAACCAACCCATCTCGCCTTCGAACATGCCTTCCGGTTCCGGCTCCTGAGTGCGAACTGTCGTAATACAATCGTCTCGCAATTTCATCGCAGCCTGAGAGGTTCCTATGACTCATCCCTGGCACGACCTGAGTCCCGGCAACAAGGTCCCCTACGAATTCGACGCCGTCATCGAAATTCCGCTGCACTCCAACGTTAAGTATGAGCTCGACAAAGCCAGCGGAATAATCCGCATGGACCGTGTTCTTTACTCCGCCGTCTTTTATCCGGCGAACTACGGCTTCATCCCTCAAACACTCGCCGAAGATCACGATCCGCTCGATGTTCTGGTGCTCTGCCAGGAATCGGTGGTTCCGCTTACCCTTATGCACGCCAGGGTGATTGGCCTCATGACCATGATCGATGCGGGCGATCCCGATCACAAAATAATCGCCGTCGCCACCAAAGATCCCGAATTCAACGGATATCATGAAGCGGGCGAACTTCCTCCGCACCGGTTGGCTATAATCCGGCGATTTTTTCAGGATTACAAACAACTAGAAGGTAAAGAAGTGGCTGTGGACGAAATCCTGCCGCCATCTAAAGCCTATCCGATAATCAAAAACGCTCTCGCTGCCTATAAAAAACAGTTTTCCCCGGAAAAGGTCCATAAGCCGAAGCGTTAGATTCAAAATGCTATTCGCTATACATCATCAGCATCACGCCCAGCACGATCATGAAAAGCGGCCATATCTTATTGAAGACTTCGTACCAGCTCGCGTTGGATTCCGCCAAGCCCTTCGCCACCGCTGCTCCCGCGCCGGCCTCGGCAAAATGTAAGTGCTGATGCTGGACGCTTACCATTGTCTTCATCGCGTCTGGCCCGTGCATCCCGCCGTGATGATGGAAGAGCAGCAGCACGCATCCACTTAGCGCCACCACAGGGAACACCCACGCGCTCCAGGCGGCCTTCAGATGTCCGCTCGCCCGCAACATTTCCACTACACCGAGAACGAGCAGGATCAGCGCAAACGTCTTGTGCTGCACATCCTCCGGATTGTGCATCATCGCGTAAATAAAACTCTGATTTCCAAATGGCCAGATTTCGGTGTCACTAAACACGAGCAGGAAGATCCCCGCAATCAAAAAACACATTGGCCACGCATACCGCGCCGAAGGCCATCGCTTCGCCAGCATCGGCTGCCCCAGGAAAAATATGGCCGCCAGAATTACCAGCAATCCGGCGAGATGATGATTGAATTCGCTTTCGCGCTTGTCCCAAGCATACTTCGCTTTGAGTTGTGGACTCACCTCCGGAGCAGCGCTGTGCTCCATTCCTGGCATATTAGCCATTTCCTCCATCGACATGCCGGACATGTCTCCCATGTCTGACTGCGGACGCGGTGGCGGATGGTACGTCCATGCGGGCGCCGCAAGAAATACGGCGCAAATCACCACAATCAATGAGCTCAGGCTGATCCAGAAGATTTTCTCAGGCTTATTCAGCGGCAATGTTCTCTAGCCTCCTATTTTTTGAAATCGTGGGCCCAGAATTAGAAATCCATCGGCAATCCAACGTAGTTTTCAGCCAGCGACTGCGATGCGGCTCGTGAACTCGTCACGTAATCGAGTTCAGCCAGCTGCCGTCGCTGATCGAATTGGTTGTCATTGTCAAACAAATGCAGCATCGCCGTCATCCACCATGAAAATCGCTGCACCTTCCACACGCGCCGAAGGCACGTCGCCGAATACTCATCGAGACGCTGGCGGCGGCCCGATTTGTAAAATTCTTCGAGCGCACGGGCGAGCACGCGAACGTCCGCGACTGCAAGGTTCAATCCCTTCGCTCCCGTGGGCGGCACGATATGCGCCGCATCCCCTGCTAGAAACAGTTTCCCACATTGCATCGGCTCCACGACAAAGCTGCGCATCCCCGTCACACCCTTCTGCGTGATCGGCCCTTCCGTCAGCTTCCATCCGTTATCCGTCGCGAGACGCAGGTGCAGCTCGTCCCAGATTTTCGCGTCCGGCCACCGGTTGATGTCCGCGTCTGGCGAGCATTGCAGATACAGCCTGCTCACTTGCGGCGAGCGCATGCTGAGCAGCGCGAACCCGCGTTCATGATAGCTGTAAATCAGTTCATCGCACGATGGCGCTACGTCGGCTAAGATTCCAAGCCATCCAAACGGGTAAGTGCGATCGAACAGAGTGAGTACGCCGTTCGGCACGCTCGGCCGGCAAATTCCGTGAAACCCATCGCAACCCGCGATGAAATCGCAGCTGAGCTCGCACGGTTCCCCGTGGCTTCGAAATCGAATGCTCGGTTTCGTTGCCGAACCCGCATCTGCAAAATCGTGGACGCTCACATCCTCCACTTCATAATAAATCTGGCCGCCCGCTTCGCACCGCGCCTTATTGAGGTCTTTGATCACCTCGTGCTGCGCGTAGATCGTGATTCCCTTCCCTCCAGTCAATTCTGCAAAATCGATCCGGTGCGTGTGTCGTCCAAATCGCAAGTTCACTCCGTAGTGGACGAGCCCTTCTTTCTTCAGCCGCTCGCCGACCCCAGTCTCAACCATCAGGTCCACAGTCCCCTGCTCCAGCACTCCCGCGCGCACGCGTTCTTCCACATACTGCTGGCTGCGATTCTCAATAACGATGGATTCAATTCCCTGCAAATCTAAGAGATGCGAAAGCATCAGCCCCGCAGGACCGGCGCCGACAATTCCCACCTGCGTGCGCAACTTTTTCACGCCACCATTCTAATACCGTCAGCGCTCACCTGGTCTGCGAAGATGTAAATTTCCGCTTCCGCTTGACGCTTCTCGACAATCTCCGGTAGCCTCACTTCGCAACACACAAAGCCCGTCGAGGGTCCACTCAATTTCTGTTAGGTTGACGTGATTGCCCCGCACGCACGAATCGCATGCCGACAGACGGTTCAACCATCCAGCAAGCTGAACACGAGTACGACTGTAGATTGGAACTGTTACGTGCGAGCGAAGTGAAGCTCAAACAGCGCGACACGTTGCTCGGGTACGCGAAGTTGTGCCTCTTACTCTCGGGCGTAGTCTTGGCCTTCTGGCTTTTGACTGCCCGAAGCTTTTCGATTTTCTGGATTCTGTTTCCTGCATTCCTGCTGGTTCTCTTCGCCATTATCCATGAGCGCGTAATCCGCGCATTGAAGAGGTGCCTCCGCGCGATTAACTTCTATGAGTGCGGACTTGCTCGAATCAGTGGCGAGTGGGTCGGTAAAGGAGAGACGGGCGAGCGTTTTTCAGATCCTTCACATCCATACGCCCGGGACCTCGATCTGTTCGGCAAGGGCTCGCTGTTCGAATTGCTTTGCGATGCACGCACACGTGCCGGTGAGGAGGCATTGGCGCACTGGCTCCTTGTGCCCGCGTCACCTGCGGAAGTTTTGTTGCGAAACGGCGCAATCACCGACCTCCGCTGTCGGCTGGACCTTCGTGAGGACTTAGCCGCTTTGGGAGAACTCGTCCGCTTGGGAGTGCGGCCAGACTCGCTCGTAGCCTGGGCCGAAGGCCAACCGCTGCTCCAATCACCAGTGGGGCGCGTCGCCTCGCTATTGCTTTCGCTATCATGGCTCGCAAGCTTGGTTGCTTGGGCCGTTTGGGACTTGGGATACCTTCCTGTTATCTGCACCGCGATTAATCTGACCTTCGGGTTTCTGTATCGCGCGAAAGTCCGTACGATCGTTGCAGGAGTTGAAACGTCAGCTCAGGATCTTGCGCTGCTCTCAGAAGTACTCGCGCGGCTGGAGCGTGAGAAATTCTCGGCGGCAAAGCTGGTTGACTTGCAGGGAGCACTTCACGATCGCGGGACGGCTCCCTCGCGCTCGATTGCAAGATTAGGCCGTCTGGTTGAGCTTCTGATATCCAGGCGGAATCCAATCTTGCAGCTAACCGATCCATTTGTGCTATGGACCCTCAATCTAGCTTTCGCAATCGAGGCGTGGCGCAAAAGATTTGGCCCTGCGGTACGTGGCTGGCTTTCTGCCGTCGGCGAAATGGAAGCTTTATCCTCACTGGCCAGCTATTCCTATGAACATCCCGCTGACGTTTTCCCGGAGTTCACCGAAGACGCTCCATGCTTTGACGCGGAAGCATTCGCCCATCCATTGATACCGGAAAGCCGCGCCGTGCGAAATGATTTGCGATTGAGCCGCGACCTTCGTCTGATGATCATCAGCGGCCCGAACATGGCCGGAAAGAGTACCTTTCTGCGGTCTGTAGGAATCAACGCTGTGCTCGCGCAATGCGGTGCGCCGGTGCGCGCGCGACGATTGCGTCTCTCGAGCCTTACCGTGGCAGCCTCGGTCTGTGTCCTGGATTCTCTACAGGGCGGGATCTCCAGATTCTACGCCGAGATCGCCCGTTTGAAAGTGATTGTCGATCTAACGAGCCGGCCTGTCCCGGTCCTGTTCCTCCTTGACGAGTTGCTTCAAGGAACAAATTCACACGATCGACGGATAGGTGCGGAGGTGATAGCACGGAGCTTGTTTGAGCGTGGTGCGATCGGGCTGATAACCACACACGATCTGGCGCTCGCGGAAATCGCTGATTGCCTCGGACCCGGCGCCGGGAACTTTCATTTCGAAGATCGTCTGGAGGACGGGAAACTGCGCTTCGACTATCATTTGACTCCGGGAGTCGTGCAGACAAGCAATGCTTTGGACCTTATGCGATCGATCGGCCTCGATGTTTAAAGGGCTGATACTACGAGCCGCCGCCTGCGCCGCGAAGATGTAAATTTCCGCTTCTGCTTGACGCTTCTCGACAATCTCCGGTAGCCTCACTCCGCAATATACGAAACCCATCGAAGGAGTGCCTTGCAAATGCTCGTCAGCCACAAACGCCTGCTCGTCGAGTGGGGCGATTGCGACCCTGCCGGAATCGTTTTCTATCCACGCTATCTCGCTTGGTTTGACGATTGCACCACTGCGCTCTTTCTCGCGGCCGGCCTGCCCATTCAACACTTGTTCCGCTCGCACGGCGTTCTCGGCGTCCCGCTCGTGGACGTGAAGGCGCGATTCATCGTGCCTTCTACCTTTGGCGACGAGTTGCGCGCCGAATCCATGGTCATGGAATTTCGGCGCAGCAGTTTCGTGCTTCGCCACCAATATTTCAAAGATCAGGTTCTCGCCGTCGAGGGTATCGAGACGCGCGTTTGGGCCGGCCTCGACCCGCAAGATCCGAAGCGCATGAAATCTCGCCCACTTCCGCCAGAAGTGATCGCCCGGTTATCCGAGAATCGCGCCTGAATCAAAAGCCCGGCGCAACACGCGAGGATAATTCGCTACACCCAGAAATAAAAAATGACGCAAGCGAACAACGAAACCCAGGCTGCGCTCATCCGCCACGATCGGCTTTTGTCCGTGGCCGATATTGCCGGAACTTTCCTCTTCGCGATCGAAGGCGCCACCGCCGCCGTCACCGGCGACCTCGATTTGCTCGGCCTGATGGTGCTGGCGTTCTCCACAGCGTTGGCGGGCGGAATCACTCGCGACCTGCTGATCGGCGCCGTGCCGCCGCAGTCGCTGCGTGATTGGCGCTACCCCACCGTGGCCTTCACCGGCGCCGCGATTGTTTTTTTCCTGCATCCGCTTTTTGAGAATCTTCCGACGCAACCTCTCATCGTGCTGGATGCCGGCGCGCTAGCCTTGTTCGCGGTCGCAGGCACCGAGAAAGCGCTCAAATACAAAATGCATCCGTTCGTCGCCGCATTGCTGGGCACCATCACGGCCGTCGGCGGAGGGACGATTCGCGACATTTTTCTGGCCCAGATTCCAAACGTACTTCGCGCCGATGTTTACGCCACCGCCGCGCTCATCGGTTCGGCCGTGATGATCATTGCGCGAAGATGGCGGATGGGCGATACGCCGTCCGCCATTCTCGGCGGGTTGTCTTGTTTCGCGATTCGCCTCATCAGCGTCTGGCGGCATTGGAATCTGCCGCACGTTCCGACCTGATCGCGCCGCTCCGCGACGCTTGGGCCCACTAGTGGACCGAATCGACCTCGCCAGGCCGATTCGGAATCCAATTTCCAAGCAGACCAGAATGCCGAAAAATAGCGCGACCGTCATCCCGACTTCGTTCGAGGGGGATAAATTCATGGATCAGTTCGCATTGAAATAATTTTCATCGGAGTCTCGAGGAAAGTGTTCATTTTCCCCCGTCTATTTCGGCGAAGACTTCTTGTGCGATGTGGAAGGCTGTGTTGGCTGCCGGCACGCCGCAGTAAATCGCGCTTTGCAGCAGCACCTCTTGAATTTCGTCGCGAGTCACTTTGTTATTCAGCGCGGCTCGGACGTGCATCCGGAATTCATCGCTGCGATTGAGGGCAATCATCATCGCTAGGGTTATGAGGCTGCGCGTATTTCGCGGGAGACCGGGTCGCGACCAGATTTCTCCCCAAGCGTAGCGCGTGATGAGATCCTGGAACGGCTCGTTGAAGGCGGTTTTGTTCTTCTCCGCTCTATCGACATGCGCATCGCCAAGCACCGCGCGCCGCACCTTCATTCCCGCTTCGTGCCGTTCGCGATCACTCATATTTTCCCCGGGCATCACTTCTCCTCCGGCTCAGTCAAAAAGCTGACCAGCGCCTTTGTGAATTCCGCCGGAGCTTCCACATTCGAGAGATGTGACGCATCAAGCTCCACAAGCTTAGCCCCCGGAATCGTGTCCACTAAATAGCGCAGGGCTGCCGCCGAAATCACGGGGTCGTGCAATCCGCCAAGCACCAGAGTGCGGGCCCGAATGCGCGAAATCGTTTCGCGCTGGTCCATATCGCGGATGGCGCCACAATTCGCGGCGTACCCTTCGGGAGACGTGCTCGCGATCATCTGGCGCGTGGCCGCAATCACATCCGGCGCCTTGGCGATGAACGCGGGAGTGAACCAGCGCTGTGCCTGCGTTTCAGCAACCGCGCTCAAGCCATTGGTTCGGACTGTTTCGATGCGAGCGTTCCACATCTCCGTTGAGCCGATCTGCGCTGCTGTGTTGCACAGCACCAACCGGTTGATTCGCTCCGGAGCGTAGACTCCCAGCCACATGCCGGTCACGCCGCCCATCGAAAGCCCGCAAAAATGCGCCCGTTCGATTCCAGCCGCGTCAAGCAATCCGACGACATCGCGTCCCAATTGCGTGATGCTGTAGGGTCCGGGCGTCACGGATGACTGGCCGTGGCCCCGCGTGTCGTATCGCAACACGCGAAACTGAGCTGCCAGCCCCGGAATCTGCGGATCCCACATGGACAAATTCGTGCCCAGAGAATTCGAGAGGACGAGCACCGGCGCATCGGCCGGGCCGTCGAAGCGATAGTTCAACCGCGCGCCGTTCGACTCCGCAAAAGGCATGCTTAGAGTTCTCCGAGTTGTGGCATTAGAGTTTTCGATCCAGGCTGGATAGGACTTTCCTGGCCATCTCTCTTGCCGAGCCGATGTAATTCTTGGGGTCCATCAGCCGCGCGATCTCTTCGGCGGAAAGGTGCTCGCGAACTTTGGCATCATTGAGCAGCACGTCTTGCAATGATTGATTTTTCTCGACGGCACGGCGGCTTGCGTCCTCCAGCAGTTGATGCGATTGCGAGCGGCCCAGCTTTTTGCGCAGAACCATAGCCACGGCTTCGGAAAAAATCAAGCCGCGCGTTTCGTCGATATTTTCAGCCATGCGATTTTCGTGTATCTGCAATCCGCTAAGCAGTCCAGCCGCCTGAGCAACGGCACCGCCCGCGAGCATGCAGATTTCCGGCAGCGTTTCCCATTCGGCGTGCCAGCCGCCCAAGCCCCGCTCGTGCTCCTGCACCATACTGGTGAGCATCGTCGAAACAAGAGCTGGAACACGAATCGCGGCACATAAAATCAGCGCACAGCCGACCGGGTTTTGTTTGTGCGGCATTGTGGATGAGCCGCCTTTGCCGGGCGCTGCGGGCTCGGCGACTTCCGCGACTTCGGTTTGTGCCATCAGCGAAACATCGCGGGCGATTTTTCCGAGCGTGCCGACCAGCAGGCCGAGCGTGGTAGCCACTTCCGCGAAACGGTCGCGGTTTGTGTGCCAGGGTAAATCCGGCAGACCAAGCTTCAGGTCATCGGCCAGGGCGGAAGCAACCGCTGGTCCTCGATCGCCCAGCGCCGCGAGCGTTCCCACGGCGCCTCCAAACTGAATTACGAGTACGTCTTTTTGTGTTTGGTTGAGGCGAGCGTGATGCCGCTCGATTGCAGAAAGCCAACCGGCAGCTTTCAATCCTAGAGTGACGGGCGGAGCGTGTTGCAGCCAAGTGCGGCCGACGATGAGCGTTGACTCGTGGGCTTCAACGAGTTTTACCAGGGCGCTCGAAATTTTGGAGAGCCCGTTGCCGATTTCCTCAAGGGCCTCGCGGAGCTGAAGTACGAGGCCAGTGTCGATCGCATCCTGGCTCGTGGCGCCGTAGTGAACGAAGGCGGAAGCCTTCTCGTCGTTCTTGGCGACGAGTGAAGTGAGCTGCTTGACCATCGGAATCGCGATGTTGCCGGCCAGCGCGCCTTCTCGTGCCAGCTTTTCGATCGAGAACAGATTCGCATCGCATTGCGACTCAATCGCAGCGGCGGCTTCTTTGGAAGCGAGGCCGGCGCTCGCAAGCGCTCGTGCCAGCGCGGCTTCGAAATTCAGCATGGCTTGCAGGCGGCGATGATCGGAAAAGATCTCGCGCATATCGTCGGTCGTGAAGAGTGGACCGAGTAGGTGGACGGGATGTGGTGTGGTCATTGGAGTGGCGCCAGCGCCGGTATCATATCGCGGGAAGTGCCTTTGCGAGGAGAAAAGCGGGGGTTGGAGCAAATCCCGAAAAACGCGATTTTGTACCCATTGGAAATTGCGTAAGTACTGATATTGCGGGGTTTAGTGAAAATTCTAATTGTCTGATTGTTCCTATTAGAAATGGTCGACTGAGCTACTCTGCAAACGTAAAGGGGCGGCGAAGCGAAAGGAAAAATCGCGAAATATTTGCGATTAGAAATTTTTAGTGGGCTTTGTTTTCTGTGGTTTAACTTGAATTCTAATTTCAGATTTGCGATTAGAAATTCGGTGTTGCGCGGTGGGACGGTGTTTGAGCTGCTTTGAATGCTTGGCGCGGCAAAAGCGCACAGACTCCTCGTGGCTTTGGGAGAACACGAGCGAGTGCCTCGCTGGGCCGTCTCTTCGTCCGATAGCGTAGTTTTTGTCGTCATATAAAAACGGACAATGGTAGCGCGAATTTAATCGTTTGAACATCCGTAAAACTACGGAGAAGTGCATGCAGAAATTGGAAACGAGAAAATTGAAATTGAGGGAGTTACGACTAACCCGCGCTGGCGGAGTTTCCTTCACATCGAGACGCAGCTGCATCTGGCGAAATGGGGCGCAGGCTGAAGCCTACGCTACTGAAAGGCATTTTGCGTTCATCGAGTGCGATATCGTCCGAATGCCGAGATCGGAAGGATGCTGCGTAACAGAAGCGCACAGGCAGGAGTGCCTGTGCCACTGAAGTCAAAAAAGCCGGCAGGATTTCGGCCCCACAAGGGAACAGGCCCACAGCGAACGAACGCCGCCGACGCCTTCTTCACATCAAAACGCGGCGGATCTGGCAACTTGGGGCACAGGCAGGAATGCCTGTGCTACTGAAAGGCCCACGACGAGGAAGGCGTCGTCGTGGCTACCCGAGCTTCGCGACTTCGGTCATGTTATAAATTTGGCGGAGATTTTATGGCAGAGCAATCACACGCGATGCTGGCTGAGATTCGCGACACGTTGCTTGAAACTTATGCCAGCAATGATGGGATGAACCAGGTGATCCTGTCGAGCCTTGATCCTCGGGCTTGGCGGGCTGAGCCGCCTGGTAAGAAAGGCAACGGGCGGACCATTGCGGCGATCTTCGCGCATTTGTACAATTGCCGGCTTAATTGGCTTAGGAATTCGGCGCCGCATTTGAAGTGTCCGGCGCCGCTTGATCCTGACCGGTGCACGATGAAGCAGGCTGCAGCTGCGCATCGGAAAAGCGCGGCGCAGTGTTTGCGGATGTTGACGGATGCTCTTTCGGCTGATCCGAATCGGCGGGTTACGAAATTTTCGCGGGGGAGTTGGGCGCAAACCTGGCCGGCTGGTGGAACGATGTTTGCATACATGTTTTCGCATGAGGCGCATCATCGCGGACAGATTTTGATGCTTGCGCATCAGCTTGGCTATCGCGTGCTGCACGATACGCCTGGGGTGTGGCATTGGGAGAAACTTTGGAAGCAGGCTGGGTTGAGTACGCGGCCGCGGTGAGTGCGTGGGTTCGCGTTCATCGTGTGCGATATCGTGTGAGTGCCAAGGTCGAAGGATTGTCGCATGACGAAGACGCACAGGCCCTTCGGTTCTCAGGGTAAACATGAGTGCCTGTGCCACTGAAAAAACCCACGGCGAGGGAGGCGTCGTCGTGGCTACCATTCAACTACAACTTCAAAAGAACGCCGCCGTCGTTTTCTTCACGTCGTGACGCTACGCCTCCGGCTACTTGCGGCACAGGCCCTTCGGTTCTCAGGGTAAACAGGAATGCCTGTGCTACTGGCAGGCAAGAAAGTCAAAGGCGCCGGCCGGAGGCCAGCGGTACGAAAAGCGAAAGGCCCACGACGAGAAGTGCATCGTCGTGGCTACCACGGCTTTAGACGTGGTGGGCTACTTTTTTTAGGTCGGCTATGAAGCGTTTCATTTCTTCGTGGCGGGTGGCTTCGTCTGGGGCGCGCAGGATGGAGGATGGGTGGACTGTGGCCATCACGTGCGGAGCTAGATCGGATTTGAGGAATTCGCCTCGGTGCATGGTGACGCGGAAGTCGCGGCCTAGCAGGGATTGGGCGGCTGTGGCGCCGAGGCAGACGATTACGTTGGGGCGGATGGCTGCGATTTCGGCGTCGAGCCAGAGGCGGCAGGCGGCGATTTCGACGGCGTTTGGTTTTTTGTGGATGCGGCGTTTGCCGCGTGGCTCCCATTTGAAATGTTTTACGGCGTTTGTTACGTAGACTTTTTTTCTGTCGATACCTGCTTCGACTAACGCGCTATCGAGAAGTTTTCCTGCTGGGCCGACGAACGGCTTGCCTTGGATGTCTTCCTGATCGCCTGGTTGTTCGCCGACGAAAATTACTTTTGGTTTTGCGCCGGCGCCTTCGCCGAAAACTGTTTGCGTGGCGTTCTTCCATAGGTCGCAGGCTTTGCAGTGGGCGGCTTCTTTTTGAAGCTGTTCGATCGTGGCGTTTGGCGGAAATAGCGCGAGGGCTGGTTGAGCGGCGGTGCGTTTGGCCATGCGGAAGTGTAATGCGCTGGGCGGATGTAAGGAATCGGGGAGTTGTTGTAGGCGGTGTGCGGATGGATTGCGGAGGCGGAAAACGGGGTCCTCGCTCCGCTCTAGTCTCGGTAACGCGCTTCGCGCAGCAATTTTTTTGTCACGGCTAAAGCCGTGACCTACAAAGAAAGAGACCGGCGGCTGCGAGATTTCTCCTCAGCGGCTAAAGCCGCGGTGTTGCTGCGGTGTGGCGGCACGGCTGAAGCCGTGCCCTGACGTAAGAATCGCAGACAAAAAAGCTCAGGTAAGTTCTTGTCCCCGCTGCTTGACAAGGACGGGTGGCGGAGTGAGAATTATAGGTAGGCGAAGAAAAAGCGAAACTGATTGAAAGGCCCTAGGGTGCCAAGCATCGCGTTCGGGCACGGTCCGCCACGGCGGATCCCGCCATTAAAGTGGCGGGCACATAAATCGCGCTTCGACATGCCGTGCCCCTACTGAACAACCTCCTTTTTCTTCGCTGTCAGAGTTTGCAACGCTGAGATCCTTCGACTGCGAGTCGGCCGTCCCGCAAGAGCGGGACGAAGGCAAGGGCGGCCGACCCTCCGCTCAGGATGACATTTTGATGATGCGGGCCGAACGGAATGGCGTTGCTTGGCGACGAGCGGTCTTACACCCGTCCCTACGGCGGACAATGCCTGGGAATCTTGCTGCTTTGCGATTGCAGGTGGAGACGGCGCTGGCCGGGCGCGTTGCTGCGCCTTTTTCGTATCGCGACCGGAAACTTGTGGAGATGGTGTCCGCGGGCGTTCCGGAAATCGATGCGCTTACGGGAGGATTGCCGCGCGGCGGGTTGACGGAAATTTGCGGGCTTCCCTGCTCTGGGCGGACGAGCCTGCTGGTTTCGGCACTGGCTTCGCGAACGGCGCAGGCCGAGGTGTGCGCGCTTGTGGATGGGCGCGACGCTTTCGATCCACATGCGGCAGCGGCGGCGGGTGTGGAGTTGAAACAGCTGCTGTGGGTGCGCTGCCGGAATATCGAGCAGGCGCTGCAGTCGACGGATTTGCTGTTGCAGGGCGGCGGCTTCGGGATGATTGCGGTGGATTTGAGCGATATACCGGCGGCTACGGTGCGACACGTTCCGTTGAATGCATGGTTTCGATTTCGGCGCGTTGTGGAGGATACGCCGACGATTCTGATGCTGATCGAGCAGGAGCCGAATGCGAAGACGTGCGCGTCGCTGGTGTTGCGGGTTGGATTTGAGCGGGGGCGGTGGGTGAGGACGGGGATGGAGAATCGGGTGGAGGATTTTCGTTGTGCGAATTGGTCGGCTTGCTTGCTTGGCGGAGTTGGAGTTCGTGCGGAGGTGGTGAGGTCGAGCGTGCAGGCGATTGGGGGCGGGGCGGTGGGAGTGGATGGGAGTGTGGGGATTTTTGAGGCGGAGGCAATGTGCGCTACGCGAGCGCGTGTGCGACGCTGAGATCATTCGACTGCGAGTCGGCCGTCCCGCAAGAGCGGGACGAAGGCAAAAGCGGCCGACCCTTCGCTCAGGATGACACGCTTTCTTTTTGTGAATTTTGTAACCGCAGTGAAATGGCGATTTTTTCGAACAGAGAAAGTTCGGAACGGCGATTTCAAATTTGAAAATTTCAGATTTCAAATGAAGGCAAAAACTGAGCAAAGACGAAAATAAAAGATTAAGCGAAGTCTAAAGAACCGGCGGGACGCCCTTCGTACCTCAGGACAAGCCGGCGTTACGGAATGGGGTGGAGACTTGATGAGCCATTGAGGTCTGGAACGATTTCTGGCTTTCGAGGATTTTATTTTTGAGTATGAGATTTGGGGCGATTTACGTTGCGGATTTTATGGTGCAGGCAGTGGTGCGGGCTGAGCCTGGGTTGCGCGATTGTGCGATTGCGATTCTGGAGGGGACGGCGCCGCTGCGCAAGGTGGTGGCGGCGGATGACGCGGCTTTGCGAGCTGGAGTTGAAATGGGGATGACGGAATCGCAGGCTGAGGATTTTTGCTCGGTGCAGGTTCGGTCGCGTTCGGTGGCGCTGGAAAAAACGGCGCATGCGGCGGTGATGGATCTGGGGTGGTCGGTTTCGCCACGTGTGGAGGATACGGCGGCGGATACGATTGTGCTTGATCTTGCGGGGCTCAGTTCCCTGCTAGGCTCTGAGGAGATTATTGCGGAGCGATTGATTGAGCGCGCTTCGCTGCTGGGATTGACGGCGCGCGTGGCGATCTCTTCGAATCTTGAAACGGCGATTCATGCGGCGCGTGGTTTTACGGGAGTGACTTTGATTCCCGCGGGCGAGGAAGCGAAGTCGCTCGGCGGGTTGCCGGTTCGCGTGCTTGTCATATCGGATGGGCTTTCCCCGCGCGCTGAAATTCTGGAGACACTTGATAGCTGGGGTGTGAGCACGTGCGGGGCGCTTGCGGCGCTGCCTGTGCTAGAGCTTTCGGAACGGCTGGGGCAGGAGGGAGTTCGGCTGCACGAATTTGCGCGTGGTGCGAGTTCGCGTGCGATGGTGCTGGCGGAGCCTGATATTCATTTTGAAGAGGAGATGGAGCTTGAGGATGCTGTGCCGGAGCTGGAGCCTTTGTCGTTTTTGCTAGGGCGGCTGCTCGACCAATTATGTGCGCGGCTGGCGGCGAGAGCGCTGGCGGCTTCGACGATTCGCGTGCGATTTGAGCTGGAGCCGGTGTCTGAAAATAATGTGCGCTCGCTGAATGACAGTTCTCCGCGAAAAGCTGCCTTACCCACGTACGAAAGAATTCTGACGCTGCCGGTGCCCTCGCGAAATTCGAAGATGCTGCTGAAATTGCTGCGATTGCGATTGCAGGCGGAGCCGCCACAGACGGCCGTGCTAAAAATATTTATAGCGGCCGAAGCTGCCAAGCCGCGATTCGAGCAGGGTGGATTGTTTCTTCCGAGTTCGCCTGATCCCGAAAAACTCGAGCTCACAATTGCGCGGCTTGCGAATCTGGTGGGTGATGGGAATGTTGGCGCGCCGGAGTTGGCGGATACGCATCGGCCGGATTCGTTTCAGATGCGACGCTTTACGGCGCCCCGAGCTGCGACCGAAACTGCTTCCAAAATGCGCGGCGCGAAACGCAAGACAGGTGCTGTACTGCGGAATGCGGCGTGGGGTGACGATTGCAAACCGCTTACGGATGCTCAGCGGACTCGAATGTCTTTTCGCGTTTACAGGCCATCTTTGCCGGCGAGTGTCGAGATGCGCGAAGGACGGCTGGCGCGGGTTTCGTTCAACGGCGTGCGCGGCGATGTGGTGGCGGCGTCTGGACCGTGGCGAACTTCGGGAGATTGGTGGCGCGAAGATGGATGGGATCACGATGAGTGGGATATCGACGTTCGTTTCGGTTTAGCCTCTGCGCCGCAATCTGCTTCTTTTTCTTCTTCGCAGGCGGCCACGATGAAACGTCATCGCGGAGCACTTACGCGTTCGGATTTGTTTTCCTTGAACGAGAGCAAGCCATCTGCACAGCGCGGCCTTTATTGCATTTATTACGACTCGGCGCGTGGGAGCTGGTTTGTGCGAGGGATGTACGACTGATGAGCGAAGCGGCCTACACGGAGCTTCACGCGCGGTCTGCGTTCAGTTTTCTCGAAGGTGCGGCGCTGCCGGAGGAGCTGGCTTCCACTTGCAAGGAAAGAGAAATGAGCGCGATGGCGGTGCTCGATCGCGACGGAGTGTATGGGGCGCCGCGTTTTTATCTGGCTGCGAAGAAGATTCCGATTCAGGCGCACATTGGCGCGGAAGTGACGGCGCAGGAAGGCTGGCGGTATCCGTTGCTGGTGGCGTCGCGCGAGGGTTATCAAAATCTGTGCCGGTTGATTACGCGGATGAAATTGCGCGCGCAAAAAGGTGAAGGTAGCGTTGCGCCGGAGGAAGTCGCTGAAAAAGCGCGCGGACTAATTTGTTTGACGGGAGGCGACGAGGGTCCGCTTGCGCAAGCGCTGAAGCAGGGGGGCGTTGCGCGCGGGGCGGAGTGCGTGGGGCGGCTTTGCGAGCTGTTTGGGCGCGAGAACGTCTACGTGGAATTGCAGCGGCATTTTTGCCGCGATGAAGAAGCGCGCAACCATGCTGCCATTGAAATCGCGCGGCAATTAAAGTTGCCGCTGCTGGCAACGAATGGCGTTTGTTATGCCGAGAAGCGGCAACGCGAAATTCTGGATGTGTTCACATGCATTCGCAACCATCGCAATCTCGCGACGGCCGGGAGATTGCTGGCGCGCAATTCTGAGCGTCATCTGAAATCGCCGCGCGAGATGGCGGAACTATTCGCCGACCTTCCCGAAGCGATTGCCAATACGCAGGAGCTCTCATCGCGTTTGCAGTTCGCCATGAGCGACTTGGGCTATGAATTTCCGCGCTATCCGGTGGTGGACGGCGAGACGGAGATGAGTTTTTTGCGTGATCGCGCGCTGGAAGGCATGGTGGCGCGCTATGGAGCGGACGATGAGCGCGCGCAAAAGCAGATTGAACGTGAACTCCAACTGATCGAGAAGCTCAAGCTTGCGGGATATTTTCTGATCGTGTGGGACATCGTGCGCTTTTGCCGGGAGAACAATATTCTTGTGCAAGGACGCGGTTCGGCGGCGAATAGCGCGGTTTGCTACGCGCTGGGCATCACGGCTGTGGATCCGGTGGGAATGGATCTGCTTTTCGAGCGCTTTTTATCCGAGGAGCGCGGTGAGTGGCCAGACATCGATCTCGATTTGCCAAGTGGAGATCAGCGGGAGCGCGCGATTCAATATGTTTATGAGCGGTACGGAAAATTGGGCGCGGCGATGACGGCGAACGTCATCACCTATCGCGGGCGGTCAGCGGCGCGCGAAATTGGCAAGGCGCTTTCGTTTGATCCGGAAACGCTCGACCGCCTGGCTGGTTTGGTGGGCGCGTGGGGATACAAAGATGCGAACGATACGCTCGAACGGCAGTTTCATGATGCTGGGCTTGATCCGACGCATCCGCGCATTCGCAAATTTTTCGAGCTTTGCCAAATTGTGCAGGATTTGCCGCGTCATCTCGGGCAACACTCGGGTGGCATGGTCATTTGCCAGGGGCAGCTTGATTCCGTGGTGCCGCTCGAGCCGGCGACGATGCCGGAGCGCGTGGTGGTGCAATGGGACAAAGAAGATTGCGCGGACATGGGAATCGTGAAAATTGATCTGCTCGGGCTGGGCATGATGGCGGTGCTCGAGGACTCACTGAAAATTATTCGCGAGGATTATGGCGAGGAAGTGGATCTGGCACGTTTGCCGGCGTATGACCGGACTGTTTACGAGACGCTGTGCAAGGCCGATACCGTGGGGATGTTTCAAATCGAGAGTCGCGCGCAGATGTCGTGCTTGCTGCGGCTGAGGCCGAATTGTTTTTACGACATTGTGGTGCAGGTGGCGATCATACGGCCGGGGCCAATCGTAGGGCAGATGGTGAATCCGTATTTGAAGAGGCGACAGGGGCGCGAGCCGGCTGAATGTTTGCATCCGTCGCTCGAGCCGGTGCTCTCGCGTACATTGGGAGTGCCACTGTTTCAGGAACAACTGCTGCGCATAGCCATGATTGCGGCAGGATTCACGGGAGGCGAAGCGGAAGAGTTGCGGCGGGCATTCGGGTTCAAGCGTTCGGAAAAGCGCATGAAAGAGGTGGAGGTAAAACTTCGCCGCGGCATGGAGCAGAACGGAATTCTTGGCGCGACGCAGGACAGAATCGTTCAGTCCATCACGTCATTTGCGCTCTATGGATTTCCCGAATCGCATGCGGCCAGTTTTGCGCTGCTTGCTTATGCTAGCGCATATTTGAAGTGCCATTATCTCGCGGCGTTCACGGCAGCGATGCTGAATAACCAGCCAATGGGATTTTACAATGCCGCCACATTGGTAAAGGACGCGCAGCGGCACGGGCTGAAAGTGCGGCCGATCGATGTGACTTGCTCGGACTGGCTGTGCACGCTTGAAAAAGATGGCGAACGGCTGGTGATGAGGACCGGGTTGCGCTATGTGAAAGGATTGCGACAGGAGGTTGCGCTCGAGCTTTTGGAGCAGCGCGCGATGCGGCCATTCGCTTCGATCGAGGATCTAAAATTGCGCGTACTAGGATTGCAGAAGAGCGAAATGGCAACGCTTGCGTCGATTGGCGCGCTGAATTTTATTTCTGCGGAAAATGGCGGCTGGCGGCGCGGAATTCACCGGCGTGATGCGTTGTGGCAGGTCGAGCGAGCTTCGCGGCGCGCGGGACCTTTGCTCGAGCAAGCTGCGTTAGAGGATGCGGCGCTGGAAAATTCTGGGGCAGATGGCGCTACAAGCGATTCACATGAGGAGCAGGAACTTCACGTTCGCGCCGACACTTCTGTGCCGTGGGGAATTTCTTCTTCGCGCGAGGGCGAATCTCCTTTGCAGCCGATGACGGCGGAAGAAAGGCTGGTCGCGGATTTTCACGGCACGGGAATGACGGTGGGGCCACATCCAATGTCCTACCATCGCGCGGAATTAAGGAAGCAAGGAATACGGTCTGCAAACGAGCTTGGCACGATTCCTGATGGTACCTGGGTGCGCATTGCTGGGTCGGTGATCGCGCGGCAACGCCCTGGCACAGCGAAGGGGTTCGTGTTTCTCAGCATCGAAGATGAGACGGGGATTTCAAACGCTATCATCACACCGAAACTTTTCGAGCAGGATCATGTGGTGGTGGTGCATCAGCAATTCTTGCTTATCGAAGGGCCGCTGCAAAATCAGGACAACGTGATTTCCGTGAAAGCTGCGCGCATTCGGCCGCTATCCATTACACGGGCCGAAACTGCATCGCATGATTTTCACTAAGCTGGCGCGACAAGCTTTGCAGTGCTCTTCGCGTGTTTACGCCCGTGGTCGCAATTCGTCCGGTTGAACTTCGCGGCGGCGTGTCGTAATCTATCTTCACAGCATTCGCACTTTTGCGCGCCCGTAGCTCAGCTGGATAGAGCGTCTGGCTACGAACCAGAGCAGTAAAAATCTAAGCCGTTGAATTGGCTAAAGTTCCCCTGTGCAGCCCTCTTACTAATCGCGATACGATTTGCGATACGCTCATAACGCCCGATGCAGGCGACAAGTTGCACGCAACTTTCCGGCGTGACTGGCTCGCACTTTATCTTTGACATTCGGGGCCGCGACCTCCGTCACCACTTCCCATCCGCTGTCCGGTGACGATAGCGCCAGAGATACACACAGAGTACGGCTACGCAAACAAACACCGCGCAGCCAACCACGACCCACTGTGGCAGGTCGGGATACACAACTGCATCCAGAACACGCACGAGGAACCGTCTGTGCGCGAGTTCGATGCCTGCGCGCGCTTCAAGCCACGTTTCAGCCACGGTAAGCGGGCACGGAGGCCACGGAACTAGTTCGATAACAATGGCGTAGATGAGTGAACCGATGTGCAGTGTTCGCAGAATAGGGCGACAGCGCGTTACCATCCAGCCCAGCAGCACCCAGCCGCACCAAAGCAGATGCACGAACAGAACGGCTTCCGCGAGAACAGATGCCGCCGGAATGGATGGCTACCTCTTCGTTGCTGGCTACGGGCTAATTATCCGCTGAACCGCAAGCAGTGGTGCTGGAGATTCACGAGAAGCAACATAAGAACCCGACGCTGGAACGTGCTGGTAGCCTTCTGGTGTGCCGATTGGAATTTTGGTGCCGCGCAGCTCTTGTCTGATGGTGACAACCCTGCCAGAGCCTTTTGGACTACCCACGCGGGCATCTACGAGCGCCCTACTGACTTGGCGGCACCGGAGATGGTGGAAGCAGACCAAGCTGCCGCATCATTCCGACATCGTCCCGATTCGCAAAGTGTTCAACAACCTTGCCACCTAGCAGACGATACATGTGGATGTGCTGAACCTCGAAAGAGCGCCCGGTGGGCTGCACGCCGACCAGCATTCCGCCATCGACCGGAAAGTGCGACGCGCCTCGGTGCGTGCCGCTGTAACTGCATCGGACAACAACCCACTCGCCCTCTGCCACAGAGTTCAGAATCGTCAGCCGCGCATCGGGAAAGTTGGTCTTAATCTCTCCGAGCACCTTCCGCACGCCCGCACGTCCGACCTGTCTGCCATGATTCCGGCAGTCCTCAGAGAAGCAGCTGGCTGCCGCGTCGAGGTCGCCGCGATTGAACGCCTCGTGAAACTGCTCGGCTGTTCGCCGGTTGGTCTCGGTAATGTCCAAGGAAGCTGCTCCCTTCGCCGCAACATCTGCGGAGTAGACGCCCTCGCGGGCGTGAAGTCAATCTCCACGCACCCAGAGCAGACACGCTGGCGCTCTTACAGGCTCGACTTGCTTTGTGGCGGCGGACAGAGCATTGTGGATTTCGAGTGGAAAGGGACTGACATCGTTCATGGAGTTTCTCTTCAAGGTCATAGCCCTACTGAGTTCCGGTTTGTTCGCAGGAGCGGCTTTCTACTTAACAGCCGTTGAGCACCCGGCGCGGATGTCCCAAGGGGCTTTGTTCGCTTTGCAGGAATTCAGGCCCAGTTACAAGCGAGCAGCGCCATTGCAGGCTGCATTGGCGGTCATCTGTTTTCTTTCCAGTGTGGTCGTCTGGCGGTTGACGGGCCGATGGGCATGGCTCGCAGGCAGCGCATTGGTCGGCTCTGTCGTCCCCTTCACCTTCGCCTTCATAATGTCAACGAACCGCTTGCTGCTCGAAGCGGCTTCGCCGCCGAAGGGCGAAGAGGCGTTCAGATTACTCGCCAAGTGGGCACGGCTTCACGCCGTCCGCACGTGCCTGAGTCTGCTTGGATTCATTGTCTTGCTCGTGCAGTCCGTTCAAGGGTAAGGCAAGCTTGGGGTAGCTCGACAACGATTTGCTCACGAGCCTTTTGTACCAAGCGCTCGGGCACATCTGCGAGCGCCCTGCGGCGAACGAAGATGATTTTAGGCAGCCCCGGCTGAAAGCTGCGCGGTCACCGGGTTGGTAAAGCAGCGGCTATTGCACACCCGGCGGAGGTGGGAGCTTATACGCTTCGCTAGGAATCTGGTCAGTCGCGACGAATGCCTGAGCCAAAATTTTCCACTGTCCTGATTGTTTTTGCCACGTATCAACCGCCACAAATTTGGCGTTCGGAACATCGTAACGCGCGTCTTTATGGCCGGTGGTGTTGTATATACCTGAATATGTCACGATGGCCGTGTTGCCAGAAATCCTTACCTTGATGTCCTGAATTTCTACGCTTGACTTAACATCCGGGTCAGCTTTTCTCATCCCTACACTCATTTTTTCGACATCTGCCGGAGTCTGGTCGCTAACATGACCGAGCGGGTCTACTGTTACCACGTGCTCCGAACTAACCTTCTTTCCGAACGCGATATCTGCGTCGCTCATCCCGGCGTGCTTTGCGCCTTCAATTTCCAGCTTTTTCAGGGTTTCCTCGTCAGACGACTGCGACGAAGTTTGGGTCGGAGAAATCACCACCAGCAACAACGGTAGGCACAACAAAGAGAGTAGTCGGTTCATTGGGGACTCCTTTGCGCTGGAGCCTAACATACAGTCCCACCCGACGCGATTAATCATTGCCCTGCATTGGGATGGCGGGCTGCGTAGATTTTCTGGCGCGGGCACATTTGCAAGCGCCCTGTGCTGAAGTGAGATGATTGGGCCGGCTCCATGCTGAAAGCTCGGCTTCTTCGTTAACAACTCCCTTCAACTTCGCCTCATATCTCTTGTTGACAATCCAGCACCCCAACTTGCTTCCATCGGCTGGTTCGACAGAGAATGACCCACATCATGCCGAGCGTCTTTCTCACGTTCAGATGCCGCCAATGTCAGCGAGGTAGGTGCGTCTCAGCGATATGGTGGGACATTCGCGCAATTAATGAACTCAAAGACAGGGATTTTTCGGCACGCTGTCCTGACTGCGGGCATCAAGACGTATTTTTTGGCATCGAAGCTGTCGAGGTTTGTCATGGGGAGCTGTCACCTATCGAGCGAATGGAGTTGGACGAAGAAGAGCTGCGGGAATTCGGGCTGGATGAAGAGGCTGAAAGTGAAGAATAAACATCGAACTTCGAAACGGCCAAAGAAATGGTTGCGATAGAATCTCTAAATCATGCCCGCGAGCCCGTGGCGAACATTTGGGTCTGCTGAACCTGAGCGAGAGTACGTCGCCTTGCTGTCGTACCTTCCGCTGAAAAGCTACTGGCGGATTCCTCATTTCTTCTTCGATACAGTGCAAGTGATGAAGCAAATGGCATCAGCGGAGGGCGTGCTCGGATATTCCGTTCTCGCTCACCCACTCTCCAAGCGATTCTGGACGCTCTCCGCTTGGAATGACGAAGCGTCGGCGCGAACTTTCATTCAGTGACCGACTCATGTGCGCATCATGACCGCTCTCACTCCCCACATGGGCGAAACGAAGTTCGTGCGCTGGACAGTCAAAGGTTCCGAACTACCCCTGCGTTGGGATGATGCGCTGCGCCGATTTTCTCTCTAGCGCAACGCATTCAACTAGCGTCTGCTCGAAGGAAGCGTTCATCTCTTCTCTTCCCTCCTGATGCCCGGACTATAATCCCGCTCGCAATCGGTCTGGATTTGCGATTGCTGGCACGATGAAAGCTGCTTGCAAAGGCGAGCCTGTAGCCACTGTCTTGGCGATTTGCGCTTGACTCTGGACTAGACTCTAGGGTGTAGCGTTGGAGGTGTGGATGAGCGGCAGACGGAATGAGTCCATGCAAATCGGTCAAATCTCGAAACGGGCGGGCATAAGCATTGACGCCATCCGATTCTACGAGCGCAGCGGGCTTCTCGCAGCGCCCGCACGCAGTGACGGCGGGTTTCGACTCTATTCTTTAGGTCATCTTTCCACATTGCAATTCATCCGCAACTTGCAGGCGCTTGAGGTCATCCATGTTCGGGTCGTCGCCATAAAGTCTTTTCATCGTGGTACTAAAATATTTGACGCCCGCATGAATATTCGCATCTTCTTGAGTGATATCGCCGACGTTCATATCCTTGCCCGTACTCGGCATTAATTGCATAACGCCGACAGCGCCAACGGAACTCTTGGCCTTCTGGTTCAGTGCCGATTCCTGATAGCCCTCGGCCATCATCAGC
This sequence comes from uncultured Acidobacteriota bacterium, assembly GCA_963741045.1. Taxonomy (GTDB): domain Bacteria; phylum Acidobacteriota; class Terriglobia; order Acidiferrales; family UBA7541; genus Palsa-295. Next base: position 3,296,536 of record CAVUGO010000002.1, read on the forward strand.
AGGTAATCCATGCCATATTTATCGGAATACTTACGGAAGTATTGTGCCGTCTGCTCAAACTGCTTCATGCTTTCGGGAGAGACAGCTTGCTTCAACATGTACGTCGAACCCGCGTATTTGGCTACGAGTTGCTGGCTGAACACAGTGCCCTGACGGTGTGTTTTGAGGAATTCGTTGATTTCAGCCAACAGCTTTGGCGAGTTCTTGCGTACTGCCCAACCGAAAGTTACACCGGACCCAACGGCGATGTCGGAGTGAACTTGCATCTTGGTGAGAAATTTGCTCCATAGCTTGGCTGTCCAGTCGTTCACCACGGTCAGGGGTAGCAAACCGGCATTCACCATTTCCAGAATGTCTTCGTCTCCAAGGTCCTCGGGAATGGCCGTAGGCTTAATGGGTGCTTTCTTATCCTTCTTGAACTGCTCGTTCAGAAGTTCCAAATGTTCCCAGTAGGCCGATGTCTTGCGCACGAAGACTTCTTTGCCCGACAGGTCTTCGAAGGATGCAATTTGGCCAGAATTCGGCGCTGTGACCACAATCTCCTTAACACCAGTGAAGATGGGGTCAGAAAAATCGGCAATCTTTTGTCGCTCGGGCGTAATGGCTATACCTCCTATCAGGATATCGAATGTGCCGCCGGTCAAGTTTGCAGCAGCCTTCTCGCGTGAAGTAACCGTAAAAAGCACGTGAATTTTGATGTTTTTGGTTTGTGGCGGGTATTTCTTGTTGAGGTATTTTTCAAATTCCTTGCCCATCTCGTATGAAACGCCATACTCGGTACCTTTGACCGTGTAAAAGAATGTTTTGGAGTAGGGAACGCCGACACGGATGACGCGGTGCTTTAGAAGTACGTCTAAGTCGCCGGTCCATTGCTTCGTGGGGAGTGGTGCGACGACGGGTGCCTTGCTTTGTGGGGAAGCGGATTGCGCCGGGGCCACAGGGGCCGGGAGTGCACCGGTTATGAGGCAGACAAACAGAAGAAGCGAGCAAGTTTTGGGCGGACGCATAGTGTATTAAGTATCCTAACAGGCATTTCGAGGCGCAATCCAACTTGTCACACTTCTGTTAGCTCTCCAGCAGCACAGGGTCCTCACCGGCCTCCCAAACGCGTTTGCGGCAAGTGGACTTCGTACTCGACGGGGACGAGATTCGTGGGCTAGAGCAAAACCCGGATACGAAATCACGTTGGGCGCAGTTGGCACGTTCCGGCAAAAAAGTGATGCAATTTCTGAACGAAGGTCGCTATGTGGCGAATGTGATTGATGGGAAAGCGAATCTATACGGCAAATGAAGCAGAGAAAATCCGGGAAAGCTCTTCATTTTCGCGGTGGTACAATCTGGCAAAAGAATCTCGGAACGAAACCCACCATCAGAGGATGAAGCATGAAGCTTGGATATGTGATTGAGTTTGTCAGTGACATGAACCGCGCGGTGAAGTTCTACCGCGACGTGCTTGGACTCCAGCTCAAGTTCGAATCTCCCGGCTGGAGTGAATTCGTTACTGGAGAAACGACGCTCGCGCTACATCCCGCGTCTCAAAAGAATGCCGCAGGAACCGTTGAGCTGGGCTTCACGGTTCCCGATGTTCAAGCGTTCCACAAAGAAATGGGCGCGAAGGGCGTGCAGTTCACGATGCCGCCAACGAAACAGGACTATGGCGGTCTGCTGGCGCGGTTCGTGGATTCAGAAGGCGGACATTCTAGCGTCGGCACAAGTAGTTCGTGACACAAGGTAGCTCCGTTCCCTGCGGTACGGTTTTTTCTCCCAATACTTCTCGCTTGCAATCGGCGCTGCATGGGAGTAAACCGCAAGTTGAAGTGGCTAGTGCAAGGAGGAAGTTACCGGACAATGGCTCCACCCTGCCTAGACTCTTGATGGCCGTTTACACACCGCTTTTGCGGTGCGCTACCGCTAGCGACGCTTGTAACTTCGCCTGCGGGCTACGGACTAAGCAAACGGGGAGCTGCTTCAGGTTCCCCGTTTTGCATTTCTGGCATAGCAAGCGACGCCGACCTCGGCGAAATCCCACCCGATGTCCTCAGTTGCTCAAAGCAGTGGCTTCAGAGCTGATTCGATAGCGTCAGTATATTCAAACCCAACTACTTTCTGTCGCAGGATTCCCTGACGGTCATAGAGCATTGTCGTGGGCAAACCTTCAATGCCGCCAAACTTCTGCTTCAAGTCGTCAGCAGCCACCGCTAGCGGATAACGAACTCCGATTTTCTTCGCAAACAGAACCGGGTCTTCCGTGTCCACCATGGTGTCGAATTTGAATCCGACAACCGTGAATCCGCGAGAGCCATAACGGTCTAACAGCTTTTGATAGCCGGGCATCTCTTTCTTACAGGGCTGGCACCATGTCGCCCAGAAATCAATGAGCACCACTTTACCGCGCAGCTCCGCTGACGAAATCTCACGTCCCCGCAAGTCCTTCACCGAGAACTGCGGTAGCCGCGAACCAATCTCACCTGCGGTGATTACATCTTCTTTCGGCTGTGGACGACTCGCCGAATGCTGATTGCATCCGACGAGCCCAAACGCAGCGAAAATCAGAATCAACAGGCGTTTTTTCGGCATCTATTCCTTCTTCTGTATTTCCAAAATCAGCAGCTTCAGTGGAACCGATGCGTCCGCTTTCTTTTTTCCTGCGGGCTTCTTGTACAACTGTCCGCGAACCGTGACCACGGTCTGAGAATCGGCAAGGGGCTCAAGTCCCTTCGACAATTCGTTCGGTGCCAACGCAAATGTCCGATTCGGTTCAACCTGCAAAGCGAGCTTGCCCGCAGAATCCTTCACTACCTTCCCCTGTGCAGTCATATCCATTTCTGCGACGGTCACACCGCTGTCGTATGTCGCTTTCAGAAGCTGAGCCGGGTCAATCTGTCCGTCCTCCTTTGGCGTGACTTCCACTTTTCCATCAATCAGGCTGACTTCCACGTTTTGAACGCCAGACTGGCGTCCGAGGTGCTGTTTCACCCCGTATGCTCAAAAGTTTCAGGTCATTCCTTCGACGCGCATTTCGATATGTTTGATTTGTGCTTGAACCGCTGGCACAACTATCAATCCCAGCAGAGCCAGTAGCGCGAGGTGTTTCCTGTTCATCGTTCCTCCTTTCACCGAAGATGCAGCCGAAACTGTTGCGTTATTCCAAAACTGATGTGACGACGGACAGGCATGAACATCGCACCCGTGGAATGCGCCACGTCCCAATCCATCCCGAGCCAAACATGCGTTCCGGGACCCAGACCCACGTATGTCGTGACTCCTGCAAGCAATACGTCGCCACCACTCCCGCTCTGAGTAGCTCCCGCGATGCGGTCATCCTGAGAGTGCAGCCACGTCAAAACGGGTCCGATGAACCATTCCCGGGTCACGTTCTTCGATTCATAAGGTCGGTAGGACAGCCAGAAGCGCGATTCAATGTTGCTGCCGAGGCGAGTTGCCTGCGTTCCTTGTGTTCGCAAGAGCGAGTGAAAATCCTCGTCAGCAACAAGACGTTTGACGTTGAAAAGCCCTGTGTAAGTCCAATTCGCAGCTATAAAGAAATCGGTAGAACCCGAGCCGGGCTGTAAACTCGCGGGAAGGAGACCGCCGTTTCCATCGGTTAGGTCGGTTCTGCCTGTTGGTATCTTCGGTCCGAATGTAACGGACGCCTGCGTAGTCCCTCGTGGTGAGTCTCGCCGATAGAAGCGGTACTTCACCAACACCGTTGCGTCGCCAAGCCCAGTTCCCCCAACGGTCGGTTTATTCGTGCTGTCAAAGTGATTCGTCACTATCGGAACGAGAATCGTCAAATCAAAATTGCGGTAGAACCCCCATGTGAAATTGACGTCGCCCTCGTGTGAAAAAGTCGGACGAGCCGTGGGAGAGATGCTCCCCGCTGACTCCGACATCAGTCCGCGCGTCGTGAAGATGGAGTTGTAGGAGATGAGCCCGCCGCCGGGGAATAGTGGAGGGGCTGTCTCAGGAGCAGAGCCTTGTGCCTTTGCCGGTGCGCCAATAGCTGCGAAGAAAAACACGACCACGCAAATTCTTCGCCCAAGACAGATTAACATTCGCAGTCTCACAGTTTTTCCTCCAGTAAGGACACCGATTCCCGAGCACACGAGTTGGTTGAGCCGGGAGCCGACCGGAGGACAGACTAGATACGAAGAGGTGAGGGAGCCGCCGAGTAGAAAATGGGCGGAGCGTGGGAATGCTCTGCGATGCTGGAAGCGGATGAATCTACGCCGTTAGATTTATCGAATGTCGTGAGCGCAGCGACCACCAAAGATGAGTACGGAATGCCCTGCCCAAACGAGTGCTGTACAAAAGGTGCGTGCATCGCTGGCATGGTCTTGCAACAATCCTGACCATGATGTGCCTGCGACGAGCAAGGCATTGAATTGCAGCACTGCATCGCCCGCTCAGGCGTCGTCATCGCTCCACAGTCAAATGCATACACTGCGAGAGCGACCGCGAGTGCCACAACCAGAGTTGCCCTAACGTGGTTCATCTACAAGCAACTTAGGCGTGTTTCGGGTTTCAGTCAAGTCGGTGCGGTGCATGTGGAATTTGACGCCGCAGCAAATTTCGTTACTTGCAAAGTTTTCCCGTCTCTGCGTTGAAATTCGCGTGCCACGTATCGAACGCCTCCTTCTGCGTTGCGAAATCGCGCTTGAATTTTGGTTCACCTTTGGAAACGATGCGCCAACGATGGGAGTCTTCATCGAACGAAATTGCCGCTACCTCTGCGCCGTGACGATTGCGCAGAACGGTTTTGTTCGTAGACATGGGCGCGTGTCCTTCCTGCCCAAACTTTAACAGGTAATATTAATTCACCGAGGGCGAAGTGGTTCTTTGCATCGCTTTTCTTGGAGAACAGTCTGCGCGGTACGGTCAGCAAGCGCTTCGGCTGCAGGTGATTGACTTCTCAGCGTGCAGAAGCCTAGCATTCCGGTTATCCCTCCTACCCTCAACAAGGAGAACGAACAACATGACAAAAGTTCTGAAATGCAATGACCTTAATCCCGGTTGTACTTTTGAAGCGAGAGGCAACACCGATGAGGATGTACTGAAGAAGGCTGCCGAACACGCAAAGGCCGTTCGCAAGATGAATGAGATTCCTCCAGATGTTCTGGACAAGGCTCGAAGTGCCATCCGCGACGAAGGCAAAGCGCGGGGGAAAAAAGCGGGTACCTAGAGAAGAAAGAAGCAAATCATTCGTGGTGACGTTGACTCAACGGAGGAGGCAAAAATGTGCCCCACCTTCGACATTTTCATCACTGCGGGCGGACACGCACGATACGTAGAAACTGTGAAGAATCTCGCACACGCAAGGAAGCGTTTGAAGCAACTCGCGCATAAATCCTCGGGAGATTGCTTTCTGTATTCAATCCAGAGTGGAATCGTGGAACTCATTGTCCGGCCAGAGTTGTCGAAGCGTTTGCAAAAAGCTGCCAAGCCTCACATTGTTGGGGGGCGGCTCGCGAGTTAGCGCAACAGGAAAGACATGTAATGAATCGCGATGAATTCCAAGCTTCCCTTGTACACGAGGAGCCGCCGCACGGGTTGTCAGCTCCGCTACAGGCGCTGTGGTGGGATGCAAAAGGAAATTGGACTCAGGCACACGCATTGGTGGATGAGCTGGAGACTACGCATGGTATGGCTGTCCATGCTTACCTGCACCGCAAGGGCGGACAGGCTTCGAACGCAGACTATTGGTACGAACGTGCCGGGCGGAGATTTTATCAGCCCACACTCGAAGAAGAGTGGCAGGCGCTGGTGGACGGCCTGCTTTCCGGCACTGACGAAGGATAGGCAGCCGTCTTGACGTGATTCACAACTGCCAGCCGCAACCCTCGCACTTGAATCGCTGTTCAGGTTTAGCCTTGGTTGCTGTGTTTCCGCAATGGGGACACTTCATCGTGCAAATCTGAGTCATAACATTAATCTCTTCTGCCATCTAGCTAGCTTCCACGATTGCACATCGGTTCGATGGGTCCCAATCGGGAGCGTTGCTGTGACCTGCTGTCGTTAGCTTGGTATGCATTTCTCCTTCCACCGCACTGGTAGAAATCTTGCCAAGCAGAATCAATCAGTTGAAATTTCTGGTCAGGTGAGTCGAGTAGTCCCCCGCGTGAAAACGTCGGGTAATTTCTTTCAGTGATATTCCCGCCTGCCGTACCAGAACCCAGAAGGCCGGTCTGGCGCAAGTATGCATAACTTTGCGCATATCGGGAATTTAAATGGCTCCGACCGCCGAAATTCTGTTTGCTAACTACAATTGAATCTTTGCGAGATGATTGGACGCCCAATTGCGCCCGATAGGCAACACCCCATGAACCTGTAGGGCTGGGTTTGCCCACGGAACGAACAAATGCGCCGACCAACCTCGTGCACCAATGAAAGCGAACACCCAGCACGGTTCCGTGTGTGGATGAAAAACGGCGTCCCCGAATCCGTTGCCTCCACCTTCAATTGTTTCGTGCCGATGATTGACTGGGAAAGGCGCTGGCGGAAATTCGAAGATGGCGTCGAACCGATTTGCGTTTGCGAAGATGCCGCCAGAGAAATGGGCTTGGTCTCGTAGGTTGGCTAGAAGAATTGCTGGGCAGAACTAAGCCAAACGGAGACTGGCAAGCGATGCCCGAGCTGCGCCACCATTCTTGTCAGGCACAATAATCAATTCCAGCGCCGTCACGCCAGAGAGTTCAACGGCGTAGTCTTCTGCTTCTCGTGTTGCGTCGGGCGGACTGAAGTTCCACTGCTGGCGAACGATTTCTCGAAAAGAATCTCCACCGTCAGGAGACCACCGCAGCACGAACTCCTGCGTGCGTGCATTCTCGGTATCCCTGAAATCCAGCCAGATACGTCTGAGGGTCTGAGGCTCGTCAAAAATGAGCCGAATTGTCTGCGTCTCTGAGTTCGCCGCACGCCAGCCCCGGTTTTCTCCATCCAGCAACGCCGATTCAATCGGATAGCCGTTTTCTTCTGATGTGACCTCGACCGAAGCCGAGCCGTCCACGTCCAGCCAAGCTTGACCAGAAGGGGGGACACTCAGCGGGGTCGGCGAAATCTGGCGCTTACGCATCTCAATCCTTACTTTACTCCAAGCTCTGCCCTAGTTGCTCTGCGATTTGAACAACAGACTCGATTACAATAAACGCAAGGTCTGCGGAAGGAGGCACGTCATGACAGAAGAGATTCGCTTGAGGGAAGGCATCATGGCAGAAGAGATTCGCATGGTTGAGCACTACTCAGCTTCGATTCCCAACAAAGTCGGCGAAGGAGCGCGCGTTCTGGGAGCGTTGCGTGATGCGGGCGTGAACCTCATCGCATTCTGGGGTTACAAGCACGGAGCAGGGCGAGCGCAGCTTGAATTCATCCCAGAAGATAGCGCCACTTTCGTCGCCGCCGCAAAGCAAGCCAAGCTTAGGCTGCGCAAAAGTACCGCGCTTTACGTTCACGGTGACGACCGGCCCGGCGCAATTGCCGATATCCTCGTGAAACTTGCTGGGGCACGCATCAGCGTAGCCGCAGTGCAGGGGGTGTGCGGCGGAGGCGGAAGTTACGGCACAGTCGTGTTTCTCCCACCAGCCGTTGCTCGCAAAGCCGCGACTGTTCTGGGTGCACAGCGTTCCGAATAAAAGCCGTTGGAGACGCCGCGATATGTCTTGACGAGTTCAACGCAAGAGCGTAGTGCTTGAGTCAGACCAGCATCATGCTTCACTCGGCCAAAGCTGGCCGTTCCCACCTACCTCCTGCGATTTGACTTCAGGCAAGGCGGAAAATCCTGAACATCAGACAAGCTTTTTCTGGGGGGCTGCTGCCGTTCGGCTTCCAGCGTCAACAGAAGCCTGGGAGAGAGCACCTCATGCCTTATCAATTCGTCACCAGCTGTGCCATTTGCGCCAAACCGTTCGGTGTTGTCTGGGTGATGGACCCGACTCAAGTTGGCACTAAGAACGTTGCCCGGATAACTTGTCCGTTCTGCAGAAAGAGATTCTATCAAGATGCCAATGACCTTCTTCCAATCGGGTCTGAGATACAGAACTTGGTCGTTGGTCGTTCCGTGCGGAGCGTGGAAGTTGACTATGATTGCCCCTGCTGTAGCACCCGTGGAATCTTGGTATCGCTTCTGCACACAGATTTATCTTGGGATGAATTGTCCAAAGAAAATGTTGAGACAGCTGTCTGTGAGAATGGTCTTTGTCCACAGAGGGGATTACTTCAGAAGCTCAAGCCTAGCCGCGTTGCGCTGGGGTCACTGAATCCAGCCTAGACGCCGGTTTCTCCTTGCTGAGATTCGAAGGCATCCAGCTCACTACGCCTTCACGCCCCGTCGCGCCATACCCTCTGCCATGCTGAGTAGCAGCTTCCGGTCTTGCTCATCCATTTGTGCCAGCGCCTTCGCAAGTGTCCGAAACGAGCTGCGCTCTTTGCCACGGGTACCCCACAACGAGGTGTCACTTGGGAGCTTTAGCAGCTTCGGGACCTTCACAGTCATTTCATCAGTGAAGAACCGATACAAAGGAACTTCCAGCGCGGTGGCGTACTTTTCAAGATTTTCAATCGAAGGAACCGTGTAGCCGTTTTCAACGCGACTAGTGTAAGTGCGAAGGAGACCCGTCCGTTTCTGAATATCACCTTGGCTCAGATTCTTGGCGAGACGCAGCTCACGGAGTTTGGCACCGACTTGCATCCGGGAAGATTACACCTGCTACGCCCGGCGGCGAAAGCTGTGCCACAGAACCTAACTCGCTAGCGAAGCGAGCTTCTTCTTGGCCGGCCCTTCGCGATACTGAAGTAAAATTTTTTCTCGTTTCCGGGGTAGTGCAATTGGTAGCACGCCAGCCTTTGGAACCGCCCCATACCCTTTCAAACATTGGCGTTTTGAATGTTCTCAACAACTTAGTTGGCATAGGTAGGCACACCGTGGAACGATATTGCGGTTCGTCGGGTCAAATGTCGGGTCAAATGTTGCACCAAAGTAGTGCAACTGAATCGCTACTCTTCAACGACTATCAGGTCTTTCGTCTCGCCGTGTTCGATGTAGGTCTTCTCGACCATCTTGTCCGCTTCTTCACGCGGCCCGTACCGCACACGGATGACATCGTTCGCAATGAGTCGGTCGAACAGTCGCGCCTTCTGTTGCTCAGTCAGTGCTATCCGGTTTGACATTGCGTTCTCCTATTGCGCTCGCGTGCGCGAAGAGTGGACAAGTGCGGTGAGCATACCGATTAAGAGCGACACATCGAAAGCGGCTGCTCCAACAGCGTTAGCGTTACGCATCGGGAACACCGACGCGAATGCTACAACACTGCCGAGCGTCAGCGCGCGCTTGCCGTCATCGCGGTAGTAGCGCAAGAGCCACGAACGCCCACGACGAATAATTTGACCGCGTTGCACGGCGGCAAGATTATCGCGGAGTCGGCGCAACGGTCAACTCTGGTACTATTATACCGATGCGCACGTTCCTCACAAGACCCTGTGAACGTCTTGCTATGCGGTTCAACGTGACTCTAGGCCTTCCGCTGCGATTTCCTTTTCAAGGTCTTCCTCAACATCATCGGCACTTCGTAACTCAGGATAATCCTTGTGCCACACTATAGTTTGGTTCAAGAAGTCATCTATTTGGGCCGTGCCCTCCGGACCGCCGCCGCGCCAAGCCAAAGTATGGACGGTACGATAGGCAATTAAACAAGAATCGCGCTTTCCGCTGTAAAAGACCCTGTACGTGAAGGTGAGTTCACCTTCCTGTGCTAGCGTTGCATCCTGTTGTGCCGTGTATTTCTCTAATTTCTTGGCTTCATTTGAACACTGGACCTTCTTCTGAAAAACGACCATTGATTCTTCCGGCTTTGAACCCCGATTGCATGACACTAGGATTAACCCCAGAAAGAGAACTAACCACGGTCTGCTTTTTTCTTTGGGCGTCCCGCTCACGATTTCGATGACTCGTTTAATTCCATCGTTCAGATAAACAGTCATAAACCAGTGCCACTCCCACCGCCTACCAACCGCAAGGACACCCTTCGACGTGCGTCCAATCAGGGGCAGACGGAATGTAGTCGGGATGTTCGCCCCCGCTTGCGCTTGCGTGTAACTTCTCAAGTTCCGATAGCAATTGCACTCTTGGAAACTCCACGTCAACGATGTAAACGGTTTCACACTTCGGGCATCTGACGTACTCACAGCGAGAGTGCCACGGAATCGGGTCGGGCACGTGCAATCGTGTCTGTCCGTTCTTCACTGCTACCGGGAAACTCGTGACGACCTGCTCGTGCGGCTTGTCCATTTCGCGCAACTCCTCCTCATCTGACCGGCGGCTTCCCTGCTTCCGCCAGTTTCTTATTCAGCGCGGCTTTCGCAGTGAGGACACTTCATTCCAAGATTCCGATTTCAACGCTGTCCTGATGCTCGACGCCCCACTGACTCTTCGCAATCTTGCACATCTGCTCGTAGGCAGATGTAAGACCAGTGACGCCCGGAGTCTCAGTCACCGGCGGAATATCGGCGAACGAAGGCCATGCCACTCTGCACATCTGAATCGGCGCGTTAAGAGTTCCGCCCGGTTCGTTGGGGCCGCGTATTGATTCCACGCGGTAATAGACCCAACTGTTCGTGAAGTTCGCGGACTCGGGCGGTTTGTACAGATAGACGGTGCTGAGTCTATAGTCTTCGCTCATGGCGGGGAGTCTATCGTACGGGCCGGGCAAGTGTCGAGTCGAGTACTTTTCGTAGCCGCCACGCGCTTTAGTTTCCCTCAACTTTGTTCCAGTAAATGTAGACATTCGTTTTGCCCGTCTTCGGGTCTTTCTCAGTCTCTACTTGTCTCTGGTAATGGCACTCTTTGTATCCGAGCGGAGCCTTCAAGAAATCGCAATCGTGTGGCTCGGCTTGCATGTGAACGTGTTCAGTGTCGGTGTCGTACCAAAATTCGTACCACGATACAGGAGACAACCACGCCCATAGCAACGCAAGAGGCACAAACCAGAGCAGATTAAAGAGCCATCCCAAACGCTCTTTGAAGTTTGCTTTGTAGATTGGTTTGGGCGTGACCAAGGCTCGCATGTTTGTAGTCGAGCAGACCCACCCGCACACCTCACAAGTCGGCGGCGACCCCGAAAAAGGTTGGATGGCCTTGCACTTGCCGCAGGACAGATTCAGTGTCATAGGAAAGCGGAAAGAGTTAGGACTCTGCGCGGATTCTAACACGACACCGATTCATCACGGGTCGACGCGAAGGGTCAGCGTGATGAGTGCTTCCAGAACCTTCCGCACGAAGATACAATGCAACTCGATGACCACGCGCTCCCTGTTCGGTGTGTTGCTCATCGCTATCGTCTTTGTTGGCGTTGGCTCTTTCTTCGCGTCCCGCTCATTCGCCAAGCATCGCGACCTTCGGGAAACCCTCTCTTGGATTGACCAAACCTATAATCCGCACGAAGGCGGTGACCGTTTGGGGCAGGGTCACGGATGGCAAATCCACTATCACAAGAACGACAGCGGCGAAGAAGAAGTGACTCAAAAGTTCAATACGACCTTCGCGTACGAAGGCCGTTGCCAAGTTGCCATTCACAGCGAGACGTTGCCGGTCGGTGTTTGGAGCGAAATACCAAGCGTCACTACCTACACATTCAACCTGCGCGACATAGACCCGGATTCATTCAAGGTGAAGACTTACGATTTGTACAAGGACGTATTCAGTTGTGCTGACCCTCACGAAGTGGAACTGTTCCAACTCGATTGCGCCGATGCGGAGATAGAGTTCCTAACCCACGACGGCGCGGCGGCTATCAACGACGCGACGGTCACGACGTACACTAAACTCACGGGAAGTGACCACGAGTCTAGGAACACTTCCAAGACCAATATGTGTTCGTTGGTGGTCGATGACGTTCCTTATGCGCAGAGATTGGCGAAAGCGTTGAAACATGCCGTGGAATTGTGTGGCGGTAAACCCTCAAGATTCTAGGCGCGGTCAGTGAGTCGCACACGATGCGCAGTCCCATTCACAACGTAGATGCCACGCGCTATGCTCGCTCGCGTCTGGTCTTCTTTTCCGTCAAATCAGCCAGTTCCTTGACGAACTTCTTAGCCTCTTCCGTCTCGATGCGCATTTTGCCGAACACATATTCAAAGGTCTTGCGACAAGCATCGAAAATATCCACACATTCCTCATCTGTCTTTGCGTGGAGACCTTCACTCGCAAGTTCGTGAAGTATGGCTATAGGATTAGGCTTTCCCGCTGGTCGAAGAGTTGCGGGCAACAATTCGCCAGCGTAATCAACCTTCGCGGCGAAGCGAATGTCCCTTTTCACTTCGTCGTGGCGTGCCAACACTTCGCGCGGGGCATTGTGCTCAACCGCCGCTTCGTACAAGATTTCCAACATATCGTTCATCCGATTTTCAACAACACGTCTCACGTATGCCACAGCACCTATCCCGAAATTGAAATTTCGCAGCCGCAAGGCGTTCTTGTACATCTTTAGGTCTGCGGCGTCGAACGCTTGCTCCAAACTTTCAGGGATTCGCTCTTCCAACTCAGGATGCTGTCCCACTTTGAAAAACAGGTTGTGTTTCTGAGTGCTTACGCCCCAGTAAAAATAGTAAGTGACCGTTGCTCCACCACAGTTCTTACATTTGTACGTTCTTGTCGTGAACCCTTGCTTGAAGTTTTGTCCGTGAACATTGGTCTGCCAGAAAGTATCCCGTTTGCATGAAGAACAGAACAATGAGATTTCTGGAACAACGACAACACCGTCCGCACCGTCATACACAAACGACCGATAAAGCGGCCATGTTTCCAAAATCTCGGCCATCCTGACTTTTAGTTGCTCAACCGTAAATTGTTCGACTGGCATATGCTCTCTTCGCTATCGGATTCTATCACGAGCAAGAGCGGAAGGGAGCGACCGAAGCCGCTCCCCTATAAGCGGACTTACTTGCGGTCACACGTTCTCAAGACCTGAAACAACAAATGCCCCGAGCCGTTGTGAGCGACTCGGGGCATTGGTGTCTTTGCTCCACCTTCAATCAATTCTTCTTGAACGCGTCCGGCGTCGGCGCGAAGTACGGGTCGGACTCGCGCGCCTTCCGTGCTTCTTCGTAGTAATCTTCGCGTTCCTTCTTCGACGCCTTCGCCACGGGAACAGACACGCCCGGAGCGTTGTTGAATTTTGAACGACTTCATGTCGCCGAAGAGCGCGATGTTCGCATCGGCGGCTTCCTGCGGCATGTTTTGGTTGATGACGTAGTTGTATCCGAGAATGGTGTCCGGCGCATTGACCGCCAAGCGGGAACCCAAATCGGGCGACCGTACTTGTCGAGCAACTGCTTGATGACTTTCAACGACGTGTCGTTGAGCATGTACTTCGCTCCGCGCCTGTACGACAGGCGGTTCACAAGCTGTACCCTACGCACTACCTTCAGGCTGCAAGTTTCGCTTCAATAGAGTCAGCGATTTACGGGCACTCAAGAATTGACCCTTGCGCACCAGCAGCCATCTAGCTGCTTTGGGCCGCCCAACCCTACGCATTGAAACCGAGTATTAGAGGGAAAACCTGATTGCCCACAGTCCGCGCACGCATGACACTTGACGTGGGGTTTAGCAATGCAGCGCGATGAAATTTGCGTTTGCGGGCATCCGCAGTCGCTACACAGAACTTACGGCTGCAACGGCTGGCGGCCTAATCCAGACCCGAAAACGACCGAGCGTATTTTCTGTCAGTGCAAAGCATTCCAAAAACGAAAAGCTGCTCACGCCGGTTAACCACGAAATAATCAAATGCAGCACAAGAGACCGATATAGTTCCAGCTCAAGGAGACACACATGGCACAGAAAGTCATAGACATCGTTGGGGCTTCCAAGGAGAGCTTTGCGAAAGCAGCCGAAAACGCCGTGGCCGAAGCAGGCAAGACTGTTCGCGGTTTGAGATGGGCGCGGGTGGCAGATTTCGAAATGCAACTCGATGGAAAGAAAATCACTGAGTACCGCGTGACAACCCGCATCTATTTCGATATTGAGCGGAAATAACACCGCCGTTCTGAAACGTCACGCGGCAGCTTCCAATTCCGCAGCATGGGCGCTCTGCGGAACCCGAGTTATTACTTGTGTTGGGCTAGCGCCAGCTTCTCTCACGAGTCGGCAAACCGACGCCCGCGAAATCCTGTGCTTTTTTGCAACCTGCGTAAGCGACATTCCAGAATGACGGTCGCTGACGACTTCTTCTCGATTGATATTCAACGGTGTTCGTCCAATCCTTCGCCCTTCGAGCTTAGCTCGACGCATCCCGGCCTTCACGCGCTCAACGATTAGACTGCGTTCTAACTCGGAAATCGCGCCAATTATCGTTAGCAGCGCACGGCCTAACGGACCGCCCGTATCAATATTTTCTCGCAGGCTGATGAACTGGATGCCGATATGGTTTAGCTCATCCAGCACTTCCAAGAAATGACGCACGTTCCTAGCAATCCGGTCGAAGGCAGCAACCAACAGAACGTCAAACCGATGCCTGCGGGCATCGGACATCAAACTGTCGAGACCGGGACGCTTCGATTTCGCGCCGGAAATCACGTCGGTGTACTCGCGCACGACTTCAAGCCCGCGCTGCTTCGCCAGTTCACGCAAATCGAGCAGTTGGGTTTCAAGGTGCTGGTCTCCGGTGCTTACACGGCAATAAAGCGCTGCTTTCTTCACTTCAGTTCCTTCCTTCTGGATAACAAATAAACGTCAATGGCGCGTCGAACCAGCTCTGCGATGGGCGCACCGGTTTTCTCGGATAGCGTTTGGAGCTTCTCCAACTGCTGCTCTTTCAAGAACAGGGCTGTTCGCTTCATGAGCATAGATAGTAGCAGATAGGCATACATATGTCTACAGTTGCCTGTGGCGGGTGTTGAATGTGTACGCTTACGAAACCAATCCAATAGCGCTATTTGCCTGCCGCCGCCCGCGGCACTATCGTGGCTGAATGGAGCGGCGGGTGAACAGAACACATCGACGGCTGTTCTTGAGAACCCGCGCCGAAAATAGGTCATGAATGTGACGCTCACTTGTTTCAGCAGAAACTGCGGTAAGCCGAGGTTCTTGGAATACTACGTGTGTGTCGAGCACTTTGTTTGTTATGCCGCACCACGATACGCCGAATCGATAGCCCTCAAGGCCAAACCCATCACGTATTCTGCAATCCCCGTGTTTCCGTCCGAAGCGCCTTCCGGCAGTTCGTGCCAGCCTGAACATACGGCACGCAAGTCCGCGAAAGTGTGAGAGCACGAGCGAAACGCCGTGGTTTTTCTAACGGTATTTCACGGAAGTCTCTTGGTTTGGGAACCCTTCAGCGACCAATTGCCTTGGTAACGCCCGCTTCGCCATGAGCCGGTGACTTCTTTCGTTGCCGTGCTTTTCAGCATCTCTGTCAAGGATTCCACATTTAAGCTTGCGGCGAGTGAATGAAACGCGAAACGCGGGAATGGTACCGGCGTACGGTTGCGCAGCTGAATACAACTTCTGATAATTATTACTCGTCATAACGGCGAAACCATGTGCGAAAAACTTAGCAAGCTCAAGGCTGATGCCGTCGCGGCGTTTGCTGAAGCTAAACAGGTTAGGAGACAGAGAGACCTGTGCTTTCACGAAGACGCTGAGCTGAGCCGAGAGGGATACAAGCGGGTTGACGCACTGGTTAAGCATCTGCTGGCCGGGCATGATGGAGAGCCATGTCCCGACGGTGACAGACCAATCGTGAGTAGTGACTACTCCCGCGCCGCCGGGGCGTTGACGTGGGCAGCCGCGAACCCCAGCCGAGGAAATCCAGCCTACCGCTCCGTTGCCATTGCAAAGCACCGCGAGCGACGCGGCTAGCAGGGCGACGGTTAAGCAATCGCGGTTTGCTGATATACTGGGCATTAGCATCAGGAGCGGCTCGGATAATTCCGAGCCCGGCAACCGGGCAGGAGACGCTACGGTGCCTTGAGCGAGGAATCGCTCGATGCGCGGAATGAAAAATTCCGAAGCGAGTCTCCGAGAAATAGCCGCCTGATGCTTGGGCGGCTTTTGTTTTTGCTGGCTCCTTGATGCAAACCACTACAAATGGAGTTTGCATCTATGAGCGAAAATGAGTTTGATTTCATCGCCTGTGTCCCGCAAAAGATTAAAGCCGACTGGCATGAAAAGTGGGGGCCGCTGCTTGCAGAGTTCCCGCTCAACATCGTATACGCCTGTGTCCAGAGAGCGGAGTCAGACCAGAGCAAGATGCTCGGAATCACCGCCTGCTACGAGCCTGCCCTCGGAACGTTTCGCGAGACCAAGAAAAATCGCGAGTTGACGTATTTCAACCGGGAAGGTGGCACCTACCGCGTGCGGGTGCTGCTAAACAAAAAGAGCGGTCGGCTGGAAACTTTCAAATACAAAGGTAAGAAACTGATTGCGAGTGCCAGCGGGAAGAGCTTTGAGAGCGCCATGGCGCACACGACATTGGTCGGGATTGAGCGGGATGAGCCGGTGACAGTGATTCGCGACTAGTTTCCACGACCCGAAAAGATACTCGCACGTGACGCTCCAAATGTCGGTGCGAACTCCGCTGAGGCAATCATCGCTTAGGTTTGCTAGTGCGAGTGATGGGGCACGATTGGAAGCGCACCGCCTACTTGGTGCATATGATGAATCTTCCCCACGCACCAGCGGCCACCGACGTAGAGTAGCCGCCCAAGACCCAAACCGAAGATTGCAGAAACCAGAATTGCCAGAAACGACCCGAGGAAAATCACGACACCAATCACACAAATCAAGAGTTGTAACTCTACGATACTAAACGATGGCAGCGCCATTGCGTTTCTCCAAGAACCCAAGACAACGCGACAGCCTTCAGTGCGGTTCCTTGATTTTGTAATTGCATCTTGAATACCATGCGGGGCGCGGAACATCCCCAATTGAATCATTCGGTTACGAAGTGACGTGGATTGCCTACAGAGTTTAGCTGTGTAGTTCTTATCCAATTAAAGGGAAATCGGTGGACATCAGTGCTGGGCAGCCGCTTGCTTCGGTCACGGTGGAGCGCGATTGCTTGCAAGAGTCCCTAGCCCGGCTGCCTTCGCCTACCTATCGCTCACCAATGCGAGCACCGCAAGCGAAGTGAACAGTAAAGCAGCGCTGAGGCAGGCTATCGCTGTCTCTTTGGCATCGGCAGGACGCCCGAGGGCTCGCACGTTTGGAAGCACGCGGCGGTCAAGCGTTGCATTGTTAGCTGGAATAATTGGAAATTCGGGTTTCATGCGTTAACTTCGCGCACCACCACACTCACCTTCCGTAAATTGGCGCGCAGCGCTTGGCTGGATTGGTGGGGATAATTCTGTTATCGACAGCTATCTGCAAATGAAACAGTGAAAAGGGCGGTCCCGTCCCTCCATTCTATTTACCTTCAGGTCTTCCTCGAAGTGACTTGTTGCGAAAAAGTGCAAGACCTGCGATGAACAGATTAAAAACTGTCAGCGTCCATGAGAGTACGACACCGGCATGGGCATCAAGCACCCTGAACGATACTGCGTAATGCAAACCAAAGAGTGTGAGCACAACAAAATATTCCGCAATTACTAACACAATTATCCGCTTGTCGTTTTGATGGCAATCCGAGTATCTGCGAGCGTAATACATAAGCGGTGCCTGCATCACGATGACACCGCAAAAGACAAGAGATGGGAATACGAGGTCGCTGGAAGGCACATTCAAGAACAAATGAAAGAAAACGTACAGCCAAATAAAATTGAGCGGTGAAAGTGTGGCGAAGACCCGAACCCATTTCCAAAGACTCGGAGATTCCTGCATCGCTCCCCGCTCGAAATACTGCCAATTGGAGTCAAAGATATTCAGGTTTTTAGCATGAAGGGCTGGATGAACGAAGGGTTACTTCGTGCAGGGTTCCAAATGACGGCTTGCTTACCGGATACCCTCGGTCAGAGCAATCGCAACTGCCGCGTTATCCGTGGGTCGGTCGCGTTCTGGGATAGGTGGGTGCGAATTTCTGCTCGCGACAGTAATCCGGGAACAGCCAGTTTGCCGTTAGCGCGTTTACGCAAGGTGAGAAGCGTTCCGCGCCCTCTTACAAGCAGCAGAAATCACTTCGTGTGCAC
Organism: uncultured Acidobacteriota bacterium; assembly: GCA_963741045.1. Classification (GTDB taxonomy): domain Bacteria; phylum Acidobacteriota; class Terriglobia; order Acidiferrales; family UBA7541; genus Palsa-295. The sequence goes on from CAVUGO010000002.1 coordinate 3,314,644, forward strand.
GAACAGCGAGGCGGGGAAAGGTAAGTCCCAAATGGTCAGATATTCGGGCGGTTTGGTTGCAAGCGAGAGATTTGTCTTTTCGGATTTAAGCGGTCTTTGGTCATCGTGGATTACGTTGATGATTTTTCCTCTGGGTAAATAGAACCACACTCTCGGAAGTATGAGCTGGCAGCGAAAGTAAGCATCGTTGCAAACGGCGGAAGGGTCTGCTTCTGACCGTAGCTCCGCCAAATGTCCATCGGCTCGAAAGCAGTACTCGGCATAGCGCCCGCCATCACCATTGTTCTTACTCAAGAACACAGCGCGGACTACCTTGTTTTCTTTGTACCATGCGAATGCGACCGGCTGCGGATTGCCCGCCTGCTCCCATTCCGCTTTGCTTGAAAATTCATCCCATGCCCCGGTCTCGTTCGATTCGGACTTGGCGAAGAGGCGAGGCTGACGTGACTTCGAGTAGTCGGCAACGGTCGAACAGTAATTCGTGATTGAAGCCATCGCCTTACTCAGTTCATGAATTTCTTCGTTAGTTGGACGTTGGATTGAAGTCGGTGGCGACATCTGTCCCAAGAGTTGGGGCGCAAAGAGTAATGCAATCCAGAGTCGTTTGAATGCTTTCATCGGGCGACCTGTAGGCCGGAATTGGATTCCGACCTCCAATCGCAGTTGCATCATGACGGATTCTATCAGAAAGCAGAGCCCTCGCCTCGGCGGGTCAGTTCGTGAAGTCTTCCCAATGACGCCTTGCCAACCAACGCCCAACTGATACGCTAGATTGACCGCTCGAAGCACGCCGCCCACGTCAGAACGCCGAACGCAATCGAACCCAGCAACACTGGATAATTTCATGAGCAGGAATTCTCCCGCTGTGTGGATTCCATCCACCCCAAGTGCAACCGCCGTCGATTCAAACAAATTGATAACCAAAGATGCGCAAAGCAAGAAATCTGTTAAGCAAGCGAGCCAAGAGCAGCCAGTAGTTCAATCCCGCACAATCCCGCATGTGCATAGAAACGGGAATCGCATCGGCGTCAACCAGCGCATGCGAATCATGCAGAAATACGTTGTGGGCAAGACAAAGATTGATATAGCGAAAGAAGAAGGCGTTGACCGGGAGACTGTGCGAAGAATCGTAAAAGCGCCTGAGATGGATTCCTACGTCGAAGCGAAAAGGGAGATTTGGCGTGGTTTGTGTGATGATGCGCTGGAAGTGTTGCGACAGAAGCTGAAAGAAGGCGACAAGGACGTAGCGCTGAAGGTTTTGTTGAGCAATGGCGTGATTCCTGCACCGGGTGCAGTGCTCAATCACAATATTCCGACCGCAGCGAACCCGAACCAAGATGAGCGTGCTAAGAATCTGCGCGCTTGTTTCGCCGATGTGATGATGGAGCGAGCGCGTGTGTTTCGCACGCCGATGCCGGAACTCGCAGAGATTGCGGAGCAGCACAACATTGAAGTCGGGTTTGATTTGAGAGGTGCTTCCGATGAAGCTCAGGAAGATGAAAGCTGAACGGCACGCTCCACCAAATCACTCGCAGCTACGGATGACCGGTCGGGGGTACTGGAATGCTCGGCACACGATTGGGAAATTCGTAGACGAGCTTTAACAACATTTCCGAAAACACTATCAAATCTTCGGCGTCTGCTTGGCTCATCAACCGAATCTCGTGGTTTGCTTCGTTTCCTTTATTTCGGATGTGGTCTACCCACACTTTTCCATCTGGCGGCACATATCCACTGTTCGCCAAATATTCAACGTAACTCTGAAATGTTTCGCCGGGTTTAGCGCCCTTATCAACTGCAATGTGCATGAGTAGCTTGCGTGCTGCAAGAACGGCGGGCGTAAATGCGGATGCAGCGGTACACGAGCGACATTCGTCGTAAAGTTTTTCGACTTCATCGGGCAAACTCTTAACTGGATTTCCAAACCGAGGGGCGGGCACCTGTACCTCGTCGAGATACGTGGGTTTATTACATTCAGGACACACTCTCAGATTGGCGCTAACTTGGCCGTTACTAAGTCGAACGAGCCAACCCTTTTCGGAGGAAACGGTTGTCGAGCAGTACCCGCAAAGGAATCGGATTGCCATAACGGTTTCGATTTTCTGCCAGTGCCCAGCCAATTTTGCCATTTAACCTCGTTTCAGTTCGCGAGAAGAATGCGAAAGTACGGTCAATTCTAAACCAAGCGGTGGTTCTGCCCGACTAGAATTGCGTTCGAATCTCACGCTGCGGCAACTCGCTTTGCTACAGTCCGCTGAACGGAGCCGTCCAGCGCGTGTTCACATAATCTTTCGGTTCGCTAGATTCATCACGGAATATTTCTATCCGCGTCTTAGTTGTCCCGCTCACGCCTTCTACCAAATCTTTGCTAACACGTATGCGTTTTGCGTGTGTGTACCTGACAATTGAGGTGCGGGAAAGACCATCGCGGTGTGCTGACGGACTCGCGGAGAGTGAAGAAAATGGAACAAAAGAAAAACGGCATTTTTGCTTCCGACCATCTCTATTTAAGCGCCTTCCTCAAATGCTGCGGTCATCCAATCATCGGCAGCTCACGTAATGGAGCGCGCATTTCCTTTGAGTTCCAAGAGACGCCAGATTTGCTTGGTGACGTAGCCGGATTCATGGGTGGCGCTGCGATTCCTGCGCGGCAGTTCAGTTTTGAAGTGCTGAAGCTCAAAAGAACCCTAAACGGAGGCTAATTACAGTGAAAAAAGTGGAAAAACATGGAAAACAAGGAGTTCGTATCTGTTATTGAAGCAGCCCGCGCATTAACGCAGCGCGGATTCTACGTAGTTCCAATCCCAAGCGGAAGTAATCACCCCGTCCTAAGTGAGTGGCAGAATCTCCGTCTTACGCAGGATGAGTTGGAATCTTACTTCGCCGATGCTGAAAACATTGGTGTCTTGCTAAGCCCCAGCGGACTTGCCGACGTAGACCTTGATTGCGCTGAAGCTATCGCTGCTGCGGATGTGCTCTTACGGCAAACTGCGATGGTACATGGGCATCAGAGCAGCCCTCGCAGTCATCGCTACTACCGCCCGACCGGCATCCCCAAAAACAAATCGTTCCACGACCCACGTCAGAACAAAACCAAATCAGCACGCGCAGTAATTGCGGAGCTGCGAACAAATGGGATGACCGTAAGCCCGCCCAGCATCAATCTGCGAACGCGGGAGGTGGTCAGATGGAACTCTGCAGGTGAACCGGCCACCATTGATGGAGATGAGCTAGCTCGTGCGGTTGCGCAAGTTGCAGCTGCGGCTCTCTTGGGACGTTACTGGCCTGTGGGCGCACGCCACGCCGCAACGTTAGCACTAGCTGGAATGCTGCTTCGTGCGGGCTGGAGCGAAGAGAAGGTCACAGATTTTCTTAGCGCTGTGACATCAGCAGCTCAGGATGAGGAAGCGGCGTCACGGCTTCAGGACGTAGTGAGCACCGCGCAGCGGCTTGGTGCGGAACAGAACATTACGGGAACACCGACGCTCGTGGGAATTATCGGCGAAGATGTCGTTGCGAAGGTTTGCGAGTGGCTTGGATTGGGAACGGGCAATGAGGAACACAACACAGTTTCTCGCCGTGGTGGTGGCTTGGTTAAGCAACTCTCCGATGAGATTTCGTCTTCCGAACACTTTGCGCAAGACCAAAGTGGAGAACTGTATCGGTTCAACAATGGTGTTTATATCTCCGATGGCGAGCGACATGTGAAGCGCCTCGTAAAAACGCTGCTGGAGAAGCGCAACGAGACGCAGTCTTGGAGTTCAAATCGCGCAAAGGAGGTCGTTGAATATCTCCGTGTGGATTCACCTCTGCTTTGGGAACGTCCACCGCTTGAGGTGATAAACGTGAAAAACGGCCTGCTAGACGTTACAACAGGCGAACTAAAGCCTCATTCGCCGGAGTTCCTTTCTGCCGCGCAACTGCCCGTGTCGTTTGATGCTTCCGCTAAATGCCCTGCGTGGGAGAAGTTCGTTAGTGAGGTCTTTCCCAAGGACGCGCAGGAACTAGCGTGGGACATACCGGCTTGGCTGATGACGCCCGATACCTCCATCCAGAAAGCAATCCTGCTGGTGGGCGAAGGCGCGAATGGAAAGTCAGTTTATCTGGCAGGGCTTCGCACGTTTCTTGGTCGCACCAACGTAGCATCGGAAACATTGCACCGCTTGGAATCGAACCGCTTCGCCGTGGCGCAGTTGGTTGGGAAGCTCGCAAACATTTGCCCTGACCTTCCCAGCGCTTCTCTCGCTGGCTCATCGGTCTTCAAACTCATTACGGGCGGCGATTGCATTACGGGCGAATGTAAATTCAAACAGCCATTTCCATTCGTACCGTTCGCCCGGCTCGTATTTTCAGCCAATCATTTTCCGCGTAGCGCTGACGCATCCCACGCTTATTTTCGCCGCTGGATAATCCTTCCGTTCGAGCGAACTTTTGACCCCAGCGACCAAATCCCACGTGAAGTGCTTGATGCTCAGCTGGCAGCTCCGTCAGAGCTGAGCGGTTTGTTGAATAAAGCGCTGGGCGCAGTAGCTGCAATCCGAACACATGGGGGATTGCACGAGCCCGAATCTGTATGCGGTGCTGGGCATGAGTTTGTCCAGCTGACCGACCCAGTTGCGGCTTGGCTCAACTCCACAACCATGCAGAGCCCGGATGGGATGGTAGCGAAGGATGTTCTACTCGCAGAATACAACCGCACTGCGGTACGGGAGGGTCGCCCCATCATTACGCCAACCGCGCTGGGGCTTGCGATAAAGAGATTCATACCCGGAATCAAGGATGCCCAGCGCAAGGTGGAGGGAAGGCGGCAGTGGGTATGGGTAGGTCTCTGGCTCCGAACTCAGGAGTTCGAAGCCTAGAGGGCAGATACCGAGGTGAACGGGGTTCACTGAGTTCCCCTAACCTTTTCCTTGCGGTTAAGCTTGTAAAGGATTGTTGGGGGGGAGAGTAAGAAGGAGTGGGAGCAACCCAGTGAACCCCGTTCACTGCGGGCGCTTCGAAGATTGGTCTTCGGCATAGAGCCGAGCACTAGAGGCTTGTTAAACAAGACCGCCCCACGCTGAGCACCGCGTTCCACGTCACGTCTCAGGAAATCCATTTCGCCTTAAAAGATTGTTAACCGAAGTTCGTTGAAACGGGTTACGGGCGCGGTGGGCATTTATCGCTTGCCGTAAATCGTTGTTAACCAAAGTTAGAGAAAGGAGGAAATGACGTGGAAGCAATTATCGGCCTTGGAGCGGATGGAGCGAAGGCGATTCCAGAAGGAAGCAAAGAGGTGGAGCAGGAAATTGGTTTAGGTAGGAAGTTGAAGGGTTTTGCTAACCGGAGAAGAACAGAGGTGGACGCATGGAAGTCGCTTGCCCATTGCGCATTGGGGACGTGGACGGGAATGTTGCTCCGATAGAAGAGCGGCGCAGATTCGGAAGCAGTACCGGCAGCAACGGTTGGTCAGGAGCTAGACGTGGTTGTAAAGCATGGACGTGGTGAGCAGGACGTGGAGCAGGAGATTGGATGTGAACAGTTCAAATTATTGTCAGCAGCTACCACAATGCTTCCCAGAGCTTCTTATTCTTACCATGCTATATCCTATCTCTCTCTATCCCACACTATCGGGTACAACGCACGCGTGGAATTATCCCCGGCATTGAAGGGAAAAGCCCCACTCAATATTTGATTTAATCGTGGTGTCATTCGGAATCGAACTTCCGTTTCAGCTTAGCAATCCGAGCATCTCGCTCACGGTCGCTTTTCCCGACTCTTGAAAGAGCCGACTGAGCGCTGGCGGTAGCGATGTCTGGCATTAGCTCTACTGCTTTTTGCTTTTTACGACCCGGCTGTGCGAGCGCATCACGGATTTTTCCGCGCCGTGCGAATTCTGGCGGTCTCCAGCCCCTCCCCCGACCAAACTGACGCTGAAATGCAGTGATGCACTTGCCTGCCTTGTCCCAAAGCGCCTTCGTTGTCTTCTCACCGACCAAACAATAAAGGTACGGATGAGCCCCGTTGTGAACGATGAAGGTTAGACCGTCGCTGTGGTATGCGAAATTCTCGATGTCATCCAGCACCGAAGCACCAGCCACATCATCAATCTGCACGAATTTTGCTTTCTTTTCATCAATGAGCGCTTGGAACGCGGGAATTTGCAGCGTCGGTGCTTCAAAATAATCTGTGTATGGGCTGCCTTCGGGAACATGTGCGCGCGCCTCAAGGCGTCCGTTGCTCTGGTTGACGCTGAACTTCCAGCCGAACTCCGGCATTAGCCGCCACTCAAACGAATTCCGCTTGCGAACGAAGTAAACTCCGAACCGGCTGGTATAACGCACGTATCTTTTCAACAGCGCTGACATTTTGGAAGGAAGGGCGTCCATAAATCGCCGAAGCTTCGGCGTATGAAATGGCGACGGCAACCTGAATTGGCTCAGAAATGACTCCACCGTTTGTCGTTTGCTCAGATATGCTGCTTCGAATCCTTCCTGAAGTTTCCCCATCTTGCGCACGAAGACGGCATCGTTTTCAAGTTGGGCACGGCGCTTCTGTTCGCTCCCCAGAAATTCTCTAAGCCGTTCTTTACCACCCAATCGCCGCAGCAGTGTCTCCAGATGCATTCCTTTCTTGCTGCGCGGTTTGACGCGGGGCCGTCTTCCCTTGCTCATGTTGCTTTCTCCGAAGATGACTGTGGTTGCGGGAAATTATAACGCACCGAAGACGGTGTCGTTTCAGCCATGAAATCCTTACCGAATTAAATCAAGGAAGCCACATTGAACGGAACTCCAGACTGGCGAAAAATGCAAAATGCGCACGCGGCGCAAGGAGGAAGGACGTGGGACAGAATTCATCACTGGCAGCAGGTTACGAAGAATGGCTCAAGGATTTTAGCTGGGAGTGGTTTTGCTCGCTGACGTATCGGGGCTACCCCCCGTCAACGAAAGCGATGAGAACCCTGAAGCAATGGCTGGCGGAACTAAAGACGGAGAACGGGTCGGCGGGATTCGGATATTTCTTTGCGCTTGAAAGTGGTGCGTCTGGAGAAAACTTTCACTGGCATGGGTTGACGATGGGGCTCCGCGACGCTTCGGAACGTCTTCCGTGGCTTCAACGCTGGTGGGAACTTGCTGGCGAAGGGCAAATCGCATACTTCAATCCAGACGGCAACGGAATCGGTTACATGCTCAAAAACGTGCGTCCGGGGGCTGATGACGGCATCATCTTTGAATTACCCAGAAATCGAACCTGAACACCAACCGCAGGTTTCAATTGAACAATGCAGAACGCAGCGAAGTCTGAAAGGTACGAAATGCCTGACGCATTACCAGCACGCCAGACGGAGTGAAATGCATGATTAATCGAGCAAATTGTGTCGCAATCCGAATTTTCCACACCAAAGGAGCGCTATCCAGTAGTTCGCAGGAAAAGTGAAAATGTAGCAGTAGAAAGAACAGAAGTATCTGCAGTATCCGCTACAAGAAAAGCATCACAGCTTGGCGACCATCGGTACGTGGCGGTTGGAGGTGCCGCCGCGCCAGACGCCGTGGTGTTGCATTCGCCAGCATCAGCTCCTAGACTCGGCGCATGCACAGGGGACGCCAATTCGACGGCTACACGGAGAAAATCCATGTCACGTCGAATCATTGTCCCAGCAGGAAGCACGGAGCCGGAAATTCGGCAACGTGGGTACGTATACCAGAAAGAGCGGAAGCAATCCGACCCGTGGGTTCCCACACAGCGGGCGTACGGCTTCTTCCGCGTGGATGTGCCGGGCGAAACCAAGCAGAAGGAAAGACGCATCGCGCTTGGGTTCTGCCGGGACAGAATGAGCGCCATGCTTAAACTCCAACAAGCCATGCAAAAGGCTGGTGTATTAAACGTGGAGAAGATTCGGGAGCGCATCTCTCCCACCGTCACGTTCGCACAGCAAGCTGCATGGATGGTCGCGGAGATGCAAGCCGGGTGAATCGTGAATAACAGAACTGGGGAGCCAATTGACGAGCGCACGATTGAGTTCTACAACACGGCAATCGGCTATCTCAATGAAGTCGTTCGGGACATGCCGCTGCCTTCGCTGAATAACGCAGCAGCGCGGGATTTGGTCGCAAGGATGAAGCAGGAAACCTTAGCGAATGGTTCGAAGCGCTTCGGACAGTCCGGAAAAACAATCGCTGAGTACTTCAAGACGTTCCAGAAGGTCATTGCCTCAGCGGTGGATGAGAATGGAAACCAATTGCACCCTCGCACGTGGAATCTCCCGTTCATTGGCGTCCCCAAGGTCAACAAGCGTATACAGCATCGTCCGATTTTCACCCCGGAAGAAATGAGCTACATAGTTGCGAACACGAGAGACATGTACCGGATGGTGGCTGCGCTCAATGCGGGCGGAGTTAACGTTCGTATCTCGGAGCTTCTCGCCCTTCGAATCGAAAAGCACATCTCCGACGACCGAACGACGTTGTACATCCGCCAGCAACGCCGCAAGAAGGGCGGCACCAAGCAAAAGCTCAAGACCGAAGCCACCTACCGGGACATAGACCTCTGTTCCAGCCTTGCTAAGATGTTGTCGGATTACATCGGCGACAGACAGGAAGGATTCCTATTCCAGACTGAAAATGGAACGATGCTATCCCCGGAGAACCTGTTCCGGGACGGCTTCGAGAGCGTTTTCAAGAAGATGGGACGAACCCGAGTCCGGTTCCATGCGTTTCGCCGATTTCGGGAGGCTGTATTGCTCGCGTCCGAAGCCCGCCAGATGCTAGTGGACTATTGGATGGGGCATGAGAACAACGAGATGAGCACGCGCTACGGAGAGCAGCTTCTAAAAAACGTGGCGTTCCGAAAGCAGTGGGCTGAGAAAATCGGACTCGGCTTCGAACTTCCCAAGGATATCGCTTCGGAGCCGGGCTTAATTGCGATACGTGCGATACGAAATCAGGAGAGCATAGTTGCAGCCTAGTGTCGCATCTCGGTATAGTGGAGGGACTTAAAACGGCGCGCCCGTAGCTCAGCTGGATAGAGCGTCTGGCTACGAACCAGAAGGTCGGGAGTTCGACTCTCTCCGGGCGCGCCACTTTCTCCAATACAGCAAAGGCTATTTCGATGGTATCAAAAAATAGGTGTTCCGAACCTAGCTCCATGCAACCTCCGTGCAACCTCTTCCCCTTCAAGATGCTTGCCGCACTCCAATCTTCTCTACGTCTACCCCATCTTTTCAGTAGGATAGCTTCCTGGTGAAAGGGTGAAATCACGGTTGTTGGGCTGAGTTGGGTCGGGATTATGCAAAAGATTATGCAAAAACGTATTCTCAGGATTGCTTTCAAAGAAACACAGCGGACCTACTTCCACAACGCTATGATCTTCGCCCTTGCTCGGACGTAGGTAAACAGGATTCGATGAAGGCGGAGAGAACCTCGGAGCTTTGGGTCCTTACGTAGATTGCGTTTGAATGCTTTCACCTTTGCAATCGTCAACTGCGGGAGCGGCGTGCCGGTGGTTTCCCCCATCATGCTGGCGAAAGATATAGCTTGGTCGATTGAGCAGATATCAGGTGCAATCCGGCCAGGCCCTTCGGAGAGGTACTTGCGAAAATCGGCGAGGAACTGCTCATCGGTCAGGATCTGTCTCGTCATCGCCTCTTAGTTCCTACCGCTCGGCTGACTACGAAAAATCCATCGTCACGCTTTTCTTTATTCAGGTCAACCCGCGCAGCTGTTCAATCCGTGTGCTAGACTGGCGTCGCTTGAACATTCGGGGGCGTTAGGGTTAGACCTGCCAGCGCTCCCGCTACAATCCCCGATTGCTTACGAAATCTGAAGGGCGTGCCATTCGAAGTCCGACCAACACGCGCTGCCTTTCGCGCGAAGCGGCGGGGGGCTTCCTCAAGCAGCGAAGCGCCGCTTCCGTTGTCAATGTTGCCGCCCCAGAGAGGGAAGGCTGACGAGTCGCGAAGCGAGTTCGATGCGAAATATCTTCGGAAGCGGCGTGGAGCGAGAAACTTTCCTGGCAATACGCAGAAAATGGGAGCGCGAGGTTGACATTTTTCCACAAGTGCCAGTAAAGAATGTCGTGGGCTTCAACCGAATCCAGGCGATACGAGAAAGCGGCAAGAGAAATTATCTCTTGCGGACCGAGTTCGACTATGTGATCTGCAAAAAGAATCGCGGTGTTCCCATCTTTGTCATTGAGTTCGATGGGATCGGAGGCGGATTTTCACGGGATCTCCGGTATGTGTCAAAAGTCGTGCCGATCAAAGATCATATTCGGTCGCGGAAATTGCAGGCGAAGCTCGACATCTGTGCGAAGGCGAAGATGCCCGCTGTAGTGGTTTCCATGCCGGAGCAAGAGCGGGTCGGTGAGGATGGTCACCTTACTATCCTTGATGGAATCATCGGGGAAGTCTTTGCTTCTCATGTTTTCGACAGCATTTTGAAAACTCGCACATTCAGGTCCGTCGATGAGGTCGAGGATTTAGAGATCGAATTGAGCGTTCGGAAGAATCCCATAGATGCAGCGATAAGCAGGTTGCTTGCTACATTATTGGCAGTGGACCAAGGCGCAGGTATGCGGGCGCAGAAGCCCCTTTACGATCGGGAGAGCGAGGGCATGATTGGATGCCACACAACTGTAGGCTTTAACGACATGCTGTTCGACGCCAGCTCTTATGTGCGAGACATCAACTGCCAGGGTTTTGTCGCTTACGGTCTCGCAGAACGGCTATCAGAGCTTGCGGCACTGAAAGCCGCCGTGCGACCTTGTGATTTGTAATCGTAGAATTCCCACGCGGCAATCGCGCCCGAGACCGGCCTCCTCATCGTCGAGAGTTGCATCTCAGTCAGAGTGGTGGATTCGTCGCATCCTCTCGACTCTCAGTCGCGCTTTCATCCAAGCGGGCCTGGGTTGCTAGAGTAGATCATTGAAATAGCCCCTGCATTAAACGAAACAGTTTGCTATCCGCGACGATAGCCGAAGTCACGATGTGAAAGAGGGCCGTCACGGCAGCAAGATCCGACGCTGCGTGTAGGCCACTTTTTTCCAACTCGGCATCATAGGTGCCCTGAACGCGGCGCACCCACCTCCCCGCAAGTCTCGCTGTAGCAGCACCGGCCTCTTTAGCCACGGGGGCTTGCTCCGGGAGCGCGGCATCACCTCTTTCAATCTTCGGGAACTCTTCCATGAATTCCGCTTCGCGCGATACAAAAATATCCTTAAAGTGGCTCAAGCACCTATCACCGAATCGCTCTTGAATCTTGCTCAGTAGTCGTGCCATGTACAAACCCAGATAAGCACCAATCGGTTCCTTCTTTCCCCAGGTGTGCCATAGCGCGTACACAATGCAACTGTGAAATAGCGCGATGCCTTCCGCTTCCGCAAGTGGCACGGTCTGCTTTGCCTCTAAATGCCCGACAAACCCCAGCGCCAAAGAAGCGTGATTACAAACCCCTTCACTAGCCAAAGCGGCAAGTCCGTTCTGTTGCTGGCCTAGAGCGTTTGTGCCGGCCTTTACTGGGAAACCACAACGATCGCAAATCGGCGCAACCTCGTTATTGCTTTTCTTGAATAGGCTCATCGCGCCACCTTCCTTTCACTTTTGGGAGGCCCCGTCACTTGCAGCGAATGCCGCGATTATGCAGCCGCTTCGTCCCGCTCGCAGCTCGTTGTCCGGACCCTAAAACTTCTCCCCCTCGGTTTGTTCGACGTGCCGACGATAACCCCTTTACCCTTTGGTCCGAGCGGCGGCATATTGCACTACTGTTGGTGCACTAGGAATTTCAACCACGTCGACGTTTTGCCATCTGCCAGAAAAGGAATCGAAATCGCTAACCGTCTGAAGAACATCAGTTGGCGGCCACACGAAAGCATCGGGGATTTTAGGCCAGAACGGTATAGCCGAGAAATCAACCTTTGAGTACACTTCCTCAAGGCCCTTCGTCTTGTAGCCGAGGACTTGAATCACCAAATGCTCTATCGCATATGTGCAAACATATATCTCAAGACTCTTGTCGGGAAAAATTTTCCCTTCGTGATAGCAAGTGTGCGACTCCCCTTTGCCAGACGGAGCAAATCGAGTTAGCCACATACCTACGTTGCGTGGGATGGTGAGGGAGTTTCGGAATTCGTGACGCGCCGGACGTTCAAAAAAAGGTTCGCGCCCCCGCGAAAGATGATCGAACACAACCGCAGTCTTAAAGGCAAAAAGTGCAATCGAATTGGCACGCGACTGGTCCACCGGCACGTCTAATTTCCCAAGGATTAAATCTGTCATAGAGGGTTTTGCGTGCGCATTTTCGATGTCGCTCATCCACTTGTTGTTACACGGCTCACATACCACATTGGCTTTCCAGTTAAGTTCAGGCGCGGCCCAACCTCTGATTATTTCTCTACTCTCGTTCCGCATCGTAAATCGTTTTCTTCCGGGCAGTATTGCGTTTAACCAGTCCGGCCATAGATGTTCGCCGGAGTTAGCGAGAGCTGCGCAAAACGCACATTCCCTGGGCATGATGAGATTGTACCTTCAGGATGTTACCAGTGTGTTTGTTGACTTACGATGGGAGGGCGGGTAAGTTTCGGAAATGACTACGTTGATCGCTGTCGCTTCGCTTCTTATTGCCTGCTGGGCTGCTTATACCAGTGCGAAGGCATTTGTCGATGCCAAACGACCAGTTCTTGTTTTTGAACGTGAAGCGGGTCGAGAATGGATTGTAAGAAATGTCGGAAACGGACCCGCATTAAACGTGGTATTTATTGAAGGCGATTTCGAGGGAAAATGGCTTGACCCTTTTAAGCTACCTTCGGTGTCGAAGAACGCATTGCTTCGATTCCCAGAATTGACGGCTGCAGGACGCTTGGGAGTTACGTACACAGATTTCGATGGACGGCTCTACTCCTCAGATTGCACGTACTACATTACAAAAATTCGTCGAAAGCGAAAACCTTCTGACTGGCCATCTTTCGATCCAAAGAAAATTCGATATTATGATTGGCCTAGATGAGTCGCAAGAGGTTCATAGGACTCCTCAACGGCTATTCGAGTTTGGCGTTTGACCTGCTCCCCGAAATTTAGTCCAGCCAAAAGTTAGCTTCTCCGGGTATAAGACCACGAGAGGAGAAGCGCCATGAAAGGAAGCCGCTTTAGTGAAGAGCAGATCGTTGGGGTGTTGAAGGAGGCAGAGGCTGGAGTTCCCATGAAGGACCTCTGCCGCCGTGTTGGCATCAGTACAGCTACGTTCTACCACTGGAAAGCGAAGTACGGGGGTCTGGAAGTGAGCGAGACCCGACGGCTGCGTCAGGTGGAGGAAGAGAACGGACGGCTGAAGAAGATCGTGGCGCAGCAAGCCCTGGACCTGGACGCGCTGAAGGTGGTGCTGGCAAAAAAGTGGTAGGCCCGCGGGCGAAGCGAGAAGCGGTGCGTGTCGTGCGGGAAGAAGCAGGACTCAGCGAGCGACGCGCCTGTGGGCTGATCGGGATGCACCGCGGGAGCTGGCGGTACCGGCGGAAGGAACGGAACGAAGCGGCGTTGCGGGCTCGGCTGCGCGAGTTGGCAGGCGAGCGTCCGCGATTCGGCTATCGGCGGCTGTACATTTTCCTGCGACGGGAGAAGACCGCGGACGGAACGCTGCGGTGGCGGGTCAACCACAAGCGAGTGTATCGGCTGTACCGGGAGGAAGGGCTGGCGATGCAGCGTAGGAAGCGCAAGAAATTTCGATCTGAAGCGCGGGTGCCGTTGGCACTTCCGACGCGTGCAAATGAGATGTGGACGATGGACTACACGCATGACGAAATGGCCGGCGGGCGGAAATTCCGAACACTGAACCTGATGGATGGCTTCACGCGAGAGGCCCTGCGGATCGAACCGGACACGTCGCTGCCCGGTCTGCGTGTGGTGCGGGTACTGGAGGGGCTGCGAGAACGACGTGGAACACCGGCAGCAATCCAGGTAGACAATGGAACGGAGTTCACCAGCCGCGTTGTGGATCAGTGGGCCTATCAGAATCAGGTGGCGCTGCACTTCATCGAGCGCGGCAAGCCCACGCAGAACGCGTTCATCGAAAGCTTCAACGGGAAGTTCCGCGATGAATGCTTGAATCAGAACTGGTTCGTGGATCTCCGACACGCACGGAAGGTGATCGAGGACTGGCGGGTGGATTACAACACGGTGCGCCCACACAGCTCACTAAGATATCTGACACCGGAAGAGTTCGCGGAAAGTGTGGCCGCGCGACCGGCGTCTCCCCCCCGCCGGTCGTCTCTATCGACCCAGCATGGGTAGGTTCGGATGTGCAGGAACCCGAGAGTGCTAACTTATGACTGGACCAAAAACGGGGGGCAGGTCAGCGTTGTATGAGCTAGCTAGCTACAGAAAGCGGTCCAGTCACTGAATGATTTACTTCGGCCTGATTTATAGCGGTGAACAGCAAAAACTAGGTGGTGGTAAGAGGATTATCACCACCAATGTCATTTTGAGATCAGCCGTGCGAACTGACTGCTGTCTTCACCCCTCATCGCCAGTAAATCGCTCTTGCTGCGCACAATTACCTGTCGCCGATGGAACACCGTAGCCTCCTGGGTCGCCGCGAGAGCGCGGAGAGTTGAAGAACCGAGTGCACTAGTTTTAAAGTCTGATGTACCAGTGACGCCCCGCGGAAAAGTGGAGTTATTTTTTCCTGACAGTTTCCACGAGAACTCAATAAGAAAAAGTCCCTAGCAGTTACGACTTTTTGGCTTCGTTCTAAGCGTCGGCGCTGATTCAAAACTTTCCACAGCCTTTACCCGTACAATCCCTTCCTCGCGCGAAAGAGATCGGCATTGTCTAGTTCTTTTCAAATTGGCGCGGCCAAGTTGGCTGGGCTGCTGCGCCGCGCCAACATCGATTGGTAGCGCAGTTCGTACACGTCCTTCGCTTCTTCAACATAGCCGGAAAGAGTAACCCACAGTTTCGTAAGCGCGTCACGATTATCCAGCCGGCAGAACGTGTCAATTTCCGTTGCAATTGCAAGCACCGTGAGCAATGTCCGCGTAAAATGCTG
Source organism: uncultured Acidobacteriota bacterium (assembly GCA_963741045.1). Classification (GTDB taxonomy): domain Bacteria; phylum Acidobacteriota; class Terriglobia; order Acidiferrales; family UBA7541; genus Palsa-295. The sequence continues at coordinate 3,329,655 of CAVUGO010000002.1, forward strand.
GAAAACGCACTGACGAAGGTTTCGTTCCTCAAGAACCTTACGCATATCGTCTGGCGCAAGATCGGAAATCAGAAGCGCGCCCACCATGAATAGGCCACCGGCGTTCAAATGAGCTTGTGCAGAGACCTCTCCGTAAATCCAAACGTCCAAGAACTTCAAGAAATCCTGACTCCTCGACGGCCTTAGCTTCAGTTTGAAAGGCGCGCGCCAGTACGCAATTGAGGCTGGATTAGCCTGTTGCGCTTGTGTGATGGGCAAATAGGTTTCCATTAGTTTCCGTGTGGCCCGCTGATCATCGAACCACTGCTGCCACTTAGTGTCCGCTCCAAATCTCTCTTGGAACCTGTCATGGTACTCCCGAATGAACCGATAGCCGCCCAGTTCGTACTCAAGCGATCGAGCCTCGAAATCGTCCATCATGTAAATCAGCGTGAAAAGTAGGTCTAGAATTTGGCGATTGATTGGAGCGATCACAAGAGCGAAGCGATCATTTCGCTTTGGGCTGTCGTCTGCGAGCAAGAAGCACACCGCTTTGTATGAGTTGATTGTGAAGCGAAGCATCATGAATAGCAGAGATAGACGGCGTTCGGTTTCCTTATCCTGAAGCAGCGTTGCTTCTTTTAACCGCTTCTCAACTTCACGTTCTGCATTAAACAGCAATCCCGCCAGAGGCTTTTGCACGATTTCGGCGTTGAATTCCTCAAGAGGCTGTAGCTTGCGAATTTTCGGTTGCGTGGCCATTTCTGTCCTCGTCCTTGGCTTTGCACAAACTGACCGTGCGGGTGGCGCGTCGTCACGATTTCACAATTTGTCTGGTAGTCCGATGCAGGAAAGATTGAAGTCGTGAGGTTTAGTAGAAGCCTTGGGCTTATTATCCTTCCCTCACCGAATTGTCCAGGTGCCTTATATTCTCGAGTAAACTCCACAGACTGTCAACCGGGCGCTGCCTGTGGAAATTGCGGAAAAAGTGGACGCGATAACGTAGTGAGTATCAACCATCGCCCACATTCAATGCGCTGGAATGTGGAGGCGCAATAGTACATGTCGAAACAGAGGGCTTATTTCTGCGCAGCAGAAGCCACCCATCCCTGTTGGAACTAAGAAGGAGAAACTATGACCGAAATCAAACAGAACAAAAACGAGCCGCCCGAACACTACGAGCTTAGGTATCTGTTGCAGGAAGCGAAGGCCATCGTGCTCCCCATGTCCCCCGACCAGCGAAAGAAATGGGTTGCGGAAAGTCGTATCGCTCGGCAGATCTATGCGATGCTCTTGCAGCATCCCCAGTATTACGAGGAGTTCCGAGGTTTTGTAGGCGGACTCTTTCCCGAACGGAAAAGCTAAAGGCCTCGGCGGTTCACAATTCGTCTTGAGAAGATTTCATCACATCACGCTCAGTCTGCAACGAAGGCTCGACATCACACACGAATTTTCAATCGGACGGCACAGAGTGCTTACTGACACTATTACTCAGAGAGGGAAGGCGCTCTTGGACCGTTACGATTGAGCCGAGGATATCGGCAGCTCAGCACGCTATCGGTTGCCTCTCCGCTCTGCATTTTCGGCAGTTCCTTGATCGTCTTGGTATCCCGGTACTCGCGATTGTCGATTCCGAGGGTGGTTGCGGTCGAAGCCGGGCGTCTCGCAGCTGTTTACGTAGAATTCTTTACCTTCTGCGCCGCGCCGAACGCGTCTTGCTTCTTGCGCTATGGCGGACACTCCGCTTAGCTTTAGCAGATTTCGTTCGCACGGTGCGTTTGAGTCTACGGCGCACTGGTTTTACGCTCGCTCTGGTAGCTTTCTTTGCCACTTGGCCTAGTGCGGCGACCTGCCCGAGCGTTGAACCGATCTTCTCTGCAACTGTTACCAAAACTTGCTTTTCTTTGTCAACGAAGCTCGCTCTTTTCATTTGCTCTCCAGTGGTGGTTTTTGCCTTCCTACGCCCCAGCTTTTTTGGCTTGTTTGTATGCGTCGGTGCCTAGGTCAACAGCGTCTTGCACCTGTTCTTTAGCCGTTTCAACAAACTTCTCTGAGCGACGGGTAAGATTCTTAGTCCGGTCCCGTAGCTGGTCGATGGAGTCGCCGACCGCATCTGTGATATTGTCGCGCAATTCATTTCCGGCCTGCGGGCGCCAATAGGAGAACCGCAGCTGCGCCAATTCCGATTCCAACGAGAAACCCCAGAATCGTTCCTGCCTTATTGTCTCTAGCCATGACGGGCTCCTTTATCGCTCTAACGAAATATTGGTTGTCACAGTAAATTGGGAGGAAGCCTCGACAGGAGACGTTCCTCCCTTCGGTTAAAGTTATTAAAGCGTTGTGCCCGCTGTTTTTGAAGCAACGTCGCGGTCCGTCGTCTTGCCCTCGGCGGACGCTTCCCCTGTGGATGAGACGTCTTCTGCATGCGTATTCTTCATGATTTCCTTGGCTCGCTTGATCTCGTCCGAGGTATCGCAGTGCACGGAAAGAAGAATGCCACCCTTCTTCAAGCGTCCTTCGTAACGTTTCGCCTCGAACTCGGGTATCCCCATTCCGATTAAAGCGCCTGTGAATCCTCCCACCGCACCACCGACTCCGACGCCCGCGAGAGCTGCCATGATCGGTCCCGCGGCGATGAGTGGTCCTACTCCCGGAATTGCAAGAGCGCCTATGCCGGCAAGCAATCCCAGCGTCCCGCCGAGAACTGCCCCCGAGCCCGCTCCGGTTGCAGCTCCTTCAGGAGCCTTGGAGTTTTTCTCTGTTGCGATAGGCTTGGAACCGAGGTTCTCGGGAAGTAGCGCCGATACGTCTGCGGCTGAGAACCCTGCTTTTACCAAACTATCGGTGGCTAGATCCGCGGCTGCCACCGTTGTATAGATCCCAAATACTGCTGTTTTCTTGTTTTCCATGCTTTTAAGTCTCCTGTTCCTTATAGTTTTAAGATTCAGACCCTAGCGATTACTGTTTTGGTGGCCCAACGGTTAGGTTATTCGTGACGTTAGAATCGCCGGCAATTTGTCTCGCCTTCACTTCGATTGCTGATTTTTCCTCTTCGGAACGTACGGGACCTTTGAGAGTCACCATTCCGTCCGTGGTAATAATCTTGATGTTGTGAGCGTAGGTTGAGAGCGACTTGTCATCCATGAGTGCGCTCCGAATCTTCTTTGTTGTTTCGCGGTCGGCGGGATTCACCTTCTGCTGATCCGCGGTCTTGGCATTCTTACTCGCATCGCCCTGGTTTGTTTTGGTGTTGTCGGGCGCCGGTTGCTGTTCCTGTCGAATGGGTCCTGCCAAAACGGAGCCCGCGAACAACAGCGAGGGTACGACGGTCCAAAGATATCTTTTGATCTGCATCTCTTGCTCCTCGTTGTAATCGGGATCGGTAACGACTCTTATATGGTGAATGGCTACCGATCAGAATTCCGGAAGGGATGCAACGTTGATTTAGCGTTTCGCTGTGAAGGCCTTTACTTGGTCCGCTTCCACCTTCATCTTGTCTGACAGCTTGGAAAGTTTTACATCTGTGTCTTTTTCTTCTTGAAGAGTCTGAGTGAGGAGCTGGACGGCTTTCTCATCACCGAGTTTCTCCGCCATTGCACGAACCGTCCCATATGCGGCGATCTCGTAATGCTCAACGCGTTGTGCCGCGCCGATTAATGCGGAGTCCTTTACATCAGCCTCGTAATCCTCTTCCGCAGCTTCTCCGCCTTCCTTGATCAAACCTGCCATACCTTCGCATTTCTTGCCGGCCGGTTTTTCATCGAGTCCGTCGAAGATTTGCTCGAGTCTGGTGACATGACCCTCGGTTTGTGTGAGATGTTCTTGAAATCCGTTTCGCAGCTCTGCTGATACCGCGGCCTTGGCCATTTTCGGAAGGGCTTTGACCAGCTGTGTTTCAGCGCTGTAAATATCCTTTAGTTCGTCTACGTAAAGTTCTTTTAATTCTGATTGAAGCACGCTTATACCTCCTGAGGTTTTGTTCTGAGCCTCAAGCTTAAGTTCTCGTGGAGATCCTACCAATCGGACTAAAGGTGTAGTCCTGGAACTCGAATCGTGTAGGGCGGCTAAGATGGCCCACTTGTAAGGTCTTTGGGTCGCGGCCCACCATGCCCGGAACGGGCGCGTCGGCCGATTACGGCGCGGCCTGCAGCCATATACAGTCGGTACCCCATATCTATCGGGCGTCCGGGGTACTACGGTTGGGGCATGCCTTCGAGGGGCACCAGACCGTTTTCTCTGATAAGGGCGGCTCTCTGTTCGCTTTTATGTAGCGGCCTAGTGGGAGGCGTTTCCCAAGCTCGATTAGTACAGGCCTCTGGACAGCCTCCTGGGGAAGCCTTACGTGTGCCCGAACTCGACGCCGGCTTTCACCTTCTCTACGAACTGAAGTTTGAGGAGGCGCGCAATCACTTTGAGGTCTGGCAGAAATCTCATCCAGAAGACCCTCTAGGGAGCGCTTCCGAAGCAGCAGCTTATCTATTTGAGGAATGCTATCGGCAGGGCGTCCTAACCTCCGAGTTTTTCTTGGACAATAAACGATTTCTGGGAAAGATCCCTCTCAAACCGGACCCGAAACTGCGCGCAGCATTCTTCGCAGCGGACAAACAGGCGCAGGATTTGGCGCAGTTGCGATTGAAGGCGAACCCGGACGATACGAATGCGCTGTTCGCCATGACCCTAAGCCTGGGTATGCAGGCCAACTATGCTAGCCTCATCGATAAGCGTCAGCTGGACAGCCTGAAAAAAGTCCGCGAAGCCGATGTCTACGCTATGAAACTATTGGTGGTCGCTCCGGACGCTGCCGATGCTTACCTTGGCTTGGGCATGGCGAATTATTTCATCGGGAGTTTGCCTGGCACAAAGAGGTTTTTCCTCGGCTTCGCTGGCATCCACGGCGACAAGAAAGCAGGGATCCAGCAGCTCGAGATCACCGCCGAGCATGGCCACTATCTGCGGCCGTTTGCCAAGATTTTGCTCGCACTGGCGGCCCTACGTGAGAAAAAAACAGAAGTGGCCCGCACACAACTTACTGATCTCGTCGCGGAATTCCCCGAAAACCCGCTATTCGCCAGTGAGTTGACCAAACTCAATTCTTCTCGAACCGCTCCTTGATGATGATGATAATGACCCGGCTTCGGAACCGGATACAGGCACTCACATAGGTGTCGCAATAGACATCTCTTTTTGAGGCTCTCAAATGTGTTCACAACGGTACAGATTTCCGTCTTGCCGCTTGCTAATCTGACTGGCGGTGCGGAATTCTTCTGAAAAGGCGCGCCCACGCCAAGAGGTTCCGTCAATGAACCTTGCTCCGTTTAATGCCGTACTGCCAGTGATCGCTGCGTTTGTGGTCTTTATTTTTGGCTACGTCGCGCTTTTTGTTTCTTTAATGATTTGTTTTTTTCTTTGTCTGGTTATCGCGAGAGGCATATATGAAGGCGCGAAAAAAGTCCGGACGTACGCGGTGAGATCAGCCCCAGCAAAGACCCTCATGTCATCGGATGTCGCGCTGATCTCTGGATTGGACTCAAGGGGGTTTAACTGCAATTAGGAGATAAATCATGAACTTAACAGATGCAAGCACGACACAAATCTCGATCGTCGTTGCTGTGGCGGTTACAGTAGTCGTTGGGATTCTGACCTGGTTCTTATATCGCCCAACAGAACGATTGCGTGCTTATTTTGGAATTACTGATTCCCGGCGACGAACGTCACGCACGAATTCGCTGTAATGGAGGCAACATGAAAGTACTCGGAGTCATCAGCACAACGGCCCTGTTTTTGCTTTTCGGAGCGACTGTTCCTGCGTTCGCACAGGAAGAGCACCACGACGAGGGCGCTAAGCCAGCACAGCACGAGGAACAGGCTAAGCCTGCTGCAAAGCGGGAAGAAGCCAAACCTCAGAAACAGGAACAACAAGCAAAACCTGCAAAGCAGGAGCAGACAAAACCGGAGAAGCAGCAACAGGAAGCGAAGCCACAGAAGCAAGAGCAACAGTCGAAAAGCCAAGAACAACACCAGCAGCAACAAGCCAAAGGCCAACAACAGCCGCAAGAGAACCAACATCAGCAACAGGTCAAGACGCAGCAAAACGAAGAGAAAAGCCAGCAGCACCAACAGCAATCACAAGGTCAGTACGCACGAAACGGTCAGAAAGATCGGTACGGACACGAATACAACGAAAGTCATTTTGGTCCTAACCATCATGCCCGCTTTGAGGAAAATGGTGGGCGCTACTACAACGGACGCCGGGAGTACTCTTACGGCGGCTACTGGTTCTATGCAGGAGCATATCCAGCGTGGTTTTACCAGCATGACGTGTACTTCGTTCTGGGAGCGGATGGGCTATGGTATGCAGTGGCATACGATGACCCTTCTCTAATGTTCCAAGTCAATATCGGGGAATGAGAAACCGAGGATCGTGTTTTCGGTGGAGGCTACAATATTAGGATACGGACTGATCGGAACCATAGTGTTTATCTGTTTGATCGTATGGCTCGTACGCAGAGTGGTGTAGAGCGGAATCGCAACGGCGATGGAGCTTGAGCAACTCCATGCCGGCGAAGTTAGCGCTTCGAGAGGATAAGTGACGGCGCTTCTGTTCGGGGAACCGGACATTCACTAACGTGGAGTTATTCCAGTTCAAGCGCGGCAGGCACTAGGAATTAGCGCTTGCAGCTTTCAAGGCTGCACGCGCCGCCTCAATGTCATCTTCGGACCACATCCGACCAATTGAATTGGTTCTGGCGTCAAAAAGAATAGGTGGCGCTGCGATTTTCCCTTGCCGCATCATTCGGCGAAGGGCGGAGATGTCGATGCGTAGAATGTCCGCTACCTCTCGGGTGGTTATTTTCGAGTCAGCCACTTCTTTCACTATAGCGTTACCGCCGAAATGGTGCGGGTAGGAGTAAACAGATAGACGCGCGGAAGGCAACAGGCTGTTCACGAATCGTTAGGAGGACCGCTATGGATGACTCTCAAATCGAATTGCTGACGAAGAAGGAAAGGTTACTTGAGGCAGAGATTACGCAATTACAGGACACAGGATTAACCGCTCAGGCTGCCAGTAAACAGGCGGATTTGGATGAAATCCGTGCCGATCTGAAAAAACAATATCGAGAAATTTGGTGAAGATTAGGACACTGAAGAAACTTGGGAAAGCAACGGCTCGTCGAATTCGAAATATGGACGGTCGTCCGTTTGACCTAAGCCCAAGCTCTGCCGGCGACGCAAGTCACTTCGACTAGCGAATCGGCGAATTCCAGTGTTTCCTTCGTGAGACGCACCAAACCGTCCAAGGCATCTTGGATCGCCTGTCCCTCCACGAGCTCTATAGAACTGATTCGCATTCCCTGCAAGCGGCAAAAGATTGCTGTTTCCGCCGCCTGAATTCGTTGAAGCAGTTGCTGTGGGTTTAACTCGGCCAAGGTTTCCGGAGAATGCGTTTGCCGGTACGGGTGTTTTAGGTCATTCATAACTACTCCATCCGGCGCTCGCGGCCTTGGTCCGCGCTTCGTGTTCGAGCGATGATATTAGGCATTTTGATTTCGGATTGCTGTTCACTTGTGGAAACATTGTCAAGACGACGAAACAAGGAGAAACTTGTGGGGGAGCAAGAGAGCAGGGTGTCCCAAAACTAGGGCAACGGTTTTGGAACGCTGCCGCCCACTACTCTCCAGAAGTTATGACGATTTGTGCCGTGGGGTCCTTCGGTTAAGCGTCGCGATAAGGCCTTCTGCTGCGGGAGGCACATGCGTCTCGTGAGCAATTACAATGTCCTTCGCCGAGATTTTCTCGCCGTAGATCCTCTCGTTGGCGTCATTATCGGGTCGAATTGTCGAACCCTCCAACGAGATACCCGCAAATAGGCCCCGTGCTCTTGAATAGCTCAGTATTTCAGCACGTATCGAGACATCGGTTTCTGCCGACGCGCTACGACCAACAGGTCCTGCGGCTACCGACGCATCTCCTCCGAGCTTCACCTTGCTGCTCAAGATTCCATTTGCGCCGCGGTCATTCATCACGAGGAGGACAAAGTCAGTCGCTTCACCGCCGATCTGAAAGCCTACGCTTCCACCTTCAAGGGCCATCATTGAGGGCGCGCCCCAGCGGCCGTTGAAGTTTTCGCCCCTACGGCACGTCATCGCGCCGCGACCATAACTTGCGCCGACCACAAACGCGGCTTTCAGGACCGATGGAAAAACCACCACACAGTCGGCTTTATCGAGGAGATCTTGAGGAATGTCGTCTGGAATATTCAGAATTTCTGTCAGCACCGTGCCGGCGTTCTTCAACCGATCCTCGTCCTTCTCTTTGTCGTCTGCCCAGCTCGAAATTGCGAAAAGCAAGGATGCAGCCATCGCGTATACGAATATCCTTTTAATGTTCATATATATCTCCTCTAGCGTATTCAACCGATGTAGTTGCCGTAGCGGGTTATGATCCATAGCAACGTGAGGCGAATATTGACTCGATTTCAAGCCCTTCTTACCAGCCAAATTATCAAGCAAACGATCAAGATCGTGCCGACGATTCCATATCCAAACATGCGTACACCTTTCTGACTGCGTTAAGATCTTTTTTACGGGACCTTAGCCGCTTTCTTGCGCGCCTCAGACAGGTCTATTGCTATAACGGAATAATCTCAGGAGGACTTAGCCTTCGTTCTTGGTGGCTCACCTAAATCGTAAGAACGAGTAAATTCGTCAACCTGCTTCTCCGCAGCTTCCTTCGCAATTCCGTAACGTTCCTGAATCTTCCCAACAAGCTGATCTCTCTTGCCATTTATCGCGGTTAGATCATCATCCGTTAGTTTTCCCCACTTTTCCTTCGCTTTGCCCACTGACTGCTTCCACTTGCCCGCTATTTCGTCCCAGTTCATTGCAATCCTCCACGTTCGAGAGTCTTCCTACGATCGAAATCAAATGCACCATGCCAAGCAAGTACAACACCAACACAATTACGATGACCGTGCCAACTATCCCGAGTCCGCCGCCCGCACCCCATCGCGAATAGCCGTAATAACCACGCCTCCCGCGAACAGGAGCGCTAGGATGATGATTAGCAACAGCATTCAGAGTCTCCTCTGATGTGAAATCGCATATTGAAATGGAATTCCTACTCGCTATCTCCTTCAAGCTTATTGATTAGGCTTTCGCAACATTGGAGGACGACTCCCCTGTTGAGGAAATGTCTTCCGCTCCTGTGTTCTTCATAATTTCCTTGGCTCGCTTGATCTCGTCAGCGGTATCGCAGTGAACAGAGAGAAGGATGGCACCCTTTTGGAGGCGCCCTTCGTACCGCTTCGCTTCATATTCGGGGATGCCAAGACCGATCAGCGCACCGGTGAAGCCGCCGACTGCGCCACCCACGCCGACTCCTGCCAATGCAGCCATGATTGGTCCAGCAGCGATGAACGGACCTACGCCCGGAATGGCCAGAGCGCCCATTCCTGCCAGCAGACCGAGTGCACCGCCGAGGACCGCGCCGGAGCCTGCTCCCGTCGCCGCACCTTCGGGAGCCTTCGTCGCTTTTTCGGTTCCTATTGGCCTCGTGCCGAGATTTTCGGGAAGTAGGGCCGAAACCTCCGCAGCTGAAAACCCTGATCTCACCAACTGATCGGTGGCTGAATCGGCTGCGGGGACTGTCGTATAGATACCGAACACTGCTGTCTTCTTATTTTCCATGTGTCTCTCCTTTTACCGGGTTGTGCGTTGGAGCGTGGTGCCTATTGCTTTGGCGGTTCCTTCTTCTCCGGTGGAGGAGGCGTCTTGTGCTGAGGCTCGGGTTCCGTACGTTTCTCCGCAGGAGGCGGGGTTGCTGGCTTGGTTTGTGGCTTCGGAGCGGGCTTAGCTTCCGGCTTCGGAGTTGGTTTGGCTTCTGGCGCTGGAGCTGGCTTGGCTTCGGGCTTCGGAGCCGGCTTGGCTTCTGGCTTTGCAGTTGGCTTGGGTGGAACGGGTTGTGCTCGTGAGGCCGGAGCTGGTTGCGCGGGGCGCTCCGGCGTCGGAACAGGCTTCGTAGCCGGCGTCGGCTTAGCTGCCGGTTGAGCTGATGTTCTCGGCGACTCAGTAGGTCTCTCGGCAGGCTTCGCTGGCGCAGGGCGAACCTCATGTGCCGGTGCAGGTTGGGCACGACTCGGATGCGCGTTTGCCGGAGCTGGCGCAGCCGGCGCAGCACGAGCAGGAATTACCGCAGCGATCGGTTTGCCTTGCGAGATTGGCTTGGTCGCCACAACAATGGCCGGACGCCCGTGATTGACGGAAGCAAACTGCTGCCGGTTCTGTGCGGCCTCTTGCCGATGCTGTATCTGCGTTGTCATCGGGGGGATGCGCTGCTCGCGTGTTGCTGCGAGTTCTGCCGCCAAAGGACGGCGCGTGACACCTCCAGGACCGGCATAGCTGGCGCGGCTCGTAGTGTTGTTAATCGCGGTGTTGTTGATAACCGTATTCGTTACCGTGCGGTTGTACACATGAACGTTGGTGATAGTCACATTGTTGACCGAGCGGTTGTAGTTGAATCGATCCCCGCTCCAATACCCGCCCTGATAGCCGACGCCTGTGTAGCCATTTCCATAATTGATGCCGCCATAGTAACCAATATGCGGGCCCCAATAGCCGTAGTTGTATCGATACCGGCCACCGGTATATCCCCAGTATCCCGGAGTCCACAGATAGCTCACTTCAGGCGGCCGGGCCCATGCTCCCGGCACCCAGTAGTAGCCCTGATCAGAATAGCTCCAGTAACCGGGCGTCCACAGATAGCCATCACCAGGGCAATCGGGCTGGGAATACTCCGGTAGTTGTGGTGGAGGCTGCTGTGCCTCGAGCAGCGGCTGACCGTAACTTGTGTCCTCGTCACCAGCGTCGTAGTCGCCATCGGAATCATTAGTGGAATAGGTCTGCTCCTGCTGATTGTTGGTACTGCTAGCTCGTGTGGTGACAGGGGCCAGGTTGGCACCAGCTTGTCGATCCTGCGTCTGATCCGTCTGCGAGTTATTGGTCTGCGTCGGCGCCTGCTGATTCTGGGTGCTGTTATCTTGGGTGGGGGGTCTATTGCATCCCGCCACTCCAAGGGTCAGTGAGAGGGATGCCGCTGCGACGATAATAAGAGAAGACATTTTGCTGACGCTCATAGAGGTTGTTTTCCGCCAAACCAACATGCAGGACTTCAGGACGAAGTTTCTCAGTTTCAACTGGCCATCACAGCACCTTGCTTGAAGGCTACGCCTAGCAGCAAATTGGACGGAATACCCAGAACTCCCTAAGTAGCCGCAAGTAAACACTAAAACCCTTGGAATCCGCTCAGTTGACGCGATATTGGCTTGGACTGACCGGCTGGTTCTGAGAACTTTTGAACTTTACGGTTTCCATCTTGAGAACGGACAAACCACTGAGGGCATCCTCGATGGCCTGTTTTTCTGCTCTATCGGAACCGCTTTGAATCGTTTTTAGACGCATCAAAATCGCCGATTCAGCTAGCTCAACGCGCCCGACAAGCTTCCTCTGATCAGTCTCCACCAGCGCCTGTAAGTAAGGGGTTTGCCATTCAGGAAATTTTAGCTCGCTCATGACCAGCTCTCTTTGCCCGACCGTTTACCTACAGGGTCGTTCGGAACGGCATTCTAAAATGTGTGTTTTCGGGTTGCTGTCCGCTTTTGCACACTTCCAGAAACTGGATTTCTCTCTGGGTTTGCGGCACAAACTATCTCGCAACTGTGCAAAAGGGAACTGTATGGCTACCATCTCGATGTCATGATCTAAGCATGCCGCATAAGAAAAGAAAGACACAATCCGATGACGCGACGCGTGTCAGCGTCACGAAGGAAATGGCAATGCCGCGCATGGCTAGGTCCGCGAAGATAGCGGAATTGAATCTGGATACTTCACGAATTCCAGAACAGCCAAGCACGACGATGCCCGGAACCGTCGACAAAATCATACCGCCCACAGGCCCGCGCCAACCGGAGAGGGCGCAGATTGTCGTTGGTGGAACCGATCAACGATATCGAAATCTCCGAATTGAAAATACTTTGACGGACGAACACGGCGATGACGTAAGGCTCAAAAAAGGCGCTCAGGTTGACATTACCGTCACAGCTAGAGCCGGCGACCACAACTAACTAAGACAACCTACCGACTCGGCGTGGGACAGTAGATCTGGACCTCGCCCGAGGAGTTATCCGCATGCCGGATGAAGAGTGGATCAAGAAACTCGAAGACGGCAGAAAAGTGAAATTCATTTACCAAGAACTGCCGAAAGACGGGGCATTTATCACCGCGCAGGTTGCTGGGAATGAAGTCGTCTATTCGATCATATTGACGAAAGCAAAAAATCCGCTGAGTCATGAAGAAGTTGAGAGTCATTTCCAGGGCGAGCTTTCGAAGAAATAGCGACACTCAATTCGTGACACCAATAATGGAAGTTGCCATCGTTCCCGGACTGCCTTCGCACACTGTTAGTCTTGGCCACGAAACGGTGATTCCTGTAACTGTCGCAAGAAAAACCCAAGGCAACTACACGTAGAGAGCTCCAAACTATCGGGTTGACTATCATCCTGCGTAGGTAGACGCTAGAGGTCTCCTCGCTTCAAGTTGGGCTTTATGACTTCTAAGTACGTAATCTTCAAACTCCGATCTGATGGATCTTTCATGTGGATTGAGGCAGTCGAGGATATTTTGGCAGCGAAGCAACATTTGGAGGTTTTGCCTGTCGAAGAACGTCGTGATTACCATCTCTGGGATTCCTCACTCCACAAGTTCGTCAACCCTTTTGCGAAGCCTGCTTCGTCTTAACGATCAGTCGCCTTAGAAGAAGTGAAAATGAAAGATGGGCAACCCAAAAGCGAATGTGTGAACCCCAGTTAAGCGGCTTCGAACGGATCGCCGACAATTTGATCTAGGATCGTCACACTGATTTCACCCTTGCACTTCACGCAATTAATAGTCTGATTGCCCGGTTGCGCTATGCCGGCGCGGGGCCCCACGTGAACAAACTGTTTCTGTTTGCAGTGTGGACATGAGACAGGTATTGCAGTATGACGCGGCTCGGGTTGGTGTGTCATACCGCCGGATTTTACTACACAACCGGGATGGCGGCTTGAGGCTGATCTCAAGAGCGGCAGCGTACCGGGCTCAGATATGGACACGAAGGAAAGCGAGGTGATTCCGCCCGAAAAACTGACCGGCATGCATCGCGGGATATATTGCATCATTCATGCAGGACGACGCTGAGGAGCGAATTGTCGATTTGCAGTCCGCCGTTGTACTTGATGAAACCTAATTTGCGGAATTTGTTCATGAAGAAATTTACGCGGGAGCGGGTGGTGCCGACCATTTCCGCGAGCATTTCCTGCGAGACTTTGGGAAGAACCCGTTGGAGTTTGTCTTCCTTCCCATATCGTGCGAGAAGCAACAGCGTGCGCGCCAGGCGCTTCTCGCTGGAATTGAAGAGCTGATCGACCAGGTCCTCCTCAATTCGGATGTTCCTCGCCAGCATGAAGGTGATGAAGCGGTCGGAAAACTCATGTTCGGAGTGGAGAACGCGAACCATCTCGGATTTTTCGATCACGAGGGCAGTGGTTGGCGCAACGGCGGTGGCCGTACCGATCCGAATCGGCTGACCGGCGAGGCATCCCTCTCCAACGAAATCCCCCGGCCCCAAGACGGCCACGACAGCCTCTTTGCCGGATTCATTGACGACGGAGAGCCTTACACCACCCTTCTGAATGTAGAAGACATTTCTGCAAGGATCGCCCTGCGAAAAGATCGTTTCCTTTTTCTTGAATTCCGTGACTTTCCGGGCCACACCGGCAGAATCAAGAAAATCCCGGGCATTGAACGCCTTCTTGGCATTACCTTTCGGACGATTTGATGCCTTGGGGGGCATGGTGTTCTTATCGTATCGTAGCACACATAAATGCCGACTTTGAAACAAGGCCATCCACTGAGCGAACCAAGTGATATCGTAGAACTAACGGGCAGTCGAAACAAAATCAGTAGTCTGTCGCCAGGATAAGACGGGGTTTCGCCAATGGAATATCTGACCGTTGATCTCGGTAAAGCTAAGCCCCTATCCGAGTCCTACGGAAAGACTTTCTGGTCTCCGAGCCCCGAACAAGCGACTCAGTTTGGCTCCCAAGGGGAAGCTGATGCTTGGAAAAAGGCCACATCGGACGCGACCGGAGTGACTGAAATCAACGATAGATGGTACGTCGTCAAAGAATAGATCAGGCGAAAACAGCAGTTTGATGCCAAGGATGACGGATCGAATCCCCAGCGAGTCCTTTCAGCTAGTCATCAACCCGGCCGCCGAAACCGCATGCCGCGCAAAGCAAGCGGAGATAAATTCTCTCATCGAACGGGCACGCACAAATCCTCAGTAGCCGACTTCTCATCCTTAGATCGTCACAGGTCCCTTGACTTCATTTCCTTTCAATGGCCTCAGCCGCGGAAAACTTCCGGTCTACGTGTGGCCCTGAGCGCGGACCGCCTGAATGCAGCACGCAAGCCTCACCGGCAGCGGCTCCACAGGTAGGACAGGGCACGACGGAAATCTGTTCGGAGGTGAGTTCTTTCTTTTTCATTGGGACAGCATGCGAAAATATCGGCCGCGAAACAGTTCAATTTTGCACACTATTCGTATCCGCCGCTGCCTATCGGTGCCACCTGGGAAGTACGGAGGCGCAGATTCCACACCGCCCACAGAAATTAGCCCTACGTCGCAGAGCTGTCCTCTTCTGCACAGATTCTCAGGCCCCTCTTTTGGTTCAATTGACATGGAATCTCAGCAGGGCATCGAGTTGCGAGTTCCGCCTCAAAAGCCAAATGAAGTTTAACCCACAGAATGCACGGCACTCCGGTGCCGTCGAGGATTGACATGAGCGGGAAAAACTTTCGAGTCGCACAGGTGGGCGAACGAACCAACTCAGAAGGCAAGGAGGTAATCAACAAAGTACTGCTGGCAACGCCCGACAATGAATATGAGTTGATGCGCTCTGACTTGACGTATATCGACTTGCCGCATCATCTCAGCCTCCATGAGCCGACACAACGTATCGAATTCGTCTATTTCCCAAATCGAGGAATGGTTTCTCAAGTTGTTGTTACCAAAGACGGCCGGACCGTGGAAGTGGGTGTAGTGGGCAAAGAGGGCTACGTTGGGGGAGGATTGGCAGTGGGCGTGAGCAGAAGTTCAGTGCGAGAAGTCATCCAAATCGCCGGCGACGGGTTCCGAATGATGGCGAGTGCGCTCGAACGCATTATGCGGTCGGCCCCCCAGTTGCAGCTGATATTGAACAGGCATGCGGGGCTTCAAGGAATGCAAGTCGCACAGACCGCGGCGTGCAATCGCCTGCACGATATACAGCAGCGTCTCTCGCGGTGGCTGTTAATGACTCAGGATAGGGTGGATTCCGGAGTGCTTCCGATTACCCACGATTTCATCGCCACTATGATGGGTACGGACCGATCCACCGTGAGCTTGGCGGCGTCGTTAATGCAAAAAGAAGGAATCATAGAATACTTGCGAGGTGCAGTGAAGATTGTGAACCGCAGGAAACTCGAAAAATCCTCCTGTGAGTGCTACGGCGTCATTCAACAGTTCGAGGACGACCTCGGATTGAGGTAGCAATCCTTGCCAGCGTTGGATACCCCACAGACACCCGCCCTTTGCTATCGGTAATCTTCATTCCTTGTGTCTTCAGTTCGGTTTTGAGGTGTGTTCAAACAGCGGTCACTTGTGCAGAAGCGCGTCTAGGGCAAATAAAAAACGGCTTTTGTCATCGCAGTTGCGCTCGAAAAACGACACGCCGTTTTTAACAGGGCAATATCCGCACTAGATCGCAAGGTGTGTTAGGGAGGCCATGCTCCGCGAACTGAAATGGATCGAAAAACCCAATTTCTGGGGGTGGGGTTGCTCCGAATGCGACTGGGTGTTCAATGCTACCGGAACGCCCACCGGTGAATCAATCGACAAAATGGTGCAGAACTATAAGCTGCAGCGCGATAGAGATTTTGCAGGCCATGCTTGCGCCGAACACCCCGGAGCCAAGAAGACAAAAAGTTAAATAGTCTGGGCCGCGGCTCCACGGTCACATCGAAAGGAGGCCGCCCTAACACTAGTCAAGGATTTCTAGTGTGAAGCGCTTCCGCAACTTCATGCCCACCGCACTCAGGATCGTGCGGATGGCTTTTGCCGTGCGTCCTTGGCGTCCAATCACTTGCCCGAGGTCACTCTTGTGGACGCGCAACTCGAACACGGTAACCTGCTCGCCTTCGATCGCACGGACCTGAACCTGGTCGGGATTATCCACGAGCGCCTTCGCAATCGCCTCCACTAGCTCTTTCACATGGTGCGCCTCGGCGCGCAACGCTATCAGGTAGCCTGAACTTTGATTCTACTACGCGCTCTCGGCGACATAGCGTTAGCGAGTCGTTTCGGATGACCGCATGAAGGTCATCGACGACGCCCACAAGAATTAGCCCAGCGCGGATTCTGGCACGTCATCTCGGGCGAGACGGGTAGTTGATGAATTCGCGCCGGACGCGTTATAGAATCAGGCGTGGAAAAGTCAAAACTTCCCATTTTCTGCCCGCATTGCAAAAAGAAACAGATTGTTCACGTCTTTGTACGACTGGGACGAAGTCCGATGAACAACCAGACCGTCAACTGCATGACGTGCAAGAAAGAATTTGACGTGCTGGTTTCCGACCCGATTATCGGCGGGCCATTCCCAGAATAAAAGTTCTGCTAGGCGAAGGCGTGTTTCACCCCTTGATTGAATTCATCCCTTGAGCGTGTTTTCATCGGACGAGAATGGGACAGGCGTTCCAATTACTTCTTGTCATCTTAGGAAGTCATTTGGCTTTTGAAAACGCGATTGAAGAGCGGAAACTGTAGGAACCTTAGCGGTGTTTCGTGATGATTTCATCCACGCGCCGTACGCCTTGGCCTGCTCCGCGGTCATGATGAAATCACGCTCCACGTCCTTCTCAATCTTTTCAAGCGGCTGGCCCGTATGGAACGCGAGAAGATTGTTGAGCGAATCGCGAGTCCGGAGTATCTCTCGTGTAATCGCCGCGCCGCACAGCGCGCGATAGCGACTCGGCTCCGGCCCATAGAGTTGATTTCAGACCGCCCTCGCGCGCTAAGGAGGGAACCACCCGACCTTGTGCGGTTTCGGCAAGCAACTTGAGCGCGCGATAAAGGCCGATTTTCCGCTTCCATTGGGCCCGGTGATTACGTTAAGCCGTTCTAGAGGAACGGTCAGCTTCCGCAATGAACGGTAGTTGGCAATTGCTAGGACAGTGAGCATGGTCGAAGGCAATTTCAGAAAACTAGTAGACCACGCGGAAGGATTTGAGTCAGCCAAATTTGAATTGGGGCACATCCTGAGTTCAAAAGTTTTAGTCCGGATAAACGCGCTCACTGGACACTGACGCTTCCGATAGGTGTTGCGAACAGGGATTATCACTACCTATCTCACTCTGAGATACATGGTGGGAAGAGGAGTGGCTGTTGAAAAAGTCTTCGTGAATGCGAACTGAAGCGTTGGCAGCGACGTCTATATGAGCAAGCGTTCTGCCGATGCTCTTCTTCATCGCCATTCACGGAGGCTTACGGATTATGATGGGACAACACTCCCGTTCCGAGTCGCTGTTCTACTACTTTCGCATTGAAGATCAGGTTCCTGAAAACCACCTACTCCGTCTCCTTGACCGACACATCAGCTTCGATTTCGTTCGTGAGAAGCTGAAGGACTCCTACAGCGACACGGGCCGACCCTCGATCGATCCGGAACTCCTGCTGCGCATTCTGCTGATCGGCTATCTCTATGGCGTCACCAGCGAGCGCAAGCTGGTCGAGGAACTGCAGATGCATCTGGCTTGGCGCTGGTTTACCGGACTCAGCTTCGATCAAGAGATTCCCCATCACTCCACGTTTTCCAAGAACCGTCATGGCCGTTTCCTCGAGTCCAATCTGTTCCAGCAGCTGTTTGAACAGATCGTGGACCGTTGCAGGGAGGCTGGATTGGTCGAGGGCGAGCACCTGTCCGTGGATGGCAGCTTCATTGCAGCGAATGCCAGCCGATTGAGCCGCATCCCGCGGGAGCAACTGCCGGAAGCCGCTCACGTGAAAGGGACGGTGCGAGAATACTTGGCGGACCTCGAGCAAGAAAACCCGATCGAAGAGCCGGCCCATCAACAAGACCAGGTATCGACGACGGATCCGGATTCGACCTATTCGACCAAGGGCGATCGTCCTGCGGAGCTGGGGTACTTCAACAACTATCTGATCGACAACCAGAGTTGCGTGATTGTGGGCGTTCAGGCTACGACCGCCCGGCTGAGCCAGGAAAGTGCGGCGGCTCGGGAGATGATCACGCGGTCAGCGGAGAGACGCGGGCGCTTCCCCCAGTCGGTTGCCGCCGACACGACCTATGGGAACGGTGAGCTTTTGGCCTGGTTTGAGGAACGAAACATCACTCCGTATATTCGCGTGAAAGAAAGTCCGGCACCCAAAACCAACTTGTATGGAATCGAAAAGTTCATCTACGATCCGGAAACGAACAGTTATCAGTGTCCCGCAGGAAAGCGACTACGCTACCTTGGGGTGAACCCCCGCAACCGAAACCATATCTATCGGGCGACGTGGAAGCGCTGTCGCGACTGCCCGCAAAAAGCGCAATGCACCCGGGGCCACTATCGGCAGATCGCGATCCATGTCCACGAAGCGGCGCGACAACGGGCACGAGAGCGAACAACCGTGCCGGCTTTCGCGGCCGCGCAACGCCAACGCCGGAAAATAGAAGCACTGTTTGCGGAGTTGAAGAACCAGATCGGACTGCGCAGGGTGCGCTTGCGGAGAATGAAGCACGTTCGCGAACAGTTCTTCCTCGCGGCTACAGCCCAGAACTTGAAACGACTGGCTCGCTTCCTAAGATCAAGATCTCTAGAATCAGCCACGGTCCCGATTTGAGATAGAAAAAAGAAAGCGATACCCCGCCGCAGGAAAATCACCCCAGAGCAAAACTTCCTCCAGTGGGCGAGTTTTTCAACACCCACAGGATTTCATAACACCTATCCGGGCCAAGGCGTCCCAGCCCATCTGCAAAAAGCTAGTTTCCGATTACACGACTTGTCAGGAGTTGACAAACTCGCTTCCAACCGCTTGAGGACCGTTGTGACGGTATGATGCTCTGATGGTCAAACGTATCCGGTTCTTGGCGCTCGTCGTCTCAGTAATGTGGGCCCTCCTGCTCCCTTCCCGAGTACTGTCGCAGTCGGCGGTGGCGGTGAAATACACGGAGGGCGTGGAACGCGGGTTCCTTGTGCTACGCACGCTCGAAGGCAACATCCTCGCCGAGGGTGATTCAACGCAGTTCGCCCGTGGCGATCGCGTGACTAACCACACGATTCTTCGCTTCAAGGACGGCTCGATAAATGAAGAAACCGTCGTTTTTTCTCAGCGCCATGTTTTCCGGCTCATAAGCGATCACCAGGTCCAAAAGGGCCCCGCATTCAAACAACCGATGGATGTCTCGGTGGACGGCCTAACGGGCCAGGTCACGGTCCGCTATACGGACAACGACGGCAAAGAGAAGACCGTGACCGACCGGCTTAAACTTCCGTCCAACGTCTCCAACGGCATGGTTATTACGCTGCTGAAGAACATCCGGCCCGACGTTCCGCTGACAACACTTTCAATGGTGGCAGCCACGCCAAAACCCCGGCTCGTGAAACTCTTGATCTCTCCCGAAGGCGAGGACTCGGTCTCGGCAGGAGGCTCCTCCCAGAAAGCTACGCGTTATGTCGTGAAGGTCGATATCGGAGGCGTCGCCGGAGTGGTTGCGCCGCTTATCGGCAAGCAGCCCCAGGACACCCACATCTGGATTCTCGGCGGCGATGCCCCGTCCTTCGCTAAATCAGAGGGTCCGCTGTATGGCAGTGGCCCCATCTGGCGGATGGAATTGACCAGTCCGGACTGGCACGATCATTAAGATTTCCGGTCGTGCTTGGCACCAGGAAGGTGCTCAGACGAACGATCCCACACTCGAAGAACTGATTCAGCAGGAGAGGCAACTCGAAAAAGACGTTACGAGATTACGCGAGAACGGTATGACCGCCTAGGCCGGAAGCAAGCAGGCTGATCTCGATCAGGTTCGCGCGAAACTTAGGGAACTTCGGGACAACATCTGAACCTCACGGTTGAAGGAAGCAAGAAACATTGTGACCATCGAAGGCTTCTTGCCCTTTGAGCAGAGGCGGCAGCACAGCGACTCATAAAATACCGAAATATCAAAGGCGAGTCGTCGCTATCTCGCGCTCCAAAAAAGCTTGGTGGAAGAAACGCAAGGCACTGCTCAAAGAGGAATCAGCGTAGTTTTGTTGATACTTGACACCACATTTGACACCGGCGATGCAATTCTCCACAACTCACAGCCACACATAGCCACAAATTAAGTTCTTTAGATTTGTGAATTGCATTCTAGCCACGAGGCTTAGAAAAGCCCCTATCCGTTCCAGAATCTGATGTACCGGCAATTGTCTGAGCGCTTCGTGGGCTTCTGAGGACAGTCAGATTTTTTGTTCGGACGTCACCGTTTACTTTGCGGTCCTACCTCTGCAGGGATTTTTCCTCGACATGCATACTTCGTTCGTCGAGACCTAGCAGTTTGATGAAATCATTGTCGACGTTCGCCGCGCGGATGCCTGGACTGTCGGCGACGGCTCCGCTGAATTCGGTCGGCACGGTCTTATTCACGTTGGCATCTACCGCCTTCATGCATTCCTCTGCAGCGGTGCCGTGATAGTTTGCATGGCTCTGCGCTAAAGCCTTCAACTTATCGCACGCATCCCCAGCTTTCGATTCACTAGTCATCCTGGCTTCTTTGTGCATCGCGCGGATGTGCGTACCGAGTTCCCCGAGACCTTTGGCAAAGGCGGTCCAATGGGCCTGTTCTTTTTGATGATCGCTCGCTATGTGTTGCCGTGCGGTTGCCATCTTCCTCCTCCTTGATTCGAGAAAACTGCTTATTCCACGCGACAGTACACGACCTCTCCGTTGTGGTCGAAGCCGTGTACCCATGTTGCTCCCGTCTCGCTATCGAAACTTTTTTCCAGGCGGATCCGCCAGCGACCGGACGAAGCTTTGGCGAGGTCAACGCTGTGCCTGTCGAGCGGCGCTGTGGCCGTCATGAGCGCATCCCAGCTGAAGTCAGAGACGCCGGCGCTTTTAGTCAAGCGGTCACGTTCCGTCTTCCTGAAAAAGTCGTGGACCGGATCCGGCACGTCGCTGGCGTCGGTATTGCTGTCGAATAGTTTGGAGACTTCATCGCCGGACAAAGAATCGCGACTGTCCACAACGATGAGATGCTCGAATTGCGGGTCCACTTTCATGTTTCCTCCTTACTTTCCGATTTCCTGGTCAATGGCTCGCTGCAGTTCGTCGTGAATCGTTTGCGCTGATTCGAGCAGGCTCGGTCGCATGAACGCCCTCTGACGCAGAGGTGGCCGGATAACTGACTTCGCGTAGACCTGCTTGCCATTCAGCATAAAAGCCAGCGCCCGACTCTTCACGGCCATTACCTTGTACGCATGAGAACCACCTACCTCGTTGATAGCGCCGTAGAATGCCGGCCCCTCACTAGAGACCACGCCAGACGCGATCGTGTTGCCGGCTGTGGTTACCGGAAGAGTGCGGACAGATCCGGCCAGGATCCCAGTGCGACGGTGCAGGACTTGACCCGAGAGTTTTTCAGAGATTATTTTTGATTGAAGTTGAAACATCAATGCCCTCAATTTGACGCCCAGCGCCGAGACCAGTCGTGGTGACATCCCTTGGAGTTTCGCAATTAGCTTTGTCCTCGTCGCAGAATCAAATCGAAATTCGAACATTCATCACCTCACTAGGCCTAATTCGGTCCCCATCCGTCTCCAGCTGTTCAATTACCAGGGCTGGCTTTGCAAAGTTCACTTGACCGGCTCCCTTGGCGCTCTCGGCGTGCCGACCGCACCAGTTACACGCCTTGCTACGTTACGCTGCTGGTTAAAATCATAGGAACAACTTTGGCAATGGGATTGGTTTGCCACGCGCACGCAAAGCGGTTACGAACATTTGGGGCAAACTATCTTCTCATCGGTGAACCAAGGTTTTATGTCTTCAGCCATGGCGGAAAGTCTAGACCAAAAAGTTCACAAGGTCACTAAGAATATTTCCCTACTCGGTAACCCCTGCTAGCGTTGCCTTATCGGTAAGCAAGTTCTCAAATCTTGACCTGTGCGGTAAAATAGCTGCGCGCCACCTGTTCGCGTTCGGGGCTGTTATGGCGATAGCGGCTCTGCGGAAGGCGTGAACTCAGGAGCGATTGAAGTGGAGTGAAGTGAACCCGAGTATTGTTCTGGATTGTTTTGGATTGAAATGCATTGATTTGAGGTGACGTGGATTGGCCTGAAGTGATTTGCGGTGTTGTGTAGTGAATCCGAGAAATGCGTTGTTACGGCGTGTCGTGAATCCGAGTGCTGATTTGCACGGTGCTGCGTTGCAATGCCGTGATGCGAAGTGAAGTGCAGTCGAGATGTGAGTTGAAATGGTGTGATCTGGCGTGGGATGGAATGAAGCGGGGCGGAAGTCTCCGGAGTGGCTTCCGCCCTAAACTTATAATAATTAGCCGCACCTACTCCGCTTCAGGTCTCGGAACGTCGCTCCGCGCGGTACGCTCTCGGTGGTCTGGACTTGTCCATCGTTTTGACAAATCTGGACGCCACCACTCCAGTTCAGTTTTAACCCGCACTTGGGGCACTTGCCATCAACAATTGTCGGTAGCGGTTTAATTCCGTCATCGGCACCACAATAATTACAATGGAGTCTCGGCGGCCCACCTAGAAACGTGGTGCAAGTCTTTCCGCAGTTAAGGCACGGCGGGCCTTCTTGATTACGAGTACGGCCCTGCCACGTCTGGAAACTCTTCGCCTTGGCGTCTTCGACAGGATCTCCCCGTACCACAATCGGCTTGGGCTTATTAATCAGTTCTCCCCAGGAGTTGCGGATGCCTTGAGAAATCTCGCGCGTGTACTTCTCAAATAACAAACTCATGCCCAAAATGCCCTTCGAACTCTCTTCCAGTACTCGACACAACGCGCCGCTTGCCGCGTTACATAGGTCGTCATGCGCGCCGACTCCATGATCCACGTTGTCGCGCCCTGCACCACTCGTCCGCCGTTGAAGTGACGCGAACTGCTGTTTCAGGCGCTCGCTCTCGAGCAACTCGATTTGACCGGACGTCAACGCCGGCAAGAATTCCAGGTAGATTTCGGAGCGGTTCTTTTCCGAAGTAAGGTAGCGGATGCCTTGACGCTCAAACGCCTCTTTCACCCATTCGGCGCTATACCGGTCTCCCGTCACTTCAGAAACACGATAGCCCTTCATTAGCTGGCAGAATTCTCGCACCGCTTCCGCCGGACTGAACGGCGCGTGAATCTCCCGTAACAAGTCGAGAATCGCTCGTTCACCTTCTCCATGAGCGATTCCCAAAGTCATCGAATCGGATCTCCCGCCTGATGGGTCGCAAAACGCTCGATATTGCATTCCGCCGATGAAAGGCAGCATCGTTCTTCCAGGCACAATCACGCGCTCAATTTCCTCAACGCTCAAAAAACCGCCAATGTCATCTCTGAATTCGGCTAAATACTCGGCGGCGGCTGCTGCTCGGTCCCGCGCTAGTGCTCGCTCAACAACTTGCACCGGTAACGTTTCATTCATTTCGCGCGAAGCTGCTTTCCACACTAAAATCGGCGAATCCGATTTGCCATAATGCTGACGATAGTTTTCGTACAGGACGCCGGACTTGCTATAGGGCGAGCTGATGACGAGCAACAGACCGCCGGTGGTCGCTAGGCCAGGTCGGATCGCGTTCAACACTTCGCCCGCAGGATTCGCGCTCGACTCAGACTCCCAAAACGCCGCTTCGTCTGCGATGCAGCCAACGAGAGAATAGCCGCGGACCGCTTTGTACGAAGAAGTATGAATCTCAATCCGGATGTGATTCGTGAGTGTGATCGATTCCTTTAGCTCCGACAGAATCAGGGGCTTGAGCATCGGCGTTTGAAAGAACGCCCGGATATAACCGAAAATCGTCGCCGACTGGCGCCTATCGCTCGCAACCACCATCAGCGTGCCTACTTCACCAGCGCTCAACACATTCGAATAATCTTTGAACGCCGCCAAGTACGTGGCAATCAAACTAGCAACTTTCGATTTGCCCGAGCGCCGGCCACAGATCGCGTAGGCTTCCTGAAACGCTTCCGCCGATACTTCCCGGCCCGTATACTTCCGCCAAACCTCTCGCTGCTGCTCTGTCATCGGCAACGCGAACAGTCCGGCTAGAAAAATCTTCCAGGTAGCCCAACTGTCACTCTTCTTCAGCAACCCCCGCTTCCGGAACATCGGCTGAAAGAGCTTCGGATTCTCCATCGCCTGCACGATCGTCATCGTCGCCATGCTTGCGTTCCTCCCGCTCTTGCAGATATTCAGCTAAACTCGCAACCCTCTTTGGCCGCCGTTTTAATCCTAGCTGCGAGAGCAGATTCACCAGCACGTTCGTGATCGAATTCCGCTGCTGGATAATCGGTATCAGCCCCTTTCGCTTTCGATTGACGATGCTCGGCTGAGAAACGATGTACGCATCGACGTGTTCCAAGATCAATTTTGTCCGCGACACCGCATCAATCAGCGCCGACTCTTGCGGCGTGATGGACTCTTCACCACCCAGCGCGTTCACCAACTCTTGCCGCCACCCTAATAAGCTCCTAGCGGCCAACGTTCGCCGATCAACCACGGCCAATCCCTTGAGCTTTATCTTGGCCATCGGCGCAAATAATCCGTGCCGCGTACGCTTCTCAGCCATCTTCCATCCTTACAATCCGCCTTCAAAAAATGCCATGGACTACGCACGCGTCCGTTGGGCGTTTTGGCGTCGCCTCGCCTCGAAAGTAATGAGCGAGCCCTTTTAGGACGCCGCAGGGTAGTAGCATAGCGCTGGTCTAACCGTGTGGTTAGCAGCCACAGGGAGGCATTGCCTGCCATACTGTAAGCGACTGAATATATTACAGTAACAGGGACCGTAGATCTATACACGAGTTCGTGCAGCCTGCGTGCAACTATTTCGACCTGAAGATCTCTGCGCCCCACTGCGAGGCCGCCTCGTCCCGTTCGTCCTGGAGCGGCGTATTGCGATAGCGATGGTGCGTAGCTTGTTCCCTTGCGGAAGCTAAGGAGAAAACGCTGGGATACGCGTAGCTTGTTCCCTTGCGGAAGCTAAGGAGAAAACGCTGGGATACTGATCTCGTCTTCGTCGGAGGTGTGTCCGGCAGTCTGTTTAGAGACGGAAGCGGATTCTGATGCCCAGGCGGCCGAAGCTGCGAGCGCGTGCATGATGGCGACTCACTAAAACGCATCCGTTCAGGGGTTTGGTTGCGTTCGCGACTCGGAACATGACCAACGAAGTGCTTTACGACTTACTCCGAGCCTTTGATCGGACGCGTATTGTTGCGTTTGGCCGCGAGAGTTATTAGGAGGGGGCCTCATGTGCGAATTCGTGTCATCGGCACTCGCCAATTTCTTGGGAAGTCTCTTTGCCGGAGCATTGCTCGCGTGGGTTGGCTTTCTCTTGATCACACGCAAGTACCAGATCACTCAGCCGCGTCGCGAGAAAATCAAAGAGGAAATCTTGGTATGCAGCCTGCTCATCGATGAACTACAAGAGGGCAAGGAATTCGTCGACAGCTATTTGAGCGGAGGTCCACGAAGTAAAGAGAGATTGCAAATGCATGCATGGGACGCACTGAAGGGCTCCCAGGCAGTACGCTTTCTGCCGATCGATTGCTTGGAACCTATGTTAAAGGCGTACGGCGATCTCTACGCGCTCGAATACTTGTTCCTCAAACTCGAAGATGCGCAGTTGAGGGATTGGGAAACTGGCAACTCGGGCGTAGCGTCTGGCGCCGCTCGACTTTCCAAGATGATCAATCCCGGTGTAAACACTCGGTTGTCTCGATCACAGAAGAATTGCGCTGAGGCGGTGAACGCCCTCACAGAGCAGAAAAAGCGTCTGACGGCGAGTCTGGGAACCGATATGTGAGCCTCCATTGGAACGCCGCGTCGAAATCTGACGAAGTGGCAGCAAGCGATGGCGTACGCAATGGTCTTTGAGCCATATTCGGCTGGACGCGGGAGTGGCTCCCGAAAACGGGAGAGGTTAGTCAAACGCGACTGAAACTAGCTCGCCGGCGCTCATATTTTATCTTTGTCATGTTCCAGAATGCGCTGAATCTGCTCCTCGGAAAAACGCAGCCAGCGGCCTTTTTTGGGGTGCACCATGCGTCGGACCGTCGCGTAATCCATTTTGTCGATATCCTGTTCGTCGCTCGGTTGCAGCTCGGGAGAGTCCGTCTGCCGATTGATCTCCTCCACAATCCGTTTTTCCTCCTCTGGGTCGCGTACAGGTTTCGGCATGTCTCTTGCAGCGCGCCAGCCCGGCAGGTATTTGTCCCAGAGCCGCGTAATCAAGAGTCCCGTATCGTCCGGCGGGTATGCGGCGAAGTGATTGAGCCCCGTTTTCAGCACATCTCCAGGCAATACTTCGTAATGTGCGACGAGACGCTTCAAGTCTTCCTTGAGTTCAGTGCCGTTAACAAACGTCTGTTCCGACGAAAGGAATAACGGAACGATATCCGCGTGAAAGTTATCCTTCGACGTGAAAACGGAACAGAACGGCAGATAATAAAGATAGGCTAGATCGATCTTGTGACTCGGCTTGACCTTGCTCAGCAGCTGAGTTGGCAGCACAAGGCAGAAGAAAATATTAATCGTGAGCATGAATACGAAATACGGCAAGTGATCTCGCAGCGGCGGTCGCCGCTTCCGTATCCATTCGCTCACGACGTATTCGACGTTTTCGGGCGCGCCCAGCAGGTTCAGGCCGAACCGAATCAGCCATTCTGGGTCCATGTTGTCAATGATGATGTCGGTCATCTTCCGCGCATCCTGCAACGACTTCGGCTTTCGCCAGGGGCCTAACGCACCCATGACGCTTTGCACCATTGCGTTGAGGTCGATGCTAGTGAGCGCGCGCCGCCATTGCTTCGCGATATTGCGCTCCAATTCGAGAAATTCCCGTTTGCCCCAGCGGCTAATGGCTTCCGCTTCCGGGCTATGCTCGAAGATGACACCTTTCTTGTCGCCAAGCTGGACATGCCTGCCGCCGGCCAGCATTACTCGCCCGTGGACGGTCTTAAGATCGAATTTCCCGGCCAACTCGCGGCGCAGAATCGTCGCGTGATGGACGTTCGGGTACGACTGAGATTCAGGCGTGCGTGTCGCTAGAGAGCCTACGAGTTGCTCCGGCGTGCTGTTGCTGCGGATTGCCTTTTCGAGATCGGCAAGGCACTCCACGAAAAACAGGGGCGTGATGTTCGACATGTAGAAATTGTCGAGCATCACGGCCTCATCGAGATCGAGACTCTCGAGCGACGATTTATCGAATATCAGAAACGGCCCCAGCGTCATGGGCTGATTTTATGCCTCACAGTTGTCGAGAACGAGGACTTTCAGCCTAATAGGCGCGACGCGAAATCGCGCCATGCCGCAACCTTTTCCCGCTTCTGTTGCGTTGTGGCGCAACTTTGGATTCCGAATCACGAATCAAGACTCGCCTCGCGCCGCCAAGAGACTGTTGAATCGATCTCTACTACTAGGGTTGGAACACTGCTCTTGATGCGTTATTTGTGGCTAAGGTCGCACCCGGGTTTCGACTACCGCCTCCGTCTCGACCTCGTCCAGTAATGCCATAATGGTTTCCCAGGTTTCCGCGCCGCGGGGATCTAGAAAACGATCCGGATACTTAACGATCTTGGCGTCCGTGCGCATTGCGAATCCAAGAACTAACTCGCTAGCCCGATCCATACAAGCCCGTGTCCGCCTGACGATTTCTTCCGCTTCTGTCACTCGGCCACAAACAAGTAGGGCATCGTGGATCGGCGCGCAAACTTCAATGCCTGCTTCTACCGCATAAACACAGGACCAGCGAAGAGCTTCCGCACAGTGGCTCTGCATGGGGAAGTTAAGCGACTGATTGTGGATCTGCCATTCTTTTAGCCGCGTGTCTAGCCGGTGACGCCACCCATACACTGTTTCTTCACAGTGCGTCTCAAATCTGAAAAGTTGGACGCGATTCTCAGCCCACTCCCAATACCGGCGATAGACCCGATGATGCTTATCCAAAAAATCCTCGGCTGAAGCGAGAGGATTGGGCACTTTTTGCGCCAGTGGAAGAGGCAATGCTTCCACAAGGGACCGAGGTGTCGCACCGTATTGAGCGCTGAGAAGCCATATTTTGAAGACGTCGCGGATTGACCCGTGCGTGACCT
The DNA here is from genome assembly GCA_963741045.1 of uncultured Acidobacteriota bacterium. Classification (GTDB taxonomy): domain Bacteria; phylum Acidobacteriota; class Terriglobia; order Acidiferrales; family UBA7541; genus Palsa-295. The sequence goes on from CAVUGO010000002.1 coordinate 3,358,055, forward strand.
TAGTTGCGCCCTTGGGAGCAAACCCCATGCTGATTGCGGATCGCAAGTACGGGTCACCGCAGTTGTATGCCTCAATCATGGCAGGATCCTTTGAGAGCACTCCGGCGATCGCGAACTCAGCCGCGCTCCAGTCGACATAAGCCACAAAATCTTCAAGTCCCGGCTTGACAAGTCCTCGGGTCCAAGATGACTGCGCAAAAATAAACCGGCTGGATTTGGGCTGATTTCTTCCCGTGTCAGATTTGAACGGCATCACCGGATAACGGGCACGATCATCAACCCCGATCGTTAAACCGAACCGCCGAAAATCTCCAAGTCGTTTCACCAGATCAGCCAGAGGTTGTAGAGCGGGATGCTGAAGAGCCATTTTTTGCATATAGTCTTCGCTCGTTTTCAAACGACTTTTAGGGGTTAATTGCCACTCCGGTAATATGCCAAGACGATTTAGATGTGCATCCAATTTCTTGAAGCTGAAATGGATGGAGCCATCTTTGTCCTTGGTGTGAGGGCTCGGCCCATATTTTTCCTCGAACTGATCTATCAAGCGCGCTTTCAAAAGTTCCCGGTTTTTGACGAGTCGCTCATAGGAAGGTCGGTCTGTCGGAATTCCAACACGTTCAATCTGAGCAACTGCTCTTGCGTATCGACCTCTATGGCAAGCAAAGTAGAGGTCAATTGCGGGAGCCATCCTGGGAAATAGTTTTTCCAGGCACAAAACATCAGATTCGCAGTACCTTAAGATGGCGTTGCGTTCTTCGTCAGCAAATGGATGACCGCGGGCGATAAGATCGAGCATTTCCTGCTTCTCAGCTGCGGATATTGCGTCGAGTTTGAAATAGGCCATTGCCCCGATCAGCCGACAATCAAATGAGTGACGTCCGAAAGGTGGTGTGCGACCGGAAATCTCGTTCCGAAACTCGGCGTACAGATCGAGAGTGTAGCGAGGCACTTCCCAGCCTAAACTGAGGAAACAGGACCATTCAGCTTGGGCTGCATAGGCGACAAACAACGCCTCACCATCTACCGGGAATGGGTTTTTGTACTTCCGGCATGGCTCAAAAAACTGTCGGATGCATTGTCCTGAGAACAACTCGCGCGCCACAACGCAGACCGGAATTACGGGATCACCTGGAGGTGTAACGTACTCGGAGTCGATTAGCCACACCCCCCGGGCAAATTTAGACTTCAGCTCGAGGAGCTTCATTAGCGATCTCCCCTAAGTTTCTTGATGAGCGGATCATCGAGTGAGGAGATCACGCGCTTGTTGAATGCGCGCTCCAAATAGGTGCGAAAAGGGATATCGGGGAAATGCGGTTCACCCAGCTCGGCGATGGGCCTTGTGATTGTGTAAAAACCCCCAGCGCTATCGGCCGTCTGGCGGACCCATTCTTCGGTTGCCAACCGGATGATCTCTACGCCAGAGTCATACCACGAATTATCCGCAACCGTTAGAGTGTAGAGAAACGGGATACCCTCACTGGTTACAGCTGCCGCAACCAGTGTGTCCCTCACCAAATCCCGAATCTCAGCGGGCACCTTTAGGCCTGGCGAAAAGAGATAAATGTTGTCCTGCCGCCTTTTCACGTCGTCGGTGTAGATAGGAAGCTCGACACGATAATCAGCACTGGCGTGTACCCGAAAAAACCAAGATTTTTTGGGTTTTCGCGCTTCGATGGTTTGAGGCAAATAGGAGCCACTATCAACGTTCGGGTTCAGCCTTCGATCTTGCGGCGTGCGATAATTTTTGGGGTCAAAGGGATCGAATTCGCCTGCGGTCTCTACAGTACCTGGCTCCGAATAAACTGCGGACCCGTCCAGATTTGTCACAGATTCACTTGCCACGTCATAGCGTTCGTGACTCATTTTTGTTTCCTCCTGTTTGTGTTTTTCGAATTTCTGAGAATAAGTCCCTTTAAAATGGGGGGATCCCCTAATCCCCCTTTACCTCTTCCCCTCGCGCCCTAAAAAGAAGAAAGAACAAAGAAAGCTGAGATGCCAAGTCTCTAGTTCTCATCTTTTTCCGCGGCCACCGAGATTTTCGAAGATACTTAACGTGCGAATGGGGCTTTTGCGCACAGACGTCGCACAGAAGCACTCCACAGGCAGCGCAAAAGCTTCCCACTCTACTGACCCACCTGAAATGACTCGGTGCGGCCTGAATTTCGCATCTACATAATCCGCAATGACTCATTCTGACCTCCCAGTCGTCGCTGTTTCCTTTCCAGAACCCCACCTGGCCCAAGCACGGCACAGGTGTATTTGCCCATAGTGCGCTGGAGCGGAAAAGAGGAGACAACCCAGAGATCGAGGAAGAATTAAATCCGGGGCGGATTTAATTAGGTATCGGAACTCAATCCGGCCAGGGGAAAGTCGCGGTGGTACTTAGCAACGGTGTCGTATTGGATGGTTTCACTATTGCTGATAGAGCGCCGAGCCGCTGTCACCGGGTTTGCGGTGAAAGTAGGATCGAACACGGCGGCGATCTGGTCCTCGGAAAAGCCTTCCTTGCCGAGCCGCTTTCTCGCCGCCTGACTGTTCGACCGAACGCCCGCGGGGAATTTCTCAAGGGCCTCCAGCAGCCTCTTTAACGCAGGGATCTGCTCGTTCACCCTCGCAGAAACCCTCCACGACTCTTTCTTACTCTCCGGTTTTAGTTTCGGCCCGGGAGTCTTTTTTGCTGTCGCAAACCCCGGCGCATATTCCTTGATCAGCATGCGCACCTCAATCGGCGCAATTACATCCGTTCTCGACCGCAGCGCGTTCTGCACGGTAGCTCCCGTTACGCCATAGCGCGATCCGATCAGTTCGCGCACAAGCGGGCCGTCCCGTTCCCCGCCGCGAAGCCGTGCATAATTCGCAGCGAGCCACTCCTCCGATTTCTCCTCCGCAAGATAACGCAGCGTCTTCCGCCGCGAGTCGTCTTGATTCCCTTCGATGCTCTGCTCACGAGCAGCAGCGCGGCAAAGCGCTTCACAGAAGTCCTCAAGTGTCCATTCACTCGACTTCCGCAATTCGTCGCGCACCTCGCCAATCGACCGGATCAGCGCGTTGTATGTCCCGACGATCTCCGGCACAAACGTCAAGAGCAGATCGTCCTTCCGGTATTCCTTGCCCGCGAATTTTAGAGTCGGCTCGACGTTGAGCAACGCCGTCAGCACGCGATCCCGCCACGCAATCGCCGCACCCGCTTCTTCCGGGTCCATAATCCGCTCGCCCGGCACCGTAGCTCCGCTACGCCATTCGTCGAGGCCAACGCATCTGTCAAAGTCCGATACCTCGAAGGCAGTCGTGCGGCGAAGACGGAACAGTCGCTCATACGTGTAAGGCTCCGATTGATCCGATCGCGCCGGGGTTGCGTAGGAATATCCCATATCGCGCGCACGCACGCCCACGCTGTGCGGCGTCAGCTTGTCGCCAAGGTCGATCTTCTTCCAAGCCTGCTCTGCCGTTCGACCTCGCGTGACCTCGCGCACAATCGGCCAGTTCCGCACGTCCGCGAGATGGCTCGAATTGCCCCGCGCCTTCTCGGCCAGACTCTTCCGAATCTTCTCCGCTTCGGGGCCGTTCATGCGCTTCAGTTGTGCGGCTCGTTGTATCTCGCGCTTCGCGTCCGACGTGAGATCCGTATCCTCGGGGAGATCGAGTTTTACCAGAAACGCCTTACGCGCCTCCGTGTAGCTCATCCCCGGGAAATGAACGACGAGATGCTTGTGCAGGGCGTTCGTGGGGAAACTGCACATCGGACACTCGCCAGCGCGGATCGCCTCGAGCGGTGGAAGCTTGGAAGGCAGGCCCGTTGCCCCAGCTTCTATCATGTGACGACGAGATTCATAGGCGCGACGCTTCCGAAGGCGCTCCACATTCTCATCGGGCATCATCATCGCCGTTTCCGCCAATAGTGGGCTTGCTTGTTTGAACGGCATCGAAGAGATGGTGAGTCGTAAATCGCTGTCTTTCTCCGTCACCATCGTCACGCCTTAAATAACAGCGAATGTTCACATCACTTTATCCGCGACGGTGCCATGGTCGCGCCAGCCGTCACGATCGTCACCGTCAGACGTCTTGCCTTCAGAATTGCCGCCCCGCGCAACGCGGATGAAGCGGCCGGCGTGCGTACGCCCCCGTTCGATCGTTATGCCGAGTTTCTTCAGATTCGGCTCGATCCGAGCCAGTTCCGCCGAGAGCTGATTAGCGGATTGGGGGAACCGCGGATGTTTCAGTAGTTGACCGAGCTCCGGATACTCCGGCTGAAAACGTTCGAGGAATGACCGCAGCCCGCTCAACAACTCCAGTGCCCTGCTACGAAAGACATGTCGGTCCTTCTCAAGAAAGCGATTAAGTGCTTCGGCGATTGGTGACGCATCGAGCGCAGCGGCATTCGCATCTTCCAAATTGGACCGGTAGGCCTCAAGGAACGCTCCGCGCTCGAACTCCATCGCTTCCTCAACAGCGACGCCCCATCGCGCGAAGTCAAGCATCCGTGGAGCGAATGACAGCCTCACATCAGGCAGGCGTTTGACGCCGATACGGATAATGTCTAACATGCGGCCAAACAGCTGCGGTCGAATGTCTTTGAAGTCCTGCCAGAAGTTTCTTTCATCGCGGCGGCGATTTTCTGGTATCGGTTCCACGTGAATGATGATGCTACGGTCGAGCAGATCGGGCCGGACGGGAAGCTCTTCGATGCCGTTCATAATGAGCGGTCGCCGATAAGTAAAGATCATCTCGGAATCGTTCGTGTACAGCTCCCTGGTGCGGAAGGAACCACCCGTGACCACTCTGCAGATCGCGTCGCTCAGCTTCGACGAGATTTCGGAAAGATTATCTATGGCGATCAAATGTGAGTTGGTCGCCGCAATGGCGAGGTCGCGCTCGGATCTTGGCACTGTGGTAAGCGGCGCGATCGATGGATCGACGAGTTCACGCAGAACCCTCGTGATCGTACTCTTGCCAGAGCCCTGCGATCCGGACAACGCAACTACGGGATAAGAATTGCCGGGCACCAACGCGTAGGTCAGCCATGCCAGCAGAAGGACTTCGCTCTGCGCTCGGACGTTGAGAAAACCGAGAACATCTCGGATGTTGCCGCCGCCCTGCGGACACGGCAGCGCCGCCAGTCCCATCGGCCTTCGGAACTTGACCGGCGAGTCATCCAAAATGTGCCAACCGCTCGCCGTAATTTGGACAACTTCCCAACGCTCGTTTCCCAAATCGACATAGATTGCGCCGTCGCGTTCAGCAGTTCGTACATGAACTTGGTGCATCGGGCCACGGCAAATCGCATACATTTCGAATTCATCCAAACATCGTGCGATCAAACTCTTCGGTGCCGCGCCCAGCATCTCGTACAAAATCGCCATAACCCACAGCGCGAACTCTCGGGACCGAATCGCCCAAGTTTCTCGGTGGCCGGTCGTCGGGAGAGTGGCGTACGCTCGGCGTTGGTCATCACAGAAAAATTCCAGCGCTTGAGATTCGGCTCTTTGACGAACGGCGCGGATCGCCGCCTCCCGCTTCTCGGTCTTCGACTGGTGCGGCGGTCGCTTCCTTTTCATTTTGCTGCCCGGCGCGTCTTCTTCGGCTTTCGCGCTAGTGACTTTTGCCGCCGCGACTTCGGGATGTATGGCTTCGCGGGCTCGTGTGGACTATCGAGGAAAGCGAGGATGTCCACGCCGAGGTAAACAACCTTGGCTCCCACTTTCCTATGACGCAGAGCGGGATACCGGCCCGTACTTCGCCAAACTTGCAGGGTTTCTGGTTTGAGCGTGAGAATCGCGGCGGTTTCGTTCGACGTGTAAAACCGAGAGGGGACTATCTCGCAAAGAAAAGCCGAAGGTTGAACATCGTAAGCAGATTTCATGGCGCTCCTTTCGTCTAGGACGCGGAAAAATCAGAAATCAAATTGCTACGCGTCATCGAAACGAAAGGTGCCGGTAAGACCGAGCAACAGGCTTTCGGAAAAGCCCGTCGGACACCCCGTTTAAATCGCACCTCCGTTAAGCAGTGTAGATTCCTATTTACCGCAGTCGAGTTCTGTTGTCAACGCAAGACGGATGCCTAGCCGGCAAGTAAGCCGGGATTCTGTTCCTTTTGGGCTTCCGCTTCGGCCATGCGTTTCTTCACGTCCGCCGCGCCCTGGTCGAGAGCCTTGGCCACCTGGCCTTTAGCAAATCGCGCATAGGCTGCCATGGAAGCGATACTGGAATGTCCTGCGGCTTCCGATGCGATGGGCATAGGCACGTTAGCCATAACGAGGTTGGCGACGAAGGAACGCCGCAAATCGTGCATCGTAAGACCTTCCAGCCCGGCGTTTTTCTTAACCCGTGTAAATTGGTTTTTGAAATCTTCAATGTGTCCGCTTGCCGATTCGGCCTTGGACGGGAAAACCCACGGATTGCCGATAACCCGTCGCTGTTGGCGCATCTTGAAAAGCTCGACGGCTTCGGGAGTGAGCTTGAGGGTCGTGGTCTTGCCGTTCTTATACTTTTCGCGGGGAATCGTCCAGGTCTTCATGGGAAGAGAAAGTTCGCGCCACTCGGCGGCGTAGAGATTCGATTTGCGTACACCGGTGGCAAATAGCAGCGCGAGAAACTCGGCAAGATCTCGATTCTGCTCTTTGTCCAGAGCGTCGAAGAACGGCTTTAATTGATCGTCTTCGAGGATGACTTCTCTGTCCACCTTCGGTGCTCTCGTTGCGCCGGTCGCCGGATTGACGCTTGTCCACAAGCCTTTCTTGATTAGATGATTGAATGTAGCCCGCAACACTTCGTGAGCGCGGTTGGCCATGATTGGCCCGAATTGTTTCTCGATCCTCTCGTGAAAAGCGCCCACGACGATGGGAGTGAGTTCATCGATGGGACGGGCGGCGATCGGCTTAGCACCTTTCAAGTCCTCGTTATTGAAACAGTGATCGAACAAATACTGCCGGCGCGCGTCCGCTTTCTCTCTGTTCACGAATCGCTTCCCCTCTCCTTTTAGCGGTGCCTTCAAATACATGTCAAAAGCAGAGCTGAAGGTCAACTTCTCGTCGTCCAACGGCCGCAACATCGGATTCAGGCCCTGACGATCGCCGGCGAGCCAATAGGCGACTTTGCCTAAGAGTTCGTGCGCCAACTCCCGGGCGCGGGGCAGCTTCAGGTGCTTCCAATCGCCTAGGGTCTTTCGATACGTCCGCCCGCACACTTTCTTTAGAACGAAGAATTTGCCGGCACCGCTCGGCTGGATCCGCACGCAGAGCTGCGGAACATCCAGGTCGTACCAAGTGGCCGGACCATCCTTGGGAATGGGCAATGCAGCCAACTTCTCTGCTGAGAACCGGAACCGCTTCTCGGGCTGGGGTTTCATGGTTTCTCCTTCCGTGCAACCGCCATGCAACCTGTTCGGTTAGGTTGCATGAATTTCGGTAAAGGTTGGTGGTTGCATGACAAGCCCATAATATGAGGGAAAGCTGGCTATATCAATGTCTATTAAGGTTTCGAAAGCCAAAAGGTCATAGATGTTCCTATGGCTACGAACCAGAAGGTCGGGAGTTCGACTCTCTCCGGGCGCGCCACTTTTAATTCCATGTTCTTCGTCTACGTTCTTCGCAGCGAAACAACCAACAGAAACTATGTCGGTTTTACGACAGATCTCACTCAAAGGGTTGGGCAGCACAATTCCGGCGTCACCAAATCGACCAAAGGACGAGGAACCTGGATTCTTGTCCACCAAGAGCAATTTGCCACGCGCGCTGAAGCGATGCGGCGTGAGCGATGGCTCAAAACGGGAAAAGGACGTGAAGAGCTGAAGCAGATCCTTGCCTCGCGCCTCACTCGCAGCGAAGCTGGATAGAGTCCGCCTGCGGCGGAAACCAGAAGGTCGGGAGTTCGACTCTCTCCGGGCGCGCCACTCTTCTTCTTTGAAAGTCGTTCTGAAACTGCATTTCTATCCCTTTGCTGCGATACTCTCAGTCTTCAATGTGCAAACGGCGCGGCCTTCCCAAAATATCGGAGCAGTTATCAATTCACGGCTCCTGGAGGCCCTTCTAAAAACTCTGGTCTTTCGATTCGGAAGACGGAAAATGCGCGCTCTCATCTGTTATATGACTGAGGCGCGATTCCAAAGACTATATGACTGGTGACTCCGTACCAATCACATTGCCCCTTTCGCGCCTTGCTTCTGCTGATGGTGAGGCTGCGACGCTGTATCGCGAACTGCGCAAACCTTTGCTTCGCTATCTTGTTTGCCTCGGGCTCTCGAGCGACGAAGCGCAGGATGTTGTACAGGATGCTTTTCTTAACCTTCATCGTCATTTGGCTGCCGGCGGCTCGCAAGAGAACATTCGAAGCTGGCTGTTTCGCGTTGCCCACAATCGAGCCAGAAATCGCCAGAACCGTTACGATCGTCGGTTCTGCACACCGCTCGACGAGAAAGAGGAATTGGTCCTTGAACGAAAAGACATCGGAACGTGCGGTGCTCGATAAGGAAAAGTTCCAACAGGTCGTAAGGGCGATTCGTCTGTTGAGTGCCTCGGAGCAAGAGTGTCTGCTCCTACGTGCCGAGGGACTCCGTTATCGCGAAATCGGTGAGGTTCTTGGGATTTCAATATCGACGGTCAGTGACACCGTAAGCCGTGCAATCAAGAAGCTAGCGGAGAAATTCAATGTGTGACTTTTCAGACAAATTAGTGGCTTGGCTCGATCGCGAGCTTTCAATGGACGAAGCATCGAATATGCAGCGACATCTCGGGGTCTGTTCCGAGTGCCGCACCCGCATGGACGCGTACCGAAAAATCAGCGTCGCGCTAGACGCATATTACGACGCGGTCAGAACGCCGAGCAGGCGCCGAGTCGTACCCTTTCGGGCGTTGGCCGGCGTCGGCGCAGCAGCAGCGCTCGCCCTTTTCTTGTTGCGCCCGCATACGCGAGTGGAGAAGCCCCTCGTTGTGCCGATGATAAGTTCTCACGCTATCGCACGCGAATCAGCACCTTCGCCGATCAAGCAGGTTCGTCGGCGCCATTCCCGGACGCCGGCGCACAGCGCACCGGTCCAGTGGTTGCCATCAGAGCAGGCCGTTCTAATCGCTATTCCCGCGGAAGCTCTTCTCCCACCAGGAGCGGCACCGGAGGGCGTCAATTTTGTAGCAGACCTCAGCATTGCGCCGGATGGCTCGGCGCAGAGGCTGCGTTTGGGACTGGAAAGGAGTCGATAATGGTACGTTCAATGATTCTCGTTCTGGCTCTCTCATCGGCCGCATTCGCGCAGGAAGCTTCTAACACGGTTGTCGTTAGGAGCCAGGGCATGGTGTCTGTCTCAGCTCAGAGCACACCAATTCAGGGCGCTCCATATTCAGCTACGACCACCAACGAATCGATCCAGACGCTCGCCGACGGCAATCGCATCGTCCAAACGAGCACCGGAACCACAGCTCGCGATGCGCAGGGCCGTTCCCGGCAAGACACCGCGTTGCCGGCCATCGGCAATCTCTCCGCGGCCAACGCGCCTCACTTGGTCTTTATTCAGGATCCCGTGGCTCAGGTCTCGTACGTTTTGAACCTCACTGACAAGACGGCGCAGAGGCTTCCGATGCCTCCGGCGCCCCCCGCAGGCTCCCCCGCGCCGACTGTTGCGAATGCGTTCTTCATACAATCGGGCACAGGTCCATCCACGGCTGCCGCGGCGATGCCAATGGCGCCACCGATGGCGTTACAAAGGACGATTGTGGCAAGCGATCAGGACCAGGTGGCAACCGAGGATCTCGGGTCCCAGACGATGGAGGGCATTGTCGTGAATGGAATCCGCACCACCCGCACCATTCCGGCCGGCCAGATCGGAAATGATAAACCCATCAGCATTGTCACTGAGGTTTGGACGTCGCCGGATCTGAAGACCGTCATCTCCAGCAAGCGGAATGATCCGCGCATGGGCGAGCAGACTTTTCAGCTTACGAACATCGTTCGGGCTGAGCCCGATCCCTCGCTGTTTGCGGTGCCCTCCGATTTTAAAGTCATCGACGGGCCCCAGAAAATCGTCTATCGGTCGAATCAGTAGAGGACTAACTTCGGCACCTGTCGGTCAGCCTTAGTGCTGCATACGCGCCACATAATAATATTCGAGCCCAACGTATCCGGCTCACATTCTGCGCGAGCCACCAAATAGCGTGGGGCCTACCGGCCTGCGGTTGCGCTTTTGGCGGCCGGACGCGGGGGCGTGTGTTGGACCACTGCTGGCGGAGCTTCGGAGCGCTTTGGGGCAGGTTTCTCGATGGAGCGAAAGAAGAGTCTTTCTGCAAAGCCGCTGGCGAAGGCCACGATATACTGCGCGCTGGAGGTGAGAAATGCTCCGTCCTCCGCTCCTACATGCAGAACCGGAAAATCCACGATTCGAAGCTGCAAGAACAGAGTGACGATGCCGGCCGCAAACGCGCCCAACACGGACCGGAAGAACAACTGAACGGGTTCGATGCGAAGCTCCCCGGGCGAAATGCGCTGACGCCGGTACTGCATCGTCGCGCTGAGCATCCCTCCGCACGCGCCAAACAGCAGCACGGGAAGTTTTCGCCACTGCGAATGGGCATCAACCTTCAGAATTACAAACAAACCGAGCACGCAGAGCAATACGGCAAACAGAATCAGATTTGACCGGAACGCAAAGACGAGGAAATCGCGCCGCAAGTCTTCATCCCGCCGCAATCGGAATCTGCCTTCGTCGATCGCCTTGGCCAGCGCTTCTACTTCCACCCGCAGATGACCGTTGCCGTCATGCGCTCGAATCGAGTGCTCGATCGCTTCCAGCTTTCGCGGGCTCCAAATTTCATCGCCATTTCTATCGAGATGATCGAGACGGGACTTCAATTCCAGGATGACGCTCAGGAGTTCGTCGTCAGGACAGATCAGTATGTAGCGCCGATAGGCCAGCTGGTAGATGCTGCGTTTTGTGCGAATGTCTCCAGCCTTGATGGGATTAAGGCTGTTTTGAATTTCCTTGATTTCCAACTGCGGACCGTAGTTCGCTCTCGAAAGTGCTTCGAGTTTGTTGCGCAAATCGCTCACCTTCATCTCCAAGTATTCTTCGTCATACTCGGCGACAAGGTCGCGTTTTAGGGTGAATGCTTTGATGGGTTCCATCTAACGCCTCCGCGTCAGAATCAAGCGTGCGGCTTCTCGCCGGGCACGACTCGTCCGGTCGTTACCACGCGCTCCCCCAGGCTGATTCGAAATGCAAAAATCGAAATACAACTGCCTGTGCTCACCTGCTATGAGATGCAGTTCACTTCGTTGGCGGCGGGACGTCTACTCGCGCATCGCATCTCATGAAACCCTGGCCGCGGCATTTCAGGGTCACGGTTCCCGCGCCAGTCAAATCTGCCGACTTCCCTTTGTTCAAGACTCCGGTAAATCCCGGGCCGGTCACAGAACAGGAGACTTGCGTATTGGGAGTCTCCGAAACGCCGTTAAGGCAAGTGACGGTCGCAGGACCCGAAATTTCCGTGCTTGCCGGATGCTCGCCGCCCTTGTCAGAGGTCGCCTGGAGAGCGTGCACTTTCCCCCGCGGTGCGCGCTGAGCGCTGCTTCGAGGCGCGACCGCCAAAGACGTGAGCAGACACAGCATCAGAATAGAAGATAGCGGCCTCATCGCCCACCTCCGGTAGGGTGTGAAAATGTACACCCGCGAGGGCTTTACAGCAACATTTCCTGCACAACGCTAGGGCATTGCTGAGGGCGATGGGTATTACTTAGTTAGCGGCGCAATGTTTTGATTCAGGCGAAAGAAGTTCGAAGGGTCATATTGCGTTTTGACCCTCAGAAGTCGCTTCCAGCGATCTTGATAGGCTTCAGGGACGCGTTCTTGTTCGTCGCCACTCATGAAATTTACATATACGCCCGGCTTCATGTGCGGCCGCAATCTGTTAAACAGGCTCCGAACCCACGAGACGTTCGCGGCGTCGTCTGCAGGATCCTTCCAATCTGCCAGCAGGTTCAAAATAAAAGGTGCGCTGCGATCCCCAAACGCCGTTTCCGATGCGTTTACACGTCCAGCCGCGCCACCCAGATAGGCCAGCTCAATCTGCGTATTCTGCGACGGAATACTGGCGAGAGCCTGAACCATAATTTCAATCACGGAGTCAGTGAACTCCGCGAAGTACCCGGATTTCGTGTAGTAGCGGCGGCCATGGGGAAAATCAGAATCTGCCATCGTTTGCAGCGTGAGATACGAAATGGTTTTCATGCTGCGACCAACGTGCCTGCCGATTGAAAATATGCGATTGATGTGGCGATGGCCGGTGGCCTCGTCGCCAAACCACACCATGCTTGAACTCAGCGCCGGCTTTCCGCGAAGTTCTTCCGGCGCGCGATCGTCGTGCGGCGCGCGGACGAGCGAGATATTCCATTTCAATTCGTCCGGGGCTGCGGGCATGAACTCCCGCCACTCCTGCAATACGCGAAGGATGTGGTCCTGCGGGCAGTATGAGGTTGCGAGCACCACGGAGGTCAACGGTTGCAGTCGCACTTCGAATTCGGTGACGACGCCAAAATTCCCACCGCCTCCGCGCAATGCCCAATAGAGTTCGGAGTTTTCGGCGTCACTTGCGCGAACCAGCGATCCATCGGCTGTGACTAGAGTAAGACCGGCAACGTTGTCGCAAGACAGTCCGAGCAGCCGAGTGAGCCAGCCAGTTCCGCCACCCAGCACCAAGCCGCCAGCGCCCGTGTGCGACACCACTCCGGCTGGAAACACGAGGCCATGCTGCTGCGTCGCTGTGTCCACGTCGCCGAGAAGACAGCCTCCGCCAAATTTCGCAGAGCGCGAGCCGGCATCAACTTGCACGGCGCGAAGCCGCGATAAGTCGATCACCAGGCCGCCATCGCAACTGCCGAAGCCCGCGAGACTGTGCCCGCCGCACCGTACAGCCGTCAGGATGCGGGCCTCGCTCGCGTGACGGACGACGAGCCCGACATCCGCCGCATCTGCACAGCGGGCGATCGCGCCGGGCGTGCGCGCAACCGTGGCGTTCCAGATTCTGCTCGCTTCGGCAAATTCCGGATTGTCCTGCCGAATTAAGTCGCCTTTAAACTTGCCGCGAACCGCGCCGCAGAAATCTTGGAGAGCTGTCGTCATAGTCAGATGAGGCTAGCGCGAAAGTGCGCCCGCGCGATTGGTAATCCAATACGCGATGGTAACCACCAGCAGAAAAACGGCAAACGCCGGAACCGTGTGTTCGAGGCCGGGAACGAAGAAGGTAGCCGCTGCAATTCCGAGCAGCGCCAGAATTCCAAGAATGGCCGAATATGGATATAGCCGCAAATGCATGGGTAGGCGAGCGACTCGATCTTTTCCCACGGAACGGCGGAAAGCAATATGCGTGATGAGAATGACGGTCCATACGAAAAACATTCCCGCGACTGCAATTCCATACAGTGCCAGAAACGCGCGCCCCGGCGCATAAATGGCTAGCAGAATGGCCGCGGCCATGCCTGTTGACGCGACCGCCAGCGCACGCAGCGGCACGCCGTTCTTGCTCAGCTTTCCAACCCATTCCGGCAAATAACGCGATCGAGAAAGCGAGAAGAGCATTCGCGTGGTGAGATAGAGATCCGTGTTACCACTGGAGAACGCCGCCGTGATCACCACAACATTCATGATGCCGGCGGCGTATGGCACGCCGATGATTGCGAATGCCCGTACAAAAGGACTGGCGGTGAGTCCATTTCCGGCACCGGCTTGATCCCAGGGAGTCATAGCCAGCATGACAGTAATCGCAAGGACGTAAAATATGATTAGCCGGACCACAATCGTTCGCATGGCTTTGGGAATCGTCCGCTCAGGATTTTCTGCTTCGCCGGCCGTGACGGCGATCGCTTCGACACCCATGTAACTCGTCGAAACCAGCGTGAGTGCGAGCCAGACACCCGCCAGCCCATGCGGCAAAAATCCGCCGTGCGCGGTGAGATTCGATAAGCCGATTGCCTGCCTCGAACCGATTCCGAATATCAGAGCCGCGCCGATCGCGATGAAGACGAGAATCGCCACAACCTTGATCAACGCAAACCAGTACTCGAATTCTCCGAAGCGCCCCACTTGGAGGGTGTTGATCACAATGAGCGCAATCGACACCGCCACGACCCACACCCACTGCGGCACTCCCGGAAACCAGAACGCGAAGTAGATCGCAACCGCTGTCACCTCTGCTCCAATCGCAATGGTCTCGACGAATCCGTACGTGGCTCGTACTGCGAATCCCGCCCAGTGGCTCAGGTACGTTTCCGCGTAGACGCCAAAAGAACCCGCTTCAGGGTGCACCACCGCCATCTCGACAAGCGCGCACGCAACGATGAGTGCAACAATCGCCCCGATGAGGTAGCTCAAAATAACGCCAGGGCCGGCCAGCTGAATCGTCACTCCGCTGCCAAGAAAGAGGCCGACGCCAATCGCGCCGCCGATCGCGAGCATCGTCAGTTGGCGCTCACTGAGCTTTCGACGAAGTTCCTGCGGACCGTGGTTGGCGGCAAAATGCTGCGAATTCGCGCTTGCTTGCGTTGCGGGAGCCTGCTGAGGATTTAGCGGAACGAGCGGGCTAGGCATGCTTGCTCAAGTCGAGCAGGACATTGCCGAAGCAGTGGATCTCCTCAATCGTGTTGTAGTGGACCAGCGATGCTCTCACCGCTCCTGTTTCGAGGCTCAATCCCAGTCGCTTCATGATCCGGGGGGAATACAAGTGGCCGTCTCGGATGCCGATGTTAGCCCGCGACATCGTTTCGGTCACCTCTGCCGGTGCCACACCGGGGAGATTGAAGCACAGAGTAGGCACGCGCTCCCCGATTCTCTGTTTTGTGCTGATGCCGTAGACAATCGCGCCGCTTTCCTTTAGGACGCGCAACATCTCAAGCGAGAGCGTCTCTTCGTACTGCCGAATCGCGTTCATGGCTCGACTGATATTTTCACGGCGTGATGACGGCGATGACGCACTTCCCTCTCGCGCCTCGCCGAGCGAAGCCAAATATTGGATCGCGGCATCCATGCCGGCAACATTTTCGTACACAAACGTTCCTGCCTCGATCTTCAGCGGCGGCTCGTTGGGAATGAAGTCCTCGCGGAACGTCGGGAGTTTCCTCAGCAGTTCTTCCTTTCCCCACAAAAATCCCATATGCGGGGCGAAAATCTTGTATCCCGAGCAAACCAGATAATCACAATCCCATGCCTGCACGTCGATCACTCCGTGCGGACCGAAATGCACGCAATCGAGAAAAACTTCCGCGCCGGCAGCGTGGGCCACCTTCGCCGCCGCCGCAATGTCCACCACTGAGCCCAGGGCATTGGAGGTCACCGTGCCCGCGACCAGCCGCGTACGCGCCGACACAACCTCGCGCAAGTCGTCGGCGTGCAGATTCCCGTCGTCCCGCATCTTCCACCAGCGAAACTTCGCGCCCTCACGTTCGAGCGCGAGCCACGTCGCAATATTTGCTTCATGGTCCATATCGGTGACGACGATTTCGTTTCGTTCACCGAGAGTTTGCCCAATCGCGAGGCTCACGATTCGGATGAACGATGTTGCGTTCATCCCAAAAGCGATTTCATTCGGATTCCGCGCGTTCACAAAATCGGCTACGCTCTGCCGCCCGCGCGCAATCGTTGCATCCACTTCGCGGCTCTTGGGATAACGGCCGCCGCGCTGCACGTTGTGATCGAGAAGATGATGATTCACCGCCTCAAACACTGCCTGCGGAATCTGGGCGCCCGCGGCATTGTCGAGAAAGATAAACGGCGCAGCATGCTTTAGGGCAGGAAACTTTCCTCGAATCGCCTCGATGGAAAATCCGCCGATTGTTTGTGCCGTTGCGGTTTGACCCACTGCCGAATTCATGAATTAGTCCTTGTAGGATCCCGCGGCCTGCGCCTACTCGCCGCGCGACTGAGCATGGAATTATCTTCGCTATTATGACGAACCCGCGCTCCAGAAGTATCACGAATTTGAGAAAAATCCCTCATCGCCGCCCCGAACGGGTAGACCGAACGCGTTGACACCCCATAAAAACGGTTATATATACAGCTCTCGAATCCCGCTCAACTGACAGGACTGTGCGCTCGGAGATCGAGGATTCGGGCAATGTGACGGTTTTTCCCGGACATTTGCGCAATGCTCAGTAGGCACCGGCAGCTTGCCGTCTAATAACAGACGTAATTTTGTCTTGCTAGCTCGATCGTGATTCGGTTTGGCCTACAGGTCTTGTACGGGGTTGCTCCAATCGAGACGTCGCTTAGTTGCGCTGTTCGCAAATCATTTCAGCCTTCGCGGAAATCTTGGAGGTGGGTGGTGAAGAAGCTTGCCTGTTTAATTGCGTTGGTAACTTTTCTTTCGGTTTCGTCGCTGGGCGGGACGCAGCTCACGCCGGAGGAAAAGCGCACGCTGGAGCTCAAACCAGCGGTTGTTTTGGTTTTGGTCTCCGTGAAAGTCGAGGCGGAATTTCGAGGACAACCGGTCCAGCTCAGAAATCCGTACCTCACCACCGCGGGCAGCGGCTTCCTGTTCCGCCATGATGGCTATCTCATCACCAACGGGCACGTGGTTCAGAATGCGAAAATAAACGATCCTCAGGCGAAGGAAGCGCTTGAAGAGAAGCTGCGCGCGAAAGTTTACACTGAGGTCTTCCAGGCATTCGATCAGTTTCTCGCCAGCAAAGGACACCCGCCGCTCACCAACGCGCAAAAACTCGAGCTATATCAATCGCGCGCCGTACAAATTCACTACCATAATCCGACTCTCACGGTGTATCTCGCCAATGGCACGCACGTGCCGGGCGAATTGACTCCCAATTACAGCCCTGAAATTGGAGTCGGCAAGGACGTTGCCATCGTCAAGATCAATGGCACGAATCTTCCTTCCGTCCCACTCGGCGATTCAAACAAGGTTCGCGAACAAGATCGCATCATGGTGATCGGTTATCCAGGTGTGGCTTCCGACTGGGGCGGAAACGAACTCATCAGCAGCGAGTCAGCGCTGGTTCCCTCGGTCACGAGTGGCAGCATTTCTGCGATCAAGACGTTGGCTGCGACAAGTACTCCGGTGCTTCAATCTGACGCTGCCATCACCCACGGCAATAGCGGCGGCCCCGCGTTCAATGCGCAAGGAGAAGTAATTGGAATTGCCACCGCCGGCTCGGAAGCCACACAGGGCTTCAACTTCTTCGTGCCAATCAATACGGCGTGGGAATTTGTGCGCCGCGAAGGAGTTGCGCCGGATGTCGGCCCGTTCACTCAACACTGGCGAAAGGCGCTTGATTTCTTCGATGAAAAAAAGTGCCGCTCCTCGATTCCAGAATTTGACGACGTGCTTCAGTTCATGCCAGGTCTACCGGACGCGACGCGCCTCCGATCCTCTGCAGTCGAATGCGTCGATAGTGAAGGCTTCGTGGACAAGGTTTCAGATAGTCCAGCCGGTCCGTGGCTTCTCTATGGTTTGGTCGGAATCGCGATTTTGGCCATCGCAGCGGTAGTGATGCGTTCGCGGACCGCGCGGGCCCCCGCCAACGTGGTGAGGCCAGCAGGCGGAATGCCGGGTGGCACACGGATCGAATCTCCGCAAGCGCCGGCAGCTCTGCCGCCGGGACAAACTTATGGCAACATTCAAGCGACGGCAGGAGCGCTCTCAGGCAAGACCTTCAAGGTCCCAAAGGAAGGTCTGCTCATAGGCCGCTCGCCAAAGTGTCAGGTGGTTTTGCAAGACGACACCGTTTCGAGCGAACACGCGTGGATCGTACCTTCGGGAAACGAAGTGGTGGTGATCGATAAAGGCTCTTCGAATGGGACCTATGTGAACTCAGTCGAATCGCCGAAGGTCAGCAAGATCGGACTCCGCAATGGAGATCGAATCTTCCTTGGCAAGAAGGGTGCAAACGTTTTCACATATTTCAATTCGTAGAGCGAACTCGCGAACAGGAGATTCGGATGTCAAAATTCTGCGCCAAGGGTCATCAGATGGAGGATTCCTGGGAGACTTGCCCCACATGCCAGACCACGGGCTATCAAGTGCCGGGCGGGACGGGTGCCAGCGGAGCGGCGGCAAAGACTCGCTTGGAAACTGACGCGCCCAAAGAAGCCGCAGGTGGCCCCGGCAGCGCTGGACGTAGGACCGTCCTCATCTCCGAAAAGCGCAAGCCTCCCGTCGTTGGCTGGTTCGTAGCAATGAGCGGCGATCAAAAGGGAGAAGACTTCCGCCTGCACGACGGGAAAAATTCCGTTGGTTCGGGCGCCGATTCGCAGATCGCACTAAAAGATTCCACCGTCTCCAGCCAGCACGCCAGTGTTCGCTATGAGGACGGCAAGTTTTTCGTCACCGACCTCGATTCTTCCAATGGAACCTACCTGAACGATCGCAAAATCGTTCGCGAGGAATTGAAAGACAACGACATGATTCGATTCGGCGAAATTATTGTTAAATTTAAGCGATTATAAGGGACCCCGCACCTCATGAAGATTCGCCCCGGCATTGAGCTGGCTAACCTCACGGATGTTGGTTGCGAGCGAAGTCAGAACGAAGACAACTACTGCTACGCCGAGCCGGAAAATGACGACGAGATGCAGCGGCGCGGCCGGCTTGCGGTAGTCGCGGACGGAATGGGCGGCCAGGAAGGTGGTCAGATTGCGAGTACAATCGCAGTCGACACCGTGCGCGACGTCTTTCTCAACGGCCCGGCCGATGACCCCTCCACCGCGCTTGAGACCGCGTACCAGTCGGCCCACAAAGCCATTCAAGAATATGCTCGCGAGCATCCGGAATTAGCCGGCATGGGAACCACCTGCACAGCTGCTGTGCTAAAAGACGGCTACGTCACCTACGGCCACGTCGGCGATTCGCGGCTCTATTTGCTGCGGCAAGGTATCATCATTCAGCTCACACGCGATCAAAGCTACGTGCAGCAAATGGTGGACAACGGAGTAATCACCGCGGAACAAGCCAGAACGCACCCTTCCAAAAACATACTCACCTCTGCGCTCGGTTCCGACTCCGCCGTCCAAGCCGATTTTGCCGAAGCTCCTGTACCATTGCTTGCGGGAGACATGCTATTGCTCTGTACCGACGGCCTGCACGGTTTGGTGGATGACGAAGAAATGCTCGCCGCCACAACCGAGAATTCTCCTCGCGACGCATGCCGGAAACTGATTGATCTTGCAAAACAACGTGGAGGACCCGACAACATCACGATTCAACTTGTGCGCATCGACGCAACGTCGGCCGCAGCGAAAGAAGATTCCACAGCCGTAGGGAGTTGAGCAACACATCATGATCGGAACAGAGATCGCCAGCTACCGGATTCTCGAAAAGCTCGGCCAGGGCGGCATGGGCGTGGTCTACAAAGCTGTCGACACAGGCCTCGACCGCATGGTGGCGATGAAAGTCCTGAACCCGGATCTATCCAAGAACCCCGAATTGGTCGAGCGCTTCCGGTCGGAAGCAAGAGCCCAAGCTAACCTGAACCATACCAACCTCGCCACTCTCTACGCCTTCATGGTCCATCAGGGCACGGCAATTATGGTGATGGAATTTGTGGACGGCGAGACCTTCGCGCAAATGATCCGCCGCCGCGGCCCCATCCCGGAAGTTGAAGCGATTCCGCTTTTCAGGCAAGCGCTCCTCGGCATTGGCTATGCGCACCGCGCGGGAATTCTCCATCGCGACATCAAACCCAGCAACCTGATGCTCAATAAAAATGGCCTCGTGAAGGTGATGGATTTCGGCATCGCGAAAGTGATGGGCGCGCGCGGTATGACGCGCACCGGCACGCAACTCGGCACGCTCGCCTACATGTCGCCCGAACAGATCCAGAATCGCAACGTCGACATCCGCTCCGACGTCTACGAACTCGGCATCACGCTGTATGAAATGTTGACCGGCCATCTCCCGTTCGAAAGCGACAGCGAATTTCAAATCATGCAGGACCATGTTTATACGCCGCCACCGCCGCCTTCCAAATATTATCCGTACATCAACCATGGCGTCGAAAACGTCATCCTCAAATCCATCGAGAAAAATTCCGATGCGCGGTTTCAAACCGTCGAGCAATTCGGCGCCGCGCTCGAGCATCCCGAATCACTCGCCTATACTCCCTCGGTCGCACCCTCCGACGCGCCAACCGCATCATTCGGAGGAAGCACGAGCACGCTTTCGCACCCGCATTTGTCCGTGTCCGCGGTGCCGCCGGTAGCGCCATCCGCCGCCGCTACGTCCGCTCCGTCTTCGGCGGGTTCTGGAGCTGCGGCTTCTCTCGCCACTCCCGTTCCGCTCCCCACCGCCGTCCCCACTCTTCCAAGCAACCCGGCGATCGGCGCTCCACGCGTTCCAGCGCCCACCATCCTTCAATCCTCTGCGCCAGCGTCGGCTCATCTGCCCACGCAGCCACCGATCGCAGCAGCACCAAAATCAAAAAAGCCGCTGATGATTGCCGCGGCTGCCCTCGCGCTCCTCCTCGTCGTCGGCGTCGCAGCCTATCAAGTCTTAAACCCCACTCCGCACAGCGGCTCCGGCTCTTCCCCCGTCCCGCCTCCAGCTCAATCCGTATCGCCCGAAGCCAGCGCACCTTCCGAAGCCACTCACGCAATCGACGAACTTCCTCCAACAACCACCACCGCGCCTCCAGCAGCGGCTCCCAAACCAAAACCGGAACGCGCCTCACGCCAGCCCGCTCAACATCCGAAGCCCACCGAGCCCGCCCCGGATCAAGGCCAGCAGATGTATCAAAAGGCGCAAGCCGCATTCAGCCAGCACCATTACTTCGAGCCCGTCAACGACTCTGCTCTACATTGGGCAATCCTCGCGCGACAGGCGGGCAATCCAGCAGGCAAAGCTTTAGAAGAGCAAATCGTCTCGGCCTATAAAACTCAGGTCACTCAATATTACAACTCAGGAAACTACCAAGCGGCTCTAGCTCTCGTAAACGAAATGCTGAAGTTTTACCCCGGCAACCCCGCGCTGCTGAAAGAACAGCAGAAATTCCAGGCCGCTCTTTCCTCATCCAATTCGAAGCGTTAGCCGGTTCCCGATGCCGTCAGCGCATCACCCCACATTGAACCCGCGTTGAACCAATCTTGAACCGCCTCAAATGAACAGGTACACTCCCCACTAGTGCGCCCGTAGCTCAGCTGGATAGAGCATCTGGCTTCGAACCAGAAGGTCGGGAGTTCGACTCTCTCCGGGCGCGCCATATTTTTCAACATCTTGCGAGTCTTCGACCTTCCGGTTTTTCTGGACAGTGTCCACAAAGTGTCTATCGGTATCGCTATTTTTGTACATGCCATCCATGATCCCGCTCTGAGCTTGCACGAAGGCCGGCGACAGATGCGCGTAGCGGTCTATCGTTACCTTCGGATTCTTGTGGCCCAGGATCTTCGCAAGCGCATAGATGTCACCGCCGCCCATCGCGAAATGCGAGGCAAACGTGTGACGCAGGTCATGGAACCGAAAATCTTCGATCCGGGCAAGGCGGAGAGCCCGGCGCCAAGCGGTCTTTGAATCTAAAGCGGCGGCCGTAGAACCATCTTTTTTTTCCGATTCAAACACCCATGCCGCGAGCGGATTCTTCGCGGCTATTTTCTCGAGTAGCCATCTGCACCGGCGGCTCATCGGAACGTGCCGTGGTTCACCGTTCTTCGTTTCGCGCACCAGTATCTTTTTCGCTTCAAAGTTCACATCACCCCACCGCAGACCAAGCAGTTCCGACTTCCGCATTCCAGTTTGCAGAGCTAGGTAGGTAACGGGACGCAAAAAGGGTGACTGACTACGTTTTGTTGCGCGCATGAGCCGGCGGATTTCGTCCGTCGAGAGGAAACGCTCGCGAGAAGTGTCTTCATCATAATCCTCCACCTGGCCTGCAGGGTTTTTCACGATGAATCCCCACCTCACCGCCTTGCTGAGCATCGCGCGAATGATTTCAACTTCGCGGTTTACCGTGATGCGGGACACAGGTCCAGTCGGATCGCGATGTGACTTTTCGGAAAGTCGCATCAGGCGATACTTTTCGATATCCTCAGCTGTAAGCTTCGAAAGTTTTCGTTGGCCGAAGAATTGTTTCAGCTTTGTTCGCAGACCTTCGGTCTTCGCGAACGATTTCTTGTGTTGCCAGTGCCGATCGCAAAAGACTTCCATAAATTCTGAGAACGTGGGCGCTGCGTGTGAATCCACGAACTCCCCGTGTGACTTTGAGAGCGATATCTTAGCCAACACTGCATCGGCTTCCGACTTTGACTTACCAACGAGTTTGCGGCGACGCTTACCATCGGGAGTATAAAAATCCAGCCACCAGCGCCCTCTTGCGTCTTTAAACATACAACGGGTGCGCCGTCGCGGCCGCCGTTGAACCTTCTCAGGCTGCTCGGTTGCTTGCTTGTCTTCCATGCCCTAGCCCTCCAATTTGCGAATCTCAAAATCCCATCGGACAGAAGTGTTCCCGGTGCCTACGCCAGCTTTGCGAATCGCCAAACTTAGAACAGCCTATCCGGTAATTCGAGCCGGGCGCATGCGCCTTTTGAATAGCCCAATTCCCGCTATTCCCCCGCAAAGAAGCAGCAGTACGCCTGGCTCGGGGGTTAAGACCGGTGATGGCCCAGCGGGGATGCCTTGGAACGCGTCATAGTTTTCCAGGAAGTCCGCGAGCGTGGGCGCTCCGCCGGTCGCCCCGAGAGCGCTGCAATTGCCCCATCCGTAGCAGGTGAAGTTGTCAACAAAGCACGAAAAATCCACTGCACTGTCCGAGCACGTGAAGATTTCACCTTGGCCGACATCGACGCCGACGGACGTAGAATCCACGGTGGTGTTGGTATCGGTGATCGAGTCGGCCCTCGCCGAGGCTCCAAACGTAAGCGTAAGAACCAGAACTACTAGAGGCCCAAGTTTCACGGCATTCGTCAGTTTCATATTTCCTCCTTTTGGAATCCGGCCGATTGCCGGACATCGCCTATCAGAGTTTCTGAATCACGAAATTAGCCGCACCTAGAAATGGCGGGGTGTCTTCGAGTGACTCGACACCAGACAGTCGTTCGGCCGTCCAGTCCCAGAAGGAGCGAATGCCAGCCTTGGCGACTAGCCTGACTTCGATCTTGGCAGGGCCGCTCGGCTTTGAACTCTTCGGAAGTCTTGAGACGAGCGAAAACCTTCCGCCGTCGTCGCGCGTAAAATTCCAGTAGGCCTTGCCATACCGTCCAGAAATTTCGGGCGGGCCGAAAGTTTCGACGAATAGACCCAGTCGATCACTCGTCGAATAACGTCCCAGACCCCGGCAAGGAGACTTCCCAAGCGTTCGGGCGAAGATATGTCGGCTCGGTTCTTGCATCGCCTTTGTCCCGAGTTCAAGGCGCCGCATGATCGCTCGGACGCGACCAGTGTTGCTGCGCAGACACTTCTGGCACATCCCCGCTTTGGCGTGCCCCCTTTCGCGATCGGAGCAACAAATACATCCGTTCCTCTCGTAGAAAATCGCCCATTTACGCTGCTCGGTGGGCCGAATTCCCTTGGTTTTCATTTCCTTCCTCCATTCGCTGCCCCATACCGTCAGACAGCAAAAATCACTCGATTTCCGCCCTCATTACGACTTCCGAACAGCCGCGCGTGCGAGATTGGTCACATCTCGCACGGGAGAGACCCGATGCGCTCCCATTTCTATTCTCGCGATCGCGGCCTTCGGATTCTTGTCGAAATCCGGATCGAGGCGCTGCGCAATTTCTCTCCAGGTCAAATTTTTCTCGACGTGGAGGGTTCTGGCTTGACGCCACATTTCTTTACGCCGCGCGCTTTTCTCTTGCCGCCTCTGTGCAATCTTGGCCTGACCGAGCTTGCGAACGTCCGGCGGGAGGTGATTATGCACAGCCATCCGTACTCGCTCAGTCGCGCGCTTGGGGTCAATCGCGAAACCCTTCGGATCGAGTCGGCGGGTGACTTCCTTCCAAGTCAAACCCTCTTCGAAGCGAAGGGTTTTGGCTCGTTGCAAAGTTTCGGTTGTTCCCTGTTGGGCCATCCGCTCGGCCGTCGTGACGTAGGGCCGCGTTTCAACTTCTAGAAGAGGAATTCCTGTGGCGACGGATAGCGATTCCTTACCGTCACTGCTAGAAGCTGCCCTCAGCGCTTGCCTCGCCACATCCTGCAGGTCACGGACCGGCTGCTGCTCCGGCCTTTCGTCCGATGCGCTACCCAGAACATCAGCAAGCCTTGCGTGTGTTCTCTGGTGACACGCTATGCACATCCCGAGTGCGTTATGCTTCACATTCGTGCGCGCACAGATCAGGCAGCCCCACTTCGCGAAGTAACCCTGCCATTTGCGCTGTTGCGGGACCGTTTCGAGCTTTCTAATCGCGTGCGCAATTGCCTTGGCCTGAAAGAACGGTTCAAATATTCCGTTCTGGCTGTCTCCCATCATTTCGGCAAGTTTCCGCTCCACCATCCTTTCGAGCGCGTTGTTCATATCTGGCTCAACTGGCCTCAGAACTTCGATCTTGTCTCGTACTGCGAGTAACTTAGATTTCGCCGCCACTTTCGTCTCCATTCGCGTGCGGGTGACAACGGGTATGGATCTTCTTGAGATCGGCATTCGAAAAGCGGGTATAGAGCATCGTCGTGGTGAGGTTGACGTGTCCCAGCAGCTCTTGAACTACCCTCAAATCGGCGCCCCCCTCCAGGAGGTGAGTTGCAAACGCTCGCCGCAGGCAGTGAGGATGGACGCCCGGAACCTTCGATCGGTGGGCTATGCGCTCAAGGGCAAGACGAATCGAGCGCTTGTCGTACGGCCTTGCCGAATGCGGCGTGAATCCCGATGTCCTGGCGAGGATTTGATCTAACTTTTGCCGAGCTTCCGTCTCGGTCATATCGCGCGCCTTCCCGAGCCGCACCCAATGCTGCACGCCATTGGCGTAATAGCGTCCACTCCAGCTATGTCGATTGGGACGTCGGTGACTAGCGCAATCGCTTAGCAGAGGCTTTATCAACTCGCCCGTATTCGCCGGCGCTTCGAATAGAAATCCGGCTCTTCGCTCTCCCAGATACGACTTGATTGCGGCATCGGCCTTGCTCCCGAAGAGGACGATCCGGTCCTTGTTACCCTTGCCTCGTATGATCCGAATAACGCCGGGACTTGAGAACGTGATGTCCTCGACGCGAATGCTGACGAGCTCACTTATTCGAACGCCCGTTGAATACATGACTTCGGCAATCGCCTTTTCGAACGGCGTCTCACAGGCCGCGATCAGTGTGTCCACCTCTTCCAGAGTCAGGAAACGAGGAATGCGGCCAGGCAGCTTCCGAGGCGAGAGAAGCAGCGTAGGATCGTGCTTGGTGAGTCCCGATAGGCGAATGAACTTGTGGAAACCTCGAAGCGCGATCGTGTGAAGGCGAAGTGAGTTTGACGACAGCCCCCGCTGGAGCAGGCTGCCCTGAAACTTTCGAATCTCCCGGCGCTCGGCATCGACAACACTCGTTGAATGCAGCATCTCGATGTAACGGTTGACCGAATCCATGTAAGCCCGACGTGTCGGCGGCGAGAAGCCGCGCGAGATCAGGTACCGTTCAAAAGCCTCGGCGAGTTCTCGATTGGCTTGCTTGAAGGATGGAATTGGTGCGTTAGGCGCACTGACCATCGTAAAGCTCCGTCTCGCCCTTCCTCATCGGCGCCGCGAGCGAGATTCAAAATGCGGCGGACGCTCTGGGCCTGCCCAAGACCCAGGCGTTTCGGATTTTAAGCGAGTCGAGGTTTCCCGAAGCTGTGCCCCGCCTTGACGCTTGCCGTGTACGGAACAAAAAGCTTCGAAAAGCCGGGCCGAATCAGCGGCACCGTGCCATCACGGTGCCGCTTGTCGATCGAGAGACACGTGGATTCGTGATCGAACTTCCAACCCTGCTTCAGCGCTTCAACAAATGACGCCGGCAAAACGGCCTGGTCGGGAACCAATAGGACTTCTGATTTCAATACCGCAGCAGCTGCCCTTGACATAACCCCTCCCTTAGCGCGGCTTCCCTCATCGGCGCACCCGCCGCGCAGAATTTGGCGCGGACTCCCCGGCCAAGCACACTGAGTGCGCAGCCGGAGAGTTTCGGGTTTACCTGCTTTCCTCGTCGGGTTCAGGCCACGGCGGAAAGGGAATGCCGTCGTGAAAGGGTTTGCTGCGGGGAATGAAAAGACTACGGGTTACAATGCGCTTAGCCATCGCTGCCTCCTAAGTAGGTTGCGTTGGTTAGCGCCGTACTGGTGTTAATGGCACCGGTACGGCGCGCCTTATAGAACCTTGCCGCGCGTCAAAAGTTACTTGTTCTGGCACCTTTCGTCAAGTCCTAAATTTACAGAGCATCCGGACGGACGTAACCACAAGGGCACCGCCGGGTAGTGGGAGAAAAGCGATGTGATCCATAGCGCCGGCAGCGCGGGAACACGCGACGGCGGCCGGTGCTTCGCGGTAGGTGCATTTTACGTTCCCCCTTCGGTATCTTTGCCCATCGCGCTTTGGCTACGGCAGAGTTAATCTTGGAACGCGCGGTTTTTGAAACAGACTTCCATCTTAGTTTTCCACGAGCTACCGCTTTGGGGTTTTTGCTTGGCATTTTGAGAATCGCAAAATATGTCGCGCAAGAGTCTATCGCCGATGAAAGAATTTTGCGAATCACAAAATCGACCAACGGAATGAATGATCGCGCCGAGCGCAACTCTCATGGTAGGCTCCAGCGCAAAGGAGGGGCCCGCAATGAACCGACTATTCTCTGTGTTGTTTCTATCAGCGCTAGTGTTGGTGTTTGGTCCGATCAGAACTTCGTCCCAGTCATCTGACGAGGAAACTCTCAAGAAGCTGGAGATTGAGGGAGCCACGCATGCCGGGACGAGCGACTCGGATATTGCATTCGGAAAGAAAGTTAGTTCGGAACACGTGGTAACGGTAGACCCATTGGGCCACGTTAGCGACCAGACTCCGGCGGACGTCGAAAAAATGAGTGTAGGGATGAGAAAGGCCGACCCTGACGTCAAGGCGAGCATCGAAATTCACGAAATCAAGGTAAGGATTTCCGGCGATACCGCTATCGTGACGTATGCAGGTACCTACAATATGACCGGCCACAAAGATGCGCGTTATGACGTTCCGAACGCAAAATTTGTGGCTGTGGATACATGGCAAAAACAATCTGGAAAGTGGAAAATCTTGGCTCAGGCATTTGTTGCGACTGATCCAATTCCAAGTGATGTGTACAAGCTTCCGCCGCCACCTGGCGTGCAGTAGTATTGTCGAAATCAGCAGTCTGTCGCCGGCTCGCCAATGGAATATCTGAGCGTTGATGTGGGCAAACTTAAACCCCTAGCTGAGCCCTATGGAAAGACTTTCTGGTCTCCGAGCCCGGAGCAAGCGACTCCATTTGGCTCTCAAGGGGAAGCTGACGCTTGGAAAAAGGCCACATCGGACGCCACTGGCGTGACTGAATTCGACGATAAATGGTACGTCGTCAGAGAGTAGACCGGCGAACGTGTAACGCGCTCGTGTATTTTGCGAATCGCAAAATTTAGAATCCCCGGCCAGCTTGGCTTGATTTTAAGATTCTTAGAACAATCAAGCTCTTTCTGTTAGATTCAGCGCAGCTAAAGCACCCACAACAAGGGGCCGACGGACCGCTCCCATCCAGCACCGTCGGCGCTTTGTTTTTTTGTCCTGTCAAAATCGTTCCGGTCCAATTATCAGATTGACTATCACTCTGCAAAGGCAGACGCTGGAGGTCCTCGCTTCAAGTTGTGATTTATGACTCCTCATTACGTCATCTTTAAACTGCGATCTGATGGATCTTTCGAGTGGATTGAGGCAGTCGAGGACATGCTGGCGGCAAAGCAACGTTTGGAGATTCTGTCCGCGAAGGAACCCGGCGATTACCATCTCTGGGATTCTTCAAGCCACAAGTTCGTCAACGCTTTTGCAAAGTCCGCCTTGTCTTGATGGATTGGTGGCCCAGCGGTGGAGAGAGCCAGACAGACAGGGGCTATGAAATCCAAACACAAAGCCCAAAAAATAGCCGAGTGGATGCTCAAAGAATTGAAACGACTGGGTAAACTCCATCAGGATACCGCCGTCTACGAGATCGCAGAAAAATTCGGGAGCCGGTTCACTTACGACAACGAGGACGGCAACTTAGCTATCCGAATCGACGTTCTCGCCGCATTTAGGGCGCTAACCAAAGACTCTGTAGTGTGGGTTCGAGAGGACCGCTACTGGCGAATGCGCGCGCCGGGCGACGGGCCGGAGGCTTAAACTCCGATGAGCAACGAAACCTTCGAGCTGCGGTTTGAAAACTGCGGTCATACAATGAAGATTCCACTTCAGCACAACTCCGATCACGACCGATGCTTTATTTGTCACCCGGAACTCCGCGATGTTCCTGCTTCCGGGAAATGTCCGGCATGCGTCAGTGCGGCAGCACACAAGAGTCGGGGAGTAGGCGGGTAGTCCCGCTCCGTAGATTTCTGGGACAAGACCTCTTCACGCGCCTACGGGCCGGTTGCAGTGGCAATATTCGATGCAGCGTTCGCAAATATACCGTTAATCATGTTCGCGAGCGTTCTCATACTCGTAATTGCCCCTAGTGCGAGCAAGGCAAGTAGGAGTGCGTATTCTGTCAGGTCTTGTCCGGTCTGTTCCTGCCAGAGGAGCTCCAGCAAATTCTTCATTCTGCACCTCGGTGGCGTTCGAGATTTGAGCCCGCCATCGGCTCATGACTTGCGCTGGGTTGAAATCAGGGCCTAGCTCCACTTTCGCGCGAGCATCCCAGATCGTCAATACAAAGCGAATCAAATGTTGGTCATTGGAAAGTACAGTGCGAAGTCATATAGGTTGCGAGGCTTCCTGCCGCGCGCTCTGATACTATTCAAGAATTTCCAAGGTGAAGCGCTTTCGCAGCTTCATTCCGACCGCGCTCAGGATCGTCCGAATGGCTTGGGCCGTGCGTCCTTCGCGGCCGATTACTTTCCCGAGGTCGCTCTTGTGGACGCGCAATTCGAACACAGTAAGATGCTCGCCTTCAATCGCGTGGACCTGAACTTGGTCGGGATTATCCACGAGCGCCTTCACAATCGCTTCCATTAAGTCCTTCATGGTGCGCCTCGGCGCGTGGGCACAATCAGGTAGTTCGAACCTCGATTCTACTACACGTTCTCGGCGCCATAGCCTTAGCGAATCGCGTTTCGAGCTAGATTCTTGCCGTCGGCGGGCCAAACCGGCTGCGCAGAAGACGGATGTGCCGATTCGGAATCCGTCATGCTGGGATGACCGCATGAAGGTCATCGACGACGCCCGCAAGAATTTAGCCCAGCGTGGATTCTGGCACGTCATCTCGGGCGAGACAGGTAGTTGATGAATGCGTGCCGGACTTATAGAATCAGGTGTGGAAAAGTCAAAAATTCCCGTTTACTGCCCGCATTGCAAACAGAAACAGATTGTTCACGTCTTTGTACGACTGGGACGAAGTCCGATGAGCAACCAGACCGTCAACTGCATGACGTGCAAGAAAGAATTTGACGTGCTGGTTTCCGACCCGATTATTGGCGGGCCATTCCCAGAATAGAAGTTCTGGGTGACCCGCCGGTGCTTTAAACGAAGCCACAGTCTGGCCGCTGCGCCAACGAGACATGTACGTCGAACAGAAGTTGAATGGTCTTACATTGGGGCTTTTCGATCGTCGGGTCGTGGGTGCACACAAGGAAGCTCGTTTCCGTGCGCTCCCCGCCACAAGCTTCTTCTATTTCGCTGTCATTCTGTACAGACCACTAGAATTGGGCGTAGAATCCCCCTCGGATGGGGAAAGGATCGCGCGATGAGTGATAAACCACAAAAGTCTGAAGATGCTACCGAGAAACCTTCGGTCACGCTTCCCGGGAAAGTCGAAAAAATCATACCGGGAGTTGTTCCAACGATGCCCGACAAAGCGCAGATTGCAGTCGAAGGAGCGGATGACCTTTATAAAGAGATTCGCGTCGAAAATACTCTGCAAGACGAGAATGGCAAGCCCGTAGCCCTGAAGAAGGTGACCTGCCCCCCGAAATTTAGTCCAGCCAAAAGTTAGCTTCTCCGGGTATAAGACCACGAGAGGAGAAGCGCCATGAAAGGAAGCCGCTTTAGTGAAGAGCAGATCGTTGGGGTGTTGAAGGAGGCAGAGGCTGGAGTTCCCATGAAGGACCTCTGTCGCCGCGTTGGCATCAGTACAGCTACGTTCTACCACTGGAAAGCGAAGTACGGTGGTCTGGAAGTGAGCGAGACCCGACGGCTGCGTCAGGTGGAGGAAGAGAACGGACGGCTGAAGAAGATCGTGGCGCAGCAAGCCCTGGACCTGGACGCGCTAAAGGTGGTGCTGACAAAAAAGTGGTAGGCCCGCGGGCGAAGCGAGAAGCGGTGTGTGTCGTGCGGGAAGAAGCAAGACTCAGCGAGCGACGCGCCTGTGGGCTGATCGGGATGCACCGCGGGAGCTGGCGGTACCGGCGGAAGGAACGGAACGAAGCGGCGTTGCGGGCTCGGCTACGCGAGTTGGCAGGCGAGCGTCCGCGATTCGGCTATCGGCGGCTGTACATTTTCCTGCGCCGGGAGAAGACCGCGGATGGAACGCTGCGGTGGCGTGTCAATCACAAGCGAGTGTATCGGCTGTACCGGGAGGAAGGGCTGGCGATGCAGCGTAGGAAGCGCAGGAAATTTCGGTCTGAAGCGCGGCTACCGCGGGCACTTCCGACGCGTGCAAATGAGATGTGGACGATGGACTACACGCATGACGAAATGGCCGGCGGGCGGAAATTCCGAACACTGAACCTGATGGATGGCTTCACGCGAGAGGCCCTGTGGATCGAACCGGACACGTCGCTGCCCGGTCTGCGTGTGGTGCGAGTCCTGGAGGGGCTGCGAGAACGACGTGGAACACCGGCGGCAATCCAAGTAGACAATGGAACGGAGTTCACCAGCCGCGTTGTGGATCAATGGGCCTATCAGAATCAGGTGGCGCTGCACTTCATCGAGCGCGGCAAGCCCACGCAGAACGCGTTCATCGAAAGCTTCAACGGGAAGTTCCGAGATGAATGCTTGAATCAGAACTGGTTCGTGGATCTCCGACACGCACGGAAGGTGATCGAGGACTGGCGGGTGGATTACAACACGGTACGCCCACACAGCTCACTAAGATATCTGACACCGGAAGAGTTCGCGGAAAGTGTGGCCGCGCGACCGGCGTCTCCCCCACGCCGGTCGTCTCTATCGACCCAGCATGGGTAGGTTCGGATGTCCAGGAACCCGAGAGTGCTAACTTATGACTGGACCAAAAACGGGGGGCAGGTCAAAGGGTGCTGATGTAGAAGTCACTATCGAAGCTGAAAGGCATGCGACCGAACCCAAGAGTTCGTCCAACTCAGAACCGCCTTCCGATAAGCATCCTAAGAAGTGAAGTATTCTCAACCCCGATAAATAAGGTCAGTGCGCTGATACGTCGCGGTTTTCCCGCAGTTAGAGCATTGAAGTTTGCTTCCACCCGCCGGAAAATCAGGTTTGATAGGGAAAAAGAAATTCATCGCTGTGGCATCAATGACAGAATGCTGGAACGGCAATCCACAGTTGCTGCACTCCAGAACCCAACTTGCCATTCCGCACCTTAATGCCACTGTAGGCGTCGGTTTAGGGCGTTGAAATACCCAGATATCCCTAATCCAAGAGAAATTCGGTCAGTGTCCAAGACGAGGCAGCCGCCGATTGTTACTGGACAAGATGACCCTGTACGCAGAACTTATACCGACGATACTCGGATTTAAGAAATGAGACTGATTGCGGAGGTCGGAATCGAAATGGGAACGCGTCAAGCATTTGAAATCGCTGAGAACATTCTTCAAATGCTCCAGGCTAAACATAGCGGAGAAGCATAAAGGGATGGCGGTACCTGCGGCGGAAGAATCGCTCAACGAATTCGAAAGTTGCCGTGGAAGTAGACGCGGAGCGATTGTTCCGCCCGCTTTTTGGCGGCTTGACTTCAGCGAGCGGGAAAGTCGACAGCCGCTTCGATCGCTGGCACTAGGCCTGTAGGTATATGAACCCTCGCGATGTAGCCGCGGGCGCCGACTTCTGCCGTGGCTCGCGCCATTTCGAGCGAATCATATTGAGTAACGAAATAGATCGTCGCCGCGGGCAGATACTTCTTGATAATTTCGGCGGCGTCAATGCCGTTGAGATTTGGCATTGCGACATCGAGCAGAACGACGTCTGGATTGAGAGCGAACGCTTTCTGCACGGCGTCCTCTCCATCTCCCGCCTCCCCGCATACGCTCCAGCCTTCATGAGTTTCCAGAAGCAATTTCAATCCGGTCCGAACCATGGGCGCATCGTCCGCAACGAGAATTCGCAACATTGGGACACCTCCGAAAAGCAGAGGAAGCAGCGAGATCAATGAGAAAAAGGGGTAAGGTCAAGAGGGTGCACTCGTCTTCGCCTGCCACACTAGATTGGGCACTCAGCGGGGTGGGACGTATCGGGTAATCACTGTATTCGTTGAGTTTCGCTTTACTTTATGGGCACAAAGACAGGCGCGTCTCTTCGCCGCCGCCGCCGATTTCAAAAAACCTTCCACGAAATAATCACGTGCTCGCGTAAGCTTTTCGCAAAAAAATGAGGCTGCGTTTCCAATACATCAATACAGAAAGTACCCGATTCTTGTCCGCTGCGCTCCATGCGATTATGTTGGACCGCGCTTTTCAGGCCATTTCATCGCGGCAATAATGACCAATGGAATCTTGATCGCTGACGATAGCGAAGTTTTCCGAAGAGCCGTCCGCAGCTACCTCATCCAACAGAATTTTGAGGTTTGTGGAGAGGCAATAGACGGCACGGACGCCCTCGACAAGGCGACAGAACTAGCACCCGCCTTGATAACTCTGGACCTCCGAATGCCTAACATGAACGGCGTGGAGGTTGCATCCTTGCTAAAAGGCCGAATGCCTAATGTTCGGATCGTGCTTCTCACCGTGTATGACGAAGTCTTGGGCTATAAATCGCTTATGACGGCGATCGGTATCGACGCGCTGATAGCCAAGAATGGCTGCTTTAACACCTTAGCGGGATGCGTCCGAGGCTTGCTCAGTTAACCGACGCCCCGAAGCGCCCGAAACGAACAGAACCAGCAGGCTTAAGAAACGGGTTCACGAATACGGTAAACACCCTATACCGTAGTCAAGGCCTGCTGCTACGCTGGTTTTGCGTGGGTCATTATGATGACATCCAAGCGGATTCTAATCGCGGACGACAGCAACACCGCTCGCGGTGTCCTAGCCAAGTTTTTCGCCCAACGAGATTTCGATGTATGCGAAGCTGTCGATGGCGAAGATACCATCGAGAAAGCTCGCAAACTCAAGCCCGATCTGATCCTTCTGGATGTGGCGATGCCCCACACGAATGGCATCGCTGCGGCCTCTGTCCTGAAAGACATGCTGCCAAACGTTCGCATAGTTTTATTCACCATGTATACCGAAGCGATCGCCAGAGCATTCCCTCACGGAGAGTTTGCCGCTGACGCAGTGATCAGTAAAGGGGACGGCATGGAGAAACTGGAAGAGTGCGTTCAAAGCCTGCTGCGTTCATAGCAATCGTAGCCCGACCATGAACAAGTTGCGGGGCGGTTTCCGAAAATTCTGATTCGGTGCGCACAGGAATCGAACTGCCTGCCCTTCTCATCGAATTCGCTGAATCCGACACACATAACTAGGTGCAATCGTCAGCACGTCGATGAATTGCTGCTGCGTCGAATCCCAAACGCTTTCCCCGCAGCCCAAAGCTTAATAGCCGCTTCTTTTACCGTAACGCTAGTCAGTTGGGTTTCATTCAAGAATTCCGAATAGTTACTTATCGCTTTCATTGAGTGCAGTTAATTCTGCGTGCCTTGGTATTCGGCCCAGAATAGAATCCGACACTCTGAGGTCAGTTCCCATTCATTCTGAAAAACACCGAACGCCGCGTTACCCCTTTGTAGCCGGGATTCAAGTCACAGACCTTGTGACGGAAAAGCAGCTAGCGGCGCATACGGAAGACTTAAGTCTGCTTGGATGTTTTGTTGAGACCCTTGCTCCGTTCCCCGCCGGGACCAAGATCAGACTGCGAATTTCGCATTCTGGCGCGAACCTCATCGCTCAGGGTACCGTCGCCTATTCCCGAAACAATGGCGGGATGGGGATCGTCTTTACTTCGATTGAGCCAAGCAGCCTATCAATCCTAGACGCTTGGCTCGCTGACTTGCGAAAATAGCTTTGCCGCGAGTCACTTCGTTTTTTCCATTTGTTCTCTATGAAATAAACGGCGCAGGCGACACATTGGGTGGGTGCCGCCCACGCTTGCCGGAACCGTTCTGAAAACCGGTGGCCCGAACTTTCCACCGGGACGGTCACGATTCCGGATTCAGTGCAAACGGGCTTCTAGGGCGACCGTGCCAGGTCACCATTTCCGGGCCTCCGTTTGCTTCGACCGCGCGCCCGAAACTCAACAATCTGAGAGATTGTCGTGCGTCGTGTGAGCGCTTCCGATAGGTCCGCCGCTCTCCGCGGTTGGTTCTGCTGATCCGATCGTCGAAGCCGAAACATCTTGGTTCGGCGGAAATGCCGGCGAGATTGCAGTGTCAAGCGGTGTTTCGCGGATGGGATGGACGATGCCGTCTCCGTACGGATCTTGCGGAACATCAGTGTGCTCTTTCATTAGTGTTGCCTCCTTAAATTTTGAGAATCGTAAAGCGGGCTAATCCTTGCCTTTCTTGGGGTTTTTCTTTATCTTCTTGGATACTTCCGACTTGGGTACACGAAACAATGCGCTCGTTGTCTGCTCGGATCGTTGCTTTGCAGCGGTCTCTTGACCGTATCCTGGATTCTTTTTGGGCTTGGCTTGTTTCTCTTTTTTCACAAAAGCAAGCTCCTAATCAAGAAAAGTCACCACCACATACAGTAAGTATAGAAACGCGAAAAACGATGCAAGAGGAGCCACCCAATAAAAGAAGATGGTGGAAAATACCTCTCGAGATACTTGCAGTTTTATCAGCAATCTTGGGAGTGGCAGGGTTTGTCGTAGGCGTGAAGACCAAACTATCGGTCGAAGTATCGGGATCATTACAAGACACCAATCCATTCGCTTCGGTCTTCGTACTTAAGAATGACGGCGCTCTGGCGGTCCACAAAGTGTTGGCTGCTTGTGGGGAGCCGCAATTCAAGGCTGGACAGTACAGTTGGCAGTCTGAAACGAATGCCAAATTCATATTTGGGGACAATTCGCGCGCCAAAGTACTTTCCCCGGGCCACCACATGACTTTGCCGTGCGGACACATGTTCGGTTTCGCAGACCCCGCCACAGTGACAGAGGCTAAACTTACGATAATCGTGGATTATCGGCCAGACTGGACTCCCTGGTGGCACAGAACCGCACGATTCCCGTGGAAAGCAGAAAAAACTTTGGACGGAAAGTGGCTTTGGGACAGCCTTCCGCAGTAAGAGATTTATCCTGTCACGGCGTTTCATTCTGGCTCCGGACACACACTTGTGTGTCAAGTACGTTATTGCCAAAAATCTAGACACAACAATGCTTTCTTCATTATTTCCTCGTTGTTATTTTTGAGATTCTCAAACTTAGGGCAGGTTTACGACGGCCCTAGAGGCCTTCGCAAAGCCGGATGCAGACGAATAGGGTGAGCTGGAATTCAGCATTCGTGCAATGTTCGAACCGTGCTCGGTAATAAAGTCTGCGACACCTTTTGAGTCGATCGCGGTGATATTGAAATGCACGTTCGGCGTTCCTGTACCTTTGTATCTACCGATATTCCCTTGGCCGACAAACGGGTCGTTGGTTGGAAATCCACCAAACGGTTGATTGGAAAGAATCCCTATTTGCGACCTCGCTAAATCTATCTGCTGGTCTCTTGAAAGCCTTCCAGTGATAGGGTTGGCGAAGAATGGCGTGTTTTGAAGCCCATACGTTCCGAATGTGTTCCCGCTTTGATTGAAGCCGGTAGAAAGCGTCTGTGAGATTGAATTCCCCATCGCAAAAGAAAATTGCTCGGATGGCGGAAGTCGATACGCTTGGTTGTACATCTTTTGCTTGACGCGCTGCGCAAAGGATGGCCCTTGAATGAGCGTCGAGACGACACCAGAAATAAGCCCGACGCCCGCGCCGATCGCGGCACCAATCGGGCCACCATATGCAAGGCCAGCCTGTGCACCGCCAAGGGTAGACTCAATCGTTCCGCCAACGCCGCCTTGCGCTACACCAGCCGCAAATAATCCGACGCCTGGAAGACCGGGGGCAATAGTCCCAAGTGTCTGCCCGATTGCGCTATTCGAACTGATAAGGCCACCAAATTGCGTGAGAGATTTAATTCCAGACTGTGCAAGAGTCGCTGCGCCCATCGCCATTGCAGTAGGATTATTCGACGCGGCGCCCGCACCGATTAACGCACCCGCTCCGAGTATAGGGCCGAGACTTGATAGCACGCCGCCAAGCTCACCGCTTGATCCGATACCGCCAATTCCCGCAAGGCCTATTGGCCCGGTGATAGCATTATTCGCAAACGGATTGAGATTCCCAAAAAAGTTGCCGGTGGTTGAGCCAAGCGGCCCCGCGCCTGGAATCGCCAGAGACCCTGAGATGTTTACGATGTCCGCATGGACGTTCATTACCGGCGTCGCCACGCCGACTTGCCCAGCGGAAACGCCGACGGACGGCGCGCCCGCAGCGCCCGATACTCCGCCGCCGACCTGTCCCGGCCACCATCCCGCAGTTCCGCCCGGCCCAATACGTCCGCCTAAGCCCGCACCGAGTCCACCAAGACGACCGAGTATGCCTCCCAAGATTCCGCCACCGGCACCGGCCGCACCGCCAAACGGCACACTCGCCGCATGGGAAATACTCGCAAGCGTTCCACCGAGCATTTGCTCGAAGATATTCTTGATCGGCGCGAGCACGGCCTCCATTAAATCGTGCTGGAGACTCTTTGCGAATTCCTTGGGTTTGCCAGAGATTAAATCATCGAAAAGTTTTCCTGCCTCATCCTTGTACTTCTTGTTTTCTTCGTCTTGTAGCTTCTGGATTTTCGACTGCTCGATGGCATAGAGTTTTGTGCGGGCATCCTGAAATTCCTGTTCGCCGATTAGTTTTTCATCGAGGTACCGCTGAAAGACGGTCAAATCCTTGTCGTATTCGCGCTGTGCTTTGGCTATGGCATCCGCATTGTCGCTTGCCACCTTATCGACCACCGATTGATAGCGGCTCAAGAATTCATCGTTGAGTTTTTCGAAACTCTGTCCCTTCTTCAAAATATCGCCGCTATCCACGCCGATAGCTTGGTCGACTGGATTAACAGCCCCGTACTGCTTTTTGTAGTATTCGCTTACCTGTTCATTGGAGAGTTGCGGCACTTGAAGTTCCGCCGGTCCGCTGAATGGGCCGTAGACTCCGCCAGTTCCACCTTGAAATTTCGCAGCGAGGTTCCTATTTTTTTCAACGGTCGCAGCGGGAAGCTGAATGATCCTTGGAAGCGTCTCTTGGTATTTTATGGCCTCTTGCTGTAGATGCTTTATTAGGGTCAATCTCTCCGCTTCAAGGTCGCGACTGGTCTCTAAAGTGTGAACCTGCTTAGCAAGCTCGACGGCTTGAAGTCCCTGCTGTAACCGGATCGCCTCGTTGAGTTCTTTTCTCTTTTCCTCTAACTCTCCTTGGATTTTAGTTTTGCCGGCAATGATTTCGGCTCTGATGATAAGTTCAGCGTTTTCCTTTTTCGCATCCGTTAAAAGGATAGCGTCCGCAGTCACCTTTGTGGGCGTTCCGGCTGCGCCTGGAGCTAAAGGAAGTGCGCCCTGCGTTCCAGGAGCACCGGGGACGGTAAAAAATGATGCTATAGCCTTGGTGCCTTCTGTCGCTCCGCCAATAATTCCACCAGGTCCGAAAAAATAACTCTTGTGCGTCGCGATAAACGCTTCAAGGTGGTTTTTGGCCCCATCGATCGAAAGTTTTAGGTCATCCCAACTCTTTTTCTCCGCCAGTAATTGCTTGATTTTGGCGTCATCAAGAGTGGCCTTCCGAACTTCGTCAAGCGCCTCCTTGAACGAAAGACCCTGAGCACGAAGATTGTCAAAAAGCTGAATGAGGACTTTTCCGCGAATCCCCATCGCATCAAGCCCTATGGCCGTTCGCGTCTCTTGATCTGGAATTTGTTCAAGGACGTTAAAGAAATCGCCCATCGTCCCGCTAATTGGACGCAACTTTCCATTGGCATCAGTTACGGATACGCCGAAACTGTTGAGTACTTTTACAAAATTCTGAGTGCACCTTCAGAGTCTTTTCCACTGATGATGAATTTCCCAAGCTCTGCCTGCAGCCGCCCGAAGCTGGTCGTTAGGGTCTCGGCATCCAGTCCTGTTAATTTCGCAATCTCCCTGAACTTTTGCGTTTCGGAGTAGGAAAGGCCCGTAGCCGCTGCGACGTTTTGAACCGACTGCGCATACTCCATCATCTGGCGGGTTACGGCCGCAACCGCCGCGCCCGTCGCTGCAATTGAAGCAACTCCAATTCCGGCACCGAGAAGATTAGGATTAACATTTCCGATTGCGCTTAGCGCGCCGGAAATTCCACCCTTGATTCCCCCTTGTCCACCAGCCTGTGCGGAGTAGTAGCCGACATCGCGCACCGTGCGAGTTAGCGCTCCAGCAACGCCGCCGAAAACCCGATCTACGAAAGAGTCAAGCGCACGGGTTAATCCTAGAACGGTCTGCGTAGAGACTTGATTTAGGGCACTTGAGGTTCCTTTTGTGATCCCAACAGCGGCACCACGCTTTAGGGCGTCGTTTTGACGCTCAAGTTCGAGCGTCATGGCCTTGAAATTCGCGAGTTGTTTTCTGGTTGGCTCTACGGCCGCATTTTGGAGAGCGATCTGCGTGTTCAATAGGCCGACTATTTTTTGACGTTCATTCGTAACTTCTTTATCGGTCAGGAGTCCGCGCGCGACATACCCACGCAACTTAGCTGACATCACCTCCCAATCCTGCGCGATTTGCTGTGAAGCATTTTTTGCTTCGCGCTTGATTTGGTCTAGCGCCGGACGGATCGCGCCGGAAAGCTCCGGCGAATTTATCCTGAAGGAAATTACGGGACCAGGGATGGACGACATTTAGTTTTGCCTCGGTGAGATGGACGAAATTACTTGTGCTACGCGAATGTTCTCAAGGCTTTCAAGCATTCGAATCGCTTCGAGCTCGCAGTTTGCGAGCTTCAATTCGGCCGCAATCTGTTCACTCCGCGCTTGGTCACCTTCAGCCCTTGCAACCGCAAGCTGCGCATCAAGCGCGACAACCAGGAAATGCGCGGCGCGGTACCGAAGTCCGCGCAGTTCTCCTTCGCGCCGAACAGCTTCGATTTCTTCTTTCGAACACACGCCGGCGAGAGCATCGTTTGCATTCAGCATAGTTTCTGATCCCTTTCCTTGGGGTTACCGATTCGACGGGGAAACTCAACTGTGGGCGGTTTTGGAGAATCCTCGTTGCGATTGCCGTTCCGCGAGCAAAGCTTTGTGCTGCGCGATCAGCTGTGCGAGATCGCCCTTTTTCGTAGTGAGTTGCTCTTCGGCAAACTGAACTTCTGGCGATTTCTCTGCGCGGAGCTCGCCCAGTCGCGAGGCTGACTGATCGAGGCGCACCGGACGAAGAAGTTCGCTGGCATAGTCGATTTCGGATCGGACCCGGTTGATCTTGGTCTCACACGCGGCAATCTTCTCCGGCAGTGTCACGGGCTCGGGGGTCACTGCTTCGGGCTGTGTTTTGAATACTTGCTCCATAGCGAATTTCGTCGTCATTGCGAGCTTGGTCGCGTAGGGAATCGCGTCGTCTTGAACTTTTTGCAACGCCGCCTCTAGTCGAAACTGACGACTGAACTCGTCTTCTTCCTCGACGGCTAGGGCTTTAGTCTCGATGTCGATTCTGGTGTCGATTAGGGGCACCGCGCCCCCACGCCACGAATACGCTTCGCGCAGCTCAGCGGCCGCATTCTCAAACCTTTCACGGGCTTCACCGAGTCGAATTTCGGCCGCCGAAATTTGCTTTTGAAGATTGAACCTTTGCAACGGATCGGCCAATTGCCACTGCCGACTAAAGTGCGCAAGTCCCCGCGTAATTTCGACACAGATTTGCTTTTGCAGATCGAACGCGCGTTCCCGATGACCAATCGTCCGTTCTCGTTCCGAAATATTAGGCATTTTGTCCCTCCACAGAAATGTGCTCTGGTTTCTTGCGCAAAGCCCAAGCCTCGTCAAGTGCGCTGCGCGCATCGGCCAAAACGTTGCGCGCAGATCCGAGGTCGGCCTCGATACGCCTAATCTCGGTTCGAAGTCGTTCGCGGTGGTGCTCGACCATTGATCGCTCGAGATTATTCTCGGCGCCTCGAAGGGCGTTTTCGAGTTCCCTCGCACGATCACGTGCGCGATCGAAAGCTCGCTCGGCGGCTGCAATTGTTGATTCCACTTCCGAATTGGTCATGGCTGAATTCTCCTGAAAAGAAAAAGGCGACCACGGGGCTGCGGTCGCCCGACTTCCTATTGGGTTTGCGATTAGCGCGACTTGATCGGCGATGTCCCGCGGG
This sequence comes from uncultured Acidobacteriota bacterium, assembly GCA_963741045.1. Classification (GTDB taxonomy): domain Bacteria; phylum Acidobacteriota; class Terriglobia; order Acidiferrales; family UBA7541; genus Palsa-295. The sequence continues at coordinate 3,398,648 of CAVUGO010000002.1, forward strand.
CGCGTTTCGGAGGGATTGGAACTTTCATCAAGCGCTTCGCCGCACCGTCGAGGACAACTTTCCGTGGACCGATGATGCGGAAAGCAAGGCGACGCAGGTCTTCAGCGGCCGTGGCTTTTCGAATTTCTTCTGCAAGTCGAGTGAAATCCCCAAATTTCGAATCCTCAAATGCGCGAATTATCACGTCCTTGAAACGCGCATCATTAGGTTGATCGAACAGGAAAAACTCCGCGCGCGCGATACGCTTCGCCAACCTTTCAGCCGGCCAGTCATCGTCTTCGAAGAGAGCAACAGCTTCTACCGCAGATTGGAGAATGTGATAGAAGCCGACTTTCTTCGAATTGGAACGCTCAAAGTAGTCCGCAGAGAACATTTTCGTACAAAAGTCAGCAACGAACCGCCCCTCCGCAGCTTCTGCTAAAGCTACGATGTCTGAAAAGACCTCGGCGACGCTTTTCGTTGCGTCGGGGTCGCGTGTCGCCTCGGCTTGTTGCATTAATCGCTCAAGTTCGGTGTCACTCATTAAGGTCCTCGGTGGCGTGAAAGAATTGGAGCAAACTTCCTTAGCAAAATTACGGACGGGTTCGTCATCCCCCGTTGCAGGCGTTGCCAAGAGCCGTAGAGCTTCGATGGCATACAGTGTATTTAGTTTGCGCTGTGCCTCGTGTTCGTCTGTCTGCGTATTCATTGTGGAGTTCCACGTGGCATCCGCGATCGTGATCGCAACAGAAATTTAAGAGAGAAAAATGCATCAATGAAAGTCTGAACGCGAACCGGTTGGTCGCCGGTGAACCGAAAGAAGTCCGCTTCGAAAGTCGCATCATGCTCGAAAACAAAAACAAATCTGTCCTTTTTCTCTGGATCATTCTCCAATCCCACAAGGACGTGATCGAGCGCTACCGCGCAAGCTGCGGCGCATACGTCTTTCAAAATCCAGCGACCATCGCTACGCCGGGCCGGGCGCTCCGCCATCCTCGCGCGACGCAGGATTTGAGTTGTGGTTTGACCTACCATCTGTGTTGCCCTTCTCCTGTTGACAAACGTTTACTGTTGGCTCTAGTCTCTCGTCACAAACATATGGCGATAGTTCTAGGCTGGATTCTACTGTCCGCGCTCGTGGCATCCTATGCGTCTAAGAAAGGCCGCAGCGCGACTGGGTTTTTCTTTTTAGCCCTATTCCTAAGTCCGCTGATTGCCTTCCTCATAGCGCTTCTCAGTAAGCCTGACCGCGAAGCCGCCGCAGAAAAAGCAGGCCTCAAGAAATGTCCGAAGTGCGCAGAATTCGTTCAACCCGAGGCTTTGGTCTGCCGCTTCTGTGGATACGCATTTCCCGCTGAGTCCAAGTCCAGTGGAATCGTTTTCAAATATTAGAGGCGCGAGTGGCTGAAGCAGACCTTCCCGAACTGAGAGATTGCCCAAAGTGTAATGGAGGCATGAAGCTATGCGAGTTTCCCTTCTTTCTCTCGCTCGCACGCGCAGCCAAGGGTAGCTTTCACGCCGCCGATGATGGAATCGCTATCTACCCCTATTTATGCCTGTCTTGCTGTTACGTCGAGCTCTACGCAAACCCGAACGAAGCAAGTCAACGCCGAAGGCCACCTCGATACTCTGAATAGAATGGCGTCGAAGTTCTTGGAACATTGCTTCACTAAGCTGCTTTCGATTCTGGCGTATCGGGTAATCCAACGACTTCTCCGATTGACCAGATGTGGCTCGAGATTCCCGCTTCTTTTGCCGTTTCCTTAGCCCTATTTTCAAAATCCACCAACCTTGCGAAACCCAAGAGGCACTGACAACTTCACGCGCGTACCGCAGTCACAGTGAAATTCGCCGTTCAATGACGACATGCCCGCGTCGAACGCCAGGCGGGTGCATTCCTTCTGCGCTCCGCATCGGCCGCACTTCCCCAAGATATATGCCGGTTGCGCGCACGAGCGCACTACGGCGTGGCCGCCACCACCGATGAAAACGCTGCTACTTCTCGGTCCGCCAAGAGCCATATTTGTTCCCTCTCGATTTAAAAGCTAATCGCGCGGCCATCCATCGCAAGGATGGCGCAACCGCCGCTGTCCGTTTGCTTTGTCCCATGCGCAAGTAGGGCGATCACGCAGGCATAGTCGTCGTGTGCGCCGCGAGGCGCTGAGATAGTGTAATTTCCGCCACTGGTTCGCTTACTTTCCAGCATTCGGAGTTCCCGCAACGCTTCAGGATGGTCAAGAAGCTGCGCACGTCCTTGCGCGAGCGCGAGTTTCAAATCGAGAAACACTTCCGGTTTGCTCCGAACGGTAAAAGCGAGCTGCCGCAACCGGATGCCGCGATCCGCCATTAACTGGTGCAGAAAAATGTAGCCATGCTGGTCGGCAACTATTTCGCGAACCCCGTAGGCTTTCGCTAGCGCGGCGATTTCGTCGCAAACTTGAGCCACCGGTGAACGCGTCCACCCCCTCAAAAGATCGACGGACGGTCCATAGCCGTTTGCAGAGCCTCGAACCGCACGATGGGCGATACCGAACACAAATCGATCGCGGCCAGTCAACGAACTAGCGTCAATCGCACCGATATAGCCGCCTTTCAGGCCCTTGGATGGTGGCACTTCGGTGCGTCCCGCGATTACTGCCGCATCGATGTCTCCGAGCGGGATGAATGACTCCGCATCGGCGGTGAACAGTGCCTCGTATTCGCGCGCAAAGTAGGATGGATCGGCACGCTTTTCTTCCTCAAGCAGCTTTCGGTCAACCCGGTCAGTCATGACCCAGGTCGCCGCCTGCCAGACGAGCTTTTCGGGATGTTCGTTACGGCGCGAAAACTCTTCCGCGACGTGGTCAGTCGATCGCCACGGGGTCGTCGCCTTGCACAGGCGCCGCGCTTCACCGAACCGAATCATCGCCGGCTTAACCTGGCGGACCAACTCGACCTGCGACGCTCCTTCAATCTCTACGAAAGCCAGCTCATCTAGAAAACAGAAGGGCACGCTCAGGCCCCGAGTGCTGCGCCAGGTAGCCGGGTAACAGGTCAAACTAATTCCAGTCTTGAACTTGATTTCGTTCGTAAGAAACTCGCCAACGCTTTTTGAAAGGATTGGGCTTCGCCGAACGTAAGATTCGGCGGTCGTTTTGAGGTCCTTTGCGATTCTGAGGTCCTGACAGATTATTGGCACTCGAAGAAGCTCATTCCGCGACGATCCGGTAACGCGGTCGAACATTGCAATTTTCCAGAGGAGATACTTTAAGAAAGAGCTGGTCTTCTCGCTTCGGCGCCCTGCGATGGCAAGCACCTCTGAGTAAACGCGGGGCTCGTACGCTTCGCGGCCGGTGCATCGCTTGAAAAGATCCTGCCTTTCTTCGTCCAGGGGCAGCCCCTCGATGGCCCGAAAAAACGTGCTCCAGGACTTGCTCAGCGGCTCGCCGATCAGCTGAACGTCCGAGCAGAAATCATCGAGCGAAATGGCTTGGCTTTTCTTCATCGGCGGCGAGCACTCTGCTCCCTCATCATCCGTTTCGCCGCATACATCGCCGAGACGAAATCACGAACGCCGATCTGCGCGTTCGAATGGAAGTCGGCAATATCTGTGTCCATCTCCGTAGTTTTCTCAAAAGAGAACCAGAATCGGTCTTCGTCAGATCGGACCCTTAGGACGCGTCTTCCGCGGGCGATCAGAAAGGAGCACTGGTACAAGTCAGGGGTCGAGAACTCCCGCGAAATGTCAGGGACCGGCAAGCGGTCGATTGGCCGGCCGCCCACCGTGGCGCTGGCGCAATGCATCGAAGTCGGTTTTTCCATGATTTCAGGCCTCACTCGTTTAGGACCCAAGGTCGGACACTTGACGGACATTTAGGCCGCTATATTCATCATTTTCGGGCACTTTTGTGCGACCTTCTGGTGTCGTATCAGAAGGTCGGTGAGATTTCGACGCTCGCTGGGTTAAATACTGCCCCAGGTCGAGCACGTCCCCGGCTCCTCCATTGCGTTTCTCTGCTGCCATCTCGCTGAGGGTTCTGGTGGCCCGTACGAGGGAGTTTACGAGGCCGAGATAATCGGTCGGGCGATCACTTGGCTTGCCGGAATCGAGGCAGGCCCTGTCGACCAGTTCCACGTAGGCCCAGAGCCGCGAAACGCGGTCAATCAACAAGGCTTCTGAAACTGAAATGCGATCAGCGCCGCCGAGTTCATGGGTAAGGCCCGCGATCAACAGATGGCGCTTTTTGGCGACTTCCCGAACCGGTTCCGGAAGGTTTTTTAGATTGTCATCGAGCTTCTTAGGCGTCCGCAACGCCACCCACGCAAAATGCTTCGGCGGTCTGCCTCTCCGGGTCGTCATGTTTAATTGTCCGTGGTATTCGTAGAGCACGTAGTTACGTCTATGGTGCCTAGTTATTTCTGGTATGAAGCCGATGTCTAATTTGGGCAAACAATCTACTCGGCTAGGTGCGTCTGCAGGAGATGCGCTTTTACTGATAAAGAACGGTCCTCGTGGTACAAGCTTTTGTAGTTGACAAGTGTGGGTGAGGTCGGCCAGTATCCCCCCACAAATTCAAGGTGTTTCGGCTCGTCTTCGATTAGGCATTGCCCGGAGGTATTTGAAAAAAATGCGAAACTCATTGTGGATCATCGTTGCGATATTATTGGTGGCCGTCGGAGCGCCTTACGCTCACGCTGACTCTTTCGTCTACACATACGACGTCACATTCGACCCAGCCGTATACGGTGCTACGTTCACAACCAAACCCATGCAGGCGGTAACTATGTCCAGGACCCTCACTGCCGTCGACCTCAGATCCTACTCATTAACAGGGTCCTTTTATCTCGCGAGTTTTGACAAGTTTATCTTGGACTACGGCGGCGCCGGTGACCAAGCCATATTAACCTCCAATGGGCTTGGAACCGCCTCAGCAACTTATAGTTCAAACGACGCATTACCACTCATCGATTACAGAACCGCAGGCACATACTCAAGCGGCGTCGCCACATTAAGTGTAAGTAGAGTGCCAGAGCCCGCGACATTGGGCCTCATGCTAACTGGCGTAGGATTGTTAGGGTTGATGATTTTGATGCGGAAACGCATAGGTCACGACCTTCCACGGGCCAGTTGAATCACAGCGCTCGCTCTTACATCCCGAACACTAGTGACTGCCGGCGTGCTGCAATTCGCAGCCGGTAATCGTCAGCCTTCATTTCGATAATGGCTCCCATTTCGGCGAGTCTGCTCATGACTCTTGGCTCGAATTGATTAAGTTGCGTCGGAGTTAGATTGCTGGTCACTATCAGTCTCTGACCCGCGGCATACGCCTGGTCGATTAAGTACAAGATCGCAATTCTGCCGGTTTCGTTGTCCCTTTGGGTGCCAAGATCGTCAAGCAATGCAAAACTCGCATCGTGGACGAGGTCTTCAACGATGTCCCTCGGGTTTCCGAAGGCTGTTTGGACTTCTAGGCAGTAGTTGAGAGCGCTGATGAACCTTCCTCTGGCACCGCGCGCGACCCAGTGTGCCATTATCGAAATCGCGAGGTGGGATTTTCCGCTCCCGGGCGGACCGAATAGAAGAGCAGATGTCCGCTCCGTGGCGACTCGTCTAGCGAGATCGAGCCTGCTTTCAAGCTCTCGGGTGTATGGGTTGAACGTAGAGAACCTACGGTCGAGGTACTTCGTCGGAACATCCCACCAGTTTTCGAGCCTGTCTTTCAGTTCGGCCTCGTTCAGGATCACAGCACTACTCCATCGAACTTGGCTGGGTTCTGGTCTTCAAGGCCCACGCTGATTGCTTTCCGTTTTCTCAACGGGCCGGCTGAGAATTTCGACGCTCGCCCGCACCACTCGCGAAGCCGGAAGCGAATCCATGTGGCGGGAACATCGTCGCTCAAAAATGCATTCTTGAGCCACGCAACAAGCACATCGACATCCTCCGGCCGGCGTTTCACGAAGCGAGCCAGTTCCCTTCCATCGCTGCCGTCGAAGTCTGGTTGAAGGTGGAAGTGTTTCTCGAATTCCTGGAAATAGACCTGTTTGATCGTTTCGGAGCGCAGAGTGATTATTTTGCGATTCTCAAAATCCTTCGATGACTGACCCGAGAGCGCGACAGCGCTCTGTGGATTTCCCTTCTTCGTCTTCGTTTCTTCCCTTCTTACTTCTTTAATACCGGACACCCCACCTACAGGCTCACCTACGCGCTCGCGGTCGGGTTCCGACATAAGAGAGGACGGTTCATGGACAGGGTCGAACTGAACGTTTCGCCAATCGGTTGTCCGCTCAGCGTTTACGCTCATCCAGCTCCCGGACGCATCGCGGACAAAGTAGCGCGCGATGACGACAGCATAATTGCCTCTCCTACCACGAACACAAAATCGCTTCAGCCAACCCAAGCCCTCCATTTTTGCCAGCGAACGACGGATCGCACGAGAATTGATCTCGGCCGGGCACAGCGCGTGAATCTTCTCCGAAGAAGACCAAGCCACGCCCGTCCGGTAATCTGCGGTCAAGCAAAGAAAATCGTGCACCGCCAGGTCTAAGAGCGAGATGGAGCCAGTGTCGAGGTGCTCCAATATTCCGCGGCGGCGCGGGTACCAACCGACATAGCTTGACATGCGTCACCGATCCGCTCCTGCAGATGATTTTTTGAGAATCGCAAAACCGTGTCCGTTTTCTGCTGGCACATGGGTCGCTGCAATGATTTCGTCTAGGTCAAAGAGCAGCCGGTCCCCGATCCGGATATGCGGTATCTTCCGCTGACGACAAAGCAGATAAATTGTGGATTTCGCCACGCCGAGCTGTGCTGCAGCTTCACTTGCTGCAATGAGACGTTTTTCCATGTTTTTTTCTTAGATCGAATTCAGGTGACTCATAAAAATGCACTTCGTGGCACCCACGTCCCGTTCGTGTCCTTGGCGTCGGCACTGCCGCGTGCGGCGCGGTCCAAGTCCAAGATCGGAACTATGAGCCGACGGTACAGATCCATGGCCTCGTCCTTGGCCACCGGGCTGCCGACTGCTCCAATTGTTACGCGCTCGACTCCGTTGGGCGACAGGGAGATGTAAATGCGTGGGGACATAGGGCTCCTATATATCAAATCGCTCGAAACTGTATTTTTTAAAGCGAAATCTTCACCGGCGGCGGGATTTTATTCCGTTGGCCCGTTTTCGTAACTTGGAAGCAATCTGCTGTATATATTGGAGCGAAAAGTCTTCGCCGGTCTCGGAGCGGACCCGTTCTTGGAGCTGGTCTAAGTCGGACTCGGGATCTTCGATCTTGGCCTGCCAAATGGCACGTTCCTTAGGGGTTTTACATATCTGGTCTTTCATGATGATCATCTCTGCTTTCGTGAATTCGCATGGCACTTGTTTTTTGAAGGTGACGGTTTCAAAGATGGTGGCAGCCCCCACGCGCATTCTCTTCCAATCCTCGGCGGTTTCCGAGCCACCCGCACGATATACGCCAGGGTGTATTTGCTCTCCGGCTCTAAACGCACCCTTCAAAATGTCTCTCAAAGAATTGCGGGTGAGCCCGTCCGGCACGCTCATTTCTCTCCACTCTCGCCTAAGCTCATCGCTGATATCTCGGCTCACGCGCATGATAATTGGCGCCGGTTTACCACGTTCGAAGTCTCGCCACAGTTTCATATACCAATTCGTCGGCGGGGTGTCGGCGCGGTCTTGGGCCGCCGCTTTTCCAATAGCCGTATTAGCCATGCTGAAAATCTCGTCATGCTGCAAGGTCGCATTCTCGTGTTCCATGCCGGGTCGTCGAAACTTTGTGAGATTGGAATACTTGCGACTCTGTATGAGCGGCCTCAACTCGCGATTGATTTCATTATCCGCATGTTTCGCCAATTCTAGATTCTGGAGCTCGGGCATTGACGAATAAAGGCCATCGAGTTCTTTTCGTGCATTTTCTAATCGCTGTGAGTCTCTAGATGAAAGGCTGCCGCGTTGCACCTTTTTTATTCCCGTGAGTCCCTTTATGTTCTGGTATAAGGGCGCTGCTCCGGGGGGATCAAATGGGAAGCTCACGCGCAGCGTGTGATAGGCAATATCGATGGATTCCTTACTGCGCATTGTTGGAATGATGCGCTCAATCCAAAACCTTAGTCGCAGAAAAGCCCAAAAGGTCCGCTGGAACCATCGCACTTTGGCTTCGTCCGTGTACAGCAAACGGATGCTGCCGTCCGGACAGATTTCCTTATCAGCCAGAAGCGCGATCTGATGGAGCGCAACGGCTCCGTGTCCGTAATTCCGTATACGCCGCCAATCCTGACTGTAGCCAGCTATCCGATCTCTCTCGTTGGAACGCGAACGACGATCCTCTTCATTTCTGGTTTTATAGCATTTGGCGCAAAAACAGAGCGGATGGGCAAAAACCTCTCTTCCTTGGCGACTACATTTGGTTGGCTTCTTCTGTGTGGGCATAAGACCATCCATCTCGCCGGATGGCTTCACGCTCTGCTGAGTCCACTCAAATGAAGCAGGAACTACCGGAGGGGCGGTGAACCAGTGATCCGGAAGAGAGTTAAGGCCGTCATCGGATAGAAAAACCTCATCTGGGATCTCGGCAATATTAACTGCGGCTACGATCTTTTGGACAGTAGCAAAGCATTGTGAATAATCTAAGAAGTTTTTCAGGTTTGAATTCAGTAAAAAGGAATCAGCTACGAGTCCGACTAGGACGCAGAACCGCTTGTCGGCCTCATGCAAAGGTTTCCTGACCCGCTCACGGGTCCATACGAGATAATCGTGCGCGGCCGGACTGAGCAGTAGAAATCCAGCATTCTCAAAGAAGGGGAAATCTGTTTTGCGAATGGCTGAGACACCAGGATCGTTCGCAGAGTGCCGATCGAGATCCAGTGCGGAAACGCGAAATATTGTTTGTATCGAATCGAACGGCTCATTCCAGAACAATTGATCGGCGATGACTTCTTTTATCGGCGGTGGCTGAGCGCACACGGCGCAGGATGGACGACAACTGTTTTCCATTTTACATTCTCCATTTGGGCCTTCCATGCTGAATCGCGCTACCGAACATTAAATCACGATGCCTTGGCCGCGTTGGCGAATTGGGATGACGAGCCGGAGTCGGCGCCGTTGTCGCGGGCTTGCGATTCGGGCCGCAATTCCATCACCATGAACCTGCCGTGGCGGTTTCGGCCCCGTTCGACCGAAATGCCCACTTTCTCAAGGTCTGGCTCAATACGAGCAATTTCTTCCGACAACTTATTCGATGCCTTCGGCCAATTCGGATGACGCCTTGCAAGATCCGTGGCGCAGATTGCGAGTTTCTCAAGCAGTTCGCCTGCCGTGCCAGAAAACCGACGACATCTTTCGAGTAAATCGCGAATTGGAATGAAAACCGGCGACGACTCCAGTGTGGCGTCGTTTGCTTTTTCGATGTTCAGCCTGTAGGCTGCAAGAAAATCGCCAGGCTTGAAACCGAGCAACTCCTCCACTGCTACACCAAAGCGTGCGAAGGCAGCCATCCGCGGCAACACCGGAACCTCAACCTTCTTCGCATTCTGAAGCCCAGCGCAGAGGACATCGAGCAGTCCCCCGAAAATTCGAGGGCAAGCTTCCTCGAATTCCGCCAAGAGTTCCTCATCATCGCGATATCGCGAAATGCGTTCGAGGTGAATCAGGAGCGAGCGATTAAGGAGATCAGAACGCGTCGGAAGTTCTCCGATACCGGTAAGAATAATCGGAGATTTAAACGTGAAAATCATCTCCTCGTTGTTCTTATACAGTCGCCGTGTCCGAAACGATCCACCAGTGCTCACTCGGCACAGAGCGTCAGAAAGCTGCGTCGAGACCTGCGACAAGTTGTCGATGGCTATCAAATGAGAGTTTGTAGCGGCAATCGCGAGGTCACGCTCAGTGCGCGGCTCTGTCGTATGCTCTGCTTGTGATGGATCGACGAGCTTACGCAGAATCATCGCGGTCGTGGATTTCGCCGAGCCGGTAGCCCCCGATAATGACAGAACCGGGTATGGCCCCTTCGGCCGCAACGCAAAAGCGAGCCATGTCAGCAACAAAATCTCGTCGGCCCGACTTCGGAGATTGAGAAACTTGAGGAGCTCTCGCAGGTTCCCCTGCGCCGGATACGGCAAGGGCAACATCCCAGAGGTGCGCCGGAATTTCACCGGATAATCGTCGAGAACACGCCAACCGTCGGTGATTTCAACGACCTGCCAAAACTCGTTAGTGAGGTCAACGTAGAAAGCGCCGCCAGATCCGCCCACGCGCACGAAAATTTCATACTTCGGACCGCGACAGATTGCCCTAGTTTCGAATTCGTAGATGAGCTCTTTAACCAAGACGGCCGGCGCAGCGCCAAGCGAATCATAGAGGGCTTGCATTACCCAAAGCCGGAAGTCACGCGAGTCGATCGGCCACATCTCTCGATGATCCATGGCTGGTACGACTGCATAGGCGTACCGCATTGGATCATGGAAAAATTCGAGCCGCTCCTGCTCCGCACGGTCCTTGACTTTCCGAATCGCTTCTGCTCGTTCTTTAGATTTCATTGTCCATTCACCATTTCAGCCCGCTTCCTACTTATACGAAATCGCACGAAAGCGACTTTTTTAAAGCGCTATTTGCAACTTGGCGCGTCAATTTTTTTAATTCGCTTCCTCCAAATTATCGTCACGTCGTCACTGTGGCTCCTAACGCATTCATGAAAGGAGACTTAGCCTGTGACGATTGTGCCGTTCTCTTCCATTCCAGCGCCCGGCATCCTTACAACAAGCCTAGGGCGTTTCCCTCTCTGAATAAAGTAAGTATAAGAAAACCCGTCGCCGTCGCCGCAGCTGTTGGACATTGCGGAAAACGCGGCGTATCGCACTTCGGTTGCCGCAAAATGAAAAAGGCCGCCTGACTCCGATTTCTCGAAGTCAAGCGGGCCTCTGGACTTTTGGTTTTGCTCGTCCTGTTTCCGCTTACCTCACCACACGCGCGAAATGTTGGGCGTGAGGGTTACTATTTTGGATCGGCCATGTGCGCGATTCTTTGCTGCGGAATGTTGCCGCCGCGAGCCTCGGCGTCCGATCTCACGTCATCGACAAAAACCTCTCAGACTTAACTATGAACCGGTGTCCGTTGAGTGTCCATAACAAATGCTCTACACAACACTAGACGCCCTACCTGCTCAACGCATGGCGAAATCTACGTAACAAACGCAACTAGTAAGACTAGGCGACACCACCTCCACGGTCATTCTTGCGGCTTCGAACCAGAGGGTCGGGAGTTCGAATCTCTCCGGGCGCGCCACTCTTCTCCTTGATTTGTTTCAACTTAGACCCCAATCGGCAACATTTCAGGCTGTGTAATTTTTCGTGCAATTCGTGCAACATCGCGTTTTTCAAGCGGAACGCATGTTGGAACGTCGAACCCAACTCCCACGTTCGCTGCGCAGACTCGACGGAATGCCACGTCGTCCTTCACCTTGGAGTATCCGTCTGTGACGGTTTTGTCCGCGTGGCCAATCCAAAAACGCAGAATGTCTTCCGGCACGCGATTCTTTCGCAGATGGGTAACGCGGAACCTGCGAAACGAGTGGAACCCCGCAGTGTTGCGGTTCATCGTCTTCAGAATCGGATGAAGGCTGCGCTTCAGGATGTTGGGTTGTGAGATTGGATTGCCGTTCGATGTGCTGAACAGCAAGCCGGACGTACGCTGGCCGATGTGAATCTTCAGCAGAGCAGCAAGTGATGGATGCAGGTCAACTTCCCTGAAGGCGTTTGCCGTCTTCGGAGTTTGCACCTTGCCGTTCCACACGCTTCGCTGAATCCTCAGAGTCAAACCATCAGCAGACACGTCACCGACCTCAAGCCCTGCTGCTTCGCCAATACGAAGACCTGTGCCAGCGAGAAGAGCAAAGAGAACGCGGTATTGCCCTTCAGCATCTGTCACGATCTTCGTCACATCATCGCCGCTGAACATCGGCGTGTACTGGTTCCTTATCTCGGGCAAATCCATAAATTCATGGTTCCATTTGCGCGGATAAAGTCCCTCGCCCTGTTCGTTGACTGCTGATGCCACAACCATCTTCACGACTTGAATGTAGTTGTGGATTGTCTTCGCAGAGAGTTTCGCATCGGCCATTTTGGAAACCAGTTCTTTGAGAGCCAGATTGTTGACGGCAGAAAGCGGCACAGACCCAAGAACAGGGTTAAGCCATTTCCTGACGCAATTTGTCCAACTCAGCGCGGTCGCTGGTTTAATTGGTCGGCGTTTGCGTTTTTGCACGTTTTGCAAGAACCACTCTGATTGCTGCTGGAACGTGACGCCAAGATTGACAGCCTGCACTGATTTGAAATGCTCTTCAGTGTCAGCACCGCTCTCGGCGATTATTTCCTTTGCTCGCCTTTCACGTTCCGGCTTCGTCATCCTGCCTTGGCCAGAGGATGGGCAAATCCGCACACAGGCGTATGCCCGTTTCTCTTGGCCCGCGACATCAATTCGAAACCGAACGTAAAACGCGTTTCCTCTTTGCTCGATGTAACCACCTTGACCAGACCTACGAGACATAGATTTCTTCCTTGTCCGTTTGTCTGGCTTCGCGGCAGGGACTGTATCACTTGGCAGTGGCGAAGTCATCGAGCCCGCCGTTTCGGTGGTGGTTTCCATACACATGTGCCTCTGTATATGGCTGGATTAGTTTAAAACTTCGGACTGAGGCAGCGTCGTTGGCACCGCAGTGGCGGCGGTAGGAGTTCAGAACGGTAAGTCAGGCAGGGAAAACCCAACTAACCGCACCATAGTTAGAAGGGTGCGAATACACACTAAAGGAGACCAACAATGGAAGCATTGATCCGAAGCAATTTTTTTATCAGCCGAGTCGAGCGGGAAACTCTCCAAAAAGTCGCCCGCCAACGGGGCATCTCAGCCGCTGAACTACTTCGGCGGGTTCTCGACGCATTCCTAGGGATTGAAGCAGCACCAATCGAGCCAATCAAATTCAGCCACGAGGTTTCAGGCAGTAAGAAGCGGTAAGGCGCTGGGGCGGGAACATCTTGGACGCACCCGGTGTAGCAAGCAGCAAATGCGTTCCACAGCGCTTGCGGTTTCTGTGGACTAGCAGTGACTAAGGATCATTTTATGAATGGAACACTCATCTCTTGGTTCAAGCACCGCAACTACGGGTTCATCCGTCCTGAATTAACGGACGATGAAATCTTCTGCCACATCACCGACCTACCAAATAAAGAGCCGCTCCTAAAGGGCACCCGTGTCAAATTTGAACTCGGTCAGTTCGGCGGTCGTCGCAAAGCGATCAACGTCGAGGTGGCCGATGAGTAGCCAACCGTTCGATTTAGATGTCGAGGTGGCTCGAATCATCGCCGAGGCGAAATCTACGCCATCGGAATCTCCGGCCCCAACGCCATCGGAAGTCGCTGTCCCGGAGCCCGACCATAATGGTGAATTCGCGTGTCCTGCAGATGGCGCAAAATTTATGGCCGCTCTGGGTATTCCGCAGACACCGCTGATCGGCAAAAATCCCAGCATTGGTGGGACAGACTGGCATCTCCGTGCCTCAACTGATTTTGCCCAGATCGATGAGTGGGCGCGAATCCATCCCGGCTGCAATTTCGGCGGCGTTGCCTTTGCGGAAATCGGAAAGCATTGTGTCTTGGAAATTGATTCGCCTGAAGTCCGCAAACGCCATCAAGCCGATACGAATACAGATTTCCCAAGGACGTTGACGATTCAATCCCGGGAAGGGCGCGGGCACCGCTGGTATTTGCAGACCGCAGAGAGCATCGCACTCGGAAACATTTCGCAGGATAACAGGTTCGGCGACTTTTCGTTGCGGATGGAAAACGAACAGGCCGTTTCGCCGGGGTCCATTCATCCGAATACTGGCAAGCAATATCGCGTTGTGGTGAAAACATCGCCTGTGGTGATGCCGCCCGCTGATATCGCTTGGCTGCGTACTCAAAAGAAGTGGACCAAAATCGACAAATCGCTGACTGGCCCAAAAATTCCATATGGCAAACACGATGTCACTCTGTACAAGATCGCGTGCGGTTTGCGCCATCTCGGGTTAGAAGAGCAGAGCATAACCGCATACCTCGTTGAAGTCTGTGAAAAACGCTGCGAGGGCTACGGCGAAGACTATCTTGATATGTGCGCCAAGAAAGCCGCGAGTGCTTGCAAATACCCTGCGGGCACAGATGAAAAAGTCATATTCAAAAATTTAGCCTACGGAGTCGAGCCTGCCAAGGCGGCGCAGAATGATACAAAACCGTTGGCGAATGCATCGACAATTATGTCGGTTTACGCTTGCGACGTTATTCCCCACCCAATCGAATACTTGTGGGAGCCGTATCTGCAAACGGACGCGTTGAATGCCTACTACGGCAATCCGGGCGGCGGAAAAGGGTTCACCGGCGCGGACAACGTCGCGTGCCTGACGACTGCCCGACCGTTCCCCACAGAAGCGACCACGGATCGCAAGCCGATGAATGTTGTAATTCTCGATGCCGAGCAGGGAGTGGACGATACCTTAGTTCCAAGACTCAAAGCGGCGGGCGCAGATTTGAAAAAGGTTCGGATTATTACTACGGTTCGTGTCCACGAAAAAGACGATTCGTTCAGCGAACGAATGATTACCTTTCAAGAAGACATGGCGGCGGTGAAAGCCAATTTGCAGCAGCACCCCGAAGAAAAATTTCTGTTCATCGATCCCATCACCAACTATGTTGGCGATATTAATTTCAATCAGGACGGAGAAGTCCGCCCGGTGTTGACGATGCTGGTTCGCCTCGCTGAAGAACTGAAAATCACGATAGTGATTGTTGGGCATTTCAATAAAAATTCAAATGTCTCGACGGCACTGGATAAACCGGGCGGCTGTCGTGCATGGACTGCGGTGCCTCGCTCTGTGTGGGGTTTCTTCCGACAATCTGACAACAAGCAGCAACGAGTGATGGTGAATCTGAAACTGAACAATGCCAAAGAGGTCGATACTGGATTACTGTTCACCATTGAAGATCAGATTATCGGCACGAAGCCCAATGGAAAGCCGTGGGTCGTCGGCCATATCGTGTGGGGCGAACGCACCGATGCAACCGCAGATGATCTCGTCGCTGCAGACCGTCCTGAATCACGGCGGGATACAAAGGGCGTGGACTTTATCAACGATGCGTTGAAAGAGGGCAGGGCTCCAGCAACGATGGTCTACGAACGGGCTGAGTCCAAACACATCAGTGAAAGCACATTGAAACGTGCCTGCGCCAGTGTGGGAGTTTTGAAATATAAGATGCCCGGAGTCGGATGGTTCTGGCAGCACCCAACTGACCGGACGCCAATCCCTGAGGTAGCGAGAGAATTGAACCAAGAAGCCCGAGTCCGGCGTGAGCAACAAGGTGCGAGCGCAATGGCAATCGTCGACGGCAAGAGCGTTAATGAAGAGCCGCTCTGATCACGAAGGGTGTCACATTGGAGGATATCTCTGTCTATACGACATGGTGACACCCTACCTTCATCACTCCAGTAAATGATATATGTGTCAATGACATGGTGGAGGGAGTCAGGGTGTCACGGGCTCACTGATAGAGATCGGACCTGAACCCCTTGACCCCCTCTGAAACCGCAGGGACACCTCGCAGGAGATTTTCGACCAAATTGTGGCCGGAAATTAGGTGGTGATAATCCCTGTGGCTGTTGAAAAACTCGCTCACTCGAAAATCGCAAAAGTCGGATCGCGTCAGGAAGCTCTGTAAACGATTTTTCTCAGTCTCCTGGACATTTTCTATCACCCGATTTTCGACTTTTTTCAGAAAACCCGACTTTTTCAACAGCCACCCCTGTTCTCGACACCTATTCTTGAACTGATCGCTCAGGAGGCGGGCACGGACGGAGGTCGATCGTTATGTCGACTGTGGCCTCACGCTCATTCTTACGCAGGTCAACGCGGTCCGCTGCTGAAGCTGGAAGCACGGATTTCAGTGCGGCATCCACTGCGGCGGGGTGAAAAATTTCACCCTTGGGCAGCGCTACTTGCAGCTTTTCAGCGAGGGCAGCATCGATGCCGAGGGTTTCAACCTTCCCCACATGAAATTGCTCGCCTTTGTCCAGTTCCAAGGTGACGGACGCGCTGTGATCCTTATCGTCGTGCGCGATCGTTGGCGTCACCGAAAACTCGGCGTATCCCTCGGACTTATATAATTTTTCCAGAGCGTCAAAGCCCTCGTAAAGTTTAGTTGTGCTAAATACGTCTCCATCCTGGATCGGAATTAATCTGCGAAGCCGGTCCAACGAAAAGGCCGAAAGCCAACGCGGATCAGGGCTTGCATTGTGTGACGTGTCAGGGTCGGATACTGTGCTGTCTTTTTCGCTGAAACGGATTCCTTTCAACCAACGCTTCGTGCCTTCGTTGACGTGGAACGTGAGGAAAACGTGCTCGCCTTCGGCGTCGACGCTGAAGGTTCGTGCTTCTGGCTCTATCATGACTTGAGAATATCCATGATCAAGCCACATGTTTTGGGCATCGATCGCGATCCCGTCGACCCAGCCGGGCGTGGCAAACAGTCCTGGTTTTTTCAGAT
This sequence comes from uncultured Acidobacteriota bacterium, assembly GCA_963741045.1. Taxonomy (GTDB): domain Bacteria; phylum Acidobacteriota; class Terriglobia; order Acidiferrales; family UBA7541; genus Palsa-295. The sequence goes on from CAVUGO010000002.1 coordinate 3,415,176, forward strand.
GGGAAACGAACTCCTCCCGGTCGGACTCGGGCAAAGTTATTACTCCATCGAATCTTACGTCGTGAACAACAATTGGAGGAGCGTCGATGTCATCTAGCAGCACGGGGCAGCCATAGGGCCGTGTGGCAACGCGCGAACGCTCGGAACTTCCGACTGGTGTCTGTGCGCGCACGGGCTGTTGCAGGATCGCAAGATACCCGGTGCAAATCAGGACGGCACGGAAGCTTACTAGAACGCGCACGAAGACAAATATAGACTTCCATGCTTAACGCGGCAAGCACTCAGGCAAGGACTCGCGGTAGGTGTCGATAAATCCTCTTACGACCAGCAATCTCAGACTGAGATAGGTAGTGATAAGCCCTGCCGGCTCAACCGGTCGATGCAACACCACCTGGTATAAATCTTTTTTCTAAAAGGTGGTGTTTATGATCCCAAAGAAACGGATACGGCTTTCTGCGATGCAAAGAGTTGAGGTATGGCGTCGTTGGAAAGCGGGAGAGTCGTTACATGCGATTGGTCGAGCGCTGGGCAAGAACAATGTGGTTATTTACCTTCTGTTGAAGCGCCATGGTGGGATTGCGCCGCCCATCCGCCGCCGTTCACCGAGTTCACTCACCCTGGCAGAACGAGAAGACATCTCCCGCGGAATCGCTTGTGGCTCGTCGATTCGCGGAATCGCCCAAGGCCTGCACCGCTGTGCCTCGACGATCAGCCGGGAAGTGGCCCGCCATGGCGGGCGCGCGCAGTACCGCGCCAATGAAGCCGATCAGCAGGCCTGGGAATCGGCCCTGCGGCCCAAGCCGTGCCTGCTGGCCACTCACACCACGCTCCGGGAGATCGTTGCGAGTAAACTGATGCAGGACTGGTCGCCCCAGCAAGTTTCCGGATGGCTGAAGTGGCAGTTTCCCAAGGATGAGGGCCTGCGCGTGTCGCACGAAACCATTTATCGCAGCCTATTCCTTCAAGCGCGAGGAGCGCTGAAAAAGGAGCTGATTCAGCACCTTCGCTCCCAGCGGCGGATCCGCCGCTCGCGGCATTCCAGCGTTCATGGACACTCCCAAGGCAAGATCGTCGATGCCATTTCTATCCGCGAGCGACCTGCGGAAGTCGAAGACCGCGCCATTCCCGGTCATTGGGAAGGCGATCTGTTGCGCGGGGCGCGCAACAGTCATGTGGCCACGCTGGTGGAGCGTCATGCGCGGTTCTGCATGCTGGTGAAGGTGCCCGGCAAGGACACGACTACGGTGGTGGCCGCCCTGAGCCGGCACGTGCGCACTCTGCCCGCGACGTTGCGGCGCTCGCTGACCTGGGACCGCGGGTTGGAGATGGCCCAGCACAAAAGCTTCACGATGGCTACGGACGTACAGGTTTACTTCTGCGATCCCCAAAGCCCCTGGCAGCGCGGTTCGAACGAAAACACGAACGGGCTGCTGCGGCAATACCTGCCGAAGAAGGCGGATCTGTCCTGCTACTCACAGTCGGACCTGGACGAGATCGCTCTGCGCCTCAATCAACGGCCACGAAAAACATTGGGATTTGAAACTCCGGCGGATAGACTGCAAGCCTGTGTTGCATCGACCCCTTGAGACCACCCCTGTTATCGACACCTATCTGGAAGCCCCCACCGAACGCCACACCCTGTCACTTTTGACAGTTGCATTTCCTGATCGACAAAGGCAGCATCGCCAAGATTTTTGATGGCAGTCCGCCCCAAACCGCTCGACGAACGGGTCGGCCCGCATCATTGAGTTAAGTCACACGAAAAGGAGGAAATCCGTGAAAGCAACTTTAGTTGCATTGTTTCTCGTAGTGTTGAGATTAACAGCATCGCCGTACGCTGTAGCCCAGCAGAAGCCTAACATCGTCATGCTTATGACGGACGACACCGGTTGGAACGACTTCGGGGCCTATGGCGGTGGCGTGAACCTCGGCCATGCGACCCCGAACGTCGATGAGGTCGCCAAGGAAGGCGCGGTTTTTACCAGTTGGTACGGGCAGGCGAGTTGCACCGCGGGCCGGGCCTCGTTTATGACCGGACGCATCCCGATCCGCTCGGCGCTTTCAGTCGTGGTTGTGCCGGGCGACCCGAACGGCCTTGCGAAGAGCACGCCGACGATCGCCGAGTTCTTTCAGAAGAACGGCTATTCGACATATTTTTCGGGCAAATGGCATCTGGGTGATCAGCCCAAGTTTTACCCGATCGAACATGGCTTTGACGAAATGAAAGAGTTCGCCGCCTATTATCCAGGCGTCTATACCTATGACGATACGGACAGCTTCGCACATCCCTGGTTCCCGAAGTATAACGCTGCTTACTGGGAAGAATATCAAAAGATCGTCAACCTATACGAATGGGAAGGCACCGCGGGCAAACCCGCGACCAAAGTTGCGCGCATCGACTACGACTACCTGCATGAATTCGACGTCCGTCAGGCGGACTCAGCGGTCGAATACATCAAGGCGCACGCCAAAGGGAGCAAGCCGTTCTTCATGGATGTTAATTTCATGAAGATGCACAACCCAAACATTCCCGCCAAGGCGTTCATTGGCAAATCGCACCTCGGCAATTATTCGGATGCCATGTTGGAACTCGACTCCAACATCGGACGCATTATGGACGCCATCCGTGCAGAAGCTCCCAACACCATCGTTATCATCACGGCGGATAACGGCGCGTGGCAGGACGCGTACCCGGATGCCGGTACAGTGCCGTTCCGTGGGGAAAAGGGCTCGCCGTTTGAGGGCGGTTTCCGAGTGCCCGGCATCATGTGGTGGCCGGGCAAAATTCCGGCGGGCGCACGATATGGTGAAATGATGTCGCACATTGACTGCTGGGCAACGTTGGCAACGATGGTCGGACTCACCCCGCCGCCTCACGGCGCGTGGAAGGACAATGACGGCAAGCCGATCTATTTCGACAGTATTGACAACAGCGCCTACATTCTGGGTAAGGATCGGCATTCGGCGCGCAACGGATGGATCTATATAGACGGTGAATCCTTCGCCGGGGCTCGCGCCGACATCGGCGGTGATCCCACGAACCCCGATATCAAAATCGCTTGGAAATACCTCTATACGTCCAAGGACACCTGGCTCGGTCCTAAGCAGGATCTCGGCTGTTGCGGTTCGCTCTACAACCTAACGATGGATCCGTTCGAGAAATACGACATGACATTCAACGGTGCGGTGGCCAGCCGCCTCCCGACCACGTCGCCGGGCCGCTATGCCGGCTACGACAACGGGTGGGCTGTTTCGCTGATGACGGTGCCGATTGGGGAGTTTGACAAATCCATCGTGGATTTTCCGAATATGAGGCGCTTTCCCGGCGGAGCGTCTAATGATACGAGTCCGGATCTGCAGCATCCGGACAACCCATTGCCTTTGATGGATATCAAGAAACTCGTGCAAGTCATAGGCGCATCGGACTAGCTGTTTTGTTTGATCGTAAGAACAACCGGGCCGTCTCGTCAGAGGCGGCCCGAGAACTCACCTGCGAGACCCGGAGATGGTGCTCTCTGGCCGCTCGACTACACAAGTCTTCTGCCGCTAATGACAGATGCGGAAAGATTCCTCGATCCGATTCGACAGCGGTTTCGCAAATTTCACTTGGACGATTAGGCGCGTAATCGGAAGCTAGCTTCTTGGATGGACAGGAGCATGTGGGTCCAGATAGGTGTCGAGAAATCCTGCCAGCTCAACCGGTCGGTGCAACACCACCTGGTATAAATCTTTTTTCTAAAAGGTGGTGTTTATGATCCCAAAGAAACGTATACGGCTTTCTGCGATGCAAAGAGTTGAGGTATGGCGTCGTTGGAAAGCGGGAGAGTCGTTACATGCGATTGGTCGAGCGCTAGGCAAGAACAATGTGGTTATTTACCTTCTGTTGAAGCGCCATGGTGGGATTGCGCCGCCCATCCGCCGCCGTTCACCGAGTTCACTCACCCTGGCAGAACGAGAAGACATCTCCCGCGGAATCGCTTGTGGCTCGTCGATTCGCGGAATCGCCCAAGGCCTGCACCGCTGTGCCTCGACGATCAGCCGGGAAGTGGCCCGCCATGGCGGGCGCGCGCAGTACCGCGCCAATGAAGCCGATCAGCAGGCCTGGGAATCGGCCCTGCGGCCCAAGCCGTGCCTGCTGGCCACTCACACCACGCTCCGGGAGATCGTTGCGAGTAAACTGATGCAGGACTGGTCGCCCCAGCAAGTTTCCGGATGGCTGAAGTGGCAGTTTCCCAAGGATGAGGGCCTGCGCGTGTCGCACGAAACCATTTATCGCAGCCTATTCCTTCAAGCGCGAGGAGCGCTGAAAAAGGAGCTGATTCAGCACCTTCGCTCCCAGCGGCGGATCCGCCGCTCGCGGCATTCCAGCGTTCATGGACACTCCCAAGGCAAGATCGTCGATGCCATTTCTATCCGCGAGCGACCTGCGGAAGTCGAAGACCGCGCCATTCCCGGTCATTGGGAAGGCGATCTGTTGCGCGGGGCGCGCAACAGTCATGTGGCCACGCTGGTGGAGCGTCATGCGCGGTTCTGCATGCTGGTGAAGGTGCCCGGCAAGGACACGACTACGGTGGTGGCCGCCCTGAGCCGGCACGTGCGCACTCTGCCCGCGACGTTGCGGCGCTCGCTGACCTGGGACCGCGGGTTGGAGATGGCCCAGCACAAAAGCTTCACGATGGCTACGGACGTACAGGTTTACTTCTGCGATCCCCAAAGCCCCTGGCAGCGCGGTTCGAACGAAAACACGAACGGGCTGCTGCGGCAATACCTGCCGAAGAAGGCGGATCTGTCCTGCTACTCACAGTCGGACCTGGACGAGATCGCTCTGCGCCTCAATCAACGGCCACGAAAAACATTGGGATTTGAAACTCCGGCGGATAGACTGCAAGCCTGTGTTGCATCGACCCCTTGAGACCACCCCTCTTATCACTACCTATCTCAGAATGAGACATTTCTTCGAAAGTGGCTCAGTTCGGCGAACTATCGAAGAGCGTAGGTTCGATCACAGCCGGCAACTGCACGTTCAGCGGCGTCCCGATGCCCTTCGCAGCGCATAGGCGCCGGAAGCGCTCGACAGAAGCCACAGCAAAACCCTCATAGTGGTTGTTGAAGTACACGTACTGCGGTATCCCGCGCCTCTGAACCATCTGACATACATCAACCCACGAAGTCATGCTCGCCGTTTTGTCTTCGACAACCTGATTCCAGACCGTCGTCTTGGCTTCAATCGCCTTGCGATCTCCGAGCAAACGGATGTAGACGAAATCTGCCGTGATGGGATCAATCGTCGAGAAAACACGCTCCGCCGACGGCATGAGCGAATGATCTTGCAGCACCAATGCCACGTTATTTTCCTTCAGCAGATCGGCGAACCGCTTCGTTAACCACCATTTATTTCGAATCTCTACAGCGAACTTGTACCCACCGACTCGCGGTAATCTCTTAAAGAACGGCTTCAGCCGATCGAGAAATTGCACCGGACTATTGAAAACATCTCTGTTGAAGTACGGAAACTGGAAAACCATCGGTCCCAATTTCTCGCCAAGCACGTGGGCCGCACCAATAAACTCCTCGAACTCCTTGTCACACTCGACGAGGACTTTCTCGTGTGTAATCGTTCGCGGAACTTTCAGCGAAAAGATGAAGCCCGGCGGCGTCTTGAACGCCCAATTGCGAACTGCTTCAATCGTGGGACAGCGGTAGAAGGTTGAATCCAGCTCCACGGTATCGAAGCGACTAGAATAATGGCGGAGGTAATCGGACGATTTCATGCCCTTGGGGTAAAAAGAACCGTTCCAGCCCTCAGCGGTGAAAGATGATGTTCCGAGTCGGATTTGAGTGCTCACAAAGAGATGCTACCCTGTGGAAATGGACAAGCACAAGATCCTCGCGGAAGCGAAGGCCGAGCTGGAAAGGCACGTTTGGGGCACGTTCGTCGAGGGGAATGCGACGGTTGCACTCGGTGGAACGGGTGTCATAGTTTCCGGCTTTGAAACTTGCCGTAAGCGACTCGGGACGAACAGTCAATACTTACGACATCTCAGCGATGATGTGTTGCCGATTATTTTGCAGAAGGTTTTCGAGAGTGCCGGCGTTTCGAATGGACTGGAGTAATGACATAGGCCCGCGGAGTCAGATCCTAGCCGTAGCACAAAGCCGCGGCGAGACAAACGCCGAAGACTAACCCCGCCGCGTACCGTTTTCTAACCATGGCTTTAGTTCATCTTCAACAGATTTGCAGGTTCGATTTTTTTCGGTAAACGAGACAAGATAATGTGCAGCTGGGAGTTGAAATCGCCGCGACGAAAATCTATGAAGGCGGGTTGGCTACTGCTTAAATACCAACGGAGGCCCGCTAACTCGCTTGCCATGGAGATCGACTGTCACTTCGACACGGTCGGCGATCCTGATGAAGGGAATGCCGCTGTTCATGCCGTAGTCCTTACGGTCGAAGGCCATTGTCCCTTTAATCTCGCCTGAGCCTGTCCCTTCGCCGGAGACTGTGAGCGTTAATGTCTCGGTTCTGGTCGCTCCCCGTATCGTAAAGTTGCCCTGCACAGCGAAGGTGCTGGGACCGGTCTGTACAATCTTCGTTGACTTAAACGTGATCAGCGGATCGTGTTTCACGTCGAAGAAGTCCTTGCTCTTCAGCTTGCCATCCTTCATGTCGCTTCCGGTATTCACACTGGCTGCCTGAATCTTGACGTCCAGGACGCCTGTCGTGACCTCAGGAGACGTGAATGCAAGAGCGGCGTCCCATTTATCGAAACTACCTTCGAGCGCCACGGAGGCCTTTACGGAGAACTTCACCGTACTGTCTTCCTGCGTAATCACGAAAACAGGGGCAGACTGAGCTCGGGTTACTGGTGCCGCCGAACCTAGCACTGCAAGAAACAGTACTACGAGAGTGCTCTTGCCCATCCGATTCATAAATGACCTCCTGTTTGGAGTCTATCAGCTTCCAGACATTTCTCTCCCGGGACGGCGGGCAATCGAGACCGTTCAGTTCGACCCAACCATCTCTTCGATCCTCGATCATGATCACTTCTTCGCCCCCCTTCTTGAGGGAGTGGGGCGCCCAATCATTATCGCGGTGACCTACCGCAAACCCAGAGGATTCACGTAACCACACTGTTGCTCGTTGAAATCTGAGGGAGACTGAATTCAACGCAGGCCACCTGCCAGCGCTAATTGACGCCGGGCGTCCCTTTAAAATCTGAAAAACTTACGAGCTTCCATGGATTCTGGCGAAGCTCGAATCGCAATTCTCCCTCTTTGTCAATCACGAGCTCGGCGGCGGGATATACAACGCCATAGCTCTTCTTTCTGTCGCCGGCGTTCAAGTCAATTTCGCCGGCACTCAAGTTGAAGGCCTGGGATTGGGCGTCCGTCCAAGCTTCACCGAAGGCAATCTTGCGGTTAGTGACAAAACGAATCCTGCTTCCCGTTGGAGTTGGGACACTGCGGATAAAACTAACATCGAATCCGAGAGTGCCAGTGAGTGCGACGTGCCCCACGGCTCTCATCTTGGAGAGAGCATTAACGACGCCCTGATTCTGAGCCTTTTGGAACGCATCAACAAGCACTTGCCTGTCTGCAGGAGTCGAGTACTCGTATATAGTCAGCCAAAAGGTTACGAACCCGTTTCCGGCCTGGGTGCCCGTACCCGTAGCAATCGCTTCGATCGTCTCTGGCTTCATCCTATCCTGCGAGTAACTCGGAGTGCTGCCGATCCTCATTAAACAGAGCAGCAATACAGCGCCGAAACTAAACTTGTAAAACATTGAGTTGACGCTTTTGAATCTAAGCATTTTCAATATCCTTTCCACGGAGCGACAAGACCCATGGCGCTCGTTTTTGAGCGCTGAGCTTACGACCGAGCCCATTGGTGAGTAAACTATCATTACTGTCCACTCCGAGCCGGCCCGCTCGCGTGGCGTCACTCGGTGACGACAATTTCTGCTGATGAAGTTCCGCACATTCCGTAGATACTTCCGGAAACGCAAGCTCCCACGGAATATTTGTAACAGCCCGGCTTTTTCGCAACGACGGAAACCGGGCGGTCAGCACCGCCAATAATCGTTCCGGGTGTGTTAGGTGTTTCGAATGGCGACGAAGAGCCGAAGTCCAAGACAAAGCCCGTATTCTTGGATGAGCTCTGCCACGTTACTGTCGTGCCCGCCTTTACGCAGAACGGAGCATTCCCTTTGGCGTTCGGAATGTCGGGCGTTGACGATGCGGACGCACTTCCTTTTCGCTTGATGTCCACGACGCAGGGCGAAGAAGCGGAACCGCATGTAGTCGCAGCGGTACACATACTCCCCGGCTTGGTTTCCGAGCAGATGTACTTATTGTTTTTACCTTGTTGTGCATTGGCGGCCAAGAAGCCAGCCATCAAAGTAACCAAAAAGAGAAGCGAACCGCACCAAATCGCAACGCGATGTTGCACTTTCATAACTCACCTCTCAACGCAGGCAATCCGTCTAGTTGACGCCGGGCGTGCCTTTCCAGTCGAGAACATCGACCAGCTTCCAGGAATTCTGATTCAGGTCAATTTGCAATTGGCCTTGCTTATCGATCACCAGTTGAGCGGCCGGAAACAAAACGCCGGTGCTTTTGCTTTTGTCCTGGTCGTTCAAATCGATTTCGCCGCCAGTTAGGTTGAAGGCTTGGGATTGAGAGTCGGTCCAGGCTTCGGCGAAGCTGATCTGGCGATTGGTTACGAATCGAATTTTTCGGCCGGTCGGAGTTGGAATCAGCCGGATGTAACTCACGTCATAGCCAATCGTCCCTGTCAGGGAGATGTGGCCCACAGCCCTCATTCTGGTGAGCGCGTTCACCAAACCTTGGTTCTGTCCTTTTGTGAACGCTTGCACCAGAATTTGCCGCTCCTCGAGAGTCGAGTAGTCGTTGATGGTCAGTCGGATGTTAACTATCTGGCCCATTTGTGTGCCAGTTCCTTCGGCAGTAGCTTCAATCGTCTCTGCCTTCTGCGAGAAAGCCGGGGCGCTTCCTATTGTTAGGAGCCCGATCAAAAGTAAACCGCTCAATGCGAACCTACGAGCTTGGCGCATCTAGTCCTCCCGTTGACGTGCCCGAATATTCGGTGGGCACATCTGTCCTGAATCGCTACGTTGCTGCACTAGCCGTCAAAACTAATCACCAAATCCATCCCGAGGACGAACGCGAAATGCGGCCGAGAACCGCACGCTAATTAATCGCAGCGACAGTCACCTCGCCGGTGGCGTCGTTCACAGCAACCGCACCGCACTCCGTGGGGTCGCCGTTCGCGTCGACTTTGCAGCCATAGGCTCCCGCCTTCTTTGCGGCGCATTGCCCGGCATTCAGGCTAACTATGTAATAGCCCGAACCCACCGGCTTGCCGGCTTTGTTACCGGTTGTGTAAGCGGCCTCCAAGATGGCGGCCTTTTCGGGTTTGCCATTCGCGCAGGTGAAATCATCCTGCCCATAGGCGTAGACGATGCCGCGCTGTGAGTCGTAGAGAAATTCAGTGGTCTCAACACTACCGTCATCGTGCAGGTCGACTTCTTCCGTCCAGTACGACGATGGAGCGGAAGCCTTTGCAGTAGCTTTGCCCTTTCCGATGGTTGTTTTCTTGGACTGGTTCTTGGCTGTATCCGACGGAGCGGGCGAAGCTGCCTTGGCTTTCAAGGCGGCGCCTGTCTTGACGGTCGGCGCGCCTTGTTGTGCGGCGGTCGATTGAGCTGCGGCGCTTGTACTGAGGCCGAGCGCGACTGCCAGGCCTGTAATCAGGATCATGTTCTTCATGGAACTCTTCCTCCTTGCGATTTTTTTGAGATGGATTTGCGGCTACGACGCTTACCCAACAGGCTCCGCAAAGCCACTGACGGGTAGCGCTGATAAGATCGCGGGCGCCGCCAGGGCAAGAAGCTACAGCAGCAGATTGTTAAGTGGAATAGGTAATTTTGACAGTATACAGCCTATTCGAGTCAGGCGTATTGTCGCCGAGTCGTTTAGGGCCTTGACCCCGCCTTCCCACGAAAGAACGTTCCTTGACCTTAACCATTTCTCTGTCGCTTGAGAACGAGTAAGAGGAGGAAGTTTATGAGGCGCTTAGGAAAACTGAATATCGTAATCGCCGTGTTTCTCGTGGCTTCCGGGCTCGCAGCATCGCAACCTGCGTCAGCGCAAGACAAGAAACCTAACATTCTATTTATCATGGGTGACGACATTGGCTGGATGCAGCCGAGCATCTATCACCGCGGCCTGATGGTGGGCGAAACCCCCAATATTGACCGCATTGGCAGTGACGGTGCGATCTTCATGGCCTATTATGCCGAGCAGAGCTGCACCGCCGGGCGTAATGCCTTCTTCACCGGAATGCATCCGCTTCGCACTGGCATGATTCCGCCTCAGCTGCCAGGTAGTCCGAGCTACCTACGTCCTGGCACGCCAGCGCTCGCTGTGTTCCTGCGCGATCTCGGCTACACCACCGGGGAGTTCGGCAAAAACCACTTGGGCGATCACGTGCAGGCTCTGCCTACGGCTCACGGCTTCCAGGAATTCTGGGGCTATCTCTACCACCTGGACGCGATGCAAGGTGTGAGCTTCCCCGACATCAACAGGACCCCAACCGACCAGGCCATCGTTCCTCCATGCAAGAACACTCCTGTCCCGGGTCTGACAGAGCCCCCCGGTTCGGTGGACCCCAGAACGACCGTTTGCCTGACGCCCCCGCGGCCAGTCATCTGGTGCCACTCTTCTGATGGAAACGAAGCGAATCAGAGCTGCAAGGACGAGGGACCGCTGACTTTGGAGCGCAGCAAAACAGTGGACGAGGAAATTTCCTCTAAGGTCGTCGACTTCCTCGATCGCAACGACCCGAAAAAGACGGGCAAGCCCTTCTTCGTTTGGTACAACCCGGCCCGCATGCACATCACGACTGTGCTGTCGGATAAATACATGGCGATGGTGGGCGAGCCGGGCGGTAGGGACTGGGGCGTTAACGAAGCCGGCATGAAGCAGATGGACGACAACATTGGCTATGTCATTAAAAAGCTGGAGGACATGGGCCAGTTGGACAACACCATCGTCGTCTTCACCACCGACAACGGCGCCGAGGTGATCACCTATCCCGACGGCGGCAACACTCCGTTCAAGGGAGGCAAGCTCACGACCTGGGAAGGCGGCATGCGTGCCCCATGTGTCATTCGTTGGCCCGGACACATCAAGCCGGGTTCGGTCAGGTCCGACATATTCGCCTCGCTCGACTGGTTGCCGACATTAGTTGATATCGCCGGTGGACCACAAGGCGACGGGCTCAAGCACCAGATCGAAGCCGGAAAGTATCCCGGCATCGTGAAGACAACGCTCGATGGAGTGGACCAGCGCGACTACCTGGAAGGCAAGACCAACAAGTCGGCGCGCGACACCTTCTTCTACTACACGGGTGCCACACCGTCCGCCGTTCGTTACAAGAACTGGAAGATCTACTTCTCCATGGCAGGCGCCTGCGCAAGTTGCGGACTTGCAGGCGTCGAAACCTTTAAATGGCCTATGGTCGACAACATCAAACGTGATCCCTTCGAGGGGTCCGTTGGCGACGAAATGAAGACGCTATTGGGCCAGGGAGGCGCACTCGCAGGTCCAGTTACCGCTTATTTATATGACTGGAACATTATTCCTCTCGGCCAGATCCTGTGGCTGAAGGAACTTGAGTCCTATGTGCCATATCCGCCCATGCAGGACCCAGAAACCTACAACCTTACCCAGGTCATCCAGCAGCTTAAGAAGCAACACTTGGCTAGTCACGCTGGTGAATAGAGCTCACGTGGTTGGGCGGCTCGCAGGGCCGCCCAATCTAAATGACGCTCGGAGTTCGGACAACGAAGTCGACATGGGAGCAATTTCGATGAATGCAACACATTTTCAAAAAACGTTATCTGCGGTTCTGTGTTTCGTCTTTCTCAACTATTCATCAAGCGCATTGTATGGATACCAGACTCAATCCTCGACGCCTTCGACTGACAGCGGGAATCCGACGGAACCAGCACCGCAAAGCGCGGCCGAACTGGAATCGCTAGTGGCGCCGATCGCTCTGTATCCAGATGCGTTAGTGGCACAGATTCTCAGTGCCGCCACATTTCCGGACCAAGTGGCGGTTGCCGATTACTGGCTCCAAGAGAACAAGAGCCTGACGGGAAGCGCTTTAATGCAGGCGGTCGACAAACAGACCTGGGACCCGAGCGTGAAAGCGCTCACGCAATTTCCGTCAGTGCTTGAGAATATGGCGAAGAATCTGAGTTGGACTTCTTCGCTGGGTGAAGCATTTCACGGCCAGCAGGCCGAGGTGATGACCGCCATACAGACTTTGCGGGCCAAAGCGAAGTCGGCCGGCAATCTGAAAACTACTCCGCAGGTGACTGTGGTTCAACAGTCGCCGCAGGTGATCGTGATCCAGCCGACAAATCCGCAAGTAGTTTACGTTCCGGCCTATAACCCGGCGGTTGTCTATGGCTACCCATACGTCGTCCCGGCGTATGTCTATGTTCCTCCTCCTTCCGGAGCTGTGGTTGCAGCAGGGATCATCGGGTTCGGTGCCGGCATAGCAGTCGGAGCCATGATGAGCGGCGGTTGCTGCGGGTGGGGTTATAGCAGCTGGAACTGTGGCTGGCACGGCACCGCTGTGGTCTATCACGGAGGTGCGTACTACGGAAATTCTGCCTGGCATGGTGGCTATTACAACGGTGGATATCACAACAGCTACGGCTACAACAATTCCTACAACCATAACAACTACAACAGCTACAACAGAAACAGCGGCAATACCTATAACAGGAACGTGAGCGGAAACACCGTAAACGTAAACAAACAGAGTGCTCAGAACTTCAACTCCAGTCACTCTTCGGCCTCCAATTCCTGGGCACAGCATTCTAGTGGAAGCGCTGGAAAATCGAGCGCGTTCAGCGGCATGAGCGGCCATTCTGGCGGCTTTGGCGATTCCGGCGGCGGTGGCTGGTCCTCGCGGGCCCAGAGCAGTCGCGGCTGGGGAAGCATGGGTTCCAGCGGGTTCAGCGGCGGCCGATTTGGCGGTGGTGGCGGCGGATGGGGCGGCGGCGGATTTCGAGGTGGTGGCGGCGGTCGGCGCTAGCGCTCGGCGAAAATACCACATGTTTTGGAGGATTGGATATGTCTCACCTGATTCGGAATCGCAAACTTAGAGTCTTTGGCTTCCGGATGCTCCTGACGCTCTTGTTAACAATCAGCTCGCTGGCCTCATGTAACAAGTCGGAAAAGACGACATCCGAAAAAGCCGTCCAAAAGACTTTCGCGTCCCCGGCTGACGCGGGCGCCGCGTTTTCGGAAGCGGCAAAATCGGGCGACCAGAGCGCATTGCTTGCAATCTTCGGTCCCGACGGCAAAGATGTCCTCTTCACCGGAGACCCAGTAAAGGATAAAGACGCTCTGCAAGACTTCGTCGCCGCTTACAACCAAATGCATCGGTGGCGCGAGATCAAGGTAGGCGGCGAGATGCTCTACATCGGCGCAGACAATTACCCCTTTCCAATTCCTCTCGGACAAAAATCCCCGGGTCAGTGGTCATTCGACACGTCGGCCGGCAAGGACGAGATACTTGCACGTCGAATTGGCAAGGACGAACTGACCGCGATCGCCGCTTGTGGCGCTGTCTCGGATGCACAACAGCTCTACTTTGGCCAAACTCACGACGGCGACAAAGTAAAGCAATACGCCCAAAGATTTGTCGCTGATGAAGGCAAGCAAAACGGATTGTACTGGCGTGTACCGGACGGTCAGTCTCCCAGCCCGCTTGGCTTGCTTGGCGATTTCGCGAGGGCCGCTGGATACACTAATGCAGGCGACAAGCCACAGCCCTTCGATGGCTACTTGTTCCGGATACTCACAAAACAGGGAGATAAAGCGAAGGGAGGCGCGCAAGACTTCATCGTGAACGGCAAAATGACCGGCGGGTTCGCCATCTTGGCCTACCCCGCCGAGTACAGGAATTCGGGAATCATGACGTTCATTATAGGCAAGGACGGAATCGTCTACCAAAAGGATTTGGGAGAAAAGACTACTGAGGTCGCTTCAGCCCTGGCGGAGTACAACCCGAGCGACGGTTGGACTCCGGCAATTTAGTCTTCAGCTTAGAAGGCGATCGCGGCTTTGGGCCTCAGTCGCTGGAAATTCGTCGTATGGCGGTCACGTGATTTTTGGGGATTCGAGCGAAAGACCGACGCGGAGTTGAAATGATGAAACTAACCCCAGTTTTCTTGTTTGTGCCGCTTGTCCTGGCGTCCTTGGCATTTTCAATGACAAGTCCTCAACAGCACTCCCCGCCGCAAGGGTGGAAGCAAACGCAGAGGACCGACACCGTCCGTGGCGCATACATTCGGTTTACGTTGGTGGGCAAATTCCTTAAATCGCCGAAGGGCGACGACGCGTCGAATCGTCCTGCGATGGTCGTGGACTGTAGCACTTATAATCGGTCTCACAGCTCCAAGTTCTGGCGTGGGAGTCTCGTAGTCGGCGACCCTCTGAAGATTGACTGGGTTGAGCCGGAACAGATCGAGGTAATGAGTTATTATCCGAAAGTTGCAGTCATGTACCGCCTGAACGACGGCAGAGAGGATAAAGAAAATTGGACGCCAGGAACGGCCAAGACGTCGGTCTCCTTTCCGAAGAGCTCCTTCGAGAAAATCCTTCGCGCGCAGACCCTTGAGTTAACTGCCGAGGATAACCATGGGGCGCAAATCATCATGCAGTTTGACATGCCTGACCCAACGCCAGTTGAACAGACCTGCGATGTCGATCTTCACAAGAAGTAAATCGGCTCCCAAAGAAGTGCTCGCCGTACCGCTACTCGTGAGAACGTCGAATAGCGTAAGCACTTCATTAAGATTGCCTCCAACATCGCCGAAAAGTTATAGGTATACGGGCGAAGTCGATATCAACCAAAAGGAGAAAAGGATTGACCATGACAAAACTCGGACGTTTGGCGGCTTGTTTGATGCTGGCGGCAGTGGTTTGTTCCGCACAGGATGTGGTTCACTTCATCCATGGAACCATCAAACATGTAGATAGTGCGACGAAAACGGTGGTGGTAAAGACCGCCGACGGCGCAGAACATACGATCAAATTCACTGGCGATACCACCGTGAAGGGAACCAAGGAACGTTTTGATGGCCTCAAGGAAGGCACAGAAGTCGTGGCCCGCACCACCGGCAAGGGTGTGGACGAAACCGCAGTGGACGTGGGTAAAGTGGGCAAGGACGGCCTGAAATCTACGAAAGGAACCATCGTGAAATTCGATAAGGACACGAAGACGGTGGTGGTGAAGAGTGCCGACGGAACCGAGAAGACTTTCGAGGTGACCGGAAAGGCGTTGGATGACGCAGGAAAAGATGCCGGCAAAGGCGTGGCAAAGGGCGCGAAAGTGACCGTGTACTACACCGACGAAGGTGGCAAGAAAGTGGCTCACTACCTTTCGTCATAGCGTGCGGATCTGAGTGCGCGGAAACGCGCGACAAATTGTGAATCGTAACTGCCGTAAGGCCCCGCGCATACAAGCTCGGGTGAAGCTTCGGCACGCGATTTCTCTTTTTCCTGTGTGGTAAACGGCGCACGACCGCGTCGTTCGGCAGGAAGTGAAGAATGCGCCGTCTCCACATTAAACTGATATTTGTCCTAACTGGGGCAACAACGGTTTTCGCTGCAGGCTTTGCGGCCCAGCGGAGTCAGCCTCCTCCGCACTCAGAGCCAAGGCAGCTCGCCTCAGTAGCGTCTCAAGATCAGGCTTCAAATTCGCCAGCGGCACTCGAACTGCCCATCACCTTCGAACGGCGCGTGGGCGATCTCGACGGTATGGTGAAGAAGCACGAGATTCGCGCGCTCGTCGTGCCCAGCCGATCGGGCTTCTTCTACGACAAAGGCCATCCGCAGGGAATCTACTTTGAAGCACTGGACGAGTTTCAACGATTCGTGAATCAGAGATTCAGAACCGGCAGCCTGAAAATCAATGTCACATACCTTCCGGTGCGACCTGAGCAGCTGGAAAAAGCGCTATTAGAAGGAGTGGGCGACGTGGTCGCTTACGGCGTGGAGGTCACTCCGGAACGCGAGAAGAAAGTACTGTTCACTACGCCGATTGATTCGAATGTGAAGCAGGTGATTGTCACCGGGCCTAAGGCGCCGCCTATAACGGGTCTCGAAGATTTGAGCGGAGAGAAAATCTACGTCAATCCGCTGACAGTTTATTACGAAAATCTACAGCATCTGAGCGAGTCGCTTCAAAAAGCAGGAAAGTCACCGATCCTGGTAAAAAAAGCCGACCCCAATCTGACAGATGAAGGCTTGCTGGAAATGGTCAATGCGGGCTTAATTCCTGCGACTGTGACGATCAACATCCGAGCCGAGTTCTGGTCGAAGGTATTTCCTCACCTGACCCTGCACCCGAGCATTGTCTTGAAGGAAGACGGACAACTCGCATGGGCAACGCGCCCGGACAGTCCGCATCTGAGACAGCTGCTCGACGAATTCGTAAAAGGGCGCGCTCTGGGCACGTCTTTCGGTAACACATTACTCAGACGCTACCTGAAAAATACCGAATGGCTGAAGGACGCAACGTCGACCGAGGAAATGAAGAAGTTTCAGGCTTACGTCAGCTATTTCAAAAAATATGCTGCCGAATACGACTTCGATTACCTGATGCTAGTCGCGCAGGGATATCAAGAATCGCTCCTGGACCAAAGTCGCAGAAATCCGAGCGGTGCGGTGGGCATTATGCAGGTGATTCCAAAGATCGCGGCCGCTCCGCCCATCAATATCTCCAACGTAGATGTTGCGGGAAACAATATCCACGCGGGCGCAAAGATGTTGCGCGATATTTCTGATACGTACTTTAAGGATCCCCAGCTTGATCCGTTGAACAGGACGCTGATGGTATTCGCGTCATACAACGCGGGACCCACAAGGATCGCGCGTCTGCGGAACAAGGCGGCGACCGAAGGTTTGAATCCGAATCAGTGGTTCGGGAATGTGGAACTCGTGGTGGCGAGAGATGTGGGACAACAAACCGTGCAGTACGTGAGCAATATCTACAAATATTATGTCGCCTACAAGCTTACGCTCGAAGAGTCGGCGAGCAAGAAGTAAACAATGGGGCAAATTTCGGAGAGAGCAAAAAAGAAACCAGCGATTCCCGGATAAGTAATTGGGAACGCGGCCCACTTAAGGGCGTTTCCGGAAAGGTTGCAGATGGAGAGCGAGACTAACCCCTCCTCGGGGGCTGCCTCCGCCGATGTCTCCTTTGTTCGTGGAGGTCCGTTCTTTCGAGCTCAGATGGTACTTGGGCTCGTCCGTTCAAATCAGTGGAACTTCGGCCGTATTCTTGTTCTGCTAGTCATCGGCTGGCTGCCTCTCGTCATACTCACCGCCGCACTCAACCCGGAAGGATTTTCATCGCTCATCCGCGATTATCGAGTTTATGCCCGATTACTAATTGCTGTTCCCGCCTTGCTGCTTGGCGAGAGCTTTATGGAATCTCGGTTTCGCCCCGTGATGCAGCACATACGCCAGGTGGGCATATTGGACACCTCGGATCTGGCATACATGGACGGGGTGATCGCAACGCTCCTACGTGTTCGGGACGCATTCCCTCCCGAATTTCTGGTTTTTGTGCTTCTGGTTGTTCACACTGCCACTTCGTACAAGGGTCTGGTAGATGCCACGCCTTGGCTTGGGCACGGCTCCGGTGCAGACCTCCAACTAACCGTCGCAGGCTGGTATGCCGTACTCGTAAGTGCGCCCCTGTTCCAGTTCTTACTGGGTCTCAGTCTCTGGAGATGGCTGCTGTGGACCTTCTTTGCGTTCAAGTTGTCTAAACGAAATTTGAGGTTGGTACCGACGCACCCGGACGAACATGGAGGGCTCGGTTTTCTGGGACTAACCACAGCAGCATTCGCACCTGTGGCTTTTGCCACCACCGCGGTGATCGGAGCAACTTGGCGGGACGACATCCTCCATCATGGAGCTCACCTGATGGACTTCAAGCTGGAAGCGATCGTGTTGTTGATTATCATCGCCCTCGTTGCACTCGGACCACTGCTCTTTTTTGTTCCCCGGCTAGCGAGCCTGCGCCGCCAAGGAATGCTGGAATATGGAATTCTCGGCCAAATACACAGCGCCGAGTTCCATGAAAAATGGATCCTGCATCGCACGGGGCACGAAATCGAATTTCTCCAAGCTCCGGAGAGCACCACTCTCGCTAATTTTGGCAAAAGCTACCAGGAGATTGCGCAGTTGAAGCCATTCCCCGCAGACATGGGGACTCTCTATGGACTAGCGGCCGCTGTAGCAATTCCCGCGCTGCCCGTGGTTCTTGCCCAAATTCCGCTCAAGGTCGTCTTGATGGATTTGCTAAAGACCTTGCGCTGAGCTCTTCGCTTCCAGATCGAGACGTTGACCGGATCCTGTCGAGTCAGGATAGATGTCGAGAAATCCCCTTACCACCAAAATCTCAGACTGAGATAGATGGTGATAATCCCTGTGGCTGTTGAAAAAGTCGGTTTTCCCGAAAAAAGTCAAAAATCGGGTGATAGAAAATGTCTAGGCGACTCGGAAAAATCGTTTACAGAGCTTCCTGACGCGAAGCAGTTTTTGCGAAATTGAAGTGAGCGAGTTTTTCAACAGCCACCCCTTTTATCGACACCTATCTGGTTTATGCTAGTTTCCGACAAATGCTTTAATCACGCACTCGCTTCGTCTTGTCGAGCCCCGTCGCTCTCGGTGAAAAAAACAGGAGAATAACTTGGGAAATTTAGTTAGACACCCGCTCACTGTTCTGTCTCTCTCTTTTCTCCTCATGTGGCTGTCAGCGCGGATCGGTCTCTCCTTTCGCAAGAGGCAACTCAATTTAGATGAAGACGTGCGCAAGGATCTCGATCTCATCGTGACCGCTACTCTGACACTGCTCGGTCTCATCATAGGATTCAGCTTTTCGATGGCCATCAGCCGGTACGATCAGCGCAAAATCTATGAGGAGGGAGAGGCCAACGCGATCGGCACGGAGTACCTCCGAGCAGACCTGCTGCCTGCCGGCGACCGGGCAAATGTGCGTACACTGCTGAGAAACTATCTCGATCAGCGTGTTTTGTTCTACGAGACTCGAAATGAAAACGCGCTTCGGCAGATCGATGCCGCGACAGCTAAGCTGCAGACCGAATTGTGGTCCGTCGTCGAGACTCCGGCCGGGGCTCTGCAGACGCCTGTACTCGCTCTGGCCGTTTCAGGCATGAACGATGTGCTGAACTCGCAGGGATACACGCAGGCCGCGTGGTGGAACCGAATCCCACTTGGAGCATGGTTTCTCATGATAGCGGTCGCCATTTGCTCAAACTTCTTGATCGGCTATGCTTCGCACGACAAGGGAGCGGGAATCATTCGATTGCTGGTTCTACCGTTTGTTCTATGCGTCGCGTTCTACGCCATAGCGGACATTGACAGCCCGCGAAGGGGTGTCATCCGAGTGCACCCGCAAAACTTAATAAGCCTCGCTGAATCCCTACAGGGGCACTAATCGGAAGAACCAGTTTTATTCGACTGGCTGGTAGGAGCTAAACACTCGGTAAGTCCCGTAATCGGAAACTACGTTTGCAGATGGGGCTGGTCCAGATAGGTGTTGCGAAATCCGCTTCTCACTAGCTATCTCAAAACGAGATAGGTAGTGATAATCCCTGTGGGTGTTGAAAAAGTCTTCGTGAATGTGAGCTGAAAAGTTGGCAGCAACGTCTACATGAGGAAGCGTTCTGCCGATGCTCTTGTTCATCGCCATTCACGGAGGCTTGCGGATTATGATGGGACAACACTCCCGTTCCGAGTCGCTGTTCTACTACTTTCGCATTGAAGATCAGGTTCCTGAAAACCACCTACTCCGACTCCTTGACCGACACATCAGCTTCGATTTCGTTCGTGAGAAGCTGAAGGACTCCTACAGCGATACGGGCCGACCCTCGATCGATCCGGAACTCCTGTTGCGCATCCTGCTGATCGGCTATCTCTATGGCGTCACCAGCGAGCGCAAGCTGGTCGAGGAGCTGCAGATGCATCTGGCTTGGCGCTGGTTTACCGGACTCAGCTTCGATCAAGAGATTCCGCATCACTCCACGTTTTCCAAGAACCGTCACGGACGCTTTCAGGAGTCGAATCTCTTTCAGCAGCTCTTTGAGGAAATCGTGGATCGTTGCGTGGAAGCCGGATTGGTCGAGGGCGAGCACCTGTCCGTGGATGGCAGCTTCATTGCAGCGAATGCCAGCCGATTGAGCCGCATCCCGCGGGAGCAACTGCCGGAAGCCGCTCACGTGAAAGGGACGGTGCGAGAGTACTTGGCGGACCTTGAGCAAGAGAACCCGGTCGAAGAGCCGGCCCCCCAACAAGACCAGGTATCGACAACGGATCCGGATTCGACCTATTCGACCAAGGGCCATCGTCCTGCGGAGCTGGGGTACTTCAACAACTATCTGATCGACAACCAGAGCTGCGTAATTGTTGGCGTTCAGGCTACGACCGCCCGGTTGAGTCAGGAAAGTGCGGCGGCTCGGGAGATGATCACGCGGTCAGCGGAGAGACGCGGGCGCTTCCCACAGTCGGTTGCCGCCGACACGACCTATGGGAACGGTGAGCTTTTGGCCTGGTTTGAGGAACGAGACATCATTCCCTATATCCGCGTGAAAGAAAGTCCGGCACCCAAAACCAACTTGTATGGGATTGAAAAGTTTCTCTACGAGCCGGAAACGAACAGTTATCAGTGTCCCGCAGGAAAGCGACTAACCTACCTTGGGGTGAACCTGCGTAACCGAAACCATATCTATCGGGCCACGTGGAAGCGCTGCCGCGACTGCCCGCAAAAAGCGCAATGCACCAGGGGCCACTATCGGCAGATTGCGATCCATGTCCACGAAGCGGCGCGACAACGGGCACGAGAGCGAACAACCGTTCCGGCTTTCGCGGCAGCGCAACGCCAACGCCGGAAAGTAGAAGCACTGTTTGCGGAGTTGAAGAACCAGATCGGACTGCGCAGGGTGCGCTTGCGGAGAATGAAGCACGTTCGCGAACAGTTCTTCCTCGCGGCTACAGCCCAGAACCTGAAACGACTGGCTCGCTTCTTAAGATCCAGATCTCTAGAATCAGCCACGGTTCCGATCTGAGATAGAATGAGATAGAAAAAGAAAGCGCGATACCCTCGCAGGAAAATCACCCAGATCAAAACTGCCGCCAGTGGGCGAGTTTTTCAACACCCACCCCTGTTCGCAACATCTCTAACGAAGTCGGACTCGTCAAGAGTGTTTAACTCTTTTTTTATTCCTTTCGCACACACTCCTACAGTCGTGCAGCCCCGTTGTTTCTCGGGCCAGCGCTGCGCCGCAATTCTCGGGGTGTTTTCCCTGTCCAACCTACGGGCTCGGTTCGTGTCACTTCATCGACTCGGTGTTGCCCACCAGACATCTCTCCGATCACGTGCGACCATGATGATGTATTCAAACTCCCGGCCTTCCAGGGAGGCAGGTAGCCCATTCAGTTGATCCGGTCACTGCTCCGCAGGACCACTGTTGCGATCAGGCATCCCCGCACGGACACTACCGCTTTCCTGCCGCGCCTTTCCGCGACGGCAGAACTCTTGGTAATCAATCTGGTCACGCATCATGATCCAGAGTCGGATCCCGAGTTTCCTGGCTGCTGCGACTCTCGCTTTGCCCAGCCCTTTCTGCACCAGTTTGCGCCGATAGAAGCGCTTCAACTCTGGATCCCGCTCGACCGCGTGCATTGCCGCTTCGCACCACAGATAACGCAGCAGTGCGTTCCCTTGTTTGCTCATCGCACCCAGCCGCTGCCGGCGTCCGCTGGAGTGTTCACACGGAATCATGCCGATGTAGCTAGCCAGTGCTTTCCCATCGCTGAACCGCAGCGGATCGCCTAGAAACACTTCGGTGGCTAATGCGGTGATCGGCCCCACTCCCGGATGCGTCATCAGCCGTCGTGCACCGGGCCGTTGCTGTGTCTGCTCACTCACCTGCCGGTCGAGCTCGTCGATGGATTCCTGCAAGCGGGGATACAACGTCAGCAGTGCTTTCCGTCGCTCGCTGGCGTGAGGAGCCAGAGGCAACGCCCGGAGTTCGTCCTGGCCCGCTTGGCTCCATAGAGAGCGGCCTCGCCTGAGACCATGGTTGAGTGCCATCGATTGCAGGGTGTGCTGGACTCGGGATCGCAGGCGCACCCACTGATGACGCAGCGTTGATCCACCCCGTAGCTAAGGTCCCATTCCGGCCAGCCCACGCCACAACTCCCGTAGCTTAGGTCCCATTCCGGCCGACCCAGGCCGGAATTGACCTGAGGCTTTGTCTACCAGACGGGGACAGAGAGGGCGTGGGTGATTTGAGCGGACAAAGCGAAACTCGCACTGCGATCTTGGACGTCGCGGATCACTATCACGATTACGAACGAGTGTGGCCCGTAAACGATCGCGGCCTCCTGATGGTTCTCCGCAAATCCGGCTGTGCCCAGCGCTGCGTCTTGACTTCCCGGCAATCCCGCCGCAATTCCCTGGTACGGGATGGATCGCGCGAGCATGCCCAGCATTTCCTGAGAAGCATCGGGGCTGACCGCCTCGCCCTTGGCAAGCGCCCATAACAGAACCATCAGATCGCGTGCAGTCTCGGTATTCTGAGGGCCTTCGGTGGGCTCCGTGTCGCTTTCCACCGGAGCAACGAACTCCACACCGTTCGCGCCCAGTTCGTGCAGACGGTTGCGAATGCGCGCGGCGTCGAGCCTTTCAATCAGCAAGCTTTCAGCCCGAAGGCTGCCGCGCATAATCATTGCTTCGCAAAGCTCCCGGAGCGTCAGGGTCTTTCCGATTGACCCGTAAATGGGGTCATTCTTGGCCTCAGCCTGCGGCGTGCCCGGATGAGCATCATTTTGTGAACCGGGCGTCACCAGCAGAGTATCGCTGAGGCGCAGTTCGCCCGCCTCCGCTTGGGCATAAAGCTCAATCATCGTCGCGATTTTGATCGCACTCGACGAGCGGAAGGGTTTGTCCGCCTGGATAAAAAGCTCTTGCGTGCCATCCAATGTGCGGAAGGCCACCGAGGCATCTGCTCCGTAAGCTTGAATCAACTTTTCGACGTCGCCGCGCGCTGGGCTTTCCAGCGCTGGGTTTGCTTCAGCTCCCTGACCGCGAGCAGAGGCGGCGCACACGAACACAATTATGAAAGCGAAGAAAAGCCGTGGACAAGTGAGGAAATTCAGCATGCTCCGATTCTATCGCTAGTTTCGCAGATGCCGGGGTTCCTGCCTCGCCCTTTTCGTTGGTACGCCACCGTGCCGACACTCTGTTTACCGGGGACTACCATCCCGGCGTGCCGCGCCTGGCTTACCCATGTGAACCCTCATTTTCTTCAAGAAACATTTCCCTTTCTCGATCCCGACGCGACCTGCCGGAATGACGCGGCACACCATTACGAAAATATCGCGGCTACACTAACTGGACGGGTGTCCCACCCTTCTTTGCTTTGTCAGCGGTATCACAACTTACGGATGATTTCTCTCGAGCAAGTCGCTTTGGAGTTGAGTCTCAGATTTTGCGGGTGCCCCACTCTTCGCCGTCTTTGCGAAGGGTGGGATGGGTTTGACTTGCTTTCGGTGTCGAAAATTCTCCGCAAAGGCGGCTAGCAGCCCACTAAAACTGCTTCATCGCAAAGTTTGGAGAGCAGACGGGCAGGGCTGGGATTCAGCCCCGCCTTTTTTTGTTGGTTGTGATGGCGACCAAAGAAACGAAGAACCAAAACCACCACCCTTCGCCGACACCGCGAAGAGTGGGGCACCCGAAAAAATCTAAAACCACTTCAGAATTCAACGGGTGGGCCACCCGCCCCAAGATGTAGCTGGTCCACACAATGCGTGTGATCGCCTGATTGCGTCAGTTGGCTTATCTGGCGCTCGTTCTTGACTGACGGAGTATACTGTCGCGCAACGGGGGTTTTCTAGCATGAGCACTCGGCTTCCGGGTTTCAGGGGCGAATATCTTTGGGAATATGACATTGCTGAACGGCAGCTGCTTGCATTGGCAGAGGCTTTTCCTGCTGAGCGCTATGGGTGGCGTCCGGCGGAAACGGCGCGCTCGGTAAGCGAAGTTCTGGTGCACCTTGGAGCGGGTGGCCGTTTTTTCCTAGCCCTTCTCGGGGTGGAAGCAGCGGAAGATCTGTACGGCAAGCTGGAAGGCGAGGGCGTGGCGCGGGCCATGGCGATGTTGGCAAGAAACGAGAGCCTGGAAAAAAGCATGACGGACAAGGCTGACGTCCTTGCTTTGCTGAGGAAATCGCTAAACGATATTCGGACAGCTTTTACGGAAACCCCGGATGCCGAGTTAGACAGGCCGGTAGTGTTCGCTGGGGAGAGCTCGACAGTTCGCCGCCTCTACATGCGAACCGTGTGCGAACTGCACGCGCACATGGGACAGCTCATCGCCTACGCACGCGCAATGGGCTTACCCGCGCCGTGGCAGGGCGAGCGCGAAGCTCAACGGAAGGCCATTGAGAAAGAACTGGCAGCCTCAAAGAACTGAGGGCATTCTGATATTGGCGATAAATCCCGATTCCACTCATTGAGCAGATTCTGTTTTTCCTGGTCGGTGGTCAGCCAACCGGAAGTAAACCGTTTCATCCGTCACGCGGCCCGCTGGCGGCGATTCTTCCGCTGTTCCCTGGCCGCTTCCAACTTCCGATCCCGCTCGGCCTGAATCCCCTGCTGATGGCCGGCGAGCATGTCCTTTGGCGTGATGTAGCCGATGGGCGGGTGGCCCACCCTTCTTTCTTTGTATCTTCCGTATCACAACTGACGGCTGATCGAGCGCGAGCAATTTCATTCTGGAGTTGAGTCTTAGGTTTTGCGGGTGCCCCACTCTTCGCCGTCTTTGCGAAGGGTGGGAAGCAGCGAACGCCTCCACACGCCCTCCAGCATCGCAGGAACCCATGTAGATGCGGGGCACGCGCTCCAGCTTTCCTCCATGAACACGAGGGACCGAGCACCACTGAGTTGGCTTGCCGTACCGATGTTCAGTACGAAAAGGGAGTTCTTAGGGAAGCTGTCCCCCATCACCTTTCCTCGATCTGTGGACTGGCGATAAACACTAACGGGTGCGCGTAAGCATTCACCCGCGGCCGCCTCGGCAGAGAGTGTCTTTCTCGAGCTTGTGTCGGCGTACAGCGAGCGCATATGGTGAAGGCTCTTCACGAGGTTGTGAACGGCGATTCCAATCGCGTTCACCGCAGAGAGATCATCACCCACCATTCCTGCCAAAAGGCGCTTGGCTCGTCTCACCTTTCCGCTAACGAACCACCAACCCAGCTTCAGCAGGTTCGAAGCATGAGGAGCCGCCACAAGAACCAACGCCGCCGCCCAACTCTCCTCTGTTGCCGTGAAGTCACTCCGAAATAGGCGCCCCAACAACTGCTGCGTGCGGACGCCGGCTTCTGCATCAGACCCAACGCCTCTCACCCATTCCGCCAAAGGTTCCAGCGCAATGGGACCAGCCTTGATGCCTTCCACCTGATCGTTCAGCATGCGCCAGAGTTCTTGCTGCGCACGAGCTCGCGTCGCGCAATCCCGGGGCTCCATCGTCGGAAAGCGCCGTCCCTTAAACGAAAGCACACTGAGCGAGCGCTTCAAAAGGAACCAATTGATGGGGCACGTGTGTGTCTCGAACCGGCGATCAATAAGAGGATCGTTGGCCAGACTCTTGATCTCTTCCGGATCATTCACCTCAAATATGTTCACCACCCCAGGAATGTGTGTGTGTTTCAAGTCGAAGCCTCGTAATATCTCTCCCTGCTTGGAAGCCGCCTATGGTGGGCAGCCGTCCGCCATCCATTTAGCGAACAGGTCAATGCGAGATTGCGGCCAGGGACCTTCTCCCCTGGGCGGTGGCGGCGGCATCACGGCACCGCCAATTCCTCGAATGCGGTCATAGATCGCGGACGCGTGCGCTTTCACCTCGTCATAACTGGCCAGGTTGAAGCCTTTAATCATCCCTTGAATGTCTCGCTCGGTAAAAAGCGGAAGGATATCCGCCCGAAAGCTCGTCGTTGTGCTCATTTGCAGCCTCCACAGAATTGTCGATTCGTTATTTTAAAGCGCGAACCTAAGGCCCGGTACATGATTAAGCCTTGCCTCTAGTAGCACAGGCATTCCTGCCTGTGCCCCAAGTCCCGTGCGGCGCCACTCTTAAATGCTTGGCGATCATCGCGACCTCGTTCCTTTGGCCATTGCCTTCTTCGTTTTGCATCTTCCCTATCACAACTGACGGGCAGGCAGCCACTCTTCTTTGCTTTCCACTCGGTGTCAGAATTGACCGCCGATCCCGCTCAAGCCGGGCCTCCCGATTTACGGGCGGGTGCCCCACTCTTCGCGGTCTTTGCGAAGGGTGGGATGGTTTTGACTTGCTGTCGGAGCCGAAAAATCTTAAACGCAGCTGTTGATCCCTCCGTAGCTTTTGCATGCGATTGCGGTGGCGCACGCACTAGAATTTGGCGGATCGTAAACGGAGCAGAACACAGAAAAAAACGACGGATTTCTCAACTTCTATCCGTCTTTATCCTGCCAGGAGCTCAAATTCTAACAATTACTGCAGCTTCGCGTACTCCGCTTTGGCTTCCTTCAGGATGGGAATGTCGGGGTCGGCATCTTTCCACAGGTTGAGAAAATCTTTGTACGCTGCGAGCGCTCGGACGCGGGCAGCGTCGGCATCCGCTCCTTGCGAGGTTCGCGACTGCAACGCATTGGCACGAGCCACTCCCAGATGCGCCAACGCTCCCGTCCAACAGTACGAAACGATCCCGCGGTGGTCGAGAATCTTCTGAAACTCCGCAGCGGCCGCATTACCCTGTCCGGCTGCCAAGTACGCTTCTCCGCGTACATACACATGATAGAGGCAGGAAGCATCGTCGGTGAACGGGATGTTGCCAAACTCGATCGGTAACGCTGCCTGCAGGGCATCCAGGGCGACTGCGGGATTCTTTCTGTCCAGTGCCAATTGCGCCTGAATCGCCGGCAGCCAGAGCGACTGCATCTGGGTGTCCAGTGGGAAGCGTTTCCCTAAGTCTTGGGCTAAGGATTCGGCTCGCGGGCGCGTCGCCGGCCATGGCAAACGCAAGCGCCGCTTGGCTCTCCGCTCCCGGACTTGCGGGATCCAGCTTCAAGGCCCCCGCCGCTGACTGCTTCGCTTCTCTAGGATTGCCATAAGCGGCAGACCGCAGAGCAGCGTACGCCTGGTGTATTGCCGCGGTTTCCTTACTGTCAGCCTGAATCGCAGAGTCCACGGCCCGTTTGGTCAACTCTCGTGCTTTGCGGAGATGCCCCACATACGCCTCGGTTTCGTTTGCGATCCCCAGTCCATAGTTCTCATACTCGGGGTTGCCCTCAAACCACTTCAGTTGTTCCGCCATCGCGACGGAGTCCGCCTCAAGAAAGGCGAGAGCGTAGAGAGCAGAGCGGAGTTCGGAATCGTCGAGTTTGCGCGCCTGAGCCTCGCGGATCACCTGGCGCGTTTCATCCAAACGCTGCAAGTCAAGAGTGAAATCGGCCAAAACTTCGTACGAGCGGATTTGATCGGGTGCAACCCGCACGCCTTGGCGGGTTACCTCCGCAGCCTTTTCGTACTGACCTAATGCGGCATACTGTACGCCCAGATTCACGTAGGCTACGCTGTCCCGTGGGTAGCTCTCAACTTCTTCCCGATATGCTTGCGCTGCTTTTGCTAGTTCTCCAGTGACAATCTGGTAGTAGCTGCCGGCGATCTCCAGTTTTTCCCGTTCGCTGGCGTGTTCCCGCAACTGGAAAGCCTTCGTGATGTACTCCCTGGCCCTCCCTGCTTCCTGGAGAGCGACGTACTCAACCCCCACTGCCCTGTAGCCCGCAGCAAAATTCGGATCTAGCTCGATGGCGCGTTGATTGTACGGCAAGGCCGCGGCAACGCCTTTCTCGCGAAACGCCTTTCGGCCTAGGCTGTATGCTTTCAAAGCTTCGAGCGAAGACGTAGTGGCTTTCTCTAAGGGAACATCGAATTTCTGCACTGTAACCAGCGATTCGCCTAACTCAGTGCGCAGCTTGGACGCCGCCTTGCCCAGCGCGTCCAGCACTTTTTCCTTGGTAGCGACTGTCACCTGCTCCTCCGCGAGTGTGTCTTGGCTCTGGCAATTTACCGCCTTCAATCCCAGCACGTACTCACTGCCCAGACTTCCAATGGCTCCAGCAATATAGGCCTTACTGCCCGTCCGCTGGCAAAGCTCGCGGACTACCTCCGGCGTGAGATTCGTGCTCGCTGGTAGGGTCATCAGCCGCAGGGTGTTCGCGACTTCACTATCGGGGAGCACATTCAGGAAAGGAGATTGCCGCAGCGAAATGCTGAGCGCCGTCTTCAGCGTGTCGTCGAAGATTGCATCGCCCGTGCTGTTGGCAAAATCGGAGAGAACAATGGCGTCTTTCTCGGTCAGGCGGCGACTTTGGAAGTGCGAACGATAGTAAGACCCGCCCGCCACGAGCAAGGCGATCAGCAGGACGGGAACCGTAAGGTTCCAAAGCTTTGCAACCCGAGCCGCAGCACCTTTCGGCAAAGCCGCGGTCCCGGGACTCGCGGCTGCAATTCGCCGCGAGTCTGTATCCCCCTTCAGCTGCTTCAGATCAGCCCGAAGTTCGGCTGCGGACTGGTAGCGATCGTCGCGGTCTTTTTCTAGCGCCTTGTTGATGATTTCTTCCAGCCTGGGCGGAAGTGCAGGATTCAACTCCCTCGTCGGGCTCGGCACCTCGTTAAGGATGGCTTCTTGAAGCGCGGGGCCGGTTTCACCAGCGAATGCGCGTCGCCCTGTCGCCATCTCATAAAGCACCAAACCAAAAGAAAACAGGTCCGTCCGCGCATCCAACATCTCGCCGCGCACTTGCTCCGGGGACATGTAACCTGCGGTCCCCATGGCCGCACCGGTTCGGCTGAGGAACGCATCAGGAGTTGCCAGCTGCATATTTTCTTGTGCTGCCTGCCGTGAACCCTCGTCGCCGCGAAAGCCCCGCTCTGAGGCGCTCTCCGCGAACGAAACGACATGGGCTAATTTCGCCAAACCGAAATCCAAAATCTTGGCTTGGCCCTCACAGGCCATGAAGATGTTCGCCGGCTTGATGTCGCGATGGATAATGCCCTTCCGATGCGCCGCGTCCAGCCCCTCGGCGATTTGAATGGCGAAGTCGAGCAAGGGGCCGGCCGGCAATGGGGTCCCTCCGGCGATTCGGTCACGCAAGGTTTCGCCTTGAAGCAACGGCATGACGAGGAAGGGCTGGCCCGCATGTTCCCCGAATTCGTAGATGGCGCAGATATTGGGATGGTCTAAAGCCGAGGCAGCACGCGCTTCTCGCTCAAATCGCTCTAAAGCTTTTGCATCGTTTCCGAGCTCTTCTGGAAGAAACTTCAGAGCGACGCGGCGCCCCAGCTTGAGATCCTCAGCGCTGTATACCAAACCCATGCCGCCGCCGCCCACGATCTCCAGCACCCGATAATGCGAGACCTTTTTCCCGATGAGGTTCGCCACCGTGGAAGGCTGCCAATTCGGAGCAACCTCCGCGTGGGTAACCTCATTAACGGGTGCGACAAACCGGTAACCGCGTTTGGGCACGGTTTCGATGTACTCTCGCCCCCCATCCCTCTCGCCGAGGAACTTCCGCAAAATGGAGATGTTCTTGTTGAGATTCCCTTCCTCGACGAAAGCATCAGGCCAGACTCGCTTCATCAGCTCGTCTTTGTCCACCAGGCGTCCAGCGCTTTGGACCAGTAAGAGCAGGGTTTCCGTCACTTTGGGCGCCAGCGGCACGGGGATACCGTCGCACACCAGAACACGCTTCTCGGAGTCCAAGCGAAAAGGACCGAACGCGTAGAAGCGGTTTGTTTCCTTGTTCATAAGAGCGGTAAGAAATCTTCCAGATTTACCCCAGAACTTCGGAAGGACTTCCAAACCGCATCCAGGCTACGGTCCCGAAACAGCGATGATAACTGCGATCTTGAAAGCCGCTTTGCGCGGATTCTAGTGCGGCACGGCTGTTCCAGGCAATGCAGAAGTTTGTCATGGTGTGCTGAAAGAACTGCGTCGTGCCCATGCGCTACGAATGAGGACTTGGGGAGGCGTCATGAAAAAGTCTCTGCTGGTTCTAATCTCGATTTCCGCTTTGTGCGTCCTCAGCGCATGCGGCGGGTCGAGTGCTTCTCCCCCAGCGACCCACTTCTCAGTGACAACTCCGGCCTCCGCCACCGCCGGGACGGCTTTCAACGTTACCATCACCGCGCTCGACGCCTCGAACCGGATGACAACCAACTACGCCGGTACAGCGCACTTCACCAGCACCGACGGCCAGGCTGTGCTTCCATCGAACTCGATGCTGACGAATGGCATGGGGACATTCTCGGCCACACTGAAGACCGCCGGCAGCCAATCCATCACGGCGACCGACACGGTGACGGCTTCGATCACTGGTGCTTCGAGTTCGATCAACGTCGCCGCGGGAACAGCTTCTCATTTCTCTGTCGCAGCTCCGGGAACTGCCAACGTCGGAGTAGCTTTCAGCATGACGGTGACCGCACTGGACACCTTTGGTAACAGGGCAGCCATTTACACTGGCGCGGTGCACTTCACTAGCACCGATGCGCAAGCTGTGCTCCCAGCTAACTCATTGCTGACGAATGGGCAAGCGGGTTTCTCGGCTACGTTGAAGACCATCGGCAGCCAAACCATTACGGCAACCGACACGATGACGTCTTCAATCACCGGTACTTCGAACGTGATTATGCTTTTCACCCCTTGTCAAAAGGAGGGACAGCCGTGTTACCAAGGGCATCCTTGTTGCCCTGGGTCGATATGCGCGGTAGAGGGTGACCGTTCTCAGTGCGTACACTTCGGACCGTTGGCACGGGCTTCGGAAGAGGCGTCGCGTTTCACAGCAACATGCTCCATGAAATCCGGGCGGGAATCCCACACAGCAACGTTGCTCAGCAACGGACTGGTGCTCATCACCGGAGGGGATAGGGCTGCAAGCCTCGCGACGGCGGAGCTATTCAATCCTGACAGCCATAGTTTTGCGCCGGCGGGCGATATGGTCACCGCCCGGGCCCGGCATACGGCCACATTGCTCGCGAACGGTGCTGTGCTGCTGGTCGGAGGACGAGATGCTGAGGGCAATCCGCTCGCGACAGCGGAAGTCTTCAATCCAGCCAATGTGAGTTTTGCACCCACCGGCAGCATGACCACCGCACGCGAATCGCATACAGCAACGCTGCTGAGCGACGGAAAAGTCCTCATCACAGGAGGGCTTGATGGGACAGGAGTGCTTGCGACGGCCGAACTGTTCAATCCAGCCACTGGGAGTTTTGCGTCCGCTGCCAGCATGGGCTCCGCGCGAGGTTTCCAGACAGCGACATTGCTGAAGAATGGAAAAGTGCTGGTGACAGGGGGACGAGACGCTGACGGCCACGTAATTGCCACAGCGGAACTCTTCGATCCAATCCGCGGCGCGTTTGCGCCGTCCGGCACGATGCAGACAGCGCGCGAATCCCATACGGCCACCCTACTGAGTGACGGAAAAGTTCTGATCACAGGAGGAGATAATGGGACAGAGAGCCTCGCGACAGCCGAGCTGTTCGATCCAACCAGTGGAAGTTTTACGGCGACTGGCGGCATGCAGGCAGCGCGTGAATTCCATACTGCGACGCTGCGAAACGACGGCACGGTGCTGGTGGCCGGAGGGACCGACTTCACTTCCGTCGTAGCTGGCAGCACTCAGGGAGAATTTGTGCCGGAGTCCGCCGCGACGGCCGAGCTGTTCAATCCCGCGAGCGGTAGTTTCACCCCGACGACCAACATGGGGAACGCTCGGGCCAGGCATGCGGCGATCTTGTTGCCAACTGGCGAAGTGCTCGTAACAGGAGGAATTAACACTTCGGGAGGTACGAACTCTCTTGCGACCGCTGAACTGTTTCAATAGTGCAAGGCTCACCATCGGCGTCAAACTGGCCTGTGGAAGCCTCTGAACTGTCGCCCCAGATGTCCGGTGCCGCCCGGTGCCCCTCCCCGTCGGTTCCCTGAGGTGAGACCTTCTGATCCAAAGTCCGACTCGGGACAACCTCTTCCCCCCGCGTACCGTCCAATCTTGTAGGATCACAGGCCGCGCTAAGGCGGCCCCAAGGAGGCATTGGAAAAATCGACCGGCTCCTTCGCCAAACGAAGTCCGGCTGACGAAAATCCAAGCCACTCCCACCTCCCAACCCTCGCGCCCGCGTCCTGCGGCCCGCGAATCCCAAAAAGGGGCTAACCCACAAAAAGGCAACCAAAACATGACCGCAAGAACCACCAGGCAATCCACCACCCAAATTCACGCCATCGCGCCTGCATCAAGACCGCCAGCCCCAACAAAAACCCAGGTCGAGATGCGACCATCACCGCTTGCGCAGCCTCACCCTCGCAACGAGCTCCCTGGCTCCTCTAACTTCACGCCATCGCGCCCGCCGCACAACCGCCCCGCTTTGCGCCGCTCATTCAAAAACAATATCGCGCATTCGATGCTACCGCTTGCGCAGCTCCACCCGCGCAAGCACTGCCGCGAGACTTCATTCGCGGCCAAAATCCGAAAGCCCGGTCGGTACCGACTGCACCGCTGGTGCAGTTTTACCTGCGACCAGCTCCTTCGCCCCGCAGCTTTCGCCCCCGGAAATCTCGGCTGCCGAGGAGTAAAGTTAATACACGGTTCCGCGATTAAAACATCCGGCAAAGACCTATAAATCAGCAAGTTGCGAAATTCTAATCGGCGGTAAAAGGGGGGTACGAGATGTCAAAACCATCAAAAAATTCAGGCGAGAACGAAGCAAACAAAGGCGTCGAAAGATCATCCGCAAAACGCGGACGACTACTTGTTTCGCTCGCACCTCGCTTTCATTTGGTGTGCGGCGGCTCCGCTCCGTCGGACGGAGTAAGAGACACATTGCCAATCCACGCCGTTCCGCTCAGTTTGTTGTCGAACAGGCGGCTCGGAGCACGGCGCACCTGGATCGACAGGAAATGCGTCGCGGGCGTCGTCGTGTAGTCCACGTCGACCGGGGTCCACGCACGCGTGCCCGTGAAATTTTCGGTGGCCACCATGGCCGCGCCGTGATTCGGGTCGCTGATCAAAAAAGAAATTCCGCTCTCGGTCGTGATTCCTTCCGTCTTCAGCAGCGCATGAAAATGGTATCGCTGGCTGGGCTCCACCGGAACAAACTGCTGAGGGTTCATGAGATCTAAGTTTTCGCCCCCGCTGAAATCGAGCCGCAACGACCGGCCTTCGGACGAAGGAGGCGGCGCATCGAAACCCATCGAGGCGCCCACGAGAGAAGAATTCCACCGCCAATCCAATCCTCCGTTCAAGAAATCCCGGGCGAAATCCCCGTTCCAAACTAGCGACCCGCCCGCTGGCTCGTTATGAGGAAGTCCAGCGGCAGCCAGCGCTTCTCGCCACACCCGACTCGCATCCGCGCCACGGTCGCTTTCCATCAAGAGCCACAGCAGAGGAAACGAACGCCGCAACTCAATGGGCTGGCCCAGCGATAATAATCGCTGCCAAATCAGCAGCGCCGCCGCTGGCTGCCTGTTTTCCTCCATGAAATCAATTGCCTGGAAGTAGGCATCCTGTTCGGGAGGCAACACCTGATTCAAGAGCACATTCGCATCCTGACTCAAATGCCAGACGCGAGAAACCGCAAGCGGTACGAGTTTTGGATCGCTGAGTCTCGGATCCGCTTGCAGGGCATGACTGATTTGCGCAAAGCCCGCGTCAGTGTCACCTTGACGCAGAAGAAAATTCCCGTAAACCCAGGCCACGACAGATGAGGATGGATACGCAGCCCGCGGGCGGCCAAAAGCTTCTCGCGCGGCCGGGATATTTCCGATGGACTCATATCCAATTGCCAAGTCCATCCAATACTGAGCGGACAGCGGGACGTGCGCGACCGCTTTCTGAAAATCAGCTACCGCTGCTATGGGATCAGGATTTGCTAAATCCGCCTCGCGAACGCGCCCAAGGCGTTCCCATGCGGCCGCATTCTCCGGCTCCAGCGCCACTCCGCGTGCCACTTGATCGATGCGTTCTTTATGGACGAGATAATCGGCCACCCAGATCCGAATCGCCTGATACGTGAGAATCGCAGCAGCGAAGCAGGAAACCAGCAATACGGTTTTTCGTGAGGTCGGTCTTCCGAGCGAGTCTTCCATCACTTATGGAATCTCCTACGGAAAGCGCCGCTTCGCAAGCGCTATCTGCGTTAGTTGGCGACGTTGTGACACTTGATTCATGCAAGAATCTAAAGCTAGAGTGAAGTGGGCGTTTTATCGTTCGCGAACTACGGACAAAACCGCGCAACTCTGAAATCCCGCTGGAGAGCGACACCCAAATTGCTGACGTTAGATAGTCTCGCACGCGCAGCCAAGCCTGAATATGTGCTTCGGCCGCATCAGATCGCGCGGAGACTCTGGGTTGAGGCCCTCCCGAAGAGATCCCAATTCACAAAGGTCTGGCTGCCGTGGGGTTATCCGATAATGGTGAACCCAGCGGAATCGATTGGTTGGGCCATTTACTCACGCGGAATCTATGAAATGCCACTCACCGAGGCGCTGTGGCGATTGGCACAGCCGGGCGATATCGTGGTCGACGGCGGAGCGAATATTGGATATGCGACCAGCATCCTCGCCGCCCGCGTGGGGCCTCGGGGCAAGGTTCACAGTTTCGAGCCCGATCCCCGCTCGTTTGGCGAGCTGCAACGTAATGTGACCGAATGGGAGAATCGCGGACAGAGCGGTGCATTCATCCTGCACCAGGAAGCACTAGGAGCGCGATCAGGTACGGCGACTCTTCAGATTCCGGCCTCATTTGAATGGAATGGTGGAAGAGCCCGCATTGAGACGACCGCGGCCGATGAGGAAGGTATCTCAGAACTCGACCACGGAGTCACGAAACTTCAAGTGAAGCTGGTCAGCCTGGATGAAATGTTTTCACAGGGTGAGCATGTAAGCGTCGTAAAGTTGGACGTGGAAGGATTTGAACTCGACGCGCTGATGGGAATGGAACAGATGTTGCGCGCGCGCCGAATCCGTTACGTCGTGTTTGAGGAGCAGCGTGACTATCCTGCCGCTACTCATCGCTTCCTTCGAGACGTCGGCTATTCGGTATTTGGGCTGGATCACGGGTTCTTCGGCATCAACTGTTGCTCTGGCAAGGGGCCTCGAGCAGAGCCCGCCTCTGGACTTCCGCCAAATTATGTGGCGACATATGAAGCCGAAGAGACAGTCCGGCGGCTGGAACGCGGTCTATGGAAATCCTTCGGACCCGGCAGATATTTAGCTTACTGAGCGTTTGCTAGTTCGACTGGGCGCTTGGAGGCGGAGGAACGGGCGTCTGAGACTTTTGCGCTGCTTTCTTACTCTTTCTTCGTGCCAAATACTGTCCGAGATCGGGCATAAATTCGCGCAGCATATTGTACCCACTGTTGTAAGCGAGATTTACGCCCCACTGCGTGAAAACGCCAGGCGCCGTGCGGTCCTGCGCCGGATAGTAGGAAGTGGAAATGCCTTGTTGAATCAATTGGCCGAGCGTTTGCGGCACGTTGAAAGCTGGCTGCCCCGAATCTTTCCGCGTGATCACGGTGCGCGAGGCGGCATACCAGAGCCTGCTGCCGATTGAGCCGCTACCCCGGCGGAAATAACGAGGGTCGTCGTGAAGAACCGATGGCAGCACTCCATAGATGAAGAAGCACGACGTCATCTGGTCCCCTTCCGAAGCAGCAAGGCGCTCTCCAAACGCGCCCCAGCCTTGTCCGTAATGAGGCTGGCCATTTGCTGCTTGCGAAACAGCAGATTGCAGCAGATTCCCGATATGTGCGCTCACATCGAACATCTGGTGAAATGAAAGAATATATTTTTCGTGAACCGTCAATGGTTCTTGATTGGCGGTCGTGTCATTCGTGCTGATGAAATTCGGAATGATCCCGAAAATGCGCTTGGGATTCTGGGCGTTCTTGGTGGCCTCGTCAGGGGCCGGTTGAACTTTGTCCGGCAGATTTTGGGTAGAGGGATCGGCAGACTTTCCTTGATTCTGCGCAGGTTTCTGAGCGGGCTGCGAACTCTGGACCTTCGAGTCCTGATTTTGCGGAGCCGGCGACGAACCAGAGTCCTGCGCGTGCACACTTCCAAGAAATAAACTGAATAAAATCGCGCCTGCGACAGGCCTGATACTGAACCACTTCAAATTCATTCCCCTTTTGCACGTTCCCCGGCATATGGAATGTGCGAGGGGAATGCTTTCAACATCCTAATCGAGATGTCGCTTCTTTGCTTCGAAGAAATAGCAGCGGTGGCCACTTTGCAACGGTTAGGACGCTCGTCTCTGCCGCCGGGTTGTATTTCCAATGCGGTGTGACGGCCAATTGCAAACGTCCCAGCGCTCCGATAGAATCTCTCAGAATCCTTCCATGGCTAACGAAACCCCCGAATTGAAACGAATGAGCCGACCGCTGGAAGTGGTCGATCCTGAAGTCGCCGAAGCGTTGCAGGACGAAGTGCGCCGGCAAGCTACCGGGCTCGAGCTGATCGCTTCCGAGAATTTCGTCTCCGAAGCGGTGCTCGAGGCCATGGGTTCCGTTTTCACCAATAAGTACGCGGAAGGCTACCCCGGCAAGCGCTATTACGGCGGCTGTGAAAATGTGGATCGCGTTGAGCGCATCGCCATCGAGCGCGCCAAGCAATTGTTCGGAGCCGAACACGCGAACGTGCAGGCGCATTCAGGCACGCAAGCGAATATTTCAGTCTATATGAGCACGCTTGAGCCCGGCGCAACCGTGCTGGGGATGAATCTGGCCCATGGCGGCCATCTGACGCACGGGCATCCTCTGAATTTTTCGGGCAAGACCTACAAATTCGTCGCTTATGGAGTGACCAAAGACACCGAAACCATCGATTACGATGAAATCGAGCGGCTCGCGAAAGAACATCAGCCGAAGATGATCGTGGCGGGCGCAAGTGCGTATGCTCGGATTATTGATTTCGCGCGGATCGCAAAAGTCACCCAGGCCGCTGGCGCGCTTTTCTTCGTCGACATGGCGCACATTGCTGGGCTCGTGGCAGCGGGAATTCATCCCAGCCCTGTGCCGCACGCCGATTTCGTTTCAACAACTACGCATAAGACTTTGCGTGGCCCGCGCGGCGGCTTGGTTCTCTGCCGCGAAAAATACGCGAAGGATCTCGATCGCATCACGTTTCCGGGCGTGCAGGGCGGCCCGCTCGAACACATCATCGCTGCGAAGGCTGTGTGCCTGAAGGAAGCTGCCGAGCCCGAATTCCACGTGTATCAGAAACAGGTGGTCACGAATGCCAGCGTGCTCGCCGCGGCGCTTGCGAAGCACGGATTCCGCATCGTCACCGGCGGTACCGACAATCACCTTTTTCTCGTCGACATGCATTCGCGCGGAATCACCGGTCGCGACGCCGAACTGGCTCTCGAGCGCGCGGGCATGACCGTAAACAAGAATGCGATTCCTTTCGACCCTCTTCCTCCGATGAAGGCAGGCGGAATTCGCGTGGGCACTCCGGCGGTTACGACGCGCGGCATGCGCGAGCCGCAGATGAATCAGATTGCGGGTTGGATCGCGGAAGTGCTCACGCACCTGGGCGATTCCGCTACCGAGCAACGAGTGCGCGGCGAAGTTGCCACTCTCGCAGCAAAGTTTCCACTGTATGCACGGCGCTTGGAAGAGGCAGAGAACGCTGCCGCGTTGCACGCCCACCGGGCAAACCCTTAAGTGCCGCGTATCCCTTCTACAGTTGCTCCCCTGATCGGACCCACGATAAGCGCGGGAATGTTTCACCAAAGCGCATCTGTGCCGGTGCGTTACAGTCCTTCTGTCCAACCCGATTAATCAGCTCCCTGCCGCCACAATAAGTCCTGATTTCAGTGCAGACATCCGTTCTGTTCGCCGATTACTTTGGTATCCCAGTTGCGATGTATTGCTACGCACCAGCGGGAGCGAGTGCGGGGGGAGCTTCCTCAGAATGGGTACTCAAGCGGCGCTTGAAACGGTTCCGCGCGTAAGTTCGTATGAGGCCGACAAGGAAGCTGCTCGAGAAATTCAATACTCGCTCGTTCCCACCGGAAATTTGATCAGCGCGGGCGTGGAAGTTGCTTTTCGCTTTTCACCATTTGCTGAAGTGGGCGGCGATTTCACGGATTTTTTCCAACTGCCCAATGGGCTTGTGGGCCTCTACCTTGGTGATGTCGTGGGAAAGGGACTCGCAGCTGCCATGTATGCCGCCCTTGTGATGGGAACGTTACGCGGCATCAACAAAACAGGTGAAGACACGGCAACTGTGCTGAGTCTTCTTAACAAGCGGCTGCTCGTGCGTCCGATCTCAGGCCGCTACTGCGCCACGCTGTACGCGCTCTTCGACCCGATCACGCGGCAGCTCACATTTTCGAACGCCGGCTTGCCGCACCCGGTTCTCGTCTCGAATGGTAGATATTCGCGCCTTGGCGAAGGAGGCCTTCCGTCGGCGGTCTTTCCAGGGTCGTCTTATGACAAGTACACGGTTCAACTGGCGCCCGGCGATTGTGTGCTCTTCGCCACTGACGGATTGCACGAATTGCGAAACCAACGCGACGAAGACTTCAGCTGGGATCGCTTGGGCGAGCTGTGGTGCGAGTGCACACGAAAAACTGCCGACGAATCGCTCGATCACCTCTTCGAAGGCGCCAGATCTTTTTCAGATGGTTCAGGACCTCAGGACGATGTCACGGCAGTCGCTTTGAAAGTGCCTATCGAGCCGGAGGCCGTGAGCGTGAGAAGCAGCCCGGAAGGCGTTGCATCGCTCGATAATAATTTCGAATCATCCAGCGAGCTGCCGGTCTGTGCTGCGACTTCCCTATAGGGTTCCGCCGGCATCGCTTAATTCTGAATTTTTATTTCGAGCTGCGCCCACCGGCCATCGCGAATCGAGTAGGCTCGAATTGGTTCAGGTGCATCCGCGCGCGATGAAAGAATGAAGTACGCCGCGTCGGGATAGTAGGCTCGCTCGACGTCGCGCGGCGAAGGCTGATTGTCACCGTTCGGATGCGAATGGTAGATACCGAGTAATTCGAGCCCGGCGGCGCGAATCTCGCGCATGATGCGGAATAGCTCTTTCGGTGCGATTTCGTAGGCGGTTGCCAAATGCTGCGCCGCATTTCGAGCCTTAAACGCTCGATCGATCGCTCCGTTGAGTCCAGCGAGCAACCCACAGCACTCCTCATGCGGATTGCTTCGCGCGTGATTCAAAATCTCTGCAGCAACGTCTCGCGCAAGCCGAATTTCGTTCATCAAGCAGCTTTTACCTTGGATGACTTTTCTCTACTCAACTCACGACTTGCAGTTTCGGGGCGGCTGCGATAAAATAAATTACAGTACCCTCGCAGTGTCTCCCGAGCGACATCTCCACTGAATTTTGCGTTTGTTGTGCGCGCGGGTCTGTCCGATAGGTGTCGACCGGTCGGCCCATGAAGGCGAGCAAACAGAAAAATCCCCTTCCGTGTCTTGAACACTCGAGTAAATTGTCTACGCCTTCTGAGCCTGGCGGCGCAGGAACGTCGGCACATCAAGATCATCCGACGGCATCTCGGGTCCGGCTTCTCGTACATTGCGCGCCACCTGCTGCACCACATTTGTCTGCTGCGGCGCCACCTGCGCGGGCGGCTGTTCGCGTTTCGCGGCCCACGTCTTCGGCAAATACGATGGCCGCTGAGCCGTCTTCTTTCCGGCCACTTCGCGGAAGCCTGCGGCAATCACGGTGATCTTCACGGATTCCTTCATCGCGTCTTCCTGCACCGCCCCGAAAATGATGTTGGCATTCTCGTGCGCAGCTTTCTGGATGATGGACGACGCTTCGTGCACTTCCTGCAAGCTGAGCGTGGACGAGCCGGTAACGTTGATCAGAATTCCCTGCGCGCCATTGATGCAGTTGTCTTCGAGAAGCGGGCTGTTGATGGCGCGATTCGCCGCGTCGATGGCGCGATTTGGCCCGGTTGCAACGGCTGTGCCCATCACCGCATAGCCCTGGCCGGACATAATCGTCTTCACGTCCGCAAAGTCGCGATTGATAATTCCGGGAATCGTGATGATGTCGCTGATGCCCTGCACGGCCTGGCGCAGAATATCGTCAGCAATGCGGAACGCTTCGAAAAAGCTCGTCCCGTGCTCCACGCACTCCATCAGTCGCTCATTAGGGATCACGATGACGGTGTCGACGCAGCCGATCAGTTCCGTGAGCGCCTGCTCGGCCTGCTGCATGCGCCGCTTGCCTTCGAACGCGAATGGCTTCGTCACCACCGCGACGGTCAGCGCGCCCAACTCGCTCGCCAGATTCGCCACCACCGGCGCCGCGCCGCTGCCGGTGCCGCCGCCAAGCCCGGCAGTGACAAAAACCATGTCCGCTCCGTCGAGCGCTTCAAGAATTTTCTCCGTGTCTTCGAGCGCTGCCTTTCTGCCGACCTCAGGATTCGCGCCCGCGCCAAGCCCTTTCGTCAGCTTCGCGCCGAGCTGCAGTTTCACCGGGGCCTGCGACAGCTTCAGCGCCTGCAGGTCCGTATTCGCGGCGATGAATTCAACGCCCTCCACCTTCGCCCGAATCATGCGATTGACGGCGTTTGAACCGCCGCCTCCCGCACCGATTACTTTTATCTTCGCCCCATTCTGCGGCTCTTCCGTGAACGAAACTCTCATGCCCGTATCTTTTGACGTCATGCTTCCTCCCCCAGATATTCGCCACTGCTAGAAATTTTTACTGTCCTGCAAAAAGTGCTTTCAATCTTCCCGTCCAGCCGTTGGGACGCGCCCCTGCGAGGCGCCGCGTGCGCGCCCCGTAGAGAACAAGCCCGACCGCCGTCGAGTATTCAGGCTGGGAAACCTCTTCGCTCATCTCCGCAAGCCCGCGCGGCGCGGCTACGCGCACCGGAAGCTTGAACACGTGCTCGGCCAGTTCCACCAGGCCGCGGAGTTTTGCGCCGCCGCCGGTGAGAATAATTCCGGCGGGAATTTGCGATTCGAGTCCGGCGCGGCGCAGTTCATCGCGCACGAGCATCAGAAATTCTTGAATGCGCGGTTCAACGATATCCGTCAACATGTGCGCGAAAATCGTTCGCGGCGGCCGGTCGCCCACGCTCGCGATTTCAATGGGAAAATCTTCCTTCACCAGATCGCGAAACGCGCAGGCGTGCTCGCGCTTGAGCCTCTCGGCTTCCGGCATCGGCGTGCGGAGGCCCACGGCCAGATCGTTCGTCACGTG
Organism: uncultured Acidobacteriota bacterium; assembly: GCA_963741045.1. Lineage (GTDB taxonomy): Bacteria > Acidobacteriota > Terriglobia > Acidiferrales > UBA7541 > Palsa-295. The sequence goes on from CAVUGO010000002.1 coordinate 3,456,584, forward strand.
GTCGCCGCCGACGGGGATCGAGGTGGTGTGCCGGACGACTCCGCCCGTAAAAACAACCATATCGGTGGTGCCACCGCCCATATCAAGCAGGCAGCAGCCGAGCTCGCGCTCGTCCTGCGTAAGGCATGCTTCAGCGGCGGCCAACGGCTCGAGCACAGTGTCGTCCACGCGCACGCCGGCACGATTCACGGCGGTAACGATATTTTGAGTGGACGAGCCGGAAGCAGTGACGATGTGCACGTTCGCTTCGAGGCGAATACCCACCATGCCGATTGCATCGCGGATGTTGTCCTGCCGGTCGAGAAAAAACTCCTGGGGCAGCACATGCAGCACTTCTCGATCTTCCGGCAGCGACACTCCGCGCGCAGCTTCAATCGCGCGCCTCACGTCGTCGCGTTGAATATCGCGAGGCCGCGCGCCCACCGTAATTCCGCCGCGGCTGTTCAACCCGCGCACGTGCACTCCCGCAACGCCTATCAGCGCCGACTCGACCGGCACGTTTACAATCGCTTCGGCTTCTTCAATGGCGCGCCGGATCGAACTGACCGCCAGCTCCAGGTTCACAATCTGACCCTTGCGCCAGCCCTTCGATTCCGCCGCGCCGAGCGCCGCAAACTTCGCGCCGCCCTCTTCTTCCATCTCGCCGATCAGCGCGCAGGTTTTCGTGCTACCCACGTCGAGCGCCACCACATAACGGTCTTTCTTCGCCAATTCCGCCGCTCCTTGCTTCCCCGTCCAGCTTACAGCCGGACGCTTACACCGATTTCCTTACCAAATGCTTCTTGTCCCGATGCTGCGCCATTTTCTTCGCTGATTTCGCTGCGGGCTGCCGCGACGGCGCCGTCGTAGCTCCTTGCGCGGGCGTATGCGCCGGAGCCTGCTGCCCGCTACCCGCGTTCTCAGGATTCACCACCGCCTCGCGGCTGAATCGCAGGTCCACAGACTCCACTCGCCCCGCCGTAGCGCGCCACTGCCCGATATTGTCAAGCAGCGTGTGATACTTGCCTTCGAAATCGCTGTCGCCAAAATGCACCAGCAACGGAGTTTCAGTTTGGCCCCAATCGCCGCTCGTCACGCCGCCCGGCAAGCTTCCACCCGGAAGGCCTGTAAGAGTCGCGCGCAAATCCTCGGCGTCGGAGAGATCCACTTCACTCACCTGTTCCGTAGCGCCCGGATGCGCGGTCTGAATCTGCTGGATGAATCCGGCGAAGAGCTCCATGCGCTTCTCGCGCTCGTCAATCGGCATTTCGGAGTTGACGCCGCTCACCACCGGAAAATGAAAATCACCCTTCAACGGCCGCTCCAGAATCATTCCGTACGCATCGACGAGGTTCATCTCGCTGCCATCGCGCAAAAATGCTATCGGCGTACGCTCTGTGATTTCAACTTCGATTCGATTCGGAAGCGCCCGCCGCACCGCGGCCTGTTCCACCCACGGCAGCGATTCGAGTTGCTTTCGGCGCTGGTCCAGCGGAATGCGCAGCACGCTGCGATTGCGGTCAGCGGCAAAAATCCCCAGCACATTCGCTGGTAGAACGTAGTGATTGCCCGTGATGTGAATCTGGTCGGGCTTTAGCAGCGCCATCGCAGGAGCATGAAACAGGAAATTTTCCGCGACGTACGCCATACCGGCCAGCGCAAGAGCGGCCAGGATCCACAGCGACACGCGCAGATACGTCATCCAGGCTTTCCGGCCGAACTTCCGCCGCTTGATCTCGAGCGGCTTCTGCCGCCGAAGATACTTCGGCTCCTCGTCCGCCAGAACTTCCTGCGGATAAACGTCCGCGTCCATGGCTCTCAGTTTCGCCAGAAAATCACCTCGTTCTCGAGCTCCACTCCGTAGGCGGCGCGGACACGCTCGCGCACGTCATCAATCAATCGCCGCATGTCGTCGCAAGTCGCATTCGCCAGGTTCACAAAAAAATTCGCGTGTCGGTCGCTCACCGCCGCATCGCCCACTCGATGGCCCTTCAATTTCAATTCGTCAATCATGCGGCCCGCTGAGTCTCCGGGAGGATTCTTGAAAATGCAGCCGGCGCTTTTCTGATTGAGCGGCTGGCTCGCTCGACGCTTCTCATTGCAAACTTTGATGCCTGCCAAAATTTCCTTGTACGGTTTCGACGGCAGTTCGAGCTTCACGCGCAACATCACGTCGTCGTCTGCGAAAGACGTGTGGCGGTAGTCGAAGCGAATGTCGTTGCCGCGCACAGTCTCCACCTCGCCGCTCGCAGCGCGATACAGTTCCACTTCGCGCACCCACGGCCCGATTTGAGTCCCATACGCGCCCGCGTTCATTCGCAACGCTCCGCCCACGCTTCCCGGAACACCGATCAGCCCTTCCATGCCGCCCAGATCGTGCTTCGCGCAGAAGGTGACCATGCCGCCCAGGTCTGCCGATGCATCCACGAACGCCGCGTTCCCTTCGACGCGCATTCCCGGATGCGCTGCCGGAAGATGCAGCACCACCCACGGCAATTCGCCGTCCGGAATCAACACGTTCGTGCCGCCGCCAAGAAAATGGTGCGGAATCTTCGCGTCAGCCAGCAGGCGCATCACCGCAGGAATCGTGTCGTAGCGATGCAGCAGCAGTTCGTCTGTTACGCCGCCAATCGCGAGCGACGTTTTTTCATTCAGCGACACAGACGGACGCAATTCGACTCCCAACTCTTTCAACCGCTCGACAATCGCACTGTCGTTAATCCGCATGCGAACTCGAAACCTGTGTCCCCAGCAGCATCGCGAGTTGATCGAGAACTCGGCCCACGCTGCCCGCCCCAATCGTCAGAATCGCATCGCCCGGCCGCGCTTCACGCAGCATGAACTCGACGCCCGCTTGCATCGTGCTCGTAAACACCACATTCTTGTGCCCCGCCGCGCTGATTGCCTCCGCGAGCCGCTCACCAGTGATGCCCTCAATCGGATGCTCGCTCGCCGCGTAGATTTCGGTGAGCACCAGAACGTCCGCATCATTGAACGCCCGGCAAAAATCGTCCCAGAGAAATTGTGTCCGCGTGTAGCGGTGCGGCTGAAACAAAACCAGCAGCCGCCTGTATCCGCATCCACGAGCCGCTTCGAGTGTCGCGCGAATCTCAGCGGGATGATGGCCATAGTCGTCAATCAGCGTGACCCCGGCATACACGCCTTTCACCTCAAAGCGCCGCCCTACGCCCGAAAATTTCTCAAGCCCCGCTCGAATCAGATCCGCCGGCACATTCAACGACAGCGCCACGGCGGCCGCAGCAGCGGCATTGCGAGCATTGTGAATTCCCGGCGGCGACGGCAGATTGAAAATTCCCAGATCCTCGCCGCGATACGTAAGCCGGAATTCGCTCGCGAGCCCCTTGAGTTTCACGTCGCTGATCACAAGATCCGCCTGGCTCGTGGTGCCATACGTAATCACCGGCCGCTTCACGGAAGGAAGCATCGCCTGCACGTTCGGCTCATCGAGGCACAGAATCACGGAGCCGTAAAAAGGCACCCTGTTCACGAACTCCAAAAACACTGACTGAATTTCTTCGAGCGAGTGGTACTGATCAAGATGCTCGCGGTCAATCGTCGTAACCACCGCGACAACCGGAGCCAGCAGCAGAAACGAACGGTCGCTCTCGTCCGCCTCGACGACCATGTAATCGCCCTGCCCAACGCGCGCGTTCGAGCCGGCATGATTCACGCGCCCGCCCACAACAAATGTCGGGTCGAGTCCCGCCGCCGCAAGAACCGAAGCGACCATCGAGGTCGTCGTCGTCTTCCCGTGCGCGCCAGCCACGGCGATGCCATACTTCAATCGCATCAGCTCCGCCAGCATTTCAGCCCGCGGAATCACCGGAATCTTCAGCCGGTGGGCTTCGATCACTTCCACGTTGTCCGGCCGCACGGCCGAAGAAATCACCACCACATGCGCCCCGTGCACGTTCGCCGCCTGATGCCCTTCGTAGATTTTGGCGCCCAGCTTTTCGAGCCGCGAAGTTATGGGCGTCGCCTTCAAATCCGATCCCGACACCGCGTAGCCGCTCGACAGCAACACTTCCGCGATCCCGCTCATTCCGCTCCCGCCGATGCCGACGAGATGGATGCGCTGAAAATTGCGGAATGTGACCATCATGGCCGTGACACCTCTTCGAGCAGGTCCACAATATCTTCCGCGGCGCGCGGCTTCGCCAGCGCACGCGCGCGGTCTTCCATTTCAGAAATTTTCCGGGGCTGGTCGAGGAGGGAGAAAATTTCGCCGGTCAATCGCTCGGGCGCCAATTCAGGCTGCGGGATCAGGCGCGCCGCCCCTGCGCTCTGCATTGCCTCCGCATTGCGCATCTGATGCGCATCGGTGGCGGCTCCGAAGGGGATAAAGATGGCGGCGCGTCCTGCGGCAGATATTTCTGCGACAGTGATCGCACCCGAACGGCAGACGATCAAGTCCGCCTGGGCAAACCGCTCCGCCATATTCTCGATGAAGGGTAGGACCTCGGCCTTGAATTCGCGTTTCGCATACGCCACGCGCACGGCATTATAGTCGGCTTCGCCCGTCTGATGCACGATGAAAAGCTGATTTTTTCGTGGTACTAAGAGATCGAGCGAGTCGACCACGGCCCGGTTGATCGGAAGCGCCCCGCGGCTTCCTCCGGTAATCAAAATTGTGAACGGAGCCTGATGCTCCTTGTGCGGCACCGAAAAGAACTCCGGGCGAATCGGGCAGCCGGTCAGAACCGCTCGGCGACCTAGCTTTGTGGCCGTCTCCTTGTGCGCAACAGCCACTCGCGTGGCTATGTTCGCGAGCACTCGATTCGTGAATCCAGGCTCAACATTCGGCTCGAACACCACGGTGGGAATCGCGCTCAGGGTCGCAAGCAGCATCATCGGACCCGACGCGTAGCCTCCTACTCCGAACGCAGCTGAAAAGCGGTGCCGGCGCAAAATCGCGGCCGAGTCCAACATGCCCAGCGGCAAAAGCGCCGCGTTGCGCATCAATTTGGCTCCGCTCATGCCTTTGAGTCCGGCCGCGCGTATCGTCTCCAGCGGCAGCCCGGCCTGCGGTACCAGTTTTGATTCAAGCCCGCGTTCGGTTCCCACAATCACCACTCGCCGTTCTCCTCGAGAATCCGTTTCCGATTCCGAAAATCCGCGCCGCAACCATTCGCGCGCGATGGCTATCGCCGGAAAGACGTGTCCGCCGGTGCCGCCGCCCGCCACCAGCAACTCTTTTACCGCAGCGCTCAACTTTCGTCCGCGTGCTGGCTGATGTTCAACAGCACTCCAGTGGCCAGCAGCATGCCAAGCAAACTCGATCCGCCGTAGCTGACGAACGGCAGCGGAATCCCCTTCGTCGGCATCAGCCCAAGTGCGACGCTCAGATTCACCATCGCCTGGCCAACCACCATCGTCGTGATGCCCAACGCCAAAAGCCGCCCGAATTCATCCGGCGCTTTCATCGCTGCGACGAATCCCCGCCAGCCGTACATGGCGAACAGTAAGAGCACGATGACCGCTCCGATGTACCCAAGCTCTTCGCAAATGATGGCGAAGATGAAGTCGGTGTGCGCCTCAGGTAGAAAAAAAAGCTTCTGCCGGCTCTCCATCAGCCCCACTCCCGAAAATCCCCCGGAGCCGACCGCGATCAGCGACTGCAACAACTGGAACCCGTGCCCCTGCGGGTCGGCGCCCGGCGAAAAGAATGACTTGGCGCGCTCGTAGCGATAGGGCACACGTACGATCAGGAGATAGATCGCGGGAATCGCAGCCAAGCCGGTGGCAAAGATGTAGCGCAGCGAAAGCCCGGAAACATAAAGCATTACAAACGCGATCATGAAAATCATGCACGCAGTACCCATGTCAGGTTCCGCAAGCACCAGCGCCGCCATCACCAGCACCGTTCCCAACGCAGGCAGCAGCGAATGCAAAGGATCATTGATGCCGAATCCGCGAGGCTTCCGGCGAATCTCGAGAAACCACGCCAGAAAAAAAATCACCACCAGCTTGGCCAGCTCCGACGGCTGAAAGCTTGCCGGGCCCAACCGGATCCAGCGGTGCGTCGCGTGTGAGCGATCGAGAAAGAAGACGGCGATCAAAAGCAGCAGCGTCACGGAAAGCCCCGTGAAAATCACGCGAGGTTGACGCAGCTTTCGATAGTCCGTATTCATTAGCCAGAACATCCCCGCAATCCCAATGGCGATCCATAGAACCTGCCGCAGCAGGAACGTGTAGCCGTTGCCGGTCTGTTGGCCGGCCGTCACCGCCGACGCGCTGAACACCATCACTGCGCCGATAAAACACAGCGCCAGTGTCACGCCAAACAGTTGCCGGTCCGGCTGCAAATTACGTGGCATCGTTGGCACCTTTCTCGAGGGGAATTTCAGCAGCCGCCATGCGGGCCGTGCCGCCCGATTCGCGTTTGAGCTGCGCCACAAGCTCCTTGAAAACGCGGCCGCGATGCTCGTAATTTGCGAATTGATCGAAACTGGCGCACGCCGGCGCGAGCAGCACAACATCTCCAGGCTTGGCGCGTTCCGCAGCGAGCTCGACAGCACGACCGATCGTCCCCGCATGCTCGATAGGCACGGCGCCTTCGAGTTGTGCGGCGATTTTCTCCGCAGCCGCGCCAATCAGTAAAACCATTCGCGCCCGCTGCCGAAGCGGCTCGCGAAGCTCGGCATAACCTGTGCCTTTGTCCTTGCCGCCAAGAATTACGATCAGCGATCCCGGAAACGACTCGATTGCTTTCACCGTGGCGTCCACATTTGTGGCCTTGGAATCGTTGTAGAAGGCGACGCCATTCACCTCGGCAACAAATTCGAGCCGGTGTTCAACTCCCTGAAATGTTTTCACTCCGTTCGCCATGGAAGCCGCGTCGGCTCCAGCTAGAGACGCCGCGGTACACGCTGCCAATACATTCTCTAAGTTATGCTCACCCTTTAACGGAATATCCTCGACCCTCAGCAGCGGATTTTCCGAACCTTCAATGCGAAAAACAATTTGACCATCCATCACGAAGCTGCCTTGCGCCACTCGCTTTTTCCTGCTGAACCAATAAATATGCGGCCGCGACGGCATCCGCCGCGTCACCTCCGGATCATCAGCGTTCAAAATCGCAAAATCGCGCTCGAGTTGGTTTTCGAACATTCTCATCTTCGCCGCCGCGTACTGCTCGAACGATTCATGCCGGTCGAGATGATCGGGAGTGAGGTTCAGCAGCACGCCAATTTCAGGACGGAACGCTTCAATCGTCTCCAGTTGAAAGCTGCTGATTTCCGCAACCGTCACTGTCGAATCCATCGACGACTCCACGCGCGCCAGCAGCGGCGTTCCGATGTTGCCTCCTACAAGTGTGGGAATGTTTGCTGTCTTCAATATATGCGCGACGAGCGAAGTCGTTGTCGTCTTGCCGTTCGAACCTGTGATCGCTATAAGTTTCCCGCGCAGAAACCGCCAAGCTAGCTCGATCTCGCTCCAAACCGGAATTCCCTGCGAACGCGCGGTCTCTAGCAACGCGATCTTTGCCGGCACGCCGGGGCTGACGACAATCAAGTCCAAGCTGGTGAGATCGACGGCCGCGACCCGACCAAGCGCAAGAGCGACACCCGCAGCGCGAAGCTTCGCAACCACTTCGCGCAACTCTTCCTCAGGTTTTATGTCCGTCGCAGCCACAATCGCTCCATAGCCCGCGCAGAAAAGCGCCGCCGCCACACCCGTGCGTGCAAGCCCTACCACCAGCACGCGTTTTCCTTCGAGATCGAATCCCGGTCTCACCAGTCGCCTACCTCAATTTCAAAGTCGTCAGCGAAAACAGCGCAAAAACCAGCGCCGCAATCCAGAACCGCACGATGATTTTCGTTTCGCTCCAGCCAATCAATTCAAAATGATGATGCAGCGGAGCCATCCGGAACACGCGCTTCCCGGTCAGCTTGAATGACCCCACTTGAATGATCACCGACAGCGCTTCCAGCACAAAAACTCCCCCAATCGACAGCAGCAGAATTTCCTGCTTGATGATCACGGCCACCGTTCCAATCGCGCCTCCCAGCGCGAGCGATCCCACATCTCCCATAAACATCTCCGCCGGATGCGCGTTGTACCAAAGGAATCCAAGCGACGCGCCCACCACCGACCCGCAAAAAATCACCAGGTCGCCCGCATCGGGAATCTTCTGAATCTCGAGATACTCCGCAAATCGCGCGTGGCTGGAAATATATGTAAGCACCGTCAACGCCGCAGACGAAACCAGCACGCAGCCAATCGCAAGTCCGTCCAGCCCATCCGTGAGATTCACCGCGTTCGAGCAGCCCACAATCACCAGCACGAGAAATAAAATGAACGGCACAAAAGCCAGCGGCCAGATGTACTGGTGCGTGAGCAGCGAGTCGATCACCAGATCAGGATGCAACCGCTTGTCGAAGGGCACGCTCAATTGCGTCGAATACGCTCCATGCGCTTGCAGCGTGAGCAGCACCGCGCCGACGCCCGCGCACGTCAGCACTTGATAAAGAAATTTCACGCTCGGCCGCAGCCCCATGTTCCGCCGCTTCACCACTTTGTTGTAATCGTCGATGAATCCAATCGTCCCGAATGAGAGAGTCGCGCCGACCGCGAGCAAAACGTACAAATTGCGCAGATCGGCCCACAGCAGCGTCGGTATCACGATCGCGGCAACGATCAGCACCCCTCCCATCGTGGGTGTGCCGGCCTTCTTCTGATGCGCCTTTGGCCCCTCCTCGCGAATAAATTGCTTCACCTGCAGCTCGCGCAGCCGGTCAATCACCCAGGGCCCGAGCAGAAGCGAAATCAGAAGCGCCGTAAGACTCGCGACCGCCGTGCGTACCGTGATATAGCGAAAAACGTTCAGCGGGCTGAAGTATGGCCGCAGCACATAAAAGAAAAGGTAGTAGAGCATCTCAGCTCTTCACCTTCTGTCCCGCTTCCACTCGCTCTCCGCTCGATTTCGAAACGATGCGACTGTGCCCGGCCTCGATCGCCTCGAGGATTTTCTCCATGCGCACGCCGCGCGAACCCTTCAGCAAGAGCAAATCGCCGCGCTTGATGAACCCGCTGATAAATTGTGCCGCTTCGGACGAATTTTCGAAAAACCGCGCTCGCTCTTTGGAATGCCCGGCCTCAATGGCTGCCCGAACCAATTCCTTCGCGTTGCACTGCACGCCGAAGATCCAGTCAATTTTCTCGAGCGCTGCAGCATGCCTTCCGCACTCGCGGTGCAATTCCGGCCCGGACGCACCCAGCTCCAGCATCTCGCCCGCAGCCAGAATCCGCCGACGATAGCCGGGCGTCGCCGCCAGCAGTTCAGCCAATGCATCCAGCGCCGTGGGACTCGAATTGTAAGAATCGTTGATGACCGTAAATCCGTCTTCGAATCGCACCACCTCGCCACGCTTATCAGCCGGCACAAGCGAATGAAACACACGCCGCGCGTCTTCCGCGCCAATTCCCCAAACGCTCGCAGCAGCCAGCGCCGCCACCGCATTCATCACGTTGTGCCGCCCGATCAACGGCAATTCGAGGCCCGCGCGTCCCGCCGGCGATACAAAATCAAACGCCGATCCTTCGACGCCGCGCTCTTCAATTTTCTCCGCGCGAAATTCCGCACGCGGCGAAGCTCCGAACCAAATCACCGGTCCGTGCGCCACTTCCGAAAAACGCGCCACACGCTCGTCGTCCGCGTTCAGCACAGCAGTGGCGCCGGGCCATGCCAGATTTTCAATCAGCTCACGCTCCGCCAGCGCAATCTCGTCCACCGACGCGAAAAATTCCAAATGCTCCACCGCCACACGCGTAATCACGCCCACATCGGGCCGCGCGATCTGCGCCAGCCGCGCCAACTCTCCGCGATGCGACATCCCCATCTCGATAATCGCCGCATCGTATTCATCGCTCAGCCCCAGCAGCGTCAGCGGCAGCCCGTACTCATTGTTCAAATTCCCCTGTGTCTTCAGAACGCGGAACCGCGCGCCCACGAGCGCCGCCAGAATTTCTTTTGTGGTGGTCTTGCCGATCGACCCCGCCACGCCCCCGATCTTTCGTCCCGGTTTCGCCTTTCGCCACCGATCGCAAGCGCGCGCGGCCAGGCGGTGCAATCCGTCGAGCGTGTCTTCGACAACAAAGAGCTTTTCGCGAATTTCCGCCGCGTATTCCGGCGCGCGCTCCCGCGCCACCACCCCGGCCGCCGCTCCGCCAGCCAAAGCCCCGGCAGTAAAACCGTGTCCATCGTGACGCGGACCGCGTATGGCGATAAACAGTTCTCCGGCCCGAATACTGCGAGAATCAATCGACACGCCGGCCACCCCGGCCACGGGGTCAAGACCCGCGGGCACCGGGACACCCAGCGCTTCAGCCACTTCCGCCACTCGCCACCGCATTCGGTCTCCAACGGGCTCTGCTTCAATTTCAAGCGCAAGCTCTCAGGATACGAAATTGCTTCTACTTCTTCGCGGTCTGCTTCGAAAAGCCCTTGCTGCGCAAAATCTGGCGCGCCTTCTCGCGATCGTCAAACTCGAACGTGCGATCGCGCAAAATCTGAGTGTTCTCGTGGCCCTTGCCCGCCAGCAGCACGATGTCTCCCGCGCGCGCTTCGTCAAACGCCATTCCCAGGGCCGTCTCGCGATCCTGCTCGATCCGATAGTTCCCGTTTGCCTTCTGCAATCCCACGACCACGTCGTTGATGATGCGCAAGGGATCTTCCGTGCGCGGATTGTCGCTCGTCAGAATCACCAGGTCGCTCAACGATCCCGCCGCCTCGCCCATCAGTGGACGAGTCGAGCGATCCCGCTCTCCACCCGCGCCAAACAACGTGATGATGCGTCCCGACGGATTCAATTCACGCGCCGTCGTAATCAGATTGCGCATCGCATCGTCCGCATGCGCGTAATCCACCACCACGTAGAACGGCTGCCCCTCATCAATCTGCTGAAACCGCCCCGGTACCAGCGCCAGATTCGCAATTCCCTCTTCGATTTTCGAATTCGGAATTTCTAGCGCGATCGCGGCGCCAATCGCCGCCAGAATGTTGTACACATTGATCCGCCCCACAAGCGGCGAGCCCACCTCGATCTTCCCCGCCGGAGTCTGCGCGGTGAACTCCAGGCCCTTAAAACTCAGTGCAAATTTCTTCGTCGTCAGGTCAGGTTCGCCCTTCAGCCCATATGTAAGCGTTCGTTTCGCAAGCCCTTCAAGCCGCGTCGCATAAGAATCATCCGCGTTAATCACAGCAACGTCCGGCGCTCCCGCGCCGCTTCCTTCAAACAAACGGCGCTTGGCCGCAAAATAATCCTCGAACGTTTTGTGAAAATTCAGGTGGTCCCGCGTCAAGTTCGTAAAAATCGCCGCCGCAAAATGGCAACCCCACACGCGCTCGAACGCCAGCGAATGCGAACTCACCTCCAACACCGCGTGAGAACCGCCCGCATCCCGCACTTCCGCGAACATTTGTTGCAAATCGAGCGATTCGGGCGTAGTGTTCGTCGCCTTCCGGCTGCCTCGCGGCGTACGGTATCCTGTGGTGCCCACAAGCCCGCTCGTGAATCCCGCAGCCTGCACGATCGAATCGACCAGAAATGCAGTCGTCGTCTTTCCATTTGTTCCGGTGATGCCCACAAGCTTCAGCGCATGCGCCGGATGTCCGTAAAAATTTGCAGCCGCCTGCGCGAGTGCTCGCCGCTCTTTGCCCGCTGGAATTTCAATCCACGTAATCTCCGCACCCGTATCGGCCGGGCGTGCGCTCGAACTTGCGATCACCTTCGCGCCGCGCCCAATCGCAGCGCCCACAAATTGATTGCCATCCACTTTCTCGCCGGGCAGCGCGAAGAACACCGCGCCCGGCGCGACCTTGCGGCTGTCGTATGCAATTGAACGCACAGAGGGATCGGGCGGCCCGCTCATGCGAACTCCCGCAATCCCGTCCAGTATTTCTCCCAGATCCATCTGCATTTCCGTGGGCCCGTTCCCGCTGCTCTTCGCACCACCGTTTTTGCCCGCTTTGGGTCGATCCCGTTCCATAACGAAACTCAATTCCCCGCTCCCTTCACCGACGCCGGCACCAACCGCCCTGCCTTGCCGAACCGCACCGTCAACCGCGTGCCTCGCACCACTTGCGTTCCCGCTTCTACAGACTGTTCCAACGCAACTCCGCTGCCAATCAGCGCAGGCACAAGCCCGATTCGCGAACACGCCTCCATCACACTTCGCACCGTCTGCCCCGCGAGGTTCGGAACCACCACCGCTTCCTGATTTCCAAACGCGATCGTCGGAGCGCCCGGCTTCGTCGCAACGTTCTTGTCAACCTTCGCAGCGCTATCGGCGACCGACGCGTTGCCCGCGCTGTTGTCATCGTCGCGGTCACCGGCTTCAGCGCCGATCTCCACCGGCTGCGGCTGCGCCTGATCGACGTTCTTGGCGGTCTGCACATCCGGCGTCGAAGGCACATCGCGAGGCACGTCGAGATAAGTAAGCACCTGCTCGGCGACGCGCTTGAAAACGGGCCCGCCAACCTCGCCGCCGTGGTGCGCGCCCACCGGCGAATCGAGCACCACAAGAATAGTCACCGCAGGCTCGTTCACCGGCGCAAAACCCACAAACGACGAATTGTATTGGTTCGGCGAATAACGCCCCGTCGCTGGATCAATCTTTTGCGCCGTCCCGGATTTCCCCGCCGCCGTATAACCGTCAAGCTGCGCCGGCTTCCCAGTGCCTTCCAGAATCACTGTCTCCATCATCTCGCGCACAGTCGCCGCAGTTTTCGCGTCAGTCACTTGCTCCGGCTCAACAGCCGCCCGCGTGTATGCGGACGTTCCACCGCGCACCTCCTTTACGATGCGCGATCGATACAACGTGCCGCCGTTCGCAATCGCCGAAATCGCCGACACAATCTGCACCGGCGTGACGCTCACTTCCTGCCCAATCGCAAGCGAACCAATCGAACTCGCCGTCCAATTTTCCAGCGGTCGCAGCAACCCGCGATTTTCGCCGGGCAACTCGATTCCGGTAAGCTGGCCAATCCCGAACGCTCGCATCGTCTCGTAAAACTTCGGAGCGCCCAGCCTGAGAGCAACCTTGATTGAACCCACGTCGCTCGAATGCGCGAGTACATCCTCGACGCTCAGCACGCCGAACGGATGCCAGTCATGAATCAAGCGCCCCGCCACCAGTATCGAACCCATCTGGCAATCCACCAGGTCCGACGGCCGCGCCGCTCCATTTTCAATCGCGCCCGTCATGGTTACCACTTTGAAAGTCGAACCAGGTTCGTAAGCGGCAGACACCGCACGGTCCATCCGCACTTCATCCGGAAAGCTGCCCGGATTATTGGGATCGAATGTCGGCCGCACCGCCACAGCAAGGAGTTGCCCGGTATTGGGGTCCTGCACCACCACCGCGCCGTTGTTCGCGTGTGTCTCTTCAATCGCTCGTTCCAGTTCCTTCTCAGCGATGTACTGAATGGTTTGGTCGATCGTGAGCACCACGCTCGCGCCGGGATCAGCAGCGGATTCCGTCCGGTCGTACCAGCGCCGCCGCCCGTCCGCCATCACCATCATTTTCCCGGGACGCCCGCGAATCTGCTTGTCGAGCGCGTACTCGATGCCGCCGTTGCCCTTCTCATCCACGTCCACGTAGCCCAGAACGTGCGCCGCCAGTTCGTGCTGCGGATACACCCGGCGATTTTCCTTCTGGAAGAAAACGCCGCGCAGATTCATGTCCTGAATTCGCTGCACAGTCTCAGGCGAGAGCTTCTTCGCCAGCCGCACCGGCGTGTGCGCTTCACGAATTTTCGTTTCCAGGTCGTCGGCCGGCATGCCCAGCGCCGGCGCCAGCAGCCGCGCCACCATTTCCGCATCGGTGATTTCAGCCGGGTCGCCGAAAACGGAATCCATCGGGAGGCTGATCGCCAGCTCGCGGCCTTTGCGGTCGTAAATCACGCCGCGCTTCGGGCTGATTTCGAAAACTCGCTGCTGTTGGTGCTGGGCCTTGGTGAAGTACTCGCTGTAGCAGAATAACTGAAGATAACTGAGGCGCCCGACGACAACCGCCATCCAAACCACTGCGAAAACCCAAACGACTAACCAGCGGAGACGCGGCCTGCGCTGCTCCATGGAATCCGGCCTACCCTGTCTGAAGCTTTGCCGCGGCCTTCGCAGTTGCGTCACCGAAGTTCCGCGCGAACCCGTCGGTGTTGCCTCTCAAAAATCTCGAAATGAAATCTCAGCAGCGAGTCGGTAATCCGCTAAGGCCGCACCACCTGCCCACCAGCTCGCGCCTGCGCCACCACAGCATCGCTCGCATCCGCCGAGCTCTGCTGCCCCGGCGCCGCCACCGTCAAACCCAGATGCTTCCGCGCATAGGTATCAATGCGCCCCGGCGCGCGCAACGTCGCATCTTCCACGTGCAGCTGTTGATTCAGCTCGAGCGCCTGCGATCGCGCCGTCTGCAGCTGTTCAAGTTGATAACGAATCTGAATGCACTCGAAATGCTGCCAGGCATAGCTCAGCAAACACGCCGCCATCGCCGCGCCAATCGCCACCGTTCGCCAACAGTCATTCAGCCGCGCCTTGGGCGTCGGCCGCGCCAATCGCGAATTATCGATGCGCTTCACTGTGTGATATTGCGTTGTATGAGAATGCGTCATGACCCGCTCCCAGCCGTCAGAATCTCCGCCGGCGACAATTTCTCCGCCACGCGCATCTTTGCGCTGCGCGCTCGCGGATTCGTTCGAATCTCTTCGTCGCCAGGCTGAATCACTTTTTTGGTGAGCACCTGAAAACTGCCTTCGCGGGCCAGGTCCTGAAAGGCGTGTTTGACGAGACGATCTTCGAGTGAGTGATAACTGAGGACGATCCACCGTCCTCCAGGATTCAAAGTGGCAGGGGTCCGCGAAAGAAACTGCCCGAGTTCCTCCGACTCTCGATTCACCGCTATCCGCAGCGCCAGAAACGTTTTTGTCGCGGGTTGCAGTCTCTGCCTTCCCCTTGCTTTTCGGACCCCTGCCACAATCGTTGCCAGATGTTCGGTGTCGCGGATCGGCCGCGCTCGAACGATTGCCCTGGCGATTCTTCGTGAATCTCTCTCCTCCGCCTTCTGATAGAGGAGATCGGCCAGCTCTTTCTCCGGCCAGTAATTCACAATCTCGTCTGCCGTCAGCGCGTCATCGGGATTCATGCGCATGTTCAACGGCGCCGCCCAGCGGAATGAAAATCCGCGCTCAGGGCTGTCTAGCTCCAAACTCGAAATCCCCAGATCGGCAATCACTCCATCGAACGGAGGCAGGTTCAAATTCGCCGCCACTTCGCCGATCTTCGAAAACTCTGCGTGCACCAGACTCACCCGCCGCTCGTGCGCCCTCAATCGCTCCCGCGCAATTTCCAATGCCTGCGGATCGCGATCCATCCCCACCAAACGCCCCGTCGTCAGCCGCTCGGCGATCGCAATGGCATGCCCGCCTGTGCCAACGGTGGCATCCAGATACGTGCCCTCGGGCCGAATCTGCAACCAGTCCACAACTTCCTTCAGCAGGACCGGCATATGCAGAACGCTCAAAAGCTAGATGCCCAGATCTTCCAGTACCTTTTCGTCTTCCGCCGTGATGGGATTACGATTCAGTTGTTCGAGGAATCGCGCGTGATTCCAAACTTCCAGATAAGTGAGCTGGCCTTGAATATCCACCTCGCCCTTCATCTGCGCCGATTCCCTCAATACCGGTGGAATTAGAATGCGCCCCTGCCCATCCACCTCGACCAGCTGACCGTAGTAATTGGCCCGTGCTAAAAACTTTTGCTTCGCCCGGTTGTAAGAGGATTGCTTCGCGAGTTTCTTCTCGATCTCTTCCCACGCCTTCATGGGATAGATCCTCGCGTACTCGCCGCTTGAACTCGTGACGTAGAATTTCTTGCCCGACTTGCGCAATTCGGCTAGAAAATCGGCGGGGATCTTCACCCGTCCCTTTTCGTCCACAGTTGCCGAATAGTTGCCCCGCAGCATGAAAACCTTCGTCGCCCGGCGTGTACGCCCTGGGAATCACTCGCCTTGCCACCCCTGCATTGCGCCACTTCTGGACCACCCGACTGCGCCCACTGCCTAACACCTTCTACCACTCTGCGCCACTTCTTCCCACTTTGTGCCCCGATTGTAGATAGGTTCTTCCGCGTGTCAAGTTAAATTCTTCGAGAAAATCAATTTTCTTTGTGGAAAAAAACGGAAGGCGCGCGGCGTTTTCTAGTGCGTGCACTGGCTCGAAACCACAATTACTTGTGGTAAGAAAAGTCGCCTCATCGCACGCCTAGTTGTTCGGTTGATAGAAAAAGGAGGAAATGTATTGTAAGAGTTAATAAAAAATTTCTTCGGGGGATCGAACTACTGTGCCGCAGGGGCACTGCGCAGCGTGCTCAGGCTCTTCACCATCGACTGCTCGTCCGGGTTCAGCCCCTGCATAAACTTCGGATCATTCAGCGCCTTCTCCCGGTCCGCAGCGCTCATTCCCTGTAGCGTGTGCAGCTTCCCGTTCACCGCCTGGCGCCGCTCTGGCGTCATCTCCTGCCATTTCGGGAGCAGTTCATTTCTCACCTTATTGCGATCTTCGGGAGACAGCTGCTGCCACCTCTGCGCACGCTCCTTTAGAGCGTTCTTCTGATCGGGCGTCAGATTGTTCCATTTCTGCAGGTTCTGGCGGATCTGCTGCTGCCGCCCCGGCGGAAGACTCTGGAATCGCTCATTGTTCTGCATGAAGCGCTCTTGCTCCGAAGGCGGCTTGTCGCGAAGATTCTCCACCCACTTCGGAGGCAGCCCAGCCATCCCGCGCCCATTGCTTGCGCTACCATTCGCGCCGCCGCTTGGTTGCGCGTTAGCCGCACCAACACCTTCAGCACGCGAATTCTCAGCTGTGCTCGCCGCGTTCGGACGCATTTCATTCGGACCCTGCTCGTTCGGACGCGTCCCGCCTGAATCGGCGCTCGCCGCAGGTGGATGCGCCCCTGCAGAGCCCGCCTGTCCGTTTGCGCGCTGAGCCGGCGGATGCGCCTGCGCCCCGTATGCGCGCGCGGCCGCTTGCCTTCGCGCTCGCATCATCGCGCGCCTTTGCTGTCGCGCCGCAGCCCACTGTCCTTGCTGCGCCGAGGCAGGCTGCGCCGCCACGCCAATCAGGCAGCAAGCGAACGCGATCATCAGCGCGAAACGACGCACCTACATCCCTCCAGTGTCATCCTGCTTCAAATTGTCCTTCGGCTTCTCCGGCGCCGTCGGCACCGGCAACTCCGACAACGCGTCGAATTTCGACAGCACGTCGTAATTCTCCAGCACGCCCAGATTCTCGATCACCTGATACTGCTGCTGCTCTGTAACAGGAACCGGCATCGTCGCGGTCGTCGAATAATCGCGCGGCAATCGCGACACCCAAACGCACAGCGCTACCAGCAACGCCATCGAAAGCGCCAGCCGCGGCTGCGGCACAAACCATCGGAACCATCCCGGGCGCGGCTCATCCGCAATCCGCTGCCGGATGCGCGCGTCGAATCCCAACGACGGCTCCTCGATCGGCATCTCGTCGAGCACGTTCCACACCTTGCGAAACTCCTCAGCGCGCGTCCGGCACCCAGCGCAACTCGCCAGGTGGTCTTCCACTTCCATCCGCTCAGCCGAATTCGCCCGGCGGTCCAGATACGCAATCAGCTCTTTTGAAACGTCTTCGCACTTCATCACAGCCTTCCTTCCCCTGCACGATTCCCTACCGGCTGCTGCGCCATCAGCGGAGCCAGTTCGATTCGCAGGGTCTCGTAAGCGCGAAACAAAAGCGATTTCAACGCGCTCTCCGAGCATTCCAGCACTTTCGCAATCTCTCCGTAATCCATCTCTTCATATTTATGCAGCAACACCGCCGCGCGTTGCTTCTCTGGCAGCGCCTGGATCGTGCGGCGGATGAACTCGGCGCGGTCGCGTTCGATCATGTGCTCGTCGATCCGCATCTCTCGCGTGGGCACTTGAATCGGCGCTTCATCTTCGTCGGCAGGAGCGTCAATCGAAACTTCCGTTCGCCGGTAGCGGTTGTCGCGAATCGAATTCAGCGCCAGGTTCGTGGCAATGCGGAAAAGCCAGGTGGTGAATTTCGCGCCCGCGAAGTAATCCTTCCGCGCGCGATAAATCCTCAGGAAAACTTCCTGCGCCAGGTCCTCTGCCGTCGCCGTATCCCGTACCATTCGATAGAGGAAATTGACCAGTGGCGTTCGATACTTCTGCAATAGAAGCTCGAAGGACGCAGAGTCCCCCGCCTTCACGTCCATCATCAATTGGACGTCGGTCCTGGCCATAGCCTCCACAGTTTATCTAACACTCCCAGACCCATAAAGTTGCGGGCGCCACTCTGCGGCGAACCCGGCACGTATCAAGCCGGCAACCTAAAGCAAGGCGCGGGCCGAGACTCCGCAAGAAATTGATGAGCACGCATAACATCTTTCCCATGATAGAGTTAGGGGGAGCCCATGATGCTACGGGTCTTCTTCATAGCCGCCCTCCTTGCATTGCCCGGCGCGCGGGGCGCACAAAAACCTTCCGAGCCCGCTCAATCCGCTTCCGCAGCCTGCGCCACCTCGCCCGACGATGCCGCGATCTATTTAGCGGCCCTAACCAAGATCGTTCTCAAAGGCCACGACGACAAACGCCAAATCGTACTCCTTTCCCAAACCTCGGCCGCCTATCCGCCAGGAATGGCCGCCTTCACCGCTTCTTCAACCCCTGACAAAAAAGAGCTGCTCGATGCAGCCTCTACGGCAACCAAGAATGACTTCGACGCGAAAGCAAAGCTCAATTGCGACCTGACAACAAACGCTGAGCTCAGCGCCGCCGTGAGCTTCATGAGCTCGAGGGAAATCGACGAGCTCTTTTCCAAAGTTAGCGAGTGGAGGGATTTCGCAGCGAAATATCCGAATGCCGCCGGGTTTACGATCGTGTCGTCAATCGCGTCCGACGCCTCACACCGTGAGGCGCTCGTCTATGTAGGAAACTCCTGCGGGATGCTCTGTGGTACGGGCTACGTTGTGCTGCTCGAAAAGAAAAAAGACAAATGGATCGTCGCCAAGACAGCTAAAATTTGGAATGCGACATGAGCTCTCTCGCACGCTTCTTCCTTGGACGCGCTCAAGGCCCCGCAACCGCCGCGGTCATTCGTCTTGCCGTGGGATTGATTTTTCTCACCCAGGGCATCCTGAAATACATCGATCCCGCTATGGGCGTGGTTCGATTTACAAAAATAGGATTTCCACATCCGTACTTCACCGCTCACTTTGTCGGTGCCGTTGAGATTGTCTGCGGCTCTTTAGTGCTGCTCGGTCTCTGGACAAGACTAGCAGCGCTCCCGCTCCTCGTCGTGATTTCAACCGCAATCGCGACAACAAAGATCCCCGAGCTTTTCCGGTCCAACCAGGGATTCTGGTACATGGTAAGCGATGCGCGCACTGACTTCGCCATGCTCTGCTGCCTGGTCTTTCTGCTCGTGGAAGGCGCGGGGAGCTGGGCTCTCGATGCTCGCCGCCGCTCGAGCACGCCGTGAAGTGCATGCTGAGGCTCATGCTGAGGTACATCCAATGAACAACGTCGCGTTCTCTCGCCGCCAATTTCTCAAAACAACGGGCCTCGCGGCCGGCACACTCGTAGTCGCACCCGCGATCACCCGCCGTGCCCTCGCGACGCAGACGGAGTCCGCTACTCCCGACTACGTGCTGCATATCAAAAACTCAGCCGTGGAGATAGCTCCCAAACGCTTCATCTCCGTGACCACGTACAACGGCCAGTTCCCGGGCCCTTTGTTGCGCTTCAAGGAAGGCCAGCCGGTCACTATCGATATCTTTAACGACACCGACACTTCCGAGCAGCTCCATTGGCATGGACAGCGCGTTCCCACGGACGTTGACGGCGCCGCCGAGGAAGGGACGCCCTTCATTCCAGCCCAAGGAACGCGTCGCATCACTTTCACGCCGAATCCAGCAGGTCTTCGCTTCTATCACACGCACAATCGCGCAGGCGCCAACCTCGCATCGGGACAATACAGTGGCCAAGTCGGACCGGTTTACATCGAGCCCAAAGAAAATCCAGGACGATTCGATCGCGAGGTATTTCTCACGCTGAAAGAGTTCGAGCCCACGTTGAGTCAAGGCGGCGACATGCCGCAGGATTTTTTATCTCCCGCAGCGGAAGTCAAAGAACTGAAAGACGTGGGCGAGTCTGCGATGAAGGCGTCGCTAGCCAAAGGAATGAAACATGGATTTGAAGTGGGCTACAACTCGTTCACGATCAACGGACGCATGCTGGGCCACGGCGAACCAATCCGCGTGAAACACGGCGAGCGGGTGCTCTTCCACATCCTGAATGGGAGCGCCACAGAAATTCGCAGCCTGGCATTGCCCGGCCACACTTTTCAAGTGATTGCACTCGACGGAAATCTTGTGCCGAATCCCGTGGCCGTCCCGGTTCTCTGGCTGGGAACCGCCGAACGCATTTCCGCCATCGTCGAAATGAAGCATCCGGGCGTATGGGTTCTGGGTGACTTGGATAACGACGACCGCCGCCACGGCATGGGCACCGTAGTGGAATATGCCGGACAAACCAGCAAACCGGCCTGGGTCGCGCCACCACCATTCAAATGGAACTACGCGCGTTTTGCGAAAACGAACGCAACGGCTGCGCCGCCCGACGAAACATTTCAAATGACTTTTGCAAAGGACAACGCCGCTGAAGAAGGTTTCAACCGCTGGACGATCAACGGCGTCGCCTATCCGATGACTCAGGCGGTAATCCCCGCTGCGTTTCACCTCAAGAAAGGAAAGCGCTACCGCTTGCACATGCGCAATGCCAGCGACGACATCCATCCGATCCATCTGCACCGGCTCAGTTTTGAACTGACCATGCTTGCGGGAATCCCCACTGCCGGAATTCTCAAAGATGTATTTATGCTTGGCGGCTATCAGGAAGCCGAAGTTGATTTCGTCGCAGATAATCCCGGCCTCACCCTTTTTCACTGCCACCAACAGCTGCACATGGACTTCGGTTTCATGACGCTCTTCGACTATGTGTGATCGAAAGTGATTAATTCGAGGAATACCCGGCAAACGGCGTTCGAGGCGAGCTCCTACAAATGAAACACCGCCTTCAACCCTAGCATCACCGCAACTCCGGCGAAAACCATCACCGCCATCCCAAATTTCGGCTCCCGGTTCACCTCCGGGATTAAATCCGACGCCGCCACATAAAGCGTCACCCCAGCAGAAAATGGCAGCGCAAACGCCACCGTACCACGCAGCAGAAACATCAACGCCATGCCCAAGAGTGTCGCCCCACCCAAGATGACAGCCGACATAAACGCCGCCCGCTTCGTCTGTCCGCTAGCCAGCATCAGCGACGCCACCGTGAATCCCTCCGGCAGCTTGTGTAAAAAGATCGCGATGAAAATCAGGCTCCCCAGCCACGCAGAAACGAGCAATCCAGAAGCAATAGCCACGCCGTCAAAAAAAGTATGGATCACAAGTCCCAACAGCGCCGCATAGCTCGCATGCGCATGCGAGATCTCTTCGTGATGCGTCTCCTCGCCAAAATGAAAATGCGGCGCAATCGTATGCTCGAAAAAATGAACCAGGAAATAACCGGCGAGAACAAAGAAGAAAACCGTATCGGGATTGCTGACGAGCGCCCCAGCCGAAGAAGACTCCGCCCGCAGCTTCAGCGACTCAGGAATCATTTCCAGCAGCGCCGTCGCCAGCATAAATCCAGCACCCAGCGCGATGAAATATTTCAGGTAATGCCGCGACCACTGCCGGTGCGCAATCAGCGACCCGCCCATCACGTTCGCCCCCGCCGCCGTTAATCCGAGCAGCAGCGCCAGCACCAGTAACCGCGATCCGTCGGAAAAATGCATCAGCTCACCCGGAGTGCCGGAACAAAATCACGTCGCCATCCTGCACGATGTAGTCCTTGCCTTCGAGCCGCACCTGCGCCTTTTCACGAGCAGCGCCAAAGCTCCCGGCTTTCAAGAGATCTTCCCAATTCACCACTTCCGCCTTGATGAACCCGCGCTCCAAATCGCTGTGAATTGCGCCCGCCGCCTTCTGCGCCGTCATCCCGCGCTCGATCGTCCAAGCACGCACTTCCGGCTCGCCGCAAGTGAGAAATGAAAGTAGCCCAAGCAGCCGGTAGCTCGCCTGTATAAGCCGATCGCGGCCGGACTCGGCTAGGCCATATGCCTTCATCATCTCGGCCACTTCGGCGTCATCAAGTTCAGAAAGCTCCGCTTCGATTTTTCCGCAAAACGGCACCACCACCGTCTGCGGCTTCGACGCCAGCTTCTCGAGATGGTATTTCTCCACCACGCGATCAATGTCCGCCGCCTCTTCGTCCCCCAGATTCAGAACGTAGAGCATCGGCTTGCGCGAGAGAAACATGAAGCCCGTCAGCATCTTGATTTCTTCGGGCTTGAACTCCAGCTCCCGCAGCGGCGTCTCCGATTCGAGCGCTTGCCGGCAGCGATTCAGCAGCGCCAATTCAGTCTCGAGAATCGTTTCTTTCTTTTTCTTCAAATCCTTTTCAACGCGCTCGATCCGCTTCGTCGCCTGCTCCAGGTCGTAAAACATGAGCTCGATCTCAACGCTCTCGATATCGCGCAACGCGTCGAGCGAACCCGCCTCATGCGGCGCCGCCGGATTCTCAAATAACCGCACCACGTGCGCAAGCGCATCCGCTTCGCGCAACGGCACCAGCGACGCCGAATTTTTCTCCCGGTCCTTCTGCAAGCCACCGATGTCCACGTACTCGATCGTCGCGTACGTCACTTTCTTCGGCTTAAACGCCTCCGCCAGCTTCGCCACCCGCGCATCCGGCACCCGCGCAATCCCAAGGTGCATCTGCGCAGGCGCGCTCCGCGTATCCACTTTCGCCCGCGTCAAAATCCGAAACAAACTCGTCTTCCCCACCTGCGGCAGTCCAATGATTCCAGTTTGCATAATTAAATGTACGTGCCGCCGGGCATACTCCCAGAACGGCGCTCAACCTCCTGTGCAATCTGCCAGAATAACATCGAACGCCCGCAGCAGTATCAGCATAAGAACGCGGACGCGTTGTTTTCTACTGGGTGAGAAGTGCTCTTGTTGCTGATTGGATTGCGATGAGGTTCGAAAGAGCTTTCAGGCGCTTCTAATTGGTTCCGGTTGAAGTTGAACCCTCTAAATCGCCATTGGCCCCACCCTGTGCTTCGCTCGGCTGAGCCTGAGCAGTCACCCTGCTCGCCGGATCATCCAGCGGGCCTGAAGCAGGCGCGAGCAGATCCGATCCCTGTTGAGCAGACTCCGCCGCTTGGCTTTTCACGAGCTCATCAACCACACGCAGCAACGTCTCGGTGTCGGGCTTCGCCACCACGTAACGCACTCCAGCCTTTTTAGCTTCGAGATCTATGGTCGCAAATTTGTGAAGCGTGAATATCACGATGGGAACCGACGGCAAGACTTTCCCGATTTCCCTCGCCGCGCTGAGCCCGTCCATCTCCGGCATGGCCAAATCGAGAATAATCAGGCTGGGTATCAGCTCCACCGCTTTCTCAACGGCCTCGCGCCCATTCCCGACGGTCCCGCACACTTCCCACCCGTCACGGGTCGCGAGCAACTCGCCCAAGCGGCTTCTCACCGCCTCGTTATCGTCAGCAATCAATATGCGTGTCGCCATCGCCCTATAATCTCAGTGTCGTATACCCTACAAACGCTTGTGAATACCATGCATACGGTATAAAACGCTGAGGGCAAAAAATGGCTCTAACTAAACTCGCAATCGTGCAACCGGGTGAGAGAACAAATCCTGCAGGAAAGCCTATACGCAACAAACTCTTGCTGGCCATTCCTGACCAAGAATTTCGCAGGATTCGCTCCCGTTTGCAATTCATTGATTTGCCGCACCATTTCACTCTTCACCAACCTCACCAAGCCGTGCGCTTCGCCCATTTTCCGAATGCAGGCCTGATTTCGCTGGTTGTCGAGCTGAAAGACGGTAGAACCGTGGAAGCGGGCCTCCTCGGCAACGAAGGGGCCTCTGGAATGCCGGCGGTTCTCGGCCTCAGCAGGAGCCCGCTTCGAGAAATCGTTCAAATTGAAGGTGACGCATTCAGGGTGCGGGTCAATGCGCTGAGGGAGCTACTACCTTCCACTCCGGTTCTTCAAGCCACCTTGAATCGCTATGCCGCCGGGCTCGCCATGCAAGTGGCAAACGGCCGCGTGCAACCGGCTCCATAAAATCGAGGAACGCCTTTCGCGCTGGTTGCTGATTGCCCAGGATCGAGTCGATTCAGCAATTGTCCCCATCACCCACGATTTCCTAGCCACGATGCTGGGCACGGACAGGCCAAGCGTCACCGTCGCAGCGGGCGTGCTTCAACGTGAAGGCATAATCGAATACACTCGCGGCTCCGTAAGAATTCTGAATCGAAAGAAACTCGAATCCTTCGCCTGCGAATGCTACGCCCTCATCAAACAATACAATAATTGACCTCGCAGTTTCTCCCCGCTCGCGCCTGAACGCGAACTATTCTTTCTCGCAGCTCTCGCGAAACAACACGCCAAAACTGAAGTAAAATGTCGCCGACGCGGAGAGTTCACCTTTGAAGAACAGCGCCATCCTCTTGCTACGATGCCCGGATCGCAAAGGCCTCGACGCCGCAATCGCGGATTTCATCTACTGGCATGGCGGCGACATTCTCCACTTCGAGCAGCACCAGCCCGGCGTCGAACGTTTCTACCTCGCGCGCGTCGAGTGGGATCTCACAAGTTTCGAGTTTGACCTCAAGGATTTTCCAAAGTGGTTTGCTCCCATCGCCGAGCAGTTTTCGATTCAATGGCGCGTCACCACCTCGAACTACCGTCCTCGCGTAGCAATTTTCGTCTCCAAATACGACCACTGCCTCGTCGACCTGCTCTACCGCCAGCGCACCGGCGAACTCGCCTGCGAAATTTGCCTGATAATCAGCAATCATCCCGACGCGAAAAATCACGCCGACTTTTACCACATCCCCTACACCGTGATTCCAGTCACAAAGGAGAACAAGCAGGAGGCTGAGCGGCAGCAGATCGAATTGCTTCGCAAAAACAATATCGAACTGGTCGTCCTAGCCCGTTATATGCAGGTGCTTTCCACCAGTTTTATCGAGCAATTTCCCCAGCAGATCATCAATATCCATCACTCTTTCTTGCCCGCCTTCATCGGCGCCAAGCCCCACCAGCAAGCCTTCGACCGCGGCGTGAAAATCATTGGCGCCACCGCTCACTATGTCACCGAAGTCCTCGACGATGGCCCCATCATCGAGCAAGGCGTCGAACGCGTATCGCACCGCAACACGATCGAGGACCTCGTGAAAAAGGGCCGCGACATCGAAAAGGTCGTCCTCTCTCGAGCCGTCCGCTGGCACATCGAAAACCGCATCCTGCTCTACGGCAACAAAACCGTAATCTTCGAGTAGCGGACCTCCTCGGCGCGCATGGATTTGGAAGACGCAAGAAACTCCGCTATGCTGGGCTCTCCGTGATAATGAAAATAACGACCGAGAAGCTGTCGCTGCCCTTCGACCATGTCGCGGCGCATGAATTCCTCACCAAGAACGACCCGCACCTCGCCGATGTCATCACCCGCACCGGCGAGTTTCAATTCAAGCTCGACGAGTGCGACAGCGTCTACGAATCGCTTCTCGAAGCGATCGCCTACCAGAGCATCTCCGGCAAAGCCGCCGCAAAAATCTTCTCGCGCATTCAGGCCCTGGGCGCGAACGGCGTCTGTCCCACGCCGGCTGAAATTTTGAAAACGCGCATCCCAGCCCTGCGTAAAGCAGGCCTTTCGAAAGCGAAGGCGCTGGCGATGAAGGACCTCGCGCAAAAAACCATCGACGGCATCGTCCCCACCCTCGACGCAGCGCAAAAAATGAGCGATGAAGAACTCGTCGAGCGCCTGATTTCCGTCCGCGGCATCGGCGCCTGGACCGTCGAAATGTTTCTGATTTTCCGCCTGGGCCGCCCCGACGTGCTGCCCATTCACGACCTGGGGGTACAAAAAGGGTGGGCGATTACCTACCGCAAACGCAAAATGCCGAAGCCAAAAGAATTGCTGAAGTTTGGCGAGCGCTGGCGCCCCTACCGAACCATCGCCAGCTGGTACATGTGGCGCGCCGTCCACCTGGCCGGCAAAGACGCCCGCAAAATCACCAAGCCAGGCCCCAAGAAGAAGCGCCTCGCAACCAAGAAGCGCACTCGAACCTGATTAGGAATTGGTCGTAACGGCAGAAAACAGCAAAGCAAAACCAACAAGCAGCGTCGCCCTTCGCCTCAAGTGGCACAGGCTGCCTGTGCTCTTACGAGCACCCAGTTGCCAGGAGCACTACCATCCTCGCTTCGGTGACACGTTCCTTGCGAACTCCGCACCGTCAAAAACAGCGACGCAAAACCAATCAGCAACTTCGCCGCCCGCCTCTAAGTGGCACAGGTACTCTTGCCTGTGCTCTTACGAGCACCCCTTTTTCAAAAAGCACCACCGTCCTCGCTGCTTCGCCGAAACTAAAGGCTAAGAACTCCGCACCGTCAAAAACAGCGAAGCAAAACCAATCAACAACGTTGCACCCTCCAGCCTTACGGACACTCCATGCAGCCGGTCAAACTCAACCCGCAGCGGACTATCCACCGCAGTCGCCGCCACCGACCCCATCTCCCGCCGCAATCCCATCATCCGCCGGATCACAACGCTCTGCGAAATCACCGTGAGCACCACCATAGTCGCCACGCCGATCGACGGCAGCAGCACCGATCTCCTGGCACCGCTAGCGGAAACCGCGAGCGCCGCCGACGCCAGCAGAAACACAATCCCAGCCGCAACTCCCAGCGTGTGCAATCGCCGCAGTGTGAATTCGACAAGCACCCCCGCCAAGTCTTGACTCGGCAGCACCCGAAACGCCCCCGGCGCCACCGCCGCGCTGAAGTAAAAAATTGACCCCACCCAAGTCCCCAGCGCGAAGACTTGTAAAAAACGGAGAATGCCCTGCATAGCTTGTCAGAATAGCACAAGGCTCAAAGAATGGATTCGAAGGGCTAGCGCGGCTGAACAGATCGCGAGAAGTATCGGAATCCCGCGAGGGCTCCAACGACGATGCCAAAAAGGAGCACGGTTGTCCTGCTAATTCCCAAGTTGCGGACAATCGTCACCACGTCGTAGCCAACCTCGACTCCGGGAGGTGTCGGTGGCGAGTTATGTGCGATCGTATAAATGCTAGCCGCGATCAAAACAAAACCGCCCAGAACAATTGCGCCGACAGCAACAGCGATTCCCACGCAGATGCTTCTCAGCATTACAATGCTCATAGCGTTGCTATTGGAACGCTCGGGCCGTGGTCTCGTCAAGCGAGCTTTTGGGCCGCTCGCTCTACATCAGGCCACTTTCTGAGCACACGCATCCAAATCAGGACTGCGACGCGTCGAACGATTGATGGCAGAATGGCTAGGGCAGGAGAAGTGGTGGGCGACAAAGGACTTGAACCTTTGACCTCTCCCGTGTGAGGGGAGCGCTCTAACCAACTGAGCTAGTCGCCCGCGAACCTACTTTTTGTAGCAGAAGGCCACGCGAATTGCAATCAACCACGAACGCCCCAACCAACGCCGCCAGTAAACGACTCGCCGAACTTCTGCGCACGATTTCGCGCGTCGTAAAAGGCAAAGAAGACGTAATTCAGCTCGCGCTTACCACGTTACTCGCTCGCGGCCATCTGCTCATTGAAGACGTTCCCGGCGTAGGCAAAACAACTCTGGCGCAAGCTCTCGCGCGATCCTTCCACTGCTCCTTTCAACGCATCCAGTTCACATCCGACCTGCTGCCGAGCGACGTGATCGGCGTCAGCGTCTACAACCCCACGACGCAAGGCTTCGAATTCAAGCCTGGACCAATCTTCGCGAACATTATCGTGGCCGATGAAATCAATCGCACCACGCCAAAAACGCAATCCGCCCTGCTAGAAGCGATGAACGAATCTCAAATCACGGTGGACAATCACACGCACCCGCTGCCCAAGCCGTTCCTGGTTCTCGCCACCCAGAATCCGATCGAGCACCACGGCACCTACCCTCTGCCCGAATCGCAGCTCGACCGTTTCTTGATGCGCATCCGCATGGGCTACCCGGATCGCGAGAGCGAAAAAAATATCCTGCGCAACAACGCAGGCCCGGCGCCGGTCGAATCCGTCGCGCCCATGATGGACGCCACCGACGTTCTCTCGATGCAGGAAGCGGTCTCGCACATAAAAGTCGAAGAAAGCCTGCTCGATTACGCCCTCGAAATCGTCGAGCGCACGCGCCAAACGGAACAGCTGAGCCTGGGCGTCAGCCCGCGCGGTGCCGTGATGCTTCATCGCGCCGCGCAAGCGCACGCGTTTCTCGAAGGCCGCGATTATTGCCTGCCCGATGATTTCAAGCGCCTAATCGTTCCTGTCTTCTCGCACCGCGTCGTCGTCAGCTCGCGCTACGTTTCCACTCAGAAAAAATCCGAACAAGCCGAAGCCATTCTCCGCGAAATTCTCGAAACCACCCGCGTTCCACTCTAATGCAGGAAACATTCGCAGCACGATGGTGGCGGGGGCGTGATCGTCCCGGCTGGAAGAATTTTGGCATCGCGATGCTGGTGCTTTCTGTTGCGCTGCTCGTTTCGCTTTTCTCCGCCGCCGCTGCGCAATCCGGCCGCATTTGGGTTGCTGCCGGAGCGACGGTCGTAGCGCTCGGCATGGCCGGCTGGGTGGCGATCACGATCGTTCCGGCGCTCGCGCGGCGCACGAGTCTGCGCTGGTTCGTTTATCAAGTGGACTACCGGCTCACCCGCGAAGGAATCATCTATCTCGGCGCTGTCTTTATCCTCGTGCTCGCGGCGGTAAACACCGGCAACAACCTGCTCTTCATGATTCTCGCCTGCACGCTCGCGGGAATTTTGATTTCCGGGATCTTGTCACGCGTGGTGCTCACTGGTGTCGACCTGAAGTTCGATATGCCCGAACACATTTTCGCCGAACAGCCCGTCCTTGCCGAGCTAGAGTTGCGCAATGAAAAGCAAACCTGGCCATCATTTTCATTGCTGGTCGTAGGCGAGACAAAAAAAAGCACAGCGCAGGTGCTCACCCGCCCGGTATATTTTCCATACATTCCGCGGCAAAGCGCCGCCCGGCAAAAAGTGGAGCTTACTTTCCCAAAGCGCGGCGTTTACCACCAGGACGCTTTCGGCATTCGCACCCGCTTCCCGTTCGGCTTCTTCGAGAAAACGCGCACGCTCGCCTCAAACATCGAAATCACGATTTATCCGCGCGTGCAGCCCGCCGATCAGTTTTACGAAGTGCTCCCGCTGCTGAGCGGCGAAATGGCCAGCTATTTCCGCGGCCGCGGCCACGAGTTGCACTCTCTCCGTAATTATCAACCCAATGACAGCGCTCGCTTCGTCGATTGGAAAGTCACCGCGAAGACCGGCCGCGTGATGGTCCGCGAATTCGCGCGCGAAGATGAACGCCGCGTAATGCTCGTGCTCGACCCGTTCATCGGCCCTGCGCGAGCTGATTCGGGCCCGGCAGCGGAAGCCGAGCATGCAGAACGATTCGAGCGCGCCGTCTCGATGACCGCCTGCATCGCCTGGCACTTCCACGAAATTAATTCCGTGATGCAATTCCGCACAGACCGTTTTTCGACGCCCATGGCCACAGCGAACGAAATTATCTACGACACGCTGCGCGAACTCGCTCTCGTAGAGCCGGATTCGTCCGCAAAAGGCGGAACATTCCTGAACGCTCTCGCCAGCGAACAAGAAATCTTCAAGATCATAATCACCAGCCGCCCCCAAGCCGCAATCCCCAGCTCGCTCTGGTCCTCCTCCTATTTCGTTTTCATCGACACGCTATAGCTCGCCGATATTCTTACAGTAGGGGCACGGCATGTCGAAGATCCGCCGTGGTGGACCGTGCCCGAAGATGCTAAGGCCGCAGAAGACGCAAAACGCACCTTCGTAACCCGCGCTGCCAGATTTCACCCAACCTCATCGCCTCCTGAATCCAAGAGAAGACGCGTCGCTCTTCCCCTCTCACATCCCGCCTTTTTTAGCTCTGTCATCCTGAGCGCAGCGAAGGATCTCAGCGCCAAATTCATCGCCCCGTTGAGCCATGGCGAACTCGTCAGCGCGTCATTGTGCGAGAATACGTCGCGGCTCCAATCAAATGCCCACTCACCTGAAGCTACGCGCACTCCGAGCATTTCAATCCCGCCTTCTCGCCTGGTTTCGCGCGAATCGCCGCGAATTACCATGGCGCGCAGGCCCCGATCCCTATCGCGTCTGGGTAGCCGAAATCATGCTGCAGCAAACCCGCATCGCCGCCGTGATTCCCTACTACGACCGCTTCCTCCGCCGCTTCCCCGATGTACGCACACTCGCGCGCGGCCGCCAGTCAGAGGTGCTGAAACTCTGGTCAGGCCTCGGCTACTACAGTCGCGCAAGAAATTTGCACAGCGCCGCGAAGACAATTGTCGCGCAGCATAACGGCGAATTCCCGCGGGACCTCAAAGCCGCGCTGGACCTGCCCGGAATCGGGCACTACACAGCCGCCGCCGTACTAAGCATCGGGTACGACGAACCTCTCGCCGTGCTCGATGGCAACGTCGCACGAGTGCTGGCGCGGCTCGGCGCTGTCCGCGGCGATTTGCGCACCCCGCGTACCTGGCAAAATCTCTTAAAAACGGCGGATCAATTACTAGCCCGCGGCGCAGCCAGTGATTGGAATCAAGCGCTCATGGAATTGGGTGAAACGATTTGCACCCCAAAATCGCCGCAATGCGCGGATTGCCCTATCAGCCGTTGGTGCGACGCCCATGCCCAAGGCCTCGCCAATGAAATTCCCGCCCCGCGCAAGAAGCGCGCCACAGTGAACGTCAAAATCGCAGCCGCCATTTTGCGCGATCCCCAGGGCCGCACACTTCTCGTAAAAGATCCCGGCGCGCACGATCACGTTCTGTTTTCGCGCATGTGGCAATTCCCCGCCATCGAAGTGAAGCGCAAGGCCAGCGCCGAACTCACGAAGCACCTCCTCGCCACTCTAGGCCTAAACGGCATCTCCCTCGAAGCGCTGCCCCAAGCCCGCCACGGCGTAACGTTTCGCAATGTAACGCTGCTGCCTTTCCTTGCTCGCGTTGACCGATTGCCAGCAAACGGCGGAACACAAAGCCGCGTGCTGCCACTCAAGAGTATTGCCCGGCTTCCAATTTCAAGCGCAACCCGCAAAATCGCCGCCGCGGCAGCCACTGTGAATATCTCGCAACGCCCATTAGCAAATTAGCAGCGGCCTGACGTGGCGCGAAACGTAGCGCTTCGGCGAGTGTTAGCATCGTATTTAGGGCCATGTCCGCATCTGCCGCACGCATAAGCGCGCCGCCTCTCTCAGCGGTGCAGCGCTATTTCGAGGTCTCGCTCTATCTCCTCGTTTTGACGAGCGTGATCGCCGTTGTCTCCACGGGCAAGCTGGATCTATTTTCGAGTGTCGTGCCGGTTCTCGCTCTGGCCTACAAAGGCTTTCGGCTCTGGCGCGGAAAAGGACCTGAGCTTTCGGTCCGACTGGCCACGTGGCTGGTCCTCGCGTATTTTCTATTTTTCCCTTTCGACCTTTGGGTAATCTCGCGCAATCTCGCAGCAGGCGCACCAAATCCGGCCCTCTACTCCGCACTGCTCTCAGCGATCCATTTGCTCCTGTTCGCGGTGATCGTCCGCTTGTATTCGGCGCGAACGAATCGTGACTACGCGTTTCTAGCGGTGCTTGCCTTCGCGGCAATCGTGGCATCGGCGATTCTTACCGTCGAAACGGGCTTTTTGATTTCGCTCGCAATTTTTCTCGTGCTGGCTGTCTCCACTTTTGTCGCACTTGAAATCCGGCGCAGCTCGCAGGGAGCTGTATCGCCCGCGCTAGAGCCCGGCACTCCGCTCGCCCAAAAATTAAATCGCGCCCTCGGCCTCACCTCGATTCTCGTCGCGGTCGGCACGCTCGTCGTGGGCGGCGCGTTTTTCTTCGTGATTCCTCGCTTCACCGCCGGCTACATGGGCGCCATCAATATTCAGCCCACATTGATGACGGGCTTCAGCGACAGCGTCACCCTCGGCGCCATCGGCAAAATCAAGAAAAATCCTGCCGTAGTCATGCGCATCAAGATTGATGGCGATCCCTCGCGCGCTTCCAATGTCCACTGGCGCGGCATCGCTTTCACCGATTTTGACGGCCACCGCTGGTTCACGCCCAATCACGATCCCACGGTGGTCAGCCCCAACGGTAATGGCGTTTACCAGTTGATGCCTGAGATGCCCGCACGCGGAGAATATTATCCGTTGCACTACACGGTGCTGATGGAGCCCATCGCGAGTGACGCTCTTTTCGTGGCGCTGAAGCTTGTAGACGTGCGTGGAAGGTTTTCAAATGAAACGGATCGCCCCGATGCAACCAAGCGCTCCGGATTTCTCGTCTACGATAAAACTGGCTCGCTCTCCAATCCCTTCCACAACGAAACAAAAGTTCGCTACCAGGCCGATTCCCTTCTACCCGTAGTTCCTGCGCCCGAGCTTCGCCAAGCTTCAGCCGAGTATCCGGAAATCACGCGACGAATGTATCTGGAGCTGCCGCCCCTCGATCCGCGAATCGCCAAGCTTGGCGCGCAAATCACCAACGGCGCCACAAATCCCTACGACAAAGCCTCGAGAATCGAAACCTACCTAAAAACAAAATACGCCTACTCGCTCGACCTCACCGATCCCCACGGCAAAGATCCGCTCTCCTATTTTCTTTTCGGCCGCCGCGCCGGCCACTGCGAATACTTCGCCTCCGCCATGACGATTCTCGCCCGCACGCAGGGAATTCCAGCGCGCTACGTCACCGGTTTTCTTCCCGGGGAATACAACGACGTGGGCGGCGACTACATCGTTCGCGCCAGCGACGCGCACGCCTGGGTGGAAATTTATTTCCCCGATTACGGCTGGATCACGTTCGACCCCACGCCACCAGCGAATGCACGGCCCGGCGGATTGCTCGAACGCCTCGCCATGTATTGGGATTGGTTTCAGTTCGCCTGGAGCGAATGGATCGTCAACTACGATTTCGGCCATCAGCTGAACCTGGCCCAGAACATGCAGCGCACGTCGCACGATTTCGGCGACCGCGCGCAAAAATACTACAAAGAAAAGCAGCGCCAGGTGATGCAGCTGATTCTCGCGCTCGACAAGCGAATCGAAGCCTCGCCGTACTTTCTGCCCACGCTTCTCGTGTTGCTCGTTGCCCTGCTGATGTACTTGCGCGGCCGCCCGCTTATCACCTACGTGGTTGCGCGCTGGAGTTTGCGCGCCCGCCGCGCCGGAAATCTCACGGCATCGCTCGCCGCCCTCGAGTACCGCGAAATGCTGCGCCTCCTCGAAAAGCGCGGCTTGAAAAAAGCCGAATCGCAAACGCCCCTCGAATTCGCAGCCGCAATCCCCTCATCCGAAATTTCAGCCCCAGTCGCGCAATTAACCGAGCTATACCTATCGGCCCGTTTCGGCGAACACGCAGCCCCCATCGAGCAAGTGTCCTCACTCCTCCGCTCAATCCGCGACACTCTTCGCTCGCGAAAGCCTTAGCGAAGTCCAACGCGCCAAAAGCATCCGTGTTAGAATTGTGTGTTTGCGACCACGTCAAAGAAGCGCACCAGCATGCCCAAAGTTGGATTTGTGAGCCTGGGATGCCCCAAGAACCTCGTCGATAGCGAGGTGATGATGGGCATTCTCACGCGCGCAGGCTACGAAATCACGCCGCGAGCGGGCGATGCCGACGTGCTCGTCGTCAACACCTGCAGCTTCATCGCCCCGGCGCAGCAGGAATCCGTGCAGTCAATCCTCGAGATGGCGGAGTACAAGAAATTCGGCCGCGCGCAAAAATTAATCGTCGCCGGCTGTATGGTCGAGCGCTACCGCAACGACATTCGCGAGCAAATTCCCGAAGTCGACGCAGTCATCGGCACAGGTGAAGTGGACAAAATCCTCGAAGCCTGTGAAGGCCAGCTTCGACCGGATGGTCCCGATGGCGACGGCTCTTCCCTGCCTTCCTATCTCTACCACGACTTGACGCCGCGCATTATCGCCACGCCTCGTCACACCGCCTACATCAAAATCAACGAAGGCTGCGACCATCCCTGCACCTTCTGCGTCATCCCGCAGCTGCGCGGCAAATTCCGCAGCCGCCGCTTCGAATCCGTGGTGCGCGAGGCAGAAAATCTCGCCGCCGCGGGCGTCCGCGAAATTTCGCTGATCGGGCAAGACACCACTTTCTACGGCGAAGATCTCGGCCTGCGCGACGGTCTCCCCATCCTCCTCGAGCGCCTCGCGCAAATCGAAGATCTCAATTGGATCCGCTTCCTCTATTGCTACCCGAACCGCATCACGCCGCGCCTGTTCGATACCATCGCAGCGCATCCGCGCCTCGCAAAATATCTTGACGTGCCGCTGCAGCACGCGAGCCGCAATGTTCTCGCGCGCATGAAGCGAGGCTCGAGCGCCGACGCGTTTCTGAAAATGCTTGAGCGCGCGCGCAAAGCAATCCCCGGCGTTTCGATTCGCACCTCCTTTATCGTCGGCTTCCCCGGCGAAACCGAAAAGGATTTCCGCGAGCTCTGCGATTTCGTCCGCGCCGCCGAATTCGATTGGATGGGCGTCTTCGCCTATTCGGACGAGGACACCTCGAAAAGCTTCGCCCTCGAAAATAAAGTAGACGACGAAACAATCGCCCGCCGCCGCGACACCCTGATGGCAATCCAGAAGAAACTCTCCGCCCGCAAACTGCGCAAGCGCGTAGGCCAGCGCCTGCAGGTGATGCTGGAAGGCCCCTCGAAGGACACAGATCTAATCTGGGAAGCACGCCTCGAAGGCATGGCCCCCGAAATCGACGGCAAAATCTACATCACCGAATTCGAAGGCGTGAGCGAAGCCGATCAGTTGCCCGAACCCGGCACAATGGCCACAGCAGAAATCACCGAATCAAACGACTACGACCTGATCGCCCGCGCAATAGAATTTGCCGCCCCGCAAGCCCGCACGATGAGCGCAGAAATCGCAGCGTCCACGTCGTCGCCAAATCCATTTCCAATCCTGGCATCCCGTTAATCCCCACCGGTTTTCGTACCGCTGGCCTCCGGCCGGCGATTTTGAATTTAGGTAGCCACGACGACGCAGTTCTCGTCGTGGGCCTTGCTTTTCAGTAGCGTAGGCTTAAGCCTGCGCAAACGCATCAACTCAGCGTGAATCGCCCTGCTTGCCTCCGCCAAAATTCTCGTTCCTTGCCTCCTTCAAACTCCCGCCAAAACCCATTCATGTTAGCCTTACTATAGAACCCATGAAGCACCGCTGCCCCATCTGTCGCAAACCAACCGACTCCGAGACAACCGCCGACTTCCCGTTCTGCAGCGAACGCTGCCGCCTTCTCGACCTCGGCAACTGGTCCAGCGAAAAATATGTAATCAGCAACCCAGTCTTCGACGAATCAGAAGAAAAAGACTCGCGCCCAAGCGACCGCGATGACCCCGACGACAAAGACGACACGAAGGACGCTCACGGATGAGCGCCGATTCAGGCACCGTAGCGCCAAGCGCCTCCGACGCATCGTCCGCGCCAGCCACAGCGCGGCGCAAACCGCGCCTCGCCCTCTTCATCGCCACAGCCTGCGGCCTCGGCTACATCCCCGTCGCCCCGGGAACCTGGGGTTCACTTGGTGGGATATTGCTCTACTTTGTGGTACAGGTCGCGTTTCCTCCGACTTATTTTCCTGGTTTGCGTAAGAGTTTCGAAGTTCCCGGTTGGTCCGCCGCGTGGGCGGGGATTCCTATCACGGTCGTGCTCGCTGCTCTGGGTGTCTGGAGCGCAACAACAGTTGCGCGATTCTGGAATGTTAGTGATCCTCAATGCGTGGTCATTGATGAAGTTTCAGGCCAGCACCTCACGTATTTGCTAGCCTTGGCACCCCTCAACTGGAAATATTTGCTCCTGGGTTTTATACTTTTTCGCGTTTTCGATATCTGGAAGCCGTTCCCAACCCGACAAGCCGAGTCCCTTCCGGGCGGCTGGGGTATCATGGCAGACGACTGGATCGCAGGCATTTACGCCGCAATCGGATTGTGGCTAGCCCGCGCAGCCGGCCTTTAGATTTTGTAGCGTCGTTGGTTTCTGTAGCGCCGGCTCGTCCTGAGGAACGAAGGGTCTTTAGACCGGCAGGTTTTCTTTGAATTTGCAGCGCCGGTTGTTTTTATCCTGAGCCGGCGAAGGGCAGACCGGCAGGTTTTGTGTTTCGAGCTTAACGTGGCAGCAACGGGATCAATCAAATTGAAATCGAACGGCACACCTCGAATCGAAAGCGTCACTCCCGCAGCAGCCCTGCCGGGCGGCGAAGTCTCGATCAAAGGCAGCGGCTTCGACACCCGCAACCACACCCGCGCCCAGGTCCAATTCGGCGCCGCAGAAGGCAGCCTCGTGATGGCCGCCGAAAATATGTTGATCGCCCGCGTCCCCGATGGCGCCGAAGGCGGCGCAGTGCGCGTGAAAATGGGCAGCGTCGAAAGCGCACCCTTCCCGATGGCGCTCGGCGTTCAAATCGCTGACAACCTCCACCCAGTCGCCAGCCCCGCAGTCGACGCCGAAGGAAATGTCTACGTCACCTTCAGCGGCCAGCGCGGCCAAAAAGTTCCCGTCTCGCTCTACAAAATCACCTCCAATCACACCGTGAAGCCGTTCATCACCGAGCTGATGAACCCCACCGGCCTCGCAATCGACCACGACGGCTACCTGTTTGTTTCCTGCCGCAACGACGGCACAATCCACCGCATTTCGCCCGATGGCCGCGCCATGCAATGGATCGAAGGCATGGGAATCGCCACCGGCCTCGCCTTCGACAAAGCCGGCAGCCTCTACGTGGGCGACCGCAGTGGCACGATTTTCAAAATTGGCCCCGACCGCGAAATTTTCGTCTTCGCCACGCTCGAGCCATCGCTCGCCGCGTACCATCTCGCCTTTAGTCCCACCGGCGATCTGTACGTCACCGGCCCCACCACTTCAAGTTTCGACCGCGTCTACAAAATCACTCCCGGCGGCGATGTAAGCGTTTTCTTCCGCGGCCTCGGACGCCCGCAGGGCCTCGCCTTCGATCGCTTCGGCAATCTTTACGTCGCGGCATCTTTCAGCGGCCGGCGCGGCATCATCCGGCTCAGTCCTCACGCCGAGCCGCAAGTGGTCCTCGGCGGTAGCAACATCGTCGGCCTCGCCCTGATGCCCAGCCGCCGCGCCATGATCACCACCAATAGCGCCATCTACTCTCTCGACTGGGACGTCGAGGGCCTTCCGCTCTTCGGCTAGCGCCCAGCGATGCGGGCAGAAATTATCGCCATCGGCTCAGAACTGCTCACGCCCTACCGCCTCGACACGAATTCTCTATTTCTCACAGACGGGCTGAATCAAGTCGGCATCCGCGTGGTGCACAAGGCCGTGGTGGGCGATTCGCTCGACGACATGCGTGCATCTTTCCGCCAAGCCCTCGACCGCGCCGATCTGGTTGTCGCATGTGGTGGCCTCGGCCCCACCGACGATGATCGCACTCGCGAAGCCGTCGCCGATCTTCTCGGCCGCAAGCTCGAATTGAATGAAGGCGTGCTCCGCCACATCCAGGAACTTTTTCGCCGCTTCGGCCGCGTAATGCCAGAAATCAATCGCCGCCAGGCAATGGTCCCCGAAGGCGCCACAGTGATTCCCAATCCGCGCGGCAGCGCTCCCGGCTTATGGATCGAAACGAGCGGCCACATTGTGATTCTCCTGCCCGGCGTTCCGTCAGAACTGCGAGCGATGTTCGACCAGGAAATCCGGCCGCGCCTCACTAGGCTTGGCCACGATGAGCGCCTGTTCACCCGCGATCTGCGCATCACAGGACTGCCCGAATCCGAAGTCGAGCAGCGCGTCTCGCCGCTCTACGCGCTCTATCCCGACACCGAAACCACAATCCTCGCGTCGCCTCCGGGAATTCAACTTCATCCGCGTGTCTGGTCGCGCGATCCCGCCCAAGCCAATCAGATTCTCGACGAAATGGTGAAGCGCATGGCCCTCGCGCTCGGCGAGCATCTATATTCCACCGAGGGCGAGGCGATGGAGGAAGTCGTCGCCCGCGTGCTCACAGAAAATCGCGCCACCATTGCCGTCGCCGAAAGCTGCACCGGCGGCCTGCTCGCCGAACGCCTCACGAACATTCCCGGAAGCTCCGTCTATTTTCTCGGCGGCGTCGTCTGCTACAGCAATGAACTGAAATCCGCCCTGGTCGACGTCCCCGCAGAACTGATCGAAGCCAAGGGCGCAGTAAGCCCCGAAGTGGCGCTGGCTCTCGCCGATGGAATCCGCAAGAGAACGGGCGCCACAATCGGCGTGGGCGTCACGGGAATTGCAGGGCCCGGCGGCGGCACGCCGGAAAAACCAGTCGGCCTCGTGCACATTGGCATCGCCGACGAACGAGGCCCTCGCGAGCGCCGTTTCCAATTCCCCGGCGATCGCGAGCGGATCCGCATGCACGCCTCTCAAACCGCGCTCGATTCAGTGCGCCGCTATTTTCTCTTCCCGCGCAGCCGGTCGTAACCAGTGCGCCTCTTCGTTGCGCTCGACTTGCCGGACTCAGTCCGCCACGCAATCACAGAACTGATCGCAAAGCTCCAGCCAAAATCCCGAGCGGCGCGCTGGATAAAGCCCGAGAATCTCCACATGACGCTGAAATTTATCGGTCACGTAGACAATGAAAAGTTAAGCCCGATCGAAGCTGCCCTCTCATCGATCCATGCCGCACAGGCTATTGAACTCCATTTCCGCGGCATGGGTTTCTTCCCCAACGAGCACCGCCCGCGCGCTTTTTGGTGTGGCATCGC
This sequence comes from uncultured Acidobacteriota bacterium, assembly GCA_963741045.1. Taxonomy (GTDB): domain Bacteria; phylum Acidobacteriota; class Terriglobia; order Acidiferrales; family UBA7541; genus Palsa-295. Next base: position 3,495,523 of record CAVUGO010000002.1, read on the forward strand.
CGCTTCGCCAAATCTCGCGGAGCTTGCAGCGAATATCGATCGAGCACTGGTGCCACTCGGCATCGAAGCCGAGACGCGCCCCTTCACTCCTCACCTCACCCTCGCCCGATTCAAATCGGACGAAGGCATCCGCGAAGTGGTTCAAGCCGCGACCGACATGAAGTCAACCGACTTCGGCGCCGCCACCGAGACGAATTTTCACCTCTACGAAAGCCTACTGAAATCAACCGGCGCGCAATATAATCGCGTTGCGTCATTTCCATTCGTCGGCGGCTCAACCGCCATAGCACACTAGCAAAGGAAAATGTTCGTCTCGGCCATCTCATTCGTTTTTCCGGATGCCCTATTTGTGAACGTCACGACGCTCATCCCCGTCGTCGCCTACATCCTGGGCTCAATTCCGTTCGGCCTGCTTATCGTCAAGGCATTCGGCGGCGCTGATATTCGCAGCGTCGGCAGCGGAAATATCGGCGCTGCCAACGTCACTCGCAACGCCGGTCCCATCGCCGGAGCGCTGACGTTGCTTCTCGACGCCGGAAAAGGCTACCTCGCCGTCTGGATCGCCGGCCACTGGACCGGCTGGAACATCCGCTGGATGATGCTGGGCGCAATCTTCGCCGTGATCGGCCACGTTTTCCCAGTCTGGCTGCAATTTCGCGGCGGCAAAGGCGTCGCCACAGGACTCGGCGTCTTCATTCCCATTTGCTGGCAGGCAGTTGTGGCTGCCGTCGTACTCTGGCTCATCGTGGTCGTCTTCTGGCGCTACTCCTCACTCGGCTCGATCGCCGCCGCCGCTGCCATGCCGGTTTTGGTCTATGTCCTTTACGCTCCGGGCCATGCGCCTCCGGAATTTGTCAGCTTGGGGACGATCCTCATAGCGGTGCTGATCCTCGCGAAACATCGCTCCAACATCGAGCGCCTGATATCAGGAGAAGAACCGCGCCTGAAATTCCGCAAATAGGCCTTTCCGAGTCGAGAGTCCCGGACCTCCGGAACCTCCTGAGCCTGTGTGACTTATCCGCCAACTCTAGTACTTTCGTCCTGTTGTGCGCACTCCCTCCCGGCCTATAGCATTAAAGGCTGGGAATCCCTGTGCCCGTCAACGCCCTCAATCAGCTCACGACGCGCCGCCTGCGCATCCTCTGGATCGTGATGGGCGCCCTGCTGCTCGTCAGCGTCATGCCGCTCTGGCTCTATCACCGGCAGGTGCTCCGGTTGAGCGAAGAGAAGCTCCAGGACACCGAGCGCCTCCAGCAGAACGAAATCACGCGTTCGCTCGCCAGCGAAACCGTGCAGTTCGAATCAAGCCTGCGCGAACAGCTTCTCAGCCAGCGCCAGCTTCTCGCCTTGACAGGCTGGATTCAAAATGTTGACGAGCCCTCGCACGCCCCGCAGATGACGCGCCTGCTGCAGAATTTCGTCGAAAATAATCCCGACGTTCTTTACGTCACCGCCGTCAACACGCAGGCGAAAGGCGAATCCGCCGGCAGCTTCCGCGCCGACGCCGATCCCTTCGTCGCAGTCGCACTCAAGCGCGCATTCACCGCCAGCATTCAAGGCCTCAACTACGTCAGCGAACCCTTCGGCGTAGGCCAGGACAACCGCCCCGCGCTGGTCGTCTCCATTCCGCTGCTCGCTGAAGGCCAATTCACCGGCATGTTCGCATCAGTAGTTTCCATCGACCATCTGCTCGGCCGCTTGCGTGACGCGAGCGTCCGCGATCGCACCGTTTTCATCGTTGACGTGCACGGCCACATCGTCGCCCACCCCAACACGAACGAAATGGTCCCCGGCCGCGATCTTTCCACCACGTCGCCGCTAGTCACAAAATTCAAAGACCTGCCGCAGGAACTGCGCGCCACGGAAACGTTGCATTTCACCATGCCCGGAAAAATCAAAGGCCGAAAAGTCGAAATGATCGGCACCTACAGCACGATTCCCGAGCTGCGCTGGGCCGTGATCGCCGAGCGCGGCCTCGACGAAGCGCGCACCGATGCCGGTGTGCAGGAGCTAACCACGCAGGCGCTCACCTTCGTCGTCGGCGTAACGTTCGTCGCGCTAATGTTCGGATATCTTTTCGCCGTAGGAATCACGCGCCCGATTCGCGGCCTCGTGTTCTCCACCCGCGCCATCAGCCGCGCTGAATTTCACGAGCGCGTCGAAGTGCGCGGCGCCGCTGAAATCCGCGAACTCGCGGAAACTTTCAATCACATGGCGAGCGACATCGAGCGTTACGTCGAACGCCTGAAGCAAGCCGCCGCCGAAAATCGCGATCTTTTCCTCGGCTCCATCCGCATGCTCGCCGCCGCCATCGACGAAAAGGATCCCTACACGCGCGGTCACTCCGGTCGCGTGGCGAAATATTCAATGATCATCGGCGAATATCTCCAACTAACGTCCGAAGACCTCGACCGCCTGCGCATCTCCGCGTTGCTGCACGACGTGGGAAAAATCGGAGTGGATGACCGCGTCCTCAAAAAGCCCGGCAAGCTAACCGACGAGGAATTCGAGCTTATGAAGCAGCACACGGTGAAAGGCGCCAACATCATGCGCCCCGTTGCGCAGCTGAAAGAAATGCTGCCCGGAATCGAATTGCACCACGAGCGCCTCGACGGCGCCGGCTACCCCTACGGCCTCTCCGCCGACCAGATTCCGCTGATGGCGCGCATCATCGCCGTCGCCGACACCCTCGACGCCATCACCACCAATCGCCCCTACCAATCCGCGATGGATCTCGATTTCGCCATGGAACGCATCCGCTCGCTCGCCGTCTCGCGCTTCGATCCCAAAGTCGTCGCCGCCCTCGAATCCGCCGTCCGCGCCGGCCGCCTCCGCCTCACCGCTACACTCGTCGAAGTCTAGACGGCCTCCCCGCCAACCACGCTCGCCTCATTTCGAGAAATGATAAGTCCAGCTCACCGTCACGTACGACTTCAGCGGCACGCCCACCAGTCGCTCGAACGGCGTCGGGAAAGTAGCATCCGTCGGAAACGCAAAAGTCTCCGTCGTTTGTCCAGTATGGCCGCTGGCAATTAGAAACTCCGTGGACAAACTCATCCGCCCATCCAAAAACGGCCGCAGAAGCGCCCCGCGAAATTCCGGCACAGCCATACCAACGAATCCGTCGCCCAGCGGCGCCCCGCGCACATACTCGAATTCACAGCGCCCGCGTAGGCCAAACGGCAGATGATTCTCCGTCGCCACCGCATCCCAAATGAATCGCGGCGCCTCCGGCGTTGGCTCGCCCGTCAGCCGGTCTCTCGCATCAGCCTGCGCGTACGAAATCGAAATCGAGCCCTGCGAAAAATTCCGCTGTAGCGCCACGATGATCACGCGGTTCAGTGACGGCCCCAGATCCTCCTGCAATCCCGTGTCGGGGTCGATCTTCGCCAGCTCCTGCGAGTTCGTCACGTGCTTCAGCGTCACTCGAAAATCAAACTTCTGCACGGTCTTGTCGAGCACCAGCTGATACAGCCGGGAAGGCGCCAAAAGCGTCGGCGTCATCGTGCCCGTGCCGATTCGCGGGTCCTCCGTATGAAATGCTTCGCCGTAGCTGAACGCGACGGTGGGAAGAAATGTGCTCTGTGGCGGCAGAATTGTCAGCGTCGCCTTCGGCAGCGTCAGCCCCGCCAGCTTGTCGAACGAGTTCGCCGGGCTGATTTTATCCACATTGTCGATCCACACTTCCTCGCGCCGCACGCCCACGTCGTAATGAATGTACCGGCTCAACGCCCCGTCAAATGAGATGTATGGCTCTACAAACGACAAGGTCAAATTGTTACTCGCTACCGGCACGAAGTTTCCCTGCGGATCGGCCGCCTTCAAATCCAAATCGCGAGGCGCATCGCGCCTCAAGTCAACTCCTGCCAACACCGAAAGCCAGGGCGCGATCTTCTGCGTGTAAAGCGGCCCGCCTCCCGCCACGGTTCGCATCTCGCTCTGCTGAATCAACCCTCCAATCACCTGAAAAGGTGGCGTGGTGGAATACACGGGCGCGAAATTCGATCGCAGCGTCAGCGCGTACTCGCGAAAAAATCCGGACATCGTCAACTGCTGCTTGTCGCTCAGCCGCCAGGTGTCGCTGGCAATAAAAATCGCCGTGTTCGTGCGATCGAACTGCCAGTTGTCCACCGTATCGTTCGGCACGAAGGTGTCCGTCGGAATCAGCCCCGGAATAAACGAAGTCCCGTAGTAGCCAACGCCAAACAGGGTCAATTCGTTCCGCCCGAATTTGAATTGCCGCATCGCATTCACCTTGTACTGCTGCTGGTGCTCCAGCCGCGCAAGATAACCATTCCCGTAAGCAGCCTCCACCGCGACGAAAGCATTCGTCGCAGGATTCTTCGGACTCCATCCCGCCACCAGATCGATATCCCGATAGTCTCCCGTCAGCTCCACGAACGAATTCAGCCGCTCCCGCGGCACATACGTCGCTGCCAAATCCACGGAATTATTTCCCTCGCGGACATTAAACGCGCCGCCGTCAATCGCCACCGCCTCAATCATTGGCGCAATCAGAAAATTAGGGTCGGCATAACCATTCCCGTGCGCATTCGCCGGCAGATTGTTGGGGTACAGAAAATCCCCAATTTGATAAAACTGCGCGATCGGCTCCCCGTGATCCCCCGCCACTCCCGGCGCAAAATATTGCGGCGCCTTGATCCCGCCCGACGCCGTCTCAATCGGATAACCCGGAATCGAAATCGGCGCGCCCGGTCGCCCCGGATTCGCGTCGAGCACTTGATCGTGAATCACAATTCGCTCCGAAGGATCGGGCGTCAGTAAAGATGGGGCTGACGTGCCGACCACCGTCACGGCTTGCCGCACCGAAGCGATTTGCGCGAATTTCAGCTCCACGGTCGCTTCCTGCCCATCGACAACCGTCACATCCGCACTTACGGGCGCAAAACTCGAAATTTCGGCTCGCACTTTGTACCGGCCCGGCTCAACATCAGCCAACTGAAATCGTCCCTCCGAATCGCTGCTCGCCGTCTGCACCGCCATCCCGGAATCCTTCACCAGCGATACGCGAACATTCGCCACCGGCGCGCCTTGTGGATCAAAAATCCGCCCACTCACGCGGCCCAATCGTGCCCCGCCCGACGCACCAACGCACACCAGCAATAGAAAACTTGCCGCCAATCCCAATTGCATGCAATAAAGCATCGGTCTTTTGCGCACAACTCTGTGAACCACAAGGTGGCGGGAGTGAACTCTCACGAGAAGGCCCATGTTATAGACGCACCGCTGGAAAAAGAACAGGCCTACCCGTCCACCGCCTGGGCCTGGTACACCGTCGCGATTCTCCTCTGCGCTTACATCTTCTCGTTCATCGACCGGCAGATTCTCAATCTACTCGTCGCCCCGGTTCGCCGCGATCTCGGAATCACCGACACCGAAATGAGCCTGCTGATCGGTTTCAGCTTCGCCGTTTTTTATTCGGTGCTGGGCCTGCCCTTCGGACGCCTCGCGGATTCCGTCAGCCGCCCGCGCTTGATCATCATCGGAATGTTTACGTGGAGCCTGATGACGGGCGGCTGCGGCCTGATCAATTCTTACTCCCAGCTTTTCCTCTTGCGCATGGGAGTCGGCGTCGGCGAAGCCACCCTTTCCCCCGCCGCCTATTCGATGATTTCAGATTCCTTCCCGCCCGCCAAACGATCCGTGCCATTCAGCGTCTACACCATGGCCACTTACATAGGCGGCGGCTTCGCATTTCTTCTCGGCGGCCTGCTCCTTCGCTACTTCGGCAGCAGGCAGATGTTCGATCTTCCCGTCATCGGACTCGTCCGGCCATGGCAAGCCCTTTTCATTTTCCTGGGAATCTCCGGAATTCTTTTCATCCTAGCGCTGCTCAGCCTTCGCGATCCCTCCCGCAAAGGCGCGCGAGTTTTCGCAAACGCCGAAGGAAAAATAAAAGTCGGACGGATATCGCTATCAGCCGTATGGAAGTATTTCCTGCAAAATAAGAAAGCGTTGCTCTCACTCAACATAGGAATGGGACTCGCCGCACTCGCCGCCTATGGAACCTCAGCCTGGGGAATCACTTTCCTGGTGCGCAACCATCAAATGACGGCTTCTCACGCCGGCATCGTTTTCGGCACCGCGCTGATCTTCGCAGGCACTCTGGGAATGCTCACCGCAGGGAAAGCTGTAGCGTGGCTCGCAAAGCGCGGCTACCGCGACGCCTACATGCGCGTAGCAGTGCTTGCTGCGGCCGCGTGGCTCATCCCCGGAATTCTCTTCCCGCTCGTCCCGCAGACGAGTGTCATGATCCCACTTCTCTACGTCGCAATTTTCTTCGGCTGCATGCCCACCTGCCTGATCCCCGCAGCGATTGTCGAGCTCGTTCCCAACGCCATGCGCGGCCAAGCCACCGCATTTTACCTGCTGGTCGTAAATCTCATCGGCCTCGGCATCGGCCCCACCGCCGTCGCCCTCGTCACCGACAAAGTCTTCCACTACGACGCCGCGGTACGCTATTCCCTTACGATCGTCCCAGTAGCAGCCATCATCCTCGCCGAACTCTTCTTCGTGATGGGCCTGCGCTCCTACATCCCCACCCTCGCCCGCCTGAATGTCTGGCTCAAAGAAAATCTTTAAGTAGCACAGGCATTCCTGCTTGTCCTGAGGAACGAAGGGTTTACCCTGAGAACCGAAGGGCCTGTGCCAGCAAATCAAAACGGCGCACTCCACGAATTCTTGGCAGTCGCACGCGATCGTTCTGCTCCGGTCATGTCGGCGAAGGCCGCCGGCGTCTTGGCCAGGGTTGAGTGAGTAGGGGCGGGTCTCAGACCCGCCCGCGTACGAATTCAGCGCGGCCTCTCCTGCGCCCGTATGCCCGCATATCTCTGCTAGAATATTTGTTTCCGCCCAACGCGGCGAACCCATGATTACTCTCTTCGGACCACCCGAACCCACGCTCCTCGAGCGCCTGAAAGATTCCGTCAGCAAAACGAAGACGGAGCTCTCGGCGAAAGTCGAGCAAATCCTTACGGGCGATCGCCCCGTCGACCCCGAGCTTCTGCGCCAGCTCGAGTCTGCACTGCTCAGTGCCGACATCGGTGTTCGCACCACAAAAGAAGTCCTCGCCGCCCTCCGCCAGCAGGTCAACGAGCACAAGCTCACCGAAGCCAAAGACCTGAAGCGCGAGCTGAAAAATCAAATCACAAAAATTCTCACATTTCCTCCGCCAGCGGCCGACGGGAACGGCAACTCCGCCGCTCCTCGCGTCCTGTTCGTCGTCGGCGTCAACGGCACCGGAAAGACCACCACCATCGGCAAGCTTTCGAATCGCCTCAAAAAAGGTGGCGCCAGCGTAATGCTCGCCGCTGCGGACACCTTCCGCGCCGCCGCGATCGAACAGCTCGAAGTCTGGGGCCGCCGCTCAGGCGTCGAAGTCGTCAAGCAAAAATCCGGCTCCGATCCCTCCGCCGTGATTTTCGACGCCCTTTCAGCCGCCACTGCCCGCAAAATCGATGCAGTCATCGTCGATACCGCTGGCCGCCTCCACACCAAATCCAATCTCATGGCCGAACTCGAAAAAATGAAACGCACCGCCGCGAAAATCGTCCCCGGCGCGCCCCACGACGTGCTCCTCGTCCTCGACGCCACCACTGGCCAGAACGGCCTGAACCAAGCCCGCGAATTCTGGAGCCACGCCGGCGTCACCGGAATAGTGCTCACCAAACTCGACGGCACCGCCAAAGGCGGCATCGTAGTCGCCATCGCCCACGAACTGAATCTCCCCATCCGGTTCGTAGGCACCGGCGAACAAATCGACGACCTGGTCCCCTTCGACCCCCAAACGTATGTCAACTCCCTCTTCGACTAGCCAAGAAGACCGCGCGTTGCAGTTCGCGCCCGGCGTTGTTTTTATAGCCGCGAGCCGGTTTCAGCCCGCGACAAGCACCGCCGTCGTAGACCCCGCATCACGAAAGGGCTTCAATGCCCTTCCGTAACGCCGGCGTCCCGCCGGCTCTTTTGACTTCGCCACAGCAAAACCGTGAATCACGCCGGCGTTGTGTTTGTAGCCCGCGGTTTCAACCGCGGGAACAAACATACCCAGAGACCGGGGCTTCAGCCCCTGAAGTATTCTTTCGATTTTCGTCAGGGCACGGCTTCAGCCGTGCCGAAAACAATCAGAATTCAGGGGTTTCAACCCCTGAGGTGAACCGTTTGAATTGAGAAAGACGAACGAATTCGAGTCTTTCGGTTCCGAAGAATGATGCCCAAGCCCAACATCGACGCCGACGAACCACACATCACCCGCGCCCTAACCCTCGCGCAACGCAACACAGCCCTCGCTCACCCCAACCCCCGCGTGGGCTGCGTCATCGTCAAAAACAACCGTGTCATCAGCGAAGGTTTCCACAGCTACGATCGCCTCGACCACGCCGAAATCGTCGCCCTGAAAAAAGCCGGCAAAAAAGCGCGCGGCGCAACTCTTTACGTCGCCCTCGAACCCTGCTGCACCACAGGCCGCACCGGCCCCTGCACAAACTCAATCATCACCGCCGGAATCAAACGAGTCGTAGCCGCAATGCAGGATCCAAATCCCGCCGTCGCAGGCCGAGGCCTCGCACAACTCCGCCGCGCAAGAATCGAAGTAACAGTAGGCATTCACGAAGCCGCAGCCCGTGAACTCAACGAAGATTTCGCCAAATGGATTCGCACCGGCCTTCCCTTCGTCACGCTGAAAACCGCGCTCACCCTCGACGGCCAAATCGCCGCCCGCTCAGGCAGCACCACGTGGATCACAAGCGAAGCCTCGCGCGAAGCCGTCCAGCACCTCCGTCACCAAGCCGACGCCCTCCTCACCGGCATCGGCACGGTCCTCGCGGATGATCCACGCATGACCGATCGCACCGGCGAGCCTCGGCGCAAAAAGCTTCTTCGCGCCGTAATCGATTCGCGCCTTCGCCTGCCGCTCAAATCGAACCTCGTAAAATCCGCAGACGGCGACGTCGCAGTTTTCACCACTCAGCCTCTCGATTCGCCGAAAGCTCTCGCGCTCGAACATGCCGGAGTCGCCGTAGTCCGGGTTCCGGCCAAACGCGGCCACGTGGACCTTCACGCCGTCTTGCGCGATCTCGGCGAACATCAAATCCTGAATGTCCTGCTAGAAGCAGGCGCAGAGCTCAACGGCTCCGCCCTCGAAGCCGGCATTGTGGATAAAATGATTCTCTTCTATGCTCCGAAAATCATGGGCACTGGTGGCGTGCCGATGGCGAGCATTCCGTCGAAGTGGTTTCCAAAATCGCCGGCGCTGACGAACATCACCATCAGTCGTTATGGCCCCGATTTCTGCGTTCAAGGATACTTTCACGATGTTTACGGGAATCACCGAGCACGTCGGAAAAATTGAAGCGTTTCAGCACGACGAAAAAGGCGGCCGCCTGCGCATCAGCCTCGAAGGTGCTCCCGCCATCGCCGCAGAAATGAAACTCGGTGACAGCATCGCGGTCAACGGATGCTGTCTCACCGTCGTAGAGTTCGACGCCAATTTCTTCGCAGCCGATCTCTCCGCCGAAACGCTCCGCCGCACAGCCTTCGGCGAAAAAAAATCAGGCCAGCCCGTGAATCTCGAGCGCCCGCTCGCCGCCACCGCCCGTCTCGGCGGCCATTTCGTGCAAGGCCACGTTGACGGAATCGGCCGCGTCGCGCGCCTCACACCCGAGGGCGACAACTACTGGCTCTCCGTCCGCCTCCCGCAAGATCTCCGCCGCTACGTCACCGAAAAAGGTTCCATCGCCATCGACGGCATCAGCCTCACCGTCGCCCGCTGGCATGCTCACGACGGCATCGCCGACATCGCCGTCATCCCCTTCACGCACCAGCACACAAATGTCCACGCCATGACGCCCAACGACGCCGTCAACATCGAAGTCGACATCCTCGCAAAATATGTCGAGAGCTTAATCGCAGCACGCAAAGCTCCCGCCACTTCGCATCTCACCGTAACCGAACTAATCGAAGAAGGTTTCTGATGCCCGCCGGAAAATCCGCGTCGTACGACGCCGCCGTCATCGGCGCCGGCGTCTTCGGTTCATGGATCGCCTATTGCCTCCGAAAAGCGGGCGCCTCCGTAATCCTTCTCGAAGCCCACGGCCCCGCCCACGCTCGCGCCAGCTCCGGCGGCGAATCCCGCATCATTCGCATGGGCTACGGCCCCGACGAAATTTACACGCGCTGGTCCCTCCGCGCTCTCCCGCTCTGGCAGGAACTTTTCGCCGACGCCGGCCGCCCCGAACTTTTCCAGCACACCGGCGTCCTGTGGATCGCCGACGAATCCGCCCGCGAATCCTACGCCCGCGACACCATCCAAACGCTCACCCGCCTCCGCGTCCCCTTCGAAAAATTATCCAACGCCGATCTTCGCCACCGTTACCCGCAAATCTCAATCGACGACACCTCCTACGGAATCCTCGAGCCCGGGAGCGGCGTCCTAATGGGCCGCCGCGCCGTCCAATGCGTAGTCGACCAAGCCCAAAAAATCGGCGTCACCTACCAAATCGCCGCCGCCCAATCCCCGAAGCCCTCATCAGCACTTCGCGGCAAGCTCCTCGAAATCGCAACCAGCGCCGCTGCCGAAAAAATCTCCGCCGCAAATTTCATCTTCGCATGCGGCCCCTGGCTACCAAAACTTTTCCCCTCCCTCCTGGCCAATCGCATCTTCACCTCCCGCCAGGAAATTTTCTTCTTCGGCGTTCCGCCCGCCGATCAACGCTTCCAGCCCCCCGCGCTCCCCACCTGGCTAATTCTTCGCGACGAATGCTACGGCATGCCCGATCTCGAATCCCGCGGCCTAAAGGTCGCCAACGATCGCCACGGCCCCGCCGTCGATCCCGACACGCAATCGCACATCGCCACCCCCGAAGCCGTCGCAGCCGCGCGCGAATTCCTCGCCCGCCGCTTCCCCGCGCTCAAAAATTCGCCCATCGTCGAAACGCGCGTCTGCCAATACGAAAATACCTCGAACGGAGATTTCCTGATCGATCAGCATCCCGACTTCGAAAATGTCTGGCTGGTCGGCGGCGGTTCAGGTCACGGCTTCAAACACGGTCCATCGGTAGGCGAATACGTCACAACGCGAATCCTGCAAGCGGGCACGCGCAGCCTCACATCAACACAGCCCGCAGCCGAACAACTCGAGCGCCGCTTCTCGCTCGCGACAAAAGAATCCGCACAACATCGCGCAGTTTTCTAAGTTCTTCTAAGTCTTCTAAGCTTTCTAGCTTTTCTAATCAGCGGAAACCGGCCGCGCCCGCATCTCCCCAGCCTCTCTCGCCTTCGCCCGCGCCCCGCGCAAATACAACAGCACCCCCAGCAGCACGGCGAATCCCGTCGCCCCCACAAGTTTCATTTCAAATTGAATTTTGCTCGCGCTGTCGCCGGGCGGAATCAACGACAGCAAAATTCCCGCCAGCGCAATCGTAAATCCCAGCCCGCCCGCAATCCACACGCCGAGTTTTCCTCCGGGAATCAGCACGGCCCCCGGCACATTCTCTCGGTCCGCCGAATACGAAAGCCGGATCGCCGCCGCATACATATAAAGGAACGGAATGAAGTACAAAATGTTCGTCGCGGACACGAGCACCTGATATGCGCCCACCGTCGTCTCGTTAATCTGGCTCAGCAGCAAAATAAAACCCGAAATCGTCGCCTGCACCAGAATCGAAACGTAAGGTGTCTCCCATTTCGGATGTATTTTTCCAAATGCACGAGGCAGGTAGCGATCGAGTCCAATTACAAATGGCACTCGCGCGATGCCAGCGACCGTCGATCCGACCCCACCCGCATTTCCCACCGTCACGAGCATCGCCGCTATCATTCCCAACGCGCCAATTTTCAGCGTTCCCGACGCAATCGTCAGCGCCTGAAACACTCCGCTCTTCGGATCCACCTCCACGCTGCTCATCAGCGAAAGCACCGCCACCGTTCCGGCGATGTAGAGCACGGCGATCACAATCCCCGATCCCAAAATCGCGCGCGGAAATGTCTTTCGAGGCTCGCGCACTTCTTCGCTCATTGACGACACAAGCTCCATCCCCGCGAACGCAAACGCAATCTGCGGCCAGAAATTCACCGTCGCCCAATCCCAATGCGGCCGGATATTGCTCCATGTGAAATGCGTTACGGATCCCTGGCGGTGCCACACAAAAGCCGCCACAAGAATCAGGATCGTCAGCGGAAGAAACGTCGACACGCCCCCCACGTTCTGCAGCCATTTGCCGATCCGAAGCCCGATAATGTTCATGAAGACTGCTACGAATAGCAGAATGAAAGATCCGATCAGCAGAAACGTGCGATTTTGCGCCAGCGGTGCGTATCCAATTCCTCCGATGTACGCCGCCATTGACGCGCTCGCAAAAAGCAGTGCCGGAAAATAAAAAAGCGTGTACACCCAATAAGTCCAGCCGGCTACGAATCCGTGAAATTCGCCAAACGCCGTTTTCGACCACGCATACAGGCCGCCCTCTTCAGGAAATCGCGTCGAAAGCTCCACAATCACCAGAGCCGTAGGCACAAAAAAGAAAACCGCAGCGAGAATCCAGAGTGTTACCGACGAAGTGCCGTTGTGCGCCGCCGACGCGATCCAGCGCGGCCCGAGCACAGTTGCGATGTTAAACAGCAGGACGTCCCACAAGCCCATCACCCGGGGCAGGCTTGGCTTGGGACTGGATGCAGCGGGCGAACTCACTCGGTCAGGTCCAGCGCCGGAATCAATTCGTCTTCTCGCAGAAAATTGCGGAGAAACGGATCTTTCGAAGCCTCCAGCTCCTTCCACGTTCCAAAAAATCCAACCCGGCCTTCCTGCAAGAAGATCACTCGGTCGGCCAGTTTTTTCGCAAGGTGCGTGTCGTGCGTCACCACGACCGACGTCTTCTGCAGAGTCTTTTTCAATCGCACGATCAGATCGCTCATGTGCGCCGCCATCAACGGGTCCACCATGGTCGTCGGCTCATCGTATAAAATCGCCTGCGGATCCTCCGCCAGCGCTCTCGCGATTGCCACAGATCGCTTCGTGCCCATGCTCAAATCCGACGGTAACCGGTCCGCATACTCGGTAAGATTCAACGTCTTCAGCAACTCAGTCACTTTTCTATCGACTTCCTCGTCGTCCGGTCTCGCACCGCGCGCTTCGAAAGGAAACGCAACGTTCTCCGCCACCGTCAACGAATCAAACAGCGCCCCCGACTGAAAAACCATCGTCACCACACGCCGGATCTCCGAGAACTGCTCCTCCGTAAAAAACGTTACGTCCTGCCCGGCCACAATAATCTGCCCATCGTCCGGCTGCAAAAATCCCAGCAGCAGCTTCAGGCTCACCGATTTACCCACGCCGCTGCGCCCCATGATCACGGCCGTCTCGGCCTGATCGACGAAAAAGCTCACATTTTTCAATACAGCATTGTCGTCGAACGCCTTCGACACATTCCGAAATTCGATATAGTGTTGGCTCATCGCTTCAGGCGCCCTTCCAGCCTCACCTTCGCTTCTTCGTAGTCCGCGGGCGAGTTCATATTCTTGAATAGCAGCCCGTCGGGATCAAAGCCTTTCCACTCCCGAGGTTCGATGAATTTGATGCGAACGTCCGCCAGCCCGTCCGTCACTTTTCGCACGCCGCGATCGAGTGCCGCTCGAATCGCGCTTTCCGCTCGTTTGTGATACATCGCGCACAAAGGCTCAGCCCCGCGCTCGTTCATCGGCAACACCGCATCCGCATCCGATTGCATCGCGTGCCCAATCAAAAATTCAAGCCACTCGCGCGTCAAATACGGCAAATCGCAAGCGACAACCAAATTCCACTCCGTTTCCGACACCCGCAGCGCAGTAGCAATCCCCCCAAGCGGCCCAGCCCCAGGAAATTCATCCTCAATCACAAGCAACTCGAGCCCTTCAAGCTGCACCGTGTCCCCAACAATCGCGCACCGCTCCGCTGCCGACTCAACAAGCCTTGCCGTCCGCACAATCAGCGCCACACCCTCCAACTCCAGCAGCGTCTTATCCCGCCCCATCCGCGAACTCTCCCCCCCAGCCAAAATAAACCCGCCAACTTGTCCACTGCGCTCGCGATGTTCCCTATTTCGCATGAGTTGTCATTCCGACCGAAGTGGAGGGATCTCTCCCGCTTTTTTCCTCTACTTCCTCCACGTCACTCACTTCCCCGGCCTCTGAATCCCCAATTCCCTCAATTTCTCCTGCAAACTCTGCCGATGCAATCCCACCTCCGCCGCCGTCTTCGACACATTCCACCGATGCTCCTCGAGCTTCCGCTTCAAATACGCAATCTCGAATTTCCTCTTCGCCTCGCGAAAATCCGCTTCCGCAAGATACGAATTCCCTCCGGAGTTTCGCGACGTCGCCACCGCTCCCACCCCGCTGCGAATTTCCTCCGGCAAATCGGAAACTCCAATCGCATCGCCCTTGCTCAACACTACTGCCCGCTCGAGCGCATTCCGCAGCTCCCGAACATTCCCCGGCCAATCATATCGTCGCAGCATTTCCATGGCGCCATCATCAAAACGCACGCGCCGCCCATGCCTCGATGCCAACTGCTCGAGAAACGCCCCCGCCAGCAGCCCAAGATCCTCCTTGTGCTCGCGCAGCGCAGGCAGTTCCAGCGTCACCACTCGCAACCGGTAAAACAGATCCTCACGAAATCGCCCCTCACCGATCGCTTCCGGCAGATTCCGATGCGTCGCGCTGATCACCCGCACATCCACTTCGATCGCCCGGGACCCGCCGAGCCTTTCAACGGTCCGATTCTCCAGTGCACGCAGCACCTTCGCCTGCGTCACCGGACTCATGTCCCCAATCTCATCCAGAAAAATCGTCCCGCCCGATGCCAGCTCGAATTTTCCTTTGCGCTGCTGCGCCGCCCCCGTGAACGCACCCTTCTCATATCCAAACAACTCCGACTCGATCAAGTTCTCAGGCAGCGCCGCGCAATTCACCGCCACAAAAGGTTTCGCAGCACGCGCCGACCGCGCGTGAATCTCCTGCGCCAGCAAATCCTTGCCAGTTCCGCTCTCGCCAAGAATCAACACGGTTGCATCGCTCGGCGCCACCCGGTCAGCCATCTCAAAAACGCGCCGCATCGCCGCCGACGTTCCCAGCATCCGCCCAAAATGCCCGTCGGACACAAGCTCGCGCCGCAATCGCGCGTTCTCAACGCCCAGTTCCTCAATCTTCAAAATGTTCGCCACCCGCGTCCGCAACTCCGCAATGTCGAACCCCTTCACAATGTAGTCCGCCGCCCCATTCTGCAACGCCTCAACCGCCGTCTTCGCCGTATCCAGCGCCGACACGATAAGCACCGGCGTCTCGTTCCCGCCTTCACGCAGCGAACGCAAAAACGACAACCCGTCCTCGCCTGGCATCACCAAATCGAGCAAAATCAAATCCGGCCGCTCGTTCGCAACCGCCACGCGCGCCGCCGCAGCCGACTCCGCCTCGACAACCCGGTAGTTCCCTTCGAGCGCCCGCCGCGTCCCATACCGCGCCGTCGCTTCGTCGTCCACGATCAATATCGTTCGCTCAGCTGTCATATCCCGCCACTGTCCTATTCATTCGACTCGCATCCCCCCAAGAAAAATGTCATCCTGAGCGCAGCGAAGGATCTCAGCGTAGCACTCGGCAACCCGTACACAACGTCAGACGCCGATCGAACAAACGATCGCGCACTATTCCGCATTCGCCAGCGGCACCGTCAACCGAAACCGCGTTCCCGTCCCATTCCTCAACGGACTCTCGCACGCCAGCGTCCCGCCCATTTCAGCAATCCTTCGCGCCACAATCGAAAGCCCCAGTCCGGTTCCAGTCGGCTTCGTAGTGAAGTACGGCTGAAAAATCCGCGCGCGCAGCTCTTCAGAAATTCCCGGCCCATCATCATCCACCCGAATCTCCGCCCACTCCGCATCCGACGACAGCCCAACGCGCACTCGCCCGCCATTCGGCTGCGCTTCCATCGCGTTCACAATCAAATTCGACAGCACCTCGCCCAGCGAATCCTCCGATGCCCGCACAAATATCTCATCCCGCGGCTGATCGAACTCCATCCGTATGTTCCGCCGCTCCGCATCGCGTCCAAATAGCGACGCCGTCTGCCGCGCCAGCGCCACTGCCGCCACCCTCTCGCCGTTCACCGACGGTTTCGCGTAGCGCAAAAGCTGCGTCAACTTCGCGCTCATTCGGTCAATCTCGCTCACCACCAGCGTGCAATCCCGCCGCGCATCCAGCGGCAAATCCGGATTCTCCAGCTGCACCTGCAGCACCGTCTTCATCGAACTCAACGGATTTCGCAAATTGTGCGAAATGGTAGCCGCCATCTGCCCCAGCCCGGCCATCCGCTCGCGTTCCGCCAACTCGCGTTCCAACTGGAGCTTTTCCCCGATCATCCGGCACAGATCAATGCTCCCAGGCAGCTGCTCCGCAAGAAATTCAAGCGCCGCCGAAGTCTCACCAGTCAAATACGACCCAGTCGTCGCCGCCTCCAACAACCCAATTTCGTTTCCATTCTTCATCAACGGCAATCGCGCCACATGCCCCAAACCACCAGGAGATTCCAGCGCCGCTCGTGCAGGATCGCGCGGCACCGAAATGCGCACCACGCCCAATCCAAATTCCTCTCGAATCCTCCGCTCCGCAAACGCGACGAGTTCCGAAATATCTCGATTGCGCGCCTCAGTTTGAAGCTCCGTCGAGAGCTGCTGCAAACGCCCCACGCGCTCCTGAAACCGCCGATGCAGCGCCGGCCCAATCACCCGCTCCAGCGGCTCAAACAAAAAAATCAATACAAATAGCAAAACGCTCGCAGTCGCTTCCGGCGGAAGCACAGGCTCAAGCCATCCACTAATCCGCCGCACGAACGCCAAATACAACAGCGCCAGAAATGTGGCAGAAAGCGCATACACCAAATTCCGCTGCGCCCCGTAGTCAAGGAAGTTGTGCCGCAACGCCCAGTAGATCAGCAGCACTCCCGGAAGGACGCCTGCCACAATCGTCGCCGTCGCCAGCAGGTCAGATAGGAACGGCGAACCGGCTTCCGTGTAGCCCACGCGCAGAATCAGGATGAGGGAAAGAAAAACCGATGTTCCCAAGAGCCACTTCCAGAGATTTCTCACTCTTTGGCTCTTCTCGCGGCGCAGCAGGAGTTGCTGTCCGAGTGCCGCCATTGCGGCACAACTTGCCAGGTTTCCCACCGGATTCAAGCCCGCGAAGCTCAGCAATAGTCTGCCAAATTGCTTGCCGAAAATAACTGACACCACGCCCAGGCCGATCAGTTCGCCAATCGGGATCAAGTACACGCACCAAACGCCCACCAGTGCCCAGCGCTTGAAATGAGCATGCTGCTCCGCTTGGGCATATTCGAAGTGCGAGTGCACTATCAGTGGCAACAAAAAAAGCGTGCCCAGGCCCGTCAGCACCGTGCAAAGCAGGCGCGTTGCTTCCGGCATCGAGCCGTACTGAACGCGAGCGTTAATTTCCAATAGCCCGCCTGCGTAGAGCAAGAATAGGGACAGCATGAGGAAAAATAAAATCCGCTCGAAGGTCCGCGGCCGCCGATGGCCGAGGATCAGTGCCAACAGAAAAAGATAGACAAGCGTCCCGGTGGTGAGCCCCATCAATCGGATATAGAAGAGGTATGTCACTCACGTCGGCCTAACGCGAATTCTAGACTCACTCCCGAAACAACTCAATCACCAAGTGTCGGCCAAACCTTACACACACTAATCAACTGAAAATAAACCTCTTATTTTTACCGTGAACAGACCATGAGCGTCGAATTATCAGCTTTTTGCTTGACTCTCGGCAGGGACTCCAATATATTAGCACTCGCTGGCGAGGAGTGCTAACACTCGGAACCTCCTCAGCGAGCTACTCAGACCCAAACTCCATTGGAGGAATTGCACAAATGGCAGTCAACATCACGCCGCTCCACGACCGCGTTCTGGTCCGGCGGCTCGAAGGGAAAGAAGCTGTGAAGGGCGGCATCATCATCCCCGACACAGCCAAAGAGAAACCGCAAGAGGGCGAAGTCATCGCCGTCGGAAACGGCCGCCGCGAAAAGGGCGAACTGATTCCGCTGGATGTGAAGCCCGGAGACCGAATCCTGTTTGGCAAGTATTCGGGAAACGACATAACGATCGACGACGAGGAATACATGATCCTGAAGGAAGACGAAATCCTCGCGAAGATCGGCGGCTCGGCGAAGGCAGCGGGCGGCAAAAAGTAACTTTCATCGGCCGCGTTTCAAGGGCGAGTGGCCGGCACCGACGATTCGCCCAGCGGGCGGCAAAAAGTAACTTCAATCGGTCGCGATTTCAGGGCGAGTGGTCGAGTGCGAGAGTGGTCAAGGACGAGCGGTCGAGCACCAAGCACTGCGATTCGCCCAAGCGGCTGGCGGCAATAGCAACGAAAACCTAACTCAGAAACCGAAAGAGGAGAAAGAGACATGGCAAAGCAAATCGTAACTGGCGAAAATTCCCGCCAGGCGATCCTGCGCGGCGTCAACATCCTAGCGGACGCCGTGAAAATTACCCTCGGCCCCAAGGGTCGTAACGCAGTGATCGAAAAGAAATTCGGCGCGCCGATCATCACCAAGGACGGCGTCACCGTCGCAAAAGAAATCGAGTTGCCCGACGCGCTCGAGAACATGGGCGCCCAGATGGTCCGCGAAGTCGCTTCCAAGACCTCTGACGTCGCCGGCGACGGCACCACCACCGCAACCGTTCTGGCCCAGGCCATCTTCCGCGAAGGCGTGAAGACGGTCGCAGCTGGCGCAAGCCCGATGGCCCTGAAGCGCGGCATCGAAAAGGCCGTCGAAGTAGCCGTCGAAGAAATCAAGAAATTCCACAAAGATGTGAAGGGCGACATGATCGCGCAAGTCGGCACGATCAGCGCCAACAACGACCGGCAGATTGGGTCGATCATCGCGGAAGCGATGAAGAAGGTCGGGAAGGACGGCGTCATCACCGTCGAGGAATCGAAGACGATGGAGACGACGCTAGAAGTGGTCGAAGGAATGCAGTTCGACCGCGGCTACCTCTCACCCTACTTCGTCACCGACCCCGAGCGGATGGAGTGCATTCTCGAAGACGTCCGCATCCTGATCCACGAAAAGAAAATCAGCTCGATGAAGGACCTGCTTCCCCTGCTCGAGCAGACCGCCAAGATGGGCAAGCCACTCTTGATCATCGCCGAGGACGTTGAGGGCGAAGCGCTCGCAACTCTCGTGGTGAACAAGCTCCGCGGCACTTTGCAGTGCGCTGCGGTGAAGGCTCCCGGCTTCGGCGATCGTCGCAAGGCCATGCTTGAGGACATCGCCACCCTGACGGGCGGCAAAGCCATCACGGAAGATCTCGGCATCAAGCTCGAGAACGTGAAGCTTGAAGACCTCGGCCGCGCGAAGAAAGTGACCATCGACAAGGACAACACCACGATCGTCGAAGGCGCTGGAAAGCCCTCCGAGATCGAAGGCCGCGTGAAGCAGATTCGCGCGCAGGTGGAAGACACCACGTCCGACTACGACCGCGAGAAGCTCCAGGAACGACTGGCGAAGCTCGTCGGCGGCGTCGCAGTGATCAAAGTGGGCGCGGCAACCGAGACCGAGCTGAAGGAAAAGAAGGCTCGCGTCGAGGACGCCATGCACGCCACTCGCGCAGCTGTCGAGGAAGGCATTGTTCCCGGCGGCGGCGTCGCGCTGGTTCGTTGCATTGCGGCGCTCGAGAAGCTCAAGCTGCACGATGACGAGGCCATTGGCGTCAACATCGTGAAGCGCGCGCTCGAAGAGCCCATGCGGCAGATCGCACTCAACGGCGGCCATGAAGGCGCAGTCGTTGTGGGCCGCGTGCGCGAGTCCAAGGACGATAACTGGGGATTGAATGCCGATACCGGCGACTATGGCGACATGGTCAAGGCCGGCGTCATCGATCCGGCCAAGGTAACGCGTCTCGCTCTTCAGAATGCTGCTTCGATTGCGGGTCTGATGCTGACGACCGAAGCTCTCGTAGCGGACATCAAGGAAGACGACAAGAAGAGCGCTGGCGCCGGCGGCGGTATGCCGGGCGGTGGCGGAATGGGCGGAATGTACTAAAAGCCTGAACGCGGCGGCGGCCCCGCTGAATTATGCGGGACGCACAAACCGCGCGGAATGGGCGGGATGTACTAAACCGCAGTCAGACCGCAAGGAAAATGAAGGGCGCTCCGAGAAATCGGGGCGCCCTTTTTTGTTTTTGGGCCCCGTGCAGATTGCAGCGCGAAGTGGGATGAAAAGTGACAAGAATTGTTGCTGTAAGTGCGGCAACGAGGTTGCAGCAAAAAGCACAAATAACGACATTTTCCGGGAATGCGAAGTGATGAAGTCGTTGACGCAGGTGCTGGACGGGCGCGAGCAAGTGACGTTGAGCCGGTTGCTGCTGAAATTGAGGAAGGGGGATGTGGTGAAGTTTGTGCGGGAGATTCGGATGTACGACGATGAGGATTGGGAGCGGGTTGTTAAGGATAAGAGTGTTAGCGGGTAGCGTTCTCATTCCATCGAGGCCGAAACGTAATCTTGAAACAGCGTCTGCTTAAACTCCATTTCTGTGTTTGTTCCTGTGCCGCCTACCAGCCGCGAGAAAGTTGTCCAGACCGTTTCGTCAGGGTTAACTACCCGAATGTGCAGTGGCGACTTCTTGCCTCTCTCTACGTTCAGTAGATTTTGGCGAATCGCCCGACGAAAGACGAAACGTGCGAATTGGTCTTCACGGGGCAACGAGTAACCGATAATGTGAAGTTCGGTTGCCTGAGAGATCGCGCGGAAGACCGACCTCCATGCTCTCTGCAAAACCCGATACTTGAATTCTTTGCTAGAAATAGGTGGAACCATAATCGGCAGTAAGTTGTCGAGCTCTCGATTCTCTGTGAAGTCAAAATGCTTAAAGACAACGAGTCTCTCGTCTAAGGATAGATAGTCGCCATCCTCTTGCCAGTTGGGAAGATCCTTTTTTCTAAACCAGTCAATTGAACCATGCGGTTTTAGAAGAAATACTTGCTTTTGATCCAAATCGCGAGAGTAGGAGTAGTTAAACTGAGGGTCCTTCCGATCCATATAGAGAGCCTGTTCGAAACTAACGTCCCAATTAAAGGTGACCACCACGTCGCCGAGGCCAACCTGCTTCTCGGCGAATCTCTGAAGCGGCTTCAAGTGATCTTTTGAACGCATCGCTTGCCACAAAAACGCCGCGAGCGCTTTCAAGACGATTTTTTCAACTTTCTTGACTCGTCGCTCGGAGTGGGGTTCACTCCGAACAAATTCCTCGGTGTTAAACCTTTTCGCCATCTCCAATAAGTTCAAGAAGTCTTCAATGTTGGGGTAGTTTTTCAATTTCGCGTCAAAACCCGGATATAAGTAGCGAATCAATTTGTGGACTTGGTCAGCACCGTTGCCAGAACGCTTAAGTAGGCCTAGCATCGTGGCCCTGAATATGTCCTTTGTGACCGGGATTCGGCACGCCGCCGATACGCCAGCTCCCAAGACGAAAACTCGGAGACGCGGCAACTTCTTCGGAGATTCAGTGTGTTTGGGGGGCATCTTCTTGGGAGCGATGTGCCGAGGCTCAGCTACCTTAGTCACGGCTTTACAATCAAGTGACACCTAAGGTGCTTTTCGCCGCCTTTGCCGTAAGCTCGCTCGACCTGAATTGCTTCTCGCAGTGCTCGCTGGTCGGGAATCAATGCATCAGGGTCGTACACAAAAAATATTAGATCGTCACAGTGAGCATGCGTTCTGTACATCTCGATATCGTCGTGAAGTTCTTTGGAAATTGAGCGGCCATGTTCTTTGTCGCGGATATACTTCGCGTCGACCACAAACCGCCCTGTCATCGATGAGAAATCCTTGATGACAAATCTATTTGCACTCTTTTCGCCAGGTGACTCATAGACTAGATCAACGACCCAGGGTCGCAGCAGAAGGTATAAGACATCCTGAACATCGGCTTCCGACTGAATATTTATGACGGCACCGGCACTTCGCCGAGTATTGAGATAGCGAACGCAAGCGTCGAACTCCTGCAGTGCAAATAGAGTGGGTGCAATCGCCGGGGTCGACGAGGCAGCTCCACGACCACTCTGTGACGCTAAGCCCGCCAAGCCACCGAGAATACTTGCTATGGCCTTAAGATTTGTCGACGTTTCTTCCATAAATGTATTTTGCGATGTCCTGAATAATGGCTTCATAGTCGCGGCTTGTTTTGTTTTCCGGCAGATGGATGTGAAGGTCTATTTGAACGGGCGGTAATTGGGCCGTAACCTCGGTAGTTATTCCCATGGGAGCCGCGGATCCCGCTGCTGAAGTGGTCGTCCCAACGGCTAGAGCAAAATTTGCATGCTCACAAAGCGCTTTGAATGTCTGGACTTGAAAACGCATGGCGTCTTCGCCGCCGCCCGAATGAATATGGAAAAGCTTTCTGAGTTCTTCCTCTGATTCGGATTGTGGTGCGTGAGAGCTTTCAAATAGGACTCGATAAGTGTCCTTTATGCGTTCCGCTAGTACTGCGGGACCGGTTCCGGTTTTCATGAAATCGACATACGTACTTGTCGGTTCGCCAGCGGAACCGAGCAACCCAATTTTTTTCAACACTGCGATGGCTGTTCTGGCATTGTTGTTGCTCGAGACATTCCACGATTTCAGTGTTTCCATGGTCACTTTGGGTGGCTTTGGTCGCTTCGGGATTTCGACCAATAAACGGCGTAGCGCCTGTGGCAGTGTCGTGTAAGGAAACTTGGGTGCACTACTGCTCTCAGTCGTCTTTTTTGCCATCTGTTCACCCTTCCGCCGGTTCGACAGTTGATCGCCCTGTTTGTCGTGCGGCGCTTTATTTCTTCTAATTATGAGCCTTTTGACGTGCGACATAGATAACACTAGGCGCTTCGCCATGCAATAGCCGTTGACCGTTATCCATCCTTGCAGACGGAAGCCTCGGCCTCATGACAAACAAATCAGTTCATCGCCTTAAGCCAGTCGTTCTCGGTTCTTTCGAAGATGGCGATGCCGTTTGCGAGGATTCGGTCGCCGCGGTAGATGGAATAAGTGACGGTGAGGGTTTGACCGTCGGGTGAGACGGCTAGGGATTCGTGCAGGGTTGTCCTTCCGTTTTTCATTCCTGTTCCGGAGATGCGGTGGGTGGTGGTGTCGCATTTTGAAGAGGGTCGCGGGAAAGGCGCCGCGAGAGGTTGCGCGTTGCGCGGTTATTTTTTCCCAGCCCTTCGGGCTGGGCTAAATTGTGGCGCTCCTACGGAGCTGAGGGCGTTGCAGGATCGCGGTGCTGTTTGGAAGCGTAAGGCAAAAGCAGATCCCTCGCTGCGCTCGGGATGACAAGATGAAGAACGTGGAGCAAGTCAAAGGCGCCGGCGAGACGCCGGCGGTACGTAAAGCGCCTGCGATTTAAGCAGGCGCAACTGTGGCTGCTGCGAGTGCTTAGGTGGCTGGGGCACAGGCGTCATTTTTAGAGCCGCCGTTTGGCGGACGCCTGTGCTACTTGGCAGTGTCGGCGATTTTGGTGCCGTGGATTGTGAGGACGCGCTTGAGTGGCGTGCCGGCTTCGCCGGAATCGGCGGTTTGAGTGAACGACGTGGGCGTGATATCGCCGAACACTTCATGCCAGAGGATTTTTTTGCCGCTGTCTTCGAAGGCGATGTCCACAACGAGTTGCTTTCCGTCCCAATTCAGAGCGATGCGGTCGCTTCCCTTAGGATCGCATCCGCGCGGGTTCTGGCTCGTGCACAGCATGCCCCGAAAGACTTTTGCCGTATTGTCCCACCACGTGAAGCCGGTGAGAAAACCCTCTCCACGCGCCGCTGAAGTGTCGTGTAGTTCTTCCATAAACGTGAACCCGCCGGGCCCGGAGCGCCACACTTCCTCACCATAGCCCTCGCCACTTTCGGGAAATTCCACACTGGGCGCAAATTTTTCGGTGATGCGCCACCGGCCCGAGAGCGCCCGCGCCAAACTCTGCATTTCGGGAGAGGGCTGCGGCGCCGCAGCCGGCTGATTCTGTGAGGCCGAGGCCGGCGCGGTTGCGGGGAAGGCTGCCGGCGTCTTTGCATTCTGCGCTTGAGCGCCGGCGATGCTTGCGGAAAGCAGCACACCGGCGAAGAAACAAATCGTGACTATCGAATCTGCAGGAACGCGAACGCGGCGAGTTCTTTTCATTATGTTCTCCAGGTTTGGCTGACGCGAATCTACAAAGTATTTTTCGCCGTGTCTAGGCACCACAGCAGAAAATCGCTCGGCTTCGGGATGGGCGGAGAAAGATGGGTGCTTGATTTCCGTAGTTTCCACAATAGAAATTCACAGGGTGGGTGGAGGAGAGTGATGAGTGATGAGTGATTGGGAAAAAGGCGGAGTGAAAATGACAGAAAGTGGCGCTGTAACTGCGGCAACTGGGTTGCAGCAAAAAGCTGTTTTGCACGGTTTGCGGCGTGCTTCCGGGGCTGAAGCCCCTTTTTTTTGCGCTCGGGCGGTGTGTCGCGGTTGAAACCGCGACCTACAAAGCTTGGGGCCGTTCGTTTTGCGATCGTCGGTACGATGCGGTGGTGAGAGCCGAGACCGGGAGATTGCGGCGGGCAACGGCGCACAGACCCTTCGGTTCTCAGGGTAAACAGGAGTGTCTGTGCCGGCCCCGCGAAAACCACCGGGACGCAAACAGCGCGCCGGAGGCCAGCGTTACAGGGGAAATTTAGATGACGATATGGAAGATGTGGCAGCGCAAGGATCGGGAGGAGACGGCGCAGGGGACGAGGTTGAGTCAAGGATGGGAAGAGAGGCGGAAAATTACGCATCGGGGGAAGACTTTGCGGGCGTTTCGCGCTTATCTCGATTTGCTGGAAACGACGGCGTATATGCAGAAGGAGATGCAGAGCCAACTGGAAGCGTTTGACGTGACGATGCGAACGATTCGCATCCTCGAAATGCTGTATCGAAAAGGGCCGATGGCGATAGGCGTGATGGCCAGCCAAATGAAGTGCAGCCGACAGAATATCAAGAACATTTTGCGGCCGCTGCGGGAGCGCGACTGGGTGGCGCTGGAAATGTGGACGCGGCCTCCTGTTCCGAAGGATGAGCGGCGTCTGCCTGTGGAGAAGCGCGGCGCGAAGAGACGAGGCAGGGCGGTGGGGATCGTGCTGCTGACGGCGCGAGGGAAAAAGTTTATTGGCACGTTTTTTCCGAAGCACGCGAAGGTGGTGAAGTCGTTGATGCGGGTGCTGGACGGGCGCGAGCAGGTGACGTTGAGCCGGTTGCTGTTGAAATTGAGGAAGGGGGACGTGGTGAAGTTCGTGCGGGAGATTCGGATGTATGACGATCAGGATTGGGAGCGGGTGGTGAAGGATAAGAGTGGCTAGTGGCTAGTGGCTAGTGGATTGACGCGATAGGAATGGCAGCGGAGCGCGAGTAGAGGGCGGAGTCTGGAGTGGCGTTGCTGTGCGGGCGAGAGGGGCAAAGCAGATCCCTCGCTGCGCTCGGGATGACAGCAAGGTAGTTCAAAGACATTGGCCGGAGGCCCGGCGGTACGGAGAAAAAGTCAAAGACGCCGGCCGGAGGCCAGCGGTACGTAAGGCGAAGATGGGGCGGCGAGTTGCAAAAGTGTTGGTGGGGACTGCATGCTGGGTGAATGCCTGAGTTGCCAGATATTGCAGCTTATATTTCTGCGTTGGAACCGCGGGTGGTTGGGCGGGTGCTTGTGCGGGTGCGGTTGGGTAATGCTTTTTTGTTGAGGACTGTGGAGCCGGGGATTGGGGAGGTGGAGGGGCGCGTGGTGCGGGCGATCGGGCGGATTGGGAAGCGGATTGCGATTGGGGTGGAGGGCGACCTGTGGCTCGTGCTGCATTTGATGATTGCGGGGAGATTGCATTGGAAGACGGCTGGGGCGCGGCTGGCGGGGAGGCAGAGCTTGGCGGCGTTTGATTTTGCGAATGGGTCGCTGGTGCTGACAGAGGCTGGGACGAAGCGGCGGGCGTCGTTGCATGTGGTGGCGGGCGAAGAGGGGCTGCGCGCGATCGATCCGGGAGGCATCGATATTTTTGCGAGTGATCTTGCGGCGTTTCGAGCGGCGCTTACGGAGGAGAATCGTACGTTGAAGCGAGCGCTTACTGATCCGCGCGTGCTTAGCGGGATTGGCAATGCGTATTCGGATGAGATTCTGCACGCGGCGCAGCTTTCTCCCGTGACGCTTACGCACAAGCTGAAGGACGACGAGTGGGTGAGGCTGTTTGACGCGACGCGCAATACGCTGGCGATGTGGACGGAGCGGTTGCGCGCTGAGGCTGGGGAGGGATTTCCGGAGAAGGTGACTGCGTTTCGCGAGGATATGGCGGTGCACGGGCGGTATGGGCAGGCTTGTCCGCGATGCGGGGAGAAAATTCAGCGGATTCGGTATGCGGAGAATGAAACGAATTATTGCGCGCGGTGCCAGACGGGCGGGAGGGTGCTGGCGGATCGGAGTTTGTCGAGGCTGTTGCGGGAGGATTGGCCGCGGACGGTGGAGGAATTGGAGGCATTGAGGCGGAAATAAAGATTAGTGATGAGTGGCGAGTGGCGAGTGATGAGTGACTAGCGGCGAATTGATTTTTGGAGATTGGCGACGAATGACTCGGGGTTCTCCACTTCAATCACGAGTTCGTTGTACGATTCGTCGGCGAGGGTGATCACCACTGCTTGGTCGGGATGATGGATATCCCAGAAGATTCGTTTGCCGTCCTGATAAAAAGTGCCTGCCGTTATCACGCCTGGCACTGACGTGCCTGGCCATTTGAGACCGTGTAACCATTCCGTCGTGATTAGAGCGTCCGTGCGGACGCTCGTGATGTGTTGCAGCGGAATGGCGAGTTCGCTTTTGAAGGCCCAGAGCTTGTCGAGACCTTCGACGTGCAGGTGCAGAGTGTCGGCGGTGATTTCTGGTTTCACCATTCATTTACATTAGCACGGACGAAACGCTGAGGCGGGGGTGGAGAAAGAGCCACGACGATGGGAGGCGTCGTCGTGGCTACCTGGAATTAACCAAAAACAAAAGTCAAAGGCGCCGGCGAGACGCCCTTCGTGCCTCAGGACAAGCCGGCGGTACGAAAATCTCGACGAGTTAGTCGGCGCCGCGCGCGCGGCGGGGCTTTGTGCTCTTGGCAACTACTGGCGTGTCCGCGTGCGGCGGGAGATCTGGCATGTGGGTCATTGCGGCGTCGCGGAGCGCGGCGAATTCGGTCCAGTCGCGCTTCGAGACTGGGTCGGCGGTGGGCAAGCCGAGGCGTTCGAAATTCAGAAATTGGCCGTGCTGCTGGATGCGGAAATCGAGATGGGGGCCGGTGGCGAGGCCGGTCATACCGACGAGGCCGATGGTGCGGCCCTGTTCGACGTGCTGGCCGGTGCGAACGAGTACGCGGGAGAGGTGCATGTAGTAGGTGGTGTAGCCGTTGGTGTGCTGGATGGTGATCAGATTTCCGGCGCCGCCTTTTCGTCCTGCGAAGGTGACGCGACCTTCGCCGATGGTTTGCACGGGAGTGCCGATGGGGGCGGCGTAGTCGATGCCGAGGTGCGGGCGATATTCTTTCAGGATTGGGTGATAGCGGCTGGCGCTGTAGTGCGAAGTGATGGCGGCGGCGAATTTCAGCGGGGAGTGGAGGAAGGCTTTTTTCATCGCTTTGCCATCGGGACTGAAGTAGGCGGGATAGCCGTTGAGGTCATGAAAAAGGACGGCGCGATAGGGGTGGCCGGCGTTGTTGTATTCGGCGGCGAGGATGCGGCCGTAGGTGGCGGTTTCACCATTCGAGAATTTTTTCTTTTCGACGACGATGCGGAAGGTGTCGTTAGGGCGCGTGTCGGTGTAGAAATCGAGGTCCCAGCCGAAAATTTCTGCTAGCCGCATGGCGAGTTCGGGGCGCTCCCCGGCTTGGATCACGGATTCAAAGAGCGAGCCGCGAATGGTGCCGGTGATGCCGGCGGTTTCGGTTTCGGAGGGGATTTTGCGGATTTCGGCGTAGAAGGAATCGACCGGCGTGGCTGGGCCGGTGAGTGATGCCGGCGCTGGGGGCGCGGTTTCCGAATTTTCCGCGGGCGGCGGTGCGACGACGAGTTCGCGGTCAGTATCGATGCGGTAGTGAACTTCACGCAAATCGCCGAGAACGCCGCGGCCGATAGTGATTTTATTGCCTGCGCGGAAATGGCGAAGATCGAAACTGTGTTGCGCTACGGCGGCGATGCGGGCTGCGGTGGCTGCGTCGAGCCCGAGTTGCTCGAGCGCCTGATTAAAGGAAACTCGCGGCGGGGCGATTTCATCGGTGTACATGACTACATCGCGCTGAATGCGAGCCGCTTCTTCGCGTGCGAGCGAGACTTCGTCTGCAAATTGAGCTTCGGCCCTGCCGCGCACGCCGTAGGACCAGCCGAGGACGGCGCCGCCGGCGACTAGCAAGATGAACCAAAATACGATTCTGCCGCGATTCATTTCCCCTCAGTGGTGCTTGGTGCGGGGCCCAGTCCGCAGCATAGCGCAACGACGGAAGGCGAGAAAAGCGGAATTCCGGTTCTGTGCCGGAGCGAGCAAAGGCCGTGATGGGCCGGGAATTGCGAGGCGTGGGTTGGCGACGGTGTTTCGCGCATCTTGAAATTATGAAGATGCATCTCAGTATTAGAGGCTTTGGGGCGCCGCTTGGAGGAAGGAGGAGCTTATGAAAGGGGTTTTTCTTCCTCTGGCATTGCTTCTGATTTCAGGCGCTGCGTTTGGGCAGCTGCCTGCTGGGACCGTGATTCCTGTGGCGCTGCATGGTTCGCTGTCTTCGACCAAAAGCAAACCGGGGCAGATGCTAAAAGCGCGAGTGATGCAGGATATTCCTCTCGGGGAAGGCAGCAGGATCCGCGCGGGCGCGTATGTTCAGGGGAAAGTGCTTGCGGTGACGCCTGCAGCCAATGGAAGCGGAGCGAGCATTGCGTTTGAGTTCACACAGCTTGTTACTTCGTGGGGACCGGAACCGATTCGCACAAACCTGCGGGCGCTGGCATCCACATTTGAGATCAATGAAGCTCAAATTCCGATGTATGGCGGCGACCGCGGAACTCCTTCGAGTGCCTATCAAACCACGTTGGTGGGCGGCGAAACTGTGTATCGGGGCGGCGGGCATGTGATGGATGGGGAGACCATCGTAGGCGAGCCGGTCTATGACGGCGTGCTGAGCCGCGTGAGGGCCAACCCGGAGCAAAATTGCCGGGGGGCGATCGATGGGAATGATCGGGCTCAATCGCTGTGGCTGTTTTCGTCCGACGCGTGCGGAGTGTACGGGTATTCGAGCGTGAAGATCGAGCATGCTGGACGAACGCGTCCGCTGGGCGAAATTACGCTGAAGGCCGAGCGCGGCGACATCAATATCCGCGGCGGGAGCGGAATGCTGCTGCGCCTAAATAATCCGTCTGCTGCGGACGGCACTTAAGCATACAATTGCCGCAGAGTCTTCGGTGAGGTTTCAGATTTCCTGGTCGATACCAAGTTCGCGAACGCTGGGAGGTACTTTCTCATGATGAAACGCAATCTTCTCGTCGCCGCTTTTGCACTTTGCTTCTGGCCCTATCACCAGCCTTATTATCTTTTCCCGACCCACTGGCAGGGGCTCTCCATTTACTTCCATTCGACGGGACCTTGCTACGGAGTTGGCTGTCCCAAGGGCACAGGACATTAGCCAAGCAGGGTGAAACCAATAGGGCCCGCCTTAATTACATGCAGCCTGCTTGGCTTAGGCGAAAGCCTGTAAGTGTGATCCGAGACCTCAGCTACACCACTTACTTCGAGCCTATACTCCAATCGCCGGATAGATGAAATGCGCTGGTCGCGCGAAACTCCTTTTGCGGAAATGGAATGCTTCTAGAGTTTCAGTCTGCAAGGAGACAATATGAAACACTTCGCGCAGTTTTTCTGTTTAGGTCTGCTTTCGTCTGTCATGGGCATCGCAACTTTCGGGCAGAACGCCTCCGGACCGGGAACGTATCAGACCCAAGACCACAGCATGAAGCACATCAAGGGATGCTTAGAGAATGGGCAGAAATCAGGTGAGTACTCAATCGCCGACGCGAACGGCTCAGTGTGGACTGTCAAGAGCGCGAAGCTCGATCTCAGTCAGTATGTGGGTCAGCAGGTTCGACTGACCGCGCGATGGGCTGGAGAACAAACAACTCAGACACCGCCGAATCCGAATGCGGTTCAGGAAAACTCCAAGGATAAATCCGATATGTCGTCGGCCACGAGCACTCCGCTGGACGTGAAAAGCGTCAAGATGATTAGTCATACTTGTTCAGCTAAGTAAGTTCAGAATCCATGGGCGCAATCGGAGTGAAGGGCAGGCCCTAATGCCTGCCCTTTTTTTTCTTGGATCCCTCAGCAAGCAGACCCGATTTGGATTCGAAACCCACGGATGAAGCGAGCCCACCGATAGTGTTAGACTCCATTTCGTCTTTTTTCTCTGAGGGAGCCATCGTTTATGCGGATGCGACGGACTTTTATCTGGGCTTTATTGGTGGCGGTTACTGCAATCTTCTGCGGGACAGTGACTAAGGCGCAGGACACGCACGAAATAGATACAAGCTGGCCGCGAGAGATCGAATCCGACCTGGGCAAGATCATCATCTATCAGCCGCAACTTGATTCTCTTGACGGGAACATCCTGACCGGGCGCTCAGCGGTGTCACTGCAAGGGCCTGATAAAAAGGAGCCCATCTTCGGAGCGTTGTGGTTCCGATCGGAAGTGTCAGTAGATCGCGATGCGGGTCTGATGACGCTCGAGGACACGAAAGTAACGCGTGTGAAATTTCCCGACGCCACTCCCGAAGACATGCAGAAGATGCGCGAGCGGATCGAGGCGCCGGCGAATACCTGGGACATCGTCCTGACGCTCGAGCAAGTGGAGACGAGCCTCGCAGCCAGCGAAAAAGAAGTTGCGTCCACGGAAAACCTGAAGAGTGATCCGCCGGTGATTATCTTTTCGCAGAAGCCCGCAGTGCTGGTGAGCTTCGACGGCGAACCGGAAACACGGCCGATCAAAGATTCGCCCTACGAGCAGGTGGTGAATACGGCTGTACTGATCGTTAAGGATAAAAGCTCTGGAGACTTTTATCTGAGCAATGGCCAGACTTGGTACGTCGCGAAGAATCCGAAAGGGCCGTGGTCAGTCACCACCAACCCACCCTCTGCGATCAAGGATTTCGTCAAGCCTGATCCGGATGCGGAGCCGCAGACGGGGCCTCCGCCGCAAATCATCACGGCCACTGTGCCGACGGAGTTGATCGTCACTTCGGGCGCGCCGAACTGGACCGCGCTGACCGGCAACCAACTCCTCTACGTGAGCAACACGGAAAGCACGTTCATCAAGGAAATCGCGACCAACAAATATTATTTGCTGCTTTCGGGACGATGGTTCAGCAGCCAGTCACTCGATGGGCCGTGGACCTACGAACGCAGCGATACCTTGCCGACCAGTTTCAAGCAGATCCCTCCTGCCTCGGCGGTCGGCGACGCGCTCGCGGCTGTGGCCGGCACGAATCAGGCTGAGGATGCCGAGATGGATGCGGAAATTCCGCAGACTGCGGCAATCAAGCGCGACGAAGCTAAGACGGAAGTCACCTACGATGGCGCGCCGCAATTTCAGGAGATTCCGAGCACGCAGGTTCAGTACGCGGTGAATACAAGTTCATCCGTGCTCAAGATTGGCGATCGCTACTATGTCTGCGACAACGGCGTCTGGTTCGCTGGCCTGACGCCGACCGGCCCCTGGGCGGTGGCAGATAGTGTTCCCGATGCGGTGCAAACGATTCCGCCGAGCGCCCCCGTGTACAACGTCCGGTATGTGCACATTTACGACGCGACGCCGCAGATCGTCTACGTCGGCTACACGCCGGGGTACATCGGTACGTACCGATATTACGGAACTGTGGTCTACGGAACCGGCTGGTATTACCGGCCGTGGATTGGCCCCGTGTATTACTACCCGCGTCCTTACACGTGGGGATTCAATGTTATCTACAACCCGTGGACCGGCGGGTGGGGATTTGCGCTGGGTTACAGCACGCCGTTCATCAACGTGAGCATCGGATGGCGGAGTAGCTACTACCGTTATCCTCCGTATTGGGGAGGCGGAGGGTGGTGGGGACCGGGAGGTTATCGCCCTATTTATCGGCCGCTGCCGGGTTATCGGCCTCCGTACCGACCACCCAACAACGTGATTATCATTCGCCCGGGAAGACCCGGCTACCGGCCAGGATATCCGGGATATCCGAATCGACCCGGCCAACCAGGTAAGCCGGGGCGTCCTCCCAGACCGACGCCGTACACGCGCGACAATATCTACGCGCGTTCGGGAATCTCCGATCGCGTTAAAACGGACTACCGCCCGAAGGGGAAAACTCCGAAACCCGTCACGAAATTGCCGAACAACGTTTACACAGATAAGAACGGAGACGTTTACCGCCGCAACAGCACAGGCAAATGGGACAAACGCGAGAACGGCAAGTGGGCGAAACCTGCTCCCGCAAATCCGGGAACGCAGCCGACTCGACCGGGAACGCGTCCGGCACCGGGCACCCCGGGAACAAAACCGGCGCCGACAAATCCGAACACGCGTCCGGCGCCACAACCTAAGCCCGGGCAGCCCAGCATTCAGCCCACTCCATCGCCAAATCAACCGCAGCCGAAACCGACGCAGCCTTCTACTCGGCCAGCGAGACCGGCTCCCGAGGCGAAACCGACGCAGCCGTCGATTCAACCAGCGCCGAATAACCCGTCAACTCGGCCGACGCAACCTTCTACGCGACCAGCTCCGAAACCCAGCACGCCGACGATTCAGCCTGCGCCTGCACCGGCGCCCGGACTCAATCGCGACGCGGATGCACGAAACCGGGCACGGACAGCAAGGCCGGCGCCGCAGCCGCAGAGAACCACGCCGCAGAATAACTCGCGGCAATCGCAGCCCTCTAATAACTCGCGGAATTCTTCGTCGAACAATCAGTCGTCGAGGGGTCAGAACAGCAACCAGAGGCAAAGGCAATAACGGCGCGGCAATCGAGGCCGGGCGCCTACTCGACGCCCGGCTTCACTCGGTTTTTAGGCCACTATGCGCGGCGCACGCCCGGCCTTCAATGCGGAATTAACTCGTAAGATGACGTGAGCTGGATCGCCTTGTGCAGCGTGCGGTACAGCGGACAGTTCATCGCGTAGATTCCGTGGACGCGCTCGATGGTGGCGCGTTTTTCTTCCGGGGCTATGAGGCGCATCGCGACGTGGATGCGTCTGATGACGAGTACTCCGTCTTCCTGCTCGACTTCGCCTCTGACGGCCGCGGTGAGCTTGTCGTTGCTTGCATCGATTTGACGCGCTTCCAGCGCGCCCCCGAAGGTGCCCATCATTCAACCGGCGGTTCCGGCGATTACGTAGTCGATGGTTGCGGCGTGTGATTCTTTAATTTTGTCGGGCGGGACTTTGTAGTGCTCGGCGATTGCGCCGTGGACGCTGAAGATCACCGGTTGCTGCTCGCCGGGGAGATGAGCGACGCGCAACGGACCGACTTTGCGCTCAATCTTGACGTTTGAAACGTAGACAACATCGGACATGAATTCCTCCTGAGCAATTCGATGCATTCTACCTGCGTTCCGAACTATCTCCTGTAGAACTAAATACCAAACACGACGCCGGTACGTCCTTTCTTTCGCGAAGCCTCGATGGTAGCAACTTGTGGCGCAGGCCCTTCATTCTTCCTTCTGGATAAACTGAAGCCTACGCTACTTTGGCCTAGAATGATGGCTTGGCGGGAGCTAGGAAAATAGTTCTCTTACTATGGGGGACGCTATGGCCGAGACGGCAACGGATTCAGCCAGATTCAACCAGACGGATCGCTATGCGGCGTTGATGGACGTGGTTCGAAACCGGATGACAAATCGCGCGTTCGCCCCTTACAGGGTGCCGCGGGAGCACTTCGAAATGATTTTGGAAGCGGCCCGGCACGCGCCTTCCGGCGCGAACGCACAGCCGTGGCATTACATCGTGGTGAATGATGCGGGCGTGAAGGAAAAGATCGGGCAGTGCTTCGTCGACGAGCAGCAACACCGCGCGCGGCTGCACATGGGTTTTCCGACTCCGAATTACAACGGCGTAAAGACGGCACCGGGATTGGTGGTGGTGCTCGCGGATTTTCGATTCGTGCGGGCTTTTCCGGTGTTGAACGACGGCTCGGAGCTGGACCGCCTGTATCATCAGAATGCCGAGCGAATTCTGCTGCAATCGGTGGCTGCTTCCACGATGTCCGCACATTCAGCTGCAGCGGCGCTTGGCTACGCGGTGTGGTGGATCACAGCGATCGGGCAGGATGATATCCAGCAGCAGATCAAGCCGCTGCTCAATGTTCCCGAAAAGCTTTCGATCATTGACGTGATGTGTTTCGGGCCGCCGGCGAAGCCATCGTATAAGCGCTGGAAGAAACCGCTTGAGCGAATCATGAGCTGGGAAAAGTTCAATCCCGAAAGCGCGATGACGGTGGCGCAGATCGATGAGTGGATCAAGTCAATGCGGCACAAAGTGATGTATCGCGATGAGTCGAAGATCGATTGAAGAATTCCTGTGATAGGAACGCACCTGCGCCTGCGGGTCAAACCGAGTAGTGCGGATCTTTCAGCCGCGCGGCTTGCGCACCGGCGATCCATGCAAAGATCAACGCAGCGGCAAGGAATGGGATGAGCCATACGACGCGGCTCTGGTAGCGATCTTCGACCGTCGAAAGCACGCCGGTGACGAAGGCGTTCGCTAGCACCGCGGGAATAATCACGAGGGCGAGGCCTGCGAGACGAGGAGTCCAACGCCGCCATAAGAGAATTCCAAAGATGACGATCAGCGCCAGTGAGACTACGACAGTCCAATTCTGAATCATGGAGAGGAAGTCAAACGGCAGATCGTTGCCAGCCTGACGGCTTTGCAGGAAGCGCGCTTTTCCGCCGGGAAGTACTTCGTCGAATTGCTGCACCATCCAGTGGTTGGGATCGAATCCGATTTCGAAGGTGCCGAGCTGCTGCCAGAAATTTGAAGCGGATTTGGACAATTGCGCGCGCGGATAGGTGCGAAGCGTGGCGAGAGCGAATGGAATTTCTTCGTGCAGCATTTGTTCCTGCGCATGGCTGGAGGAAGTTTTCCAGACTCCGTCATCGGCCCAGAGGAACTGGTCGGAATCGTTGCTAAGATCATGGAGGCGGCTACATCCTGCGAATCGCATTTCGCCGCAATGTTGTTCGAGATACCAGCGGCCGGGGCCATCGGCAATCAAGCGCGCGGTGAGGAACGGCGGGCGTTCGCCATTGAGTGAGGGCTTGCCGTACAGGTACGAATTGAGCGCGACCTGCGCGATGGCCGCGAGCATCACAATGGCCGCTACTTCTCCCAGCGCTTTCAAGCGGCCGGACATGAATCCGTTTCGAAAGATCGCCCAAAAAGCAGCGAGTAGCAGGCAGATTCCCACAGCAAGCATCAGGTGAGTGGCGTGAGACGCTACCGCCCAGCACGCGATTGCCGCGGCACCTATGCGTTCGGGACGCGAGAGCGTGTCTCGCGCGAAAACGAGCAGATAGATCAAGAGGTACAAAACCGGCCCGAGAATATCCGGCATGATGAGGCTTACGAACCAGCTCGCGCTCGTCAGCAGGCTTAGGAACGCAACGAGGGCGAGGTACCACAGCACCGTCCGCTTCGGCAGGATCGAGCGCACAACCAGCCAGATGATGTACGCGGTGAGGAGGGCTTGCAGGGCGACGATGGGCCAGAGCGTGGCGTTCCAATGGAACGGCAAAATGCCCAGGCTGTAGATAAATGAGCGCATGCCGTAGTAGTCGGAGAGCTGATGAAGGAACAGGGCGCGCGCGACTGGAGAGCCATCTTGCAGATAGGTGATGGAATCGGGATAGAGCAGTGGATAGCGATTGAAGATGGCCGGCCACATCATGAGCATGGCGCCGAGCAGAATTGCGCCGGCGCGAGCGAGCGAGGTGCGGTTCGCTGCTCGCCGAGCTTCATCGCGCTGGGTGGCGAGGGCTAGGGTCACGGAAAGATTGCCGGGATTGTAGGGCCCCACGTGGCTAAATTCAAGTGGTGGCGCGGAGCGGCGTAATTCTTCGCCGAGTGGCCCGAATGCGAATTCTGGGCTAGCGGTTAATGAGAAGCGCCGGCAGAACCTGCTGCGGCGTATTGCGAATCGCGCTCGGAAGCGGATGTTGCGAAATAATTTCGCTCGCGGAGTCCGCGGTAGATATGACCGGCAATCTGGGAAGCACGCGGGCCGTTGGTGCTGCGGCCACCGCCGCGAATGAGAATCACGAGAACGATTTTCGGATGAATTTCGTCGGCGTAAGAGACATACCAGCCGAGCCGGCCGCCGAGCGATTCATCGTTGCAAGTGCCCGTTTTGCCGAGCGTGGGGCCGAGGGTGTCGTTACCATACGGGTCGTAGCTGCGGCGCGCGGTGCCATACATTACGGCGGCGAGCATGCCTTCGCGAATATCCGGGAGCAGCGGCGCGATATCGAGTTGACGACGGACGCGCGGCGCGAAATTGACGCGATCCTCGGTGGTGCGCGGATACTGCAAGTAATATTCAGTGCCGCCATTCGCGAGCGTCGCTGCGAGCGACGCAAGTTGCAGCGGCGTGATGCGAATACCGCCGCCGAAGCTCGACATGCGCGCTACTCCGCCATACCTCGGCGGGAAAAGCGGCAGCGAGCCGGGCTGTTCTTCGCTGATGTTGTAGCCAACGCGTTCGCCGAGGCCTAGCAGGCGGGCGTATTTGATGACGGTGTCAAATCCGAGCTGTTTGCCGACGCTTTCGAAGAAGACGTTGTTCGAGTGCGCCATCGCTTCGGTGAGGTCCATGTAGCGGCGGCGGTCCACTTTGAGCATCGTATCGCGAGTGATCGCGCCTTCCTGCAGGCCGGCGAGCGCGATGACCGGCTTAATCGTGGAGCAAGGCTCGAAGCCGGCGGAGAAAGCCATCTTCTGATTCACGATCGTGAGGATGCGGCCGGTTGCTGGATCGAGTGCTACAACCGAGCCGTTGGTATGGCCCAGCGCGTCAATCGCCACCTGGCGGACGATTGCATCGTCGTAGCTGGTGGCGTCAAATTTCGCAGGATCAAGATTGAAAGCTGTGCTGCGAGTGCGATGAGTGCGTTTGGCTGCGGGCGCGCCTGCCGGCGAACCGAAAGCGGCGCTAGCCGCAGCTGCGAGCAGGAGGCACAGTATTGGAACTACTTGGCTGGTGCGTGAGCTGGGTTTCATGTCTTCTTTTTTATTAGGTCTTCTATGTTATCGGCCACAGGCCCCGTACAGTGAATACCCGAGCCTCAGCAAATTGTAGGGACAGTCGAAGGAAGGCGCAACTGGTAATCAGTACAGTTTTTCTGGATTTGGGGGGTACCAAAGTACCGGGGGGCGAAAGGAGGCCGGGGTTCAGATTGGGTCACTAAACCCCGGCCGAATTCGGTCGAGCGGCAGCCGGATTTAGCGACCTGTCTTGCCTTTCGATGCTGCGGCAGCCATGGTCGCGGGCTTGGCCGATTCTGCGGCAGTGGGCTTGCCATTGTCACTGGCGGCGACCACGGGCTGGTGGACCAGGCCTAACGCTTTGCGTAGATCGGCTTCGATCTTGTCGCGGATGTCCGTGTTCTCCTTCAGGAAAATGCGGGCATTATCGCGGCCCTGGCCGAGGCGCTCGCCTTTGTAGGAAATCCACGTACCAGATTTCTCGAGGATGTTTTTGGCTACGCCGATATCGAGCAGGTCGCCTTCGCGCGAGACCCCTTCGCCGTAAATGATGTCGAACTCGGCTTCGCGGAATGGCGCGGCCACTTTGTTCTTCACCACTTTCGCTCGGGTGCGCGAGCCGACAACGCGGTCGCCTTCCTTGATGGATTGAATGCGACGGATATCAATGCGGATCGAAGAATAGAACTTGAGCGCGCGGCCGCCCGTGGTGGTTTCGGGATTGCCGAACATTACGCCGATTTTTTCGCGAATCTGGTTGATGAAAATCAGGCACGTCTTCGATTTCGAGACAATTGCAGTGAGCTTGCGCAGCGCCTGCGACATCAGGCGCGCTTGCAGGCCCATCTGCGGATCGCCCATGTCGCCTTCCAGTTCGGCGCGCGGGACGAGGGCGGCGACTGAGTCGACGACCACAACATCAACGGCATTCGAGCGGATCAAAGCTTCGGCAATTTCGAGCGCTTGTTCGCCGTTGTCGGGCTGCGAGACGAGGAGATTATCAACGTCCACGCCGAGCTTGCGCGCATACGAGGGGTCGAGCGCGTGTTCGGCGTCGATGAAAGCGGCCTGGCCGCCGAGTTTCTGCGCTTCAGCGATCACGTGCAGCGTGAGCGTGGTCTTGCCGCCCGATTCCGGGCCATAGATTTCGATTACGCGTCCGCGCGGCAAGCCGCCGACGCCAAGAGCAGCGTCAATCGAGATGGAACCGGTGGGAATCACGTTCACCGGGACGAGCACGTCGCGGTTCCCCAGGCGCATGATCGAGCCTTTGCCGTACTGCTTTTCAATTTGCGCGATTGCCAGATCCAGATTCTTTGTTTTTTCGTCGGACACGCTTCCACCTCGAGGGCTTTTCGCCAGCATTTCCTGGGGACGCAGGAGGCACAGTCTACCAGAATGCATGCCCTGCCCTGAATCCGCATTTATACGGCCATATTACCACTAGGCGAACAAAAAGCAAAGACTATTTTAAGCCCGAAGTAAGGCCATTTCAGAGTGATAAATTCGGACGCGAGGTCCGCATGCGTTGACTTGCCTTTCCGCGCAGCCTAAGATGTGCGCCATCCATGGCGGAAACGCAGTCGCCCATCGGCCTCACCATCTCCCACTATCGAGTGATCGAGAAACTCGGTGGCGGCGGCATGGGCGTCGTCTACAAAGCCGAGGACAACGAACTGGGCCGCTTCGTTGCGCTGAAATTCCTTCCTGAAGACGTCGCCCGCGACTCGCAAGCCCTTGAGCGATTCCGTCGCGAAGCGCGCGCCGCCTCCGCGCTAAATCATCCCAATATCTGCACAATCTACGAGATCTCTCAGCAGGACGGCCATCCGTTCATTGCCATGGAGTATCTCGATGGCTGCACGCTCAAGCACCTGATCACCGGCAAGCCGGTGCCGATGGATCGTCTTCTGGACATTGCGATCGAGGTGGCCGACGCGCTCGATTCCGCGCATAGCAAAGGCATCGTGCACCGCGATGTCAAGCCAGCAAATATTTTCGTCACCGAGCGCGGCCACGCAAAGATTCTCGATTTCGGCCTGGCGAAGGTAACCGGAAGCGGCAAGTCGAACGCGTTCGAAGATGCTTCGATGACGCAGGGCGTCAGCGAAACGTTGCTCACAAGCCCCGGCACTGCGCTGGGCACTGTCGCTTACATGTCGCCTGAACAAGTGCGCGGGCAGACGCTCGATCCGCGCACCGATTTGTTTAGCTTCGGAGTGGTGATCTACGAGATGGCCACGGGCGCGCTGCCCTTCCGCGGCGAAACTTCCGCCGTGATTTCTGAAGCGACGTTGAATCGCGCACCGGTGCCGCCAGTCCGGTTGAATCCAGACCTGCCCGCCAAACTCGAGGAAATTATCGGCAAGGCCCTCGAAAAAGATCGCGACCTGCGTTACCACAATGCGGCGGACATGCGCGCCGATTTGAAGCGCTTGAAACGCGACAGCGACACCGGCCGCTCGGCCACCTACCAGGCGCTACCACTGGACGAAACAACCGGCAAGTCATCGCGTTCGTCGGCGGGCGTCGCAGCATATGACTCTGCGGCGCAACCGTCTGCGATTTCAGGCTCGGCTATAGGGCAGTCCGGATCGGTTGCGACGTCAATTTCTTCGACAACTGCAACCCCAACCTGGCAACGATTTGTACCCTGGGCGATTGCTGGAGCCTTGGCCATCGGATTACTGTTCGCGCTGTTTGCACTGCGCGAGGCATCGCGTCCGGGTGCGCAGAAGCCAGTGGAACTCTCCCTCTTGATCCCGAACCAGCACCTCGCGTTGGAGAACGGACCGGCCACAGTGATTTCTCCTGACGGGTCGCGCATGGCTTACACCACGCGGGATCCCAAAACAGGCAAGGTTGCTCTCTACATTCGGGAAATGGACAAAAGCTCTCCCGTGCTACTCGAAGGAGCCGGGGAGGCCTTTGCGCCTTTCTTTTCGCCAGATAGCCAGTGGATCGGATTCTTTGGCGACGGGAAATTGAAGAAGGTATCTATCCGAGGCGGGGCCGCAGTCACTCTGGCGGATGTTGGCGGTTACCGTGGAGCAAGCTGGGGGACAGACGGCACCATTATCTTCCCGAGGCAATTCACCAGTCAGCTTTACCGGATCCAAGACTCGGGCGGCACCCCGCAGGAGGCTACCCATCTGGATTCGGCACGCGCTGAAGTCACACAACGGTGGCCGCAAATCCTTCCCGGCGGAAAGGCTGTGCTCTTCACCGCCTCGGCGGACAACAACTTCTTTGGCAAAGGCTGGGTGGGAGCGGCGCCACTCGATACGGGCGTCCCGAAGGTGCTGGTCGAGAACGCTTACTTCGGACGCTTTCTTCCCGGTGGTTATCTGTCCTACGTGTCTCAAGGAACGGTCTTCGTTGTTCCCTTCGATGTACAGAAGCTGAAGATCACCGGCACCGCGATTCCTGTTCTGCAGGGTGTGGATTCCGAT
This sequence comes from uncultured Acidobacteriota bacterium, assembly GCA_963741045.1. GTDB lineage: Bacteria > Acidobacteriota > Terriglobia > Acidiferrales > UBA7541 > Palsa-295. The sequence continues at coordinate 3,536,285 of CAVUGO010000002.1, forward strand.
ATCACGAACGGTAGCGCGCAGCTAAGCTTCGCGGACAACGGCACGGCCGTTTACTTGTCGGGCGGCGGAGTGAATCACGACCTGAACGTCGTCCTGCTCGACCGCAAGGGCGAAGCCACAGTGCTGATGAGTGACAGGCAAGACGCTGCCTCTCCACGCTTCTCTCCGGACGGAAAGCGCTTCGCCTTTCAGAGCGCGAGCAGCATATGGGTACATGATTTTGCGCGAGGGACCACTTCAGCGGTCATAAGCGGAACGGCCGCAGCCAACTTTCCCATCTGGACGCCGGATGGTCAGCGGCTAACTTATTGGCATCCTGTGAGCGGCGGGCAGGGCTCGGGGCAAGCGATCTTCTGGAAACGCGCCGATGGAACTGGAGAGGAAGAAGCGTTGACTTCGAAATCCCTTCCGATTGCCTATCTGGCATCCTGGTCGCCGGACGGCAAGGTTCTTCTTTTTTCCCGGCTCGCAGATAAGAACGGAGGATGCTGCGAAACCTGGACTCTGACCCTTGACGCAAACGGCAAGCCACAGGAACCGCGGCAATTTTTGGCCATTGGTGGCAACGCATTTTACCCGTCGTTTTCTGCTGACGGACACTGGGTTGCCTATGCATCGGTTGAATCCGGCCTGCCTCAAGTTTATGTTGTGCCGTTTGAAGGCGCGGGAGGCAAGTGGCAGATCTCCACGGACGGCGGCATCGAGCCACGCTGGTCTGGGACAGGACATGAACTGTTCTACACCAATGGCAACTCGCTGATTAGCGTGCCCTATTCGGTGGAAAAGAACTCGTTCCAGGCCGGAAAGCCGCAGACAGTTTTCGCGAACCGCTTGGAAATGCGCGCTCCATTCGCATCCTACGATGTGTCGCCGGATGGGCAGCACTTTGTGATTTTCGAGTTTCCCGGCGGCGCAGTGGCTGCTACCTCCGAGCCTACTGTCGTGCTGAATTGGCTCGATCAAGCCCGTCAACTCGTGGTCGCCGGACAGAGCGGCGCACCCAAGTAAACGACGCAGCCCAGCGACAGGGCCGAACCACTTGAGCCCGCACCATCCGGCACCCCGGCCGCTGCTACTCGGGCTTCTGCCCTTCTGGTTTGCCCTCTGCTGCCTTCTTCTTTGCTGCGGCTTCGGCAGCTACTGTCCAAGGCGGTGTAATTCCAACAGAACGCGCGTAGGCGATGGACTGTCCGAGGTGCTCGTGTGCATGCGTGACGAGGAGGTATTCAACGTCACCTTTGTTCGCATCGGGGCCGAGCTTTGGAAGCGGCGTGGCGATCTCGGATGTGGGAACTTTGGTGACGACTGCGACAGCATTCGCGAATGATTGTTTGAGCTCAGCGACGATCGTGGCCTTGTCTGTTGTGGACTTTTCCCAATCCTTTGCTTTGTATTTCGCGGGGACTTCACCGCCGATCAGCTCAGGGATGTTGTAGTTCGCCGCGGTGATGTGCAGAAATACTTCGGCGATGGAACGAGCGCCCTCCTCCGGCCGCCAGGTATATTTTTCGGCCGGTATCGCTTCGGCTAGAGAAACGAATTTCTGCTGTAGCTGGTCGAGATCGAGCAGCACCTGTGGCCTTATGTCGTAGCCATACGTCACCGGCGGTTTCGACATGGGGCTTTGTGGCGCTGCGGCGGCGTCTTGAGCCTGCGCTCGAGCCGTGCTGACACCGAAAGCTACGATTCCGAGAACGAGCGAGAGGCATAGCTTCTTCATTTCGAAATTCTCCTTTTCACTTGCGGCGCCCTTGCAGGCCGCCTGCGACTTTCGATGAATGTTGGGTGGCCGCGCCCGGCCTTCCGAATCACGGTGATGCAATGCCCTGCTTAGACGGAGGAGACACAGAAACGCTTCGTCGAAAATGTGCGCATTGCCCGGAGGATAAGGAGCCGCCAGAGCATGCGCAACAGCGAAACTCTTGCTGAGCCCTAGGGCTTGTGCATCTTGGTGGGAGCCCCCGCATTCATGCGGGGGAGGAGCGCTTGAGCGCTCCTCAACGATGATGCCAACTGTATCTCGCGCTTCAGCGCTGGGCTTCGAATGCCCGTGGCTAAAGCCACGATTTCTCTCCATGCTTGTTCCGCTGGACTGAAGTCCAGCTCCCTCTGCTGAAGCAGAGGGCTCCCACCGGAAAAGCTCAAAGTCGCGCAGGCAGGAGTGCTGGACTACTCAAAAAACGTCTTCCCTCGATTCTTACTGACGCTGGAGTTAGTGCCTTGGCCCGGCGGGTAAGAAGATGCCACGCTGGAGCCTTAGCCCGGCCACCACTAGAGCGTTCCTGGCGACCATCGCTACGGCTTGGACGTGGTGGCATTGGCCACCAGGAGCCATTTCCCGTCGCGTTTCTCATAAGCGGACATCCACGCCATCACCGTATCCTCTTTGGATGTCGCGCCTCCGGCATCCGTTTTCGTTTATGCAATCCTTACTCGAACGATCATCCAGCCCATTTTCCCGTCGGGCGATATTCGAATGATCGGAGGCTCGAGGTCGTCCCAGGCCGAAAACTCGGCGCTGCGAAAATATTCCGTGAACTGCTTGCGGACATCCTCGCGCGACATCACCCGGATATTGCCCTCGTGCACCGTGATGAATTCCGGGCCCATCCCGGCGACAATGAAATCAACATCGCGGTTGAAGTGTGCTTGCCGCGCCGCCTGATGGATCGCTAGCAACTCCGCCTTTGCAGACGCAGATTCGTCCGCGCCCCGCTTTAAGGCAGGAAAATGCGCAGGCCTGCCCGAATAACAAAAGAGACCTGCAAGCAAAGCGGCGCCGACAGAAAGAATCTTCACGGGGAATCCTCCGGTGAGGCGAGCGTGCGCAGCCACCAGCAATTGGACGGAGGGCACGGACTCGCGTAAGCGTCGAATCGATGTATGCGGGTTTGCCTAAGAAAGCGGGCGGCGCCAAATCTGCTTTGATTGCACGATGCGCGTGCACGCGATCCATTTGCCATCAGGGGAAACGCGCGGTTGCATCAAGTTTCCAGCTTCGTGCGTGAGTTGTGCCGGCGCACCGCCGGCGCGAGGAATCGAGAAAAGCTGCAGCTTATCGCCGGCAAGGCCGCTATAGATGATGGTTTTCCCGTCGGCCGTCCAGTCGAGGCCATCGTACGTCGTGCCATGGTAGTCGAGCAGCTTTTCGCCATGCGTGCCGTCGGCGTGGACAATCCACAGAGCGCGATTGCCGCCTTCGCGCTTGTCCTCGATCGCGATTTCCTTCCCATCCGGCGACCAAGCCGCCCACGAAGCGCTGTGAATTTCTGCTGGCAGCGGAAGCTGGGTCGTGTCGAGCACTTCCCCCGTGACCGGCTGGATGCCAAGCACCCAGAGCTTGTCGATCCCGGAGGCGCCGCCGCGAACCCAGGAATTGAATAGGAGCTTGCGGCCATCGGGCGACCAATACGCCGGACCCGTTTCCCACCCGAAATCGGTGAGCCGCATTTCCGGTGCGTGCATATCATCGGCGAGGCGCAGATAAATATCGTCCGTACTCTCGGCGCTCTCGTAATCGGGCACGGGAACTTTCGAACGATGAGAGTGAAATGCGATCCACTTCCCGTCAGGCGACCACGCCGCCGGAAAATCCTCATGGTAGCCAGTGACGATGGGAAAGCGCGCAGATGTTCGGTTCGCGTCCGCATCGACGAGCACATAGCCCGCGTCGAGATTGAGCGCCCAATCAGCGAGGCGCCAGCCGCCATAGGTAAATGAAATTTTCTTTCCATCTGGACTCCACATGGGCACTTCCGCGCCGGCGATCACGTCTTTCGAATCTCCGCCGCCTATCGGAACCGCGGCCACAGAATCGCGGATTGCATTACTCGCCCAGTAAAGATTTCCATCGGCGATTGCGGGGTCGTGATCGTCGACACCCGGCGTCGAGACCACCTGCGTGCGTGCGCCAGTGCTGAGATCCACCTTGTAGATTGCGAGCCAGCGATTCGCATCGGGCTGGTGTCGCGCGGCATTGTCTGGTGCCCCTGGGCTTGCGAGCGCGATGAATGCGCTACGCCCGTCGGGCGATATCGCCATCGTGTTCCAGTTCGGAGCGGCATCGAGATCGTTTGCAATCGTCTTCGTCCGTAGCTCGTGAACGGAGATCCGCACAAGCGAAGTTTCACCCGAGGGCTGAAACAGCAAGACGTAGAGCATGTTGTTATCAGGGGAAAACGCCGTTCCGGTAATTCGTCCGGTGACTCCAAAGGTTTTGAACGGACCATGCGGTGGCCCAACAAACATTTGGCGGTCCGGATTCTGCGGCGCGTAATAAACGATCTCGCTGCCGTCGGCCGAACAGCTGACCACTGAATCTGGCGGTATCGAAGAAAGCTGTGGCGCTTCTACCCCGGGAAGAAATATGCCATGTTCGCTGCCGCGCTGACCAAGGCGTACAAAGGCATTCGGTCCGCAGAATCCTGCGCGAAAAACGCTGGTGAGACCCCCGAGCAGAAAATCCTGGTTCTGTTCGCGGGTCTCAAGCGAATAGAGCGACATGGTGCGTCCGTGCGTAAGCAGCGCCCATTTCGCGTCGCTCGAGATGGAAACCCGCTCGCCCGGCCCTTCAAACCATTGGTTGCTGGGCACACTGAGGACCAGCGTGTCTGTCGTGTCGTGCGCCTGGGCTGCCGCGAATCGCAGCGCGAGCAGAACGAGAATCGCGGCGGCGCCAGCCAGCGCCACCCCACGACGCATCATGCGAGCCTCCGCACGCAACTAGTTGGAAGGGGCGAAACCAGAGGAAAATTGTACTCTGAAATACGAGGGACTTTACAAGAACCACGGCCGGCGTTTCGATGATGGCGTGAGGCCATGGTTGGAACGACAGCACCGAAAAACCGGCCGTGTGATGCGCCCGCGCTCGTTCCTCAGCCCAGAAAACCGAGCGTCGGGGTGGTGAAGTTCGAGAGGTTCGGGAATACCGACGGCAAGTCGCTATCGGCAACGCCGAACCATTTCGCCAGAGTTGCTCCGTACTGATCCACCGACGTGGTTGGGATCCAGCGCCCGTTGCTTCCCGCATCGTTCGGCCCACCGAGCGCAAGCTGCGGGAACTGGCCGTACACATCGGTGCCGGCCACAGCGCCGCCCATCACGAGATGGTTGCCGCCCCAGGCGTGGTCCGTTCCGCCATTCGATCCCGGCTGGAAGGTGCGGCTGAAGTCGGACAGAGTGAATGTCGTAACTTGCGGCGCGATGCCCAGCTCGACCGTCGAATTGTAAAACGCAGACAGTGCGGGATCGAGTTGCGAATAAAGATTCACCTGCGTGTTCAGCTGGTCGGTGTGAGTATCAAACCCGCCGAGCGAGCAGAAGAAAATCTGGCGTTGCAGGCCGAGCGAGGAGCGCGCCTGCATAATCTGCGCTACTTGTTTCAGCTGGTTGCCGATGTTCGTAGTTGGGAATTGTGTTTGAAGTGGCGAAAGGCTCTGAAGCGCCGCCGAAAGAATCTTGCTCTGCTCAAGCGATTGGTTCATCACGGCGCTCGTGTCTTGCACCAGCGAAATGCCCGAATCCATGGTGAGAAGCTGCTGGAAGGAGACGAGGCGGGCATTCGAAGCCGCTGAACTACTGTAACCGCGCAACCCAGGCGTCGAGCCCGGGCTCAAAGCATAGGGATTTGTCTGCTCGCCTGTGCAAAGAATCGCGCCGCCTGCCACGGAAGTGATGGGCGGAAACTGAGCGCCCGCATTCATGGACTGAAGTTTGTCCGCGGTGCGTCCGGCCCAGCCGGTGGTTCCGAAGCCGGTAAAATCCGCCGTCTGCCATTGGCCTTGCTGATCGGAGTGCGAAAAAAGATTCACGGGAAGCGTTGCGCCGCCTTGCTGGTATTGTGCGCGCGTGATGGGCTGCGCGAGCGTGCCCACATTCGCCACGACGGCGAGCTGGCCGCCGCCGAACAAGCCGTGCAGCCCCGGCAGCTGCGGATGCAGGCCGTAGGGCACGTTGCCCGTCTTCGCCACGACCGGCAGCAGGGTGTTCTGCGCCAGAGCAAGATTTGCGCGGATGTTGGCGTAGTTCGCGTAGCCTGCGGTGTCGTTGGGGATGATCATATTGTTGCTGTCGTTGCCGCCGAAAAGGAATAGGCAAACGAGAGCGCGATAACCGGTGGCGGCAGGTGCGGCGAGCGCATGAATCAGGTTCAAGCGTCCTATCGCAGCCGTCATACCGAACGAGGCTGCCGTACAGCAGCTGATGCGCACGAAGTCCCTGCGGGTAAATTTGTCTTTTCCTGGCATTTTCATTTCACCTTTCCCGCGCCGCTAGGCGCCGGCTGCTCCGCTGCTAATCAGTGCTGTACCTGATACTGCGATGACGTGCCAATCAAATAGATTGCCGTTTGCGCCTGCTGTAAGGCCTGATTCGTTCCTGCCGGCACTGCCTGCATGGCGGTCAAGATGCTGGTCTTCATGTCTGCCGTCATCGCGCCGTGAAGCATTAAGGTGTTGAGAGAATCGAGAAGCGCGCTGGGATTCGGAACCTGCGATGCGTAGCTGCTGAAGTTCACGGTAGTAGTGGAACCAAGCGAGCCGAAGACGAATGTATTTACGAAGTTGGCGCGATTGAGTGTGGTGGCTGTGGTCAGAATCTGAAATTCGGGCCCGTAGAGACTCGTTCCCGGAATTACGAAGTTCGGCGAGTAGAAATTGAACACGCTGCCCGGGAAGAGTGCGTTCTGGCCCATCCCGGCGCCCTGACCCGCCAGATTCGCGCCGTCGCTGGCTGCGCCGAACGCTCGCAGGAGGGCTGTGATGTAGAGGATAGGCTCCTGCAGATGGCCATCACTTGCATTCGCGGTGGTGGAATCGTCACCGCGGCGCGCTTCGGGATCGAGCAAGATGGCGGTGATCACCGCTTTCATATCGCCCCGCACGCTCGCGCCATCGTTCTTGAAAACTTCGGTGACGCGCTGAATGTAAGCGGGGCTCGGATTGCTAGTCACGAGATGCTGAATCAGCTCGCGCGAAACGAACGGCGGAAGGTTCGGATGATTGAAAATGTTGTCGAGCGCGCCGTCGAGATCCTGCGCGGCTGTCTGCCCGCCGGGCAATAAACCGCCCGATGCTGCATTCGTGTACTGCAGCAGTTGCTTCGAGGTCACGTCGTGGTTGGAATCCGTCGCGACCATCGCGCCCGTCCAATACGCCGGGTTGTGCTTCTGTTGCGTCGCACCCGGCATCGTTGGATACGTCCAGCCGGTATAAGCCAGCGCAAATTCCTGAACCTGCGCTTGGGTGTAGGTCGGAATCGGATTGCTGCTGGAATCCATTTGGGACGAGCCGTCGTCATTCAGCAGCGCGGTGCCGAGTGTGAAGAGCTGCATCAATTCGCGCGCGTAATTTTCGTTGGCGTGCTGGCCGGTGCCGGGCTTGTCATTGTTCACCATATCGAGGTAGTGGCCCATGGCCGGTGAGAGCGTCACATCCTTCATGATCTGCCGGTAGTTCGTGAACGCGTCACTCTCGAGAAGTCGGAGATAATTCGTGAACCCGGTTGGGTCGGTGATCTTGTCGCCCGCAATCACGAAAATCTGGCTCAGCGCGAACGCTACGCGCTGGCGCAATTGGTCCTGCCCCGTGAGCGCCTGCACGAAGAAGCGCTGCTGGAGCGGGCCCAGGCTCGTTTCGGTCGATGCCGGGTCTGCGTAGGGCGATACGGGCATCGCAAATTGATTGGTGAGAAATGGCTGCAGACCGCTCTGCTGCACTTGGGCAACTAGAGCAGGAGTGGGCCCGAAAGTCGTTTGCTCGAGGAAGCGATCCGCGACGTTCGGCGATATCGCCTGCACAACTTGCGCTGTAAGAGTTCCGGATGTAGCCGAACCGGGGTCGGGATTTGTAACAGTGAATTGCACGCTCGGCGTTTGCGAGGTAACGGAACCGGTGGCCGTGAGCTTGGCGCTCGATACGAACGTGGTGCTCAGCGCCGTGGAACCCATATTAACGACCGCGCCACTCACAAAATTACTTCCATTCAAGGTGATGGTGAAATTGCCGGCGTCAATCTGCGGCGGCGTGGCAGAGGAAAGCTGGGGGACCGGATTCAGCAGGGTTGTGATGGTCGAAGCGGTGAGACCTTTGTGATTGGGAACGAGAGCCGCGATTGTGACTGCATTCGGAGAAGGAAGCGACGCTGGCGCTGTATATGTTGCCGTCAAAGCTCCGGTGCTGGTGATTGTTCCCACCATCGCGTTCCCGTTTGCGATGTCATTCACAGTCCAGGTGACGGTTGGGTTCGTTTCCTTTGCAACTGTCGCGGTAAAAGCTTCCGTACCGTTGGCGCGGACCGAAGGGCCTGAAGGCGTAATGGCGACTCGATCGGTTCCCGTGGATGAGCTGCCGTTTAGACCAGCGCAACTCGCGGTAAATCCAGCAACGATGCAAACCAGAAGTGTCAGTCCCAGACGGCGCACGGCACCCTCCCCAGTTCTCATCGAAAATTCTTGCGGAAACCCTGTCAACCCCGAGACATCTAAAAAGTTTTGGTAATTCTGAACGTGCGTATGAATTGTTGGTTCCAGGCGGGATGGCAGGGTAGCAATGCGGCGATGTGTATCAAACTGGCACAAAGGCCGGATTGCGTCGCCTGCTCGCGCGTACTAGAAATGAGTTTTGGACGTTCGCCGAAGAATCCGCGAAGATTTTCTACTAAGGATTAGCAGCGCTGAGATCCTTCGCTGCGCTCAGGATGACAACAAGCTCAATACGAAAGCCAAGCGGTGGATGCTGCCAGGATCAGGCGTACTTGAAGAAACCGCGGCCGGATTTGCGTCCGAGCCAGCCTGCGGCCACGTATTTGCGAAGCAGCGGGCAAGCGCGATATTTGGGGTCGCCAAATCCTTTGTGGAGAACTTCGAGGATGTCAACGCAGACATCGAGGCCGATGAAATCCGCCAGCTCAAGCGGGCCCATCGGATGATTCATTCCCATCTTCATCACGGCGTCAACGGCTTCCGGCGTGGCCACGCCTTCCATCACGCAGAACGCAGCTTCGTTGATGAGTGGCATCAGGACGCGATTGGAGACGAAGCCCGGCGCGTCATTCACCGCGACGGGTTTCTTATCCAGGTTTTCGCAGAGCGCCATCGTCATATCGAACGTCTCGTCGCTGGTGGCCAGGCCGCGAATCACTTCGACAAGCTGCATCATCGGCACCGGATTCATAAAGTGCATGCCGATGAAGCGTTCCGGGCGGCTCGTCTGCGCGGCAAGCTCGGTGATGGAAATGGAAGATGTGTTGCTGGCAAGGATCGCGCCGGGCTTGAGCGCGGCGTCGGTTTCCTTTAAAACGCGCAGCTTCAGTTCTCGCTGCTCGGGAACAGCTTCGACAACGAAGTCCGCATCCGCGAGCGCAGCTACGTCCGTGACGGGCTTGATGCGCGCGATGACCACCGGCTTTTCGTCTTCTGTAAGCTTCCCTTTTTTGACTTCGCGATCGAGATTCTTGGCAATGGTTTCAACCCCGCGATCGAGAAACCGCTTCTCCACATCGCGGAGAATCACGTGATAGCCATGGCGGGCGAAAACGTGGGCGATTCCATTGCCCATGGTCCCGGCGCCGAGCACCCCTACTGTTTTGATCGTTTCGATAGTCATAGCGGCGTTGATGATAATCGAAGAGAACCTGCGAAAGAAATGAAGTTCGGCCGCTTATTTGGCGCGAGGCAACTCGGAAATGCGCGCGAGATGGTGGTCGTCGTGCTCCGCTACGAAGTAGAGCAGGTCCGTGACGCGCATCGGTGTGTTCAGGCGCGGGTGGAGCGCCGTCCGGCGGAAATATTCGGGCGGCTGCGATTCCAATCGCGCAACGATGGCGACGCGCCCGCGCCCGAATTCGCGCAGGATTTCTTCCGAGGGCCGGCTGTTGTGTTGTGCCTGATGCGTTTTCTGATTCAGCAGGTCCGCGGCGCGCAGTCTTTCCAGGCCGCGCTCGTAATCTTCGAAGCGCCCTGCGAAAAGCTCATCGAGATCGAGCAGGTGGCCAATATTTTCCTGAATCGACCACTTGTCGCCGTCGCGCCGCGTAAGCAGACCATGCGGCAGATCCCTCAGCCGCTCTTCGATCCGCGCTGGCGTGCCGCGCAGCCGCTCGATGATCTCCGGATACAACTCGACGGGAAAGCTGAAATCGAATTTGCGCTCGAACCAAAGCGGCCGGGCCATCACGCGCTCCTCGTCTGCCGTCGATTCAGATGCGTCGAGGAAGTATATGGATTCGGCGATCACAGCCCACATTCATTCCGGAGGAGTCTGTTCGATAATCTCGCGAATGATTTCCTTGGCCCGTATTTCGGAGGCACGCTCGACGCAAACGTTGAAGTTTCCTTGCGCCTCATTTACGACGCATCCGATGCCCACCTCACGCAAGCAGACATTGATGCTCTGTGCCATGCTGCCATCTGCACCGGTCCAAACCTGCGATGTGGGGTCGTCCGGGTTGAAATCCTCAAGCTGACTGTCGGGAACTTCTTCCGCCGACTCGTCTGTGTCGCCAGAATCGAGGGTATCCGCCGCAATCTCAGACTCTGAACCCGGTTCAGATGATCGTGGATCGTAGCCAATCACGCGGCCCCACATGTCTCGTTGCGGCACAGCAGTGCGAAGCCAATCGGAATTGCGATCGAGAACCCGGCCCGGTGATTGGCGGACGTTCGGTTGGTCCACGTATACATCGCGGATTGCCTCGAGCGCTGCTTCATGATCCTTCTTGCGAATCTGAATTCGGTAGATGGACTGACGAAATGCGGGCATCAATTGCGATTGCACAGAGTCGTCCTCATGAGGAATCTTGGCTGCGTCGAGCTTGTCGCAGATTGCGCTCCGAACACTCGCATCCTGGCCAGCCCAAAGAGTTTCCTTCGCTTCTGAATCATCGGGCAATTGATTGACGAGATCCACACCGCAATCGGAGCACTTCGTGAAGCCTTGGCGATATTCGGATTCGCAGACAGGGCAGAACATCTATCGAGCCTCTCGCGCTTGCGATGAACGCGACGGTGAAGGCGACGATGCGGCGAGCCATGCGACGAGCGATGCAAGTTTTTCGTCTTGCGACCAGGGTGGGCCGAGCGGGCGACCGAGATCGGAGATGCGCTGCGCGAGGTCTGCCGGTTTGCGGCGCAAGGCGCGCCAAGCGGAATCCGTCAGTTCACGCTCTCGAATCGACACGGGCTTGAGTCCGATGCGCGTGGCAGCGTGCAGTAGCGCTTCGCGAAATAGCTCGCCGTCAGCAGTGTGAATCAAGGAATGGGCGGCGAGAATTTTTGCGAAAGCTGGAAGCGGCCTTCCGGAAGAAAGAAGGAGACCGAAACCTGTGAGCGAATATCCCTGGACGCGAAGTTCGGTTTTCAGCTCGCGCACTGCGCAAAGGGCCAGCCGCCGCGCCTCCGATCGCACTCGCGCGACGAAAGCGCGGGCTTCCGGAAGCGGCAACTTCTCTGCTGTGTGGTACGGCTGGCGAAATTCGTAGGTGAATGTTTGGACGAGGTTAACGCGGCTGCGAACCAGAATCGCGGGTGAGCCTTTCGTTACGGCGAGCGCGACCATGGCGGTCCATCCGGAGTGGACGCGAAAACCGACCGCGGCGTGTTTCATGTTTTCTCGGTTTCTCTGTGTGACGTCCGGAGCTAGAAGCGCTCGACAGCGAGGGCTACGGCATTGCCGCCACCGAGGCAGAGAGCGGCGATACCGCGTTTCAGGTTGCGGCGCTGCAATTCGTAGAGCAGCGTGACGAGAACGCGGGCGCCTGAGGCGCCGATGGGGTGGCCGAGCGCGACTGCGCCGCCATTCACGTTGACTTTTTCTGGATTAAGGCGAAGCTGGCGCGTGACGGCGATGGCCGCAACGGAGAAAGCTTCGTTGAGTTCGACTAGGTCGACATCTTTGTCGCGATCCCAGCCGGTTTTTGCGAGGAGTTTTTCGACGGCTTCTACCGGCGCCATCATCACCCATTTCGGTTCGACGCCGCTCACCGCTTGCGCAATGATGCGTGCCATCGGAGCTTTGCCGAGGCGCGCGGCATTTTTTTCGCTGGTGACGACGACGGCTGCTGCGCCGTCATTCGTGCCGGGCGCATTTCCTGCGGTGACCGTACCGTCTTTCTTGAATGCGGGCTTGAGTTTTGCGAGCGCTTCGAGGGTGGTGTCTTCGCGTGGCGATTCGTCTGTCTTGATGATGACGGGATCGCCCTTCTTCTGCGGAATTTCGACCGGCACGATCTGCTCGCCGAAGAAACACGACTTGATGGCGCGGACGGCTTTCTTGTGGCTTTCGAAGGCGAACTGATCCTGCTCCTGGCGCGAGATGTTGTACTTTTCGGCGACGAGTTCGCCGGTGACGCCCATGTGGAAGTTTTCGTAAACGTCCCAGAGGCCATCGTTGATCATGGAATCGACGAGATCCTGATTGCCGAGGCGGAATCCGGTGCGCGCGCCCTTCAAAAGATATGGGCAATTCGACATGGACTCCATGCCGCCGGCGACCACGATTTCGGATTCGCCGAGAGTGACGGCCTGCGCTGCAAGCGCGACGGCTTTGAGGCCCGAGCCACAGACTTTATTGATCGTCATGGCGGCGACGCGGGGATCGAGTCCGCCGCGCAGCGCTGCCTGCCGCGCGGGATTTTGTCCGAGGCCGGCTTGCACCACATTGCCCATGATGGCTTCGTCGACTTGCTTGGGGTCAATACCAGCGCGACGCACGGATTCAGCGACGACTTTCGCGCCAAGCTCGGTGGCGGTAAGCGGCGAGAGTCCGCCCATAAATTTTCCGATGGGTGTGCGGACGACGCTCAGTATGACGGGATTTTCCATGGTGGCTTCTCCTTCGGCGGAATCTAAGTATAGGCGCGCGCGAAGGCAGGGTCAATTTGCAGGGCGTGCGTAAAGTGAAAATCGGGATGCGGCGTAGCAGATGAAAAATCACCGCCTTGTCTCGATAGAAATCTGGAATCTATTGCAAAGATGGAAGTTAGACGGAATTTGTTTCTTTGGGCTGCAGAGACACCTTGAGCATTCGTTGCAAGATTTTCCCGCTATCGGCTCTGGCTACCCCCTATCTCAGACCAAGGCAGGTGGCTCTGTAAAAACGGATATCAAGAATCCCCGGATGGTGGCGACACTTATCCTCCACTGCAATCGAGCGTAGCTTGAGTGGCCAGCTAAAATCCGAAGTATTCCTGATCACCTTCTAATGTACCCAGGTTCGAAATTCTCAATAGGTCCTTAATCCGATCGCTCAATCGGATTAGCTTCAAATCGCAATGGTTCTTCTTGGCGTTCACCCATAGCCCGACGATTGAGCCCAGACCCGAACTGTCGAGAAAACTCACATTTGTAAGGTCCAGCGCGACACGTTTATTTTCAGAGATGAGAGGCCGCACGGTATTTTGCAAAAGCGAAGAAGTGTTCGATACGATCCTGCCTGTGCAACGAACCACTACCGCGTCGGTTTTTTTCTCCGTCTCCAGCTTCAACTCTTGAACGGGGACAGCGGATTCCGATGTCATGGGAAACCTCCTTGCAGGCTAAACCTGAGCGAACTTGGCGCATTATATAGCAATACGACCCTGGTCCGGACTTCGATAGCTCAACTGCAGCAAGTTCTCGCAGTCAGGGCTCCATCCCGACTCTTCGCTCTGCGAATTAAGGCGAAAAATCTGGAGAAACTGGCTCACAGAAATATAGTGAATCAAATCGCTTAAACGTTTCATCGGGCAGGATAATTGAGCGGATTACTTCACCAAAACCGCCAGTAAGATACCTTCCTGGCGTCAGAACGAGATGTTCGGTACTCAGGGTATGTCAGCGCTCGGAAAGCAGGGCGAGCTAGGTTGGTTTTCCTTCGACCACATGAATCATTGTTGTAGTGGGCGTTATGGACTTGAGCTCGAAACCGGAGGCTTTCAAGAGTGAGCGGAACTGGGCTTCGGTGCGTTCCTGGCCGCCGGGGAAGGTGAGCATGACCATGTCCATGTCTTTCGAGGGGCACCGTGTGTTGCCGGCGGGGACCACGCAGTCGGCGATTAGCATCTTGCCATTTGCGGGAATCACTTTGCGGCAGTGGCCGAGGATCCGGGTGCACTGTTCATCGGTCCAATCGTGAATGATGTGGCGGAAGAGGTAGGCGTCGGCGCCGGCAGGGATGCTTTCGAAGAAGCTGCAACGATCGGCCAGGCCCGCGGCTTTCAACTTCTCTTTCGCGCGGCCGACAACATGGCCCAGGTCGAACAAGATGCCTTTCATGTTGGGATAGCGTGTGAGCACGGCAGAAAGTAGCGAGCCGTTGCCTCCGCCAATATCGGCCAGTACATTTATGCCGGTGAAATCGTAGGCGTCCAACATTGCGGTGGTTTCATGGCAATTGAAGGAAGTCATGCCAGCGTCGAAGATAGGACCCATCTCCGGGTGCGCCTGGATGTAGTCGAAGATGGGCGCGCCGAAAACCTTGTTGAAACCGGGCTCGCCCGTTTGAATGGAGTGATACAGGCCATCCCAACCTGGAAATAGGTGGTGGAACATCTGCGCGCCTGCGCGGAAGGAATTCGGAGCGTCGGTGCGCAAGGCGGCCGAAAGCGGCGTGTGGTCGAAATGGCGATTTTCGGTTTCGCGGAAAAGGCCATGGCTGGCCAGGAAGCGGAGAATTCGATAGAGCGACGGCTCGTGAGTTTTGCTGGCTTTGGCGAGGTGCTCTATGGGCTGCGGGTGGCCGGTTTGGACGAGGTCGGCAACGCCGAGTTCGGCGATCGTGCAGACCGCGCGGCTGAGGGCGGCGCCGTTGAGGATGCGATTGAGCTGTTCAGTTTCTTGCTGGGCCATGATTTCCACCTGCAATGCTGCGGGACGCTATCACGCGCCAAGGCGGAATCGCAAGAGTTTAGCTTCCACGACAAGAACGGAGTCAGTGTGATGATTTTAGTGTCGTCAGCGGACTAGCGCTTCTTCGTGCTGCCGAGGAGAGAACCGAATCCGCCGCGCACGATCGAGATTATCGCTGCGGTGACCACCCATGCATGCGCGTTGCTGTTGCGTAAGATGCGCTGGACCATTCTAATGTCTACGGGCGATTGTTTCCAAGCGGCATACGAAGATGATGTAAATCAGACCGGAGCGAGCGACGATGAATGAACAACGGGCGAAGGGGCACGGGGTTGAGCGGAGTTGGACAGCGGACCGCGAGGATTTTTTGCATCACTTCGAGCAGGTGCGCGAACGGACGATGCGGGTAGTGAGCGCGGTTCCAGAAGACAAGGTGGAGTGGACGTGCAGGCCCGGTGAGTGGACGTTTGGCGATTTGGCGCGGCATATCGCCGCGACGGAGCGATATGTATTTGCTGAGTGTGCTTTCGGGCGGCCGAGCCGGTATAAAGGCTGCGGGCGAGAGTTGGGCGAGGGACGCGACGGGGTGATTGCGTTTATGGAGCGGATGCACGCGGAGTCGATGGAAATCTTTCGCGCGATGACGGATGAGGATTGGGTGAAGAAAGGCGCGTCGCCCGAAGGAAAACCCGTGACGGCGTGGAGAATGTTACGCGCGATGCTCGAGCATGAGGCGCATCATCGCGGGCAGATGTATGTGTATCTGGGGATCCTAGGCGTGCCGGCGCATCCGTTGTATACATTGAACGAGCCGCAACTGCGCGAGCTTTCCGTGTGATCGATTCGATCCGTGACGTCCCGTCTTCGCCTTATTTTCGCCTAAACAGGAGTCTGTTATGATGGGATCGCACTCATGAATTTATGGCGTCTTCTGACTTACTGAAAATTATGCCCACAAAAACTTACGGTCCAGCGTTTGCGTTGAATGAGGAACAGCAGGCGGCTGTGGAGCATGGCGAGGGGCCGCTCCTCGTGATTGCGGGCGCGGGAACCGGCAAGACGCGCGTAATTACGGAGCGGATTCGCAACCTACTCGAGTCCGACGCGGAGCTTGCCGGGGAGAATATTCTCGGGCTGACGTTTACGGATAAGGCCGCGGGCGAGATGAAGTACCGCGTGACGAAGTCCGTGGGCGAGCGAGCGCAGGGAGTGTGGCTGGGCACGTTCCACGGATTCTGCTTGGAGAAGATTCTTTGCGCGGCAGATTCGAAGGTGCGGGCGATTGACGATGTGGACCACTGGATTTTGCTGCGCCGGAACATCGTCGAGCTGCAGCTCGAACAATTCAGGCGGCTGGCCGAGCCGGGCGAATTCCTGAGCGACTTCGTGGCTTTTTTCTCGCGCTGCCAGGACGAGCTGGTCAGCTGCGAGGATTATCAGCGCTACGTGGACGGCCTGCGCCGGAGCTATGAAGGGCGGAAGAAACAGCTCGAGCCGGATGCGCAGCTGCTTGAAGAAGACGAACTGGCGCGGCAGGAAGAGCTGGCGCGCGCGTATCGCGTGAGCGAACGGCTGTTGCGCGAGAACAACCTCATCACGTTCGGCGCGCAACTGATGGAGGCGGTAGAGCTGTTGCGCTCGGATGCGGCGCTGCTCGAACAATTGCGCGAGCAATATCGCTACATTCTGGTGGACGAATTTCAGGACACGAACATCGCGCAACTGGAGCTTCTGTATCTGCTCGCCGGCGATCGCGGAAATATTGTCGCGGTGGGTGATGATGACCAGGCGATCTACCGGTTTCGCGGCGCGTCATTCGGCAGCTTCACGATTTTTCTGAAACGATTCTGCGGAGTGAACGACAACAAGCTGGCGGCGGGCAGGAACAAGCACCTTGTTTCGCTGACGCAGAACTACCGGTCAACGCAACGAATTCTTCGGGTGGCGGGCGAAGTGATTTCCGCCAATGAGAAATCTCCGCTGCTTCCCCCAAAAAGGCTGAAAACAGATAACCCCGAGGGCGAAAAAATCCGCGTGGCCGAATTTGGCACGCCGGATGAAGAAGCGCACTGGGTTGCGTCAGAAATCGAGCGCCTGCATGGACCGGGAAATCCATGGCGCAATTTTGCAGTGCTGTATCGCAAGCACACGCATCGCGACAATTTGCTTGAGGCCCTGCAACGACGCGGAATTCCGTTCGTCATCAAAAGATTCTCGATACTTTCGAGCACAATTGTGCGCGATCTGCTGGCGTATTTGCGGCTGATTGCTATTCCTTCGGACAACGTAGCGTGCGCGCGAGTGCTCGCGGCGCCTTACTGGGGTCTTGAACCGCGCGATCTGGTCCGGCTGGCGGAGCGCGCGGAGAAAAATCATCGGCGGCCGCTTTCCGAGGAACTAGATGCAGTGCAAGGCGAACTACCGTTCGCGCGCGTGGGCACACATTTGCCGGAACTGGTGAGCATGCTGAAGCGCCTGCGGCAGACAGCGCGTCGCGTGACCACGAGCGACCTGCTCGACGATTTGATTCGGAGTCTCGAAGTGGCGCCGCTGCCATCGGACGCGGACCATTTTTATCTGGAGCGTCTCGCGCATTTCGTGAAGGCATGGGAGCAGCGGAGCGAAGGGACGAAGTTGCGGGACTTCATCGAGTATCTCGATTTCTTTGAGGAGGCCAACGGCGATATTTGCCTCGAGGACCAACCGTCGAATGACGCGGTACAGCTGATGACGGTGCATTCGGCCAAGGGACTCGAATTTCCGCACGTTTTCATCCTGCACCTGAATAGGCGTGACTTCCCTTCCGGGACTCGTCCTGTGATGTTTGAATTTCCGGCGGAGCTGATGAAAGAAGAAAAGCCGCAAGGCGATTTTCAGATTCAGGAGGAGCGGCGCCTTTTTTATGTGGCGCTTACGCGGGCGCGGCAGCGGCTGACGCTTTCGACGATCGTCAACAAATTCAAGAAGCCTTCGCCATTTCTCGATGACTTTATGATGAATCCCCAGATTCAGAAATTCGACGCGGTGCAGTCGTCACCGAAGGTGGTGTTGCCGCCTGAAGAGGAAGTGGCGGCGCCCGCTCCGGATTTGAGCGCTTCCCTGCCCTTGTTTGCCGGGCTCAGCATTATAGAGCCGCGGGCTTATTCGCCCGTGGCATTGTGGGCGAAGTCATATCACCCGCCATTGGCGGAGCCGCTGCAATTGAGCGCGTTGGCGATTGAGTGCTATCAGAAATGTCCGATGCAATATTTATTCGAGCGGATGTGGCGGATTCGCGGAGGACCAAGCGCGGCGATGACGTTTGGCAACGCGATGCACACGACGATCAAGGAATTTGTTTCTGACTTGCGGAAGAAACGGAAGGTTTCACTCGATGACCTCGTCGCGGTGTATGAACGCGAATGGTCGTCGGCCGGATATTCCGATGATTATCACGAAGAGGAGTACCGCAAAGAAGGAAGGAAAGAACTCGAGAATTTCTGGCGCACGTATTCGGCGAATCCGCCGGAGGTTGTGTTTCAGGAAAAGGCATTCGAACTGGCGTGCGCACACGACGTGATCGTGAAGGGGCGCATCGACCAGGTAAATTACGTGGGGTCCGAGCAAAGGGACGTCGAGATCGTTGACTACAAAACCGGAAAACCGAGAGATTCGAAGAAAGCCGACAGCAGCCTGCAACTGAGCGTGTACGCGATTGCGGCCGAGGAAGTGCTGGAGTTGAAGCCGGCTCGGTTGGTTTTTTACAATCTGACGACGAATGAAGCAGTGGCCACGACGAGAGATGCGAAGGCACTCGCGAAGACGAGACAGATAATCGCCGAAGTGGCGGACAGGATTCGCGCGCAGGATTTTGCCGCGAGGCCCGGATTCCATTGCAAGTACTGCGATTTCGAGCCGCTCTGCCCCGCGCACGAGCAGTTGATCTCAATTCGACCCGCGGAGCACTGAGTGGCGGCGGATTCTCGAGCGCACCAAATAAAAACGGGGCGCCTTGTGAGCGCCCCGGTTTCGGATTGGTTCCGCGCATAACTGCTGGAACTTTCTCCCCGCGAGTTCTTCGCGTATTCGTTTCCGAATCGCGCCGTTCCCGCCTCGTTCATCTATACGGGCGTGACGGAATGAAGTCAAGCAGAAAAACTTTTCAGGCGATTGCAATCGTGGAACATTCTGCCGCGGCCAACGACGGACATCTCGCGCGTGACATTGCGTGCCGGCAAAAATTTACTGGCTCGGCTTGTTGACTGCGCTCGAGTAGTAGCCTTCGCGGGCGGAGACATCGAGATCGGGCCGCCGGACGCGCACCTCGATGGTGTGATAGTCCTTGGTGCGGTCGGCTTCTTCGGGAGTGAAGGCGAGGATGTATTGATTGCGAGCCTGTTCGGTGACTTTCGAGTACAGCCGCTCGAGATCAGCAGCGTTGCCGGCAAAGAATGCGTCTCCGCCCGTGTCTTGGGCGTATTTTTCGAGGCGCGCGGTCTCATGTTGCAGCAGCGCATGGCCAACCGAGATCGAATAGACGGAAACATCAGCCGTGAGCAGAAGCTGAATGGTCTGATTGAAGCTATGTTCGTTGCGGCGGGAATTATTTCCGTCAGAAATCAGGAAAACGGTTTTGCGGCGGTCGCGGCCACGGCCTTTCAGCATTTCGGCGGCAGCGTAGACGGCATCGTCGAGACATTTCGTCTGTGGCGGAATCCTTGCACCGAGCGGAGTAGGGGCGCCATTTTCCAGCGAATGCCCGTTGGCGGTAGGTCCTGCGGTAAGCGGGCCGCCGTCAAAACCGGCACCGGGAAAATGCGCACCGAGATCGAGGCGCTTGAGCGTGGTAAAGAGTTGGTCGTTGTTGAACGAGAAATCGGAGACGGTTTTCGGAAACTGATCGTAGGTTACAACGGCAACTTCATCGGCAGGCCCAAACCCGGCAGCGATCGCGATCAAGCTCTTCTGGACCTGCGCCGATTGTTTCTGCGAAAGATTGTTGTCAATCACGACGACGGAAGAAAGCGGATACGGATCGGAAGTAAAACGTATAATCTTCTGCTCGATGCCGTCCTGCAGGACCCGGAATTCATCGCGGCGCAGGTCGCCAATGAGCTGGCCATCGCGATTTTTTACAGTAACGGGCACAATGACGATTTCGGTATGGGTCCGGAAGTAAACGCGCGTGTCGCTATCGACGGATTTTCCGTGCTGCGAAGAGGTAGACGCTGGATTCTGAGCGCGCTGTCCGGGCTGCTGATTCTGCTGAGGCTCGCTCGGCGGAACAGTGGGCGATGCGGCGGGCGGCTGCAGAGATGGCGGCGGAGGCGCTTGCTGCTGGCCTCCCTGCTGTTGAGATTGGGCGCGAGCCGAAATGCCCAGGGCACACAGAATGGCGAGGAACGATGCAATTCGAAGCAGCTTAGAATTTCGCGTCATCTGAATGTCTCTCTTATCGCCTATGGACGACGCCCGCCAAACTTTGGTTTCATGTGCGTCTATCGAATACGGGCCAAACATCCGGTGGCGCGTGCTGTGCATCGTATCAGTCTGAATCGGCCAACTGAATTGGTTCTCAGGGAGAGTATACAACAATGCGTCTGACCACCTTCGCGGCGAGTATTGCTGCAGTCGGTCTCACCTTCGGTCTCACGCTCGGCGGCACGGGATTCCCGGCCGCGAGCGCCGCCGCGCAAATCGTAGGGAACGCCCAGAACCCGAGCAATCAGCCGGCACAGCAAGGTCAACAAGGGCAACCGCAAGATCAGCAGAAACAACCCCCGCAATCGCAGCAGCCGCTGCGGGTGCAGGTAAACCTCGTCAACGTGTTCGCCACGGTGCGCGACAAGCACAGAGGCATCATCTCGAATCTGAAAGAATCAGATTTCAAAATCCGCGAGGATGGGGTCGAGCAGAAAGTTGCCTACTTCTCGAAAGATGTGGACCTTCCGATTACGCTGGGACTGCTGATCGATACGAGCGGAAGCATGGACCGCGTGCTGCCGGCCGAACAAGATGCGGCGTCCCGATTTTTGCGTGAAGTGATGCGGCCAAAAGATTTGACGATGGTGATCAACTTTGACCTGGATGCCAATTTGATCGCCGATTTCACGCAAGACGTGTCGGTACTCGAGCGCGCGATTCGCAGCACCGTGATGAACGCTCCTCCGGCCGGAATCGGCGGGACGGCTGGAACGATCCCCAATAGCGGTGGCGGAACGGTTCTCTACGATGCGATTTACCTGGCTTGCCACGACGAACTCTCGACGGAAGCGGGGCGCAAAGCGGTGATTGTTCTGACAGATGCCGTGGACGAAGGCAGCCGGCTCCGCGTGCAAGACGCGATTGAAGCCGCGCAACGCGCCGATGCCGTGATTCACGTTCTGCTTATTTCGGATCCTGGCGTTTATGGCTTTGGCGGATTCGGCAACCCCGGGCCGAGCGTGGCGAAGAAGATGGCGGACGATACGGGCGGCCGCGTAATCGACGTACACAATTCGAAGTCACTCGAAAAAGCGTTCGACGAAATCTCGGAAGAGCTTCGCTCGCAGTACGTACTAGGCTATTACCCCACCAACACGAAGCGTGACGGCACTTTCCGCAAGATTCAAGTGGAAGTCGATGAGCCGGATACCAAGGTGCTTGCCCGAAAGGGATACTACGCGCCAGGACATTCACGCGATCAATAGTTAAGGCGCTCTCGCTCAGGAACTATTTGGATGCGGGAGTCGGCGATTGCGCGTTCGCGTAGTAGCCTTTGCGCGTGCGAACAGTGAGATTCTTTCGATCCGTCTCCACGTTAATTTTCCGGTACTGCCCATTTGCGAGTGGATTGGTGGGCGAGTATGCGATGAAGTATTGGCTCCGCAACTCGGCGCCGATATCCACGAACGATTGCTCGAGATCATCCACGCGGTATGGGAAGAAAACGCGGCCTCCGCTTTGCACGGCGAACTGCTGAAGGACTTTGTCGCCGGGATCCAGATGCAGTTTCCGCTGGAGTGCCTCCTCGTTTCCGTCAGACTGCGCTTTCTTCGAACCGTCTCTTTCGGAAATCGAAATCCAGTCTGTATTCGTACTGATGGCATAAATGGACGCTTCGGCGCGAATCGCCGCTTCGATGGCTTCGCTCAAAGCGCGGTCGCTTAAATTATCGTCGCCGTCGCTGATGACCACGAGCACACGCCGGACTTCCGGGTTTCCCGTCGGCGGCAGCGGAGGGTTCGACAATTTCTCTGTGGCTTTGTAGATCGCGTCATTTAGGGCCGTTCCACCACCGGCACGCTGCCTGCGAATCGCTTTTGTCAGCAGTGCCAAATCGCCGGTAAAGTCCTGAATCACTTCGGGCTCGTTGTCGAAGGTCATCAGGAACGCCATATCTTTATCGCGACGGATCACGCTGTTCAGAAAATCAATCGCTGCGTCCTGCTCGAATTCGAGGCGCGGGCGGATGCTATTTGAAGTATCGAGAAG
Organism: uncultured Acidobacteriota bacterium; assembly: GCA_963741045.1. Classification (GTDB taxonomy): domain Bacteria; phylum Acidobacteriota; class Terriglobia; order Acidiferrales; family UBA7541; genus Palsa-295. Next base: position 3,558,558 of record CAVUGO010000002.1, read on the forward strand.
CAATCCGATGCGAAGAGGAAGATCGGTTTCGCGCCCGAAGAATCGGATCTCCTGCGGCGCGCCATTTTCGAAAACCTTGAAATCGGATTGGTCGAGCGTGGTGACGAAATTATGCCGGCGATCGGTGACCGTAGCGACGAGATGGACGAGGCCGGTAGTTACTTGGATTGGAGGCACCGGCTTCTGATTTTGAAGTGTGCCTTGCTGGGAGGGATCGTTCTGGGCGGGAGCGGGAGCACTGGCTGGTGGCGGCGCAGCGGGCGGAGGAGGTTGCTGCTGCGCAGTGGCGGCGGGTGCGATCATCGCAAAAGCAATCACAGCCCAAAAAACCAGCAAGCGAGTTATCGTCAGCGTCTTCACGTTGGGAATTATAGGAACTCCTTCAACGCAGCGTCAATCAAAGGTGGTTCTACTTTTATCGCTTGTCCAAGAGCTTTCAGGTATGCGACAAGCTCCGGCGCAATGGGAGCGCGGAATTGCATTCGCTGGCCTGTGCGCGGGTGGGCAAAAGCGATCCTCGCCGCGTGCAGGAAATTTCTGCCAAGCGGCGGAAGTTGAGTAGCGCCGACTCGTTCCTGGCACGGCGCGCCGTAAAGAGTGTCACCGACAACCGGCGCGCCAAGAGCCGAAAAATGAACGCGAATCTGATGGGTGCGACCGGTATGAAGGTCCGCTTCGATCAGCGTAAAGCCATCGAGATGCAAGCGCGCCTTCCAATCGGTGCGCGCCTCTCGGCCTTCGCGTCTTCGCGCTGTCATACGCGCCCGGCGGTGAAGATCGCGCGCGACCGGCAAGTCCACGGTGCCTTTTTCGCCCTTCAATTTTCCGTGCAGCAGCGCCACATAAGTTTTCTCGACGAGGCGCGACTGAAAATCTTTTACGAGCTTGCGATGGGCTGCGTCATTTCGCGCGATCACGATGGCGCCCGACGTTTCCTTATCGAGACGATGGACGATTCCGGAACGCAGAGGCCCGCCGATCGTCGAAAGCCCGCTGACGCCGCCAAACCGATGTAGCAACGCCGCAACCAGAGTGCCGGTATCAGCGCCCGCGCCGGGGTGAACGATGATTCCAGCTGGCTTATTGATGACGGCGATATCCTCATCTTGGTAGAGAACATCCAGCGGAATATTTTCAGCCTCGACGCCTGCAGGAAGAGTGGGCGGAATGTCTATGACGACCGTCGCGCCCTCCTCGACCTTGTGCGAGGGCTTCATCGCTGCGCCGTCAACGAGCACGCGTCCTTCGTCCATGAGTTCTTGGATGCGGGTGCGGCTGATCTCGGCGAGCTCCAGGGCGAGAAAACGATCGAGGCGGGCGCCGGCCTGCTCGGCCGGGACGACAAGTTCGATTCGCTCTGATATCGAGCCCTCAGCTGATTGTTGATCAGTCATGCGAGGTAGCGGGCCACACCGCAAGCGCGAACAGGGTCCAACATCGCAGCACGCACTCTACTGCCCGGCCGCAGTGGGAGCAACTGTGGACATCGGCGCCATCGGTGCGGAGCCTCGCAATCCGCGCCACCAGAGGAATGCGCCAGTGAGGATCAGCGCGACACTTACAAACTGCATCAGCGAGACGCTATCGTGAAACATGAGCGTGCGACCTGGATCACCGCGGAAAAATTCGATAGTTCCCCGTTCGAAACCGTAGAGAAGAAAGTACGTGCCGACGAGTTGGCCGGTAAAGCGCTGGCGGCGCGCCAGCCACACGATGATCAGAAAATTCAGAAATTCCGCCGCGGATTCGTAGAGCTGCGTGGGATGAAGAGGAGTATGGAGGGGCGTGCCGGCGATCTGTTCGGCCAATTCGTTCTTGAAGGTAATGGCCCAGGGAACCGACGTAGGCTTGCCGTAGCAACATCCCGCGAGCAGGCAGCCCAGCCGGCCAATCGAGTGGCCGAGCGGGACGGCGAACGCGAACGTGTCGAGCAGGGGCAGAATCGGAATCTTCTTCGCGTAGGTATAAATGATGATCGTGGCCATCGCGCCGACCACGCCGCCATAGAACGTGCCGCCGGATTGAATCACGGTCATGCTGAAAATTTCGCGCGGATTGGCTCGGTAATAATCCCACGCGGAGAGGACGAGCCAGATTTTCGCCATGATGAGCGCAACCAGCACCATGTAAATCCCGATATTCCACACATCATCGGGATGTAGCCCATGCTTCGGAGCCTGAAGTCGCGCGTACCAAAGACCGAGCAACACGCCGCCCGCGACTAGCACGCCGTAGGAATAGACCGGCATTGAACCGATGTGAAAGAGAACTGGCAGCATCAGGAAGCTCGCTCTTGAGTAGGATGCCGCCAGTCACGAAAAAGTTCGAGCACCACAAGACCTGCGCCGATCACGATCGCCGAGTCGGCCACGTTGAAGGTATACCAGTGGTAGTTGCCGATGTGGAAGTCGATAAAATCCGTGACGCTGTGGCGCAACGCGCGATCGAGGACGTTGCCCGCTGCTCCGCCGAGAATTAGCGCGAGACCCGTCTGACCAAGTTTTCCGCCGGCGCGTCCTGTAGCGAGAAGCCAGAGCAGCAAGGCGATTACAGCCGTAGAAAAAACGATGAGGACAGTCGCAAGCCACGGTGAAGTGGAATCAGCGAGCAGTCCGAATGCGACACCGGGATTGCTGGTGTGCACGAGATTGATGAGTCCCGGAATCACGACGCGCAGCGAGCCGGCCTGCGTGAATTTCTGCACCGCGAACTTCGATGCCTGGTCCGCAACCAGCACGATGAGCGCAAGAAACGCGAGGCCGTACCAGCCCGAGCGCGATGAATCGTTGGCCATTACGATCCCGCGCTCCCCGCCGCGCTCTGATTCTCGATTTCGCTAAGCGCCGCGACGCAGCGTTCGCAGATTCTAGGATCGTCAGCGTATTCGCCAACGTGCGTTGAATAGTTCCAGCAGCGTTCGCACTTCGAACCAAGCGCCTGCTCCACTCGAATCGTCAGGCCTTCGAGGCCAGAAGCCGTGGCACCGCCATTGACGCTTCCCTCGTCCGCGATTTCCACTTGCGACACGATGAAGAATCCCGGAAGGCTCGCCGCGTGCTTTCTAAGCAGCGCCGCAAGGTCGCTCTTGGCGATCAGGGTGACGCGCGCTTCAAGACCGCTCGAAATCAATTTTCCGGCTCGCGCCGGCTCGAGCGCCTTCAGAACTTCTTCCCGCACGGCGAGAATGCGATCCCAATCGGCGCTGCGTTTTTCGTCGAGCGCTCCGGTCATCTCCTGCGCGGCGGGAAACAGGCTCATGTGCACGCTTTCGGGTGCATTCGCGCGCTTCGGCAGATGCTTCCAGACTTCTTCGGACGTGAAAACAAGTGTGGGCGCGATCAAGTGCAGCAAAGCGCTGGCGATGCGATATATGGCGGTTTGGGCAGACCGACGACCGCGATTATTCGGCGCGAAGGTGTACAGGCGGTCCTTCAGAATATCGAAATAGAGCGCGCTCAAATCCACGGTGCAAAAATCGTGCAGGCGGTGATAGACGCGGTGAAATTCGAACGCGTCATACCATTCGCGGCATTCGCGAACGAGCTCGCCGGTGCGGCGAAGCATCCAGGCGTCCATCTCCCACAAATCCGCATCCGTCACTAGGTCCTTCGCCGGATCGAAATCAAACAAATTCGAAAGCGCGAAGCGGAACGTGTTGCGGATTTTGCGATAAGCCTCGGAAAGCTGCGTCATTACGGCGACGGACATGCGCATATCCGAGGCGGAATCTTGCGACACAACCCAGACGCGCAGCAAATCCGCGCCCCACTTCTCGGAAATCTCGGTGGGGTAGATGGCATTACCAAGCGACTTCGACATCGGCCTACCTTTTTCATCGAGCGCCCATCCGTACGTCATCACTTCTCGGTAAGGCGCGCGCTCGCGAATGCCGACCGCGATCAGCAGCGAGCTTTGAAACCAGCCTCGAAATTGGTCGGGACCTTCGAGGTACATATCCGCTGGCCAGGTGCCATCTTTCTCGCTCAGCACTGAAAGATTCGTGCAGCCAGAATCGAACCAGACGTCGAGGATGTCCGATTCCTTGCGCCATTTCGCTTCCCCGCAGCCAGGGCACTTCGTACCGGGCGGAAGCAGCTCCTCGGCCGAATGCGTGAACCAGGCATCCGCGCCCTCGCGTTCAAAAAACGGAAGCACGTGGCGCAGTGCCTTGAAATCCTCAAGCCGCTTGCCGCAACCATCGCAATAAAAAACGATCAGAGGCACGCCCCAAAACCGCTGCCGCGAAATGCACCAGTCAGGACGCTCAGCCACCATTTCGTGCAAACGGTTTTCGCCCCATTGCGGCTTCCATTTCACTTTCTTGATTTCGGCGAGCGACTTCTCGCGAAGCTTGTCGCGGTCGAGTCCGATGAACCATTGCTCGGTGGCGCGAAAAATCACGGGATTGTGGCAGCGCCAGCAGTGCGGATAGCTGTGTGTGAATTTCTTTTCACCGACGAGCATGCCGCGTTTCTTTAGCAGCTCGACGATCGGCCCATTGGCCTCGAATACCGTTTTACCTTTATATTCAGGCAGACCTTCGGTGAAGCGGCCTTCGTCATCCTGCGGCGCGTAGGCTTCAAGGTTGTATTTCTGGCCGGTGTAAAAGTCTTCGGCACCGTGACCCGGAGCGGTGTGAACAATTCCGCTGCCTTGATCGAGTGTCACGTAATCGGCGAGAACGGCTGGGCCCGTGCGATCGAGAAACGGATGCCGGAATTGGATGCCTTCGAGCTCACTTCCCTTCCATCCGCCGCTCTCGCTCGTAGCCTCGAGGCCGAGTTCGGCAAGCGCAGCGCTCAGTCGCGCTTTGGCGAGCAGAAGCTTGCCTGCGGCGGTGTCTACCACTACATATTCGTAGTCGGGATGAAACGCGAGCGCGCGATTCGCGGGAAGCGTCCAGGGAGTCGTCGTCCAGGCCAGCGCGCTTACGTCGGCGCCAAGTTTTTGCGACTTCGCATCGCTCACAACCGGAAACTTCACCCAAACAGACGGGCTCGTGTGATCTTCATATTCCACTTCCGCCTCGGCCAGCGCCGTGCGGTCGTAAATGCACCAGTAAACCGGCTTCAGCCCGCGGTAGACGTTTCCCTTCTCGAGAAATGTGAGGAACGCGCCAGCGATGGCCGCTTCATTCTCCGGATTCATGGTCAGGTAGGGACGGTCCCACTGACCGAAAACGCCAAGGCGCTTGAAATCGCGCTTGTGCGCTTCGATGAAGCCTGACGCAAACTCCCGGCACATTTTTCGAAATTCGCCTGCGCTCACTTTCCCTTTGCCGCCAAGCTTCTTTTCCACCTGCGTCTCGATGGGCAGACCGTGGCAATCCCATCCGGGAATGTAAGGCGAACGAAAACCGGCCATGCTCTTCGACTTCACCACCATATCTTTCAGAATCTTATTCAGGCCCGTACCGAGGTGGATCTCGCCGGTAGGATAAGGGGGCCCATCGTGAAGCACATACAGGGGCGCGTCCTTGCGCGATTCGAGGATGCGGTAATAGAGCCCCATCTGCTCCCAGGCGGCCAGCTGCTCAGGCTCGCGCTCCGGCAATTTCGCTTTCATCGGGAAATCGGTTTTGGGGAGGTTGAGGGTGCTCTTCAGGTCAGGAAATTTGGCCATCTTGTGGGACTTGCAAGCCCTTTCTTGAGCCGTGCAGCACTGCACGCAGAGGAAACCAGCGGCGCGTTACGGACATCGTATGTTACAATGGTTTTCAAAGCATGTCAGCCGGACTTGGCGCAGGGGTTCGTTCCGTTTACGGCTCAGACATCCTTTTTGTACCCTGAGCGTCTAAGATGTAGAGATAGAGTGTCTGGCGCCGGGGGCTTGGGCAGCAGCTATGTCTGACGTGAGTCTCAAACTCGACCGCACTCCGAAGAAGGCCGCTGAGCCCGTGGGCGAAATGGACCATCACATCGGCCGGTTCGCTTCGCCGGTGCGTGACTCCCTCCTCAAGAATTTCATTGGCAACGTAAAGGACTTCCTCACCGAGCGTCCTGTAAAGGTGCGTGGTGGCGGCCCTAGTGCGTTTTCCGAGCCTGAGTTTGGTGCGGGCTTCAGCGACAACGTCAAAGAGTTCTTCAAACCCAATCCGCGCGGCCGCGTAAATTCGGATCTGCTGGTTAATTGGAATGCGGGTTTTGGCGGCTTCTGGCAGAACCTGCGCGACATGATTTCGCCGCCGAAGCTGCCGCCCTTGCAGGTGTCGAGCCAGCCGGTAGCGGTGAAAGACATCTGGTCGAAGAACACGCAGTTCACGCGCGTGCAGATGCTTTCGATCGCTTTCCATGTGGTGATTCTGGTGCTGATCATCGTTCCCTTGCTGCCGGAGCTGATGTCGCCCCCCACGACACAAGCAAAGACTTACAGCGTCACGCAGCTCGAGTCGCCGTTTCTGCCGAAACTGCCTCCTGGCCCGAAGAAGGCTGGCGGCGGAGGCGGTGGGGGCGAGCACAACGTGCTTCCCGCCAGCAAAGGACAGCTGCCCAAGTTCTCGTGGACGCAGTTCACGCCGCCCAAAGTAAAGATCAACGAAAATGCGCGTATGCAGATGACGCCGACTGTTCTCGGTCCTCCAGAGATGAAGTTGCCCAGCCCGCAAACGGGTAATTGGGGCGACCCGCTCGGAAAAGTGATAAACGATTCAAGCGGCACCGGTAGCGGCAATGGAATTGGCTCAGGCAGCGGTACGGGCGTTGGAAGCGGCGACGGAGCCGGCGTTGGTCCCGGGCATGAATGGGGCACCGGCGGCGGGTATCCGAGCGCTGGCACGGGCGGATACGGGATCCCCGCGTGCCTCTATTGCCCGAACCCGCAGTTCTCCGATGACGCCGTGAAGGCGAAATATCAGGGCACGGTGCTGCTGATGGCCGTCATTACCGCCGATGGGCGCGCAAGCAACATCCGCGTGGCCAAAGGCCTTGGCATGGGCCTCGATGAAAAGGCAGTCGAAGCGGTGCGCACTTGGCGCTTCCGTCCTGCCGTAGGCCCGGATGGCAAGGCATCGGCCGTCTCGACTCCGATCGAAGTCGTTTTCCGCCTCTACTAGCCCTCTGCAAATTCCACTCTCTTCTTCGCTCAGTCTCCTACCCCGTTTACCAACACGATGAATCCTCTTCGACCGGCGCCTGCGGGTGCTCGGCTATTCTGCTAGCATCTGCAGCATCATGAAAAACGCAGCTCGCATTACGATTCTTTCGCTTCTCGTGGGAATGATCTCAGGAGCGCCTCGGGCAGGGGCCCAGGACGGCTCCATCGAATTCATCGCTCGCGCCACTCCGTCGAGCGGTGTGGAAGAACCGGTGCGCGGTTTTCCTTTCTACCTTCTGAGCAAGAGCTTCGAAGAAATTCAGGAAGAGGTGGCGGTCAACTATCCGAAGCCGGATATGGACGCCTTCATTGACACGATGACTGGCGCGTCGAAACAACTTCGCGCCTGGATGAAGAAGAATCACTGGGTGCAGCTCTCCGGTGAAGACTTCGTCAAGAAGCTCGATGTGGACGACATCATGGGCGTGCCGGAATTTTTCGACGCCTATGTGGAAAGGATGTCAGGCGACCAGACGACGAGCTTCCCCAGCCCGAAATTCAAGCCCGCGCAACTGAAAAAAGATCCTGACAAATACAACCGGCTCAAAGCGGAATATCGCGAAGAAGTGAAGCAGTTCTTGATAAAGAATCCGAAGAGTACCGAGGGAATGGATTTGAACCTCGAGGACATCGATCCTTTTACGCGATGGACTCAGCTCCAGGCCAAGAGCGAGCCGGATATTCAGAGGCGGATGGAAGAGCTTGCCCAGTCGAAATATCTTGTCGCCCGAGCGCAGACCGACGTGGAGGGACAGGGCGTTCTGCAGCGCGTGCCGCCGGGACACTATTGGCTGAGTTCGCTCGAAGTGGCAGCGGCTGTGGGCGATGCGCATCTGCGCTGGGATACGCCGGTGTCGGTGCGCCCAGGCCAGCCGACGTACATCACGCTTTCGAACGTCAATGCCGTTCAACCCTCGAAAACTTCAACTACGTCGAAGTAAGCGAATTGCCGGCGATGTCTTCTGGGCCTGAACCCGCTGAAATCACTGGGCTGATCGCCGGACTTAGTTCGCCTGATATCGCGAGCCGCGAGCGCTCCGCTGGAGAGCTTTTTCGCCGTGGACTTGCATCGGCGCGAGCGGCCACCGCCGAATGGCTCGCCGATCCCGCTTTCGCTGCGAACTTCGTTCTCGACCCCGCCCAGTTCCCTGCTACGACCGTAGGCATCGCCGTTACTCCTGAGACTTTCGAGCGAGTCCACGCTGCAAACGGCTCTCCCCGCCTCGCGGACGTTCCGCCCGACCAGGACGCCAAGGAATTTGAGTTGCATTTCGCGCATGCGGTCCAGCTGGACATACTGACGACTCGCGAGCCAGGCGGTAAAGGCGCGATCGCTCGCTATCTTCAAAAATTCGGCGAAGGAATACAGCAGGTTGAGTTGCTCGCGCGAAATGTCGATGCCGCCACCGAAATTCTGCGCTCGCGCTTTGCAGTCCAGCCTATATACCCTGCGACGCGCGCCGGGGCAGACGGCAGTCGCGTGAATTTCTTCCTCGTCTCATTGCCGGACAAGGCGCCGGAACAAGGCAAGATCCTTATTGAGTTGGTCGAATCCCCTGCCCCGAACAAATAAATGCAGAGTTCAGACTCGCATGAGGTTTGGGGCACTGCCCCGAGTTGTCAGAACATTGCAATGCGAGTAAAGTGGTGCGGTCCTAAGCCCCGCATCCCCTCTCAGGAGCAACCCCGTGACGTATGTAAATGAAATCGAAGAAGCACAGGCGAATCCGCAACTTCGAGGAATCTACGGAAACATCGAACAGAATATGGGATTTCTGCCTCACTATTTCAAGGCCCTGGGCACGATGCCAGACGCCATTGAAGGGCAATTGAAATTGGGCGCCGCAGTGATGAATGATAGCGCGCTGACGAAGACCGAAAAGGAGCAGATCGGGGTCGTGGTCAGCGGTATCAATGCGTCTTCGTATTGCCTGGTGATCCATATGGAGCTGCTGCGACGGCTGGGAGTGGAAAAGGCGCTCGCGCGGAAACTCGTGAACGATTACGAGAATGCGGCGGTGCCGGACAAGATGAAAGCTCTCTTCCGATTCGCAGCCAAGCTGACTCGCAAGCCGATGGAAATCGAAGAGGAAGACGTCAGCGCTGTGAAAGCGGCAGGATGGGATGACGCGGCTGTGCGTGAAACCGTTCTAACGGTGGCGTATTTCAACTATGTGAATCGCGTTTCGCTCGGTCTAGGGCTGGTAGAGGATTTCTGACCTGCGCCAGCGTGGCTTCACTCGCCGCTTTGTTCGATCAGCTTCGCAACCAATGCCGTCCAGCCAGTTTGGTGGTTCGCGCCAAGGCCGGCGCCGGTATCGCCATTGAAATACTCGAAAAACAGAATTAAATCCTTCCAATACGGATCGTTTTGAAAAAGCGCCGTGTTCGCGTATACCGGGCGCTTGCCATTGCGCTGCAAAAAAATATGCGAGAGACGCTTGGATAGCTCTGCGCTCGCTTGCCAAAGAGTTTTCTGCTGCCCGGAGCCAGTGGGATACTCCACCTTAAAGCCTTCCCCATAGTAAAAGTGCACCCGCTGCAACGCTTCGATCAGCAGAAAATTCATCGGGAACCAAACCGGCCCGCGCCAATTGGAATTGCCGCCGAAAAGGTCGGTCGTTGATTCCGCAGGCTCGTAATCCACGCCGTGGGTTACGCCGTCTTGGTCCCGCACCTCGAACGGATGTTGCAGGTGATATTTCGAAAGCGCGCGCACTCCATGCTGCGACAAGAATTCGCTTTCATCGAACACGTAACGGTAAATCCGCTCGAGCTTCGCGCGATTCGCAATCGAAAGCAGCAACCGCGGGCCGTGCTTGGTCTGCTGGCTCATGTCCACGTGGTCTTTCACGTCCGGATGATGATCGAGAAACCACTGCATCCGCCGGCGGAATCCTTTCATGCGCTCCAGGTCTTGCGGTTCGTAGGTTTCGACCGCGAACAGCGGGGTTAAACCCACCATCGAACGCACTTTCATCGGCATCACTTTCTCTTCACCAAGATGCAGCACGTCGTAGTAGAACCCGTCCTTCTCGTCCCATAATCCGATACCAGTTCCTCCCATATCATTCATCGCCGACGCAATGTACACGAAATGCTCGAAGAATTTACTGGCCACGTCTTCGTAAGCGGGATCCTGCTCCGCAAGCTCAATCGCCATCGACAGCATGTCCAGGCAAAACATCGCCATCCAGCTCGTGCCGTCCGATTGATCGATGAAGTTTCCGGGGCCGAGCGGCCTCGAACGATCAAAGACGCCGATATTATCCAGGCCCAAAAAACCGCCTTCGAAAACGTTGCGGCCCGAGGGGTCTTTGCGGTTCACCCACCAGGTGAAATTTATAAGCAGCTTGTGAAAGGCGCGCACAAGAAACATTCGATCCGGCTTCCCGCTGATACGCCCCGCAATTTTGTAGACGCGCCACGCCGCCCACGCCTGCACGGGCGGATTTACATCCGAAAAATTCCATTCGTACGCGGGAAGTTGCCCGTTCGGGTGCATATACCATTCGCGCATAAACAAAATGAGCTGATCTTTGGCGAAATCCGGATCGATCAGCGCCATGGCCACGCAATGAAACGCGAGATCCCACGCCGCGTACCACGGGTACTCCCACTTGTCCGGCATCGAAATCACGTCTGAGTTATGCAGGTGCGTCCATTCGTGATTGCGTCCGAACTGCCGCCGAGGATCGGGCGCCGGCTGGGTCGAATCGCCCTTGAGCCAGCGGTCCACATCATAGTGATAGCTCTGTTTCCCCCATATCAGCCCGGCGAAGGCCTGGCGCTGCACGAGGCGCCCGTCGTCACTGATTCCTTTGGGTGCCCGCTGGTCGTAGAATTCATCGGCTTCTTGTTTGCGCTTGTCGAACCATGCCTCAAAAGGCGCACCGAAATAATCTTTCGGCGGCGAAAGCGGATCGCCCGGATTGCTATCTGTAAACCGCAAGCGAATCGTCCAACTTTTCCCGGGCTGAATTTCCGATGCAAAGTGGCCTGCGGCCTTTGTCCCCTTCATTTCCGGGTTCACGGCGCCGCGCTCGCCCTCAATCAAATAACGATGAAATGCGTCCTTAACGAATGGAGTCCGATTCTGCGCCTCATACAGCCGCTCCATGTTCGTTTCGTTATTGGTAAAAAGCATCTCTGGCGCGCCTTCAATAAGCAACCAGCGCTTCCCATAATGAAATTCGTCGAGCGCAACTACCTCGGCGCCTGCGGGTCCGGCGATACGCTGCACTTCCGGCATGTCATAGGGATCGCCCCAGTCCCATCGATTGCGAAACCACAACGTGGGAAGCAGATGCAGGCGCGCAGGTTGAGGGCCACGATTCCACGCCGTAATTCGAACCAGAATATCCTCGAATGTGGCTTTCGCGTACTCGACAAAAACGTCGAAGTAGCGGTTCTCGTTGAAAACGCCCGTATCGATCAGCTCATATTCGGGCTCGAGTCGCGTTCGCTTCTTGTTTTCAATGCGCAGCTGATCGTATGGAAACGCCGCTTGCGGATACTTGTATAGATATTTCAGATAGCAATTCGTGGGGATAGCGTCGAGATAGTAGTAATACTCCTTCACGTCTTCGCCGTGATTGCCTTCGAGATTTGTCAGCCCGAACAGCCGCTCCTTCAAAATGCGGTCTTTCTCGTTCCATAAAGCCAGCGCGAAGCAAATGTGCTGATGACGGTCGCAAAATCCTGCGATGCCATCTTCTCCCCAGCGATAAGCCCGCGAGCGCGCGTGATCGTGCGGGAAATATTCCCAGGCGTCGCCGTTCGCGCTGTAATCCTCGCGCACAGTTCCCCACTGCCGCTCGGAAAGGTATGGTCCCCACCGTTTCCAGTGAACTTCGCGATCGGCGCTGGCCTGCAGCCGCTGTTGTTCGGTTGTCATTTTCAATTGCCGTGAAGGCGTGCAGAACTGTATCCGTTGCGCGGTCAGCTTGGCAAGCTGCTCACATCTGCCGACCAACAATCTGCCAATGCTTTGCTCGAAAGCCGCCTACCTTGTATTCTCGTCGCCTCAAATCCTCAGGATGGAGAGAGTTTGCACCGAATGTCTTCTGATTCCGGCCGCAGCGGCGCGAGGCTCCAAAAATTCGCTACTGTTTCAGAGTCCGCTTCTCCGCGGCGCTCCGGCCAGATCGCTTTACTTCTGATCGCGATTGCAGCCACGGCTGTGGTCGCGCCTATGTTTTTCCTCGGCAACGCTTCAGGTCACGATTTTTCTTTTCATCTCGCATCCTGGTTAGACGTTGCCAGGCAATGGCGTGAGGGTGTCTTCTTCCCGCGCTGGGCTCAATGGGCCAATTGGGGATTCGGCGAGCCTCGTTTCATTTTCTACCCGCCCGCTTCATGGACGCTTGGCGCCGCGCTAGGCTCGGTGCTGCCATGGAAAATGGTCCCGGGAACGTATACCTGGCTCGTCCTTCTGTTGTCCGGCGTCGCGATGTGGCGCCTCGCGCGTGAGTCGCTTCCCGATTCGCAGGCGATCGCTGCTGCGCTCATTTACGTTTTGAATCCCTATCAGCTCGTCGTGGTGTATTACCGTAGCGACTATGCCGAGCTTCTCGCCAGTGCGCTTTTTCCCTTGCTAGTCTTCGGCACGCTGAGAGTGGTCCGCAGCAGCTCACGGCAGAATGGCTCACAGCGAAACGATTCGCCCCAGAATTGGGCAGCCGTGTCCCTCCTTGCGTTCGTTTTTGCCGCCATATGGCTTTCAAACGCGCCAGCCGCGGTAATCGCGACATACTCCGTGGTGTTACTACTTGTTGTCGGCTGCTTGGAGCGGAAAAATTTTCGGCTGCTGATTCCAGGAGCAGCAGCAATGGCCATCGGGTTCGGACTTGCGGCGTTTTACATTCTTCCCGCAGCTTTCGAACAGCGCTGGGTACAAATCTCGCAGGTAACAGCGGGAAACTATCACCTCGATCGAAATTTCCTGTACACGCGCGCGACAGACCCGGAGTTTGCGCTTTTCAATTGGAAGGTTTCCACCGTCGCTCTTGGCGTGATGTTGCTGACCGCCGTGGCTGGGGTATTTAGTGCGCGTAAGCGCCGAGAGTATCAGACGTTGTGGTGGATGCTGGCTATGCTGGCTGTCGCTTCTACTTTCATGATGTTTCCCGCCAGCCTGTGGTTCTGGCGTCATCTTCCGAAACTGCAATTTCTCCAGTTCCCGTGGCGCTGGCTTATCCCACTGGGCATTCCGTATGCTTTCTTTCTGGCATCGGCGATCGTGCAATCCCGATGGCGATGGATCTGGGGAGCGGCTCTCGCGTTGGTGATCGCCGTTGCCGCCACCGCAATTATCCGCGACGCCTGGTGGGACAGCGTTGATATCTCGCTTCTCGCGGCCGCAATTCGCACCGGCCACGGTTACGAAGGGGCCGAGGAATACGCGCCACTCGCCTGCGATATCTACGATCTGCCTGGAGCGATCGTTGATCCTGAATCGACCAAAGTCTTTGAAAAAACGCCGCCAACGCCGCTCGTCCAGCCGTTCACTGCTGCTTCGCTACGGAATACCTCTTTGTCGCCCGCCCAAATCTCGATCGATAAATGGCAGTCCGAGCACAAAAGCCTCCGCGTCGCGACAGCGGAACCCGTTACGCTTGCACTCCGGCTTTTGAACTATCCGGCGTGGGAGGTGCGAATCGACGGCGCGGCGGTCAACCCAGGGTCACAGCCCAAAATTGCTCGAATGCTTGTACCCGTGCCGACCGGGCAGCACCGAGTCGAGGTGAACTTTCGTCGTACATGGGACCGCACAGCCGGTGCGGCGATTTCTGGCTGTTCAGCAATCCTGCTTCTTGGTTGCGCTGCGTTCGCTGGCCGCCGGCGCAGCCTTCCCCATCGTAAGTAGCTGTCAACGGGCGCTTTCCTCCGGCGAAATCCAACGTCAAATACCCGCGAAGCACGCTGGCGCGGCGGTCCGTGTAATGCTCCTGGAACCCCCACGCTTGGAGCAATCGTGCGCATCCCGTACAATACGAATATCCAAGTCTGGAGCCAACGACACTAATGTACGTGTGCTCTCGTCTCAAATTAAACGCGCTGCTGCCGCAGGTATCTGCCGCCGGAACCCTCCTTTGCGGGTTGCTCGTCTCCGTATGCTTTTCGGCGCTCCTCGCAGGTTGCGGTCAAAAGCAGGCCGCTGGTAATGAGGAGCCTCCCGCCGTTGCTGTAAAAACGGCAGTCATTGAGCCTGTACCAATCTCCGAATCGTCAGAATACCTGGGAACGCTCAAGTCCCGGCATTCGGTTGTCCTGAATCCCCAGGTCGAGGGACAAATCACGAATATCTTCGTCAGGTCTGGCGACCGCGTGAAAGCCGGAACAGCACTCATGCAGATTGACCCTATCAAGCAACAAGCCACGGTGGGGAGCCAGGAAGCGGCGCGCGCCGCACAGGAAGCGAATGTTCATTTCGCGCAAATTCAATGGGAGCGCGCGCAGAAACTCTTCGATGCCGGTGTAATCAGCAAGCAGGACTACGATCAGGCGCGCACCAACCTCGAAACAGCCCAACACCAACTCAAATCGCTCGACGCCCAAGTGCAGCAGCAGCAAGCGGAGCTGCACTACTATCGCGTCAATGCTCCCACCGACGGATTTGTTGGCGACATCCCCGTGCGCGTGGGCGATCGCGTGACGAACACGACCACCCTCACCACCGTCGACCAGCCCGGCCCGCTCGAGATCTACATCAATGTTCCCGTCGAGCGTTCGAAGGATTTAAAAATGGGGCAGAAAGTGCAGCTGCTCGATAGCCAGAGCAAGGTTGTCGCCGACACCCAGATTGATTTCATTTCATCTCAAGTCGACACCAACACGCAGTCCGTGCTCGTGAAAGCGACCGTCAAAAACTCCGCCGACACGCTTCGCACCTCTCAATTCGCGCGAACCCGTATCGTCTGGAGCACGCATGACGGGCCCGTGATTCCGGTGCTCGCCGTGCAGCGCATCAACGGACAATCCTTCGCCTTTGTAGTCGATGGCTCGGGAAAATCGCAGGTGGCGCATCAGAAAGTCCTTACTCTCGGCGAGATGGTCGGGAACGATTACGCCGTGCTGGACGGCCTGAAATCAGGCGATCGTGTCGTGATCGAGGGCGCCCAGAATCTCGTGGACGGTACTCCGGTCACCGAGCAAGCACCCGCTCCGGCAGGAAAGTCTTCATCTTGATTTCCATCCGTCCGCTTCGTGTTCGTGCAGGAAAAAGGCTCTCGTAGAAAATGTTTGTCGATTTCTTCATCCGGCGGCCCATCTTTGCCACTGTCTGCGCGCTGCTGATTATTTTGGCAGGGGCAGTGACGATTCCCACCCTTCCAGTCGCCCAATTTCCCGATCTCGCGCCGCCGCAGGTCAACGTAGGCTCCTTCTACAACGGTGCGAATGCGCAGACTGTCGAAACTTCCGTCACCACGCCCCTCGAACAGCAGATCAACGGCGTCGAAGGCATGAAGTACATGACCTCCTCGAGTGGAAACGACGGATCGAGCAACATCAACGTCACTTTTGACATCACGCGCAACATCGATCTCGCCGCCGTAGACGTTCAGAACCGCGTGAACCAGGCGCTTGGTCGGCTTCCCAACGAGGTGAAAACCACCGGCATCAGCATCACAAAGTCGTCGAGCAATTTCGTATTCGGCGCGGGCGTCTATTCCGAGCATGGAGAATATAGCAGCCTCTTCCTCAGCAACTATATTGACCTCTATGTGCGCGACGCGCTCAAGCGCGTTCCCGGCGTCGCCGATGTGGAGAACTTTGGCGAGCGAAAATACTCCATGCGCCTGTGGCTCGACCCGCTGCGTATGGCGGCGCGCGGCCTCACTGCCACCGACATTTTGAGTGCTCTTACCGAGCAGAACGTCCAGGTAGCTTCTGGCCAGGTTGGCCAACCTCCTTCGCGGCCGGACCAGAGTTATCAAATCAGCGTGCGCGCGGTAGGCCGGCTGGTCGAACCTTCGGAATTCGAAAACATCATCTTGAAAACAGGAACAGACGGCAATTTGGTGCGCGTGCGTGATGTGGGACGCGCCGAGTTGGGCGCCGAAGATTACAGCAGCGTTCTTCGCTTCGATGGTCACGACGCCGTGGGCTTCGGCGTCACTCAATTGCCCAGCGCCAATGCTCTCGCGGTCGACAAAGCCGCGAAGGCTGAGCTCGAGCTCCTCTCGAAACGCTTCCCTCCCGGTATCAAGTACGCCGTCGCATTCGACACCACCACCGTCGTTGGCGAGTCAATCAAAGACGTCCTGTACACGCTGATCGAGGCAATTATCCTCGTCGTGCTTGTGATTTTCATCTTCCTGCAGGACTGGCGCAGCACTTTTATTCCCGCCATCACCATTCCCGTCTCCCTCATCGGAACTTTTGCATTCGTGAAGATTTTGGGTTTCTCAATCAACACTCTCACCCTCTTCGGGCTGACGCTCGCCACCGGTCTTGTGGTGGACGATGCGATCGTCGTCATCGAAAACGTGCAGCGTCACATCACCGAAGGAATTTCCGAACCGCACAATGCCGCTTCCATCGCCATGAAGGAAGTCGCCGGAGCGGTCGTTGCCACCTCGCTCGTTCTGGTAGCCGTCTTCGTTCCGGTGGCGTTCTTCCCCGGCACCACGGGAATCCTGTTCCGTCAGTTTGCCCTCACCATTGCGTTTTCCGTCTCCATTTCTGCCTTCAACGCGCTCACCCTCACGCCGGCACTCTCTGCAATTTTTCTGGGCCACGGACACGTCGTGAAAAGTCGCATTTTTGCCGGCTTCAATAGAGGCATGACGGCCTTCGGCCGCGCTTACCAGAATTTCCTACGCTTTGTGCTGCGCTTCGAATATGCCGCGGTTCTCTTATTTTTTTGCGGACTCGGGCTCACCTACTGGGTCTATCAACACGTTCCGAAAGGGTTCATCCCGGCCGAAGACGGCGGCTACCTCATCATCGCCGTACAATCGCCCCAGGGTGCCTCGCTCGAATACACCACCACGATCTGCTCGCAAGTGGAAGCAATTCTCGCCAAAGTACCGGAGATGGACAGCGCGTTTTCTGTCGCTGGATTCAGTTTCGGCGGCAGCGCTTCAAATCGCGCTCTGATTTTTGCTGGGCTGAAAGACTTCGACCAGCGCAAGGGCGAGGAGCACTCAGGCAACGCCGTTCTAGAACGGCTTCGCGGCCCGCTCTCCACCATTTCCGGTGCGCAAGTGGTCCCCTTCGCGCCTCCAACCGTGCAAGGACTCGGACAATTCGGCGGCTTCCAATTCGTCCTTCAGGATCAAAGTGGCGCTTCGATGCAGCAGCTTTCGAATGTCACCCAAAAAGTAATCGAAGAAGGAAATAAGAATCCTGATCTCACCGGATTGTTCACAAGCTTCAGCGCCAACGATCCGCAATTCGTTCTGAACTTCGACCGCGAGCGTGCCAAAGCGCTAGGCGTTTCGCTGAATCAAATTACGGACGCTCTCCAGGTGTACATGGGCTCCGTATACGTGAACGATTTCGATTTCAACAATCGCGCCTATCGCGTCTACGTCCAGGCCGACAAACAATTCCGTGCCGAACCACGCGACATCAAGGAATATTACGTACGCTCCGACAAGGGAATGATGGTCCCGCTCGAAAATCTCGTGAAGCTCGAGTCGCAAGCGTCGCCGCAGGTAATCAGCCACTACAATCTTTTCCGCTATGCTGAAATTGACGGCTCAGCCGCGCCGGGAAAAAGCTCAGGCGACGCAATCGCTACAATGGACAAGCTCGCGAACAAAGTCCTTCCACCGGGTTTTTCGTATGAATGGACCGGCCTGTCTCTCGAAGAAATTCAATCCGGCAGTCAGGCAACGATGCTTTTCGGTCTCGGACTTCTCGTCGTCTACCTCACGCTCGCCGCGCAGTACGAAAGCTTCACGCTTCCCTTCATCGTCTTGCTCGCCGTCCCGATGGCTTTGCTCGGCGCCGTCGGCGCTCAGGCATTGCGCGGACAGGAAAATGACGTCTACTGCCAGATCGGTCTGGTCATGTTGATCGGCCTCTCGAGCAAAAACGCGATCCTCATCGTCGAGTTCGCCGAACAGCTTCGCGAAAAAGGCTTCAGTGTCTTGGAAGCCGCCGTGGAATCTGCTCTGATCCGCCTGCGGCCCATCCTGATGACGTCGCTCGCCTTCATTCTCGGCGTCCTTCCGCTCGTGCTCGCTCAGGGCGCGGGCCGCATCAGCCGCCGTTCAGTAGGCACCACAGTCTTCGGCGGCATGATCGCCGCAACCTTCCTGAATCTGGTTTTCATTCCCGTGCTCTACATCCTCGTGCGCCGAATTCAATCCAGATTCAAGAAGGAACCGCCGTCGCCCTCTTTGCCCTTGCCTTCGCATCCCGCCTGAACCGCTCGCTCCAACGCCGCCACGCGACTCCGTTGCAAAAATCTCGCACCCGGCGATATCCTAGGTTGCCAATGAAATTCACAAAACTAATCCGCATCCTCGCCGCTGGCGCTTGCCTTTTCTCAGCGACCTCGTCCGCGCTCGCTCAGCCGCAAGACAATCAATCGCCGCCGCCGTCAGATCTCAAGCAAAAGTCCGCACAAACAAACGCCGCCGGCCACAAAATCTACCGCCTCGATATCGACGCCACAAAGCAATGGATCGACACCGGCATCGACGTCCGCGGTGGCGAAAAACTTCGCGCCACCGGGAGCGGCAAACTCACCTATCCGCCCGCCGGCAAAAATCCTGACGAACGCACCTTCGGCCCCGATGGCCTCCCGCGCGGCTGGGCCGACATAATCCACGACTACGCCGTCCCCGACGGCAATCACGGCGAACTGATCGCCCGCGTCGGCTCAGGCGACGCCGCTCAACCCTTCTCACTCGGCCTCACAAAAGATTTCACCGTCCCGGTAGCCGGCCGCCTTTTCATTGGAATCAATCAAAGCTACAAAGATGCCAGCGCCGCCAAAGGAAATTTTCACGTAACGATCGAAGTCCTCGATCCAGGCTCAAGCACCGCAGCAGCGATGGCAGTCGGCGGCCCAGCAGAAACAAAAGTCGCGGGCGTCACGCCCGATCTCCTCGCTTCCATTCCGCGCCGCATCTCCGACAAACAAGGAAATCCCGGCGACATGGTGAATATCCTCATCGTCGGCACAAAAGAGCAGCTCCTTCACGCGTTCTCCACCGCCGGCTGGGTCAGAGTCGATAGCGACGTGCAATCCACCGTGATCGCCGGCCTCATCGACACAATCCAAAAAAAGGATTACCTGACGATGCCGATGAGCACGCTCTACCTCTTCAATCGTCCTCAGGATTACGGTTTCGCGCACGCCGAACCGGTTCGCGTCGCTATGTCCCGCAATCATCTGCGCGCTTGGCAATCGACTCATATGATCGGCGGCCGCCCGGTCTGGTGCATCGCCGCCACCCACGATATCGGCTTCGAGCGCGACGAACGCAACAACGGAGTCACTCACAAAATCGATCCCGAAATTGACAAAGAGCGCGAATATGTGAACGACACGCTCTCCGGCACCGGCCTCGTCGTCGCACGTGAACACATCGCCCCACCCGATCCGATCACCGAAGCCCGCACCGCCACCGGCGGCACCTTTCGCTCCGATGGCCGCATCCTCGTTCTTGTCCTCGACAACACAAAATCCACGGCGACGACAAGGACGACGGGCAGTAAGTAGGCGGACCGATTCCCGTGCCACTCGAATAATTTCGATCAATTATTTTCCGTATCGTGTTCGCCGCGATCCTTCGTTGCCCTAAAGTAAGAAGCGGGCGTAGTTCCCAGGGTTTTTCGAAACATCGAAATAAACGCGCTCGGCGTGCTGTACCCCGCTTCCAAAGCCGCATGCGTCACCTTCGCTCCTTCCGCCAAAAGCTGCATCGCCCGCATCAATCGCAACTGTTGCCGCCATTTTCCAAACGTCATCCCCGCATCCTGCTGAAACAGGCGCTCGACGGT
This sequence comes from uncultured Acidobacteriota bacterium, assembly GCA_963741045.1. Classification (GTDB taxonomy): domain Bacteria; phylum Acidobacteriota; class Terriglobia; order Acidiferrales; family UBA7541; genus Palsa-295. The sequence goes on from CAVUGO010000002.1 coordinate 3,578,616, forward strand.
CCTCTTGCTCGCTCCACCCAGCCGGCAAAGTTCCGAAAGCGGCCGCGAATCGCTCGGGTCGTCATGAAGCACTTGCATGATCCGGCTCGCTCTCGCATCAGCCACATTCGGGAGCTGCAGCGGTACCGTCTGTATTACGTTGAGCTGATCCAGAATTATTTCGATCAAATGCCGCTGCTGCGAAATCTTCTTCGTCAACTTCGAAAATGCGCAGGCTCGCAGAATAAGCTCTCGCAGAAGCGCGGAAATATTCACCACGCAGCAATTCCGCGGCAGGGCCTTCGCCAGCCCCTTCCTCAAATAGAGTGTCCGCATCGCCACAATTCCCGACATCGTGAGCGTGTGCGGAATCCGCGCCGGAATCCATACCGCACGATCCGTAGGGACCACCCAGATGCCGTCCTTCGTCCGCACCGTCATTACCCCGCGCGAGGCATACACCAGTTGGTCAGCTTCGTGGAAGTGTAGCGCAACTACGTGCCCGGCAGAGTAATCGCGCGTAAGAGTCCTGATCTCGGAGCGGCCGTACCCTATCCGGTCAAATATTGGGCGGCGATGGTCTTGGCGCTTTCGCGACATTCATTGTCACAATATCGAAAGTATGCAAACCGCGCAATCCGTATGCTGATCAGAGTTAGTAGAACCGAATTCAATACAGGATGGGACGAGCCGATCTGGCGCCAGGAGGAAATGCGTTATGGTACAGCAAGCTGCTATTCAAAATTCTCAAATCCCACGAAGGCTAAGAAGGAGTGTTGCGGTCTTCGCATTCTTCCTCTGCATGTTTTCCGCGTCCGGCGCATTTGCCGCAAATGGCCCGGGAGCCTGTGAGACAAATCCCGAGAGCCGCCAACTGGATTTCTGGTTGGGCGACTGGACGATCTCATCCGCAGGTAGCTCACCGAGTGCCACAAGCACGGTCTCGCTCTCGCTCGATAGCTGCGTGATCACTGAAAACTGGGACGGCGGAAAAGGTCAGCGCGGCGAGAATATTTTCGCCTACAGCTACGGCGACCAGGGCTGGCGCGGATTGTTCGTGGATAATGAAGGCCGCGCGCATGCCTTCGTCAACGGGAAAATCTCCGCCGGCGCCGCTGAGTTTCTCGGGCCAAACCGCGGCCCCAACGGAGAAGAGGTGCTCAATCGAATCCGCGTGGTGCGCCTGAGCGCGGACAAGGTGGAACAAACCTGGGACAAATCCACCGATAAGGGCGCTACATGGTCGTCTGTTTTTCGCCTAGAATATTCGCGAAAAAAATCCTAGCGACTCTTTGCGCGCGCGATATCAACTGCAGCGCGGGCCAACCGGCCGACTCACTTCAAGCCGAAGGCCCGCGCTTCAAATTCGAGCGAAGCCGGCAAATGCTCCGCAAAATACGACCAGTCATGTCCGCCCGGGTAAATGTGAAATTCATGCGCGATATGCCGCGACGACAGAATTTTGTCGAGCGTCTCGGCGCCGGCGTTGAACCCGTACCCATCTTCCGATCCGCAATCAAAACAAATCTTCAATCCCGCGATGTGCGCCGTCCGCGCCAGCGTGAGCGGGTTGTTGCGATCCCAGAACGCGCGATCGGGCGGCGAACCAAACACATCGCCCAGCAGCCTCATTCGTGGATTCTGCGCGGATTCGGCGATGCTGAAGTTCGGCAACTTCTCCATCAGCGCTGCGCTATGCACGCTCACGGAACCAAATAGGTCAGGATGCAAGAACGCAAACCGCAGCGCTCCGTATCCGCCCATCGAAAAACCGGCTATGCCGCGCGTCACCGCGCGGCCTGAATACGATAGCGGGCTTCGACGGCGGGCATGAACTCACGCAGAAAAAACTCTTCGTATCGCTCTTTGCCGTCGTGCGAATTGATGTAGAAGCTGGCGCCCGCCGAGGGCGGCACGATCACGAACTCACTCAGCTGGTGCTGTTCCCACAAATCTTCAACGAGATTCCAGCCGCCCGAATGCAAAAACATCTGTTCGTTGTCGCCAAGCCCATGAAGAAAATAGAGCACCGGATAGCGTCGCGTCTTCTCCACATCGTAACTGGGTGGCAGCAAAGTGCAGTAAGCGACTGACCGCGAGAGAATCTTGCTCTTGACGCTCCGGCATTCCGCGCGTCCGGCGACGGCAGCCTGCGTAGGCTGGCCCGCAAATGCGCAAATCAAAAAAGCTAGCGCACTCAGCGCAAGCTTCGCCTTATTCATACCGCAGGGCCTCCACCGGATTCAGCCGCGCCGCGCGCGACGCCGGATAGAGCCCCGCCACCAGACTCACCACCACCGAAAATACAATCCCGCCAACAATCAACCACAGCGGCACCGAGAACACATGCGCGGGCGGCAAATCCTGTCGCCGCAAATAAACGTTTGTCCCAAAAGTCACCACGCGCCCAATCAGCCAGCCCATCCCCACCCCGAAAATCCCGCCCATCAATCCCATCACTCCCGCTTCCGCAAAAAACAGTTGCTTCACGTCGCGGTCAGCCGCCCCCAGTGCCTTCAGCACCCCAATCTCCCGCCTGCGCTCTAAAATCGCCATCACCAGCGTGTTGACGATTCCCAGAGTCGAAACCGCCAGCGCCAGGCTTCCAAAGATTCCGAGCAACGAATCGAAAATCGTAAAGAAAATCCGCAAATTGCGCGTGGCATCCAGCAGCGAAAATGTCGAGAACCCCATGTCCTTGATCGCCGATTCGATTTTCTCCACTTGCGAAGGGCTCTTCGCGCGAACCGTCAGGCTCGCGTAAGTAGTCTTCCCGTTCGCTCCCCTCACCACGTCGCGCAAATCATTCAACTGCGCCGCCCGCAACGTTTCCGCTACCGCCAGCGGAATCAACACGCGGCCGCTGCCGATGCCGCCAAATCCCGCCGCAGGCTCGGTGTCAACAATCCCCACGATGCGAAGATTCTTCTCGCGCGGCACGACGGAGAATCCACCGCTTCCGTTGTCGCTAGTGTCTACCCCAGACGAACCGCTGGCTCCGGCAGCTTGCGTTCCCAACGCCTGCCGTTCCGCATAACGCAACACCAGATCTTTGCCGATCAGGCTCGAAGGCTTATCCGAGAGATCCTTCGCGAATTCTGATTGCAGAATTGCTTCGTCGGCATTGCCACCGGAAAAGAAATTTCCGTTGATGCCGTCGAACGCGCCATTTCCTCGCGCCGAGTCCGGAATTCCCGCCACCATCGTAGCGTATGGCTTCCCGGCAAAACGCACCTCGGTTGGAAATCGAATCTGTGGATACACCTCGACGACGTTCGGCAGCTTCTGAAGTGCCTCGCGCGCGGCGTCATCCAGCGGCGGAGACACCCGCGGCGCATGATCTTGCTCGCTGCTCTGGTCCGATCCCCCTGCTGCCGCTCGCCTCGGCGGCTCCGATGGCCTGCCAAATCCGCGCAGACCGGATTTCGACATCACGATGATTGTGTCAAACAGCCCCGAATTCGAAAGCCGCTTCGTAGCCAGTTCCTGCAAACCCACGCCGAGGGAAAGCATGGCAACGAGAGACGCCACGCCCACTGCGATTCCCAGCGTCGTCAGCGAATTTCGCAGCAGCGCCTCACGCAAATTACGCAGCGCCAGTTCTCCAAGGTCGCGCGCCTTCATGCCGCCACCCCATCGCTCACCAGCTTGCCGTCTGCCAGAGCCGCGATTCGATCTGCAAAGCGGTCCGCCAGCGGCCGTTCATGCGTCACCATGACAATTGCCATGTCCATGGACAATTGAATCTCTTTCAATAACTGCATCACCGATTCGCCCGTCGCGCTGTCGAGATTTCCGGTGGGCTCGTCTGCAAATAAAATAGTTGGCCGGTTCACCAGAGCGCGCGCGATGGCCGTGCGTTGCTGCTCTCCCCCCGATAATTCGCTGGGACGATGGGTCGCGCGCTTCGCAAGTCCCACTCGCTCGAGCGCCTCGCGCACACGCCCGCCGCGTTCGCTCCGATCCACCTCGGCTAGGCGCAGCGGCAATTCCACGTTTTCTTCCAGAGTCATTTTCGGAAGCAGATTGAACGACTGAAAAACCATCCCGACGGCGCGGCTGCGATATTGCGCGAGCTCAATCGAACTAAGCTCCGACAAATTCCTCCCATGCGCCACAATCGACCCCGCTGATGGCCGGTCAAGACCAGCCATCAAATTTAGCAATGTGGATTTTCCTGAACCGGATGTGCCCAGCAGCGCGAGAAATTCGCCCGCGCCCACTTCGAGTGTCACATCGTCCACCGCTCGAATCAGCGCGGAACCCATCTGATAGTGCCGCGAAACGCGATCAACTCGAATCGCGGCTCCGTTACTTGCAATCGACATTCGCCCTCAATTCTGGTCTCGTCTGCATGCCTTCAATGTTACTACGCGCCACGCGCAGCCCGAATTTCACCGCTAACTTTCCATCGAAATGACCGTCCAAATCTCATTGCCCGCAGTTCAAACAAACTCCGTGTGCTTGTCGTATAGTTGTAAAGAGCGGCCCGCTGCACGCTGGCGAGCTGTCCGAAAGCCAGGCTAAGCCGACAGGAGATCTAGAGCTTGACGGTTAGGCCAACAGGAAATCGGGGTGGCCGGTAGGCCACAGGAGAAAAGATGCGGAAGACTTTATCGTTCGTTGCATTCATTCTGGCGCTCGTGCCGGTTGCCCGCGCACAAAGGCTTCCTGAGCTTGCCACGCCCGAAAACTATCAGCTGACGATCGACGTGAATCTCGACAAGGAGAATTTCACGGGCGACGAGACGATTGCAATCCGCGTCCTCAAGCCGACTTCGACGATTGTTTTGAACGCCGCCGAAATCACATTCGCGGAAGTAACAATCAGCGCCGGCGGCAAAACGCAGACCGCCAAAGTCGCTCCCGACGAAGAGAAGCAAATGGCCACGCTCGTGTTCGAGCAGCCGCTCGCTGCCGGCCCGGCCACACTGCACATCCGCTACACAGGCATCCTCAACGGTCAGCTTCGCGGTCTTTATTTGAGCAAGGCCGGCAATCGCAAGTACGCCGTAACGCAACTCGAAAATACCGATGCGCGCCGCATGTATCCTTCCTTCGACGAGCCGATCTATAAAGCGACCTTTGACCTCACCGCCATCATCGACAAAGGCGACACCGCGCTCTCAAACACAAAAATTGTTTCAGACACACCTGGCCCGGGCGAGGGCAAACACACCGTAAAATTCGCCACAACGCCCAAGATGTCTTCCTATCTCGTCGCTCTCGCGGTCGGCGATTGGCAATGCGCCGAGGATACCGCCGACGGAATCCCCGTTCGCGTATGCGGCATTCCGGATAAACGCCCTTACGCGGACTTCGCCCTTCAGGCTGCTGTGGTCGCGCTGAAATATTACGACCAGTATTTCGGCATCAAATATCCCTACGGCAAGCTCGACATCCTGGGCGTCTCCGATTTCGCCGCCGGTGCGATGGAAAACACCGGTCTCGTGATCGCCCGCGACCTTATTTTTGTCGATCCGAAGCAATCCTCTTACGCGCTGCGCAAAGCAGTAGCGCAGGAACTGGTCGCTCACGAGATCGCTCATCAGTGGTTCGGCGATCTGGTGACGATGAAGTGGTGGGACGATGTCTGGCTCAACGAAGGCTTCGCCACCTGGATGTCGTTCAAGCCCATGGAAGCCTGGAAGCCCGAGTGGAATCTGGAAACGGACGCGGTCCGTTCGAGCACCGGCGCGATGAGCACCGATTCGCTTAGCTCCACGCGCGCGATCGAAGCCCACGCCGAGACGCCCGCGGAAATCCAGGAGCTCTTCGACGACATCGCCTACAACAAGGCCGCAGCCGTTCTGCGCATGGTGGAAGGCTACGTCGGGCCGGAAACGTTTCGCAAAGGCGTAAACGCTTACCTTTCGAAGTACGCCTACAGCAACGCCAGCGCGGAGGATTTCTGGAACACGATCGCGGAAACGTCGCACAAACCGGTGGATCGCATCATGTCCGGCTTCGTCAAGCAGCCCGGCGTGCCGCTCGTTTCGCTGAAGACGTCGTGCTCCGGTAAGAATTCAAATGTAACCGTCACTCAGACTCGCTATTTCCGCGATCGCGCCCTCCTCGAAGCAGGCTCTAAGGAAAAATGGGACATTCCGGTTTGCCTCAAAGCCGGTAAAGATGAGAAATGCGAACTGCTGGCTACGAAAGAGCAACAGATTGCTCTGCCGGGATGCGCTGAGGGTGCGATTGGGAATGCGGAAGGCCGCGGCTACTATCGCTCCGGCTACACTCCGGAAAACTTCAACCAAATCGCATCATCTGCCGAGAGCAAGCTCTCCGCCCCCGAGCGCTACATGCTTCTCGACGACACCTTTGCCGGCCTTCACATGGACACCTTGCAGGCCAGCGACTTCATGAAGCTCGCCTCGGAGCTAAGAGATGACCCTTCGACAGACGTGATCGATCAGCTCACGAACTACCTCCAATATGCGAGCCAGTACCTGTTGAACGATTCCGACCGGCCGCAGTTCGAAAGTTGGGTCCGCGCCACGTTCGGCCCCGTCGCGGAAAAAATGGGTTGGCAATCGGGCCCGCAAGATTCCGACGAAACCCGCGCACGCCGCGCGGCTCTTCTCACCGTGATGGGACAGGTGGGACGCGACCCGAAAGCGATCGCTCTGGCGCGCGACCTGATGGACAAGTCTTTAAAGGGCGAGCCTGTGGATCGCACGATGCTCATCTCCGCGATTCCAATTGCCGCACGCAACGGCGACGAAGCTCTCTACAACGCAATCATTGCGCACTTCAGCCAGATCAAGACGCCGGAAGAAGGATTGCTCTACGGGCAAGCGCTGTGCCTCTTCAGCGATCCTGCGCTGCTTACGCGGACGATGAAGTTTGCCGTCTCACCGATGATGCGCGCGCAGGATGCGCCGCAAGTGTTTGAGGCGATTCTATCGAACCCGGCGGGACGCGAGGTGGCGTGGAAGTTCATTCGCGACAACTGGGCGGAAGTGAGTGCGAAGCTCAGCAATTACTCGGATACGACCGTTGTGGAAGCAGCGGGCGTTTTCTGCGACGCCGGCAAGCGCGATGAAGTGGAAGCATTCTTCACCTCGCACAAAGTTCCGGCCACTGATCGCACTTTGAAGCTGACCGTCGAGGAAATCAACGGCTGCATCGATCTTCGCGAGCATCAGGAACACAACCTTCAAACCTGGCTGCAGCAACAGCCGACAGGAACAGCAACCGGAGCGCAATAAGCGAAAGATTAAGGGTCGCTTTTACCGCCGATTAGAAATTCGTATGTTATTGATATTACGTAGCTTGCGGCGAGATTTAATCGCGGAACCGTGTATCAAACCCGGGCCAGTGGCAGGCCCTGGGGCCAGCGGTCCCGCTTTGCCGGCAGCGATCACGCTTGGCATCCGACGGTGCTATTACTTCGCTTCCGCGTCGAACACGCCCGTCTCTACACGACCATTATACTTCACTTGGACGAAAATTCGATACAAACCTGGCTTCGGGAAGCCGTATGGAAAACTTACTTCTGGAGCGAGCGGCCCGCTCGCCATTCCGGGCATAGCGGCCATGGCGGGCATCTTCATTTCGGTTGCCTCGGGCGGATTTGATGATGCTGGGAACGCAGAATTCTTCGCGAGCGTTGCATCTGCCAGTTGGACTGCTGCCATTGGAACTGAGCCGTCTGGGTGGACGTGGGCGAAGACGCTCAAGTCTGAAAGCACGAATTCTGCGTGGCCTGCCATTCCCATGTACGGCTCGAGGTTAGCGACGGGCTTGCCGTTTGCGTCCTCGAGTCGAAATTTGAACCAGAGCAACTGATTGGCGGGAAGCGGACCTGGGGCGCGTTCCCAGACCATTCGCGTTCCGTCCGGCAACGAGGAAATCAGGGTCGCTTGCGCTTCCTTCGTATTTTTCACACTCTCGGCGTCTTTCGCGTTTGCGCCGCTCGCGTCTTTCGCGTTTCGCGAATCTGGCAAGATCGGCGGGGCCGATGCGGTCGAATCATCCCCGGAGAGCGGCTTCCCTGTTGTTTCCGGGAGGTCAATCTGAGCTGAGAGCGTGTCGGGAAATCCTGAGACGCGCACGATGTCTGCGAAAACCTGATAGTGCCCTGCTGCAATGGGCGGAAGATCATCTAGGAAAATGCCGCCTTTGTCAGGCACCGGGTGCAGGTGAAAGAAGCGGTCCATCAGCGGCGTGCGAATTAGAAACAGGTGCATGAGGTGGCCGTGGTCGGGCATTAAGGGCGTCGCGACAGTTTCGGGGCGGCGTGTGTGCCACTTGGAATCGCCGATGCGCAGGAGCATCTGATCGCCCGGAACGAGCGAGACGAAAAGGTCTGGCGCTCTGTAGATCATGCGGTTGGAAAGATTCGCTGCGGCCGTTTTCCACCAGAACGCGCCGCCAACGAGGACAGCTGCGACAACCAAAAAGGCGCCGGCCATCACGAAACGCGCGGCTCGCTTTTGCGCGGGGCCAGCTTGCTGGCCGGGCTCCAGCTGCCCTTCGCGGCGTGCGGCGCCAATAATCGAGACGATTCCAGCTACGAGCAGCACCATCAGCCCCGCGAGCAACGCTCCCAGGCTCTTTTGCATTGGCATTGTGCTGCGCGCGGCGGCTGGAACTGGAACCGCGATCGTGCCGGAGCCTGCGTCGCCAACGGCTTCGACGCGCACCTGCCACGAACCGGAGGCCATGAGCCAGAGCTTGCCGGAGAAAAATTGCGGATCGTCTTTGGACGGAAGCAGCACGTCCGGCGGAGGCGGATACTTCGAACCTTCGCCGACGATGTAGAGCGGAACGATTTTGATCTGCTTCACGCCGGGAGTAGAGCTGCGAATCTGAATTTCGGCGATTCCGGGAATCATTTGCGGGGTGCGGATCGAAACGACGAGATGGTAGGGACCGGCGTCACCCTGAAAGAAAACATCGGGGCTTCCGATATGCGCAGCGAGCGGCGCGGCGATCGAAATCGCGAGGAGGAGCCACGCAATGTGAGGCGTCTTCACCTGGGTTAGCGCCTGACTTTCAGGAGCCAGCCGCCGAAGGCGATGCCGATGCGAGTGGACAGGAAAGCGAAGATCCAGGCGAGGCCGAAGCCCCGAAAGAAAGCTGCTCGAGTGGGTTCGTACTTCTCGAATTGGTAGGCCAGCTGGTGCATCGAAACCGGCTCTTGATAGGGAAAATAAATCATGCCAAAGAACCAGTTGCGTGCCAGCGGCGAAATCATGAAGCTGCCAAAGGGCCAGTGAATCAGGAGCAGCGTCGCGAGATAAGCGGTGCCGGCGAACAGCGCGAGCAGCCACTTGTTGCGTCCTGCCAGCCGCGCACGGACGAGATCGAACGCGAACGCCGGAAAAATGAGCAGCACCGGGAAACCCATCGGCACCATGTGCGTCACGTTGGTATAGACCGGCCCTAACTTCGGCTGTGCTGCGAATAGCGGCAGAATCCACAATCCCGCCAGCTCTACCGCCATATAAACCGAGGCGACAATCGTGGCACCCCATTTGTGCTCGGACGCGGTCGCATAGCCCATGATCAGGAGAGGTGTGGCGAGCATCAGGACGCGGTAAAAAACCGCGCTGTGCATGAATCTCGCGTCGCTGAATTCGGAGATCAGAATCATGTGCAGCATCAGGCCCAAGCCCGCGAGATACAGGAACAGCCAAGTGAGTTTCGCGCGCGCGGCGCCGGTGGCGCGATTCTTTGCGGACACTACGAGCACCAAGTAGCCGATTCCTACGCCGAGAATTCCCCAGCCGAGCACCACGTGCGGCGGGCTCAAGATTTCGACGTCCAGACCGAACGAGTTGTGCCACCAGTTATCGAACGGCGCGGAGGTGACCATTGTCACGCCGCCCCAGGCCGTGAGAAATGCTCCGAGCGGACCCCGGAATCCCCAGACCTTTACCGAAGAGGATTGCACCGCAGGGTCATGCGAGAACGTGGTGGAGAAAATCAGATACGTGCAGGTGATCGCGGCGAGGATGCCGCCGAATTGGATTAGAAGGTGCGCGGGCGTCCAGAAGGTGTCACGTCCGATGGTCATGTGCCAGGAGATGTCCCAGTACAAGCCGAAGCAGATGGAGGAAACCGAGATGATGCCTGACCAGACGAACCAGGGAATGGTGGTGGCTTGCGCGGCTACGCGCGTTCGTTCGGCGCTCGGGGCCGAAATCCCAAAGGGTACGGTTTGCGCCATGGGTGACTCTTTGGAAGGATAGCAATTCCAGCTGTACGAGGCTACCAGAAGCAGAACTCACGTCGCAGCCCCTCCCAACAGGATTGAAGATCCTAAGTGAAGTCAGAGGAGAGCAATTATCATCGACCCATTCTCGGTATGTTCTCAGAGACAATAACCGCCTGCCCTTGCCGAGGGTTTTTCCCTCTGACCACTGTGGATAAATCCGCTTATAACCGCAATCTCAACCTGGGATCGGTGGTGATAATCCCTGTGGGTGTTGAAAAAGTCTTCGTGAATGCGAACTGAAAAGTTGGCAGCAACGTCTATCTGAGTAAGCGTTCTGCCGATGCTCTTCTTCATCGCCATTCACGGAGGCTTGCGGATTATGATGGGACAACACTCCCGTTCCGAGTCGCTGTTCTACTACTTTCGCATTGAAGATCAGGTTCCTGAAAACCACCTACTCCGACTCCTTGACCGACACATCAGCTTCGATTTCGTTCGTGAGAAGCTGAAGGACTCCTACAGCGATACGGGCCGACCCTCGATCGATCCGGAACTCCTGTTGCGCATCCTGCTGATCGGCTATCTCTATGGCGTCACCAGCGAGCGCAAGCTGGTCGAGGAGCTGCAGATGCATCTGGCTTGGCGCTGGTTTACCGGACTCAGCTTCGATCAAGAGATTCCGCATCACTCCACGTTTTCCAAGAACCGTCACGGACGCTTTCAGGAGTCGAATCTCTTTCAGCAGCTCTTTGAGGAAATCGTGGATCGTTGCGTGGAAGCCGGATTGGTCGAGGGCGAGCACCTGTCCGTGGATGGCAGCTTCATTGCAGCGAATGCCAGCCGATTGAGCCGCATCCCGCGGGAGCAACTGCCGGAAGCCGCTAACGTGAAACAGACAGTGCGAGAATACTTGGCGGACCTTGAGCAAGAGAACCCGGTCGAAGAGCCGGCCCCCCAACAAGACCAGGTATCGACAACGGATCCGGATTCGACCTATTCGACCAAGGGCCATCGTCCTGCGGAGCTGGGGTACTTCAACAACTATCTGATCGACAACCAGAGCTGCGTAATTGTTGGCGTTCAGGCTACGACCGCCCGGTTGAGTCAGGAAAGTGCGGCGGCTCGGGAGATGATCACGCGGTCAGCGGAGAGACGCGGGCGCTTCCCACAGTCGGTTGCCGCCGACACGACCTATGGGAACGGTGAGCTTTTGGCCTGGTTTGAGGAACGAGACATCATTCCCTATATCCGCGTGAAAGAAAGTCCGGCACCCAAAACCAACTTGTATGGGATTGAAAAGTTTCTCTACGAGCCGGAAACGAACAGTTATCAGTGTCCCGCAGGAAAGCGACTAACCTACCTTGGGGTGAACCTGCGTAACCGAAACCATATCTATCGGGCCACGTGGAAGCGCTGCCGCGACTGCCCGCAAAAAGCGCAATGCACCAGGGGCCACTATCGGCAGATTGCGATCCATGTCCACGAAGCGGCGCGACAACGGGCACGAGAGCGAACAACCGTTCCGGCTTTCGCGGCAGCGCAACGCCAACGCCGGAAAGTAGAAGCACTGTTTGCGGAGTTGAAGAACCAGATCGGACTGCGCAGGGTGCGCTTGCGGAGAATGAAGCACGTTCGCGAACAGTTCTTCCTCGCGGCTACAGCCCAGAACCTGAAACGACTGGCTCGCTTCTTAAGATCCAGATCTCTAGAATCAGCCACGGTTCCGATCTGAGATAGAATGAGATAGAAAAAGAAAGCGCGATACCCTCGCAGGAAAATCACCCAGATCAAAACTGCCGCCAGTGGGCGAGTTTTTCAACACCCACCCCTGTTCGCGACACTTATCCGGTGCGACAGAGTTAGACGCACTCTGATTTTAGTCTTCGCCTAAGGCTAAATTCTATCCAATCAGTTAACACGCGGATGAAAAGTGTGCTGTTTTGAACAGATACCTCTGGAGCTGTTCCAATATGGTTGTCACTGATTCCTTTTGGAACCGGTTCCGAGGTTCAGTCCGCCCAGGGGCTGCCCCGTGAATCTGGTGAACTCTCCATGGCTTCAGCAACACGAGATCGCGTCAAACAAACCGACCCGCCCCTGGTGTTGAACGGACCTGCGAGCAGAAGGCTGCCCTTACGCATTTTGTTTGTTCATAGCGATGCCGCGGATGTAGAGCTTTGCGTGCAAGAGCTCAACAGGGCGCAGTTCAAGGTCACCTCAGACGTAGTTCTAACCCCGGACCAGTTTGCTGAAGGCCTGAACTCAAAATACTATGACGTGGTACTAGCTGAATACCCGTCCCCGAACCGGCAAGGACCACAGGCGCTGGAAATGCTGCATTTGAGGGACAGGCAAATTCCCTGCATCTTCCTGAGCGGCACGATGCAACCGGAAACCGTGGCGGAACTTATCACAGAAGGCGCTGCCGATTGCATCGGAATGGATCGTCTTACCCACCTTCCTGTAGCTATTCGTCGAGCCCTCAATGACAACCATCTGCGCGAAGAGCGCGATCAAACGGAAAAGAGGCTGCGCCATTCAGAGGCGCGCTACCGCGCTCTTGTAGGAAACCTTAAGTATGGAATGTGCCGCTGCAACACAAAAGGTGATTTCCTGGATGTGAATCAGGCGTTGGTGACCATGCTTGGTTATCCATCCCGCGCGGAACTCATGGCCGTGAATCTCGCAACTGATATCCTTCGCGATCCCTCCAAACGTGCGCATTTATTGGGGCAGTCCGTCGAATCAGATAGCGGCGATGCCCTGGAAATTGAATGGAAACGAAAGAATGGGACAACTCTCAGGGTTCGGCTCAGCGGACGCAAGGTCGCCGATGAGGGCCAGGCGGATAGTTACGAGATCATCGTTGAAGATGTCACCCAGCAACGTAAACTCGAAGATCACTTACGCCACCAAGCCGCTACCGATCCCCTGACCGGACTCGCCAACTACCGCCATCTGGTGGAAACCGTTGACCTTGAAATCAACCGCACCGAACGCACCGCTCGTGAGTTCGCTTTGCTATTTCTTGACTTGGACGGGTTAAAGCAGATCAATGATCGTTGTGGCCATTTAGTCGGTAGTCAGGCGCTTTGCCGACTAGCCGATGTTTTGTGCATTTGTAGCCGGAAGATTGATACCCCAGCGCGTTTCGGTGGAGATGAGTTTGCACTGGTGCTACCCGAGACAGGGCAAGTCCAGGCCAATTTAGTTGCCCGGCGCGTTTGCGGCAGTCTTGCGAATGATGGCAGGGAGCCAAAGCTTTCGGTCAGCGTCGGCGTCGCGATTTATCCCAAAGATGGCGAAAAGGTGGATTCTCTCTTGGCCGCGGCAGACGCGGCATTGTACGCGATGAAAGCTAGAAAACGGAGCCCGGACGCGAGCACAAAAGGGAAGACCGCGGAGCTCTGTCATAAAGCGGCGGGCCGGTAGGTCGCCCGTTTGCGGGCGTTCAGCGCACCGGGATGGTGCACAAGAAGTCTTGCCTCTATACGAAACACCAACTCCATGGCGTGCTGGTTCAGTGCCGTCAGCGGCTTGGCCCCGAATTGGCTGCGTAGGAAAGCAGAAGAGGCGTATTGTGTCTGAGTTGGAGGTGCAAATCGGAAATTCCGGTTAACGGCACTTTCCCCATCGGGCCCAGCGAGGCAGTCGCAAAAACGCTTTGTGAATCCAAGCCGAAGGAATTCGATGCCCGTCAAAATACGCATTAGCTATTTTCTGTACATCACTCTGCTAATTACCGCTGCCGCTTCGGCTCGGCAGAATGCTGCACAAATGCCGTCGCAAGCCCAACAGAACAGCACGCCCACCCAAGCTCACAGCAACAAAATGTATCTTGACGTGGTCGTTAGCCGGAAATCCGAACCGCCGGTTGCCGGTCTTCAACAGCAGGATTTCAATTTGCTGGATAACAAATCTCCCCAGGCCATCACCTCCTTCAAGGAGATCGCCGGTCGGCAGGCCCCCATTAACGTAGTATTGGTGATCGACGCGGTCAATATCGACGCTCGTACCATCAGCTACGAGCGCGAACAGATCGAAAAATTCCTCGGTTCGGAGGGAGGACGGCTCGCATATCCCACGGTCCTCTCTGTCTTCACAGAAACGGGTATTCAAATCTCGGGGGACTTCACCAACAACGGCAACGCGCTTAGGTCCGAGCTGGATAGTGACAAAATCGGACTGCGAGCAGTCGGGCGTGCCGCTGGCTTTTACGGTGCGACGGAGCGGTGGCAGTTGTCGCTCCAAGCCCTTCGTCAATTCTCCGCAAGAGAGGGCGCGCGCCCGGGTCGCAACGTCATGATTTGGATTTCTCCAGGTTGGCCTATCCTCTCTGGCCCCAACGTCGAACTCGATTCAAAACAGAAGCAGCAAATCTTCAAGGATATTGTAGATATGTCGAATCGATTGGCCCAAGCACGCGTCACGCTTTACGAGGTTAATCCTCTGGGCGCGTCCGAGTCTGAGTTTCGGGGCTCTTATTATGAGGTATTCCTGAAACCCGTCACCAAGCCTGACCAAGTGAACTTGGGGAACCTGGCGCTGCAGGTGCTCTCCATCCAGAGCGGCGGTCGAGCCTTTGATTTCAACAATGATATTCCCGGCCTTTTGCAAAAGTGCTTCTCCAATATCGCTCCGTACTACGAGATCTCCTTCGTCCCGGCTGCAGCTGAGCGCCCAGACGAATATCATTCCCTGGAAGTGAAAGTCTCAAAACCTGGTCTCACTGCGCACACCCGTCAAGGTTATTACGCACAACCTGCACAGCACGATTAGAGCAGCCGGATTGCTTCCGAGACAACCACCGCATCGAGTGACTCTCGCGTCCCCCCTCTTATCACCCTTTCTCAGAGCGAGATAGGTGCCCCGGCGTAAGGCAGCGTTGAGATTGTTATAAGCATTGGGGAACTTCGGGGGCTAGAGCCCGTCATTTTTGGATTTATCTTATGTCGGCCGTAAAGGGGCGAGCCACAAGGCATTGCAGTCGAATGGCTTGCCCGAACCTCTGAACTGAGTCTTTTTTCAGGGCTCATTCGTAGTACGGAGCACTGCGCGTTCAGTAGTGAAACTTTCCGTAGGAGGTTGACATGCACGACACAAAGGAGCGGTTGTCTCTATTCTGGATCTTCGCGTTATTGAACTACCTGTATGCGGACGTGCTTGCTCTGTTCGCTTTCGTTGGCTCGCCGAATACAGCCCCACACCTTCCACCATGGGCTCTGCTGGGTTCAGCGGTCTTGATGGAGATACCCATCGCCATGATTCCGGCGTGTCGACTGCTTCCGTTTAGAGCGAACCGGCTGGCGAATATCATCGCGGGTGCCATTCTGACCCTTGTAAACGGTTTCCTGACCTTCGTTCTGCCTCTGACTAACGGTGACTTTCGGGATCCCGTTTTTCCAGCGTACGTGTTTTTCGCGACGATCGAGACTGTGTGCACCTCGGTGATCATCTGGCAGGCGTGGACTTGGTCAGGGGTTGAAGCCGCAGTTAGTTCGGAGCGGATCGTCGGCAATCCGAAAACTGGGCTGCCTATCGGGTAGTTGGCGATAAATCGGGTGGTCTCAAGGGGTCGATGCAACACAGGCTTGCAGTCTATCCGCCGGAGTTTCAAATCCCAATGTTTTTCGTGGCCGTTGATTGAGGCGCAGAGCGATCTCGTCCAGGTCCGACTGTGAGTAGCAGGACAGATCCGCCTTCTTCGGCAGGTATTGCCGCAGCAGCCCGTTCGTGTTTTCGTTCGAACCGCGCTGCCAGGGGCTTTGGGGATCGCAGAAGTAAACCTGTACGTCCGTAGCCATCGTGAAGCTTTTGTGCTGGGCCATCTCCAACCCGCGGTCCCAGGTCAGCGAGCGCCGCAACGTCGCGGGCAGAGTGCGCACGTGCCGGCTCAGGGCGGCCACCACCGTAGTCGTGTCCTTGCCGGGCACCTTCACCAGCATGCAGAACCGCGCATGACGCTCCACCAGCGTGGCCACATGACTGTTGCGCGCCCCGCGCAACAGATCGCCTTCCCAATGACCGGGAATGGCGCGGTCTTCGACTTCCGCAGGTCGCTCGCGGATAGAAATGGCATCGACGATCTTGCCTTGGGAGTGTCCATGAACGCTGGAATGCCGCGAGCGGCGGATCCGCCGCTGGGAGCGAAGGTGCTGAATCAGCTCCTTTTTCAGCGCTCCTCGCGCTTGCAGGAATAGGCTGCGATAAATGGTTTCGTGCGACACGCGCAGGCCCTCATCCTTGGGAAACTGCCACTTCAGCCATCCGGAAACTTGCTGGGGCGACCAGTCCTGCATCAGTTTACTCGCAACGATCTCCCGGAGCGTGGTGTGAGTGGCCAGCAGGCACGGCTTGGGCCGCAGGGCCGATTCCCAGGCCTGCTGATCGGCTTCATTGGCGCGGTACTGCGCGCGCCCGCCATGGCGGGCCACTTCCCGGCTGATCGTCGAGGCACAGCGGTGCAGGCCTTGGGCGATTCCGCGAATCGACGAGCCACAAGCGATTCCGCGGGAGATGTCTTCTCGTTCTGCCAGGGTGAGTGAACTCGGTGAACGGCGGCGGATGGGCGGCGCAATCCCACCATGGCGCTTCAACAGAAGGTAAATAACCACATTGTTCTTGCCTAGCGCTCGACCAATCGCATGTAACGACTCTCCCGCTTTCCAACGACGCCATACCTCAACTCTTTGCATCGCAGAAAGCCGTATACGTTTCTTTGGGATCATAAACACCACCTTTTAGAAAAAAGATTTATACCAGGTGGTGTTGCACCGACCGGTTGAGCTGGCAGGGGTTATCACAAGTAACCGGGTTACTTGGGAGTCCTTCGTCGATTCCTCGTCGATTCCTTGTTGTCACCACCTTTCTCAGGGCGAGATAGGTGCTCTGGCGCAAGGCGTCGTTGAGATTGTAATACGCATTGGGGAACTTCAGGGGCTAAAGCCCCTCGGTTTTGGATTTATCTTGTGTCGCCCCTAAGGGGCGACCTACAAGGCCTCTTTGTCGCTCTCGGAATTCGCCGGGCCGAGCGCAGGCGGGGTGACACTCGACCTTACCCGCGTTATCTTAGGTGCGACTTTTCGTCTCGATTCCTTGCCTGAGGAGACCTTTCATGCGCTGCCCCTTCCGCGTTGTACTCATACCTGGACTCGTGTCGGGCCTGGCAATTCTTTTCGGGCTCGCAGCAGCGGTGCCCGCGCAGGCGCAAGCGCCGCAAGAGGAGAAAACGGCACCTTCCGCCGCGGCGCAGTCTGGGACTCAGAATCCGGCGCCGGGGCCGCAGATTCAGCCTGGAACGTCGCGCCCGAAGATCGGCGTTGCACTGGAGGGCGGAGGGGCGCTGGGCCTGGCGCATATCGGAGTGTTGCAATGGTTTGAGGATCATCACATTCCCATCGACTATCTGGCGGGGACGAGCATGGGCGGATTGGTGGGAGGCTTGTATGCCACCGGCAAGAGTCCTGAGGAACTCCAGGAAATCGTTGCTGCGCAACATTGGGACATCATCATCGGTGGCGACATTCCCTATGAGGATTTGTCGTACCGGCGCAAAGAAGATCTGCGCTACATCCAGAACTCTCTGAAGCTGGGACTGAAGCATGGGCTCTCGACACCATCGGGGCTGAATTCTGGAACCGAAATTTCTCTTCTCATTGACCGCGAGACGGTCTCCTATCCCAACCTCGACTCATTCGACCATCTTCCGATTCCCTTCTGTTGCGTGGCGACGGATCTCGTGTCCGGTAAAGAAGTGGTGTTTTCGAGCGGATCGTTGCAACAGGCTTTGCGCGCCACCATGTCGATTCCGGGAGTTTTTTCTCCGGTTCGAGATGGCGACAATATCTACGTGGATGGCGGCCTGGTCGGAAACCTGCCCTCGGAAGTGGTGAAAAAAATGGGCGCGGACATTGTGATCGCGGTTCACCTGGAAGTGGCGCCGGCCGATCCGAAAGAGATTCAGTCGCTCTTCAGCGTGCTGGGACGCTCTGTGGACGTGGTGGTGCTCGAGAGCGAGCTTCGCGGGCTGAAGAACGCGGACATCGTCGTCACCGTTCCGCTGCAGAAATACAACGGCTTCCAGTACGACAAGGCGCCCGCGATCATTCAGGAGGGCGTGCAGGCGGCGGAGCAAAAAAAGGCGGTGCTGTCACGATTTTCGGTGAGCGACGCCGAATGGAATGCTTACGTGGCGGCCAAGGATGCGCGAATCCGTACCGAAGTGCCCACGCCGCAGTTTGTGGAGGTTCAAGGAACCAATCCTCGCGCCGCGCAGCAGATCGAGCGATTCCTAAATCGGCTGGTGGGGCATCCCATCGACAATGGCGAACTGAACCAGCTTTTGACGCGGCTTACGGGAATCGGGAAGTATGCGTCAGCGGATTTCCGCTTTGTGACCCGGGACGGCCAGAGCGGCTTGGTGGTTACGGTTCACGAATACAGCTATGCTCCGCCCATTCTCCAACTCGGGTTCGCGATCGACGGCTCAGAAAGCGACGATGTGACCTACACGCAGCTGGCGCGTCTTACTTTCATGGATGTGTGGGGCTATCGCTCGGAGTGGCGCACAAGCCTGCAGTTTGGAAACGAGTACGGAATCGAGACCGAGCTCTATCGTCCGTTTACGACTACCAGCAAATGGTTTTTCGCCCCGCGCGGGGAGGCTACGGACACTTCGTTCAAGGTGTTTCATCGGAGTACGCCACAAGCCATTTACCGCCTTTTCCGCGACGATGCGGGAATCGACGTCGGCTACGGGTTTAGCCGGTTTACGGAAATCCGCGCAGGGTACGAGGTGGGCTACTTCAATCCCGATCTGCGGATTGGCACGCAACTTTTCCCAAGCAACAATGGCCGCTTTGGAGATACGCGCCTTCGCTTTCTCACCGATGATCGCGACGATTTTATCGCGCCACGGCGCGGTTACAGCGCGCAGGCGACATTCCGGTGGTACGACACGAGTCCAGGTGCTCGCGATGCATTTCCAGTGATGGAAGCGCAGGCCGAATATTTTGTGCCGATCACGAAGCCGGGATCGATCTTCGTTGTCGCCCAAGGAGGCACTACTTTTGGTTCGAATAACATTGGCGTACCGCAATTCTTCCTGGGAGGGCCGACGCGCCTGAGCGCCTACGGGTCGAATGAGCTCTTCGGCAATCAGTACTATTATTTCCGCGCCGGCTATCTGCACGACGTTCTGACGCTACCGCCGTTCGTGGGAAAAGATGTGTATGTGATTGGAGCTTACGAGTTTGGAAAGATGTACAACGCTCCGAATGCCAGCAAGTTTCCGAACGATGCGGCGGTTGGCTTTCTGGCCGAAACCTCAATTGGGCCGCTGTTCATTGGCGGTAGCGTGGGGGACACGGGGCACGCGAAATGGTTTTTTGAATTGGGGCACGTGTTTTAGCGCGAGGGTGACGCGGCGCCCGTCGAGAAGACGAAGAGAGATCCCTGCCTGCGGCAGGCAGGCCTCCACTGCGGTGCCTTCGTTCCTCAGAGCGGGCGGATGGCTGTAGAGCGCGGGCCGGTGGGCTTGGACGAAGTTTGGGGATTTTAGCTCAGGGAGATAGCAGGAGATGAAGGAAATCAGTGAAGAGGTGACGCTTGAGGGTCACATCATCGACTCGTGGACGCTGCCGAAAGTTTTCGATGCGGTGATGGATTTGGGCGGTTCGTTTGACCTGGAAGAAATTCGAGTGGGGCGGAAGAAGGATGAGACTTCGTTCGCTCGATTGAAGGTGATGGCTGCGAGCGAAACGCAACTCGACAGCATTTTGACGGCGCTGCAGCAGTTCGGCGCGGTGCTGGTTTCGCGAGATGACGTGCATACGGAACCGGCGCCTTGCGATGGGGCGTTGCCGGATGGTTTCTATTCGACGACGCATATGCCGACCGAAGTGCGGCTGAACGGGAAATGGGTTGCGGTGGCGGGAACGGAAATGGATCTGGTGATCCTGGTGGACCGGACGAAGGCGAGCGCGCGAATGGTTCCGATGGCCGATGTGCGAAAGGGCGACGCGATAGTGGTAGGACATGAAGGCATCCGGGTGATGCCGCTCGAACGGCCGCGGGAGCGGGAGATTTTTTCGTTCATGGCGAATGACGTTTCATCTGAGCGGCCGAAGTTGCTGGTGATCGAAGAGATCGCACGGCAGATGCAGGAAACGCGTGCGCGGGGCGGAAAAATTCTAGTGGTGGCGGGACCGGCGATTGTTCACAGCGGTGCGGGGCCTCGTCTGGCGGCGATGATTCGCGCGGGGTTCGTTCAGGTGCTATTCGGCGGAAACGCGATTGCGACGCATGACGTGGAAAGCGTGCTATTGGGGACGTCTTTGGGGATGGCGTTGCGCAACGGGCAGCCGGTGGAGGGCGGGCATCGTCATCACATGCAGGCGATCAACGCGATTCGGAGGGCGGGCTCGCTGCGGAAGGCAGTTGAGGGCGGAATTTTGCGTGAAGGGATCATGTACGAGTGCATCAAGAACAATGTGGAGATGGTGCTGGCGGGTTCGGTGCGCGACGACGGGCCGCTCCCCGACGTGATCATGGATATGGCTGAAGCGCAACGCCGGATGCGGGAGGCGGTGAAGGGCGTGACGATGGCACTGATGATTGCGACGATGTTGCATTCGATTGCTACGGGGAACTTGCTGCCGGCTTCAGTAAAAGTGGTGGCGGTGGACATCAATCCTGCGGTGGTGACGAAGCTGGCGGATCGGGGGACGTTTCAGGCGCTGGGGCTGGTGACGGATGCGGAATTATTTGTGCGCGAGCTGGCGCAGGCGTTGAAGATTTGAGGGTGGTGTTTGTTTCGCGCAGGGTAGTCGAATCGGAGGGCGTCCATGTTAAAATTGACGTGGAGAAGAATGGATGCTGACTGTGAGAAAGCACTACCTGGGCTTGTGGGTGGCTGGCGCGATGCTGTTCTTGATTGCGGCGAGCGGGGCGCGTGGGCAGTCGTCATCCGTCGCTGTGTCTTCGGCGACGCCGGCTGAGCATAGTCTGCGGCTGTACAACACGCATACGAACGAGAAAATTGAGATTGTCTATCGACGCGGGGATCAATACACACAGGGCGCGCTGGCGAAGCTAGATTATTTTCTGCGCGACCATAACACGAATGAGGTGCGGCATTTTGATCCGCGCCTTTACGATATTTTGTCGGACTTGACGGCGTCTGTGGGCCATCCTGGGGCCGAGATTGATATTGTTTGCGGCTACCGGACGTCTTCGACGAATGCGGCGCTTCGCGCGCATACCAACGGCGTTGCCAAAAACAGCTTGCACATTCAGGCGGAGGCGATTGACTTGCGGGTGCCGGGCGTCAATACGCTGAAGCTGCGCAAGGCGGCGCTGGCTTTGGCGCGCGGAGGCGTTGGTTATTATCCGCATTCGGATTTCGTTCATGTGGACGTGGGGCGCGTGCGGCAGTGGTGCTTTGATTGTCCTGCTAGTTTGATTAATGGTGATTGACCGCTCGCGAATAACTTCAAGCAGCTGCTAACCCGGATACGGATAGCCCTTCTGCAACACCTGATCTAACTCCTTATCATGGCCGTAGATATCGTCGTAGAAATGGACGAGGCCGTCCTCGGGCACAATCACGGTGCCATATAGGATGAGCACCGGGATCGGACGCGGGAGATTTACTTGGCGGTTATCCCCTTGAGCCATTGAGGCGCGGACTCGGGCCATGTCCCAGCCGGGAAGTCCCCGCAACACGAAAGCCGCTAAATCGGCGGGCTTTTCCAGGCGGATGCAGCCGTGGCTGAAATCGCGGCGGGCCCGGGAGAATAGCTCCTGTTCGGGACTGTCGTGCATGTAGACATTGTAACTATTGGGGAAAATGAATTTCACGAGGCCCAGCGAATTTTTGGGGCCGGGATTTTGGCGGATGAAAAGCTTGCCGGCGCGCAATTGTGCGAGGATTTCGGGACTGATGGCTCCAGAGGCGACGATGTCTTGCTTGCTGTTGACAACGGCGAAGCCTTTGCTTGCGAGATAGTTCGGATCGCGCGTGATTTTTGGGAAGAACTCGGCCTTGGCAATCGAGTAAGGAACATTCCAGTAGGGGCGGAAAATTACATACTGCATCGAGTCGCCGAAGACGGGGGTGTCGTGGTTGTAGGCTTTTCCCACGACTACGCCCATCATAAGGGCGAGATGGAAATGTTCGTCATAGGCGCGCAGGCGAAACTCCGGGATATTGGCGACGATGGGCGCGCTGTTGTAATCGACGGGCAGCCAGCGCCAGCGTTCGAGAGTTAGCTGCATCTGGCGGACTCTGGTGCTGAGCGGAATGTTCAAATCGGCGAGGGTTTGAGCGCCGACGCGGCCGTCGACGGTGCGGCCGTGGCGGGTTTGAAAGCTTTTGACGGCGTCCACCAGCGGGCCTTGATAGACGATGGAATCGGGCGGGACGTTCGCGCTGGCGGGAAGATCGCCGAGTTCGCGGAGCAAGAGCGTGAGCCGGGGCAGGCCGGGATAGGATTCGCCTGGGCCGAAAGTTTTCTTGACGGGGGGCAATTGTTCACCGTCATCCTGCTTGGCAAGCGCGAGATACACATGTAGTGCTTGTATGGTGCGGCGGTAGCCGGGGTATGGCGGTTCCACCTGGGCGAGAACGCCGGCTACGTCGGGTGCGTCGACGACGTTTGTTTTTATGAATTCGGGCAGCTGGTATTTTTTTGTTTCCACATTCAAATCGAAATCAAAGTGCTTGGGATTTACCTTGCCGATGTGAAGATCGGAGATATAGCGCATCAGGCAGACGGTGAGCGCGACGTCAAACTTCATGGCGTCGGCCTCTGTGGGATTCGCGGCGGAGGGCTTTAACAGCGCGAGGCGGGCGCTCCATCTGGGCGCGTCGTAGTCGTCGGGGGTGAGTCCCTTTTCTTCGGCTTGCTGGATGAGTGCGATGATCTGCAGGGCTTGCGGCGAGGGCTCCATGCCGCGCACCCACGGGAGTGCATAGCCGTAGGAATCGTAGAATTTCTGGAGGTGCTTGCTGTAATCGCTGAAATTGGGCCACCGGAGGTCGGGGAGATTGCCCGTTTGAATGATGGCTTGGAGAGTGGCTCGGGTCTCGGGGCTGGTCTGTTGCGGCGGAGTGGCGGTGGAGGCGGATTTGGACTGCGATTGTTGGCGGCGGCTGGCGAATCCGATGGCGCCGCCGCACAGTAGAGCGACAACCGCTACGGAGAGCGCGAAACGCAACGTTTTCGAAAGCTGACGATAGTCCATCGAGCGCCTCCTGTCGGGATTGCGAAGGCTATGAGCCTGAGGTCTGTGTTCGGAAACGACAAGGTATCACAACAGCGGGCAGGGCGAAAATCCCGGAGTGAGGTTATGCGGTGGCGGCGGCCGGTGCCATCAGCAGACCCGCAAGCAGTCAAGGAACACAGTTCGATTTGATTCTTGGACGGCGGTGGCGACGTTACATACGCGGATTAGGCCTGGGGCCAGTTCCAGTGTTGGATTTCAGGTTTGTCTATGCCTTCGGTGTACGCGTAGGTGATGCTCTCAATGATCTGCGCTTTGAGCCATTCCTTCAGGTGAGCGCCAGGGCCTTGAAGGCGAGGAACGCGGTCGATTACATCGATAGCGAGCGTGAAGCGATCGATTTGGTTGCGAATCGCGAGCTCGAGCGGCGTATTGATGTTGCCTTTCTCCTTGTATCCACGGACATGAATATTCGAATGGTTCGTTCTGCGGTACGAGAATTTATGCACGAGCCACGGGTAGCCGTGAAAATTGAAAATCACCGGCTTGTCGGTGGTGAAGAGCGAATCGAAATCGCGATCTGAAAGCCCGTGGGGATGCTCGGTGTCAGGCTGAAGCCGGTAGAGATCCACCACGTTGACGAAGCGGAGCTTCAGATCGGCGAAATGTTTTCGAAGAATCGCTGTGGCCGCTAAGGCCTCCTGGGTTGGAATATCGCCTGCGCAGACCATCACGACGTCGGGTTCCGCGCCGTCGTCGGTGCTGGCCCAATCCCAAATTCCAATTCCCTTCGTGCAATGCACGACTGCCGCATCCATATCGAGATAGACCAAGTGCGGCTGCTTGTCGGAAACGATTACGTTGACGTAGTCCTGGCTGCGCAGGCAGTGGTCTGCCACGCTGAGCAGCGTATTCGCGTCTGGCGGCAAATAAATACGCGTGACGTTCGCGCTCTTGTTGCTCACCACGTCCAGAAAGCCGGGATCTTCGTGGGTGAAGCCGTTGTGATCCTGGCGCCAGACGAGCGACGTGATCAGGAGATTCAGCGATGAAATTGGGGCGCGCCAGTCGATTTCGAGCTTGGCCTTTTCGAGCCATTTGGCATGTTGGTTGTACATGGAATCGATAATGTGGACGAACGCTTCGTAGGTGTTCAGCAGGCCGTGCCGACCCGTCAGGATGTAGCCCTCGAGCCAGCCTTCGAGCGTGTGTTCGCTGAGCATTTCCATCACGCGGCCGTCGGGAGCGATGTCAGTGCCGTCGGCGTCCTCTGGCTTGATTTCGGCGAGCCACGTTTTCAGCGTGGCTTCGTAGATGTCTTGCAGGCGATTCGACGCGTTTTCGTCGGGACTGAATACGCGGAAGCAGCTCATGTTTTTTCGCATCACGTCGCGCAGAAATTTTCCCAGCGTTTCGGTGGGCGAGACTTCCTTTGTGCCGGGACTTTCAATTTTTATCGCATGGTCGCGAAAATCGGGAAGAGTAAGAGACTTGCGCAGCTTCCCGCCGTCGGCGTGCGGGTTGGCAGTCATGCGGCGGTCGCCCTTTGGCGGAAGTTCGCGAAGCTCCGGAATCAGCGTGCCATGCTCATCGAATAGTTCTTCGGGCTTGTAGCTGCGCATCCACCGCTCGACGATGCGCAGGTGCTCCGGATTCTTTTTCACTTCGGACACGGGTACCTGGTGGGCTCGCCAGAAGCCTTCCACGCGATGGCCGTCCACTTCTTTCGGGCCGGTCCAGCCTTTCGGCGAGCGGAGGATGATCATCGGCCAGCGGGGACGGTCGGGCTTGCCGGTGCTGCGCGCCTTTTTTTGAATCGCGCGAATTTCCTGGACGCAGGTTTCGACAGCCGCCGCCATCGTCTGATGCATCACCTCGGGATCGTCACCCTGGGCCTCGACCACATGTGGCGCCCAACCGTATCCGAGGAAAAGATTTTTGAGTTCTTCGGGCGTGATGCGGGCCAGGATCGTGGGATTGGCGATCTTGTAGCCGTTCAGGTGAAGAATGGGGAGCACCGCCCCGTCGCGAATCGGATTTAGGAATTTATTCGAGTGCCACGAGGTGGCTAGCGGGCCGGTTTCTGCTTCGCCGTCACCAACCACTACGCTGACGATCAGATCCGGATTGTCAAAGGCTGCGCCGAACGCATGAGAGATGCTGTAGCCAAGCTCGCCGCCTTCATGGATCGAACCGGGAACTTCGGGAGTGCAGTGGCTGCCGAGTTGGCCGGGAAACGAAAAAGCGCGGAAGAGTTTGAGCATGCCGGTTTCGTCCTGGCTTTTCTCCGGGTAAACTTCCGAATACCTGCCTTCGAGGTAGCAATTCGAAATCATCGCCGGCGCGCCGTGGCCGGGACCTGAGAGGTAGATCATGTCGAGGTCGTACTTGCGTATCACGCGGTTCAAATGAACCCATGCAAACGTCTGTCCCGGATCGGAGCCCCAGTGTCCGAGCAGGCGATTCTTGAAATGCTCGGGAAGCAGCGGCTTGCGAAGCAGTGGATTATCGCGGAGGTAGATCATGCCGGCGCAGAGGTAGTTGCAGGCGCGCCAGTAGGCGTCCATTTTGCGAAGCTCGTCGGCGGAAAGGATCTGCTGCCGGGGGACGGTTTTCACTTTGCTCCTCTGAGGGGGCGTCATGGGGATGCTCCTCTGGCAAGATCGTTGGGCGCGATCTCGATTCTGCAAAACTGGCTCAACTTCCCCGCCGAATGCAGACACGCAATTTTCGCATATCTTTTATGTCTGGTATGTAAAAGTGGCAGATATGAATCAGCGAGCGATTCTTCTCGTAGGTGGCGGTCGGAAACGTTTAAAACACGTTCGAAGTGAAAGCGGCTTCCATCATGGCTGATGAATCGATTCTCGTTATCAATAGCGGATCGTCCTCGCTGAAATTCGGGCTTTACGTCCAGCGCGATGGTGAGGAGCAGGTCGTGCTCGACGGATTGGCCGACGGCATCGGACGCGACAGCGGAAAGCTGGAATTGAAGGACGCGCACGGGCAAACGCTGCGTTCCGAGGATGTACGCTTTGCATCCGAGGACGAAGCACTGAGCCAGGCCGCGCGCTGGCTTGCGGAACTCTCCCAACTCGAGCCGGTCGCGATCGGACATCGTGTGGTGCATGGCGGACCCCATTTGCTGGCTCACCAGCTGATCACGCCGGCGGTGCTGGCCGAACTACAGAACCGCGTCCATTTCGCGCCGCTGCATATTCCAACGGCGCTACGGCTTATCACGGCGGCTGAAAAGGCCTATCCACAGCTTCCTCAATTCGCATGTTTTGATACGGCTTTTCACACGACGATTCCAGAAATGGGGTCGCGCTTCGCGCTTCCGCGGCCGCTATTCGACGAAGGCATTCACCGCTACGGGTTCCACGGGCTCTCTTATGAATCCATCGTGCATCAACTGAGAGCCGAACTGCCTAGCCGAACCGTAATCGCGCATCTCGGTAACGGCGCGAGCCTTGCAGCCGTAAAGGACGGGCGTTCGGTGGACACCAGCATGGGCCTAACGCCGACCGGAGGGATTCCGATGGCGACTCGCAGCGGCGACCTCGATCCTGGCGTGCTTCTCTACTTGCTGCGCGTGAAGAAAATGAATGCCGATTCACTCGAACACATGCTGAACCGCGAATCGGGGCTTACTGGAATCTCGGCAGGAAAGAGCGACATGCGCGATCTGGAGTCTGCAGCGGCCAGTGGAGATCAGAAGGCGCAAGTCGCGATTGAAATCTTTTGCACCGGGATTCGCAAAGTGGTCGCCGCCTACGCGGCGGTGCTGGGCGGTCTCGAGATGCTCGTCTTCTCCGGCGGTATCGGTGAACATAGCGCTCCTGTTCGCAGCAGCGTTTGTAATGGCCTCGGCTTCCTCGGCGTTTCGCTCGACGGCGCCGCCAACCAATCAAACTCGAGCACGCTTTCGACTAAAGGAAGCAAGGTCGGCGCCCGCATCGTCCCAAGCCAAGAAGATCTCCAAATTGCCCGCCACTCTCGCGCTTTGCTACACCGGATGTAAACGCAGGATGCTCACCTGCAGCACGATTTCTGCCACCCGGTAGCGGACAGCGAAAGACCGTTGACCTTTGCCGCCATTTGCTACAGGATTCGCTACCAGAGCGATTGCTACAAGTGACACCCTTTCGGCCAGAATCCAATTTAGGCAAACCCAAATCCGGAGGTCACCAACCGTGACACACTTCTCCATCAACCGGTCAATTCTGCGTAGCACGCGTTCCCTGAATTTGCTGCTTGTTGCGATATGCGCCCTCACGATTGCTGGATGCGGGAAAGGCGGGAAGTCCGGCAACGAGATCCGCGTCGGCGTGGTGATGCCGATCACGGGCCGCGAAGCGAAGCCCGGACAATATCAGCGCGAGGGCATCGAACTGGCTATCAAACAAATCAACGACAGCGGCGGGATTATGGTGAAGGAGAAAGGAAAAAAGCTTCCGGTGAAGGAAGTTTTCTATGACGACGCCTCGGACCAGGCGAAGTCCGCCGGGCTCGTGGAGCGCGCGATGACCACCGATGAGGTTACCGCGGTGATTGGCGGTTACTCGACCGCTCTTGGCGAAGCCGAATCGGTAATGCCGGACCGTTATCAGACGCCCTGGATTACGCCGGGAGCAGCGGCGGCTCACATTTTCAGCCGCGGCTACACATATACCTTCGGCACGCTCAGCTCCACCGAACTTCTTGGCTATACGACTGGAGAATTTCTGGGCAGCCTCATGGACGCAGGCAAGCTCAAGAAGGATCTTGCCGTCGCTCTGGCGCTTGAGAATACCGACCACGGTGTGGAATACGGGGAGGGCATCCAGCGCTGGAGTCAGGAGCACCCGGGATATTTCAAAGTTGTCTTCAGCGAGAAATTTGACCTGGGCGGGACCGATTTTTCAGGCCTTCTGCAAAAGGTAAAAGCCTCCAAAGCAGACATCTTTCTAGCTGACGCACACTTGCAGGATTACATCACCATGGAGCGGCAGTACATCCAGAGCGGCATGTACCACCAGATGATCAGCTACGGCGCGCGCGGGCCTGACCAGGATGCGCGAAAGGCTCTGGGTGACGCGACGAATTATATTTTCGCGGGTTTGTGGTGGTCGAAGAAACTGCCCTACCCGCAGGTGAAGAAGTTCGACGCCGACTATCAGGCGTTCGCGGGACACGAGCCGGATTCGTACTATCCGGCGCCTGCCTATGACGCGATGCGAGCGCTCGCGATGGCCATCGAGCAAGCAGGCAGCCTGAATAAGACGGCCATCCGCGATGCCCTGAAAAACGTTGAGTTGAAAGATTCCTTGATGCCGGGCCAAGTGCTTCGCTTCGGGAAGACCGGGCAAGTGAATTTGCCGTTCGTGATCGTGCAAAACAAGCCGGAAGACAAGACGGACATCGTCTACCCGAAAGACGCGGCCACGGGAGAAGCAGTCGCTCCGAAGCCTCGGAAGTAGTTTAGCCCCACGATGAATATTGTCGATTTTCTTAATCTGCTGGTGGCAGCAGTGCTGCTGGCCGGCGTATATGCCGCGATGTCGGTGGGGATGACCATCATCTACGGCGTGCTGAAGATCGTGAATCTCGCTCACGCGGGATTCCTGATGCTGGGCGCGTATTTCGTCTATGAGCTGTATACCCGATTTAACGTCGATCCTCTGCTCGGCGTGATCCTTGCGTTTCCAGTATTTTTCTTGATTGGAGTTGCGGTCTACTGGCTTTTGGTGCGCCGCATCCCGCGGTCGGATCAGCCCACCTTGTCCTCACTTCTTCTCCTCTTCGGGCTTTGGCTGGTGCTCCAAAATTTGGGTTACCTGATTTGGGGCAACGGCGATCACTCTATTCTGACGCCGAGAACTTTTTCCACCTTTCAAATCGGCCCAATTATTTTTCCGACTGTCCGGCTGGTAGTTTTCGGCGCAGCAGTCGCCTCATTGGCGGGCCTGGAGTTCGCTTTGCATCGAACGTGGTTCGGCCGTGCGATTCGCGCGCTGATGCAGAATAGTGATGCGGGACGCATCGCCGGCGTAAACGTGGACCGCACGGCGCAAGTAGCTTTCGGCATCGGCATCGCTTTTGCCGGAGCTGCCGGAGGACTGCTTGCGATGATGTACTCCTTCACGCCGGATTTTGGAGGATCATTTCTGCTTCGCGCTTTTGTGATTATCGTTTTAGGAGGGCTTGAATCCTTCGCAGGCGTGGCCGTTGGGGCATTGATTCTGGCGCTTGTGGAAACGTTCAGTATTTTGGTAATTCCGTCCGGTTATCAACCGGCGATTTCATTTTCTCTGCTTGTGCTCGCGCTGGTAATACTTCCTGATGGAGTGGCTGGTCTCTGGAAGAAGCGGCAGCGCTTGGCATGAAGCAGCATGAGGCTGGGAATAAGCCTTCCGTTTCAAGGTTCGTAACAATCGCCTCACCGCTCGTTCTTCTTCTCGTTTTAGCACTGGTTCCGCTCGTTGGCCCTGGGCCTAACACCATTCGGCTGCTGTTTATCTCGCTGGTATGGATCACAGCCAGCGTCGCCTGGAATATTCTGGGCGGCTTCGCGGGACAAGTCTCCTTCGGCTTTGCGGTGTTTTACGGCCTCGGTGCTTACGCCACGGCGATCTCGCTCAATGCGGGATTGGACCGCATATCGTCCCTGGCATTGGGAGGACTGGTGGGCGCGATCGCTTCGCTGCTCGTAGGTCTGCCCACCTTTCGGCTGAAAGGCCCTTACTTCGCAATCGCGACCATTGGCGTGAGCGAAGCCGTGCGCGTGGTGATGACGAATCTGGCTGTGACCGGCGGAGCGAGCGGTTACCGCATTACCGAAAAAGGCGCCTTCAATCAGCATCTGCATTTCTATATGGCGCTCGGGCTCGCTGCGGGAGCGGTTGCCATTTCGATGCGGATCAGACACTCCAAGCTCGGCCTGGCGCTGATTTCTATTCGCGAGGATGAAGATGCCGCTTCCGATCTGGGAGTGAATCCCTACGGAACGAAGCTGTTGGCTCATGCGCTCGCCGCCGCTCTGGCAGCCGCGTCGGGCGGCGTTTATGCCGGATACTCGGCGTTCGTTCATCCCAACGGCGTTTTTGGATTTGACATCAGCGTCGCGATACTGCTGATGCCCATCATTGGAGGCGTAGGAACTGTCTGGGGGCCCGTGATCGGCGCCGTCGTATATGGTCTCGTGCAGGAGGAGTTGATTGCGTCGTTTCCTCAGTTTCACCTTCTCCTTTACGGCGGCCTGCTGATTCTGATTATTTTGTTTGAGCCCGGGGGAGTGCTTGGATTGATCAATCGATTATTCCGCTTTGTGAAAACGAGGACCGGCGTTGGCGCCCATACTTAAACTCGATCGCCTTTCGAAAAACTTCGCCGGGCTTGCCGCCGTGAAGGATGTGAGTTTCGAGGTGGAAGAAGGAGGGCTCTTTGGGCTCATCGGACCGAACGGAGCGGGCAAGACGACTCTACTCAGCATGATCGCGGGCTCGATCCAGCCGACGTCCGGATCGATCGTGTTTCAAGGACACGAAATATCCGGTGCGAAGCCTTATCACGCCGTTCGCGCCGGAATAGTGCGAACGCATCAAATTCCGAAACCTTTTCGCGGGCTTTCAGTACTCGAAAACGTGGAAGTGGGGCTCCGCTTTGGCCGCAGCAAGCGATCAGCGGACGAAAAGAAAACCGCGATGGAATTTCTGGAGCGGGTGGCGCTTGCTCACCTTTCTCTCATGCCTGCCTCGGCGTTGTCAGTGGGCGATATGAAACGGCTGGAATTGGCGCGAACTCTTGCGGCGCGCCCGAGCCTTTTACTGTGCGACGAGGTGTGCAGCGGATTGACGCAGACGGAAGCAGCGTCGATCCTGCAACTTTTGTGCGACATCCGCCGCGCCGGCACCTCGATTCTTTATGTCGAACACAACCTCAAGGCCATCATGTCGATCTGCGATCGCGTGATCGTGATGAATTCCGGGCAGAAGCTTGCCGAGGGGCCTCCCGAGGCCGTGCAGAATAATCCCGCGGTGATCGAGGCTTACATCGGCAAGGCGGCGCACTAATAGATGGCAGAACCTCAAAATCCGGAGCGATTACTCAAAGTCGAAAACCTCGACGTGGGTTACGGAGCGACTCGCGTTGTCTGGGACGTCAGCCTTGAAGTGGATCGCCGGCAAGTCGTCAGCCTCATCGGGCCAAACGGCGCCGGCAAGACGACCCTGCTGAAGGCGCTGGCAGGATTGCTGCCAGTACGAAAAGGAAAAATCATCTTCGACGGAAAGGACATCTCGTCCGAGCCGGCGCATGAACGCGTGCAACACCATCTCTCGCTTGTTCCGGAGGGCCGTCAATTGTGGGCGCGCATGACGGTGGAAGAAAATCTCCTGATGGGAGGATTTTCGCCGCACCTGCGTTCGAAGGCTCACGCGAATCTGGAACGGATCTACGAACTTTTTCCGAGGCTGAAAGAGCGCCGCAAACAGCTCGCTGGAACCCTTTCAGGCGGCGAGCAGCAGATGTGCGCGATCGGGCGAGGGCTCATGGCTGAACCGCTGCTCCTGCTGTTGGACGAGCCGTCGCTGGGTCTGGCGCCGATCATGGTGGATCAAGTTTTTCAATTGGTTCAAAGAATCGCGAAGGAGGGCGTCACGATTCTAGTGGCCGCGCAAAACGCCGACTACGCGCTGGAAATCTCTCAGCGCACCTACGTGATGGAATGGGGCCGCATCACGCTCGAAGGGCCGAGTGAAGAGCTCCGATCAAACGACCAAGTTCGCCGCGCCTACCTCGGTGCCACCCCTTAAGACCCGCTCAAAAACGGGAAAAGTGATTCTCGAAACAGTGGTGGAAAGCTAACTTTGGTTTGGTGGAGCCGACGGGGTTCGAACCCGTGACCTTCCCGGTGTTACCGGGACGTGCTCACTAATTGCTCTATGAACCTGCGATCCTTCTGCTTCTTGATTTGACTCTCGCGCCGCACTGCCTCCGATCGAGAGGAATATTCCTCGGAATAGACGAGCGTCCAGGGTCCTCTATTCTTCAGTACCAACGAGTAGCCCGCATTGTGATGAGCGACTCGTTCTGTGAGATTCTTCGTCTGTCCGATGTAGTAGCGACCGGTGGATTGACTCTGAAGAATGTAACCGAAGAATGTAACCGAAGAATGTAACCGAAGAATGTCATCGTAGATATGGTGGAGCCGACGGGGTTCGAACCCGTGACCTCCTCGATGCCATCGAGGCGCGCTCCCAACTGCGCTACGGCCCCACGTTTCTGCCTGTTTGAATAATTTTATAGCATCCCGGTTCTGAAAGCACGAAACAATCGCGCTACTTGCGAGTCTTGTACCAGGTGTAGCCGATGGTGAAGAAAATCGAGCCGTTATAGCCGGGATTCTGGTTCCCGAGGCTCGCGTTGGAATGGTGGACGATTTCCATCTCCAGAGTGAGGGCGCGGCTTTCGCGGGTAAAAATGTGCAAGCCGAAATCGGCTTGCGGCGTGAAATTCACCGAAGATGTGTCACCGGGCGGGACGTTGTGCAGCGTGAAAAGAACCCCACCGGCTGCCGCGAAATAGGGCGACACCTTTTGCCAATGCGTGAAATTCCATTGCCAGATCGCGGGCTTGAAACTTGCCCCATAGATTCCGCCATTAGGCGGAAACACGATGTAAGCAGGCATCACGTCCATAGCCCACTCGAAATTGCCGCGCAGGATTCCCGGAAGGTGCTCTCCAGTGAGGACCAGACCGCCGCGGCCCCCGGCAACGAGAAACTGCGTGTTGTCAGACTTCCCGAGCCCGTCACCACCGCCCGCGAAGACCCCCAGTTCCCAAGTGCCGCGCGTGAGAGAGGATGAGGGCAGCCCCTGCCCAGCCGCAGCTGATGCGA
Source organism: uncultured Acidobacteriota bacterium (assembly GCA_963741045.1). Classification (GTDB taxonomy): domain Bacteria; phylum Acidobacteriota; class Terriglobia; order Acidiferrales; family UBA7541; genus Palsa-295. The sequence goes on from CAVUGO010000002.1 coordinate 3,611,870, forward strand.
TGAGGAGCGTGAACATTGCGACGATCGAAATCTTCATGTGTCCTCGTTGACGTGCTCTTGCTGACGAATCAGAGAGCGTAAGGCACTCGCTTGAACCGGTCAAGAGTTGTAGCAAGCACCCTTCGGCGCCCCGACGCATTGTGCCCTATTGAAGAATCGCGAAGGATTTCTGCCTCTGTCGGCTTAGAATACCTGCCCCATGCCGAAAATCACTTTTCTCGGCGCAGCCGGCACCGTCACAGGCTCGAAGTATCTGGTGGAAGCAGAAGGCAAGCGACTGCTGGTGGACTGCGGCTTATTTCAGGGTTCGAACGAGCTCGAACAGCGCAACTGGAACCAGCCGCCCGTTGATCCAGCGGCGATCGACTGGGTGGTGCTGACGCACGCGCACATCGACCACACCGGTTACATTCCGAGACTCGTGCGCCTGGGATATCGCGGCCCGTTTTACGCGAACGCAGCGACAAACGAACTGTGCCAACTCCTGCTTCCCGACTCTGCCCACCTGCAGGAAGAGGACGCGAAGTACATCGCGAAGAAAGGCTACAGCAAGCATAAACCGCCACTGCCGCTTTATACGGTTGTGGAGTCGCAAGCTGCACTGAAACAGTTCAGCGAAATTCCGCGCGCTCAGCCGTTCACGATCAGCCCGCAATTTTCCGTGAAGCCACACGATGCGGGGCACATTCTAGGCTCCTCCTGGCTCGAGCTGACAATCACCGAGAACGGGAAACAAATTCTCGTAGTCTTTTCGGGTGACATCGGACGGTACAACCAGCCCATCCTGAAAGACCCGGAGCCACCCACTCGCGCGGATTACCTGCTCTGCGAATCGACCTATGGCGATCGCGATCATCCGGCAGGCTCGGTGGCAGATGAACTAGCGAGCGTGATCAACGAGACGGTGAAACGAGGCGGGGTGATCGTGATTCCCGCGTTCGCGGTGGATCGCACACAAATGCTCTTGTATTACTTGCGCGAACTCGTAAATCAGAAGCGAATTCCCGTGCTGCCGGTGTACGTGGACAGTCCCATGGCGATCAACGTGACCGACATTTATCTCCATCATCCCGAGGATCACGATTCCGACTACATCAACGAGGAGCAACACGGGCTCGGCGACCCGCTGAATGTAAAGCTGGTCCATCTGACGCGTACGGTGGATGATTCGAAGAGAATCAACAACGTGGCGACGCCATGCATCATCGTGTCCGCGAGCGGCATGGCCACCGGCGGTCGCGTGCTGCACCATCTGGCGCAGCGACTGCCCGATCCTCGAAATACCGTGCTGCTGGTTGGTTATCAGGCGGAAGGAACGAAAGGCAGGGCGCTCCAGGATGGGGCAAAGTTCATTCGTTTGTTCAACCAGCAGGTGCCGGTGCGGGCGCAGGTGGTCTCGATGGGGCAGCTCTCAGCGCACGCCGGAAAAAGCGAGTTGCTGCGATGGCTTTCGGGCTTTACGGTGCCGCCTCGGCAAACTTTTCTGGTGCACGGCGAGCCTGTAGCCCTCAATTCCCTGCGCGACGCGGTGACGGCGCAATTCAAATGGCCGGTGATGATTCCCGCTTACCTGCAAATGTTCGACTTGAATCCAAGTTAAGACGCGGTTCCTGAAATTAGAATTAATCCAAATCTACTTGACAGCGGGTGTACTATTTCGCGCAAATCCATTTGCGCGGAGGTGGGCCATGCAGTGGCTCAGCAACCGCTTTTTGTTCCTTTCTGTTGGTGTGTCTGCCTGGCAGCATTGACCGTTCCCCGCGCCGCCAGCGGGTTCCAATTCGGGAAAGAGATGTTCGGCGTCAGCGGCAGAGCCTATGACGAGCAGACCCAACAGATTTTGAGCCGTGTGGAAGTCACGCTGCGCGGCGCGAGCGGCGTGATGCAGGCGCAAGTGGTGACGAATGAATCAGGCCGATTTGACTTCAGCGGCCTCGCGCGCGGCAACTATCGGCTCGAAGCCAGGATGAACGGTTACGAGCCGTACAGCAGCGCGATCAGCGTAGGTGGCGGCGAGACGCGCGGCATGACGATCTACTTGAAGCGCTCCACGGCGAATCAGGAAGCGCCCAGCGGCGCGACAGTGTCCGCGCACGAACTTGCGATGCCCAAGAAGGCCCGGGACCTGATGTATTCGGGCAAACAGAAAATCTATTACGGAAAGAATCTGGACGGCGGGCTGACGGATTTTAAAGATGCCATCGCGATCGCGCCAGACTACTACGATGCGTACTACCAGATTGGAATGACCTATCTTGAACTCGCCAAGCGTGATGACGCCGAGAACAATTTTCACAGATCGATCGGGTTAAGCAAGAACACGTCCGGCGAACCCGTGATTGGGATGGGAACGATACTGCTCGACAAAGCCGATAATGCAGGCGGCGAAAAGATGATCCGGCGCGGACTGCAGCTGAGTCCGAATTTCTGGCTTGGCTATTACGAACTGGGCCGAGCGTGTCTTGCGGAAAGTCATGTTGCGGATGCAAAAAAAGCGGCCGAGCAAGCAAGATCGTTGATGCCCAATGCCGCAATCATTTACCGGTTGCTCGCGAACGTCCACATGCGGGAGAAAGATCATCCAGCGCTGCTCGAGGATATCGATGCGTATTTGAAGATCGATCCCAATAGCCCGGCGGGCGCCCACGCAAAAGAAATGCGCGCAGAGGTGATTCAGAAGATTCGCGACGAGAAAGTGTTATCGGAGAACGGCGCGCCGAAATGACCTAGTGACTGCGTGCCGCTAGCGAGTCGCAGCTTGCTGAACGAATGCAGGTACTTCCGTAAGACGAAAGCCCAGGACGAACATAGGATGCGGGGCGACGCGTCCCCAGCGGGCGAGTTCCCACTTGGCGCGCAGGAAGCGAATCTCAGGTTTCATAGAGAGATCGAGAATCTGGCGTGTATCGCCTCGATAAAACCGCTGCGGCATTTTGAGTAACGGCATTTTCCCCCATGCCTGCCCGTCTTCAGAGCCGAAAATGGAGACGTCCACGGACTCTTGTTCGATCTGGTCGGAAATTTCAATCCAGCACATGAAAGTACGGGTGGCGCTCGAGCTGATTTCGTGCGCTTCGCCTTCCCCACTCGCAGTGAGCTTGGTGCCGGGCCGAATCAGATCGAACTCCATCGCCATGCCGTTATCTCCTCGATGAAAACCTCGCGGATTTTAGCATAGGTGTCTGGCGGCTGCGGAAAGCAAGGCGAGTTAGCTTGTTTTGAGTTTGGCGAGGCGCTCGGCCGCGGCCTGGAATGTCTTTTCCGTCTTGCAGAATGTGAAACGCAGGTGTGTGCGACCGTCGGCGGGATTGCGATAGAAACTTGAGCCGGGGACAGCAGCCACGCCGATATCTTTCACTAGATATTTTGCGAAAGCGACGTCGTCCGGGAAGCCGAACGCGCTGATGTCCGTCATGATGTAGTAGGCGCCGTGCGGCTTGAAGCATTGGAAGCCAGCGCCGGTGAGGATGCCGAGAAGACGATCACGGCGGGCGAGATAATCTTTGGCGAGATTTTCGTAGTAGCTTGGCGGCGACTGGAGCGCCACGGCCCCCGCTGCCTGCAGCGGTGCAGCCGCGCCCACAGTAAGAAAATCGTGTACCTTGCGAATCGCCGAAGTCACTTCGGGCGGCGCGATGGCCCAGCCAACGCGCCAGCCAGTGACGCTATAGGACTTCGACAGCGCGTTGATCGTGATGGTGCGTTCGCGCATGCCGTCCAAAGTGGCCATGGAGATGTGCTTCGCGCCGTCATAGAGCATGTGCTCGTAGATTTCGTCGGTGATGGCGAACACGTTCCAACGCGCGCACAGATCGCGAATTTCTTCGAGTTCAGCGCGAGTGAAAACTTTCCCAGTGGGATTATTTGGCGTATTGAGGATGATCGCCTTCGTAGCAGGCGTGAAGGCTGCGCCTAGTTCGTCGGGATCGAATTTCCAGTCCGGCGCGTGAAGCTTTACGAATCGCGGCTTCGCGCCGGAGAGAATCGCATCCGGACCGTAATTCTCATAGAACGGCTCGAAGACGACGACTTCATCGCCAGGATTGATGATTGCCATCATCGAGGACATCATCGCTTCGGTCGAGCCGCAGCAAACCGTGATTTCGCTCTCGGGATCAATGGCAAAGCCGCCGGTACGCTCGAATTTCTCGGCGATGGCATCGCGCAGCGATTTTGCCCCCCATGTGATGGCGTACTGATTGATATCTGCCGCGATCGCTTCTTGAGCGGCGCGCTTGATCTCAGCCGGTGCGGCAAAATCAGGGAAACCTTGCGAAAGATTCACGGCGCTGTATTGCAGGGCAAGGCGCGTCATTTCGCGAATCACGGATTCGGTGAATTGCGCGGCTTTGGCGGAGAGGCGCTCGCTAGTGGCGATGGCGCGTTCTGCTTTGATGGGGTTCATTCTGTGGCTGCGCTCCGTAGAGTTTCCGGTAAATGCCTGCGTTGCGCGTGACGATTTCGACGTACTCGCGAGTTTCAGTGAACGGAATCGAATCTACAAACTCCGCGATTTCGCGGTAGTGCTGCCCTTCATTCCATTGTGCGACGCGATCTTCTCCCGCATTGTACGCGGCCAGCGCCGATTCCACACTTCCGAAATCTTTTTGCAGACCCGAGAGATAGAGGGTTCCGAGTCGGACGTTGTAATCCGGATCCACAAGGCGTCCGCGCGAGTATCCGATCTTTGCGCTGCGGGCCAGCCGCTTTGCTGTTTTGGGCAGCAACTGCATAAGTCCGTAAGCGTTTGCTCCGGAGCGCGCATCCGGATCGAACGCCGATTCCTGGCGAATCAAACCGGCCGTGAGAGAAGGCGGAAGTCCCACGTGCGCGGACCATTGATGAATTGGGCCGGCGAACGGCATGGGGTAAGCGGCGAGCCAAACTTCGCGCGGAACCGTATCAAAAGGGCGAGATTCAAGCTGAGTGAAAATCTGCCGCACGGCGACGATGGCGACACCGCAGTGACCGGCAGCGATCGCCTCCTGAGCCATTTCGAGCAGCAGGCGCGGCTCGCCCGTGGCAGCATAGGCGGCTCGCAGTTCGAGTTCGGCAGAGGAATCGAACGCAATCGTGCGCAATGCGTCGGCCCGCGCCTGGCGATCGGCGGCTGCTGGTGGAATCGCATCGCCCAAAGGCGCCGCAGGCGGAACAGCGGGAATTGTGTCGAGCACATCGGGATCTTCGAGAACACCATTGCCTAGCGCGGCGCGGCGCGTAACGGCGAGGCTCTCGAAATAGCTCTGCGGGTAGCGAGTCCGCAGCTTTCCGTAGTAAGCGCGAGCGAGTGCCGGGTTGTTCGCTTCCTCGGCGAGACGGCCGAGCCAGTAAAGCGCGTCAGGCGTGAACGGCGAGCCGGGGAAGCGCCGCAAGTAGTCCGCGAGCAGGCTTGCAGCATCGGGTGTGCGCTTCAAAACAGCGGTCCAAGCGACGCGCCACTGCGAGGGAACGGCATCCGGCGACGCGGAAAAATTATCTGCGACTTGCTTGTAGTAGCCAGAGGCGCGTTCGCGATCGAGCTGCACCCAGTAATAATTCCCCGCTAGAAAGAGCGCCTGCTCAGCCCAACGGCTTTGCGGAGCGCGCGTTGCAGCCGATTCCACGGCCTGCGTCATCTGCGAATCCGGCGAGACGTTGCGGTAATACTGGGCGAGAGTGAAAAATCTCTCGGCGTCAACATCAGGGTCGCCAATTTGAAGCGCAGCAACGGCAGAAACTCCGCCGCCGAGCGCAACGCCGCACTCGAGAATCCGCAATTCGGCGCGTTCCTTATCGGCGCCTGAAAGCTGCGGCAGCAGTTGCGCATATTCGGTTCGCGCTTCGCTCCAGAGTCTGCCGTTGAACAATGCGCCCGCATGAGTGAAGCGCTCTTCGAGCGGAATTTCCTGATAACCGGATTTCAAAGTAGACCGAAGAAAATCGAGCTTCGCATTTGCCTGCCGGGCCTGCTCGGCGGTCGGATAGCGGAGATAGAGCAACTGATAGTCCTCGACGGCCTCGAGCGGGCGGCCAGCCTGTTCGCGCGCCTCGCCGCGGAGAAAGAGCAGCGCTGGCTTGCTTTTCGTCGCTGGGTAAGCGTCCAGAGCCTGGAGAGCTATGTTCGGCTGATTGAGCGCAATGGCCGCTCCGGCCAGAGACTCCAAGGCCTGATCGGTCATCACGGAATCAGGAAAATCGGAGCGCAACGTTTGCAGTTGCGCAATCGCATCGCCTTGTTTGCTGAGGGCGATATTCGTTTCTGCATTCCAATACAAAGCGTAATCGCGAAGCAGGGGGTCGGATTGCGCACGAGCAAGCCATTTGGCGGCAAGGCCGAAATTGGTTTTCGAATAGTCGTAGTAGCCCAGTGTAAGAGCGGCCCTCGCGCCGTAGGCATTCTTGGAATTGTGATTTGCGAAAGCGCTCAACTTCTCATAAGCAGACGCCGGATTTTTTTTCTTCAGCGCCCGCGATAAGTCCTGCAGCTGCGCGGCCACCGAAGACGCTGTCGTTTTTGACGCATCGGCATCCGGCGTGGCATGTCGCGAAGAGTGCGGTTTTCGCTGGGTTTGTGCAGATGCGCCAAAGACACAAATAAGCCAAGCCGCGGCTACGCTCAGCCAGCGGCCCGAGGATTTCACCGTGGTCGTTTTAGTGCCGCAGAACGGGCGAGGGATATGGATATTCCCCGAGGGCTTCCGTATCTCCCTCGGCGAGAATCTCCACCATCCAGTGATGAAAATAATCCACTGGCTGCTCCAGTATCGCGCGGAAGCGGCGGTCGTATTCTTTTCGGGCTTTATCGAGGTCACTGCGCAACCGAATGCAGATGTCCTTGTGCTCGCGAGCCGCTTTCACGTCTTTCGGCCGCAATAGTTTGATGTCTTGCATGGCCACTTTGGCTACTCGATTCGCGCGGCGATGCAGATCTTGAATTTCGGGTGGCAGGCTGGCCACATTGAAGGCCTGCGATTCGACGACGGCCGCCTGATCGGCCATCACTTCGGCCTGGGCAGCCTGTGCAGATTCCTCAGCAACCGGAGCTTCCGCCGACGTCACATCCGCGGGCGGGGCGGGCGCTTCGTTTACCGGTTCAGATGCCGCTTCTTCCCCTGGTTCTGCCTCCGCCGCCGGAGACGATCGCGCATGCGCCTGTGCGACGGACGAAGCGGCCTCCGCCAAATCCTCCGCCTCGGCTGTGGGCGACGAGTCGCGAGGCTTTAGCGCCACCGCAACGAAGTTTGACAACACCGAAAGACCCGCGGCGAGGGAGGAGGCCGCTGTTTGCGCCCGAAGCATGGCCGGAAGAGCGTTGCTCGGGCGTGTAGATGAACAGGCCGCCACCAAGTCGGCATAGGCCTGATGCAGTTCGTCAGCAGTGCGCTGAAGCGGAGCGAGATTATCGCGCAGCGCGCGCGATACCGCCTCCTCCAGCGCTCTATCGAGCGATTTTTGGCGCTCTTTCATATTGAAGTTGCCTATTTGCGATTATGAAAACGGTCGGCAGGAGTGTCAACTGACATTCGGGCGAAGCGTTCCTGGGCGTACAGCATTGCTCCGTAAATAGGCAGGTTAAAAACCCATCAAACGTTAGGCATTTGTTTTCAGATCATTAGCGACTCGGGCGCCACCATCAGCACAGATTGCCCGAAAATGTTAAAATAGAGGCTCCAACGGGGGCGACACGGTTTCGACGGAAGCTGTCGCGGCTCGAAGGCATGCCGGGCCCCACCTGCCCGCTATCGGGTGGAACAACACAACTGGCAACTCACAGTTGGCTCTCGCTGCCTAGATAAAACTAGCTAGCGCGTCTCCTTAACCGTCGCCTACGCGGTTGAGATGAGGCGTCACACAGTAGGCTGGCCGTCGCGTTTCGGTCCGTAATGCGCCGGTAAGATCATCGGACTAGCCGGGAGCGCGTCTTGCCCGCTCTGAGCTCTCCCGGTGAAACAATCGGAACGGGACAAGCATGTAGTCTTCGAGTTGCAAGGCTTTTCGGACGGGGGTTCAACTCCCCCCGCCTCCAAAATTTCGCAAAGCGAAATTTTGTCCTGAGCGAGCCCGCAGTTTGGGGCGAGTCGAAGGGCAAAATAGCCTTCGGCTCGCAAGCGCGAAAACCAAATAAAACAATGGAATCGTGAAAAGAAGGACGCTTTGGTCGGCGGTTCCCTTCGACTCAGCTCAGGACGGGCCTGAACCGCCCGCGACTCCCCCGCCTCCAAAATTTCGCGAAGCGAAATTTTGTCCTGAGCGAGCCCGCAGTTTGGGCGAGTCGAAGGGCAAGATAACCATGTTTTACGCCTATATCCTGCGATGCTCCGATGACTCCTATTACGTGGGCTCATCGGACGATCCCGATCGCCGATTGATCGAACACAATCAAGGCAAAGGTTCTGACTGGACAGCTGCGCGGCGGCCCGTCGCGCTCGTCTGGATCGAAGAGCATTCAACTTTGTCTTCCGCTCGCCAGCGCGAAAACCAAATAAAACGATGGAATCGCGCAAAGAAAGACGCTTTGGTCGGGGGTTCCCTTCGACTCAGCTCAGGACGGGCCTGAACCGCCCGCAACTGCCCCCGCCTCGAAAACTTCGCTTCGCGAAATTTTGTCCTGAGCGAGCCCGCAGTTCGGCGAGTCGAAGGGCAAAATAGCCATGTTCTACGCTTACATCCTAAGATGCTCCGACGACTCTTATTACGTGGGCTCATCGGACGATCCGATCGCCGGTTGATCGAACACAATCAAGGCGATGAGTCTCACCTGGGCATCCTCACACAATGCGGCGCAGGAACGATCGGTCCTCACACAAAATGCAGCCGGTCCTTTCGACAGCCGCGACGCTAGCTGCGGCACCCGCATCCGCGCCAAACGCTTCGCGGTATTTCTCATACGCATCAAGACTCGCAAAATTGATCAACGCGAGAGCTGTATTCGTCGGCCCGGCGAGTTTCGTTGGCAAAAAGTAGCCCAGAAGTTCGCCTCCACTGCGACGGATCGGTTCCGGCAGCGCGCGGACATATTCCTCGAAATTCCGATATTGATTCTGGTCGATTGTGTAGCGGATGCAGAGCGTAATCATTTCCGTTGTCCCCTCCAGCCCTGATCCTAAGCTCGGTGCCGCGACAATGTTTCACGCCCGGATGAAACGTGCCGGAGCGCTTTGCGTTATCATTCTCTTATGAACGCTACATATCCAATCGCAGCAGTTGGTGAACTGATCGGAGAGAACGCCCGAGCGGCAATTTTGATCGCGCTTTTGGACGAGAAGGCATTGCCGGCAGGTGAATTGGCGCGACTGGCCGGAATTTCGGCGCAATCGGCCAGCGGCCACCTATCTAAGCTCGTGGACGGCGGATTGCTTCGCGCTGAGACCTCCGGTCGGCAGCGCCTTTACAGAATCTCCAAGCCAGAAGTGGCCTATGCTCTGGAGGCCCTGGGAACGATCGCGACCGCCTCGCCGGTGCGGAACATTGTCCGCGATCCGCGGGTCGACGCCTTGCGTACGGCGAGATCCTGTTACGACCATCTGGCAGGGCGCCTCGCCGTGGAAATGAGGCAGAAGCTCGAATCGTCAAACCTCATCCGGGCACGCGGCAACCGGCAATACGAAGTGGCGTCGCGGGGCGAAGCGTGGCTCGCGAAGCTGGGCGTGAATGTCGAACAAGTTCGCTGCAGCAGGCGCTCGTTTGCTCGCGAGTGCCTTGATTGGACGGAGCGTACCCCGCACCTGGCGGGCGCGCTCGGCGCTGCGATGCTGTCGCGATTTTTAACGTTGGGATGGGTTGCGCGCCGTCCGAAAACACGTGCTCTGCGAATCACGCACCGCGGCGCGCGCGAGTTTCACGCTCGATTTGGCATCCAGATCTCGCCATAATTGTTGCTCTGATGAGCGCCGCTAGGGCCGACTCCGAGACACAAATCCGCGATGCCGAAACAAAGCGCAGGGATACTCCTCTATCGAATCGCCAGTGGGCGCGTCGAAGTTTTCCTTGTTCATCCGGGTGGGCCGTTTTGGGCGAAGAAGGATGACGGAGCATGGTCCATTCCGAAGGGTGAATTTGCTCAGGGCGAAGAGCCCCTCGAAGCTGCGAAGCGCGAATTTCAGGAAGAAACAAGCTTCACTATTGAAGGGACATTCATACCCCTGAATCCAGTGAAGCAGCCGAGCGGCAAGACCGTTTACGCCTGGGCGGTCGAAGGTGACATTGACGCCGGCGCCATACGCAGCAACAACTTCTCAATGGAGTGGCCCAGAGGCTCGACCAAAACAAAATCATTTCCGGAAATCGACCGGGCGGATTGGTTCGATCTCGATACCGCGAAAACGAAAATCCTCAAGGGACAATTGGGATTGCTCGAACAGCTGTCGAGAAACTTATCACAACGAAATCGCTGAAGCTGGCACCCTCAAGCCTCAGCAATGGCTTTCCCATTCAATCGGGCCAATGTCAGGAATCTTCAAGAACCGACGCGGATGTGTGGCAGGTAGCTAAGCACCCCGAACACGTTCAAAAGCCAAAGCACCACGCAGATCACCACCACAGTATTCAGGATGGATTTTATAGTCCCCTGCATCGGGATGAGGTTCACCAGCCAAAGCAGCACACCGATGACGACCAGCACGATAACGATTTGAATCAAAGGCATGTTTCTTCAACCTCCGATCGTTCGACGACGGTGCCCGGGTCCCAGTAAATAGGATAGGTCTCGCATCTTGGGGCGCGTATACAGAGAACTGCGTAGAGCCTTGGGGAAAGATGCGTTAGCTCGCGCTGAGCTAATTTCGCCCTAGGATTGACGGCGCTCCACAGCAGAGAGATGATTAGCCCGGAAAAATAGAGTCTCCAGATCCAACCCAAGGAGCCTTCGCCGTGGCCGAAATCAAGAATCCAACTTCAGGATCGAGTCCTGCTCCAGCCGACGAAGCCCATATTGCAGTCCATTGGAAGGAAAAGGAAGAAGAGTATTTCTATCCGCCGAAGAAATTCACCGAGCAAGCCTACCTGAAAGATCCGAAGGCGGTAGAGCGATTCGGCGAAAAGAATTTTCCAAAGTGCTTCGAAGAATACGCCGACATGCTTACGTGGTCGCAAAGATGGACCACCGTACTTGATACGAACGACCCGCCATTCTGGAAGTGGTTCGTCGGCGGCAAGCTGAACGCCAGCTACAACTGCGTGGATCGGCATCTTGAGAAATATAAGGACAAGGCCGCGATCATTTCCGTTCCGGAGCCGGAAAACGAAGAGCCCACCGTCATCACCTATCAGGAGTTGTATAAGCGCGTGAACGAAACCGCTGCGATACTGCGCGATTTCGCGGGATTGAAAAAGGGCGATCGCGTCACGATTCACATGCCGATGATTCCCGAGTTGCCGATCACGATGCTGGCGTGCGCTCGCCTTGGCGTAATCCATTCCGTGGTGTTCGGCGGGTTTAGCGGCGAAGCGTGCGGAATGCGCGCGGCAGACTCTGGAAGCCGTGTACTGATTTATGCGGACAGCTACTACCGCGGCGGAAAGCTGATTGATCACAAAGCCGCAGTCGAAATCGCCGTTGAAACCGCCAAGCGCGACGGCCAGGAAATCGACAAGGTGCTTGTCTGGCGCCGCTATCCCGGAAAATATGGCTCGGCGACACCGATGCTAAAGGGCCGGGACTATTTCGTCGACGAAGTTTTGAAGGACTATCGCGGAAAAATCGTCGAGCCAGAGACGATGGACGTCGAGGATCCGCTCTTCCTGATGTACACCAGCGGAAGCACCGGCAAGCCCAAAGGCTGCCAGCATCGCACCGGCGGCTACCTGGCTTACGTCACCGGAACTGCAAAATATTATCAGGACATTCATCCCGAAGACGTCTACTGGTGCATGGCGGATATTGGCTGGATCACCGGCCACTCATATATCGTCTACGGACCACTAGCGCTGGCGGCGACGAGCGTCATTTACGAAGGCGTGCCGAATTATCCCGACGCAGGGCGGCCGTGGCGAATTGCAGAGCGGCTCAAAGTGAATATCTTCCACACCTCGCCAACCGCCATCCGCATGCTGCGCAAAGCAGGCCCGCACGAACCCGGCAAATATAAATATCACTTCAAGCACATGACCACTGTCGGCGAGCCGATTGAGCCGGAAGTCTGGCGCTGGTATTACGACGTCGTCGGAAAACGAGAAGCCGTGATCGTAGATACGTGGTGGCAAACGGAGACGGGCGGCTTCCTCTGCAGCACCAGGCACGATTGGCCGTACTTCGCTGGCGACGGCGCGCTTCTCGCAAAAGACGGATATTTCCGGATTCTCGGCCGCGTGGATGATGTGATCAACGTGGCCGGTCATCGCCTCGGGACGAAAGAACTGGAATCCGCTTGCCTCACAATTGACGAAGTAGCCGAAGCGGCGGTGGTGCCTGTGGTCGACGAAATCAAAGGTCGCGTCCCGGAAATTTACATTTCACTCAAACCAGGCGTCACAGCGTCGCACAAAGAAGTGAGCGATAAGGTGATAAAGACAATCGAGACGATGATTGGCAAGATCGCTCGCCCGAAATCCGTCCATATCGTTCCGGATATGCCCAAGACGCGTTCGGGAAAGCTGATGCGCCGAATTCTGGCAGCAATTTCGAATACCCTGGATGTCGGCGACATCACGACGCTCGCAAACCCGGACGTAGTCGAACAGATACGCGTGCAAGTGCAAGGGGAGCACAAGGTTGCAGCGAAAGAAGGGCCTGAAGACGTGAAGCAGTTTGGTTCTGATGTTTAATCCACTTCTTATTAGGAGACAGGCATGAATAAGCCCCGGATGCATTTGGTCGTATTCGGATTGCTGTTCGCTTTTGGAATTATCTCGGTGATGCCAAGCCGTCAGGCTGGGGCAGCTCAAGCAACGTCACAAAGCTCGGCAAAGTCCTCATCGAATCCTGATGCCATCGAAAACGACGACTCACTGAATCTGACGCAAGACCAAAAAGACAAAATCAAGTCGATTCGCGACGACGCCAAGAAACAAAAGCAGGACATCGAGAAAGACAAGACCCTCACGCCAGACCAGCAAACAAAACAAATCAAGGACATAACCAAGCAGACGCGCGCGCAGGTCTTCGCCGTCCTCACCCCCGAACAACAGAAGGCATGGAGCGATCAGCAGCGCGAGCGCCGTATGGAAAAGAAAGCGGCTAAGAGCAGCTCCAACTAATCCTCCGCAAATATTCTAAGAACTTTCTCAGCGAACACGAGGCGGCATTCCTCCGCGAAAAAGTTTTGCTCGCGCTCACGTTTTCCCTTGCATCGCGCGTAAATTTCCGTATTCTTCAATTGCGATAGGCGAACTCGCTCCACCTGCGCGGCAGTGAGAGAGCGAGGATCGCTGACGGAGGACGCGACAAAAAATTGAGCACCATCACCCTGCCAGCCCAATTTCCCTCCCGGGCGATTTCTTCCACTAAGAAGAAAGTAGCGAAGCTCACCGTCTGGCCCTTGGTAGCGGCCACATTTTTCATGGTGTCGGGCGGCACATACGGCACCGAAGACATCATCCACGGCGCCGGTTACGGCCTCGGCATTTTGCTTTTGCTGCTCACGCCCCTCGTCTGGAGCCTTCCCACCACGTACATGATCGGCGAGCTTTCGAGCGCGCTGCCGTCAGAAGGCGGTTACTACGCGTGGGTCCGCCGAGCTCTCGGAAATTTCTGGGGATTTCAGGAAGCGTGGCTGTCTCTCGTCGCCAGCATCTTCGACATGGCGATTTATCCCACGCTTTTCGTCGCATACCTCACTCGACTCTTCCCGTGGTTCTCCGTAGGTCACCGCGGCGTAATGGTCGGCCTCGCGGTAGTCACCGTTTGCGCGCTGATGAACATCGCAGGCATCCGAGTGGTGGCGATCTCCTCGCTGTGGCTTTTCTTTTTGCTGTCGCTCCCGTTTGCTCTGATCGTGCTCATCGCGCCAATGGAAATCGGCGCGCTGAAAGGCGCCGTAACCGCTCCCACCACCTCAAGCGTCGGCCTGATCGGCGGCCTACTCATCTGCATGTGGAACTACATGGGCTGGGACAACGCCTCCACAATCGCCACCGAAGTCCGCCGCCCGCAAAAAACTTATCCCCGGGCAATGCTCATCGCGGTGCTGGTAGTAGCAGCCACCTACATCCTGCCATTCGCCGCCATGTGGCTCACCGGCATCTCTTCGTCGGCTTTTGAAACCGGCTCCTGGGCCGACCTCGCCGGCATGATGGGCGCCCTCGTCGCCGGTCCCGTCGCCGGCCGCATTTTTCGAGCCGCGCTGGTACTCGGCGGCATGATGAGCGCGTTCGGAATGTTCAACGCTCTCGTGATGAGTTACTCGCGCCTGCCTCTCGCCATGGCGCAAGACGGAATGCTCCCCGCAGTCTTCGGCAAGCTGCAACCAAAAACGCGCGCCCCCTGGGTTTCAATCATCGTCCTCGCCACCGCCTGGGCGATGTGCCTCGGCCTGGGCTTCGAGCGCCTCGTCACGCTCGACATCATGCTCTACGGCATGAGCCTCTCGCTCGAATTCCTCGCTCTCGCCGCATTGCGCATCAAGGAACCAAATCTCCGCCGCCCATTTCGCGTCCCAGGCGGCACACCCGGCGCGATTCTCGTCGGCGTTTTCCCTATCCTTCTACTCGGTTTCGCAATGGTTCACAGCGAAGGCGAACGAATCCTCGGCATGAGCGGCTTGGCGTTCGGAACGTTACTGATCGCTGGCGGTTTCCTCGCATACTGGGCCACCGCGCCACTGCGCCGCCTCACCGGCGCGTCACAAAATCAGCGCAAAGCCGCTTAGCGATCCTACCCTCGCTGCGCCAGCAATACGCCCTCAATAATCCCCACCCAATCAATAATTTGATTGCCGATTACCCACCGCTGTCTTCTAATTCCCTTCCGGACTCAATGCCCGCCAAACAAAACGCATACGACTACATCATCGTCGGCGCAGGCTCGGCAGGCTGCGTACTGGCCGCGCGCCTAACCGAAGATTCCCATTCGCGCGTCCTGCTACTCGAAGCAGGCGGCCCCGACAAAGCAAAAGAAATCCACATCCCCGCAGCATTCTCCAAACTCTACAAGACAGCCGTCGACTGGAACTACTCCACCGAGCCCGAGCCCTGCCTTCACAACCGCCGCCTCTACTGGCCTCGCGGAAAAATGCTGGGGGGATCGAGCTCGATGAACGCCATGATTTACATCCGCGGAAATCACCTCGATTATGATTATTGGGCCAGCCTCGGAAATCAGGGCTGGAGGTTCAACGACGTCCTTCCCTACTTCAAAAAATCGCAGATGCAAGCACGAGGCGAATCGGAATTCCATGGTACGAGCGGCCCCCTCCACATAAGCGACCTCCGCTGCGTGAATCCCCTCACGCGCGCTTTCCTCGAAGCAGCCGCCGCCCTCGGCATCCCATCCAATCCGGATTTCAACAGTGACCGCCAGGATGGCGCAGGCCTCTACCAAGTAACGCAAAAAAACGGCAGCCGCCACAGCGCCGCCGACGCATACCTCAACCCCGCCCTCGCGCGCAAAAATCTCACCGTCGTCACCAACGCACACGTCGCGCGAATCACGCTCGAAAAACAACGCGCCATCGGCGTCGAATATTTCTCCAGCACAGGCGCAAAAACAGCCCGCGCTGATCGGGAAGTGATTCTCTCCGGCGGCGCAATCAATTCCCCGCAGCTACTTCTGCTCTCCGGAATCGGCCCAGCAGATGAAATCAGTCGCGCAGGAATCCGCCCGATTCACGACCTCCCCGGCGTCGGCAAGAATCTTCAGGACCACATCATGGTTTCCGTTGGTTACCTCTGCACAGAACCCGTAAGCATGGCCACCGCCGAGTCACTTCCCAATCTAATCCGCTATTTCGTCCTGAAGCGCGGCCCGCTAGTTTCCAATGTGGCCGAAGCCGGAATTTTCCTGCGCACGCGCGAAGAATCGCAACGCCCGGATTTGCAGTTGCTTTTCGGCCCCGCCTATTACGTCAATCATGGCCTAAGCCCCCGCAAAGACCACTGCTTCGGCTTCGGCCCCACGCTCATCACTCCCGAAAGCCGCGGCTCGATTGCGCTGAAATCCTCGAACCCTCTCGATCCGCCCGCAATCCGCGCCAATTACCTTTCCACCGACGCCGACATGCGCGTGATTATCGAAGGCGTCAAGCTTTCGCGCCGTCTCGCACAACAACAGCCACTTGCAAAGTTTTGCGGCGGAGAATTGCATCCAGGCGCCGCCACCCAATCCGACGCAGAAATCGCCGACTTCATTCGCGCCGAAGCTCAAACGCTCTACCACCCGGTAGGAACCTGCAAGATGGGCCACGACGCCCTCGCCGTCGTCGATTCGCAGCTCCGACTCCGTGGCATCGAACGATTGCGCGTCGTGGATGCTTCAGTGATGCCGAGAATCACCGCCGGCAACACAAATGCCCCGACCATCATGATCGCCGAAAAAGCCGCCGATATGATTCGAGCCGCCGTTTAGTCGCTCGGCAAGTCGCCGCCGCTTCGCACTTTTGGCCGCGAACAATTCTGTTATCCTCTTCGCCGTGCGTCGTTCTTTCTTTTATGCATTCATAGTTTGCGTAGGTTTGTCATCCGCGGTGCTGGCTCGCGGAATTTCCTCGCGTGCATCGCATCCTCGCGCCCAGCAGCAAGACCAGCAAAATCCGCCCCAGCAATCAGCGCCGCCACAGCCCGCTTCAAACCAATCCGCGCCTCCTCCTCAGCCTGCCTCGCAGCAGGGCGTTCCACCTGCTCCCGGCGCGCCTCCGCAGGCTTCTCTCGAACAAACTCCTCCCCCTCCCGTCCACCTCGGCCCGATGGTAGTCATTGACCCCGGCCATGGCGGGACAGACACCGGCGCGCGCGGGACGACCTTGGTCGAAAAAGACGTGGTGTTACAAGTCGCGAAAATTCTGCGCGCCGAGCTCGAACGAATAGGCTATCGCGCAGTGATGACTCGCAACGACGATTCGAATCCTTCCTATGAGGATCGGGCAGCAGTGGCGAACGCGTATCGCGACGCCATCTTCGTCAGCTTGCACGTTTCATCCACCGGCGCCACTGGCAACACCCGGGCATACTTTTACCAATTTCCAGTTCCCTTCCAGGAAACAGATACTTCTACTTCGATTTCATCGATTCCGGTAAAGCAAAGTTTCCGAACAGCGATCCCCTGGGAAGAAGCGCAGCGTCCCTTCTCCGATCAAAGCCGGCGCTTGGCAAATCTTGTGCAGATCGAGCTCGCGCATCGGTTTCCGCAATCGCCAAATGCTCCAACGCCCGCAGCGGTGCGCAACTTGCGCTCAGTGGCAGCTCCCGCCGTAGCGGTCGAAATTTCCAGTGTCTCCGTTTCTGATCCGATCGCGTTAACGTCATTATCCGGACCGCTCGCCGCTTCGATTGCGAGAGGCATCGCAGCATTCCGCCCGGCTACTCCGGCCACTCCGCCCGTCACGAGTCAACCGTAATGCCGCGAGATCTCAAAATCGCTCTGGGAATCCTCACCGTGGCAGTGCTGGTCGGCCTCATCAGCTTGCGCGGACTGCATCGGCGCATGCAGGGCCTCGCCGGATCGCAATCATCCGAAGAAAAAGCGCGCCGCGAGGTGCTTGCACCGGAAATTAAGACGCCAACCGACGCTCCGCAGGGTGCCAGAATCTACTGGGCCGCGGGAGAAGACCGCGTCACCAGCACCACCGTGGAACTTGCCCTTTCTGCTGACCCGGTACAGCGCGGCAAGCAAGTCTTGCAGGCGCTGATTGCCGACACACCCGCGCCGGAACAGCGGACAATTCCAGCAGATGCTGAACTGCTTGCGTTCTACATACTGCCCGACGGAACTGCAGTCGCGGACTTCTCCGACGCGCTTTCTTCGGAAACTCCTTCCGGAATCGAAAGCGAGCAATTGGTGGTGGATTCAATATCGCGCACGCTTGACGATAATGTCTCGACGGCGCGCCGCCTGAAAATTCTGATCCACGGGCAGGAAGTTGAAACGCTGGCAGGACATCTAGACCTGACTGGATTTTTCGACCTGAATCCCCCAAACGCAGCGCCGCCAGCGCCTGCGCGATCGAACGCAACCCCGGCAACGAACCCTCCGAATGCTTCCGCACCGCCAAAACCCCGGCGACCCGGGAGCAGCGCGAAAGCTCAGCCCAGGTAATTCACTGGTTCGTAGGTGTCGGTTCAACGCCCGCATTGTAGTCCCGCTATGCTGCCAAAATGGGTCGGTAGGGGCGGGTCTAAGACCCGCCCGCATCACATAGGGCGTTGAGCCGACCATTCTGTACCTCATTCCCAATATTCGTTTGTCCTTACTTACCCGACTCAAGTTCGGCGACGGCTCGGGCGGAAAACCTCTAAACGTGCGGCTGAATTTGCGCGTCATGTAGTGCAAATGAAGAATCGGCCTATCCACCTCAGCCTCGCCGCGCTGCCTCGATGGCGGCGATGTTGATGTTCTTCATCTTCATCATCGCCTCGAAGGCGCGCTTTGCCTCAGCGCCACCAGCCGCAAGCGCATCGGTTAACGCGCGCGGCGTGATCTGCCACGAGAGACCCCAGCGGTCCTTGCACCAACCGCACTGGCTTTCCGCTCCGCCATTGCCGACGATCGCGTTCCAGTAACGGTCCGTCTCTTCCTGATTGTCCGTCGCGATCTGAAATGAAAAGGCCTCGGTGTGCTTGAACATCGGGCCTCCGTTGAGACCGAGACAGGGAATGCCCACCACGATGAACTCCACCGTCAGCACATCGCCTTTCTTGCCGCCCGGAAAGTCACCGGGAGCCTGGTGAACCGCGGTTACCTTGCTATCCGGAAACGTTGCGGCGTAGAAGCGCGCCGCCTCATGCGCGTCTTTGTCGTACCACAGGCAGATCGTGTTCTTTGGCTTCATCTTCGTATGCTCCTTTTCTTTTTCACCACTACTCTACTTGATGTACCTGGCCCGGGCTCTCCACGAAATACCGTACTACCGATTTGTGACTGATTGTTGACACCCGCCGCAGCAGTCGTCACACTGTCTGCGAGCAGTTCTCTCCGTGCAACACGCGGACCCCGAGAGGAGCCAGCATTGCGAACAGATGGACGCGCAGCCGATGATTTGCGCCCGGTAAAAATCATTCCCGACTTCATTCCCAACGCAGAAGGCAGTGTACTGATCGAAGAAGGCAACACGCGCGTGATCATCACCGCCACAATCGAAGACGGAGTGCCTTCGTTTCGAAAAGGTTCGGGCAAGGGCTGGGTTACGGGTGAATATGGAATGCTGCCGCGCTCCACGGAAGAGCGCACCCCGCGCGAATCCGCTCGAGGCCGCCAATCAGGACGCACACTCGAAATTCAACGCATGATCGGCAGAGCGCTTCGCGCCGTCACTGATCTGAAAGCGCTCGGCGAACGCACAGCCTGGCTCGATTGCGACGTGATTCAAGCCGACGGCGGCACTCGAACCGCTTCCGTTACAGGAGCATTTGTGGCCCTCGCTCTCGCGTTCGAGCGCATGGTTGCAGCTGGGATGCTTCGTTCCGTGCCGCTCCTTGATTCGCTCGCGGCCGTCAGCGTCGGAATCGTCGGTGACGAGCTTCTTCTCGATCTCGCCTACGAAGAAGACTCGCGCGCGCAGGTGGACATGAATGTCGTGATGACAGGCGGCGGCCGTTTCGTCGAGGTGCAAGCCAGCGCGGAGGGCCGCACCTATACGGACCGCGAACTCCAGCAACTGCTGGCTCTCGCTGCCGGCGGAATTCGTCAACTCCAGGAAGCGCAGCAGGAACTCTTGCACATGAATTTCAGCACACGCTCGCGATAAGGTCCTTTGAGCTCGCCGCAACCGATTCAGGTTTTTCTCGCCTCGTCAAACCCGGGAAAATTGCGCGAGTACCGCATTCTTGCGGGCGATTCACCGATCGAACTGGCGCTTCTCCCGAATTTCCACGAGATTCCGCCTTTCGATGAAACCGCGCCAACCTTCGCCGAGAACTCCGCGGGAAAGGCTCTCTATTACAGCCGGTTTGCAACGGGCACTGTGTTGGCTGACGATTCCGGCTTGGTCGTTCCGGCGCTGGGCGGCGCCCCCGGAGTCTTTTCCGCGCGCTATGCCGGTCAGGGAGCGAGTGACGCCGATCGAGTGCAGAAGCTGTTGCGGGAAATGAACGCGCTGAATGGCGACGATCGCAAGGCACGGTTTGTTTGCGTCACTACTCTTGCGCAAGATGGGCGCGCCGTCGCTGTATTGTCGGATTCGGTCGAAGGCATTATCGCGCAGGCGCCCCAGGGCTCCGGCGGTTTTGGCTACGATCCCGTGTTTTTCTTTCCCCAACTAGGGCGCACCTATGCCGAAATCACGCGCGAAGAGAAAAATCAATACAGTCATCGCGGTAGGGCCTTTCGCAAGGCAATTGCGTACCTTGAGGGCCGCGTCCTGTAGAGTCCTTTCTCTTCCCTGGGGAATCAAATAGCTTGCTCTGAAACTCTGGGCTGCGGGAGAATAACAGGTCTGCCCGCCGAGGTGACTTCGTGGCTACTTCCAAAGTCGCGCCGGATCTTCACTCAAACCTGCTTTCGCGAATGGCGGATGCTCGCGCGCAAACCGATGCGCTTTTCGATCTCCTGCCTCCCAATTCCTTTTACGACCGCCCGATTGCCGAACGCCATCGCCTGATTTTTTATCTCGGCCACCTGGAAGCCTTCGACTGGAATCTGCTCAGCGGCCCACTCGATCTTGGCACGCACGATGCGGCTTTCGACAAGTTGTTCGCCTTCGGCATCGATCCGATCGGCGGCGGCTTGCCCACAGATAAGCCGGGAGATTGGCCGAATATCGCGAAAACCGAGAAATACAAAACGAATATCCGCACCCGTTTGGATGAGGCGTTGCACAAATCCCATATCAGCCGCGAACCACTGCTGGCCGACGGCACTTTGCTGCAGGTAGCGATCGAACATCGTCGGATGCACGCCGAGACGCTTTCTTATCTCCTTCACAATTTAGCCCTCGAGAGAAAGATTCCGCAGCCAGCGCCGATGAGCGATCCGCGTCCCGCTCCCGCCCGGCGCTGGCTGACGATTCCTGCGGGTACCGCAACCCTCGGAAAATTGCGCAGCGAGGGCACCTTCGGATGGGACAACGAATTCGAGGCGCAGCAGATTTCAGTTCCCGAATTCTCAATCAGCGCCTTTCCCGTAACCAACGGCGAGTACATGGAATTCGTCCAGGCCTGCGGCTACGAAGATTCCCGTTACTGGCGCCCCGAAGATCGGGAATGGAAACGGCAGCAGCGCCTTGAGCATCCCCAGTTCTGGCTACCTCGTTCGAATTCAGCAGCAACCGACTCCGACACGCAGTGGGAATACCGGTCGATGTTCGGAATTATCCCGCTGCCGCCATCGTGGCCGGTGTATGTGAGCTACGCGGAAGCTGCCGCATTCGCGCGATGGGCCGGCAAGAAGTTGCCCACCGAAGCGCAGTGGCATCGCGCCGCATACGGCACGCCGCAAGGCATCGAACGCGAGTATCCGTGGGGTGACGCTCCTCCCGATCGCTCACGCGGAAATTTTCATTTCAAGAGTTGGCACGCGGCCCCTGTCGACGCGCATCCCGCGGCCGCAAGCGCATTCGGCGTTCACGATCTGCTTGGCAATGGTTGGGAATGGACTTCCACACAGTTTGGCCCACTTCCGGGCTTTACACCCTTTCCCTTCTACAAAGGTTATTCGGCTGACTTTTTTGACGGCAAACATTTCGTGATAAAGGGTGGATCGGCCCGCACCGATGCCTCGATGCTGCGCCGGTCATTCCGCAACTGGTTTCAGCCCCACTACCCCTACGTCTACGCCACCTTCCGGTGCGCAGAGGAATAACGAGGAGTAACTCATGTCCAGTGCCCCGCGATTAGTTCCTACAACCGTCTCTACACAGGTTCTATCCGAGTTTGCATCGGACGTAGCCATCGGCCTTAGCCAGCCGGGACAAAAAGAACTGCCCTCAAAATATTTGTACGATGAAGTGGGCTCGGCGCTTTTCGACGTGATCTGCGTCCTCCCAGAATATGGGCTCAGCCGCGCCGGGAAGCGGATACTGAATCGGCATGCGGGTGATGTCGTTGATCGTTTGCCGAGTCCGGTGATCGTCGCAGAACTGGGAAGCGGCAGCGGTCAAAAAACGAGATTGCTTCTGGAAGCCCTGGCCCGCAAGCAGCGCGTGAACTACTACCCGATTGATATTTCGGGTAGCGCGCTGAGCCGTTGCCAGCAGGAGCTCGGACAGATCGACCGGGTCAGCATCGTCGGCTTCGAGCGCGCATATCTGGATGGCTTGCAGGAGGTGGCTGCGCGCCGCCGCGAAGGTGAAAAGATCTTCCTGCTGTTTCTCGGCAGCACGATCGGCAATTTCGATCGCCCGGCCGGAGATCAATTTCTGCGCGAAGTCCGGGCAATTCTTCATGAAGGCGATGCTCTGCTCCTTTCGACCGATCTTGAAAAACCGGTGGAGATGCTGAAACTGGCTTACGACGATCCGGCAGGCGTTACGGCCGCATTCAACAAGAATCTTCTCGCGCGCATCAATCGCGAGCTCGCTGCGGATTTCGATCTTTCACGCTTCGAACACGTTGTGCGCTACGACGAATCAGAACGCCGTATCGAAATGCACCTGCGTTCCACGGAATGGCAGCGCATTACGATTCGCAAAGCCGGATTCGGTTTCTACATGCGCGAAGGTGAAACGATCTGGACCGAAAGCTCGCACAAGTACGACTTGAAAGAAGTAATCGAGATGGGTGAGCGAACCGGATATCGCTGCGCCGGCCAATGGATCGATTCCGAATGGCGCTTCGCCCAGAATCTTTTCTTCGCCTCTTGAGGCATCGCGATCCACAACGAGCCATAGCATCGCTATGCTATAGTTTTGCGCTCGATGGCAAATTCCAAAAACAAAGCAGCAAAGAAAGAAGCTCGCGCTAAGAAGGCGACGAAGTCGAATCGCGCGGCAAAGCCTTCGGCGCGCCCGGCAAAGCATCCATCGCGTAACCGCCCATTCGGGCGCGGCCCAAATCCCGAACGCGTGAAAGCCATTCTTCACGGGTTGGACGAAGCCTATCCAGCAGCCACCTGCGCGTTGAAGCACGACAATCCGTTCCAGCTTCTAATCTCTACGATTCTTTCGGCGCAGAGCACCGACGTGCGCGTGAACATGGTTACGCCGGGGCTCTTCAAGAAGTATCCAACTCCAGCCGCGCTCGCGTATGCGAATCCGCGCGATATCGAAGAAGAAATCCGCTCGACCGGTTTCTATCGCAACAAGACGAAATCGATCATGGGCGCCAGCAAGAAGATCGTCGAGGAATTTGGCGGCGAAGTCCCTCGCACGATGCATCAGATTCTGACGCTGCCCGGCGTCGCGCGAAAGACTGCAAACGTTGTGCTGGGAACCGCTTACGGGATTGCGTCAGGAATCGTTGTCGATACGCATGTGCAGCGGCTTTCGGGGCGCCTCGATTTGACGAAGAACACCGACCCCAAGAAAATCGAGACCGATTTGATGAAAGTTATTCCGGAGGATCGCTGGATTCTTTTTTCGCATCAACTGATCTGGCATGGAAGGCGAATTTGCAAGGCGCGGAAACCGCTGTGCATCGAGTGCAATCTGGAAAAGATCTGCTATTCGAAAGACAAGACGATTTAGCGTGGTCGTAGCTAACAAAAAAATCCGGAGCGGAGAATGTCAGGTGGGACTGGCACCGGCGAGATTGCTGCTGGAAGACTGAAGGCTTTTTATCATGACGACCAGATCGAGGGCCAAGCGGGCTTTGTCGATACAGCCGTCTGCGCCGGATTCAATCACACTTTTTTCGAACTGCGTGGCGTCGTGGTGGCTCATCATTAGGATTTTGACGTGAGGAATTTCCTGGCGGATTCGACGCGCGGCGTCAAAGCCGCTTCCGTCGGGCATGCTGATATCAAGAAGAATTAGATCGGGATTCAGTTCGCTGGCTTTCTGGAAAGCCTGCGCAGCGTCGCTGACCTCGCCACAAATCTCCCAACCAGCCTCCTTTGAAAGGAGATCCCCGACTCCGCGGCGAACCAAGTGATGATCATCCGCAATTAGGATTCGCATCGATCACCGAAATGTCCCAAGGCTAATTTTTTTCACGCGATCTGGGTCCTAGGCTCTTGAGTCGTGGGCTCTTCGATTGTCGCCGGTTCGTTCTTGGACATCGGAATGGTAACTCGGAAAAGGGTTCCCTGGCCATTCGAGTCGATGGTCATTTCGCCATCGAATTGGCGGGCGCGTTCGCGCATGCCGCGGATTCCAAAGCCAGCGCCTCGCGATTGAATTTCCGCGAGCTTTTCGCGGGAAATTCCCTTGCCTTCATCCCGAATTTCGAGAAGAACCTGTTCCGGCGTCCGAAGGATCTCGATCATGGCGCGTTTGCTGCCCGAGTGGCGATGGATGTTTGTGAGGCTTTCCTGAACCAATCTGAAGACAGCGAGTTCCATTTCACGCGGAAGCCGCCCAAACCCTTCGGAAATTTTAAACGAAATATCGAGTCCGCTGCGTTCGGCCAATCCGCGGACATACCAAGAGACGGCGGACTGTAATCCCTCTTCGTCCAAGAGAGGCGGGTGCAGCAGATAGGAGTTGGTGCGAATTTCGCCGGTCAACTGATGGACTAACTCCCGCGCGTCTTCCGCGGATTCCGCGAGTTCCGGCGCCTTTTCACGTGCTTTGCGGCTTAGAGTGGCTAAATTCATGGCCAGGACGGTGAGCAATTGGCCGGCGCTATCGTGCAATTCTCGCGCGATATGACGGCGCTCGTCATCTTGCATGCGCAACATTTGCCATGAGAGCTCGCGCAGGTGATGGGATTGCCTCAGCACATCGGCGTTGCTCAACTCCAATTCTCTGGTGCGCGCGCGAACTTCTGAATCAAGTTTCTCGGAGAGAGCCCGGAAGCGACTTTCGCTTTCTCGCAACTCCTGGTCGGCGCGTTTGCGGTCGGTAATGTCCCTGGCTACCTTAGATGCACCGGTCACGTTGCCGTTGAGATCCTTTACCGGCGAAATTGTGAGGGAAATATCGAGAAGGGTGCGGTCCTTTCGAATCCGGACGGTCTCAAAGTGGTCCACGCGGTCCCCGCGCTTGATGCGGGCAATAATTTCCGTCTCTTCGCCGCGACGGTCGGTTGGGATGATAAGAGTGATGTGCTGGCCGATGGCTTCGTCTGGTGTATAGCCAAATAGCCGTTCCGCCCCCTTGTTCCAGCTGGTGATGACGCCATTCAGATTCTTGCTGATAATCGCGTCATCGGAAGAATCCACAATGGCAGCGAGCAGGCCAGCGGCGCGTTCAGCTCGCTTGCGAACGGTAACGTCGCGGGTGATACCGAGATGAACGATTTGCCCATCGGGCTGGCGTAGGGGGACGGCACGGGTGTCCATCTGCCGACGAGCGCCTAGTAAACTCGAAATTTCAAATTCGAGCGAGCCCTTTTCTCCGCGGCAGACTTTTTCGTTGAACGCACGGAAACGC
Source organism: uncultured Acidobacteriota bacterium (assembly GCA_963741045.1). GTDB lineage: Bacteria > Acidobacteriota > Terriglobia > Acidiferrales > UBA7541 > Palsa-295. Next base: position 3,637,402 of record CAVUGO010000002.1, read on the forward strand.
TCTCGATCTTCCGGCACGACGAGGTCATAGACGTTCTGTCCTGCCAGCGCTTCCGCCGAAGGCGCTCCTACCATTGCCAGGCCGGCGGCGTTCATGTGGAGCAGAGTTCCGTCGGGAGCGACCAACTTCACACATTCGGGGGATGCCTCAACGATAGCGCGAAAACGCTCTTCACTTTGGCGTAAAGCTTCCGCGGAGCGCTGGCGCTCGAGAGCAAAAGCGAGTTGGCGGGAAATCGTGAGGCCGAGTTCAATGTCGCTTTCTGAAAAAATATGCGGCGCATTGAAATAAGCCATGAGTTTCCCGATCAGCTTTCGATTGGAAACGAGCGGGACAAATGCGAGCGCGCCGATACCTTCCGCCTTAACAATAGCTTTGAGAGCTGGTTCGAAATTGGAGGTCTCGAGGTCTTCCACAATAATTGGCTGAGGATTCTGCTCATCTGGGCGCCACGGCGAATGGCCCTCGGTGGCCGCACGGTAGGCGTCGGATAAACCACACCAACTGACAAACCGAAGCCTGTCTTGCTCGTCGAACAGCAAGATCGAGGCGCGATCGCATTGCAACGCCTCCAAGATTGCTTCCCTAGCGGTGTTAAAGGTCTCGTCGGCCGAAGTGGCGCGGTGGAGGTGATCGGCGAGATGAAAAAGGGCTTTCTGATGCCGCGCAGCATCGGCGAGAGCGAATTCCGCTTGCTTGCGCTCTGTGACGTCTTCAATCACAGTGACAAGGTAATCGAGACGCCCATCGGAATGGCGGACCGCGCTCATGGTTTGATTGACCCAGACTGCCGAGCCATCTTTGCGGATCAGGCGTTTTTCAGTGGAGTACTGATCGAGTTCGCCTGCGACGACGCGGTGGGCCTGGGCGACATCGGCTTTCAGATCTGCCGGATGAGAAATCTCGTTTATGGTGAGCTTCCGTAGATCTGCCTGCGTGTAGCCTACGATTTCGCAAAGCTTCTGGTTCACGCGAAGATGATGTCCCTCGTTTGAGACATGGGCGATGCCAACGGCGGCTTGCTCGAACGTCAAACGGTAACGCTCTTCGCTGTCACGCAACGCCCTTTCAAAAGCCTGGCTGCGCTGGAGAATTTCCTGCATGTCGATATTGGCGTTGGTACTGCCCGTGACGGAATCGGGAAAGAATAATTGGCCCTCTCGCAACTTATCGATGGCAGTGAACAAATCCCCGGAGATGGCGGTCTTGATGACGTAGCCGCGCGCACCGGCATTCAAAGCTTGCCGCATCATTTCCGGGGAATTGTGCTGACTGAGAATCAGGACATTGCTGGTGGGAAGAATGCGACGGATTTCGCGGGTGGCTTCGAGGCCATTGAGCCTCGGCATGCTGATGTCCATGATAATCAGGTCGGGACTTAAAAGCCGGGCTTGTTCGACGGCATCCTGGCCATCGATCGCTTCGCCGCAGATTTCGATGTCAGGTCGAGTGCGCAGGACTGAGCGAACGCCCCTGCGCACCAGTTCATGATCGTCGGCGATGAGAATTCTCACCTACAGAAGCCTCCGAAGGGTGGCGCGGTATTTCTGGATTGAATCGAGGGCCTTCATGCAGTACGGCGATGATGACCTGAAATGCGGCGATGTGACATACAGGGAAGACTGTAGCGCCGGAAGAGGCAACACGACTTTTTGCGGATTGAGGATTTGAACTTGGAAATTGGAAATTTCAAATGGGAAGCGACGGCAGGCTTGACGGGAGAGAGACGCGGACGTGCTTCGCGGAATTGGACTCTGGGTGGTTCTGACGATTTCATATTTGCATGTTGGAGCGAGAGTGAGCGGCAGAGGACAGGCCCTTCGCGGGCTCAGGGTAAACAAGAGTGCCCGTCTCACTTTACGCTTGAACGCAGCGCGGACCCTGACGTGGAGTTGCAAAGTGTATAATCGAGGGGCTCATCATGTCGGGGCGTAGCGCAGCCTGGTAGCGCGCCTGCCTTGGGCGCAGGAGGTCTGGAGTTCAAATCTCCACGCCCCGACCACGACCTTGATTTCTTCTTAGTGTTGCCAACCTCGAAGGAGCTCGTTTGCGCCGCTACTTCGTTTTCATGACGTAAACGCCGTCCCAGGCGCCCTTGGGCGCGTTCTCTGAAAATTCCATTGCTCGCGAGAGAAACACCTGCGACGGGCCGTCATCTGGAAATTCCGGGAGGATGTCGGCGAACTTCTCGGCCGCTTCGCTCCAATTCTGGGAGCGATAGGCCGCCATCGCTTGATCGAAGCGCTCGAGAAGCGGCTCGTATTTCGATTTTTCCGCGGCGACGTCCATCAATTCGTAAATGGTCACGGGCAGATTCTTGCCCTTCACTCGTATCTTGTCGAGTTCGCGGCAGACGAATTGGGCAGCCACGTGACGATACGTCGCTTCGCTGATTACGAGCTGCACGTGATATTCCTTTGTGATTCCCTCGAGGCGCGAGGCAAGATTCACGTTGTCGCCCATGACGGTCCAGGAGAGCCTGCGGGCCGAACCCATATTTCCAACATTTACGAGGCCGGTATTCAGGCCGATGCCAATCGAGATCGGCGGGTGCCCGGAAGCCTTCCACTTCGCGTTTAATTCCGCGAGGCCGCGCACCATTTGCAAAGCGCACGAGCAGCTGCGGGACGCGTGGTCGGCCTGCGGATAGGGCGAGCCCCAGAAAGCCATGATGGCGTCGCCGATGTATTTGTCGAGCGTTCCGTCGGTGGCGAACACAATGTCCGTCATTTTGCCGAAGTATTCGTTGAGGAGCAGGACGAGTTCGTCGGGGGTGAGGCTTTCGGAAATGGTGGTGAATCCGCGGATGTCACTGAAGAGCACGGTGAGTTCCTTTTCTTCGCCGCCGGGGCGGATGTATTTCTCGGGATCTTTTTCGATGAGCTCGATCACGCCGGGCGAGAGGTATTGCGAGAAGGTCTTGCGGATTTTCCGCTTCTCGCGCTCTTCGCGGATCATGCGCACGCTTGTGATCGCCACGTAATCAGCCGCGAGAGTGCCGGCGGGTATCACGAAGCTGAACCAGAGGCCTTTCTGGGCGAAGCCGAAATATACGAACCAGGCATAACCAGCGAGCGCGAGGATTACGAGGATGGTGGAATAGAGCGGAGTGACGCGGCTGAACAAGGCACCGAAACCGAGGCCGAAAAGGAGTATGAACGCCACGTCGGCCATTTCCTGATAGCCGGTGCGCTGCAGAAAGCCTCGTCCTTTTTCCTCGCTGTGAAGAAGGTTATCTATGATGTTCGCGTGAACTTCCACTCCCATGTACACGGGATCCTGATTCGCGAAAGGCGTATTGCGCATATCGCCGAGACCGAGTGCGGTGGGGCCGATGAGCACGATCTTGTCGCGAAATGTTTCGGGAGGCACGGCGCCGGAAATTACGTCGGCCATGGAATATTGCGGATAGGTGCGGTAAGGGCCGGTGTAATTGATCAGGGCGCTGCCGTCGCGCGCGTGACGTAGCGTGTGGCGGCCAAAATGAATGCGTTCGAGGCCGTCTGGGGCGATATAGGCTGCGATATCCTGGTCGGGAATCTTTTCGTACGCGCGCACCACCTCGAGGTCGAGCGAGGGGAAAAAATCCTGGTCCTGGTAACGCATCATGAGGAGAGCGTGGCGCAGGGTGCCGTCGGGATCGGGCTTGATATTGATGAATCCGAAAGAGGCGGCCGATTCGGCGAGCTTTGTGATGTTGGCTTCCGCGCCAGACATCACCGTTCCGCCGTTTTCAATCCAGGCGCGGCCCATGTCGAAATCCGGTCCGCCGCGCTTGTTCACTTTGAGCACTTGTGGAAAGGCGTGCGCCCACACGATGTTGAAATATTCATCGGCGAGCTTTGGATTGGGCTGCGAATCGAGAAAGATGTGGGCCAGCAGAACGTTACCGGCATTCTTCAGAGCCGAAGCAAAGCTTGCATCCTGGTCCGTGGCAGCCTCGAGGGCGTTTATCTGCTGCAGAAGAGGGGAGGCGGCGTTTGGCCCGATAGCTTTTTTCAATTTCTCGAGTGCTTCCTGCGCGGAATTGCTTTCGGGGTCGGGGAAGGTGGCGTCAAAGGCGATCACGCGGGCTCCGGCGGAGCTCAATTGATTCACCAGCTTCGCGTAGTTGTTTCTGGGGAGCGGGAACGAGCCGATCTGCTGAAGCGTGTTTTCGTCAATGGCTACGATGACGATGCGGTCGTCATGAGGGCGCTGGCCGCGGATTTCAAAGCGCAGATCGAGAGAGCGCCGCTCGACGTTTTGAAGGAAAGCGAGGGCGGCGTGGGAATTGCCCTGCAATCCGGAGAATGCAAAAAGAGTGAGGCCCGCCAGCGTGATGGCGATGGCGAGCCCGAGGTCAATGTGACGAAGCACGAATTTTTCAGCCCATTGCGCCCAGCGTGGCTTTGGCTTCGTCTGCAAGTCAACTCAGCCGCAGTTGGGACTGCCGGGCTTGCAGGTGCCATTGCCGCCGCCGCGAGTGCCGTAATACAAGCCGAGCCCTAATCCGACGGCGAGCCCTGAGCCGATCAGCACGTTGCGCACGAGGTGGCCGTGATGATGCGGCGCAGCTTCGGCTACCACGGCGGTTGCCGCCAAGCTTGCTTCCAAGACGTCCGACGGGGTTTGCGAAGGACTCGCAGGGGGCGCATCGGATGTGACTACCACCATCTGACCGGCCGAAACCGTGATGGAGCTCGAGGTAGAACCAGCAACGCCGGCGGCCACTGCGTTGCCGACGGGCGTGACCGTGACCTGGCCCTTGTAGCAGATGACGGTTGTCTTATTTGCTTCAAAGGATGTGTAGAAATCGGTGCCAATCACGCCAATGACGGCGTTCGGCGTTTTCATCTCGAATTTTCCGCCGGCCTTCGTGACTTTCGTCACCTGGCTGCGAACTTTGCCGAAATCCATCTCCAGTTCGGTTTGCTGGGAGACGGTATCGTGCTGCACGATTCGGAGTTCGCTCTCGGAACCGACGCTCAGGATCGAGCCGTCTTTGAGGCCGGCGCGGACGCGGCCTGTCTTTTCGGTTTTCAGCAAATCGTTCCAGTTCAGCTCTTCTTTCAACTTGGCCGTCTGGGAATTGCGGGTCGCCGCCGGGATCAAAGCGTTAATCTGACCCGCGACCTGATTGTTGCCTGCCGGTTGTGCCATTGCAGGCAGACCGGTCAGCAGAGAGCAGAGCACCATCGCCATCGAGCGCTTGTACAAACTCATGCGAGAACTCCTTGTTTCGATTGAGTGAGGTCCTTTGAGCCAGTTTGGCAGAGGGTAAAACGGAGTCAATCGAACAGGCCATGCCGCGCCTCAACTTGGTAAATAGTACTTTTTCGCTTGATCATCCAATCCCCTTATCGTTATCGGCTCTTCGGCTCACCCCTGTCGGAACCCTTGAAAACGGCCGAGCGTCGGGAGGATGGCGCTGGCGATTATCGGCAGCCTCAAATCTTTGGGTGCCGGTGTGTGGAATTGCTTGACATTCAACGACTAAGCGCGTATCTCTGCTGCAATTTCGTTCGTTTCTCGGGGGTTGTCCGGAGGTCCAGAAGTGACAGGTCGGGGCTCCGCATCGCAAATCTCGTTGGAGGGTGGATCCATGAACCTATTACGGGTGTATCTTCTCATTGCTGTCTTAACTATGGGGATGGCCTTACCTGCCGCGGCTCAAGCGCAGGATAAACAAGCGACACCGCCGCTCGTTCAGCTGCTTCAGTCGAAGGGGATTCTTTCTTCGGATGAAGCGGCCCAGTTGAGTCAAGCTGGAAGCGCCGACGAAGCGAACGCGCGGCTGGCGAATTTGCTGGTAGCAAAGGGTCTGATCAGTCGAGACGATTACGATCACACAGTGGGATCTACTGAGCCGGTAAGCGATCAGGCGTCAGGGGGCCACTATATGAACGCGTTGCTTCATGTTGCGAAGGATTCCACGCCGCCGCCAGCCACTTCGGACCCCTTCACATTCGGGGCGCCGGCGGAGGGGGGAATCATTCCGGCTGTGGCACCCGTTCGGCTTCTGCCGATTGATACTCCAAAACCGACCGGGATCGGCGACCTGAAGCTCGGAAGCGGAGCGACGTTGACCCCTTACGGGTTCATCAAAGCAACCGCAATCTACGATTCCACAAACAGCGGTGGTACGACGTTTGGCAACAATGATTTTCCTCTTCCCTTGTTGCTGGGCGATACGGGTCCGGACAGCGGTTCTCAATTTCACATCAAGGCTCGCAGCACAAGGTTCGGCTCGAACTTTTACTGGCCAGATCCGAATCGGGACTTGGTTCTGACCGGCAGAATCGAGATGGACTTCGAAGGCGACTATACTTCCGTTAACAACCGGAACGTCAGTTCGATTCGTTCCTCGCAAGTGAGCCTTCGGCAAGCGTGGGTTCGAATGGATACGCACATCGGCGGCCTGCCGGTCTTCGCAGAGTTCGGGCAGGACTGGACGTTGCTGGCATCATCGACGATGCCAGACATCATCGAAACGACCGAGTTGATGGCGTTTTTCGGCAACATTTATGAGAGGCTTCCGCAAATCAAGGGGGGCGTTCAGTTCCATAAGGGAGACTTCAAGATTCAAACGGAAGCGGCCGTTTTACTCGCGGCTTTCGGCGATGCAAACCTGGCCGCTACTCCGCCTGGCGTCCCAGTGCCTACCAGCAGCAACGCAGAACAGCTCAACAGCCGATTCGGCGCGCGGATTGGCTCGGACAGTGGGCAGCCCGCCGTCGAGGGACGGGTGGTGTTTCAATACCCGATCTTCCATTCTCCAGGCGTAGCACCCGCGCAGCTGATTTTCAGCGGGCATCATGCGACGGGATCGGAAATCGTGCTGCACGGGACGTTGGCAACCGCCGGATCGCAGACCGACGTGCTCATTCCGGGCCTCACCTCGTGCGCCACTCCCGATCCAGTTACGGGAGAGTGCACAGTTGCACAGTTTTTCCCGCAAGGTTTCCGGTTCGACATTCCTCAGAACATCTGGACGGCGGAGTTCCAGTTACCGACACCGATTGTCACCGTTGTGGGTAAGTACTACCACGGCGGGGATACGCGGTTCTTCTTCGGCAACACCAACTCTACGTTTGCGGACACGATGGGTCTTCCGGTAATCGCGAACGGAATCGCCGATTCGGGCGATAACATTCCGTTCGTAAACGTCGGAGGTTCTGCGGTGTTTGCACAACTGCGGCCAGTTCGCGATCAGGGCGGCTTCATGCAAGTGAGCTTTCCGCTCTCGCGGATATTCCACGCCGATCCCGAAGGGCACAATGCGGGCTGGACCTATTCGCTTACGGGAGGTCTGGACCGCACGAAGGCAGAGGACGTAGCTCGGAACGGTGCCAACGGCCTTCAGCGGGCGGATTATGTCGCTTCGACGATCCGGTACAAGATCAACAAGTGGGCATCGATCGTGAACGAAACCACGTGGTACGACACGCATACAGTGAACGAAGTCCGAAAACTGTATCGCGGAATAGACGCGCGGACGGCTCACGATTGGCGCAACGAGTTCGGAACGATCGTAACCTTCTGAACCTGATTCAAACCTGCGGACTGCGGAGCCGCCATCCGGCGACTCCGCGGTTCCCCTTGTAGCGGTGTCCGTCGGCCCTGAATCTCTCGGATTAGTCTGGCAAGAGGCGCGCTGTACCGTTCAAAAAGGAGGCACACCATGGCCACGCGAGGGGACGAGTTGAGAATGGAACGGCAGGCGGAATACAGCTTGCCGCTCGTCATAACGGCGTCGTCCGGCAGCTCACCCAATTCCGTGACGCGGGACGGGTGGAGTTGACGCTGACCTTTTGCCTTGCGTGAAAACGAGGTGAGCTGCCGGATCGAAATGTCGACTGTCTTTAGGACCCCGAACGAGACGTGAAAACTGAACCGTTGATTCTGAAAAGGAGGAGTGAGATGCCAGATCCTACGCTCGCGCCGTTTTCTTCAGAGCAGGCAGGAATTTACAAAGAATGGTGGGCGAACCCGGCGGTAGTGGGGCTGATGGGCTTCGGTTTGACAACTATGGCGACGGGATTGCACAACGTCGGATACTGGTCTGCCGGCCCGACCTTGGCCTTGGCAATCACATTCGGCGGTACTGCCCAATTCATCGCCGGCATTGTGGACCTTCGGAAAGGAAGCATCTTCGGAGGCTCTGCCTTCATGTCGTACGGTGCTTTCTGGTGGGCGCTTTTCATGCTGCTCTATGTGCAGCCCAAGACAGGGATTCCAGCGGGGCATCCCGAAGAACTCGGCTTCTTCCTGATGTGGACGCTCTTCACCCTGACATTTTGCATCGCAGTCGTGAAGGTGGGGAAATTCCTGTCGGCTCTGTTCTGGCTGCTTCTGCTGGCGTTTGTTTTGCTCGATTGCGTTGTGGTAGGGGTGGTTCCCGCACCAGTGGCGGGATGGGAAATCCTTCTTACTGGGCTCGTTGCCTGGTACATCGCGACAGCGACTCTGGTAAACACGGTGCACGGCAAGAAGGTACTGCCGTTGTCATAGCGGCGTCGGAGACAATTTACCGGCAACCGCCCCATCCCTGTATCGTTCTTAGGGGATCAGCCCAGCGCCTAGCTCTCGGCGAACCGGCGGCGGGGTTCGGATCAGGCGAGTATGAACGTTGCAAGCCAGTACTTGTCGCGCCGAACGAGAAAACGATTACCAACCATCCCGGAACGGGCCGGGACTCATTGCGGCTTGTTCCGTACAGAATTAGAATGGTGCACAATCAGCGAAACCTAAGGAGATCATCACAATGGCTACCCCTCAAAATCCGGAACGCGGGACTGAGGCGAGCGAAGCGCATATTGCAGTTCACTGGAAGGAAGAGGAACTCTACCAGCCGTCGAAGAAGTTCATAGAACAAGCCAACCTGAAGGACCCGAAAGTGACGGAACGGTTCAGTGAAAAGAATTTTCCGAAGTGCTTCGAAGAGTATGCCGACATGCTGACCTGGAATCAGAGATGGCATACGGTTCTCGATACCAACGACCCTCCTTTTTGGAAATGGTTCGTAGGCGGGAAACTGAACGTATCCTACAACTGTGTGGACCGCAACCTTGCGAAGTACAAGAACAAGGCGGCAATTATTTTTGTGCCCGAACTGGAAAACGAAGAGCCGGTCGTCCTCACGTACCAGGAACTCTACAACCGCGTGAACGAGACGGCGGCGATGCTGCGTGATTTCGCCGGATTGAAGGTCGGCGACCGCGTGACGATTCACATGCCCATGATTGCTGAATTGCCGATCACCATGTTGGCCTGCGCGCGGCTGGGCGTGATCCATTCGGTCGTTTTCGGCGGATTCAGCGGCGAGGCCAGCGGGATGCGCGCAGCAGACTCGAAAAGCCATGTCTTGATTTACGCGGACAGTTACTACCGCAGCGGGAAACTGATGGACCATAAATCCGCGGCGGACATCGCGGTTGATGCTGCCAAGCGAGACGGCCAGGAAATCGAGAAAGTTCTCGTCTGGCGGCGCCACCCAGGCAAGTATGGTTCCGCATCTCCGATGGTAAAAGGGCGAGATTACTTCATAGACGAAGCCCTGAAGGATTTTCGCGGCAAGAGTGTCGAGCCTGTTTCCATGGACGCAGAAGCACCACTTTTCCTGATGTACACCAGCGGTTCCACGGGAAAGCCGAAGGGCTGCCAGCACCGCACTGGGGGCTATCTGGCCTATGTCACTGGCACTTCTAAATACATCCAGGATATCCATCCGGAAGATGTGTATTGGTGCATGGCGGACATAGGGTGGATTACCGGTCACTCCTATATCGTCTATGGGCCGCTCGCGCTCGCTGCTACAAGCGTCATCTACGAGGGCGTTCCCATTTACCCCGACGCCGGGCGTGTTTGGAGGATCGCTGAGCGCCTAGGCGTAAATATTTTTCATACATCGCCGACCGCGATTCGAATGCTGAGAAAAGCCGGGCCCGAGGAGCCGAAAAAGTACAACTATCACTTCAAGCACATGACCACGGTGGGCGAGCCGATCGAGCCGCAAGTGTGGAGATGGTATTACGACACCGTTGGAAAGCGCGAGGCGGTGATCGTGGACACCTGGTGGCAGACTGAGAACGGCGGATTTCTTTGCAGCACCAAACCGGCGCTCGATCCGATGAAGCCGGGCAGCGCCGGGCCGGGCGTACCGGGAATTTACCCAGTCATCTACGATGAAAACGGAAAGGAATTGGCGGCGGGCTCCGTGAAGGCCGGGAATATCTGCATTCGCAACCCCTGGCCCGGAATCTTTCAGACAATCTGGGGAGACCGCGAGCGCTTCGTCCGCCAGTACTACCAGAAGTACAACAAGAATCCGAAGAGCAAGGACTGGCACGACTGGCCCTATTTCGCCGGCGACGGCGCACTGCTCGCCGAAGACGGATACTTCCGGATTCTCGGGCGCGTGGATGATGTGATCAATGTGGCGGGGCACCGCTTGGGAACGAAGGAGCTCGAATCCGCGTGCCTGACGATCGACGAGGTTGCGGAAGCCGCGGTCGTCCCCGTGGTGGATGAAATCAAAGGGCGCATGCCGGAAGTTTACATTGCACTCAAGCCGGGCGTGACTACTCCTCACAAGGAGGTTGCTGAAAAGGTGATTCGCACAATCGAGACGATGATTGGAAAGATCGCCCGCCCGAAGACCGTTTGGATTGTGCCCGACATGCCCAAGACGCGCTCCGGGAAACTCATGCGCCGCGTGCTCGCCGCGATTTCCAACACTCTCGATGTGGGCGACATCACCACGCTTGCGAATCCCGACGTGGTGGAGCAGATCCGCGTACAAGTGCAGGGAAAGGAAAAAGTAGCGAAGAAGGAAGGGCCTGAAGACATTAAGCAGTTTGGCTCTGTCGAGTAAGGCGAACCGAAAAAATCCGCGTAACGAGTTCGTTCGAAGGAGGAAAATCTCCATGGCAAAGAAGAGGTGCGGTGGCATATCTCGGCGTGAGTTCGTCAAGTTGGCGGGAACCGGGGCACTGGCAGCCGGGGTGGGACCGGCGTTCCTTTTTCCGGAGCGCGCTCTGGCGCAGCAGAAGACGCTGAAAATCCTGCAGTGGAGCCACTTCGTTCCGGCTTATGACACCTGGTTCAACGGCACGTTCACGAAGGAGTGGGGACAGAAGAACAACACCAACGTGGTGGTGGACAACATCAATCTCGTGGATCTGGGGACCCGCGCTGCGTCAGAAGTATCGGCGAAGAGGGGTCACGACCTTTTCATGTTTCTTTCGCCGCCCGCGGCCTACGAGAACGTGACGATCGATATGTCGCACGTATACCAGGAAGTGGAGAAGAAGCACGGAAAGAAAATTGAACTCGCGCACAGGTCCACTTACAACCCGAAGACCAAGAGATATTTTGCCTTTTCCGATGCATATACCCCCGATCCCGGAAACTGGCACAAGGATTGGTGGACCGAAGCGGGTTATCCCAATGGTCCCGACACGTATGAGGACCTGCGCGTAGGCGGGAAAAAGATTCGCGACAAGAGTGGCCATCCTTGCGGCGTCGGGCTCGCGCAGGAACTCGACACGAGCATGGCCATGCGGGCCATCCTCTGGTCCTTCGGCGGCGCCGAGCAGGATGAGGCTGGCAACGTTACCATCAATTCCAAGGAAACCATCGAAGCACTCAAGTATATGAAGGCCCTGTACCAGGAGACGGAAACCCCCGAGGTGTTCACTTGGACTCCGCCCTCAAATAACCAGGCGATGCTCGCGGGCCGCGTTTCGTTCGTGATGAACGCCATCTCCATCACGCGCCAAGCTGAGCGCGAACACCTTCCGATCGACTCGAAGATCATGATCAGCCCGGCTCTCAAGGGTCCTGTGCGCCGCATCGCCGCGGAGCACGTAATGGACTGCTACGTCATTTGGGATTTCGCAGAGAATAAGGAAGGTGCGCAACAATTCTTGATTGATTACATGGATCATTTCCACGAGGGCTTCGAGGCCGGCCAATTCTACAATTTCCCGTGCTTCCCGAGCCTGGTACCTGATTTGAAGAAAGAAATTTCAAACGATCCGCGGGCGAACCCCGCTGACAAATACAAAGTGCTCGGAAACGTGCTCGACTGGGCGACCAACGTCGGCTATCCGGGTTATGCTACTGCTGCGATTGACGAGGCTTTCAAAACGTGGGTGATACCCACGATGTTTGCCAAGGTCGCGCGCGGCGATGAATCGCCCGAGGATGCGGCGAAGGCAGCCGAAGCGGAATACAAACGCATCTTTGCGCGATGGAATAAATAAGGCAGGCCACTATGACAGCTGTTTGGGGGCTCGATGGCCGTCGTTCAGATCAGGAATCTGACCAAGGTATTTAAAGCAGGAACATTAGGAGCGGTAAACAACATCAATCTGGAAACAAAGGAGGGCGAGTTTCTCGTCCTCCTCGGCCCGTCCGGCTCCGGCAAAACCACGCTGTTGCGAATGATCGCAGGGCTCGAAGCACCCACCTCTGGCGAGATTCTTATCGGCGGTACTGTCGTCAATAATCTCACGCCACGCGAGCGTGGAATCGCGATGGTATTTCAAAGCTATGCGCTCTATCCCCACCTGAGTGTTCGCGAAAACATTGCCTTCCCCCTCAAAGCGCAGAAAGTACCGAAGGAACAGCACAAGCAGAAAGTGGAATGGGCGGCAGGCTTGCTGGGAATTGAAAAACTCCTCGACCGCAAGCCTCGCCAACTCTCTGGAGGCGAACGCCAGAGAGTGGCGCTGGCGCGAGCCATCGTCCGCGAGCCGCGAGTCTTCCTGCTCGATGAACCGCTGTCGAATCTCGATGCCAAGCTGCGAACTTCCGCGCGTGAAGAGCTTGACGAATTTCACCAACGCATCAAGACGACTACGATCTACGTCACGCACGATCAAGTGGAAGCCATGGCGCTGGGCGATCGCATTGTGGTGCTGCATCAGGGCCAGGTCCGCCAGATCGGAACGCCGCAGGAAGTTTATGACGATCCCGCCGACACGTTTGTCGCCACGTTTCTAGGTTCGCCTCCTATGAACCTCCTCGAAACCGATGACGTGATCGTGGGATTCCGCCCCGAGCGGTTTCTTCCCGCCGGGCTCATCGCGCCCTGGGCACCGATTGACGAGGTGACGAAGACTCTTAAACCCGAGAACCTGCTTCCCGTCGATTTGCTGAGTTCTGGAAACCGAATTCCTTTGCGGCTGCTTGTGGAGCATTCTGAATATCTCGGTTCCGAGCGCGTGCTTTATGGAAAACTTCCGGAAACACGATTCCGCGATAAGCCTGTGTGTGCACGCGTGTCTTCCAGCGTTCTTGAGACCTACACGCCGAACACCACCTACGATTTTGCGGTGCCTGAGCACGAACTGAAATTCTTCGATGCGAAAACTGGTAAGCGGATCCCTCCGAGGCCTTTTCCGTGGCGGTAGACGATCGCAAAGTCGGCGTGTTCATGTTTCTACCGGCGGTCGCTTACATTGGTCTGTTAATCGGCGTACCGCTGCTTCTCGCGGTTCTGTACGCGTTCAGCGACGCGCGCATCGGAACGATGGGGTTCCATTTCGTGGGGCTCGAGAATTTTCGGAGCATTTTGCAAAGCCCCAGTTTTCGCGCCGCGCTGCGCAATTCGGTGGTGTTCACCGTATCAGTGCAGATTATCGTGATTGTGGCTTCGGGCATTCTTTCCGTTGCGCTGGAAGCGCCGTTTCGCGGCCGCTGGTTTGTTCGTTTCCTGATTTTGCTGCCGTGGGTAGCGCCGATTTCGCTTGGCGCGATTGGATGGAAGTGGATTCTGGATTCGATCTATAGCGTCATCACCTGGGTGTTGGTTTGGGCGCACATTTTCAAGCCCTATGGGGCGCCGATGTGGCTCGGCGAGCCAACTCTGGCGATGGCTTCCGTGGTTCTGGTTCACTCCTGGCGGCTGATTCCCTTTTCGACGGTGATCATGCTGGCCGGACGGACTTCGATCCCCAAGGAAATTCCTGAAGCGGCGGCGATTGATGGCGCGGGCTTCTGGCGTACCGAATTTCTGATCAATATTCCGATGATGATGCCGATCATCAGCGTCGCAGTTCTGTTTGGAACGATCTTCACGTTTACGGACATGACGGTGGTTTACATTTTGACGGCCGGCGGGCCGTTTGATTCCACGCAGGTTCTCCCTTCACTCGCATTCGCAACTGGAATTCAGGGCAGCGATTTGGCTGCGGGTGCGGCGATTTCGCTATTTCTCGTTCCCGTTCTCATTCTGATTGCTTACTTCATGCTTCGGGCCGCTCATCGCGCGGAGGTGGCGTGATGGCGGGGGGAGACGGGCGGAAATTTTGGACCGAAGCGCTGCGATATGCGGTGCTGGCGGTGTTCGTCGTGTTGCTGGCATTTCCCTTCTACTGGATGTTTGTCGCCACGTTCAAACAGAACATCGACCTCTACAACGTTGAAAATAATCCGTTCAAATTCAACCTGCCGCCCACATTGGATCACCTGAAGCTGCTCTTCAACGAAACGCGCTATGTGAGATGGCTGGGCAACACGGCGCTGGTCGGGGTGATTGTCGTGTTCATCACGCTGGTTTTGTCGTTGCCGGCCGCATATGCGCTGGCGCGGCTCACCGGCCGCTGGGGACAGAGGATCGGCATCGCAATCTTTCTCACGTACTTGATTCCACCCACGCTGCTGTTTATTCCGCTCTCGCGCATTGTGGCGATACTGGGATTGCAGGATACGATTTGGTCGCTGGTGCTGGTCTATCCGAGCTTTACGATTCCCTTTTCCGTTTGGCTTCTGATGGGATTCTTCAAGTCAATCCCGAGAGAACTGGAAGACGCGGCAATGGTGGATGGTCTGACGCGCTTCGGGGCATTCTTCCGTCTCGTGGTGCCAATTTCGATTTCAGGAATACTGACCGTCGTGATTTTCACGTTCACGCTGGTGACGCAGGAATTCGTTTACGCGCTGACGTTTATTTCGCCGGAGTCGCAGCAGATGGTGGGGGTGGGCATCCCGATATTTCTGGTGCGCGGTGACGTCTACTTCTGGGGCTCGCTTATGGCAGCCTGCCTGATCACGAGCCTACCGATCGCGCTGCTCTATAACCTGTTCCTCGATCGCTTCATTGCCGGGTTCACGGTGGGCGCGATTAAGTAGCGGCTCGCCGGATTTCGCCCCAGGGCCTCTTTTTTCGAATTCTGATTTTCGGCGGAAGCGTGGACGCTCGCGCGCCGCCTCGGAAGCGCTGCAAGGCGTCGAGGATTTGCTGGCCGTACAACTCGGTCTTGCGCTCTCCGAATCCCGAAACTTTGCGCAGTTCGCCAAGCGTATGCGGCCGGAGGCGGCAAAGTTCATTGAGCGACGTGTCGTGCATGATGATGAAGGCAGCCATACCGCTCTGCCTGGCTGTTTCTTGCCGCCATTGGCGCATATATTCGCGCAACGCTGGATCAACTTCCTCCACTTCCTCCACGGACTGCTTCACTGACGAGTCGGATCGAGAAGGCACCACCATGGAAAGCGGTGCGGGTTCAGGGCTCTTCTGCTTTTGGACCTTCGAACTCGACGGTGACCACGCGAGTTCGGAGCCGCAAGCATCGCACGCATCGCAGGATTTCCATTTCGGAATCTCGCCGAAGTGCCTGCAAATCTGGAGATGCTTGCAGGTTTTCGATTCGGCATAGCCCAGAATTTCGTGATAACGCTGCCAGCCTCGCTCCTTTTCCGCCTGATCGGTGAGCAGACCGATGAAATACGCGAGAAGGCCCGCATCGCGCCTGCGCCAGAGTAGAACGCAATCGGCGGGAAGTCCGTCGCGACCGGCACGGCCAGCTTCCTGGTAATACTGCTCAATCGATTTCGGCAATGCCAGATGGATAACAGCGCGCACGGCAGCTTTGTTGATGCCGAGGCCGAAGGCAATCGTGCCAACGAGAACGCGCACTTCGTCCGACATCCATCGCTCCTGATTCTGGCGCCGGGCGTCAGATTCCATCTTGCCGTGATACGGGAGAGCCGGGATGTTGTTCCTTTCGAGAAATTCTACTGTAGCTCCCACCTTGGAGATCGTCGGCGCGTATACGATCACGTTCTCGCCGGAATAGTGGCGCAGGGCGGATAGCAGCATTTTCTGCTGCAGCTCTTCATCGCATTCGATTGTGAAGTACCGCAAATTGGGACGGTAGAAGCTGGCGATATATTTGTGGGGATCGCGCAGGCCGAGCTGCTCGATAATGTCGTGACGGACGTGGCGGGTGGCGCTGGCCGTAAAGGCGGCGATGCGCTGATCGGGGAAATCGACGCGCAGGCGACTTAGTTGACGGTATTCGGGCCGGAATTCGTGGCCCCATTCCGAGATGCAATGTGCTTCGTCAATCGCGAAAAACGAGACGGGCACGCGCCGCAGCCATTGAGAAGTGTCCGCAGCGGCGAGGCGTTCGGGAGAAAGATACAGCAGGCGAAACTTTCCCTCCGTGGCTTCCGCTATCACTTGAGCCTGCCTGGGCTTCGTGAGCGAGCTATTGAGGAGCGCGGATGGGATTCCCATTTGCGTTAGCTGCGCTACCTGATCCTGCATCAACGCGATCAGCGGTGAGACTACGACCACGGTTTCGTTTGAGAGCATTGCCGCGGGGAGCTGATAGCAGAGCGATTTTCCAAAACCGGTCGGCATCACCGCGCAGGTGTCGTGGCCAGCGATCAGGCTGCGTACTACTTTCTCCTGTAGGGGGCGGAACGAGTCGTAACCCCAGAAGCGCCGGAGCGCGCCACGCAGTTCAGTTTGCGAAACCATGTGCGAAGTATAGTTTTAGAATGGGCGCGGGTCTATGCTTACGGAGCCACGATGAAGATTTTTATTGGCAATCTTGACCGTGTTTCTACTGAGTTCTACAGCCAGCTCTCCTTAGAAATGCGCAGGGCGGTGTCCATCTCACTCCCTCGATCGACGATTGCTGGCTTTCTACATTCGCTTGTTATAATCGCGTCGCATTAACATAACCTCGTATTCCCCGATTCCTAGCCGCATTTTCTGTGGAGGGAGCGATGAGCTCAAAACCGGAAGAAAAAAAACAAAGCACCGACCGGGATCTTCTGCGTCATTCGATTGCTACCCTGGCGTATCGAGGCGCGAAAGCGATTCGCGGCGCGCCGGAGGGGTTCTCCGATTTCAAGGCGTCGGAAAAAATGCGGACGCCGGGGCAGATTCTCGCTCACTTGAGCGATCTGGTCGATTGGGCTTTGTCGATGGCGAAGGGGAAGCAGGAATGGCACAATTCGCCGCCGAAATCGTGGGACGAGGGGGCGAAGCGGTTCTTTGCGGCGCTGCAATCGTTTGACGATTACCTCGCTTCGGATGCGCCGCTCGATGCTTCCGCAGACAAACTATTTCAAGGTCCGGTGGCCGACGCGCTGACGCATGTGGGCCAGATCGCGATGCTTCGCGGAATCGCGGGTTCATCCATTCGCGGAGAGAATTATTTCAAGGCTGAAATCACAACGGGACGCGTGGGCGCGGAGCAGACGCCGCCCAAGCGAGAGTTTTGAAGTTCGACGGGCGGCGCCACTAGCGTAAGTGCCAAAAATTGTCGCTGCAACTGCAGCAAGCAGGTTGCACCAAAAAGCAGATTGCGCTGGTTTATGCCAGGTTTGCGGCGGGAAGATGCCGATATCCAAAATAATAGCCGGGCGGCACCGGCTGAGGGACCCGAACCGCCCGGCATTTTCTCACCCATCTCCGCAGGGTCTGGGTAAGAACTTGTTATGCGGCTAAGCGGCGGTTTCGCCGTTGCGCATGAATTCGTAACGTTCGATCGCGGCAGCCACTCCCACCTCGCCTGAATGCTCCGGGCTGCTGCGCAGCACGCGCCCCAGGCAACGCACCCTCACCGGGCCCGCCTGAGTCAACTCGTGCGGCAGGGTCATGACGATTTCGACCGGTGCGCCGCTCTTCAAACCCTTTGGTAAGTGGAAATAGAGCCCCCTGGAGCTCACTTCACGCGATTCCGTAGAGGCCTCGCCGACCACGCTTTCGTCGGTCCAGCGGACCACCAGGGGCAAACGCATCAGGAAACGGCGCGTTGCACGTCGTTCTTTCGATGACAAAGGACACCTGCCTCTTAAGTTCCTGTCCAGAATGAGGGTTAGGAGCATCCGGGCCAATAGTTCTAAGGCCTCAATTCGATAGGCCAATTTCGGTACGTAAGTACTATGAGCGAGGATTCACAACCATAAAAACTGCCCCGGTTTTTAAAGGGAATCGAGAAGCGGCGCTTATTCGAGTGAAGCGTTTCGGAACGCGCGGAGAATATCGGCGAGGGTGACGACCCCTTCGAGCTTGCTCAGGTCTGCCCGACTCACGACCGGCACCGCGGGCCAGTCGCCCACCGCGTGCAGCGCATCTTCGAGTGACTGATCGCGAAAGAGGATCGGCAGGGGGCCTCTCGGTTTCGCTTCGGCAGCTTTGGTGGTCATCGCGCCGTCGGCTGCGAGGCGGCGAAGTTCCTCGCGATCGAGCAGCAACCACTGGCCAGGATTCGTACGCATGAGGATCGGCGCGTCATTTTGTGCCTCAGCGCGGCCAGCGAGATCACTGGCCAACTCATCCGGAAGCGCGACGACAGCACCCTCTCTTTTCATCGCCACTTCGACGGTGAGCGCCACCTGCTCCCGCTGCTCTTCGATCGAGGGGAGATACAAGCCGTCCTGGCGCGCGAGCAAATCGAATAGAGGCACTTTCTGGTAGGTGCGCGAAATGAGGTAAGCGACCATGTTCGCAATCATGATCGGCAGGATAGCGGTATAGCTGCCCGAGACTTCGATCACCATGAAAACTGAAGTAATCGGCGTGCGAAGAAAACCTGCAAAAAAGACACCCATACCAACGAGAGCATAGGTGCCGACGGTTCCCGTCAAGCTGGGGAAGAAATGGTGTTCGATACTACCCACAGCTCCGCCGAGCATCGCCCCGATAAAGAGTGAAGGAGCGAACATCCCACCGGGAGTGCCGCTGAGAAAAGACAACCCAGTGGCGAAGATCTTGAGAGCTGCAAGTACCAGCAAAAGCTTCCAGCTGAACTGCCCGTGCAGCGCCTGATCGATCACGGTGTATCCGGCGCCCATCACCTGGGGCAGGCGGATGGCGATGAAACCAATGATGAGTCCGGCAGCGGCTGGCTGAAAGTAACGCGTCCAGCTGGGCCATTGTTGGATTCGCGGACGGGCATACGCGAGCCACTTCAGGAAGGCCAGCGATGCACAGCCACCGATAATACCGAGGACAACATACGCGAGAAGTTCGCCGGCACTCGCTACACGAAACGGCGGGACCCGAAAGAGCGACTCCGATCCCATGAACGAGCGCATCGTGACGACGGCGGACACCGCGGCAAGCACGATCGCCCCAAGAACGCCGGCGCTCCACGTGCCGATTACTTCCTCGATTACGAAAATCACCGAGGAGATCGGTGCATTGAAAGCGGCCGCAAGGCCAGCCGCAGCGCCAATGGGAGCGATTAATCGCACTTTTTCCTGCGACAAATTGAGCCGCCGGCCGAGAAGTGAAGCGATTCCGGCTCCCATTTGCAGCGAGGGGTCTTCGGGACCAAGCGATTGGCCAGTCCCGATGGCGAGGGCGCACATCACGAATTTGCCGACGACAGTGTTGAATGGAATGTATCCATTCGAGACATAAACTGCCGCCTTCGTCTGATTCACGCCGCTGCCGCGTGCGCCGGGAAACGCGTAAATCACAAGGAGCGCAATGACGAGGCCGCCGGCGGTTGGAACAATCAGAACGCGGAGCAGTGGCGGAAACATCGATGAACCGAAAGAAAGCAGGTGCACCCATTCAATGGCCATTCGAAAGCAGACCACTGCCACCCCAGAAAAAATTCCAATCAAAACAGCGAGGAACAAAAACAGCTGATCCTCGCGCAACGAAAAAATGCGGTTAGTCCATGACCGCCATGTGGACCACAGCCTTCGAATCGACGAACTGGAACTCTGGGGAACGGGCTCTGGCGCCGTATCCGGTGAGGCGGGAGGAGAGGTGGTCAAACTCATCGCGGGTTACCGCCTCGGCTGCGGCCAATTACCCACAGCGCATAATCAGCGCCTTGCGGCTCTCCGCACTGGCTAGCGGCTGCGTCCTCCATCTCAAAGACCGACGCCATGGCAGACTCGATGCGTTCAGGATATTTGCGAAGATTTCGAGCCGTCCAATCGGCCGCGTTTTGGCTGCTTGTAGCTAACGCGGCATCGAGGGTCGGGGTGGAGGGGCTGACGGACGGCTGTTTCCCTTGTTGGCTTTTGCACGCGGTAGCCCGCGCCTGGGCCAGCGCAAGTGCCTCTGCTGTTCGTTTCACTTTTTCTTCTGTGGAAAGTCTGGGGGCGAAGGGATTCAAGGTCAGGACATCCTTGGAGATCTGATGCATGCTCGCCAAATCAGGCGCAGCAAGCTTTTCGCGGGGCAAGCGTTCGAAGTACTCCTCTGCCTGGGCATACTGGTCGAGCTGAAATGCGGCCGTGGCCGCACCCGCGAGGGCATCTTCATCGTGCGGATCATGCGACAACAAAGTCTGAAACTCTTGCAACGCGCGGCTCCACATTCGAGCACGAAGTAACAGATTCCCGGCGGTCTTCTGTCCCGGGAAATCCTGCGGGCTCGTGTTGTCAGCGAGGGCAATGATTTCGGCTTCGGCCTGATTCATCGCATTGTTGTCGAGCAGATACTCGCAAAACTCTTTGCGAACCTGCCAGCGGACGGCGATCGGGTCCTTATCCCATACTCCATAAATGGCAGCATGGTAATAGCGGAGTGCGTCCGGCATCATCTTTGGCCCGCCATGCGCGGCAATTCGTGCCAATTCGAGATTAATCTCGCCGCTTCCAGGAGAATCCGAAAGCAGGGTGACCAGGTAGGCCCGAGCCTCGTCGTTCCGTCCTGTAGCCGCCAGCGCCTTGGCGAGATGAAATTGAAAACTCGTGTTGCCCGGCGAGTAAAGGAGGGCGTTGCGATAGTCACTCAGCGCCGCCGCGGCATTTCCAGAATGAAAATCTTGATCCCCCCGCGCAAACCACTCATCTCCAAGCATATGGTATTTCTTGTGATACATCCGCGCGGCAAACGCAGTGAACACGACGGAAAGAAGCAGCAAGAGCAGAGTGGTGAGGAGAACAATTTCTCTCGAATAGTTTTGGGGGCCGGTCGCGCTGGACGCGATGCTCGTCGGGGAGGCCATTACGTTTTTTATTCCGAAGAATAGAATACCGCATCGAACGAGCGAAGGGTAAGGTGGTGAAAATTTATAGAAAATCGCGCGACCGTCAGGATTGATCGATCAAGCGGTGATGAATCGCATACAGCGCCAGCTCGAGCCGGTCAGAAACGCCGAGCTTGTCAAAGATGTTATGCAGGTGATTTTTTACGGTCTGCTCGCTGATGAACAACTTTTCGCCGATTTCGCGGTTGCGAAATCCCTGCGCGACGAGCTGCACGATTTCTTTCTCGCGATCGCTCAACAGCGGCTTTTCGCGCCGCTGGCCGGACTCGGCGGATTTCTTGAAGGCGTCAATCACTTCCGCCGTCATCCGGTTGTCGAGCCAGATTTCACCGTCCGACACTTTGCGGATACTCTTCACGAGCAGATCGCTTGCTGATTGCTTCAGCACCACGCCGCGCGCACCCAGCCGCATGGCGCGCACCACATCGCGATCGTCTTCGGCAGCCGTCAGAACGATCACGCGCGTGGGCATCGAGTCGAAATTGATTTCCTCGAGCACGCCAAGACCATCCTTCTCGGGCATGCGCAGATCGAGCAGCAGGATGTCCGGCTTGTATTTCGCCAGCATCTTGATGCACTCCACACCGTTCGACGCCTCGCCGACAATCTGAATTTCCTCGGCCGCATCGAGCAACTTGCGAAGACCTTCGCGGAAGATGGCATGGTCGTCCGCCACCAGGATGCGAATCACCTGTTTTGCTTTCGTCATCTCAACTCAATGGGATTTCAACGGTTAGGCGTGCTCCGTGCCCGGGATTCGACTCCACCGTAAGCGTTCCCCCGACGCCTCTTGTTCGTTCTTTGATCGAAATCGGGCCGAGACGCAGCCGATCAAGCTCTTCGCTTGTGTATCGCCCAGAAAAGCTAAACCCTCGGCCGTTGTCGTCTATGACGAGAAAGACCTTCGCCTCGTCTTGACCTAGTTTTACCACGACGTGACTCGCGTTCGCATGCTTTTTTACGTTGTG
This sequence comes from uncultured Acidobacteriota bacterium, assembly GCA_963741045.1. Lineage (GTDB taxonomy): Bacteria > Acidobacteriota > Terriglobia > Acidiferrales > UBA7541 > Palsa-295. The sequence continues at coordinate 3,659,615 of CAVUGO010000002.1, forward strand.
TAGTGACTCTCTGTAAATCTGGAACAACTCCCGGCAAATGCGGTCAGGCAGCGTCAAATTGCGATCTTCGATGAAAAGGTCCACTCCCATCCCCTGTTCGTTGCGAAAACGCTCGGCAAATCCCAGCATCAGTTCTCTCATATCGGCGCTTTCCACGCGCAAGGGCCGCAAGTCGGTGACAAACCGGCGCAACTCCTCACTTTCCTGCTGGACCGTCTTCTGCAGGCTCCCGAGCTCGGCGCAGGCTTGTTCAGGGGTCTGCGTCGTCTTCTGGCGCAGCACTCCGAGCTGAATATTGAGGCTCAAGAGTGTCTGCAAGATACCGTCGTGCAGATCGCGTGAGATGCGGCTTCGCTCGGCCTCCACAGCCCGCGCCCTGAGGTGACGCAGGAGGAAAACATTCTCAAGGGGAGGCCCCAAATGCCGCACGATCTGCTCGAGCCATCGAAGATCAGAGTTTGAGAAACGCCGGGGGGCCCCGTTTGGAGCGGTCGGATTAATCAACAGAACTCGCCCGGCCGGCCGTCCTCCCGCTTCAATGGTAACCGCCAACAACGACTTGGCACCAAACTCGTCACGCGTGGCGTTCGGCGGCATGGGCACCTCCCGAAACAGCTGGGCGGTGCGACGGTCCCAGCCAAAGCCTTCGCCGTTGCCATTGCGGAATTCCCAGCACATGCTGACCTCAAGGCTGTCGGCTAAAAAGGTGTCGGACCTTGAAAGCGGCAGCATCTCTGGAGAGTTGGGTTCGCGCTCACTGGGGCGGACTTTCCACACGAACAATCGCTCGAGGTCTTCTTCGCGGATGGCAAGGCAGGCCTGCTCACACCGGAACGCCACGGCGATTTCTCCGAGGGCCTGGCGGATCGATTCCGCGAGACCGCGGTCAAATTGGAGCAAGCGAGTAACTTTCTCCAGAAACTGCTGTCGCGCTAGGTGCTCGCGTTCTCGTGCGCCAAGATATCCCATTCCCAAGCCGGAGATGAGGGTGCCCGTCCCAAGCATCAGCCAATGAAGGAGGCTGTGCCACTCGAGCGGTTCAGCGACCGAATTCGCAACGCGCACGATTACTCCGACCGTTGCGGCGGCTACAAGGACGAGCATGGTCCGCGAATTCCCGCGCGAGCTGAGAGCGAAAACTGAAAACAGCAGTAGAAACCAAAAAGCGGACACCGAAGGCGTCAGAAACAGGAATACCGCCAGTGCCACAGCATCGGCTGTGAGCTGGATCCGCAGGTGCCAATCGCTGAAAAACTGCTCCGCCAGCGCCATTCCCAGCGAGGCGACCAAATAAAATGACAGAAAGATAACCGCCGAACGCTTTACCGGGGCAGGTGAGGTTTCGAGCAATGCCACAAGCGCCAGCGCGACCAGAATGGCCCGCGCCAGGGTGACCTGGCGTTCAATATATAGGCGTTCTGCACTGTCGAGAGGCATCGTGGCGGGCGAGTACCCTTAAAAGTCTAGCAAGCCGTCAGATGCGCGCAACTCGATGTCGTCATCTGGTTATTGTCCGGGACATCGGTCCACACGGGTCGGGTTGCTTTTCCACACATTTCCACAACAAAGCGCATCGCATCGGATTGACAGAGGGTGCATAATCACTCGACACAATTCTTCGGACGCAGGGGAACGCCGGGCTTGACTCAACGCTACACGCGCAGAGAAGCAGGGCGCATTTTGGGAGTTGAGCCGAGCCGTCTTCGCTACTGGGAACGGTTGCAGCTCGTTCGCCCTCGCGCTCGCTGGGGCGAAAGGTTCTACAGCTTCGGCGATCTGGTCGCGCTCCGCACGGTCAAGAGACTCACCGAATGTAAAATTCCCGCCCGCCGCGTTCGTCTCGCAGTTTCGCTCACCGAGCAACAGTTTGGCTCTGAGCCCAGGCCCCTACAGGAGCATTGCATCCAGCAACATGGCCGTGAAGTGCTCGTTGTGCCGCCGGGTACTCCAATGCCCTTCAACCCGATTCGGCGCCAGTGGGCATTTCCCTTCGAATCGTCTGAAGTGCCGGCGAAATTGCGATCCATGGTGGGGCGAACTCCCGAGCAACTTTTCGAAATGGCGCTGGATTGCGAGGCCGATCCGGAAACAATCCCGGAAGCGATTGAGGTTTACGAGCGCGTGGTGAACCTGGCGCCCGATTGGATCGAAGCTCACATCAACCTTGGCGTCGCTTACTACCAGACCGGCCAAATCTCCGACGCTTGTGCCTCATTTCGCGTCGCAGTGGAGCTCGATCCGCTGAACGGAATCGCTCGCTACAATCTCGGCTGCACGCTCGAAGAACTAGGCGAGGTTGACGAAGCTGTCGAACATCTTCGTCGCGCAGCGCGTGCAATGCCGGCGCATGCCGACGTGCATTTCAACTTGGCGCTGGCGTATGAAAAGCGCGGGGAGCGCCGATTCGCTCGAGAACAGTGGCTGCTCTATCTTCGCTACGCTCCTTCCGGCCCGTGGGCGGATCAGGCGCGCGCTCGACTCAAGCAATATGGCAGTCGGCCCAGGCACTCTCCTCCGATTCCCTTCCGCCGCCCGCGCTAGTTCCTCAGAGAGGAGGATGGGGCCCTAAGTACCTGCTTACTACTTGTATCTCCGTTCCATTGACCTCGTCTGTCGGGCCGGGTACCGTCGAAACAGGTTCCGGCCGGAGGCGGAAGGCGGACGTGACGGAGAATCTCGACTCGAACGGGGGTGGCGGCGCCGATAAGCGTCGCAGCACGCGGGTGATGCATTCCGCCTCGATCACCGTTAAAGGAACCGACACGCTTGGCCGGCCATTCCGTGAATCCACCAAAACCGTGATGGTGAATTGCAACGGCTGCCAGTATCAGGGCATTCGCTATCCTGCGCCGAGTTCTTCCATCATGCTCGAGGTACGCCATCGGAATCCCCGGCGGCCGCCGCGAGTGGTTCCGGCGCGCGTTATTTGGGTGCGGCGCCCTCAGGCTTATCGCGCGCTCTATCATGTGGGGATCGAGTTCGAAGTCGCTGGGAATGTGTGGGACATCGATCTGCCGCCCGCGGATTGGTTTCCCTGTGCGGAGGATGAAGAGCTGGTGATTCCGGTTGCGAGCGAAGAAAATATCGCGCACCCGAATCAGTTTGTGCTGAGCGCATCGGTGCCTGATGTTGAGCACTCAGGGCGTGCTTCAGGGATGACGGCGGATGCGTCAGCCCTCTCAGCGCGCACCACCGGGACGCTGTTGCTGCCGGAAGAGCGGCCGGTCGTCGCTGCTGGGGAGGATTCCGTGGCCAGCCAGGCGGATAGTTCGGCTTCGATCATGGAAATCGTGAGAATGTTCACGGCGGAGGCAGTGGCCGGGGAAATCGCTCGAATACGGGATTTCATCGATGCTGAACTGCGAGGCGCGATTGATAAGGCCTTCGATCGCGTAAGTGAACGGATAGAATCGGCGCCGGAGGTGCGTCAGGCAGTTCTGGAATCTCCGATGTCTGATGAAAAAGTGAGCGAAGCTTCCGATCAAATCAGCGAACAATCCGAAGTGCCCGCTTCCCCAACCACGCAGGATGCGCCAAGCGAAGCTCGCCTAACTGCCAAACAGCGGCGTGCGGCAAAACGCGCGCAAAGAATGCAGAAGACCACGCCCTAGATATCAGAATCGCTCAGGCCGACCGTCCGTTAGACACATCCGTTTAAGCTAATCCACGGTTCAACCCTCGCGCGACACATGGTATTCTAGCGGCATCTGCGGTGAGCGTAGCTCAGCTGGTAGAGCATCGGTCTGTGGCACCGAGGGTCGCGGGTTCAAACCCCGTCGCTCACCCCATTCTCATCCAACCGCTCTCGCTGTGGGCCCCGCAAGATTCGGTAATGACAACGAACTGACGGGAGACGAAGTTTCCATGCGCGTTGCTATAAATCGAATTAGAGGAACGCTGCTCACTTTGGCTCTGTGCTTTCTGATGCTCGATGTCTGCCCACCGGTCGCAGCACAAAGTACCGCTCCGCAATACAAAGTGGATCCTTCGTGGCCGGAGCAGTTGCCGAACAACTGGATCATGGGGCAAGTGGGCGGCCTAACAGTGGATCGTGAAAATCACATTTGGGTTTTGCAGCGACCCAAGTCAGATACGCCGGACGAGTTAGGCGCAGAGCAAACGCCACCGCGCTCGGAGTGCTGCGTCGCCGCACCGCCCATCCTCGAATTTGACGCGCAGGGGAATCTGCTGCGCTCGCTCGGCGGTCCGGGGCAAGGCTACGACTGGCCTGCCAGCGAGCATGGCATTCACATCGACAAGAAAGGCAATATCTGGATCGCCGGGAACGCGCCGGTGGATCGTCAAGTGATCAAGTTCAGCCCCGAAGGAAAATTCCTGATGCAAATTGGCCATCCCGCTCCCGCCACACAGCCGGCCGATAGCTCGAGCCATGATTTGTTGGGGCGGCCATCAGGGATTGCCGTGGACGATGAGGCGCACGAGGTGTACATCTCCGATGGATATATGAATAAGCGCGTGATTGTTTTTGACTCTGAAACCGGCGCGTTCAAGCGGCTGTGGGGAGCTTACGGAAACCCGCCCAATGACGCTGATCCCGGACCGTACAACCCGGCAGCCGCGCCCGATCAGCAATTTCGGAATCCCGTGCACTGCGTCCATATCTCAAACGATGGGCTGGTCTATGTGTGCGATCGCACCAACGATCGAATTCAAGTGTTCACGAAGCAAGGTAAGTTCCTGAAGGAATTTTTTGTGCGTAAAGAGACGTTGGGCCAGGGGGATGCCTGGGACTTCGCATTTTCAACTGACGCTGAACAAAAGTTCTTGATTTTGGCTGACGGCGAGGACAACGTTTTGTGGATACTCGAGCGCGACAACGGAAATGTGCTGGGCGAGACGGGCCATAGCGGCCGCAATGCCGGCCAATTCCACTGGGTGCACCAAATCGCCTCCGATTCGGACGGAAATCTGTATACGGGCGAGGTTGACAACGCGAAACGCGTCCAGAAATTTGTGCTCGTTGGCAGCGATGGAGGCAAGTCGAAAAAGAACTAGGATGGCTTTTCTGCTTTAGGACGGAGATATTCGAATCGTTCGGCTTATAGATATATTGCTGTATTTTGCTGGGACCGCCGTTAGTAAATCACGTTTATCTGATTCACTCCTTCGTGAGGTCTTTGTGGCCCGCTCGGCATCCTCCATCACCCAAAAACGTAAGATCAAAGAACAAGATTCTTCGCGCGGCCGCAGAACGCTCACGAAGGGCTCGGGAGTAGTAATTCCGGCGCAAGTAAATGACGCGACGATTGAAATCGATGGCACCGAAGTAAAGCTCACCAATCTTCAAAAAATATTCTGGCCCAAACTTAAATTAACCAAGCGGGACTTGCTGCAATACTACGCGGACGTGTCACCGTGGCTGCTGCCTCATGTACGAGACCGGGCCATGGTGATGAAACGCTACCCCAACGGAATTTCGGGTGAATTCTTCTTCATGAAGCGAGCGCCGGAGTCGCGGCCGCGCTCGATTCCCGTCTGCTCGATCGAGCATCACTCGGGAAACGTGATCGATTTCCCCGTGGTACAGAATCTTGCGACGCTGCTGTGGATTGTGAACCTGGGATGCATCGACCTGAATCCCTGGTACGCGCGCTGCGATGACCCCGACCGGCCCGACTATTTGCACTTCGATCTCGATCCGACCCCTGGCGCTTCTTTCGCTCTCGTGCGCGAGACGTCCCTGGTCGTCCGAGATGCGTTAGCCGAAATTGACATCACGAGTTATGCCAAGACGACCGGCTCTCGCGGAATTCACGTCTACGTTCCCATCGTCCGAGGCTCCACTCAAAAGGAAGTCTGGTCGTTTGCCAAGGCGCTTTCCGTCGAACTTGCTCGGCGCAATCCGAAACTGATCACGGCGGAGTACCGTGTGGCGAAACGTCCGCGCAGTCACGTGCTCGTCGACTACAACCAGAACGCATGGAATCGGACTCTGGCGTCCGTTTACTCCGTCCGGCCAAAGCCCGAGGCTACGGTGTCCACCCCAATTACCTGGCAAGAAGTGGAACGAGGCGTCGAAATGAACGATTTCACCATGAAAACTGTGCCGCCGCGCCTCGCCAAGATTGGCGACTTGTGGAAACCGCTTCTCGAGCAGAAGGGCCGCACGAATCTCGCGAGATTCGTATGACTCTTCCGCTTTCCAAAACCTACGCGCCGATGGAGGCGCAGCCCGCCGAAGATCTGCCAAAGGGAGCGGAATGGCATTACGAGCCGAAATGGGACGGCTTTCGCTGCCTGGCGTTTCGCGACGGCGACCGAGTCGACCTGGAATCGAAATCCGGCAAGCCATTGACGCGCTATTTCCCGGAGCTTGTCGACTCGCTCCGATCTTTCCGCGCCAAACAGTTTGTCCTGGACGGGGAGATCGTGGTCCCAGTAGATGGCGATCTTTCTTTTGACGACCTGCTGATGCGCATTCATCCAGCGGCCAGTCGCATTGCAAAATTGAGCAAGGAAAGCCCCTGCCGGTTCATCGTTTTTGATTTGCTGGTCGATGCCTCTGGAAAGAAGCTCGTGGATTCGCCGCTGCGCGACCGGCGACGAGCACTGGAAGCGCTTATGAAGAAATTCGCCGCAAAGAATGAGACCGTCCAGCTTTCGCCGATGACGAAGGACAGCGCCCTCGCCGGCAAATGGTTCCACATGGGCGTCGGACTCGACGGCATCGTTGCAAAGCGTGACGATATGCCTTATCAAACCGGCGACCGCACCGGAATGCAGAAAATCGAGAAGCAACGCACTGCGGATTGCGTGGTAGGCGGCTTCCGCTACCTGGAGAAGAAACCACTCGTCGGATCGCTGCTCTTGGGACTCTACGACAAGACCGGAAAGCTAAATCACGTCGGTTTTGCGTCTTCAATCGCAAACGAAGATCGAGCCCCACTCACAAAAAAGCTAAAAGGAATGATCAAGCCGCCCGGCTTTACAGGTAAAGCTCCCGGAGGATTGAGCCGCTGGAGCACGAAACATTCGCTCGAATGGGAGCCGCTCGATCCGCGTCTCGTCGTCGAAGTTCAATTCGACCATTTCACCGGCGGGAGATTCAGGCATGGCACAAAGTTACTGCGCTGGCGGCCGGATAAAGCGCCCACAAGTTGCACAATGAAGCAGGTCCAGCGCGAAAATAAATCAGCCCTGGACTTGCTTTAGCGACGTCGCGAGTCGCAGCAGGTAAGACGAGCCCTTGCCCGGAATCGGCGGCTTACTTCTTTTCCAGTTTTGCATCCAAATTAATTTCGCTGCCCGAAAGAACTCGCATGCTCCGAATCCAGTCCTGATAGCCAGAAAGTCGAACGCTCAGCTCGTGGGTTCCCGAAGGCAACTCAAGAGTCGAAGGGGTTGATCCAATGAGCTGTCCATCCAGATAGATTTCGGCTCCGTCAGGAGTGGAATGAATGGTTACTTTGGCGGGCGCGGCCACCGCTTGATCGATCGACTTCAGTTTCCCGTCTTCCAGGACGATGACCATGTTCGGGTAAGTCAGCCACGCACGTCCTTCAAAACTCGTTTCGCGCTGCGGTGTTCCCATCGCGGCGATGATTTCATCGCGGGTCATTCCCATGGCGAGGCGTCCGGGCGGAGCAGGCGCCGGCTCAGATCGCACCACCGCTGACGTGGGAACCTGTTGTACCGTCACCGGTTGTGGCGCAGCCGCCGCAGGCGCCAGGATCCCGGCTGAATTAGATTGTGCGCCAATCGTCGCGAGCCCTTCAGGAACGAGCCAGGGCACAATCCCGCGCAACACATCGTCCTTATCCGCATTCGCGAGCGTCTGCGCGGGAAAATAGAAGGTCAATGCCGTCCACACCCTGCCCGAACCTTTGGCATTATTGATCAAACGCGCCGAAAGAAGCGCGACCGTGACGTTGTCTTGAACAACAGAAACATTAAATACATAAAATCGTTCGCCGGGAGGAACTACGTAGTCTTTGTTTCCGCGGTATACAGTTGACTCCAGCCCATGAATCTCACTGGACGCAATCTCATTCCGATCGAACGACCCATATAGACCCGGGCGCTGCACCACCACGATTGTCCCGGCACGGCGAACCGCCGTCGCGGATCCAATGCCCATCAATCCTTTGCCGACCTGCGATGGTTGATAGGTTTGTGTCAAAATCTGCTCGAGTATTTCGCGTTGATCGGGGTTCCCCGATCCATGTTGCCCCGCCCTGACCGGGAGAACGATCAGATAGAATCCCAAGCACATAATTGCGGCGGAGATTCTCGCGAATCGAATATTCCAAGTTTTTAACATGGCGAGGAGTATAAGACTGCTCGCAAGTGTAGGCAACCCCTGGGGTGCGGGCCGGGCGGGAGCTTGGGGTCTTTGGAGCGGCGCCACTTATCGCAATTGTGCGCGTTAAAAATGCGGCACGCCCTGGCGAAAACTTCCAATCGCCTCTCGATTTCACCGAGCACCACGATGTAGGATACCTCGGATGATTCAAGGCCGATTTGTTGCGTTGTTGATGCTTTTTCTCGCCGCCCCCACTCTGGCGCGAGCTTGCGTCTGCTCGAAAGCGCCGCCCGGAATGTGTCCGGGGCTTCAGAAGGACGACGTCGCCTTCGTCGGTACGGTCACCGCCGCCGAAAATGTTCCGCCCGATCCAAATTCGCCTGCCACGCCAGCAGTTGTTCGCTTCCATTTTCGAATCAACGAACGCTTCGCCGGAGAAAACACGCCCGAAATCGATATCTTTGCCGGCGGCGACGATGGCGACTGCGCCTTCTACTTCAAGCAAGGCGAGCAATATCTCGTGTTCCCCAATCGATCGGAGGACGGCCGCCTCTTCGCCACAATTTGCAGCGGCACTCGCCCGGCTATCGAAGGACGCGCGATCATCCCGCAACTGCGCGCCATGCGTAACGGCAACCAGGTAGCCTCCGTGTTCGGCGTCTTGCGTCGCTCCAATCCCCCGATGCTTGCGCCGCCCGACGATCCCGACGATCCGCTCCCAAATATCAAATTAAAGTTGCGCTCCCAGGACGATCGCTTTGCCACCAGCACTGACGGAAACGGGATATATACCTTCTACGATGTTCACGCCGGGCAGTATCAATTCACAGCCGATCTTCCCGTGCGCATGGAGCTCACGCAAAAGACGCTCAATGGCCCGCTGCCCACTTTCAAGATTCCCAACGGCGCCTGTTACGAGTACAACGTGGACGCGCTGCCTACCGGCCGGATTCACGGCAGCGTTCGCGGTCCCGACGGGAAGCCGCTGGCAAATGCGTCGGTGGAACTCTATCGTGCCGGCGCGTATGACAATTCGCGCCCCGGTCTCTGGGGCTTCCAAGGACCCAAGGGCGATTTCGAGTTCGATCACGTCGGACCGGGCGAGTACATTCTCGTTTTCAATCGAGGAAATCGCAAAGATCCGAATTCGCCGTTTCCTCGCGCCTTCTATCCCGGCGCTCCTGATCTTCCCAGCGCCACGCCCATCGCTCTCAAGGATGGCCAGCAACTCCTCAAGGCTGATATTCGGTTGAAGGAAGAAGACGGCTACCCGACGCGCGAGATTCGCGTGAAGCTGAAGTGGAAGAATGGCCGTCCGCCTGGCGAGGTGTACGTTACGGCGAAAGCGGCTGACGGCGAAAATCCGGCCGCGCGGAAGGTTGGCGAAGACGTCTACGAATTCACTCTTCTCGAATCAGCGAAGTATTCAATTTCTGCGTGGGAAGATCTCGACCCGTCGCGTCGCAACATCCATCACGGAAAAGATGACGCCTGCGAAGATCCTTCTCGCATGGATTCCGGTGCTGTCGCAGTCGATGGTTCCGATGCCGACACGAAGGAAATCACGCTGATGCTCGCGGCTCCAGAATGTCCGGCGGCTCCATCCCAGCCTCCCACTCAGAGTTCCAGCACCCAGTGAATTCTTAGTCAGGTCTTTTCGCTTCGGGAGGACTGGCCGGCCCTTCCCCTTTCACATAATGCGCGTACCAAAAAAGATATCGCTCATATAGGTCCTTGATGAACGAAGGCCGCACGAAATCATGATACTCACCCGGATACACCACCAGCATCGTCGGTACGCCCAGCCGTTTCAGGCTCTGATACATCTGCTCGCTATTAATAATAGGAACGTTGGAATCCGCGTCGCCGCCCAATAACAGCGTCGGCGTCGTAATCTCTTTCACACGATTGAACGGCGACAGCTTCTCCCATAGCGCGCGATTTTCCCAGGGCAGTCCGAGTTCATACTCCCAGTGACGCGAATAGAGATCGGTGCCGTAATTTACGATGTACAGAAATTCGCCCGCATTCGAAATGGCTGCCTTGAACCGATGAGTCTGCGTGATGATGAAATTCGTCGAAATCGCTCCATAAGAGTGCCCGCCCACCGCCAGCCGTTCCGGATCGGCGATTCCCTGCGCCAACGCATAATCCACCGCCGCCATGTCGTCCTCATAATCCTTGTGACCCCAATCCGCAAAAATCGCTTTGCTAAAGTCCTCGCCATACCCGGAGGATCCGCGCGGGTTCGGCTGAACCACCACATAGCCGTTGGCCGCCAAAATCTGCGCGCGAAAATCAAATTCAGCCTGATGGCTGAGTGTCGGGCCGCCATGCAGCCACAAAATCGTCGGATACTTTACGTCCGCCGCGTAACCGGGCGGCTTGACCACGAATGCCGTCACCGCCGTGCCATCCTTACTCTTGAAGTGAACGTAATCCACCGCAGCGAGGTCGATGCCCGCAATCGCTTCGTCGTTCACTTTGCTCAGCCGACGCAGATCGCCATTCGCCGGCAGCAGATACGCTTCGTCGGGCATATTCGAGCTCGAGAGCGTGGCCGCCACCGTTCCATCTTGGCTGATGGAATAAAACTCCACCTTTCGGCGCCCGGCAATTGGCCGCGTTATTTCTCCTCCGCTCGGCGCTACCCGCAAGAGATTCTGTGTCCCTTCATCTTCCGCAATAAAGTAGATCCATCGGCCGTCAGGGGAGAAACGCGGCGCAGACACCTCCCGGTCCAAGCTTTTCGTCAGGATCCGGGGCTCGCCGCCGCCCGCAGGCACCACTGCAAGGTGATAGGTTGCATACCAGAATAGTTTCGGGTCTATCTGCGTGACAAACGCAATTGTTTTTCCGTCAGGCGACCACGCCGGCGCCAAATCCTCAGCAGGACTCGTCGTTACTTGCACTAGCGATTTCGCGGGGTCGTCACTGTCGACAGCCACCACCCAGATGTCCGAATTGAAGTTGCTGTCCGGCTCAGCGCTCCGATTGCTCGTAAAGGCTATCGATTTGCCGTCGGGCGACCACGCCGGATCGGAATCGTCGTAATCGCCGAAAGTGATCTGCTTCATTTTGCCATCCGCCAAATTGAACACATACAGGTGCGTGCGCAGGCGATCGAGATAACCGATCTCATCCTCCTTGAAGTGCAAGCGGTCGATCACCCACGGCCGCGTTCGCGTCTTTTCCTTCTGCTCCTCGTCGGCTTTGCCCTCCTCTTTCTTCTTCGCTGCTTCCAGATCCTCAGGCGAAACGTCCTGCAGAACCAATGTCACCCGGTTGCCAGCCGGCGACCACTCGAACACATTGACATCCTGAACTGTGTTCGTCAGTTGCTCCGCTTCCCCACCCCCACGCGGCAAGAGCCACACCTGCTTTTTAGCGTTGCCGCGTTCGCTCAAGAACCCGAGATATTTTCCGTCGGGACTCCATCGCGGGCAGGTCGAATTCGCATCCTCGTTTGTCAGTGCAATCGCGTCTCCGCTCGACACGCTGTTCATCCAAATGCGCTTCTTGTCCTTGTCTTCCTTCACATCGTGAGTCGTGACTACGTATGCGACCCACTTCCTATCCGGGCTAATCTGCGCGTCCTCCACATCCTTGATCCGAAAATAATCGTCCACCGTGAGATTTCGCGCGTGCGCGCGCGCCACTGAAGGCCTCTCCGCCTGCGAAGCCTCTTGCACGAATGAAGTACTTGCCATCACCGCAAATAAAACTAGAACCACGAATAATAAAAATCGAATTTTCTTATCACGTCTGATCTTCAAGTTCGTAATCCCGTATCCTCTCTAACCTTCGGCCGCGCAGTATATCAGACCAATCCCTCCGAACTCCGCCGGCGGAGTCACGCCGCTGACACGCCGCTTTGTTGACATAGCAATGCTCGCAATCTACGCTGCTTCTCGCCCATGGCCGCCCGCTTCGTCACTCGCTCCCCCTTCGTAATCCGCCCTCATCCCCACCTCTACGAAATTAACACCTGGGCGTGGCTCGAGGAACTCTCCGTGCGCCTCGGCCGCCGAATCACTCTTGCCGAAGTGCCGGATGAGGAGTGGGACGCGCTCGCACAGTTGGGATTCAATATCGTGTGGCTGATGGGCGTTTGGCAACGGAGCACTGAATCGCGGCGGATCAAGGTGGAAAATCCGCAAAACCATCCTGAATTCGAGGCTGCCCTTCCCGGTTGGAGGCCGAGTGACGCGATCGGCTCTCCCTATTCGATCGTGCAATATGTTCCCGACCCGCGCATCGGCACCTGGGATTCTCTCGATGCGGTGCGCCAGAAGCTTCACGCGCGCGGGATGGGGCTGTTTCTCGATTTTGTCGGCAATCACACAGCGCTCGATTGTCCCTGGACGCGCGACCACCCGGAATTCTACATTCAGGGCACAAAGGAGCAATACGATCAGAATCCGTCGGCTTTCTATCGCGCCGAAACTTCCGCTGGCGTCAAGTATCTGGCCCTGGGAAAAGATCCTTACTTCCCGCCCTGGGACGACGTCGCCCAGTTAAACTCTTTCGAACCCGCACTTCGCGCCGCACAACTTGACGTCCTGCGCACCATCACCGCGCACTGCGACGGAATTCGCTGCGATATGGCGATGCTCCTTCTCAACGATATCTTCGCAAAAGTATGGGGACCATCCATCGGCGCTCTTGCACAGCCGGAAAAAGAATTCTGGACGGAAGCGCACACAGCAGTTCCCGATCTCGTTCTTCTAGCCGAAGCTTATTGGGGCACGGAAGCGCGTTTACTCGAATTGGGATTTTCTTTCGTTTACGACAAAGCTTTGTACGATGCGATGCGCGATGCAAATCCGTCCGCGGTCCACGGTATTCTCACAGCTCCTGTGGACTATCAGAATCATCTCGCGCGTTTCCTTGAGAACCACGATGAAGCTCGTTGCGCCGCCGTATTTCCCAACGAACGGCTAATCGCGGCTGGAACCTTGATGGCAACGCTTCCCGGCATGCGCTTCTATCATCAGGGCGAGCTCGATGGCCGAGAAATTCATCTGCCGATCACGCTGCAACGTGCGCGGCAAGAGCCGCTCGATTCCGGAATCCGCGAATTCTTCGAAAAAATCTTGAAGATCACCAATGAGCAAGTATTTCACACGGGCCGCTGGTCCCTTCTTCCGGTCGCCGCCGAGGGCGACGATACTGCTGGAAATCTGGCGGTTTATGAGTGGAGATCTGCGACAGCATGGAAAATCATCGCGGTAAATATCGTCGGCGCGGCTTCGCAAGGCCGTGTTCGAATGGACGAGAGCATCTCGCCGTCAATTCAGTACGACTTTCACGACGAACTGCACGACGTTCATTACTCGAGAGCCGGCGAGGAGCTACGCGCCATCGGCCTCTTCGTTCGCCGCGAGGCGTTCGATGCGCACCTGTTCGACATCACGCCCGTTTGATCCCAAAAGCCTGCTGGGAGTGTCTGTCGCTTTATTCCACCGTGAACGGAATCGGCGGCGTGCTTGTAGTCACACTATTCACCGTGGCGGTAAACGTCACCGTATAATTACCCGGCTGCGTAGCCCCGTTCGGTCCCTTCGGCGGACTCGCGCAAGACGCTCCCCCAATTGCCATCAATACGAGAATTGCAAACGACACCGCCCAGCGCGGGCTCCGTTTCCACGTCCACAAAACTCCTCCCAGCGCCAAGCCGAGCAACAGCAGCGTGATGCCCCCGCCAAATCCACCAGGCGGCGGTCCCACGAACGTCGTTGTCGCTCCTTTACAGTACGTATCCAGCACGATCGCCACATCCGTCGGTCCAGTCGGTGTCAAAGTCACCGTCGCTGGGTCCGGCGCGCATGTAATCGTCGGAGAAGACGTCGTGCAGCCGAAGGTCACCTTTCCGCTGAAGCCTGGGGTAGACGTGAGCACGATCCCGATCGCCAATTTCCCGCCCGGCGGCACGGGCGGGAAAGTTCCACCCGCAGGCAGCGTCACAGCAATCGAAATCGGCGAACTCGAAACCGTCAGCAGAGTTGAACCCGTCACTTCGTTCAACGTCGCTGAGATTGTCGTCGTCAAACCGGCGGTGCCTCCGATCGAGGCCAGTCCCGCAGCGTTGATCGTCGCCGCTTCAGTGTTGGACGACTCCCAGGTAACAGTCGCGGTGATGTCCTTCGTGCTGTTGTCCGAGTAAGTGCCCGTCGCCGTAAATTGCAACGACGAGTTGATCGGCTCAGTCGGATTCGCCGGCGTCACAGCAATCGACTTCAACGTCGCCGCCGCTGCCGTAAACGTCGCAGTAACCGTCTCCGCCGACGATGGCATCGTGAACGTACAAGTAGCACCGGCAACCGTACACATGGTCGGCGCGCCATTCCATCCCGCGAATGTCGAACCGTTCGTCCCCGCCTGCGTTAACACCACTTGAGTCCCAGCCGGCAGACTCGCCATGCATCCGTTGGCCGAGCCGCTGGTGCAGTCGATTCCATTGCCCGTCACAGTTCCCGTGCCGGTCCCCGCAGTTTGCACAGCCAACTGAACCGTGGCGGCCGTGGTCACATTGATAGTTGCGGACACGCCTGTGATCGTCATCGTCACAGTATCCGTCGCCGTGATTGTCTGATTGCCCACGGTATTCAGCGTCGCCGTGAAAGTCCCCACTCCATTCGTCAGCGTCGAGTTAGCCGGTAGAACGGCGTTCCCGTCGCTGCTCGTGAAATGCACGGTACCCGAATACCCCGTCGCTGTCGCATTGGACGCATCGAGCGCCGTCACCGTGAAGTTGATCGGTGTTCCAGGTGTCGCAGTGGCAGGCGCGGTCACCGAGAAGTGCGTCGCGGCCGTCGATGCGCTCTCGATAACGGTAGAGTCCGAGGCGTTCGCCGGCGCTGAGCCTCCGCCGGTCACACCTGCCATGTTCACTTGCGGCGATGTCGCGTCCGCCGCGACATTCACGTTCACTGTTATCACCGGGTAGCTTGCACCGCCGGCGAGAACGTCGGACCGTGTGCAAACATTCGCCGGGTTCGCGCCACCGCAAGTCCAGCCCGTGCCCGCCATCGACACGAGAGTAAGACCACTCGGAGCTGTCTCAGTAACCGTAACCGCGCTCGAACCGGGAGCGTTCACAATCAAACCCACGGTGTAAGTGCCCAAGTTGTCGCCATATGCACCGGGCGCCCCGTTGTAACCCCCTGCGTCGCTGATACCAAGCCAAAGCTGCCCGGCTCCAGCTGGAATGTTGAAGGTCTGCTGGGTTCCCGTGCCGTCTCCAGTCAGCCCGTCCCCAATGAAGAACACCTGATCAAGCTGCGGGGAAAGCGACGTGAAGGAGGTGCCGAGTCCCGAACTCGTGAAGTCTAGTGCAGGCGGCGCAGTGCCTGCTGGCCCACCTGCGGGAACAAAAAGGCCAACCAGATATCCCGCGCCGGGCGCCATCATGCCCGAAATGCTGCTCGTCCCGGTGTTCGAGGAAGTGGCAGGCGCAGCCCCGACACCATCCGGATCATTGGCGTTGTTTCCGGTGCCATTGTTCAAAACAATGCAACCCGCGGTCGACGCGCATCCCGTCGTGATGGAACCTGTAACGCTGTTGAAGACAATGGAAGTCGCGCCCGAGGGCAAAGTGATCATCGTCGGAGGGGTGCTACCGTCGCCGGTATCGTAGATCGATCCTGTTGATTGGACAGTGGCTGAGGTTGCGTTGCCGCTCGTGGGTGCGGCACCGGGAGAATTCGTCACCGTCAGGCTGTACTGCGCGCCTTGTTGGCCCTGCGCGAAATTGCCAGTGTGCGTCTTGGCAATGGTGAGTTGCGCTGAAGGCGCAGCCGTAATGACGGTCGAGTCCGAAGCGTTCGCCGCAGCCGAACCTCCACCCGAAACGCTCACCGTATTCACTTGAGGCGAGCTCGCGTTCACCCCCACATTGACCAACACGGTAATGGGCGGATAGGCCGCGCCGGGAGCGAGCGCATCACTGCGCGTGCAAGTGTTCGCTGGATTTGGCGCGCCGCACGTCCAGCCTGTGCCGAACATGGAGACGAGCGACAGGCCTGTTAGATTTGAGTCGATCGCGCCCGAGAGTCCAGTGGAGTCGAAAAGGAACGTCTGATCTAGTCCGGAGCAGCAGTTCACGATGAAGTCGACCGTATTCCCAGCACTGAGCGTCTTTACGACTGAAAACGGTGCGCGCGTGTTGGTCGGTGCGCAGGTTTCCCCGTTACCCGGGTTACAGATAAAGGTGGAAAACACGGACGTGCCATTCACTAGAATGCTGTCCAGCGTAGTTGTCGTGTCCAAGGCTGAAAAGCTTCCGGTGATCTCGTAAGTTCCTGATGCAGGCGCCGTGAAACGGACATCACTATCTGTCCCCTCGGTGTTCGTCGGATGCATCCAGAGCATGTCATTCGGTATAGTGACCGTGCCGCAGCTGACAGTTGAGCCGCTGTTGTTCGCGATAACATCCGGATACCCTGTGCCCGACCAATACGGAAGGCCGCATGTAGGAAAACCCGCATCTTGAGCTGCAAGAGGCGTAAATGTCGAAGTCGATTCCACAAACTGACCGTAGCTCCAAACGCCGTTCGGATTTGAGGTGCCCGAAAAACTGGCCGCAAAATCTTGAGCCAGGGCACTCAGCGCAGTGTCCGTCACCGTGACTGTTCCGCTGGTCGCTGCTCCATTCGCGGCGTTCGAAACCGTGACGGTGTACTGTGCGCTATGCTGACCTTGCGTGAAGTTCCCCGTATGAGTTTTGGAGATGGCCAGCATCGAAGCGGGACCAACACCCGCCACCGTGATTGCCCCCGATGTTCCCGTAATCGCCCCTGTTACCGTATCCGTTGCCGCAATCGTCTGCGCGCCGGCCGTCTGCAGCGTCGCCGAAAACGTCCCCACTCCATTCGTCAGCGTTGAGTTCGCCGGCAACGCCGCCGCCGCGTCGCTGCTCGTAAAATGCACGGTTCCAGCATACCCAGTCGCTGTCGCATTCGCGGCTGTCAACGCTGTCACCGTGAAGTTAAACGCTGTCCCCGCTGTTGCCGTCGCTGGCGCCGTAACCGAGAAATGTGTCGCCGCGCCGCCACTCGCCGTAAACGTCGCCCCCACAGCGATCGGCGTCGTGTTTGTCACCTGAAAGGTGCACGTCGCCGCCGTCGGATTCGTGCACGATGCCCCCGTCCAACCGGAGAAAGTGGCGCCAGCAGCCGGCGTTTCGGTCAGAGTGACTCCCCCTCCGAGTCCATAACCCGCGCTGCAAGCTCCCGTCTGCGTGCCGCCGGCCGTATTCGTACAATTAATCGCGGTCGGATTTGTCATGTCCTTCACGTTTCCAGCGCCGGTCACTGTGACATTTACTGTTCCGCCGCCGCTCGTAAACTCTGCCGTCACCGTTTGTGCTGCCGTAATTGCCACCACACAGCTTATGGCGCTGCTGCTCAAGCAGTTGGGCGACGTTCCCGTCCATCCGAAGAATGATGAACCGGGGCTCCCCGCCGACATCATCGTGACAATCGTGCCCGCCGGAAAGTTCTGCGTGCATGTTCCACTCGTCGTCGTTCCCGTCAGCGTGCAATTAATCCCGCTGGGTGAACTCGCGATCGTTCCTCCGCCGGTGTGCGGAGTTCCAGCCACTACCGTCACCGGGAACGTCCCCGGTCCCGGCGTAAACGTCGCCGTCACAACTTCGCTAGCCGTAATCGTGAACTGGCAGGTATTTCCGGTCCCCGTGCACGCAGTAGGCGTGCCAACAAAGCCGCCAAAAGTTCCCGGGGTCGCCGCCGTAAGCGTCACCTGCGTTCCGCTCGGATATTGCGTCATACAATTCCCCGACGGATTCGCTCCTCCCGCTTGCGTGCAATCAATTTGTCCTAAATTGTCGGTTATCGTCCCAAACGCCGTTCCTGCCGTTTTCACCTGCAGCGTAATAAGCGTGCCTCCCGTCACCGTCAGCGCCCCCGTGTTCAACACGGTCGCGGTGCCTAGACTCGGCGTTACCGCGGTTGAACCCACAGCAGTTCCCGTCGCAAGTCCCGGACTGGTCGTGCTCATCGTCGCAAAGCCCGTGGGCACCGTGGTCCAAGTCACCAAACTCGTAATGTCCTTCTCGGTTCCGTCATTGTAATTCCCTACGGCACTGAATTGCTGTGTCTGCGCCACGGCGATACTCGCGGTGGTCGGCGTCACCGCAATCGACTGCAATGTGGCGTTTGAGCCCGTTCCAATCGAGAACACAACGACGTCGGTCTCGGGAGTCGTTGCGCTACAACTCGCGCAGGTCGTCTGGAAACCGTTCACCGTCGTGGTCGGATTCGTATTCGCGAAGAACCCGCCCGGTGCGTTTGTCGTTCCAGCCGCATAAATCGTGTGATTCGCATCGACAGAAACGGCGTTGATCCTGTCTATTTCCAAGAGAGATGGGGTAACCCCCATAATCGGGGGGGTCTGGGCGGGCGGGTTGCTCCCGCCGATATATGTCGAAAACACCAAGGCGGCGTTGAAAGGCGTCTGAGAAGGCGTCGGAACGGTCAGTACGGAAAGAAAGGCATCCGGACTCTGGCTGTTGCCCACCACCGCTCCAACATACGGCTGGATCGGATTCAGTGTTGGAAAGCTGGTAGAGGTCGTAAGTCCGCCCAGGATGATGCGGAAGTTAGTTGGATCCCCGGCGTCATACGTCACCGCGCCGACGACGTCATCTCCGCCGCTACCGCCAATGTAGGTCGAGCAAAGCAAGCTGCCTGGCCCGGTCTTTGTCGTATCAAGGAGCAGCAGATATCCCGTTTCGCCGCTCGGCCCACCGGCTTCCATGTTGGAGCCTTGATACGCATTCGCCAAAATCACGTCCGGCGGGTGAGTGCAGGCCGGCAACGTTGCGGAACAAGATGTCGTTCCGCCTACGATCGCCACCACTCCATTTCCAAGATCAAGAGATCCGTTCCCAGCACGTGTTGCTCCGCCGCCGCCGTAGTAGGTCGCGTAAAGCAACTGGTTGACGCCGGCCAAGCTCGGGTTGAGATCCATCGCGAACGTGTCTTGCGTACCCTGGAAAGTCGTTTGGAATCCATTCGCCAGACTCGCGCCACCCGGTCCCAGATTGAACGCAGTTGGGGAAACTGTGTTTCCTCCAGCCAGGATGTGTCCGGAAGAATCTTCGAAGGCGCCGCATCCCACGTTACTCGTCGCTGTGGTGCCTGCTCCGACGTTCAAATATGTCAAATACTTGATGCTTAAATCAGCGCGGTTCAAGATGGCCGCATAGCAATCTTCATATACCGCAGGAGGCAAGGCACCGTTGTTGAAACTGCTGACATATGCATTCATCGGCGGCAGATCCGTCGCCTCCGTTTCGCCGGAAAGGATTACGTCTCCGCTGGTGCCTACCGCGACAAAACCTCCTCCTTGATCGTTGTTCCCTCCCAAAGTGGCGGACTGATCGATGGCTGCGCCACCTGGCTTTATCCGTGCCACCACGGAGGCAGCGCCATTCGGGGCGTTGCCGTTGCCAGTGCCGGTACCGGAGACAGCGTGAAGTACGGTCGCCGTGCTCCCCGCTGGGCCAGGAAAGTCGCTGCAGCCCGTTAGTCCTCCCAACACGGGCTCAATGTTGGCTGCCCCCTGCGATTTGTCCAGTGCCAGCCAAATGAACCCGCTTTCGCATCCTGGCTCCGTACTTATCGTCGGCGTTTTGCCGCCAATGAAGGTCAGGTAGATCAGCGACGCGGCTCCCGAGGCCGTGGGGTCAACCTCCGCGATGAATCCTACTTCTATGACAGCGGGAGATGTCACGGTCGTGCCCGATCCGATCACAGTGTTCTTCTCTGTAAATGTCGTGGAGTCGCTCGTGAATCCGCTGAGATACAGCTTGGGGCTGCCCGGAGTGCTGTCATCGATGGCAAAACCACTAGACACGTCCTCTGAGCCCCCGCCCAGAAACGAAGAGAAGCCGATCGCTGGATCGATCACCAGTTCTTGGCTGTGGTCGTACGCGCCAAGCCGGAACGCAACTTCGTTCTTTCCCTTCTTCACGAAGCTGCCTTCAATCGGGCGCCGCTCGGACGCGATCGTCTGGTAGATAACGGGCTTGTGCATGCGGAATTCGGAATCCGCACCGTGCAACACGAGATCGCCGTGCGCATCAATTTCCATTCGCGCGGCTCCGCGAATTCGGAAAGCGATCTTTGACGGATCGGCTCCCGGCGCAACCACAAAATCGTATTCCAGTTGTCTCTGGTCGCCATGAAAAAGGAGGTCCACGCCCGGATATACCTGCTCCGTGCGCGCTTGCGAATACAGCGGAACCTGCGTCTGCCACTTCAAGGGATCGTTTCCGATCAGGTAGTTCACTTTGCCGGGAAGCTCTTCGAGTCCCGTCATCGCAGGCGCGGAATTCGCTCCCACCAGTTGCATGCGAATCACGCTGCCGCGAGATGTTTTCGTTGCGATCAGCGGATTTTGGAACGGGGCAAACGAGCTAGATCGGGCGGAAACCTGCGTCTTCGATTCCGCAAGAATTGTTTCCGTGGGCGTCAACAGAAGCGTATAGCCCTTGCCTCGCGCCATGAATCGAACCTGCGGGTCCGACTGCCCCTGATTGGCCTCAAAGAAGAGCGGAAGGTGAATAGGCTTCGGAGCCACGCTCGACTTCGGCGCGCTTGTTGCCGGTATGCTCGCGGTACTCCGCGTCTGCGCCTTCGTCGCAGTCACTACCAACGACATCAAAAATCCAAGCAATACGAGGGCGGGCCTTCGCATTTTGAGACCTCTCATGAATTGAATTCGCCGGCTGTCACTTGGGAAAACCGACAGAGCGCAAGGTGGGAACGATTGGATTACTACCTGCGTAAGCGGTGCGAATGCTGCTGTGGTTAAGAAAAGCTTTGCACATGATTAGTACATTGTTTCATTCCGCGACAACGCAGAATGACCGCTATCCAAACCCTATCACACTGATCCTATGAGACTTGGCCCGTTTACGATTGATTGTCGTAAGGTTTTGAGCTATGCGCTCAGGCTTACTCTTGCAAGCCGGAACCCACCGCGCCAGTGATTCGTTGTCCCCGCTCCCGGCGGAAACGCCTGCTAATCACCGCTAGTTAACGACGAAGTTGACCGCAGGCGCCGACACCGTCTGTCCGTTGAACGTCGCCGTGATAAATAGCTGATAATTTCCCGGCAGCGTCACGCCGTTTGGGTTTCGCGGCAGCGAGTTGCAGGCTACGCCTCCCAGCGCAATCAGCACGAACAACGCAAACGACACCGCCCACCGCGGATTCCGCCGGTACATCCATGCAATTCCTACGAGCATGGTCGACAGCAATAGGAGCCCGATGCCTCCGCCGAATCCGCCCGGTGGAACCACGTGTCCGGTGCTTACCGGTCCTTTGCAGTAGGTATCCACCACGATCGCCACCTGCAACGGCCCGTTCGGCGAAAGCGCCAAGGACGACGGTCGAGGCAAACACGTAATCGTCGGCGACGACGTTGTGCAGCCGAACGTCACTGTTCCCGTCGTGCCCGGAAGCGCGGTCAGTTTCACTCCTACCGGAAGAATCCCTCCCGGTGCGACCGGACCGAAAACTCCGCCCGGCGGCGGATTAATCGTCAGCGTGAATGGAACATTCGAGACCGTCAGCTGCCCAGTTCCGGAAATTCCCGTGTCCGTAGCCGTAATCATCACGGGCCCGCCCACTCCCACGCCCGTTGCCAGCCCCGTCCCCGCTCCCACCGTCGCAACTTCCGTGTTCGACGATTTCCACACAGATTGCGTCGTTACGTCTTTCGTCGAATTATCCGAAAATGTCCCCGTCGCCGTGAATTGCTGCGTCCCGTTCACAGCAATATTCGCCGTGCTGGGCGCCACCGCAATCGACTTCAAGGTCGGCCCGCTGCTCACCGTAAGTTGCGCGGTGCCCTTAATCGTTCCGTCCGTCGCAGTGATCGTCACCGTCCCACCCGCCACGCCCGTGGCGAGACCGGTTGCAGCTCCCACCGTGGCCGTCGCGGTGTTCGAGGATGTCCACCCCGATTGCGCCGTCACATCCTTCGTAGAGTTATCCGAGAACGTCCCCGTCGCCGTGAACTGCTGCGTCGCATTCACTCCAATCGTGGCACTCCCCGGCGTCACCGCAATCGACACCAGTGTCGGCGCTGCAGCTGTCCCGGTTCCCGTCAACATCACGGTATGCGGACTCCCTTGCGCCGAATCCGTAATCATCAGTGACCCGCTGAATGGGCCTACGCTCGTTGGGGCGAACGTCACCATAATCATGCAACTTGCTCCAGCGATCAGCCCTCCGGACGAAACGCAATTATCCGTTTCGCCGAACCCGGCTGGTGCGATGATGCTGGGAATCGTTACGACCACGTTTCCGGTATTGGTAATCGTGACCGTCTGCGCCGCACTCGTGGTATTCACAGTTTGGTTTCCAAATGTAAGCGCCATTGGCGCCACACTAATAGTGGATGTTGCTCCTCCGACGAGACCAACGAACTGCGTGCCTCCATTCTGTCCGTTGTTTTGAAGTGTGATCGAATCAGTCTCGGGAGGCGTCACACCCGCCGCGAACGTCCATGTCACCATAATCGTGCAGGTGCCGTTCACAGGAATGCTCGCCGAAATACAAGTTGTCGTGAGCTTGAAATCAGTGTTTGTATTCGACACCGAGCCAAACGTCAAAGGGGCTGTCCCCGTGTTTGTGACCGTCACGGTTTGCGGAGGACTGGTTGCGCCAGCCGCTTCGGGAGCAAAGATCAAATTCAATGGCGAGATGCTGGCAAATGGGCCGTTAACCGCCGTGCCCGAGAGCGTTACCGGTTGCGGACTGTCGCCGGCATTGTCAGTTATGTTTATCTGGCCCTGAATCAGACCCAACGATTGCGCCTGTGGCGTGAAAGCCACCGCGAACGTACAGGTCGCACCCACCGCGACGTTCGCTCCGCATATATTGTTGGAAACGGTGAAATTGCTCGAATCAGGAGCAATGGTCACTCCCGTAAGCGCCGCCGTTCCTACATTGGTCAAGCTTATAGTTTGCGTCGAGCTCGTGCTCCCTACGTTCACGTTTCCGAATGCCAAGCCCGTGGGCGAGAGCGACACCACGGAACTCGACAAGCTTCCCGCTTTAATAAACACGTTAGAATCCACGTAATCGTCGAGCGCGTCAGCGATCGCAAGTTTTATGTGATTGGTAGCGCCCGCGTTCACCTTCGCATTCGCCGCAAGCACCACCGTTAAACCGTCCATCTCCGTGTCGATTGGAGGCGTCGCAAAGATCTGGATATCGTTGTTGACATAAAACTGCGGATTTACCGCCGGGATTCCGAATATTTGGGTTGATCCGTTGTTGATGTTGTTGATCGAAACCGGCGTCGACGTTTGCGGTATCAGGGCCACGTTTTGGCCATTCACGAAAAACCCGAATACGTCGTTGTACTGAAACACAAATTCTTCATATTCGTCCGAGGCAAACACATACTGAAACCGGATGGTCGGATTCGTTGGAACAAAATCGAATTCTAATATCGCTGCATCGAACGTGGCGTTTTGACCGATCAGATTACTCAAATCGGTATCGCCAGGATATCCGCTGGCGGTAGTGATCTCGCTGGAGCAGTTCGGTCCTATCACGCTGCGGGCGGAGCCTGTACTCAGAATGATCCCGTCCGTAAACCCGATAATGCTGCTCTCGGTGTGAAACGTCCCTGCTGCCACGGGACTGCCCGTATACGTCACATTGCTGATGGTCACGCCAGTGCCCACTAACGCTGAAGCTAGCATCCCCGGGTTCAGCGTTGTATCGGTCAGCTCTTTGATCTGAAAATTTTCGTCCCCACCGAAGCCTGTTACCGAGATAACCAGAGAAGGGTTGCTCGTATCGCTGTTCGCAATAGTGATGTTTCCGGTCACCGAGGCGCTGCAAAGAAGACTCTGCGTCACAAAAGTCATCGAAATCGTGCAACTGGCCCCTGGAGCAAGCGTGCTGCAATTCGATGTCACAGTGAGCGACGGGTCTGCTGTAACGCTCGTTATCTGCACGCTCGTCGTCGTCGAGGAATTCAGCACCGGGATGAGATACGGAGGGCCTCCGCCATCGAGCCCTTGCTTATCAGCCGTAAATGTCGGAACCACCAGAAGCGGAGGATTTGCAGCTTGCTGTGGTTGGACCGATTTGACTCGGACCTTTCGCGGCCGCGCCGCCTGAGCTTTTGCGGCCGCAACCTGTGCTGAGCGATGGTGCGCAGACATCGCCCGCGTTTTTCGACCTGCAAACATCCGGCCAGGCGTAGTTCCAATAAGTGCAAGCATAGCTGCTAAGAAAAAAAATAAGAAAACGCGCACCATGCGCATGGTCGGAACCCCTGTTTGACTGGCGTTAACTGCTGCGGGAGCGGCCTGCATTCTCTTGCGCCCCGCCTCTGCGCGTCAAGCAAAACTTTAAATTGAAAAGCCCCCAGCAGTCCCATATCATGCCGCCCGTTCCACCGCGGCTCGATGCCAAAATCTCCGCCCGAAAACACTCCCGCGCTTCCCGCTGAATCCACCGCTCGCCTCCGCCAGATCGGTTTTCTTCCGCTCCTTGCTCTTTTTTACGGCTACACCGCCGGCGGCCCGTTCGGTTACGAAGAAATCTTTCACAGCTCCGGCCCCGGCATGGCGCTCGTCTTCCTCACCTTCGTTCCGCTCTTCTGGAGCATCCCGATTTCGCTCGCCGCCGCCGAACTCAACAGCCTACTTCCCGTTCAAGGCGGTTTCTATCGCTGGAGCCGCGCCGCCTTCGGCGATTTCTGGGGATTTCAGTGCGGCTGGTGGAATTGGACCGGCACTTTTCTGCTCAACAGCCTCTACGGCGTGCTGCTGATGGATTACTTGAGCGAATATTTTCCGTGGATCACAGGTAACGTGAAGTGGCTCGGCGCGTGCCTCGCGCTCTGCGTTCTCTCGTACCTCAACGCGCGCGGCATTCAAATCGCCGGCTGGCTTTCCGTCGCACTACTCGTCGCAGTCCTGATTCCTGTCGCGTGGCTCTGCCTCGTCTCGCTTTTCAAGCTGCACTACAATCCCGTGCTTCCCTTCACTCCGACCGGCCAGCCCTTCGGCAGCGTCTTCGGAAAAGGTCTGGCCCTCGCGATGTGGAATTACGCCGGATACGAGCAGCTCTCCAGCATGACCGGTGAGATGAAAGATTCGCAGCGCACCTTCGTGCGCCTCCTCGCCTGGATGACGCCGCTCAACGTCCTCACCTATATTCTCCCCACCACGCTCGCTCTCGCCGCGCTCGGCAATTGGCAGGAATGGAAGACGGACTATATCGTCACGGCCTCGCGCCTTATCGGCGGCCCGTGGCTCGGCGCCGCAATGCTCATCGCCGCGATGATCGGCACCGCGTCACTCTCGAACAGCACGATCCTCTACACCACGCGCATTCCCGCCACGATGGCTGAAGACGGCTACCTCCCCGCGTGGCTCGGCAAAATCCATCCGCGCTATCGCACGCCCGCTCGCGCCATCGCCGTCTCCGCGCTGGTCTACTGCATCCTCGCAAAATATCAGGTGGAAGATTTGGTGAATATCTACATCTGGACGCGTATTGCGACCACGATTCTCACGCTCTTCGCGGCGTGGCGCATGCGCGCGAAATTGCCCGACGCGCCGCGCAGCTTCCGCATTCCCGGCGCCTCGCTCGGCCTTGCCTACGTTCTGATTTTTCCGGTGATTTTGTGCGCGCTGAAAATCGCGCAGAGTGAAAACTACGTCTGGAAGTACGCGCCGTGGCTGCTCGCCTCCGGGCCCGCAGCGTATTTGATTCTGCGCGGCGTCTTCAAGATGAAGCCCGTGGCCGAATCGAATTACTCCGCCACGCCTCTGTAATTTCCGCGACGCGATTCGCCCGCCTTATGTAGCGCCACCCTTCAGGGTGGCAGGGGTTGCATCACGCTGTCATCCCGAGCGGAGACTCGCGCGCCTTGCCTTTCCTTCGCGCCGCGAAGGCGCGAGTCGCAGTCGAGGGATCTCTCCCGCGGGTATTCGCGATGCTACCGTGTCGCGCCTTCTTTTTCCGCAATCGTTTTTGCTTGCAGGAAGAGCAGCAGGTAATCCTGGCCGCCGGATTTTGAATCCGTGCCGGACATGTTGAATCCGCCGAAGGGATGCGCGCCGACCATGGCGCCGGTGCATTTGCGGTTCATGTACAAGTTGCCGACGTGAAACTCTTCGGTGGCACGCTCGATTTTTGCGGGATTCTGTGAGTAGACCGCGCCCGTCAGACCAAATTCTGTGTCGTTAGCCATGGCGAGCGCGTCATCGAAATCCTTTGCCTTCGACACCGACAAGACCGGGCCAAAAATCTCCTCCTGAAAAATTCGCGCCTTGCGATCGACGTCGGCGATCACCGTTGGCTCGATGAAATAGCCGTCACCCTCTGCGCGCTTTCCTCCCGCCACGAGGCGGCCTTCTTTTTTTCCGGCGTCGATGTAGCCGAGAATTGATTTCATCGACGCTTCATTGATCACCGGCCCCATGTAATTCTGCGGATCCTCGATGGGGCCGACTTTAATTTTTCGAACGCGGTCGACCAGCTTCTCGAGGAATTTATCGTAAATTTTTTCCGACACGATTGCGCGCGAACACGCCGAGCATTTCTGCCCCTGGTATCCGAACGCCGAGACGGCGACGCCTTCTACCGCCGCGTCGAGATCGGCTTCCTCGTCGACGACGATCGCGTCCTTGCCGCCCATCTCGAGCACGGTGCGCTTGATCCACACCTGCCCCGGCTGCTTGCGCGCCGCTTGTTCGCTGATGCGCAGGCCCGCATCCTTCGAGCCGGTGAACGCGATGAAGCGCGTCTTCGGATGATTGACGAGCGCTTCGCCTGCCGTTCCGCCCGGGCCGGTGAAAAAGCTGACCACGTCGCGCGGCACGCCCGATTCGTACAAAATTTCAACGAAGATCGCCGCGATGGTCGGCGAATCGCTCGACGGCTTCACCACCGCCGTGTTGCCGGTAACGATGGCCGCGAGCGTCATGCCACCCATGATCGCCGCCGCGAAATTCCATGGCGGAATAATCACGCCTACGCCGAGCGGGATGTACTTCATGTAATTTTTTTCGCCGCGCTGTGGCGTCAATTTCTGCGGCGCGGCCAGACGCAACTCTTCGCGCCCGTAGTATTCGCAGAAATCGATCAGCTCGGCGATGTCCGCGTCGGCTTCCGGCCACGTCTTGCCGATTTCGTAGCAGAGCCACGCGTCAAGCTCGAAGCGCCGCTTGCGCAAAATATCCGCCGCGCGATACGCGCATGCGACGCGCTCTTCGGCCGGCACTTTTTTCCAGTGCTCGAATGCTTTTGCCGCGCCTTCGACGGCCTGATTCGCCATCTCCACGGTGGCCTTCTGGAAAACACCGATCATTTCCTTCGGATTCGAAGGATTCGTGGACTTGATTTTGTCGGTGGTAACGAGATTCTGCCCCGCGATCACCAGCGGATATTCGCGGCCGAACATGGATTTCACGTGGCGCAGCGCGTCTTCCATCGCTTTGCGATTCTCAGGCTTCGAAAAGTCCGTGAATGGCTCGTTCACAAATTCGCCGCGCGAATGGATGAGTTCTGCAGCCGATTTGGTAGCCGTATTGGTAGTGGCAGAAGCTGTCATAGTTGGTTCACCTCGATGTGTGAACCCAAATTGTAGCGTGCGCGGCGAGTGGCAGCAAGATGCGGAGGCACGGATGCGGTTGAGGAAGCCGGGAAAAGTGCATTTTGTAACGATTAGCCGCCCACGACACGGCCGGCGAGACTCCAGCGGTGCGAACTGCAAAAAGAACGAGCGCACGCGAATGCCAACTGTCGTGATCGAGCTGTGGCGTTTGCCGGCACAGCAAGAATGCCTGTGCTACTGGAAATCAAACGACCCGGCCGGAGGCTAGCGGTGCAAAGGCGGCCTGAAGGAAAGGCGAAGACATAGCGCGGGGCGTTACGTTTACGACAGCGGGGGTGCGGATTTGAGTTGTGAGGTCCGGAGGAGCGATTACGATGTACGTAGTTTGCGGTGTACTTTGGCTTGCCCGGGGTGCGTCCTAGAAGCGGGCTCAGCTGCGTGCGCCGCGGTGGTCGGATTCGGTTATCGCTCTACATGGTCGGTTTTTAACTCAAGGTGCGAGGAGCGCTTATATGCAGAGTTTTGTAGCCCAGCGAGTGGAGAATCGGTTGGCGATGAAGACGACGGCGCTTTTGATCGGGCGGCATGGCAGGCTGGGAGTGGAGCGTGCGATCACGGAGAATGTGAGTTCGCGCGGGGTGCGCGTGATTTCGGCGAGCGAATGGTATACGGACGACACAATTCTGGTATCGCTGCCGGCGGGGCATTTTACTTCGGCGGCGCGGGTGACGTATTGCGACCAGATGGGGCAGGGCCAGTTTGTCACGGGGCTGGAATTTGTGGGCAAAGAGCCGTTGCAAGTGACGGCGATGACGCCTGAGTCATAGGCCGGTCGCGATGCTGTGCGCCGTATTCCCGGTTCTCCGCCTCGGGTTAACTGTGTAAATGTTCGGTGAAGATGCTGTACGGGCGCGATTTCCAGCCCGAAATGTGATATGATGTCTATCACGTTGATGCTGCTGTGGTTGCGCTGTGGCAGAT
The DNA here is from genome assembly GCA_963741045.1 of uncultured Acidobacteriota bacterium. GTDB lineage: Bacteria > Acidobacteriota > Terriglobia > Acidiferrales > UBA7541 > Palsa-295. The sequence continues at coordinate 3,688,482 of CAVUGO010000002.1, forward strand.
GAAGTGGGAATTTGAGAACATCTCCAGCTGTTCTCTCCGACGTCTTCATCCGTAACTTAAGCAAGCAAGGGACTTGGGGTGATACTCGAGGGCCATCCAGTTAGGGTGCGGAGGAGCGGCTCGTTCGGTAACAGATTCGGGCGTCAGATCGTAAATAAGAGAAACGATTTGGTACCCTCTGAGCATCTAAGAGGTGTAGCAGGGGCGGTTGGGCAAATTATACCGGGGGATTCTTGGCCCAGTGCCAAACCCTCCGGGAAAGTGCTTCAAATACAGATCGTTAGGCTAAGTGCCCGTTGGGCGCCTTCGCCGGTGCCGACGCAAAGGCAAGATAGCGCTAATTGAGAGGAGGAAAGAATGGCCGAGAAACTAAAAGGTGAGGGGCGGTTGGTACCGACCCGGCCTACGGGAGTGGAGTACCGCGTGGTGTATGGAATCGAACTGGTTCCGGAAGTTCGGCAGCACGGAGTGCCGCCCGCGGTAGCCAAGTCGCGCTGGGCGAAGTGCCAGGTGAAATCGCAGCACGCACGGCAGATTCCTGATGGGACGTATTTCCTCCATGCGGATGAAGGCCGCGTACACCAATTGAAGTCCAAGGATGGGAAGTGGGAGTATCTCGCGGCAGCGTGAGTTAGCTCGCTATCTCATCAGGTCACAAAAGTAAGCCCCATTCTCCGGGAACGGAGAGTGGGGCTTTTTGTTTTTAGGGCGAGTGGTTGCTCGCCGATTCTAGGCGATTCGCTGATTCTAGGAGTGCTTCGGCGAGTGGGCGTTGAGAGTTTGCAACAAGAGCTGCGCTGAGGGAGGCGGCGGGACGGTGCCTTTGAGCACGATGTCCTTTGAGGAGATCTTCTTTCCGTAGAGCGCCTGATTCCCGCCATTGTCCGGGCGAAGCGTGGAGCCGGCGAGAGAAATACCCGCGAACAATCCGCGCGCGCGGGAATAGGTGAGGATTTCGGCGCGGAAAGTGACGTCGGTCTCAGCGGAGGCGTTCCGGCCTACTGGGCCGGCGGCGGCGGAAGCGTCGCCACCGATTTTCACTTTGCTGGTGAGGATGCTGCTGGCGGAACGCTCGCTCATAAGGAGGAGCACGAAATCAGTGGCCTGGCCGCCAGCCTGAAGACCGAAGCTGCCGCCTTCGAGAGCCATCATGGTGGGAGCGCCCCAGGGGCCACGCATGTTGTCGCCGGTGCGGCAAGTCATGACGCCGCGACCGTAGCTAGCGCCGATAACGAAGGCAGCCTTGAGAACGGATGGGAGGACGACGACGCAGTCGGCTTTGTCGATGACGCTCTGCGGAATGTTGTCGGGGATGTCCATGATTTCTTTCATGACTCTGCCGGAGTTTTCGAGGCGATCGTTTTCTTTCGATTGCGCGTGGGCGGAGACGGCGAGCGCGGCGATCAGCATAAGGGCTGGAAAAATTCTAGTCAGTTTCATTCGTTCTCCTCAGTTTTGCGGGCGGCGCCAGTGTAACAAACAGGCGTGCAAATATGCAGCACTTCCTTCCCTGGCACGATTGAGCGGCCTTTGAGTGCGTGACAGCGGTCACTGTGACAGGCGACGGTGGTCACTGAAGTTGCAGGAACGCGGAGATATAAGTGTCACCAGAAGGAACGGAGACCGCAGATGGAAGAGAGACGCAAAGACCAAAAAACCCGAAACGACGAGGTGAGGCCTTGCGCTACACCCAGCGATCAGGGGTCTGACCAGTGCGGAAAATCGAAAACTTCAGAGTGTGCCAGCAGCCGGGAGCGAAGCCTAACGAAAGCGCCCAGCAATGCGACGCGTCGGTCCTTTTGGACCGGATACAGGCCGCGCCCGGCTGCTGGATGTAATTGTGACGAACCAAGGGGTAAAGGGACTCATATCGGTGATACGAAGGAGAAAGGCGATGACGAATCTAGTTCCACGCGAGAATCTATTCACGAATCTATTTGAATTCAGGCGGGATTTCGATCAGCTGTTCAACCATATTCTGGCGGGCAATCCGCTGTCACCAGAGTTCATTCCGGCGAAGAAGGCGGTATTTCTGCCGGCCGTCGAGGCGTATATCGACAAAGACGGGAAGACTTACATCTGCCGCGTTTCGCTTCCCGGAATCGAAGCGAAGGAAGTGGAGATTCAGCTGGTGGAGCACCTGCTGACGATCAAGGGCGAGAGGAAGACTTTTCGGACGACGAACGGGGTCGAGTGGATGAATGAGGAGATCGTGTACGGTAAGTTCGAGCGGACGATCGAATTGCCCGAGGGCGTGGTGGCGGAAAAGCTCACGGCGGAGTACAAGAACGGCGTGCTGGAAATCACAGCACCGTTGGCGCTGACAGCGCTTCCACGAAAGATCGAAGTGAAGACGATGCCGGCAGTGAAACAGGTTGGAGCGTAGCAGCAAAGGTTGAGCTTGCGCTATTCGGCTAGGATGGCGCTTGGGTGGCCCGGAGGCTCTTAAGCCTCCGGGCCATTTTCATTTTCGCGGAAGGCATGCAGCATACAGCTTCTCCCCAATGGGATTGCGGCTCGGTTTGATGAGAGACTGCTCGAAGATAGTTTTCCTACCGGGATAATTAATGCCAAAAACAAAGAAGCAGGAAGCGGTGGCGATGCCGGAGATTTCGCCGACGATTACGAAGAAGATCGAGGAGAAGCAGGTGCAGGAGCACGTGGCGATTGGCGCGCATGTGGTGCACGAGACGATCCGGCGGGAGGGCGAGGATGAGCTGAAACGGACGACTTCGGCGCTGGCGTGGTCGGGGCTGGCGGCCGGGCTCTCGATGGGGTTTTCACTTGTGGCGGAGGCGCTGCTGGCAGGTTATCTGCCGGGGGCCAGTTGGACGCGGTTGGTGACGAAGCTCGGATACAGCGTGGGATTTTTGATTGTGGTGCTGGGACGGCAGCAGCTGTTTACGGAGACAACTTTGACGGCGGTGCTGCCGGTGCTGACGGGGCGGAGTTGGCAAATGGCGATGCGGATGATCCGGCTGTGGGGCGTGGTGCTGCTGGCGAATCTGGTGGGGACGTATTTGTTTGCGCTGTGCGTGGCGCGGGTGCACATTTTTTCGCCGGAGATTCAGCAAACGTTGACAGCGGTGAGCCGGGACGGCCTTGGCGCGGGATTCTGGGTGGTGGTGATGCGGCGATTTTTGCTGGGTGGCTGATTGCGTTGATGGTGTGGCTGCTGCCGGGAGCGGAATCGGCGCGCGTGAGCATCATTATCATTTTGACTTATTTGATTGGGCTCGGGGGCTTCAACCACGTGATCGCCGGATCAACCAAGATGTTTTTTCTTGTGGCCTCTGGGGCGGAGACCTGGGGATTTTATTTGGGGCGTTTTCTTGTGCCCACATTGATCGGCAATATTATTGGCGGGGTTTCGCTGGTGGCGTTTTTGGGACACGCGCAGGTGGTGGCAGGGAAGGAGGCGTAGCGGGGTTTTCCGGTCTTTCGTTGTATCGGGGAGGAGCTCTCGATCATTGCGTTACGAAGACAGTGCGTTACATCTCGCCAATTGAAATGATGGAATATTTAGAAGCCAACGCGTTCACCAACTTTTCATCAGCTGTAACAAAATCGACCTCGAGAGCTTCTGCGAGCGCGATGTAAAGACTGTCGTACACCGTGCGACTATGCGCGCTGGCGATCGCGAACGCTGAACGCAGTATAAAAAGCGACGCGATTGTAGGAAATTTCTGTGCAGTTATCCTATTGAGCGCATGCGTTGCGTGCTCCAGAGTGCAACGGCCTCTACGCGCGGCGTTCCATAGTAAGTTGCCGACTTCGACCCAAAACAGATCGGGGACGAAAATTTGAATTTTGCGATTGACATAGTCCTCGATTAATCGAACGGCTTGATCGATGTGAGGTTCGTCGGAAGGCGGCAGTAGCCACTTGGCCGCAACGCTCGCATCCGCTACGAGCCGCTTCAACGCGCTCGATCCTCGCGCAGCATTTCTTCGGTGGAGGGAAACGATCGACGAGAAGGTTTGCGGCTCTGAATCCGCTTTACGTAATTCAGAAACTCCTTGCGCGACTTGAGTTCGCTTTTCGTGGGTACATTGTCTTCGAGTAGGGATAGCACTTCAGCGGCGATGGAGCGGCGATTCTCTTTGGCCTGACTGCGAAGGGCGTCGTAGAGTTCGTCTGGGACGTTTTCGACGTACAGGGTGGGCATAGGGTTCTCCTAGGGATAGTCTAGCACTTCCCTAGACCGATTCCAACCCCGTAAGCGAAGTCAAAAGAGCCGGCGGGACGCCGGCGTTACGGAATGGCAGCTTCGCCTTAAACACGTGCTCAATCTGCGTTGCGCTCGCTGTCAATTCGCGACTATGCGGGCTGAGCGTTGTGGCTGACTTCTTATTGCTGCTTACTTTTTGAGGTCGCGGAGGATTTCGCGGGCGGCGTTGGCGCCGGAGGATCCTGTGACGCCGTTGCCTGGGTGGGTACCGTTGCTGCAAAGGTAGAGGCCCCTTACTGGGGTGGCGTAGCGGGCCCAGCCGAGGATGGGGCGCATGGTGAAAATTTGGTCAAGGGAGAGCTCGCCGTGGAATGGGTGACCGCCGGTTATGCCGTATGTTTCTTCCATGTCTTTGGGCGTGATGATGTGACCGCCGAGGATTTTTGACTGGAGATCGGGGGCATATTCGGCAACCGTCTTTACGATTGTGTCGGCCAGCGCGTCGCTATGCTGCGCCCAATCGCCTGCTTTCAGGTGGAAGGGGGCGAACTGCATATAGATGGACATGACGTGCTTCCCTGCCGGGGCGAGCGCGGGGTCGAGAATTGTAGGAATCGAAATATCGAGGTAGGGCGCGGGCGAAAATTCGCCATATTTGGAGGCGTCGAAAGCGCGCTCGAGGTAATCGATGCCCGGGCCGATGTGGATACGGCCGCTAAGCGCAGAGCGATCAGCGGATTGCTTGAGGGCAGTGAAGGTAGGCAGGCCGTCGAGTGCAAGATTTAGTTTGGCGGCGGTTCCTTGCGCGCGAAAATGCTGCATCTTCACGACGAAGCTGGGCGGCAGGTGAATCGGGTCGAGAAGGCCGAGCAGAGTGCGTCGCGGGTCGGCACCCGAAACGACGCATTTGGCGGCAATTTCTTCGCCGCTTGCGAGTGCGATTCCGATTACAGCACCATTTTTAACCAGGATTTTCTGAACGTCGGCGTTAGTGCGAATTTCAGCGCCCGCCTGTTTCGCCGATGCGGCCATCGCTGCCGTGAGCGCGCCCATTCCTCCGCGAGGCATCGCGGAATTGCCGACCGGATAAGGATCGGCGGCGGCGCGAAGCAGCAGGAGCGTCGTCGAGCCGGCTGACCAGGGGCCCAAGGCGGCTCCGAAGATTCCGCGTGCGGCGACGGCGGCTCGGAGCAGGTCCGTTTCAAAAAATTCCGCGACGAAATCGGCGGCGGCCATCGGGCCCCAGCGGATGAGCCGCATCATTTCTTTCTTGCCCAGGCCGCGGACTTTCTTCCCCAGCTTTAGAAGCTTCCAGAGATCTTCGTTGGACGGATCTTCTATTACCGGTGGAGTGAGTGAAAGCAGCTGTTTGAGAATTTCATCGAGGCGCGTCAGCGAATTGTGCAGCTCGACGTAACTTGCGGCGTCTTTCTGCGAGAACTTATCGATTTCTTTCGCGGACGCGGCGGGGTCGGTGAAAAGCGTGAGGGAGCGACCATCGGGCGATGGCGCGAAGAGTCGCACTGGAGATTCGAGGCGCTCGAGGCCGAATTTCGCGAGCTGCATGTCTTCCACGATCGAGGCGAGCGGCGGCCCGCCGGCATGCGCGAGCGTAGAACAACGGAAACCGGGATGAAATTCTTCGGTGATGGCCGCGCCGCCAACAATCGAGCGGCGTTCGAGGACGAGGGGCCTGAAACCTTTCTTCGCGAGATAGAACGCGGTGACGAGGGCATTGTGCCCGGCGCCGAGAATCACGATATCGCGCTGGACGGCCACTATTTGTGCCCTGCGTCTTTCAAGATTTCGAGTGCGGCGAGGCGTCCGGGGGCGCCCATGATTCCGCCACCGGGATGAGTGGCGGAACCGCACATGTAGAGCTTGCGAATGGGCGTGCGGTAACGGGCCCAGCCAGCGACGGGACGCAGAAAGAAAAGCTGCTCGAGCGAAAGTTCACCCTGGAAAATGTTGCCTTCGGTGAGACCGGTCTGGCGCTCGATATCGAGCGGGGTGATGAACTGTTTCCCGATGATGATGTTTTTTATGTTTGGCGCGTATTCGGCGATTGTGTCGATCACGGTGTTGCCGAAGGCCTCGCGCTGCTCGTCCCATGTGCCGTGGCTCAGTTTGTACGGTGCGTATTGAACGAAGCAGGAAAGAATGTGTTTACCGGGCGGCGCGACGGAGGGATCGGTAAGCGTGGGGATTACCATGTCAATGTACGGGCGGCGTGAATATTCGCCGTACTTGGCCTGATCGTAGGCGCGTTCCATGTAGTCCATTGAGGGCGAGATGGAAATTGCGCCGCGCAGATGGCGGCCGGGGCCGGGCATGCAGGTAAAATCGGGAAGGGCATCGAGAGCGAGGTTCACTTTGCCGGATGAGCCACGATACTTATAACGCCGGACTTCCTCTACGAAATCTCCAGGCAGTTCGCGGGAATCGATAAATTTCAGGAAGGTAAGATTCGGATCGAGGCTGGAGGAAACGATACTTGCGTGAATCTCTTCGCCGCTTTCGAGAACCACACCATGCGCAGTTCCGTTTTCAAGCAGAATTTTTGACACGGGCGCTTCCGTGCGGATTTCAACGCCGGCTTCGCGGGCAGCGCTGCCGATAGCATTGGAAATACCGCCGGTGCCACCTCGGCTGAAACCCCAGGAGCGGAATGCGCCGTCAATTTCGCCCATGTAGTGGTGCAGAAGAACGTAGGCGGTGCCTGGAGAGCGGATACCGAGAAATGTGCCGATGATTCCGGAGGCGGACATCGTCGCTTTCAGGACGTCGGTTTCAAACCACTGATCGAGGAAATCGGCGGCGCTCATGGTCATGAGCTGGACGAGGTTGTATTTGTCTTCGGCAGGCAGATCTTGGAAGCGCTTGCCGAGGAATGCGAGCTTTTTCAGATCACGCGGATCGAGTGACGTGGGATCCGGAGGAATCATGCCCAGAATTGGCTTCACGAAGCGGCACATCGCGACCATCGACTTGCCGAACTCTTCGTAAGCTTCGGCGTCGAGCTTCGAGTGGCGCTCGATTTCGCGACGCGATTTGGAGTGATCGTTGACGCGCCAGAGGTGATTGCCGTCGGGCATGGGCGTGAGAGTGCCGTCGAGCGGAAGGATTTCGAGGCCGTGGCGCGGAAGATCGAGGTCGCGGATAATTTCCGGGCGAAGAAGCGAGACGACGTAAGAAAAAACGGAGAACTTGAAGCCGGGAACGATTTCTTCGGTGACGGCAGCGCCGCCTAGCACGTAGCGGCGTTCGAGCACTAAGACTTTCTTTCCTGCCTTGGCGAGATAAGCCGCATTCACGAGGCCGTTGTGGCCGCCACCGATGACAATTACGTCGTAACGCTTCGCCATGAGGATTTTTGCGAGTCCCCCGCGGGAAAAACAAATGCTGAAAGAGTCGAAGCATTTTACAGGTGCGGGTGAAGCGTCACAAGGAAGAAGCGAAGCTGCGCGGTGACCTGAAGTCAGGAAGCTCGGCAAAGGGGGGCAAAAATCGCGACCGAAAGAAACCGCGTGGCGGAGTTCGCCTTGCGGGTGAAGCGCGGCGCACACTATAATCACGAGCCGATATTTTTGAAGATTTTTCTTGTGCAGGAGAGGCCTTGCCAATCGGAACAGCGGTACACGAGAGAGTGATCAAGCTTTGCGAAAGCCTGAACTTTCGCGAATGGTCGGGATATTACGCGGCCAGCGTGTACGAAATGCATCACGAGCACGAGTACAACGCGATTCGTAATGCCGCCGCGCTCATCGATGTGACTCCTCTCTTCAAGTACCGGATTACCGGCAAGGACGCGACGAAATTCGTGAACCGCGTAATCACGCGCGACATCAACAAAGTGGCTGTCGGCCAGGTGATTTACTGCTGCTGGTGCGACGAGCAAGGCAAAGTGATCGACGACGGAACGATCTCGCGGCTGGAAGAAGATGTATACCGCTGGACGGCGGCCGACCCAAGCATGAGGTGGTTTCATCAGAACGCGCTGGGACTCGACGTGCAGATCGAAGACATTTCGGACCGGGTGGCCGCGCTGGCGCTGCAAGGGCCAACGTCCGGGCGGCTTCTGAAGCAGATTGCTGATGCCGACATCGCGAATCTGAAATATTTTCGCGTGACGCACGGAAAAATCGCGGGCGTGGAAGTGGATATCTCGCGAACCGGCTACACGGGCGATCTGGGATATGAAATCTGGATTCCGTGGAACGATGCGCCGAAGGTGTGGGACGCGCTGGTCGATGCAGGACGCGAGTTCGACCTGCATGCGGCGGGGATGTTGGCGCTTGACGTGGCGCGCGTGGAAGCTGGGTTGATATTGATCGAAGTGGATTATTTCAGCAGCAAGAAGGCGCTGATCGAGTCGCAAAAATATTCGCCCTATGAAATCGGATTGGGGCGGCTGGTGGATTTGAAGAAGGAATATTTCATCGGGCGGGCGGCGTTGGAAGAGGAGAACCGTCTAAAACCGAAGCGGCTCCTTGTGGGACTCGATATTAATTGGGACGACGTGGAGCGGCTTTACGATGCTATCGGGCTTGCGCCGCAAGTGCCGGGGACGACGTCGCGTGTGCCGGTGCCGGTATATCGCGGCGGATTGCAAGTGGGGAAAGCTACGTCGACAACATGGTCACCCACGTTGAAGAAAATGATCGCGCTGGCGAGCATCAAACGCGAGCATGCGGAGGCGGGAATCGAGCTGCAGATGGAACTGACTGTGGAGGCGGTGCGTCACAAAGTACGGGCGACGACGCGCGAACTGCCTTTTTTCAATCCGGCGCGCAAAACGGCGACGCCGGTTACCTAGGTTTTTTTTGTTTTGCATGCCGATGTACGCGGTCCCGGGCGTTGGCCGCGGAGAAACAAGCAAATCATACTCAGATGACTGAGAGGAACGGGATGCACGACTGTGCGTACAAAGGAATTGCCGCAGTGATTGTGTTGGCACTAACAGCTTTAGTTGCTCCGTCCACCGTAAGGGCGGAAACCATGCCGGGAACGATCCGGCTGGCCGTGGACGCGCGCCAGGCACCGCAGAAAATTCTGCACGCGCATATGCAGATTCCGGTGCAGGCCGGTCCGCTTACTTTGTATTACCCGAAGTGGATTCCCGGCGAGCACATGCCGGACGGCCCCATCATTCAAATGGCGGGAATGAAATTCAGCGCAGGAGGAAAAACAATTCCGTGGCGGCGTGATCTAGTGGAGATGTATTCGATTCATCTTGATATTCCCCAGGGGGTGACTTCGCTCGATGCGGACCTTGATTGCCTGCTCACTGCGCCTGCGACGGGCTTTTCGGCGGGGGCTTCTGCTACGGCATCGCTCGATCTTCTGAGCTGGAACCAAGTGCTGCTCTATCCAAAAGGCTACGCCGCGAAGGATATTACGTTTGCGCCTAGCCTGAAGCTGCCGGCGGGATGGAAATACGGCACGGCGCTGCCGGGTGCGAAAGAAAATGGCGACACAATTGATTTCGATCCGGTTCCGCTGAACACGCTCGTGGATTCACCGGTAATTTCGGGCAAGTATTTTCGGAAAATTCAGCTGACGCCCGGCCAGCAGCCGCCGCACGAAATGGATCTTGCGGCAGATAGCCCGGCGGCATTGGCCATGCCTCCCGATCAGGAGATGCATTTTCATCAGCTCGTACTGGAAACTGGAGCGCTATTCGGAGCGAGGCATTATCGCGACTACCATTTTCTGGTCACTTTAAGCGACGATGTGGCGCATTTCGGGCTCGAACATCATGAGTCGAGCGATGATCGCGTGAACGAGCGCAGCTTGATCGATGAACCGCTGCGGATCGCTTTTGCCGGGCTGCTTCCACATGAGTTCGTGCATTCGTGGAATGGAAAATTCCGGCGGCCTGCGGGTCTCGCGACGCCCGATTACCAGGAGCCGATGAAGGACGATCTGCTCTGGGTGTACGAAGGCTTGACGGAATATTTGGGCGACGTGCTCACGGCGCGAAGCGGACTGCTCACTCCGGAACAATGGCGAGAAAGTCTGGCTTATGAGGTGGCGATTTATGAGCATCGGCCGGGACGCGATTGGCGGCCGTTGCAGGACACGGCCGACGCTGCGCCGTTTCTATACGACGCGACTCCTGACTGGGCAAACTGGCGACGGGGCACGGATTTTTATGAGGAAGGCGAGTTGCTGTGGATGGATGTGGACGGAACTTTGCGCAAGCTGACCAAAGATGAAAAGTCGATCAATGATTTCTGCCGCATTTTTCACGGCGGGTCGAGCGGGCAACCTGAACTGAAGACTTATACGTTCGAGGACGTGGTTGCGACGTTGAATGGGCTCGCTCCTTATGACTGGAAGGGGTTCTTACGCGCGCGTCTCGATGGAGTTGCGACGAAAACTCCCATCGAGGCTCTTGAAAATAATGGCTGGAAGCTGGTCTACAACGAAGAGCCGAATGAGATGGAGTCGAACAATGATGTGGTTTCCGGGAGGCTCGATCTTGCGTTTTCTATTGGTCTAACTGTGGCGGAGGATGGTTCGGTCGGCGACGTGATTCATGACGGGCCCGCGTACGCGGCGGGGATAGGGCCGGGAGTGAAAATTGCGGCGGTGAATGGAAGGCAATTCTCACCCGAGGGAATTCGAGACGCGATCGACTCAGCGAAAGGTTCGTCCGAGCCGATTCGGTTGCTGGTTGCGAACGGCGCGCAGTATCAGACCGTGTCCATCGATTATCACGGAGGGATTCAGTATCCGCATATCGAGCGAGACAAGTCGCGTCCGGACTATTTGAACGAAATTATTCAGCCCCTTGCGCAGGCAAAGGAAGCTCGAAGGTAGCGGGCGGATTCGATTCGGGCTTTTTAGCGTGAAGAACAGGACGAATGGAAGCCGACGGAGTGCTGAGTTGAAATTTAACTCGCTGGTGATCTTCGGCATTCTGTTCATCGCGCTCGGAATTGCTGGCCTGGTGCATCCGAATGTGGTGATGCCTGCGAAGAAACAGGAACTCGAGATTGCCGGCAACAAGGTGATCATGGAAACGCGGCGGGTGGTCGAAATCCCGAAAATTCTTGGAGCGCTTCTGGTGGTCGCGGGCGGTGCTATTTTATTTCTGAGCCAGGTGAATCCGAATCTGCGCCGCAGGTAACTGCGACAGAGCTTCGCTATAGTCGGTCTAGTAGTGTTGATTCCCTTCACCCTCCGAAGCGCTGACTTTGCCGGCAACGTTGCGAAAGACGTAGACCATGTAGACCGTTACCAACGCCATACCGATCACCCACCAGATCAGGCCGATCTTCAGACCGTAGTCAGCCGCTTTCGAATTGGCAATCGTAAGGCCGAATATTGGATTCGTGCTCGCGGGGAGCACATTGGGGTAGAGGCTGAAAGCAACGCTCGTAAGCATTCCCACGATATAGGCGCAGGAAGCCAGGAATGCGCTTCCCTCTTGCCTGATGCGCGTAAACCACTTGATTCCGAGGAGCCCCGCGATGGCTAAAACCGGAAACACAAGGCCCCAAGGATAGATACGAAAGCTCCGCATGTGTTGAGGTAAAAGGCTGAAGCTAGTGACGGTGACGATTACGGTCAGCGCCGCCACTAACCACCATAGCAGCGATGCCCATCGCACAGCGCGTTCGTTCAGCGCATCTTCGGTCTTGTAGGCAATCCATGTGGCGCCGTGGAGAGCAAGCACCGCCAAAGCCGCCACTCCAATGAGGATCGTGTACCAGTCGAGAATTCCCGTTTCGCCATTTGGGACGAAGTTCGTCCAGAGAGGCTCGAAGAAATTGCCGCTGGCATCGAAAGGAACACCGCGGACCACATTGCCAAGCGCGGCGCCGAAGAACACTGCGAGCAAAATACTGGCGAGTGCAAATGTAGCGTCCCAGAAGACGGACCAGATTCGTCCGCCGACGTGGCTGCGAAACTCGAGCGAAATACCGCGCAGGATCAGCAGCCACAATACCATCATCAATGGCAAGTAGAACCCGCTGAAACTCGCGGCATAAAGGGCCGGAAACGAAAAATAAAGAGTGCCGCCGGCGGCGAGCAGCCAGACTTCATTCCCATCCCATACCGAGCCGATCGAGAGGAGTAGGGCGCGGCGTTCGGCTTCGGTGCGGGCGATCCAGAGATGCAGTATGCCTACGCCGATATCAAAGCCATCGAGGACCACGTAGCCGGCGAGCATGACCGCAACCAGGCAAAACCAGATCGTACCCATCGAACTCCTCTTTCAACTTCCGGGTGAGAGCAGCACTTCATTTTCGCGCAAATGGTCCCGCGGGTCTGGGCCGGCTTCGATTTCGCGATAGACGAGAAAAAGGAAAAGGATCCCGAGAATCGTGTACATGCCGAGAAATCCAATGAGAGTAAACCATGCGTTTCCCGCCGAAACATTCGATGAAACTCCGGCGCTGGTTCGCATCAGGCCGTAGATGATCCAGGGCTGGCGTCCTACTTCAGCGGTGATCCATCCCGCGGTATTGGCAATGAATGGAAACGGAAGAGAAAGCATAATGGTCCAGAGCATGATTCTTGAGCCGTAAAGCTTTCCGCGCATCAAAAGCCAAGCCGAGATTACCAGGATGGCGATAAAGAGCGTCCCGAGTCCCACCATGATGTGATAGCTGAAATAGAGCAGCGGAATATTGTCGGGCCATGCGGACTTCGGAAACTGGTCCAGCCCGTCCACATGCGCAGTCCAACTCTTGTAAGTGAGAAAACTTAGCATGCTGGGTATGACGAGGGGGTTATCGAGCCGCTGATTCTGCACGTCGGGCTGGCCGAGAATCGCCAGCGGGGCATTTTGCTGTGAGTGGAACAGTCCTTCCATGGCGGCGAGGGTTATCTTCTGGTGCTTGGCGATCATCACGCCCTGGCCGTCGCCGGTGGGATAGAGCTGCAGGAGCGCCGCGATGACGCCGACTGTTACCCCAACGCGCAGAAACATCTTGCCAAATTCGATGTGAAGATTTTGCAGAATGTAATACCCGCCCACCGCCGCCATCACGAAGCATCCCGTTTGTACCGCGCCGAGCATTGTGTGGGCATATTGCCAGAGCGCCCAGGGGTTGAGGAGGAGCGCCCAAAAACTCTGCAGGTCGTATGATCCGTTCGCGCCGAGCGAGTATCCGACGGGGTGCTGCATCCAAGCGTCGGTGGCGACAATGAGATATCCGGATAGCCAGGAGCCGATGAACATCATCAGGGAGCTGAACCAGTGTGCGCGCGGGCCCAGACGCTTTTCGCCGAAGAGAAAAAGTCCGAGGAATGAGGATTCGAGGAAAAACGAGAAAACACCTTCCATCGCCAGCGTCTGGCCGATCACGCCGCCTGCAGATTTTGAGAATTGCGCCCAGTTTGTGCCGAACTGAAATTCCATGGGAATGCCGGTGACAACGCCGAGAGCGAAGCTGATCCCAAAAATCTTGGCCCAAAACCGCGCCGCGTGATTCCAGGTTTCATTGCCTGTACGCAGCGCTGCTGTCTTAAGGATGAAGATCAGCAGAGCGAGGCCCATCGTCAGCTGAGGGAAAATGTAGTGGAATGTGACGGTGAAGGCGAAGTGCAGGCGGTGAATCGTTAACGCGTCTTCCATAACTCCCTCAGGAAAGGTGCGGGCAACGACCATAATCCTATCGTTAATCGCGGCGGCATGCTATCCAATTGGACGAAGCAAATCGGTAGACTAGTGCTTGGAAAGCAAAGATGGAAGTGCAATCATCACACGGATTTGTAATCGGCGTCACAGACAGAAGACTTTAGGAGGGCGGATGAGTCGGCGAACGGGCGCGGTCGTGGTCGGCACGTTTCTATTGATTTGCGCGTCGGCGGTTCCGGTAACGGCGCAGCAGAAGCGTCCGATGACTTTTCAGGATCTTGCTGCGATGCACCGCTTAAGCGGCCCGCAGATTTCTCCCGACGGCAAATGGATCGCGTATGAAGTCGGCACGCCGAATCTCGAAGCGAATCGTGTGGTGCGTGACATCTGGTTGGTTTCCGCGGAAGGCGGCGAAGCTCGGCAAATTACTCGTGGCGGCAGCGACACGCGCCCTCGCTGGTCACCCGAAGGCAAACGAATCGCGTTCCTCTCATCACGCGACGGCGAGCAGCAGGTGTACTGGATTACGCTGGACGGCGGCGACGCGAATCGGCTGACGTCGCTTTCCGGAGGCGCGGACACCGAGTTGTGGTCGCCCGACGGAAAATGGATTGCCTTTGTTTCGAGCGTTTATCCCGATTGCAAAGACGAAGCCTGTAATGCGGAGCGCAAGGCGCAACGCGACAAGAGCAAAGTGAAGGCGAGAATTTACGAGCATTTGCTCTATCGCCATTGGAATGGCTGGTGGGATGGCACTCGAAGCCATCTATTCGTGATGCCGGCTAGCGGAGGCGCAGCGCGCGATCTTACGCTTGGCGCTGATTATGACGTGCCGCCATTCAATTTAGGGGATCCGGATGCCGTGGCCTTTTCCCCCGACAGCAGCGAACTGTGCTTTACCGCAAACACTGATGCAGACGCGGCACTCAGCACGAACGGCGACCTCTTCACTGTGCCGGTGGCTGGCGGAGCGGCACCAAAGCGGATCACGACAAATCCAGCAAACGACTGGGGTCCCACATATTCACCCGATGGGAAATGGATCGCGTATCGCGCGCAGACACATCCCGGTTGGGAAAGCGATCGCTGGCGATTAATGCTGTACGACCGCGCGAAGGCCGAAGCAATCAATTTGACCGAGAATATTGATCGCAGCATCGATTCGTTTGCGTGGAATCCCGACAGCAAGTCGATCTATTTCGCGACAGAAGAAAAATCCGAAATGCTGGTTTTTTCGATTGCTGCGGCCGCTGGCAGCGCGCCGAACCTGGTTCTGGGCGACAGTTTCAACAGTGAAATTGAAGTCAGCAAGGATGGTCGCGCATTGGTATTTACCCGCACGAGCCTGACGATGCCCATGGAAATTTTCACTGCTGGCGCCGATGGAAAGAACGTTAGGCAGATTACACATCAGAACGAAGCAATTCTCGCGCAACTTGATCTTTCGCCGATGGAACCGTTCTGGTTTGCCGGCGCCGGCAAGACGCAGGTGGAAGGCCTGATGGTGAAGCCGCCGAATTTCGACTCGTCGAAGAAATATCCAATGCTGCTTCTGATTCACGGTGGCCCGCAGCAGGCTTGGACCGATGCATGGGGCTACCGTTGGAACCAGCAAATGATGGCTTCACCTGGATATGTGGTGGTGATGATCAACCCGCGCGGTTCGCCCGGATACGGCGAGAAATTCGAAGCAGATGTCAGCCGCGACTGGGGCGGAAAGGTTTACGAGGACGTCATGAAAGGCGCGGATGCCGCGATCGCGAAGTATCCGTTCATTGACGGCACTCGGCTTGCGGCGGCCGGAGGCTCGTTCGGCGGCTACATGGTGGACTGGATTGCCACGCATTCGGACCGGTTCAAATGCCTGATCAGCCATGCTGGCTCGTACGACATGGTGAGCATGTACGGAGCGACCGAAGAGCTTTGGTTCATGGACTGGGAGTTCGGTGGGCCGCCGTGGTCGCACCCGGAGCTCTACAAGAAGTATTCGCCGAGCGAATATGCGGCTGCGCTGAGTAAATACAAGACGCCCACTCTCGTGGTCGGCGGCGAGCTGGATTTCCGCATTCCCTACACGCAGGATCTTGAGTTTTTCACCGCGCTGCAACGCCAGGGCGTGCCTTCAAAGTTGCTGCTCTTCCCCGACGAGGGTCACTGGGTGCTGAAGCCGCAAAATAGCGAGTTGTGGTACAAGACTTTCCTTGATTGGCTGGCAAAGTATTTGCGCTAACCTAACCATTCGTTTTGGCAGTATCCGGGTGCTGGCTTCGGTGAATACGCATGCCGACCGTATTTCTGCGCATTTCCCCTAATTGACGCCTCTCCCTGTCTCCTGTGAAAGTAGCAGCCATTTCTAATTCACCGGGAGGCCAGAGATGCAAGAACCTAGGCACCCCTATCTATGCGCGCTGACTTTGTTGGCCGCATTCACAGCACAAGCGCCGCCTACGCTCGCTGAACACTTAACCATAACGAGTGTGCCAGCCGGGGCCACCATCGAAATTGACGGCGCTGCAATCGGACTGACGCCTTACACGATCGACTACCCTTCCTCGTATTTTCACAAGCCGCATACGGTGTTCAGCTCTCGCCTGGAACATGCGCTCATCCTCAGGGTCCACAAGGAGGGCTACACATCGCAGCAGATCACCTTAACCGACGGCCCTTTGCAGTGGATTTCGGTGACGGGCCGGCGCCATGGCAGCTATTTTCTGCTGAAAGGCGACCATTTTGTTTTCCAGCTCGAACAGCTTTCTGAGACGAGCGCGAAAACGCCTGCGCCGCCGCCCGCCGGACACGGCGGAGCGGGAGCTAGCAGCGAACAATCTGCGGCGCTGATGAAGGCAAGTCTTGAAGGGGCGCAAGGCGCCGCGAGCACGGTGAGTTTCAGCTCCGAACCGAACGGAGCGGACATTTACATAGACGGGAAGTTCGTCGGGCAAACACCAGGAACGATCAGTGTGCATCCCGGGCCGCATGTTGTGCTAGTCAAAGCAACGGGACGCAAGAACTGGCAGCGCGATCTCGAGGTATTGAAGGATAGCCAGGTGGCGCTGCGTCCTGTGCTTGAGCTTCAGCCCTCATCTTCCGCTCAGCCCTGATCGCCTAATCGGGACTTGTGATATCAACCTGCGTGCGCACCTTCCCTCGACCGGCGAGTGTGAGCGCCTTTTCGAGATAAGCCTCAAGCTCCGGCACTCGTAGAATTTTTAGTGACGCGGCAAGCACCACGATTCCAATCGTGGTCGCGATCGCAAGAAGCAGCAATGCCCCGAAGGGCTTCTGCCAGGGCATGCGCATTTCAAGCCACTCCACCACTTTGTAACAAACGAAACCTGCAGCGACGGATGCAGCCGTTACCTTGCAGAAAAAGACAGCCAGACGGGCCTGCGCGTGGTTCTTGGTGCGACGGTTGAGCAGGACAAAAAGCACCACTGTGTAGGCGATGATGCCGAGCGAGCTTGCCAGCGCCAAGCCGAGATGCTGGGAGCGTCGCACGAGCCACCAATAAAGCGGCAAATTCAGCGCGGTCATGACGGTGCCCACGACGGCTGGCGTGATCGTGTCGCGAGTGGCATAAAAACCTCGCGCCAGGTTGTATTGCGCGCCCCAGGCAAACATTCCAATCGAGAAAAAGGCGAGGGTGACGGCGGTGGCCTGCATGTCCGGCGCGCGCAGCCGCGTGTGCGAAAAAACAAGATGCACGAGCGGCAGACTCTGAGCGATTGTCAGCGCGGAAATCGGAACGAGCAGGAAGACGATGCCCTTGAAAATGGAATTAAGAATGCGATTCAGCTCGTCGAACTTTTTCTCCGAATAGAGCTGCGCCAGAATCGGGAACGATGCGACCCCAACTCCCTGCCCCACGATACCGAGCGGCACCCGCATCAAAGTCTTGCCGTAGCTGAGCCAGGTGATGGAGGCAGGCTGAAGGTAGGAGGCGAACCATCGAATGATCCAGTCGTCCGTGAAGGAAAGCGAAACCGCCAGCATGATCGGCACCGAAAGTTTTAGAAAGAGCCAGAAGCCAGGATGACGCACGTTGAAATTGGGAGTGAACTTCGCACCAGCTCGATATGCTCCATAGATTTGCAGCAGAAAATTGCCGGTAATGGCACCACCCAAAACGCCGACCGCAAACCCCGTCATGCCGATACGCGAGGAGAGCGTGACGCCACCGATGATGATTCCGATGTTGTAAATCAGCGGAGCGAGCGACGGAATCACGAACTGGCCTTTGGCATATTGCACGGCGCTCAGGATACTGCCCTGATAAAAGCAGAACTGTGCCGGAAGCATCAGCCGTGTGAGAAAAACCACGCGCTCGCGCTCGGCAGGACTGAACCCGGGCGCGATGACGAGCACGAGTTTGTGCGCAAAGATTTCGCCAGTCAGTATGAGCGCGACGAGCGCGAAGCCCATCACGCTAATCACCGTCGAAAAAACGTGCCAGCCCTCGTCTTCAGACTTCTCAGCGACATACTTGGCGAATACCGGGATGAACGTGACGCTCAGCGAACCGCCCGCGATGAGGTAATTCAGGAAATCCGGCAGCGTAAAAGCGGCGTAGTAGGCATCAGTAACCGCATTCGAGCCCATCTGATGCGCAACTGTCCAGTCGCGAAAAAATCCGAGAATGCGGCTGAGCAGAACGCTCGCCATTACGATTCCCGTGGCCGCAAAGATGCGGCGATGAAGAGTACCGGTCGTCACGACGGACATGGTAGATGGTTTGTTGCTGTGGAACTAGAGGCTTGGCCGCGGGTGTTTCCGTCGAAATAGATCCAAATCAGCAGTTATTCGGCAGCGGTGGTCCGCGCTGAAGCGCGGTGCGTTGCTTCCGGCAGAGCCTCGCGCGCGGGCGTTCCCTGCGGTGCCGCTCGAAGATATTGAGCCGGCCACGACGCCGGGAAGCCCTCCACATGCGCCGCATGTAGCGGCCAGTACGGTTCGCGCAAGAACTCGCGTGCCATCAGGATCACATCCGCGCGGCCTTCGCGCAGAATTGTGTCCGCCTGATTCAATGACGTGATCATTCCGATCGCGCCGGTGAGAATTCCAGTCTCGCGTCGAATCGCTCCAGCAAACGGGACCTGGTAGTTGGGCGCAACCGGAATCTTGGCATTGGCAGCAGGCGAAATTCCGCCCGATGAGCAATCTACGAGATCGACTCCCAGCGGGCCGACTTGAGCGGCGAGGGCGATCGATTGCTCGATATCCCAGCCGCCTTCGATCCAGTCCGTCGCAGAAATGCGAATGAAAAGAGGCATGCCTTTCGGAATCACACCGCGAATCGCAGATACCACCTCGCGAACAATGCGCGTGCGATTTTCGAGCGAGCCTCCGTAGGAATCGAAACGAAAATTCGAAAGCGGGGAAAGAAACTCGTGCAGCAGATAGCCATGAGCCGCGTGAATTTCGATCACGTCGAACCCCGCATCGCAAGCGCGCCGAGCCGCCTCGGCGAATGCCTCCACGGTGATACGAATCTGCCGGTCATCGAGAGCGACGGGACTCGGATAATCGTCCGCGAATCGCACATCGCTGGGCGCCACGGGAATCCATCCTCCCCGCGATACGGGAACCTCCTTTCCGCCGTCCCACGGCCGAGCGGTGCTGCCTTTTCTCCCTGCATGCGCCAGTTGAATTCCAGCTACCGCGCCCTGGCTGTGGATGAATCGCGTGATGCGCGCGAGCATTTCGATGTGCTCGTCTTTCCAAATTCCCAGATCCTGAGGGCTGATGCGCGCTTCGGGCAATACTGCCGTTGCTTCAGTGAAAACGAGCGAAGCTCCGCCGACGGCGCGACTGCCGAGATGTACGAGGTGCCAATCCGTAGCAAATCCATCCGTGCTCGAGTACTGACACATCGGCGAGACGATAATCCGGTTGCGAAGCGGGACGTCGCGAATCTGTAGTCTATCGAAGAGCACTGGGCAGCTCCCTGGAACAAACGCTCTTGGTTTTTGCGGCGCAGCAAGAATAACAACGAGTACTGCGGGCGTGAAGCTCAACAATATGCAGAACTCTCATCAGGCTCGCGAGCACTCGATCAGTCATCGCGGCGATGAACTTTCATGTGGCGATGATCGGCCACCGGTTCGAGCAGACGAAGCACATGCTCGCCGGCCTTTGCGTCGAAGCGGTAAATCAGCACCGCGTCTGCGGCACGGTCATCGGCAGCAAGTTCGAGCTCCGGATTATCAATCACGATATCGCCGTTATTTTTGCTTCGAAGTTCGGAGCCGACTTGCAGCGAAATCTTGGTCTCGTTGGAATTGGAAGCCATGCGGGAGTCTCCTCGCTAGATTGAGCGGCTGCTGTGCTGAATCGCTCGCAGCTATTCGATCTGAAAGAAAGCGGAAAAGTGGCGAAAATTATTTGCGCTTCTTTTTGTCTGGCGGCGCCGGCTCATCGTGGCCCGCGGTCCATGACGGCGGATCGCTCGCAGGAAAGGACTCGCGAGACGCCTCGTCTACTTCTTCATCGAGGCTCGGCGCCTCCGCAGCCGCCACTGGTTGCGACGCACGGGGCTTCTTGCGCGCAGATTTTTGTGAACGACGCGTTCGAGGGGCCATGGGTTCTTTCCCGCTGTTCGCAGAACTTAGAACTTGAAGACGACTCCGCCGTAAACTTTCGGGTTGAATTGATTGTTACCGAAATATCGCGTTCCAATCATGTCCGCTCCGGCGCGAAGGTCTATCCTGCGCAGAGGAGTGGGAAAGTCTGCTCCACCGCCTAGCTCGTATCCGAAGGCTTCCTGATCTCCGAACGCGGTCTGTGGGGTCAAGTGAGAATAACCCACCAGTGCGTGAGCGAAAACTTCGATTCCCCTTCGAGCTTCCCATCGAAATCGAGGGCCGCCTCCGCCAAACAGGAACCACGAGCTCTGGTTGTTGGGCGAATCGTGCGTCGCAAACATCTCACCCTCAATTCCAAACCAAGAGTTGAAATAGCGCACGATCCCCCAATTGAAGCCGTTTTGATTGCGGCTGATACCGCCTTGGGCGCTAAAGTGAGTGAACGTGTAGCCGAGATATGCCTGCCAGTTGTAGTTCACGAATACACCCTGCACATATTGTGGGTCAGGCGCGGGAGCAGGCGTGGCAGCACTCGAAAAAGGATTAGCTGCAAAGGAATCGCCGGAGCTGGAGGCGGCCGATGCGGGTGAAAGTGAGAGGGCTGTCAAAGAGGGTGACGCGGAAACTGCGGAAACGCCTCCCGTGGAAGATATTGTAAACGGAGCAGCTAGCAGCAGAGGATTCGCCGGGCTGCTTTGCGCGTACGAAGAGCCAGTGACAAACAACACGAGTCCCAAGAGAAATAGAACATGTCGCATCGCCCAAACCCCCAGATAACACTGCCTCGTCCTACATCCATAATTTGACATGAGAACAGCCCGGTGTGTCCACCGGAATTGTTTCTTTTCTGTTTAGCGGCGGGCGAAAGCTGGCTTGGCCGGGTACAAGATTTTCTCGCCGCAGGATACAGGATAAATTCAAACCATCACTCTTCCATCCTGGTCCAAGCTAGAACGTAAGCGCGCACCAGGATGGCGTAATTTGGAAGCGAGCGTTATGGAAAGGTTTTCACAGTTCGAAGAATTAAGAAGGGAACAGGAGGCCTTACGCTATCAGTTTATTTCGACGGAGCTTGATCTGGCTCTTACTTTTGTGGGCATCTCTCGATCGGCAGATGACCACGAACGCTCTGAGCGCAATCTGAATCATGCCAGGAAAGCCGTTGAAACGGCGAAGAAATACCTAGGAGAGACAAACCTTACGGCGAGCCAGCGGCAAGAACTCGTCGAACGGTTGCAAAAATTAGAGCCCCTGGTCCGCTCCGATCGTCAGAGCTCACAAGCTGAATAGGCGCTGGCCCATGTCGAGAACTTCATGCAGTTTGGGCCTTGGAATTGAGCGAGCTGTAGAACTCTTCTCCTCGCAGCACCGCGCGAATGCCGCGAATCAAATCCTGAGTCGCGTTCGCCTTGACGACGAATCCATCGCAATCCGCTGCGCGAGCGATACGCTCCAATCCTGGAAAAGTGTGGGTGGTATAGATCAGAATTTTAGGCGTTAGGCCTGCATTGCGAATTCGGTTCGCAGCGGAAAAACCACCGCCACCCGGCATATTGAGATCCAGAATCACTAAATCCGGGCTGAGCCGCTGAACCTTCTCAAAAGCTTCCAACCCATCCTGCGCTTCGCCGCAGATCTCCAGGTCGTTTTCTTCATTCAGAAGGAAGCGTATGCCTTTCCGAGCCACTTCGTGGTCATCTACTATGAGAATACGTTTCGCTCGGCTTGTGGCAGCCTGAGAGGTTTCGCCCTCGTGTTGACGACGCGCGCGAACGCTATCCGATTGGGCGGCGTCGCTACGGTGCAATGGAACACTCGCGAGAACCTCGGTGCCATGAGGCCCGGATTGGAGATCCAAGGTCCCGCCCAGGGATCTGAGGCGTCCCTTCATCCCCTCGATGCCCACCCCCGATGGCGTTGTTCCAGTGTGAGCCGTCTGCTCGAAACCCCGCCCCTCATCCCGAATGGACAGTCTCAAGCTGTGCGGGTCGAGCGCTATTCGTACCCACGCCTGCTTGCTCTGAGAATGCCGGATGACATTTGAAAGGCTCTCCTGCGTAACACGAAACAGCGCGGTCTCCGCTTGGAGCGAAAGGCGAGGCAGATTATCAGGAAGCGACAATTGCACGGAAATCCCCGAGCGCTTCGAAAAGCCTTCCATATACCAACTCAGCGCGGACGCGAGGCCCATATCGTCCAACAGCGGCGGATGGAGTAGATAGGAAAATGTGCGAATCTCAGACTCCACTTTGCGCAGCCATGCGACCGCTTCCAGCAGATTCTTCCGAGCACTTGGGTCCGGCTTGTCCCACATGCGAGCAATCGTATCCAGAGTCATCAGGACGACAACAATCTCCTGACCCACTGTGTCATGCAGGTCGCGCGCCAACCGGCGCCGTTCTTCGTCCTGCAATTCGAGAACTCGCGTACTCAAAGAATTCATGGAATCTTTGGACAGCTTCAAGGCGGTCTGCGCATTGCTGAGATCGGTAACGTCGGTGGCCGTGATTTTTATCGTCTCAGGTGCGTTCTGAAGAGGCGAAAAGGAAATGCGTATCGTCCGAAGGCTGTTGTCAGAGCTTGGAACTTTAATCTCACCATCCGTCGTTTCGAGCGCACCTCGAAACATCGCCTCCTGAAGAGGAGGCCAAGAAGCTGCCGCTACGAAAGATTTGAGGTTCGAGCCGGAGGAAACTTTGCGGGAGGGTTGACCTAATAATTCCATGAAATAACTATTCGTGTATAGTATGCTACCGTTACAGGTTGCTATGGCCACTCCGAACGCGAGGGAGTCCATGAGTGAAGAGAAAGGGCTCCCCAAACCCCCGACCCAATCTCCGGGGAGTCTTTCGCCGCCGCCGATTTTCTTTGCACGGGCCCGGTTTATACCGGATCCGCGCGTGGAGTTCTTTCGCACAGGAGGCTCGGGAATGAGAGTATCCTACAGCTAGGCCGGCCAATGGCAATACGCAATTCCCTTTAGCTCAGCGCTCAGACTCAACCTCTAAAAGGGCGTTGTAGTTGTTATCCCGTACCGTAGGGACTAAAATCGCGCGTTCGCCCCCGCCCAAGAGATTGCGCGAGAGGGGGTTGACAAATGGCAACCAAACGGCCCAAGTCGAAGTCGTCTAACAATCGCAAAAAGGCTTCCATCCCGTCGCCCCGATCAACAGACTTTTTGATTGCCGGGGTGGGCGCCTCTGCTGGCGGCGTCGAAGCGTTCACCGAACTACTGACGAATCTTCCCTCCGATACAGGAATGGCTTTCGTGCTCATTCAGCATTTGGATCCGAAGCATGAAAGCCTTCTGAGCGCCTTGCTCGCCAAGAAGTCCACGATGCCTGTTCTGGAAGTAACCAAGGGCATGCGCCTCCAACCGAACCACGTGTATGTAATCCCTCCCAACGCGACCATGACCGTCTCAGACCATTCGTTGCAACTCGAGAAACGAATTGAGACGGGCGGAACGCCCATGCCTGTAGATCTCTTCATGCGATCGCTCGCCGAGCAGCAAGGGAATCGCGCGATCGGCATCATTCTCTCGGGATTGGGCAGCGACGGTACCTTGGGCATGTCGGAAATTCAGGCACACGGCGGAGTGACGTTCGCTCAGGATGAAGGTTCGGCGAAATACGACAGCATGCCGCGAAGCGTTATTGAGGCAGGGTGCGCCGATTACGTTCTTGCTCCCAAAAATATTGCGCGCGAACTGGTGCGGATCGCTGCTCATCCATACACGGCGCACCCCCACCCGAAACATGAGGCCGGAGACGTCCCGGTTGAAGGCAATGGCCTCGGCACGATATTTCAGCTGTTGCGCCGCTCCACCGGCCTCGATTTCACTCATTACCGGCAGTCCACGATTTTGCGCCGGGTCCAAAGGCGAATGGTCGTCCACAAGATCGATAACGTGGATCAGTACGTGCGGTTCCTGCAGGTGAACCCGGCAGAAATCAAGTCGCTTTATCAGGACATGCTGATCAACGTCACGAGCTTCTTCCGGAACCCTGGATTGTTTGATGCTATCCGGGCTGAGGTTTTTCCCGAGATTCTAAAAGGATCCGCTGCCGACCGCACAATTCGAATTTGGACTCCAGCATGTTCGTCGGGTGAGGAAACCTACTCTATCGCAATCACCTTGCTGGAATACTTGGGAGACAATGCCGCGGGAAATTCGATCCAATTTTTCGGCACAGATGTGAGCGAAAACAATGTGGCGCGTGCGCGAGGAGGCGTATATCCCAACAATATTCAAGCGGATGTATCTCCCGATCGCCTGCGCCAATTCTTCACCAAGATTGATGGCGGTTACCGCATCAGCAAAGTTATCCGGGACATGTGTATCTTCGCACAGCACAATATTTTGAGCGACCCGCCGTTTTCTCAAATGGATTTGATTTGCTGCCGCAACCTATTGATTTACTTGGAACCGATTTTACAGGCCAAGGTGATTTCTCTGTTTCACTATGCCATTCGGCCCGAAGGATTTTTGGCGCTTGGCGCTTCCGAGGGGATCGGCTCGGCTAGCAACCTTTTCACTGTGGTGGATCGGGTGCAAAAGATTTTTTCCAGGAAGACAACAGCGGTGCGCCAGGTGGTGAGCTTCTCCCTGGAACATCCGTCCGGACGCACCGGACCTGCGGCAATCCGCACCTCCTTGAAACCGACGGACTCGGCTTGGAACTTTCTTGAAGCGCAGAAGGAATTCGATCGCCGGGTACTAAGCCAATATTCTCCAGCCGCGGTATTCGTCAATGAAGATCTCGAAATCATTTATACGCGCGGCGACTTGAATAAATTCTTGAAGCTGATGCCCGGTCGAGCGAGCCTGAGCATATTAAAAATGGCGCAAGAGGGACTCTTGCTCGAACTGCGCAACGCCATCACTCGGGCGAAGAAAAACAACGTCGTGGTACGGAAAGAGAATGTTCAAATCAAAGAGGAAAATAGCGGCGAAAACGGCCCTTCGTCGTCGCAACGGTCAACTCTTCGATCGGCAGCCTTCGAAGTTACGCCCGTCAGCATACCCAATCTGAAAGAACGGTATTACATGATTGTTTTTCACGACCAGACGAGCGAGAAGCAAGCGTCCCGAGCCGCGAGCAAGAGCCGGCGGGCAGCCGATTCGAAAGTGTCTGCCGCCCAAATCGCGAAACTCCAGCAGGAGCTTGCGGCCGCAAAGGAATATTTGCAGTCGGTGATCGAAACGCAGGAAGCCACGAACGAGGAATTACAGTCCGCAAACGAAGAAATTCTCTCGAGTAACGAGGAACTTCAGAGCACCAACGAAGAACTGGAGACGGCGAAGGAGGAATTGCAGTCGGCGAATGAAGAGTTGACCACCGTGAATGACGAATTGCGCGGCCGGAATCTGGAGATTACGCAGGTCAATACCGATCTGACGAATTTATTTGGCAGCATCGAGATTGCCGTGGTGATGATTGGCAGCGACTTGATGATCCGCCGCTTTACGCCGGAAGCCCAGAAATTCCTGGGACTGATATCGACGGACGTCGGACGCCCGCTTCTGAATATCCATCCCTCGGTGGAAATTCCCGATTTTGAGGCGCTTGTGAAAGAAGTGTTGTCCACCATGAAACCCATCAATAAAGAACTGATGGACCGCGACAAGAATCGTTACCTGGTGCGCATCCTCCCTTGCCGTACGCTGGAAAACAAGATAGATGGAGCGGTAATTACGATCATTCCTGCAGCGGCTCGAAATGCTGCGGAAGCCAGCTATGGGGCCAGTTAGGGGGCTAGTTAGCGGGTTGGACCAGCGGGTCGTTCGAGCTCCTACAGCGGCAGGCGAACAGCCACATTGCGCAAATCCGCGATCGTGGGATAGCCGTCGATGGCCATCAGCAAATCGGCCTCGGCGAGTATGGAGCGAAGCACGTGAATAATTCCGTCCACTCCATCCAGCGCCAGCCCGTAGCAGTAGGGGCGCCCGATCCCCACAGCAGTTGCTCCGATGGCAAGCGCCTTTACCACATCTGAACCGGAGCGAACTCCCGAATCGAACAGCACCGGAGTGCTGCCCGCCGCTTTCACCACAGCGGGAAGCATATCGATCGTTGCGATGCCGCCATTTGCCTGGCGTCCTCCGTGGTTCGAGCAGTAAATCCCGTCAACTCCGCCGTCGATTGCTCTGCGCACATCATCGGGATGGCAAATACCTTTCAGCAGCAGCGGCAACTTGGTGAGGGAACGCAGCCAGGGAAGATCTTCCCACGTCATGGGATTCGGAAAAACCTTTGCCCATTGAAGGATCGCTGCGCGAGGATCGTCCTGGAGAGATTTTTCCAGCTGGGCGCGAAATCGAGCGTCGGAAAAGTAATTCGCCAGACAATGACCGCGCAGTTGCGGGAAATTCGATTGATTCAGATCCCGCGGACGCCAGCCGGTAATCCATGTATCCATTGTGACGACAATGCCCTTGAACCCGGCCGCTTCGGCCCGCTGTACAAAACTTTCGGCGAGCGCCCGATCGTTCGGCGTGTAGAGCTGGAAGAAACCGGGAGTTCCTCCGAATTCTTTCGCGACGATTTCCAGCGGATCAACGGTGAGCGTCGAGGCAATCATCGGCACGCCGCTTCGCGCCGCAGCTCGAGCAGCGGCAAGATCGCCGTGCCCGTCTTGCGCGCAAAGTCCAAGCACTCCGATGGGAGCCATGAAGATCGGTGTGGCCAGGTCCATTCCAAATAGTTTTATTGAGAGATCGCGAACCGGCCGCGCAGCCATCATCCGCGGAATCAGCCCCCAATGCTCGAAAGCCGCAACGTTAGCTCTTTGCGTCTGTTCATCTCCGCAGCCGCCTGCCACGTAGGACACAAGCGAGGGTGGCATTGCCGCGTGAGCCCGCTTCTCAAGAGTCGCAAAATCCACAGGAAGTTTAGGAAGCGTGCCGGTTAATCCCGCAAAGTAGATTTCGTCCTGATATGAACCAAAGTTCTTCATGGATCTCTCGCGTGGACTTATACACCGACAGCCGCTTCGAGTGAACGAATTTGTCGATAGGCGGACTCGGCGTGTCAAGGCGGCGAGGCGCGTTAACTCTTGCGCGTTCGAAAATCGCGGCGAAGACACCGCAGTGATACGCTGGCCGTATGTCCCAGCTGCGAGTGCTCAAGGCCGTAACGGTTTGTGCGTTTCTCGTTCTGCTTGCGACAGCCTGGGTATACAAGTTCAGTGCCAGCGGCTATACACAAACTCTCGACAGCCTGCACAAGAGTTATGGAGCCAACGCTTACATATTTATCGCACTCTTTTCTGTTGTCAGCCTCGTGTCGATGCCAATTCTTGGATTCGCTGGCCTCGCGGGCATGGTCTTGTCCAAGCGACTCGGCAGGTCCGCATTGATACTCGGATTTCTTTGTTGTGTCCTGAGTTTCGCCAATTTCGTGCTCTGGAAGAAATATGGTGGGATACCCTCGCATGATAGGCCAGAAGGAGTCCAGCAGATATACAAGACCGCCGAACCCTCTCCACCTTCCAAGTAGCCCTATGGCGACACTGAGAGATCTTTTCGGCCCAAGCTCAGCGAAATCGTGCTCTCTTCTGCCACAAATGATTTAGAATCTGTTGGGATGCGCCCGTAGCTCAGTTGGATAGAGCATCTGCCTTCTAAGCAGAGGGTCGCCCGTTCGAATCGGGCCGGGCGCGCCATCCTCTTCGTTGCCGATCGGAATCAAGTCGCTTCACCACAAAAGTGTATCTCGCGGGAGCGACCTCACTTTGCTTATGTCTCCGTTTAGAGACTCTCGAGCTTAGATTCACGCGAGCTGCGAGCCTCGCCGCGCTCTTAACTGCTCTTTCTGCAACTCCTTGCAATCGATGACAAGAATCGTCCGGCATGGAAGGCCATTTGCATATTGAGACGCGGGGAACGGCGGGAACATCTCCGCGAACCGAGTGGTTGTAGTAACCTCCAATAAATGATAAACATACGCACTTTGGAGTCACATTCACCTCGGCAACGACCAAGCCGATGGTTCCCGTTCGCATCCATTGTGGAATCCGGCGAGGGGTCGCCGGGAAAAGCGACTCGTGACGTTAGCACGGTAAAGACGTAGAATCAGGCATCTCTCAAGTAGTCAAGATTGCGGAAGCCCCAGCCGCAAGGCATTTTGACCATGGCACCAATGTCGACACAGACTGGCAGCTCGCTCGACGGGCGGGATAGGCGCATCTGTGCTCGTCAGCAAGTCAAGTCCCTCGCCTACCTGGATATTGGCGCCGACAACGGTGGAATCGTTCTCAACATCAGCGAAACCGGTGTCGCTGTTCATGCTGTAAGCGTCCTGCCAGCCGAGCCGCTCGTAGACCTTCGCCTTCAGCTTCCCAGATCCTCGAAGAGGCTCGAAACCAAAGGGAAAGTTGCCTGGACAAGCAGCACGAAGAAAGAAGCTGGCGTTGAGTTCGTCGATTTGCCCGAAGAAGTTCGCCTGGAAATCCGGGAGTGGCTCGCATCGGAAAACCTGGAGCCCGTGTACATCGAGAACGCGCCGAATGTCGAGTCCTCGGCACGGCCGCCTGCTCGTCGCGATAAATGGACCAATCTGGTCTCGGAGTTGAGTTCTATTCCGGCAGGAATCGATCGCGTTACAGACGACCGAACGGCTTCCGCGCGCCCTGCAACAGCTGCGGAATCGTTCTCGACTGAAAAGATCGCTGCACCCGCGTGTCCCGATCTGAATGCCATCACGGCGAACCCGGAACCCATTGCCGCCACGCCAATGCGTGATTTGGGGCTCGCCGAATCACTCACGGCCGAATCGCTCATTGCTGATCAGCAGAATGCGGAGTCCGACTCGGAATCCAATTCGATTGCCGCGCCAGAACTAGCGGATCGCCTTTCTTCAAATCCCGATCCGATTGCGGATCAGCAATACCGCAAGGGTGATCTGGAATTGAGCTTGCCTAGCGACAAGCTGCTGAATACCACGCTTCATCCCATCGCCATTGTTCCAAGTCGTGGCAACAAGTTCGACAACGCGAAACCCTCTCGAAACCTGCGCCCCTCCGGCGCCGGCACCGACGCCGACGATAGCGATGCCTTCCTCAGAAAGGCTCGCGCACTGTTCGGTCCCAAGCACTTGGATGCGCCTCAGCAAGAGATCCCAGAGATAGACGATTCGGCTTCAGCCCTCGAATCAGTGGAACCGGCGCCGGCGGCATTGCCTGCTGAAGCTGGCGCCGCGGAGCACGCGCCCGCTCCGATGTCGGATTTGATTGCTACTTCCGTCCCGGCGAGCGAACCGTTCATCCCGAGTGCCCTCCGGCCAGTCGCCTCCATTCCGCTCGATCCGAGCGCATCGCGCAGAACAGAACCGAAGCACCGACCTGCATCTTTGCCGCCCTCGCGTGGACTCGACCTTCGCAGTTTTCTGAGCATCTTGGCGCTGTGCGTCTTGTTGTCGGTGGTGTGCCTCGCCTTTGGGATCGTCGTCGGCAGAGGCGTGGCTACACGTTCACAGAACGCGACGGCCTACCGCGACATGCCGGCACGATCCTCGCAGCCGCCTGCTGCGCAAGGACAAAACAGCTCAATCTCAAATCGAGGGAATGCTCTTCCGGCTTCGTCGCAAGGGCACAATCAACTTCCGAGTCGGACTTCAGCCCAGCGATCGCATGAAACCACGCATCGAAGAGCTTCAGTCTCCCAACCGGATGACACTTCTTCCGCTTCACTAGCGAGCGAGAACGATGCCCCCGCTGAGAACGCAACGGTTGGTGAGGAATCGACAAAGAGCAGTATCACTCCATCGTCTGCAGTAGCAGCAGCGAGTCCCACGGGAGCATCAACCGCGCTGTCTCCCAAACCGCCGGCAGCATCCGTCGCCGCGCCGCGCTCGCAACCTCCGTCGGATCGGATGGTGGCCGCTTATTTGATTTATCGCGTCGAGCCAATCTATCCGAGGGTTGCGCTTCAGGCAGGCGTCGAGGGCACGGTAAAAATCCATGCAACGGTGGAGCGGGACGGATCGGTGAAAAACTTAAAAGTGGTCAGCGGTCCGGCATTGCTCACGTCCGCCGCAATCGACGCGGCTCAGTACTGGCGGTATATACCCGCGCTTCGCAATGGAGAGCCAGTCGAAACAGATGCAGACATCAGTGTCGAATTTCACCTGCCGCGCTAAGCCGCACACGAAAGATTTTCCCCGTATTCGGTCTCTCCTTTTTGGAATTCAGGTTAGGATAAATGCCGGAACGCTCACGACGAGGAGCAGCGATGAATCAGCACGGTAGCGTCGAGTCGAAATTTTCGAAAGCACTGGGCTTGAAGAAACGCCCGGTCGCGGTGAAATTTGTGGAAACTCCGCCGAAAGGCGTTGCGAAATTGGAAGGAGCGCAGCCCTCTGGCTGCAGCTTTTGGAGAATTGCGGCCTCCGGAAAAACTTTCTACACAGTGCCTTCAGACCACTACAACTGCGCAGTCGGAAGCCACACTCACAACATCCCTCTGCCCCCGGAGCGTGCGAAAGAACTCGAGCAAACCCTCTCTTTCATGACGGACATCGGCTACATCAAAATGGAAGAAGTTCCCGGCATCCCGCAACTCGCCAAGATGCCCGGCGCGGTGGTTTACTCGCCGCTCGGCGACGCCCCGGTCGATCCCGACGTTGTGATCTTCGCGGGGCCGGCCGCGCAAATCATGTTGCTGCAGGAAGCGGCCCACCGCGCCGGACGCACGGCGCAATTTCCGATGCTCGGACGTCCCACTTGCATGGCAATTCCAGCGGCAATGGCGAGGGTGCTGTCACCAGTTCCGGATGTATCGGCAATCGGGTCTATACGGACCTCGCTGATGGCGAACTGTACTCGATAGTGCCGGGAAAAGATTTGGAGCGCGTCGCGGATGAGCTCGAGACAATCGTCTCCGCCAATGCGAAGCTGCATGAGTATCATTGCTCCCGCCGTCAGGAAATTTCGACCCAGTAGCAGCGGCGATTTCAAGCCGCCACAGTTGTGGAGCTTTACTAAAAGAGAGGAGTGCGATGGATCGCGAGCATTTTTATTCCATCATGAATGGTGAAGGGACGCTCGATTACGAAATTTACTTGAACACCAAGGCGCTCCTTTCCTGCCAGAAAGATTTCAAAGCTTTTTGCAATGCGGATGAATTGCAGTTCCAACTGGTCCACCAGGTGGAAGAGTTGTGGATGAAGCTTATCGGGTACACGCTTCTCGATATTGACGATTATCTCCAGCAGGAAAACACGAATCGAGTAATCACACTTTTCAAGCGCATTCACATCGCCATGCGGCTATTGATCGAACAGCTAGCTCTGCTCGAAACCATGTCGCCGAAGGAATATCAGGAAATCCGCCTGCAGCTCGGCAATGGCAGCGGCCAGGAGTCGCCCGGCTTTCGCACCCTGCTGAAAATGCATCCGCACATCTGGCAATCGTTCAAAGAGCACTATCTCGACAAGCACAATCTCACGGTCGAGCAGATCTACAACTCAAATTACACTCACTCCGATGCGTATGTTGTGGCCGAAGCGCTCGCCGAATTTGACGAACTCTTCCAGCGCTTCCGATTCGTTCACCTGCAATTGATCCAGCGAACCATCGGCATGGGCTCGAAATCGCTCAAGGGACGCGCCGTAGAAATGCTGAACGAAGGCCTGCGCGTGAGATTCTTCCCCGAACTTTGGGACATCCGCCACCAGATGACGGATTCGTGGGGCGCGCAATACGGCAAAGTGCGCGATTCAATCGGCGGGCACTGATTGACGCGCTAAGAATTGCTGCGAGCGAATCCCAGCGCGGCTCCAGACAGGCCGAGTATCACCAACGCTGAACCAATGACTGCAACAGCCTGCGGAACCGCGCCTCGATTCCACGTTTCAAGCAACACCCCTAGTGGAAAGGTCACCGCTCCGGCGAAAAGCGCCACCGCAAGATACGTGCGCATGCGTTTGCCGAATCCAACTCGATCAAACGCGATCCCCAGAATCAGGAGCAGTAGCCCCAATCCGATCCAGTGCCCATGCGCGTCCACTTGCCGGACGTAAACAAAGCTTCGCGATGCTGCATCTGCTAAAGCCGCCTGCGATTCCGCCATTCGATTTGCTGCCGCGCGCATAAAACCCGTGGCAAGCGCCGAGCCCAGCCCATCGAGCGTTTGGTGCTCGATGAACACGGCATACCAAATGCCGTAACCCATTCCCCACACTGCCAGCGCGAGTCCGCCAAAAATCAGGAGCTTACGCGAAAACGTCATGCCACACCCGCCGACGAATCGAGTTTCCCCGTGTAGCGCCAAATCCCCACAAGCATTGCAAAAAGCGCGATGATCACAAGCAAGCCGCCGAGGTCCGCCAAACCCCCGGCCAGCGAACCCCACTGGAGCTCGAGCAAAACAAACACAGGCAGCGCCAGCGAACCAATCAGCAACACCACCACCCAAATCCGCCGCCACTTCTCGCTAAGAAAAACATACGGCTGGAAAAATGCCAGCAGAATTGCCAAAACGCCGAACTCGATCACATGCGCGTGCGCCGCAACGCTCACCGCCTTCGCGCCCTGCAATTTCCCATAGTCAGCAACCGCCTGAAGCGCTGCCGCTAAATCGCCGGCCGCGGCCTGCGTTGTCATCGCCGAAAGCAATTCGCTATCTCTTGCTTCGTAGCGGAAAAGATGCGCGCCCGCGTAATAGCTTCCGTGAAGAAAACCGATAAGGACTAACAACGTTCCGCCGCTCAGCAACGCGCGAGTCGCCCAACTGCGATCGCTGAGAAGTTCATCGGAAGCCCGCACCGCTGATCGCGCACCAAAGTATTTCGCAAGTCCGGCCAATTCGCACAGGCATACCACCCAAACCAAAAAGCCCCCGAAATCACCAAATACGCTGGCCCATCCAATCGCCGCAAACGGGCTCCCTGCCATTCCCACGTAATGAATCAGAAAAACTCCCACAGGCAGCAATATCGCCCCGAGAACAAACAGCTTCGCCAAAAATCTCTTCGCGGATTCGGAAAACGCTACGTAGGGCTGAAGAAGCGCCATCAACAGCGCAATGTACCCAAAACCAATCATGTGCGAATGCGCGTCCACCTTCGTGCCGCGATTCTCGAGCAAGCCGCCGATATTCTGAAAAGCCGCGCCCGCCGCTTGAGGATCGTGCGATGCAACCGCACGCGTAGCCGCAAGCAGGCTCTCTCCGATTCTGTTCGCGTTGGGATGAAGGATAAACGCGGCAAAAATATCGCCAAGGATCATTCCGCAGAGGATAAGGGCGATTCCGCCGATGACAAAGATTCGCCGCGCGCTGAAGGGCGCGAATCGATCTCCAGATTCCGCCAGAGCAACCCCTGAGCCGATTGCTCTCTCATGCGTGCTCATCGCGGTTTCGGACTGGCGGTTACGGCAGCTGGCATGGCAGGCTCACGCGGAAGCGTGAGCGCCAACGGAACTCGACCGAAACGCCGGAATCACGCGCTCGGCGAAAAGCTGCTGCGTCTTGATCGACTTCCAATGCTCGATCCCGCCAAAATTCGAGACGATCGCCAGTTCCTCAATACCGCCCTTGTCCTGAAGCTTCTGCACTTGGCGAATCACTTTCTCCGGCGTGCCGATAAATCCGATTTCCTTCTCGACAATCTCCTCGTACGTCAACTTGGTCAGGAATTCCAGCGCCCCGCTCGCATAAAATCCATAGCCCTTCGCGC
This sequence comes from uncultured Acidobacteriota bacterium, assembly GCA_963741045.1. Taxonomy (GTDB): domain Bacteria; phylum Acidobacteriota; class Terriglobia; order Acidiferrales; family UBA7541; genus Palsa-295. The sequence continues at coordinate 3,722,508 of CAVUGO010000002.1, forward strand.
GCAGCTCGGCTTTCTTCGATTCATCCTGCAAAGATTCCACCGGCGAGGCATTAAACGCCAGAAAATTATGCAACGCGCCTTCCACTTCTTTTCGAATCTGCTTCTCATCGTCGTCCAAATAAACCGGCCGGATGTAAACGATATTCGGCTTGTGCCCATGTTCCGCGCATGCCTTCTTATAAATCCCCAGCGGCTTCTCCAACACTCCCCACGGCAAAAGCGGCGGCACCAAAATTCCCCACCCTCGTTCCCCGGCCATCTGGTAAGTAATATCGCTCGTTCCGCCAGTGTAAAGGGGCGGGTATGGCTTCTGCACCGGCTTCGGCACCACGGTCACGTCCTTCACGTTGTAAAACTTTCCGTCGTACGAAAACCGGTCTGTCGTCCACGCGCGCTCGAGAATCTCAATCGCCTCCTCATAACGCGGACGGCTCTCCTCAAGCGGCATCGCCGAAGGCGCAAACAACCACGCATGCCCGCGCCCCAGCCCGCACTCCAGCCGCCCCCGCGTTAAAATATCGGCTTCCGCGATCTGGCCCGCAAGCCGCATTGGATTTTCAAGCGGCAACGTAAACAGCGCCACCCGAAATCGAATCCGTTCCGTGCGCTGGGCCGCTGCAGCAAAAAGCGCCAGAGGGTTTGCGGAAATGGAAAATTTCTGAAAAAAGTGATGGTCAATCACCGAATACACATCAAAACCCACCTGATCCGCATGCTCGATCTGCCGCAGAATCTCCCAGGTCATCGCCGAATGCGATTTGCCGGGAGGAGTCTGCATTTCCGCATAGATGCCGAATCGCACGCTCGAACTCCGATTGAAAGTTTTTGTAAAGCTTCTAATTAAGCTTCTTGGTCAGACTTCTTGGTCGAGCCGATAACTGAAGACCTGCCCGCTAGAAATTAATCCGCGCCGCCAGCTGCAATTGCCGCGGATTAAACACCGCGCTCGGCGTCCCGTACGACGGATTCGGCGATCCTTCCTTGAAGAATTGCGTCACGCCAGCGCATCCCGGCGCTCCCGGATCGAACGGGCAAAAATCTGCCGCGCCGTAATTCGTGTTGTAGTAGCGCACGTTCACCGTATTCATCAAATTGAAAGCTTCGAACATCAGCTGCAGCTTGAAGCGCTCCCGGATCGGAAAAGTACGCTCGAGTCGGATATCAACCGTCTGCAAACTGTCGCCCCGGAAAGTATTGCGCGACTCCGAACCTACCCGGTCGTTGTTCCCGAACACGTCGCCATTCGCGTCAAACCCCGCGTACTTCGTGAACCAATCCGGCGATTGGAACGTGAGAATCGTGCTAAATGTAAAATCCCGCAGATATTTATTTTCTGCCGGGCTCGTAAAGATTGCATTCGCAACAAACCGGTGCCGGATATCGTCCGCAGAGTTCGCTCGCTCCGCGCGGAAGTTTCCGCCATCGCTGTCCTGCGGAATCAGCACGAAGCTCGGATTCGGCCCATCATCAATCGAATGCGCATACGTGTAGCTCGCTTCCACCGAAAAATTGTGCGACAGCCGCTTATTGAAATTCACCAGCAGTCCGTCGTACACCGAATCCCACTTCGACGTCGCCTCAAAGAACACGCTGTACTGCGGATCGCGAAACCCCGGAATCGCATTGATGTGGGGCGTATTCGGAATTACGAATGATGCAGGATAGCGGTCTGGGCATGCTGTCGAGGGCAGTCCCACGGCCGCAAAGTTGAAGTAAACATTCTTGCAACCGGGTTGTCCTTGCGAATTGAATACCTGAATCGTGCCTCCTTCGCCGATTGCAGGATTGATGTCGGGTTGATTCACATTGTAAAAGCTGCCCAGATGCACGCCGCGCAAATGAATCCCCGAAATGCTCAGCACCGAATCCCTGAACGGCTGAAATTCCACCGACGCGGTCGCCTGTATTCCATAAGGGTTTTTGCTGTCCTGATTGAAACGCACGATCGTCGCATCCTGCAGGAAGCCGCACCCGGCCAGCGTTCCGCCCGGACAACCAAGATTCACGCCATCCGTCGTGTCCCCGTTCGGAAATTCCCCTCTCGTCAATAGCGCACCCAGCGCCGCATTGTTGATGAACGGCGAACTCGCAAAACTGAAGAGCCCCGTATTCGCGTTCAGGCTGTTCTCGAATGGGCGCCCAGGAAATGTCGATTGACCGCCGCACGACGGCGCCTGGCACATCAGCAGCGGTGAAGGCTGGATTCCGTGAAACAAACCAAACCCCGCCCGGAAGACCACGTTGCGCTTTGTGCCGACGTTGTACGCCAGCCCGACTCGCGGATCGAAATTGTTCCACTGCGTGTTGAGCACGCCCGATGGCCAAGTCTCAAACTCCCAACGCAGTCCCCCGTTCAAAGTTAAGCGCGACGTGGCCCGCCACTTATCCTGAACGAAAAGACCTTCATATGTGTGCACCAGAGTATCCGAAGCTTGCCTTCGCACCGCTTGCGAGATGGCGCCACCTTGATAAACCGCCGTCCCTCCCGTCACAGTCGTATCGTTGAAGGGCGGCGTAGTCGTAGCGTCAAAGCGCTCGAAAAAGACGACGAACGGATCCGGGCATTGCGCTCCCACGCAACCCGGAGAACCGGTTGCTGCACCGTCCGTCCCGAGAAAAGCGGGAAGGTTTGCGAAGTCTGCTTCAAAGGGATAGAAAAGCGGAAACGATTCGTAAGTGTTCACATGATCGTAATTTCCGCCGAAGCTCACCGTGTGATTCCCGAAGTTATGCGTCACGTTGTCGACGATCTCGAAGCGGCTCTCCGTATAAATATCCGGATTGCCGCGATTCACGCCCACTGCGAAAGTGTTCGACACCTCGAGGTGTGGCTGCGTCGAAACCACCGGAAAATCGAAGTTCCGGTGCGCGTACTGCATCCGCAATTCGTTGATCCACGAAGGAGTCAGCGTCGACGTCAAGCCGCCCGCGATCGATTGATCGCGAATGTAATTATTCTTGAACGCCGAAGGCAGATCGAAGCCATTGTTCAGCGGCGATTGGTTCGTCAACCGGTCGTCGTTGATGAAATACCGCGCAAACAGGTAGTTCTTGCTGTTGAAATTGTGATCCACCCGCACAAAGCCGTTATCGGTATTGGAGTCGCGCAGTACGATCAGGTTTTCAGCTGGAAGCCCGAACACCTGCGTCTTCACCTGATTGATCGCATCGATATTGGCCAGCACCACCGAATTGTACGTCGGTGATTCGGCCCGCCGCTGCCCTTCGTAGTTCGCGAAAATAAACGTCTTGTCCTTCTGAATCGGTCCGCCAATCGCCGCCCCAAACTGGTTTTGCCGCAGCACGTTGAAATTCGGAACTGAAAGAATGCTCTTCGCGTCCAGGTTGTTGTTGCGGAAATATTCATACAGCGTGCCGTGCCAGTCGTTCGTTCCGCTTTTCGTGATGATGTTCACGATACCGGCGGTTGCGCGCCCGTATTCGGTGCTGTAGTCCGTGTTGATTACGCGAAATTCCTGCACGGAATCCTGCGGCGGCGTTCCGCGCTGAATTCCAGAGGCCGTCGAAATATCATCCGCGCCATCCACCGCGATGAAGTTGAAGTGAATGTTCTGTCCGGCGAAAGAGATCTTCGTCACCGGTTCCACGATTACGTCCGTGCTTCCCGAAGTCGTGTCGCCGATTTGCACGCCGGGAGCCAGTAGAGCGAAATCGATAAATTCGCGGCCATTCACCGGCAAATCGCGAATCTGGGTCTGCGTGATCACGTCGCTGATTTGCGTTCGCGTGGGTTCCGTCACTTCCGACTGCGCTTGCACTTCCACCTTTTCGCTGACCGCCCCGACCGCCAGCGTGAAATTGAGAGTGGCTACCTGTCCCACCTGCAGAGTGATTTCTCCAGTGTCCGTCTTGAAGCCGGCCAGTTGCGCGGATACGGTGTAACGCCCGGGTGGCATGGCGGGAAGGCTATATTGGCCGCCGGAATCGCTTAGCGTCGAACGCGAAAACGCAGTCTCCGTGTTGACGGCCGAAACTTTCGCATTCGGAACGCCTCCGCCGCTCGCATCGAGCACTTGCCCCTGCAAGTTTGCGGTCACAGTTTGCCCACGTGCAGGCGACGCGCTCGAAAACAGGTACACCAGTACGCCGAAGCAGAGAGACAGTCGGAACAAATTCATACCCACCCCCAAAAGTAGACCCGCCGCACCCGATAGCAGGCCGCCCCAAATCGTGGCGCTACCTTACGACATCCGAAGCATTAGAGCAAATCACTTCAGGATAGGAACTTACACGATTCGTAAAAGAGGAATTCGCGGGATTACGTTCTTTTCGCGTTGCCTGGGGAACTTTACGTTCTTTTCGCAGTTGCCTTTTGTACCGCTGGCCTCCGGCCGGCACCTTTGAAGTTGCCTGAGCGCTCTTTTTCTTTCTCAGTAGCCTTTGTACCGCTGGCTTGTCCTGACGCATGAAGGGCCTCCGGCCGGCCGCCTTCCGATGGCAGCCCCGCAGAACTCTCACCACATCATGGGCACCACTGCCATTCCGTACCGCCGGCGTCCCGCTGGCTCTTTTGACTTTGCTCTCGGTCCGGATTTTGCAGTTCGTACCACTGGCTTGTCCTGAAGCATGAAGGGCCTCCGACCGGCGCCTTCGAAGTTGCCTTTCGGTAGGACGGAGTTTAGAGGACGGGGTTTAGAAAACGAAGTTAGAGAACAAAGCTCAGCGTGTCACGCTCGTGAGCCGTAAGGTTCAATCCGGGATCACTGCCGTCACTTCGATCTCAACTCTCGCCTGGTCTTCAATCAACGCCGTCACCTGCACAGCCGTCATCGCAGGGTAGTGCGGGCCGATAATTTCGCGATATGCGGCGCCCAGTTCTTTTGACCCTGCGAGATATTCTTTCTTGTCGACTACGTACCAGGTCATGCGCGTGATGTGTTCCGGCTTCGCTTTCGCTTCGGCCAGAATCTCAACAATATTTTTCAGCGCCTGCCGCGCCTGTCCCACAAACTCGTTCGAGACGAACTTGCCTTCGGCGTCCCAGCCAACCATTCCGCTCACAAAAATCATCTCGCCTTTCGCGGCCACTCCGTTCGAAAAACCTCTCGGGCGAGCCCACGGCGGTGGCTGCAGAATCTTCATGCTTTGCGGCCTCCGGCAAGATGGGTGACTTCGCTCCCCTTCACTTGTCCTTGCGCCAGCTCGCTCTCTTGAAACCGCTTGATGATCCCGCGCGCAATGATCAACTGCTGCACTTCCGTCGCTCCCTCATAAATTCTGAGTGGCCGAATCTCACGATACAAGCGCTCCACCGGCTCTTCGCTCACCACGCCCTGACCGCCAAATATCTGCACCGCAGCGTCAATCACCTTCTGCGCAGTTTCCGTCGCGGTCATTTTCGCCATCGCCGCGGCCACTGTCACGTTCTGCCCTTGGTCGCGCAGCCACGCAGCGCGATAGGTAAGCAGCGCACCGGCGTCAATTCCGGTTGCCATCTCAGCGAGCTTTGCCTGCGTCAGCTGAAAATCCGCCAGCGCTTGCCCGAACATTTTGCGGGAAGTCGCGCGCCGCAAAGCTTCCTCGAGCGCCTTGCGCGCAAATCCAGTCGCCGCGGCAGCGACGGACGTGCGAAACACGTCCAGCGTAGCCATCGCCACTTTAAAACCTTGATCCGCCTCACCCAGCCGCTGCGAAACGGAAATCCCGCATTTCGTAAATTTCAAGCGCGCTAGCGGATGCGGCGCCATCACCTGAATTCTTTCCGCGATTTCGAATCCCGGCGTCTTCGCGTCGACAACAAATGCAGTAATTCCGCGTGATCCCGCCGATTCACCCGTGCGCGCAAAAAGAACGTAGAAATCAGCAATTCCGCCGTTAGAGATAAAAGTCTTTTCGCCATTCACCTGATATGAATCGCCGCGAAGCGTTGCTTCACACTGCATTGCAGCTGCGTCCGAGCCTGCTTCAGGTTCAGACAAAGCAAACGCCGCAATAGAAGCTCCGCTCGCCACTCGCGGCAGATAATTTTGCTTCTGCGTCTCGGTGCCGAAAAGTGTGATTGCGCCCGAACCTAGACCCTGCATCGCGAATGCAAAGTCCGCGAGTCCCGAATGCCGCGCGAGCGTCTCGCGAATGATGCACAGCGCGCGCGTATCGATGTTGTCCGCTACAGCGCCATACGCCGTGCCGCCAATCGCATACTTCAACCAGCCCGCGCTGCCCAGTTCGCGCACGAGCTTACGGCAGGCCTCGTCGATATTTGCTTCATGGCTCGCAGCCAGGTGCGCGGAAGCCCACGCTTCCAAATCCTTCGCCAGCTTTCGGTGGCGCTCCTCGAAAAAGGGCCAATCGAGAAAGCTGCTGTCTGCCATTCTCAATCTCCCTTGAACTCAGGCTTCTGCTTCGCTACAAACGCATGATAGGCGCGATGAAAATCGTTGGTCGCCATGCAGATCGCTTGTGCCTGCGCCTCTGCATCGATTGCCTCATCCACGCCCATATTCCATTCCTGATGCAGCATTTTTTTCGTCATGCCGTGCGCGAAGGTGGGACCAGCAGCCAATTCAGCCGCCAGTGCCTGCGCGTCCTTTAACAACGCTTCCGGCGCGCACAGGCGATTGAAAAATCCCCAGCGCTCGGCCTCGTCGCCAGCCATATTGCGGCCGGTGTAAAGAAGTTCCGACGCGCGCCCCTGTCCGATCACTCGCGGAAGCATCGCACACGCTCCCATGTCGCATCCGGCCAATCCGACACGAGTAAAAAGAAAAGCCGTTTTGCTACGAGCTGTACCGAAGCGAATGTCCGACGCGAGCGCCAGAATCGCTCCTGCGCCCACGCAGATCCCGTCGATAGCCGCAACAATCGGCTGCGGACATGCCCGCATCGCCTTCACCAGATCGCCCGTCATCTGCGTGAACGCCAGAAGCCCCGGCATATCCAGCTTGGTGAGCGGTCCGATAATTTCATGCACGTCGCCGCCCGAGCAGAAGTTTTCACCCGCCCCGTTCAACACGGCCACTTTCACGTCGTCCGCATGTGCCATCGTGAGAAAAAGATCCCGCAACTCCGCGTACGACTCGAACGTAAGCGGATTTTTTCGCTCGGGCGTGTTCAGCGTGATCGTGGCTACGGCACGCGAAACTTCAAATTGAAAATTGTGCGCTGCATATTTCGCAAGGCTCGTTCGGCTTCCCGGCAGCTTATGTGGCTCGCCCGGCAGATGTCGCATCACCCTCTCCAACTCTCGTTCGTTACCACCGCTACATCAACTCGCCACCGGCCACAGCAATCGCCTGCCCCGTGATGGCTTCGCTTCCCGGCAGACAAAGCCATGCCACGGTATTTGCAACTTCTTCAGGCCGCACCAGTCTTTTCTGCGGATTTCGCGACGCCAGCTCCGCTTGCGCCTGGTCCGCCGTGCGCCCGGTCTTCGCGACAATATTCGCGACAGCCTCTTTCACGATGTCAGTATCCGTTAACCCAGGGCACACCGCATTCACAGTTACGCCTTTCGTCGCCACCTCAACCGCCAGCGCGCGCGTCAAACCGACCACGCCATGCTTCGCCGCGCAGTATGCCGTCAAATATCCATACCCGGTCAAGCCAGCGGTGCTCGCGATGTTGATGATCCGTCCCCAGCCAGCGGCAAGCATGCCTGCGAGGGCGGCTTGAGTGCAATGAAATGTTCCGTCCAGATTGACGGCCATCATTTTGCGCCAGAGCGCGGCATCCGTTTTCAAAAACGGAGCTGACGCAGCTTGCCCGGCATTGTTCACCAGAATTGCAATTTCGCCAAAACGACCGCGCGCCGAATCAAACGCTTTCGCCACGGATTCCGGATCGGTCACGTCGGCACTCACATGCTGAAGTGAATCGCGCGATCCCGAAGCGGCGGATTCTTTCGGCGGCGCGCCTGTGCGGCTCACGCTCGTGACGCGTGCGCCGTGCGTGAGCAATATTTCCACGACGGCCGCGCCGATGCCTCGCGATCCGCCCGTGACGAGCCCATGTTTTCCAGAGAGAAGTTGCGAATTCAGGCCGCGTGAAACGTCGCTCACACTTGTAGCCTCAAAAGCGCGGCGCGAGCGAGATTTCTTTCGAGCTGTTCTTTGCCGTTCAAGTAGGGATCCGGCCACCACATGTCTGTGTAACCCTGCTTGGCTGCCTCATGCAAAGTCCACGCAGGATCGGCCAGATGTGGACGCGCCACCGCGCAGAGATCAGCACGACCCGCGGCGATAATCGTGTTCACGTGATCGCCTTCGAAAATATTTCCAACCGCAATGGTCGGGATTCCCACTTCGTTGCGAATGCGATCCGAGAAAGGCACCTGGAACATCCGGCCGTACACAGGCCGCTCTTCTTTGCTCACTTGCCCCGACGAGCAGTCAATCATGTCCGCGCCGGCGCACTTGAAAAGCTGCGCCACGATCGCCGCATCCTCTGGTGTGATTCCGCCGGGAACCCAATCGTGCGCCGAGATGCGCACGCTCATCGGCTTCTCCTGCGGCCACACGGCGCGCATCGCCTTGAACACTTCGAGCGGATACCGGCAGCGATTCTCGAGCGACCCGCCGTATTCGTCCTTGCGCAAATTGGTGAGCGGCGAAATGAAACTCGACATCAGATAACCGTGCGCGCAGTGAAATTCAAGCCAATCGAATCCCGCCGCGACGCCGCGCTCCGCGGCTGAGACGAAATCGGCCTGGATGCGATCCATATCCGCACGAGTGGCTTCGCGCGGCAATTGCGAGACGCCGGCAATGTATTGCAGCGACGACGCCGAAACGAGCGGCCAATTGTCCGACGGAAGCGGCTGATCGATTCCCTCCCAGCCCCGGCGCGTCGAGCCTTTGCGCCCCGAATGCCCCAGCTGCAAAGCGATCTTCGCATCCGAATATGTATGAACGTAATTCACCACGCGTTTCCACGCATCGCGCTGCACGTCGTTCCACATTCCGAGGCACGCCGGCGTAATTCGAGCGTCGGGTGAAACGCACGTCATCTCCGTGAAAACCATCGCGGCTCCGCCCATCGCGCGCGAACCCATATGGACAAGATGAAAATCGTTCGGCACGCCGTCCTCCGCCATGTACACCGCCATCGGCGAAACGATCACCCGGTTTTTCAGCGACAATCCGCGAACTTTAAATGGAGTGAACATCGGAGGTACGGCGTGGTTAACGCCGCTGCGCGCGGCAAACCAGTTCTCCACCTTCTCAACGTAACCGGAATCGCGCAGCTTCAAATTTTCGTGGCCGATGCGCTGGCTGCCCGTCAGCAGGCTGTAAGTAAACTGCTCCGGGTCGAGGTGAACGTAGCGTTCCACTTGCTCGAACCATTCCATTCGATTGCGCGCCGCGCTTTGCAATTTCAGCGCTTCGATTTCGCGCTCTTCCTGGTATTTCTGCAGCGCGCTCGTCACGTCGCCATCGTGATGTGAAAGCACCCGAGTGAGCGCGATGGCATCTTCCATCGCGAGTTTTGTTCCGGAGCCAATGCTGAAATGCGCGGTGTGCGCCGCGTCGCCAATCAATACGATATTTTTGTGGAACCATTTCTCGCACAGCACGCGATTGAACTTTAGCCACACGGCTGAGCCCTTCAAGTGCTTTGCGTTCGAGATCAGCGCGTTGCCATCAAGGCGGTCCGCAAATAGCTTTTCGCAGAGCGCTATCGACTCTTCCTGTTCCATTTTGTCGATGCCGGCTTTCAGCCAATTCTTCTCCGGCGTCTCGACGATGAACGTGGACCAGTCAGCATCGAAACGGTACGCATGCAAATTGAACCAGCCCCATTCCGTATCCGCAAAATCGAAAGTAAAAGCGTCGAGTTTCTTTTTGCTGCCGAGCCAGATGAAGCGATTCTGGCGCGGCTGAATATTGGGCTTGAAGATACTTTCGTATTTGCGCCGGGTGATGGAGGAACCACCGTCGGACGCAATCACGAGATCATAGTCGGCGGCGTATGAGTCGGGGTCGGTTATTTCTGTCTGGAAAATTAACTTCGCGCCGAGGCCTGCTGCGCGCTTCTGAAGAATTTGCAGCAGTTTGATTCGTCCGATTCCGCAGAAACCGTGGCCGCCGGAAGTTAATTTTTGCCCTTTGAAGAAAACGTCGATGTCATCCCAATGGCGAAACGCGCGAGTGATCTCAGAGTGCGTTTCCGGATCGACGTCTTTGAAGCCGTCCATCGTCTTGTCGGAGAAGACGACGCCCCAGCCGAAAGTGTCGTCGGGGCGATTGCGTTCGACGACCGTGATGTCCCAGGAAGGATTGGCCTTCTTGGCGAGAATTGAAAAGTAGAGGCCGGCGGGGCCGCCTCCGAGGCAAACGATCCTCATTACTTATCTCCCAATGCGATTACTTGTCTCTCAAATGCTAGAAAATCACGAATACTCACGGCGCCAATTCTTCTCTTCTCACGAAGAGTGCTGCGCACCCAAAAGCCGTATTTGTTCCTATTAGAAATTTGCATCTCGCTGCTTTTAAAGCACATAAACCGAATCCTAATATTCCGATTGTTCCGATTAGAACTCGAAATTCTAATCGGGACAATTGGCCTGTCATACCCGGCCATTGGCCGGGGCATTGACCGGTGCGGTGGCCAGCTGACTCGCTCCCTCATCGGCGAGCGCACGAGTTAATTTTTCGCCCGTGTCATCGGCTAGCGCGGCCTCGCGAAGCTTCTTGAGCCGCGCCGCGGCATCGGCTTTGCCGCGCAACGCCAGTAATGCTGCCATGATGGCTTCGTAATTTTTTTCGCCTTGCGCGTGGGTATCGCCATAACCCTTTACCATGCGCGGGCATTCTGCAATCTCGAGAGCAAGCGCGTAATCTTCCGGGGCGACGCGCGTGATCAGCGCGAGCCAGTCCGCGATTGCTTTCTCTTCTTTCTTGAAGCGCAGCGAAATTCGTCGCCACCGGCGCATGCCTGCAACCATGTAGAGTTGCAAGTATCCACGGAGCGAGGTGGTTTCGACGATTTTTCCGTTGCCCGTTATCGCTTCGGTTAGCCGTCGCATCAAATTCGAGCGGAGCAGCAAGCGACCGAGCGGTGCGGGTGCCATGTCCGCAATTTCCTGCACGCGGGGATGTAGGAATTCCTTGATTTGCAGCATCTGGGCCGATTCCACGCGCGCGTCCTGGTGGACGCGGTCGAAACGGGTGCGCCGGATTTTCAAGTCTGCCACTCGCGGAGCATCTTCATATGACATCCAGAGGGCCAAGTAGCGGGCCGTTTCGCTGAGCAATGCAGAGTCAGCGCGACCGGATTTCGCGTCCATATCTCGAATCGCTTCCAGCCGCTTAAGATACTCGTTCGCGTATGCGAGGTCCTGATAATCCGCGAGACGCTCGACCCCTGCCAGCAGAATTTCGCGGCTTGGGGCCGGAAAGTCGCTTTCGATTTTCGCGGCGAGCGGCTGGAGACGCGGGCCGACCTTACCCTTCGCAGGCTCCGTTCTGCCAATCTGCGCTGCGGCCGGCTCTTTCGCTGCGCGAAATCCGGCGTCAAAAGCTGCCAAGCTGCTTTCAACGCCTACTCCGCCCTGGCGAATCGCGTCTTCAAATTGTTCGCGGCGGAATGGCAATGCGCCGGTTGCGGCGAGGGCGCCGAAAAGCGAAGCGCTAATGACGCTGCGTGTGTCTTCCGCTATCCGGGCGAAGTCGCCGTGGATGAAGGTTTTTGCGGCTGCGTTGCTCGCTTCGATTACTTTCGCGGAATCCACGCGGCCATCGGTGATGGCGGTCTTTTCGGTCATGGAATAGACGCGGTTCGTCGAGGCGATCAAGGTGGTTCGATCGGGGGTTACGAGGCCACGTTGAATCGCGCGACCGGCTTCCATTAGTTCTGATGCGAGCACGATATCGACTTCTCCGGGAACCGGCATAAGCGCCAGGATGGGTTCTTTGCAGGCCGCTTGGACTTCTTCCTCCGGGAAAATTTCCAGATAGTAGATTGTCGAACCGGTGCGCTGAGCGACTCCCGGGACCGAGGTAGTTTGCGCGCGGTAACCAGAATATTCGGCGAGATCTACGATCCAATCGGCGAGAACGCCGCCGCCTTCTCCTCCCATCGCGAGGATTGCGATTGTAATCGCTTTGGGAGTTCGTTTACGGAGCGATGCAGGCGGAGCGGCCGCGCCTTTCGCCATCAAAGCCTCGCGCCCACGTCAGGCATGAATACCCGCGAGACGGCGTTCGATGCGATTCTGCAAAAATCCGATCACGGCGCTGCGAACTTTTGATTTCGTGCGATCCCATGCATTTGGATTGGTGATCACTTCCGCGCGAAAGAATGACGGGCACAGAACCGCTGCGTGCGAAACCTCGCCGCACAAGCCGCATCCCGAGCAGCTATCGAGAACCGTCGCCACTGGATCTTTTCGCAAAGGATCCTGATTGGGCTTGATGGTGAGCGACGGGCAGCCGGACAAGCGAATGCAGGAATGATCGCCGGTGCAGGTGTCCGCATCGACGCCAAACCGTTCACGGACCACGCGCTTCCCCTCCTTGGCCATTTTTGCCATCAGAGGCTTTACGCGGCGCTGTTTGTTGAGGGTGCATTCGCTTTGCGCGACGATCACTTTGGGCCCGCGTTCTTTGGTGGTGAGAGCCTCGATGAAGGTGTCGCGCATTTTGGCTACGTCGTAGGTGCGGGTGATCGTGCGCACCCATTTCACTCCGACACCGCGGACGGCATCTGCTATTGAGAGTTTTGTCTTGCGAATCGGATTACTCGCGGCGGACGACAAAATATCCTGGCCGCCGGTTGCGGCTGTGTAGCTGTTGTCCACGACCACGAGCAGGCTATCGCTTTGATTGAAGACTGCGTTGCCGACGCCGCTGGTGAGCCCGTTGTGCCAGAAACCGCCGTCGCCCATGAAGCTGATGGTGCGCTTGTTGGTTTCTTTGGTGTTGAACGCAGCGGCGCCTGCCCAGCCGAGCCCGTAACCCATGGTGGTGGCGCCGATATTGAACGGCGGCAGGATCGAAAAGAGATGGCAGCCGATGTCGGCACTGACGTGATGGGGGCCAAGCTTGCGTTCCGCTAATTTCAGGGCGGAGAAAATTGGGCGCTCGGGGCAGCCCGTGCAGAATGAGGGCGGGCGTGGGTGAATTTCGTTGTCGACGATTTTTATGACTTGGGGCTTTTCGATGGCAGGGCGCGCAACGGTGGGAAGATTTTGGCGGTCGATTAGTTGCGGTGCATATATCTCGACGAACTTCAGCACGCCTTTGGTGACGGCGGCGGCGGTGTATTCGCCTGCCATTGGTAGAACGTCTTTACCGTGAACTTTGGTCTGGATATCGGCCTTGCGCAGAATCGAATTGATATTTTGCTCGATGAAATCGGGCTGGCCTTCTTCGATGACAAGTACCGCGCGCTTCCCCAGGCAGAAGTTCTTGATTTCTTCTTCGATCAGCGGGTAAGTGACGTTCAACACGTAGTGCGGGATTTTGCTATCGCCGAATGCATTCGAAAGGCCCAGCAATTCGAGGCAGCGGATTGTGGTGTTGTACATGCCGCCTTGCAAGATGATTCCGAAATCCTGGGCGCCTTCGGCGAAGATTTCGTTCAGGCCCTTTTCGTGAATGTATTTCTGCGCGGCGGGCCAGCGCTGGTGAATTTTCTCCTGCTCGTGCTGGAAGCTCGCTGGCGGGAGGACGATTCGGCTGACATCGCGAACCGGTTTTTCCATTGCGTCTTTCAGGGTGAACTTTGGGCGGACATTGTCTTTGGCGATGAAGCGGCCGTGGACGTGGCAGGCGCGGATGCGCAATTCGAGCATGACGGGGGTGTGCGTTGCTTCGGACAGCTCGAAACCCTCTTCCACGGCGCGGACGATTGACGGCAGATTCGGCCGCGGATCGAGGAGCCACATTTGCGATTTCATGGCGAAGGCGTGCGAGCGCTCCTGCATGATGCTGGAGCCGTCGCCATAATCTTCGCCGACGATGATGAGCGCGCCGCCGGTGACACCACCGGAGGCGAGATTGGCGAGAGCGTCGGAGGCGACATTGGTGCCGACGGTGGATTTGAAGGTGACTGCGCCGCGGAGCGGATAATTGACCGAGGCGGCGAGAGTGGCGGCGGCGGTGGCTTCGGAAGCGCTGTGCTCGAAGTGGACGCCGAGTTCTTCGAGGATGTCGTTGGCGTCGGTGAGCACGTCCATCAAGTGCGAAATTGGAGCACCCTGGTAGCCGGCTACGTAGGAGACGCCGGATTGCAGGAAGGCTTTGGTGACGGCTAGGATGCCTTCGCCGCGAAATTCCTGGCCTTGGCCGAGGTAGAGTTTTTGGACTTCTTTTTTGAAGAACCGCTCCGCCATTTGTCGGGTCCTGTTTGCCGCCGTCTAAAGAGGGCGATGATAAGGCACTCTGAGAATTTTACACCTAAATAGTGGCGCAGCGTGGATGCGGCGGGGTGGATGAACGCTGATGCGAGGCTGATCGACGTCTCGTAGGATTGGCCATGCCTTCTGCGGTAAGTTGAGATCCTTCGACTGCGAGTCGGCCGTCCCGCAAGAGCGGGACGAGAAGCAAAGGCGGCCGACTCTCCGCTCAGGATGACAACATTTTCAATTTGTGTCGCGGGAGCAGATGCAGAATCGAGGAAGAGCCGGCGGGACGCCGGCGTTACGGAAGGGCAGCTTCGCCATCAACAACGTGCGAGGTCTTGGTCGCACTTGCCATTTGCACCGCTGGAGGCTCACTGCAAGGACAGGTCTAAGTGGCGACCAGGGCGAGGACGCGGCAGGGGCTGCCTGAGCCTCGGACGATTTTTAGTGGGGGCGTGATTAGGATTGCGCCTTTTGGGGGGAGTTGATCGAGGTTCATCAGGCTGGCCAAGCCGAATTTATTGCTGCCGTGCATGATGGTGTGGCACGGAAATGGCGGGTTGAATTTGAAGGCCTGGCCTGCGTCGGTGCCGACGCCTTCTGAGCCCCAGCCGATGACGTCGCGTTCTTTTGCGAGGAAGGGAACGAGATCGGGATGCGGGCCGGGGGCATGCGCGCCATCTTCTTTGATATTGAGGAATGAGGCGGCGTCTTTGCGCTTCGACCAATCGGTGCGCATGAGGACCCAGGAGCCGGGTTCGATGCGGCCGTGCGTGGTTTCCCACATTTCCACGTGCTGCGGCGTGAGAAGGAAATCGGGATCTTTGGCGACTTCGCGCGAAACGTCGATTACGTTGGCGGGGGAGAAGAATTTCGCGACGGGAATATTGTCTGTGGCGTTGTTGGGGTAGTCTTTTCCTGTGACCCAGTGGATGGGGGCGTCGAAATGCGTGCCGGTGTGTTCGCCGCAGGAGAAATTATTCCAGTACCAGGCGGGGCCGCGGCTGTCGTATTTGGAGATTTCTTCGAGGCGGAAGGGCCAGGTCTTGCCGAATTCCGGGGGGAGCTGGATGGTGGCGGTGGCGGCGTCGAGGGGCTGGGATAAATCGACGACTCGTACTGCGCCGGAGGCCAGCGCTTTGCTAAACGCGATCAATATATTGTCGTTCATGCCGATTCTCCCGCCTTGCTTGTCGCTTCGAGCGGACTGCATTATACGCAACAAATTATTGAATTCGACAAATCACGGTGACTATTGGACAGAAGTGGCGACGCTGGTTAGAGTTGCGGCGCGGAGGAAGGGTGAGATGGGGGTCCACGCGTAATTTACGGTCACTGTCACAGTGCACGGGGGGTTGGGCGGAGGAAAAGCGGTTAGAGCGGGGCAAGGCGTGGACGGAACAGAAGTTGCCGTAATCTTGGCGGCATTGAGACCAAGATTCCCCGCCTGAGTTTGCGCGGTGTTTGAAGGGCAGGCCGCATTCTGCGTCATGCAACGAGCGGTTTCGCTTGCCACATAATTCAGCGCCGACTTCGCAGAGACCATGAGGTCGAGATCGATACCCCCAATGACCAGCAACAGGAGCACTGGAAGCACGAGTGCCATCTCGACCATCACCGAGCCGCGTTGCGACTTTCGTCTTTTTGCTGTCATAGCCTCAATCATATCCGCGCGCTGATAAAACTTTTTGCCGCCCCCAGGGTTAACTGGCGGCGCGCAGGGTTGAAATCTCGAAGCGGTCTCCCACTTTGGTGCCGGTGCGATAGATCGTGTGGGGTGGAAGCTCGAGCACGCTGCTGGCTTTGAGCGATACGCGCGAAATGCGGAACGGGCGCACGTACTCCTCGATGTGCACAACTTCTTTTTCTTTGCTCAGGAAAATCAGGTCGATGGGGAACATCATGCCGATCGTGTGCACACCCCGGGACGGGACGATCCACAGGCCGCAACCGAGCCGCGCCCAGCGTTGCGTCTTGCCGAGCAATCCAATCAAGCGGCGAAAATAGCTATCGGCCACGGAGGCTTCGGTGGCGACAAATGTTTCGCGCGTCTTGTTATACACGGCTACGGCACGGCCGTTTTTATGATTGGCCATCGCGGATCCCATCTTTCCGAATTTGAGCTCTTGAACTGACGTGCTGCTACTCCTCGATATTTCTACGGCGCCGCCAGATGATGATAAAGAGGACTACAACTGCCAGCGCTCCTGCCACGATTCGTATTAGTGTTACGTTATCCATCTCCGTACCCCTCCCAGTCAGGTTTTGATTTTCACGACGCGTGCCTAGCGCGCCGCGTTGCGATTCTTGCTTTAGTGCGCGAACTGGCGCATGAAAGTGAGAACCGCGGGGCCCAGGACCACTACGAGCAGCGCCGGAAAGATAAACAGCACCAGCGCCGGAACCATTTTCACCGTCGTTTTAGCGCTCATTTCTTCGGCACGCTGCCGGCGCCGCGTCCGCAAATCGTCGGAGTGTACGCGCAGCGATTGAGCAACACTGGTGCCGAAGCGTTCGGTCTGCACGAGCATGGCGACGAGCGCCTTCACATCGTCGAGGCCCGTGCGCTTGGAAAGCGAGCGCAGAGCTTCGATGCGGCTTTTGCCTACTCGCATTTCCAGGTTTACGAGCTGCAACTCCTCGCTCAATTCGGGATGTGCCACTTGCATTTCCTGTGCCACGCGAAGCAGGGCTTGATCGAGACCGAGTCCCACCTCTACGCAGATCACCAGGAGATCGAGGGCATCCGGCAGACCCATTCGCAGGCGATGCTGACGCGCGCGCACTCGCGAGGTGAGCCACATGTCGGGAAGCAGAAAACCGAGAACGGCGGCGGCTCCGATGATGAAAGTCGGATTGTAGCGATAGACGCCGGTGAGTATGACGGCGGCGAGCAGCGCAACGGGAAGAAGTATTTTCATGCCGCGCATGGCGAGCATCGCATCGGCGCTGCGGTAGCCGGCGCGAATCATCAAGAGCTGAGTTCGCGAGACCTGGCCCGAGCCTGACGGCACAAGTTTGCCGATGGAAGCGAGGCCGTCCTTCATCCATTCCGATTTCTTGGCCGGCGGCTTAGTGCGTTCTGCGATTGCCGAGGCGTCGAGGAGGCGCTCGAGCCTTCCCGCCACTTTCTGGTCGGAAGGCGAGAAAGCGAAAACAAGCGCCACGAGAATTCCTACCGTGGCCAGGAACGTTGCGCTAGTGATGACCCAAACCATCAAAGTCTCCAGAATCTGAATCAGACATCGATATGAATAATTCTCCAGATAATTATTGAGCCGAGAACCTGCATTGCCGCGGCGGCCGTAAGCAAAGTGGGGCCGACTGGATCGGTGAACAATATCCTCATGTAGCTCGGATTCATCAGCGCGAGCAGAGCCATCATCGAAGGCGGCATGGCGATGAGAACCATTGCGGTCAATCGGCCTTGAGCGGTTCGCACGCGCACTTCGCGATAAATTCGGAAACGCTCGCGAATCACGCGCGAAAGTTCGTCGAGAATTTCCGCGAGGTTGCCGCCCGTTTCTTTCTGCACCAGCAGCGCGGTGACAAAAAAGCGCACGTCCATCAGCGGAACGCGATCGGTGAGATTTATGAGCACGTCGCGCAGCGGCAATCCGAAATTTTGCTCTTCGAATGTCTTGCGAAATTCGGATGCGACCGGCTCGGAGGATTCCATGGAGATCATTTCGAGGCCGGTGGTAAATGCGTGGCCGGCGCGAACCGCGCGTCCCAAAAGGTCCAATGCTTCGGGGAATTTTTCTTCGAATTGGCGCATGCGCCGGGCGCGCTTAAAGGCAATCACCGAATAGGGGACGATGGCGAGGAGCACTCCCAGAATGGCCGCGAGCGCAAGACTGTGAAAAAAGTGAGCGGCGATCAGAAACGTTGCAAAACCAAGAACGCCGCTGAGCAGGAGCACTTTGGCAGGCTTGATTGTCATGCCAGCCTGCTCGATCGTTTGCTGAAGCCGGGCGGCCCATGAAAACTGCGTCATGATGCGATGCAGCAGGGGAACGCTGCTCAGCATTTCGTCGCGAATGAGGAACAAATCCGGCGAAGCTTCGGCGGTACGGTTATCCGCTTTTCGCACGGCACTCATGCGGCGGCGGACCATGCTCGGCCGATCCTCGCCGCTCGCCAGCATCCAGAGCGACAGCACGATTCCGCATACAACGGCAAAAGTTAAGAGTGCGAGTAAAGGGGCCATCGCGAGTCCTCAATAGCTCCTGGGAACTTCGAACATCGACACCGGCAACTGAATGCCTGTGACAGCCAGGCGCTCCGCAAACTTCGGGCGTATGCCAGTGGGAATAAATTCGCCCAACACTTCGCCGGAATCGCGTATGCCGCGCTTGCGGTATACGAAGATGTCCTGCATGGTGACCACTTCGCCTTCCATGCCAGTGATTTCGGCGAGGCTCACAACTTTTCGAGTGCCATCGCTCAGGCGGCTCACCTGCACGACGACATCAACGGCGGACGCAATCTGCCTGCGGATTGCGTTGTCGGGAATATTCAAGCTGCCCATGGCGACCATCGTTTCAAGGCGGCTCAGCGCGTCTCGCGGAGAATTGGCGTGAATCGTAGCGAGCGAGCCATCATGACCGGTGTTCATGGCCTGCAACATGTCGAGCGCTTCTTCGCCGCGCACCTCACCAACGATGATGCGGTCCGGGCGCATGCGCAGCGAGTTGATAACGAGTTGGCGCTGCTGCACTGAACCCTTGCCTTCGATGTTGGGGGGCCTGGTTTCCAACCGAACGACGTGTTCCTGATGAAGCTGTAATTCGGCCGCGTCTTCGATCGTTACAATCCGTTCGCGATTGGAGATGTAAGACGACAAGACGTTGAGGAACGTGGTCTTGCCGGCGCCGGTGCCGCCGGAAATCACGATGTTCAACCGTGCCTTCACGCAGCCCTGAAGCAATTCCAGCATTGCGGGTGTGAGTGTTTTGTTGGCCAGCAAATCTTGTGAGTTCAGCCGGTCGCGGCCAAAGCGCCGGATGGACATGCAGGGTCCGTCCACGGCGAGGGGAGGGATGATGGCGTTTACGCGCGAGCCATCTGCCAAACGCGCATCCACCATCGGCGATGATTCATCCACACGACGGCCGATTGCAGAAACGATTCGGTCGATAATGCCCATCAAGTGAGCGTCGTCACGGAACTGGACGCTGGTTAGTTCCAGGATTCCCTTCCGCTCGACGTAGACTCGTTTGTAGGTGTTCACGAGAATGTCGGAAACGGTCGGGTCGGCGAGAAGCGGCTCCAAAGGACCGAGTCCGAATACTTCGTCGAGAATTTCCAGCGAAAGCCGCTCGCGCTCCTGCAGGTTCATCGGCGTGGATTCGCCTACGACGAGCCCTTCCAGAATCTGCGCGACTTCCCGGCGGACGTCTTCGCGTTTGATTTCGCCGAGGCGGTCCAGATTCAATTTCTGGATCAGCTTGCGATGAATCGCCGCTTTGACGGCTGAGTAATCAGTCTTTCTCGTTGGAAGCGTGCCGGACGACATTCGTTCTTACCTCTTCGTCGGAAACAGAAATCCGCCTAGCCCAGCTTTTTTCGCGGTAGCCTGCTCGATCCCTGCCAACTGTGCGGCGAGCTGCCGGTAGCGGTTCGTCAAAACATTGTTGTGATTTTCCATGAGTGGCATTCCCAAATTGACGGCCATGCTAGCCTTTCGATAGTCATTGGGAAGACAGGCAAAGATCGGCCGCTTGATGCTCTTCTCGATGCTCTTCAGCGCTTCTTCGTCGCCCTTGTGCCAGCGATTGATCACCACGCGAACGCGTTCAGGCTCAATTCCAATTCCCGCCATGGCCAGCAACCGGCGTTCGAGAGTCCAGAGCGCGGGAACGTTCGCTTCGGCGACCACCAGAATCATCCGCGCGCTTTGAAACATCGGATTCCATTCCGATGAAAACTGCGAGCCGACATCGACGAGCACCACGTCGCTGCTCGCCTGGGCCACGTTCATGACTCGCTCGAGGGGGCCGAGCTTGATGTTCTGCCATTCTTCGAGTTGGGTTGCGCCGCCCAGGATTTCGAGCTTTGTCTTATGCGCCGTCAGGAGCCCGCTGAAGAAGTGGCTGTCCAGCCGATCCAGATTTTCCACCGCGTCGCGGACCACGAAACGCGGATGGAGGTCGAGAAGGAGATGCACGTTGCCCAAAGGGCGCGCAAAATCGAGCAGTACTACGTGTTTTCGAGCGTAAGTGGAGAGCTGCACGCCCAAATTCACAGCGACGGTGGTGGTGCCGACGCCGCCTTTCGAGCCCATCACGATAATCGTCTTCTCGGCCGCCTTACGTTCGGTGGCTTGCCCTTCGGCGCGAAAGCGCGTGAGGACATCTTTCAGGGCTTCCGGCGTCACCGGTTTATTGACGAAGTCCTGCACGCCGCAGCGCATGGCTTCGAGAAGAGTTTGTTGGTTGGGAGCTGTGGTGGAACAGGCGATCAAGCGAACAGCGGGACGCAATCTTCGAAGGTGCGCACCGAAAACAAAAAACGGATCCGAATCCCGGCTCAGATCGAGAAATACGACGTCGGGAATTCCTTCGCTCGCATCCGGCAACTTTTCCATCGGAATCGTCCACTGCTTGACGGAGCTGACCAGGCCCGTCTGCTGCAGGCAAGCGAGAAGCTGCGCAGAGCCGTCTCGATCGGCGCTCGCGATTGCGGTGGTCACCATAATTCTGCCACCCTTCTAATTGGTCTCAGGTCGCTCTTCATCTTGCTATAGGTCCCCTTTACTTCTGGCCTGGCGTTTTCGGTTGTTCTGTGGCGCTAGGCGTCGGCGTCAGGAATGGCTTCGGGAAAAACAGCTCAGGCTTCTTTTGCTGCGGCAGTATGGGCTGCACCACCCGCGGCGTCACCATGACGAGAAGCTCGTCTCTGGTTTTGTTGATACTGCGGCTCGTGAACAGCTTGCCTAGAACGGGTACATCGCCGATGAACGGAATCTTCGAGAGCTGCTCCGTGTCACGGTTATCTACCAGGCCGGCAATCGCGAAACTCTGTCCATCCCTTAGATCCATCTCCGATTCTACGCGGCGCGTGGACAGGGCCGGAATCAAAAAGCCGGAAACGTTGAGGGCATTGGTGAAATCGAGAGCACTGACCTCCGGCTTCACATGCAGGTGAATCAGGCCGCTCGGGAGCAGCGTGGGCGTGAAATTCAGGCGCACGCCGAATTCCTTGAACTGAATCGTGATTCCTGCGAAACCGCCGCCAGTGGTGCCCTGCACGATGGGAAACGGAAATTCGCCGCCAGCGAGAAAGCTGGCGTCTTTTCCGGATGCGGTGAGCAAGTTAGGCTCGGCGAGGATTTCGAGGACGTTATTCTGCTGCAGGGCTTGAATCGTCGCAGCTAAATTGATGTCTGGCCGGAAGAGGAAAATGTTCAGCAAATTGCTGACACCAAGTCCCGAATTCACACCTTGTGAAGGCGCGACAAGTTGAGGCGGCGAGAATTGTTGTGTGGAGACTATGCCGACATTTTTTGCGCCCGGAAGACTGAGGATATTGATGCCGAGCTCTTGCAAGGCCGTCTTGTCCACTTCCGCGAACTTCACTTCCAGGAGAATTTCGCCCGGAGGCGATGCCGGCACTTCCATCAGGCTGGTGACTTTCGGCGTGGTGCCTTTCACGACTTCGAGAATCTTGTCCGCCACCGCTTGCGAGGAAATTTTGCCGGACAGCATCACGACGTCTTTCGACGTTTCGACGACCACAGGCTCATTGGGAAAAACTTCGTGAATTTTCTCGGTCAAACTCAGAACGTCAATATCCACGGATACTTCGAAAGCCTGGCTCTGCTCGTTTTCATCCCAGATGATGAGCGAAACTCCGCCCGGAGCTTTTCCGTTGACGAGAACCTGCGTGGGGCTGACGACGATCGCCTCGGCGATGGCGGGATCGGCGAGCGAAACCCGCTTGATGCGCGACGGGGACGTGATGACCAGCGAGCGTCCCACAAGGAGATGCAGCGCCTGCGGAACTTCGCCTGATTGCTGGCCCGATTGCGCTTCCCCAGGAATCCGGGGTTGGCCCGCCAAGCCGGGCGCTTCGCAAACGAGAAGGGCAACAACGATTGCCGACGCGCCGGCGCGCAGCAACACCGACAGCGGATTTCGCGTTGAAAGCTGTGGAGATGATGGCTCGGGCATTCGAAACCCCCGACGGTTGCTCACGGATTTTGAAAGCTCTTTGTTTCGCGTTTGGTTCCGACGATGACTTCCACAGTGAACGGAGCGGGGACTGCGGGAGGCGTTTTCGCCGCAACATGCTTCGGAGCCGGGGCCGGCGCGCCTGAAGCGAAGAGCGAAGTTTGCATCACGGCCGGCGGGCTCATGTTTTTCGTGTCAATTGTGTTGCGGAGGGCGAGCTGAATTTTGCCTTCGGTGCTCGCCATTGCGAGCTTCGCGGCGGCGTCGGGGGTGACCAGGAGGGTGATGACGGGAACCGTTTGCGGCTTGCCTTCCTTATCCTGTTCGACCTTTTGGCCCGCGGCGAGTACGCGGACGTTTTCCAAAATCGTGCGCGTGATATTGCCGCCGCCAGTAGCCGCGCCGGTGACGAGCACGTCCACCATCGTTCCGGGCGTGACGAATCCCGCTACGCCTACCACGTCGTTGACCGCGACTGACATTGCGCGCATGCCTTCGGGAATTGTGGCGGCGAGACCCGCGCCGGACTGAAGCGAAGCGAGTTTGCTCTCGAGGATCGGCTCGTTTTCTGCGACGGAGGTGATGAGAGCGCGATTCGCAACGTCGTCAACCTTCGTGAACATTCCCGCGACCGGCTGACCTTGGGGCCACGGAATCGTTTTCAGGTTTGAGGAATTCACGCGCGTTCCGAGCTTCAGGGGTTCAGCCGCTACCACGATTTGCTGCATCCTCACGACAGGCTTCGGCGCTGAAGCCGCCTGGAATTGCCGGTAGACGAACACGCTCGCGACAAGTCCAAGAATGATCGCGACGGCCAACCCAAGCAGTCGGTTCGAATTCATCAGCAAATCTCCCTGGTTGGAAACTCTTGGAGTTCTCGAATTCAGTAACCGAGGCGAGCGGCCGCGAAGGAAATTACCGCGGCGATCGCGACCGCCACCCCGAACGGAACTTTCATCAGCCCCGGATTATCGAGCGAAATTTCCGGATTGGCTCGCAGCCCGAAGATCAGAAATCCCTGCACGAGCACCCACATGTTCTTGAACGTGTGCACCAAGCGGTGGGCGCGAATCACCTGCACCATGCCGATGGCACCCGCGGCAAGAATACTGACCACCAGCACGTAAAGGAGAGCCTTTGGTCCGAGCAGTCCGCCGACTGCTCCCATCAGCTTCCAGTCGCCTGCCCCTAGAGCCCGCAGCAAAACGAACGGGAGCAAGATCACGAGCGCCAGACCGGCACCTTCGAGAGCGAGCAGTGCTCCGTGCCAGCCATTGAGCGCGGTATTGGCTGCGATTCCGACGATTAGCCCTGGCACTGTGAGCCAGTTAGGGATTCGGCGTGTTCGCAGGTCCATCCAGCCGGCGTAGAGAGTGAGTGCCAGCGTGAGCGCCCAAATTGCTTGCGGAACGGTCGTCAGCATGGAGCAATCCAAGGAACTTTGCGCCTGCTTCAGAGAGCAATTACGAGGTCCCATAACGGGTTCGTTCCTGAAGTGGCGCGAAGGTCGATCAAGCCCACAATGCTTGAGCACCTAGCTTAACTACCGCCGCTTGTAGCTCCCGTCAGATTGCTCGCTGCGTTCTGGAATACGCCATTGATCGTGCTGGCGATCGTTTTCATCGCCCCGATGGCTCCAAGAGCGATCAACGCCAAAAGGAGCGCATACTCTGTCAAATCCTGCCCTTCCTCTTCTGACCAAAGCCTCTTCAAAAGGTTATTCATGTTTCTGACCTTCCTCTCATTTTGTAAACTGAACTGAATGGCAAGACCACTTCGGTTCACAACAAGCATGTAGAACGCCAATCCACCCAGTCATCCGGATAAGCTAACCCCCAATGCCGCCTTGGCTTAGAGCCTGCGGGAGGAGCCAACTGAGCAGGAAACTGCGGCAGCACCTAAACTGTAACCGCTTGTAGACACCCCGGGGTTGTCCCGTGAATTCTTAGGTGACTCAGCCTCTCACGCATTTGGCCACTTTCCGTAGTTGGCAGCGTCAGCAACCACTTTCCCGCTCATCTGGCTTTGGCGGAAAGCCTCTCGCACGAACCGCAACCTGAAACGCAATCGCCGGAAAGGCAGGTTGCCAAACGAACGGTTGCGGTTCCTCCACCACCTCGAAACGCGACCGGAAGACCTTTTGCCAGTTCGCTCATGTGACTTCCCTCAAGAGCCGCGGCAGCCGGCCAGTCGCGGTAGTAGTCATCGGAAGCAAAAAGCCAGTAGCTGGCTCCGATTGCTTGCGCGACATCCGTCAAATGAGAAGTTTCCCTATTCAGCCGCTCAGATTCATAGAATTCGTCGGTTGTAAATATCATCGGGCGGACGGCCTCACGTCCCGTGTACAAGTAGGTTGGGGCATCCTCGTATGCCACCAGTCTGGAATCCGGCTTTGTGTTGTTACGAATCCATGCGTAGCATTCCTCTTTATCTCGAAGCAGGACCCGCCGCTCCTCGCTCGTTCGTTTTATGACGGTTCTCATTCCGCCTAGCAGGTTCTCGACGGCCCCACATGCGAGAGCTGCGACGACAAACCCAACCGCTGCGCCGATACACTTGTCACTCAAGCGCCGTGAGTTCGATATTGCCGATTTAATTTGTTGTACCACGCGCCTTCCTTCGAACCACACACCGGCAACAAGCAACGGCCAGAACGGCAGAAAGAAGCGATTCACCGCAGGATAATTCCAGAGCAGCACGATGGGAGTGTAAAATGCGAGGCCGAAATGAATTGGCTTCCAGCCGTGTTGTTTTCCCTGTCTCACGATCCCGGCCAGCGCTGCAATCGCAACTGTCAGGATCAAAGCTCGTCCCAGCATCGTATCGCGCACAAATGTTGGTCCGAGCAGCAAGTCAGCGGGCTGTCGAAGAATCATTCCGGCGTTGTTTCGCAACATCGCCCAAAATATGTGCAGGTTGGGGACGCCTACCTTCCAAATTCCGGCGTAGTCCGTGTAGAACGTCCACGCGTGCGTCCATCCTAGGCTTGCACCTGCCGGTCCCGCGATTGGTGAAGCCGGTTTCTTGGAGAAAATCGCATTCCATGCAGCGGCTCCGATAAAAGGCGCAGCGGTTAGAACGAACGTGGCAAGCTGGCGCCATGAGCGGCGCACGA
Source organism: uncultured Acidobacteriota bacterium (assembly GCA_963741045.1). Taxonomy (GTDB): domain Bacteria; phylum Acidobacteriota; class Terriglobia; order Acidiferrales; family UBA7541; genus Palsa-295. The sequence continues at coordinate 3,748,099 of CAVUGO010000002.1, forward strand.
CGCCGGTCACAAGAATTCCTAATAATATCGGGAAACCCAGAATTCGCGTGAGTACCGAGAGGCCGGCCAGTGCACCCGAACAAACACTTCCCAGCCGTCTTTCATTCGGTCTCATAAATCGCTCAGCCACGGTCATCGAAGCTAAAGCGAGAAAAGCGAATGGCATTTCGGAAAGTATGCTGGCACCGAAAAACATCACCAGCGGATGCAGGCCTAAATAAGCTGTCAGTATCAACGCCTCTCGTCTACTGAATCCCCCAAGGCTCGAAAACATTGCGAAGGCCGCCATCAGGAATCCGACTCCAAACGCTACGCTGACTGCGATTGCCAACGGCACGTTTGCGGGGAATAAGGGGCTCGCTCGCCACACGAACGACAAAATCCACGGATAAAGAATCGGGTATTTCGTTGCCGGCGGACTCCCGGGCAGGTTCGGCATTACATATCCCTTACCTTCGGCAAGGGCTTTTGCCGAACTCATATAGATTCCATCGTCTCCGGTGAGCCCAAACAGATTGGTTGGGTGGAGTTGTACAATCGAAACCACGTAAACCGCTGCGATACATATGAGAGCAAGAGCAGTGAAAACATACTGCGAACGGTTGCGCTTAGTGTTGCTCTCAAACAGCGGGGCCAGCGGACTTTCGCTCGTCGCTGTCAAAATTCACCATCGCGCACATAAAGTACGGCCACATTGTCGGTATAGACCCGCTTCCAACCGGGCGACGCGGAAAGCAGCGTTCCAAGCGCATCGCCCCGCTCAATCAGGCAAGACTGGATGCCGTAATTCCGCAATACCGCCAGCGCCCCTGGGCGCAGCTGGGAGATATGAAGGTAATCGGCAAACACGCCGCCTCGCTCGTAGACGTCGCCCCTTCCATCTATGAACACTTTGTGTTCTGGTCCGCGCGTCCAAACCAAATAGCCGCCGAATCCATAGGCGTTGTACATGGGGCCGGGAACTTCGTGCGTATTCAGGTATTCGACTGCGTTCACCGGCCAGTGATCGGAGACGATTTTCTGGAGTTCTGTTCGCGACGGGAAATAACGCACGATACCCACCGCCACGACAGCCATTAAAGCCGCGTTCAAAACGAATCGGTCCTTTCGCGCGTCATATCCTCGAATCCAGCGCGCGATCACCACCGCAAGAATGGGCGCGAAGAACGGCACGAACACGAGCAGGAACCGGATGTGCAGACACGCCATCACCGCGCCAAAAAGAAAAAGAGCGAGCTCCGCGAGATTCCATGTGTAGCGGAAAGCGATTTGCGCCACTACGAAACCCAGCAGCAGCGCGAGAAATATCTTTCCGCCCGCCAGGTTGAACGCCATTGGCTGCCACTCCATGATTTTCGTCACGTTGAGCGGGAGCGATGAAGCGTATTCAAACGGCGACATTGCGATGCGCGTTCCGTAGGGCGCTAGAGGCAACGCGCAGAGGCATAGCAAAAAAACAAACGAAATTCGCTTGCGATCATCCGCGGACCAGCGCTGGGTTTCAATTCCACCCACTCGAAATTCCACAAGCCCGCTTATCCAGTAGACAAAAATTGCGCCCATGCCGATCACCCAGGAGCCGTGGATATTTACCCAGGCCAGCATCAAGAGCGGCAAACTCCAAAGCGCGGCGCGCTTCCCTTGCCGGAATAATTCGAGGGCAATGAGCGTGAGCACCAGGAAGAGATAGCCGAACATTTGCGGGCGCAGTGAAAACGACGGCCTTGCGAGAATCAGCAGGATCGCTGCGGCTGCGAATCCCGCCTTCGAATTGCCGGTACGAATCGTCGCGAAAGCATAGATCGCGAGCATCACCGCGCAGCCCAGCCCGATCAGCAGCGCATCGAGACCACGCAATCCCCCGACCCGCTGCGCGGTCGCGAGCACTATTTCGCCCAGCCATTCATAAGCGAGCCAGAGCTGTCCGTGCACGGTGAAAGAGTACGGATCAGTTGTCGGGAAATGACGCGTCGCGAGGATGCTTTCGCCCACCTTGATGTGCCACCACAAATCGGGGTCCACATCGAAGAGCCGAACGGAAGCAGCGACGCCACCCACAAGGAACGTCGCCAGCATCATGGGAAATGAAAATACCTTCTGTAGAGCGGAGACGAACGCCGCGCGAATTCGTTCCTGGGTTGGCAGGACAATTTCGCCAGAGCCGACGTGCGCCGCGGCGCTCGCCGAATGGATCGGCATTTGTGACTCGCTCATCCGCACGCCACCGGGCACGTTGGAGAAGGATCGTTCTGGCTGGTGGAAATCATGGGTTGAAAAACTCTGCGGTATCCTAACGAAGGTGACCGCTCGCTACATGACGAGCTTCGACGGCGGCAATTTTTCGCGGCTGCTGGCTGCAATTCCATCGTCGTCGGTCTGCCTTAGATCAAGCTGGTTGATCAGCCTGTGCAGATAACCGCGGGCGACTCCCAGCGTGCGCGCGCTCTCCGCCTTTCGCCAGCCGCATTCCTGAAGCGTCCTCAGCAGAAGGCGCCGCTTGAATTGCCGCACTTCTTCCTCGTAGGACCGGATCATTACCGGTTCCGTGGGATTCGAGCGGATCCCGCCCGGGAGATGCCAAATGTCCACCGTCTGGCCTTCGGACAAGACCACCGCGCGCTGCACGGCGTTTTCAAGCTCGCGCACGTTGCCGGGCCAAGCGTATTCTTCGAGAGCGTGCAGGGCAGGCTGCGAAAATCTGCGCACCTTTTTGTTGAACTGTTCCGACGACGCTTGCAGAAAATGTTGCGCGAGCAGCGAAATATCGTCGCGGCGTTCGCGAAGCGGCGGCAGATGCATCTGCACCACATTCAAGCGGTAGAAAAGATCTTCGCGGAATTTTCCTTGCTGCACCATCTCGGAAAGATTCCGGTTCGTCGCGCAGATCAAGCGGATATTCACGTTGATTGTCGAGTTGCTGCCCAGGCGCTCGAAACTTCGTTCCTGCAGCACGCGCAGCAGCTTCGGTTGCAGCCCGAGGCCGAGGTCGCCTATTTCGTCGAGAAAAAGCGTGCCCTGATCCGCGGACTCCACGCGCCCGCGCCGGCACGCCATGGCTCCGGTAAAAGCGCCTTTTTCGTGCCCGAAGAGTTCGTCTTCGATCAGCGTTTCCGGCAAATTCGCGCATGAAAATGCAACCAGTGGACGCGTCGCGCGTCCGCTCATCTGGTGAATCGCGCGAGCCAGAAGTTCTTTCCCCGTGCCGGTCTCGCCGGTGATGAGAACGTTCACATCGCACGGCGCAATCTTCTGCGCGAGCGCGAAGAGTTCCTGCATGGAAGAGGAAGTTCCGATCAGCTCATGGAGTTTTCCTCCATTGCGGGAAGTCGAACGCAGGCGCTCCAGCTCTTTCTCTGCGGTATGGAATTTATAAGCTCGCTTCAGAATCAACCGGAGCTCAATCATGTTAGGCGGATTCATCACGCTGTCGTAAGCGCCGTGCTCCATCACTCCCACGAGCAGCGAACGATTCTCAGCGTCGCAAAGCGCGATCACTGGCGGATGGATGGCAATTTTGCTGATTTCATCCATCAAACGCAGGCCGGCCTCGTAGTCACCTTGAGTGCCGGAATGCCGAAGATCGAGCAGCACGACATCACACCAATCGCGATGCTCGTTGAGGCGGCTCAACTCGAATTCGTCACACGCGCGCGAGGTGAAACCGCTGCCCAACGCGCGCCCGATGATTTCCGCCAAAGCAGAATCTTGACTGAAAAAACAGAGGTGTATGGACTGATCCATCGGCGTCACGCTCCCCCCGAGCCCCTCAGCGCGCGGTTAGATCTTTTGCGGGCCTGCTCATTGACCCGCGGCCGGAGAGACCCCCAGAGCTGCTACGCGAGGCCCCGGCGCTGCAGGGAAACGAGCGAGGCAAAGCATAACGCAAAATGAAGGCCAAAAAATGGCAGTACTACACAGAACTAGGACGAAAACCCTAATATGTCTGCTGTCAGGACTATGGCTGTCCTCAAAAATGGACAGGTCGCCAAAAGGAGACTCGCCGAACTTTCATAGTGGAAAATATCTGCCTTAATTGGGAAAACGTGTATCAGGAGATGGGGTTGGACGACTGTGCGGCCGTTCTTTTTCGGATACAAGGGCTAGATGAAGCCTTCGGCGCAGCAAACACTAGGTTTTGGATTGTCCGGCACCGCAAGGTTACACGTGTCACTTCTCGGCCGTGCTTGGCAGGATTGGTGGAATTCCGACGAGAATGTCCACGGTAACCGGCTTCCCGCCTCTCATGGGAGGCTTGAACTTCCATTTCCCGAATGCCAAGCGGGCTGCCTCATCCATCGCTGGCACCACCCCCTGGAATACCTCAAGGCCCGAGACACTTCCGTCCGCGAGCAACGTCCCGCGAAGAACGATGAGCTTGGAACCCTTTTCGATCGGAACGGGCATCCTTTGAAAGTCGTATCTTGATTCCGCATCCGGTTCCGGCGGCACGATTGGTGCTTCCATGTGGATCACCGTCGAGGGCTGCTGGGAAGCAGGCTTTTGAGTCGCGTCTGCATTCGGGCAGTATTGCATCGTCCAATTTTTCCCCGGCATAGGCAGGAACACGGTATATATCTTGCCGCAGTTCAGTGCGCGATAGACGCCGAGGCCACCGCCGCCAATTGGGCCTGCCGATACAACCAGCGCATTCTTGCGCAGCTTTGAAAGAACGGCTGAAGGGACCGGATAAACCATTGCGGCAATCAAAGCGGAAGGGAGCGCTCCACGAGCTTCGTTGCCGCCGCTGCCGCTGATACTGACGACTCCGCCTGTTCCTGAGCTTCCGCCCCCGCCACCTCCGCCGCCCGATCCTACCCCCGTGCTACCGTCGCCTCCCGCGCCGTTGCCTCCGGAACCACCTCCGGCGACACCGCCGGGGGTGCCTCCCGGCGAACCGGGCTGGCCACCGGCTGGCGAGATCGAAAACTCGCCCCAGCGATTTCCCGGACCGAGGGCTATAACCGATCCGGCCGGGGCTGGATCAACTCCAACGACGAGGAGGTCGTTTCCGTCACCCGGAGCCGCCACTCCGCCATTCGTGACTCCCGTGGCACCGCCGTTGCCGCTCTTCATCGTTGGCTTCGCGGCGCCGGCTATGGGAATTGCCAGTTTGGGTTGCGACGTGGACGGGTCGAGGTAACTCACTAAAGGCGGCTTGGGGGCTTCCGGCGCCACATTAGGGGCCGCTTCAGGCGCGAGCCGACGGTCGATTTGGGTGGGGCGGGCCGTATTGGGGTCAACCTTGACCGGCGACTTTAGAGCCGGAGACGGGTCGCCCAAAACCATGTTAGGAAGCTTTGCCTCGACTGGAATGTGAAGGTCTGGCGGCGAACTGCGCTGATAGATGGTCTGGCGGTTGTTATCTGGAGCAGCCGGCTTTGAAACTATTGTCAGATTGCTGTGGGATGCAGTGCTTCCCAGCGCTGGGAGTTGGTCAGGTTTTGAGCCCGTTCCGGGGCGCGCGCCCGGGCCAGCTGGAGCGATGCGAGGAAGAGTTTGGAGCGAATCCAAAAGAGGAACGCGGTAGTAAATTTTCTCCGTGCGAGCGGGCGCTGAATCAAATGCCTGGACATTGGCCGGAAGCGCTTGAGGCAGGTAGAAAATGAGCAGAATCAGCGCGCAATGCATCAGGAAGGAAGCAGTGAAGGAGCCGCCGACACTCGGCGCGTTCGATACATCCGAACTATGAAAATAGGTGGACGTACGTAGCAGGGGCAACTTTGAACGGGAGCACACAGCTTTCAGCGAGGTCCACCAGCCTGAGTCACTGTTCCAGGCAACCAGCAACTCGGGCGACTTTTCCCTAGGCCTTGCTTCGGCAGCCATTTTTGTCGCCAAGCCTAACATCTGTTTCCCTATCGCTATTTCAGCGCTTGCGCCACTCACGATGATAGCTACACACCCATACCGCTAGCTAGTCCGATATCAGGAAAGCACGTGCCATACCATAAGCACCCGCTCTGGCCTTCCGGGGATGCGGCGCAGGGTTGAACGAGGTGCGTCACCTTTTGTGAACTGGGGTAGCACGGCATTGAGAGGTTTTGGTCACAAAAATCGCAGACCGATGTATGCGATTGCTACAACTTCTCGCAACTCTCTCCGTTTAGAGGAGTTCTGCAGTAGTTAAACGTGATTCTGCCTTTGCTTTTGGTATGCCTCCTGCATTAAGGCTCAGCTTGGTTTAGTCGCGTCTGGCCGTTGACGACGCTTGACTGAGAATTTGCTGGATGAGTCTTCCAGACTGAGAGCTGAATGATGGATCGAAAGAACGCCGGCATCGAATACGATCGCGAGGCTTTTATCCCCGCGGCCGACCGCTTGTCCGATAGCAACCCCAGTCTGCGGGGAGTTTTGGTGCTTGTAGCATCGATTGCGGCAATCATCGCGCTGGCCTTCCTGGGTTACAAGATCGTCGCGCAGAGTGATGTGGGCGGCGGCTCGCCATCGGATTCACGCGTGCTCGGCCAGCTTGACCAGCGGCTTTCTGGAATCGAGCAGCGTCTCGAGCAGCTCGAGCAGGAGAGCCACAGACGCACCTACGCGTTTCCCGCGCCGAGCCCGAAGGCTGATGCCCCAGCTGTTGCGAGCGCCCCTCCGGTGGCGTCTCCACCGAGATATCAAGTGATCCCCACGCAGAAGACCCGCGCGGCCGCCGCTGTGGACGCGGCGACACAGAACAAGATTGCTGGACTTCAACAGGGATTGGGAGCTGTGCAAAGCGACACGGCCGCTAACCGAGATGCTTTGCAGGCGACTTCAAACCGGCTCGCCGACGTCGCAGGACAAGTGAACAGCCAGAGCGTGCAGATCCTTCGCAATCAGGACGAGGTGAATCAGCTGCTCGCGCACAGTGAGAAAATTTCGATCCCCTTTGAACTTCTACGCGGCGCGGAGCCGCAGATAGTAGGGCCCGTGCGCCTTGGGTTGAAATCTACGAACCAAAAGAATTATCGCTACACGCTTTGCGTCTACGTTGAGCCGTCGTGTTTGGAACTGAAGGACCGCAACCGCTTCGAAGTGGTGGAGTTCATCGTGTCGAGAAATTCACCGCCGCTCGAAGTGATCGCAACAAGAGTGACCAAAGAAGGGATTCTGGGTTACCTCGAAGTGCCACGCGAAATGGCAGGACGTTAACGCGCGTCGAGCGAGAGGAAGTAGTTTCGGCAGGCCTGATTGATGGCGCTTCGAGAAAGCCGCGGTTCCACACCTTGATACGCGGCGGCCCAGATCACTTGGTCAATTAAATCGCGCGGATAGCACTGGCAAAGCGGCTGTTTCATCTCGCGGGTGATTTGTTGGACGACATGCTCCGGCAAGCCGACATCGTAAGAAAGCAAACGGGTGGCGCAGACCTGCGCGAAGATTTCTTTGAACTGTTCGGGTGTCGCGTGGTCAACTCTGATCTTGTTGGGAATCCGGCGCAGAAAAGCTTCGTCCGCGAGTTGCCGCGGATCGAGATTGGTGGCAAAGACGAGGCAGACGTCGAATGGAATCGCAAATTTCTTGCCGCCGGCGAGCGAGAGATAATCCATGCGCCGGTCAAGCGGCGTCATCCAGCGATTGAGCAGTTCGTCGGGGCGCATACGCTGACGGCCAAAATCATCGAGCAGGAGAACGCCGTTGTTGGCCTTCATCTGCAGCGGAGCGGTGTAGAAACGGCTCAAGGGATTGAACTGCAGATCGAGCATTTCGGCGGAAAGTTCGCCGCCGGCAACAACGCGCGGCCGTTGGCAAAGCACCCAGCGCTTATCGGCATCTTCGACTTTGCGCCGATCGATCGGACGATGAACGCCGGGATCAAAAACGGCGATGATCTGGTTGTCCACTTCGACGGCGTGCGGAATCAGCACAGAGTCGCTGAAGATTTTGGGAATGTTGACGGCGATGCTCGTCTTGCCGGTGCCGGAAGGGCCGTACAAGAAAATCGAGCTGCCGGAAACAATGGCGATGCCCAAACGCGCGATCAGATCGTCGGGGAGAATGAGCTCGTGAAAGGCGCGATCGAGATCAGCGTCCTTGATTTCGGTTTGCTGCACGCTCTGCGAGTGAACGCGCAGGGTGTAGTCCATGAGAGTGACGGGAGCAGGGCCGGCGTACTGATTTAGAGCGAGCAGTTCGGCGGCTCGCGATTTGCCGATGGCAGTGATGGCGATGCGATGGGTTCCGCGAGTGATTCCCTTCACCTCGCAGAACTGCTCCTTGCGGAGGAACTGGAAAATCTCCTCGATGGGCGCAAGACCGAGGCACATGCGGTCGGCGAGATCGACAAGCGTCATCTCGCCACCGAGGAACAGGCTTTTTACGGCCAAGTCCTCGAGCAAGCCTTTGCGAAGGCCCGTGTCGTTGATCGACTGGGGCGCTGTGAGGCTTGCTGCTTCCATCGCTTCTCTCCTGGGAGCCGGATTGAGCGGCTCCGGGTGGCTCGGGGCCATTGTAGTTTGTCATTGAATTTATGCGAAGGGGGACAAAAATGAAGCTCAGTCGATTGATCGCAACGCTGTTTCTAGGTCTTGCGCTTTGCTCGTCTGCGATCGCCCAGCCGCTTGCTGAGAGCGGACCTTCGAAATGGTTTCATCACGAGAAGAAAAATCCGAACCGAAAAAAGGTCGCGCACCATCCGAAGCCGACCCATCGCGCAACGAAGCAAAAAACCCGCAAGCACTCCTGAGTCGGCTGGAGCGCTTCTGCACCTCGCATTGCAACCGTTGCAGTTTCCCTGGAAAAAGGCTATAAAAGAATGAAGGCAGTTTGTTGGTACCCGCTGGGCGGGTTTCTTCGAACAAAGACGCTGTCATGAAGACATTCCTCAAACGAATCTGGCGGCAAGAATCGGGACAGGATACGACCGAGTACGCGCTGCTTGCGGCGATGATCGCCTTGGTGGTTCTTGCGGCGGTTTATTCCTTTGGCAAAGCGAATGCGAACAGCATGAACTCGTCTGCCGGTAGCGTCGCGTCCGGCTCTGCGTCGGCGGGCGGCGCGGGTGGCTCGGGCAGCGGCGGCGACGCGGGCGGTGGTTCTGGCGGGGGCACTGCTGGAAGTGGTGGAAGCGGGCAGAGCGGCAGCGGCGGATCGGGCGCAAGTGGCGGATCTGGCAGCGGCGGTTCGGGTGGTAGTGGCGGGGGCAGCGGTGGGAGCGGCGGATCGATTCCGACGACTCCGGTTGATCCCAAGGGTAAGTAAGAATCCTGAAGCAGCAAACTTCAATAAGTCTTCCCTTCTGTTAGTGGCTTGATTTTCCCCTCAGGCGGCGTCAATTTCTGTGAAAAGCACTCTTCGGACCCCGCTCAGCATTTCACCTGGGGGTATAGTCCTGCAACATGTCTTCGAGGGCGGTCACCTGGCATTTAGTGAGCTTGGCGCGAAGTAAGGCGGCTTCGAGCGGATACATGGAACCATATTCGGTGGCTTTGTCTTTTGCTGGGTAGGTAGCTTCGATGTAGGCATCGCGATAGACGACCCAGGCTCTTTCGGCAACTTTAATTTTTGCGAGGGCTTCCGGTTGGCTGGCGACTTTTGCGAGCAGCGCGCGGTAAGTAGAGTTGAGCTTGGCATCGACTCGCTTTGCTTCCGCGCTAGCGCAGGCCGTCATTTCTGCCTGAGTGTTTGCTTTCTCGCTGCAGGCGCGATAGTCGGCGGAATCTTGAGCGAAGGATGCGAATGAACTGAGCGCAAACAGTAGCGCAACTATCGCGTATTTCATTCGAGTTTGTCGAATGGTGAACCCAGCCGACCAAGAACGGCTCCGATAGAGAGAAAATTGCATACTTCAGTGAAACGATTCGGGCTGGTTCGTCACTATCCTACAGGTTGCGAAGGATAGGTGGAAGATGAGCTTTGAATATTGGTATGCGACCTCGCCTGAAGGGAGGGTCATCAAGTACGGTTACAAGGAGCTGTCCGATGGAGTGGCGGCGATATCGGCGACTGTCGAAGGACGGTCATTGATGATTTTGCAGAGAAGCCTGCGGGCGCCGATGACGCGTGGCCAGGTTGAGGCATTATTCGAAGAGAGCTACACAGTAAGAAATTTGGCCGGCGAGGAATGTGGCTCCAGGTTATCGTCTGGATGTTAAGGTAATCCCAATCGCGCTTGAAACTTAACGGATGTCCTATATGGGCCGCGGACCCTGAGATTTTTTCCGGCTCCTCTGCCCGCGTATTTGGCGGAGATTCACATCGCATTCCCGCTTTCTTTTCCCCTCCACGTAATTTCTCCGGAAAGCCAGCGTAATATATAGTTATAGAATTCCGTGAGGAACGATGGGGACAGGTGTCTACAACTTCTAATTCGATAAAACCGGACCTGGGATCGCTGCGGATTGATGACGGAAAGCGGCGCGGTCGAAAGACTGGAAAGGTGCTGGGGGCGTTCGCTGCGATTTTGGGATTGGCGGTGATCGTCACGGGCGCGGTGTTTGCATTTCGTAACCAGACGCCGGTGGTGGAGGTGGCAACGGCGCAGAAGGCTGGAGCAGGCCGCCCGACTCTGCTGAACGCGAGCGGCTACGTGACTCCACGGCGGCGGGCAACTGTGGCAGCGAAAATCACCGGGCGGGTGACCGGAGTATTTTTTGATGAGGGGATGCACGTGCCGCAGGGATTCGTGCTGGCCAGGCTTGATGATTCCGACGTGCGCCGAGCACTGGATTCGGCAGTGGCGGATCGAAATGCAACGGAAGCGCAGAACGCGGATTTTCAGGTACAGCTGAAGAATGCGGAAATCGAGCTGCATCGCGCGCAGGAATTGCAGGCGGCGGGAGTGCAGAGTCAAGAAGCGCTCGATAACGCGCGAACGACGGCCGACAGTTTGCGGGCAAAGATCGCGCTGACGAAGCAGCAGGTGGCGGCTTCCGACGCTCGAATTCAGGAGGCGCGGCAAGCGGTGGACAACTGCGTGATACGCGCTCCGTTCGATGGAATCATCGTTTCAAAAGATGCACAGGTGGGAGAGATGGTGTCGCCGATTTCGGCGGGCGGCGGCTTCACGCGCACTGGCATCGCGACGATCGTGGACATGAATTCGAACGAGATCGAAGTGGATGTGAACGAGGCGTATATCGCTCGAGTGGAGCCCGGTCAGCCGGTGACCGCTGTGCTCGATGCATATCCGGATTGGCAGATACCGTCGAAAGTGCGAACGGTGATTCCGACGGCGGACCGTCAGAAGGCAACTGTGAAGGTGCGGATTTCGTTCCTGAAACTTGATCCTCGGATTTTGCCGGATATGGGAGTGAAGGTTACGTTTCTGGGCGAGGCGCCGGTGGAGCATAAGGGCGAAGTGGCTCCGGCGGCGCTGATACCGCCAGATGCGGTGCGTGACGATAGCGGCAAGAAGATTGTTTTTATTGTGAAGGATGGTCATCTGGAACGAAGAGCGGTTACGACTGGCGGTGCGCGTGGCGCGGATCTGGAAATACTGGCGGGATTGAACGCCGGCGATTCGGTGGTGGTGAAGGGACCCGCCAATTTGCGCGACGGGCAGGCGGTGGAAATCAAGAAATAGGAGCGGCGAGATGGTTCGAGTGGACGGTAGAGGAAACGGAAACAGCCTGATTCAAATTCGCGGGCTCGATAAGAAGTACCGGCGCGGCGGCGAAGAGATTGATGTGCTGCGCGGATTGAACCTCGATGTGGATCAGGGGGAATTTGTCGCGTTCATGGGGCCAAGCGGGTCGGGCAAGACGACGCTGCTGAACCTGCTGGGCGGGCTGGATGTACCGTCGCATGGAAGCATCACTGTGGCTGGCGACGAAATCACGAGTATGTCCGGCAGCAGATTGACGGAGTGGCGCGCGCGGCACGTGGGATTCATTTTTCAAATGTACAACCTGATTCCGGTGTTGACGGCGTTTCAAAATGTGGAACTTCCGCTGCTATTGACGAAGCTTTCGAAGGCAGAGAGAAAAAAGCATGTGGAGACGGCATTGTCGGTGGTCGGCCTTAGCGACCGTATGAATCATTATCCGAGGCAATTGTCGGGAGGGCAGGAACAACGCGTGGCCATCGCGCGCGCGATCGTGGCCGATCCGACGTTCCTGCTGTGCGACGAGCCGACGGGCGATTTGGATCGCAAGAGCGCCGACGAAATTCTGGGGATTCTCACACAACTTTCGAAAGAGCACTCCAAAACGATTCTAATGGTGACGCACGATCCGATGGCGGCAGAACGCGCGCAGGCGACGCTTCAACTCAACAAAGGCGTGCTTGTGGAGGGCGCGGCGACAACGGCTGAGAGCCTGGCATGAAATATAAGTCACTGATTATGGCGAATCTGTTTCGCAAGAAGCTGCGGACGACTTTGACGATCGGCTCGTTTGTTGTGGCGCTGTTCCTGTTCGGACTGCTAGTGGTGGTGCACGGAGCGTTCAACCAGGGAGTGGATGTGGCGGGCGCAGACCGGCTCGACGTGATCAACAAAACTTCGATCATCCAGCCACTGCCGTATTCGTATCGCGACCAGATTTTGCGCATACCTGGCGTGAAGGCGATCACCTACGACAACTGGTTTGGCGGGGTGTATCAGGACGAAAAGAATTTTTTCCCGCAGTTTGCAATTGACCCTGAAAATCAGCGCGTGGTGTTTCCCGAATTTGTGATTCCTGACGATCAGTGGAAGGCATTCCTGGAAGACCGGGAAGGCGCAATCGCAGGGTCCGGAATTGCAAAGCGATTCGGCTGGAAAGTGGGCGACCGGATTCCGATCAAGGGAGCTATTTATCCGGGCGATTGGGAGTTCAACCTGCGAGGTATCTACACAGGATCGCGCGACAACGACGACTTGACGCAGTTCTGGTTTCACTACAAGTATCTGGACGAACGCCGGCAATACGGCAAAGGGCTGGTGGGCTGGTACACCGTAAAGCTGGACACTCCCGATGACGGTACAAGAGTAACCAAAACTATCGATACGATGTTCGCTAACTCACCGTACGAGACCAAGACGGAAACCGAGAAGGCGCTGGCCACTGATTTCGCGAAGCAATTCGGCAATATTGGGTTTCTGATCTCGGCGGTAGGGAGTGTGGTGTTTTTTACGTTGCTGCTCGTGACCGGAAACACGATGGCGATTGCGGTTCGAGAGCGAATTGGCGAGTTGGCAGTGCTGAAAGCGGTGGGATTTAACGATCGCTTCGTGCTATTTCTGGTTCTGGGCGAGTCGTTACTGATTGCGGCGATTGGCGGGGCGATCGGGCTCGCGCTCTGTAAATTGATGACCTTGGGCGGAGACCCGACGCACGGCTTCCTACCGTTCTTTTACCTGCCCGGACCTATGATTTTGCTTGGATTTGGCGTCGCACTGGCGGTGGGCGTGCTTGCCGGAATTCTTCCGGCAACGTCGGCGATGCGGCTGCGCGTTGTGGACGCGTTGCGGAGGGTGTGAGCGATGGCCATTCCGATTATTTACAACCTCAGAAGCGTGCGGGCTCGTTGGCTCTCTGCGATTGTAGCTGTGCTGGGGATTGCAGGGACGGTGGGAGTTTTCATTGCGATGCTCTCGTTAGCGCGCGGATTCAAGGCCACGCTGGTGGCCTCAGGCTCGCCGGATAACGCGTTGATTCGCCGCGCTGGCTCGACCGGCGAAATCGACGGGACAGTTCCACTCGACCAAGTCAAGGTGATTCAGGACGCGCCGGGAATCGCACGGGATGGCGACAGGCCGCTGGTAAGCCCCGAAGTTGTGGTGATCGCGGCGTTTCCATTAAAAGCAACGGGGACGGACGCGAATGTGCAGGTGCGCGGCGTTTCGCCCGACGCATTGAAAGTTCGCATGAACGTGCATATGAAAGAGGGGCGGTTCTTCCAGCCGGGACTGAACGAATTGATTGTGGGACGTAATGTGCCCTCAACTTATGCGGGGCTGAATTTAGGTGACAATGTGAGATTCGGCGGCGGCAATTGGTCGGTGGTGGGCGTGTTTGACGCGAGCGGCAGCGCGTTCGATTCCGAGGTGTGGTGCGACGCGCATGTGCTATCGCAGGTTTACAAACGCCCGGATAATATTTTTTCATCGATCACGGTGCGGCTGACTTCGCCCGCTGCGTTGACTCAGTTGAAAGATTCTCTTACGTCCGATCCGAGGATGCAGGTGCAGGTGGATCGGGAAATCGATTACTACGAGAAGCAATCGCGCGGATTGACGACCCTGATCACGGTACTCGGAACGCTCGTGGCGGGAGTAATGGGAATCGGCGCGATTTTTGGAGCGCTGAATACCATGTACTCGGCTGTGTCCGAAAGGTCGCGCGAAATCGCGACGATGCGAGCCATTGGCTTTGGTGCGGCAGCGATCATTGTTTCGTTTATTTTCGAGGCGCTTTTCATTTCTTTGATTGGCGGAGTGGTGGGTTGCGCGGCAATTTTGCCGTTGAATGGGTTCACGACGAGCGCTATGAACTGGCAGACATTTTCGCACCTGGCTTTTGCGTTTCGAGTGACGCCGCTGCTGCTGGGGATTGGCGTTGGGTTCGCGCTTTTAATGGGGCTGGCGGGGGGAGTGCCGCCGGCAATTCGGGCCGCGAGGCGTCCCGTGGTGCTAGCGTTGCGCGAATTGTAGAGGTCTCTTGCTACTTATCTTCCCTCGTCTTTGGAATTCTCCTCGGTCGAATACTTATTCTGACTAACCCACTCGCAAGGTCATTCGGTTTACTAGAAGGAGTCGCAGCAGGAAAATGGCTGCATAGGATGCGTATTGCGGATTAGAGTGAATGTTGGGCAATCTGAGAGAGGTGGGGACCGCGATGCCGACTTTTGGGAAGAGGCGTAGTGAGCGCGTGCTTTTGGATGTGCCGCTCTTCATTGAAGGGAAGGCGGAGGGGGCGCAGGATTTCAAAGAGGAGACGTTTACGCTGACCGTGAGCGCGCATGGGGCGCTGATTGTGCTGGCGGCGAAAGTAGCGCTGGGCCAAACGGTTCGGCTTACGAATTTGAAGAATCAGGATCAGCACGAAGCTACAGTGGCGTTTCTGGGGCCGCCGTATGCCGGACTGGCGACGGTGGGAATTCAGTTCAGCGCGCCGGCGCCGGAATTTTGGGCCATTGCTTCGCCACCTGCGGATTGGAAAACGGCTTAGGGCTGGCGCGGGATATAGGCAAAATCCCACGACGGGAAATTCGTCGTCGTGGCTACCTTAACCTCTGAAACCTCTGAGTTTTCCTGCTCGATTCAATCCTGACAAATAGGAAAGTTAGTCGGCCGAGGGAGTTGAGATAGCGGAGAGCTTAGCGAGTTCGTCATACGTGAAAACGAGTTGCGCGCCATTTGATTCGGATTGGATTTGTCCCAGGCCGGCGCGGCGGGAGAACCAGCGGAGATCCGAGAGCGAAAGGCCGAGCAAGATTGCCGCGCCACGTTCGCTGATGTGGCTGTTTTTATCGTCGAACACAGACGACTCCGCTTCGAAGCACACGTGTTGGGGTCCCAGGTATTGGCGCGGGCTACCCGGGCAAATTTTTTGAAGGGGCCGGAATCTATTTCGTGGCCCGGGTAGTCCGCAAGGCGGTACATTGCAATCTGGCCGCCACAGCCCCGTTCCATCATTAATTTTCTAATGCCTGTAACTAGCTAAAACAGAGCCACTTACGTCTATGCGGCTCTCGTAGCCCTGCCAAGCGCTGTACATTTCATCCCCGAAATCGGCACAAACATGGAAGGAATGTGAATCTTCCTTCACAAGTATCGGGGATTCCGGGGATGGTCACGCTCAAGAGTTCCCATGACAATGTGACAGCGCTTGTGCCCGGAAAGAGGGCAGCGGGCGCGGATTTTGGGGAGATGAAGTGCTAAAAACTTCTGCAATTTTATCGGGTTTTGCAGTCGCATGTTTGGTGATAGGAATTTCGAGCAAGAGTTCGGCCGCCGCGGCTGCCGCTGCGCAGGAGAAACCGGCAAAGAGTGATGCCTCGACGGCGAAGGCTGTTCACGCGGAAATGCACAATGTGATGTACCACTTCAGCGACAAGATCGCGGCGCACATTCGCACATTGTCGGGTGAGCTTGAACCGATTGGCGGGAACGACATGCCGGTATTCGACGACAAGAATTCGTTCAATCTGCGAATCGCCAATGCCGAAATCGCCATGAATACCGCATCGCTCACGAACGCTTTTAATTCTTACGTGTTTGCGAGCCCGAAGTCGCCGTTGAAAGACGTGACGATGACAATTGTGCAGGGGAAATTGAAAGTTAAAGGCCGACTGCACGACAAAGGGGACATTCCGTTTGAAACCGATGGCGAACTGACGCCTACGCCCGACGGAAAGCTGCGCATGCAAGCGGATAAAATTCGAGCTTTGCATCTGCCGGTGAAGGGGCTGATGGATTTGGTCGGCGCGGACATCGCGGACTTTATCAAAACGGAGAAAGTGCCGGGATTATCAGCGGACGGAGACGGCTTGATTTTCGATCTGAAAGAGACCTTGCCGCCGCCTCACATCGAAGGAGCGGTGACGGCGGTACGGATCGAAGGCCAGAACCTGATCCTGACTTTCGGAACAGCCGCGAAAGCCAAAACCTCGCGGAGCGAAAGCGGGAACTATATGGCGTATCACGGAAATGAACTCCGCTTCGGCAAACTGACGATGAACGGTGCGGACCTGACGCTCGTGGATATGGATCCTAAAGACCCGTTTGATTTTTACCTGGATCATTACCTTCAGCAGCTTGAGGCCGGCTACACGAAGATCACGGGGAACTTCGGCTTGCGCGTATCCATGAAGGATTTCGATAAACTGCCAAGGTCGCGCGGACATCAAGCAACGGGACAGTAATCGAAAAGCTCTTATTGACGCTGCCGAGTCAGTTCTTCGCGGGATTGGTCACTGCGGATGGGCCCGCCAACTCAGCGCGGATTTTGGCTGCTTTTTCGGATTGATCCATTGCGTCGTATTCAGCCAGGAGGTCGCTTCGGGCGGTTTCTACCCAGTGAGCGGGCGGAGTGGATTGTTTCATCAGAAGCTCGTAACCAGCGAGGCTTTCTCCTTCCGCGTCAGAATAACGCTTATCGCGGAGCAGTACTCCACCGAGTCTCACGTGCGCGATAGCAATATTGAGATGGCCTGCCGGAAGCGAGCCGGCGTAGAGTTTGAGCGCGTCCCTGAAGAGTTGCTCTGATCTTGCGTAATCCTTTCGATCAGAATACAGACCCGCTAAGTTCGCGACCGCGGCTCCCAGTTGCTGGTTTTTCTCGCCATATACCGCCCTGTAAATGTCTGCCTGGCGACGGAAATCCGTCTCTGCTTCGTCCAGATTGCCCTGATGTTGGAGAGCGAGTCCGAGCCCGCCTACTGCCAATGCAACTCGGGGATGAACTTTCCCGTAGTGATTCTCGAGAGCAGCGAGCGACTCCCGAAGAATCGGGATGGCCTCGTCCGCTCGCCCTTCTGCGATCAGGTACTTTCCGAGGATCGTCATGTCGTCGGCCGTCTCGGGATGATCCTTCCCATACCAGGCTTGCATGATGCCAACCGCTGTTCGCTGGAGACGCTCGGCGTCCGCGTAGTTACTCCACTGGTACTGAATGTCGGCGAGATTGGTGAGATCCTGAGCGACGTTCGGATTGTGATCGCCGTAGATTTGTTCGTCCATTCGTAGTGCGCGTTCGTTTAGATCCTTCGAAATATCGTAATGACCGAGATAGTAGTGGGTGTTTGCGAGTTCGCTGAGCGTGGCAGAAAGATCGGCGGGTACGCCCTTCGGGCCCGATTCAAGGCGCACAGCTTCTTCGAGAGTAGGGATCGCTTCGTCATACTTTCCGCGATTATCGAGAATGCGACCAAGGGTGAGTGTAGCTCGCGCCACGACAGGATGATCAGGAGGGAGATGGCGCTTGCTCATCTGAAGACCCTGGCGCGCAAAGGTTTCCGCTTCTGCGAGCTGGGCTTGGTCGTTCCGCAAATTCGCAAGAGCGACGAGACTCTCGGCCACTTTGGCGCTATCGGCGCCGTCAATCGCCTTGCGCTGAGCGAGAGAAGCTTTCAGGAGCGAATCCGCTTGATCGTACTTGCCAAGCTGATCGTACATTGTGCCCAGGGTCTGGTAGAGGTCGGCTTGAATTTCTGGATCTTCGTCGAGGGCGCGGGCTTGCTTTTCGCCGCGCTCTAAAACGGTGACGACGCGGAGATCGTCAGCCGGACCGGTAGATTCGGCATCGCCCTGAAACAGATCCTGCATGAACTGCTCGACGCGCTGGGTACGAGTGGCCTCTGCGACCGCCGCGTTGCGGGCCTTCGCGAGTCGGATCGTGTAGAAGATCACCAAACCAATGATGAGCGCGCCAACGAGCGCCGAAGCAGCGACAGTGCGCCGGTTGCGGCCAACGAATTTGTGCATCCGGTAGAGGACAGAATCCGGGCGGGCCTCCAGCGGTTCGCCGCGAAGGTAATGATCGATGTCGCGAATCAACGCTTCAACTGAGCGGTAACGGCGTTGTGGGTCTTTGTGCATCGCCGTAAGGCAAAGGACGTCAAGGTCGGTCCATGCGGCTTGGGTTGTCGAGCCCGTCCCACCAGGAGAATTTGCGACGTTTTCGCTGGCAGTTCTCTGACCGATGAAAGACGGCTTTACAGGCTCGTTCTCAAGGATTGCAGCTTGGGCTTCCGTCGGAGTCTTACTCGAAAGGTCGAATGGAAGTTGATCGCAGAGCAGTTCGTAGAGAATGACGCCGAGTGAATACACATCGGATTGAATTCCCACTCGATCGCCGCGGATCTGCTCGGGCGAGGCATAGGCAGGTGTGAGGAACCGGAAATTCGTACGGGTGGCGTCAGCGGCCAGATTAACGTCTTCAAGTTGTTTGGCGATCCCAAAATCGAGGAGCCGCACTGTGCCATCGCTCTTTACGAGAATGTTCGACGGCTTCAGGTCGCGATGAATTACGGCCTGGCTGTGGGCGTATTCCACCGCTTCGCAGACTGAGCGGAACAACTTCAGGCGATCGTCAATCGAAGAATTGAGTTTCTTGCAGTAGTCAACGATCGAACATCCTTCCACATATTCCATGACGAACAGCGGAGTGCCGTCGGGAAGAGTGTCGGCATCGTAGAGGCGCGCAATAGAAGGATGGTTTAGCTGCGCGAGCGTGCGCTGTTCGCTTGAGAAGCGTTCGCGACGAGCGGGAGATACCCATGCGTCGCGCAAAATCTTGATCGCCACCTGGCTGTGCAGGTCGCGGCGCTCGGCGAGAAATACCACTCCCATTCCCCCCTCGCCGAGGACGCGCATGATGCGATACGGGCCAAACTCTTTGAACGGAAAAGGGCGCGAAGCGGAGTCGCCTAGCACTTCAGAAGCGACGTCCTCCATCTTGCGGTTAAGGAGTGAAGAGTCCTTCGCGTCCTCGTCGAGCAGGGCTTGAATATCCGCGATTAATGACTCATCGCCCGCGCAGGCGGAAACGAGGAAAGCGCGCTGCTGCGATTTCGGCAAATCCGCGGCGCCGTGAAAGACGGACTGAATCCGATCCCAGCGATTACTGTCCATCGATTTTTCCCGAAGAGGCTCCTGCAAACTTATATCCCTAGCGGCCTCGGCGGAGTTCGTGGGCGAGCCAGGCCTTGGCCGCTCGCCAATCCCGCAAAACCGTTGCCTCAGAAACTTGCAGAAGCTCAGCGGTTTCGGAAATGTCCAAGCCCCCGAAAAAGCGGCTTTCCACCATCATGGCTTGACGCGGATTCATTTGCGCGAGTTGCTCGAGAGCTGCATCGAGTGCGATGAGTTCCCTTCCGGAAGCCGGCTTTTCGTCGAAGGAGTCGTCAAATGCGACGGTGACATCGGCTCCTCCGCCGCGCTTATTGGCGTTTCGCCGGCGCGCAGCTTCGATGAGCAACTGGCGCATCGCGCGAGCTGCGATTCTCTTAAAATGCAGGCGGGACGCAGTGGTAAAGCCCGGCGACTTCGAGAGCTTCAGCCATGCCTCATTGACGAGGGCGGTGGGGCTGAGCGTTACGCTCGGGTCACCGCGCTTCACTGCTGACGCAAGGCGACGAAGCTCTTCGTAAGTAATGCTGAAAAGCTGGTCGAGTGCGCGTCCTTGTTCCGGGCTATTGGTTGAGCCGGAGGTACTTAGAAGTTCGGCTCCCATTCGGGACGGTCGAGATTCTCGGAGAACCATGACGGTTTTTCCTGCGCCCTCGCGCAATGCGTTATGAATGCCGCTACCAACACCCAGCCCGGTAGCGGATATAACGATATTAGGGTGGAGGGAGTGGAAATCCTAGCACCGGGATTCGCCCTCGGCAACCACTGGGAAGACAGCGCTCGACTGAAATTGTGCGACTAGCCAGCCGAACAGACAATTGGTTTTCATCTCATCAGGAGAGTTCCCATGGATAGTGGAAACTCAAGCAGGATCGTTGTGGGCTTTGTGATCACCTGCGCCGCCTTTGTTCTCGGAGCCTGCGGCGCTGGACTATCCGGTACCTACTCAAACCCAACCGGCTTAGTGACGCTTGACCTTCGATCGGGCGGAAAGGCTTCACTCACCATGATGGGCGAGAACGAGCAGTGTACCTACGACTCCGACGGAAAAAATCTAACCCTCACATGCGGCGGGAATAAGACGGTGTGGGGCATCCACGACGATGGTTCGCTTACCGGACCGGGTTTTGTGGGTACGCTAGCGAAACGAAAATCGTGAGGCGATAGGTGTGTTGATTCGAAGCTAGCTATGGCGGAGCTGTTTCTCGCCAATGCCGTTCCCAGTAGCGTTCATCACTTCGCGAACTTTGTTAGCCAAGTCGTCGGGACTGAAGGGCTTTTCGATGAAAGCAGTGCCCGGGCTTAGAACCCCGATGTTGATGGCTGCGTCCTCGGTATAGGCCGACATGTAGAGGACTTTAATGCCCGCGCGCAGTTTTGAGAGGCGCTCCACCAATTCCCGGCCTTTCATGCCGGGCATGAGTACATCGGTCAGCACCAAGTCGATCGGTTGCTCCCGGCGCTCCATGAACTGAATAGCGTCTGCACCGCTTCGAGCCTCCAGCACCTTGTAGCCGCTGATTTTCAAAAATTCGCGAGTCATCCGGCGAACGGCGTCGTCGTCTTCCACGACGAGGATCGTGCCTTCGCCTTTGCGAACCTGCACGGGAATTTCTGTCGCTGTGGTGACTTCAATGGGCTCCTCGACACGCGGCAAGAATATTTTGATTTCTGTGCCGGTTCCAATCTTGCTGGAGACTGCGATGAAGCCTCCGCTCTGGCTGACGGTGCCGTAGACAGTAGCGAGCCCGAGACCAGTTCCCTTCCCGCGGTCTTTCGTGGTGAAGAACGGCTCGAAAATGTGCGATTGAGTTTCTTCGCTCATGCCGTGGCCGGTATCGCGGATGGCAAGGACGGCGTAAGGACCCGGGTGGGCTCCGGGATGCGCGGCCAAGGACGCAGAATCCAGGTTTACATTGAAAGTTTGAATTCTGAGCTCTCCGCCTTCCTGCATCGCATCTCTTGCATTGAACACCAAATTCATAATCACCTGTTCGAGAAGTGCGGGATCGGCCTTGACGTGGCCTAGCTGTGGGTCGAGGTCGATTGAGAGCTTAATATCGTCTCCGAGTACGGGCGGCAGCATGTTGGTGACCTGAGTAGTCAAGGCGTTGAGATCCAGCACGCGCGGTTGCAGAACTTGTTTTCGGCTGAAAGCCAGCAGTTGCCGAGTAAAAGAGGAAGCGCGATCGGTTGCTTGCAAGATTTCATCTAATTCCCGGCGAAGCGAACCGTTCACGCCCACGGTGCGCAACGAAAGAGCCGCGTGACCCCGTATCACCATGAGGAGATTATTAAAATCATGAGCCACACCACCGGCAAGGCGTCCTACGGCTTCCATCTTTTGCGCCTGGCGCAACGCGTCTTCGGCTTGCTGGCGACCAGCGATTTCTTTTTCTAGATTGGTATTGGCTTTCACCAGTGCCTGCGCGCGAAGCTGGGCTGTTTCTGCCATGTACACAGCGAATCCCAGCATTCCAGCGAGCAATATCCCCGCGACGAATGCGACTTGCGGCAAAGGGGATCGCGTATAGGCGAGCGTCTCGGGCTTCGGCCAAGCGTAAGCCGTGAGCTTGACTTGCTGAAACTGGATATCGGCGGTTTGCACCCATTTCTTATCGGGTTGGCTACCAGAGGATCGATTATATATTTGCTCGCCGCCGTCGTAGACTTCGATCCAATAATCAGGAGCCACGTCCTGGAGGATCGGCGAAAGAAGGGCCTGATACCGGAACGCGCCCAACAGAAAACCTGCGAGCTGATCATGCGAATAAACGGGCACACAGATCAGCAGCCCTTTCCCGCCTTGGCGCAGGGTGACGGGGTGTGAGACAACCGCTTCACGGCTCTCCTGGGCCGAACGCAGGACGGCTTGGCTGGGTTCATCTTTGTTCAGGTCCGCACCTTGCTCGCGTGGGTTGCGATTCTGGGGCGTAACCCAAAGCACGTGGTAGGACGGATCAACCCACTCGATGGCTTGATAAGCTGGGTAGCCGCTCATCGCGAGTTGAACGTCCGATTCCATATCTGCATCATTGCTCTGGCCGCGAGCCTGCCAGCGCGCAGCCAATTGTTCCAAAATCAGGATGCTGGCCCTTAGTTCCGACTCCGTTTTCGTTTTGACGAAGAGAGCCTGTTCCTTGGTCGCGGCTTGAATTTCGACGCGTCGATGGCCGAGCAGTAATTGCCAGAGAATAAGAGCGGCTATAACCGTGGTCAGACCGAATATTGTGGGAAGCAGCAGACGGTCGACAAACTTCCTTTGCATTAACTCCATCTCCGAAGGTCAGCCGTTCGGCCCGGGATCAGACGCAAAATCTCAAATTCTTGTGGAACAGACTCATCATTGATGCTGCGCTTTCTCAAAGCGGCAAGTCAAGTTCCCAAGCCGACTTCCAAGTGATTGGTGGAAAAGATTGGAATCATCGAGTAGCACCGCGACTTCAAATGGGTTCATTTTGTGATAAAGTCTCGCGGTTTGTGACGCGTCCTCGATGCTACACAGCGATTTGACAGCAATCCAATACATCATCCTCGGCCTAGCGGCCATACCGTTTATCTATTACTTTCTGGCTCTCTATAGCACTGCTCACTTCTTAGCCGACGCGAAACGCCGGGGGAAGAACAGCGGGGATTTCACGCCTCCCTTGAGTTGCTTGAAGCCGATCAAAGGGCTGGATGTGGACGCGTATGAAAATTATGCGAGCTTCTGCCGCCAGGACTATCCCGAGTACGAAATAGTGTTTTGTGTGGATCCGAACGATCCCGCGCTTCCGGTGCTTGAAAAATTGGTGAGAGATTTTCCGGAGCGCGATATTCGCTTGCTGTTTGGTTCTGGACGTGACGCCATTAACGACAAAGTTGCACGGCTCGTGCGTCTGACGAACGAGGCGAAGTACGATCTTTTCGTCATCACTGACGGCGATGTGCGGGTGCGACCGGACTACCTGCGTAATGTGGCTGCTCCCTTCCGCGATCCGAAGGTTGGAGCTGCCACCTGTCTGTATGTTTCAACGCAGGAGAGGAGTTTTCTGGAGGAACTGCAGTCGATTTCGATGATTTCCGATTTTTTTGCCGGGATCATTGTGGCGTGGCAAGTGGACGGAGTGAAATTTACGCTGTCACAGTCCATTCTCACAACGCGAAAAAATATCGAGGGATTCGGTGGTTATCAACGGATTGAAGATCGGCCGGCGGATGATCTCTACATCGGGCGTCTTGCTGCTGAACAGGGATTTGAAGTGCGGCTGCTGCCGTACGTCGTGCAGTCGGTGGCTGATTTTCAAACTCTCCGCGAGTTTCTCTACAAGCGCGTCCGGTGGATGACGGTGATGAGATTGATGCGGCCGTGGGGTCATATGGGATTGCTCTTCACTTGGGGATTGCCCTGGGCGCTGGTAGCGATTGCGGTTCATCCGACATTGGGCGTCGCAGTGGCATACTTCGGAACATATCTCGCGCTTCGCATCGCGATGACGTGGCTGATCGGCGTCGGCGCTATGAAGCAGGCTGGCTTGTGGAAGAAGATGCCGCTGATCCCACTGTGGGACGCTTTTGCATTTTTCATCTGGCTGGTCAGCTTCGGGCGCAAGACCATTCGATGGCGCGGTATTGATTATTTCCTTCGAGAAGGACGGCTCGTGGCCGTTAGCCAAGATCCCGCTCAGAGCGCCGCACGGTGACGCAAATCGGACAAATCTAAATGAAAACTTACCTGGTGACCGGAGGCTGCGGCTTTATCGGCATCAACTTGATACCGCGCCTGATTGAGCAAGGTGTGCGAGTGCGGGTGCTCGACAATCTCAGTCTCGGAAGGCGCGAAGATGTTGAGCCGCTCGGAGTGGACCTCCACGTGGGCGATATTCGAGATCCGGCCGCTGTGGCGAAAGCATGCAAAGGGATCGATGTTGTTGTGCATCTCGCGGCTCACACGCGCGTGGTGGAATCTCTTTCCGATCCGCAATTGAATTTCGAGGTCAATGCTGCCGGAACATTGAACGTGTTGCAGGCATGCCGCAACGCCGGAATTCCAAAAATGATTTTCGCTTCGACGGGCGGCGCGATTCTAGGGGAGCAGGATCCGCCGGTTCACGAGGGAATGGTTCCGCGGCCGATTTCGCCTTATGGCGCAAGCAAACTCGCGGGCGAAGCGTACTGCTCGGCCTATACCGGAGCGTACGGCTTGAAAACGGCGGCGTTGAGATTCTCGAATGTTTACGGGCCCTACTCGTATCACAAGGGCAGCGTAGTGGCACAGTTTTTCAGGAATCTTCTGCGGGGCGAACCGATCGTCGTCTATGGCGATGGAGAACAGACTCGAGATTTCCTGTACGTGGCGGACCTTGTGGAAGCTATTCTGTTGGCTGACAAAACTGAACCGGCTGGCGAGGTCTTTCAGATCGCTTCCGGACGAGAAACCTCGGTTCGAAGTCTTCTGGACGCAATGAAAGCGATGCTACCCGACCGTAGGTTTGATATTCGATTTGAACCCGCACGAGCGGGAGAAATTCTGCGCAATTATGCCAGCATCGAAAAAGCGCGCCGCATTCTGGTATTTGATCCCAAGACGCAGCTGAATGAAGGCTTGCGAAAAACCTGGCAATGGTTCATTTCACATGATCGCGACAAACAGTAGCCTGACAATCAAGCGATCATACCTACCGATTACATTAAGAACCGAGGACTTATGAGTTCAAGCAAACTTACGGCGGAAGAGCGCGATGATATGGCGCCCATGAGCGCCCCTCATCAAAGCAACGCTCATTCCGGCCGCCACTTCAAGACGTATTTTTTGATCCTGCTGGTTATCATCTTCAGCCCGCTCGGCAATGTGCTGCTCAGTACCGGAATGAAGGAAGTAGGGCCGATGACGTTCCATACGGCCTCCGAATTCCTTGGCGTTTTTGCTCGGGTTTTCACATCGGGCGCCATCTGGCTCGGAATCGCATCACTGTTCGTCTATTTCGTTTCGTACATGCTGGTCTTGTCCTGGGCCGATTACAGCTACGTGCAGCCAGCCACAGCGATGGGCTACGTGATCGTGGCTCTGCTTGGACATTTCGTCTTACATGAAACGGTCACTCCGCTGCGCTGGATCGGAATCTCTTTGATCTTTCTCGGTGTGCTCGTAGTAGGTCACACGCCACCGCGCACCACGGAGCACAGCTAATGCTAAAAGAGCTGCTGCTTCTTTTTCTGATCGTGTTCGCCGGCACTGGTGGCGAATTGTGCGTGACGCGAGCGATGAAAAAGATTGGCGAGGTGAAAGATTTCCGCCCAGCATCCTTGGTCCAAACAATATTCACCGTGCTGGGCGTCGGATGGATGTGGCTGGGCGTCGGATTGATGGCGCTCGCTTTTTTTTCGCTACTGGGGATGCTTTCGCTGGAAAGTGTGAGCTTCGTTGTGCCGGTTACGGCTTTAAACTACGTCGCGGGTGCCCTGGGTGGAAAATTCTTCCTTGGAGAGCGCGTGATGGGACGTCGGTGGACCGGCGTTTTTCTCGTCTGCATTGGCGTGACTTGCGTATTTTTCAGCAGAAGATAGGAATTCGAAGAAAGCCGCAGGCGGAATGAGCTGGCGATTTCTTCAAAATGACGCGGTGTCTAGGCGTTCGACGTATCGTTTGCTTCTGCCACGCCGATCGGGAATCTTTTCTCGCTGTCGTTCTGACCCTCGGTAAGACGGCCCAGGTGAAAGAAAGCGGACGAAACGGCATGCTTCATCGCCAGCGAGCTCTCTACTCCACAAGTACAACCCGGACATTCCCGTCGAATCATCGCTTGCGCCTGTTGAGCATACTCGTCGGAGGCCAATATGTTTTCCAGACTATCTTTCAGAATGTTTCCGACCGGCTTCAGCGGATAGCAGCCGGTGAGAACGTCGCCATTGGATATGACGAAGACCTGAAGATACCCAAGAACACACGGAGGCTCTTCTAGACTCTCGTCGTTATTGTAATAGCGCGTGATGTAATCCACTTCGTAGTCAGGACGCTTCAGTTTGTTACGGAGAACTGTTTCGATTTCCTGCACATCGCTTCGCTGCGGCCACATCGCATCGAGATCCGCATCCTTGGTGAAATACAGGCTGCGCGTGAGGATATTGGACTCCAACTGAGCACCCGCCGCGCGAGCGATATCGGCCAGTTCGCTGAGTTCCTTGGCGGAAATTCGATTCAGCGTCACCGAAATCTTCACCTTCTTGTTCCGCAACAGCTTGATGCCTTCCATCGCCAGATCGAAATATCCGCGGATGCCGCGAATTAGATCGTTCGTTTCCTTCAAGCCGTCAATCGAGACCGCCACGCTCGTGATCGGCGAATCGTTCATTTCCTTGTGAAGCTTCTTCAGCAGCAGCCCGTTGGTTTGGATGATGATGCTCTGGAAGGACGAGGTATTGGACTTGTTGAGAATTTGAAAAAAGTCCGTGCGCAGCAGCGGTTCTCCGCCGGTAAACCGCAGTGAGCGTACGCCCAAGGCACCGAGTTCGTTGATCAGTGCGATCGCGCGATCGGTATTAATTCCATCTTGCCAACGAGTCTGCCAGTAATTGCAACTGATGCATTTCGCCTGGCAATTTTCCGTTAATTTGACGTGCGCGGCGAGCGGACGAATCCTGGAGGGCAGCAACTTGGGTGATACTTTGCTCCCCAGCCATACTCGCGGAAGATAGAAACCAGACGCCACTTTCACTGACTCCTCAGAAATACACTACCCACAAAGCCGCACTATAATCGTACGCTGCACGGCTCACTCTCGCAACACCAAAGCTCTCTCTGCGCGCGATGAGTTACAGCGGCGCTAGCGTTTCTTCCCTTTCGATGCCGCACGTGCAGGCCGCTTCGAGGAACGCCCTCCAAGAGAAGCCCTGGCCGTCAAATTCTGCTGCAACCTGCGGTCATTGCGGGGCTCGCGCCAATTCACCTGTGGCAACATGAGCGATGCGTCTACTCTGTCACGATAGCGCACGGCGATTGTCACGAGCGAGTCCAGAAGAGCATCGGAGAGGAGGTGCGGCTCGAGACCAAGATCAATCAGCTTCGAATGCTTGGCATTGTAATAGTGCTCTTCAGCTTCTACGCGCGGGTCAGGCAAATGGTCGATTTCGACGTTCATTCCCAACTTCTTGCCGACCGTTTCCACCATCTGCGCCAACTCGAGAACCG
This sequence comes from uncultured Acidobacteriota bacterium, assembly GCA_963741045.1. GTDB lineage: Bacteria > Acidobacteriota > Terriglobia > Acidiferrales > UBA7541 > Palsa-295. The sequence continues at coordinate 3,775,743 of CAVUGO010000002.1, forward strand.
AGAATTGCTCCGTGAACTGGTTGTACACCCGGCACTCGCCGCGAGAGGCTGGATTCTGGCAGGCGATCTCGATACAGCGAACTGTGTCGCGGATGTCGAGAAAGCCTCGCATTTGTCCGCCCTTGCCGTAAACGGTAAGGGGTTGGCCGATAGCCGCCTGCACGCAGAACCGGTTGAGCACGGTGCCGAATACGTCGTCGTAATCGAAGCGATTGATAAGCGCTTCGTCGAGGGCAATCTCGTCGGTCATCGTGCCGTACACCACACCCTGATTCAAATCGGTGGCGCGAATTCCCCAAATCTTGCAGGCAAACATGATGTTGTGGCTGTCGTGAACCTTGGACAGGTGATAGAACGAGCCCGGCTGCTTGGGATAGGGCAGGACGTCTTTGCGGCCGTTGTGCTCGATCGTGATGTAGCCTTCTTCGATGTCAATATTCGGCGTGCCATATTCGCCCATCGTGCCAAGCTTAATGAGATGGCAGTCCGGTTGAAATTCGCGTATGGCAAAAAGCACGTTCAGCGTTCCGAGTACATTGTTCACTTGGGTGAAGACCGCGTGCTTGCGGTCAATCATCGAGTAAGGAGCGGAGCGCTGTTCCGCGAAATGCACGATCGCTTCCGGCTTGAACTGCTTCACCATCGACGAGAGGAAATCGAAATCGGCAACATCGCCGACAAAAAGATCAATCGTCTTTCCTGAGCGCATCTGCCAGACGCGGAGTCTCTCGGAGAGCGGACGAATCGGAGTGAGCGTTTGCACGCCGAGTTCGTCGTCCCACTGGCGGCGCAGGAAATTATCGATAATGGCCACTTCGTGGCCCGTTTGCGAGAGATGCAGGGCCGTAGCCCAACCGCAATATCCATCTCCGCCTAACACCGCGATTTTCATGCTTGCCTCCCAGCCAGAATAGACACGAGCGAAGCTATAAAGATGCACCACAAAGATCGCGAAGGATCGTCAAATCATCGGCATCTAGTCCGAAACAGCAATATAGCATGTGAGTTTGCCGCACCATCCATCAGATGTTGGTTGGCTGAATTAGGCTTCGATAATAGGAATGAATTCTTCCACGAAATTGTATGCATCCAGGAACGAATTGTAGAGCGGCACCGGGGCGACGCGCAGAATGTCCGGCTCCCGCCAATCGCAAATCACGCCTCGCTCTTTGAGCGCGTCGCAAACGGTGCGGCCCTTATTGTGAAGTCGCAAGGACAGCTGTGCGGCGCGCTGCCTCGGATCGCGCGGTGTGATGATCGAAAAAGAGTGTGAACGGTGTTGTTCGAGCAGAAATTCCAGATAGGCGGTCAGGCTCATGCTCTTCTTGCGCAATGCGGCAATTCCGACCGCGTCGAAAATCTCGAGCGACGCGCGCAATGCCGCCATAGCCAGAACGGGCGGATTCCCCAACTGCCAACCCTCGGCGCCGGGAATCGGATGGAAATCTGGTCCCATTTGAAACCGGGTTGGTTTGTCGTGTCCCCACCAGCCGGCGAAGCGAGGCAGATTAAATTCGCGCGCGTGGCGTTCGTGGACGAAGCATCCGCCGACGCAGCCGGGGCCGCCGTTCATGTACTTGTAAGTGCACCACACGGCGAAATCGCAACCTGAATCGTGTAGCGCGAGCGGGACATTCCCTGCCCCGTGCGCCATATCCCAGCCGACGACGCAACCTTTCGCTCGCGCAGCCGTGGTGATGCGCGAGTAATCAAAGACCTGGCCGTTGTAATAGTTCACTCCCGCAAGCATGAACAGCGCAATCGTGTCGCATTCACGCTCGATAAGGCTCTCTATATCTTCGGTGCGGATTGTGGTCTCTCCATCTCGAGGCTTGAGTTCAATCAGAGAAGTCCTTGGATCGTAGCCGTGAAATTGAAGCTGGGATTTGACTGCATACTGATCGGAAGGAAACGCGTTTGATTCAATCACAATTTTATTGCGTTCGCGGGTGGGGCGGTAAAACGAAACCATCATGCAATGAAGATTTACGGTGAGCGTGTTCATTACCACCACTTCGGAAGGCAGCGCGCCCACAAGTCTCGCTGTCGGCCCGGAAAGCAGCTCGATGTAGGGCACCCAAGGCTGCGGACCATGAAAATGGCCCTCGACGGCGAGGTCCTGCCATAACTGCAGATCGCGCTCCACATATTCGCGCGCGGATTTCGGCTGCAGACCCAACGAATGGCCTGTGAGATACACCCACTCACGACCACTCGTTCCGCGAGGAATGTGAAAGCGTTCGCGGCAGGACGCGAGCGGATCCTGGCTATCCAATTTCTGCGCGAAGTCTCTTGTCGCTTCGAATCGAGTCGCGTCGAAACCGCTCAATGCCATCCAGGTCTCCTGTGGTCGAAAAACGATACCACAGGAGACACACGCTCCCCCGCTCCAGAAAGGAATGATGATGGAAGAAAACCCGCCGAGACTCTATTTCACGCTGGCATTACTGGTCGGCAGATTCACGTACTTGCAGACGTCCTTCACCGCGTTGCTCAGCATCCGGGTAGTGGTGCTATAGACGGCCACTCCGCCGTGCTGATACACGGTGAACTTGTAGTTGCCAGACCAGCCGCCCGCTTCGAGCATAAAGTCGGACTTCTTCGAATCGAGCGTCATAGCTACGTTGGGGCACTTCTCAACAATGTGCTTCATCAGATCAGCGTTTGAAATTGTGGATGCCGGAGACAAAAACAATTTCACAGGCCTTGGGTCCGCACTCGCGGTCCCAGCTGCTGCCAAGAACAGGAACATTGAAACCAAAAGTATGATTTTCTTCATTAGAATGGCTCCCATTACAGACATTATAAAACTATCGATTATTGGGACGAAATTTTTTGTCAAGAGGTTGCATTGCCATCAACAGTGAAACACGCTATCCCGCGTTAAGTCGCGGCCAACGACGGCGGCGGAACCAAAATTCACGGAATTAGGGTAATTTAGCCATCAACTGCTGACCCGAAGGTAGCTGGGATTTTCCCCACCCTCCGCCGAGCGCCTCGATAAGCTGGACGCTGGCCGTAATCTGCTGGTTTCGGAGGCTAACCGCGGTCTCTTTGGCAGATAACAGTAAAGTTTGCGCCGTAATCACGTTCAAGTAAGGATCGATTCCCAGCTTGTAGCGGTCGGTTGCGACTTTTAGGTTCCGCTCCGCAGATCTCACGGCCGTATCCTGTTGTTGAATCTCGAGAGATAAGATTCGGAGTGCCGACAGATCGTCTTCCACTTGCTGAAAGCCCGTCAGTACCGCTAAACGGTAGTTTGCGACAGTCTGATCGTAGGCTCCTCGAAATTGTTGGACCGTAGCATGCCGCAGTCCCGCGTCAAAGAGCGTCTCGGCAAGCGCCGGTCCTACGGACCAGAATCGGCTGGGCCAGGTAAACCAGCTCGCTGCCGATGTGGACTCGAGTCCGAGCATGGCACTGAGCGTGACGGTGGGATAGTAGGCGGCTGTCGCGATGCCGATTTGTGCGTTCGCTTGAGCCATCAACCGTTCGCTGGCGGCGATGTCGGGACGCCGTTCGAGAAGCTGCGATGGAAGACCGAAAGGGATTGCCGGAGGTTTCGCTTTCAACGGCTCGACAGGAACCGAGAAATCGGACGCCGGTTTGCCTACGAGAACTGCGATCGCGTGCTCGAATTGAGCCCTCGTAAGACCTACGCCGGTGGCTTGCGCTTGCGTCGTCTCAAGCTGTGTTTCCGCCTGCGCCACGGCTTCGTCTGAATCGATTCCCGTCTCATAAAGAGCCTGGGTGAGCTTAAGCGACTCCTGATAGTAGATAACCGTAGAGTCCAGCAATTCCTGCAGCGCATCCTGAGTGCGGAGAGAAAAATAATCGATAGCCAGTTCCGATTGGACGGTCAGGCGTGTATTTTCCAGGTCTGCAGCGCTTGCTTGCGCGCCATACACCTGCGAGCGCACCGAGTTGCGGATCTTTCCGAATAGGTCCGGTTGCCAACTAGCGTCAAATGGAAGGTTATATTCCGTGAATGAGAGGTTGGCCGTAGAGCCAGTTCCGCCGCCCCCCGAGCCCGTCGAAAACGTTCTTAGCGACGCAGATTGCCGGATTTGTGAGATCGAGGGATTAGTGGACACCGTTGGAAAATACTGAGAGCGCGCCTCCTTAACCATGGCGCGGGCGGAAAAAAAGCTCGCAGCGGCTGCGGCGATGCTTTGGTTTGAAATATCGATTTGATCTTCGAGAGCATTGAGTTGAGGGTCGTTGTAAATCTCCCACCACTTCCCTCGAAGTTCATCATCCTTAGGCTGAGCGACCTTCCAGCCGTCAGTCGTTGGGAAATTGGCCGGCGTCAACTCCTTGTAAGCAGTAGGCGTGGGGGCGGAAGGCGTGTGATATTTCGGGCCCACGGTGCAACCACCGAGCAGAGCTGTAGCTCCGCTAACAACGCAAATCACTCGCAGAAATCCACAGGTGCCCATTGGATTTCGTCGTTTTTGTCGTTTGATTTTCTGTGGCATTGAGCGTGTTGGCCAACAACTCATCCGGCAATCTCCTGAGGAGTCGCTCCCGCGTGACCCTTTTCATGACGTCGTTCCCACCAGAGGCGCATTCGGTCCATGTAGAGGTACACGACGGGAGTGGTGTAGAGCGTGAGCATCTGGCTAAAAATCAAGCCGCCGACGATTGCGATGCCCAGCGGGCGCCTAAGTTCGGAACCGACACCGCGTCCCAACGCTAACGGCAATGCGCCAAGAAGAGCGGCCATGGTCGTCATCAGAATCGGACGAAAACGGAGCAGGCAGGCTTGGAAGATTGCATCCTTCGAACTCTTTCCCTCATTTCGTTCGGCAGCGAGCGCGAAATCAATCATCAGAATCGCGTTTTTCTTCACAATTCCAATCAACAAGATGATCCCAATCAGCGCGATAACGCTGAGGTCCAATCGAAAAAGCATCAGAGCCAGAACAGCACCCACCCCGGCGGATGGAATTGTGGAAATAATCGTGATCGGATGAATGAAACTCTCGTAAAGGATCCCCAGCACAATGTAAACCGCAAGAAGCGCTGTAATAATCAGCATAGGCTCAGTTGAGAGCGACGCTTGAAAAGCTTGCAGCGTTCCCGAATACATTCCCCGAATCGATTGCGGCATCCCAATTTGCTGCTCCATCTGATTGATTCTCGCGGCCGCATCGCTAAGAGAAACTCCCGGCGCGAGATTGAACGAGACCGTTACCGACGGAAACTGGCTCTGGTGATTGACGGCGAGCGGCGCAGTTTTAGGCTCGAAATGTGCGATGGCACTGAGGGGCACTTCACCACCAGTTGTCGGATGAACATATACATCGTTCAGGCCTACCGGGCTCTGCCAGAATTGCGGAGCTGCTTCCATCACAACGTGATACTGGTTGAGCGCGGTGTACATGGTCGAAACCTGCGCTTGACCAAAAGACTGGTAAAGGGTGTTGTCGATGAGTTGAGGTGTGATTCCAAGACGCGATGCCGTGTCGCGATCGTAAACAAGCGACGCCTGAAGCCCGCTATTCTGCTGATCGGTATTCACATCGGTAAAGCCTGGCAACTTTCGCATCTGTTGAAGGAGTTGCGGTCCCCATTTCACCAGATCGTCCAGATTGTCACTTTGAATCGTGTATTGAAATTGAGCATTGCTCTGGCGCCCGCCGATCCGCAGGTCCTGGCCAGCCTGTAGAAAAACGGTTGCGCCGGGAACAGACGTCAGCTTGGGCCGCAGGCGGTTGATGACATCGCTTGAACTTACCTTTCGTTGCTCCAGCGGCTTCAGCCCAATATAGACGAATCCTCCATTGGTGGCGCCCGCACCGCCTGTAAACGCCATCACGTTCGCCACCGCCGGGTCTTGCTTGATCATGTCGACGAACGTTTTGATGTCCTGCTGCATCGCCTGATACGAGATATCCTGCGCTCCTTGCAGGCCGCCGAAGATAGTGCCGTTATCCTGCAGCGGGAAAAAACCCTTCGGGACAATAATCAGAAGATAGATGTTCACACCGATGGTGAGGAAAAGAACGAGGGCGGTAAACGCCGGATGGCGTAGAACAACCGTCAAAGTGCGTTCATAAGTGCGCACCATCCAGGTAAAGAATGTCTCGCTCGCTCGATAGAAACGGCCACGATTTTCCTCGGATTCCGGCCTCAAGAGCTTGGCACACATCATCGGGGTTGTGGTCAGCGAAATGCCAAGAGAAACCAAAATTGCCACGGAAAGGGTAACTGCAAATTCCCGAAAAAGCCGCCCGACAATTCCACCCATCAGGAGGATGGGAATGAACACAGCCACGAGCGAAATACTGATCGACATAACCGTGAACCCGATCTCTTTGGCGCCCTCCAGCGCCGCCTCTTCTGGGCCCATGCCCATTTCGAGGTAGCGGGAGATGTTTTCGATCACAACAATCGCGTCGTCCACGACGAATCCGGTCGAGATCGTAAGGGCCATGAGCGAGAGGTTGTCGATGCTGTAATGGCATAAATACATCACGCCGAAAGTTCCGATAAGTGATACCGGTACAGCAACGCTGGGGATAATGGTGGCACGAACATTGCGAAGAAAGAAGAACACCACGAGAATCACAAGCGCGACTGAGAGAGCCAGGGTGCGTTCAACATCTTTCACGGATGCTCGAATCGTGGTTGTGCGATCGAGAACTGTCGTCAAGTCAATTGCGGAAGGTATGGAAGCTTTTAGGGAAGGAAGTTCAGAATAGATGCGGTCAACAGTGTCGATGATATTCGCGCCCGGTTGACGAAAAATAATCACCAACACGCTGGGCTTTCCATTTACGTAACCCGCAGCGCGGACATTTTCGACGGAATCTTGTACATCCGCCACATCGGAAAGCTTGATGGCAGCGCCTTTGTGGTAGCCGACGATGAGCGGCTTGTAGTAATCGGCTTTGAGCAATTGGTCGTTTGTGATGATGTCCGCCGTTGTCTCGCCATTCGAGATCTGGCCCTTGGGAAGGTTCGCGTTCTGAACGCTTAACATTTTTTGAACGTCTTGCACTCCGAGCCCATAACCATTCAGTTGCACGGGATTTAATTCAACCCGAACGGAGGGCAGCGAGCTTCCGCCTACGATGACTTGCCCAACGCCCTGAATCTGGGAAAGCTTTTGCGACATGATCGTGGAAGCCGCGTCATACATCGGACCGCGATCGTAAACATCCGATGTGAGGGCGATGACCATGATGGGGGCATCGGCTGGATTCACTTTTCGATAGGTCGGATTACTGGGGAGATTGGTCGGGAGATAGCTACGAGCGGCGTTGATAGCCGCCTGAACGTCCCTCGCCGCTCCATTAATGTCACGATTAAGATCGAATTGAAGCGTGATGCTCGTCGTGCCAAGAAAGCTCGACGAGGTCATTTCCGTGATGCCGGCAATCCGGCCGAATTGGCGCTCCAGTGGCGTCGCAACCGACGAGGCCATGATCTCGGGACTCGCTCCCGGCAACGAAGCGGCGATGGATATGGTCGGAAAATCAACCTGCGGGAGCGGTGATACCGGCAAGAAATTGAAAGCCACCGCTCCTGCGAGCGCAACGGCTACCGTCAGTAAAGTGGTCGCGACAGGGCGGCGAATAAATGGAGACGATAGGCTCATACCTGTTCCGCCGGAACCGGTCCTCCGCTCGTCGCACTGGCATGCGATCGCTTGAGCCGCATGGCAATCCGGTCGAAAAAGATGTAAATCACCGGTGTCGTGTAGAGTGTCAGAATCTGGCTGAAAATGAGGCCGCCTACCATCGCGATACCCAGAGGCCGGCGCAGTTCTGCTCCGATTCCGCTGCCCAAGGCGAGAGGTAAACCCGCAAGAAGGGCGGCCATCGTGGTCATCATAATGGGACGAAAGCGCAGAAGGCAGGCCTGGTAGATGGCTTCGGTAGAGCCCTTGCCCTCTTTGCGTTCTGCTTCGAGCGCAAAGTCAATCATCATGATGCCGTTCTTCTTTACGATGCCTATCAGCAGAATGATTCCGATCAGCGCGACGACGCTCAACTCTTGTCCCGTAATCATCAGCGCGAGAATCGCACCTACTCCGGCGGAGGGAAGCGTGGACAAAATCGTGATCGGATGAACGTAGCTCTCGTAGAGGACACCCAGCACGATATATACGGTGATCAAGGCAGCCAGAATCAGAAGCGGCTCGTTTGCCAACGAGGCCTGGAATGACGCGGCCGTGCCCTGAAATGCCGCCTGGATGCTCAGCGGCATTTTGATTTCCTTCTGCACCTGCTCGATCGCCTTTGTGGCTTCTCCCAACGAGGCGTTCGGGGCGAGATTGAAGGAGATCGTGACAACCGGAAATTGGCCCTGATGGTTGACGGACAAGGGCGCAGTGCGCGACTCGAAATGCGTGAAGGTACTGAGTGGCACAGCCGCTCCGTTCAGCGCGGTGACCGCAACTGGATTGGAGGAACCGGTATTGGCATTCGAATTTGTGCCCGTGGGCCCGGAGGTGTTCGATGAACTGCTTGATGAGCCGACCGTGACGACCCCGTTCGAATTCACCCCCGAAGAAGAGTTTGATTGTGCAGCAGAGCTTCCCGAAGATGCCGATGAACCGGACGGCGGCGACGTAGCCGCGGAGCGAACGTAAATATCTTGAAGTTTCGCCGGATCTTTCTGGAAATCTGGCATCGTTTCCAGCACCACGTGGTATTGGTTGAGTTGCGTATAAAGGGTAGAAACCTGACGCTGGCCAAACGCGTCATAAAGCGTCTGATCGATCATCTGCGGAGAGATCCCCAGCCGAGAGGCCGTCTGGCGATCGATTACGAGCGAAGCGGCTAAGCCGGACGTCTGCTGGTCGGTTGCAACATCGCGCAACTCTGGCAGTTGTTTCAGCTTCTCGACAAAACGCTGGGTCCAGCGGTTCAGCTCGTTGGCATCGGGATCTTCTAGAGTGTATTGAAACTGGGTCCGGCTGACGCGATCTTCCACCGTCAGATCCTGGACCGGCTGCATGTAGAGAGTGATCCCATCCACCTTATCGAGTTCTGGCTGAAGTCTGCGGATCACATCCGACGCGTTGATCTTTCTCTCTTCCAGAGGTTTTAAGTTGATTTGAATTCGACCGCTGTTGAGCGTGGTGTTTGTGCCGTCGACACCGATGAAAGAGGAAAGACTTTCTACCGCCGGGTCTTTGAGAATCACGCGCGCCAATTCCTGCTGACGCTGAGACATCGCATCAAATGAAATCGACTCTGGCGCCTCTGAAATTCCCTGAATGATCCCAGTATCTTGAACAGGGAAAAAGCCTTTGGGGATTAAAATGTAAAGGACAATCGTCAGGATCAGGGTGCCCAGCGCCACAAACAGCGTTGCGGTCTGGCGTTGAAGAACCCACTGAAGCGTCCGCCCATAAAAGTCGATCACCCGCTGGAATGCTCGCTCGGAAGCTTCGTAGAAGCGGCCTCGCTGTGATTCCGCCTTATGGCGCAGCAGCTTCGCGCACATCATCGGAGTCAGGGTGAGCGAGACAATCGCTGAGACGAGAATAGTAACGCTGAGAGTGATGGCAAATTCGCGGAAGAGCCGCCCCACAATGTCACCCATGAAAAGCAGGGGTATCAAAACGGCGATGAGCGAAATGGTGAGCGAAACGATCGTGAATCCGATCTGTTCCGATCCTTTCAATGCCGCCTCGAGCGGCGTGTCGCCTTCTTCCAGGAAGCGCACAATGTTCTCAATCATCACGATGGCGTCATCCACCACAAAGCCCGTCGCGATCGTTAGGGCCATGAGCGTGAGGTTATTCAGGCTATAGCCGGCAAGATACATCACGCCAAACGTACCCACGAGCGAGACAGGCACGGCAATACTGGGAATCACGGTTGCAGATAAGCTTCGCAAAAAGAGAAAGATCACCATGACGACGAGGGCGATCGTCAGCATCAGCTCGAATTCAACGTCCCGAACTGATGCACGTATGGTGACGGTTCGATCGGTCAAGATCGAAACTTTCACGGAGGCAGGAAGCGTTTGCTGCAAAACCGGCATCAGCTTGGTGATGCGGTCGACCACTTGAATAATATTCGCGCCCGGTTGTCTTTGGATGTTCACAATCACCGCCGGCGTAGTGTTCATCCAGGCTGCTTGCTTTACGTTCTCAGCGCTGTCGATAATGTTGGCGACATCCGACAAAAACACGGGCGCACCATTGCGATAGGCGACAACCACCTGTGTAAAATCCTTGCTCGTCAGAAGCTGATCGTTCGCCTGAATCTGATAATCCTGGTGAGGCCCGTCAAAATTTCCTTTCGCAAGATCAAGACTCGTTTGCTGAATGGCAGTGCGAACATCTTCCAGGTTGATCCCATAATGCGAAAGCGCGGTGGGGTTCACCTGGATCCGCACAGCCGGCTTTTGCCCGCCGCTGATGCTCACAAGCCCAACGCCCGGAAGCTGCGAAATCTTCTGCACCAAGCGCGTGTCCGCCAGGTCTTCCACCTGTGAGAGGGGCACCGTATCGGACGTCAGAGCCAGCGTCAGAATCGGCGTGTCGGCAGGATTTGTTTTGCTGTAAAGAGGTGGCGTCGGGAGGTCCGCGGGAAGATATGTCTGTGCCGAGTTGATCGCCTGCTGGACCTCTTGCTCAGCCACGTCAATGCTCAGGTCGAGCGAAAACTGCAAGACAATCACCGAGCTGCCATCAGAACTCGTCGAGGTCATCTGGTTCAAGCCAGGGACTTGACCGAATTGCCGCTCCAGAGGCGCAGTCACCGCCGACGCAACCACATCCGGACTCGCGCCAGGATAAAACGTGATGATTTGAATCGTGGGATAGTCAACTTCGGGAAGCGCCGAGACAGGCAACTGCAGAAATGCAACAAATCCGGTAAGCAGAATTGCTGCCATCAACAGAGAGGTTGCAACCGGCCTGAGAATAAACGGACGAGACGGATTCACGGAGTTTCCCCGCCGTCCCCGCTGGAATGCGCATTTGCGCCGCCGCTCGTAGTCGGCTTTTGAATTCTCACCGGAGCGCCGTCCTGTAACTTGTCGAACCCGTTCACCGCAACCACGTCACCGGGATTAATCCCCTCGACAGCGGTGATGTTTCCGTCTGTGGTACCGACTTTCACCGTTCGAATCGTGGCTTTTTGCTCTTGGATTAAGTACACAAAAGCACCTTGGGCATTTCTCTGGATACCCGGAGTGGGAATTAGTGTAACGTTGTGTTGGGTGGTCACGAGGAGCCGAACATTTACGAACTGGCTCGGAAAAAGCGCACCGTCCTTGTTCAAAAACTCCGCCCTCATTTTGACCGTGCCAGTGGTGGTGTCGATCTGGTTGTCGATTGTTAAGAGAGTTCCTTCCGCGATCTTGGTCTGTTGCGTGCGGTCATAAGCGTCGACTTTCAGTTTTTCGCCATTGCGCGTCTGCTGCTGAATCTGCGCTAGGTAATCCTCCGCCACACTGAAAATCACCGTGATCGGCGCAAGCTGAGTGACAACTACCAGCGGCGTCGTTCCATTTGCCTGCACCATGTTCCCAGGATCTACGAGTCGCAAACCCACACGACCGTCTATCGGCGACGTGATATGGGTATAGGCAAGATTGACTTGTGCATTGGCCACTTGCCCCTGATCGTTCTTTACAGTCCCCTCGTCCTGTTTCACCAATTGAGTCTGGTCGTCGAGTTGTTGTTTGGCGATGGCGTTCCGGTTGAACGCTTGTTGGTACCGGTCCAAATCGATGCGCGCTTCCGCGAGAACCGCTTGATCATGCTCCAACTGCCCTTCCACCTGCGTGAGCGCCGCTTGAAACGGTCTCGGGTCAATCTCGAGAAGAGGTTGGCCTTTGCGAACCATCTGGCCTTCCTTGTAAAACACGTTCATCACCTGCCCTTGAACGCGGCTCGTAACATTTACCGTGTAGACAGGCGTCACCGCTCCAAGAGCTTCGACGTAGACTCCGATGTCGCCCTTTTTCGCCGTTGCCGTCACGATGGGAACCGAGCGAGGCTGCTGCGCCGCCTTCGCTTTTGCGGCGGCTTCATTGGCAGCTTGCCGATGCCGGAAATAAATAATTCCGCCAATCAGCACAATCGCAGCGATGAGCACCCAAACCCACCAATGGCTCTTGGGTTGCTCGTCGCGCTGATTGGAATATCGGTGCTCGGGTGAGCTGGCGCTCGGCGGACTGGGTACCGCAGTTGTGGTGGTCGCGTTTGGGTCCATTTACCGTAATTTCAGCATATCGACACCGGTTCGGCAATCAGGACAGGCTCAAGAAGTTTCCTGAGGCTGAATTCGGCTGCGCCACCAGAAAGCACAGTGGTGCCGATGTAGAAAGTTGCTCCCCTTTTCACGCAGCAAACTTACGCTTAGTCTTTGACGAAGCCGCAGTAGCTTCGGTTACGCGCTGAACTTAAATGGTGCGCTGAAATACGACCAGAGGTCAGATTCGGCACCCGAGTAGTCATTTGCCGCCAAGGCGGCTCACCAGGAGTTCGATGAATCGACTCGAATCGACGCCGACAGCCACCTTTACGTTCGGCTGCACCACGTCTACCCCGACCGTTTCTAGCCGATCGCCTCTCGGGACGATGCGATCAACGGCGTTTCCGCGATTGCCAACCGTCTCGCCGCGCGTGAATCTGCCATCCGTTTCGATGTCAACGCGCATATCTTGCGTCTTCAAAAACGAGCGATCGATCACCGCCCCGACCGCCAGCGCATCATGTACGGCACCGCCACCAAAACCGGTGCCTTGATAGGTCCCGATTTGAAAGCGGGCGACGGCCGCCGCAAAACTCGCTTGTTGTCTCCCATTGCTCTCGAGTCGAGCGATATCCGCGTTCGTGATGAGCGTGTGTTCCGTTACATCCAAACCCACCATCGTGATTGGCCAACCGGCATTAAACACGAGCGATGCCGCTTCAGGGTCACTATGAATGTTGAATTCGCTCGCTGCGTTCACATTCCCGCCTGTGATCGAGCCGCCCATCAGCACTACTTCTTTTACGAGCGGAATGATGGATGGATCTTTCGAAATCGCCAGGGCGATGTTCGTAAGCGGCCCAATTGGCACCAGCGTGATTTCGTGCGGATATCGATGAACCGTTTCGATGATCAAGTCTGGACCGAATTGCGAGGAGGCATCGCAGTGGGCCGGCGGCAACTCAGCCCCGCCCAAGCCATTCTTTCCGTTCCAGAACTCTTCCGTATTCAATTTCTGAAATAGAGGATGCGCCGCTCCCTTGGCGACGGGAATATCACAGCGGCCTGCCAGGCTCATCACTTTGAGAGCGTTTTCGAGACCCAGTTCAGAAGTAACATTGCCCGCGACGATCGTAATCGCCCGCACATCTATTTCCGGGGAGTTAAATGCCAATAGAATCGCAAGCGCGTCGTCCGTGCCAGGATCCGTGTCGATTAAGATTTTTTTCAAAACCTTCGGCGATTGACCGTTCGCAGGCGGCACCGCGCCCACCAAAAATGCAGCGAAGGATAGTATTGCCATGCGTTTCTGGAACCATTTAACCTGAATCCCTGCCAAGCTTGGCCGCATCGCTCCCCCTGCTCCCAGTCCAAAAAACAAGTGACAGCTAAATTGCGCGCAAATCCTAGCACGATCCTCGGATCGGAGATTCTTCGCGGATTGCCGGAGGGTCTCGAGATTCTCCACCCGACGATAATCGAACAATTTTCCGCAGGAAGACTGCGCGTTTCCCTTCTAAGTTTTCTTTTGTGCTAGCATGCTTCGCCTCGAAACTGCGAAACTGCCCTAACAATTCCGATGGAGGCCTTATGCCGATCGATACGTATTCCAGCATCACCGACATCGTTCGACAATATTCGCGTCCGGATGTGCACATCGGCGCTGGAGAGGACGAATCCCCATGGGTTCCGTTTATTGAGAACGTCTACATTCGTCATCTTGCTTTCGATGTTCGCGGAAGTTCGTTCGCAAATATCCTATGGGTCAAAAAGGGTGGCAAGCTAGGACGGCATCGCCATCGCGGGCCAGTATTCGCATGCACGCTTGAGGGCAGCTGGCGGTACTTGGAATACGACTGGGTGGCTCGTCCGGGCAGCTACGTGCATGAAAGCCCCGGCGCAATTCACACCTTGGTCTCCGACGATCCGAACGGAATGAAAACGTTTTTCTGGCTGAACGCCTCGCTTGAGTTCTATGACGATAACGATGTGCTTCTTGAAACGCTCGACGTCTTTTGGTTCATCAATCACTATGTGAGCTATTGCCGCGAGCACGGATTGAAGCTGAACGAAAAACTCTGGGTTTAACTGGAACCAAGGGGAACATCAAAACATGTCCGGAACGTATCGCGCTGACCAGGTAGGAAGTTTGCTGAGGCCGGCTGAATTGCTCGAAGCACGACGCACCGCGGAATCCAAGACCTTGGCTGAAATAGAGGATCGGGAGATCCGGCGCGTTCTTGCCAAGCAGAAGGAACTCGGATTCGAAATCTTTACCGACGGTGAACTGCGCCGGCGCAACTTCATGTCCGATTTCACCGACGCCGTGGAAGGATTCGACCTGGGCGATTCCGTCGCGCGCACCTGGAAAGCGGGGGAAGCCAAAGACACCCACGCCAGCAGCGTCACCGGGATTGTAACGTCCAAGCTTCGCGCCATACGTCCTCTCACAGGGCACGAATTGGCCTTCCTCAAGGCCAATTGCAAAGGCGCGATCAAAATGACGCTTCCAAGCGCCACGCAGTTCCCGGCGATTTCGTATAAGCGAGGCGTGACCGACAAAATTTACCCCGACCACTCCGCCCTGCTCTGGAACGTCGTCGAGATCATGAAGAAGGAAATAGCGCGCCTGGCCGCCGAAGGCGTGGCCTACATTCAAATTGATGCACCGCGCTACAGCTATTACATGGATCCAAAATGGCGCGACTGGATTCGCACCGAGATGAATTCCGACCCGGATACGCTTCTCGACGAGGCGATTCTTGCCGACAACGCCTGCTTCGCAGCGGCGCGCAAACCTGGTGTCACTCTCGCGATACATCTCTGCCGCGGAAATAATCGCAGCCACTGGTATGCGGAGGGTGGTTACGACGCGATCGCCGAGAAGCTCTTCACAACGATGGACGTGGATCGCTTCCTTCTCGAGTACGACGATGAGCGGTCCGGAACATTCGAACCGCTTCGCTTCATACCGCGCGAAAAGACTGTCGTCCTTGGGCTTGTCAGTTCAAAGCGCCCACAACTCGAGAACCAAACCCAGCTGGTCGAGAGGATCAACGAAGCCGCACGCCACTTCCCTCTCGAAAACATGGCTCTGAGTCCGCAGTGCGGCTTTGCTTCCACGATGGAAGGAAATCTTCTAACCGAAGACGAGCAGTGGGCCAAGCTGCGCCTCGTTGCGGAAACGGCGCGTCGGGTGTGGAGTTAACGAGCCGCCCGCGCGGCATCGCCAGGTTCCTTAAATCTCAAACTTCAAAAAACACAGTCTCGCCGTTACCCTGCAGTACGACGTTCCAATCGAGCAAACCGGGCTTTGCGGTCTTTTTCGCAATCAGTGTTCCACGGCGCTCCGGCTCCACAAGCTTCAGCACATAATCTCCGGAATTCCCGCTCTCATCCGGAAAATAGATTCGCGTCACGAGTCGCCGCAACAGACCTCGCGCGAATACCGACACCGCCAGGTGCGGCGCCTGCGGCTTCCCATTGGGCCCTGGCACGGCACCGGGCTTGATTGTAGTAAAACGAAACCTGCCGTCGTCATCCGTCGCGATTCTGCCGAATCCTTGAAAATTCGGTTCGCTCGGCTTGTTCTGGGCGTCGTCCGGGTGCGCGTATTTTCCCTGTGAATTTGCCTGCCAGATTTCGAGCAGGGCGTCCGGCACAGGTTTGCCGTCGCCGTCCACTACGCGCCCTTCGATGGTCACTCGTTCGCCGGCAACGCCTTCACCAGCGATTTCACTTCGGTTGAGCCAACTGCATCCGATAATAAAAAACGGCCCCACGGTTTGCGATGTGCTCGCCTGAAGGCTCATTTATGCTCCATCGGCGTTTCCTCGCGGCCGCCCAGCACGATGTCAAAGCGGTATCCCAGCGCTTGCACCGGAACAGTGCTTTCCCAATCGAATTGCGAGATCAGGCGGTTGCGCGCCTTTTCGTCCGCCGTGCAATTAAAAATTGGGTCGTAGGGTATGAGCGGGTCGCCCGGAAAATACATCTGCGTTACGAGACGCGTCGCAAATGCCGGCCCGAACAAAGAAAAATGAATGTGCGCCGGCCGCCACGCATTGTGGTGATTGCCCCAGGGATATTCTCCCGGTCGAATCGTCACGAAGCGGTACCGGCCTTCGGAATCGGTCATCGTGTGGCCGCAGCCACTGAAGTTTAGGTCGAGCGGCGCATCGTGTTGGTCTCGCTTGTGGAAATAGCGTCCCGCGGCGTTGGCCTGCCAGATTTCCACAAGCGTGTCGCGCACGGGCCGCCCATTTTCATCCAACACTCGGCCGCTTACCACAATGCGCTCCCCAACCGGCTCGCCTGAATGCTGTTTCGTTAAGTCGAAGGCTTTCACGTCGACGATTTTTCGCTCGAATACCGGCCCTGTAACTTCGGTAAGCGTGTGCGGCATGTAGATGAGCGGTTTCTTCGGTGCCCGTTTGATCGAAGAAACATACGAAGGATGGAGAAAATTCGGTTGCGTGCCCGGAAACGGCCGCCTGTATCCACTGACTTTCCCCATATCTAGTAATTCTCCTCGCGAGAGTTGCAGCTCAATTCGCCCCCTTCACCAGCTATTCCGCAACGGATGCATTTCCGTGCGCAGCAGCCGTTCGCGAATGCAGATCGCGAAGCGCGCTCAATTCCTGGTCGCTCGGCAGTGTCGTTGTCTCAAGCTGCGGCGCCACTTTCAATGTCCATCCAGTTGCATCTCTCACCTGGTCCACCGTAGTGCCTGGATGAATCGCGGTCAGAATCAGTTCCCTGCTCGCCGGGTCGGAGCGCATCACGCCGAGATCTGTAATCACAGTCGTGGGGCCGCGACCACGAGGCCCCGGCCGTCCATTGCCGCCGGCGTCCGGGTAGTACCCCGAAGAAGTCACGAAATCCAATTTCTCCACGAACGTCCGCTTACTCTGCTTCAGAATTATCGCCACTTCTTTCGCTGCCGTGGCGATCTCCGGCGCTCCCCCCGCTCCCGGCAACCTCACTTTCGGCTTTTCGTAAGAACCAATCACCGTCGTATTGATATTACCGAACTTATCGATTTGCGCCGCTCCAAGAAATCCGATGTCAACGCGCCCGCCCTGCAGCCAATATCGAAAAATTTCCGGAACCGAAACCACTGCATCCGCCGTCTCGGCCAGTTCGCCGTCGCCGATAGAAAGCGGGAGCACGTCGGGCTTTGCACCGATCGTCCCCGACTCGTAGATCAGCACAAGCTCAGGAGCATGAGTGATTCGCGCGAGGTTCGCTGCGGCGCTGGGCAGTCCGATTCCCACAAAGCAGACAGTCCCATTCTTCAACTTCCGCGCCGCCGCCACTGTCATAATTTCCGCGGGTGTATAACCCAACTCAGGCATGACCGACCTTCATCTCCGATTCGATGCTGCGGCGGTACTCGGCAAAATCCTTCGTCCCCAGCACATGCCGGCTCATCCAAGCACGAAACTGCTCCCGATCGCGGGAGATGCCGTCCCAGGCCTTGCAAAACAAATTGTCTCGCTTGTAGTAGCCGTGCGCGTAGGAAGGATGCGCGCCACCCGGCACCACACTGATGCACGAAATCACCCAGGCCGGCAGGATGCACGCATTTACGGGAGCATTCAAATCATCGACAATTTCTTCCACCGTGACGATCACTTTTTTGGCCGCCAGCGCCGCTTCCTTCTGAATCCCAACGATTCCGAAAATCGCAACATTTCCTTTGCGGTCGGCCTTTTGAGCGTGAATGATCGTCACATCCGGATTCAGGGCAGGCGTGGCCGTCAAAACTTCTCCGGTGAATGGACACGTAATCGGCTGAATTCTCTCGTTGAACTTCGGCAGGTCGGACCCCACATAACCTCGCATCACAGCGAAGGGCAAACCTGAAGCGCCCGCCTGATAGCTCGCGGCCATGTCCGCATGGCTGTGCTCTTCGATTTCGACTGGCGCCGGCCAGCCATTCTCGATCGCATCGCGAAACCGATGGAGCGATCCTACACCGGGATTCCCTCCCCAGGAAAACACGATCCTCGCGGCGCACCCCATGCCGATCATCTGATCGTAAATGATGTCGGGGGTCATTCGGATCAGCGTCAAGCCTCGGCGCCCTTGCCGCACCAATTCGTGTCCCGCGGCAAACGGGATCAGATGCGTGAATCCCTCGAGCGCCACGGCATCGCCATCGCGTACCTGACTTCCCACGGCTTCGCGCAATGATGAGAATTCTGCCAAGGCTTTGCTCCGCAGTCTCCTAAAGGGCTGACCAGCCCTGGGCGTGCTTTACGGCGAATCTAGTCAAGGGGTCTCCGCCTTGTCAAGGCCGATTATCGAAATAGCGTGCGCCTATCGGCCAAATTGTGTATCCTCCATTTTCTGCACCACCGGAGGGCTTCCTTTGCCTGAACTCAATCCGCGGAAGGCACCCGCGTCAGAACCTCCTATCGCACCTTCCAAACGCTCGGCCGATAGCGACGCCTTCACCGGAGATCCAAATTTCATGACTTCTCTCGCCCGTGGCCTCGCCGTTATTCAAGCATTCTCTCAGCGGCGCCACCACCTGACGATCTCTCAAGTCAGCACCACCACCGGTCTCTCGCGCGCCGCCGTCCGTCGCTGTCTCTATACGCTTGCAAAACTCGGCTTTGCCGGCTCTGACGACAACAGGCACTTCTTTCTCCGCCCCAGGATTCTGGCGCTCGGGCACTCCTACATTTCCTCGATGCCTCTTGCGACGGCGGCCCAGCCGGTGCTCGAACACATCAGCCACCTGCTCCACGAATCCTGCTCAATTGCGACGCTTGATGGCGTCGAGATCGTCTACATCGCCCGCGCAAATGTCACCCGCATCATGTCGATCGACCTCGGTGTCGGCAGCAGGTTGCCGGCATTTTGCACTTCCATGGGACGCGCGATTTTGGCCAACCTTCCGCCAGAAGAACTCGAATCGGTCCTGGCTCGCGTCGAATTCAAGCGCTACACCGAACGCACAATCACAAATCCCGCCAAACTCACGCAAGCTCTGCGTCAAATTCGGCGCGACGGCTACTCGATCATCGATCAGGAACTCGAGCACGGACTGCGCTCCATGGCGGTCCCGATTCAGAATCCCAGCGGCAAAGTAGTGGCCGCACTGAATATCGGCGCGCATGCTCAACGGGTCTCCATCCAGGAAATGCAAACCAAATTCCTTCCACACCTGCGTGCCGCAGCTCAAGAGCTTTGTTTGCTCCTAAAATGAGGGTTCTCAACTTTTCGCTTCGCCGTGCCGAACACGATGTCTCTTGCCCCACGAAGACATCAGCACCAGGATCGGTTTTAAGCTCTGTCCATGCCGCGTCAATGAGTATTCAACTCGAGGTGGCACTTGCGCGTAGACCTTTCGACGAATGATCTGGTCACGTTCGAGCTCTCGCAGCCGCTGCGTCAGCATTTTCTTGGTCGTTCCCGGAAGCAGCTTCCTCAACTGACCAAAACGGCGAGTGCCGTCCTGCAGATAGAACAGAATCAGCGGCTTCCATTTTCCGCCTATGATTTCGGTAGTGATTCGCACAGGGCAATCCGAATCTTGCATTGCGGTTTCTCCTCGGGTACCGGGTTACAAAAAGGTGCCTGCTGGCGCGAAGGCGACTTTAGCCTAATATTTCCGGACAGACCACCCGTTTCTGAATTGAGCGGGACAGTGTGTGGGTTCAAATCTCGCGTCTACGTAGGTAAACGACCCGCGCGAGCCGAGGAGCGGTCGTGAGCAGCAAGAAGCCTGTCATTGTCTACGGTGCCAGCGGGTTCTCCGGACGCCTCGTGGCTGAATTTCTCCGCGAGTACAACGTGCCCTTCATCGCGGCCGGCCGGAATCGCAACAAGATCGAAGAAGTGATGGACCGCGTCCCGGGAATAGAGACCGCCGACTACGAAGTGGCCGAAGTCGGTAATTCGGCTAGCGAACTTGCGCATCTATTTTCTGGCGCCAAGGTTGTTTGCAACACCGTTGGGCCTTTCCTCTATCACGGGCCGCGAGTGGTCGAGGCGAGCCTTCAGGCGGGCTGTCATTACGTTGATATCAGCGGCGAACAGGCCTGGATTCGCGATGTCGCAGAGAATTGGGGCCCGAAATTCGCGCAATGCGGCCTTCTCATTGCCCCCGCGACCGCATACATGTCCGGGACAAGCGACATCGCCGCCCATTTCTGCATTGAAGCTGGCGGCATCGACACTCTTGAGGTGGTTTCTTTGTTCAAGGGGATTCCGACCTTCGGTTCGACGCAGACAATCTTCGCCGTAATTCAGACGGAAGCTTTTTACCTCGAACAGAACCGCTACAAAGCGTGGCAGCGCGCCGCAGGACACGAAGCAGTCATACCGGGCTCAATCGAAACGCAGCTCGCTCTGCCCTGGGGAGGATTTCCGCACCCGGTCTGGTTCAAAAGCCATCCACAGATTGCGAACGTGAAAACCATCGGGGGAATTCTCGACCGCGCTCTGATGACCGATGTGCTGGCGACAGAAAAGCACTATGAAGACCAAATTCGCCCGCTGCCCAAGGCTGAGCAGGAAAAGAGACTCGCAGAGATGGCAAGCTCAGTACAAGCCGGAACTCCTCCACGTGAAAACGCGCGCGAGCAGCGAACGATCGACGTGGTAGTCGGACGAGGCACCACAGCTTCCGCCCAATGCGTCATATTCGGCGCCTGCTGTTACAGGCAGACGGGCCTCATTCAGGCCTTCGCAGCTCACCATCTGGTGCAAGCGCCGCCGCGAAAAGTGGGTTTCGCATCGCCAGCCGCCGCTTTCGGACATCGCGAACTTCTCCACGCGCTTGAGGGCTATGGGCTGGCAAAGCTAAGGATGTTGTCGTAGTTTTTAGTTCGCCGCGACAACGCGCCGTATGGTTGGCGCGGTCTTCAGGAAACTGTATCGAATGCGAGCAATCGACTATTTCGACAAAGGCGCCGAAGCATACGCCCATCGTACCGCCATCATCGACGGCGAGTCTCGCTATTCCTACCGCCAACTAAAAGCCGCAAGCGAAAGTATCGCCGGAGCAATGTCTGCAGCCGGCATTCAACCCGAAGCGCCGGTCGCGATCTACTCCCTAAATGATGCGCGAGTCCTTTTCTGCATGCTCGGCCTTTTGCGCGCGGGCGGCGTTTGGGTCCCAATCAATTACAGAAACGCTGCCGACGCCAATATCGAATACCTGAACTATGTCGAGGCCCCCTGGCTTTTCTATCACAGCTCATTTCGCGATTCCGTTCGCGAAATCAAGAGCCGTGTCCCCAGCTTGCGACACTGCATTTGCATCGACGCGGAATGCGATGGCGACGAATCACTCGAAGCATTCATGCGCCGCGCCTCGGCTCGTGAGGTCCCCGACTTCGCAAACGCCCACGGAAATCCCGACGACCTCATGGGCCTGGTCCCCACCGGCGGCACCACCGGCCCTGCAAAAGGCGTGATGGTCACCAACGTCGCATGGGGCACGATGGTGGAATTAGCCGGCCATTACTGGCGCATCGGCGATACGAATCCGGTTTGCCTGAGCACGGCTCCGCTTTCGCACGCTGCCGGAACCGTTGCGTTCGCAATGTTCCCGCTCGGCGCCACCAACGTCGTCCTGCCGAAGTTCGATGCCCTCGAAGTTTTGAAAAGCATCGAGCGCTTCGGCGTAACGCACATATTCCTCCCGCCCACTGCCTTCTACGCCTTACTCGCCCACCCCGATCTCGAAAGATTTAACTACTCAAGCCTGCGCGTCTTTCTTCTTGCCGCAGCGCCTGTCTCCCCAGACAAACTAAAAAGAGGCATCGAAGTCTTCGGCCCCTGCCTATGCCAGTGCTACGGACAAACCGAAGCGCCCATGCTCCTCACTTGGCTCGATCAGCGCACTCTCGCAGCCTCCGCTGCTGGAGATCATCCCGAGCGACTGCGAAGTTGTGGACGCGCCAGCTCCGCCGTCCGCCTCGCAGTGATGGACGATGATGGCCACATCCTGCCCCCGCATCAACCCGGAGAAATCGTTGCCCGAGGCTCGTTGGTTACCCTCGGCTATTACAAGCTACCGGAAGCAACGAAAGAAATTCGCGCCTTCGGTTGGCACCACACCGGCGACATCGGCTATCGAGACGAGTTCGGCTTCTTCTACATAGTCGACAGAAAAAAAGACATGATCATCAGCGGCGGTTTCAATGTCTACTGCGCCGAAGTCGAAGCCGCTGTCATGGAGCTTCCTGAAGTGCGCGAATGTGCAGTGATCGGCGTTCCTGATGACAAATGGGGCGAAGCGGTAAAGGCAATCGTAGTTTTGCGCGATGACGATGCAATCTCAGAAGATCTCATCATCGCACATTGCAAAACGCGCCTCGGCGGCGTGAAAGCCCCAAAGTCCATTGAATTTCGAGCAGAAATTCCGAAAACAGCCGCGGCAAAAACGGACAAGAAAGCTCTTCGCCAGCCCTATTGGGCCAAAGCTGAGCGAAGCGTGAACTGACGTGATCAGCACAGCTATAAATTGCGACGCGCACTTTTCGCTAGAGGACATGTGACAGCAAAGCGGCGCAATTCAATCATAGCTCTCGCCCTCCTAGCTCTCCCGTTCGCCGCTTCCGCCCAAACCGGCCCCACACAAAAAGAACTCAACGAAGCCGCCAGCAGCAAAGAAAACTGGCTGCACCCCAATCACGATTACGCGGGCCTGCGATTCGTAGACGCAAAGCAGATCACAACCGCCAACGTAGCAAACCTCCGCCCAGCCTGCCTCTACCAAACGAAAGAGCGAGTCCCCGCACAATCAAGTCCCCTCGTCTACAACGCAGTGCTCTATTTCACAACGACGCATTACACAATCGCAATCGACGCCACCAATTGCCGCCTCCGCTGGGAACACGTCTGGCAGCCACACTCCAAAGAAGTCTTCCCCCCCAATCGCGGCGCCGCTATAAAAGACGGCAAGCTCGTCCGCGGCACCGCCGACGGCTATCTTCTCGCGCTCGACTCTCAAACCGGCGCCCTCCTCTGGAGCCGCCAAATCGCCGATTCAAAACAAGGACATTTCCTCAGCATGCCCCCGCTGATCTACGAAGATTTCGTCGTCATCGGAACCGCCGGCGCAGAATGGGCCGCCAAAGGCTGGGTCGGCGCATTTCGCCTCTCCAACGGCGAACCGATCTGGAAATTCAACACGATCCCCGATCCCGGCCAACCCGGCTCCGAAACGTGGGGAAAGGATCCCCAGATCCTGGCGCATGGTGGCGGCGATATCTGGACACCTTTCTCATTCGACGCAGAGCGCGCCGAGATTTACGTCCCAGTCGGCAATCCCGCCCCCGATTTCTACGACGAAGCGCGGCCAGGCGCGAATCTCTACACCAGCTCGATCATCGCGCTCGATGTTCACACCGGAAAAATGAAGTGGTACTACCAGACAGTCCCGCACGACATTCACGATTGGGATCTGCCGCAGGTGAGTCCCGTATTTTCAACCACGATCAATGGAAAGACGCGCAACGTCATCGCCGCATCCGGTAAAGACGGCCTCCTCAAGTTGATCGACCGCGATACCCACGAACAGCTTTACTCAGTCCCATTCGTCACCCGCGAAAATGTCGATGTTCCCCTCGGCGATGCGGTTCGCGTTTGCCCCGGCCCCCTTGGCGGCGCCGAATGGAGTAGTCCTCCCTACGATCCCTCAACCAACACGCTCTTCGAACCGGCAAACGATTGGTGCGCCGTCATCCAAAAAGACAAAGAGCCTCCTCATTTCGACGCCGACTTCTATCTCGGAGGCCTTCCGCATTTCGATCCATGGGAGAAAGCCCGCGGCCGCCTCACAGGCTTCGACGCTTCCACTGGAAAAGAACGCTGGCGCTACGACGCATCGAAACCCATGCTCGCCGGAGTCACCGCCACCTCTGCCGGCCTGCTCTTTACCGGCGAAAGCTCCGGAGATTTCATCGCCCTCGACGCGGCGAACGGAAAAGTGCTTTACCGTTTCAATGTCGGCGGCCCAATCGCAGGAGGCGTAATTACATATGAGATTCACAGAAAGCAATACGTCGCAGCGGTTTCCGGATTCATGTCCAAGTTTTTTGAATTGAATGGTGCGGATCAAGGCGGTACTCCGACGGTGATTCTGTTTTCCTTGCCTTGACCTTTAGATCCGCGCGGAGACGAAACCGCTCAAAGAATTGACAGTCTCTGCCCAGTGGATTATGAAATTAGAAGAGTCATCTCCCAAGCAGTTGTTCGAGAGGTGAAGGCCATCGTAACTATCCTGCGAGTTCCGAAGTCGGGTGGCATCGGCACCACGAAAGTGAAGCTGGTGCGCCGGCTCAAACAAGAAGGCGATCGAGTGAAGCGCGGCGAGCCTGTCGTCGAACTCGAAACCGAAAAAGTAAATTACGAGTTGGACTCGCCGTTCGAGGGCATTCTGCTGAAGATTATGGCGCGCGAAGCGGATGACGTGCCGGTGGGCGACCCGCTTTGTCAAATCGATCATGAGGCCGACCATGAGGCCGGCCATGAGGCCGGCCATGAAACCAACGATCAGCCAAAGGAAAAGGCACCTTAACCATAGTGCCTGAAGGAGTGAGCGATGCAGACGGCAAACGACCTCGAAAAAGACCAGCTCATCTGGATCTACACGCAGATGGTCCGGATTCGTGAGTTCGAAGAACGAGTGAAACGAACTTTCGTCGAACATCCTGGCGTGATTCGTGGCCACACGCATCTTGCTGACGGCGCGGAAGCCTCCATTGTCGGCGCCCTCGCTACCCGTAGTGACAAGGACCTGGCTATGCCGAGCTACCGTTGCCACGGCTATCCAATCGTACTGGGTACATCGGTTCGGAAAATGATGGCGGAGATTTACGGCCGCCGAGATGGCTTGTGCAAAGGCTTCGGCGGCTCGATGCACCTCGCTGATCCTGCCCATAATTTCCCCGGCACTTCGGCAATCATTGGCGCGAGCATCGCTCATGCAACCGGCGCGGCGTTGACCGCGCAGGTCAAGAATCCCGGACAAGTGGTTTACTGTTTTTTTGGTGACGGCTCGTCGAAACAAGGCGCATTTTATGAATCGCTGAATCTTGCAGCCCTTTGGAAGCTGCCGATCGTTTACGTCCTTGAGAACAACGAATACCAGGCCTACACGCATATCAGCCTTGAGGACGCCAACCATGCCGCCGGCGATCCGCTTTCGAAGAAAGCGCGGGCCTTCAGCATCCCCGGTATCACCGTGGATGGCACCGATCCGCTCAAAGTCTTTGATGAAGTAGCAAAAGCCGCCGAACGAGCGCGAACCGGCAACGGTCCGACCTTAATCGAATCGAAATTCTACCGTCTGAGCGCCCACGGTAACGCCATCACCGTGCCTCCCGTTCCCACTCAATTTCCCGAGCACGAAGCGATCGAGGTCTATGGAAGGCGAGCCGAATATGAAGCGGCTCGAGGAAACGATCCGATTCCCAAATTCGGCGCGAAGCTGACTCGCGAAAATGTGTTGACGGAAGTCGCCGCAAGCAAAATTAATGACGAAGCCCGCGGCGAAATGGAAGACGCCGTTCAATTCGCGCTTGCAAGCCCGTTCCCCGCTCCTGAAGAAGCGATAAATTACGTGTACGCGTAGGAGGAAGCCCATGGCGCGCGAAATGATGTTTGGCGAAGCGATGGTCACGGCCATTGCCGAAGAGATGCAGCGCGATTCTGAAGTCGTTTTCTACGGCCAGAACATGGCGATGACCGAACGCGATCCGATGCTGAAGAAATTCGGCAAAGAGCGCGTTCGCATTACGCCTATTTCAGAAACCGCGGAACTCGGTGCCGCTGTCGGAGCGGCTGTAACCGGTTTGCGTCCGATCGTCGAGCTGTATATGAGCGAGTTCATGCTCGTGGCCTTCGATCAGGTTCTCAACGAAGCGCCGAAGCTTCCTTACATGTCCGGCGGGCAGGTGAAAGTGCCGGTCGTCTTCAAAGCAGGCTTCGGTTTCGCCGCCGGCTGGGCCGGTCAGCATTCCAACTGCATTTACAACACGATGATGGGCTGCCCCGGTCTGAAGTTAGCGATTCCTTCGACGCCTGCGGATGCGAAAGGCCTGATGAAGTCCGCCATCCGGGACGACAATCCTGTGATCTATCTGCATCACTACATGCTCACGCTCGACAAGGGAGAAGTGCCAGAAGGCGATCACTTGGTTCCCTTCGGCGTCGCAGATATCAAGCGTGCCGGAACGGACATCACCATCGTAGCCACTGCCTGGATGGTGAAGAAATCGCTCGCAGCCGCCGAAGCATTGGCCAAAGAAGGCATCAGCGCTGAGGTCATCGATCCCAGGACTCTGGCTCCTCTCGACGTAAACACGATTCTTAATTCCGTGAAGAAGACCGGTCGTCTCGTTTTGGTCGATCAGGCGCCGCGCCACGCATCTGCGGCCGCGATTATCGCGGCAGAAGTAGCCGAGCACGGCTTCCATCACTTGAAAGCGCCGATCAAGCTCGTGACCGCGCTCGATACTCCGATACCGTACAGCGGGCCGCTGGAAAGCTTCGTTCTGCCAAACGAGGCGAAAATCGTTCAGGCCGTGAAGTCGGTGCTGGCGAAACAGGCCGCCGCAGTTTGAGAGGTGAAATACGAGAGGATCTCACTCGGGCGCCGTTTCGAAAAACCGTTAGAAATCATTAGAAAACCCATTAGAAAAAAATGATCCTGCAACTCAATCATCTCCAGGGAAAGCAGGCCGGTGCCAGCGCACAAGACGTGGTTAGCGCCGTGTATTCCCTCCTTCAAGATGGTTATCTCGACGATAGCCAGTTCGCGAATCTGCATGTCCATCTGGATTGGGTTCAGTATCGCCAGAATTTTCGGGAAGTGGTAGCCGTCACCCCGTGCGTGAACGACCGCGGCGAGAATTCGCCCTCGATGGAAATTCGGATCGATGCTCGCCAGGTGGTGCCGGGCGCTTTGCGAGAGCAGTTGCTTTGCGCCGTGGCGGGCGCGAATCCTGGCGCCCGCGCAGAATTAGGACGAACGCCGGACCGAGTCTACCTGGAAGAATTTGGTTCCTTTCGTAACAGCATCGCCTGGCAATTCAACAAGCTTTACTGGCATCACCTTGCCGATTGGGAAAAAGCAACCGGCAAAGGCTACGAACAAGCCCTTCCGGGCGGCAAGTCCGACGCAAATCATCCCGAGGCCATCGCCGATTGCGTCGCCGATTTCTGGACGTTGTTGCGAGACCTCGAAACCAAGAATCAACTGCCCCCTGAAATCTTCGCGCTCGAAATTGGCGTCGGCTTGGGAACCCGCTCGCAAATCTGGCTCGATCGTTTTCGCGCGCTCGATGCGGAACGCGGCACAAAATACTATTCCCGAATAAAGTTTCTTCTCGGCGATTATTCGCTCGCCACCCTCGATCGTTCCCGCCCCGCTCTTCGCGACCATCTCGATCTCTGCAGCTTCATCGTTCTCGATGCGCTCGACCCAGGAAAAACACTCTCCTTTCTTCGCCACAAGATTCTTCACGTTCATCTGACCAACGTTTACGACAATCTGCCCGATGAAGAATTCGCGCGGCGTGACGGCCAGCTCCATCTCGTTCAGGTTCGGGCATACCTGCCAAACTCCGAGGCGGCACGCATCGCCAAGGCTGCCAATGTGCCCATTCAAGAAATCAACTCGACGATTCGGCGCTTGCTCGAAGCTGGACCCGAGTCTCTAGGCGATCGTGCTCGCGGAGTGTTGTTCTGGCAGGAAATTTGGAAAGCCGTTCGCCTCGAAGAGCGTCTTATCTGCGTCGAGGATCTGCCCGATGTCGAGTTCCCTGCCGGCTTGAATCACACGCATCTCGAAGAAATTCTCGAAGACGCACCCAGCGATTTTCGTTTTCACATGAGTTCCGGCGCGCTCGAAAGCTTTCGCAACACGCTTCCTCTTCTCCATCCGCGCGGCTTTCTTCAAGTCCAGGACATCTTCGTCACCAGCCTCCATGACTACCGGCTCGGATTTCATGGCCCCGGAAAACTCGATGGCTCGATCGTGAACTGGGTGAATGGCGTTCTGCTTCGAGAAGTGGGAGAGCGTGCCGGCTACGACGTCCACTTCGCTCCATTCCGCTACCGCGAAGGCTCGCGCACCTCGATTCTCTACACGACGCAACGGGAGTGATCTCGATGACTCTACCAATTCTTCCATCAACCGTGGTTGGCAGCTACTCAATGCCGGGCTGGCTCGAGCGCCTTAAAACGGAATACTTCGCCCGGCGCATCAGCCGCCATGATCTCGACGAGGTCCACGACACGGCGGTTAGAGCCGCCATCAAGGATCAGGAAGTAGCCGGGCTCGACATCGTGACGGACGGCGAACTACGTCGCGATAACCTGATCGATTATTTCGTCGAACGCCTCCCCGGCGTCGATATCGATCGCTCCTCAAAAAAATTCTACTATGATTTTTACGATAGTTCCGTCTCCGCAAAGCTCCCCATGGCCCCGCTCGGCCTCGCCGATGATTTCCGCTTCCTCAAGAAATTCACCGAACGCGAAGCAAAATTCTGCGTCACCGGCCCGCACTCGCTCACAAAACGCATCCGCAACGAGTTTTACCCGACAGAAGAA
Organism: uncultured Acidobacteriota bacterium; assembly: GCA_963741045.1. Taxonomy (GTDB): domain Bacteria; phylum Acidobacteriota; class Terriglobia; order Acidiferrales; family UBA7541; genus Palsa-295. The sequence goes on from CAVUGO010000002.1 coordinate 3,804,497, forward strand.
GCCCTCGCCATGGACATCGCCCGCGTAATGAATCTCGAACTCAAGGAATTAGTCAAAGCAGGCGCCAAAATCATTCAAATTGACGAGCCATACTTCTCGGGCTTCCCCGACGATATTTCCTGGGGCGTAAACGCCTTGAACGCCATGGTGGAAGGCGTCGGCGCCACAATTGCGGTCCACATCTGTTACGGCAATCGCTACGGCAAGCCTTCCTGGGAAGGAAGCTACCGATATTTATTCCCAAAAATTCTCGACGCAAAAATCCACCAGCTCACCCTCGAATTCGCGCGCCGGGGCGGCGAAGATCTCGACGTCTTCAAGCAGCTCCCAGCCCCATTTCAATTAGGCGTCGGCGTGATCGACGTCAAAACGCAAGCCGTCGAAACTCCCGACGTCGTAGCCGAACGCATCCGCAAAGCGCTCGAAGTAGTCCCAGCCGAGCGCATGTTCATTCTTCCCGACTGCGGCTGCTTCCATCTACCCCGCGACGTGGCATTCGCAAAGCTCTGTGCAATGGTCGAGGGAACGAAAATCGTTCGCAAAGAACTAGGAAAATAAATGGCACTGCCGAACCCGCTGCGCGAATCGCTCACCAGCGGAAAATTTTGCTACGTAGTCGAACTCGTCGCCAGCCGCCTCAAACGCGAAGCTCTGCTTCTCGACGTCGCCTCGCAACTCGCCCGCCTCCCAGGCGTCGCTGCCGGAAGCATCACGAGTTACGCTGGCGGAGCACTGGGACACGACCCAATCCGCGTCGGCACTGCCGCCCGCGCCCGCGGTCTCACTCCAAATATCCACCTCACCTGCGCCAGCCGCGACCGCGCCGCTCTCCGCAAATCCCTCGAAGATTTGAACGCCCTCGCCATCGAAAACGTCTTCGCCATCACCGGCGACTATCCAAAATCCTCCGACGCCGCCACCGCGCCCCCGGTCTTCGATCTCGACTCCGTTCAACTCGTCCGCCTGATCGCCGAAATGCGCCAAACCCGCGGAATGCCATTCTGGATCGGAGTCGCCGTCTCCCCCTTCAAATACACCGAAGCCGGTTGCGCCTATCAGTATCTGAAGCTCGAAAAGAAAATCGCCGCCGGCGCCGACTACGCCGTCACCCAACTCGGCTATGACGTCAAAAAATTCCGCGAACTCAAGCGTTACCTCGACGACCGCCAATTGCCCACTCCAGTTCTCGGCAACGTCTACGTCCTCGGTCCCAAAGCCGCCGAGAAAATGAACAAAGGCGAGCCCCCCGGCTGCTGGGTAGCCCCCGAACTGCTCGAAAAAATTCAAGCGGAGAGCACGGCGCCCGACAAAGGCCAAGCCCTCCGCCTCGAACGCGCCGCACAAATGGCCGCCATCCTTCGCGGACTTGGCTACGCCGGCGTCTACATCGGCGGAGATCACCAGGCCGACCACATTCGCTGGATCATGAAACGCGCCGAAGCCCTCGCCCTGCGTTGGGAAGAGCTCGCCGACGAATTTTCATACGCCCCGATGCGCGCCTTCTACCTTTACTCCTCGCCGCCGCCTCCAGCCGCGAAGCGATCCTTCATCCCGCGGCTGCTCGACGCAATGGGTCACCTCTTCCCCGTAAATCGCGACGGAAAACTCCGCCGCGTCCTCACAACAATTATTGCCTCAATCGACAAACGCCCCGCCGCATCCCACGCCCTCGAACGCGCCGAATTCGCCATCAAGTCGCCCCTCTTCGGCTGCCAGGCTTGCGGCAATTGCGTCCTCGGCCATATGGAATACGTCTGCCCGCAGACCTGCCCAAAAAATCTGCGTAATGGCCCGTGCGGCGGCACGTCCATGGGCCAATGCGAAGTGGTGGACAAGCCCTGCATCTGGATTTCCGTATACGAGCGCGCGAAATCCGAAGGGCGAGTTGTCGAACTGACAACCTATATCCCTCCGCCCAATCGAGCGTTGAAAGGAACAAGTTCCTGGATCAATTATTTTCTCAATCGCGATAGTCGCCCCGGACGCGCTGCTCAAGCAGACCCAGCCCTCACGAATCAAACGCCTGCTCAAATGGCGACGAAAAACGCCGCTATCATTTCCGAAGCAGAAATCATCGCCACAACAAGATCGAATGCACAACAGAAAACAGATGCAGAAAACAAATAAGAAGAACGGCGGATACTCAGCAGCCAAAATTTAAATGGCAACCGATATTCGCACAATCGGACGATTAAAGGCTTGACAAAGAACTTTCCCGGCGTTAGACCTTCTCCACAATTGGGGTATTTTCGGGCTCTTGTACTCGGATTCGGGGTTGGCTAGCGAATTCAAGCCTGAGAGGGGTGGCTGATGAAGGTACGTTCTGGCGTTCTAATCGCTTTCGCGATTGTTTCCTTCTTCGCATCCGGCAGCTCGCTTTATCCGCAGGGCACCACGGTCGCACAGTTGACTGGCACTGTCCTCGACGAGAGCGGTGGCGCCGTCAAAGGTGCCTCCATTGTGCTCCGTCAGCCGGAAACGAATCGTTCTTATCAAACCACATCGAACGATTCGGGCTACTACGCCATCGCCAATATTCCCCCCGCCACCTACGAACTCACCGTCTCTTTCAAGGGCTTCGCCACAAGCGTGCGCAAAGGTCTTGAACTAACCGTCGGCCAATCAGCCACGATTGACGTCACGCTGAAAGTCGCCACCGCCGCCGAGCAAGTGACTGTCACCACAGAGGCCCCGGTCATCGAGCCCACCAAGACTGAAATCAGCCAGGTGATCGGCACCCAGGAAATCAATTCCCTTCCCATCAGTGGCCGGTTGTTCACAGACTTCGCATTACTCACGCCCGGCGTCGCCACGGGCCGCACCAGCCTGCAATCCACCATCACTGAGTTCGAGGTCACCCGCGTCTCCTTCGGCGGCATGCGCGACCTGAGTAATCTCGTCACGGTCGATGGCGCGGACAACATCAATACCGCCACCGGTTCGCAGCGCTCCACCCCGCCACAGGAGGCAGTCGCTGAATTTCGTGTTGTGAACAGCAGCTTCGGTGCTGAATACGGCCGCGCTCTAGGCGGCATCGTTAATATCGTCACCAAGTCGGGCACAAACGAGTTCCACGGCTCGGTATATGATTACCTTCAAAATAATGCAACAGATGCACGCTCACTCCTGCAGCCGGCTCCGGACGCCTACGCGCTCCGGCAAAATCAATTCGGGGGAACTCTGGGCGGCCCCATCAATAAAGATAAGACCTTCTTTTTTACCAACTACGAAGGCCAGCGGCGCGGCGAAAGTCCCACCTATCCCACCACATATCTTGAGCCCGTCACCCTGCTGGATGGAACCAACACCACGAATGCGGACCTTATCAACCGCGCCAAAGCTTTGCTCGGGCTGCCACCTGAGGGCTGTAACGTTCCAATCGCTCAATGCCCTGCGCTTTCCGGCAGCGCTTTTCTCAATTCCGTCCTGAAAACGAAAGACAACGATTACGGCATCATCAAAGTCGACCACCAGATCAACGCCGACAATCACCTCTCCCTGCGTTACAGCATTGAAGATGGCCGCGACCTGAACCAGCTTGTCGGCAGCACCCTCGACGGAGGCGGCATTGGTGGCCCCAGCAGCGGCCACGATGTGTTCTTGCGGGACCAATCTCTGGTCGGAACCGTCGCCACTACAATCAGCCCCAATCTCGTTAACAGCGTGCTCGTTCAATATGCTCGCCGTCATTACAACTTTCCCGGCGTCACCGGTCAGCCCAACCTCGATATCCCCAACACTCTCTTGTTCGGGCACAATTTCGGCGTTCTCGATGCAATTTACGAGAGCCGCTTCCAGATTTCGGACTCGCTCTCATGGGTTAAAGGTAATCACGTCGCAAAATTTGGCGTCGACTTCAATTACGTAGACAATTTCGTCATTTGGCCCGGCTTCACTCCTATGCGCATCGTTCTCCCGGGTATCAACTGCTTGGTGGACTTCGCCAACTTTGTGAACAGCCAGTCCGCTACTCCGCTTCCGCCGGTCGCATCAGCGCCCGCCGATGGCCCTTGCCCGGTCGCCAACCCTCCTTTTTTTCCTGCAGTGCCCGGTCCCAACGAAAATGATCCGCTGAATGGCACTCCCATCGTCTTCTGGGGCGCCCCGGTCGGCACCGCCCAACCCGACATTGACGGCCAGTTGCCTACTCCCCCGCCCATTCCGACAAACTGGCAGAACGCCTACTTGCCCTCAGAAACTAAGAATTTTTCCGAAACTCTCGCGCACAAGTACTACGGCCTTTACGCTCAGGATCAGTGGCGGCTGCGTCACAATCTGACGCTGAATTACGGCTTACGCTGGGACTTCGAACAGGGTTTGTGGAAGCAGATCAATCCCCATTACACCGGATTTCAACCCCGCATTGGGCTTGCATGGTCGCCGGATAGCAAGACCGTTATCCGTAGTGGCTTCGGAATATTCGACGATCGTTACAATCTCTCCTTCCTGTTTATTACCCAGCCTCAACGGCCCTTGGACCTTCCTGGAGAAACCGTAAGGGGTATTCGTAAGCGCTCGGAAAATGCTACCTGGGTCTTGAACCAGCTTACGCCCGGTCCCCTGGCTGGCCCGCCCACGTTTCTACTGCCTGCCAACGCGGCTGCCAACCTGGTAACTACCGGTCAGGTTCCCGACCAATTCATCACCGGCCCATGCCCTCCCTCCTGTACAGCGGGAGACGGTTTGGTGGATCCTCACAGCCCAATTCCCTACTCCGAGCAAGCCAATCTCGAAATCGATCGCGAAATCGCACACGGACTTACCGTGAGTGCCGGTTACATGTTTGTCGCCGCCCACCACTTGGTTCGCGCTGCCAATCTCAATGTCTGCCCGCCATATCCGTTCGGCACTACCGAACCGCAGATCACTGTTCCGTTTATCACTCCCGGTAATCCTTCCTGCATTCCTGCACCCGCACCGCCAGCGGGCTGGCCGGCCGACAAGGCCTTTTTCGGAGCCTCAGGTCTACCGCAAGGCGGGCCCGCTTACGACAATGCCGGCTTGCTGTACTACACGGATGACACCGGCAATTCGGTCTATCACGGGCTCACTCTTCAAGTGATCGAGCGATTCCGCAAGAATTTCAGCCTGGACGCGAACTACACCTTCTCGCACACCCTGGACGATGGCACCTTCACCACTTTCGTCAGCACTCCGCAAGATCTCTATAACCGATCGCTTGAGCGGGCAAACTCCAACCAGGATGTGCGTCACCGCTTCATCACCAACTTCACCGCGACCGCTCCCGACGACACCTTCCTCCGCCATTTCGCGCTGAGCAGCATCATCACCCTGCAGTCCGGCCGTCCGTTTACGGAATTCGTAGGGTTCGACGCCAATGGCGATACGAACCCGGTTACTGACCGCGTCGGTGACCTTGGCAGGAACACCTACTACGGCGACCATCTCTACTCTTGGGATTTGCGTATCTCACGTTATTTCCAGATTCGCGAACATTACCGGCTCGATTTAATGGTGGACGCTTTCAACCTGCTCAATCGGCCAAACGTTGATGAAGTAACCTCTGTTTACGGCGCGGCCGTCATCTGCGGCGGCACTGCGATTCCGAAAAATTACAAGGATCGGGCCAGCATCGAAACGCAACAGCAGCAGACCGAGTTTGAAATGACTAACACACCTACTTGTCCGAACCTCGCGCCTGTGCCGAGTCCTCCGGCGCCGAATGCCCTCTTCGGCACTCCGAGGACCGTGCTCAACCCGCGCCAGTTCCAATTCGCGGCAAAGTTCTCGTTCTAGTTTCCAGCCGGCCGGTCCACGGACTTAGTTTTCGGGACCGGCCGGCGATCAGAAAATATTTAGGGCCCGCGTCGTCCTTCCGTCATAAGAGCGTGGCCGTTGTCCTTCAGCCGTTATCGGGAGTGCGCGAATCCGGCTCGCAGGGCCTGAGTTTTCCGCGGCCTCGCAATCCCTTCAGGAGAACCAGGATTGGAAACGTTCGTACTGGTGCACGGTTCCTGGCATGACGGCTCTGCCTGGGATCCTACGATTCTCGAACTCGCAAAGGGTGAACACAAGGCACACGCGCCGACCATCGCGGGCCACGGTAAGGGTGTCTATAAACGCGTGAATCATGCGGACTGCACGAAGTCGATCGTGGATTACATCGTCGCCAGGAATCTTTCAAACTTCGTTCTCGTTGGACATAGCTTCGGCGGCACCGTAATCTCCAAAGTCGCGGAAGCGATTCCAGAACGCATCAAGCGCCTGGTGTTCTTGAATGGCTTCGTTCTCCGCGATGGTCACAGTCTCAATGACGAAACACCGCCACATTATCAGGCTCTCTTTGATAAGCTCGCCACCCAATCCTCCGACGACACGGTGATGATTCCTTTTCCAATCTGGCGCGAGGCATTCATCAACGACGCGGACATGGAAGTCGCCAAATGGACCCATTCGCAGCTATCGCCCGAACCGTATCAGCCCATCAAAGACAAACTCGACCTGAAAAAGTTCTACTCGCTCGCGACGCCCAAGAGTTATATCAACTGCACCGAGGACACCGCATTGCCGCAGGGCGAATGGGGCTGGCATCCGCGCATGTCCAATCGGCTCGGGCTTTACCGCCTCGTGCAAATGCCAGGCAGCCACGAAGTGATTTATACGAATCCAAAAGGCTTGGCGGCAAAAATCATAGAAGCAGGACGCGACTAGAGAACGAGACAGAAAAGTTGATAGGCCGCCTGAGGGCCGGGAACGACCCAGATCTCAATGTCGAAAAGCAGCAAAGCCGCAATTCCGTAACGCCGGTTCACCCTGAGCGTCGAGGGGCTTGCCCTGAGCCGCGAATGGCGTCCCGCCGGCTCTTTTGAATTAGGTTAAGCGACGTTCCAATATTTTCGCAGCTGAACAGGAACCTATGTGGATAGTTGACATCGACGTCGGCGGCACATTAACCGACGGAATTTTCACCAGCGGCGAGCAAGCCTTCTCCGCTAAAGTCGACACGACCCCGCACGACCTGACCGTCTGCCTGTTCGATTGCCTCGCACAAGGCGCCACAAAGCTGGGCTTTGCCGATACCCCCGAATTTCTTGAGCACATCGATCTGATTCGCTGGTCCACCACAATCACATCCAACGTCCTCGCCGAGTTGCGCGGCCCGAGAATCGGCCTGCTCGTCTCGAAGAACCACGAGAAAGATCTCTACGGCTCGGAGCGCAGCTCCATCCTGAATCGCCTTCTCGCTGACAAGGACGTCATCGGCCTCAATGGTTCATTCGACAGTACGCAGGTCACGAACGCGGCCCGCGCTCTCCTCGAAGGTGGCGTCCGCCGAATCTGCGTCAGCTTGAAAGACAGCCATCGCAATCCAGCCGCAGAACTCGAAGTAAAATCCGCGATCGATCTGCAATACCCCGATCATTTTCTCGGCTCGGTTCCTGTGCTCGCCGGCAGCGACATCTCGAAAAGCTCCGACGACCGCACGCGCACCTATTGCGCTGTAATCAACGCCTACACGCACGGCGCTCTCGCCGCCACCCTCTTCAAAGCTGAAGACGAACTGCGCCAGTCCTCTCAATACGCCGGAACTTTTCTCGTCAGCCACATCAACGGCGGCGTCGCCGGCATCGCCAAGACCAAAGCGATCGACACGATCGAATCCGGCCCGATTCTCGGCATCCACGCCAGCGTTTTTTTCGCTCAGCTCTACGGCTTGAAAGATGTCGTCGCCATGGACATCGGCGGCACCACCGCAAAAATCAGTGTTCTCAAAAATGGCCAGCCGATCAATCGCAAGCCCTCCGACTTTTTCGGCATTCCCGTCGAAATCTCGCTTCCCGACCTGCGCTCCATCGCCCTCGGCGGAGGCAGCGTCGTGAAACCAAGCGGCGCCGGGAACTCCCAAATAGAATTGGGCCCCGAAAGCATGGGCTCGTTTCCCGGCCCCGCGTGTTACGCGCTCGGCGGCGATCAACCCACACTCACCGACGCATTCGTCATCGCCGGACTCATCAACCCGGAGTTTTTCCTCGGCGGCGCAAAACCGCTCGATCGCGATCTGGCGCAATCCGTCATCGAGAATCAAGTAGCAAAGCCAATGAACATTTCGGTGGACGAAGCATGTCGCCTGATAATCGAACGCGCTTTCGAGTTGGTCGCCGATCTCATCGCTGCCGCCGCGAAGGATTTAAAACAGGATCTTTCGAAGCACACGCTTTTCGCGTATGGCGGCAACGGAAGCCTCTTCGCCTGCGGCGTGGCAGAAAAAACAGGAATCAAAAATGTACAGCTCTTCGCGCTCGGACCAGTCTTCAGTGCATTCGGCTCCTCAGTTTCCGATATTTGCCACGTCTATGAACGCAGCCTCGCGCACATCGCAACGTCCGATGAAAATGCCGGCAGTTTGCAAGCAATCCTCAAAGAAATAAAAACCGAAGGCACAAAAGATTTGCTAGGCGAAGGAATCAAACCAGAAGGCCTCACATACGAGATTGAAATCGAAGCCTCCGGCAGCGCAGGCAATTCGATTGTAATTCCGTGCTCGGAATCGATCCTCGCCAACCCGAAAACATTGCGAGACGCACTCGCATCAGCATCAGGAAGCGCAGCGAACATCAGCGCAAAAGACATCTCCCTCGAATTGATGCGAGTACGCGTGAAGAAGCCGATGTCGAAACCGCAAGTAGCAGAACGCGCCCTGAAATCCGAAAACTCGGCGCACGCACGAACCGGGATGCGAAAGATTCTTGGGGGCAGCAGCAACGGCGACGCGCAAGTCTATCGCTGGGAAGCACTTGAGCCGGGCAATCGCGTCGCAGGGCCGGCGATTCTTGAGGAAATCAACACAACCCATTTTGTTCCTGAAGGTTGGACGATGTTTCTGGATCGGTTTGGCAACGGCGCGCTGACCAAGCGGTAAAGAAAACCGATTCTTCAAGAGTCGTTTTACCGCCGATTAGAATTTCGCATGTTTATGATTCTGTGGGGCTTGTGAGAACTTTTAATCGCGGTACCGTAGATTAAAAATGGTCTAAAAACTGCAACCTCCGGCGAGAGGAGATCGCACATGTCTTTAGATGCCAAAAACCGGCTGCGCGTCACTGAATATCTTGACCTGGATCTTGATCGCGAGCAGTGGCTGTGCAATCGCTGCGGGCACGTGATTGGGCCGGCGCGCGAAAACTACAAGCACGGCTGCCTGCTGTACGACCGCGATCCGCGTGAGATTCATCCGCCGCTGGTTCCGGGGTCGTTCAGTTTTTCGCCCGACCCGCTTTGGGTGCGCATCGTGGAATTCTATTGTCCCGGTTGCGGGACGCAAGTGGAGACCGAATATCTGCCTCCTGGCCATCCGATCACGCATGACATCGAAATCGATCTCGCCAGTTTGAAGGAACGCTTGCGCAATGGTGAGTTTGTGATTCGCGAGCAGAGGATTGAGGTGGCTGAATGAACTCGATTGATATCGACGTCGGCGGCACCTTCACCGATCTCGTACTGAATTTTGACGGTAAGGCGCTGATCAAGAAAACGCCTACGACTCCCTACGATCTCTCGGTGTGCTTTTCGCGCGTGATCGAAGAAGGCGCGGGAGCTCTGGGACTGAAGATCGATCAGCTTCTTCCGGCGATCGACATGATCCGCTACTCGACGACGATTGCGATGAATCGGTTGATCGAGAAGAAGGGGCCGCGCCTCGGCCTCATCACAACGGAAGGGCACGAAGACGTGGTTCTGATTGGGCGCGGCGCGCAGTGGATTGACGGGACGCGGGTACAGGAGCGCCGCAACCTTGCGATCCAGAAAAAGCCTGAGCCGCTCATACCTCGCGACATGATTGTCGGGGTGAAGGAGCGAGTGGATTCGCGCGGCAAAATCATCCGGCCGCTCGACGAGAATGACGTTCGCGAAAAAGTTCGCTACCTCGTTAGCCGGGGTGCGCGCGGCTTCGTTGTTTCGCTCCTTTGGGGCTTTCTCAATTCCGCTCACGAACGCCGTGTGAAGGAAATCATTCGCGACGAATACAAAGAATTTCACATCGGGTATTTGCCTGTGGTGCTTGCGGGACAGGTAGTCGGCAAACTTGGCGAGTATGAACGGACGCTTGCGGCAATTCTCGATGCCTACCTGCAGCGTTCGATGCAGATCGAACTTTCCGCTATGTGGGACAAGCTGCGCGAGCGAGGATACAAGAAGCCCCTCTTGATGATTCAAAGCTCCGGTGGGATCGCGGAAGTTTTTCGCACGACTGCCTGCCGCACATTCAATAGCGGACCGGTGTCCGGGTTGATGGGCGCGCATCACGTGGCGAAGTCGCTTGGCTACCAAAATGTGGTGATGACGGACATGGGCGGGACGAGCTTCGACGTAGGTCTCGTGGTGAAAGACAGCGTGCGGAGCTACGACTTCCGTCCGATCATCGATCGCTGGATGGTGGGGATCACGATGATCAAGACGCTTTCGGTGGGTGCCGGCGGCGGTTCGATCGCTTCGATCAATCCCCTGCTGCAGAATCAAGTGCAAGTGGGTCCGCGCAGCGCGGGCTCGATGCCCGGGCCTGCGTGCTTCAGTCTCGGCGCCACCGAGCCGACTGTTACCGATGCGGACGTGGTGCTTGGTTACATCAATCCCGCGTATTACTCAGGCGGACGGATGAAACTCGACAAGAATCGCGCGATCGCCGCCGTTCGCGACAAGATCGCGAAGCCTTTCGGCATTTCAGTGGAAGAGGCGGCGATGCTGATCCGCAAGATCGTCAACGGCAATATGGCATCCGCGATCATGAAAGAGGTTCATCTGCGCGGGTATAGCCCCGAAGATTTTATTTTGTTTGTTGGCGGCGGGGCCGGTGCGACGCATGCGGAAGGCTATAAGGCCGACATCAAGAAGGCTGTAACGTTTCCTTTCTCGCCGGTGTTCTGCGCGTTTGGCTCTTCGACGATGGACATCATGCATGTGTATGAAGTGTCGAAGAAGCTGACGTTGATGTCGCCGGGCACACAGGAGCTGACGCAGGAATTTGCCGTTTTTAATCGCACGGTGGAAGAACTGCTCGAACAGGCGCGAAAGGATTTGGTGGCGGACGGGCTGAATCCAAACACGGCGTCGTTTGTGCTCGAGCTCGACATGCTCTACGGCGGCCAATTTCACGTGAAGCGAGCGCTATCGCCTCGCCTCGCGCTCCACTCAACCGAGGATGTTGCGGCAATTTGCGAGGCGTTCAAAAAAGAATTCAGCGAAGCGTTCAGCCCGTTTGTGGTGAATCCGGAGGGCGGAGTCTTCGTCGATAGTTTCATTCTGAAAGCGATTGTTCCAGTGCAGCAGATCAATCTGCCCAAGATGCCGCTCGAAGGCCGCGATCCATCTACCGCGCGAAAAGGCGAGCGGCCGGCATATTGGGCGGACGTGAAGGATTTTCGTCCTACACCGATTTACGCGTACGAATCCCTGAAGCCGGGAAACCAGCTGGAGGGTCCGGCAATTCTCGAAGGCGAATACACCACTGTGGTGGTGCCGCCTGCGATGACCTTTTCGATTGATGAGCGAGGCCTCGGCATTCTCGAAAGCTGAGGCCGCGGCAGTTTGGAAAAAGACTGGAAGGAGATCTATGCCGATTCCGAGTACGGCTGAGAAGCTCGCCTGGCTGAAGCCGGCGCCCGCGACTGCTTTCGAGAAAGAATGCGCCGCGAAAGTTAAGACCGGCGACTATGAAATTGGCGTGCAGATCACCAACGATATCCTTGACGAAGCGATGGAAGTATTCGTCCGGTCATCGCGAAGTTATTTCGGCGTGTCTGGGGATTCGATGGTGGCCATCTTCACTGCGAACGGCGACCTGGTGAACGCATCGTGCGGAACGTATCTGCACGCGATCATTCAACCGATTGTGATCAAATTCATTCAGAAGTATTACGCGGAGAACCCCGGAGTGCGCGAGGGAGACATCTGGTACACGAATGACGCCCTCTACGGCGGCATTCACAACCCCGACCAGGTGGCGCTGATGCCGATTTTTCACAGGGGCAGGCTTATCGCCTGGGCATCGGCTGCTTTGCACACCACTGAAACTGGAGCCATCGAGCCGGGCGGCATGCCCGTGAGCGCGAAATCGCGGTTCGATGAAGGGCTAAACATGCCGCCGATTAAGATCGGGGAGAATTTCGAGCTTCGTAATGATTTTCTCGAGTTCTATACGGTATATGGATTGCGCGCGCCTGCGATGTTTATCTCCGACCTTCGCGCGCGCTGCACGACTGCCGACCGAGTGCGAGTGCGATTGCTCGAACTTGCCGAGAAGCGCGGCGGCGAATTTGTGGTGGGGCTGCTGCGCAAAATGTCGGACACTGCAGAAGCCGGGGCGCGGCAGAAGATAAAAGCGCTGCCCGACGGGAAGTTCCGCGCGGTTGTTTTCAACGACGCGATCGGCTGGACTCCGGCGCTGGTCCGCGCCTGTTATCTAACACTGATCAAGAAGGGCGAGACGCTGACGTTCGATTTTGAAGGAACGTCGCCTGAAAATCCGTCGTCGTATAACGTGCATCCCCAAGCCGTGGTGGGCCACATCGCGAATTTCATGTACGAATATGTATTCCACGATTTGCCAATTTGCAGCTCCACGTTTGCGCCGATCGATTTCGCTTTCCCGGAAGGAATCATTTTGAATCCGGGACGAATGGCGGCAACGAGCTGTTGCGTGTATATCGGGATGCAGTGCCGCTGCGCCACGCACAACAGTTTCGCGAAGATGACTTTCTCGAGCGCCGGATTGTGGCGACAAGTGGCCGCGTCTCCCGGCAGCCAGCACACGGCGCAGATTTGCGCGGGGCACTCGCAATGGAATCTGGCTGTGTCGGATGTGCTGTCGTTTTCGCTGAACACGCAGGGCCAAGGCGGACGCGCGGCGAACGACGGAATGGATGCCTATGGTTTTGCATGGTGTGCTTTCGGGCGCGCGCCGGATTCCGAGCAGGTAGAGAGCGAGTTGCCTGTCACTGTGACGCTTTCACAACACTGGAAGGATTCGTCGGGACACGGGAGGCATCGCGGCGGATCGGGCGGGGTGCAGCAGTGGATGATTCACAAGGTGCCGAATCTCGTGTCGCTGTGCATGGGCAACGGAAGCAAAGTGCCGCTGGGGCAGCCGCTTTTTGGAGGCTACGCTTCGGCGCCGATTCCGGGCATCAGCGTGCGCAAAGCGGATCTGCTGAAGCAAATGCAGGAGGGGAACGCAAAGCTTTCGATGGACAGCCGCGACATCCTCGAGAACAAGACTGTGCACGGCGACTGGACGTTTGAACTAATCGCGCGCACCCCGAAGCTTTATGACGAGGGCGATCTGCTGTTTGGCTTCAGCGGCGGCGGCCCCGGCTATGGCGACCCACTCGAGCGCGATCCCATCGAAGTGCTAGAGGATTTGAAGAAGAAAATCGCTTCCGAGTGGACGGCTCGCACCATTTATCACATCGCGTACGATCCGGCGCGCAACAAGCTCGACGCGGAGAAAACAAAGCAGCTACGAGAGAATGAGCGGAAAAGCCGCCTGGCGCGCGGCAAGAGCTTCGACGAGTTCGAGAAGGAGTGGAGCAAGCAGAGCCCGCCGGGGGATATTTTGCAGTTTTACGGGCGCTGGCCGGATGCCAAATCCCTCGGGCCGATTTTCAGGCAGTAGCCGGCTCGCGAAATCGAGAGTGTTTGCGGGCCTTCTTTTTGCCACTTAAGAACGACAGGTCCACACGTGAACGAACAACTCACCCCGCGGCAAATGATGAAAGGCCTGCTGCAGGGAAATCCGCAGGAGCGCCCGCTGATTGTGCCTATCGTATTTGCTCTGGGCGCGAAAATTGAAAACCTTTCGTTTCGAGCGTATCTCGACAATCCGACGAAAATCTCGAATGCTCTTCGGCAGATTCGCACGCAATTGAGAACGGATGGCGTAGCGTGCTATTTCGATCCGCTTCTCGAAGCAGAAGCGCTTGGCGGCCCGCAACAGTGGGACGAGACGAATCAGACGCGCAGCATTCGGTGGCCCGAGTCTGCGCAGAAGGGAGAATTGCCCGCACACTTGCGATCTCCCGAAGAGGCTGCGAATAGTCCGCGTGTGAGAGCTGCCGTGGAGGTGATTCGGCGCCTAAATTCTCTGCTGCGCGACGAACCATTGCTCATGGCAGGCGTGTCGGGACCATTCACGCTTGCTGCGCGGCTTACGGGGATCGATCCTGATGCGATGCGTCAAGGGCAGGAGCCGTCTGAACCTGCGCTGGAACTTGCTGCGGCTGCGATCACCAGAATCACTTCTGCTTTAGTGGAAGCGGGTGCGAATTTGATTTTTATTCGCGAGGACTTCTTGCCATCTCTGTCACCTAACAAATGCCAGAATTGGGCATCGCTGCTCGCGCCACTTTTCAACATCGTTCGCTTTTACGAGGCACTGCCTGTGCTGCAAATTTCGAGCGGGTCAGCAACGGCGGAAAATGTCGAAGTGATGTTGGAGCAACCTTGGGATGCGGTTCTCTGTTCGGCATCTGAAGAATTCAACGCACGCGCACTCGGGCGTGATGAGAATCTCATGTTGGGCTGCTCCGTGCCGCTTGAGGCTCTGGAAGCGAGCGAGTGTGTCAAGGCGCGGTCTCCAAAACTTTCAGGCATAACGCCGATTTTGGTGACAACCGATGGAGACGCGCCTGCGACGACCGATTTGAAACGTCTGATGAGTATTTTTGATGCGATTGCTCGCCCCACCTAGTCCGTTGGTGCCACGTTTGCGGGGTGAGGGGCACGTATTAGAATTGGAGTGATGAACATTCTGCGATGCCGAGGCCAATCGTGAGTGATGCTGGTCGTGCGACCGGTGCTTTGGAGACATCGAGCAGCGGAGTAAGGCATGTGCGGCTTCGCACTTCCGGTGCTTCCGTCGAGCGCCTTCCGGACGGCTCGCTGTTGGTGCGCCCCGATGAGCCTCTTGGCGCGTATCCGAAAGTTCTCACCGATCGCCTTGCTGAATGGGCGGAAATCGCGCCGGATCGGATTTGCGCGGCGAAGCGCGATCAAGATGGTGGCTGGCGGACGCTTACCTACTCGCAGATTTATGCAGCGGTGCGAAATATTGGGCAAGCGCTGATCGATCGCGGGCTGAGCGCGGAACGCCCCGTCGCAATACTTTCTGAAAATGACCTCGAGCATTTGCTGCTGATGTTCGCGGGACAGCATGCGGGGATTCCTACCGCGCATATTTCTCCGGTGTATTCGCTGGTGTCGAAGGATCTGGCGCAGCTGCGGCATTGTCTCGGGCTACTCACGCCTGGAATAGTGTTTGTATCCGACGGAGAAAAATATCGGCGGGCGATTGAAGTTGCGATGAGCGACGACATCGAACTTGTCGTTGCGTCGTCACCACTGGAATTTCGTAAAGCGACACGATTCGCGGAGCTTCTTGAAACGAATCCGACGGATGCGCTCGACGCGGCGCACGAACGGATCGATCCGGACAGTCCCGCGAAATTTCTTTTCACATCCGGATCGACGGGAATGCCGAAGGCGGTGATCAACACGCATCGCATGATTTGTTGCAACCAGCAGATGATCGCGCAGGTGTTTGGATTTCTGCAGGACGAGCCGCCGGTGCTGGTGGATTGGCTGCCGTGGAATCACACGTTTGGCGGAAATCACAACATCGGCATTGCGCTTTACAATGGCGGAAGCTTTTATATCGACGAAGGCAAGCCCGGGCCGGGATTTATTTCTGAGACGGTCCACAATCTGCGCGAGATTGCTCCGACGGTATATTTCAATGTGCCTAAGGGCTATGAGGATTTGCTGCCGGCGTTGCGCGCGGATCGCGGGCTTCGCGAGAAATTTTTCAGCAGGCTGAAGCTGCTGTTCTATGCGGGTGCCGGACTTTCGCAGCCGGTGTGGGACGCCTACCGCGAACTGGCGCGGGAAACTTGCGGCGAGCGCGTGATGATGGTGACGGGGCTTGGTTCGACGGAGACGGCGCCGATGGCGATTCAGACGACCTGGGAAACGGATCGAGCGGGAGTGATCGGGATTCCGATTCCTGGCGTGGAAGCGAAGTTAGTGCCGCAAGAGGGCAAATTGGAAGCGCGCGTTCGTGGGCCGAATATTACGCCGGGGTACTGGCGGCAGCCAGAGCTTACGCGGAAGGCTTTCGACGAAGACGGATTTTATAAATTTGGCGACGCGGTACGGTTTTTTGATGGCGCGGATGTGAATAAGGGCTTTTTGTTCGATGGGCGTTTTTCTGAGGATTTCAAGCTGGCGACTGGGACGTGGGTGAGTGTGGGGCCGCTGCGGGCGCGGATTTTGAGTTTTTTTGCGCCGCTTGTGCGTGATGTGGTGATCACCGGGCACGATCGAGATGATGTGGGGATGATGATTTTCGCGGATGTTGAGGCTTGTTGTTCTTTGTGCCCCGCCGGCTCGTTGCGCGCGGGGGCGGGCTTGGCTGCGTCGGATATTTTACGTCACGAGGCGGTGCGCGAGCGTTTTCGCGATTTATTGGCTGCGTTTGCGGCGGAGGCGACTGGCAGTTCGAATCGGGTGAGCCGTGCGATACTTTTGGAGGAGGCGCCCTCGCTGGACGCGCGCGAGATTACCGACAAGGGCTCGCTGAATCAACGCGCGGTGCTTGAACATCGGGCGGGGCTTGTCGAGGAATTGTATGGGGCGCGGGATTCCGATTTAATTTTGCGGCTTGAGGGTAAAAATGACGGAAAGAGATAAGGGTGGACTTTTTATCGCGTATGACGACGTGTGGCTGCTCGATGGGGTGCGGACGCCGTTCGTGGATTATAACGGGCCCCTGGGACTCGTGTCGCCGACGGATCTTGGTATTAAGGCTGCGCGGGCGGTTTTCGAACGCGCGAAAGTTTCGCCGGGCGATGTGGGCTCTGTGATCGCCGGATGCGTGGCGCAGGCTAGTTTTGATGCTTACTTGCTGCCGCGGCATATCGGTCTTTATTCGGGCGTGCCAATTGATCGGCCTGCGATTCTGGTGCAGCGCGTTTGCGGAACTGGAATGGAGGCGATTGGACAGGCTGCGGACGCGATTACTTTAAAGAAGATTGATCTGGGGCTATGCGTAGGGGCTGAATCGATGAGCCGGAATCCGATTGCGGCGTACACGCATCGCGGCGGATTCAAGATGGGACAGGTGGAGTTCAAGGATTTTCTTTGGGAGGCGCTGCTTGATCCGGCGGCTGATGTGACCATGGGTGATACGGCGGAGAAAACTGCGCGCGAATATAAAATTACGCGGGAGGAAGTGGACCGTTTTGCTGAATTGAGTTTCTCGCGTGCTGTGGCGGCGCAGAAGGCTTGCTTTTTGTCGGGCGAGATTGTTCCAGTTGTGAGCGAAGAGTTTCGGCTCGAAGGCTACAAGTCGCGCGGCATCCAGCTGCCCCGGGGTGTCGACAAACTTGCAGCGGACACGCATATTCGTCCGTCTACCTACGAGGCGCTGGCAAAAATTCGGCCGGCTTTTGGTGGGGTGCAGACGGGGGGGAACAGTTCGGCGATTGTCGATGGCGCGGCGGCGGCACTGATTGCTTCGGGAGACTATGCCAAGTCTCGAGATGTCAAGTCGCTCGCTCGTGTCGCGGCTGTTGCGACCGTGGGCGTTCCGCCGGAAATTATGGCGATTGGTCCGGCGCCGGCAATTCGAAAGCTTCTCGATGGCGTTGGACTTGCACTCGACGCCGTCGATCGTTTTGAAATCAACGAGGCCTTTGCCGCGCAGGTGATGGGCGTCGAGCGCGAGCTAAAGCTCGATCGCAGCAAGCTCAACGTGAACGGCGGAGCGATTGCTATTGGCCATCCGTTGGCCGCGACGGGTGTACGGCTTGCTGTTACGCTGGCGCGCGAGTTGCAGCGTTCGCAGAAGAAATATGGAGTTGCGTCGGCGTGCATTGGGGGCGGCCAAGGCATTGCGGTGCTTCTCGAGAATCCGAGTTAGGCATAAACAAACCGCGACGAGACTCGCGATGGAAATTAGTGGCCCAAATAAATTTCGAAAGGCGCCCAATAAAAAGGCTTTTGATAGACCGTGCCGGAATGAAGAAGCTTGAGCTTGGCGTGGTGCAGGGCAGCATCCGGAGCTGAGCCTTTCTGAATTTCAGCGTAGAGATCATCCATCAATTCCGGCGTGGAATTGTCGTTAACCTCCCACAATGCGGCGATCACGCCATGCGCGCCCGCGCGTAGAAATGCCCATGTGAGTCCGACAAGTCCCTCACCCGAATAAGTGCGCTCACCTGCACCATGACACGCCGAAATCGTCACAAGGTTCGCGTGCAGCGGCTGCGTGACGATATCGCGCGCATACAGTTTGTAGGAATCACCTTGCTTTGAGAGAATCACCGCCGAATCGAGCGGGCTCGCGCGGCTGGCGGTACCGTGGGCCACGAAATGAATGAACGAATATTGCGCCGGCTTACTATCGAGGTAAGCGGCCGCTGTAGCCTGCTGTCGCGAAAGCACGGTGCGCTCCGGCGCAGCGAAATATCGCTCAACGTCCGTCATCTCGGCGCCCGCTTGCGGCAAATCCGGAAACTCCGCGCTCGGCGAGATCGGATTGCCAACCAGCAGCAGTCTCTTTGTCCGCGCAGCGGGCTGGTTTTCAGACGCCGCCAGCAGCAAAAGCGAATTGGCATTCGCTACTACAGCGTCCTCAATCCAGTAATGAAGCCGCGGTTTTGGATTGAGAAGTGTCTCGAAATTCAAGCCGTAAAGTCCGCCATCTGGAAAAATGATTACACGCGAACCAGGTGGGATTAGGGACTGTGTGGGAGCCAGCAACATTTCATAGAGCTTTTTCCCATCGTCGTTCGAGGTCTCGAGCACATCCCGCGGCCCCAGCAGCGCTTGCCGGTAGGCCTTTAAAACAGGCTCGATTTCCGACGAAACCGGCAGCGGAAAGAGTGATATACGCGAGGGAGCGATTGCCCAAAGATAGGAATGATTCTCGCCGAGCCAGAAAAAAAGTAGGGTGGCGCGAAATCGCTGTGCGATCAGGCGCGGCTGAAAGCCAGGAATCGGGAATGAAATCTTCGAGCTGAGCCCGAGACCCTCAGCGAGTGCTTGCGCCCGGCTGATTTCAGCCACCTGCAATGCATCCTGGATCCTGCCGCTCGAAATCAGGAACTCAATATAGTCATCATAAAAAGCTATGGCGTTCGATAGGAACGACAATCGAAATTCTTCTCGTTTTATATCAGACCGGGCTCGAGCAATCGTTTCGATGGATCGTCGAAACTGACGTTCTGCCTCGGACCGCCGGCCTTCTGATGCATAGACTTCGGCGAGCCGGGCCTGCGCTTCCCATTTGAGGGGTGTAGGAGCTTCCGGGTCGCGAACTATGCTTTTGAAAGAATGCTCCGCTTGGGTAAATTCTTTCTTCATGCCCTCAAGGCGGCCTGCAATTAGATGGGAATTCAATTCGAGATAGTGGTCCGAATGGGAGCGCGCATACTCCGCCATTTGCAGGTTGTAGTCACCAGCAGAATCTACTTGCCCCGTTTTAAGACCCACTAGAGCAAGATTCCCGAAGCACTCCGCGATGGCCGTCTCGTAGTCAATCGTTTTTGCCTGCGCAAGAGCGCTCTGATATGCATGGCTCGCAGATTCATACTGAGCCCGATGGTAGTAGGCTCTCCCGATGCCGATTTTCCAATCTACCTGGGCGCTTATCGAACCCGCTTTGCCGGAGGCCGTATCCGCTTCTTGAAACAAATTCAGCGCGTTTTCGTAGTCCCCCATTTCCAGATAGCTCCAGCCAATGTTGCCGAGAATTACCGCCTTGGATCCTAGCGCCCCCGTTGATTGTGACAATTGAAGTGCGGCGCGATTCCACTCAATCGCTTCGTCATAGTGTTCCTGCTTCGTAGCAACAAGGCCCAAATTGCCGAGTGCTGCAGCCTCGAGGAACGGATCATTCTGATTTCTCGCGGCGGTTAAGGCCTCCGAATATTTGGATCGCGCTGTCACCTGGTCGTCGCGGAGAAATGCAAGAGTGCCTTCCCGAAGAGCTATTTCGCCCAGCAGTTCGGGACAGCCCGTCTTTGCAAGCGTTTCAGCTTCCTCCAAGAGACGAGCAGAATCATCGAACCGGTCGAGAAAGGAATTGGCCGCTCCCTGAGTGATTTTTCGCCAGGTAGACATCTCGCAGGTGGCAAACTGTTTCGGGAGGGGTGCTTCAAGTAGAGCGAGGGATTCTGCGTTTTTGCCCTGTTGCCAGAGAATTTCAGCTTCCAGAATCCGGGATCGTGACGGCCACTCTGTGTTCGGAGCGAGATTCATCGAGCGGAGTGCGTCAGCATCCGCGCGCGCGCCGTTAAGATCGCCACGCTTGAGCTTCTGCCATCCGTCGTTGTAGAGAATCGCGGGGTCCTGAGCCGATGGCCGCTTGCAACCCACCAAACTCGCAAGCAGCCCGAGGGTCAGAATACAAGCTAAGGCAGCGGATGCCCGTTGCCGATGCTTTGCGCCGCGACAATCCCCCCCGCCAAAGGACAGCCGAGGTCGAGTCGGAGCATTGTCACGGTTCGCGTGCGATACTGTGCGAGAACCTCGCCGATATATACTCTGCCGAATTCCGGAACCTCGAAGGCGTGCCCGACGGTCTTCACTCCGGGGCAATTTATTTTCATGTCCTTCACGAGCGAGCACAGAAAGACTCCTCGCGGCTCGACTGGGACCTTTGGCGGCATTGTAACAAAGGGATCAGCTGCCATTTTGCGGAATCCCTCATCGACGTCAAACCTTTCTTTCAATGTCTTAAAGGTATTGAGGCCAACGAGCACATCCTCGTCGAATTCGAGTTGAACGGGGCAGCAGCCGACTCTGAGGTTCTCAATCTTACTCCCGAGAAGAGTGATTTGAGGCTCCTCATGGTTGAGCTTCGGATCCAGGCTATGATGCGATGCGAGCCGCGCTACCACGCGATCCGCGGTTACAATGTCCAAAATGTTCAGGTTTTCTACCACTGCGGTGACGAGCGTTGTGTATGTGTAGTCGCCACTCTTGCTCCCGGCTACGTACGTATAGCCAGCCGAAAACGACACGTACTCGTGAAAGCGGAATTTTTCGACGCGCGCGTGTCCGATACCACCGGTCGTCGGAAGCGACATTCCAGCTTGCACTTCGATTTGGTGATCCAAGGGGCGGGTAATGTGACCACTTAGCGCATGTCCATGGCCGTTGAAAATATAGATTCTTTGAACGGTTTCCTTCAGCATTGGCGCTGCCTCCTGCGTCAATAAATTCGAGATTACTTGGTGTAATCGAGAGAGAACCGGTAATTGGCGACGCCTATCTTATCCGCATCGGACTTTCCTTGCGAGTCCAATCCTCGCACTACAAGCACGTGCTTTCCCGATGCCAGGCGTCCGGCAGGAATCAATAATTGAACGGTCCGCTTCGCTTCGTCCGCGGAGATGTTAAGGGACAATTCGGGCGTTCCAGATTCGGTTTGAAATTCGCAAACATAAGAGGTGTAGCTGTCGTTCGGGGGAATGTCCACAAAAAAGCTGACAGGCTTGTCAGCCGGGACCGAAATCGCTAGCTGAGCGCCGCCACGCGAATTCTCGGCGATAAGCGAATACGAGGGCAGGGTTTGTGCCGTCTCGGATTGCGATACAGCGTTTTTCAGATGCGGGATCGTCACCGCGTTCTGGTATCCGGCTACAAGGAGCAATAACGCAAGCGCCGGAACCGCGAACGCCGGCCGCAGCAGCGCACTCCACCAGCCGCCAGAACGAGCGGGCTGATGCTTGGCTCCCAACCCGGTGACGGAGGGTGGGATCAAAACATCTCGCGCGTTATCAATGAAGACGGCGCCCGTTCGAACGTCTTGCGCACATTCCGCACAGCCGAAATAGTGGTCTTCATACTGATCGCGCATTTCGGCGCTCAGCTCGCAGAGAAGGTATTTCTCAGCCGCTTTAAGCCGAATGGCTTCGTCGTGGTTCATTATTTGCATACTCCCTATAGTGACCGGGGAGGGTAAATCGTTTCACACGTGCTTCGATTGTCCGGCGCTGGCTTGCTTGCCATGCTCCGCCTGCTCGTAAAGCGTGCGAAAACTCTGCTTCGCACGGTGCAAAAGTACCCGCAAATAGTCGCGATCAACTCCGAAATCATTGCAAATCTCATCTTTATTCTTTTCCTCGAAGAATATGGCTCGCAAGAGGCGCCGATCCTTCTCAGAAAGCATTGAAAGCGCGTGCCTTACCTGCTCGCGGGTCTGTTTCGCCACAAGCATTCCGTCCAGATCGATGCTGGTGTCCGGCGGATCCAACGGATTCTCATCCTGCGGCGACACAGAGCGAGCCGAGCTGCGATAATGCTCCTGTAACACATTGTTACATATGGAGTTAACGAAGGATCCGAGTCCCTCCGCGCTCCTCACACCGCCCGTCCGCACCGCTTTCAGGACGCGTACAAATGTCTCCTGCCGAATGTCGTCCACCGATTGCGAAGAGCGAAGGCGGGACCGCAGCTTGATCCGCAGCAACTGGCCAAAATAGTCGACAAAGTGCTGCTCCGTCGGGAAGTCCCCGCCCCGAAGCCGCTGAAGATAGGACTCGTCGAACGAGAAGAATTCCACATACCCCTCAAGTGGTCAGGGAGTATAACCCCCTAAGAAATCATGCGCAACGACGTGCCCTCTGGTTGATGAACTACGGAAGCACCCGCAGGACTACCACTTATTTCCCACAGCGTAGAAATCTTGTCCCAAAGTGAAACGATTTCCACCCAGGCTTCACTACTCTGCAGCAATGGTGACGCGCTGACAATGCAGCCTCAAACTCTTATTCTGCAGAACAGTATTTCTAAAGCTCCTCATGCCCCCGGCGCATCCCGGGGCGTCCCTACCCCGAACGAACCGGGATGCGCTTCCCCCCGTCGCGATGAAAACAACCTGAGAAGTGATAGCGAGATGAGGCATCCGATCGAAACCGCATTCGTGCAAATCGAAAACGTGGCCTGCAATTCCAATCCATGGGAAGCGAGGACCGCATTGGCGCCAACCAGCGCGTTGGGAATTCAAACGCTGCATGCACGGTCAGTGGAATTGGTGGCTCAGCCCGGCAAAATTTGCGAATTGGGAGGTTGTGTCCGGGGCGCGTTGATCGAATACCTGAAAAAGCAACGAGGATTCGCGGGCGTGATCGTTTTGAGTTCCGTGAAAGAACCGCGGCTCATTCTGGTGATAAGTTTTTGGAAGGCGGAGAAAGACGCTGCGAATCGATGGGAGTGCGCGGCGGCTGTCTTGAAGATGGTCACGCCGCTGATCGACGTGTGCACGAGGGTTCATACCTATCAGGCGGCGATGCCCGGTTTCCCGGATGCGCCATTGCCGATAGCGACGCCGGTTTGCTAGTCGGAACAGAAATGCCAATCGCAACGCACAGCCAGACCAGGCTTTCAGCATCGTCAAATACCACGGGGATAATGAGGGCCATGAGGGAAGATTCCGGCGAAAAAATCAAGGCAACTGAAGGAACCGAACCATCCGCCAGCAAGTGGATCCGCTGCGACACGCCGCACTGCGGGAATGCGGCTGTGGGTCTGCTCGCGCTGCGATTTTATTGCGTTGGTCATTTCATATCGCACTGTTACGAATATCTTGAACGCTGCCATTGCAATCCGATTCATGACGCGGATGTCGTCACTTCGTTTTCCGTCGATCGTTTCCTGCAGCAGTGCGTAGCACAGACGGCAGAACTGGTGCGCCCGATTCGCGGGTTTGACAATCTTGACCGCGCGCGGCTCTTCGATATCTTTCTGTGGGCTTCGGATCTCATCGCGAAGCGAAGCGTCTTCAAAGAGGAGGGCGCTTCAAGCGCGGGTGTCCGGTCTGATTGCGCCGAATTATCCAAGAAGATGGGCGCGGACTAAACGGCTGACTTTCACTGTGCGAGGCCGCGCGAGCAGGCGGCGCTCAATTCGATTACAGCTTCTTGACCTGTTGAATCGCTTTTTCAAGCGACTGCCGGCTTCGGAAAAAATCGCTCCACGGATCAGCCTTCTTCGCGCGCTCCGCAAAATTGCCGATATTAAACTTTCCCGGAATCAATGAGGGTTTTACCTCCGTCCAGGCGAGCGGGGTTGATACGGGAGCTTTGGGCTTTCGGCGCACTGAGTAAGGCGTCACCACGGTTTGCCCGAATCCATTTCGAAATGGATCGAGGTAGACGCGTCCTTTCCGCCCTGCGATCGAATGCTCCGTGGTGAGTTCTTTTGGATAAGCGGAGGCCAGTCTCGCGACGAATTCCTGGGCAAAAGAACGCACGACGTCGACATCGGGGCCGAGGCGAAGCGGCACGAAGACGTGGATGCCGCGGCTGCCGGAAGTCTTTGCAAAGGATTCGAGCTTTAGGGTATCGAGCCCTTCTTTCACGTAGAGCGCCGCGCGTGCCGCATCGGAAAATTCTCCCGAATCGGGATCGAGATCGAAGCAGATCCAGTCTGGCTGCCGCGGCGACGCAGCGCGGCCGCCCATCGCATGAATGGCGATGCAGCCGAGATTTACAAGCGCGAGTTGCGTCTCGAGAGTTCCACCCACCACGTAATTCGTGAAGGGCCGCTTGCTCTCCTCGTTCTTGATTCGCTTCGTGGGAGTACTTGCCGGCATGCCCTTCGGCATTTCTTTTTGGTAAAAGCACTGGCCCGCCATTCCGTCCGGGCATCGCTCGAGGGTGAGCAAGCGGTCTTTCACATACGGCTCGAGTTTTGGAAATATCGATGCATAAAATTCAGCCAGATCGCCTTTCGTGTAGCCGTCTTCGGGCCAGAACACTTTGTCAGGATGAGAAATATTCACGGGGAGATCTTTTGTGGTGGTGGTGGCGGCTTTCGCCCGCTTGGTGGCTGTTGTTTTCATTTTTGCGGCTCCGGCAACAAGACTTCTGTGGGCTTCTTGTCATCGCGCAAGCCTAGAAATACCGGCTGGCGCAATTTCATGTCGGCCGTCCATTCTTGAAATGAGATTTGCGCGACGAGTTTTGGCTGGGTGTAGGTGACGTCGCGCTCGCGCGGTGGATCGACGAACGGCGGCCTGGCAATCTCCAGGGACTTGAACTTTTTTGCCAAGGAGACAAGCAGATCCTCATCGAATCCGGTTCCCACTTTGCCCACGTAATGTAATTTTCCGCCCTGATAGGCGCCCAGCAGGAGAGCGCCAAAGTATTTGCGAGCGCCGGCGGGCTTTGTAAAGCCGCCGATGACGAACTCATCTTCCTGGTGAACTTTTACCTTCAGCCAGCTCGTGGAGCGGCCTTCGTAGTATGGCGACGACGCATCTTTCGCAACCAGGCCTTCATAATTGCGTTTTTTCGCTTCACGGTAAGCCTCCAAGCCGTTGGCGGCCAGACGGCGGGACGGAATCAAGACTCCGGGTTTGCCCAGCGAGTTCTCCATCGCAGTGCGCCGCTCGGAGAGCGGTTGCCGCCGCAGATCTTTTCCCTTCTGGTACAGGCAATCGAAGACCGCGTAAACGGCTTCGCCTTTCCCCTGCTGCAATAATTGAAAGCGCGAAACATTCTTGCGATCGAACACGACGAGTTCGCCATCCAGCAGCAGCGTCGTAGGTTTCAGCGCGCGAATTGCGTCGACTATCTCCGGAAAACCTTTGGTTCGGTCGATGTCATTTCGCGAGAGCAGCGTGACATTTTTGCCTTCTTTGTAGGCGAGGATGCGAATGCCGTCATACTTTTCCTCATAAACCCACCCGCGCCGATCAAACGGCTGGCTCACCAGTGTCGCCAGCATGGGTTTGACGCGAAACGGGATTCGATCGCTCATGGGGGATGGCGGCTCCTTGAAATTTCAACACGAACAAAATCGACCAAGATATTCTTGATAATCTATGCTCGCCGCTTGCGGGGAGCTGCTGGAAGCGCTGGCTTCGCGCGTTTGGAAGTTGTCTTTCGTGGGCTTGTCTCAGGAGCCGGATCGCCCGTGGCCGCGAGTTCCACATTGCCGCCGTTGGCGCGCGCAATTCCCGCGAGAAGACGCTTGCTCACTGCGGATTTCGGCTGCGCTTCAGTGATATCCTCGGTCGAAGCATATTGATCGCGATGTTTGATAAGCAGCCATGAAGGTTTGCTGCCGCTGCCGAAACCGCGCGTCCGAACCAGAACCCACGATCCTTTCAACTTTTTCCCGTGGAGCGTGAATTTCAGATCGCCTTTCTCTAGCGCCGCTTGCGGATCTGGCTGCTCCGGTTCCCAAGTTCCCTTGTCCCAGATCATCACGGTTCCGCCGCCGTATTCTCCCGCGGGTATCACACCTTCAAAATTTGCGTATTCGATGGGATGATCCTCCACCTGCATCGCCAGCCGTTTCACGGAGGGATCGAGCGAAGGACCTTTTGGTACGGCCCAGGAGAGCATCGTCCCGTTCCATTCCAGCCGGAAGTCGTAGTGCAACTGTGTGGCCCGGTGTTTCTGAACGACAAAGATTCGAGAAGGACTCTTCTGATCTTTGCCGTCTTTTTTACCGGCAGGCTCCGGAGTCACTCCGAACCGCCGCTTCTTGCGATACTCGTTCAGGCTCATGTGTTAACAATCCTCGCAAATCATGCTTAACAATTCGCACTATCCGCTGAATCAAGTCAATCAGATTCTCTGCGCTACAGGGGATGCCCGGGACAAGTACAGCGAAAGCCTCATAGAAGCAACCGCTAACGCCGGGCACCATTTTGAAACCCCTGGTCGCAATTAACCGTCACTTCAATAGGAAACAATCCGAGCCACTTTTTACGCTTTTTTATCAAACAAAATGAGCAGCGCACGTTCGTGATTTCGGTTTATTCTGACACTTAGAAACCCATGATGATCCATAAGACCATCGAATTCGCCAAACCAGCCCATGAAGTTTTCCACTGGCTGCATCACCTCGGCGGTCCCGGTCTGATCGTCCTGGGCTTGATTGACAACTCCGTGGTTCCAGTGCCCGGCAGCATGGACGCGCTGACCATCATCCTCGCGGCGAACCAGCGCAAACTGTGGCCTTACTACGCGCTCATGGCCACGATCGGCTCTGTCATTGGCGGCTACATCACATACCGCATCGCATTTCGCCAGGGCAAAGGCGCGATGGAACGCAAATTTTCCCGCAAGCGAATGGACAAGGTAACGAAGACGTTCGAAAAGTGGGGCTTTGGTGCAGTTCTAATTCCAGCTATGCTTCCGCCGCCGGCGCCCATGGTTCCATTTCTCATCGCGGCGGGCGCCATGCAATACTCCCGCAATAAATTCCTGGCTGCGCTTGCCGTCGGCCGGGGAATTCGATTTACGATCCTCGCATGCTTAAGCGCTTTTTACGGCCGGTTAATTCTTACCGTCATCACCAATCATGCAAAACCAATTTTGATAACGTTTATCGTTGTGGCGGTGTCCCTGGGTCTTTATATTCTCTATCACTACAGGAAGAGCCTGCATTTTAAGAAAAGCAAAGCCCGCCACGCGGCGTAACTTTCTTTGCGACTCTTACAGTCCCTTCCAAGCTACAAATGCCGCTCCCATCAACGGGCATTTTTCGTTCAACACAATCACCACGGGAATCTGCTCCAGATATGTCCCCATCTTTTCCTTATCTTTCACGGCTGCCGCAAACCGCCCATTCGTCATCTTCGGCAATATCTTCACCGCAATCCCGCCCGTCACGAAAACACCGCCGCGCGCCATGGATCGCACCGCTAAATTTCCCGCTTCTGCCCCGTAAATATCCACCCACAAATCGAGCGTCGCCGCACACACCGGGCATTCACCCGAAAGGCCGCGCTCGGTAATACCGGGCGCCGCATCGATTCCCGGCATGTCAAAATCATGCCGTACCGACGGATCCAGAAATTCGTGCACGCGCTTGAATCCTCCACCCGATAAAATTATTTCAGCGCTCACGAATTCTTCACGCTGCTTCAAGAATTTCCATAGCTCGGCCTGCTGCTTTGTGTGCGGCGCGAAATCCGCGTGGCCGCCTTCGGTGGCTATAGGCACGTGCTGCGCGCCGTCCCAGAAAAGAATCGCTTCGCCCAACCCCGTTCCCGCCGCAATCACCGCGCGGTTCGCCTGCGGCGCAGACGCACCTGGGTGAATGACCTCCAAATCCGTTGGCTCCATCACTCCGATTCCAAACGCGGCAGCTTCCAAATCGTTAAGCAAGCGCACACGGCTCACGCCCAGATGGCGCGCCATCACGGCACCATCCACAATCCACGGAAAATTCGTCGCATGCACCCGGTTCTGCACCACAGGCCCCGCGATTCCGAACGATGCCGCCGTCACCTCGCCCTTCGTCTCGTTTAGAAAATCCGTGACCACTTCCTCAAGGCTTTTGTGTTCCTGCGTCGCATAACGTTTGATAAACACGCATGCGAGCTTCCCCGCCTGAATCTCGAACAGACCCAGATTGGCCTTCGTTCCGCCAAGGTCGCCCGCAAGAATCATCGAGGATCCTCCGCCCTGAGTAGCGCCCGGAATTGTATCGTTCTAGTCGCGGTATTCGGTAGAGGCTACAACGGCCGCCAGCGGCGTCTATCAGTCGTAATCAAATCATCGGCAGCTTTCGGCCCCTGGCTTCCCGCTGGATAATTGGGGAAGGGCGGCGGAGTGCCCTTTTTCCACGCGTCGAGAATAGGATCCACCAGCGACCACGCCGCCTCCACGCTGTCCGCGCGATCGAACAGCGTCGCATCCCCTCGTATGCAATCGTTGATCAAAGTCGCATAAGCATCGCGCGAACCGCCCCCAAACGCCTGCTTATACCGGAAGTCCATTTCCACCGGGCGTATCTGCATGTGCCCGCCCGGAGCCTTCGCGCCAAACGAAAGCGAAATCCCCTCATCCGGCTGAATGTTCAGCACCAGTGAATTCGATTCCACGTTTTCTCCCTGAAAAACCATGTGCGGAGCCTTCTTGAATTCGATCGCCACTTCGGTGGTCGGCCGCGCGAGCCGCTTCCCCGTCCGCAAATAGAAAGGCACGCCGCTCCATCGCCAGTTATCCACATACAATTTCAACGCAACAAACGTCTCCGTGGCCGAGTTCGGATTTACGCCCGGCTCCTGCCGGTAACCCGGCACCTGTTTTCCGCCCGCGGTCCCCGGCCCGTACTGCCCGCGTATCACCGTTTTCCATATCGATTCCGCGGAAAACGGCCGAATCGATTGCAGCACCTTGATCTTCTCGTTTCGCACAGCTGTGGCATCAAACGTCGCCGGCGCTTCCATCGCCACAAGTGACGTCAATTGCAGCACGTGACTCTGAATCATGTCCCGCAAGGCGCCCGTGTTTTCGTAAAATCCTCCGCGCCGTTCGACTCCCAGCGATTCCGCCGCCGTAATCTGAATGTTATCGATGTAGTTCCGGTTCCAGAGCGGCTCGAAAATCCCGTTGCCGAATCGGAAGACCAGCATGTTCTGCACGGTCTCTTTACCCAGGTAGTGATCGATCCGGTAAACCTGATTTTCGCTGAACACGCTCAGCACCTTCGCGTTCAAATCCTCCGCCGACGCCTTGTCGTGTCCAAACGGCTTCTCGATAATCACGCGCGTCCACGATTTTTCGCTTTTCGGTTTCGCCAGCCCCGCCTTTCCAATCTGCTCAATAATCTTCAAATAGACGTCCGGTGGCGTCGCCAGATAAAAAAGCCGGTTCCCGTGCAAATCCGCTTCGCGATCGATTTCCTCCAATCGCTGCGACAGCCTCTGAAACGCCGCGGGATCGTCATAGTTGCCGCTGAAATAGTGCAAGTGCTTCACAAATTCATCGAGCTTGTCTTGCCCGCCCGCGCCAGCCGCTCCAGCCCCGCCGTCGCCCCCAGGTGACTTGGGCAAAAACTCACCAGCCTTCTTACGGAAATCGTCGTCGCTCATCTCCGTCCGCGCATATCCCAGCAAACGAAACCGCGGCGCTAAGCATGCATGCACCGCCAGGTCGAAGAGCGCCGGCAGCAGTTTTCGCCGCGCCAAATCGCCGGACGCGCCAAACATCACGATTACGCACGGGTCATTGGGAACTTCGCAATAATAAGCATCCGTTTGCGGCACATCCGCCGTCTCTGTCGCGCGGGTATTCATGATTTATTCTCCGGAAGCCTCAAATGCGTGGAGAATCGAGTCTATCTTTCTCTCCACATCGTGTCCAGACCGCAAGGGGCCGCCACAGTCCCATCGAATGTCCGCAGTCGCGAGGTGGGTCCTATTCGGCGTCGGCTGGAATTCCGCAGATGAATGCAGTATCTTTGAGGCTGCAACTCTTCGCTACCAGGCTCAGGAGGATTCGTGGCCGACGATAAATGCGCGGACAACGTTCCAGCGCCAGCTCCGCAGCAATCCGCGGGTCACAATGAACGCATCGTACACTGCGTCAAGTTCGGACGCGACCTCCCCGGCCTCGATCGCATTCCCTGGAAAGGCGAAATCGGCAAGCGCGTCTACGAGAATGTCTCCAAAGACGCCTGGAAAATGTGGCTCGAGCACTCGAAAATGGTCATGAACGAGTACCGCCTGAATCCCCTCGATCCCAATTCGCAGAAAATCATGGAAGAGCAAATGGAACAGTTTTTCTTCGGCGAAGGCGCCAAACTCCCCGAAGGCTACGTCCCCCAAAGAGGCAAAGGCTAACCGCCCTGATTTTTATTCGTTGTCATCCCGACCGGAGCCGCGCGTCCTTGCCTTTCCACCGCGCAGCGGTGGCGCGCGGCGTAGTGGAGGGATCTCTCTTAGCCGCCCGAGTCTCCCTTTTCCGCTTCACCCGATTTTGCGTGTCACCGGATGTTCCACTGCGAGCCTCGGCGAAAATCGGAAGTTCAACCGCGCATGCGCCTCACGCAGCGCCGCTTCTACCTCAGCCGCAGCATCCCCCCGCGCAAAAATAAATCCCAAATAACTCGATCCCTCCGGCCAAGCCGCGACGAAATCGTGCAAGCGCGCAGTAATTTGAATCTCCGTCACCCCCGGCACACTCCCCGCCGCCTCAATTCCCTCCACCCCGTCGAAAATTCCGCTCTGCGGCACCGGAATCATCATCACTCCACTCGCCGCGTTCTCGCGCTCCGCATCCCCACCCGGCATTCCCAACGCATCACGCAGCAGCAATTCTTCGAGCGAAATTTTGCCCGCGCCAAATCGCAACGCCCGCGAGCACAACCCGCCAATCGGTCGCGGCGCAATCTCCAGCACCCATGGACCACTTTCGTTCACCCGAAACTCCGCATGCACAGGCCCCGCTGTCAATCCCAATTCCCGAATCGCATTCCCCGCGCATTCTTCAATCGCCTTTTGCATCTCCGCCGGCAATCGCGATGGCGTCACATAAATCGTCTCCTCGAAGTACGGCCCCTCGAGCGGATCGGGTTTGTCAAAAATCGCAAGCACGCGCAGCCGCCCGCGCTCGATCAACCCTTCCACCGCCACCTCTCGCCCCGGAATATACGATTCGACCAGCAACCGGTCGGTCCCCGGCTCGCGCAGCACCTGAATCTCAGGAGACTCCATCAGCAGCCGAATCCGCCGAACCGCCTCTGCAAATTCGTCCGCATTGTTCGCACGTATCACGCCTTGGCTCGCGGAAAGCGAGAGGGGTTTCACCACGCAAGGAAATTTCACCCGCGCCACCACATCAGCCAAGCGGCCAGAAACCGCAAACGAAAAAAAGTCCGGCACGCGCACGCCCGCCGCCCGAAGCGTTTCGCGCTGCCGTAATTTGCTCCGGCAAATTTCCGCCGCTGCCGGCGGGTTCCCCGCGATCCCCAGGGCCTCGGCCGCATACGCTGCGGTTACTGTAGGCCGGTCGCCCAGCGCAAGCACCGCATCAAGTGTTTTCTCGCCTGCCACGCCATTGCTGAAAGCTCTCACGATCTCCTGCGCCGCCTCGCGCGGATTCTCGAAATGCAGCGCCAGCGCCGCGTCGCCCCAGGGATCATCCAATTTGTGGCAGCGATCGGTGCCAAACCGCACCTCGACTCCCAGCCTCTCCGCCGCCTCCGCAAAGCCGCGGGTCTGATAACCAAGCTTGCTAGCCAGTATCAGCACGCGTTTTGGGCGTGTCCCGTTGGAGCGTGTTGTGATATTTGCTTCCATCAATGTAGACGTGTCAGGAGCGAGCTGTAAGTGAGCCGCAGCAAGACGACATCACACAAACGTATCCGCCTGCCGTGTCCTCTTCCTCGCCTCCACGATGGGAACCAACTGGTCCCCAGTAGGCTCCGCTCAACAATACCAAGGCTCATTCAAGTACGGCACCGCCGCTCGCGACGCCAGCACAGGCGAAGCGCTCCGCGTTATGCCTCCGCCAGCAACCGCGAACGCCGCATCCTCGATTCGCTCGAAAATTTGCGCACGGCTGCGCTTCCTCTGCTCGCCCGAATGAACGATTCCCTGAATCTGCTCGCACAAGCGATCCACTCGCGGATCGGCATGCTTCCACGGATACACGAGCGCCGCTTCATCAAAATCGCCCACGCCCCGCCGAATCTCCTCGAGCTCCAGCAGCCGCGACCCCGCCGGAATCAACAGTCGAATCGCCAGCTGAATCGGCGCCACGTTCTCAACCAGCTCCTCCTCGCGCAACACTTCCAGCAAATCGCAATAGCCTTCGAGCGTCGTCCACGGCGTGAACGGCACAAACGTCGGCTGCAGCGCCAAACCAATCTCCCGAGACATTTCGACTACGCGCAAAAAATCCGCCCGCGTGTGATTCTTCTCCAGCCGCTCCAGCACCGCATCATCCACGCTTTCCACCGCGCTCGTCACGAACAGACAGCCCGTATCGCGCAGCTTGCCAATGCAATCCGCATGCTTCAACAAATGCTCCACCTTGATCGTCGCGTCATACGTAACGTCCGGAAATTCCCGATGCAGCTCCGTAACCAGCGGAATCGCGTGCCCCACGCCGTTGAAAAAATCCGGATCACCAAACGTGATGTGCTGCGCCCCGGCCGCAACTTGCTGCCGAATATCCGCCATCACCACTTCTCGATCAACAATCCGAAACACTCCGTTGTACACCGGCACAATCGGGCAGTGCCGGCACAAATGCTTGCACCCGCGGCTCGCCTCCGTATATCCCACCGTCCGCGCCTCACCCGAAGGCATCACCAGCCGCGCATACTTATCCAGCGCCACCATCCCGGTGCGATCGGGCGTAACGAACTTCTGCCGCGCAACCGAAATCATAGGCTCGCCCTGAGGCGCGGATAAGGCGCCGAAGGGTTCACCCTGTCCATTTTTCGCGCCCGCCCCCAGATTCCCTGCGCCCAGCCTCTCCACAAGTGAACGCAATCCCTCCTCGAATTCTCCGCTAAGAATCGTCTCCACACCCAACCCGCGCAGATAGGTCTCGTTCACCGGAGCATACAAGCCGTAAAAACACAGATGAGCCTTTGCATTCAAGTCGCGCACCGCAGGCAAAGCCGCCACCGCAAGCCGCGTCGCCGTATGCATCGGCACATAAAACGCCACCAGGTCCGCCGCCCTCACTGCATCCCCGGGCAAACTCTCGCGCGACAAATCAACACAAGTCACACCCGCTCCCGCAGCCCGCAGCCACGCCGCCGGCGACGCCAGCCCAAACGGCTGCCGCCCCAGCTCGTACGTCGAAATCAGCACCACTCTCATCAATGCGAAATTATCCCACGCTTGTAGCCGCGGGAGATATTGAAAGAACTACCCAGAAGTGAAGTCCGTCTGCAGCGCGCTGTAAGCCACCCGCAGTAGGGGCGAGTCTAAGACCCGCCCGCGCTGCCCACATCTCTCTTCAACTTACCCGCCCCCAACGTCCTAGTCTGCTGGCCGTTGAATCGAACGTAACATTTTGTTACTTTACAACCTGTAACCGATATGCTAACATTAGTCGTGCCAGTTTGACAAAACTCGGCCCGCTCGCAACTATCCCAAAGAAGTTCAAGCCCGGAAAGCATCGAAAATCCTAATCGAGACACCGCGATTAGAAATCCGAGTAACCCTCCCTGTTTCAATAACTTCGAATTTTCTAATCGAGACAAAAACGGCCTTTTGTTTGCGTGTTTTTCAGAGGCGCTGCCCCGCGACCGACCACGCCTTGCGCCATCCTCCCTCCGTCGCTGTTACCTTCCGCCTGCGCGTGCGATACAATATCCTGCTATTCACACAGGAGATTCCAACCCGGCATGAGCCCATCGCACAAAAACTCTTTCGCCACCCGCGCCGCTCTCAAAGTGGGCAGCGAATCCTTCGAAATTTACCGCCTCGATGCGCTCGAGCGCTCCGGCGTCGGCAAGCCCTCGCGGCTCCCCTTCTCGCTGAAAGTTCTCCTCGAAAATCTTCTGCGCCACGAGGACGGCCGCTTCGTTCATGCCGAAGATATTCGCGCCCTCGCAGGCTGGGACCCAACCAGCGCGGGAGGCGCCAGCGAAAAAGAAATCTCCTTCATGCCCGCTCGCGTTCTGCTTCAGGATTTCACGGGCGTTCCGGCCGTAGTCGATCTCGCCGCCATGCGCGACGCGATGCGCCACCTTGGCGGCGATCCTAAAAAAATCAATCCGCTGCTTCCCGCCGAACTCGTCATCGACCACTCTGTGCAAGTGGACCAATTCGGCTCAGCCGGCGCCTTCCTCTTCAACGCCGACCTCGAAATGAAACGCAATATCGAGCGTTACGCCTTCCTGCGCTGGGGCCAGAAAGGTTTTCAGAATTTTAAGGTCGTCCCGCCGGACACCGGCATCTGCCACCAGGTGAATCTCGAATATCTCGCCCGCGTCGTTTTCAAAAAACAGGAAAACGGCACCTGGCTCGCTTTCCCCGATTCGCTCGTCGGCACCGATTCGCATACCACGATGGTCAATGGCCTCGGCGTCTTTGGCTGGGGCGTCGGCGGCATCGAAGCGGAAGCCGCAATGCTCGGCCAGCCCCTCTCGATGTTGATTCCGGCTGTCGTCGGATTCAAACTTCACGGCCGTTTGCCCGAAGGCGCCACAGCCACCGACCTCGTCCTCACCGTCACCGAAATTCTGCGCAAAAAAGGTGTCGTCGGAAAATTCGTCGAGTTCTATGGCACTGGACTTTCGAGCCTCACGCTACCTGACCGCGCTACGATCGCGAATATGGCGCCCGAATATGGCGCGACGATGGGCTTCTTCCCCGTCGACGCTGAAACGCTCGCCTACCTCCGCTTCACCAGCCGCAGCGAAGACCAAGTCCGCCTCGTCGAAGCCTACACGAAAGAACAAGGCCTCTTCCGCACCGACCAGACTCCCGATCCGATTTTCTCGGACCGCCTCGACCTCGATCTCGCAAAAGTCGTTCCTACGATGGCCGGCCCAAAGCGTCCGCAAGACAGTGTTCCCCTCACACAAGCGAAAACGTCCTTCGAAAAATCTCTGGCAGGCGCAGCGCCAAAGCACGTTCACGTGAAAAACAACGGCGACAATTTCGATCTCGCCGATGGTTCCGTGGTAATCGCCGCCATCACCAGCTGCACCAACACTTCCAATCCATCGCTGATGCTTGGCGCAGGCCTGCTCGCGAAAAAAGCGGTGGAGCGCGGCCTCAGTTCGAAGCCCTGGGTCAAAAC
Organism: uncultured Acidobacteriota bacterium; assembly: GCA_963741045.1. Lineage (GTDB taxonomy): Bacteria > Acidobacteriota > Terriglobia > Acidiferrales > UBA7541 > Palsa-295. The sequence goes on from CAVUGO010000002.1 coordinate 3,840,031, forward strand.
CAGTTTCGCTCCCGGTTCGAAAGTCGTCACCGACTATATCGAGAAAGCCGGTCTCTGGCAGTATCTCGAAAAGCTGCGCTTCCATCTCGTCGGCTACGGCTGCACCACTTGCATCGGCAATAGCGGCCCGCTTCCCGAGCCGATTGGCAAAGCGATCAAGGACAATAATCTCGTCGCCGTCTCCGTCCTCAGCGGCAATCGCAATTTCGAAGGCCGCATCAACGCCCTCTGCCGCGCCAATTATCTGGCCTCGCCGCCGCTTGTGGTCGCCTACGCGCTTGCCGGCCGCATGGACATCGACATCGTCAACGATTCGCTCGGCAACGATAAATCCGGCAAGCCCGTCTACCTCCGCGATATCTGGCCCACGCCGCAGGAAGTCGAAACCACGATGCGCGATTCAGTCACCACCGAGATGTTCCGCAAGGAATATGCCGACGTTTTCACGGGTGACGAACACTGGCGCGCGCTGCCGATTCCCGAAGGCGATCTCTACGCCTGGGATGAAAAATCCACGTACATCAAGAACCCACCGTACTTCGAAGGAATGCCCAAGAAGCCAGGATCGCTCAGCGATCTGCATGGCCTGCGCGCACTCGCAGTCCTCGGCGATAGCGTCACCACCGACCACATTTCTCCCGCCGGCTCGATTCCCCACGATACTCCGGCCGGAAAATACCTAATCGCGCACGGTGTTCAACCCAAAGACTTCAACTCTTACGGCGCGCGTCGCGGCAATCACGAAGTGATGATGCGCGGCACGTTCGCAAACATCCGCCTGAAGAACATGCTCGCTCCCGGCACCGAAGGCGGCTGGACGATCCATCAGCCCAGCGGCGAGAAAATGAGCATCTACGACGCCGCCGTGAAATACCGCGACGAGCAGGTTCCGCTGATCGTGATCGCAGGAAAAGAATACGGCTCGGGCTCCTCCCGCGACTGGGCCGCCAAAGGAACGATCCTCCTCGGCGTCCGCGCCGTCCTCGCCGAAAGTTTCGAGCGTATCCACCGCTCGAACCTGGTGGGCATGGGCGTCCTGCCGCTTGAATTCCTCCCAGGTGAAACTCCCAAAACGCTCGGCCTCACCGGCCATGAAATCTTCGAAATCGAAGGCCTGGCCAATAATTTCGAGCCCCGCAAAAAAATGAAAGTCCGCGCCCGCGACGCCTCAGGCAAAGAGAAGCATTTCACCGCCATAGCCCGCATCGACACCCCTTTCGAAGTCGCCTACTACCAGCACGGCGGAATTCTGCAGTACGTCCTCCGCCAAATGCTGTAGTATCCCGAAACTCTGAATCACGGCGAAAGTCCGGCGAAAGAGCCGCAGATCGAAACTTATCCTCGAATTACTACTTGATTTCGACTATGAACTTATTATAAATACAGCCACGCTTTTCCTGGTTCAAGACAGGTGAAACGATGAGGCTCCCAGCCCCAGCCAGCAGCAATAGAAGTGTCTTCCGCCGTTTTCAGTTTCGCTTCTTGCAAGCAGCGCTAGTCACACTGCTCACAGTAATGTTTCCCGCGTTCGTCCGCGCACAGACTGCGCCGCCCAAGCCCGCGCTCATCACGCAACCCATCGAAGAATCGAAGCTCACCGTGTTGCGCGGCAACACGTATCCGCTCGCCCTCGCGAAGTATGACCGCGGCGCTGCGCCGGCAAGCCTTCCGATGCAGCGCATGCTTCTCGTCCTGAAGCGCAGCCCGGGAGTGGAAGCCTCGCTCGTAGCATTGCTCGACCAGCAGCAGGATAAGTCCTCGCCGAATTACCACGCCTGGCTCACTCCCGAACAATTCGGCCAGCAATTCGGTCCCGCCGACGCCGACATTCAGGCCATCACGTCGTGGCTCCAGCTCCAGGGATTCCAGGTGGCAAAAGTTTCGAACGGCCGCACCGTAATCGAATTCTCCGGCACCGCCGCCCAAGTACAAAACGCCTTTCACACCGAGATTCACAAGTATTCGGTCAACGGCGCCGACCACTGGGCCAATGCCAGCGACCCCCAGATTCCGACGGCGCTCGTGCCCGCAGTGGCCGGCGTTCTCACGCTCCACAATTTCCCTCGACACGCGATGAACCACGTGACCGGTGTATTGTCGAAATCGAAGGCAACTGGAAAATCAAAACCCCTTGGCCCGCTCTTCACTTTTTCCGGCCAATGCACCGCAAGTGGAAACTGCTTCGGCTTGGGTCCGTACGACTTCGCTACCATCTATAACGTTCTGCCACTCTGGACGGCTACACCCGCCGTCGATGGCACAGGCCAGAGCATCGCGATCGTGGGAGAAACGACTATCGATGTTCAGGATATTCGCGCATTCCGAAATCTTTTTGGATTACCGGCAAATGATCCGCAGATTATTTATGATGGTCCACCTCCGGATAAGATCGAAGACGAAGAAGTGGAATCCGATCTTGACCTAGAGTGGTCTGGCGCCATCGCTCGAGGAGCCACCATTGAGTTCGTAACGGCCGCCAGCACGAATACGACAGCGGGAGTCGACCTTTCCGCGGAACGCATTGTAGACAACAATCTGGCCCCGATCCTGAGTGAGAGTTATGGAGAATGCGAACCAGGACTCGGCACTGCAGGGAACCTTTTCTTCAGCCAACTCTGGCAACAGGCCGCCGCGGAAGGCATCACCGTGTTTCTCTCGACCGGGGATAGCGCCTCCGCCGGTTGCGATAGATTTCAAGGAATCGCACCGCAGGCAGCGCAGTTCGGATTGCAGGTCAGCGGGTTCGCTTCCACACCGTACAATGTAGCCGTCGGCGGGACGGACTTCAACGACATCGCGAATCCAACCAGTTATTGGAACCTGACCAACGTTGCAAACACACAGGCTTCCGTGAAGGGATACATTCCTGAAACGACCTGGAATGACTCTTGCACAAGCGCCGCGCTCGCTAATTTTGGATTTACCGGAACGCCGGAGAACAATTGTAATAATTCGCAGCTGTCGTTCGTCGTATGGACCAACGGAGGCAGCGGGGGAAAAAGCAGCTGCACGTCCGGAGACGGTATGGACGTGACGAGCTGTTCGGGAGGTTATGCGAAGCCGTCTTGGCAGGCAGGGCCCGGCGTTCCGAACGACGGAAAACGCGACATCCCAGACGTTTCGCTGTTCGCCAGCGGCGGGTTTTACACCGGTAGTTTTTATATCGTTTGTGATGCCGATCAAACCAACGGAATTTACTGTGACCAGAATCCGCTGTCGTTGGAGTTCCTCGCTGTAGGCGGCACTTCGGCCTCGACACCGAGCTTTGCGGGCATCATGGCTCTCGTGAATCAGGAGACGCAGGCACGTCAAGGTAATGCTAATTATGTTTTCTATAAGCTAGCGGCCCAACAGTCCGCAGCAGGCTGCAATTCGAGTGCGGGGCCCATGAATACTTGCGTGTTCAATGACGTAACGTCCGGAACAATAGCTGTCCCATGTAATACCGGCAGCCTGAACTGCAACACCCAAAGCGCCGGGCATCCCTTCGGCGTTCTCTCCGGTTACAACACCACTACCAGCTACGACCTGGCAACGGGCCTCGGTTCGGTGAATGCTCAGAATCTCGTAAGCAAATGGAGTTCGGTGGTATTTCACCCATCGACTACCAGTTTGACGCTCAACGGCGGAGCCGCAGTCAACGTCACGCACGGAACCTCTGTCAGCATCGGCGTGTCGGTCTCGCCAAATTCTCCGCAAGCAACCGGCGACGTATCCTTAATCGCCGCCCAAGGAACCAATCCCAACGCATTTACGATGCTAACTCTCAGCAATGGCGCCGCCACCGGCAACACTAACATGCTGCCAGGTGGAACTGCGTACAGCGTCCATGCTCATTACGAAGGCGACGGAACGTACGGAGCAAGCGACTCGAGCCCAGTCGCCGTGACAGTGAAACCAGAGGCGAGCAAGACGGGCGTCGAGGTGATAACTTTCGATTTAGCCACCGGGACCGTGACGAATTCGAATGCGACTTCCTTCCCGTATGGTTCGGTTGTTGATTTACGCGTCGACATTATGAACACGTCCACCAATACTTGCTTCAGCTCGGCCACCGAAAGTATCGTCTACGGATGCCCGACCGGAAGCGTGTCATTGACGGATAATGGCAACATACTGTCGTCAGGAACCTTCGTACTGAATAGTCAAGCTTCCCTCGATCTTCAGGGCATACAGTTTACCTCAGGCTCACACGGCCTTGCGGGAAGCTATACAGGCGACAACAGCTACATGCCCAGTTCCGCGACCGATGCTGTGACCGTCACTCCAGAGATCACGCTGACCTCAAAAGAAATCGTCCCGCAAACAGTGGCGATAGGAACGCCGTTTAATATCTATTTCATGAGCCGGGCGAACGACATCGGCGCATACGCAACGCCTATGAGTGGAACGTACACGCTCTTTGACGGCACCACGCAGGTCCCCTCCACCGTCACCCTTAGTACGGGATACATTTTCGCTCCGCCTCCCTCGACATATTTCTATTCGACGCTCTCGGCAAATATTCTGGCTACAGCCTCTGGGCCACCGGGACTTCACAACTTTACCGCCCACTACAGTGGCGATAGCAATTACGCCTCCTCCACTTCGGAAATAGTTCCGGTGAACGTCGTCTACTCAACGAACACGACGATCTCTTCGTCGGCTCCTACGGTTCAGGCGGGGCAGAGCGTGACTTTTACCGCCAAGGTTCTCCCTGGTCAGGCGGGTGGTCCTGCGCTCACCGGCAGCATACAATTCCTTGCAAACCAGACCAACCTGGGCAGCCCTGTAGCCCTCGTGAGCGGCCAAGCCCAATTCACCACGTCCTCACTTGCCTACGGCAACGTGGGGATTATCGCCGCTTATTCAGGCGACGCGAATTATGCGCAATCCGAGCAAGGTCTCGTAGAGGTTGTTACTCCGATTGCGTCCGCTACTGCGATAGCTCCTTCGAGTTCGTCGATTCAACAGGGCCAGAATGCAACCTTTACGGCCACCGTTACTCCAAGCCCGACCGGCGGGCCCACTCCGACAGGCATCGTGATGTTTCTGGTGAACGGGGCTGGCACCGGAGGCGGCAACATTAGTCTCAATGCGAGCGGTCAAGCAGTGCTTTCCAGCACAACATTGCCGCTCGGAAGCGTAACTATCACCGGAAACTATTTAGGCGACTTCGCGCATTCACCCTCCTCGGGAACCGTAACCGTGACGGTGAATGCAGCGCCGGATTTCTCTGTTGCGGCAAATCCGGCGTCGATCACTGTCGCTAGCCCCGGCCAATCGGGCAGCACGATGCTCACGCTTACGGCGATGAACGGGCTCACCGGAACATTTACATTGACGCCTCAATGCACCGCCTTGCCATCGGAAAGCAGTTGCAGCGTGTCGCCTGCGAGCGTCACCTTTAGCTCAACCATGACGACGGCTGCAGTCATGCTGACGGTCTCGACGCGAGCTCCGTCGAGCGCTCCCGCTACCCGTCGCTTCCAGCCGACGAACAGTCGACCGGGAACCATATTCGCAATGGGACTTTTCGCGCTGCTGTCGCTACTTGGCTTGCGGCGCGGACGTCGCGGAATTCAAGTCGCTTTCACTGTAATCACATTCGCGGCGCTGCTGACATTTGCGGCCTGTGGCGGGGGGAGCGGTGGCGGCGGTGGTGGCGTTCATGATCCCGGGACGCCCGTGGGAGTGGATCCCAACGCGAGCGTCTCGTTCACGATTGGAACCGCAACGCACGCGGTGCCGATTTCGATCAACGTGCAATAGGAAGCAAATCGACGCGCGCGCATGGTAGCGCCAAGTTTCGAGGCCGGCTATTTCCTGGTGGTTTCCATTGCAGGGCGAGTTTCGCGCTTCGGGCCGCCCCGCATTTCAATCGCGGCGCTTTCCGCGAATTCGTTCCACGCCGAAATCTGATCCGTGAGGCCCAGGTTCTCGAGATATTCCGGATCAGGCTTCAAGTACGCATTTGAGCCTTCTTCGGCGACCGGACGCACAGGATTCTCGTGCGCCAGATAATTCGCCACGTGCACCACAGCCACCGCGTCCACTGTGTCTTGCGGAACGCGCTCCGGATGGTGATGGTGCGCCACCGCTTCCACCACCGGGCATGGCAATCCCCAGATGCCCAGCAAATACGCGCCCACCTCCGCGTGCGACACACCCATCAAGTCCTGTTCCACAGCGAACAAGGGTCGTTTTTCCTCCTCGGCGCCCACAAGCGCGCGAGCGAAATGCTTCGGCGATCGCGTGGCGAGCACCAGCTTGCCCACGTCGTGCAGTAAGCCCGCAACCACCGCCGCGCTGTGCACCGCCGCCGGCACGGGAATATGCGACGCGATCTTCGCGGTGAGTTGAGAATGCTCGTGCAATTCCTCGAAGGAAAATCCCGGCAGCTTCGCCGCGTTTTCAAAAACCCGAAAAACCTCCGCCGATAACACGAGGTTCTGTAGCATGTCGATTCCCAGGTAGCTCACGGCGGTGTTCATCGTGGAAATTTCGCGCGGCAATCCAAAAAACGCCGAATTCACCAGCTGAAGAATCTTCGCGGAAATCGAAATATCCTGTTCCACAAGCTTCACCACCTCTTTCACCGACGCATTCGGATCAGCCAGCTTTTCGCGAAGCGCCATGAAGGTGCGCGGTAATACGGGCAGGTCTTTCACCGATCCCACGATGCTCGCCAGCATCTTGTTGCTGAGAACGTCCGAAAGGCTCGTGGCGCGCTCCACCGCCACCCGCAGCATGTGCGGATCGCAAGGCTTCAGCAAAAACTGGTGCGCCACCGGAACGGCCCGGAGCGCGCCGTTCATTTCTTCCTGGCTGCAAACCACGATTCGCACCGCGCCGGGAAAGCGCTCGCAAACAATTTTCAGCATCGCGGCGCCGTCCATTTCCGGCATTCGAATGTCGGAAATAATCACGTCGAACGGCTTTTCCGTCATCAGATCGAGCGCCGATTTCCCGCTGCTCGCGAAGGCTGTCTCCCACGGCAATTCCTGCACGTGCAGCATGAGCTTCAGATCTTCCAGAGCTTTGCGTTCGTCGTCCACGAAAAGAACTCGTTTCATTCCCGCTCCATTTCCTTACTCGTATGAATCCGCCTGAAATCGAACCGGCTGAAATACAACGCGCACGACGCGCAATTCAGCGAGAAAACACGGTTTCGCGAACGCGCTAGGGTCCAGCCATCAAATTGGAAGAGGATGTAAATCTAAAGAGAGGGATTTTCGCGGAACGCCAACCAGCAGCGAAAACTCCGCGAGCCTGAATACAGCTTAGATTATAGTGCATAATTCTCGGCGGCGCTGGTGAGCGTGCCGCAAGAGTTAGTGAGTGGCTTCCCGGGTAGCCAAAGCGGCAAGCCGCACTCCATACGGAGAATCAATCCAGCATGATCGCTTCTGTAGTCTCGCCATTCATCCCCGACGGTCACACCCTGACCGCCCTGCTGGTCGTGGTCTGCTTTTCATCGGGATTGAACGTGTACGCCACGGTCGCCATGCTCGGTCTGCTATCACGCTTTCATGTCGTAATACTCCCGCCCTCAATCGGCATCGTCGAGAGTTGGTATGTGATTGGCGCGTGCGCAGTCCTGTTTCTTGTGGAGTTTGTGGGCGATAAGATTCCGGTTTTCGATTTGCTGTGGAACGCGCTGCAGACCTTCGTTCGCGTGCCGGTGGCGGCCTTGATCACTTTCGCTGCCACCTCGCAGTTACCGCAATGGCAGCAGCTGCTCGCAACGCTGGCCGGATCGCTGATCGCACTCGCGGCGCACGGCGGGAAGACAGCGGCTCGCGCAGCGGTGCTGCATTCGCCCGAGCCATTTCGAATGCCGCGTTAAGTCTTGGCGAGGACGCCGCGGTGGTATTCCTGATCTGGTTTGCGACCAAACATCCTTACGCCGCAGCGACGACCGTCCTTATCGCGACGGTCGTAATCATATTCATGATTCGTGTAGTGGTACGCGCATTGCGGAATTTATTCGCGGACACGGAACGAGCGCTCACTTCTTAGGTGTGCTATGGAGTGCGACTTGTCCTGAGCGGAGCCGAGGGGTGGCTTGCCACCGCTTTGTTTTGTTCTATATGCGCACGACCGCACCCAGTTGATGGCTCGCGGAATAATCGAACGGCCGGCATCGGTTTTTGTACCGCTGGCCTCCGGCCGGCGCAGTTGGTTTATCTTATTTTTGCCTTTCTCCGAGGTCCAGCAAATCTAATTCAAAGACGCCGGCCGGAGGCCAGCGGTACGAAAGACAGCGGCCGCCGCTGACATCCCATGCGGAGTGCTTTCGGATCTTTTATTTTTTCTTGCCGAGCAGGCCGCCCAGCGCTCCCGCTGCGCCACCGGTAGCGCCGCCTGCTGCGCCGCCAAGCGCCTTGCCTCCGCCGAGAGCTGCGCCCGCTCCGCCTTTCGCCAATCCTCCCGCCACTCCGGCGACATCGGGAACGAAAACTGGATTCGAAGTAGTGCCAGTGATGTGGAACGGTATGCCTCCCCCGCTGCTGTCCCCTTTGCCACCACCACCCAACGGCAGCGATGCCACCTTGGACACTCCTCCCAACGCGCCGCCACTCACGTGCGCCACCATCTTGCAATCGAGTTTTCCCGCTGCATCAACATTGGCATCGCCTGTAATCGAGCCGATTCCCTGAATCACCACGTTCAGATCCTGCGCGTGCGTGCCGGCGGGCTCCACGCGTACATTCGTCGTCAAACTTTCAATCACGGTATCCGAACTCTTGTTACCGCCCAGGCCCGCGAAAGAACCGAGCGCTCCCAATTTCGAGCTCACGCTGAAACCCTTGATCGTGCCATTCACCAACTTGACCGGGCCCGTAATCACCAGCTTGTCCGCCGGCCCGGCAATCGCCAGATTCGCATCGAGCGTGCCGGTGGTCAGCGCCGAGCCGGATGGCAGCGTGACGCCCACGGCGGGCAACACGCCTTCGAGGTCGGGCACAGACATCGCCTGCCCGTTCAGTTTCAATTGCAGCGTCGGCGTCTCGCCCGCGATGTTGTAAGTTCCGGTCAATCGCGCAAGCGCTTTGCCCACGTGAATGTCGCCCTGCTTCAGCACGCCCGACTGCGACTTCAGCTGATAATCCGTGTCGTAATCCACGTTCACGGGAACTGTCGAAGGGCTTCCGGAGGCTGACAGTTTGAGCTTCGTCGTCTTCACTGTTCCCTTCGAGCTCATCTGCTTCCCATCCGACGTGAGCGAACCGTTGAAATCCACCAAGCCAGCAATTCCCGCGTTCGGGCTAGCAAGGCCTCCGAAGGTCGCGATGTCGAGATGCTGCACGTCGATCGTGGCATTGAGCGGCGTAAGCGAAGCATCGGCCTGATCGATTGGCCCCGCTTTGCCTTCTACTTTCAGCGCGCCATTGCCCGGATCCTTGGCCGTGAGCTTGAATGGAAATTGCGACGTGCTCGAAAGGTCTGTCACCGTGAGATTCACGTCCTGATACACCAAAGGCTTCGCGCGCGAACCGAGGTTACCCACAGAAATTTTTCCGTTCGTGATTTCGATCTTACCGATAGAAAGAGCGGCCGGACTCGAGGCTGGAGCGGAGGATTTCGCCTCCGTTTTCGACGAGCCGCCCATGCTCGAATAATTCCACACCCCGGCATTGTTGCGAAGCAGCGTCACTTGTGGATCCTTGATGGTGATCGACTCCACCTCAAGCTGCTTCGAAAAGATCAGCGGAATCAGATGGACCCCTACGGTCAGTTCTTTCGCCGCCAGAAACTGCGAGTGGCTGAAGGCGGGATCGTCGGAGATGGCAACGTCGTCCACCACAACGCCGCCGGAAAAAATCGATAGTTTGATGTTGCCGATCTGCACGTTGCGCCCCAGCGCGGTGCCAAGCTTCGATTGGATCTCCGGTTTGAAACGGTTGGCGTCGATCAACGACGGAAGGATGAGGATCACGAGGAGCAGAACGGCGACAATAACGCCGACAATGGTAAGCATCTTCTTGTTCATTGCGTGCCTCCGAGGGGGAACCACGAGCCGCGAGGCGGGTCGCAGCTTGAAGGAAACAAATACCACATTTCAGCGCCAATTACTCGCTGAAATAGTTGCCGCAACGGATACGCTCATGCGTCCACCGCACTCAGATTTCGCTAGGCGTAAACCCCAAACCATGCTATGTTCGTGCTGCGTTTGTTGCTCTTGTAACACCTTTAGATTCGATTGAAGGGGCTGCAAGTTCAAACTTGCGGCCTCTTTTGCTTTACGGCTGGAGGCGGTCGAGAAGCACAAATAGCTTAAGAAAAAGGAAGTACATCAGTGAGAGAACAAGGAACAGTGAAGTGGTTTAATGCCAGCAAGGGTTTTGGGTTCATCCAGCGCCAGTCCGGCGAGGACGTTTTCGTCCACTTTTCGGCCATTCAGGCGGAAGGTTACAAGTCGCTGAACGAAGGCCAGGCGGTTGAATTCGAAGTTACCCGCGGCCCCAAGGGTCTGCAGGCAGCCAACGTCACTAGCCTCTAGTCGAAAAGGGCGGGTCAGCTCACGCTGATCCGCCTTTTTTTTGTCTGCACGCGAATCGAAATCCCTCCACAAGTTTTCCCAGATTCGATTCCACGAAAAAAGAGACACAAACTCCCCCGGGAAACCTGCGCGAAGCTGAAATATCGATGGCGGACTAGCTGTCGAGAATCTTTTCGAGGCCGGCTCGATCGCGGATCAGCAGCGTCGAACCCTTAATCTGCAGCAGCTGCTTTTTCTTGAAGTCCGTAAATAGCCGAGTCACGGTCTCGCGCGACGCGCCGATCATCTGCGCGATTTCCTCATGCGTCAAAGTGAGCTTCACTTTAATCTCGCCATTCCCCGTGTGATGCTCGGCAATCCAGTCCAGCAGGAATCGTGCAAGTTTCTCGCCTGCGGAATGCGAAAGACCGATCGTCCGCATTTCACTGAGGGCGTGATGGTAGTTTTCAGCCAGCTGTTGCGCCACTCGCACCGCAGCTTCCCCATGCTCGCGCAAAAACTGAAGAAACTCATTGCCACTGATGAAATTCGCCTGGGTCGGCTCGAGCACTTCGGCCGTCGCTTGAAAAGCCTTACCCGAAACCACCGCCGCTAATCCGAGAACTTCGCCAATTTCCGATATGCGCAGGATCAGCGTCTTTCCATCAGCGGACGAGGTAGAAAGTTTCACCTTGCCGCTGCACAGAATAAAAACGCCCCGCGGCGACTGCCCTTCCACGAAAAGTGTCGCTCCCTTTGGATAAGTAGCGGGAGATGTGATTGAGGCTAGCTTCTGTACAGAAGCGGCCGGAAGATTGCAGAAGAGCCGCTCCTCCCGATGGGGACAGTTCATGCAGCTCTCGATAATTTCGAGTCCGTAAGGAGCTCGCATTGTCTTGTGTGCCGCGATTATAGCCCTCTCGGGTGGTTGTGAGTACCAGAACGATCTGGGTGACATATTCAGGCCTGTGAACGAATCAATCCGCTCGTGAATATGCTCCTTGAAATAAGACACAGAAGCTGTAGCGGGCGTCACGCGACCTCGTGACGTTCATCACAAAGCACCCGCAGCGCTTGGCAAGTCCGGCTTAGAGATTCAGAACTGCGATGATTACAGTTGGATCGGGGTTCGGACGGACAGTAAATTGAAAGCGTCTCGCGAGTGCCATCATTCCATAGTTTTCCGGCAGGATCACCGCAATGATCCGTTCCAGCTTTTCGTCACGCCCCACTTCAATCAGGCGCCCAACCAACTCCGCACCCAGGCCCTGCTTCTGAGCTCGATCGCTCACCAGCACTGCCACTTCCGCCTCGCGTGAACCGGGTTCCTTCGTGAGCCGTCCTACTGCAAGTATTTCGTGCTCGCCGGTTGAGGGATCTTGCCGGTCGGCTACCAGCGCCATCTCGCGGTCGTAGTCAATGAAGCACTTCCGCAGCAGACGATCGTGCGCCACTCGCGAGTCCAGTTTCTCCATATGGAAATATCGCAGGTATACGGACTGCTCGGACAGCGTTCCATGAAATTTCACCATCAAAGGCTCGTCTTCAGGCCGTATGGGGCGAATCATCACCGGCGTTCCATCCTTGGTCGTCCACCGGCCGATATACCGGGTCGGATAAGGACGAATGGCCGGCCTTGAGAGCCTTGCGCCGTCCGTGTCGCGGGGATACGTCACAATCCGCGCGTCCAGCGCAATGATCTTTCCTGGGGAGGCTAGCAGCGGGTTGATGTCAATCTCCTTGATCCATGGCTGGTCAACAAGCAATTGGCTGAAGCGGACCAGAATTCGCTGTAATTCCGCAATATCGATAGCGGCGCGTCCTCGCACCCCTTTCAACGCCCCAAAAATGTTCGTTTGCTCCATCAGCCGCTCGGCCAGCGTGGCGTTGAGCGGTGGCAGTGCGAGAGCGCGATCTTTGTACACCTCCACCAGTTGGCCGCCCGAACCAAATAAAATCACAGGCCCGAAATTCGGGTCCACGCTGCTGCCGAGGATGAGTTCGTATCCTTCCCTGCTTACCATCGGCTGCACCGTAACTCCCCGGAACTTTCCTTCCCCCGCTTTTTCCCGCACCGCCGCTTCGATTTTTCGATACGCTTCCGCCACGGCTTCTTCGCCGGTGAGATTGAGAACCACTCCCCCGACGTCTGTTTTGTGCGTAATCGTGTCACTGAATACTTTCAGCACCACCGGGAAGCCGAGAGCCCGCGCTATCTCTGCCGCCTCTTTTTCCGAGGAAGCCACGCGCGTCTCCACCACGGGGATTCCATAGCTGGCGAGAACCTGCTTCGATTCCACTTCGTTTAAGACCGTGCGCCCGTCCCGCCGCGCACTGGCCAGAATCTTCTCTGCATGGGCGCGCGCGCTGGTGCCTTCTTCCACTTCCATCGCCAGGCTCGGCGTCTCATACAGGCCGCGCAGATTGTACGTATATCGCCACATGTAATCGAACGCGCGTGCTGCCGTGTCGGGATAAGAAAAAGTAGGAATTCCCGCGGCGTTCAGCGCCTCGACGCCGGCCGAAACCATTTTGCCGCCCATCCAGCTCGCCAATACCGGCTTTCCATATCCCCGCGCATAAGGCTTCAGTCTTTCCGCCACGCGCGCCGGGTCCGTCATTCCTTGCGGAGCCAAAATGGCCAGCAGGCCGTCGCTGTTGGGGTCACGGATCGCAATCTCCACCGCTCGCGCAAACTCATCAGGCCCGGAATCGCCAAGAATGTCGATCGGATTGGAATGGCTCCAATGCGGCGAAAGGAATTCGCTCAGGGAGTCAATCGTCGCCGCAGAAAGAGGCGCCAGTTCCCCGCCGTGCGCAATCAGGGCGTCTGTCGCCAGCACGCCCGGCCCCCCTGCATTCGTAATGATTGTCAGCTTTGGGCCGCGCGGCCTCGGCTGGCGCGCTAGCGTTTCCGCCATGTAGAAAAGATCGGCAATGCTCTGCACGCGCAACACTCCGCAACGGCGTAAGGCGGCGTCAAAAACTTCGTCGCTGCCCGTCAGCGCGCCGGTGTGCGACGTGGCAGCCCTGGAAGCCTCTTCGGAACGTCCCGCTTTGATGATGATAATCGGCTTCCTCAGCGCCACTTCCCGCGCCGCAGACAGAAACGATCGCGCGTCGCCCACCGATTCCATATAAATCAAAATACTGTGCGTGTCCGGATCTTCTCCGTAGTAGTCGATCAGGTCCCCCCATCCCACATTCAGCATTGAACCGGTCGAAATAATCGCGCTGAATCCCACCTGCTCTTCGATGCTCCAATCCAGGATGGCCGTTTCGAGCGCGCCGCTCTGGCTGAGAAATGCCACATTTCCAGGGCGCGCGATGTCGTGAGCGAATGTTGCGTTCAGCCCTGCCAGGGGATTCATAATTCCCAGGCAATTCGGGCCGATCAGCCTCATCGTTCCCCGGCTGAGTTGCTCCTGAATCTCCATTTCAAGCTTTGCGCCGGCTTCGCCCATCTCCCTGAATCCGGCGGAAATCACAATTGCAGCGCGCACTTCCGCCGCCACGCATTCGCCCACCACTGCCGGAACAGTGGGCGCCGGCGTGACAATCACGGCGAGGTCAATTTTTTCAGGAATGCTGCCGATGTCTTTGTAGCAATGCAGGCCGAGAACTTCGTTGCGCTTCGGATTTACCGCGAACACTTTGCCCTGATACAAGCCATTCAATAGATTCGCCAGCAGCGTCCGCCCCACGCTCGATTCGCGATCCGTCGCTCCAATCACCGCCACGGATTGCGGCACGAACATGCATTCGAACGCGGATCGTCGGCTCATAAGGTTCGCATGGATCCGAACCGCTGCTAGTGTACCGTCATTCACAACGGAGAAATCAGGATGGATCACAATTTGACGTTGACCGGCCATTTTCGTCACTTCTGTCATGCAAGATAAGGCGGATGGTGTGGGAGGATCGTGTAGTGCTCCCCGCTAAAACTGGACAGCTCATTTGAGTAAGATCAGGGCCTCCAAACAGGAGGCAGCATGGGCAGAAAACCACGCGTAGATCGATCCCCAGAAGAGAAGTGGCAAATCGTGCAGGAAGGCATCAAGAGCGGGAATGTCTCGGAGACGTGTCGGCGTCACGGGATCGCTCCGAATCTGTTCTATCGCTGGAAGGATGAAGCGGAACAGGGAGCGAAGGCAGCGCTTGGGGGGAGAAGCGCTGCCGCGGCCGAGACCGAGAAAGATCACCGCATCCGGCAGTTGGAACGGACGCTAGGACGAAAATCCTGGAGATCGAGATCCTAAAAAACGTCGTGGGGGAGTGAGCTGTGGTGCCGTTCACTCCCAGGCGCGAGAGATGGTAACGCAGGGCTACGCGGCCACGCTGGTAGCGGCGACTTTGGCCATCAGCCGGTCGAGTCTGTACTACCAGAAGCGGCCGCGAGGCAGCCGAGCGGATCGAACCTACGATGAGCAGATCGTAATGGCGTGCGGAGAGAAACTGGCCTACGGCTATCGGCGGGTGACGTGGTGGCTGCAGCGGAAGAGGGGCCTGCCCGTGAATCGCAAGCGCGTGTTGCGGGTGATGCGAGAACGTGGGCTGCTGGTGCGCTCGCGTCGTTTGCGCGCACGCAGGAAGAAAGAGTGGGGTCGTGTGGAAGCAGCCGAGCCGAATCAGATCTGGCAGTCGGACATGACCAAAGTGTGGGCCGGTCCAGCAGTAGGTTGGGCTTACCTGGTGTGCGTGATCGACTGCTGCACGCGGGAGATCGTGGGATGGAATCTCTCGCACCGCTGCCGGACGGAAGATGCGCTCGCAGCGGTCGAGCGAGCAGTGCTAGAACGGCTGCCCAAAGGTAGCCGTCAGGAAAACTTGACGCTGACGACGGACAATGGAACGCAGTTCACTTCTTCGCGCTTCTTGGAGACGTTGGGCCGGCTCGGCATCACCCATCGGCGGACGGCCTATCATCACCCGGAAGGCAACAGCTACATCGAACGGTTCCATCGCAGCTTGAAAGAGGAGGAAGTCTGGACGGCAGAGTATCGGAGCTTGGAAGAAGCGCGAGCATCGATTGCTCGTTGGATCGAAGAGTACAATCACGACCGGCCTCACCGCGGAGTTGGGAATCGTACTCCGCACGAGGCCTTCTTGGCTTTCACAGCTGTACTAAACTCGGAGACCCTGACTGTCTAAATTAGCGGGGAGCACTACAATCGTCTCAATTATTTTTCTATCGCACTGGCGATGAAAAATGGCCTGCACCACCGAAGGAATTCGTTGCAAAAGTGGAAAAGAGCGGGTACGTAGAAGGCCCATTTCATCTTTCCGATCTTGAAAAATCAATACGCAATCCTGTTGGTCTCGTTTATCGCATAAATTTAGGCCTGCGAAAGATTAACGAATATCAAGTTAGGAAGTTTAATTCTATTAGTTGTTGTCTACATCGCTGTAGTTCGTGCACTTGGAAGCGTAGGCGAGTCCAGAAGGAGAATTATATCTACATATTCTAGTCCAATTGACCTGCCCCCCGTTTTTGGTCCAGTCATAAGTTAGCACTCTCGGGTTCCTGGACATCCGAACCTACCCATGCTGGGTCGATAGAGACGACCGGCGTGGGGGGAGACGCCGGTCGCGCGGCCACACTTTCCGCGAACTCTTCCGGTGTCAGATATCTTAGTGAGCTGTGTGGGCGTACCGTGTTGTAATCCACCCGCCAGTCCTCGATCACCTTCCGTGCGTGTCGGAGATCCACGAACCAGTTCTGATTCAAGCATTCATCTCGGAACTTCCCGTTGAAGCTTTCGATGAACGCGTTCTGCGTGGGCTTGCCGCGCTCGATGAAGTGCAGCGCCACCTGATTCTGATAGGCCCATTGATCCACAACGCGGCTGGTGAACTCCGTTCCATTGTCTACTTGGATTGCCGCCGGTGTTCCACGTCGTTCTCGCAGCCCCTCCAGGACTCGCACCACACGCAGACCGGGCAGCGACGTGTCCGGTTCGATCCACAGGGCCTCTCGCGTGAAGCCATCCATCAGGTTCAGTGTTCGGAATTTCCGCCCGCCGGCCATTTCGTCATGCGTGTAGTCCATCGTCCACATCTCATTTGCACGCGTCGGAAGTGCCCGCGGTAGCCGCGCTTCAGACCGAAATTTCCTGCGCTTCCTACGCTGCATCGCCAGCCCTTCCTCCCGGTACAGCCGATACACTCGCTTGTGATTGACACGCCACCGCAGCGTTCCATCCGCGGTCTTCTCCCGGCGCAGGAAAATGTACAGCCGCCGATAGCCGAATCGCGGACGCTCGCCTGCCAACTCGCGTAGCCGAGCCCGCAACGCCGCTTCGTTCCGTTCCTTCCGCCGGTACCGCCAGCTCCCGCGGTGCATCCCGATCAGCCCACAGGCGCGTCGCTCGCTGAGTCTTGCTTCTTCCCGCACGACACACACCGCTTCTCGCTTCGCCCGCGGGCCTACCACTTTTTTGTCAGCACCACCTTTAGCGCGTCCAGGTCCAGGGCTTGCTGCGCCACGATCTTCTTCAGCCGTCCGTTCTCTTCCTCCACCTGACGCAGCCGTCGGGTCTCGCTCACTTCCAGACCACCGTACTTCGCTTTCCAGTGGTAGAACGTAGCTGTACTGATGCCAACGCGGCGACAGAGGTCCTTCATGGGAACTCCAGCCTCTGCCTCCTTCAACACCCCAACGATCTGCTCTTCACTAAAGCGGCTTCCTTTCATGGCGCTTCTCCTCTCGTGGTCTTATACCCGGAGAAGCTAACTTTTGGCTGGACTAAATTTCGGGGGGCAGGTCACGACCGCTCATCCATATTTTTATGCAGTTAGTCTCTCGAATGTGAGTACCGAAGCTGTAACCATATGACGAAGTATATCAACAAACAAGTTAGGATTTTTCCGGCGATAGAACCGGAACGCCATCTCCGTGCAATAGGCTTGTAAATGCTTGGCGCTGACTCGATGCCATGTCCCGACGGCGAGGAGCGCCTGCGCCACCTAGAAGTCGGTGAGATGCTTGGTTGGAAGCGCCACGCGCACGGCGTTGAGGACGGCGACTAGATCGATAATCTCTTGCGCGATTGCTCCTCCTATCGGTGGCAAGTATCCGAAAGCTGCCGCCACCATGCCGAGAACGCTTAAAGCCATGCCTCCCACCGCGCTCTCAAGGGCAATCGATCGCATTCGCCGGCCAATGTGAATGAGTTCGTCCACCTTACTGAGGGAAGGCTGGAGAATCACGGCGTCGGCCGCTTCGGCCGCGATGTCACTTGCCTGCCCGAACGCCACGCCCACGGTGGCGGCCTGCATGGCTGGTGCGTCGTTGATTCCATCTCCGAGGAAGAGCGTCTTCTGCTGTTTCGTTTCGGAACGGACGATCTCCACCTTTTCTTCCGGACTCTTGCTGAAATGCAGGTCCTCGATTCCAACTTCCTTGGCGATATGGCGGACTTCGGATTCGCGATCACCAGAGACGAGCATCAGCTTGCGCACGGCATGCCGCGGCGCGAGGTGTTCGAGAAACAGGCGGCTGTCAATTCGAGGCGCGTCATGAAATCGGATGGCAGCAGCGAATGCGCCGTCGACAAATACCAGGCATTCGAGGCCTCCTGCGACAGGCGGCAGATCCCACTCCTTCGCGTTCACCTTGTCCCGGCCCGTCAGCAAGACGTTTCTGCCGGCGATGATGCCGTGTAATCCTTCGCCGGGCCGCTCGCTGATTTCCGAGGCCGCTTCCATCGGCAGAATACCCTTCTGCGCGGCCTCAATCACTGCCCCTGCCAGAGGATGCTTGGAGTAGAGTTCGAGACTGGCGGCCAGCATCAAGAGGTCTTTCTGCTGAAATGCAGGCGAGCAGACAATCTCTGTTAAGGTCGGCTTGCCGTAGGTAAGCGTGCCGGTTTTGTCGAAGATGACGGCACGGCAGCGGTCGATCTGCTCCAGCACCGCTGGATTTTTGATGATGATGCCCCGCCGCGCGGCCAATGAAATCGCGCCAATGATGGCGACGGGAATCGCCAGGAGCAGCGGGCACGGAGTGGCAATCACCAATACGGCCAGGAAACGCTCGGACTGTCCACTCCAGACGGCGGCGAGAATGGCGATGCCGACTGCGAGAGGCGTATACCAAGCGCCAAGTGTGTCTCCCAGGCGCCGCAGCCGCGGCCGGCGCTGCTCGGTTTCCCGCATCACTTGCATAATTCGAGCGTAGCGGGAATCCACCGGCAGCTTTTCCGCTCGGATCGTGAGTGCTGTTTCGCCGTTGACAGAGCCGGAGAGCACCGCCGAACCAGGAGTTTTGGAGATTTCGAACGGCTCGCCGGTCAGATACGCTTCGTTCATCTTGCCGTGGCCTTCGATGACGACTCCATCCACTGGGCAGATCTCATAAGGAAGTATGGCCAGCCGGTCGCCCACCGCAATTCCGGAAAGAGGGATGTCCTCAAGACGATTCCCCGATTTGCGGTGCGCGCTGCCGGGCACCCTCTTGGCCAGAGCATCGAGCGCGGATGAAGCGCGTCGGGTGGCATATTTCTCGAGTGCAGTGCCGCCCGACAACATGAGCACGACGATCACGCCCACGAGAAACTCGCCGAGAAGCACGGCTGTGACAATGGAAATTCCGGCAAGAAGGTCAGAACCGAATTCACCGCGCAAGAGCTTGCGGGTAAGAGTGAATAACAACGGAACGCCGCCCACTAGAAGGGCGAACCAGAGAGGCGCGAGAGTCAGGTTTGAAGATACACCCAAGCCAAACCGCAACAGCAGATGCAGACCGATTCCGAGGAGAGCGATGAGCGCTATCCAAGTCTCTCCACTCCACCACGGCTGCATGCTCGGCTTTCGATCGCTTCCTGATGGAAAAAGGAGGCGGGGCTCTTGGGTCGCATCTTCATCATGGCGAAACGGATACTTTATTTCGCCGGGAACCAAGTGCCGCGCCTCCCACTTCCCGACAGGATTCATACAGCCATTCTTTAGCTTCGTACCGTGATAACCGGGCAACACGCTTCCGCGATGATCTTGTGCGCGATCGTCCACGGAATGTGTGTCACTCCAAGTGCGCGGTAGACCCGCTTCACTCCCAGCACGATTAAATCAGCTTTGCTCAGTTCGGCCACCTGCAGGATTTTTTGCGCAGGCTCGCCGATTTCGGCCAGACACCGCGGCTTGCACCACGCCTCTGCTTCCATAGGAACAAGCTGCTTCATCTGCCTCACCGTGGCGTCCATCAGCTCGCTCGGATGCACCAGCTCTCTGCTCTTAGGCGGCGGGACAACCCGCAAAATATCCAACTCAGCCTGGTTCTCCTCCGCCAGCGAGATGGCGTAAGGAAGGCCTGCCAAAGACGCTTCCGAGAAATCCGTCGCGAAAAGAATGCGCTTCATGCGCGTCGTCGTTTCCGGCTCCCTCCGAACGTATGGCCCTACCACCAGAACCGGCACGGGTGAGTGGCGCAGAATATTTTCCGCGTGGGATCCCATTACCATTTTTCCCAATCCTTCGCGGCCATGCGTTCCGGTCACCACCAGACCCACCTTCTTTTCTTCGATCCTTCGTGAGATCACATCCCAGATACCGCCTTCGGTGACTTCCACTTCGTTCTCGACTCCGCGAAAGAGCTCCTTCAGGTGTCCGGCTTGTTGTTTCGCCTGCATTACAGCGGCCTCGTGAACTGCAGCCCATGATTCTGGGGGAACCATGCCGTTCACTTCCGGAGGCCGAACGTGCAGTGCGATTACCTTGGCGCCGTACCGCCGGGCAAGCTCCCATGCATAAGGAGCGGCCGCTTCCGCAGTCGGCGAAAAATCGGTTGTATAGAGGATATTCTTAAGAGAAATTCGGGTGACAGTTTCAAGTGCTTTCACGGCCCACCTCCTTTGCCTTTCTGTTTCTTGTATAGGCCGTTCCCGAGGCGGTCGCGGTACGCGGCGTCACCTGAAGGTGTGACCTGTATCACAACTTCTGATCGCACCCCCACCTTCGGCCTCGATGCCATGGTATGTTTATTGAACGAAAGGCTTTGTACAGGCTTCTTGATTTGAATCGCTCCGACGTGCTGATCTCCGCTCCTCAGAAAAAGCAGGAATCTTCAGTCGAGCTCCGGGCGAACCTTCGCGTCTTGCCGGGGGCTGCCACGTTCGTTGCCAAATACCGGGTGCGATTGCTCGCAATCTCAGGGCTCATCCTGATTCCCTGCTTCTGGCATCACCACATCGAAGCTGGCGACCTTGGCAGCCACCTATACAATGCCTGGCTCGCTCAATTGATCGAGCAGGGACAAGCGCCCGGATTGCGTATCGCTCACCTTTCGACCAACATTTTGTTCGATTACCTGCTGAGCGGCCTCGCGAAAATCTTTGGCCTGCTGATCGCCGAGAAAATTTCGGTCGCCCTTGCGGTTCTGATTTTTTTCTGGGGAGCTTTTGCGCTCATCGCCGCGGGAACGAGGCGCGCGCCGTGGTTCTTAATTCCGCTGATCGCCATGGTGGCCTACGGCTGGACATTCGAGATGGGCTTCTTCAACTATTACGTCGCGCTGGGGCTATCATTTTTCGCGCTGGCAATTCTTTGGCCAGGAACATCACGAGATTCCGCCCGCGAGTGGGCGATTGCAATCGCGCTCATTCCTTTGATTTACGTGGCGCACCCGCTCGGCGTCATCTGGCTCATCGCCGCCGCTGCCTACGTTCGCGTCGTATCACTTATTCCGCCACGTTTTCAAGTCTTTCTCGTGGCCGTCGCCGCCGGTGTCGTCTTCTTGCTGCGTCTATATTTATCGCGCAATTTCGTCATTGATAGAGCATTTGACCCGCTCTACCTGTTCAATGCCGGCGACCAACTCGTGCTGTTCGGCGACCGGTACAAAATTGTCGAAGCGCTGTGCGGGATTTTCATCGTGATCGCGATTACTGCCGACGTGATTGCTCGGCGCCGCGAGCGCAATTTCTGGCGCGCCTACCTCATTCCTCTCGAGCTTTACGTGATCGCGGAAATCGCAGTGTTCTTGCTGCCCGACGGTGTGCGTGTGCCAAACCAACCAGCGGCGCTCGCACTCATCACGGAACGGCTCACTTCCCTTTCGGCAGTGCTCGTCTGCTGCGTGCTGGGCGCGATGCTGCCGCGCAAATGGCATCTGCTCGCCCTCGCAGGAATCGCGCTCGCGTTTTTTGTGTTCCTCTACCAGGACACGGCGCTGATCAACCGCATGGAAGAAGAGGTGGCAGCCTTGGTGAAAACTTTGCCGCCAAATCAGCGTGTGCTCGCCACGATTCTCAAGCCCGACGAATCGCGCGTCCTTGTCCAGCACATCGTGGACCGCGAATGCATCGGCCGCTGCTTCAGCTACGGGAATTACGAGCCGGCTTCGGGCGTGTTTCGGATTCGAGCGCTGCCAGGAAGCAAATACGCGATGACGGATTTTGAAGACGTGGCCTCGATGGAAGACGGAGACTACAAAATGCTGCCGGAGGATCTGCCGGCCTACCAGATCTACCAGTGCAACGAGGACTGGACTGTGCTCTGCATTCGCCCACTCGCGGCCGGCGAATTAAACGACCGGCTCGGCGTCCATCCCGACGACTGATCGGTTGACTGAGCAAAACGAACGCTATGCGGGCGGTTCGAAATTTTACGGCAGCTCACCGAAAACAATCACTCCCGTGGGAGTGCCCACGAAAACTTTGCCATTAGCAATCATCGGAGTGATGAATTTGTTGCCGGCGAAACTATCGCGCCCGCCGGAGGCCTGGTTGCTATTGTAAAGTTCAGTGGCGAGATTTCCTGCGTCGTAGGCGTGGAGCACCGCCGTTCCGCCACTCTGCACCGCCCAAACGATTCCATTCGATGTGCCGTTTGCGGAAATGCTCGGCGTCGTTCCCGGATAACCGAATGAAACTGAAGAACTGGACGAGGCTGCCGCAACTTTCGCGTTCGCGATCGGAAAAGCTTGGAGCGACGCGTTCACAGAGCCGTAGTAAATCGTGCCATTGAAATAAGCGGGCATCGCCCAAACACCACCGGGCAGAGCGCCGCTGAGCTGCTGATAAATCGCATTGTCGTTCTGGACGTTGAATTTACCCATCATGTCGCGATTTACGATGTACATATTCGTATCTTTGCCTGCGCCCACCGCGAGATGCCAGGTGTTTTGCGCGCTGTCCTGCAAATCGGGAAGGACCATCGCGCCGCCCGAACCGAGATCCGTATCGGATCCAGATTCTGAATCGGTGTTAAACATGTTGAAATAATCGGCGACGGCAAGCTTGTTTCCCGTGGTCGAAAGTTTTATGAAGCCGTTGCCGTAGTCGCCGTTCTCTGGAAAACCGCTGGAATTCAGAGTGTCATCGAAGGTTCCATTGCCCGCCAAGAAATAAATGTTGCCGGTGGAATCAGCGGCCAGTCCTGCGCCGGCCATCCAGATGGCGGCGAGCGAGCCGTTAGGCGTGATGTCGATCACGCTCGTCTGCTGCAGAGAACTCTCGCTGTATCCCATCACCCAGCCGGTGTAAGGACCAATGTCGCAGTGCGAAGCCCAGCTGGTATAAATCACGCCATTCAACAACAGCAGAGCGGCGCGCTCTTTGTATTGCATGGGAGCGAAAGTGGTCGTCCCGCTGTTGTTCGGGAATGTGGCTTGAATCGTCACAGGACTGCCTGCGAGATCGGCTCCCGTGGTGAGATCCAGGGCGTGCAAGCGCTGAAAGTAAGTCGCACCATTCTTCGTCATCGCGACGAGGTAGATGGTTCCGTTCGGCCCGGCTTTGAGATCGATCACGGGAGTGGAAGTGATTCCGATTTCCGGCGAAACCTGGCCGCAACCATTTACCGGGTCGCTGGTGGTTTCGCCCGAAGGAGTCATCGAGACTTTCCACAGCTGAGTAAATGTATCGGCGTCGAAGGCATACACAGAATTGTGCTCGCTGACGACGAACACAACGTTGTGAGCCTCGCCGCCGATTTGCAGATTCGAAACGTAGAGCGGCTCGGCGTCCACCAGCCCATCGGTGGTGAGAAAAGTTTTCTTGCCGAAGCTGGTTGAATTCACGTTGCTGTGAGTGAGGATCGTTTCGTTCAGATTCTGGCCAGTGCGCCCGACGTCATTGTGGTAGGTGAGAACATTGGCACTGCTCGGCGGGGGCAGCGTACTTGTCACGGTGAGAGTGACGGTATTACTTGGCGTGCTGCCGGCGGAATTGCTCACGGTTACTTGAATCTGAGCACCGTTATCGGACGAAGTAGTCGCAGCCGTGGTGTACGTCGCTGAGTTCGTTCCGACATTCGCTCCATTCTTGGTCCACTGGTAGCTGAGTGGCGCGGTCCCGCTCGCCGCTACTGTGAACGTCGCAGCATTGCCGGCTGACACTGTGGTATTCACCGGCTGCGTCGTGATCGTTGGTTTCGTCGCTGCGGCATTCACGGTAAGCGTAACGATGTTGCTGAAAGCGCTTCCCGCCGAATTGCTAACTTTCAGTTGTACCTGCGCGCCATTGTCGGCCGAGGTGGTCGCGGCAGTCATGTAGGTCGAGGAGTTCGTTCCGACGTTCGTTCCGTTCTTCGTCCATTGATAAGTTAGAGGCGCTGTGCCCGTCGCAATCACAGTGAAGGTTGCGGTCTGGCCGACTGTGACGGTGACGTTCACCGGCTGCGTGGTGATTGACGGTTTTGTTGGGGCGGCGTCCACAGTGAGAGTGACGATGCTGCTCGGCGCGCTTCCCTTCGAGTTGCTGACGGTAACTTGAATTTTTGCGCCGTTGTCGGACGAAGCGGTCGCGGCAGTGGTGTATGTCGCGGAGTTCATTCCTACGGTCATTCCATTCTTGGTCCACTGATAGCTGAGGGGCGCGGTGCCGGTGGCCGCCACAGTGAACGTTGCTGCCTGCCCGACGGTGACCGTGGCGTTGGAAGGCTGCGCGGTGATGACGGGAGCGATGGCAGGGGCACTCGAAGTGCCTGCGCAAGCGGCGAGCAATGCACACAGAACCAAGAAAATCGAAATTGGTAAAATCGCGAAAAGTGCGTTTTTGTACCCATTAGAATTTGACCAACTGGCTTGTTTCCATAAACTTATGCAAATTTCTAATAATCGATTGTTCCCATTAGAATGCGCACGCTCTCGGGTATAAATTGAGGCTTGAAGAGTGGAAGCGCTGCGATTTGGTCCCGCTTTAAGTTTCGTCCTGAGCTTGATTGGTTTTGTCATGAGTTTGAGATGATCCACGTCTGCCATCTATTGTAGAGGAAGGGTATTCGCGACACACCTGTACTTTAGACTAGTTGCGGGCCAGCCAACCTTCGACTCGAGAATTACTGTATGGCGAGGGATCTAAATCCTGTAGCGAAGGATGACGTAGAAGAGGACTGCAAAATAGTGGCAAGTACTGCCTGCTATGACGAAGACGTGCCATATCGCGTGGCCGAAAGGAAGGCGGCGGGCGGCAAAGAAGGCGACGCCGATGGAATAGAGGAGGCCTCCTGCGAGGAGCCAGTAGATGCCGTGAGCCGGGATCGAAGAGAGCAATGGCTTCATCGCTATCAGGGCGATCCAGCCCATGGCGAGGTATACGGCGGTGGACAGGATTTGGAAGTGATCAACGAACCAGAATTTGAAGACGATTCCTGCCATCGCGAGAGCCCAGACAATCGAGAAGAGCGACCAGCCCCAGCCGCCGCGAAGGGTGACAAGCGTGAACGGCGTGTAGGTGCCAGCGATGAGCAGATAGATTGCGCAGTGATCGAAGATCTTCAAAGCGCGCTTCGTGCGCGGCGACGGCAGGGCGTGATAGAGCGTCGAAGCGGCGTAAACGCAAACGAGAGTGCTTCCGTATACCGCGCAGCTGACGATTTGCAGAGCGCCGCCGCGCAGAATGGCGAACACCAGCAGCACGACGAAACCGGCGATGCTGAGAAGCAGGCCGACTCCGTGCGTAATGCTGTTGGCCAATTCTTCGATTTGTGTTGCGGAGCGAGTGGGGCGCATTTCGATGCTCGATTTCATTCTTCGCTGTTGCGACGGCCGGCGCAATAGGCAAATAGTAATGGGAGATATCAGCGGATTTTATGAACGGCGCGTCAAAACCCTACGCAGTTTCGGCGGTGGTTGGCTCTTCCCGGCGAATGGTTCCGGGAGCACCGGCATCGTGGCGGCGACCGTTGAACCAAGAGCCAAGACGCCACGCCAGCAGGACTGCAACCACTGCCGCATATTGCAGCGGTTTGCGAACATCGGATTTCACGAGCCAGTAATAGTGAATCACTCCTGCGATTGCGCTCAAATAAATCGCGCGATGGAGCATTTGCCAGCGGCGGCCGCCGAGGCGGCGAATCCAGCCGGCTGTGGAGGTGACGGCGAGCGGAATCATCAGGACGAAACCTGTGAAGCCGACGGTGATGAAGGGGCGCTTGGCGATGTCTTTCAGCATTTCGGGCCAGTTGAAGTAGCGATCGAGCCAGAGCCAGGTGGTGAAATGGAGGCAGGCGTAGAAAAATGCGAAAAGGCCGAGCATGCGGCGGAAGCGGATCAGTTGGGGCAGCTTCAGGATTTTGCGGAGCGGCGTGACGGCGAGGGTGAAGATCAAGAATCGCAGCGTCCAATCGCCGGTCCAGTGTTCGACGAACTGAACGGCGTTGGCTGAGAGATTATTGTGCAGGCCGCGCCAGATGAGAATTGCGAGCGGGAGGAGGCAGGTCAGGAATACGAAGACCTTGGTCCATTTGCTTGTGAGGATTGAGTTCAACGAGCGCTCCGGCTGGACTACGCATCGTACTTTCCCGTGGTTGAAACCACGGGCTACAAATCGGGACGGCTTTTCGATCGTGCTTGCTTCGGACGACGTCAAGGGCCCGGGGCTAAAGCCCATCTCGTGATTGTAGCCGTTTTTCGCTGGACTGAAGTCCAGCTCCCCCCTGCTAAAGCAGGGGGCTCCCACCGAACTGCAAAGTCGTAAGGCACGAGGCAAACGTCAACAGCCTCAGGTCAATTCCGGCTGACGGCGGCCGGAATGGGACCTGAGCTAAGGAAAAACGTGAGACGCTAAAAGCATAAGGCCCGGGGCTAAAGCAGGGGGCTCCCACCGAACTGCAAAACCCTAAGGCGGAGGCTACCCGCTGAACTGCAACATCCTAACGCAGGAGGTTCGCGCCGAAATGCAAAGCCCTAATAATATTTGCGCAGATCCATGCCGGTGTAGAGGCTGGCGACCTGGTCGCCGTAGCCATTAAACATCAGGGTGGGAATGGGCTTGTCGAATAAGCCGAGGCCGCCTTTCAGGCGGTGCTCGTGGGCTTGGCTCCAGCGCGGATGATCCACGGTGGGATTCACGTTGGAATAAAAGCCGTATTCGCGCGGGTTGGCTATGTTCCAGGTGGTGGGCGGCTGATCTTTCACGAAACGGATTTTCACGAGCGACTTGATGCTCTTGAAACCGTACTTCCAGGGGATCACCATGCGCACTGGCGCACCGTCTTGATTGGGAAGGGTTTCGCCGTACATGCCGACGGTGAGAAGCGTGAGCGGGTTCATCGCTTCATCTATTCTGAGGCCCTCGACATACGGCAACTCGATGCCGGCCGACGGGCCTTCGAGCATCTGTTTCACGTCGTAGTAGCTCTGGAAGGCGACGTATTTGGCGTTGGCGGTGGGTTCGACGAGCTTCGCGAGGGCGCTGAAGGAATATCCAATCCACGGAACGACGATGGACCAGGCTTCCACGCAACGGTGGCGATAGATGCGCTCCTCGAGCGGCGCGAGCTTCATGATTTCGTCCATCGTAAATTTGCGCGGCTTTTTTACTTCGCCCTCGACAGATACGGTCCATGGCACGGTGACGAAATTTTTCGAGTTCTCGGCGGGATCGCCTTTCCCCGTGCCGAATTCGTAGAAGTTGTTGTAGTGAGTGGTTTTTTCGAGGGGGGTCTGCTCTTCGGTGGTGCTGCCCGGCCACTTTGTGTAGCCGGTCAATTTCACAGGGACGTTTCCGGCGGCGGATGCAGACGGAAGATGGGATAGCTTTTTGTAGCCTTCCACCGCGACACCTGTGGCCAGCAAGCCCAGCAGGAAATTGCGCCGCCCCATGTAAACGCCTTTGGGGGTCACATCGGCGTAGGTCAAATCCGAGCGTTTCTTATTTGGCATGAAAGATTCCTGACGGCATTCTGTATCTTAGACATTGTGAGTACGCATTCGCTACAGAGTTGGATGCGCATTCAGGCCACTTGGAACTATCCCACTTTCCCTGCAAGGCCCTGCCTTCATGGGGCTTAAGAACAGTCCTGATCGAACTACGCAACTTTACTGCCAAGGCGGTGTTTCATCGGCATACGGCCTTTGTGGTGAAGGCGGAAGGCCAACCGGAAATTAACGCACTTATACACGGGGAGGATGAGATGAAAGTGATGAATGCAGTTCTAACGGGTGCGGCGCTCTTCGTTCTGTCGGCGCCAGCCATTTTCGCGCAATCGGCGGCGACGAATGATCCACCGCAAACCATCCAGCAGCGCAAGGAAAATCAGCAGGATCGGATCGGGCAGGGCGTGCAGAGCGGGCAGCTCACTGCCGGAGAAACGAAGAATCTGGAAACCAAAGAAGCCGGGCTGAACAAGGAAGAGCGCACGATGCGTTCAGAAGACGACGGCCACCTTACGGCTGCTGACCGATCCAAACTGAACAACCAGCAAAACCACCTGTCGAACCAGATCTACGACGACAAGCACAACGGCGCCGTGCAGCACGACGGACCGGGCGAAGTGGGCCAGCGCAAAGAAAATCAGCAGGACCGCATCGCGCAGGGAATGAAGAGCGGCCAACTGACGCCGGGAGAGACCGCCAAGCTCGAGAAGCAGCAACAGGGCATTAACCGCGAAACAGCGGGAATGCGCGAAGCGAATGGCGGCAAGTTGACGGCTGTGGACAAGAAGGCGGTGAACCAGCAGCAGAATCGGGCGTCGCGCAACATCTACAACAAGAAGCACAACGGCCGCCGGCAGTAGGGCGGATTAGGAAGCAATTTAGAGAAAGCCCCGACTTCACGCCGGGGCTTTTCTAATTTCGAACCTGTTTCTCTGCGCTGATAGTGAAATTGACTTCCGCCGTTTCTCCGGGTTTCACGCTGACTTTTTTCGCCCACGTTTCCGGCGGACTATAGACGGGCCGTTTTACCCTCACCTGAGCGGCGACATCGAGAACCGATTCTTCGGACATGTTCTGCCAGCCTTCGTGCCACGCTTCAATTTCATATTCTCCAGCGGGCACATCGGTCAGCTTGAAGAAACCATGGTCGTCGGTGACAGCATAGTAAGGATGCTTCACGATGAGGATTTCCGCGTTCATCCAGACGTGCCCGGCGTTGCACTTGAGTTCGACTACGCCCGCGCGCGGCAGATTAATCGGTATCATCTGATTTTGCATCGGAAAGGGAATGTTATTGGACGCAGCGCCCGTCATGTGGACGGTGTGCAGGACGGGATCGCTGCTTTTGATATCGAGGTTGCCGCCCTGCGGAACGAGCATGATGTGCGGGAGATAACGGCAATTCTTTTGGTCGAGATGCTGGCGCGCTTCAGGAAGATCCATAGCCTTGCCCGTGGTGATGTCCTTCAGAAACACGACGGTATTCGCAACGCCGCCGTCGGGTCCGACCTCCAGTCGCTCCAGATCGCGAATCTTGTGAGACGCAGGGTCACAAACGCCTGGATCCTTCGTGATGGGAAGTTTTGGAGTTTTGGGAGCGGGGCCGGACCATTTGACCGTTCCGGTGATGGTGCCGCCGTTCTCCACTTTGATTACGGTGTAGTCGGATTGCGCGGAAGCGCGACCGGCGCAGAAGATAAGGAGGGATGCGGCGGCCACGAGTCTCATGCAGAAAAGATAGGTTGCAGTTTTCATCACGCCTCACAGCGATCGAACGAAAATGTGTCGATGATACCGTTCGTGGAAACCCGGACTCGGCAGTTCACGCGCCCCTTCGTGACTGCGAAATGTGGTTGAGCGTGGGATAAGGTGGAGCGCTTGGGAATTCGCCTTTTCAGCGATTCATCGAGCCGAGCTGGGCCCCCAATTCAAAGATACTCTTGCGAACCGAGGCGGGAACGAACTTTGGGGAGGAATTGTCCTAATAGTATATCGAGGCTAGAAAGCTGAGGATGGCGCTACCTTGTGCTGGCGAGCGATTTGTAACCGTAAGGAAATTTTTTCCGCCAATCCCACGCCGATTGGATGATCGAGGGCAAATCGGATTTAGAGGGAGACCATCCGAGTATGGATTTGCCGCGGGAGGGATCGGCGACGAGACGCGGCGGATCGCCCGCGCGCGGAGCTTCGATTCGAGTGCGTATCGGCAATCCTGTAACGCGACGGGCTGTTTCGACAACTTCGAGAACGGAATAGCCGCGGCCTGTGCCGAGATTGAACGCGTCGGATGCGGAGTCTTGGCGAAGATGATCGAGAGCGCGAATGTGCGCATCGGCGAGGTCGGCCACGTGAATGTAGTCGCGAATGGGAGTGCCATCGGGCGTGGGATATTGATTGCCGAATATTCGGACTTCTTTGTGGGGATCGGCGGCGGCGGCAAGCACGTTGGGGATCAGGTGAGTTTCGGGGTTGTGATCTTCGCCGCAACGCTGGGTGGCGCCGGAGGCGTTGAAATAGCGCAGGCAAATTGATTTCAGGCCGTAGGCTGCGTCGTAGGTTTCGAGAAGGCGCTCGAGAGTGAACTTCGTCCAACCATAGGGATTTTTCGGCCACTGCTGGCAGTCTTCGCTGATGGGTGTTTTCTCGGGTTCGCCGTAGACGGCGGCTGTAGAGGAAAACACAAAACGGCGGATGCCGGCATCCACCAGAGCGCCCACGAGCGAAATTCCCTGGCCCACATTGTTTTCGAAATACTTGGCGGGATTTTGTTGGGATTCGCCGACGCTGATGAATGAGGCGAAATGGATGCAGGATTCGATTGCGTGCTCTTTCACGATTCGAGCGACGAGGACGCGGTCGCCGGCGGAGCCTTGGTAGAACGGGATGGCGGCGTCGAAGGATTCGCGATGGCCGTGGGCGAGATCGTCGAGGACGGCGACACTTTCACCTTTGCTTGTGAGTCGCTCGACAGTGACGCTGCCGATATAGCCCGCTCCGCCGGTGACCAAGATCGCCATTAGTTTCCTTTTGCCATGTTGTGACTCACTCCAAATCACTCTAGCACAAACTTTTCGGCGGTCTTGGCCGCCGGCGGGTAGTGTGCGGTCATATAAACTGCCCGAACGGCGCTGCTTAATTGACGATTTCGATACTCAGTTATGCGTTGACGTCGATTACGACGCGGCCGCGGGTTTTGCCTGCCAGGATTTTTTCGGCCAGATCGTAGATGGCGGAGAGCGGCTCGGTGGTTGTGAGCGAATCGAGCTTATCGAGGGGAAGTTCGCGGGCGAGGCGTTCCCAGGCTTGGATGCTGAGGGGTCTTGGGGTGAGGACGGAATTGATGCCGAGTAGCGCAACGTTGCGCAGGATGAACGGAAAAACCGTAGTGGAAAGTTCGGTGCTGCCGGCCAGGCCGCAGGCCGCGATCGCGCCGTAAGATGCGGTGGCTGCGAGGAGCGATGCGAGAGTTTGCCCGCCAACCGAATCGACGCCGCCTGCCCAGCGCTCGGAGGCGAGTGGCGCGGTTTTTTGCGTGAGTTCGGCGCGATCGACGATTGTGGCGGCGCCCAGTTCGCGCAGGAATGCGTAAAGCTCTGGCCTGCCGGTAGAGGCGGCAACTTTGTATCCCTTCGCGGCGAAAAGAGCCACGGCGGTAGAGCCGACTCCACCTCCCGCTCCCGTGATAATAATTTCTTTTTCGCCGGGCTTTACGCCGTAGTGCTCGAGTGCGATCAGGCAAAGCATGGACGTGAAGCCGGCACTGCCGATGGCCATCGTTTGCTTCAGCGTGAGGCCTTTCGGGATATGAACTAGCGCCGCTGCGGGAACGCGCTGGCGCTGAGAATAGCCGCCCCAGCGCGTTTCGCTGAAGCCATTACCCACAGCGAGCACTTGATCGCCGGCGCGGAATTCCGCCGAATTCGACTCGAGGACGCGCCCCGCCATGTCAATCCCGAGCACCATCGGAAATTTCCTGATGATTTTGCCGCGGCCGGTGACGGCAAGGCCGTCCTTGTAATTGAGCGAGGAGTATTGCACCTCGAGGAGAACATCTTCTTTGGGAAGTTCGTCGTTAGTGAGCTCTTTGAAAGCGACTTTGTACGCGCTGCTGTTCCCTTCCGCAATGAGAGCTTTGAATTTGTCGGCGGACATCGAGGCCTCGTGGAGGATCTAGCTGCGGCAAGTTGCGATTCGCCACTACGAGTATAGCGCAGGGATTGGGCAGTCCGGGCGTCGCAACGGGCGTGCAGAATCTCGGGCGGTTGCCCTCAAGAAAAACTATTTTCCGCGAGCTTGTTTTTACGGCGTGACGGTAACGGTCACATTCACTGTGTGCATTTCGGGTACGGCACCCACACTCCCTGAAGAGTTCACGGTGATGGTGTAATCGCCTGGCGGCGTCTTCAAGATGGCGGATGGCGGGATGCCGGCGCAGCTCGTCAATGTGATAAGCGCGACGACGCTGATGGCGGCCCAAACCATTGCCGGGCGGCGGAACGCGCGCGGCCGGAACGCGGCGAGGAAGACCATTCCCGCGGCGGCGAGGATGGTAATCGGCCATCCGGGATTCCATGGATATCTTTCGCGCGGTTGACGAACCTGCGTCTGAAACATTTCAGTTTTTACCACCAGCTTCGAAGTGATGGCGGTGCCGTTCGGCGTGACGACGACCGGTTCGAACTCACACGAGGCGTACAGCGGCAGGTTTGTGCACTGCAGCGTGATCGGCGAGGAGAATCCGCCAAGCGGCGTGGTAGTGATCATGAAGCTCGCGGAGTGGCCGGTCTTGATGCTGGCCGAAGCGGGCATGACGACGATCGTGTAGTCCTCAACGCGCTGAGAAACGATCGGCGAAGTGACGGTAGTGAAATTCGCATCGCCGCTATAGACGGCAGTGATGGGATGCGTCCCGGCCGCGAGAGTGGCGGTGCTGAACGCGGCAACTCCCGAGCCGCCCAGCGGCAGCGCGCCGCTCAGAGCCGTCGAGCCATCGTTGAATATCACGGTTCCGGTAGGAGTGCCGTTGGATGAAGTGACTGTGGCGGTGAAGGTGACGTTCGCGCCTGGCGTGGACGGATTCAAGCTTGAAACGAGTTGGATATTCGGCGGCCCGATTACTTTCTGCATCAGGTTCGCGGTGCTGCCTGTGTACAGCGTGTCGCCGCTGTAGGTTGCGGCGATGGTGTGCGTCCCGGCGGTGAGGGTCGAAGTTGTGAAGCTCGCGGCGCTCGCGCTTACGTTGACCGTTCCCAAATTCGTCGCGCCATCTGAGAACACGACGGTGCCGGTGGGCGTTGGCGCCGTAGTGGGCGTGGTCGCGGTGAAAGTGACCGGTGAATTTACGTTCGACACGGGTTGCGATGAAACGAGCGCCAGGGTGGTGCCATCCTGCAAGCCGGTGCCGGTCACAGTGATGAGCTGGGGGCTGCCGGCGGCGTTGTTCACTACGCTGAAGCTCGCGTTGATAAGGCCCACCGTGACGGGGTCGAAGACTACGTCGAGCGTGCAACTCATGCTCGCCGGGACGCTGACTGGAAAACTCACCCCGCATGTCCCGCTTGGTGCGAGGGCAAAGCTTGGCGAGGACGGCGCGACGGATGAGAGCGTCAAAGCAGCATTTCCGGAATTTGTCACCGTGACGGTTTGAACCGGGCTTTGCGTGCCGACAATCTGGTTCGCAAACATTAACAGGGTCGCGGAGGTGCTTCGGACGCGTTGATTGTTCAAGTCGGCGATAAAGACGTTGCCGTTAAGCGGAAGAACGCCCGACGGTGTATCGAGTACGGCGGCGTTTGGACCACCTGCATCGCCAAAGAATCCCTGCTCGCCTTCTCCTGCGATCGTGGTGATTGTTCCGGTGCTGCCAACTCGGCGAATCACGTGATTATTCGAATCGGCTACGAAGATGTTGCCCATCGCGTCGAGCGAAACTCCGAGCGGAAAAGCGATCGCCGCGCTGGTGGCGGCTCCGCCATCGCCGGAGTATGCGGCGGTGCCATTTCCCGCGAACGTCGAGAGCGTGGCGCCGCTCAACAAGCGCACGCGGTGATTGTTCGAATCAGCGACGTATACTTTTCCGGTAGCGTTTACTGCGACGCCTGTGGGAGTGTCGAGTCCAGCAGAGCTGGCTGTGCCGTTGTCACCATAAAAGCCCTGCTGTTGCGCGTTCCCCGCAATGGTTGAAATTGTTCCGGCGCTTACTTTGCGCACCACGTGGTTATTCGTATCCGCGATATAGACTACGCCATTCGCATCCACCGCCACGCCGCGCGGCGTGAAGAGCGCTGCGCTCGTCGCTGCGCCACCATCACCGGAATACCCGGCAGTGCCGTTGCCCGCGAACGTGTTGATGTTGCCGTTTGCAATCACGCGAATGCGATTGTTGTTGCTGTCCGCGATATAGACGTTGCCGTTCGTGTCGACTGCAACCGCCGTCGGAGTGTTCAAGCTGGCGCTCGTCGCCAGGCCGCCATCGCCGAAGAATCCCTGCTCGCCGTTCCCTGCCACCGTGGTGATATTTCCCGTCGTGTCGATTCGACGGACGCGATGATTGTCGCGATCGGCGACGTATACGTTGCCCGCTGCATCGGCAGCCATGGAAAAAGGATTGGCCAGCGCCGCACTGATAGCCGCGCCGCCGTCGCCTGAGAATCCCTCGACGCCCGTGCCCGCCACGGTGTTGATCGTGTCGCCGGGAGAAAGCGAAATGATGGGAGCCTGCGCCGCAGCCCCGAGCGCGACGCTGAGAACTGCGGCGCAAAGCGCGATGGCGGCTCTCAGTTTGCGGATGCGATCGATCGTTATCGCGCTCTCACCGGTGCGACCAATCTTCATCGCGCTCTCTCCGCTGCGTCAATCTTCATCGCGCTCTCCCTCGACGGCCCACGCGGTTACTGGCAGACCAAAGCGATCGCGACGTCGTGAATCGCAGGCGTGCCGGTCGCGGGACTTCCCGGAGCACGAGAATCGCCGAAAAATTGCACGTTCGCGCTTATGTCGAAGATGCTCGTCGCCGCAATAGGAACGCTGGCAGAAGCCGTGCAGAAATTGGAGCCGGTCATCTGACAGGAAAGCAACGTATCGGCGAGGTCGGATGTGGCCGTCACAGAATCAACCGCTGTGATCGTTGTCCCGACCCGCAGGGTGTAAGTGACGACGATGAGGGGATTGACGGTGGAATCGGCCTTAACGGTGATGGAGGTCGCGTTACATGCGAGCGGCGCCACCGATACGTCCTCTCCTATCTCAGTCGGGTCATCAACCTTCGAGCCCCCGGGGTTTAGAAACTGGGTTGTGCCAGCCGCTATCGCCGAGAGATTGTGCATCGATTGGATCGTCGCGATGGCACCACGCTGCGCGAGGAGCGCCCAATTGCCGCCGCTGTTCGCGACATCCGTGTCCGGTTCGACACCCGTATTTGCCTGTAGCGCGATGTAGCTGGAGCCGGCGAACGAGACGCTGTCAGTCGCCGAGTAGGGTATCGCGATATTCCACGCGCTGCGGAAATTGAGTCCCGCTGGGCCCGTCGGACCAGTGGGACCTTGCGCACCCGGCGCACCGTCCATGCCATTCGCGCCTGGAGGCCCAGGATTGCCTTGGATACCTGGTGCACCGTCCATTCCTGCCGGACCTGTGGCCCCCTGGTTACCTGGAATTCCTTGCGGACCCTGTGAGCCCTGAGGCCCTTGCGGGCCTTCGAAACCCTGCGGCCCCATTGGGCCCTGAGCACCGTCGGCTCCCGCCGGACCTTGTGGACCCGCGCCGCCTTGTTGTGCGAGAAGCGCCCATTGGCTGGGAGAGACATCGGGCTGGTTATTCAAGTTGGAGGCGATTAAAGAGATGTAGCTCGAACCGTTGAAGAAAACGGAACCGCCGATTGCGTAGGTTGTCTCTGAATTCCACGTACCTTGAAAACTCACTGGGGGACCTTGCGGTCCCTGTGCGCCGTCGGCTCCGGTTGGGCCGGTCGCACCCGTCGCTCCATCCGGACCTGCTGGCCCTTGCGCACCGGTCGCGCCTGCGGCTCCAGTTGCTCCCGTCGGACCAGCCGGCCCGGTCGCACCCTGAGCACCGGTTGCGCCCGTTGCTCCGGCCGCTCCTGCTGCGCCAGTCGCACCGATTGGACCGGCGGGCCCTTGAACCCCCTGTGCACCGGTGGCACCAGTCGCCCCGTCTGCGCCCGTGGCGCCCGCCGAACCTTGTTGCGCGAGAAGCGCCCATTGCGTCGGGGAAATATCGGGCTGGTTATTCAAGTTGGCGTTTACTTTCGATATGTAGCTCGAGCCTTGAAAGAACACGGCGCCGCCGATGACGTACGTCGTCGAGCCGCTCCACGTTCCTTGAAAACTAACCGGCGCTCCCTGCTGTGCAATCAGCGCCCAGTTTCCTGTGTGGTTGGCGACGTCCGTATCAGGCTCATTGTCGAAATTTCCGTCGACAAGCGAAATGTAGGTCGAGCCTTGAAAGAAAACTGACTGTTCCCATTGACCAGCGAGATGTAACTGGATCCCTGGTAAGACACCGTCTGCCCAACGCCATAATTCGAGGCGAAGTTCCAGGCTCCGATAAAGACGAATGACTGTCCTTGCGGGCCCGTTGCTCCCGTCGGACCAGAAGGACCTTGCGCGCCTGTTGCTCCTGTTGTACCCGCCGCTCCTGTCGCTCCGGTAGCGCCGGTTGCACCTGTCGGACCTGCTGGACCTTGAGCCCCTGCTGCTCCTGTTGATCCCGTAGGACCCTGCGGACCATCTGGACCGGTGGCTCCGGTTAGGCCGATTGGGCCCTGTGGCCCGATAGCGCCTGCCGGTCCTGTTGCACCCGTCGAACCGGTGAGGCCGATGGGGCCTTGTGGACCAGCCGGTCCCGCCGCACCGTCAGCGCCCGTCGCTCCTGTTGCGCCAGTCGCTCCTTGTTGCGCCAGCACCGCCCAGTTGCCCGAGCTATTCGTGACATCTGTATCCGGCTGATGTCCGGTGTTTCCGATCGTCAATGAAATGTAACTGGTGCCTTGAAAGAAAACGCTATCGCCGATTGCGTACGTCGTCTCGATATCCCACGTCCCTCGAAACATAACAGGAGGACCTTGTGGACCGATTGAGCCAGTTGCCCCGGTTGCGCCTGTTGATCCCGTGTCTCCCGTAGGTCCTGCTGGACCTTGTGCCCCAATTGGCCCTGTCGCTCCAGTCATTCCTGTCGGGCCTTGTGGTCCGGCTGCACCCGTCGCGCCCACTGCGCCCATTGCACCCGTCACTCCGGTCGGACCCTGCGGACCGATTGCGCCGGTTGCTCCCGTTGGGCCTGCCGCTCCAGTAGCTCCCGTTGCGCCCGTCACTCCGATCAGACCCTGCGGACCAACCGGTCCCGCCGCACCGTCAGCGCCCGTCGCTCCCGTCGCGCCTTGTTGCGCCAGCACCGCCCAGTTACCCGAGCTATTCGTGACATCTGTATCCGGCTGATGTCCGGTGTTCCCGATTGTCAATGAAATGTAACTGGTGCCTTGAAAGAAAACGCTGTCGCCGATTGCGTACGTCGTCTCGATGTCCCACATCCCGCGAAACGTAACAGGGGGACCTTGCGGACCGATGGCGCCAGTCGCGCCCGTTGGTCCAACATCACCAGTAGCCCCGTCGGACCTGCTGGACCTAGCGGTCCAACTGGCCCTGTGGCTCCCGTCACTCCGATGGGTCCTTGCGGTCCCGTTGCGCCCGTGGCACCGACTGCGCCCGTCGCGCCGGTAGCTCCCGTCGCTCCTGTTGCACCGGTCAACCCGATGGGACCCTGTGGACCAACTGCGCCAGTAGCACCGGTTGCTCCGGTGGATCCCGTCGCGCCAGTTGCGCCCTGTTGTGCCAACAGTGCCCAATTGCCCGAACTATTCGTGACATCCGTATCCGGCTGATGTCCAAGATTCGCGGCTACGAGCGAAATGTAACTGGTGCCTTGAAAAAAAACGCTGTCGCCGACCGCGTAGGTGGTCCCCACTAC
Organism: uncultured Acidobacteriota bacterium; assembly: GCA_963741045.1. GTDB lineage: Bacteria > Acidobacteriota > Terriglobia > Acidiferrales > UBA7541 > Palsa-295. The sequence goes on from CAVUGO010000002.1 coordinate 3,877,575, forward strand.
CCACGTCCCTCGAAATGTAACCGGCGGACCTTGCGCTCCCGTGGCACCCGTCGCACCAGTCGCACCCGTTGGGCCCGTCACGCCAATTGGTCCCTGCGGGCCAACTGCGCCGACTGGCCCTTGCGCACCAGTTGCCCCCGTTGCGCCCTGCGGCCCTTGTGGACCGACTACACCTTGCGGACCCTGCGGCCCGAATAAAGTGATGTCGAGCGCCGGCGGGCGGCTCGTTTCTTGATTTTCTTTGCTGTCGAGCAGCACGAACGTGGACGCCGCCGAAGCGGAAGCCGTGAGCGCAATTCCGTTATTTGATGAGGGAGTGGTCACCCAGCCCTGCACGAGCGAAGTGACGTCAACGAGAATCACCGTATCGGCCTGCGTAACCGCGATCGGCGAACCAACTACCGCGCCAAATGACGGCGCCGAACTAAACGTCACCGAAAGCTCGTTCCACGCGCTCGTCACCGGCTTCAAATCGAGCGCGCCAGCCGTGTTCACTCGATTTACGTAGAGTCGCAACGTCGCGGCGGCGATTTCACCGGAAGTAGTTCCGACGGGTAATGATCCGAGATTGAACTGGATCAGTGCCGTGTTCCCGTTGCCGACGGCCAGGTTCGTCAGGCTGCCGAAATTCGTGCTGGGGTGCGCGCTGCTGATGTGCGCGTCGCTCAGCAGCGGAGCGTCAGTCGCGCGCGCCGTGAACGCCAGCAAGATGGTGAGAAAGAGCCCGACGGCAACAGCCTTGCCATTGCACAGCGATGCGTGCTTTTTCATGTATGCGCTCCCGCTTTTCTATCAATCGGCGGCAGCGCATAAACCTTAACGAACTGCCTTCGCACTATTTCCGTGGCGCGATTTTTGAATAAGAGTCTTAGTACGCCGCGATCTAAGAAAAATCTAACGATTGATTTGCTCACGCGTGGTTAAGCGAGCGAGTGGCCATTCCCCGAAAATAAGAGCGAAGACGAGACTAAGAGTGAGAAGAGTCGCGCAGGATTGTTTCAATCTGCTTCAAATGGTTGAGGTCGTGGCAGGCGAAATGTTTCGTTATAGCTGCGATGCTCTCGATGCCTCTTTCGGCATGGACTCCGTGGTGATTCCACTGCCGCTTGTCGAGCGACTTTAGAAGGGTGAGGTTCGCTTGCCGCAGCGTGCGAAACAGCTCGAGAGACTGTTTCGGATCCGAGCGAGCGTAATTGCCGGTAGCGGCCCATTTATCCTGGTCAAACGATTGAATCGCGGTACCCGGCTCTTCCAGTATCTTGCGGATGCGATACGCGCCTACAAGCTCATCATCAGCGAGATGCGCGACGATTTCGCCAATCGACCATTTCCCCGGAGCCGGCCGCCGCATCAGCTTCCGGCGCGGCACGCGCTTCATTAGTTGCTCGAGTTTCTTCGGCGTCGCGGCTTGTACTTTGAGGGGATCCCGATCGCCCAGATAGCTTTGCAATCTTTCAAGGTACTCTTGCAATGTCTCAGGCATGCCAAATCCCCTCGGCTTGCGAAATTATTGCGACGCGACTGTATGCGAGCGGACTTCCTTCATTTGTCGGGCTAATCGCGATTGATTTTGCCACAGCGCAGGAAGCAGAGTAAAATCGCCGAGTAAGCTTCCCACTTGCGTTCGCGAAGACCTTCGCAGCGCAATCTGCGCGCCCGTAGCTCAGATGGATAGAGCGTGTGCCTCCGGAGCACAAGGTCAGAGGTTCGAATCCTCCCGGGCGCGCCACTTTCCGCGATCTTTCGAGTGCTCCAACTTGGGCATCCCGCGCTTCTGCGCCGAGTTTACGCTTCTCGATTTTCTCGATTCCCGCTACAATCCCTCGCGTTTCAATCTCTCAAATAAATTCCGTTTCAGAATCAGGTGGCCTGAATGGCTGAGGATTTTCGCGAACTCGAAGAGCAAGCCGAAGAAGCTGCCCAGCACAATCTTGCGCCGGTCACCGTGACCATGGCGATTCTCGCCGTGCTCGTCGCCGCCGTGTCGCTGCTCGGCCACCGCGCGCATACCGAAGAAATGTTGATGCAGACGAGAGCGACCGATCATTGGGCCTACTATCAGGCCAAAGAAATCCGCCGGCGCAATTACGAGCTTTTCGTGGATGAGATGTCGGTGTTCGCGCTCCAGAAATCCGAACAGGCCGACAAAATCAAAGAGAAATACGAAAAGGAAATCGAGCGGTACAAAGAAGAAGGTCAGGACATTCAAGCCGAAGCGAAAAAGCTGGAAAACGAAGTGGCAGCCGAGCGTCGCCACGCGAACTATTTCGATCTCGGCGAAGTACTTCTCGAAGCCGCTCTCGTGATCTGCTCGATCACAGTTCTCACACGCAAGCGGTTCTTCTGGTACCTCGGCTCGGCCCTCGGACTGATTGGACTCGGAATCGGCATCACCGGTCTGTTCGTTCGCTAACCTGGCATTAGCCCGGCGCCAGCCCGGCATCACCTATCCGGCATTTTATCCCACCGCCAAAGTCGCGATCTGCTTCGCGAGTTTCTCCACTTCCTTCGCTTTCTGAATCATCGGCAGCGAAAGCGTAACAGTCGAATCCGTTTTCTCCACCTCGTCCTTCAGTTCTCCCGCCAGCTTGTATAGCTTCTGGATGTCCTGGACGACCGTCTTCTGGTTGTGCTCCTGAATTTTCTTGGGGTCAAAAGGCGGCGGCTGATTCATCGGATCCGCTAGCGGGTCAGGCGGCCCTTGCCTTCGTCCCATCTGATGCGCGGTGGCGCCGCCCGCGAATAAGGCGCCGAACGCCGCTACCGCCGCGATAAAAATCGCGCCGAGAAAATCGCGTTTCTGATGGTCCATGTTCTTCACTCCCCGCTACAAGAGCTCCGGCCACATCTTGCGCCGAGCCATCGCAGCGCGAATGGTATAATTCCGCCGCTCATTCTATGACCGAATCGTTTAAGAGCTGGACACAGATCGCGCAAACCCGCGGCCTGCGAATTCTCGCGATCATCATCATCGCGTTGATCGTGGCGCGGCTTCTTAAAGCCTTCACGAATCGCCTCGTGGAAGCTGCCAAATCCTCCACGCGCATCGCGCAAATGCGCGAACAGCAGACTCGCACCATGGCCGGCATTCTTTATAGCGCCGGAATTTTCATCATCGTCGCAGTTTCTATATTAACCGCGCTTCCCGAATTCGGTTTCAACGTGACGCCCATCGAAGCGGCCGCAGCCGTCGCCAGCCTGGCCTTCGGTTTCGGCGCGCAGCATCTGGTGAAGGATCTTATCAACGGCTTCTTCATCGTCTTCGAGGACCAATTCGTCGTCGGCGATCTCATCCAGGTGAATTCCGAACTCGGCCGCGTCGAATATCTCACCTTGCGCAGAACCATGATTCGAAATACCGCCGGCGCTCTCGTCACGATTTCCAACGGCCTCATCGGCCAGGTTTCCAATTTCAGCCGCGATTGGTCGCAGGTCTTCGTCGACGTCACGGTTCCATCCGAAGAACACGTCGGCCGCGCCCTCGCCACCCTCGAAAAAGTCACCGGCGATCTGCGTAACGACCCCGATTGGTCGCCCGCTCTCGTCGATGGGCCGCGCGTGCTCGGCGTGGAAGCCCTCTCGCTCGACGGCAACGTGCTTCGCACCCAGGTCCGTACCGTGCTCAATCGCAAGGACGACGTTGCCCGCGAACTCCGCCGCCGCATCAAACTGGGATTCGAGCAATCGCGCATCCCCACCAGCCAGCTTCAGAGAGTCACGCTACAGGGCGAATTGCCGCAGCCGGCCCCACAATCCAGTGAGATGCCGTCCAGCCGGATAGGTTGACCGGCGGAGAATCGAAGCGATCTTCACATTTGAATTCAAGGTATTCGAATCATAGGAGGCTTCAAAATGTCCGATGTAAATCACGAGCAGGTAAATCTCATGCTGCGGCTATACGACATTCGCCGCGAGCCGCGGCTTCGCGAAGCTCGCGACTGGTTTTTAACGCATTTCAACCCCAAATCGGTGGAAGATGTGATGACGCAATGTCCTCCCGGAAGCCAGGAAAATGCCTTCATGCGCATGGTGTTCAGCTACTGGGAAATGGTCGCAAGCATCGTCAATCGCGGCTTGATCGATGAAGACTTCTTCTTCGAAAACACGGGAGAGCAATGGGTCGTTTGGGAACGCCTCAAGCCCGTGGTCCCCGCTTTCCGCACGATGTTCAAAAATCCTTTGGCATTCTCGAATCTCGAAAAACACTGCGAAATCTTCGAACGCTGGCGCGAAAAGCGCGCTCCTGGATCCAGCGAAGCTATGCGCGCCATCAATACCCAAATGCAACAACAAGCCGCCCAGAAGAAATCCGGCGCCGGCTTCTAGTTGCGCACTACGTTGGTGTACTTGAGGGGCTCGGGTCGACTAGCTCTTTTAATCTCTGAGTTAGCCACTCATGGATTTCCTGTTCACTGCGACCCATGGACTTGGCGACATGAACTTCGTCATCCAGCGTCCCGAACTTCCCTAAATCGGCTGGATATCCTGCGCGAATCCAGAGTTGCTCAAAGAGTCGTGTGCTTCGTAAAGGATCGGAAACACCGTGAAGAATTTCCTGAGCACGTTGTAGCATAAGGCGACGGGCTGCCTCGCTAATTGCTACGTGCTCTAACTTCATCTCCCGCGCTGCATGTTCAAGAACCTCATTGACTTCAAACCACGTAGGCTGAACGAGCGCGGCGAGACGTCGGATAGCAGGTCCGTCCAATCCTGCTTCCAGTGCGTCAACAGCTAACGTTGGCATCTGTTCGGAATCGATCAGCTTTAATGCCAGACGCGCTTCAACCATTTCACGATCAAAAGGCATAGAGTCCATTTTACTGCGTTCTGCGGTCAGCGATGTAGGAGACCTGCCGGCGATTCGTGGGCTCATTTTTTCTAGCCGCTTCGCCCGTTCTGTGATAGCTTTTCGCCCAGTCCCCACGAATAAGTTTCCAAAGGATTCATAAGCACTGGGGTTGAATCGAACTCGCCGCCAGCGCCGCACGAAATCCGCGGAGGAAAAGCAAGATGAACGCGCGCCAGCCATTCTCAGCCGTAATCGCTATTCTAATTTGTCTGCTTCTCGCCGTTCCCGTTGGCGTCTCGGCCCAGGTGGCGCAAAGCGCCGGAAAAATTACGGCCGTGGTGCCGATCGTCAACGTCGTCCGCGGCGCGCAGCAAGTGGCCGCCTCAACATCGCAGCAGGTTTTCTGGGGCGACGTGATCAATACTGGCCATCTCGCCCGCGCTCGCGTCGCGCTCGATGATGGCTCCGTCCTCAGCGTCGGCTCCGATTCCAATCTCACCATTGCCAAGCACGATACCGGCGAACAGCAAACCGATCTCGATCTCGCGTACGGCCAAGTCCGCGCCCGCGCCGTGAAACTCGTCAAGCCCAATGCCCGCTTCCAGATTCGCACTCCCGTTGGCGTCGCCGGCGTCGTCGGCACCGAAATGGTTGTGCTCTTTGACGCGGCCGGCAACATGAACGTCATATGCATGGAAGGCGTCTGCAAAGTTTGCGACCTTGCAGGCGTGTGCGTGCTGATGAAGGGCGGAGAAGAAACCGGCATCCACGGCAATTCTTCGCCCTCGACTCCCGCTCCCGTCAGCCCCGCCACTCTCACTTCCGTTGTTAGCGCGACAAACACCACAGGAGCCGGAGCTGGCGCAGGTGCCGCAGGAGCCGGAGCCGCCGGAGGTGGCGTCGGTGCAGGAACGGCCACGGCGGTAGGCGTTGGTGCTGCGGTCGCAGCCGGCGTTGCAACCGCGGTGGTCCGTAGCGTCAGCAAGACTCAAACTTGCCCGCCCCCCACGACCGGTGCCAGACCTCATGCCAATTGCACCCAAATCACCACCGGCACCCGAGTCAACGGCCAGCGCCAATAAAGTCGTTCAAAAAAACGGCGTCATCCTGCCTGCACTGAGGAACGAAGGGAGCGAAGAGTCGGCCGCTTTTGCTTTTCGTCCCGCTCTGAGCGGGACGGCCGACTCGTAGTCGAACCTATATTGCGTGGCTATCGCTCCAACTGGCCTGTCACTCTAGGAAAGCGATACGCCACCACACATCCTTGCCATTGCGTGGTTTTTCACGTGATTCGCCTTAGAACGAATGGCCACACCTCCTCGTAGCACCGAACACGGAAGGCTGCATTCAGTTGCGGTACTAGGCCGGAAAAATGCAGGGCTTCGTGTATGGAGCGAGGCCCAAAAGCGCGGTCAAATGAGAGTTAAGCAGCAGATGCATTCAGGAGGTGAGGAATGGCACGTCAGAAAACGAATCGAGTTGTGTGTGCCCTGTGCGGAAAAGAATTTGGCACGAGCGCAGAACACGAAGAGCACAGGAAAATCGTTCACAACGTAATGGACAAGAAAACAAATCTCGGCGCACAAAAAACCAATCCGCGCGACCTCGAGCCGGCTGATGACACTCCGACCACCGAGCTCCCGCCCGGTGCCGAGAACACCGTGAAACAGGGCGGCCCGCGTCCGGCAGGCACAGGCGCGCCCGGCAAATCAAAAGGCGCGGGCAGATAACATAGGCCGCCTTTTTTCGCGTCGCATCAGAGACAAGCAGTAGGATCTAGCACGGTCAAGTTGTGGGCTCTTTAGTTCCGCTACGACCCCCATAGTGTGCAGGCCCTGATGGATTCCCCCTTCTGAATCCTGATCGACGGCTTCGTGACCCGGAGCCGCGTTTGGTTATTAGAACTTTTTGAATGGGCTCTTTATCAAAAAGAGACAGTGCTCCACACAGCGCGCTAGCAGTGTGAATTACTTCGCCGGGCCTCATAGAAGACGACCCTTAGAACGTGTTTCTGGCGCCTACCCAAGAGCCTAAATACCCCTTTAGGCAGATGTGCCCGGCTAGTAACTTGACGCCGCAGATAGTGCCCGGCACACTGCGAGCATGACACTAAATAACGCAGAGTTTCCGACGTCCATCGAGAATTTGTTTCATCTTAGGATATTTACCTTGTGTACGAGCAGGTGCGGCGGATAGCGGGAAAGGGTTAAACCTGAAAAGGAGTGTCGACCATGAAAAATGTTTCGATACTATTGGCGTTCCTGCTCCTCGGGTTCAAGAATTCTAACGCACAGACTTGCACGATCTCCTACTCGGTTGCGTTCTCTGATGGAAAAACTGTCCAGGTCGGCCTGACTGCAGAGCAAAAAAAGTTTTTGGACCGCGACGGGACAAAGCGTTACAAAGGAATCTGTCTCAATCCCGCTAACCCGGACTACCTCATCTTGTGGACGGAGGGGTTAAGCGGGAGCGAGCTGGCAAAAGTGACGGCAGATGCGGCAACCAGAGGGCGCGCCACCGGCGAGACAACCTCCACGCCCAGCGGATCTGCGAGATTAAACGCGCCCGGCAACTCTTCAGGGTGGCTCGAATCAGGTCTGACAATCAAACGCTCGTCAGTTGTGCGCGGCCAAGCGTATTACTGGATTCTCGACAACTCAAAAAATCCACCTCAAATCGTTCACAAAGGGGAAGGACATCAAGACGTTCCGCAGAATAGCAGGAACGACCCCGGGCACGCAGTAAACACTTCTGATTTTGCTTCGACGATCTCCGACCCGACCGAAGCGCTCAACAGCGCCCTGAAGTGGATCAAGAAAGAGCGGAAGCCTTAGAGCCAAACATTTGGCGAATGTGCTGGAGGCGCGGGTGGGAATCGAACCAAGCCTCGTCGTTGATGAGACGTAAGTTACTGAGAATACGAAACGCCACTTATGACAGAAACGGCAAAACTCCTGAAGTGAGGTACACGGGAGGTACACGAGCCCGATGTTCTTCGGTATTCGACAGGAACTGAGGACTTCCGAAAGCCGACCGCTCGCCCGAAATAATTGGCTCTGGACCGAAACTTCCTACAACCCCGTTTGTGGCCCGTACGACTGCCCTGCCGCGATAAACGAGTTAATTTAGTGCCCTGTAGCCAGTCGCGCTTGGTCGAGGCCGCTCCCCCACACGAGCGCATCGTCGACTCCCGCTGGCAGATGCGCTGGAGCGCGTTTCGAAACTGACACTTTCTTGCCCCACACGTGAATGAGGCTGCCGCTTTCCGCGGCTGTGCGAATCATTTCTTCGGACTGCGAAGCTTCAGGACACTTGAGCTGCAGAATCCGATTCCTTGCCACTTTCTTCGTCAGGTATAACTTCGGCGGAATGACTATCGTAGCATTTTGTTGCAAGGCACAGCTCCTAAATCATCGATAAACGTGGATGGAGGAGGGTCATGGCGTGACATTAATTGTCAAGTAAGTATCGCTGCGTAGCGCGAGGCCAGCTTCCGTCTCGCCGGACACCCGACGTTCCCCAAAACGGCGTTCTTTCGCCGAGCACCTGCTCGTCAGGCACATGAACTCTTGTATCTGAAGCATCTGCTTTGGAAGGAGGCGTTCATGGCTGTAACGTCAGACGCTTGAAGACGTCTGACCTCGTCACGATCCCGCAACTCATCCACTTCCCGGCGAATTTCTGACAATTGAGCTGAGACTGATCCGCCAGCCAAGAGCTTTCGCTCTCTTCTAATTAGGCTATCAGTATAAGATCCACGAGAGGCATCGCCGAGGAACCCGACATAAACAAATATGGCCAGGGCCCACATTGTGACTCGCACGCCTTAGGCGGGCCAGATTTGGAACATGCATGGAATGTCGCGCGAAATCAGTACTTGGTAGAGAGCTTCTTGAACTTCATCCTCCAGCGGAATGTTCCTCGCAAGGCTGTATAAGATCACCGACGGGTCAACACTCCAAGACACTAGGTAAGAGCACGAATCTCCCTGCTTTACTTTGATGAGCGCAAGTTCGAACTGTGCCACTGACGCTATCAAACGATCAGTATGACGGCCGAGGACGTCCAAAAAGGCTAGGGCCTGTGTCTCTCTGAAAGGAGAAATATTGTTTTCCTCGATGAAAGCGCTGACTGTCTCTTCTAGAATGTTGCGCTGTCTCAGGAGGGTAACGGTAAGAGCGCAGGTACGTTCAAGCACATAAATTCGCCACAGGAAGATGTTCCTTCGTCCTTCCTGCAGATGGTTCGATTGCGCAACCTTAGAGATGTAGGTGTCATCGTCTGGGCATAACCGATAGGTGCCCCTGAAAAGACCTAGAAGTTTCCGTTGCTGCGTAGCAAGATCCATGGCTCAATTTCCAAAGGACGCTCGAAGCCTGGCCAATTGCGCCACGATAGCATCGTGACCCAGACCAGGTACCGCCTCGGGCATGAACTCATACACGACGACCTGCGCATTTCCTGCTGACCTGACGACATGTTGCGCTAGCCTCACGGTGGAGTTTCGAGTGAGTTGAGAATGCACATCTAACAAGAAACCGTCGTGTTCTACTCCGCAAGCAACGTGCAACTCGCGAATATTAGCGGGTTGAAGTTCGCCGAGAAATGCAGGAATATCAAACCCATGGTTGTGCGCATCGCATTCGAGATTATACATATCAAGAATCAGGCCACAACCGGTCCTCTCCGTCAGCTCATTTAGAAACCCAGCGTCAGAATAGTCGCTCGGGGAATCAGGGATGACGTGGACAATATTCTCCAGCAAAAAGGGAAGCTTGTAATGCTCTTGAATCGCACTGACTCTCTTACACACCACGTCGAGCGTCTCTTCGGTTTTGGGGAGGGCAAGCATAATACCTAGGTGTTGTCCGTCTACCTTCGTATAACCGAGATGCTCGCTATGCCAAGCCACATCAACTTGCTCAAGGAAGTCATCCAGAAGACGTAGGTACACGGGAGACCATCCCTCATGCGAACCGATGGACAGGCTCACGCCGTGTACTATGATCTGTGCCGCTTTGCCGATGTTCTTTAGTTCTGACATCACCTCCCCGCTCAGAGATACCTCATGACCATTCACTTCAGATATCGTTTCGAGCGTCACCTCAATATAGTCGACAAGGGGAAGCATGCGCTCAAGAAGAGCAGGATCGCGGCCCTCGTATGTGGCGCCGATCGATACGCATGTTCGCGTCGCTTCCTTATTCAAATACTTAGTGTCTGCGAGCATCTGAGCAGCCTCCCCTTGTCTCATTCGATTTGAAGCCAAGACTTCCAACCTACTGCGTCAGGATACCGCCCTGTACGTTGGGGATTTTGTTCAAACCAGCCAAGGCCGTCTGTTCGGGATCTCCTCGCAAGAAGCTGACATCGAATCCGGTAAGGCCACAATTACAGCCGCCTCTTACAACACCTCGGACAGCGTGATCGAGGGCAGCGTGCAGATCTTCCATTGTGACCTTGCCTTCCACTACAACGATTCTTAGATGATTGTTCTTCATAGTTTTTCCTTGTGCTGCATTTGCTCTGCCTTCTTTCGAGCGGGGATCACCATCAAATTTTTTTTGGGTGGCGTCCCACGATCAGGAATTGACGCAGGGGACAATTCCTATTTACATGGTGACGAGGATCCAAAAGTCGTTTCAAGAATAGAGCGTAAATTATTCAGTCGCTTATGATCTCTAAGGGCTCTTTACAGCGGCACTGGCGATTGTGAAGGCTCTTGATCAGGGTTGTGCTGAGGCCCGTATAAGTCCTGCACACGAGGCCTGTGCATTCCTGCGAGCAGATAGGATTGCAAGCGGGCGTTCTCACGAAGGTCCAACCAACGGATTATGAGTTCTCCGGAGCCCACTGAGGTGAAAGAAGATAAGCCCCTTGCCCCTGCAAAGCAAGGAAAAGTCCGGCAGAAGCTGCAACCTGGCGCAACCCGATTCGTAAGGAGCCCTGCTGACCGACCGGCTAGATCAGTTTGATCCTCTAATCTCTATCAGATGGTGGCCCTGGGGACGGTCCAACTCCCGACCAACGGTGCGTCAACCTCTTACGAATTCCATATGTTGATTCGTTGTGATTCGTTTAGCGCCGATTTAAGCGTTGAAGTATGACACTATTATGACACTTTGCAACACTCAGTTTGTGACCTGAATTCTTGGCTTTCGCTCCACTGCGTAAAAAAAACGCGGGATGAAGAATCGAAAACGCCCGATCTTCGCCAACCCTGCGAAGAATGGGCACCCGTCTTCATCTACTCGACCGACTAATTCCTTTTTGCATCAACTTTAGCAGATGTGACCCTGTAAGCGGAACGACGGACAGAATTTCCAATAGATAGTTAGTCTGTTATCAGACTCGGATTCTTCATTTCGAGTCACTGTGAGTTTTTGAAGTCTCAAATCAAGAGTTGACTTATCCTGGAGCGTCAGACATGTTTTTCGTCTGCCGAGCGATCATGAAACCAAACAAATAGTAGATCATGTTCGCGACTGTCGGAGCGATTAGGTCGCCGGACCAAACATAAACGGCACCTAAGATCGAACCCATCAGAACCTCGCTACCCGCATTTCCTAATCCCGGCGCGATGCGCGACGGCAAGCCGCTTTGCCGCGCTAACGAAAAAGCAAACCCCGTCATGACACATATCAGCGCAGGACTGTAACCATTTTGTATAAAAGACACTATGCAAAGTGCTTGCCAAGACTCCTCAACAAATGCGCCTACAATCAGAATGGCCACCCATAGCGAGGTAGAACCACGAAGAAAATATTCGTTACGATGCGAAAGGGAGACATCAGGAACCAAGACCGAGAGTAACGCGTGAAGTGCTAGCATGAGAAAACCTGAGGCGGTACCCGCTATCAGCATCTTGATAGGAGGTTCTCTATGTATTGGTAATAAAACGCTACGCCAGACGTCGTACCCTGCGATTCCCCACAAGATTAGTAAAAGAATCGCATATTTCAAGAGGATGAGTCTTCGACCAATGATTTCCCGTTTGACCTTCACGTCAGGGGGCAAAATCATCGTGTGGTGCTGGCTGGCATACCCGGAGTTCCACCAATCAAACACCAGTATGCCGACTAACGGATAGGCCGCGAGCGCCATGTATGGCCTGAGGTCATTCATCGCAACAAATCATAATCAACATCAACAGCTAGAACAGCACTTCCCAAGCTACTGCGGCAATAGCTCCAACGCTCTCCCAGCTCGCGAAAGCTTCGGGAACGCCAGACAAAAAGGTGCCACTCGCCATACTCTCTCCCATTTCAAATCCCTCTGCGAAGTGGCTTGCGTTCACCACGAGAGTGGGGTTAGCTGCTCCGACCTCATTAACCAAGGCTCCAAAAGCCGAGTCAATCCCTTGATATGTCGCGACTGTTGCGCCTCCAGCCGAGCCAGTTAGGAGCGCGGTCTGAGCAACACCGTTATTGGACTCTGACCCTCCAGAGCTCGTTTCTTCATCGAGCGTGCTAGAAATCGGTGTTTCGCTAATGTCGACGGGATCGTTCGAGTCGTTGACGGTGACAGTCTGGCCGACCTGATCAATGACCATTTGACCCGAATTGTTGTTAGAGCTCGAATTCGAATCACTTGCCGAGGAGTCACTCGCACCAGTCCCGCCAGAATCATCTTGATCACCCCAACTGCCGCCGGCACCGGCACCTCCGAAAGTGCCGCCTCCAAAGCCTCCACCGCCTCCGGGCCCGCCGCCGCAACTGTTGTCATCTTCGCAAACTTCCATACCTGTAGGATCGGTTAGCCTCAGAGGATTGTTACGAACATAGGCGTATCTATTCAATGTTTGAGGGTCTCTGAAGCGGACGGAGCGTAGGCCTGCGGGGTCTGGTGACGGCCAGCGGCCCTGAATTCCGTATTCACGTGCCGGGAAATCGTACAGGTTTGAGACGACATCTTGATTCATCCCCGTGAAGGACAGATACGGCGTACCGGTTTCCCCATAAGGCTCCCCAAAAGGTCCATATGCCGCATCAAAATACATTGTGCGGGTGGTGGTGGAGGCGAATCGGGAACTGCTCAACCAATCGGAGTGAAGATAATACATGGCTGACCCTGTGTACAATGCCATCGTGCCTCCGGGTAGGGGCGCAAACGACTTCTGCACTGTCTGGCCATTCATTATCATCAATTTAAATCCGGTCGGGCTATAGGCGAGTTCGGTATACGTGCCACTGCGATTTTGCTCAACCATGCGACCCAATGCATCGTAGGTGATCCCCACGCCGTCAACTGTTACCGGGCGCCCGGCAGCATCCCAGGCGTAGGTGTGGAGAAAATCATTGGTAACATTTCCATTCAAATCGTAAGTCGGGGTGGAACTACCTATCTGGGTCATATGGTTCGTGAGATACGAATAGCTGGGTTGGAAGGAACTGGTTCCGCTCTTGCTGATATTTCCAAACGCATCGTAGGTGAATGTTTGAGACCAAGGAGAACCACAATTAGCATTTGAAATTCGACTGAGATCGTCGTGACTGTACGAACAGGACTGGTTTCCCGAACTGTAAAAAGGATCCGTAATGCCCAGACTTCCAAGTGAAGCGTTTGCATTCCACGTCAAGTTTCCAACCACAGACTGACCGTTTACTGTGAATTTGTATTGCGTCATACGATCGGTATTCGGATCGTAGGTGAAACTGTCGCTATCGGCAGAGCCAAAATTAACCTGCGTCGGTTGGCTGGCGACGTTGTAGTTGGTGCTGGTAAGGGGGTTCTGACCACCAGCAGAAGTCGAATAGACCCGTCCCTCACCGTCGACATTGTACGACAGATTGTAGCTTGGGCCGGTTAGCTGATGGATTACTCCATTCGCCCAATACGTTGCTGCCGTATGGTAATAGCCCGATGAATGGGGCGTGGATTCATAAATGTCGCTCGGCTGCCCCAGCACCGAATAGCTCAACCCGATGTCAGTGATCTTAGTACATGTAGAACAGGTAGCGGTGTATGCCTCGGCCATTCGAGCTTTGACATAAGACATCACGACACCATTGACTGTCGCGGCATCGTAAACGAAATACTTGTTCGGGGTGCTGCTCGAATACGGTCCGGAATATGTAATATTCGTGGACCGATGGAGGGCGTCGTAGGTGTAACACGTCGTGTTCCCGACGGCATCGACTTTTTTTACCAAATCCCCCTTCGATGTTCCGCAGGAAGAGTCCGCATCGTACGTGTAGGAGGTTGTTCCTGATTCTGGGTTGGATTCAGATGTCATCCGACCAAGATCGTCATACGCATATGTGCGACTTTGGGCGCTGGATGATTGCGCGTTTTGGGTGACGCCCGTCAAATCTCCGATCGCATCGTACGTATACTTCGTCCAGTAGCCCGTGGCTGTTGTCGTCTGGCCGCACGTTCCGCCGCCCGTCAAAGTGGTTACTTCGCAAACTGAGGTCAGTCTTCCGAGAGAATCATATTCGAATTGCTTCTGTTTCGTGTGCTCACCGGTTGGAGCGGGTCCAACAGTTCGGTAGGTATCGTTCTGGGAATAACCGAAAGTTACGCTGCGGCCACCGCTATCGGTTGTCTGCGTTTTGCGCCCTAGAGCGTCGTAAACGGTACTTTTACCTGGCGCAGACGAACTGGTTTGTCCGGCTGTTCCGGCGTAAGGCAGAGTCGTACGATCGGCGCGACCGTCGCCGTCGTAATCGGTTTCGGTCGAGTCGTACGTGCTAGACGATGGCGCTTCCTTAACCTGGGAGATATGAGTCCGACCGAGTCCGTCGCGAGTCGTCAAAACGTCAACGGTGGAGGCGCTGCCGTTGAAAAGCAGAGAACCTTCGACCGACGACGCTCCGGTGTAGGTATAGTTCACAACGTCTGACGCAGCGTCCTGCAGAGAATCGAGACGCCAGAAGTCCGGGTTGCTGTAGGTATAAGAAGTCGGCTGGCTGTTCTCGTCGGTGAGCGACGTTTCGATGCCTCCCGTACAATTCCATGTCATTGATCTTGACAAGCTGAGCGGTTCGCTTACCGAGGTCGCAAAGGAGTTTCCACAAGCTCCGTACGTGTAAGTCGTTTGCGCGGCGTTCACATCCGTCGCGGTTTGCACGTTGCCCGTGTCGAAATACGTATAAGTCTTGCTGAGTGTGGTTGAGCCTTGGACGAGATAGCTCGCGGTTGTGAGGTTCCCACGAGATCCCGTAATCGCGACATGCTGCGGAGTTCCTGAAGTCGTCGTGATCGAACCTTGATCGTAAGTGTAATTCGTCTGAGACTTCACGTTACTCGAGCCGTCGTAGACCGTTACGCTCGAAGGCCGGTCGACAATGTTGTTGCCGAGAGGGGCGTACGACCACAACGTCTTGCGAATAATCCCTCCCGGCCCGCCAGCCCCGTAGGCGTACGCGTCCTTTTCGGTGGGGCGCCCATAGGTGGAGTCGTAGAGTGTGGCGAAGGCTGATTCCAAGTTTGCGGGCGCGGTCCAGTGAACGTAAACGGCTTTTTCAGTGATGGGCAATGTGATGGCCGAACTGTTACAAGGTGGGGCGACTGCGTTGTAGCAAGTGTAGACGGTCTTGAGTAGCGTGCCAGATGACGCAGAACCCTGATATACCTGACTTTGCGTTTTGTAAATGCCCTGAAAATTCATATTTGTCTGATTGCTCTGGGGGTCCGTCATGAGGGTTGTCCAAGCTGTGCCAGACTCCGAGTGCGCATACGTCCATGTCCCATCCGGCGTCGTACGAGTGAGCGTAGAAGCGCTCCCGTCTGAGCAAGTTATTCCATTAACTCCGCCAGTACCGTAGGTATAGCTGATCACACCGCCACTCGGCAGCGTCATGGAAGCAAGCCGACCCGTTACGTTGGGCGAGTGCTGATACGTCGTTTCGTAGGTGAAGAGATATTTTGTTCCATCCGGAAGATCGATTTCGCTGACCAGAGGGCTATTCGAGGCCGAATAATCACCAACGCCGCTACACTCGAAATTTGTCTGGACCGTGTATGTCGTATATTTCATTGTGTAGGAAGCATTCGCTCCGGAAGGAGCTATGTAAGTGAAAGTAGTCGGACTGGGAGCAGTGCCTGAAACCGTTAGGGCTGTCGTGCCTAGCGTGTCCGTGAAAACGCCCGAACTGTTGACACTGATCTGATTGCCGTTCCGATCCGTCTTGGTCCCCGATCCAGACCCAGAGTTAATGGGTGGGATTGAAATCGCACCGTTGCGCGCGGTAATGGTTGCGCTCCCGCCTGTGGCTTGGATCGTGTAACCCGAGCCGTCCGTTGCCACAGTATTGAGCGAGGTATTTTGGCCCGGGCAATAGCCGTTTCTGCCGGCGTACTGAATTGTCTCGCCGGTAAACGGGTGAGACGTCCCATACTTATCGACATAGATCCAAGGTGAGTAATAGTAAATATATCCCTCATTGATCCAAATGTTGTTTTTATAGAAACCGCAATCCGTGACCTCTATGTTCACGTTGAAATAGCCGGTTTGTGTTTGCGTACTGGCTCCCCATCCCCAATTCGTGGTCGGCTGCCAAGTAGTAGTGGTTCCTACCGTGACCGGCGTCCAGACAGATGAGTCGTAGACCAAGTCGTAGGTAAATGCCATGCCCCGCCCGCCCTTATGAAATACAGGCACGTCGATATGGGCATTGAGATTCGCCAAGTTCACAGTGTCTGGGCCGCCTCTACTAAAAGTACCGAATGGCGGAGTGCCCGTCGCAACTTGACCGGAGGTCGACAATGCACAGCTCAGGAACAGGACGACTACGAGGTACTCGAGAACGAGATGGATCTTATTCATGGCGCGCACCTCTCACTGTGCCGAGAACGCAGAATTCGTCAGGCCCGAATTGAACGCAGCGGATTGAACCGTGAGGTCTAGAAGCAAGGTTCCGTTGAAGATTTTCTGTATTCGAAATGGCACATTGAGGCCACTTACGGCCCGATAATCGGAAAAGTCCAACTCAACGGTTATGTCGGTGGCTGCGTTGTTGTCAGGATGTGCGTTGAAGACTAGCGCCACGAGCAGAAGTGAAGACGCATCGAGGTAGATGTCTTCGGCACTAAGGTGTTGGGGCAAGCCTGTGGGATCACCCGGTGCCTGGCTGAAGTAGTGCAGATGCTGCACCGATCTGCCAGCCCGAGTTTCTTGTCCTTTGTAAGTGAGGACCGAGTTCGGATTTAGGCTCTGGCTGCCGAGCACCGATAGTTGGGGCAAGAACCAAGCTGCATCTGTAAGGCAGTTGTGATTCGCAGTAGGACGCACCACACCGTTAAGCGCCCAAAATCCTTGCGGGGAGCCATTCGCTATGGTTCGAACCTCCGCGAGTGTGCCGCTCGGCAAGACTAGGTCCATTCGGCTTTGCGCCAACCCAAGAGCCTTGAGAGAAAAGGTGCCGGTTTCGACGTCAGTACCAACGGAACGCGTCACAATGCCCGCAAGAGTGACGTCATTAACGGGAGCCGTCCCCAGCGCAACCAACGCCTGGGCAGCCAGTGCAACAGCCTGGGGATCGCTGGCCGGACCAGCTGGCGCGCTTTGGCCGAAAGTGACAAACGCGAAGAATATGCACATCGATAAGACCCAAAACGCAACCGTCACAACATGCCGCATAGCGCCCTCCCAAATAGCGGTGACAACACCAATCCTGCACGACCGATGGCCAATTGTTCGAAGGTCCGACTGCTGAAGGATAAGGATAATGATCGAGACAACTCAGAAGATGGCGTTAGCCGTCACGACATCGGAATCTCAAAGGAGGAGTGGATATATGGGGCCGGAACAGCGCGATGCCTGGTTGCATGAGCGCCTCCAGAACAAAATGTCAGCGCTATATACGGCGCACGACAGATAATTGTCAAGTGAATATTCGTAGAAATACGTACACGCATAGGCAGTGAATCTGATTGGCATCTTTGAATGTTGACAGGTGAGCGCCGTATTTACCATTGGCGGTCTCAACGAAGCTTATGTTTGAGCGATTTTGAGATAGCGATAAGCAGCTTCTGCCGGACTTTTCCTTGCTTTGCAGGGCAAGCAACTTGCCAATATTGGGCACCTTCCTTTTCCAGCTTTTGCGGCTTTGCATGTTCTGGCTGCTGATGCTAACCATATGGGAGGCGGATTCATCAGCCTACTCAGACGGCATCGCAGCGTTAGCAGCCATCGTACCAAGCGATGTCGTTCTTATCGTAACTGAGCATTCTGCAGATCGAATCCAAGCCGGACGCACCCTATTGTTTCGTGGAAAGGACCAAGCGTACCTGGGCACAATCCAAGCTATCCCCAGACGACGTCTGCCGCCGGTTCCGATAGGTCGAAGAGCAGAGTAATGACGTTGAAGAACAGGTTCTTCTACAAATCCGACTCAGCGACTCGCGGCGCGCACAATCTAATCAGGTCAGAATAGAGGTCCATACGCTTCCTTACTTTCGCCCATTCCTTTAGCGATATCTGTCCCTCTCGCTCAACATCGTTCGGGTCGTCGATATAAGCGACATTGGAACGCTCATTGAATGCCTTGACTTTTGTGTCCCAGTCCAACATGCATTCGGGATCGAAGTCGTCCGGAATTTTATGAGTCCAGTCTTTGGGGTTCTGGGAAATCATCTCTCGATCTCTTATAGCTCTCCGAATCTTGTATTCTCCATCATTTTTCAACAACGCGTGTCCTCAGTAATTTTCGTAAACCCCTCCAATAATTGTGGAAGGCATTCGGATAAATAGAGCTGGGCGAACTCGTGCGTTCCTATAGCTTCACTCGCTAAGCCTTGAAGCAGTCTCACACAAAACAGCATACGCCTATCATTTTCACTTTTTGTGCAGGCTCCGTTCAGTTGGACAATGCTTGATTTTAGTAGAAAATTCCGGAGGTTACGATCTTCCTGGGTCGTACAATCCACACTAAGAGCTTGCAATGCGAGGCTCGGCCCGCTGTTAAGCTCGATCACAAACAGCCACCTTCTTAAGCTTCTTTTTACTCTGATTCGTCTTTATGAATATGGCGAGCAGGGCGGCGGTGAAGTGAGTAACCGCGTTCCTGCAATCTTTGAGGCAACATCCGCTGCCGTCTCAGCCAGCAACACTTTTACAAACCTCGGCTGCGTAGGCCGACAGGATCTCGCCGGTCGATTCCGATACGAAACCCTTGAATTTTTTCATGAATTCGGACACACCCTTCCGGTGTACTCCTCTGGTGTCTTGCCCGATATCGGCAATTTCAGTGAGAGCAAGGCTCAAATCAGATTCAACGCTAGATTCTTTTGATGAATCAGTCATCAAGCGGACCATTTATACCGCCGGTCTATGAGACAACATTAGCATGATCAGACTGCTGGCCCCTTTCGGAAAACAAATCGATTGGGCTGCCGCGCGGGAACACCTAGCCCACCGTGGTTCGCAGGCTTAGGAAATTACAATTTCCTAATGCCTAAATCGCACTCGCAGAATCCTGTGCTTTTCGCAGGAAATACACTCGGGATCTTCAAGGCAATAAATTAGGCTCTCACAAACCTGCCCCGAGGAGGACGCCTAAGATAGCAAGAATCTTCGCTCCCCTCCCGGTCCGTTTTGAAATTGTCAGGCTGATTAGTACAGTAAGGGAACATCTCGCCGGTTATTCCCCAAGACTAAGTGATCCAGCGTTGCTTCCTTAGGTGTTGCGATCTATGCCCTTCCCCAGTTCGCATGAAGCAGGGCTGAAGCGATCTTTGGGCCAGGCGGATATAAACCGAGTGGCTCTGAGCGTCTCTAGACCGAGTGCAGAAACCTATATGGAATTGTAATTCGACGCAGGCGCGGTGAAGAATGTGAATAGTACGCTCTGCATATCCACCTTCTCCAGTTTCTTCACCCTGTGGCGTGAACAATTTCCTCGATCAACGGGAGATAGGATTCAGTGAAAAGAAACGCCGCGTTGAAAAAAACACCAAATCGGGCGGGAGCGACCCCACTTTTTCGGCTTTCAGCCGCCCAAAAAGTTCGTGGGGTCGCTCCCGCCCGACACGCTTCTCGCGTGTCCCGTTCTGCGGCCTGTGCCGCGTCGAAACAAGAAAGTTCGCATGAGCGGCTTATTGAAGTGCTCATGCACGCAAAGGAGAACTGAATGGCAATCCTAAAAGCACCACCCCAACAACCGAGGAACGTGACGCTTCAACTTCGGATCTCAGAGCAGCTCAAAGCAAGGCTCGGGGAATACGTGCACTTCCTTGACTGTACCGAGTCCTACGTTGTTTCAGAGGCCCTTAAACTCGTCTTTGACAGGGACAAAGAGTTCAAAGAATGGGCGGAGAAACAAATCACAAACGTTCAGAGAGCCGAGGCCGAACAAACGGTAAACAAGGAAAGCAACAACACGAACTCTCTAGAGGCGAAGGCTCGGCCAAGGGCGATCGCCACACATATCTTATTTCACTAGGCACTCTGGTATCGCTAGAAGGAGCAATGAAACAAAGCAGGGGCACAGGGGGAGAAAGAACAAGATGCGCATTGTCGAGGAATAACCAGGGAATGGCTAGCTAGAAAGCGTTTCGCTATTCGAGGTTGGTCGCGAAAGGAGACAGAATTCCAGATGTCTTTACAGTCCCAAATCGAAACTTCGATGCATACCGAGCGGCACTATGCCGTAGCGGAAATCGCAGAAATGTGGAATCTAAGCGTGGATAAAGTCCGTGATCTTTTCGCGCACGAGCCAGGCGTGCTCGTCATCGGAGAACAGCATCGCCACAAACGGCGATACACTACTCTTCGAATCCCTCAGTCTGTTGTTGAACGGGTATACCTTCGATTATCATCCTAGACAGTCGCTAGGTAGGAGTCGGACGCGATGCTCACTCTCTATCGCAGACATCGCAAGCGCTGCAAGCACCGCCAGAAAGGCAGGGAGTACCGTCACTGCGAATGCCCCATTTGGATTGATGGCTTCTTAGGTGGAAAAGAGATACGTCAATCCACCAAGGTACGCGGCTGGCAACGCGCCCAAGAGTTAGTACGTGAATGGGAGGCCGAGGATCAGCTTACTTCAACCGAGCGAAAGACAATCGAGGATGCCTGGCGGGACTTCCTGGCTGACCTTGATAGCCGCCATCTGCATGCATCAACAATCCAGAAATATAGGCTTCTGGATCGACGAATGAAATCTTTTGCGGCATCACGTGGCCTCCGTTTCTTGGATGAGCTTGATCTGAATGCGCTAAGTCAATTCAGGACCACATGGAAGGACGGCCCTCGCTCGAGTGCCAAGAAACTTGAAAGGCTTCGCAGTTTCCTCCGATTCGCTGTAAAGAGGAAATGGGTATCAGAGAATTACGCGGCAGATCTGAAGTCACCTAAGATAACGCTGCGCCCAACCATGCCTTATACGCGGGAAGAGATGAAACGGATCCTCGCGGCAGTCGACGATTACGAGGCCGAGATGCCTAGCCGCGCTAAAGAGAACGCAAGGCGCATGCGCGCGCTAATTCTCTTGCTTCGCTTCAGCGGGCTGCGAATTAGCGATGCCATCAATTTGAGCACTGAGCAGATCAACGGCAATCATTTATTTCTATACACTCAGAAGACGGGAGTACCCGTAAATCTTGTCCTTCCCGATGCTGTAGTGGATTCGCTAGCGCGTACGCCCATGGCGAGCGGCCGATATTGGTTTTGGTCCGGAGTAGGTACGCTTGAGACGGCCGTTACAAATTGGCGAGCGCGCTTGCAAAGACTCTTTGAGCTTGCTGGGATTCCGGACGGTCATGCTCATCGCTTCCGCGATACGTTTGCGGTCGAGCTGCTCCTTGCGAGCGTGCCTATCGAAAGAGTATCGGTGCTGTTGGGCCACCAATCGATTCGAATAACTGAGAGGCACTACAGCCCTTGGGCGAAATCCCGGCAGCAGCAACTCGAGGCGGACCTTAGGAAAGCGTGGAAGAATGATCCCCTGGCCAAGAAGCTCCCGGCGCCCGGGTACACGGCGGGTACACCGGAAATTGAGAACGTGCCACAGCCTTATTTTATTGGAGGAATTGATGGAGGCGCGGGTGGGAATCGAACCCACGTATAAAGGTTTTGCAGACCTCTCCCTTACCACTTGGGTACCGCGCCCTCGAGCTAGCTAGTATAGCGAAAGTCGCGGGCGGTTTCAGCCGCGAAGCGTTCCGCCCACGGCGAAAGTCATAACCGCGCATTCGGCGTTGCGCGTCGCCAGGAAAACAATAAAAGCCCAGGACGAAAAATGCGTCGTCGTGGCTACCCGCTTAATTGATGTGCAGCTCGTAGGCTATGCGGGCTTGGACGATGTCCATGCGGCCGATGATGCGGCGCACGATCGCGTCTACTGTTTTTGCATCGGCGGTGGGCAGACCGTACGCCGAGCTGCCGGCTTCCGCTTCGATTGCTGCTTCGCCGCTTGTCATTTCGCGCTCGCGTTCGAAGAGCTGCTCTAAAAATGATTTTTCTTCCG
Source organism: uncultured Acidobacteriota bacterium (assembly GCA_963741045.1). Taxonomy (GTDB): domain Bacteria; phylum Acidobacteriota; class Terriglobia; order Acidiferrales; family UBA7541; genus Palsa-295. The sequence continues at coordinate 3,899,775 of CAVUGO010000002.1, forward strand.
GGAAACGCACGATGTTCACGCGTTCGCCGGCGGGAATATGCGCGAGCTGTTTCGCGATGCGAATCGCCGTGTCGACGCCTCCCAATTCATCCACCAGCCCGAGGTCTTTCGCCAGCGCGCCGGTCCAGACGCGGCCTTTGCCGATTTTATCCACGGCATCCACCGTCATCCCGCGGCCCTGGGCAACTCCTTTAATGAACTGGTCGTAGGTGTCGTGAAGCGATTTTTCAACCCAGGCGCGTTGCGCTGGCGTGAAATTCTGCTGCAGAGAAAAAAGAGTGGCGTTGTCGCTGGTCATCACCTGATCGGTGCTCAGGCCCAGCATGTTGTAGAGGCCCGACACATTGAATTTGCCGATGATCACGCCGATCGAGCCGGTGATCGTGTTCGGATCGGCTACGATTTTGTTCGCCGGCGCCGAAATCCAGTAGCCGCCCGAAGCAGCCACGTCCGACATGGACACCACCACCGGCTTTACGTCATGCGCCAGCTCCACTTCGCGGCGAATCACTTCGCTCGCCACCACCGAGCCGCCGCCCGAATCCACGCGCAGCACAATCGCTTTGATGCTCGAATCCTTGCGCGCGCGCCGCACGTCGGCCGCTACCGTGTCGCCGCCCATGATGAATCCCTGCGTGGGCGATTCGTGCGATTCGCCCGAGAGAATCAGGCCCGTGGCATGGATCACGGCGATGCGATCGCCTCCGAACGCGACGCTGCTCGTCTTCAAATAATTGCGGTAACGGACGAGCGGTACCGGATTCCAGTTGCCCTCCTGCGCCTTAAAATAATCCTGCACCTGATCCCAGTAGGCGAGTTTGTCGGCCAGCTTGGCGTCGAGCGCTGCTTTCGCCGAAAAGGGACCCTGCTTTACGAGCTCTTCGAATTTCGCGCGATCGATTCCACGCGCGGCAGACGCATCCGTCAAATATTGGTTGTAGAAACCATTCAGCAGGCCTTCCACTTCTTCCTTGTGCGCGGGCGTGAATTTTTTCTCGGTGAAAATGTTTCCGGCAGTCTTGAATTCGGCAATGTGGTAGTACTCGGGAACAATTTTCAGTTTGTCGAGCGTGCCGCGCATGAAAAGCGCCTGGGCCATCATTCCGTGGACGATCACGGATGATTGCGGCACGACCCACACTTGCTGGCACGCGCTCGCCAAATAATATTCCGGGTTGGCGACGCCGTCGTAGCCGAGATAGCAGATGCTGGGCTTGCCGCTCTTGCGAAATTCGATCAGATGCGCGCGAATCTCTTCGAGCTTGGCCCAGCCGGTGGCGAGCGGAGCGACGCGCACCACAAGCCCGCGAATGTGCGAATCGCCGCGCGCCGCATCAATCGCGTCGAGATAATCGTGGAGCACAGGCGTGCCGCCGCCACTGAGGTCGGCGAAGAAATCGGGGGCGCGCTGCTCGTTGATTTCGCCATCCGCGTCGATCACCAGCACCGCATTCGACGGCAGCCGCGCCGGCTTCGAAGCCGCCCAGATGACGATGATGAAAAACAGAATCAAGAATCCGATTACGAGCGCTCGCCGTTTTCCCCAGGTCATCGTCGTTCCTCTCGAACCGTCTTCATCAGTTTAGCCACTGTTCGACCTGCCCCTCAGCGGCTGAAGCCGCATCCTGTCGCCTCTGTGCGGCACGACTAAAGTCGTGCCCTGACGCAAAGCCGACTATGTCGCCAGCTGCGCACATCATCGCGCGGTCGTCATCGCGTAGTCATTATCGCGTGGTCATCGTCGGCGAGCGAAAGACAAACGCCACGATCAGCTTCGACGCGATCGGCTTCCCGCTGAACGTCGCCGGATTGATCGTCCACCGCTTCACCGTGGCAATCGCTTCCGGCGAAAGCGAAGGCACGTCGCGAAGCAGGTCGACTTTTTTCACCTGGCTGTATTTGTCCACCGCCGCGTCAAGCACCACCGCGCCGATCCCCACGCTATTCACCGGATAAGCCACATACGACGCCACCGCAATCTCCGGCGGAAGATACCCCTTGGGAAGAGGAGGCGGCGCGGGCGCCACAGGCCCCACTTTCAGATTCTCGTTGAGCGTGTCGCCCGGGTTGAACACCACTTCGATCGTAATCGTCGACGGAGCAGGATTCCCGTCAAGCTTGCCCGGCGCATAGCTCCACGTTTTCACGACCGAAGCTGCCACCGACGTGAGCCCCGGAATATCGCGCAGCACCTGTACTTTTTCCGGTTGGCCGCTCGCGCTCACATTCACCGAGAGCGTCACAAGCCCGGCAGCGAGCACTTCAACGGGGTACGGAATGTCGGTCGCCGAAGTGACGTCCGGCGGGATGAAGCGGTCGCGGGCGGAAAGGCCAGCTTGCGGCGCGCAAAGTAATGCGATGCCGAGCAGGAGCGCGCCTGGCGCGATCGTCTTCGATTTCATTTTCATGTTATTCGATTCTCGCAGGTGTCATTTGGGCGCTCTCGGCGATGTTTGCCTGGTTCGGTTGGCGCAAACAAAGTAGCACCCGGCGGGGCGAAAAGCCAAATGAGAGCAGTGGCGAGCGATGGGCGACGAGTGATGAGTGGAAGTGGTCCGCCACGGAAGGATCTTCGCGGAAAGGCTGGCCGACGCGATTGTTAGACCCCCCGTTTGCCGCCTATTAGAAAACGGAAGTATGAACCTTACGCAAAGGACTTAAAATGAAAAATAGAGCACGATTATTGTGCTCGCACCTGTTTAATTCGGATAGCGTAATCTTTGCAATCATCGTCGTAGCAGTTGTGTTCTTTATATTTCTGAACATTCCAAGAGAATGGCGTGTTGGGATCAGACAAATCAGCACCTGTCTTTCCGGCACCCAAGGGCGCAATCTGAATAAGTTCTACGCAAAATTCAGTCAAATGGGTCTGGCTTTTGAAAACATCATCATAGGTAATCCATCCCCAGAAATACAGATGGGCTTTACCTTCCCAAGTGGCAGCGAGCTTGGCTGACCTGCTCCCCGAAATTTAGTCCAGCCAAAAGTTAGCTTCTCCGGGTATAAGACCACGAGAGGAGAAGCGCCATGAAAGGAAGTCGCTTTAGTGAAGAGCAGATCGTTGGGGTGTTGAAGGAGGCAGAGGCTGGAGTTCCCATGAAGGACCTCTGTCGCCGCGTTGGCATCAGTACAGCTACGTTCTACCACTGGAAAGCGAAGTACGGTGGTCTGGAAGTGAGCGAGACCCGACGGCTGCGTCAGGTGGAGGAAGAGAACGGACGGCTGAAGAAGATCGTGGCGCAGCAAGCCCTGGACCTGGACGCGCTAAAGGTGGTGCTGGCAAAAAAGTGGTAGGCCTGCGGGCGAAGCGAGAAGCGGTGTGTGTCGTGCGGGAAGAAGCAAGACTCAGCGAGCGACGCGCCTGTGGGCTGATCGGGATGCACCGCGGGAGCTGGCGGTACCGGCGGAAGGAACGGAACGAAGCGGCGTTGCGGGCTCGGCTACGCGAGTTGGCAGGCGAGCGTCCGCGATTCGGCTATCGGCGGCTGTACATTTTCCTGCGCCGGGAGAAGACCGCGGATGGAACGCTGCGGTGGCGTGTCAACCACAAGCGAGCGTATCGGCTGTACCGGGAGGAAGGGCTGGCGATGCAGCGTAGGAAGCGCAGGAAATTTCGGTCTGAAGCGCGGCTACCGCGGGCACTTCCGACGCGTGCAAATGAGATGTGGACGATGGACTACACGCATGACGAAATGGCCGGCGGGCGGAAATTCCGAACACTGAACCTGATGGATGGCTTCACGCGAGAGGCCCTGTGGATCGAACCGGACACGTCGCTGCCCGGTCTGCGTGTGGTGCGGGTCCTGGAGGGGCTGCGAGAACGACGTGGAACACCGGCGGCAATCCAAATAGACACTGGAACGGAGTTCACCAGCCGCGTTGTGGATCAATGGGCCTATCAGAATCAGGTGGCGCTGCACTTCATCGAGCGCGGCAAGCCCACGCAGAACGCGTTCATCGAAAGCTTCAACGGGAAGTTCCGAGATGAATGCTTGAATCAGAACTGGTTCGTGGATCTCCGACACGCACGGAAGGTGATCGAGGACTGGCGGGTGGATTACAACACGGTACGCCCACACAGCTCACTAAGATATCTGACACCGGAAGAGTTCGCGGAAAGTGTGGCCGCGCGACCGGCGTCTCCCCCCACGCTGGTCGTCTCTATCGACCCAGCATGGGTAGGTTCGGATGTGCAGGAACCCGAGAGTGCTAACTTATGACTGGACCAAAAACGGGGGGCAGGTCATTTGGGCCACAAGGGCCGATCTTGCGTTATTTCTGGAAGGTTGGGATATGGGAGAAACGTGGGCTTGCCATAAACACAATCCGGATTTTTACACCTCACAATTGGCTGCCAATATCCTAGAAACATGCGAGGATTATACATCCGAAATATCGAGTGGGAATGTGGTGGTAAATAAATGACAAATAATAAGAAAAAGCGCAAAACTCCCGGTCCCAAGCCAGAGGTCGTGAAGATCGAGGGTGATTGGCGGGAGGCCGTCAAGAAGTCTCTTCAGGTGAAGAAACCCGCGAATGGTTGGCCGAAGTAATTACAGAGCGGGCGCAGAGGCCCGCCCCTGTTTTTAGTGTCTCGGAAAAAACAACGAGCAGAAGTAATACAACTCCGCAACGAGGGCTATTGCTAGTAGCGCAAGGGTGTGGAGTCTCTCCAATACGTTGATCACGCGGGACACTAGTTTTGTCACCGACATATAGTTTCCAATTTAGGTCTGGTATCCGGATTATCGGCCCAGCATCCCAGCCTAGTGGAATATGCAACTATTGTGCCGCCAGAGCGAAGGGGCCCCTTCGCTTCCCGCAGCATAGGGAGTATCTTGAATTGGATAGGGTTTTACAAATCGTGAGCCGGATGGAAGGCTTTGCGTAAAGTACATACTTCCGTTAGAAAATTGCATGTTGCTGAATCCAGGTGAGTTAGCGGAAGTTTTAATCGCGCTACCGTAGATTAAAACTGCGGGCGCGGCGGTTTCGCGTCCCCGGCTAGCCGGAGTCGCGGCCGATAGTGCCTTGTTCGTCAGGATATAAAAACGTACTAGGGTAGCACGGATTTGGGCGGTTGGATATGCAAAAGAAGGGAGACGGTCGTCGAAATTTAGAAAGAGCCGGCGCGAGGCCAGCGGTACGTGAGGCGAAAAGCGGAGCCGCAGATTCCTCTCTGCGCTCCCTTCCTGCGTCAGGGCAAGCGGGATGACAATCAGGTGCAGCGGCCGGAAAACCGGCAGCCGTCACTCCGCACTTTACTCTGAGCGGAGGGCTTGGATGATGTCGACGCGGGCGGCTCGCGAGGCGGGCAGGATCGAAGCAATCACCGCGGCGGCGAGCAGCACGAAGCCCGAGACGAGCACGGGCAAGGCACCCGGCATCTGCAGGTCGCCGAAATAGCTGCTGGCAACACGAGCCACGATGAAGCCGAACGCGGCTCCGGCAAGCACACCCGCCGAGGCCATGATGGCGCCTTCGCTAACGACGGCACGCAGAATATTTTCCGGCTGAGAGCCGAGGGCGAGCCGGATTCCAAACTCGCGCGTACGCGCGCTAACGGAAAAGGCCAGCACACCGGCGACTCCAACGACGGCGATCGCGAGCGCCACAATCGCAAAAACTCCAAAGACGAGCGTGTTCAAGCGGTCGGGCGCGAGAACTTTCGCGCGAATGTCTTCGAGCGTAGCTGCGTGTTCAACGGGTTGATCCACGGACATCCCGCGAATGATGCGGGTAACCGGCGTAACCAGCGAGTAGGGATTCGCCGTCGTGTGGATGAAGAGATGGCCGCCATATAGGCCTCCGCCTTCGGCAAACGTGTCGTAGACGGAAGGTGTCGGTTCAGGGACGACGTGGATGTCGTCTACGTCGGCTGCCACGCCGATGATGCGGTGCGGCGCTTTCACGCGTGCCTTTTCGGCATCATCACCGGGAAGGAATTCAAGGACGGGATCGGTCCAGTAAACGTGGCGTCCAACAGCACTTTGACCGGGCCACATGCGCTCAGCCAGAGTCTTGCTGATGATGACGACGGGCTCGCTCTTCCCGTCGTCGAGGTCATTGAAATCGCGTCCTTCCAGTATGGGAACGCCGAGAGCGGCAAAAAAGCCTGGCGAGACGGTGCGAATCATGGCGCGCGGGTCTTCGTTGGTGTGCGTGTGACCGTCGCCAGAATATTGAAGGCCGGGACCAAAATTCTGCGCGTCGCGCCAGGGGGCCGTCTCAGCGAAGGCCGTGCCCGTGACACCCGGAAGGGCGTCAATCTGACGGATGGATTCCTTATAGAAATCGATGACTTGCTGGGGCGTTTTACCGTAGGTCATCGCGGGGACATCAATGGCGAGGACGCGCTGCGTCTCGAAACCAGTCTGGGTGGCTTGAAGAGCGAGAAGCGTGGTGATCAGAGCAGCAGCACCCGCGAGAAGCACGAACGAGGCAGCGATTTGAGTGATGGCGAAGGCGCGCTGGCGGCGGCTGGTGCTGCTGGTCATGCGGACGCTGCCGCTCGATACGTTGAGGCCGTTGGCTTTGTCAACGGAAGGCAGGCGCGGGACGAAGGCCAGAATCACGGCAGCGAGGATGGCGAGCGCCGCACCGACCCAAAGCAAGCTGGAATCGACCTTCAAATCCATCGCGCGAACCGAGAAACGCGAGGCGTAGCGAGCGAGGATCGAGACGAGCGGCTGCGCGATGATCACGCCGATTGCCGCGCCAGCGCCGCAGAGAATGAGGCTCTCGGCTAAGAGCATGCGACGCAGCGCGCCAGAGCTGGCGCCGAGGGCCGCGCGAATCGAGAGTTCACCTTCGCGGCGGACGGTGCGCGCGAGAATCAGGTTGGCCACATTGCAGCAGGCGATGATGAAGATGAGACCCGATGCAGCGAGGAGGACAAGCAGGACTGTGCGCGCGCCGGAGGTGATCTGGTCGCGAAGCATTTTGGTGCTGATGGTGAACTGAGCGCTGGCGGGATAGGCCTCGGGGTGGTCTTTCTTAATCGTCTCGTAGACCGTGCTCAGCTCGGTGCGCGCCTGATCGAGAGTGGCGCCGGGAGCGAGCTTACCGAAGAGTTCGGTCATGCGATGGACGCGGCCCGTAACCATCGTGGCAGACATGTGATGCGGGCTGGTGACGATATTGGCGATGATGTCGGTATCGGCCGGATAAGGGGTGGAGGGTTCGAGGACGCCGATTACCGTGCCGGTGCGGTCGCCAATGCTGCCGAGGCGAACCGTCTTGCCAAGTACGTTGGGATCTTGTTTGAGGACGGTCGACCAGAAACGGTAGGTGAGAACGACGACGCCGGCAGCATTGGGACCATCGTCCTGTGGGCCGATCAGGCGACCGAGAATAGGATGGAGGCCCATCACGTCGAAGTAGGTTCCGCTTACCACGCCCCCCTGAATTTCGCGGGGCTCGCCGAGTCCGATCATTGTGAAGCCGATTTCAGAGAAATCGCCGAACTGTTGGATGGAGTGAACGCTGGACTCAATGTCCCTGATTTCGGGGACCGAAAAGGTGGTGTTTTCGTCGCGCAGGCCGGGCGCGCTCTGGCGGATGTAGACGAGCCGGTTCTCGTCGCGGTTGACGAGAGGCTTCATCAGCACGCCGCGAACGAGCGTGAAGATGGCTGCGTTGGCTCCGATGCCGAGCGCCAGGGTGAGGACCACGATGACGGCGAATCCTGGAGTGCGGCGGAGGGAGTGGAGTGCAACTCTTAGATCACGGAAAAATGACATGTTTCTTGTTCCCCCGGCATCATGATTTCTGCTTCTCCTGCAATGTTCTTCGGCGGGCCGGTTGCCCGCCTTCAGTATATAGACGAATGGCCGGACTGGAATTCGACAAATCGCCCGAGAAATTTTGCCTTCGTCCTATCCGCACCACGCATGCCAACAGAAAGACCCACATTGTAAATCACTTACCAGCAATTGCGTCACGGGGGATGGTCGTTTTCGGCAGCCAATGTCCAAATTCGGACAGCGGCGTGCGGTGCTGAAGAAAAAATGCGGAGGCGGAGTTCAAAAACGCCGGCCGGAGGCCAGCGGTACAAAAGACCAAGCAGAAGCAGATCCCTCGCTGCGCTCGGGATGACAAGCTAAAAAACAAATCAAAAGAGCCGGCCGGATGCCAGCGCTACAAGGGACACGGAATGAGACGCGCTGGGTGGCGGAAAATTTCAGGGGGTTTTTGGCGGGTGGGTTTGTGGGCTTGGGTTGGCGCCGTCGCGCTGATGAGGGACGTTGAGGACGGCGATGATTGTGTTGGTAGAGAGGTGCATGATGCGGAGTTCGTTGGAGGTGTGCCGGGCTAATTCGCGAAGTTGCTGGACTGCGTTTTCGTGGCCGGCGACGGCGCACTTCCAGATGGGCGAGCCGTCGGGAAGGATTTCGAAGAGGTCGTAGTTACGATCCACAGGGGTTCCTTTTGCGTGTGTACGCTAGTTGGAGTTTTGCCGTGAGGGCGGGGGTCGGCGATTCAATTATATCATGGCCTTCCTTTCCGCGGCATGAACGATAAAAAAACACCGAATCGCGATATTTGTCGCGCAACTAAATTGGCGGCGCGGTGTTAAGTGTTACGACGGGTGTATTCCGCGGCCGTTTCACGGGAGGTCGCGCCCCGAACGAACGAAAGGTAACGGTCACGGATACTGAGAGTTGAAAGCTGCAACCATAATGATGTGCGGGCAATCTAATTAGGTGTAAAATCACCGGTATCGAGCGGAGCTGTCCCCGGCTCCCAGTCATCCGGTGGAGGACATATATGAGGCGTTCCACCTATCTTAAATTCATATTTGCATTTATTGGGTTGGTGGCATTGGCGTGTGCTCCAAATCCTGCATTCGCGCAGCGTGGCGGAGGCGGACACGGAGGCGGTGGCGGTGGTGGTTTCCATGGAGGTGGAGGCGGAGGTGGCTTCCACGGTGGTGGCGGTGGTGGCGGATTCCATGGAGGCGGTGGCGGGAGTTATGGCGGCGGAGCCTATCGCGGCGGAGGCGGTGGTGCGTATCGTGGCGGATCGCCGGGTGGCTCAGCTCGAAGCATGGGTTCGTATGGACGCGGCGGTAGCGGTTATGCGTCGCGTGGGTACGGCGGCGGAGCATATGGCGGTGGGCGTTCCAACGGTGCGTACGGCGGGGCGCGTTCCAATGGCGCTTACGGTGGCGGCCGCTCCTACGGAGCGAACGGAAGCCGGGCTGGCGGAAGCTCGTCGGCGAACGCGCGGAACGGCGGCGCAGGATCGAGTGCGGGGCGTTCGAATTCTTTGAACGCACGCACGTCGGGCTGGCCGGCGGGACGCGGAGCGACGCGCGCGAATGCGGATGGCAACTGGCATTCGTTCGCGGGTAATACTGGAAGTGCTCGCGGTCCCAACACTGGAAACACGGCGGGCACACACGCGGGCGTGAATTCAGGCAATTCGTCCGCGGCGGGCGGTTTCCATTCGTTCGCGGGTAACTCATCTTCGGCGGGCGGAGCACGCGGATCAAGCGCTGGATCGAATGCACGGTCCGGCTCGAATACGTCTTCGTTCGCATCGAATTCGCGGTCGGGAAATTTCAACAGCGGATCGGCAACTTCCGGACGCAGCAGCATGCTGGGAGCGACGCGCAATTCGATTTCGCCTAATCGCGGAGTGTCGAACATTGAAGGCTCGCACTTCGGCAGCTCCTCGACCGGTTCGCATTTCGGGTCGAGCGCTTCGACGCGCAGCAGCTCGATGAGCGGGTCGCGGTTTGCGTCGAACGGTTCATCATCCTCAGGCGCGACGCGATCGGTGAGCGGAAGCCACGGGTACACTGGGCACATCAGCTCCGGTCACACACTCGGCGCGTCGTTCGGTCATAGCGGGTCGTCATTTAGCGGCGGTCGCGGCGTCAGCTCGAGCACCGGCCTTCATAGTTCAACGACGGGAATGCGTAGCACCTCAAACGGCGGCGCGTTCCACGGCAACAGTTTCCACAACACGACGTTTAGCGGCACGCGCAACGGGTCGTGGAGCGGATCGGGCTGGCACGGAAACGGTTGGCATGGCGGCTGGAATAATGGTTGGCATGGCGGGTGGGGCTGGCGCGGCGGCTGCTGCGGCTGGGGCTGGGGATTTGGCTGGGGCTGGGGTTGGGGATTCGGCTGGGGCTGGGGCGGATGGTGGAATCCTTGGTGGTGGGGACCAGGCTGGGGATTCTGGGGGCCGGCGTATGTATGGGGCTACCCGTATGCGTATCCCTACCCGGTCTATCCCAATTACAACGTGACGTATCCTCCGCCGTACTCAGGCACGGATTCGGACAGCGGCAACTACAACGACGATTCGTCGAACAACGCGGCGCCTTCGGATGATTATTTCCAGCGGCCGTCGTTCGGGGGATCGCTCGATGCGGAGCCGCAGGGTAGCCCGAACACGAACCCGGACACGGGAAACGTGGCGACTACCACGCCGACAGTGCTGGTTTATCTGAAGGACGGCACGATGTACACGGCGAGCGACTACTGGCTCTCGGACGGGAAGCTCCATTACCTGACGAGCTACAGCACGGAGAGCGTCGTGGACATGGACGAGGTGGACTTGCAGCGCACGGTGGATGAGAACGCGAAGCGCGGCGTTACGTTCACCCTGAAGCCGTCTCGCAATGGGCCGGGGCCGTCGCCGGATTCAGTTCCTGCGCCGCAGCCGAATGGTACCGGCACGGCTTCGAGCAATCCGGGTGCGGGTCGTGATGGCGGTACTACGCCGACGGCGAGTCCTGCGCCGGAGCCGATACCGGCGCCGATGGTGCAGGATAGTGCAGAGGCACAGACGTAACAACGCATAACAAACGGTAATTCATCTTGCGCCCGCGGAGGATTGTTCTTCGCGGGCGTTTTTTTTTGCAGAAAAGGGAACAAAAAAAAGAACGCAAGCGCGTTGATTGCAGGTGTGGAAAACGGTGTGCCGTGTGGTGCTGGGGCACAGGCAGGAAACCAGATCCTTCAGCGGGCTTACGGCTAATGCGCCCGCTTCAGGATGACGATCCTGGTCGGATCGTCACTTCGCTTCGCGGAGAAAGCGAGCGGCTTCTTCGGGCGGGGTGGGATTGATGTAGAAGCCGGTGCCCCATTCGAAGCCCGCGACCTTCGTTAGCTTGGGCATCATTTCGATGTGCCAGTGGTAATGGTCGTTGATTTCTTCGCCGATGGGCGAAGTATGGATCACGTAGTTGTACGACGGGAACGCCAGCACGCTATCGAGGCGCGAAAGAAAGTCGCGAAGAATTTTGGCGAGGCTGCCGTAATAAGGCGTAGGCATATTTTCAAATGCGGAGCTGTGGCGGCGCGGAAGAATCCAGGTTTCAAACGGGAAACGCGGCGCATAGGGAGCGAGAGCGATGAAGTAGTCGTTCTCGATGATGACCCGCGTGGTGGTTTCCACTTCCTGGCGAATCATGTCGCAGAAAATGCAGCGCTCTTTCTCGTCGTAGTAGTGCTTGGCGCTGTCCACTTCTTCGCGAACGCGCTTGGGAACAATCGGCAGCGCGATTAGTTGCGAATGGGTGTGCTCGAGCGTGGCGCCGGCCGGTTCGCCGTGATTTTTGAAAAGCAGGATGTAGCGGAAGCGGCGATCGTTTTTCAGGTCGAGCATGCGATCGCGGTAAGCCCAGAAAACTTCTTCCACCGCTTTCTCGCCCAGGTTCGCGAGCGTCTTCATGTGGTCGGGCGTTTCGACGATCACTTCGTGCGCGCCGACGCCATTCATCCGATCGAACAGGCCTTCCCCTTCGCGATCCAGGCCACCTTCAATTCCCAGAGCCGGAAACTTATTTGGCACAACTCGAAGCGACCAGCCCGGCGTGTCCTTGCCCGTGCCGTTGCGGCCGTAGGCGAGAATTTCCGGCGGCGTCTTGCCTTCGTTGCCGGGGCAGAACGGGCAAGCGGGAGTCCCTTTGATTTGAACGCTTTCGCGAACGAAATCGAGCGGTCGCTTGCCACGCTCGGTGGAAATGATGACCCAGCGCCCGGTGATTGGATCCCTGCGAAGCTCCGGCAAACTTCCCTCCTCGTCCAGATTTTTGCCTCGTTGCGAGCCGAGGCCGATGTTTCTGCCAAGTTGCGGCTATTTTACTACGCGATATTACGGGCCAAGCGAGCTTATAGCAAATCGTGTGCCATTTTCGCGTCGGCGCGGTGCCTGGGAGTCAGCGGTATTGGTGTGATTGCTCGGCGGCCATGCCGAAGGCGGATTTGTGCAGGCGGACGACTGGCTTTTTTCCGGCGTGCGATTCGATCGCCAGCACGTCGAAACGGCAACTGGCGGAATCGATGCGGCGCGAGCGTAGGAATTGGCGGGCCATGCGGGCGAGGTTGCGGCGCTTGTCGGCGTTGACGGCGTCTTCCGGCGTGGATTGCTGGTGGGCTGTCGAGCGAGTTTTTACTTCGACGAAGGCCAGGGCGCGGCCGTCATAGCCAATGAGATCGATTTCGCCTTTGATGCCGGGCACAGTGTAGTTGCGGGCGACCAGTGTGTAGCCTTGGCGGCGGAGGTACCAGTAGGCGAAGGTTTCGCCGCGGATGCCGGTGGCGCGGGCTTGTTCTTTAGTGGTTGAGTTTGATTCGTGACGCGATTCGCTTAGGCCGTTGCGTGCGGCGAAGTTGACGGCGGCGAAGATGAGACGGGCGAACATCCGATTCCATCGTTGTACTTGAATTAGGCTTGGTGCACTAGCAACTGCGCACAGGCAAGAGTGCCTGTGCCACTTTACACCTGGCCGCGAATTTAGGCGTGCGCAAATTTCTTGGGCATGCGGTGCGGTCTTCAGAAAAGAGCCGGCGAGACGCCGGCGTTACGGAATGGCAGCTTCGCCATCAAGATAGTGGAGATCTGTCTCGGCTTCTACTTTTATTTGTCGAGAAGCGAGAGTGCCCCAGACTTCGCAGCTATCTAGCGCCAAGGATGCACTTCCGTAACGCCGGCGTCCCGCCGGCTCTTTTTTCGCTGCCTACAAGCTGCGCTCGAGTTCTGTGATGCAGGTTTCGAGCGTGTCTAGTGCAAAGTCGGCCTGGGCTTCGTCGATAATGAGCGGCGGGCAGAGTCGCAATGTGGTGTCGCCTGAGCCCAGCACCAGCAGGCCTTTGTGAAACGCCATCTGAACCAGCTTGTTGCGCAGTTCGGTGGCTTTCTCTTTGGTCTTCTGGTCGCGGACGAACTCGATGCCGATCATCAAGCCCTTGCCGCGGACTTCGCCGACGATTTTGTGCTTCTCGCGCCAGTCGGCAGTTCGCTTCATGATGTAGTCACCCATGCGCGCGGCATTAGCCATGTATTGCCGCTCGAGCAAGCCGAGAGTGGCGATCGAAGCGGCAATGCAGACCGGGTTGCCGCCAAACGTGGAAGCGTGCGCGCCGGGAACCCAGTTCATCACGCCCGCGCGAGCGATGATCGCGCTCAGCGGCATGCCGGAAGCGATTCCCTTCGCTGTGCAAATGATGTCCGGTTCGATTCCCGCGTGATCCGACGCCCACCATTTTCCGGTACGGCCCATGCCGGACTGCACTTCGTCAGCCACAAACATGATGCCGTACTTGCGGCAGATGCGCTGAAGGCCCTGCAGAAAATCGGCGGGCGCAGGCAGATAGCCGCCCTCTCCCTGAATGGGCTCGATGAAAATCCCAGCCACTTCTTCGGGATCCACGCGGCGGCGGAACAGTTCGTTTTCGAGATAGCTCAAGCAATCCGCCGAGGCAGACTCTGGCCGGATGCCATAGGTGCCGCGATACGTGTCTGGAAAAGGCATGTGGAAGACGCCGGAGAGGAGCGTTCCGAAACCTTTGCGTTGAATCGAGCGGCTGGCGGTAAGCGAGAGAGCGCCCATCGTGCGGCCATGGAAGGAACCGTGGAACGCGATGAGCATGTCGCGCTTCGTGTGGTATTTCACGAGCTTGATGGCGGCTTCCAGCGCTTCGGCGCCTGAATTGCCGAAGTAAACGCGCTTCGGTTCCTTACCGGGTGCTATTGAGGCGAGCTTCTCGGCGAGTTCCACCATATTCGGATAATAGAAATCCGTGCCCGACATATGGATGAGTTCCGAGGCCTGTTTTTGAATCGCGGCAACAACTTCGGGATGGCAATGGCCCGTGGCGCAAACGGCAATGCCGGCGGCAAAATCGAGAAACGTATTGCCGTCAACATCTTCGATCATCGCGCCGCGGCCGATCTTCGCGACGAGCGGATAGTCGCGCGTGTAGGACGGCGACACAACGGCATGGTCGCGTTCGACAAGCTGCTTTGCTTTGGGGCCGGGCAATTCGGTGACGAGATGCGGCAGCTTCGCCGCGCTACCATTCGATTTTGCGGCAATCTTTGAATCAGCTTTCGTATCGATCGCTGGCATAGCTTCCTCCAAAAATGGATTTTTGTTCGGCGCGCGCACGGATTCCTGCCAGCGCATGCCGGGAACAACCATCAGAGGAAGGGGACTTAATCTACGCCGTAGAGGTTGGGACGCTCGTGGGACGGCTGGCTATGGAGGGAGAGCTCGTGTTTTTTGGAGATGCTCATTTATATTTCCAGCGAGCGGTGCCGTCTTTTACGTCTTCGACAATGATACCAGAGTCTGCGAGTTGTTTGCGAATTTCATCGGAGCGCTTGAAATCGCGGCGCTTCTTGGCGGCCTGGCGCTCTTCGATGAGTGTTTCGATCTCTTCGGACGCCATGCGGGGCTTCGATGGGCCGAAGCCGAGCTTGGCCAGCCGTTCAGCATCGTCGTCAGTGAGCACCGCGAGAATTTCATCGAATTTTTCCATTGCCGCGACGAGACGAGGCGCATCCTGCTGAAGAAATTCGCCGCGATCCATGGCCGTGTTCACGTCGCGAATCAGATCGAAGACTGCGGCGAGAGCAACAGCCGTGTTCAAGTCGTCGGCCAACGCAGCGGCAAAATCCTTTTCAGCTTCCGCGGCGCGTTTGGGCATTTCGGGATTTGAGCCGGGGCCAAACTTTTCCGATTTCAGGCGCGCGACGAAATTGCGCATGCGCTCGACGGAGCTTTCGGCCTGCTTCAGCCCATCCATCGTGAAATTCAGCTGGCGATTATACGGAACGGAAAGAAGGAGGAAGCGGATGGACGAGGGCTTGTAACCCTTCGCGAAAAGATCGCGCAGCGTATAGAAATTGCCGAGCGACTTGGACATCTTTTCGCCTTCGATGATCAGGTGCTCGGCGTGCAACCAGAGCTTCGCGAACTGCTTTCCTGTGGCGGCTTCGCTTTCGGCGATTTCGTTTTCGTGATGCGGAAAGGCGAGATCGATGCCGCCGGTGTGAATGTCGAGAGTTTCGCCCAGATATTTCATGGACATAGCGGCGCATTCGATGTGCCAGCCGGGGCGGCCCGGGCCAACAGCGGTCTCCCAGAAAAATTCGCCAGGCTTGGGAGCTTTCCAGAGGGCGAAATCGCGAACGTCGTCTTTTTCGTAGCGGTCAGTATCGCCGCGGGCGCCGGCTTTCATGCCGCTCACGTCAATCTTCGAAAGCTTGCCGTAATCGGGAAATTTCGCGATGCGGTAATAGATGGAACCGTCGCTTGGATAGGTGAAGCCTTTTTGCGAGAGGCGCTCGATGAGGGCAACCATATCGTCAATGTGGTCGGTGGCACGCACAAGCTCTTCGGGCATTTCGAGGTTGAGCGAGCGCATGTCCTCGAGAAAGGCTTCGATGTATTTCTCGGTGTACTCGCGGAGGGTGAGTTTCGCGGCGGCGGCCTTGGCGATGATGCGATCGTCAACGTCGGTCAAGTTCATCACCTGCAGCACGCGGTAGCCGGCGGAGCGCAGAAAGCGGCGCAGGATGTCCTGAAACACGAAGGTGCGGAAATTGCCGATGTGCGCGAAGTCGTAGACCGTAGGTCCGCAAGTGTAGATGCGGACTTCGTCTTCATGGACGGGCTGGAGCGGCTCGAGCCGGTTGGTGAGCGTGTCGTGGAAACGAATGTCGAGATGATTTTGCGCGGTCACAGAACCAAGCATTCTAGCTGACGCTTCGCATGGCAAGCAATTGCGGCGCCGCGGGTGGTTTCTGAGTGGCGCGTCATGGTTTGCGACGAAAGGCAAATCGTGCCAAGTATCGGGTTCGGGCACGGCATGCCGTGGCCCTACTGCGGAAACTGCGGGGCGTGGTAGGCTTTCGCGCATTGGGCGCCGGAAATTCAATTTAGGTGCGAGGTGAACCATGTCGTGCACGCCAGAGGCATTGAAGCAGGTCCCGCTGTTCGCATTGCTGGATGACGACGAAGCCGCTGTCCTTGCCGGACAGGTGGAGCTCAGGCGATTCGCGCCGCGGCAGCGCGTCTACAAGATCGGCGACCCGGGCGACAAAGCCTACATACTCGTCTCCGGAGCGGTGCAGGTGACGACGGTGGACGAAGACCACCAGGAAGTAATTGTCGATCAGCCTGCGGCAGGCGAATTTTTCGGTTTCGCTTCGATGCTCGAACAGACCCCGCACCAGACGAACGCGGTGGCAACCAAAGACACGGTGGCGATCGAGGTAGACCGCAACGACATCCTGATTCTATTGCAGCGCAAGCCGCACGCAGGAATGGACATGCTCACGGTGCTGGGGCGGCAGTTTCACGCATCTCAACAACTTGTGCGTTTGCGCGCAAGCCGCAACCCGAACGTGCTGATCGAAGAGAAAACCACATTCGGCGAACGTATTGCGGACGCGGTGGCGGGTTTTGGCGGGTCGTGGGCGTTTATCATCATGTTTGCGGTCGCGATCATCGTCTATTCGGGCATCAATATTTTTCTGCGAAATCGGGCGTGGGATCCCTATCCGTTCATCCTGCTGAATCTTTTCCTTTCGATGCTCGCCGCAATCCAGGCTCCTGTGATCATGATGAGCCAGAACCGGCAGGACACAAAAGACCGGCTCCGGGGCGAGTTGGATTTCGACGTAAACCGGCGGGCGGAGTCCGAAATCCAGGGCCTGGCACGCAAGATGAATCTGTTGGGCGACAAGATTGGCGACTTGGAGGACTTGCTTCGCTACCGAACTACTCCGGCAAGCAGCGAGGGAACGGAATCGCCGCAAGAGTCGCGCCCCTGAGCTGCGTTTTTGGCGTCGAACGTTTCCGGCACGATGTAGAGCCCTCAAGAAGCAACCGCACACGGCCGATGGAATAAAAAGGCTCTGCCTAGTCCTAGTGGAATTGCGGCGGAATTTTGTTAGTACCCATGGTACGGACGGCCCATTTTCTCTCTGCTGTGTTGTTTTAGTATACGACGAGATGTTGTGGGCTTGCCGGGCGTCCCCGGCGGCGGAGCCCCCGAAAGGGGCGCAAATGAAACAGCTAATTGCGGTAGCAGTTTTTGTTCTCTGTTTCGGAGTGGGAACGGCGCACGCGCAACGATCCGGTGGCACGAATAGTGTGGCGGGCGGAGGCGGCCTCGGCCCTACGAACTCCGGCGGTGGTGGTGGCGGCGGTGGTTTTGGCGGCGGAAGCGGCGGCGGGGGCGCGATCTCCGGCGTGACGCATCATCCGGCATGGGTGCCTCCTCCGAATGTGAGCGCGACGAACGACGGCCCGTTCCTTCCCTCAACCTATCAAAATTACGATAAGGCTGTTCAGATGGGAAAAGCGGAAGTCGCCGTTCACGAGCCTAGTGTGGTTGAGGTTGCGAAGATGACGCAGGAGCAGAAAGCGTCAGGGGCCAAGGCCCGAATTGTTGTGGTGCAGGACGTCGAAGGGAAGCTGCAAGAAGTAAGCGCGCAGCCGTAACGAGAAAGGCGAGAGAGCGCCGCGGGCGAGAAATTGCAGGCTTCGGTCTTGCTTCGGAGGCTACGGATTCAGTTCCACGCGACGGCTGACGAGGGAGATATCGCCGTCGCCCGAAGTGGTCGCCGTGAGCGGGCGCGACTTGATCAGGAAGGTGCCCTCGGGTGGGAGTCCGTATGATTCGTCAAACGTCTGTACCACGACCGATTTTCCGATCGGTAGCGTGAAGCTCAGCTCCACGCCCTTCGCAGGCACCGTCAGGCAATCCAAGAAGGTCCAACCCTTCAGATATCTTCGAAGACGCTCGGATTGAGGCGGAATCGGTTCGTCTTCCATGCGCACCGATTCGACGCCGGAATCGGGCGGAAAGAAAACCATCACGTCTTGTGCGCCCCGCTCGGAACGCATCAGCGTGCGATACGCGCGTCTTGAACCCTCCTCGGATGATTCCAGAATTGTAAATGTCGGCGGCGCGAGATCCTGGTGGGGCGCGTCCGCGACGAATGACGTGGTGGTGCTCCATGGAAACGGGCCTGCATCCTGGCGATTGAAATGAGTTGCCAATTGAATCGGTTCCGGCAGGCGGTGCGATTCCGGATCGACGATCCAGGCCGATTTTCCCGAGTCGCCATCCTGCCAGAAATCGATATTGATGCGTTCGGGCGACTTCGCCGAAAAGGCGGGCACGACCACGGACGCAAGCGCGGCCAGAACTGTGGCGATGATCGCGACTGTCTGCAAGGCGATGCGCGAAAGGCCGCGAACTTCCAGCAGATCTGCGCAGAAGGGAGCGAGGGGCGTCAGCAAAAGCGCGACAACGACGGCGATTCCCACGAGGAGACGATTGCCGAGCGCCGTGTAGAGAAGGATCGCGAGCTCGAAGCCGGCGACCGTGGCGACTACCAACGGCACAAGTCCGGCCGCCAATCCCTGGCGGAAAGTTTCCACGCGGCTGAAAACGAGCGGTATGGCCGACAAGACTGCGGCGCACAGGCACAGCGGAAAAAGGTAAGCGATACCGTGGGTGTAAATCGCGGAAGCGATCGAAAGGATCGCCCAGCCCACCCAAACACCCGCCCAAAGGCTCAGAAATCCTGCGTGGCGGCAAAAAGCAAACGCCACGGTGGAGACAACCGCCAGCGCCAGAAACCAAAATACAGCTTGAATTGCGACCGGATGGGCGACCCAGTTGACCGGCATCGCACCGGCACGCGTCAATGCGCGATTGATGACAAAAGCGTTGAATGCAGTAACGGCGAGGATGGATATCCACGCGAAAATTCCCCAGGCCAGCGCCGAAAGCGAAAGTCGCTGGCGATAGATGAGCCAGGCGATTTCAATGAGAAGAAATAAAGTGGCGATGATGGATATGGCGAGTGTCCACGACGCAGGCCAGTAGACCGTCCAGCGTTGAAAGATGTCAAAATATGCCGCTTCGCGCTGCGGAAAATTCGAGAGGTCGCCATTCGCGAGGGCGAGAAGCATGGGCAGCGCGTTGTCGCCGTCGTGCTGAAGGCTGGCGGGACTGGAATTCTGAAAATTGTCGAGCGGCGTGTGGTATAGCGTGACGTTGCCGATGAAAGCGAAGTTCGCGCCCTGATAGCCGGCGGCCTTGAACACGGTGAAGTCGGTGTCGTTGGGAAGAAGTTTGTACGCGAAATACGCGAACGCGTTCGTGGCCGGAAAGCTTGCGTGCTTCAAGTAGAGCTGCACGATCGAATAATTGGCGGAGCCGGTTTCGAACATCAGGCTGGGACCGGAAGTGCCGCGCGTGTCGACGTTGACGGCCGCGACGATTTCCTTGGCCCAGCGATGCTGATTCACAAACACGCGCGCGCCGAGAAGGCCCGCTTCTTCGCCATCGTCGACCAGAAAGATTATGGAATGGCGCGGCCATGGCCGAGTCTTCAGCGCCCGTGCACATTCCAGCACGGTCGCAACACCCACGCCGTCATCGGATGCGCCGGGGCCCGCAGGCACGGAGTCATAGTGCGCTGCGAGCAGAACGGACTGGCCGGGCTCAGAGCCGTCGAGACGAGCGACGACATTATTCACGGTGGCGCAGGTTCCATATTCGTCGCAGGCGAATCCGGTTTGCACTTCTGGCGCGTAGCCGAGCTTTGAAAATTCATCGAGGATTCGCGCGCGAACGGCGTCGTTCGCTGCGCTTCCGATGGGATGCGGAATGCCGTCGCCCACGAGCCGATCGAGCACCACGCGAGCGCGGCCCGCGGAGAAGTCTGATTCCGGGGCGCTGGCGGATTTAGCAGCTGGCGGTCGAGACGCAAGCAGCGAAAGAAGAAAAATGCCAGAAACAACGGCGACACTAAACAGGACTCGGCGAACTCCCGGCACGCTTCTGGGCTCCAAGCGTTCCTCCTGTGCGCGCCATGCTAGGCCGTAAGTGCTCGGCAAGTCAATGTGTTGCGTGAGGAAGGCGGTGGCGAGTGACCCTTCGCTGCCGCTTGGCCACATCAGGGCAGGCAAGTGACGAGTGACTAGCAAGCCCAGCGTTGCGGGGCCCAGAGTGGGGTGCGAAATCGCTATCGGTTCTCGATTAGAAATTTGTAGTTGGCTGATTTTCAAGGAGCTTAGGTGGGACCTTAATCGCGCGTTCTCGATTAGAACTTCCGTGGCCTGCGACTCGCGTTCCGCGACGAAAAGAGACGAAGAAACGTCGAAATTTGCGATTAGAAAATCTTAGTTCGCTGATTCTTATGGGGCTTACACGGAATTCTAATTCCAGATTTGCGATTAGGACCGCCTGAATGGGAGTGGCGCCTAACGGCTGAGGCCGGGTCGAGTTGTCGATAAATCGCACGACTCATGTTAGCTTACTGGTAACCATTTGTCAAGATAGAATGGGCAGAGGAAAAAGGCCCGAGTTACAGCAAAGAGCCCACCCTTTGCGCCAAGTGTCCGAGGGCTCTTCGCAATGCGCCAGGGCGCCTCATCGCCGACACGGATAACCGAGTCCCCGATCGTGATCCCGGCATCTAGAACTCTTCCAGCTGGATCCGTAAGTCTGCCCGGCAGCTCGGTGGCGCCAAAAGCGTCGCAATAAAATGCAATTGCTTGCGCCGCCGTGCCGTCGTAGATCAGGTACGGCATGGCGCTATGAAAACCGGCGGGTATCGGGGATGCTTGCGACGATGAATGCATTTTTGACTCCGGAGATTGCGGGTAGTCCGACCTGATGGGTGAGCCGCCGGGTGACGGTGGGCGCCGAGTCGCATTGTAATCGATTCGCGCGACCCATGTTAGCATCCGCGATCACAGGTCCCGAGTAACGTGTGCGGATTGGAGATTCGGCAAAGCATCAACGTTCAGTGAGGACAAGATGCCCTTGCACCCTGCGTGGCTCAAGAATATTTCCCGAAGAGTTCTGTGGGCAGCTTTCGAAAACGACATTTCCAAGATTGAGCGAGCAATGATGTTCGAGTACTTTGGCGGGCATTGTGCATATTGTGGAGATGAACTCACCGCAAAGTGGCACGCTGATCACTTGGTCTCGATAGGCAGAGGCGGTTTCCACCATCACAGCAACCGAGTTCCGTCATGCCCACGCTGTAATGAGGATGAAAAGCAGGAAAGAGAATGGCAAGAATTTCTAAACTTCAAGTGCGGCTCCGACACGTCATTACTGAACGAACGGAAGAAGAGGATTACGGATTGGCGAGACAGACACCTGCCACTCGTGCAGCCGATCACCGAAGCTCAACGAGGCGCTTGGCAGAAAGAGGTCAACGATCTTGCAACTGCTATTGACGAGGCTTGGAAACGGCTAAGAAGGCTTAGGAATATGTAGAGATATCCAGAACTTTTCAAACAACCCAAAAGGGCGTGTGGCCCGCCCGCCTTCTCCGACGAAGGGCCATTCCCCACCAAATGGTTGGTCATCCGCACGAGTCCTAGAGATTGTCCAAGGCGTTGATGGCAGCCTCAACGTCACTAGCCTCACCCCGAGCAACGAGTTGATAGATCTGATTCGTGATTTCTAAAACTGGGTCTGGCGCCAATCCTACAAGTTGGCCTATCAATCCCGGAACTGAACCGTTCTCGACTTTTAGTATTTCTTTTGTACCGACAACTGCCGCGAATGACTGCCACGATCCGGACGCAGCCTGAAAGGTGAATCTCACCGGGGGCGCTAGTCCGATATAACCGTTCGCCATTTTCATCCATCTAATCTTGTTCTGTCTCGTCTTTTCCAAGACCTTCCTGAGCAGTTCAAGCTGTTTTTCGTTATGTCCCAGCGGCAAATAAGATGGCTGTAATTGACTCATATTGTTTCCTCTGAAGGATCGGTTGCCTTCAGACGACCCGCAATTTGCTCGACACCAAACAAAATCAAAATGCACTTTTTGGTCATCTCTTGCACCGCCACCGCGTCAATCAGTTGACCCTCTTCTATCGGAAGTCCTGCCAATATGAATTGTACGGCATCCGAAGAAAGTTGTAAGAGCCCCTTTTGATCCTCGATTATTTTCAAGTCTGAGCAGAAGCCGGCCGCATTTGCTAGTTTCGCGCCGATTTCTGTAGCAATTTCTGCACAGTTTTGCCAATTCCTGATCCGAACTTGCCCGGAAAGGAGCACAACTCGGGGAGCAATGTCGGAAAAGCGCTGGGCTGCTTGCTGCCTAAAAAGTTTTTGTCGAATCTCTCTTACCGCTTGTCTTTCCGACCTCGCCTTCTGGTATTGAAGGTACGCAACAACTAGGCCTGCAAGCCCGATAACAACTCCTATGATACCTATTAGATCGCTAGCGTTGAGTGAGAGAGTCCAGGGCGGGTTGGGCGATTGCATTGGGAACGAAAGCCTGACCAAGGTGCCGTGGTTGAGCCAGCGGCGGTGACCTGCCCCCCGTTTTTGGTCCAGTCATAAGTTAGCACTCTCGGGTTCCTGGACATCCGAACCTACCCATGCTGGGTCGATAGAGACGACCGGCGTGGGGGGAGACGCCGGTCGCGCGGCCACACTTTCCGCGAACTCTTCCGGTGTCAGATATCTTAGTGAGCTGTGTGGGCGTACCGTGTTGTAATCCACCCGCCAGTCCTCGATCACCTTCCGTGCGTGTCGGAGATCCACGAACCAGTTCTGATTCAAGCATTCATCTCGGAACTTCCCGTTGAAGCTTTCGATGAACGCGTTCTGCGTGGGCTTGCCGCGCTCGATGAAGTGCAGCGCCACCTGATTCTGATAGGCCCATTGATCCACAACGCGGCTGGTGAACTCCGTTCCATTGTCTACTTGGATTGCCGCCGGTGTTCCACGTCGTTCTCGCAGCCCCTCCAGGACTCGCACCACACGCAGACCGGGCAGCGACGTGTCCGGTTCGATCCACAGGGCCTCTCGCGTGAAGCCATCCATCAGGTTCAGTGTTCGGAATTTCCGCCCGCCGGCCATTTCGTCATGCGTGTAGTCCATCGTCCACATCTCATTTGCACGCGTCGGAAGTGCCCGCGGTAGCCGCGCTTCAGACCGAAATTTCCTGCGCTTCCTACGCTGCATCGCCAGCCCTTCCTCCCGGTACAGCCGATACACTCGCTTGTGATTGACACGCCACCGCAGCGTTCCATCCGCGGTCTTCTCCCGGCGCAGGAAAATGTACAGCCGCCGATAGCCGAATCGCGGACGCTCGCCTGCCAACTCGCGTAGCCGAGCCCGCAACGCCGCTTCGTTCCGTTCCTTCCGCCGGTACCGCCAGCTCCCGCGGTGCATCCCGATCAGCCCACAGGCGCGTCGCTCGCTGAGTCTTGCTTCTTCCCGCACGACACACACCGCTTCTCGCTTCGCCCGCGGGCCTACCACTTTTTTGCCAGCACCACCTTTAGCGCGTCCAGGTCCAGGGCTTGCTGCGCCACGATCTTCTTCAGCCGTCCGTTCTCTTCCTCCACCTGACGCAGCCGTCGGGTCTCGCTCACTTCCAGACCACCGTACTTCGCTTTCCAGTGGTAGAACGTAGCTGTACTGATGCCAACGCGGCGACAGAGGTCCTTCATGGGAACTCCAGCCTCTGCCTCCTTCAACACCCCAACGATCTGCTCTTCACTAAAGCGGCTTCCTTTCATGGCGCTTCTCCTCTCGTGGTCTTATACCCGGAGAAGCTAACTTTTGGCTGGACTAAATTTCGGGGGGCAGGTCAGCGGTGCCCGCATGCTATTCTTGAATTGGCGAGAAAGTCAATCTTCCAAGGCTAACTTTATCCCTCAGTTGAAGGATCCTTTGGCCGACATTCGTTGCTTTTATAACACCTAGTTTGGAGTGTCCGCTCTTTTCGTTAGCTGGAATACGACGGGCCAATTTGGGCGCAAATAGCGGATAGCGGGAGGGGATCGGCGAAGTCTAAGGTCGGGTGGAGAGCATCGACAATGGTGACGGCGCCGGGAATGTTTGCGGCGATTTGGAGCAGGCGGATGCATCCACTTGATAATCCGATATTCAATGCGCTGGGGACTTGCCAGGCGAATTTTGCTGAGACTTATGGCGTGTTGCGGCGGTTTCCGCCGGAGGTGACGCCGTTGGGTGGGTTTCCGGAGCCGAATGCGGAGGGATTCGCGGCGGTGCGCGGGTTGCTTGCGGCGGGCGGCGGCCTCGGGTTGTTCCTGCCGAAGCGGATGGACGCGCCTGAGGGACTTGAAATTGTGCTCGACGGCGATTTGTTGCAGATGATTCTGGAGGACGATGCGCGGCTTGAGCCTAGTCGAAAATCGTATGACTTCATCGAACCTTCACATGATTTCATCGAACTTCGACAGGCGGATGTGGCGGAGATGGTTGAGCTGGCTACCTTGACGAAGCCTGGGCCGTTTGATACGCGGACGCGGGAGATGGGGACGTATCTGGGGATACGCAAGGGCGGAAAGCTTGTCGCTATGGCTGGCGAGCGGCTGAAGCTTCCGGGCTATACGGAGATTAGCGCGGTTTGCACGCATCCTGAACATTTGGGGCATGGGTATGCGGGGTTTCTGATGACGATTCTTGCGGAGCGGATTCGGGGGCGGGGGGAGACTCCTATTCTGCATGTGCGGGCGGAGAACGCGCGAGCTGTGCAGCTTTATGAGCGGTTGGGATTCAGGCGTCGGCTGCTTTCTTATTTCGCGGTGTTTCGCGCGGCGGCGGGTGGCGGGGGTGAGGCCCGGCGCTGAAGCGCGGGATTTGGAGGGGAGCGCTTTTCGAAGCGCTGACGAAAACCCTAACTGCAGATCCCTCGCTGCGCTCGGGATGACAACTGGAAGGCGAAGGCGCTGGCCGGAGGCCAGCGGTACAAACTGCGAGGCTCTGACCCGGAAGAAAAGAGCGATCTGGCGCGACGTAGTTGCGTTGCGTTAAACATTTCGCGATTCACGCTTTACAGGCTTTGCGGCGCGTGTTAAGTTTTGTTCCCGTAACCGCCGATCCGAAGCGCCAGGCGGCAGGGCCATTCATACCGACCCTTCCAGCGTTGTTGTCTCAAAACTCCTCCCGAGGAAGATTAAACTGAAGCTTCTCCAGCCGATGAGGCTAATGGAGCAAACTGTGCGAGGGTACGGGTGCTAAAACTGCGGAAGGTCGAGTTACTGGGCTTTAAGTCGTTCTGCGAGAAGACGCCGATCACGTTCAGCGGAAGCGGGATCACTTGCATTGTGGGCCCGAATGGCTGCGGGAAGTCGAATGTGGTGGACGCGATCTCCTGGGTGCTGGGCGAGCAGAGCCATAAGATGCTGCGGGCCGAGCGGATGTCGGACTGCATCTTCAACGGGACGGCGAAGCGGCCGGCGATGGGGCTGTCGGAGGTTACGCTGACGCTGGTGGACCCGGAGCTGGCGGACGCTGTAGCGAAAGTGTTGGCTGCGCCGGAAAACCACACCGTGGGGGCTCCGTTTACGGTGGCTGAAGATTCCGCGCCGAGCGAAGACACTCTCATGATGCCCTCGCCGGTAAACGATTCCTCCGACACATCCTCCGATACATCCTCCGATACGGGTGCGCCCGGTGAGGGACTTGCGGTCACCGAGTCCGAACCCAGCGGCAAAGGCAAGCCTTGGAAGAAGCGCGGCGCCGAGAAACCGGCGATGCATTTGAAACCGGGTGAAGTGGTGGTGGGGCGGCGGCTTTATCGCTCCGGGCAGAGCGAATATGTGATCAATGGGCGCGTGGCGCGTTTGCGCGACGTGCAGGAACTTTTCATGGGCATGGGTCTGGGCCCGGATAGCTACGCGATCATCGAGCAGGGACGCATTGGCCAGATTCTGAACTCGAAGCCGATGGACCGGCGCGCCATCATCGAAGAAGCGGCCGGCATCACGATGTACAAGACGAAGCGGCGGCTGGCGGAGGCGAAGCTCGAGGCGTCGAAGATTAATCTTTCGCGCGTGAACGACATTCTGGTGGAAGTGGAGAAGCAGCTTGCGTCGTTGAAGCGGCAGGCTTCCAAGGCGCGGCGCTATGCCGAGTTGCGCGAGCAGATGCGCGGATTGCTGCGAATTGTGCTGGCCAGCAAAGCGGAGCATCTCGATATCGAAGCGGCGCGGCTTGAAAATTTGCTGCGCGATATGGAAGCGGCGGAGGAGCGCGATGCGCGGTCGGTGCACGAGCTTGAGGCGGAGCAGGAACGGCTGAATGCGCGCACTTATGAGCTCGATGCGGAGTTGCGCCAGACGCACAATTTGCTGGGGCAGACTTCTCTCGATCTCGATCGCGCGGAAAACCGGATTACTTTCAATCGGGAGCAGCTGGCGCAACTGGCATCGCGTTCGACGCGTGTGACGCTCGAAATCGAGCAAGCCGAGAGGCAAGCAACCGATCTGGCGGCGCGCATGGATGCGCAGCGGGATGCGGTGATGCA
Organism: uncultured Acidobacteriota bacterium; assembly: GCA_963741045.1. Lineage (GTDB taxonomy): Bacteria > Acidobacteriota > Terriglobia > Acidiferrales > UBA7541 > Palsa-295. Next base: position 3,926,355 of record CAVUGO010000002.1, read on the forward strand.
ATTGCGGGAGCAGTCTGGCGCGGTGGAATCGAGTCTTCGCGAGGCGACGGAGAAGGTGGGCCTCAGCACGACGGAGCAGGAACGGCTGGAAGCGAGTATTGCCGAATTGCGCGCGCTGGCTGGGAAGCTGGTGGAAGAATCGGCGCGGATGCAGGCTGAATCGCTGCAAGCCGAAGAAGCCGCCGCCCGTCATACTGCTGCTGAAGAACAAAGATCGGAAGCGGCGCGGACGATGGGAATCGAATGGGCTGCGTTGGCGCTGCGCGTGAAGAACGAAGAAAATTTCTATTCGAACGCGAAGCGGCGCGCTGAGGAACTTGGGGCAGCGGCGCGAGATGCGCAGTCTCGGCTTGTCGCGCTGCGGGGCGCGCAGCAGGAAAACGCGCAGCAGCTGAAGCATACACGCGAGGCGCTTGCGGCGGAGCGTGCCCGACACTCGTCGGTGGAACAGATTCTGAGCGAGCGCGCTTACACGGCTGACGCAGTGCAGAAGCTTTTCAACGCAGGCGGCGAGACGCCGACGCAGGGGTTTCATGCGGTTGGCTTGCTGGCCGATTACGCCGAGGTGCAGGAACAGTATGAAGGTGCGATCGAGCAGTTCCTGCGCGATGAACTCGAATATGTGGTCGTCGAGTCGTTCGACCAGGCGCGGGCTGGCGTTGCGTTACTGCGCGACGAGATGGGCGGACGCGCTACCTTTTTTGTCGATTCGCTCAACAAGATGAATATCCAGACACCCGAAGCGGATGGTTCCCTGCCGATGGCTGCGGGCGTGATCGCGCGGCTCGACCGGTTGGTGGATTTCCGCGACCCGCTTGGCCCGGCGGCGAAGCATTTCCTCACGCGTCTTCGTACTGCTTACTTGGTGGAAACGGGCGCCGCGGCAGAAACATTGGCGCACGAGAATCCACACAGCTACTACCTGACGCTCGATGGCACCTGCTATCACGGCCGGATGGTTTCCGGCGGACGCCAGGGCGATGCGGGCCCGCTTGCGCTGAAACGCGAATTGCGGCAGCACGAAGCGGAAGCCGTGCGGCTCGATCGAGTGGCGCAGGAGCAGCAAGAGGAATTGACGCGCATCGAGATGGCAATCGCGGGGGGAGAAATTGAAGTCGCCGACGCGAACGCCAAGCATGTCGAGGCCGAGAAGTCATTCGTAGGCGCGATGCACACGCGGGATCAGGCGCGCGCGGAACACCGCCGTGTGGAGCAGCAGCTTGCCGCCGAGCAGCAGGAGATCGCGTGGCTGCACCAAGAAGCGGAAGCGGCGCGCAATCGCGTGGAGCAAGCGCGCAGAGAACACGCGGAGGCGCTTCGTTCGCGCGCCAACGCGGAAGCCGACGCCGCGGGCGCGGCGGAGAGGCTCGCTGAATTGCGCCGCGATTTCCATTCGCTGCAGGAGCGCGTGGTGGCGCAGCGCGAAGCGCTTGCCACAATGACCGAGCGCTTTACCAGCGCGAAGGCCGCCGAGCAACGGCTCGTGGAGGAAATGGCGCTGGCGGGCGAGCGCACGATCGCATTGCACCAGCAGCACGGCACACTGCTTCAAGAGAAGACCGACCTCGAAACCGCCTGCGAGCAGCTTGCGTTGCAGGTCGAAGATCTGCGCAAGGAAAAAGTGCGCGCCGAGGAATTGAAAGCGTCTCTTGAAAAGGAATGGGACGAAGCGCGTGCGCGCGCCGGCCAGCTCGATGAATCGCTGCGTGGAAAACGGCAATCGCTCGACGAGCTGCGTTCCGAGCGAAGCCAGCGTCAGATCGAGAAAGCCCGAAATGACGCGGACCGCGATTATCTGCGCCAGACTTGCGTCGCCGAACTGAACGCGCAGCCGGAAGAGTTGATGGCGCAGGAAAGCCAGCTCTTGATCGGCGAAGAGTTGATCGCAGCCGAGACGAATTACAACGAAATGAAAGCACGCGTGGACGCGATGGGCCCTGTGAACATGATGGCGCTCGAGGAATTCAGAGAATGCGAAGAGCGCGAGATCTTCATGCGACGCGAGCGCGACGATCTCGTGCAGTCAATCGAGAACACGCAGCTCACCATTACCGAACTCGACCAGGTATCGCGCCAGAAATTCGAGGAAGCATTCAACTTCATCAACTGCCAGTTCGCGGTCGCCTTTCAATCGCTTTTTGGCGGCGGCCACGGCGAAATGCGCCTCGGCGAACCGGACAGCTCCGGCGAAATGGGAATCGACATCGTCGCCCAGCCTCCGGGCAAGCGCCTGCAAAATATCCTGCTGCTCTCGGGCGGTGAAAAAGCCCTGACGGCGCTCGCGCTGCTGATCGCCGTGTTCCGCTACCAGCCAAGTCCTTTCTGCATCTTGGACGAAGTGGACGCGCCGCTCGACGAAGCCAACGTGGGCCGCTTCAACAAAATGCTCGCCGAGATGTGCGGGCAAACGCAGTTCATCGTCGTGACCCACAACCGCAAAACCATGGAGATGGGCTCGGTGCTTTATGGGGTAACGATGCAGGAGCCAGGGGTTTCAAAGCTCGTCTCTGTGAAGTGGGAAGAAGCGGAACAAGCCAGCACGCCGAAAGCCGCCAGCAACGCTGCGTAGTACCTAAGAAGCAGCGCATTGCAAAACTTTTTTGCCGCGTTCATCTGTGGAAAATATTTCTTCCACCTGTACCTCTTAGCGGTTGACAAGCCGCGACGCTGCGCTAGAATACCGCCCTCTCAGTAAGGAAAGATTAATCCTGTGGCTTCTCCGCAAATGAGCGCTGTGATTTCGCAAACGGATTTTGCCGGGCTCAAGCTTCGAGCCCGCGGCAAAGTGCGCGATATGTACGAGCTGGGCGACCAACTCCTGATCGTCGCCACCGATCGTCTGTCCGCTTTCGACGTAGTACTTCCCACGCCAATCCCGGATAAGGGCCGAGTACTCACACAACTATCGCTTTTCTGGTTCGATAAGCTCGCAGGCATCGTGCCGAATCATGTGATTTCCGCCAGCAATTTCACCGGCGCGCTCGCTCCTTACGCCGATGCGCTCAAAGGGCGGGCCATGCTGGTCCGGCGGACCGAACCTGTTCCGATTGAATGCGTTGTGCGGGGCTATATTTCCGGCTCGGGATGGAAAGATTACCAAAAGACAGGCGCCGTCTGCGGAATCGCGCTGCGCTCAGGCCTGCGCGAGAGCGACCGCCTCCCCGAACCGATCTTCACGCCGTCGACAAAAGCGACCACCGGTCATGACGAAAATATTTCCTTCGATGAAACCGTCGCGCGGATCGGCCGTCCGCTTGCGGAGAAATTGCGCGACACGAGTCTCGCGATCTACAAGAGCGCGGCCGAGTTCGCCTCAGTCCGCGGCATTATCATTGCCGACACGAAATTCGAATTCGGTTTGATTGGCGACGATCTCATCTGGATTGACGAGGCTTTAACTCCGGACTCATCCCGATTCTGGCCGGGAAGCCTGTACATGCCCGGCAAGGCGCAGCCTTCGTTCGATAAGCAATACGTTCGCGATTACCTCGAGAAGATTGGTTGGAACAAGCAGCCTCCGGCGCCGGCATTGCCGCCCGATGTCGTCGCCGCTACAACGGACAAGTACCGAGAAGCCTATCAACGCATTACCGGCCACGCACTCGACTGAGCCCAGGGAAGAGCTCATTCCGAAGCACCATTGCGGAGCGTGCAATCGTGAAAGATCAACTGGAATCTCTGGTCGGAATGATGGTCGAGCGAGGAATCCTGCTCGAAGAGGCAGTGGGTGAATTCGAGAAGAAATTCATCCGCCGCGTGCTGGAACGTTGCAAAGGCAATCAATCCCGCTGCGCGAAAGAGCTGGGAATCCATCGCAACACGCTGAGCCGCAAAGTAGGCGAGTACAAACTCGAACGCGTGGGCCGCAACGGCCACCGAGGCTAGCGGAATCGCCAGCCGTCCAAGGCACAACCAGAAGGATCCCCGTCCCATCCTTAGGGCCGTCATCCTGAACGAAGTGAAGGATCTCAGCTTTGAAACGTGCGCCCCTGGACTAAATGGCGATCAATGCTCTCTCGTTCAACGGCCACGCAAATAAAAATGGCCGGCTCGTGATGAGCCGGCCATTCTCACTTCAGATTTTGTAGTGAAGTTAGTTCTTCTTTGCCGCCGGTTTGTGGACTGGCTTCTTAGCCCCGCCCTTTTCCGTCGGAATATCCTCAGGGTTCACTTTCGCCTTGTCCCAGTGGAGCATGAAGTTCGGATCAGGATCGTAGCCAACCAGCGTGCCGCTGAAGCGAACGCCCTGCTCTTTCTCAAGCCGCGAAGCTTCCGGCTGGCCAACCACTTTCACATCCAGGTTCGCAGTCGTAGCGGCCTGAATTTCTTCAGGCGTCGCGCCCGTGTAAAGCTTCAATTCGACGAAATCGGTTCCTGGGGTAATGTCGATGAGCTTGCCGACCACTTCTGGAAACTCCGCGCCGCACAGCGCCAGCCACGTCATTTTCGCCTTGTCCCCACCAGCCTTGAGGTCGGCGAGAACGGTGAGGATGTTGCTCGAAGTGCGGATTTTATTCAGGTCGTCCGCGCTCGGAATCGTGTACGTCGCGGGACGCTCGGGCGAATTCGCGGATAGCTGCAGGAGTTCATTGAGCTGCGCGTCAGCAAGCGAATCGCAACCAGGCTGCTCATAGGCCAGGATTTGGCGGCGCAGATAATCTTTGATCTTGTCGCTGTCTGGAATCTTCAGGTTGATTGCGCGGCCCAAAGCCCAGAAACCGTCCAGCGGCTGCGGCGGCTTCATTTCGAGGTACGCAACGCCCATCCGATAGGACGCAACGGCATCGGTGGGCGTCAAAGCGAGCACCGCCTTGAAAGCGGCAATCGCACACGGATAATCCTTCAGCTGATAACACGCAAATCCGGCAGCATTTTGGAAAAAGGCAATCCCCGGCTTTTTCTGCTCTTCAAATTGGGCTTCTGTCATCGTGGCGCCGGCAGGTTTGGGAAACGCGGCGAGTAATTTCGCGCCTTCCAGGGCTGCGTCACGCTCTTTATTCAGCTGATCGGTGGCGTCAGGAGCTTTCGGATTGAAGGCGTATGGGAACACCTGGCAACGCGCCTGAAGCGCCTGCAGCTTCCCTCCCGCGTCCACTTTGTCGCCAAGCGCGATCACCTTGTCGGCGTATTCGATTACTTTGGGATAATTCTTAAGGTCGGTGTAAGTCTTGATATAAAGCTGATACACGTAGGGATTTAGAGTGGAGTTCGGAAACTTGGCGACGAAATCATCGAGCAGCTTGAGCCGCGCCTGCGGGTCCTTTTCTGCGTTGGCGGCTTGAAATGCATTGTATTCGGGGATCGTGTAGGTCGGTTTCGCCTGTTCCTGGGCCTGCTGCGCGCGTGTCGTCACCGGGTGCGCGAGCGTGCAGGTCCCAATGAGAGCACTGAGCAGAATCGCCTTCGTGAGTAAACACTTTCGTATCATCTCTTTCCCTGCCTCCTGGACCAGTTTACATCAGGCGAGCATCGACACTTAGGACCGCGCCACCCGTCGAGACGCGCGTGCGCAACAAAATCTTCGGGATTATAGGGAAAAGCATCCCGAACGCGCAAGGTGAATTGCGGTCGCGGATTGCGAAGATGAATAGGGCCTACCCCTGTCGTGACGCCCACGCCCCGATGATAAGATGGTGAATAGAGGCATTTTTGTCGCCTCGCCGGAGCGAATTATGGATGAAAAAGTTCTCGAAGGAAAAACAGCGCTCGTCACGGGCGCAAGCCGCGGAATCGGATTTGCCATCGCTCGCAAACTGGGCCTCATGGGCGCGAAAGTTGCGATCTGTGCCCGCGACGCCAAAAAATTGGACTACGCTGCCAGCCGCTTGCGGAACGAAGCCGTCGAGGTGCTTGCCGTCGAGGCGGACGTTACGAGTGCCGGCGACATCGGCGCTCTAGCCTCCAAAACAGAAAAATCGCTCGGTTCGATCGAAATTCTCGTAAACAATGCCGGCGTCGGTTACTTCGGTCCCGTTCAGGAAGCTGATGAGAAGAGCTGGGACTCGGTGTTAGACACCAATTTGAAATCCGTGTTCCTGCTTTCGAAAGCCGTCGCGCCCGGAATGATCGAGCGCCGCAGCGGACACATCATTAATATCGGCTCGCTAGCCGGCAAGAATGCTTTCAAGAATGGTTCCATTTATTGCGCCTCGAAATGGGGGTTGATGGGTTTGACGGAGTGCATGGCGGAAGATCTCCGCGAATATGGCATTCGAGTGAGCGTGATCTGCCCCGGTTCCGTGGCCACCGAATTCGGCTCGCCGGCCAGCAAGAAGAATCCGCAGAAGATGCTGCAACCCGACGACATTGCACACGCCGTCGAGATGCTCGTAACCCAGGCGCCGCAAAGCTTCATCAGCGAAGTTCTGATTCGACCGACTCAAAAGCCCTGATTTCCTTGGACTTACCTCGCTGAATCTTTTGCTGCGACAGGACATCAAATCATTCAAGTTCAAACCATTCTAGGTTGAACGATATGCCGACTCACTTCAAAGGCCACGAAGAGACGATCCGGGCGCTCAACGCCTACGTGAACCTGATTCGCGCCTCGGATTCGGTGGCGGCGCACATGAGTCAGCAGATCGAGCAGAGCGGCCTCACGATGGGCCAGTTCGGCGTGCTCGAAGCTCTGCTGCACCTGGGGCCGATGTGCCAATACGCAATCGGGGAGAAACTTTTGCGTAGCGGCGGTAACGTGACGCTCGTGATCGACAACCTCGAAAAGCACGGCTGGGTAAGGCGCGAGCGACAGAAGGACGATCGGCGGCTCGTGAAGATTTACCTGACGCCGAAGGGCAAACGGCTGATCGCGCGGGTTTTCCCGGAACATGCGGAAGCTGTCACGCAGGAGATGAGCCGGTTAACGCCGGAGGAACAAGAGACTTTGCGACGGATCTGCCGAAAGCTGGGCACGAACGACGCGGAGAAACTCTGCGAGGAAAGACGTAAGAAGGAGCATCCACATGATTCAGATTCGACCCAGTGAAGAACGCGGACGCAACAAGCTTTCGTGGCTCGACACTCATTTCACATTTTCTTTTGACCAATACTACGACCCCGAGCACGTTCAATTTCGCTCGCTGAGGGTGCTCAACGAAGACGTCGTCGCCCCGGGACAGGGCTTCGGGATGCATCCGCATCGCGATATGGAAATCCTTACCTGGATTATCGACGGCTCTCTCGAGCACCGCGACAGTATGGGCACCGGCGCGGTGATTCGTCCCGGTGAACTGCAACACATGAGCGCGGGCACCGGGATCATGCACAGTGAATTTAATCCCTCGAAGGAGAAGCCGGTGCACCTGCTGCAGATCTGGCTTTTGCCCGAGCGCAACGGATTGAAGCCGGAATACGAACAGCTCTCATTTTCAGACTCGGAGCTGCGCGGCAAATTCCAGCTCGTCGCCGGCCCGAAAGCGCCCGTCACGATTCATCAGGATGCGAATCTATACATCGCGCGCCTCGATAAAGGCCAGGAAGCAAAGCACGAACTCAGGAAGGACCGTCATGCCTGGCTTCAAGTGGCGAAAGGATCGGTGCGTGTGAACGGAACGGAGCTGAAGCAAGGCGACGGTGCGGCCATCTCGAAAGAAACCGAAGTTCGTGTGGAAGCGCCGGAAAGTTCGGAAGTATTGCTGTTTGACCTGGCGTAATTCGGCCCCGTTTTGGAAAACGCAGTCGCTAAAAAAGGAGCAAACGATGAACTCTTCGAACAACGTGGTAACGCTGGCCGGCCGAATCCTTATAAGCGCGATCTTTATTTTCGCCGGAATCGGAAAGATCGCGGCATTCTCGGGAACCGTTGGCTATGCCGCGTCGGCGCATGTGCCCATGCCGTCCGTGGCAATCGCGGTGGCACTCGTGATTGAACTGCTCGGAGGCCTGGCAATCCTTGTCGGGTTTCAGACAAGAATCGCTGCCTGGATTGTGTTCTTGTATCTGATTCCGGCGTCGTTCTTCTTTCACAATTTCTGGGCAATGGAGGGCGCAGCCAGAATGAACAACCAGATTCACTTCTTGAAGAACGTCGCGATTATGGGCGGCTTGCTCATTTTGGCGGCTAACGGTGCCGGTGGAGCATCTCTGGATGCATCCCGAGCACGGAAAGCTTAATCGAATGCTTCGAGCGAGAGGCGCAGTTAGCCTCTCGCTTTCCGGCAAAGAACGAATCTGGCACCTTATCTAAATCCCCAGGAGGAATCATGGCAGTTCTTCAAAAGCACGCTGAAACGAGCGCACCTGTTCACGACATAATTGGCAAGCGTTGGAGCCCGCGCGCTTTCGATAGCCGGCCGGTGGAACCGGCAAAGCTCCGGAGCCTTTTCGAGGCGGCCCGCTGGGCGGCTTCCTCGTACAACGGGCAGCCCTGGCATTTTCTCGTCGCCACGAAAGACGAAACCGAAAGTTACAAAAAAATCCTGGAGAGCTTCGTCGAATTTAATCAGAGCTGGGCGAAGGGCGCTCCTGTGCTGGCGATCAGCGTGGCTGCGTTGAATTTTGCACACAACGGGCAGCCGAATCGCCATGCGTTTCATGACGTTGGCCAAGCCGCAGCCACGCTCGCGCTTGAAGCGGCAAACCTTGGCCTGCAAGTTCATCAAATGGCCGGCATATTGCCGGACAAGGCCAAGCAGCTGTTCCATATCCCCGACGGATATGACGCTGTCGCGGGCATCGCGATTGGCTACCCCGGCGATCCGAATTCACTCCCCGAACAACTTCGCGCGCAGGAGCACGGCCCCCGTCAACGAAAGCCGCTCGAGTCGTTTGTCTTCGACGGCGATTGGGGCAAACCGTCGCCGATCGTCGCGAAGAAGTAGTTTGGGCACCTAAAGCGCGCTGGCGGTTTTATCGTTTGAATGGTTGCGGCGAGTTGTGAGGAGAGAGGTAAAGGATACTGGCATAAGATAACGCCGTGCCATCACCGCGCGAACTCGATCGCTTGCGCGTCGTCCTCGTCTCGACGCGAAATCCGCTCAACATCGGCGCAGCTGCCCGCGCGATGAGCAACTTTGGGTGCTCGCACCTGCGAGTAGTGAATCCGTTCGAGCGCGCCTTTCGCGAAGCGCGCTCCGCAGTGGGCGGCGCTGCGGTTCTGGCTAACGCCGGGGAGTACACATCCGTCGCGGACGCTGTGGCTGACTGCACGCTCGTAGTCGGCACCACGGCCGTGCGTCACCGCGATTTGCAGCACTCGCTGCGCCGCCTCGAGCCGGGCGCTCGCGCGATACGCAAACATCTCGCTGCAAGTCCCGTCGCGATTCTCTTTGGCTCGGAAAAGTTTGGCCTCTCGAATGAAGACCTCAGCCACTGCCATTGGCTGCTGAATATCCCCACCAGCGAGAACAATATTTCTTTGAATCTGGGACAGGCAGTCGCTGTTTGTCTCTACGAATTGATTCGCGATCAAAAGGCGGCACGGCAATCGGAGAAAGTAACGGTCGCGAGTACCGCCGAGCTGGAGCGAATCACGACGCTGCTACTTGAAGTGCTCCGCGAGAGCGGTTACATCAATCTTCGTCGAGTAGCGGACGTGGACGAAAGAATCCGCAGGCTCGTTCGCCGCCTGAAATTGCCCGCACGCGATAGCGAACTATGGCTCGGCATGCTGCGGCAAATTTTATGGAAGATAAAATCCGGCGAACACTCGCCGAAATGAAACGGCTGACGTGCGCTAAATCTTAGGCAGCACAATTCCCTGCTGCGCCTGGTATTTCCCCTTCTTGTCTTTGTACGAAGTCTCGCATTGCTCGTCAGACTCGAAGAACACCACCTGCGCGAGTCCCTCGTTGGCGTAAATCTTTGCAGGCAGCGGCGTCGTGTTGCTGATCTCCAGCGTGACGAAACCTTCCCACTCCGGCTCGAACGGCGTCACGTTCACGATAATCCCGCAGCGCGCGTACGTAGATTTCCCTACGCAGATCGTCAACACATTTCGCGGGATGCGAAAATATTCAATCGAGCGGCCCAGCGCGAACGAGTTCGGCGGCACGATGCAAACGTCGCCCTTGAACTCGACGAACGACTTCGCGTCAAACTTCTTGGGATCCACGATCGTGGAATTCACATTCGTGAAAATCCGGAACTCATCCGCGATTCGCAGATCATATCCGTACGACGACACGCCGTAGCTGATCACGCCTTCGCGCACCTGCGCGCCCGCAAATGGCTCAATCATCTTGTGTTCCTGCGCCATCCTGCGAATCCATTTGTCAGACTTCACCGACATACGTGGCCTCCCAAGGCTGCTACCGCTGGTGATTCGCGCCAAATAAGGCGAAAAGAGCGAACCGCAGCCACTTTTCGTGGCGCGGCTAAAAAAGGAATTGTGGAGTTTATTACAGCGCTCGATGCTTGACAACCCGCAAGTCCCTGTCTAGCATGGGCTTCCGGTGCTGTCGCGGGAGGTTAGCGTGATCAAGCTCGATATCGTCAACGCCATCGTTCAAAAAACCAACATCACTCGCACCAAAGCCGAACAGGCTGTCGAGACCGTCTTCGAGGCAATGAAGAACGCGCTCGGCCGCGGCGAACGTATCGAGCTGCGCCGCTTCGGCGTCTTCAACGTGAAGCCGCGGAAGACCGGCATCGGCCGTAACCCGCGCACCGGACAGCAGGTTAGCATCCCGCCCGGCAAAGCGGTTCGCTTCAAGCCGGGCAAGGAGCTGCAAGCACTACCGGCACCGCCCGCTTCGAAATCCTGATCCAAGAGAACAAGCGCTGCGTCCTAAATCAGGCTACGATAGAAGTGTCGGCGGGGCGCGAATCGGCGCCCGAGTGGAAGTGCCGGGTGAAGTCAGGCGCTGTCGTTAAGCGGAATCGTCGCCCGAAACATATTCTTACGCCGCACATCTAATTCCCATGAGCCACGGCAACGGCCACAGCCGCCTCCCGATTGACGTCATCGACCTGCAATTCCCGCAAGTGGTGGATATTCCGCCTCCGCTGCCTCCCCAGCGTCCGCTCTGGCCGGCGATTGTCATGTTTCTGCTCACGGTTCTCACCACGCTCGCGGTCGGCTCGCAGCTCGCGGCTTCTTATGCGGCGAATCAAGCGCCATTTTCCAACGTCGATAATCCGCTCACGATGATTTGGCAGCCAATCGCGCACCCAAGCATCCTGCTCACCGGAATTCCCTTCTCGTTCACACTGCTTGGAATTCTGTTCGCTCACGAGATGGGACATTACATCGCGTGCAAGCTGTACAGAATCGATGTGAGCTATCCGATGTTTATCCCCGCGCCGAATCTCTTCGGCACCTTCGGCGCGTTCATTCGCATTCGCTCACCGTTTCCCACGAGGCGCGCTCTCTTCGACGTCGGCATTGCCGGGCCGATCGCAGGATTCATCGTGGCGATTCCGGCGATTGCGTACGCAGTTGCAGCGGCGAAAATCGTGCCTGATATTCAAGTGAACGTCGACATACTGCTCGGGGTTCCGCCGCTCGTGAAAATTTTCGCCGCGCTGTTCCATCCCAATGTGCCGGTGAGATGGCTGCTTCTCAATCCGGTTGGCTGCGCGGCGTGGTTCGGTCTCTTTGCGACGGCGCTGAATCTGCTGCCGATCTGGCAGCTCGATGGCGGTCACATCCTTTACAGCCTTGCGAATGAAGGCCATCGCAGAATCTCGATCGCGCTCTCGCTGGTGCTGATCGCGCTGGGCTTTCAGTGGCTCGGCTGGGCGTTGTGGGGATTTATTCTGCTGGTGCTCACGCTGCGCTTCCGTCATCCGCCGGTGATGAACCGCTGGGAATACCTCGATGGCTCGCGGCGGTTGCTCGCGGTGGTCGCGGTTGCGATTTTCGCGCTGTGCTTTACGTTGGTCCCGCTTATCACGCCGCAGTAAATCCGGAATCGCCCGGCTCACGCCGCTTCACGACAAGCTCGCGGGATCAACGTCCACAATCACAGCTGTCTCCGGAATGTCCTTTGAGGCGCAGAAATCGAGGCATCCGCTAAGTGCGCCCGAAAGCGCCGAGCGCTTTGGAGATTTCAGCACGAATTGAAAGCGGTATTCGCGCCGCAAACGCGCGAGTGGCGCAGCCGCAGGGCCCAGGATTTTCACGCCTCGATTTTCGAATGGCGCAAAGAATCCGGCCAGCGCGCGCGACCAGCGAATCGCGTTCTCGATCTTGCGGTCGCGAATCAGAATGCTCGCGAGCGCGGCGAACGGCGGGTAGTGCAGCATGCGCCGGAAGTGCGCTTCCTTTTCGTAGAACGAAACGTAATCCTGTTTCACCGCGTACTGAATCGCGTAATGCTCGGGGTAATAGGTTTCGACGAGCACTTCACCCGAAAGCTCGCCGCGTCCGGCGCGCCCTGCAACCTGCGTCAGGAGTTGAAATGTTTTTTCGGCGGCGCGAAAGTCGGGGCGGCCCAGCGCCAAATCAGCAGCAACCACACCAACTAGAGTGACGCGCTGGAAATCGTGCCCCTTCGCCACCATTTGCGTGCCAACGAGAATGTCAATCTCGCCGCCTGCGAAAGCGCCCAGCACTTGCTGGTATTCGCGCTTCGTTCGCACCGTGTCGCGATCGAGGCGCGCGATCCGCGCTTTCGGAAATTGCTCGCGCAGATATTCTTCCACGCGCTCAGCTCCATCGCCGACAAAAAACAAGTACTCGGCCTTGCACTTCGGGCACTCTTTCGGCGGGCGGATCGAGTAGCCGCAATAGTGGCACTCCAGCCGCTGGCGGCTCTTGTGATAGGTGAGCGCAATGCTGCAATTCTGGCATTGAATCATCGCGCCGCAGCTGCGGCAGAGCAGCGACCAGGAATATCCGCGGCGATTGATCAGAATCATCGCCTGCGTGCCTTCTTCGAGGCGCAGCTGGATTGCAGAGCGCAGTGTTTCAGACACCGGCGTGGCGCGATGCTCACGGCGAAATTCTTCGCGCAGATCGACGATGCGGACCTCGGCGAGCGAGCGGTTCTCGACGCGAGAGGTCAGTTCGAGCAGGTGATACTTTCCGGCGCGCGCGTTGTGGTAGGTCTCGAGTGACGGCGTAGCGGAGCCAAGGAGTGCTACCGCGCCTTCGAGTTGCGCGCGATACACGGCTGTATCGCGGCCGTTGTAGCGCGGGGTTTCTTCCTGTTTGTAGCTCGACTCCTGCTCTTCATCCACGATGATCAAGCCGACATTTTCGAGCGGCGCGAAAACGGCCGAACGCGTGCCGACAACCACTTTCGCTTCGCCATGCCGCACGCGCCACCATTCGCGGGCCCGTTCGATATCTGGCAGGCCGCTGTGCAGGATGGCGACGCTTGCGCCAAACCGCGCGCGGACCAGGCGCCCTACCCACAGCGTGAGCGCGATTTCGGGGACGAGCACGATTGCCGTTTTGCCGCGCGAGAGCGCCGCTTCGATCGCGCCGAGATACACCTCCGTCTTGCCGCTTCCCGTTACGCCGTGGAGAAGCGCCGCGGCAAATTTCCCGGCCACGATCCAGCGCCAGATTTCTTCGAGCGCGCGTTTCTGTTCGGCATTCAGCACATTCGTGGGCGGGGTGAAGTCCGTGTCCCAAGAATCTTCCTCGATCGTGAGCGGCTCTTCCCAGGAGAGCAGGCGGCCTTTTTTCTCGAGGCGCAGGATTACCGCGCGCGAAACGCCTGCCTTCGCGGCGAGGATTGCGAGCGGCAGCGGCCCGCGCACTGCGGTGAGAACTTCTTTGATTTTTTCCTCCGCGTCATTTTTGGGCGGACCTTTTTGCGCAGGCCATTCGGTTTGCGCGGGCGGATCTGCGTTCGCCGGATTCCAGGCCAGAATTGTCTGCGTGCGAGTGCGGCGTTTCCGAAGCACTTCGCGAGCGCCGAGATAGCCTCGGCGAACGAGCCGTTCGGCAGCCGCTTCACCGCCGGGCCAGCGGCGAATTTGCGCGGACGAGGCGGCGTCGCCTTCGCTATTCAATCGCTCGAGCAAAGCGCGCTCGGTGGCTTCTTCTTCGGTGGTTTCGACGCCGGAGGTTAATCGGGCGAGGTAGGAGCGTCCGGCGTCGCTCAGCGAATATTCGCGATCGTGGCGCACTTCAATTTCGGGGGGAAGCATCGCGCGCATAGTCTCACCGATCGGCGCGACGTAGTAGCGGCTGATCCATTGCCCGAGCTCGATCAGCTTCGGCGGCAGGGCCGGAAGCGCATCCATCAGCTCGACAATTTCCTTGATGGATTTCTTGCCACCTGCGATTTCCGGTACGCGATCAGAGAGCGCGAGGCCAACACCGACCATTGCACGATTCCGGAACGGCACCACCACTCGCCGGCCGATTAATTCCTCGCCGTTGAACGATGCGGGCACCGCATACGTGAACGTGGAGCGTAGCGGGACCGGGAGCGCCACTTCGCAGAATCTTCGAGCCATGGAGGTTGATAGTGTAGCAGTCCCTTATCAGCGGTTTTCATTGCGTGCGAGCGAATCGTGACCGCATTTCTTAGCGTTCTTGGAAAGAAAACGCGATCCGTCTTTTTATCGGATCTATGTGACGATGATCGATATACCCAATGGCACCTGCAGCTCTCGGAATATTTCTAGGCTTTGATAAGGCACAACTACTCCTGCGTGGTCGCAATTGCTGCTATATCCCAGAAAAACATCTACTGTCGCTGTACGCTTGAGATCGAGAAGGTATTGCCTGTGCTCTCTAAAGATGTTCCAGAGCGTATCGATATGGACGTGAAGCGGCTCGCTCTGTCCAACCTTAGCCGTGTAGCTCCACATGTCGTCTTTCCATGGAAGCGAGTCAGGCTTGAGACGGTCGCCGCATCGATGGGCTCTTGTCGGAGCAATCCCGAGGCACTGAGTGATGTCATCGAGGTCTGGAATCTTGCCGAATATGCGAAGTGTAGCGGAATAAGCAAAGTAATTCGATTCATCCGGCTCGTGCCCGTCTAGAAAGCCCCGCAGAGTGCGGAATACTTCGTCGTCGTGCGCCTTTTTCATGATCCCCACCTACCCGGCCGACTTTACACACGGTTGACCAGGCTGTCTACACGCTGACTAAGATGATCCCAACAAAGATGAGGACGATGCCGCGCCACTGGCTGCGTTCGAGTTTCTCGCGCAGGAAAATCCACGCGAGGAGGACTGTGACTGCGCCGTAGAGCGAGGCTAGGACGCTGACGACGGAGACCTGGCCGGTGTGCAGACCGGCGTTATTGGCGACGAATGCGGCTGTATCGAGGAAGCCTACGGCTGCGAGCAGCCACCAGACGCCGCCGCGCGGCAGATTGAGACTCTGGCGCGCGGGGATAGCGGCGAGCGCGAGGATCGAAAAAGACGTTAGCCGGATCACCCACACGGAGATTGTGGGGCCGACGGCGGGCACGACATAAAAGCCGAGAAACCAGAAGAGCACGCCGAATCCGAGAGCTGCGAGGAGTGCCCAGCCTACACCTTTCGACAGATGCGCAGTTTCCTTCGCGACAGTTTCCTTCGCAGAGCTTTCATTCACGGGACTGGCGCCGCTGGGCGTAAAAGTGGTCGCGGCCAGAATCACTCCTACCAGCGTGACGGCGAGGCCTACGCCTCGCAGCGCCGTGATTCGTTCACCGCTCGTAATCGCGAGCGCCACCGTGAGCGCCGGATAGGCTGACGACACCGGCGCGACGATACTCATCACGCCAATCTGAAACGAATAGTAAAGCGACAGCGACGCGATCATGTTGATCACGCCGGCAAGCGCGGCAAGCGCCCACGGATGCCATCCCGGGGCGATGCCTTCGAAAAACCCGCCGCGGAATTTCAGATAAACGCTGAGGGCGATAAAACCGAAGAATTGCATGAAGAAGAGTGTGCGGTAGGCGCCGACGCGACGGGAAGCAAACCGTGCTGCAAAATCGGCTCCGCCCCAACACACGGCGCCGGTGAGTCCCAGGATGATGGCGAGCGATAGTTGCAAGGAAGGGCGCTACCGTTTCTTCGGCTGAAGACCGAGCAACGCCATCACTTTCTGCAAATCCTTCCAGACTTCGCTTTTCGCGGGCGGATTGCGCAGCAGATAGGCGGGGTGATAGGTGGCGATTAATTTCGAGCCGCGAAAGTCAAACCACTCGCCGCGAAATCGCGAGATGCCTTGATTGGTGGCGAGCAGAGTCTGGGCAGAACATGCGCCGAGGCAACAAATCACTTTCGGCTGAATGGCCGCAAGCTGACGCAGCAGAAACGGGGAGCAGACGGCAATTTCGTCTTTGTCAGGGAGACGATTTTCGGGCGGGCGGCATTTCACGACATTGCAGATGTAGACGTCCTCGCGGCGGAGCGACATTGCTTCGATCATCTGCGTGAGGAGTTTTCCGGCACGGCCGACGAACGGCTCGCCCTGAATGTCTTCATCGTGGCCGGGGCCTTCGCCGACGAAGACCAGCTCGGCCTTGGGATTACCGACGCCGAATACGAGCTTCGTCCGCGCTTTGTGGAGGCGGCAGCGCGTGCATTCGCCAAGGTCGGCGCGAATGTCGTCAAGCGTTTCGCCCAGTACGCGTTCAGCTGCTTCAAAAAGCGTGGGGCCGGGCGGGACTGAAATGATCGGTAGCGATGGGGCGGCCTTGGTGCCGAGCGGGGATGGCACAGTGCCAACTGCTGCGGCTGCGACGGACTTGGCTGAGGATTTCGCGGCGGAGGCCATGTTCAATGGCGTTGATGGAGGCGGGGCCGAGGCGTGCGGCGACGAAACCGCTGATTCAGTCCGTGCGACAAAATACGGCCCGAGGCCGAGATCGTTGCCGTACTGAAGCCAAGCTTCCACACGGCTACGCTTCGCTGAATCCATCGATTCCCCACTTTCCGCCGACTGGAAAAATTTTCGCCGCAGGGAGTGTAACCGATTGCAGGGAAATTGCGTATGGATTGCGCGAGCTTTCGGAGAGAAAAATTGGGAGTTGTGGAAATTGGATTGTCCTCGCGAATCGTAACTGCAGATCCCTCGCTATGCTGGGGATGACAGGTTGGGCGACTGGCGGGCTCGTAGCGACACGGGACGAAGATTAGCGGGCTGGTGGCAGATCGAGAAATCGATTAAGAAGCAGTGCCGGCGAGAATCAGGACTTGATCGAGGATGCGGTTGGCCACGTCAAACTTGCTCATCTTTGGCAGCGCAATTTCGCGGCCATCGCGCAGGTACATGGTGACGATGTTGGTGTCCGTGTCGAAGCCGGCGCCTTCCTGGGTCACGTCGTTTGCGACGATCATGTCCGCGCCCTTGCGCTCGAGCTTGCCCCGCGCATTTTCGGCCACGCGATCGGTTTCTGCGGCGAACCCGACCAGGATGCGGCGGTTGTACGCGTCCTGCGCGGCGCGGCCGAGTTCCGCGAGAATATCGGGCGTGGGCTCAAGATCGAGCGTGATGCTGCCTTCGCGCTTCATTTTCTTGTCATGCGAGGTGGCAGCGCGATAATCGGCGACAGCCGCAGCCATGATGATGATATTCGCATCGCGCGCGCGATCGAGCACAGCGCGGCGCATTTCTTCGGTGGCGCGCACCGGCACCCAATCGACGCCGTCTGGAATTTTCAGATCCGTGGGCCCGCTGACGAGTACCACGCGCGCACCGCGGCGGCTGGCGGCTTCCGCGAGCGCGTAACCCATTTTGCCGGACGAACGGTTGGTGAGGAATCGCACCGGGTCGATGTCTTCGCAAGTCGGGCCGGCGGTGACGAGCACCGTCTGGCCGGTGAGATCGTGGCGCAGGCCGAGCACGTCGCAAACTTTTCTGGCGATGGTTTCGGTGGCGGCGAGGCGGCCGGAGCCCGTCATGCCGCAGGCGAGATAACCTTCATCCGGATCGACCACATTCACGCCGCGCACGCGCAATGCTGCGAGATTCTGCTGCGTTGCCGGGTGCTCCCACATGTTCACGTTCATCGCAGGCGCAACAACCACGTGAGCTTTCGTGGCGAGGTAAAGCGTGGTGAGAAAATCTTCGGCGATGCCGTGGGCGAATTTGCCGAGGATGTCGGCAGTGGCGGGAGCTACGAGCAAGAGATCGATGCGCTGCGCGACAGCGATGTGCTCGATGGCGCTTTCGACATTGGCCGGCGCGGAATCGGCTGCGCTGAACATGTCCGTGATGACTTTTTGTCCGGTGAGCGCTGCAAACGTGAGCGGGGTGATAAATTGCTGCGCGGCGCGCGTCATTACCACTTGCACGTCGAGCTTTTCCTGCTGCAAACGGCGCACCAGTTCGGCGGCTTTATACGCCGCAACTCCACCGGTGACGCCAAGTGCAATCTTCATCGCAACGGCGGCGGGCAACTACTTGCGCCGCTTTCCGTCCTTGTCTTTGTCCTCGGTGGCGTCCATGGCTTCGGTCGTCTCGTATTCGAGGAGACCCCTTTGCAATTCTTCTTCGGCAATGCGCGTGGTCTTGCGCGCTTGCGGGTTATCAACCATGGGCCGGCCGCCCATCATCAACTGCCGGGCGCGCCTTGCCGCCACTACCACATAGGCGAACTGGCTTTCAGGTGCTTCGCGTGAAACAGCCATTGACGGTCAGCCTCCAAAGGACTTCAAAATTTCTCGAATCCGCTCTTCGTTCCGTTCCACCCGGCAACGCGACCCGATCGCGATGGCTTGCACTTCTTTTCCGGCGCGTTCGAGGTCGTCGTTGATAATCGCAAAATCGTAGCTGCTGTAGTTCAACATCTCCTGGCGCGCCCGCTCCAGGCGCCGCGCGATTTCATCTTCCGAATCCTGGCCGCGCGCCCGGATGCGATTTTCGAGTTCGGCTCGCGAGGGCGGCAGCACGAAGACCGCAACGGCTCCGGGCAGCTTGTGCTTCACCTGCAACGCCCCCTGCACGTCAATCTCGAGCACGAGATCTTTTTCCCGCGCCAGCGCTTCGTCAATCGATTTCCGCGGCGTCCCGTACCAATTTTTGCCGAAGACCTGCGCGTACTCCAGAAAATCGCCCCGCGCCACCATCTGCTGGAACTCGGACTCAGTAACGAAATTGTACCATCTGCCGTCGCCTTCCGTCTTGCGCGGCTGCCGCGTAGTGCACGAAATCGATAGCATCGTCCCGGGCAGCTCCAGAATCTTTTCCACCAGCGTGGACTTCCCCGAACCCGACGGGCCCGAGACGATCAGCACGAGCGGCTCGCGGTCGCTCATTCGATGTTCTGAACCTGCTCGCGCAACTTTTCGATCTCGGACTTGATTTCGAGCGCGAGCCGCGTGATTTCGAGCCCTTCCGCTTCGTTGCCCGGAGTTTTCGAGAGCAGCGTGTTCGCCTCGCGCTGCATTTCCTGCAAAAGAAAATCGAGCTTCTTGCCGATATCGCCCGCATCGGCGAGCAGCGCTTCGAATTGCTGCACGTGGCTGCGCAGGCGCGTGATTTCCTCGCTCACGTCGCTGCGCTCAGCCGCAATCGCGGCTTCCTGCGCAAGCCGCGCCGGATCGAGCTGCGCTTCGCCGAGCAATTCCTTCAAGCGCGCCTCGAGCCGCTTCGCAAACGCACCGTGCGCGCGCTCCGCAATTGCTTCGGCCTTCGTCGCAAGCTCGGCGATGGTCCGCAGCCGCTCCGACATTTCGACGCGCAAAGCGTTCGCTTCATCCGCGCGCATGCGATCGAGCTTATCGAGCGATTCCACCAGGCACTTCGTCACCGCCGCTTCGATCTCAGAGATTTTGTCTTCGAGCGATGCCGCCGGCGGACCAATCACCCCCGGCAAACGCAGAATCGCCGCCAAATCCGGCTGCGGCTCGATTTCAAAATCGCGTCGCAACTGATTCACCGCATCCAAATATGCCGCAGCAACTTCACGATTCACTCCCACCGCCGCCGGCCCCGCCAATTCATAGTGCACCGTAACATCCAGATGCCCGCGACGCACTCGTTCGCGCACGATCTGCCGAATCCGCGGCTCCACCGGCTCGAATCCTTCCGGCACTCGCAAATGCAGATCGAGAAAACGATGATTCACGCTGCGCACCGCAACGCGCAAACTCCAGCCGTTCTCGACAATCCGCGTCTGCGCGTAACCTGTCATCGACTTGAGCCCACTTGAGCGCGCCGACCGCGGCCGCGAATCTTCGCTCGCCACAGGTTTTGGCCCCGCGCCGGAAGAAGAAGCCATCATACAATTCCCGCCGTTCGCGCAGCCGGCTCCGCGTCGCGAAATTGCATTTCATAGAGCCGCGCGTACAATCCGCCGCCGCGCGCAAGCAGTTCATCGTGCGTGCCGCATTCACGAATCGTGCCGCCTTCGAGAACCGCAATCATGTCCGCGCGGCGAATCGTCGAAAGCCGGTGCGCGATGACGAACACCGTCCGCCCCGCCATCAAATTGTTCAACGCGCTCTGCACCAGCATCTCCGATTCAGAATCAAGTTCCGAAGTAGCCTCATCGAGAATCAATATCGGCGCATCCTTCAAAAGCGCGCGCGCAATCGCCAGCCGCTGCCGCTGTCCGCCCGAAAGCCTCTGCCCGCGATCGCCAATCAGGGTTTGATAGCGCTGCGGCATCTCCATAATGAAGTCGTGCGCCAGCGCCGCTTGCGCCGCAGCATACACCTGTTTCTCCGGCATATTCGGACGGCCGTAGCAAAGATTGTTCCAAATTGTATCGTTGAACAGAATGGTTTCCTGCGTCACGATCGCCATCTGCTCGCGCAACGAACGCAGCGTCACCTCGCGCAAATTGTGGCCGTCGATTCGCACCGAACCGGAATCAGCGGCATAGAACCGCGGCAGCAGGTTTACCAGGGTCGTCTTCCCCGCCCCGCTCGAGCCGACAATTGCAACGACCGCCCCCGCCGGCACCGTTAGGTTAATCGCTTTCAGAATCAGCGGCCCGTCGTAGCCGAAGCTCACATTATCAAACTCAATCTGGCGCGCAAATCGCGGCAGAACTTTCGCATCGGGCGCGTCCATCATTTCTTCGCGCAGATCGATGAACGAAAACACCTGCGTCGACGTCCCGAGCGCCTGCTGGTACAGCTGATAAATATTACCGAGATGCTTGATGGGCTCATAGGCCTTGAAGAGCGCGAACGTGAACGCGCCAAACAAGCCGATCGTTAGCCGCCCCACCTTAATTTCGTCGCGCGCATACAGCAAAATCATGCAAAGCACCGCCGCGCCCAGCAAGTCCATCAGCGGCGACGTCATCAGGAACGCGCGCACCCAGCGCATGTTCTCGCGCAGCAATTTTCGCGAAGCCTCGCGGAATTTGCGGATTTCGAAACCTTCCATTCCAAACGCCTTCACCACGCGGTTGCCGCTGATCGTCTCCTGCAAGATCTGGCTCAGGTCGGCTAGCCGCGACCGGCTCTGCTGCGAGGAATTGCGGATCTTGCGACCAAATTTTGCCACCGGGTAAAGCACCAGCGGAATCAGCACCACAGCGCCGATCGCCATTCGCCAATCCACCACGAGCAATACGCAGATAAACGCAACCAACGAAAAAATCTGCCGGAAAAAATCCACCAGGTAATCCGAGAACACCGCGCGCAATTGCTCCACATCGCTGATCACCGCGGACATCACCCGCCCCACGGGATTGTGGTGAAAGAATCCTACCGGCTGCTGCACCAGCTTGCCGTACACCTGATTGCGCAGATCCGTAATCGCGGAAAGCCCCACGTATTCGATCAGGCTGCCGCCAAAAAACTCAGCCAGCCCTTTCATGAAAAACAGTGAAACGAGAGCCACGGCGAAAACGCTCCACACATGACGGATGCGTGTGGGAACGAAAGAATTCAAATACACGGTGTGGCCGTTCCACGGAACCTGGAAGAGAGTAAGCTTCTGCGCGGTGGATTGCGGATTCAAGACCACGTCGAGCGCCGGCCGAATCGAAAACGCGGTAAGGAACTCAATCGCGCCCATCGCCATCATCAGAAAAATGCCGCCGGCGAGAAGCGGCGTGTACGGCCGCAAATAGCGCAGCAGCCGGCGAAGTTCGCCCTGATGTTTCAAGCGCGGAAGTCCGTCCATCGTTTGATCGAAGAGTCCTTTGAATTAACGCCCCAAAACGCCCGTGCTTATCCGAACCCGTCCCCCGCGCAGTGGTTGCCTGCCGAGATAGTATCGTGTCACGGTGCCTCGGCAAAATGCCGTCCAGCCCTTATGTGCCTGATTTCTCCAAATCGCGGTGTACAACTTTCGTCGCGTAGCCCCGCTTCTTCAGATTTCGACGAATCACTTCCGCAAGCATCACCGAACGGTGCCGGCCTCCGGTGCATCCCAGAGTAACGGTTAAATAACTTTTCCCCTCGCCTATGTAGTGAGGAATCAAATACGCCAGCAAATTTTCGATGCGGCGCAGAAACTGGCCCGTCTGCGGAAACGAGCGAATGTAGCGCGCAACCTTGGGATCCTTCCCGCTGAACGGCCGCAAGCGCGGAACAAAATGCGGATTGGGCAGGAATCGCACGTCGAACACAAGATCCGCATCCGACGGAATTCCGTACCGGAACCCGAAGCTCACCAGGGAAATCAGAAGCGGTCGCGGAGCGGTTTTCTGGAAACTCCGGGTCACGTACTGCCGCAGCTCGTGCACGTTGAATTTCGACGTGTCGATCACCAGGTCCGCAAGCCGCCGAATCGGCGCCATTCTTCGCCGCTCGGCGCGGATGCCTTCCGCCACGGACAAGCCATCTCCCATGGGATGCGGCCGGCGCGTTTCGCTAAATCGGCGCATCAAGACTTCGTCGCTTGCTTCGACAAAGACCAGCGTTGCCGGACGGTCAGCGGTGAGCGCGCGGTAAATTCCAGGAAGGTTTTCGATCTGCCCGCCCTCGCGCGCATCCACAAGAAGCGCAGCACGCTCGATTTCGCCCGCGCCGCTCCCGTAAATCTCGCTGAACATCGGAATGAGGGCTACGGGCAGGTTATCAACGCAGTAGTAGCCCAAATCTTCGAAGGTATTCAGCACCGACCCTTTGCCCGAACCGGAGAGCCCCGTGAGAATCACGAGTTGTCTGGAGTCTCTTGCCTTGGAATTCTGGTTTTTTTTCTGGCGGGTGCGCTTCACGGCAGCGGGCGTGCTTAGCTCTTCACCCTGCGGCGATGGGTGCTGGGAATGCGAAGGTCTTCGCGATATTTTGCGACGGTGCGGCGGGTGACGTGGATTCCTTCGTCGCTCAACTTCTTCGTGATCTGTTCATCGGTGAGCGGCTGCGTCGCGTCTTCGTCTTCGATCATCTTCTTCACGCGCCGCTTCAACGAAAGCAGCGACATTTCGCTGCCCTGGGGCCCGTTCACCGACTCGGAGAAGAAATAGCGCAGCTCGATTACACCTTGCGGGGTATGCACGTATTTATTGGCCACGGCGCGGCTGACGGTGGAGGGATGGACGCCCACTTCCTCCGCCACTTCCTTGATCATCATTGGCCTTAAGTGATCGGCGCCATAGTCGAGAAAATCGCCCTGCCTGCGCAGGATCGACTGGCAAACGCGCAAGATCGTGTGCTTGCGCTGCTCGATATTTTTCATCAACTGAATCGCCGCCGTGAATCGCTCCTTCACGTAGTTGCGAACGTCGCGATCGGCCGCGTCGCGCGCCAGAAGGCGCCGGTAGGTGGGATTCAGCCGCAATTGGGGCAGGTCGTCATCGTTCATGAACACCTGCCACTCGCCGTCCACTTTGCGGAACTGCACATCCGGCTCGACCAGCCGCGGTTCCATCTTGTTGTAACGCAGGCCTGGCTTCGGATCGAGCCGCTTGATCACGTCCACCGCGCGCTTCACTAATTCCACCGGACGGTTCAGCGCACGAGCCACTTCCTTCAGCTGATTGTTTTGCAGCAGCTTCAGGTGCTCCGCGATGATCTGCTGCGCCAAAGTATTTTGGGGGTCGATAACTTTCAACTGCAGCGTGAGGCATTCCTGCAAGTCGCGCGCGCCCACTCCGGGCGGATCGAATTCCTGCACCATCGCCAGGGCTTCTTCCACGTCTTCCATCGAATAATTTCCGGATTGCGCGATCTCGTCGAGCGTGGCCGTCAGGTAACCGTTCTCGTCCAGGTTCCCGACGATGGATTCCGCAATTTTGCGAACCACCTCGGTGCAGATCGCGACGCTCAGTTGCCAGCTCAGGTGATCGGCAAGGCTCTGCGCGGACGAAAGGAATTTCTCAAACGAGGGCTTTTCCGATTCCTCGCGCTCGCTGCCTGCGGTACGCTCGGCACCCGTATCGAGGTACTGATTGAAGAACGACCCGAAATCGAATTCATCGAAAGGATTCGCGGCAGGAGTTTCGGGAAGTTTCTCGACTTCCTTCTTCAAAAACGCTTCGTCGGTATAGCTGTCCTGGGTGGGAGTTTCTTCTGCTGCTTCCTCGAGAACGGGATTGGCCATGATCTCCTGGTTGATCATTTCCCGCAGCTCGAGACGGTTCAGCGCCAGCACGCTGACCATCTGCACGAGGCCCGGCGTCAGAATCTGCTTCTGCGCCACGCGCAAGCTCAATTTTGGCTGGAGCCAGTTCATAATTTCAGTTCAGCCTGAAACTCTCCCCTAGATAGATGCGGCGAACGTCGGAATTTGTTGACAGCTCGGCCGGCGTCCCCGCAAATAAAATTTTGCCGTCGCTGATGATGTACGCGCGGTTGGTCACAGCCAGCGTTTCGCGCACATTGTGATCCGTCACCAGCACTCCGATTCCCGCCGCGCTCAGGTCCGCGATGATTTTCTGGATGTCTACCACCGTGAGTGGGTCGATTCCGGAAAAAGGCTCGTCCAGCAGCACGAATGACGGCGAAAGCACCAGCGATCGTGCAATTTCCAAGCGCCTGCGTTCTCCGCCGGACAGCACGTACGCTTTGCTTTCGCGCACACCCTCCAGCCCCATCTGTGCCAGAAGCTCCTCCACACGGTCGCGCCGCTGCTCAGTTGTGAGCGGCAACGTCTCGAGCACCGCCATCAGGTTCGCTTCGACGGTCAATTTCCGAAAGACGGAAGGCTCTTGAGGCAGGTAGCTGATCCCACTGCGGGCCCGCAAGTACATCGGAAGGTCAGTGATGTCTTCGCCGTCCAAAAGCACGCGCCCGTAATCGGGACGCGCTAGACCGACGAGAATGTAAAATGTGGTGGTCTTTCCCGCCCCGTTTGGTCCCAGCAGCCCAACTACTTCGCCCTGATGAATATCCAAGCTGACTTCATCAACTACTTTACGCCCTCGGTAAGCTTTGCTCAGGTCGGCCGCTTGGAGTCTCAACATGCCGGTTCATTTCTCAACCCGGTGCTTGGTCAAAGTGCGTAAACCTTCCTGGGAATCAATCAAAATCGTATCATTCGCAACAAAGAAGGTCAACGAATGGCCCGTGGTTGTGTCGCTATTCGCATCAATAAT
The DNA here is from genome assembly GCA_963741045.1 of uncultured Acidobacteriota bacterium. Classification (GTDB taxonomy): domain Bacteria; phylum Acidobacteriota; class Terriglobia; order Acidiferrales; family UBA7541; genus Palsa-295. The sequence goes on from CAVUGO010000002.1 coordinate 3,951,641, forward strand.
CGTGGGTTCGCCGCCGGAAAGCACGAATTTCTGGTCCGCGGCGGTGTAAATCGCCTCCTGCGCGGTGCCCCGGCGATCGCCCTGCCGGACGACCACTTGCCCCTGGGCAACGATGCGGGTGAGCTGGCGGCCTCCTGAACTGGCGCTGGCGCCGGTTGGTGCGGGGCTGGCCTTTGCCCCGGTGGCAGGCGGAGCTGGACCGAGATACGCATCCAGCGTCTTCGATGTTAGTTCGCCTTGCTGTGAAGTGGCCGTTACGCCGCCCTCGAGACGAGCTTTGGATTGGTCATCCCAATAGGTGAGAGACGGCGCGTGAATCACCCATACTGTCGGGCTTGCTTTCGACGTGGCTGCCGCTGGGCTCGCCGGTGGCCCTGACGCGGTTGTAGACGCCTTCCCCGCCGGCTTGTTGATTGGCATGCCGAATCCGCTGCCCATCGGACTGGAAGCGCTCTGTGGAAACACGGCGGTCACGTTGCCGGTTGCTTGAAGCTTCTTCTCGTCGCGCCAGACTTCGATCTGGTTTGCGTCCAGCACCGAATCACCTTGCCACAATCGGGCGTGGCCAGTGTAGAACACATGGCCTGAGGACGAGGAGCCTGCGAGCGCATCCGCAGAAATGTGCGCCGGACCGCTGCCGAGATTCACCGCTCCGGCCTGTGTGGTGGAGAAATATGTGGAGATCACATTGTCCGTGGCGGTGATGGCGCCTGACTTTTGGTTGATGGTCACGCTGCCCGCCGAGGTGCGGCTCGTCGCATCCGATATTACCGGTGAACCGTCGAGCGCGATTAGGTCAGTGGTGCGAACGATCTTGGCTCGCTGAGCGGTCGCGCGCTTGTCTGCCTGCTGGAAATGTACGTTGCCGCTTTGGTCGAGTGTGTCCCATTCGCCGTTCGCGCCGAATGTAGCCGCGAGCTCTTCCGATGCGCTCGTCTGCGGCGCGCCTTTGCCGATTGTGCGCCGTACCTCGACGGCTGAATGTCCTATGAGTTTCTCGAGCCGGCCAGTGGGTCCAAACTGAGTGACAAACCTTTTGGCGCGGAGCTGCGTTGTCTCGTCCGCTGCTTTCGTCTCGATCGTGGCGGGAGCAAGTGTCTCCGCGCTTTCGATTTTTTGCTGGTCCGGCTGCGCGCCTGCGCCGAATTTCACGAGCAAAGCTTCCGTCTTGAGCGAACGGGACGCGCCATCCTGGCGCGAATCCATTGTCACGCCGCCCTTCACCGTCATTTCGCGCACCAGGTTTTTTTCCGGCTGCATCGCGATTTCCACTTGCGCGGCCGTGAAATGGTCGGTTCCGGTTTTGGCGACACGGCTTCCGTTCACGTTGCCCGCCGCCACAATCCGCTGCATCCATCCCGATGGGCTTAAAAAGCCCTCGAATTCTTCGGCAGCGACGTTCATGGATGCGCCGTTCTCGTTCGACTTCACCACAGGATTTCCTTCCGCTGTCACATGTTGCGCATGAAACGCGGGATCGAGCTCCATCGAAATCTTTTCGGCCGAAAGTTCGCGCGCTCCTTGTTTTACAGTCGCTGGCCCATTCAGCACCACGAGCCGCTCGTTGCGCCGCAGCTCCAGGCTGCTGCTAGTAGCCGTCACCGGAACACCGGCGATGAGCGGGCTGTTTGGATTACTCGGCTGCTTGTCCGCTTTCTCGGCATTCCCATTCGCGGGGATCATTTCCATCGCCACGTTGTGTTCGAGGCGAACCACTGCTGTTTGCGAACTGTACGACACGCCCAGCGCTGTGCCGTGGCCTTGTGGCGACTGGAATTCTACCTTCTCAGGCGTGGATGCTTCGCCGGTGTCGCGATTGAACGAGAGATTGCTCGTCGTCACTTGCAGCTGCTTGTCAGCTGGTTTTCCGGAGTCGGGATTTGCGCCTTGGATATCGATCTCCACGTTACCTGCGCAGTTGACTGCGCCGGATTTCGGCTCGTAGCTGCACTCGCGCGTGTGGATGTTGTCGTTGCGATCGCCGGCTCGGCCGTAGATCGTGATCCAGACATCCTCGAGCAGGCTGCGATCTTCGTCCTTGAATCGGGTCGCGGTAGAGGCGCGAATCGTGAAGATGGCGCGGTCCTGCTCCATCTTGGTGAACTTGAATTCCGCAGATTGCTGCTGAACGGTAGCGGGCACCGAGGCAGGAGCAGAGTGGCGCGCGCGCGCCGCCTGAATGGCGCGCTTCGAGTAGACGCCGGCCACAACCAGCGCGATCGCGGCGGCCGTCACCGCCGCCCACCGCGCGTATCGCGCCGCTTCCTGGTTTCGCAACTGCGATTCTCCTCTGCTCGGTTAGAAGTCGAGTATAGGCGAGTGGTTTTCTTCGGACAACTTACAGTTCAGGAATAGCGGCGGTTCGAGCGCGGGCAGCAGCTCGCGTGTTTGCGATTCGCTTGTTTACGCCAATGCTGAAGGTTGCGGACTCTGTGATTGCTTGTGTGGCTCGAAAAATCCGCGGTTGCTGCAAATCCCAAGGCCCGTTTTACCGCCTATTAGAAAATCGCAAGTTGCTGATTTTAAGTGATTTGGGAGGAGTCTTAATCGCGGAACCGTAGATTAAAACGGCACGTTATTGCGGCGTCCAGAAGCCGTGCCAAACCCTACCACACATTATACCACGTACCACGCCTCCGTCAGGTGATCAGCATGCCGATGGCGGCGGCTGTCATGATCGCGAACGTCACCCAGCCTAGGGATTTTAGGAGTGGCGAATTGGTGCGCTGACCCATTACCTTGCGGCTGCTGGTTAGCAGGATCACAAGAAGGATCAGAGGCGGGGCGAGCAGGCCGTTCATCACCGCGGAAAAGAAGAGCATTTTCACGGCGTTCAAGCCGAGGAAGTTCAACGCGAGACCGAGCGTCATCGCGACTGCCATCACCGCATAGAATTTGCGCGCTTGATATGGCTTGTCGGCTACGGACGCGCGCCAGCCTGCCGCTTCTGAAATCGCATAAGCGCACGATCCGACGAGGACCGGTACGCCCAGCATTCCAGTCCCGATCAGGCCGAGGGTGAAGAGAAGATAAGCGCCATTTCCAGCCAGGGGACGAAGCGCCGCGGCGGCTTCGCGGGCGGTGGTGATATCTGTTTTTCCGTGGGCATGCAAAGTAGCAGCGGTGGTGAGAATGATGAAATACATAATTAGATTCGAAAAAAACATACCGGCCAACGTATCGGTGCGCGCAGACTTCAGTTCGCCGGACGTCGCTCGTTTGAGCGGCAAAAAGGCCCTTCCTTTTTCGGCTGCTTTCTCCTCCTTCTCCTCTACTTCTTCAGCGGCCTGCCAGAAAAAGAGGTAGGGAGAGATGGTGGTACCGAGAATCGCTACGAGCACGGACAAATAGCCGCGGGTGAATTCGATATGAGGCACGAGCGTGACCGACAGGGCGTGCCTCCAAGCGACATGCGCGTAAAATGACGCAAGCACGTAGGAAAACAGGACCAGAGTCAACCACTTGAAGATTTCGGCCATGAGCTTGTAGGAAACCCAGAACATCAAGACAACAATGAGGACTCCGTAGACCGGAGCCCAAATCAACATGTGCACGCCGGTGATGAGCTGCGTGGCCTCGGCCATGCCGCCGAGGTCGGCGCCAATGTTAATAGTATTTGCAACGACGAGAATGAGACAAGCGCCCCACAGCACCCAGCGCGGGTAATACATGCGGACTGAAGCCGCCAAGCCGCGTCCGGTGACGATGCCAAGACGCGCGCACATCAACTGCACGGCCGTCATCAGGGGAAATGTGAGCAGGGCGATCCAGAGTGTGGCGTAGCCGTAGGCTGCCCCGGCGACGGAGTAGGTGGAGATTCCGGAAGGGTCGTCATCGGCGGCTCCGGTGATGAGGCCGGGACCCAGAATCGCGAAGAAGCGGCGGAGAGCCTTGTAGCTCTTGCTATGCTCGGCTGGTTTTTTCGCGACATGCTGCTTGTTACGTTGAGGAGACGGTTCGGCCTGCGGAACCGGGACGAGGATTTTGGGTGTCGTCATGATGCCGCCGCAGATTCGAATGTTAACTCACGCTTACAATCGCACAGTTTGAGTCTAGCAATCGTTACAATACGGGCTTGCATGTATGAATTGGCCAAGGCGTAAGCAATCGAAGTAAAGGGGCTCGGTGGTAAAACGCAGCAGTCATAGTTTTGGTCTGACGGCCATGGCGGTCTTTCTGGTTTTCGGCGCCACAATGGCGACGCTCGCTGGAATTACATTACTCTTTCCGGGCAGCTTCCTTGATCCAATCTGGCGACTCAATCCCGAGGCGGGCGAGCAGTTGCGTCAATTGGGCCGCGGAATCGGAATCGCATTTCTAGGCTTGGGTGCGGCAATGGTCGCTGCCGCGATTGGATGGATTAAACGCCGTTTCTGGGGCTGGGCACTCGCTGTAATTATCATCGCGAGCCAAGTGCTGGGTGATTTGGTCAACGCGATGCGAGGCGAGTTTTGGAAGGGAGCGGCAGGAGTGGTGATCGCCGGCGCGTTGCTCGCGTATTTGATTCGACCGAATACCCGCAGTGCCTTCGAGAAAAATTCAAGCGGATGAGTTTCTACTAGGGCGATGAGCGGATTAGTTGAACGATTTTTCTGAGGGACGGGTGGGGCTGCGGGTGCCTTTCACGAAGCAGGAGTCGCAGACGCGGGTGCCGTCTTTCAGGGTGAAGTCGACGCGGCGGGTTGGGTCGATATCGGCGCCGCATTTTCCGCAGCGGTCTTCGTTGTTGCGATTATTGCGATCATCGTTTAGTGCGGCCATGGATTCCCTCGGATGTTTCCCCGCGTCTATTCAAGCATAAAAAGTATGGTGAGTGATGAATGAGGTTCGGTGGTGTTTCGATGAGGTGATGCGCGATTTGTCAGGATTCGGAGTAGCGCTTTTTTGTGGCGGGGACGATGTCGGTCATGATGAAGATTTCGTGTTCGTTGCCTAGATCGCGGGCTGACGGAGTGAGGATTGTTTTGGGGCCGATGTAGAGTTTGCGATTGCGGGTGAGGGCCATGCGGACGTCGTTTTCGCTGAGGAATTCAGCGACTTCGATGGGTGGGGGGAGTGGGTGGATGGATGCCGGGGGAGCTGCGGGCGGAATTGGCGCGGATTTCGGCGTGGGTGCCTCAAGGGGTGAATTCTTCGGCACGGATGCCGTATTTTGAGCAGCTTCGGGGGATGGGGCCGGCGGGTTCCCGCGACGGGGGATGCCGCGTGCGGTGAAGACTTGCTCGACGATACGGGCGATTGTCTGGCGGTCGGGGACTGGTGCTAGCGCGGCGGCTGCGGCGACTATGGGGGAGAGCGTTGCCTTCAGAGTAATTGCCTCAGGGGCTAGAGCCCCGGTAGTGCCCTCGGTTTTTGGCACGGCTGCCCGTTCGGAACTCAGGGCAAGCCTTCGTTCCTCAGGGTGAAAAGCCGTGCCCTGACGTGAGCCAGAGTCGAAATCCCCACCCTTCGCAGACGGCGCGAAGGATGGGGCAGCTGCAGAATCTCCGCGCTGAACGGGAGGCGCGAAGGATTGGCTGCTCTCAGACGTTGAGGCTGGCGGCGCGATTTCGCTGGGACTTACGCGGGCGGCTCTTAGAGCCGCCCCTACTGTGGCGGCGGATTTCTGCACTGGTGCAGACACCGCTACTAGACGCTGGTCGGCGGGGACGGTGCGGTGCTCGACGGGGCGGGATTCCCAGGCTACGCGTTTTACGTTCATCAGATGCTGCGGGCCGATGTTGTCGGAGGTGATGTTGCCGCCGGGGGAGCCGCAGCCGAGCGTCATCGCCGGAAACAAATTTGTGGAATAGCCAATGGAGCCGTGGACCGATGAGGTGTTGACCGCGATGCGGAATGCGGGAACGGCGATGCCGTATTGTTTCACCGCAGCTTCGCTTTGCGAATGGATTGAGGCGGTGTGGCCGGCGCCGCCGTGGTGCAGCAGGCGGACGCAGATTTCAATCGCGGACGCGAGATTCGGAGCGGAATAGAATGCGAGAATTGGCGAGAGCTTTTCGGCGGAGAGCGGCACGTCGCGGCCGATTCCATTGAGCTGAGCGATCAGGACGCGCGTGGAGGGCGGAACCTTGATGCCAGCCATTTCGGCGATCATTGTGGCGGGGCGCCCGACAACCTGCGTATTGGGTACGTGGGCACCACCGAGAAAAACGAGCGCGCCGAGGCGGGCGATTTCATCGGCGGTGAGAAAATATGCGTCCTGCTTGCGGCACTCTTCGAGCACCTGCTCGCGGATGGCTTCTTCGGTGACGATTGCCTGCTCGGACGAGCAGATGGTGCCGTAATCGAAAGTTTTGCCGGCGAAAATATCGGCGACCGCTTTCTTTACGTTGGCGGTGCGCTCGATCAGCGCGGGAACGTTACCTGGACCGACGCCGTAGGCGGGGCGACCTGAGCTGTAGGCAGCGCGGACGAGACCTGTGCCACCGGTGGCGAGGATTACTCCTGTGAGCCGATTTTTCATCAGCTCCTGCGTGCCTTGCATGGTGGGGTGCTCGAGGCAGGTGATCAGTCCTTCGGGGGCGCCCATTTTCAGCGCGGCATGGCGCAGCACAGCGGCAGATTCACAGATGCAGCGCATGGCGGTGGGATGCGGGCTGAGGACGATGGCGTTCTGGGCTTTGAGCGAGATGAGCGTCTTGTAGATGGCGGTGGAAGTGGGGTTCGTGGAAGGAATCACGGCGGCGACGACGCCGACGGGCGCGGCGATTTCGATGATTCCCTTTTCGCGGTCTTCGCGGATTATGCCGACGGTGCGGATGTTGCGAATGGCACGGGGAACGTCAATCGAGGCGAGGCGATTTTTTGTGATTTTGTCGGGGACGTTGCCGTAGCCGGTTTCTTCGACGGCGAGGCGGGCAAGCGATTCGCCGGCTTCTGTGGCTGCGTTGGCGCAGGCTTCGACGACAGCGTCAACTTGCTGCTGGGAGAATGCGGCGAACTTCTTCTGGGCTTCGTGGGCCCGCTCGACTGCATGGCGGGCTTCCTGGATGGAAATCAGGTCGCGATCGCGCAGGCTCAAAGACCGGCCTCAGGTTTGCCAAGCACTTACGGCTGAGATTCTTCGCTTCGCTCAGAATGACAGGCGCGCTTTTGAGCGACGCTTCGCCAACATGACAACGTACGCGGCGTTTACTTTTTCCGCGAGAGGCCGCCGCCAGGCAGAATGTCTTCTACTAATTCATGCGGGCGCGGGATTACGTGGACGGCTACGAGTTCACCAACGCGCCTTGCTGCTGCGGCGCCTGCATCGGTGGCAGCTTTTACTGCGCCTACATCGCCGCGCACCATCACCGTGACATAACCTGCGCCGATATATTCTTTGCCGATGAGAATCACGTTGGCGGCTTTCACCATGGCATCGGCAGCTTCAATCGAGCCCACCAGGCCTTTGGTCTCGATCATTCCCAGCGCTTCGTTAGCCATGAATTCTCGCTCGCCTCCGGCTTGATTTTGTTGCAAATGTAAGTGTTAACGTGGGCGCAGACTAACACGGTGACACGGGTGAATCAAGGAGCGGCGCGGCGGTTGTGCAAAAAGGGCGCTTCGTGGCGATGTGGGCGGAGGAAAGCAGCGCTGTACGCACTCCGTCGCCTACTGTGGTGCGTGTATTTGGCGCTGAGATCCTTCACCGATCCTGGTCGGATCGGTTCAGGATGACAGGCGTGTGAGGTCGGATCGAACGCTTATTGCGAATGGCCGGAACTGCTACTCGGAGTGCTGGAGGAGACCTACACCGGCGGCTGCGACGCTGTCGCGCGTGGTGTTCTTGACGAGGTACATGGCTTCGTCGGCGAGGTGGAGGAGTTCGGCTTTGGTGCGCGAATCGGTGGGATAGGAGGCGACGCCGACGCTGGCGGTGATTTGGACGTTGAGGCCCGGCTCCTTCAGCCAGACGGCTTCGCGAATCAGGGTGTGCAGGCGGCGGGCTACGCCGAGGGCGTTTTCTTTGGAGGTTTGCGGCAGCAGGATTACGAACTCGTCGCCGCCGTAGCGGAAGGCGAGATCGATCATGCGGCACTTTTCTTTGATGGCCGAGCCGATTTCGGCGAGGAGCTTCGAGCCCATGAGGTGGCCGTAGGTGTCGTTTACATTTTTGAAGTGATCGAGATCGATGAAAATGAGCGAAAACTCGAAGGCGTAACGATGCGAGCGGTAAATCTCGGTATCGAGCATGAAATTCAGATGGCGCGCGTTGTAAAGACTGGTGCAATCGTCGGTGATGGTTAGTTCGTGGATGCGCTGGACGTGGCGCGCGTTTTCAATCGCGATGGCGGCGTAGTCGGCGAGAGCTTCGAGCAGGGCGAGATCGCGTTTGCTGAAACCTTCGGGGCCGATGCAGTTGATGAGCTCGATGACGCCGAGGCAATGATCGCGAAAGCGCACGGGAACGGCAACGATCGAGCGCGTTTCCATTTTCGTGCGCTCGTCAACCTTCGCGAAGAAGCGCGAATCTTTCGACGTGTCGGGAACGACGACGACTTCACCGGTTTGCGCGACCCATCCGGCGAGTCCCTGGCCGAGCTTGATGCGGACATCTTTTAGAGCTTCAGCGCCTACGCCTGTAGCGATCTGGAAATAGAGCTCGCCTTTGTCCACGTCCATGAGGAGGAGCGACCAGGTATCCGGGCGGAGAACTTCGTTGATTTTCTCCATGATGGTGCGCAGAACCTGATCGAGTTGAAGGGATGAGGTGAGGGCTTTGCCAAGCTCGTGGAAAACAGTGACTTCCGTGGCTTGCGCGGCTTCCGCGGCTTCAGGCACTGCGCGCGGACTTCGGCGCCGTTCGACGCCGCCGAAAGGCTTGCCGTCATTCGCCTTGCGGACCGGTTCAGTCGGCAGACGGGGGCTCGGGTCTGGGGTCTTGTCGGGCAACTCTGACATTATAAGAGGCCATTTTCAGTAACTGCAATGAACATCGTGAGGGGTTTGACCTAAGGCCAATCAGCGTGCATTTGCGATTATTCGGTCTGGTGTGATTGACACACCTGCGACCGACGCCTATATTTTCTTTGGCTGCGGCCTCCTGAATGTCATCGACACCTTTTGGCGAACACTTGAAGCGCGAGCGGGAGATGAGAGGGGTATCGCTGGAAGAAGTGTCTGCCGCGACGCGAATCAGCACGCGATTCTTGGAAGCGATTGAGAGCGACCGGTGGGAGTCGCTACCGGGTGGAGTGTTCAATCGCGGATTCATTCGGTCGGTGGCGCGTTATCTGGGGCTTGATGAAGATAGCATGGTGGCGGAGTATGCGCTTGAGACGCGAGGCAGAGTGGAAGCGGGCGTGGTGCCTGACCCGCCGATGGAGATGCCGCGCAATTGGAAGCCGGCAATCGTGGCGGCGATTGTGCTGGTGGTGATTCTGGCGGGTGTTGGCTTCGCGTATGCGCGCTACGGAGGAAAGATTGCGGCGCGACTGCACCGGAAGCCGGGGGCTGCGACAGTGCCAGTGGTGCCTGCGTCTTCGGGCGATGCGGCTCGCGGAGCGAATGATGCTGCGGGTGGTGATGCGGCGCAAAATTCGAAGGCGAATGACGGAGTTGCCGCGGCGCCGGCTGGGGTTGGAAGTGCGGGTGCTGCGACTGCGGGTACAGCTGCAGCTGACCCGATGGAACTCACGCTGCAAACGAGCAAGCTTGTGGATGTGACGATCGCGGCGGATGGGGCAACCGTTTTTAACGGGCCGATTGATGCGGGCGACAAGCGGCAGTTTGAAGCGCGCGACGTGTTTGAGGTTACTTCGAGCGATGCGCTCGCGATTGTTCTCGAGTTGAACGGGCAGCACGTCAGCGCGTTTGGGCAACTGGGGCTGCCGGGAAGCATTAAGCTCACGCGGAATGATTTGAAAACACCCACCGGAGATTCCCATTAGCGCCGAGGTGCGAGCGGAGATCCGGTCGGGGCACGCGCGACCGGAGCGCAAGCTTGCGGTGTGCTCTGGCGGAATTTCGCTTTCGCCGGAAGATCGGGCGGAATTGCTGGCGGTGCTCACGGCTGATGCGGATGAAGCGATCGCAGAGCGCGCAAGAAGCGTGCTGGTGACGCTGCCGCCGGAGGGTTTCCTGGCTGCGCTCGGGCGGACCGACGTGGATGCGCATCTGTTCAAATATTGCGTGGAGCAGATTGGCGAAAAGCCGGGGATTGCCGATGCGCTGGCGAAAAATGAGGCGTGTCCGGCGGCGCTCGTCACGCGCGTGGCGCGACATCTGACTGCGGCCGGAATTCAGGCGCTGCTCGACAATATGGAGCGGCTGAGTTCGGATGAGCATCTAGCGACGGCGTTGGTACAGTCTCAGGGCGCAACCGCGGAGCAGCAGGCATTGCTGGCAGAAATTCACAAAAACGAGCCGATTCCTGCGAAGGCTCTTGAGGACGCGGCTAAGGACGCGGAGCCCGATCCTGTGAAGCGGGAGACTCTGCTGAAGCAAGTGGCGCACATGAACGTGGTGCAGCGACTTACTTTGGCCCTGAAGGGAAACCGCGAGGCGCGGATGATCCTGATTAAGGATCCCAACAAACTGGTGCAGCGTTGCGTGTTGCAATCGCCGCGGCTGACGGATATGGAAGTGGAAAGCTTTGCGAAGATGACGAATCTGTCGGAAGAAGTGTTCCGAGTGATTTCTTTGACGCGGAAATTCATCAAGAGCTATGTAATCATGAAAAACCTGGTGAACAATCCGAAGACGCCTCTCGATATTTCGCTTCACCTGATCCCGCGGCTGAACGCAAACGATCTGAAACTCCTGACGACAAATAAGAACATTCCCGACACGCTGCGATCGATCGCGGTAAAGATGCAGCGCCAGCGCACGATCTCTACCTTGAAATAGTTTGACGGGCCGGGCTTCCCTGACCTATTTTGCGGCTGGCGGTGCGAGCGAGGCTTCGACCTTCTTTTTGTACTCTTCGGCTTTGGCGAGAATTTCGGGCTCGTTGAGCGTAAGCATGCGGCGATCTTCGACTACGATTTTGCCGTTGATGATGACGGTTCTCGCGTCCACGGCCTTCTGGGCATAGACCAGGCTGGAGTAGACGTTGTACATCGGCGTGGTGTGCGGAGCACCGGTTTCGACCAGGATCAAATCCGCCTTCTTGCCGGCTTCGAGCGAACCGATCTGCTTTTCGAGGTGCAGTGCGCGCGCACCGCCGATTGTTGCCATCTCGACTACTTGCTGGGCGGGCAAGGCGCGCGGATCGCGGCGCGCGATTTTTTGCAGCTTCGCGGCGAGGTCCATTTCCTCGAACATGTCCTGATTGTTGTTGCTGGCGGCGCCGTCAGTGGCGAGCCCGATTGCCTGGCCGGCGGCGAGCATATCTACGACGGGCATCACGCCTGCGGCTGTTTTCATGTTGCTCGAGGGATTGTGGGTGCAGCCGACGCCAAAGTGGGTGAGGATGGCGATGTCGGCAGTATCCACCCAGATGCAGTGGGCGCCTATCACGTCAGGCCCAAGTAAGCCGATTCGTTCGAGGTACGCGACGGGCGTGGCGCCATGTTTCTCGCGGCTTAGCTGAAGCTCAAAAGGGGCCTCTGCGATGTGAATCGCGATTGGCGCATGGTTGCGACGCGCGAGTGCGGCTGAATCCTGGAGTGTTTTCTCCGACAGCGTATAGATGGAATGCGGCCCGACGGCGGCTGTGATGAGTGGGTCACTCTTCCAGTGGTCGATGAATTTCTGCGTGTAGTCGAAGGCTTGCTGCGTCGTTTTGTTGTCTGGAGCGGGAAAATCGATGATCGTTTCGGCGAGCACGCCGCGCATTCCGGCTTCTTTTGTCACGCGCGCAACGGCATCTTCGAAATAGTACATGTCGCAATAGGTGGTCGTTCCGCCGCGCAGCATTTCGAGAAGACTCAATCGAGTGGCCCACACGACAAAATCCTCGGTGACGTTGCGCGCTTCGGCAGGAAAAATATATTTGTTGAGCCACTCGTCGAGCGCAAGATCGTCGGCGATACCACGGAACAGGCTCATGGCCGCGTGGGCGTGGCCGTTGATCAGTCCGGGCATGATGATGGCGCCGCGCGCGTCGATTATCTTCGGCGCTTCGTATTGAGATTCGATCTCGGCTGTTTTTCCAACCGCCACGATGGAATCGCCAAGAACGGCGACCGCGCCATCGTCGAGGATGCGACGCCCCGCGTCCATGGTGACAACGGTTCCGTGAACGACAAGCAGGTCGGCTTTATCCCTGGCGTAGCTTGGAGACACCGCGAGCAATAGAATCAAACCGCAAATAAACACACATAAAGGCGATCGAGAATTTCGCAAGATCATCGATATTTTCATCATTGTCTTAAGCAGCGCCCCGGCTCAGTCTGTATTTCCCCGTGTGATCAGCGATCGCAGTCTTACAACAAGGGACCGTTGTATTCGGTGAGAAATATCGACGTATCTTCCTCACTTGTCGAGATTTGAAGAACGATCCCAGAATACGATACCCATACAAGATCCGCATTTTGAGGTCCGGGGTGATCTACGTCATCGGTCCGAAATTTATGAGCTAGCACTTCGCGATCAAGAATTCTGATCTTTTCCTGACCCAAATATTCGATCTCTTCGGTCTCTTCAATGCCAAGCTCGATTCCTTTGTTCGTTGAATCGTCTCTAAGGCTCAACACAGGAACCTTGGTTTTACGACCCACAGTCCGATCCGCCTGCGCAACTGAAACCTGGACGAACCAAGCCAAATCGAACGGAAATGGACCCGCAAACGGAATGAAATTGTAAGGTGTTGCTTGTTCCCTGGATGCAGAGCTGCGAAGGTTCGATTTCTTGCTGTATACATTGCACCCAACAGTGCTTGAGCCGAAATCGCATGAAATATTCCCCGAACGTGCGTTCGACAGGAATTTTCTCGGCCGGAAATCGCGCGACAATACAAGCATTTCTTGGATGACGTGCTCGCCGAATGGGGCGATTTCCGCGTCTATCGTGTACGTTCCGTCCTGCGTCTCATACATACGCCATCGATCGATGGCGCCCCACGAATGAGAACCACCGGGAGTTGAGGCCCGTCTTGAGTATTGCCCTTCGCAAAACGGTTGGGGTGCGGCCTGTCGCGCGGGAAAAGGAAATGCAAACACCAGCGCCATCGCCAGGACTAAGCCCTTGATGCGCGGTGATGGCTCTGCTCGAAACATCATTGTGAGAAGCGAGTAGATCAATTATAGGAACGACGAATCGAAGGCACGCGGCAGAAGGCTGGACATCTTCTCCTGCAGCACTTTACCTTTCAGATTCGCCATGATCACAGGAACGTCGCCGCAAAATTCCCAGATGATCTGGCGGCAGGCTCCGCAGGGTGGCGTCAGCGTGTCAGTGTCCGCTACGACGGCAATCGCCTCGAAGCCGCGCTCGCCTTCGGAGACTGCTTTGAAAATCGCGGTGCGCTCGGCGCAACAAGTCAAGCCGAGGGTCGCATTCTCGACGTTGCAACCTGAAAACACGCGGCCCGATTTTGCGCGTAGCGCGGCTCCGACCCGAAAATTCGAATAGGGTGCGTGGGCGTTTTCCCGGGCCTGCGTGGCGGCGGCTATCAATGCGTCATATTCAGTCATTTATTCACGCTCTCTAATCCTCATTGGTTCTTTTCTGCGGCGATACGTGGAATCGCGGCGCGAAGCAAAGCGATGAATTGAGTCTTCACGCGCTCGCCGGTCTCCATCACTTCTGAGTGATTGATCGGTTGATCGAGAATGCCGGCGGCCATGTTCGTGACGCAGGAGATTCCCAGAACGCGAATACCCATGTGACGCGCGACAATCGTTTCCGGCACCGTGGACATGCCGACCAAATTGGCGCCGATCGTTCTGAGATAGCGAATTTCAGCGGGCGTTTCATAGCTCGGGCCCGAAAGCGCTGCGTACACGCCTTCGTGCACTTCGATGCCCAGGCGTTTCGCTTCGGCTAGCGCGATTTCACGATATTGCTTCCAGTAGGCCTGGGTCATGTCCGGAAAGCGCGGACCGAAGCGTTCCTCATTCGGCCCGATCAGCGGATTTGCTCCCTGAAGATTGATGTGATCGCGGATCACCACGAGCGCGCCCTGCTTGTATCCGAGATCAATGCCTCCAGCTGCGTTGGTCAGAATCGCTGAGCGAATTCCAAGCCTGCCGAGCACGCGCATCGGGAACACAACTTCCTTCGCAGTGTAACCCTCATAGAAGTGGACGCGGCCCTGCATCACTGCGACTTCGATGCTGCCCACTTTGCCGACGACCAACTGGCCTGCATGACCTACAGCCGTGGAGCGCGGAAATCCAGGAATCTTCTGATATGGAATTTTTGTTGCGCCGGCAAGCTCGTCAGCAAAAGCGCCGAGGCCCGAACCAAGAACCAATGCGATTTTGGGCCGGAGCTTTGTTTTCGAAAGGATGAATTTCGCAGCGCGCTCTGCCCACGCGAATTCACTGTCTCGCGCCGCGGCCGCCGAACGCGCCGCCGTCATTGCAACATGACTCCGACAATCGAAGCGGACATGAGATTAGCCATCGTGCCGCACAGCATCGCGCGGAGCCCGAGCCGCGCGAGATCGGTTCGCTTATTCGGGGCGAGCGCGCCAATGCCCCCAATCTGAATGCCGATGGAGCTGAAATTCGCGAAGCCACATAGCGCAAACGTGGCGATCGTGAAGGAACGCGGATCGAGAGTGTCTTTCATTGGTCCGAGGCGCTGGAAGGCCACTAGCTCATTCGTGACCATACGCAGCCCCAGCAAATTACCGATCACCGGCGCGTCGTGCCACGGAATTCCAATGAGCCAGGCGATGGGGGCAAGAATCCAGCCAATAATCTGTTCCACACTGGTGGGAAACCATCCGATGCGGTGAAGGGCGAGGGCGTTGTGGATCGCGCCAAAAACTCCATCCACCAGATAAATCATCGCGATGAAAGTAATCAGCATCGCCCCCACGTTGAGAGCGAGGCTTAGCCCATCGGTAGTGCCGCGCGTCAAAGCGGCGAGCACGTTCTTGTCGCGCTCAACCTCCGCCATCTCCACGCGGCCGGAGGTGACAGGTTTTTCAGTTTCCGGCACAAGCATCTTGGAAAGGAGAATCGTTCCCGGCGCCGTCATGATCACAGCCGCAAGTACATGTTTCGCCTCGACGCCATATGCGATGTAAGCGGCCATCATTCCGCCCGAGACGTGAGCCATGCCGCTGGTCATAATGGTCATCAACTCGGAATGCGTCACCTCCGGCAAAAACGGACGAATCGTGAGCGGAGCCTCCGTCTGCCCCATGAAAATGCTGGCAGCTACGTTGAGCGATTCCGCGCCGCTCGCGCCCATCAATCGCGTCATCACGACCGCAGCAATCTTGATGATGAACTGCATCACGCCGAAGTAATAGAGCACCGCAAAAAATGCAGCAATAAAAATAATCGTGGGCAGCACCTGAAATGCGAAGAAAAAGCCCATCGGCGAACCCTTTTTGCCGAGGTCACCAAATACAAAGGAAGAACCGTAAAACGAGAAACTAAGCATCCAGTTCACGCCTTCGCCCGCCTGATGAAAGATCCACCGGCCGTATTCCCAGCGCATCACGAGAAATGCGAAGACGATCTGGAGCCCCAAACCCCACGCGACGGTTTTTTTTCGGATGGCGCGGCGGTTCGTCGAAAAAAGAAAGGCGAGCGCCATCAGAACGAGCATTCCAACCAAGCCAATCAGGCGATGCATTCGATGTGCTCCCCCCGCACTACGGCCAGAATCACAGGTTTCCTTCCGCGCCAATCACTTTTCGCACGAGAGGCAAGACGTGAGGCGGTTTCGGTCCAATTTCAAAGCTTTTCGCCAGCAATCCCATCGAATGCGGAAGGCGAGAGTCGAGATTGTAGCGCACGATGCACAGCGTCTCGCCTGCCTTCACCGGATCGCCAAGCCGCTTCTCGACAATCAAGCCAACACCCGGGTCAATCATGTCTTCCTTTTTCTCGCGACCGCCTCCCAGCATCATGCTGGCCACGCCCACCTGCTCGCACTGAATTGCGGTGATGAATCCATCTGCGGGCGCGGCGACTCGGGCTTCGTGCCGTGCTTGCGGCAACTTGTGCGGATCGTCGACGACTCCTGCATCGCCGCCTTGCAAACGAATGATCTCGCGGAATGTATCACGGGCGCGCCCGGAAGCAATCATTTCCGCTGCAAGCGCGCGTCCGTCAGCGATTGATTTCGACTTGCCAGCGAGCAAAAACATCCACGCTGAAAGCTCGACGCATATTTCGCGCAAGTCTGCCGGGCCCTTGCCGTTCATGATCTCGATGCACTCTTCCACTTCAAGCGCATTCCCCACTTTGCGGCCGAGGGGCTGTTCCATGTCCGTAATGAGCGCGACAACTTTTTTGCCCATGCGCGTGCCGGTTTCGACCATCAACTCGGCCAGATATTCGGCGTCGGCTTGCTTCTTCATGAAAGCGCCGACGCCAGTCTTCACATCGAGGACGAGCACATCGATACCTTCCGCCATTTTCTTGCTCATGATGGAAGCGCAAATCAGATAAGGGCTTTCGACGGTGGCGGTGACGTCGCGCAAGGCGTAGAGCTTTTTGTCGGCAGGCGCGATTTCGGGAGTTTGCCCAATCAAGCCGCAATGGCATTTCTCGAGGACGCGCCGAAATTCATCGAGCTTGAGATTCACGTTGAAGCCCGGAATCGATTCGAGTTTGTCGAGCGTGCCGCCGCTGTGGCCCAATCCGCGCCCGCTGATCATTGGGACGTAGAGCCCAGCAGCAGCAACCACGGGGGCAATCACGAGAGAAGTTTTGTCGCCGACGCCGCCGGTCGAATGCTTATCGACCTTGGGCGCGGGGAGGCTCGACCAATCGAGGACTGAGCCGGAATGCAGCATGGATTCGGTGAGCGCCGCGAGTTCGGCGCGCGTCATGCCGCGCCATAGGACAGCCATCAACCAAGCGGCTATCTGGTAATCGGGGATGCGCTCGTGCGTAGCGCCTTCAACGAGAAAATTGATTTCTTCGCGGGATAACTCGATGGCATCGCGTTTTTTGCGGATGATGTCAACAGCGCGCATAGATTGGAATCGAGCGCGAAGGCTAGCACTTGGTCGGAGTTCCGTCAACGAAGGCAGCGGAGATGATTGCCATGGCCCGCTACGATTCTTTTTGAGGAGCGTCAGGTGCGTGCGGCGTTGGCAGCCAGTAACTGGCGAGCACAGGAATCATGAAGAGAATGGCCAGGGGTGACGTGACCATGCCGCCCACGACGACGCGCGCCAGCGGCTGTTGCGCCTGAACGCCGACGCCCGAGGACATGGCGGCAGGCAGCAGGCCAAGTCCCGCCGCAACGCACGCCATCAGCACCGGACGCATTTCCGCCATGCCGCCGAGTTCAATTGCGCCGAGTTTCGAATGCCCAGTCTGCTCTTTACGACGAATTCCTGAAACAAAAACGACGCCGCCGAGCGTGCAGACTCCGATCACCGAAGCGAATCCCACCGCAGCCGAAATGCTGAAAGGAGTGCGGGTGACAAGTAGCGAAAGAATTCCGCCCGTGAGACCAAAGGGCAACATCGCCAGCACCAATAGCGCGTGGCGGAGAGAATTGAACGCGGTGAATAGCAGCGCCAGAATTATCACCAGGCTGATCGGGATGATGACCATCAGCCGGCGCTGTTCTTTTTGCAGGCTGTCATATTCTCCGGCCCATTCGTAGTGATAGCCTTCGGGCAGATGAACTTTCTGCGCGATTCGCGCTTGCACCTCCCGAATGGTTCCGGCGAGGTCTCTGCCGCGCACGCTGAACTTCACCGGAATGTAGCGGCGGCCATTCTCGCGGTAGATCATAAAAGCGCCTTCGCGCAGGGAAACGTCGGCCACCTGAGAGAGCGGGATTCGGTTGCCATCCGGCGTGGGCAGCAGGATATTGCGAATCGCTTCGGGAGTACGGCGAAATTCCGGCTGATAGCGAACGACGAAATCAAAGCGGCGATCGCCTTCCAGGATTTGCGTCGCGGCAAATCCGCCGATGGCTGCTTGAACCGCGGCATTCAAGTCCGCAGCCATCAGGCCATAGCGGGCGCTGGCGGCGCGGTCGATCGAAATCAGAAGCTGCGGCTGGCCCGTTTCCTGAAAGACGCCAAGATCGGCGACGCCGCGAACGCCCGCCATGATCTCCTTGATCTGGCCGGCCTTTTCGACCAGCACGTTGATATCGTCACCAAATATCTTCAAGGAGTTCTCGCCTTTTACGCCTGACATCGCTTCTTCCACGTTGTCCTGAATATTCTGAGAAAAATTAAAATCGATGCCGGGGAATTTCTCGAGCTGCGAATCCATTTGGCCGACGAGCTTTTCCTTGGTCAGGCCGCTGGGCCACTCATTGAGATGTTTCAGGGAGACCATGAATTCGATGTTGTTGAAGGTCGTCACGTCGGTCCCGTCGTCTGGACGCCCCAACTGAGAGACAACTTGAGTGACGACGGGGTAGCCGAGCAGGATATCGCGGATATCCTTGGCCATTTTTGCGGAGGCTTCGTAAGAGACGTCTTGCGGAAGCGTGGCGCGCACCCAGAGATTTCCCTCTTCGAGTTTGGGCATAAACTCGCCGCCTAGAAACCGTGTGAGCAGAAGGGTGATGATGAACGCGGCTCCGGCGATCGCAAGAGTCGTCTTGCGCCGCGACATCGTCCACTTGAGCGCGGCGGCGTATCTTTTGCCAAGCCACGTGACAAGAATCGTGTGGTGAGCGCGGACTTTCTCCGGGTGCATGAACGAGGCGAGGATGGGCGAGAACAAAACCGCGAATAACAGCGCCCCGGCCAGCGCGAAAACGTAGGTTTCCGACATCGGCGCGAAAATTTTGCCCGGAACTCCCTGCATCGTGAACAGAGGTATTAGCGCGATTACAATCACGAGAACGGAAAAAATCACAGGACGGACGGCTTCGGCGGTCGCTTCCGCAACAAGATCGAGCGTAGAAGTATTGGAGGTCGCCGCCTGGAATCGCCTGTAGATGTTCTCGAGAACGATGACGGATGCATCGACGAGTATTCCGAAGTCGATCGCGCCGATGGAGATCAGGTTCGCGGAACGTCCCGTGAGAACCATCAGCGAAAACGCGAAAAGCAAAGAGCACGGAATCGTGAGCGCTGCGATCAGGGAAATGGGAACGTCTCCGAGGAATACAATCAGAATAGCCGTCACAAGCACGAGGCCCATCAGTACGACGTGGCGCACCGTCTCGGTGGTGAGATGAATCAGATTGATGCGGTTATATAGCGTGACGATCTTCATTCCGGCGGGAAGCAATCCGTCGTTCAGCGCTTTTACTTTTTGCTCGAGCTGGCGCAACGCCGGAACGGACTGTTCGCCTCGCTGCAGTAACACGATCCCTTCGACGGCATCGTCATCGTGATTGATGCCTACCTGGCCGAGACGCGGCTGAAAGCCCTCCTTCACCTCCGCCACATCGCGCAGGTACACGGGGACGCCGTTGCGCGTCGTGATCAAAACGTTCTGCATTTCCGGAATGCTATGGAGCAAGCCCAGGCCGCGAACGTTCACGTTCTGGCTGCCCATCGTGAGGTAATTTCCGCCCGCGTTGGCATTGCTCGATCCCACGGCGGTGACCACTTGCGGGAGGGTGACGTTGAATTGCAGAAGCTTTCGCGGATCGATTTCAGCGATGTACTGGCGCGTGCTACCGCCAAAAGAGGTCACGTCTATGATGCCCGAAACTTGCTTGATCTCGCGAGTGACAAACCAGGCTTGCGTCGCTTTCAGTTCGTTCAGGCTGTACGCCGGACCATAAAGCTGGTAACGATAAATTTCGCCCACGGGAGACCAGGGAGAGAGCTGCGGCGAAAGACCGGAGGGCAGTTGAATCAATTGGAGGCGATTCAAAACTTCCTGGCGATCCCAGTAATAGTCGCTGCCGTAGCTGAAATACATTTTCACGTCGCTGAGGCCGAAAATGCTGATCGAGCGCACTTCTTCCAGGTGCGGTATGCCGAAAAGAGCAGTCTCCACCGGAACCGTGACTTGCTGTTCCATCTCCTCCGCAGACCACGACGGATTCTGCGTGATCACTTCTACCAGCGGCGGCGACGGATCGGGGTATGCCTCGATATCAAGACGAAGGAAAAGAATGAATCCGGCAGCAATCCATGCCACGAGCAGAACGATCATCAGCGGCCTGTAGCGGAGAAGCGAAGCGATCAGCTTGCGCATCGGCGGCTAGTCCTGCGCGCCTTCGCGCAGGAGAAGCCCTCCCTCGGAGACGATCTTGTCGCCTGCCGCGATGCCGGACGTAATTTCGAGTGAGCCGTCAAATGAGCGGGCAGCCTTCACGTTCTGGCGCTCGTACTTTCCATTTCCTTGATCGACAAAAATATATGCTTCGTTGCCTTCGCGTATCACCGCCGAAGCAGGCACCAGGATGCCTTGAGAATTGGACCGCAGGATGCGAATCGAACCAAACATCGCCGGCTTAATACGCGTGTTTCCATTTGGAAGAATCACTCTCACGTGCAGGGTGCGGGTAACGGGATCGACGGTGTCGGAAACGACGCTGATTTGTCCTTTCCAGCTTTCACCGGAATACGCATTCAGCGTCACAGTTGCTTGCTGCCCGGATTTCACAGCGCTCAGATCTTTTTCGAAAACATCTCCGAGCGCCCAAACCGTCGTAATGTCCGCGATGGTGCACAGCGGCATCGGCGCGTCGAGCGATTTTGAGAACTCACCCTGCGCGGCGTTTACCTCGAGCACCACACCGGAGCGCGGCGCCGTGACACGCAACTGCGAGCCCGGTTTATCAGGATCCATGCCCAGCACCAGAATTTGTTCTCGTGCGGCGTCCAACGCGGCCTTCGCCGACTGCGCATCCGCCTGCGCCTGCTGAAAATCCTTTTCTGCAATCGCGCGATGGGCCAGGAGATCCTGCGAGCGGACGAGCTGTTTCTGTTTCACCTCATTATCCGCGACGGCGCGTTGATAGTCGGCCATCGCCCGCGCCAAGTCGCTGCTTTGAAGCAGAGCGAGTGTCTGCCCTTTTTCCACGCGCTGCCAGGGTCGCACTTTCAGTTCGGTGATTCGTCCGCCGACAGGCGCAAATACATGGACCACTCGCGTCGGGTCGGCTTCGATATGCGCAGCCAGTTCCAGATAGTCCGGAACACTTGACGTCTTTACTGTCATCGTCTGAATGCCTTTGGCATCGGACGCGACGTAGTTCCCTCCCTTCGAACTATCTGAGCTCGCAGCCTTCGTCTGATCCGAGGGATTGCTCGTGCCGCCGCAACCGCACACAGCGGCGCCTGCAATCAATGCCACAGCAAAAACTGCCGACTTCATTAAAAAACTCCTCTGCTCTAGGCTTGCTTTGTTTTCGGGCCGGGGACCGCAGCTAGGTGCTCAACACAATGCCCATTGACCGACGGAATGCTTAGGAAAAGACTTAAGCTGTACGATGGGTCGGCTCACTAACGAGCGAATGTTTAGAGAGGTGAGGCGGGAGGGGCGCGGCCTTCGGCAAAACCTTGAACGAAGAATTTCGCTGCATAGGAACCAACGCTAACCCCGCACAAACAAGTCAGCGGGGATTCGATCGACGCCATCCGCGGAAGAATCGCCGGGCCGGTCTTCTTCACAATTTGTTTCGACTGCTCCGAATGATGACCGCAGATGGAATGGCGGCGGCTCGCTGAGCATTCGTCCAGGAGCATCGCCGCCGTGTGCAAATCATCGGTGAGCGAAACCGCGAAGAATAGCAATACAAGCGCGCAACCCATCGCCGTCCATTCGCGCAACGAGTCTCGACGGCTTCCAGGCTTCTCACTCCGCCAACACGCGCGCCATAGACCAACCGCGCCAGCGGCAATCAGGAGCCAAAGCAGATTAAGGAACAGTTCCATTTTGTGACTTACGTTGGAATTCTATGGGACAGCACAGCTTGCATGCAAACTTATCGATTGGCGGTTTGCTCTACAATATCGGCCGCCACTGCCTGCATCTCCGAATGGATCCGCCCATTAGACGCGAGCATTTCGCGGTCACCCGGATGATAGGGCTTGCCAGAAAAGTCGGTCACCATTCCGCCGGCTTCCTTCACCAGCAGCATCCCCGCTGCTGTATCCCAGGATTTCAGGCCAAATTCCCAGAAAGCCTCGAAGCGGCCGGACGCGACTCCGCAAAGATCAAGCGCAGCCGAGCCGTCGCGCCGCACGCCGTGTGTTCGAAGCGTAAAACCTGCGTAGTAAGCTATGTTCGTTTGCTGGCTGCGCTGATCCGGCGGAAATCCAGTGACGAGCAGACTCGTGGCCAGCGTATCAATCTGCGAAACATGTATGCGTTTGTGTTCTAAATAAGCGCCCTCACCGCGCGCGGCGGAAAACATCTCACCGCTCACCGGATTGAACACCACGCCCACGATCGGCTCACCATCTTCGAGCAATCCGATCGAAACGCAAAAGCATGGATATCCGTGCGCGAAATTCGTCGTGCCATCAAGCGGATCCACGTGCCAGCGATATCGCGCGTTTCCCGTCGGTCCGCCGCTTCCCTCCTCGGCCACAATCTCGTGTTGCGGAAAATGGCGGCGCAATTTGCCGACCACAATTTCCTCCGAGCGCCGATCAGATTCCGTGACGATGTCCACTTCGCCCTTGTAAGTAATTCGCTTCGGGCGATCGAATTCCGTCCGTAACAGCGCACCCGCTTCGCGCGCCGCGTCAATCGCGACTTCGAGGAATTGGTTCATTATCGAGGCATTGCCGAAGTGAAATATTCCTTGCGGTACCGCACAAGGTCTCCTGATTTTACCGTCACTTCCACATGCCGCGTGCTGCCGGGTTTCGGCGGCGGATTCGGATAGTATCCAAGCAGATACTGCGTGCGCAGCTCGCGATTGATGCGATCGAACATCGCGTCGAGCTGCTGAAGATCGTCGAGAATGAAGAAAGCGCCGCCCGTGCTATCCGTGATTGTGATCAGCGCGTGTTCGCCGGCAGTGTTGCGGCCATTCTCGTTCTTCACCGGCCGGATGATGATCGAATAAAGCAGCGTGCCCGACCGGATTGCCGCGCGGCGCGCGTCATCAAACTTCGAAACGCTCGTCGTCTCCCCGCCATCAGTAACCAGAACGATCGCGCGCCGCCGTTCCTGCGGGAGCTTTCGCAACGCGTTCGACCCGAGCACCACCGCGTCATACATGGCAGTTCCCGCACCCGGGCTGATTCTCTCCGCAGCGGCCTGCAACCTCGGAACATCATCCAAAAATTCCGACAGCTGTATAACCGAATCCGAAAATTCGAAAACCGAAAGCGTGTCCGCCGGCCGAACCACCTGCTTGATGAAGTGCGCCGCCGCTTCGGCCTCGAATTTCAGGTCCTTGAAAGTGCTCATGCTCGCATCGACCATCAGCGCGAGGTCGAGCGGCCGGTTCGTCTGGGCCTCGAAGCGCTCAATTTTTTGCGGCACGCCCTCTTCTTTTAATTCGAACGCATCCTGGGTGAGATCGGGAACCGGCCGCCCACTCGCATCAATCACGCTCGCGAGAATGCTGACGAGATTCACATTCACGCGAATCGCAGGCTTCTCCTGTTCCTGTGCAATCAATGGACGAGGCAACGAACCATACAATCCCGCACACATCACCGCTCCAGCCAGCGGCAAGGCGCTGAAAGTCCGAGGCGATATTTTCATCTAAGAGGTAGATTCATCTGCGCGGGAAATGGCTTCCTGTGACGGTATTTCTCCCGCAATTTCGCCCTTGGCCCACACCGCTCCGCCGGCGAAATATTCCTTCTTCCAGATGGGCACGGTGCGCTTCAAGGTGTCAATCGCGTAACGGCACGCGTCAAACGCGGCAGCGCGGTGCGCCGAACTCACAGCAATCCAAACGCTGGTTTCGCCAATCTGGAGCCGGCCCAGGCGATGCACGATGATGATGCGGTGAATCTGAAATTTCTCCCGCATCTGCGAGCCGATCTCGCGCATTTTCGCCAGCGCCATCGCTTCGTAGGATTCGTATTCCAGGTAGAGTGTCCGTTTTCCGCGGAAATTGTTGCGCACGAATCCATCGAACACAACCGCCGCGCCATCCTCCGGCGCTTTGATGCTTTCAACCAATTCCTGCGGGCGAATCGGCTCACGAACGAGCTGAAAGATATCTTCAACGGTCGCCACGTGTTCCCCACCACTAACGGGCGGAAGGAACGCCACTTCGTCACCCGCAGAAAGCGATTCGCGCCAACCCGCGTACTCCTGATTCACCGAAGCCGCAATCGAAGGACGAAATTCCGCTAGCTTCGGAAAGCGCCTTCCGTAGCGCTCGAAAAGATCTTCCACGCGAGCGCCGTCGGAAAGATCGGCCTCGTCCTGAGCGAGTCCCACAATATCCTTCAGTTGTCCAAAGAACAGGACGCGAACACGCATGGCCCTCATTCTAACGCGACCTCGCGCAGCAGGCGCAAAATTGGTGCACAGGAAACGACACGACAATCAATCGCCTGAATGGGTACCTGCCGCCGTCTTCGCCATACCGCTCACCTCATCGAGACGCACAGCCGCTCGGGTTAGGGCCGCGGCCAGCGCAACAGCTTCGCGGTGAAAAGTGGCAGGATCGTTTCGATCGAGCGCTTCATTCACGCCAGGCATCACCTCCGCCGCGTAACCAGCGTAACTGCCCGGCGCAAAAATCGTGTGCTTGTACCAGGGGCGGCCTGCCAGCCCCTCAGGAACGAGAAGCGACTGCTCCACACTTGCGAGCGCGCGATTGAGTTCGCGTTGGGTGGCTGGGCTGAGCATTGCCGGTGAAATCGCACGCAGCGCTACGGAAGTTCGACCAGCCGAAGCCGTCAACTCGTCAGCTGCATCGGATACAGCTTTCCAATCGGGCGCTTCCGCTCCCTGCGGCGCTCGCACTCGAGCATTCACGTCGCTGGTCATCCGTGCAATTTCGCTCGCGTACGCCGAGTAATCGAAAGGAAGTACATCGGCTTCGTCCAGGCGCAGCGCAACCGTACCCAGAATCCGCGCGAGCGTCGCGTGATAGACAAACGTCGGATCGCCAAACTGTTTCATCCAGTAAAAATCATCGTACAGCGAGTGATAGACGCCATAGTCGCCGCTGAAGCCCATGTCCATTGAAGGAATGCCCGCAAAATCGAAGAACGGACAAAAATCCGAGCCCGCTCCCAAGGCGCCGACAGGTGTCTCGCCAGGAGTCTCCGCCTTGAGCTCCGGCCGCGCGATACCGTTCGGCGCGCCTTTCTTCTGCGAGGAATGCTCTCGCCACATTTCATAGACGCTGCGTTTGGTCTCGGGATCCGGCACTTCACGCGCCGCGTCGCGCACAATTTCCTTCAACGATGGCGTCGCCGCCGCTCCGAAATTCGGCCCGGTTACTCCCACATCGGTATTCATGTAGGCAACGGCCTTCGCCTGAAGCTCAGCGCGATTCGCTTCTACCCATTCCGTCGAACCGAGTAGCCCTGGTTCTTCTCCATCCCACTCGCACATCACGATTGTGCGCCGTGGTTTCCAGCCGCTGCGGACCAATTCACCAAGCGCTCGCGCTGTTTCAAGCATCACAGCCGTGCCACTGCTTGGATCGGCTGCCCCATACACCCATGCGTCGTGATGATTGCCGAGCAAAACCCATTGACCGTCATCGCTGCCGCGCAATTTTGCGATCACGTCATAGATCGGGCGCTGCTCGAAGTCCATCACCAGCTTCATGTGCACTTCCGATTTGCCCGGCCCCACGTGATACGTAAACGGCAAGCCGCCCTGCCAACTTCTAGGAACGTGTGGTCCGCCCAGGTGATCGAGAATCGCCCACGCGTCCTGCGCGTTGATGGGCATGGTGGGAATGTGCGGCAGGTTCGTCGCGTCGCCGGGCTTGATTCGTTTCGCATTAGGCGTCGCTCCCACTCCCGGCGTCAACGGGTCTCCGGGATAATCTTCCGTGTAAAGAATCGACCCGCGCTGAATCCCGCTCATCGGCCGCCACGGCCCATTCGGAAACACATCGCCTGCCATATATCCGTCGTCGGCTGGATCGGAGAAGATGATCAAGCCGGCCGCTTTGTGCTCTTCCGCCAATTTTGCTTTGATGCCGCGATAATTATGGCCGTAACGGGCAATGGCGATCTTTCCCTGCACACTCACGCCTAGCGAATCGAGTTCTGCATAATCCTCGGGCGTTCCGTAGTTCACGTAAACCACCGGCGCCGTCACTTCACCCGAAGGCGAATAGGTGTTGAACGCCATCACCGCGCGAGGATCTTCTGTGTCCTTGTCTACTTCCACCGGCTGCTCGGGCGTAGCCAGCGCCTTTTTCGCCGGCGCAACGAGATCGAGTTTCACTTCGCGAGGCTCGGCCATCCACACGCTGTATGAAACGATTTCGGCGTCGAAGCCAAAGCTTCGATACTGGTCGCGCAACCATTCCGCCACCTGATGGCTGGCTTCCGTGCCGGCCCTATGCGGTTGGCTCGTTAGATGGCGCAGATTGCTCTCCGCGTGTGCGGCATCGGGGATACTCTGCAGCTTCGATTCGAGTTCGCGTTCAGGGGCGACCCGCTTGGGAAAGAAACCGCGGATGTCTCCGCTGGCAGATTTGTCAGAAGCAAACGACAGCATCAGCGGTATCGCTAGAAGAACAGCTGCACCATATCTCCGCGCTAAACGATTCATCGTCACCTCATAAGCAGCCGATGAGTTTATCTTAGATGGACGCGCGAGCCACAAAGCGGTTTCGGCTCTTTCGAATCTTAAATCGGGTCAGCCGCGCTCATTCTATGACTGTGCCGGACGCTTGACGCGCAGCATCTCGCACTTTAGGGTAGATTTGTGATCGAAACGGGAGAGATCACGGCACATGAAAATCCTTATTTCGGGAGGCTCAGGGCTGATTGGCACGGCAACCTCCGCGGCGCTGCAGGGGGATGGTCACAGCGTCGTCCGTCTGGTCCGGCCAGGTAAAGGGGCAAAAGCAGGAGACGTCCAATGGGATCCGATGCGAGCAACTGTTGACGTCGCGGGGCTCGAAGGCGTCGATGTCGTGATCCACCTGAGCGGCGCCGGAATCGCCGACGGCCGCTGGACCGAAGCGCGCAAACAGATTCTCCGCAGCAGCCGCATCGACACCACTCGCGTGCTTGTGGACTCGCTTTCACGCCTGAAGCAAAAGCCTCGCGTGCTGATCGTAGCGTCGGCGATCGGATACTACGGCTCTCGCGGCGATGAAATTCTCACCGAATCGAGCGCCATCGGGACGGATTTTCTCGCTCTGCTATGCCGTGACTGGGAAGCCGAAGCCAGCCGCGCCGCTGCGATGGGCATCCGCACTGTCATGCTGCGTTTCGGAGTCGTACTTTCCGGAAAAGGTGGTGCGCTTCCTAAAATGCTCACCCCTTTCAAGCTCGGCGTCGGTGGACGCCTCGGCGACGGCCAGCAATGGATGTCGTGGATTGCCATCGAAGACGTGCTCGGAATCATCCGCCACGCGATTGCCAACGAGCAGGTGAGCGGCCCCGTAAATGTCGTTGCGCCAAACCCGGTGCGAAACGAGGAATTCACCCGGCTGCTCGCCGCCATGTTGCATCGTCCGGCAATTTTTCCAGCGCCTGCATTTGTGCTTCGGCTCGCGATGGGCGAAATGGCCGACGCTGTCTTGCTCAGCAGCGATCGCGTAAAACCGGAACGAATGCTTGCAGCCGGATATAAATTTCGTTTCGAGATTTTGGAACCTGCACTGCGCGCGGCCGTGCTGTCGCGCATGTAAGCGGAGAGGAGGGTTACAAATCGAGCCGTTGGAGCAGCGCATTGAGGTTCGATTCATCGACGACCAGCGCAGGGCCCGTCGCGAAAAGTTCCTCGCCTTCATCGAACGCCTGAAATAGCCGCATCTTCGCCGCCGCGTATTCTTCAGTTCCCGTCAGAGGGCGCCCCGTTGCTTCGCCCCATTTCTTGATCGCGTCCTGCCCCACAAAAATGCGCACCGGAAACATCTTCTTTCGATCCGCAGACACGTAATAGACGTACTCGTTTCCCTTCGCGCTTCCCTGCTGCACGGGATGCGCGTCTTGGAACTGATACTGATAGACGCAGCCGCTCTCCGATGAATAGCTCTTGATCCGTCGAACTGTCTCCGGTTTTGCCATGCCGAGATTATTTGGCGGGTTCTGTATTGCTGTCAACCTGGTCGTCCTCGCTCGGGCGGTATATCACCCATATTTATCGATTGCCTCCTCCATTCAGTAAGTTCGCCGATTCGCGTCCCGAAATGAATTGGAAGCATGCCGATTTGGAACCGCTAGGGCGAGCGGAGCATTTTTCACTCATCACACGACAATTCGTTTTTACTTGTCCATTTTTCCCCATTCTTCTGAAGCCACAGCGCGTAGCCCGTCAACAATCCGCGAAACCGCGTGAAAGATGTTCTCCATCTCGCGATGCTCCGCGATGGCACATCTCGTGCGTTAAGCCATCGCACACATGACGCACTCAGTCAAACCCCGGTGGCTGAAAACGACTTTGAGTCGGGCTGCCACCAGGTTTGACCAATCGAATCGTCCTCCGAATCTGCTCTTGCTTGCGATCTTTTGTATCGCTGCCGTCGCGATGCCCGGCTGCGCTGGAGTCACCTCGACAGGTCCTGCCGTGGTCACCGTAGTCTTGCAGCCGGCACAAATAAGCGTCCCCTTGAGCCAGTCACAGCAATTCCAGGCCACCGTCACAGGCACGTCAAACAAAAGCGTCACATGGTTTGCAGGCGGCGTGGCTGGAGGAAGCGCGAGCGCCGGCACAATTTCGCCGAGCGGCTTGTACACAGCTCCAAACTCGATGCCCTCGCCCGCGACCGTCACCGTAACCGCCTCAAGCAATGCGGAAAGCACCGCCACAGGGTCGGCCCTCGTCACGCTTACAGGCGGAATCGTGATCGGGATCTCGCCAACCTCCGCGACCGTTTCAACCGGCGCCGGACAAGCATTTACAGCAACTATCACCGGCGCGGACGCCTCTTCGAACGCGGTCACCTGGAGCGTAAACGGCATCGCCGGAGGCAACTCGACGCTCGGCACCATCACTTCGAATGGAGCCACCAGCGCGCTCTATGTCGCTCCCGCAGTTACGCCTTCGCCCTCGACCGTGAGTGTCACCGCCACGAGCGTTGCCGACTCATCGAAGTCCGCCTCAGCAAGCGTCACCATCACCTGCGCTGCAACAAACACCATCTCGCCATCCGCAGCCACGGTATCTCTCGGTCAGACGCAAACCTTCACCGCTTCATTCTGTCTCGCCGCAGGCGCTTCCATCGCATGGGACGTCAACGGAGTTTCCGGCGGCAACTCGACAATTGGAACTTTCGTCACAAGCAGCGCAGATACGGCTCTCTACACAGCCCCCTCAGATTTGCCCTCACCAAACGCAGTCTTGATTCACGCTACGGTTGGTCTGCTCTCTACATCCGCGTCTGTCACTCTCGTCAGCAACATCATCGTCACCGTATCGCCGTCATCAGCAACCGTTCAGGTCGGCCAGCGCGCATCCTTCGCGGCAAACCTGACCAGCACGTCCGACACCGATGTGTCCTGGGTCGTAAACGGCGTCCCCAACGGAAATCCAACCTTCGGGCAAATTTGCCAGTCAGGCTCCAGTCCTTGCGTCGCGCCAACCGGACCAAGTTCCAGTAGTGTCGATTACCTCGCGCCTGCCGCGCCGCCCACGGTCGATCCTGTCACCGTCACCGCCGTGAGCCAGGCAGACCCTTCGAAAATCGGCAGCGCAATCGTGTCCGTCACCGGAATTTCAACTCCGCTCTCGATTTCCGTCTCTCCGTTCTATGCATTCGTTCCGCATTCCACGAGCACTCTCAGCACTCGCCAATTTTTCGTCACCGTCACTGGCAGCGGCAACACCGCCGTCACCTGGAGCGTTCAATCCGCAATCGCCGGACAAGGCTGCGGCGGCGCAGCATGCGGCTCCGTAGATGCCAACGGCGTCTTCACCGCACCCACAGTAGCGCCATCGCCGAACGCAATCTCAATCATCGCCACCAGCCAAGCCGACAATACGAAGTCCGCCTCGGCGACAATCGCCATCACATCCGGCCCGACCATCGAACTGATTCTGCCCTCCAGCGCGATGGCCGGCGCGATAGAGGACTTCCCCGTATCTGTACAGGGATTGAACTTTATCCCCGGCAGCGCCGGCACAGGCTCCTCCATTCTCCTCAACGGCATCGCGCGCCCCACCACGTGCTCCACAGCCACCACCTGCGCGATCGCGCTCACTCCCGCCGACCTGCAAACAGCCGCAACATTCACCCTGCAAATCTCCAATCCCGGCGCTCCCGCGCTACTTTCCAATCCTGTCCCGTTCGTCATATTGCCGTTCGACGTCTCGGAAGACGTCATCGCGCTGAGTCCCTCGCAACCGGTCGCCTCCAACAAAAGCATCACCGTAGTCGAACCAACCACAGCCGCCATCTCCGTTCCGCTCGACGTGGACTTCGACGGCCTACTGACGAATGCGACCTGCGAAGTGGAAGGCACGCCGCTCACCATCGCCCGTCCGCCCTCCGGTACGCAAACGGTAAGCCTCTGCATTCACGGCAACGGCCTCGATCCCACCATGACCTACGCATTCACGGGTCCCGGCGCAGCTTCCGATACATCGCCCGGAGACATTCCCGTCATCGCATCCGCCATCACCGGCCTTTTCCCCAACACCATCGAGCTCGATCTGCAGATCTCAAGCACAACTGTTCCCGGCGTCCGCACGCTTTTTATCAAGTCGCTGAACAATGACCGCGCCTCAGCCACCGGAATCCTGGAGATAAAATGATCAAGCTCACTAGAACGCTCCCCGTCTTCGCACTCGTAGCCGCTTCACTTGCAGCAGGCCACTCGCCCGCCCGCGCCACAACGCTCCAGCGCATGTCCGTTGCCGATTTATCCCGCACAGCTCACACAGTCGTTCGCGCCCGTTGCATCACAAACTCCACCCGCTGGGACGCCGGCGAAATCTGGACCTTCACCACCTTCGACGTCCAAGAAACTTGGAAAGGCTCCGCCCCCGCACAGATCACAGTGCGTCTACTTGGTGGCAGCGCCGGAAAACTCACGTCCACAGTTTCCGGCGTCCCCCGATTCTCGCCGG
The DNA here is from genome assembly GCA_963741045.1 of uncultured Acidobacteriota bacterium. Lineage (GTDB taxonomy): Bacteria > Acidobacteriota > Terriglobia > Acidiferrales > UBA7541 > Palsa-295. The sequence goes on from CAVUGO010000002.1 coordinate 3,982,771, forward strand.
GCGAAGAATTAATTCTGTTTCTCGAGCGCACTCCAGCCCGGGACTTCTCGATCGTCAGCTGGATGCAAGGCACTTTCCGAATCGCGCACGACCGAACAACCGGTGAAGAATTCGTTACCCAGGATACCGCCGCCTTCCCCGTCTTCGATCCCGCATCGCACAACTTTGAAACCACCGCCATCCGCAAAATGCCAATCAGCACATTCCACTCGCAGGTGCTAGCGTCGCTCCAAACCCAAGCCGCGGGAGAAAGTCGCCAATGAAACGCCCCATCGCACTCGCCTCATTGTGCCTTTTGATTTTCGCCGCGATTCACACCCCCGACGCCTTCAGCTACACCACAGATTCCACAGTCCCGCTAGCCGGAGGCTGCCCGCAGCCGAACCGCTGGAATCTCACGATCGCCTCCCCGCTGAATCGCCGATGGAGCACCTCCCTCCCGCTCCCAAGCAACACGATTCTCACCGCCGCCGCTCAAGGCACGCCCGCCCAACTCAACGAAATCGAGCAATCCATCTCAGCCTCCTTCGAAGCCTGGACCGGCGTCCCCGGCACCACCTTCAACACCGCGGCCCATCCCGGCCTCATCGCCCCACTCGCCCGCGTCACCGCCGCAAATTCCTGCTCGAACGATCAGGAAAACAACATCGACGGCCTCAACACAATCTGCTTCAATCAGCCGAGCGTAGCATTCACCACCGGCGTCCTCGCCTTCACTCGCGTCATCACCGCCAACGCTCCCGGGGTTTCCATAGGCGCGAGCGGCCCAGCCGCTTTCGCCGGCCAAATTCTCGATGCCGACATCCTATTCCGCAACGACAATCAAGCCACCTACGCAACTCCCGCCGCGCTAGCCACCCCTCAAGGCCAGGGCGCCTACGATCTCGAATCGCTCCTCGCCCACGAACTCGGCCACTTGTTCGGCCTCGATCATTCCGCCGTCTGGCGCGCCGTAATGTTTCCCTACGCTCCTCCGCCCGGCCAATTCCTCGGCGATCGCCCCACCGCACAAGCCCCCGATGGCCCTCTCTCCGACGACGACCGCGCCGGCATCCGCTTTCTCTACCCAGATCCCGCCGACTCCATAAACATCGGCACAATCAGCGGCCAAATTCTCCCCGCCAATCCTTTCGCCCTCGCGAATATCCCAGCCCCAGCAACCAGATCATTCGTCACGGGAATTTTTGGAGCCCACGTAGTAGCCGTCGACGCCGACACCGGATCAGTAATCGCCGCCACGCTGGGCGGCTGGAGCTGCAATGCAGCCACCCAGCAGTTGCATTTCGACGGCTCCTACGAAATCGATCGTGTCCCGCTGAATCACAATTACAAAATCTACGCCGAGCCTCTCGAAGGGCTTGTAACGCCGGCCACCATCAGCGATCCGCTCTTAAGCCTGTGCGGGCCGCAGTCCGCGCCCACCTGCACCACGCCCGCCGCAAACACAAATTTCAACCCCCGCACCCGCCCAGCCTCCCCCTGATTCGTCAGCACACCAAGGCCCCAAAATAAAAGCGGCTCCCGGGGGGAACGGGAGCCGCTAGGGGTGTTGCGGGGAAAACTGTTTCTACTGCGTCGGCAGCACGACCTGTGAGAATCCGATCGTGTTAATCGCCTGGAACATCGGCGTTCGCGGCGGCAGCAGGCTCGGAGTCAGGAACTCCGTCTGGAAGCTGTATCCGCGAGTGGGCGGGTTGTAAACCGTCGTGCAGCATTTGAATGTACCCACCCCCTGGTGGCTGTAATACAGGCTCACAAGCGAACCCTTGTAGTACAGCGTCCCGCCCCAGGTCTCGATGTAGCGCAGGAAGTTGTGCGCGCCGCCGTCCGTGCCGAAGTCGGCGGAACATGCCGCGCCTCCGCAGTTCACCGTTGGCTGTTTGAACGGAATCGTCTTGCCGCCCACCACAGCCATGCGATACGTAGTCGTATTGCCGGCTCGGGAATTAGGTGCATACGGAAAGGCAAACGAGTTCACATCGTTCCAGTTGTCGGAGAGCAGCGTCACCGCGTCGCCGATCACCGCAGCCGCCACGAATGCGGTCCCGAAATTACCGTTAATTCCCGCGTTGTAGTCGCCTTGCACGTAGATCGGGTTTTCGGCAACTATCGTGAGTCCGCAAGCCACCGCGTCGCAGGTTCCAATCGAAAGCGTCGCGCCGTCCACCAACTTCAGGGCGCGGCGGAAATGAACGGGCGGATTCTCCCGAAGATCCTGGGCATTGGCGGCTACGGCAAAGGGCCAATCCCTCCCGGGACCCGCGCAAGTGGGATTGTTCAGGATCGCCGTGGAAGCCGCGGAGAGGACGCCATTGATTTGTATCCCGATACCGCCCGGGAGATTCCATAGATTCGGATCATTCGTTGTAGTTACACCGTCGGTCGGAAAAAATTCGCCATACTTCCGTGGGGTCGCTGGCGGATTCAGATCTGTTCCCATTGTGAAATCCGACTCGAAATCCTCAGCGCCCTCAAGCGCGCCATTCGGACATCCATTCACGTCACTCGAGTTGACGAAATCATCGAAACCGAATGCCCCCGTTTTTGTCGGAGTTGTACCTACGGAAGGCGGTGGGCTCGGGTCATGACGGTCTCCGCGGCGGTCGGAGAAATAAACTGTGTAGCCGGTTGTATTGTTTGCGCTCGTACCGCTTGCGCCGAGCAGGCCGGTGAACCACTTATCGAGGTTCGCGACATCGAGCTCAACGTAGTGCATCGTTCCCGCTAAAGTCACCGCGTTGCCCGCCAAGGCTACGTCCCGCAGAGTGCCTTCGCGAGCATCGAACAGAACGTTGGGCCATATGTCCGTGCCGTGCTGGACGGCGCCAGTGCCGGCGACGGTGCAACCGCCCGCTCCGACTGCGGTCGAAGGGTTGTCTCGCAGGCGCGACAGACGAATTACAGCATTTGGGCTCGGATCAGCGCAGCCAGCAACAGCAACGCCGCCGTTGATCGTTGGCCCGGACGCATTCACTTGTGCGCCCGGCAGTGGAACTCGCTGAGGAGGAGGATTCGTCGTAATCTGCGCGTTGGAGACTGGATTAATATTACGGCCGGTCCAGCCGAGTTTCAGAATCTCCTTCGTCACGTCAGTCCAAGTGAGAGTGGTCTTCGACTGGTAGTCGATCTTAAGGCAACCCGTTTCAATGGGAAACCATTTCTGCACCCAATACCCATCTGCAGGCGTATAGGCAGTACTTATAGTTGCTGCCGAAACAGGCATGGGGAATAGAGTAGTGCCAATTCCGGCGAGACCTGTCACTCCAGGCGTCTTTGCCGCCTGTCCCGACGATGCTGCCGGGCTCGAGGTATCCCAAGCCAATTGGGCAAGGTCGATGGGAGTTCCGGCGGACGCGTACGGCATGTTGAGGATGTCACTGGTCGTGCAAGTTCCGTCGGTGCCGTAATCCGAAAGCAAGATTCGCAAACTGGCCTTGCTGTAATAGCGCTCGTTCAGTTTTCCGGGATTTGAGGCGAATTCACCCTGCAATGGCATTCGGATCATGTCGATCGGCGTGCCGCCCAGTGCCGGCGTCGCGATTGTCAGGTTCAGGGGCAACACTCCGGTGTATCCGTTTCCTAGATTGCCGTTGTATGTCGCGCTCGCAAGATTCTTGAACGCGGGCTCGTTCAGCGACGTGCTTACTGCGCCAAAGTAGCTCGTACCGGTCACGCTGCCTTGCGAGGTGGTCAGATTGGCATAGCTCGATGACCCGGGATTGGTTGTGATGTTCACCGTCGTGTTGTAGCTGCTCGTGGTGGGATATCCGTTCTCAAGGTTCGTACGAATTACTTGGCCGACGGCGGTCGTCTTGCCTGCTAGCGTGAGCGTTCCGCCGTTCTCGGCGAGCCACAAGTTGCCGTTGGTGTGTAGCCGGCCACCAAAGTTGAAGTCCGGACCGGCGAAAAAGTCTAGGTCCGTGTCAGAAAAAAGTCCGAACTGGAAAACCGGAATCGCTACCGTTTGAACGGTCCGTTGAAGTCTGGCTTCCGAACCTAGTGCCGTCCGTGCAGTCACCTGCATGGTGTACGGAGTCAGCAAGCCAACCAGTCCAGCATACGTTCCTGAAAGAATCGTATGCTGTTGGGCCAGCGGGTTGCCGACGTTGCCCGGGGTTGTGTCCGGCGTAAAATTGATAACGAATCCGTTCGCGCCGGCTGGCGTGAGATACGAGACGCCCGGAACGTTCGTCGTGTTTGTCTCTGTGTTGTTGACAATCGTGGTGATATCGCCTGCGCTCAATGCGTAGTTGTTGGCGAATGCAGATTGCAATTGCGTCGTGAGCGCCTCCATGCCCGCCTCGGCTCCATAGAAAGCGGTCTGCCGGTCGGCGTTGTTGCCGCCGAGCTTCTTGTCGGTCAACACCAGCCACGACATGCCCACAATCATGGCTGAAATCAGCAATAGCACCAGAAGGGCGGTCACCATTGCCATGCCTTGTTCGCGACGATTCCTCACGGCGTTTCTCCTTTGCGACGATTACTGGAAATCGGAAAAGAAGGCCAGGCTGCGGACGCTGACCTGCGTTTGTAAATTGTTCCGGAAATAAGCTTGGTTCTGCGAATAAGCGCTATCCGAACGCGATCCCAGCGAAAGGTTCACTTTCCGAACGGAGTTGGGGGAGTTCGGCGCAATCGCCCCTGTGCTCGGGAGGCCCCCATTGATGTCGTACGAGATCGAGAGATCCTCGATCACTTCGGCGACGGGCTGCGCTGGCTGGAAGTTTATTTCGCGCATCAGCATCGGCCGCAGAGGGTTCGCCGTATTCAGAAAGTACGTAATCATCCAGATCCGCGTGCACGTTGTAGGCGGGTAGGGCCCGCCCGGCGACGCGATGCCGTTCTGGATGTTAAGGATCGTGCCGCTCGGCTGCCCCGATACGTTCAAACCAAACGCGTCGTTCTTGACAAAGTTCACCACTTGGCCCACGGCAGAAGACACCGTCTGCAAGGTCGTGCCATTGGCATTGGTGAACATGATCAAATCGCCGGGACTGATTTGCGTGTTGTCCGTCGGCAGCGTGATGCAAACCGGGTCGAAGGTCACTGAGCTTCCGTCTGCCGCAATCTTTCCGCCACAGCCTGGATTGGCTGGAGGGCCTGCGGTCGGCGCCAGGTACACCGGATACGAATCGAGCGTATTGTTCGTTGCATCCAGGATCGTAGTATCGGCATACACCAGAGTTATGAAATCGGTCGGATTGCCAAGCAGAATTCCGCCCGGGACTTTCGGGTTAGGCGTCACTGCCAACGGGCCCTGTTGCCACCCATCCGTAATAGCAGGTAGCGTTATATAGCTTGGTGGAAAAGTCGCTGGCCCTCCCACCGGTCCGGGACGGTTGATGACGGAAGCAATCGCAGGAGTGGGATTCAAGACCGTTGCAGCATTCGGAATGGTGATTCCGCCTTGCGGCAAACCTTCGCCCGCTTCAATGATGTCTTTCACCATGTAATTCATCGCCGCGCGCAGATTTTCCTGCGAGTTGGCAAGCAGCGTGACGCCTTCATTTGCGTAAGTGGCATCGGACAGCGTTTTCATCAGCGTGCCCACGATGATGAGCATCAGTGCTGTGGCCACCAGCAATTCCATCAGGCTGAATCCGGCTTCGCGCTTCATTCTTGGTCTCCCTCGCAAATCTCTATGAAAACGCCGAAATATTTGTGGTCAGCGTGTAGCTCTTGTTGAATCTGCCGGAAATGTAAGTCACCGTTACTGCGATCTGGCGCAGATCCGCGTTTCCTGGAATCGCGGTTATCGTGATGGTGCGCGTATAGGTCCCCAGAGGAATCAGGACGTCATCCGCTGTTCCCAGTTTTCCGTCCGGTCCCGGCGTGAGAAGGCTGTCGATAATTGCGCAATTGTCGTCCGCAGTGCCGAGAATGCCGTCAGCTCCAGGGTCGCAAAGCTGAGTTGGGGCGGCCGTGAAGATTCCTGTTGGGCATATCGGTGACCCGATGTTGCAAATCGAATTCCATGTCTTCTGGCCGGTATTGCGTGCGGTGAATATGGACTCCACCGCCTCCGCCGCTTTCTGCTGCGCGATGTAGTCGTCTTTCGAAGTGGCCATGTAGGCCATGCTCCCGGCAAGCATCGCCGCCAGCCCTAGAACGCCCACCGCCAGGACGACTATCGAGACCAGCGTCTCGATCAGCGTAAATCCCGCTCTCGAATTTCGTCGCATCTTGTCCCGCATCGCGGCGCTCCTTTCCGTTAGTCGAACCATGTGGTTGTCCCCGAAATGTGATAGGACCGCACGCGACCGGTTGCGCCGAGGATCGTGATCGCCCGCGCTGTCGTCGCTTGACCCGGAACGCCAAGAAATACGGTGCCGTTGATCGGTATCCCGGTTCCGACTGCTGTGAAGGTCCCGTCGCTCTGATACATCATCCCGGCCGGCGGACCTCCTACGACTCCCGCAAAAAAGATCGCGCCGCCTTTGCCGAACCCGTCTGGCGAATCAGGCTCCCCGGGAAACGTCGTGAAAATCACGCTATTGGAAATCGGCATCATCAGAATCACGGTGTTCGCGCAACATAGACCGCCGAGTCGGGTCAGCCGGACATACGACCCGGGAGTATTGGCGGGCGGATTGACCAGGAACTCCACCTGCACATCGCGCCGGTCTGAAATGGCCGTCTCCCGCGCCTGCCGCAACGCGCCTTGCACTTCGTCCTTCGCGGTATTGGCATGAATCTGCATCAACGCCGGTTGTGCTTGAACGATTGCAATTCCCGCAATTACGAGACTGATTGCAATCACCACGCACATTTCGATCATCGAAAAGCCGCGCGCCTGGTCCCCACCTCGGCGCGCATTCAATCTAGTGTTTTGCTCGCTCACGCTCACACCCTCGGCTCGCCCGTGCATGAAACTCCAGGTGGGCGAGGCCTTCAGTCGACGGTAGAAGTGCATTCGCAAGGCCAGCCGCAGAAGTGCGCAAATGCCTCAGATGCCACCATTTGCAGACATGAGCAGTAAGTGTCAGAAGCCAGATTGGTTTTGGTGGGGAGAAAACGTTACCGATTTGAACGCCACATCCAGGTTTCAGAGTTGTTCAAATCTTGACCAGAATGCTACGAACTGCAGGAGGATCGGATTGTCTCGAGCAGAATCTCGCCACATTGAACGACGGAATCCAGCTCCACGTACTCCTCTTTTCCGTGGAGTCCTCGTCCGGTGGGGCCGAAGACGATTCCAGGAATCCCGGCTTCGGCGAGAAGAGCTGTGTCAGTCCACGCCGCCATTCCGACGAACTGCTCTGCAACGGTTGGTCCGAGAATCTTTCGAATTGCATTGCTGACGAGTTGCACGATTGGTGCGTCTCGCGCGATTTCATACGCCGGACGCGAGCCGAGCCCGCGCACCGTGGCGCGAAAATCCAAATCGCGAGCCGCAAGCCCGGCGACAAGAGTGCGCAATTCGACTTCGAACTCGCCCACGGATTCTTCGGGCAACATGCGGCGCTCGAGCTGCAAACGGCACTCCGCCGGATAGCTCGAAAGTTCCTGGCCACCGCGAATCACAGAAGCGTGAAGCGATCCGTGGCCAAGAAGCGGATGCGGCGTGAGAGACGCGAGTTTGCGATCGAGCGCGTCCAGAATATTCAGCACGCGGCCCATCATGCGGATCGCGTCGCGGCCTTCCGACGGCAGGCTGCCATGCGCCGCGCGGCCATGCGTCACAATTTCAAACCACGCATAACCCTTGTGCGCAATGGTGAGGCGCAAGTCGGTTGGCTCGATCACGATGGCAGCATCTGCCCTATATCGTTTCAGCAGCGCTTCGGTGCCGATGCTGTCGCACTCCTCGTCGACCACGGCTGCAATCAGCAGAGGCTTTTGAATCGCGCCCGCATCGCGAGCGGCAATCGCGGCAGCACACATTGCAGCTGCGCCGCTTTTGATATCGAGCGCGCCGCGACCGTAGAGACGCCCATCGCGCTCACGCGGCGTGAAAGGGTCGGGCATGTCACCCGCGCCGACCGTATCGATGTGAGCAAGAATCGCGAGTGCCGCTGATTTTTTGTCGTTGATTTGTTTCGGTGCGTTCGGAGGTAAAAGCAGCGCGACGACGTTGGGCCTTCCCGGCACCGCTTCTTCGAGCTCCGCCGGAATTCCCCGCTGACGGAGAAATTTGCAGAGAAATTCTGCAGCGGCAGATTCGCCCTGCGCGCCGGGAACGAGCGTGGGATTTACTGAATCAATTGCGACGAGATCCCGCAGCAGATTGACTGCGAGATCTCGGTCAACAGGCATCGAACGATGGCAGCGCGCGGATTAATCGCGACTGCGAAGTTTTGACAGCAAACGCAGAATTTCGAAATAGAGCCAAATCAAAGTGACCATCAGGCCGAACGCGCCGTACCACTCCATGTATTTCGGCGCGCCGACACGGACGCCCGTCTCGATGAAATCGAAATCGAGCACCAGATTCAGCGCCGCGATAATCACGACAAAAACGCTGAAGCCGATTCCGATCGCGCCCGATCCGTTGATAGCTGTGAAATGAATGCCGAAGAATCCGAGCACAATTTCAACGATGTAGAAAAGCGCGATACCGCCCGTCGCGGCAATGATTCCGAGTCGGAACTTTTCGGTGACGGCGATCAGTCCCGAGCGGTACGCGAGCAGCAACACGACGAGCGTGCCAAACGTCAGGCTGACAGCTTGAATCGCAATTCCCGGAAAGCGCACTTCGAGAAGCGCCGAAATGCTGCCGAGCACGAGACCTTCGAGCAGCGCGTAAATCGGAGCGGTGATTCCGGACCACTCCTTCTTGAAAATCGTGACCATCGCGACAATGAGCCCACCGATGCCGCCAATAAGCGCAAGCGGCATCACGGTTTGCGGCGAGTGCGAATGCAGGAAAAGATTCCAGGTCCAGGCCGCCGTCGCGACGGCGCAGATCAGCAGCACGCCTGTCTTGTTGACGGTGCCTTGCAGCGTCATCGTGTCGCCGAGAACGGCGCGCTCGCCTTGAAATGCGCGCTCGTTGAGGGCCGGATTCGAAGTTCTCATCAGATCTGCCACGGATTGTCTCCTTCGCGCGGAATTGGCCTGCTGCGCGAAAATGCCGTTTTTGTGTCTATTAGAAAATCGCTAAGCCGCTTCTTTGCAAGCACTTGACCCTTTTTCTGAAAGTTCGATTGTTCCTATTAGAAATTCGGGGCCGCTCTAATCGGAACAATTGGCCTGCTCGACCTCGCGACGATTTCGGTAAAGAGAGAGCGTATCAGAATGCGAGGGAAATGGAAAACGCGGCGCGGTCAATCGAGCGGATGGCAAGGATGCTATTCAGCTACGCCGTCCAGAATCTTCTGGCAATCCATGCGCAAGACTCCGTTGTCGTTGAAAATCGCTCCGCGGAATCGCACGACGCTGCCTACGCCGATGGAATCCGTGGTGAGGAGTTGTGTGTTTGCGTCGGCGTAAACAGTGATGGTGCTCGGATTCGCAATATTTTGCGACGCCGGCGCGGCCGCGGCTTGAACTATGGGGAATAGGTCATACGTAGCGAGGGAGACGGTATAAATGCTAAAACCATTGCTGCTGGAGATGTTGGTCACTGTGCCGTTTATCGTTTGCGGCCTGAGAGTGATTGTTATCGCAATCGGTATACCTTGCGGGCTCCTTGTACCCAGCGAATAACTTGAAAAATTTTGCCCTAAAACGGCGTTGGAACTGGTGAAGCTGGCAGTAAATGGGACATTCTGCAGATTGCTGAGTTCTCCAGAAATGCGAAAGACGGTGGCGCCGCTCGACTGAACTGCGCTGTCGCATACCGGATTGTCAGGGGCGGGAAAGCAGTCGTTCGGCAGTATAGCGAATTCCCCGGACAGGGACGACAGCGCGGTCCAGGGGCCAACGAATTCAGCCAGTGCCGTAGGGTCGTCCACTTGAATGCGAGTTGCGAGCAGCGACCCATCGGCTTGCACGGCGGCATCCATATCGACAAGCATACCCACCGTAATCGAGGACAGAGCAGAAACACCTTGGTAGATGGTAGCGGAATTTGCCGCAAGGTTCAGAGACGATCCATTCGGTATGTTCGCGACAAATGCATTGCCCGTGGGATTGACGGAGGTAACGCGCACGTCGAGTGCCGTAACAAAACCGCTAGCCGGCTGCGCGGAAATGCTGGGCGAACTGATGATGAAGACCGGTGAAATCGTGTAGCTCTGCGTGGGACCGTTGACCCCTTGCGTCGTCGTTAGTGTGTATGACTGTGCGACCTGCAAGTCCAAAGACAAAACGGCGGAGGTACCGCTGATGACAATCGGCAAAGGGAGGTTAACGGTGGTGAGGCCAGTGCCCTGCGAACAAAGGCCTTGCTCAAAATATGCGGTGTGAAGGCCGCCCGAGGGTGTGAGAGATATGTTGGTGAAATTGCATCTGGCTACTGTCACAGTTGCCGAGGAGTAAGCATCTTGAGGAATCGCTGCGCTTACGAGAGGCGCGAAGGCGCCATTCAGATGCATGAACTCGAATCCGCCGAGTACATCATTGGCAGCATCCGGATTATTCAGCACGGTTACTGATTGTCCCGCTTTGTTAGTTAAAGTAAGGTCTGTGATCTCAATGTGGAAATCCGCCAATTGGTCGTTCGCGGTGCTGGTGAGAAGGACAACCACGTTTGTCGTTCCACCATTCTGTTGCATACCGTTTCCTGAGCCCCCGCAGCCGGAGAGGCAGATCAGTAGGAAAACGAGTGGCATGACCAGATATTGCCGAAGAGAAGTGGAAACACGTGGGTGGGCTGGGTTCACGTCGATTCGTCCTCTAAGCAAATTTGGGGAGCTAGAATTTCGCCTGTGGCAGCTTGGCTCGATCAATGACGTTTTACTATAGAATAAATAAGTTCAATGCGTTAACTACTTATCGGTCTTAGTGTGAAGAGGTTAAAGCGGATAAGCGAAGAGAAGACAGGAGATGCCTTGTGTTTGCCAAGCATTGAGTCCGAGTGCGGCTTTGCAGTGGCACGGGCCCTTTGTTGCTCAATCGTTGAACCGGTGGGGCGGGCGGCGCGGGCGCGTCTTAGACGCGCCCCTACTGGGGCATGTGCGGAGCCTGCGCTACTTTAGGGATTGAGCTCCGCTGGGAATGTTTCTGTGCCGGCGGGGGCGAATTCGAAGCGGAGCAGCCACTCGCTTGGTACTTTTTCGCCGTTGGAGCTGGGCGGGGCGAAGGTCCAATTTTTGGCGGCGTGGATTGCGGCGTCGGCGAAATATTTGCTTGGGCCGGGGGCTTCGAAGGCGGCGTTGGTCACTTTGCCTGAGGCGTCGACGTTGACTTTTACGCTGACGCGCACTTTGCCTCGAATCGTTTCGAGGGCTTTTTGCGAGACGTCGGGCATTGCTTTGTGTGCGACTTGGCCGCGCGCCGGTGTGGAGGCCGGCGAGGTGACGGCCGGGCGCGGACTTGGCGGAGCGGCGACAGACGGGTGCGGACTCGGCGAAGCAACGGCGGGAGGAGCTGGCTTTTTGGCTGCGAACGGCTCTGGATCAGGCGCTTTTGCGCGCGGTGGGCTCACGTGCGCGGCAGGCTTGGGGGCGGGCTCGGGCTTCGTGGATGCTGGTGGAGGCGCGGGTTGAGCGGCAGGCTTAGTCATCGGTTGTGCCGGGGGTTGTGCTGCCGGCTGTGCCGCAGGCTGAGTCGCCGGTTGAGGTACGGGCTGCGACGCTACTTCTATTTTAGGGGCGTCGGTTTTTAGAGTGTCGGGTGCGGCGGCACTGGCCGATATTGGTTCTGATTCAGTTGACTTGGCGGAGTGGCGAAAATATCGCGGGATGGCGATGACGGCTGCGAGAGCCAGCACGAACGCGGCTGCTTGCACGATGAAACGCGAGTTCGATTTCTGCGGAAGCGGATTCATCGCGGGAGCGCGTTCGGGTTGGGACGATGCAGCTCGATAAGAAGTGGTCTTCAAGGTTGGCGTTGTGTTTATCGATGCAATGCGGGCCGATTCGGTCTGTTGAACCGGTTGAGGTTCGAGATTTTCTGAGATTTCCCGCAGCGTGCAGCGCATGGCGGGATCGCGGCGCAAACAGTTTCGAGCGATTTCCAGGAAAGGCGCGGGCAGAGTGCGCGGGGCGGGCGGATCGGCATGACCCGTCCATTCCCAGATCGGCAAGCGCTGGGTGAGGACCTCGACGATTGTCATACCGAGTGACCAGACATCACCGGCAGGAGAAGGTCCCGTCGGCGCGAACTCGGGAGGATCATAAGGCGTCGGCTTTTCGCCCGAAGAGCCGCGTTCATGCGGAGCGCAGACCCCATCAATCGAGAGCTTCAGTTGGTCATTGACCGCTTGAATATTGGAGGGCTTCATTCGCCCGTGCACGAAACCATGTGAGTGCAGGTACTGCAGCGTGTCGACGATCAGTGGCAGCATTTCGCGAACCTCTTCGGGCGAGAGGGCGCGATCGGGTAGGATCAGCGACAAATCTTCCTCGGCGTAATCGGTTACGAGGTAGACGACGTGCGCGCTGCCGATTTGCGCTTGCCCGATTTCGAGGATGCGGGCGAGGTGGGGATGGGAAAGTTTTGCGGCGCGGCGCAAGCGGGTAAGCTGAGAATCGGTTTCGGCCGGGTCGGAGCCGATCAATTTGATCGCGGCGCGCTCGCGGGTATTGGGCAGTTCGGTGAGGAAAACGGCGCTGTGGTCTGAGCCGCCGAGGTAGAGGACGAGACGATATCGTCCGTCGACAATCTGGCCTTCCTGTTGTTTCCAGGCATTGGTCATTTGGCACCTGCAGCTTTCGAGTGACGCGCAGAGGCGCTACACCCGATTGAGGGAAACTATTGGGCTTTGGGTAAGGGGTATTCTGAGGCGGTTGGGACGGAAAGGCAAAGAAAACATTTGGGGGTTTGGGCGTGAAGTGCAAGGCCTCAGATGATGAGTGCGAGGCCTTAGGTCAATTCTGGCCGAGGGTCGGCCAGAGTGGGACCTGAGCTACGGGCTGGAAACTGGAGTGTCGCGTGAGCGGTTGAGATTGAATGGATTGCCGCGTAGTACAAACGCACAGGCAAGAGTGCCTGTGCCACTGGGATTGCGGCGGTGGCGATGCGGCACTGCCGGCGATGTGGGGATGCGGCGATGCGCACAGCGAGCCGATTGCGCACAATCGATCATTTTTGCGGGGGTTGAGAGTGGTTCATATTTTTGGTAGCGCTAACGGGAATCGAACCCGTATTTCAGCCTTGAAAGGGCCGCGTGCTAACCGTTGCACCATAGCGCCAGTGGGGTTTTCGTGTGTCAGTGCAACAAAAGTGTGACTAACTGCGGTGTGGGGGTGCACCAACCGGGCCACAACGAGATTTATTGTACTACGGCTTGCCCTCGTTGGGCATACGCTCCGCGACGGCTGGCCGCCTTGTTAAATGGCCGCGCCGAACTGTTGGTGGGCGGCGGCTCAGTTTCCGGTTAATGCGTTTACCAGCCACTATCTCAAGGAGATGAGTAAATTCTTGGCTTAATTCTTTTTGGCTCAGCGGATTCCTTGTCACTTTTTGACAATTGCAATGCAGCCGGTGCTCGGAAAAATCTTAGCACATGGCAGCGTTCGGCCCCGGTATCAGGTCACTTGGCGTGGTGACGCACGTCACAGAGTCTCTTTCTGGAATCTGCGAATGTCTGCCGTAAGTCGATAGGGCCTCAAATCAAAATCCAAAAGATGGAGCAAGCAATGATGGGATTAGTCAAGAAACTTGTCGCGTTTATGGGCGCCTTGGCGCTGATTGGTGGGTCGGCAGCAGCCCAGCAGAATCCAAAGATTCCTCCTGCTCAGGTTAAGGCACTGAATGAATACATGTACTCCTTGGCTATCCAAGCGGCTACATGGGGCAGTCCAATAGTCATTATGTATTCCCTACGAGACCACGATGCCACCGGACCGCACGCCAAAGCAGCGCCGAATGGCATCTGGCGTATGGAGAACACGTCTACGCCGGAACTCGCTGAGAAATCTGGCTACGTGATGCCCAATCTCAGCGTCATTTATGGGTTTGGTTTTCTTGACCTTCGACAAGAACCCGTTGTTATGACGCTGCCGGACTCGAACGGGCTCTACTACATGGTGGAAACGCTCGACATGTGGACCAACGCCTTCGCCTATCCTGCGGGTGCTGAGGCTGGCTACAAGGGCGGGAAGTTTGCCTATGTCGGTCCCGGATGGAAAGGCGATTTGCCTGCCGATGTCAAGCGTATTGATTGCCCGACTCCGTGGATTTTAATTCAACCTCGGATTCACTTGCCGAACCAAAGCGGTTTGGATGCCGCCCGAAAAGTCTTGTCTGAGATTCAAACGCAGACACTCTCGTCCTACTTGGGCAAACCCGCAATGGCTGCGCCAAAATACGACTATCCCTCACCAAACTTTGAGAACCCAAAGTTTCCCGTGAGCAACATGGATTTCAAAGACCCCCTGCAATTTTGGGAACTCCTTTCCACCGCAATGAACGAGAACCCGCCACCGAAGGACGAAATCGCTGCTCTACTTGCGTTGTTCGAGCCTCTGGGTCTCGAACTGGGCAAACAGTGGGACCGCTCGAAAGTTGACCCGGTCACGCTCAATGCGATGAAGCGTGCAGCGCAAGCAATCCCTGACATAATGGCTCAGATTCCGCTCGGTCGGCTCACCAACTTTTGGTACATTCCGCCTCCCTCGATTGGCGACTATGGAACTGATTACGTCATTCGAGCTTTCGTCGCACGGAACGGATTGACAGCGAATACGCCCAAAGAAGCGATCTATCTTCTAGGCAGAATGGATACCGAAGGTCAACCACTTACGGGAGCGAAGAATTACACCATGACTTTTAAGCAAACGCCGCCCTTCCACGAACCTGCATTTTGGGCGCTACGGTTGTTCGATGCGACTAACTTCTACCCCGTTCCGAATCCGATTAACCGTTACATCTTGGGGAGCGATTTCCCCGACATGAAGAAAAACTCGGATGGCTCGTTGACTGTCTACTTGCAAAACCTGAGTCCGGGTAAAGATAAGGAAGCGAATTGGCTTCCCACACCCAAAGGACCATTTTTGCTGATTCTCGGAACCTACGCTCCGGGCGAGGCGCTAATCGAATCATTGACCAATGCAGGCGCCTACGAACCTCCCCCGGCTGTGCCTGTCCAATAGCTAAATCGGTTCGATACTCAAGCTTTGGCGGCTTCAATCCAGACGAAGATATTGGCGCCGGAAGTTTTCTTGAAAATGTCATAGGCCGGAGTCGTGCGCACCTTCCGATGCGGCGCGCCGCAGAATCCAGTTCGCTAGACGACGAGCCCGGACCTGCGGCTTCGAGCGCCATTTCGGATAACGGAATTAGCGCACAGCGCCGAGCAGGTACAGGACGAGAACAATGACGATGACGGTTCCAACGATGCCGAGCCCACCGCCTGCGCCCCAGCGAGAGTAACCGTAATAGCCGCCGCCACCGGCGAACAGAAGGGCGAGAATTATGATTAGAAGCAGCATGTTTTCTCCTTTTGATTTCAGGTGCGAAGAATCAGCCAAAGTGAAAAGCCTCAGGACATCCCGATCCAAAATCGATCGGGAGGGACCTGAGCTACTGGCTTTGCTTGGTGCCCACCGAACTGTGCGACAGCTAATGGCTACTGCTGATGCGCAAGGCTGCACGCAATTTCAATCGCGAACCGGCTACGACTTTGTGGAGCGTGTTTTGACGCTGCTCGAGACAGTTGCCTCGGCGGTGGATGAAATATCTTCGGCACCGGTGCCTTCCATCAGATTTTTGGCTCGTTTGATTTCGTCGGACGTGTTGCAGTGAACGGAGAGCAGCACGCCGCCCTTGTTCAAACGGCTTTCGTAACGCTTGGCTTCGTATTCGGGAATGCCCAGGCCGATCAGTGCTCCGGCGATTCCGCCGACAGCCGCACCGACTCCGATGCCAGCGAGTGTGGCCATGATTGGTCCGGCTGCGATGAGCGGGCCGACGCCGGGAATTGCGAGAGCACCGATACCGGCGAGAAGGCCGATTGCGCCGCCTACCACTGCGCCGGAACCGCCGCCGGTGGCAGCGCCTTCCGGTGCTTTCGTAGATTTTTCTGTGGCGATGGGGTGAGAGCCAAGGTTATCGGGCAGGAGCGCGGAAATGTCGCAAGATGGGAACCCGCTCTTAACGAACACATCCGTGGCGCTATTTGCCGCCTCGAGGCTCGGATAAATTCCGAAGACTGCGATTTTTTTATTTCTGTCCATTCAGCTCGTCCTTTCGCTGCGAAGAGCTTTTGCAGATTTAGTTTTGTAACTCGATCACGAGAACGTGAGAGCGTGCGCTCGAATCAATAGACCCTATTTTCGGCGATGCGGCTATACGCAGAAGCGGGTAGTAAGAGGGGGAGTAAGCAGTATTTGGCGCCGGCGAGACGGATAGTCTTTGAGTGTCAGTAAGTTGAGAGAGCCGGATTGTGCTGACATCCGGCGTGGTGCGGAAACTCCTTCGGCAAAATACGCGAATTCACCTATTCGCCGGGCGGATGAGCGCGTGGCATAGAGGTAATACGTCTACTCAAACGGGAGGACTTATGGGTACGGGAGCACGACAGGCGCCGGGAGCGTTCACCGTAGTGGTGAAGAAGTCGATTCTGGGAGCGAAGGTAATCAATACTGCCCAGGAGGATTTGGGAAAGATCGAGGACTTGGTGATTGATGCGCGGAACAGCCGCGTGGCGTATGCGATCTTGTCGTTTGGCGGCGTGCTCGGATTGGGCGACAAGCATTTTGCGATTCCGTGGGAAGCGCTCACTTTCGATCTGTCGCAGAAGGTGGCCGTGCTGGACATGGATAAGGATCGGCTGAAAAATGCGCCGGGATTCGATAAGGATGATTGGCCGGATTTGGCGAATCAGACTTGGGGCGCCGAGGTGTATGACTATTACGGGTATCGGCCGTATTGGCAAACGTAAGAAGGTGCGTCGAGGCGAATCTGGCGGCCGAGGCCTCAGGTCAATTTTGGCCAAGGGTCGGCCAGAATCGGACCTGAGCTACGGGGTATTTGATTCGGGTGTGCCGGTGCTTTCTTTCCTCATTACATTGTGACTAACGCCAGAAATTGCGTTCGCGCAGTGCGGTGATGTGTGCGACGTGGTGGCGGCCGTGCCAGGAGTAGAGCGCGAGATTCTGGTCGAGAGATATTTTCTTGTTGTGTTCGGGGTGAAGGAATTCGCGCTGCCAATCGGTGGGGGCGAGCGAGTTCAGTAGAACGACCCAGCGCTTGTGCAGGGCGTCGAGAAGATCGAGAGATGGGGCGATGGAAGATTTCGCGTCGGCGAGTTCGGCCCAGCGGGCTTCGAGGTAGGGCTTGATTGTTGGTATGTCCTCGGTGAGCGCGAGTTTGAAACGGGTGAAGGCGTTCATGTGGCTGTCGGGGACGTGATGGACCAGTTGGCGGACGGTCCAGCCGCCGGGGCGGTAGGGCGTGTCGAGCTGCTGATCATTGAGGCCGGCGACGGCGGCGCGCATTTTTGCTGGGGCTTCTTCGATGTGAGCGATGTAGGCGCGGCGTTGGTCGTCGGTGAGGCTTGCGGGGCGCTCGAATTTTCCGATTGGGTAACGCAGGTCTGTTTCGGTGACGAACGTCATTTGCCCCTCCTGAGGTGCGGCAGGCGTATAGACGGTTTTTGGGCGATTCGGTTTCTTTGGATGCAAGAGGGTGAGGCAAGATTCCGCAAAAACCGTGGGGCTTTTTGCGGCGTTAGGTCTGGCGGTCGGTGTATTCCTCGTGCCAGGCCATTTGGATGCCTTCGAGCTTGCCCTCGTTGGAGAGCTTCGGGTCGCCGGTGAAATTCGGGAGTTCGCAGACCCATTTGTGGAGATCGGTGAAGCGGACTGTGAGCGGGTCGATATTCGGGTACTTCTCGGCGAGTTGAATGCCGATTTCTTCTACGTCGTCCCAATCGAAAGTGGGGGGCATGCGTCTACGAGCCTCCTTGATGACCGCTACTCCGAATCACAAATCTTAAGAGAGATCCTTCGACTGCGCCGCGCGCCCTCGCCCCGCAACAGAGGCGGGACGCACGATTCGCGCTTCGCGAGGGAAGCAAAGACGCGCGCGGCTCCGCACAGGATGACGAGTTGGTCGTGGTTTAGTGCTCGGCTTCCTTGGCGTAATTTTTATTCCATTCGGGAATTTCTACGACGATGTCTTTTGTGCCGTCGGGAACGCACTGGCAGCCGAGGCGCGATTTCGGCGTGACGCCGGGCGCTTCGTCGAGCTGATCGAGTTCTGCGTCCGTGGCCTCGTTGCAGGATTCGAGGCCTTCGTGAACGATCACGTGGCAGGTGGAGCAGGCGCAGACGCCGCCGCAGGCGTGGTCGAGACCTTTGTGGAAGCCCTGCGAGATATCGAGGATGCTGCCGGGGAGGCCGTCGTGACCGTAGGGGACTTTGTCCGGGTCGACTTCGATCGGCTGGCCGTCCTTGATGAAGGTGATTTTGTACTTCTTCGTCGCGGGCGTGAATTTTGTTTCTTCGATGTAGGGGTTCTTGCCGCCCATTTTTGCTCCTTCGTTGGGAACCTGAAAGCTGGCCGGCCTTCCCGGTGAAAATCACCGGGACGCAGAAACCACGGAAGGCCGCCGCTACAAGCGCGAAACCAAATTCAAAAAAACCTGCCACCCTGAAGGGTGGGGCTACAAAAATCTAAGGCGAAAGCTAGAACCACAATTCAAATTCGAAACCCAGATTCAAAGGCGCCGACCGGAGGCCCAGCGGTACAAAATCAAATCCAAAAGAGCCGGCGGGAGGCCGGCGGTACACAAAGCTAGACATCGTCTAGGCGCTTGCCTTCCAGAGCCGTTTGCAATGCGCTGTTCATTAAGATCTCGGCTAGGTTCGTGGTTGCCTGGTTTAGTTCGTCGATGCGCTGGCGTATTAGCTTGTAATCCGTGCCGGCCATCGCGCTGCGAAGAGCGGCGACGGAATTGTCGATTGAGCGGCGCTCGGCAGCGCTGATTTCGGATGAGCGCGGATCGCGGAAGGCTTTTTCCGTGGCTGTGAGGATTGCCTCGGCTTCGGTGCGCGCTTCGATCAGCTGGCGTTCGGCGAAATCCTGTTCGGCGAATTCGATGGACTCTTCGAGCATGTGTTCGACTTCGGCGTCGGAGAGGCCGTAGCTCGGCTGCACTTCGATGGAATGCTCGCCGCCCGATCGCAAATCCTTGGCGGCGACTTGCAGGATGCCGTTTGCGTCTATCAGGAATTTCACTTCGATGCGAGCGAGGCCTGCGGGGCCGGGCGGAACTTTGAGCTGGAAACGCGCGAGCGAGCGGCAATCCTTGGCGAGTTCGCGCTCGCCTTGGAGGACGTGGACGTCGATGCCGGTTTGATTCTCGACGCCGGTGGTGAACATTTCCTGGGCGCTGGCGGGAATCGTGGAGTTGCGCGGGATGATTTTCGCGACTACGCCGCCCATCGTTTCGATGCCGAGTGAGAGCGGGGTGACGTCGAGGAGCAGCATCGTTTTGACGCCGCTTTCGAGAATGTCGGCTTGTACCGCCGCGCCAAGCGCGACGACTTCGTCGGGATTCAGCTCGCAGTGAGGCGGGCGCTCGAAATAATCGCCGACGGTTTTGCGCACGAGCGGAATGCGAGTGGAGCCGCCGACGAGGACGACTTCGTCCATTTCTTTCGGGGCGAGTTTCGCATCGGCGAGAGCTAATTTCACCGGAGCCATGGTGCGCGCGACGATGGGACGGATCAGATTTTCGAATTCGGCGCGAGTGAATTCGCGGCTGTAAGTTTGAGTTGGCGAGATTCGACACTTTACGGTGGCTTTTTCGCTCGAAGAAACGTCGTGCTTTGCGCGGATGAGGGCGCGGCGCAGTTCTTGGACGGCCTCGCCGTGGCGGTCGAGTTCCACACCGAACTGCGCGTGAATTTCGCGGCGAGCGACGTCCATGAGCGCGTTGTCGATGTCGTCGCCGCCGAGGTGCGTGTCGCCGTTCGTTGAAAGGACCTGGTAGATATCGCCTTCGCTGGTGCTGATGAGCTTCAGGATGGAGATGTCGAACGTGCCGCCGCCGAAATCGTAGACGGCGACATGGCCACGCTTTTGTTTGTGCAGGCCATAGGCGAGGGCCGCGGCAGTTGGTTCATTGACGAGGCGAAGAACTTCAAGACCGGCGAGTCGGCCCGCGTCTTTGGTGGCCTGGCGCTGGGCGTCGTCGAAATAGGCCGGGACGGTGATGACTGCGCGATCGACTGTGTCGCCGAAGTATTTTTCGGCCCAGGATTTTAGCTCGCGAAGAATGTAGGCAGAAATTTCTGGTGGGGTAAAAAGTTTATCGCCTAGTCGAACCCGGATTACGTTGCTGCTTTTCTCGTCGATGCGGAATGGGAAGCGGGTGAGTTCGTCCTGGATGTCTGCGACGCCACGGCCCATGAGGCGCTTTACGGAATAGATTGTACGGTCGGGATTTGTGAGGAGGCGTTCGCGGGCCAGATCGCCGACGAGAATGCTTCCATCAGTGTACACGCTGACGACCGAGGGACATAGGGTTGAACCGTTTGGGCCGGGGATACACTTCGGTGCGCCTGTTTGCGGATCCATGTACGCAATCAGGCTGTATGTGGTGCCGAGGTCTATCCCTACTGTGCGTCCCATTTTCGATTTCACCAAAGCTGGCCCACCTACCCTTCGCGTCGCCCAGGGTGAAGAGGTGGCCGCTACTCTAATTCCTTTTGCACGCTTGCTACTAGATTCCGAATGTAGCTGCGGCGATTTAGGATTTCGTTCATGCGGGCGAGAAGCGCGTTTCGCATTGCGTCGTCGGCATTCGCATCGAGCGCGGCGTCCCATTCGCGCGCGACGTCGGCAAGCTCTTCATCAACTTCGCTCAGTTTTTCTTTGAAACTATTCTGCGCTTCGACAAGCCGCCCGAGGAGAGCCTGAACGTCACCGCCTTCTGAGCGCGCTTCGCGAAGCTCGTCGAGCGATTCGTTCAGCTCGAAAACCTCTTCGAGGAGTTCGGGCGGAGCTTGCTGCTTTGTGGTTCCCTCTTTTCGCAGCCCTAACCGCAACAGCAAATATTCGATTCGTGCGATTGGATCGCGAAGGGTGCGATACGCATCATTCAGCTGCGATGAACGGTCGAGCGAAAGATTGCGTTCCTCTTCACTCGCGCGAACGAAATTATCCGGGTGCAGCTTCCAGCTCAGTTTGTGAAACTGCTCTTCGAGCAATGCCGGATCGATCGTCAGCTTCTGAGGCCAGCCGAAAAATGCGAAATAGTCGGTGCCCAGCGGGAGCGGCTGAATCTTGCCGCACGACGCGCAGAAATGCGCCGCCGCAACGGGAGCCTTGCAGCTCCAGCAATTTATTCCCGTGATCGCTTGTGTCTGAGTTTTCGTCACACTCATGCTAGTTCACTCGCTGCTGGGTGCTGGCCCTCGAATCAGCTGCGATTCGCCAATCGCTGGGCTGAGCGAACCGCCGCCGGAGGAATTCTTAGGCGGTGAAGGAACTTCCGCAGCCGCAACTACGCGTCGCCTGAGGATTCTGGAAGACGAAACCCTGCTTCATCAGATCCTCGAGATAGTCGAGCGTGGTGTTGTGGAGGTAGAGGTAGCTCTTGGGATCGACAAATATGCGCGCGCCATTTTCTTCGAACACTTTGTCGCGATTGCGCGCTTCCGTATCGAGCCTCATCGCGTACGTAAGCCCCGAACAACCCCCGCCCTGCACACCCACGCGCAGCCCGCCAGAATCGGCGGGGACGCCGTCTTTTTGCAGCAGCTCACGGATTTTCGCAGCCGCTTTTTCGGTAACGTGAATCATATCTGTTCTCGTGTTGTCGCGAAGCAAGCCAGCGCGCTCTGCAATCGATACAGCGGACCTGGCGTCTTCGCGCGATTCAATTAGTGCGCGCTCGTGGCGGACTCGGCCGGCTTCGCTTCCGCCTCGCCTTGCTTCTTTTTCCAGTCACCAAGCGCAGCCTTAATCGCGTCCTCGGCGAGGACCGAGCAGTGAATCTTCACCGGCGGCAGCGAAAGCTCGCGGACGATGTCCGTGTTCTTGATCGCCAGCGCCTCTTCGACTGTCTTGCCTTTCACCCATTCGGTGGCGAGCGATGAACTGGCGATGGCCGAGCCGCAGCCGAACGTCTTGAACTTCGCTTCCTCGATGACGCGCGTCTCGGGGTTGACCTTCATCTGAAGCTTCATGACGTCGCCGCATTCGGGCGCGCCAACGAGGCCGGTGCCAACGTTTGGATCTTTCTTATCGAGAGAGCCGACGTTGCGCGGATTGTTGTAGTGCTCGACTACCTTATCTGAATAAGCCATGTGATCTTTGCTCCTTTATAGTCCCAAAATTTCGGTTAGTGCGAATCCGATGCTGCCAGCCATTTCATCTTGCTGATATCGACGCCCTCTTTAGCCATTTCGTAGAGCGGCGAAAGTTCACGCAGGCGGGAGACGGTTTCGACGACGCGGTCTGCCACGTAGTCTACTTCTTCCTGCGAGTTGAAGCGGCCAAGACCGAAACGAATCGAAGTGTGTGCCAGGTCTTCGCCAACGCCGAGCGCCTTCAGTACGTAGCTGGGCTCGAGAGTGGCGGAAGTGCAGGCCGAACCGCTCGATACGGCTACGTCATTGATGCCCATGAGCAGCGATTCGCCTTCGACGTAGGCGAAGCTGATGTTGATGTTGTTCGGCAGGCGATGCTCCATCGAGCCGTTGATGAAGGTTTCATCGAGGCGCGACATGATCGATTCTTTCAAGCGATCGCGCAGGCGGCTCATTTTTTCCGCTTCTGCCGCCATTTCCTGCTGACAAAGCTCGCAGGCTTTGCCCAGGCCGACGATTCCCGGGACGTTGAGCGTACCGGAACGCATTCCGCGCTCGTGGCCACCGCCGTCAATAATGGCGGCAAGCTGGACGCGCGGATTCTTGCGGCGAACGTAGAGAGCGCCGACGCCCTTGGGGCCGTAAATCTTGTGGCCGGAGATGGACATCAGGTCGATGCCGTCTTTCTGCACGTCGACCGGAATTTTTCCAACGGCCTGCACCGCATCCACGTGGAAGAAAACGCCTTTTTCTTTGGCGATCTTTCCGATTTCAGCGATGGGCTGAACGACGCCGATTTCATTGTTCGCATACATGATGGAAATCAGGATCGTCTTCGGCGTAATTGCGCGACGGAGATCGTCGAGATTAATGCGCCCGTCTTTTTCAACTGGAAGATACGTTACTTCGTAACCGTACTTCTCGAGGCGCTTACAGGTATCGAGGGTCGCTTTGTGCTCGGTGACCTGCGTGATGATGTGGTTGCCCTTCTCGCGGTACATCTCGGCGACGCCTTTAATTGCGAGATTCGTCGATTCGGTAGCGCCGCTGGTGAAGACAATCTCTTTGGGCGTCGCGTTGATGAGCTTGGCGATCTGCCCGCGAGCGTTTTCCACGGCCTCTTCGGCTTTCCAGCCGAATTCATGATTGCGGCTCGCGGCGTTGCCGAACTTCTCCGTGAAATACGGAACCATGGCTTCGACGACGCGCGGGTCAACCGGCGTGGTCGCGTGATTATCAAAATAAACCGGAAGCTTAATTGCCATTCGCTTTCTCCCTCACCCCTTAAATCTATTAGCCCCTAAACTAAACTCTCAGTTCGACGACTTCATGCAGGGGCGATTCGTCGGTCATATGCGAAATCTTCACCTTCTCGAGTACTTCCAAAATGCTGTCGTTCACGCGGCGCAAAGGCTCGCGGATCGAGCAGGTGGTTGTAAGGTCGCACGTCCCATGAGAGGTGACGCACGACGTTATGAATAAAGGACCGTCGATCGCTCGAATCACGTCCAGCGCACTGATATGAGCCGCATCCCGCGCCAGCGCGTATCCCCCGCTCGAACCGTGTCGCGCGGCAACCAGGCCACCCTTGGCCAGCTTTTGGAGCACTTTCGCCATTAACGGAGCGGAAAGTTTGTACATTTCAGAGATGTCCGCCGCGCTGCAGGAGCTTCCGTCGTTCATTGCGCCACTGCGTATCGCGAGATGCTTCAGCGCGATGAGTCCGTAGTCTGCCTTCTTTGACAGCTTCATCATGGATGCATATGCGACTGATTCGGTCGCACTTGAATTTTAGCGCCTAGGCTGCCTCTCTGTCAAGTTCAGAGATGCAGGCAACTCCATGCCAGACAGTGAGTTAAACTACGACTAGTTTAGTCCTATTGGTCAATGCTTGGTCAATGGGCTGCCAGTTAAGTGTCGCTGAAAGGCACCGAACGGGGATTCGGAGGGACTGAACGGCTCTTGCGCCACGCTGGCAGGCTCTCACTCGCAGTGCCGCTTTTTCTCGGGCATGCTGGAAATTCTAGGTTAGAATCAGCAACCGATGGCTCCCGAAATCAACCGACCGGTGGTTGCAATTTATCCCGGCACGTTTGACCCTGTGACGAACGGCCACCTGGATCTCATTTCCCGCGGGGCCGCGATTTTCGACCGGCTGATTGTGGGGATTTCGCGGAATCTCGAAAAAGACCCACTGTTCGCCGTGAAAGAACGCATGGAAATGCTCGAAGCGGTGACCTTCGAGTGGAAAAACGTCGAGGTGGAAGTGTTTGACGGTTTGTTGATGGACTATGCGCGCGCAAAAAACGCGCGGGTGATCCTGCGGGGGATCCGGGCTGTCTCCGATTACGAATATGAATTGCAGATGGCGATGATGAATCGCAAGATTGAGCCGCAAATCGAGACTGTGTTCATGCTACCGGCGGTGGCTTATAGCTTTTTGAGTTCGCGGCTGGTACGGGAGCTGGCGCGGCTCGGAGCGCCTGTGGTGAAAGATCTGGTGCCGGCGCTGGTGGAAGAGCGATTGCGCGCGAAGGTGGGATGAGAGTAGCGGTACGATTTGCTGAATTGAATTGATGTTGATGTGAGTGCCGAAATGAGGAGCCGAATGGAATCCGCGACGGGAATGAAAACGGAAGAAATTATCGAGCTGGCTGACCGCGTAAACCGGATCAGCGTGTCGCAGACGATGATGGTGCTGCAGGAGGCGGAGCGTTATAAGGCGCGCGGGGTGGACGTGGCGGATTTTGGTCCGGGCGAGCCGGATTTCCCAACGCCGGATCACATCAAGCTGGCGGCGATCAAGGCGCTCGAAGAAAACCGCACGAAATACACTGCGACTCCGGGCATCATGGCATTACGCCAGGCCGTTTGCGACTGGCACGCGGCGCAGCTCGGCTCGTCGTATCAGGTGACGGAGTGCATCGTCACGTCCGGCGGGAAGCACGCGATTTACAACGCGGCGTGCGCGCTGCTGAATCCGGGCGACGAAGTGATTATTCCCGCGCCGTACTGGGTGAGTTATCCCGACATCGTGAAGGTGAACGATGGCACTCCCGTGTTTCTGCAAACGCGGGCGGAAGATGGTTTTCGGCTGCGCGCGGCTGATCTGAAGAAAGCTCTCACGCCGAAAACAAAGATCGTAATCGCCAATTCTCCGAGCAATCCGACCGGAGCGGTGATTCCGCCGGATGAGTTCGCGCGAATTCTGGAGGTATGCAAGAAGCACGGCACCTGGCTGCTGACGGACGAATGCTATTCGCATTTCACTTACGGTGAGGCGAAACCGTTTTCTGTGGCGAGCCTGCCGGGGTCGAAGGAGCGGCTAATCGTTGCCGGGTCGCTTTCGAAGACGTTTGCGATGACCGGGTGGCGCATCGGTTATGCTCTGGCGCCAAAACCGGTGGTGGATGCGATGACGAAGCTGCAGAGCCAGTCAACATCGAATCCCAATTCGATTACGCAATATGCTGCGCTCGAAGCTTTGCGCGGGCCCATGAATTCGGTGGTGGAGATGCTTGCAGAATATGCCCGACGGCTGGAACGGATTCTGGCCGGCTTGCGAGCGATTCCGGGGGTTACGTGCACGACGCCGGAAGGGGCGTTCTATGTGTTTCCAAATATCTCCGCGCATTTAAATGCCGAAATGCCTAACAGCACCGCTATGGCACGCGTGCTTTTGGAGCGCGAGCATGTGGCTGTGGTGCCGGGTGATGCGTTTGGAGTGCCCGGTCATTTGAGAATTTCCTACGCAACTTCGATGGAGCGAATCGAGGAAGGGCTGCGGCGGCTGGCGCGCTTCTTCGGTCGAGCCGCGTGATCCTCTGCCCGGCGCGATTGGAACCGATTTTTAGTCCGCGGCCGTGGGGTTCGATTTCACTCGCGCCATTCTTTCCGGAAAAATCAAATCTGAGCGAACCGTTGGGCGAAGCCTGGATGACGGGGAGTGAGTGCCGCTTCGCCTCGGGGCCGTTTAAGGGAAGAACACTCGGGAGCGTGTGGCCCGAGATGCCTGTCGAATGGACCGGCACAAAAGCCGATCGCGGTTCAGTGTTTCCTCTGCTGGTGAAATTTATTTTCTCTGAGGACAAGCTTTCGGTGCAGGTGCACCCGGATGATGAGTATGCGGCGAGACATGAGAAAGCCGCGGGTGGACGCGGGAAGACGGAGATGTGGTATGCAGTGCGGGCCCGGGCCAGTGCTGAGGTGCTGGTGGGATTGAAAGCCGGAGTCGATCGCGACAAATTCCAGCAGTCCATCGGCAACGGAACCGCGGAAGAGTGTTTGGAGCGAATCGCTATTCGTGAAGGAGATGCGATTTTTGTTCCCGCGGGGACGGCGCATACGATCGGTGCGGGACTCGTGCTCTGCGAGATACAGGAGCATTCGGATTTGACGTACCGCGTTTACGATTACAATCGGCGCGACGCGAAGGGCCGGGCGCGCGAATTGCACATCGAGAAGGCGCTTGAGGTAATTCGTTTCGGGAAACAGAGCGGCGGGAAGATTGAACCGGTGACTGTTACGCGCGGGCCGGTGACTGAGACCTTTTTCGCCTCGTGCCGTTATTTTGCGACTGAGAAAAGGGAATTTGCGGATTCCGTTGCGGCCACCACCTCGCGTGAACATTTCGATTTGATGATCATTCTTGAAGGCGCCGGAAACTTTGCATGGGGAGACTCGCGAGCGGAGTATTCTCCGGTGCAAGTGTGGATGATTCCGGCGGCGCTTGGCGCTTTTCGAATCGAGCCATCTGAGCGCACGACGCTTCTGCGGACATACATTCCGAGCGACACCAACGAATTTTTACAACACTTGAAGGATTGCGGAATCGAGGAATCCACGTCGTCGCGTCTGGTGCACAAGTGACGCAGTCGAAGCTGCCAGCGTGCGCGGTTTTGCTTGCCGGGGGAAGAGGCACGCGCTTTTGGCCGCGCAGCCGAATGCGCACACCGAAACAACTCTTGAACATCGCCGGGGACGACACAATGCTGCGGGCCACACTGCGTCGCCTTCAGCCGGTGCTCGGAGTGAACAATTGCTGGGCCGTAACGAATGTGGAGCAGGCAGCCGCGGTGCGCCGCGAAATGCGTGGAGTGCCGGCTTCGCATATTTTGGCTGAACCGCTTGGCCGCAACACCGCAGCCGCCATTGGTCTTGCCGCGATACATATCGAACGTGAGCGTGGCGATGCGGTGATGGCCGTCTTGCCGTCCGATAGCTACATCGCGGATATTGCTCGTTATCGAAAGCTCGTTCGAGCAGCGATCCAGATGGCGCAGGTGTCCGGAAATTTGGTTGTGATGGGAATTCCGCCGACGCGGCCAGAGACCGGTTACGGTTACATTGAACGAGGCGGGGGTTGCGAGCGCTCGTTAGGGATCAACGCGTTTGAGGTGCGGCGCTTCACGGAGAAGCCTGCGCTGCCCCTGGCGAAACGATATGTGGCTTCTCGACGCTACTTCTGGAATGCGGGGATGTTTTTCTGGCGTGTCTCGACGTTTCTTAATGCATTGGAACAATTTCTTCCGGCCACGCACGAAGCTCTTATGAAGCTGAGCCGATTTATCGGCGAGCCGCAATACGCAGCGCAGCTGAGACGTACGTACGCGCGGCTTGAGAACATCTCCGTTGATTACGCAGTGATGGAGCCAGCAACTCGCGCGAAGAGCGCTTTTCGTGTCGCAGTGATCCCTGCGAATGTCGGCTGGAGTGACATCGGATCCTGGGCCGCAGTGTACGAGCTGCTCGCGCAAAAACCAGGAGCGAACGTGTCGAGCGGCCCGTTTTACGGGCTGGACGCTAGCGGCAATTATTTCTGGACCCCGAAGAAATTCGTAGCCGCAATCGGCGTTCACGACTTGGTGCTGGTTGAAACAGACGACGCAGTGTTACTTTGCCGCCGCGAGCGTTCGCAGGATGTGGGGAAAATTGTGAAAAGGCTGGAAGAAAATCGGCGCCGAGACCTGCTCTAGAGGATGGCCAGCTGATGGGAATGAGCATCCGACTCGAAAATAAAGACGGCAAGGCGGTGGAGGAGATCCCCGACCTTGAAAGTCTGTTGAGCCGCTTTTTTCCATCGTGGGACGATCTCACCTATCATTTTCTGCGTTATATCGATCCCTGGGGTGAGACCGTGTTCAACCATCTTCAAATGGACGAACTTATTTTCGAGTTACGCCGCATCCGGCAAAAGGCAGACACCGAAGAACAGCGCGCGTTCGTGGATGCGATTGAAGGTATGGCCGGGCGCTGCAAAGACGGCGAAGGGGTGTACCTGAAGTTTATTGGCGACTAACCGCACCGAGCTCTTCGAGTTGCTTCTCGCAGGTTTGCGCATCGCTTATACTCCTTGCAGATGACTCAGATTCGCTTCGGAACGGACGGTTGGCGCGCTGTGATCGCGGAAGACTTCACCGCCGATAATGTGCGGAAGGTAGCGCACGCGATCGCGCGTTATGTGGTACGCGCCGAGAAGCCCGGCAGTGGGGTTTTAGTTGGCTACGATACGCGTTTCGGCTCTGAGCGCTTCGCGCGCGCGGCGGCGGAGGCCGTCGCTGCCACAGGCACGCCTGTATGGCTGGCGAGCGAGGCGTGTCCTACGCCCGCGCTTTCTCTGCTCGTGCGGCTTCGCAATGCCGCCGGTGGAATTCAGATCACGGCCAGCCACAATCCGTACCAGTGGAATGGCATGAAGTACAAGGCGAGCTATGGAAGCTCCGCTTCGCCCGCCATCGTTGCGCAAATTGAAAACGAGCTCGAGAAGGTGTTGCGAGACGGCGTACCCACGCTGCCGCCGCGCATGGACATAATTCACTCGCTCGACGTCCGAGCGCCCTACCTTGAAACTATTTCGGGATTGGTTGACTGGGATCGGTTGCGGGCGGCGAAGTTCCGGTTCGTCGTCGACCCGATGCACGGCGCGGGGCGTGGGCTGCTAAGCGAGCTTTTCCGGCGAAATGGAATCGAATGCAAAGAGATTCGAGGAAATCGCGATCCGCTTTTCGGCGGCGTCAATCCCGAACCGATCGAGCCTCACGTGGAAGCGCTGCGCAAAGCGACGCGTGAGGGAAAATACGATGCCGGCTTCGCTCTCGATGGCGATGGGGATCGCATCAGCGCCGTGGACACCGACGGAACGTTCGTCACACCGCACCAGATTTTTTCGCTACTGCTCTGGCACCTTGCCGGTACGCGCAAGCTTACAGGTGACGTGGCCAAAACATTTTCCACCACGAAAATGATCGACAAGATCGCCGCAAAATTTGGGCGCAAAGTGTGGGAAACACCCATCGGCTTCAAATATATTTGCGACCGAATGCTCGACGGCGACGTCCTCCTTGGCGGCGAGGAAAGCGGCGGGATTGGAACGAAGCTGTATCTGCCCGAGCGTGACGCGACGGTGAGCGCTTTATTGCTGGCTGAGGTGATGGCCTGGCACGGGAAGCGGCTCGGCGAGCTGATTGCAATGCTACACCGTGAATTCGGAGCGCATCATTATGGTCGCGTCGATCTTACTGTGAAGCCAGGACAAAAGAAAAAGGCGCTCCAGCATTTTGCGAATGGAAATTTCAAACGACTGCTTGACTGGGCCGTTACGCGGCGCGAGGATCTCGACGGCGTCAAAGTATATCTGGGAGAGATTGGCTGGGTGATGGTGCGAGCCTCGGGGACAGAACCGATGCTGCGAGTCTATGCGGAGACCGATAAGGCCGAGACGACCCGACATCTCCTCGATGAGGTCACTGCTCTCGTTTCCCGATTGTGAGCTGATTTGCAATTTTCCGGCGGCCCTGAAGCCTTCCTGAGAAATATAGCTTTGGGCTTGCTACACGGTCTCGTTCCGTCTAACCTTCCGCCCCGTAATATCCACAGCGCGACTATCACGCGCAGGCCCGAACCGGCCCGGGCTGACTTCCGATCCAAAAGCGATCAGGAGAAAACTCCATGCTGAAGGAATTCAAAGAATTCGCAATGCGCGGGAACGTGCTCGATATGGCCGTCGGTATCATCATCGGCGCCGCGTTCGGAAAAATTATCACCTCACTCGTGGGCGATGTCTTGATGCCGCCTCTCGGCCTGATCCTGGGCAAAGTGGATTTCTCGAATTTGTTCCTCAACATTTCCGGAAAATCGTACGACAGCCTCGCGGCCGCGAAAGCTGCTGGAGCGCCTACGATCAATTACGGCGTGTTCCTGAACAACATCATCGATTTTCTGATTGTGGCGTTCGCAATTTTCCTGCTGATTCGCATGGTGAATCGTTGGAACAAGCCTGCGCCGGCCGCTGCACCGAAGACGAAGGACTGCTCTTATTGCGCGACGGCAATCCCCATCGCAGCCAAGCGCTGCCCGAATTGCACATCGGAACTGACTGCTTAGAAGCGCTACGATTGCGGCTTGGCCGGAGGAAGCTGCGGCCGGTGAGTTTCGATGTCGTGAAGATGGTCGCGAAGCCTCTGGATTACAGCGTCTTCCTGCCCTTCATCGATCTCGCGCTCGACCTCATCGAGCGCGAAGTGAACGATATCGTGATGATGGATTTCTTCGCCCGGCAATTTGTCGCTCAGCTTCAGCCAGAGCTTGTGCAGTAGATCAATCTCTTTCGGCGTGAGCCGAGGCGCGTGAGGGCCAAGATAAAAAATCTGCTCCTGACCCGAAGGCGTAAAAATCTCTAAAGTGACGCGCGGTCTCGGTTCGGGCATTCGTTCCCAAGCCAAGCCGATTGCGCGAGCCTGCTCAGTGACCGGCATTTTTGATGAGCTGCCACAGACGATGCTGCTCGATTCGAGATTGGCAGCTGTGCGCAGAATGCCCTCCCACAAATCGTTGGCGGCGGCGACTGCCAAACGAACCGGTTTGCCTTCTTTCTCAGCAACCGCCAAAACTTTGGTGAAAAGCAGCTGCTCAATCGTGCTGAAAAGCTGATCGGGAGCCAAATCGTACTCGCCTGAGGCGGCACGGCGTAGCATGCGCACGTGCAGCACCACAACCTCCGCGTCATGACTTCTCACACGCCGCAAAACCGCTTCAAGGTGATACAACGCATAGTAGGTGCTAACGGGCACCAGAATATTTCCTGGCGCTACACCTACGCTAGTCGGCGTCAACTCGGCTTCCGGCGCGAGATTAAACTGATCGAGTTCGACGTGGGATGCACCCGCCTGGCGCTTGCGCACGCGGTGCTCGGAGATTTCAAATATCGTAAAGAGCAACGCTGAAAAGGTGAGCCCGGCGATCGTGGCATCCGGCTTTGTAAATAAGTTGATGATCGCGATCGCGAGCAGGACGAGTGTGATTAATCCAAGACCAATCGGAACTTCAATTCCGAAAATTACGGGGTTCAGCGGAACTCGATATTCGCGATCCTGGGGGTGCGTGTAGCGCAGTACGAGGACGGCGATTCCCTTCATCGAGAAGCTCCAAATCACGCCGAACGCATACAGGTTGCCAAGGAAGGTTACGTCGCCGCGGCTTGCGACGATCGTCACTATCTGAAAGAGAACCACAAGGTTGATGATCCGATGTGTCGTCCCAAAGCGCGGGTGCGGATGCCGGAACCAGTCGGTGAGTACTCCGTCTTCGGACACGCGGTTCAGGACCCCATTGGAACCGACAATGGCCGTGTTCACCGCGCCGGCCAAAATCAGCGTCCCGACAACCACTACGAACACGTGGAAAGCCAGACGCGCCGGAAAACTCCCAACTAGATGCATCGAAAGTCCGCCGATTAGGTTCTCGGTGAATGCAGGGCGAACATTGTCCGGAATGATCATCACGGCGAAAAACGAAACCAAAGAAGTGAAGACCAGGCTGTAAATGAAAATAATCAGCCCGGCCTTTTTCAGGTTCGGAAGTTTGGGGTGCTCGATTTCGCGGTACACCTGCGCGAGCGATTCCTCTCCGCTCATCGCCAGAACCGAGTGCCCGAGACCCACAAAGATTGCAACCAGCGTAATCATGTGCGCCCATTGGTACCGGTCCAGCCAGCCGAGCGATCCCTTGTCGAGCTTCATATTCCAGGGATGCGGCCACGGAGGAAGGTGCCAATCGGGCCGTGCGTAAAGGGTGTAGAGACACCACGCAATCAGCAATACCACCATCACGGTGGTGAGCTCCATGATGCGAAGCGCTTTGCCGCTTGATTCGGGAACACCTTTGATGTTTTCCCACCAGAAATAAAGGGTGATG
Organism: uncultured Acidobacteriota bacterium; assembly: GCA_963741045.1. Taxonomy (GTDB): domain Bacteria; phylum Acidobacteriota; class Terriglobia; order Acidiferrales; family UBA7541; genus Palsa-295. The sequence continues at coordinate 4,015,272 of CAVUGO010000002.1, forward strand.
GCGATAGCGATAGCCGCGGCGGTGGCGTTGACGTTGAGGTGCAGCGGAATGTGAGCATAGGCCAGAAGCTCGTTGAGGACGCCAACGAGATACTGCCCCGCCGAAACGCCGCTGATGGGGCCGGTGAGGACGTAATCAAACATCAGCGCCGAAACGGAGAACTTCGCGAGAGTTCCTCCGAGCGCTTCTTTCACCACGCGGTACACACCGCCGCGGACGAACATGCTGCAGCTCTCGACGTACACGGCTCGCACCGCATACGAAAACAACATGATGCCGAGAATGAACCAGGGAGCAGTCTTGCCGATGAACTGTTCGGCCTCGCCGCCAGCGTAATAGGCTGACGAAGCAAGGTCGTTGAGGACGATCGCTGCGGCCCGCCAGAAAGAGATGAACGCCAACATGGCCGTGGTGGCCACGAGGACTTTGGCTACGGGGCGGGGTCTACCCGGCGTGAATGTGTTACCCGTGGTGTTTGATGCCATACGCTATCAAATGATGAGGGGATGAACTATACGTTGAAACAGGCTCCCAAGGAAAGCACCGCTACGCGCGCTGTGGCTAACGGTTTCTCAATGACTTCGCGGAGCGGCTTCAAACCTTCGTCCGAGCAGGCGCGGCGTTGGCATCAGGCTGCGATGCTTGTGCGTCCCGGAAATCCCTGCCGCAGGCTTCACAGGGGCAAATTTCGCGCAGGTGTTCGAAGCTGTAGATTCCGGTCGCGTGGCCATCCGAGAACGTTATCTGCAATGCGTAATTGCCCATGGCCTGCGCGCTTTTCGCCGTAACGCGCGGCTTGAACATTGGTAGCTCGATGGACGCGACGGGCGAAGTTCCCATGCGAGCCTTTTTTTCGCGTTCGTCATTGCACAACGCGCAGGGACATAGATCGCGCAAGTACGGAAACGGGTAGTGGCTCGTGTGCCCGTCTGACCAGACGACATCGACTCCCTCACCGGTCGAGACGCGTACCTTTACGTCGGTTGGTTTCTTACGGACGTCCTGTGGTATCGGCATCCTCTCAATTCTAACAGACACAGGCGCTGCGCTAGCGAGAGGGACAGCAACGGCCCGGCGGAATGGGATTGCCGTGCGGGCAGGTCTGAGGATGGCCCAGAAACGCGCAAATGCGCTGGTCGAGCTCGGGGCTGATGATGTGCTCGAATTTGCAGGCGTGCGAGTCGGCTTCGGAGTCAGCAATGGAGAATGTGTCGGTCAGAAGCCGTTCCGCAAGACGACGGCGCCGCACGATATCGCGCGCGCGATTCTCGCCGTGGGCTGTGAGCGAGACTTCGCTGCCACGCAGTTCGAGCAATTTTAAATCTGCGAGTCGCGAAATAATTCGCATCGGGTCAGGACCGCTCGATTGCCGGATTTTCTCGAGCGCCGGCGCGATTCCCTCTTCACCGCAGATCCACACCTGCTCGAGCAGATGATCGAAGCGGACCTCGTCCTCTGCTGAGAATTCCGAAATTTGCACGATGCGGCCATGAGCGAGGTCGATGCGGCGGTCGGCTAGCTGGCCGATTGCCGGATCGTGTGTGACCATCAGGATTGTGTGCCCTTGATCGTGCAGTTCGCGAAGCAGGCGGACTACCATTTCGGCGTTGGCTTCGTCCAGATTGCCGGTTGGCTCGTCGGCAAGAACCAGCTTCGGATGGTTGATCAGAGCGCGAGCCACGGCAACGCGCTGCTGTTCGCCGCCGGAAAGACGCGAGGGAAGGTGTTTCAAACGGTCGCCTAATCCCACGCGCTCGAGCACGAGGCGCGCTTCGTTTTCATCGGTCGTGCTGTGAAAATATTGCGCCAGCATCACGTTTTCTAGCGCGGTGAGGTACGACACGAGATGGAATTGCTGGAAGACAAACCCGATTTTCTCGGCGCGAAATCGTGAGAGGCCAGCTTCGTCGAGGCGCGCGACATCTGTGCCATCCACAATTGCCTGCCCTGCGGTCGGCGTGTCCAGGCCGCCCAGGATATTGATGAGCGTCGTCTTGCCCGAACCCGACGGGCCCATGAAGGCGATCCATTCGCCTGCGTCCACCTGAAACGAAACTCCATCGAGCGCGCGCACGTGCCCGTACTCTTTTCGCAGTCCCTCCACTTGTACGAGTGGCGCCACTATTCTCCTCGAAAGATCACAGCCGGTTTTACTTTTCCAAGCATTCGCAACGGAGAAGCGCCTGCCAGCGCGACTGCGATCATCAGCGCGATTGTGAGCGGAATTATTTCCCAGCGCATCGAAATCGTCGCCTCAAACACGCGATGCCCCATCCAACGCGTTAACGCCATACCTACAATGCAGCCTATCGCACCGCCCACCGCGCCGAGCACTCCCACTTCGGCGAGAAATAATCCCACCACACGCGAGATCGATCCGCCGAGAGCTTTCATCAGGCCGACGTCCTCACGACGTTCGATCGCAAGCGCCGCCATGGTGGCAAGCACGCACAGCGACGTGAGCACCAAAATCAGTGCGACCATAGAAAAAATTAATAGCTGAAGCCGGCCGAGGAGTGCTCCTTCTGCCGCCGTCACCTGGCGAATCGGATGCACATCATATTCCGGTAGCGTCGCAGCGAGTTTTGAAGCTACATCGGCCACGTTTTTCGAGCCTCCCCCGACGTTCATTTGAACGAGCCCGATTTGACCATCTAGATTTGATAGCTGCTGCGCAACGGCAAGATTTACGAATACTTGATTGTCTTCCGCATCGCCTGACTCGACGATCCCCGCGACGGTGAGCTTCGCCGTGAGGCCCAAGTAATCCAACGCGAATTCGCTCCCGGGTGTGAGATGAAGCTCGCGTGCGACGTTCCGCCCAACGAGCACATGCATCTGGTCGTCGCGCGAATCGACTCGGTTCCCTTCGATTTTCCACGTTGGCGAGAGTCTCTGAACTTCGTCGAGCCACGTGCCGGCGACAACTACAGGAGTTTTTTCAGCACGAGCAATCACGTAGAGATAGGGCGCTGCGACAATTTGGGCTGTCTTCACCGATTTCAACTGCTCGAGAACTGCATTCTCGTCCATCAGCCCCGCGGTGCTCGGCGTAACGGCCACATTCGTCTTTCCCGCCGTGCTTCCTTGGGTCTGGCGTGGTGCGATGACGACATTCGCACCGAGTGAGCGGAATTCCTGAGTGAGCTTGGAGCCGACGTCAAGATCGAGGTTAAGCAGCGCAGAAATTACGGCCGCCCCACTCACTATCGCGATCAATGCCACCGCCAAACGACCGCGGCTCCCGCGTAATAATTGAAATAGCAAACGGCCGAACATCATTCGCCTCGTAAAATTGCCGCCGGTTCGAAATGTGCGGCGCGACGCAAAGGAAACAAGCTGCCGAGAATTGCTACGAGTGCGGCAAGCGCCAATACGACGGGAAACAGAATCATCCGCGGCGAGCCCGGCACTCCAAATACGCTTTGGCCCAAAGCGCGAGCAAGAAATATGCCAAGCAGATAGCCCGTCGCGCCGCCCACCACAGCCAGCATCAATTGTTCAGCCAGAAAAATTCCGCCTACGATGGCGTTCCGAGCGCCGAGCGCTTTCATCACTCCTACTTCAGCGCGCCTCTCGAGAACGGTCGTCGCGGACGTCGCCGCCACCGCCAAAGCCGCCGCACCGAGCGCAGCTAAAGTCACAATCCATAGCAACGTACTGATGCGCGAGAGAATCCTACCTTCTGTGTCCGCCACACGCCGGATGGCGCGCACGTCGACGCCGGGGATTGCCTGACCGATCTGGTAGCTGATCGAGGAAATGTACGGCGAGCAGAACCAGCGGTCGTATTCCGTGGGAGTTAAAGATTGCGGATCGCGGACCGAAAGCGCGTCAGCAGGTTTGGTGAGCGCGCTCACAAATAGTTGCCGGAATTGGCCTCGATGATTCGAAAGTTCCTGCGCAACCGAGAGAGGAACCAGCACCGAATGGTCTTCCGCGCCGCCGGTGGAAACGATTCCGGTCACCAAGAGCTGAGTTCCAGCCTGCGAGGTCATCGACGAACGAATATCGATCGTCTTCCCCACTTGAATCGAATCCGGATGTGCAGCCGCCAAATCGGCTCCTACGACGCATTCCTTCGCGCCGTCCGCAAACCATTTGCCAGTGATCTTCCACGAAGGATGAGTGGTCTTAAGCCCGGTGCGAAAGTGCGTCCCGTCGGGGACCGCTACCTCGTGCTCATACCACGTGCCGACGACCGTGGTTGTCACCGGCGGTTCGGAGATATCCAGGACTGCCGGCACATCGAGGAAGGGCGTGAAGCCGAGAATATTGTGACGCCAGAAAATCATCTTCAGCTTGCCGAGATCGGATTCTTGCAGGTATGCGCCCTCGTCCACAGGGCGATAGTCCACGCCGCCGATTTCCACCGGAAGCGTATCCGATTGCGGCCTCACCAGCAGGTTCGCGCCCAGGCTGCGGAATTCGCGCGCCAACCGGTCGCCGGCATCCAGGGCAATCGTAAGAGTGGCGGTCGCAACAGCCATGCCTACCACGAGTGCCGCAGCCGTAAGAATCTTGCGGCGCGGGTTGCGAACGAAGGATTCACCTACGAGGCGGGCAAACATTCTATTTGGCGTGAATTGTCGAGGCCGCGTCCATCAGCGCCGAAAGGTCGACCACCACTTCTCCCTTTTCCACTCGCGATTTCACGGCGATTGGATTGCAGCCGCCCGATTGTCCGATCGACGGGATATAGATCGCTGCGCCGCAATTGCGGCAGATTACATTCTGCCCTTCCTGCCGGTATCCAACTGCACCGCAAATCTGGCAGGCATCGAGAGCGGTTGCGTAATCGCCGCCCGACTTGTGAATCACAAAGAAGCGGATGTCGGCCTGATTCACTTCGGCTGTGTAGTAATGAAGACTTGAGTCCATCAACTGCGAAAGCGGGATACGTACCTCGCCATTTTGCGCTACCAGCGCCGTGGCTTGTACGGGCGCGTTTACGCTGCGCGCATATACAAATTCGGCCGTTAGAGCCAGCACAACGAGCAAACACAAACTCGTGGCCGCAAAACTCCAGGCTCGCCGGCGTCGAAATTCCCACTGCAGCTTTCTTCGCTCGGCCGGGTTCGCAGCCTGCTCGGCCACGGGCGCCTTCGTTCCAAACCATTCTCGCAGGACCACAAGCGCCGCAGCGCCAAGAATCACGATGAAGAAGAAAACTTCATTGCGCACGATCGGCCCAATCGTCGCCATCTCCGTCTTGCTCGACGGCAACCACATTGCCTCGCTCAATTCGTGCAGCCCAGTAAGTGCCAGCTGGAAAGCCACAACCATCAAAATCACGCTCGTCGCAGCAAAAAAACGGTGCAGCGGAATCTTCAGCGTGCCCTGGAAGAAGAAGAGACCCACCGCCACCGCAAGTCCAATTCCCATCAGCGTTCCGATCCAGACTTCTACCCCCGCACTCGATAGTTCAACCGCTCGCAGGATCAGGACAAGCTCCGCGCCTTCGCGCACAACCATCAGAAACACGAAAGCTCCGATTCCCCATCCGGCCGCGCGGGTGGATTGCTGGGCGTATGTTTCGAGGCGCGATTCGATATTTTTGCGCAGCGTGCGCGCCACGCGGTTCATCCATACGATCATCGTCACCACGAGCGCCGCGGCCACCAGCATCAGCAATCCTTCGAAGCCGTCCTCGCTCACCTTCCAGCGATCCAGCAGGATGGCGGCTAGAACGCTTGCAGCTGCGGCGAGCGCAACCCCGGCCCAAGCGTATTTCGTGAGCGCTCGCCGGCCAGTCCGGTTCAGATACACCAGAACGATGCCGACAACGAGCGCGGCTTCGACACCCTCGCGAAGAGCCACCAATAAGGCGGAAAGCATGGAGTTTCCAGTTGAAACACAGTTACAACTACAAAGACAAGTCTAGCTCCTCCGTATCGTTAAAATCAAGGGCTTTCGGTCTCTCAGCGAACGCACTGCCGACTCACTCCTGTAGAATGGAAGCTCCTATGCATAACCGGCGAGGGCTCGCTCGAATTCCGATTGTGGCTGCTTTTTGCCTTTCGCTAACCGTGTCTGCGCTTCCTTTGAGCTCAAAGCAGCAGGCCGGCTCGGCTCAAAAACAAAGCTCGTCGTCCACAGCCGCTCCTGCAAAACCGGCCTTTAAACCCGACCCCAATAAAGCCTTGGCAGCCTACAAGCGAGGCTTGCGTGCCGAGCATGAAGGCAACTGGCAAGCGGCGTTCGACTCTTATTCCGATGCCGTAAGCTGGGCTCCGAAGGATGCCGGTTACTTTTCTAGTCTGGAGATCGCCAAAGGACACGTCGTCCAGGAAAAGATGGACCTTGCCGAGCGCGAAGCAATCTCCGGACGCCTCTCCGAGGCGCTTCGGCTTCTGATTTCGGTTCGCGCACTCGACCCTTCCAACCGTGTGCTACAGGCTCGCTATGCCGAACTCAGTGCCCTGTTCCGAGGACAAATCAAGTCGGCGGCCAGCGCACAAGAGTTGGCAGGCGAAGTTCATCTCGAATACACGCCTGGAAAAAAGAACTTTGATATCCGAGGAGACACGCAGAGCGCTTACAACGAGATCGCGCGTCAATTCGGGGTCGAAGTAGCGTTCGACGTAGACCTCCACTCGCGAACCGTTCGGTTTCACATAGATGATCTGGACTTCCCCACCGCGATGCGATTGCTCGGCGAGGAAACGGGAACTTTTTGGCGCCCCCTGACTAAGCACCTTTTCCTCGTCGCCGAAAATACAGTGCAAAAGCGCAAGGATTATGCGCTCTCGGTAGTGCGCACCGTGGTGCTCCCCGCTTCAGAAACTCCGGAGCAAATGACGGAGATCTTCCGCCTCGTGCGTGAAATCGCCGGCATCACGCGCGCTGACCTCGATACGCGCACCGGCACGATCACGATGCGGGCTTCTCCGCAGGCGGTCACAGTCGCATCGAGCTTGATCGAGAATCTCGAAAATCCCACGGGAGAACTGATCCTCGAAATTGAGGTGCTGGAAGTCGATCGCAATTACGCCCGGGACCTGGGAATCACTCCGCCTCAAAGCACGAAAGTATTCACACTCAGCCGCCAGCAAGTGCAGGAGGCCCTGCAATCGCAGCAAGGGTTGATCGACGTCATAACCCAGCTCTTCGGCACGCCGTCGTCGCTCGCCGGGTTAACGGCTACTCAAATTGCCGCGCTCTTGGGCTCCGGCCAGGTCGGCATTGGATCATTGGTTCCCCCCCTCGTCGCGTTCGGCGGTGGCTCAACTACATTTCTCGCGACGGTGCCGGGCGCCAGCGCAACTTTTTCCGAGATGCTTTCGCTGGTTCGCACCGGCCGGCGCATTTTGCTGCGCGCCGAAGACGGAAAGCCGGCCACGTTCTTCGTGGGTGAGCGTTTTCCAGTGGCACTCGCGCAGTTTTCACCCAGCCTGGCAGGAACTTCCACGGGCGTAGCTGGCTTGATATCGGGGAATCTGCCCACCACTGCCCTGCCGACAGGCGCGGTGCCCGTTTTTGTGACCACCGGCAGCGTGCGCAACAACGGCATTGAGGACATCATCGTCGCCAATAACACTGACAACACGCTTTCGCTTTTTCTCGGCAACGGCGATGGCACGTTCGTCACCCCAACGACCGGCATCCCGACCGGAGCTGGACCGGTTTGGATCACCAGCGCGAATTTCAATCCAACGGTAAACAATGACTTGAATCTAGACTTTGCCGTCGTCAATCACACTGCAGATACCGTCTCGATTCTTCTCGGCAACGGCGACGGCACGTTCAAGCCTAAGGTAGACATCTCAACCGGCGCAGGAACCGGACCTGTTGCTGCGGTTGCAGCCACTCTGACCAGTAGTGGTTTCGCTGACCTCGTGGTTGTGAATAACGCGAACAACACGCTGGGCGTTTTTCTGGGTAATGGTGATGGCACATTCAAGGCACCGACTTTCATCGCCACCGGCCACGCACCCTCTTCGATCGCGGCAGCTGATTTCAACAACGACGGTCACATCGATCTGGCCGTAACCAATCAAAACGACAACACAGTTTCAGTCTTTATCGGAAATGGTGACGGAACGTTCAGAAGCCGCACCGACTACGCGGTTGGTACGGCGCCCGTTTGGGTTTCGACCGGCGATTTTAGTGGCGACGGCTTCCCCGATCTTGCCGTCGCGAATAATACCGACAACACCGTCTCGATTCTCAATGGCGTCGGCGACGGAACATTCCAGGCGCAGAGTGTATTTCCCGCGGGAAATGGCCCTACTTCGCTTGCCGTCGCAGACTTCAACGTAGATGGCCGGCTCGATCTCCTGGTAGCGGACGAGAACGACAATGCGGTTTCGGTCCTGCTCAATCTGGGTAGCGGATTATTCGGGCCCAATTTCGAGTTGCCGGTCGGAACCACGCCCGTTGCCGTCGCCACCGCGGATTTTGACGCGAACGGAAGAGCGGACGCCGTCACAGCAGATAAAGGTTCAAACACCGCGACGGTAATTCTGAACAACACAAGCTTTAGTGGAGCGACCAATCCGTTGGCGGCCACTGCATTTCCGGGTGTTGAATACCTGGATATCGGAACGAAAGTGAAGGCGACGGCCCGTATTCACCCCAACGATGAAGTGACGCTGCACCTGAATCTCGAAATCAGCAGCATCGCTACGCAATCGTTTAACGGGATACCCGTCATTTCGAACGAATCCGTGGAGCAGACGATTCGCCTTCGCGAAAACGAGACCACGATGGTGATGGGGATCAGGCAGCCAGAAGTTTCAACCACGCTGAACGGGTGGCCGTACGTCTCTTCCGTCCCTGGAATCGGAATGCTGGGCAGCGTGCAGGGTAAGACGGATCAAGATAGCGACATAATCGTGATGATCACGCCGCGTTTGGTCGATTTTTCACCGCGCAAAGATCGTCTGATCTATGCAGGTCGCGGCACGGGGGAAGGTGAGGGTGGGTTTTTCGGCGGTGGAGGACGCGGGGTTGACCGCAGCGAAGCTCCAGTCCAATTACCCCAGCCGCCGCAGCAGCCGCCGGCCCAGCCTTTGCCTCAACAACCCCTTGCGCCGCAGCCCAACCCTAATCCTCAAAATGAAACGCCGCCGCAGCCTCCGCCGCGACCCTAGCAGTAACGCAGCTACGAAAATAGCCGCGCTGAGTTGGATGTCTAGGACGCTCCTTCCAGCACAACGAGCGGCTGATACGTGCGAGGTACCACCGGCTCGGCAATTGCAATTAGTTGGCCCTGCTGATTGAACACACGCAGGCGCGCGGGCTTCCATTCACCTGAATTCAAATGCTCCGGCGCACCCTGCGCCACCTCCGTGCGGCCAGGCTGAATTTGTGCGAGCGACAAATTAAATTTCGCCCCGTGCTGCACGCGCTTCTCAACGATCGGCAGCACGGTCGCTCGCGGCAGCTCCGGCAACATGCCCTCGAGCTTGATCACCCGCTCCGCGATGCGCCCGGCCTTCGCGTCCTCCGCCAAATCCGCCAGCGAGGTCGCTTGATCCAGCGTGAACTCGCCCACTGCCGTGCGCGAAATCTCTGCCAGATGCGCATTTGCCCCATGCAGCTTGCCGAGATCATTCGCGAGCGAACGGATGTACGTGCCGGCGCCGCACTCCACCACAAAGCGAGCCACCGACCCTTCCACGCCCGTGAGCCGAAATTCGAACACCTCCACTTCGACCGGCTCGAGGTTTACCGGTTTGTGTTTTCGGGCCAGCTCATGTGCCGGAGTTCCGTGAATTTTCTTGGCGGAAAACGAGGGCGGCGTCTGCTGAATGTTTCCGACGAACTGCGCCGCTAAAGCGGCAATCTTTTCCGCATCCAGCGCAGGCGCCAAGTCTGGTCCGAGGGGCTCGCCATCCGCGTCATAGGTATCGGTGGCAAAGCCGAACCGCACCGCGCAGCTATATCGTTTTCGACGACCCGCATAGAACCGGGCGAGTCGCGTTGCCCGTCCCAGCGCCAATACGAGCACTCCAGTCGCGAGCGGATCGAGCGTCCCCAGGTGGCCTATCTGGCGAAATCCAACGAGCCTGCGCACGGATTCCACGATGTCGTGCGAAGTTTTTCCGCGAGGCTTGTCAACGACAAGGATACCGTCGATGGCAGGAGGCTGTGGCTTCCGGGGCATACGCTTCGGTTATTTCCCCGGACTTTTCGCGTTTCGCAGCAGTTGATCGATGCGATCGCCGATTTCTTCAGACTGATCGAGGATAAACAGCACTTCCGGAGCGCGGCGAAGCTGAAGCCGTTCGACGAGTTCGTGGCGCACGTAGCCTTTTGCCGCCTGCAATCCCGCGAGCGTGCTCGCCCGCTCGGTTTCGTCTTCATCCGCGAGGCTCACGTAGACGCGCACGGTTCGCAGATCGGGCGTCACGCGCACTTCCGTGATCATCACCGTTCCGGCCAGACGCGGATCCTTCAGTTCACCAGCCAGCATCAGGCTCACTTCGATCCGGATTTCTTCGGCGATCCGCTCCACGCGGTGCCCTCCGGTGCGATTCGCTCCCGTATTCATTCCCCATCCTCAAAATATTCAATGTCGCGCGATACCAAGTCGCGTCCCAGAATTCGCTCGGATTCCGAGGCAATCGCTTCAAGCGATTCCTCGAGATATTTGCCGTCTCCCGAAATACTCACCACGCCCACGCGCGAGCGCTGCCAAAGCTCCTGATGCTCCAGCTCCGCCACGGCCACGTTGAAATGTGCGCGCAGCCGGTCCTTCAGGCTGCGGAGCACCTGCCGCTTGTCCTTGAGGGACTGCGCATCGGGGATATGAATTTCCAGGGTGAGAAGGCCGATCGGCATATCCGCGCTCGTACGAGAGAACAGCAACGGACGATTTAAAATTCGCTGACTAATTTCGCCGAGCTTCCGCGCTTTCCTGCGGCCGCCCGCGATCTCCCACGTTGACGAACTCCGGAGCGACGGTTTTCTCGATCTTGAAGCATTCGAGAATATCGCCCACTTTCACGTCGCTGAAATTCGAAACGCCCACGCCGCACTCAAATCCGGCGCGCACCTCATTCGCATCGTCCTTGAAACGGCGCAGCGAAATGATTCTGCCCGTGTAGATCACCACGTTGTCGCGCAACACGCGGACATCCGCGTCGCGCTTCAGAATGCCGTCCTGCACCGAACAGCCGGCGACCATCCCAACGCCCTTTACGCGGAACGTGTTGCGCACTTCCGCGCGGCCCAGATAAGTTTCCTTGATGATAGGAGCGAGCAGACCAGCGACGGCTTTCTTCAGTTCATCCAGCAGTTCGTAAATAATCGTGTGCAACCGGATGTCTACGCCTTCGCGCTGCGCCAGTTCGGCCGCTTTTCTTTCCGGCCGCACGTTGAACCCGACCACAATCGCGTTCGAGGCCGAAGCCAGAAGCACGTCCGTCTCGCTGATTGCGCCGACGCTCGCCTGGATCACTTTCAGCTTCACCTGATCGTTCGAAAGCTTCGGCAGCATGTCGTTCAATACTTCCACCGACCCTTGCACGTCCGCCTTCAAAACGACCGGCAAGTCCTTCACTTCGCCAGCTCGAAGCTGCTCGTGCAATTGATCGAGGGTCAAGCGACCCGAGGCCGTTTTCGCAAGGGAGGCCTCGCGCTGCTTCCCTTGCCGATATTCGACGATGTGGCGCGCTTTCGCTTCGTCCGTTACCTGGAACTGGTCGCCCGCCTCCGGCACGCCTTGCAAGCCGAGAACTTCGACTGGCGTTGACGGCGCAGCTTGCTTGATCGGATGACCCATATCGTCAAACATTGCGCGCACTTTTCCGTACACGGCGCCGACCACAAAGAAATCGCCGACATGTAGTGTGCCGTTCTGCACGAGCACTGTCGCCACAGGACCACGGCCCTTATCAACGCGCGATTCGAGCACAGTGCCACTGGCAGGCGCGTCCGGATCGGCTTTCAATTCGAGCAAATCGCCGACCAGCAAAATCATTTCCAGAAGCTTCGGCACATTCTGTTTCGTTTTCGCCGAAACTTCCACCATCACCGTGTCGCCGCCCCATTCCTCGGGCATCAATTTGCGGTCGGCGAGTTGCCGCTTCACGCGTTCCGGTTCGGCGCCCGGCTTATCGATTTTGTTGATCGCAACGATGATTTTTGTATTCGCAGCTTGGGCGTGCGCAATTGCCTCTTCCGTTTGCGGCATCACGCCATCGTCCGCGCTCACCACGAGCACAACGATGTCCGTCACTTTCGCTCCGCGCGAACGCATGCGCGTAAACGCTTCGTGGCCCGGCGTATCGATAAACACGATGCGGCGTCCATCGATGCGCGCTTCGTATGCGCCAATGTGCTGCGTGATTCCGCCCGCCTCGCCCGCGGCCACTTCGGTTTCGCGGATCGCGTCGAGAAGGCTGGTTTTCCCGTGGTCCACGTGCCCCATCACGGTCACTACCGGAGCGCGCGGTTGCTGATTGCCGGAACGAACTTCCTTGACTTTTTCTTCCTGAACGATCTGTTCTTCGAAGCTCACTACCTGCACGATTCCGTTGAACGCTTCGGCAAGACTCGTCGCGGTAGGCGCGTCCAGCGCTTGATTGATGCTGGCGAAAACACCGCGATCGAGCAGCGTCTTCAGCAATTCTTTGGCACGAATGTCGAGCTTTTCTGCCAGCTCCCGAACCGTGATTCCTTCGGTGACCGTTACTTCCCGCGGCTCGCGCTGCACTGGCGCGACGGGTTCGGCTTGCGCCGTTCGCCCTGCGCCTGCACCCGCGCGGGTGCGCACCGGATGGAGTTTGCGTTCACCTTCTGCATAGCGTTTTTCGATAAGCGGACGGCCGCGCGACGCGGGAGGCTTGCGCGCATAAAGCGGCTTGCCGGGTTCAGCCTTCGGAATTCCAGCTCCGCCGGTTGCACCGGGACGCTGTCCGCCGACGGGTCCTTGATTGGGCCGGCCACCTCGTTCGCCGGGGCCGCCCGGACGCTGAGGATATCTTCCCGGAAGTCCGCCTCCCGGGCGCAATGGCATGCCAGGGCGCGGGCCACTCGGACGAGTTTGGCCAGGTGCCGCCGCGGGACGAAAACTCTGAGGCGCGCCGGGACGTGGCTGCCCACCGGAAGGCGGTCCGCCGGGACGAACTGGAAATCTTTGGCCTTGAGAAGGAGGAGCACCCGCAGGACGCGGCGCACCCGAGCCCGTTCCTGATGCCGATGCTGGACTTCCCGATGGAGCTGCTGCGGCAGGTCGCTGCGACGTAGGGGCACCCGGCTGACCGGGTACCGGAGGTCTAAGCGGAACTCCCGGACGCGGCGCAGATGGCGCAACTCCAGGTCTTGCTGGAGCCGCAGGCGCGGCGGCTGCAGGAGCTGCCGCAGGTTTCGCAGCGACAGGTGCTTGAGAAGTTGGATGTGCGGATGGATGAGCGCTCGTGGCTGAAGACGCCGGCGCAGATGCGGATGGCGCTGCTGCAGGACGCGTCGCCGGGGTTCCAGGAATCGCACTGGGCACCGCGGGCTTCGCAGCCGCGGGAGAAGCAGCACTTGCCGGCGCCGGTGCGGGCTTAACAACAGATGGCGTGGGCGCAGCCGTGACCGTAGGACGCGCGGCGGGCTTCTTCGCAGCAGTCGCCTTTGCTTGCTTCTCGGCTTCGGCCGCAGCTTCCTTCGCCGCTAGTCCCGCAAAATGCTTGCGCGCAAGCTCCGCATGTTCGAGATCGAGCGAACTCGAATGCGTCTTCTTTTCTGTAACGCCGATTTCCGGCAGGAAATCGATCAGGACTTTCGCTTTGACCTCGAGTTCGCGCGCGAGCTCGTTAATTCGAATCTGATTGGAATCTGCCATCAGCCCCTATTTTTCTCCAAACTAATCAGTACCCGCCGATTTCTCGGCGCCATCTTCGGACTCCGAATCCGCTTCTCCGCCGGAGGTTGCCTCTGTCTCAGTCGCTTCAACGCTTGCGCCTACGCCTGCTTCCGCATCCTCCACCGATTCCGCTTCGCGAGTTTCCGTGCCTTCCGCCGTCTCGGAATTGCCGGCAGTCTCTACCGATTCGCCACTTTCTGAGGAACCCTCCGAGCTCACTTCCGCTTCCGCGGCGACGCTTTCACCTTCCGCTGTTACCTCGGACTCAGCAGGCGCAGCTTCAGGACCGGCAGCGGCTTGTGCTTCGAGTTCTTCGAAATACAGCGCCACGGATTGGTGAATCTTCTCCACCATCTTTTCGCCGATTCCCGGAATTTCGACAAGTTGCTCGGGAGTCATGTCAGCCAGCTTCTCGATCGACGTGACGCCGTGCGCCTCGAGCTTCTCGATCGTCTTCGGGCCCACACCTGCCAGTTGCGTGAGCGGAGTTCCTGGCGCCGTCAGCGCGGCCATTTGCGCTTCGATTTCGCGGCGCTTCTCTTCCTCGCTCTTGATGTCGATGTTCCACCCGATGAGTTTGCTCGCAAGTCGGACGTTTTGTCCCTTTTTGCCAATTGCCAATGAGAGTTGCGTGTCCTCGACGATCACTTCTAGCCGTTTCTCTTCGGGATCGACAATCTGCACGCGCGTCACTTTTGCAGGGCTCAGCGCCTTCTGTGCGAATGCCACCGTCTCTTCGCTGTACGGAATGATGTCGATTTTTTCGCCGCGCAATTCACGAATGATCGACTGCACGCGCATTCCCTTCATGCCCACGCAGGCGCCTACCGGATCGACGTCCTTGTCGCGACTTTCCACAGCGATTTTCGTGCGCTCGCCCGCTTCTCGCGCCACTGCGCGAATCTGCACGGTGCCGTCGTAAATTTCCGGCACTTCCATTTCAAACAGTCGCTGCACCAAAGCGGGATCGGCGCGCGATACCACCACTTGCGGCCCTTTCGCCGCGCGTTCCACGGCGCGAATCGTCACGCGCAACCTGTCGCCCACGTTATATGCCTCGAGCCGCGATTGCTCGCGCTTCGGCAGCCGCGCTTCGGTGCGGCCCAAGTCCACAATCGTGTCCGGACCTTCAGTCCGCTTCACGATGCAGTTCACCAACTCACCCACGCGCGTGTGAAACTCGTTGTAAATTGTATCGCGCTCGGCCTCGCGAACCTTTTGCAGGATTACCTGCTTCGCAGTTTGCGCCGCAATTCTCCCCAGCACGTCAGTTGGCTTCGCTTCTGTAACCTCGCCGCCCACTTCCACTTCCGGTTGCTTCTTCCGCGCGTCGCCGATGGAAATCTCGCGCAAGGGGTCGGTGACCTCTTCCACAACCGCCCGCACCGAAAACACATCCACGTGCCCGGTATCAGGATTGAACTTCGAGCGCAGCTCTTCCTCTGTGCGGTAGTATTTCCGCGCCGCTACGACCATCGCGTCTTCGATGGCCGCGACGATCACCTCGGGCTCGATGTGCTTCTCCCGGCTGATCTGCTCGATTGTCTGGTACAGCAGACTCGCCATCCAAGTTCTCCCTAGAGTTCTACCACCAGGTTCGCTTTTCGAATCCCGGCGTACGGAATTTCAATTTCGCGGTCTTTCCACTTCAACTTCACATTGCCGTCCGCGTATCCGGCCAACCGCCCTTCGAGATATTTCTGGTTCTCAATGGGCGTCTCGAGCCAAATCTTCGCCAGTCTGCCGACAAATCGCTCGTAGTCAGCCGGCTTGATCAACTTTCGATCCATGCCCGGCGAGCTCAACTCCAGAATGTAGCTGGGCCCCGGAACCAGATCTTCCACGTCCAGAATTACACTCAACTGCTCGCTCACGCGCTGGCAATCTGCGTGGCTCACTCCCAGGTTATCTGGGTTGGCCGGGCCGGGTAGCCGGTCGAGATAAACGCGCAGCAGCCGCTGCTTGCCTATCTTCCACTCTACGTCGAAAACCTCGAGGCCCTGCGAGCGCGCCACCCGCTCTGCCGCCTCACGTATCTTTTCCAAGTCCATTCTGTTCTAGGCGCGGCGTTTATCTGATCCCACCTTCCGCCGATACCTCGACCCCCGCGCCAATTCTGCGCCCAACAAAAAAGTGGGCTTGCGGCCCACTTGGCGAGCGACCTATCTAGAAGCAATTAAGTATAAGCTCGGTGAGTCAGAAAACGCAAGGCGGGTCGATTTGGCTCGACCGGAGGCGTGCGGGACCGGATAGACTTGTATCCCAGTCCGCCTGACCCGTCTTGGGTGAACCAATCCAAGACGATTCGGTTTTGCGTACTAAGGGTGAGATTCGAGAAGGAGCAACAGATATGAATCGATCGGTGATGATTTTTTTGGTTGTGTGCGCGGCTGCGTTGGTGCTGTTCGTGACGTCGCGCCGCCAAGCGGCTACCGCGGTGGCTGCCGCAGCTGCAACGGCTGCTGTGATTCCTGATCCCGCCGTGGATGAGAAACTGGCCGCGCAGCCTGGACAGGAAACGCTCGTCCTCGCGGGTGGCTGCTTTTGGGGCGTGCAAACGGTTTTCAAACATGTGAAAGGCGTGATTCGATCCACCGCCGGTTATTCGGGCGGCGCACTGAAAAATCCGGACTACGAAACTGTAAGCAGCGGCTCGACAGGGCACGCCGAGTCGGTGGAAATTGTTTACGACCCGTCGGTGATCACTCTGGGGCAACTGCTGAAAGTTTTTTTCTCGGTGGTGCATGACCCAACGCAGCTGAATCGCCAAGGGCCGGACACCGGCACGCAGTACCGTTCTGCGATTTTCTTCAATAGCCCCGAGCGGGAGCGGATCGTAAAGGCCTATATCGAACAACTGACCCAGGCGAAAATCTACTCTCGCCCGATCGTGACGCAAGTCGTCGCGCTTAACGGTTTTTATCCGGCCGAGAGCTACCATCAAGACTATGCCGAACATCATCCGGAAAACCCCTACATCCAGATCTGCGACATTCCGAAGATGAATAATCTGCGGGAGCAGTTCCCCAATCTGTACGTTGCCAAGCCCTGAGAGCGCGGAAACAGGGAGCCGGCGAGGTCGGGATTGCGGTGAGAAAACCCTGTTCCACTACGGCCGACACAAAACCCGTGTTTTACCTCGATTAGAAAATTGGAAGTAGCTGGATTGATGGGGTTTATTGCGTTTTCTAATCGCGGCGTCTCGATTAGGCGTGGAAGCTTGAGGCTGGGGCTCCGGAAGATGCAAAGTGGGACACGGAATCGCCAAAAATTTGCGATTAGAGAATCTTAGTTCGCTGATTCTTATGGGGCTTATGTGGAATTTTAATCGCGGATTTGCGATTAGAACGGGCGGATTCCGGAGGCTAGCGGCTCGGGATCGCGGAGTCGGAACTCGGGGCGAACGATGGGCGACGCGTGAAGCGAAACGTAGAGAGCCGAAGTTGGGCTGTGACTGGTTCGCTCGGGCCGAGTTGTAATTAAATCGCACGACTGATGTTAGCATACTGGTAACCGATTCGTAAAGAATAAAATGGGCGCGAAACAACGCCCTGCAACTGCAATCGGGGCATTGCATAGCGCGGTCGGGGCGGAGTCAAGGCCCAGCGCTAAAGCGCACGTTTAAGGCGCGCCTCCCATCGGGGCGCTGAAGCGCTCCTCCCCCGCATAAATGCGGGGGCTCCCACCGTGAACAGCAAAGGAAAACAGACTTTCCAAGGAATTCAAACGATGGGCACTCGCAAAACCGATTGGAGAAAACGAAAAAGGCCTCCCGGATGGGGAGGCCCTTCGAAATTTCCCGGGCGAGCGAAGTAGAACTACTTCTTCGGCTGTCCTGGTGTTGCCGGCGCCGGCTTGGGAGCAGCTGATCTCGGAGGTGCTGACGACTTCGCTGCGCCCGCCTTCACCGGATAATTCTGATCGTAGAGGCGGATGATTTCCTGTGTCACGTCAATCTGGTTTGCAGCGTAAACGACAGGGGTGTTCTGAGCCGAAGTATCAAAAATCACGCCGTATCCATTCTCTTTCGAATACTTATCGAGGACGTCGATCATTTTGCGGCCGATCCGATCGACGATTTCCCGCTGCGCTTCGTTGAAATCATCCTGCGAATCCTGCTGCTTGCGCTGAAACTGGCGGCTCAGTTGGTCGCCCTCGCGCGAAAGACGGGCCTTTTCATCGTCGCTCAGCGTGCTCGCGCCCGTGCGCAGCCGGGTCTGAATGTCTTCGACCTGCCGGCGGAGATTCTCGAGTTCGGATTGCCGCGGTGCAAACTGCGACTGCAATTCACCCGCCGCCTGCTTGCCTTCCCCCGTGCTGGTGATTGCCACCTGCACGTTGATTACGCCTACTTTCATTCCAGCCGCCGAAGCAGCGCCTGCACCGCCGGACTGAGCCCACACTGCGGGTCCCGCTAACGACGCCGCCAAGGCTAGAACTGCCAATCGAATCCTCATTCTCACTCCTTATTCGTAAATTCCATGAAACGCAAACTCGCGATTATAGCCGGGCACCGAGAAAACGGTCAATCGGATTCAACTCGCCCGGCCTTTTCGGATGCGCGGGGAGACTCGATGGTTGGCCTGCTCGCAACCAGCCGGCATCGTCATCAATGCGGCAGAGGGATCAGCAAAACACGACTGTTGTTTGTGTCCACAACCACAGCCAGATTCAACTTTGCATCAATTGCGACCGAAAACTGCTGGTTCTGCGAAAACTTCGCCGAGCTTGGCAAACCGAAGATTCCGCGCGTTTGAGGAGCCGTGCAGGTTACTGGAGCGCCGACCGCTGGAGGGCACATATAGTCCAGAAACGACATTGTGTTGCTCGCGGAATTTACGGTGACGAGGGTGCTCGTCTGGAAGTCGTAATCGAGCGAGGTTGGATTGATGCCCACCCGCACCGTGGTCGGAATGCAAGTAACCGGATCGACAATCACAATATTATTCTGCAGGCTGTTGGCGGCTACAAAAACCTTATTGACGGGATCGAACACAATACCACTCGGAAGTTGAACATTGCTCACACGGCAAGTGACGCTTGACGTTAGGAGATCGATGATATCGATGCTACCTGCTTGCGAGGCAGCGCCGACAGCGGCATATCGGTCACCATTCGGGTCCGTCGCCACCGACACCGGACTTTGATTCACCCCTATATTCGTTCCCGCAGCTGAGCCTGTCGGCGCGAGACTGACGAAACTGACCTCGCAACCGCTGGTGACGGTGGAGCAGGACGGATCCGGTCCTGACGCAGCAACGATCGCGGTGGCTAAGTCCTGCTCTATTCCAACTCCGGTCGGACCGGTACATCCGACGCACAGTGGCACTGTCTGCGGTGGGTTGATCCCATTTTCATCGATCACCGTCACATCGCTGCTTGCATTGTTCGCAACCGCGGCCAAGGCGAGCCGTGGCAAAACAGCGACGCCGATCGGGCCTTGCCCGACCGTCAGGGGGCTTTGCGGAAGAGTAGTTCCGGTGGTGAGGTCTACAAGCGAAACCGTTCCGTCGCCATTATTTGTGACGACGGCTATGTCGCGATCCGGATCAACCGCGACGCTGGATGGAAGGTTTCCTACAACCACGGGTTGCACAACCGTCAGCTCAGTGGTGTTGGAGACATTCGGACCCGGGTTTTGAACGGTCACGCTATAACGCCGCGCCGCTTGCAGCAGGTTCGCAGGGACCGTCGCAACGATTTGCCTGCCCCCATTCGATACGGTGACATCTCCTGGCGGCAGAGCGGTGGTGTCGAGAAACACTTGCGAGCTTCCCGGCACAAAACCGAAACCGTCGATCGTCAGGGAGAGATTCGCCGCAGCGGGAGCAAACGCAACGGCAGGATTCAACCCCGTAATTTGTAAATTCCTGAAGGAATTGCCGAGAGAGACGACTGAGACGGTGGCGCTTGTTTGATTCACTACGAGCGCTTCGTTCAGCGCAGGATCCACCGCGACAGCTTGAGGCATCGTTCCGAGTCCCGAAACTGTCGACTGCAAGATTACACCAGTTCCAATATCGACTACTGCCGCCGTCGACGTCTGAGAGTTCACTGCGATTCCAACATTGGTCAGGGGATTCACTGCAGCTGCGGCATAACCCAATTGCCCGACAGTAAAGGAAATCGAGCTCACCGTGTTATCGAGCAGGCTGAACGTCTGGAGTGTGCCACCGCTTGGATTTGTCAAAAGTACCTGGTGGGTTTCCGTGTTGATCCCGACTCCCTGAACGCTCGTTGAAATGGATAGGCTTCCGATCACCTGTGGAGGTCTCCCGCCATCACCCGCAATGGGAGCTCGACCCAGGTCAACGAGATTTATGGTGCCCGCGCCGCCCGGGGTGATGACTGCCCAGTTCAATAGAGGGTCAATTCCTATTGCCGGGCTAACGCCGGTACTGTACGGCGTGAGAGTGCCGCCAATCTGCGCAACGAAAACAGGAACTCCGGTGGAAGTATCCAGAACGGTGGCCAGATTGGTTGATTGGTATGCGACAACCGCGCGATGCGTAAGAGGGTTGATCCCGATTGCTATCGATACGGGACCGGCAACCGGGGGCGGTGGCGCGCCAATCTGAACGGAAAACGGCGTTCCTACGACTGATTGAGTGGTTAGATCTACGGTGGAGACAGTATTGTCACCGCTGTTGACGACAAGCGCGATGTGGTCTGGCAATTGATCATCGATCGCTATCCCGGTCGGCATATTGCCTACGCTGGGAATCGTCTTGACGACCGAGTTGGTCGCCAAATTAATTAAGGAAACGCTTCCGTCTCCAGTATTGGCGACGGCCGCGAGATTCAATACCGGATCGATCGCGATTGCAGACGGGCTCGCTCCCACCGCGATATTGGCACTGGGAGCAGTGGGAATCGACGCCGGATTCGGCGTTACCGCCAAGTTCACTGCTGAAACCGAAGGCAAATTCGCAGAGATACCCGGATTTTGGACTACGATCGGATACAGCCCAGGGGTCGCCACACCATTCGGAGGAGTCGGCACTACCAACTGACGGCTATTGACCACGGTTGGCGTAACACTTACGCCGTTGAATGTCGCTGTCGTACCTCCCGAAGCAGTCTGTGGCGGGAAGAAGAAACCCCCGGAGAGGGTCACGTTTGCGCTCGAAGCCATTGCCGACACACTGTCGGGCGTCGAGGAGATTACCGCCGGACGTACCGGAGCAACGGTCAAAGTTGCCGGCGGTGACGTATCCCCGTTGCTTTGACGCACCGCAATGTTTACTCCCTTTGCCTGCTGGAGCAGCACGGATGGAATGGTTACACGCAGGAGGGTAGAGGTGATAAACGTCGGAACGATTGGAACTCCGTCTACGAGCACGATGGAGGTGGAAAAAAAGTCGGTGCCAGTGGTGGAACTTCCGTTTATATAGACGTCCTGCTGCACAGACCCCTGGGCGGCGGTGGTGGGATCAATGCTTGCGATGGTTGGACTCGGGGACGCAGCGGTGACCGATACAGTTGCCGAAGCGGACTGCGTAGGATCGGCAGATGAAGTGGCGGTCACGGTAATCGCGCCCGGGGGTTGTGCCGGCGCGACGTACGTTCCTGCCGGACAAGCTGGGGGCGTAGGAACCAAAGGATTCGGGCAGACAAAACCGTGGACCGAATCGCCCCCAGCGACGCCGTTCACCGACCACGTAACGCCGTGATCGTTGGTGGGGCCACTGACGGTGGCGGTGAATGTGAATCTGTCCAGCGGCGCGATCGTGGCCGTGGTAGGCGTTATCTGCACTGTGATTCCCGACGTGATTGTGACCATGGCCGATGCAAATGCGGTGGAATCGATCGTGCTGGTGGCTACAACAAGGATTGGATTCGTAGAAGGCACGGCCGGTGGCGCGGTATAAAGCCCTCCGGATTGAGTGGCCGACGCTTGCGTAATCGTTCCCACGCCGGTGGGACCAGTTCCCGTTTGGCCAGGCAAAGGCGTGCAGTTGGTAGGCTGGTTTCCCGCAGTGGCCGGTGGAAGGCAAATCTGCCAGTTCACGGTCGTTGTCGTGGAGCCAGATCCCACTGCGCTGAATTGCTGCGTTCCTCGCTCGACCACTGTTGCCGTGGTGGGCGCTATGGTGATACCCACCTTAGCAGCGTTACTACCACATCCCGCCACGCAAGCGGCGATCAATACCGCGACGCTCAGTTTCCCCAATCTCATCGCCCTTCCTCCGAGCGTCTGACGTCCCTTGAAATTGCGACTTCCAGAATCATTCGCATCACAAGCTTTCCTCGATCGACATCCATTTAGAATGTCCGGCTGATTGTGAACCGGAATGTCTGCTTCGGTTCGATCAAGCCGGCAGGGATCCGCTGGACCTGAGTGGCCAGAAACGTGTCCAGTTGCGGAGCAATTTGAGTTTCAAAAACTCCAGGAGGCAGCGCGGATTTCTGGGCATCCGAGAGAAAGAATCCGCCTTGCGGTCCGGTAATCGTCTGATTCAGACGCAGATAGTTATACGCGTAATAGAATCGGAAGGGCGCATTGACAATCGGCAATTGAACGACAAATTCGACTCCAGCCGATGTATGAGGTTTGAAGTTCGTGCCAGGCAGCACCTCGAGGTTCTTGGGAATCACCAGATCGGGGAAATCTGAATTCGGATATTGCTGCTGCAGTGTGCTGAGCGCCCCGGGATTCAAAGCCAATTGCGATTTACGAATAATCCCGTCGAAACCGATGTCGTTGAACAGGCTCATGCTGACAGGGCCTGCGATCGGAATCCGGTACTCGAAATTTCCAACGCCTTGAAAATCGCCACCGGGGCGCGTGGGGAGAAAAGTGACGATGGGGACGTTGAGGGCCACCGGAATGGGGTTGCCACCGGGACCAAGTCGCGTGGGATCGAAATAAGTCACCGTGGTGGTGGATGCGCTGGGGATGGCCACGAAGGGCGAAATCGTATAGAAATCGAATCCCCGAACGTCGTTTTCTCCGCCGAGATAAAAGCGGCTGTAGGGCGGGACGTCGGTTCCGTCGTATCCCGTAATCATGCTGCTCAAAACGCGAATGCCGATTACATTGCGTTTGTGGTGATGAGGCCGAAAGTACGTCATCGTGAACGTATTTGTAAAAGTGTTGGTGTTGCCGCCTAAGGGTCCCCCCTCCCACCCAAGTCCGTAATAGAAGCTTTTCCCGTGCGTGGGATTCTGTGGATTGTCGACGGTGCTGTAGGAAATCGTCGGCGTAATCTTGCTGGACTGAATTCCATTTAAAGCTGAGGGCCCCGCCAAGCTGCGGAACTGAGTGAACTCAAATAGCAATTGCGCGGACTGGCTAAAGGCGGTGATGTTCGTCGTAGAGAAACCGTACGTTACGCCAACCCGGGTGAACTGATATTTTCGCAACGGGTAGCTGGCAAAAATAGTGAAGCCGTGTGAGTCGGTGGTGTAGTTCTGCTGGAGCGCTGGATCGATGGCAACCTGTTGCCCAAGCAGCAGGCCTTCCTGTTTGGCCTGGTTGTAGTTGAACTTGCTGTAGAAGACTGTGAAGCCGGTGGAGATCGGGCGGTCAAACAAATATGGCTCGGTGAAGCCAAAGGTGGCGCCCTGCTGCAAATTGCCAAGCTGCCCTGAAATCGTAAGAGTCTCGCCTAGACCGAGAAAGTTGTTCGTCTGATAAGAAAGGCTGATGAACGTGCCGGCGATTCCGCTGACGCCGCCCGAGAAGCTGATCGATTGTTTCCCCTTCTCCTTCACCTTGAGCTTGATGTCCACCGTGCCGTTTTTCTCGTTCTTCTTGAGTTCCGCATTTTCAGGCTTGATCGGATCGAAATAATTGAGCTGATTCAAGCGTAGCAGGCTCAATTCCCAAAGCCGATTATTGAACACCTGGCCTTCGTCAATCAAAAGCTGCCGGCGAATCACCTTGTCGCGGGTGGTGGTGTTGCCGGAAAATTCGATTCGGCGAACGTAGAATGGCTTGCCCTGGTCGAATTCCATCGTGATGTTGACCAGTTTTTTTGCATCGTTCACTTCGGTGTTGGGGGTAGCCACAAAGTTGATGTAACCATATCCGCCGTACAGTTTCTTGTAATCATCGAGGGCCTTGCGAACTTTGTCGGTGGAAAAAATATCTCCCTCTTTGAGCGGAAAAACTTTGGCGAGGGCTTCCGGCTTGAAAACGAGCCCCTGTTCCGGATCGCTGGTGCGGAACCTAACTATTCCCATCCTGTACTGCTCACCTTCTTCGATCGGGATCGTAATATTTGTCGACTTCCCATGTTTCGAACCGACCACAGGCCACGGTCCTGGTATTCCCCCGCGATCTTCATCAACGATTTTTAGAATTGGATCCTTTACAAGCACCTTAAAGTAACCATTGTTCTGGTAGAGCCCTCGTACGCCGATTTCGAGGTCTTCGTCAAGTTTCTGCCGGTCGTATGTCTTGCTGAGCACGGGAATCTCGGTAAAGCCCAAAGGGATCGAGTAGGGACGATCGTGTTTCATTGCCCGGATCAGCTTGCGATCTGAGAATGCCTTATTGCCAGTGAACTTAATCTCGCCTACCTTCACCTTAGGGCCTTCGTCGATATTGAACACAAGCTTTACCGCGTTTGTGGCTGCAATCCGTTCGTAGGTCGGCTTCACGGTTGCAAATTGCCGTCCGTGCTCGGCGAGCAATTGCTTCAGCACCACCTCCGCGCGCTTGATCTTCGTCGGGTCAAACTGGCTCTCCACGGAGAGGCCGACTTTTTGTTCCTTGAATCGGTCGAGGATGTCGGACTCGGTGACGGATTTATTTCCTTTATATTCGATCCGGCGGATGATGGGCCGCTCTGTCACGTAGTAGACAAGAATTTTCCCGTTCGGATTCTGAGGGTCGTCCTCAACCTCGAGGCGAATGTCCTCGAAAAACTGGGTGTTCCAGAGCGCCTGGAAATCGCGGTGAACCGCTTCTTCGGTGTAAGGATCGCCGGGCCGGGAAAAAATACGAGCGAGAAGCGTGTCGCGTTGAATGCGGCGATTCCCTTCAAATGCAATGCGATCGATTGTGTATTGCGGGACCGGGGGCGGCTGAGATCGCTGAGCCCAAACGGGATGCACGATTGAAAACCAAAAGAGATACACAACGACGGGAAATTGGAATCGGCGCAGAAAAATTTTCCTGCCTGCGGCCATGGTTCTGGTCAAGGCCGCACTTCCCCGCCCAAGATATTTGGCTCCCCCGCCGGACCGCTCCGTCCAGCTTGCGCGTGTAGGATTCCTAGTGGGCCACCGGGGTTGCTTCCACAACAGGTCGGAACAATAAGCCGTCGGTTGAGAGATAAATCTCAAGCGTTGCCGGCCGCTGTAGTCCGCCCTGAATGAGAGCTTCCGACAGTGGGTCTTCGACGTATTTCTGCAACGCGCGCCGGAGCGGCCGCGCGCCATAATTTCGATCGCTGCAAGTTTTCTCGAGTATCCACTGGCGTGCTTCCGGTGTCAGAGCGATCTGCACCTGGCGATGCACCAGCGTCTCGTTGATCTGGCCGACGAGCAAATCGATAATCCGCAGCAGGTCGTCATCCGTGAGCGAATTGAACAGAATCACTTCGTCCAATCGGTTCAAGAACTCAGGATTGAAGACTCGCTTCACCTCGCCCATCACCATGTCGTCTTGGCTTTTCGCTGCGGCCAAATCATCCGGTGACTGGAATCCCAATCCCGCTTGCTTTTGCAGCTGCCGCGCTCCGATGTTCGAAGTCATAATAATGATTGTGTTGCGGAAGTCCACTGTATTTCCGAGCCCGTCGGTTAATTGCCCGTCTTCGAAGACTTGCAACAAGATGTTGTAGACGTCCGGATGCGCCTTTTCAATTTCGTCGAGGAGCATCACCGAATACGGAGTGCGGCGAACGCGTTCGGTCAACTGGCCGCCCTCTTCGTAGCCCACGTATCCCGGAGGCGCGCCGATCAACTTCGACACCGAGTGCTTCTCCATGTATTCCGACATGTCGAAGCGGATGAGAGACTTTTCGCTGCCGAATAGAAACTCGGCAAGCCTGCGAGCCACTTCCGTCTTGCCGACGCCCGTGGGACCCAGGAACAAGAAGCACCCAACGGGACGACCGGGAGCCTTGAGACCAGCGCGGCTGCGTCGAATCGCTCGTGCCAGCGCCGTGATGGATTTATCCTGACTGATAACCCGGCGGTGCAGCTCTTCTTCGATTCGCAACAGCTTCTGTTGCTCGTCTTCTTTGATGGCGGAGACCTGGATGCCGGTCCAGCGCGCGACAACATCCTCGATGTCTTCGCGCGTGACGATACCCGTGGAAGAATCGTCAATCTTCAGCTTCTCGCGCAGCATTCGCAGATGCTCTTTCTCTTTGCGTTCCTCTTCGGAATAGAAACGCGCCTTCTCAAACTCATGATTCGCGATCGCCGTTTCCATCCGGTGCGTGATGAACTTCACGCGCTTTTGCACTTCGGAAACTTCATCCGGAAGCATGGCTTGGCGCAGCTTCACACGCGAGCCTGCTTCGTCGAGGAGGTCGATCGCCTTATCGGGCAAGAAACGGTCCGGAATGTAACGATTCGAAAGATAAACAGCGTAGCGAATCGCGTCTTCGGTGTAGCTGACGGCGTGGAATTTTTCGTAACGATCGCGCACGCCCTGGAGCACGCGAATGGCTTCGTCTTCCCCGGGCGCCGGAACTTTCACGGACTGGAAGCGACGCTCGAGCGAGCGGTCCTTTTCCACAGACTTGCGATATTCGGCGGGAGTGGTTGCTCCGATGCACTGAATTTCGCCGCGGCTCAGCGCTGGTTTCAAAATATTGGCAGCATCGAGCGAACCTTCCGCCGATCCTGCGCCGACGAGAGTGTGCAATTCGTCGATGAACACAATCGCGTTCTGGCTCTCCATCAATTCTTTCATGATGGTCTTCAGCCGCTCTTCGAACTGCCCGCGATATTTCGTGCCCGCTACAATTAAAGAAAGGTCGAGCGAAAGAATGCGCTTATCGGCCAGGAACGGCGGCACGTCACCATCGGCAATCCGCTGCGCCAGACCTTCGACGATCGCTGTTTTCCCCACGCCCGGCTCGCCGATTAGAACAGGATTATTCTTCGTCCGGCGGCACAGGATCTGAATCGCTCGTTCCAGCTCGCGATCTCGTCCTACGAGAGGATCGAGCTGGCCTTCCATCGCCGCTTGGGTGAGATCGCGGCTGAATTCCGCTAAGAGTGACGCTTCTTTTGGCCGGTTCACAGGCACCTTCTCTCCCGTGCTACGCGCCAATTCCTCGCGCACGGTTGAAAGCCTAAGTCCACGCTCCAGCAAGATTTCGGCGCCGAAGGATTTCTCTTCTCGCAGAACGCCGAGGAGCAAATGCTCGGTGCCGACGTGCTTGTGGCCAAGACGCTCGGCCTCTTCCGCGGCGAAGGTCAGGATGCGTTTGCACTCCTGGCTGAGCGGCACTTCCACGGAGGTGGAAATACGTTCGCGAACGGTGATCCGCGATTCAATTTCCTTGCGAATCGATTCGATCGAACCGTGCGTGCGCAGAAACCGGTTCGCCAGCGCCTTATCCTCGCGCAACAGGCCGAGCAACAGGTGCTCCGTCTCGATGAACGGACTGCCGTATTGGCTCGCCTCGTAGCGAGCAAAGAATATTACGCGTCGAGCCTTCTCTGTATAGCGTTCAAACACGGTTCACCCAAGGTCTCCTGAGATCCGCGCCCCGACGGTCGCCAAATATTCCGTCGAAGCACTCGCCATTCCAGCAGGTACGTTTGCGGCCGGCACTAGCTTGCCATGATCCAAGACCAAAATGCGCCCTGTGCGACGCGCTAACGATAGATTGTGCGTTGCGAGAATGGAAGTCAAATGGTGAGAGCGATGAAGCCGCATCAAAAGCTCAAAAACACTCTCTGCGTTCGCCTCGTCCAGATCGCCTGTAGGTTCGTCGGCCAGCAACAGCGCCGGCCGGTTTGCCAGCGCTCGTGCAATCGCAACTCTCTGCTGTTCCCCGCCCGATAGTTCCCCCGCGCTCTGCCCGGCTCGATCGGCCAACCCAACTTCACCCAGCCACTCGCGCGCCGCTCGGAGCGCTTGGGTCATTGATTCGCCCCGAACCAGCATCGGCATCGCCACGTTTTCAGCCGCAGTGAAATCCGGCAAGAGGTGGTGCCGCTGCCAGATAAAGCCCACTGCTCTATTCCGATACTCGGCGAGTTCGATTTCATTCAAAGATTTTAATGATTTCGCGCCGAAGTATACTGCACCGTTTGTTGGAGTGTCCAGCGCGGCCAGGATATGTAGCAAAGTGCTCTTGCCCGCGCCCGAAGGGCCAATAATCGCGAGCATTTCGCCGCGTTCAATTGAAAAACTGATTCCATCAAGAGGCGTGATTTCCTGCGTGCCGGATCGGAAGGTTTTCCGCAAGCCTTCAACCCGCACAAGCTCTCCTGAGCCTGTGACGGCCTGAAGATGAGTCTCGTCAATCACCGCGACGCCCAAGGTGGCTTGCCCCCTCATCGCATCGTCTATTTCACGTTAGATGCCGAACTGCACCAACCGTATGTCCTTCATTTCGTTGCAACTACTCTTTCCCGAAGTGGAACTGATTCTAAAGACTTTCACATTTGCGCCGTACTGTTACCCCTATGCGTCCTCGAGCACACCGGCTTCGAGAGAACGTCCTACGCTAAATCTTCGCCCTTGCAGCTATTCTAACACGTTGTCGTCGCAGATTCATGCCGTTCCGGCATTCGCACTAACACTTCGTCGACTCTTCCCCGAGAATGGCAAGAACCGGGCCCTTTACTCGAACCTTAGAATTTCTACGGGCAGAATCTTAGATGCCGAGCGCGCTGGTAGCGTCGTCGCCGCAATGCTGATTGCCAGCGCGGCAGCGGCGATCCACAAGGCGTCAAATCCATTGGCGTGAAAAGGGACATAGGGAATCGCATAAATTTCCGGGTTCAGAGGAATCAACTCCCACCGGTCCGCCACCCACGCCAGCAGATATCCGAGAACGAGACCAGCAGAGGTTCCAACAAGACTGACGACTAAGCCTTGCAAAACAAATACCCTCCGCACTTGCTGCCGGCGAGCCCCCATCGCCATCAGCACGGCGATGTCTTTCGAGCGATCGGTCACCGTCATTGTAAGCACCACCAGAATGTTTAACCCGGCCACGAAGGTGATCAATCCGATAAACAATGCAGTAACGAGCTTTTCAAGACTGAGGGCGCGGAACAGGGCGCGATTCTCGTCCATCCAGGTGCTCACCGTGAATCCGCTGCCGGCGCGCTTCGAAATCTCTTCTGCAACCTTGCCCACATCGTCGAGGTTGTTCACGCGCACTTCGAGCAAACTCACCACGTCGCCGATGCCAGCCATCGCTTGGCCAGATGCAAGCGTCACGAAAGTCCAATTGGCGTCGTAGTCGTAAAAGCCGGAATCGAAAATTCCCGTTACATGAAAACGCCGCGATCGAGGCAGCATTCCGAAGGGCGTGAGGCTTCCCTGCGGACTCGTCAGCGTGAGATAATCGCCTGCGGATATTTTCAGATCGTCTGCGAGCAGCCGCCCAACCAGGATGGCCGGGATTCCATCTGCGTCCGCGTGAAAATCGGCGGAGCCCGCCACAATCCGGTGTAACGCTTCGCTTGCATTGCGCTCAAGCTCGGGGTCCACTCCCTTCAGCACCACCCCTCGCGCGTGGTTGCCAGAAGAAAGCAGCACTGTGTCGTAGATCGCCGGCTCGATGGAGCGAACGCCGGGAGTGCCAGCAAGCCGCGCCATCAATTCGCGGTAATTTCGAATGCCTTCAGGGCCAATGGGCTTCAGGTTTACGTGCGCGGTGACGGTGAGTAGCCGGTCGCGAATCGCCTGGCGAAAACCCGTGTTCATCGCCAGGGCAATCACGAGGGTCGTCACGCCCGCCGCTACGCCAATCACCGCCAGCAGGGTGACAAGCCGCAGCACCGCGGGCCGGTTTGGCGACCGCAGGTAGCGCAGCGCAACAAATGATTCAAACTTCATTTTGGCTTCACGTCGGAGTGCGCGCTAGCAGCCACATCAGGCTGGCCGCCCGAGGCTGATTGGGATTCCGGCGGCACATCCGGTTCCGCCGATTCGGTGCGCAGAAGCGGGAACAACACTACCTCGCGAATCGTTCGCGAATTCGTCAGCAGCATCACCAGACGATCGATCCCAACGCCCTCGCCGGCCGTAGGAGGCAACCCGTGGCTGAGCGCGCGAATATAATCGGTGTCCACTTCCTTCGGCGCTTCCTGCCCGCCTTTCGCAACCTGTGCGGCGAACCGGCTCTCCTGATCGAACGGATCGTTCAACTCAGAGAATCCGTTGGCTAATTCCATTCCGGCGATAAATAGCTCGAAGCGTTCCGCGGTAGACGGATCGTCAGCTCGCCGTTTCGAAAGCGGCGAAATCGCCGTAGGAAAATCGTATATGAATGTCGGTTGGACTAAATGAGCTTCGGCAACCGCCTCAAAGATCTCGCCAATCAGCTCACCATCAGAGAGCTTCTCGATATTGGCAATCATATCGGCACTGTGCGTTCGCGCGTACGCGTTGTATCGCCCAGCGACGGCCTTCGGCCCTCCTTCCCTTCCCAGCTCCGCAACTAACCCGACTGACTCCGCAGGAGCGATCCAATGTTTCGCGATCACTTCACGCATTGTGAGCCGCTCGAATTTGCTAAAGTCGATTTCGATATCGCCGTAAGGAATCTTCGTTGTGCCGGTAACTTTCTCCGCGATTCCTCGAAAGAGTTCCTCGGTAAGATTCATCAGCTCGGAAAAATCGCTGTACGCTTGATAAAACTCGAGCATCGTGAATTCGGGCATGTGAATCGCGTCGATGCCCTCATTGCGGAAATTGCGATTGATTTCGTAAACGCGATCGAGTCCGCCTACCACAAGCCGCTTCAAATAAAGCTCCGGCGCAATGCGCAGGTACAAATCCATGTCGAAAGTATTGTGGTGCGTAACGAAAGGCCGCGCCGTGGCACCGCCCAAAATGGGATGCATCATTGGCGTTTCCACTTCCACGTAGCCGCGTTCGTTGAAGAAGTTTCGAATTTCGCGGATGATTTTCGCGCGCGTGATGAAAATCTCTCGCGGCCGGTCATTCACAATCAGATCGAGATAGCGCCGCCGATAGCGCTGTTCGATATCTGCAAGCCCATGCCATTTCTCCGGCAGCGGCAGCAGCGCCTTGCTGAGGAGTTCGAGCTTCGTCACCCAAACTGTGAGCTCGTTCGTTTTCGTGCGGAACAAATGCCCGCTGACGCCGATGATGTCACCCAAATCAAGCAGCTGAAATAGCTTGAACTGCTCCGCGCCCACCACGTCCAGCTTCACGTAAAACTGCAGGCGCGCGCCGTCTCCCAGAATGTGCCCGAAAGCAGCTTTCCCATGCGGCCGTAGCGCGACGATGCGTCCCGCCACTCGCACATCCACATGCTCCGCGGACAGTTGCTCGGCAGTTCGCTCGCCGAATTTCTCGGCCACCTGCCTGGCCGTGTGTGTCCATTCGAACTTGTGCGGATAGGACGCGTGTCCCAGCGCCTCAATTTCGGTCAGTTTTTTGCGGCGTTGTTGAAACTGGTCGAGCGGCTCAAATTCCAACGAAGAGTCCTTTCCGGGAGTCGTCCGCAGTATAGCGGTCGCTTTCGAGAAGCGTCAAGAAAACGCCTTAGTACGCTTCGATTTCTCCCGAATCATTTGAGACGGTACATGCCTTCCGACATCTAAAGGCCCAGGGAGGTGCTTCTCCATGACTCTTCAGTTCGTCGCTGCGTTGGTGCTCGGCTTGATGTGCGGAAGCGAGCTCAACGTGGCCGCATTCGCCCATCCCACCCTTAGCCGGCAACCGGTCGCAGTACATATTCCGGTGCGCTCTTCGTTCGCGGCACAGCTCGGCCGCGTGATGCCTTTCTGGATGGTAGGTTCGACTCTGTTGAATCTGCTCCTGCTCTTTCGTTTCGAGCGTCTGAACACGGTTTCATGGCGGCTCGCCGCGATCGCTCTTGCCATCCAAGTGGCGGCGGTTGTGTTTTCTCTTATCGGCCCAGTTCCAATCAATAATCGAATCGCAAAATGGACGCCAGAGTCGCTCCCCAGCGACTGGCGAAATCAGGAACATCGCTGGGATGTCTTTCACAGCGCCAGAACGATTGCGCTGATTGTGGCCTTCGCACTTCTGGTGGTCAGCGTTGGTCTGCGCTAAGCGTCAACAAATGGGATAGCGCAAAGCCTGCGCGAACGTATGAGAGGTATCGCCGCCGGTTTGGCAGGGTTATAATCCCCGGCTGACATGCCGCTGGCGCCCACTACAAAGCTCGGTCCCTACGAAATCATCGCGCCATTGGGCGCAGGCGGCATGGGCGAAGTGGTACGCGCGCGCGACACGCGGCTCGGACGCGAAGTCGCGCTGAAAATCCTTCCCGAATCCTTCGCGCGCGAAAGCGATCGCCTCGTCCGCTTCGAACAGGAAGCCCGCGCGGTTGCCGCGCTCAACCATCCAAACATTCTCGCCGTATTCGACGTCGGCCAGCACAACGGCTCGCCATTTCTCGTCTCGGAACTTCTCGAGGGTGAAACGCTTCGCGCGGTGCTCGATCGCGGCGCTCTTCCCCAGCGCAAAGCCATCGAGTACGCAGTACAAATCGCACAAGGCCTCGCCGCCGCGCACGAAAAAGGAATCGTTCACCGCGATCTGAAGCCCGAGAATGTCTTCGTCACAAGGGGTGGCCGAATCAAGATTCTCGATTTCGGCTTGGCCAAACTCGCGCAGAAACCTGGAGCCGAAGCAGCCGCCGATGGAATCACGCTAACCAGTTCGCACACTGCCGCGGGTGTG
The DNA here is from genome assembly GCA_963741045.1 of uncultured Acidobacteriota bacterium. Classification (GTDB taxonomy): domain Bacteria; phylum Acidobacteriota; class Terriglobia; order Acidiferrales; family UBA7541; genus Palsa-295. The sequence goes on from CAVUGO010000002.1 coordinate 4,047,908, forward strand.
GTGATGGGCACAGCCAGCTACATGGCGCCGGAACAGGTGCGTGGCCAAGCCGTCGATGCTCGCACTGATATTTTTTCCTTCGGCGCAATCCTGTACGAAATGCTTTCTGGAAAGCGGACGTTCCGGCGCGACACCGTGCCTGAAACGATGACGGCAGTCCTGAAAGAAGATCCGCCGGACCTCGCGGACTCCACACCTGGCATTTCTCCCGCGCTCGACCGCATCGTGCGCCGCTGCCTGGAAAAAAATCAGGAGCAGCGCTTCCAATCGGCCAAGGACCTGTCTTTTGCGCTCGCCTCTCTTTCAGGAGCCGATTCGAGTGCTGCCGCCAAAGTGGTAGCCGCCGGACCTGGAGATCGCTCGGCGGTTTGGAAGGCTGTCGCAATCGCGCTGGCTGTCGTTGCGGTGTGCGGCGCCGTAGCATGGTTCTTTGCCCCGCGCCCGGCGGCAAAAGCGCGAATGCAGTTTGCGATTCGGTTGGAGGCCGAGGTCACTCAATTGGCCGTTTCGCGCGATGGTTCGATGCTGGCCTTCGTTTCGCCGGACGAGGGCTCCGGGCTGCCGGCTCTTTACGTCGAGCGCGTCGGCTCGCCGGGCGCCACTCTCTTGCCCGGAACCGACGGCGCCTCTTACCCGTTCTGGTCGCCGGACGGAGCGAATATCGCCTTCTTCGCCGATGGAAAACTTGAGCGGATGCCGGTCGCCGGCGGCCCCACGCAGAAAATCGCCGACGTTCGGGCCGCAAGAGGTGGAAGTTGGGGATCGCAAAATACCATCATCTATGCTCCCGACGCGGGCAGCGCGATCTGGCGCGTGAATCCCGATGGCACCGGCGCTGCCCCCGTTACGGACGCCTCCTTCAACGAGAATCTGAACGAAACGCATCGCTGGCCTTACTTCCTCCCGGACGGCAAACATTTCTTGTATTGGGAGGGGAACTTCGGAAACGACAAGAGCGATCGCTACAGCGGAATCTATTTGTCCTCTCTCGACCGAAAGGAGAAAAGGAAACAGGTGGTGATTTGCCATTCCAACATCGGAATAGCTTCCGGCCGTTTGTTCTATGCCGATGATGACCACCGGCTCGTCAGCGTCGCTCTCGACGCCTCCACCGGAAACATTTCCGGAGGTCCGGTGCCCGTCGCCAACATCGTTGGCTTCCAGCCCTCCACATATTGGGCCGACTTTACGATTTCCGACACCGGAACTTTGATTTACAGCTCCAATCCCGGCGCTTCCCTCTCCGAATTGGCATGGCTCGATCGCACGGGGAAACGGCTCGGCGTCCTCGGCCAACCTGGCGTCATGTGCAATCCCACGATTTCGCCCGATGGCGGCCGCGTCTCTGTCGACATCACCGACGATAAAGCGAGCAACGTGGATATCTGGCTGCTGAGCACCCGCGACGCCGGCACCACGCGTTTCACTTTTGAGCCCGAAGAAGAGGTGGCCGCCGTGTGGTCCCGTGACGGCCGCAACATTGTGTTTCGATCCAACCTGTCCGCCGGCGCGGGCTTGGTTTTGAAACCGGCCAGCGGACTGGGCCAGTCAAAAACTCTTGTGCGCTATCAGGGTAGCGACGATATCATTCCGAATTCATGGTCGCCGGACGATCGGCAAATCCTCGCCACCCACGACACTACGTCCGGCACCTTCCTCGAACTGGTGCCCGCCTCCGGCGGGACCGGCACTCGCTTTCATCACGGCTCCGGCAGCGAATCCACGGGAATGATTTCGCCCGACGGAAAATGGGTGGCCTACGCATCCGACGAATCGGGAAACTGGGAGATTTACGTCACCACGTTTCCCGGAGCGGACGGCAAATGGCAGGTTTCGCGCGGCGGCGGCACCCAGCCTCGCTGGCGCGGCGACAGCAAAGAGATTTATTACGAAGGACCCAGCGGAATTTTAATGGCGGTCCCCGTCAACACCCAATCGGGCTTCGCAACAGGAACTCCCGCGCCCCTGTTCCAGATTCACGGGCGTTTTCAAATCTCTTCTACGGACACTTTCACGTATGACGCATCCAAGGATGGCACTCGCTTCCTGGTCAATCGTTATGTGAAGCCTGATCACGTTGCTCCGCTCACGATCGTGCTCAATGCAGCCGCACCAGAACAGCAGTAAATTCTTCGGCCGCGAATCAGCCATCCGGAATCAACAGCGCAAGCGATTCGAATCGCCCCAATTTTCAGATAATGCGGCTTTTCGCACCGCTCCTCGGTCTAAAAAACTTCCCCTTTTGAAACTGGTGCTATAATGCGCTGCCTTTCGGAGACACGTGTTGTTCAAGCGAAGGCGGGCCCCCTCCCCCGTCCGACGTAGCGCATCCGATGATTGGCGGGCTACGCTGCCACGGGAGAAAAATCAGGTTTTCGAGAAGACCGTTCGCGACTGGGAATGCTCCTACGCGATGATGAGCGTCTCGCTTGATGAGGCACTCGCTCAGCGCGCTCGCGGTGAGTTGGTCTGCGCCCAGCAGCAGGTGGCGATTACTTCCGACCTCCTCCTCCGTCTCACTTCCACGCTCGCCAACGCATGTGCCATCCTTTCGGAAAGCGGAAAACACGTAAGTAATCTTCCCCTTGTCCAGCCGCTGCATACGGAATTCTTCCGAGGGGACACCGGACAAAGCGCAGCATCTTGGAATAGTCTTCTCCACAACGTATTGCTCGGACACCGCTCGCGGTTTTTTCATAAGCTTCGAATCCTTTCGAACACTATCGAGGATCTCGGAACGGAGTTCGAACAGAGCGCTCACGACATTGCCGCCGGGTTGTCCGTCGAGCCCGCCGCCTGTTGGAAACAGCTCGATTCGCTGCATTACGACCTCAATACCTGTCTTCGGGAGTCGGAAGTGATCCTGAAATCATTTCTCCACGCACTGCCCGCAGAGCAGCTAGCCGTTTTTGGTGCAGAATTGACCCGGCCTCGGACGGCTACCCGATCGCGTCCGGTGCCGCGCGCCACGCGTGCTTCCGCGTAGCAAATTGAGACCGATAGTTGCCATTCCCCACCCGGTTTGAGTTTCCCAAGGCACGCCATTCGCTCCCATAAATGGAAGAAAAAAATTAGATTTGGGACCTGACTGGACGTCTAACTCAATTACGGCGAGAATGAATGCGCCCTTATTCTCAAAGCAGCATCGAACAGCCACTTCTGTCGTCGTTATAGGCTATATTTCGAAATGCCGAATCGGATACTTGCGTGAAAAGAACCACTAGGACAACTTCCAGACCCGGTGACGCATCGCAATTGGTGATGCGTCCCAGCGGGTAGCGTGGCCCGCGTGAGACGAATCGAGATGCCGGGCGAGTTGCCGGAATCGGAAGCGATCCGGCTAGCCCAGGCGGGAAATGCGGCGGCCTTCGAGCGTTTGTATCGGTTGCATAACCGCCGTGTGTATTCTCTGTGTCTGCGGATGGTTGGGAATACGGCCGAAGCGGAGGATTTGACTCAGGAAGCCTTCCTTCAGCTCTTCCGAAAAATTGCTACCTTCCGCGGTGAATCGGCCTTTTCGACGTGGCTGCATCGGCTGGCAGTAAACGTGGTTCTGATGCGCCTGAGAAAGAAGTCGGCCACCGAGTCCTCCTTGGACGAAATGACCGAACCGGACGAAGAATCCGGAGGACCCCGGCGCGATTTCGGCATGCCGGACTTGAGGCTGAGCGGTTCGATAGACCGCGTCAACCTGCAAAGAGCCGTGGATCAGTTGCCGCCCGGGTATAAGGCGGTCTTCGTGCTCCACGACGTGCAGGGCTACGAGCACAACGAGATTGCTGAGATCATGGATTGTTCAATCGGAAACTCAAAATCGCAGCTTCATAAAGCGCGGATGCGGCTGCGCGAGTTGCTTCACGAATCGATGCGGGATAAAGCCCGCGAAGATCGCAAGGCTGCCGGGAACGCCGGCGGTGAGGATTAAATGCAATGGCTACAGTGACCTGCAAGGAGTTTCAGGGGCGCTTTGAGCTCTCTGAGGATTCACCGCGCAGTAATTTCCCTGGTGACGTGAGCGTCCAGGCGCACCTTCGCGACTGCCCTTCTTGTCGCAGTTTCATCGAAGACCTCGGAAAGATCCGTGCCGCGGCGACACAGTTGGTTGCTTCCGATCCGGAGCCGCCGGCTCGAATCTGGTTTTCGCTGCGCGCCGAACTCGAAAAGGAAGGACTTATCCATGACACTCCTTCCAAAGCTCCTGCAAAATCATGGGTGCGCGAGCTTTTCAGTGGGCGATTCACGGCCCTTCCCAGGCCCGTCCTTGCCGGCGGGTATTTGGCTGCGCTTCTGGCCATCGCCTTTGGGCTGAGCGGTCCGATCAATTCTCGGATTAACCGTCAACGGTGGCTCGACGGAACCCAGTCTTCCACGGAACCGCTAAGCGCGCAGCTGATGTCCGCGGAAAAGGCCTCTTTCTCCTCTTTGCCCGCATCTGAATCACCGGTGACTGCTTCCCTTCATCAGAACCTCGAGATTGTTGACAACTATATTTCTTTGTGTGAAAACAGCGTGCGCGAGGAACCCGAGAACGAACTCGCGCGTGAATATCTCTACGAGGCCTATCAGCAGAAAGCCGACTTGCTCGCTCAGTTGAACGAACAATGAGCGACAAACGTTTTCAGCCGAGCCCGGAGGCGCCAGCCCGATGAGTACCGCTCAATTTGTACCGCTCCGTTTCAATTGGAAGACGGGCCTTCTCGCACCGGGCCTACTCCTGGTCACTTCTTCCGCTGTTTTTGCTCACAATATTGAAAAGCACTTCAAAGTAGAGCCTCGTAGTGTTGTGACGATTCACAATCCCAATGGGAAAGTGGTCGTCAAGGCCTGGACGAAATCTGAGGTCATGGTTATTGCCACGCACGCCAGCGATAAGGTGGAAGTGGACGCCGAACAAACCGGCAATCGCGTGGACGTCATGACCCATCAGATCTCCGATTCCATTTCACCCGACGACCTTCGCGCCGACTATCAAATCAATGTTCCCGAAGATGCAGAGCTGCAGATTCACGACGATTCCGGCGAGGTTTCTGTCGCGAACGTGCTCGGCGATATGAATGTGGAAACAGTGGGCGCTGGAGTTGACCTGGAAGATGCCGCCGGTTATCTCACCGTGCGAACTGTGGGCGGTTCATTCCAGTGCATTCGTTGCGCGGGGCGATTGGAGGTTTCGTCTATCAGCGGCAGCTTTAAGCTTCTCAGCTTGCGCAGCTATCATGTGCACGCGCAAACGTCGAAGGGCAACATTTTGTTCGACGGCGAATTTCTTCCCAACGGAATTTACCGGCTCAAGAATTACAGCGGCGTGATCGAAGTCCACTTTTCGCCTGGAGATTCGTTCGATCTGAGTGCCACGTCCCTTAAAGGCAAAGTGAACAGCCAGGCCAGCCTCACTCCTCCCGCTCATGCGCATCCCGTCTACTCAAAATTTGGGAATGCGATACTGGGCACGTTTAATGCCGGGCACGCAAAAGTCGAACTCAGTTCGTTCGATGGTACAATCAATATTCTGAAACGAGAGTAATTCGCGTGCCTGATTTTCGCGATTGATTTTCGGGCGGATCATTTTCAGGCTTGGTTTCCGGTTATTGATCGAACCGATTCGCGATTGCAAAGCCATTCATCCAACAGCGACGCATCCCACACATGAAGCCTGATACTCGCCCGCGCCGCATCATTGGTCTGACAGGGTTCATGGGCAGCGGCAAATCCACCGTTGCGCGGCTTCTGGCTCGGCAGATCGGCTGGCAGTACGTCGACCTTGATAAATTGATCGCGGATGCGACGGGCGCCACAATTCCCGAAATTTTTGCGAAGCTCGGCGAACCGGCTTTCCGCAAAATCGAGCATGAACAACTCGAGAAGACCATCGGCGAAGCGGTCGCGCTTCAGAAGCCGCGCATCATTTCCCTAGGCGGCGGTACCACGGCACAACCCGACAACGTGGCGCTCCTGCGCGAAAGCGGTGCAGCACTTGTGTGGCTCCATTGCCCTGTTGAAGAGCTCCTCTCACGCTGCGCGCACATCACCAATCGTCCGCTCTTTCGCGACGAAGCAAGCTTTCGCAAGCTATATCAGGAACGCCTGCCGTTTTATGAGCTGGCCGACTTTCGCGTCGAAACGAACATCGAACCCCTGCGCGTCGTCGAACAGATTCTCGCGCTCGGCATCTTTCCGAAGGTGACCGCATGAACAGGCACTTGCCACAACGCGCTCCGATTTTGCGATTCGACATTCGCGCCGTGTGCTTTGTTCTCGTCTTTGCGCTCGGCGCCACCGCAATTGCCGCGGCTCTCGCCTTCGCGCCCGATAAGGGCAAATTCAAGATCCTCGTCAACGGTCAACCGGCCGGCACGGAAGAGTTTTCGCTCGGCGCCAACGGAGGCAATTGGATCGCGCGCGGCAACGCCGAAATTCAAACTCCGCAGGGCGCCACCCGCGTCACAGGCAACCTGGAACTTCGGCCGGACGGCGCTCCGGTGCGCTACGAATGGACGATGCAAGGCGCGAAGAAGGCCTCGTCAACGATCGTCTTCAACGGCGCCACCGCCAATGTGGAGCTCCGCATGGAGGGGGCGCGCCCTTACACGCAGCAGTTCACCTTCAATTCCGATCGCGTCGTAGTGCTCGACAACAACATGTACGATCAATACGCGATTCTTGCCCGCCTCTACGATTGGGATAAGAAAGGCGCACAGACTTTCTCCGTGATCGTCCCGCAGGAAATGACGCCAGGAAGCGTAACGGTGGAATCCCTCGGCAAGCAGGACACAGGCAGCGGCGAAAAGCTCGAACAGCTGCGCGTGAAAACCGAGGATATCGAGATTAACTTGTTCATCGATGGACAACGCCTTGTCCGAATCGTCTCGCCCAGCGCCAACGCCGAAATTCTCCGCGAGTAACTTTTCTTCGGTTTTTTTTGTAGTCAGTGCCGGCGCAAAAAGGGTGCTGCCTCGCTAAGTCCCAAATCGCGATTTTTGTGCCGATTAGAATTTGCCATTTGCCCTGTTTTCTATAATTTAGAAAATTTGCAAGCGCGCTACCGTAGATTAAATGCTGGTGGAACGCGATCAATTGCGGGCGACGACAAGCATGCGTCGGTGTTCGGTGCTACTGCGCGCGCGTCGTAACAAGCTGAAGCAAATCTTTCCATTTCTGCTGGGTCTGAGCCCATTCCATTACTTTTTTTGCTTCCTCGCTTGGCGTGGTTTCCGCAAGACGTGGGCTGAGCACCGGCCCCTCGTCTGGGTTTCCGCGGAACGAAAAGCTCATCATGGATTGAATGCCAGGGCCCAAGTGGCAACTGGTGCATTGCGCGAAGGGCGAGTAGGCTCGCTCAGGTGTGCGCCGATCCTCGAAGACATCCAAGCCCTGTGACATGGCGGGAAAAATTAGAAAGGATTCGTCGGTTGCCATGATGCCGCGGAGCCCGCTGTGCTGTCCTGAACAAAGCAATGTGCGACTCAACTCGACCTCCGACGGGTCTTGAAAGCGCCGCGCGAGATTGACATCTCGCGACGCCATCGGGTCGACGTTCGGAACATCGGTGTAGTGGCGGATCTGAACACTTTCGGTAATCGGCGTAAGGCGGAGTTGGCCATCGCGGTCGGGCAGAGTTATCCTCCGAATTAACACGAATTCGGTTCCGACTGGGAATTGCGGCACCTTCGGATTCCAGACGGTCATAGGCTGCGGCCAACCTACTTCCTCCATCCGCACAAAGAGCGGAATTTTCATTTCTGCAAGTTGTTTGAAGTATGCCAGGGTGGCGTCGCGCCCTCCGGGCAGGCGAGCAAAGACAAAGAATACAGAGCGGGCGGGAAAAGAAAGATCGTGCAGTGGCGCTGCTAGTTTCTCGTTTGGAGCGCTAAGGCAAAGCCATGGACCCGCTGGATCGAAAAGATCAGGCGGAAGGAATGCGCCGTTTGGGCTGGCTGCATCGTACGCCAACGGAAATTCGTGGTCCTGCAGCGCCCGAGCGTAGGTATCTGGTAATCGGGTCAACTCGTCCGGCGAGAGCGCGAGCCGTGTGACTATCGGAGCGAGTCTGGCCATCAGTTCGTGACGTTCGGCTTGGTGCGGAAGGTCAGGCTGGTCTGCCCAATCAAAAACCGCCCATAGATCTCGTTGGAGAATTGCGCGCTTGAGCGGATCGGTGATTTGGGTTTCGGCATGAGTTCGAAGGAACTCATCCGCCAAGGCAAGCGCTCGCGCGTGGGATGTTCCGCTCAAAAGATATTTGGTTTCGCTCCAGAGAAGCGGATCCAACGAGTCGAAGCCATGCTCTTTTCCGTGAAGGTCCGCGCGCACGTGCAGTTGGCGGTAGAGGCGATTTGAAACATGCTGCGGATCGGGATTAAAAAGCGCAGGCGTTTCCGCGCGGCGAACGGAGGTGTGTAAGCAAAACCAAACTCCTGCGATCGCCACACCGAGGCAAAACAATGCACGACCGACTCGCACGGACGTCAGTTTAACATCACCACAACTGCTGGTGGACTACAGTTCAAGCGCTTTTGGCACCGGATTTTCGGAAAGAGATGTGAATCAGAGCGCCGATCGATCAGTGGGCGCGAAATGCGACGACGATTTTTTCTTCGGTTTTTACGGGGTGACCGTCGAACAAGGTTGGCGAATATTTCCACTCGCGAATGGCGCTCATTGCTGCGGTGACGAAGGGCAGCGGTCCGCTGATGCGCTGAACATTGGTGACCTGGCCGTTCTCCCCCACTGTGGCGAGAAGCTTGACGATTTCGACTTCATTGCGGCCGATTTTCTTTGGATATTGCGGATCGACACGGAAAACCAGGACGCCGGGCTGCAGGCGTTTCGCTTCTTGAACTGCTTCCGCACCCGCCTCACGCGGCACAAGCACAGTGGCCTGAGTGCTGATGGCAACCGAGGAAGAGGCGCTGACGGCTGTCTCCGGGGTGGTTAGGCGAAACGGCCCATTCCCGGAACTAGCGACAGATACCAAGACTGGAGTGCTATCTGATTCCTTAGCCGCTGATTCGCTTTTCCCAGTGCCAGCGGCTTCCGACTCCGATGACGCTCCGGCGGGTTGCGTTTCCTTGTTGTCCGTGCGCGACATAGCCGGTTCATTACTCGGCGTCGCTGAGTTCGAGGTAGCCGGCGCCCCGGAGGCTTGGGGCGCGGGGCTCGGGCTTTGTGGTGGTGCAGGAGCGTTGTTATTCGCAGTGGCATTCGCGCCGGTATTGGGCGTAGACGAACCCGACGTCGCTGCCGTCTCATCGCCGTCTTCACTTGGACTCAGCGCTTGTTGGTATTTGTCCGGTAGACGCTCTCTGATGCTCTCGACGAGCCCATCGAACGATCCGTGCCCGAAAGCCAATCCGATCGCGAACGCAGCTACAACAAGGAGGACGCCCAACACTACAAACCCGAGCTTGCCTCGGTGCGTGGTGGTAGCGGGATCAACCCAATTGGTCCAATCTTCCTGCTGCTGGTAACTGGAGGGAGCGGTTTGATAACCGAAGTTAGGGACTCGGACGGCGTGGCCGGCTGAACCGCTTGGCTGAAATGGATTCGTTTGAGCGGCGGAATCAGGGGTCGACTCAAGGGGCGCGTTTGACTGCTCGGTAGGAATACGTTGGGACGGCGCCGTTGCTTCTTCCTGTTGTTCGCGAGCCTGATGTACCTCAGGCAGCGTTTCCACTTGTACTGCCTGGGAAAACCGCGGCTCCGCCATCTGAATTTGCGGAGCATACTGAGTCTCACTCAACGTCTCAAGCTGCCGGGCCGGAGCGGGATGCGCGGCTTCCACCTCGAGGGCACTCTCTGATGGGAACATCTTCCGAAGAGATTCGGGGATCTCGTATGCGGCCTCGGTTTTGTCGGCGTTGTGATAGGGCGCTGGAAACGGCGTTATTTCCGCTTCGCCCCTGCTTCTATGAGAAATGCCGATCGCTTCCTGACTTTCGGACAAAGGCATCTTGGACTCGATCCATTGCCTGATCTGCTGTCGATGAGCATCTGAAATTTGAACGAACTGGATACCAGCTCCCTTTTTCGAATCATTTAACCAGACGATTCGTCCGCTGGCTTCAATCCACTCGGTTTTGTCGGCAAGTTGAAAGCGCAATCGAGGGACGAACTCCCCGGAGAGCGGTTCGGCGGCGGTGAAAGCCAGTCCGTCTTCACTGACATTGAGGAGTATTCCGCCATTGCCTTCGTCCAACTTGATGTAGTTCAGCGCCGTGATCTGCCGTGAGTAATGGCGGCGGTCGCGCGTGTCACTGATGCTGCCGAAATAGTGTTGGCTACCTGACATCTTTCGGCACCTCTCTCTAGCGGTCTTGATTCGTGGAAAGCTGGGGCTTCCGACGGGGCGTCAGGGGAAAATCCACGAGACCTGTCACGCGACAAGTTTCCGCCCGAATCGATGCGGATGTCAACCCGGTCCAAACCTTAGACTGATGTGGTGGACTGGCCGAACAGCTTCAAGCAGTTATAAAGTCAGCCCTTAGCGGGAAAATACTAGGCGGAAATGTGCAAGGTTTCGGATGAGAGACTGCCAGCTGATCCGGGAGGCTGCAGAATCTAAATAACTTACAGACAGGAAGGCCACCGGCCCTACACGTGCTGCTATAAACGTAGCGGATTGGCTGTGTTCGCGCCATTCAGCTTTTGAACGGGGGTCACCATGAAGAATCTGCTACTCGCAACGATCTTAGGCGTAACGCTGCTGGCGCCGGCTCTGGTCCGGGCGGACGCAAGCGAGCAGGGCTGTAAGAGCAGTGGCGACAAAGCTGACGGCTGCGGCAAAGGCTCGAAAGAGTGGGGCAAAGGGTGGGAGAAGGACACGAAAGATCCGGTCGGCGTTCCAGAGCCGGGAATTGGCATTCTCGTGGGTTCGGGGTTATTGGCTTTGGGCGGCGTCGTGTTGCTTCGGCGCAAAGCGGAAGCAAATTAAGCCGAAGCCAAGACAATCAAGTTCAGAATTCATCCAGCCTATCGCCGAGAGAGCTTGTGGCCTCGCCCCAGGTTCTTTCGGCTTTTTTTATTTGAGTTAACCAACGCAAACCGCTCCATAACCGCTGTCACTGCTTCTTCGCCCGGCATATACTTTCAGCTCAATATTTCGTCGAAACCAAGGCCATCCTACCGAGGGTTACTTGAAACGTTGGGCGAAGATTCTTCTTGTGGCTGGAGCTGTCATTGTTGCGGCGATCGCCGCTGTTCCTTTGTTCGTGAATGCGAACACGTTTCGTCCCGCCGTCGAGAAGGAACTAGCACGTGCGCTTGGACGCAGCGTGAAGGTGGGCGAACTCAGCCTGTCGGCGTTTTCAGGAAGGCTGCTCAGCAAAGACCTCAGCGTGGCGGACGATCCAAACTTCAGCGCTGCGCCTTTTTTGACCGCGAAAACCCTTCGGATTGGTGTCTCGCTGAGAGCCTTGGTTTTCTCGCATGAGCTTGAACTCCGCGGCTTTGAGATCGAATCGCCGAAAATCAATCTGATCCGAGCAGCAAACGGCACGTGGAATTTTTCGAGCATCGGAAGTGCCAGCGGATCCGGCTTGCCGCCCAGTGGGACGGTCGCCCCAAATCCGGCAACCATGGGCTCAAAAGCCACGGCCCCCGCAGTTCCTAAACTCTCCGTCGCCTTGATCGAAGTTGAAAATGCGCGCGTGGCGGTTGCAGCACTTCCGGCGCAAGGCGAGCCGAGCATTTACCAGCACGTAAATATTACGGTGCGCGACTTTTCGTTCGGATCGCAGTTTCCATTCGAGGTAAGCGCGAACCTGCCTGGCGATGGAACGGTGAGCGCGAAAGGCCAACTGGGGCCTATCAATGGCGACGATGTTGCCACCACTCCGGCACAAGCGCAGATCTCCTTGAAACATCTGGATCCTGTGGCAGCGGGATTTCTCAATGCAGGAGCCGGTATTTCGCTCGTTGCGGACGTTGAAACGCACGCTGTATCTGACGGGAAAACATTCACTGCCAATGGTACAGCCAAGCTGGAAAATTGGAAGCTTCGCAAAGGCGGAGCGGCCGCTGGCAAGCCGATTGACGTTGCTTACGGCTTGATGCATCAATTAAAGGAAAATTCCGGGCAAATCGAGGACGCCAGCATACAGCTGGGCGATTCCGCAATCCATGCAAGCGGCACGTATGAATTGACTCCGTCGGGAGCAGAAGAGCCCCTGTTCAACCTGAAACTTTCCGGTGAAAATCTACCGATCAATGAGCTGCAGCCACTTATGACGGCGGCAGCGGTTCGCATGCCCAATGGGTCGGTGCTGAAGGGCGGCACGCTGTCACTCAATCTCGCTGTGCGTGGCCAGGCTAAGGCGCTTGCGATTTCCGGTCCCATTGCTCTCGCGAACACGCGCCTGGTTGGCTTCGATGTCGGATCCAAGATTCATGGGATTGCGGCGCTGAGCGGAGTGAAAACGGGGGACACGACGGAGTTTGAAAGACTGCGCCTGAATGTGGGGATGACGAATGCAGGCGTGGTGGCCGAAAATATTGATGCCGTCATCGGCGGGATGGGCGAGCTGACGGGAAGCGGAACTGTGTCGCCTGCCGATCAACTGGATTTTAACCTCATACTGAAAGGCGCATCGGCGAAAGGAATCGGCAAGGTGGGCGTGGGCTTGCTGTCGACGTTAAATGGGAGCGCGGGGGGCAAATCGGGAGTTCCGATTCGCATTACGGGCACACCAAATGATCCCTATATCAGTACGGACGTGGGCGGACTCTTCGGGCGAACTACTAAATCGATATTCGGCAAAAAGAATTAGCAAGCGAATTTGGGTTTGCTTTCGCACCTCGGAAATTGAGGAAAGGTTGCGACAAATCCGAAATCTCCACTTAGAGCCTACCCTTTAGGACAGGTTCCCCTTTGGAAACGACTGCCATTCGTTGAGAACTACACGCGCTGAACTCTTCTGCTACGGTAACTGAACGATTATCAACGACAGGCTTAGAGGAGAGTCTCATGCCGGGAATCCGGACCAGAGTAGTAAGGATTGTAGCGAGCATCGCGATATGGACGGTAGTGGTCCCTGGCAGCGCGATGCGTGCGGTAGCCGCAGATTCCGAAACGAAACCATTACGACCCGCCGAGTTGCTGGCGCTCGTGGCGGCCAGCGCGCTTCCGGAAAACGTCGCTCACGATATCGCTGTCGAAGGTCTTGCGTTTCGTCCCAACGATTCCTACCGAACGCTCCTGAAAACAGCCGGCGCTGACTCGAAAATTCTCGCGGCTGTGGGTTCTGCGAAGGTTGTGGCGGAGATAACTCCGGAGGCTGATTCGGGGAAAGACTTGCTGCAACACATCGCAAACGCCGGAGGCTTCATCCGAGAGAAGCGCTATGAGGAAGCCACAGATGAGCTGAGCGAGGCGGTTAAAGCGAGTTTTAAGAGTCCCGAGTGCGGATTCGTGATGGCCCACGTGCTGCGAATGGAGGAACAATGGGAAGCGGCCGCAGGTGTCTATAACGGAGTGCTACGGCTGGCACCGGACTTTCCTGAGGTGCATGCGAAGCTAAGTTTCGTTCTGTACCGTTTGAATGACTTCGAAACTGCGCTCACTGAAGCGCACGCCGCTCTCAAACTGAATCCGGAAAATGCCGAGGCCCATAAGAATGCGGGCCTGGCCCTGATGAGCATGCAAAAATTCGACGCCGCCCTCGCAGAATATCAAGAGGCACTTCGCCTCAAGCCGGACTATGAGGCAGCCCACGCGAACACGGGGATTCTATATATCGCGAAGTCCGATTGGGACAACGCGATCGCCTCCTTCCAGAAAGCAGTGAGACTCGACGCCGGTGACGCCGGCGCTTACTACAACCTGGCTTACTCGTATGACCAGAAAGGGGATTTTGAGGCAGCAATTCGCGCCTATCGCGAAGTGAAGCGCATCGATCCGCGCCGATACGACGCTCGGCAGAACCTGGGCGCCGACCTTATGAATCACGGAAGAGATGCCGAGGCAGTCGTTGAGTTTCGCGAACTCGTGAAGCTTTATCCGAATTCTGAGATGTGCGCCGCCTCGCTGGCGCTGGGGCTGTACAAGATGGCGGACCTTCAAGGCGCGCAGGCGGAATTTCGAAGAGCTGCGGAACTCGATCCATCCGATCCCATGCCCCGCTTGAACCTAGGATCTATCTTGGAGGATCAGGGGCACAGTGACGAAGCTTTGAAAGAATATGCCCGAGCACTGCAACTGGATGACGGTCTCGCAAGGGTGCACATGGCAGTGGGACGAATTTTGCTGGCCAAGAAAGATTATCTGGATGCAATAAGTGAATTGAAAAAGGCGGTTGACCTAATGCCGGCAAATCCCATGATTCACGAGCTGTACGCAAGAGCCCTAAATGCTTCAGGGAAAATCGATGAGGCTATGGGCGAATTCCGTCAGGCAGCCACGCTCGATCCGAAGAATCTGCAGGTGAGAATCGAGCTGGCAGCGGCGCTGGAAAAGAAGGGCGATTGGGCGGCAGCCATCCAGGAGTACCGGAACGTGGCTCTCGCCGACGCGAGTATCGATCTTAGGAGCAAAGTGGGGCGCACCGACGATCGAGATCCTCAGCGAGAGTACAAAGAGGCTCAGCAGAGACTCGCCGATCATATCACGGCGCTCAAGTCGTCGGGAAAGTCGGCCGAAGCGGCCGACCTTCAGTCGCGTATCAGCGCTATGCAAGCAGCCCCGAATCTCTCCGAACAACTCGACGCCGCAATGCGCGATGCCATGTCGGCAGCCCGCGAAAGGCGCTATGACCAAGCAGTTCAGGAGCTCAGGCACGCTGTGGAGCTCGCAGAAAAAATTCAGCCACACGACCAGCGGTTGCTCACGGCTCTCGACTACCTTGGGAAAGCATTGACGGGACAAGATCTAGCTGCTGCCCAAGCGGCGTTTGAGCGCGAACTGCAAGTGGCCCAGGAACTGACTGGCGCTCAATCGCCTGCGGTAGCTGCCGCGCTGCAATCGCTCGCGAGTAACGCTCTGCGCCGGAAAGACTTCATCGGCGCCGAGCACTTGTATTTCCAGGCGGTGGACATCAATGAGAAGTTTTTCGGCGAGGGAAGCGATCAAATGGCTAAGAGCCTAATTACCGCGTCTACCGTTTATGTAGTCCAACAACAGTACGAGAAAGCTGAGCCTTATTTGGTGCGGGCGGTGCATATTGACGAAGCGCTTTATGGGGCCGACAACATTGGAATGAGCATTCCTCTTTCAGCGCTCTGTGGACTTTATGACCATTGGGAACAACCGGCGAAGTCCGCAACCTGCAATCAGCGCCTACTGACTGTTCTTGAAAAACAGTACGGCCCGCAGAGCCCTGTACTCGTAACTATCCTCGCGAACGAGGCAAAAGCTCTCCGCGGGCTGGGGCGCTCGGACGAAGCGGATAAAGTGGACGAGCGAATGGCAACCATCCGCGCCGCAACGATGACGGCAAACTGAGTGGAGTTATTCGAGCAGGTCGGGTTCTTCTCGCGTGATGCGCGCGAGCAATGGCTGGAACTGAAACCAGCCTGCCAGGTGGTTTCCGACTTGTTCCCGAGTAGCGAGGGCGGTGGCGTGATCGATCTTTTTGGGAGTGCCGACCCCTTCCGCCAGCAGTTGTGCCTGGCAGCTGCGATCCATCGTGATGAACCACCATGCAGCTTCCTCGACGCAGTGGCCTACCGTGAGCAGGCCGTGATTTTGGAGGATGGCGGCTTTACGCTGGCCGAGGGCTTGGGCGATGCGCTCGCCTTCCGAGGTTTCATAGACGACGCCGGTAAAATCGGCGAAAACGGCATGGTCTTCGTAAAATGCGCAGGCATCCTGCGTGATGGGATCGAGCGGACGTCCCAGCGAGGCCCAGGATTTTCCGTACATCGAATGGGCGTGCGCGGCGGCAATCACATCGGGACGAGCGCCATGCACACGGGAATGAATGGCGAAGGCTGCTCCATTTACCGGGTATTTTCCTTCGACGACTTCGCCTTGATGATTTACGAGAATTAAATCCGATGCGTGAATCTGCCCGAAGTGCATGCCGAAGGGGTTGACCCAAAAATGATCGAGCTTTTCGGGATCGCGCGCGGTGATGTGTCCGGCGACACCTTCGTCGAATCCGAAACGCGAAAAAAGGCGGAACGCAGCGGCTAGCATTCGTTTGCGGTGGAGTCGCTCTTCCGCCGCGGTGGCGAAAACGGGCGGGCCAAAGCCCTTTGAGGTGATTGCGGGTGCTGGCGGCATGCCGACCTCCGGCTTGTGGAATGGCGTTGAAAGGTCACTATTGTAGTCTTGATACAGGGGTGCGAGTGAGGAAAAAGTGGAGACAGTAGGAGTGGTCTGAAGCCTACATAAATCTCATACGACGCACTCTACTCCACTGAGCTTTTTAATTGCGGCGTTCTTTGATGGCTTCCAGGTACGCGCCTCCGCGCTCGTAGCCACGGCGAAAAGCGTCACTCTGGTGGCTGTCCGGATATCGATCGCGCAGCTTATCGCGACAGCTTTCGTACGAATGGTCGCGGTTGTCGGCGTGCAAAGCGGCCTCAAAACCACAGCGGAAATCTTGTTCGTCGTTCTCAAAGTCACTGCCGCTTATTTCGTATTTTTCCTTCTCGACGTCTCGAACGCCTAGCCACCACATATGTCGCGCGCGATCGATACTTTCTGCGCCGGCGTTTTCGAGCGCTCCGCGAACTGCTTCCGCCTGCTGGGAACTGTCTGCCATGACAACGACCACACTGCGGCCCTGTCGAAGGGCGTCCTCGTAAATAAATATTTCGTCGGCGGGCAATCCGTCAGATAGAGATTTTTCGATCGCGCCGCCCGCGGCAGCTCCGATCGTGCCTAAGATAGCAGCCCCCGCAAGGCCTACCGCCAGGACGGGGCCTACCCCAGGGACTACAGCGCTCATAATTACCCCCGCCGCGCCCATACCGCCAGCCAAACCCACTGCTCCCCCAACCGCGGCTCCGAAAGCTTTTCCCATTCCTGGCTGCTCAGCTTCGACGGTGGGAACTGCTGCGAGTTCGTCTTCTGTGGCTTGAGGCGCGAGGATCGTGATTCGGTCTTTTGGAATTCCGAGAGGCAAAAGCTCCGCTAAGCCTTCTTCGGCGGCGGTTCGCGATTGAAAGACGCCTGTAACGGATTCCATCGAGCACCTCGGTCGAGCTAGCCTACTTGGTTTAGGTTACAGCAGGCCGCAGACGCGCTGATATACGGTAAAACATCTATCGCATGCCCGAGGGAGCGTCGAGGCGAAACGATGGAAACTTGACCAAGAGGCCCGAAAAACTCCCGGGCCCCCAACGAAATCAACAGAAAGGGTTGGGCCTAGAGTTGGGCGCGATGGACGGAATGCATTTGCTCCATCGGACGCGGCTTTTCAATTGGGACTGTGACCGCGATTTCTGATCCTTTGCGCAGGACAGACATGCTTACTGAAGCTTGATTGCTCTTCTCGCGCAGCTGCGCGCGCAGATCGACGAGTGTGCGAACTTCTTTGCCTTCCACTCTTGTGATTACATCGCCAGCCTTCAGACCTGCCTTGTCGGCGGGTGTACCGGAGCGAACTTCGCGGACGAGGACTCCGGCATTGTTAGGCGCACCAAAGTAAGAACCGAGCTGGCTGGTGAGGTCTTCCGCATTGATTCCCAAAACTGGAGTACGCGGGTCCATGACTTCCGGCATATCGGGCAACTCCTCGACGTTCGGCATCGAGAACGAATACGCGCCGCCGAAGTCGCGCATCTTTCCTTTCATTTTTCTTACGTACACATCAGTGCGGTCGCCCAGCTCTACGGAAACATTTTGGAGCGAGCCGCCGCGTGAAATTTCCAGCGTGATGGAGCGGCCCGGCGGCGTCTCGCGGATCAGTCGCCGGAATTGCACGGCACCTTCGACTGGCTGCCCGTCATATTGGGTGATGACATCTTTTTCTTTTATGCCCGCCTTCGCAGCAGGACTATCGGGCTCCACACCGTCCACAATCACGCCGCGGACGGCAGAGAGCTTCAGATCCTTTGCTTTTTCGGCTGTGACATCAGCGATCTCGACTCCCAGCCAGCCTCCGTCGTCTGTTGAGGACACGACAACGCTGGGCGACATGCTGAAGACGCGATCGATGTTTTGCTGAATTGTATCCTGCTCCTGTTGGACCTTCTCTTGGGCGTCCTGCTGGACTTTTTCCTGAACGTCCTGCTGGACTTTTTCTTGGACGTCCTCCTGGACTTGCTGAGCAAGCGCTTCAGCGTGGGCGCTCAATTCTCCCGCTCGCGACGCGAGTTCATCTCCTCGGGCCTGCAACTTGGCGGAGAGACTGCTTAGCCTGCTCAGTTCGGGCGAACTCATCTCCACCTCCTTGGCGGCGCGCTCCAGTTCGGGGAGCCCGGCTTCAATCTCTTTCTCGATGGTACGAATCTGGGCCTCCATTTGTTTCATGCAGCGATCGAAATCCTGGCACTTTTCGTCGGATGGCGAGGGTGCAGCGTTAGGGGTGGCTTGCTGAGGTGGGGTAACTTGCTGTTGCGACTGGCTGTACGCGGACCGGGTGGCTCCTACGACTAGTAGCAGAATTCCGGCGCCCGTAAGAGCCGACTGTGCGAAGTGCCTCATGGGTTTCATCCTCTTGGTTGGATTACGCCCCGTAAAACCGGAAGTCAAATGCCCACGGCGAAAAATGCGTCGCCGTGGCTACCATGCAATTCCTCGCGCTAGACTCCTGGGCGCTGCAAAATCAGGCGTACGCCACCGTTGATGGTGCGGACTGAAATTTCTCCGCCGCCTGTGCCGAGCTTACCGCGAAACGCGCGGGCGGCCGGCTCGCCGACGGTTGAAGTGACTGGCAGCTCGGAATGGAACTCACCGTTCATGCTCAAGACTTTTAGATTCGCTTTTGCGTCACAAGGAAGCCCGAGAATCACCGATCCGTTGACGGTTTCGAGATTCATCGGCGCTCCGTCGAGCACTTCGTGAAGCTCCAGACGCAAATCCCCGTTGGTAGTCTTTGCGCTGAAGCGGCCGGCGCTATTCAGAACCTCGACGTTCCCGTTGACCGAACGCAGATCACCGCCCCCATCAACGCCGCGTACCAGCACGCTGCCATTGACGGTTCCGATGCTGCCCAAGAGAACGCGATACGGAACGTGAACGTGGTACTCGACGGCCACTTCGACGCCCTCACCCTTCGGGTATCGCGTGTGGACGGAAACCTGGCCGGGCGCGCTGTCCACGTCAATCTTGACGCGTTCCAGATCCTGGCCGTCGGTGTCCGCGGTTTTCACCGCTTCCACTTCCACTTCGTCGCGGTCCCAGCCTTCTACCTGCACAGAACCATTCACGTTTTCGAGCAAAAAACTTCCACCCGGCGCCAATGGATAGCTGTGTTCGAAGGTCTGGCGATTCGTAACCGCACCGAAGCCAGGCGCCGCAAAAATGGCAACGCCCGCAAGCAATAAAACAGCGCAGCCTGCGATTTCGAAAAACCGCAGAGTCTGAGACC
Source organism: uncultured Acidobacteriota bacterium (assembly GCA_963741045.1). Lineage (GTDB taxonomy): Bacteria > Acidobacteriota > Terriglobia > Acidiferrales > UBA7541 > Palsa-295. Next base: position 4,067,377 of record CAVUGO010000002.1, read on the forward strand.
GGAGCCGAGTTTCCCGCATTTTCTTGTTCACGGTACGCCCCCTCGACTGCATTCCCATCAACTGACCTGAAAACGAATCCCGAGCGCGCTTCAGGGCCGGCTGTCGGCCGCCATGGATTGTTCCAGCAAGCGCATCTGCATTCGCAGATTCTGCTCCAGTTGCTCCATCTGCTGCCTGTACATCACAAGCTGCTTATCCGCATCGCTGAGCATCAAGCGGATATTTCCCGCCACGGTTCTCAATCGCAGCACTTGGCCGCCGCCATTCAATTCACCGGCTGCGCGAAGCCGGCGCGTTCCGTTCGACGCGTCGTCGTAACTGATTTTCACGGGAAATGCGGGGTCAAAAATCACGCGATGATCGTCGCCGTCTTGAATCTGAGCATCGATCGTGATCGGAAGCTTGCGCGGCAGGTAAACGACAATGTCGCCGTCGCTCGATTGAAAATCGCATGTCCCGGGTTTCGCGGTGGAGACGAACCAAGCCGTAATTCCGCCTGCTTCTGTGGAAGCTTTCACCGCGCCGTCCACTTCCGTCAGGTAGATGCTTCCGCCGCCAGTTTCGAGATTAGTCGGGCCGGACACACGCACCACTCGAATGCCGCCACCAGCAGTTTTTGCTTTCACCAGCCCGGCGGCTTCTCCCACATCAATTTGGCCGCCGCCCGTGGAAGCGATAAGCTCTCCACCCGAATGCTCGAGAGTTACATTGCCGCCGCCAGTATCGAGCCGAGCGAGATTTTCAACTGATGCCACGCGGATATGCCCGCCAACGGTGTGCAGCGTGGCGTTACCAGCGATCGAACCGGTGGTGATATGACCGCCGCCTGTTGTTGCGACCAGGTCGCCGGAGACATTCTTGACCGTGATGTGTCCGCCGTCCGTATTCAAACGCGCGGGACCGCCAACATTTCCCGCGAGGATGTTGCCGCCGGCCGTAGAAATGCCAAGCCGCCCGTTGATATCTTCGGTTTCAACGTTGCCACCGCCGGTTGAAAGGTCCACGTTGTAGTTCTTGGGCACATTCACTTCTACCGTGACCCACAAACGGCCGCGGCACTGGCAGCCGGAAGTCTGCCCGCGCAGGTATACACCTTCGGCAGTCTGGCGGGCGTTCATCGAAAAGCTTTTCAGAAGCAGCTTCGCGTCTTTTTGGGACGAGTCCGCTTCCAGGCGCACGCGGTAATCAACCTGATTCGTTTCTTGGGTGTGAACCACGACGTTGCCCAGATCGATCACGAGATGAAGGCGCTGACCATTCTTCGTGGGAACCGAGCCGCTCAATTTTGAGGTGACGCGCGGGCCGGTTTTCGCTGACTCCGCAGGCTGCTTTTCGCGAGCGATTCCAGTATGGGGATAAAACAGAGGAAGAGCGCAAACCACGCCATTCAGGGCCACGTTCCAATATCGCGAGAGACGAAAGCCCAGAATGTGAAGGCGCATGACCTAGAATTTCTCGCGCGGACCAAGGTCGCGAATTGCGGCCGCGCTCTGTAACCTAATGTAGGTATTGGGATCTTTCTGCATGCGATCGCGCAGCACTGCAATCATGTGGTCGTCGGAAATCACTTTGCCCTGTGCTGCCATGTTGCGCAACGCATTGATCGCTTCCACGCGAACTCCGGGATTACGATCGTCAACGAGAGCATCGAGGAGAGTCTTACGGACCAGATCCTGCGGCTCAGCGCCATTGAGCGCTTCGAGAGCTTTTAGCCGCACTGCTGCGTTTGGATCGGTGTGCACGGCGTGGCAAAGGACGTCGCGCACTTCGGGGTCGTCATTTTTTGCACGAAGAAGATCCACGGCGTCGAGCCGCACATCGGGATCGAAGCGGTCATTATTGCGGAGGATATTCAGAAGCACGCTTTTTACGTTGTCGTTATTGACCGTGCCCTGCACGCGGAACGGTTGCTGTGCGCGCATCTGCAATTCCACTTGAGGCGGTTGGCCACCACCCGACGGCATCACGCTGATGCCGGCCACCTGCGCGCTGTGCATGTCTATCGGAGCTGATCCGCTGTTGGGAAACTGTGGTGCGAAATTGGAAGAACCAGTTGCGTCACTCAAAGCCGCTAAATCCGAATCGCCTGAAACCGCCGCCGACCGCTGAAGAAAACGCGGGCCGAGAATTCCAACGGAAAACCCCACGAGCACGAGCAACGCCGCACTCCAGGCAGGGCGCGGAGCCAGTCCGCCTGCGGGAAGAAATACGTTCGTGATCCGGCGTAGCCAACTGCGCTCTTCTTGGCGGTCGAGCGCGTCTTCAAGACCGGACCGGCAGCTTGCGAGGAGAGCGGCATCCGGTTCGATGCGGCTTGCCGCGAAGCATTCGACCAACTCGCGCTCTCTTTCAAGAGCCTCGGTGCAGCGCGGACAGTGTTTCAAGTGGTCAGCTACGTCCGCTTCCTCGTCCGGCGTTAATTCCCCGGCTGCGAGAAGCATGAGGCGCGAATCAAACTCTTCGCACGCTGCCGAATTCAAAATGTCGTCTTGGCCTTCCTGCATTTTCTCCGTCCCGTCAAATCTCGCTGGTTACCGCATGCAATCCAGGCTCGCGCGCAATTTCCGCGTCGCCCGGAACAACGAATTCTTTACCGTCTCTTCTGAGGTGCCGAGCATGTCGCCAATCGCCCTCAGTTTCAAGCCCTGATAATGCTTCATCTCGAAGACCATACGCTCGCGCGGCGAGAGCCTCTTGAGTGCCGCTGAGATATGTTCCCCAAGCTCCTGTCCCAACAGGCTGCGCTCGGGATTGGCCGCGGCTCTAACTTCGGGCTGGCGATCAAAGAAATCTCTCGTGCCGCCTTCTGCTTCATCCGGAACCGGAGCTTGATCTTCGCGGCGGCTGGTCCGGCGGCGCAAGTGGTCGAGGGCCACATTGGTGACAATCCGGTAGAGCCAGGTGTAGAAGCTGCACTCGAACCGGAACCGGTGCAGATTTTTGTAAACCCGCATAAAACTTTCCTGGTAGATGTCCCGGGCATCCTCGGAACGATGGACCAAATTAAGGGCCAGCCGCAGAACCTCTCGGTCATAGCGATGCACCAACTCCTCAAACGCCAGACGGTCACCCGCCTGCGCATTCCGGACGAGAGCCTGCTCCTCCGCAATCCTTGCCGCCGCTGCCTGGCGCGCATCTCCGTCGAGTGCGACGCTCATCCCCATGGTTTTAGCGGCCGGTCTCGGATCGCCTGTTTGCTGATCAGTCGAATCAGCCTGGCGATTGCCGCTTATTCCGGCCTTAGCCCTTTCTGCAGGTTCCGGATGGATAGACGGCCTGAGTGGCCGTTGGTGAGCACCCGTGAACGCGGATTTCCCACTATCGGACAGCTGACCCACAGTGCTGCCTCGCTATTAGGATGCATTCACAGCGCATCCTGTTGTAACAGAGCAGGTTATTGCCTTTCAAAAAATGCGTCCTGCTCGTTTACAGAAATTCGAAGCGTTACAACAGGGAATAATGCACGGGGTGCGCCACTCGCTGGAGGTGAGCGAAAAGTCCTGGCGAGCTCTTCGAGGCTCCTGCCACTGCATTTGTCGGCGCAAGTCTTTTGGGACACCCGAACGGCCCAAGAATGCGACGATGCGAGAAGAAATCCTAGTAAGGATGAGACGGGGACGTCCAAACTCACTGGCCCTCAGTTTTACTCAGCCTGGTACAGTCCTATTTTTACTTAGTACGTATATATTTTAGAAGTAACAAAATCCGTGATTAAGTTCCGACCCTCTCTACAAGGTTCCCGGCCGGAGTGCAGTGTCTTCCGTACCTGAGAATACTCCATTCGCTGGATTCATCCGTTGTGGGGCACGTGGACAATGAAGCGTCGTACAAAACCCAATTTCCCCGAGGAGGGCCCTCAGTGCGCAAGGCATTCGTACTATTCACAGCAGTACCTTTTCTAATGGCACTCATGGCTGGCTGTGGCGGTTCCGGCCATCACACGACGGCCAATAGCGTTCCAATTGTTCTCACAATTCAGGATCAATCAACCATACCGACCGGCTTGACCGTCGTTTCTCTCTCGGTTCAAGTCACCGGCGTCACCTTGCAGGGGAGCACCGGGAGCCAAAGTTCGACATCGCTTCTGTCGAGTCCAGTGACCGTGAACCTTTCCAATCTGCAAACCATGAATGAACTCCTGGCGAACACGAGCGCGGATGCAGGCACATACAGCAGCATAATGATTACCTTCGCGAACGCTTCGGCAACAGTTCTAAACAACTCGACCACCACATTCACTGACGGAACTACTTCTTGCCCGCCCGCTACCTCGAACACGACAACGTGCACGCTGGCGCTGGCGTTCAATCCGACTTCGGTGACGATTTCGACTTCTCCCTTCCCGCTCACGTTGACAGCCAATACACCGATCAACATCAACATCGACTTCAACACAGGCGAGTCATTTGCCAACTCCAACGGCACGCTGTCGCTCGCGCCAAGCGTAACCATTACGACGAACACGACGACAAACGCGACTACCGGCAACCTGAATGATTTCACCAACGTTACGGGCCAAGTAACCGCTGTTGGCACCAATCAAGTTACCGTCACCGATACGGAGACGGGCCAGACACTCACGCTGGGAACAACGAACAACACCGTATTTAACAATTTCAATACCTCCTCCACCTGTACGACCGCGAACACGTTTGGGTGCGTGCAGAAAGACCAAATCGTCAGCCTGAACTTCGGAACCACTGGAGCTTCGGGCGCAACTCCGACGATATCGAGCATTTCGCTGCAGAACGGCATTACGCAAGGGGTGACGGGCACGGTGATCGGTGTAAATCCGGGCTCGAACACTGCCGAGGTCGTGATCACGGGCGTCACACCGGCCTTCTCTGCCGCGAACTCGGGCGTCACGGTGGGTCAGGTTGTTACGGTAAATACCAATCCGCAAACAACATTCAGCGTCGAGTCGAATGGTGCGACACTGCCCAGCGGCCTGAATTTCGCGGGCCTCAGCGATGTCGGTGTGGGCCAGTCAGTCGTGCTCGACTCCACAGCGTTCACGGCGGGGACTGGAGGTGCACCCGGCTCAATCACGGCCGATCAGGTGATGCTTGCCCCCACGCAGTTTACGGGCACCATCAATTCTGTGAACACGGGCAGTCAATCTTTCACGACCAACGAACTGAACGGCTTGTTTACAAATAATGACGTCAATCAAGTCACTGTCGACACAGGAACCGGCACGACCTTTACCGGCGTGACCGGCGGCTTTTCCGGCCTTGCCAACGGCAACAACGTTACTTTGGGCGGTCTGCTTTTCCAGTCCCCCACAGGACCCGTGCTTGTCGGGCAACAGGTTGGAGTGATGACGACTACGACGACGGCGGCGGCAGATTAAGGCCGCGTAACTTATAGTTAGCGAAGTACGGCTCCATGGCGATGCCCGCGACCGAAAGCGGTCGCGTGCATCGTTGTTTGCTCGCAGTTCTTGTACCAGCGGTTCACTGACACCCTTAAGGCATTCTTCCTATTTAATTTACGGCTTCAGCCTGATAGCAGCCGATAAGCCGTGGCGCTATCATCAATGAGTATTCTAGATTCAACGATGCTCAAGGATTTCTCTCTGAAGTAACTCTTCTCTCTCTGCCGCAAAGGGGTTGCCGCCCGACCACCGGCAGCCCCTCCCCCTCTTGTCTTGGAACCCATTTTTCCTGCATCAGCAGTGGTATAAACGTGAAGTTACGTCGACGGGCATGATGCATAATCCTCCCGCCCTCTTATGACCATCGCACTCTCAAATTCGGTGAAATACCTGCGCGGAGTAGGGCCTCATCGCGCTGCGCTGCTGGAAGAGCGCGGAATTTTCACTGTGGCGGATTTGCTGGCATATCTGCCGTTTCGTTATGAAGATCGCATTCGATTTACTCAAATTGCCGAAATCATTCCCGGCCAGCCGCACACTATTTTGGTCGAGGTCGCGAACGCAGGCGGCACAATTCGGTTCGCCCGCGGGCGAGGCGGAGTGTTTCACATCGCCGTGCGTGACGGTTCCGGGACGCTCTACGCACGCTTTTTTCATGGCTCGTATCTCGAGGGCAAATTCAAGCTGGGCCAAAGGCTCGTGATGCATGGAAAGGTGGACGCGGATCCATATAGACCGGGTCGGCTTGAAATGGTGAACCCTCAAATCGAGCTTATAGGAAGCGCGGACGGAGCTCCGGCTGATTCGACGGAGGTAGGCCGCATCGTTCCAATCTACGAAGCGATCGGCGCAATCAGCTCGCGAATACTGCGGCGAATCATTTATTCGGTGCTGAACGATTTCGATGCCAATGTTCCAGACCCGCTCCCGACTGCGATTCGGGAACGCTATAAGTTTCCGACGCGCCGTGAGGCCCTGGCCTATGCTCATTTCCCGCCTAAGAATGAAAGCCTCGAGTTACTCAACAGCTGGCGCAGCCCGGCACAGATTCGGCTAATTTTCGAAGAGTTTTTCTACTATCAACTCGCTCTTGCATTACGCCGCCAGCAGGAACACCGACGTACCGGAATCGCAATGCGAGTGCGCGAGGACAAAATTCGCCAGGCATTGAAACGCATCCTGCCGTTCAAACCCACTACGGCGCAAAAACGCGTGCTCGCCGAAATTGCCGCCGATCTCGAACAGCCCTATCCGATGCATCGGTTGCTGGAGGGTGACGTCGGCAGCGGTAAGACGATTGTGGCATTCGAAGCAGCCACGATCGCGATCGAGAACGGTTATCAGGTGGCTTTGATGGCACCCACGGAAATCCTCGCCGCCCAGCATTATCTTTCTGCGCGGCGCGTGTTTCACAATGATGGGCCAGCGAAGGCCACCGAGTACCAGGTCGAATTGCTCGTTAGCGGCCAGAAGCGGCTCGAGAGGACCGACACTCTCGCGCGCGTGGAAAGCGGCGCCGCGCAGTTCGTCGTCGGTACGCACGCGTTAATCGAGAATCCCGTTCAATTCAAGCGGCTCGGTCTCGTGATTGTGGACGAGCAGCACCGCTTCGGCGTTCTCCAGCGCAAGCGGCTGATCGAAAAAGGCGTCTCACCGCATGTGCTGGTGATGACAGCCACTCCGATTCCCCGCACTCTCGCACTGACGCTTTATGGCGACCTCGATCTTTCCGTGATCGACGAAATGCCGCCAGGCCGCACGCCCGTTGAAACGCGCTGGAGCGACGAAGCGTCTCTGAAAGGCGTGTGGGAATTCATGCGGCGCGAAGTGACGCGCGGACGGCAGGGTTTCGTCCTCTACCCGGTGATTGAAGAATCGAAACAGGAACTGAAGGCCGCAACGGCAGAATATGAAAGGCTCGCCAAGAGCGTCTTTCCCGGCATGCGGGTGGGCCTGCTTCACGGCCGGCTGAAGAACGAGGAGAAAGATGCGGTGATGGATGAGTTTCGCCGCGGAACGCTGCAAATTCTCGTGTCGACAACGGTGATCGAGGTGGGAGTGGATGTGCCCAACGCCACGATTATGGTGATCGAGCACGCCGACCGCTTTGGACTCGCGCAGCTGCACCAATTGCGCGGACGGATTGGCCGAGGAGCGGAAAAATCATACTGCATTCTCGTCGCGCCCAAGTCGATCACTGGCGACGCGCGCGATCGGATCCAGGCGATGATTGCAACGTCCAATGGATTCGAAATCGCGGAGCGCGATTTGAAGCAGCGTGGCCCAGGCGAATTTTTTGGCACGCGCCAGCACGGCGACGCTGCATTCTCGGTGGCTCAGCCCCTGCGCGACCACGAGCTTTTGGAACTCGCGCGACGCGAAGCGTTCGCGATCGCAGAAGATCCGGCAGCGGCGAAGGAAATTGTTGCCAAGGTAGAATCCGTCAGTCCCGCGTGGCAAAAGCGATATCAGCTCGCGGCGGTCGGTTAGGCCAACGTTCAAGCTCGACCCAACACTTATGCGCGTGATCGCAGGCAAATATCGCAGCCGGGTATTGAAAGGCGCGCTAAAGCTGCGTCTGCGCCCCACGAGCGACCGCCTGCGCGAAACGCTCTTCAACGTTCTCGGCGCATTGGTCGAGGATTCGCTTTTCGTTGACCTTTTTGCTGGAACCGGCGCTGTCGGCATCGAAGCGATCAGCCGCGGCGCGCGCGAAGCGGTTTTCATCGAATCGCACGCGGCTGGGGCGCGGCTCATCCGCCAAAATCTCGAATCGCTTGGAATTCGCGTCGGCGCGGAGGTGATTGAAACGGACGCTATCAGAGGACTGGAAAGCCTCTCAGCCCGGCGTCTTGCCGCCGATTTTATCTTTCTCGATCCGCCATATGAAAAGGAGTATGACTACATCCGCGTTCTGGAGTTTCTCGACGCCTCCCATCTGATCGCACCCCGCGGGCTTGTGATCGCTGAGCACCGCGGTTCGATGGAACTTCCAGAGCGTTTTGATAGGCTGGAATGTTCCCGGATCCTGGAGCAGGGAGATGCCGCATTAAGTTTTTATCGGCTGGCAGCCGCAGCGTAGTCCCATGCATCTCATTTGGCACCCCAGCTGTTGCTTAGTATTTCCGCAGGCGTATTTTATTTCGCGGGTATAATGACCGGGAAAATGCCGACATTAACAGGACGATCCCTCGACGAAGATATAGAGCTCATCGAGCTCTCGCCGCATTCGCGTCTTCCAAGGCTCGACCTCGGTGTGGATTGGGAATCTCCGTGGCGCGAATTTCGCACCAGCGTTCGCGATTTTTTCACCGGGCCGCGCGCGCCTAAAGATAGCGAGAATGCCCGTAATTCGGTCTTTCACGTCGAGTGGGTGCGCGGAAAACTATCCGGCTGGGCATTTACCGCGTCTTCGTTATGGCACGTTGCAATCGTCGTGCTGCTGATTCTACCAATCTGGGGTTTTCTACCCGCGACGCAGCACAACCTCCCTCCTGTGCACATCGAGCTTACGTACTTGCCGACGCAGGATCTGCCGCCCATCTCGTTGCCTGGTCCACCCTCGAAACCGAGCCCGCCAGGCGATCCCGCAAAGCCGTTGCCGCAGCTCGGGGCTGATGCTTACCACCCTCGCCAAACGATACTTTCGATGCCCGTAAGCGTGACGCATCCGCGCCAAACTTTGATTCAGCCCAACGCTCCTGCCGCCGCTCCTAAAATCGATGCGCCGATGCCGAATATGGTGCAATGGGCTTCGCCCGCGCCTGCAAAACCTCAGATTCAATTCTCCGCTTCAACGGCCGCTCCTCGCGTTCGGCAGCGAGCCGCCCACGATGTCGCTGCCCCAGAGATCGCAAACAATGAAAAAACTCCGGGTCCTCTTAACGTCGCCGCAACTCCCCTTGTCAACGAGCAGCCTCGGATGCCGATCAGCCCAATGGCGGCCGCAGCACCCGCGAATACGCATCCGACAAAACAAGATGCTGGCGCCGCACCTGAAGTCGGCACAGCAGCGTCAGGTGACGCGGATCTGCACCGCGTGATCGCGCTTTCAGCTGCGCCTGCTCCGCCCGCCGCGGAAGTGAGCGTGCCCCAGGGAAATGCCGCAGCCAAGATTGCGATTTCCCCGGACGGCAAGCAGCCGGGCGTTCCGGGCGGATCAGAACACGCCGCACCCGGCAATGGCGGCACCGGCGGGCATCCTGACTCGGCGGGCGGAACGAATGGAGCGGGTGGTGCGACTCACGGCAGCGGAGGCGGAGGCAACGGGAGCTCGTTACCGGCAGCGATCAGCATCACCGGCGGTTCGAACAATGGCGCCGGAGGCGGTGGCATCGGTTCCGCAGGCTCGCGCCCCGCTGGAAAATTGAATCTGAAGCTTGCGCCTTCGGCCGATTTGCCGCGATCTTCTCATCGAGCGCCGATTGACGCAACTCATCTCGACCCCAGCGTCGCGCCGGAAAAGATACTATCCGGGAAAGAAATTTATCCGGTGCACGTCAACATGCCGAATCTCACAAGTGTCACCGGAAGCTGGGTTTTGAATTGCGCGCAACTCGACGAAGGCGATACTCCCGGTTACAGGCCTCAAGGAGTATTTTCGGGCCCGGAGCCACTCGATAAAGTAGATCCCAAATATCCTCAGTCGCTCATTGAGCAGCATGTGGACGGAGAAGTAGTCCTGTACGCGATCGTTCGCAAGGATGGCTCGGTCGACAGCATACAGTTGGTGCGGAAACTCGATCCCCAACTGGACAGAAATTCAATGGCAGCGCTGGCTCGCTGGAAGTTCCGGCCAGGCACGCGTGATGGTGTGCCGATTGATGTCGAGATGGTAGTGCACATCCCGTTCCGTTTCCGGAATCCCAACGATCAGTAGCGTGAGAATCTTAAGCTTGGGAGAATCCTAACTACCGCTTCCCGCTCGGCCACTGCGTCTCGCGGAACTCTCTTCGATTAGCTTGATCAGTGCGAATAGCGTCATATTCACCGGCGTCGGCACGCCCAACTCTTTGCCGCGCCGCACGATGTAGCCGTTCAGCGAATCGATTTCGGTGGGCTTGCCGCGCGCGATATCCTGTGCCGTCGATGAAGTGGCTTCGCCGAGCGTCTCTGCGTTCTTCAATCCCCTCTCGGTCCAATCCACATCCGGCATTGCCACGCCGGCCGCGCGTGCCACTGCGATGCATTCGTTGATCACGGTTCGCAGCACCTCACGCGTGTCAAGATTGCGCGCAATGTGAGCAAAACTAGTTTGCGCAATCGCGGTGACAGCGTTTCCCGCGCAATTCATCACCATTTTCGTCCACTGATCCACCTCGATGTTTTGAGAGACACGGCAGGGCACGCCGGCAGCCGCGCACATTTCAGCTACTCGTTCGGGTCTGCTTTTTGCGCCGGCGGCCGGAGGAGTTGCGCCGGCGTATTCGCCGACGATCCACTCACCTCGCCCGGAATGCTTCACGTGCCCGGGTTCAGGCAAGGCCGCTGCAACGTAGACAACCGCAGGCAGCGCGTCGATCCCGGATGCAGCGCGAATTCGAGCGACATTGTCCACGCCATTTTGGAGGCTGATGACGATTGAATCCGGTGAGAGATGCGGTGCGATAGCTCGTGCAGCGCTTTCGGTATCGAGGGTCTTCACGGAGAAAAGGACAAAGTTTGCACCGCGCACATCCGCAGGATCCGTCGAGGCATTCACCGCGACACGTTCTTTGAACGTAACGGTATCGAGCAGTAGCCCATTCTTCCGGATTGCTTGCACATGATTTGGACGCGCAATCAAAGTTACGCGCGCTCCTGCACGCGCCAACATGCCGCCAAAATAGGATCCCACCGCTCCTGCGCCCATCACGGCTACGCGTATATCGGAAAGTTTGGTCGCCAAAGAAATATCTCCTGAGAAAAGTTCGGCTAAAAGTGAGTGCGCAATTCGCGAAAACTCGTGAGTATCAAAAGCTTTCCACCGCCGCTTTCAAGTTCGCACTTCTCGAGCTCCCATGTGGCCGCATGAGGAATAAACACGGCGCTCAATCCGGCGTGCAGCGCAGGATTGATGTCACTGCGCGGACTGTTGCCCACCATCCAGCCGTGCGTCTTTACGATTTTGAACTGTTCGATCATTCGCGTATAAGTGCCCGCGTCTTTTTCCAGCACGATTTCGATCGCATCGAAATATGACTGCAACCCCGATCGCTCCACTTTGCCCGCCTGCTCGGCTGGCTCGCCTTTCGTCAGCAAAATGAGCCGGTGGTGCTTCGCGAGGTATGCGAGGGTCTCTGGGACGCCTTCGAGAATGTGCGGCGGAGTGGCTTCCAGCTCCACCGCCATACGCTCGATTTCCTGCACGATTTCGCGTCGAGCCGCGTTCCCCGCTAATTTCAAATACGTATCTTCCAGAGAACGCCGGAAGCTTCGCACCCCGTAACCGTGCTGGCGGATATTGCGGCGCTCTGTTTCATTGAGGATGTGGCGTATATATTCCCGCGTGTAGCCAAGATGCTCGAGTTGCGTGACGAAATGCTCGATCGTCTTCTCGAAGAAAATATTGTTTTCCCAAAGTGTGTCGTCCGCGTCGATCAGAAGCGTGTTTCGCGCCATCCAGCTATTTCTCCGATTCTTTCGTTAAGCCCTACGTGGTCGCCTTAAGTAGCACAGGCATTCCTGCTGTGGCACGTGAGCATGCGCTCCCTTCGCGCCACAACTGCGAGATCAAAAGAACGCCATTTCTGAAGCAGCCCGCAATCTATTACGCGGAAGCTTTTCGCGCGCCTGCCGCGACCCGTTCCAGGATTTCGCGCGCTACTTTTTGCAGCTCACCGAAACGCGTCAGATAGTCTTGGAACTCGCGGTTCAGATCGAGTGCGGTTGTGGGATCGAGTTTCGTCCGCAAAATCATATCGCGCAGATGCACGGGGTGAGGCAGCACGGCATCGTCGCGCAATTCGTCTAATGCGCTGCTTGGATCGTAGTGGTACATCGCTTTCTCCGTCAGCTCAGAACGTAATGCAATCCAGCATTCTACTCCGAATTATTTGATGCCGTGAGCGATGCAGCGAATCCACGGAAGAACAAGCTTCCAGAAGACTTCGTCACGCGGAGGCGGGCAGGAACTCGTAACGCTCGATGCGCGCCGCCACACCGCGGCGGCCATTGTGCGGCTCGACACGCAGGACACGCGCGTAGCAGCGAATGTGAACATCACCGGCAAGTGTGATTTGCTGCGGAAGCGTGAGGACAAATTCAATGGAGCTGCCGGCATCGGGAGTAGCGGGTTCGATCAAAAAATACAGGCCACGGAAGCTGACGTCGCGGGTTTCACCGTCTTTTTCCGTAACGCTATCGCCGGCAGTGAATCGCACTTTCAGGGGAAGCATCATCGAGAAACGTCGTGCGGCGCGCCGCTCCACAACGTCGTTCATCGCTCCTCCCGCCGATTCGCTCACTTGAGCCAAAACTAACACTGCTTTCATCCGGGCGCAATCGAATTTACCGGCCTGCTGTGGATTTCAGACACGAAATACAACGAATTCCGCATTCGCGAATGGTGTTAGAGGTTTTAACTTATGCCCGGCATAACACAATCCATGCTGGCAATGGTCGCCCGCCAAATGCGACAGAAATGAGCGATTGGATTTCGGCCCGCACTTTCCCGCTCGGCCGCCGTCAGCTAGACTTGATTCGCGTCACGTTTCACAAAGAAACTTTCCATGGCCGAAGTATTTCATCGCAGCTTGTTTTTGCCGGGGCCGGCAGGCCGCCTCGAAGCCATGCTGTGGACTCCTGCGTCTGCAAATCCCGATCTCCTTGCCCTCGTTTGCCATCCCCATCCGCTGTTCGGCGGCACGATGCACAACAAAGTGGTATTTCAGGCAGCGAAAGCACTTCATCGGCGCGGGATTCCCGTTCTTCGGTTTAATTTCCGGGGCACGGGACAGAGCGAGGGCGAACACGACAAAGGCCGCGGCGAGCGAGATGACGTCCGCGCGGGTCTCGATTTTCTCTCCGCCGAATTTCCCAGCCGGCCGATTGTGCTCGCAGGATTCAGTTTCGGTTCATGGGTTGGACTCGCCGTGGGCTGCGAGGACAAGCGCGTCTCGGACCTGATCGGCCTCGGGATCCCCGTGAATTCCGTGAGCCTTTCATACTTGCACGAGTGCCGCAAAGCGAAGCTATTCATCCAGGGCGGGAGCGATCAGTTCGGCTCGCAAGAAAACGTGAATGAGCTTTTTGATGCGCTGCCGGATCCTAAGAAGCTGGTGATCGTCGAGGAAGCCGACCATTTTTTCACCGGCAAGCTCGATCAGATGACGGCGGCAATCGGGGCCTGGCTGGACGAGCGTTACCTGAATCGGGTTGCGGTGCTTGATTCAAATCCGTCCTGAGGCCACGACCTAGCCCTTCGACTCGAACAACATCATGAATTGCTCTCGCGAAGCCGGTTCTACGCCTACGAGAGCAAGGTTCGCTTGGACGTGCTCGACACGGCTCATCCCGACAAGCGCCGTGGTAAGCCCGGGCACCGACCGTGCAAATTGAAGGGCGAGTTCGAACTCCTTTTTCAGCTTCAAAGCGGAATGAATGAATGGAGGCAGATTCTTCGTCAGTTGGCCTTGTAGTAGCGCCGCGCTTGTAACGAGACTGATTCCCAGGTCGCGCGCAGCCTGCACCATGGGCATTGTTCTTCCGGCCACCGTCTGATTCGGGCGCGTGAGAGCTTCTGGCATCGCAAGATTAAACGGCAACTGCACGAATCGGAAATGATGCTCCGCGCCGCCCACCTCGCGGGCGATTTCCGCCATCGCTTCGAGCGAAAGATAGCCCAGCGATTTGGGATCCTCGCGAAACGCGTTCCACGTGGCCATTCCATAAGCGCCAATCTTCCGGTCGGCCACCGCGGTTTCGAGGAATGCAAAGGCGTCGCGAATCCTTTTTCGAAATTCCGGCGCAGATACTTCGGTCAGCTGCGTCTCGGGGTTGTGCAGATAGAAAACGTCGATAGCCTCGACTCCAAAATTCTTAAGGCTCCTCTCCATCTGGTCCGCGAGATATTTTGGCGCCATGCAATGGCATCCCGCTGCGATTTCCTCGGGTTGAAAAACACCGCGATCCAGAAATTCACGCGCGAAATACTCGTTCGGATCGGCGGGCATTTCTCCGTCGGGCGTCAGGAATCCAGCTTTCGTGCAAAGCATCAGTTCGTCCCTGCCGTAACCTTTCGCCGTAACTTCACGCAATGCCGCGCCGATAGACCGCTCGCTGCGCTGGAAGCGGTAATTAATCGCAGAATCTATTACGTTAATGCCGCCTTCCACCGCCGCAACCGCCGCTTGCGCGTACCCCCTGTCTGTCGCCGGATCGGGCTCGCCGAGATAAGTTCCTATTCCGATGGACGAAAGCACCTTTCCGCCAGGAATCTCGCGAAAGTGCCCTGGCGCAGACCGCCCCTGGAACCGCGCAGCGTATCGAAGCGTTCCCTGTGCTGTAGCTGAGCCGGCGATTCGTCCATCATTGTGTGCCGCAGGAGATGACATTCGTTCCTCTACACTCACAATGAATTTACAACATTCTACGGCGCGCTGCGCGCCGTTACTTCCTGCGCCGGTTCACCGCCCGCCATGCCCTGCGCGATAATCAACTCCCGCGCTTCCACTCGAATCTTAGGCAAATTGCGGGCGAAGAGTGCCGCGCCAACGATCGCACCCACTCCGCCAATCGCCAGCGTCCGTTGTGCTCCAATGTGTTCCGCCGACCAGCCCGATAGCAGCGCGCCCATCGGCGCCATCCCCATAAACATCATCGAGTACACAGCCATCGCCCGCCCCCGAAGCCGGTCGGGCACCATCGCTTGAATCAGCGTATTCGACGACGCCATCTGCACCATCATCGCGAACCCCACTGGAACCAGCAATGCCACGGATAAGACGTTCCAGCGCGAAAACGAAAACAAAATTAGGAAAGCACCAAAACTGGCGCACGCAACCGCAACCCAGCGTCCAAGGCCCTTCACTCCAGAGCGTGTGGCCAGCGTCAGCGCTCCACCTAGCGCACCCACGCCCGTTGCACCCATTAGAACGCCGAGCGTCCGCGCATTCCCGTGCAGAATCTTCGCCGCAAAAATCGGCATCAGCACCGAGTACGGCATTGCCACCAGGCTCACGAGTCCCAACAGCAGCAACAGCGCTCGTATCGGCCCCGTGTTCCAAACAAATCGGAATCCTTCGACGATGTGCTCGAACGGCGAAACCCGCCTCACCTCCACAGGCGCCCGATTCACGTGCATCAACAGAAGACCAATGATGACGGCGATATAGCTGATCGAATTCGCCGCGAAGCACCATCCTTCTCCGATGCTCGCAACAAGAATCCCCGCGATCGAAGGGCCAATCACGCGCGCGCCGTTGAACATCGACGAATTGAGCGCAATCGCGTTCATCAGGTCTTCGCGCCCGACCATATCCACCAAAAATGCCTGCCGTGCTGGTATGTCGAAAGCGTTCACCGCGCCCATCAGCGCCGCGAGCACAACTACCTCCCACACCTTGACGCGGCCGGTCAAAGTCAGCAGGGCAAGAATCCCCGCTAACACCATCGACGTCGCCTGCGTTGCAATTACCACTCGGTGCCGATTCCATCGATCTGCCACCATTCCACCGACTGGAGCCAGCAAAAACACAGGAATCTGCCCCGCAAATGCCACCGTGCCAAGCAGCAGCGAAGATCCAGTTAATCGGTAGACGAGCCACGCCTCCGCAATATTGTCCATCCACGTGCCGATCAACGAAATCAGTTGGCCGCTGAAGAAAAGCTGGAAATTGCGGTGCCGCAGCGCGCGCAGCATCTGCGGGATTCGGCGTCCATCTGCGAGATCTGGATTCGCATCGTTCTGCTTCTGGTAGGCGGTCGCCATCTCTTTCAATTGTACGACGCCGCACAGCTTTGCCGGTTTCGTTTATGCGGGGCTTTGTTTACGCGGAAGGTTCTGTGGAAGGATTTGAAGTCGGAGGGGCCAGTAGCCGCCCGCAGGCTCGAAGCATGCGGCGGTAGGGCCAGTCGTCCTCCCGGAAGAAAATTTCACCGTCGTGAGGTTTCGAATAAAACCATCGCACAAGTATCGCCAGGTGCTCGGAGCGTTCCGAAGGCGCGTCGCGGAGCCCATATTGAGATCGCCAGCTCGCGCCTGGAGGCGTTTGTAACTCGTGTGGCTCGCCCGCAGAGGCATTCGACTCGGTTCGCGGCGCTTCGCCTGTTAATTTCGAAACATCCGCTTGACCATGCGGCTGGAGCCCCTGCTTCAGAATCGCTTCCACCGAACGCGGTTCGCTCGACAATTCCCCAAATCGCAGAAATATCGGCTCGGCCAGAAGCCCCGCGAGCACGGGAAAAACAATAATCGATCTTTCCTCCGCCCCGCGCTGCAGCACGACGGCATCAAGCTCGTCAATCCGCCGCGCCACTTCAGGTAGCCCCCGCAGCGCCGCCGAGGCTTTCTCCAGCCTCTTATGCACGGCAGCCGCACGCTCGAAATCGAGCGCTTCGCTCGCGGCTTCGCGATCGCGCTCAAGTTCCTCCGTAAGCGCTTCGCCGGAACTCGCCAGCGTCGCAAGCACGCGCCCCGTCTCCACGTCGTACTCTTCTTTCGTGCACCCCGCGAAACAGGGCGCCAGGCACATTTTCATCTCCGAATAAATACATCCCGGAAATTCCGGATCGCGCCGAATCTTGATTTGGCAGCGGCGGATTTTGAAAAGGTCGAGAAACCCCTCCGCGAACGCCTCCGCGCTCTTCCGCGAAGCAAACGGACCGAAATAACATCCGCCATCAGCCGAAATCCGACGCGTCACGTAACAGCGCGGGTATTCGTTGCTGAGATTGACCTTCAGTACGGCCGGCGGCCGCAAGCGCAGCAAATCGCGATAACGCTTCGGAAATCTAGCGCGAGCGCACGTGTACAAAGTTAACGTCTGCTCGAATTTCGATCCGGTCACGCGGTAGCGCACACCCGCAGCGACATTCCGCAGATTCAGCCGTTTGGAGGCCGCCTCGGGTTGCCGCAGCAGCCGCTCAGCGGCGCGACGGATATCGGCGGTACGCGCGAGGTAAGGTTGTGCTCCAGCCTCGCGCATTTCGATCATCAGTACACCCGGGCGAGCTGGGACCGCTGCAAAAAATAGCTCGTCCTGGCTTGAGTCAAAATCCAGGCCGCAATCAAGTTCAAGCATCGGCAAAAGAATACACTGCCGGGCGCCAGTGCGGGAAAGTTGCAGCCGTCAGTACGATTTCAAAACCCACGCAGCGATCACGAGGCGCTGGATCTCGCTGGTTCCTTCGTAAATCTCAGTAATACGAGCATCGCGATACGCGCGCTCGACGGGGTACTCGCTGCTGTAGCCGTAGCCCCCGTGAATCTGGATCGCCTTGTGCGTCACACGCGTGGACATTTCGCTCGCGAATAATTTCGCAATCGCCGCTTCCATCGAAAAACGCGCTCCCGAATCCTGTTTCCACGCCGCCCGTCGCGCCAGTAACCGCGCCGCGTCAATTTCCGTAGCCATGTCCGCCAACATGAACTGAATCGCCTGAAAATCTGCAATTGGGTGCCCAAAAGCCTGCCGTTGCTGCGCATAGGAAAGCGCTGCCTCGAATGCTCCTTGCGCTATGCCCGTGGCCTGCGCAGCGATCCCGATACGGCCGCCATCAAGCGTGGACAACGCCACTTTGTACCCCTCGCCTTCTTCTCCGATGCGATTCGACGCCGGCACCACGCAATCGCTAAACACCAGCTCGGTGCATGCCGTGCCGTGAATGCCGAGTTTTTTCTCTTCCTTGCCGACGCTGAATCCGCGAGTTCCGTTCTCAACGACCAGCGCCGTGATTCCCTTCTCGCCTTTTTCCGGCTGCGTATTCACATACGCGATCGCTGCATCCGCCGCGCCCCCGTTCGTAATCCACGCCTTCGTTCCGTTAATTACATACGTATCGCCCTTGCGAACCGCTTTCGTCTGAAGCGCCGCCGCATTCGAGCCCGCTTGCGGCTCGGTAAGCGCGTAACAGCCGATCTTTTCACCGCGCGCAAAAGGCACCAGAAATTTCTGTTTCTGCTCTTCGGTGCCAAAACGATAAATCGGATCGCAGTAGAGCGAATTCTGCACGGATAAAATCACGCTCGTCGAAGCGCACACGCGCGCGATTTCCTCGATCACGATCGTATAGCTGATGTGATCCATCGCCGCGCCGCCGTAATTTTCAGGCAACGCCACGCCCGTGAGCCCCAGCTCCGCCGCTTTCTTGAACGTATCACGCGGAAATCGCCCCGTTTCGTCAATTTCCTTCGCCAAAGGCTTCACTTCCGCCTCCGCAAATTCGCGCACGCTCTTCTGCAGCAGTTGCTGCTCGTCAGTAAGTTCAAGGTTCAAGCCAGTTCCTTATGTTTAATTCTCTGATGCAAAACAAGAACACAAATTCTAGGCTGCGTGACGCGAATAAGGAAGAAGAAATGCGGAGCCAGGATGTTTTTGCTAGGTCGTTACAGTGTTGGCGACCGGTGCGGCGGAAGTGGCAGCATCCTTGCGGAGAGGCAGCAAACAGACTCGGAAATCGCCAAAGTCCTCGTCGAGGATATTCGAATAAATAACGAAAAGCCCAGCTCCAGCGTCAATGGCGATCATCACCAACGCGCGCACGATTGCTTGCGCGGTGGGAATTCTTGTGAAGATCCCAAGCAGCACGCTCAGCGGAATAGTCGCCACGAACGTAATGATGATCCGATACAACACCGTTCGCCAGGAATAGGTCCACCAGACTCGCACGGTGCGGGCAAAAGTGGCGGGCAAATCCTGCGCGTTTGCACCACTTCCATTCGAAACCAAACCGATGCGGAAGTGGCGAAAGTTCTTACGAAGAATGTACTCCATGATGAAAAGAGCTACCACGTAGCTGATAACGTATGGCGTGAACTTCATTACGGGGCCAATTAGATTCCCGGGTACGTTTGTGTGTTCGTAAATCACACGCAGCCCCAACTCAATCGCAAAACCTAAAATTGCGGAAATTACCGTGGTTGGCCAGAAGAATGCCCACCAGATGCGAAGCCCGTGGTCAAATGTGGGTTGGATATAATTGCTGAGATAGGACGGAACAGGCAGGGTCGATGCCCCGGCGTCAAACATGGAAGGCGGCTCAGGCATGGTCGGTTGGCGGGATGATGCCAAGTTCTGTACCCGGAGTCAAGTAACTCTGACAGTATCCAACCCGAGGTCACGTTAGCGTTGGATTCTTCGCAGTCCGGCCACAATTCTCGAAGAAAAACTGATTGCTTAATCCAGCCCGAGAGCCTCGCGCGCTTCGAGAATTTGCAACGCATGCCGCGCCGGATGCAGCGCAAGCACGATCATCAATTCCTGGCCAGTGGCCTTCCCCAGCGCCGGATGCGGACCCACCAGTGCCCGCAAATCCTGATCGCATTTTTCAACATAATCGATCGTACGCGCGCGGCTTTGCTGAAAATGCTCGAGAGCTTCCGCCAAAGTCGCGAATTTCCCGGCCGGCTTCACGAACTCCGGCGCTCCAAATTTCTGGCTGCGGTCCGTTACGCTACTGATGATTTTCTGCTCGCGCGCCCGATCGATCGGCGTCTCCGGCGGCGCCAGCTTCGTCGTCACCGTGGCGAACATCCCATCTTCCACGAGCCCCACGTGCTCGACGCATTCCAGGATCGACCAGCGATCCTCCGCGGGACGCATCCGCGCCTGCTCGTCCGTAAGCCCTTCGGCTGATTCCAAAAGCTTCTTGCGTGAGGCAGTCAACAATCGCAACAGCTGTTCTCGATCTACAGTTTCCATGTGAGGTTATCCGCTCATGGCCTTTCGTAGTTTTTCATACGTCGTCGTCAAATCTTCCGGCTCAATTCGTGTCTCGCCGACCACTGTCATAAAATTCGCGTCGCCCGACCAGCGCGGCAGTACGTGCAGATGCAGATGCCCCGTCACTCCAGCCCCAGCCGCCCGCCCAAGATTCATCCCCAGGTTGAATCCATCCGGATGATACGTTTGCTTCAAGGCTACCTGAACGCGCTGCGCGATTCGCATCATCTCGGCCAGCGTCTCAGAATCTGCCGCCGCAAGATCCGCGACGTGTACGTAGGGAACAACCATCACATGGCCTGAAGTGTAAGGGTAGCGATTGAGGATTACGAAACAAGTGGCGCCGCGGAATACGATTTGGCTCTTCTCATCGTCATTTGCTGCCACCGCGTCGCAAAAGATACACCCGATGTCCTTCCCCGCGTCGGCAATGTAGCGATACCGCCACGGCGTCCACAGATAATCCATCCCGCTTAGCTCTGCGCGCCGGATTCCGAGGAGCCCGCCGCTCGCGGATGGTTCACGTAATCTTTCAGCTCTTTGCTGGGCTTGAAGTAAGGAATTTTCTTCGGAGGCACTTCCACTTTCGCGCCCGTTTTCGGATTTCGTCCCGTCCGGCCACGGCGTTGCCGAGTTCGAAAACTTCCGAAGCCTCGGATTTCGATCTTATCGTCGGCCTGCAGCGCCGCGATAATGCTGTCGAATATCGTCTCGACCACGGCTTCCGATTCTTTCCGCGGCAGCTCGGTGACGCGCGTCACCTCTTCCACGAGCTCCGCCTTGGTCATTGTATGTTCTTTGTTTTCGTGGACTCCCGCAGCTTCTGCCATGGGGACGTGAGCCTCCTCTTCAATATCTCTAGGCGACTGGCCGATTGCGAGCCGGGGTGGGGCGCCGCATACCCTTGCATATCATCAAATTACGTCGAGGTAAACGAATTTCATTTAGGGAAAAGAATGGCCCTCACCCCACCAGGAGAGCCAGCTTTCTACTGCCCTGTGATGCGCCTTGAGGGCTCAATTCTAGTTTGCTTGCCGCTTGGCTAGAATCGCGTCGCCAATCGTCGCTGTGGGCGACGATTTCGGCGATTTTGTCGCTCGAAATGACTCAATCTCCTGCTTCTCGGCCTGTTTCTGTGCCGCCCGGTAGCTCAGGCTGATCTTGTGTTGTTCAGGCTCGAGCCGCAGAACCTTGAATTCGTATTCCTGGCCGGGCGTCAATACGGCCGTTACGCGAGCGCCGCGTGAACCCTTTTCGCGTTCCTTGTCGCGATCGCCTTTCGGGCGGCGCTCCTCAATCTCCGAAACGTGGCAGAGCGCCTCAATTCCATCGGACAATTCGACAAACGCGCCGAAATCGGTAGCTCGAGCCACTTTTCCCTTTATAAGGTCGCCGATCTTGTGCTCGCCAAACCAGTTCGCCCAGATGTCATTCACCTGCTTGATTCCCAGCGAAAGCCGCCGGTTCTGCGAATCCACTTTCAATACTTTCGCCTGAATCGTGTCGCCCTTCTTGAATTTTTCGCTTGGATGCTTGATCCGCTCTGTCCAGCTCACGTCGCTGATGTGGATCAGCCCCTCCATGCCTTCTTCGATTTCAACGAACGCCCCAAAATCAGCAAGATTCCGCACGCGGCCGCTGACCATCGTTCCCACCGGATATTTTTCCGCAGCCGCTTCCCAAGGGTCGGCTTGCGTCTGCTTCAATCCCAGTGAGATCCGCCGCTGGTCCGTCTTTACTTCCAGCACTACGACGTCCGCCTCATCTCCCACTTTCACGATCTTCGACGGATGCTTCGCGCGCTTTGACCAGCTCATTTCGCTCACGTGCACGAGCCCTTCCACGCCCGGCTCAATTTGAACGAATGCGCCGTAGTCGGTTACGCCCACGATCTTGCCTTTCACTCGCGTCCCCACCGGAAAACGCTCCGGCACCGTGGCCCACGGATCCGGCAGCAACTGTTTGCGGCCGAGCGAAATGCGCTGCTTTTCCTTATCGAATTTCAGGATCTGAACCTGAATTTCTTCGCCCGCTTGTACTACCGAAGATGGATGCGGCACGCGGCCCCAGACGAGGTCGCTCACGTGTAGTAAACCGTCGATGCCTCCCAGATCAACGAACACGCCGTAGTCCGTCACGTTCTTCACGCGTCCCGTAACCACCGCGCCATCCGACATGGTGGCCAGCAAAGCTTCGCGCTTTGCCTTCTGCTCCTCTTCGAGAATCGCGCGCCGGCTCACCACGACATTTCCGCGCTTGCGGTTCAGCTTGAGGACGCGAACGTCGATCTCGCGATCTTTCCATCCTTCCAGGTCGTGCACCGGCCGCAATTCGATCTGCGAAGCCGGCAAAAAGGCGCGCACCCCAATGTCAACCACCAGGCCGCCCTTGATCCGCTCGGAGACCTTGCCCTTGATGTCCGAATGTTGCCGGTACGATTTCTCGATTCGTTCCCACACACGCCGCCGGTGCGCGCGCACGTGCGACAGCAGTACGTAACCATCTTTGTGCTCGTGCAGCCGCTCGACTTCAATCGTCTGACCCGGGCCAAATTCAATCGCCGAGCCTGACTCTGCGAATTCCTGCGCGGGCACCAATCCTTCAAACTTCCCGCCCACATCCACGATCACGCCCGCGTCAGTCACGGCCAACACACGCCCGTCAAAAATTTCGCCTTCTGTTACCGCCGGCTCCGGCGTCGGGAACTGGTCGAGCAACTGGTCCATCGTCTCACTGCTCTCCGCAATTTCCGCCGCGGTGGTCATCTCATGGGAAACCTCGGCCCCAGCTCCATCCTGGTGGGCGTCGCTCGAAACCGCAGGCGAAGCATCATGCGTCTCAGTGGCTTGAGTGGAATTTTCTTCCGTACCAGTTACCGGCGCGATCGTTCCGCTCGCTCCGTGTCCGTCGGTGGACGCACTTATCCCCGCACTTTCTTCAACCGCTGGAGCGCTCGGCGCAGGATCCAGCGCGCGTGCTGCAGCTGTTGCGGCGCTGATTCCCTGGGACGTCTTCGCTTGCGGCGCAGCAGTCTGCGGCGCATCCGACGAAGATTCGGGAGCGGACATTTCCATAGTCGGTTGAAGATTATTGTCGTGTTCGGGTGACATTGAGAACGGCCTCCATACGGATTCGTTCATTGCGTGCCGAGAGTTTGGCTCGGTTACTCCACCCAGCTGGGTTTCGAGCAATGAAGGGGAACAGCGTCCGCGCCAGAAACGCCGTATCGCAGCGATGATACGCGCCCGGTTTGCGGCTTGTCAACAAAACGCTGGAATTCTATATCGCCGCCATCGCGCATTGTATGAATGGTTTATTACGAAATCCTAATGCCTGTTCGCGGAAATGACGGCAAACAGTATTCATTCTGATCTACCTACCGCAGAAACCCGATTTACTGGTTGGAAGCGGGTTCACGCGCCGGCTCGACTGATGTTGCGAATCTCTTTGCGGTAATCGGGTGCGGAAATTTCTACCGTGCGGCACATTTCGTACAGCCGTGAACGAATGCGTTTGCCCACTCGCTCCGTAAGCGAGTCCTCAATCGTCGGTGCACGCATCCCAGCCACACGAGGACCTGCTCCAACTGCCGGATCGGTATCAAGATAATTCGTGGTGAGCACCGTCACGCGTTTTTCGTTGTAGCGGGTATTGAGAACATGCCCCACCGTTTCGAGTGCCCAAAGCGACGGCTTGCTCGACCCCACATCGTCAAGCACGAGAAGTTCGGCCTTTAGCACGGGTTCGAGCACGCTCAATTCCGTCGATTGACTCTCGGCGTTGTAACTGTCCTGAATCTGCTTCAACAGATCCCGGTAATCGTAGAAAATTCCCGCGTGGCCGCGCGAAACGATCTGTTTCAGCGCGGATACCGCTAGATGCGTCTTCCCCGCGCCGCATGGACCCATCAGCAGCAGGCCATTCTCGTTGCCGGAGGCGTAAGGAAATTCCTGCGCAAAACGCTGCACCACTAGCTTTGCTTGCGCCAGGCTGCGATTCCAAACCTGCAGTTGCTCTCGCGCCACATTTTCGATGTCGTTGTCCGTTTCGAAGTTTTCGAAATCGCAATGCCGGTAACGTTCGGGGATGCGCGCACGCGTCAGTGTCCGGTCAGGCTGCTCGCTCTTTGTGCAATCGCAAGGAACAGCCCAAACCATCTTCGGCTCGCCAACACCGGAGCCGGGCCGATCCGCTGCCACCGGCTGCGCTCCCGGCGCGGTCCGCTCGACAATCTTCCAGCCGCTTCCCTGACAATCAGAACAATCTGCTTGTGCCATCGCTAAGAAGAATATGCGCCGCGTCCGCTTCACGCAAGCACACTCACCCCTGTGGAAGAAATCAAACCTGTGGAAAGACCTGTCGAAAGAGTTGAGGCTGCACTTCGCGGATGCTACTTGTGATCGCTACTTCTCCACTTTAATCGCCGGCCGCGGCGACAATCGCACAATCGCATTGCGAATTTTCCGCTCATCCGGCGCCGCAAATCCGCGCGCCATCTCGCCACGCACAAATTGTATGAACGCTTCCATCTGGGCTTGCATCTCGCCCATCTTGTCCCGCATGTTCAAAATGATCTCGATGCCCGCCAGATTCACGCCCAGCTCGCGCGTCAAATTCAAAATCACTTCCAGCCGCTCCAGGTCGCTATCGGTGTAAAGCCGCGTATTCCCCTGCGAACGCGACGGCTTCAGCAATCCCACGCGCTCATACAGCCGCAGCGTTTGCGGATGTAACCGGTACAGCTCCGCCACCGCGCTGATCATGTAACCCGCTTTCGCTTTCTTTCTCGCCCGCCCTGCCATTTCACTTCTCCTTGCTCCTACAATTCCCCAGTTATACGGTCGCCTTCGCAAACAATTCCTTGCGCGGATCCTCAGGATCGATCTTGCTCAACTCCTTCAAGAGATTCCGCACCCGCTCATCCTCCGGCTTCGGCACCACCACCTGCACTTCAATAATCTGGTCCCCGCGTTTCCCCGGCTGACGCGACGACGGCGCCCCCTTCTCGCGCAGCCGCAATTTCTTCCCGCTATTCGTCCCCGGCGGAATCCGCACCTGCGCCCGCCCGTCAATCGTCGGCACCTCCACCTTCGCTCCAAGCGACGCTTCCGTCACCGTCACTGGCACCGCCGTATATAAATCATCCCCGCGACGATCGAAAAACGGATGCGGCTGCACCCGCGTAATGATGTAGAGGTCGCCCGGAGGCCCGCCACTCGTCCCCGCGTTTCCATACCCGGCCACACGCACGCGCGAACCCGTATGCGCCCCCGGCGGAATCCGCACGTCAATCGTCTCCATCTTCGGCACGCGTCCCTCGCCGCCGCAATTTTTGCAAATCGTATGCAGCCGTCCCGATCCGCCGCACCGCGAACAAGTCACCTGAAAACGCATCTTGCCGCTGGTCTGCGTCACACGCCCCGTCCCGCCGCACGTAGGACAAACCTTCGCCTCGCCCGGCTCCACGCCGCTTCCGTGGCACACGTTGCAGACATCCAGCCGCGTGAAACTCAGCTTCTTCACCGTCCCGCGCATCGCCTCCGCAAACGTAATGTCGATCTGATATTCCAGGTCGGTCCCCGGCTCCTCTTCCACTCCCTGCTGCGCCGCATTCTGGCTGCGGAAAAATTGGCTGAATAAATCGCGGAAGCTCGTTCCTCCGCCGCCCGCCCCCGCTCCACCAACAGCGCCTCCGCCAAAATCAAATCCGCCGAAATCAAAGTGAATATCTTCCGGCGCGCCGCCATAGCCCGCTCCTTGTGGCGGCACTCCTCCCTGCCCCGGCACGTTGAATCCAAACTGGTCGTACATCTGCCGCTTCTTCGTGTCCGACAGAACGTCGTACGCTTCCTGTATCTGCTTGAATTTTTCTTCCGCTGATTTGTCGCCCGGATTCAGATCGGGATGGTATTTGCGCGCGAGTTTGCGATACGCCCCGCGAATTTCCTTCACAGAAGCCTTGCGCGGCACTCCCAGTAATTCGTAATAATCTTGTTTGGTTGTCGTAGCCATTCTTGCTTTCGCTAATCCTTAAAGTTTCGCCCAGCGCGCATTCCACTCAGCCAATTCCTGCGCTTCGCGCGCGGCCTCTTCCGCTTTTTGTCTCTGCACTTCCGTGCGCCCCGCCATCGCCGCTTCTTTCTGGCTCGCCTTCCCGATCCAGCGATCCAGCACCGCGATCTTCTCTTCCACCGTCGCGGGATCCGCCTTGAATCTCAAGAACGTTCCGGTAATCTCAATCGACCGCGGTGCAAAATCCGCCGGCACGTCCTGCCCCTGCGCGTCGTAAAACAACCGCCGCCAATCCGCGCTCGGCGTCTCCGTAATCGACACCTGAATCAGAAAATAATTATCGCGAACCTTTGTAACCGCCTGCGGCGCACTCGCCCGCCGAATCCCGCTCGTCGTCAACGCGCTCTCCTCGAATTTGCTGCTCTATCGCGCCCTCACAGCAAAACGGGCGGGGCTTGCTCGCGCCAGCTCCCGCCCCATTTGCTGCATTCAGTTGTCCACTTGAACTTCAAACCGCCGCCAAAGCGCCCGGTCTTAGTTCGGCTTCTTCGAGTCGTCCACATCCACGAACTCGGCATCCACCACATCGCCTTGTCCGCCGCCCGACGAGCCCGCTGGCCCACTCGATGAACCGCCGCTCGCTCCGCCGCTATCGTGCCCCGCACCCGGAGCTCCCGCACCCGCGCCAGCCGCGCTTCCCGCCGACGCCTGCTGCGACTTGTACATCGTCTCCGCCATCGTGTGCGAGATCTTCGTCAGCTTTTCCGCTGCCGCGTTCAACCGGTCAAGTCCACCTTCGTTCAGCGCTCGTCGCGCCTCTTCGATGGCTTCCTCAGCCGACTTCGCATCCGTCTCGCCCAGCTTCTCGCGGTTCTCCTTCACGAGTTTCTCGGTCTGATAAACAAGGTTGTCGAGCCGGTTGCGCGCCTCCACTTCCGACAGCCGCGCCTTGTCCTCAGCCGCGTGCGCATCCGCTTCCTTCTTCATGCGCTCCGCCTCTTCCTTGCTTAAGCCGGTCGAAGCGGTAATCGTGATTTTCTGCTCCTTGTTCGTGGCCATGTCCTTGGCGGAAACGTTCAAGATGCCGTTCGCATCAATGTCAAACGTCACCTCCACCTGCGGCACGCCACGCGGCGCCGGTGGAATCCCAATCAGATGGAATTTACCAAGCGACCGGTTGCCACTCGCCACCGGGCGCTCGCCCTGCAGCACGTGGATTTCAACTGACGTCTGGTTATCCGCCGCCGTCGAAAACGTCTCCGACTTCCGCGTCGGAATCGTCGTGTTCCGCGGAATCAGCGGCGTCATCACTCCGCCCAGCGTCTCAACGCCCAGCGAAAGCGGCGTCACGTCCAGCAGGAGAATGTCCTTCACTTCGCCCGCCAGCACGCCGCCTTGAATCGCAGCGCCCACCGCCACCACTTCATCCGGGTTCACGCCCTTGTGCGGCTCTTTCCCGTTAAAGAGGTTTTTGACGATGTCCACCACGCGCGGAATTCGCGTCGAACCGCCAACCAGCACCACCTCGTCGATTTTGTCCGCCGTAATTCCTGCATCGGTCAAAGCTTGCTTCACCGGACCAACGGTCCGCTGCAGCAAGTCTTCCATCAATTGCTCAAGCTTTGCGCGCGTCAGTTTCAGTTGCAAGTGCTTCGGCCCGGATTCATTCGCGGTGACGAACGGCAGATTAATCTCCGTCTCCATCACCTGCGAAAGTTCGATCTTGGCTTTCTCCGCCGCTTCCTTCAGCCGCTGGATCGCCATGCGATCTTTGCCCAGGTCGATGCCCTGTTCTTTCTTGAACTCAGAAACGATCCAATCCACGATGCGTTGGTCGATGTCGTCGCCGCCCAGGTGCGTATCCCCGTTCGTCGACTTCACTTCCACCACGCCTTCGCCCACTTCCAGAATCGAAATGTCGAAAGTTCCGCCGCCCAGGTCATACACGGCGATCGTTTCATCCTTCTTCTTGTCCAAGCCGTACGCGAGCGCAGCCGCCGTCGGCTCGTTGATGATCCGCGCCACTTCCATGCCCGCAATCTCGCCGGCTTGTTTCGTCGCTTGCCGCTGGCTGTCGTTGAAATATGCCGGAACGGTGATCACGACCTTCGTCACCTTCTCGCCCAGAAAATCCTCTGCGGCGGTCTTTAACTTTTGAAGAATCATCGCCGAGATTTCGGGCGGCGTGTACACCTTGCCGGAAATGTCGATGCGCACATCGTCATTCGGCCCTTTCACCACTTTGTAGGGCACGCGCTTCGCTTCTTCAGTCACTTCGTCAAAGCGCCGCCCCATGAATCGCTTGATCGAATACACGGTGTTTTCGGGGTTCGTGATCGCCTGCCGCTTCGCCACCTGACCCACCAGGCGTTCGCCGCTCTTTGTAATCGCTACCACCGACGGGGTCGTTCGCGCCCCTTCCTGGTTCGGGATGACGGTTGGTTCGCCTCCCTGCATCACGGCCACCACCGAGTTGGTCGTGCCCAGGTCAATACCTATAATCTTGCTCATAAAATCGCTCCTAGTGCTTTCCGCTCGCCTGAAATCTCAAACTTGCCAGCCGAAGCAGCCACATAATACACGTTGAGTGCTTCATTGTCAAGTTATCTATGCGCCCGCATGCTATTGTATCTACGAGCCTTACATAACGCCAGCGTCGAATAGCGCAGACAGACCGCACATCACTTCGACGGGCACAGCTGCCCTTCCGTACCGCCGGCTTGTCCTGAGCTGCGAAGGGCGTCCCGCCGGCTCTTTTGACTTTTCTTCTGATTTTGCCCTCGGCAGCACACGTAATCCTGTCTATGCCCACTTAACAACGAAGCCGCCCCAGTAAACTTGTCCCCTCGGATTTCGTTCCTCACTCCCAGTTCCAAATCGAACCAACCCGTCAACCTAGGCATTAAACTACCGATCAAACTAACCGCCGACTTTGCACCTAAGCACCGCTGCCGCATCGCTCAGTTCAAAGCTGAACTAATTCGGGCTACAATAGTGATCCGAATTAAATTCTGAAGCGATTAGCGTCATACGCAGACCACGCTCGGGAGGCACAGTTGAATCTTTCAATTCATCCAGCGCGACGGATCCCATCACACGCGCTCACGCTACTCGCCCTCGCGCTGATCCTCTCCTCCGCGAGCCGCGCGCAAACTAAGACCGTCAGCGCCAAGCAACACGCAAAGCCCGCAGCTGCCGAATCCCTGCCGGCGCCAATGAAAACCTTCGGTACAAAATCAGCCCCCATCACAATGGAAGTTTTCAGTGACTATCAGTGCCCCGCTTGCCGCGCCTTTTTCGAAAACACCCTCCGCTACATGATCAACGACTATGTAGCGAACGGAAAAGTCTACCTGGTCCACCGCGACTTCCCTCTTCCAATGCACCCTTATTCAATGGACGCCGCCCGCTGGGCCAACGCCGCCGCTCGCATTGGCAGATTTGAAACGGTTGATGAAGCGCTCTTCGACAATCAGGACAAATGGACGAGAGATGGAAGCATGGAACAATACATCTCGACAGCCCTGGGCCCCACGGACTTCAAGCGCGTGCAAAAACAGGTAGCAGGCTGCCTCACCCAAACTCCCGGCAACACCGGCGGCGCAGCATCCGGCCACACCTGCGAGCTCGACACGTTCATCCAGCAGGATGTAGCCCTTGGCAAGCAAGTCCCGGTCAATTCCACACCGACCATAGTCATCACCTATAAAGGCCAGCGCTACCCGCCCATGTCCGGCATGTTCACCTGGCCCATCATGAAGCAATATCTCGATTCCCTGATGAGCCAGTAGCTCGAGGCCCGCGTCGAACGATATCTGGTTTAATGTCTGGTTTGCGTCAGGGCAGATGCTTTGCGGCGCGAGGTTCACGTCAGGGCACATGCCTTACGTCAGGGCACGGCTTCAGCCGTGCCGAAAATCTCGGGACGGCAATGCGGCTTTAGCCGCTGAGGTGATCCGGGCGAATTCGCGCACGCGGCTACTGTACGGATTTGTAGGTCGCCCCTTCAGGGGCGACATAACCTAATACAAGGAGCGGGGGCTTCGGCCCCTGAAGCTCCCGACGCATCCAAATTTGATTTGCTTGTCCTGGCCAAACATGACTGACACGACCCGACAAACAACCGCCAAAATCCTGCTGACCATCGGCCGCATCGCGCTCGCCGTCATCTTCATCGTCGCCGCTTACGCAAAACTAAAACCCCAAGCCCCAGTTCCCTGGTCCATGGGCTCAATGCGCGTCTCGCTCTCCATGTTCGCCATGCAGGTCGACTCCTACCAACTCCTCCCGCCCGCCATCGTCAGCCCAGCAGCCCATTTTCTCCCGCCCTTCGAACTTTTCGTTGGCCTCTGGCTCCTGAGCGGCATCGCCCTGCGCTACGCAGCACTCGTCACTTCATTGCTCCTCACGGTTTTCTTCGCCGTAATGGTCCGCTCCTATTTCCTAGGCCTAGAAATAAATTGCGGCTGCTTCGGCCCCGGCGAACGCCTAGGCCCAATGACCCTCCTGCGCGACGGCTCACTCCTAGCCCTAGCAATCGCAGTCACAGTCGGCGCATTCCTAATCCACCGCCGCAACAACACCCCAGACTCCGCACTAACCAACGGCTCACCTGCCATTCCGTAACGCCGGCTTGTCCTGAGCTTCGAAGGGCGTCCCGCCGGCTCTTTTGACTTTGCATTTTGTTTTTGACTTTCATTTGCGTGTCATCCTGAAGGCATCCGATCAGGATGCCCGCCCTGAAGGATCTCAACCTAGCCACCAAGCGACCGCCCAAATCAATGCCCCGCACGTCCGCGCGCAAATCCGTCTTATAATCACCAAGCACACCCAAAAATGAAAACCCTCGACCAATACCTCGAAGACGCCACTGTCGCCCACGGCCACATCTGCGCCGGTCAAGTCCTCGGCGTCCGCCTCGCCATGCTCGGCCTCCGCGAACTCGGCATCGAAGATCCCATCCGCGACCGCAAGCGCATCGTCACGTACGTCGAAATCGACCGCTGCATGACGGACGCCGTGGCTCTCGTCGCCAATTGCCGCCTCGGCAAGCGCGCTCTCAAATTTTTCGACTGGGGAAAAGTAGCCGCCACCTTCGTCGATCTCGAAAGCGGGCGCGCCATCCGCATCGTCGCCCGCGAAGATTCCAAAAAGCGCGCCAACGAAATGTTCCCCGCACTCGAAAAAGAAAAAGGCCAGCAGCAAGCCTACCGCGTAATTCCGGACGAAGACCTATTCGACAAACAGTGGGTGCGCGTAGAAATTCATCCCGAAGATCTCCCCGGTTTCAAAGGCCCCCGCGTCGTCTGCGCCCAATGCGGCGAAGGCATAAATTTCAAACGCGAAGTCAGCGTGAACGGCCGCACCCTCTGCCGCGCCTGCGCCGGCGAAAGCTATTACACCCCGCTTCACGAGTAATTCGCACCTAGCAACGGTAAAAAAACGCAATCGCGCGCGGTTCGTCGCAGGTTTCAGTAGCACAGGCATTCCTGTCTGTGCCAACGTAACGCCACACCTCAGTCGCGTTACCTGGCACGCGTCGCGACATCGTTCTCTTGTAGCGCCGGCATCCTGCCGGCTCTTTTGCATTTGCTTCACGTTTTCGTACCGCTGGCCTCCGGCCGGCGATTTTGCTTTTTTCCGACCGCAGGGGCACAGCACGTCGAAGAACCGTCAATTCATGCCGTGCCCGAACGCTACCTCGGGGCGAACGATCCCAACGTCCAATTCCGCCCCCCGTCTTTTCTACTCCCCACCCTTCTCCACTTGATGTAGAATCCCGCCGATCTCAACCCAAGAAACCAAGGAACCACGGCAACTGGCCCTGACGGCGCACCGCCTAAATCCTGCGCGCAGACCATCACCGCTAATCGCATTTGAAAAATTCCCCTCGAGGACACGAAATGCAAAGAATGAAAGCAGCCTTGTCAGTCGTTGTCGCGCTCGCACTTCTAATCGGCACTTATCCCCTCGCCCCGCTCAACGCATCAACCGCAAGCATCACTTCGCCGGCACCCGCGGCTTCCGCGCCCGTCGCTCCCGCTTGGCCCAAAGTAATCGATCGAGACGGCAACCACATCATCGTCTACCAGCCGCAGCTCAAATCCTGGGAAAAATACCGCATGCTCGTAGCCGACACCGCGATCTCAATCACGCCCGCCGGAGGAAAGCAGTTTCTAGGCGTAATTTCCTGGCGCGCCAACACGGTTGCCAACGTCAGCGCCCGAAGCGTCTACGTCAGCGACATCAAGGTCATCAGTTCTCGTTTCCCAACCCTCGATCCCCAGCACGAAGCCGAAGCCCAGCAGAAAGTCAGCCAGATCTACCCCACCATGACGTTCAACGTCTCGCTCAATCACATGATCGCCAGCCTCGAAAAAGTTAAAGAGCCAGTCAACGCCACGCCGGTCAGCACGCAGGTCCCCACAATTTTTGCCAGCACCACCCCGGCGATTGTCCTGATGGTCGACGGCAAGCCCGTCCTAGTCCCCATCGAAGGCACCAAACTCCAGTACGTCGTGAATACAAATTGGGATCTTTTCTATGACGGCAGCGAATATTTTCTTCTCACCGGCACAACGTGGCTCAAATCCAAAGAACCGAGCGGCCCGTGGACCGCAACCGCTAAGCTTCCCGCCGAAATGGCCAAGCTCCCCAGGGGCCAGAATTGGGATGGCGTGCTCAAACAGGTCCCGCCGCCCGCCGGTGCTCCGCCCGCGCCAAAAGTTTTCTTCACCGAACACCCCGCAGAATTGATCGTCTTTCGCGGCGCGCCAGTCTACGCTCCGATCCCCGGCACGAGTCTTTCCTACGCGACGAATACCGAAGACAGCGTCTTTCTTCACAAGCCCGATAATCAAGTCTACGCACTTCTCTCAGGGCGATGGTTCCGCGCCGGAAATATCAACGCGCCCTGGGTCTACGCGAGCAATGATCTCCCCGCAGACTTCGCGAAAATCTCCACCGGCAAGCCGTACTCCAATGTTCTCGTCTCCGTCCCCGGAACCCAGGAAGCCAGCGATGCCGTGCTTCTCGCCCAAGTTCCCACCACCGCCGTCGTAAATCGCGCCGCAGCCGAAGCCAGTGTGAAGGTTGTCTACGCAGGCGAGCCGCAATTCGTCGTGATTGAAGGCACCACGATGTATTACGCGGTGAACACGCAGAACCGGGTGATCCGCGTCGGTAGCGCCTACTACCTCTGCTACCAGGGAATCTGGTTCATCTCGGTAAGCCCGTCGGGCCCGTGGAAGACCGCCGACACAGTCCCGGCCGTGATCTACACAATTCCGCCAAGCTCGCCTGTCTACAACGTCACCTACGTCGTTGTCTCGAATCCCACGCCAACAACGGTGCAGACAAGCTACACAAGCGGCTACCTCGGCGTTTTCGTGCTCGGCATGGCGGTCGGCGCCTGCGTTGTCTACGGCACCGGCTACTACTATCCGCCCTACATTTATTATGGCCCGCGCTATCCCATCTACTATCCGTATCCCTACACCTACGGCGTCGCGAGCTTCTACAATCCCTACACTGGAACTTACGGTGTCGCGCACGCCGTCTACGGTCCTTACGCATCCGCAGGCACGGCCGCTTGGTACAATCCAACCACCGGAACGTACGGCCGCGCGGTCACCTATCAAAACGCCTATGGCGGGCACACTTACGCGCAAGCCTACAATCCGTGGACCGGAACGTACGCCGCAACATCGCAAGGTCACAACGCCTACGCGCAGTGGGGCAGCAGCGTCGTCACCAACGGCGACAACTGGGCTCAAGCGGGACATTACTCGAACGCGAACGGTACCGTCGCGGGATTCCAAACCTCGAAGGGCAGCGAAGGCGCCGGCTTCAACACCAAGAACGGCAACAGCGGCTTCGTCGCGAAAGATGCGAACAACAATAACGTCTATGCGGGCGCCGACGGCAACGTCTACAAAAAAGATTCCAACGGCGACTGGAGCAAGTGGAGCGACGGCGGCTGGCAACCAGTCGATCCCTCCACCGGCGCTCAGCAAACGAAGAATTCAAAGAACAACAGCAACAACCAGAATCTAAGCGGCGCCACCAACAAGAACGGCAACAACAGCGACAATAATCTAAGCGGCGCGACGAACAAGAACCAGTCCGGCTCGACACAGAATCAGCCAGGAGCCAATTCGCGCGGCAACAATGCGAACAACGGAGCCGGAAGCGGCAACTTGAACCAAACGCAGCAAACGCCCGAAGCGCGCAATCGCCAGAGCGAGCCCGGCAACTCGGGCAACTCGAACCTCGGCAATCAACTCAACAACGACGCGAATTCCCGCGCTCGCGGCGACCAACTCGACCAGCAAAATCGCAGCAGCGGTAGTGGCGGAAGATTCGGCGGTGGAGGTGGAGGCGGCGGTCGAGGCGGCGCCGGATCATCAGGTGCCGGTGGCGGCGGTCGCCGCCGCTAAATCGCGGCTCGTAACGCTTCACTCTGCGCCGTCATTCGCGACATGCAGCGCCGCGACAGACTCCGCAGCTCACTCTCGCGCTGCCCTTCCGTAACGCCGGCGTCCCGCCGGCTCTTTGCTTCTCGCGCTGAAGATTTTTCACGCGCTCAACGCATCGCTGGCTTCCACGCGCGCGGCCGCGGAATCCACCGCGGCACATTGCGGCAATACTCCTCATAGTCTGCACCGAATTGCCCACGCAGAATCGGCTCCTCATACAGCCGCACAAACAATCCCGCAATCGCCAGCGCAACCAGCGCCACAATCAACGACCCGCGACTCCCCTCGCCATACAGCGCCCACAAACCCAACCACCCTGCAAAAAATCCCACATACATCGGATTCCGCACGTAGCGATAAAACCCCACAACCACGAGCCTCTGCGGCGCAGCGATCGGCGCTGGCGTCCCGTGCCCCGTCCAACCGAAATCCCAGATGCACTTGATCGCCACCGCGAATCCGAGCACCGCCGGGATCGCAAAAATCAACCGCCAGCCCGCCACGCCACTCGCGTAACCGTGAAAACCAAGCCACCCCGGCAGCAGCCAGAACCACAGCGCCAAAAATCCCGCACCCACGCAGAGCGACGCAATCGCCGTCAGCCAATTCGCGCCGCGATCCGCACCACCGCGCGCGCCGCCTGACGATCCAGCCT
This sequence comes from uncultured Acidobacteriota bacterium, assembly GCA_963741045.1. Taxonomy (GTDB): domain Bacteria; phylum Acidobacteriota; class Terriglobia; order Acidiferrales; family UBA7541; genus Palsa-295. The sequence continues at coordinate 4,102,760 of CAVUGO010000002.1, forward strand.
CCGCGTGCGTCATAATCACCTCTACGCGTTACTGCTCCTCGTCATCGTTACACGCGCTAGCTAAGGCACCACCGGCAAGTTGATAAAACTTGCCGTGCCCGGCGCCCGCCACACCCTCTGCGTCGCCTTCTGATAATCCCCCGGCTTCGCGTCGAAAATATTCGGCACGAAACTCTGCGGGTTGCGGTCGTACAGCGGAAACAGCGTCGACTGCACCTGTACCATCACGCGATGCCCCGGCAGAAACACGTGATTCACCGTCGGCAGCCCGAAGCGATACAGCAGCGGCTGATTTGCCGCGATCGCCTCCGCATGCTCGAAGCTCGTCCGATATCGCCCGCGAAAAATATCCAGCGAAATCGCCAGCTCATATCCGCCCATCCCCGGCTGCGATTCCACCGTCCCCGGATACACGTCAATCAGCTTCACCGCCCAGTCGCTATCCGTTCCGCTCGTCGACGCGTACAGATTCACCTCCGGCACTCCGCTCACGCGCAACGGCTTCGTCAACGGCGCGCTCACATACGTCAGCACATCCGTGCGCCCATCCACAAATCGCTGGTCGTCCACCAGCCAATGCCGCCACCCGTCGCCATCCTCCGTCACAGGACGCGTCCGATAAGGCACCGGATTCGCCGGATCGGAAACGTATTCGTCATACTTGGTTGCCGGAGGAGCATTAGCCGCAGGATCTCGCAATGCATCAAACGACAGCCCGCCATTCGCCGCAAAATAAAGCGGCCGCGATTTATTCGCGCAACCCTCCGCGCAAGCCAGCGGCCACGACTTAAATCTGTCCCAATGATTTTCCCCCGTGTTGTAAATCAACACCGGCGGCGTGTCAGCCTTCGGCGCGCCCTCCACCAAATACTGATTGAAAAATGGCAGCAGCACGTCGCGACGCCATTGCAGCGCCGTATCGCCCTCAAACATCAGCGGCCCCAGTGACGATCCGTTGTAATTCGCCCCGCTATGCCGCCACGGCCCCATCACCAGAAAATTCCTGTCGTTAGACGTGTCCTTCGGCTCCATCGCCGCCCACGAGTGAATCCCGCCCCACATATCTTCCTGGTCCCAAAGTCCCTGCTCCCACATCACCGGCACCGTCAGCGGCGTCTTCGCCATAATCTTGTCCAGCGCCTGCCCCTGCCAGAACGCGTCGTACGCCGGATGCTCCTCCATCAGCTTCCAGAACCCTAGCTGATCGCATCCTCCATATCGCGCGAAATCTCCCGCCGACCCGATAGCCAGATAATTCGTGTAATCGTCATAGCTCATACGCGGAATCGGCTTGCCTTCTCCGCGCACGGTAGTCTGCTCCGTCAAATAATCGAGATTGTTCTGCCGAAACGCGCCGTAGTGAAACCAGTCATCGCCCATCCATCCGTCCACCATCGGACTCTCCGGCGCCGCCACCTTCAACGCCGCATGCGGATGAATCAGCGCCATCACCACCGTGAATCCTTCATACGACGAGCCCAGCATCCCCACCCTGCCATTCGACTCCGGCACATTTTTTACCAGCCAGTCAATCGTGTCATACGCGTCCGTCGTGTCGTCCGTGCCGGTCGTATTCAACGGACCCATCGGCGGCGGCACCATCAAATAATTTCCCTCCGACCCATACTTCCCGCGCACATCCTGAAACACGCGGATGTACCCGGCCCTCACGAACACCTCGTCGCCCTGCGGCAGCTCGTCCACCATGTACGGCGAATCCGCATTGTGCGGCCGCTGCGCCCGCCCCGCCGCGTTGTAAGGCGTGCGCGTCAAAATCATCGGCGCGTTTTTCGCCCCATTCGGCACCACGATCACCGTGTAGAGCTTCACTCCGTCGCGCATCGGAATCATCTCCACGCGCTTCACATAGTCGAAGCCCGTCAGCGGCGCCTTCCACTGCGCTGCCATATCGTTCACCCGCGCTTCGTTATCTTTTGCGCTCGACTCCGCTCGCTTCTCTCCCTGCCCGCTCGACTGCCCTCGCGCTGTTCCAGTCGCAGCAGCGAGAGCAATCACGGCGAAAACAAAACTGAAAATCCATCTCGAAAAGTTCATCGGCATCCTTTGATCTATGTAGCTCACCTCTTTAGAGGTGAGGCCTTGTTCCGTCGTGGCGCGCAGCAGCAACATTCGACGGCCACCGGCCCGATACGATATCACTTTTGGTTAAGTCTTTGTCGGACCGGAAGTCCACGCTTGTTTCACCTTCGAGACCTGGCCCGGTGCTGGTTTACCGAGCTCAGTTTCGATCAGGAGATTCCCTCATCACTCCACGTTTTCCAAGAACCGTCATGGCCGTTTCCTCGAGTCCAATCTGTTCCCTCAGAGGCACTATCCGTTGTTATTGGGACCATCCGTGGCGGATGCCCGATTGGGGACCGCTAACAGACTGGATTGCTGATATCATGACGGCGATTGCTTTCGCTGGTTCTGCGATCGACCGCAATTGTGCCTCTCGGGCCCAGATGTTGACCGGCCGATGTGCACTCCCGTACAAGATTGCGACGAGGTTTCCATGGGCCAGAGCGGAACACCCCTCGCTGGTTTCTATGACTTTCGTCTCGTAGCACTCTCCGTATTGATTTGCATTTCCGCATCTTACGCTGCGCTCGACCTTGGCGGGCGCGTAACCGCCGCCCATGGTTGGAGCCGGACCGCATGGCTTGTGGGCGGATCCACTGCCATGGGTCTGGGCATTTGGTGCATGCACTTTACGGGCATGCTCGCGTTCCACCTGCCTGTCCCCATTGCTTACTACTGGCCCACGGTCCTTCTGTCACTTCTGGCTGCTATCCTCGGCTCCGCCCTGGCCCTCCGTGTCGTGAGCCGTCAGGAGATGGGCCGCGCTCAAGCCTTCACCGGAAGCATCCTTATGGGGTCCGCTATTGCAGGGATGCACTACATCGGCATGGCAGCGATGCGCCTCCCAGCCGAGTGTCATTACAACCCTCTGCTCGTGGTCGCTTCTGTCCTCATTGCAGTGGTTGCGAGTCTCGTCTCGCTTGTGTTCTGCTTTGACTATCGTGAGGATTTCAGAGGAACCACGGCTGCGAAGGTCCTGAGTGCAGCATTGATGGGTGCTGCCATCTCGGCGATGCATTACACGGGGATGGCTGCAGCAAGTTTCTTCGCGTTCGGGCTGCCCGTGCAACTGGCACACACGGAGAGTATTTCGTCGCTCGGCACCGCGGCAATAATCCTGGCAACGCTAATAGTCCAGGGGGTAGCGATGTTGACCTCCGCCATGGACCGGCAACTGGCCTCTCAGGCTGTGGAGCTCCAGAGAAATGAGCGCTTCCGCCAAATCGCAGACAATTTGCCGTTAGCGCTTGCTCTCGCCACCTCCGATCTCAGCGAGTTTCTCTACGTCAATCGCGTTTACGAAAAGATATGGGGGCGCACGATCGAGAGTTTGTATGCAAATCCCATGTCCTTTGTGGATGGCGTCCACCCAGATGACCAGGGGCGTCTCAAAGAAGCATTATCAAATTTAGTTAAGGGATTCGCAATTGACGGCCTCGAATGCAGGGTAATCCGGCCGGACGGCTCGACCTACTGGGTCTTATGCCGCGGGTTTGCCGTGCGTAGTGCCAGTGGTCAGATTGCTCGATTGGTTGGCAGCGCCCAGGACATCACGGCGCGCAAAGAGGCGGAATTGGAACTCCGTCGCAAGCAGACCTATCTGGTCATGGGCCAAAGAATCGCTGGAATGGGAACCTGGGCTTGGAAGCCGTCTTCCCAGGAGATGGTCGGATCGGAGGAATTTTGCCGCATCTTCGGTCTTGATCCTGAAAGCACGCAACTAAGACGCGAAGTATTTCTGCAGCGCCTGCATCCGGATGACCGCTCGAGGTATGAGCAGACAATCAGCGCGGCACTCAGCCAGAGAACGAACTGGGAAGTAGAATATCGAATTGTTCTCCCCAACGGGTCGGTAAGACATATCCAGGGCGCTGGCAGCCCAGTTTTGGACGGCTCGGGAGAGATCTCTGAGCTTGTTGGCACGGTGATGGACATAAGCGAACGTAAGCAGGCGGAAGAGGCACTCCACCGTCTCTCGATGCAACTTCTCCAGTTGCAGGACGAAGAGCGGCGAAGCATCGCGCGTGATTTGCATGATTCGACGGGTCAAGACCTCGCCGCCTTGACGATGTTAATTGGGCAACTTGGAAAAGGCTTACGTTCTACAGAGCAAAAATCACGCCGACTTCTTTCCGAATGCAAGGCGCTGGTAGAAAAGTGCATTCGAGACGTCCGTACACTTTCGTACGTACTGCATTCCCCCGTTTTGGACCAGGTTGGTTTGAGTGGCGCAATTCGTAACTATGTAAAGGGTTTCACCAAGAGGAGTGGGATCCAAGTAACATTGGAACTGGCACCAGGGATTGGACGAATGCCACGAGATGTCGAGCTAGCGCTATTTCGCGTGGTGCAGGAGAGCCTGACAAACATCCAACGACACTCGGGCAATCGTGAGGCAGCAATTCGACTTCACCGTAACTCGCACCTTACACTCGAAATCATCGACAGCCGCACCGGAGTCTCCCGGAATTCGACGGAACGTCCCGAGAAGTCGCCGTACCAATATGGCGTCGGGATTCTGAGCATGCAAGAGAGAGTGAACCTGATCGGCGGTCGACTGGAGATATACGTCGTGAGTGGTGGAACGGTCGTTCGCGTAACGATACCACTTGGACAGGAACCTGAAAAAGCTGCGGATTCTGTTGCCTGACGATCACGCGCTCACGGCGAACACAAAACTGAAAATCCATCTCGAAAAGTTCATTGGCATCCTTTGATTTATGTAGCTCACCTCTTCCGCGCCCTTTGCGTCCCGCACGGTGCTGCGGGGAGAGGTGAGGCCTTGTTCCGTCATGTTGCGCAGCAGCCACATTCGACGGCCACCGGCCCGATACGATATCACTTTTTGGCTAACTCTTTGTCGGACCTGAAGTCCAAGTTTGCACACCTTCGTAGGGAGATTTCTCCATACTTATCGGGCTCGGTCTCCGCTTGAGGCCTAAGTTCTGACAGTTATTGCAGCTTCGCGTATTCGGCTTTGGCTTCCTTCAGGATGGGGATCTCAGGGTCAGCGTCTTTCCAGAGCGCGAGGAAATGAAGATATGCCCCGCGGGCTTTCACGGCATCTCCCCGCAAAACATAAGCACGGCCCAGTTGCAGATGCGCCAGTGCACCGATAATTTCGTTGCCTGTTACTTCCCGATGGTCGACGATCTTTTCAAACGCAATAGCCGCATGTGTCCCCTCACGTGCGGCTAGATATGCCTCGCCACGCACATAGGCCGGATACAGCTTCACGAAAGGCAGGTCGCCCATTTCATACGGAGTGGCGGATTGCAGGACTTCCACGGCCTTAGCCGGGTCGTGCCGGGCAATCCAAAGTTGAGCTCGAATCATCGGCACGTAAACGAATTGTACGAATGTGTCCTCCGGAAATCGCTTCGCCAAATCATCGGCTATCGCCTGCCCCCTCGCCCCGTCCCCTATGATGGCCGACGCGAACCCCCAAGCAAACTGCATGTCTTCACTCATCAAGTGACCGCGCACCTTTGGCGGCTGTGCTCGAGCTTCCAGGAAATTTCCGAGCAATGCCTCCCGCACCATCTGGTTAACCTCATAGCCTATTGCGGCCTCTTTTTCTTCTGCTTGCTCGGCAGAGAATACGGCCCGGCGCGATAGCTCTCGAGCATCCCTGAGGTGACCAAAATACGCGGCGGAAGCAGCTGCGAGAGCGAAAAACTTGTCCTCGACGCCCGGCTTGTGAGCCCCCCAGGCAACCTGTTTGGCTAAGTCTGCCTCGTCGTTCTGCAAAAATGCCAGCTGATACAGGTCGAGATGCAGCGCTGTAGAATCCAGATTCTTCGCATTTGCTTCTTCGATCACAGTTTGCGCGTCGCTGACGCGGCTCAACATAAGATAGCGGTATGCGAGCGTGGCATAGTTCAGCCCGCTGTCCGGCTCCAGACGCAGCGATTCATGCGCTTCCTCCAATGCCTTGTCGTATTGCCCGATGTTCGACTGCAATTCTCCAAGATTGAAAATTGGAGTGACGTCACGAGGGTACGCCTGCGCCCACAGCTCGAAAGTCTGCCGTCCCTTCTCGATGCTGCCGGTGACGAACATGTGGTAATGCGAGTCGATGTAAAATCGTTCGCGCTCGCTCACTTTTCGACGGAGCTCGTACGCTCGCTTCGTATTTTCGGTGGCGAGATTCAGCTCCCAGAGATTGGAATCAGTGGCACCGAGCCTCGCATAAGCCATCGCGAACTCCGGGTCCAGGCTGATCGCTCTCTGGAAGAACGCGACGGCGGCGATATTGTCTCCGTTCAGCAATTTCCGGCAGCCCAGGCTGTATGCTTGCAGGGCTTCGAGGGAAGCTGTGGTGGCCTCTTCGATAGGCGTGTCGAACCTTTCGATCGAGGCGAGCGACTCGCCCAATCGCCCGCGCAGGTGTTTAGCCTCTCCGTCCAAGGCTCTCAAAACCTGCTCCTTGGTACTCACCCGCGCCTGTTCTGCCGCTAGGACGTTCTCTCTTTGGCAATCCACAGCATTCAGTCCGATCACGTATTCGTTCCCCAGCTTCGCGATCGTTCCCGCCAGTACCGCGGCACTCAAGGTTCGCTGACAAACCTCGAGAGCGGTCTTCTCGCTGACCCGTTCGCCAGCCGGGCGATCCATCATCTGCAGCGTTTCGGTCATTTTCTTGCCGGAAAGGATACTCAGAAACGGTGACTGCTCGAGTTGCACGGAGAGCGCCTGCTTGAGGGTGTCGTCGAAGACCGCATCACCGGTCGAGTTGGCAAAGTCAGCGATAACAATCGTGTCCTTCACTGAGAGCGCGGGCGCGCGATGAAAACGTAACAACAGAGCCGCCACCGCGAGTGCCGCGATTGCGAGGGCAATAGCTACCGCGGCAACAGCCCTCCGGCGTTTCGTTGCGTTCAGTACCAGACTTGGCGCTATCGTCGCCGCGGGCGCTTCACGCCCGGCTCCATTCGTCCCGGTTGCAGGTATTTCCGCGGGCAGCGGTTGGTTCTCTAGCGGCGCAACGAACCGATAGCCCCTCGCCGGAACCGTAAGCACGAAGCGCGGCGCCTCCGGATTATCATGCAAGGCCTGCCGGATCTTGCGGATTGCCGTGTTGATGCTGTTGTCGGCGTCGACGTAAACGTTCTTTCCCCAGATCTGCTCGAGGATTTCCTGCCGCGTCACCAATTCCCCATGCCGCTCGACCAGCAAGTTGAGCAAGTCGAAGGGGATGCGTTCCAGATGCACAACGTTACCGTCGCGCCGAAGTTCGCAGGCACTGCGATCGAGCTCGAAATCCTCGAATTGTAGGGTTTCAAGGGGCATCGCGGGGGCCCAAGGATTCCAAGGCTATTCTACGTCCGCGCGTCCCGACGAGATAGAAGCAAGTAAAATCAGGGGATTTACGACCATTCCAATTTCTTCAGTCATTCTTCAGACGCTCTCCATTGCCAGAGGTTCGTGTCCCGCAGATGATGCGACCCAGGTCGGTACCTCAACTGTTCTGAAAACTCAAGCTTTGCAGAGATTCGCGTGCCATGAAGTCACGATTTTGGCTCAAAGGAGAATCAAGATGAAATGTTCCGCATGGAAAGCAGTTCCTGCCGCTGCACTTTTGTTTTTGATTGTGTGCGGCCCAGCAAAGGCTCAGGACGGCGACAATGACGGATGCTCCGCCGCCACCCTGCATGGCGACTACGCCTTTACGCTTCATGGCGAATCGCTCGGCATACTCGTGTCACAAGGAGTGGGGGTGCCTCCGAAGCTGGTCCCCTTCGTGAGTCCATTGCCCGCCGATGGCGTGGCCATCACCCATTTTGACGGCAAAGGCGGCCTCTCACAGGTCGATTGGGTGATGCGAAGCGGAACGTCTGCGGCTGTACCAGGGACTCCCGTCACGAAGAATGGGTTTCGCTCCGAGGAGACAGGCACGTACACCGTGAGCTCCGATTGCACGGGCACGTTCAAAATCCTGTTCCCCGACACGAGTGAAATTGACGTCGCGTTCGTTCTCGGCAAGCAAGGCCGCGAAATCCGCACGGTCGTCACGCGTCAACACGTTCCCATGCTTCCGCCTCCGGTGATTCCGCCCGGCGCCAGCTGCGTTCCGTTGACGGCGGCGGACAAGATGGGTTGCGACTTAGGGGTACAGATCCGCAGCGACGGCGTGAAAATCGAGCCGGTTCGGTCTGACCTGTAAGGGCACGCAACTAAGTATTTGTTTGAATCTTGCCAGACGAATGCCCCATCCTTCGCGTCCTTTGCGAAGGATGGGAGCTTTACCATTTTCAATTTTCCCTTTTCCAATTTCTGAATTTTCCGCCTGGTGCCCTCTCCTCCGCGCCCCCTGTGAAAATATGCTCACCTACTCTTCGTTGTATAGTCTGATGCTCTATTGACCGGGGAGACGTGTCCCAGGAGCACGTCAAGTTATGCTCGCCGTCCACATGCAACTAACCATTCTCGCCGCGTTCTTTAAGGCCTCTCCCACGGTGGTCGCGATGTGCGCCGCTGGCATTCTGATTTCCTTTGTCGCGCTGGCGACTGCCAGGAACGATATCGCGCAGGCCCGCGGCCTCGACAAAGTCGTAGCCTCGAGCAATTTGTGTTTCGCCGCGCCCTTGGCGGTCTTCGGTGCCCTGCATCTCGCGGCCGCACAATCCCTTATGACCATGGTGCCCTCGTACATGCCATGGCCGTTGTTTTGGGCGTATTTCTTCGGCTTTGCGCTGCTGGCCGCGTCTTTGAGCATCGCCACAGAAATTCTGGTGCGCTGGTCTGGCCTGCTGTTCGGCATCGCGATGTTTTGTTTTGTGGCCATGATGGACATCCCAGGCGCTCTCCAAAACCCCCGAGACAGGTTTGGATGGATCCTGGCCATCCGCGAATTGGCATTCGGCGCCGGCGCCTGGCTCCTCGCGGCAGGCGCCATGACCGGCGCCGTCTCAGGCGCGATCACCAAGTCGACAACTGGAACGGCGACCAGCACGGCCACCGGGCAAGTCAAAACCACGTTCCTCACCATAGGCCGCGTGGTGGTCGGAATCACCGCCATATTTTACGGCGTCGAGCATTTCCTGCACCCACAGCAAGTCCCCGGAGTCCCGCTCGAGAAAATGATTCCCGACTGGATTCCCGCGCACCTGCTCATCAATTACCTGACGGGCGCAATCCTCGTCGTTTCCGGCGCAGCCATCCTGCTGGCCAAGAAGACGCGGCTCGCCGCAACCTACCTCGGCGCCTGGATCGTCCTGCTGGTCGTCGTCATCTACGGCCCAATCCTGATCTCCACCCTGGCCAACCCAAGCACCGAAATCAAAGTCGAGGGGATCAACTACTTCTTCGACACCCTCCTCTTCGCCGGCGTAATTCTCGCCCTCGCCAGCGCCACGCCACCCACGGATTAAAAGGCCTCCTGCCGGGTGCGCTTTGCCATTTTCCCTTTGTTCCTTTTCCAAATCTCCACCGATCTGCGTAGTTATTCAGCTATACAGCTGACAGAAACCATGCTACCATTTACCGTTTTATATGATGACGCAAACGTCACTACCGGCGGCCAGAAGCACTCGGCGGGGAGAAAAACTCCCCGCGCCCGCAGCCTCGCGCCACGCTGCCGTTGGACGAATTCAATTTCTAATCGCAAATCTGGAATTAGAATTTCACTCAACTCATAGAAAACTCAGCCACCTAAAAATTTCTAATCGCAAATATTCGCGGCTTTCTCATCTCCCTTCGTACACCCGCACATCCTCAACTTCCCAAAATGGGAATTCCAGTCCGCTTGCGCTGAGTTTCCCGCGCAAGCCTTTGACTTCAGCGCTTCGAGTCTCACGCCGTCGCCTCTCACTAGCCACTAGTCACTCATCGCTCGCCACGGCATTTCTAATACACGGTTCCGCGATTAAAACTCGCGCCAACCTACACCCTTTCAATCACATGCGAATTTCTAATAGGCGGCAAACCGGGGGTGCGCCGATCACCCGATTCGTCCGCCTTGCACCCCTATTTTCAATTTTCCCTTTTCCAATTTCCGCCTTTCACGGGACTCCGGAATTACTGGTAGAATGCGCGCCCGTGCGAACCCTTCTGCTTGTGATTCTTTTTGTTTCACCCGCCGCGGCGCAGTCCTGGACCGTCGAGACCACCGGCTGGGATTCGAATCTGCGCGCCGTCGTCGCCATTCACTCAAGCAATCCGCAGCGCCATCCTGGGCCTGTGATCTGGGCCTCGGGGTCGAATGGCCGCACGCTTCGGTCCACTGACGGCGGGCAGCACTACACACGCGGGCTCGTCAATGCCCCCCAGCCGCACTCGCTCGACCTGCGCGGAATCCAGGCCTTCAGTGAAAAGCTGGCCTACGTGATGGCGAGCGGTACGGGGAAAATGTCGCGCATCTACAAGACGCACAACGGCGGCGAAACCTGGAAGCTTCAATTTTCCGGCACGGGCCAGCAGTTTTTTCTCGACGCGCTCGCCTGCATCTCCGAAACGCAGTGCTTCGCTCTCAGCGATCCCGTGGACGGGAAATTCGTCCTCATCAGCACCACCGATGGCCAAAACTGGAAAGAACTGCCGCGCGACTCGATGCCCGCAGCGCTTCCCGGCGAAGGCGCGTTCGCCGCGAGCAATTCCTGCCTCGCTATTTACGACAAACGCGAAATCTACTTCGTCACCGGCGGCAGCGCCGCGCGCGTGTTTCATTCGCCCGATCTTGGCCGCACCTGGACGGTGACCGACACGCCCATCTTAAAAGGCAATCCATCGTGGGGCGCGTTCTCGATCGCTCGATTGGGGAGCATGCTTGTTGTGGTCGGCGGGGATTTCAAAGATGACGCAGACGCAAAACACAGCGCCGCCTACTCGCTCGACGGCGGCGCCACCTGGACTCTCGCCACACGTCCGCCGACCGGATTCCGCTCAGCGGTGGCGTTCCTGAATCTTGATACGCTTCTCAGCGCCGGCACGGGCGGCGAGGACATCAGCACCGATCAGGGCGCGCACTGGACGCGAACCGACGACATCAACCTCAACGCCATCGCCGTCCTCGACGGTGCCGCCTGGGCCGTGGGCCCCAACGCCACCATCGTCCACTGGAGCGAGCACACCCGCTAGTCATTACTCATTCACAAAAAATCCGGGCGACTGGTGCATAATGACGGCCCACGAATTTCCAGCCACCAAGGAGGGTCATCACATGGCCACGATTACCACGAAAGACGGCATAGAAATTTATTACAAGGACTGGGGCAAAGGTCAGCCCATCGTGTTTAGTCACGGTTGGCCGCTCTCGGCCGATGATTGGGACAATCAGATGATGTTCTTCCTCAATCAGGGCTATCGCGTTATCGCTCACGACCGGCGGGGACATGGCCGCTCGTCACAGACCGGCGACGGCCACGATATGGATCATTACGCCGACGATTTGGCGGCGCTCACCGCACATCTCAACCTGAAGGATGCGATACACGTGGGGCATTCGACGGGCGGCGGCGAAGTGGTGCACTACATTGCGCGCCACGGTGAGAGCCGCGTCGCAAAAGCAGCGATCATCAGCGCGGTGCCGCCGTTCATGTTGAAGACTGTGGCCAATCCGGGCGGGCTGCCGAAAGAGGTGTTTGATAATTTTCAGCAGCAGACAGCTTACAACCGAGCGCAATTTTATCTCGATGTGGCGTCCGGACCTTTCTACGGTTACAACCGGCCGGGCGCGAAACCTTCTCAGGGCATTATCTGGAATTGGTGGCGGCAAGGGATGATGGGAAGCGTGAAGGCGCACTCGGATGGCGTCGTCGCTTTCTCGCAAACGGACTTCACTGAAGACCTGAAGAAAATCACGGTGCCAGTGCTGGTGATGCATAGCGAGGACGATCAGATCGTGCCGTACGCGGATGCTGGACCGCTTTCGGCAAAGTTGCTGAGGAACAGCACATTCAAATCCTACAAGGACTTTCCGCACGGCATGCCCACAACGCACGCCGACACGATTAACGCCGATCTGCTCGCCTACCTGAAGGGTGCGGCGAGCAGGGCGGCAGGCTAACCAACATCGAGCGGAAATCCTCGCCTCTGAAGAGGCGAGCTACATTGAGCGAGCTACATTGAAAACCCGCGGCGGTGCGGCTAGGGCGTGGCGGAGTTCTGGTTGGCGGGATCGTGCTTGGGGAGGTTGGGGGTGATTTTCTTGACGATGAATTCCTGGAAGAGGTTGGCGGCGGCGGTGGTGCCGATGCCGATGGCGGTGTTTTCGAAGGTGAGGGCGGCGCCGCGGTCGTGCGGCGGGTAGTAGGAGTTGGAAATGCCGGCGGCGATCAGGCTGCCGAGGATCGCGGAGTAGTTGAACTGCCAGTGGCCGTTGTCGCCCTTGCAGATCACGGCCATGGAGATGGCGTAAAGAGCGCGGGAAGTTTTGCTGCCGGTACCTTTATAGAAGTAGCGCGGATCCTGTTTCAGGAGCGACGGCAGAATCGCGCCGCCGATGAAAGTGCCGGTGACGAGGTCTGCGTAACCAGCGCCGTAACGTTTGGCGTAACCCTGTGCACCCTGGCCGTATCCGCCGAATGTGTTTTGCGATTGCTGGATGCCGGCGACCGCGCCGACCAGAACAAACGTGATGGGATCGATGGTGGTCTTCCAGGCCAGTTCGAATTTTTGCTTGGGGCGCAGCGCGACGGCGTTTGGATCGTAAGTGACATAGAAATTCGGAATCACGCCGAGGACGCGCTGCTTTTCCTGCTCCTGAATCTGCGCTTGCGCCTCCTCTTCCGTAGGGGCTGCCACGTGCACTTCGGTGACGGCGGTAGCGAGCGGCAGCTGGATCATCGGGACGACGTCCACTTCGCCCGCGTGCAGCAGGCCGGAAAATGTTTGCGTGGTGAAACCGGGCGAAGAAATTGTGAGTTGGAACGGGCCGGGAGGAATGTTGGTGAACGTAAATTGGCCGTTGCTGTCCGCGACAGCTTCCTGCGTCATGGGCTGGCCGTCGAGCTTAAGCGTCACGTGCGCGCCGACGATGGCGGCACCGCTTTTATCCGCGATCTGGCCACTGATAGTGCCAGTGGCGACCGGATCGACCTGCTGCGTAGCAGGCTGAGATTGAGACTGCGCGAACGCGAAGCAGGGAAAAATGTAAAGTGAGAGGCAGGAGCAGAAAAACATCAGAGAGTAGAGCTGCGAAAACTGGCCGCGGCGGCGACAGGGAGTTTTTGCGCGCAAGCCTGAGCTCGTTGTGCTCACCATCTCGATTTTATCGCCTTTGCTCCCACATCCAGCAAGGTTTGACTGCGGGAAGGTGTTTCAGGTTGCACGGGTGCGGTGCGAAGTGCCTTTAACTACAATATTTCGGAGACTTCGAGAGCGGAGCCAGACTCCCCGGAATTTTGTGATGCGACTCATCAAAAAAATCATATCTCCATCGTTCTGTAATTGACATGTAACAACGTTCAGCCAGTCTCTCGCGCAGCGTTAGCAGCAGCCCTGCCCATCCAGAGAAAACAATGGAGGAAATATATATGGCACGTGTGTCCGTACGAAGGACGTGGCGAGAGCGCGCAGTTGCAGGCATGCTCTTTGTCACGCTTACGCCGTTCGCAGCCGGCCCGGTTTTTGCTCAAGAGCCCGGAAAGAACGACGGCAAAAATGATCAGCAGCAGACCGAAACGCCCATCAAGCACGTAATCGTACTCATCGGAGAGAATCGCACGTTCGATCATTTGTTCGCGACGTATGTTCCGCAGAGCAGAGATTCGGTGAAGAACCTGCTTTCCGAAGGGATCATCAAAGCGGACGGCACGCCGGGAAAGAATTTCAAGCAGGCCGCGCAGTTCCAGGCCATCGCACCGTTCAAAACGAAGTATTACACTAGCCTCGACAGCGACGACAAGGCACCTTACAGCACGCTGCCGGAGCCGACCCTGAACTTCTCGCCCAGCCCCGCGACGGGCGAGCCGCCTCCGTTTCCCGCTGGAACTCCGACCTCTCTGCTGGCAGCAATCGAGCCATCACTGGAAATCGGCGATCTCGGTTTGCTGACGACCGGCGCATCCGGGGCCGCACAAACCGCGGAACTTCCCGATTTCGATTCGCGCATACAGAACTTCAGCCATCTGCCGAACGGGCCATTTCCGCTGAAGGGCGCGAATCTTCCGTACGATTCCTACACCGGAGACACCACGCACCGGCTCTACGAGATGTGGCAACAGTCGGATTGCAATATCCGCAACGCGACCTTGCAGAATCCGTCCGGTTGCTTGAATGATCTTTATCCCTTCGTGATCACGAGCTACACCAGCGAGCCGGATCATTTCAGCTTTCCTATCGCCAACGAAGTGGATGACAACGGCGGCGGGAATTCGATGGCGTTTTATAACATGCAGGCTGGAGACGTGCCGATTCTGAAGAGCCTGGCGGACCAGTACTCGATGAGCGACAACTACCATCAGGCGGTGATGGGCGGCACTGGCGCCAACCACGTGATGATGGGCACAGGTGATGCGATTTTCTGGAGCGACGGCAAGGGGAATCCAACCACCCCACCATCTCACATTGCCAACCCCGATCCATTGCCAGGCTCAAACAACCAGTACACGGTGGACATCGGTTTTGACGGGAACTTCACGGAGTGCGGGAACCCGTCGCAACCGGGCGTAGCGGCCGTCACGAGTTATCTGGCCACGCTGTTCTATCACCCCAAGCCGAATTGCCAGCCGAATACCTGCTACATGGTGAACAACGACAATCCGGGCTTCCTGCCGGATGGCACAGTGGACACGAAAGGCATCGCCGGCGGCGGCTCGGTGCCTCCGACGAACGTGCGAACGATCGGCGAAGCGCTTAACGAGAAAAACATTTCGTGGGCTTACTACGGGGGAGCATACAACGCCGCTGTCGCCCTGCAGCACGATCCCACGAGCACGGATCCGACTGTGGAGATCGGGAAGGCGTACTGCAACATCTGCAACTTCGAATCCTACGCGAACGCGATCATGGGCGTTACGGCACAGCGCACAGCCCATATCAAGGACGCGACGGACTTCTTCGCGGCAATCGGGAACAGCACGCTGCCCGCCGTGTCGTTCGTGAAACCCGACGGACTGCTCGACGGACATCCGGCGTCTTCGAAGTTCGATCTCTTCGAAGGCATGGTGAAGAAGATCATCGATGCATTGAATGCGAATCCGGAGCTGTTTGCCAGCACGGCACTGTTCATCACGCTGGATGAAGGCGGCGGTTACTACGATTCCGGTTACATCCAGCCGCTGGATTTCTTCGGCGATGGGCCGCGCATTCCAATGATCGTCGTTTCTCCCTACTCCAAGGGCGGGCACGTCAGCCACGTCTACTCCGATCACGTCTCGATCTTGAAGTTCATCGAGCGCAATTGGAACCTGAAACCGATGACGAACCGGAGCCGGGATAACTTCCCGAATCCGATTTCACTCCCGTTCAATCCGTATGTGCCGCTGAACAGTCCCGCGATCGGGGACCTGTTCGATCTGTTCCAGTTTCCGCATGGTCATGATGGCAGCGGAGGCGGCGGTGGGAACAGCCACTAGAGCGAAAGAAACAGCGTAACTTGGTTCGGGTGAGCCTGTGTGAGACAAGTTCTCACACAGGCTTTTTATTCATGCAGAACCAATGGCCTCTATTGTCTTCAAATCTGACCAATCGGCACGGGTTGGCATGCCTGCGAGCTTCGTAGCCTCGGAGTTCCGTCGCAGTCGATCACATGCAGGGCAGTGTAGAGGCCTTCGCCTTCACACACCCGGCAGCGCAGCGTAAAAGAGCTCACCGTAAACGAGCGCACGGCGGACTCATCGCGACAGCTCGCTTCCTTGTTCTTTGAAACCACATTCCCTACTTGCTGCAAAGGACGAGAGCGGAATTGGTTGACGACAATGAAGACAGAGAACTCCGCGATACTGCTGTTTCGCTTCGACTATCATTCTTTTTACCTTGCCTCGGGACAGTAGGTGCAAAGCGAGGGATGAGGCATTCCATCGTGGTGAACAGATGGCGATTTTTCTTACATCTGTCGGATTTTGTGGGAATGCGATTCCGGTCTTATAAGCTGCGCAGGACCCAAACGATCACACAGACAAGAACTATGGTTCCGATCAGTCCGTAACCAAACATTGTAGCCTCCGTGAGCAACATCCTCGGATTTGGAATTATTGACGAGCCAGTTTGCACCGGCCAACCTCACTATGAATGTTCAATCTGGTACACATTCCGAACAATTTTTGGAAGGTTGGGAAGCCGCCAGCTTCCACGCGTCGAGTCGGCGGCCTCGACCAATAAACCGAGAATGTGGATTGAAGAGAGTGTGCAAAAGCGAACAGATGCGCGCTACGGCTTCTTCTACAATGCGGGCCTCAACCATAAAAGCAGGGCGAGGCAGCAGCAATGGAGGATTGACGATGAGCAACCTAGAATTCCCAGAATGGCAAGAACCTTACCTCGAAGCTCTGATGGAGACCGACCAGGGGAAACTTGTCGGGCGAGTTAATCTCGCTGAAAAGACGATTTTTTTGCGCTTAAAAGAAATTCAAAGTAGCTCTGAGAGACGCGCGGAGGAGCTGGCTATCGAAGATGCGCTGAGGGCTTTGACTTTTCTCAGGAGAGAAACCGTTGAATTCAAAACGTCGCACGGAGAACTGTTCGCTACAACCCAGTTACAGGTCAACTGACCGCTGTGTCACATTCCTCGCTACGCCCCGGCTTTCTTGGCTTGTTTGAATGCATCGGCCCTTGGTCAAGAGCGTCTTCTGGCGTTCCTTCCGAGAATCGAAACTTGGGAACGGCGAGGAAACGGAATCGTTGGCCCCAGCCCTGGTTGCACAGCGTCGCCGTGGCGTCGCCATCTACAGGGGAGGTTACGGCGGGCGTCCGACTGAAACTGTTCACTTTTGCACAGTTGCAAAGTTCTTCCTGGGGGATCTTGCCGCTTCGATCGAACTGCTTCAGGCGTGTAGAGAAAATGTGAGATCAAAATGCCAAAGTGTGCACAACAGGACAGAAGTACCCCTTCTCAGCGAGTAGGCTGCGTTCGATGAGTGCCGCGAATTAGCGAACGGGCACCGCAGAGTGCGGCAGACAGACCACAGCCGTTCTCGCATTTAGAAACAAGGAGATGAAAACATGCTTGGGATTATCGCGGCAGTCCTAATTGTTCTCTGGTTGCTCGGATTTTTCGCATTTCATGTAACCGGCGCCTTCATTCACGTGGCTCTGGTCTTGGGCGTAGTTTTACTCGTGGTGCACTTCATGAGGGGCAGTACTGCAAGCATATAGAGCGCCCGTGAAGTCCATCGACCAGATTCAATGCCATTGTGCGAACCGCTTAGGAGCTTGGCACGCTTAGTTCGGAGAAGGCACGTCAGAGTTCCCATTTCAATTCAACGACAACCGGAGAGGCTGCCAGTGTCAGTTCTTCTTGCGTTTAATGGCGGGGTACAAATGGTAAGCCGCGTTCGTGATCTTTGTTGTTGGATACGCCGCTCTTTTTGGAACTCTCTCCATATGCCTGGCGATCGCGATGGGTCTGTACGAGGGCGCAAAACGGATTTGGACGTACTCGACAAGACAGGCTATGGCTCGCCGAGACAAGCGTTGCGTGGTTCCAGCCTGAGCGAAAGATAAGTTCAACGGCCGCCGAGCGCCGGTAAGCCTTGTGCTGGAATTCAAATCGTTTCACAGAAATCGGAGCGAAGCATTCGATCGAAAAGGGGAGGCGGATCATGAACCTAACAGATGCAAGCACGACAGAAATCTCGATCGTCGTTGCTGTGGCGGTTATAGTGGGCGGCGGCGTTCTTACTTGGTTCTTCAGTCGTAAACGTCGAACCGAAAGACTTCGCACTCAGTTTGGCAGCGCTGAGTACGCCCGAGCAGTGAAAGAAGGCGGGAGCCAGCGGCAGGCGGAAGCGGTCCTCGACGAGCGAGCCGACCGGGTAGAGAAGTTGCACATCCGAGAGCTGGCTCAGGGCGATCGTACGCGATTTGTCGACTCTTGGGCGAAAGTACAGGCGCGATTCGTTGACAGCCCCGGCGGCGCCGTAACGGATGCCGACCAACTACTGGGCGACGTGATGTCCACACGAGGTTATCCGGTAGGAGACTTCGAACAGCGGGCCGCGGATATCTCAGTGGATCACCCGCTCGTTCTCGAAAACTACCGTGCGGCCCACAAAAGCGCGCTTCTTCAAACGCAGGGCAAGGCCAGCACGGAAGATTTGCGTCAGGCTATGATTCACTACCGAACGCTCTTTGAGGAACTGGTTCGAGAGCCAGAGATGGCGCGCGCGAAGGGCGCGTAAATCCGTGGGCCATAAGAGTTCAGTCGTTTGACTATTGCATTATTCGTGCAGGACGACGCTGAGGAGCGAGTTGTCGATTTGCAGGCCGCCGTTGTACTTGATGAAACCCAGCTTGCGGAATTTGTTCATGAAGAAGTTTACGCGGGAACGGGTAGTGCCGACCATTTCCGCGAGCATTTCTTGCGAGACTTTGGGAAGAACCCGCTGGAGTTTGTCTTCCTTGCCATAGCGTGCGAGAAGCAGCAGCGTGCGCGCCAGGCGCTTCTCGCTGGAATTGAAAAGCTGATCGACCAGGTCCTCCTCAATTCGGATGTTCCTTGCGAGCATGAAGGTGATGAAGCGGTCGGAGAACTCATGTTCGGCATGAAGGACGCGAACCATCTCGGATTTTTCGATCACGAGCGCGGTGGTTGGCGCAACGGCGGTGGCCGTACCGATCCGAATCGGCTGACCGGCGAGGCATCCTTCGCCAACGAAATCCCCCGGTCCCAAGACGGCCACGACCGCCTCTTTGCCTGATTCATTGACGACGGAGAGCCTCACTCCGCCTTTCTGAATGTAGAAGACACTCCTGCACGGATCACCCTGCGAAAAGATCGTTTCCTTTTTTTTGAATTCCGCGACTTGCCGGGCTACACCCGCCGAATCAAGAAATTGCTGAGCATTGAATAACGCCTTGGGGGCTGCTGTCGCGCGCTTTGGACGCTTCGGAGCCACGGTTTTCTTGACCGGCATGGTAGCACGCTACAGTAAATTCACAAGAGAACGGAAAATGTGTGCACAAGTGAACAGATACCTGCTACGCGATCTTCTAGGATTGGTTTGCGGTTGAAGCATTAGGACCGGGCGAAAGCAGGTCCAAGCGTTTCTCACCGTTAAAGAGCAAGGGTAATCGCAGGTTCCTTCCTACTCTGCCCGCCATTCGCAGTTCGTGGCTTCAGACTGAAATAGGGTGAATGCCTCGAACGGGCCGGAGTATCTACCTGCAAAGAGACTGGAGATATCGAAATGCCTTTACTTCAAATATTGATGGTTTTGGTGGTGGTCGGGGTTCTGCTCTGGTTGGTGAATAGCTTTATTCCGATGCAGGGACAGATCAAGTCGATCTTGAACGGGGTCGTAGTGATCGCCGTGGTCCTGTGGCTTCTGAACATTTTTGGGCTGTTTCATTCGCTGTCCCACATTCGAATTGGGGCGTAAGCAACCAGGTGCAAGCAATCAATTGTAGGTCAACTGCGATGAGCAGTCTGTGATTGAACGCACGCAACAAAATATGCCGGGCGACTCGACTTACGGCAAACGGATTCGCAGCAAATGGAGGCAACACTCATGAAAGCATTAGGAGTCATCAGCACTACAGCACTGTTTCTATTTCTCGGAGCGAGTATTCCTGCGTTCGCGCAGGAGGAACATCACGAGGAAGCAGCTAAGCCGGAAAAGCAGCAAGAGGCTAAACCCGCGCAGCAAGAGGAAAAGGCAAAGCCGGCAAAGCAAGAGGAGGAGGCCAAGCCCGAGAAACAGCAGGAACAGGCGAAGGGGCAACAGGAACAGCAGCAAAAGAAGCAGGAACAAGCCAACTCCACAAAACAGGAAGAGCAGAAGCAAGCGAAGGGTCAGCAAGAGCAACAGCAGAAGAAACAGGAACAGGCTAATTCCACAAAACAGGAAGAGCAGAAGCAGGCGAAGGGCCAGCAAGAACAACAGCAGAAGAAACAGGAACAGGCCAACTCCGCAAAACAGGAAGACCAGAAGCAAGCGAAGGGTCAGCAGGAGCAGCAACAGAAGCAGCAGCAAGCCAAGCAGGTAAAGCAGGAAGAGGGCGGCAAGGCCGCGGGGCAGCAACATGCTCAGCGAACTCCAGCCGAGGAGAAGCGACAACGTGCGGAGCCGGCACTGCGACTTAGTGCGCGCGGCGAAGGACGCATTCCAGACGAGCGCTTCCGCTCCAATTTTGGGCGTGAACACGAGTTCCGCATCGGAAGCCCGAGGCTGGTGGATGGATACTCTCGCTTCCAATACGGCGGCTTTTGGTTCGGATTCGTCCAGCCGTGGCCAGTTGCGTGGTACTACACGGACGACGTCTATGTAGATTTCATCGACGGCGGCTATTACTTGTGCAACCCGTACTATCCCGGCGATCGCGTGGCTATCAGCGTGGTGCTCTAACCAATTCAGTTTTCGGGGCGACTGCGATTCCGCGAGCGAATCGAGTCGCCCCGAAATGGTGGAAGAACGGCAAAGTGGCGGGATTGGCTCGACGAGAAAATAGTGAAAGTCGGAGGACACGATGTTGGGAACAATCTTGATCGTAATTCTGGTGATGGCGCTTCTCGGTGTTTTGCCCAGGTGGTCTCACAGCCGAGAGTGGGGGTACGCCCCGTCAGGAGGGATCGGACTGGTGCTGGTGATCGTCCTGGTCCTTCTGATCCTGGGTCGCATCTAGGCGCTGAGTCGGCGATGGGGACCATTGAATACCGGGAATCTTCGTCATCGCGTTCGTCATCGTGCAGGAAAGGGCGTTCGGAACAAAAGGCACCCGCCGGGGGCCGGGTTTTCCTTCGACTCTCACGCATCTTCATAGGCGGCAACTCGAGGTGAAAAATGGATGAGTCCAAACGACTGGCAGTTCAGTTTCTCGAAAAGGAAATCAAGACGTACATCGCGCTGGCGTTGTTTTTGTCGAAAGAAGGAATCAAAGAACGCGTGCAGGTGGGAGATAAGAAGGTCGTGATCAGTTCGACGTACTACAAGGAAAGAATGCGGGAAGCTCGGAAACTGGTGAATGAACTGAGAAAACCGATCTAGCGTCCGACGTAAATATCACAACGAACTCGCGGAGTCACAATCATGAAGCCAATTTCGATTGCAGGAATTTTATTAGTGATACTCGGCGTGCTGGCGCTCGCGTATCAAGGATTCACGTATACGCACCGGGAAAAGGTTCTCGATGTGGGGCCGATCCACGCCACAAAAGACACGCAGGAGACTGTTCCCATTCCTCCGATACTCGGCGGTCTGGCGCTGGTGGGAGGAATCGTTCTACTAGTCGCCGGCGGGAAGCGCACGGCATAACGGAAGTCTTCTGTAGGGGAAGAATCTGGGACGAGACTTGATCATGGAGGTCAGGGATGATTCGTAACATCACTTTGACGATGTGTTTCTTGCTTCTAACGGCGGTGCTCTACGCCGCGAATAAGGAACAGGAGCGGCTGGAAAATTGTGGCGTCGTAATGCAGGAGATTATGAATGTTCCCGATAATATCCCTCAAGAGGTGATGGAAAAGGCCGAGTGCGTAATAGTATTTCCATCCGTTCTGAAGGCAGCGTTCGTGGTTGGAGCAAGCTATGGCCGCGGCGCTATGGTTTGCCGCACCGGCGAGCATTTCAGAGGACATTGGGGCGCTCCAGCGATGTTTGCGCTCGAAGGGGGCAGCGTTGGATTCCAGATCGGCGGACAAGCCACCGACCTCGTTCTGCTCGTAATGAACGAGAGAGGTGCGGATTCGATTCTCAGCAGCAAAGTGAAATTGGGCGGCGATGCCTCGGTGGCAGCAGGCCCCGTAGGACGTGACGCTTCCGCGGATACGGACGCCTATATGCGCTCAGAAATCCTGAGCTATTCGCGCACACGTGGTCTTTTCGCTGGCATTTCGCTCGAGGGTTCCACGCTTCGATCCGACGATGACGCGACCCAAGATGTCTATGGCCGCAAACTCACCGCAAGAGAGATCGTGATGGGTGGAAAAGTCGGAGTTCCGGAATCCGGCCGTCATCTGATTGCGGTACTCGACAAAAATTCGCCGAGAAACGAATCGAGAAAAGAATCCGCGAGGAAATAGCAGTTGAAATACGAATTATTTGGCTTTTATGTACCAGCGAGGTAATCGTGTGAAGGAGATGCTCCGATGAATATGATTCGCAAATCTATAATTTCTCTCGGTCTGATTCTGCTTGCAACGCCGGTGATTTCTGGCCAGGACCTCTCCAGGTATCGGAAATTTGTCCTCGGGACAAGTCTGGCTACAATTTCGAAACAGGTCGGTAAGGACGAGAGCCAGGCAACTCTAATTTCCGAGACTCCTGCACTCATCCAGCAAATGACGTATTGGCAGGCCGACACTTTCGACAACTCGGGCCGACGGGAACCCGTCTCGCACATTACATTAGACTTCTACAATGGCGCGCTGTACCGCATTGTAGTGGTTTACGATGAGAAGGCAGTGGAAGGTCTCACCGAAGAGGATATGGTGAAGGCAATCTCCGCGCGATACGGCAACGGCGTGAGGCTATATCCTGAGATCGACTTCCCAAACCACGATGTCTACGCGGCGCCGGAGAAAGTGATCGCCCGATGGGATGACGCGGAAAACTCTGTGACTTTTTTCCATTCGACCGGTCTGGAATCCTTCGGGCTCGCGGTGTTTTCAAAACGGGTGAACGCACAGGCCGAGGCGGCGATTGTCGAATCCGCAAAACTCGTTGAAGAACAGGCGCCGCAGAAGGAGATCGACCGCCAGAAGAAGGAAGTTGACGATCTTGATATCGCGCGGGAGAAGAACGTAAAGAGTTTTCGTCCATAGATCGAAAGTAGGTGTGATTGGTCTGGTAGAAATTCGGAAAGTGTCTCCGATTGAACAGTTTTTAGGTGCCCTTAACTGCACCATAGCGTAATGAGAATGAGAGACCTGACGCTAAGGCAGTTAACCTCGGTTGCTTGTCCCGCATGCGGTGTCCCTCCTGGGGAGAGCTGCTTGTGGCGTTCAGGCAGCTCGCGCACAGAACCACACTTGGATCGAAAGCTTATTGCGGCTGAGGCGATTGAACAGGAAAGAATTCCTACTGGTCCGGTACGTTGACTGAACTGAACAAGCAAAGGGACCAGACAAACTTATCGCGGGTGATTGAAGACCTGCGGCAGCACAAGCCGGAGCAACTCGCCGAACTGCGCATTCTGCTCAACGCAGGTCTGGACCGGGCAGACACCCACCGCCCTGGTTTCTTTGAAATCGACGGCGCGGCCAATGTCTACTACGTATTTCGTTATCCTTTCCGACACAAAGTTCTGCTCGTGGCCGCCTGGGACCGCGAAAGCGAGCCCAAGACCGAATTCGTGGCCTCCACAACTGCTTAAACGGGTCGGAGTTTCCGGTAAGGCAGCGCTCGGCGTGCCGTATCTTCGCTGTATCCCAGTGACGCCTTGGCTTCGCTCTTTCGGTTAGCGCATCTCCTGAGTCCACTCGTTTCCTGGTTCGGAGATGATAAACTTTTGCGCTTTCTCCAGGAGACGCAATGAGACGGTTTCTTCACGTTAAGATTCGCTGCACGTCGTTTGTTGCGCTTGCCGTTTTCATCGTCGCGGGGCCGATACGGGCTCAGTCATCTGCATCGCCGGCTAAAGAACTTACCGTCGAGCGCATTTACAGCGCGCCGAGCTTGAGCGGGCACCTGACGGATGGGACCGAGTGGACGCCGGACAGCAGGCGCATTTCGTACATTGGGCGCAATGGATCAGGCCCGCATGCGCCGGCGGAACTTTGGACGATGGATGGCGCAACCGGCGAGCGCAAGGTGCTCGTTGGCGCGGATGTGCTGAAAGCTCTGACGCAGCCTGAAAAGCAGCAGACGATTCAATCCACGGGACTGGGGCGGGTGAGCGCGGAAAGTTATATGTGGGCGCCGGACGGCAAAGCGATTTTGTTCGCGGGTAGCAGCCGGCTCGTATTGCTCGATCTTGCGACGATGAAGCCGAGGACGATTGTGACTGGCGAACAGGATGTAGAAGATCCGAAATTTTCGCCGGATGGAAAATGGATCAGCTTCGTGCGCGATTCGAATTTGTGGGTAGCCAACCTGGCGAGCGGCGAAACGAAAGCGCTGACCAGCGGCGGAAGCGAAGAAATTCTGAAGGGTAAACTCGACTGGGTGTACCCCGAAGAGCTGAGCGCCTCGACTGCATATTGGTGGTCACCCGATTCGACGAAGATCGCTTACTACGAGATGGACGAGCGGCCCGTGACGCGCTATCCGATCATGGACATGAGTTCGGTGACGGGGGCGATGCAGTACACACGGTTTCCGCAGGCGGGTGAAGCGAATCCGATTGTGCGCGTTGGGGTGGTGGCGGTGACGGGCGGCGAAACGAAATGGATGGACACGGGTTCGAACTCGGACGTGTATCTGGCGCGTGTGAACTGGCTGCCCGATGGGCGGCGCATCGCGATTCAGCGATTGAATCGCGCGCAAGACAGGCTCGATTTGCTCTTTGTGGATGCGGGTTCCGGCGCGTCACGGACGATTCTTACGGAGTCCGATAAATACTGGGTCAATATCAGCGACGATCTTTACTTTTTCTCTGACGGCAAACGGTTTTTGTGGTCGAGCGAACGCACTGGGTTTCGCCACTACTACATTTACGATCTGGCTGGTAAACAGCTGGAACAATTGACGAGTGGCGACTGGGGCATCAACGGCACCGGCGCTTTCGGACCTGGAACGGCAAGCCATCCGCAGGTGGACGAAGCGCACAACTGCGTCTATTTCATCTCGAATAAAGACAACGTGGTCGAGACGCAGGTGTACCGAGTTTCGCTTCGAGATAAGAGCGTGACGCGAATTACGCGCGAGGCAGGCACGCATCAGCCGATGTTTGCGGCGGATAGCTCTGCATTCGTTGACGTATTTTCAACGGCGATGACGCCGCCGCGGCAGGACCTGGTGCGGATTGACGGCAGAGGGATTGCCGCGATCGACGAAAACAAGGTTGCCGAGCTTGCCGAGTACCATTTTTCACCGGTGGAGTTTCTGAATGTGGCCGCGGACGATGGCACGAAGCTTTACGCGATGATGATGAAGCCAGCAAATTTCGACCCGGCACAAAAATATCCGGTTCTCATTTACGTGTACGGTGGGCCACAGGCGCAGACGGTGCGCAACCTGTGGGGCGACGTGGAGGAACTCTGGCTGGATTTGATGGCGCAGAAAGGATTTATTATTTTCGCGCTCGATAATCGCGGCTCCTACAATCGCGGGCATGCGTTTGAGACGCCGGTGTATCACCACCTGGGCAAAGTGGAACTGGAAGATCAGGTGACGGGCGTGAATTACTTGAAGTCGCTGCCGTACGTGGACGGCTCGCGGATCGGGATCTGGGGCTGGAGTTACGGCGGTTTCATGACGCTGGATGCGATGTTCAATGCGGCGGACGTTTTCAAGACGGGCGTGGCGGTGGCGCCTGTGAGCGACTGGCGGCTGTACGACACGATTTATACCGAGCGCTACATGGGGCGGCCGCAGGAGAACGAAGAAGGCTACAAGCAGGCGTCTCCCGGATATGATTCGGCAAAATTAAAGGGCCAGTTGATGCTGGCGCATGGGACCGGTGACGACAACGTGCACTTCGCCAATACGACGGAAGTGCTGAACCAGATGATTGACAACAACCGTTACCCTGCGGCGCTGATGATTTTCCCGGGGCGCGGCCATCCGATCGGAGACGCGCCGGCGCGCATCCAGCTTTTTGAGCGAATTACGGAATTCTTTCTGAAGAATCTTTAGACGATGATAGATTCGGAAACGCAGATGCATACAACCTGCCGCGGGTGGAGATATTCCAATATACTCGCGGGTAACACCGCCGGTTCGATAAGAGTTCCTGCCGCGCGGGTTCGGAGAAAATGACCTTCCGGTCGAAATTGCGGGTCAATCAATGTGTGGCGATGTGTCTCGCGGCGGGGCTGTGGCCAGCGGCACACGCGAGAGCCCAAGAAGGCCCGGCGGCAAAGCACGAGCTCGTACTCGAAGCGGATACGTCGTCGCAGCTTCTCGACACGGGCTTTAAGAAACTTTACGAGCTCAATTTCGATGGGGCGCGTGTGGATTTCAAGGAGTATCAAAGGATTCGCCCCGACGATCCGATGGGGAAAGCGGCCGAAGCCGCGAGTTACCTGTATCAACAGTTCGATACGAAAGGCATTTTGTCGTCTGAGTTCTTTTTGAATGACGAGCGGTTTCTTGGAGGCGCGGAAGGAAGTCCGTCACAAAATCGGAATGCACCTTTTGAAGCGGCGGTGCATGAGTCGCGCGAGATGGCGAAGAAGCGCGTCAAGGTGAACTCGCACGACGTGCAGGGCTTGCTGGTCCTTACGATTGCTGACGGGATGGAATCGAATTACGACGCGTTCATACAGAAAAAACAGATGCAAGCGCTGAGCTTTATGAAACAGGGCGAGGCGGAAGCAAACGCGGTGCTTTCGGTTGATCCTTCTTCGCAGGATGCGTATGTGGCGCTGGGCATGGCCAATTACGTGATTGGATCATTGCCAAGCTATAAGCGCGCTTTTTTGTGGTTTGGCGGCGTTCATGGCGACAAGGTGAAAGGGATGGAATTGATGTCAACCGCCGCCGAACACGGTCGCTATTTGAGCCCTTTTGCAAAGATCATGCTGGCGCTTGCTTACGAGCGGGAGCACCAGCCCGAGAAAGCTCGTTTGCTGCTGAGCGAACTTTCGGTGCAATTCCCTTCGAACCGGATTTTCGCGCACGAGTTGGTGCTGGTCGATCAGAAGCAGACTTGCTGCAAGCGCTGAACACCTCGCAGTAATTTTCACTGAACTTTTCTGGCTTCTCTCACGAACTTCCGCCTGCTGTTTACCATTTCACGCGCACGCGATAATCGAGCGTTGCTGTTCCGTCCTTCTCGACCGGAATCGAAAAGCCGAGCGTGGTGGCGTCGAGCTTCATCCATTTGAAATTCGCGTTCAGCACTTCCCAATCGCCGCCGATCGGCTCGCGGACTTCGACGGTGACGGCGCTGTCTTTGTGATTTCGGAGCGTGATCTGATATTCGAGCTCGATGGTGTTGCTCGAGATTTTCTTGTAGTCGGTTTCTTTGCGCTCGCAGACAACGTCGAAGGCGTTGCCGACGTGAATTTTGAGCGTTTCGTCCTTGGGCGTGTGGTCGATGTGGTCTTCGCCCACGAACTGGATGCCGCCTTTCGAATCGGCCTGGTAGACGCGGACGGTTCCGGCCGGCAGAGGCATGCCGAGGCTGCTTTTTTCGTCGTTCTTGAAGCGATAGAGAACTTTTACCGGTTGCGAAATTGGATTGCCGATTCCCTGCGAATTGCGGAACCAGTATTGCTGGCCTTCGACGAGGAGATATTTTTCGACGGGCACGCCGCTGCCGGATAGCAGGCTGATCTGTTTCGACTCGTTATTCTGAATCGACGTGCGGCGGCCAAGTGTGTAAAGGTGATATTCGGAGAATGCTTCCTGGCCGAATTGTGGCGCGGCAGCGTTTGTTTCCAGCGCCCCCGCAAACGCTTTGGCTCTTGCTATCGGTGGCTCGACGCGGTTCAACTGGCCGGCGACGAGCTGGAGTTTGGCGTTGGAGTAGGTGACGCCGCTGTTGTTGACGAGCGTGACCCAGCCATCGAGGTCGGCGGTCTTTTCATCGCGTCCAACGGTCAGAACGTAATCGGCGCTCCAGTTCATATTGCTCGTGAGGTAGGAAGCTTCGACGCGTTGCGATTCTGAGCCACGATTTTCGAGCATCCAGACGAGAGTTGGCCGGCTGTAGAGATTTTCGGGCAGATCCGGAAAGCGATAGGAATCGGCGGGCATGCCCGTGACGATCTCGTTGCCGATTTTCCAGACCGGACCATTGTTATTGGCAAGAAGCAAAGCTTTCGTTTCGACCCATCGCGTGGAACCGGCATCTTTTTCGGCGCGCACGAGCGTGACTTCCTTGCCGACATACTTCTGGAGGAGCTTTTGGGGATCGAGGAGATCGAATTCGTAGTTTTGCTCGATGACGTTGAGCTTCGCGGGATCGACAAGCGAACGAAAATGAACCGTGGCGGGATTGATCGAGGCCGCGACGTCTTCGAAATGAAGAGGGAACAGGCCGGAGGGGAGGTGGATTTGGCGGACGTCGCGAACGAGGGCGATGCTGGAGTTGTAGACGGTGACGGCGAGATCGACCTGATCTTTTTCGGTGGTGATGGCGGGCTGCTTGCGCGCGGCGTCTTCTTTTTGCGCTTGCGGGCCTGCGGCTTGCGCGAGATTTCCGACGAGCGGCAGAAAGGCGAGAGCGGCGACGGCGAATCCGGCGCGAATTGTTTTGTGTTTGGAAAGCGGATACATGGGCTGTCTCCTTGGACAGAGAATCCTTCGATGGTTAGAACGATCCAGATAGAAAAACTTGCGCGGCTTCTGACTCAGGAAACGCCCCTCAGCGGCTAAAGCCGCATTCATCCTCAGGCTACGGCGGCACGGCTGAAGCCGTGCCCTGACGAAAAGTTATCGATCCTACGCAAAGTTCCGCGGCGTCATTTCGTGGGGTGCCAGTTCTTGCCGGCATCGTCGGTTGACCATTTTCGATTGTCATTCGCCGTGACTGTGGCATTGGAAGCGCTTTTTGCCACCACAACAACCAGGTCTTCTGATGTGGGTGACGGAAGTTTTCGCCAGCTTTTGCCATCTTCGGTGAGGAAGACGACGCCCGAGCGGCCGACGAGCCAGCAGATTCGCGGCTCTGGTGCGGATCCCGCGGTGAATTCGGCGGAGGGATTCAAGAGCTGGCCTTGCCAGGTGGCGCCGCCATCCTCAGAAATTTCGACGAAACCGCCTTTGGCGATGCGGTAGAAAATGTCGGAATCGGGCGTGGAAATCACGGTTTCCGTATAACGCTCTTCGGCTTGTTTTGTTTTTGCGAGAGATTCTTCTGCGGTTGAGCTATGGAGATTGCTTCGGGCTGCCAATCCGAAAGCTTGCGATTTGTGTTCTGCAGCTGGAGGCGGCGCGGGCGCGGGAGATTTCACAGCGTCGGCTGAACTTGTCGCGACTACGATCGACGGGAGTGAAGCGTTCAATTCCGGAGCCGGCGCAGCGGGCGAGGGCTCGGATGGAAATCTCGGCGTAACGATCGTACCAACCATCGATGGCCTGACAGCTCTCTTGCTGCCTGGTGCAGGCATTGCGTTGTGAGCCGCACGGGCGGACCCGGAGCCGGTTGAGCCACTGTTTCCTGATGCCGTGGAGCCTCCTAGAGACGAAACTTCTTCCGTTTGCTTCCGTCCTGCCATTGGACTGGATTGACCATTTACATGTGCGCTTACAGAAGATCGCGAGCGAGACGGTGCGCTCGTTGCGGATGGTTGGGCTTTCGGCGCGGCTTTTTCTGCTGTCGCAACATCGCTGGCTTTCTTTTCGGGTTCGAGTGCGGTCTGGTTTTGCGGCGGCGGAGTTGATTTGGACATCGCGACCTGATTAGGCCCGATGGACGTTTCGCGGGAAGCGTAGCGCATGAAAACAAAGGTGCCGAGAACGAGCATCGCCGCCACTGGAATCAACCAGCGGAGGTCCAGCCAGCGGGCGTCAGAGGATTTGCGCTCGGGGAACTTTGTCTCAGAACGCGCGCTTGATGCGGCGGGTTTCGCTTGCGAAGGAGTGCGTGCCGCGCCCAAGGCGATTGCTGGAACTGGCCGTGCACCCGCGAGAGCTGGTTCGATCGCAAGATCGGCGGGATGAAGCTGCTGGCCTGCATTTGCGCGCACCATCGTGGCGAGTTGCTCGCGGCAGCGAGTGCAGATGGAGAAATGAAGCTCGTATCCGGCAGCTTCATCGGCGCCTAGCGCTTGATCGAAATATGCGGCCAGAAGCTCGGCGTCGGGGCAATCGCCGACAGCCGCTGAATCGCGCGCGAGGCTTCGCCGGAGCAGGCCATCCATTGCGTTTTCGTTGTCGTGCGAAGGCATCGCGCTATTCTCCTTCTTTAGAACGGGCCAGGCCGAAATTCTTGCAAAAATACAGCACGATTTGCTTCGCTGCGGCCATGGTCAATCACGCGCCGACAGCGCACGCGTCAAATCGAATGGCCACTGCTGGCGTGCGTATTCGAAGCACAGCTTCAATTGCGCTTCGGTTAGTTTTTTTTCTTCGCGGAGCGCGACCTCGACGCAACGCTTTAAGTCCGCGCGTGTCCGCTCGAGTTTGCGCGAGACGGTGGCTTCGTGCTCACCGAGCAGCTTGCCGACTTGAGCGAGCGTTAAATCATCCACGTAGTAGTAAGCGAGGCGCAGGCGATCGCGCGGGGCGAGGTCGCTGAGTGCAGCTGTGACGCATGCTTGCATGATCGCGAGGTAGGCGTCACGTTCCGGGTCCGGCGGCGCGGTTTTCGTCTCGGGCAATTCGCGCACGTCTGAGTCACCGTTGCCGGCATCATCGAGCGAATCTGTTTTTTGCATGCGGCGGATTTCATCAATGTGGCGTTGCACGAGAATCGCGTGCAGCCACGTGGACAATTTGCTGCGGCCGTGGAAATAGTCGAAAAGCGAACGGCGCGAGCCGTCGGATGACTCGCGCAGACCGTAGAGATCGGCGTAGAGCGAGTCGGCCATCTCGCGCGCTTTCGAATCATTGCCGCCTGATTTCGAGAGAATCATGCGGGCGGCGCGGTGGAGTTCCGGGCGGTAGTGCTCGATGAAATATTCCCAGGCAGCGCTGTCGCCGGCGCTGCAGGCGCATGCGAGGGCGAGATCGCTTAGATGAAGGCTTTCGAGATATCCGACGACGATGCGGTCGTCTGGAAGAGAATCGGAGAAACGGCGAGCGGCGCTGCGTTCGAGCGCGCGTTGAAATTGCTCGCGCGTGAGGCCCCACTCGGGAGGTATGGCCGCGGTTTGCCAGCAGCGCGCAACGACGGAGTTGAGCGCGGGGGAAAAGCGACGCGATTTATCGGCTGGCATCTTCGCTGGGCCGCCTCTGGGGAGGAATGATACTAGAATCGGGGACGTGAGTTGCACGGGAGCGATCGGTCGGATTAGGAAAGGTGGCATTCGGAGAGGTGCAAATTCGCACAGGCCCTTCGCTCCTCAGGGTAACCCTTCGAAGCTCAGGGCAAGCAGGAGTGCCTGTGCCACTTAAGGCGAGAGCGTAGTCGCTCCCGATGCTTAGGGCGCAGGGTGGCAATTCTATTCACATCGCACTTCAGGGGTTGAAGCCCGACGTTTGAGGACGATTGAGATGCCGCGGTTGAAACCGCGGCCTACAAATCTCCGTGCGGCGACTTCTTGTAATGTGGCGGCGAGTTCGCCTATAGTCGCACTCGAATTCTGCAAATTGACGTTCGTCCGGGGAGGATCGATGGCGCGTCGAGTTACGGTGTTCGTGGGTTTGATTCTCTGTTGCATTTCGCTGAATGCGCAAGCGCCGAAGGAGGCGCCCAAGAAAAGAATCGCTGTGCGCGCCGGAAGATTGATTGATGGCAAGAGCGAACAACCGATTTTGAACGCGATGATCGTCGTGGAGGACGGCAAGATCGCGTCGGTTACGCCGGGTGGGAGCGCGCCCGCGGGCGTTGGGGCGATCGATCTTTCGCATGCGACGGTGCTCTCCGGACTGACTGACGCGCACACGCACGTGCTGCTGCAGGGTGACGTGACCGCCGCCGATTACGACGAGCAACTGCTGAAGCAATCGATTCCCTATCGCGCGATTCTTGCGGCCCGCAACGCGAAGATTGCGCTGGATCACGGCTTTACGACGTTGCGCGACCTGGAGACGGAAGGCGCGATGTATGCGGACGTGGATGTGAAGAAAGCGATCAATCGCGGAGAAGTGCCTGGTCCGCATATGTTTGTTTCGACGCGCGCGATGACGCCGACGGGTATGTATCCGTTGCTCGGCTACTCGTGGGAAATCGAGGTGCCGCATGGAGTTCAGTATGTGGACGGAGTTGATAATGCGCGGCTGGCGGTGCGCGAGCAGATTTCGCGCGGAGCCGATTGGATCAAGTATTACTCGGACCGCGGCTATTATTTTGGATCCGACGGCGTACTGCATAGCCATGTGAATTTTACGGATGAAGAAGCGCGCGCGATTGTCGAGGAGACGCACCGGCTGGGACACAAGGTGGCTGCGCATTCAATCGGGTCAGATGGGATAGCGGCATCGCTGCGGGCTGGTGTTGATTCGATCGAGCATGGTGACGGATTCACGGAGGCGCTGCTCGATCAGGCCGTGAAGCAAGGCGCGTACTGGTGCCCGACGGTGATGGTGGGCGCGTACGTGGCGCCAGGACGCGGCGGAAACTGGGGTCCGATGGTTGAAGCTGAGAAAAAAGCATTCGGACTAGGCTTGAAGA
Source organism: uncultured Acidobacteriota bacterium (assembly GCA_963741045.1). GTDB lineage: Bacteria > Acidobacteriota > Terriglobia > Acidiferrales > UBA7541 > Palsa-295. The sequence goes on from CAVUGO010000002.1 coordinate 4,135,265, forward strand.
AGGGCGTGAAGATCGTGATGGGAACCGACGCCGGAGGTTTCCCTTGGACGGACCCGGATCTAAACGAAGCTCACGAATTTCACTATTACGTGGAGTACGGGATGACGCCGATGCAGGCGATTCGTTCAGCGACCACTGTTGCTGCGGAGATGCTTGGTTGGAGCGACCGCTCCGGAACGATTGAACCCGGCAAGCTCGCGGACATGGTGGCTGTGCCTGGCGATCCGCTCGCAAACATCGATGAATTGCTGAATGTAAAATTCGTGATGAAGGAAGGCGTGGTTTACAAGAACGAATTTAAGTGAGCATCGTGCGCGTGCGAAAGCGACGCGCCGTGAAGCCAAGATTGGTAGTTGGGATTCTTCGCTTCGCTCAGAATGACAAGCTTTGCTTTGGTTGCTTGAAAGAGATACGGAGTCACCTTCCTGCTAAGATTGTCGTGCGATGTACACCTGCCGGGAATGCGATGCGGCGATTAACTCGGGGAGCGAAGTGTGCCCGTACTGCGGCGCAGACCTGACTTCGCCGGCTGCGGACGCGTTCGGCGAGCCGGCGCCCGTCGCGAAGAAGCCAACCGCTAAACGAATCCTCATCGCCTGCGGCATTCTGTTAGTGACGCTCGGAGCCGTGGGCTGGTTCGCAGTACCGTGGCACATGTCGGGGTCGAAATCGGAATCGGAAGCGCGCGCTCGCGATGCGATTGCCACCGTTCAGGCTGCGCTCGCGACTTATGAATCGGCTGAAGCTGCTTATCCTTCGTCACTTGAGGCGCTCGGAGACACGGCTCGAATCGCGGCACAGAAAGCACAACTCGGGCACTACAACCTGCAATACACACCCGGGAAACCTGACTCGGAAGGCCGCGTGACGAGTTACACTCTTATAGCGCGGCCCGGAAATTTCGGTTTCCGGAGTTACTACACCGACGAATCCGGCGTGCTTCGAGCTACCGCGGAGGATCGTGCCGCAACGGTGCAGGACGCGCCGATCCAGCCGAATCTTTGAGAACGGCGACTGAAATCGCAGCAACGATTCAGCTTGACGATGACTCTAACGGACGTCGTGAGCGCTAAAGGAATAGCCATTTCTTCAGGCAGATCTTCGGTTTTGATCGCGGCCCTTCTTTTCTGTTCGCCGATTCTTGCCGGCGAGATTCCGGGACGGGTTTGCGAACCCGCTGATTGCTGCACGTGCGTATCGTTCGAATATTTGCCATTCGCGACCGCTGACGCGTCGCCAGACGCTCGGACCATGCAGCACGGAACAGCGCATTCGATGGCGGGCATGGACATGCGCCACCCGGAATCGTTGATCGACACGATTCTTATGCACGCCAGCGCTGGAACCAGCGTCGAGCCGATTTCTACACCGCATGACATGCTCATGAAGCATCTAGGCGCGTGGATGCTCATGTTTCATGGCGTTGCTTTTGTGAATTCGCAGCAGCAGACGGGCCCGCGCGGCGGCGACAAGGTTTTTGGGACGAGCTGGTTCATGCCGATGGTGCAGCGCTCGCTCGGCCCCGGCACGTTCACCGGACGTGTGATGCTGAGCCTCGATCCCGCAACAATTACCAATCGGCGATATCCTGAACTCTTCCAGGTAGGTGAAACGGCTTACGGAAATCCGATCGTAGATGGGCAGCATCCGCACGATTTTTTCATGGAGCTGGCGCTTCTCTACGATTTGAAGCTTGGCGAAAATACGCTGCTTTCGTTTTACGGCGCGCCGGTGGGCGATCCGGCGATGGGGCCAACGGCATTCGCGCATCGCACGTCCGCGAGCGAGGACGACCTGGCGCCGCTGGGTCACCACTTGCAGGACTCGACGCACATCGCGAACGACGTCGTCACGCTGGGACTCACTTACAGGATTGCACGCATCGAAGCGTCGGCGTTTCACGGGCGCGAGCCAGATGAATTCCGCTGGAATATTGACACGGGCCCGCTCGATTCCTGGTCGGCGCGGCTGACGGTGAATCCTGCGGCGAACTGGAACGGGCAATATTCGATTACGCGGCTGAAAAGCCCAGAGCAGCTCTTCCCGACAGAAGATACGCTGCGCATGACTGCGTCGGTCACTTACAACCGGCCATTTCAGAATGGAAATTGGGCGTCATTGCTGCTCTGGGGACGCAATCGCGACATTCCCGACGGGCAGGTGTTCAACAGCTACCTCGCGGAAAGCACAGTGCGCTTCGCGAAACATAATTACGCGTGGACGCGAATCGAGAACGTGGATCGCACCAATGAACTGCTGCTCGGGGAAAATCCGTTGCCGCCAGGATTCGAAGAGAAGTTTCTTGCGCGGGTACAGGCCTATACATTCGGCTACGATCGCGAATTCAATTTCATTCCGCACGTGTCGAGCGCGTTCGGCGGGCAATATACGCTCTACACAAAGCCGTCTTTTCTCAATCCCATCTACGGAACCAATACGATGGGCGCGCTGGTGTTCGTCCGCTTCCGCGCGATTCCATCGGAAAAGTCGAAATAGCTTGATGAAAAGCCCGAATGATCAGGAAAGGACCTGCGACGAAGCGGACGGGTCACTCCTTGAGATCGACGAACCTGTCTTGAAGCAAGCGTTGCGTGAGAGCGAAAATGATGGCGGTCGAAACACCGAACATGAGCATTCCGTCTGCGGCCTCGAGTGGCCCCAGCATTCTCCACGACGGCGTCATAAGCAGATCGCCATAACCCAAGGTCGTGTAGTTGACCGCTGAGTGATAGTAAGCCGTTCCGAGCCCGGAGAATTCCCCGCAGATTCTGAACAACACCGCCCACAAAGCGATATCGATCAGGTGCGCTGCGAGTGCGAACGATATCGCCAGCGCAACGATCCCCACATCATGCCAGAAGTTTACGCCCGCTCGACCGAGCCTTCTCTCACGGCGAACAAAGCCTACCGTTGCCATTATGGCAAGCGCATGGATAAGGATCGTAGATACGGTGGGGATTGCGCCCACCGCCAAGGGGACAAGGATTGGGACTCTGATTGGCGTCACGACCAGGGGCGGACGATTCCAAGCTTCTTCATCCGGAAATACAGCGTTGAGCGGTTCATGCCAAGACGCGTTGCAGCACCCCTTGGCCCGGAGAGAATCCACCTCGTCTCTTTCAGGATCGTGCGGATGTGTTCACGCTCGACGTCTGCGAGAGTTTGCGGCTTCTCGCCGTCGTGCCCGGGCGTAACTCGGGACTGAAGATCGCGGTAGGGCACATGCAATACGGAACCCGTGGACAGAATTACGGCGCGTTCGATCACATTCTCCAGTTCGCGTATGTTGCCTGGCCATCGGTATTCAAGCAGCGCGTCCATCGTTCTCGACGGAATCGTCTCGATCATCTTGTCCATCTTTTGCGATGCCGCTTCCACAAAATGCTGAACGAGGAGAGGAATATCTTCGGGGCGCTCGCGTAGCGGCGGTATGACGATAGGAAATACGTTGAGGCGGTAGTACAGGTCGCTACGAAATTGACCCTTGGAGATCATTTCTTCCAGATCGCGATGGGTAGCGGCGACCACCCGGACGTCGACCTTCATCGTCCGCGTGCTTCCCAGTCGCTCGAATTCCCGCTCTTGCAAGACGCGCAGGAGTTTTGGTTGCAGGTCGAGAGGGATATCTCCGATTTCGTCGAGAAACAACGAGCCCTTATCGGCCAACTCGAGCCGGCCGATTTTCTGAGCGATCGCGCCAGTGAAAGCGCCTCGCTCGTGGCCAAAAAGCTCGCTCTCGAGTAGGCCGCCGGGAATAGCAGCACAATTGAGCTTTACGAAGGCACGGTCCCTTCTTCTGCTGCGATTGTGAATTGCGCGCGCAACTAGTTCTTTTCCGGTTCCGGTCTCTCCCAGCAAGAGGACGGTTGAATTCCCTTTTGCGACTGTTTCAACGAGCTGCAGGACCTCTCGAAGAGCTGCACTCTGTCCCACGATCCCTTCGAATTCGTTTTCATGGAAGCCATCTTCCAGGATTTCCAGATTCACAGAGGTTGGATTGCGTTTTGAATGTACCGGGTTCGAGCCATCGATATCGAGTAAAGCAAAACTATTTAAGCTCATGCAAGACTCCTGTGCTACGAGTGGCTGCTCTCTGTAGCGAACAGCTTTGAGCGTTCACTGCCGTCTTCTCCGACTGCTTGTGCCTGTTTCTCGTTGAATCCATTCCCGGATATAGGGCGGACAGTTCTCCAGTTCGATGCTATCCGCTTCGCAATCTGCCAGGAACTTCACAGCTTCTCGATCTACCAGTGTGACGTCCGCCAAATCCAATGCCAGATTGTGATCGGATAACTCCAAGGCGAGCAACCGCTGCAACTCAGCAACGTCGTCGATCTCGATTCGACCGCTGAGTGTAAAGACGATCTTTCCATTTGCTGATCGCCGGATTTTCAGCATTGTTCTTTTCTCAACGCCCTGCGCTCTACGGAAATGAAGGCAATCCGAACACCAGTGGTAAACCGCTGAAAAAGGGATGGTTGCGTTTTGCGGAATTCGCGAACTTCACGAATTCGCGAAGTTTTCGCGAAGAACTGGGGAATCCTACGGAAAGGAACTTTAGTGGCTGGCGTGTTTGAAGCGGAACTTGTTGATACCTAGTGATCGGATTTTTGACTCCAGTGTTGATGCGGGGATTCCCAGGGCGGCCGCGGCCCCTGCGGGGCCGGACACTCTACCCTCAGTTTTCGCTAGAGCCACCTCAATCATATCCTTCTCCTGAACGGCAGATTTCTTGCCGAATGGCTGGCTTTTCTGCTGCGGCTGGGCGGATTCGAGAGAGAGCCAGCTTCGATCTACTGAGATGGTGTCGCCGTCGCAGAGTATGACTGAACGTTCCATGACATTTTGCAGCTCTCGAATATTGCCCGGCCAGGAGTATGCCGACAGGAGTTGCATTGTGCTCTTTTCTACATTCCGTATCCTCTTGCCGACCTTCCTTGCGTAACGGTCGATGAAATATTCGACCAGCATGGGGATGTCTTCTCTGCGCTCCCGCAGAGGGGGACTCTCAATCGGGAAAACGCTGAGACGGTAAAAGAGATCCCTTCGGAAGGATCCGGCGCCGATGGCGACTTCCAAGTCGCGATTCGTGGCGGCAATCACCCGGACATTGGCTCGAATAAGCTGGTTGCCGCCCACACGCTCAAACTCCCGCTCCTGCAATACGCGCAGCAGGGCAACCTGGGTTTCCGCCGGGAGATCGCCGACTTCGTCGAGGAAGATCGTGCCGCCTTCGGCAAGTTCGAACCGGCCGATGCGCCGTTGCAAAGCCCCGGTGAAAGCTCCTTTCTCATGACCAAATAACTCAGAGGCAATCAAGTCGCGTGGTACTGCCGCGCAGTTCACGCTGACGAATGCACGCGAAGCACGCATTGACCTTCGATGTATCGCGCGTGCAACCAGCTCTTTGCCAGTTCCTGTTTCGCCCGTGATGAGAACCGTAGAATCACTCGGCGCGACTTTGGAAATGCGGGAGAGCACGCTTTTCAAAGCCGGAGACGTTCCGACGATCTCTTCAAACATCGAGGCTTTGTCGATTTCTTCTCGCAGAGCGACGTTTTCCTGGTGTAGTCGTTCCTCCGCTCTCTTGCGATCGTCGATGTCCACGGAGGCAGAATAAAAACGCGTAATCTGTCCTTTTTCGTCCCGCAATGGGACGCAACGGGCGAAGAACCAGCGATAGGTTCCGTCACCTTTGCGCAGTCGCAGCTCCATTTCCTCAACGGAACCGCTAGAAAAAGCGCGATCAAAAGAATCGAGCACCCGTTTCCGGTCGTCAGGGTGAAAGTACATACCGCGATCAGATGCCTGCTGCCACTCTTCAAGACTGAGGCCAATGTAGTTGAGCGCAACGCGATTGGCATAAAGGCGCTCGTTGTTGGGTCCGTACACCGCAACAACTTGAGGCGCAAGGTCCAACATCTGCCGGAGTTCCATTTCGCTTCTGCGCCGTTCTTCCTCTGCTCGTTTGCGCTCCGTGACGTCGATCACAGTGCCCACAAATTCAATGAAATCGCCCGACGTGCTCAGGACAGGATGACCGACGACGTGAATGTCCCTGACGGCACCATCCGGATGCACGATGCGGTAGTCCGTCTCCCACTCTGCCTTATCGCGGATAGCGGCCTGCATTACTTCCCAGAGAGCGGGTTGGTCGTCGGGATGAATCCGCTGAAAGAATTCTTCGAATCGCGGCAAACCGCCCTGTGGATCGAAACTCAGAACGCGGTAGCATTCCTCCGACCAGTACCTGATATCCTGCTCTGGACTCCATGCCCAACTGCCGGTTCGGCTAAGCCTCTGCGCTTCCGCCAAGTACGCTTCACTGATCCGGAGGGATTCCTCAGCTCGCTTGCGATCTTCAATGTCGGTGAGGACGCCATACCATTTGACGATGTTGCCAGCTTCATCTCGCAGGGGGATGCCACGCTGCAGATGCCAGCGATATTGCCCATCCGCGCGGCGGAAACGCACTTCGTCCTCACAAGGCTCGCCGCGGGCAACGCACGCAAACCACTTTGCCTTATGTCGCTCAAGATCATCGGGGTGAAATCCGGCCTCCCAACCTGATCCGGCGAGTTGCTCTCGTGTCAGCCCGCAGTACTCGATGTTTCGCTTGTTGGCGTAAGAATTCGAGCCGTCCGGTAGTGCGCTCCACACGGCAGCCGGGATAGTGTCAATCACCTCGCGAAGCTGGGCTTCTTGTTCTCTGATCAGCGCTTCTGCGCGGCGTTGCTCGCTAACATCGGTGACTGCCCCAACGAACTCGAGGTTGCCCGATGCCTGCTGAAATGCCTGGGCAAGGGCGCGGACGTGCTTGATCGTTCCGCTCGGCAGAAGCAGACGGTATTCATGTTCGAAGTTCGTGCCCGTCGCGGATGCGCGCTCGATGACCTGTTGCACAAGCGCCCTATCCTGCGGATGTGTGCGCTGCAACACGATGCTTATGGTTGGTTTCTCGGCAGGTCCAAATTCGAAAATCCTATAGGTTTCGTCTGACCAAACGATCTCTCCGGTATCAGGTTTCCACCCGAAGCTGCCCGTGTGACTGAGCCTTTGAGCTTCCTTCAGGTATGCTTCGCGGCGGCGGAGTTCCTGGGTCAGAAGTTCGTGCTCGGTGACATCTATGGCGCTGCCAATGAATTTTTTCAGCCTTTGGTTTTCGACAAGAGGAGCACCGACGCAGCGAATGTAGCGGATCACACCATTGGGACGCACAATGCGCTTTGTGGCATCAAAGGGCGAAGCTTTCGCCAAGGCCCCTTTGATCAGGTCTGCCATGGATTCGCGGTCCTGTGGGTGGACACCATCGAGGTATTCCTGAATGCTAGGCGGCTTGCTCGCCGGATCGAGTCCGTGCATCCGAAATAATTCGGGAGACCAATAGTTGAAACCGTCAGGATCGAAGGCCCAGCTTCCCATGTGTCCAAGGCGCTGCCCTTCGGCAAGATAAAACTCGCTTCTTTGCAGCTCCTCGGCGTTGCGGCGGACCTGTTCTTCCGCCGTTTTGCGGTCCGTGACATCTGCTGCCGTGCCAATGTATTTGACGAGGTCTCCGGCTTCGTCGAGAACCGGACGCCAGATTACTTGAAGGTGCTTGAGAGTCCCGTCCTGCAGTAACAGCCTGTAATCCTGCGAAAATTCGACCTTCTTACGGAATCCTTCCAAGCAGCTTTCAGAAACCCTGTCGCGGTCGTCGGGATGTACGAACCGACGAGTCTCGTCATAATCGGGAATTCCGCGCTGAGGATCTAATCCAAAAATCCGAAACAGTTCCTCGGACCAGTAAACCGTCTTCCGAGCAGCAGGGGCGTAGGCGAAACTGCCCGTATGGCTCAGTTTTTGTGCCTCGGCTAGATATTCTTCGCTTCGCCGCAGTTCCTGTTCCGCACGCTTACGGTCCTCGATATCGATACTCGAGCCGTTCCATTTGACGATATTTCCGTGTTCGTCGCGGATCGCGACCTTGTGATGCAGCATCCAGCGATATTCACCGTCCGCACGGCGAACACGCGCTTCATGGAGGAAAGGTTTTCCACTGGCCAATGACGCGCGCCACACTTCGACGATTCCTTCGACATCATCGGGATGAATTGCAGCAGTCCATTTCCAGCCCTGCAAATCTTCAAGCGGCCGCCCGACGTACTTGAGCCAGCTTTGATTGAAAAAATCGAGGTAGCCGTCAGGGAGACTGGTGTGGATGAGGGCGGGAGCCGAATCGATGAGGAGCTGAAAGTCCGGGGCCGGCCCGGGGCGATCGGAGTCGTGGGCGGCTGAAGCCATGGCGGGCATTATATTCTTTTTATGCCGGTTTTTGTCTCGCCGACGGTAAGAACAGGGCAGGGTCCCAACTGCATAACCCGATAGGTGGTTGAGCCAAACACCGCAATATCCAGGGCACCTCGGCCGCGCACTCCCATGCACACCAGGTCAATTTGCGCTTCCTGGGCAAATTGAATGATTTGCTGGTAGGGTTTCCCGATACGCACCGCGGTCTTAGTCTTTAGGGTTTTAGGCCCAGTGGGTGGAATCACCGTATCAAGCCGCTCTGTCGCTTCAGCGATTGCCTCGTCGATTTTTCCCCGACTTGGTGCCTTTTCCAATACGTGGAGCAGAGTAAGCTCGGCGTCGTATTCCGCCGTTGCAGAAAATGCATAGTTCAAAGCCAGGTCTGAATCCTCGGAGAAATCGGTGCAAGCAAGAATTCGGTTCAGGCGGTGGGGATTGTGCCTCTCTTGACCTGCGGGCACAAGGTCGTGCGGCGGCTCACGTACAGCCAGCACGGGACAAGAAGCCGAGCGCATAACCCGGTCGGTGACCGATCCCAGCATCAGGCGATCAAATCCTCGCAGGCCGTGCGTTCCCATGACGATGAGGTCCGCTTCCCGTTCCTGTGCGAACAATAGAATCACATCCGCAGCGGTTCCTTCGTCCACAACGATCTCCGGCTCAATGTCATTGAATGTGTGCTTCTTCACGAATTCCTGCAGTTGCTCTTTGCCGTTCCCGCGAAGTACCTGACAATACTCGTCATAGAGATTTGCAGTAACGGCAAAGCTGGCGGAAGGATGCCGCCATACCTCTACGATGTGCTGCGCGACTAGCTTGGCTCGATAGTGTTCGGCCAGCGACACGGCGTGCCGATAGGCTCTTATTGAGAACTCCGAGAAATCAAGAGGGCACAGAATGAGTTTGATTTCGATCATGATTCCTCTCTAGGCTCTCAGACTAAACCCTCTCGCGGGTCTGTTGTTCTTGCGGCTCCTTGTGCCCACTAATTGACAATTGCACGAGGATTGACAGAGTCGCTGTCATTTGTTGTCGATGCCCGCTGCAAACAAGGATGATAACCCATTCTTGTCGCGTGCCGGGCGTGGTCACTCAGCTGCAAGCCCCTAATGGAGCCGTTCGCGCTTGCTCTTTCGGCGGGAGTTTGTTACAGAACGAATACCGTGGTTATTCAGCAGCTTAGAAATGGAGAAGCGAATTTATGACGGCGGCAGCGAGTACGCCGGCTCCGGCGAAAGCCGCGGAGCCTGAGCACAGTCCACCCCCGCCGGCACCCAAGCCGGCTTGGCAGAAGTACGGAACACCTCTACTCGTAGTGTTACTGGCTGCTGCGGTTGTGTTCACGATCACTCGAAACTGGAATTCCTGGGAGGGCGGCCGAATCGAGCAGGTGACGGACGATGCTTACGTCCGCGGCAATCTTACGCCCTTGAGCACCAAGGTCGCCGGAATCGTTCGGGATGTAAAGGTTTCCGATTATCAGCAGGTGCATAAGGGGGATCTGATCGTTGAGCTGGAAGACGACGACTACAAGGCGCAGGTGGCGCAGGCAACCGCGGCGGTAGAGGCAGCGAAAGCTGCAATAGAAAATAATCGGCGCCAGCGCGACCTTCAAGATTCGAAGATCGAGCGAGCACTCGCGGGAATCGATCAAGCCAAGGCGCAGATCACGGCGGCGGAGGCCGGAATTGCTGCTGTGCAAGCGGATGTGGTGCGCACGCAGGACGAGCGCGCTCGGCAGGAGGGTCTCCTTCAAACGCGTTCGACTACGCAACAGAAGGTGGAGCAAGCGGTGGCCGACGAGCAGCGGTTCGCGGCTCAATCCGCAAGCCGAAAAGCGGACCTCGAGCAGGCGAAGACGATGCTGCGCAGCAGCGAATTGGCGGCCGAGGCTGAACGGCGCGGCAAGGCGGTGCTGGAATCACAGGACATGCAACTCGTCGCCGACCTTCATGCCAAAGAGGCTGGACTTACTGCCGCGAAAGTAAACCTTGGCTACACAACGATCGAAGCGCCCAGCGATGGCACGGTAGGAGAAAGGCAAGTGCGGCCCGGGCAGTTGGTTTCTCCCGGAACACAAGTGATCCCCTTCGTCGACAAAATCAAATGGGTGGTGGCCAATTATCGCGAGACACAGCTCACAAATATGAAGGTGGGCGATCCCGCGGAGATACGCATCGACGCATATCCTGGAAAAACTTTCCGCGCCAAAGTGATCGAGATTGCGCCGGCGAGCGGCTCACAATTTGCGCTTCTGCCACCTGACAATGCCACCGGCAATTACACGAAAGTGGTGCAGCGGATCCCAGTGAAGATTGCGTTCGACGATCAGGGCGTTGCGACTTCGTTGCAGCCGGGCCTCTCGGTTATCGCCACCGTCCGCACAAGACACTGATTGGAGCGCGCGATGGCTTCTACAACGGTTACAACTCGTCCGCTCACGCCGGTGGAGATTGCCCGCACGACGGCTGCGGCGATCCCCTTGGGAATCTCGACCCGACCTATATTAGGGATCCTCGGGGTCCTCGTCGGCGCGGGGCTGGTCACGCTCACCGGTCGCATGCTTTCGTTGGGAATGGCAGATCTGAGGGGCCACGTCGGCATTAGTTACGACCAAGCTGCATGGCTCGATAGCGCCTATAACGCATCCCTGATGTTTATCGGGCCCTTTAGCGTCTACCTCGGCGGCTTACTCGGACCGCGGCGCATCCTTCTGTTTGCAGCCGGAGTATTCGCCGTGACTTGCGCCTTCTTGCCGCTTATACACAATTATAGTCTGCTGGTTACGGCACTGATCGTTGCCGGGCTCACGTCAGGCACGTTTTATCCGCTCACCCTTACTTTTGCACTTCGCATTAGTCCGCTGCGATACCTGCCTTTCACGATGGCTTTCTATGCGACTTTCATCGATGGAGCAGTGAACATTGCGCCATCGTTCTATGGTTGGTATCGCGACCATCTTTCCTGGCACTGGATGTTCTGGAATTCAGCGGTAATCACGCCGGTGATGATCATCCTTATCTATTTCGGAATACCGGCAGCCCCTCCGCGCAAAAAGGGCGGCCCTGTGCCCAGCTTCGCCGGATTCCTGTATCTGAGTGCCGGTTTAGCCCTGATGTTTGCCGCCATCCAACAAGGTGAGAGGCTCGACTGGTGGCGCTCCGGAGTATTCAACGCGTTGTTTTGGTCCGGTGCGTTTTTAACGCTTTGCGCGCTCATACGGCGATTGCGCGGTCCCAACCCGCTGGTGGCGTTGCCTTATCTCTGGCAACGGAACACTGTCCTGCTGGGCGCTCTGCTCTTTTGGTTTCGGTTCACTCTCACCGGAACCATCATCCTGATACCGCAATCGCTGGCCATCCACGGTTTTGAGGCAGATCAGATCGGGCCGGCCGTGATCTGGAGTGCTGTTCCGCTGTTGCTGATTACTTTTATCGCTGGGCTTCTGATGGTTCGCAACCTGGATCCACGTCTCCTGCTGGCTGCGGGTTTGACCTGCACAGCCTTCGCGGTGTGGTTGAACGCTGATTTGACTGCGGCCTGGTCGGCGTCGAACTACTACCGCACGGAGTTGCTCACGGGCATCGGACAGTCGGTTGCTCTGATAGGACTGGTGGGATGCATCATCCTGCAGGGAGTTTTCTCCGGGGGCTTGATGAAGCCTCAGTGGATCCTGACATTTTCTGCGTTCTTTCATGTGATTCGCTTGTTTGGTGGGACCACCGGCGCCGTGTACATGGGCCACTTTCTAGCGGACCGCGAGAAGCTGCACTCGAATCTTCTCGGGTTGCACGTGCAATCCGGAACCTGGATCACGGACGCCAACATCCGGGAGCTCGCGGCGGGTGTGTACGCGAAATCCTCGGGGATGGCTGCGGCCACGGGCCGGGCGGTGGGAATTTTGAGCGGGCGGCTTCGTCTTCAGGCTTACACGCTGTCCATTATCGATGGATTTTATTTGGTGGCGTGGACGTGCGTTATTGCTCTGCTGCTGGTTGCCTTGCTACGCAGATCGCCGATGAACTATGGCGAGCTGAGCACCTTTCAGCAGCCATCGGCCACGCCTCAGGCGCTCGTCCCTCAGGAGGCAAAATCATGAATGCGCGTATTAAGGTACTTGTAGCCGGTGTCTTTTTCTTGGCTGCTTCGAGCATGGTTCGAGCCCAGACCGGGGCGCAACACGTTCGCCGCCTGACTCTGCACGAGGCAGTGCAAATGGCCCTGAAGCAGAATCACATGGTTCGGATCTCAGAGCTGAAGATTGAGGAGAAGCAGCACGCAAAGGACGTGGCGAGGAGCGCCTATTTCCCCAGGATCAGTAACCAGAGCACCCTCTCGCACCTGACGGATACTCAGTTCATCCAGATTGCCGCCGGTAGTCTGGGCACAGTGAACGGTACGCCGATCCCAACTCAGCCAGCGACTATCAATCAGGGTGGGCGAACGATTGTTACCAGCGGAACGGGTCTGGTGCAGCCGCTCACACCGCTGTTCACGAAGATCAAACCCGCGAATGAAATCGCGCGCGCGGACTTGGACGCGAGCCGCGCGGACGCCAAGCAAACCGAGAACGAAATTGCGCTGAAGGTCCATCAGCTTTACTACAGCGTGTTGATCGCGCAGCTTCACCAGAGCGCGTCTGAGGCGAGGATCAAGGCGACAGAAGCCCTGAAGAGCGAACGCGTGCAACAGGTAAAGTACGGCAGCGCCCTTGACCAGGACCTGATCGAAAGCACTGCGCAATATCTCCAGGCGAAGCAGGAATTGCTGACGACCGAGTTGCTGCTCTCGAACTTGACCATGCAGCTTGACGATGTGGTGGGGCTACCGCTTACGACTCGCCTGGAGCTTGAAGCGGTGCCGGCGGAGGAGTTGGAGAGCTGCAAACAAGAGGAATGCGTAAAGGTCGCTCTGGAATCGCATCCCGAGGTGGTTGCGGCGCGTGAAGAGGTGCAGAAGGCTTCGGCCGCCGTGAAATTGAGCAAGGGGGATTACATCCCGGACCTTTCGGCCTTCGCCCGTTACAGCTATTCGGATCAGGTTCCCTTTCTCGCCCGTAACTTCGGCTCGTTTGGCGTTCAGTTTACTTATGATCTCTTTGATGGAGGTCGGCGTCGCGCAGCGCTTGAGGAGAGCAATAGTCGACTTGCCCAGGCCAGGGAGAACCTCGCTCGCGTCACGGACGACGTGGGGTTGCAGGTGGAGATTGCGTACAACAAATTGCAGCGTACGCGGGAACTGGTGAGCGTCTCAAAGGAACTTCTGGATTTGCGAACGGAAGCAAGCCGCGTCTCGGGGCAGCAACTCGAGAAGGGTGAGGCCCTGCAATCGCAGGCGGAGAATGCTGTCGCGCAGAAGTTTGATGCTCAGACATCGTTCCTGCAGGCTCAGCTCGATTACATCCAGGCACACGATGAAATGACGGAAGCGATGGGAAATACGCCGCAATAGACCGGCCGTTTCGAACGTTTTCAAATTACCTCGCAAATCACGATCAACGATTCCCGCACAAATTGCCTCCTGTCAGTATCTGCACAGTTGCGAGCATGCTGACACCCCCGCTTGAGCGCTAGAACGCAAAGGGAAAATAAACCGCTTTGCTTCAGCAACCTGGAGATTGTGTCGAGTGGTTCACGGAATGCATTTACTCGCCGTGGAGGCATGACGATGGCATCCGGCAATTCACTTTCAGCAGCCACTTCACCGAGACCCAATCTCGCAGCGCAGGTGAAGAGCGAGGCTCAAACGCGAGGATTCATCATCGCGTGGGCGTTCACCGTTATCTTCTATTTCCTCGAATATGCGGTGAGGTCGAGTCCTTCCGTAATGATTGCAGGGCTTGAAGCTCACTTCAGCACAACGGCGGTGGGGATCGCCGCGATTCTGGGCGTCTATTACTACACCTACTCGACGATGAGCTTGGTGGCTGGCGCTGCCCTCGATCACTTGGGAGCGAAACGTACAGTTCCCGTCGGGGTTCTGATTTTGGGTGTTGGCTGCCTATTGTTCAGCGCACCGACAGTGCTCGCGGGCAATACTGGGCGCCTGCTGCAGGGTGCTGGTTCGGCATTCGCTTTCACTGGCGCTGTGTACCTTGCGGCGCTTGGATTCTCCGCGCGCTATCTAGCTACTGCAATTGGTGTAACGCAATGCGTCGGAATGCTCGGCGGCTCAGCTGGACAGTTTGTCGTTGGGCCAATGATAGAGCGTGGCCTAAGTGTTCACATTTTTTGGGTCGGGATTGGAGCTGTGATTCTGGCCGTTGCGGTTCTTCTGTATGTCGCGACCCCTCGGGAACAATTGGGCGCGCACATTCAGGAAGGTGGATTCGGCGCGCTTCTGAAGCCGTACAAAATCGTTTTCTCAAATCCTCAGTCGTACCTTTGCGGAGCCGTGGCCGGACTTCTTTTTGCGCCAACGACGATCGGAGACATGATTTGGGGAGTTGCAGCATTTCAAAAGGATCTTCAACTCTCCTACCACAACGCCGTGGTCACTGCTTCCATGGTCCCCCTCGGTTGGGTTGTCGGGTGCCCACTCGTCGGCTGGCTCTCTGACCGTATTGGACGGCGAAAACCCGTGATCGTAGGGAGCGCGGTCGTCATGATCCTGGCAGCCGCCCAGATCGCGTTCAAGCCGCTGCCGCTTTCCGCGAAGGTAGGGATGTTCATCTTCGGGATCGGGTCGGGCGCCGCCATGATTCCCTACAGCATCATCAAGGAAGTGAACCCGGACAACGTGAAGGGTAGTGCGACCGGCGGCATCAATTTCCTGGTGTTCGCATTGACAGCTTTCCTGGGTCCGATCTTCGCAAGCCATGTGGGAAGAGACTTTGGGACGGCCGTAGATTTGAACCAACACTTTCAGAAGGGCGCGATTTTCTGGATTGCGTGTTGTGCGGCGGCGATCGTGGTGAGTTTCTTTCTGCGTGAAACCGGACGCGCCGCACACCCTCAAACCGCAGCGAAGTAGGAACGAATTTCACCGGTTTGCTCGGGTCGTTTAAGCGTCGGATTGAGTCGGATTCAGCGTAGCAACAACGAGATTTCACAGGAGGATTGAAGCGATGGCACCACATCGAGTTGCAGATGAGTTGATTAGAAGGCTCGCAGAGGCGGGGGTCGAGCGGATATACGGCGTAGTGGGTGACAGCTTGAATCCGGTCACTGATGCTCTACGCCTGAACAACAAAGTGAAATGGATCCACGTACGCCACGAGGAGGCTGGCGCCTATGCAGCCGGCGCCGAGGGTCAATTGACCGGCAAGCTTGGAGCGTGCGGAGGCAGCTGCGGTCCCGGCAACCTTCATTTGATCAACGGCCTATTCGATGCTCATCGCAGCAACGCTCCGGTGCTTGCGATTGCGTCACACATTCCCAGCAGCGAGGTCGGCACCGGATATTTCCAGGAAACCCACCCCGAAATCCTCTTTAAGGAGTGCAGCCACTATTGTGAAGCGATCTGGAATCCGAAACAGTTTGAGCGCGTGCTGCACATCGCCATGCAGAGCGCACTCGGAAAAGGCGGAGTAGGAGTGATCGTGCTACCGGGCGACGTGGCCGGGGCGGAGCTGCCCGCCGATGGATCGCGCCGCTCGGTGGTCTCGAAGCGGCCGACCATTCGTCCCAGTGAAAAGGATTTGGCGGAATTGGCGGAAATGATTAATTCCGCAAAGAAGGTGGTCCTTTTCTGCGGATTTGGGTGCGCCGACGCGCACAACGAGGTGGTGGCTCTCGCGGAGAAGTTAAAAGCTCCCGTCGGGCATTCCTACCGAGGAAAGTCGTTCGTGCAATACGACAATCCATTCGACGTGGGAATGAGCGGATTGCTTGGCTATGGGGCAGCCTATCGCGCAATGCACGAATGCGATCTTCTGTTGATGCTGGGCACGGATTTTCCTTATGACAAGTTCCTGCCGACGAAGCCCAAGATCGTCCAGGTGGATATCCGCGTCGATCATCTCGGCCGGCGGAGCAAACTGGACCTCGGATTGTGGGGCGATGTGGGCGAGACGCTCCGGGCGCTTCTGCCGATGGTGTCTGCAAAATCAGATCGCTCGTTCCTGGACGCGATGCTCGCGAGACAGAAAGAAGCGGTTCGGGGATTGAATGTTTACGTGGACCACATTAGTAAACGGACTCCCATGCACCCGGAGCCCGTGGCGGCCGCTTTGAGTGAAGCTGCGGCTCCCGATGCGATCTTTACGGCCGACACTGGGATGTGCAACGTTTGGTCTTCGCGGTATATCCGTCCAACGAAAGACCGCCGCCTGATCGGCTCCTTCACTCATGGCTCCATGGCGAACGCACTTCCGCAGTCCATTGGTGCTCAATTCGCCTATCCCGGAAGACAGGTTGTCGCAATGTGCGGCGACGGCGGATTTGCCATGAGCATGGGCGATATATTGACGATCACGCAGTACAACCTCCCCATCAAGCTCATGGTGTTCAACAATGGCGCACTTGGAATGGTGAAAGTCGAGATGGAGGTGGCGGGCCTTCCCGACTATCAGACGGACTTGAAGAATCCTAACTTCGCAAAATTCGCCGAGGCGATCGGCATCATGGGAATAAGAATCGAAAACCCGACGGATATCTCGTCGGGAATCAAGAAGGCGCTTGAGCATTCTGGTCCGGCGTTAATTGATGTGGTGACCGATCCGAATGCGCTTTCCATACCTTCGCATGTGGTGCCGGAAATGGCCGTGGGGTTCGGTTTGGCCTTGGGCAAGCTGGTGCTCGGCGGCCACATTGACGAGGTGCTGGACACGGTTGAGAACAACATCCGACATATGGGCGGCGCGTTGGAAGCGATTTAGATCGACATTCGACAGATCGTTGCGCGCTTGTGCTGCTGGTGCCGCGAACCGGGCCTGCATGCAAGATGACCTTTGATCGGTTCGCTTAAGTTTCCGTGGAAATTGTCGTGGGCTTATCTTGGCGGTGGTGTGCCCGGAGAAAGAGCCTTCGCCGCTCACGGCAAGAGTGAATCGAGGCACAAACAAATGGTTTCCTCGCGAGTTGAGAAGGGCAGCCGAAAAGAAAGAATTTTGAGAATGCTCTCCTTACGTATTTTGTGTTTACTGTTGATTGCTCCGGGCATAGTCGTTGCCCAGAACACCCCTGAGAAACCCGAATCCTCGCCGAACAATTCGGATGTTGCGACTGAGCTGAAGACGCTTCGCGAGGCTTTGGTGCAGACGCAGAAGCAGGTGGCTGCCCAACAGCAGGAAATTGAAAGCTTGAAAGCCCGATCGAGCGCCGGCTCGCTTTCGGCTTCGAACCAACTGCCACCAACAGAGGGTGAAGCAAGCGCCCCTGATTCGGCATCAGCCTCAATTCAGCCTGCTTCGGCATACACAGCCGCCTATGTCCGGCAGCAGCCCGCCCAGCAAGATCAAGAAAAGGCACAGTCTCTGGTCCAGGGGTTCAAGATCGGCGACGCAGTGCTGACTCCGGGAGGATTCGTCGATTTCGAGAATATCTTCCGCACAACCAACACGCAGAGCAACATCGCCACGTCCTTTGCCTCGATACCCTTCAGCAACACCGCGCAGGGAAATATCAGCGAATTTCGTACTACTGCGCAGTATTCGCGCCTCAACCTGATGGTCAAGGACAAATATCACGGCGCCGAAATCATCGGCTACGTCGAGGGCGATTTCAGCGGCAACGACGCTCCCGGCGTCTATCAAAGCGTGAACCAGCACACGAACCGGCTGCGGCTGTATTTCGGGGACTCCAGGCGGGGCAAATGGGAGTTCCTTGGCGGGCAAACGTGGAGTTGGATGACCCCTAACCGCACCGGCATAGGGCCAATCCCTGCAGATCTTGCCATTACCTACAACGAGGATCAGAACATCGGAGTCGGTCTGCCTTACACACGCGCCGCCGAGTTTCGTGTCGCCTACCACGCTAACGAACATTGGGCGATGGGAGTGGGCGTCGAGAACTCGAATCAGTACATCGGCACCTTCGTCGCTCTGCCGGCGGCCTTCACTTCCATTGGGCCGCAGTTCGACAACGGCTCGCAAGTCGGCGCCGCGAATGCTTTCCCCGACATTCTTTCCAAGGTCACCTACGATCGCGACTTCTCCGGCAGACATTTCCATGCGGAAGCGGTTGGGCTGGTCACCGGCGCGCACGCTACCGTGAAGCCGGTTGGGGAAGATTCGTTCAAACAACACTTGGCCGTCGGTGGTGGCGGCGACTTCGCTGCGAATTATGAATTACTGCCAAAGCTTGTGCTGCTGGGCAACATTTTTTGGAGTGACGGCGGCGCTCACTATCTGGTAGCCACGGGACCGCAGCTTGTGGTTCGTCCGAATTTGGCCGGGACTGATATCAGTTTATCCATGGTGCATGCAGGGGCGGCCTTAGCCGGTCTCGAATGGAGAGCGAGCGCGAAGGAAGCCTTTGCCGTTTACCATGGCGCGGATTACTTTGGACGGAATTTCTTCCCCGATACCACGAATACTGCCGAGCCTGGAACGATTATCGGATATGGCGGACCCGGCTCGCCTAACACAAATAACCGGGCCATTCAGCAGGCTACTTTCGATTGGCTGAACACGTTCTGGAAGGATACAAGATACGGGGCGCTGCAGTCGTACATTCAGTATTCCTATCTAACTCGTGCTCCGTGGTTCATAGCTCCAGACGCTCCCAAGAACGCGCATCTCAGCATGGTATATTTCGGGCTCCGCTACGTTTTGCCGTCGACCTCGGGTACTCTGCTCCGCGTACCGTACCCGAATTAGAACGGCCATGTGGCTCTAGGGCAGATCACGGTTCCACACGAATGAGAGATAGCGGGCAAACTCGAGGACTGGTCAGCAAGATCGCCGGCATCGGTGTATTGCTTATCGGCTTCTTGCTCGCTGCAACTCTCTGTTTCGGCGGTCCCGCGAATTCTCCACAGATTCCCAGCATATTCAGTCCGCAGTCGACGCCCGCGGATTCTATCTTTCGGTTGTCGATGCTGGTGCTGACAATTACGGGTGCGATTTTTGCGGTAGTTTTCAGCTTGCTTGTGTATTCCGTTTCAAAATACCGCAATCGCGGCGCGGACGACGGCCGCGAGCCGCCACAAGTTTACGGCAGTAATCAGGTGGAGCTTGCCTGGACGGTGATTCCCGTACTCATCGTGCTTGTGCTATTTCTCGTCACGGCGCGGGTGATCCATTCAATCCAGGACGCTCCTAAGCCGCCCGGTGCCATCGAAGTCGTCGCCATCGGCCATCAATTCTGGTGGGAATTTCGCTATCCCGCCCTGGGTGTGGTGACGGCCAACGAAATGCACGTGCCTGTGAGCGATCCGTCTCATCCCACGCCAACCTTTATGACCCTGATCTCGGCCGATACCGACCACAGCTTCTGGGTGCCGCGTCTTGCTGGAAAGAGGGATTTGATTCCAAACCGTGTGAACCACATGTGGATCGATCCTCATGAAACGGGTCTATATCTCGGTCAATGTGCTCAGTATTGCGGAACGCAGCACGCCAAGATGCTATTGCGCGTATACGTTGATTCGCCGGAACAGTTTGAACAGTGGGTCCAGCAAGAAAAGAGGCCTGCGGTGACGGATGGTGCAGCGGAGCAAGGCCGACAGATCTTCGAAACCACGGCCTGTGTGAACTGTCACGCCATCTCGGGGACAGTGGCGGACGGGCGATTCGGTCCGGATCTCACTCATCTGATGAGTCGAGACACGATCGCTTCGGGCGCCGCTCCGAACACTCCCGAGCAACTCAAACTGTGGATCAAGAATCCCGACGCGATCAAACCAGGCTCGTTGATGCCGGCAATGCAGTTAAGCGAAAAAGACCTGGACGCGGTCACCGCGTATCTCGAGACGCTTCGATGAGGGCAAGAGAATAGCCATGGCATCGGACACAATTGCGATTACCGGCGCTCCCGACATCACGCGGCCAATCAGCGAAAGGCTTCACGATTGGATCGTCACCGTTGATCACAAGAAGCTGGGAATTCTCTACATCCTCTACGCGCTTTTCTTTCTCGTCATTGGCGGTGTGGAAGCCATCATCATCCGCATACAGCTGATCGTTCCGCACAATCATTTCGTTTCTCCCCAGACTTTCAATCGCATGATGACCATGCATGGAACCACGATGATTTTTTTTATGGTCATGCCAATCTTGTTTGGTTTCGGCACATATTTGATTCCCCTGATGATTGGCGCCAGGGACATGGCCTTTCCACGGCTGAATGCCTTTAGTTTTTGGATGACTGCTTTTGGAGGACTGCTTCTTTACTTCAGCTTCATCGGCGGCAATGGGCTTTATGGAGCGGGAACTGCGCCTGACGTTGGATGGTGGGCCTACGCGCCACTTACTTCGCGCGCATTTTCAGTCGGACATAGCACCGATTTCTGGACTCTTGCCTTGCTGGTATCAGGTGTCGGCAGTATCGGAACAGGAGTCAACTTCATTACAACAATCCTGTGCATGCGCTGCCCCGGGATGACTCTCGGGAAAATGCCCTTGCTAGCATGGCTAAATCTCATTGTGGGCGGGATGGTTATTTTTTGCATATCGCCTCTTACCGCGGCTCAGATCATGCTTTCAATTGATCGTTATCTAGGCGGGCACTTCTTTGACACGCAGGCAGGGGGTTCAGCGGTTCTTTGGATGCACTTCTTCTGGATCTTCGGCCACCCGGAGGTCTACATACTGGTCGTTCCGGCATTCGCTTTCGTATCGGAAATTGTCCCTGTTTTCTCCCGCAAGCCGATATTCGGGTATCCCATCATGGTGGCGGCGACAATCTGTATCGGATTTATCAGCTTCAGCGTGTGGGCTCACCACATGTTCACGGTGGGGATGAACTCCTACGGCAACAGTTTCTTCGTTCTCACAACCATGGCCATTGCTGTTCCCACAGGAATCAAGATCTTCAATTGGCTAGGGACGATGTGGGGCGGGAAAATTCAGTTTCGGGCCCCAATGCTTTTCTGTGTTGGCTTCCTGTTCCAATTCCTCATCGCGGGCTTGACGGGAATCATGTTGGGGGCGGCGCCGTTCAACTGGCAGCTCAGTGGCTCCTATTTTGTGGTTGCGCATTTTCATTACGTCATCGTGGGAGGAATCCTTTTTGCTGTCTTCGGAGCCTTTTACTACTGGTTCCCAAAGATGAGTGGCCGGATGTACGACGAGGTTCTTGCGAAATGCCACTTCTGGCTTTTCTTGATCGGCTTCCATATGACTTTTGATTTTATGCACATCCCCGGAATCTTGGGTATGCCGCGCCGAATCTACACGTACGAACCGGGGCGCGGATGGGAAATCTGGAACCTGATCGTGACAATCGGCGTGGTCTTTCAAGCAGCCGGCGTGCTCATATTCGTTGTGAATCTGCTTTGGTCGCTTTGGAAGGGCGAGCCTGCCGGAAACGATCCGTGGGATGCGTGGACGCTCGAGTGGTCCACAACTTCACCTCCGCCTGATTATAATTTCGCGACGATTCCGGTTGTCTACAGCCGCCGTCCGCTCTGGGACCTGAAGCACCCGGAGGACCCGGACTGGAAATATGAGTAGAGGAGAACTCGATTGAGCAGCGCGGCGATTACACGGTCACCGGCAGAGTCCGAATGGATTCTTCCTTCACGCGGGCGCGTGGGAATGTTTTCCCTAATAGCAGCGGAATCCGCGATCTTCACGATTTTCGTGGTCGCGTACATCTTTTATATCGGCAAGAGCTTGTCCGGGCCCACGCCGAAAGATGTGCTCGAGACTCCCATCTTCAACACGATTTGCCTGCTCTCCAGTAGTCTGACGATTCATCTGGCCGGGAGAGCGCTGCGCAGTGCTCGAGTTAACGCGTTTGGACTTTGGTGGTTCATCACGATGGTCCTCGGCACCATTTTCCTGGTTGGAACGGGGCGCGAATGGCACCACCTGATCTATGACAAAGGACTGACCATCAGCACGAATCTCTTTGGCACGACGTATTACTCGCTCGTCGGTCTCCACGCTTTTCACGTCACGGTAGGATTGATTGGGATTGCGCTGGCCATGATTTTTACCCTCTTGGGCAAAGTGGAGCCGGTACACAGCGAGCGCGTCGACGTCTTTTCGCTGTATTGGCATTTTGTTGATGCGGTTTGGGTCGTCGTTTTCACGGTCGTTTACATCATCGGTCGCTGAAGGAAGCAGAGTCACATGGATTCTTCTAATTCACGAGCAGAAGCAACTGCCGCCGCGCCAGTCACGATCATATTGCCCGCGCCGACGGCGTGGCCCATTACTCTTGCGTTCGGCATCACGCTGCTGTTCGCGGGCTTGGTCACGAACGCTTCACTCAGCATCCTCGGCGCGATTCTGGCGGTGACCGGGTGCGTTGGCTGGTTTCGTGATGTCCTCCCTCAGGAGAAGGAGGAAACGATTCGAGTCACCGCGGAAATACCATTCGTCGCGACTACTTCCCGGCGCGTGGTCGAACGGCTCGCGGTGGCGCCAGAACTCTCGCGTGCGCTGCTTCCATTGGAAACGTATCCGGTTTCGGCAGGAATCAAAGGTGGCCTCGCTGGAAGTGTGGCCATGGCTGTGCTCGCTTGCCTCTACGGATTGATCAAACAAGGAAGCATCTGGTATCCGATCAATCTGCTGGCAGCGACCGCCTATTCAGAATTCCTCCGGTTCGGAACAGCGTCACTCGATACTTTCCATTTGGGTAGCTTTTCTATTGCGGTCGTGATCCATCTGCTCACGTCTCTATTAGTGGGGCTGCTGTATGGAGCCATGCTGCCGATGTTCCCACGGCGCCCAATTCTTCTGGGAGGGATTATCGCGCCGATTCTTTGGACGGGCTTGCTCTACAGCATACTTGAGCTCTTGAATCCCCTGCTGAACAAGCATATCGACTGGGTGTGGTTCATTGCTTCGCAGTTTGCTTTCGGCATCGTGGCCGGATTGGTGGTTATGCGCCAAGAGCGCGTGCCGACTGAACAGTTCGTGCCGTTTTCAGTGCGTGCGGGAATTGAGGCTCCGGGAATGACGAAGGAAAAGCCAGGGCCGGGTGGATCAAAATGAGGTTCCGGCATCTCGTCCTCGGGATCGCGAGCCTCGCTGCACTCGTTTTGTGTGGATGCACTGGCATACCCAGAGGAGCGGCTACAATCGAAGTTCCAATCGTTCCGGACGACATTTCAGATTTCAAGATTCTCTACGCGCAGAACTGCTCGGGTTGTCACGGCCCGGAAGGAAAAGGTGGAGCTGCCATCGCTCTCGCCGACCCGGTGTACCTCGCGGTTGCGGATGACTCAGTTGTTCGGCGCGCGGCGGCGAATGGAATCGCAGGGACGGCGATGCCCGCTTTCGCGCAAAGCGCCGGTGGAATGCTCACCAGCAAACAGATCGATGTGATCGTCAGCGGTATTCGCGAACGCTGGTCGAAGCCGGATATTTTGAGCGGCGCAAGTCCACCCCCGTACTCTTCATCCGAGCCTGGTAATCCTTCGCGCGGATCGGAAGTGTACGCCGACTACTGTTCTTCCTGTCATGGCGCCGGGGGCCGAGGCGGAGCAAAGGCCAGCTCGATCGTAAATGGGTCGTTTCTTGCCCTGCTGAACGATCAAGAGCTGCGGACGATCGTGATCGTAGGACGTCCTGAACTCGGTGCTCCCGACTGGCGAAATAACGTCCCGGGAAAGCCGATGTCAACGCAGGATGTCTCTGATGTTGTGGCCTGGCTCGCCTCCCAGCGGCCAAAATTCGCGGGTCAACCCTATCCGAGTGTCGCAAAGACGGCAGGAGAAACTCGATGACGCTCCCAGGCGGTTTTACCAGACGCGACGTGCTGATGAAGATCGGAATCCTCTTCAATGGTATCGTCGCCGCTATTCTCGCCGTGCCGATTGTGCGTTATCTTCTCTCGCCTATCGCCCGCGGACGTAAGGGAGGCTACGAGTCGTGGGTTCCACTTGGTAACCTCGAACAATTTCCTTCCGGCCAGACGCGCCTCGCCACTTATCGCAATCCGGTAGTGAATCCCACCGACGGCGATACCGCAGATATCGCCTGCTGGGTTCGCAATGTGGACGGGCAAAATTTCCAGGTTTTCGCGATCAACTGCGCGCACCTCGGATGTCCCGTTCGCTGGTTCCCGCAATCGAGCCTCTTTATGTGCCCATGTCATGGTGGCGCTTACTATCAAGACGGTTCCCGCGCTTCCGGCCCTCCAGAGCGTGGATTGTTCGAATATCACTATAGGATCGAAAGCGGAAAGCTGTTCATCAATGCGGGCGAAATGCCCACGCCAGGCAGCCCTACTGCTTCAAATATCGTCACCGAGATACGACCATGCGTTTGATCGACTCCATTGGCGAGTGGATGGACGCGCGCCTTCAGGTTGGTACTTCTATCCGCGAGGCGATGGAGCATCGGATACCTCGCGAAACCTCCAGCTGGTTTTACGTATTCGGCAGCGCTGCCTTCGTTGTGTTCATACTTCAAATCGTTACCGGCATCATGCTCGCTCTTATCTATGTGCCGTCTGCGGGTGAAGCTTGGAACAGCCTTCAGGCCCTCAATCATAACGTTGCGCTCGGTTGGTACATTCGAGCTCTTCACGGTTGGGGCTCGAACTTCATGGTGGCGATCGTTCTGATCCACATGGTTCAGGTGTTTCTATTTGGCGCCTACAAATACCCGCGCGAACTCACCTGGGTCGTGGGCGTCCTCCTCTTGCTCGTCACTCTTGGCATGGCTTTCACCGGGCAAGTATTGAGATTTGATCAGGACGCGTACTGGGGTCTCGGGATCGGCGCGTCGATTGCAAGCCGCGTTCCCGGAATTGGACCGTGGGCCGTCAACTTGATGCTCGGTGGCCCGATTATCGCTGGTGCGACACTCTCACGATTCTTCGCGCTTCACGTTTTCGTCATCCCCGGACTTCTCATCGCGTTCGTGAGCGTTCATCTTTTGATGGTTTTGAAACTCGGCATCAACGAGTGGCCTATGCCCGGTCGGATAGTTCGAAAGGCCACCTACATTAAGGAGTACCACGCGCTCACAAAAGCCGACGGGATTCCGTTCGTTCCCGACGCGATCTGGAAGGATATGTTTTTCGCCGCCCTCATTTTGCTTTCGGTCGCTGTCTGCGCCGCGTGGTTTGGCCCTTACGGCCCGTCGGGCCCGCCTGATCCGACAATTATTCAAACCTCGCCGCGTCCGGACTTCTTTTTCCTTTGGCTCTATGCGGTACTCTCGTTCTTGCCGCCCTCCATGGAAACTCCCGCCCTGCTCATCGGTCCCGTGGTTGGTATCCTCGCGCTGATTCTCTTGCCATTTCTTTTCGGCGAAGGTGAGAAGAGTTGGCGGCGCAGGCCTGTCGCGGTGCTCACGATTCTGTTGGCGGCGGTTGCATTGGGAACATTCACGCATCTGGCGGAACATACGCCGTGGAGTCCTATCATGGACGCGTGGAGCGGTGACCCGATCCCTCCCGAATTTCTCCACAGCCGCTCGGCACTCGAGCGGCAAGGCGCTCTGGTGTTTCAGGTAAAGCAGTGCCATAACTGCCATTCGCTCGGTGACCAAGGCGGAAAGCGTGGCCCGGCCTTAGACGCCGTGGCCGTGCGACTGACGCAGGATCAACTCATCCGGCAGGTGATTCAAGGGGGCGGGAACATGCCCGCGTATGGAAAAAATCTAAGCCCGGCGGAGACTACGGCGCTGGTGGCATTCCTCGAAACGCTGCATCCCGCTGGGCAACAGCCTGCACGGAACGCCTCTCGTGCCCTCGCCATCGAACCAGATACATCTGCGCCGTCTTCGAGCCATCAATGAAATTGCTATGACCTCTGACACCCAAGCCGTTTTGCAATCATGGTCTCCTCCGCTCGGTGTCAACCTGGCTCTGGCCCTCACCCTCATTATCTATGTACGCGGTTGGTTTCGTTTGCGCACCACGTTTCCGAAACTCTTTTCGGCGTGGAGGCTCGCTGCATTTCTTACGGGAATCATTTCAATTTGGATCGCCATCGGCTCTCCTTTAGCAGCGTTTGACGATGTGTCCCTCACCGTTCATATGGTGCAGCATCTCTTGCTCATGGCCATCGCCCCTTACTTCGTCCTCCTTGGAACTCCAGCACTGCCGTTGCTTCAAGGACTTCCGCAGCTGATCGCTCGAAGAGTCGTAGGATCATTTCTCAGATGGGCTCCGCTTAGAAGGTTCGGCCATCTGATCACAAATCCAGCGATCTGTTGGCTCGCGGCCACGCTTGCATTGATCGGATGGCACGTTCCCGCGGTATTTGAGGCGGCGCTGCGGAATGACTGGCTGCACAATTTGGAGCACGCCAGCTTTTTAGCCGCGGGACTTCTTTTCTGGTGGCCTGTAGTCCAGCCGTGGCCGAGCACCGCACGCTGGCCTCGATGGTCGGTGCCCCTGTATCTTTTTGCCGCCACTTTGCCCTGTGACGCGCTCTCTGGTTTTCTCGCCTTCTGCGATCGAGTCGTGTATGTCTCTTACAATTCCGCGCCCCGGCTTATCAATATTCCGCCCCTCGAAGATCAGCAGCTCGCCGCATCCCTAATGTGGATCTGCATAACGATCATCCTTCTCGTGCCAGCTGTCATCGTCACAATGCAAATACTCTCGCCCCAAGATTCGCGTTTGGCGGGGACAAAGTGGTCCGAGGCAGGCGAAATCGTAAGTCGGCCTCGCAGCAAGGGTAAAAATTCTCCAGAAATGACGTCCGAACCCTCGGTTGCTGCCGTGCCTTAGGAACTGGATAAGGACGACAGCGCTGAAGGTCTCTCGGATGAATCCAGGAACAATCGCTGCTTCGGCTGCTCGAGTCGGAATTCTGTCAGCTGCGCGATCTTGCCGCGAAACAAGGCTGGCAGATCGTCGGCGAATATACCGACTGCGAGCTCAGCGCAACCGCTCTCCGGTGCCGATGACTCCGCGCGTTCGTGATATGCTTGAGACTCGCCGGCAGCAAGCTGGGAAGCCAGACACGGAAGCAGAATTGCTCATATTGAACGATACCAAAAAGGCTTAGTAGATAACGGAGAGGTGCTGGAGTGGCCGAACAGGGCTGCCTGCTAATAATACAAACACCCGTTCTAAAAGACTTACGACAGCTACCAGGAATCACAATGAATTGCAATAAACCACTAATTGGCAATGGCTTACACGCGACTTCGTAGCAACAGCCGGTAATGCGTAGTTGCAGACGGTAGCTACAAAATCGGCTACAGTTCAAGTGTAGCCAACTAAGCAGCCCTGGTAGCGAACACATGGATTGCGAGCCGTCAGTTCACTTGTCCGGTACGATTTATCAGGAGTTAACTTAATCTGGACGTTGGGCGTCGCCACGCATTGCCAAAATTCGACTGCGGTGTTTAAATCTCATTCGCAACGATGGGAAACACCACTCGCAAAATAGAGACCAAGCCACTGAATCGAAGCCTGCACGCCGCGAAGACGGCCAAGCAGGACGAGTTCTACACCCAGTACGTCGACATCCAGAAAGAGGTCGAGGCCTACCTCGAGTTTGACCCCGACACCTTCCGTGGCAAGGTCGTCTACTGCAACTGCGACGACCCATTCGAAAGCAACTTCTTCAAGTACTTCGCCGCAAACTTCAACAAGCTCGGCCTCAAAAAGCTCGTCACCACCAGCTACGACGGCTCCCCCATCGCCGGGGTACAACTCACGTTCGGTGAGTACAACGAGGGCAATGGTAAGCGCCAAAAACCCAAGGCGATTGCCGTCGAGATCGACGAAGTGACGGACGTGAACGGAGACGGCGCGACTGGCATCGAAGACGTCAAGCTCTTCCTGGAGCAGAACCCCCACACTCGCACACCCCTCGCGGAAGGGGGCGACTTCCGCAGCGGCGAGTGCGTCGAGTTGCTCACGCAAGCGGACATCGTGGTCACCAACCCGCCCTTCTCCCTATTCAAGGAGTACGTCGCTAAGCTCGTGGAGCACGGGAAGAAGTTTCTGATTATCGGTAACGTGCAGGCGATAACCTACAAGGAGGTCTTTCCGCTCATCAAGGCCGACAAGCTGTGGATGGGCGTTACCATCCATGGCGGCGACCGCGAGTTCCGCGTTCCAGACCACTATCCGCTGAACGCGGCGGGTTGGCGCGTCGACGAAAATGGCGTCAAGTACATCCGAGTCAAGGGCGTTCGCTGGTGGACGAACTTGGACCATGGACGCCGCCACGAGAGGGTGCCGCTCATGACCATGGGCGACAATTTGAGGTTCAGCAAGCACAAGGAGATCAACGGCAAGGCGGCCTACAACCGATACGCTAACTACGACGCCATCGAAGTGCCATTCACCGATGCGATCCCCAGCGACTACGACGGCCTCATGGGTGTCCCCATCACATTCCTCGACAAGTACAACCCGGAGCAGTTTGAGATCTTGGGGAGAAGCGAGAACGAGGATTTATATGGCCTGAAGACTCGCGTCTACACTACAAAGGAGTGCCAGGAAGCCTATCGGAGAATCTTCGGGAGGAAAGGCACATATGACATGAACGCCACGCCTGTGCTTGATGGCAGGAAGGTGTATCAACGAATCTTCATCCGCCACCGCCGTCGTACCCGGCGCGCAGCAAGGACGAAAAAGTGAAGACCACGCTGAGAACCGACATCACAGTCGCTAAAATCTGCGACGGGTTTGTATACAACCAATTAGAGGGCAAGGGGCTGTTCGGGCTGGGCGGAAAGCTCACCATTCAGCCGGAGTACCAGCGCAACTACATCTATGCCGACGGCGGTGGCAAGAAAGAGGTGGCGGTGATCGAATCGCTGCTCAAGGAGTATCCGCTCGGGCTGATCTACTTCAACAAAATCACTGACGACAAGTTCGAAGTGCTGGACGGCCAGCAACGAATCACCAGTATCGGGAGATTCGTTACAAACAAGTTCGCGATCATGGATAACGGCAACCCGAAGAACTTCGACAGCCTGCCCGCCGACCAACAAGCCGAGATTCGGGCCTCGAAATTGCTGATCTACGAGTGCGAGGGCGACGAGAGCGAGATCAAGCAATGGTTTGAGACTATCAACATCGCAGGGGTGCCTCTCAACCCCCAAGAGCTCTTGAATGCCATCTACTCCGGACCGTTCGTGACGCTTGCGAAGGCTGAGTTCAGCAATAGCCAAAACGCGAACATCCAAAAGTGGAATGCCTACGTCAGGGGCAGCGCGAACCGGCAGGATTTCCTGGAGCGTGCGCTGGACTGGGTGAGCAAGGGCGACATTGGCGACTACATGAGCCAGCATCGCAACGATAACAACATCAATGAGCTGAAGACCTACTTCAACAGCGTGATCGACTGGGTTTCAACAGTCTTCATCGACGTTCTCCCAGAAATGCGCGGATTAGAGTGGGGCAGATTGTATGAACTGTATCACGGCAAGTCCTACGATCCAACCAAGATGTCGGACGATGTGAAAAAACTCGCCGCCGATGACTACGTGAAGAGCCGCAAGGGAATCTTCGAGTATCTCTTGGGCGGTTCGCTCGATACGAAGATGTTGGATGTCCGGGTCTTCGAAACTCCGATAAAGCGGGCCGCATACGCTAAGCAGACGCAAGCAGTCGAGGGAAAGGGCGAATCTAACTGTCCGCTCTGCGCGCATGGGCATAACGCGAACAAGAGCAGAATCTATAAGCTCGACGAAATGGACGCTGACCACGTTTCCGCATGGAGCAAGGGCGGCGGAAGCTCGGCCGAGAATTGCGAGATGCTCTGCATTAGCCATAATCGGGCCAAAGGTAATCGATAACCGCTGTAACCGGACAAGTGCCAATGGCTCAAAACAGACCCATCACCTGCGAACCGCGCCGGTGGCGTGCCGCTCTAGGTACTTCACAAAGCTGCCATGCGCAGGATCGAAGTCCGCCCATGCCGCGTACTCGCGCCGTAGCAAAGCAAAATCGATGTAGACGCCCAACGCTTCATTTTCTGTGAAACGCCGCGCTTGGTCGTACACATCCGTCTTAACTCGATCACAGATTGATTTGACGCACTTGGCCGCATACTCCTTCTTGTAGTCTGTTAGTCCGAACAACACCATGTGAAGATATTCGTAGGCGCATTTATTGCAGGTCCCGCAGCGAGACTTTTCCAAAGCTACACCGGCGCGGATGTTGGCCGCATGAAGCATCGGCTTGCGATACACCGGCATAATGCAACTGGTGTGTTTTTGTCGACGAAGTATTTCGGGGCATTCCTGAAAAATGGTCCAGTAGGCCTCGGTCTCCATCGTGAACGGATGCAGGCATGTGTAGGCAGACACATACTTTTGGAAGAATGCCGTTGCCTGTCGAAATAAGCCAGCAAAGTCCGACATGCAATACAGTGGATTAATTTTGGACAAATCTTCAGGATCGCCACCGCCGCTACCAAAAGCGTAAGTGGTGATGCCGTTCCGCAGGCCGTACTCGAGCATAGCGGCTTGGATGAGTTGGTTCTTAACCGGATTTTCTTTGAACGGACAGCCCTTTTCTACCTTAATGTGGACGTTGCGGACCACCAACGGCAGACCCAACATGGAGGCTAGTTCGTCGCAGTAGTTACGCTCGTGGGAGTAGCCGTGGTTAATGCCGGATAAATGGTAGAGCTTAACGTCATATTCCTTCCGCAGCGCGATGGCCGTGGCCACACTGTCTTTGCCCCCGCTAAACGCGACGAGTGCTTTTTTGCTAGCGGGTAAATCGTAGGTGCGCGCAGAACCTCTGGCGACAATCCCCGGCCGATTTGTTTCACCGCACGCCGCATACAATATGTCGACATACGCGTCGAGGCCCGGTAACAGCCGCACGGCCGCGCGATCGTTCGCTCCGAGAACCTGTGGCAGCGGCTTGGTGGTCAAGCGCTCATACAAATAGGACCACGTATCGTAGAACGGCCCGTGTTCGCAATCGCTTTTTAGAATCCTGTACACCGCGTCCCCTGTTGCAGCGGATCATTTCTATTTGCCGCCGCGAATCGTTCTTGCTACTTTCGCAACATGCGCATTGGGGGCATTGTGAGGGCCAGAATTTACTCTATGTCCATTTCGGCAGCGGAATTAGCAACAAACAGGGTTGGGTCAATCGGCCCCGTGCAATGCGGGCACGAAACGGGCTGTACATAGATAACCAGACCGGAGAAGAACATACCGAGGTGTGCCTGCATCGCCAAAATCGCTGTTCTCGACAAACTCCCGATCTTCTTGACGTCTATGAAGTACGGCACTGTGATCGGTGTGATCTGCCTCAGATCCACGAAATGCGGCGTATTGCCGAATGGACCGTCGCCCGCTGGTAGCAGGAACTTGTTTGGTTGTGTTCCCGCCTCCGTTCGCTCCTTCATTTTGGGACCAAGGTCGCTCAAAAGCTTCACGGGTGCGGCGAGCCAGTAGCGGCGATCAAGGCTAATGTTGTGCTCTTTTTGGTCCCTGAAAACGGCGTCGATTTCACACTCCCAACTCAACAGTAAAACGGTCCGTTTGGTGATTGCTCCGCGTGCCGTGTCCCCGGTTTGCGGCTGATGACCGTCAGAAGCCTTAAAAATGGTAGCGCCGCCGGGGTTCTTTTGGTTCGGGCTGGCTCGGAAGAACTCCAATGGATGTTTTAGAGCGGGGAAGGGTATTTCAGAAAAAATATCGCCCGGCTCAAACTTCGGGCCGGGCGGTATATAGAACGGTTCAGCCACCTTAGTCGATGTCGGCCTCGTCTATCGGCCACTCGACTGGCTTGGCGACTTTCATGAAGTGAACAGCTGTTTCTGAAAAAGTCCTGGGCGTCAGTTCAATCACCATCGTGTGCGGATGCTCAGGAGCGAACGTCGCCACCACCGCAGCAAGGATGCGCTCCTCGAGCTGTTCATCACTAACCGTGACACAGGGTGCGGCTGTGGTACCGTCGCCACGAGCAAAGCTGACTTTACCCAAGACTTTTGTTCTATCTAGTGCTTGTGTTGCGCAACTCATTTTCAACCTCCGGCACCTTTGGCAATGCCTCCTTCAGGGCCGTAAAAATGTTATCCAACTGTTCTTTTAACTGAATGAATGATGCCGCTGGCATGACCAGCTTAGCGATGGTCTTGCCCTTAACGATCGGCGACTGTTTGGCTTCCTCCTGCTTTAGCTGGTTCAGCATGACTGCGAGGTTATTCAGGTCTAAAAATATGAACTCGAACTGAACCTCGGTCCCGACCCTAGACAAAGACAAGAAATTACTGAACAGCGCGGAAACCGCCTCATTCGGAGGTTCACCTTGCACCTGAAAGGTCTGAACCTTGTTTTCCGGCGACACTAGTCCCTCGGAACCGCACTAGTAAGATGCAATATCCACGCCGAATGGTACACTACCGTAAACCATGTATTTTCAGATCGTTGCACTAATTTTCCACACTGGCGATCTGCATCAAATTGGCCCAAAGCGGAAAACCGTTCCATGTCGGGCATCCCAGAGATACCCTGAATTGGCACGCCCCAATTCTATTTAGGCCCTCTTTAGGTGTGTCTTCATAGTACAGAAAGCGAAGCGCCGCAAGGAAAATAATCTCCATCACGCTTGCGCTATCCCGCAACTGGCCTTTGGTACACCCGCTTGGTAGCGCGGCTAAGTCTAACGTCCGTGCGCCGCGCCCTATTTCAAATATCGGCTCGGGGCAGCCACCCCTTTAAGCCCCCCGCGCGCTTGCCGCGAAGAAGTAGCGGTGCCCGGCAAAAAGGCGGATGGGTGTCGCCTTTCGGTACGGGCACCACCTTGCGGCTACCGAATGACCGCCTTGCTTCGCGCCAAAAACGGCGCGAAGCAAACTCGTTATCGCCTGCGAACTTCCGGCGGGTAGCTCTTGGGTGCGGCTTCTTCAGTTACCCGAACGTTTTCCGCCTGCAAACCTTTTGGCCCTCTGGTGGTGTCAAAGGACACGCGGTCGCCTTCGCTCAAAGACTTGTAACCGTCCCGCTGAATAGCAGAGAAGTGGACAAATAGATCTTCGCCTTCTTTGCCGTCGGGTACGATAAATCCGTAGCCCTTGGCCGAGTTGAACCACTTCACAACACCTAACTCTTTCCCTACTGTTTCGTTACTCATTTTCGTTTTCCTTTTCGTGGTGCAAATTAGTAGAAACCTTCTCTACGATAAAAAAGGGCCAGCCCGCCCGAGCCAGCCCTCTTGGTTTGCTGATTTCCACCGTATGCTTCCCGGTGGATGGAACGTCGTTTATGCGTGCAACGTGGCGTACTGGATTGGAGCAGCCTGTGTGTTAGCCGGGCTTGCCTGCGTTGCTGGATCAAACACAACGCTGTCCGCACGAAGTCGGCTAATGTGCAGGTCGCGGTATTTTTCCACCGCAAACTCCGCTTGGTTAGCCTTGCGGAAGTACAACGCCGACACGCGCACAATGAAGTGGCTCAAGTCGCCAAAGACAATGCCCTTGCTGCCCGCGCCGAACGGCATAGAAGGCGACACGAGTAATTTCTTACCCATGAGGCATTCGCAGTCGTCTTGCATGTCAATCAAAGGCCGGTTCTGGCTGTCTTTTGCCGCACGCACGAGCTGGTACGTTGCGTCGTTCATAACCCACGCTGCTTTCGGGCTGTTGCGGTAAATCCGGTTCACGGAAAAGAATATGTCGTTAATGTCCGTGGCCGAAATTGCATTCGCCGCTTGGGTTGTGTAACCGGAGTTAGAAGCGCCAACTAGCAAGCCTTGGGGCTGGCTGCTGCCGGTGCCATTGACCAGGTCCGAACCAATTCCACGGGCCAAGCCAACACCGTGCGCTCGGCCGACGGATGCCATTGCGGTTTCAAAGTCATCGTCGGTAATTTCAACCGTTGCGTATGTCGCCAAACGGTATGGATAACCGTTTAACACTTCCGCAGATGATGCTGGAAACGCGTCCGGCACACCGTTGTCCGTGTTTTCAACAACGCGCGTAGCCGCAATTGTCGTCAGGTCGTAGCCGGGCAGTTGCTTTGGCTTCATGGCGTACGTCGGTTCGGCAATCAGGGTTACGTTGTCGTCGCTGAGCAGCGGGTCGGTTTGCGCCATGCCGGTGATTACTGCGTCATAAAAGCTCATCGGCACCAGCATTCCGCCGGTTGCTCCTTCGGTGTAGGTAATGGCCTGTGTGCCAGCTTGGAAAGCGGCATCGCGGCACTCATTCAACATTCGCTTCTGGTCCTGCGGCGTCTTGGCCAACACATACCGACGGAACATAACTTCATGCCGGGCACGGTGCTGCGCTGCGGTGCCGTGAATTTGGTCGCCCAAAGCTTCAACATAGAGCTTGCGGGTTTCGTCGCTGGACATACCGCTGGAACGGATGTTGGCAACGCGCGCTAACAGAACGTCCGCAGTCTTGCGGTCTGATTGAGAACCGGCAGCCAAACGCCTGGCCTCCGACGTTAGGTCGTGGATCTCAAGGATTGCTGATTTGCTGAGTGTGGTCATTGTGGTGCTCCTACTGGATTTTTTGCGTGTGCCGAGCAGCCTACACGCTGGCCTAGAACAAACTTGCGCCCGCAATCTTGTCCACAAGCTCGTCGCCTGCACCGACCTGTGGTTGTGCTGCGAGCCTTTTTCGGTAAGCCGCAAACTTTGGACCGAGCTGCCGCGCACGTTTTTCAAGCTCACGTGTCACGATTTGCTCGGCCATTTCTGGCGGGCAGTTGATGGCTATAAACTCTTCCACCGTGAGCAAATGACCCAACCGTATCTCGCCGTGCTCGCGGTGTAGAAACCGCTTTTCTGCTTCTGTAAATTGCATTTTGGTACCCTCCTTCATCGCGTTTTTACTTCAGGTGTTTCGCGTGCTCCCTGCGTGCAGCCTCAATAAGCTCCGCATCTTTGGCAGCACCGGCCAATTCCTTTTCTTCGGCTCTGGTCAATGCAACTATTTCTGCCTGCGACAAACCGTCGCCAGTACGTGGGCCACCGGGCTGGAACTTCGCATCATTCGGGTACAGCCCCGGCCCTGTGCCGGGCTCCGGCGGTAAGCCGGTTTGACCCAACGTCGTTATCAATAAATGGGCCGTGTACTCTCGGTTCTGCGGGTATGCCAGTGCGTTCTTGCAACACTTTGCCACGGGCGCTATTCCCAGTCCGCCAAGCTCAAAATCCGAAACTGTTCTGCACACACAGAGCAAGCGGGCTGTCGGCCTCTTGCTGCTGTTGAACCCAATCGTCCACTGTGCCGCAATAGGCTTGGGCGGGTTGACCACGCTGCTCTTCACGCCTTCCTTAACCGTTACGTCGCTGTAGGTCGGTGCCGTGTCCGATCGCACGGTGTTGCCGCCGTCGCGCTTGCTACCAATTCCCAACCACGTATCTAAAATCATTTGCTTGCTCCTTTTGGCGGCCCTATTCGATACAGGCCGGTAGTGAAAAATGCGCGAATTAACCTATCGCGGTATTCGTCCCACCGCTTATTGCACAGCTCCGCAGCTAGTTCGTCTCGCAGACAGCCACAGGAAAACTGAACGCCGCGCCGCAACGTGGTGCCCACGACCACCAACCGGCCATATCTATTTCCGGTTTCATTTTTGCGGGTGTGGTAGCCCGGCGAACCTGATAACGGCTGCACGGCTAGTTAACCGGCTTGACCCCACCGGTCATTGCAAGACCGTACAGGGTAGGAACGTATTTTCCCGGGTCACGCTTGCCGCCCGGTTCGCCCTCGGTCTTGCCGTGGCAGCTTCTGCAAAGCGCAATCACGTTGGCCGGGTCCTTGAAAAGGTCAGGCCGAGTGCGCGGCGAAATAAGATGGTGCACCTCTGTGCTTGGGTAGCGGCACTGCTCCGGCTCAAACGTAATCGGGTTCGTGCCAATGCGCTGGCACACCGGGTTGCACGCAACGACGACGTCGCGGAACTTTTTCCAGCCGTACCGGGCCAGCAAGTACATCTGCCGCACCGGGTCGTCCTTGCGAAACCTGTCATTGGCCGTGTCCACCGTTTGCGCGCACTCTTTGCAGCGCCCGTTTCGCATATCGTCGGGCGGGCACGCCTTGCCGCATTTCAGGCAGGCTCGGGGTAGTGCTGTTGGCATTTCTGTATCCTTTGGGCCTCTTACCGCCCCACTTGAGAAATCATTTCGCGGCTTTACGCCAAAATATCTCGTAATTTCGCGGACTTACCGCAAAAACTGGCGAGTGGTTTTTGGTCTAAAGCACTTATGTTTTTCGCACCGCCATCCCCTCTTCTGGCTGATAAGATTAATAGATAAGGGTGTTATCCGATGGTGTACTGCTATCTATACTGCGCCCACACCCGTGCTAGGTGCCGCGTTGCGCCCGGTGGTGTAATGTGGCTTTGCCCCGCTTTGCGACCCAATTGCCCCATTGATAACGCTGCCGCGCCTATGATTAATGCCTTGCTGCCGTGGGCTAGGCCGGTGGTTACTTTGGCCGATCGAGAGGGTTAGCTGGCCTGTGGCGGATACGCTGCGTCCAGCTCTGCTAGCGCGTTGGTCAATGCCGCGCGCAGCCGGGCAACCTGTGGCTGCACATCTACGTTGAATGTGTTTTGCAGCATCCGCAGTGCGGGAACCATTTGCGCCAACATGCCGGGTACCGCTGATCGCATCGCTGCTTTGTTGCCGGGCGTGCCCTCAAGCGCCGCCAACAAATTTCCTACAATCGCGTGTGGTGTGAGAACCATGTATTTAATCCTTTCCGTTCCGGTGCCGCCACGCTATAAGGCCGCGTGTTAGGTCATAGGGAGATATTTCAAGGTCTACCGTGTCGCCAACCAGCAGATAGCCTTGACGCCGGGCTTTTGAAATCGAACCTAGGAACTTATTCAGCTTGCCGTTGGGCTGCGCAATAATTTCACCGCCCCGAGCCAACTTGACCTTGAACACATAGCCGTGCACGCTGGTTATGGTGCCGGTGGTTTTGATAAGGTCTTCGCGGCTCATTGGTCGTTATCGTCTTCCTGGTCAGTGTCGCTGTCGTCCGTGTCGTCACCGTCGGCACAGCCCTTTGCGCCCCCCTCAATCACGCCCTCATTGGTGTCAGGGTCTATGCCGTTTGCAGCGTTTAGGCTTTCATCTGTATCAACGGTTGCGGCCCACGGATCTTGCCCCTTGAGCACGAGCGGTGGTGTTGCTTTTGGCCTTGCGCCTAGATTTAGAACGAAATATTTTTTTGCCATTGGTGATTACCTGCCTTATTGAATTTGCGTTGCTCTTATCCTTGCGACCCGCGCGCCGTATCAAGTCTTGTGCGCCGTGCTTCTCGCACGTCATGCTGACGAGCCAGTTCCGCACGGATAATTTGAATGCGAGCATCAACTGCTTTGTTAATCGCTTCCTCACTCGGCTGCTGCACTGCCTCAATGCGCTGCAATAGATATTTGAAAACTTTGAAAATGCGTAGGCCGGGCGCGGGCGGTTGGCCAAGCGCCAAGACTTCGGCTTCGCTAAGTTGTCCGCCTTTGCTTACCTCCCTGTACATCTCAATAAATCTGTCTGTGTATGCCACTGTATTTCTCCTTTTGCCGGGCATGGCTGCTGCCCTGCGTCTCCACAATCTGTTTTGCATTTGAGCAGGCTCCCGCCTTGAAGGTGTTGCTTTGGGTTTGCCCTGCCCGCTCGCCGATCGAAACACAGAGGAGTAAGCAAACAACTAAGCAAAGCAATTCAAACAACCAATCAACCCGTGTACGTACTTGTGCATGCTAAGTACGTACACCTTTCCTTTATTGCTTTACTTTATTTCTTTGCTTTACCCTGTCCTCTAACCTTTCCCTTTACACCTTTACTTTTCGCTTTCGGGGGGTTTGGGGGGACGCTTATGCCTGCGTTCCCGTTTGGCCGCTTTGCGTTCTAGCCGGGCCGCATATTGGTCAAGCCGTGTCCTTAGCTCTGGCACCCAAATGTCCCGCTTGTTCCAAGCATCCAAATCAATGATGCCCGCACCAGCGGCATTCAACAGCAGGGCCGCCGTGTTGCCTAAAGATTGCTGGCGGGTAAAGCCAAGCTCCCGGTGCCAAAACTTCAAATCGTACTTGCCGCCCAACGGTAGGTGAAACTCTTCGTCGCCGTACTCGCAAATTATTTCCCAGATCAAAAAGCCAACGCCGCAACCGTATATCCTGCCGCCGGTGCTATCAGCCATTGACACAAACTCTGGTTGGTTGCGCAGGCTGTTGTCGTGCATGAAATATTTCATCGCCCACCGCCTTGCAACAAGCGGTAAGCAATAACAACCGGGTCGCTGTTAGACATTCCCGTGCTTAACTGCGCGCGCCGTTTGGCGTCTTTGCAATAATCTTCAACTGCCGCCAGCGCACCGTCCAACTCCCGTTGAAATTGCGTAACGGGCCATTGAATTTGCTCAAGCGTGTTCATCTTGTCGCGGTTGTGAAACCACGCAACCCACGCGGCCAGTAGCACCTGCTTGTCTGGCACTGTTTCCTGCAATTCACAAATCGTTGCTTCAACGTACTGGTTCCGCGCCAACACGACACCCTCATCCGTGTTCCGGGCAAGGGCTACCGCCATCAGCTTGTAGAAAGAATTTACTTCGGACTGCTGGTGCGGGGTTAAGACCCGCAGTTTTCGCCTTCTCATTGGTCACCTTAATTGATTGATTTAAGTTACCGGGCCAGCCTGCACCCGGCCTTGGTACGTACAGCTACGTACTTTTCATTGCGTTGCGTACACTGAAAAGTACGTACAACTATGTACTAACGCTTTACTCTCCTTACCCGATATTTATGGCCGGGCGCGTCGTAGGCAGACTTTTCGCGAGCTTGCTGTCGCTCGTCAAGAAGTAGGCGCGCGCCAGCGCCTTATCAAACTCTTGGATCGCCACGAGCAGGCACTTGTGAAAGTTATTTAGAGCGGGCGCGCCCGGCGCGTACAGCGGTGGAGCGTTCGGCTCGACCAGCTCGCGCAGCTCTACCACACCGTCAACGCCAACCGTTAACGTAGCCAGCGCACCGGCGCGAGGCGGTGTCCACCGCATCGATTGTCTTGCCTTAGCCATTTGTGTACCCCTTACAAGTGGAAGGCAAATCGTAAACAACCCTCTTACTGGTATCTAACTTTTTACGTACTCTAGTGCAGAACGTCTTGAGGGTGTCCCGGTTGAGCGAGTAGCGGGCAGCCACATGCCGGGGAGCTTGGCGATTTACCAGCACTTCATAAATTCCAAGAATGTAGCGTTTGCTGTAATTTGAATTGCGGAGAACGAGCGCCAAGGCTTTAGGCACAACGACGCGGATGTCCGTCGTGCGGCGCACTGTGTTGAGGTCATGCTCGGGTACCAGCGCCATGCCCTCAGGTAGCTCGCCGTCCTCGCACACCTCTTCCAGTGGCCAAGACTTCTTGATGGCGCTGGGAATGTCTTGGTGTGGCGGCTCGGTCTTCACAACAGGCGACCACAACACTCGCGGGCACTGGTGCCGTAAGTTCTGCTTGCGGATCGGCACCACGGCTAAACCCCGGCTCGCACGGCCACCGTGTTGCGTTGAATAAACTCATCCAGGTCATGGCGACGGAAACGGATCCTTCCGCCAAATTTGCAATAGGGGATTTTTCTGTAGAGCACCCACGCGCGAATTGTGCCAACGGAAAGGCGCAGGAGCTTGGCCGTTTCAGGAACCGTAAGTAGTTCGCAAACTTCCGCGGGCGCGGCTGTAGCTACTGAGTTCTTTTTGGAAAGCATGACACGGGTACTACCTTTGTTTCCCGTGCCCATGCCCTTTTGAGGCGAGGGTTGCGCTGCCGTGGCTGGTCAACGCTTAGTGTCTGGCGGATGTGCTGCTGCTGTGCGTGCGGGGAATTTAGGACGCCGCCAACGCCGTCCTTCACACACAGCCAATCACTGCAGGTACTCTAGCACACTGATGACTAACTTGCAACTACTTCTTATTGTTATCTAGCACCAGTTTACTGGATATTGGCTGGAACCAGATCTTCGGCTTGTTGTCTTTGCCTTTCCAAGTAGCCAAATATGATGTCGCGAGCCAATTGCTCGGGCGTCGTGTCGCGCTCCGCCGCCATGGTTTCCAGCACCTCTAACCACGCGTTTCCCAGCCCATCGACCGCCAGAAGATCTCTGAGCGCCTCGCCCGCCGGTATAGAAGTGCGGAGCGGCTTCGGGTGCGAAGAAGCCACGTCGCGATTTATCGCACTCTTTAAGTTTTGACTTGTCCATTCATTCTTGATGGCGCGATCAAGCCATTTACGCTGCAATGCTGGTCTTCCGAAAAAAGCCTCGACTTGCGCGTGGTGGTAGAACGTTAGCAGCGGAATTCGTACCTCGGGCGGTACTCTCTCTGCAATCCGGGTGTAGATATACAGACTATGGCTAGCGTAACCAGTTGCCTCTTTTATCGCGCGGTTCGCAGGCCGCTTGCCAAATTTCTTCTGGCCAAAAAGGATCGCATCCCCGACAGCGAACTGAACCGCTGTCGCCGCCGGGATCAATTTCTTGACGGTGGCCAGCCAATCCTCAAACGATAATCCTGAGGCTGCAGACCAACCACGCACTGTGAGCTTGCCAGATAAACCTACATACGTATGTAGGTTTGGTCTTCCGAGGCCTTTGGCGTAGAGCACCAACGACGTATTGCGCTGCCCTTCTTTCGATATTTTTCTCATACGAGTGTTACTCCCCCGGCTTGTACCACTCCAAATCAAATGGAGTGCTTCCGTCCGCAGACTTGTAAAACACGAGTACGTCCTGGATCACACTAACCAGCTTGCGGCTGTGGTTGAATTGGCGATTCATACGGATCGCAGCACTGCCCATCGGCGTTTTGAGGATAAGTTTTTCCCAACAGCTCAGCCCAAGGCGCATGAATATGGACACTGTCGCTTCCGGAAGGCCGCGCAGCGCCCCGACTTTGCCTTTCTTGTCGCGTACGTCGCCCACCACTACCACAGCAAAGCAGTGGTCGCGGAGTCGGGCAACTGCGTGCGCGAATACGGTTTCGTACCAGACCAGGAACTCACCATATGTTTGTTTTGAGGAGCCGTCCGCTTTGCTTTCCGAATAGACTTCAAGGTCGTAGTAAGGCGGGCAAGTAAACAACAAATCATATTCCTCATTAGGGGGCAGCAGACTGTCGAGCTTCGCACTGTCACCGATAATCCATTGCGGGGTTACTCCTATTTTCAAAGCCTGCCGCCGGTTAGCTTCAACCTGCTCCGCCCGCAGTTCTACCCCCGTATAGTGCAGACCAACCTCGGGATGGGTAGCCACAATCCCGCGCACGCTACCACCAGCAAACGGATCAAGAACATGGCCGCCCTTTGGACAGAACCACTTGTATGCGCACTCACAGAGCACAGGGTCAAAAATGCTGCCGCCCTCGTCAGGCCCGCGTTTGATCCACCCCGAAGCGACTGTAGTCGACTCAACCTTATTGCCGCGACCTTCTCCGCTCTTGATACCGAGACTAAGCCATTCCTCCTTGCGCCTTCTCCAATACCAACGGCTCATATTAAGGAGACGATCCGGCGGAACATTAAAGCGTCCAGCAAGCCTTTTCACTTGAGGTGCTAATTCGTCTTGGCGGACTGCATCGCTTGCCATACCCGATCATGGGGCAGTCGGGGCCTCCGGACATAGCTGGACATTAGGACAGTTGTGCGCAACAGGGCATGCCGTGTTTGCCAGTTTTACAGGGGGGCCTCCTTGCACAGGGCTGCCTAATCAGCTACACTGTCCGGCGCTTGTTAAGGGGTGAGCCATTGAGCGTATTCAAACGCGGCAACATCTACTGGTACAAGTTCACATGGGGCGGCAAACGCATTCAAGAAAGCACGCGGCAAAGCAACTATCGCGCGGCCGTCAACATAGAAAACGACGCCAAGACCAAACTGGCACAGGGGAACGCCGGGATTCGCATTAAGAAAGATGCGGGTACGCTTGCCGACTACTTGACCAACCACCTAAAGCCGTGGGCGGAGGCACAGTTCGCGCAACGGCCAAAGAGCTTGAAGTGGTACCGCAATGAAATTAACGTGCTCCTAAATCATGCTCCGCTCGCCGGGGCGCGGTTGGACGAACTAGGTGATGACTTGCTAGCCGGTTTCAAGAGCGCGCGACTGAAGCAGGGCCGCAAAATTTCAACCGTCAACTCTACGATCCGAGTGCTGCGAAGCGCGCTCGCCCATGCGGTGGACGACGGGCTGCTAGCTGCCAAGCCCAAGCTAAAAATATTGCCGGGTGCTAAGCACCGCGACCACGTGGTTCGCCCGGACGAGGAGGCCAAGTA
Organism: uncultured Acidobacteriota bacterium; assembly: GCA_963741045.1. Lineage (GTDB taxonomy): Bacteria > Acidobacteriota > Terriglobia > Acidiferrales > UBA7541 > Palsa-295. Next base: position 4,177,776 of record CAVUGO010000002.1, read on the forward strand.
CCTCGCCGTGGCTTCGGAGCCGCTGAAAAGTTTCGCTACCCTGCTGGTAGGCAGCGGCCTACGTCCCGACGAAGCGTTTCGCTTGCGTTGGGAAAATATCTTATGGAACGCAGGGCGGCACGGCGCGTTGCAGATTACGAGCGGCAAGACTGCGGCAGCTCCGCGTGTCGTGCCTATGACACCAACCGTGCATGGTATAATTCACACTCGCTGGCTGGCGGCAGGCAAACCGCACGACGGTTGGGTCTGGCCCGCGCCGAAAGCCTCTGTGGGACACATGGTGCCTAACTCGATCTACGAACCGCATCGCAAGGCCGTAGTCGACGCCGGTGTGCGCCCGTTTGTTTTTTACAATCTGCGCCACACTTTTCTAACCCGCCTTGGCGACAGCGGAGTAGATGCGTGGACGCTGATGCGGATTGCAGGGCACAGCAACATTAAGCAGAGCGTTGTTTACTGCCACTCAAGTGATAAGGCGGTGCATGCAGCCATGACTGGATTTGTGCGGAGTGGCTACAAAAGTGGCTACAGTGTCAGATCGCCGAAGAAGCTGAAACTTCTAAACACCGCGCATACATAGGTTTACACCCGCGGAGAGGTGCTGGAGTGGCCGAACAGGGCTGCCTGCTAAGCAGTTTCACCCCAAAAGGGTGACGGGGGTTCGAATCCCCCCCTCTCCGCCAGTATCAAAATTCCCAAGAAAAACGCTAGGTGTCACCACTTTTGGCTGCTGGTGTTGCCACTTTTCAATTTTCCCTGTCATGCGAATCCAAAACGCTCAGTACTATATGGAGCGTGAAAGAGACAGGGACATGGCGACACCAGAAATCTACGAACGGCTTCGCGGCAAAGGGTACCCGTGGAAACGGGTGAAAGACCGCTACAAGAACGGACAGCCAAAGGTTAGCCCGGACTCCTTCCAATACGCCCTGCGCTACACGCTGGATGGTGGTCGGTGGTTCCCGACATTCAAGACGGTCGAAGACCTGACGGTCGCGCTAGGGCGGGTGCAGGTTCAAATCCACGCTGCCAAACACGGCATCGAATTGCTGAATCAGACGGCTCCGAGACAGAGAGCCAAAGCGGAGACCTTGACCTCAGCAGTGCAGCGTTACACCGACGAAGTCAAAGCCAACAAAGCTCACAGAACTTGGACTGCGTATGGGAACTCGCTACGGCATTTCCTAGCCTGTTGCCCCAAGAGCACAGTCCAGCAGGTCGTGCGCGAAGATTTGCTCGCCCTCAAGGTCTATTGCAAGACAGTCATGGAACACGAGGACGGCACTGTTTATAACAATTTTCTCAACGCGATGGTTTTCTTCAAATGGGCGAATCATCCGACCGGCATCAAGGCGGAGGACTGGCCGAAGAAACCCAAGCCAGACCCGAAAGAGTACAGCGAGGAGGAACTCGAAGCCATGTTTCGGGTCGCCGACGCCGAAGAACGACTTATCCTAAAATCGTTCTTGTTCTCCGCTCTGCGCGACGGTGAACTAGCTCACCTGACCTATGGTGATATTGACTTCCGTGACTCAATCTGGCGGGTGCGAGCAAAGCGGCAATGGAATTGGAAACTTAAAACAGAAGCCGCTCAGCGTGGCGTTCCTGTAAGTCCAAAACTGACCAAGAAGATTCAAGAGCGGATGGAGATGAATGGCAAGAAGCCAAGCGACCTCATCTTCCCGGGCAGCAATGGCGGCCCTGATGTTCACCTGCTCCGTATCGTCAAGGCTGTTGCCAAGCGAGCGAGTCTCGACCCGGACGGAGTCTACTGTCACAAGTTCCGCAGTACTCAAATCACGCGGTGGCTACAAGCAGGGTGCTCGCCAACCGACGTAGTGCGATGGGTCGGCCACGAGAACCTCGACACCATTATGATTTACGCGGCAAAGGTTGACCTGCGAAACAAGAACAAGCGAGCGAATGCCGACGCGGCGTCAGAAAGATTTGTCGAAGTCGGGGATTGACGAAATGCGCCATGCGGTTGTCACGGAATCTTTCACGCTTTTTACAGGCGCGTTGAGCGCCGAGAGGAGATATCAACATGCAGCGACAAAAACGTCGGAAGTAGCCGCCTGCCAGAGGTAAATGGCGGTAGCGGCAAAAGGCAATTTCATGGAACCCTTGCTCGAAGTACGTGAAGTCTCTCAAATCCTCCGCTTATCTCGCCAGAGTATCTACGCCTTGGTACGGACCGGCAAGTTGCGAGGCTACCGCATCGGACGCCGATGGATGTTCGAGGAGCGCGACATCCGCACGTTCATGTCTTTGGTCTCGGTCGAAGTGGGAGCCGTTTGAGCATGATGCCGTCGGAGTAACTCATAAACCATCCGCCTCGGCACTCATTCTGGCCTTCCCATGGGCTGTAGTTCTAACCTGCGGTCATGCCCCCCAAGAAGAAGTCTGGACGAGATTCGTCTGGTGATATCGCAGAAAAACAGGTGCAAGACCGGGCTATTGCGACCGACCAAAGGAACCCACAAGCGAGGGAAGCTCGTTTGCCGAACCCGATCGCCGAACCTGCCAAAGAGCGCAGAGTCTCGCCACGCTTTTTGAAACGAATGGGGTTGGCTGCTGAGGAACTAAAAGAACGCCGCAAACATTGGCTCGCAAAGCCGGACTCAAACGAAAAGCGAAATGCCATGTTCTGGGAGGCGGCAAAAAAGCAGGCGTATGCCGCCGCCTACGAGAACGCGCAGAAGCGGCAAAAGCAACTTGGCTCTAGCGAATGGATGATTGCCTGTTTGCTCGCTGAAGGACTAGACCGAGAACAAATCGCCGCCGAGATGGCCGTTGAGATAGATACGGTCGACAAGCTCATTCGCACTGTCAAAGACATCGCCCGAGTTCAGACTCCCGCACACATCGCCCGCTGGTTTTTTGGCCTCTAGCTAACCTCCAAACTTTTTTCTCCGACCTGCGGTTTACCGCATTCCGGTAGGTGTTTGCCCCCGATATTCTGTGTAAAGAATAGGAGGCAGACCATGAGTCAATCGCATCAGCCTAAACAGAGCGGCGCGAAGCAGCCAACGAAAGCGAGTGCCAAACGGGAGCCATGTGACAGCAAGTCGTTGACCCAAACCGGACAGAATCCCGTTTCGGCAGCGACGGTCAAGTCCATCCCGCTCAATGGCAGCGAGAAGGCGCTCGTAAGAAAAGACAAGGATACTCAGCGAAATGTATACCTCAAGACCCTTGAAGCGGACGCTCAGGCGTTCGTGGATGGGTATCGAGCCGCGAAAGCAATCAACGACGAGGTGAATGTCCTTCACCGCAAATTCAAGGACTTGGTGGAAGAATTGCGCCCCATCTTTGAGCGGGTCAGAGACGGCTTCGCCCACTTGAAGAAGGGCGAGACGGTGATGGGTGAACGAACTGGTCCCGCATGGGCTAACAAATACCTAGGCGTTACCTACGACTGGCTGTGCCGCTGCCTCAACCCACCCAAGGCTGGCACGCTACTGCTTACTGATGGCACAAAGGTGTTCTCCCCGATTCCTGCGGAGCCCCGCAGCAGCGTGGAAGAAGAAACGCCGCTGCCCGACTTGACGCAAACGCTTCCAACGCTGCCGACAGGGGACGACGCCAACTGGACAGACAACGGGTACATCCAGACGTGTTTGCGCTTCTTCGAGTCCACACTCCGACCGCTCGAATCCGACCCTCAGCGATTCCATCGGATAGCCAAGGCGATTGCGCAGGAAATTCTCGGTGAAATGGAGAATCTCAACGGCGGCGCAGATGCAAACGACTCCGAACTGACGGCAGTGCTGCGATGAGACTGCCACTCTTCATCGTTAAGACAGGCGGATGCAAGAGTTGGTTCGTTCCGCACGCTCTCGATTTCCTCGGTGGCTCGCCGTGGCCGAAGACAATCGTTGAGCCGTTTGCGGGAAGCGGCGTCGTCGGCCTTAGCTTGTTGAACGAAGGCTATGCAGAGCGGCTGGGGCTTGCCGAAAAAGCTAAAGACTATCTAGCATTCTGGCGTGCCGCTCTTGGTGATTCCAACTTCTCCTACCGGGTACGGAAGTGGACGGGGCGGGTTCTCGACCTGCCGTTCGCTCAGCAGAAGGCATTTGTTTTATCGAGCCTGCACTGCGCATCCCAGTGAAGCGAGGGATGGGCAAGCCGAATGGCGGCTCGAAGGGGCAAAAGTAAGCAGTCGAATGTTTCTGGACAAACTTCGCAGTGGCTTAGAGCCGCGAAAGACCCGACCAACGCTTGCGGGGTGAGTGCCCCGCTTCGAAGGCGGACGGAGGATCGCAATGAAGTTCTTCATAGAAGTGCCGCCACTTACGGGGATGGCAGATGTGATGGATGTCCAAGCCATCGGCCAGTTGGAGGACGGCATCTTTGTTGTCGAGGCAGAGGCGGAGGAAAGAGCCACGGAAAAGCTGCTCGCCTTGCTGGTCATGAGAGTCGAAAACGCCCTCCGCCGTCCAGCCACGGAAGACGAAGCCGACGCATACGCTGAGAAGCAGTGCGAGAGCTACTTACTCCACGGGGATGCTGTCCGAACCCGCAAGAAATATGCAAAGGGGCATGGGAATGAGCAAGGCAGTTAAACGTCGCTGCCCGCGATGCGGCAAGGTGAAGTTGTTCCGCGCCGACCAGAAAACGTGCGGATGCCCGAGACCGGGCGCGGACCAAAAAGCTGACCCGCTTGTGGGGCGGTACTTCATCGGCCGCGAGGACCACTTCCACGGCAAAGTTGTCGCCCGTGTCAGCAGTAGTCAGTATCTTGTGCGCCTCGGTGGCGATGATGGCGACGTTGAACAACTTGTGCCGACAGCGTCCATGAACTTGTGGCTTTTCGGGGATAGCTCGTGGCACGCGGTTGAAACGACTCTCCGCACGATGGAGATGGAGGATTCCCAGTCGTAAGAAACCGACTTTCGCTTTCTTTCTCTGGAGGACACAAGCCCATGAAATATGCGTATGAAGTCCAACCGGACGGAACAAAGACCGTCCACGTTTTCCCCCACGAAGCCACACGAGAGCAGTGGATTGCTGCCAGCGCCCCGACTCGCGGGATTCTGAGCGGCAATTCGCGGGAGGTCAAGGCTGCGCTTTATCGGGATACGGTAGTTTTGGAGAGTTTGCGAGAAAAAGAAATACAGATCTCTTTCTAGTAAGGCACAGAGATTCGGTCGGAGACAGGACATGGCAACCATGAGCGCGACAAGTTTGATGGAGACAACGAAAATCAATCTAAACGAAGTGCGGAAGGCCCACGCCCTCTTGCACTCTCCCGACCAACAGGTCGAGATTCGCGTCCTGCTCAAAGACGGCGGAGCCATGACTGGACGCTTCGACGATGACGCCAAGATGTTTGAATGGTTGAAGAACGCTGACGACCCCGGCGTGGCGGTCGTTTGGTGGAGCATCCAGCAACTAGTGCCCGAGGTTTCCACGAACGACTTGCAGCGCCGCAATGGAAGCACAAATGAATCCGTCGCTATTCGTAACTGGCTCATCGTGGACATTGACCCTGAACGTGAAGCAGACCCGGCATCGGACGATGAGGTGTATCTCGCTAGTGTGAAGGTAAACGAAGTCCTCGATTGGTTAGGGACGAAGGGGATTATGCCCCGTCTCGCGGTCATGAGTGGCAATGGCTACCACCTGTACCTTCCAACGCATGCCTGGCCGAATGACATTGAACACAACAGCGTTGCCAAGGCTTTCCTTGGGATGCTCTCCTCGAAGTTCTCGGACGGCAAGGTCAAAGTTGACACTGCTACCGCCAACCCCGGACGTCTTGGGAAGGTTCCCGGCTGCATTAGCCGCAAGGGCAAGTTAGACGGAGACCGTGCCCACCGCATGGTCGAAATCGAGTTTGTTGCGGACGCGCTACCTTTGAATGCGGAAGCGGTCAAGGTTCTTGTCGAAGCGGAAGGTCATTCAATCCAACCAATCCGAGCGCCGCAGAAGAGTGCAGGTCTCGATGCGGAATTCGACATTCACGATTTCGCGGAATGGTGCGGCGTAACGGTCGACGGGAACTTCGAAAAGAACGGCTGCATATACTACGCTCTGGACGCATGTCCGATGGCAGAGCATACGCATCGTGGGCAAGTAGGCAAGAGCTGCTTTGTAGTCGGGGACTCACTCGGATTCAAATGCTTCTCGGACGATTGCGAAGGGTTTGGCATCAAGGATGTCCTCCGCAAGTTCCGGGAAGATAATGGCCCGTACGGAGGTCCGTTATTTGCCCAGCCTGACCTGTCCGATCGATTCCAAATAGACCAAATTGACACACCGCACCGTGGGAGCACGCCTTCGCAATCGAACATTGAGGATACGTCCGCCTCGCAAGAATTAGAGGCAAAACCTATCGAACCGGCCACCGAATCCGATGCCGATTACGCTTCAGGCATCGAGGTGGTGCGCCGTTCGATTGACGCCTTGATGGGACCAAGCGACAAGAAGAGCAAGGAACCGCCGATACCACTACGGGAAAAATCGCGGGCGGCCTGCGACCTCATCCTCCGGCATCTTCTTGGGCACGGAAAGCTCTACAACTGTGGCAACGTGGCGACTTACGTGGATAACCGGACTAGAGAAATCATTCAAGTAATAAAAGGCGGGACCAAGTTCCAGCGACTGCTGATGCGCTACGGCATCTACCCAGGTGAGAAGCTTACGGACGACATCGGTCAATTCTTAGGCGCCTATGCCAGCACGGCAAAAGAAAATACCATCTACAATCTGTCCTTCTACGATCGGCAGCGGCACGTTCTATACGTCAACGAATATTCTGGTAATTTCATCCGCTTCGACCATCACGGCGTGGCGCGCTTGCGGAACGGGGACGATGACATGCTGTTCACCGATGGTAAAGAGTCAGGCTGCGACCCTCTGTACGCCAATTTGGGAGACGGTGGCGAGTATTCATACGTATGGCAAGGTTCATTGGTCGCGGCGAAGTACGGCCCAGAAATGGATTTAATCAAGACACACATTCTCGACACCATCCTGTACCCGGAGGAAGGCATCGGCAAGGAAAACGCGCAGTTTATCCTGATGACTGCCATCCTCGGCCTCTTCTTCTACGAACGTATCCCCTCATATCCGTTCATCTATCTCGGCTTGACGCCAGAATCCTCGCCGAGCGATTTCCCGGTAGATGGTTTGTCGTGTGGCGAGACATCACCGGTGCGCTAAATGAACGAACGAGTGTTGCTACTATTATTCCAGATTACCCATGTGCCCACACACTCTCGCTGCTCGAATCTCTGAGTGCGAGCACGGCCGTTTCGATTTGCGCTGTCATGAATGCACTGCCATATGACTACTGCGCGCGTCAGAAGGTCACTGGCACCCACTTAAGCCACGTAACATGGAAACAGCTCCCCATAACCCAACGGTCACTGTTTACGTCCTCATGTCTATGGTCTGACCAGCAGTCGCTCCACGATTGGCTTCTTCCGCGTGTTATTGAACTCATCTATACAGCTTGGGACCTGGAGCGCTTCGCGAAGGAGTGCGGCAGTTTCGGTCCGCCGTTCCGCTGGCACAAACAACGCCGTTTCCTACTCCGATGTGAGCTGGACGCCGCCTTCTTCCATCTCTACCTTCCGACTGAAAAGAGCGGCGGCTGGCGCACGGCGGAGGGTAAAACCGCAGAAGATTTGGTGCGACTCACAGCCGATTTTCCGACCCCACGAGACGCCGTGGCCTACATCATGGAAACATTCCCAATCGTTCGCCGGAGGGACGAAGAGGAATACGACGGCGACTATCGCACAAAACGCCTCGTCCTCGAAATCTACGACGCTCTCGCAGAGTCCATCCGCACCGGCTCGCCATATCAGACGAGACTCGATCCTCCTCCGGCCGATCCGAGCTGCCGCCACCAGAAGAAGAATGTTGGAGTCCTTGCTTTTGGTTCGCTGATCAACGACCCGGGACCGGAGTTGGAACCGAGAATCGTGCTGCGCATCAAGTCACAGACGCCATTTCCGGTCGAATACGCACGAATCAGCGGCAAGACCCGCGGCGGTGCTCCGACGCTTGTGCCACACCAAAGCGGTTCTCCAGTTTCCGCCGAAATCCTCGTTCTGGATGATATGGTCACAATAGACGAAGCCACGCATATGCTGTGGCGGCGCGAGACACGGAAAGCTGGTACTGGAGACCCTTACGGCGAAGGCACCACCCCGAACAGTGTTTTAGTTCGACAGTTCTCTGACGATCCGTGCTTGGACACCGTGCTCTACACCGACTTCCCGGCGGTAGGGAAAATCAATAATCCGACGGCCGAGGACTTGGCAGCGCGTGCTATTCAGAGCGTCAGAACGGCGAAGGAAGGCAGGGACGGCATCACTTATTTAATGGACGCGATCAAGTCTGGCATCCAGACACCGCTCACGTCCGCCTACCAAGCCGAAATCCTTAGACAGACCGGAGCACTGAGCTTGCAAGAATCGCTTGAAAGGATAAGGACACAGAGTTAACAAGAATGAAGCAATAACCGATATGGCTTCCCTTCCAAATCTTCGGGTCCTGGACAAGTCCGCGGCGACCAAAGAGTTGGACCTCGCGTCCGAGCTATTTCACCGGATCAACCGAGTCATCCCCCAGAATCAGGTGGTTTTGAGTGTGCCACCCAACTGTCCAGTCCGCGAGGCGGTCTCACTCATGAAGAAGAATGGCTATTCCCAAGTGCCTGTGGTCAAGAACGATGAGGTTCTAGGGATCTTTTCATTTCGCTCATTCGCAAAGGGCGCGGCATCCCTAACGTTGGAAGATTGCACAAAACAGAGGTGCGCACCCGGAGATCTTTCAGTCGATGAGTTTATGGAACAATTCGAGTTCGCCAGAGTAACAGACGAAATGGTCCGGGTCTTCGACGCCATGGACCGGGACAATGGTGTTCTCATCGGATCACCCGACCGTCTCGTGGGGGTCCTGACTCCGATGGACTTCCTGCGATATCTCTACCAGGTAGCGAGCCCATTTGTGATGGTTTCAGAAATCGAGCTTGCATTGCGTGCGCTAATACGGGCTGCTCTTAGCGAGGAACAAATCGTGGTGGCTGCCAAGCGCAGTCTCGCGTCCGGGTACGGTAGCGAGGAAAAAGTGCCAATGACTCTGGAAGACATGAGCTTCGACAACTACCGATCCATGGTCGCTCATGGTGATAACTGGGTTGATTTGGAGCCAGTTTTCGGGGGCACGCGGACACGCACGAGCGCAAAGCTAAAAGAGATCGGAGCGATACGAAACGACCTGTTCCACTTTAAGCGGGAGATCATCGTTCTGGACCATGAAACTCTGGCAAGCCACCGTAACTGGCTCCTGAACAAGATCAAGCAGGCGGGAGCCCAGCGAAATAAGGAGGAGCGGCCGTGAGTCCAACTGGAAACGGGGCGAAAGACTCGGTAATACTGCTCCCACATCAGACCGCTCTGGTCGAGACCTTTTTCAATCACGCCAGTAAGCGTGTCATCTTATTGCGTTGGGACGTGGGGCTCGGGAAAACTGTGGCCTTGGTCGCTCTTTCAAGTCGACTGCTGCATGATCGGCCTACCGCGCTGGTGCTCTTTCTTGTTCCGGCTGCCCTCCAATACCAGACCTTGCAGATGCTAAGCGATGCGAGTGTTCCAAGCCTGCTTATAGATCGCTATCGCTTCCGGGAAATGTTAGACGCGGCCGCCGGAAAAGAAATCTGGCCTCGGGGAGTAGTCCTGGTCATGAGTCTCGACTTCGCGAAGCAACCCGATGTCCGGGATAGTCTAGCGGAGGCACATTTGGAATTGGTGATCGCCGACGATGCGGCTTCGACCAGTGGAGCTCGTGCAGAAGTCCTACGCTGGGTCGGCGCGTCTGCGGAGCGGATGGTACTTGCAGGGCCACCTAGTCTCATACCGGAAGAGATGCTTCAGACGGAAGATCCTCTGGTGGTTGAATTGCATCGCGAGCAGATTGTTGACAAGAAGGGAATGCCTTTCTACGCGGTGCCGCGGTTCGATTTCCGTGAAATTAGCTTCGGCTTGAACGAGGCAGAGTTACGTCTCCGAAAAACCGTGGGCGATTTGTGCGAGATGCAGGGAAATGCCACAGAAGCGGGGCATTTGAAAGCGACGATGCTCCTTCGGAGCCTCGAATCAAGTCCGGCTGCACTCGAGCGCGCGTTACAGCGGTTCTTGGATAAGACGACGATGGACAGCGCGGAACATCCAGTGGAGTCCTGGGAGGGCGCGGTGCTCGAGGAAGATACGCCGAGAACCATTTTGGATCGCGGGACTTCTGAGAAGACGGCCGGAATTGCTGCACGAGCACTTCAAGAGATTGAATCGATCACAGACGATTCCAAGCTTGCCGCTTTCGCATCGGTGTTGACCCAGCTAAAAGAAATGAAAACGCTACCTCCACGCATTTGCGTCCTTACTGATTTTCGCGCCACTCTCTACTACCTTGCCGCGGAGATCGAAGGCCGCGGCAGGGAATGTTATGTTCTGCACGGTGGGATGCAAGCGGAAGAGCGTATCCAATCCTTGATGCCTTTCACGAATGCGGGGGGTATTTTGGTAGCGACCACGGCAGTAATGACAGCAGGTATCGACTTGTCCTCAGTCACCCATCTCATTCTATATGACATCCCAGGCAGGCGAGCGATGCAGCAAGTCCTGGGCCGATTCAACAGGTACGGCCGACCCAGCGAGCTGAAGATATACGTTCTTACAACGTCTAATGGTCAAACGAGCTTGGTGTCCAAGTCTCTCGGACTTCTTCGTGAGATTCTCGGAACTTCCTGATGCGGGCTACGGAGACATGAACGGGATCGGCATGCCGGCCTTTGAGCTCGTGGGCAAGCGGTGCGAACTCTACCGCCGGAGACTAAGCAGGATACAACTTGATCTTGCCGCTTGCGGATGTGCCACGCGCCGGACAGATGTCCGGCGCGTAGTCGAGAACGACGTTCTGCTCGGAAATGAGTTCACCAAGCCATCTCTAAATAGCGGCAGAGCGCGTTCGCAAGCTTAATCTGACGTGGAGTCTTACATTGCGGCTGAAGCAAAGCCGGGCTTGCAACAATCACAGCAAGACAACGTGCTCGCGATATTGCAACGTTTAGCCGGTTCAAGCTATACAGAAACTCCATCCCCCTTGGTGCGTCTTCGGGCGTGGAGGTTGTCATCGAGTAGAAAACAACGGGCGCCTCCTGTCCCTGAAATTTATCGACGGTCCCCACGCGAGCCCCAGTTGGGAGCTTTTGGGCAAGGGCTGACACTTGGGCGTTATAAGGAGCCACTACAAGGATATCTGACAAGTTCAGAGCGAGTGTTTCCCCCGTGTTCGTTGTCCAGGTCGCCCCGCTTTGCAACAATCCGTCTACCAATGCGGCGATCTTCTCAACTTCTTCGGGTGATTCGCTTTGGTTCCCGCTGTGTTCGATCGGAACGAACCTTAGGCCGCAGCCGTTTAGGTGGCCTGCTGTGTTGAGACGTTGATTCTTATTTTCGGGACGAGCCGCTAACCGACTATCGTAAAAAAGCTCTGAGGTAAAAGCGCAGATGTCTGGATGCAAACGCCAAGTTTCCTTGAGAAATAGTCCCTTGCCAGGATCGATGGTCGCACGCCCGTCGAGCAAGTGAGCTAATGCCGACAAATCAACACCCGGAGGATGAACTCCTCGTTGAGGTTGATCTAGCTGCTGCGGGTCGCCGAGCAGGACGACACTCGTCGCGGCCTGCGAGATAGCGAGAACGTTAGCGAGAGACATTTGTCCCGCTTCGTCGACGAAAAGTACATCGACGGAATTGGCCATGTCCTCCGGTGCCCACAACCAAGATGTTCCTGCCGCGACCTGCGCTGCGCCACTGCCGAGTGCGTTAAGAACTTCTTCATTGTCCTCTACTTGCGTGACCATCGAATCTGCGCAGCCATCAGTCTCGTTCGCCTTCTGGACGGCTCTCAACCGTATGCCTGTGTGCTGCGCTGCCTTGCAAATATCCTGCAGGAGTTTGCTGATGACCTTGTGGCTCACGGCGGTGATTCCGACTCGTCGTCCATGTTTCACCAACTCCGCAACCATCCGGGCCCCCGTGTAGGTCTTCCCGGATCCCGGCGGGCCTTGAACCGGAAGCACCGAGACTTGCGAGGAAAGAGCGAGCACAAGTTGCCGGGCGGCATCGGTCATTTGCTGGTGCGCATCGATCAGGGGCTCTAAATTGGCAAGCGACGCTCGCGAAGGCTGTCTAAGCAGAAGGTCTCGTGCCGCCCGAAAAGGACCTGAACCACCGATACCGTTATCCGCCACCCACGAGCCGAGGCGAAGAAGGCTGTTGCGCTGGGGTTTTGAATCCACGATGTCCTGGGGAATTAGGGCAGTCGGATGCGGAACAGACGACGAGGCCCCCCTTTTGATGTCGACGGTTCCATTGCGGTCGTCTATTGCTACGACCTCGCCCGCACCCTTTTTAGTCTTCGGGTCATGAACGGCGTGAGCCCTGTCAATTGTGTGATCCTGGGGAAGGAAGCGATACCGATGGATAATCGATTTCTTGATTTGACCGATCGGACCTATATAAACGAGACCTCCCATCCCGTTCTTGTCTTCTAGCAATTCGTCGTCGGAGAGTTCGCACAGCCTGAAGTACTCCCACCATGCGGACTTATCCTCTCGCCGGTGATATTCCAGCATTTGGGCGAGTAGCCATAACCCTCGCTGCTCGGAAGTCCACTCGGTTTCCTCCGCCGGAAGACCAGCGACCAAACGAGCCATGACGGCACGAACTTGTTGGGTCTGTGCGGCAAGATCTTCTGGCGCTTCGCCCTGCTCTAATGCGGGTCTCGGTAACACTTTGCCCGTTCTTGCTTCTAGCTCACGCCGGCGATCCTCCAGCCATCCCCGAAGCTGGCATGCCGAAAGACAATCGTCCCGATTGTAAGATTCAATGGCAGCGAGAAGCTCTCCCCCACAATCTTGAGCGTCCCCCAATGCCAGCGCTGCTCCGAATGTTTGAAGCGCCAAGACTGAATCCCGCGCCGCTGCAGCCCGCTTGAAGCCGTAAAGGGGCTCCAGTTTTTTGATGGAATAGCTTTCAACGGACGCTCTTAAACCTTGCCTTACGACCCTGTAGAGATCGACGAAGATACCGGCTCTCAGTAGTCGGTCAACTTCATCGATACAGACTCCGTGCTGTCCCGCCAGGCGCTTGATCGCGGTCGGCTCATAAGCCGCGTAATGATAGATGTGCATGTCTGGGTATCGATGCCATCGTTCCATCACCAGCGCAATGAATTGACCGAATGCTTTTTTCTCTTCTGCTCGGTCGAAGGACCAGAGCGATTCATAAGAGGGTTCTGCAGCCACTTCGTCTGCCAACGTCGATATGCCAAACAGATACTCAAGCCCTGTCTCGAACGCATACTGATCTCCCTCAAGATCAAGGAAGACGTCCCCTGACGACGGGCCTGGCAGTGCGGTTAGACCCGTATCGGCCTCGGTCGTTTTCAGCAGTTCGTAAACGAGATGGCCCTCGTCGCGCCCTTCCACTTGCAATCGTGCCTGTTGGTGGATTCGCAGAAGTGCCGCTTTCCCAATACCGTCGATCTTCGGCGTGGCAGCAAGATCAAGCTGCGACAAGCGAGCAACGGTGGCTACATCGTGGGCTACAAGTGCTTTCCGTTGATTTCGCGTGACGCCCGCCACAAGGGAAAGATGGTCGTCATTTCGGCGCCGCTTGTCGCAGAGAGGGTCCCACGAGCATACGTTGCAGTGCTCTGTGGGTTCTGGATAGGTATTTGCGGAACTGTTACAAGCTGTATCGAAGTCTCGTTTGATTTTACGGAAGTAAGCAATGTATTGCTCCACCGGATAGCTCTCTGCTTTTAGGCCCCTCCCAAGCACTACGTGCATCCAATCGGGCTGGACCTCTTGAATCTGCGAAAGGAGGTCCGAATAAAAACAGAGTTGTATCAGTGCTCCTGCTTTTGTTGACCGGGCAAGTTTTGTTTCCACGGGTTCATATGACCACGTGCCGAGGGCGCTAGGTTTTTGAACTCTAACAAGAAAATCAGGGCGGCCATGCCATTGGCCATTTTCAAAAGTGGCCTGGTATACAACGCTCACGCCACGGCGGAGCGCATCGACTGTGTGGGCGACAGCTTCAGTCGAAGAAACATTCCTAGGAATTTCAACTATTTCGAGGCTTTGGGTGTCAGCCAAGTGGCGGAGGTACGATTGCTCGTGCTTGGCTCCGAGTGCTCGTAGAAGTTCAATGCCAGGATCGTGAAAAAAGGGTCTCTTGATTTCTCCCGCTGCCTGGGCGCGGTCGAGCGTCGAAAGGTGATGGCAGGCTAAGAAGTTTGCGACGTCGGTTGCTGAGAACATACCGTTTCAAGTTCCTTGACCAGTAAGGAAATTCTAGTCGTCCTGTGCAGTCTGTGGCCTCAAATATTTATCGAATGTGGTGACGCTTTCGGTGAACGTTCGCTGCTAGTCCAAAGACTGTAGTCTCCGAACCATCTCATTTCGGCCTCAGAGGGCAACTTCCAACTCAACAGAATCACTAACTTCCGGGTGCGGCGGAATCAACCCTTGCGAACTACCTCTCTTTTCCTTCACCAAACGGACCACCGTGGCTCGGGAGACGCGGTGCTTTTTCGCAACTTCCGTTAGGCTCAGCCCCGAGAGCCGGTCACTAACAATCGCCGACCTGTTGATGTCGAGCGGTGCTCTTCCCAGCCGCTGCCCTTCCATTCGCGCCCGTCGCATTCCTGCCCGGATCCTTTCGACGAGGATGCTCTTTTCCAACTCGGCGATTGAGCCGATGAGTGTGACAAACATTTTCCCCATCGGGGTGCTGGTGTCTATTGCCTCGCGTGCGGAGATGAATTCGATTTCGAGGTCGTGGAGCTCATCCACAATTTCAAGGAAGTTCTTGGTGCTTCGAGCAACACGGTCGAAAGCCGCAACCAAGAGGACAGAGAATTCTCCTCGCCGTGCGTCGGCGATCATGGCGTCGAGACCGGGACGGCGTGCTTTGCTGCCCGAAATTCCACGGTCGCAATATTCGCGGCTGACTTCGAAACCTCTTTGCGCCGCAAGTTTGCGGAGGTCGTAAAGTTGAGTCTCAACGTGTTGGTCAGGCGTGCTCACCCGTGCGTAAATGGCTGCTTTTTTCATCAACTCGTTTCTCCTCGATTTCCGCTCTTTAGGGAATGGTCTTGACATAGGTGGTCGTTTTCACTTTGCCAGTGTTGCGGTCCACTTCCGTGTATGTCTCGATGCGACCGCAGCGACTCACTGTGACAATTTTGTCTCGGCTGATGAATGTCTGCGGCATTGGTGCCGTCTCGTTTCTCTTCTCGCTCACGTGTATTCCTCCATGATGAATTTAACGAACGCTTGGTAGGCTTGCTCCTCTTCCGTCGTGCTTTTCGCTGCAATGTAGTTTTCATAGAGAACTCGGAGTCGCCGGTCCCGGGCGATGGAAATTGGGGATAACATGTCGTACCCCGTATCCTCGAAAATCCTTTGACGAAGGGTTTTACTCATCCAAATCCTCCAAAATCTCCTCGAACCCCTGCCATGCTCGCTCCATGCCTTGAGCTAATTCCAGATGCAGGGCGGCCGCCGATTCGTAGTAAGCATGTCGGCGATATGATTCGGCGGCGTCCAGCAGATCGCGGAGACGACTGATAGCCGCTTCCATATCGTCACATGCGACCATGGGAGCAAGTTTCGAAATGCGGCCATCCGGATACCTCAAGGTTTCCACTCCGCTTGAACTTTATTCATCGCCCTTTCGAAGCGAAAAAGCGCGATCACCAATTCGAACTCAGCTTTGCGCGACTCGCGCCTCAACTCCCGGAAAGATTTCCGAAACGCCGGGTAGCTGTGGGCCTCCGCATTTGCTATCAGCTCGCGTGTCTTCGAATGCCAAAAGTACAGTTCGTCAAACCGATTGAAACATTCCAACTTGTTCATTTCAGTGCCCCGCCTTTAGAGACGTGGATTGCTGACACGCTCAGCGGAGCACTGCTTGCCTTCGTGGCTCGCAGCCGCGCACCTAGTGGCCTCCGTCTTGAAAACAGGGCGTTCTGAGGAATGCTTCGATGGCTTTTGCGCGGGGAAGGAGATTTCTCTCTGTGGAGAGGTCGGACCTGTCCGTCTTCACGATGTCTTGTCAATTCGTCGAGTGCTGCCAATTCTTGCTCAAGGAACTCGTCTTGGTCGATGGATAGGCATGTGGGCATCGTGCCGTCCACGGCACAATCACTGAGGGTTCGTTTATCTTCTATCAGCTTCAAGCGGGCTTCATCCCAAGACCACTCCTTCCCATAAGCCGAAACGACAACCTGCGGCAGCAACACCTCGACATCTTTGAACTTGCTCCCTTGGCGATAGACGCGTCCGATGACTTGTTCAAAAGCCGCTGCTGTCCACGGCAGCGAGACCATAATTAGGCGATTACACCGATGTTGCAGACCGTCAACGCCGAGACCGATTGCACGCGAACCGATGAGCACGTCAATTTTGCCCCTGATAAAATCCGTTTTGACTTGCTCGCGCTCCGAAGTATCTGTGTCGCCGATATACTCGCCAACTTTCAGACCCAAAGATTCCGCAAATTCGCGTACCACATGCACCATATCTTTAACGTAATCCAAGTAAATGACCGTTCCACTTTGAATTTTCATTTGAACTGCCTTTAGCTTCGTGGGTAACAGTAATTGTTCAAGTTTGAGAACAGTGCGTCCCTCGCGTTTCAATGTGTCCATCAAGTCGTCCGCTTGCGTCTTGACCTGCTCCACGTTCAACTCTTGTTCATAGTTGGGTCGGAATCGCAGACCATGGCGCATCAGTTCGTAGTGCAACGCTAGCGCGTTGTCCACAGTTGGACGCGTCTTCATCGGCGAAGAGTCGCCGGTGGCAACTTCTAACAAGCTGACTCCTTCGGAGAGTTCATTTATGACTGGTGTTGCTGTCATCAGCAGCACGCGTGTCTGGTTGAGTTTCTGGCGCATTTCGAGCAGAGTACTGCGACGATCGCTCAGTGCTCTTCCACGTCGCTTCATTAATTGCACCTCGTCGAAAACGAGCAGGTCAGGACTAAGCTGCACTATCGCATCAGCTAAAGACTGCGCTGCGCCGTTCTGGAATTTTTCATAGTTCAGAATCAAGAAGCATCCAGCACGTCGCTTCACCTTCTTCGTATCAAAGAAGACGCGAACGCCGGTGAAGGCATCTTCGAGTTCGTTTTTCCACTGAGGCAGGTTTGAATTGTTCGCCACCACCACAGTTAGCTTCGAACGCAGTGCGAATGCAGACAGCCCCGCGCTGCCGGTCTTGCCAGCGCCTGTGCCACTCCAGTTGCACCAATATTTGCCCCGAATCATCCTCACAGCGGTGTATCGCTGCATCCGGTTAGGTTCCGCTTTTACCCCGTCCACGCGCAGTTTCCACTGCGGAACCCTCAGAGTTTCCACATGGAGCATCTCGTCAAGGAAGGTGTCGCGCAATCTGCGGAAATTCGCCCCGCCGTCTCCTGCAAGAAGCTGCTCGACTGCCTCACGACCCTCCCCTAGATACTTCACGCGGAGCGCGACAAGATTGCTGGTATTGAGCTGCTCTATTGCCTCCGGGCTAACACGATTCGCGAGCAAGGAGTCACCTGTGCGGAGACTTTCAGGTGTAACGTCACGCATGGTGTCCAGTTCGATGCCATTTAGCTCTTTTAATGCACCATCGAATCGGCCATTCAAGTCTCTGTCAGCGACTTTGCTGCACGCGATACGCTCTTCTAGGTTGTCGGCTCGCAGGGCTTTCAACACGTCTGCCACCTTTTGAGTTCCAAAAATGCGGAAGAGAGGTATCGTCAGACCGGCATCTTGAAGCAGGGTATACAAGTCAGCATCGCGCAGCAGGCAAATTACTGAACGGATGTCGTGTAGGAAGGCGGCGAGCGAGTTCCTGTTCCAGATTCCGTGGGTTAAGCAGTTCCCGAGGAAATCACCCATACCTCGAAATTCTCTCTTGTACGTCCTGCTAGGAGTGCTAGGTACTCCCTCGGGTAAGCGCTTGTCTTTGCAAAGCTGTTGAAACTCTTGTCTGTTTTTCAGTCTGAGCGCCCGAACACGTTCACGGGCTTCCGCGAAGGGGAGGAAACCCTTCTTCGAAGTTGCCACCGCCCCCGTGCCCAAGAAATCGCCCATGCCACAGAATTGCTTACCGTACACGTAGCGGGGGTCTGAAGGGATTCTGCTGGGCAAGTGCCCGTCTTTCGAGAGCCTATTGAACTCGTCTACGCTTTTCAGCCCGAGTGACTGCACCACTTTCCGCGCTTCATCAAAAGAGAGCCATCTCGTGCCGAGAAAATCGCCCCAAGTTGTCCACTCATTCTTGTAGACTCTCTCAGGCCTACGAGTCACACCTTCGGGAAAGCGCTGTTCTGCGAAGAATCGAAAGAACTGTTTTTGAGTTTTCACGTTGAGAAACCGGACGACTCTCTTCGCCTCATCAAATGGAAGAAAAACTTTGATCATCGTCTCTCTCCTCGGGTTCACAATCCTCGCCCTGACGTTTCTGAATTCCTGCGTAAAGACACACGTAAGCTGCCGGGACGGACACACCAATCCCGTTGGTCGTGTTCTTGTTTTTCTGGGGCTACCGCAGGCGGGATGAGCTAGGTGAGGCTTACTTTACCTAACTTCATCTGCGCCTGAATACCGCCTGGATCCAGGTTGTCAACTGCACGGCGTCTTTCCTTTGCTCGAAACCAGTCCTCAGTTGCACTGTGGAGTTCGCCGAGCTCTGATCATGTTGTTCGCAACCACATTATACCACCCGCCCAAAGCCAAAACCCACAGTTTGGGCAAAAGGCTTCAAAAAGTATTATCCTCATTGGCATCTGCAACTTAGAAGAGCGCTATATCGGGCTGCACGATCTCGCGGTTCGCCGCTATCAAACTCGCCGAGCGTGCCAGACCGAGCGGCCCTCATTCCACGGGATACGGAGGTTCACGCTCCTCGCCGACCCTTGCATCCTCAGCAACAAGAGCCTCGTTGCGGCGATTCTCTTGCAGATGAATCTTCCGTCGGGAGACACCGAAACGGGCATAGACAATCTCTATCGCTGTTTCAGCTGTTCAGGGCGCGGTCGCTAAGTCGTTGAAAACCGATGCCGGTTCAAAAGGGTTGTCGCCGCAGTGGTCGTAAGTGGTTGATTCGGTAGTGCCGATTTTCGAGGCTGCTGCTGGTTGGGAGACTACAGTCTGTGAACCAGGGATGAAGACTTGATCGCCAAACCGTTCTTGAACTTTACGGAGCCACTTGGTTTGAACGTCTGTCTGTCGACCCTCTCGGAGTGCACGCCCGTTTGTGGACACTTGCGCGTTTATGGGGACCAATCCTGAAAATGAAGCACAACCCCAGGTCAATGCGTGCATTGTCCGCAAAATAAGTCATCTCAATGGGCCATCAGGCCGCCCATTCATCAAATCGGCGCATAATCTCCATGAGCTTGCATCCCATCAGAATGACAGAGCCCCACAATATGAAGGGAACGCCATAGAGTAGGAGATGCTTGCGCGAATGGGCTAATTCAAACACTCCTACCTTCACGATGGCGTATGCATTCGTTGCGAGATAACCGACCGCCAAAAAGCTCACTACTAGGTTATGCATCTTCCTAGTCCTCCTTTTACCGGCCTGCATCTCCGCGCCGATACTCTTCGGTTAGATCATCAAGCGAGATCCACACCTTAGAGTTGAGACCATCCTCCGTCTACCGGAAGCTCGGCGCCGGTCGTGTAGGTCGCGTCGAACGCGAGGAAGAGGACAGCCTTCGCGATTTCCTCCGACGTCCCCCAGCGCTTCATGGGAACCATGCCGATCATCTTCTCCCTAAGCTGGGTGGCCGCGTCTTTATCGGGGAACATTTTGCCCAAGATCGGCGTGTCGATGGGACCGGGCGTCACCGCGTTGACGCGAATCTCGCGAGGAAGCAACTCGGCGGCGAGCGTCCGAGCGAATGATCGCAGCGCGGCCTTGGCCGCTCCGTATGCGGCGTTGCCGGGCATTCCCTTGACGTTGGCGATCGAGGTCGTGAGGACGATAGAGCCTCCCCGGTTTATCAACGGCGTGAGCTTCTGCATCGCGAAAAGCGGCCCTTTGGTGTTCAAGTTAAACATCTCGTCGTAGACAGCCTCGGTCATGCTCTCAAGAGGCGCTCGGATGCTGAACCCGGCGTTGACGAAGAGCAGGTCGAAGGTGTCGAACTCGGCCTTCACCCGAGAGGCGAGGGCGTCGATTTCCGTCAACGAACGCGCGTCGCTCGAAACCACGAGGGCGTCCTTTCCAAGCTCTTTCTTGGCCGATTCCAGGCCGGCCTGCGACCGCCCCGTCACCAGAACGCGCGCGCCCCCATCGAGAAGCATCTTCGCCGTGGCGAGCCCCATGCCACTGGTGCCGCCGATGATCACCACTTTTTTACCTTGGTACCGTTCCATATGTATTCTCCTCGCGAGGTTAGGGTTGCTTTGCCAATTTAGAACTGTTTGGTATGATAATCAGGGGCGAAGGCTGCGGTCAAGGGATATTTGAACTATTTAATTCCAAAGTCCGTAGGACCTGTGGACGACCATGTAGCTCCGCAATCGCCTGCTGATTCTAGTCACCGCGACCATTTCGCCGCGACCGGCGCTCCTTCAGGACACCGCGCTTAAGGATGCTGGGCTAGACAAGTCGACGCCGGAGACATTGACGACGGCCTGCCAGGCGGCTTCCTGGCTGGCGCGATCGTGGAGGTGTGGGTGGCGCTGCGCCTCAATTGGGCCTGTGAACTTCCCTTGGGCCGAGGCGAAGAATTGCCCTGAGACGTCGGTTCCGAACTCCGAGGCCTGGAGGTACCGACGGGCCGCGGTCTCCGGCGTCTGATTCATGCCGGGAATGAGGTTCACGATTGGGATAAACAGATACTTCAACGCCGGGCCAGCGTTTCGCACCACCTTGGTGTCGGTCGCCGCACCGGGCGAGACAGCGTACACGGCCATGCCGGAGGGTAGCCGGCGCGCCAGCGCCGCGACCCACCAAGCGATGATGAGCTTCGCGTCGGCATACGTCCGGTTGGGCACATACTTCACGTTCGGCCCGTTGCGCACCAGGGCTTCAACAGCGGCGGTTCGGTCACCTTGGTGGTGTTTGGCCGCGAAGGCCGCTACGTCGGTGTAGCTGAACATGGGTACGTCCCCTCGGGCAGGTTCCGCGCCGGCGATAACAATCCGCGCGTTGGGGGTTAGCAGGCCGGCGCGGAGCAACCCGACAGTCAGTTGATGATGGCCGATCAGCGGGGCCTGAGCCGCCTCGACGCCCGCCGCAGTGAGCACGCGCTTCTTACCTGGGACCATCCCTGCATTGAGCAGTAGGAAATCGATCGGCTGACCCCGCTTGACCAGCGCGGCGAGCGCGGACTGAACGCTGGACGGCGTGTCCAGATTCAGCTCCAGCGGCGTGAAAATCTTTTTCTTGGTCTCAGCCGCGAGTTGAGCGGCCGTTTCCTGGACCCGGGCCAGGCTGCGCCCGGTGACGATGATCTCGCGCCACCCCTCTCCGGCAAGAGTGCGGGCTGCGGCATAACCGAGCCCGGAGGTGGTGCCAGTGACGAGCGCGATCGAATGTTCCACGGGCGTCTCCGTGGTGAAAGGTTAAGGTAGAGTCGTGAGGCCCCGGGCGGCCAGAGCCTGCTTGCTAATTTCGAACTATTCGGTTATATATTGGTGGGATGGCCATTGTCAATGAGTTTTGAACCAAATGATTCAAAATACCGCTAGGCCGCGGGGTCGACCGCGCAGCTTCGACGAGACGGGGGCGCTGGAAAAGGCGACTCAGGTGTTCTGGTCGAAAGGCTACGACGGAGTGACGATTGACGATCTCGTCGCCGGGATGGGTGTGGGACGGCCGAGCCTGTATGCCGTCTTTGGGGACAAGCGGGCGATATTCTTGCGCGTCCTTAAGGCGTACGCAGAACGGAAGGGCGCATCAGCCGCGAAGGCACTCCTCTCGCCACAGAGTCTTCGCGACTCGATCGCGGGCTTTCTGAGGTACGCCGTCGAAAGTGCGACCGAGAAAGGGTCCGCCCGTGGCTGCCTTATGGTGTGCGTCGCGCCGCTTGTGAACGACGCTGAGGTTCAGCGGTTCCTGCAGAGCGCGGTCGCGGGCGGTGCGGCGCTGGTGGAAGGTCGTTTCCGGGACGCGATCACCGCTGGAGAAATCCCGTCCGACTTTCCTGTGGCCGTCCGCGCGATCCAAGTCACGGATTTAGCGCGTGGGCTGACCATGCGTGCGCAGATAGGCACCCCGCGAAAGACGCTCCTCAAAGATGCTGAGGAAGCGGCCGACTTGGTGCTCCAGCCGCGCCTGAAGGCCATCGGCAAGCAGAAGCTATAACTTTCTCTCGCCGGCGCTTGAGCCGGGCAAACGCGGTGCCTGCATGATCGCACCCGTTCCGGTGAGCCCGCTCTGAGGGCTTCATTCATATAGATAGTGCGCACGCAAGCATTTGGAGATCACTATGTCACTCATCGAGCCCGGATTGGTAATGATATGTCCTAGTGTTGTATCGGAAGCGCGATGGGGCAAGGTGTCTGCACGAGCACGGTGTGTTGGCGCGCTTTCGATACAACGACTTGAAGGAAGCCGCCGGCGCGGCGGACGCGGGCCCTATGCAAATTCAATGATGGGAAGGAGCGTCGTCGAGCTGTGCCGAGGCTGTGCCGCAGAGTGCGACACGTGACAGAATGAGCTCGGAAGCTAGCTGAATGCGAAAAAGGATCGTGAAGAGCGTGGTTGACCAACTGGAAATGGAGGTCCGTTGCGAGGCAAGGCACAGGGGTAGGGAGCGGTGGGAAAAACACTTTCGAATTGGAGAGAGTCGCTTCATGCCGCAGCCGTGACCACCGGTGGGGAGCGAAGCTGGATTTCAGCAGCGGTGAGTCTTTCGACGAGCATCATCGGTCCACCACACTTGGGACAAGACCAAGGATCGCTCGTTCCGGCGGTGGAGGCCTGTTGCTTGGTTTGCGGTGCCCCAGCGAGCAGTTGGAAGCAAAGTGGCAAGGTGGTGGCACGTTTGCGGTTGGCCAGGAAGCCGAAGTTGCGGATGCGCACGAAACCTTCCGGGAGCAGGTGCAACAGGAAGCGGCGCAAGAACTCATCGAGAGATAGGGTCATCAACTTCTGTTCGTTGTTGTGGGCGGAATCGCGCCAACGAAACGTGACCTTCCCATCAGCAAACGAGATCAGTCGATGGTTGGAGATGGCTACACGATGGGTGTAACGGCCAAGATAACGGAGTACCTGCTCCGGGCCTCCGAACGGTGGTTTCGCGTAGACCACCCAATCCTTTCGAAATAGTGGTCTCAACCAGGCAGCAAAGGTTTTCGGCTGAGTCAGGGGTTGCAAGTCTCCGTGAAAACTGAGGCTGCCGTCCTTAAAAGCGTGCCGGAGGGCCGCGACGAACTTGCCGCGAAAGACTCGGCTGAGCACCTTGACGGGAAGAAAGAATGCATAGCGGGGCTTGATCCAACACGAGCGATCGGCAGAAAGTCCACCGGCCGGCACCACGCAATGCACATGTGGGTGAAAGTCGAGCTTCTGACTCCAGGAGTGCAGCACGCTGAAGAAGCCAATTTCTGCGCCAAGATGTTTGGGATCGCGGGCAACTTCGAGCAGTGTTTCTGCACTGGTTCGGAACAGGAGATCGTAGACGAGCTTCTTATTCTGAAGAGTCAGTGGGGCTAACTGGCGAGGAAGCGTGAAGACCACGTGCACGTACTGCGTCGGAAGAAGTTCGCTGCGACGCTTCTCAAGCCAACGTTCGCGAGCGCCCGCCTGACACTTGGGGCAGTGCCGATTTCTACACGAGTTGTAGGAGATGGCGCGATGTCCGCAGCGCGTGCACTCATCGAGATGTCCGCCGAGCATGGCCGTGCGACACCGCGCAACGGCCAGCAACACTTTGACATGCTTCCAGGTGATCCACTTACGGCTTCGTTCGATGAAGGCGTCTCCCGCAGCGCGGACCAGATCGGCCACCTCGAAGGGTGGCCGGTCCATCTACTCGTTCTGTGGTGGCCGGCCTTTTAGCTCTAGCGAGTCCAGAGGGCTCCCGGTCGCACTGAGGTGACGTTCAGAGAGATGGAGGTAGATGGTGGTTTCTTCCAGATCGCGATGTCCTAGCAACATCTGGATGGTTCGCAGATCCGCGCCTGCTTCCAGTAGATGTGTGGCGAAGCAGTGCCTTAGCGTATGTGGGTGCACGTGTTTCTGAAGGCCCGCTTGCTGAGCGGCTTTCTTGCAAGCGGTCCAGACTACCTTGGTGGTGATCGGTGTATCACCGGTATGCCAGCGGTTGCCTGGAAACAGCCATGTGCTTGGCTTGTGCCGTAATCCGCGCCAGTGCTCACGCAGTACCTCGAGCAGTTTTGGGCTGAGCATTACATCCCGGTCTTTGCGTCCCTTGCCGCCCTGGACGTGAATCACCATGCGTTTGCTGTCGATGTCGCCGACTTTCAGGTGTGTCAATTCAGCGCGTCGTACTCCGGTGGCGTAGAGGGTCATCAACAGAGTGCGCTCAAAAGGAGTTAGAGCTGCGTTGATGAGTTGTGCGACTTCTTCCCGGCTGAGGATCGCAGGAAGGTGAACCCCTTTTTTCGGATAGGGCGTCTCGGCGATGCTCCAGGTTTTCTTGAGAGTTTTGACGTAGAAGAATCGCAGAGCTGCCAATCGCTGCGTAACCGTGCCCGGCGACAACTTGTGCTTCTTGAACAGCTCGGCCTGATATTCACGAATGTGTTCCGGACCCAAACAATCTGGAGAACGCTTGAATCGTCGTGAGAAATCTTCAACTGCGCGAATGTAACAGCGTGTGGTAGCCTCAGAATAATTACGACGCTCGAGTTCTTCGAGCATCATTTTGCGAAGTCGGGTCATAAGGACCTCCTTATGACCCGACAACTTACTTCAGCCGTTCGCCACAAACTGCTCCGTTCGCCTCACGCGTAGCGTCCGCCGCGCGGGCGGCTTCGTTCAAGTCGGCTTCGAGGACCTTGCCACTGACCTCCGCGAACCCCGTCTGGTCAGTCTCGGATGGCCAACTACTCAGAAGTCGACGCGATATTCGTAAACATAAGCGCGCTTGTGGGGTGGTCTCTACTTCCGCCGTTTTCTTACGATTGGCAAAAGTTCCATTGGGCAAGAGGCTAGGCAGGTTGCTGTAAGGCTCTTGCGGGAACAGTGGCGAGCAACGGGCCTAAGCCTTCTGCGGCGGTCGGATGAGTGAAAATTGCGTCGCGCAGCACGGTGTATGGCAGGCCACCCAGCATCGCCGTCTGAACCGCTGCCATCATCTCGCTCGCTTCCATGCCGAACACAGTGAATCCCAAAATGCGGTCGCTTTGAACGTCGATAAGCATTTTGACGAAGCCGCGGGTTTCGCCTATAGCCACGGCCCGGAGAACGGCGGCCATCGGTATTTTCGCCAAGCGATAGGCGATGCCGCGTCTCTTAGATTCCGATTCGCTCAAACCGACTCGGGCAAGTTCAGGGTCCGTGAACATGCAGAACGGCACAAGCCTATCGCGCGTGGTGCGGCTACCGCCGTTCAAGTTGTCTCGGACCACGCGGAAATCATCGAACGCGACGTGAGTAAACTGAGGACTGCCCGCGCAATCCCCCATCGCCCACACCCCCGGCGCGGTGGTTTCCAATCGCTCGTTGACTTTGATGTAGCCACGCGAATCCAGCTCGATTCCGGCCGTTTCAAGCCCGATCTCCTGCGTGTTCGGAGTCCGTCCAACCGCGACCAGCAAGTCGCTACCTTCTATCGTCTGTTCTCCACTGTCGGTTTCGGCGTGCACCTGTACGCTTTGACCTGAGAGTCCCTCGACCTTTCTCACTTGTGTCTCGAGCAATACTTCGATCCCCTCGCTCGCGAAGTTTTCACGAATCGCTTGCGAGACGTCGGGATCTTCCGCCGTCGCGACTTGCGAGCCACGCTCGATGATGGTCACCCGAGTGCCGAATCGACGGAGGGCTTGGGCCAGTTCAAGGCCCACGTACCCGCCGCCCAACACGATCACGTGCGCGGGCAAACGTTGAAGATCGAGTGCTTCGATGTGAGTCATGGGTTTTGCGTCCGCCAGGCCCGGAATGTCCGGCAACATCGCGCGCGATCCCAGGTCCAGAAACAGCCGATCACCGGTGACCGTCCGACGACCTCCGTCGTTTAGGTACACTTCCACAGCCCTAGGAGCGATAAAGTGAGCCTCGCCGCAGATCAATTCGGCTCCGGTCGCTTTGAAGCGATCGAGATGAAACTGAACTTCGCTCTCGACCATCTTTCGCTTGCGGTTGAAAACCCCTTTCATGTCTGTGGATACTGGACCCGTTTGGATGCCGTACTCGGCGCCGTGCCGCGCAAACCAATTCGCCTTTGCGCTCCAGATCACGTTCTTGCTGGGCAAGCACGCAATGTTAGGGCACGATCCGCCAATGTATTTCCGCTCCACAACAGCCGTGCGGTGACCAGATTGGGCCAAGTTCCATGTAAGGTGCTTGCCCGCCTCGCCACTGCCGATAACAAGGATCTCGTAATGCTCTATCTCAGACATTATTCTTCGTCTCCTTAGACAGGGCTCATTGCTCGACGAGCTGTTGCCCGCCGTCGATGTCGTAAGTGCCGCCTGTAAGGGTTGTGTTAGTCATAATGTGCACGGCGAGCGCGGCTATGTCGGCCGGGCCAACGACGCGCCTGATCGGCAGCGTATTGCGGAGTTGTTCGCGGCGGGCATCAAGCTGATTGCCGAGCAGAGATGCCGACAATGGTGTGTCGACAAACCCAGCGGCGATGAGGTTGACGCGAACCGGCGCGATCTCGAGTGCCAGGTTTCTCACTAACGCTGGCATTGCGGCCGTCAGAGCCCCGACCAGCGCCATTCCCGGCGCGGTCTGCCGGCCGCCGGTGCCGCCCATGAAGAGCAGCGTTCCTCCGGCACGAACCTTTTTCCTCGCCATGCGAGCCACCTGCATGGGCAGGAAAAGATGGGCCTCCACGTCTCGGCGCGCCTTGTCAAAGTCGAACTCGGCCAACTTCGCATAGTAAGGGCCGGGACCGGTGAGAAGAACGTGATCAATCCGAGCCGGCAGCTCGTTGAAGAAGCGCTCCAGTTGAGCGAAGTCGGTAGCGTCAAAGGCCGCGGTGTGCTGTGCGCCAAGCTCGCTCGCTGCGCGCCGTAGGCCCTCAGGATTACGGGCGGCGAGGACGAGCTTCGCTCCCCCATCACGGGCCAGTCGAGCGGTTTCAAGGCCGATGCCTGCGCTACCGCCGATGACAACGACGGTTTGGCCGAGAAGTTGCCCTTCGCGCGGCAGGAGAGAGGACCCGGTGGCGATGCTCATAATTCCTCCGATTGGCTTTCAAAGTGCGTCCGTTTGTCCGACCCCAGACTCGGCCGGGATCGACCCGACCACTCGTCTCCCGAGCGATCGTTCGAAGTTGCTACGTCGGCAGCTCCGCCGCGCTTGCCTCCGCCACCATGTAGGCGGCATACCAGTCTGGCCAGTTTGCGTCGCGCTGCCCGGTGCGCTTCTCGTGCTCGCCGTGTGCGGCCTCTGCGCGCCGAAACGCGCTCGCCAGGTCATTGGCAGATGCGAAGGTCGTTATCGCTGGGTCGATGCGCCCGGGCAGCCGCGTCGCGATCTCCTGGAACAGCCAACCGTTGCCGTCGGGATCATGGAACGAGGCGAACGAGCGGTAGCTGCGATGCTCGGGGTCCCGACCGCTGACCCGTTGCCGCCCAAACAGGTAGGGATCATCTGGGCCAGCGTATACGCCGCTGGCGTCATGGAACACCTCGCTGATCTCGACGCCGCGACCCAGTAACTCAGCGCGGGTCGCCTCGATGTCGGAGACGATCAGATATAAGTCCTGTGCGGAACCGGGGGCCGCCGCGGTGACGTTCTTGCCGAAGATGATCGAGCACCCCGAGCCCGGCGGCGTGAACTGGAGCACGCGGAAGTCTTTACCGCTGTCGTAGTCGGCGTCGAGCCTCCATCCGAGCTTCCGGTAGAACTCCTTCGCGCGGTCCACGTCCGAGACCGGGATGACGATCACCTCGAGCTTCATGTCCACTGTCCCGACACTCGCGTCATACTTGTGTTGGCTCATACTCGCGCCTGTTTGACTCATTTGATTCTCCTTTCGAGTGGCCGTTTAGGCATAACTTTGGATGGCAGTCTCGGAGCCTTCCCGCTCCAGGATTTAACGCGGGTTTGACAAACAGCAGGCGAGCGCCGCGCGTCAAAATCTGTTGCGGTCGTCAATACCTGTCGACTACCATACGTCGCGCCCTCACTGCTTTGCCGAACTCGCCGCCGTGGGGTGCGGCTCGCCGAAATAGGGAAAATCCGGGCGCATCAGCCGCATATCGGGCGCCACCCCATCGCCGAGGGCCGTATTCGTGACTAACGTGAGAATCACGTCCATCACGTCGTCGCAGAGGCCGCGACCGTTGAAGGCGGCAAAGCTGAATGAGGCGGGCGTGTCCAGTTCATACGGTAGGACCGATGGGCAGAGGCGCGCGAGGAGTTGCGAAGCGTAGGCGGATGGGTCGGCCGCTGAGTGGGCGAGCGCGGTGACTTTTTCCACGAAGTCGCGGATCGGTTTGGAGAACAGCGCCACTTCGTCCGCCGGGACCGCGCGGTTGTAGTTCTCCGATGCGTCGTGCAGCAAAGGATCGGAGAGCAGGAAGTGGGTGATCATCGGTAGACCCCAACGCGATACCTGCAACTCCGGCGCGTGCCCGTAGAGCGATGCGGTGGCCCAGGCGTGCACCACACCTCGGCCGATCAGGCTGCTGGGGATCTCGAGGACGATGGCGCTGACATTATTGCCCGCGAAGAAGCTCTGGCCATTCTGGAACGCCTCCGGGGCAAACCGGTTTTCGGACCACAGAGCTGTTCTGAACGCGCCGAAACCGGCACCATTAGTGGCGAACAGATCGGGCGCGAGGCCGGCGTACGCCAGGCAGCCCTGATCCGCTTTCACCACGCTTCCCGTAGTGCCGGAAATGATGAGTTCGCCCGCGGCGCCCTTCAGAGCGTCCGCTCCAGTGGCGCGCCGGACCGCGAAGGTCTGAACGTGCCGCTGCTCGCCGCCATCGGCGTGGGCGGGCGCGCCGAACTGGACCTTGAAGGTGACGTCTTCGCGAAGATCGCGATCCGTGTCAAAGCGAAAGGCGTAGAGACCTTCGTCGCGGAAGGTGTCCGGCGCGCCGACGCCGGCGTTCGGATCCACGGTCAAAGCCATGACCGTTGTGCCCGGGCGGCCGCGAAACAAGTAAAAGTCGCAGATGTTGATGCGGGGATCTTCTTTTGCGGTAGGCGTATCGAAATGATGCGACATGGCGAATCTCCTCCTGATGGGTTAGACGCGAGGCGAAAAGGTCGATCAACCGCCTAAGCGTCTGCCGACTTCGCCTCGCTACCGAGCGGCCTAAATACGTCCTGAAAAATGGGAGCTCCAAACGGGGCACCCGTGAATCCGCCATCCACTATCAGCTCGACCGCGTTGACGTAGGAGGAATCATCCGACGCAAGGAAGAGCACGGCTTTGGCAATTTCTTCCGGCTCGCCCCAGCGGCCCTGCGGAACCGCAGAAGAAAAGAACTTCGCCAACTTAGCGGAGTCCTCTGCGGAAGCAGCGGCGCGGGGCCCGCGCTTCCAAATGGGAGTTTTGATCGCGCCTGGTGCGACGACGTTCACGCGAATGTTGCGCGGTGCGAGGTCGGCGGCGATGCAACGCGCCATCGAGACGAGACCACCTTTGGTGGCTGCATATGCGGCGACGCCAGGCTGGCCGAGATAGTTCTGTACCGACCCACTAAAGATGATGCTGCCGTTGTCGTTCAGCACAGGCGCCGCTGAATTCACCGTAAAGAAAGCGGCATTAAGGTTGGTGCGGATCACGTTCTCAAAAATGGCCTCGTCGGTCGAGCCGGTAGGAGTCTGGCCGGAGATGCCGGCATTGGCGAAAACAATGTCGAGCCTCCCGAAATCTTTGGCCAGGGCTGCGAACAGCCGCTTGCGATCCTCCGCAATGGTGACGTCAACGCGGTAGCCACGCGCGCTCGATCCAAGTTCGGCGATCGCTTCATCGAGCGTCTTCTGGTCGCGACCGGTAATGGCGACCTGCGCGCCCTCCGCAACGAAAAGCCGGGCTGTGGCCAGACCGATGCCACTGTTACCGCCGGTGATAAGAGCCTTTTTCCCTGTGAGCTTCATAATGCCTCCTTTTTGAAGAACCCTAACACAAAACGACGGTCGGGAGCATTAAGTCTGGTAAGTCGGCTAGTGTTTAGCGATGGAGAGAGATGGCGATTGCCGCTTCTGCATTAGTCACGGCGCAGCGGATGCGACAAGTGATCGCAGATTTTAACTCTGGCCCGAACTCCCATCGGGAGAAATTGCTTTTGATTAGACCCGGGCTGGTCCGACCCAATTCTGTGAGCAAGTGCTGTCACGGCAGAGATCGCGGGCCGCGCCTTCGAGCACCGGTGACTGACAACCTGTACCTAAATGGCAGGACTAGCGTCTTCGGTGAATTGCAAGCCCCCGCGG
Organism: uncultured Acidobacteriota bacterium; assembly: GCA_963741045.1. Taxonomy (GTDB): domain Bacteria; phylum Acidobacteriota; class Terriglobia; order Acidiferrales; family UBA7541; genus Palsa-295. Next base: position 4,208,407 of record CAVUGO010000002.1, read on the forward strand.
CCATCGGAAGCCTCACAGAGGGAAACTCCAGTTTCGGTCCAACAGTCGCGGTCGAGTTTACGCCGATTGAGAATTGGCTAGAACTTGAGGCCGGTGTCACGCCGCTGTTTAGACGCCACTCGACGGAATGGAGCACCGACCTTCTCTTCAAAAAACCTTGGACTCTTTCCCCCAAAATGGAGTTCATGCTTGGCGTTGGCCCCGAGTGGATTCACACGAACGCAGACGGCAAAAAGATGAACTCGGCTGGTATCGAAGTCGCGCCAGACTTCATGTTCTGGCCATCTAAAAAACACAAATTCGGCTGGTATCTCGAACCGAGTTACGATTACAAGTTCGGACCTGGCCATCAGCATTCGCTCGGCGTGAGTGGCGGACTGCTGATCTCCATTCCCTAGGATTGCACCTATGAACGACTTGATCATTTCTCGGGAAGCCGCAGTTCACCGAGGAAGGCGTCTGGAATATTTCACAATCGCTTGGAACAGCCTGGAGGGCCTGATTGGTATCGGCGCTGGAATGATCGCCGGAAGCATCTCGCTTGTCGGTTTCGGAATCGACAGCCTTATTGAAGTCACTTCCGGGGCAACGCTGCTGTGGCGCATGTCGGTCGACGCAGATGCCGCGAGGCGGGAGCGAAACGAAAGGCTTAGTCTAAGGGTCGTGGGGGCATGTTTCCTCGCACTGGCGTTGTATGTTGCCATCGAAGCTGTGCTGGACCTTGGAAGGAAGGCGGCCCCTGAGCGAAGCGTCCCTGGAATAACGCTTGCGGTCGTTTCCCTGATTGTCATGCCCGTGCTTTCGCGCGCCAAGAAGAGCGTGGGAAACGCGCTGAGCAGCGCCGCCATGAAAGCGGATGCAAGACAGACCGATTTCTGCGTCTATCTCTCGTCGATTCTGCTGGTCGGCCTTGTGCTCAACGCGACCTTGGGGTGGTGGTGGGCCGATCCGGTAGCGGCACTGGTCATGGTTCCACTCATTGCGAAGGAAGGATTCGAGGGGGTAAAAGCGAGGGGTTGCTGTTAGTCCACTCCGCCGCTGCCGAAATCATTCGACAGAGCGCTGTCCCGGCAGAAGTCGCCTGTCTAGGCGGCGGTGCGCACCATCGGAAAGCGGAATGGCAAGACTAAACAATTCGGATGGTTGCAGGCCTCTGCAATCAATTGTTCTTTCTTGTGAACAGGTTCTCGGTACCCTGCAACCATCCGAATTTGTAGAGGAATTCGTCTAAGCCGACGGCTGGGGCGCGCCTGCCTGTCACGCAGGAGGTCGCGAGCCCTGTCGCTCCCGCCATCAAGTCGGCGACTTCATCTGTCGTGTCGCAATGCTTCGGCCTGAGCTTCGCTGTGAAAGCCTGGAAGCGAATACTTCCGTTCTGAATACAAACGCATCGCTCGCAAGTTCGTACGAATTGTCCGTCGTTTCCGAGCTCCAAACGACGAATGCGTAGTCCCCTTGTGAACTCCGCAGTCAGTCTCTCGAAGATAGGCCCGTTGCGAACATCCAACGAACCAACCCTTTCACAAATCGATGACGACATCGCGGATCGGTTGCGAGCAGCAAATGAGAAGGTTGCCGGTGGCCGGCTTTTCGAGTGGCTCGGGTCCGTAGACGACTGTCCCCGAAACCAAACCGCTCTCACAGTTGTGACAAACGCCGGTGCGGCAGGACCAAAGGGCCGGGACGTCGCACGCTTCGGCCAACTCCAAAATGCTTTGATATTTTGAGGCGTTCCAACGTGCGGCGATGCCGCTGCGGGCGAACGACACGAGAGGCCCGGTGTTGCCTTCGTCCGCGGGCGGATGGGGAGCCTTGTGTGTGGCGCGGATACCTCCAGGGGTCTTGGAATTGTCACCACTGAAAATCTCGGCGTGAATTCGCTGCGGTGCGATACCGAACGCTGCGAGGGTCTCTTTCATCTCCGCCATGAACTGGGATGGGCCGCAGAGATAAGCGTCGGCGTCTTGCGGAATCCCTATTTCGTCGAAGACAGAGCGAGACACGCGACCGGCAAAATCGAAATGCTCTCCTATTTTATCGTCCGCGCCCGGTCTGCTGTAGCAGACATACGCTTGAGCATTCGGGAGCTTGGCCATCAGGCTGTGGACTTCGCTGGCGAACGGATGATGCTCGCGATCGCGAGCCGAATGGAGCCAGAAGATTTTTCGTGTTGAGCGATTGGCCGCCAGCGCGTGCAACATGGCCAAGACCGGAGTCGCGCCGATTCCCGCGCTGAGCAGTACAGCAGGTTGATCTCCCGCTTCCAGAATGAAGGTTCCACGGGGCGAACTGACGTCGAGAATGTCGCCCACGCGAACTTGCTCTTTTAAATAGGTTCCGGCTACGCCATGCGGTTCGATCTTTACGCTAATGCGGTAACTCTCTGTTGAAGTGGGGCCAGAAAGTGAGTAGCTGCGGAAAAGCGGAGCGCGATTCGCGCCCGGCTGGATACGCAGGACCACGTATTGACCTGGCAAAGCCATCGGCAACGGTTGATCGTCATTGCTCCGCATGCAAAACGAGAGGACGTCCGCAGACTCGTGATCAACTGCCGAAATTTGGAGCGGGCGAAATCCCGGCGCAACCGGATGTGCCGCGGCGGCGGGCGCGAGGCCTGCGTTTCCGTTCGCTGATCCCGTTGTTTGGCTCTTCAACAGGGCTTCAAAGGACCAGCGCCATCCGGACGGGAGCGCTTCGATTCGCAGAGCGCGCTCAAGCAGTTCGCGAGGGTGACTCGAGGAATAGAGAAGCGCGTTGATTTCAGCGACGGTCATGCGCTCCCTCACCTCTCCGACTTTGATGATTTCGTCACCGGCGCCAACGTCGCCTTCCTGCAAAACGCGAAAGTAGAACCCAGGCCGACCGCTCCCGGTTAGCAGTGCCGGCATGCGAGGCTCATTCATCCGGATGCCAACGCGATAACAGGTAACGCGGGGCTGAGAAACCTCGAAGATCGCGCTGCCAATCTGGAAACGGTCCCCGATGCAGACAGCGTCATCGGGTAAGCCGGTGATGGTAAAGTTTTCGCCGAACTGTCCGTGGATGAAGTCGCTCCGATTCAGCTGTTCTTGCCAATAGCGGTACGATTCGATCTGATAGACAAAGACGGCACGGTTCTCGCCACCGTGCCCGGCCAAGTCCGCTTGACCGTCTCCATCAAGATTGAGTCTGCGGACACGACAGCGACCCTCGACTGGATTTTTCCAGATCGCGCTGCGCACGATACGGCCTTTCCACTCGACTTCGCGGGGTAAACCGACGTTCACTGATAGAAGCTGAGCCATCATGCGTGGCAATCACTCGTTCGCAAGAAACGCTAACAATTTTTCATGCCTTGCGGTAGCCGCGTTCCTGCAGCACCCAGCGATTATCGTCAGGATCGGAGAAGCTGGCGAAGCTCGCATAGTCGCCGCGCGCGGGATCCAGTCCCGGTGCGAAACTTCCGTCCCAAGCTCCGATAGGCGTCTTGTGGCGAATCGAGCTGACCGCGGTGCCGCGCTCAAGCAGTTGGCTGCGCGTGGCCTCCAGATCTGGGACCACTAGATAGACGTTGGAGACAGAACCGGCGCGTGCGTCCGTGAGTCCTTTGCCAATCTGGATGGAGCAACCGGAGCCAGGCGGAGTAAGCTGAACGACGCGAAACGCGTCCTTCGGTGAATAGTCTACGTCGAGGTGGAAGCCCAACTGATCTTTATAGAACCGCAGCGCGCGATCGACGTCGCTCACAGGTATGGTAATCACTTCGACAGAAAAGGTTAGTGCTGTCACGGCTGAGTGCCTCCGGCATAGCTCTTTATTGTCGAGGTGTCACCTCGGCAACACTGAGTTCGCGGTCGGGACCATGCGGAACGACGGCTTGGCCAGGCTCAACGCGGAGTTGCGTGCCATCCAGAGACACCGAAACAACGTCCGGTTCGAACGAAATGAAGCCGGAAATGCGACCGACTTCAGGATAGGCTTCGCGATACGACCATGCCGCAAGGTGTGCATCGCCGATGTCGTAATAGCTGCACAGACCTTTGTAGGGACAAAATGTTTGATGTTCCACGAAGGTAAGAGCGGACTCATCGACATCGGCGCGCGGAACGTACCAGCGCGGAGCAAAACCGGACTCGTAGAGGACCAGAGGCCGCTTACTGTCCGCGACGACGCGTTCGCGATCACGCACCACCAGATGGCGGGAAGTTTTACGAATGTCAATTCGATGGTAACTGTCGGCAGCGTGACCCAAAATCCGTTCTTCTTCTTCGTAGAAGGCGTCCATGGCCCGCCAAGCGAACGCGATTCGCGAACCAAGATCGGACGCAAACGGGGGCAGTTCCACGTGCTGCCACGCTCCGCGTGGTGCACGCTGCCCACCGGCTTTAACGAGATACCAAGAAGTCTGGCCAAGATCAGGATGTTTTGTGGTGTGCTCGGTACGCTCTAGAACTTCTGGAGACACATCGGCTTCTGGAAAATAAGCAACGGGATAACGGCCAGGTTCGAAAAACAAAAGAACGTTCTCACTTTCGGCAATCCAAGCTCCGCCAAAACGCACCCGCATTCGCCGGCGCAACGGCTCGATGTACAAAAGTCGTTCAGGTAGCGGCTCCGGTACCAGAAACCGGCCGATCGCTCCGGGTGCGAGTGGACCTTGTTGCCAAGACAGTCCCATGATTTTGCTCCTCTTGGGGAATCCTTGACCTGTGAACCGACGTCACGCGCGCTTTGCTTGGCTCCGGTCAGCCCAACGCCCCATCCAGTCGGCGATGGCGCGGCCTATTTCGTCCGGCGAATCTTCCTGAACGAAATGGACTCCCGCGACTGTGACCTCGGTCTGAGCTGGCCACGCGCGGACGGTTTCAAGATTCGGACCGCCGCCTAGCAGCGCACCGGGCTCTGCTTTGATGAACAGCTTAGGTACATCACTCGCCGCAAGCCATTCCGCGTACGCATTCACGATGGCATTCACGTCGGCGGGCTCTCCCTCGATAGGAATCTCCCGGGGAAACGTTAGCGTTGGCCGCCGCCCTTCGCCGGGTTCTGCGAACGGCCGCCGGTACTGCGCCAGTTCTTCGGCGCCCAAGGTGCGCAGAACCGCACCCGGCAGAATCTTCTCGATGAAGAAGTTTTCTTCGAGAACCATTTTCTCGCCGGCGTCGGAACGCAGGGCCTCCAGGAAGGGACGCATGTTCATCACGTCCCAGTGATCCCAACCTTGCGGCCGAACGATTGCCTCCATGAATGCAATACCCTTCACAGCGTCACGATAGCGGTTGGCCCAGTCGAAGCCGAGGGCCGAACCCCAGTCGTGGATGACTAGGGTGACCCGCTCGCGCACATCCAGCGCTTCGAGCAGCGCGTCGAGGTGGCGGCGATGCTCAACGAAGCGGTATGAGCCGGGGCCGCTATTAGGCAGCTTGTCGGAGTCGCCCATACCGATCAGGTCGGGAGCGATGCAGCGCCCAAGTGGCTGCAAATGCGGCAACACGTTGCGCCAGAGGTACGACGAGGTGGGATTGCCGTGCAGCAGCACGATGGGATCGCCATGTCCGACTTCCACGTACGCCATCTCGTTGCCGAGGACTCGCTGCCGCTGCTTCTGATACGGAAATGCCGAAGAGATCATGTTCGTTTCTCCTTTAGTAGCCTGAACGCGCTGTAGCGCTCACTGCTCCTTGTGGTATTACTCACTCTTCCCCTCAAATCGTTGTCTGACATCGTGAGCCAGAGCAGTCTCGATCTGTTACTGGTCAATCGTTCGTGGTTCGGGCGCGTACGTTCGCGGTGACCATGGTTGACCGCGCGGCTTCACCAATTACCTCAACCACGAGATTGGTTTCCGTGTACATCGGGCTGTGGTCCACGCGGGCCGGGCGGACCTTCGCACCCATTCGGGCGGCCATGAATTGCTGCGTTTTGGGATTGATCATGCGATCTTCTTCCGCGAGCAGGAACCAGGACGGTTTTGCCCTCCATCCCGGGGCCGGCGCAGGTTCCTGAATGCACTGAACCGAAATCGGTCGCTGGACTGCTGCCATGATTCTGGTGTCGTCGTTGGAAGCCTTGTGGGCCACTGCTCGGCTAAATCCGTCGGTCGGCATCCAGATGAGGCCGTGTTTGTCCGGGATCAACTTCGGCGCTTCCGCATGAGGTTCGTCGCGGTAAAACACCTGCGCGACTGTCTCGCCCTCGTCGGGTGCTAGCGCCGCCACGTAGACGAACGACTTAACTCGCTCGTCGCGGATCGCTCCAATGACTGCGCCTCCGTAAGCATGGCCGGCCAGCACGACAGGGCCACTCGTTCGTTCGAGCGCACGAGTCAACGCGGCAACGTCGTCGGTCAACGATGTGAGTGGAATCGGAGCGCAAATAACTTCAAAACCCTTGCGTTCTAACGGAAGAACCACGTCCTTCCAGCAGGAGCCGTCGGCCCATGCTCCATGAACTAAAACGATTGCGGAGTTCTGAGGAAAGGAATTCATCCTGTAACCACGCCTTTTCCGCTCTGGCGCGCAATGCCATTCTTCTCGAAGAAGTCCTTCATCGCGGCTGAAATTTCGACAAAGTGTGTTTCCAGCGCGAAGTGACCCGTATCGAGGAACTGAATCTTCGCGCCAGGTATGTCTTTGCGAAACGCTTCGGCTCCTGCGGGAATGAAGAACGGATCGTTCTTGCCCCAGATCGCAAGTAAAGGCGGTTTCGACTTGCGGAAGTATTCCTGGAATTTGGGATAGAGCTTTACGTTCGAGGCATAGTCCAGAAACAAATCGAGCTGAATTTCTTTGTTTCCGGGACGTTCAAGCAACGCCGTATCTAGTGTGTAAGACTCAGGCGGAACGCTCTCGGGATTTGTGACGCCATGTGTGTACTGCCAGCGCGTTCCTCCCTCTGTCAAAATGCTTTTGCGGAGTATGTCCCTATTCTCTGCCGTAGGTGCCGACCAATACTTTCGGATCGGACCCCATGCTTCGCCCAAGCCTTCTTCGTACGCGTTGCCGTTCTGCGAAACGATCCCTGTGACCCGGTCGGGGTGAGCTATGGCCAGTCGGAAACCCGTTGGCGCGCCATAGTCAAACACGTAGATCGCATAGCGGTCGATTTTGAGTGCCCGCGTGAATGCGTCGATCGTCTTGGCTAATTGGTCGAAGGAATATATATATTTTCGTTCCGCAGGGACCTGCGTGAACCCGAAACCCGGAAGGTCCGGCGCGATGACGCGATTATCTTTGGCCAGACGTGGAATGAGTTCCCGGAACATGAACGATGAAGTTGGGAATCCGTGCAGCAAGAGAACTACGGGTGCGTTCGGGTCGCCAGCCGCTCGATAGAACACCTGAACCCCATCTGCTTCGATTTTGCCGATGGTGGTAATGGGCACAGCTTCCCGGCCGGGTACTGCGCGCTGCATTCGTGCTCGTGACGTCGCTTCGGTCATGGAGTCTTCTCTGACTGCACGACTGTTAAGGGCAAATTTGATGCCGAACGGATGCAGCCCGCTCCGGGGAGCGAGGTTGAGCGCAAGATCTTCTGAGAATTGAAGTTGTAATGAGAGGAGTCCGGCTAGACTGAACTGCGCCTGGCAGGATTCTGACGGATATCCGTCATTGCCGGATTTCCGCCATTGTCACCTCCGGTCGAACTCAGCCCTTTGCGGCTAGCCCGGTGGCGCCGCGTTTCTGCGGTAGCGTGGCAGGTCGGCTTATGCCAAGCTTCTTCATCCTGTAGACCAACGACGTTCGCTTCATCCCCAAGCGCGCCGCGGCGCCGTTTGGCCCCGCGATGACCCAGTTGCTCGCTTCCAGCGCACGGAGGATATGATCACGCTCTAACTGACCGAGACCAGTCAAAATTAATTCGCTTTCCTCCGGCGCGTGAAGCGGTTCCAACTCGGAAGTCGGGGCGCGCAATGTAGTGTGCGGAGAGAGGATCACCGCGCGTTCAATGAAGTTCTGCAGCTCCCGTACGTTTCCGGGCCAGCGGTATCGCACGAGTGCGTCCATGGTCTCTGAAGGTATTTCCTCGATCTTCTTGTTCATTCGTCGCGCGTAAACTTCAGTGAAATGCCGGACCAATTTCGGAATGTCTTCGGTACGTTGTCGCAGAGCTGGCATGCGGATAGGAAATACTTTCATCCGATAATAAAGATCTTCACGAAATGTGCCTTGTTTTACCATCGCGGGCAAGTCGCGATGCGTTGCCGCGATTAGCCGGACGTCAACCTTATGCGTGCGGTTGCTGCCGAGCCTCTCGAATTCCTGCTCCTGCAAAACGCGGAGGAGTTTCGCTTGTAGTTCCAAAGGTATATCCCCAACCTCATCTAGAAATAGCGTTCCCTTGTCGGCAAGTTCGAACCGCCCCGTTTTTTGGCCGATAGCGCCGGTAAAGGCACCCTTTTCGTGGCCGAACAATTCGCTCTCAAGAAGCCCGAGAGGTATTGCCGCGCAGTTCAGTTTGACGAATGCCTTTTCGCTGCGACTGCTCAGCTTGTGGATCGCACGCGCGACGAGTTCTTTGCCGGTCCCCGTCTCGCCTAGCACGAGCACGGTCGAGTCCGTCGGCGCCACCACCGACGCCAGACTCAAGGTGGTCTTCAGTGTCGGGCTTTCCCCGATGATTTCCGTAAACTCAGACCGAATTTCCTCCTCAAGATAGAGTCTTTGTTCTGTCTCTTTATCTCTGTCCTTTACTGCCTTTTCATAGTCCAGTGCATTCTCAACAGCAATGGCTACTTGGCCCGCGACCTGTTCCAAAAAGGCGACATCATCTTTGGAATAAGCCCTCTCTGACCGTTTTAGGGCGGCCAACACGCCCACTACGCCGCCTCTGCCGATAAGCGGTAGATCGCACCCCGACACCAAGCCTTCCGCCATTACACGTTGATAGAAAGGTCGACCTACGTTGCTGCCGAAATATTCGGGGTCGTCGCGTACTTCCTCATAGTGGTTAAAGTGTTGAGTCTTGCCAGTCCGGAAAGCTTTGTCACAGCTCGAACCATGGATGGGTATAAGCGTCCCGTCGCACAGGGAACCTCGCGCCTCCGGGTTGTACAGAGTTGTCACACGCAATTGCTCGCTATCAGCGTCTGGCAAAAGCAAGGCGCAGAAATCGCACCGGGTTACGCGCAGCAGATTGGTGGATAGCGCCTCAACCAAACGGCGCAGGTCCAGCCTCGATGTCATGCTGTTCGTAATTTCCAGCAGCAAGCGCAGCCGATCGCGTTCGCGCCGCAACTCCTCCTCGCTCATGTGGCGCTCAATTGCGATCCCGGTGATGTGGCTGGCATTCTCGATCAGCTGTAAGTCCGCGGGGTCTGGGCTGCGTGATTCACGATAAAGGATGGCGAAAGTACCGAGGACTTTACCATCACTCGTGAACAAGGGTCGTGACCACACGGAGCGAATCCCGTAAGGCAACATCAGGTGACGATAGTCATCCCAACTCGGATCAGTAAGGATGTCGGTCACATACACCGGCTCCCTACGATAAACAGCGCTGCCGCAAGACGCTCCTTTCGGGCTAACTTCCGTACGTCCCACGTGATCGCTAAATCCAGGGAGGCTCGGGGCTGCGGCGCAATAAAGATAATTCCCTTGTTCATCCGGAAGCCAGATCGTGCAGAACAAGCCTTCCCCCTGAGACTCGACCAACTGAGCAATGACCTTAAGGGTTTCAGGCAGCGGCGATCCGGCGGAAATCAGCCGTAGAATGTTAGGCACCGACTCACTGGAAAAAAGCCCCGACCCGTCCTTTGCAGATCCGCCCTGCGATAGAACTTCTGAGGGAGACGGTAGCGCCTTCTGCATAAATTGTCCCTCCTTGCCCTATTAGATTCGGGCGCCTCGCGGCTCGATATAACGGCGATGGGAACTCGGACGAGGTCTACGACGAGATCGACGATCGCCGTTTCTCACGAAGGCCTAAGGATACGTCGACTGCAGCGGCTGATTTCATAGCCCCGGCTAGGTCCACACAATACTTTAAGCCTGAACATGTCAAACTGTCACGGTTTAGAGGCCGGTTTCATGATGCCCCTGAGCGGTGCACCTGTTTTGCCGAATCTTCAGCGTGCACCCGCTACGTGCCCTGGCAGAAAATACAGCGTTTGTCATTTGCGTGATGGAATGGCAGAGGACTGGCCCGTATCGCCAAAGTGAACCAGAGCGCCTGCCTGTCAGGCAGACGCACTACCTCACAACGAGAATGCCGGTTCCCCGTTGAGATGGCCTGCCGGTTCGAGTTCGCGTTCACACCCTGAGGCGGAAGTCTTCCAAACCGCCGCCTACTAGAGCAATTTTCACGGATGAATCTCACAACCAGATGCCGACATGTTCAGGATGATCGTTTGCAAAGCTGTTGCGTGCAGGCGCTCGAGTGAACAGGGCTCGACGACAAGACCAAGATTCTGTCCGACGAGCCCTCCCAGAAAATTGGGGTCCAGTCGAACCAAGCGGGGCCCAACTGGGGTCCAAAACGGTCCGTTTTTATGCCGGATTCAGGTAGTTTGGGTCTACAAGGCCAATTGAATGATCGTGAGTTATGGAGCGGGCGATGGGAATCAAACCCACCTCCGAAGCTTGGGAAAGGGTAGATCAAATTACCTGACTCGTCCTACGTTGAGGCTTCTGCCGTTCTGCGGCAGAGTCCATTTCTTGGTCCATCCATGGTCCAATAATTGTTACTTGGGGTTCCAAAGCGAGGTTTTGGTAGCCATCCGTGCCGCGTAGTTTCAAGCAGTTACCAGAAGATGGTGCACTGTCACGGCAGAGGCCGGTTGCCTAGGCCGCTACACGAATCATCGGGAAGCGAAATGCCAGGACTAAACAATTCGGATGGTTGCAGGCCTCTGCAACCATCTGTCGACGGCTTTGTCTTATTCGAGGAAAGCAGGAACTCTAACGAGATCCTTACTGTCACCACTGTTACCAATTTTTGCTTTACTTACCCCAACTCGGATGGTCTATACTCACCTCCGCTTAACAGTCGGAAAATTGGGAAGTGGTTGAAAACAATAGAAAAGGGCGGTTTTTCAAAGGTTTTTGAGAAAGGCGAGAAACTCTCCCCCCCTCTCCGCCAGTCGTTTCTAATTTCCGCTAACGCAATTCTTGTCCTCTCGTTGTGCGTCCTCAGTGAGTTGTCTGCGTCGGATCTTTGGCACGGCCCCCTGTAAGGCCTTCTGCACAGGCTTTTGCCCGGTCTAGGAGAAGGTCACGTTCACGAGTGTTGCGCGTGAGCGAGGCGGCGCGCTGGAACTCCGTTTGTGCCTCTGCATGACGGCCGAGCTTAAAAAGAAAGTCGCCGCGAACACTCGGCAAGAGGTGATAGGCCTTGAGTGACGGCTCTGAGACGAGCGCATCGACGATCTTGAGGCCTGCAGCGGGACCGGATGCCATCGCCACCGCGACTGCACGATTCAGCTCCACGACGGGTGACGGCGCGAGCCGACCCAACTGCTCATAAAGCTCCACGATGCGCGGCCAGTCGGTGTCTTCCGGCGTCCGCGCTCGCGCATGACATGCGGCGATGGCGGCCTGAAGCGCGTAGGGGCCACGCGCGCCACCGAGTTTCTCTGCACGATCGAGGGCTGCGAGGCCGCGACGGATGAGCAGTTGATCCCATAGCCCGCGATTTTGATCGAGCAGCAGAACAGGCTCGCCTGACGGTCCGGTTCGCGCGGCCGATCGCGATGCCTGGATTTCCATCAACGAGACGAGTGCATGAACTTCCGGCTCCTTGGGAGCTAGCTCAGACAGAATGCGTCCGAGACGGAGCGCATCCTCACAGAGCCCGGGGCGCATCCAGTCATCACCAGCAGTGGCCGAATAACCCTCATTGAAAATGAGGTAGATGACCTCGAGCACCGACGAAAGGCGGGAAGCCAGTTCCGATCCGCGCGGGACCTCGAAAGGTATGCGTTCATCGGCGAGTGTTCGCTTGGCGCGGACGATGCGCTGAGCGATGGTTGGCTCGGGCGCGAGGAAAGCGCGCGCGATTTCGTCGATCGTGAGTCCGCCGAGCAAGCGAAGCGTGAGAGCCACGCGCGCCTCGGTGGCGAGCACCGGGTGACAAGATATGAAGACGAGGCGCAGCAGGTCGTCGCCAATATCATCATCGAGCGCGGCTTCGAAATTCGGCACGGCCATCTCCTGCTGCGCCTGAAGTTCGCGACCCAGCTCCGCGTGCTTGAGCTCAAGACGCTTGTTGCGACGCCAAAGATCGATGGCGCGATTCTTCGCGGCGGCCATCAGCCACGCGCCCGGATTGTCTGGAATTCCGGATTGCGGCCACTGCTCGAGCGCAGCGACTAAAGCGTCTTGGGCGAGCTCCTCAGCGAGGCCGACATCGCGGACCATTCGCGTAAGACCCGCGATGATTCTGGCGGACTCGATTCTCCAGACCGCGTCAATGGCGCTATTTGTGTCGGTAGCCGTCATGGCTACCCATCACACCATCTTCAATCCGGTCGTGCAAGCCCGGGATGCCGCGACTCTTCGTCGCTTCGTCGCGGCTGTCCTCAACGAACGAGCGCTCTTACGCTTTGCAATCGAAGGCTTCGGGCCCGAGCACTTGGCGAACTTCGGTCTCTCCTTCCCAACCTGGCCAGTATTTCTTGTGAAGCTCCATGAAGCGCTTGGCACCTTCGATCGCCTCTTCCTTCGATTTCAATTCAAAGATCGCGAACCCGCCCACCACTTCCTTGGCCTCGGCAAAAGGCCCGTCGACCGCGTTCACCTGCCCGCGTGAAAGCCTGACGCGAGCACTCTTTGCAATCGGAGACAGGCCGCCGCTTGCGATCATCGTGCCGGATTTCTCCGCTTCTTCACCAAGCTTCGCCATGGCATCCAGGAATTCCTTGGGCGGAGGAGCTTGAATTTCACCGTGTTTCACCAACATCATGAATCGCATCGCCGTATCTCCTTTCGGGGTTCGGTATGAAAGAGAGTCGAATCTCCAAATGCTTCGCACCTGCTGACCTCACTCTAGTGACGCGCCGAACGGGGGCGTTGAACTCGACAAAGCGAAAGATTGTTTTGTTGGACCGTGGTTCGAAGCGCAGCTTCAAAATGCTGCCGTTGCGATTAAGGCTTTGCGGCCTTTTTCTGCAATTCTTCCCGCAGAGCCCGCATACGCGCGGCATGTTCGGGAGTAATGGCGTCCGCGGGGATATCCTGCACTTCGTACACCTGCCGGATCTCGACCTCGGTGCCCCCATCGAACGGAGCGCGCTTAAGCCATTCCACCGCTTCTTCCATCGACTTCACTTGCCACAGCCAGAACCCAGCGATGAGTTCTTTGGCTTCGGTAAATGGGCCGTCTGTCACCGTGCGCTGCTGTCCTGAAAATTTCACTCGCTTGCCCTTCGAGCTCGGTTGAAGCCCGTCGCCTGCGAGCATCATGCCGGCTTTAACCAGTTCCTCGTTGAACTTCCCCATGGCGACAAACATTTCCTTTGTTTCCTTGGTCGGTTGAATTCCTGCTTCCGAATTCTTGTCTGCTTTGATTATCACCATCACTCGCATCGTTTCATCTCCTTAATGATTTAGTTTCAATAGCAAGCTGCCTGCTGCCCATGCTCGGCAGAGCCTGCTTCTATCTACGCGTCGAATGAGAGGCAGCGAAATCGACATGCCCGCTTCTTTTTTTTTGAGCCCTTCTCTCCCCGCAAACACAGCTGCAAGAAATATCGTTCCTGCGCGGATAAGAAGCAGCCCCAAAAATGATAGCAATACCTTGTAGAGAATCCGCAAGAACTCGGTGTGATCGAACAGATAGCCCTGCAAGAAGTGCTGGACGGTCATACTGGCAACGCCAAACGGTCCCAGTGAGTCCGCCTGATCTCCAATATTTCGGAGGAAGCGGATCAATACCGCGGCCTCAGCTACATTCCTAAAGAGGACAAAGAGCCCGAGGCCGATGAGAGCCGCCCCCGCGATCGATTTACGACTTTTAAATACTGCGTGCTGTGTTGTCATGACTCCCCCCCACAAGCGCGTTTTCGCCCCTTCTAACTACACGTCGAACGAAGCGACGCAGAATCGACAGGGTCGGAGTCGAAAACTGGGAAGAAGGCAGAACAGCAGGCCTAGTCTCGGAGAACAACGTTGAGGAGGGAGCGGCGAATTCTAATCTCGCCGTTGTAATCGATGAAACCCAAGCGCCGGAACTTATTCATAAAGTAATTTACGTGAGTCCGAGTGGTGCCAACCATCTCGGCGAGCGTCTGCTGCGAGATCTTGGGCACGTGCGTCTCCTGGTCTACCTGGCGGCCGTAACGTGAGAGCCGCAACAGGGCACGAGCCAAACGCTTTTCTGTGGAATTAAAGAGTTGATCCACTAACTTTTCCTCGATCCGCAAAGTTTTGCCAATCAGATGGGCGATGAAATTGTCCGAGAGAGCGTGTTCGGTGTGAAAGGCTCGAAGCATTTCTTCCTTGCTTATCATCAGGATTGTCGTCGGCTCCATGGCGGTCGCAGTTGCAATAAAAATGGGTTGTTCTGAAAGGCACCATTCGCCAAAAAAGTCGCCCGCGCCCAGAATTCCGACTACAGCCTCCCTGCCCGACTGCGAAACCACGGTGCGCTTGACCCGGCCTTTCCGGATGAAAAGAACGTTGCAGGCCGGATCTCCCTGAAGAAAGATGACTTGGTTTCTTCGGAACGTTTTGACCGTCTTGGTGACTCGGACCGCATCCAGAAACGACTCGACATCAAATGGAGTACCGCTCTTTATTTTCGTCGGCCGGGTCGGACTCGCAGCGACATCGCGACGCGAATACCGCTGAAAGCTTGTTGAGTGGGCCAGGGTTCGCGTAAGTCGATCCTCGCTAATTTGGATGCGAGAAACCGCAAAGAGGAAGCCTTGCAACTTACTTAGAGAATGTGGGTTAGGGGACGCAGAGCGCCAATTTCGGAAGGTGGGCGTGCAACTGTCTATTTTTGGACAGATTTTTCTTCGCATGGGTTCAAAATTTTATTGGGAACGATGAACTGGATCGAAAAGGAGACCAAAATGGAATACAACACGAATGTTAGAACCCAACCCATGGCGCAGCCGGCGAAACAAACCTCGACTGCGACACGAGAACCACGAGACCTTCCCGAAGATACCAGGGAAAAGATTCGTTTTCGCGCTTACCAGATCTATCTCTCTCGAAATCGCGAAAGCGGACACGACTTGGATCATTGGCTCGAAGCCGAGCGCGAATTGATCTCCAGGAACTAGAACCATATTTTCGCCATGATCTTCGAGGGTGGAGAGGAAGGCTCGATTTTTGAATCATCGCAGGGGGGTGGGTCGCAGATTTGATTGAGTTGTAGTGAAGACGTTTGAAAGGAGAAGGACCATGCGACTTTCATTCAAGGCTATCGCGCTCAGCGGAGCTCTTCTGTGGGGCGGCGCGATTCTGCTGGTAGGTCTAATCAACTTGGCGTCGCCCGGGTACGGTCTCAGCTTTCTGCAAATGACAAGTTCCGTTTACCCGGGCTTCCATGCATCTCACACAATCGGAAGTGTGATAGTCGGAACGATCGATGGGTTCGTGGACGGTGCAATTGCGGGCCTGCTCTTCGCCTGGCTTTACAACAGCTTCGCAGGCCACTCCCAATCACAGGTACCACACGCAAGCTGACCTGGGGACGTTTGCTCTTGGAGGGACGCGATAGGGGCCAAAGGAATAGATGCGTGCGAGGCGTAAGGCATCGGTGACGCGCAACATGAAAACCACTCCCAAGACATCTCCTCCACGGAGCGGCCACTCAAAGGCCAGCCTACTCTTGAGATGGGCTTGGCTAGTACCTTTGGTGGCCGTTCCATTTTCAATGCGAGATTATTATTTTGTGCTGCAATTGCTTTCGGCCGAAGTCTTGTTTACGACGCTCTTGGTTGTGATGGCGGTTCTCGCTGTTGTGGTGTCGCTGATCCTGGCGGCGGTTGGCTATGCCTCATTTCGCGGTGTCGCTACGCTCAGGTCGATGGGACATTAGGTCCACGGGCACTCGCGCAAATCGTGTTGCCAGGCGGCCAGAGTGCGCACTCGGCGGCTTATCCGCGAATCAGGGCAGATTCCAGAAGCAGAAACTCATACGGTCGAGGAGGATGGCATGAATCGCGCTGTATTGATTTTTTTCTTATCCGGGACCCTTGCTACTGCGGCATACGGCCAGTGGGCTGTCGATGCTAAACAGCAGAACGCGCAAAACTGTTTGGACGGTTTTGGAACATGCGACCGTTCGTTATTGACACCCGCGCAGGCAGCACAGCTTTCCGATCTGCTGCACAATCGGAATCTGTCGAATTGTCTAAGTGGCTACGACGAATGCAATCGTTCGTCGTTAACCCCTCTAGAGGGAAAGCAAGTGGCCGCCGCGGCGCGACAACGGAATCTGCTGTCGTGCGAGACGATTTTTGGAATTTGCGACAAGGGCCAGTTGACACCATCTGAGGCGGAAGAGGTTGCAAAAATCAAGAAAGATCAAAATCTCGTGGATTGTGAAACAGGGGCCGCTACCTGCGACAGCTCGCTGCTAACTCCCCCACAAGCGACCGAGGTTGGCAAATTAAGGCGGGAGCGCAATCTGCTCTCCTGCGAAACGGGCCGCAGTGAGTGCGATGAGTCACTGCTTCCACCTTCGGAAGCCAAACAGGCGGCGAGCGCAGAACATGAAAGGAATCTGCTGGCCTGCGACACAGGCGACGGTTACTGCGATGATTCCTTGCTAAGCCCCTCGGAGCGGAAGGAGGTTGCAAATGCTGCGCGGCAACGCAACATACTCGCCTGCCAGATTGGTGATGATAGCTGTGACCAATCCTCGCTGAGTGCTGCGCAGGCTAAACACGCTGAAAGTAAACCGTCGTCGTGAGCTTATCTGCCGTTGGTTAGCCCTCAAGGAGATGTCGCACCGTCCGCGATTTAAAATAACGAGGACTTTCGATTTCCCGTGGTGCATCGGTCTGCCCGGTTGAATCCCGCTTGGCCGGGCCTTCCACGCCTTAGACTGTCCGATTTGGATTCTCGAACTGCTTGGTGAAACGTTTTACTGGCCAAGTTCACTACCTTCCAGAAACCCGACACCTGATTCACAGTGCTACATAGGGCACGATTGGCGTCGTTCGACGGCTTCTCACTAGATTTGCGACTAGGCCGTTGCTAAGAGAGGAGGTCAGACAATGAGTGGAAAACACGGCGAGCCATTGCGCGGCCTGATGGCCACGAATCGATCGCAGATATTCGAAGGGCGCTTCGGACGATTGTTCCGTTCGCTAACCCCCGCGACTTTCGGCGTGGACGAAGACGCGAACCGCAAACATCTGGGCGAACTGGGCGCCAAAATGTCCAACAGCTTCGATGCTCCCAAAGATGGGCAGGACGACGAGGAGAGCGGTATACCGGCGCTCTATACGTACTTCGGCCAGTTTATCGATCACGATATTACGTTCGATCCTTCGAGCAGCCTGCAGAAACAGGATGACCCCGACGCGCTGACCGACTATCGAAGCCCCGCGTTCGACATGGACAATGTCTATGGGCGCGGCCCCGACGATCAGCCCTACATGTATGAAGACAAGTCGTTCCTCCTTGGAAGCCCGCTTCATGGCGGCAGCGGCGGAGCCAAGGATCTAGCTCGCAATGGAGCGAATCCCAGCCGCGCTTTGATCGGAGATCCCCGGAATGACGAGAATAGTATCGTCTCCCAGCTTCAAGGGCTCGTTCTTCGATTTCACAATCGAATGGTGCATGACCATCTGCATAGCGACTTTGCTCATATTCAGCGCCTGGTGAGATTTCACTACCAATACGTGGTGTTGAACGATTTCTTGCCGCGGATTGTCACCGCGAGCGTCTTGAACGATTTGAAGACCGCAAAAAAGTATGATCGCAAGAAGCTTGAGTTCTTTCGTTGGAAGAATGAGCCTTTCATGCCGGTGGAATTTTCGGTGGCCTCATACCGCCTGGGCCATTCGATGATTCGCCCCGGTTATCGTTTGAACGATGACGACAAGACGCTGCTGCCGATCTTTCCGGTTCCTTCTCACCATCTCAATGAGGGCCTCACCGGATTTCGCGCGATGAATCCACATTGGGGAATCGATTGGGGACGATTCATTGATATTGACGTCCGCGGCTATGACGGCCCTGAGGCAATCAAGAAAAGGCGTCTTCAGTTTGCATACCGGATCGACACTTCGATCGTAAATCCGCTATCGCATCTTCCGCCATCCGTCGCGGATCCGAAAGATCCTCCTGACTCTCTGGCGAAGCGAAACCTTTTGCGCGGCTGGCGGCTCGGCCTTCCATCCGGACAGAATGTGGCGCGAGCGATGGGCATTGAGCCACTCGCAGACAAGGACATCTTGATTGGAGAGGGGGTCGACAAGCCAGACGCGCCGCTCGGGAGCGTTGTTGACGTGAACAAAGCCTTCGCCAACAACTGCCCGCTGTGGACCTACATCCTGGCGGAAGCGATGCACCACCAGGAAACCGTGACGATTCCGGTCACAGAGAAAAAGACGATCACAACTCCGCAGTTGGGACCCGTAGGAGGACGGATTGTGGCTGAGGTTTTCCTCGGCCTTCAGTTTGGCGACAACCATTCGCTGCTGAATCTTGAACCGGACTGGCAGCCGGAGAAAAAACCGGATTCAAACGAAAAGAATGCCGACTACAAGCTGCGAGACTTCGTCAAATACGCCCTCGGAGAATAACCGGGCAGTTCTCAAGGCGCGCGGAATGGTGAAAACATGAATTCAAAAAGCTGCGTCATCATCGGAGCCGGTCTTTCCGGACTCGCAGCTGCTCATGTACTGACAAAAGAGAATTGGGACGTGACGATTCTCGAGGCAGAGAGTTTCACTGGCGGACGCGTATATTCTTTCCAGTTTCCGCAGGCTCCCGGACTGGTGTGCGAACTGGGCGGAGAATGGATCGGCAAGGATCACCATAAAGTAATCAAACTCTGCGACGAGTTCGGCCTAAAGAGAATTCCTCACCAGTTCGACTATTTCTTTTTCGAGAAGGGTAAGAAGGGTAAGCGATACCACGCTGGCCAGTGGCCGTTTCCGCCCAGAGCGACACGCGATTTCAAGCACCTCAAAAAGCAGGTGGCACGCTGGAACCGCAAACAAAGGATCGTACTCGACGAGAAAGACTGGTGGACGATCCTGCGCGATCGCGGTTTCGACGAATGCGACCTCCTTCGACGGGATTTGATGGACAGTACGGATTTCGGCGAGTCGATCCGAGGCGTTGGAGGATACTCAGCAGCGGCAGAATATTTCTACTCCGACCGCTTCGATGAAATGGACACCAAGGTGGAAGGGGGCAATGCGCGGCTGGTTCGCGCGCTCGAGAAAGCAATCATATCCCGCGGGGGCGAGATTCTGACCTCGCACTCTGTTAGCGCCGTTGTTCAAAATGGCAAAGACGTTGAAGTGAAGACCACAAACTCTGACGCCTTTAGGGCGAAATACTGTATCTGCACAAGCCCAGCCCGCTCGCTCGACCGGATCCAATTTCATCCCAGGCTCCCGGACAAGCAATGGGATTCGGCGAAACAGCTTCAGTACGCGCGCATCATGAAAACCGCAATTCTGTGTGAAAAGCGTTTTTGGATGAAAAACAGAAACACGAAATTCTCCGTCTTTACGGATGCCTCGTCGGACTTCTTGTTTGATGCGACATTGGGGCAACCCGGAGAGAAAGGCATTCTTTGCAGCTATGCAATCGGGGACAAAGCGGATGACCTGAATGGATCGTTGACTAAGGATCTGAAAAAACGGATTCACACCGATATTAAACACATTTTCCCCGATGAAACGGTCCGAATCCTGGCCATACAAAAACAGGCCTGGCAGGCAAATCCGATTACGCAGGGTGCTTACGCCCTTTACCGTCCTGGGCAGTGGTTCACCGTTCGAGAACTACTCGGCCAGCCGTTCCGACGCGTTTATTTCGCCGGGGAGCATCTCGCCGACGAGCAGGGTTTCATGGATGGCGCGGTAGACACAGGTTTGGTTGCGGCGGGCAAGGTGATGCGCGCTTAACTTTCATTTTCCTCCGGCCCCCCCGCTACCTTCTGGGCTTGCGGCGGGGCCGGCGAGAACTTTTCTTCTCAACACTACTTCCTTTTGCGACACGCCTGCGACCTCTCTTTGTAGAGCCCGAAGAGGAGCCAGGCGTGGGTCCGCTCGAAATCCCACTCGGAATCGAAGTTACCGCCGAAGGCCCCAACGCGAAAAGTTCTCTCTGTACGTTGTACATGTCGTCCGAATCGTAATCGCGCGCCCACCATTTCTTTGGACTGCCGCAGGGACTCAACATGAGAGGGTGCACCTGCGTGGCAGCCTGCGCGGCCGCACGAAACTGGTAGTGATCGACCAAGCGAATCGCTTCCACGGCGAACACTTCAGCCACTCGCGCATCGTGAATGGCAAGCAGGTTGTCTCCGCTGCTCTGCTCGCCGCCCTCCGCCAGGTTAGACGAGCCGGTGAACACCACCGGATTCTTATCGTTGAAATCGATCACGATGAACTTGTCATGGATCACCTGACCGGGTCCCCCGGCAAATTCTTGATTGAAGGGCGGCGGAACATTCTTGATAAGGGCCGCGAACGGAACCAGAACACCCGGCTGCCCGGGCTTATAAACCGTAAAGCCTTTGACGGATTGCGTCATGCCGTACGAAAACACTTTGCCGCTCGTGTGCAAGTTCTCCACCGTCTTCAGCACCGTTCCGCCGCCTTGCAGCTCCATGATGGCGAACATAATCGACGATTTCGCGTTGTTGAGCGCTTGCTGCACCTGCCCGAGCGATACGGTGGCAACTTTGTGCGGTGCAAAACTTACAGAGAAATCCGGCACTCCTCCGCCCTCATTCGGAAAATCGAACCACTTCGACGCAAGAGGCGAACTTGAAAATTTAGCCATGTTCGTGAAGACGGACTGAAAAACCTGCTCGTATTGATCGGCAACTTTGGGATCGCTAAAGAGCAAGACATTATTCGCCTGGACGTAAAGCCCGCGCACAGAAAAATTTGCCGAACCCGTCAGCACTTTCACCGCTTTGCCGTTTTTCTTCGCGATGATGATCTTGTCGTGCGCGAACCTCTTGAAGTGCCCTTGAATGATATTGCCGGCTCCAGCGGACTTCATCAGCCGCGCGTGAGCGATCACTTCCAAAGCCGTTCCGAGGTGCAGAGGCGCATTATCGAGAACGGCGCGCAGCCGCGTGCCCAGCGCTTCGAACTTGTCAACGATGTCCGGCTCATCGAGATCGTAGGCAAATAAATCCACCGTGATCGAAGAGTCGGCCACGCATTCGCCCAGCAAATCAAAAATCATTTTGCGCGCGTGATAGCCCAGCCATTCATACTGCGGCTGAAACGGCTGCGTGTTGTAGTCGAGGCTCTTGGGCAAAGGACGTATCGGCTTGTTCCCAAATTTAGAGGCGTAGGCCTGCGAGCTGATGTAGGCCCTCGTGAGTCCGAGCTCGAAATTGCCGCCGTCTGGAGGTGCCAACTCCACCGCGACTGTGGCCTTCGGTCCATCCACCATATTCGATCCCTGGCAATATCGCGCGGTCACTTCGTAGTGAAAATTTCCCGGAAGAACATTGGCAGGGAAGTGCACCCAGTGAAATTTTTGAAATGGCGCGTTTTCAGACGACGTCCAAGGAGTTTGCGCCGTGGTCGTGCTGGAAGTGACTGGATTCGCGAAATTGAGCCGATTGTCCAGAAAGAAAGGTTTTCCAGCGGGCGGCGTGCATTGTATCGAGAACCCAACGAGGTCGTGCGTCTTCAACTCGGTAGGATCTAAACTAAATCCGAGCAGGACAGCGCCGTCACCCGGATACGCCGTAAGAGTGAGGGCGCTTGAGCTGGTAGGCATCGGTGCCTCCGTGCAAGAGGAAGGCGATAAACAACGCTGAAATCGTGGCGCTCATTATCTACATAAATATTATTTTGGCAACTACTACTTTGTTAAAATCTGCCGTGTTTTGAGTGGCGCTTTAAGGGTATTCGAGTCAGTGGGTTATACTGAATTGGGCGGTGAATCCGATGTCCGAAGATCCGGGCCGCAAACCTTTTTCCGGCTTTCGCAATCCCCTTCTCTACACATCCACTCTGCTGGTCATCGCGCTTCTCTATGTCGCCGGCACTTTTTACGTCCGCCGGCAACAGAATCGCGAAATCGAACAGCGAGCAGCCGATGCAGCCGCCGCGAAAGAGCGTGCGAACGATGCGCTCACCGTCGAACAACTCGGCGGAAACGAATTCAAGATCCTGAATTTTTATGCTACACCCCCGGTCGTCCACGCGGGAGAAGCAGTGCAGTTGTGTTACGGCGTCTCCAATGCGAAGACTGTGAAGCTGGAACCGCAAACAAATCCCGTCTGGCCGTCCGTAAGTCGCTGCGTCGACGTGAGGCCAAAGAAAACTACGGAGTACACACTCACCATTGAAGACGGCAACGGAAACGCGAAGACCTCAACGCTTACCGTGCAGGTTCGCTAGCGAGTCATGGCTCAACTTCGTCCAGGTACCGGAACCGTTGCGAATTTTTCCGACCAGCGCACTCGCGCCGTCATCTGCATGGTGATGAACAGGGTAAGAATCGCGCCGATCGTGATCGCGAGCCCTGTGAATCCTTCGAAGAAAAACGCATACGAAAACAAAATTAAATAGATGACTTGGGCGAGCCCGGCTTCGAGCGCCGCGAATCGCATTCCTACCACCAAACGTAAGTAGCTCACCAGCAAAATCACCGAAACCGCCGAGCAAATCGCGAACGCCAGATGAATCGAAATGTGGTCCACCAAGTAGGCCATCAGAAGGTGAAACGAGAAAAAGGCACATGCCAGGAAGAAGTAGTTCATCGGATGAAGTTTGATGCCCCGGACCGTCGTGAGAACGAACAGCACGAAAAAGAAAAACAGCAGCGATACGGGAGCGAACGCGCTGATTCGTCCCGCGAGCGGACCGGACTGAAGTTTCTGCGGCAGCGCGAGTCCGATCCTGTACCCCGATACCAGGTTCTTGTAACTCCAGACCAGTTCCGACCCGTGACCGCTTCGGTTCTCCTGCGTCGGCGAAAGCGTATTTCCGGGAAAATCGAAACCCTTGAAATCCGTGGTGAGTCGCAACTCGAAATCGCGGACTTGGCTCACCTGGTCGCCAAAGCTGTACTGCCAGGTATCTAATCCTTGCGAACGGTAACCGACATTGAGCACAGCCGTCTGATGCGGCAGCACCGTGGTGCTTCCATATGTTTCGCTCTTTTGATTTTCCAGCACCAGAGGCGTGCCGTTCACGGTGAAAAAAATATCGTCGTAAATCGCCTGCTCTGCCGGCAAATGCAGCGTGAAGGTCACGTTGCGAGGCCGATCGTCGGGATTCACGAATTCGTACGCGCCCGCGAACTGCACTTGATAAGTGCTGTACCAGAGAAGACCCTTTCGCCGGTAGTCGGCATGTAGCGCCGCATTGACGCGGCTCTTTTGCAGAGTAAGGGGGATATAACGCCGGTCGTCGATCGTTCGCAGAATTTCTTTGCCATTCTCGATGGCGGGAACCTGACGCCAAGACCCCTCCGCATACGTGGCGGTCGGCGGACACTGTTCCTGTAGCGCGCCCCACGATGACGCGACTTTGCCTCGTAGCTGTGAATCGGACGAATAGGTGCGGTAAAAAATCGTGCTGGCCAGGACGGCCCAGGCGACTGCCGTGCAGAAGAAGATGAAACCGATTGCGGCGATACGTTTGCCCATTACGGTGCTCTCCTCGAAATCGGAACACACTTCCGTCCGCCGCACACCAAGCTTGCCTAAATTAATTGGTAATGTCAAAGTACTTTGCAAAGTAAAGTACACCGCGTTCAATAGCAAGGCGAGGTTACTTACGCCTCGGAAGGTAACAACGAGGTACTCAAACCGACGACAGGAACTAGCTGTGGCCGCCGCCGAGTTCGCGCACGATGTCGCCGACGAATGATTTCGCGTCACCGAAAAGCATCAGCGTCCTATCGAGGTAATACAGAGGATTATCGATTCCCGCGAAGCCAGGACTCATGCCGCGCTTGATCACCATCACTGTCCGAGCCTTGTCCACATCGAGGATCGGCATGCCATAAATGGGGCTGTTCGCATCGTTTCGCGCCGCAGGGTTTGTCACGTCGTTTGCACCGATGACCAGAGCCACATCCGTCTGCGGAAATTCCGGATTGACGTCTTCCATATCGAGCAGCTTGTCGTAGGGAATATCCGCTTCGGCGAGGAGAACGTTCATGTGTCCTGGCATCCGTCCGGCCACCGGATGAATCCCGAATTTCACGTCCACGCCGCGCTTCGTGAGCGCGTCATACAATTCGCGCACTTTGTGCTGCGCCTGCGCAACCGCCATTCCGTAGCCCGGCACAATCACCACCTTGCTCGCCGCCCCCAGAATTGCAGCCGCCTCCTCGGGCGTCGCGCTTTTCACCGCTCTCTCTTCTTGCCCAGCGGCGCCTTTCGCTGCCTGCTCCTGACCAAACGCGCCAAACAGCACGTTGGAGAAAGACCGGTTCATCGCCTTCGACATGTTCACCGACAGAATGAATCCCGAAGCTCCGTCGAGCGCGCCGGCAATGATCAGCAGCTTGCTATCGAGCACAAAACCCATCGCCGCAGCGGAAAGGCCCGCGTAAGAATTGAGCAACGACATCACGGTGGGCATGTCCGCTCCGCCAATCGGGACAATCATCAACACGCCGAACAGGAGCGAGATTCCCAGAATCGCAGGGAAAAGATACATGTGCTCGGGATGCAGTATCAGTACCACAGCGCCCAAAATCGCCAGGCCCAGGACTGAAAGATTGACGAAATTCTGCCCTTTGTAAGTGATTGGCCGCTGGGGCAGCACCTCTTCCAGCTTCCCCGCCGCCATCAAGCTTCCCGTAAAAGTAAGCGAACCGAGAATCACTTCTGCCGAAAGGACCGCCATCATGAATGGTGGGACATTCGGCGCGCGCAAATAGAATTCCGATGTGCCCACAAGCGTCACGCAGAGCGCGCCAAACGCGTGGCTTAGCGCCGTCCGTTGCGGAACGGCTGTCATGTGCACCAGGCCCAGCGGCACTCCGATGATCGAGCCAAGCACCAGGCCGATCGCGATCCAGCGGTAATCCACGATCCCGTGATGCAGCAGAGTCCCGACGATCGCGAGAAGCATTCCCAGTTCGCCGGCCCACACTCCCTGCCGTGCCGTTTTCGGCGAGCTCATCAATTTGAGCGAGAGTATGAAAAGAACCGCCGCTACCAAATAGGTGACCTGTAGGAGTACGTCAGAACCTGCGAAGGAATTCATGATTTCGTGGGACGGCTGGTCTTGAACATTTTCAGCATGCGGTCGGTAATCAGGAAGCCGCCTACGATATTGCTCGTCGCCGCGACGATTGCGATCGTCCCGAGGATCGTCGCAAGAGTGCTCTTCCCTTCCCCGGCGAGAATGATCGCGCCCACCACCGCAATGGCGTCGAGCGCATTCGTAAGCGACATCAACGGCGTGTGCAGCAGCGGTGAAACGCGGCGAATCACTTCAAATCCGATAAAAGCTGCCAAAATGAAAACATACAAATCGGTCAGCAGGTCCGACTGCACCATCAGCTTCCCCCCTTCCCTGCGGTCGCGAGAGCCGGAAGTGACAGGAATTCCCGGACACGCTCGTTCACGATTTCACCGCCTCGGGTGAGCATCGTGCTTCGAACGATTTCGTCGTCGAGCTTTAATTCGAGCTTGCCATCGTGAACCAGGTACTGCAGGAACGCGGTAATGTTGCGCGCGTACATCTGGCTCGCGTGATAGGGCACGGTGCTCGCGAGGTTGATTCGGCCGATGATCGTCACGCCATTGGCTATTACTTTCTCGCCGGCTCGCGTCAGCTCGCAATTCCCGCCGCGTTCTGACGCTAAATCGACAATCACCGATCCGGGCGCCATCCTCGCCACCATGTCGGCGGTCACCAGCACCGGCGATTTCTTGCCGGGAATCACCGCCGCTGTGATCACCACGTCGCTTTCGCCCACCACGCGACCCAGCAGCTCTCGCTGCTTCCTGTAAAATTCCTCGTCCTGTGCTTTCGCGTACCCACCCGCATCCTGCGCATCTTTCGCTTCAATCGGCAGCTCGACGAAACGCCCGCCCAGGCTTTGCACTTGCTCTTTCGCAGCTGGCCGCATGTCATATGCGGACGTGACCGCGCCGAGCCGTCGCGCTGTCGCGATTGCCTGCAGACCCGCCACCCCCGCGCCGATGATGAGCACCCGCGCCGGCGTAATCGTCCCCGCTGCGGTGGTTAACATGGGGAAAATACGCGGCAAAGTGTCAGCCGCAATCAGCACCGCTTTATATCCGCAGATCGTGCCCATCGAGGACAGCGCATCCATGGCCTGGGCTCGCGTCGTTCGCGGCATCAACTCCACAGAGAAGGAAGTCACTCCGGTCGCGGCAATCTGCTGAATCGTTTTCAGCTCACCCAACGGCCGCAAAAATCCGATCAGCAACTGCTCGCGGTGAAACAGCGGCAAGTCCGCGTCGCCCGTTTTGTCATTCGAGCCATGCGCGAGCACCTGCACAATAATGTCGGAAGCGCTAAAAACCTCGGCACGCTCGTCGACAATTTTTGCGCCCTTTGCGGCGTAGTCTGCGTCCGGATATCCTGCTTCGATCCCCGCGCCCGCTTCTACCACCACCTCCAGCCCGGATTTCGCAAGCGTCGGCACCACCGATGGCACCAGCGCCACCCGGCGCTCTCCCGGAAAGGTTTCGCGCGGAACACCGACGATCATCGAGCCCCCTGCTATCCTCTGTGAAGTCCGAAAATCTCGTCGGCCAAACGCATCAAGTGCAGTAGGCACATTCCTGGCCGTCTACGAACCGATCATTTTATCTGGAATTGCGCCGAAGTCTATCGAACTCGGCATTGCATGGCTGCCAACTAAAGTTTGCCCCAGAAACCAAAAACCACCGCGCCGACAATGAAGAGAAAAGAGACGAAGTGATTCCATCTGAGGTGTTCGCCAAGATAGATCCACGCAAACGCGACGAACACGCAAAGCGTGATCACTTCCTGGATGATCTTCAGTTGAAACGCCGTGAATTCGCCGTAGCCGATGCGGTTCGCCGGAACTTGGAAACAATATTCGAAGAATGCGATCAGCCAGCTCACGACAATCACTGCGATCAGCGGCGCCTTTTTGTACTTCAGGTGGCCATACCAGGCGATCGTCATGAAGACATTCGAGCAGATAAGAAGGAGAACGGTTTTCATAGCGCCGAATCCTAGCACGGGCACGCGGAGAGCGTAATCGAGGGATAGCGGTAGCCTTCATAATTCCAATGGTTGCGAGGTTCCAGAGCCCATTTGCGGTATCCCGCGCCAATCCTCTATAATTGCTGGGTATTGTGCCGAAACGAAAAGGGAGTCCACTCGCACCGCGACGCTCTCCCAAGCGCCGAAAACGACCTCAAATGATCGATCTAGCCGAAAAAATTAAGCAGAAGCTGAAAGACGAGATCGCCGCTCTCGAGCATGAGCTCCACGACGAGCTCCCCAAAGAGATCAAAGTGGCACGCGCGCACGGTGACCTCTCCGAAAACGCCGAGTACAAATACGCCAAGGAACGCCAGTCGTTCGTCTCCACGCGCCTCGCCCAGCTCCACCAGCGAATGGCCGACCTTTCGATGCTCAACCTCAGCAACCTCCCGAAAGACCGCGCTGCCTATGGCTCGCGAATTGTCGTACTGGACATTGCGAAGGGCTCCGAAATCGAGTACAAACTGGTCACAGTGGAAGAAGCGGACGCGCCGAAAGGCCTGATCTCGACCAGCTCTCCGATTGGCCGCGCCCTTCTGGGCAAGAAAGTCGGCGACGAAGTACAAGTAACCACGCCGGCGGGCATAAAAGATTACGAAGTCGTCCGCCTGGCGACGATTTACGACGAGGAATAACTGGGTGATTCTCGCCTCATGCTGAGCCGCACCATCGGTCGCTATCTGTCCTGGCCCATCAACGGGCTCGCTCGGCTTATCGCTCCTACCCGCATCCCTCCAAACGTCATCACCTGGGTAGCTCTCGGCCTGAACCTCTGGGCTGGCATCCTGTTTGCACAAGGCCGCTTCGCAGCAGGCGGCGGAATGATGATCCTTGCAGGACTCTGCGATCTTCTCGACGGCCCCGTAGCGCGCATCCAGCATCGCGTTTCGATTTTTGGCGGCTTCCTCGATTCGATCTTCGACCGCTACGCCGACCTGATCCTGTTTCTCGGTTTGCTCGTCTACTACGCCAGCGTCAACCGCTTCGGCTATGCATTTCTCGCCGGCGCAGCAATGGCAGGCGCCGTCATGGTGAGCTACGCAAAAGCCCGCGCGGAATCGCTCGTGCCCAACGAAGACGTCGGCTTCTGGGATCGCCCCGAGCGCCTCGTCCTAATGATCATCGGCGCGCTCGCAAATCGCATGCCGCCCGTCCTCTGGATTCTCGCCATTGGCCCCAACATCACCGTAATCCACCGAATCGTGCACACATGGAAGCAGACCAAAGAAGTCGCCACCACTCCAAAACCCGTTTCCATCCCCGCTCCAGCCCCCTCGCCACTAGAAGCAAATCTCTCCCACGGAGCGCAGCGCCCCTCACCTCAGTTCTTCTCGCGCACTGCGGGACGCGGACGGTAGCCATGCCCAAGCTTCTCGCCATCATCGGCGCGCTCGTGATTTGCGCAGGCCTCGACCTGCTCTGGCAGTCGCGCAACGAAATCAAATTCTGGCTAGCCGCCTACATCAACGTTTTCCGCTCGATTCTTCGCCGCCAGGAAAACATCAGCACCGCTCGCGTGCTCCCCGCCGCTGTTCCAGCTGCCAAACGCAAACACGCCGTCCGCTTTCTCCTCGGCGTAGGATTTGCGTTCCTTTTGGGCCCCATGCTGATCGCCATCAGCGTCACGCTTCTGCTCTACACAAATCTCTGACGCCTCGCGCAACATGAAACCATCCCTCATCGTTCACGGCGGCGCCTGGAACATCCCCGATGAAGCCGTCGAAGACTGCCGCGACGGCATTCGCCGCGCCCTGAAAGCAGGCTGGAAAATTCTTTCCGCAGGCGGCGCCGCTCTCGATGCCGTCGAAGCCGCCATCGTAATTCTCGAAGACGATCCCACCTTCGATGCCGGCCTAGGCTCGCACCTCAATCGCGACGGCCGCGTCCAGCTCGACGCGATCCTCATGGATGGCGCGACGCTGAAAGCAGGCTCAGTCGCAGCCGTCGAACGCATCCGCAATCCAATCCGCCTCGCCCGCGCCATTCTCGAGAAAAGCGAGCACATGATGCTCGTCGGCGCCGGCGCCGAAAAATTCGCCGCCGAAAATGGCATCTCCCTCTGCGCGCCCGAAGATCTCGTCATCGATCGCGAGCGCTCCGCCTGGGGCCGTTGCCTCGAAGATTCGCACGCCGCCGAGCATCACCTCGACCACGAATTCGGCACCGTCGGCGCAGTAGCCCTCGACAAGCAGAATAACCTCATCGCCGGCACGTCCACCGGCGGCACCTGCTGCAAATTTCCCGGTCGCGTCGGCGATTCGCCTCTCATCGGCTGCGGCTGCTATGCCGATGCGGAAGCCGGCGCCGTCTCCTGCACGGGCCACGGCGAAGGCATCATGAAAATTGTGATGGCAAAAATGGCCGCCGATCTACTCGCCACAGCGGAGAGTCCGGCGACAAAATCCGACGATTGCCGCTGGGAAATCGGCTGGGGCCCGCGCTCAACAATCACGCCTTCCACCGGGAGCGACGCTCAATCCGTCGCCAACGCCTGCGTCCGCAAACTCGCTCATCGCGCCCACACCACCGGCGGCCTGATTCTCCTCGACCGCAACGGCAATCCAGCCGCCTCCTTCAACACCTCGCGCATGGCCTACGGCTTCATAAATCCCGACGATTCCTTCACCATCGCGCCCTAACCCCGCGCCGCATCTTTTGTCGCTGCTGCCTCATCAAACCGTCGGCGTATAATGTCCGCATCCAATCCACACAAGGAGATTACCAATGGCAATTCGCGACGCTTTCTTGCCGGAATTCGATCACGAAATGGGTACCACCCGAAAAACTCTCGAACGCGTGCCCGAAACCAACACCGATTGGAAGCCCCATGATAAATCCATGACCATGGGCCGGCTCGCCGGCCATCTCGTCGAATTGCCGACGCTCGTCCCGCTCGCCCTTCAACGCGAATCGCTCGACTTTCGTCCGCCTGGCGCGCCGCCGCGACAACCCACCGTAATGTCCACCCGCAAACAGCTCCTCGAAGATTTCGACAAGAACGTCGCCGCGGCCCGCGCCGCCATCGCTCAATCGAGCGACGAGGATCTGAAAAAGATCTTCACCCTGCAAGCCGGCGGAAAAACGATCTTCTCGCTCCCACGCACCGCCGCTCTTCGCGGCTTCATCTTGAATCACATCATCCACCACCGCGGCCAGCTCTCAGTCTATCTGCGCCTGAACAACGTCGCAGTTCCCTCAATCTACGGCCCATCAGCCGACGAACAGAACTAAATCCGCACAAAAAAAAACGGCTGGCAACTTTCGCTGCCAGCCGTTTTCACACTCACTCAAAGAAACCGCGCTTACCGGTGTCCGCCTCCATGACCTGCCCCGCCCCCACCGTGGAAGCCACCGCCACCACCGCGTACCGCGCCTCCACCATGGAAGCCGTTACCTACGCTACCACCGTGGAAACCCGAGTTACCGTGCACTTCCCCACCTCCACGATTCCAGACCCCAGGGCGGCCCCCATAACCTGGGCGACCCCCGTAGTAGCCGCGTCCATAGTAACCCCGGCCATAATATGGCCGACCGTAGAAGCCATGGAACCACGGGCCGGCGCCGATGAATACTCCGTTCACGAAGTAATCAGGGCCCCAATATCCGTAAGGCGCGCAAGCGTACGGAGCATACGGGTAGTAGCCGTAGGCGCATACCGGAGGCGCTCCGATCGCTATGCCAACCGGACCTATTCCGATTCCCACTCGTACCTGCGCGCTCGCAACAGCGCTCATCGAGAGCACTAAAATTCCAAGAACTGCCGCATATCCAACATATTTTAGATAACGCATCTGAGACCTCCCAGCTGGCTGGCGCTGTCTCTTTCCGACTTCGCTTCCAGCTCCGTTACTGCCTTTAAAGCTCATCACGCCAGAGACAAAATGCAAGGCGCATGCCAAACCCCAGGCGTACGCTAAGCGGTTCTAAATCAATGGTATGGGAGGAGAACGACTTACAGCGTCAACTCGAAATTTGGCTGCCAACCACCGGCTCTGCTGCTTTTCAACCACTCAGCAAACCGTCGGCAAAACCGGTCTTCACGACACCGTTTTCCAAACCACGTCCTCAATGTTAGTGGCGATCGATGTTCCGGCGATCGATGCGTTCTTCCACTCTTCCATAATTTTCATGTTGCAATGACGCGCGGTTCAAAGTTATTGGATTCATGTTCGAAGACCACGCTGCTCAATACGAGGCGAAAATGAGAAATGTAATCTACGCAATCAACCTCACCTTAGATGGCTGCTGCGACCATACCAAATTCAATCCCGATGAAGAAACGTTTCAGTATATTACGCACCTCGTTCGAGGTGCTGACCTGCTCGTCTTTGGGCGCAAAACCTATCAATTGATGGTGCCTTATTGGCCGGATGTCGCAAAAAATCCTTCTGAAACAAAAGCAGATCGCGAATATGCCGACACATTTGTCTCCAAAAACAAAATTGTTTTTTCACGATCATTAGAGAACGCTGAAGACAAAAATACGACAATTGTTCGTACCAACCTTCAAGACGAAATAGTTAGACTAAAAAACGAGCAAGGCAAATATATTTTAGTCGGCGGTGTGAGCATTCCTTCACAACTGATAGAGCTTGGCCTGGTTGATGAATATCGTTTTGTCGTTTTGCCAATAATTGCGGGAGAAGGGAGACGCCTGCTGGAAGGTATTAGCCTGCAGCAAAAATTACAATTAAAGCTTGTTGATTCCAGGATTTTTAAATCAGGAAGTGTTGCGCTTCATTACTTGAAACAATGACGGGAAAAAATTAGCTGAGACTCGCGCCGGTCTGCCTCAATACTCCTTATTTCCTGTATGTACCCTACTTTCCGATAAATGCCTGGTAAAGGCTGAAACCGGCCCCGCTGCCCTCCTTCCTCAGTTGAACCTAAACCGATCCGTGTGCTAGCATCCCCGTTCCGCAGGGTCACGCGCAACCGCCGGGGGGCGGCGTCGTGAAGTTTCCCTTTTCGCACAGCTCGGATTCGCGCTTCAGATTTTCCCGCCACGAAATGCCTGTCCTGCCCGGCCCGGATGCAAATCCCGTTTTTCCAGTGCTGATTCCAACTTCTCCAACCGAGGTGCAACATGAAATCCTATACAACCGAATGGATACGCAACGTTGGCATTGTAGGCCACGGCGATACGGGGAAAACCCAGCTCGTGTCGTCGTTGCTCTTCACCGCCGGCATGACGCCGCGGCTGGGTAAAGTTTCCGACGGTTCCACGGTCACCGATTGGGACGAAGAAGAAGTTGCCCGTAAAATCTCCATCAACACCGGCCTCGCCTACGCCGAATGGCAGGTAGCCGGCCAAGCCGAAAAAACAAAAATCAATTTCCTCGATACTCCCGGCTACTCCACCTTTATCAACGAAACAAAATCCTCGCTCATTGCCGCGGACGCTTCTCTCATCGTGGTAGACGCGGCCGCAGGCGTGCAGGTAGTCACCGAAAAAACCTGGGACTACGCCACCGAATACGATCAGCCTCGCGCCTTCGTCCTGAATTGGATGGACCGCGAGCTGGCGAGTTTTGAGCGCGCGCTCGACTCGCTGCAGCACGTTTTCGGCCGCGGCGTCGTGCCTATCGAATTGCCCATCGGCTCCGAGAAAACCTTCCGGGGCGTGATTGATCTCATCGGGATGAAAGCGCTGATGTATACGCCCGACGGTGACGGCAAAGCCAAAGTCGAAGAAATTCCCGCAGATCTCGCGGAAGAGGCAAAAACAGCCCACGAAGCGCTCGTGGAACTCGTCGCTGAAGGTGATGACGCCTTGATGCAGGAGTTTTTTGACGAGGGAACGCTTCCCATCGAAGATTTGAAGAAAGGCCTGCGCGAGGCTGTGCTCGCAAAGCGCATTTTCCCCGTGCTGCTCAGTTCCGCCCTGCACAATATTGGTGCCGACGCGATCCTGAATTTCCTCTGCGATATTTTCCCGGCGCCGTGCACACGCGGCAAAGCCAGCGGTCATAAGACTCCAGACCACAAAGGCGAAACCGTCGAGCGCAAAGTGGCCGATTCCGAACCACTCTCGATTTTTGTGTTCAAAACTCTTGCCGACCCCTTCGCCGGACGCATTACCTATTTCAAAGTCCTGTCGGGCGTCCTAAAAAATGACGCGACGATCACAAACTTTAATCGCGGCACGCAGGAGCGCCTCCAGCACGTGCAAGTGATGCAGGGTAAGACGGCTGTCGCCGTGAACGATTTGCACGCTGGCGACGTTGGAGCGATTGCAAAGTTGAAGGAAACCACCACCGGAGAAACGCTCGGCGATAAGAGCGCGACGATCTTCTACCCGCCCGCGCGCATCCCCGAACCTTCTATCACCTTCGCAATCGAACCAAAAACGCGCGCGGACGAAGACCGCATCGGTGTGGCGATCCACCGCATTCTCGAGGAGGATCTCGCTTTGCGTTTTGGACGCGATCCGCAGACGAAGGAATTTCTACTCTCTGGCGCAGGACAGCAGCATATCGAAGTAGTGGTCGCCAAGCTCCGCAAACGCTATCACGTGGACCTCACGTTGCATCCTCCAAAAGTTCCCTACCGCGAGACGATTCGCGCGAAGGCCGACGCCGAAGGCAAACACAAAAAGCAAACCGGCGGACACGGTCAATTCGGTCTCTGCCGAGTCAAAATGGAGCCGCTTCCGCGTGGCAAGGGAGTTGAATTCGTGGACGATGTGTTCGGCGGCGCAATCCCCAAGAACTGGATTCCGTCCGTCGAGCGCGGCATTCGCGAATCGGCCGAGCGTGGCTATCTCGCCGGATTCCCGGTCACGGATTTCCGCGCCATCCTCTACGACGGAAAATATCACGACGTAGACTCAAGCGATATGGCCTTCCGCATCGCAGGCTCGCTGGCCTTCAAAGAAGCGATGAAACAAGCCCGCCCAGCTCTGCTCGAGCCGGTAATGCACGTCGAGATTTACGCGCCCGATCAATACTCAGGCGATTTAATGGGCAACTTGAGCAGCCGCCGCGGAAAAATCAGCGGCAGCGAATCCCGCGCCGGAAGCGTGGTAATCAAAGCGCAGGTACCGCTCTCAGAAATGCTCAGCTACGCAAACGAATTGACGTCAATGACGCAGGGCCGTGGCAGCTACTCAATGGAATTCTCGCACTACGATTACGTACCAGGTGAGCTAGCAGACAAAGTGATCGCGGCCCACAAGCCGCACCACGCAGCAGAAGAAGGCGAAGCCGCCTCAGCCTGACGCTTTTCCGGCCCATGTGGAGTGCGGCTTGTCCTGAGCGGAGCCGAAGGGCGGCTTACCGCCGCTTTCGTAGTCTCGGCTAGCGGGGACGGTTTTGGGCCAACGCGTCGACGTCGACACAAGGCTCCATCAAGCAACTGTCAGCTCGTCAGGGCACGGCTTTAGCCGTGCCGCAAGAATTGCAAAGAGAGGCGGCTTTAGCCGCTGAGGTAGGAAGCGTAGCCGTGAAGTAGGCGCGGAGTCGGCCGCAGTTCGTCAGGGCACGGCTTCAGCCGTGCCGTTAGAATTGCAAAGAGAGGCGGCTTTAGCCGCTGAGGTAGAAGAGCAGCCGTGAAATCAGCGCGAAATTAGCTGCCGTGCGTGAGATGCAACCGGCTGGCTATGCTACGGTGCTGCGGAGGCGCATCCGTATTCTTCGCCTGAGTAGGAGCAGGAGCGGCCGCCTGCGCATTCGCCGTATTCGCTACGCCCGGAAGCGTGCCTCCGGCCCCCGTTGGACAAGACGTGCCCACACAGGGAGGACCCGCCACCCGCATAAGCGAGCAGCCTCCAATCCACACCGCCGAAGACAGTAGTAACGCGAGCAGGGCGTTCTTCTTCATGTGATGCGCTCCCTCAGATGGCAGACGTGCGCTCTAGACAGGCCGATTCCTAATTCTATAGTTGCACACAATCCTGCGCAGGCCAGTAGTATTGTCCGGGCCTCACTCGCATCAGTAACAGAGAATAGAAGGCGAAGCGTGATTGCCTGGCGTAAATGCTTAGCGCGGAAGGAAGAATCCAGTTTGCCGGCGATGCTCGTCAAAAGCAGGGCCGAACTGCGTCGCGAGGAACGACTCTTCGCGTCTGGCTTTTACTGCGAAGCCAATCGCGATCACTGCAAAGGCGACAATCGCGCGATACTCGCCGATTGCGATCGCTGTACCGGCCAGGGCCAGCAGAAGTCCTGTGTAGATCGGGTGCCGGATTCGTGCGTAAGGACCGCTGCGGACGAGCTCGTGCTCTTTGCGGATGGTTACCTGGCCGCTCCAGTTTCTTCCGATGTGCCGCCGCGCCCAGATTGCGAAGGCCACTCCCGCCGACGTCAACAACGCGCCCAGCATTGCAATCCATTCCCGCTCGGGAAGGAACCTACGATTCAGAATGCCGAAACGCGGATCCTCCGCATAGAGCAAAACGAACCCGCACACCATGTACGTGACATGCAGCAGACGCGCGAGCGGCGGCTCCCGCTTTTGTACTCGCTTCTGATTGCGCGCAGCCCAGATCCAGTAAATGCAAAACGCGATCCAGGCCGCTTGAATGATTAGAAATGGCGCGGGCATCCCAAAATAAAACATGAAGAGCGGACGGCCTCGTTCGTTCGGTATCTCGACTAGTTTGTGTGAACGCCACAACTTTGTCGCAGTAGAGATAAGGTGTCAACCTCATCGTTTGGCTTGTCCGTCTAACCAATTTGGCGCTTGCGATTCAGCGACCAAATGCTTGAAGCTTCTTCGACCATGAAAAAACCACAAAAGCAGAAACGCTGGCGCGATGCGACGATTGCTATTCACCAGGGCGCCGAACTTTTTCACGTAGCCGCGCCGGTCGGCACTACCATCGCCCGTACCGCAAATTTCACCTTCGAAAGCACCGAAGAGATGAAGCGCTGGGCCGAAGGAAAAAGCTCGGCCTACATCTACACGCGCTACGGCAATCCCACTCTCACCGTCGCGGAAGAAAAGCTCGCCGCTCTCGAAGGAGCGGAAGCAGCAATCGTCACCGCCTCAGGCATGGCCGCGATTTCAAGCGCCTTGCTCGCAGTACTGAAAGCAGGCGACGAAGTGATTTCGACGCGGCAAACCTATGGCGGCACGTACCGCCTGATGCGCGATAATTTCCCGCGCTTCGGCATCGTCGTGCGCCACGTAGAAACCGATCTCGCCGGAATCCAGCAGCTGGTGAATCCCCGCACGAAAGCCCTCTACATCGAAACGCCAACGAATCCCACGCTGCGGCTTGTGGATTTGCAGAAAGCAGTTGCCTTCGCGAAGGAGTGGGGCTTGATTTCGCTGATCGACAACACCTTCGCGAGCCCCGCGCTACAAAAGCCGATTGAGCTCGGCTTCAACATCGTCCTGCACAGCGCGACGAAATATCTTTCCGGGCATTCCGACCTGATCGCCGGCGCAGCCGCGGGCAGCCGCGCCATCATCAACGAAGTGCGCCACAACATCATCAATCTCGGCGGCTCGCTCGATCCCGAAGCCGCGTACCTGCTGATTCGCGGAATGAAAACTCTCGGCGTGAGGATGGAACGCCAGTGCGACAACGCCATGATCGTCGCGAAATATCTCACCAAGCATCCCAAGGTCGCGAAAGTGCATTATCCGGGACTCGCTTCGCACCCCGATCACAAACTCGCCAAGCGCCAAATGAAAGGATTCGGCGCGATGCTAGCCTTCGACTTGAAAGGCGGCCTTCCGGCCGCGCGGCGCTTCTGCGATCGCGTGCGCATCTTTTTGCTGGCGGCGAGTTTGGGCGGCGTTGAATCGCTCGTCGTTCTGCCGATTTACACTTCGCATTACAATATGTCCGAAGCGGAGCTTCGCGCTGCGGGAGTTGGTGCGGGAACCGTGCGCGTTTCGGTCGGCCTGGAAGATTCGGTTGACTTGCTCGAAGATCTGCGTCAAGCTTTAGCATAACTCAGCGCAGTTTCACAAAAACCCCAGCAGAAAAGTAAACTTCTTAACCCTTGTTTTACCGCCGATTAGGAAATTGCAACTTGCTCATTCTGCGTGATTTGCGCAGACTTTTAATCGCGCTACCGTAGACTAAAATTGGGCAGTTGGTCGCGCATGAGGCAGAAAGTTTCCCCGCAAAAGTCGGAGGTGCGGCGTTGCAGCACGACAAAGCCAGTGATTCCGGAGTAGAAATTCTGAGCAAAGTCCCGCGGGCGACGCTGGCGTTTTGGATTATCAAGATTCTGGCGACCACCGTGGGAGAGACTGGCGGCGACGCGCTCTCGATGACGCTGAATCTTGGCTACGCCGTGAGCAGCCTGATCTTTCTGGGATTTTTTGTCGTCACGCTCGCGGCGCAGATCACTTCGAAGCGATACCATCCGGTTTTTTATTGGGCGGTGGTGGTGGCAACCACAACCGTAGGAACGACGACGTCCGATTATCTCGATCGGACTGTGGGGCTCGGATACATAAAATCTTCGGTGATGTTGTTTACGGCTGTGCTGATCGTGCTGGCAATCTGGCGCTACACGACGGGCGCGATCGCGGTGGATCAAATCACCACGAAGACGAACGAGATTTTTTATTGGGTGACGATTCTCGTCTCCAATACCTTGGGAACTGCGCTGGGCGATTTTGTGGCTACCGACACGGGACTGGGCTTCGAGCGCAGCGCGCTGATTTTCGCTGGGCTGATTGCAGTGGTTGCCGCCGCGTACTTTTTCTTAAAGATTCCCGAGAGTGTGGCCTTCTGGGCAGCGTACGTGTTGACGCGGCCGTTGGGCGCAACACTCGGCGACACATTGACGAAACCGCATCAAGAGGGCGGTCTGGCGCTTGGGAGAATTACTTCTTCACTGGTGATCGCGGGAGCAATGGTTATCCTGATTGCGCTGACGGCGCGACGCGCGCGAATGCGACGAGTGCAAACCCGTTGAATTTCGCGCCTCCCGCATCCTGGCTAGAGTAGTCGCGAGAGGATTGCGCTGCACGGGAATTCCTGGGTAGAATTGGCGGCGGTCCCCTTCCTATTCGGCTCGATTTAGGAGGTCCTCATGCGAGCTTCCATCCAGATTTCCGGGTTGCTGGCTTCTTCTTTGTTTCTGGTTTCTTCGATTTTTGCGCAGACGAATCCTCCGCCATCCGATCCGCATGAACTTGTGGTTCACCAGCCGCGCACTCTTTCGAGCCCCGCCGAGCGCTCGGCGGCGATCGATCTTTTGGAACATGCACGGCAAGATTTGAATATGCACACGTTCGGCGCGTACGAATTGAAGGCTTCGTTTCAGACGAATGGTGCGACGCAGAGCGAGGGCGATGGGACGATGGAGGAGCTCTCGAACGGGCCGGAGTGGCAATGGACGGCGCAAATGCAGGGCGCGAGCGTGGTTCGCGTTGGAGGAAATGGGCACGCGTACGGGGCGAATCCCAACGAGCCAGTTCCGATGCGGATTCAGGAAATTCGCGCGGCGTTACATTGGCCAATCTTCCGAAATGCCGGAGCCCAGAGCGTGATTCGATCGGCAAACTCGCAACTGAACGGCAAACCGGTAACGTGCCTGTTGCTCAGTTCGGCTGTGCCGGAAAATCCGGCGCCGCGCACGTGGGTGGAGGAAGAATACTGCATCGATTCTGCGACGGGATTGTTGCAGATGTGGTCGGCAGCGCCTGGAATTTACACAGAGTACGATTACGAGGGCGCTGCGGAATTCAATGGGCACACTCTGCCTCGGCAGATCTCCATCTTCGAGGGCGGGGCGCTCGTCGTTCAAGCGCGTGTAGAAAGTTTTGGCGATCCAGGCGAGATTGATCCTAACGTTTTTAAGCCGGGACCGGAAATGACGGATGCGGGCGAGTCATTCACGCTGTCAGGGCCGCGCCGGTTTCCAATGCGCGTAGACCCTTCTGACGCGCCGACATCGAGTTACTTCCAGCCCGTGATCGTTCATGCGACGCTCGACGCGCAGGAAGGGCGCGTGATGGACGCCGAGACACTGCAGAATTCCAATCAGGACTTGAGCCGCGCCGCGCTTGAGCTGGTGAGAAGCACTTCGTTCCATGCGACGGGATTTCAGCAGGAAGTTTTTATCAACGTGCAATTTCATCTGCCAGCGCAGCAAGTGGGCGGGGTACCGGTGCTGCATTCTTCTGTGCATTGGGTGATTTGGGAGCACCGGGGAAAGCCTTTGCCGAGAAAGCCGGTTCGCGACGCGGCTTAGAGATTCTTCGGAGTCGCGATTCGCGTCGGGTTGCCATTGCCCAAAGGCCTCAGGTCAATTCTGGCCAAGGTCGGGCCAGGATGAGACCTGAGCTACGATTCCCAGTTTCCAAGTCAAATCGTGGACCCTCTTCCGCGTGTCACAGGAGAACCTGACCAACATTTTCCACTTCGGGGCCCCGAACTGATTCCTCGCCTTTTTACCTGTTGCTTTCCCATAGGTGGTGTGGGATATTCCTGTTGGAAACCAAAATGAAAGTTCAAGGTGCGATGAAGATATGAAACAGAAAACGGATGTCTTGCAAGGAACGCTGGCGTTGATGGTGCTCAAGACTCTCGATGTGCTGGGAGCGCAGCACGGGTACGGGATTGCGCGGCGCATCGAGCAGATCAGTGGGGATCTGCTGGCGGTGAATCAAGGGACGCTGTATCCCGTGCTGTTGAAGCTGGAGCAGGAAGGGGCGATCGCATCGGACTGGGGTGCGTCCGAGAATAATCGCCGGGCGCGTTTCTATCGGCTGACGAAGGAAGGGCGCAAGCAGCTACAGGTCGAAACTCAGGATTGGGAGCAAACGGCGGCGATCATCGGGCGGTTCTTCGAAGTGAAGGCGGAGGACTTGACATGAGATTTCTGAGAAGGTTTCTGGCGCGGCTCAAGAACTTTGCGACCGGGTGGCGAGACGACAAAAGGCTGCGGGAGGAGATGCAAGAGCATATCGCCCTGCAGACGGAGGAGAATCTGCGCGCGGGGATGAATGTGGAAGAGGCACGGCGGCAGGCGGTGATGAAGTTCGGAGGGGTGGGGACAGTGAGAGAGGATTACCACGCAGAGCAGGGGCTGCCGTTTTTTGAAAATCTGCTACAGGACTCGCGCTTCGCGATACGCATGCTGGCCAAGTCACCGGGGTTTACGGCTATCGCGGTTCTGACGATGGCCCTGGGGATCGGCGCGACCACGGCGATTTTCAGCCTGGTCGATGCGACGCTGCTGCATCCGCTGCCCTATCCGCACCCGGAGGAGCTGGTACGCATCGAGGACGATCTGCCCGGTGCGGGCGCGACCGACGCGGGCATCTCGATTCCGGAGTTTAAAGATCTGCAGCGTTCGGGAATTTTTCAGTATGTTGTGCTGGAGATTTTCGGCTCGGCGAACCTGACGGGTGCATCGCAGCCGTCGCGGATGCAGTATGAGGGGGTGTCGCCGGCGTATTTTGCGATGCTGGGGGTGAAACCGGAGCTGGGGCAGACGTTCGATCCTAAGAATCAAACGCCGGGGTTCACGCTGGATGTGGTGATCAGTGATGGATTGTGGAAGCGGGCTTTCGGGAGCGATCCGCACATTGAGGGAAGAAGTTTGCGGGCGGACAACGATTTGTATCGGGTGATCGGGGTGATGCCGCCGGGTTTTCACGACCCGGGGCGAACCGTGGGCGAGAGAAATACGGAACAGTGGGCAGCGTTGAATTTTTCGGATGATCCGGCTCAGGCCCCGAGCCGCAGTGTGCGGTTGCCCCTGGAAACGGTCGGGCGCCTGAAGCCGGGGCTGACGGTTGCAGCGGCGCAGAGCCATCTGGACGCGTTGGTTGCTTCGTTGCGGAAGCAATTTCCGGGCGATTATCCGGCCGACAGCAAGTGGACGGTGCGGTTGGTGCCTCTGAAGGAAAACCTGGTGGGCAACGTTCGGCAGTCGCTGATCCTGCTGTTGGGCGCAGTGGCGCTGGTGCTACTGATCGGCTGCGTGAATGTAGCGAATCTGCTGCTGGCGCGGGCCAGCGCACGGTTACGGGAGATGGCGGTGCGCCAGGCGCTGGGAGCGGCACGCAAGCGGCTGGTGGGGCAATTGCTGACGGAGAGCCTGCTGCTTTCGCTGCTGGGCGGAGTGGCGGGGTTGGTGATTCTGTTCGGCATGAAGGGATTCTTGCTGCGGCTGATTCCGGCGAGCCTGCCTCGGCTGAACGACCTGTCGATCAACTGGACCGTGATGCTGATCGCGCTGGCGGCTTCGATCGCAGCCGGGTTAATTTTCGGGCTGGCGCCTGCGAGGCAGGCAGGGCGGTTGAATCTGGCAAGTACGTTGAGGGTGGAGGGGCGTGGGTCGAAGGGTTCCATGGAGCAGATGCGCACGCGGCGCGTGCTGGTGGTGACGGAGTTTGCGCTGTCGCTGGTGCTGATGGTGGCCGCGGGCCTGCTGCTGCGCAGTTTTTGGGACTTGTACAAGGCGCCGCTGGGATTCAATCCGCAGCATGTGATGTCGGTTCAGTTGTGGCTGCCGAGCCCGAACGATCCGAAGACGGACATTTATGGGACGGCTGCGCAGGAAGCAGTGTTTGCGCGCGAATTGCTGCGGCGCAGCCGGTTGCTGCCGGGAGTGCAGGAGGCGGCGCTGGGAGCGGAGCCGTCGATTCCGCTGCACCACGATGGCAACCGGAGCGCGCTGATCGTGGAAGGACGCCAGACACAGAGCAAGCAGCCGCCTTTGGTGGAGCGGTCGCAGGTTACGCCGGAATATTTTCAATTGCTGGAGATTCCGGTGCTGCGAGGCCGTCTGTTCAACGACGGCGACGACGAGAATGCGCCGCTGGTCGCCGTGATCAACCAGGCGATGGCGGAGACCTACTGGCGGGGCGAGGATCCGCTTGGGAAGCGCCTGAAGGTTGGCCCTGGGAGAGCTGGGGTTGGCCAACGTGCGAGCAAGAGCTGGATCACGATCGTCGGGGTGATCGCGGATGCTCGAACCGAGTCGCTGGCGAACGCGAGCGTTCCGCAAATCTATCTGAGCCTGTACCAGGAGACGCCCAAGGAGCTGGCCATCTTTCTGCGTGGAGACCTGAATGCGAGAGCGATCCCGGAAGAGGTGCGGGCGATGGTGCAGTCAGTGAATCCGGAACTGCCTGTTTACGGAGCGCAGACGCTGGACGATGCGGTGTCGGCGTCGCTGGAGCAGAGACGATTCTCGATGGATATAGTGGTGGCCTTCGCGATAACGGCGCTGCTGCTGGCGGCGCTGGGAATTTACGGAGTGATTTCGTACATCGTGAGCGAGCGCACGCAGGAGATCGGCATTCGCCTGGCGCTGGGAGCGCGACGGGGGACGATCCTGAAGATGGTTCTGCGTCAGGGGCTGGGACTGGCGATGGCCGGCGCCGGGCTGGGACTGGTGGGATCGGTGATCGTGTCGCACCTGATGGCAGGGCTGCTCTATGGCGTAATGCCCACCGATCCTCTTACATTTGTTGGCGTCACCCTGGTGCTCACAGGTGTGGCGCTTGC
This sequence comes from uncultured Acidobacteriota bacterium, assembly GCA_963741045.1. Taxonomy (GTDB): domain Bacteria; phylum Acidobacteriota; class Terriglobia; order Acidiferrales; family UBA7541; genus Palsa-295. Next base: position 4,251,165 of record CAVUGO010000002.1, read on the forward strand.
GGCCTGTTATGTCCCCGCGCGGCGGGCAATGCGAGTCGATCCGATTGTGGCTTTGCGCTACGAATAGTTTTGCCCGGTTCTTCGAAGTGAAGGCGGAGGATTTGCCATGAAATCGCTGAGGCGGTTTTTCGCGCGAGTGCTGAACCTGGGGGCGACGCAGGCGCAGGACGAGCGATTGAGGGAGGAGATTGAGGGGCACATTGTGCTGCAGACTCAAGAAAATATTCACGCTGGCTTATCGCCCGTCGAGGCACGACGGCAGGCGATTTTGAAATTCGGCGGCGTGGAGGGGATCAAACAGGACTATCGAGCCAAACGAGGACTGCCGCTGGTGGAGAATTTTCTGCAGGATGTGCGATTTGCGATTCGTGGATTGCGGCGCACGCCCGGATTGACCGCGTTCGTGGCAATCACGCTGGCGCTGGGAATCGGGATGACGTCGGCGACCTTCAGCATGGTGGATGCGCTGATCTTCCGGCCTTATCCTGTGCCGCATCCGGGAAATGTAGTTACGCTGGTGAGCACGACGCACGATAGCCCCTTCGATGATTTCTCTTACCGCGAATATCGGGACATCCGGGACAAGACGAGCAGTTACGACGGGGTGATTGCCTACAGCGCTATGGAGGCGGTCGGCTTCAGCGCGCAACCGGGGACTACGCCGCAGGTGAGAGGCGGGATGATGGTTTCCGGGAACTACTTCGATGCGCTGGGCGTGGTGCCGCGGCTGGGGCGCGGGTTTCGCGAGGACGAAGATAAGGTGCCCGGCCGCGATGCGGTTCTGGTGCTCGGGTCGGACTTCTGGAGGCATCAATTCGCGAGCGACCCGTCGGTGGTGGGCAGGACGGTTCGGCTGAACGGAAAAGACTTCACCGTAATTGGAGTGGCGCCGGAAACCTTCCCGGGACTGCTGACCTTCGGGCATCCCGACCTTTACGTTCCGCTGGCGATGGCACCCGTGTTTTCGACTGACCTGCAAAAGAATTTCTTCGAGGATCGTGACGATCGCGAGTTGCACGTAAAGGCGCGCTTAAAATCGGGCACGACACTCGAGCAGGCGCGCAGCGAACTGGCGGTAATCGCAAAGAATTTCGAGCAGGAATATGCAAATGTGAGCCGCGGCCGTGGCGCGGCCGTTTACACCCAATTCCAGGCGCGAACGATAGAAGACGAGAATTGGAAGTTTGGCGTGGTGTTCGTGATCCTGGCGCTGGCGGTTCTGCTGGTGGCCTGCACCAACGTTGCCGGGCTTCTTCTGAGCCGTGCGCGGGCGCGAGCGCGCGAAATTGCAGTGCGATTTGCGCTGGGTGCCGGGCGAATGCGACTCATTCGGCTGCTGTTAACGGAGAGCCTGATACTGGCGATCCTGGGTGGAGCGGCGGGAATCGCGATTGGATAAGGCTTCATTGAGTGGTTCCACAGCAAACAAAGCATCGTGTTCATGACTGACTTGCCGAATGCGGTGCCCATGCAGATGGACAAGCGCGTGCTGCTGGCCTGCGTCGCCTTGTCGGTGCTGTGCGCGCTGCTTTGCGGCCTGGCACCCGCGCTGCAGAGCACGCGCGTGGACCTGGTGAACGCGCTCAAGTCGGGTGATGTGGACGTCCCCGGGCGCAAACGCTTTTGGGGTCGCAATATGCTGGTGGTGGCGCAGGTGGCCATGTCCCTGATGCTGCTGACAGCGTCATTCCTGATGGCTCGGGGTTTTCAACACGACTTGATGCAGGATAGCAATTTCAGAAAAGACCACCTGTTAATGACGAGTTTCGATCCGCGCCTCGTGCAGTACAACGCAGGCCAGACGCAGCAGTTCTACAAACTGCTGGCCGAACGAATGCGCGGAAATCCTGGAGTGCAAAGCGCGGCTCTGACGCAGAATGTGCCCATGGGGCAGACCGACTTTGACGGCGTGACCTTCGTGCCGGACGGGTTCCAGATGCCGCCGGATCGCGCCAATTTCAGTTCGATGATGGACACGGTGGACGAGGGATACTTCGAGACGATGGGGATTCCGATTTTGCGCGGCCGCGCTTTTCTGGCGTCCGATACTGCCGATGCGCCGCGGGTGGCCATCGTGAACCTGCGCTTCGCAAAGCACTTTTGGCCGGGGGGCGATGCGGTGGGCAAACGCATCCGCCTCGATAGCAGCACTGGGACGCCGGTGGAGATCGTGGGAGTGGCGGAGACCGTGAAGTATCAATCGATGGAAAGCCCGATGGATTTTGTTTACATGCCGCTGGCGCAACACCCTGTGGCGCGAATGGTTTTGATGTTGCGCACGAGCGGGGATCCGCGGCAATTGATTCCGCCGGTGAAGGATGCTGTTCGTTCACTCGATCCGAATCTACCCGTGCTGCAGACGCGGGCGTATGAGGAGTTCTACCTCAACCAAGCGGTGTATGGGCCGCGGATTGCGATCGATCTTGTTGGCAGCATGGGTTTGGTGGGACTTCTGCTGGCCGTGGCCGGCTTGTATGGACTGGTGGCGTATAACGTGATTCGCCGGACGCGCGAGATCGGGATTCGGATCGCGCTGGGAGCGGGGAGATCGGATGTGTTGCGGCTGGTGATGGGCAAAGGGCTCGTGCTGGTAGGAATTGGAACGGGGGTGGGGCTGGCGATGGGGTTCGCTGTCGAGCGGCTGATGAATTCGATGCTGTTCGATTCGGGGGGCGTGGATATTTTGGCTTATGTGGTGGTGGTGCCTACGCTGCTGGTGGTGACGATGCTGGCGGCTTATGTGCCGGCGCGACGGGCGTCGCGGATTGCGCCGACGGAGGCGCTGCGTTACGAGTAGTGGGCTGGGTTCGTTGGGCTGATCTGGGCTGATCGACACTCTGCGCCCGCTGAACAAGAAAAGCGCAACGCTTTTTGAATTTGCGGGTGTGTCTTGCCGCGTTGAGTCCGCACGAGCGGGTTCTCTCCTAAAGTGGGTATCGCGCTTCGCCGATAAAACTGTAATGGTGTGCACGATCGCTCGTAAGAGTGGGTGTGCGCACGAACGATAGACGTCGAGAGGACGAGATGGTGCGAACGTTTCGATTTGTGATGGTCGTCACACTCTGGCTGACTGCCGCGAGCGTGGCTGCTGCGCAGGCTGCGCACCTCACGTCGAAAGAAGCGAAGAATCATGTGGGGGAGAAGGCGACGGTTTGTGGGAAGGTGGTGGGGATCCATTTTGTTTCGAGCGGCAAGGGGCAGCCGACGTTCGTTCACTTTGACCAGCCATATCCGGACCAGATATTTACGCTGGTGATTTGGGGAAGCGACCGGCCGAAATTCGGGCGCCCGGAAGAGATCTATCGAGATAAAGAGTTATGCGTGACCGGTAAGATCACTATCTACCTGGGGATTCCGGAGATTGTGGCTACCGCGCCAAGCCAGGTCCGGGTGCAGAAGTAGTTGAGCGCCGAGGGGATGTTGCGGGCGTGCGGGAGACACGGCCGCTGACAACTTTGGACTCTTCAGCGGCTCGACGGCGACGCGGCGGATTGCTGAATGAACTTTGCGTTTATGGTTTTGGCGGCCGTCATGGCGAGGCTGCCGCTGGCCGCGGCAACGGCTGTGGAAGCGATGCTGAGCGAGTCAGGGCTGAAGCGATAGACCAGCAAGCCTATTGCGATGGCGCCGGATAAATTCAGGATGGCCCAGGTCCACTTGCCCAGATAGGCGAATCCGGCACCGGCGAGGAGAAAACTGAGTAGAAAGGCGAGCCATGGGCTTTTCACTTAGACCTCCTGAACATTTTTCGGGCTAACCGGGAACACCGGGGAAAATCCGCACCGAGAAAGCCGGTTCGCGACGCAGCGTAAAGATTCTTCAAATTGGCGATTGCACGAGGTACCGTGTCCGAAGGCCTCAGGTCAATTCTGGCCGGGATGGCCACAATGGGACCTGAGCTACGGTTAAGTCGAAATCGACTATCCTGCTTACCACCGGCGATCAATTCGAATGAACCTCTCGGAATGCATTGCGCCAAACTGTAACAGAATCCGTCATGCGATCTGTGTCCTCTTTTCGTAAACGCCGGCGGGGCAAGTTCCATTGACCGGGGCTTGGGTAACTCGTAAGATTTTTGGGACATCTGATGAGCAGAGGGACAGCCTGATAGAGTTTTGAAACCGAGCCTGGAAGCGCCGATAGAAGCCGTGTGGCCAGCGTCTATGGCGGAATTTGACGGCCACAACATGAAGGTACGATGACACGAAACCTTGCAAGTCGGGCCGTTATCGCAGTGGGACTGTTAGGGCTCCCGGTCGCCATTTCGCTTGGATTTTCCGGATGCAACGACAGCTCGACGAAACAGGCGAAGGTACGCCCGCCCGCGGCGACCCCGACCGCTCAAGCGGTTGCTCCGGGGTTCGCTCGCGAGCCGCTTCCCTTCGATCGGGCATTGCCAGACTATGCGGCGTTGCAGCCCATGGTGCGGCCTGCCATCGACATCCTGGTGGAAAAAGTGGAAGCGGCTTACAACACGGGGCAAAAGTATCTGAAGGCCGGCGATCCGGAAAAGGCGCGCGCCGAGTTTGACCGGGCCGTTGATCTGATTCAGGCCAGCGGCTTCCAGATGGAATCGGACCCGCGGCTTTCAAAGCTGGTTGACCAGATCGGGGATGCTACGCAGGTCTACGAGCAAGCGCAGGCTCAGAACAACGCCGAAGAGGAAGAGGAAAATCCGGGGATTCCGGCTCCGATTGAAGAGATTGCCGACCTGACGCTGCCTCCGGGCGACCCGCGCCTGTATTCGAAGGTCGAGCAGGAATTGATTGTGGTGCCGCACGATTTGCCGCTTACGGTGAATGATTCGGTGCTGCAGTACTTGAGCTATTTTTCGACATCGCGCGGACGGGCCGTGGTGGAGCACGGGCTCGAGCGAGCGGGACGCTACAACGAAATGATCCGGCGAACCTTGAGGGCGGAGGGTGTTCCGCAGGATTTGATCTATCTGGCGCAGGCAGAGAGCGCTTTTCTGCCGCAAGCGGTTTCACGGGCAGGGGCGCGGGGGATCTGGCAGTTCATGCCCTATCGCGGCATGGAGTACGGTCTCGAGCGCACCTACTGGATTGACGAACGCAGCGATCCTGAAAAGGCCACGCATGCGGCTGCGCAGCACATGAAGGATTTGTATGCGATGTTCGGCGACTGGTACCTGGTGATGGCGGCCTACAATTCCGGGCCTGGGAACGTGACGAAGGCGGTGGAGCGAACGGGGTATGCGGATTTTTGGGAGTTGCAGAAGCGCCATGCGCTGCCCAAGCAGACGCAGAACTACGTGCCGATTATTATCGCGCTGGCGCTCGTGGCCAAGGATCCGGTGCTGTACGGCGTACAGGTGATCCCGGAAAAGCCGCCGGCGGTGGAGACGGTGAAGCCGGGGCATCCGGTGGATCTGCACCTGGTCGCGGACGCGACCGGAGCGGACCTGGAAGATCTGCGCCTCTTGAATCCTGCCCTGCTGCGCAGCGTCACGCCGAACGATCCTGCTTTCATTTTGGTTTTGCCGAAGGGCACGGGGCAGAGATTCGCGGATAACATCCAGCGCGTGCCGGTTGATAAATGGACGAGCTGGCGGCTGCACTCCGTGGAAGGTGGCGAGACGCTGGCGGATGTGGCGCGGCACTATCGCGTGACGGTGCCGGCCATTGAGAATGCGAATCATCTGGAGGCGCACGCCACTTTACCGGCCGGGTTTCTCTTGAACGTGCCGACGGCGCCGCCGGTGGTGAAGCTGGTGCATTACCGCGTGCAGAAGGGCGACACGCTCGAGGGGATCGCCGAGCGGTTTGACGTGACCGTGGCGGAGATCAGGCGCTGGAACCATATCAGCGGAGCGAAGGCGCCGCGCGGGGCGCGTTTGCGAATCTATGCGGGCGGGGAACCTGTGGCGGCTTCGCACAGCAAGTCAAAATCAGCGCAAAAGGGGACGGCTGAAGGCGACCCGGGCGCGGGCCATGCAGGTGTACAGAACGTCTCGAGCGCACATCCGGAAAAGAGCGAATCGGTGCAGCACAGAGTGAAGAAGGGCGAGACGCTGTACTCGATTGCGCGGGCGTATGGCACCACCGTGACGGCCTTGAAGAACTCGAACCCTTTTCTGGCGGACCGGCCGCTGGCGGCCGGAGACGTGCTTACCGTCCAGCGATAACACCTGGGAATACCGGTAGGGTTTCGCGGGCGTGGCCTTCCATCAAACTCCTCATTTACTTATAGATACGGCGTGTACGGACGCAGACGAAAGTCTCTCCTGTGGATTCTTTCCGTGCGCGCAACATTTTCGCCCGCTTGCTCCTTGACAAACTTCCGAGACTCCGTTTATATGCGCGAAGGAGTCTAAAGCCGTCCGGCAATCCTGAAAGACATCCAGGGAGGTCCCATGTTCTATTCGAAGTCGCATGACGAGGAAGACGACGAACTGCCCCGGTTCGAAGAGGAAGAAGAGGAGAGCGAGCAGCCCCTGGGCGGCACGGTCGAGGTAGAAGAGATTACGATTGAGGAAGAGCCGGACGAAGACGAGAGCGAGCCGACTCCGGCGGCTGTGCCGCGCTCGGCGCCCGCACGGCCGTCGAAGCCTGCGAAGAAAGCTAGGAAGGCACCGGCCCGGAAGAAGGCGAAGCCGAAGAAGGCAGCCAAGAAACCCAAGAAAGTGGCCAAGAAGAAACCGGCCAAGCGCAAGCGGCGTTAAGGCTGTTTTCCAGATTCAGATGCGATTGTGAACGGGGATTGCGCTTGGGGATTGCGGGCGCAATCCTTGTTTTTTCTCTTTCGTTTTGATCGTGCCGGAAATTCCGTTCGACACTCTTCGCGCAATCCGTTCGGCTGGTTCTTTCCCTTCGGAGCTCACTGGCAATCCGTACTGGCCATCTGAGGGCGAGTTTCCAACTTGTCGTTTCGCTCCGAAACTGCTCCCTCTTTGCATATTTGAGTTGACGTCGAAAACCCGCGGCGTTCCCGATTTGATATGTTCCACTTGCGATAAACGCAGGTTGGTGGCTAGCATAGGCTACCGATGGCGCTTGCTCTGGAGCAGATTCGGCGAATGCGGGGCGGAGCGCAGTCGCATCTGATGCGTTGCGTGGCTGCGAGTTCCGCATTGTCAAGAACAGGGTCAAGCCAAGCGTCGAGCCCCATTCCTTCTTCGAGCCCTGGTGGCGCATCGAGCACTCGCAAACGCGAGGAATACGACTATTACGTCGTGAAGTTTCAGAACAACCCACAGGGAGCGAGGATCCTGGCGAACGAATTGCTGGCTACCAGGCTGGCGGCGAGGATTGGATTGCCGGCGCCACCGGTGGCTGTGGTCGAGGTGCGCGAAGAACTAGTCGCGCACACGGCCGATCTGGTGATGCAATTGGGGCGCGGGCGCGCGCCCTGCAGAGCCGGATTGCAGTTTGGGTCGCGCTACCCGGGCTCACCGGCCGACACTGTCGTGTACGACTTCCTTCCCGACGAACAATTGCGCGAGGTCCAAAACCTGGGCGATTTCTGCGGCATGCTCGTGTTCGACAAATGGACATGCAACACGAATGGTCGGCAGGCGATCTTTTTTCGCGGTAGAGGAGAGGCACACTACCGGGCGCTGATGATCGACAACGGTTTCTGTTTCAATGCCGGAGAGTGGAATTTCCCGGATGCGCCGCTGCGGGGCATTTACGCGCGGCACCGTGTGTACGAAGGCGTTAACGGCATGGAAGCGTTCGAGCCCTGGCTCTCGCGGCTTGAGGAACGCATCGGCGAAGCGGCGGTGGAGGAAGCGGCGAGCGAAATTCCGCCGGAGTGGTACGAAGACAAAGCGGACGCGCTCGAGAAGATGCTTGAGCAGTTGCTGCGCAGGCGCAAACTGGTGGCGGACCTGATCGTGGCGGCGAAGAAATCGTCCGCGCAGCCGTTTCCGAATTGGAAGTGAGTTTGGAGTGAACGGCTCGTCGCAGTGGAGAACCGGATGGAATGGCGAGCGGTGATGGAAACGACGTACCAAAACGGACTGGGCGTGCAAGGCGCGTCAAAGACATGTTTGCAGGAGTCATTGAACCATGAATGACGAACGGAATGACAAAGAGAACGATGAGCGGAAGATGTTCCGGTATCGAATTCTGCGTTATGTGCCGAACCTCATTCGCGACGAGTGGGTGAATATCGGAGTGTTGCTGGAAAACGACAAAGGCTCACGGCGCGCGATCAAGTTGGTTGAGGAAGACTCTGAGTTCGCGCGCCTGCGGCGGCTGAACCCCGCTATGGACGATTCGCTGTTGCGTGGGCTAGCGGGAGTGTTCGACGCTGAACTTCGCAGACCTAACGAAGCCGTAGCCGCCTATCTTGAGAAACTCGAAACTCGACCAGACGCTCTCCAACGCCGTGCAGTTTGGCCCGGTGAAAGGCGTTTTCGCAGAGGATTTCGACGCTGAACTCGACCGGCTCTATCAAGATCAAGTGGCGCCGCCGGCCCGGGCGCGCGGCGGGATCATGGAAAGTACCCGGGCCTGGATCAAGGCGCGGTTGAATGACGTGTTCCGAAGACGCGTGCCGCAACTCGCGCGCGGCATTCGTGTCGAAGAGTTCACGCAGCCGGGCGATCCCTTGCGCCTCGACTATGGCTACCGGAACGGAGTGCAGGGATATATCCAGGCCGTGGCGCTCGGCCGCGACGCGGCACAGGCCAAAGTTCTGGCCTACACGGCGGAAAGAATTCGCGCGCGCCTGCCGGATGTGGAGTTCACCGCGATTACGGAGATCGAGCCCGGGCGGGACAATTCGCGGCACCAGTTTATGGTGAAATTGTTCGATGAACAGCGGATTGCGGTGGTGCCGCTCAATCGGGTGGAGAGATTTGCGGAGGATTTGCGGGCGCGATTACAGTAGCGGCGGCCGGCGTTGGCGGAGCCTCAAGTCAGTCGCGGCCTGACGGCCGGGACGGGACCTGGGCTACGGGAGCGAGTGGCTTTTTGGGGGAGGACGAAGCCCGTCCGCGCCACACTACCTCCGAAGCGAACCCCAGGATGGAAGTTTGCGGCGGCCCAGCAGCGCTTCCGCGGCCCACGCCCCGAGATAGACCGAAAGGGCGACGCCGTGCCCGGCGTAGGCGCCGAGCAAGATTGCATTCTTGCTTTGCGGATGCGGCATAAAGACCGGCCGCCAGTTCTCGCGGAAAAGAATCGGGCCGCCCCAGCGGTGCGTAATCGCGATTTCGCTCAGCTCGGGATGCAGGTTGTGAATCCGCCGTTCAATAGAGTCGAAGAGATTTTTTGCGTCGCCTGTAGTCACATCAATCTGCCTGAGATCGCGCGAATCGTCCGCATCCATCAGACCAGCGCCGAAAATCACGCTTCCGTCGCGCCGGCAGCGGCCCCACAGGTACGGCAGATCGACTGTGTAAAACGGATTCCCGCCGGCAAGGCCGATGGCTTCGAGCCGCTTTTCATCCATTGGCTCGGTAAGAACCGCGAGCGTGAGTTTAGGCTCGGCGCGCCCGGCGAGAGCTGTGAGTTCAAGCGCGAGCGCATTGGTGGCGAAGAGGATTTTCCCGGCAGAGCATCGCGCGCGGCCTGCGTGAACGACAGCTTGAATGACAGGACGCCCCTGCCATTCGATCTGTGTGACCGGGTGGCTTTCGATGATGGTGGCGCCGCGTTCGTCTGCCACCCGCGCGAGGCCGGCCACGAGTTTTCCAGGATCGAGCGTTCCTCCCGGAACTTTTTTCACCACGCGCAACGTTCCGGAATCGTTCCATTGAATCGGCGAGTGGGCCAAGCCTCTGCTCCGGCCAATTTCAAAAGCGCCGGGCAGCGAGAGATCGCAATCGATGTCGAGTTCGGCGAGAATGCGCTCGAGCCCGCCCAGAACATTTCCGAGGCCGGGCAGGTCGCCCGCGGCCGATTCTGCAAGCGCCATTCCGCCGGTACGGCCGCTGGCCCCTGCGCCGATGCGGTCTGCCTCGAATACGGCGACGGATTTTTCCGGCGCGAGACGGCGCAACCACGTAGCCGCGGCCAGACCCGTGAAACCGCCGCCCACGATCGCGAAATCGACGGATGCAGGAACAGGTTTGCTGCGAACCGCGAAATCGATGTGCCAGGGGGGAGCGCCCCAGTGCGGATGCGGAGTCGAATGAGAATTAAGCGGCTGCGCTGAATGTGGCTTTGGAGTGGACATAAACGCGAAAGATGGCCGAAAGGCCTCGGGTCAATTCCGTCCAGAGGCGGGACGGAATGGGACCCGAGCTACGCGATTTGGCGGAGTTGCAAACTCGGCGCAGTTGCAAACCCAGCGCGATTGCAAACCCGGTACCGTTGCAAACAACGAACCGCGGCGCATCTTTTCTTCCAGTAGATACCGGCTACTGCGTGCCACCGGTTTACAGAATCGACTCGGTCCAGTTTTCGAGCGTGTGCTTCACCTTGCCCATGAACTGGTGCGCGACGGCGCCGTCCACGACGCGATGGTCGTAGGACAGCGTGAGGTAGACCATCGAGCGGATCGCGATCGCGTCGTCCACAACCACCGGGCGCTTCTCGATCGTGCCAAGGCCGAGAATGGCGACGTTGGGCTGGTTGATGACCGGCAAACCGAAGAGGCCTCCGAAGACGCCGGGGTTCGTGATCGAGAAGGTGCTTTCGGCCACTTCCTCGGGCTTGAGTTTTTTTGCGCGGGCGCGTTCGGCGAGGTCGTTGAGCGCGCGAGCGATACCCAGGAAATTTTTCTCTTCGGCGTTTTTGATTACCGGAACGATCAAGCCCCAATCGAGCGCGACGGCGATGCCGATGTTGCATTCCTTGTGCAGGACGATGTTCGTGCCGTCGACGGAAGAATTCACCGTGGGAAACGCGCGCAGGCCTTCGACGGCGGCGCGCACGAAGAAGGGCATGAAGGTGAGCTTCGTGCCGCTCGACTGCTCGAATTTGTCTTTCATTTTTGTGCGGAGCGCGGCGATGCCGGAAACGTTGACTTCGTCCACCGAGTACACATGTGGGGAGACGCGCTTCGAAAGTACCATGTGCTCGGCGATGCGCTGCCGCATCACCGACATAGGCTGGACTTCGTAGTGGCCGAAGTACATTTTTTCGCGCGGGACGGCCGTCTCGAGAACGGCCGATGCAGCAGCGCCACCCGCAGCAGGTGGCGGAGCTGAGGCTGCGCGCGCCAGCGCGGCGGCGGTTCCTGAAACACCGGATACGCCTCGTGAAGCGCCACCGCCTTCGATAGCGGCACGAATATCGTGTTTGCTGATGCGGCCACCGGCGCCGGTGCCGGGAATCTGCGAGAGATCGACGTTATTTTCGCGCGCAATGCGACGGACAAGCGGAGAGCTGCGAATTTTCTGGCCGTTGGGGCGTTGCTGCGGCGCCGGTGTGGCGGATGGAGCGGCCGCGCGGGGCGCGCTCGGAGCAGGCGACGGGGCCGGTTTCGCGGGAGCCTCGATTTTTGGCGGTGCGGAGGCTTGCGCGGGCGCTTCTGTTTTTGCGGGGGCGGGCGCGGGAGCTGAAGTAGCGGCCGAAGAACCAGCGGAGGAAGCTGCGCCGTCGGCGTCGATCACCGCGACGACGGTCTGAATCGGCACCGTTTGGCCTTCGTTGACTTTGATCTCTTTCAGCACGCCGGCAGAGGGAGACGGAATCTCGGCGTCCACTTTGTCGGTCGAGATTTCAAAGAGCGGCTCGTCGCGCTCGATCTTGTCGCCGGGCTTTTTCAGCCACTTCGTGATGGTTCCTTCGAAAATGCTTTCGCCCATTTGCGGCATGATGACGTCAGCCATGGCACTCTCCCGTTGTCAAACTCTTCGAGCTGAAATTTCCCGCCAGTATGTGGCAATCAGTATTTTGCCAAGTCGCGTGCGGCGGCGGCAACTTTTTCCGCGTTGGGCAAGAAGCGCTCTTCAAGCGGCGGCGAATAAGGCACCGGCGTATCGAGCGAGGTGACGCGCGCAATCGGCCCGTCCAAATCTTCGAATGCGCCTTCGCAGACAAGCGCCGCGATTTCTCCCGCGATGCCGCCCGTGCGCGTGTCTTCGTGAACGATCAAGAGCTTGTTGGTTTTCTTCACCGAAGCGAGAATGGCATCGCGATCGAGCGGCAGAAGCGTGCGAAGGTCGATCACCTCGGCATCGATGCCCTCTTTCGCCAGCATTTCAGCGGCTTCCATGGACGTATGCACCATCGCGGCATAGCTCAGAATTGTAAGGTCCTTGCCTTCGCGCCGCACTGCGGCTTTGCCAATCGGAACCGTGTATTCCTCCGCCGGAATTTCTTCCTTGATGCGGCGATAGAGATACTTGTGCTCGAAGAAGAGTACGGGATTATTGTCGCGCACCGCGGATTTCAGAAGCCCCTTCGCGTCATAAGCAGTCGAGGGATAAATAATCTTCAGCCCCGGCGTGTGCATGAAATACATTTCCGGATTCGCGGAATGGAACGGGCCGCCGTGCACGCCGCCGCCCGATGGCCCTCTCAATACCATCGGCACGGGCGCGCCCCAGCGATAGTGGGACTTGGCGGCGAAGTTCGTCACCTGATTGAAGCAGCAGGCAATGAAGTCGATGAATTGCATTTCGACGATGGGGCGCAATCCGAGATAGCCCATGCCGCAGGCTGCGCCGACGATGGCCGTCTCGCTGATGGGTGCGTCGATCACGCGTTCGGGACCGAAGCGCGCAAGCAAGCCTTCGGTGACTTTGAACGCGCCGCCGTAAACGCCAATATCTTCGCCGAGCGCGACGACGGCGGGATCGCGGTCCATCTCCTCGAAAATGGCCTGACGGATTCCCTCGAGCATGGTGATGGCGGCCATCAGCGTCGTCCTCGCTTGCCGCGCCGGCTTTTTTCTTTTTCTTTTTGCGCCCGCTCCTCGCGGAAAGCTCGATCCTTCGGCCCGCGGCCAAAGGGAACGCGCAAGGCGGCTGCTGTCTCGAGCGATTCTTTCTCTTCAGCGGTAGTCTTTACAGCCGACGGATTCGCCAATGCTTTCGGATGTGTCTTGGGAGCGGTTTTCTCTGAGCGAGCTGGCGGCGCGCCGTTTCCTGGGCTTGGCTGTGGTTGTTTCTGCGCAGCTGCTTTCATTTCCGCGTCGGCATCGGGATCGAGCGAGCCAAACGACTTCACTTCCCAAACCGCATCGACGCTGCAATTTGGAGGCGTCAGTTCCTCTTTGGAGCGCTGCCAATCGGCTTCAATCGTGTGGCAGCCTTCGCAATAGACGCCCTGCTCGGCAAGTTCGGGCGGCGGAAGAGGCGACTCCTCGGCGAACTTCTGATCTTCGTCAAGTAATGCTTCGATTTTTATATCGATTTCAGATTTCGTCTTGGCGTCCCAGATCTCATTTTCGGTGAGGAATTTTTCGTAACGCGCGATCGGGTCACGCGCCTTCCAGTATTCGACCATCTTCTTCGGCACGTACTCGGCAGGGTCGTGCTGCGCGTGCCCTTTCATGCGGTGCGTCTTCACTTCGATCAGGACAGGCCCATGACCGGCGCGGCACTCTTCGACCGCTTCTTTCGTCGTCGTGTAGACGGCTACCACATCATTGCCATCGGTGATTTTACTGGTGATGCCGTAGGCAACGGCGCGGTCGGCGAGATTCTTGACAGGTACCTGGCGCGCAACCGGCGTCGAATAGGCCCACTGGTTATTTTCGACGACGAGCACGAAAGGAGCGCGCTGCGAAGCGGCGAAATTGAGGCCTTCATGAAATGCGCCGGTGGAAGAACCGCCATCACCGATCCAAGTGAGGGCGACAATATTCTGGCCGAGGTAGCGGCCGGCCATCGCCACTCCGGTCATCACCGGAATCAAATCTCCGAGCATCGAAATGGGCGAAATAGTGTGGTGCACTTTCAAATCCCCGAAGTGGCTGGTGCCGTCTTTGCCGAAGGTGGGCGAAGTGTATTTCGCCATGTGCTGGGTGAAGATATCGCGGGGCTTGAAGCCTTTCACAAGCAGAGCGCCGATGTTGCGGATCATCGGAGCGAGCCAGTCTTTCGGCTCGAGCGCGTAAGCGGTGCCAACCGAAACAGCTTCCTGGCCGAGGCTGGAATAAAGTCCGCCGACGATTTTGTTCTGCCGGAAGAGCCGGACCATGCGGTCTTCGAGCTGGCGGTTGAGCTGCATGTAGTAGTAGAGGTCGAGATACTGTGCGCGGGCGAGTTTTGCGGCCGTGGTTCCCGTTTCCTTCACCGAGTTTGCGACGTGCATACGATGGTCTCCACTATGCTATGAAGGCTTATAAAGAAGCCGAAGAGTCTCAGACCACGGCTTCGATTGGTTCCGTTACCATGCGAGGACCGCTGCCGAGCGTTGCTTCCAGCTCCCCGCGCGATACTGGCGTCAGGCTACAGCCAAAGACATCCGCAAAATGCGCGCTAAGCCGCGCCTTCGCTTCGGCGGTTTCGACGGCGCCTGCGAGAATGCGTTCGAGCGATGTGGCGCGCGCTTCCTGAATCCCGCACGGAACGATCAAGTCAAAATAGCGCAAGTCGGTCGAGACATTGTACGCGAAGCCATGGGACGTGACCCAGCGGCGCAAGTGGACACCGAGCGCCACAAGTTTCTCTTCTGCGGCGGCCGTGCCATTCGCTGAGCCTACCCAGATTCCGTGCTTGCCCGGCACACGATGCGCTTCGATGCCAAAATCACGGGTCGCGCGGATCATCGTCTCTTCGAGTTGTTCGACGTACCAGCGGATATCGCGGCGATGCTCGGCCAAATCGAGGATCGGATAACCGACGATTTGCCCGGGGCCATGGTAGGTAATGTCGCCGCCGCGATCGGTCGTGTGAAATTCCACCTTCATCTGGGCCAGTAAACGATCACTTGCGCGCAAGTGTTCGCGCTTGCCATTGCGCCCAAGCGTGATCACGTGCGGATGTTCGCAGAAGAGTAGAACGTCGGGAATTGCGTTCGCTTTGCGCGCTTCGACGAGCTCGCGCTGCAATTCGCAGGCAGGCGCGTAGGGTATGACGCCCAGGTCGACTACCCAACAGTTTTTCGTGACTCGATTCACAAGTCCTTCGAAATATTCAGCAGCGACGCGCGGCGCTGATAATTGATCGCCCTAGTAGTTAATCGAAAGCCCGCGGACGGCATTGAACGCATCGCCCATCGCTTCCCACACGGTCGGGTGTGCGTGAATCGTTGCGGCCATGTCGTCGAGCGTGGCTTCGAGACCGAGCGCGGCCACCGGCTCGGCAATAATTTCCGTCGCGAGCGGGCCGATCGCATGGACGCCCAGTATTTCGCCGTATTTCGCATCGGCAACCACTTTGATGAAGCCTTCGTGCTGTCCAAGAATCGTGGCTTTGCTGTTGCCCAGGAACGGGAATTTCCCGACCTTCACGTCAAAGCCGGCTTCGCGCGCCTGCTTCTCCGTATAACCAATCGACCCGACCTGCGGCTCACAGTAGGTAGCATTCGGACAGCGTTTGCGATCGAACGGCAGCACCTCTCTGCCCGCCATGCGACCCACGGCAATGATGCCCTCCATCGAAGCGGCGTGTGCGAGCTGTGGTTGACCCGCAACAATGTCGCCGATGGCGTAGAGCTTGGGCTCGGCCGTTTCAAGAAATGCATTCGTCTCGATGAAACCACGGTCGAGTTTCGCTTCCGTTTTTTCGAGGCCGATATTTTCGGTGAGCGGACGCCGGCCCACAGCAATCAGAACTTTCTCTGCGCTAATCGTTTGCGACTTCCCCGCTTTGTCTTTGTATGTGACCGTCGCACCCTTGGCGTCCTTCTTCACCGATTCCACTTTTGCTTCGAGCTCGATCTTCATACCTTTCTTGCGGAGAATCTTTTCGAGTTCGGCGGAGATTTCCTCGTCCTCGAGCGGCACCACGCGCGGCAGCGCTTCGAGCAGCGTCACGTCCGAGCCGAACGTCTTAAAAATAGAAGCGAACTCGACGCCGACGGCGCCGCAACCGACCACAATCATCGACTTGGGAATTTCCTGAAGCCCCAGAATTTCGCGATTCGTGAGCACTATCTTGCCGTCGATTTCAACGCCGGGCAGCGATCGCGCCTCGGAGCCGGTGGCGAGCATCGTGTAAGTGGTTTCGATTTCGGAAGTCTTGCCGTCTTTCTCCACAGAAACTCGCCCGGGACCGGCGATGCGCCCCCAGCCGGTGATGGACTCCACCTTATTCTTCTTGAACAACGCCCCAATACCGCCTGCATGCTTCTTTACGATCTTGTCCTTGCGCGCCAGTATCGCCGGCCAATTGATTTTCACGTCTTTCACTTCGAAGCCAAATTCCTCCGCGCGCTTGAAATGGTCGTAAATGTCGGCATGGTGCAGAAAAACTTTGGTAGGGATGCAGCCTACATGGAGGCACGTGCCGCCGAGAAATGAGTCTTTCTCGATGACGACCGTCTTCAGTCCCCACTGCGCGGCGCGAATCGCGGCCACGTAGCCGCCCGGTCCGCTCCCGATGATCGCGAGATCGTATTTAGCCAAACTGGTTCTCCCCTTCGGTTGGTATTTCAGCCGGAACCAATAGATGCCTGGAAGGGTGGTTACGACTGCGACTCTTCCAAGTGCGCAGACTAAAGAGTTTAGCAGCCGTCTCCAGCCGCCGCAACCCGAGCCTTCTCCGCCAAGTGCAGAGGGGCACGCCATCGAATCGCAGGTGCGCACGTCTGATTCGTTAAACCTGTTTCGCTGGAAATAGCTCGCGGTAACGCAACTAAATCAGGCTAAAAACCGTATAGATGCCAGAGGAACACATGAACAACGAGCCGCCTTCAGGTGCAGCGATATTACCGGCTGCCGAATCCAGGCAGGTTCCTACCGAACCGGGCAGCCCTCATAACATCTTCTTCGGACCGCACGGGCTCCGCGCCGGGTGGCGGCTCGCCATCTACCTCGCTTTGGTGGTCGGCCTTCAATACCTGATTATCCAACGCGGCCTGCGGCTGATTCCGGGAGTCGCAGAAATTATGAAGCAAGCCCAGAGCAACGGAGTACTGACTCCGCGGTTCGAACTCATATTCGAGACCACCGCGATCCTGATAGTTTTCCTCGCCGCAGGGATCATGAGCCGCATCGAACGGCGTTCTCTCGGTGTGTACGGCTTGCCGCTCGGGGGCGCATTCGGAAAATTGTTCTGGCAGGGAGCTCTTTGGGGACTCGGTTTCGAATCGCTCGAAATGCTGGCGATCTTCGCGCTCGGCGGATATTCCTTCGGGGGACTCGCTTTGGCCGGTGCGGCGCTGCTGAAATATGCGGTGCTCTGGGCGATCGGGTTTGTGCTCGTAGGAATTTTTGAGGAGTTTTTGTTCCGTGGGTACGCGCAATTTACGCTGGGAAGCGGAATCGGTTTTTGGCCAGCGGCCTTTCTACTTTCGGCAGCATTCGGGGCGGTTCACCTTTCGAATCCAGGTGAAGGCTGGGTGGGAGCGCTCGCGGTCTTCGCATTCGGAATGCTGGGATGCATGATGCTGCGACGAACCGGCAATCTCTGGTTCATGGTGGGATTCCATGCGGCAAGCGACTACGCGGAAACCTTCATCTACTCAACCCCGGATAGCGGCATGCTCGCGTAGGGCCGTATGCTGAATTCATCGTTTCACGGAGCACGGTGGCTCACAGGCGGAACGATCGGCCCGGAAGGCAGCGCGCTGGCATTCGTGGTAATGGCAATCGCATTTCTGGCTCTCAACTGGGCGTATCCGGAAAAAAAGGCCGCGAGCTAATATTCACCTTTCAGCGGAAACGAAATTCGGGATATTGTTGCTGACTTCGATTATGAGGACGCGGACGATCAGGAGGGTTTCAATATGACCGAAGACTACAGCGCTGCTGATCCGATATCGCAGCAGGTGCCTCCGAATCCGGTTCCAACGAAGCCGTCCGCGGTGCACAGTATTTTCGTTGGACCCAATGGGATTCGCGCCGGATGGCGACTCATAATTTTCCTGGCGCTGGATTTTGCCTTCGTTTACGCGATCGTGCACATTCCCGGCGTTCGGTCGCTTCTGCCCTCCCAACAGATTTTCACTGCGAAAGGCTTACTGCTCAGCGAGGGATTGCTCAATTTACTTCCCTTGCTTTTGGCTGCCGCTGTGATGACGCTCATCGAAAAACGGTCCTTCGCCGACTACGGAATGCCGCTCAATGAGGCACTCGGCAAGCGGTTCTGGCAGGGAGTTCCCATCGGATTCATTATGCTATCGCTTCTCCTGGTGCTCATCGCGGCGTTGCACGGATTTTCCGTGGATGGCGTGGGGGTGGGCGGGGCGTCTGCGCTCAGCCTCGCCGTTTTGTATTTCATCGGTTTCATTTTTGTTGGGATGTTCGAGGAATTCTCGTTTCGCGGATATATGCAGTCAACTCTCCAGTCAGGCATCGGATTCTGGCCGGCGGCAATCGTTCTCTCGATTGGGTTCGGCGCCATTCACCTCGGAAACAGTGGCGAAGCGAAGATCGGCGCATTCATGGCCGGGTGCTTCGGACTTGTCGCCGCGTTCGCACTGCGTCGGACCCGAAACATCTGGTATCCCATTGGAATGCACGCTTCCTGGGATTGGGGTGAAACCTATTTTTACGGTACTCCCGACAGTGGCATTCTGGCACAGGGGCATTTCCTCAACTCATCGTTCCACGGGCCGGACTGGTTGACGGGAGGAAGCGTCGGGCCAGAAGGCAGCTGGTTCGTGTTTCTGGTTATGATTCTCTGGGCGATCGCCATCCATTTTCTTTTTCCCGCGAAACCCGCCGTAGTCGGACAGACTGGAACTGACACCGGCAAAGCCTTCGCGGCGCGTCCTGAATTCTAGAGCGGGGCGTTTCTCCGCGACTCCTCGCTTGCCGCTTGCATCTTCTTCATGCCTACAGCATCAAACCTCCTCGCCCTCGGGTAGTTGCCTTAATTGACAACGAGAGGGCATGCCGGTAAACTTTCCGGCTTTGGGTGAGGCTTTGAGCCTCACAATGGGAACCTAACAATGGACAAGAAGCGACTCGACTACTACAAGAAAAAGCTGGTGACGCGACGCGAAGAACTTGTGCGCGGCATCGCCCGCACAGAGCAAGAAGGCCGCGAAGCGGATGAGGACCCAACAGTGGATCTAGCCGACAAGGCCGCCAACTCCTACACCAAGGAGTTCCTCTTCGGGCAGACGCACAATGACCGTTCGCTGCTCCAATTAGTGGATGACGCGCTGGCCCGGATCAACAAGGACAACGGCTTTGGCGAATGCGTCTCCTGCCATGAGGAACTTCAGCAAAAGCGTCTCGAAGCAGTGCCGTGGACTCGCTACTGCATCACCTGCCAGGAAAAAATGGAACAGGGGTTGTTGTAAGCCCCGTTTCGTCCCTCGTTAGCCATCGAGACGTCTACGCGAAAGCCAAAAGGGCTTCGGTCTAAACGGCGTGAATAGAGGTGTGCGAGGTCTCGGCGGCCTCAAGAAGATGTGCGTCGATAACGCCGCTATCGATTTTTCTTTGTTCTCTGCCTGAATTGGAGTACTTTCGCTTTACCCCTTACAGCCAAAAGAGCGAATTGTGTCCCTTCGAGGCGCAATCGATGCCGTTGTGTCTGTGCTCTTGCCGGCACCCTGCCGGATTTGCGGCGCTACGCTCACCGATGCGAATCGAATTCCCATCTGCCCTTCATGCTTTGCCTCGATAGAACCGATTGTTGATCCCATGTGCTCATGTTGCGGACGACCCTTTGAGCTCGTGCCGCAAGTTGAGAAGGCTCCGGGACTTTGCCGCCTTTGCCGCACAAATTTCTATGCTTTCGAGCGGGCCCGCAGCTTCGCCTATTACAACGACGCATTAGCAGGGGCGATCGTGCTTTTGAAATATGAGGAAGTTACTCGACTGGGACACTGGTTCGCCGAGCGCCTGGCTGAGGTGATTCGAAAAGCAGGTGAGGAATTTCAAGCTGACGCAGTGGTTCCCGTCCCCTTGCATCCCGACCGCCAGCGCGAACGCGGTTACAACCAAGCTGAGCTGATCGCGAGGCCCCTCGCCAAACGCCTGGGACTCGAGCTCGGGTCATACTTGCTGATGCGCACGAAGCCCCGCCCTGCGCAACTGGTCCTCTCGCGCAGCGAACACTGGAAGTCAGTACGTGGCGCCTACGCGACCAGGCGAGGGGTGCGAGTTGACAAGCTGCGCATCTTGCTGGTAGATGATGTATTGACGACTGGCGCGACGTTGGATGCGTGCTCGCGGGTGCTGAAGAAGGCTGGAGCCGCAAGCGTCTTGGGGCTGACGGTGGCGCGGGTCGTTCTGGGCTCGTCGCTCACGGCTTCTAAGCAGCGAATAAAGTCACAAAGCCCTTGAAACCAACGGGGTGCAGTTGGCATCCTTAGTAACAGGGAAATTCGTCGAGCGACGCAAAGGCGGCGCAGATGGAAAACCGGCTAAAGAACGTGCTACGTCCGCGGCCTAATCTTGGCTTGGCCAAGACGACTGCGGGAGCTGGTGCGCCCAATTCGCAGCTCCCCGCTACGAAGCGTCCTTCGCTGATGCAGGCCCCCGTGCTCGTGCTGAACGCCACGTTCGAGCCCATCAATGTCACAGCGGTTCGTCGCGCGTTGGTGCTGATGCTCAAGGGTGTCGCGCAGGCGGAAGAGACCAATCACGCCGAAGTGCACTCCACCTCGAAAGCGATTCAGGTGCCTTCGGTGATCCGGCTTCTCACCTATCGCCACATCCCGCAGCAGAGCCGGGCGCTTTCGCGCAAGAATATTTTGCTGCGCGACCGGAATACTTGCCAGTTTTGCGGGAGCGCGTTCCCTGCTGCTGAGCTGACGCTTGACCACGTGATGCCGCGTTCGCGCGGCGGACGATCATCGTGGGAGAATCTTGTAGCGTGCTGCTATTCCTGCAACAACAACAAAGGCGACCGCACGCCCGAAGAAGCAGGCCTGAAGCTGCAGCGGCGCCCGCGCCCGTTCACGCTTCACACTTCGCGGCAACTGATGCGCCTGATTGGACATCGCGACGAGAAGTGGCGCAAGTATCTTTTCTACTGATTCCCCCCCGAAATTTCTGCTGCAACCTTTTTCGGCTTCGAGCCGTCTAATCTTACAAATCACTTCTAGGACACACCCCGGGAAGTGGCACCGGATCTAATCCGGACCGCTTCCCTTCTTTTTTGCCCACACGAGTTTTATTGACGAAAAACGATCTTGATTCCGCGTCGCCAGTTTTCGTTGACGCCGATCCTGCTGATTTGAATTTCGGGCGAGAGATATTTCAAGAGAATCTCCGTGGCGGAATGAAACCTCAGGCCAGGCGCGACCAGCCAGACGAGGGGGGGCTTGGGGTCCAGATCGATTCCGCTGAAGTATCCAAAGCGCTGAAAATCGCCCTCGCGTTGGTGGCGTCGCACTCGCAGCCAGTAGTCCACGGCCTGAATCGGCATCTGAATATCTTCCGAAGCTTTCAATTCGATTATCACGAGCCGGCCGCGCCGCGTGACGCCGAGCAGGTCAAGCACTCCCCGATCTCCACCGCTCAAAGCAGGAACCTGCGAATAGAGAAACTTGGGGTCTAGTTGCGCGTCCAGGCGTGATGGATCTTCGAGTACCAGAGTCTCGAGCCAGCGTTCGGGAGCTGCGCGATAAAAATAGTTCTTCGTGTCCGTAGCGAGAGAGTTGCGATGTAGGTCCAGTTGTCGAATGTTGCATTCGAGCACGGGGATTTTCGTGGTCGTCAATTTCTCGGTGGATTCGCCGATGCCAAACAGGAGGCCCTCGCGCGTCCAGCGCGCGAATTCCAGGCCGCGGAAGCTGAATACGAGTTCACTCGTCTTTCCCGGGACACGCGTCTCGATGGCATCGGCGGTGCCCGGAATCATCGCGCGGATTCTTGCCAGCCAATCGCGGGCGGCCGCCAAAGTTGACTCCACATCTCGCCGCGAGATCAGGCCGCTGTCCAAATTTCCGGCGTCCGCCGAGTCGATTTTTTTCGTCCGCGAATCCGCCTGGCTGAATTCGTAAATCTCCGTGCGGGCAATCGATGACAACGCGAGGACACGCTCGCGCAAAATTTGGCTGCAGCCTTCCGGTACGAACAGTCTCAATCCCTCGACGGCGCGCTTATCCGAGTGGCCTCGGGTCCAATCCAGCCAGAGAAGCCCAAAAGCAAGTATCCCATCGATAGCCGTGGCATTTTCGGACGGCGATGCAGCCAGGAACGCCCAGTCGCTCACGCCTTCATGCATGCGTCCGCGCACATACATCCCCGAGAATGAATGCTCCAGGTCCGGGGCCGCGGATAACGATTCGGAGTGCGCGTCCGGAAATGCCTCCGCAAGGATACGGTCAAAGCGCGCGCGAAATTGCTCTCGCGTGATGCGGCCCGCTGGACGCGGTGAATCCGTTCGCAGGAATTCGAGCCGGCCGGGTTTCGACTTACCCAGGCGATGTACTTCTAGAACGATCCTGTCCGCAGCTTGTTCCTTCAGGCGGATTACTCGCCGCGTCAGATTTTTCTCGTCCGACCACAGGTGAACGAGCGGCTCTTTTCCCGCGCGCCGCATTTCATATTGAAGGTCGGCGAGCCCGGCGAGCCATTGACCGTCTTCACGAACTTCTACAGCGCCGGAACGCACAAATTCACCCAATGCGCGATCGAGTTCTGCCCAATCGTCCATTGAACCACCGAGCAATCAGATTTAGCTGTTAGGGGTGAGCGTCAGTCGCCCAGGATGAGGCCTGTCACTCGGATAGAAGGATACTGCTGATTCCATTCTACGGGAACATGTTCCAGCGTTATCTGGAAGTCGCGCCGCTGGCCGCCCGGTACGGCAGCATCTTTCGGGCCGACCACCGATTCCGTCTCCCGCAGGATTACCTGATTAAATGGGTCATGGAATTCCAGCGTCACGTCGAGCGCGCGGATCGTATGCGCGCCATCATTCCAAAGCGTCCCGGCGATATAAGTGAATTCCTGATTCAGAAAATTGTTGGCTTTCGCCATCTGGATGTCTTTGAAGTGGATGTGCTCGGCATACGCTTGCTCGGTAGCACCAAAAGGCAACTTCGCAGCTTCGCCCGCGTCGTTGGGATGAGATCCACGCGACAATAAAATCACACCACCCAGCAACAGCAGAACCACCACTGCCCCCGCCGCGAACGCGATGGGAAACTGGCTTCGCTGTTCTCGCTGAGGAATTTCTTCGGGAGACATCGAAAGAGCCTGCCTTAGCGGCCGAATTGCAATCGGAGGATCAGCGGCTCAGGGAGGCCCGCCGCTGCCATGCGCTTCTGCACTGCCTCAATATCGTAGGGAACGCGCCAGAATTCCACAACCTTGTTGTCGACGTCCGCGATTGCAAACGCAGCGCGCGTGTCTCCGTCTCGCGGCTGGCCGATGGAGCCCGGATTCAGCAGGTAGGTGGTGCCCGGTTCGATCCTGAGAGGCGAAAATTTATTTTCGCCCTCCGGCTTGAAATGCAGCACGCCCACCTTGTCGTCCTCGCCCCCAAGCGTGAACCCGCCTTGCAGATGGGTATGACCAAAAAAAGTAATCGGGGTCGCAGCGTCGATCAGGCTGTCGAGGGCCTGCGCCGGAGCGAACACGTATTCATCCTCGTCACGCGACGCCCCGTGAACGATTGTAAAGCCGTTAATCGTTGCCGGCCCAGTCGGCAATTTTTCGAGGTATTCGCGAAGTTCCGGACGCAGCTTGTCGCGTGTCCACAGAGCGGCATTACGTGCGACGGGATTGAAATCCTCGGCGTTGGCCAGGCCGCTTCCCGCTTTGTCGTGGTTGCCGCGAATTGTGATCGCGTCAAGCTCGCGGATGCGGTCGATTACTTCATTCGGGTCGGGTCCGTAACCGACAACGTCGCCCAGGCACACGGCTTTGTCCCACTTGCCTTTGGCGGCAGCGAGCGCGGTGTCGAGCGCCGTGAGGTTGGCGTGAATATCGCTGAGAATCAGATAGCGCATTTAAGCCTGCCTCTGTTTGGCAGGTTGCGGATTATAGTCGAACCCGGGGCCTGATGCACGAATCTCGCCCAGAAATTCGGCTCGGCCAGTGTCTTCAGCGGATTAGCATACAATCGCCGTAACTGTAAAAGCGATAACCGGCAGCGACCGCATGACGATAGGCTGCCAGTGTGCTTTCGAGCCCGGCGAACGCGGCGACCAATGCCAACAAGCTAGATCGCGGAAGGTGGAAATTCGTGAGCAGTTGATCGACGACGCGAAAGGGCTTGCCGGGGAGTAAGAAGATGCTTGCTTCAAATCGACCTGGGCGCAGGAGCGTACTGCTGCCGGCCGCTTTTTCGGCTGCGTCTTCCAGCGCCCGCACGACCGTAGTCCCGACAGCAAGGACGGGACGCTGTTCTCGTTTCGCGCGATCGATCGATTCAACCGCAGCCTCCGGAATCTCGTAAGACTCCACGTGGATTTTATGCTCTTCGAGTGACTCGGTGCGAATCGGCTCAAACGTCCCGAGGCCAACATCCAAGGTCACCTTCGCGATTTCGATGCCGCGCCGGCGCAGCGAGTCGAGTATCGCAGGCGTGAAATGCAATCCCGCCGTCGGCGCCGCCACTGCGCTTCCCTGGCTGGCGTAAACGGTCTGGTAACGCTCGCGATCGAGCGGTTCATCCGCACGCTTGATATACGGAGGAAGCGGAATGTGACCAAGCCGATTGAGCGCTTCGTTGAAACCATTCTTCGATTCGAACCGCAACACTCGCAGGCCGTATTCGGCGCGGGCTTCCACCCGAGCCTGCAGTTCACCTTCGCCGAACACAATTCGCTCGCCCACGGGAATTTTGCGTCCCGGCCGGACGAGCGTCTCCCAGGTGTCCGGCGCAAGCTGGCGAACCAGCAGCACCTCGATAGGCGACGTGAGGAATTCACCTCGCACGGAGCTTTTCGCTCCAGGCGGTTCCGCACGCAGACCGGCACGATGCCCGAACAGCCGCGCTGGCAACACACAAGCGTCGTTTAACACGAGAAGTTCGTCGCCTCTGAGCAGCATCGGCAATTCGCGAAACTGGCGGTCCTCCCACGCTCCAGTAGCGCGGCTCAAGAGAAGCATTCGCGAAGCGTCGCGTTCCGCGAGTGGCCGCTGGGCTATACTTCCGGCCGGAAGTTCGAAATCGAAGTCGCGCAAATTCATTGGCGTGTCTTTGGCATGTGTATTTCTGCTGTATCTTTGTCAACATTGTAGCGGATTGCAGGGTGATTCTATGTTGTTGAGAGGCCGCTGGCTCAGGCGAGACTCTCCTCGACCGCGTCATGGGAAGAAAGGAATATATTTGTGGCAGAAGGTTCCGTCGTTATCGGGCCGCGCGGCATAGAACGGCTGCGCTCGGGCCATCTTTGGGTCTATCGAAGTGACGTCCGCAGCGCCAACGCGGAAGCTGGTGCCATTGTACGTCTTACCGACGAACGAGGGCGCTTCCAAGGCCGCGCCTTCTACAGCGACAAATCCCAAATCGCCATCCGGTTGCTTACACGCGAAGACGTGCCCATTGACCGCGCATTCTTCACCGAGCGCATTCGCAGCGCCGCCGCCTACCGCAAAATCGTTGTCGAGAACACCGATGCCTTTCGGCTCATCTACGGCGAAGCGGACCATCTGCCGTCGCTCGTCGTCGATAGCTACGGTGATTATCTCGTTGTACAAACGCTGAGCCAATCGACTGAGCGCCTGAAGGACCTCTTCGTCCAGATTCTGGTTGAGCTGTTCTCGCCCAAAGGCATTCTCGAAAGGAACGATCCAAAGGTGCGCCTGCTCGAAGTCCTAGAGCAAAGCGTCAGCGTTCTGCAAGGTGAAATTCCGGAAGAAGTTATCGCCAAGGAAAACGGAATCACCTTTGTTTACGATTTGCGTAGGGGGCAGAAGACCGGCGCGTTCCTCGACCAGCGCGAAAACCACTTTGCCGCTCGCCGGTATGCCTCCGGCGAAGTGCTCGACTGCTTCAGTTACAACGGGGGCTTCGCTCTCACGGTGGCCGGCCACTGCGAGCACGTGGAAGCCACTGACATGGCTCCCGCCGCGATCGCAGCCGCGCGCCGGAACCAGGAGCTCAATTCCATCTCCAACGTCACTTTTCGCGAAGGCAATTCTTTCGACGTCCTGAAGGAGTACGACGATGTGGCCCGCAAATTCCAGATGGTCATCCTCGACCCACCTGCCTTCGCCAAGAATCGCGATAGCATCGCCGCGGCTCAGCGTGGCTACAAGGAGATCAATCTTCGCGCGTTGAAGCTGCTGAAGCCTGGCGGCTTCCTCGTTACGTGCTCGTGCTCCTACCACATCCCGGAAGCCCTATTCCTGCAGATCCTCGCAGAGGCGGCCATCGACGCTCGTCGAAGCGTGGTTGTGGTTGATCGGCGAACGCAGGCGCAAGATCACCCTATTCTTCTAACTATGCCAGAAACGCACTATCTCAAGTGCCTGATCGTAAGGGTATTATAATTAAATACATAGCTTGCATCTCTGGCTTCTAAGCGTAGCGTATACTTGACAATAAGACGCGCATATTTTATTATCCCTGTGCGCTTATGATTGGGCGCTCGATAACCACCCGGCAGAGGCTTGGGACAAGAAAGGGCCGGGGGCTACGGGCACCTTTTTGTTAACCTGCGAAAGTGAGAAGATTGCGAAATGCCAAGATTTGACAAGCTGACTCTAAAGGCCCAAGAGGCGATGCAAGCCGCGCAGGAAATGGCTGCACGCTATGGGCAGCAGCAGGTTCAGCCCCTGCACGTCCTTTGGGCGCTGCTTGCGCAGGGTGACGGCGTCGTGCCCCCCCTGCTCGAAAAGCTGGGTGTGTCGCCCACGCAGCTCGCCAGTGAAGTTGAGAAACAAGTGGAGCGGCTGCCGAAAGTTTCCGGAGGCTCGGAACAATACCTGAGCCCGGAAGCAAACAAGGTGTTGGAGCGCGCGTTCGAAGAAGCGCAGCGCTTGAAAGACGAGTACGTCTCGACCGAGCACATTCTGTTGGGCATCGCCGCCGCGAAGCGCGACTCAGCCGGTGAAATTCTCACGAAGCATGGTGTGACGCATGACACCATCCTGCAGGCTATGGCCGCAATTCGAGGCAGCCACCGCGTCACATCGCAAAACCCGGAATCCACTTATCGCGCGCTTGAACAGTACGGACGCGATCTAACCGATCTCGCACGAAGGGGTAAGCTCGACCCTGTGATTGGCCGCGACGAAGAAATTCGGCGCGTGATGCAGATTCTCGCGCGGCGCACGAAGAACAACCCGGTCCTCATCGGCGAGCCGGGCGTCGGCAAGACCGCCATTGTGGAGGGTCTTGCGCAACGAATCGTTGCGGGCGACGTGCCGGAAGTTCTGCGGCCGAAGCGGATTGTTACGCTCGATCTTTCAGCGCTGGTTGCGGGCGCGAAGTATCGCGGTGAATTCGAGGATCGCCTTAAGGCTGTTCTGAAGGAGGTCACGGAATCCGAGGGCCAGGTGATTCTTTTTATCGACGAACTACACACACTGGTCGGTGCTGGCGCCGCCGAAGGCTCGATGGACGCTTCGAACATGCTGAAGCCGGCTCTTGCGCGTGGTGAGCTTCGGGCGATTGGAGCAACTACTCTCAACGAGTATCGCAAATACATCGAGAAAGACCCCGCGCTCGAACGCCGCTTCCAGCCCGTATTTGTTGGCGAACCATCGGTCGAAGACACGATCGCGATTTTGCGCGGCCTAAAAGAACGCTACGAAGTGCACCACGGCGTGCGCATTAAGGACTCTGCAATCGTTGCGGCGGCGATGCTCTCGCAACGCTATATCACCGACCGGTTCCTGCCCGACAAAGCCATCGACCTTATCGATGAAGCCGCCGCCGGCCTGCGCATGGAAATTGATTCTCTGCCCTCGGAGATCGACGAAATCGAACGTCGCATCATGCAGCTCGAAATCGAGCGCCAGGCGCTGAAGAAAGAATCCGATGCGCATTCGCGCGAGCGGCTGGGCCAAATTGAAAAAGAACTGGGCGGCTTGCGCGAGCAGTCCAATACGCTCAAGGCACACTGGCAGACAGAAAAAGAAGCGATCGCAAAGATTCGCAAAATCAAAGAGCAGATCGACCAGCTCAAGACGGAAGAACAGCGCTACGAACGCGCTGGCGACCTCGCCCGCGTGGCGGAAATTCGCTACGGCAAATTGTCCGCCGCGGAAAAGGAATTGAAGGTCGCGCAGGACCGCCTTGCCGAATTGCAAAAAGATCATCCGATGCTGAAGGAAGAAGTGGGCGAGGAAGAAATCGCGAAAATCGTCAGCAAATGGACCGGTATTCCAGTGGGACGTCTACTCGAAGGCGAAATCGAAAAGCTAATTCACATGGAAGAACGGCTGCGCCAGCGCGTGGTAGGCCAGGAGGCGGCTTTAGCCATCGTCGCAAATGCGATCCGTCGCAACCGCTCCGGCTTGAGCGACCCGAACCGCCCAATTGGCTCGTTCCTATTTCTCGGCCCCACCGGTGTGGGAAAGACGGAGCTCGCGCGTGCCCTCGCAGAATTTCTGTTTGATGACGAACGCGCCATCATTCGACTCGACATGTCCGAGTACATGGAGAAGCACTCGGTGGCGCGCATCATTGGAGCGCCTCCGGGTTATGTGGGCTACGAAGAGGGCGGCCAGCTTACCGAGCAGGTTCGCCGGCGCCCGTATTCCGTGGTGTTGCTTGATGAAATCGAGAAAGCGCACCCGGATGTGTTCAACGTCCTGCTGCAGATTCTCGACGAAGGCCGGCTCACGGATGGAAAAGGACGCACCGTGGATTTTCGCAACACGGTGATCATCATGACGTCGAACATCGGCTCAACTGCGATCTTCGAGCTCGCCGCAAAGGATCCGAAGAAGGCACGCGAGCAAGCCATGGCGGCGCTTCGCGAGCTCTTCCGCCCGGAATTTTTGAACCGCATCGACGACATCGTGATGTTCCAGCCGCTGGGCAAAGACCAGATCGAACACATCATCGAGCTGCAGATGCGCAATGTGGTGAAGCTGCTGAGCGAAAGAAAAATCACGTTGAAACTCAAGCCCGCGGCGAAGACTCTTTTGTTCCGCGAAGGATTCGATCCGGCGTACGGCGCACGTCCGATGAAGCGTGCCATTCAGCGTCTGATTCAAGATCCGCTGGCCCTCAAGCTTCTCGACGGTGAGGTGAAGCCGGGCGATACGGTGATTGTTGATGCCGACCCGCGAAGCGACGAAATGAAATTCGCAACGGAGACGGCGAAGGCGGGCGCTGCATAAGAATCGCGCCCAGGAAAATCGAAAATGAAAACACTAAAGACAGCATTTTTGCTCACGGCACTTACATTGCTACTGCTTTTTCTTGGGGCGGCATTTGGCGGCGAGCGCGGTATGACACTTGCGCTTGTTTTCGCAGTCCTGATGAACGGCACAGCATACTTCTTTTCGGACAAGATTGCGCTGATGTCCAGCGGGGCCCAACCAATCAGCAAAGAACAGGCGCCACGGTTTTATGAGGTGATGGAGCGTCTCGCTGCGAAATCGAATCTGCCCATGCCGAAGATGTACCTGATTCCTCAGGCCGCGCCCAACGCATTCGCCACAGGCCGCAATCCGAGTCATGCGTCAGTCGCCGTCACGCAAGGCCTGTTGGAATTGATGGACGACGAGGAACTGGAAGGAGTAATCGCGCACGAGCTATCACACGTCCGCAACTACGACATCCTGACATCCTCGATTGCCGCCACCATCGCAGGCGCGATCACATGGGTCGCCAGAATGGGCTTTTGGTTTGGCGGCGGTGGTGGCGACAGCCGGGAGCGAGGCAGCGGTGTCACAGGAATACTGATGTTGATTCTCGCCCCGTTGGCTGCGCTCTTGCTGCAGATGGGCATCTCGCGGCAACGCGAATACCAGGCGGACGCCTCCGGCGCAAAAATGGTTGGCCACCCTTACGGCTTGATCCGCGCGCTCGAAAAACTTGGCGCTTACAACAAGCGCATTCCCATGGATGTTCCGCCTACAACATCGGCTCTGATGATCGTGCAGCCGCTGTCGGCAGGACAAATTTTCTCAAGTCTCTTCAGCACGCATCCGCCGCTCGCGGATCGAATCGCGCAGCTCCGAGCCATGACCGTTACCCGTTGATTTCGTCTTCGTCGCGGGAGCTCGTGGGAGGGTTTTGGCGGCATTCTCCTTCTCAGATTCCTCCTAGGGAGTGTGTAAGTAGTACCGCGAAGAAATCCATGAAATAGGGTAAAAATTGCAGGTCCTTGGATAGAGCGTTCGCGAATATCGCTCCACCCGCAAGCATGTAAGTCGCTATATTCCATGTACATATAGACAGCATGCCAGTTTGGCACGATTGGCGTTGCTTTTGCTCTTTCCCATCTCCGCAAGGGCGTCCACGGAGGAATAGCAATATGAGTATCGATGATGGCAAGCAGGAATATGTAGCGGCCGAGGCCGCAGCACCGCGTTGGGTTGGAATTGTGGTCATAGCGCTCGCGATCGTCTCGCTGGCAGCTTTGGGAACCGGGTGGAGCGCGTCGAACCACTCTAAGGAATTGGCGCAGAACATCGCCACTGTTCAGCAACAGCAGAAGCAACAACAAGAGGTGCTGGGCCAACGTCTGGCGAAGGCAGAGGACACGAATGCGCAGCTACAGGGCGAATTGAGCATCGTCACGGATAAAATGAAGCTGACGCAGAGCGAGCTCACCAGGGCGCGCGCGCAGGCGAACAAGATCAAGGACGAAGACGCCAAGCAGCTTGCGGATCTCCAAAACAATGTGAACGGAGAGCTCGCGACCAAGGCCGGCGTGGACGACGTGAATAAACTTGGCACGGACGTCAACGGCGTCAAGTCCGACCTCGAAACCACGAAGAACAGCCTGAACATGACGCGCGGTGAATTCGGCACGCTGATCGCGAAGAACCATGACGAAGTGGAAGAACTGCGGCGTCTTGGCGAGCGCGACTACTACGAGTTCACGATCGATAAGAAGGATCAGCGCCAGAAAGTGGGCGATCTGATGATCGAACTCCGCAGCGTGAATCCCAAGAAGAACGTCTACACCATCGCGATGTACATCGACGATGCCCGCTATGAGAAGAAGAACCGCTCCGTGAACGAACCGATTTACTTCTTCTCGCGTGGCACGCGTGCGCCTATGGAGTTGACGGTGAATCAGGTAGGCAAGGACAAGATTGCCGGTTATCTGAGCGTGCCGAAGTCGGCTTCGAATACACACGCGCAGGCGTCTGGTAACTAGTCTGGATCAAATCAGCCGCGAGCTGGCGGGCGCGGCGCGAGAAAGGGCGTCCTAGCGGACGCCCTTTTTTGTGGCTAAGAAAAACTAGCTGGCGCGCTTCAGCGCACGTGTCTTGCGGCTCAGGAACTTTTTCGCAAGGGCAGGAAGCTTATCGTGCGGGAGCTTTCCCTGCTCGTAAAGATGCATCTTGGCCTTGGCTGTCTTTCTGCGACGCCGCTGCCGTTTCTGCGCTACATAACGCTTGTCATAAGCCATGCAAATTCCTCCAAACCTGCTGCCGGTCCATTTTGATTGAATTTTTCGGGCACCATGATTGTAGCGGAGAAGGAAAAGGATGCAAGGCTCGCTTGTGTTTTTCGCGCTGAGTTCGGGTAGCATGAACGAGCCATGGCCGCGACCGCCATTTACGCCAGCCGCATCCTTACTCCGCACGAAGAAATTCTCGACAGTGTGATTGTCGTGGAAGACGGCAAGGTCACGCAGATGGGGCATCGCGACGAAGTGCGCATTCCTGAGGACTCGGAGCACTTTGCCGCGGGCGACAAAATTGTGATTCCGGGTTTTGTGGATGTGCACATTCACGGTGCCGGTGGCCATGATGTGATGGAGGGCACGGCCGAGGCAATCGCGAAGGTCGCGTCCACGGTCGCGCGACGCGGGACTACTTCCCTGGTGGCAACGACGGTGAGCGCACCGCCTGAGGAAACCTGCAAGAGCCTGCATGGGATCGCACGGTATATTCGCAGCGCGCGGAATACTGATTCCCGATTTGCGGCCGAAGTGCTGGGAATCCACCTGGAAGGGCCCTTCATCAATCCAGCTCGGCGAGGCGTGCATCCGCTCGATGCAATCACGCCACCCTCGAAGGAACTTTTCGAAGAATTTATCGCCGCCGCCGACGGCTTCATCCGCATCGTCACGCTTGCTCCGGAACTTCCCGGTGCGCTCGAATTGGTCGAACGCGCTGTGGCCAATGGCATCGTTGCTTCTATGGGCCACACCGACGCAACCTATGAACAAGCGGTTGCGGCGATTGAACGCGGCGTCACGCACGCCGCTCATATGTACAATGCCATGCGGCCGTTTTCGCACCGGGATACGGGGGTTATAGGCGCTGTACTGACGAACCCGGCCGTTACGGCCGAGCTGATCGCCGATGGACATCATGTTGATTCTCCTGCGGTCGAGATCCTATTGCGAGCCAAGGGGCTTGAGGGCGTGCTGCTGGTTAGCGACGGGACAGCAGCGACGGGCATGCGCAATGGAAATTACAGGCTCGGAAATTTTGAAGTGAGCGTCACCGATGGCGTCGTTCGCAATTCTGAGGGCAAACTCGCGGGCAGCACTCTCAGTCTCGATCGCGCTCTGCAACATATCGTCGCGCTCGGTGTGCCTCTGCTGGAGGCGGTGCGCATGGTCACGCTGCTGCCTGCTCGGCGGCTCGGCCTTGGCGGCAAAAAAGGCGTTATAGCCGTAGGTGCCGACGCCGACATCGTCATCCTGAATACTGATTTGCGCCTAGCGGGAGTAATGACACGTGGCGCGGGGTTGTCTTGAGCGGTTTATTCGAGGACGGCGCGAGGAACTTGCCGTTATTTGTTCAGGGGGATTTTCAATTCTTCGGCGAGTAGGTAAGGATTGAACGGGCTGCACGCTACATAGTGCCCGTTGATTTCGAGGGTTGGAACCTTTCGAAGCCCATTATTTGCGCGGATCACCAATTCTTCTGCGTCCGGCTTGTCATCGATATTGACTTCCTTGAAAGCGAATCCGCGCTCGCGCAAGAATTGCTTTACGCGCCGGCAATCGCAACACCAAGAAGTGGAATAAACTGTGATTTCAGCCATGAGCCTTTATCTTTTGTACCTTACTTATTCGATGCGGGAAAAGGAAGGACGATGCCATGTGTGCTGGAAGTTATCTCCCGTAATATCTATCGCTTAGATGCGGCCTCGACGCGAACCAGTGCTCGCTGTAAAGCAGTCGACGCGCTCTCCCAATCCGTCTCGGGCGCTCCTGTGGCTTTTGCAAGCTCAGCCTGGGCGCGATCTGCAGCCGTGCGCGCGCGCTGAGCGTCAATTTCCTCCGCGCGCTCGGAAGCTTCCGCCAGCACGATCACCCGGTCAGGCAGCACTTCTGCGTAACCGTTCAGCACGGTGAGCCGCTTTACTTCCGAACCTTTGTGGTACGTGAGAATTCCGAGGCCGAGTTCGGTGAGCAGCGGGGCGTGGCCTGGCAAAATGCCCAGGTAGCCGTCTTTGCCCGGCATCTCGACGGACTCCACCTTCTCGTCGAGCACATGACGCTGGGGCGTGACCACTTCGAGTTCTATTTTTTCAGGTAGCATTCTTGTTCCGAGCCGTGAATCGCGCTGGTAGCGCTGCGACTACGCTGTGGCCGCCATCTTCTCCGCTTTCTCGCGCACTTCCTCGATGCCGCCTACCATGTAGAACGCCTGCTCGGGAAGATCGTCGTGCTTTCCTTCGACGATTTCCTTGAATCCCCGCACCGTGTCTTCGATTTTTACGTACTTTCCGGCAAGACCTGTGAACTGTTCTGCCACGAACATCGGCTGCGACAGGAACTTTTCGATTTTTCGGGCGCGCGCCACGGTTTGCTTGTCGTCGTCCGAAAGCTCTTCGATTCCCAGAATCGCGATGATGTCTTGCAATTCCTTATACCGCTGAAGGACCGACTTCACCGCCCGCGCTACCGTGTAATGCTCCTGTCCCACGGTGCGTGGATCCAAAATGCGCGAGAAGCTCGCCAGCGGATCGACCGCGGGATAAATTCCGCGCTCCACGATTTGCCGGCTCAAGTTCGTCGTAGCGTCAAGGTGAGCAAAGGTCGCAGCCGGCGCCGGGTCGGTGTAGTCGTCAGCGGGGACATAAATCGCCTGCACGGACGTGATCGACCCGTGCTTCGTCGAAGTAATGCGCTCCTGCAACTCGCCGATTTCCGTGTTGAGGTTCGGTTGGTAGCCGACGGCGGAGGGCATGCGTCCAAGCAGCGCCGATACTTCCGAGCCCGCCTGTACGAAGCGGAAAATATTGTCGATGAAAAGCAGCACGTCGAGGTGTTCTTCGTCGCGGAAATATTCCGCCACCGTCAGGCCGGTCAAGCCCACGCGCAAGCGTGCGCCGGGTGGTTCTGTCATCTGTCCGTAAATCAGCGCGCAACGCGATTTTTCTGAATTACCCGGAACCACGACTCCCGATTCCTGCATTTCGAGCCACAGGTCGTTCCCTTCGCGCGTGCGTTCCCCCACGCCGGCAAAAACCGAGACGCCGCCATGCTTCATCGCCACGTTGTGAATCAATTCCTGAATCAGCACCGTCTTGCCGACGCCCGCGCCGCCGAAGAGCCCGATCTTTCCGCCCTTGAGGTACGGCTCGATTAAATCAACCACTTTGATTCCCGTCTCAAACATCTCGAGCGTAGTGGACTGATCTTCAAGACTGGGCGCAGGACGATGAATCGGATAGCGCTTCTCGGATTTCACCGGCCCGAGATTGTCCACCGGCTCGCCAAGTACGTTCAGCACGCGTCCGAGCGTCGCACGGCCCACCGGCACCGTAATCGGTTCACCGAGGTCTTCCGCATTCATGCCGCGCACCATGCCCTCGGTGGGCTTCATCGCCACGCAACGCACGCGCCCCTCGCCGAGATGCTGTTCAACTTCAGCCACCACGTCGAGCGGCTCCGGCACATTGAATCCCTCGCTCGTAATCCGCACGGCGTTGTGAATCGAGGGCAGATGGTGTTCCTGAAACAGCACGTCCACTACAGGCCCGATCACTTCGACAACGTGCCCGATTTTCGTTTGATCCGTTGCCATGTCTTCATTCCCCTTATTAATTACCGAGCGCTATGACATCGCAGACGAAGCGCCGCTCACAATCTCAATAATTTCCTTCGTAATGGCCGCCTGCCGAATCTTGTTCATCTGCAAAGTCAGCTTGTCGATCAATTCCGAGGCATTCCTCGTGGCCGAATCCATTGCCGTCATGCGAGCGGCATGCTCAGCCGCGGCCGATTCCAGCAGAATTCGAAACACTTCCGACTCCAAGTACCGCGGCACGAGCCCGCCAAAAAGCTCAGCCACCGGCTGCTCGTAAATGTAGTCGACCAAGTTCACGGTCCCATCGGGCGACGGCTTCATCGGCAAAGATTCACTCGCCGGGTCGTGGACCACGCCCGACGGCTCGCCCTTCTCCGACTTACCTTCCTTCAGCACCGCGGGGTCAATCGGCAAGAGTTTCTCGACGCACAATCTCTGCACCATCACGTTCTTGAATTCATTGTAAATCGCGTAGACCGCATCGACTTCATCGGTCACATACATCTCCGCCATTTTTGCCGCAATCTCTTTAGCCTTCGAAAACTCCACCGCGTTCGACACATTCAAATACTCCGCTACAAATTTCAAGCCGCGCTTCCGCAGCGTGTCGCGGCCCTTTTTGCCCACCACGGCAATCTCTAATTTTTTAGAAGAGTGATCGCGGAAAAACTCCATGGCTCGCCGCAGCACGTTCGTGTTGAACGCTCCCGCCAGGCTTCGGTCGCCCGTCAGCACCACTACCAAAATTCTCTCTTCGGGCCGCCGCTCGAGCAAAGGGTGTACCGGTCTTTCCATCCGCGCTGCCGCCGAGCGCAGCACGCGTTTGATCTCCCGCGCGTAAGGCCGCGCTGCAAACACACCTTCCTGCGCCCGGCGCAGTTTCGCCGCCGCCACGAATTTCATCGCGCGCGTGATCTGCTGCGTGCTTTTCACGGAACGAATGCGCCGCCGATAATCGAGAAGTGTGGGCATCGAGGATCGGGGCTAGTGCGCGGCCACCTTCTCTACAGGCTTCGGGGCAGCGGGAGCTTCGGCCACGTCTGCGACGGTTTTTCCGGCGGCCGCTTTATCAGCCTTCGCCGCTTCCATACTCGCCTTGAAAGTTTCCTTGAACGTGTCGAGCGCCTTCTTCATCTCGTCGCGCAAGCCATCATCAATGGCCTTTTTCTCGCGCAGTGTTTTCATCACATTCGGATAATTCGTTTCAATAAAGGGATACAGCTCCTTCTCGAAACGCCCCACTTCCGCGACTTCAATATCGTCCAAATAGCGATTCGAGGCCGCAAAGATAATCAGCACCTGCTGCTCCACTGTTAGTGGTTGGTATTGATCCTGCTTTAAGACTTCCACGAGCCGCTGGCCACGCGCGAGTTGTGCCTGCGTTGCTTTATCAAGCTGTTCGGTTCCAAACTGCGCAAACGCCGCCAAATCGCGATACTGCGCCATATCCAAACGCAAAGTTCCGGCCACCTGCCGCATCGCCTTGATCTGCGCGTTGCCACCGACGCGGCTCACCGAAATGCCTGCGTTAATCGCGGGCCGGATTCCGGCGTTGAACAAATCCGCTTCGAGATAGATCTGTCCATCCGTAATCGAAATCACGTTTGTCGGAATGTAGGCCGATACGTCGCCTGCCTGCGTCTCAATTACAGGCAGTGCCGTCAGCGAACCGGCACCCAGCTTGTCGTTCAATTTCGCCGCCCGTTCGAGCAACCGCGAATGCAAAAAGAAAACATCTCCCGGAAACGCCTCGCGCCCTGGCGGCCGCCGCAAAAGCAGCGAAATTTCGCGGTACGACTGCGCGTGCTTCGAAAGGTCGTCATAAAAACACACGGCGTGACGCTTCGAATCGCGGAAGAATTCGCCCATCGCGCAGGCCGCAAAGGGCGCGATGTACTGCATCGTCGCCGGCTCGGTCGCGGACGCCGCTACCACGATCGTATAGTCCATCGCTTCATAATCAGTCAGCGTCTTTATCACCTGCGCGATCGTCGACCTTTTCTGCCCAATCGCGCAGTAGATGCAAATCATGTCGCCGCCGCGTTGATTGATAATGGTGTCGATAATGATCGCGGTTTTGCCGGTTTGCCGGTCGCCGATGATCAACTCGCGCTGCCCGCGCCCGATCGGAATCATGGAGTCGATCGATTTAATTCCCGTTTGAATCGGTTCGCGCACCGGCTGCCGGTCAACCACTCCAGGCGCCAGACGTTCGAGCGGTAGTCGCTGGTCCGTCTGAAGCGGCCCTTTGTCATCGAGTGGGTTTCCCAGCGGATCAACCACGCGGCCAATCAGCGCGTCCCCAACGGGCACGGACATAATCTTGTTCGTGCGCTTGACGATGTCGCCTTCCTTGATTTCTGTGTAGTCGCCGAGTAGCACGACGCCAACCTGATCCTCTTCGAGATTGAGCGCGATCCCGGTCACGCCGTGCGGGAACGTGAGCATCTCGCCTTCCATGCACTTCTCGAGGCCGTGAACGCGAGCGATGCCGTCGCCAACCGAAATCACCGAGCCGATCTCATCCACCTCGACGGTCTGCCGGTAATTTTCAATCTGCTCTTTCAGTATTTTTGTGATCTCGTCCGCTTTGATGTTCGCCATTACGGCTCCTATTCCCTTTCAAGCTGTTCGCGCAGCCGCTTCAGTTGATCCCGCACCGACCCGTCGTAAATCGTCGAGCCCAACCGCACAACTGCACCGCCCAGCAAAGCGCCGTCGATTTGAAACCGCGCTTCCACTTTTTTGCCGGTGCGCTGCTCAAGGACAGAACGCAATTGCCGTTTCTCGTCATCGTTTAACTCGTGTGCGGAAGTCACTTCTGCATCGACGATTCCGAGCCGCTCATTCAACTCCGAAAAAAACGCCTCCTCGATTTCGGGAAGGATTTCCGTGCGACGGTGGTCCACCACAAGGTAAACGAAATTCCGCACGGCGACGTCGAGGCCCATCTTCCCGGCTACCTCAGCGATCACTTTTCTTTTCACTTCGGCATTCAGCGCGGGACTCTCCAGCGCATTTCGCAAATCCGCTATCGAAGAGAATGCCTCGACGAACGCCGCAAGATTCCGTCTTATGGTCTCGCTATTTTTGCGCTCTACCGCAACATCTGCCAGAGCGGCTGCATACCGTTCTGCTACTGCGCTCAATTGACGCTCCTCTCCAACTCAGCGACGAACGTCTCAAATAATTTTTGCTCGGCTTTTCCAGTCAGCTGCTGTCGCAACAGCACCTCGGCCTTATCCACTGCCATTCGCGCAGCCAGGGCTTTCACTTCGAGTCGTGCCGCCCGCTCTGCCGCGGTAATTTCCGCCAGCGCTGATTTTTCTATCTTTTGCGCTTCTTCCTTGGCCTGGTCTCGCAGGCGCTGCGCTTCTGCCTCGCTATCGCGTTTGGCCTCCGCTTTCATCGCTTCGATTTCTTTGGGCAGGTCGGCGAGCTTGGCTTCTATTTCCTTCTTCTGTTTCTCGGCCTCTTCGCGCGCTCGCGCGCCTTCTTCAATCTTCTTCGCGGTCTCTTCGGCGGTAGCGCGGAACACTGGGCCGCCATACTTCACGGCGAAGTATGCGATGGCGCCAAACACGATCGCGAAATTCAGCCATCGGAACGCCCAACCGGTCGGAGTATCGGCGGGCGAATTTTCTGCTTCTTGCGCCAGCACGGGAATTACCGCGATCAGCAGAAATACCACAAGGAAGCTTGCTCGCTGAAAGAGTCGCATTACCGTGGCCAGCCTCCCGCGGGCGGTGCTGGCCTCTCCAAAATCATGTGCGCGATTTCGGCGGCGATGGTGGGAACAGTGAGTTCAAGCTCAGCCAGCGCTGCGTCGCTTTCGGCGGCAATTTTCTTCTTGGCGTTCGCCACATCTTCCTGCGCCCGCGAACGCATCGCTTTCAGAAAACGCTGGCGCTCCTCGAGCACCGCTTGGCGCGCGGCTTCCTGCTCAGCGTAAATCGCGCCACGCGCGATTCGAATGGCGTGGTTGTAACTCTCGAGTTCCTTCTTCGCATCTTCCCGCGCCTTGGCCGCCTCGGCCTGAGCTCCTTCGATGCGGGCCCTCCGCTCATCCATCGCCTTCAGGATCGGCGTGAAAAATGCCCAGCGCATAAAGAAATAAAACAGGAATACGATAATGACGGTGGGCACAGCTTGGAGAAACAACTCGCCGAGTTGGTGAAGAATTTCCATTTCCGATTATTCTGCTGCTGGGCGCCGCGCTCCGGGTCAGTCTACCCTGGCTATTCCGTTTCCCCAACGGAACACACTTCTAGAACTGCGAAGAAAGCCCGTGATTATCGCATCCACTCCGCGCGTGCGTCAACGCTTGCTCGTGAAGGTCATCGCGGCCACTACAGCGCCCCGTCGTGCGAGGCTGGAGCTGAATCTCTAACCGTAGTCCTTTCGCCGATCCGTAGACTGAAAGGTCGATTCGCCTGTCACGGAAATACCAATTGTAGTCGCTGTCTGGATCAGACACGAAAGTCCGAACCCAATAGCCATCAGCAAAGCGAACATCTATGTCATTTGTGAGAGCTTCAACCGCGACGCGCTCAATTTTCTTACCCACTAACTCCTGAACCAACTGATTCATCGCATCCTGGGCGTCGCTTTCCTCTGCTTGTGCCTGCATGGAGCCCACTAATACTCCTCTGGAGCTGCCAAGATGCCAGGCCGGGTCAAACCAGAGAAACATGCCAGTATTCGCTCCAAAGTGGCCATCGATGGACAAACGCAGCGAATTTAAGAAAAGGCCTGCGGCCTCAACTTCGCGCCCGATTAGCCAACGAACCATGTCATCGAGGGCGGTCCGTGGACTTGGCGACATCTCCATTTCACAACACTAGACGAAACTCACCGCATCGGCAATCACGCGATCGGCGGGAGCGTCGGTAGCCTAATAGCCTTAATCTTCGCTAGAATGTCGGATTGCCCGCTGCGGCAGATCCGAACCTGATTGCCTGCCGCCGCGCACCGTAGCGCTAAGGAGAATTCGGATGCCATCATTCCCCGGAGTCGATTACCTCGACTTCGACTCTATCCTGAGCGACGAAGAAAAACTCGCTCGCAACACCGCGCGCCAGTTTGTCGACGCTGAGATCATGCCCATCATCGAGCAGTACAACCGCGAAGGAAAGTTTCCCGTGCAACTGGTCCCGCAGATGGCCGAGCTCGGGCTTTTCGGCGCGAGCCTGAAAGGCTACGGCTGCGCGGGCATGTCCAATGTCGAGTACGGACTCGTCACGCAGGAGCTCGAACGAGGCGATTCCGGATTGCGCAGTTTTGTTTCCGTGCAATCGGCGTTGGTGATGTATCCGATTCACGCCTTCGGCTCGGACGCGCAAAAAGATAAATGGCTCCCACTGCTTCAGCAGGGCAAAGCCATCGGCTGCTTCGGCCTCACCGAACCGCAATTCGGTTCGAATCCTGGCGCTATGCTCACGCGCGCGGTGAAGAAAGGAAATGAATACATTCTCAATGGCGAAAAAATGTGGATCACCAGCGGCTCGCTCGCCGATGTCGCCGTAGTCTGGGCGAAATGCGAGGACGACAAAATCCGCGGCTTCCTTGTCGAAAAGGGAACGCCCGGATTCAAAGCTTGGGACGTGCACGGTAAATATTCGCTGCGTGCATCGGTCACCTCAGGTCTGGCGATGAACGATTGCAAGATCCCGGCAACGAATCTGCTCCCCAACGTCGAGGGCCTGAAAGGCCCGCTCTCCTGCCTCAATCAGGCGCGCTATGGAATCGGCTGGGGCGCCATCGGCGCGGCAATGGCTTGTTACGACTGCGCTCTCAACTACTCCAAGCAGCGCAAGCAATTCGACAACAAGCCGATCGCGTCACACCAGCTCGTGCAGGAAAAACTCGTCTGGATGATCACGGAAATCACCAAGGCGCAATTCCTCGCGTTGCAAGTGGGCCGCCTGAAAGATCAAGGCAAGGTCCACCCGTCGCACATCTCCATGCTCAAGATGAACAACGTCTGGATGGCGCTCGAAACCGCTCGCAGCGCCCGCTCAATCCTTGGCGCCAACGGCATCGTCGACGATTACCCCATCATGCGTCACATGAACAACCTCGAATCCGTAATCACCTACGAAGGCACGCACGACATCCACAAACTCATAATCGGTGAACGCATCACCGGAGTTGCGGCCTTCGCATGAACCCTCCGAACGGCTCCTTCACTCGTCAGGGCACGGCTTCAGCCGCTGAGGGACTCTCGCCCGACTATGCGTTTTTCTCGACCCGTCGTCGCAAGCGCACGGTTTTAGTGGCACAGGCACTCCTGCTTGCCCTGAGCACCGCAGGCTCTGAACTGCGGCGCGTAGGGCCTGTGCTCTTACTCATAGCAGCAATCACCACCAAAACCGCCTCCCCACAAGCTATCGCACAAAAACCCAAAATCCGAGCGGTCACGGCCTTCATCCGCCTGGATCGCGCCAAATACGAATCCCAAATACAGGAAACCCTGAAATTCCTCCGCGCCGCGAAATCCGCCTTCGAAAAATCCGGCTACGAAGTGGAAGGCATCCGCATCACCACGCAGCCATTCCAGGAATACACACTGGGCATGTCCACCGCCGATGCCCTGGCATTTTTCCGCGCCTACGACGCTCTCGCCGTCAAAGAAGGCTTCGACGCATCCATCGGGCCAGCCATGACCAAAGACTCCGACGACCCGCGCAACGCGGACCTACTCGCCCAAATTATCGCCAATTCCAAAATCCTCGAAGGAAGCGTCAGCATCGCCGGAGAAGATGGCATCCACTGGAAATCAATTCACGCCACAGCCGGCATCATCGAATACCTCGCAGCACACACGGCTCACAGCCAGGGAAATTTCAATTTCACCGCCGCCGCGCTCGTCCCGCCCAATACCCCGTTTTACCCGGCGTCCTTCACCGGTGAAGGAAAGCATTTTGCTATAGCACTGCAATCCGCGAACGTCGTTGCGGACGTTTTCGCATCGACGCACGTTCCCGACGACACAGTATCGCACCTCC
The DNA here is from genome assembly GCA_963741045.1 of uncultured Acidobacteriota bacterium. Taxonomy (GTDB): domain Bacteria; phylum Acidobacteriota; class Terriglobia; order Acidiferrales; family UBA7541; genus Palsa-295. The sequence goes on from CAVUGO010000002.1 coordinate 4,293,191, forward strand.
GCGACACGCTCGGCCGCTACGCGCAGGAAATCGAGGCCACCGCAAAACAGATCGATGCACAAACAGGCTGGAAATACGGCGGCATCGATCTCTCGCCTGCCCCGCTCAAAGAAGTCTCCATCGGCGGCGCCATCGAAAAATTCTACGGCGCCCCGCTCGGCTCGAGCGGCACCCTCACCGTTGCAGCAATCATCACCCGCGCCCTGAAAGAAATCCCGGTCACTCACGCCGGTTATTCCGGTCTCATGCTGCCGGTGCTCGAAGATTCCGTGATCGCGCAGCGCTGGAGCGAAGGCCGCCTCACGATGGATTCCCTGCTCTCTTATTCCGCGGTCTGCGGCACGGGCCTCGACACGATCCCGCTTCCCGGTGACATCTCCGAAGACCAGCTCGTCCGCATCCTCGGCGATGTCGCCAGCCTCTCCGTCAAATGGCACAAGCCGCTTTCAGCGCGCCTGCTCCCGATCGCCGGCAAAAAAGCTGGCGACATGACCGAGCTTGACGATCCCTTCCTCGTCAACGCCAAAATTCAACCGCTGCCATGACGACTCTGCGCTCGACAATCACCGCCGCCTTTGGATATAAGATAGCGGCAACCGGACGCGCCGTCGCCCCGAGCTAGCCTCGAATCTCAGGAGCCATCATGGAAAAAGAACTTAGCCTGGAATTTCTGCGCGTTGTCGAACGCGCCGCTATCGCCTCCGCCCACACCATGGGCCTCGGCGATCGCCACAAATCCGATCAGATGGCTGTCGAAGCGATGCGCTCGGAGATGGACACCGTTCACATGGACGGTACCATCGTGATCGGCGAAGGCGAACGCGACGAAGCGCCTATGCTCTTCATCGGCGAAAAAGTTGGCGCGGCAGCGAAGGACAAATCCCGCAAGTATCCCGAAGTCGTAATCGCCGTCGATCCGCTGGAAGGTACGAACCTGTGCGCCACCGGCGAACCGAACGCGATTGTCGTCCTCGCCGCGAGCGAGCCCGGCGGCTTGTTGCACGCGCCCGATCTCTACATGGAAAAAATTATCGTCGGTCCGTCTTGTAAAGGCGCCGTCGACCTCGATGCGCCCGTGGCCGATAACCTCCACGCCATAGCGAAGCGCCTGAATCGAAGGGTCGAGGATCTTGTCATCATCGTCCTCGACCGCCCGCGCCACGAAAAACTGATTTCAGATATCCGCTCTGCTGGTGCGCGCATCCGCCTGATTTCCGATGGTGACCTTTCCGCCGGCATCAGTGCCGCGGTTATCGGCACAGGCGTTCACGCGGTGATGGGAACTGGCGGCGCGCCCGAAGGAGTCCTCACCGCCGCAGCACTGCGTTGCCTCAACGGCGAGATTCTCGCGCGGCTCGTCGTCTCAAAGCCCGAGCACCACGAGCGTATCGGACAGATGGGAATCAAGGATCCGAAGAGGATCTACAAGACCGACGAACTCGCCCCGGGCAAGAAAATCATTTTCGCGTGTACGGGAGTGACTGGCGGCAACCTGCTGCGCGGCGTGCGTTTCTTCGGCGAAGGTACCCGCACCCACTCTCTGATTCTCACCTACGATGACCGGCAGGTACGCTTCATCGACACGGTACATCTCTACAAGCGCGACGACATCAAGGTCGTCTTCTACTAATCCGCGCTCCCGCGACGGCAAAACCGCCGTAGCTCAGGTCCCTCCCGATCGATGTTGGATCGGGATGTTGGATTAGGATGACCTGAGGCCTTTGCGCGCGACACATTGCTAGCGCAGATTGGGAACCTAAGCCACCGCGTTCATCGAAGGAAACTTTTCGCACCCGTCTCGCGTATCTTTAAGAGACAAGCACGCAAGGGGTGAAGTATGTCAACCGCACCAATCGGCCCGCTCAGCGGCGCATCTGTTCCGCCACAACTGCCTCCTCCAAAACGCAACGATGCAGTCCTCTGGATCCTGGCCATAGTCGGCGGCGGGTTTGTTGTTCTCGTTCTCGGCGGCTTGCTGGTCGCCAGCATGTTCATCCGCCACGTTCACGTGAACCAGACCGGCAAGCAAGTGGAGATCGAAACGCCTGCCGGCGCGTTGCGCGTGAATGGAGATCAGGTCCATGCCACCGGCCTGCCCGTCTATCCCGGCGCGCAACCCGACAAATCAGAAGGCTCGACAGTAGAGCTCTCAGCCATCAGCGGCGCCGGCCTGGGACTCGCCACAGAAAAGTACGTCACGTCCGACGGCCTCGACGAAGTCTCCGAGTGGTACAAGCAGCAACTCGGCCCAAGTTACAAACGCGAAGACCACGGCTCCGCAACGCATCGCGAGCACGTCAGCTCCGATGCAGACGTTGCCTACGTTTACGAGAAGGGCGACACCACGCGCCTGGTAGCGCTGACGAAAAAGTCTGAAGGAGTCGAAATCGAGCTCCTCCGCATCGGGAAAAAAGAAGTCCAATAGAATTTGTCAGATTTGATTTTCTCAGGAGTGAGCTGCGGGGATTCGCTGTTCGAAACCAGTCCCAGCGATTCGAGTCGCCCGGCTTGTCGCCGGCGGAGCCAAACGTTGTCCGCCGTACGGGTTGGGCCGGGCTGACCCAGATCTCGTTGTGTGCTTCTAGTCCTCTGCGATTCTCAACTACCGCTGAATCGCGGCCGCAAGGTGGCCAAGTCCAGGGTTCTGTCTTCGAGGCATCGAATGCGCCGAGTGCGCCGCCATTCGGTCCGAAGCCTGCGCCACAAGCGGCCGCGAGTGATTCGTATTCACGTGCTCGCTGATCGCTTGCAGCCTCTTCAGAATCCCCTGCCACTGTGCCCAATCGAGCTGCCGCAGGAACGGCCGAAGACCCTGAATGAACGGATCCTCGAGCACCGTCTCGCCGTTCGTCTCCGGCACGAAGAATCGGTTCAGACCAACTCCCAGCGCTTCGGCAATCTTTTCAAGCGTGCCGAGGCTGGGCGTCATCTGCCCGCTCTCGATTCGGGACAAATACGAGCGCGATACGCGAGAGCGCGCCTGCAATTGGCTCTGCGTCATCCCGCGCGACTCCCGCAACTGCCGGATTCGCTGGCCGATGTTCTCGACAGTCTCGCGATTCGGCCAGTTTTCGAACAGCTGGCGGTCATCACCAGGTAGATCCTGCGGTGACGGCGTCGGAATGACAAACGCCACCTTAGGAGGCATTAAGCGCAGGCAACGACGGCAGTTGCCTGTGCGAGTGCGGTATTGCACCAGTCCGCATACCTGACAGCGAATCACTTCTCGATCGAGTTCCATGCTGGTTGCCACTGCATCTTTATCTGCCACCGGATCTCCTCGCAGACTATTCCGGCGATGCGAAAGGGAGGAACGTCACAACAGTGGGAAGGCAGGACTGGCGCGCGAGTGATTCTCCCCATCGTGCCACTTCTTGTCAAGCGATATTTATTCCCGGGACTGCTCGTACAGTCTAGTCATCCCGCCCACGACGCACAAACAAAATGACTTCGTATCTGCTCGCCGTGCTTGGATCGGTTCTAAATTTCTTCGCCTGACATTTCGCGTCTTCCCATCCCAGCCAAAAACTGCCTGTTTCTTTCCTGTGTGACAATTTCCGTATCGAAACTCATTCGACATCGGCCTTGCTCGTCCACTTATTGCAATCGTCATGCCACGTATTTTTCTGAACCTCTCACCCTGCTTTTCTCGGCCGCTTCGCCCCAGTTTGCCCTGCATTTTCCGTTCGATAGCCCCCAAACCGCTTCCCAAACCCCTTGTGTTCAATACATGACGAGAACAAACGCCGAAAATCATTTTGCGACGCTTTCATCTGATTCCGTCTCAAAATGGTACGCCGCGTCTCGCCGGTTGCCTGGTTGTCTCATTTTTGCGTCCTGCTGCCAACGCCGACGCTTGCCGCCGTCCTTGTGCCATTTTGCGCAGACGAACCGCTTGCTCGGAAGCCCCACAGTGCTAACGTCCAACGTGTTGTCTATCGTCCAAAATCACCTCTACATCAGACACAACTTGCCTCGGTAGCCGCGACGCCGCCGTTCCTCGTCGTGGGCCTTTGTCGTGGGACTCTTCTCTTAGGTCTTTCTAATTGCCGTTTTGTGATGCGTCGCTCGTCTTCGCACGATTCCCGGCCAAAATAGCTCTCGCCCCAGCCCCAATCCGCCTACTACACCACTCGCAGTTGCATTAATATGATTCCCGAGGAAAAAATGCCGAATCGAGACGACGCTTGGAATCTTCTCTGCGAATACACACAAAGCGAAAGCCTCAGAAAGCACGCCCTGGCCGTCGAAGCCTGCGTTCGCGCCTACGCCCAAAAACTGGGCGGCGACGAAAACACTTGGAGCTTGGCGGGCCTGCTCCACGATTTCGATTACGAGCGCTGGCCCAACGCCGAGCATCACCCAACGAAAGAGCATCCCTACGAAGGCACGCAGATTCTCCGCGAGCGCGGCTACTCCGAAGAAATCATTCACGCGATTCTCGGCCACGCCAGCTACTCCGGCGTGGTGCGCGTCTCACCCCTCGATCGCGCCCTCTTCGCCTGCGACGAGCTCGCGGGCTTCCTCACCGCCTGCGCACTCATCAAACCCTCCAAAAGCATCCACGAGGTGGAAACGGCATCCGTGAAGAAAAAGTTGAGAGACAAAGCCTTCGCGCGCGGCGTCAGTCGCGACGACGTCTACAACGGCGCTCAAGAACTCGGCGTCCCGCTCGAGGACCACATCGCGTTTTGCATCGAAGCTCTTCGCGGCATCGCTCCACAGCTTGGCCTCAATGGTCCCGCCAATTCCTGAATTGCAGTCAGCAGTCGGTGCGGCCCCTCAGTCGCGCACTCGCGTCTTCTTGTCCACCGAGTGGCGCGACCTCCTGATGCTCAATTACGAGATCGATCCGGCTCTGCTCCATCCATTCGTCCCGCGCGGCACCGAGCTCGATTCCTTCGAAGGTAAGACATACGTCAGCCTCGTCGGCCTTCGCTTCGCGCGCACGAAGCTCTTCGATTTAATCTCCGTTCCCTTCCATTCGGATTTCGACGAGGTTAATCTCCGCATCTACGTTCGCCGCCGCGAAGGAAGCGAAATCCGCCGTGGCGTGATGTTCATACGCGAAATTGTCTCGCTCCCTGCCGTCACGTTCCTGGCGCGCATGGCATACGCAGAAAATTACAGGACGCTGCCGCTTCGCCACTCGATCAATCTCACCAACTCAGGAGGTTCCATCGAGTATAGCTGGGAGCTGAAGCACCAAAGGTTTCGGTTTCATGGTCAGACGGAAGGCAGCCCGTCTCTCGCAGCCAGCGGCAGCCTTGAGCAATTTATCTCCGAACATTATTGGGGCTATTCGCGGCGCCGCGACGGCGGCTCGCTCGAATATCACGTAGCTCACGAGCCGTGGCGAATCTGGCATGCGTCGAGCGTTTCATTTCAAGGCGACGGCACCGCCCTTTACGGATCTGACTTTGGCAGCGTCCTCTCGCGGCCGCCGCGCTCCGCATTTATCGCCGACGGTTCTCCCGTTCTTGTCTACGCCGCCTGTCGCATCGAGTGAGCAGCGCAGACCACCCACACAATCACAAAAAAATTTCCACGCGCACTTGTGCTAGAATCCGCAAACTCTATGGACAAGGCCGGACAAGTTCTCGGCGGTGCGCTGCGACGCCTTCATCGCCCCGAAGCCGCCCTCGCATGGCTCGTAAGCTCGTGGCCCAAAATCGTCGGTAAAGCTCTCGCCGCTCGCACCCGTCCGCTGCGCTGCGAAAAGGGCTGCCTTGAAATCGCCGCCGACAATAAAGCCTGGCGCAAGCAGCTCGAAGACATGAAGCCGGAGTTCTGCGCCCGCATCAATGAAGCCTGGGGCGGGAAGCTGATTCGCGAAGTAAAATTCGTCGCCGCCAAGCCCGGCCCGAGCCGCGTCCCACGCGAACTCGACAACGAGCACACGCCCTTCGTCCGCCGCGGCAAGCGCTAGAATTTCTCCCGCACCTTCGATAATCTCGAATCATGCCGCAGCGAACCGCTCTGATCGCGGGAGCCACCGGACTCGTTGGCTCCCTCTGCCTGAAGCAGCTGCTTGACGATCCCGCCTACGCGCAGGTCATTTCTATTTCGCGCCGGCCGGCATCCGAATCGCACCCCAAGCTCGTCCAAAAATTCGTCGACTTCGATAATCTCGGCCAACTGGCTCCCGTTGCCGCGAACGACGCCTTCTGCGCTCTGGGCACCACAAATGCCAAAGCCGGTTCCCATGAAGCGTATCGCAAGATCGACTTCGACTATTCGAAAGCCTTCGCGGAATTTGCACTGGCAGGAGGCGTGCAACAATTCGCACTGGTGTCGTCGGTGGGCGCAAACGCTCGTTCGCGGACTTTTTATCTCCGCACCAAAGGCGAACTCGAAGAAGCGGTCACAGCACTGCCCTTCCATTCCGTTCACATCTTTCAGCCCAGCTTCCTGATGGGCTCGCGCACCGAAGAGCGCGCCGGTGAGGGCATCGGCCTTGCTCTCGCGAAAGCATTGCAATTCGCGTTCATCGGCGGCGCAAGCAAGTATCGCCCGATTCCAGCTTCCATGGCTGCTGCAGCTATGATCGCAGCGGTTAAACGCGCCGAGCCCGGTCACCACATCTATCTGTTCAACGATATGCAAGCTCTCGCGAAACAGTAGCTCACGAATGCCGCGCCGGCTAAAATGTAGATTCGAATCGTGCGAACTCGTTCTCTTCCTTCCATTGCAATCGCGCCTTCTCGCTGCCCGCAAGAAAATCACGGCATGGCGCGCCGGCCGGCATGTCACCCAATTTCTCGTGCGCGCACGCAGCTACCATCCTAAAATCTTCCGGCGCCACCCACAAACTCGCGCCCGGCAAGAACGCATGCTCCAGGCTGTCACGCACCATTCGCTTCAGCGTCAGATAGTCGACGTTGTATCCCTCCACCGCCCGCCGGAAATACCAGGTCAGCTCCGACCGCACAATCGCCTCATCATCCGTCGCCAGCGATACCGGCACGCCCCCGCGCAAATATGTCGGCAGCACGTTCTCCGAGCCCTTCATATCGCGCACGAGTTCATGGCTGTACAGGCAGTCCTCCACCAGAATGTGCTTCCGCGCCATCAACGCGACAAGGCCGACCGGATCCTGCTCGTAAATCACATCCAACCCGTGCCCGATTCGCTCGGCGTGCCCAATCTCGATCGATTTCCGAATGTGCGACGCATACAGTTCCTCCGGCTTCACCTCGCCCGGCGTCAATTCGCCCGCATGCAGCGTGATATGCACCTTCGGATACACGCCATGCAGATAGTCCATCATCCGCATCTGCAAATCGAAATCGTTCAGCGCGTTGAACTCGTCCTGCGACTGCACCAGATTAATTCCCACCACGCGCGGATCGGCGCTCGCAATTTCAAATCCTGCGACCATCTGCGCGAACACCTGCTCCTTGGGAAACGCGCGCAGCACCTGATTCAAATAGCGAAGCGTTACCGCGCATCCGACGTCCGGCTGCGCTGCGCCGCAGCCCAGCACCTGTCGCATTTTCGTTTCGGCGTCGTCCAGGTTCTTCCGTCCATCCGCCACCACTTTCGCCATTCCACCGGCCAGCATCTGCGAACGCATCGCGCCAAAATCGTCGTTCCATCCCACCTGCCTCCCAAGTTGAATCGCCTCGCCCTGATCCGGCGTCAGCATCGTCTCGAGATACACCTCGTTCTGCGCCCCGGCGCGATGCGTCACCTCCTCCAGCATTTCTCCCCAGTGCTTGTTCGTCACCAGATCAAACTTCCCGAACGCCGCGAAAAAATGCAGCCGCACGTCGCGGTCTTCAGTCGTGGGATGGAAATTCCGGATCGATAGCGCGTCAATCACCAGGTTGCGAAAAACAAAATCGCTGATCGCCTGCGAGGCCGGCAACAATCCACGCGCCGCATCGCAAGGCGGCGGCAGTATTTTGAACGTAGCGCGGTCGATGCAATCTCCATCTTCCACCGCATAGTTGATATAGCTCTCCGCATATACCGCCCCGGTCAGGTGATTGTGCAGGTCGCCGCCCTTCGGCATGCGATCGAGAAAACCCATCAGCTCGAGCGGCCATTCACGCACTGACGCCAGATATTTCGCCGTCCGCTCTTCCGCCGCGGACGTGCCTGACGGCTTCGAAGCGGATTTCTGCGACGTGTTCTGCGCACCGACGCCGAATGCCGCCACGACAGTGCACACAAATGCACACAAGAATTTAAGCGATGGATGTGTCACGAATTTGCAGTCACTGCTTTCAGCGCTCACTAGCGCCCTTAACACCAATCAACGCCCGTCAACGTTTGATCACGACGATCGACGGGTCCGCCTCATACCCTTCATCCTGCAATGTCTTCATCGCCGCCGACCGCAGCGACGCGTCGTCCGCATTTTTTCCCGCGTCGCAATACCGCCTCACCACCTCTTCGCCCACCACAATTCGCACCAGCCACTTCGACTTCGCCTCGTCCCACGACACTTCCACCTCGTCCGCTCGCATTGTGCCTCCTGAGTGCCCCGCGCGCATTGTAATCCAGAGTCCTCTCCTGACAATACCTCTGCGCTCCGCACCTCCACCGCACCACGCGCCCCTGCTCGCAAACCCTTCGTCCCTTTCCAACGTCTAACACCCGCGCGCGGCAAATCTCGCCTTTCCCATGGCTAATCACACGAGGCAGGAATGAAAACTTTGCTCGACTTCGGCCGCGTCTGCTTTGCAATCCCCATTGCGGCTTTTGGCGTTCAATATTTTATCTACGGACATCTAGAAGGAGGCCTCCCCGTCGTTCCTCCCTGGGTTCCGGGCGGCTCCGTTCTTGCCTACGTCGCCAGCACAATCCTGCTCGCCCTCAGCGTAGGACTCCTGATCAAGAAATACGGTCGCCTGTCGGCGGTTTTTCTGGGCGCCTTCCTATTCTTCTGCGTCCTGTTTCTTCATTCCCTTCATCTGCACGACGTAATCCACCGCGGCAATGATCGCACTCGCGCAGTCGAGCCGCTGGCCCTCGCCGCTGCAGCCTGGGTGCTCGCTGGAGCTATCCCGGCGGCGGCCTCCAGCTTTCGTGGACGAGAGAATCTCATCGCGATTCTCGCCAAGATCGGACGCTGTGTCTTCGTGTTCGCATTGATCGTCTTCGGCATTCAGCATTTCATGTACGCAGAATTCATCGCCACTCTCATCACGTCTTGGATCCCAGGCAAACTTTTCTGGACCTATTTCACCGGCGTCGGCATGATCGCAGTCCCTCTCGCCATCATCATCGGAATTTACGCGCGCTTCGCCTGCCTCATGCTGGCAGCGATGTTCTTCCTGTGGGTCCTGGTTCTGCACGCCCCGCTCGTCGCCGCCCACCCCAACAACGGAAACCAATGGAGCAGCCTCTTCGTCGCATTGGCCATGGGCGCCGCCTCCCTCATCCTCGCCGCCTCAACTCAACACAGCCGCCCGCCGCAGCGAAGTTGATCTCAACCCATCCTCCAACCCATCTTGGCCCGCTGTGAAGTGCGTGCCATCGTGCCTTGCGAAAATCCTGGCCAGGCACTTCATGGCCGCAGCCCGTCGCGCCTGGCGTATTCTAGTAATGTATGCGTGTTCTGATTTCAGGCGCCGGAATTGCCGGCCCCACGCTTGCCTACTGGCTGCTTCGCTACGGATTCGAAGTCACTCTCATCGAAAAGGCGCCTGCGCTCCGCACCGGCGGCTATCTCATCGACTTCTGGGGCGCCGGTTTCGATATCGCCGATCGCATGGGACTGGTGTCGGCGATTAGGGAGCAAGGGTATGCGGTTCAGGAAGTCCGCGTCGTAAATAGCAACGGGAAGCGCATTTCCGGTTTTCCTGCAGCGTCGTTTATCCGCGCCACGCAGGGACGCTACGCCAGCATTGCGCGAAGCGATCTGGCTGCCATGATTTACGAAAAGATCCAGGGCAAGATCGAAACGATGTTTGGCGACAGCATCGCGCAGATCGAGCAAACCGAAAACAGTGTTCGCGTCACGTTCGAAAAAGCAGCTCAGCGCGATTTCGATCTCGTCGTCGGCGCCGACGGACTTCATTCCCGCGTGCGCGAACTCGTTTTTGGCCCGGAAAGCGATTTCGAGAAATATCCGGGTTACAAGGCCGCAGCTTTCACAGTTTCCGGCTACAAGCCGCGCGATGAACTCACCTACGTCATGTACACACAGGTCGGTCAGCAGGTAGGGCGCTTTGCATTGCGTGGTGACCGCACCATGTTTCTATTCACATTCGCGGACGACAATCCCTCAGGCACGGACGATCTTCCGTCCCAGAAAGCGATGTTAAGAAAACGCTTCGGAAATGGCGGTTGGGAGTGCCCCCAGATTCTGCAGGAGCTTGACGGCGCATCCGAGCTTTACTTCGATCGCGTCAGCCAAATCCAGATGAATCCGCAGCGCGGCCTGTGGACGCGGAATCGAGTGACCCTCGTCGGCGATGCGGCCTTCTGCGTCTCCCTCCTCGCCGGGCAAGGTTCCAGCCTCGCCATGGTGGCCGCGTATGTTCTGGCCGGTGAGCTTTACCGCTCCAGCGGCAATTACGGCGAGGCGTTCGAGCGCTATCAGAATTTATTCGCGCCCTTTATCGCGCGCAAGCAGAAAGCCGCTCTTCGTTTTGCCGCATCATTTGCCCCCAAGTCGGAATTCTATTTATTTCTGCGCAACCAGATCTTCAAGCTCCTCAGAATTCCCTGGGTAGCGGACCTTGCCATGGGCCGCGATCTCGCCGATAAGATCGAGCTTCCGGAGTATCAATAATTACCGCGAACCTTCGGCTCTTCCTGATTTCAAGAGGCAAACAACGATGATCAAAGTCGTTTATTGCATCACCAAGAAGCCGAACCTGTCCGACGAAGAATTCTTCCGTTACTGGAAAAATATCCACGGTCCAATCGGCGCGAGAATTCCCCGCCTCCGCAAACTCGTCCAGAGCCACCGCATCAACATCTCAGAAGACAAACACCCGCCCGCGTACGACGGCATGGCAGAACTCTGGTTCGACGATTTGGAAGACTTGCTCGCCGCCCGTCAATCCCCCGAATGGCAAGCCTCAACTGCCGACGAATCAAATTTCATCGATCACACAAAAGTCGCCTACTTCGTTACCGAAGAGCACGTCATCTTGAACTCAAACTAAAACGACAAATCGAGCGCCGCCTCAATCCGTATCGAATCTCTGCTCTTTGAACGGATCGCCGTAAATGTGATACCCATTCTGCTCCCAGAACCCCGGCGCATCCTTCTCCATAAATTCCAATCCTCGCACCCATTTCACGCTCTTCCACGCATACAGCTCCGGCACCACCAGCCGCACCGGGTATCCATGCTCCGCCGGCAGCGGCTCACCATTGTGCTTCAGCGCGAAGAGCGTCGTGGGATGCATCAAATTCTCGAGCGGCACATTCGACGTGTATCCCTGCTTCGCCAGCACCATCACATATTTCGCTTCCGGCTTCGCGTCAATCAGCTTCATCACTTCCGCAAACGGCACACCTTCCCACCGCACGTCAAACCGGCTCCATCGCGTCACGCAGTGCATATCCGCCGTCACCTGCTTCATCGGCAGCCGCGTAAATTCATCCCAACTCAGCCGCAGCGGCTTGTTCACCAGCCCAGTCACGCGAAAATCCCAAGTCTTCGGATCGAATCGCGGCACAGTCCCCTCATGCAGCACCGGCCATTTCAACGTAAGCGATTGCCCGGGAGGCAATCTCCCAGCCTCACGCATCGCCCGTTCCTGAATCTTCCTCTCGTTTCCGTCGCCAAACATCTCGCCCCTCCGTTGCGCTGTTTCTTCAGTAGGGGCACGGCATGCCGTGCCCGCTCGACCCATTGCTAAACGCAACCGCTCTCTACAATTTCTCCATTTTATGCGGTTTAGTCCCTATTTTCCGCCCTGTTACGCTCCACTCGAGCCAGAACCGCTGTGCTATCATGACGCGTCCGGCAAAAAAATCGAACTCGGAGAGCCAATTTGCCCGCTCACATCCTCAACGGCAACGCCATCCGCGATCAAATCTACGCGGAGCTCACCGGCGAAATCGCCGCGCTCAGCGCCGCCGGAATCCGCCCCGGCCTTGCCGCTGTCCTTGTCGGTGAAAATCCCGCCTCCAAAATCTACGTTTCCAGCAAAATCGCCGCCAGCGAAAAACTCGGCCTCGCCAGTTTCAACATCGCGCCTCCAGCCACAATCAGCACGAGCGAACTGCTCGCCATCGTCGAAGACCTCAATCGTCGCGACGAAGTCGATGGCATCCTCGTCCAGCTCCCGCTCCCCGCTCAAATTGACGCAAAGAAAATCCTCGAAGCAGTCGATCCCGCCAAAGATGTTGACGGCTTCCATCCCCTCAACGTCGGCCGCCTAGTCGCCGGACGCCCCAATCTCGTCGCCTGCACCCCTCTCGGCGTGATGGAAATCCTCCGCCGCAGCGAAATTCCAATCGAAGGCGCGAATGCAGCAGTCCTCGGCCGCAGCGACATCGTCGGCAAGCCCATGGCTCTTCTCCTCATGCACGCCAATGCCACCGTCACCGTCTGCCACTCGAAAACGCGCAACCTGCCGGAAACCGTCCGCCGCGCCGATATCGTAATCGCCGCCATGGGACGCACCGCCACGGTCACTCCCGATTACATCGCGCCCGGCGCCACCGTAATTGACGTCGGCATCAATCGCATTACCGACGCCGCCCAAGCCGAAAGCATATTCGCGCATCTCCCGGAACGCCTCGCGTCGTTCCGCGCGAAAGGCTCCTCCGTCGTAGGTGACGTTCATCCCGACGTCGCAAATATCGCCGGCGCCATCACGCCCGTTCCCGGCGGCGTCGGTCCGCTCACCATCGCCATGCTCATGAGCAACACGGTGCGAGCCGCCCGTCTGCGCCGTGGCGCCCGAATCTCTGCGGCAGCCCGCAGCTAAACGAAATGCCGCGCCGCGCGCACGCATATGCTTAAAGTCGGCCTCACCGGCGGCATCGCCTCCGGCAAATCCACCGTCGCCTCCCTGCTGCGCGACCACGATTGCATGGTTCTCGAAATGGACCCCCTCGGCCACGAACTGCTCGAGCCCGGCCAGTCTGCCTACGACGAAGTGGTTCGCGAATTTGGCAATTCGATCCTCGGCCCCGGCGATGCAATCGATCGCGCAAAACTCGGCGCCATCGTTTTCGCCGACCCCGCGAAACGCGCCCGCCTCAACCAGATCCTCCACCCGCGCATCCTCGACGTCGTCCTCAAATGGTTTGCCGCTCTCGACCGCCCCGGCGGCCCAGAATTCGCCGTCGTCGAAGCCGCTCTCATCGTCGAAACCGGTTTCCACAAACAGCTCGATAACCTGATCGTCTGCTGGGCCACGCCCGCCCAGCAAATGGAACGCCTCATCGCGCGCGGCCTCACGCGCGAGCAAGCCCAACTTCGCATCTCCTCGCAAATGCCGGCGGAAGAAAAGCGTGCGCTCGCCGACGAAGTGATCGATTGTTCAGGCTCAATTGAAGAAACCGAACGCCAGGTGAAAAACGTAGTCGCCCACCTCAAAGAACTATCCGCGCCCTGAACCAGCTTCCACCGCCAGTCCCGTAGGGGCGGGTCTCAGACCCGCCCGCGTCGCCCACACCACCACCCCGATCCACTCACCTCGTGTGTAGCTCAGGCCCCATGCCAAACGAGCACGCGCAAGAATCTCCGTAGCTCAGGTCCCATTCTGGCCCGCCCCCTTGGCCAGAATTGACCTGAGGCTTTCCTCGAAGCGCCTACCCCCGACCTTACAGAACATGAGATGATTCCAGCTACCCGTTGCGCGGCTTAGGGGATGATCTGAAGCGCGAGTTGAAGGTTGATTCATGACCACCGGGAAAAATGACCGAAGCGCCATCCGCCTCCTCGCCATCGGCCTGATCATCGGCCTCGGTGCCTACTGGCTCGGTTCGCGTTACGGCAAGCCGTCTCCGCGCTCAGTCGACGCCCTCCGGCTCAACGCCGCCCCATCCGACAACACCCTCGACGCCTTCGAAGCGGAAAACGTTCGCATCTACCGCCAGGCTTCACCCGCTGTCGCCAACGTGGTCACGCGCACCGTCGAATATGATTTCTTCTTCAATCCTGTTCCGGTCGAAGGCGCCGGTTCGGGTTTCGTGATCGATACCGAGGGACATATCCTCACGAACTACCATGTGATTCAAGGCGCGCAAACAATCGAAGTCACTCTCGGTGATCGTTCGCGCTTCAAAGCCAAACTCATCGGCGTCGACACGCGCAACGATCTCGCCCTCATCAAGATCGATCCCGCTGGACGCAAGCTCACCACCCTCCCGCTCGGCGATTCGCGCAATCTTCTCGTCGGCCAGCGCGTCCTCGCCATTGGCAATCCTTTCGGCTTTCAAAGCACGCTGACCACCGGCGTGGTCAGTTCGCTCGGCCGCACCGTGCAAACCGGCGAGAACACTTTCATTGACGAAGCGATTCAAACAGACGCAGCAATCAATCGAGGCAATTCAGGCGGGCCGCTGCTCAATTCGCACGGCGAAGTAATCGGCATCAATAGCGCGATCTACGCGCCCACTGGCACCACAGCCGGAATCGGCTTCGCAATCCCCGTGAACACCGCGCGCCGCGTCGCCGAAGACCTCATCAAAACCGGCCGCGTCCGCCGAGCCACATTAGGTATCGAAGGCCGCGGCTTGTGGCCCGGTCTCGCCGAGGCATTGCATCTTCCCGTGCAGCAGGGAATTCTAGTCGAACGCGTCACCCCAGGCGGACCCGCTGCGCAAGCAGGCATTCGCGGTGGCACTCATTCGATGGTGGCGGGCCTGCAAGAGCTGCGCACGGGCGGCGACGTCCTCGTAGCCTGGGACGACAAGCCGCTGGCGAGCCAAACAGATTTGACTCTCCTGCTGAATCGCGCCTGGCCCGGCGACTCCGTAACCCTCACCCTGATCCGCGACGGAAAAAAGATCACCATCCCCGTAAAGCTAGGCGAAGGCCACGACACCCTAACGCAGTAGGTTTCAGTAGCACAGGCAATCCTGCCTGTGCCAACGTACTAACGCACCTCGATCGCCGATTCTTGGCTCGCTCGCGAAATCGTTCTTCGTTCTCGCCGTTGCATTTTCCCTCGGTTATCTCGCCGTATCCCGCCTCTAGTGCCGTCAAGCCTTCCCCGATGCCCCCACCAGCTCCTCTTCACGCCCCACTACGGACGCCGGCCGTGCACTCCCGTCGAGATCAAGCACGATTCGCCCGTTCACCTTGCCCTTCTTTAGCCTGCCGAAAATATCGTTGATCGACCCGAGCGGCTGCGTCTCAATCGTCGCTTTCACTTTTCCATCCGCGGCAAACGCCAGCGATTCTTCCAGATCCAGCCGCGTTCCCACGATCGATCCGCGAATCGTGTAGCCGTTCAGCACCATGTCAAAGATCGACACCGGAAAATCTCCCGGCGGCAATCCATTCAGCACGCACGTTCCGCCGCGCCGCAACATTCCCACCGCCTGCTTGAACGCGATGGGCGACACTGCCGTCACCAGCACGCCATGCGCTCCGCCAATCTGCTTCTGGATTTCCTTGGGCGGGTCTTGCGTCAGCGAATCAATCGTGATTTCGGCTCCAAGCTTTCGCGCCAGCGCCATTTTTTCAGGGCCCAGATCCACCGCTGCCACATGTAGGCCCATCGCCTTTGCATATTGAATCGCAACGTGTCCCAGTCCGCCCGCTCCAGAAATCACCACCCACTCTCCGGGACGTGCCATCGTTTGCTTCAAACCCTTGTAGGTCGTCACGCCCGCGCACAGGATCGGCGCGGCATCCACGAAGGAAAGGCTTTTCGGAATGCGCCCAAGATAGTCAGCCTGCCCCAGCGCATACTCAGCAAAACTCCCGTTCACCGAGTACCCGGAATTCTTCTGTTCGAGACACAGCGTTTCCCATCCCGCCAGGCAGAACTCACAATGTCCGCACGCGCTGTGCAGCCACGCGATTCCTACGCGATCGCCTTCCTTCAAATGCGTCACCCCTGCACCGAGCGCCTCCACAATTCCCGCTCCCTCATGACCGGGAATAAAAGGCAGCGTCGGCTGAATAGGCCAGTCACCATCCGCCGCATGCAAATCGGTGTGGCAAACCCCCGAAGCCACCACCTTCACAAGCGCTTGCCCGGGCCCGGGCGTCGGAACGGGAACCTCTCGAACTACCAGCGGTTGCCCAAACTGCTCGACCACCGCCGCCTTCATCATCTTTGCCATGATTGCTTCCTCCCTGGAAAATGTGTCGGCCGCAAATCTAGCCCCGGCGCAGTTCGCCGTATGTACCATCGGTCACCAGCCGTTGTGACTTGAGTCACAAGATTGTTCGCGGAAACCGAGAGGAAAGAAGGATGTCGCTGAATTCCTGATTGGCTGGCCGAAAGCGATCGCTGATGCTTGCAAACATTGCAACCGAGAGATTTAGCTCTCTTTGGCTGCGGCGGCGCGGGACGGCCGGTTTTCTTCTTGCCGCACTCTTGCTGTGTTGCGGTCGCTCCACTCTTCTCGCAGGCGGTCCTGCTCCTCTGAACTCAAACTGAACCACGATTCTGCCGCGTCGCGCACGCGCTCGAGCGCCCTCTGCATCTCTCTCTGCTTCGCGTGAATCACTTCGCTATCCGCATCAACCGGCACATAGATCGGCGGCGCGACAAACATCACCGCGCGCGAAAACGGATAGGGAATCTGAAACAGGTCCCAGGATTTCTTGAACGTGTGCGCCGATTTGAGCCCAACGTGAAAAACCGATATCGGTTTTCCTGTCCGCCGTGCCAGGATCACCGGCCCGGGTTTCGCCACGTAACGCGGGCCGCGCGGCCCGTCGATCGTGAACGCAACATGACTCCCTTCTTCGAGCCGCTGCGCCATCACCGTCAGCCCTTCAATCGCGCCGCGCGACGAGCTTCCCTGCGCTGTGCCGAATCCCAGCCGTTCGATTACGCGGCGCGTCCATTGCCCGTCGAAGTTCACCGTGTTCATCACCACGATCCCGCGATTCCGCCAGATCCAGATGGCCGGGAAAATACTGCGATGCCAGAACGCTCCGATGGCCTGCTCTCCCGAATTGCGGATCTGCACCGCGTTTTGCACTCCCAGAATTTCCAGGCGCAGCATCGGACCCAGCAGCCTGACCAACCAATACGCCGCCCAAGCAATCACAGGAATTTGCATTCGTCGCCACCGCGAAAGCTTCGGCATCTCAATCGCGGAAACCATGTTCGAATTCGGCGCCATTTCGGCAGGAGCAGATTTTGTCGCGTTATTCACTGCTGTATAGTATAGGCGAACCGGGAACACGTCAGTTGGCAGCTAATCCCCAATCCGCTTGCGAGAGAAACGCCGCGTATTCGCGCGCTCGCCGGTGCCTGCCGCTCCTCCTCGTGCTGTTCGCTTGTCTGGTCCCTTGCTTCGCGCCGCTCAGTGCTCAGCAATCTGCGCCCCCCGGCACAATCGGCCGCGTGGAAGGCAATGACGTTTCGATCGAAGGCGGCTCCGCTGCGTCGAACGGAACCGCAACGAGCGCGCCGAGTATGTTCGTCGTGAACGGCAGCGTAATCACCGTCCACTCCG
Organism: uncultured Acidobacteriota bacterium; assembly: GCA_963741045.1. Lineage (GTDB taxonomy): Bacteria > Acidobacteriota > Terriglobia > Acidiferrales > UBA7541 > Palsa-295. Next base: position 4,310,762 of record CAVUGO010000002.1, read on the forward strand.
GTCAGGCCCACATGACTCTTGCCGGAGGCGGCGAAATTGATATCTGTGGCCCGGCAAAATTTACCCTGCTGCAGTCCGGACCTGCGATTACGCTGGCATTGAATTTTGGTCGCATGCGCGTGCAGCTACCGGCCGCCGCGCAACTGCGAATCTTCACGCCCACCATCGTCGCCACGCCGATCGATATCGGTGGCGCGCCGCGCGATTTCACCGTAGGGCTCGATTTGAGCGATTCACTGTGCGTCGTCGCCACGAGCGGCGCGCTTCGCCTCGAACATCAGTTCACCGGTGAAGGCCTCATCGTGCCGCAGTCGGGCGAATTCTTTCTTGCTGCCGGAAAACTTCTGCCGGTTGCTGGCGTGGCTGGCAGTTGCCAGTGCGTCTCACTGCAGGCTCGAAACGCTGCGCCCGCGCCGCCATCGCAACCGCTTCCTCGCTCGCCGGAAATGGGCCTCACGTCAAAGCCACAGCCCGAACCGCCGCCAGTTTCCGACGTCGCTTCAAATCCACCGGTGCTCGCGCAGCCGGAACCGCCGGCTCCCGCTGAAGTTCATGCTGCGCCTCCCGCAATTCAAATCCGGCAGCTTGCCTCCGCCAACGAGCTTCATCCCAATCCGCAGGCGCCAGCGAACGAAGTTCCCGATGCGCCGGCCCTTTCGATTCCTATCTATAAAGTCGTGATGCCGCCGCTTATGTTCTCCGCCAATGCTCCGGCTCCTCCCGGCGAACCTTCCACCGACATGATTCTTCTCGTGCGCATCGCGCATGTGCAACCAGAGTGGCAGTTCAAAGGCCGCGTCGAAGCTCCCCAACTCGAGCAAGTCTCCGCGCGCGAGCCGAGCCGAAGCCCCTCAGCGCCGCGCTCTTCGCAGAAGAAGAAGGGCGGATTCTGGGCTGCCCTGAAACGCGCGTTCGGCGGCGGCGGTGACGAAACCCAGAACTGACCGCCGCAAGTGCGGCGTCCCATTGAACCGAATTTATCCCGGTGCTTTCGCTTTTGAATTCCCGCCTCTATAATTCACGCGGCGCCACGGCGTCTTGCGCCGCTTCCGATGCACTTTGCAACCACACTAGCGGCGTTTCTCGCGGCAGCCACAATCTACGGCGGCGGTCACGCTCGCGTTCGCGCGACAAGAACAGACCGCGCGCCTCGCGCTCCGTTCGCGCGGCTTGCCACGCGCCGGCCAGAACCGTCGCACTCTGCAGCAAACGCTGACGCGTCGTTCGACGACGAAACCGATACCGAAAGGCTCGCCGCAAAGTCGCACGAGCTGACGAATCTCACCGCGATTGGCAGCGCGCCTTTCATGCTTCGCGCGTCGCTGTCCTTCAATGACCCGAGCGGCGATCCGCGCGTTCCGCCCGCGCGTGGCAGCTACACGTTCACGTGGCAGTCTGCCGACAAGTGGCGCGAGGACGCCGAACTTCTACACCTGAAGCAAACCGAGATCGCCAATGGCAATACGCTGTGGACGAAGCGCAACGCTCCATTCCCCTCGTTTAGTTATTGGTGGACGCACAACGCGATGGAGATTACGCGCGGCGTCGTCTATCACTTCGATTCCCGGACCCGTATCGAGATCTCGCAGGTGAGCGGACGCAACGTGGTGTGCGCAACCAATGGAGGAATCCGTGTGACGCAGCAGCTATGCCTCGATACGAGGACCGGTTTGCCGCTGCTGCAATACGATTCGACGCTGCACATTCAGTATCTATTTGCTGACTGGGCGCAATGGGGCAATCACTGGTATCCGCGGACGATCAAAGGGCTCTCCGGAACGGAAGCGGTGATGCAGATCGAGATCGCGAACGTGGCGAGCGCGCCGCCGGAAGCGAAATGGATTGCGCCGCCTGCGGAGGCGACGCAGCGCGAATGGTGCGCGGATATGAGACCGGCGCAGCTGAGCGATGCAATCGAGAACGCAGCGCTGCCCGATCTGAATGCGCCGGCTGGTGCGACGCCGATCATTGGCGCGATTGTTTACGGCGTGATCGGAAAAGATGGTTCTTGGAGCGATCTGAGCGTGCTCGAAAGCTCGGATTTTAAAGCGGCATTTTTGATGCTGGATAAATTGAGCGCGTTTCGAAATCAGCCTGCGACTTGCCGCGGCGTGCCGGTGCAATCGGAAACGATTTTTCGGATTTCGCCGCCACCGCGATAATTTCCAATCACGATAATTTTTTAATCGCGAAGCAAGCACAGCGCGAGGCGTGAGCGCGCGCGGTTTACATGCCTTCGTAGTTGGGGCCGCCGCCGCCTTCGGGTGGAACCCAGTTGATGATCTGGTAGGGGTCGGCTATGTCGCACGTCTTGCAGTGGACGCAATTCGAGAAATTGATTTTGAGTTTGGGCTGATCTTTCTCCATCGCCATTTCGTAAACCGCAGCGGGACAGAAATACTGGCAGGGGTTTCCGTATTCGCGGACGCAGCGGTCCACGCAAATGCTGGGATCGAGAACGATGAGGTGGCAGGGTTGGTCTTCTTCGTGGCGCGTGCCGGAGTGATAGACGTCGGTGAGGCGATCGAAGGTGATTCTTCCGTCGCCTTTGTACCGCGTCGACTGATCGACTAGCACACGATCGCGATTGAGCTTGTGATATTCCTTGTAGCCAGCTTCCGAATGCATCGGATCCACAAGGCCGCGGCCGCCGGAGACGAACTGCAGTCCTGCTTGCACCAAGCCCGGATAGAGGCCGCCGTGAAATGCCTGGTGAAAATTTCGCACGGCCCACAATTCTTTTTTAATCCAGCTCTCGTCGAGTTTCTGCTGGTAGGCCGCGAGTTTCGCGGCTGACGTGTCGCCGGCGCAGAGCGCTTCGTAAATTGTTTCGGCGGCGAGCATGCCGCTTTTGATCGCGGTGTGAATGCCTTTGAGGCGCTGCGAATTCAGCAGGCTGGCAGAATCACCGATGATCAAGCCGCCGTCTATGAAACTCTTCGGCATCGAATACCAGCCGCCGTAAGGAACGGTCTTTGCGCCATAGCGGACGAGTTTGCCGCCTTCGAGAATTTTCTTTACGTAGGGATGCGTTTTGAACTTTTGAAATGCCGCGTGCGGATCGAAGAGCGGGTCGTGATATTCGAGGGCGACAACCATGCCGAGCGACACGCGATTATTCTGCATGCCGTAAATCCATCCGCCGCCATACAGGTCGGAGCTGAGCGGCCAGCCGAGCGTGTGGGCTACGTATCCTGTGTCGATTCGGCCCGGTTGTACGTCCCAGAGTTCCTTGATTCCGATGCCGTAGACTTGCGGGTTGAGGCCGTCGAGCTTTAGCCGATTGACGAGTTCTTTGGTCAATGAGCCGCGCGGACCTTCGGCGAGCACTGTGACTTTTGCCCGCAGTTCGTAACCGGGCGTGAAGTTGTCTTTCGGCTTGCCGAATTTATCTACGCCTTTGTCTTCGGTGAGAACGCCGGCGATTCCGTTTTTGTCGTAGAGCAGTTCCCTGCCGGCAAACTGGGTGAAGACGTTCACGCCTTTTTTTTCGACGAGTCCGCCCAGCCACTTCACGATCTTGTTGAGCGAGACGATGTAGTTTCCGTGATTGGCGAGAGGCGGAGGCGTGATCGGCAATTTGTGCGCGCTGGATTCGGTAAAATAGTAAGCGGCGTCACCTGTGACGGGCGTATCGAGCGGCGCGGATTTCAGGAAATCGGGGACCAGTTCGGCGATGCCGCGCGGATCCATGATCGCGCCGGAAAGCTGATGCGCGCCGAGTTCGCGAGCTTTCTCGAGCACGTAGATATTTTCGGTGGAGAGCGCGGGAGTCTTGCTCGCGGCGGTGTGCTTCTCAATCAGGTTGGCGAGGTGCAGCGCGCACGCGAGGCCTCCGGGGCCTGCGCCGATGATGAGGACGTCGGCTTCGAGCTGTTCGCGTTCGATTGGCACGCTTTTATCCTATCCGAACCGCGGGTGAAACGGGCCTGTGAGCTTCGCCGCCAGGGGGCCGCTTACCGCCTATTAGAAAATTATATGTCATTGATTTTAGGTGGGTTAGAAGAAGATTTAATCGCGGAACCGTAGATTAAAAAGCACGGGGTGTGACCAGCTGGAGAGAGATCCCTCGACTTCGCTCGGGATGGCCGAAAAAAATAAGACGGCCGAGAAACGTGAGGTGACCGAAAAACATAAAGGCGAGTCGTGAATCTTCTTGCGCGCGCGGATTGATTTGCCGGGCGAGGCTCGGGGTCTATCCTCTTTGAGGTCTTACTGCGCGTCCTGTGGCTAGTCTTCATAGCTCCGTGGTCACGGTAGCATGAAAACTCGGTCGATTTCAATTGAATTGATATGCCGACGCGGTGGGTTCTAGTAGAACGCGGCGAGACGCCCGATGAGCCAGTAACACGCAAAACCGCCGATCGTGTAGGGCGCAATTTGCCAGGACCACGGAGGCAATCGTGACATGCTGCTTCTGAGCGCCATTATGGTTAAGAGCGCCGCTCCAACAAATGAAAAATGACCAACCTCCACTCCGGCGCTAAAGAAGCCGAGAGCGAGCGGGATATGGGCCGCAGGCAGACCGGCGGCACTGAGTCCGCCGGCAAACCCCAGTCCGTGCAGCAAGCCGAATGAGAAAGCTACCAGCCAGGGCTTGCGCTGCGCCAGTCCAGATGGATTCGAATGTTTCCGAAGTATTTCCCAGGCGACAAACAGTATGCTGAGCGCAATTACCGCCTCGACGGGAGCAGGAGATACGTGCACAAAACCCAGGGTCGCGAGCGTTAGCGTAACCGTGTGCGAGAGTGTAAAGGCACTGACCGTGAGGAGCAGGCGCCTTGTACCGTTTACCAGCAGTAAAAGCCCCGAAACAAAAAGGAGATGATCGACACCCGTGAGGATGTGCTCAATGCCAAGCACGAGGTAAGTGCGGACAACTTCCCAAGGGCTAGGCGTCGCTTTTACAACGAACGAAGGCAAGGACGACATAACCCGGGTCACTTGAGAAGAGCCGTCGAGACGTTCAATGCGCACAAGCACGTCGGTGAGGGTGGCGGTGAGCCCCTCAATGCGGATAGTGGAATCGGCCAGACCTCCCTGGCACCTGACGCTCCACTGTTCGGTGTAAGCATTGTCGGCAAAAAAGCCGTGAGGCTGTTTGAGATTGGAACAAGTTTGCGGCAACTCGACGTAGAGACTCAAGCGCATGGCATCGCCCACCGCCGGCACTTTCCAGAGCACGTCATAGGTGTCTGCCCCTGTCTGATGGAGTTGCAGGTAGGCAGGGCGTACTTCATGGGCTGACAAGGAAGCTGGCCACACGGCGGCGAGGACAAAAAGAAGGAGAGCGAGCCGGCGGCGCATCACCGCAGCTGTCCCAATTTTTTTTCTTCTTTGTTTCCGTTTTTCTTGTCTTCTTTTTTCTCTTGGAGCGGTTCGATTCTCACGCTGTACCGATGTAAGAGAGCGTTGTAAAACTTGTCCGTCGCTTCCCTGCGTCTGGCGTCGAAATAGTCGCGGCGAACCTGTTCTCGCACTTCAGCAAGCTCCGGAAGACGGCTCGGCGTGTTTTTAGCGACATATACCAGGTGGGCTCCATACCCGGAATCGATTGGTCCTTGCCAGGAGCCAACCGGCAGAGCGCTGATGGCAGAGGCAAACTTTTCACCAAATGTGTTCTTCAAATCCGCCGGGGAAATATGGTCGAAGTTCTGCTGCAGAAGAAAAGGATCTCCTGCATCAATTTCGGACTTGTGCGAACCCGTTGTTCGCAAGCGATCGAGCACGCGAGCTGCGTCCCGACGAAGATTCGCTCCATGCAGCTGGGGATTGAAGTAAATTTGGCGTAACGAGAAGAGCGGCTCAGTCTGGAACATTTCTTTATGGGCCTGCAGAAAACTCTGCAAGTCCGCATCGCTGGGCTGTATCCGGGTAGCCAGATCGTCTGAAAGGAATTCAAGCTTTTGCTGGAGCCGGCGGCGCACAATCATGTCATCGCGGTCGAGTCCCAAGGCGAGCGCTTCGCGGTATGCGGCTTCCTCACGGATGTAATCGCTCACCAGTCCGCGAAGTTCGTCTTCCGTAGGAGGGCGTTGCCAAGTGCGAGTGAAGCCGGTTATGAGGTTTTCAACCGCGCCTTGCGTGACAACGATTTCGCCGGGTTTATCTGTTTTGTGCCGCGTGATCAAGCCATGGGCCGCAAAGATAACGGCCCCTAGAATGAGGAAGTGGAACAGCGGTTCGCGGAACAGTTTCATAGATGTGTCCGTTTTATTTTGCTGACGGCGTATACCAGATCGGCGAGGTGTAGGCGCGCTCCTGGCCTTTCATGGGAACTTCGGGAGGCATGGTTATCCCGAAATACTTGGCGTCGTAGGCTGTCCAGCGCGGGGTAGGAATCTCGAGGACGCGCACATAATAGAAAGCTCGCTGCGACGCATCGAATTCGGGATCCCTCCACACTTTGATTAATTCCGAGGCGCCGATGGTGTTGGTGTAGGTTGCGTTAGGGACGTCCACGGTGTCGCCCACGGAGGGAAGTTTGCCTTTTGCGTCTGGTTTGCGGTCGCCGGCCCAGACGACGTCGTAGATTTTTTCGTGAGTTTCATTCTTCGCGTCGAGCCAACCCTTAATGATCTGGATGCGGTCAAGGTTGGCGCCAATCGGATCTTTCAGCGCTGCGACCAGGAAAGTGGGCGACTTGCCTGAAGGCGCATTCGAAAGATCGCCTCCCATGGGGACTCCTTTGTCGTAACCGACCACGGCCGGATTGCGGGTGTTGGCGTCACCCGGCGCAAATTCCCAGCCACCGAAGAAGCGAACGATCATTCGGGGACCGGTTGTCGCGTAAACTTCCTTGCGTTGCATCGCGTCAAAGAGCGCTTCGCGAGTGTTCTCCGTAGCCCAGACTCCCGCATAGCCGGAAGCCGTCTGTTCCCAACCCATGATGACCGCTTTTTCAGTCTTAACAAAAGGATGGGTGGCGCGTTCCGGACTGGGCTCTTCGGAGGAGACCTTGCCCCAAAAATTATCCTCGTCAATGGCAGTCAATCCGGTGTGGGAATCCGTGGAGCCGATCATGCCAAACTTGTAGGGATTGACGCCGAGCTCTTGTTCGAGCTTCAGCCCATTGCGAAGGGCAGCGCGGGCGTATTCGTACTCGAGCATTTCGGGCTTTTTCAATTCCGAGAGATCGAGGTTGCCCTTATCCCAACGCTCGTAATTGGCGAATTCGTCATTGGGTGAGAGGAACGGATGGGTTTCGCCGTCGCCCTTGATCTGAGTAGCCTCGTAGATTCGCTCGCGCAAAGCACGCGTTTCGGCATATTCCCGATCAATTGGTTTGCCGGTGAACGACTCGATGAGTGGAAACATCCGGCCATTACTGAGGTTGCCATTGTGGGCGATGGCCAGCACGTGACCACCGGTTTTCTCCTCGTAGGCGGTCATCCATTTCCAAAGGTCGCGTGGATTATCGCTGCCCAGTGGTTTCTGGGTTGTGTAAGGCTCAACCATGCTTGCCTTGCTCGCATTGTCCCGGAAGAGGATGTTGCGATGCAGGTTGTTGCCTCCGGTATTGGACGTCCATTCGAAACCGATGAACGCCGTGAAATGGCCTGGGTCATTGGCCTCTTCGGCTGACTTGATAATCTCCTGCCAGGCGTTTTCATAGGCGACTGTTCCCGGCACGGGAAAAATCGCCTTTGAGATTGTTCCTTTACCGAAGTTTTGTATGATCTCAACCGCAGCGGATGCGCCCTGGCCGCTGCGAACCATGTCGTACCAGCGCCGGCCCTGCGGATCGGCCAGAATTGCCGGGTCACCACTCAGCATCAGAGGAAAAAAGCCGAAGCCGTCGGAGTGATCTGTTACGACGAGGAAATCCAGAGGGCGCGCCAACCTGGCAGGCTGGCCGCTGGAAGCGGTGACCTCCTGACCTTTGGCAAAGCGATAAGCGTCTCTGGGACCGAGACGGCAGCCGAAAGCACCTGCATCCATTGAAAACGATGTGTGCAAATGCGTGTCGCCCCAATAGACGCGCTCCGGGAAGTGGCGGCCTGCATACGGGGAGTATGGAGGCTTCTTGGGGAAGCTCTTCTCGAGTTCCTGTACAGGTGGCGCCGGTTCCTGCGCTAACGCCAGAGCCGGAATTGAGAGTGCGACCAGCAGCCCAAGAATCACAATCGACGTTGCCGTAACCTTATTCCCGCCCATATCAGCCTCCTATGGCTTCGGAGCCAGGGATGAAAACTGCGTGGTACTGCGAGCTTCTGGAAGTTGTTATTTCATGGACTTGTTGGGAGCGTTGGTGTCCCGGACGAATGAACAACCGAGAATAATGCGGCGCGTCCTTTTTGTATACCGTCAATTGTTACCTCACGGTCGAATCTCCAGGCCAGCTATCGCGACGGAGTCACCGTGAGGCGATCGTGACCTGCTTCGCCGAAAGCCATGCTGCTGCAGCCAAACAGAGTGTAATCACGATTGAGAAAGCGATGGGTAAGATGAAGAGGTATTTCCAGCTCACAACAGTGATGGCCGCAAAGCAAAGAGCGAATGCCCATGCAGTGCCGCGCATGAGCGCCAGACTTGCGGCCGGAAGGCTGCCCAGCTGCCATGCCAGAATCGCGGCGAATAGATAGAACACGCCGACGGAGAATCCGGCTGCCTGAAAGAGGTCCCAGTAGGAGCGGTTGAAGCCCTGCACGTCAAAGTGAATTGAGCGCATGGAGGCGAGGAGCGCATCAACTCCCCATGCGGGATCCGCCTGGCGAAAGCCGAGGGTGTGTCCTGCCGCGAAGAGGAGAAGAAGAACGGCAGCGATTCGGTAAAAGATAGATGCTCGCGTTTGCGCCTCCGGAGATCGCGGCACGGGGCACCATCCTTCCGCGCAGATGCTGAACTGTATCACTACATGCAACTGAGCCGACACAGAACGGACAGAGGATAGAAGAGTTATCTTCAGGGTGGGGTCCAGTCCCGGCGTTATTTCTGACCATTGAAAATTCTTTGCGCACCCGATAGTTTCGTGGCCTCATAGCGACACGCAGATAGTGATTTAGGCAGGCAGCCTCAGGTGAATTCGGCCGAGGGCGGACTGAGCAGTTTGAATCATGGCTCGGCGGTATCGCGGGAGCGTGCGTGAGAACAGTTGCCCGTTTCGTGTTTCTTGTTGGCATGGTTGTGTCTTGTGCGCATTTCGCAGTGGCGCAGACTCTGGCCCCTCGTGCCTATATCATCACGCCCACGGGCGCCAATGCCGTTACTTTGTCTTGGTCCTTTTTTGACGGCGGCGTGAACCTCAACGGGACGCTTCCCGTGACAGGTGCCACTGGCGTCTACCACGTTCCAACCATCAGTTACTATCATTCGTTCAGCCTGTTTAAGCGCTCGGCGAACATAACCGGTTTCCTGCCCTATGGTGTCGGCACTTTTCAGGGATCAATCCTTGGCAACCATCAGCAGATTTATCGCTCTGGGCTTCTCGATCTTGAATTCCGCTTCTCAGTGAACCTGAAAGGCGGACGCGCGATGTCGGCGCAGGAATTGGCGACCTGGAAACAAAAAACTTTGCTGGGGGCCAGCCTGACAGTGATCGCTCCGACTGGTCAATACAATCCGCTGCATCTCGTGAACTGGAGCATTCATCGATGGGCAATCAAGCCGGAGTTAGGCTATTCGCGACGTTGGGGCCACTGGCTTCTCGATGGGTACGCAGGTGTGTGGTTCTATACGATAAACAACGCTTTCTACTCGATGCCCAACCCGCAGCCTCAAACGGAACAGCCTATCGGGTCATTCGAGGGTCACCTGAGTTACGACTTCACAAAGGAACGTTGTTGGGTATCGCTCGACGGAAATTTCTGGTATGGCGGCGCCACCAGCCTGAACGGTGTTTCCAATCCTGGAACCCGGCAGACCAGCTCGCGCGTTGGAGTCACCGCAGCCTTTCCGCTGGGCAAGCACCAGACCATTAAGGCTAGCTACAGCAATGGAACCTACGTCCGTTTTGGCGGCAACTATCAGAATGTATCCGTGGCTTGGCAGTATTCGTGGCTTGGTTGGCCCAAATTTCATCCGCGGTAGCTAGCTCCGGCGGTCGTGATAAATGCCTCGGCGCAGGAAGGCAAAGCGGAGTAGGCGAAGCTGCTTCGAGGGCCTGTGACGTGTGCGACGGGAGGAATTTTGTAACTGTTACCAGAGGATTGAGTGGGCGATGCTGGTCCAGTATGGGAGGTTGTGGATAGCGGTGTACATGACGATCGTTTGACCGACGATGAAGGCGGGCAGAACGTAAAGATAAATTCGGTGCACTCTGCGGTTGACGATCATGTCGCGGACCACACCGAGGAAAATGAGGAGATCGACGCCAGCGTAAAAAAACTCGTGGGGAAGCAGGCGCTCTGGAAAGCGGCCGAAAGACGCAGCGGTCAAGGCACAGGTGGCAATGAACATGAGGCGGCGATGGAATTCCGGTTTCTTCCGCCAGTAAATGGCGAGCGCGAAGGTGCTGGAGAAGCAGACCATATCAAAGAGCGGAATCATCAAGAAGGATTCCGCGTCGGTGGCATGCATTTGTAGGGTATCGAAGCGTCCCATGGCGACGGTGGTGGAGACGCCAAGCGCGAGAACTAGCGCACCTAACGCGGCACCGAACCAGCCGATGCGGCGATGCAATCGCACGTTGTGAGTGCGCACCAGCGCAGACTGCAGCAGGAAAAACAGCAGCCAACCGGAAAAGACCGCCGCGTGAAGATAGAGAGTTGGGGGCCGCGGAATGGCTGGGTGAATCAGGTTGGCGCCCACGGTGAAGCTGAAGCCGTACACCACCACCGCGGGAATCAGGAGCGACATGAAGAAGTAGAAATATTGGTCGAGCAGGCCGCCACGTTTCGTTGTGACTGCGATGCGCGGATGAAGGCTCGAATTGGAAGCGGTTACCGTTGATTTCTCGCACGGCGCGGCAGGAATTGCGCGGCGCGATACTACTACATCTGAGGCGTCCCGATTCGAGTATTCCGAGGCAGGCCTCACGTCAATTCCGGCCGAGGTCGGCCGGAATGGGACCTGAGCTACGGGATTTTCGGCACGGGCTTGCCGGAACGGGAGCCGAGCTACGAAAGTGAGGCTGGAGGTGTCCAGGCCGATCCTGATGGAAGCCAAAGCGGAGTATGCGAAGCTGCAGTGAAATTCCCGGGGCCAAAGCCCATTTCAATTGCTCAATGCTTTTTCGCTGGACGGAAGTCCAGCTCCCCCTGTTAAAAACAGGGGGCTCCCACCGAAGAGCAAAACCACATCCCAACACTTCGCGGAGAGCGGGGTTAGGTGCGGAGGCGCAAGAGGGCTATGGCACCTAGGAAGACCCAGGTTGGGATCGTCGTCGTCGTGGGTACCGGCTGACGCGAATCGCCGCGGACCGAGTAAAGCTGCGCGCTGGATCATTTACAGCGTGCGCTGTATTCCGGCAGAAGGCCGGCAACAGCATTATCGTGGGAGAAGCAAATCGTGGTGCGTTTCCCGCCGCACCGCAACCGCAATCAGCACGACGGTATTTAAACCAACTGAGTGCCGCAATTCGAATTTAGGCATGAATTGCGGCTTGGAGGAAAAACCGATGCATGCAGCAGGGCGATGCCTTAGCGCGTTCGTCTTGACGGCGGCTCTTGCGACTACGGGTTCTGTGGTGGCCGCGGCGCCGAAACCGCAGGATGTGCAGGTGCGAGTGTACGACCCGGGGCACAAGGATTATCACAACTGGGATGAACGCGAGGATCGTGCCTACCGTCATTACCTTGAAGAGCGGCACGAGCAGTACCGGAAGTACGATAAGCTGAAAGCAAAAGAGCAGCGGGATTATTGGAACTGGCGGCACAGCCATCCGGATTAGCAAATTTTGAAAGCCAAGGCCTAAGCGGATAAATATTCACAGGACGATAACGTCGCGCCGCTCGTCTGGAAGGTTATAATGCCGGGGTCGGACGGGCGGTGCGGAATGTTTTACCGGAAGGGTTTTGGGGTTTCGATCGTTAAAGACCCGCGCAGTGACCTACAGGTTGCGCTGTATTCCCGAAAAACGCCGAGTGAGCCATCATCAACGTGAAGAGCAAGCGTGGGGCAGTCTGCCTCGCGACAAAAATGACAGAACATTCCAATCGGACGATTACGTTGGCGACAAACGCGAAGATCGCGCTTGGCGCGACGGCTAGACGGGCGTCACGGGGAATATTGCGAGTGGTGGAAACTGGAAGAAAAAGGGCAGAAAGATTTCTGGCGACGGCGCCACGGCCATTCATGCGATTCAAGCTAGAAAGCCTGTACTCGAATATTCGCAGAAGTACAATGTCTCTCCGCCGGTCTGAAGCGCAGAATTGGTGGGCTGATGGACGGCGCGAGCTCCCCGCTCGACGATTGGAAGAGATCTCAGCCGAGCCCAGCGTGAAACGACCTGTCGGAGTGACAATCATCGCGGTCGCGACGTTCGCTGGGGCTGCGATTCTGGCTCTGGGTGCTTTTGCGTTCTTTTTTGTGGCAGTGATGGCGATCGGCGGAGGAGATGGAGGCGATCCGGTTTCCGCGTCGATTGCGGGGATGGGAGTGGCTGGAGGATTTTCGCTTCTGGTGCTGGCGGGAGTGGCGGGGTGCCTTGCGCTGGGAGTGCTGCAACTGTGCGAATGGGCGCGAATTCTGGCGATCAGCTGTATCGGGATTGGAATTGTGTGCACGATCATTAGCATTCTTACTTTTGTCGGATACCCCGTGGTGCCGCTCGGCCCGATGATTTTTGTTCACGCGCTTGTGATTGGCGCGGCGGGCTGGTCAATTGCTTATCTCGCGAAGCCCGATGTGAAGCAGGCGTTTTCGAGCGGGCTGACCCTCCATCGATCGAATTAAGAAATCAAACCGTTCTGTGGATATTCATCTGAAGATGTCGGTGGACCTGCTTTCTGCGCGATGCTTTAGCCAAAAACCGTCCCGGCAAGCCGGGACTTATGAAAGCGGCGGCAAGCCGCCCTTCGGCTCGCTCAGGACGAGCCCTTCGACTCCGCTCAGGACGAGCCGCAGTCCAAATGGATCGAGCAGCTCCGCTTGAGCTTAGAGGATGCCCACAGCACGAGCAGCGAGCAAAGTGACAATCATCAGGGAGATGACCGACTGCAGCATCATGGTCACTTTAGCCCAGCGAGAGAGAACGGCGGTATCGGTGGGAGAAAAAGCCGTGCTGGTGTTGAAGGAGAGAAAAAGATAATCGATGAATTGCGGCGACCATATTTCTTCGGGCTCGTCGCGCATGATCATTTGCGGGAAAAGAAACGAGCTGTCGAAATCGCCGCGCGCTTTGTCGCGGCCGAGGGGGCCGCCCGCATCGAGCTTCCAGTACCAGAGGGCGAAGATGAAGACGTTGGTGATCCACAGCGCGACGGCGGAGCGCAGAAGAGTTTGGGGCGGATCGAGATGCTTCGGAATTCCCGAGACCAGCAAAGCCAGGGAAGCGATCATGGCGAGAGTGATCACGCCAGTGGCTGTGAAGGTGAGAATGCGCGAGACGTTATAGTGTCCTCGATGGTAGGACAGGATCATGGGGATCAGCAGGATAACGACGATGCCAAATAAGCCCCAGCGTGGACCGACGGAGAGGCGGTCGGGCAAAGATTGATGAACGAGTGCTGTGGCGAAGATTGCCACGAAGGCGGGCCAGCGAGGCTCGCGGAAAACTTTTACGGGAGCGGCCATTGAGCGAGTGTTGGTTGGGCTGAGTGAACGGAGACTGCTTCACGGACACCAAGCCGATCGCTCGTATCCTATCAGTTTTGGGGATTTCGGGATAACAGGCGAGTTTGCGCAAGCAGGATCGCGGCGCTTTTAGAGGCTATTCATAGCGTAGCGCGATGATGGGATCGACGCGGGTGGCCCGGCGAGCGGGAATGTAACAGGCGAGCAGCGCGACGGACGCTAGCACGGCCGTAACCAGCGCAAATGTCGCGGGATCGCGAGGCCTTACATCGAACAGCAGGCTTGCGAGCAGTCTCGTCAACACGAACGAAACGGAAAGACCTGTGCTTAATCCAACGAGCGTAATGATTGCGCCAGCCTCGAGAGTCTGGCGCCAGATATCGCGAGGCATAGCACCGAGCGCCATGCGAACGCCGATCTCGTGAGTGCGTTCAGTAACGGTGGCAGACATCACGCCGTAAATCCCGATCACGGCCAGAAGTAACGCTACGGCCGAAAAAATTCCGAGCAGTAGTGTGTTGAAACGTGCCTGGGCAGTGGAATCTGACATCCATTGGTCCATCGTCCGCACTTCAGAGATCGGCAGGTCGGGATCGAGCGACTGCACAATCGCGCGAATAAAGCTGGTGAGGGGTACCGGGTCCGCTTTGCTGCGAACGACGAGCGTCATCGAATTGTAGACGAGTTCGGGATGAGGCCAGTAAATCGTGGGACGCGGAGTTGAATCGAGACCGTGGTGCTTCACGTCGCCCACGACTCCGACGATTTCGCTGGGTACGTTTTGGTCTTTCATATCTATCGTGATTTTTTTCCCCAGCGGGTTCTGATTCGAAAAATACTTTTGGGCCAGCGCAGCACTGACAATCACAACATGAGACTCTCGAGCGGCCTCCTGGCGAGTGAATAAACGACCTTGCTGAAGAGGAATCCGCATCGTTCGAAAGTAATCCGGGTCGATCACGCGGACATCAGTGCTGAGTTCAGTTCCGGGCGAAGCGGGACGCCCTTCAATCGTGAAACTTGTTCCAGAGCCGATCCCTGTAAATGGCAACGAACTGCTGGCGCTAGCCGATTCAACACCGGGCAACGCTTTGATTCGCCGGAGCATGTCCGCGAAGAATGCGATGACTTCGGGATCTTTGCTATAGCGGGTGGAAGGAAGGTCAACTTTGAGCGTTAGAAGATTGTGTGGATCGATTCCCGGGCCTACGTTCAACAGGCGAAGAAAACTCTTGACCAAAAGGCCCGATCCGGTGAGGAGCACCAGGGCAAGGCCGATTTCGCCGATGACGAAGAAATTTCGCGCCCGCTTTCCGCGAACCGACACGCCGAAGTTGCGCTCTCCTTCCTTCAGCGAGTCACCCGGGCTCGTGCGCGTCACCAACAGCGCAGGAAGTAGGCCGAAGAGAAGACCCGTTAGAATCGTAAGAGCAGTGAAGAACGCGAGAACTCGAAAATCTAATTTCAAGGCGTGTGCGTCAATGAGTCCCTTCGGGCTTAAGGCCAGGAGCAAATCGGTTCCCCAGAAAGCGAGGAGCGCGCCCGCAAGGCCGCCTGCAACAGCGAGGATCATCGTTTCGGTAAGCAGTTGACGCGCGATGCGGGCACGGCTTGCGCCCATCGTGAATCGAATGGCCAACTCGCGTCTCCGCCGCGCCGCACGCCCGAGGAGGAGATTGGCAACGTTCGCACACGCGATCAAGAGCACAAATCCCACCGCCCCGAGCAGAACCAGTAACGCCGGCCGAATCGAACCGAAGAATTGATCGCGAAGCCCGAGTAGCTGGATGCCCCAGCCGCCGTCGATTTCCGGAAATTGCTTTGCCAGATCTAATGAGATGGAGTCCATTTGCGACTGCGCCTGCGCGAGAGAAACGCCCTGTTTGAGTCTTGCAACAACCATCAGGTAGCGTCCGATGGGAGTGCGGTCCTCCGGTTTGAACGCAATAGGCGACCAGAACTGAGCGTGTTCGCCGATGAACGAGCCTCTCTGGATCAAGAGCTGGAAGCCGGACGGCATCACGCCGACAACAACGGTGCTCTTTCCTCCCAGCATGATTTTCTTGCCTACGATATCTGGAGCGCTGCCGAAGCGCCGCTGCCAGAGTCCGTGGCTTAGCAGCGCGACGTCGTCGTTCCCGGGATGACCTTCTTCCGCGACAAAGGTGCGGCCGAGCTGGGCATTGATGCCAAGAAGCGAGAAGAGATTGGGCGTCACCGCTTGTCCTGGAATCTGCTCAGGCTCGCCGGTTCCCGTGAGGTCGGCGCGAATATCGACGAACGCGGCCATCTGGTCGAAAACTGTATTGGCATCCTGCCAGTGAAGGAAATTGCCCGGAGAAACGGAATTGTGGGAAAAACCGCGCGAGGGATGATGCTCCCACACCATCACGATGCGGTCAGGCTGGCTATAGGGGAGACGAGCGAGGAGCGTCGCGTTGATGACGCTGAAAATCGCGGTGTTTGCGCCGATGCCGAGAGCGAGGGTGAGCACCGCGATAATTGTGAAGCCCGGCGATTTTGCGAGTATTCGCACGCCGTACTTCAAGTCCTGGAGGAGCGTCTGCATCAGCCGAACCTATTCGGGTATCAGGTTTGCGCCTCGGCGGGTTTACGCGCCGCAACCCTAAAGATGCCGCGCAAGCACACATCGCCGCGAATTCATCTGGCGTCGCAGTTCGATTGCCAGTCAGACTGTGTAGTAAGTGTTGCTAGGACAGCTATTTGCGGAAAGGTATCCGGGGCCTCGTGCGAGTCGATGCCCGAACGTGGGAGCGGGGATTTCGAAAGCGGACACCCCGCGCCCTGGTTACTTCGTTTTTTCGAGTTCCTCGATGATGGCGGGGACGATTTCGAAGAGGTCGCCGACGATTCCGTAATCGGCTACCTCGAAGATGGGGGCGTTCTGGTCCTTGTTGATGGCGGCAATTGTGCGCGAGCCTTTCATGCCTACGACGTGCTGGATGGCGCCGCTGATTCCCAGCGCGAAGTAGAGCTTGGGCGCGACGGTCTGGCCGGAGCTGCCGATTTGGCGCTCCATGGGGAGCCAGCCTTCGTCGCAGATGGGGCGCGAGGCGCAGATTTCGCCGCCCAGAAGCTTGGCGAGTTTTTCGGCCATGGGAATGTTTTCGGGGGCTTTGATGCCGCGGCCGATGGAAACGAGGATGGGGGCTTGCGTGAGGTCGACGGCTTGTTTGGCTTCGCGAAATAATTCGAGCGGCTTGGTGCGGATTTGCTCGGGTTTTAGATCGACGGTGACAGGTTTCACCGGCGCTTTTCCGCTGGCGTGTTTCGTGACGAGGTCGGCGCGAAAGGCGCTGGCTTGAAATGATGCGATCCAGGGCGGATCGCCCGCGAACACGACATCCGCTGCGGTGCGGCCCTGAAACATTTGGCGCACGAAGATGAGTTTGCCGTTCTCGTAACGATAGCCGATGCAATCGCCGATCATTCCCTTGCCCATGGAGGCGGCGAGCTTGGGGGCGAAATCGCGTACCTGGTATGTGTGCGGAAGAAGGACGAGATCGGGCTTCGTGCTTTCGATCACCTGACGCAGGGCGAGCGAGAATCCGTCCGGGGTGTATTTTTCGAGCAGGTCGTGTTCTACGAGCAGAACTTCGTCGAGCTGTGAGGCGGCGAGTTCATCGGCAAGGGGTGCCACTCCTTTACCGATGACCAAGCCCGTGAGCGAACCTTTCGTGTGCTGAACAATTTGCTGCGCGGCGGCCAGCGTCTCGAAGCTGACTTTGTTGAATTTGCCTTCGCGCTGTTCGGTGATGAGGAGGATTTTCATTTAGAGCACCCGCGCTTCGTGCTTGAGCTTTTCGATGAGCTTCGCTGCGATTTCCTTCGGCTGTCCTGTGATGAATTCGGTTTGCTTCGCTTTGTGAGGGACGTAGATGCGTTCTACGTGCTGCGTTGGCGCATCAGGTACACCCAGTGACGCGCGCTGGACTGTGGCGATTTCTTTTTTCTTGGCTGCCATGATGCCTTTGAGCGTGGCGTAGCGAGGCTTGTTGATGCCCGATTGAATTGAGAGGACAGCGGGAAGGGGCAGCTCGACCCATTGGAACCAACCCGCTTCGAGTTCGCGTTTGAGTTTCATTCGTGAGTCGGTCACTTCGATCGCCATGATGATTGTGGCATGCGGTCGTCCCAACAATTCGGCGAGGAGAACGCCGGTCTGGCCGAATCCCTGGTCGTCACTTTGGAGGCCGGTGAGGATGAGGTCGAAATTTTCCGCTTTTAGCGCGGCGGCCATGGAACGGGCAGAGCCGAGCGGATCGAGCTTGTAGAACTGATCGTCAGAAACGTGAATGCCGCGATCGGCGCCTTTTGCGAGGGCTTCTTTGATCGTTTGCTTGGCGCGCTCGGGGCCCATCGAAATGGCGACCACTTCGCCGCCGTGTTTTTCTTTCAGGCGCAATGCTTCTTCGAGCGCGTAGCTATCGGGCTCGTTTGTCTCGAATCCGATGTCGGATTCGCGAATCCAGGCGCCGCCTTCGACGATGGCGAGGGGGGCATCTTTCGCGGGAACTTGTTTGACGCAGACTCCGATTTTCAAGAATGCCTCCGAATTGATTTCTTTCGCGGCAACTGCCTTCCACTCATCGTGGCACAGGCTAAAAAGCTACAATCTTGGCAAATGGCACAATTACGCCAAGTTCATTTGCCGGGCACGGCATGCCGTGCCCCTACTGCCATTGGTCGTGCGCGATTGCTGCTAGTCACCGCACGAATCGCGCTACTTTCCATCCCAGCGCTTGAAGATTAGCGATGCGTTTGTGCCGCCGAAGCCGAACGAATTCGAGAGAGCATATTCAACTGATGCTTTGCGTGCTTGATTGGGAACGTAGTCCAGGTCGCATTCGGGATCTGGATTTTCGTAGTTCACTGTGGGCGGCAGAATCTGATCGCGCAGAGCAAGTACGCTGATACCGGCTTCGAGGCCGCCAGCGCCGCCGAGCAGATGGCCCGTCATCGATTTGGTCGAGCTGATAGGAACTTTTTTCGCGCGCTCACCGAAAACACGCTTCAACGCTGTGGTTTCGATTGCATCGCCGATTGGGGTCGAAGTGCCGTGCGCGTTCACGTAACTCACATCGTCCGCCGAAATCTTCGCATCCTTCAGCGCGGCCATCGTGACGCGATAGCCGCCATCGCCGCCTTCAGCCGGTTGCGTGATGTGATAGGCGTCGCCGGACATTCCGTAGCCGACAATTTCCGCGAAGATTGGCGCGCCACGCTTTTGCGCAAATTCGAGCGATTCAAGAATCAGTACGCCCGCGCCTTCGCCCACGATGAAGCCATCGCGTTGCGCATCGAATGGACGGCTGGCGCGCTCGGGTTCGTCGTTGCGCGTGGAAAGCGCGCGCATGGCGGCAAAACCTCCCACGCCCATCGGCGTAATTGCGGCTTCCGCACCACCTGCAATCATCACTTCGGCGGCGCTGCGCTGAATAATTTTGTAGGCGTCGCCGATGGAATGAGCGGAGGCCGAGCATGCGGTGGCTGTCGCGCTATTCGGACCTTTCGCGCCGTAGCGAATCGAGACATGCCCGGACGCAAGATTGACAATCGAAGCAGGAATAAAAAAGGGAGAAATCTTACCGGGTCCGCCCTGGAGGTATTTCGAATGCTCGCGTTCAATCACGTCGAAACCGCCGATACCAGAGGCGATATAGACGCCGGCGGCATCCGCCGATTCCGGCTTCAATTCGAGACGAGCCATCTGCATCGCAAATTCCGAAGCGGCCAGAGCCAGCTGAATGAACCGACCCATTTTTTTCAGTTCTTTTTTTTCTACCCAGACGAGAGGATCGAAATTGCGGACTTCACCGGCGATGCGACAGTCAAACGCGGTTGCATCAAAATGGGTAATTGGGCCGATACCACTTTTGCCGGCCAGCAGGTTGCGCCAGACCTCATCGGTCCCAATGCCGCACCCGCAGACCAGCCCTACGCCCGTCACGACAACTCGGCGGTTCAAACCTGCATTCTCCTGTTCGGAATGGGACGGCCGGGCGGACTACTTACTAGCCTTGGCGTGCTTCTCGATGTAATCAACGGCGTCTTTCACCGTGGCGATTTTCTCGGCGTCTTCGTCCGGAATCTCGATGCCGAATGATTCTTCGAAAGCCATGACCAGCTCGACCGTGTCGAGCGAATCGGCGCCCAGGTCGTCCACAAACGAGGCCGTCGGAGTGACTTCGCCTTCGTCCACACCGAGCTGCTCGACAATAATCTGCTTCACGCGTTCTTCGACGCTGGCCATTCTGATTGTTCCTCCGGTATCGGTAGTAGTCTAGCCCTTGAGCCGCCACGACGGCTGGGGCAGCGCCCAAAAATGTACCGCCCATTCTATGCGCGGCCCAATGCTGGGGTCAACCTTTGTGCCCCGCGGGATCTGAAATCCGTTCGCACGAGCCTAGCGCGTAACCTAAAAGCACATTCCGCAGGCACGCTACCCCATATGCAAGCCGCCGTTCACTTCCAGCACTTGTCCGGTGATGTAGCTTGCTTCGTCGCTTGCGAGGAAGACGATCGCGGCGGCGATATCTTTATCCGATCCAAGGCGCCCGAGCGGAATCATCGCTTTCATTTTGTCTTTGATCTCTTGCGACAGCACGTCGGTCATCGGCGTAGCGATAAACCCGGGCGCCACTGCGTTTACGGTGATGTTCCGCGAAGCTACTTCGACTGCAATCGCGCGGGTGAGGCCAATCAGGCCCGCTTTCGATGCGACGTAATTCGCTTGGCCGGCATTGCCAGTCTGCGCGACGACCGATGATAGATTGATGATGCGGCCTGAGCGCTGCTTCAACATCGCGCCCAGCGCTTGCTGAATACAAAGGTGCGCGCCGGTTAGATTCGTGCGCAACACGGCGTCCCAGTCTTCGAGTTTCATGCGCAGGGCGAGTATGTCGCGCGTGATTGCCGCGTTGTTGACGAGAATGTCGAGCCGGCCGTATTTCGCAAGGACCTGCTGAAAACCCGCCTTCACTTGTGCGGGATCGGCGACATCCATGGGGATGGCCAGAGCCTCGCCAGTCGCGCTTTCGATTTCGGAAACGAGCGACGCAAGTTTGTCAGCGCTTCTGGCCGCGACGCCAACCTTCGCGCCTGCTTCGGCCAGCCCCAACGCGGTGGCTCGCCCGATTCCTTGCGACGCACCGGTGACGAGGGCTACTTTCTCTTTCAGTGAAAACATTGGGCTTGAATTATCCTTCCGCCGCTTCCGCGCGAGATTGCGCGATTTTTTCGATCGCGGCTTCGAGGCTCGCTGAATCCTCGACGTTGAAAGCTCGGATCGAGCGATCGATCTGGCGCAAGAGCCCGCTGAGAACTTTCCCCGGCCCGACCTCGACGAAAACCGTGACGCCCGCTTCGATCATTTCGTGAATGGAATCCAGCCAGCGCACCGGTTGCGTGACCTGGCGAATCAGCGCATCGCGCGCTTCATCACCCGTTGTGACCGCTTCAGCGTCCACATTGGTGACCACCGGGAATTTTAGGGCGTTAAAATTCGCGGCGCGCAAGTCCGCTTCGAGGCGTTGCTGCGCCGGAGCCATCATCGCGCAATGAAAAGGAGCAGAAACCGGAAGCATAACTGCGCGTTTTGCTCCGCTCTGCGACGCAATTTCAACGGCGCGCTTCACAGCTGCGGCGCTTCCCGAAATCACAGTCTGCTCTGGCGAATTTAAATTCGCGGGTGAGACGATCTCGTGATCAGCCGCCTTTTTGCAGACCTCCGCCACTTCCGACGGCGGAAGGCCGAGGATCGCAGCCATCGCGCCTTCACCGGCCGGCACAGCTTCCTGCATGTAGCGCCCGCGTCCGCGCACGATTTTCACTGCCTCCGAAAAATCGAGTCCGCCGGCAGCGACCACCGCGGAATATTCGCCAAGGCTATGCCCCGCTGCGAAATCGGGCGTGACGCCTCGCTTCTCGAGCGCGCGATATGCCGCAATCGAGACGGTCAGAATGGCGGGCTGCGTGTTTTCCGTCTGCTTCAGCGCTTCTTCGGTGCCTTCGCAGCAAAGGTTGAAGAGCGAAAATCCCAGCGCGGCATCCGCCTCGTCGAAGACGACGCGCGATTCCGGATATTTTTCGGCGAGGTCGCGTCCCATGCCGGGATATTGCGACGCCTGTCCGGGAAATAGAAATGCAAGTTTACCCATTTCGTGCGGTGTCCGCAGTGCTCAGCCGCGCGCGACGTTAGCGGCGGTAGCTACTGCGGAAAGCTCCTGATCGATCTTTTCGTTCACGCGATTGCGGTACAGCTCTGCTGCGACGCGCATCGCATTTTTGATGGCAACAGGATTCGAACGCCCGTGGCCGATCACGGTAATCCCGCGAACGCCGAGCAGCGGCGCACCGCCAACTTCCGAGTAGTTCGTGCGGGCGCGGAAATCGTCGAACGCTTCTTTCGAAAGCGCATAGCCTATCTGCGATTTCAGGCTGCTCTTGATCGCTTTCTTCAGCGTGCCGCCGATATACTCGACCAAACCCTCGCTGATTTTCAGCGCGATATTGCCGATGAAACCGTCGCAGACGATCACGTCTACATCGCCGCGAAACACGTCGCGTCCTTCAACATTTCCAGTAAAGTTCAGCGGTGAGTGCTTCAGAATATTAAATGTCTCACGCGTCACTTCATTGCCTTTCATCTCTTCTTCGCCAATAGATAGCAACGCGACGCGAGGACGCTTGGTGCCAAAAATCGTGCGGTGGTAAATCTCGCCCATTACTGCGAACTGCGCGATCTGCTCCGCTTTTGAATCCACGTTGGCGCCCACGTCCAGAATCACGCAGAACTTTTCCTTCATATTCGGAAACGCGCCGGCCAGCGCCGGACGATCCACCGAAGGCAACGTTCCCAGCACGAATCGAGCGACAGTCATCACCGCACCTGTATTGCCGGTGCTGACCAGAGCATCCGCTTTGCCGTCGCGCACCAGCCTCGCGGCCACGTGCAAGGAGCTGTCTTTCTTCCGGCGGAAAGCATGCGCCGGAGAATCGCTCATCGTCACCACTTCCGTGGCGTTGACGATCTCGATTGGGAGCCCGCGATGCCGGTGGCGGCCCAGTTCCTGTTTTAAGGTCGCCTCAATGCCTACCAGAAAAATCCGCGTTCCTAACTCGCGCGCCGCTAGCACCGCGCCTTCCACTTCCGCGCGAGGCGCGTGGTCTCCTCCCATTGCATCCAGAGCGATGGTAGTCATCAATGTGCCAGCTTGGAAATTCAGGCGAGGGAAACTTAGGCTGTCTTGCCCTTAGTGTCAATCACTTCACGGCCCTTGTAATAACCGCAGGCGCGGCACAACTGGTGGGGCAGCTTCTTTTCGTGGCAGTTAGGACACTCAGTGAGCGGCAATTTGTGCAGATGATCGTGCGCGCGCCGGTTGCTCGTGCGTCGCTTCGAATGACGTCGTTTCGGATTCGGCATTACAGCTCCTCATGGCAGGCCGCGACAAAGGCGGCCCAAAATGGAAAGTGATAGTGTAGCGTTTTATTGCTTTTTGAACCAGTCCTGCTTCAGGCGGGCGAGGGGCGCGAGCCTGGGATCAGACCCGTGCTTTTCGCAGCGGCATTCTTCGTTGTTGAGGTTCGCGCCACAGTGAGGGCAAAGACCGCGGCAATCGCTGCGGCAGATGATCTTCATGGGGATCGCGAGATTCACTTGTTCAGCCAGCACGTCGGCGAGGAAAAGCCCGTCTCCCTCGAAGAACGCGATTTCGGTGTCGTCGAGGTTCAGGTGAAATTCATCGTCGGCTGCGATGGACGTCATAGGCCGGTAGTAAAGATCGAAGTCGCGGCTGATTTCTTCGACGACGGTGTCCAGGCACCGGGCGCACACTAACTCAACGCGGGTGTGCAAGTTACCGTAGGCTCGAATCTGCCCTTCCACCAACTCGGCCGTCGCGCGCACCTCAAGCGGCTCCACCTGGCGGAACTCCCCGGAGTGAAAATCAAGCGTACCCGGCGAATAGCTCTTGCGGATTCGGGTCTTACGGAGGGCGAGTTCGTTAACGTCCAAAAACATCGTTTTCCCCGCAAAATTGCAACGAAATTCCATTATAAGTCTGGCGAGCGCGATGTCAAGGAAGCCACCTGTGGAAGATTCCATGCGTGACGCTTAACGGGCAATGACACACTTGCTCTGGGTTTAAGGGGCGAGCGCGGCTGAACCAATAGGCGTACCTAGGAACTCGTGGCATTGGCGCAGCAGGAAGTGATCGGTCATGCCTGCAACGTAGTCGCAGACCACAACATGCGGCGGTTCTTCTTTCGCCACGCGCGCGTAGTGTTCCGGCATGCGCTCGGGATGTTCCAGGAAGAATCGGAACAATTCGTCAAGTGCCGCAACGGAGCGGGTGCGATCTTCTGCGATGGCCGGGTGAGAATATAGGTGCGAGAAAAGGAATCGCTTCAGGCGTCCATTCTTCTCGGCTACTTGTGGTGAGAACGATGCGAGGCGCTTTGGCAAGTGGCGAATGTCGTCCACGGATTTCGCGCCACTCGCTTCCAGTTGTCCGCGTGTGTACTCGATCAGATCCGTGGCAAGCCGGTCGAGCACGCGCTTCAAAGCCTCGTTGAATTTTAGTTTCTGCAGTCCGTCTGGGTGCGTGCGGTCCACCTCGCGATAGGCCGCTTCGAAGACCGGCACTTCCTCGCGCAGTTGCTCAAGATCGAGCAGGCGAGCTTCGAACCCGTCATCGAGATCGGCTGTGTTGTAAGCGATCTCATCAACGAGATCGATGAGCTGCGCTTCGAGAGGAGGCCGCTCTTCGAGCAGATATTCAGCCAGCTCCGGGAACTCCGCCGCAGAATAATCTCGCGAGTGCTTGATGATGCCTTCACGCACTTCGAAAGTGAGATTCAAGCCGGGATGATCGAGGTAGCGCTGTTCGAACTGCTCGACGATGCGGAGGGCGTGCAGATTGTGGTTGAACCGCCCGCCGTGCTCGCGCATTCGCTTGTCGAGCTGCTTTTCGCCTGCATGGCCGAAGGGCGGATGTCCGATATCGTGGACCAAGGCCAGCGCCTCCGTCAGGTC
The DNA here is from genome assembly GCA_963741045.1 of uncultured Acidobacteriota bacterium. GTDB lineage: Bacteria > Acidobacteriota > Terriglobia > Acidiferrales > UBA7541 > Palsa-295. Next base: position 4,335,495 of record CAVUGO010000002.1, read on the forward strand.
CGTATTGAGGCCCAACGCACCAGCTACGGTGCGAGCAATCTGCGTGACTTCCAAAGTGTGCGTGAGGCGATTGCGAAAATGATCGGAGAAGCGCGTGGTGAAAACCTGCGTCTTCGCCTCCAACCGGCGGAAAGCGCGGGAATGGACGACGCGGTCGCGGTCGCGAGCGTAGTCATTGCGATAGGAATGCGCGGTTTCCGGGTAGCGCCGGCCGCGCGATTGGCGCACGTCCATTGCGTAAGGAGCGAATTGCATTACCGTCAGTCTAGCGTGTCGGCTTGCGTTGGGAAAGAACGCGCGGGTTTAACAGGGACGATGCTTATGACTTGCCTGGCAGCAACGCCAGTTCTTGGTCCGCCTCATTTGCGATCGGAGTATCGGGATACTCAGACTTGATCTGCGCGTAAAGCTTTGCAGCTTCGGCCGGATTCTTCTGGCTATAGTGGCCGGCGAGCGCCAGCATCACCACCGGCTTCGGCACCAGCACACCGGGCTTGGCGATCAACTGTTGATAAAGATTGACGGCTTCGTCGCCCTGACCATTGCGATCCGCCAATTGCGCGAGCTCGAATTTTGCCATTGCTGCGAAATCAGAATCTGTGTCCGCGAGCCCTTTGAGCAATTTCTTCGCATCGTCATTCTTACCCAGTTTTTCGAGGCTGAGCGCGGCGTAGTAAGCCGAGAGCTGGCCCGGCCGCGTATGCGCGTACTTCGTCGCTACATCCTGAAATTTCTTGGCCGCGTCGGTGTATTTGTTTTTCTCGTCAACGTAGCTCACTTCATTCGGCTCGGACGGCTCACCCGGTGCTCGCACGCGCGCCTGGAACACCTTCATCGCGTCATTGTATGCCGCTGCTGCTTTTATCGTTTGCCGCTCAGTATAGGACCGCCAGCCAAAAACGCCCAGCGCAATCACCGCCGCCGCTATCACGATGTACAGCGTAAGAGCCTGATGGGAGAGCACCGCTTCGGCTCCCTGCGCCAGCGTGTCTCTCAGTTCGTCCTTCTTCAGTTCTTTCCGCGAAATATGCGCCAAAGCCGCTCCCTGTAAGTTAAATTCTGGAAAAAGAATGGTACCACAAAGATGCTCGCGGACTAAATCGCAGCCTGCGTTTCGAGCAGTCGATTTGAGCCTAGCGGAAGCTACGAAGTGCGGTATCTTCGTCCGACTGCACGTCAAAAACCGTGAATAGCCGGGTGATCTGCAGCAGGTCGTGCACGCGCTTCGTCAGGTGAAGAAGTTTCAGCTCGCCGCTCGCATTCCGAACCGTGGTATAGCCGCTGACGAGCTCGCCAATTCCCGAGCTGTCGATGTAGTCCACGTCGTAGAGATTCAGAACGATTTTGCGGTGGCCTTTGTCGATCAATTCTTTGATCGTGCGGCGAAGTGTGGAGCTGCCCTCGCCTAAAGTGATCTTTCCGCTGAAGTCTATGATTGCGATGTCATTAATCTCACGGCAAGTGCCTTGTAGGGCCACGATAGAACCTCGTTGCTTTAATTCTACTCCGGTTGTCAGCTTCCGTTGCCGGAAACCGGTTCGGGGAGTTTCTTCACCATCACCAGCTCGGCACCGCCGCCGGGGGCGGTGTGCACGTTGAATTCGTCCATGAACGCGCGCATAAGAAACAGGCCTCGCCCCGAGGTGCGCAGCAGGTTTTCCTCGGCCAGCGGATCGGGCACTTCGGTAAGCTCGAATCCTTTGCCCTGATCGAGAACGCGGACGATCATCTTGTCTGGCTCGAGCTCCACGGTCATGAAAATCTTTTTGTCGCGAATCTGCTGATTTCCGTAGTTATACGCGTTGATCACGCCCTCGCGGACCGCCATTCCCATTTTGTGAATGTCTTCTTCGCTGAAACCTGCGGCTTCCGCGATGCGCATCACAATCACTTCGGCGAGATCCACGCTCTCGAGCAGCGTCTCCAGCGTGATCTCGATTCGTTGGGTTTTAGCCGCCATCCGAGGTCGAGGGGCACCTTAAAGAGCAGTATGCGTAACATACCGCGCGCGCACAAGTCAATCCATCGGCCTGGGATTAACTACGTACGACCACGCTTAGCAAGGCCATGCTTCTACTAAGACGGCTGATGAGCTTCATGAGTTACAACGTTCGAAAGCCTGCGATAAGATCTTTCATGCCCAATAGGTGCGATCCAGAGTGCGATATTGAATCGCTTCGCTCAAATGCTTCGGTTGGATGCACTCAGCGCCCTCTAGATCCGCAATCGTGCGCGATACTTTCAGGATACGGTCGTGCGCCCGCGCTGACAAGCCGAGCCGCTGGATGGCCGTTTCGAGCAGCTTTTCGCCGTCTGCGGAGATCGCGCAGTGTTTCCGGAGCAAGCGCGAAGGCATCTGCGAGTTCGAGTACAATCCTTTTTCGACACGGTAGCGATCCAGCTGCAATTCTCGCGCGCGCAACACTCGCTCTCGCACCGCCCCTGAACATTCCACTTCGGCGTTTCCGCGGAGTTCTTTGTATTTCACGGCGGGCACTTCGATGTGGATATCGATGCGATCGAGCAGCGGCCCGGAAATTTTCGACACGTAGCGCTGAATCTGCACCGGCGAGCAATGGCACTCGCGCGTCGGGTCACCAAAAAAACCGCAAGGACAAGGATTCATTGCCGCTGCAAGCATAAACCGTGACGGAAAGCTCACGGAAAGCGCCGCGCGCGCGATCGTGACGCACCCGTCTTCGAGCGGCTGCCGCATCACCTCCAGCACGTTGCGCTGGAATTCCGGCAACTCGTCGAGAAAGAGCACGCCGTTATGTCCCAGCGACACCTCGCCCGGCCGCGGAATCGCGCCACCGCCGATTAAGCCTGCATCGCTGATCGTATGATGGGGCGAGCGAAACGGACGCGTCCCGATCAGGCCACGCTTGTCTTCGAGAGTTCCCGCCACGCTGTGAATGCGTGTGGTTTCGATCGCTTCTTCGAGCGACATAGGCGGCAGCACGGTGGGAATCCGTTTCGCCAGCATCGTCTTGCCCGCGCCGGGTGGGCCGATCAGCAGAATGTTGTGGCTGCCGGCGCACGCTACCTCCAGCGCGCGTTTCGCTGCAATCTGTCCGCGCACGTCGCGCAGGTCCACCCCGTATTGGCTGGCTTCCGCGAGCATCTGCTTCGTATCCACTTCGATCGGGTGAAACGATTCCGGCGAGTTCATCAAATCGACTGCTTGCGGAAGCGACTTCACCGCGAATACTTTTACGCCTTCTACCACGGCCGCTTCGCGCGCGTTGGCTTCCGGTACCACAACATTCTGGATCCCGCGCTCGCGCGCTGCGAGCGCCGCCGAAAGTGCGCCGCGAACGGAACGTACGCTTCCGTCGAGAGACAGCTCTCCCAGAAAAACGTACGAATCGAGGATTTTGCCGAAGAAAGTCCCTTGGCAGCCGAGGATTCCAAGCGCCATCGGCAGGTCAAACGCCGAACCTTCCTTGCGAATGTCCGCCGGGGCGAGATTCACCGTTACAATTTGATTGAAGGGAAAATCGAAGCCGCAGTTGCGCACGGCGGACTTGATCCGCTCGCGGCTTTCTTTGACGGCAATGTCCGGCAAACCGACAACGCTGAAATAGCCCTGAAAGCTCGGACCGATATCCACCTCGACTTCGACGAGGTATGCGTCGATGCCGAATACCGCTGCGCTGAATGTTTTGAAAAGCATCACAAGTGGCTGGAAGGGGTCCAATCCACTTGTACGCCTGTGCGCCGCTAGCGTAACTGAAATTAGACCGTAACACTAGCGATACTCGACTGCTCTCGCTAAGCGCGCTTTTGACTGTGCTATGCTTTCGGCGTCGAGTTTCTCGGAGGCTGGGACTTTGAATATAATGTCGATCTGCGGCGGCTTTTTGCTGCTCTTCGCAATTCCTTCGCCTGTGCCAGCCAATCCTTTTCAATTGCAGGTCGCCGCGCACAATCAGGCGGTCGAACTCAATAATCGCGGCCTCGAATTCTACAAAGCGGGCAAAATCGACGAAGCCATCAAGCAGTTCCGCCAAGCGCTCGCTATAGACCCAAACTTCCCGGAAGCCGATAGCAATCTTGGGCTCGCTCTCGACGCCCAGGGGAAAGACGACGAAGCCATCGCCGACTTCAACAAGGCCCTCGCCTTAAAGCCTACCGACGCGATCACTGAGAGCAATCTAGGCCTCGCGCTTTTTCACAAAGGCAAGCTGGACGAATCGCTCGCCGCCTATCGGAAAGCGCTCGAGTTCCAGCCCACCTTTCCGCAGGCCCACAATGGAATGGGAGTTGTCCTGTTCACCCAAGGCCACGCCGACGACGCCATAGAGGCTTATCGCAAAGCCATCGATCTGGCTCCGAACTATGTTGACGCGATGAACAATCTCGCTGCCGCTCTCGCTTCGAAAAAAGATTGGGACGGCGCGATCAAAACTTTCGAGCAGGCACTCGTCCTTGAACCGAAAGCCACCGATGTCCGAGCCAACTACGCTTCCGCGCTGCAAAATTCCGGCCGTACCGATGACGCTATCGCCGCATACCGCCAGGTGGTCGCCGATAATCCCAAGGACGCGCACGCGTGGTTCGAACTCGGCCACCTACTGCACAGCCAAAATAAATTCGACGAAGCCACCACCAGCCTGCAGAAAAGCCTCGAGCTGAAGCCTGACCAAGCCGAAGCGGAATTCAATCTCGCCAGCTCTTATCAAGAACAGCAGAAATTCCCCGAAGCAATCGCTGCGTACGAAAAAGGCCTCACGCTGAATCCCAAGGATGGGCACGCACTCTACAATCTGGGCAATGCCTACATGAGCCAGAAAGATTCGAAGCGCGCGATTGAAAGCTACACCAAAGCCCTAGCTGCGCAGCCCGGGCTAACCGAAGCGCAAATTGCCCTCGGCGCGGCGCTTTTGCAATCCGGTGATGCCGAAGCGTCTGAAGCCGCCTATCGAAAAGTGATCGCGGAACAGCCGAGCAATGCCGACGCTTACTTCAATCTCGGCAATGCGCTTTTCACCAAGCACCAGTTCGCTCCAGCCGCTGATGCCTATCGCGAATCCATTCGCCTGCGGCCCGATTCAGCCCGCGCCCACTACAATCTCGCGATCTGCCTGCAGTGGCTCAACGACGAAGAGGCAGTGGCGGAATTCAAAGAGGCCGCGCGCCTCGACCCCAGCCTCAAACCCCCGAAATAATGTCCCTCGCGAAAACCCGCTCGACGCTATGCGCTTTACTCCATCTCCGTCCCGCCGTATTCTGACCCGCAAGGATCGCGGCCGAAAGCCGGTTCCAGCCTTTCTGGGAGGCGCGCAATGCTGATCGCTGCCGTTGTGATTCTGGTGCTGCTGGTCTTCTTTATTGTGGCGATGTACAACGGCCTCGTTAGCCTGAAGGTGCAATGCGACAACGCGTGGTCGGATATCGACGTGCAACTGAAGCGGCGCTACGACCTGATTCCAAATCTTATTGAAACCGTGAAGGGCTACGCCGCTCACGAAAAAGGAACGCTGGAAGGTGTCGTCGCTGCGCGCAATCGCGCTATGAGCAGCGAAGGTCCCGCGGCTAAAGCCGAAGCGGAAGGCGCGCTCACTGCCGCGTTGCGCCAGGTGTTCGCACTAGCCGAGGCATATCCCCAGCTGCGCGCCGTCGAAAGTTTCAATCAGCTTCAGGCTACTCTCAATCAGATCGAAGACAGCATTCAGAACGCCCGCCGGTACTACAATGCCGTCGTCCGCGACCTCAATACGAAAATCGCGCAGTTCCCTTCCAACATCATCGCCGGTATGTTCAACTTCAAGCCGCGCGAATTTTTCGAAATCAGCGCGCCCGCTGAACGCGAAGTACCGAAAGTCAGCTTCGGCGGCGCCACATCCTAAACCGCTCGCACGCTATGCTTCGCCTTTGCCGCAGACTCTCGCCCTGCCTGCTTATGCTTCTCACAGCGTTGTCGCTCGCAGCGCTAGCGACACAGGCGCGCGATCTCACAATTCAACGCTTCGATGAAACCGTTACGGTCAATCCCAATGGCACCATTGAAGTGACGGAAATCATCGAAACACGCTTCACCGGTTTCTGGCACGGAATCTACCGCACGATTCCCGTCGAATACGAGACGCCCCAGCACCTCAACTATTCGCTGCTTCTCGAACCCCTCTCCGTTACCGATGACGACGGCCATCCGTTGAAATACGAGCAGAAGCGCGAAGGCCGCTACTTGAAATTCAAAATCTCCGTGCCCGGCGCGCAAGACGCAACGAAGACCGTCCTGCTTCACTATCGCATTCTCAACGCGATTCGATTCTTCGACGATCACGACGAACTCTACTGGAACGTTACGGGTGCCGAATGGAACGCTCCGATCCGCACTGCTTCAGCGAAAATCGAATTGCCAGACGGCGTCACCGGCTTGCACGCGACTGCCTTCACTGGCGCCTACGGATCGCGCGAAAGCGATGCGCAAGTGCAAACGACAGGCAACATCGTCCAGGTGAGTACCAATCATCCGCTCTCGTATCGCGAAGGTCTTACAGTCGTGGCTGGCTGGGACAAGGGATTCGTTCATCCGCCTTCCACGGCTGCAAAAATCGCGCTTTTCTTCCGCAGCAATTGGCCACTGTTTCTTCCCGTTGTCGTATTCTTCATCATGTTGTGGCTTTGGTGGACGCGTGGCCGCGACCCAGAGCGCGGCTCCGTCGCCGTGCAATACGAACCGCCCGATAAGCTCACGCCCGGCGAATGCGGCACGCTCGTTGACAACGAGGCCGCCATGCGCGACATCACCGCGACTCTCGTCGACCTGGCGGTGAAGGGCTACCTCACGATCGAGCAAAAAGACGAAAGCCATCTCCTCGGCCTCACGCACGGCAAGGAATATATTTTTCACCTAAAGCGGCCGCCCACCGAATGGAGCGTCGTCCGCCCGCACGAACTCGAAATGCTCTCCGCGCTCTTTGACGACGGCTCGATCACTTCCGTGAAGCTCTCCGACCTCCAGAATCATTTCTATACGCATTTGCCCGCCATCCGCAGCCGCATCTTCGACGCCCTGATGGCCGACGGCTACTATCTCCATCGCCCGGACACGGTTCGCCAGGGCTACATCGGCGCCGGCATTGTGATCGGAATTCTGCTCTTCGTATTCGGTGGCGCACTCGGAGCCGCTACGGGCGTAGCGCATCTCACTTGGGTCATCGCAGCGATCCTCGCCGCAGCGGTGATCTGCATTTTCGGCTGGTTCATGCCCTCGCGCACTCTCAGCGGTGCCCGCACATTTGAGAAGGTTCTCGGCTTTGAACAGTTCCTCGAACGCGTGGAAAGCGACCGCCTCGAACGCATCGTGAAAACACCCGAAATGTTCGAGAAATTCCTGCCCTATGCGATGGCGCTGCGCTGCGAAAAGAAATGGGTGGCAGCCTTCGCCGGAATCGCGATGCAACCGCCTCAATGGTACTCAGGGCCTTATGGCAGCGGATTCGTACCCTATATGTTCGTCAACGATCTCAACGTGATGTCTGCCCAGGCAAGCAGCGTGATGGCATCGGCTCCGCGCAGCAGCTCCGGAGGCTCAGGCTTCGGCGGAGGCGGATTCTCGGGCGGCGGCTTCGGGGGAGGTGGTGGCGGCGGCTGGTAAGTTCGTCCGGCATCGAGTTAGTAGGTTGTGATGCAAGCACGGCCAAACTGAGAACACCCGGTTCCTACGAGCAACACTGCACTTCCGTAACGCCGGCGTCTCGCCGGCTCTTTTCCCCCAATGACAAGCAAGCACAACCTACTTAATCGAGGGAATCACCCTCGGACTCTTAAAGTTCCCGCGAAACTTCCGAAACCACCCATGCTCGCGCACACCTTCTTCATGCATCTGCCGCGTCCAAGCGCTTAAAATACTCGCGCGATTCAAATATCCCACCATCCGATCCGGCTCTTCGCGGCTCACCACCGGCAGCCGGCCGATATCGCGCTTCAGCATCCGGAACAGCGCCTCATAAACGAGCTCATCAGGAAACGCAACGACCGGGTTCAGCGTTCCCGCTTCGCGCACCGCCATTCGGCCCGCAGGATCTTCCTCGAGCGCGCGCAACAAATCCCCCTGGGTCACGATTCCCACGAGCCGCGCGTCTTCACTCGCAATCGGCAAACCTTCCGTGATGTCGTATCCGGGCTCGCGCTGCGCCATCCGCTCGGCCATTTCTCCCACCGTCATTTCGGGAGGAATCGCTTGCACATCTTTGCGCATCACTTCATCCACTCGCACCACGTTCAGCACGCCCGCTTCGTAAAACTCCGGCACCGAAAGCCCGCGGCGCGCCAGCTTCTTCGTCATGATCGAACTAGGCAGGTAACGCAGCGCGATCATGTCCGCAATCACGCAGCCCAACATCAGCGGCAGAATCGCGTTGTAATCGCGCGTGATTTCAAAGGCGAACACGATGAACGCGAATGTTGCCCGCGACGCCGCACCGAACACCGCCGCCATCGCCACGAGCGCATATGCACCCGGCGAGAGATGCGCGGATGGAAATATCATGTTCACCACAATCGCAAACGCCCCGCCCATCGCCGCACTCGACATGAACATAGGCGCGAGCAAGCCGCCTGACGTTCCTGAGCCAAGCGAAATCACAAGCGCGAGCGCCTTGAACACCGCTACGAGCAGCAGCAATTTCAATGCGAGATTATTGTTGAGGATGTCTGAGATCGTGTCGTAGCCCACGCCCAGCACCCGCGGTACGAAGTATCCGATGATTCCAAGACCCAGCGCACCAATCGCCGGATGCCATAAATCGTTTATCGGCAATCGCTCGAATTGGTCTTCCATCCAGTACAGCAATTTCGTAAATCCTATCGCTGCGATTCCCGACAGGACGCCCAACACAACGTAAAAAGGCAAACCGCGCAACGCATCGAAATTCACGTTGCCCATCGAAAACATCGACTTCTGCCCCAGCAGCACTGAGCGAACGCTTGTCGCCAGCGTGCACGCAATCACCAGCGGGATAAACGAACGCGACCGGAATTCAAATAGCAACAGCTCAATCGCCAGAATCACGCCCGCAATCGGCGTGTTGAACGTCGCAGCCATTCCCGCTCCGGCACCGCACGCGAGCAGCACCTTGCGCTCGGCAGCCGTCGTAGAAATAAACTGGCCCACGAGCGAACCGAATGCGCCGCCTGTCTGAATGATCGGGCCTTCTGCGCCAAACGGGCCGCCGGTTCCAATCGCAATCGCCGCCGAAAGCGGTTTCAAAATCGCCACCTTCCCTTCGATCCGGCTGCGCGAGGTCAATACCGCTTCCATCGCCTCCGGAATTCCATGTCCCCTGATTTTTTCCGAGCCGTACTTGGCCATGAATCCCACGATCAATCCGCCGATTACAGGCGTAACAATGATCCACAGGCCAAGGTGCGTATTTTCTGGACTCCTAAAATGAAACGACCATTCGTGGTAGTAAGCGAGGTTCGTGAAAAGCCCGATCAAGTCGTACAAGACGTACGCTATCAACCCCGCAAGAATTCCAATCAGCGCCGCTAGCAGCGAAATAAAGCCCAGCCTGAATCCGGCCAGCGGTTCCAAAAAGGCGGCGGGGATTGCCTCAGTTGGGTCATCACCCCTTGCAAATCTTCTTTCTTTCGCCATTTCTCCGCTCCTAGTGCCGTCCCCAGGTGCCTCGAATACTCTTCGTCGAACTTGAGCGTCCTTGCGCCAAGACCCCATTCAAAGCCCGCAAGAGCACCGGTCCCGCAGAACGGAGTTCAGCCCGATGAACCAGCGTAAGATCGGCCAGCACCCGCTCGCCTCGTGGAGTGAGCGATAGAATCACTTCGCGCCTGTCCGCACCATTTCGTGAGCGTCGAATCAATTTCTTCTTTTCGAGGCGATCCACTAGCTCGACGGCTGTGTGGTGCTGCACCTGAAGTCGTTCCGCCAGCGCACCCACAGTCGCCTTTTGCTTCGGTATCAAACCCTTGATTGCCAATAAGGCCTGATGTTGATGCGGCTCGATTCCTGCCTCGCGCGCCGCCTGCTCGCTGAAGTTCAGGAATCGGCGAATCTCATAGCGGAAATCCGAGAGCGAACGGTAATCGATTGCCTGTTGTTTATCGTTCCGCATAGGCATTGCGATTATATCGTATTACGATATTTTCTTAAATAGCTGATTCACAACAGGGTGGAGTTTCATTTGGGTAGAAAAGAAACCTAGCTAGAACAACCGGGGAAATACCGCCGGGACGCGCGACGCATACTCGTCAAATTTCGGACCGAAAGTTTCTCGCAAGAGACTCGCTTCGCTGCGAATCCGAATCTCATTCCCGATCAGAAACACCAAAATGCCCGCCAACAGCGCCTGCCAGCGGCTTATCGTCAGCCCGGTCGCCACCAGCATGCCGAACATCGCCAGATAAATCGGATTCCGAACGTGCGAATACGGGCCGCCGGTGATCAGTTCGTGATCATCGACGACGCGCGCCACCAGCGCCCACTGCTTGCCGAGCGCGCGAGCCGCCGCGTAGCAAATGCCAATCGATATCACTCCCATCGCCGCAATTACGGCCGACAAAAGCAACTCGGTCACTTTCGGCATCGGCGCAATCGGCGATAAATCAGGCCGGGGAAACGCAAAACAAATCGCATAACCGAGAAGCTGGAGCAAGAAGCCCAGATGCGAAATCGGGCTGCGCTTCGCGTCAGTCTTCGTAGCTCCGCGCTTCCCGATCACGAGAATCACGCCGAATCCCAACCAGCAGGCGGCCAGCACGCAAACATCAAGCAGCGCCGGCCCGTCCGTTTTGAATTGCATTAGGAACGGATTCGGCATCGCGCTTATAGTTTTTTCCGAAATGACTTTTGCGTCTTCGTGTGCGCGTAACCCTGCCGTTCATAGAACGCATGCGCCCGCTCGCGAATCACGTTCGACCGTAAACTGGTTGCGCTGAATCCCTTCTCGCGCGCCCACGCTTCCGCGCGCTCCAGCAGAGACCGGCCAACTGACTGCGAGCGAAAGCGCTCGTCCACCACCAGCCCACTGATTTCAACGCGCGCATCCGCTTCCACGCAGCGGTACACAAACGCGCCAATCCAACCCGCGATGGTTCCATCCGCCAGCTGAGCGACAAAGACCACGTGCTCTCCGGTCGTAATAAATCCTGCGAGCCGTCGCGCAATGTCGTCCGGGGTTGCAGGATATCCAAGCTGCCCCGCCAGTTCCGCCATTCGCGGATAGTCGGCCGGCCGCGCTAAACGGATTCCGCCTGCAAAAGGCCGCGCTGCACTGCTCATGTTTTGTGGCGCTCCGTTATCCAAGTGCCTTCTTCAAAATCGCAATCTGCCCGCCGTGATACAAGTCGTGCTGGACGACGCCGTGCAGCGTCGCATAGCGTGACCACTCCGTCCCAGCCGGCGGAGCCGACAATTCCTCTTCCCGTACCTGCGCCACCGCAGCGCGAAATTGCGCCCGGCTTTCGCGCAAATTCTCAAGCGACCGCCGCCACTCCACCTCGCTCACTTCCCACACCGGCGGCCAATCCATCTCCGGCGTCACGTCCGCCGCAGTTCCCGCAAGCCGCCGATGCACGATCCGGTTCCAAGCCCCAAGATGATTCACAATTTCCCAAATCGAATGCGCGCCACGCACCGGATGCATAGAAGCCTGCTCAGCCGTAATCCCCTCAAGCAATTGGTTCAACGCCGGCCCATGCCACGCCTCTCCAGCTATCGCCCGATCCATCTGGTCCAATATCCGAGAAATTTCGCTCATGTCGTACCCCGCATCGCCCCAAGTGGCACAGGCACTCCTGTTTATCCTGACGACCGAAGGGCCTGTGCGCCGTTCCTTGAGGCACCCATTCAAAATCGCCAAAAACCCGACCTCGCGAAAGCCACTACTCAGGCAATCCTAGATTTTCTTTATGCTTCCAAAACCGTAGCTCAGGTCCCGTAGCGGCCACAAGGCCGCGACTGACCGGAGGCTCGCACGAAATCCATTCAAAACACCTTCTCCGAATCGAGCAAAATCGTCACAGGCCCATCATTCACAAGCTCCACGGCCATGTGCGCCTGAAACACTCCGGTTTCGACTCTCACGCCAAGCCTCTGCAATGCCCGCACAAACTCCTCATAAAGCGCCTTCCCCAATTCCGGCGGCCCCGCCTGAATAAAACTCGGCCGCCTCTGCCCGCGCGCATCGCCATACAAAGTAAACTGCGAAATCGCCAGCGCCGCCCCACCCGTATCAAGCAGCGAACGATTCATCTTCCCGGCGTCATCGCCAAAAATCCGCAGATTCGCCACTTTCTCCGCCATCGCGCTCGCGGTCGCCGCGATATCTTCCTTCCCCACCGCGACAAGCACCACCAACCCCGGTCCAATCTCGCCAGCCGCTTTCCCATCCACGCTCACGCTCGCCCGACTCACTCGCTGCACCACGGCTCGCATCGCAATTATTGCGCCGCAGCGCTCGGATTCACCGGCTTCCGCGGCAACAGCTCCGGCAGTTCCGCCAGGTTATACGCCACCGCCGCCATCACCTGCGCCCCCTCCACCAAATCCGCCTCATGGGCCTGATCGAACGTGTCCGCCTGCGAATGGTGCGTCTCAAAATACTGCGCCGGATCCTGCAAACAGAAAAATCCCGGCACGCCCGCATCATCGAACGGCACGTGATCGCTCCCTGTCATCCACCGCTCCGTCAATTCCAGCAGCCCCAAGGATCGCAGCGGAGCAACGACGGTATCCATCACCTCGCGCGCCGCATAATTCCGCATCAAGCTGATGCTCGTCACGCGTCCTGTCCCCGTATCGTGAATCAGCGCCGCCGAAACTCGCGGCATTTCGTCACGATGCGCCTCTACATAGGCGCGCGATCCGTTCAGCCCCTGCTCTTCGCCAGAGAAAAGCGCAAATCGAATCGTTCGCTTCGGCCTCAAGCCGGATTTCTGCAACGCCCGCGCCGCCTCCAACACCACCATCGAACCAGTTCCATTGTCCGTCGTCCCGGTGCCCAGATCCCAAGAATCCAAATGCGCACCGAGCACCACGATTTCATCCGGCTTTTCGCTTCCGCGAATTTCGGCGATCGTGTTGTAAACAGTCGCCGGCCCATCCGCAATCGTGCTCTTAATATCCATCTCCACTTCCACTGGCCCGCGTTTCATCAACCGCCAGATTAAGCTATAGCCTTCCGACGTGACGAACGCCGCGGGAATCGGCGCGATCGCATACTGCCGTCCCCCGAGACCTGTCATATTGAGCAGCCCGTCAGGCTTTCCCGAATCCGTTAAACCGGCGAGCACTCCTTCCTTCTTGAAAAACTCATTGCGCTCCATCAGAAATCTGCGGAACGCGGCATCGAACTCGCGCGGCTTCTCCCCCGGCCGCAACGGCCGCACCAGCAAAAACGAATCACCATAAGGAACCAGCACCGGATTGATCGCTGGCTCATCGGGAGCCGGCAGAGGTAGCGGTTCGCTTGTGATCACGATTGCGCCTTTCAATTTCCCCTTGTACTGTTCGAGATCCTCCACCTTTTCCGCTTTCACATAGACCACCGGTCCGCGCACTGGCCCGTCCGTATTCGCAGCCCAAGCGTAAGACGCAATCGTCAATGGATGTTCCGCCGGAGTCAAAATCCGCGCCGTCGCCGTTCCGCGCGTCCATATATGCGCAATCGTCCACGATTCCAGGTGCGGATTTCCCAGCCCATAATCGGTGAATTTCTGTTTCGTCCATTCATTCGCCTTCTTCAAGTTCTCCGAGCCCGTCAATCGCTGTCCAATCATGTCGGAAAGATATTCCAGGTTCGACATAATCTCGTTGTGATCATGCACCTCCGCCAGAATCTTTTCGTCTGCCGCAGCAAATGGATTTTTCGCAGGCGGCGCCCCCTGTTGCGCCCGCAACGCCACGCCACCCCCAGACATAATCAGTGCCACCATCACAGCGACAAATCCGCTCACGCGACGCGTTTTCATCGTCTTCGAATCCTCCGCCCAGTCGGGGGCCCCATCTGAAAACATTCGATTCTACGCTAGACGTGCCACCCGTCCTCCCCGTTTCCAATCCGTTCTCACATCCCACAAAGTGTGCTAGAAGAAGATAGTCGCCATCGCGCCGCCAACAAAATGAAACTCGCCCTCATCGGCACTCACGGAGTCGGCAAAACCACCCTCGCCTACGAAATCTGCTCGCTCCTGAAAAAATCCGCCTACAACGTCGAGCTCGTCACTGAAGTCGCCCGACAATCTCCCTTCCCCGTCAACGCCGCCACCACCCTCGAAGGCCAGCTCTGGATTCTCCACGCACAAATTGTCGCGGAACTCGACGCCGCCCGTCGCGCCCCCCACGTCATCTGCGATCGCGCCGTCCTCGACAACTATTGCTACCTCGTCAACAAATTCGGCCGCCAGCCGCACCTCGAGCCCTGGCTCTCCTGGTGGATGAACTCCTACTCGTTTCTCGTCGGCGTCCCGCCCGTCGCATTCGAAATTCCCTCCGACGGTTTCCGCTCCGAAGATCGCGCCTTCCAGCAGCGCATCCACGATCTACTCCACGAGCTTCTCGCCGCGCCCCCATTCAACAATCTGCGCGCGCCCATCCTCTGGCTCGACCCCAGCGAGCGCCGCTTCTGGGCCGAGCGCATCTTCGCCGTCGCTCTGCCGCTCCTCGAATCCGCTCCAGCCGCCCGCGACGCCACCGCGCGCTGAAGGCCAGACGTTTTTACGTCAGGGCACGGCTTCAGCTGTGCCGCAACGAAGCAATCAGGGCGGCTTTAGCCGCTGATGGAATGTTTCGCGAGTGCTCGCAGTAACTGTTCGCCGCTGAGGAAGGAAGGCCACAGAGCTCGCATGCCTGAAAAAACAACTCCGGCGCCACCCTCAAAACACTGGCTCACCCGCGGCGTCCTCGGCATCGGCCTCGCCAGCCTTTTCTCCGACTGGGGCCACGAAGCCGCCACCGCAATCCTCCCCGCATTCCTCGCCAGCCTCGGCGCGCCCGCATACGCGCTCGGCATCATCGAAGGCGTCTCCGACGGCCTTTCGAGTTTCGCAAAATTAGCAGGCGGCTGGATCGCTGATCGCCCCGCGCTGCGCAAACCCGTCGGCATCATCGGCTATCTCGCCACAGGACTCTCCACTTTCGCCTACGCCTTCGCACACACGTGGCCCGCAATTCTCGTCATCCGCGCACTCGGCTGGGTAGGACGCGGCGGCCGTGGCCCATCGCGCGACGCGCTTCTCGCAAACGCCGTCGCCACCGGCACCGAAGGCCGCGCCTTCGGCTTCGAGCGCGCTATGGACACGATCGGCGCCGTCCTCGGCCCTCTCTGCGCCACCGCCCTAATCGGCATCGTCGGCATGCGCGGTGTTCTACTCTGGTCGCTCGCTCCCGGTCTCGCCGCCGCCGTCGCGTTCGCCGCTCTAGCGCCATCTTCCAAAAACGAAGAACCGCACCACGCGCGAAATTTGCTGGCCAGCTTCCGCGACCTCCCAAAAAATTTCTGGCATTTTCTCGCCGGCGTCTTCGCCCACGGCATCGGCGACTTCGCCCCCACGCTCCTGATTCTTCGCGCCTCTCAAATTCTCGCCCCCCGCGTCGGCGCCGGACGTGCCGCAGCCATCTCAGTCGGCCTCTACACTTTTTACAATGTCATGAACGCAGCCTCATCATATCCAGCCGGCGCTCTAGGCGATCGCATCGGCAAACGAGGCCTCCTCGCCGCCGGCTACCTCGTCGCCACAATCACCTTCGCCGCCTTCATCCTTGAGCCGCCCACTCTGCACGTCCTCATCGTTCTCTTCGGCCTCGCAGGCATTCACTCCGGCGTGCAGCAATCCCTCGAAAAATCCCTCGCCGCTGAATTCCTTCCCCAGCGCATTCGCGGCTCAGGCTTCGGCGTCCTAGCCACTGTCAACGGCGTGGGCGACCTCGTCTCCAGCATCGTAGTCGGCGCCCTCTGGTCAGCCGTCAGCCCCGCCGCAGGCTTCCTCTACGCCGCCATCTTCACCGGCCTCGGCGCCGCCCTAATCTATTTCTTCACGCCCCAGCCCACAGTGAAATAAGATGTACCCTGGCAGCTCCAAGGCAGATTCCTGTTCTGTTTTGTTTTGCTTTGTTTTGTTTTGCTTTGCTTTCTGGAAGAAACCTGCGAACCGAGCCGTCGTTGTAGGTCGCCCCTTTAGGGGCGACACCAAACAACACAAGAAGCTGGGGCTTTAGCCCCTGAAGTAAGTTTCAGGTCAAGGCGCGGCTGTTGATCCTAACGCGATGCCATGGGTGGCGCCGATATGGACAACCGTGCCGACAAAAAAAACACCACCGTAGCTCAGGTCCCATTCCAGCCAGCCTTCGGCCGGAATTGACCTGAGGCCCTTGGTAACGATTGGCGAAACTTCGCATGGAAGGATGAAAATGCCCAAAGCCTATTGGATCGTCGCGTATCGCTCGGTCTCGGATCCCGCCGCACTCGCGTCCTACGCAAAAATATCTCTTCCAGCCATTCAAGCCGGCGGCGGCAAAATCCTCGCGCGTGGCACCCCAGCCAAAACTTTCGAGAACGGATTAAACGAACGAACCGTGGTCGTCGAATTCGCTAGCGTCGGCGCCGCAATCGCCACCTACGAAAGCGACGCCTACAAAGCCGCCCTCAAAGTCCTGGGCAACGCCGCCGATCGCGACCTAAGAATCGTAGAAGGTGTCCAGTAGCACAGGTTCCTGCCTGTGCCACCATAACTTTCAAGGAAGCCGAATCCATCCTGCAAGCACTAAAACTACGTTCTTTTTCCTCGCTTCCGTTTTTCGCCCCTCGGAACCCGCGGCGCCCGCTGGCACCTCGGACAAAAAAAACTACTCCTCCCCGCCACAATCGCCCGCCGTATCACCCCACCACACCGAAAGCATTTCTTCCCCTCCCGCTGATACGCCCGATGCCGCAATTGAAACTCCCCTCGCTGCCCATCCGAGTCCACATAATCCGACACCGACGACCCGCGCGACCGGATCGCCTCCGTCAACACACTATGAATGGCCTTATACAGCGCCTTCACTTCACGCTCGCTCAATTTCGTTCCCAACCGCCTCGGATGAATCTTCGCGCGCCACAAACTCTCATCCGTATAAATATTCCCCATCCCGCGAAGCACGCGCTGGTCCATCAGGAGCTCCTTGATCTGTGCGCTCCTGCTTGTGATCGTTTGCCGAAAATCCTTCTCGCTCATCTCCAGCGGATCGAGTCCCAACCGGCCAATCAGCGTCTCGCGCTCCCCATCAAGCAGGATTCGGATCCGCCCAAACCGCCGAATATCCGTGTAACGAAGCTCGCGCCCGTCATCCAGCATAAGGAAAAAATGCGTATGCGGCGGAACGGGGACTTCGGCGGGAGTCACCACGATCTGCCCGGTCATGCCCAGGTGCATCAGCAACGCAATTTCCCCGCCGTCTTTTCCGCGCCCTTCTCGCTCGAGCCCCCCTTCTCGCTCAAGCCCAATGACCATGAATTTGCCGAATCGTTCGATGCCCGTAACGCGCGTCCCCGGCAATTCCCTCTCAAGCGAAGCAGGATCATCAATAAAATCCGTCTTCGCACTCAAACGCACGCCCACGATTCGCCGCCCAGGCAGCACCAACCGCAAGCCACGCACCACAGTCTCCACTTCAGGTAATTCCGGCATCTCGTACACAAAGGTAGCACACACAAATCCGAACGCGGCAGCGCCCTCGCGTTGTGCTAGACTCCCGCCGTTTTAGAATCACTCTTACGTGGAAGTCGAAGCAGCAGCATTGCATTTTTGTGGTTTTGAACGCAGCGTTCGAACAAGCCGTCGTTGTAGCCCGCGGTTTCAACCGCGGGAAACCGCAACTCACCACCTCAGGGGGCTTTAGCCCCTGAAGTAAGTCTTACTCGGGGGCACGGCTTCAGCCGCTGAGGGCTTTCGCGACAAACCAAGGAGCATCGCATGCGCCGATTCGCACTCCTCATCGCAATCCTCTTCGCCTTTCCGCTCTGGGCCCAAACCGTCGCCATCCGCGCAGGTAATCTTATCGACCCCGCCACCGGCTCCGTCGCCAAAAATCAAGTCATCATCATCAGAGACCAAAAGATCGCCGACGTCGGCTCCAGCGTCGCCATCCCCGCCGATGCGCAAATAATTGACCTCTCCAACGAATGGGTCATGCCCGGCATCATGGATTCGCACACACATATCACCTTCCTTCTTCCCAATATGTACACGCCCCTCGAGGCCAACTATCTCGAAGTCAGTAAAGGAATGCGTGTCCTGCAAGGGCTGAAAATCGCGCAGACGCTTTTGAACGCCGGCATCACTACGGTCCGCGATGTTGGCAACGAAGCCGGCTATGCCTCCGTCGATGTCCGCAATGCCATCAACAAAGGCTGGTTCAGCGGCCCCACCATTCTTACCTCCGGAAAAATTATCGCTCCTTTCGGTGGCCAATCTTCGGGCGTTCCACCGGAGGTGGGACCAATCTGGCGGTACGAATATATCGACGCCGACGGTCCGGCGGAGATTCGCAAAGCCGTCCGCGAAAATATCTTCTACGGCGCCGATCTGATCAAGCTCGTTTCCGACAATAGCGATTACTTCTACTCCGAAGAAGAGATTCGGGCCGCCGCTGATGAAGCCCATAAAGCAGGAAGAGCGCTCGCCGTGCACTGTTACAAGAAGGAGGAGGCCGACAATGTGATCAATGGCGGCGCCGATTCGCTTGAACACGGCTGGTATCTCACCGACGATCAGCTCCGCCTGATGAAAGCGAAGGGAACATTTCTTGCCGGCACCGAATTCCCCGAGGCGCATTTTGTACAGGGCGGTTATCCCGATGGAAAAGCGGTATCCGCCGCAGCTTTGGACCGCCTCCATCGTGCCTACGCGATCGGCGTCAAAATGGTGTTTTCCACCGACATCGTCACCGCAATGCCGGGAGAATCCCGAGCCGACATGACCTGGGACTATCTCGCAGGCTGGCGCAAAGCGGGCGTTCCGCCGGCCGCTGTGCTGAAGGCGATGACGACAAATGCCGCCGAGCTACTTCGCATTCAAAAGGAACGCGGCGCTATCGCTTCGGGCCTTTTCGCTGACATTATCGCCATGCCCGCCAGCCCGCTCGACGATACCGAAGCCCTCCGCAAAATAAATTTCGTGATGAAAAACGGCGCCGTAATAAGAAACGACGCCCCCAAAAGCCCAAAATGATCTTGCTTTAGGTAGCACAGGCATTCCTGCCTGCCCTGAGGGACGAAGGCTTCATCCTGAGAACCGAAGGGCCTGTGCCCGCGTCATGCCACAGCACGATTCCCGATGCTTGGCACCCGCGCGACCACGTTCTTTTCGCCCTTGTACTTTCTTCAGTAGGGGCACGGCATGCCGTGCCCAATCGACCGACTGCCAAGCATTCCACCTCGCACGATTGAATTTGTAGCGCCGTGCTTCAGCCGAAGCGTCGTTGTGGGTCGCTCCTTTAGGGGCGGCATCACACAAGCCCAATAAGAGCAGCGGCTTCGGCCCCTGAAGCCCTAGCGCGTTCTATCAGCGCACCCACCCCGCCAATTTCTAGGTGCAATTCAAAAAGCTCAACCTGATACTTAACGTGTGTTTGCCTGATTTTCACCCTAGGCGGATGGTGACCAAATGACCCCCTTTCAGATCCTCGTAGTATTGATGTTGGCGTACATCTGTTATCGGCTGACTGTTTTGGGATCCACATCTTTTCTCAAAGCCCTGGCCACATACCTGATTTTCGGCCTCGAAAACGGATTGCGCCACGAAATCGCGTCCGCCGTGGGCTCCTACCGGTCAGACGGCGATTATCAACTCGGGATGCACGAGCAACTGGTGGCTGCACTGAAGAAAGTAAAAGGAATGCCGTGAATAAATCTGTCCCGCACCGGACAACGCGCTCACTTCGGCGGTAGTACAGCAAACACGCGGCAAGGCCCTCCCGACCCGCCTTCGAGTTTGATCGGCGCAGCAATAATGTACGCGCCCGATTCCGGCAGTTCCTCGGTGTGCGCCAGGTTCTCCAGGTTGTACAAGCCCGCCGGCAAATCCACGCGATGCACCTCGAAATTTTTCGAAGCGCCATAATCAACGCTCAGCGTGTCGATCCCCAGCCCCACCACCCCGCGCTCGATCAGCAATTTCGCCGACTCCACCGAATATCCCGGAAAATGCATCACCTTGTTCGCATCCATGTTCCGGTAGCTTGCTGCGTTTGACGCTCGTCCGCCCCACGAAGTCCTCAGCACCACAATCGCCCCGCGCGGAATCTCCCCGTGCTCCGCTTCCCATTTCTTCACTCGCACCACAGTCAGCCGGTAATCCGCGTTTTTCTCCGCCTCGTCTCGAACGTCAATCACCGCCGCTGGCCCGAAGAAATGCTGCTCCGGAATCTGGTCGAGCGTGATTTTCCCCGGAGGAAAATGCGCCGGCGCATCCATGTGCGTCCCATAATGCTCGAGCATCCAGAAGCTCCGCGTGAAGTAACCATCCTTCTCCACCGTCGCATTCGCTTTGGCCTCGAACACGTGATCGTCCCCCGGCCACGCCGGAAATTTGTCGCTCACCGGATACGTCATATCTACGACGAGATTCCGCCCGTCGCTCACCCCTTCAATCCAGTTCCCTTCCACAGCCGTCTTATGCTTCTGCGCCACAGCCGATGACGAATGCAGAGCCGCTATCGCTCCGCCCGCCACGAACACGCACACCACGAGAATAATTTTTCGCATCAAAGCCCCTCCAACCCGGCGCACATTCTATCCGAGTTCCCTTTTCTAATTATCTTTTTCGATTATTGCACTTCGAATCCCGCAGGAATGTCAGCTTAAATCAGCCCGCCGATCGTCGAGTCGTTCAGCGCCCTAGGCGCGACCGAAGCTAGCCAGTCCGTAAGGACTGGGTCCGTGATAAATAAATCTTCCGAGCGCCAGAGGCGCGACACATGTCTTTCGGACCCTCAAAATACAATCCATCTCGTCTTCCACACCGATGGAATTCTTCTGTCCTGGCGTAGAATCAATGGCTCCGTTACTCAAATAACGATGATCGTCCGCTCGGAACAAATTCGCCTCTCCGCAACTGATTTAAGCAACCACCTCGCCTGCCGCCATCTCACCGTTCTCGATCTCGAGGTCGCCCGCGGCACAAAATCCTCTCCCGGTTTCAGCTCACCAGATCTCCGAGTCATTCAAGAATTAGGACTCAGACACGAAGCTGCCTACCTCGCGTCGCTGATCGAGCGCAGTTTCTCAATCGCCGACCTTCGCGGTTTTCGCAATGACGAGACGGCTGCAGCCGAAACTCGGACGCGCATGGAGGCCGGTGTTGACGTGATTGCGCAGGGAACTCTGGCAGTCGGCAGGTGGTTTGGACGTCCTGATCTCCTGCGCAAAGCACCAAAGCCGTCCGTGTTTGGCGATTGGTCCTACGAAGTTTACGATTGCAAACTGGCCCGCGAGACAAAAGCAACCACGATCCTCCAGTTAGCTCTCTACTCGGACTTGCTGGCTACAGTGCAGGATCAGGCTCCCGAGTTCAT
Organism: uncultured Acidobacteriota bacterium; assembly: GCA_963741045.1. Lineage (GTDB taxonomy): Bacteria > Acidobacteriota > Terriglobia > Acidiferrales > UBA7541 > Palsa-295. Next base: position 4,357,018 of record CAVUGO010000002.1, read on the forward strand.
GTACGTTGTGCCTCCCGCCATCGATTTCGCCGAAGAAGCTCACAGAATCGCCGACTACGCCGCCTATTTCCGCCATGTCAAAGCGCGCCTTGAGAAATCCTGTGATCAAGGTGAAACGGCACCAACGTATCCCGAACCGTGCGCCCATTGTGACGTCTGTCGCTGGTACAAGGAGTGCGATGCGACGCGAAGAGCCGACGACCATCTCTCACTCGTCGCAGGAATCTCGCGCTTGCAACGGAATCAATTCGTTGCGTGGGATGCAGGTAGTGTTGCCAGTCTCGCGGTATTTCCAATTCCACTTAAGCAAAAACCACTCCACGGATCACGTGAGTCTCACGAGCGAGTGCGCGAACAGGCGCGCGTTCAGGTAGATGGGCGTGTGCGCAGCAAGGCTGTACACGAATTGCTCGCGATTGCGGAAAACACTGGTTTTTGCAGATTGCCGGCGCCTTCCCCCGAGGACATGTTCGTCGACCTCGAAGGTGATCCCTTTGTAGGCATCTGCGGGCAAGAGTATTTGTTCGGTTTTGTCGCAAGCGCGCAAGGAAAGGGCCTCAACTACGAAAAACGATGGGCTCTCACTCCTGAACAAGAAAAGATCGGTTTCGAATGGCTAGTGGACGAAATAGTCCGGCGCTGGAAAAAAGATCCCGCAATGCACGTCTACCACTTTGGCTCCTACGAAACCGCAGCCTTCAAATGTCTGATGGGCGCCTATGCCACGCGCGAAGATGAAATCGATCGCATGCTCCGCGCCAAAATCTTCGTTGACCTCCACACCATATTCAAGCAAGCGGTTCGAGCCAGCGTCGAAGAGTATTCGCTGAAAGCCCTCGAGAGTCTCACTCAGTTCGTCAGGCGCACGCCATTGACAGAATCGCGCGCGGCGATGAGATACGTGGAGCACGCACTCGAACTCGGTCGGATAGAAGATGTTCCCGACGAATTCAAGCAGTCGCTCGAAGGCTACAACTCCGACGACTGCCATTCCACAGCCGCATTGCGCGAATGGCTCGAAGGTGAGCGCAAAAAGTTGGTGGACGCCGGGCAAATAATTCCAAGGCCGGAGCTCGGCGATGGCGCGCCCTCCGAAGAACTTGACGAGCGGCAGAAGAAAGTCGCTGCCTTGGTCGCTCAACTCACTGCGAACATCCCGTTCAACCCTGCTGAAAGATCCAACGAGCAATCCGCCCGCTGGATGCTCGCCCAACTTCTCGATTGGCATCGCCGCGAAAACAAGGCGAGTTGGTGGGAGGGCTATCGCCTAGCGGATCTCGACGACGAAGATTTAATGGACGAAAGGGCTGGCCTGGCAGGCCTGCGCTTTGTGAAACGGATCAGCACTGAGCGAGGGATTCCGGTAGACCGCTACGCGTTCGAAAAGCAGGAAACAGAAGTCCGTGCCGGCAAGGACGTTCACATTCGAAACCAAAGATTTGGCGAGGTCGCAGCAATCGACATTCTCGCCAGGACAATCGACATCAAAAAAACAAGAAAGACCGCGGAAGTTCATCCGCTCGCGTTGTATGTCTGGGATAGGCCGATGAACGTGAATAACCACGCCGATTCTTTGCTCGAACTCGGCGAGTGGGTGCGAGACAACTGCATGCACACGGGCACGGATACGGGCATGGACAGGGGCACCGATGCGCCTGGCGCGTGCAGGGCGGCTCGAGATCTTCTGCTGCGAAGGGAGCCTCGGCTTTTGCGCGGAGAAACCATTGCAGCGAAGTTGGGAGAGGAGCCCAAAAACACAGCGAGCAGAATAGCCTGCGCACTCAACGAATCCGTTTTCGCGATTCAGGGACCGCCCGGCGCCGGGAAGACTTACACCGGCGCGCGAATGATCTGCGAGCTCGTCAAACGCGGAAAGAAAATCGGAATCACGGCGCTCAGTCATAAAGTGATCCGCAAATTGTTGGACGAAGTCGTCGACGCCGCGGAAGAAGCAAAACTCCGAGTGAGATGCCTCCAGAGAGTTAAAGATGAAGATCTCTGCGACGACGGCGGCGAGATCGCAACCACAACCGACAACAACGCTCCGCTCGATGCACTCCATTCGGGCGCAGCCAACGTGGTCGGCGGCACATCGTGGCTTTGGACGCGCCCCGAATATTCGGACGCGGTAGATGTGCTGTTCATCGATGAAGCAGGCCAGATGGCGTTGGCGGACGTCGTGGCCGTCAGCAGGTCGGCTAAAAACATCGTCTTGATTGGCGACCCGCAGCAGCTCGACCGCCCGTTGAAGGGAAGCCATCCGCCGGGCGCAGAAAAATCCGCGCTGCAGCACTTGCTCGGCGATCGCCAAACGATTCCCGACTCGATGGGATTGCTTCTGCCGGAAACGTGGCGACTTCACCCGCACATCTGCACATTCACTTCCGACCTTTTCTACGAAGGACGCCTGAGCCCGAGAGGTTTTACCCGCACTCGCGAAATCTCCGGCCATCCCTGGTTGAACGGAGCGGGCTTGTGGTTCGTCCCGGTCGATCATCAGGCCAATCGCAATTCGTCGGCCGAGGAAGTCGACGTGATTGCTCGCATTGTCGAAAGTCTCCTGCGCCCCGAAGTGAACTGGAGCCGCAGCGAAGGAAATCTTCGGCGCCTCACCGCGAAAGATATCCTGATCGTCGCGCCATTCAACGCCCAAGTCGCCGACCTCACCGCGCGCATGCCCGACGTACCAATCGGCACGGTCGATAAATTTCAGGGCCAGGAAGCGCCGGTCGTAATTTATTCGCTCACCACATCCTCGCCCGAAGACGCCCCGCGCGGAATGGAATTCCTCTACAGCCTCAATCGCTTGAATGTCGCCACCTCGCGAGCGATGTCCACCGTAATTCTGGTCGGAAGCCCGCGCCTCTTCGAGCCAGAGTGCCGCAACCCTCGCCAGATGAAGCTGGCCAACGCGCTGTGCCGCTATCAGGAACTGGCCAGTGTTGTTGACGTCAAGAAAGCCACCGAGCCAGCGGATCGCGTTTCGTTTTAGCCCCTGACGACAGTCCCTATAACCCCTCCCCACCCAAATGCGTTATTTGCCTCTAACCCGAATCCCGAAAACGGACGTATGGACCATGAGTCAGTCGCGCTCTTCGGCGCAGTCATCTTCATAATTTCAAACACAAAAACAATCCGTTCAAGCATTCCGCCTCATTTTTCGTAAGCAGCGGTTTTGATTCAAGTAGCCTCAGTTCATCCTCCAATTTTTCAATCCTTTTTCCGAGCGACGCCTTGCTTCGCCTGCTCCACCAATCCGCGACTCTCGGTGCAAGCAGGTTTCCCGCAATTCCAAGCGGAAGCGTCAGGGTCAACGCTAGGATACCGATGACCACACTCCAAAAATTAAAGTCTGGGTGCTGGAAATTCTATCGGCTTGTGGAAGACCATCAGGATTCCGCCGACCTAACGATGCCAAACGCCTCGGGCTAACAGAAACACGCCTACGCCAAATCCGAGGGCTTGCAGGTAGAAAAGAAACCACGTGAACCTACCTAAATACCGAGCGAGAACGCGAAACCCATCGGAACGAAAATGACGCCCCGCCCATTTCGCGTGTGTCCGTTCCCGCGTGTACCTGTAATCGACCGTCCTTGTTACATTCGCCAAGATTCCGGCCGCCACCGACATTCCAACTATCCACACTCCCCATCGAAAGCCTGACGTCGCAGGCATTGAAAAACCCGGCGGATGCTCCAACACTTCCTTGCTCAAGTAAGCGACAATGCCGACCCCAAAAGTTAGGAACAGATTTATTACATACCCCAATTGCGTGAGCGCGAGATCTTGCCACTTCAAGGCCGTCTCCCGGTCATACTCTCTTGCTGACTCTTCCCTTTTGCGATCTTCCTCAAACATGCTCACCCCCTATCATCGTGCGCGGAACCATCTACGGTTCCTGATTCCACTTAAACCACGCATGCCTCAATTCAGCGATAAGCACGTCCAGGAGCCACTTATGTTCGAACCCGAGTCCCTCGACGTTCTTGAGCTCTTGGGGATAGCGGAATTCAGTGAAGAACGGTCCGAATATTTCGAGCCCTTTTTCAATGGTCAAGGGCACCTTTATCGCGAGGCGCGGGAAATCGAGAACTGTCGTCACATCAAAATTCCGATTCCTTTCCGCCAATCTTTTGGCGAGCTTCACAAGGTCGTGTCCCCACGCGCAGTCATCACGCTTCAGCCCGATGCTCGGGTCCAGCCTAGGTAGATCTTTAGGATTGAAGATCGCCATACGATGAACGATCAATGCGGATTTCAGATACATCTCAAGTGCGTGATGTCCCAATGTCGCTGCCGGAAAGAACATGAAGGGGTCTTTGGTCTCAAACAAGGCTTTCGAAGCGGCATAATTAATGTCGGCCGCATTTCGCCATTCCCTGTAATCGCGCGCATATTTATCGAGCTGCACCCCAGTGATCACGAATTACAGGAGAAATGCTGTCGCTGCTTTCGGCCGGCGCTTTAATTTTCTCAAGAGAAAATCGGTGACCTTCGAACAATCCTCTACGAAAGCGGTGACTCCCTCGATGCTGAAAAGGTCTTGCCCTTTGTACCGTACTATGACCGGTTTTCGCGGCCCCGGCCGTCCCTTCATCTGATACACCCGCAAGTTCTCCGGAAAAAACGCATGCGCGAGAGCGTTGCGCAGCGCATTGATTTCCTCAATTTTCCCAGCGATCTCTTTCGGAACATCATAGACGTCTTTGAGGAACGCGAGCTTTTGCGTCATGTAGAGCCGCTCGATAACGTAGTAATTGAAACGGCGAAACTTCTTCGTCTTCCATTGCTTGATCAAATCTTTGCCCGGTAGAAAATACAAGCACACTTCCGTACTCAGCAAATCATCGATTAGCGTGTATTGCCCGATGACCTCGCCTCGGATCAGCTCCCGCTTCATTACTTCTAAGACCGGTGTCCTCGCTCCTCTTTCGCGGTCTCGAATATTCCAGTAATCAACCCTGACGATCGAAGCTATTTTTTCAAGCTCACCGATGAGCTTGCGTTGTCTCTGGGTAAGCCGGTTTCCCTTTGCGTTCACTGCGTCACCTTGAATCATTCCGCGAGCATTGTACGCTTAGGTTAAGTTCAACCAAAGGCGGACCTTCTGTGAGCGTGTGGTTCACTTCGAAGTTCAGCCCTAGGTCTTGCGGATGCACGCACAGTCGAGGGCCTAATCCTTTGGAAATGAATTTCAAATGTGAAAAATATTTCAAATTTGAGGTTGGCTTCCGAGCCTCGCACGCAACCGAATCATTTCCGCCGCGCAGTGATCGCCGTGCTCCTCCTGTCCGTTCGTCCAGTTCTAGCCCGTTGTACTTCTTCTGTCCCACGACGCTTCCTGCCTTGTGCTAGCCTTGATTTCGAGGTCCGCCGGACTCGAGACGAGACGAGCCCGTGAAATCGGACCCGCATACCGCGAAAGCGAAAGGACGTCCTGCAGGCAATCGAAGCAAATGCTTGCTCGCCACGAATCACCACACCATCACGCGCACCGCGTTTTTAATACACGGTTCCGCGATTAAATCTCAACGCAACCGACCTAGAAACAGTGACTTGACAATTTCTAATAGGCGGTAAAACGGAGGGTAGGGCGCCGGCATCCTGAGCACATCGAGTGGAGATTCGAGCGCAGAGAAGAGAGATCCCTCGACTGCGCTCGGGATGACAGCGCAGTGTGACGGACGGCGCGAAACGCGAAAGAGCCGGCAGCATGTTGGCGCTACAAGGGAAACGGCGACGGCGAAACGGCGAGGCGCGTTGACTTGCTTCTGTGGGCGACCTAAGATGGGCGCCCAGCATGCCTGAGCCCCAGTCGCCTATTGGCCGTACCATCTCGCATTACCGCGTGATCGAGAAGCTTGGTGGCGGTGGGATGGGTGTGGTGTACAAGGCTGAGGATACGAACCTTGGCCGGCATGTGGCGCTGAAATTCCTTCCTGATGAATTGGCGTCAGATGCGCAGGCGCTCGAGCGATTCCGGCGTGAGGCGCGTGCGGCGTCGGCGTTGAACCATCCGAATATCTGCACGATTTACGAAATTGGCGAAGACGGCGGGCAGACCTACCTGGCGATGGAATTCCTCGAAGGGTCCACGTTGAAGCATCGCATTGCTGGACGGCCGATGGACTTGGAGCTGCTGCTGGATATCAGCGTGGAAATTGCAGACGCGCTGGAAGCGGCGCACAGCAAGGGGATCGTTCATCGCGACATCAAGCCGGCGAATATTTTCGTGACCGAGCGCGGCCACGCCAAGATTCTGGACTTCGGGCTGGCCAAGCAGGTGGAGCGCGCTGCGATTCATACGATGACGCAAGATATGACGCGCGCGGCGCAGGGCTTGGCGGGAGTGAGCGTGGCCGATCTCACGAGCCCCGGCACGGCGGTGGGGACGGTGGCGTATATGTCGCCGGAGCAGGTGCGGGGGAAGGAGCTCGACGCGCGAACGGATCTGTTTTCGTTTGGCGTGGTGCTGTACGAGATGGCGACGGGGGCGCTGCCGTTTCGCGGGGAAACGTCGGGCGTGATTACTGACGCGATTTTGAATCGAGCGCCGGTAGCGCCGGTGCGGTTGAATCCGGATCTTCCTGCGAAGCTCGAAGACATCATCAACAAGGCGCTGGATAAGGACCGCGAGATGCGGTATCAGGCCGCGTCTGACATTCGCACCGATTTGAAGCGGCTGAGACGGGATACGAGTTCGGGCCGAATTTCGTCGTCGACGGGAATGCGGACGACGCAAGAGCAAGCGCCGGCGCCAGTGTCCGATGCGGCGAGCAGCAGCGGCAGCAGTTCGGTGAGTGCGACGGCGGTGCAGCCTACTTCGCCGCCTGCGACGAAATCGCCGCGCGTGAAATATATCGCGGCGGTCGCGGTCGCGATGTTCGCAGCGGCGGTGTTCGCGATGTATCACTTCAAGAGCGCGCCGACGGCGCCGAGCGGGCCCGCGAAGATCACGCAAATTAGCCACTGGAACAAGCCGATGGATGGCGCGAAGATTTCCCCGGACGGGCACGCGGTGGCGTTCACCTCGCCGGTGGACGGCGTGCCTCAAGTGTTCGTCATGCTCACGTCTGGTGGCGATCCGCTGCAGCTAACCAAGGACGAGGGCGGCAAGTTCGTGGACAACTTTTCGCCTGACGGCACCGAAATCTATTACGGCAGAAGCACCGTGGGCGTCGAAATATGGGCCGTGCCGACTCTGGGAGGAAGTCCGAGGCGCGCGGCAAACGGTTTCACGATGGCGCCTTCGCAGGATGGCGCGTTTATCTATTCTCTGCGAGCCGGCAAGCGGGCAATTTTCCGCGGAGACAAATCAGGGCTCGGCGAAGAAGAAGTGCACACATTTGACGCGAAGACCCTGCCGCCGCGCAGGATTCTGCCGTTTCCGAGCGGGAATCATTTGCTGGTGTTGAACGGCAAGGTGGTCACGGTGGTGGACGATGAGTTTCACCTTTACGACGTGGATCTGAGCAAGAAAACGGCGGAGGATCTGGGTGAAGTCTCGTCGAGTCTCGAAGACGCAGCTTGGGGCGAGCCTGGTAAGTCGCTTTTGTTGAGCCGCACTGTGAACGGCCTGAACAACCTGTGGGAGTACGATTTGAAGAACCGGACGATGACGCAGATTACTTCCGGCACAGGGCCGGATTTCTCGCCCATGCGCGATCCCAGTGGGAAGGGAATTTATTTTGTGAACGGGAAGGCGTCCGGCTTGTTGACTGCCTACAACGCCCGTTCCAAGCAGTCTACGGACATTGCCGCGGAAAATGCCACCCAGCCGGTGGTTTCGCCCGACGGGAAACGGATTTCGTACGTCACCACGCCTTCGGGAGATCGCAGCGAGGTGTGGGCGGCGAATGTGGATGGCAGCAACAAAGTGAAAATTGCTTCGTCGAAATCGCTGTCTACCGGAGACTGGGTGCCCGACAGTTTCCATTTTTATTTCATAGAAGAGGAACCGAACCGGATATTCGGCGCCGCCGCCGATGGAAGCGGCGTGCACCAGATTCCCTGGAACGGCGGCGTCACGCAAAACGTGGTTCCCAGCGCCGACCAGAAATATATTTATGTGAACAGCTTCGACCAGGGCGCCTCGCGCGGCACGATTTGGAGAGCGGGCACGGACGGTTCGAACCTGGAGTTGGTCACAAATGAATGCGGTCACGCGTGGGTGGCTGTGCCGGGAGGCCAATACCTGTTGACGGTGATGCTGGGGACGAATGGAGGCATTTCCGAGTTTTCGCTCGCCGATAAAAAATGCACCTCGTTGCTCCCGGGCGTGGTCACTTTCGGCGTCACCCTGGCGAACGACGGCAAGTCGTTTCTCTACGCGATTCCGTCGCGCTCCGACGTCACGATTTTTCGCCAGCCCTGGCACGACGGCAAACTCACCGGCCCCACGCAAGTGGCGCTGAAGCTCCCCTTCGCCTTTCCGCTTCTCGCCGGCGGCAACGCCTACGATTTTTCGAGCGATCTCGCGACGGTCGTCTACGCCCGCCCCGGCGGGCAGGCCGACCTGTTTCTTCTGAGCCAGAAATAATTGTGTCCCTCGGGTTCGAGTCTCTACAAGCTTTTGATATACTCGCGCACTGTCGAGCACGGCGGGCAAGCGAAGAGAGATCCCTCGACTTCACTTCCTTCGTTGCTCAGGGCGAACAGGCCCTTCGAGACTCAGGGCAAGCGGGATGGCGGCGAGTACGGAGTAAAATAGGCGCATGGGCGTAATTGATAATCGGTTTGAACGTAGCTATGTGCTGTCGACGGTGGACTATGTGTTTAACTGGGCGCGGAAGAGCGCGATCTGGCCGCTGACGTTTGGGCTGGCGTGCTGCGCGATCGAGATGATTGCGTCGACGACATCGCGATTTGATATTGCGCGATTTGGGGCGGAGGTGTTCAGGCCGTCGCCGCGGCAGGCGGATTTGATGATTGTGGCGGGGACGGTGACGCTGAAGATGTCGCCGGTGCTGAAGCGGGTGTGGGAGCAGATGCCGGACCCGAAGTGGTGCATATCGATGGGGGCGTGCTCGAGCGTGGGTGGGCCGTTCAATGTGTATTCGGTGCTGCAGGGAGTGGACCGGATTGTGCCGGTGGATGTGTATGTGATTGGGTGTCCGCCGCGGCCGGAGGGGCTTTTTTACGCGCTGCTGAAGCTGCAGGACAAGATTGATACGATGACGCTGGCGAAGCGGCCGACGGAAGTGCGGCTCGAGCCGCGGATGGTGGAGGATTTCAAGCGCGGCGTGATGGTGGCGCAGACGCCGGAGCCGCGGTAAGCGGGCGCGGCGGGCGGAGCGTACGCGGTGCCGGGCGCAAGGCGAAGAGAGATCCTTCGACTTCGCTCCCTTCGTTGCTAAGGGAGGCCCTTCGAAACTCAGGGCAAGTGGGATGACAGAGGGATCGCGCTCGCATACGGCAGCTAGTTAAGCAACGTACGGTAGCGTATGGAGGCTGGTGGATGGCTTTTTTGCGGACGTTGAAGAAGGCTGAAGTGCCGGATGGGACGATTCGTGAGTTTCAGCTGGAGGGGAAGACGCTGGCGATCTCGAATGTGGGCGGTAAAGTCTGTGCTATGAATAGCGTATGCCTTCACCGCGGCGGGCCGTTGGCCGATGGGGAGCTGGCTGGCGACGTGGTGACGTGTCCTTGGCATGGGTGGCAGTACAATGTGTGCAGCGGCAAGTTGGTGACGAATCCTACCGTGGGAGTTGAGACCTACCCTGTGGAAGTGCGCGGCGACGATATTTTCGTCGATATTGGTTGAGCTTCGCGTTAGCAATACGATCCCAAAATCAAAAACCTCGGTCAATTCGGGCGAGGGCTGTTCGGAAATGGCTGGGTCTGCAAAAATTTTCCACTTTTTGCCGCTTCCGTGTATAGTGCGCGCGACGAATTCGACGAATGAACCAACCTCCGGCTAAACCAAGGCGATGGCTCCTGGCCGTCGACCCTCGGGTCTATCACTGGGACACCCTTTTCGTGAAGGGGAAGGAAATGTGGCGGCACGCGGGGAGCCGTCCGGACACGCTGCGGCAGTTGAAGCAGGTGCACAAGGGCGATCGCGCGTTGCTGTATCACGGGAAGGCGGAGCACGCGCTGTATGCGCTGGCGGAAGTGAGCCGCGATCCTTATCCCGACCCGCACGAAACCGACACGAAGAAGATGGTGATGGATCTGCGGGCGATTGAGCGGCTGCCGCGGCAGGTGACGCTGGTGGAGATGCGCGACAACAAGCTGCTGCGGAAAATCAAATTCATGAAAAATACACGGCTGACGATTTGTGCGCTGACGGATGAAGAGTACGCCGAGATTTTGCGGATGGCGGGCGTGGTGGCGTCGCCCGGGATTCCGCTTCCCTGAATCAGAAAATCGAAAATTGAAAATAGAAATTGCGCCGTTTTGTTTCCCCGGGCCTTGGCTAAATTGTGTCGCGCCTCCGGCGCTGAATCGGAGCTGGGCTGAAAACCACGAGCATGAACACAACGACCTCACCTCTGAAGACTGGGCACATGCGACGAGTGCTAACTAGATCTTTTGCGCTCAGCAGGAAATTAATCGCAGCAGCGATTTCGTCCAGATGAGTTTCGAGGGCGAAGTAGTCGCGTGAAGTGCGGCGGCTTGCCGCCGCTTTGTTTTTACCCCGGCTTGCCGGGTGCAAGGCTTGCGGCGCCCCAAAACCGGGCGAGGCGAGCCTCGGTCCGAATACTACGAGACTTTTGTGCCGTGGATTAGGAGGGCGCCTATGGCGCGGAATTCGGCTAGTTGTTTGGCATCGCGGAACCAGCGGCCTGTGTAGACTGCGGGGTTGGGGGTGGGGTCGGGGATCAGGCGATGGGCGACGTCTTGGAAGCCGGCGTCGCGGAAAAGTTGGGCCCATTCTTCGGCTGAGAGAAGGTGGGTGGGGATTTCGAGTTTTTCGGCCCATTGATGGCTGTGGGGATTGTCGCGATAGAAGTTGATCAGGATCCAGGCTGAGCCATGTTCGGCGAGGACGCGATAAATTTCGCGGAGACCTTTTGCGGGGTCGGGCCAGTAGTAGGACGACTCGACGGAGATTGCCTTGGTGAAGAAATTTTGCTCCCAGGGAATTTCGGCTACTTCACCTACGACGAAAACCAGATTTGCATAATCCACGCTGGCCTGGCGGGCGTGGCGAATCATTTCGCCGGAGATGTCCATGCCGACTACGCGGCCTTCGGGGACGCCTTTGGCGAGAGTGCGGGAGAGCCAGCCGGAGCCGCAGCCGACGTCGAGGATGTTTTCGTCGGGGGCGATTTGCACGAGATCGAGGACTGGCTTGGTGATGGGCCAGTGGTCGTGCTCCATGGATTCGCCTTTGCCGGCGTCGGCCCAGCGGTTGAATTCTTCGCGGAGTTGATTTTGGGATTGCGGGTCGGGCATGGAATTTATTTTAGCAGGGTTGGGACGCGGAGAGATTCCTTGGCGTGCGTGTTGAACTGTGGGTTGTCTTAGCTATGCCGCATTCGGGCACGGCCCACCTAGGCGGATCTCCGACATGCCGTGCCCCTACTGTAGGATTTGGGGCCTCGCCCCGGGCGAATCCGAGGCGAGGCTTCGTTGTATTTGGCGACGGGAAGTTACTTGGCGGCGGCTTGTTGTTGGCCTTCGTCTGCTGATGGGCCGTAGAGGCCAGGTACCGGGACATCGTTCAGGCGATAGTAGACGGTTAGCTGGGCGCGATGGTGGATCAGGTGGTTCATGATCATGCCGCGAAGGACGGCGGCGCGCGGCATGGTGAAGATGGGCTGGCCGTTTTGCAGCAAGGCCCACGGCTTCATGAGTTGTTCGTCGGTGGAGCTGGCGAGGCCGGCGCGGGCTTGCTTGGCGCCTTCGTCGAAGATGGCGAGAATTTCTTTGCGGTTTTTGCCGTTGGGCATTTCAACTTGCTTGCCGCCTGGGGCGACGTCGAAATTATCGGTTTGGAACATGGAGGCGGCCCAGCCGGGCATCATGGCGATGTGGTTTGCGAGCCAGCCCATCGTGCCGGACTTGGCGTGGGGCTTGTAGTCCCATTTGTCGTCGGGGACGCGTTCGAGGGTCTTGCGGGTGTTGGCAAATTCCTGATCGAATTCGGCTAGGAATGCTTGGTTCATTGGCATGGTGTTGCCCTCCTCTGGTTAGTTAGGTGATTCGACGCGGTGCGTATCTTCTCTTTTTGTTCGCCTGCTGTCAACGGCTTCGTTTGGGCGCTTCCGAATGCACGACCCTGAGTTCTCACACGGACAAAGGCAGAAACCTCTAAAGAGGTGAGCTACATAACGTCCAACGGCGCTCCATTCCGCCGACGTGCGCGTGACGATTGCAAAAACCCATATGAACAGACGCGCGGGGCGCGGCTCCGTTAGGACGAGACGGTGGAAGATTTTGCCGCGGGTTGCACCTGGCCTGCTGCCGGGACTTCGAGCTTGACTAGCGTTGGCTCGACTTTTGTGAGGAGCTGGGCGAATTTTTCTTCGCGGTCCTTTTGGTCGTGGCCCTGGTAGATGTCGGCGATTTGCGTCGCGTTCATTGAACAGAATTTCGGGCCGCACATGCTGCAGAACTTTGCTTCCTTGTAGAAATCGTCGGGCAAAGTTTCGTCGTGCATGGCGCGGGCGGTTTCGGGATCCAGCGAGAGCTCGAACTGTTTGTTCCAGTCGAAGAGGAAGCGGGCGTAGCTGAGCGCGTCGTCGCGATCGCGGGCGCCGGGACGATGGCGAGCGACGTCGGCTGCATGCGCTGCAATTTTGTAAGCGATCACGCCCTGGCGAACGTCATCCGCGTTCGGCAAGCCGAGATGTTCTTTCGGCGTGACGTAGCAAAGCATCGAAGCGCCGTGCCAACCGATCATGGCGGCACCGATGGCGCTGGTGATGTGGTCGTAGCCGGGAGCGATGTCCGTGACCAGCGGGCCTAGCGTGTAGAAGGGCGCTTCGTAGCAAAGCTCGTTTTCTTTTTTCACCTGCAGCTCGATTTGATCGAGCGGGATGTGGCCGGGGCCTTCGATCATCGTTTGCACATCGTATTCCCAGGCTTTTTTGGTGAGCTCGCCGAGGACTTTGAGTTCGGCGAATTGGGCTTCGTCGCTGGCGTCGGCCAGGCAGCCGGGACGGAGGCCGTCACCGAGCGAGAAGCTGACATCGTGCTTCTGGAAAATTTTGCAGATGGCGTCGAAATTCTCGTAGAGGAAATTCTGCTGTTTGTGCGCGCTCATCCACTGCGCGAGGAGGGCACCGCCGCGGCTGACGATTCCGGTGATGCGGTTGCGGACGAGGGGGAGAAATTCGCGGAGGACGCCGGCGTGGATCGTCATGTAGTCGACGCCTTGCTCGGCTTGCTCTTCGATCACTTCGAGCATGACGTTGATATTCAGATCCTCGGCGCGGCGCACGCGGGAAATCGCTTCATAGATCGGCACGGTGCCGATGGGAACCGGGGATGCGTCAATGATCGCTTTGCGGATGCCGGGGATATCGCCGCCGGTGGAGAGGTCCATTACGGTGTCAGAGCCGTAGTGGACGGCGCGATGGAGCTTTTCGAGTTCGTCGCCGACATTCGAGGTGGTGGCGGAGTTTCCGATGTTGGCGTTGATTTTGCAGAAGAAGGTGACGCTGATGCCCATGGGCTCGAGATTGCGGTGGTGGATATTCGCGGGGATGATGGCGCGGCCGCGGGCGACTTCGCTGCGGACTAATTCAGGCTCGAGCTTTTCGCGGCGGGCGACGTATTCCATTTCTTCGGTGATGACGCCGTTGCGGGCGTAGTGCATCTGCGAGAAGTTTCTTGTGCCGCCGTTTGTGGCCGCTGTTCGCTTTTCAACCCAAGCATCCCTCATCGCCATGGCATCTCCCGTTCGCGATTCAGCTGATTCGAGGCTGATCGGAATCCCTCATTATGTCACCGGGGCGTGAGGCCAGCAACTTCAACAACAAGAGCTAACGGAAGAACGAAGGCTCCGTCTATCCGGGTCATACAGTGTGCGGGATTTGCAACCGGGGCGTGGTTCCGCGCGGGAGGCGATCCGTGCGCACAATACTCGCAATCGGGCTTCTGATGGGCATTCTCCTCGGCATCCATTCCGCGGCATTTGCGCAGGCGGAAAAACCGAAGGCCACCTACGATTTTTCGCTGCCGCGGGAAGAAAAAATCAAGCTGGCGGAGAGCGCCGCGCCATCGGAAATTTCGGGGAAGGCGACAGTATACATTCTGGAACACAGCGGGTACGTGAAAGTGCGCGATGGCTCGAACGGATTTTCGTGCTTTGTGGATAGGCAGGATCCGCTGAACCTGGAGCCGACTTGTTTTGACGCTGAAGGTAGCGCGACGACCTTGCAATCGAGATTTCTGGCGGAAGAGTTGCGCGCGAAAGGCAAAAGCGAGGATGAGGTGACAGCCGCGATTGCGGAAGGTTATAAGTCCGGAAAATTTCGCGCGCCGCAAAAACCCGGGATCGTCTACATGATGTCCGATGCCGGATACATTTACGTGGCGCAGTTAAACAAGATGGTGCATTTGCCAGCGCACCTAATGTTCTACGACCCGTACGCGACGGAGAAGGATATCGGCGAGCCGCCCGCCGCAGCCAATATGCCGCATTTGATTCGCGCCGGCCAACCCGATGCGGTGATCATCGTGATACGACCGCCTGCGAAGAAAACCTCGAATTGAGTTTGAGCTAAGGAGCGGCGGCGACGGGCCGGAACTCGGGAACTACTTCTAGTGTGCTCTGCCGGGTGAGCATCGCGTCCGCTTGGACCGCACCAGGAGAACCCGTGTACACGAAACGGGCTGACCCAATCGAATCGGGGGAGATATTCAGATCTTTGCCTGGGCCGACGAGTTTAATCACAACCTGGCGCGCTGGGATCGTGAAGGTGATGGAAACGGGGCTGAGCGTGCTTCCTTCTTTCGGAGTGATCGTGAGCTGGCCGCTCACGTCGCCATCGGTGAGATTCTTGAAACTGTAGGATTCTTTGCGGACTTGCAGCTGCTGGCCGGCGCCGACGCTGAAAAGCTGAAAATTGCTGAAGGAATGGGTGCGGAAGAACGCCTTATTGTCGCGTGAGATGAGCAAATCGGCGTGCGAAGGCAGCCAGAGCTGCACGTCGCGAGAGCGGAATCGTACGGGCGCGTAGTCGATGGAGACGCGCTCGCGCAGGAGATGAATTTCTGGCATGGGTTTGACGAGCTGGAATTCGAGCCGCGTGAGTTGGTAGGTGGCCGCGTCAATCCAGGCGCGTCCTTTGAGCGGAACCGAATGGTAATTCCCGGCGATCACGTAGGCGTGAATGCGGCTGGGGCGGTCCGACTTTTGTTGAAAATGAACCTGCCACGCGGGGCTGCCTGAAACCTGGCCCATACCTTCGCAGACGAAATCGAAATCGGAACTCATCTGCGGGTGAAAAACGAGAGCCATGGCGGGCAGACCGTTCGTGGCGATTGACGCCGGAAACTGGGAAGGATCGAGGCTGCCGTTGCGGTACTCGTCGAGCGCGATCAGCCCGTGCGGAAGCTGCTTCACCGAAACTACATATTCGAAGGAGCGGATTTGCGGGGCGCGAAGATCGCCTTGCCTGGTAACCGTGAAATGATTCACGCGCTCTGTAGCGCTGAATTTTTCGAGCGACGACATCAATTCCTCAACCTGCTTACCTGCGCGCCGCAGAACCTGGGATGAGTTGCAAGAAACGTTCGGCAATACGGTTGGGACGGAGTCGTCGATTCCGGGCTGGGCCCAGACAGAATCTTTCGATGGCGCGACGCCGACGTTCAAATCGGAGATGGCGAGGAAGCGCTGAGAGTCGCTGATGGCGAGAGGCATGCTGGTGAGCTCGTCTTTTTGGCGCTCGTGAACGAGATCGAGTGCGGCACGGGCTTTTGCGGAGTAGGGATTCGTGGGGTCATCCTGAATGAATGCTTCGAGCGATGTTTCTGCCGCGTCGAACTGCCTGAGGTCCATCAGCGCCTGCGCTTCCAGGAGATGTGCTACGCCGGCAGCCGATTTTCCGAGAGCGATGGCGCGCTTGGCCTGCTCACGAGCTTTGCGCGGCTCGTTTGTCTTCAAGTACGCGACGCCGAGAGCCCAGTGCGATCTCCACAATCCATCTTGAAGCGCGACTGCTTTTTCAAGCAGCGCGACAGCATTCCCGGCCTCGTCCTGTTGGTTGTAGAGCTCACCGAGCAATTGAAGCGAACGCACGTGGTTCGGATAGATTTGAATCGCTTTCTCGAGATGCTGCTCCGCCAGGACGAAGTTTTTCTCTTGCGCTTCCAGTGCGCCCATCAGGAATTGAACGTCTGGATTGCCCGGAGCCATTGCGAGAGCTTTTTCAAAATGCTTTCGGGCCAGCGGCAGATTTGATTTTTCAAAAGCTTCCAGGCCCTTTTGAACTTCTTTGCGAGCGGCCGGCGCGAGAATAGGAGCCGCCCGGGTGGACTCGTTTTCGCTTGTTTGCAACCCGTGATTATCCGGCTTCATAGCGAGAGAAATTGTTATGAAGCTCCACTTCATCTCCAGATGGACTTCCTCCGTTACTGCGAGATAGCCGGGTGCGCTGGCTTCCACGATGTAGTTTCCGGGCGGAAGGTCACCGATGGTCGTCTTGCCCGACATGTCCGTTGTATTTTCGGAAATTGCCGGACCGCCCTGCGTGAGGATGCGCACTCGCGCGAGTCCGCTGAACTGCGTGCCGTCGGCCAAGCGCAGTCGGACTTCAATCACGCCGTGGGGGCTGTTGTCTTGCGGCGACGGGTGCGCGGAAATCAGTTGGCCGCTGAAGAGATAGACGAGGGCTAAGGCGATTGTCGCCTGAAGGCTAGCGAGAGAGGCAGGGCGCGATGACGCGGGCAGTGTCGAGGCGCAAAAGATCCCGAGAACAACTTGGCGGGCCTTTTGGACGAGTCGGGCCAAGAGCGGCTCCGTCTGGTCGGAATCGAGCAGAAACTTCGCCAACTATACTCCGAAAAATATTTTGTGGGGCGATTTCTGTTGGCGAGAGCAAAGGCCCACGACGATGAGGGGCGGCGGCGTGGCTACCCGGGGCGAACCTTTTTGTGCACTGCCCGCATTTCTTGAAATCGAGGATTAGCGGGCGTTTACTGCGCAGGCTGGTTCGTCTTGAAATTGGCCGCTGGCGACTACGGTAGCGAGCGAATGCGAACAAGTAAGAATCTGCTGGAATAACGGATCGCTGCTCATTTGATCGGCCGACATGTATTGAAGAGTTTTGCGGGCGGCGATGATCTGGTCGCTCCATTTCTGCATGTTGTTGTATTCGTTGGTGAGGAGTTGAAGGGTGGCGCGATCCGTGCCCGTGATGGCGGCGACAGAAGCCTGGCGCAGGCTGTCGTTGGCTTGCCGCTGGAAAGCGGAGACCCAGGAATCAGTGACGGAGATTGAATTTTCAATTGCAGTGGCAATTCCGGTTCGCCACTCCCTCACCGCGGCTATCGACTCAATCGCGGCGGACAGAAATTCCTTGGAAAAACCTGGAGGGGATTGCTGCCCGGAGGCACCAGAGGACGCAGATGCGGGAACAGTCAGAGTGATCTGATTATCCTTGAAGGCGACGGTACCGTTCGCGATTTGCGCGAGGGCTTCGACGTCAACGAAAGAGCGGCCGTTTACCTGGACGACGGTGGTCTTACCGGCTTGGCCGTTGACGACGAGGGTTTGAGGATGCGGCGCTGATTGCGCGGAGATAAAGACGGGCAAAGCAAGAGCAATCGGCAGCGCAAACCAGGCATTGAAGGTGTTTCTTCGCATCGCGGAGTTCTCCTATGAGGGCATCGTCAGTCTATAGCATTCCGGACGCGGCGTCGGCGCACAAAATGCGGGGCAGTCATTTCGTCCCTGGGAATTCGACGTTCGATTCGAGGTGGGGAGGTACGCGGGTTGTGAAGAAATCTTCCTGCGGATCGCGACGGACACGGGTTTGCGGATTCAGGCGAGCAGTGCGAGAATGCCTGTCTATGAAAAATACAATCAAAATTGCGGTAATTTTTTGCTTTGTGGCTATCTTGTCTGTCGGACCTGCGCGAGCACAGCAGGCCGCAGCACCCAGTGGCAGTAAGACGCCGGCGGCGAAGTCGGGGACTACTTCCTCAACAAAACCAGGGCAGACTGCTGCGACCCAAAAGCCGGATACCTTTGAGCTGAAGACCGACAAAGACAAAGCAAGCTATGCGATTGGAATGAACATCGGGCAGAACTTGAGGAAGCAGAGTGAAGTGATTGACGCGTCCATCGTGCAGCGGGGCATGAAGGATGCGCTGGCCGGCGACAAGACGCTGCTGACAGAAGACGAGGCGAAGGCTGCTTTGATGACGCTGCAGGCGAGTATGCGGAAGAAGCAGGAGGAGCAAGTGCAGCAAATGGCGGAAACCAATAAGAAAGAAGGCGACGCGTTTCTGGCCGAGAACAAGACGAAGGCGGGTGTGGTTACGTTGCCGAGCGGGTTGCAGTACAAAATTCTGAGCGAAGGCACGGGACCAAAGCCGGCGGCGAACGATTCAGTGGTCTGCAATTATAAGGGAACGCTGCTCGACGGAACGGAATTTGACAGCTCGGCCAAGCATGGCGGGCCGGCGACGTTTCCTGTTAGCGGAGTGATCAAGGGCTGGACGGAGGCGCTGCAGTTGATGCCGGTGGGATCGAAGTGGGAACTGTTTGTGCCGGCGGATCTGGCGTATGGCCAGCGAGGCGCAGGCGGCGGGATTGCGCCGAATTCGACGCTGATTTTTGAAGTGGAATTGATTTCCATCAAGAGCAGCAATGCCGCTCAGCCGGGAGTTCCCGCTCCCGGCGCGGAACCTGGCACCGGCGATAAGTCAGGCGCGCCGCCGAAGGATCCGAGCAAATAGCGCGCTTCAGGAACAGGTCGATCGCTGGTCGGGCGTACGTCCTGCTAGCTGTGCAGCCAAGGCAGTTGGCCTTTGTGCGAGAGCGCCAGTAGATCCATGGTGATGGCGACCGCGCAATGAACGCAGACGCCTCCCCAGATTGACTTTGTCTTCCACGCCAGGCCGCCGAGAACGAATCCCGCCACGATGGACGCGAGAGCTTCTGGCCATGGCTTTGTGAAATGGATCATCATGTAAGGCATCACGGACACCGGAACCGCGAAGATTCCGATGTAGCGCGAAAGTCCTCCCACCAAAAATCCGCGGAAGAAAAATTCGAGCGCAACGAATTGGCCCGCGTATAGACCTTCCCACGCGAGCAGGTCGAACCAGGAACGGCCGGTTTGACCGTACATTGGATAGAAATTGTAGAAATCAGGTGAGAGCGAGACGAGCCAGATCACCGGTAACACCGCGGCATAGAGAACGACGTAGACGCTGTAATGTTGGCGGAAGCCTTGCCAGGAGAGATTGCAGTCGCGCAGGCGCTTGCCGGGCAAGAGAAGCATGATGATCGTTGGCAGCGCGATATAGGCGATCAGCGCCCATGCCACCCACCAGACTTTGAAGCGGAGAACCCAATACGAATCGGCTGGGCCGGGATGGGGTGGGAAGAATTGCGCGAAGACTGTCTCGTTGGCAACGAACTCCATGAGGAGAAGCGAAATGCAGGCGGTGATACAGATTGCGGCCAGTTGCCATATTTCTGCGGGGATGTTGGTGATTGGCCAGATTGAGATTTCGTCGGAAGTCTGTGAAGCCGATCGAGCGACAGACGATGGTGGCGTCGCCTTTGTTGTGGTGATTTGCTGGCGGTGTTTGCGTTTGGAGGCTCTTGTGAATTCGACGGGGGTACGACTGAGGCGCTTTGTTTGTTGATGCGGGGGGATCATCGGTGCAGGCCGGCGAGAGGGTAACATTTTCGCGAGGCGGTGGTCGAATGGCGGATTGGGTGGCGCCGTCTCCAGCAACACCTAAGAGCGACCCCTGCTGGTCTGAAGACCAGCGCTACAAAATGCAACGGCTTAGCGGTTGGTGCTGGCTGAGGTGGCGGCTACATCCAGGAGCAAGGATTTGAGTTTGGCTGGATCTGTGACTGGCGGGTGGCAGGTGGTTTCGACACAGACTAGGGCTTGCGGTTTGGTGGTGTCGAGGTGCGGAAGTGTGTCGCGCAGGGCTGGTGGCAACGATTCGACGGAGGCGATTCTTTCCGGCGTGACGCGCAGGACGGATTTGCCGAAGCGGTAGATTTCGGCTGCGGCGCGCTTGAGTGCGGCGGCGTGCGGATCGCCGATTGCGCCGGTGATTACGATTTGTAGGGTGTGGCGCTCGTGGAGCAACGCGGCGAGGCCGTAGGTTGCGGCGAATAGACCAAATTGCGGAACGAGCCCTGCGAAGGCCTCGAGAGTTTTTTCCGCCCAATCGCGATAGAGTTTTTCTCCCGTTGAGCCGTAGAGGCGATCGAGAACGATTGCGGCGACGGAATTTGCGGCGGGCGTGGGCGAATCCTGAATTGGCTTGCGGCGCACTTCGAGGCCACCCATCGGAGCGGAATCTTTCGCGCGGTCGAAAAAGCCGCCTGCTTCCGGATCGCCGAAGCGCTCGATGGCGATGCGCATCAGGTGCTGGGCTTTGTGGTGGTATTCCTGCTGCTGCGTCAATTCCCAGGCGTCGAGAAGGGCGCCGCTGAAAAATACGAGATCATCGAGCGAGCCATCGAGGCGCGGGCCGCCGACGCGGTGCAGCACGCCGATCTTTTCGTCCCAGGCTTCCGCGAGAATGCGATCGAGAGTTTTCAGGGCGAAAGCGGCGCAGTCCTCGCGGCGGAGAACGCGCCCCGCTTCGAGATATGCGGAGATGAACATCGCGTTCCAGGCGACGTAGAGAGTGGTGTCGATTGCTGGAACGGGACGGCGCTGCCGGCGAGCTTCGAGAAGTTTGCCTTTGGCGTGGGCCAGAAGGATACGAGTGGCGGCTTCGTCGAGTTGGAGCTTCGCTGCAAGATCGTCGATCGTGGACGCGACCCAGAGGACGTTTTTCGCCGGGTTGTGGTGCATTTCGCCGCGGGGCTGCACGTCGTAGTAAATTTCGATGGCGCGCGATTCCTCGGGCGAGAGAGCCGCGCGCACTTCGTCGAGGGTCCAGGTGAAATAGTCGCCATCGTCATCGAGCGTCTGGTCGGCGTCCTGGCTGCCGTAAAATCCGCCGCGTTCCTGATCGGAGAGAACTTCGTTGACCCAGGAAATGATTCCTTCGGCGGTTTCATGGAAGAACGGGCGGGCAGTGACCTGATAGCCATGGATATAATTCTTCAGCAGCTCGGAATTGTCGTACGACATTTTCTCGAAGTGCGGGACGCACCAGCGCTCGTCAACCGAGTAGCGGTGAAAGCCGCCGGCGAGTTGATCGTAAACGCCGCCGAGGGCCATGCCTTCGAGGGTGCGTTCAGCGACGTGGAGTAAGCGCGGATCGCGGGTTGATTGGTAGCGCTCGAGTATCAGATCGACGGCGCTTGCGTGCGGGAATTTCGGTGCTGTGCCGAAGCCGCCGTGCTGTTCGTCAAATAGGCGCAGCGCGGATTCGATGACTGATTCGACGATGCCGGGATCGAGCGAGCCGCGCGCGGAGTGGTGCAACTCAGCTTTGGCGACGGCTTCTTCGAGAGCACGAGCGGAGTTGTCGACATCGGCGCGTTTATTGCGAAATGCTTCGGAAACGCCGAGGAGAATACGCTTGAAGCCGGGGCGTCCCATCGCGTCTTCTGGCGGAAAATAGGTGCCGCCGAAAAACGGCTTGCCATCGGGCGTGAGGAAAGCGGTGAGAGGCCAGCCGCCTTGTCCTGAAATGGCGCTGATGGCGGATTGATAGCGCGCGTCGACGTCGGGGCGTTCGTCGCGATCCACCTTCACTGGAATGTAAAGCTGATTGATCATCGCCGCGATTTCGGGATTTTCGTAGCTCTCGCGATCGATCACGTGGCACCAGTGACACCAGACGGCGCCGACGTCGAGCAGGATCGGTTTGCCGGCGGCACGCGCTGCTTCGAATGCCTGCGGACCCCATTCGTACCAGTCGATGGGCTGATGCGCGGCGGAACGGAGATAGGGGCTCGCGGAATCTTTCAGGCGATTTTCGGATTGGCTCACAGGATATTCAGGCTCGCACGAGCAGCGGCGAGATGCAAGTGGTGGCTTTTGTCTTCGATTCCCTGGCGGGTGTAATCTTGTATTTTGAGCGACGAAGCGTTCGAAAGTCTGGGTGATGGCGCTTCGAATTTCTTTTTCGTGTTTGACCCACGCGGTCACACCTTGGGAGGCACGTCATGACGGACTCGGCACCAGATGCATCTCACTCCGGACCACCGGTAAAAATCTACGGCAAGGTGGGGTGTTCCCGAGCGTATGCGATCCGGGATTTTCTCCAGCGCAATGATGTGCCGTTCGAATGGATCGAGCTGCGCACAGACGATCAGTGCCGCGCGGTCGGAGTGGAGCCGACAGAAGACATGCGAACGCCCGTGTGCTTCTTCCCGGATGGCACGCGGATGGAATGTCCCACGGTGCGGCAAATCATCGAGAAGCTGGGATGGTTCCACAATCCCCTGCTGGCGGAATATGACCTGGCGATTTACGGCGCAGGCCCTGCCGGATTGAGCGCCGCCGTGTACGCCGCTTCGGAAGGATTGAAGACGGTGCTGATCGAGAAATGGGCGATCGGCGGGCAGGCCGGGAGCAGTCCTAAGATTGAAAACTATCTCGGATTTCCGGGCGGCATCCCCGGCGCTGAGCTAGCCGAGCGCGCACGCCATCAGGCGAGTAAATTCGGAGCCGAAATCCTGCTGGGTCGAGACGGAGTGCGCGGCGAATTTACCACCGCCAAGCGCGTGGGCTATCTCGCCGACGGCACGAAGATCATCTCCCGCGCGGCTATCTGCGCCACCGGCATCGACTACCGCAAGCTGGGTCTCGCGAATGAAGATAAATTCTACGGCCAGGGCGTTTACTACGGAGCCGGCGCGAGTGAGGCGGAACTCTGCGGGGGCGAGCACGTCTTCATGGTGGGAGGCGGCAATTCGGCGGGACAGGCGAGCCTCTACTTTGCGAAGTACGCGAAGAAAGTGACGATCGTGGTGCGCGGGGAGTCGCTCAAGGCGACGCTTTCGAGATATCTGATCGATCGAATCCAATCCACGCCGAATATGGAAGTGCTTACCCAAACCGAAGTGACGGCTCTTCACGGCGACAGAGTGCTGGAAGCGATCACGCTGAGAAGCCGCGTCACCGGCCAGGAGCAAACGTGCAAGACGCATTGGCTATTCGTGTGCATCGGCGGAGACCCGCGCACGAATTGGGCGAAGGAAGTGGGAATCGTGCGGGATGAGGCAGGCTATCTGGTCACCGGACCCGACTTGATGCACAACGGCAAGCCGCCGGAAGGGTGGCCGCTGCGGCGGAATCCTTACTACCTGGAGACAAATGTACCGGGGATGTTTGCGGCTGGGGATGTGCGGCATGGCTCGGTGAAGCGGTGTGCTTCGGCGGTGGGCGAGGGCGCGATGTCCGTGATGTTCGTGCACCGATACTTGGCCGAGGGATAGCATCTCGTCGCAGATCCTCTGTTCGATTCGATTGCGAAAAATCCCAATAGCGGACAAATTCGCTCCTCGCTTCGACGCAGCGTGATATTAAACTGCCTTGATTCAATAGCTTGGGGTCGTGTGCTCACCGGTATCAAGCGTGCTAACTTGAGGCCGTAAAGCGCTCGGAGGTGGGGCGATGCGATCGCTTTGGGAAGATATAGCGCACGCGCTGCGGCTATTCGTGAAGTCGCCGGGCTTCACGGCTGTGGCAGTGTTGACGATTGCGCTGGGCATCGGCGCGAACAGCACGATTTTCAGCTGGATCAATTCGACGATGCTGAATCCAATTCCCGGAATGAAAGGCAGCGGCGAAGTTGTGTCATTGAGCCTGGGCGGAACGTCGTTCGATCCGCGGCCTTTCTCTTACCCCGACTATATCGATCTGCGCGAGCACAACAAGAGCTTCTCAGGGCTGATTGCGGCCGATTTGCGTTCGCTCAATTTAACCGGCAACAAGGCGCCTCAGCGAGTGTGGAGCACGATGTGCTCCGCAAACTATTTCGATGTGCTGGGCGTGCGGCCGGTGCTGGGGCGCGGATTTCTTCCGGCAGAAGATACGAAGGCGGGAAGTGCGCCGGTGGCTGTGATCAGCTACGGGTTATGGCAAACGCGCTACGGCGGCGATCCGAATATCGTCGGACAGACGATTAGCCTCAACAAATTGCCGTTCACGGTAGTCGGCGTTACTCCGCCCGTTTTTCAGGGGACGCAAACCGGCTTGCGGACCGACCTGTGGGTTCCGCTTCTCGGTGGCGAGCGGCTTATCTCCACCAGGAATCTGATCGAACAGCGAGACGCGATGTGGTTGATGGTGCTTGGACGCTTGCGCTCGGGCGTCACCGCGCAACAAGGACAGGGGGAAGTGAACACGCTGATGGAGCAGCTTGTGACTCAGTACCCGGAGGCGCATCACGGGCGCAACGACGTGAAGGCTTTTCCACTCTGGCGCGCTCCCTATGGCGCGAACGGCTATTTGTATCTCTTGCTGCCGACGCTGATGGCGATATCAGGAGTGGTGCTGTTGCTGGCGTGCGCAAACGTGGCGAATTTGCTGCTGGTGCGATCGGTGGCGCGGCGGCGCGAGATGGCGATTCGGATGGCGATCGGGGCGGGCCGTTGGCGGCTGGTGCGGCAACTATTGATTGAAAGCCTGGTGCTGTCGCTTGCGGGCGGCGCGCTGGCGATGCTGATTACCACGTGGTCCGCCGGCACGTTCGGCTCGTTCATTCCGCCGACGAGTATTCCCGTTTTTATGGACGTGCACGTGGACCGTGTGGTGTTGCTCGTGACGCTGATTGTGTCCGTGCTTACAGGAGTGATTTTCGGGATCTTGCCGGCGCTGCGCTCGTCAAATCTGGCGCCGGTGGCTGTGCTGAAGGAAGACTCGGGGAGCGCGTCGGGCGGGCGGAACAAGGCGCGGCTTTCCAGCGCGCTGGTGGTGATGCAGATGGCGCTTTCACTCTTGCTGCTGGTGTGCGCCGGGCTTTTTATTCGGAGTTTTGAGAACGCGCAGCGAGCCGACATGGGATTTAATCCTGAGCACGTGCTGCTCGGCAGCGTCGATCTTTTTTCCGCCGGCTACACGAAGGAACAGGGCATCGAATTTGACCGGCAGCTTCTGGCGAAGCTCGCCGCGGTGCCGGGCGTGCAGTCGGTGAGCATGGCGAGCTGGGTTCCGCTGGGATTCGAGCTGAGTTCTTCGATAACGCAGCCGGAAGGCTATGTGCCGCGGCCGCATGAATCCATGGACGTCCCGAATGCAAACGTGGGACCGGATTACTTGCGTACGATGCAGATTCCGGTGGTCGAAGGCCGCGAGTTCACGCCGGAAGATAAGGAAGCTTCGCAGCCGGTGGCGGTGGTGAACCAGGAGTTCGTGCGGCGCTACTGGCCGGGGCAGGACGCGATTGGGAAGAAATTGAACGCTGACGGGCTGAATTTTACGGTGGTAGGCGTGGCGCGGAATAGCAACTACAACAATCTGCATGAGGCGGCTGAACCATTTTTCTTTGTGCCGATCTATCAAGACTATGCGCGCGGGCCGATTTTTCATTTGCGGGTGGCGGGCAATCCGCTCGCTTATACCGGGGCGCTCGAAAAAGCGGTGCACGAGCTGAATGCAGACATGCCGGTGCTGGATGAAGGTGCGCTGGCTACGCGAGTGCAGGTGGCCAGCACGGGGACGCGAATCGCCGGGACGTTCGTCGGAGCGTTTGGTTTACTCGCGCTGGTGCTGGCGGCGGTGGGAATTTACGGCGTGATTGCTTACACGACCCGCGAGCGCACGCGCGAAATCGGGATTCGCCTTGCGCTCGGGGCGCAGCGGGGCGACGTGCTGAAGCTCGTGCTCGTGCAAGGGCTACAAATGACCCTGGCAGGGCTTGCGCTTGGATGCGTGCTGGCGCTTGTCTCGACGCGCTTCCTGCAATCGACGCTGTTCCGCGTGACGGCGACGGACGCGGTTACGTATATGACTGTTGCCGTATTACTGGCTGTCGTCGCAATGGCGGCGTGCTGGATTCCAGCGTGGCGGGCGATGCGCGTGGATCCAATGGTCGCGCTTAGATATCAGTAGGTCGCGTGTGGAGTGCGGCGGCTTGCCGCCGCTCTGTTTATGCCACGGCTTGCGGAGAAACCGGCCGAGGCAAGCCTCGTCCTATGAAAGCGAGAGCAAGCTCTCGCACTCCAAATTTCGCTATTGAACGGGGTTTGAATAGCCGGCGTCGCGGGGGTCGATTGGTTTGCGGCCGGCGAAGCCTTCGTCCTGGCGGTGGTAGAAGCGGATGCGATCCTCGCCGAGTTTCCAGCAGAGATAAACTTCGTCGCCATCGATGCGCGCGGGAAAATCGAGCAGGCCCACATTGAGGTCTTTCACCACGCAGCCGGTTTCCTGGATTCGGTCGAGGGCGGACTGCACGCTTTGTTGCAGGCGATTGAATTCGACGCGAATCTTGGCGACCTTTTCGTAGTGGATGAGCATGCCGCCCGAGCGCGAAATTCGTTCCGCGATGTCGCGTAGCTGCTCTTCGACCTCCTCCATCTTGCGGCGGGATTCCATGGCTTCGATCAGGACGGGTTCGAGTTGGGCGCGGAGCCGCTCGGCTTCGGTTAGCGAGAAAATCTTCTGTTCGTCATCTGCCATGTCGAACTAGCTCCCAAATCCAATGTTTTGCTTATGGATATTGTGCGTGAGTGTGTCGCCGAGGGCAAATTAAAAGCGCGCGGACGAGCAGGCAGGCGTGGCCCCTAGCCGCCGATGAAGACCATGGTGCGTGATGGGGGCACGAAACCGGGATCGTTGATGCGATGGCCCTTTTCTTTTTGCATTACGACCGAGCAGATTTCATCGGCAATGTCTTCATCGCTTGCGCCGCCGCGCAGCAGGAATTTCAGATCGTGATCGTCTTTGCTGAATAGGCAGGTGCGAAGTTTTCCGTCGGCGGTTAGGCGGATACGCGAGCAGTGGCCGCAGAAAGGCTGCGTGACAGGCGCGATCAGGCCGATTTCGCCCGGGCCATCGACGAACTCGTATTTGCGCGCGGTCTCGCTGCGTTCATGCTCAATTTCGACGAGCGGCCAGCGCGCGTGAATGCGGCGATAGACTTCGGCCGCGGGAACCATCGTGTCGCGAGTCCAGGCGCGGTCGGCGTCGAGCGGCATGAACTCAATAAAGCGCATGATCAGGTCGCGCTCACGAGCAAATTCGGCGAAGGCTTCCACTTCGTCGTCGTTCAGGCCGCGCACCAGCACGGCGTTCACTTTTACCGGGCGCAAGCGCGAGGCTTGCGCGGCGTCGATACCTGCCATCACCTGGTCAAACGTCTTTGTACGCGTCACACGCTCGAATTTGTCGCGATCGAGCGAATCAAGGCTGATGTTGATGCGGTCGAGGCCGGCAGCGAGAAGCTCGTCGAGGCGCTCCGCGAGCAGGTGGCCATTAGTGGTGATCGAAAGATCGCGCGCGCCGATGGCTTTTAGCCGGGCGATGAAATCTTCGACGCCCGGGCGCACCAGCGGTTCTCCACCCGTGACGCGCACTTTGCGAATGCCCATTCCTACGAGGATGCGCGCGAGGCGCTCGAATTCGTGCCATTCAAGCAGCTCGTGGTGCGGCATGTGATTGTCCGGATCGGCCGAGCGGCAGTAGACGCAGCGGAAGTTGCAGCGGTCCGTGACGGAAATACGCAGGTCGGTGATCTGGCGGCCGAATTTGTCGAAGAGGGACATTGTTCAGTGAGCGCGGCTCGCGTTTGTCATGCGCGGCGACGCGTTACATTGAGATCCTTCGTCGGGCTGAACGGCGCCTTCCTCAGGATGACGACCGTTACGTATTGCCGAAAACAAAAAACCCAAATCCGCGATTGGATCTGGGCGAAAGGCCGAGGTCGCACACAGCGAGCCTCGAACCGTCTCCTTTCCAAAACGCGGACTGATTCACACTCCGCGAAGGGAGGCGCAAGCGTTTCCGCTCAAACCCTCGTCCTCTACGTCATCGCAGAGGACTCGTCCTCCGAGCCTTAGGATTTCTCTCCGTTAGGCTTCGAGGATCGGAGCTACAGGGTGATTCTACGCTACAGGCCCGGTCGGGGCAAATAGCTGACCCAGACGAAACCGCTGTAATCCAGTGTCACTTCAGTCCGTATCGGTTGTGATAAAGTTGCGCACCGATGCGCATCTTCGTTCTGGGGGCGGGCGGCACCGGCTCATTGCTGGCCCATCTGCTGACGCGCCAGGGGCACACCGTCTGGTGCGGCGATCGCGACATCACCCGCGCGCGACGGTTCCTCGGCAAAAAGAGCACGATCGAAGTCATCGAGACGAACGCGCGCAATCTCTGGTCCATCGTGCGCGCGGCGCGTGGCGCAAATCTGATCGTCAACGCCTCTCCGGCTGTGTTCAATGAAATCATTCTGCGCGCAGCGCTGCGCCTTGGCATTCATTACATGGATTTGAATGCGCACCTTACGCGTTCGCCATTCAAGCCTGAGCAGTATCGCTATCACAAGCGCTTCGTCGCGAAGAATCGCACGGCGCTGATCTGCGCTGGCGTTGCGCCTGGGCTTACGAACCTGCTTGCCAAGCGCGGCAGCGAGCTACTCGATAGCTCCGATGAGATTCATTTCCGCCTTTTCGAAAGCACGGAAAGCAAAGATCCAATTTCCACGTGGTCGGCCGACGGCGTGTACGACGCTGCGATTTCGAATCCGCGCATCTACCGCCACGGAAAATTCGCAATGGTGCGGCGTTTTGCGGAACGTGAGAAATTCCGCTTCCCTACCCCGATCGGCGAGACGACGGTTTACCTGGCAGCGCAGGACGAAGTTTGCTTGATGCCCCGCGATACGCACGTGCGTGCCGTGGACGCGAAAATAGGCGGCAATGATTTCGACCGGTTGTATCGCTGGTTCCGGCAGGGGCGGCTGAACCGCTCGCAGGGAATGGTGCACAAGCGTTTCCCGAAAGTGCCCACGCCGAAAGCGGTTGCAAAATTGATTCGTCGTGGAATCCTGGAGAACGCGCGGTTTGCGGCGGCGGTGCTGGTGCGCGGCATCAAGGACGAACAGCCGTTGCTCGTGCGCTGGGATGCGAGCTTTCCGACGCTGTATCAGATCCGCCAGCGCGGGATGATTTCCACGCCGATTTCGTACGCAACCGCGCACATGGCGGCGCTCTTCGTGAAACATTTCCCGCGTGATTCGGCGGGCGTGATCAGCCCGTCGGCGCTGCCGCTCGAAAAACGCCGCGCGATTCTCGCCGCCGTAAAATCCCAGGACATTCGCCTGTCGCTAAAGATCACGAAGTTAAAAAAAGAAGAAGACGAAGAGTTCTAAAACGGATTCGCCAGCGGCTTTAAAAGGCCGAAATCGATCAGCCCGTTCGCCACAAACTGCACTGCGAGCGCCACCAGCAGCAGACCCATCATGCGCGTCAGGATGCGGATTCCCGTTTGGCCCATGTAACGCTGCACGCTTCCTGCGGCGCTCAGAATCAAGAACGACGCGAACGCGGTGGCAATGATGGTGGAATAGATGATGACATGCTGCCAAATCGAATGCGATTCGCCTACCAGTACCATCACCGTTGAAATGGCTCCCGGTCCCGCCAGCATGGGCATCCCCAGCGGGATGATGCTCGCGTCGCGCTTGCTTACGCTTTCCTCGGCTTCCGCGGGCGTGGCTTTCGTGCTCGACTGGCGCGCCTGCAGCATGTCCAAGCCGATTTGCAGCAGGATGATTCCGCCGGCGATTTTGAAAGCGGGAAGCGTGATGCCAAACATCTTGAAGATCAGGCTCCCGGCCATCGCAAACGTTGCAAGAACGATCGCGCAGGTCCACGCGGAACGTCGCGCGATCCAGCGGCGCTCTTGCGGCGGCGAATCGGAAGTGACTGCGAGGAAAAGCGGAATCACTGTGAACGGGTCAACCAGAAAGAAAATTGAGGTAGCCGCGAGCAGCGCGAATTCGAGAACTTGCGTGACGGATGCGGGCATGTGCGGCATCAGGACGCAAACTTAACACGATTGCCCGGTCGGGGCACTGTTCGAAGTGGTAGTAAAATAAGCTGCGAGGTGCCCAATGAGCCTAGTGGACGCGCCTATTGCACGAGAGGGTTTCTACGTTACGCATTTCTTAACGGTGAAAGACCAGGCGAAATCGAGAGATTTTTACGTGAAGGTGCTCGGTGGCAAAGTAGTGAGGCCTGAAAATCCCTGCTACGTCAAGCTGGCCAATTCCTGGCTCATCTTGAATTCCGGCGGCGGGCCAACGCCCGACAAGTCCGAAGTGATTCTGGAAACGCCGCCCGATCTAAACAGAATGAGCAGTTTCATGAACCTGCGAGTGGCGGATATCTGGGCCTGCTACAAAGATTGGAGCGCCAAGGGCGCACATTTCATCACCGAGCCGCCCGATAATCACGGCCACGAGTGGCGATGCTACATGCGCGATCCCGATGGCTACCTCATCGAAGTGGGCCAGTACACGCCAACGGCGATCGAGCGGTTTGCAACTTTCACCGACTAACGAAAATTCTCCTGCTAACAATGCTGCGGCCTCCCTCGTCCATAGGGCAATAGGAACAATCGCGTCCGCCGCATCACGGGGCGCGCAACAGTGAGGCACCCGTGCTCTCATTCGTCCAAGACCTGCGTTATGCGCTCCGAATGTTGCTCAAGAGCCCCGGGTTCACAATTGTTGCGGTGCTGACGCTGGCGCTCGGAATTGGTGCCAATGTGGCCACTTTCAGCGTGGTGTATGCCGTCTTGCTGCGCCCCTTGCCATTTCCGCATTCTGAGCAACTCGTGCGCGTGTTCGACGACCTCCGTGGCCCGAACGAGCAGGATGTAGGCTTGTCCGCACCGGAGCTTTGGGATTTGCAGGAACGCTCTGGCGTCTTTCAGGAAATTTCAGCAGTGGCGCCAAGTAATTCAGCCGTCGGCGGAGGAGATCGGACGGTGCGCGCCGAAAGTCTCCTTACGAGCCCCGATTATTTCACCTTGCTAGGAGTGAGGCAGCAACTTGGCCGCGTCTACACGCAGCAAGATGCTGCTCCGGGAGTCCTGGAGCCTGTCGTTATCAGCGATGGATTTTGGCGCCGCAATTACGGTTCGGATCCAAACATCATCGGGCGGAAAATGCGCCTCGATAGCGACCTGTACACAATCGTGGGGGTGATGCCGCCAGGCTTCAGGCATCCGGGCCGGACGCTAAACACCGACGTGGATGTTTGGGTGGCCACCGGATTCAACGGTCTTCCGTTTCCTGTGCCGCCCGTGAGGTCACAGAGAATAATTCCGGGTGCCATCGCACGCCTGAAGGCCGGATTGACTGTAGCGCAAGCGCAGCTCGATGGCTACATATCGCGACTCAGCCGCGAATATCCGGCCGAATATCCTGCTGCCGCGAAGTGGGCTGTGCGGATCGTCCCGGTAAAAGAAGATCTGGTGGGTCCGCAGAGGACGGAGTTGCTCATCCTTTTCGGAGCCGTGGGGTTTGTGCTGCTTATCGCGTGCGTGAATATTGCCAACCTTCTTCTCGCGCGCTCTTCTGGAAGGCGACGCGAAATTGCGATCCGGTTGGTGATGGGCGCAAGTCGCGCACGCCTGGCTGCACAACTATTGACCGAGAGCACGCTCTTGTCTGTAATCTCCGGCATTGTCGCCATAGTCACGGTTCTCTTCCTGAAGAATGCGATCGTAAGCCTCGCTCCTGCGGATATTCCTCGGCTCAACGAGATCGACGTCAGCGGTAGGGTTTTATTTTTCGCTTTCCTGATTTCGATAGTCGCCGGCGTCCTCTTCGGCTTGGCCCCGGCGCTTCAAACTACGAATCCGAACCAGATTGAGAATCTAAGGGAAGGCGGTCGCGGGTCAGGCACCGGCAGACGCCACACCCGACTCTCCCGTGTCCTTGTAGTGTCCGAGATAGCGTTCTCGATTATTTTGCTGGCAGGTGCGGGGTTGCTCTTACGAAGTTTCTGGCGAGTCCTCGAAGTGCGTCCCGGATTCAATCCCAGCCATCTGACGACGGTTCAAATCTGGATTCCAGTGGCCAACGATCCGGCGAACGATCCTTATGCCGCAGAAGAGAAGCGCGCCGCTTTTCTTCAGGAAGTCTATCGCCGCGTCTCTGTGCTGCCAGGCGTTGAACAATCCACAATTTCGGGCAACGACACTCTGCCCATGAACTCAGGTAGAAACTACTCTCCCTTTTCCATTCAAGGGCGCCCGGAAGATTCCGAGCGCAGCCCAACTGCAGACATAGCGGTAGTGGATACCCAATATTTTCGCACTATGGAAGTTCCCCAGATTGCCGGACGAAACTTCACGGTTTCTGACTCGAATAAGACCGAAACAGTTGGCGTGATTGATCAAACTCTCGCGCGGCGTTATTGGCCGGATCAGAATCCGCTAGGACAACAGATTAAGTTTGGATTCGGAGCGGGTATCCAGGGCGTGAAGATCGTCGGCGTTGTGGGCGATATCAAGTCGGACGGTTTTGACGCGCCCAGCGTGCCCCATATCTATGTCCCGCTCGGTCAGTTTGCGCCCGTCAATGCCGTGGTCTTTCTCCGCAGCCGCGGCGACGTGGAACATCTCGGCGAAGCCGTGCGCCATGTAGTAGAGAGCGTCGATCCCAATGTTCCGGTGCACAGCATCAGCTCGATGGACGAAATCATCACCCGCTCGCTGGCTGACCGCCGCTTTGCGCTCGAGCTTCTCGGAGTGTTCGCGGCGGTTGCGCTGCTGCTTGCCGCTATCGGCATTTACGGCGTGATGGCCTACTCCTTCAGCCAGCGCACGCACGAAGTGGGGATTCGTATCGCCCTCGGGGCCCAGCGACTGGATATTCTCCGTATGGCGCTGGGAGAAGGCATGCGGATCGTTGTAATCGGTTTGGCTTCAGGTCTTGCGGGAGCTGCAATCGTGACTCGAATTTTTCGCTCCATGCTGTTCGACGTCGCGCCGGCCGATCCGATTACCTACTCTGTTGTTTCAGCCATGCTTGCCGGCGTCGCACTCTTCGCCTGCTACATTCCGGCGCGCCGGGCAACCCGCGTGGATCCTCTCGTCGCGCTACGCGAAGAATGAAACGCGCTAGCCGCGTCCAATAAACTCCAATCCAACGGCACCACGCCTGATGACCAAGCGACTGGCTTGAAGCTGGGGCCGGGTGTTTGCTAAAAAGGATGAGGAGCCGCCGCCCTCTCCTGCGGATGAAGGGCGCAGGCTTCGCGTCGAAAGCAGTAAGCCGATAACACCGAATAACACCTGCCTCGATCTTCTTTGAGCTGAAACTTACGAATCGAGCGCCACAAGGAGGCATTCATGGCTGAACCTGAGCGTTACGACGCACTTATCATCGGAAGCGGCGAAGCTGGAAAGCACATTGGATGGACGATGGCTCAGATGGGTCATCGAACAGCAGTCGTCGAACGCAAACTAATCGGCGGCTCATGCCCGAATATCGCCTGCCTCCCCAGCAAGAACATCGTCCACAGCGCAAAAGTGGCATCGTTCGCTCGCCGCGCGGCTGAATTCGGGCTTGAGCTGGGATCGTTCCGAATCGACATGGCGGGCGTGCAGCGCCGCAAACGAAAAATGGTCGAGGAGGAGATTCAAGGGCATCTCAATCTCTACAAAGCAAGCGGCGCAGAGCTGATCATGGGATCGGCGCGTTTCATAGCTCCTCGAACCGTGGAAGTCTCTCTCAACGACGGCGGCACGCGCGTGATCGCCGGCGACCGCGTATTCCTCAATTTAGGTTCGCGCGCGGTTATCCCTGATGTGCCCGGAGCAGCGGCCGCAAAACCGATGACGCACGTTCAGCTCCTGGATCTTGAACGTCTGCCGGAGCACCTCATCGTAATCGGCGGGGGTTACGTCGGACTGGAACTGTCGCAAGCCATGCGGCGGTTCGGTTCGCGAGTCACGTTAATCGAAAGAAGCCCTCAGATCGCCAGCCAGGAGGACGCCGATGTAAGCGCCGCGCTGCTGGAGCTTTTCCATGACGAGGGAATCGAAGTGCTGCTCGGCACGGAAGTTGTCCGCGTCGAAGGACTTTCCGGGCAGCAGGTGCGAGTCCACGTGAGGGACGCAAACGGCGAGCGCGTAATCGAAAGCAGCGATCTTCTGGTCGCTGTTGGCCGCGTCCCCAACACTCAGGAAATCGGGCTCGATAAGACCGGCGTGGAGCTCGACGAGCGCGGCTACATAAAAGTCAACGAACGCCTCGAAACGACGGCTCCGAACATCTGGGCTGTAGGCGATTGCGCCGGCAGCCCGCAATTCACTCACGTGGCCTACGATGATTTCCGCGTGATTCGCGACAACCTCAACGGAGGAAATCGCACAACTCTGAATCGCTTAATCCCTTACTGCATCTTCACGGATCCGGAACTTGCGCGCATTGGATTGAACGAGGCACAGGCGAAAAGCCGCGGCGTCGAATATCGCGTGGTGAAGATACCGATGGCCATGGTATTCCGCGCGGAGACTCTATCGGAACCGCGCGGCTTTTTGAAGATGCTGATCGAAAAGGATAGCGATCGCATTCTCGGAATCACAGTTTTCGGCGTCGAAGCCAGCGAGCCGATGGCAACCGTTCAAACCGCAATGCTGGCAGGCCTGCCATACACCGCGCTTCGCGATGCGATCTTCGCTCATCCCACGGCGGCTGAAGGCTTGGTGCGGCTGCTGGCAAGCGCGCCCGCGAGAGCATCGCATCAGGCTGCCTGAAATATTCGGCGTCACGACATGTCAACCTCGGCGACGGCTTAGCGTGGTTCACGCATTTTCAGGTCGAGTACAATGCGGACCTCATTGATCTTCTGCGGAGTTTCATAGCGCGGGCCGGAATAATCGAGGCCGGAGACGGAACCGTCAGAAATCCGCTTGCGTGGCGTCGTCTCGAC
Organism: uncultured Acidobacteriota bacterium; assembly: GCA_963741045.1. GTDB lineage: Bacteria > Acidobacteriota > Terriglobia > Acidiferrales > UBA7541 > Palsa-295. Next base: position 4,391,969 of record CAVUGO010000002.1, read on the forward strand.
CACGTTGCCCGTGCAAACGGCGCCGTGATAATCGCGCATGCTGATCGAATAATTCGGCATGTAGCAGTTGCGATCCTCCACTAGTGTCGGCCACACTGAGTTCGACAGCCAAAACCGCATAGCGGGCAAATCTTCGAGCGGAATTTTGCCGTGACCCAGAATTTCCATCCAGCCCACTTTCTGGCCATAGGCAATCTCCGAAGGAGACTTGTCGAAGGTGAAGGTGACTGTGTGCGTGGCGCTCTTGCTTACGGGAGTGATCACAGTCGGTCCACTGTAGGCGACGTTCCAGTCGGAGGGGCCTTCACGTTCGACGTAGGTGATGGTGACATCACCGGTCAGCTGGATTTTGCCTTTTGGGTCGCGGATGGCGGACTTCGATTGGAAGCTCATCACGGTGTAACGCGAGAGCGCAGCGTAAGCACCGGCACGGAGCGTGCCGTGAGGTTCGAGAAGCACGTCGCCCTGGTCGGCCGGAATTATATTGAGCTGGAGCGAAAGTTTGGAGGGATCGGCGGCATCGAAACCCATAGTGCCGGCAGCGATGGCGACAGCTATGTTGACGCCGGGATCAGCATCACCAGACTGCGCGAGGAAAATGCTGGCAGTAGAGTGCCCCGCGTCAATTTGCCATTTGGCGCTCTGCGCAGAGACGCTCGCAACGGCAAGCATGGTCAGCACGGCGGGACCCAGCAGGAGCACCAACTGCGCGGCGGATTTCATGGGAACTTCCACTTCGAGCTTCTAAACGTGATCGTACGCTCGTCGCGCGCTCGATGCAAAGAAGTTAGGCGCTGAATCAGCTGGCTCGCGACTTCTTCTGTTCCTTGTTCGGCTTTGCTACGGTTCGCAGAAGATCTCGTTTCGACGATTCTCTCGAAAGGCTCGTCTTCAACGCGGACATCAGATCCACGACGTTCTCGCGTTTCACACGCGGCATCACCGCCAGCTTCTTCCCGCTCCGTTTTGCTTCGATCAGCCGCTCTAATTCCTGCCTGTAAGTGTCAACGTACTGGCTCGGCTCAAACGGCGCGGCAAGCGTATCGATCAGTTGCATCGCCAACTTTGATTCCGCATCCTTGAGTTCAGACTTTCGCGGCTGCGCGCCGGCGGCCCGCACCTCATTTTCGTAGAACATCGTATGAAGCGTGAAACCGGTTTCAAGCGCGCGAATGATTACAATATTTTCGCGCCCGAACATCGTCACCTTGGCGATAGCGGCGTATCCGGTCTTCCGCATCGCGTCGAGTAGCAGATCGTAAGCTCGCACGCCGCTTTCCTCAGGCTTGGCGTAATAAGAGCTTTCAAAATAGACAGGATCAATCTCCTCGCTCTTCACAAAACTGAGAATTTCCATCGTTCGCGCCGACTCAGGCTCGATCTCTTCCAGCTCCTCTTTCGTGAACAGGAGATATTGACCCTTTTCGTGCTCGTAGCCTTTCACCACCTCCGAGCGATCCACGAACTTTTCGCAAGTGGGGCAATAGGTGGGCTGCTTGATGCGGCTGCCGCACGGCGAGTGAATCTGATTGAAGCTGATTCTTTCGGACCGGGCAGCAGGCTCGAGAGAAATCGGAATCGACACAAGTCCGAAAGCAAGAAAACCCTTCCACGCAGCAGCCATCTATGCGCCTCCAAAGACGGTCATCATAGTTCAGAGCAAACGCAACCAAAAGCAATTTCCTACCAGAGAAAAGCCTTCTTTCCGTCCCCAGGCTGTTGATCGAGCCGAGAAAACGTAGCTTCCATGTCTCCAAGATCGAGCAAAAGTTGAGGGGTCGCACTTCTTGACGCGCTCCGCGCCATCAGCGGACCGCTCACGGGTCTAATTCCCACTTTTTTTTGAAGGGTTTCGCACAGACCGGGCAGGTGTCAATTCGCTGACAAATGTCGAACCCTTAGCATAGATCCTCTTCTCCCCTCGCGGGCGAGCTCTCGCCATCCGTAACCGCCTGTGGAATCAGCGAGTTTCTTGCCATACTTTGGGATATGGCTGGCCCCTGGCATGCATTAGTTGTGCCTCAACTACTGGTAGTGATAAATCTTGGCCGCACAGGGTGACCGGAGGGCAGCGTCACCGTGGGCCTCGCAATTTTGGAGAAATTATGAAGACATGTTGGGGAGTCAGAACCCGAACGGCAGCTGTGCTGTTGGCGGGAATCCTGTCGGCGGCCGCCTTTGCTGCGGGTGGGCAAGACGCCGAACCGTTCAAGTTTTTTCGCGAGTACGTCGGGCTGAACGACGAGCAGATCAACAGTATTCGAAGCGGAAAACCTGTCGCCAAGATAGTGGATTCACCGACGCCAGATGAAGTGTATGTGTTCGGTTCCGTGTACATGAACTCCACACCGGAGCGTTATCTCAAATTCGCATCGGACATCGACGCGCTTCGCAAAGTTCCCAACTATCTGGCCATCCAGAAATTCAGCGATCCTCCGAAGCTCTCGGATCTCCAGGGCTTCACATTGGAGGAGGAGGACATCAAAGAGCTCAAAAAGTGCGAGCCGGGCCATTGCGAGATACAGCTGCCCAGCGAAGCGATGGATACGTTCAAGCAGTCAATCAATTGGTCTGCGCCGGATGTGGCGGATCAGGTGAACAGGCTTGGGCAAAAGATGGCGCTGGAAGCTCTCGAAAAGTATGTGGAGGGAGGAGACGCGGCGCTCGGAACCTACCGCGACAAACATAACCCAGCGGTTGTGGCGGACACCTTTCAAAGACTGCTCAGCCGGTCAAAAGCCCTTCCCGTATATCTCCCTGTTCTTGACCAATACCTGCTCGACTATCCAAAAGCTAACGAAGATGGGATCGAATCTCAGTTCTATTGGGAAAAGGTCAACTTCGGACTGAAGCCTACACTGCGAATCGTGCAAGCGATTGTCTACCGTGACAAGGATTCCGCAAATCCGAGATATGCAATCGCGGTGAAGCAACTTTATGCGAGCCACTACTTCGAAACGGCCCTTGACCTCACAGTCTGCGTCCCAGACCACGAGCGCCCCGGCATGTACGTGATCACGCTTAAGGGCTCGTCTCAGGCCGGTCTCACCGGGTTCAAAGGCGGCATTGTTCGGAAGGTGGCTGTCGACAGAACGCGTTCGTCGCTGGAAAAAGCGCTGGGAACGATCAAGCAGAAATTGGAAAGCCAGACAAATTGATGCCGGCCGGAACATCTTTGCCGTGGGTGGCCCATGTCGATGCTTGATCGCCGGACTGCGAAAGTCCTGATGACGATCCTCGTTTTCGCACTGGCGCTCGCCATTGCGTATGTGGCGAGGGCGGTGTTTATTGTTTTTATTTTCGCAATCCTGTTTGCCTACTTGATCGATCCGGTGGTGCGGTTTCTGCAGCGCCATTCTCTATTCTTCAAGAATCTGCGAGGGCCGCATATTTTGGAGGCCTATCTCGGAATTCTGATTCTCATTGCAGTCGGTATCCATGCCCTGGACCCGGGCTTCTTCCGGCACGCGGGCGGCCTGATTCGAGGCTTGCCAGCCCTTTCCGAGCAAATTTCGACGGGCGAGATCGCCACGAAGATTGGCGACAAGTATGGCTGGACGGATGCGCAGGAGTTGCGGCTAAAGTCATTTCTGATTCAACACCATGAGGGAATTCGTGGTCTTTTGGAAAATGGTCAGCGAATTATACCCGGTGCTATCGGAAGCCTGATTTTGATCCCCATACTGGCCCTCTTTTTCCTTAGCGGCGGCCCAATCCTTGCCGATTCCATCATCCGGGTTGTTTCGACGAAAGACAACCTGGAGAATCTGCGGTCTTTCGCCAGCGAATTGAACGTGATGTTTCAGCACTACATAAGAGCCAAAGTGATCCTTGGAATCCTGTCGTTCCTGTTTTGTTCGGTGACGACGTTGCTATTAGGTTTCCCGCATGCATTGGCGCTTGGCGTCCTGGCGGGAGTCCTGGAGTTCATACCCGTGGCCGGCTGGATGACTTCCGCAACTATGATCGTTACCATCGGGGCTCTCACCCATTCTCACTGGATTTGGATGGCAGCATTGCTGGGATTCTGGCGAATGCTGATGGATTATTTTATTTCGCCGCGTGTCGTGGGCCATGAGCTCGAGATTCACCCGCTGCTCGCGATATTCACGGTAATGGTGGGCGGGGCCGCAGGTGGGATTGTAGGAATTTATCTATCTATTCCGATCGTAGCGACGCTGCGAGTGGTGTACCGGAGATTTCTGCAGACAGAATAATAAGTTGACGATACTAGACAAAGAACCGCTTTGAATTGGGCCTCTTATCACCACAAGTTTTAAGACCCAATTGCATAAAAAGGGTAGTCTCGCCCTCTGCTAACCAACTATCTCGGGATGAGATTGGGTGTTGATAAGTCCCGGTTCTCCACAACTATCTATTCCCATTGATTTTGAGTAGGTGTATAAATTCGTTTAGTACCTGCAAAAATGGCGACGGCACGAATCAAAACCGGGAAGATCCTCGTTCCCGTTCTTGTGTCCCTCCTGTTATGCGCAATTGTAGCTGCAGAATTCCCTGAGCTTTTGTCTCTTACCGACAACACCGCAAACGACTTCGCGATCGGGAAGACAAACCCTTCAGCTTCGCCCGTTCTACAGTCCGTCGCAACCCTCCGCCTAGCTGCAGCACATTTCGAGAAATCGGCTCCCTTCGAACTGACGTTGCATTCTGTTACAATTGAACTGACACTGTCGATTTCTTCCGACGTTCTCGCACTCCATTCGGTTCTTCGCACGTAAGCCCCTAGTTCTCCTTCCTCTCGGCTATTTCGCGGATAGTAAAGTTCGCACAAAGCCCGTGCACCGCTGAAAGGATTTGTTTATGCCTAGGCCGACTCCATTGTCGAGCAAAAATCAAAACGGAACTGCAAGTCAAACCTCGAGTCAATGTCTCCACTTGCCTCGCGAGCGGAAGCTGACGCTACTGGGGCTGGTGGCAGTGGCGTTTTTTACCACCTGCGGGGGCCCCTTCGGACTCGAGCCCTTGCCAAGCACCGTCGGTCCCGGTTGGGCTGTGGTGTTTATCCTTATTTCGCCGTTGGTATGGAGCTTACCCATCGCCTTGATGGTGGCGGAGCTTGCCACCCTGATGCCCGCGGAGGGCGGTTACTACATCTGGGTGCGCGAAACTCTCGGCTCGTTTTGGGCGGTGCAAGAAGCCTAGTGGACGATGGCTTCCGCCGTAGGGTTGCTGGCCAGTTTTCCGGTCCTCTTCGCTGGCTATCTTTCATTCTTCATTCCAGCGCTAGTCTCAGATGCGAACTCGCCTCATGCTCCCTTGCTCGCACTGATCCGCTGGCTGATAGGGGTATTATTCATCGCCTCCGCAACGGTTGTGAACTTGCGTGGTGTGCGCGACGTAGGCCGATCCTCCAAGTTCGGCGCTGCTTTCGTGTTGGGTGCGTTCGCTTTGATGGTGATCGGTTCGATGCTTCGAAATCCAGCGCCGGGCGCGATTATGAGCATTCTTCGCCAGGACCTCTTGACCAGAAGCCCTAGTACGCTGCTTCTCGGATTGTCCCTCGTTTCCTTCAATTTCTCAGGCTGGGACAACGTCTCGACCTTCGCCGCAGAAGTGGACCGGCCGCACCGCAACTATCCCCTCGCCATTGCAGGAGCCATGGTCGCAATGGTCCTCTGCTATCTGTTTCCCGTGCTTGCTGGGTTGAACGTAACGACGGATCCAGCGCAATGGAGCACGGATGCGGGGTGGCCGGTGATTTCGCGTTTGATTGGAGGTCCGTGGCTGGGGGCACTCCTCGCCACCGCCGGAATCGTCGCGATGTGGGGCTTATTCAATGCCCAGCTGCTCTATGTTTCGCGGCTGCCGTTTGTCATGGCAACGGACGGCTGGCTTCCCCACACGATCGCTCACGTTTCACCAGAAACGGGTGTCCCTAGACGCGCAGTCCTTCTGTTTTGTGCGATCACCGCGATCTTTACCGCACTATCGTTCGGAGATTTGGTAGTAATTATCTGCGCGCTGTATACGCCCGCTCTGGTGTTGGAGTTCATCGCGCTTCTTATCATGCGTGTTCGCCGCCCCCACTCTCCGCGTGGTTTCCGCATTCCCGGCGGCTGGTGGGGCTTGAGCTACGTCTGCCTCACGTTTTCTCTTGCGGCGTTCGCACTGCTCGTTGTCACTCTGCGCGAGTGGCGCTCGTATCCTGGACAGCTTTTGGTAGCGGGAATCACGATTGTCTGCGGTGTCCTTTTGTATTTCGCGCGCCGCAAGGTTGCGGTTCCAGATTGCCGTCTCGCCCGGGGTTCTTCCTCGCCGTTGGACCCCGCAGTGGACCAGACCCCAGCGGACGGATGAGATATCGATGGAAATTATCAGGCTCACCCAACGTTGCTTGGTGGCCGTCCTTAAGGAAACGGCGCGCCGTTGTAGCGGTGTCGCGATCGAACACCGCGGACTTTTCCTGGTTGCCGCGAATTATCCCTGTCCCGTGCTGGTGAATAGCGCTCTACGTGCCGGAAATATGGATCCGACTCAGGTTTTGAGCCACGCTGCGGAATTCTTTGGTGCACTTGGGAATCAGTTTGAACTCTGGACATTAGACGGTGTGGACGAGGACCTGGAAAAAGCGGCCCAGGCCGCCGGCATGCGCCTCGCGGCCGAACTCATTGGTATGGTGATTCACCGCGCACCGACAGTACCTGCTCCAGCTGACGGAGTGGAAGTGCATCGCGTCAAAGACGCACGAGGCGTACGGGAGTTCGTCGATGTGGCGGCCGAAGGATTTCAGGAGGAAGCGCCCTGTCTGCCAGGCCTCATTCGTGCCATTTTTTCTGATCCACGTTCCTTGCTCGCTGACGATACCGCTGCATTTGTCTCCCGGGATCGTGGCAAACCTGCCTCGGCGGCCATGAGCATGGTGAAAGAGGGAGTCGCATGGATCGGGTGGGTCGCCACACGACCGGAAGCGCGGGGACGCGGTCTTGGCGGCCTGACGACAGCCGCAGCCACGCGAGCGGGTTTCGAGTTAGGTGCGAAGTTTGCGTCTCTCGAGGCGACGAAAATGGGCGTGCCCGTTTACACGCGACTCGGCTTTCGCGAAATCCTAAGGTACCGCAACTACTGCCAAGGGAAATAAGAGGTCATATAGGAGGGTACTTTATGTCTCCCAGCAACGAGTTGTTGTACGTCTCCCTGCAATTGACTGCACTGGCCGAGGCGACGCCTGCTGAGAAATTTTCGTGGCGTCCAGAACCGGGAGTGCGCTCCACGAGTGAAATATATATGCACATTGTGGCCGCGAACTTTGGTTTGCTGAACGTTATCGGCGTCGATTTGCCCGGCGATATGAGCGAGAACATGGAGAAAACTGTCACCGCAAAAGCGGATGTGATCATGTGGCTAAAACGGTCATTGGACGCGGTTAAGGCTGCGCTGGCAGCGGCGACACCCGAGGACATGAAGCGCAAGGTAGAAAACCCCGAGCCAGATGCGACCGTGTTCGGCATATTTCTCCGGATTATCATTCACGCGAATGAACACAGGGGACAATTGGTCGCATACGCGCGCATGACTGGCGTCGTACCGCCTCCGCTTCAATCGTAGTCCATCGTAACCGCCGATGGCAGACCGCCGAATCGGAGGAAACGATCGCAACTACGGACTGCGCTTGAAAGTGCACTCTCGTTTCGAAGAATCGCAACCTAGAAAGCACGTTAGTCCCATGAAATATCCCCCGCGAGCACCTTCTGGACGACCACAGGCACGCAAAGAGGGCAGTTTCGCTCGCTCCTATCCCATATCCTCGGCATCTATTGCCTGATTTTGGCGCGGCTGCTAGACTAACGTGGCAAGAGTTGAATTGCAGCTCCTGCCACACTTTCCATAGAAGGTTAGACCATGTCTGGACACTCAAAATGGGCCACGATCAAGCATAAGAAGGCGGCTACGGACGCCAAGCGTGGCAAAGTTTTCACCAAGATTATCCGCGAGCTAACGATTGCCGCGCGCACCGGCGGCGGTGATCCCGTCACTAACCCGCGCCTGCGCACCGCGATCAGTGCCGCCAAGAACGAGAACATGCCCAATGACAATATCGAACGCGCCATCCTGCGCGGCACTGGGCAACTCGAAGGCGAGACGCTTGACGAGGTGATGTTCGAGGGATACGGCCCCGGCGGCGTGGGCGTTCTGATTCAAGTGGTGACGAGCAACCGCAACCGGATCGTCAGCGAGATTCGCCACATGATGTCGAAGAATGGCGGCAACATGGCCGAGAACGGCGCCGTGGGCTGGATGTTCCACCGCAAGGGCGACATCGTGGTGCCGAAAGAGCTGGCCGACGAAGACAAAATGATGGGCATCGTGCTGGATGCGGGCGCAGAAGATTTGCGCGATGACGGCTCGGCGTGGGAAGTGACCACCCCTCCCGAAGCGATGGAAAAAGTGCGCGAAGCGCTCGTCGCCAATGGAATCACGCCGGCAACTGCCGAAGTCGCCTGGATCCCGCAGAACTACGTGAAATTGAGCGGCGCTCAAGCGCAACAAATGCTGCGCATGGTCGAAACGCTTGAGGATCATGACGACGTGCAGCACGTCTACGCCAATTTTGATATCGACGAGAAGGAAATTCAGGCGGCCGTTGCCAGTTAGCGGCTCCGGTTCTCGTTGCAACCACCCGTGCCGCAAATGCAGCCTCGATATTGACGCAACACCCGCCCCAAAAAACACTATCCCTCGCTTGAGCGCAGCACTAAACTAGTGCGCGCCCAATGACTTCTCGCGCCGCAATTCCTGCCCGACAGCAAAGCAGCGCGCCGTTGAAGACGCACCGTTTCCGCGTGCTCGGAGTCGATCCTGCCGTGGCCGGCGCCACAGGCTACGGCGTCGTCGAATTCGAGGGTTCCACGGCCCATATGCTTCGCTTCGGTGCGCTCAAGTTGCCGGCGCGAGCCTCATTCGACTCGCGGCTCCGCGATATTCACCAGCTCATTGCGCGCCTCGTGGAAGAGTTTTCGCCCGATGCCGTCGCAGTGGAATCCGTCTTCACCGCACTTAACGTACGAACCGCTCTGAAGCTCGCCGAAGTGCGTGGCGTGGTGCTGCTTGCGGCGGCGCAAGCACAGGTTCCGTCTCACAGTTACTCGCCGCGCGAAGTGAAAGTGACCGTCGCGGGTTACGGCGGCGCTTCCAAACAACAGATGCAACAGATGGTAAGCTCCGCCCTAGGGCTCACCAGCTATCCCGAGCCGGCCGACGCCGCCGACGCCCTCGCGGTCGCGCTTTGCCACGCGCACTTGTCGCACGCGCGCGAACGCATGTCCCGAGCGATGGGAATTCAACCCGCAACGATTGCCACAGGGAACCGAAAGCGACCGATTCGCATCCAAGTCCTTCAATGATCTCTTCGCCATCGAATAGCGCCCGTTATCGGTGCGCCACCTTCCGAAGAATTGCCCGGATAGGCCCCGGCTTGCTGCTGTTACCGCTACTTATCGCTTCATCTGCACTTGCAGCGGTTCCCGCCGACGGCCCAACCATCGTTTACCGCAAGGTGTTCAAGTCCAGCTACCCGGAATACGTGCAAATCAAGGTGAGCCAGCACGGCACGGCAACTTACGATATTCGCCAGCTCGACGACGAGTCCGACCCAGTGGCATTCGAAATCAATCCGCCTTTAGTGCAGCGCATCTTCGATCTCGCCTCCAAACTCCATAACTTTCAGGGCGTGGATCTGGACATCCACCGGCGTATCGCGAACCTCGGCGAAAAAACCTTCCAGTACACAAAGGGATCAGAAATCCACGAAGTAAAGTTCAATTACACCCTGGACGAATCTGCCACCCAGCTGCTGAATATCTTTGAGGGTTTGGCGCGACAGGAGTCCGATCTCTCGAATCTGCAAAGAGTAATGCGTTACGATCACCTGGGCGTAAATGACGCCCTGGCCCAGATCGAAACCGACTACAACAATAAAATATTCCCCGAGCCGGAACGCCTGCTGGGCGCCCTTGACCAAGTCTCCGCCGATGACAAATTCATCGACATCGCGCGGCAACGCGCCCGGGCGCTCGCCAGCCGTATCCGGAATTCGCGCTGAAAGTGGAGAATAGTGGAACCAAATAGCCGCTTCGACGTAATAACGAATTGGCTCTAACGCGCACGCGTGCTCGTCCGACCGGATAGTACTAAGTCGGCCAAATATTTACTTTTCGGCGTAACTGGCAACCATCTTATTTGCCCTTTCGAGGCATCAGAGATACTCATAAAAACCATGCGCCCCACACACACGGTTACCACCAGATTGATTACACTCTTTGCTTTTATTTCTATCGCCGCGCTCACAACGCCGGCACAAACCAACCAAGCCCGTTCGCTCGTCACCGCTCCAGTCAACGAAGGCCAGATGGTCACGCGCCTGGGCACCACCCATCCGCTCGCCCGCGCGGAATTCGATCGCGGCCTGGCGCCCGATAGCCTGCCGATGGACAACATGATGCTCGGGCTGAAACGCGCTCCCGAGCAGGATGCCGCGCTCGCCACCCTGCTTCGCGAGCAGCAGGATCCCACCTCCGCGAACTACCACAAGTGGATCACGCCGCAGGAATTCGGCGCCCGCTTCGGCCCGTCGGATCATGACATTCAAGCCGTCACATCCTGGTTGCAGTCGCACGATTTCCAGGGGATCGAAGTTTCACCCTCGCGCACCGTCATCCATTTTTCCGGCACCGCCGCGCAAGTCCACGACGCATTTCGCACGGCTATCCACCGGTACGTGGTCAACGGCGAGGAACACTGGGCCAATTCCACCGACCAGCAGATTCCCGCCGCGCTCGCTGGTGTCGTCGCCGGCGTCGGCACGCTGCACAATTTCGCTCCGAAGCCGGCCAGCCACTCGCGCGGCACCTTCACGCGGACCGCCGACGGCAAGGTAAAGCCGCTGCACCCCCTGTTCACCTTTCCCGTGCAGGGAGATTGCGGATTCGTCGCGAACAACTGCTTCGCGCTCGGCCCCCAGGATTTCGCCACAATTTACAATGTCCTCCCCCTATGGAACGCGGGCATCGACGGCACCGGACAAACGATCGCCGTCGTCGGCGACAGCAATATCAACATGCAGGACGTCGTCAACTTCCGCAAAATATTCGGGCTCCCGGCCAAGAATCCCACCATCACCATCCCACCCGGTTCCACCGATCCGGGAATCACGGACGACGAAATCGAGTCCGATTTGGACGTGCAGTGGTCGGGCGCAATCGCCAAGAACGCCACAATTAATTTCGTGATTGCTGCCAACACGAATTCCACCGCGGGCGTAGATGTTGCCGCTCAATATGTTATCGATAACAAACTGGCTCCGGTTCTCACCGAAAGCTTCGGCGATTGCGAGCTGGATCTTGGCACGGTTGTAAATGGGATGATCAATACCCGCTGGATGCAGGGCGCAACAGAAGGCATCACCATCGTTGTTTCCACAGGAGACAACGGCTCGGCAGCATGCGATTTTGATAATCCCAATAGTCCGACAGCTCAGCCAGCCAAGCTCGGTCTCGCCGTAAGTGGTCTCGCCAGCACGCCTTACAACGTCGCCGTCGGCGGCACAGATTTCAATCAACTCTCCAACGCCACCTCGTTCTGGAGTGCGGTAACCAATCTGAGCTCCAATCAGGGCTCAGCTCTGGGCTACATTCCCGAAACCACCTGGAACGACTCCTGCACCAATACGATTTTCGGTTTGGTTGGTTTCAGCACCACTCCGGAAGTCAATTGCAATGACACAGCAAATCTCGCGGATTCGATTGGCCCCATCGGCGGAAGTGGCGGCATCAGCAACTGCACCACGTCAACCAATCCCACAAACCCGTCAACCTGCTCGGGCGGTTATCCCCGACCGGCATGGCAGACGGGTCCCGGCGTTCCCGGCGGCAACACGCGCCTGATCCCGGACGTCTCACTCTTCGCGGGTGACGGAATTGTCGGCAGTTTCTACATCATCTGCCAACAGGACACGAATTCGCCCAGCAGCAATCCTGCTCCTTGCAGCCTGGGCGCGGACAAAAATGGCAACTCGTTCTTTGAAGGCGTCGGTGGAACCTCCGTTTCCACTCAAGTAATGGGCGCCATTTTTTCGCTTCTCGTCCAGAAGACCGGCGGAAATCTCGGCCTTCCAAATTCCACTCTTTACTCGTTGGCCGCCCAGCAAAATGCCGCCACCTGCAATTCAGCGGCTCCCGCAAGTTCATGCGTCTTTAATGACGTCACAGTCGGCACGATTTCCTCGCCGTGCGTCAAGAATTCTCCGAATTGCAACGTAGCCACCCAGGGCGATGCCAACGGAATACTCACCGGCTATAACGCTGGCACAGGTTATGACCTGGCAACCGGCCTTGGCTCGGTGAACGTCTGCAACCTCGCGAACAACTTCGCTGTCACAAACCCAGGTGGCGCTGCTGACTTCTCCTTGTCCAATTGCGTCGCGCTCGTAAGTGTGCCGGCCGCCGGCGGCTCAGGCACTCTAAATTTGACCGTTACCGCCATCAACGGCTTCAGCGGCACATTCAATTTCACGCCGTCATCATGCACGGGCCTACCCACAGGAGCGGCATGCAGCTTCAATCCCGCTTCGGTCACTCTCGATTCCACGCACCCATCCGCTTCAACCTTCGTTACAATCACCACCACCGCAAGCGTCCCGCCAGCTATTGGCGTTCGACCGAATGGAAATGAACGCCTCTACCTGCCCGCGGCGATTGTGCTTGCCATGATGATCGGCATGGCCTTCGTTCTCTTCGGCGGAAAGCTGAAACAGCTCAAATGGAGCGCGGCTGCGATGCTCATGCTCCTCGCTCTCCTATTCGGCATGGCCGCATGTGGCGGCGGAGGCAGTGGGGGCGGGGGTGGAGGCGGTGGCGGGGGTGGCACAACCGCAACCGGTTCCAGCACCACTGCGACGATCACAGCTACTTCCAACGCCACCACGCATTCTATGACGTTTACCTTAAACGTCTTTTAGCAAACCACACTATCGCCAAACTTCGACCGGCAACCGCCGGCATCGCGTCATCAACGAATCGCGATGCCAGCGTAACCCACCACGTGCTCGCGGTCGCCGTTAATATCTCCTGACGTCGCATACCGCACCAGTTCGGCACTCGTCGCACCCAGCTCGCGCACGGCTACCAGCATCACCACCGCCGCCGCGATTCCGCACATCGAAATCTCCTCCGCGCGCACCGTATCGTAAAGTCCGCGCGGATCGAGCGCCAGCACGCGCGCAATCGCCCGCTCGTCCTTCACCCGAGTAATCGCATCGCTTTCGTAATGATTCATGTCCGAGCTCGCCACCACCAGCACCGGTTCGCCCTGCGCGGCCACCACCTTCGCCACCGCGTGGCCCAATTCTTCAAGCACGCCGTACCGGTCCGTTCCCAGCACGATGGGAACAAATTGAAAATCACCGCGAAGCCGCTGCAGAAATGGAATCTGCACTTCGAGCGAATGCTCCCTCTCGTGAGCCACCGCGTCTTCGCGCAGCCGCGGGAATTCATGTTTCAATTCCGCCGCTAGCGCGGAATCAATCTTGGCCTCACCGAGCGGCAACGCCCAACTCCCTTCCGACAGGATCGCAAGCGATTCACCGCGCGGAAAGTGCCGCGGGCCGATGAGAATCAGCCGCGCAGGAATTTCGAGCGTGGAGTAAAGGGCGCCCGCCACGTGCCCGGAATACATGTAGCCGGCATGAGGCACCACGCAACCCAGGGCGCGCTTCTTTTCCGCGTCCGGCGATAAAAACGCATCTACGCCTTGCGCGAGTTCGTTTGGATTTGATGGGTAAAAATGGCCGGCTACTGCAGGAGGGCGAATCATCGAACCCTCAAAAACGCGTTCCAGATTCAGCGAATCAGCAGCGAGGCGCAGCCGTGACGCACCACGACATTAAAGCGGCTTCGAGGGGCCGCCGCGGATGTCAAGCGCCTCGGTTTTTCCAGGCATGTAGCGAACTTTTATTTTATCGCCATACTGATAACCACCTGCTTCCAGCACCGCCTGTATCTTCTCCCGCGCTTTATCGGAATAGGTGAACGTATGAATGTTCAGCCCGTTGTCTTCTTCGCGCACCAGAAGCGAGAGCTGGTCGGCGTGAATCACTTCTGCCTTCAGCCAGACAGGCTTTGCGGCCTTCTGCTTCACCACGATGGAAGAGTTTGTGTTCAGCGGCGTGACTTGATCGGCCTGCGCCTTGGCAGGCGCAGACGTGAATGTGATGCCCGCGGCAAGAAGGGCTAGCGCCGAGAAAGTTCTAAGCATCTTCATCGAAGGATATTTTGAGCGACTTAAGGAATTTAATGTCTTGCGCAGTCATTTCCAACTTCGATTGCACTGGCTCTTCTTCGAGCAACTGCTCGTCCACCTGGATGTGCAGCGATTCCAGGAAGCGCCGGTCTTGGGTCGTCATTTTTGCGTCCGAAGCCTGGCGGCGCGCCAGACCGATCGTCGCGTCCAGCTTCAGCACGATGTCGAATCCGGCGGCGCGAACGCTGGAGATGGCTTCGGCGATCCGCTCCGAATCCGAAACACTGTCGTTGATCGCGTGGCCCAGTTCCCGAAGCAACTGCTTCATGCGGTCGTCGAGTTGCAAAGCAGTACCTCCTACCCCCAGCTGTTCCTACACTAATTTTAGGCCGCACACAATACCCGAAACAAGCCCATGCTGCCCCACACGATTCAAGTCGGTAACCTGTCCCCCAGACCAGACATTTGCTCGACCCGGGTAGCCACGACGACGCCCCTCATCGTCGTGGGCCTTTCATTAGCAGGTCGCTCGATCCCCGATTCTTGGCACCCACAGCGACCCGCGCTCTTTATAGTTGTCATCCTGCCTGCCGCCTTCGCCTTTTCCTTATTTGAAATCCTGAAATTTCAAATTTGAGATTCGCCTCTCTGCCTTCGCTTGCCCTTCAGTAGCACAGGCATTCCTGTTTACCCTGAGTAGCGAAGGTTACCCTGAGATCCGAAGGGCCTGTGCCAACGTAACAACGCACCTCTGCCCCCGATCCTTGCCTCAAACGATGACTTCGTTCTTGTATCTTTTTCGTCGATTCACCCGCACGCAACCTGCATGCCTTACGCGCATCCGCTTGTACTACAATCTTCTCATGCGCGCGAACATGCTCCCGGCCCTCTGGCGCTCCTCCGGCGTAACCTTCCGCGCCCTATGGCGCGTCACCCGCCAGGTATTCCACGAGTTCGCCGGCGCAATGTTCATCATTTTCGCAGCCTTTGGCATCCACGCAGCCTGGCGCCAATGGAAAACGCGCCCGGTCCTCTGGCTGATCGGCTTTGCAATCGTGTACGCTCTGATGATGGCGATATTCGGCCTCGTATCCTTTCGCCGCGCCCGTCGCGTCAGATAACATGACATCTGCGAGCAGCCAAATGGAAACGGCTCTGATCATTTTCACTTTTCGATTTTCCATTTTCGATTTTTTTAGTTGACGGAAAGCATGACCGACAAAATCAAAAAACCAGCCGACCCAACCGAGCGCAAGCTTGCCTCCCCCACAGGCTTGCCGATGGAAGCCGTTATCACACAAGATGCCCTCAACGGCTGGGATCCAGAAACCGAGCTCGCTTACCCGGGCCAGTTCCCGTTCACCCGCGGCGTCTACTCCACCATGTACCGCGGCCGCCTCTGGACCACGCGCCAGTACGCCGGCTTCGGCACCGCCGTAGAATCAAATCAACGTTATCGTTACCTCCTGGCGCAAGGTGTCCACGGCCTCTCCGTAGCCTTCGACCTCCCCACGCAGATTGGCATGGATTCCGACCACCCGCTCGCGCAAGGTGAAGTCGGCAAAGTCGGCGTCGCCATCGATTCCCTTGAAGACATGCAAACGCTCTTCGACGGCATCCCCCTCGAGCACGTCTCCACTTCGATGACCATCAATTCCACCGCCGCGATTCTTCTCGCCCTCTACGTCGCCGTCGCCAAACAACAAGGCGCAAATCTCCAGCGCCTCGCCGGTACCGTCCAGAACGATATTCTCAAGGAATACATCGCTCGCGGCACTTACATATATCCGCTTCGTCCGGCAATGCGTATCGTCACCGATATCTTCGCCTGGTGCCGCCGCGAGCTTCCCAATTGGAATGCGATTTCAATCTCCGGCTACCACATCCGCGAAGCGGGTTCCACGGACGTTCAGGAAGTTGCCTTCACCCTGGCGAATGGAATTGCGTATGTGCAAGCGGCCATTGACGCAGGCCTCGCGATCGACGATTTCGCGCCCCAGCTTTCCTTCTTCTTCAATTCGCATAACGAGTTCCTGATGCAAATTGCCAAGTTTCGCGCCGCACGCCGTCTCTGGGCACGCACCATGCGCGACCGCTTCCACGCTCGAGATCCGCGCTCGATGATGCTGCGTTTCCACGCGCAGACCGCCGGCTCCTCCCTCACAGCGCAACAGCCGGAAAACAATCTAGTGCGCGTCTCGCTGCAAGCCCTCGCAGCGGTTCTGGGCGGCTGTCAATCGCTCCACGCCAATGCTCTCGACGAAGCCCTCGCACTGCCCACCGAACAATCCGCGCTTCTCGCCCTCCGCACGCAGCAGATCATCGCCAACGAAAGCGGCGTCGTAAACACGGTCGACCCCGTCGCAGGTTCTTACGCGATCGAAAAACTCACCAACGAAATCGAATCAGGCGCCGAGGAATACATCGCCAAAATCGACGCAATGGGCGGCATGCTTCGCGCCGTCGAAGCCGGCTTCGTCCAGCAGGAAATTCAAAAGGCAGCCTACGAATATCAGCAGGCCGTCGACAGCGGCGAACAGGTCGTTGTAGGAGTGAACCGTTTCCAGGTCGATGAAGAACGCCCAATCCCCACGCTTCAGATCGATCCCGCCGTCGAAGCGGCACAGGTAGCGCGTCTCAACGCCCTTCGCGCCCGCCGCGACACCGCAAAAACCAAATCCGCTCTCGCCGAAATCGAGCGCCGCGCCCGCACCACCGAAAACCTCATGCCCGCCATCCTCCAAGCCGTCGAATCCTACGCCACAGTAGGCGAAATCTCCGACGCCCTACGCCACGCCTTCGGCGAATATCAAGAATCCGTAATCATCTAGCGGTGACTTTTGAAGAATTACGTCAGGGCACGGCTTCAGCCGTGCCTTAACGTGCGTACAATATGAGCGGCTTCAGCCGCTGAGGGCATTTCTTTCGAAGGCTGATCAACGCCCCCACAAATGCCGCCAACGAAACTCATCCTCGCCTCCACCTCCCCGCGCCGCGCCGAAGTCCTGCGCAACGCCGGAATCGACTTCGAAGTGCGCCCCGCGGACATCGATGAAACTCGCCGCCCGAGCGAACCCGCGAGCGACTATGTCCAACGCCTCGCACTCGAAAAAGCCAGCGCGGCGGTCGATTCGGAAACCAGCGCCAACAATTTCATCGTAATCGGCGCGGATACGATAGTCGTCAACCGAGGAGAAATTCTCTTGAAACCCGACTCGCCCGAAGATGCGCGCAGAATGCTGCGCCAGCTAAGCGGCGGCGTCCACGAAGTTCACACCGGCCTCGCCGTAATCCGCATGCCACAAAAAACCGAGCGCGTAATCGAAGAAGTCACCAGCGTCCATTTCGCCAGCCTCTCCGACGCCGAAATCGACGCCTACATCGCCACCGGCGAGCCCTTCGACAAAGCCGGCGCCTACGGAATCCAAAGCCTCGGCGGCCGCTACGTCACCCGCGTCGAAGGCTGCTATTTCAACGTAATGGGCATGCCGCTAGGACGCCTCTGGGCCACCCTGAAAGAGTTGGGCTGGTCAGCCAATGGACCGCGACTAATGGACCGGTAGCTAATGGTCCGATCGACCAGGCCAATTTTTGCGATTAGCCCAAATTTCTAATCGCAAATCTGGAATTGGAATTCCCCGCAAGTATCTGAAAACAAGGCATGTGAAAATTTCTAATCGCAAATAAATCGCACTTTTTTGTTTCGATGCCGCAGCGAAAAATCCGCCGGGTCAAGGCAGAGATTCAGAAAGATACAAAGATACAGAAGAGACAAATCGCGCTTACCGCGTGGCGTTACTTCTTTTCTTCAGTTGGAGCAGGAGTAGTCGTTGAGGGCGGCGTATTCGTCGGAGGATTCGGATTCGGTTGGTCGCCCCGCATGCCATCTTTGAACTCACGCACACCCTGGCCCAGGCCGCGCATCACTTCAGGAATCTTGCGGCCGCCAAAGAGCACGAGCACCACGATGGCGATAATCAGCAAATGCATCGGGCTGTCCCACATCACTCACCTACCTTTCTGGCCACACAACTTCCGAGCAGCAGCCAGTCCGACCGTTTACACTCGCTACAGTATAACACGCTCGTCACCCACCCGGCGCGTCACGCGTTCCCGATCGAGGTACTCAAGCAGCGGAATGGCGTACTTTCGCGTGATTCCTGTAAGCTCTTTAAACACAGGGATTGGCAGCTTGTTTCCGCGCTCCTTGCGGTATTTCGCGAGCATTTCCCGCAGTTGCGCCACGGCCGCGCGGTGAAAAATCAGCTCGTCTGTCACCTTGATCAGCACTTTTTCGCGCAGCAGCATCTGCAGAATTCTCTGCGCGCGCTTCGATTCGACCGGTAGCTTTTCGAGCACCGCCGCAAAGCTTGGAACCGAGAGACCAGCGCGCTCGAATTCTTTCTCGATAAGCTCTTTTGCCTTTGCCTCCTCAGCGGAGAGTGCGATCTCGCGGCCGGCGCGCTGGACCAGATCGCCCGAGATGCTGACGATTCCTGCTTTCGCGAGATCGTCGAGAGCCGCAGCAAATATCTCCGCGCTCGTTTTTCCGGCCCGGCCGCGCAGGTCTTGCTTCGGAATCCCCGGCAAAAGCGGATTGGCTTGATGAAATTTTTCGAGAGCGATGCGCAGGCTGGCGGCGTAAGCCGCCACTACTTTGGCGGAAGCAATCGTAAACGGCTGCTCACCGATTACTCGCACGCGCTTGGCAGCCACCAAGTTCTTCACGATCTGTCGGATTTCGGGATCGCTCCAACCGCTGCGCGCGGTTAATTGCGAAATGCTCAGGCCTTGCGGTGCGGCTTCTGCGAAAGCTGCAAGAATCTCTTCGCGATTCCCGCGCTCGAGGGTTTCAAGAAAGGGCGCGACCGAGGGATCGGCGCGCTTGTGACGCGCTGCCTGTACGTCGAGAGCCGTGCCGCCGCCGATCGTCACGACCGGAGAAAACTGGCGCAGGATGAACCGGTCGCCTGGGAGCAGGAGAACGGGTTGATCGAGGCGCAATTGCGCCAACGCAGATTGCCCTGGAGCCAATTCGTTGCCGGCGATCAAGACAACGTCAGCAATCGCTTCCGCCGTGCCTTGGTGGAAATGTACTCGGGCGCGATTTTTCAGTGGCCGCGCTGAGGCGAGAAGAGTTATACGCGAATCGAGGCGCCTGGTTGGTTCGAACACGCCGGGCGGCCCGAGGACCATCCCGCGCTGAATCTCTTCGCGTTCGATTCCAGCCAGATTCACTGCGCTGCGTTGGCCTGCCAGCGCGCGAACGACTGCTCTTCCGCCTGAATGCAGTCCGCGCACGCGAACTGGTTTGCTCAGCGGATACAGTTCTGCTTCATCCTCGGCTTGCAGCGAACCTGAAACGAGCGTGCCCGTGACGACCGTGCCGAAACCTTTCATCGAAAATGCGCGGTCAATCGGGAGGCGAAAGTGCTGCGTGGCATCTTTCGCGGGCACCGTTTCTGCGACGCGCAGCAATTCTTTCTTGAAGGCGTCAAGGCCTGCGCTTGTGATTGCGCTGACCGACACAACCGGCGCACCTTCCAAGAACGAACCACGCACGAACTCGTCAATTTCGAGGCGCACGAGGCCGAGGACATCGGGGTCAACGAGGTCGGATTTTGTGAGCGCCACGATTCCGCGCGGAATTCCCAGCAGACGGCAGATATCGAAGTGTTCGCGCGTTTGCGGCTTGATGGATTCGTCGGCAGCGATCACCAAGACAACGAGATCGATTCCGCCCACGCCGGCGAGCATGTTGCGCACGAATTTTTCATGGCCGGGCACGTCAACGAAGCCAAACCGCACGTCGCCGAGATCGAGGAAAGCAAAGCCGAGGTCAATCGTGATACGGCGGCGCTTTTCTTCTTCAAGGCGGTCAGGATTTGTGCCCGTAAGCGCCTCGACCAGCGTGGATTTGCCGTGGTCGATGTGGCCGGCTGTGCCGACGATGACGTGCTTGGTGGTTTCCATCAGCAGAATTCGATGCGACGGACGATGCTAGCGGACGCGCAGCAGCGGGTCAAATTGGGTTGCGCGCGCAAAAGGCCCACGACGAGGAGTGCGTCGTCGTGGCTACCTAACGAACTGGGTCGCTGTTTCGAGAGCAGTTCGGTGGGAGCCCCTTGCTTCAGCAAGGGGGAGCTGGACTTCAGTCCAGCGGAAAAGCGATTGCTACTTACGAAGGGGCTTAGCCCCGGGGAGCTCAAGGCCCAGCGCTAAAGCGCATCCTAAAACTAAGCGCTCTTCTCGGAGCACTGAAGTGCTCCTTCCCGCGCATCAATGCGGGGGCTCCCACCGAAGGCCACCGAACCGCGCCCACCAAAGGCTCGCTCAGACCGTTAGCCGAAACCCCGCTGCCCTTCGGCGCGTTCGACGACACTGCTCCATTCGCTGCGCTGTGCGTGACTGGCTGAAGCCTGTCCTGGCTTGCTCGGGTGCGTTACTGGCCCGTGGCTTTTTGCTGCAGCGGCGGGGCTGTGGTGGAGCCTTTGTATTTGGGCTTCCCTAATTTTGTGATCCAGATGCCGGAATTAATGTCGTTGAAGAAGATCAGGCCGTTGGCCGGTTGCGCGCCCCATGCCCATTGCACGTTGGGACGAAAGCCGCCGGGATCGCCGGTCCACAGACGCGCGATCTCGCGCCCTTCTGCGTACAGGTTGCCCCGAAGCTCGCCGCTGATATCAACGACGCGCCCGCCTCCGGCGTAATCGCCTAGAACCAGCATGTCATCCAGCGCCCAGACGTTGTGAACGCCGCCTTCGGGAACTTCGTAGTAGGCGACTTCGCGGGGATGCTCGATGTCGCGAACGTCCATCACGTGGCAAATGCCGCGCACCGGGACGCGTTCCTTGCTCTCGATATCGAAGAGCGCGGGAAAAACCTCGTCGCCAATGAAGACATAATTCTTGTAGCGAAACGCGGTGTGCGTGCCGGCGAGCCAATCGTTTCCATAAAGCTCGAAGTGATTGTACTTATATTGCGAAACGAGCTGCGGATGCTCGGGGCTGCCGCCTTTAATGCCGTTGCCGACATCGAGAATGATCATGCCGTCGCGCCAGTAAGCGAGGTAGGCGAGACCATCGAGCACATACAGATCGTGCAGATAGCGGCCGGTTTCAGTGGGACCAAATGGCCCGGCAACCGTTTGCGCGGTGGCGTTTTCGGTTTGCCAGCGCGCCACTTCCTTCGGATGCGCCACGTCCTGAAAATCGATGATGCGAAGCGAACCGGTAGCGTCGTCCGTGATGTACGCGTAATGCGAATTGATAAACGCGCTGTGGACGCCGCCGGTAACGGTTTCCGTGTATTCCGACAGCACTTTCAGATGCGCAGGATCGGAAGCGTCAAAGAACACGATGCCATTCTTGCGGTTCGAAGCGCCTTCGCGGGTGAACACGCCGACTTTTTCATCCTGCGTCGTGCTGATGTCGTTGACGAGGCGCGCGTCCACCTTCATCGAATCGAGCGCCTTGGGATTCGCGGGATCGGAAATATCCCAGGAGTAGACGCGATCGGCGATTGTCGAAACGTAGAGATGTTTGCCGACGATCCATTGTTCGGACGTCTGAAGAACGGCGCCGTCAGTGGGATTCTTCGACGGAATATGCGCGACCACTTCGATATTGCGCTCCGCATTGCGCGGCGCGACAGTGATCGACGCGACCGCATCATGCCGGCCGATGGAAGCTCTCACCAGGAAAGTTCCCGGCCTCACCGCCACGAAACCACCATCCGGATAAATCGTAGCGCCAGCGCCGGAGACGCTCCAACTAGTGAGCACGTCCTTCACGGGACCCTTTGCGCCTTTGGCTGCGACGGTGAAATGAACCACGTCGCCGGTTTTGGCATTCGTGTCCGCGGGCGATACGGCAATGGATTGTACTGGGTCTGCAACAACGTGCAGGCTGGTTTCGGCGCTGGCTGGCCCGGCAGTGGCTTCGAATTTCGCGGTGCCTGGAGCTACGCCAGTCACCAGGCCCGAGGCGTCGATCTTCGCAATTGCCGGTGTGCTTGATTTCCATTGAATCGGAACATCGGTACGTGGGTCGCCATTCGAAGAGCGCGCAGTGGCGGACAAGACCGTAGAACCTCCCACGGCCAGCGCCATCGCGACGGGCGCGATGTCGATCTTGGCCACCGGTGGCGTAACGACGGTCACGTGCGCGATTCCGGGCTTGTCGTTGATCACGACGCCGACGGTCACAATGCCCGGCTGATGAAATACCACGACGCCCTTATCGTCGGCTCCGGCCACGTCGAAAGGAGCGGCAAACCAGACTTCGGGCTTCACGTCCATCACCTTGCCAGACGCGTCTTTCGCTACAGCTTTGAATTGAACTTTGTCGCCGACGTTAACTTCGGTGCCGTTGGGCGTGACTTCAATCGTGGCCGGCTTCGGTGCTTCCGCAGGTTTTGCTGCATCGGCAGACTTCGTGTCCTGCGCGCGCAACAGTGGCGCAAAAGCGATCGCGGCGATAAAAAGCACACTTGCCGCGGATTTCGTTGCGAAATTCATGTACTGCTCCCTTCCAGATGGAAATGCTAGCCGCACAAAGTGACTGCTAAGCGTCGAATTGTCAAGGGAAACGGCCCATGAAGACTTGAGCGCGAGCGAAACAGCTTTGCCGGCTATCTCTTCGATTCAGTAGCATCCGAGTTATACTGCACCGTCATGCACAGATTGGATTCCGAAGACGAGCGAAAGCGCCTTGCCGAAGTTTATGCCGCCGCTACCGAAGATGAATTGCGGAAGCTGGCGGATCAGGCTTTCACGCTGACGGACACTGCAAGAACGGTTCTGGAGCGCGAAATAAAGCGCCGCGAGTTGCCCGTTGAGCTTCGCTTGGCGCCGGAGAACGAAGAACCTCCGGAAGATTTCGTAACGATCCGAACATTCACGGTTGTCGCTGATGCCCTCTTGGCGAAAACGGTGCTCGACTCCGCGGAAATTGAATGCTTTCTTTTCGACGAGAACGTGATCCGCATGGACTGGTTCTACTCGAACGCTGTGGGAGGCGTAAAGCTTCTCGTGCGGGCCAAGGACGCGGCGGCCGCGACGGAACTGTTGAATCAAAAGAGTCCCGAAGAGTTTGCCGTGGACGGAGCTGCCGATTACAAACAGCCGCGATGCCCGAAGTGTGGATCTCTTGACGTCTCATTCGGGGAATCCGGGAAGCGACTCTCCTACGTGACAGTCGCGCTGGGCGTACCTCTCCCTGTAAAGCGCGGAGGCTGGAAATGCCATTCCTGCGGGCATTCGTGGGACGACCCGGAGGGAAAGCAGGAAGAGCCCAGCACCTGAAAGCATGACAATTCTCAGCACGAATGCTAGGAGTCGCGCGATGACGCGATTTCATTTGCTACGGCGAGGGCGGCGGCGCGGGGATCCCGGGCAGCGGTGATTGGACGGCCCACGACGAGGTAATCGGCACCAGCGCGGATGGCTTCTGCGGGCGTGGCGATCCTCGACTGATCATTCGCAGCGCTTGCCGCGGGCCGTATGCCAGGGACTACTATTACAAACTTCGGGCCGCAAGCTCGCCGAATGGCCTTCACTTCCTGCGCCGACGCCACGACTCCATCCATTCCGGCCCTTTTGGCGAGCTTCGCGAGGGCGACAGCTCGGCTGGCGGGCGACCCCGACATACCGACGTCGCGCAGAGCTTTCGCGTCAAGGCTCGTCAGAATCGTGACGGCTAGCAGGGCGGGACGGGACTTTCTGCTGCCGGCGGCTTCCCGGGCTGCGCGCATCATCTCGACGCCACCGGAAGCATGCACGTTGACCAGGCGGACTCTCGGCAGCTTGGCCGCGGCAGCGACGGCACCCGCCACCGTATTCGGAATGTCGTGGAATTTCAGGTCGAGGAAGATATCAAAACCAAGGCCCGCGAGCTTTTGAACAGCGCGCGGGCCTTCGGTGGTGAAAAGCTGGCTGCCGATTTTGAACATCCCGGCTACGCCCCGTAACCGCCGGGCCAAAGCCAAAGCCGGCCCGAGACGGTTATAGTCCAGGGCTACGATCAGTCGGCGCGTTCCATGGCTCGTGGGCGTGAGGGAACCTCGAGAAGCTCCAGCCGGACTTTAGCGAGCCCGTGCTGGTCGAATCCAAGTCTGCGTGCGACTTCGTACGAGACGTCCAGTTCGCGGCCTTCGACATACGGGCCGCGGTCATTGATGCGAACAATCTGGCTGCGGTGGTTGCGCGGGTTTACAACCCGCACGATCGACCCGAGCGGTAGCGTCGGGTGCGCCGCAGTAGCGGCATACATATCATAGGTCTCGCCGTTGGCGGTAGGCTGACCGTCGAAATCGTCGCCGTACCAGCTGGAAGTGCACTCCCAGACGGCCAGCGGCTTTCGGGCCGAGGCGCTGCGAAGCTTGGACGAGTTGAATGTGTTCCGGGAGGCAGCAGTTGACGCGTCGCTCGGCTTGCCTGAAGCAGTTGGGTTGATCGTGGGGACGAAGACAAGAAGTCCCATCCCTAAGAACGCCGACTGCATGATCATGAAAAGCTTAGCTCTCATTTTCACCTTAACTTTATTTGAATCAGCAAATTATACCTTTTCGAGAGTACGGGGGGCAACCACTTTATGTCCGTAAAGCCCCTCGTAAACTGCTGATTTCAAATACCCTTTTGTCCCGGCACCACATTTCGAGGCCACCCACTAACTTCTCTGAGGCCCGTGGGTCCACAAAATGGGCCGTCCCGACTTCAACCGCAGAAGAGCCAGCTAGCATATATTCGACTACATCGGCCGGGCTCTCAATACCGCCAAGCCCTATAATCGGTATGCGAATCACCCGATGTAGGTCATGCACCAGCCTTATGGTTATAGGTTTTATGGCCGCGCCCGACAACCCTCCCGTCGTACTAGCCAGGCGTGACCTCCGGTTGTGTGCGTCTATACACAGTGCAGGGTAAGTGTTAGCGACTACAAGAGCATCGGCACCTCCGGCTTCGGCTGCCTTTGCTGTAAGTGCAATTATGCCAATACTTGGAGAAAGCTTCACCCACAGCGGGCGCTTTGCTGCCTTGCGCGCGGCGGCAACGACGGCTGAGGTCAACTTGGGGTCAGTACTATATTCGATGCCTCCTGATTCGACATTTGGGCAGGAGATGTTGAGTTCATAGGCGGTCAAGCCTTCCGCATCTTCAAGGATACGAATCACTTCGACGTATTCGGAGATAGTTTTGCCGAAGACGTTGGCGATGATGGCCGTGTTGAAGCGCCGGAGTTCGGGGAGTTTTTCGGACACGAAGGCGCGGACGCCGATGTTCTGGAGCCCGATAGCGTTGACCATACCTCCTGAGGTTTCGCAGATTCGGGGGGAGGGGGCACCGGCCATGGGCTCGAGAGAGAGGCCCTTCACAACCAGGCCACCTAGGCGGTTCAGATTGACAATGGGGGCGAACTCGACGCCGTAACCGAAGGTTCCGCTGGCGGCGATGATCGGGTTTCTAAGAGGAACACTACCGACGCTGACGCGAAGGTCAACCTGGGTGGGCCGAGGGGCGCTGACAGCCTCGGGCGAACTCATGAGGGCAAGTCTAGCATGCCGGGCCAAGAACGCGCCGGTGGATAAAATCGTCAAAATCGTCGTCAGGCGGTGGCGTCGCCGGCTGCGATTCCGGGGGCTGTATGTTAGGATGTCGCGCGATGCGCGTCGTCGAAAAGCGGCAATTACTCTCCGCGGAAGAGATTGGCCGGACGCTTCAGCGGCTAGCTCACGAAATCGTGGAAAAGAGCGGCGGGACGAAAGATCTGGCGCTGATCGGCGTGCGGCGGCGCGGCGTGCCGCTCTCGCAGCGGATTGCTGCAATCATCAAAACGGCGGCGGGGGTTAGCGTCCCTGTCGGGACGCTTGATATCACGCTCTATCGCGACGACCTCTCGACCGTGGCGCCGCAGCCGGTGGTCCATTCGAATGAGATTGATTTCCCGGTGGACGACCGTGACATCGTGCTCGTAGACGACGTCTTGTACACGGGACGCACCGTGCGCGCAGCGATGAACGGGCTTTTCGATCTTGGGCGGCCGCGGCGGATTCGGTTGTGCGTCCTGGTGGATCGAGGGCATCGCGAGCTGCCTGTGGAAGCGTCGTTCATCGGGCGGCTGGTGGAAACCAGCGACACCGAGATTGTGGAAGTGCGCCTCCGGGAAATTGACGGAGAGGAGCGTGTGATGCTGGTGGATCGCGTTACCTGAATCCGCGGCGATCGTTCCGGAGGCATTGTCCAAAAGGGAAAAAGTGCTGCAGCGATTGGAACACCTGCTCGGAGTTGAGCCTCTTACCCGCGAACAAATCACTTTTATTCTCGATCAGGCAGCGCCCTTCCAGGAATTCCAGAAGCATCCCCTGAAAAAATTAGCAACTCTGCGCGGGAAGACGATCGCGCTGGCATTCTTCGAAGCATCCACGCGCACGAGAATCAGCTTCGCCACCGCTGCTTCGCGACTCGGCGCCGACCAGATGAATCTGCAGGCGGAAGCTTCCAGCTTGAAGAAGGGCGAGTCGCTGATCGATACGGTGCGGACGCTCGAGGCCATGCGGCCGGATGGAATCGTGATGCGCCACAGCGCTTCGGGCGCGGCAGATTTCGTCGCGCGGCGAATTGAGATTCCGGTGCTGAATGCGGGTGACGGCACGCACGAACATCCCACGCAGGCGCTGCTCGACGCGCTTACGATTCGCGATCGTATGGGCAGGCTCGAAGATTTGCGCGTGACGATTCTCGGCGACATTCTGCACAGCCGCGTGGCGCGGTCGAACATTCATTTGCTGGCCAAATTCGGAGCGACGATTACTTTGTGCGGGCCCGCGATGTGGCTGCCGCGCGAGTTTGAAGATCTTGCTGCAAATGTGCGGCGGGTGACTCGGATTGAAGAGGCGCTCGACGGAGCCGACGCGATCATCGTGCTGCGAGTGCAGACCGAGCGCATCCATGAGCCGGCAATAGCCGCCGAAGAATACATTCTGGGCTATCAGCTCACGCCCGAGCGGCTGCGTCTCGCGAAACCCGAGGCGATCGTGCTGCACCCCGGCCCGATGATTCGCGGTCTCGAGATCGATCCCAGCGTGGCGGACGGGCCGCAATCCTGCGTGCTGGAGCAGGTGACCAATGGCCTCGCTGTGCGCATGGCGCTGCTCTACCATCTCGTGGGTGGGGCGCCGACGGATGCGCCGCATCCGGCTGGTTCCGACGCGGTGTCCAAGTCCAGTTCAAGTTCCAGTTCAAGGTCCAACGCCGGGGCCGCGAAGGGGAGTGCCAATGCTGCTGGTTAAGAATGGACGCGTGATCGATCCCGCGAGCGGCATCGACGCGGTGATGGATGTGTTGCTCGACGGCGCGCTCATTTCGAAGGTCGGTGCGAATCTTGTGGCGAATGGCGCAGAGGTTTTTGACGCGAAAGACCTCATCGTCGCGCCCGGCTTCATCGATCTTCATTGCCATCTGCGCGAGCCAGGCCAGGAAATGTCTGAGACGATCGAAACCGGCACACGCGCGGCAGCGCGCGGCGGTTTCACAGCGGTCTGCTCGATGCCGAACACGCAGCCAGTGAACGACAGCGCCTCCGTGACCCGCGGAATCGTCGAGCGGGCTGCGGCGGCCGCGAGTGTTCGAGTGTGGCCCATCGGCGCAGCGTCGGTGGGAAGCAAAGGCGAAGCGCTCGCGGAAATTGCGGCGATGAAAAATGCGGGAATCGTCGCGGTGAGTGATGACGGCAAACCCATCGCGAATGCGCGGCTGATGCGCCAGGTGATGGATTACTGCCGCGCGCTCGATCTTCCGGTGATCGACCACTGCGAAGATGCGTCGCTCTTCGCTGGTGGCGTCATGCGCGAAGGGCCGCAATCAATCAAGCTTGGATTGAAAGGAATCCCGTCGCAATCAGAATCCATATGCGTGGGCCGCGACGTCGAAGTCGCAGGCCTCACCGGCGCGCGGTTGCACATCGCGCATATGTCAACCAAGGCTTCACTCGAATACGTGCGCTGGGCAAAAAAGATGGGGCTGCAGGTTACGTGTGAAGTGACGCCCCATCACTTCACGCTTACCGACGAAGACGTGCAATACAACACGCACTACAAGATGAACCCGCCGCTCGCGTCACGCGCCGATCGCGACGCCCTCGTCGAAGGTCTGGCCGATGGAAGCGTCGACGCAATCGCCACGGACCACGCCCCGCATCACCCCGCAAGCAAGGATGTGGAATTCGACCGCGCGCCCTTCGGCATCACAGGCTTCGAGACGGCGCTCGCGCTCGGGCTGAGCGAACTCGTGCATCCCGGGAAAATTCCGCTCGCTCGCCTGGTCGAGCTATTCACCACCGGCCCAGCTCGGGTTCTGGGCATCGAGCGAAAAATCGCAGCCGACGAGTCTGCCGACCTGACAATTTTCTCAACCGAGCACCAGTGGACATTTCGCGCCGCCGATTCGCCGAGCAAATCGCGCAATACACCCTTCGATGGCCGCACATTTCGAGGCGCACCGATGGCGACAATCGTCGCAGGCCGCATCGTGTACCGCCGAGAAGCCGCAGCTAGCGCAAAATAACCCGCGCCTTCCAATTTCGATTTTCTATTTTCTGCTTTTAGTGTGCGGCGGGTTCCGAGGCGGGATGCATTCCGTGCTGCGGCACTTCGTGAATTCCACGCGCGGGCGCTTCCTGGTGGAAGCGATACAGCTGGTTCAATGGCCCAGCACCTTTTCCAATCGCATACGATTTCTCAATCGCCTTCGTGACATAAGCCTTCGCAAGAATCACCGCTTCCCGAAGCTGCTGCCCTGAAGCGAGCTGTGCAGCAATCGCAGCGGAAAACGTGCAACCCGATCCATGCGTATTCGGGCTTTTCACATGGTCCCCGCCGAACGTCTCCGCTTCGCCGCCCGCCTCGCACAACACATCGATCGGCTTATCGAGATGCCCGCCGGTGACGACCACCGCCTTCGCGCCCATCTCGATCAATTTCTGCGCGGCCGCTTTCATGCCATTCAAGTCTTTCACGTCGATGCCGGTAAGAAATTCCGCCTCGGGAATATTCGGCGTAATCACGCTCACCCTCTTCAGTAGCTCATCGCGAACGAATTTCAGGCCCGCCGTATCGAGCAACTCCTCGTTCCCGGCCGTGGGGCGGAACACGGGATCGAGCACCACGTGCGCGAACTTGTGCTTGTCGAGAAATTCCGTAACCACGGCAGCATTGCCCCGATTGGCGAGCATCCCGATTTTCACTGCAGCGATAGTAACGTCGTCCACCAACTCTTCAAGCTGCGCTCGCAATTGCGCAGCAGGCGTCGGGTGAACGGACTTCACGCCTTGCGTCGATTGCACGGTGAGCGCCGTGATCGCGGCCACTCCATAGCAATTGTGCGCCGCAAACGTCTTCAGATCCGCGGCCACACCCGCGCCACACGACGGATCGAATCCGGCAATGGTGAGAAGAATTGGGGGAGCGTGGTTCGTATGATTGTTCAAAACGACGTGCCCTCCGCGCGAGGCACAAAAGCCGGTCCGCTCATCTTTCGGGCGGGCCGGCAAAGAAAAATGTACGCGTGTTGCGGCATCACGCGCAAGGAGAAATTTCATCCGCGAATTAATTTAACGCCTTGGAAACCTAACGACACTGGCAGCGCTAGTGCTCGAACGAAACTGTGATACGGTTTGCAGGTTTCAGAACGAATGCTACCCTCGCGTATAATACTTAGAGAATGGCGAGTACGGTTTTGGCTGTTGGCCCGACGGCTCTCCCGGAAGGAATGACGAACTCGACTATGAGCCGTATTCTTGCGATCGATTACGGCCGTAAACGAATCGGGCTGGCGCTGTCTGACGAACTCGGAGCGACCGCGCAGCCGCTGCTGACGATACAGCGCACGAATCGCCGCGACGTGATGCGCCGCCTGCGCGAAATTTGCGCGAAGCACGGAGTAGCGCGAATCATCGTCGGGCATCCGCTACACATGACGGGCGAGGCCGGTGAAATGGCTGCCGAAGCAGCGTCCTTTGCGATGCGGCTTTCGAAAGAGATTGGAATCGAAACCGAACTTGTCGATGAGCGCTTGACTACCTGGGAGGCAAGGCAAACGATGACAGAAACAAAATCGCGTCGCAAAGGCGAACCTATTGACGCGATTGCCGCTGCTGTTCTACTGCGCGACTATCTCGAGACTCACTCGGAGAAAATGGGCCACAACAATCGGAGAAAGCGCAGCGAATCATGAAGCGGCTTGGCCTAGTAGCGCTTCTGGTGATCGCAGCGATGGGAGCCGCGGCGGGCTGGCTCGATTCGCAAATTGCGCGTCCCTATACCGGGCGTCGGCCGGCCAAAGTTTTCGTCGAGATTCCTCATGGGACATCGCGTTGGCGTGTTGCCGGAATCCTGAAAAAGGACGAGGTAATCCGCAACCGGATGGCTTTCGAGCTTTTCAGCCTTTGGCACATTCGACATCCCTTGCAGGCCGGCGAGTATCTAATTGACCAGCCGCTTAATTCCAAGCAGGTTTTCTGGAAAATCGCGCAGGGCAGAATATTTTTGCACTACGTGACCATTCCCGAGGGCTGGTCGATGTTCGACATCGCCGCGCAGCTCGACCGCCAGGGCGTTTGCTCGTCCGAGAGCTTTCTCGCAGCGGCTCGCGACCCCGCTCCGATTTCCGATATCGCCCCGCACGCAAAATCGCTGGAGGGCTTTTTGTTTCCTTCGACGTACGAATTCAAGCGGCGCACCACGTGCATACAAGTGGCGGAAACCATGACGTCGCATTTTCGCGCCGTCTGGACCGTATTGAATCCCTCGGGCACCACCAGCTTTCCCGGCGGCCTTGATGCGATACAAACTGTCACGCTCGCCTCTCTCGTGGAGCGCGAGACGCCCCGGCCCGAAGAGCGCCCGCTGGTCGCGGGGGTGTTCTACAATCGTCTTCGTCTTGGCACACCGCTGCAATGCGACCCCACGGTTCAATACGCATTGCAGCTCGCGGGGCGACCGGAACAAAATGTGCGGCCAGAACACCTGCGCATTGATTCGCCCTACAACACCTATGCGCATAAGGGCCTGCCTCCGGGTCCCATCGCAAATCCGGGTGAAGCGTCTCTTCGCGCGGCGATGAATCCAGCTCAGACCGATTACCTGTATTTTGTGGCCAACGATCAAGGTGGCCACTTTTTCAGCAAGACGCTCGCCGAGCACAATCGCAACGTGGCCCGCTACCGCCAGCTACTAAGAGGCGACGCATCCGCGGATCCCGCACCTAAAACTCCCGGTCATCGAGGCGGCTTGTGAGCCAAGCCAAGTCACACGCAGCAGACGCGGGCGAATCGCGCACCAAGAAAGCGCTGATTCTCGAAGTGGCGCGCGAACTGGCGAAGCCACGTTATACGCCCGCTGAAATCGAGCAGATTCGCCGGAAGCTGATCGCCAATCTTGGCGCGCACGGAAAAACGTCGGTGGAATATATCGTCAGCGTGCTCGAGGAAGCGGGCATGCGCGTGGTGATGTCCACAAAATCGGATACCGAAGGCCTGTACGAAGAGGAATTCAGCGATCTCCTCCATTTCTCCACGCTCGACGAGGCCGAAATGTGCCTCGTACGCCTGGATGAGCTGCTGCGAAAATTTCTCGCCGAAGGGGAAAGTGCAGCCGCCGAACGCGTTCGCGAAGTGGCCCGATTGGGACGCCGCCGCGCAGAAATGATCGCTCGCAACCACAAGGTGGACGCGACGAAGCGCGCCGAGAAGGAAGAGATCGCGCAATGGTTCGGGATCTGGCTCAATACGCCCGACGCCTTTTTCGATTGGCTCGAAGTCCGCAAGCAATCGCCCGATTTCCAATCCAGATTCCCGCAACTGCCGGAAGAAGAGGCCTAGATTGCGCTACCTGCTCGACGTCGAGCCGCTCGATCTGGGTGCGGATGTGCGCGCGGTCGGTCTCGAACTGGTGGAAGCAGATGAAAATCGCGAGCCTGTTCACGGCCCGGACGCCGCAAAAATTTGGAGCCGCGTTCTCACCGCCGTTGCCGCCACCACGCCGTGGGCACTCGATTTTTTCAGCCACCTCGATCGCGTGAAAGATTATTGCCAACGTCATGAAATTGTTTTCCGCGAAGCCAGCCATCGCTCTCTGGTGATTCCCGCGCCTGATCTAAACGTGCTGGAGCCGCTCCTCGACCGCTTTCAAGGTGAGACGTTCGGCGCTCGCGCCGGCGACCTCGTCACCACAGGTGACCCTGAAGTGGAAGGCGAACTGGCCCGTCGCGGCGTCGACGCCTACCACAGTGCTTTCCCCAAGTATTTCTTCTGCGCTGTTTGCAATTTCGAAGATGGCTCCCTCGTTCTGCTCAGCGAAAAACTCTGGGCCAGCGAAGTGATCCGTCGCGTTCGCCCTGTGCTCGAAGGCCTGGAAGTAGACGTTCGCCTCCCAACCTGACGGCGAAAACCTGTCGAAAACGAGCCCCAGGGACAGGTTTCTAGTCTGAAACCTTGGTACGTCTGTACCATTTCCCTAATCGTTCGTTCTAGTACACTGATTCTAGAGACCAAACAGATGGCCCCGCTGTCGCGTGAGTTAACCGTGTCTGATTCCACTCTTCCCGGTGCCCGGACGTTCGTTCGCAGCCTCAATGTGCTGCTTAAGTATTCCCGCCTCTATGGTTTGGAGCACAATCGTTCGGCCGAGCAATTCAAGTCCGCCTGGAAGGAGCTCGAGTCTGCGGTGTTGGCATTAGGCGAGAGAGGCCTTCTGCTCGGCGCATCCGGATCGCAACTCCTGCTTGATGGAGTGCCTCTCGAATCCACTCCCGCCGAACGCAAGTTTGCCGACTTGCTCACAGAAGCAAACGTGGCCAGCATCAGCTTCAGCCCTCGCGTAACCCGAGAAGATTTTCTCGCTTTTGTGCGCGCCTTTATGGAATCCGCGGTCAAGACTTCAACCCTTGCCGAACGCCTCGAAGCAAATCTCGGCGGCCGCACAGGAATTCGGCTGAACGAGATTCGTTTCGTGGCAGAAGATTCCGGATATTCCGAAGCGCGCGTCGCAGCTCAACTCACCGTAAAAACTTTGGGCGGTGATGCAGGCATGGTTACGGACTGGCTCAGCAGCCCGGAGAAAATGATTCAGTTGATCGCCGCCGCGGAAGGATCTCATGGCGGACCTGGCGGACCAGAATCCGGCGGGCCAGGAATTGGATTGGGCCCCGGATTAGGAACGGGCGGGGGCGCAGGTTTAGGTAGCGGTGCGGAAACCGGCAGCGCGTACACGGCCGGAGGATCGGGTGGCACTGGAACTGGTGGTGGTCCGGGCGGCGGCACCGGTGGCGTTGGAACCGGCGGAGGTCCTGGCGGCGGTGTTGGAACTGCCGGCGGTACGGGCGGCGGCGCCGGAATCGGCGGCGTCGGAACCGCCGGCGATGCGGGCGGTGGCACTGGAACCGGCGGCGGTCAGGGCGGCGGAGTTGGCTCAGCAGTTGGCGCAGGAGCCGTTCCCGGCGGATCCGGCACCGGCACCGGCGGAGTGCTCGGCGGCAGCTACGTCTCCGGAGCTCCCATCGCGAACCAGGCCGCGGTTTCCAAACTTGAAGAAGCCGATCTACAAAGCCTGCTGCGACTGCTCGTGCAATTCGGTGAGGCACAGCAAGCAAAAACGTCTCAGCAAAATCCGGAAGTTTGGAAGCAGCGCATGTCCTCCCTGCCTCCCAACGCACAGATCACGCTGCGCCAGGCGCTCGCCGGCGTAGCAGCCACTTCACCTTCCGCGAAAATGGACGAGGCCACCTTGCTGCGACTCGCGGAAGACCTCGCCATTAAATTCGCGCTCGATCGCTTTCAACGCGGCGAAGTTCGCGTGAATGCCGTGCGCCAGATGCTCGACCGCATGGGCCACGAACTCGAGACGCTTCGCAAGCTGCTGAAAGCGCGCGAAGAAAAATTGGCCAACGCAGGCGTGAATCTCGAATCGCATGCTGACGTGCTCGATCGCCAGTTCTGGGCCGCAGTTCCGGAATCCGGCAAGCGCCAGGTGCTCATGTCCGGCGAAGCCTGGTGCATTCCCCCGCGCAACGTGCAACAGTACGTCGAAGAATTGCTCGGCCGCGGCGAGTCCGATGCCGCCGGCGATATTTTGCTGCAATACGCTTCCTGCGTACGTAATAAAGACGCGGAGGCTCGCAAGAAAGCGGCCATCGGCCTCGGCCAGCTCGCCGAACTTTACAGCAAAGCGGCCAGCCAGCGGTTGCAGGATGCTCTTGTTCAAATCGGCCAGCAGATGGCGGAAGAAAAAGACGTCGAGCTGCAATCGCTGCTCAGCGCTGCGTTCGTCCGCCTCAGCCAGGAATCCGCAGCGCGCCGTTACTACCGCGCGATGCAACAGGCGCTCGATTCCATCGCCGAACTTGAAAATTCGAAACCAAGCTGGGCGGCGAGCTTGCGTCCGCGGCTGGGTGTCGAGAATCGCGTGGCTGACTTCATCGAAGAAGCGCTCACAGCGGAGACAATGCCCGAAGGTCTCGTAGGCGTGCTCATGCGCATTCCGCAGGCGGCAGCCGAGCAATTGGGCGTACGGCTGTCGCGTTGCGCGCGACGCACCGAACGCGAAGCAATCATTGACCTCGCCAAATCCATCGGCGCTCCGTGCGCGCGCCACCTCAGAGAAACACTGAGGAGCGAACCCTTTCCAAAAGCGGCCGCCGCCGTCGGATTACTCAGCCGCCTCGATGTTTTCGCGGTCGAAGAAGTACTTCCGCTGCGTTTGAAGGAGGGCCAGCGCAGCTTCCACGACGCCGTCGTTCGCCAGCTTTCCACCGCCGGAGCCCCCGAGCGCGGCCAGATACTCACGAATTGTATCGAACTGATCGATCCGATGATTCTGCCGCTGGCTCTCGATGAAATCGGAATGTGCGGCGACCCGGCCACTGCTTCAAAACTTTTGCGTCTCGCAGAAGGCGAGATTCTTTCCGAAGCTCCCGATTATCTTAAAGTGAAGGCCATCGAAGCGCTCGGCCGCATGCGCGCGCCTGCCGCCGCCGGACATCTGCGCCATTTCGTCGAAGCGCGCAAAACCTTCGGATGGGTCTACCCGGAAGAAATTCGCATGGCGGCCGCTCAAGCTCTTATGAAACTCGACCCGGCGTGGATGCAGGCTTTCCTGCCGCAGTGCGGTTTGGACGCCGCTGTAATGGCCCTCGCCCCGCTCGACGCCATCCCCGAACGCGATTTCGTGCGTCATCGCCGCTACCGCCGCGTGCGCCTGCCGCGCAACGTGCCCGCAGTGATCACTTCCGCTCGCGGCAAATATTCATCCGCCATCAGCGTGTTGAGTCTCGAAGGCGGCCTTCTGAGCGGCGATATTCAAATACCGGTGGGCACCGAAGCCACTCTGAAAATTCCCGCCGGCCTCCGCTCCATCAGCATGCGCGCCGTAGTTCGCTTCGTGCGCTCGCATCAGGCCGGCTTCGAAATGGTCGGCATGAACCTCGAAGATCGCTCCAAGCTTCGCCGTCTTCTCGTCTCGCTCGGCGACGATCGCCCGGCCCGCATGGATCGCTCCGCCGAACCCCCTATTTCTGAATAACGCCGCAGGCAATCCTCGCGCCGGAATTCCCAGCTGGATCGGTCTTGTAGTCATCCTCTTTTTCGTGAATCACGATCGAAGTTCCGCCATCGTGAAACAATGAATTCGGCCCGTCCCCCAGCGTCACCATCGTATCCAACAGCGTTGCTTTCGCCGTCCCGTCCGCCTTCACTTCGATATTCAAAAGGTCGCCGGCATGCGGCCCTTCCGGATTTTCCTTACCGTGCTTTTTCGTGTCCGGATTCAAGTGTCCGCCGGCAGTCTTGAAATCCGGCCCGTCGCATTTCCCCACCGCGTGAATGTGAATTCCGTGTTTGCCTGGCGGCAGCTGCGCCACGCTCACCTCAATTTTCACGCCCTTCTTGGCGGGCAATATCTTCGCGGTGCCGATTTTCTGTCCCTGTCCATTGACGATATCCGCGTGCGCCGATTTTGGCGTCCCTTGCCCAAACGCAACAGCGCAGCAGAGCAATGCCGGAAGCAGAACGAGCTTGCTGTAAGACATGGGGATCTCCTGAAATGTGAATTTGAATGCAGGGCCGGCCTACGCACCACGAGAATACACCTTCTTGGATGCAGTAGCGTCGCGGTTAAATGCTGGAAATCGCCTGCGGGGTCTGAGCAGGATTATGTGAGTGGGACTGCGTGACTCGGATTACGTGACGAAGAGAAGAAGAGAAAAAGATTAGTTGTTCGTGCCTGATTTGCCGTCGACTTTAGCCGCAGCCTTCGCCACCGCCGTCTGCGTAGGCTGACCGGCATATAGCTGCTGCAGCCACGGCTCCAGAATATTCGCCACCACCGCCCCGCCTCGCTCCGACCAATGACCATCGCACAGCGAATACGCCAGAAAGTCGCCGCCTGACCTCGCGTCCATCTCCGGCAGCAAATCCTTCACGGCAACGCCGTGCTCCGCTCCCCACTTTTCGACCAGCGGTCCCAATGGGTTCGTGCCCGTTTTGTGCACCCGCTGGAAATCGATGGCGTGAGGAATCAGAATGACGCCCACCTTCGCGCCCCGCGCATCCGCGGTGGCCTTGATATCGTCCAGCGCCTTTTCCAGGCGCGCGATATCCGCGCTGTCGTAATCGTGGTAGCCCGAATAAGGGCTCAGCCGCCACCAATACAATCTTGAATCTACAAACAGGCCCACGTGATAAGAAGCCAGATAGGCCCTGAGAAATGCCTCCACATGGTCCCAAAAACCTTCTCCTGCATTCGGATCAAAATGGCCGGAATAGTACACTGAGAAATCATCCGCGTAAAACGGCCGGTACTCGCCCTTCGGCCCGTGGGCCTTTCGGTATGCGAAATCCATATCGTGGAAATCATTGTCCGGGACGACGCCGACTAAAACGAAATCGTGGTCGAACTTCGATGCCATTGTCTTGTACATGAGTGCATACTGCAAAGGCCCAAAGCTGGAGCTGCCGAAATTGAGATACTGCCGCCCTGTGTCTCTCTCGAGGATGTTCGTCAACCTCTTGTCGGCAGGCTGCCCCACGCCCTCGATCATCGAATCTCCAAGGGCGATCGTCCTCGGCGCGGATGAGTGCATGGTTCGCTCCACATCCCGCGCGCCATAGCTGTTTGTATCGTAGGTGACACTGTAGCAGCCGGATTTGTGGATGAAATGGCCATTCGGCCTGTGCCAGGCGCCGAACGCAGGGTTAATGTCCGCTGAAAAGTCGTTGTATCCCACGTGATAGCTGGGCTTGCTTCCCGGCCATTTCGTCACATTGATGTAGATCAGTGACGCCAATTCAGCTAGAACCGCGAAAATTACCAGATTGATTGCGAAAATCCGTAACGCCGATAAAACCTTCCTGAAAAATGGACGCTCCGAAGAGGCGGCAACCGGCGGAATCGCCTCAATCGCACTCGCATAAACCCCAAGCCCGGCCTGTGGCGTGCTAGATGCCTCTGATTTGCCCATTGCACCTCGGTCTAAACACAGTTCAAGCCCGACAAGATATCCCTAATTCGCCAATTGTAACGCATTTTTTTATCCTTTCAGGCACCAGCGTCACACCGCGTTGCGCAGATTACAGCCCAACACGCTAAGCCGAGTTCGTTGACTCCCCTCTGACCGGCTGGTACCCTCGTTTGTTTGCAGTATACGGAGGGCAAATCCCTGTTAGCCGAGCGGTCGACTCAAGCGCTGCCAACGCGCGGAACAGTCCGGCTTGCGGCTGCCTCCTTCGCTCTCGCTGCCACAGCCTGCCTCCTCATTTCCGGCTGCTCGGTAAGCCACAAGACCGCCGTCAAGCCCTCCCAGGCCCCCGCAGCACTCCAAACCGCCACCAAAGCCCAGCTCCTTGATACATACAACCGCCAGGCCGGCTCAATCCGCTCCGTAAACCTCTCCGCGAAAATGAAATTGATCGGCGGCTCGAACTATTCCGGCGTGATCGAGCAATACCACGAAGTGAACGGTTTCATGCTAGCCGCGAAACCAGCGAACATCCGCGTCATCGGGCAGGCGCCCGTGGTCGGCAAGAACATCTTTGACATGGTCAGCAACGGCGACGAGTTTCACGTGTTTATACCGTCGAAAAACAGTTTCCTCGTGGGTCCCACCAACCTCCAGCGTCCCTCGAAAAAACCCATCGAAAATCTCCGGCCGCAGCATCTGGTCGACGCGCTCCTCTGGGCTCCCATTCCCGACGGCATTCCCGTCCTTTTTGAACAGGCCAACGAAACCCAGGCCCGATTCTACGTGCTCACCGTACTGCGCCGCACGTCATCCTCGAACGCCGGCGCCGATTCTTCGAACTCGACGAAGCAAGCCCCGGCGGACGAGTTCGAAATCGCCCAAAAAATCTGGTTCAATCGCGCCGATCTCAACGTCTCGCGAATCGAAACCTACGCTCCCGGCGGCGTGCTGGCCTCCGACGACCGTTACAGCAACTGGGATTCGTTCGGCGAGCTTCACTACGCCCGGCAGATTGACGTCGTCCGCCCCAGCGACGACTATCAATTGCAGGTTACGATCGTTAAGGCCACCTTCAATGAACCGATTGCCCCGGATCGCTTTATACTTCCCCAGCCGCCCGGCACGAAGCTGATCCGCGTCGGCGAAGAGTCTGAGGAATCCAAGGAGTCTCAGCCCTGATCGGCTACATGATTTCGCAGAACGTGCTGCACCGCCCGCTCCGCACTTTCATCACCGTGCTCGCGGTCGCCGTCGAAGTCACCCTCGTCATCATCGTCGTCGGACTCACCAGCGGCTTGCTGCTCGAATCCGCCAAGCGCACCGAAGGCGTCGGCGCGGACATCATGGTCCAGCCGCCTTCCGCCTCCGTTTTCATGGCCTTCGGCGGCGCTCCGATGCCGATCGCCATTGCCGACAAATTGCGCCAACTCGAGTACGTACAGGCCGTAGCGCCGGTCCTCGTTCAATTCAATTCGGTAAACGGCCTCGACATCGTATATGGAATCGATCCCGAGACTTTCCGGGCGGTCTCTGGTGGTTTCGTTTTCCACGCCGGTCACGACTTGCGCGATCCCAACGACATTCTGATTGACGACGTTTATTCCCGCTCCAAAAAAGTGAAGGTCGATCAGACGCTCCACATTCTCGAACACGATTTTCACGTCGCGGGAATCGTCGAGCACGGCAAGGGCGCCCGCCTCTTTGTTCTCATGCCCACGCTGCAGGAGATGGCCGGAGCCCGCGACAAAGCCTCCATCTTCTATGTGAAGTGTGACCGGCCGGACCACACCCCCGCTGTCGCCGACGAAATTCGTGACTTGCTGCCGAAGTACGAAGTCCGGCCTCTCAAGGATTTCCTCACCCTCATGACTTCGTCCAATTTGCCCGGCCTCGCCGCTTTTATCAATGTGATGATCGGCATCGCCGTGGCCATCGGTTTTCTCGTGATTTTTCTCTCGATGTACACCACCATCATCGAGCGCACCCGCGAGATCGGCGTGTTGAAATCTCTCGGAGCTTCCAAGAGCTACATCGTTCAAATTGTCCTGAGCGAAACCACCCTCCTCTGTCTCGCGGGCGTCATAGGAGGAGTGGGCCTCAGCTACCTGATGCGCGCCATTTTTATCCGCCTGTTCCCCAGTCTCACGATTCTCATCACTCCCGGCTGGATCGCGCGCGCAGGATTGATTGCGATTCTCGGTGGACTGCTCGGCGCGTCTTATCCCGCCTGGATGGCGAGCCGCAAAGATCCGGTGGAAGCGCTTTCATACGAATAAAACTCGCCATTACATGCGCGCTAGCCAGACGGATGAATCGCGTCTAGAATCGAATCACAGCATATTTCATGCACGTTCGCACGGGGGCCTGGTAGTTGGAGCCAATACTTAAGACCGAAAACTTGTGGAAAATTTATCGCACGGGCAAGGTAGACGTGCCTGCCCTTCGCGGCGTCGACATCGAAATCCTTCCCGGCGAATTCGTTTCCATCATGGGCCCTTCCGGTTGCGGAAAATCCACTATGCTCCATGTGATTGGCGGCCTGGCCCAGGCCACGCGCGGAAAAGTCCTTCTCGACGGCAACGATCTCACCACAATGACTGACGCCGCGCGCACCATGCTGCGCCGCCACAAAGTCGGCTTCGTCTTCCAGCGCTTCAATCTCTTGCCCACGCTCGACGCCTACCACAACATCGTTCTCGCCCAGCACATTCGCGCCGACGGATTCGATCCGCACCGCTTCGAAGTCGTCGCCGATCTGCTCGGAATCAGCTCACGCTTGAAACACAAGCCCTCGGAAATGTCCGGCGGCGAACAGCAGCGAGTCGCCATCGCGCGCGCCATTGTCTGCGAACCCAAGATTGTCCTCGCCGACGAGCCCACCGGCAATCTGGACACGAAAAGCTCCGAGGCGGTTCTAAAATTATTGGCTTCGCTAAATAAAGATCTTGGCCAGACTATCGTGATGATCACCCACAATCCCGAGGCCGCCGCCTACGGCCATCGCGTCCTCCACATGCGCGACGGTCTCGTCGTGGACGGCGCAACCGTTCACTAGCATGCGAAAGTTCTGGCGTGGCTTCGTCAACACAATTTTCTGGTCCTATGAGCGCGGCAGTTGGCCTTACGACGTGATGGTCATCATCATCGTCATCTTCGTTTTGCTCTCGCCGCGCCGCTGGTTTCAAGATCAATCTCAGTCAATATCTCTCGCCAGCTCCGATATTCAACTGGTTCAAGAAGACCCCGAAAACCAAACGCGCACCTACCGGCTCGATGCCCATGCTCTTCCTGCCGAAAAGCGCGCCGCTCATCCCACGCCCGAACTCGAACGTGAAACCCACGACATCCTCGGCCGCACCGTGGATGACCTCAAAGGCCACACATTCCAGGTGCAGCGCATCGATCCGGTTCGCTCCGGCGATGGTCCCATCCTTTACTACGACGTGACGGTGCATCCCTGAGCTTTCGTCTTAGCCTCAACCGCAAACACTGCGCCACTTAGGAACAAATGGAACCGGGCGTGCCCGCGGCGCATCTCATCCCCTATGCTATGATGGCGCGATTTCTTCATCGGCCAACCACCTTGGCGGGGGATTCTTTTGATCGTTAGGCGTTTTGCATCGCTATTATTCATTTTTGCGGCAATTTTTGGACCCGCATTCGCTCTCGCTGCTGCCAATTCCTCCCAGAATCACGGATCGCTCACACTCGACAATGTCCTCGCGCACCTGGACGACTCGGCAAGAAACTTTCACAGCCTTTCCGCCGACGTCGAACGCACGAAGGTCACCGTTGTCGTAAACGATCGTTCGACGGAGACTGGCACGATTCTCGTCCGCGGCGACCGAATGCTTCTCGATTTAAAAACTCCCGACCCGCGCACGATTCTTCGCAACGGCGACAACCTTTTTATTTACGAGCCCGGCCTGAAACGCGTGGAGGAATTCAACCTCGGCAAGAATCGCGGCCTGGTGGACCAGTTCCTGCTGCTCGGCTTCGGCACGGGAGGAAAAGAACTGCGCAGAGGCTACGGAATCACTCTCGTCGGCGAGAATCCCATAGATGATAGAAAGACAGTGGAACTTGAGCTAGCTCCCAAATCCGAAGATGTCCTCAAGCAATTTTCCAAGATTCAAATCTGGTTCGACGAATCCAGCTGGCTCCCAGTCCAGCAGCAGTTATTCGAAGCCGGTTCCGGCGACTATATGATCGTCCGCTACTCCAAGATGGTCCGCAATCCGAATATCCCCGAATCCGCTTTCAAGCCCCGCTGGCCCAAAGGCACAGAAAAAATCAAGCACTAGCCCCGCTTCTCATAACCGCCCAGCGATTGTCGTCCGTCAATCACCAGGACATTCGTATTGCGGAAGCGCTCGCGAAACGCGGCCATGCGCTCGAAACGAATCGAGGAGATCCATCTTGAATCGGGATGGCGGTCATTGAGGGGGACGGCAACGGCTGAGCGGGACGGCAATCGTTGCTCGCACTTTCCACCCTGATGAGCCTCCCCGCGTTCGCACAAAGTGCCGGCAGCCAGCAGGAAAACAACACTCCCCAGCAACAAGAGAAAAGCCAGGAGGCCAACGGAAATCCGACCCGCACAAGAAAGAGCGTCACCGGTTGCCTCCAAAAAGGCGACAAGGCCGGCGCATATTCCTTCAGGACCGAAAATGGCGCCACGTGGGTCCTGAAGAGCCGCAAAGTTGACCTCAGCGAGCACGTCGGCCATCAAGTGACGGCCAGCGGCTTCCTGGCTCAAAATCAAACCACTCAAACTCCGAGCACACCGAATACGACGGTGGACAACACACAGGATTCGTCGGGGGCAGGCGGCGCTGGCACGATCAACACACTCCACGTTACAAACCTGAAGATGGTTAGCGAGACCTGCTCATCAAAGTAGTTCGGATTCTGATTCGTCTGGGGCTTGCAGAAACTGAAGAAAAACGGGACGCGAAAACGTCCCGTTTTTGCATTTGTCTTCTCGGTTTAAATTGATTGAATGACAGCCGGAGCAGCATCTCGCGCGCGCACAGCATAAAGCTTCTGCAGCAATGATTCGCGCGAAAACGGTTTTTGCAGCAACTCCGCATTTGCCAGATACGACTCGTCAGAGTTGTGCTCCAGATACCCGGACATATAAACCACCTGAATATTCGGGTGAGCCCGCCTCAATCGCATCGCGAGTTCTGTTCCCCGCATGCGCGGCATCACCACGTCCGTCACCAGCACATCAATCGGCGTTTTCTGCTGCTCCGCTATCTCGAGCGCTTCAATCCCATCTTTCGCCGCAATCACCTCATATCCACTCGCGTTCAAAAATTCGCAAGCCAGCTCGCGCACCGCGTCCTCATCTTCGGCGAGCAGCACCGTGCCAACTCCTCGATGCATTTGCCGCAACGCCTCTTTCGTCTCGCTGGCCGAAACCGCCTCCGTCGTCTGCGGCAGAAATATTTCGAAGCGCGTCCCTTGATTCACCGCGCTGTCCACCCAGATATACCCGCCGCTCTGCTTCACGATTCCATACACCGTCGAGAGACCGAGCCCCGTGCCCTTTCCCAGCTCCTTGGTCGTGAAAAATGGCTCGAAGATCCTCGACTTCGTCTGCTCGTCCATCCCGTGTCCAGTGTCAGCCACCACGATCAGCACGTATTTCCCGGCAATCACCGGCGGATGCGTCCGCGCATATTTTTCATCGAGCACCACATTCTGAGTCGTCACCGTCAGCTTCCCGCTCTTGCTCATCGCGTCGCGCGCATTCACCGCCAGGTTCACAAGCACTTGCTCCACCTGCGACGGGTCCGCCTTAATATGCGCAAGCCGCTCGCCCGGAAGAAATTTGTACTCAATTTCTTCGCCCAGCAGCACCGGCATCATTTTGTTCACATCCGCAATCACCGCATTCAAATCCAGCACCTGCGGCTGCAGCACCTGCATCCGGCTGAATGCCAGCAGTTGCCGCGTCAGCGCCGTTGCCCGGTCCGCCGCCTTCTTCACTTGCATCACGCTGGGTTGCACGGGGCTTAGGCTTCCAAGTTTCATCTCCAGCAAATCGCTGTGCCCCTTGATCACCGTCAGCAAATTATTGAAGTCGTGCGCCACTCCGCCAGCCAGCCGCCCTACCGCCTCCATCTTTTGCGAATGCCGTAACTGCTCGCTAAGCATCTGCCTCTGCTCTTCATTCGCGCGCAATGTCAAACGCATTCGTTCGAACGCCGCCGTCACCTGCGACACTTCATCGCCCGTATCCGGCCCCAGCGGATAGCTGAAGTTCCCTTCTTCCAGTGCATACACGGCTCCCGCCAGCTGTTCGAGCGGCCGCGTAAACGTGCTCGAGATCAAAAAGACAGTCACGCCTCCGATCAGCACCGCCGCCACGCCCAGCAGAATCAAATGCTGATTCAGCTGGTTGATGTAAGCGAACGCTTCGTCATACGGTTTGAAAACGGTCAGCGTAAGGCTCGGATGCAAGGTCGGCGTCAAATTCACTGAGCTGAAAAGATATCGCTTCCCCTCCAATTCCAATTTTCCAGAAGTTCCCGTGGGCGAAAGTTCATCGGAAGCCGCCTGCTCATCAATCGCGGAGAGCGAACTCACCACCGGCTCGCCTCCATATCGAAATGCGATCTGGCACAACGCGATCTGCCCCACCTCGCGCGCCACCTGCGAATCAATCTCCCGCCCCAC
The DNA here is from genome assembly GCA_963741045.1 of uncultured Acidobacteriota bacterium. GTDB lineage: Bacteria > Acidobacteriota > Terriglobia > Acidiferrales > UBA7541 > Palsa-295. Next base: position 4,436,415 of record CAVUGO010000002.1, read on the forward strand.
AATCACGGTCCCCAGATGCATCTGCGTCGGCGGATCTCGCAAATCAATCGGCCTCATCGCCGCCTGATAAAGATGCCCGTGCCCGTACCACCACACGCCCTGCCCGCCCGCCCCTCGCGACTGCTCGAACATTTCCTGCGCCGCGCTCACCGGAAATCCGCCCGACGAAGTGTGCAGCGCCACAATTTTTCCAGTCCAATCCGCCAGCGCCAGCAGATCAAAATTTTTCGAGTGCCAGATTCCCTCAAACGCCTCGTCCAACCCCGCATGATCGCTGTCCGCCATCAGCGCCTTCACCGCCGGCAGCGTCGACATCAACTCCGCACTGCGCGCCAGCTCCAATTGCCGGTCCGCCCGAATATTTTCAAAAGTAAGGACGGAATTCCGCGTGTCCTGCTCGATCGCTTTCTGCACCTGCCATTCAGCCGAGTGCCCCACGATCAGCAAAGTCGAAAACGTAAGCGCCGCAATCACCAGCACCAGCGACAGCAAAAACTTAGTCCGCAGCCGCAACCGCCCCGACTCGGCCGCATGGCTACGCAGCCACTCCACCAAGGGCGCCAAATGTTCCCGAATCTCGCTCAATCCAGGCACTTTACAGACTCCAATCCCAGCTCGCATCACGGGTGTTTCAATCTAACACCCGCCCTCAAAGCCTAGGAATGGGCCTTCAGTACCATTCGCACCCAAATGTTCCACCTTCGGCCGTTGCCGTTCGTACCGCTGGCCTCCGGCCGGCTCTTTTGACTTCGCCTTTGCCGCCTTTTACCGCCGATTAGAAATTCTTAAATCGCTGACCGGTCATGGGTTGCCGTACTTTTTAATCACGGAACCGTAGATTAACTTTGCGGCGCGCTGGGCATCCGTCTCGCGCGGCGGAAGCTGCGAAGCTGGAGTCGTCATATGGATCTTGTAAAAGACCCGGCCTTGGGCGTCTGGCTCCGACATTTCCTGATTCGGATAGCCCGGGCGTTTGCCTGCGCGCCGGACGCAAGGTCCAGCAGGATTAATTCTATTTAACTGTATAAATAACGAGTTTATAATCCGCGTCTTACGTCACATGCCCAAGACCATCAAAGTTATCGTGGTCGGAATTCTGCTGTGGTTGCTAATTGGCGCCCTCCTATACCCATACTGGTTTTATAAACTCATCTACGAGAGAGGTTTTTTGGAACCCTCCCACTGGTGGTGGGGAATAACGTATGACGCCGAAAACTTTGGGCTACCTGTCCTATGTTTGGTGGTCGCGCTGTGGGTTCTTTTAACGCTCTCCAGAACATCCGTCCCTGACTGGATGCTTGCGCGCACAACATCGTTTTGGAACGGCTATGTCGTCGGGACAAGATTTTGGCTTACCGCTGTTGTGCTTGTCATGATCTCTATTCCAGTGGTCTTATTGCTGTACCAAAGCAGCAGTGGTGACCGAGCAGCAATCCAGCAATCCAGCGAGATAAGTGCCCAGCTAGCCGAGAGTCAAGCCCGGCTTCAGAAATCAATTGATGCGATGAAGCCGGACGAAGAAAAACCTCCGTTGTCACAGCCCACGACGTTCGTATTCCTAGATAAGGCGGTCGTGGATTCGCTCTACGGCCAGTACAGCCCCGAGCTGATTCCTGCATTGGTCACAGAAGAGCTCAAAAAATCAACTGAGATCAAGGCTGGCGCGAACTTAGAGGGCTATCTTTCGACCGAAGCCGGGCGCCAAGAATTCAACAGCCGCATTACTCAGTTCAAGCAAACTGAGAAGAACAGTGAACGAAAGCTAGAAGAACTTTTTAGATATCTCAATCAAAATAGCCAACTAAAAAGCTTTACGAGTACCAGACCGACATCAGCAGTGACCTGCCCCCCGAAATTTAGTCCAGCCAAAAGTTAGCTTCTCCGGGTATAAGACCACGAGAGGAGAAGCGCCATGAAAGGAAGCCGCTTTAGTGAAGAGCAGATCGTTGGGGTGTTGAAGGAGGCAGAGGCTGGAGTTCCCATGAAGGACCTCTGTCGCCGCGTTGGCATCAGTACAGCTACGTTCTACCACTGGAAAGCGAAGTACGGTGGTCTGGAAGTGAGCGAGACCCGACGGCTGCGTCAGGTGGAGGAAGAGAACGGACGGCTGAAGAAGATCGTGGCGCAGCAAGCCCTGGACCTGGACGCGCTAAAGGTGGTGCTGGCAAAAAAGTGGTAGGCCCGCGGGCGAAGCGAGAAGCGGTGTGTGTCGTGCGGGAAGAAGCAAGACTCAGCGAGCGACGCGCCTGTGGGCTGATCGGGATGCACCGCGGGAGCTGGCGGTACCGGCGGAAGGAACGGAACGAAGCGGCGTTGCGGGCTCGGCTACGCGAGTTGGCAGGCGAGCGTCCGCGATTCGGCTATCGGCGGCTGTACATTTTCCTGCGCCGGGAGAAGACCGCGGATGGAACGCTGCGGTGGCGTGTCAATCACAAGCGAGTGTATCGGCTGTACCGGGAGGAAGGGCTGGCGATGCAGCGTAGGAAGCGCAGGAAATTTCGGTCTGAAGCGCGGCTACCGCGGGCACTTCCGACGCGTGCAAATGAGATGTGGACGATGGACTACACGCATGACGAAATGGCCGGCGGGCGGAAATTCCGAACACTGAACCTGATGGATGGCTTCACGCGAGAGGCCCTGTGGATCGAACCGGACACGTCGCTGCCCGGTCTGCGTGTGGTGCGAGTCCTGGAGGGGCTGCGAGAACGACGTGGAACACCGGCGGCAATCCAAGTAGACAATGGAACGGAGTTCACCAGCCGCGTTGTGGATCAATGGGCCTATCAGAATCAGGTGGCGCTGCACTTCATCGAGCGCGGCAAGCCCACGCAGAACGCGTTCATCGAAAGCTTCAACGGGAAGTTCCGAGATGAATGCTTGAATCAGAACTGGTTCGTGGATCTCCGACACGCACGGAAGGTGATCGAGGACTGGCGGGTGGATTACAACACGGTACGCCCACACAGCTCACTAAGATATCTGACACCGGAAGAGTTCGCGGAAAGTGTGGCCGCGCGACCGGCGTCTCCCCCCACGCCGGTCGTCTCTATCGACCCAGCATGGGTAGGTTCGGATGTCCAGGAACCCGAGAGTGCTAACTTATGACTGGACCAAAAACGGGGGGCAGGTCAGCAGATCTTAAAGCGCTGGACGACGCAACGCAGTTACTCTCGCACAAGTACGATCTCATTGTTGACAAACGGAAACTGACGGCTCTTCGCGACCGGCTGCTATCTAACGAAAAGGAGAGTCTCGACAATCAATTGCGAACCCTTCACGGCCTTGTGCTCGTGCAAGGGGACTGGTTGGTTGAATCTCGTCAGGATGCATTCGTTTTACGCCGTCCGTTCATGGAGGACGTCACAAACGCTCCTGTGTGCGAAGTTACATTGAAACGCGACGGAGTAGCAGAACGAAATCGGGAAATTCTTGAGCGGATGGGACGCAATCGTATGCGCCTGTCCGTTTTTGGAAATGTGCTGGTCGGGACCTCTTCCCAATCCAATACGGTTCTCTTGAGTCCAATTGCTGTGTTTTAGGTAGCATCAAGTGCGGCACGCGCGAGGAGCCAACAGGGGTTTTGAGTGACATCGGAAAGGAACCTCCGCTGAGTGCGGAACTGCAATGACTAGCTCCGCTGGCGACAACGAGCCATCGCGACCGAAAGGGCCGCCGTGGGAAATTGGGCAGGACTTTCACAAGTTGCACGAGGCTGTCATTTGGTATGGCGTCGAGGTCCACAAGGCCGCCACGAGCTTACAAGAGAAGACCCCCCACCTCTCCTATCAGGCCTTGGCAGTTCTTCATATGCGAGCGCTGACGATCCACCGTGCAGTTCGCGACCTATGCGAGCTTGGCTGGACACCAGTGACAAGCATATTGATAAGGACGCTGCTCGATTTGTACGCAAATATGCTGGCGATCGTAATCAACCCTGATGATGTTGAATTCATGGCGTTCCGATACCTTCTCAGCTTTCCGATATCCAAGTTGACCGACGCGTTGGCATCCGAGGCTGAGAAAACTGAACATCGGAATAAGCTAGAAGCTGATATTCTCCATCTTCCAAAACAGGATCAGGATCGCGCTCGCAAGATGATTCAAGAACCTCGTCGTATTAGTTATTGGTATCAGCCCGAATTCGCCAGCCCGAGCGCTGTGCTTAATAAAACGAAAGGTGAAATGCAATTCGTTTACCGGGTTCTATCCGGCTCGGTACATGGGGGTACGGTCGGACTTGGCTTTCTGGATGACGCACCGGATGATTTCGATATCAACCAACATGAGCATCCTCGCCGCACGCCCATCGCCATGGCAATATGTTCACGCCTCACGCTAGAACTCGGATTTCTGAGAGATCAAGCAGAAAGAACGGGGCAAGACATGACCTATTACGAAATAAAGGACAAACTTTTCCTCCCACTACGGCCAGCCGTTGAGGGCACTCCTGGAATTAAATAAGTCGGTGTCTCATGCTCCTTCAGGAGTGAGGGGATTCTGGTTCTTCCCGAATTGGCACTATCTGCGCCGTGTAACCCTTTTATCTTCAATGCGCCCGATACCGGTAGTCCTAGAACAATTCTGAGTTAGTTAACCGCAAAACTACGTAGGCCTCCAATTACTGAGACCCAGACAACCTCCTTCTATTTATAAGCGTCCATCTATGTAGGATTGGCGCCGCTGAAAAAGGCGCCAGGGAGGCGACTGAACGAAAGTCGGCCGGCGCCAGCCGGTTGACGACAAATCGAACGATCTCCCACCTCACCACACCGCGCCCGCGTCCTGCGGCCGCGAATCCAAAAAAGGACAACCCAACATGACCTCAAAAACGACCACGAAAGCCACCAGCCCAAAAACCAATAGAAAGCATTCCCTAAAGCATTCTGTGAAGGGGTCTGTGAAGAAGACCCAGCGAATCAACCGTCAACGCCGGCTGCAAAAGCAGCTGCAAGTCATCATCTTCGAACGGCACAGCCGCCGCTGCATCATCTGCCACCACCCCGAACGCGAAGCCATCGAAGAGGAATTCGTGCACTGGCGCGCCCCCTGGAAACTCTCTCAGGACTACAAACTCAACGACTACCGCACCGTCTACCGCCACGCCCGCGCCGCCGGCCTGCTCCTCCAGCGCCGCGAACGCCTGCACTCTGCGCTCGATGCCTTCGTCGAATCCGTCGACGACGTAACCTTCACCGGCGACACAATCCTTCGCGCCATGCGCGCCTACAGCTGCATCGACAGCCACGGCCGCTGGACCGAAATACCCACCCGGGTCCAATTCTCCACTTCCACCGACACCCACCCGCCGCAGCCGAGCCCACGCCGCACTCATGTCGGCTCCGACGTAATCGACATCGACCCCGACCCCGATTCCGACGAAGAGCCAGAAGAAGACGCCGAAAACGCGCCCGAAGAGCGCGTCACGGCTTCTGACGTCCTCGACGTGTTCCGCAAATACGCCGTTCAAACGTCGCGGAACGATGCCACCGCCGCCGAAGATCAATACGACGAACTCGAAGACGACGACTCCGACGACGACGCCGACTCCGACGATGACGACGAGTCAGAAGAGGACGCAGAAAACGAGTTCGAAGAGCTCGTCACCGCTTCCGACGTCCTCAACGTCGTCCGCAAATACGCCAATCAAACACCGCGGAGCGATGCCACCGCCGCCGACGATGAATCAGAAGAGGACGCAGAAAACGAGCTCGAAAAGCTCGTAACCTCTCGCCTCACACCTTCAAAACCGATGTCGCACAGCGACACTACCGCTTGCGCTGACTCACCCGCGCAAGCCTTGCCGCGAGACGTTGTTCGCGGCCAGAATCCGAATGACCGGACGCCGTCTGACCGCACCGCTTGCGCCGCCTTGCCCCGACCTTCAACGTGCGCACCCGCTCAACCGGCCGCCCCTGCAAAACCGAAGCCCGACGCGGACGGCCTCATCTGGCACCCACACCCGGGCTATCCGAATCAGGAGAGGTCGGAGCCAGACGCCCAAGGCCGCGTCTTTTACAAAATCCACATGACGACCGCAGCTGCGCAGCTTCCGCCGCGCGAGACCGACGCCCAACGCGCCGCAAAGTTAATCTACCGTTCCGTGATTAAAAATCACGGCAACCCATGACCAGTCAGCGATTTAAGAATTTCTAATCGGCGGTAAAAGGGGGGACAAGACGACCGTGACTCACAGAAAATTCGGCCACACAGCCGGAGAGAAGAGAGATCCCTCGACTGCGCTCGGGATGACCGGGCACGGTGGAGCGCGGTGCGAACAGCGAAGCGAAGGCTCAGTAGATTCGAGCGCGCTTTGCGGCGTCAGACTGGGTTGGATCGGGGGGCGGAGATTTTTGCTGTGTGGCGACGCAGGGAACAGCTTCGGGGTACAGGCTGAAATCAGGGAATGGCGCAGGGTCGAGCTTGTCGGCCTTGACGAGCATCGATTCGGTGTATTGCGGGGCGGCGTAGAAAGCGAAATGCTCAGCGCAGACGTACTAATCAAGGAACCTTGGCTTGCCGCAGTCTTTAGCAGCGCACGTGTTCAGATCCATCGCGGTTACACCGAACGCTTCGAAAGGAGATGAACGAGAACGAGCCAGATATTGAAAAGGGCCATGAGGAAGCTCCTTGTGGGGCGGGTGATTGCGATGATAAGCGGGCGGGGTGCGAGGTGGAATCGGCGCGACGTCGGATTCGGCGAAGGGGAAGTTTGTAAGGAGAAAAGCTGAGTTTGGAGGGGAAAGGCTAGTGGCGAATATGAGGAGAAGGGCGCGATGAGATTATCGCGGATGGCTACTGGCAGGCGTGTCTCTGGGCAAGCATGCGTGTCCGCTGCGACTCGGTGTCAGAGAGGCTCGGCCGCTGGGCGATCGGACCTGTGCATCGCGCAAGTGGCACATTTCGCTGGCCTTCGCCCGTGCGGCGGAGGCTTGTTCCATGTGGCATGCGGCCTGCAACCATACGCGTCGGCGAACCGGGCGGGCCCAATTTGGCATGTTTACCCAAAGGGTGCGCGGCGGGTGGCGCTGTGGATTTTTGTTGGGTGCGGCGCGGCGGGGCGTGGCATTCTAAAAGACCCGAAGGCGGAAGAGAGATCCCTCGACTGCGCTCCCTTCCTTCGTCAGGGCAAGCGGGATGACGAGAGAAAAGAGCCGGCCGGAGGCCAGCGGTACAAAAAGAGAAATGACGAAATCCATTCATGTCGGCGGGCGTCCTGTGTGGGCGGAGATTTCGCTCAAGGCGATCCTTCACAACTTGCGCGTCATACGGAAGCACGTGGACGGCAACGGCGGCGCAAAAAATAGTAAGCGCCGCGAGCGGATGATTTTGGCGGTGGTGAAGTCGAATGCTTATGGGCTTGGGGCCGTGCCGATTTCGAAGGCGTTGCAGAAGGCTGGGACGGAATGGTTTGGGGTGACTTGCGCGAATGAGGGGATTGAGCTGCGCGAGTCGGGGATTCGCAAACGGATTCTGGTGCTTACCGGATTTTGGCCGGGCGAAGAGAATCGGCTGCTGGAAAATTATCTGACGCCTACGGTGACGCGGGTGGATGACGTGCGGCATCTCGAGCGCGCGGCGAAAAGTTTTCTCGGAAAATCCGCGCGCGGGAGATCATCTTCCAAGAAATCTTCGCGAGTTCCCTTCCATCTGAAAATCAATACGGGGATGAACCGGCTGGGGATTTCGCCGTCGGAAGTGGAGGCGTTTGCGAGGGCGCTGGCAGAATGTCCGCACCTGGAACTGGAAGGTACGTTCACGCATTTCGCTTCGGCGGAAGATTTTATCGGCGGGCAGACGGTGACGCAGGAAGAATTGTTTCGTTCGTGCCTCGACCGGCTGCGGGCGCTGGGCGTCGAGCCGGGGATCGTACATCTTGCGAATAGCGGGGCGATTTGCGCGCGGCCGGAGACGTGGGCGGACATGGTGCGGCCGGGCGCGATTCTCTACGGTTATCATCAGTGCTTCGATCCGCCGGAAAGACGGAGCGAGGTGATGGCGCAGATGCCGCTGGAGCCTTCGCTTTCCTTGCGCGCGCGGATTATTTCGCTGCGCGACGTGCCACCGGGAGAAGCGGTGGGATATTCGGCGCGGTTTATCACCGAACGGGCGTCGAAAATCGCGGTGATCAATGCGGGGTACGCGGACGGGGTGGTGCGCGCGCGAACGAATCGCGGTTGCGCGCTGGTACGCGAGCGGCGCGTGCCGCTGGTGGGCACGATTTCGATGGATTTGACGATGCTCGACGTGACGGATGTGCCGGGCGTGGCGCTCGGCGATGTGGTGACGATTTACGGCAAAGACGGAAAAGCGGCGATCGAAGTTTCAGATGTTGCGCCCGAGATTGGCACAGTGACGTCGGATCTGTTGTGCGCGCTGGGGCGGCGCGTGCCGAAGTATTACGTTTGAGTTGAGCGGCGTGGCATCGCTTGAAAGGCCCGGGGCTGAAGCCCCCCGTATTTTTTGCTGCGTGTTTCGCTGGACTGAAGTCCAGCTCCCCCTGCCGAAGCAGGGGGCTCCCACCTGACCGCGCGGGGAAACTTCAAAAGCAAGAGAGATCCCTCCGCTTCGGTCGGGATGACACGACACAAAGGCTTACGGCGCGAGAGGCCCACGACGAGAAAAGCGTCGTCGTGACTACCACGGCAGGCGCAGAACGGCTCGCGGGCGCGAAAAGCCCACGACGAGAAAGGCGTCGTCGTGACTACCATGGCCCAGCCCGAATGATTCGCGGCGCTGTGTGACCGCGGGTTACCTCTAGTGAGAGCTGCGTAGTTCCCTTCGTTGACTCGCTTGCGAGTGCCGGTGCTATACTACGGCCTCATAAGATTAATTCCGGGCCACTTTCCTTCCGGCGCGCCTTGCACTTTTCATAAAGCCGGGCTGCAAGAAAATGTGAATCGGATGGCGAGGTTTCGCACGTAACCGATTCGTTTTCATACTTTCATAAGGTGCCAAGATGCAACGGACCCCTAACGGACCCAGCCGGCCGCAAAACAACACCGCAAGTTCTGAAATCACAACGCACAAATCTGCGATAGCGGCTCGCGCGCAGCAGCATGACCAGGTGGGAACTTTCTGGGACATGCTGGCGATTCGCGTGGTGTTCACGGCGATTTGCGTGGCGGCGGGATTTCATTTCCGGCCGTTCAGCGTGTCGAGGGAAGCGGGCGCGGCGACGGGATTTTTCTTTGCGCTGGCGGTGATTCTGTTTGAAGTGCGGTTGCGGCGCGCGAGCATGCGGCGGTTGATTGGCGCGGCGACGGGCTCGATTCTGGGAATCGTGGGCGCGTATTTCACGACGCTGGTGCTGTCGCACACTTCGATGCCGGAGAGCACGCGGTCATTTTTCAGCCTGGCGATTTTTCTGGTGATGGCGTACATCGGGTTGATTCTGGGCGCGAACAAAGGCGACATGCTTAACCTGCAGGCGCTGGGCGGGCTTTTTGGCAGCGAGCGCAGCATGAAGCATTCGGTGAAGCTGCTGGATACGAGCGTGATTATTGACGGGCGCGTGGCGGATATTGCTGAGGCACAATTTCTGGACGGGACGATTATTATTCCGCAGTTTGTGTTGCGCGAGCTGCAGCTGGTGGCGGATTCGGCTGACCCTTTGAAGCGGCAGCGCGGGCGGCGGGGGCTTGAGGTGCTGCAGCGGGTGCAGAAGATGTCGCATCTGGAAGTGCAGATTGCGGAGGACGATTTTCCGAGCATCGCGGAAGTGGATTTGAAGTTGATCGAACTGGCAAAGCGTTATGACGCGAAAATCGTGACCAATGATTTCAATCTCAACAAGGTGGCGACGCTGCAGGGCATCGAGATCATGAATGTGAATCAGCTCGCTAATGCGCTGAAGCCGGTGGTGCTGCCGGGCGAGTCGATGCGCGTTTTTATTTTGCGCGAAGGCAAGGAATACAATCAGGGCGTCGCGTATCTGGATGACGGGACGATGGTGGTGGTGGATGGCGCGCGCAAGATGATCAACAAGACGATCGATATTACGGTGACGTCTGTGCATCAGACGACCGCGGGGAAAATGATTTTCGGGCGTTACGACGAACGCGGGGAGCAAGTGGCGCGCGTGGCGATGGCGGGTCAAGGCCAGGCGGGGCAGCTGCAGGGTGAATCGCAGCCTGGGCCGCGGGCGGCGGAAAGTTCGGGTGGCGGGGAGCGTCCGCCGCGGCCGTTGTATCCGGAATCGAATCGGTCGTAGTTGAGCAATTAGTCGCGGACCAGGCTATTGAATCAGATGTTCCCTACCTTCAGTGCTGACTCTTTCGCCTAGCAAGTAGGACTTTACCGCGGGATCGTTCGCAACGATGTGGTCTGCAACCGAGAAAAAATCGTCGAGCAGGCTGCTTTTCAGCGCTTCCTGACGACTCATCCCTCTGCCAAGAAGATCTCCTCTGCCGAAGTAGATCGACTCTTCCGGATCTCGCGCCATCATTTCGCAGCTATCTGTGGTTGGGCGAACCTCGATAAAAACCCAAATGCGTTCTTCAGTGCCTTCTCTATCGCCCCAACCACCGATGCTTATCGATATTCGAGCTGAGGTTTCCTCGTGGCCTGTCATCAAGTTCGCAAAGTAAACGCATGAGCAGAATTGTCTTTCGCTACAGATCCCCACACTGTGATTGATTGTTCCCCGCAATGGGAGCATTTGAAAGGCGTCATCCGCGTGCTTAAGTCGATTTCGAATTGTGGCATCGTTCGATGTACCGACAAGATGCTATCTTCTCGTCCGATGAGAGTACAAGCCCGGAGCGAGTAATATTCCCGTCGGATCACAGACAGTTCGCTGGCATTTAGCAAAACCGTTGCTCGCGTGGCGGGGTTTGCTTGCGTTAGACTGTTAGCCCTTTGATGAGCCGGATTGCCGCTATCGTGCCTGCCGCTGGACTTGGCACCCGCATGGGGGCTGAGACGCCGAAGCAGTTCCTTGAATTGGATGGCATGCCGCTGATTCTTTTTACGCTGCGACGTCTTGCGGCATGCTCTGCGATTACCGAGTTTTTTATTTCCACGCGGGCTGAGGATATTGTTTCGCTGCAGGATACTGTGGCAAAGGCGGGGCTTGGGCGGCCGGCGCGCGTGGTGCATGGGGGCGACACGCGGCAGCAGTCGGTGGCGAATGCGCTGGCGCAGGTGGATCCGACGACGGAGATTGTGCTGGTGCACGATGCGGTGCGGCCGTTCGTCACGTTGGAGCAGATCGAGCGCGTGATTGTGGAAGCGCGGACGCGAGGGGCGGCGATTCTGGGCATTCCGGCGATTGATACGGTGAAGGAAGTGAAGCGCGCGAGTTTGCCGCAGGATGTGGCGTTGATTACTTCTACGATTCCGCGCGAACGGATCGTGCTGGCGCAGACGCCGCAGGGTTTTCAGTATGAGTTGATCCGCGATGCGTTCCGCGCCGGGCAGAAGGACGGCGTGACGGCATCGGACGAGTCCGGGTTGGTGGAGCGCTTCGGGCATGATGTTTACGTGGTGCAAGGGTCGGATCGCAATTTGAAGATTACGCGGCCGGCGGATATGGAGCTGGCGCGCTTTTATCTCGCGCAGGAGCGGGCTGGAAAATGACGCGTTCGGGGATCGGATACGATTTGCATCGGCTGGCCGCTGGGCGGAAGTTGATGATTGGCGGCGTCGAGGTGCCGTTTGACAAAGGCTCGGTGGGGCATTCTGACGGGGATGTGCTGTGCCACGCGCTTTGCGATGCGCTTTTGGGCGCGGCTGGGCTGGGCGATATCGGGACGCATTTCCCGGATACGGATGCGAAGTGGAAGGGGGCGGCGAGTTTGGTGTTTCTCGAGCATACGCGGAAGCTGCTTGATGAACGCGGCTTGCGGATCAGTCATTTGGATGCGGTGGTGATTTGCGAGCGGCCGAAATTGGGGCCGCATTTTCCGGCGATGCGGGCGGCGATTGCGGGGGCACTGGGAATTGCCGGGGAGCAGATCAATTTGAAGGCGAAGACGAATGAGGGGACGGGGGAGATTGGGCGGGGCGAGGCGATTGCGGCGCATACGATTGCTACGGTTGAGGGGTGAGGACAGAAAAGAAAGAAAAGTCAAAAGAGCCGGCGGGACGCCCGTTCGGCTTCGCTCAGGACAAGCCGGCGGTACGGAACGGCAGGCTTGCTCAACAAATTGCTTGGTCTTCTTGGATTTTGCTTTTCGCGCGTCCTACAACTGACCTAAGTACCTGCGATGCACGGTTAACAACAACATGAATTGGTTGACTGGGTTTCATGCGGTGGAAGAGGCGCTGGCGGCTGGGAGCGCGATGGATCGAATTGTGATCGCGCGAGGGCGACATGGGGAGAGGCTTGAGGCCATCGTGCGACTGGCGAAATCGCGGAATGTGCCGGTGCGGTTTGAGGAGCGAGTGCAGATTGACCGGTTGACCGGGACGCGGGAGCACCAGGGGATTGCTGCGCTGGCGGCTGCGAAACCGGCTGTGGAGCTGGAGGATTTGCTGCGCGCGAAAAATGCGCAGGGGTTGCTGGTGATTTTGGATGGGATTGAGGATCCGCATAATTTGGGGGCGATCGTGCGGACTTCACTGGCGGCTGGGGCGAATGGCGTTGTGATACCGGAGCGGCGTGCGGCGGGGCTTACGGATACTGTGGAACGAGCGGCGGCGGGCGCGCTGGCGCATCTTCCTGTAGCGCGGGTGAAAAATCTTGTGCGTGCGATGGAGGAAATGAAGGAGGCGGGGTATTGGCTGGTGGGGCTTGATGAGCGCGCGGAGAAAAATTACACCGAGGTGGATTTCAAGGGTGCGATTGGGGTTGTGCTGGGCGGTGAGGGGGAAGGGCTGCATGAGTTGACGCGGAAGCGGTGCGATTTTCTGGTGTCGATTCCTACGGCTGGGCCGGTGCGGTCGTTGAATGTGTCGGTGGCGGCGGGGGTGGTGTTGTTTGAGGTGGTGCGGCAGCGGGCAGGATCGGAAAAGGGAAAATAGAAAAGGGAAAATGGTGATGGCGTGGTTTGTTCACGTGTCACCAGGGCAAAGTTAAAAGAGCCGGCGGGACGCCGGCGGTACGGAATGGCAGCGTTGCCATCGACAGATTGCTTGGTCTGGTTGAGTTCTGCTTTTCGGGCGCATCGAAACAAAAGTCAAAAACGCCGGCCGGAGGCCAGCGGTACGAAGAGACGGCGCGGAGTTACTTGTCGTACTTGAGTAACGAGAAGACGTCTGTGGCGGGGAGCTTGGCGCGGCCGTTTAGGAAGTTTAGTTCTACGGCGAAGGCTGCGCCGGTGATTTCGCCGCCTAGCTGGCGAATCAGGTTGATGGCGGCTGCGGCGGTGCCTCCGGTGGCGAGGAGATCGTCGCAGAGGAGGACGTGCTGGCCGGGCTTTATGGCATCGGCGTGGATTTCGAGCGAATCGCTGCCGTATTCGAGTTGGTAGGTGACGGACATTGTTTTCGCGGGCAGCTTTTTGGGTTTGCGGATGGGGACGAATCCGGCGTTGAGGCGGTAGGCGAGAGCCGGCGCGAAAATAAAGCCACGCGCTTCGATTCCGGCGACGATGTCTACTTTGTGACCGTTGTAGTGCTCGCAGAGACGGTCAACTAGCGTGTGGAAGCCGCGTGGGTCCTGCAGCAGAGTGGTGAGGTCGTAGAAAAGAATGCCGGGCTTGGGGTAATCGGGAATTTCGCGGATCAGTTTTTTGAGATCGCCCATCGCGTCTTTCGAATCTTCCATTGAGTCCTCAGGTCCAGGTATCGCGCTCGACTGAAAATCTGGTCGAAAATTTCGAATCGATCGGCGCTTCTGCTTCGGTTACGTTCGAGACCGATGCGCCGTTTGGGCCGCGTTCGAGCTCTGTGCGCAGCGAGGCGAGAACGGGCGCGGGGCCGATCGCGTAGACTTCCACGCGGCCATCGCGCAGATTTTTCACGTAGCCCGCGATACCGAGCCGCTGCGCCAGCTGCCGCGCAAAATAGCGGTATCCGACTCCCTGAACCATTCCACTGACGAAATAGCGCCTGGCAACCTGCGTCTCGTGCATGCCCGAACGACTCGCGAACTACGAACGCGGGATTTTAGCAGAGGTGCGGGCGGGGCTCATCACGGAATTGAGGGGTAGGCGTTACGTGAGTGCGGGATTTTACGCTGGGAGCCTTCGGGCGTAATTTTGCGCCAGTTGGGGAGTTTTCAAATTGAAGGCTCGCGGGAAAGGCACCGCGAAAGGAAGGCGCTGCGCGCTGTCTTTGTACCCAGCGCTTCCACGCTGGGCTAACTTATGTCGCGCCTACGGCGCTTGCGGGACCTAGATCGATACTTGGGAGACTTTGGTGGATACGTCTGGCGCTTGATCGATGCTTGGCAGGATTAGCGCGGTGTCTGCTTGGAAGGCGATCCTTCGGAGCGAAGGGTTGCGTGAAGTGAACGCGGGCGGCTCTTAGAGCCGCCCCTACTGGGGGCGCGCGCGTGGGGTTCCGCCTCAGCATTGGCGCGCGGGAGGGCGCGCTTTGGAGGTTGGCGGAAACGTGGCAGAATTGGTGGAGTGTCCGCGCGGGCCACTCCTGGACCCTCGATGCGTTTGCACCAGATGAGCCGAAACAGATGGAGAGGCCTGCCGGTGGCGCTTGTCATTGCATGTGCTGCGGCATTCAGCGGTGCTGCCTCGCGGCATCCTTCAGCGACAATTCCTTCGCAAGCTCAATTGGCTCCTTCGCAAACGCAATCAGCGGGAGCACAGGCGGCGCACGGCTTGGAGATTGTCGAAAACGGCGGCTATCCGGAGCTTCGGGTAGACGGCAAGCCGTTCTTCGTTCATTCGGCGGCGTTCTTTTACTATCGAATTCCGGTGGATCAATGGGAGCACCTGCTGCAGGTGTACCGGTCGTACGGAATCAATACGATCGATCTTTATATTCCGTGGAACTGGCACGAGCCGAAGGAAGGTGAGATTGATTTCGACGGGCACACGAATCCGCGGCGCAATCTGCGCGCGCTGCTGGCGATGATCGAAAGTGCGAATCTGCGGTTGATCGCGCGACCCGGCCCGGAAATTGGCAACGAATGGAAGCACGGCGGCTATCCCGGCTGGTTGCTCGAGCGGCCCGAGTACAAGATGGATCCAATTGATTGGGTCGAGGGCCGCTATGCGCCGCTCGATAATTTGATGGCGAGTGACGCGGAAGCGGCGGCGGAAGGCTGGCTTGCGAATCCGACGCACATGGAGAAATCGCGGGAATGGCTGACGGCGGTGGGGAAGGAACTCGCGAAGTACTGCGCGCGGAGGATCGCGCATTTCGAGAAGGATGAAAAGGCGGCGGGACCGCGTGACGTGAGCGGGCCCTTGCTTTTCGTTCAATTGGGCGATGACTTTGCGATTGGCAGGTCGAATCGGGTGGGGCCGAATTTCTGGCGCTACGTGGATTCGCTGCGCGGGGCTGTGGAGGCGGGCGGAGTGACGGTGCCGGTGTTCATCAATCCAACCGACATGCGGGTTTCGGCTTCCGGTTCGGAGCGGGAGCGGCCGATTGGCGTGATGGGGCAATGGTATCTGGAGAGGCGGCCGGAAAATGCCGGGGGAGTTCGGCGCTTTACAGCCAGCGATGCGGCCGAGGTTGAATTCTTTACTGAAGAGCTGAAGACGCAGCCCGCATTTCCACCGGTGATGATCGAGTATCAGGCCGGATGGTATACGCCGGGCGATGATGACGGGCCGATGGCGAGCCCGCCGGAGAATACGTTGCTGAGCTCGCGCCTGCTGATCGCTAATGGAATTCACGGAATCAATTATTTTCCGCTGCAGGATACGTACTCGCCGGCGGGTTATTCGGTGCCGTGGGCGAATCGTTCGTATCGCTGGGATGCGGCGCTTGCTCCGGACGGCGAGCAACAGCCGAGAATGCACGCCGTGATTCGCAATATGGAAATTCTGCAGCGTTGGGGGCCGCAGCTTGCGGCTTCGCATAAGCGCGCGGACTTCGGAATTATTTATCCGATGGGGGCCTATGCGCAGAAGTTGCTGGAGCGCGCGGATATTTCGCTGGTGTCTGGCGTGGTGATGCGGATCGAGCGGCTGGCGGCTACGGCGCTGTTATCGAGCGAGCTGGTGGACCCGGAATATCAGCCTGTGGAGCAGCTCTTGCGAAACCCGGTCACGTTGCTGCCGGTGTTTGACACGGGGAAGGCGCAATTTCAGATTTCTGAGAAGGCGCAGGGAACGATCGTGGAGTACGTGCGGTGCGGTGGGACGCTGGTGGTGTTTCCGCAAAGGCCGCGCGGCAATGTGATTGACGCTTTGTGGAAGGATGCGCCTGGAGACGAGACGAGCAATGCGACTGATTTGAAATCAGCGATCCGCGCGCGGTGGAAATTCGGCCGGGGCGAGGTGATTTTTTCAACGAAAGATTTCTATTCCTGGATTGCGCTGGAGCGCGCGCTGCCGGAAATTCGCGGCGAGCGGGAGGCGGACTGGGCGGCAGGGGTGCTGCGCGAATTTCTGCAAGCCGCGGGCGTGCGGCCCAGCGTGAAAAGCAGCGGAACGCCCTCGCGACCGAGTGACCTGCTGATCAACGAGATAGTTTCCAATGAGGGGACGGAGGAACTGGGAGGGCGCAAGAGTGGCCGGGGTTTTGTGAGCGTGACAAACTTGAGCGCGAGCGACACGGCGGAGGAATCGTTTGAAATTCTATCGACGGCGGCAGGGGCGCGCGGGACCAACGTGGCTTATATTCCGCTTCACGTGACGGTGCCTCCGCGGGAATCATTGCTGCTGCCGCTCGAAGAGCCGGTATGTTTCGCGGATCCCGAGAACGCGCCGTGCGGCGACGCGATTACGACGGGCAGCGCAGAGTTTCTAGACGCGCGACGAGAGGGAAAGACTCTTGATCTGCTGCTCTACGCTCCAACACGCGCGGAGATTCGAATACGGCTACCGCAAAAACCCCTTCGTCTTTCGCTGGATGACAACCATATCGAAGGGGAGTGGGACCCGGACGGCCATGAATTGCACGTAAAGATCCTGCGGGGGATGGCGCCGCAATTCATTCGCGTTTTGTCGCTTGACCTGCCATCGAAGCCGCACGTCGATGAGCGCGAGAAACCCGTAAAACCCGGGCTTGGCGAGATTGACTACTTTGTTGCGAATGCAGTGCGATTGCCTACAGGAGCGGACACGGGGATGCGGACATATCCGCCGCTTTTGATAGCGGAGAGAAATCGTACTTTCGTGTTGGTGATGCAGGCAGATCAGCAGAGCGACGTTCCGAATTTGTCGCTGGACTTTTCCGTAAGTGGGGCGTTACGAGGCAGTGGTGTGCTTCGGCTTTTACCGCGGGGCGTGGCTGTGGAGAAGGTAGCGCTGAAGCCTGCTCAAAATGAATTGATGGCGCTGCCGCCGTCCACGGATGGGTTGTTGCATGGCGCGGTGGAAATAAAAATGGGCCACGAGCGGCGGACATTGCCTGTGGCGTTCTTGCAGCCAAGGGAAGACGGCTTGTATCGCTACCGTTACGATTTCGATCGCGACGGAGCGGACGAATGGGTGATGGAGAATTCTAATTTGCGTCTGATTGTTTCGCCGGAATCGGGCGGGAGAGCGCTGGCGCTGGTGGACAAGACTTCGGGGCAAAATTTGGCGACGAGCGTGGGGTTGTTTCGGGATGGTTTTTCATTTACTGCTGCTGCGAATCCGCCGGGAGCGGATGAAGTGCGCGCGCGGGGGCGTTATGGGCTTTTTAATCGGCCGTATGCTGCCGAGTGGATGGGTGAACAGAAGAATACGATTTTGAAACTTCACTACGAGGCGCCTGATGTTGTGCCGGGACGGGCGAGCATCGAGAAAGCGATCCGTTTTGAGGGGCCGAGCGAGGTGCGCGTGGAATACAGCGTCGCTTTGAAAGATGCCTCCGCTGGGACTGGCGGGATGGAGAACCGGGCGCAGACGTTTGTGGTGGTCAATTCGTTTCCTGCGGTGGCGCGATCGGGGCGCGAGACGAAATTTTGCTGGCCAGCGGAGGGTGCTGCTGAAGAGTCTGCCGCCAGCGATCAGAAGCAGCGGGCGAAGAGCGGTTGGCATTGCGAGGATTTCAAGCCGGGTGGCGAACCAGTTGAAGTTCCGAGTGGAACAAAGCTCGTCGAGGTGCGCACCACGGGGCGTCCGGCGACGAGTGTGGAATGGGATTGTGCGGCAGAATGCGGACGAATGACCATTGAACCGAAGCATTTTTCTGGATTATTTCGGCTGGAATTTCCGAAATTGACGCCCGGCGCGGATGCAACGCACTACACGATTCATATTCGAGCGAGCGAAAGAGAATAAAGGCCACGCGGAAAGGCACAGTGTGAACTTGGACAGCGCGAAATGCATCTAAGAAGCATGGAAGCATCAATGCTACGTTTTTCCCTGCTTGCGGCGATCTTGGCGCTTTTGTCTTGCGCGGCGCCTTGTGTTCGGGCGCAGGACCCCGGGCCGATGGCGCCTCCGCCGAAGTTTGATGTAAAGCGAATCCCTGCGCAGCCGCATCCGGGTCCGCCGCCGATACCGGAACCCGAAATTATCCGAAAATTCGCAGCGAATGAAGACGTGATGAAGAAAGAATATGACGCGTATAACTTTGCGCGGACGATCCGCATTGAGGAGCTCACCGATCCGGGCGGGAAGTTTATCGTGTCTGGCGTGGTGTACACCAAGGCCGATGGCGAACGGACTTTGCGCGTGGAGAAAAAGCCCGAATCAAACTTGAAGCAGACGGACTTCACGCTCGAGGACGTGAGGATTATCGCGCAGCTTCCGCTTTTCATTTTGACGACCGAGGAAATCCCGAATTACACGTTCACGTACGCGGGCCAGGACAAGCTCGACCAGCTGAATACCTATGTCTTTCAGGTGAAGCCGAAACAACTGAGCCGCAAACGCCGGTTTTTTGAGGGCGCGGTGTGGGTGGACGATCGGGACCTTGCGATCGTGAAAAGCTATGGGAAATTCATCAGCGAGATCGCCGGGGATGGAACGAAGCTGCCGTTCACAATGTTCGAGACTTTCCGCGAGAACTTCCAGGATAAATACTGGCTGCCGACTTACACGCGCTCGGACGATTTCATCGAGAACGATAAAGTGGGCGAGATGCATATCCGTATGGTGATTCGCGATACGGACTTCAAGCTGGCTGGTCCGGGAGCACCGCCGGCTGCGACCGGGAACGCGAAGGAAGGGCCGGGCGGGGGAACATCGCAAGACCCGCAAAAACCTTCCTCACCCTAGAGCAGCCTGCACCTGCACTTCATTCGCAACGGGCGGAAGAAGTTGATTGAGCAACCATCAGTCGGCGGATTCTTCGATCCGCTGTAAATACTGCGGCAGTTCGCGAATTGAGTTGAGGATGGCATCGGGACGAGCCGCGCGGACCCGTTCGGCGGTGGGAAACGGCCCGAGAACACCAATCGGCCGAACGCCTGCGCGGCGCGACATTTCGATGTCCTCGGCGGTGTCGCCGACATAGATGCAGTCTTCGGGCGCGAAGCCAATTCGCTCGAGCGCCAGATTCAAAGGAGCGGGGTGCGGTTTTCTCTTAGGGGCGTCCTCACAGCAGACGCACGTCGAAAAATAGTCGGCCAGCGCGAATTCCCGCAGCTGCTTTTGTACCCTGGGCCGATTTCCGCTGGTTACGACTCCCAAAACGAATTCTCGCCTGAGTGCGCGGATAATTTGTCTTGCACCGGGCATGAGCCGAGGATTTTCTCGTTTGTAGGCGAGAGTCCAGATGCGGTCCGCTTCGTCCCATTTAGAGCGCGGGAGACGCGCGGCGCGATAGACGCGGTACCAGTTAGGAGAATAGTGGCGGGCAAGATCGCTGAGGTCCCACTTGATGCCCAGGGCTTCGAACATCGCGAGGTAGGCGCGCGAGTCTGCGCGGAAGGAATTCACGATGGTGCCGTCCCAATCAAATAGAACGGCGCGAGCAGAAAACCGCCTGCGTTTCACCAAAGAATCGTAGCAGAGATTTGCGACTATGCGGTGCGGTAGCGAGTGGGGACGACGTCATCGCGGCGAATCGCGAAATCGTCAAAGCTAGCCGCGTAGCCGTGCCATCCGGGCATGTCCGAATCCTCCGCTCGCACGATATGCGCGGCGGTGCACATCTGGACGGAGCCCTGGCCGAGCGGCCTTTCGACGAGCGCTACTTCGAGCTCGATCGCGGTGCCGGCTTCGAGCAAACAAGGCGCGAGGAAATAGACGCCGCTCGAACTTATATTCCGCGTCACCAGGACAACGGGAATCGGCTCGACCTTACCGCCCACACGAGTGAGACGAAGCGGCAGCGAGAGGTAGGCGCGCGGATTACCGCGCCGTTCTCGAGCCACACCAATGGCGTGAGTGGGAATGCGAGCGAAGCGTTGCGGTCCAGGCTTGTTAGAAAAAGCGGTTACTGTGGTAGTGCGGACTTCAGATTCACGCAGCGGCGAAACGAACGCCAAATTCCCACGTTCCGGAGCAGCCCCCATAGCGTCTCCTCAGCCCTGTCCTGAATTGAAAGCCTAAAACACCCCAACTTGGTTCGACAAATATGCTCGCAGCCTGAGAGCGGGTCAACACGGTACAGGCCGAAAGTGCTGTATCGTGTAACATGGCATGACCCTGGGTCAAGTCCTTTCTGTTGTTGTTTTTGGGGTCATGAGGAATATTGGGCTAAGGTCCAGAGGGGCCGCAAGACTTCGGCCGAAACAAGGGGCTTTTTTCCTGCGCGATGTTTCAAGACACCCCAGAGACCGTCAGGTTTGGGCGCAAGAAACGGATAGTAGCTTAGCCCCGGAGTGGGTTAATTTCGGGACGTAGCAAGAAGCAGGCGGATGAAACCTATGACACCGAGCACGCTTCGAGCAACAACGGAGAAACAATACAAGCCAGCGGCGGCGCGGTGGCGGGCCGTTCAGTCGCGCGACCGAGGGGCGGACGGCTTATTCGTTTACGCGGTGCGATCTACGGGAGTTTACTGCCGTCCGTCATGCGCTTCGCGCAAGCCGCAGGCGGATCAGGTGGTGTTTTTTCCTTTACCAGAAGCGGCGGAGCAGCAGGGTTTTCGGGAATGCAAGCGATGCAAACCGCGAACCGCGAACTTGCGCGATCCGAGAACGAAGGCAGTGGCGCAAGCGTGCAGAGAGATTGATTCGCGGGTAGGCGACGGAAACGATGCGCCAGTGACGCTCTCCGCTTTGAGCGCGCCGCTAGGCATGAGCCCGCATCAGCTGGAGCGCGCATTCCGCAGCGTGATGGGAATCACGCCGCGCCAGTATGCCGACGCGCAACGGATGGGGCGGCTGAAATCTCAATTGAGAAAGGGAGACGACGTGACAACGGCACTGTATGACGCAGGTTTTGGATCGAGCAGCCGGCTGTATGAGCGAGCACCTTCGCAACTGGGAATGACCCCTGCCACTTACCGGCAAGGGGGGGCGGGAATGCGCGTGAACTATACGATTGTGGATTCGCCGCTGGGGCGGCTGCTTGTGGGGGCCACGGATCGCGGCATCAGCGCGGTTTACCTTGGGGAATCCGACGCGCGGCTGGAAGGGGCGTTGAAAAAGGAATATCCGCGGGCGGAGATACAACGCGATCGCAATGGCCTTGAGGGTTGGGTGAGCAAGATTCTGGAGCATTTGCGCGGCCGCGAACCAAATCTCGATTTACCGACGGATGTGCAGGCGACGGCGTTTCAGCGGCGGGTGTGGGAGGAACTTCGGCGGATTCCGTATGGAACCACGCGCACCTATAGCCAAGTGGCACGAGCGATTGGACAGCCAGGGGCGGTGCGGGCGGTGGCGCGGGCGTGCGCGATGAATCCGGTGTCGGTGGTGGTGCCGTGCCATCGCGTAGTGCGAGGGGATGGCAAGCTTGCAGGTTATCGTTGGGGCGTAGAGAGAAAGCAGGCGCTGCTGGAGCATGAATCTGCAGGCGCGCGAGCGAAGCAAACGAAGACGGCGCGAGCTTGAGTAATTCGCGAATCGTTTAGCGGGCGTGCCGCTGGAAAAATTCCAAAAACGCCGGCCGGAGGCCAGCGGTACAAACTTCAACCAGCGGTCGGTCGACTGATTACGAGGGGCACTTGCGCTTGAGCGGGTTGCGGCATATCTTTTGGGGCTTCGGTTCGCACATTTGAGGAACGGACCGCCCGGGAGATGCCATGACCGAAATCGAAACACGCAAGCTGCTGTTACAGTTGGCTCAGATGTTGCGCGCCCATTTTGAGTATCTGCATACGCTGCACGATTCAACGATTGCGCTGTTTGATGTGCTGCGGAAGAAGAATCCGGAGATTGAGACGCTTTACCGGCAGCATCCGCTGGTGAGGTCGCAGCATCCGCAGGGGCAGACGGCTGAGGAAATGCTTCGGAATATTGATGGGTTGATTGAATTGCTAAAGTAGCCGCTTGAATTCACTGCAGGAAGTTATTCGACATTCCCTTCGATTGGTTGGCCGTGCTGGCGGCGCGTTCGGGCACGGCCCACCTGCGGCGGGTCTTCGACATGCCGTGCCCCTACTGAAACCACCTGAGTCCTGCTAAGCCTCGGAATCGAAGTCGCCGTCGATTTGCCGTCGACGGCCGACTGAGTTCTAATTATTTATTTTTCAGTCTTGTGCTTCTTTGCGGTGCCAGCCGAGTGAGCGGTGTAGCTGTGATCGGAGTCGCCACTGAATCCGTGGCGAACCATCGAAACGAATGCCGCGGCAGAGCGCGGAAGCGTGCGGTCCCGGCGGTAGATGAGGCCGAGTTCGCGCCAGAGATCGACGTCGGTTATTTCGATCAACCTTACTTTACCGGCACGGACTTCGTCGCGTGCGAAGCTTGCGCTGATCAGCGACACGCCGAGACCAGCCGCCACAAATCGCTTGATCATGCCGACGCTGGGAAGCTCCATCGGAATGCGGAGCTGCGAGCGGTAAGGCCGGAAGAGCTTGTCGAGCAGCTGCCGCGTGAAGCCGGTCTTGGGAATAATCAGCGGCTGGTCTGCGATTTCCGCTGGGGTGACGGTCCTGTGCTTCGCCAACGGATTGCTGGGGCTCACCATCAGCATCAGGCGATCGCGGAAAATCGGGTGTGTTCTGAGGCTTGGCGATTTTACGGGAAGCGTGACGATGCCGACGTCCACGGCGCCATCTTCGACTTTCTCGATTACCTTTCGGCTGAAGTTGCGATAAACGCTAATCTGCACGGATGGAAACCGTCGGTGGAATTCAGCGAAGACGTTGGGCAAGACGTAGAGACAAGTTGCTTCGTTGGCACCGACCGCTAGCGTGCCACGCGGGGCGCTGGACTGGTCAGCGACGGCTCGCAACGAATCGTTCTTCAGGGTGATCAGCCGGCCGGCATAACCGAGCAAGACTTCTCCCGCCGCGGTGAGCTTCATGGATTTTCCGACGCGGTCGAAGAGCTTCTGGCCGTATTCCTCTTCGAGTTGGCGAATCTGAGCGCTAACAGCCGGTTGCGAGCGAAACAATTTTTGACCGGCGCGCGAGAAGCTGCCTTGCTTCGCGATTTCGAGAAATGTAGTGAGGTAGTCGAGATCCATTCTAGGTGCGGTGAATTATAGCAAACAGGCAGGCTTACAACCGATTTCAGCGACGGCTACAGGGTTGCGCGAGGTTATGCGGTGATGAACCGAATATTACCTGCGCCGCGGGCGATTCTCGAGAATCGAAATGCCGTCTTGCGCTACTTCCAGAAAGCGAATCACAGCGGTTACGCCTGCGTGTTCAAAGCGAGCTGCGAGGGCTCTTCCGATTTCTTCGAATCCAGCGGTCGCGAGTGCGACAACACTCGGTCCGGCGCCGCTCAACGCCAGACCCAGCAGGCCCGGCATTTGCGGCATGGTAAGCGCTTCGGCCAATCCAGGAATAAGTTTTTGCCGGTAATGCTGATGCAGGCGATCTTGCATCGCGTCCCAAATCAAGTCATAGCGGCGAGTTTCTATTGCGGCAATAAAAAGAGCCGATCGCTGGACATTATGTACAGCATCCTGACGAGGGATCTGGGCAGGTAGAACGGCCCGTGATTTCTTCGTAGGAAGCTCCATGGAGGGAGTTACCGCGATCACGCGAATCATCTTCGGCCACGCGAGCCTCATCGCACCCACCCAGCCGTCCGGTCGCGCGTATGTTACGACTAGGCCTCCATGCAGAGCTGCACCGGCATTATCTGCGTGGCCTTCGATTTCGCTCGCGTATCGTAGCGCGTTTTCTCGCGAGAAAGGGCGTCCAGCTGCTGCGTACGCGAGAGCTGTTCCCGCAATGGCGGCCGCAGCGCTGCTCCCCAGACCACCGGCCATCGGAATTTCGTTTTTCACGGCCAGGCGCACCGCAGGCAACTGAAATCCTTCTTTTTCGGCAGTGTGACGCATCGCGCGAAAGATCAAATTCTGTTCGGGCGCCTTAGGCAGAGAGGCACTGCCAACCCCTTGGGTGCGAGTGAGAGTGCGAGAACCGGGACGAATTTGCACGGTGGCTCGGGCGGTGAGATACATTTCGAGGGCGAGGCCGAGGCAATCGAATCCGGCGCCGAGATTTGCCGTTGACGCGGGAACGCGGACTTCGATCGAACGCTGGCGCGGAGATGTCATTGAGGCGAGAGAGACATCTTAGATGAGCACAGGAGACTCGATCGACGAAAGTGACGGCCGTTCACGAATTTGCGCGCCGCAACTGATCGAGAATTGCGTTCTTGGATGCGGCCACCTCTACTGGAGCATTGCGAAACGCTCCTATATTCGGCATCGAGCCGGTTTTGCGATCCTTCGTGTCGGATCCGAGAGACAAAGTGCCGCGATGATATTGGCTCACATAGTCGGGATCTTTCAAGAGATGCCCGGTAAGAACAGCCACAACCGATTCATCGCACCGAATGAAACCCGCGCCAACCAAATTGCGAATTCCGGCAAGAGTGGTTGCCGAGGCGGGTTCGCAACCGATCCCATCTCTTCCGATCATTGCTTTGGAATCGGCGATTTCTTTTTCACTCACGGTGATTACCTGGCCGTGCGAACCAATCACAGATCGAAGAGCCTTCTTCCAGGAGACCGGCGAGCCGATTTTAATCGCGGTTGCCAGCGTTTGGGGGCTTTCGACTGGCGTGAGCTCTTCCGGAATCGGCGCGCGATCTGAGTTTGGCTCCCTCTGGAGACTAGCGAAAAGCTGGGCAAGAGGCGCTGCGCCTTCCGCCTGGATCACGCTTAATTTTGGCAATCGCTCGATCAGTCCAAGTTGGCGCATCTCTTCGAAGCCCTTGCCGAGAGCTGAACTGTTGCCCATGTTACCGCCCGGCACCACCACATGATCCGGAACGCGCCATTCGCACTGCTCCATCAGTTCGAAGGCAACAGTTTTTTGACCCTCGATGCGGAACGGGTTAATCGAATTGGCTAAATAGATCGACGGATCTTCCGCGATTTCTCGAATCAGCCGCATGCAATCGTCGAAATTTCCGTCAATCTCGCAGACGATTGCGCCGTAGTCCATACTTTGCGCCAGCTTCGAGGAAGTGATTTGCCCGCGCGGCAGAAGAATCGCGCATTGCAGGCCCGCGCGCGCGGCGTAGGCGGCGAGGCTTGCGGATGTATTACCCGTGCTTGCGCAAACGACCGTGCGCGCACCCAATAGAACGGCTTGGGTGACGCATGTCGTCATGCCTGTATCTTTAAACGAGCCGGTTGGATTGCAGCCCTGATGTTTTAGCCTGAGCGCGTCTAATCCGGAATATTTGGCGCATCGCGGAGCGTCATAAAGCGGCGTATTCCCTTCGGCCAGCGTGACAATCAAGGCCGCGTCATCAAATGGCAACACTTCACGGAATCGCCAGACGCCGCTTCGGTCACGCGGGTCGAGCGATCCAGCGCGCGCTCTCCAGCGAGCACGAAGCGCCGCAGATTCGCTGGGAGACGGCAATGGGGCCGCAATTTCCAAAGGGCCGCCACAGTTCCGGCAAACATAGATTCGCTCGCGAATTCCGAATGAGGCTCCGCACGCCGGGCGAATACAGCGCTGAACACCGGCACTATTTGAGGGCACAGAGATGGGAGATGCATCCGTCATTGCCGCGCGCCGCTTTCTAAGTGACTCGTTTCGGCTGCGCCCAAACCGAACTCGCGGTGCAGCGCGAGAACGGCCTTTTTCATATCTTTCTGTTCCACGACGAAAGAAATGTTTGATTCGGACGAGCCTTGCGCAATCGCAATTATGTTCACGCTCTCCCGCCCCATGGTGCTGAAGGTGCGGCCCGCCATGCCAACCGTGCCGCGCATATTCTCTCCCACGACCGCGACGATTGCGATGAGCGGATCGAGCGAAATGTGCTCGACCTTATGATGCGCCAGATCCTGCGCGAACTGTTCCCGCAACGCCTCCACAGTCCGCTTGGCATCGGCCGAGGCGACGATAAAGCAGATATCATTTTGCGATGATGATTGCGAAATCAGCAGAACGTTGGCACGCACCTTTGCTGTCGTGGAAAATGTACGGCCAACGACGTCCGGAAGGCCCACAATTCCGGGGCCACCCAGCGCTATGAGAGAGACGTCGCTGATCGCCGTAAGCGCCTTCGCGCCTCCACCGCTACTCCGTCCCTGCGGCGTGATTTTCGTTCCCGGCCTCTCCGGCGCGAAGCTGTTGCGAATCCAAACGGGGATTTCCTGCGGCATCACGGCGCGCAGAGTCTTCGGATGTAAAACCTTGGCTCCGAAATAGGCGAGCTCAGCAGCTTCGCGATAAGAGATCTCGGGAATTGTGCGAGCTTCAGGGACAAGCCGCGGATCGGCCGTGAGGACACCATCCACATCCGTCCAGATAATCGCTTCATCAGCCCCAAGTGCGGCGCTCAGAATCGTCGCCGAATAGTCCGAGCCGCCACGGCCGAGTGTGGTGAGCGCCCCTTCCTGGCTCGCGCCGATAAATCCCGTAACCACAGGTACGACGCCTTTTTGCAGCAGCGGACGAAGGCGTGCTTCGCAGCGCTGCCGAGTGAGATCAATGATCGGCTCCGCCCCGCCGTGAAATCCGTCTGTCACGATCAATTCGGTTGCTTCGATAGGCTCGCTCGGAATTCCCAAAGCGGATATTGCTGCCGCCACCGTCGGCGCTGAGAGGCGTTCACCGAAACTCGATACCAAATCCAGCGTCCGCGGCGTAAGCTCGCGAAGAAGTGCAGTGCCTTCGCAGAGCCGGGTGGCCTCGCCAAGGATATCTTCCATTCGTTGCGCCAGCTTGGTGCGGGTTGCCGCGTCGGCGATTAGAGAGTTGAGCGCGATTTCGTGCTGTTTGCGAATCGCTCCCAAATGTTCGGCCGATTTCTGACTTTCGCCGGCCTCGGAAAAAGTAGCCGCTTCAATCAGGCTGTTTGTTACACCACTCATCGCCGACACGACGACTACGACAGAACTCTCGCGCGCCGCCGCGGCACAGATTTGCGCTGCCCGTGCGATGCAGGCCGCATCGCCGACAGAGGTTCCACCGAATTTCATGACTACGAGCCTTGATTTCATAATAGAACGCGGACGACGGACGAAGCCGACGGGGAACCCGCTTACAGGCCGCTCAGAAAAGCCGCCCTGCAAAAACTATATACCAGTAATTTCGGCTGTCCGGAATCGCCCATGAGTTTACTGCAAGTAAGCCACCGGACGATTCCTCAGGCTGCGTCGCTGGCGGAACGGGTGTTCTGCGTGGAAAGAAACTCAAGCACCGGCTTATGTGCAGCTTCGGGCTGATCAGTGGAATAAATGTGGCTCGCATTAGGGATCATGACGATTTTTGATCCTGAGATTCGCTGCGCGATCAGCTTTCCGTTTTCGGGGGGCACAAGCTGATCGGTTTCGCCATGCACAACGAGCGTGGGAGCGGTGATCTGCGCGATGCGACTGTACGCTTCCCACATCATGATGCCTTGCAACTGAGCCATGTAGCCATCGAACGTTGCAACCCACTGCAGGCGAATTTTCAGGTCTTCCTCGATTCGCGATGGCGGCGTTCCTTTGTCGTAGATGTAAGGATTGATGGCGCGCGCAGCCTGTTCTGGCGTCATGCCCTGGCGCGTGAGGACTTCGATGACCTCTGGCGCTGCGCGTTTCGCTTCCGGGCCTCCCGCCGCTGTGCAGCCCAGGATCAACGATCTCACGCGTTTCGGATATTGCAGCGCGAATTCCTGCGCGATCATTCCCCCCATCGACACGCCATAGAGGTGCGCGCTCCCGACTCCCGCCGCGTCGAGCACGGCGGCGGCATCAGAAGCCATCGTCGCGATCGAATACGGACCGGCCGGTACGTCGCTGCGCCCGGCACCTCGATTGTCGAAGGTGATCGTGCGGTAGTGGTTGGTGAGAAGGGCCTTGGTGCGATACCACATGTGCGACGCCCAGCCGAGGCCCATGATCAGAAGAACCGGCGCGCCCTGGCCTTCTTCTTCCCAGTAAATTTTCACCCCGCCATTTTCTGTGAACGGCATCGAGCCTCCCGATTCAGTCACCATCACCGCGAGCGCAATTTGTGTAGCACGCCGCTTCTAGGCATCAGCAACTTTGAGCATCAGCTTGCCGGTGTTCTCCCCTTTGAAAAGTTTTAGAAACACTTCCGGAAAGTTTTCGAAGCCCTCAGCGATATCCTCGCGTGTCTTGAGCTTTCCGGCCGCGTACCAGCCCGCCATTTCTCGCGCCGCTTCGCCGTATCGGCTCGCATAGTCGAAGACGAGAAAACCTTTCATCATGGCGCGATTTACAAGGAGCGAAAGGTAGTTCGACGGCCCCTTGATGGGTGTGGTGTTGTTGTACTGCGAAATCGCGCCGCAGATCAGGACGCGAGCCCCACGCGCGAGCTGCGAGAGCGCAGCATCGAGAATTTCGCCGCCCACATTGTCGAAATAAATGTCGATGCCTTTTGGACAATGTTGCTGCAATGCCTTACGCACATCTTCTGCTTTGTAATCGATCGCGGCGTCGAATCCAAGCTGCTTCACGATGAATTCGCACTTCGCAGCGCCACCAGCAATGCCGATTGCGCGGCAGCCCTTTATTTTCGCAATCTGCCCTGCAATCATTCCGGTTGCGCCTGCCGCCGCCGAAATCACCACGGTCTCACCGGCCTTCGGCTGCCCTACATCTAGCAGCCCGAAGTAGGCGGTCATGCCCGTCATGCCGAGCCCGCCGAGGTAAACGGGCAAAGGCGCAATCCTCGGATCGATCTTGTTGAGACCTTTCCCGTCGCTGATCGCGTATTCCTGAACACCCATAAGCCCCGTCACATAATCGCCCTGCGCGAATGCCGGATTCTTCGACTCGACCACGCGGCCGAGGCCGCCTGCGCGCATCACCTCGCCAATACCCACGGGCGGAACGTAAGATTTGCCCTCGTTGATCCAACCGCGCATGGCCGGATCGAGCGAGATGTAAAGAATTTTGACGAGCAGCTCTCCGTCGCGCACGTCTCGAAGCGGCTCCTCTGCATACTTCCAGTCACTCCGCTTCGGCAAACCGACCGGCCGGGCCGCGAGTTCAAACTTGTGATTGAGAGTCGTCAACTCTTCCTCCGAAGCTCGAAACGAATCGCATTCGCCGAGCCACAGGCATCGTCCGATTTTTTGATAGTCGCCCACAGATGAAAGTGACTATCGTGCTGCGCATTGTATATAATCGCCGCCGTCATGCCAAATCAGGAGACGCTTTACAACGTTGCCGACCGCATCGCCACCATCACTCTAAATCGCCCGGATAAGTTGAATGCCTGGACGGCGGTCATGGAGCAAGAAGTTCGTTCGGCCATCGAAGAAGCGGAACGCGACCAGAACGTGCGCGTGATTATTCTTACCGGCGCGGGGCGCGGCTTTTGTGCCGGTGCCGATATGTCGCTGCTGAGCAGCGTCGTTACAAGCGGCGTGGACGAACGAGTTCGCAAACAGGCTTCGAGCAGCTCAACTTCGGGGCCCGCGGATGGAGTCCGAGCGGATTTTCGCAAAAAATATTCCTACTTTCCCGCCGTTGGCAAACCCGTGATAGCCGCGATCAATGGCCCGGTAGTGGGACTTGGGCTGGTGATCGCCCTGTATTGCGATCTGCGCTTCGCGTCAGACGCGGCGAAGTTCAGCACCGCCTTTGCGCGCCGCGGCTTGATCGCCGAGTACGGACTCGCCTGGATCCTGCCTCGCCTCGTGGGTCACGCACACGCGCTCGATTTGCTTTTTTCCGCGCGCATGGTCGATTCGGCAGAGGCGCTGCGTATGGGCTTGGTCAACCAGGTTTTCCCGCAGGACGTATTTCTCGCGAAAGTAAACGACTACGCGCGCGATGTAGCTGCAAATTCCAGCCCGCGCTCCACGCGCATTATGAAACGGCAGGTTTACGACGCGATGTTCCAAACGCTCGGCGAAGCATTTGATGCAGCTGAGCGTGAAATGCTGGCAAGCCTGCAATGCGAGGATTTCAAAGAAGGCGTCGCGCACTTTCTCGAGAAGCGTGCCCCCGCCTTCACCGGCCGGTAAGGTAAAACCATTCCAATGACATTCGAATACAGCGAGAAAACCAAGGAACTGCAGAAGCATATTCAGCGCTTTATGGATGAGCATATTTATCCCAACGAGCGGCGCTTTGACGAAGAGGTGCAGCGCAATCGGTGGAAGCCGACAGAAATCATCGAGGAATTGAAGCCGAAGGCACGTGCAGCGGGCTTGTGGAATCTGTTTTTGCCAGATGCCCCCGGGGGAGCCGGGCTGACAAATCTCGAATACGCGCCCCTTTGCGAAATCATGGGGCGATGCCATTGGGCGCCGGAAGTTTTCAATTGTTCTGCGCCGGACACAGGAAACATGGAAGTGCTCGCGCGCTACGGCACGCCCGGGCAGAAAGAAAAATGGCTGAAGCCATTGCTGGCAGGCGAGATTCGTTCGTGTTTTGCGATGACGGAGCCAGATGTCGCTTCGTCCGATGCCACAAACATCGCATCCAGCATCTTGCGTGATGGAAACGAATACGTGATCAACGGAAGGAAATGGTGGGCGTCCGGCGCCGGCGATCCTCGCTGCAAGATCGCCATTTTCATGGGGAAGACCGACCCGTCCGCCGCTACGCACAAGCAGCAGTCGATGATTCTGGTGCCGATGGATACGCCCGGCGTGAAAATCGAGCGCTTGCTGCGCGTTTTTGGCTATGACCATGCGCCGCACGGGCATGCCGAAGTTACGTTCAAGAATGTTCGTGTGCCGGCGACAAACATGTTGCTCGGCGAAGGCCGCGGCTTCGAAATCGCGCAGGGCAGGCTCGGACCGGGTCGCATCCATCACTGCATGCGTTGCATCGGCGTTGCAGAGCGCGCGCTCGAAATTATGTGCAAGCGAGTCCAGTCACGGGTGGCCTTTGGCAAACCGCTGGCCGAGCAAGGCACGATTCGAGCGGATATCGCAGCGTCGCGAATCGAGATCGAACAGGCCCGCCTGCTGACGCTGAAGGCCGCGCACATGATGGACACCGTGGGAAACAAAGCGGCGCGCACAGAAATCGCGATGATCAAGATTGTGGCGCCCAATGTAGCGCTGAAAGTATTGGATCGCGCCATTCAAGCACACGGCGGCGCCGGCGTTTCCGACGACACTTTTCTTGCAGCTGCCTGGGCCGGCGTTCGCACTTTGCGCCTGGCCGACGGACCGGACGAAGTTCACGCCGAGTCGGTCGCGCGCCTTGAGCTCGGCAAACGGGCAAAGCCGGCGCACAATTGAAAGCTCACGGAGATTCAGGTGCCGCCCGTTAAAATTGCCTCCATCGAATCTCTGAAAGATTTCATTGGCCGTGAACTCGCAACAAGCGATTGGCTCGTCATAACCCAGGAGCGCATCTCCGCGTTTGCAGAAGCCACCGGCGACCGCCAATGGATTCACCTGGATCGCGAACGCGCCGAAAAAGAATCCCCGTACGGCACAACGATCGCGCACGGCTTCTTGACGCTCTCGCTGCTTAGTTCGCTGATGCAAGATGCGATGCAATTTGAGCAAGCGGGTCGGCGCGCAATCAACTACGGACTGAATCGAGTCCGCTTTCCTTCGGCCGTGCGCGCAGGTTCGCGGATACGCGGACGATTTACCCTTGCCACCTTCAAAGATCTCGGGGATGCAGTCGAACTTGTACTTTCTGTGATAGTCGAGTGCGAGGGATCAGATAAACCGGCGTGCATCGCGGAGTGGGTAGTGCGCCATTACAGGTAAACGCTACCCCCAAGCAGAAGCGCAATCTGGTCAAGCCTCACTGCAAAAATGCTAGATCGCGCCCGTTTCAGCGCAATGCAGAGAAGCCTGCAGAAGCGCCTCCACCACCACAGGCATTCCGGCAAATCGTTCGTCCTTCGTCAGCCCCTGATGATACCGGTAGTAGATTTGCTGGACGATCACTGCAACCTTGAATCGCGCGAACGCCAAATAAAAATCCATTTGCGAAACGTCGCGCCCGGTCTCTTCGGCATAGCGCTCGACGATTTGTGCGCGCGTCATGCTGCCCGGGCGCGTCGTAGGACCCCATCGAATTTTCTGCAGCGGCTCGGGATCGTCTGCATCAATCCAATACGCAAGGGCCGTGCCTAAATCGGTGAGCGGATCGCCAATCGTGCACATCTCCCAATCGAGCAAGCCGATAATCTTCGCAATGTCACTCGGATCTAAAACCAGATTGTCGTACTTGTAGTCGTTGTGAACGAGCGCGGCGCTGCTCGTCGAAGGCATGTGCGCCTGCATCCAGCTCACGATGCGCTCCACTTCCGGAAACTCGTGCGTGCGCGAACCGTGGTAACGCTCCGTCCAGCCTCGCACTTGGCGCTCGAGATAGCCGTCCGGCTTGCCCAGGTCACCGAGACCAACGCTCTGGTAATCGAGGAAGTGTAACCGGGCGAGATTCTCGACGAATGATTCGCTAAGGCGCCGCGCGGTTTGCTCCGTGAATTCGAGGCTCGCAGGAGGATCCCGCCGGATAATCACGCCGTGAATCGGCTTCATCAAGTAAAACGGTGCGCCGAGCACCGTCACGTCGTCGCAATACAACAGAACTTCGGGCGCCTGCGGATAGACGGCGTGAAGTTTCGAGAGCACGCGAAATTCGCGGCCCATGTCGTGCGCGGATTTCACCTTGCTGCCAAACGGAGGGCGCCGGAGCACTAACTCGCGCCCGCCAAATTGCACAGAATAAGTAAGATTCGAGTGCCCGCTGGGAAACTGCTTTACGTCGAGAGGCCCGCGTTCATCGGGAAAATGTGCTCGCAGGTAGGCATCGAGCGCCTCGAGATTCAGCTCTTCGCCGGCACGGACGGCAGTTGCGCGATCCTCGAAATCCGGCAACGCGCGCTCCTCAAGGCTTCGATGCCGCGACGCCCTGTTCGCGTGTGATATCCGCGAACTTCTTGCCTTGCTCCGCCAATTGCTTCAGCAGAGGTGCGGGCTCCCACATTTCGCCATGCTGCTTCTGAAATTCGACGACGCGCTCATAAACTTTCTTCAGCCCAACCGTGTCCGCATACCACATCGGGCCGCCTCGATACGCGGGAAACCCGTAGCCATTCAGGTAAATGATGTCGATATCGACGGCGCGGAGCGCAAATCCCTCTTCCAGAATGCGCGCGCCTTCATTCACCAGCGCGTAGATGCAGCGGTCAACGATTTCATCGGCGGAAATTTGCCGTTGCGGAATTTTAGCCTCGGTTGTCCATTTGCGGACCAGCTCTGCGACTTCCGGATCGGGCGTCGCGCGGCGATTCTCGTCATATTTATACCAGCCCGCGCCCGTTTTCTGGCCGTAGCGTCCCATTTCGCAGAGTTGATCTTCTGCAATCGGCTGACGAATCCCAGGCTTTTCGAGATGCCGATATTCCTTGCGAATGCGCCAGCCAACGTCAAGTCCGGCCAGGTCGCCAGTCGAGAGAGGACCCATTGCCATGCCGTAATCCACCAGCGCTTTATCCACGGACTCGACACTCGCGCCTTCCTCCACGAGAAATTGCGCCTCGCGACGGTAGGGACCAAACATGCGATTCCCCACGAAGCCGCGGCAATTTCCGACCAGCACACCAATTTTGCCGAGCTTCTTCGAAAGTTGCATGCAGGTAGCGATCACTTCCTTGCTCGTCGCCTTACCACGAACAATTTCCAACAAGCGCATCACATTCGCCGGGCTGAAGAAGTGCGTGCCAATGACGGAAGCGGCGCGCGACGTGGCCGACGCGATTTCATCTATATTCAGCGTGGAAGTATTGCTGGCCAGAATTGCTCCCGGCTTGCAAACACGATCGAGCTCCGCGAAAATCTGCTTCTTCAGTGCCATTCCCTCGAAGACGGCCTCAATCACCATGTCCGCATCGGCAAAACCATCGAAGCTGAGCGTCGGCTGGATTCGCTTCAGGCATTCGTCCACAAATTGCTGCGTGAAGCGCCCGCGCTTCACGGAACTCGCGTAGTTCTTTTGGATGTTTGCCATTCCGCGATCGAGCGCCGGCTGGTCGGCGTCCTTCAACAGCACCGGAATTCCGGAATTCGCAAACACCATCGCGATGCCGCCGCCCATCGTTCCAGCTCCGACGACGGCCGCTTTATTCACGGGAATCAGCGGGGTGTCTTTCGGAACATCCGGAATTTTCGCCACTTCGCGCTCGCCAAAGAAAACGTGAATCAGCGCCTTGGATTGGTCCGAGAAGAGGCATTTGACGAAAAGCTCTCGCTCCTTCTCGCAGCCCTGCTCGAAAGGCAATTTCGTCGCAGCCTCGATAGCTTCAATCGCGGCCAATGGCGCCATAAAACCGCGCTGTTTCGTCCGTGTGGTTTCGCGAGCCGCGGCAAAAATCGGCGCATTTTGGTCCACCGTTCCGAGTTTCTCGTTTCTCTCGCGAGTCTTGGGAGCAGGCTTCTCGGCAATTTCGCGCGCAAACGCAATCGCACCCGCGAGCAAATCGCCTTCGATCAACCGGTCAACGATCCCGTATTTCAGCGCGTCCGGCGCCTTCACCGGCTTGCCTTCGACGCACATCTCGACAGCTTTCTCGACCCCGGCCAACCGAGGCAACCGCTGCGTGCCCGCCGCGCCAGGAATGATGCCGAGCTTCACTTCCGGCTGCCCCACCTGGGCATCGGGCGATGCCACACGATAGTGCCCGGACATCGCAATCTCGAGGCCGCCACCGAACGCGTTGCCATGAATCGCGACCACCACAGGCTTCGTCGAATTTTCAATCTTGAGAAGCAGCGGAAGCAGTTCCGCCCCGCGCTCCGTTTTTCCGGACGTCATCTTCGCGAATTCTTTGATATCGGCGCCGGCGATGAACGTTTTCCCGCCACCAATCAGGACGGCAGCTTTCACGCCGGGATCCTTGGCGATCTGATCGATTGCGTCGCCGATGCCTTCCGGCACACCCGGGCTCAAAGCGTTCACTGGAGGATTGTTGATCGTAATAATCGCGATATCGCCGTTCTTCGTCACTTGTACCAGGTCGCTCATCAGTCGCTCTCTCTTTTGGAATCTTATGCGCTCTTTGCAAGCCGTTCATCGGCATCGATCACAAGCCGCGCGATCCGCTCACGATGAAATGTGGAATCGCCGAAAGCTGTTTCTGAAGATTTCGCCCGCCGGTAGTAAAGATGCACGTCGTTTTCCCATGTGAAACCCATTCCGCCATGCACTTGAATCCCGCGATTGCCCACATTGCGAGCCGCGTCGCTCGCATACATTTTCGCGATCGATACCGACACGGAAGCATCAGGCGCATTTTCTTCCAGCGCCCAGGCAGCGTAATAGGCGGCCGAGCGCGAGCTTTCCGTCTCGAGGTACATATCCGCGCACTGGTGCTGCACGGCTTGAAACATCCCGATCGGCTTGCCGAATTGCTTTCGCATCTTGGCGTATTCCACGGTGATGTCGAGCGTGCGCTGCATCCCGCCGACCAGCTCACAAACAAGCGCCGTGGTCGCGACGTCGAATCCCTTTGCCAATGCGGATACGTCTCCTATCTTCTCCGCGGGCGTGTTCTGGAATTCGATTCGATAGAGCTTGCGCGTCAGATCCATACCCAGCATCGGCGCGATTTTCATTCCGGAAGCTTTCGATGCCACGGCAAATATGCCGTTGCGAGCGATCACCACGATAAAGTCCGCCACAGCCGCGTCTGGCACGAAGAGTTTCGCGCCAGTCAACGCGCCATTCGCAGCGGCCATATGAATATCCGCGGGATTCCAGCTGGCATCCGCTTCAAGAAACGCCACGGTGGAACGCGCATCTCCGGCGCAAATCGGCGCGAGATATTTCTTCTTATGCTCTGGGCTCGCCACCGCATCAATCACCGTCCCCGCAAACGCCACGGTCGAAAACAATGGCCCGGGCAAAAGCGCGCGCCCCGCTTCTTCCATGAGCAGCGCAAGTTCCACTTTTCCAAGCCCGACGCCGCCGTATTCCTCAGGAAAAATAATGCCCGTGTAACCCTGTTCCGCCATTTTCTTCCACAGGGTTTCATCGTAAGCCGTATCAGTCTCCATCAGCCGCCGCACTTCTTCCATCGGACACTCGCCCGCAAAGAATTTCCGGGCATTGTCCTTCAGCATCTGTTGGCTTTCGCTCAGTCCGAATTGCATCGCCTCTCCTGGCTAGTAGCTTCTGGGCAAGCCCAGCACGAAATGCCCGATGATGTTTCGCTGCACTTCCGACGTGCCTGCCTCGATCGTATTTCCGCGAGTCCTCAGGTAGCCATACGACCAGATTCCGTTGTCCACGGCGTCCTTATCGCCCGCGAGCAGTTGCCCGTAGGCTCCAAACATTTCCTGCGCCATCTGCTGAAGGCGCTGATTCAGCTCGCTCCAGAATATTTTCTGAATCGAGCCTTCGGGCCCAGGAACGCCGGTCGCCGTGACGCGGCTGAAAGCGCGCAGCTGATTCCAGCGCATGATCTCGATTTCCGCATAGCATTGCGCGAGTTTCTGCCGCGTGATTGGATCCTGCGCCGCCGGATGCCCGTTCTTCTGAAATTTATGCGACAGCTCGATCAGACGGGTTATCGCGCGTTTAAAAATCAAGTGGAGCCGCGCGCCATAAGAACCCCGCTCATACATCAGAGTGCTCACCGCCACGTTCCAACCATCATTCACTTTACCAAGAAGGTTCGCCACGGGCACGCGCACGTCGCGAAAGAAAATCTCGTTGAATTCACTCTCCCCAGTCATCTGCTTCAGCGGACGAACTTCCACGCCCGGCGATTTCATATCAATTAGCAGCACGGAAAGCCCTTTGTGCTTCGGCACGTTCGAATCCGTCCGCACCACAAGCTCGCACCAATTGCCGATCCAGCCGTAACTCGTCCACACTTTTTGACCATTAACGACGTAGCGATCGCCATCCAGCCGAGCTTCCGTCTGCAGCGCTGCCAGATCCGAACCCGCATTCGGCTCCGAGAATCCCTGGCACCATATTTCTTCCGCGCTCAGAATTTTCGGAATGAATCGCTTTTTCTGCTCGTCGGTGCCATACGCGATAATCGTCGGGCCAATCAACCCAAGCCCGAGCGAATTCGCCATCGGCGGCGCTTCCACACGCGCCATCTCCTCCCAAAATAGCGACTGCTCCATCAGCGTCGCGCCGCGCCCACCATATTCTTTGGGCCAGGAAACCGCCGCCCATCCGCCTTCGTACAATTTCCGCTGCCACGCGCGCAGGTACGGAAACGATTCCTCGAGCGGCTTCTCTCGCCACTCGCTCCAATCTTTCGGAACGTTCGCCTCAAGCCAGGTTCTCAGCTCGTCGCGAAATTTCGTCTCTTCAGGTGTGAGATTCAGATCCATTCAGCAATCCTTTTAAAAAGAGCGGCAGCACACGCGCCCCCAAAAAATCCGCAACCTATTTCGACACTTTCTGCGAATCCGCAGCAGAAGCCTGCGGTCGAATCGTTTCACTCCCCCGCCAATACTTCTTGCGCAGCTCTTTCTTCAAAATCTTCCCAGTGCCCGTCTTCGGAAGCGACTCCAGGAACTCAATCGACCGCGGCGCCTTATAGTGCGCCACGCGCCCACGGCAAAATTCGAGCAATTCCGCCTCCGTCACCTGCTGCCCCGGTTTCAACACCACCAGCGCCTTCGGAACTTCCCCCCACCTCTGATCCGGAACCGGAACCACCGCAAGTTCGTACACAGCCGGATGCGCCAGCAGCGCCTTCTCAATCTCCAGCGACGAAATATTTTCCCCGCCGCTCACGATAATGTCCTTCTTCCGGTCAACCACCAGCAGATAACCTTCCTCGTTAATCGTCGCCATGTCCCCGGTGTGAAACCAGCCGCCGCGCAAAGCTTCGCGACTCGCATCCGGATCGTTCCAGTAACCCTTCATCACTCCGTCAGTCCGCGCCACAATTTCTCCAATCGCGACGCCATCGTGCGCCACATCCACATCATTCGCATCCACCACTCGAATTTCCATCGCCGGCGCTGCATATCCCGTCATCGCCTGTCCCGCATATCGGTCAGCTCCCTCCCAACCTAGCCACGGCTTCATCGGCGAGATCGAAAGCATCGGCGAAGTTTCCGTCAACCCATAACCCGAAAAACAGGTGCACTTCAGCTTCTCCTCCACCTCGCGCACCAAAGTGGGCGATGACGCCGCGCCGCCAATCACCACGCGATTCAAAGTTGAAATGTCGTACTTCGGCCGCTCCGGGCAATTCACCAGCGCCGTCGCCATCGTCGGCACCAGGCTGCACGACTGCACCCTCTCCTGCTGGATCAACCGAAACACTTCCCGCGTCTCGAATCGCTGAATCATCACGTGCGTTCCGCCCATCAGCGTCAACGAGTGAGCCACGCCCCAGCCATTCGCATGAAAGAGCGGAATCGTATGCAGCTCGATGCTCTCGAGCCCCGTGTTGAACGCAAGCGCAACACTCATCGCATGGAGATACACGTTCCGGTGCGTGAGCATTACGCCTTTCGGATTCGCGCTCGTGCCACTCGTGTAGAACAGTTCCGCCACAGAATCCTCGTCCACCTGCATAAAATCGGCGCGAACCGGTTTCGCCCCAGCCAAAAGCTCGTCGTAATTCTTCCGCTCAAGCCAGTCGGCCGCAGGCGTGCCCTCGAGCAAAACGAATTTCTCGATTCCCGGCGCATCTTTCCGGAAAGCATTCGCCAGCTCGACAAACTCCTTGCCCACAAACAGCACCTTCACGCCCGCATCACGCAAAATGAACGCCAGCTCGTGCGGCGCCAGGCGGATGTTCAGCGGCAACAGAATCGCCCCCGCCTCCAGCACGCCGTAATACGCCTCAATCAAGCGATGGCAATTCATGCTCAGAAACGCCACACGATCGCCGGCAGCAACGCCCAATTCGTGCAACCCTCCGGCAAGCCGGCGTGCGCGGTCGGCAAATTGAGCGTAGGCGAGCCGCACGTCGCCGCAAACGATCCCGAGCTTGTTTGGGAATTGCTGCTCGGCGTATCTCAAAAAACGAATAGGAGTCAGTGGAATTTTCATGGCCCTGTCGCCCCGCCTGCTAAGCTGTCTGCCCTCCGTCAACCACCAGAACATCTCCTGTCACGTAGTCCGACGCGCTCGACGCCAGATACACCGCAGCGCCTTTCAAATCATCGTCGCCGCCGAAACGGTGCGCCGGAATCCGCTGCAGAAAATAATCCTTATTCCGTTCGATCACCACTTGCGACATATTCGTCGGAAACCAACCCGGCGCAATCGCGTTAACCTGAATATTATGAATGCCCCATTTGCACGCCAAATCCTTGGTAAACGCAATCACCCCGCCCTTGCTTGCATGATAACCAATCGCCTGGAATTCCGGCGGAGCGCCACGAATCCCCGCCACTGACGCGATATTTATAATTTTTCCCTTTCGCTGCCCGATCATCACTTTTCCCACCGCCTGCGAAAACAGAAACGTGCCGGTCAAATTCGTCTCCAGCACCTTGTTCCAATGCTCGAGCCGCATCTCCTCCACCGGTGCGCCCCAGGCAATCCCTGCGTTGTTAATCAGCACGTCGATGCGTCCAAACTCCGCAACTGTCGCGTCAACCGCATCCTTTACGCTAGCCGGATCTTTCACATCGCAGCCCAGCGCCATGGATTTCACGCCCAGCTTCCGCAACTCCTCCGCCGCGGCTTCGCATCGTTCCTTCTTTCGCGCGCACAGCACTACATTCGCGCCCATCTCCGCCAGCCCCTGCGCCATCTGCCGCCCAAGCCCGACGGAACCTCCCGTAACAATTGCTACGCGCCCGCTGAGATTGAAGAGTTCCCTGGTATGCATTCAATATCCCGTGATATCCCGCGATCCGTCCTGCCGGAAGGTGCTCGCCGAAAATTGCACTGAGGCCACGAATCTGAACTTATTCACTGCGAAGAAAGCGACGCCCGCCGCCCAGCAGGCGTCGCCTTCGATCCGTCTCTCGTCCTGTAAAACGTTCCCGAGGCTAGTGCTGCAGCAAAAACGCAAACGGGCAGCCGCGATTCGAGCCTTTCGGGCATATCGCAGCCAGAGAGTCGAATGGACGCGGGTAAGGTCCCGAAATGAAATCGATAAAAGCCGGCGCCGTCGGAACGATCGTGCTCCCCACGGCATAAATATTGAAGTCGGGTCCAAGCGCGGTCGCTTCGCCGTTCAGTACGTTCGCCTCCACGGTCGGCCAGTGCCCGGTCTCCACCCTTGTCAATAAAGTCCCCACGGCCGCAATCGTCTCCGCGGGTGTAAAGGCGCAATGCCCCGCGCGCGAAACGAAAGTCTGCCGCAGAAAATTGCCGTTGCCCGCCAGATCCACGATCGTCCGGTAAGCCGTTTCGTTCTCATTTATGACGAGGCCGTCTCCCGTAGTGTGCATCGTCAGCACCGGAATATTGATCTCGCCGTTGAAAATTATGTTTTGTTCCAGGTATTGCACTGCGCTTGGATTCGCCTTGATTCGCGCCGCTCGGTTCAGCGTTTCGATATCTTCAAACAGGCTCAGCCCCGCCGTCTGATACAGCGCCCAAACTTCATTCAGATTAGGCGATAGCAGTAGTTGAATGCCGTAATCAATCCCCGTGTTCCAGGAGACATTTCCGCCGGCCCGGGCTTCCAGTTCGGCTCGAAACGCAAATACGAAAGGAAAATCAACTTCCGAGTCCCACAGAAATTGGTTTTGCTCTTGCGAAGCGAAATCATTCCGCGCTGGCTCGGGCGAAAGCGGAGTAAACCAGCCCGGAGTATCCGACAGCGCAGCA
Source organism: uncultured Acidobacteriota bacterium (assembly GCA_963741045.1). GTDB lineage: Bacteria > Acidobacteriota > Terriglobia > Acidiferrales > UBA7541 > Palsa-295. The sequence goes on from CAVUGO010000002.1 coordinate 4,477,613, forward strand.
CCCAGCGCAATTCGCGCCCGGCCCTGAGGCGTGGCCTGTGCCGCTGCGAGAATTTCTTCGGCGAGGTTCAAATTATTGGGGTTCGTGATGTTTACAAGCTGCAAGTCGCTGTTCGGCGCCAGAAGCGTCTTAAAAGCAAATTCCCCATCAAGCGCTGCGTTCCATGTGGCCACGCCGCCGGCAAGCACGCCGCACATCGGTTGCGCCGCCGTAAACCGCCCCGGATTATTTTGGACTAAACCCGCCGTGATAATTCCGCCGAGAGAATGTCCCCAGGCAATCGTTTGCTTGGGCTTGCCAAAATCCGCGTCGAACACGTCGAGTACCTGAATTTGATCAACGAGAGCTTCCTGAATCGCCCAGCCAGTATGAGCGTAGGAAGAGCCGGCCAGAGCAAAGCCGTTCGCCAGAAGAAAAGCGCCGGTAGCCGGATCGCCCACGTTTTGCGCCGGATTCGCACTGCCGGGAACCACGTATCCATGGCTGTACAAGAAAAGGGTCCCGTTCCAGTTCGAAGGCACCTGGATCAGGTACGTCGCTCCGTCGGCGAGCGCCCCCGTCTTCGTGGTAAGGCTCACTTGCGCGTTTGTTGTGGTCGTTATCGAGAACAAGAGGACGGCGGAAAATAACGCGACAAAAACCCCGTGCTTAACTCCTTGCCACATCGGACACCCCTTCCTATAGAACGGCACGAATTGCGTTTGCCTCAGCGTGCCGTTTTCACTGCGGAAATCGAATTCTTCGCCGAGAGCCGAAGCCCCAATCAAAATTTAGAAATCGAACCGGACGCCCAGCTGGATTTCGCGCTTCGGCAATGCCGACGTGAACGAAAGCGGCGTACTCGGTGTGACCACGCTTCCATCCGCCAGAACCCTGCCCGGACGAATGCCGTGCACATTGAACGTGGTGTTGCCCCCTCCACCGACATCCGCAGGAAGGCCGAAGAGCGGACTCACTTCGTTGTTCACGCTGGCGAAGTTCGTATGGTTGGCGATATTGAATCCTTCCGCCGTCAGTCTCATGGAAACTCTTTCGCCCAGCTTGTGCGTCCAGCTCAAGCGCATATCGAAGTCAACGAAACTAGGACCGAGACCCGTGTCGCGGTTCGCGCCGATCGGACGCTCGTTCGTCGTGTGATTGTTGCCGTTCACTTCGGTTCCAGCCAGCAAGTTGAAGGGATGCCCGCTGTGATAGCTGAAAATCGGCGACAGCTGGAAACCGGCGAGAATCGGATTCTTCCAGGGGCTGTCGAAAACTCCGGCGACAACAACCTTGTGCCTTTCGTCAAATTCCGAAAGCGCTCGATCGAGGCCCAGATTCGTCGGATCCTGCGGGCCGTAATCGGTGTTGTAGTCGGTGGACGTATCGAATCCCTTGCTGAACGTGTAATTGCCGAACAGCGTGAAGTTATTGCTGAACCGTTTCTTCGCTTCCAGAATCAGCCCTTCATAGAGCGCCGATGCAGCGGCCGTGTACTGGTTATTCTGAGCAACCAGAGCATTCACGAAGCACGGCGACACCGGCTGCCCAAAACCATTTAGAGTGATTGCACACGGATAGACGCCGCCCGCGCCGGGTCCGGAAATCTGCAAACCAGCAGCCGGATCCGTAAGCGAACTGGTGTTCCAGTTTCGATAGGAGACAACTTGCCCATTCGCTAAGGCGATTGTGCTCTCGGGCGCCGGGGTCAGGTTCGTATCAATCGCTACCGGCAATCGCAGCGTGTGCGAATAGATGCCGCTCGCGCCGACCGTGAACCCCGGCCCGATCTGGCGCTCGATTCCGAGCGAAGCCTGTTGCGAATACGGCGGCTTGTAGTTGGGCGGGTTGCTGAAGACTGCCTGCAGTGGCGCCAGCTGCCCGCTATTGGACGGGATGATCCCGAACGCCGCGACGTCGGCCGGTGTGATGCAGGCATTCTGGCCGGGCGCCGGCGCCGTGCACGCAATCAGGTTCGTCCCCGACGGGTTACCGGCAGGATTGAACAGTCCCTGGAAAAGCGTTGCCGAATTAGCGATCGGCAGCGGCGCATTCGATGCGATCGTATCCGCGTAAATGGATATGTAGCGGGTGCAGGGACTGGTGCCTGCCGGAACGTTGGGCGGAAAAATCGGAAAGCCGGGGAATCCGAGACCGCAAGTGTTAATCAGATTGTTCACCTGATCGGGCACCTGACTCTTGTTCTTCTGGTTCTCGACGGTCGTGTGGTTCTTGTTTAGCACGCCAAGGCTCAAACCCACCTGGTTAATCTGCGCGTCGACAGGGCCGTAGAAGATTCCGTAACCGCCGCGCACCACCGTCTTGTGATCCTTGAACGGATCCCACGCGAAGGAAATGCGCGGGCCCACATCTCCGAGGTAAGTGTTGAGCGGGTTGAACTGCGAATCGATCTCCCAGCGCACTCCGATATTGAGTGTGAAGTTCGGGAACAGTTTCCACGAGTCCTGAATGTAGAGGCCCGTGAGCGGCCGTGTGTATGCGGGATAGTCCGGGTTGCCAAACGCCTGCTGGTAGAGGACCGGCTGTGCCAAGGAAGCTGCCTGCAGCGAATTGATCGACGCCCCCTGAGTGGAGAGACCGCAAGGATTCCCAGGCGCCGGAAGGAAGCAAGGGCTCAGTGCCACCCCAGGCAAGGGGCCGAACACGAATCGTCCAGGCAAAAATGTATGAGATTCCGTGTGGTTCCCGCGCAGAATCTCGTCCACGCCGAATTGAATCGTGTGATTTCCGCGAATCATCGTCACGTTGTCTGCAAATTCCCAGCGTCGCAGGATTGTCAGGTTCGGCAGGAAGATGTTCGTCCCCAGGTTGTTCGCGAAGCCGGGAATCTGGAGTCCCACCGACGCCGGGGTGTTGGGGATCACGTTGAAGCTGTCGTAATTGAACTGCACTCGCAGCTCGTTCTGCGTTCGCGGGTTGAAGGTGTGGAACCAGGAACCTTGTAAATTATTGTCGTAATTGTGGATCGAACTGCCGGCCGAGAAACCTGTCAGCGATTGCACGTCCGGATTCTCGATCAGGTTGTGCGCGAAGCGGTAACTCAAGCTAACGTGGTTGGCCTCATCGAAAACGTGGTCGATGCGGCCGTTGAAGAGGTAGTCGTTCGTGTTGTAGTTGAAGAGCCCACCATTGTCGATGAGCTGGTTGATCAAATAATCGTTCAGCATTGCCTGGCCGGTGGTTCGGAACGGCGGATTGGGAGTCGCATCGACCGTCAATATCTGGCTGAGAGCAAAAGCGCACGTTTGCGCTGGTAGCGAAGTCGCCGGATTGGTAAGACACGGTACCATCGGATTGCCGGGTAAAGCGGCGAGAGCGCCGATAACGGCGTTTTGAGGCGTAGTCGTCCGGAAAATATTCGTGTCGGTGAGCAGCGGAACTGCATTTTCCGAATTCTGGCGCAATCCTTCAAAGGCCAGGAACCCGAATGTCTTGTCCTTCTGAATCGGAAAACCTGCATTCACGCCGAACTGATACCGCCCGAGGGAATTCTTTACCGGCGAGCCTATCGAATCGGGAGCCGCGGGATCGAATGTCTGTCCCGGCTGGAGCGCTTGATTGAAGGCAAATGGATCGCGCGCATCCAAAGCATCATTCCGGAAGAATCCGAAAGCGCTGCCATGAATGTCGTTCGTCCCGGACTTCGAAACGATGTTGATCGATGCCCCGCTGGCTGCACCCAAATCCGCCTGGTAGTTGCTCCGATTGATTTGGAATTCCTGCACCGCATCCTGGCTCAGCGTCGGCCTCACGCCCCCCGCGTCGTCGCTCGCCTCTCCGCCGTCCACTGTGATGCTATTCCCGCGGCCATTGCTTCCATAAAACGAAAGTCCGCTCTGCGGTGTCTGCTTCACGCGAAAATCCTGGTCGTCGGCCAATCGTGTGGAATCGGCCACGCCGGGCACTAACAAAGTGAAAGTCAGATAATCGCGACGGTCGATGGGCAAATCTTCGATGTACCGCTGCACGATCGTGTCTGCCTGGCTGCCGCGCTGCACCTCCACCACCGGCGGTGCCGCGTTCACTTCAACCGTTGCCTTGGAAGTTGCAATCGTGAGATGGAAGTCGAGAACGGCAATGCCGCCCACACTCACTGTGAGTCCCTTTTGCTGGAGCGCTTCAAAGCCCGACGCCTTCACGGTCACATCGTAGGTCGTCGGAGGCAAACCGGTCAGGCGGTAGAAGCCGTTCGCGTCCGTTTCGGTCGAGTGCTGCACGCCGCGGTCGCTCTCCACGGCTACAACCAGCGCCTTCGGGACCACTGCGCCGGTCGGATCCGTCACCGTCCCGTTGATCGTTCCCGATGATCCCACCCCTTGCGCCCGTGCCGCTGGAGCCGCAACCAACACGCACACCAGACACGCGATCAGACCGGCTAGAAATGCTGACTTCATAAATCCTCCTCGTGAGAGCAAAGCATCGCCTGGCTGCTTGTGAAGTCGCACTACGCCCACGGTTCTATCGAACCGAAATTCGTCGGAACCACACTCCATCGGTCCACCCGTTCCACCCATCCAAAATTATGATAGGGAATATTACATTTTAGTGACTAACGTCAAGCCGAATTAATCGCCGACCCCAAGATTCTTGGCGAAAGGTTCCTGGAGGCGAAATGCTCGTGGAGGCCCGATGTTCCTGAGGAAAAGGACAGACGGCGAAGAAGTGGAGAAGACTAGACAGGGAAGGTCAAAACAATTCGGCCTGACACCTGCCCCGTACGCAGGAGCTCGAGGGCCTCGTTGGCAAATTCCAGAGGCTTCGAGACAACGTCGCAATGAAGCTTTCCAGCCGCGGCCATCGTCAGCACACCGCGAAGGTCTTCCCGAGTGCCCACAGAGGAAGCCTTAATTCGTACTTCCCGGGCGGCCATCATAATCGGCGGAAAACAAATGCTTTCCGCCGGCAATCCCACAGCTAGAAGCGTCCCGGTCGGCCGCACGCTGTTGAACGCGGCGTCGTAAGCCGCCTTGGCCGCCGAGCAGACCAGCGCCACATGCGCGCCGCCGGTCTTGCGAACCTCCTTCACCGCATCCCCGCTGGAATTGTTTAGAGCTTTTGCCGCTCCGAGAGACTTCGCGCGCGCAAGCTTCTCATCCGAGACGTCTACAGCCGTCACTTCGGCCCCAAACTCACGTCCGATCTGCACGGCGAGATGGCCCAGTCCGCCAAGGCCAAACACCGCGAGCCGTTGCCCGCGAGAAATGCCCGACTGCTTCAGCGCGCGATAGACCGTCACGCCGGCGCAGAAGAGCGGCGCCGCTTCGGTTGGCGACAGCCCGTCGGGAATTTTCAGGGCGTGGCTTGCGGGCGCTTTGAAATATTCCGAATAGCCACCATCCACCGTGACGCCCGTTATTTTCTGCTTGCTGCAAAGATTCTCGTTCCCTTCTTTGCAGAATTCGCATTCGCCGCACGTCCAATAAACCCATGGAACTCCGACGCGGTCGCCGATTTCCAAATTTCGAACGTTCACCCCTTTCTCGGTCACTCGCCCCGCGATTTCGTGGCCTAGAATCAGCGGCCGCTTCACGATTCTTGCGAACTGCGGCCAGTCGCCGTCTGCAACATGTACGTCGGAATGGCAGACGCCGCAGGCTTCGACTCGGATCAAAACTTCATTCGAATCCGGCGTGGGACGCTCGATGTCTTCAAATGTGAGGTGCTGTTTGAAATCGTGGAGGACGGCGGCTCGCATTCGCATCCGTTCGATATGGGCTGATCGATGTTTGACTGGGCGATGTTTGGCTGGTGATTTTTCGCGCGTTGACGCGAAGCTTAGGGCGTGACGCCGCGCAGAAAAAAATCCACCGCGTTGCGAACGCGTCCCACTAGCTTGTCAGGACTTGCTGGGGCCGCCACCCAGTTTCGCACCACCGTGTTGTAGAGCGCTTCCATGAATTCGGCCAGGTGATCCACGGGAAAAGCGCGCGTGATTTCTTCGCGCTTCTGTCCCTGTTCCAGAATTTCCTGCAGCAGGCTCACCGCGATTTTTTCCTGTCCGCGCATCTGGGGAGAGCGCACCGGATCCATCGCGCCGGACAGCACCACCGCCTGCCAGAGCCAGCGATTCGCTTCCACCTCATGAGCAAATTCGCTGTAGAGACGCCGCAAGCGATCCGCAGTACTCGCGTCGCTAGAAAGTTCCATCTTCAGTTTTTCGGTAATGCAGGAATAGCCGCGATTGCCCACTTCGTAGAGCACGGCGTCCTTGGTGGGAAAATAGCGGAAGAAAGTCGGCTGGCTGATTTCAAGAACCTGCACAACATCTTCTACGCGTGTGTTTTCGTATCCCTTGGCGCGGAAAAGCCGCAACGCGGTGTCAATAATTTCCTGGCGCAGCCGCGCTTTCTTTCTCTCGCGAAGCCCCAGCTCCGCGTCAATGCCGAGCGCACCGCTTCGGCGCGTCGATCGTTTTCCTCCGCGCGGAGCCACGCTCCGAGCTGCAGCAGGCGCTGCGCCCCTGACTTTGGCGTTGGCCATAACTAATTTTCTCCGAGTATCACGCTTGGGTTGTTCGTAACCATCTTACACAGCTGAAAGTGAGAGTCACCATAACATAATAGCGACTTAACTTTAACTGGAGTCATTCGAATAGCGCCGATTTTCGTTTTCAGCCTTCCAGCTCGAATGGCTGACCAATTCTCGGACGTTAGATTCCGGCATAAGAAAAGAGATTCCGGGGCACAAGAACGCGACCCACGCCGCAGGACGCAAAACCCGCGTTTATTTGCGATTAGAAATTTGTACTTCATTGATTTTGCGATGTTTAGGAAGAATTCTAATTCCAGATTTGCGATTAGAAATCCGGGGCGCGGCGGCTCCCGGTAATTTCGATCCGGGATCGCCAGTCCCGACGAGAAAAGCGATTTTGTCCCGATTAGAAATGCGGCCGGGGCTTTGTTTTGTTAGCGTTGCGGGAAATTCTAATCGCGGTGTCTCGATTAAAATTCCGTGACTGGTAACTCGTGACTTGTGAATCGTGAAAGGCGAACCGTGGCCGAGCTTGGACAGGGTTCTGGGGGCGAAGGCGCCCAAGAAGATCGAGCCTTCCGGCGGGTGCTTCGCCGCGAGCGCGCAAACCGATCGAACTGCATCGCCGACGGCCCGCTTTCGAACCACGATTTGAAACTCGAGTTTTCTTTCGTAGTACATGATCGACGGTAGCACGATGCCGGAGAAAATTTTAGTGGTCAGAAGTGCAGGTCACAGACAGTTAGTTCTAGAACTGTACTCGTGATGTCGAGGGCATGCCGAAATCAGCGGCCCGATCAGACATCAGCGGGGTCAGATAACCGACACATGTGGTGCCGCCGATGCACGTCTCAGCACGCAATGAGCGATTCCTAAGCGACCTCCGCGTGTCACTAACGAGAAGACGGAACGCGAAATCCAAAACAAGCTTGCAGGCTGCCGGTGTCGCATTTTGAGATAGGTGATGGCATAACGAAATCGGCCTTAACGACGAGCCGAGTAAACTGTGCGGTGTCCAACGTACAGAGCTCGGGTCGAAGGAGGCCGAGATGCAGATTATAGGTTGCGATCTACACGCTCGACAACAGACGATCGCGATGTTGGATACGGATACAGGAGAATTCGTCGAGAAGACTCTCGAGCACGAGGGCGAGGAATTGCGGAAGTTTTATTCCGGACTCACTCGCCCTGTTTTGGTGGGGATCGAAGCGACCGGCTCGATGCAGTGGTTCCTGGAGCTGCTGGAAGAGCTGAGCATCGAATGCCGAGTCGGTGATCCGGCCAAGATCCGGGCGGCCGAACCACGTAAGCAGAAAAACGATCGAAGGGATGCACAACTTCTGCTGAAGCTGCTTTCCGAGAACCGCTTTCCCACGATCTGGATGCCCTCGACCGAGCAGCGAGATCTGCGCACGTTGCTGCGCCACCGTCATCAGTGGGTGCGCATGCGAACCCGCGTACAGCACACGCTGCAATCGATGGCACTCAATCACGGTCTCAGGCGAGGCCACTCGCTATGGAACCAAGCGGGCCAACAAGAACTGCGGGCGTTGCCTCTGGCTCCTCACGCCAACGAGCGACGGAAAGCACTGATGACGTTGTACCCACGATTGCAAGAATCCATCGACGAACTGGATCGGGAGATCAGCCAGCAAGCCCAAAACCATCCGGCGGCGCGGCGGTTAATGACGCACCCGGGAGTCGGGCCGATCACCGCGTTAGCCACCGAAGTGTTCTTGGGTGATCCGCTACGGTTCACGGATGGGAAAGCAGTAGCCAGCTACATCGGAATGATTCCTCGCGAACATTCCAGTGGAGGCCGGCAGCGCCTGGGTGGGATGAGCAAACAAGGGAACGCGCTGCTGCGTTATCTGTGGTGTGAGGCAGCCATGCATGCAGTCGGGCGTGACCCCGAGTTGAAACGCTTCTATCGGCGCAAACTGGTGCAAAAAGGGATGGGGAAAGCCAGAGTCTCTGCCGCTCGAAAGCTCGGAATCCGGCTGTGGATTATGATGCGCGATCAGATTGATTACCAAGAGTTCTGCCGTCGCGGAAAGGCGCGGCAGGAAAGCGGTAGTGTCTGTGCGGGGATGTCTGATATCACCAATGGTCCTGCGGAAGCGTGACCGGATAAGTGAATAGGCTACCCGCCTCCCTGCAAGGGCCAGGGAGTTTGAATACATCATCATGGTCGTAAGTGATCGGAGAGATGGCTGGTGGGCAACACCGAGTCGATGAAGTGACAAGAACCGGGCTTGTAGGTTGGACACGGACAACAACTCGAGAATTGCGGCGCAGCAGCCGACCGGAGAAAAGGGTGGGACCGCGCCGATGCAGGTGTGTGTGCGAAAGAAATAAAAACAGAACTAAAACCACTCTTGACGGGGCCGACTTCGTTAGAGATGTTGGTAACAGGGGTGGGTGTTGAAAAAGTCTTCGTGAATGCGAACGGAACTGTTGCAGCAACGTGTATATGAGCAAGCGTTCTGCCGATGCTCTTCCTCATCACTATTCACGGAGGCTTGCTGATTATGATGGGACAACACGCCCGTTCCGAGTCGCTGTTCTACTACTTTCGCATCGAAGATCAGGTTCCTGAAAACCACCTACTCCGTCTCATTGACCGGCACATCAGCTTCGATTTCGTTCGTGAGAAGCTGCAGGACTCCTACAGCGATACGGGCCGACCCTCGATCGATCCGGAACTCCTCTTGCGCATCCTGCTGATCGGCTATCTCTATGGCGTCACCAGCGAGCGCAAGCTGGTCGAGGAGCTGCAGATGCATCTGGCCTGGCGCTGGTTTACCGGACTCAGCTTCGATCAAGAGATTCCCCATCACTCCACCTTCTCGAAGAACCGCCACGGACGGTTCCATGAGTCCGACCTGTTTCAGCAACTCTTTGAAGAGATCGTGGATCGCTGCCAGGAAGCGGGATTAGTGGAAGGGGAACACCTGTCGGTCGATGGCAGCTTTATTGCCGCCAACGCCAGCCGGTCCAGCCGCATCCCGCGGGAGCAGTTAGCGGAAGCCGCGCAGGTGAAACTCACCATCCGCGAGTATTTAACCGAACTCGAGCAACAGAACCCGATCGAAGAGCCGACCCATCAACAAGCCCTGGTCTCGACGACCGATCCCGATTCCACGTATGCGACCAAGGGATCTCGGGCGGCGGAGCTGGGGTACTTCAACAACTATCTGATCGACAACCAGAGTGGGGTGATTGTGGGTGTGCAAGCGACGGCCGCTCGGTTGAGCCAGGAAAGTGTCGCGGCTCGCGAGATGATCACGCGGTCAGCGGAGAGACGCGGGCGTTTCCCACAGTCGGTTGCCGCCGACACGACCTATGGGAACGGTGAGCTTTTGGCCTGGTTTGAGGAACGAAACATCACTCCTTATATTCGCGTGAAAGAAAGTCCTGCTCCCAAAACCAACTTGTACGGGATCGAGAAGTTCACCTACGTTGCCGAGACGAACAGCTATCAATGTCCCGAAGGAAAGCGGCTTACCTACGTCGGTATCAATGCCATAAATCGAACGCATGTGTATGTGGCTACGCGGAAGCGCTGTCGCGACTGCCCGCAAAAAGCGCAATGCACCAGGGGCCACTATCGGCAGATCGCGATCCATGTCCACGAAGCGGCGCGACAACGGGCACGAGAGCGAACAACCGTGCCGGCTTTCGCGGCAGCGCAACGCCAACGCCGGAAAGTAGAAGCACTGTTTGCGGAATTGAAGAACCAGATCGGACTGCGAAGGGTGCGCTTGCGGAGAATCAAGCATGTTCGCGAACAGTTCTTTCTCGCAGCTACAGCCCAGAACTTGAAACGACTGGCTCGCTTCCTAAGATCGAGATCTCTAGAATCAGCCACGGTTCCGATCTGAGATAGAAAAAAGAAAGCGATACCCCGCCGCAGGAAAATCATCCCAGATCAAAACTCCCGTTCAGTGGGCGAGTTTTTCAACAGCCACTCCTCTTCGCACTAGCTATCTCAGTCTGCGACGATTCGCGGAAACAATGGTGACGAGTGGACGACCAGCAGAATCGGATTGAGAGGAGAGAACAGAGGGCCCGGAGAATTGCGTGACTCCGGGCCCGCTATTGCGACCGAAAATTTACGCGGTAACTTGTTTCACGAGCGGTACGGTCTTGATTTCCACTTTGTGTGGTAGAGCCGCGACGGTTACGGGTGCGGTGATTTCGAGCACGCCATTGTGATACTCGGCGACGAGCTTCTCGGGCAGGATACCCTCGGGGAGCTCGAGTGTGCGCTCGAATCTGCCATACCTGATTTCCTGATTGAAGAAATCGAATTCTTTTGTGGTATGGACGAGTTTGCGCTCGCCCCTGATCGTCAGGATGTTGCCCATGGCGTTGATTTCTACATCCTTGGGCTCGATGCCGGGCAGGGACACGCGGCAGATGTACTTCTTTGCGTCTTTGTCGAGATATGCCTCAATGGCCGGGAGGAAATCGAACCCCTTCTCGGCAACGAAATTCTCTTGCCAGACAGGCTTGTCAAGCATAACGCGGTTGAAAATCTGATCGAAATCACGACGAAAATCATAGAGATCCAGAAGGAACGGATCACGCCTAACTAGATTGGTCATGGTAAATCTCCTTTGCAAATCTTATGTTGGGAACACATGTTCCCGGGGAAGGGAAAATCGGAATCCGAGTCAGCGGTCGGGGACAGAGTGTGTCCGGCTCGATAGAGCCGGTGCGTCGAACTACTGGGCGCTTTATTCAGGCTGTGCGCCTGGCCGCTGGCTCGGCTAGAATGATCAGAGGTTTCTACACTGTTCGAAGCGTGCCAACTCATCTGGGCGTGATGGTACCTAGCCTGGTAACCACGTAGTTGATGACCCAGTGATCTCGGCGACGCTTTCCCCACGTGCAGCCTCTCTCCTTCAACAAACTAAATTTGATCTAGGCTGGGGGAGAAGTCGGTGACGCTGATCGCCGTTCAGTGTGACCAGCATCACCGGTTGAGCAAAGGGTTGGCTCGGGTTGGACGATCTTCGAGATGTCTCGACGAAAGACAGCGATACGCAGAACTTCAAGTCAAGGGGGTACAGTGAAATAGTCTGGCACTGGCGGATTACTGTTGATAAATCCGGTGGGTGTTGAAAAAGTCTTCGTGAATGCGAACTGAAAAGTTGGCAGCAACGTCTATCTGAGTAAGCGTTCTGCCGATGCTCTTCTTCATCGCCATTCACGGAGGCTTGCGGATTATGATGGGACAACACTCCCGTTCCGAGTCGCTGTTCTACTACTTTCGCATTGAAGATCAGGTTCCTGAAAACCACCTACTCCGACTCCTTGACCGACACATCAGCTTCGATTTCGTTCGTGAGAAGCTGAAGGACTCCTACAGCGATACGGGCCGACCCTCGATCGATCCGGAACTCCTGTTGCGCATCCTGCTGATCGGCTATCTCTATGGCGTCACCAGCGAGCGCAAGCTGGTCGAGGAGCTGCAGATGCATCTGGCTTGGCGCTGGTTTACCGGACTCAGCTTCGATCAAGAGATTCCGCATCACTCCACGTTTTCCAAGAACCGTCACGGACGCTTTCAGGAGTCGAATCTCTTTCAGCAGCTCTTTGAGGAAATCGTGGATCGTTGCGTGGAAGCCGGATTGGTCGAGGGCGAGCACCTGTCCGTGGATGGCAGCTTCATTGCAGCGAATGCCAGCCGATTGAGCCGCATCCCGCGGGAGCAACTGCCGGAAGCCGCTCACGTGAAAGGGACGGTGCGAGAGTACTTGGCGGACCTTGAGCAAGAGAACCCGGTCGAAGAGCCGGCCCCCCAACAAGACCAGGTATCGACAACGGATCCGGATTCGACCTATTCGACCAAGGGCCATCGTCCTGCGGAGCTGGGGTACTTCAACAACTATCTGATCGACAACCAGAGCTGCGTAATTGTTGGCGTTCAGGCTACGACCGCCCGGTTGAGTCAGGAAAGTGCGGCGGCTCGAGAGATGATCACGCGGTCAGCGGAGAGACGCGGGCGCTTCCCACAGTCGGTTGCCGCCGACACGACCTATGGGAACGGTGAGCTTTTGGCCTGGTTTGAGGAACGAGACATCATTCCCTATATCCGCGTGAAAGAAAGTCCGGCACCCAAAACCAACTTGTATGGGATTGAAAAGTTTCTCTACGAGCCGGAAACGAACAGTTATCAGTGTCCCGCAGGAAAGCGACTAACCTACCTTGGGGTGAACCTGCGTAACCGAAACCATATCTATCGGGCCACGTGGAAGCGCTGCCGCGACTGCCCGCAAAAAGCGCAATGCACCAGGGGGCCACTATCGGCAGATTGCGATCCATGTCCACGAAGCGGCGCGACAACGGGCACGAGAGCGAACAACCGTTCCGGCTTTCGCGGCAGCGCAACGCCAACGCCGGAAAGTAGAAGCACTGTTTGCGGAGTTGAAGAACCAGATCGGACTGCGCAGGGTGCGCTTGCGGAGAATGAAGCACGTTCGCGAACAGTTCTTCCTCGCGGCTACAGCCCAGAACCTGAAACGACTGGCTCGCTTCTTAAGATCCAGATCTCTAGAATCAGCCACGGTTCCGATCTGAGATAGAATGAGATAGAAAAAGAAAGCGCGATACCCTCGCAGGAAAATCACCCAGATCAAAACTGCCGCCAGTGGGCGAGTTTTTCAACACCCACAGGGATTATCACCAGCTTTCTCATTTCGAGATAGATGGTGCGAAGAGGATTGAGCAAGACCTATCCAACTTTCCGCCAGAAATCCACCAAGGAGAGCTTCCAAGTGACCGACAACTGGCCCAGAACCTCATCTTTACGCTTCCCAGAACTTCGTTTGTGCAGGTATCGTAGACCGATTTGTCGCTCCTCTTGAAAGGAGGATGGGATGCGTTTTCAAAGGCGCCAACTGCTGCGAACCCTGTCATTCGCTTTTGGGTCGAGCTTCCTCTGGAGTCGGAACCAAGTCGGCATCGCTGCGCAGACAGCTACACAGCCAAAGGTCTCACCTCCCGTTGCGGGGGCCACTGTTCGTGATGGGATCGCTGGAGGAACGGAAATGGAAAAAGTGACGGGAATCGGAGGATTTTTCTTTCGAGCCAAAGGTCCCAAAGCGCTGGCGCTTTGGTATCAGCAACACCTGGGGATTTTGACGATACCAACCAGCGACGGGGAAACCTCGTGGCAGCAAGAGGCAGGGGCAACCGCTTTCACTCCATTCAAGGAGACAAGCAACTATTTCGGCGATCCCCAGAAGGTTTGGATGCTGAACTTTCGAGTGCGGGATCTCGACAAAATGGCGGCCCAGCTGCAAGCCGCGGGAATCGAGGTCAAGATTGACCCGGAGTCTTATCCCTACGGCCGGTTCGGTCGCCTGCATGACCCCGAGGGAAATCCGATCGAACTGTGGCAGCCTAAGATTCCAGACACCAAAGGCTAGGTTATAAATCGACCAACGATAACTCCGTGGCCGACTATCCGGGATTTATCTCATCTCACATTTCATGGCGGCCCCAATCAAAATATCCAGTGCGGTTGTTGGAGGTGTGACCATGGTGGAGTCTTCTGATCTACGAATGACAAAATTTCCGCTCAACCACGGAGCCGACCATTTGCCCGCACTCGGCTTCGGCACTTTGATTCCCGACGCAGCCCTGACGATCACTGCGACCCGAGACGCACTGGAAGCCGGATTCCGGCACTTCGATTGCGCGGAACGATATGGGAACGAGCGCGAGGTTGGCGAGGCATTGCAGGCAGGACTTGCTGCGGGAGGGATCGCGCGCGAAGATATTTTTGTCACCACAAAGCTGTGGAACTCCAATCACCGGCCCGAGCGCGTCGAACCGGCTTTCGAGGCAAGTTTAGAGAGACTCGGGCTTACGTACCTGGATCTCTATCTCATTCATACTCCGTTTGCATTCCAACCCGGTGACAATCAGGATCCGCGGGATCAAGCCGGCAACGTCATTTACGATCACGACGTGACTTTGCTCGATACGTGGAAAGCCATGGAAGCTCTTGTCGACCATGGCAAATGCCGGGCCATCGGACTTTCGGACGTCAGCCTAAACGAAGTGAAGCCCATTTATGAATCAGCGAGAATCAAGCCGGCCGTGGTCCAGGTAGAATCGCATCCGTATCTGCCGGAAACCGAGTTATTGGAATTTTGCAAGGAGACGGACGTTGTGTTTTTGGCTTTTGCACCACTCGGTCACGGGATGCGGCCCGGGCCGCTCGAAGATCCAGTCATTTTGGCTATCGCTGCGCGTGTTGGAAAGACGCCGGCACAAGTGCTGCTGGCTTGGGCGGTGCAGCGCGGCACGGCTTTGCTGACCACGCCCAGGAGTGCGGCCCGTGCGAGAGAGAATTTCGACATCTCTCCCCTTCCAAAGGACGCGCTCGATGAAATCAATCGGATCCAGACCAGACAGCGGCTGAATCCAGTGGTGAAAACCGGCGTGCCGGGCTTCATTCCACAAGGTAGTTGAAAATGAAACCAAAATCGGAGCTAGAGCCCGGGAACTGAGAGTCATCATTCGGGTTGAATTCAGCTATTTGCTCAATCGACCCCAAATAATTTCCGCCAGCGCGCCATTATCCTCAGCGCCCAACCTCGCTATAATAGACTTTCCTACGCGAGGAACTTTATGAGCCGGCAGCAAACAGTCATCGAATCCGCAGCGCCCACCGAAACCCGGGCGCGCATCTGGGACGCCTTCCGCCGCTGGGGCTATCTTCAAGCGAATCTCGATCCGCTGGGCGACTTGCAACCCGTTGATCTTCCCGAGCTCGCCGTCTCCGGGCGTGACGCCGAAGCCGCGCGCAAAATCTATTGCGGCACGATCGGCGTCGAGTTCATGCACATCCCCGATCCCGAGCGGCGCCGCTGGATCGAAGAGCGCATGGAATCGGCAGCATCTGTGTCAACACCGGCGCCGGACCAGAAAGCAATTCTCGATCGTCTCGTCCGCGCGGAAATTTTCGAGCAAGTTCTTCAGACGCGTTATCTTGGCACGAAGCGTTACTCGCTGGAAGGCGAATCCGCGCTTCTTCCGCTCCTTGACGCGATCCTCAACGCAGCATCGGAGCATGACGCGCAGCAAGCCGTCCTCGCGATGAGCCACCGCGGCCGGCTCAACGTGATGGTGCACATCGTCGGCCGTCCGGCGGCGGAAGTTTTCGCGAAATTCGAAGATGTGGATCCGCGCAGCGTCCTCGGCGGCGGCGACGTGAAATATCACATCGGTGCAACCGGCGAATTCCACGCAGCGAATGGGCGCAACGTCGGAATTCATCTGGCATCGAATCCCAGTCACCTCGAAGCGGTGGATCCGGTGGCGAACGGCCGCGCGCGCGCGAAGCAGACGCGCATCGGCGAAGGCGGCACGCAGGCGATCGTTCCGGTCATCATGCACGGCGACGCCGCTTTTGCGGGACAGGGAATCTGGGCTGAAACGCTCAACATGGCCAACGTCGAAGGCTACAGCGTAGGTGGTTCCGTCCACATCATCGTAAATAATCTGATTGGCTTCACCACCGTGCCGCGCGAATCGCATTCATCGCGCTTTTCGTCCGACCTGAGCAAGCGCCTGCCGATCCCGATTTTCCATGTGAACGCGGAAGATCCGGAAGCGGTGGCGCGCGTCGGTCGCATCGCGCTCGACTATCGTTACGCGTTCGCCTCACCGGTCGTCGTGGACCTGATCGGCTATCGCAAGCACGGCCACAGCGAAGTGGACGACCCCACGATCACCCAGCCGCTGCGTTACAAGAAAATTCAAGCGCATCAGCCGCTCTGGCAAATTTACGCACAAAAAATCGGCGTCGATGCCGAACCGATTGTAGAAAAAGTGCGCCAGGAACTCAACGCCGCGCAGAAAGAGGCCGAAGAGCTCGAGAAAAATCCGCCGATGCGCAAATTGCCCGCCTACTGGAATCCGTATCGTGGCGGACGCTACAACCCATCGCTCGAAGTGGATACAGGAGTGCCCGCGGCGGAGCTAACAGCGACCGGAGAAGCGCTTGCGAGCTATCCAGATGGATTTCACATCCATCCGAAAGTGAAAAAGCTGCTCGAGCAGCGACTGGAGATGGCGCGCGGGAAGCGCCCGCTCGATTTCGGCATGGCCGAAGCGCTGGCCTTCGGAACATTGCTGAAGCAGGGTACTCCGGTGCGCCTCAGCGGGCAGGACAGCAAACGCGGCACTTTCAACCAGCGCCACGCGGCCCTGATCGATATCGAAAACGAAAAAGAATTTATTCCGCTGCAGCACGTCGCGCCCAATCAGGCATTTTTCGAAGCCTACAATTCAACTCTCTCGGAAGCTTCCGTACTCGGCTTCGAATACGGCTTCAGCCGCGACTATCCCGAAGCGCTGGTTTTGTGGGAAGCGCAGTTCGGCGATTTCGCCAACGGCGCGCAGATCATCATCGACCAGTTCATCGTGGCGGGTGAAGACAAATGGAATCTGCTTTCAGGTGTTGTGCTCCTCCTGCCGCACGGATACGAAGGCCAAGGCCCCGAACATTCCAGCGCCCGCATCGAAAGATTTCTGCAGCTCGCCGCGCGTGACAATATTCAAATCTGCCAGCCGTCCACAGCCGCGCAATATTTTCATCTGCTGCGCCGCCAGGCGATGCGCTCGTGGCGCAAGCCGCTCGTCGTCTTCACGCCGAAGAGCATGCTGCGCACGCCGGCTTCGTCATCCACGCTGACTGAGCTTTCAGCCGCCCGGTTCCGTCCTGTGATTCCCGACAAGGGAAATGGCACGGCGACGCGCGTCCTGCTGTGTACGGGGAAGATCGGCCATGAACTCGAAGCGGAAAGAAAACGGCGGAAGGATGAAACCACTGCGATCGTCTTTGTCGAGCAGCTCTACCCGTTCCCCGAAGCCGAGCTGGCCGCCGAAATGGACCGGCACGCAAACGCGCGCGAATTCGTCTGGGTGCAGGAAGAACCCGCCAACATGGGCGCGCTCGCCTTCATGCTGCCGCGCCTCGAACGGCTCGCGCGTGGCCGCTCCGTGCGCTCCGTAAAACGCTCAGCAAGCGCGAGCCCCGCCACCGGGTCGCACAAAGCGCACGAGATGGAGCAAAAAACTCTTCTTACGGTCGCCTTCGCAAATCCCAGCGGCAAATAGATATGATTGCCGAAACGATTCTCGATTCCGCGAAATGATCAACTGCGGATGAAACGAAGTTCTACTTCCGCGAAATGATGAAGCTTTGCGGCCCGGGCGTCGGCCGCAATTCATTCGACGAAAAACCGGCATTCCGGAACATGCGATCGTACTCGGACATCGGATAGGAATCGCCTGCGCGCGTTCCCGCCAGCATGATCAGGCTGAAGCCCGCCGCAGTCGCCGGTGTCACACGATCCTCGTTCGGAACGAATTCCACGGTGACCACGCGGCCGTTCGGCGCGAGCGCCGCATGAATCTTCCGCAGCAGCTTTTCGATCGTGGGCGGATCGAAGTGATGCACGAAGCCGGTGAGCAGGACAAGATCGTAGCCCGTTCCGAAATCCACTTCGAACGCATTCCCCGGAATCGTGTGATAGCGCGACTCGACCTTTGCGGCCCGCGCATTTTCCTTCGCCACTTCCAGCACAGCCGGCCAATCGACCGCGAATATTTCCGCGTTCGGATTGTGCCGCGCGATCGTCACGCCGTACACGCCGTGGCCTGCCGCGATATCGAGCACCTTCCATTTCTCTCCCGCGTCCGCGTTGACAAGCTTCGCGACGCCTTCGGCCACCGGCCTTTGCATCGGCGCCATCGAACGGGCGAACTCAACCCAGATCGGATTGTTCACCTCCGTGGTGCCTCGGTCGTCCTGAAGCGAGCCTCCCTTGCGCACGATAGCCGTCAAGTCCCGGAAGCGGTCGAAAATTTCGGGCGTGGTGAGAAATCCTGCAATCGAGCCGATGTAGGCGGGCGAGCGGCGATCCAGGAACGTCGCCGCATCGGGTGCGAGCGAATATTTCTGGTCCTGTTTCGCAAGGAAACCCATGATGGTGAGGTAATCGCAGAGTGTTCGCATGCCGCGCTCGGACGCGTTGCAACGCTTGGCGAGCGCGGCGGGAGTGTTGGCGCCTTCGCCGATAGCACTGAAGACGTCGAGTTCGATTCCCGTTTTCAAGGCCGCAGTTTTCTGATGCGCGTTGAGAGTGTCAAAAATCCTCTCCGGATTCGGTTGTGAATGCTCAGCGGGCGTTGCCATAGTTCCTCCCATTGTCTATGCCGTGTAGTTCGATGAATTCCTTTTCAAGCGCCATTCTCTCGCGATGCAGCGCCAAAGCGCAAATGCGACGCCCGTGGTCTCAGCCAGCAAAATTGCAGCATGGCGCGCGAATCGCACAGTCGTGAGCCAAGCGCGTTCGATGAGCCAAGCGCGCGGCTGGTTGCGCTTCGTTGACTTGCTCTTAGGGCCGCCATAAGATGGCGCGCAGCCGGTTTTTCGCCCGGCCCACTCCTCCCATGAAAGCGCCCCTACCCGAAAACGAAGCGGCGCGCCTCGAATCGCTTCGCCGCTACGAAATTCTCGACACACTGCCGGAGCAGGAGTTCGACGACCTCTCGCGCCTGGCCGCATTAATCTGCGGCACGCCAATCGCGCTCGTAAGCCTCGTTGACGAGAATCGCCAATGGTTCAAATCGAAGGTGGGAATCCAACAATCAGAGACGCCGCGGGATATCGCCTTTTGCGCGCACGCAATCCATGATTCGGGCGTCTTGGTGGTGCGCGACGCGCTGGCCGACGAGCGTTTCCGTTCGAATCCGCTCGTCACCGGCGATCCCAAAGTCCGGTTTTATGCCGGCGCTCCGTTGCGCACACCGGACGGATATGCACTCGGCACGCTGTGCGTGATCGACCGGGTGCCGCGTGACCTTTCGGCCGACCAACTCGAAGCGTTGCAAGCGCTCAGCCGGCTGGTGGTGAACGAGCTCGAACTGCGGCGCAGCGTCGGCGATCTTTCCAAGGCGGTTCGCGAGCGCCGGCTGGTGGAAGGCGAACTCGACCAACTCTTCAATCTTTCATCCGACCTTTTTTGTATCGCTGGCTTCGACGGATATTTCAAAAGGCTCAACCCATCTTGGGAACAGACGCTGGGAATTTCCCGGGAAGAGCTCCTCTCGCGGCCGTATGTCGAGTTCATTCACCCTGACGATCGCGCGATCACGCGCAAGGAAGCGCAGAAAATCGTGGACGGCGCGGTCACATTTTCATTCGAGAACCGCTTCCGACGCGGGGATGGCACGTATATCTGGCTGCTCTGGAACGCGACTCCGAACAGCGATCAAGGCCTGATTTTCGCGGTGGCGCGAGACATCACGCTTCGCAAACGCGCGGAGCGACGGCTGGCAGTGGGTTACACGCTGACGCGCGTTTTGGCCGAAGCAGAAAACCTGGGCGCGGCGTCGCCTCTGATTTTGCGGGCAATCGGCGAAGGCCTCGGCTGGGAGCTAGGCGCTTTCTGGCGATTAGACGAAATCGCGAATGTGCTGCGCTGCGTGGATCTCTGGCATGCTCCGGGGCAGGAGTTTCCCGCCTTCGAAAAAGCCACCCGGGAACTCACCTTTCACCGCGGCGCAAGTCTGCCGGGGCTTGTTTGGGCGGCAGGCCAATCCAAATGGGTAACGGATGTGCCCGAGCGAGAAAATTTTCCCCGAATCAAAGTCGCCCGGGAGGAAGGATTGTGTTCGGGGTTTGGTTTCCCGATACGAATCGACGACCGCGTTGTCGGCGTGATCGAATTCGTCAGCCGCGAGATCCGGACGCACGAACCTCAGTTGCTGGAAATGTTCGATTCGATCGGCAGCCAGATCGGGCAATTCATGGAGCGGCGGCGCGCGGAGAGCGAGCTGAAGCTCTACGCCGATTACCTGGAAGCGGCGCGGCTCGCGCAGGAGGCGGATGCGCGGCGACTTGCGCTGCTGGTGCACGAGCTGGAAATTGCAAAGGCGCGAGCGGAAGAGGCCACGCGCTCGAAGAGCGAATTTCTGGCAAATATGAGCCACGAAATCCGCACGCCGATGAACGCCGTAATCGGGATGACGGAGCTGGCGCTCGACACCAGGCTCACGCCGCAACAACGCGAATACCTTGTCACTGTGAAGAATTCCGCTGGTTCGCTTCTGAATCTGATCAACGACATCCTGGATTTCTCGAAGGCGGAAGCCAAGAAGCTGCAACTCGATCGAGTGGATTTCGGGCTGCGGGACATGCTGGAGGACACGCTGCGCGCGCTGGCAGTACAAGCACAGCAGAAAGGGCTGGAGTTGGCCTGTCACGTGGCGCCGGAAGTCCCCGACGCGCTAGTGGGAGATGCGGAACGGCTTCGGCGCATCGTGGTGAACCTGGTGGGCAATGCGATCAAATTCACAGAAAGCGGCGAGGTGGTTCTGAACGCAAGCTTGGAATCCAGAAAGAACCAGGGCGTGGTGGTGCATTTTTCCGTGACCGATACAGGCATCGGAATCCCGGAAGAAAAACAGAAAGCGATCTTCGAGGCCTTTGCGCAGGGTGATGCATCCACCACTCGAAAATACGGCGGCACTGGGCTCGGACTTTCGATTTCGTCGCAACTCTCGGAGTTGATGGGAGGCCGCATCTGGCTGGAGAGCGAACCGGGGCGAGGCAGCACGTTTCATTTCACGGTAAGTCTGGGATTGCAAACTTCTGCGGCTGGCGAGCAGGCGCCCGTGCCCGTGAAGTTGCTCGATCTTCCGGTGCTGGTGGTGGACGACAATTCCACGAGCCGCCAGATTCTCGAAGAGATGCTCAGCAACTGGAAGATGAAACCGGTGGGAGTGAAGAACGGCTCAGCTGCGCTCGAAGCGTTGAAGCGCGCGCAGAAGAAAGGCGAATCGTTTCGGCTTGTGCTGGCCGACGGACACATGCCGGGGATGGATGGATTCGATCTCTCCGCGAGCGTCCAGAAGGACGCTCAACTGCGCGGGGTGACGATTATCCTGCTCACGTTCGCGGGCCACCGCGAAGATCAGGCGCGAGCGAAAAGCGTGGGCGCGGCGGCGGCCGTGACGAAACCGGTGAAGCAATCGGAATTATGGGACGCGATCGTGACGGCGCTGCACGTACCGGGCCGCCAGAAGTCCAGGCCGTCGGCGGCGCGCAGCATGGCGCGGGGCGCGCATCGGAGGTTGCGAGTGCTGGTGGCGGAGGACAATCCTGTTAACCAGGAACTTGTGTTGCATCTGCTAGAACGCAGGGGGCATTCGGCAATCGTCGCGGAGAATGGAAAACGAGCGCTTGCGGCGCTGGAAAAACACAAATTCGATCTGGTGGTGATGGACATTCAGATGCCGGAAATGGGAGGCATCGAAGCGACGGAAGAAATTCGAAGGAAAGAGAAGGGCGATGGCGGACACATCCCGATTTTCGCAATGACGGCGCACGCCATGCCAGGCGACCGGGAGAGATGCCTGGCAGCGGGAATGGATGGATACATTCCCAAACCGATCGACCCAAAATTATTTACGCAAATCATCGAAACGGGCGCGTCACCGACTTCAGCAATGGCCGCTGAAGAGGAAAGAAACCCATCCGATAAAGCTAAGACAGACAGAGCGGCGGATGCGGATAAGTTGCTTGCGCGTTTTGATGGAAATCGAAAACTGCTGGGATCGCTGATTCGGACGTTCCAGCACGACTGTCCCAAGATGATGACGAAAATCCGCGGGGCACTCTCGGCACGCGATCCGCGGGCCTTGGCAGAAGCCGCTCACGCGTTGAAAGGGTCGGTGGGAAACTTCGGGCCCTCGAGCGCCTTCGAAACAGCGCGGGAGATTGAAAAAACCGGCCGAGAGGGTAAACTCGACGGCGCCTGGGAACTCTACGCGACCCTGGAGGACGACCTTGCGCGGCTTTTGCCGGCACTGCAATCGGCCGTCAGTCCGAAGGGTGCGAAGGCCCAGTCGAAGTCCCAGGCCAGGACCAAACCCAGCAGGCCCGGACGAAACCGCCTGCAGCATGGATCGCGGAGGAAACGATGACGCGCATTCTTGTCGCTGATGACGACCGCACAACCCGGCTACTGCTGACCGAAATTCTGCGCGACGGAAAGTATACGGTGGTGGCGGTTCCGGACGGCGCAGCCGCGCTGAAAAAATTGAAAGAGGATAAGTTCGACCTGGCACTGCTGGACGTATGGATGCCCAAGAAAAACGGCCTGGAAGTTCTGTCGGCGCTGAAGAAAAGCAGCAAGAAGCCAAAAGTAATTGTGATGACCTCGGACGACACGCCGGAAACACTTTTGAGCGCGATTCGCGAGGAAGCCTATCAGTACGTGGCCAAGCCGATTGAGCCGAAATCGCTGCTGACCCTGGTGCGCGAGACTCTGGCAAGAACATCGAAGACTTTACCGATCGAAGTAATTTCCGCGCGGCCCACGTGGGTGGAACTTTCCGTTCCATGTTCGCTGGAAGCTGCGGAGCGC
The DNA here is from genome assembly GCA_963741045.1 of uncultured Acidobacteriota bacterium. Classification (GTDB taxonomy): domain Bacteria; phylum Acidobacteriota; class Terriglobia; order Acidiferrales; family UBA7541; genus Palsa-295. The sequence goes on from CAVUGO010000002.1 coordinate 4,500,544, forward strand.
ATTGAAGCGTTCATGGCGCATATGAAGGCGGGGCTTTCCGAGGAAGTGCAGCGCTCGGTGGGGCAGGCGTTTCACGAGTTACTGCTCAACGCGGTGGAATGGGGCGGGAAGCTCGACCCCAGCCGCAAAGTGCGCATTTCTTATCTGCGAGGCAACCGGATGGTGCTGTATCGGATTGCCGATCCGGGACCCGGATTCAAATTTGCGGAGCTCGAACACGCGGCCATCACCCATCGAGCCGATGAGCCTACGAAGCATGACGAAGTGCGCCAGCAGAAAGGTTTGCGTCCCGGTGGATTCGGATTATTGCTGGCGAAGGCCAATGTAGACGATCTGCTGTACAACGAAGCGCAAAACGAAGTGGTGTTCGTGAAGTATCTCGATGACGACCGTTCGGGTGCGGCTAAGCAGGAAGCTGCGAGCTAGGAGCCGTCGCTAGAAACGGCAGGCGATCCCGATTGACGATCCATCGTGCGGCGTATACGATGGCTGCCGTTCCACATGGAGGAGATCGATGGCAAAAAAGAATCAATTGTTGAATGATGCGGCGCAAAAAATCGGAACCGCGATGGGTAAGGCCAACCGCACCGCGCAGAAAGTGAAGAAGGCGGGTACGATGGCGAAGAAAGAGCTCGAGGATATTTCAAAGCAGGTGGAGGCGCTCAAGAAGCAGTTGCAGAAGACGACGAAGCGGCTGCGGAAAGCTCTCGCCTAGCCTTCCAGATTTTGTGGCCTGTCAGGCGCGCTTTGCTCAGCTCGCCTTGCGTGATTTCTTCTGACGTTCACCGGCGCCGCTTTTGGGCACGGCGCGCAATAACGCTTTTCTTGCCGGCTCCGCCGACAGGCTTTTCTTCAACGCCGACATCAAATCCGGAACATTTTCGCGCTTGGCGCGCGGCATCACCGTTAATTTCTTGCCGTGGGCTTTCGCTTCGATCAGTTTTTCGAGTTCCTGCTGATAGGTGTCGGAATACTGATCGGGATTAAAGGACTCGGCAAGCGTCTCAATCAGCTGCATCGCCAGTTTGGATTCCGCCGGCTTCAATTCCGCCTGATTCAGCTTGGCATTTTCCGCGATCCCGCGAATTTCATTCTTATAGAACATGGTGTGCAGCGTGAAACCATTGTCACGCGCGCGGATGATGACGATATTTTCGCGACCGTGCATCGTGACCTTTGCAACTCCTGAATAGCCGGTCTTGCGCATCGCGTCGAGCAGCAAGTTGTAAGCCCTCACGCCGCCTTCGCCCGGCTCTGCGTAGTAGGAGCTGTCGAAATAAACCGGATCGATTTCCTCGGCTTTCACGAAACTCAGAATCTCCATGGTCTGGGCGGATTCGGGCTCGATCTCTTCGAGCTCCTGTTTCGTGAACATCAAATACTGATCTTTCTCGTATTCGTAGCCCTTTTCAATTTCGGAGCGGTCAACGAATTTTTCACAGGTCGGACAATAAGTGGGCTGTTTGATGCGCGTATGGCACACGGAATGGAGCTGATTGAAACTGATCCGTTCCGACCGAGCAGCCGGCGTCAGTTGTATTGGGATGGAAACCATCCCGAACGTGAGAAACCCTTTCCAGGTTGCGGCCATTGTCGCCCTCCGGCGGAAAGCAGCCAATCATACACTCGGATGCCGTCTGGCTTGCATCGAATGCTTGCGGTATAACGATGCGGTTAAGAGCGAAGAGAAAGCGAAAGAGATGGGTTTGAAATCCGAGATGAATCAGACACGCGAAAACGATACGCCAACGCTTTACTCACCATCACCAACCCATTTGGCTCATCCGCCGAAGAATAATCGCGCTGTAATTATTCATGCGCTCGGGCCGTCGCTTCAGCGGGGCCGGCAGAATTGCAGCGAGCCGCGCCGCTTGTTGCCGCCCGATTTTCAGGGCTGGGGTTTCGTCGTAGTAGCGACACGCCGCCTCTGCGCCATAGACACCAGGGCCCCATTCCACCACGTTGAGGTATATCTCCAGAATGCGCTCTTTGCCGAGAAACAATTCGGCCACCGGCACCAGTGTGGCCTCCGCGCCCTTGCGAAGAAAAGAGCGGCCCGTTCCGAAGAACAGGTTTTTTACGAGTTGCTGCGTAATTGTGGAAGCTCCGCGAGTGCGCTCGCCTTCTAAATCCTCTTCGGCGGCGATTTGGATCTCGTGCCAATCGAATCCATGGTGCTGGTAGAAGTTCGCGTCCTCTGCGGCGACTACAGCGTGCTGAAGGTCGGGCGAGATTTGGCTGAGCGGAATAAATTTGTAGCGTTTGCGATACGGCGTGTGGTGAATCCAGGCCTGCAAGCGGCGCTCGCTGTGCACGGCGGTTGTCGGCGGATCAATCCACCGGGCGGCCACAAGGATCAGCGCGGCCACCGACCATAGAAGCACCACGCCGATGACAAGCCAGCGAATAAAGGATCGGACGGAGCTGCTCCCAAGCACAGCCTTGATGTGTGTCTTCAGCATTGCGGTCGCATTTCCGAATACGAGCCTGAGCTTGCTTATCTTCATCGCAGCGTAATAATTCCCTGGGCTAGTACCCGCAAGACATCCTCCGTCGCACGCCCCGACGAGGCATAACCCTTTCTTCCACAGCCACTTTGAGCTACCGGCTCTGGCTTGGCAAGATGAGTGCTTTCCCTTATCGCAGATCTTCTTTGCAGGCGCGAAAATCTAGCCTGCAGCAACAAGGTGAGCTATGAAAGGCACACGAAGTTCAAACCGGACTGAAACGATTGAGAGATCCTCGGACCCGATTCATGACCCTGTCGCGTATGAGAAGCAGATCAAGACACGCCTGGAAATAACCACGAAATTCGTCGAAGGCTTGAACACTTCCACCGTGAACCTGTTGCTGGCTGAGAAGCCCTTCGCGCGCGAGGCGTTGCAGGAGTTGGTTGTGAAGGAAGCAGGGCTTCGCTGGATTGTGCGTGTGGCAACCCTATCGACCGGGGAGAAGCGCGCTCGACTATGGGCCGATGTTGACAGGGCGCTCGATGATCTGGAATTGATCATTGACTTGGTGGGGCGCGCGGATGTCGAGTGGCCGGTGAACGAAGTTCTCCAGTTCAGTGACGAGCTGGCCTACATCACCTAGCACTTGACATAGCTACCGCAATCGTTGATTCGAGCGGAAAGCTCTCTTTTCGAAATTCAATGCGACCATCCAATTCGCCGCACTCCGCACTCTAATGGGATGGCAGAAATCACTACCTGAATCAATTTCGTTTTAGGGAAAAAGGCAGGCGGCTCGCAGCGATGCTCAAACCAATCATCTCGGCATTGGCAAAGTCGTTGGGCCTCGCTGCCCTTCTCGCTTGCCTGGTTTCCTCTCGCGCTTACGGCGACGTCGGCGTGATTCTCAACGAAACGCTCAATGAGAGCGTCGCGCGCGTCACCGGCTCGGGCCACACCGCGGTCTACTTCTCGCGAATTTGTCCCGATTCGCCGATCAAACTTCGCCTTTGCCGGCCGGGGGAAAATGGCTCGGTGATGAGCAACTACATTAATCTGGGCGAAGACGAGCGCTACGAATGGAACATCGCGCCATTCAACCTTTACGTCTATGGCGTAGACGATCCCGTCGATCGCCCCATGTTCGGCACCGAAAAAATCAAGGCCGTGCTCGAGGAGCGTTACCGAGAGCAAGCGCTGGCATCCTATTGCACCGTGAAGGATTGCCTGAAAGGCGACAAAGCCGAGTGGCGCGAAATGGTCGGCGCCAACATGATTCGCAGCATGTACATCTTCGTCGTCGAGACTACGATTCAGCAGGATGAAGACCTGATCGCGAAATTCAACGCGCTGCCAAATGAAAATCACTTCAACGGCATGACGCGCAATTGCGCCGACTTCACAAAAAACGTGATCGACACCTATTTCCCCCATTCCGCGCATCGCGACGTGATCAACGACTTCGGAATGACCAGCCCCAAGGCCGTCGCGCGCACCTTCTCGCACTACGCGCAAAACCATCCGGAATCGAATTTTCGCGTGCTCCACTTCTCGCAACTGCCCGGCACGATCAAGCGAAGCACGGAACCGCGCAGCGGCACCGAGCAGTTGTTCCGCTCGAAAAAGCTCCTGATTCCGATGGTGATTTTTGCCGACCACGAATTGCCGGTTGTGGCCGCCGCTTACCTGATCACCGGACGCTTCAATCCTGAGCGCGAATTCGAGCAGCATGCCACTGTCGAACCGGTGCAGCTCAATGCTTCCGCTCCGTCATCGCCGTCATCAACAACAGCCGATAGCGCCCGCAGCGGCTCCGACGATGCTCTCGCTCCCGTCGAAGTTCACGAACGCGAAGAGGTGATAGGCGCTCCCGGCGAATGGGGAAAATATCGCAAAGCTTTTGACGCGATGGTAGATCAGGCCGTCCAGAACGAAATGATTCCCGACCGCGGCTACGTCGGCCGCATTTTCAAGCGCCTCGATAATTCCGGGCATCCCATAGCCGATGCCGACGGCAATCTGTGGCTCGAAGTTTCCAGCGCGAATGGCGCCTCAAGAGTGGGGCTGAGCCGCAACAATATTTTCAGGCCAGATTCTGACCCACATCTCGCGTTCGAGTTGCTGCTTGCGCGCGTCGACGCGATTCTGAAAAGTCCCAAGCACAGCCGCGAGACGATGATCGAGTTCAAAGAAGACTGGGCGCTTCTCGAGTACGCTCGTATGCGCATCACTCCAAGCGCGCCGTTGGCGGATTCGTTGTCATCGCAGGGCGCAGTAGCCGCGGCGGCCTCGACTGGCCAAAAATAATCTCCGCGCAGCTTTCAGCCCCAGCCAGCCGGCATGCAGCCTCGTTTTTCTCGGCGCCCTGATGCTGCTATGATGTGCACGGAATCGATGCACTCGATGCGACCATTCGTATCGGCATTTTTTGGTTTGGTTTTCCTTTTATTCGCCTTCGCGCACTCTCCTCGAATCGCATCTGCCGGCCACCCGCCTGCGCACAATTCATCTCCACCGATTGTCATTGGCTTCGTTGGCGGCTTCATCAGCCACACAAATGCCGTCCACGGCGGCGTCCTGCTCGCCGCGCGCCTCCGCAAAGAATACCCGGCACCAGTTCACATCGAGGTTTTTGAAAACCATCGCGGCGAACAAGCCCATGAGGAAATCCTGCGCCTTCTCGACGCGAACCACGACGGCAAACTCACGCTTGAAGAAAAACAAAGCGCTCGCATCATCATCTATGGCCACAGCTGGGGCGGATCCGAAACGGTTGCTCTCGCCCGTGAGCTCCAAACTGACGGCATCCCCGTCCTGCTCACCATTCAAGTGGACAGCGTCTCCAAAATCGGCGAAGACGATTCGCTCATCCCCGCCAACGTCGAACAAGCCGCCAACTTTTATCAATTGGACGGCTACCTTCATGGTCGCCAGGAAATTCGCGCCGCCGATCCCGCCCGCACCAAAATCCTCGGCAACATCCGCTTCGACTATTCCTCGAATCCCATCCAGTGCAACGGTTACTCCTGGCTCGCCCGCGCCTTCGAAAAACCGCACATCGAAATCGAATGCGACCCCAACGTCATCAACCGCGTCGAATCCCTGATTCGCTCGAATCTTCCCGCCGGCCCATCACCAAGCACGTCAAGCGCAGCAGCGCAATAACGCGCGCTCCTCTCGCCGTCCCGCTATCCGCCTGCGCCTCAAAATATCTAAGCGCAAGAATTGTTGAAGAAACCGCACGTCGGGCCAAAGCTTTCCGATACAATCGCCGCCGGCCGCGCACGTAAATCGCCCGCGCCGCATGAAGTCAAAGTTGCTCGCGTCGCGTCGAGGAGAACTTTTTGAGCTTTTCCCAGCGCCTGAAGGAAATTCGGGAAGGCTTCGAGCCGGCCTTCTGGGTCGCCAACTTCACCGAAATCTTCGAGCGCATCGCTTACTACGGTACAAGCGCCGTCCTCGCGATTTACCTCAACGAGCAGCTGCACTTCTCCAACGAACTTACTGGCTGGCTCACGGGCACCTTCGGCCTCGTCGTGTGGTTTCTCCCGATTCTCGGCGGCACTCTCGCCGACCGCTTCGGCTTCCGCCGCGCGCTGATGTTCGCCTACCTCGTGATGGCCGTAGGATACTTCCTCCTAGGCTCGCTCAGTGCGCCGTGGATGCAGCCGCTGCGGCAGGCGCTCGGCGATAAATGGCTCGTCCTGATTATCTTGATGATTCCGGCGATGGGTCCCGGCGTCGTGAAGCCCTGCGTGGCAGGCACCACGGCGCGCGCATCTACCGAGAACGTCCGCGCCATCGGCTATTCGATCTACTACACGATCGTCAATATCGGCGGCGCGCTCGGCCCGCTGATGGCCTTTCTGGTGCGCAAACAGATGGGCTGGGGCGTCGAGAACGTCTTCCGCGTCGGCGCGCTCAGCGTCTTTCTGATGTTCTGGGTCACCCTGTTTTTCTATCGCGAGCCGCGCAAGCCGGGCGATGAGCAGGTTTCCAGCGTGCTGGCGGCAATCAAGAACATGTTCATCGTGCTGGCCAACCTGCGCTTCATGATTTTTCTCGTCATCTTCTCGGGCTTCTTCGTGATTTTCTGGCAGCAGTACGTTTCCATGCCGCTCTTCATCCGCCAGTATGTGAATCGCAATGCGGATGTCGACTTGCTACTCACTGTGGACGCGGTCGTGGTGATCTGTTTTCAGATCGCAGTGAGCTTCGTCACGCGCAAGATGCGCGCGTTCACCGCCATGGCGCTCGGCTTCCTTATTACGAGCATCGGCTGGATGCTGCCAGCATTCCATGCCACGGTGCCGGTGTTCATCGCCGCCCTCGTCCTGGTGGCCATCGGCGAAATCACGCAGGTCTCGCGCTACTACGACTACATCTCGCGCCTCGCCCCTCCCGGCCAGCAGGGCCTCTACATGGGCTACGCATTCCTGCCCATCGCCATCGGCTATTTCATCGCAGGTCCGCTCGGCGGCTATCTGGTCTCGCACTTCGGCAAGACCACCTCCCCTCAGCACATGTGGTGGGTCATCGCCGGCATAGGCTTCCTCTCGACGGCGCTCATGATCCTCTACGACCGCATCGTGAAACCATCGGCAACCGCCTCTTCATCCTAGCCGGCAGATTTCACCGACGTTTCGCCGTGCAGTAACAATCCGGCAACACAGCTCACCCAGAGTACCCGCGGTCTAAGACGCCGGAACAACGCCCGGCGTCGGACGGTAATTCCCCCAAAAGGAAGAACAGCCCTATGAAAATGAAAGCGGTAGTTTTGTGTCTGCTCGCAGTGTCCCTTGCGGGCGCAGCGTCGGCACAGGAAGGCGCAATACCGAAAGGCATTCCGTCGCTGGATCACGTGTTCATCATCATGATGGAAAATCACGCCTACGCTCAAGTAATCGGCAATCCCAACGAGCCCTTCGTCAATAGTTATGCCAAATCTGTGAATTTCGCCACGAACTACTATGCTGTAGGGCATCCCAGCCTCACCAACTATCTCGAAGTCGTGGGCGGTTCGAATTTCGGCGTGCGCGACGATAATTCTCCCGACTGGAACAACGGCACCTGCACGCCCAACATCATGGGCAACGGAACAGTGTCCTTGGAAAACAACTTAACGCCCATTTGCCCCATCTACGGCAGCGGAACCGATGCAGCCACCCCCGTGCTTGATTTCTCCAACGAAACAACCGGGCCTCCAGGCGTGATCGATGTGGACGGTAAAGTAGGTTTTGCCGCGAATCCAAAGACGGTCGGCATGACCATCGCCGACCAGCTCGTCGCCTCGGGCCGTACTTGGAAGAGCTATCAGGAAAGTCTGCCGCCCACGGGTGCCGAAGGCGTGGACAACGCCGATGGTTTCTTCTCGAATCTCGACGATCTCACCACCGCTCTTCCCGGCGAGAAACAGACGCAAGCCAATCTCGTCGATCTTTACGCTGTGAAGCACAATCCTTTCGCATACTTCCAGAACGTGCAGGAAGGCTTCAATCCCCAACTCAGCCTGAAGAGAATGGGCGGTTTCGAAGGCGCTGGCGGCCTGTTCACCAATCTCGCGGCTGGTTTCGCTCCGTCGTATTCTTTCATCGTGCCGAATCAGTGCAACGATCAGCATGGCCGCAGCAACGCCGGCCCTGTCTGCGAGTTTGATCCCAATGACAACGGCACGCAAAACGGTTTGAACCCGGCCTTGATCTACCAGGGCGACGTCACCCTTCAGACGATCGTCACCGCCATTCACAATTCCACTGTGTGGGGCGAGGGCCACAACGTGATCATCATCGTGTGGGACGAGAATGATTACAGCGTTTCCCCCACGACGAACAAAGTTCTGCTCACCGTGGAAACGAACTACGGAGTAAAGGGTGTGCGCAGCAAGAATTTCTACACGCACTTCTCTCTGCTCAAGTCTATCGAAGCAGGTTTCCGTCTGCCCTGCCTCAACCATGCCTGCGATAGCGCCACTGCGGTGATGTCCGATCTGTTCGCCGCAGCCCCCAACGCGGCCGCCGCCGAATAAGCCGCGCAGCCGATCCACCCCTCGCCGTCCGGTGCGCCGCATCCAACCCGCACCGGCCGGCGATTTTTTTCGCCCGCACCCAGCTCGGCCTTTCACAACACCTATCCGATTGAGATCCTTCTGCGTTCTCCGCGGCTCGACTCAGGAAGCTGATGGCGCGCTCAACGGCCGATATCGCGCGTCGCGGTATTTCAAGCTGAATACGATTGCCACGATCGCCAAGACGATTGGGCAAAAGATGGTGGCCTCGGGCCCCACCGTTCCGCCGGTCAGCCAGCTCGGCCCACTAAACGATGCGTTGAGAAGACTCTGGGAGGGTAGTAAGCCGCTATTTGGAACACCGAACAAGAACGTCTGACCCCAGTCATATCCCAGGTGAAAGCCGACCGCACACCATAAATTTCCAGTCCGGCGGAGAAACAGGCACAACAACAAACCGAACGAAACCACCGACACATCCCCCAAAATGTTTTCTCCACCGTTGGTGGCGTGAACCAGCCCGAATAAACCCGAGAGCAAGAATGCGGACGGCCAGAATCCCATACCGGTCGTCAGCGTGAACTGCGCGTATCCGCGAAACAAAAATTCCTCGGCCAAGCCGGAAAGCAAAAACGCCAACCCCCATGAGGCCGCTGCAATCAAAATCGCGGTGCCAGGGATTGCCGCACTTGTGAACCGTGCGCCATGCAGGGCGAAAATTGCAAGCACCGTACCGCTGGTAGCTAGCAGGCCTATCAATAGTCCTACCCGAAAGTTTTTCCCCAGCGCTTCGCTCCTGGGAAGGCCATACTGACCCATCCTGCGGCCTTCAATCTTGCTCATAACCCAGGCCGCGACCGCCAAGATGAAGCAGAAAAGCAGATCCGGCGCGATGATTCTCATAGGTGTCAGTTGCGTCGGGTCGAGCGCGGCTGGGTAGAAGCGCCTAATGATCATTTGCGCTACTTTCGACATTGCCATTACGATCGCCATGAAGATTAGCAGGCGCCATCCCGCGCGCAAGCCATTCGGGCCAATGAAAATTCGCTTGGTTGTCGATTCCGCTGGCAGTGTCTGAGGATCATGTCGTATTGTCGTTTCTTGAGCTGACATTGATGTGCCCCCCAACTGCCTTATACGGCACAGGCTTCCATAAGTTTCAATGCAGAGAAAATCAAAGGGCAGAAAGGGCAGAAGACTGGCGTCTAGCAGCCCACTGACAGCAACGACCTTGCCAAGGGCGGTATCTGAGTCAGAGATAGCTGGTGCGAAGCGGTTCATCGTCAACTACCGCTAGGCAGCCTAATTTCCCGATCGCCGATAACGCCCTCCGAACTGACTGATGGCTTCCACCCTGACCAGGTCCACGCCTGCCAGATGATCACCGAGGTGCACACAGTTTCGATCGTCGCGAAGAACACGTATGCCGGATAAACGGGGTCCCGAAAGTCACCGTTAGTCAGAGGCAGAACGAAGGTCAGGAAACCGTTTACAAGGGTCAGAATCGCACCCGCGATGATATTCGTCAGCCGGTTCGCTCTAAACGGAAGCAGTCGACACGCCGGGATCATCGCGATGGGTATTTCCATCAAGACCGCTGAACCCAGCAGAGCCCATGGTGGGAGATGTGGGGCTGTATGCGGCGAGCCAACGAAAGCGAACAGAGCAAGCACGTCCGCATATAGGTAGTTTAATAACGCGAAGATCCAGAATAGAGACAACCGCTCCTTTGTGTCATGCATGTCAACCTCCTGCGGAAAGTTTCACTAGTGCTGCGCAGTCTTCCGTACTACGAATGAGCCCTGAAAAAAGACTCATCCCTTGAACAGCGAAGAGATTGCAACTTAGGAGGCCGAAGAGAAGCCGAGGATTTCTCGACACCTATACGGTCGAGCCAGCCTCTTGTACGCTTCAGGAGCTGGCGGTTGGCCCCGGCAGGCTCGCTTGACAGACTTTTATTTCTTGTAGTATATAGATAGCATGTCTACCGTAGATAGCCTATCTGAAGACAAGCTCGAACTGTTTCAAGGAACTCTTGAAGTGCTGATCCTCCGTAGCCTCAAGCTGGAGCCCAACCACGCCTATGGCATCTCGCAGTTTCTGCAACAACAATCTGACAGTGAGTTTTTCGTCGATAACGGCTCCCTGTACCCTGCGCTTCAACGTCTTCTTCAGCGCAAATGGATTTCCGCACAGTGGAAGACATCGCCCAACGCCCGCCGCGCCCGCTATTACAGCCTGACGCTGGCCGGGCGCAAGCAACTGGTCAAGGCAACTTCGAAGTGGCAGCGATTTGCTCTAGCCATGGCGAGGATCCTGGCATCGGAGGGGTGATTTCATGCGCCAATGGTGGTCGAAGATGGCACGTGCCCTCGGAAGAAGGCAAAATCTCGCCGACGAACTGCAGCAGGAGATGGACGCCCATCTTCAATTCCTGATTGATGAGAATCTGGAGCGGGGCATGCCGCCGGAAGAGGCGCGCGCCGCGGCGCGGCGCCACTTTGGTAATGCGACAAGCGTGCGCGAGCGAAGCTATCAATCGTGGCAATTCCCTACGGTTGAATCGCTCCTGCAAGACCTTCGTTACGCGGCGCGAGGTATCTGGAGAGCGCGCGTCTTCTCGCTCATCGTAATTCTGACGCTGGCTGTCGGAATCGGCGCAAACACCGCCATCTTCAGCGCGGTGTATGCCGTTCTTCTCAAGGCGCTGCCTTTCCCTTCGGGTGAGCGTCTGGTGTGGCTCGGCGAGTCCTCCGCGAAAACCAGCGGCATCAGCGTGACCTGGATCAATTTCGAGCACTGGCGGATGGAGAATCGCTCCTTCGAGTCGATGGCTGCCTTCCAGAAGGCCGATCTGACCCTCACAGGCCGCGGTCAGGCCGTGCTCACGCATGCCGGTGTAGTCACGAACGAATTCTTTCGGCTGACCGGCTCTCGTCCGATAATGGGCCGCGTTTTAACCGCGAGCGATGATGAACCGCAGTCTGCTGCGACGGTCGTGGTGACCAGGGCTTTTTGGGCCGAAACCCTTTCAGCAGATCCTCAGATCATCGGCAAGACGGTGACCCTGAATGGAACTGCATACATTGTGATCGGCGTACTTGCCCGAGATCCCGGCTTCTTCCTCCCGCCCGTCGATTACTATCTTCCATTCCATCCTTCCGTTGCACAGGCTTCAAAGCGCGACGCACACGAATGGATGCGCGCGCTGGGGCTGCTCAAGCCTGGAGTTACGCTATCCCAGGCACGCTCGGACTTGGATACGATCATGCAGCGCCTTGCGCAGGCGGATCCAGGCCCCGAAAGCGACCATCGTGCGTTTGCCCAGCTCCTCACCGAGCACCGAACCAGCGACCTAACGCACGTGTTCGTCCTCTTGATGGCTTCCGTTTGCCTGATCCTGGTTCTGGCATGCGCGAATATCGGCGGCCTTTTTCTGATTCGCATGACTACCCGCGCGCGCGAGATGGCAATTCGGACTGCAATTGGGGCGGGGTGCAGACGGCTTGCTCGGCAGCTTCTCACGGAGACCGTACTGATTACACTGGTAGGCGGTGCTTTCGGAATCGTTCTCGCAGGCTTTGGACTACGCGCCATAGAGATGCTCGGGCCACGCGATATTCCGCGGCTTTCCGAAGCCAGCCTGAACCTCCCGGTGTTGATCTTCGCAGCGGCGCTAACGCTGGCAGTGGCACTGGTGTGTTCCCTGGTGCCCCTGGTTAATTCAGACAAAGTGAATCTCACGATTCTGCTGAAAGAAAGCAGCACCGGTTCGGGCACCAGCCGGATTGGGCACACGCTGCGTGGAGGCCTTGTCGTCGCGGAGATCGCAGTGGCTGTCATCTTGCTTTTTACTTCGGGGATTCTGCTGCGGAGCTTGTGGGCCGCCGAGACCCTGAATCCCGGGTTCGAGCCCAAGCACTTGCTTGCACTTGAGCTGCAATTGCCGCCTTTACCGTACAAAAGCGACGCGAACATTCTTGACTTCTACGGGCGCCTTGAAGCAGCGCTTCGCGCGCAGCCGGGAGTCGAATCGGTCGGCGCAGTGAACTGTCCTCCAGCAGCTGGCGACTGTCGGGACTGGTGGTATTCCGTTGTGGAGAGACCCACGCCTAACCCGCAGGATATGCCTGTCACGCTGCTCAATATGGCTGACGCGGGGTACCTCCAGAGCATGCGCATTCCGCTCCTGGCCGGACGCGCTTTCTCCGATGCGGCGAACGGACCGACTGTCGCGGTGATCAATGAAGAGATTGCCCGTGCGTGGTGGAAAGATCCCCGTTCCGCTCTCGGCCAGCACATCAAAGTCGGCGGACCCTATATGGAAGGTCCCGTCGTTGAAGTCGTCGGCGTTGCGGCCAATGTGCCCCAGATGGGATTGGACAGCCCGCCCTTGCCGGAAATCTATCTCTCGGCCGCTCAGCGGGTCGATGCCGCAATGGTCGTGATGATACGCACCAAGGGTAAGCCGGAGAGCATGATTGCGACCGTGCGGCAAACATTGGCCTCCATCGACGGCAACGTTCCGATTCAGTCGTTGAAAACCGCCGATACGTGGCTCGGTGCCACACTTGTACAGCGGCGCTTCACCACGCTTCTGCTGGTCCTCTTCGCCGGGATTGCGATGATCCTGGCCGGCATCGGTTGCTATGGTGTTTTCAACTACTGGGTTAGCTGCCGAAGGCAGGAGATCGCGATTCGCATGGCAATGGGAGCGGGGACCCTCGCCATCTTACGACGTACTGGAAGGCAAGCCGCGAGGTTAGGCGTGATCGGGTTAATTGCAGGGCTCGCAGGAAGCTGGGGCGCATCGCGATGGCTCAACAGCCTCGTCTTCGGAGTCTCTGCCCACGATCCAGTCGTTCTCTCCTCTGCTGCATTGGCCGCATTCCTGATCGTATTGCTCTCGGCGGCGCTTCCGCTCTGGCGCGCCACGCAAATTGATCCCATCGAAACGCTTCGCGCAAGCTGATGAAGAGGAGCGTGAAGCGCTGTTACTTGAAACAAGCATGTTCCGCCAGCGATAGCGCGGCCCCGGTTGGGCTGTTCCTTTGCCGAATTGGCACAAACTAGCTCCAGCAACCCGTTTAGTTTCAATCCGAGCAATACCAGTAGTTCTAGAACAATTCTAACTTAGTTAACCGCAAAACTACGTAGACCTCCAATTATCAAGCGCCAGACAACCTCCTTCCATTTATGAGCCTCCATCTATGTAGGATTGGCGTCTTCCGAAAAGGCGCCAAGGAGGCGACTGAACGAAAGTCGGCCGGCGCCAGCCGCCCGACGACAAATCGAACGATTCGATCGCACGAATCGTTTCAGCAGCGGGGACAGCTTTGGGCGCGACGCCTGCGGCTGCTACAATACTTTTCTTTCGCGTTGCGCTGCTGCCTGCTGAGGCCCACATGGCTGAGATTCGCCCCTTTCGAGCTTACCGCTACGATACGAACCGCGTTGCACTGAAAGATGTGCTGACGCAGCCCTACGACAAGATCACGCCGGAGATGCAGGAGCGGTATTACGCGGCGAGTCCTTATAACTTAATTGCCATCGAGAAGGGTAAGCCAGCGGCGGGCGATACGCCCGAGAACAATGTGTATACGCGGGCGGCGGCGAAGCTTCAAGAATGGATTGCCGCGAAAATTCTGGTGCAGGATGGGGCGCCGTCGATTTACGTCTACGCGCAGGATTATCTGGTGCCGGGGACGCAGACGCGGCGAACGCGAATCGGGTTTATTGCGCTGGGGCGCGTGGAGGATTACAGCGCGGGGGTGGTGTTCCCGCACGAGCGGACGCTTTCGGCGCCGAAAGCTGACCGCATCGAGTTGCTGCGCCATACGCGGGAGCAGACGGGGCAGCTTTTCATGTTGTACGACGACAAGTCGCGAAAAATTGAGACGCTGCTCGAAGATATCGCGAGAAGAAATGCCGCGATCGAAATGCGCGATGAATTTGACGTGCTGCACCGGCTCTGGCCGGTGGCCGATGCAGACACGATCCGGCGAATCGAAACGGCGATGGCGCCGCAGAAGCTCGTGATCGCCGACGGGCATCATCGCTACGAGACGGCGCTGAATTTCAGGAATGAGAATCGCGAGAAGGCCAGCGCGAAAGGCGAGAAATCCGAGCCCAATTCTTCGAGTGCGCCTGCCGGGGACAAAAACGCGGCGTACGAGTTTGCGATGATGACGTTCATCAACACGCACTCGAAGGGGCTGACGATTCTGCCCACGCACCGGCTGGTGCGCAATCTGGACGGCTTCGATTTCGAGCGCTTTCGCAAAAGCGTGGGGCCCTACTTCGACTGGTATTCGTACCCTTTCGCGAACTCGGAGGAGCGGGCGGCGAGCTACGCGGAATTTCGGCGAGATTTTGAGGGAGCGAATCACGGGCGGCGCGGAATCGGAGTGTATTCGGGGTCATTTTTCAATCCCACGCCAACGGCTGGCGCGGGGCTCGGGACGTCGCCCGGCACGCGGGCGGGCGCGAATGCGTTCTATTTATTTTTGCTGCGGCGCGACGTGGATCTCGAGCTGCTGCTGCCGGACTTGTCGGAGGCGCAGCGCGGGTTGGACGTAGTGCTGTTGCATCGCGTGATGCTGGAAAAGGGCCTGGGGATTACGGCGGAGGCGGTGGAGGCGGAGAAATTTATTTCCTTCGAGCGCGAGATGGAGAAGGCCATTGCGGCGGTGGATCGCGGCGAGGCGCAGATGGCGTGTCTGCTGAAGCCGGTGCGCGTGGAGCAGGTAACAGAGATTGCGCTGGGAGGCGGCGTGCTGCCGCAGAAGTCCACGGATTTTTATCCGAAGCTGCTGAGCGGCGAAACGATTTTCAGAATCGAAGGGCGCATCGAAGACCCGATGTGACGTTTCCGAGGGGGCGCAACAACAGCCCCCTCCAGTCTGAAGGTCACTTTCATGTACACGATGTACACGAAGTTCACTCCTATTTCGAATCGATTCCGCTATTTCCTTTCGTTTCAGCAGAAATGGGATTGAACTCGGCTGGTTTGCTGCACAGCTCACAGCCGCTGCGGGAGCATTGGTCCGAGAATTGGCTTCCCTGAACGATCGCGTAATCATGGGCCAAGGTGTGGATTCGTTTCCGCGTCCTTAAGTCAAGCCAGAGAGTAAATCCTGCGTTCGTACGCTTACGGTTAGTGAACCCGAGAGAAGTCAGCGCGCGCCCGACCTCATGAGCATTCAGACGGAAAGTCTCCTGCAGGCGTTCGAGATCGAAATTCACTCCCACGGTCAACTCCTTCTGAGCACATCTTCCTTCCGTTAAATTTAAATGAATCCATTCGTACAGAAATCGCAAAACTGCCGCAGAGGCGGCCGATAGGGGCTCCCGATTGATTTCCTGCTGCGTTTCGAAGAGGCGAACCAAGTATTGGCAGAACTCTGTTTGGCTTCCAATCGGAAGAGCAAGCGCCTGATAGAGATCGCGCGTGCGCGAACGCAAACGCTCGTCCCCTTCAACTTTTGGCAAGCGTAGAGTATGGTAGTTTTCCAGGCGATACTGCAGGAGTTGCTTCTGCAGGACATCCGCAATATCCAGCATCTTCTTGTCCGTCAGCTTCGCCAGATCAATTCGATTTGTCTCCTGCATCGGAATGATCACACACCGGCTATTCAAAGCGGCATCGTTCGAAAGCTCCGTACAGCTAATTACTTTTGGGCCGAAGGCCTTGACCGAATGGCCCTTGCGGAGAGTTACTGACCCACGCGTCGTGCCATTTTTCAAGAGATGAAAAAGTTCGCGTCTGTTGCCGGCGGTAAGCGTTTCGTCTACGAGAAGGGTTGGAGTTAGCTTTTCGTAGACCTCGTAAAATCCGGCGGAAGTAATGTCCGCTGTGAGCAAGGGTCGGCGACATACCGAATTCAGGACTTGTAGCAGACTGGTCTTGCCAGATCGAGGTGGGCCGACCAAGGCCAAGTAGGGTGCAACCGGCACGCTCTCAATAAACCAACTGCTGATGACGAATGCCGCGATCAAACTCGCGTCGTCTACACTGATGTCGATACAAGCAAAGATAAGGGCCGCAATTCCGCCCAAGATCTCGGCGAGCGAGCTGCACGGTTGAGCTCCACGAGGAAGACGTACGTGCTTGAAAATCCCTAGCTCGCGAAACGAACTCATGGTGCAAATTCACATTAATTGAACCATATCCTCCCACGGCGTTGCCGCCAGAGTCTTTTGGCCTGATCTACCTATATTCAGTGTTTTCACACCTGCCAGAGGAAATGCATTGGACGCTGTTGAAGGAATTTCATCGCCTCCTCGTGCCTGGCGGCATGTTGATCGCCACCACTCGACCCCGTGATTTTGTCCACTTCTGTAAGACCCTCCGCGATGATCCCCGGCTCGATAAGAAACCAGATTGGCTAAAAGGGTCGGCAAAAATCTTCTTGGATGTGGAGGCAGCCATCTCAGCGTACGACAACGGACAATTTTGCTACGACGGCTACGGGTCGGAAGGGCGATGGTCATTCTGGGGTGAGGCTTGCATCTCCAAGAGCTACGTTGAGAAACGTTGGCCGGAAATTTTCGACGTATGCGACTATATCGACGACCGCAACGCTTGCCCTCAAAACGTCATTGTCGCTCGCAAACGCGCCTAAGTCCGCTCCGCCCGTGGCCGTTGATCACCTCGGCCTAGACGTTTTCGGTGGATGCTACCGTGGCAATCAGCACACAGCGTGATCAGATTTTCGTCTGTGTCGTGACCCAGACGGCTTCGCGAGCGGATGTGGTGGACCTCGAGACGATCGGAACGACCGCAGTATTGGCATCGCCACCCGTCACGCTTCAACACTTCGGTGCGGAGTTCGCGATAAGAACCTGGGTTGAGCCGGAGTCTCGGTCGTCGTGGTTGGGCATCATTCATCGGACTTTCCGATTTGCCGCACAAATTCCATTTTTTGCGGGTCAGGAAGCAGGGAATAAAGTCGACCGAGTGCGAAGAGCAGTGAGTCGGAATTACCGCCCTCGAGGTGAGCTCCGGCCAGGAAATCGGCACAAATCATCTCTAAACAATAGCCACGGGATTTGCTTGCGCCGAGCATCAGTGCCGCCGTTTCAAGAGCGCGCTCAATCACAGGCAGTTGGCTCTTATAGAGTTTGAAATAAATGATTTCCCACGGCTCCGTCTCCTGGCCCGTCAGATGCTTCTCAACTTCTCGCTTGAATCCTTCCTTGGGAAGCTCGATCGCTTTGTGCAACCAGGTTGCACAGTCAAACTGTTCGCCGTCTCGCCGCGCCACTTTCGCAAGTTCGGCTGCTTTCGACCACCCCACCTGCTGCAAATCATGGTGAACGCGGCGAGGAAGTTGTTCGTGGATCGCCATCAGGTAATACGCTTTGCGTCTAGACTCTGGAAAGCGTTTCGTCAGGAAATCATCGAATGAGCTTAGGTTTTCGAGTCTCCAATACTGGCCAGCTCGCACTTCGCACAGGTGTTGACCCAGTTCGACGAACCGCGTGTCCTTCTCTTGCTCGGCATTGCGCTCCCAGGACAAGATCTCATCGACCTTGTCGAGAACAAACAGAGCACGGCGCCGATTCAGTTTGGGCTCCACGAATGCACGCCCGTTAGTCGTCAAATTGGTCAAGCCAATCAAGATCCGCTGCTCCTGCTCGGCGAATGAGTTTGGAATCCATCAATTGCTGATCCCCCAGGCAGAGGCCCAGATGGGAACAGCCGACGCATCCGTTTTGTGGAAAGCGAATTCCGCTGTGCGGGAGAAAATGGCCTGCTTCAATCTGCTCGACGGCGGTTTCCACCAGTTGGCCGAACTCCCGACGCTGTTCTTCATCGATGGATGTCTTCAGATACTGAATTTCGGGCGCGCTTTTGCGAACAAACACCACCAGGGAGACATCCGCGATTCCGGTCATCCACGAGTAGCAAATCAGCTGCGGGTCGAGGGACAAGAGGCCATCGGGCTGTTCCGGATAGCGCGATCCTGTGGTTTTCCAATCGAGGATGCAGTTCGTTCCGTCCAACTCGCCAATCGCATCGACGTAAGATACAAATTCGCTTCCGCACGGAAGCGATCGTGTGCATTTAACCTGAAGATTCCTCTTCGGACATCGGATTCGTACACGATCATCCTGGGCGAATCGTTCGAGCAGGCGAATACCTTGGTGATAGAGCCGGTCCCAGGAGTCGTTCTTGGCATACTGGAGCGCAGCGCCCTGATGTTCTTGCCACTCCTTAAAGAACGCGGCAGTCGAATCTTCTTCGCGGAAATAGGCTGCCAGGGCATTCTCAAAGCAGCGACCAAGAATCATCGAAGCCCGATCTTCCTTTTCGCGCCAGCCGTCGAGGTACCGATAGCGATACTGCCGCGGGCAGCGAAGATACTGGCTAATCTGCGTGAAGCTGTAAGTCATTCGACCCTCCTGCCACGACACCTTCGCGAGCATCCTTCGAGATGAATTCCCATTCGGTAGACGGCGCAAATCCTTCGAGGTTGACAAAACTGCGACCCGCAAAAGTTTTTCTCGTAGTGCGCACCACGCCAGTGAGGCCGAGCAAAGCCTTTTCGTCGACCTCATCCCGGCCGAGCAAGTCCGTGTCGTAGCCGAAATCCCGAAGAAACCAGTTCAGTTTCCAGAGCGATTTCTGGGTGCAATAGAGCCGACCCGAAATCTTTTGCGAGGCGAACTCCTTCGGTTCGAGGATGGCGAAACAAAGAACGAAGAAGGGTTTTTGCGGTTGCCAACGATAGTAGGCCCGCTCGACTCGAACCAGGAATATGCCCTCGAGAGAATCGCCAACACTGTTAGGTTCTGAATGAAGGCCGGGAAAATGTCGCTTCATGGCCGCAGCTCCTCAAGCTGGTTGTAGCTGTTTAACTTGCAAACGAGCGCGGCGCGATCCTTGGCGGCTTCTTCAGCCAGGGTGGAAATGAAGGCTTCGACCAGGTCTCGGCTGGCATCGCGGAGCGCTTCGGTTCCGCAAAAATCAGCCGCATAGCGTTTCACGAGAATTGGATCGAGTTCGTGCTTGCGAATCAGTAGGCAGAGTTTATCGCGGAGCCTGGGTTGGCCGTTCGTAGAGCCATTGCCCTGAGACTGGCAAACCGCTTTTCCTTCGCGCGGAGACGGCGGACAGGAGGATGTATATGAGCACAACTCCTCGACGGAGCAGATACCGATTCCATACGCTTTGCGCAAGGCACGGTTGACGGCTCGTGTTTCAGCCACGCGCATCTCGGCCCCGCGGACTATTGGGGAAACGTTTGAGGGATCGGCGTCGCCATAGCCGACGAAGCCACGGGACCGTGGAGATTTGTATACTGTGGCCCTGAAGATCCAACGGTTCGCTGATGGATCAGATAGTCGACTGACGAGAGCGGATCTAATACCACAGCAGTTCTTGGATCGGGCGATTCGGAGCAGCCCAGCGTGCGTTACATACCACCGGCCGTCTAAGAGCTGCAGGTCTCCGCGCGATACCAAGAGACTATATTCTTCTGTTAGAGTCCTGAGGGTTAGAATTGCACTTCGGGACAGTCCACCCCAAGTAGCTCTGGCCAGCTTGCTATTTGAAAGGAAAATGTTGCGATGCGCTTTCACGTTGCCCTCCTTTATGGAACCCAATGTCACCCATATTATGACATTGGGTTCCATATTTAGTCAAGGTCTGCGAACGCCCAAACCAACGTGAGAGGATGCTAGAATCCGCTAACGCATGCGAAAAGACACTAGACTTTCGTTTCGAGTTCGCTCAGATCTCAAGAAAAAGCTCGAAGCCATAGCTTCGACCGAAGGTCGAAGCGTTGCGCAGGTGTGCGAAGCATTCTTAAGCGCGGGAGCCAACAGTTATAAGATCGAGGGCGCAGCCTTCCTCCAGCGCCTCATAACGAGATCGCGACGAGGGAACAAGGGATCAGATGCGCGTTGAGATTCTTTTTGAGAATTAGTGAAAGAGTGGTGGAAAATCGCTGTAACGCTTCACGAGACTTCACGGGCGGTTGGACACCCTGTCATCGGTGCGGTTCCTCTGTCTCGCTCGGTGCTGCTTTTCGCATTGATAGGATAGCCTTAACGCTGTCGCCTTGACCTTGCTGAATCATGTGTACCAAGAGCGTTCCCGCTTGGTACATTAGATTCCGGTCGACCGCATCGAACTTCGCCATCATCTTGGAAAGAGAGGAGCGTGGTTGGGATTCTGCGATTACGTACGGCATATTGCGGAACTTCCCCGGCATCCACTGCTCGCCGATTTCGAGCTTTTCGATTTCGGCCTCGAACGCATATAGAGTGCTCAGCTTGTAGCCGTCCGGGAATCTGACCCTCATCTTGTCCTCGAGTTCGAGCATCGCCTCCAGCCGCTGCCGCTGCTGGAGGAACAGGTTCTTCAGCACTATTTCGGAGTTCAACGACTTCTGTCGCACCCTTTTTGACCTCGTTCCAGATTCTCTCCACGATCTCTGGGCGATAAGGCAACTTCGGGAGACAATTTACCACGGGGGCATCGCACGGTCTAGCTTATGTCGCTTACGTTCTTTTTCTTCCCGGTGCTGGCAATGCTCGTCTCTCTGAGGCCAGCCTTCCTCCTCTGCTTTGATAGCTCATTTATGCGAACCGAGTCCCGCACTCTTCTGTCGAGACGACGATTTCCAAATTGCTTGGCCTTTTTCCTAAAGTTGTTGCCTCCGAGTTTATTATTGACTCAATGCGAAGAAAGGGCGAAGATTGTTTGGCCGGCCGTAGACTAAAGTAGCTGGCGGTGCCCATATTGGGGGCACAAGGATTGAGGGTAGACTTTCCCTGAGGCTGCCCTTTTTTTATTTGAGGAGAATACAATGCCGACAGATGATGGTGCCCGAGGTTCTAGGGGGAAGCGCGGCAACCGAGAGATCAAGAATGCCAATCCGCTTCCTCTAGTGTCGGGGGAACATTCATTAAGGGAGTCGTCAGTCCGGAACGACACGACGAACGGACGTGCGGACTCGGAAGTTCCGGCGAGGGGATCCGGTGGACCTAGAACTGAGCAAGGAAAGAAGAAATCGAGTCGTAACGCAACCAAGCACGGGATATTCTCGAGTGTAGTCCTGCCCAACGAGTCCCCCAAATTGTATGGGGTCATGTTTCGTGATCTTTGCGACTATTTCGAAGCCAAGGAATGCGTTGAGCGAATAATTGTTGAGGAACTTGCAACCATTCTGTGGCGGCAGAGGCGATTGATTCTTGCTGAGAGCGCCGATATCGTCTACACGTCGGAACGGGCAAAGATGGAAATGAAGCTCGCTGGCTGCCGCGACCTAAGACATCGGCAAAAAAACGGTAGGATGATGGCGGACGAAGCCCATTCAAATTCTTTGGAACGAGCTATCGAGCTGACCTGCCCCCCGTTTTTGGTCCAGTCATAAGTTAGCACTCTCGGGTTCCTGGACATCCGAACCTACCCATGCTGGGTCGATAGAGACGACCGGCGTGGGGGGAGACGCCGGTCGCGCGGCCACACTTTCCGCGAACTCTTCCGGTGTCAGATATCTTAGTGAGCTGTGTGGGCGTACCGTGTTGTAATCCACCCGCCAGTCCTCGATCACCTTCCGTGCGTGTCGGAGATCCACGAACCAGTTCTGATTCAAGCATTCATCTCGGAACTTCCCGTTGAAGCTTTCGATGAACGCGTTCTGCGTGGGCTTGCCGCGCTCGATGAAGTGCAGCGCCACCTGATTCTGATAGGCCCATTGATCCACAACGCGGCTGGTGAACTCCGTTCCATTGTCTACTTGGATTGCCGCCGGTGTTCCACGTCGTTCTCGCAGCCCCTCCAGGACTCGCACCACACGCAGACCGGGCAGCGACGTGTCCGGTTCGATCCACAGGGCCTCTCGCGTGAAGCCATCCATCAGGTTCAGTGTTCGGAATTTCCGCCCGCCGGCCATTTCGTCATGCGTGTAGTCCATCGTCCACATCTCATTTGCACGCGTCGGAAGTGCCCGCGGTAGCCGCGCTTCAGACCGAAATTTCCTGCGCTTCCTACGCTGCATCGCCAGCCCTTCCTCCCGGTACAGCCGATACACTCGCTTGTGATTGACACGCCACCGCAGCGTTCCATCCGCGGTCTTCTCCCGGCGCAGGAAAATGTACAGCCGCCGATAGCCGAATCGCGGACGCTCGCCTGCCAACTCGCGTAGCCGAGCCCGCAACGCCGCTTCGTTCCGTTCCTTCCGCCGGTACCGCCAGCTCCCGCGGTGCATCCCGATCAGCCCACAGGCGCGTCGCTCGCTGAGTCTTGCTTCTTCCCGCACGACACACACCGCTTCTCGCTTCGCCCGCGGGCCTACCACTTTTTTGCCAGCACCACCTTTAGCGCGTCCAGGTCCAGGGCTTGCTGCGCCACGATCTTCTTCAGCCGTCCGTTCTCTTCCTCCACCTGACGCAGCCGTCGGGTCTCGCTCACTTCCAGACCACCGTACTTCGCTTTCCAGTGGTAGAACGTAGCTGTACTGATGCCAACGCGGCGACAGAGGTCCTTCATGGGAACTCCAGCCTCTGCCTCCTTCAACACCCCAACGATCTGCTCTTCACTAAAGCGGCTTCCTTTCATGGCGCTTCTCCTCTCGTGGTCTTATACCCGGAGAAGCTAACTTTTGGCTGGACTAAATTTCGGGGGGCAGGTCATCGGCCTATCCGCGTTCGGAGCCATTGCAAAGCGAATGCGGCTCATCATAAAGAGTGCCGACTTATAGCTAATCTGACAGTGACGCATGATCTCCAGCGCCGCGACACCCTTCTTCGACGTGGCCGCACGCCAGAAGGCATAGCACCAGTGACGAAGTTCAATTCTGGATTCTTCGTAGACCGTACCAATGCGGACGGTGTATTGCTTGCCGCAATCCTTACAGCGCCAGAGGAACCGCTGATTCCGTTCACCGGTCTTGGAGTCCACCATCTTATAGACATTCACCGAACCACAGTGAACGCAACCGGGTGTCTTGCCCCACCGTTGGGCTTCGATGAACTCCACAGCCGCTAGTTCATTGGAGCAAGCCAGAGGAATCTGCTCGATTACTTCGGACTTTGCGAGGTGTGCTCGTTTCTTATTCATGGGCTAATGTTATACTTAACGCAATCGTTTGTCAAGTACAAAATTAACCCACAAACAAGATTTTCAACTAGACTCCGGGACGAACCGCTGGACGGTCTCAAAGGAGGCTAGAATGTTAGCCAAATTTTTGATACGTCCCGGAGTTGGTGGTGCGGACAGCGACGGGACGCCGCCATCCCTGACAACATGCAGGGTCACTGCTGTTCTGCCGTAGGTGAGCTTTATCCTAGGAACTGCGCATCCCTTTGCACCGGGGGATACTCCCTCGATGCATCGGAAAAATAGAACGGCTAAAAGCCAACTGACCCACTGACAAAATGTTGTCGTGCGGGAACCTTGATTACTTCAAGGAAACCCGGCGTTAGGGGCGGGTGAAAATACCATCCCGCCCTAAAATTCATCTCATAAAATAATTCATGCAATTATTCTATCGACCGATCCGTTTTCCGCTTTTCCGAAATATTCACAGGCTTCAGCAGATTGACAGATGGGTTTGATGCTGCGTAACTTCACTTTGGAGGGAAGAAACCATGCCTTTCAAGGAGATGAAAATGAAAATCTACAAAGACAAGACCATGAGCGAGCAGACGTTTGTTCTTGAAGAATCCGTATTTATCGAATGCACTCTCAGGAATTGCGACCTTTTTTATTCCGGCGGAGATTTCGAGTTTGTGAACTTAAAAATGGACAATTGCCGCTTTCACTGGAGAGAAGCGGCAAAGAGTAGCTTATTACTGTTCCAGACGATAGGGATGCTCCGCGAACAGTCCCAATTACCACCGCAGGTAAGCATGTCGAGCCAGAAATTGAACTAATTTTAGCCTTTTTCATTTTCACCCACACCCGCTACCGCCATATAGAATAATTCACACAATTATTCTACGAATCTGTGATTCCGAAACGGAGGGTTTACCCAATGGCAGAAGACAAATTTGAACTAAATCTCCTGAAGACTATAGCTGCCCAACTTTACTTTTCACTCGCGATGCAGGCTGCTCGTGAGATGTATGCAAAAAGCTATTTTGCGTTGGGAGCGGAGGAAAAAAATTCAATTGACCAGCTGGTGATCCGGAACATAGCTGGCAATTTTCAAGCGCTAACGCCGGATCTTGCAATGTTCCAAGCTGTCCAAAAGCCGGTCGGCTTTCAGAATTCCGCGGGAGAAAAACAGGCAACGTAAGGTCTTGTCTAAAGGATTTTAAGTCTTTCATTTTGAGTCCTTTGCGTAAGGTTCATACTTCCGTTATAAATTTTCAAGTGGTTGCTGCGTAAGGGGTTAGGCTTAATCTTAATCGCGCATTCGCGATTAGAAATTCAGGCCTAATCGCGACAATTGGCCTGTCGATACCGACCATTGCATCAGTTGCAGCCGCAACCGCCTCCGCAGCAGGCGCCGCCTGAACCGGATGCGGGACCTGAGGAAGATCCGCCGCTCGCTTTGCTGCCATTCGCGGGTGCGGCGAATACTGATAGTTGAATCGTGTGTTTCGCGCTCTCGCACTTCGGACATGTGATGGATTGCTTTTGGCTCATGACGATGCGCTCGTAGTGGGCGCCGCAATCGTCGCAGACATATTCGTAGATCGGCATTTTGTCCTCGATTGCTCATTCTACCAAAACAACAGGCTGCTGTGAAAAAGCAACAGCCCCGGGTTGAGTCGGGGCTGTTAGTAAACAGAGCATTTCGGGGGCTAAAGCCCCATTCTTTTGATTTGGTTTTTCCCGCGGTTGAAACCGCGGGCTACAAAGCTCTGTTAGTCGCCGGCGACGGCAGCTTCTGCTTCCGTGTTGGCTACTTTCGCTGCGCTGTTGCCGTTTGCGTGACCGTTGCCATTGCCGTTGGCTGGGGCGATCTGGACTGGCTTTACCGTTGCGCCCGGAACCGCCATTTGAATTTGCTGAATTGAGCCGATCTGGACGACCGACTCTTGCGGCTTCTTCAGAACGAGCTCTTCGTAGATTCGGCGGACCTTGGCAGCTTCTTCGTTGGCCTTGCGGCGACGGGCGCGGTCTTCTTCGGCTGCTGTGAGCGGAATGTCGTGCTCGAGGTGACGAACGCGCGAGGCGTCTTCCTGGTCGATTCGCAGCGAGTGCTCGTACGTGGCGAGGTCGACTTTCTTGCCCTTGGCGAAGATATCGTGCTTGCCGTGCGTCTTGTACCACTGGGCGACGGTCGCGTTCTTGTACATGTTCTCGATGATCTTCCGCCAGCCCACGCCGGTGTTGTACGCGCAGAAGGAAATTTCACCCTGCTGCGTGGCGTAGGGGATGATGCACATTTCGGTGCGGCGGAAATCGTAATTGAAAAGATCCTGGAACCACATGCCGGCGATGAAAAGGAAATTCCAGGGATCTTCCTTGCGGCGCTTCATCGCGTCTTCATAGGTGCGATCCGGACTGGTGCGGCCATACTTTCTATGCGAGTTCTTGGAGAGCGCCCACGTCTTGTCGAACTTCATCCACAAATCTTTCAAACGCAAGCTGGGTGGCGCCTGGAACGGCTTATAGTTTTTGAGCAGCGCCATGGCCATCATGAAATTCGAGAAGCCTTTGCTGCGGGCTGCGTCGGTGATGGCGGTAACGTCCTTAGTGAGCGACGGCGCATCGAGGAAGCGCGGAACCGGCGCCCATTCTTTCGTTTCCTTGTTGATCATGAGCGCGGTGCCGACGCCACAATTCGGGTGGCAACCACAGGAGAGCGAGCCCCATTGCGAATCGGGCCCGTGCGAAAGATCGGAGAAGCCCGCGAAAGTGGCGATGTAAGAAATCGGGAACCAATCGCGCGTGGGCTCTACTTTGCCGACTTGCGCGCTGACGTCCTTCGCGAGGTGAGAAAGCGTATAGCGCTGGCGGATGCGGCGTTCCGGAGTGATTTCCTCGTCGCGCCCGGTAAACGAGACCGGCTGGAATGAAACGAAGGAAATTTTCTTCGGGTTCTCCATCGCGAACTTCACGATCGGGCCAACCTGATCGTTGTTCACGTTGTTGACGATCGTGGTGACGAGCACGATTTCGATGCCGGCTTCGTGCATGTTCTCGATGGCGCGAAGCTTCACGTCAAAGAGGTTGCCCACCTGGCGGTGGCTGTTCGCGTCGTTGCCGATGCCGTCGAATTGCAGGTACGCGTAGCGCATGCCCGCTTCAAAGGCCTTCTTGCAGAAATCCTTGCTCTTGGCGAATTCGATTCCGTTCGTGGCGGCTTGCACGCTGTTGTAGCCCACTTTGCGCGCGTAACGGACCGCATCGAGGAAGTAAGGATGCATCGTCGGCTCGCCGCCCGAAAACTGCACGGACATCTGCCGGCGTGGCTTGATCTTGGTCGCGTTCTCGAGAATTTCCTGAATCTCTTCCCAACTGAGCTCGTGAACGTAACCGACCTGGTTCGCATCCATGAAGCAGGGATCGCACATCATGTTGCAGCGGTTGGTCAGGTCCACGGTGAGAACGGAACCGCGGCCGTGGCGGACGGTACTCGAGCCGTGGCGGTGCAGATCCTCGTCGTTGTGGGCTGGAATGTCGCGGCCCGGAAAATTGCCTTCGATCCATTCAAGGAACTTTGAGTCGATGGCCATCAGGTCTTCGTATTTGCCGTGGATGGGGCACTCTTTCACCATCCAGACTTGGCCGTCGCGTTCGATAATCTGCGCTTTGATTTCGCCGACCTTCTCGTGGACGAGGTCGGTCCAATCCTTCTTGCCATTCAGAATCAGATCGCGCGCTTCCCGCACACAGTCCGGACAAAGGGAGTCCGTGGTGCGTGGCCAGCCGAGCGTGGGCTTGGACTTCTCCCATGACTTCAGCAGCGGCTTATCCGACCATTTCGGCGTAAATGAAGGGTTGGGATTGAACTTGTTGAAGTATTGAATCGTGTCGAAGGTTATCCCCGCCGTCTTGCACAGCGCCCAATCGAACGATTTCCAGAGCTTGTTAGAAACTGCGCTCGCCATGTCTCCTCCACCTTTTCTTAACGTGCCTGTAACGCAGTGGCCCCGTGTTCCCCCACAGGCCTTGCCCCGAACTGCCTAGCACGGGTGAGCTGCACCCGTAACTGGTTACAGTACTAAAGTTTGCGCCTATCCGAACCACCCGTCTAGCGTTGTGCGTCCAATCGCGCACCTAGGGGGTCAAACGGCGGCCGGGTGCAGCTAATGGGAGGCCAGTTTTGGGCTCGAGGCGCGAGTTACCGTGCATAATCTTCGGGCTCTGCGACTATTCTTCCTACGGGGGCAACGGGAAATCGCATTAAGCCTTTTATCTGCAATGAATTAGATGGTGTTCTAATGGCACGCGCGATGCACTCAGAAAGTGAAGGATTCCGTGTATCGTCTTCGCCCAGTATTTGGAGTAGAAAAGCGAGAGCAGAGATGAAAATCAAGAAAACAATCACTTTAGGCGCGGCTACCTTGGGACTTACGCTTCTGGCCGGGGCATCCGCTTACACTGCAACCACAACTGTAGGCAACACTAAAACCCACCTGCAAGTGAGTCAGAGACACGATTCGAAGATGGAGACGTTTACCGGCACGATTGCCAAAAAGGACGATCAATTCGTTCTGACGGACGATTCCAGCAAGTTTTCCTATTCGCTCGATGACCAGCAGACGGCGGAGAAGTTTGCAGGGAAGAAAGTGCGAGTGAAGGGCATTTTGGACACCGTCAATAACATAATCAGGATAGAAACCATCGAAATCGCCGCTGCTTAATCGCGCCGGATTTCCACAAACTTAGCAGCGAAGGGAACGCCGTGAGGCTCAGTCTACGGCTGATCGTATTTCTTGTAGCCGGCATCAGTTTAGTCACGTTTATTGTTGCCAGGAACCAGGTGCGCTCGGAGAAGCGCGCGCTGCGCGCCGATCTGGTGAGGCGCGCCGAAACTCTAGGCGAAAGCCTGCAAGAACTAATCGAACCGGCGCTCGACAACGGCTCGCGCGACCAGCTGCGCCACATCGTCGAACGATTCGGAAACAGGGAGCGGCTGGCGGGCGTGGTGGTGTATGACGCGCGCGGCGGAGTGCTCGCCGAAAGTTCGAATCTCGTTTCCCGGCTGGATCCAGTTGAAATACCAGTGGAACAAGTGAAGTCGCACGAAGAGGGATTCGGCGAATTTGTAAAATTGGGCGGCAAGGAGATGCAGGTCTTCTTTTTGCCGCTTCATCGAAAAGGAACATTAGCCGGCTTTCTGGCAATCTACCACGACGCCAGTTACGTGGAAGCGCAGAGCCTGCGCATCTGGCGCGAAACGCTTTGGCACGTAATCGCGCAGGTGCTTCTGATCGTTCTGATCACGGTTCTGATCGTACAGTGGACGATCATCGGACCCATTTCGCGAACTGCCGAGTGGATGAAGCAAGTGCGAGTGGGCAAGATTTCTGCCCGTCCTGACCTTCCCAAAGGAGATTTTCTCGCGCCTTTTTCCGAAGAAGTGATGAATCTGACGCAGAGCCTGGCAGAAGCGCGCGCGGCCGCTGAGGAAGAGGCTCGGCTTCGCGAGACTGGGCAAGCGATGTGGACGCCCGAGCGCCTGCGAATCAGCATGCAGAGCAAGACGCTGCAAAGTCCGCTAGTAGTGGTGTCAAACCGCGAGCCTTATATGCACGTGCACCGCAACAAGGGAATCGAAGCGCTAGTTCCAGCTAGCGGATTGGTAACTGCGCTTGAGCCGATCCTGCGCGCGTGTGACGGAACGTGGATCGCATCGGGCTCGGGAGATGCGGACCGCGAAACGGTGGACGAGCACGATCGCCTACGCGTTCCGCCTGACAAGCCTGAGTACACGTTGAGGCGCGTCTGGCTGACCAAAGAAGAAGAGGAAGGCTACTACTACGGATTCTCGAACGAGGGGCTCTGGCCGCTGTGCCACATCGCTTACACCCGGCCCATCTTTCGCGCGTCAGACTGGAAAAGCTATCAGGAAGCAAACCGCAAATTTGCCGATGCGGTTCTTCAGGAAATCGAGACCGCCAAGCATCCGCTCGTTCTTGTGCAGGACTATCATTTCGCGCTGCTGCCGCTGATGATCAAAGAGGCGCGTCCCGATGCGCGAGTGGCGATTTTCTGGCACATCCCCTGGCCGAATCCGGAAGCATTTGGTATCTGCCCCTGGCAGCGCGAAGTGCTCGATGGGTTGCTGGGGGCCGACTTGATTGGCTTCCACATCCAGGCGCACTGCAACAATTTCCTCGAGACGGTGAATCGCGCACTCGAATCCCGGATCGAATGGGAGCGGTTCGCGGTGAAGCGGCACGGCCAGACGACGCTGGTGCGCCCGTTCCCAATCAGCGTGGACTTCCGCGAAAGCCAGGGGGAAGGTGCCGGGCCGGTCTCTCCTTACGTCCGGCGCACGGAACTCTTGAAGAATCTGGGGATCGAAGCGAGCTTTATGGGCGTCGGCGTGGACCGCATAGACTACACGAAGGGAATTATCGAGCGGTTCCGCGGCGTCGAGCGCTTCCTCGAACGATGGCCCACGTATCAAGGGCAATTCACATTCGTTCAAATCGGCGCGCCGAGCCGCACACACATTCCGCGCTATCATGATTTTGTGACGGAAGTGGAAGCCGAAGCCGCGCGCATCAATACGCGATTCCAAACGTCGAAATGGAAGCCGATTGTCCTGCTCGCCCGCCATCACGAGCACAGTGAAATCCTGCCATACTACCAGGCAGCGGATCTTTGCATGGTGACTTCGCTGCACGACGGTATGAACCTGGTGGCCAAGGAATTTGTCGCCGCTCGCGAAGACGAGCAAGGGGCGTTAATCTTGAGCCGCTTCACGGGAGCGAGCCGCGAGTTGCGAGACGCAATCATCGTGAATCCATACGACATCGAACAGCTCAGCGACGCGATCCGCATGGCTCTCGAGATGGACGCCACCGAACGCCATCGGCGCATGCAGCGAATGCGGCGCAATGTGAAAGAGCACAATGTATATCGCTGGGCGGGAAATTTAATTACGGATTTGTCTGAAATTCGAATTGACGAACCGCGGCCCGAAGACGGCCAGGACCGCGAAGAAAAAGAGCCGAGCAATCCAACGTCGCGATTGGCCATCGTTTCACGAAAGGCAGGCGGGGCCAGTGGCGACTAGCGCGCAGGAGAAAAGTGTTGATGATTCCTCGCCGGCCTTACCGTTACTGCCACGCAAGCGGCGGCCCATACACGATGTGCGCCACCTGGGAAGTGCGTGGGCTGAAGTAATCGCTCGGATTCGCGACGCAGAACACCGTCTTTTACTGCTCGATTTTGATGGAACGCTGGTGCGTTTGCGGCGGCATCCTGACGATGTGCGATTCTCAGCGCGTGGTCGGACAATTCTTGAGCGGCTCGCAGGGCACGAAAACCTTACGATCGCGATTGTCAGCGGCCGCGAGTTGGAAAAAATCCAGAATCTCGTCGGCGTCGGAGGCATACGGTACGTCGGCTTGCACGGCGCCGAGCGCGCGGGAGAAGCTACGGTTCCGAGCATAGCGGCGCGGCAGATGGTGGAGGCTGCGTTAAGAGCCGCTCAAACGGGGCTCGCCGGCCTGCGCGGAATCGAGATTGAAGATAAGCGGCTCAGCTTTGCCGTCCATTATCGCGGCGCGCGGCAGCCGGCCATCGAAGCAGCCAGCCGCGTGGTAGCCGATATAGTCGCAACGTCTAGCGACAAGCTGCGCATTCTTTGCGGCAAGAAAGTATGGGAGTTGCTACCGCGCGAATTTCCGGGCAAGGGTGTCGCGGTTCTCGAGCTTTTCGCGCGGCTGCCCGAAAAGAAAGTCGCAATCTATTTTGGCGACGATGAAACGGATGAAGAAGCCTTCTCCGTATTGCCGGGCCAGATCACGGTGAGCGTGGGAGGCGGAGGCAATACGCACGCCTCGTTTTACGTGCGAAGCCCTGCGGACGTGTTGCATTTTT
This sequence comes from uncultured Acidobacteriota bacterium, assembly GCA_963741045.1. Taxonomy (GTDB): domain Bacteria; phylum Acidobacteriota; class Terriglobia; order Acidiferrales; family UBA7541; genus Palsa-295. The sequence goes on from CAVUGO010000002.1 coordinate 4,531,967, forward strand.
TGTCGCGGCTGGAAAAGGAGCTGTAGTAATCCGCTAAGGGTTTTGCTGGATTGTCCCCTGCATCCGCCATTGGTACGCTCCCCGTCGCTCGATAGTGGCCATGTCGGAGGCCGAGAGAATGCCTAGACGCAAAGATTCGGTAGCTGGCCCGCCTGACGCAGTAAAAAGCGCAAAAGCGCCTGGCGTGCGCGGTGTTACGCGGCGCTCGTTTCTAACCAACGTCGCGACCGCCGGAATCGCCGCGACGGCCGCTCCCCTGCTGCGCGCCACTCCGCGCACCATTGAGTCACCGCAAGCTCCTGCGGTCTCGAATCCCGCTGATATTGTTCCAGTCGAGCTGAAAATCAACGGGCAGCTTCACCAGTTGCAAATCGAAACGCGCGTGACGCTGCTCGACGCGCTGCGTGAAAATCTTGGCCTTTTCGGCACGAAAAAGGGATGCGATCACGGGCAATGTGGCGCTTGCACCGTGCACGTGAACGGGCGGCGCATCAATTCCTGCCTTACGTTTGCGTTAATGCACCAGCAAGATGAAATCACCACCATCGAGGGACTCGCGAAAGATGGCCGGCTTCATCCGATGCAGGCTGCTTTCCTCGAGCACGACGGTTTTCAGTGCGGCTATTGCACGTCGGGGCAAATCATGTCAGCCGTAGCGCTGCTGAAAGAGCCGTGCGAATCAAGCGACAACGCCATTCGCGAATGCATGAGCGGAAACATCTGCCGCTGTGGAGCATACGAAAATATTGTGGCGGCGGTGCGTTCAGTGCGAGACCGCGCTTAGCGCCGAGATTACCGGCAAGGAATCACGATGGACACCTTCCAATACACAAAGCCAGCAACCGTAAACGACGCGATGACGAATGCCACTGCGAGCGGTGCGAAATTTGTCGCAGGCGGCACCACGCTGATCGATCTGATGAAGCTGAACGTGGAGCGTCCCACCGCCCTCGTGGACATTAACATTCTGTCGCTCGATCGCATCGAGCCCGAAGCCAGCGGTGGCCTGAAAATCGGAGCGATGGTTCGCAACAGCGACCTCGCGCACGATTCGCGTGTGCAGCAAATGTACCCGGTGCTCTCGGAAGCTTTGCTCTCCGGAGCTTCGCCGCAGCTGCGCAACATGGCCACGACCGGCGGGAACCTGCTGCAAAGAACACGCTGCTACTATTTCCGCGACACGAATTATGCCTGCAACAAACGCGAGCCAGGGTCGGGATGCCCTGCGATCGACGGCTACAACCGCATGCATGCAATCCTCGGAACCAGCGAACACTGCATCGCCACGCATCCGTCGGACATGGCGGTGGCCATGATGGCGCTGGGTGCCACGATTCATTTGAATGGTTCTGCCGGAGAGAGAAGCGTACCCATCACTGAATTCTATTTGCTTCCGGGGAATACTCCGGACAAGGAAAACGTGGTGCGAAAAGGCGAAATCATTACGCATGTAACGCTGCCGGCTCTGCCTGCTAATGCGAAATCGCATTACTTGAAACGCCGCGATCGCGCTTCGTACGAATTCGCGCTTGCCTCTGCGGCTGTTATCGTGGAAATGAATGGCTGCAAGATCGGGAAAGCGCAGATTGCGTTGGGCGGGGTGGGCACCAGGCCATGGCGTTCGCCAGAGGCGGAGAAAGAATTGGCGGGAAGCGAGGTGAGCGAGCGCACGTTCCGCAACGCGGCCGACGCTGCGCTTCACGGCGCCAAAACCTATCGCAATAACGGATTCAAGGTTGAGTTGGCGAAGCGCACCCTGGTGCGCGCGCTGCAAACCGTTACCGCTTCCGCCTGAAGCAGAATCGAGCTAAGAGAGGTTCGCGTGCCGCAAGAATCGACAATTATCGGAAAAGAGATCACGCGCGTTGACGGCGTCATGAAAGTCACCGGCGCGGCGAAGTATGGCGTCGAGTATGCGCTCGAGAATATGGCATGGGGAGTCGGCGTCGGCAGCACGGTCGGCTCGGGGAAAATCGTCAGCATCGATTCGAGCGAAGCCGGGAAAATGCCCGGCGTTCTCGCGATTCTGCATCACGGAAATACGCAAAAACTCTATCGCCCTGCGAATAGTTTTGAAGAAAGCAGCCGCCCCGGAGAGAGCCGGCCGCCCTTCGAGGATGATCAGGTTTATTACTACGGGCAATTCGTCGCCTTGGTCGTGGCTGATACGTTTGAACGCGCGCAGGCAGCGGCCTCTCGCGTCGCGGTGAAATACGATGCGCGAACTCCAGACGTCTCGACCGATGAATTGACTCCGAAGGATCCTCCTTCCATTAAGAATGAGCGCGGCAATGTGGACTCAGCGCTGGGCAGCGGTGCAGTGAAATTGGACGTGACCTACACCACGCCGGTGGAAACACACAACCCCATGGAAATGCACGCCACCATCGCGTCATGGACGAAAGACAAGCTCACGCTCTACGAGACCTCCCAGGGCGTGGTGAATCACCGGAATTGCGCAGCAGAAATCCTCGCCATTCCGCTCGAGTCCATCGAAGTGATTTCCAGATTCATCGGCTCCGGCTTCGGATCGAAGCTGTTTCCCTGGCCGCATTCGTGGATGGCTGCATTAGCGTCGAAGCAGCTCGGCCGCCCCGTAAAAGTTTCCGTACCCCGCACCATGATGTTCACCACCGTCGGCCATCGTCCGTTTACGCGGCAGCACATCCAGTTGGCGGCGGACACCAACGGAAAGCTCACCGCTTTTCAGCACGAAATATTTCAGCCCACTTCGATGGTTGATGATTACGTCGAAAACTGCGCTGAAGTCACCTCGATGTTGTATAGCTGCCCGAACCTGCGCGCCACCCAGTATCTGATTCACAAAAATATCGGCACTCCCACTCCGATGCGCGGACCGGGCCGCACGCCATCACTTTTCGCGATCGAATCGTCGCTGGATGAGCTGGCAGTAAAACTAAACCTCGACCCCATCGAGGTGCGGATGCGCAACTACGCGGAGACCGACGAAGGATCGAAGCGGCCTTTCTCGAGCAAGCATCTGCGCGAGGCCTACCAGACAGGCGCCGAAAAGTTCGGATGGAGCCAGCGCAATCCAAAAGTGGGCTCGATGACGAAGGGAAACGAAATTCTCGGCTGGGGCATGGCGACATGCACGTGGCCGGCGGGGCGTCACAATGCCGAGGTGCGCGTCTCGCTGCTCGCGGACGGAACCGCTCGCGCCGTTTGCGCCACACAAGATATTGGCACCGGCACGTACACAGTTTTTGCCGCGGTAGTCTCCGACAGAACGGGAATCCCGCTCGATAAAATCCGCGTGCAGTTGGGCGACACCGCGCTTCCGCCGGGTCCCACGTCCGGTGGATCATCCGCGACCGCGACCGTGTTACCCGCGATCGTGAAAGCTACTGATCAGGCGGTAACCGAGGTGTTAAAAGTGGCGGCATTAACCGCGGGCTCGCCATTCGAAAAAGCCGATCCTAAATCGCTGAAAATGACTGGTGGCCGCGTTCATCGGCAAGATCAATCGCCCGAAAACGGCGTGTCTTTTCCCGACATCTTGAAGCTTCGAAGACTCAGCGGCCTCGATGGGCAAGCCAGAACGGAAGCGGCGCCCGAAGCCAAACAATATTCGATGCACTCGTTCGGCGCGCATTTCTGCGAAGTGGCTTGGGATCCGGGAATCGCGCGGCTACGCGTAACGCGCTGGCTCAGCGTGATTGATGGCGGCCAGATGATCAACCTCAAGACCTCTCGCAATCAGATTCTGGGCGCAGTGGTGATGGGAATCGGAATGGCGCTTTTCGAGGAAACGATTTACGACCCTCGAAACGGCAAGCCGGTAAACAACAATTACGCGGACTACATCGTCTCCGTGAACGCCGACGCTCCGGAGATGGATTGCATTTTCCTCGATTATCCAGATACGAAGCTGAACGAATACGGCGCGCGAGGAATTGGTGAAATTGGACTAACCGGTTGCGCGTCCGCGATCGCCAACGCTACTTATCACGCCACGGGAGTGCGCGTCCGCGAACTGCCCATTCGAATTGAAAATCTGCTCTGAACCACATCTGAACCATCGTTGCGCCAGTTTGAAAACTCCTGACCCTCTTGCTCCTCGCCGAAAAATGAGCCAGTCGCTTCCGTTCCGGCTACAATCCTGAGCCGATGGATTGGTCTCCGCTTTGGATTTCGCTGGCAACGAGCGTGACGGCAACCGTCATCACGCTTTTCCTGGGGCTCGCGGCTGCTGCCTGGCGCGAAGGCCGCAAAAGCGCCGGCATGGCCCTCATCGACGGCGTTTTTCTTCTGCCTCTCGTGTTGCCTCCCACCGTGGTTGGTTTTCTTTTGCTGTTGCTTTTCGGACGAAACGGGCCGCTCGGAAAATTGTTTCTCGAATTTGGCGCGACCATCGTGTTTTCCTGGCCGGCCACAGTGATTGCCGCCACGGTGGTCGCTTTTCCTCTGATGTACTTGACGGCTCGCGCGGCGCTCGAACAAGTGGATCCCAGCTTGTTGCAAGCCGCGCGTACACTGGGCGCTTCGGAGTGGCGCGTGTTTCGCGAAGTGGCGCTGCCGCTCGCGTGGCCCGGCGTGCTCGCAGGGACAATTCTTTCGTTCGCGCGGGCGCTGGGCGAATTCGGCGCCACGCTGATGCTCGCCGGCAATATTCAGGGCAGAACCGAAACGATTCCGATCGCGATTTATTTCGCCGTCGAAGCAAACGAGATGAAGCAAGCCTTCACCTGGTGCCTGATCGATGTCGGAATTTCGCTCGCTCTCCTCGCCGGGCTTTACTACTGGACGCACCTGCAATCGCCAGAGCGGTTGCGGTGGGCTCGGCGCTGATGGCGCTCGAAGTCCAGATCGAGAAAAAGCTCTCCGATTTCGCGCTGGAGGTTTCATTTCGCGCCGAGGCCGAGCCGCTGAGTATTCTGGGCGCGTCGGGTGCTGGCAAGACAATGCTCCTGCGATGCATCGCGGGACTCGAGCGGCCCGACCGCGGAAGAATCAAGCTGAATGATCACGTGTTCTTCGATTCCGAATCGCATCTGAATATTCCCGCAAGGCAGCGCCGCGTCGGCATGCTGTTTCAGAATTACGCGCTCTTTCCACATCGCACCGTGGCGGAGAATATCGGATTTGGTCTGGAGGGATTGCCACGAGATGAGCGATCGAAGAGGGTTTCGGCATTAATTGAACGGACGCATCTACCCGGCCTCGAAAGCCGCTATTCGCGCACGCTATCCGGAGGCGAGCAGCAACGAGTGGCGCTGGCCCGCGCGCTCGCCATTGAGCCTGAGGCGCTGTTGCTCGATGAACCGTTATCAGCGCTCGACACACATTTGCGAAGCCAGATGGAAATACAGCTGCAGGAAACGTTTGCGGCATATCGCCGGCCCACGCTGCTCGTCACGCACAACATGGAAGAAGCCTACCGCCTCGGCGCAAGGCTGCTGGTTTTATCACGAGGAAAAGTGGTCGCGTCGGGCGCCAAAGAAAGAATATTCTCCCAGTCTTCACCGCCGCCCTTCTGGCCGGGTCCGACTCGTGGCAATTGAGGATTGAATGGTCTGGCTTCCCAGGTCTTGCGCCAGTAGCATAACGAAGTGCGGAGCCTGTCTCGTAGTCGGCCCGCTGTAGAGCCACGCCTCGCCGACTTCGACGCCACGCGTGCGCCAGAACAGCATTTCGTTGTAGCCGACCACGTCCGCGCCGCTCGATTGAAGTAACGCGACTTGCTCCGCGATGCGCTTCGGATGACTCCAGTCGTCGTCGTCAAAATGGACGATGATGTCAGCGGGCCCAGTCAGTTCTTTGTTGACGGCAACCGTGCAGACAACCTCGCTCGTCCCGCCCTGAATTGCATGGTTCCGGAGCGCACCAATTGCGTAATCCTGTGGACCGTAAAACGCGTGCTGAATATCAGGAGCAAATTGCCCGACGTTGAGGCGCTTCGCTGGGTTCATCTCGGTGCTGGTGTCCCACACTAAGAGCGCTTTGTTCAGGTACGTCTGCGTTCTGAAGCACTCCACCGCGCGCTTCGCGAGCTCTGGCCGGTCCTGCGTCAACATGATGCAGCACACTGTAGGTTCAGTCACCAAACACCACCTTCACCGCCGCGAGGCAGGAACCACTTTATTTCAATGAACGCATTTTTGTCAATACGTCAGAACTGCGAAATCGTAACCCGCCTGCCGAGCGGCTGTATGGACGGCTGCTGATCCATGTCGATCAGCAACTCCGTGACCGCCCACACCAGCGCATCCATGCGGTCTGGTGACTTCTGATCTGAGCCGGGCACGAAGCTGCACATCTGATCTTCGAGTTGTGGAAAAGTGCCGACGTGATGAACGCGCGCCTGTTCATACAACGCCGCAATCGGTTCGGCCCGTACAGCTTTGCCGCGACTCGCTCGCACACCGCGATACGGAACGTTGGGCGCCACGGCCCTGATGTTCGCTTCGACTAGATCTCCGCCATTGTTCACTTCACCGATGATGCGATCCGCTCGCCGGGACACATAAGCGTTCACCGCTATCTTGGCCAAGTGAGCGGCGATTCTTTGCACGTCAGATCGTCAAGGATGAAGACGTGTCCTGTTCGCGTCAGCGCGGCTACGATGATCCCCGTCTCATCTGAATCGTCCCCCGCCGTTACTGCCGGGTCGATCGCCACAACGACGCGAACAAAGGTATCCGCCCTCAGCTGCCCGATGCCTATGCGGGAAGCCTCAATCAATGGCCGCGCCCACAAAGCGCCAGGGACGTCCTCAAGCAACTCCGCTTCAAGTTCTTGCCGGCCGATTCGCGTCCCTTCGTACTTCCGGATGATCGCGTCGAAGAATGCCGGTGCTAGATTCGCCCTGTTCTCATAGCTGCTCGCGCGCGTGACGACGGTATGCGGGTCCGCAATGATATCGAGCAGGAGCTTGATCGGCTTCGGCGTCGTCGTGATGACGCCGCGCGGATCATCACCGAGCCGAAATCCAAACATCAGATTGTCCCACGCTTCTTGGCCGAAGCGCCACGCCGCGAGTTCATCCGCCCAGAAATGGTCGCACTGAGGACCGCGCAGACGCTCGGGTTCATCTGCTGAAAACAGATGCGCGATCGCGCCCGTACTGAACGTCACAAGTCGCTTGGACGGTTCATACAACGGCCGGCGACCAGGCGGGAAACAATTCAGCAACCCGGATTCACCCTGCACCATGACATCGCGGACGTCGCCCGCGGTAGAGCCAACCAGGTGCACAATCTGCGCGCCCTCGTCTACGTATTCGCGAATCGCCTCGGCTCCAGTTCGAGTTTTCCCGAATCCGCGGCCGGCTTGAACCAGCCAGTAGCGCCAGTCCCCCGGGGGCGAACTTGATTTCTCCGAGCCTTGTAGCCACGCCAGGTGTGCAGCAGATCACGTTGTTGCTGATCCGTTAAGCCGCTCAGAATCTCCCTGCGATCGCTGACGCTCAAGGATGCGAGCAATTCCTCGTTCGAGCAGTTCAACGGGAGAGACATGCACTTCTATTTCTCCATTCAAGCCGGTTCCTGTCAACTTGCTATCCAGATTGTCGCGCTGCCCAAGATACTGCTTACCCAGCCAAACGGCCATGGTCGCATTGCCGGCCGCGAGCAACTTGAATTGTTCGCGCCGCACGCTGGCCCGGCCATTCGCCCAGCCTTCCTCGACCATGATCTTCAGTTCGGGCTCGGCGTTCAGACGGTCGATGAAACGGCGCTTTCTGATTCCAAACACTGCGGCGATTTCCTCGTATGTACACTGCATTCCCGCCAGGACACGGAGCTGATCAGGATCGATACGCACAGGCTTCGTACCTGGCTTTTTATGCGGTGCAGTGTTCTTCGGCATACAATCTCAGCCACTCTTCCCGCAAGTGGGATCAGATTGCTTTTTATCATCACTTGCGTTTTCAGTTTTTTCCCTTGATGCATATCGCCCACGAACCGATAGCCGTTTCGCTCGAAAAAAGGGGATTGCGCCCTCGACCACACGAGCAAAGTTGCACTGCAAGTATCTGAGAATCGCGGACCCCAGTCCGTGTGATCGATGCTCGGGCAGAACGTTCAGCACCAGCAGCGTGTTGATCGCCGGGTTCACAACGGCCACGGCCACATCCTCATCTACAAACACAAATATCATCGCGCCTCCGTTCATGGCGCAACGCTGCACCAGATTTCGCCCGATGAACGTCGGATGAGTTCCGCGATTCAGCACTGTCTTGATTCTGCGGTAATCGCTACAGGGCTGGACTTGGAAGCTTTTTGCGCATTGGCAATGTGTCGATGTCCGCATTTGCACACACAGTTCGGAATGCTGGCTCGCCGTTCCCCTTCCCGTTTAACGAGTCGGGTAGCTGCAACAGCTTGAGGCGCTCTTCTAGCGTTTTGTCAAAATCCACGATACCACTGACGAGCGCGCTGTCGAGAAACAGCGTGCGCATCGTGTCGTCATCTATCTCCGCCAGGAACGGCGCGAGCAGCTCCGGCGTTGGGTCGCCATGCACCGTATTCATGTTCACGGCGATGCGCGCCGCCCGCTTGTCGTCGCAGGGATGCACGAGCTCACACGGCAACTCCTTCAGGCCGGCCTCGCGACTGGCGTTCACTCGATGATTGCCGCTAAGGATCTCATAGAGATCCTTCTTTTTCCTCACGACCACCGGACACAGAAAGCCGTCGCGCTCAATCGACGTGCGCAGAGCTTTGTTCTGACGCTCGCTGAGATACTGCGGGTTGCGCCGCAAGGCGATCAACTTGTCAATCGCGATGATCAAGTGTGTGACCTTTGGCGCTTTCAAATCAGTACTATAGTACTACGAAACTTTCTAAGGTCAAGGTACTCTTGTGCCGTTCAGTCCGATTCCAGATAATCAGTCATGGAGACAACCACAATGAGACACATGATTCAGTACATCAACGGTGAACGCCGCGTAATCGACACTGACTCAATGACCGCGAGCGAGTTTCTTTCGCAAGATGAAGCCAAGGCGCCACTAGCGGACTATGAACTGGACTGCGAGCTTGACGATCGCGATATTGATCCGGCCATCAACAACTTCGTCGTGATCCGCTCATAGAGAACGAAAATGCTTGGCGCTTTCTTCGACCGTCCCTGCTATCATTCATCCATGCGCATACTTTTTGTGCGAAATCCCTACTACGCCGCCATCCGCGATGGCGTCAAGCGCTACGAGCTGCGCTCGGGCTCGCGCTATCGCAACGTGCGCGTCGGTGACTCGCTCAGCATAAACGGCCGCTTTCACAAGATCGTTCGCAAGATCGAGCACTTTGATCGCGCCGAGGAAGCTTCACGCGCTTCCTCGGCCGCCGGCTGACTATCTCAGTGTCGCCGCCATTCGCGCCTGTTACCCCGACGCCCAACCGCTTGTGATGTTTCACTTCGAAACTTCATGAGTGTCGACTGTTCAGAATCAGCTCGCGCAGCTCTGCGAACCATTGCTCGTCGCGAGCCTCGTGCAGCTTGAAAGTATCGTGGATCTTGGTGAGCTGGTCTGCCACGTCCTTGCGCAATGCCTCTGCCCTTTTCGTCGCCACGACATCGGCTCGAACGTCAATTGCGTCCCGGCCTTCCTTGATCGCGCGTTTGATGATTATCTGGATAATCCAAACAAACAACGGATACAGCGCAAACCGGAAGAGTTCGAACCATTGTTCCTGAGTGAAGGACGGCACTTCAGGAAGAGTGTATCACGGAACTAGATAGTTCCACAAAGGCATGTTCTCATCCGGGATGTTCGCCCACTCCTTGACGTTGGCGATATACGTCGCTGTGGCGTTCCCGTCGCTGGCCGGCGCCCAGAGGCTTATGAGCTGCGTCAACGTGTCGCCCTCTGCAATGTGCAGGACAACGACATGGGCCGCTCCTGCAACGCCCTGGTTCCGTGTGGCTGGTCTCCAGAAGCCCGAGGCGATGAAGGCTCCAGGAAGCCACGGAGCCGCACGAAGGTTGCCGGGATTGCAGTACGTCGGGCTCATTCCCTCTTGACGGATGATGGCGTTCACAATTCGCTGGACCAGGTCATTCATCGGCGCCCTCGCTTTTCTCGCAGAAGTCTATGAATCGCTTTCGGTTAGCTTGCCGAGCCGCCGTGTCAGTCGCATAGCTCGCGATTCGTAGCATCTCCTCGACGATGTCGTACAGTTCACCTGCGAGCGCTTTGTCCCGTTCAGCGTACAGTTCACCTGCGCGCGTTTTGTCCCGTTCAGTCATTCGTGTAACTCCCTTGCCGTCGTGCGAATACGTCCTCTGGCGTCAACGTGAATTTCGGAAGCGCTTCGGCCTTGCGATGCTCGCCGAGTTCCTTCCAGGCGGCGTTTCCAGTGTTCTTGCCGGTGTTCGCGGCTTTCTTATAGCAGGCATCGCATCTGCCAGGATACGCACACCTTCGCGGTTTCCCACATTCGGAACATGGCGTTAGCTTGCTGCCGCTTCTCACGGTGTCAAGTAGTCTACTACAACCGACACTTTGGGCGCGACTGACAACGTTATCGTGTTCGCGTTGCTCCCGCCACCCCATACGAAGCCTGATGCCGGGATGCGCAAGCCGTCAACGTAGACCCCGCCAATGCTCTGCACCATCGTCTGACTCAATGTGAAAATCGTATTCGTTCCGTCGATGACACCCGCCTGCGTTTCGCCGTTGATCCAGGTCCCGAACGCGAGCCGCTTCAGCGTGCCTGGTCCCGTCGATTGACCCGCGGAGCCTACACACACATCGAGATAACCAGGGTCCGGGTCCACAAATACATTGCCGGGCGAACACTGCACCGGCAACGTCTGCGGAATCACCGAGATGAACGGAAGCGGAGTCTGGGCGTGCAGTGCCCAAAAAAGAGCGGGCCCCAACAATGCGAGGCCCGCTAAGTTCATTCGGAGGATACGCATCATGCAATCTTGCCCTTGCCGGTGTAGTAGCCCCACACCAGTGTTATAGCAGTTCCGGCCAGGAGTCCGATGGCGGTCGCCTGCTTTCCTTTGTCCTTCGAGAATAGGTCGCCGAAATTGATATTTGCCGCGAGCAGGCCGGACGCGACCACGCCGAGGATGCTCGACCCAGTGTCTCCGTCCGTGAGCTTCTTTAACGCCGTTCGCACGATCAGGTTTTGAAACATTTCATTTCCCCCAGGCTACACCGATCTCGCCGTACGTCAGCGTTCCGGCGACGGTTTTCAGGACACGAGCCCCGATCACCGCAAGTATACCCCGGACCGGGAAGGTCACAAAGCCCCCGCCTGAAGCCGCCGCGCTCGATACCGCGCCGGTTGTCGCCATCCCTCCGTCGCCGAGCGCGTACAAGTTCGCTGATCCGAAGGCTCGAAGCCACACCGCGAAGCCGGTTCTAACGCTGGTCTGCACGCTGAAGCCTGGAAGCACCGAGGCTGACACGGTGCGGACAAAGGTAAAGTCCGTCTCACTGATCGAGTAGATTTTTTGTGCTGATGAAATCGGAGTGACGACAGCGGCCCATCCGCTCGGCTTCGGCGAGCTCTGCGGAAGCAAACTCATCCCGACTGCGTAGAAGGTCTTAGACGGGGACGGCGAACCCGGTAGAGTAGTCGTCCCCGCTGGCGCTGATGAGGTTCCCTGCGCTTGAGTGTGCAGACCCAAGACGGAGGACAACAGCGCCAAAGTCAAAATGCGCATCCGCTAAAACGGCATCCCCGGAGTTTGCACCTTCTGAAGCTGCGCAATTTCAGCCTGAAGCTGCTGAAGAGTCGGAGGAGCCTGAGGCGGAGGCGTATACTTCCAGATCGCGAAGCTCATTCCGAACTGCGGTTCGTCCATGAAGCCTATGGACAAACCCGCTGCCGCCGGCGTTCCGATCTGATGGGGTTTTACCGGAATCCCCACCGTGTCGCCGAACGAAGCAAGCGGATGCTGAAGCCGAAACGCCATCTCGCCGACGCTACAGTCAAACGCGATGCCAGCAGGGTCGGTGCCTTGAATGTCCCAACTTCGAATACCCATCGCGATGGCCGCCGCAGAGAAGCCGAACGTAGCGGTATAGTCCTGTTGTCCTGTCGTGTCGACGATCTGGCATCCAGGAGGAAACAAAGTGAGCATCTTTTTTGCCAAGGCCGACGTCGACAGGGCTAAGAAGATTTCGGGATAGTTCGCGGCGTCCGTCTGGGTCCCACCCATAAACTGAATTGTAACTAGTCCGGCTTGCGGTCTCATGTTTTAATTCTCCTTTGGTTCGGTTCAGCGGTCATGATACACGAACCGCCTCGTTCTGTAAATACCTCTCCCTTCGCGCCCTTAAAGTTGCCGTGAGTTGATGTCTTGCGATGCTCAGAAAGACCCATGCTAATCGTCCTCGATCGCCGCTTGAACGACCTGCTTTAGATTCGACTGCTTCGAAGCTTTTTCGCCAATCTGAATCAGTGTATCGCGAGCCCGGTTCGCATCCTCGACAGCGTTCGGCTCGGCTTCGCGCCGAAACATCGCTGCTGCACACGTACACCATCTCCATGGCCCCGCGTACTTACTCGGCGGAAGATGACCGCCATAGATGCCGTTTCCGTGACAGCGTGAGCACCGATCGATTGGCGCAAGTTCGTTCATGCTGTCCTCGCTTGGTGACGCGCGAGCCACTCATCGAAACCCTCGAGAACCTCCCGCGATACGAAGCGCTCCAATGGTGGCGCGTCGACCGCGATATCCCCTCCGAGCATGCAGCTCGTTCGCCTCGGGGGTTTTCGTTCAAAGCGCGCCGCGCTTCTTGAATTAAAAGAGTAGCTCTCTAAACTACCTAAGATTATATGCGAGTCGTTCGAGTGCGCCCTGAGTGCGCCCTGAGTGCGCCCTGAGTGCGCCGTTTGCTCTGCAAAGTACTTAGCCGTAATGACATATTCCGCCGCATGTCGGCCTGTTCTGATTACTTCGACGTATCCTCGCGCCTTCAGCGCTGGAAGAACCTTGCGGAGGTTGCCGGGGCTCATTTCAGCCCGAGCCGCCAGGGTTGTGTGAAAAGGGAAAATCTTCAGGTAGCGGACGTGGTAGTAAAGCAACGCCTTCATGACGGCGAGTTCAGCCCGTTTCATGCCACTCCTTCTGGTGATGGGCCGGGGAATGAAGCCGGCCCCCACCGAAGCCAGCACCTACGGGGATCAGACCGTAGGCTTGCGCGCCAGCAACTTGATTTTATCGCGAAATCAGATCATACGCCATGACAATTTAAGCTGTCAACACGTTTTTTCATTCTCGTGGCCGTCCCCTGCGGGTTGGCGGACACGCTTCAGCCGCCGCGAGAAGCCTCTTGAAGAAGGCGATTGCTTCGGTGCGGTTCGCCATATGAAGTGAGACGTCGATCATGTGAAGCGAGCCGCCGCTCTCTTCAGTGTCTTGAATCACTTCGCCGCGCAGAATGAACCGCAGCCAGGGTCCATTTCCCTTGACGACAAGGCAACTAGAAGGAGAAAAGATTATCCCAATTTCGGTGTAACAAATGAGCCTCCAAGCTCAATCCGGGTCTGGCGCTTGGAGGCGAAACCAGACCCGGACAGAATCAAGCACGCTTACAAAGTTGAAACCAGATTAGCACACGCGAAAGACCCGTACATTTCGCGCCAGTCCGCCGAGCCTGTACCATCGCATGAACCAGTCGATGTCATCGACCACAAGCACGATGCCGCCGCGCTTGCGTTCGGCTTCGTGCCATGCGAGCTGATCCGGCCTGGGCTTCTCGCCCGGCTTCTTGTACTCGATCCACAGAGCCCGCGCCATGCCGTCATCGGTGTATCGAAGGTAAAGATAATCCGGCTGCCCGAGCTCCCCAACGACGCGCCCGCGTTCGCGCTGAATCGTAAATTCCGTCCTGAACGCGCGCCAGCCGTCCAGCTCGAGAAACTCGGTGCAAGTCTGCTGAATGTCGCGCTCACGCAGTTTGGGCTTAATCGGCTTCCCTGAGCGTGGCTTGTCTTTGTTCATCCGTCGCCTCAATCGTTATCTGCTCGGGTTGCTCGACGTAGCTGAGCTGGAGCACGCCCCGCGCGTTGTCCGTGGTCATCATGTACGATTCGAGTAATGCGCAAGCGCCCTGCTGTTTGAAGGTCACCGTGAACCGCAGTTCCCGCCTGAAGCCCTTCTTCTTACGTCCTTCGAGTTCGAATCTGTGACACGCGAAGCTGTTACACGCCACGTAATCGATGTCCACTTCCCCGGAGACCAGCTTGTCTTTCGCGTTCAGAATGAATGACCCGCCTTCGAGTTTGCCGTCAAACTTTTCAAGCGATGACTTGTCGCCCGGGACCTCCCATCCGAAGTGTTGAAAGATGACCTTGATGCTCTGCGGGCTGAGATTACAGGCAAACTTCACCCACCCGGAGGCCGGGTCCATACGCCCGAACTCGGTTATCCGCGCATCTGGAAACGTGGCCTTGAACGCGCCTTGCTCAACTGGTTTTACGGTTCTTGTTTTTGCCATCGGGTCTCTGGTATCCCTCTTTTCGGAAGTAGTCTTGGAGTGCTTTGGTGACGATGTCGCGCGGGCGTTGCCGCCGGGTTGCGGCGAGAATGCGGAGATCCGTCGCGACGTCGGCGTCAAGCTTGATCTGTACTGCCTCAGTCTGTGCCATGGATCACGATTATAAGGACATCGCGATTCGATGTCAAATAAGTACTTTAGTACCCTTGACGAATCATTGTTCTGCGCTCATAATCGAAGCATGGAAACACAGACATTCTCCCCCGAAGTAAACGCCGAAGTCGCCTCAGTGACGAAGAAGCACTCGACGTTCGGTTATGCCCCCTGCCGTCCTAAGATGTACGAAGCCGCTGGAGCCGCAGTTGCAGTATGGCTCGACCGCCGCCGTTCTTCCATCCATGAGTACGACGTTGTTCTGTGCTCCGGTGAATGGCCGAGCGACGAAGACCTGATTACCATCTGCGACGGTCACTTTCCGGAGGTGTCCCACTTCGGCGGAAAGGTCATGAAGTGCGACACGCTTCGCCGGTTCGTTGCGGTCTACGTGGACTAATGGACTGCCTTGTCACATCCCGAGTAGCCGCGCCCTGCTCCCAGTGCGGACAGTACGACGACTATGTTCACGTCATCGACTCGAAGACGTTCTACTGCGAGTCTTGTTGCCCAATCCACAATGCGGTCGCCCTGGTGGAACCGCTCACCGTTCACACGACCCGAGGTCGTCAACTGAGCTTGGAGGATTAATGCCAATCATCGCGAAGAAAACCGGAGGCGGTAATTTCATCCCCTGCCCGCCCGGACAGTTCAGCGCCGTCTGCTGCGACGTTGTGGACCTCGGAGTACTTGAGGTCAGCTTCGGCGGAAAGAAGAAAAAGCAGCACAAGATTTACATTTCGTGGCAGGTCGAGGAAGTCATGCCGGATAACCGGCCCTTCCTGATTTCGAAGCGATACACTCTAAGTCTGCACGAGAAAGCCGCGTTGCGGAAGGACCTCGAAGCATGGCGAGGTCGAGGCTTCAGCGAAGAAGAACTCGACGGCTTCGACGTGGAAAGCGTCATCGGCGCGCCGTGCCTCATCAACGCCGTGAAGAATGGCGAATACACGAACGTCGCCAGTATCGGACGCCTACACAAGAGCATGACGCCGCTCCAGGTTCGAGACTATGTTCGAGTGAAGGACCGCCCGAAGACGGACGAAGTGCAGCAACAGGAAAACCAGCAATGGGCCGAGCAGTACACTGACGACGACATACCATTTTGAGGAGCCATGACGAAAGAAGACTTGACGACGGCAACCGGCCTGGCCCTGGTCCGGCAGATGCGAAACATCAACGAGACGCTGGACCAGGACGTAGGGGTACACATCCAGGACGAAGAGCACGCCACGGTGCGGAGAATCCTTCGTAACTGGGAAGCCCGGCTGAATGACTCAATTCGATTGCGAGCGAAGCGGAAGGACTCGAAACAGATGGAGCTCAAGTCATGAGCCTCAGTCTTTACACCATCGAATCCGACTTGCTGGAGCTCGCCCAGTTGCGCGAGTCCGCCGAACTCGAAGACGACTCCGAAGCCCTGAAGGTCATCGACCAACAGATCCGCGAGTACATCGAACTCCGGGAACCGCGCAAGGTCGCGAACTATGTCAATCTTCTGCGGACATTGGACGCAGAGGCGGACGCGTGTGAGAAAGAAGCCGAACGCTTCGCTACCATGGCGAAACAACGCCGGGCGAACATCGCCCGCCTGAATGCTCAAGCCCTCGCGGTGATGCAGCAGTTCCACATCAAAGAACTCAGGGCCGCGCCGGTTGGCGGATTACGTCGCCAGGGGAACGGAGGCTTAGAACCGCTTGAGATCGCGGGATGGCCGCGCGATTCGTCGGGACGCTTCGAGATGATTCTTTTAACGGAATGGCGTCAAAAGAAATGGCGTCAAACGCTTCCGGCCCAGTTCGTCAAACTGTACGTCGTTCCCGATACGGAGCAACTCCGGGAAGCGCTGAAGACGAGCGTCGTTAACGGAGCCAAGCTGTTACCACGAGGCGAGCATGTCCGCGTCATCTAAAACGATTCAGGAGCAGGTCCGGGAATGCCTTCGCGAAGGGCCGACGACGGCGCCCGAGGTCGCCGCAACCGTCGAAATACCCGTCAGGAACGCGCATGCACGCTTGCAGATTCTAGAGAAACAGGGCCGCGCCCGGCGGATCGGTGAGATTCGCGGAGCGCGGAATCACCGTACGATACTGTTTCAAGGAGTCGGTCTATGAAGGAAGAGCTTCCCGTTGATCCGTCTGCATCGTCTAATATCAAGTGGGCCCGCTTCGACCCGGTCGCCGAAGTCGTGCAGATCGACTTCAAGGACAAAGACGGCAACTACGCAAGCACCTATGAATATGGCGATCGCGAAGGGTTGCCGAACGCGCGGAAGTTCACGCGTCAGGACTGGGAGAGATTCCGCGAAGCGGAAAGACCCGGCGAGCACTTCGCTTATGCGATCAGGGGGAAGTACCCGTATCGCAAGGTGAGGACGAAGGGCGAGCCGAAGAAAGAACAGGAGAAGCTTTTCTGATGCACTCATGCCCTGATTGCGGACAAGACTGTGATTGCGACGGCGAAGACACTTGGATTGACGAGTACGAAGACGATTGTGTGCACGAATGCGAACCCGACCCGGATGATGATTACGAGGAACTCTAATGGCTGAACTCAACACATTCCGTTGCGATGAGTGTCCAGCAATTCGGAAAGAAACAAACCACTGGTTTAAGGCGATCGCGGCCCCTGGCTATTTCTTTCTTCGCAAGTGGGACTGTGGGCTACTTACAGAGATCCGGGATCTCCAGATGCGGCCCGGGGCCATCGAGCTTCATCTATGCAGCGAATCCTGCGCCGCGAAAGCCATGTCGAAGGCAATCGGAGCCGGTCAGTAAGAATAATTCGACCCGCCGCAATTGAACGGCTGAGGCATCAACGACGTTATCTTCTCCAGGTTGAACGCCGTCACCCGAAGATTCAGATTCCCACTCACCGCCGCCACACCGAAAGCTCCGTTGCTGATCTCCGCATCTGTCCAGTTTGTACCCGTCGCCGGCGAGAGCGGCATGACGACCTGTTCGGTCTGGTAGTCCGTCAGATGCGGGTCGCTTGCGATGGCGCCGACGTTGAGCAGTTGCCCGGCCCCCACCGATTGCAAGCCCTGCGAGAGCTGCACGACGTACCCGAACTCTTGCGGCGAAAAGCCCGTGTTTGGACGTCCGCACACGTTGAGCGCCACTCCCAGAATCAGCCCATAGCATCGAGTTTGAAACATCTGGAAGAGCTGATTATTGACCGCAGACGGCGAGATGTAGGTGTAGTCGCCATCAGGCGCGCCGCCTGTCAGCCGTCCCGCAGTATCGTTGACCATCGGCGTGCAATTCGGCGTGACCACGTCGGGACTGGTGACGAACGGCGTCCAGACCGTCGCCGGTGAGTCCGCGAAAGGAAGCGTCGAGTCGACGTGACACGGCCCCGGGTTCGTCAGACCGTCGAACAGGAAGTAATTGTCAACAGAGATGCCCGGCCCGAATCCGCCCTTCCACATGAAGCTTGCCGCGGTCGGGAAGAAAGCCCCGCTATTGAACGGTTGCGTCGCCGGTGAGAGCGCGTCGACTCCGTTGACCAGAACGCGGATGCTTCCCGTACTGCCGAAGCTGAGCAGTACGATGAGGTTCGACCAGGAGCCGAAGACAAGCGGATTAACCGTCGTGCAGATCCGCGCGCGACCAGGTCCGAAGAAATCGAGTTTGCCGTCCGTCCGTTGCGTGATCGTCAGAATGTCGCTCGATCCGATCGACAGCCTGTACCAGTCGTAACCCGCGAAGACGGTTCCGCCGCCCTGCTGGTAGTCGATGTGAATACCCAGGGTCGAGACGCCTGTCCCGAGCAGTTTTGTATACTGAACGCCATTCGCGCTGAAGGCCGAGTTAAACGTGTTGAGTGCTTGACCGCCGCCGTTCCCCGCGATCATCTGCCCCTGGTCGAATTGAGAAGAGTAACCGGGGATGTACTTCAGGAAGCTCCGAAAATAGTCGACCAGGTCGAAGCCGTCAATGAAGTAAATCGTCACATGGCCCAGTATACAGAGACCGTCACGCCAGAGGCTTGCACGGGACTGTGACCCGTCTGCTGATAGGACGCGCTCACCGTGAGGATATCGCCGGCGAACAGGTAGAGCTGGTTGACTTGCGGAACCGGAAGGCTTATAAGCTGATTCGTCGCCGTGCCCGCCGGCATGACAATTTGCGCGATCAGCGAGCCGTTCCGATTGATCGTGACAACCAGATTTTGCTGGACCGGAGGCACAGAGGCAACGATGGTAATCAGCGTGACGAGTCCGGTTCGCTGGACGGGATAGGGATTCGTGATGTTGTTTCCGGTCGAAAGACTGGAGCCCGACCCGAGGATGAATTTCGCCGGCTCGTACTGAAGGACTGGCAACGGGTTTTCTGTTCGTTGAATGAACCGCGAGAAGTAAGTCAGCCAGTTGCTTGCATCGTAGTTATTGATGGCCGTGACCGTCCAGCGGAACCAGGACCCGAACGCAAGGGGTCCAGTCTGAGCGGTTCCGGTCATCTGCGACACGACGAGCGACGCCGGCAACATGGCCGTCCCGAGCCCGCTCGACGGAAGAGCGACGCTCAAGAGCTGTCCGACCTGCAAGCCCGGCTGATCGGTCTCGAAAGTCAAGATGATCGGAATCGCGCCCGAGCGGTCGAGGAAGTCCTGAGCCAGAGCGTTCAGATCCGTTATGCTCGAAATGTTCTTGACCTGGTCCGCCACTTCGAAGATCCCCGAACCACACGTCCCGAGTTTGGCGCCGCTTGGAGCCGTGGGCGAGATGGCTGATCCGACCACAACGGAGCTTTGCACCGTCCCTTGAGAGTTTCCAGGGATGTACGAGACGCTGATCGCCGAGCTGCCAGGCACGGGTCCATCCGTCCAGGAAAGCTCCGTGCCGCCCTGCGTCCAAAACCACAGATAGTCAGTCGGGCCGCTCGGAGTCTGTCCGTCGAACTGCCCGAACTCAACAGTCGTCTGCGCATTGCCGTTCACCGTCATTGCAGTGATGCTGCCGATTGGAAGTGATACGGATACTGCGACGGGCGTCAGCACCCCGCCCAGGATCTGCGAGATAACGCCAGGTTGCCCGTTGGCGAAGGTGAAGGTCTCGGTCACGGTCGCCGGACCCGAGCCGCCCGAGCTGCCCGAGGTCGGGAGAACGTTCAGATTCGAGACGACGTATTCTTTGTTTCGATAGCCAGAGGTCGCAGAGCCGCCCGACAGCGATGCCTGGACCATGGCCGTTCCCTTCGAGTTGCGAATGTTCGCCGTTTCGGTGATGGCGAACGCGCCGGCCGGCAGATTCGAGAGTGTCGAGAAGAAGAGCACGCCGTACTGATCGATCCACCAGACCGTACCCGATTGAGTCGCAATTGAGTCGAAGACGTTTCTAACGCTGGTGTAGTTGGTCGTCAGGTCGCTGTCGAGCGTCCCCAGGCTTCCCGCGGCCGGAACTCCTTGTGTTGTAATGCCTTCACCGTTCAGGTAATTCGCGACAATATCCAAAATCACGGCGACCACATCCTCACCGGTGGCGTACGTTGGCGAGGTCACAATCCGATGGTCACAGATGGACGTTTTGTCCAATGCCGTTATGTGATAGACGATAATCGTGTTGCTGTCAAACGGCATCTCACGATCGACGCCTACGGTGTCAATACACCCTGCGAAGAGCGTCGCCCCGAGCTCGGTTACCCGGACCGTTAGCCCGCACATGGCTTGAGCGTTCGAGAATAGCCCTGAAACGCCCACCAGCACGCCGGCAGTGTCGACCATGTCAAATGTCATGGTCGCCCGGCCGATCGCCTGAGACGTGATTTGCGAGGCTTGGGAGTTGCCTGCCGCGCCCATCGGCGAAAGCCCCCCGTTTAGCCCGTTGGTCAACAAGGTAACATCCGTCCCGCCGATGTAGATTCGAAGCGACGTGTTCCCGCCCTCGACCGTTGGCGTCGGGATGTTGACGCCCGAGGCGACTCCGAAGACGTTGATAAACAACGTATTCCCGCGGACCTGAGGAGCCGGGACGCTTTGGCCGGATGGGACCGCGGACGGAACGATATCCTGAGTCAGCGAAACGAACGGCGCCGGGATGTTTTGACCGCTCGGGACTGCGGCCGGAACTAGGACTTGTTCGAGATTGATGAACGGCGTCGGGACGTTTTCGCCAGTCGGGACATCGTTCGGGATGATGGCCTGGTTTCCGACGACGGACGGAGCGGGACGAACTGTCCAGACTGCACCGCGGTCGGAATGATCGCAACGTCCGGAAGCGGGAAGTATCGCGCCTGCTGTTGCGGTTGTGGCGGATGGCGGAAGATTCCGCGCGCCATAGGCTACCCTTCTTCACCGAACAGGAAGCCCGCCGAAACTGTCATCGATGAGCCAGGCGCGTCGGGAAACTTCAGGCCGACGATTCCCGAAGGCGGAACGATGATTCGCTCTTCAGGCGTCGGAACCCATAGCCATCCATTCAGCACGTTGAAATTATCCGCTACCAGGATGTCGCCGTCCGTCCCTTCGGCCGATGCGTTCGTGCCAGTCGCAGAGGTTCCCCCGGCAGCATTCGCCGCGGCGTCGCCCGGATCGACTAACACAGGCGTGAAGCTGGTCACCGTTGCCGCCGCGCTCTTGCGCAAGATGAGAATGTCCTGCATCACAGAGCTGGTCTGATTAAACTGCGAGCACCACGCCCGGAGAATCCGGCAGATCGAGCTCGACCCGGCTTTGAGCTGTACGAGCGTGATCGCCCCCGTGACAGCCACCTTGTTCATTCGAACGGAATAAACTCTCATTTCTCCCTCACTGTGCCAGAATCGGAGCCAAAATCGGTATCAAATTGTAGGGCAACGGGATCGTCCCACCCAGAATCGCCGGACTCGGAATGTTCACGCCTGATACGACCGCTGTCGGAACGAGCGTTTGCGGAAGCGCGATCGAGCTTACGGTCGCGTGCGTCCGCCGCCGGCCGCTGACCGGAATTTCGACGACGATTACCTGGACTCTCATTCATCAGCCCCCGCTTTCCTCAACGATGCAGGTTCCACTCATCACCCAGGTCCCCGAGGACGCGGGGCCGTAATCAGCTCCACGACCGCGGATTCGCTTGGGCCGATATACAGAGGCTTGATCAGCGCGTAATCGTATCCCGAATACAAAAACGCGCCGTTTTCCTCAATGATCGTCGCCGTCCCGTTGGTCGTCGCCTTCGTGGTGTTGTTCGTCAAAGCGGTGAAACTCGCCGCCGCGTCGCCGGGATCAAGCGGGCGAGGCGTCGGTGTTGCTCCGCCCGAGCCGTCCGTCACCGTCGCCGGCAGAAAGCGAATCCGCAGCGCCATCTGCTGAGCAGTCGGCAGTGTCGAATCCACGTCCGCGATCGCGATCCGAAGAAGCTTCAGCATCTTTCCCGCCGCGCCCTTGATCTGGAAGAGATCCTGGACCGCCGTCACGCTCACTTTTTCAAAACTCACCGAATATTCCCGAGGCATTTATGCACCTTCCTGTATAAATCGAGTCGTATTCTGATTAACCACGTAGATCGTTGTTCCGCCCCCGCCGCCCGCTGATTGCACGGCGCCGATGTCGTTGTTTCCCGTCGAGGTTCCAGCCGGGAAGACTCCAGGAAAGCCCGCGCCTTTGCACGCCGCGCCGCCGCCCGACGTGCTGTTCAGGCTGAAGTCGCCGGAACTGGCGTTAGTGAATGGATTCGCCGAGAGCGCTACGTCGTTGGTGCCAGCCGGAAGCCCGTTGCGCGCGCCGTTCGTATTCGCACCATATGCGTTGTTGAAGTTGACCGCCGGGTAAAGCTCGGCGTTTGAAGAAGATGCGTTTACCCCGTACCCCCCATTGCTGTAAAGGATGTTATTCACAATCGCCAGCGCGTAAGAGTGAAACGTCCCCGAAGCCAAAATCCCGTCAGACGCGCAGCCGTAGATCGTGCATTCGTATATCTGAACCGCAGAGCCCCCAGCAATATTGCTGTTGATCCCGTGATTCAGTCCGTTGATAATGCAGCGGATGATCTGCGTTACCTGGCTCGTCTCAACAGAGTGCGCAACTGCATAGCCATCTGCCGCGCTGGAAGAGTGCAGATAACAACCAAATGCGCACACCGTACAGCCGAAAACCGTCGTCGTGATCGAGGTGAACTCGCTCGCATAGACGGAGCAATTGTTGATGTAAAACGGGACGCTGTCGTCACCGAAGATCGCGACATTAAAACCTGAAAATTTACAATGGCTGATCGTCAGCCCGGTCCACACGCGGGAGATCGCGACCACACCATAGCCGGGAGTCCCCGCAGTCGTGGATAGAGACAGATTGATTAAAGAAGTGTTCGCCGCAGAGACCGCGGTATCCGTAAAAATATTGGTCGAGTTCGTGGCCGTAGTGATAAGCGGCTTCGTTCCGTAATCTCCCCACGTCGAGGCATACCCCACGTAGAACATATCCGCATTGGGCACCGTCAGACCAGTCGTGAGCGTGATCGTGGCGCTGCTCTTGATGTTGATCGTATTGCCAGCGACCGAAAGCGTCTGCGCCTCGGTGATGGTCTGGAGCGAGCCGCCCAGAACACCATGACCGCCCGAGCTCGACGTGGACCCTACCGACTTGTCGCACGTCGCGACGCCTGCGGCCACCGAAACGACTTGGACCCGCTGCACGCTGAAGCCGGTTCCGCTGGTGATGTTGATGATGTTTCCCACGTGAAGCGACGTGAACGGATTCCCCGCGCTGGTGATCTTCGTACTGGTCGAGGCGTCAATCACCAGATCGGTATAGGTGACCTGCGGGCTTGACTGGTTCGCGTAGTTGGTCCCCGAGCTGGCCGGGTCAAACCCGCCGCCGAAAGCGTCTGATCCCGCCGAAGGATCGACTCCCCATCCGGTTGTGGAACTGAACGCCATCTATCCTCTGACCACCTTGTCGACAAACTCCACTTGCGAGCCTTCCGGTAAGTTCCGCTCGGCCCACTTCGCCGCCTGGTCCCGGTTCGTGAACAGCTCGAAATCCGGGCCGCCGTTAAGAACCAGCATCGTCATGTAAGCCGGGCGTCGGCGGATCACCGCCTTGATCCGCCGCATCTCGCGGCCGACGTTCATCTTGATTCTTGGCTGAGCCATAAAACTCGAAATCTCCCGGTCCCAGGTAGTACCCGTCCTTTAAGCCATCACGATCGACGGTTGCGGAATCCATAGACCTCCTTCGCTCTTTCCCCACTTGTCGACGCCCCACCGCTTCTTTAATTCCTTGAGGAGCTCGCGCCAACGCGCGCGCACGTGCTTTTCCTGCTCCCGCGCCGCGAGCGATTCGCAGAGCGTGAACACGACGCCGGACGCCCAAGCTATCGTGATGTTTCCGCCGTTCGGCGTGACCGGGAGTCCGGTTGCCGTGTCGTAGTAGACCAGCAACGCCGACGTGCTCGACGTGCCCGTATTCTTGAAGAGCACAATGAACGACGCCGCGGAACCCGAGACCGAGGAAAACACGGTGTTCGCCGCGGAGAGCGTTCCAGCCGAGCCGGTGACCGAAGTCAGCGAAACGGGTCCGGCGATAATGGCGCCGCCCGAGATGACGTTATAGAACTGGTCCGTCGACAGGTTCACCGTGTAGCTCGACGAGACCAGCGAGCAGGCCAACGTGTCGCTCAGTCCGGCGATCGAGCCTTCAAGGAAGGCTTCGCGCCCTTTCGCATACATTTGATTCGACATTTACTGTTTACCCCCCAATGTCAGCATTGCGCCGCCAGTTCCTAACACCGTCGACGGGACACCGCGAGCAATGGCTTTCTGCATCTCTTCGCGTTGCTTGGCGATCACCCGCGGTTCCAGTAGCCGCCGGATCTCCGCCATCTCCGCCCGCAGTCCGAGGACCTGCGAGTCACGAGCGAGCTTCTCGGCTTCGAGCTGCTCGGCCGTCATCGACTCGTGTGTGTCCCGGATTTCCTGAATCGTCATACCTTCGCTCCTGCCTGCCGAAGCAACGTGGTCACTTGCGGCATAATCATCTGGGTTAACTGCGTCATCCCGTTCTGTCCGACCACCATCCCGCCATTGAGGTTCACGACGAGCTGAAGCGGTTGGGAATTGTTGAACGGCGTGCTTTGCCCGGTTCCGGGCGTGATGGTCGCGACCAGGGCGTTCCCGCCCGCTGCACTTGGTCCAAGCGTCAGGCTTCCGACGTTCAGACCAGCGGAGTTTATAATCTCCCCACTCTGAGCCGTTGCCCCGGATGCTGCCTGCGCCACTGCAAGAGCCGTAGACGCCGCCGCCACCGCCGCATTGCTCACGGCTGTCGTTGCTTGGCTTATGGTCGTTGCGGCCGCTGTCGTTGCCGTGGCGAGGGTCGCCGCCGCCGCCGCGGTCGTCGTGGCCAAGCCCGTGATAGTCGTCGCTGCCGGGGCCGCTGCCACGGCCAGATCCGTTACTGCGCTGCTCGCTGAAGTCGTCGCCGAAGCCGCCGCTTTTGTTGCCGTCGTTGAACTCTGAAGCGGAGGTCCGAGAGCGTCAAGGGTGTTGCCGAACTGGTCCAGGCTCGTGATGACCGAATCGTTCAATTTGGCCGCAAGCGCGGTGATAGAAGCGTTGTAGTCCGAGACGGATTCGTAGTTCTGATTCGGCCCGTAGCCCGTTCCTCCTTGCGTCACATAGCCCGACGCGCCCATGAACGCCGTGATCATGTCGCCCGTCGCGCCTACCATTTTCATGAACGATGCGACATCACCAGGTCCGCCCGACGAGCCCCCGCCGGATACGCCGCTCGTTTCTGAGCTCGCCTCATTGAATCCGTCGAGAGCCTGCGTCGCCGCGTCCGCCGCGTCCGCCACGTTGTTCAGAGCGTCGGCTTGATCGTTTGCATCATTCGTGAAGGTGATGATCGTCGAGTCGCCCGACTGTGTGACCGTGTAGTACCGCTCGACCGCGTCCGTGGCGCTGTACGTGCTATTGGTGAACGTGATGATCGTCGAACCAGCGATCTGCTCAGTCTGGTAGTAGTGCTGAGCAGCGTTCGTCGCGGCCGTGATTGCGTTACTGTGCCCTTGCGCCGCACTCGTCGCCGCCGTGTGAGCCGCGCCCAGTTTCGTGACCGAGTCCGTCGCCTTGTCGACCGCCGGCGAATAGCTGAGAATGCCGGTAGTCGCATCCTTGACGACCGTCATCCCGCTGGCAACATTCGAAACGGTGAGCCCGTTCTGCGTCATCCATTTGGTGGTCTGATCGATAATGGCCTGAATCGCCGGCGTGATGTTCTTGGCCGTGATCTGGTAGACGCCCCCAACGTTCGTAATCTGGACGCCCATCGCCGAGGCCTCGGAAGCCACCTGCTTGAACACATCCGCCGCCGCCTGCGTTACTTCCGTGGTCTGAATCGGGGCTTCGTCGCAAAACCGCCGAGCGTGGTTATGTTGTCCTTCAGTGCTGTATCTTGCTTGCCGGCGGCATCCACAGCGGCGAGCATCGCGGCGCTCCGTTGTAGGCCTATGTCCCCGCCGCATCTGCCGCTTTGCAGATTCTTGTAAGCCGCTTCGAGTTCGGTGAGGTCGATGATGCCCGCTTCGTACTTCAGCATCAGGTCCGAAAATATCTGCTTCTCCGCTCCGTAGGTGACCTGCGCGGGACGCCTGGTTTAGCTTGACTTCTTCCGCTTGGACATCGATGAGCGTGTCCCCCATCGCCTTCGCCGCGGATTGCGCCTTGTTGTAAACGTCGATGAAAGCCCGGTCGAAACCGTTCCAGCATCGAACCGGGCATTGGCTTGCACCAGTGCTTGAGCGAGAGATTGTTCCTTTTCTGCGACTGTGCATTGCGTGGGTGACGCCGGCGAGCGTGTCCGCCCAGTTTTTAGCGTGCGGTGTCGACGAAGTCAGAACCTTGTCGTAATTCGCCTGTGCCAGCGCCAACTCAGCAACAGAGTTCGCTGATCCGTCGTTTGCCGCTTTATAGAAATCCAGCGTGGCCTTCGCGTCAGCGAGCGCTTGCTTGTTCGCTGCCAACTGATCCGCGACAGCCTTCACATTGTCAACAAAGGTCTTAACCGCCGGGTCAGTTCCTTGCAGGGCTGTGACCAGCACACCGTGAGCCGCCGCAGCCTGCTTCAGAGCTTCCGCATATTGAGCGGCGCTCATTGAGCCCTTGTCTATCGTTACGCCCGCCTCGGCCAGTGCCGATTCAAGGGCGGCCGTGTACCGGGCGAGCGCCTGAGACGAAACTCCTACCGTCGCAAGCTGGGACGCTGAGATTCCGAACAGGGTATTCATCCCCGGAATCTTCATCAAGATGCTGGCGATATGCTCGTCCAGGGAAGCTAAGCCGGGTATGTTTTGGTCCGCCCACTCTCCGAGCTTCCACCCAGCGAATGCGGCTGCGGCGAGCACAGCGCCCACACCGACGACCGACAAGGCCGCGCCGAGCGCCGTCAGCGCACCAGCCGCCAAACTCGACGCCGCAGCCGCTACAGCCGCTACATCGACCGTGGCGAACGCCAGCAGCGCCGAACCGCCCTCTGTGATGGCCGTTCCCAATCCAGCCACGAACGCCACGATTCCCGTGCCAGCCGCCGCAAGGTCAGCCACCAGCCCAGTCAGAAGCGCTACTGCGCCCGCTGAAATGGCCGCAAACGTTCCAACAATGCCCGTGGTGGCGGCCGCCGCTGCTTCGGTAGCTTCCGCTGCCGTAACGGTCGATGCCGCTACCGCCTCCGTCGCCACCGCCGCTGCGGTTTCTGCGGCTGCCGCTTCGCCGGACACGATTCCGAGGGTCGTCAAACCCTCAATGAGAGCAGGAAGCAGCCCCGACAGCGCTCCGATGCCGACAGCGACGGCACCGAGCCCGGCCGCTAACGGAGCGAGTGCCGCGACCGCAAGGCCCACAGCAACCGCCGTATCCCTGACGGGCGCTGGCAGTTTATTGAACCATTCGATAGCGGATTGGACTTCGGTAAGAACGCTTTCGCCGAACTTCAGAATCGCGGTAACGACCGGTGCAATCGCATCCCCAACCGCAACCATTACCTCTTCAAACTGATTCTGGAAGATTTGCCACTGCCCAGCAATGCCCTGTGCCTGCGCTTCCGCAGCACCAGCAAACTTTCCCAGGGCCGCCTCAAGCGCATTGATGCGATCCTCCTGGTCCATCGCCGCGAAAGCTGCCTTGACATCGTCAGCTGAGACGCCCATTGCTTCGCCGAGCTGAGTCGTACTGATGCCCAACTGAACCAGCGCACGGGCATTGATGGTGCCCGAGAGGGTCATGCGATCGAACGAATTAGCTACAGCCTGAAATGAATTTCCTGTTGCGGCTGCGGCGTCAGCGACAGCCTGCATGACACCAGGAATTTGCTCCGCCGAAACCCCCAGTGCGACCATTTTCTGAATCGTTGGCGCGATTTCGGGGAAAGCAAATGGTTCTGTCGCGGCAAGATTCTTAATGTCCTCAATGACAGTCCCAGCTTCTTCGGCGCTTCCGGTGAGCTGTTCGAGGCCTATACTGACGCTTTGGACATCCCCGGCCGCGGTCAAGGCCTCTTGTCCGAACTCCTTTAGTCCTTCGGTAATAGCTAACGCTGCGCCGATGGCGACGATAGACTCTCCGAGCTTCCCGATCTGTTCAGCCCCAGCGCTAGCCGCCTCCGTTGCATCCTGGATGGCCTGAACCAGTTCAGAGTAGTCGCCGGTGATATTAACACTTAATGTGCCGAGGCTGTCAGCGGCCATTAGGAGATCCCCGTGCTGATGTTGGACTTGAACAGGTCGAGAATTGCGCCCTTCGATTCATCGAGAGCCGGACGCATGTACGGTTGCGCGACCATGCCCGGCCAGGAGGCGACGTGTGGATAAGGCGCGGCCGGGTCGCCCTTCTGCCCGGTTCCATACTCGACGTAGTCCGCATAGGGCATGTGCGGCCCAACGTTGCCGACGATGGTCGAGCCGGTCTCTTGCGACTCGGCCGTGATGGAATCGCGAAGAGCTCCCGTGTCAACGGGACAGTGAAGCTGCGCTGCCTGCTGGATCAGTTGAAGAGCCGCGTCTACACTCGCCTGCACTCCGGGCTTGACCTTGACGGACACAAACTGTCCGAGGTCACCGCGCGGCGTGAACTGTGCGCGAGCTGAAATCATAATCCCCTAGCAGCTTTCTCCTCTGGCGTCATCCGCGCCCACGACGGGATGTACTCTTGCTCGATTGCTTCGACCTTCTTTCGGTCCTTGCGTGCCTCGATCATCTTTCGCGCGAGCTCGGCGTCCCGTGCTTGAGCGCGTTTCAGTTCCATGCGATCGCGCTCGGCCTGCTCTCTCTGTGCTCGGGTTTCCGGGGAATCGAAGAAGTCCGCCAAGCTGTACGGGCGTTTGTCTTTGTGGCTGTAGTGCGGAGCGTTGAGGATGTCGACTCGCATCTGAACCCAACGCTTCGTATCTTCGTTCTTGGAATCGAGGAAAACAGACCGGAGCGCCTCGAACTCCCGCGGCGTCAAGTCCCAGCACCGCTCGGTTGAAAGACCCAAGCCGTAGGGCGAAGTTGCGAACGCCCAACTCTTGAGCCATTCTTCCTCCGTCCCTATTGAACGACTTCGGTCGGTTTCTCCGGCGTCGCTTCCACCGCGGGCGTTGCCGGTTCCGCCAGCGGGAAAACTTTTCCCATCGCGAGCAGAACGGCCGTAGCCGCGTCTTTCATCTTGCCTTCAGTAATCACCAGGTCTGCGAGGTCCTCGATCGACCCCTGAAACTTCCCGGCAACGATGGCGTGCAGCACATCGAAGACAGCCGCAACGCGCTTTCGCGGGTCCGCGTCCTGGCCCAAGTCGTTCATGTCGATCTGGTTCTTCGAAATGCGGTACAGCAACGCGCCGCGCGTGATGCGGAGCTCGTACGTCACGCCGCCGAGCTCAATGGTGGGGTACACAACCCCGGTTCCGTTCTGGCTCATAAAACTCCTTAGCAGAAGCTCGGCGCCTGGTCGTTGATCCCGAGCGTAATTTGCGCCTCGAACACGCTCCCGACTTTGCCCGTGATGGCGAAGTCAGTGACGAACGCCTCGAACGAATCAGCGGGCGCGTTGCCGTTCGGGTCAGCCGGGTAGTTGATGACCACCTGGCGAAGCAGTTTGTGAATCATCAGGTAACGCAGACCCGCCGCCACGGTGCCGTTGTCCGGCGAGTTCCGATGAGACGTTTCCTCTGGGACCCAGAAAATCTTGAACGATGGAGCGCCAGGGTCGATCAGCGTCGGTTGACGCCGGACGTAGGTGTCGCCGACGTTGGTCACCATGACCACGGTCGACTTCATCGACTGGTTATAGTCCTGCACGTTGGCGACTACCGACACGGTGTCGGGCGAGCCCGCGGTCCCGATCGAGATCGTTACGCCTGCAATCGGTAGAGAAGCCGCAATCGGGGAAGTGGAAGACATGTTATTCGCTCCTTAAATCGTTTCGTTGTTCCAGATGAAGGCGTCGACGATTCGCCACCAGGTGATCGGCTGAGTTTGCGCCTGCCCGCTCTGATGCCGGTTTACGACTCGGTTCCGCTGCACTGGCGAAGCGTCGCCCGCGTTGTAAGCGTTGAAAACCGAGATGAACGCTCGAAGCGCCTGCTCGACCGCCCGCGCCGTTTCCGGGTTGTTCGCCCAGATGGTGAACTGCACTCGATAGAGCGCCGTGATGAGCAGTTGCGTGGTCGAGTACTGGTCCACTACGGAAACCACGAAGAGCGCCATGGCAGGAAGAGCCGAACCCGGGTTTTCCTGCATGTCGTAAATCGCGGCTTTTCCGTCTGACCTGGTCGCGAGCAGAGACGTAATCGCCGTGTACGCCTGAAGAGCGGTTTGAAGTTTGGCTTCGAGTGTTGTGCTCATTCATCGTTCACACCAGGACGATCCGCAGCTTCACGCGCGTCTGCGTTTTCTGGGAGTCCCTCTCGACTCCAAAGACCTCGTAGTTGACGGAGTCGATCACGGCCCGCCAGTTCATGTTTTCGTTTTCGCCCTGCCAGTTCGAAACGACCTGCGGATAGTAGCCATTCAGCGAGACGTGGCGGATTCCCTCACTCTCAATCTCGGTCAGGGATTTCGCTTCGAGCGCCGAGATGGTTCCCGGAGAAAGAGGCGAGTCCATGCAACCGATTGCCGATACGCCGGTGATCAGGTCGACCAAGCCGGGAACGTTGACGTAGTCGCCCGAGGGCGCGCCGCTCGGCCCGAAGTTCCCGTCCGGCTGCTTGAACTGAATCGTCGAGACGTACAGACCGGAATCGAACGCTTCGGTCGCCGCTTGCTGCAAGTCGGCCTCGATGCCCTGATACATTAGTCCACCTTCCGATACAGCATCTTCCAGAGCCGCTCCCTCATTGAGAAGGCGTCTTGCACCATTTCGGACACGGCAAAGTAGCCGTCCTGCTCTTCCGAGGTCACGTAGTCGTCCGCGATCTTCTGTAACGCTCCCGCCGCTTGCGCTCCGCTGATCCTGGCGTCGAGCAAGCCGACAGTTGCCATGCGAGCTTTGTTTCCCGCGAGAGCCCGAAGAAGTGTCGCCGCGGCGCGTCTGTAGCTGTAGACCTGCGCCACTGGCACGGGGAGGTTGTAGCCGGTCAGCCCGATGATGATTCCCTGACTGCTGAACATGTTGAGGATTGGGACAATTTCCTCGTCCTGCCAGATCGGGAGCGGAGCCACGTTGACCGTATCCGACACGAGTAGCCTCACGCTTGCGACCGTGGGATTGTTCGTGAAGTCGTAGGAGAAGCTCATCCATCAGGTCCCGCCGTACGTGATACAAACCGTTCCCCCGCTCGCCACGTACACGTAAACATTGGCGAGCGTGTAATACTCGTTCGGATCTGGCGACGGCGGCCAGACAACCGTGGTCTCAGACGGCACGTTCGCCCCTTGCGCGGCCCCTACATTCGAATCGCCGATCCTCGCGTCATGCGTCAGAGCGGAAAACTGAATCCATCGCGCCCGCCCCTTGGTTGCGATCTGCTGCGGGCTTCCGCTGGTCGTGATGTCCGCGATGGTGATCGGCTGCATTCTTAGGTGTTGGTGCCCTTGGAAAACACCGCCATGATCGGATCGATGGTCGTTCCGCCGAGTACGTGGCGGATCTTGTAATGCACCGAGTCCGTGTCAAAGTCGCCTTCCATCGGGTTCGAGTTCTGCGTCCCCGGAAACACCCCCGGTCCGGGTCCCATGGTCCCTTCGCCGATCGCGACCGAGTTCGGCAGTTTCATAAACAGTTCGGGCATCGTGTGACCGCGAAGCCGTCCAAACTCCAGAGCCGGACGTCCGCTTGCCGGGTCCGCGAACAGATACCAACCGGTCGAGCCCTGCGTCGTGTCGACGATCGGCAGGTAGTAGTTCACCGCAAGCTTCACGATGTTCCGCGCCCAGTTGAGCGCGTGCAACTGCTGCCCGGCGAAGGCTGCCGTGTTCGTCCCGTAGATGTTGGTCGTACCGCCTTGGTCCGCCATCCAGACGTAGTCCGCGGAAAGGATGTTCATCGCGACCGCCTTCAAAGCCGGCGGAACGACGAGAGTCATTGCCTCGACGCTGATCGGCTGCCCGGTCGTGTCGAGCTGGTTCATCATGACCACGATCGCCTGTTGCAGAGCGGTGATCGAAAGGGCCGGGTCGTTCGTGGTGAACGCGCCGCCCGCGTTGGCGGCATTGACCAGGTTCTTGTTCGTATTCGAGAAGAAGGTCAGGTTGCCGGCGTACAACTGGGTAACGAAGTACTCCTCCGTCCTGCGAGCCCCTCGACCAAAGCGCGCCGGCGTGTCCTTGATGGCGTTCAGGTCATCATTGACGAACGTTTCCCAGAAGAACGGCATCCGCTTCCCCTGCTTGATGAGCTGGTAGGTGTACTGCGCATCAGAAAGGCTGTCTTCCGGGTACGACGCGCCCATCGTCAACGGCGTGAGCTGGTTCGGATTCGGGTCGATGGAGCTCTGAAGCGTCGATAACAGACCCGTGCCGCCGTCAACGCGGAACCGCTTCACCGGCCGGAAGTCGTTCACTTCGGAGGCGTAGGCGACCTGGTTCCAGGTATACGGCGTCTCCAAGTAGTTCGCGAGCACCGCGCGGTCGATGACATCCCCGAACAGGTGCGGAAAATCGCTGATCGACATTGCTTCGCGGACCCCGCCCTGCATCGCGCGTTTCAAGTGAAAGCGAGCGATATCGGAGCCGTTGAACGCCGCGCGAATCAGACCCGTGGCCTGAATTAGGTCCGCTTCGTACAGCCGTCGAGCCACGTTCGCCGGCATCCGAGCCGCACGATATCCGGGTTCGCCGACGCCCTGCGCCGAGCCATCCCAAGAGCCGAGTCGTTCGCCAACGCCGATACCTTCGCGCGCGCCGCCGAAGTTCGCCTTCAGCGGGTTCACGACCCTGCGACCAAAGTCGCCCCAATTGTTGACCACGTCCATGAATGCAGGCATGTCTGGTTTTCTCCTTTTAGGCGCAAGGCGCGTTCTTGAGGATCACTCGAATGGTGCTGGTCGCTCCGGCCGCCACGGGATCGAGTGCAATCCCGATGAAGGTCCCATTCACGTCCACGTCGAGCGAGTTGCCGTAGGTGATTCCCGAGACTGGGTCGTAGGTCCCACCATCGGCGAAAACTTCATCACCGGGCTTGATCGCGGCGCCGGCCGCCGGCGACTTCGAAGCCTGTCCGGTCACCGAGAGGTTGTACACGCCCTCAAAGTCGACCGTCAGGAAGCCCGAGTTATTGTCGTAGGCCGGGTTGGTCGAGGACTGCGACTCTTGGGCAATGCCGGCCATGATGTGATTGCGGCCGCCCTGGTTCCGACCGAACAGCAACACGGAGTTGCTGTTGATGGTGATGCCGCTCGGCATCAGGAGAGAGAGCGTCGCGTAACGCTCCTGGTTTTTGTTGGTCGCCATTTACGCGGCCCTCCCTTCGCGGAAGATTTTCCGCGCTGCCTTGCGTCGTTCCCGTGCGGCGAGGTCACCATCCTTCGGAAGCTTCGGCCCGACGAACAGATCCGTCATCGCTTGCATGGCTTGCTCATACGTCTTTTCATGGACCTTGACGTCCTGCTCGATTTCCTTCTCCGTCATCCGCACGCCGACGGAGTGAACCGGAAGCCCGAGATCGATGAGGAAGTCCCGCTCGATGACGGCTTCCGCCTCGATGAGCGCCGCAAGCTTGGTCTTATCGGCAAGCGTCGCGCTGTCGACCGTCTCGGCGATCCGGGCGATCAGTTTGTTCTTCGAGGCGTCCGGCAAACGGATCTCGCGAACCGCCTCCCGGATCACCTTGGCCGCGCTGCTCATGGCGAGCTGCTCCTTGAGCTGTTTGTTCTCCAGCTCCAGGGGCTTCACCCGCTTGTCGATAAGAGCCTCGACTTCTTTCAAGTCCATGTCGTCTTCTCCCTCTGGGCGTGCGCCCTCCACGAAAACTTTGCCGTCCCGTCCAGCTCGCGTAACGAAATCAACGCTGTGCGCGTTGTTCAGCGCCGTGATAACTCCCCGCTTGCCGTCCGGCCCTTCCTTCATGTCCTCGCGCGAACCACCAGCCCGGATCGAAAGCCCGATGTGCGGACCCATTTCCTTGACCTTGTCCGCGTAGTCGGAGAAAACCTTGGCCGTCGCGTACAGACCGGGTCCGTCCTTGCCAGCTTCTTCCCACCGCGCGTCGGTCGTGGTCACCGCGGCGAGGCGATTCAGGTCGCCCTCGGGTCGCTGGGACTCCTCGTTGTCCGTGTCGTGGTTCCAGAACATCTGCGTCCCGGCTTTAAAGACTTTGGACTCAGCGGCTTTCTTCAGAACCTCGGGTGTGTAGTAGCCAGAGGAACCGCGGCCAGGTGAGATAAGTTTGATCGGGTAGGCTGTGGTCTCGGCCTCCTGAAGCCGCGGAGGCTCGATGAAGTGCGCGGCGGATTCGACCAGCAGGAGCCCATCCGGCTTCCACTGCTTCCTGGTAGAATCGTGTAATGTTTCACGACTCCCAGACGATCCTGACTCCCGTCTTCCGGAAGAAGATCGCGAAGCATCGTTTCCGCGGTCCGCTTCCTGGCTGCTCGAACCCTGAGCGCCATGCTTGGAGCCATTGTCGTGAGTGTCAGACGATTTACGCGAAGACTCGGAGGGATCTTTTAGCGAGTCGGGAAGCGGAAACCCTTTCTTCTTCGCAATCTTCTTGATATTGGCCCGGATGGTGTCGCCCGAGTAGTTTCCCGGACCAGCCCGACCGATACTGTGAAGCGCGGCCGAAACATCCTCCGCTTTCAGGATCGGGAAGCTCGATCCCTTACCGGCGAAACTGGAGCTGTCGGCATTGTCACGGGTTTTCTTCGAGATGAACCGCTCGTAGACCGGAAGTTCGGAGTACAGCTGCGACTCCCGGAACGCTTCGTCCATGCCCGTGTAGTGATCGTGGTCCTCAGCTTCCGGAACGTACTGGGTCACAGGGACGACGTTTTTCGAGGAATCGAAATCGATGGACGCCGCCGCCTTGCCTTGGCTGCTGCCAATGTCGTAGGGCGCCTGGCGCATGTCGCCCTTGCACATGTAGGTGACGTTGCCTTCGGTGCCGTCGCCGTCGTGGTCCACGTACTCATCGTCCGCGTGACTCTTCCCGGAGTCGCTCACGTGGTCGTTGATTACGTCCTTCAGGCGTGCTTTGACATCCCCATGCTGAAGAGCGGCCATTGGGTGTAATCTTGCGGCACACCACCCGTAGCGGTAAAGGAATGTTGCGCAACAAGTTGTGCTACCATGTTTCCCGATGGCGTCCAGAGCCGAGTATTTCAGGGACTATCGCAAAGTGAAGAAACCCGTGAAAGAGCGCGAAGCCCGCGCCGAAGGCTACGCGGAAGGTGTCGAAGCGTGCATCCGGTTCTTGCGTCAATTCATTGGCGACAGAGCGTTTACCGGACACCATGCGGCCCATCTGATGCGGAAGGCTGTTGCGGGTCCATCCGGTGATGTCGAGATGCGAAACCGGGTGATTCTATCGCTCGGTGGACAACCGCGCTAATCGATCAGCAACGCCTCTTCAGCCACTCGAAGCGATGCCTCGATGACGCCGTGCGCGTCGCTGGTCACCAGGTCGAGCTCATCTTCGTCCCTTGCAACTACGTTCGGCGTCACGAGCCAGTGAAGGATGCCGCGGTTGCCGCTCGTGGTCTCGAAGTGAGCAATGGCCGCGTGTGCGAAATGAAACTGTCTCGGTAACGGCGAGCCGGTCAAGTGCGACAAGAGCAGTTCGACCAGCGGTCCGTGCGAGACTGCCAAAACGTACTCAGCTTTCTGTTCGGCTCCGATGGTCTTGATGGTGATCCATGCGCTTTCCGGGTTGCCGTCCGGGTCAATTGCTGGTGACGTGATGATCGGACAATTGAGTTCCGCAGCCACTCGTTTCGCGGTCTGCTGCGAGCGTTTGAAACTGGACTGGATGACGATTTCCGGCTTCTCGGATTGACGCTTGAACCATCGGCCCATCATGTGCGCCTGGTCCTTGCCGATTGGTGTAAGCCTCCGGGTCGGGTCGAGCTGCGCGCCGGTTTCGGCTTCGGCGTGGCGCATGATGTAGAGTTTCACACACGCTCCCAGGAATGAGTCTTTAGCTTTTTCGCCGGAAGCGTCTCAAGGCTTAATTCGGTCGCCATGCGGCGCGCAATCGTCACGGGTAAATCGTCGTCGATCAGCCGGTTTTCATTGTATCGGCTGCGCTTCCGCGATTCTGCCTTGTCGAACCCGTTGATTCGTTGCTCTGCCGCGTCGAGTTCGTCCATGAACATTACCAGATCCCCCTTCCCGCTGGTCGCCGCGCATCCATCATCAGTTTCCGAAGCGCCATGGCTTCCCGCGGCAAACGCTTCTCAGACAGTATATCCGCAATCCGCTCCACTGCGTCGTCATCGCCGATCTGACAGTGTGCCAGGATTTCATTCGTGGCAGCGTGCTCGACTTCGAGCCTCGTTCCGGTCAAGTGGATCAAGATCGGGCTTTCGTATTTCGGCTTCGTCCAGGGAAGTTTCACCGCCCGTTGTGCCTCATGACATTCGCGAGGGCTTCCCTCAGATCCGCGATGGCGCCGGCGATTCCTTCCTTTGTGGGCGGAGCCGCTTTCGCCGCCGGCGTCTTTCCGTTCGCTGGAGTTCCGGGCTTTGGGGGTGTTCCGGTGGTCTTTTGGGGGGAACCCGCTGGTGTTACGGTGGGTTCCTCACCCGGTTTTGGTGGTAACGGTGCCGGCGGGGGCGGAGGAGGCGGTAACGGAGGAGGCAAGCTCAGATCGGTAAGCGCTTTGCCGCTCGGCTGTACAAGAGACTGAGGCGGAAGCTGCGACCGCTGGTCCGTCACATCGTCCGCCGGGTTATAGTTGTTGCCGTAAATCTTGTCAAGCAACGTTCCGCGGTCCTCAACGCCGATTTCGGCGAGCATCAGATCCGCGATCGTGCGCCGGTCAACGATTCCACCGGGCACACCGTTACGACCGCCGAGCGTTCCGACTTCAGCGATCGCCTGAATCATCGGCTGAATCTCATGCTCGACGACCGTAGGGAATTTAATCAGGATGCGAGGCGGCGTCTTCGGTGCCTGCTTCGCTTCGCGGAGCCTGCCGCCCGGCGTGGTACTCTGAACCAGCAGAACGTAGGAGATCATCCGCTTGATCACGTCCGCGAGAAGCCTCTGCTTCTCGGTGAACTTCAACTCTGTAGGACGGTCGAGCGAAACAGCCGTTGCGAGTGAACCTGTCGAGGCGTCGCCCAGGAAGGTTTCAGGCAAGCCGTTTGCGGCGCAGAACATGAGCAGAATTCGGCGCGCCTGCTCGGGCGAGGTCTGAACGTTGGCCGACTTGAAAGCGTTGATCGAGGTTCCGGGTCCGCCGATGTGAGCCGAGCCAACAACGGGAGGCGGATTCTTCTCAATTTCGGTTCCGTTGTTATCGCCAAAGGTCGTGTTCAGCAGGGCGTTGTAGGCCGCGATCGCGCCGGGTCCGCCTTTGGTCTCGATCATCAGCGCAAACCGTGACAAGGTTCGTTGCACCGTCGCCCAATCCTCGAGGAAGTCCTTGTACGCGCGAGCCCAGTCGATTGAAGCGTACATTGGCGGAACGCCCCATCTCCACTTCGCCGGGCATCCGACTTTCACTCGCTGAATCGGCATCTCCCAATTGACTGGAACACCACCAATCGTAGTGGCTCGCGTCTCTGGCGGGTTTTCATACAGTTCGAGCGCCGGATACCAGCATTTCTTCGGAGCGTTCGAGCGAATGCCGGTCACCGGGTCGAAGACTTCACGGTTCCATTGCCGATGGTAGTACCAGGGTCGGGACGTGTCGTCCGGGTCGGTGATAACGTCCATCACTTCGAGCGGGTCGATCATCTCGACCGTGACGTCACCCTTCGGGTCGGTCACCAGGCCGAAGTAAAGCGAGCCATCTGTTTCGAGCGCGCGAATCTTCTCGGCCAGGCCAAGGTGCCCGAGCTCCGTTTTGTTGGCTTCGAGGAAGTCTTGGATTATCTGGTTCGTGGTATCGTCATCGGAGCGGATCTCCACGCCGCGCCCGAGGACGTACAGCGCGCAGATTTCGACGCCACGTTTAATCAACGGGTTTTTGATTCCGTAGATCCGGCAGATGCGGATAAGTTGCTGAACGCCGTAACGCGAAAACTCCAGCATCGCCAAGGTGGTTTCGCGGACCCACCCGCGATCTTCAAGCGCAAGCTCCAGCTCCCACATCCGCTCCTTCACCATGAGCTGAACAGGCGTGATGACTTCCATCTCCGCAAGCTGCTTATCCGGCATCTGACAAACGGCGTCCGCCGTGCGAAGCTCCTGGTATTCGCGGGCCCGGAGTTTCATCGCGTGCTTCTGTAGAGCGAGCTCGGTTCCCATGGCGGAGTTGACTTCCTGCTCGGCTTCTCGTGTGACGCGGGCTTCGCGGATGACCGCGCCCGCACGCTCAAGAACGTTGGCGACTGCCGGAACCCGAGGCACGTATTTAAGGGCGATGCGGTCGAGCCATCTCATGAGCGGAATAGTACCACATCTAAGGTGATTTAGCGTGGAAATAGTACTTGGGACCTATTGAGGCCGGGTACCGATGGGTTCATACTTTGATTATGGAAACAATTTGCAATACTCAATCTCATCTCTCTGATTGCCATCGTGGGCGCGTTTGTTTTCGCCCTGATCCAGTTCATCCGCGAGGTTCGCGCCGAAGCGCGGCGCCGGCGTTCGCGCGCAGCTATTGATCGCGTGCTCGGAGTCACGGACGGTTCGCGCCGCATCATCTACGACGAGATGGGTAAGCCGGTGATGTACGATGGAGACGGACTGTGAACAGCTACCAGCGCCGCAAAGCCCAGATCATCGTGAACCTGCTGGTCGCCTCACAAGCGCAGTCCTCATTGAGCCGCTTCGAGCTCGCGAAGGTGATTGCCCACATGTCGGCGGATCAATGGCGAACGATATGCTTGACCGCTGGTGTGCCGGTTGCGGATCTGGTCGCGAAGGAAGCCGTGCTGGAGATGATTCGCGCGAAAGCGCCGCGTTTACTGAATCACGCCAAGCGAAGCTAGAATCTCAGCCACAATTGCCGTGATGTCGCACTTGCCGTCTCCCACCGTAGAAACCAGCCCCGTACACGTTCCCGACTGAAACGCCTGAATCGCAATCTGAACGTCCGCCGAGTTGATCAGCCCGTCCGAGTTCAAGTCGTACTTCGACATGCTCAAGCTGTTGCTCGTCAGGTTCACGGTCGAGGCGTTGACCGACGTTGCGCCGAGCACGTTTGAGAGCGCAATCGTACCCGGCGAGGCTGTCGGGCTCCCCGAGAGCTGGAAGCTCATAAGCGGTCCAGTCGCGAACGGCGTCGCGTTGAGCGTCGTTCCCGGCGTTGCGTCCGACCCTACATCCGCACACGTCAGAGCCGCACACGTGAGCACCTTGCTCGCGCTGGCCGTACCCGCCACGGGCGCCGCCGCCGTCACTCCGGCCGGTAGAGTCAGGGTGAACTGCACGCCGGCCACGTTCGCCGTAGGCGTCGCATCGGTGAATCCGACAGTGACGACGGGCCCGGATGGACTGGTCGACATGGAAAGATTAAGCGATTGGGCGAAGAGCCCGGACGCGAAAGCGAGGATCAGAGCTATGCGCATGGATGAATGATAGCAGGGGCGGGTCGAAGAAGAAAGCGCCAAAGAGACGCGCCCGCCCCGTATTGGCCCGATGATAACAGAAACGGCGCGCCGTTGACCTCGACGCGCCGCCTCTCCGGTTCGAATAGTTGTCAGACTTTGCTCTGGTGAATTGCCTCCTTTCTTACGAAGCTGCGCCGAAATTGAATCCGAACGTCGTCGCCGGATTTTCGGTTACCGTCACATCGAACGATCCCGACACATTGGAGCTGGCGAAGGACGAAATCCCGTTGACCGCGACGGAGCATGAGCCCGCTTTAACTGCTGTCAGTTTCGCGGATAGACCGTCCGCCGCCGGCGTCACAGTCGAGATGGTTGTATCGCTTGACTGCCACGCCGGAACGTTCCCGGCCGCTAGTAGTGCTGTGTTTCCGTTGTTGTCCTCTGGTGTTGCAGTGACGACCTCGGATTGACCTGCTGCAAGTGAAGTTGCTGGATTTGCCATGGCGCGATTATCCCACAATTCCAAACAAGTCGAGCCCTTTAAAGGTTTCAGCTCCGTGACGTTCGTACAGCGCCTTGCACTCGGCTACCTGCCACGGATACGCATCCAGATCGAGGTAGTAGCACATCAGGCTTTCATACGGCGCCCACCAACTTTTCGGGACGTCTTGAAACTGCCAGTTGAACGGTTCACCAGGTCGACAGCCGGTCTGAAACCAGGAGTACATCGAGTCGATTTCGAGGATGTTCTTCTCCGGCCACTTCAACCTTTCCTGCATTTTGTACCAGGCGTGCTTTGCTCGAAGCCTTCTCGCGTTCGCGCCCCACAAGTGCATCACGCCACCGTCACCCTGCCGAACCGGGCGATACGGTTCGAGCTTCATTCCGAACGGTTCCCGGTGATGGTGCGCGTCTTCTCCCCCACGCCCGCTCACGACCTGAGACCAGTACAGCCGCTCGTTGGTCTTGAACACCGTTGAGAACCATCGAGCTCCCCATGTTCCGTTAGCGTGATAGCGCCAGAGTCCGCCTCGGAGGTTGTAGCCCGGCAGCTCCAGGATCGTCCCCGCCTCGGGATAGAACAGTTTTCTGTCGAGCAGATTCCCGGTCAGGATTTCGTCCGCGTCCACGATTGCGATGTGGGTCGCGCCCTTGCCACGCGCCAAGTCGAGCATCAGCTCGCGGTCGCGCATCTCAAGCCACTTTTCATCTGGCGTCGAGATCAGATGGACCCGGCCGGGACACTGCCGTTGAATGTCCGCGACGATTGGAACGGTGTTGTCCGTTGAACGGTGATTGAGGATCACCAGCTCGTCGCACCACATCAGGGCAACGCGCGCCGACAGCCCGATAACCCAAGCTTCGTTTCGCACTGGCATTGTCGCAATTACTTTCATACGTTCCTGTACTTGCTTCCGCTGAAATCCAGTTTGTCGCCGACTACGTCCTTCTGCACGAACAATTGCGCATAGAACGGGTCCTCTAGATGAACGTCCGGGCTTCCAGCTTGGCAAGCTTCCCGGTAGAGATGGATTCCGTACTTGTGAGCGAGGTTCGTCAGAATGGCCTGCTCACATCGAGGCTCATGAAGCTCGTCATATTCTGGAGCCGGGTCGTATCTCTCGGACCATGATCCGCGATGGGTCGAACGTGTTCGCGAGCGGATTCAAACAGTACGTCAGCCACTCGCACAAGAACTGCTGAACCCGCCAAGTCCCTTTCTGAAACAGCATGAAGCGTGCAACAGCGTGCTCCCGAAATCTCCAGTTCGGATGGTCCTGGCCCATCACGATAAACGTGTCCTTCTTACACCAGTTCTGCTGCGCGCACCCTTGAGCCTTGAACAGCATGATTCCGCCGTCTTCTTGGCATCGGTTGTACAGCGGTGAAAGATCCGCAATCGGGTAAGTGTCCGCATCGACCAGAAGCACGATGTCACCCGGCGAGGCTTGCTCCAAGGCGCGCATGATGACGAACGGCTTCCAGATGAACCACCCGAACCCGCGATTGTCCAGGTTGTACTTCGTGTCCCGCTTGGTCCACCACTCCCGATTAAGCCTGTAGAACTCGTGTTCCAGTAACCAGCGGTCGTCATAGACCATCAGGTCTTCATAGCCGAACCGCTCCAAGCCCTGCACCATCCTCCCGATAGTGTCATCGTAAGCCGCACCGCCGAACGTTGCGAGAATCTTCCTCATGGTTCCTTCCGAAACAGGTCGCCGTCGAACTCGCCGCACGCCCCGTCGTCGTAGCTGAACGTTATCGTGAAATGCGCCCGAAGAGCGTTGGGCGGAAGCGCAATTTCAAGCCACTTTGCCAAGTACTCTGCGACGGCCGCAGACCGCTCTATCTGGATCTTGATTTTGAACTCGTCGATTTCCATTATTCGCTGAAGAAACACGTCGAGCACGGCATCGGTGTGCTTTCTAACTCCTTCCTCCAATTCATGCTCGGCTCAATTCCTACAGCTCCGTCCAGACCAGGACCAGGACAACACGGCCAGAACTTCCCATCGGCATAAGCCACCGTATCAGCGTACGCCCGCGCACACGGCTTGCCGCCGCCAATTCGCCGACCGCGGCGTAAACGTTCCAGGAAAGAGCCGAAGATCCTTGACGTTTTCCCTCAGAAACGTAATCGCCGGTGCGTTCTTTTCGTCATACGGCGTGGCTTGAACGAAGTCAAAGTACGGCAGCAATGCCGCGTGCTGTTTGACCTTGCAACCGTCCGTCGTCATCGTCAGCAGCCGACAGTCGAACAGCTCTTTGAACCGCGGGACGAACTCCGCGAACTGCGGATGAACGGTTGGCTCGCCTCCGAATAAATCGACGCGATCAATCCCCTGAATGAACGGAGCCAAGTGCTCAAAGTAAGACCACGGGTGATGTTGGAGAACCCGGTTGATTCCGATTCCACAGCAGCAGTCAGGACAGCGTCTATCACAG
This sequence comes from uncultured Acidobacteriota bacterium, assembly GCA_963741045.1. GTDB lineage: Bacteria > Acidobacteriota > Terriglobia > Acidiferrales > UBA7541 > Palsa-295. The sequence continues at coordinate 4,574,539 of CAVUGO010000002.1, forward strand.
TGCGTTGTGATGTCAAGCGCGATCGTGCGGATCTCCCGCATCAGAAAGCCTTCGCCACAAAATAAGTATCGTCTTTTTGACCTGGATCGTAGGCAAAGAACGTCGGCGGGTCGACCAGTGGAACATCGAGTCTCCAAGCAATGACGCTCGCCGCGGTCTGGTCGTGACGATGCCCCAGAACGTCGGGAGCTCCGCACGGTCCCGCCGGCCGGTTCCAGTTCCGGCCCTCCTGATCAGGAGCGTTGGTGTTCGCCCACGGCCCACAGAATGCGCGAGTCTGAGAGGCGAGGCGGAAGTATTCGTCAAGAAATGCCCGGCCCTTGTGATGCGCTGTCGAGATGCCGAAGGCGGTCGCTACCACGTGCGGGATCAGCTTATTGCACTGGCGCGCGTTCTCCAGTGCGAAGGCTCCAGCATTATGCCAAGCCAGATCCGCAAACAAGTTTGCGAAGCCTCCAGCATTAGGCCAAGCCAGATCCGCAAACAAGTCAGGATACGCTGAGTCCGCTGTCCACTCGTAGTTCGAAAAGCCGTTTCGGTTCAGCCACACGCCTTCTCTTTCGATGTAGTCCCAGATCGGTTTCAGCGGACGGATCGGATAGACTGAAGCGTCACACCAGATCAGCAATTCGTTTCCGGCTTTCTCTGCTTCGTGCAACGCATACGCCTTGAACGCATACGGAACACATCGAGCGTCCGAGGCACCGCGGGCGACTCCCAGGATTCGGTGAGGCGGGCTTCCCGGTGGGAGTTGGTTCGACCAGCGGATAGACGGTTCGCCCAAGTCGTGACAGGCTGTGATCAGGCGGTTCTGACCTTTGACCCATGAATCCGTTGCGACATTGACGATGACGTGCTTCACTCCGACTTCTCCATCTCAGGTTTTCATAGGCTGAAGATAAGATTCTCGCGCGTTGACCAGATCAGTCTGTAGCCGCGTTGCTGCGCTGTCTGAATCGCTTCAAGTTCGCGCCGGTCATGCTCGACGCAGATGCACCGCGGAAACATTTCGGTTGCGAGCAGTACCTTCAGCAGATCGACCGACGTTCCTTCCGTGTCGATGTTCACGAAGTCGAACGCACCGAACCGCTCGATCAGTTGGTTAATGGTCAGGGCCGGAATCAGGATAGAGCCGTAGTATCCGCCGCGCTCTTTCCACGTTTCCTTTGTGCTGTCCTCGCTCGTCGAGACAGCGTCGTCACTGATCCATATTCTGACAAGTCCCGACTCAAGTCCAGCCGCCGCACACACGACATTGACCTTCAGGCTTGAGGAGTATTCCCGCGCCAGGTCGCGCACCGGGCCCGGTGAAGGCTCGATGAGAATCGCTTCCCACCCGAGCTCGATTAACGCTCGTGAGTTGCTGAAGACGGTTGGATGAAAAGCCCCGATGTCCAGGAGGCGTTTGCGTTCCGAGCCTTTGCAGGCTTCAAGAATGTACTGCTCTTCATCCGACTGACTATACATTTATCATCCTGTCCAGAAGATCGAATGCGGATTTCTGCAACTGGGCAACCACTGGATCGACTATTCGCCTAGCGGCCCTGGCAGCGTCCCTGACGCAGACGACCCTGGCAACGACCCTGGCAGCGTCCCAGGCAGCGGCCCTGGCAGCGTCCCCGGCAGCGTCCCTGACAGCGCCCCAGGTAGCGGCCCTGGCAGCGTCCCTGGCAGCGCCCAGGCAGCGTCCCAGGCAGCGCCCCAGGCAGCGTCCCAGGCAGCGTCCCCGGCAGCGGCCCAGGCAGCGGCCCTGGCAGCGTCCCCGGCAGCGGCCCCGGCAGCGGCCCAGGCAGCGTCCCTGGCAGCGTCCCTGGCAGCGTCCCTGGCAGCGTCCCAGGCAGCGTCCCAGGCAGCGTCCCTAGCAACGACCCTGGCAACGACCCTGGCAACGACCCTGGCAGCGGCAGCGCCCCAGGCAGCGCCCCAGGCAGCGCCCCAGGCAGCGGCCCTGGCAGCGTCCCTGGCAGCGTCCCTGACAGCGGCCCCGGCAGCCAACGTTTCACCATCAACCATTTCTGGAAGCGCCCGCAATGCGCTTGCGTGCCCCCGAAGGCTTGGCGTCAGATCCATGAAGACCGGAACACAAACACGCGCGAGCCAGTCCATCGCCATCCATGAACGGCGCTGATCCCTTGCCGCATCTCCCGCCGTGCCGATCAGCCTAACCAGATACGGTTTTAGCTTCTGCCTATTCACATCATCGAGGCTGTCATTCCAGCTTCGGCAAAAAGCACCAAGAACTGGCGAGACGCAAGCAGGATGATCTGAATGCTTTTCGCCAACAAGCCAAGCGACTGCCTCGAGGGCACACTTGCCGTTATCATCATCGTGTGAGCCCTTCAGGAGCTCTAGGGTTTCTAGTTGAGCCAAGCGCTCTTGGATTATTGTCATTCGCACCTTTCAAACGGAAAGTCTTTCATCCGGCCATCCGTCAACTGCCTCAGGCAATACGCCTCCGGTTCGTGATCCGGCGGAACGAAGCTTCCTCGCCAGCAAACTGCAACGCAGTGTGGAGTATAGAACACTCGGCACTTAAAGCCAATGTCCATCAGATACAGTACTCCCTCTTGAACTGGGCCGCCGACGAAGTCGTGAAACAGAATCACGCCGTCCGCTTCGAGATGCGCCGCCGCCATCTTTGCATCGTTCAACGGGTTCGGCGCGCCATGGTCGCCGTCGATTACGATTCCCATGAATCGGCTCGCATCGCGTTTCGCGAAGTACTGGGCCGAGCGCTCGGGAAATAACAGGATCGGACATCGATTCTCGATACGGCTCAGGTTCGAGAATGCCCGCTGAAAGAACTCGCGGTTGTCAAGCATCGGATCAATCGCCGTGACCTGGCTCACTCCTTCGGCCGTTGCGATGTGCGCGGCCGTCCACCCGGTATGAGCTCCGATGTCGCACCATCGGCCGCCGACTTGCTTCGCGACGTTGTGAAGAATCGCGGCTTCGTCATGGGTCCAGAATCCGCAGCGCCGATAAAGCCCGAAGACCGAATCATCGTCGGACTTGTCGCCCCAGTCTGAGATGATATCGTGCTCGAAGGCGTAGGTCATCGGACGTAACCATGCGTGCTTGAAGTGCAGAAGAAGGTCGGGCGCGGCGAGGTTTGAACGGTAGAGCACCGAACAATCATATGCTAAAGCTACCCAGTCAGCAAATCGGCGGCCTCCGCGAAACCGCCGGCTTTCAGTCTCTCGAAGATAGCCTTGCTCTTGTCCCAGTGTTCTCGCGTGTTCCACTTGACTAAATGCGGCGGGATCACAGGATCACGAACTAAAGCCTTGTCGGTGTCCCCGCGACCCCAATGGCTGTGGCGCTGAACGAGGTCACGCCGTTGCCATAAGACGCCGAGCTTTTGCGCTACGCACTGGGCGTGCTCGTCAACAAACATATGGTCGAACTCATGCCACAGCGGCCCCTTGCCCCGGTACATGCGCCGGCAGTATTCGCGGCCATACCACGCCGAGCCTGCAACGCGGTCAATCGGTGCGTTTGTGAATCCCCCTACGCCTTCGTGCCAGCGGTCGCCAGTCGGCTGCATCACGCCGAAGGTTCCGCTGAAGTGCTCAAAGCACTCCGCCGCGATTTCTTCGGCTGAGTGATTCGGGTCCGGCTCGGTGTCGTCGCCTGCTGCGATGAACCATTCCGCGCTCGGGTCTTTGTAGACTGCGTTAACGATAAGCCGATTTACCGCCTCGGCGTAACCCGGATACTCGCAGGCTGTCACTTTCAAATTGATTCCCTGGCCGACGTTGAACCCGTAGTCGATTTCATTACAGTCACCATCTCGCCACAAAGCGATTTTGTAGCCGCGTTCTTTCCATAGCTTCAGAACCTTCCCGGCTTCTTCAGGCGGCCGCGCACTTGGGATACAGAGCCATGCCTGACTCATCCAAGCATCTCCCTCACTTTGTCATCCCACTGCGGGACTCGCTTCCAGTTTGGCGAGTTTCCAGATTCGAATATCCGTTTGAGGAATTGCCGCCGTGTATCCGCGCAATCATCCGAGGCATCTCGATCCGCTCGTCCGGCCAGCGACGGAAAACGCCACAGCGACGATACCGCCTTCGGTCGAAGTCGCGCGGCTGACGGGATGCAAAAACATTTCCCGCGCCCGCGCGATTTCAGAGCACAGCGTGGAAGCCCAGGATTGGGGCTGCACGCTGCACCTGGCGCAACCCGCGGGTCAATCTCTCGCGCAGGCTGCGGCTCTGTCCGCAGGCTTCGTGGGAATTCGCGCCCATCACATCGAATTTGTGGAAGCGAACGGTGCTTCCAGCGAAGAAAATGTTTTTCCCTGCTGGCTCGTCCAATCGTCCGAGACGCCCTTCCGCGTCACACTGTTCTTGACTCTGCAGCAACATTCCTCACAATCGCCGCAGCCAGTCGCAGCACAATTACAAGCCGAGGTCTACAAGGAGAAGTGGCAGCGATTTCGCGACAAGCCGTTGCCCTGGCACATTCGCCTGCCGCCCGATTCGCTATTTTGGATGAAGGAATGATCGCGGCGGCGCAAGGCCTACTTGAAATGCCGCACGAAACGCACCTCAAATGCGTAAGTGCCGTTGATATCGCGCAAGAAAATCACGGAAATATCTCGCCGGATCGCATACTCCACCTGGATAAGCTGATACTGGTTCGTCGTAGCGGCGTTCGTCGAGTAAGTCACCGTCAAATTCCGCGAAAACTGCTGCTGAATCGTCACGCGCGCGGCAGCATTTGACTCCGTCGCCGTGCCCGCCAGGAATGGATCGACACGGAAATGGCTGATACCGAAAAGCTTTTCGATTCGCCCACCCAGCCCGCTCGAAATTGCCTCTGAAAGCAGGGCTGTGGCGCCGTAGTTTTGAGAGCTTGAAGTAGACGACCGCAAGCCGCTCTCCTGCCCAGGGCTGCCGATCGCGAGCAGCGCGATGATGTCCGAATCCGGTAACGGCGGATCGGAACGATAGCTGAGCGTGGGATGGCTCGCTTCTCCAGAAAAATTGATCGTCACCTGATACTGGCCAATGGTGGAAGTTGCTTCGATGTTCAGCACTGGATCGAGGCGAAACGGATTTGCGAAATTGACGTCGCCGCGCGTGAGCGTATAGCTGTTGCCGCGAAACGCCATTTCGCCGCCAAGCAAATGGATATGGCCGAGCAGCACGGGACGATCCCAGGTACCGCGCAGCCGCACGTTGCCATCCACCTCGAGTTGCGCGCCGGTCCACTGGATGCGCGCCCCGGGCGTTGTTTGGCCTTCGATGTCGAACGTGAGATTGCGCATCAGCGTCGAACTGGACGCTGGACTGGCGCTCGTTTCTGAAGCGGTGGTGAACAGAGCCCCTAAATCCACGCCCTCCGCCAGTAGCAGCCGCTGAATCTGAATTTTTCCGGACAATATCGCAGCGCTGCTCGAGCCGGAAAGCTGCAGCGCTCCACTCGCAAGCCAGCTCATGCCTGCCGGATAGCGGATGCGAACCACCGTGGTAGACACATTCAATTCGTAGCGCAGACGTCCTTCGCCGTAGGTCACAGCGCCGTTGAGTTGCAATTGGCCCCCGCCCGCTTGCGCGGAGATGCGATCAAACAGCATGCGGCTGCGATCGAACACAAGATCACCACTCACATGGCTCAAGCCCATAGGAAAATCCGAATAAGTTGCCGAAGCATCCTTCAGGCTCGCGCGCCCAGTAATTCGCGGGCGTGACATCGTTCCTTCCACCGACACGTTCACGTCCGCGCGCCCCAGCGCAAAAAGTTCCGGAATCATGCGATCGAGGAATCGCAGGTTCAAACTGCCCGCCAGCGACAGATGCAGCGGACGATCGCGATCGAAGCGCGCCGACCCGCTGAACTGCAAATCGGTATTGGGGCCATGAAGCCGCGCCTGATCGATCCGCACCTCATTGCGCCGATAGGTGAGGCGGATCGGCCCGTCATTCTTCAGCTCCACCAGATCGTAGTTGAACGAAATCTCGTCAATATTGGCGTTCATTTCGATTGTTTCGAGATGGCGAAGGCTTCCCGAGAGAGTGAACTTGCCGTCCACGCTGCTGTGCCCCGTCAATTGTTTCAAGTGCAGGCCCGACATGATGAACGCATCCATCTGGAACTGCTTCACCGTCAACTCTCCTGCCACCTGATTATCGCCGTGCAGCCCGATGGAAAATTCACCCTGCAGCCGGCCCGCATTGATTTCCGACACGAGCGATATTTTCGCGTTTTCGCCATCCGATTTGATCCGGCCCCGAAAGTTTCCCTGCAAATCCGCGCCAACTTGAAGGCCCACAAGCCGCACGTTACCCTCCGCGACGGGCGATCGAATCGGCCCGCTGCCCCGAATATCGAAATCGAGCCGGCCGGAAACCGGGATCGACTGGGTCTGCAGCGCGGCGATTTTTTCAAGAGGAATGCTCGCGCCGGTAAGATTGAATTCGGTCTCCTGCTCCACGGGCCGATACAAAATATTTCCGGTCACGAGGCCTTGTCCGCTGCGCACCTCGCCGTTTGTTATCTGGTAGAGGTCATGGGTCACATGCAGGAGGCCGGCAAACCGGTCCAAGTGGATCCCCTTCGCATCCACATCGTCGAGCGCAAAATTTGCGTCGAACAAAGGCGCAATGCGTGTTCCCGCGCCATGAAAAGTACCGCTCAGAATCCCTTTCACGGGATAGTTCAAGCCAAAGACTTCTTGCACGTCGCTCGTCGGCGTGTGCGCCAGCTTCGCATCAAATGTCCATTTGCTCGCCGGAGAAAATCCCCAGCCGCCGTCCAGTTCCAGAAAGACGTCTACATCGGCGCTGGCCTGCCCGCGCCGCACCGTGGTTTTCGTGAGGCGAAAATCGTCGGGCGAATATTCCAGGTCGCCTCCCAAATAGTCGAAATAAAAATTATCAAAGCGCGCGTCCGTGGCCTGCAAATGCCCGCTAAAAGTCGGCCCGCCCAGCGGCCCTTCGATCTTTCCGCGAAACGTCAACGCGCCCGCAATCCGGCTCGGCGTGGAATCCGCTCCACGGATCACATTGATGAAATCATCCCACCCGTACACATCATCCGTGCGCACGCTTAAATCGAGTTTCGAATCTTTTGCCGCTAGGTAGCCGTCCATCTGAATATCCGTCTTGGGCGTGGAGATTTCGCTCGCGCCAAACGAAACTCCCCGGCTGTCTTCCGACGTGTCGTATTCGATCCGCGCCGTTAGCGGAATCAACCCGGCCTCGAGTGTTTCGGGCGGCGACCAGAGGCACTCGCCCTGGGAGCGGAAGTGCTGGAAATTTGCGGTCCAGGTGTTTACCGAATCGATGTCTACCCTCGCGTCCCAGTGCAGCGGCACCACGGGAAAGCTCGGGTTTTGCAGCGCCGCAAATGCGGTCCGGAGGCTCACGCCACGCACCTGCGTTTCCGTCTTGAACGCCAGAGTTTCGGTGTCTATCTGCAAGTGACCGGTCACGGTGCCGCCCAGCGCGCGAATGTTTATTTTCTGCACCACCAGGCGATTCTTCGCCATCTCGAAATCGCCCCACGTCTCCATTCCGCCCGCGTGGAACCACTTATACGTCATCAGAAAATCGTGCCCCTGATAATGCCCGTTCGCGGTCCACTGGCCCGACGCATAACGCGCCTGCCCTGAAAAATCCGCAATCCCATCCGGCGTCAGCGGCGAACGGAAAATCGTGCGCACATCCGCGAGCGTCAGCCGGCCGCGATAGCGCAGGTTCCAGTCCGATTGCGCGAAGCTCGGAAGCTCGGCGCGTAGATTCAAATCCGAATGAGGCAGCTTCAAGGCCAGGTCATCGAGCTCGAATGAATTGGGATGCAAAGTGAATTTCGCGGAAATGTCGAAGCGGAACGGCAAGTCGCGTCGCGCCGCCAGCTCAATCTGCTTCCACTGCAGATTGCCCACGTACGATTCCGTTCCAGGCGATGATGCTCCGTCCAAACGCAACTGGAATTGCAAATTTTCCCCGAGCATACCCAGCGGCTCTTCGCGGTCGTTGAAAGTAACGCTACCGCCGCGCAACTCGAGATGGCCGATGCGCAAGCTGAAAAGAGTCTCTCGCCACGGCCGCTTGCTTCCCGCCACCCGCGGTGTGGGCACATTACTCTTGCCGTTTTTGTCGACCCGCACCGCCACTTGCGGCTGGTCGAACACCAGCTCATCAATCGCGATTTCCTTGCCGGTGAGCGACAGAATGCGGATCGCCACGTTCACATGCGCCGCGTGAAACAGCGGAGGAGTTCCCGCCGCTTCAAGCCCGTGCAACGTCAAGTCATCGAGCTCTGCGCGAAGTTGCCAGATGTGCAGGTGGAAGCCGCCGAGCTCCACGCGCGCCCCTGTGCGCTGTTCGATCTGGTTCACCACAATCTGCCGCGCCCATCGCTCCACGATGCCCGTTTCAATCAGAAGGAAAACGGCCACGCACAGCCCCGCCACCGAAAGCGCTGCAAGCCCCAGCCAGTGCCGCCAGCGCAGCCTCACGATTGCGCGCCTTGAGCGACGATATCAATCTTCAGGTGCTCGCGCGTGTCATCGAGCCATTTCGCCGCTCGCTCGCTGATGGCTCGTTGGATCAGAACTTCGCGAATCGTGTCTTCCACCTCGTCAAGCGGTGGAACAGGCTGTTTCTTCGCTTCCAGCTGCGGCGCGAACTCGTTGTGGTAATACGCTTCAATTTGAGCTTCATCTATTTGCGCCGCGGGACGGAACCGGTAATCGATGAATCGCGAGAGAAATAATTGCTGCTTGAGGATGCGCCGCACCGCGGCTTCCGTGAGCCCCACCGCGGCACAGCGATCTTGAAATTCCTTCTCAGACGGGAACTGCTTCACGAATTGCTGATAAGCCCGATCCACATCCGCGTTCGATGGCGACGGAAACGCCGCCAGCGCCGCCTCGCCTCGCACGATCCATTGGTCGGCGAGTTCTTTGATGATTTCGTCGCGCGGCTTCGGCTTGCCGTCCACCAGTTCCTGAAACGCGCTCAACTCGTTCACTTCGCTGTCCGTAATGATGTCGTCTTCGATCCGGGCAGCAATGCCATCCACTGTCTGCTCCCCGGAAGTGTTACCGGCAGACGAACCTGCAGCGCCCCCGGATGATGGTGGCGAAGCTTCCGACGCGGAATGAGTTTGCGCGTAGGCGCGATTTGCCTCCACGCTGGCGACCGCTGCTGCCAATACGAAGAAGAAGAGTAGTCGCCGCATTAGAAAACAGGTCCAATGTTGAAAAAGAATTGGAAATGCGGCAGGGCGAACTCCTTCGGAATCGGCGGCGCTGGCGGTGGCGGGAAATCTTCTCCCGCATAATGCGGAGGATTTAATTGATATCCGAAGTCCACGCGAACCGGCCCTATCGGCGTCGGGTACCGCACGCCGAAGCCGATCGTATGCGAGAAGTAGGGCAGGTTATTGTTGTTGGCCGGCGGTTTCCATGCGAACGAGATGTGATTGATATCGGTGTATACGTTCCCAGCGTCATAAAACACCGTGCCGCCCAATCGGTTTCCGACAAATGGCAGCCTCATCGGAAAGCGCAGCTCTTGATTGAACGCGAGCAGCGCAAGCCCTCCAATTGGAAATCCGGTCACCGGATCGCGAGGTCCGGCTTGGTTGAGAGAAAAGCCTCGTATCGACGTGCCGCCTCCGGCGAAGAAGCGTTCTGGGAGAGGAATGTCCACCTCTGCCGTGCCACGAAAGGTCTGCTCCACGCCGAAGCGCACCGAGCGCGCGAAGACGAATGCGCGCCCAAAAGTCGTGAATGTGGAGTTCTGGAACGAGCCGCGGAAAAAGCTCGCCGCTGAACCGAGTGACTTCAAGGCAATGCTGGCGTCGATGGTATTGAAGCTGCCATGCTTCGCGTCTGCCGCGTTGTCACGATGGTCGCGCGCATACGTCACCCCAAAGCCCGAAACCAGCGTCGGCTGGCTCAGTAGCGGGATTTCCTCCTCCTCGATTTTCAGGTTTGAAGCGTCCACCCGCCGGAAAAAATAACGGTACGCGATGTTAGTGCGCTGCGAAACCGTTTCCACCAGGTTCACCGCTCCTTCGTAACGTACCGATGTAAACGTATTGATGTCCTGCGTCTTGTCCGCGAAGCCGGTGAGCTGCAGGCTCAGCTTTCGATTGGAAAGAAAATTGTCGGCCGTATAGCTGATAACCGCGCGGTACTGCAGCGTGCTGACCCGCACTTTAAACGAGAGGGTCTCTGCCCTGCCGAACATATTGGCGCGCGAAAGCTCCAGGATTCCGCGTGGACTCGCGCCCGTGATCGTTCCGTTGGGGCTGGAAGTACTGGCAAGCCGCTGCACTTCGAATCCGCCGCCATACGCGAACGTGTATCGTTTTCCTTCCTCTGCATCTACCACAACCACTTTCTCGGGGTCTGTGCCGTTCGGATTCTGCGGCGCGATCGTCACCCGGCTAAACACTCCCAGGTTGTAAAGCCGCCGCTGCGTGTCCACCACCTCGCCCTCGCGCAGCGGTCCCGGCACGATTTTTACCTGGCGCGCAACGATTCCCGGACGCGTGTACTGATAGCCTGTGAGTAGAACCTTCGATACTTCGATTTGCGTGCCCTCGCTGATGTGGTAAATCAGATGAACGTGTTGGGGATCCTTCCCCGGCAAGACTTGATCCTCGAAATGCGCCTCCGGGTATCCTTCGTTGTAATACATCGCCAGAATATTATTACGGTCGCTCGCCACGCCGGCTTCGGAGAACGGCTGTCCTGGCGTGGAGCCGGCCACTGCGAGGAGCTTTTCCGTGTTCAGCGCATGGTTGCCCACCACCTCCAGGCTGCTCACCAGCGTCTGTGGGCCTTCTTCGATGTGAAATGCGACGAAAAGGTTCCCCTTCTTCCCGTGATAGTTGTCGTCAACGGAAGCGGTCACTTGCGCGTCGCGAAAGCCGTTCGAAATATAAAGACCTTTGATCGAATCGATGTCGGCGCGCACCAGCGATTGGCTGAAACGTCCACTCGACGCAAATGACGCAGTCTGCAACTGCAGGCGTCCCGAAAGCAGGTCCCTGCCGAAGTACTTGTTTCCGTCGAACGAGACGGCTGCGAGGCGAAACTTGTCGCCCCTCGTAATTTCATAGCTGATCACGCGATCCGCCGTTTTCGGGTCCTCCCGGGAAGCCACTTTCACGTCGGCATCGAAATATCCTTCCCGCTGGAAGAAATCGCGAATATTCCGGCGGCCCTCTTGCAGCAAGTCCTCATCCACCGCGCCCTCGGCGTAGATGGGAAGCAACTTCTGAAGGCGGCCTTTGCTCAGGCGCGCTCCCGTCAGCTCCACCCGCACGTATGGGCCTGCGGTCACATCCAGACTTAGCGGCACGCGATTCGTCGCCGTGTCGTAAGTTCCCGGCGTCATAACCACACCCGCGCCCAGATATCCCTGGTTTACGAGGTATTTCTTGATTCGCTGCGAGCCGCGAGTGAGCCGCGCGGATGTCAGCGCGTTTTTGCTCGTGATCTTCGATCGCTTGATCAGGTCCGCATCCGGGTAGTGTGTTTCGTTCTTTACGGTGATATCGCCGACGAGCGCGCGAATGCCCGGATCGACGTGCACCGTAATGTCCATCTGCCGGGTATCGTCATGCGGACCCAAATCCCAGGTAATTTTTGCGAGGTAGAGTCCGTCCGTCCGAAGCAGGTCCTGCAAGCGGCTGATTGCTTCGCGCAATGCGCTCTCGCGGAATGGCTCCCCGAGATTTAGCCGCAAGGCAGCCAGAGCCGCTGGATCGGTGGGAGGCTCTTTGAGCCCGTCGATACGCACCACGTTGTTGTAGAAGTTGCGGCGAACGATGAAATCCACGCGCACGCCATCGCCCTCCGGTGACGCGGCCACGCGAATATCGGCAAAATCCCCTGTGCGATACAGGGTGCGTAGGCTTTCGCGCTCCTCCCCGAAATCGAATGGTTTTCCGACGGCAACCTTGAGAGCCAGCGATTTCACGGTGACGTTCGCGCCATGTTCATCCACGATACGGATATCCGTGATGCGCCTGCCTTCAAACGTTGTTTCTTCGAAAGTCGCTGCGAAACTGATTTCTGCGCACAGGGAAATTGCCAGCAGGCACGCGAAACCGAACCAGATTCGCGCCCCCACCCCTGAATTCGGCATTTTCCATGGGAATCTCATGCGCCGGAGAGTAAGAAGTCAGGTTAGCACAGCCCCGTTGCCTGCCGGACGCGAAAAGGCGGTATCATCACGCTTTAGGCACGGAAGGACGCGATGAATCGCGAAGAGCGCGAGAGGTATTCCAGGCAGATTCTTTTCGGCGGAATCGGCGAGGAAGGCCAGGAAAAACTGCTGGCTTCAAGCGCCGTCCTGATTGGCTGCGGCGCCCTGGGCACCGTGACAGCGAATCTGCTGGTGCGCGCTGGGCTTGGACGCCTGGCAATTATCGATCGCGATTTCGTGGAAGCTTCAAACCTGCAGCGCCAGACGCTTTTCGAAGAAGCGGACGCGCGCGACGCCATACCAAAAGCGATTGCCGCCGAGCGCCACCTGTGCGCGGTCAACTCGGGCGTGCGAGTGGAAGGGATCGTCGCTGACCTGACGCCGGACAACGCTCTCGACCTCCTCGGAGGATTTCCGCTCATCCTTGATGGAACCGACAATTTCGAGACGCGGCTGCTCTTGAACGATGCCGCGGTCTCGCTCGGTGTTCCGTGGATTTACGCCGCCGCTGTCGGCAGTTATGGCGTCACGATGACGATTCGTCCGGGCGAAACCGCGTGCCTCGCATGCATGGTCGAAAGTGGAGGCAATCATGCAGCGCTTGGCGCCGAAGATACATGCGATACAGTGGGAGTTTTGAACGCGGCCGCAGGCGTGATTGCATCAATCGAAGCTGCCGAAGCTACAAAATTTCTGGCCGGTCAACTGAAAGCACTGAACGACAAGCTGGTTTCCTGCGATGTCTGGAGCGGAAGGTTTCAGTCCATTCGCGTGGCGCGCAATCCGGATTGCCGCGCCTGCGTGCGGCGCGATTTTGTTCACCTCGAAGGCCGCGCGCGGCCCCACGTGAGCATGTGCGGCCGCGACTCAGTGCAGATTCACGAACGCAGCCGCGCGCTCGATCTTGCCGAGCTGGGCCGCCGCGTTGCCGGCGCATCCGCTTCCGAAGTTCGCAACAATCAGTTTCTTTTGCGCTTCCGCGTAGCCCCTTACGAAATGACAGTGTTTCCCGACGGGCGCGCCATCATCAAAGGAACGCAAGATCCCGCGGTTGCGCGTTCGCTTTATGCGCGCTACATCGGTTCGTAATCTCGTAAATCGAAACTTCCGTCACCCATGTGTCAGTAGGGGCGGTCTCAGACCCGCCCGCGTCAACTACGCCTCCGAGGGGACTATTTTGCGCCGTATTCGTTTTCTTCAGGGTGAAGGAGCGAGCTCCGCGATGGCTCGGGCGGAAAAACCTCTAAAGGTGCGGATGATTTCGAAAAGACCGTGCTGAATTTGTACGCGGGCGGGTCTGAGACCCGCCCCTACTGGGTCAACCAAGATTCTTCGAGGAGTGACTTCGCAAAGAGAATTTCGTATGGAGGAAACTTTGTGAGAAGAGTTTCGGGAAAATGTTCAGCCGACGAAGCGCCGCTGCGCCGATTGCCGCATCACCGCTCGATCCAGATTCTCGCGCGTGTTCATCAGCGTCAGCAGCGTGCTCAAGATTCGCGCCTTCAGTTCATCGGACATCGGGAAGCCGCTGGTCGCCACGTGCACGAGCGCCTCGCCTCGGTCCGCAATCTTGCCCATGAGTTCGTTCTGCCGTTCGTGACTATTTTTGCCCAGCGCCGATTCGCGCCGCATCTCCGCGCATTCCTGCTCCACGAAAAGCGTGTAATGAAGGACGCACAGATGGTCTCCGGCAAACCCGCCGGGGACAGTCATTTTGCATCCTTTTGACGTGCAGATTTCAGCCACAGCGCACCCAGATAAACCTCATACTTTTTGTAGCACCTCCGGAAGCCGATTTCCACAGGGTGGAAGCGGATTGATACCAATCAGATAGCGGGACGGGCCCCGACTTGCCAGGCCGATTGGCTAAGCAGGAGTGGTTTCCGAGTTCTCGACGGCAACCGGTGCTGCCGCAACCTCGAGCACAAGATCCTTGGCGCGAATCGCAGCGAGAAGCACCAGAACATTCGTCAACAGGATGATGGCAAACGCCAGCGGCGTGAGGAAATCGAGCCGGGGCTTCATGGCGCGGACGGCATCGAGAGCCAGCACTGCCGTAATTAAACCACGTGGAATCAATAGGGTAGCGACTTCCCGCTCACGTGGCGTCGTGCCCCGCCAGGCCACACGGCTAATCTGCACGGCGATCAATCGGGCGACGAACAGCACAGCCACAATTCCGAGCAACGCCAGAAACTCCCTCTGCAAGCCGCTGAAATCCACCAGCACGCCGAGCAGCACGAAGAAGAAGCTGCGCACCAGAAAGGCCAGTTCGGCGTGAAAGGAATGGATCGCACGGCTCGGGTCAGGCGGAAGAATCCTGAAGACGAACGAATCCGCGGAATGGCGCGGGTCGGGCAGGTTGGCCAGTGCCGCACCGAATGCCATCACCGCAAAGAGAGCGGTGCCACCAACCGTGTGCGTGAACGCGTAAAGCAGCAGCACAGCGGCGAAGGTGAGCACCTGCCAGAACTGCTTGTCGGAAACGAGCGGCAACAAGCGCAGCCAAAGATATCCGGCGACGACAGCGATCGCGAGCGCCAGCAGGAACTTGAAGAGCAGAATCGCAGTTACTGCGCCTGCGATCGAACCGTGGCTTCCGGGCGCGAGTCCGGCGCGCGCGAGCAAATCCGGGAGCGGCCCGCTTTTGATTTCACCGCCGCCGAGCGCGAGATCGATCAGAACGCCGACGCCGAGCGCACCGAGCCCGTCGCCAAACGAGGCTTCGATCACGAGAGTGGTTTTCACTGTGTCGCGCATCTCGAGCTGCTCGAGCACGGGCAGGATCACCGAACCGCTCATGCAAGCAAGCGTCGCACCGACGAGAAGCGACGGCATCAGAGCCAGATGCAACGCGTAAATGCAAAAGTAAGCGACCCCGACGAAGGAAAGCGAATAGCTGAGCAGCGCGAGAAACGTTCCTGCGCCAAACTGTTTGAGCGCAGTGCGAAGATCCAGCTCGAGCCCCGCCGCGAAAAGAATCAAAATCAACGCCAGCGTTCCAAATCCGCGCGTTACTTCGCTGAACTTCGAGCCGTCCACCCAATGCAGCACCGGCCCGAGAGCGATTCCGGTGACCAGCAGAACGATCACGTCGGGCACGCGCGTCCACTTCGAAAGCCGATTCGCGACAAACGCGAGAACCAGCAGCGCGCCCAGCAGGCCGAAAAAAGTTGTGAGGCTGGCGGTCACAGGTAGCTCGCGCTGTTTAGTTTCCGGTGCTTATTGATTTCGGATCCGTTTCGCCGATGCGGAATTGCGTCCAGGGGCCGGCGTCCATATCGCGCATCACGGGCGCCTGCCAATTAAATTCCGGATGCTCGCGCAAAAATTCCGCGGCATCAAATTTCGCGCCGCAGGGATGCCCGATGCGCGCGACGAAACTCATGTTCGCGGCCATCTTGCTGTCCATCACTTTGCCTTGCACGGCGCCCATTGGCTCATAGGGCGGCATGTCCCACGTCTTGTCGCCGTCCACGGACATGTCGCCGTGGCCGCAGAGGGTTCGATGATCCGGCATCACTTTTTTTGTGTAGGTATCGTAGTGATCGGAAAGAAAAGCCTGGGCCATGGTGATGTCGATTTTGCCTTTATTTTCGTTCATGAGCTGATCCCATCGAGCGTGCCGCGCGTTGGGAGAGCTGGCCATATTTTTTGGATCGAACGTGGTGTCGTCGCGCATCACGCCCGGATCGCTCACGAAATTTGAGCCGACGAAGACTCCGTCCATCGTGCGATAGAGCTTCGTGTGCTGCAGCCCCTGCTCGAACTGGGCGATTTCTCCGGTCTTGCGATCGCCGAGCAGCCAGTCGTTCGCGTAGCCGCCGTTGTTGCCGTCCATGATAATTTTCACGTAGTCGTCAATCGAGCCGGCGTATTGCATCGCTTTGCGGGCGCGGGCGAATTCCGGCTTGCCGTTGTAATCCCAGCCGTGGAAATTCGACATGGTGGTTTCGGTGATCATCATCCCGTCGGAATTGATTCCGAAATCATCGTCGCTTGCGATGACGCCGGGAAAGCCGTCCATCAGCATGCGGTAACCCTGCTGCGGAACGATGTCGAAAATAATGCGCCAGCGCTCGCCGTTGAGGTAGCTGGTCCAGTTGTTGTGTGCCATCACGATCTGGTGGTCTTTCGTCCAGCTGCCATTGGCGACGAAAGCGCTGCAGTTTTCCGGGCTGTTGATTTTTGGCGCGTTGTGCGCGTGAGTCTGCTCGTTGACCCAGGGAACGTAGTAGCCGGGCAGCTCCTCGAATGCATTCAGGGCGACGATGTCGTAGAGATCGAGGTTCACTTTGCGTGCTGCGAGCCCGTCCACGATGCCTTTGAGTTCGGCTTGATACTCGGGATCGATTTTCGGCCACAGCATCTGGCGCGCGGCGGCGCGGAAAAATTCCCAGTCGCGCTGCGTGACGTGAGTCATCTGCAGGCTGACGGCAGCGAAGGCGTCGCCAATTTCCGGCGCGAGCAGGTAGCCGTGCTGGTAGCCGATATCGTGAGGCGAGCCTTCGAGGTGAACGTAAATCCAGCCGCCGCTCTCGAAGCGGTAAGATTTGGCGAGGAGGGCGTCGTCAGCGGGCGCGGGTTTTGAGTTTTTCTGCGGAGTTGTAACGAGAGGTTGCACGGCTGCTTCGACGGCCGTCGCGCGGCTCGCAGCTAGAAGGTGAACCGCGAAAACGGTGAATCCCAGCAGCATCAGGATAAATGGCAAATGATTGCGATTGGATCGCATCAGCAGAACTCCTTGGTGGAAGGATTGCGAGACGCCATGTTAGGCGTGGCGGGGGCGCGATGCAAGAGGCGGCAGAAGCGTGACTCGTGACTGGTGACTCGTAACTCCTGATTCGTGGAAGAGCTAACTTTGCCTTGGTCGCAGGAGCGGACGGCGAAGGCCGTAGCGCGGAAGAGAATCTCGGATGCAAACTGCCTGTTGTGTCTCGATTAGAAAATGAGAAGTAGCTTTTTTGTCTGTGAGTTGGGAGGAATTCTAATCGCGGTGTCTCGATTAGGTTCTGGAGGCTCGAAGCTGGAAGCCCGGAGGAAAAGGCGGCGCATGGCTTGCCACCGGTACAGAACTTCGTTCCAAAAACCGCGAAAAACTTGCGATTAGAAAAATTTAGGTTGTTGATTCTTATGGGGGTTAGCTGGAATTCTAATTCCAGATTTGCGATTAGAAATTCGGGGGCGCGGGTTGTTCTGCGTCCTGCCGCCCTCTGTCCGCTTTGGCCGCTGTTTCTCATAACTCAAGCGTTACGGTAGCATATTCGAACTGCCATCTCAAGGGATTTTACCCGGAATTATATAGATATGCCGAGCCTTTTTGCCTTTGACATAACAGCAAGCCTTGCTCAGAATCCACTCACGTTTAATTGTCCACATCGTCAAAAATCCATCTCGGATTCCCTGATTACCGCTTATTCCGATAGCATCGGTGGCAGGAAAACCGCCAAGCGTGGCGCAGCCTACTTTCGGAAGATCGCGGCCATGAGAAAAACTCGCGGGGTGGCAGGCCGAAGAAAACAGACTAAAGCCATGATTTCAATTGATATATCAAAAGTTCCCCCGGAAAAGCAGACACGCCCCGACTTTTTAAACCTCAAAGCACAAATGGAACACGCTCTCGCTCAAAAACAATGGATTAATGCATTCTGCATTCACGAAGCCGGACATATGATTTATCTCACCCAATTAGGCGTCACTGAGTATTTCTATATCGGGCCTCACATCGTTTATAACCAATCTAAAGATATCTTTGATGGATACATGGCGGCGGTGCAACCACAAACCAGAGACGTAACTGTAGTGCTCCCCGCTAAAACTGGACACCTCACCTAGGTAGAATCAGGGCCTCCAGAACAGGAGGCAACATGGGTAGGAAACCACGCGTAGATCGCTCCCCTGAAGAGAAGTGGCAGATCGTGCAGGAAGGCATTAAGAGCGGGAACGTCTCGGAGACGTGCCGGCGTCACGGGATCGCTCCGAATCTGTTTTATCGCTGGAGGGATGAGGCGGAACAGGGAGCGAAGGCAGCGCTTGGGGGGAGAAGCGCTGCCGCGGCGGAAACCGAGAAGGATCATCGCATCCGGCAGTTGGAACGATCGCTGGGGCGGAAAGCGCTGGAGATCGAAATCCTAAAAAACGTCGTGGGGGAGTGAGCTGCGGTGAAGTTCATTCCCAGGCACGAGAGATGGTGACGCAGGGCTACACCGCCACGTTGGTGGCAGCGACGTTGGCCATCAGCCGGTCGAGTCTGTACTACCGGAAACGGCCGCGCGGCAGCCGGGCAGACCGAACGTACGATGAGCAGATCGTGATGGCGTGCGGAGAGAAGTTGGCGTATGGCTATCGACGAGTCGCGTGGTGGCTGCAGCGGAACAAGGGGCTGCCCGTGAATCGCAAGCGAGTGTTACGGGTGATGCGAGAGCGTGGATTGTTGGTGCGTGCGCGTCGTCTGCGCGCACGACGGAAGAAAGAGTGGGGCCGGGTGGAAGCAGCCGAACCAAATCAGATCTGGCAGTCGGATATGACGAAGGTCTGGGCGGGGCCAGCAGCGGGTTGGGCTTACCTGGTGAGCGTGATCGACTGCTGCACGCGGGAGATCGTGGGCTGGAATCTCGCGCATCGTTGCCGGACCGAAGACGCGTTGGCAGCGGTGGAGCAAGCCGTACTGGCACGGCTGCCCGAGGGCAGCCGTGCGGCAAACGTGACGCTCACGACGGACAACGGAACGCAGTTCACTTCTTCGCGCTTCTTGGAAACGCTCGGGCGGCTCGGCATCACGCATCGGCGCACGGCGTATCATCACCCGGAAGGCAACAGCTACATCGAACGGTTCCATCGCAGCTTGAAGGAAGAGGAAGTCTGGACGGCGGAATATCGGAGCTTGGAAGAAGCGCGTACCTCGATCGCTCGTTGGATCGAGGAGTACAATCACGACCGGCCTCATCGCGGAGTCCACAATCGCACTCCGCACGAGGCCTTCTTGGCTTTCCAAGGTGTACTAAAAAACGAGGCCCTGACTGTCTAAATTAGTGGGGAGCACTACAGAGTAGCCTCTATCTTGGCGTACTTTTCATCCGTTTCGCGTTTATGCCGCCGACGTACCAAAATTGGTTTTACTCGTTCCTCAATCCCCGTGATAAGCAAAAACAGACCAGAAAATGCACCACCAAGGATTAGCCAAGTCCAATGATCTTGAACCCATGTAGCCATGTGAATTGCTTGCAGCCACGAGTTCGGTGCTAGAAGCGCAAAAATAGACACCATAAGAATTATTGTGAACATTTTCCAAGGGGCTTTTACCCACTCAAGGATGGTCTGGACTATTGCGGCCCATTCTCCGGACATAATGCCCAGACGGTAGCAAATACCTGGAATTGGGGCAATTCATTTGCTAATTGTTTAGCTAGGAATTACAGGTTTGCCGGTGTTGAGTGCGGGGCCTGATGCGCCGGTGCTGACCAGCGAAGAAGTGAATGAGATTCTCTTTGGTAAGTTGTAACGCCAGGAGAAAAGAGCCGGCAGGATGCCCGGCGGTACGAACTGCGAGAGCCTCACCTCTGAAGAGGTGAGCTAGCACGCAAGCGGCAGAAACTGCAGATCCTCCACTCCGCCGCGCGCCACCGCTGCGCGGTGGAAAGGCGAGAACGCGCGGCTCGGTCGGGATGACACGGTTTGTTGGGGTGGCGCCGAGGTTCGCGAGCGGGCACGACATACCGTTTCCGACGACAACGCGTACCTATTTTGGTGAAGGGGAGACACTTCTCAAGACGTCCACCAGAGCACTCTTCATTTGGTCATCGTAGTCGGGCGGATTTTTCGGAAGATGCGGCCACGCCATTCGAACGAAAACACCACACTCATTGATCGTGCGAAAGCAGTCCCAATCTTCGTAGGACGTTGTGTTCTGTAACGCAGAGAATGTGCTGCATTCCCAATTATCGGTGAGTTTCTTAGTATGCGCTTTCGGATCTTGAGAGGACTTTCTCTTATCGAAAGCATCCTTGGCGTCGTGGTCCTTGAGGTAGTATGAGTTTACCGCTAAGTTCGTCGAGTCGGGAGTCCCCTCATCGGCGGGGTTCTTGATTTGGAATGCAAAAGTCGTCCGTGTCGCGCCGGATTTGCTAGCGATGACAACCCAATCTCCGGGTACCGAAAACTGAACGCGGCCAACAATTGAAAAGACGACCATGTCAGCGGCAGCGACTCCGAAACTAGCAGCCAGAAACACAAAGACTATGATAGACACCGCTCCATGCAATTTGGTCGAGATGAAAAGGAGTCCTGAATTCATTGCGGGATGATATACCTGAGAATGTTATTTCTGGTTACAATGATTCGTTGACAGGGTTTCGCCCCCTCGTATAGATTGGAAATTGCTCGCCTTCCCTGTGAGGAAACGTAGCATGATCAATCGTTTAGGGATGGGCATGCATTAGAATTCGGGCGGGGCGTCAGGGGCTAAAGCCCTTTCGCTATTTGCTGCGGTGGCGTCGCGGTTGAGACCACGACCTACAAAACAGCTCAGACCAACAAAGAGATTCGACTAATCAACCCCTTCGGAGTAGGTGGAGCTTGATGTTGTTGTACACGATGGCGAGTTGGTTCGCGCCTGTCGCGAATCCTGTGTCGGATTATTGGCGGCGGAATCTCGACCCGCTGGCGAACCCGTTCAAGGGGCTCTACCAGGTGAATTCGTTTGACCTGGTGGTGATGACGCCGTACTTCGTGGTGATGATTATTCTGGCGATGTACGGGATCCATCGCTACGTGCTGGTCTACAACTTTTTCAAGAATCGCAAGCGAATCGCGCCGCCTCCGCCGGAAATCAGCGAATGGCCGCGCGTCACGGTGCAGCTGCCAATTTACAACGAACGCTACGTGATCGAGCGGCTGGTGGATACGGTGGCGCAGTTCGATTACCCGCGCGAGCTGCTCGACATTCAGGTGCTCGACGATTCAACCGACGAGACGCAGGAAGTGGCGCGCAATTGCGTGGAGCGTTATCAGCAGCTGGGCCTGCCGATTTCCTATATTCATCGCGACAACCGCGAGGGATTCAAAGCCGGTGCGCTGCAGGAAGGATTGAAGGTGGCACGCGGCGAGCATATCGCTATCTTCGATGCGGATTTTATTCCGCCAGCGGATTTCCTGCGCAACACCGTGCCGTATTTTGCCGACGCCAAGCTAGCAATGGTGCAGACGCGCTGGAGTTATATCAATCGAAACTATTCGAAGCTGACGGAAGTGGAAGCGGTGCTGCTCGACGGGCATTTTGTGATCGAGCATTCGGCGCGTTATCGCAGCGGGCTTTTCTTTAATTTCAACGGCACGGCGGGCATCTGGCGGCGCGCGGCGATTGAAGATGCGGGCGGCTGGCAGCACGACACGTTGACGGAGGATACCGACCTTTCTTATCGCGCGCAGCTTCGCGGCTGGCAATTTATTTATTTGCCGGATATCGAGTGCCCATCGGAATTGCCGGTGGAGATGAATGCGTTCAAATCGCAGCAAGCGCGCTGGGCGAAGGGCTTGATGCAGACGGCAAAAAAAATCATGCCCCGAGTGCTGCGATCGAATGTGCCGGGAGTGGTGAGGGCGGAGGCGTTCTTTCACCTGACCGCCAACATCAGCTATCCGCTGATGGTGCTGCTTTCGATGATTCTGCTGCCGGCGATGATTGTGCGTTTTTATCAGGGATGGTTTCAGGTGCTGGTGATTGACCTGCCGCTGTTTATCGCGTCGACGTGCTCGATTTCTTCCTTTTATCTGGCTGCGGAGCGGGCCATTTTTCCGAAGACGTGGAAGCGGACGTTTCTTTATTTGCCGTTCATCATGGCCGTGGGGATCGGACTTTCGGTGCGAAATGCGGTGGCTGTGCTGGAAGCGATTTTCGGAGTGAAGTCGGAATTCGTGCGCACCCCGAAGTATCGCGTGGAAGCGGGCGCGACCGGATCGAACGGCGCGGGCGGCTGGGCCACGAAAAAATACCGGAAGAAGGCGGGATGGATGCCGTGGGCGGAAGTGGCTCTCGGAATCTATTTTGCGGCGGCGGTGGTGTATGCGATTGAGATGGAAAATTACGCCACGGTTCCGTTTCTTGTTCTGTTTGTGTGGGGGTATTTGTATACCGGGTTGATGTCACTCGGGCAGACGTATATTGACCGGTGGCGGTTTGGCGTGGAGGCTGGCGAAGTGCGGCCGGCTTCGACGGGGGCGCCGGGGTTCTAGCGCGTTGTTTCCTCTTGGCTCGTTCTTGGACTCGTTGCTACGCGACGAGCATTTTTACGCTGAGATCCTTCGACTGCGAGTCGGCCGTCCCGCGCGGAGCGGGACGAGAAGCAGAAGCGGCCGACTCTCCGCTCAGGATGACAATGCAGGTTTGTTGGGGCTGAATAGCTAGCGCTATACCCGCCTATCCTTTTATTATCACCGCTCGTCTACTAGCAGCGGAGGAACTCGTATGAAATTTCGGACGCTCGTGCTACGCGGCACAATCGCGGCGCTGGCATTGCTATTTGTGGCTGTGCTGGTGCAGGCGCGATTTCCGCAGCCGGCCGCGGAATATCAGGGGCGGCGCGCAAAATTGCGCGCGGAAGTGGATGGGCCGGTGGTGCTTTTCGGTTATACGAGCCGGAACGACGCGGGCGAAGTGGCGGTGTTCTTCCAGGATGAGGATTTTTATTACCTGACCGGCTACAGCGAACCGGATGCAGCGCTCGTTCTGATTCCGGATTCAGCGGCTGCGAAATCTTCCGGCGGGCCAACGGAAATTCTATATTTGCCACCGCGCGATCCACGCGAAGCGATTTGGGGCGGAGCGCATCTTGGACCGAATGATCCTGGCGTGGCCGAGAAGACAGGTTTTCAGGCGGTGCGGCCGTTCGCGGAATTACGCAGCGATCTGGCTGCGCTGGCGAAGACTCATCCGAAATTTTATGCGCTGCTGCCGAAGGGGCCGGAGAATGGCTATCCGCAGCTGCAGACCTGGCACGATTGGCTGAAGGATGCGCTGCCACCGCAGTCGGAAATTGTGGATGTACAGCCAACCTTGACCGAAATGCGCATGGTGAAGTCGCCGGGGGAGTTGGAGTTGCTGCAAAAGGCTGTGGATGCGTCGGTGGACGCGCAATTCGCGGCGATGAAAATGATGAAACCGGGGCTGATGGAATATCAGGTGGCCGCGAAGATGGAAGAAATTCACAAATGGCAAGGCTGCTCGCGTGAAGCGTATGCGCCGATCGTGGGAGCGGGATTTTTCTCCACGGTGTTGCACTACGATGCGCTCGATAATCAGATCAAAGATGGAGACGTGGTGGTGATGGACGTGGCCGGTGAATATGGCGGCTACGATGCGGACATCACGCGCACCCTTCCAGCGAACGGAAAATTCACGGCGAGGCAGCGCGAGATTTACGACATCGTGCTGGGGGCGCAGAATGCGGCGATTGCGGCGGTGAAGCCGGGCGTGTTCATGTATGGCGGGCCGGGCAGCTTGCATGCGATCGCGGCGGAGTACATCAACACGCACGGGAAGGATAAGGATGGCAAGTCGCTGGGGAAATATTTCGTGCACGGGTTGGGGCACGGCTTGGGGTTGAACGTTCACGATCCGACGGATTTCCGGCAGCCGCTGAAGGCTGGAATGGCCATCACGATCGAGCCGGGGATCTACATTCGCGATGAGAACCTTGGCGTGCGGATTGAGGATGATGTGCTGGTGACGGCCGACGGGCACCGTTTGATGACGGAGAAGCTGCCGCGGAATGCGGATGAAGTAGAGAAGGTGATGGCCGAGGGCCGAGCGCATCCGGAGGCGCAGCCGTAATCGTCCCTGTCGGCGTCGCGAGTTATTCGCCGGGTTTCGTGAAAATCACGCAGTAGTCGTTCCCTGACCAGTGATCAATCGTTTTCTCCCTGTGAAATCCTGCCGCGGTTAATTCGCCGACCATGATTTTTTGCGGGATGCCGTGACCGCCGCGATTGGCGGGGACGCCCTCGACTGGAGGCAGGCTGTTGTCCGGAGCGAAGTCGATGATGGCGAGGCGTGCGCCCGGCTTCAGTGAGCGCAGAAGATTTTTGTCGAAGGCTTCGGGCGCGGTGATGTGGTGGTAAACACGGCGCAAGAAAATTGCGTCGCAGCATGCGGTGGGGAGCTTGGTGTCGTCGGCTGCGCTTTCCACGATGGTGACATTCGCGAGTTTTTGCTTGGCGACTTCATCGTGAAGCGCTTTCAGCTTGGCCTGGTCGAGTTCAGTGGAGTAGACGTGGCCTGATGCGCCAACGATTTTCTCGGCGGCGAAACTGTAGCTTCCGTCTCCGGCGCCGACGTCCGCGATAGTCATGCCCGGCTTCCATTGCATTTCCTCGGCGAGGCGCGAAATTTCGCTGTGGGCGTCGGGATTCGCGGAGGCAATTGCGCGATGTGCGGCATTTTTCAGGAAGCCGTACGATGCCAGTGCCAGCGCAATTGCCATGATTGCGTAGAAGCGGTTTCTGCGAGCCATAGTTATTTGATGCCTCTTTGGAGCCGGGCGAGTTGCCGGCCGTATTTCCGCCACGCCAGGCCGCCTATCTGGTTTGACGCGAGCCGCAAGCGTTGGATTCCTGCGATTTTCACGGCCTAAGACGCTTCTAGATGTTTGACCCGACGCGCGAAGGGCCGCTATAATTGGTGTTTCGTCACAGCGTGAATTTCTTGCTTGGCAGGCACCGCTGCTTGCGACTCTGCAGGAAACACCCAACGAATTCAGGAGCATCCGATGAGCGCCTTGAAAGCTACCCAACTGCGCGCAGGCATGATCATTCAGCACGAGGGCGACCTGTATCACGTATACAGCGTGGATCACCGCACGCCCGGCAACAAGCGCGCCGCCATGCAGACGAAGATGCGCAACCTGCGCACGGGGTCGATGACCGACTACCGGTTCCGCGCCGAGGAATTCGTCGAAAAAGTGATCGTGGATGAAATCGAATTCCAATACCTCTATAGCGACGGCGATGGCCACCACTTCATGAACACGGAGAACTACGAGCAACTGGCGCTGCAAAACGACATCGTGGGCGATACGAAGGATTATTTGATCGCGAATATGCCCGTGAAAATCGAGTACTACGACGAGAAGCCGATTGGCGTGTTGATTCCCGATACCGTGGATCTGATGGTCGTCGACACGGAGCCCAGCATTCAGAAGGCGACCGCCAGCTCCGTGATGAAGCCGGCGAAACTTGAGACGGGGCTTGTAATCAACGTGCCGCCGTTCGTTGGTACCGGCGACAAAGTGAAAGTGGATACTTCGGAAGCGCGTTACATCCAGCGCGTGCAGTGAGCATAAGAGAGATCCCTCGACTGCGGGTCGCGTCCTCGCTTCGCGAGGAAAAACTAAACCGCGCGACCCTCCGCTCGGGATGACAATCCTGATCGGATTGTCACTTCAAACCTTCCACAACGTACAAATCCGAAAGCGTTCGCGAATAGGAGTAGACGTAGGATTTCTCGTCGGGCGTGATGCCGATCCCGCCGATGGCATCCACTCCCGCGGCGTCTGCGGGAGCAATCTGTTTCCAGTCTGTGCGTTTGCCCGTGGCCAGGTCCACGCGAGTGATAGTGCTTGGCAATCCAGCGAAATTGTGGACGAAAACGGACTTGGAATCGGCAGAGAAACCGATCAAGTGCTCCTCGGGGTGAATGCCAGGAATCGGGCGCGGATCGCCTCCGTCCAAGGGATAGAGCAGACGCCTGCCTTCCGTATCCACTCCTTGCACGAATTTTCCGTCCGGCGAGACCAAGATCACCGGAAGTCCGCCCCCTTCCGGGCTCACTGTTCTTGGTTTGCCGCCAGCGAGATCCTGGATGTAGAGGCGAACCCCCTTGCCCGGCTCGTTCCCGGCGAAGACAATCTGTTTCCCGTCGGGAGTGAAGCCGCCAGCCACATGATCGATCGAATCGTCTGTAGCGCTACGGCGCACGCCCGCCTTTGTGGGAAGGAGAAACAACTGAGCGGGCGTCGCATGCGTGAGAGCCAGAACCCAAGCGCCGTCCGGAGAGAGTGCCTGGGGATTCCCGTCGCCCAGACGAATGGCTGGTGAGCCGTCGGTACCGCGGACATAAATGCTATAGGTAGAGCCGCCCGCTTCTCCGACTTCAGCAAACAGAAGAGTCTTTCCATCATTGCTAATCGCGGCGGGGAGGGAGAAATCAAACCAGGAAAGCTCCCGGCCGCGCGGGTCTCCGTTGATGAAGGCCTTTACTTCCTGGCGATTCGCATCGCGCTTGAGCAAGACGCGGCCATCGCGAGCCACGTCGAATATCGAAAGCGTGCCGGGAACGCGCGCCAGGAGGCGACTGCGCGCGGAGAGATCTACGGCAAAAACAGCGCGGGAAAGGCCTTCATGTGTAGCCGTGAACCAGATTTCGCTGCCATCCGGCGACCAGGCGAGACCTTCGGTGCTGATGAAGGTATCTGAAAGCTTTTTCACGGTTCCATTTAGATCGATGACATCAACCGTGCCTCCGTCGTCCTGCGGAATGGGATGATCGAGAAACGCGATGCGGTCGCCCTTGGGAGAAATTCGCAGGTCGCCGATCCAGCCGGGAGTCTTGTACAGCGCCTTGCCGATCGGGTACTCGAGCTGAGTAAAGCCGCCTTGCGCTCGAACAATCGCGAGATTCGAGCCGTCAGGAGACCAATCCGCCCAATTCACCTGGTCCAGTATTTCGCGGGGCGCGCCGCCCGCGAGAGGCATTCGTGCCAGAGTGCCGAACTGCTGAAAGACTCCGTAATGGCTTCGAAGCAGTACAGCCATCTCGCCGGTCGACGAAACTCCCATAATTTGCGATCCGGGATTTCCAAGGGAGGCGTATTCCGGGCTGCCGGTGCGCGTGGAATAAATGTC
The DNA here is from genome assembly GCA_963741045.1 of uncultured Acidobacteriota bacterium. Classification (GTDB taxonomy): domain Bacteria; phylum Acidobacteriota; class Terriglobia; order Acidiferrales; family UBA7541; genus Palsa-295. Next base: position 4,601,613 of record CAVUGO010000002.1, read on the forward strand.
GACGGGATTTCCGTCCCACGCGGCACTGAAATAAATTGTCTGGCCGTCGGGGCCAAACCGGGCTGAGTAGACAGAGCCTCGGCGGAAGGTGACCTGGTGATAGACCGGCTGAGATATGGGAGCCTGGCGCTTCGCGAGGAAAAGTCCTCCCGCAAGCCCGGCGGCGAGAGCTACCGCTGCTGCGATGGCCGCCATTGTCCAGCTGCGCTTCGGAGCGCTGATCGATACGGGTGCCGACGATGCTGACGGCGACGCTTGCACGGCGGTCGATGTTTGAGCCGCAGAAGATGAGAAACCGGAACCGCTTCCCGAGCGGCTGGATTCCGATTGCCGTTTCAGGCGCTTCAAATCGGCGCGCAGTTCTGCGGCCGTCTGGCAGCGCATTTCGCGATCTTTTTCGAGCGCCTTCGCGAGAATGATTTCGAATTCTCCCGGCAAATCGGGATTCACGCGCGTAGGCGGCGCGGGCGAGCGATTCAAAATCGCTTCCGTAATCACGCCCGAGGTGTTGCCAGTAAAAGCTTGCCGCCCGGTAGCCATTTCATAGAGCACCGTGCCGAAGCTGAAAAGGTCCGAGCGCGCGTCCAGTTCTTCGCCGCGCACTTGCTCGGGTGACATATAGGCAACCGTACCAACCGCCGTTCCCGGGCTGGTGAGGAGCGCTTCGGCTGCGATCGTGGGCATCGCAGAAGAGCTGGCGCCGATGCCGACGCGCTCGGGAGCGAGTTTCGCCAGGCCGAAATCGAGGACTTTGGCTTGGCCGCGTTTGGTGACAAAAATATTGGCGGGCTTGATGTCGCGATGAACGATGCCTTTTGCGTGCGCGGCATCGAGCGCGTCGGCAATCTGGATTCCGAGGTCCAGCACCTGGTCGAATGCGAGCGGCTTCTCGCCGATGCGATGCTTCAGCGTTTGGCCTTCGAGGAGTTCCATGGCGATAAATGGAATTGTCTCGCCACCATCATCCACTACATCAATCTCATAAATCGTACAGATGTTGGGGTGATTTAGCGCCGAGGCTGCCCGCGCTTCCCGTTGAAATCGTTCGAGAGTGGCGCGATCTTTTGAAAATCCTTCGGGCAGGAACTTCAGCGCTACCTGACGGCCCAGTTTGGTGTCCTCGGCCTTGTAGACCACGCCCATGCCGCCGCCGCCGAGCTTTTCGAGGATGACGTAGTGAGAAAGGGTTTTACCGATCATTTTCCCGAGATGCTGTCAGTTGACCGCGCGCGATGTTAGGCTGCGCTTGCGGTGCAAGTCAAGCCGCCCGACAACGTATTAATGGCTTCTCTACAACGTGCTACGCTCATTCCGTGAAAATTGCGGCCTTTCGAAAGCGTCAGTTGGCTCTGTGGCTTGTTCTCTTCAGTGCTGGCGGCAGCCCATGCTTAGCGCAATCCGCGCAAAAGATCGTGGACGAATACGTTCACGCCGAAGGCGGCGCGAAAGCTCTCGCTAAAATTCAAACCGCCAGCATCACTGGAAGCTTGACTGACGACGCCACCGGACAGTCCGGCACTTATTCGCTCATCACCAAGGCGCCTAACAAGTTCTACTCCGAAATTATTGTCGGGCCGCGTCGCCTGATCGAAGCTTATAACGGAAAATCGGCTCGGGGCCAGGACACTTCTGACCAGGAGACGTCCGGCCAGAGCACGGGTACCGATTCGTCGTCCGACTCGACGGGAGCACCTCATACGCTGACGGGAGCTGTCGCTTCGGAATGGGAAGCTGCAGGGCGCTACATGAACGGCAGGCTGGTGGACGCGAAGAAATCCAAATTCGGCTTGCAGCTGGTCGATACGGAGGATGTGGGCGGGCGCAAGGCGTATCACGTTCGGGTTGCGCTTTCTCCTCGAGTTTCCCGCGAACTATTTTTCGACACGCAAACTCACTTGCTGATTCGCGAAATCATTCCCGTCACGGCACAGCAACAACCAGGATCGAAGAATGCTGCCGCGGAAGAGCTCGACTACGCCGACTACCGCCGCGTCGAGGGCGTCGAGGCTCCCTATCGAATCACGCTCCACCGCGCTGGGCGCAGCTATGCCGTCGCCGTTTCGCGCATCGAGTGGAACGCGCCGGTAAACGATTCTGTGTTCGACTTTCCGAACAGCAAAGGCCGTCCGCTTCCGGACATCAAAACGCTTCTGCTCGATGTGGCCAAAAACCAGAAAGCGATCGAGGAGCTGCAGAAGCAATACACCTGTCATGTGGTCGCGGAAGAGGAGAAGTTCGATTCCAGAGGAGGAGTCACGTCGCGCGAGGTTAAGGAATACGACGTGTTTAACTGCGGTGGTGATGAAATTCGCCACCTCGTGAAAGCCGATTCGAAGCCGCTCACCCCCGAACAGCAACACAAAGAGGACGAGCGCTTCAACAAAGAATTCAGCGAGTTCCAGAAAAAGCAGGCGGAGCTTGCGAACGATCCTAAGAAACAGGAAAAGGAAGACGAACGCCAGCAGGCGCAGATTTCCGACTTTCTCCGCGCCGAAAGCTTCACGAATCCGCGCCGCGAGCGATTTCGCGGGCAGGATGTGATCGTCTTCGATTTCGGCCCCAATCCCGACTACAAGCCGCGCAAGATGGTCGAGTCCATCGTGCAAAAATTGGTTGGCGTGGTGTGGATTGACGAACAGGCTCGCGACGTGGCCCGGCTCGAGGCTCGCTTCAGCGACAAGGTGAAAATCGGCGGTGGCTTGCTAGCTTCGCTCGACAAGGGTACGAACCTCGTCTTCGAGCAAACGAAAATCAATGGCGAAGTCTGGCTGCCGTCTTACGCCAAAGTTCACGCCGCCGCCCGCGTGGTGTTCGTCAGAGTCCGCCAAAATGAAATCGACCGCTACAGCGACTATAAAAAATTCCGCGTCGAAACCAAAATCGGCCCGTCCACGCCGGTGGAAAACCTGCCAGAGCAACCACATCCAGAAACGCCTCCGAAGCCGTAGCCGGTTTCGATGGCGTCAATGCGCCCACGCATTGACAGAGCCATGCGGCCACTCTAGAGTGGCAATTCTTTTTGGCGAATCGCGGAGGCCGCGTGCTCGAGCGCTACTTCAAGCTGGCGGAGAATCAAACCACCATTCGCCAGGAGATGCTCGGCGGGCTCACCACGTTCATGACGATGGCGTACGTGATCGTGGTGAATCCGCAAATTCTCGCGCAGGCCGGGATGCCTCCGGAAGGCGTTCTTTTCGCGACGTGCATCGCTTCCGCCGCCGCCACGCTGGTGATGGGGCTTTACGCCAACTATCCCATCGCGCTGGCTCCGGGGATGTCGCTGAACGCCTACTTCACCTACTCCGTTTGCATCGGCATGCGCATTCCCTGGCAAACGGCGCTCGGCGTCGTGTTTTTCTCCGGCGTGCTGTTCGTTCTTCTCACTGTTTCGCGCGTTCGCGAGCAGATCGTCAATGGCATCCCTGATTCGCTGAAGCATTCGACGGCCGCAGGTATAGGCATGTTCATCGCCTTCGTCGGCTTGAAGAACGCGAAGCTCGTCGTCGCCAATCCGGCCACGCTGGTGAGTATCGGAAGCTTTTCCGACCGCGAAGTGCAGGCCGCCTGCTTCGGCTTGGTGTTGATGCTGATTTTGATCGTCCGAAAAGTGAAAGGCGCGATGCTGCTCGGCATTCTCGGCACCACGCTGCTGGGCATCATGCGCGGAATGTCACGCTGGCCCACCGCGCTGGTTTCGATTCCTCATCCGTCACTTACATTTTTGAAGTTTGATTTGCGCGGAGCGCTGCACCTCGGGCTTTTCGAGATCATGTTCATATTTCTGTTTGTCGATCTCCTGGACAACGTGGGCACGCTCGTCGCCGTTTGCGAACAGGCAGGTTTCGTCAAAGACGGAAAGATTCCGCGAGTGGGTCGCGCCCTGCTGGCAGACGCCGTGGGAACGGTTTTTGGCTCGATGACCGGCACTTCCACGGTCACCAGCTATATCGAAAGCGCCGCGGGAGTCTCCGCGGGCGCGCGCACAGGCTTGAGCAACATTCTCGTTGCCGCGCTGTTTCTGGGAGCAGTGTTTTTCTCGCCCGTCGCGACCGCGATTCCTGCCTTCGCGACGGCCCCGGCGCTGATTTTAGTGGGCGCGCTGATGATTCAGTCGGTAGCACGCGTCAACTGGGACGATTTCAGCGACGCTTTTCCGGCGTTCGTCACCGTGCTTGCGACGCCGCTCACCTTCAGCATCGCCACAGGCCTGAGCCTAGGCGTAATTTCGTACACGGTAGTAAAAATCGGCGCGGGAAAATTTCGCGAGATCAGCTTGCTGCTCTGGATTCTCACCGCGCTTTTCATTCTGCGCTACCTCTACCTCGCTGTAGCTTAGGCTGGCTTTCGTGAGGGCACGACTTCAGTCGTGTCGTAAGGTCGAAAGCAATCGATGCGGCTTCAGCCGCTGAGGGACGCTCTTTGTGAAGTTTTGCGCCGCTTCACGTGGCGCGATTTGTGGCTAAGCCGGCGGCGGAACTACATCGCGACGGAAGCTTTCGTCCCGAACACACGCCGAAAAATAGCGTCCACAGCGCGCAACTGCCGCTGCAAGTCAAACGTGTGCGCGAGCGCTTTTCCATCGAGATACTTCCTGATATTCGAGTCCGACGCGACGCGATCTCTAAAGCTCGTCTCCGAATCCCACGCTACCATCGCATGGCCCTGCACCCATTTGTAAGCGTCTTCGCGCGGCGCGCCATGCTCCACAAGATCCTGCAGCAGCTGCCCGGAAAACACGAGGCCCTTCGTCGCATCCAGATTGCGGCGCATCCGCTCGGGAAACACTTTCATGTTCGCCACAATTTCCGTCGTGCGATGCAGCATGTAATCAGTGAGGATCGTCGAATCCGGCAGTATCACCCGTTCCACCGAACTGTGCGAAATGTCGCGCTCGTGCCACAGCGCGATATTTTCGAGCGCCGCCAAAGAATTCGCCCTCACCACGCGCGCGAGGCCGCACACCTGCTCGCTCGATACCGGATTCCGCTTGTGCGGCATTGCCGAACTGCCCCGCTGCTCGCCGCCAAACGGCTCCTCCACCTCGCGCACTTCCGTCCGCTGCAGATGACGCACTTCCTGCGCAATTCGTTCCAGTCCGCCCGCCACAATCGCCAGCGTCGAAAGGTATTGCGCGTGCCGGTCGCGTTCGATCACCTGTGACGTGATTGGCGCCGTCGCCAGCCCCAGCCGCGCGCAAATCTTCTCTTCGATTTCAGGGCCGAGGTGCGTGCATGTCCCCACCGCGCCTGAAATTTTCCCCACCGCCATCTGCCGCGCCGCCATTTGAAACCGCGCCAGATCGCGGCGATTCTCCGAAAACCAGTTCGCAATTTTCAGCCCAAACGTAATCGGCTCCGCGTGCACGCCATGCGTCCGGCCAATCTGCGGCGTGTCTTTGAATTCCCACGCGCGCTGCTCGAGCACTTCGCCCATCCGCTCGAGCGCTTTTTCGATCTGCTGCGACGCTTCGCGCACCAGCAGCGCCTGCGCCGTGTCCACCACGTCGTTTGACGTGAGCCCGTGATGCAGCCAGCGCGCCGCTTCGGGATCGCCCACCGATTCCTGCACCGCCATCGTGAACGCAATCACGTCGTGCCGCACCTTAGCTTCCAGCTCATTGATGCGCGCTACGTCGACGCGCCCGCGTTCGCGCAGCTTCAGCGCGCCTTCGCGCGGCACGATGCCCGCTTCCGCCAGCGTTTCCGCGGCGGCCAGCTCCACTTCGAGCCATTTCTGAAATTTATTTTCGTCGCTCCAGACGCGGCCCATTTCCGCGCGTGTGTATCGCGGGATCAAATCAAGCTCCTTTTAGCGCAGGTCATCTTGGCACAACTTCTTGACGCGACTCTTTTTAGCGCAACGCTTTTTAGCGTAACTCGTCAAGCCAGCTTGCAAACGGCGGGGAATTTCCCTGCTCCATCATACCCGTAAACGATGCCTGAGGACGACTGCTACCGCTTCGCAGGCCGGTAACTGAAAAGTTTCTGGCATTCGCGCCGCAAAAATCCGCCAAAGACAGGAATGCGGTGATTGCCCTTCTCGAAAATCAGCCGGCACGAGATCAAACAAGCTCGCCACTTATAATATTCGGTGCCGTGTTTGCGGCCATACGCGGCAATGTCTTCCTGCGACACGCCATACACCACCGCGCCAATTCGCGACCACACCCCGGCCCCCGCGCACATCGCGCACGGCTCGTGCGTCGAATAGAGAACAAACTCGGGCAGGTAGCGCCCATAGCCGCTCGACACATATTTCAGCGTTTCAAGCTCGACATGCTTGATGCTCGATCCAGAAGTTTTCACCCGGTTGCCCGCGCTCGCAATCACCACTTCGCGCTTGCCCACCAGCCGCGTAATCACCGCGCCAATCGGATAGTCGCCGCGGTCACCGGCGCGTTTCGCTTCGGCAATAGCCAGCTCCATGAATTTCTTTTTTGGTTTGTAGGTAGGCGGAATCATGCGCACGGATTATATCTGTTTATTGCGAGCGTTTCTCGGCGGGCGCTAGGAGTTTGCGTCGGCTCCAAACGGCAAGCCACAGTGGATGCATTCCTTCCTAGGAATAATCGTCCAAGGTCCCATGATGAACCCAGACTGAAAAGGATGTCCGCACCGCGGACAACGCGACCACAAGTACCGGAGCACCGCGTAACTCCAAAAAATTGCACAAATCGCAAAACTTATCGCTAGTTGACGCGTCACTTCGAAATGTGGATCGAGGCGAGACTCTACCAGTAACCACATTAGCCAGACGAGCGCAGCAGACACCACGAGCCAACGACCACGCCGAAACCGACGCCATGTCTCCTCATACACGGACGCCGATGATAGCAGGAGTTTGACTTTCATGAGTAAGAGCGACCGCTGCTCTCCTTCATCTCTTTTTGTATCTATCGGTTGGCGGAAATTCTGCGTCCAAACGACATAGCTTCTAGTAGCACAAATTCAATCGAAGAGGAGACTTACAATGAAGCTATCGGTCGCATGGTTCAACGTAAACGATTTCGAGCAGGCCAAGAAATTCTACGGCAACATCCTCGGCCTCAAGAAATCATTCGAAATGGATGGCTGGGCGGAATTCAATGGCGGCGGACAGGATGAAGCAGCCGTCGGCATCTCGACGGGCCAATACACGCCGAAAGAACACGGCGCGACGATCGTTCTGCGCGTCGACGATATCGAACGCGAGCGCAAGCGCCTTGAATCAAGCAGCGTGAAATTCGAAGGCAAGACGGAGGAAATTCCGGGAATGGTGAAACTCGCCATTTTCCGCGATCCTTCCGGCAATCGCCTGCAGTTGTGCCAGGTGCTGGTGAAATCCTAGCGCGCGTTTCAAGCAGCAGCGTGATCGCGCGGAGAAAGTCTAGCAGGCCGCGGCAGATCGTCGGCTCCCGGTGGGGAACCGATGTAAACTGTCGCGGCCCAAACCTCAAAGGCGAAATCGCCAAGCGAGAAAGTATGATGACAAGCTATTCGCAGCCCCCGCTTCCACACGAAGACGAACTAAAGCTCGTCGAGCGCGCCCGGCAGGGTGACCGCGATGCCTTCGGCTCGCTCGTTGAACCCTGGCGCAAACCGCTTTTCGGCTACATCTATCGCATGGTTACCTTGCGGCAGGATGCCGAGGATCTGCTGTAAGACGTCTTCATCCGTGTGCTCGAAGATATTCGCAGCTATCGCGGCGAAGCGCGCTTCAAAAGCTGGCTTTTCGGCATCGCTACGCACGCCTGTCTCGACCATTTGCGAACGCGAAAACGCTGGCGCGTGGAAGCGCAGCGTATCGGCGAGCTGGAAACCACTGAGCACCCGGAACAGCTCGAAGGCCTGCGCGATTTGATGAGCTCACCCGGCTTCGTCTACGAAATTCGCGAGCACATCGCGTTCTGCTTTTCCTGTATCGCCCGATCGCTCGAGCCTGAAGAGCAAGCAGCTGTGATGCTGAAAGAAGTTCTCGAATTCACGAACCAGGAAGCAGCGGCGATCCTGCGCGTATCCGAGCCGGTCTTCCGCCATCGCCTTTCCGACGCGCGCGCAAAAAATGACGCAAGCCTTCGACGGCCTCTGCGCCCTCATCAATAAAACCGGCGTTTGCTACCAGTGCCAGGGCCTCCGCGAAATCGCCGGAGAAAAAAATCGCGGCCCGAATCTGGTCCAAATCGAAGTAGCGCCGGGCATCGCAGTGACTCCAGAAACTCTGTTCGACGCGCGCACCGCCATCGTCCGCAACGCCAACCTCGAAAGCGGCACCGCCCGCCAGATGCACGACATGTTCTACCAGAATCTCGCGCGCCGCGAAGAATCCCGCAGCTAACCTTCGTTTGCGCTTTGTGCCTAAGCTGCAAAAAGAGCCGGCGGGACGCCGGCGTTACGGAAGTGACCGCTCCGCTCGAATGGACTGCGGAGTCTGGGTCGCGGCTCTTCTAATTCGCAAAAAGCAAAATCGACGTAGACTCAGCAGTCGCTCGATGGCGAAGCTGCCCTTCCGTAACGCCGGCGTCCCGCCGGCTCTTTTGACTTCGGTTGGTCGTCCTCTTCGACACGCGTCTCCCTACGAGCACTCAAGAAAACGCTGTCATCCTGAAGGCATCCGTTCAGGATGCCCTGAAGGATCTCAGCTCTGATCCCACCGCTCCCCTTGTCATTCCGAGCGAAGCCGCACGCGCTTCTGCCTTTCCCATCGCAAAGCGATGGGCGCGCGGCGTAGAGAGGAATCTGCAGTAGCACAGGCATTCCTGCCTGTGCCCACGCCAAAACGCAGCACCGCGTACGATGCTTGCCTAACCCACGAAGTCGTTCTTATCGGCGCTTTTCGAAGAGGCCTCTACAACTCAAATGGCCCAAGCGGAGAATGCTGCGAAGCAATATGCAATGTGCCGCCAAACGCAAACAAACTCGCCCGCCGCCCCAGCGCCTCCTCAGCGGAAATACGCGCCACGGAAGGATTATTATTCTGCTCGGAAAGATGCGCCAGCACGAGGTGCCGCGCGAGCCCGTCAAACACTTCACAATCCGCCAAAAAGTCGCTCACGCTCGCATTCGACAAATGCCCCGTGCGGCTCATCACCCGCTGCTTGATGTGCCAGGGATACGGCCCCACCTTGAGCATCTCAAGATCGTGATTCGATTCCAGAATCAAAAAATCGGCTTCGCGCAGGTGGTGTTTCACAAGCTCGGGCAAATAGCCCAGGTCAGTAACAATCGCTACCTTGATTCCGTTGGCCTTGAAACAGTAACCCACGGGATCGGACGCGTCGTGCGGAATCGCAAACGGCGTGACTTCAATATCGCCGATTTCAAATTTCTCGCCGGGATGCACGTATTGCACGTGATCGATCTTTTTCTTGATGCCCTGATCTGTGAGCATCTGCTGGATGACGCGATGTGTTGGCTCGGTGAGAAATGCCAGGCATTTCCATTCGCGTTGCAGCTGGCCAAGGCCGTTTGAATGATCGGAGTGCTCGTGGGAAATCAGGATGCCGTCGAGGTGGTCGGGTTTCTGCCGGCCCAGCGCTTCAAAGCGCCGCAGCATTTCTTTTTTGCCTAGCCCGGCATCGATGAGGAGAGCGGTATGTTCGGTCTCAAGCAACGTGGAGTTGCCCGCACTGCCCGAAGCTAGAATCGAAATGCGGAACGCGATGCGCTCTCTCCGTCCGCTGGCCGTGCCCCCGCAGCACCAGCTTCGCAATGGATAATGGCAAACTGTGGCCGCAAGGTCAACATGAACCAACGCACGGGTCGTTTCCGTTACGCGTCATAACTTTTGGCGATAGAGTAGATTGCGTCGCCCGTAAAGTTGCAGACCGCTAAAATGGTGTCTTTGTCCTGATTTTTTGAATCACGTAACCGATTAGAACGACGCCGAAGGCGGCTTTAGGGAGAAACCTACGAAGAGCGTGCTGGTCCAAAGTACCCTTCCAAGCATCCACGGCAAAGTTCAAAAGATTCAAAGCGCCGATAACCAGCGCGGCAACGATAAGCACCTTCAGAACTGTTATCCCGGGATTGGGTGGTTCAGGAATTTTAGATGGCGGTTGTGATGGTATTGAGCTTGTATTCGGGCTGCCCATTCACATGCCCTGTAACCTAGAAAGTCAGGTGCTCGCGAGTCAGCTCGAAGCCGTCGAGGTTGCCCACGACACTTGCGGCGATGCGCTCAGGCTGAAAGAATTCTTGCGCGATTTTCTGAATGTCTTCAAGCGTTACTTTCTCAAGCAGCGCAATCAGCTCCGTCGGCGAGAAGTAACGATCGAAATACATGTGATAGCGCGCCAGGCTGTTCATCCGCTGCCCGGTGCCTTCCGATGCCAGCAGCGTCGCACCTTTTAGATGGTCCTTGGCGCGGCGCAATTCCTCTTCCGGAAGTGGCTCATCCTTGATCCGGCGGAATTCATCGAGCACCGAACGAACCACCTTCGAAACATTCTCGAGCGATGTCCCCGCATACACCGAAAAAGATCCGGAATCGCGGTAGGAATTCATCTCGCTGAAAATCGCATACGCCAGGCCCTGCTTTTCGCGAATATTTTGAAACAGGCGTGACGACATGCCGCCGCCCAGCACGTTGTTCAGCGCCGAAACTACGAAGCGGCGCTCGTCCGTCATAGGCAACGCCGGAACGCCGATGCAGATGTGCACTTGCTCGAGTTCGTGCTTCGTGCGTTGCGTAATGTGCGGCGCAGCCACCGGAACCGAATCAGCGGCGCCGTTCGACGACGGCACAAGCTTTGCGAAGCGCTCGCTGACCAGATCCACAAGCTGTTGATGCGTCAGCCGGCCGGCTGCGGTAATCACCAGATGATTTGGCGCGTACCAGTGGCGGAACCAGCTGTCCAGCGTCTCGCGCGTGAATGACGAAACCGTTTCGGGCGTGCCCAGGATCGGTTTTCCAAGTGCGTGCGGCGTCCAGAAATTCTGGGTGAAAAGCTCGTGAACCAGGTCTTCAGGATTGTCCTGCGTCATCCGGATTTCTTCGAGGATCACGGATTTTTCTTTGTCGATATCTTCGCTCGCGAATTTCGGCTCGAGAACCATGTCCGCAACCACATCGAACGCTTTCGGAAGATGCTCGTCGAGCACGCGCGTATTGAAGCAGACCATTTCTTTTGCAGTGAACGCGTCGAGCATTCCGCCCACGCTGTCCACTTCGCGCGCGATATCTTCCGCCGTGCGCCGCGCGGTGCCCTTGAAAACCATGTGCTCGATGAAATGCGAAATGCCGTTGAGCTCTGCCGGTTCGCGCCGTGAACCCGCGCGCAGCCAGATTCCCACCGAAACGGAGTGCATGTGCTCCATCGGCTCGGTGATAATCACCAGCCCGTTCGGCAGTACTTCTTTTTGAACCGAGTTTTTCGCTTCAGCCATCCATTTTCCCGATAAGTTAGGAGCCAAATCTTCGCATGCGGCTGCCACGAAGTCACGGGCAGCCCGGCGCGGTGTTTCCATTTCAGATTCTTGCTTTAAAAGCCCGGCAAACTGCTTTTTGCGGCAACCTCGTTGCTGCACTTGCGACGACAAAAACTGTCACTTTCGGTCTTACCCACTACATCAATTTCTCGTCAGGCGACAACTTTCCATATTCGCTCGAATAATGCAGCGGTACATCCGCGTACGACCCGCGCTCCATCGAATACACTTCGCAGCTCGCGTAAGGATAGGAATAGATGTGAACGCTGGTCGCTGGCGCCCCGAATTCGGGAAGGTTCAATACCTGATGCACAGGTTCTTCCGGCGAAACGGCGGCGGGATGCGTGGTGTCCATGTCGTAGGAATCGGTGGGAATGAGTTTGCAGGCGCCATGTGCCGTATCGCGATTCTCCACCCGGAAATTCTGGACGCGCAGCCGGCCGATGGGCGTTACCATCCAGCAATTCTGGTCGCGATGATTGTGAATGCGGCTTACCTGGCCCACATTCCAGCAGATTGCGAGCACTTCGAACAGTTCGCATTTATAGATTAGGTTCCGGGTGTAGTGGCTGTTCGCATAGAAAAGATAGGGTGCCAGCGTCTCCGGGCGGATTGCCTTTTCTTGCGTGAATTTCAACACGCGCGGAATCGTGAAATCCTGTTGGGGAATCGCGCAAAGCTGCTTTGTCCATTCATCGATTGTCAGTTGTTGCATCGTCATTTGTTCCATCGCGTTCGCCTCCTGCGCGCACAAAGAACCATTCCAAAACACTCCATTATATCTCTCCGCGTTTCGCGCCGGAGATAAAAATCGCGAATATCGGGCGTGCTATCATCGAAAAGATGGCATCGCAAAGCCCGGACTCCCTGTCTGCCCGTTCCCGGAATCTCTTGGGGAAATCCCCGGAAGAGCTTCGCGCATTTCTTGAGATGCTTGGCGAGCCGGCCTATCGCGGCGCGCAAATCTATCATGCGCTGTACGCCGAGCGCCGCTTTGCTCTTGCGGACATGACGAATCTCCCGGCGAAATTGCGCGAACGACTCGCCCGCGAAGCGGTGATTGAATTGCCGCGCATCATCCGCAAGCACTGCTCCGATGACGGCACGATTCGCTATGTTCTCGCGCTTGATGGTGATCTGAAAAACTCGGCGACCAAAGATTCAGAAAAGAGCGCCAGTTCGCTGAAGCCTGCAACGATCGAAACGGTGTTCATGCCCGAAGAGAATCGCCAGACGATTTGCATTTCGACTCAGGCCGGCTGTGCTGTCGATTGCCATTTCTGCCTGACGGCTACCCTTGGCCTGATTCGCAACCTCACCGCCGGCGAAATCATCGGCCAGGTGCTGGTTGCGCTAGAAGAGAATCGCGAAGCCCTCAAGCCACAAACAAATGTCGTCCTGATGGGCCAGGGCGAGCCGTTGCTGAACTTCGACCCGGTGATGGCCGCGCTCGGCATAATGCTAGCTCCCAACGCGATGGCGATTTCGCCGAAGCGGATGACGCTTTCGACTAGCGGAATCGTTCCGGGGATCGAGCGGCTCGCGCGGGAGAAAGTCCGGCCTAAGCTGGCCATTTCTTTGAATGCTTCTTCCGACGAGCAGCGCGACGAGATTATGCCGATCAATCGGAAGTATCCGCTCGAGGCGCTGCTGGAGGCGTGCCGGCGTTATCCGCTGCGGCCGTGGGAGCACCTGACGTTTGAATATGTGCTGCTTGGGGGCTTTAACGATTCGATTGATGATGCGCGGCGCGTGGTGAAGCTGCTTGCGAATCTGCGCGCGAAAGTGAATTTGATTCCATGGAATCCCGGGGATTTGCCTTACTCGAAGCCTGATCCGGCGCGTATTGAGGCATTCCGGAAAATTCTTGCGGACAAGGATGTGCGAGCGTTTGTGCGCTACTCGCGCGGGCAGGATGTGATGGCTGCGTGCGGGCAGCTGGCGCTGATGGAAATGGGAGCGGCTGCTCCGAAACTGACGCAGATTTCGCCGCGGTGACGAAGGGCGGGGGAAAAGCAAATGCCCACGACGAGAGAGGCGTCGTCGTGGCTACCGAGGGAGAGCGTGTGCTGCTCCTAGCGGATGCCGATGGCGGCCATCATGCGGCCTGTGGTGCGTTCTTTGCGGAAGCTGAAGAAGAGATCGCTGCGGCACGCGGTGCAAAGTCCAGATGACGAGATATTCCGCGGCGGGATACCCGCCTCTTCTAGAATGGCGCGGTTGGCTGCGATCAAATCGAGATGCACGCGGGGTGACGGTGGCGCATGGCCGGGAGGTTTCATCGTGAGCCAGGGGAGCCAGTTGGGATCGTTGTCGCTGTCCGCGAGTTGATCGAAGGGGCCTTCGAACCAGTCGCGCGCGTTGGAAAACCGTGCGTGAAATTCCGCTGCCACTTCGGTGCCTACTTCGTAGCACGACTGGCAGATGCCGGGGCCGAGCGCCGCGACCACGTCTTCCGGCTTCGTGTCGAACTCCATTTGCATCCGCCCCAGCGCTTTTGCCGAGATGCGGCGAACTGTGCCGCGCCAACCAGAATGAATCGCAGCGATCGCGTGGCGCTTCGGATCTGCGAGCAGGATGGGGACGCAGTCGGCGGTTTGAACTACAAGCAGGACGCCGCGCTCGCGCGTAATCAAGGCGTCGCCCGGTGGAGCTGATTCACTGACAACACCTGCGGCAGTGTTTTCACTCGACGGCCTCACAACGTGAACGATGTCGGAATGAATCTGCCGGAGTGCGACCACCCGCATTTCGCTCGCGCCAATCGACTGGAAGAATTTCTCGCGATTGTCGCGAACACGCTCACTCGTGTCCCAGTCCGTGAATCCCAGATTGAGCACTTTTTCGCAAGTATCTTGCCCGTCGCGCGCGGCTTTCAATTCGCTGGCGCCCCCCGGTCTCGTGCTGAAGCCGTGAACCAGCCAGTCGAGCCGCGCGAGCGAAGGCGCTTCGAGAATTTGCACGCCGCCTGATCGCCGTAAATTCCATTTCGCTCGAGCCGATGTGCGCCGCTTCGGTGCCGGCCGTTTGCGCTTCGTCTTCGCCCCTTTTCTCGCTGGCACCCGTCAGCTCTCCAATTGCGTCCTAATTCTTCTGCTAACAATTGCTCGCGTCAATTATAGGTATAATTCCGGGGCGCTGCAGAGCCGTTCAGGTGTTTATGTGAGTACGCGCGACTTCGAAAAGCAAGGTGCACATGATCGTCGGGCTGGGGCTGGATATCGCAGAAATCGATCGCATTGAGGCGGCCATCAAGCGGCATGGCGTTCCGCTGATCGAACGCCTGTTTACCCCTCGCGAAGCCGCTTACTGCGAAAGCCATCGAGATAAATTCGAACGTTACGCCGGACGCTTTGCCGCGAAAGAAGCAGCGATGAAAGCTCTGGGGACAGGCTGGCGCGCGGGAGTGCGCTGGCGCGACATCGAAGTAATCCGCGAGCCCAGCGGAAAGCCGACGCTGGAGCTGCAGGGTGTCGCGCGAGAACGTGCTGAAAAAATGGGTGTGAAGAACATTTCGCTGACAATCACGCACAGCGGCAATCTTGCTCTCGCCGAAGTGATTTTTGAAAACGGGGCGTGAAGGTTCAGCGCGCCATGCCCAACGACTTTAAGACCGCCGAGCTCGTAATCCGATCGGGGCGGGAATACACGTTCCTGACCTGAAGGGGAAGAACAGCTCAGACTAGCCCCCTGTAGCTGCCGCCCTCTTGAACGAAGCGATAGCGGTAGCTTCATCGTTACTAATGTCGAAGATTGTGTCCAGCTTCGACATTTTCAAGAGATCGAGCACCCGAGTGGTGGGACGAAGCAACTTCAGACTCGCTCCTTGCCTATGTGCGCTCGTTAATGCGCCGGTGAGCTGACCAACGCCGGAGCTGTCAACGTACGAGACTCCTGCGAGATTCAGTAGAATATTTTTTTGCCCCTTCTTGACCAATTCTCGAACGGTCTCGCTAAGGACCACGCCACTACCCGGGCCGAAGGCAACCGCTTCACCGAGACTTAAGCGTCCTGCCAAATCAAGGATGGTAACGTCACCACTTTGGCGGGTAATGCATTGCATCGTCATCGTTCATTCCTCCTTTGCATTTGCTCAGGGTCCATTCTGTGCTTTCCGGGTTGGGACCTCTTGCTCGTGGGCATCCTATGCTTCCCCCGCCCGGGACACAACGAATTTGCCACCAGAGCACGCCCCATGAGTGATGCGAAGTCATTGACCTTTTGCCGACCCGGATGGCCGTCCGGAAATCCTCATACGACCAGCTATCTCGTTCTGAGATTGGTGGTGATAAGCCCTGTGGGTGTTGAAAAACTCGCCCACTGGCGGCAGTTTTGATCTGGGTGATTTTCCTGCGAGGGTATCGCGCTTTCTTTTTCTATCTCATTCTATCTCAGATCGGAACCGTGGCTGATTCTAGAGATCTGGATCTTAAGAAGCGAGCCAGTCGTTTCAGGTTCTGGGCTGTAGCCGCGAGGAAGAACTGTTCGCGAACGTGCTTCATTCTCCGCAAGCGCACCCTGCGCAGTCCGATCTGGTTCTTCAACTCCGCAAACAGTGCTTCTACTTTCCGGCGTTGGCGTTGCGCTGCCGCGAAAGCCGGAACGGTTGTTCGCTCTCGTGCCCGTTGTCGCGCCGCTTCGTGGACATGGATCGCAATCTGCCGATAGTGGCCCCTGGTGCATTGCGCTTTTTGCGGGCAGTCGCGGCAGCGCTTCCACGTGGCCCGATAGATATGGTTTCGGTTACGCAGGTTCACCCCAAGGTAGGTTAGTCGCTTTCCTGCGGGACACTGATAACTGTTCGTTTCCGGCTCGTAGAGAAACTTTTCAATCCCATACAAGTTGGTTTTGGGTGCCGGACTTTCTTTCACGCGGATATAGGGAATGATGTCTCGTTCCTCAAACCAGGCCAAAAGCTCACCGTTCCCATAGGTCGTGTCGGCGGCAACCGACTGTGGGAAGCGCCCGCGTCTCTCCGCTGACCGCGTGATCATCTCCCGAGCCGCCGCACTTTCCTGACTCAACCGGGCGGTCGTAGCCTGAACGCCAACAATTACGCAGCTCTGGTTGTCGATCAGATAGTTGTTGAAGTACCCCAGCTCCGCAGGACGATGGCCCTTGGTCGAATAGGTCGAATCCGGATCCGTTGTCGATATCTGGTCTTGTTGGGGGGCCGGCTCTTCGACCGGGTTCTCTTGCTCAAGGTCCGCCAAGTACTCTCGCACCGTCCCTTTCACGTGAGCGGCTTCCGGCAGTTGCTCCCGCGGGATGCGGCTCAATCGGCTGGCATTCGCTGCAATGAAGCTGCCATCCACGGACAGGTGCTCGCCCTCGACCAATCCGGCTTCCACGCAACGATCCACGATTTCCTCAAAGAGCTGCTGAAAGAGATTCGACTCCTGAAAGCGTCCGTGACGGTTCTTGGAAAACGTGGAGTGATGCGGAATCTCTTGATCGAAGCTGAGTCCGGTAAACCAGCGCCAAGCCAGATGCATCTGCAGCTCCTCGACCAGCTTGCGCTCGCTGGTGACGCCATAGAGATAGCCGATCAGCAGGATGCGCAACAGGAGTTCCGGATCGATCGAGGGTCGGCCCGTATCGCTGTAGGAGTCCTTCAGCTTCTCACGAACGAAATCGAAGCTGATGTGTCGGTCAAGGAGTCGGAGTAGGTGGTTTTCAGGAACCTGATCTTCAATGCGAAAGTAGTAGAACAGCGACTCGGAACGGGAGTGTTGTCCCATCATAATCCGCAAGCCTCCGTGAATGGCGATGAACAAGAGCATCGGCAGAACGCTTCCTCATGTAGACGTTGCTGCCAACTTTTCAGCTCACATTCACGAAGACTTTTTCAACACCCACCCCTGTTCTCGACACTTATCCTAAAGTCAGCGCCGATCGCTACATTGCATCGCTGGCAAATTTCGCTCGACGGCCACAAGTCTCGACAGCCACAAGTATTGATATTATCCGGAACAGTCGGCAAAATCGGCAGGCCAAGCACTTTGTTTTTGCCACTGATTTTCATTCGCTTAAGAATTTCAAGTTCAGCCGCAACGCGCTGCAATGCATCGCGTGCTCTTGGCCTACGACCTTCCCTGGGGGTAATATTAGCTTCCCGAAATTCAGCCAAAGGAGGGAGTCTATGTCCAAACCGATAGAAGGGTCTTCTCCTACTCGTGAACCAAGTACTGTCGAGGGCCATCCCACACGTGAAGAAATCGAAGCGCGTGCATATGAGATTTATATCGAACGTGGTGCTGCTCCTGGGCGAGACGTGGATGATTGGCTGCGAGCAGAACTTGAATTGTCCGAGACGCACAAGAAGTCCGACCGGATCGCAAAAGCGGCGTTGGCATAAATCCGCGGTTAGCAGGCGGTATTTTGGCCTCCCGCTCGTCGATCATTATCGGCGGGCAAGCCTTGGTACAAGGCAGTGAGGACAACCTGCGCCCATCCCTCGATGTCTCGCACATTTGACTGTAGTTCTACCCTTCTATGTGCCGTTTTCAGCGTGTAGCACTAGTAGTTATAGCCTCCGACTCAAAGTTAAAAATGAAGTTACCCGCATTTAATTTGACAGGGGGCTTTCCTGAGGCGTAAATTGCGCTCACTTTCCCTTCGAATTCTTCCGGGTTTGTAATCCCGGCCCTTAGAGGAGAAAACCTATGAAAGCCCCGGCCCTTTGCCTCGTAGTCCTTTTCTGCATCGCTGTAGCGTGTACGTTCGGCTTCGCGCCATCCGCTTTCGCGGACGGCGCTGTGTATGCCATGACCAATGCCATCGGGAACAACCAGATCCTCGTTTTCCACCGAGCCGCTGACGGAACCCTGACCCTCGTGCAAACGATTACAACGGGCGGCGGGGGCAGCGGCCTCCAGCTAGGCGGGACAGACTCGCTCGCTTCTCAGGGTGGTCTGATATTGGATCTCAACCATAAGCGGCTCTTCGCCGTCAACACCGAAACCCTGGCATCGAATAGCTCTGACTGCCAGGTAGGAACAATTACCTCCTTCCTCGTCGCGCAGGATGGCACATTGACGTTCGCCGATAGAGTTTCTTCTGGCGGTTTGTATCCCAATAGTCTGACCATAGCCGAACGGACGGACGACCGCGAAAAAGGTTGGGACGAAGAGGACGGGCACCACGTTATGCGTCTGCTTTACGTGCTTAACGCGGGCGGCCCCGGAATGAGTCCCACGTGCGGCACTGGCCCCAATATCACTGGCTTGACGGTCGACCGCAAGGGAAGCATGACGCCGCTTTCTAACTCCACGCAGCCAATCGATCCGGGTGCCCTGGACGGCACTGGCTCCGGCGAAAACTGTAACGTAGGAGGGTTTCCGGTACCTGCTTTCAACTGCGGCTTGAATCCGCCCGCGTTCCCCCGGTCGCCAGCTCAGGTTGGATTCACGCCTGATGGCAATCAGTTGCTCGTGACGGTGAAAGGGACCAACACGATTTACGTCTTTCCGGTCGGAGATCGCGGGAGGGTCGGCACACCGACGACAACGCAGGCCCCAGGGCCGGGTCTGCCCACCTATTTTGGCTTCACTTTTGACGGGAATGAGCACCTGCTTCTGTCAGAGGCTTTTGGGGCAAGTCCGTCTATACCTGCGGGAGGTACAGGTGCGGTTTCTTCCTTCACCATCACGAGGACCGGCAAACTACGAACGATCAGCGCCGACATCGGCGACAGCGGGACTGCCGCTTGCTGGGTGGCTCTCGATCCCGTGCGAGGAAGATATCTCTATGTGAGCAATAATCTCTCCGCCTCCTTATCGAGTTACACGGTCGGCAAGGACGGTAGTCTCACGCTGCTAGCCTCGGTCGCCGGCAGCGACAATGGCCCCAACGACATGGCAGTGGCGCGTGAAGGCAACACTGGCTTCTTGTATACTCTCGCCAGCGGCGGCGGCACGGTTGACGCCTATCGAATCAACAGCAACGGTTCTCTAACCGCGGTAGGATCGGTTCCCGGAATGCCTGTGAACGACGGCGCACAGGGGCTCGCAGCCTTTTAGACGGCTCGACGGTCACGGTTCTCGGGGCGGCGGGCTTAGAGCCGGCACCGGCGGCCTTTGCTGGCGTCGCCCTTTATCACCCTGCCGTCTCTGGTATCCGGTCACGCTGGAGGTGTGATCGTCCTGTAGATTCCTGCGCGGAGCCGCGTTGCAGTTGCCGCACCTATTGGTGTGAGCTGAAGACTTTCTCCGTCACGCATCTGTTCATTTTGCCGAAAGCAGTTCGGATTACTGTCGAGAAATCCTGTGGCTGTTGAAAAACTCGCCCACTGGCGGAAGTCTTGAGGTGGGGTAATTTTCCCACGATGTTTCGCGCTGTCTTTTTCTATCTCAGATCGGGACCGTGGCTGATTCTAGAGGTCTCGATCTTAGGAAGCGAGCCAGTCGTTTCAAGTTCTGGGCTGTAGCCGCGAGAAAGAACTGTTCGCGAACATGCTTCATTCTCCGCAAGCGCACCCTTCGCAATCCGATCTGGTTCTTCAGCTCCGCAAAGAGTGCTTCTACTTTCCGGCGTTGGCGTTGCGCGGCCGCGAAAGCCGGAACGGTCGTTCGCTCTCGTGCCCGTTGTCGCGCCGCTTCGTGGACATGGATCGCAATTTGCCGATAGTGGCCCCTGGTGCATTGCGCTTTTTGCGGGCAGTCGCGGCAGCGCTTCCGCGTAGCCACATACACATGCGTTCGATTTATGGCATTGATACCGACGTAGGTAAGCCGCTTTCCTTCGGGACATTGATAGCTGTTCGTCTCGGCAACGTAGGTGAACTTCTCGATCCCGTACAAGTTGGTTTTGGGAGCAGGACTTTCTTTCACGCGAATATAAGGAGTGATGTTTCGTTCCTCAAACCAGGCCAAAAGCTCACCGTTCCCATAGGTCGTGTCGGCGGCAACCGACTGGGGGAAACGCCCGCGTCTCTCCGCTGATCGCGTGATCATCTCGCGAGCCGCGACACTTTCCTGGCTCAACCGAGCGGCCGTCGCTTGCACACCCACAATCACCCCACTCTGGTTGTCGATCAGATAGTTGTTGAAGTACCCCAGCTCCGCCGCCCGAGATCCCTTGGTCGCATACGTGGAATCGGGATCGGTCGTCGAGACCAGGGCTTGTTGATGGGTCGGCTCTTCGATCGGGTTCTGTTGCTCGAGTTCGGTTAAATACTCGCGGATGGTGAGTTTCACCTGCGCGGCTTCCGCTAACTGCTCCCGCGGGATGCGGCTGGACCGGCTGGCGTTGGCGGCAATAAAGCTGCCATCGACCGACAGGTGTTCCCCTTCCACTAATCCCGCTTCCTGGCAGCGATCCACGATCTCTTCAAAGAGTTGCTGAAACAGGTCGGACTCATGGAACCGTCCGTGGCGGTTCTTCGAGAAGGTGGAGTGATGCGGAATCTCTTGATCGAAGCTGAGTCCGGTAAACCAGCGCCAGGCCAGATGCATCTGCAGTTCCTCGATCAGCTTGCGCTCGCTGGTGACGCCGTACAGATAGCCGATCAGCAGGATGCGCAAGAGGAGTTCCGGATCGATCGAGGGTCGGCCCGTATCGCTGTAGGAGTCCTTCAACTTCTCACGAACGAAATCGAAACTGATGTGCCGGTCCAGGAGACGCAGTAGGTGGTTTTCAGGAACCTGATCTTCGATGCGAAAGTAGTAGAACAGCGACTCGGAACGGGCGTGTTGTCCCATCATAATCCGCAAGCCTCCGTGAATGGCGATGAACAAGAGCATCGGCAGAACGCTTCCTCATGTAGACGTTGCTGCCAACACTTCAGCTCACATTCACGAAGACTTTTTCAACAGCCACTCCTCTTCTCGCCACCTATCCCAAAATTGGACACGGCGTTTCCGCCAGACTAGAGGCGTACGTCGCACCATTCGTTGGGCGGACGCAGGCCTGCGATTCTGACCTTGAGATAATTCCCCGTCAGGGCTTCGGTCCAGTCTTCGCCAGTTCGCGAGAGTGTGAGCGCTCGCAAGGTGCGGCCAGACTGTGAAGCGCGAAAAGCGGAGGCCTTTTTCTCGCTGAGCGTGCGCAAACGCCGGGCGCGGTCGCGGACTATGTTGGTCGCGACACGTTGCCGCTCGGGAAGCGTCGCAGCTGCGGTGCCGGGCCGCACTGAAAACGAGAAAACGTGCAGGTAAGTAAGCGGCAACCGCTCGATGAAATCGGCTGTGGTCTGAAACTCCGCTTCCGTTTCGCCGGGGAAGCCAACGATCACGTCGGCGCCAATCGCGGCGCCGGGAGTATATCGGCGAATTTTCTGAATCCGCTCAGCATAGTGCGCGGAGCGATACCAGCGATGCATCGCGCCCAGGATGCGATCGGAGCCGGACTGCAGCGGAACGTGAAAATGCGGCGCAATACGTTCCGCCGCCGCGACTAACTTGACGAGCTCCGCGGTGACGTCCTGCGGCTCGATGGAGCTGAATCGCAGCTGCTCCAGAGTTGTTTCGTCCAGAATCCGGCGGACCGTGTTGATGAGTTCAGCGCGCGGCGTGAGGTCGCGGCCATAGCTGCCGAGATTGATTCCGCTGAGGACGACTTCCTTTGCGCCCGCATCGACAAGGTTTCGGACTTCGGCGATGACCGCGTCCGGAGGCAGACTCCGACTTTTCCCGCGCACGAAGGGGATCACGCAATAGGAACAGCGATTGTTGCAGCCGTCCTGAATTTTGAGGATGGGCCGCGTGCGCCCGCTCTCTGCGAATTCGGCAGGCGCGATCTGCACCGCGGTCTGCTCGAAAATGTCGCCGGTAAGAATCTTGGCCGGGCCGCGGGCGAGCGACATTGGCTCGCGGTCGATTTCCGCGAGAGGGAAGAAATCCCCCGAGGAGCTCGGCGGCCGAATTCCCGGACTCGATGCCGCTTGGGAATCGAGCAAAGCGCAGACCAGGCGCGCGATTCGCGTTTGATGCGAATTGCCGACGACAAAATCAACGCCCTCGAGCCGCGCAATTTCCTCCGGTGCGCGCTGAGCATAGCAACCCGTGACGACGACTCGCGCTGCAGGATTCGCGCGACGAATCTTGCGCACCGCCTCGCGCGCCTGGGCATCAGCCGCAGCCGTCACGGTACAAGTATTCAGCACTACAACATCGGCGCACGCAAGCTCGTCAACAAGCGCAAGCCCGCTCGCGAGGAAATCCCGGCGCAAAGCCGCGGCATCCGCATCCGTCGCGCGACAGCCAAAGTTTTCAATCGAAAATGTCGTCATGCGATCAAGCGAAGCAATCTGCGAGAAATAGCCTAGGAATTATACCAGCGGACGAGCGCATTCATTCCAATCGCCGCACCCCGCCGATGCCGCCCTCTACAGATACTTACTTATTGATTCACTCCAGTCCACGTGATATACCCCGCAGCACCAACGGGTGGGTCATCGCTGGGGTGATTATCTGGGCAAATAGAAATTGGGCGTGAGAGAGAACCGGGTGAAACTTCATAGGCTTCTGATTCGTCTCCGCAGCCTGAAGAAGTGATTGATTCCAGCGTTCTTTGTTCCACCAATTCCTTGTAGCTCTCAAACCACTGAAGCAGCTCCTCCTTGGTCCTTGCCGGAGCAGGTTGGCGTGGGAATTTTTGTCCCTGCCTACTCCGGGATCGCGGCCCCGATCCCAAATTCGAGAACGCTACATTCAGAATTAAAGGAGACGACATGCAAAGAATCGCCCGGCCATTCCATCTACTTGGAATTGTGCTCATCGTCATGCTGGCATTGCCGCAATTCGCCGCAGCACAGCGTCTAAAACCGATTCCACATCCAATCGGCGTTATGACTCACCCGACGGCGGAGGCTCAAGCCCAGACTCAAGCGAGCCCCGAGGTACACGCCCAAGTAAAGAGCGCCACTTCCTCAAAGACTCCTACCTCGCCATGGACCCCGCTTACAAACCAGCCGAATTTCCTCCTCGATGGCGCGTCAGTTCCAATTCTCCTCACCGACGGCACCGTTCTCGTCCAGGACGCTGGCTTTCCCGATTGGTGGAAGCTGACGCCGGACAAATTCGGCAGCTATGTGAATGGCACCTGGACTCAAACAGCCTCTCTACCCGCCACCTATAGCCCGCTCTATCACTCGTCTGCCGTGCTTCCGGACGGCCGGCTGATTATCGAAGGCGGAGAATACCTGCTGAATGCCGATCAGACGGAGCTAGTGCCGACCTGGACGGCCCAGGGTTCGATTTATGATCCCATCGCCAATACCTGGACGCCGGTGGCGCCTCCCACATTCTTTGGAGGTTTCCCGCCTTTCGCCCAGACAATTGGCGACGCGCAGAGCGTGATCCTGGCAAACGGCACGTATATGCAGGCTGATTGCTGCACGCTAGACGAAGCTCTGCTAAATGCCAAGACCCTCACGTGGACGCCCACCGGCACGAATAAATTCGATGTGAACGACGAAGAGGGCTGGAGTCTTCTTCCCAACGGAAAGGTGCTAACAGTTGATGCCTACGTCCCGGTCAATATTCCCTACCTACCCACCGGAACAAACTCGGAAATTTACGACCCCAAGACAGGTTCATGGTCGAGCGCCGGCAGCACGATCGTGCAACTATGGGACTCCGCCGCTGCTTGCGGCGGAGAGAATGTCGCAACGTTTGAGGTGGGACCCGCCGTGCTGCGGCCCGACGGCACTGTTTTCTATATGGGATCGGACACTTGTCCGGGCGCTGACGGCAATACCGCCATCTACAATTCCTTCACCGGAAAGTGGACCGCGGGTCCCCAGATCCCGGGCGGGAACAACATTGCCGATGGTCCTGCGTCGCTCGAAACCAACGGCAAAGTTCTCATGTTTGCCAGTCCCGGATTCGGAAATCCTCCGGCCGCGTTCTTTGAATGGGACGGACACAGCATAAACCCGGTGCCTGGGACACCCAACACTCCGACGGACGGCTCGTACTACGGAAACATGTTGATACTTCCGACCGGACAAATCCTCTTTACGGATTTCTCGAACGACATCGAAATCTTCACGCCTACGCCCGGGCATCCCCCAAATACGCAACCTCTTTTGCTTCTGACTCCGATTTTCCTGAAGCGCGGCCAGTCGTACCAGGCTTTCGGGATCGGGTTCAACGGCGTATCGCAGGGGGCGGCTTACGGAGATGACGTTCAGGGCGCGACCAATTATCCCCTGGTGCGCCTTACAAATCTGATCAACGGACATGTGCAATATACCCGCACGCACGACCACAGCAGCATGGCCGTTGCGTCGCCTCAAATCGTGTCCACTCACTTCGACGTTTCCGCTAACCAGGAGCCCTGCATCTGCAAGCTCGAGGTTGTGGCGAACGGAATCGCGTCGAATCCGGTGTTTGTGTTCGTGCAGTAGCTGGATCGCGGCGTGGCTTTCGTTTTTGCATTGCGAATGTGAATGGGCCACGGCGACTTAACCTCGCTGTGGCCCATTCGCAGGCGATCTCTCCAGAAAACGCGCGGAACCTTCCGTCAAATTAAGAATCGCGTGGCAGATTTGTGTCTGGGCAATGCTGGCGATCAGTTGGGGGCGCGGCGCTGATAACACAGCAGAATCAAGTCGGCGCGACGTCGAACGCCGAATTTTGCGAGCAGATTGGAAACGTGGAATTTCACGGTGCGTTCGGAAATGTGCAGGCGATCCGCCACTTCTTTGTTTGCTAGATTTTCGAGCAGGCCGTTGAGCACTTCTTGTTCGCGTCGGCTCAGCTCGGCGGGTGAATCGCTGCGCAGGCGCCGCCCTTGTGTGGTGCTCAGAATCGAGTCGACGAATCGCGAGAGGACTGTGCGCGGCACCCAAAAGCCTCCCGCCGCGACGAGCGGCAGCGCGCGGGGAAGTTGCTCGCGAGCTTCCGCATAGTTCAGGATTCCTTTCACACCCTGGCGCAGCAGGCTGTAGGCGTCGGCTTCCTTCAATTTATCGCCAACGACCAGCAGTCTCGCGCCCGCATGCTTGTCGAGAATATTTCCGAGCAACGCTCCGGTGGCCTGGCGAGCTGCATGCGCATCGATCACGTAGATGCTGGCCTTGGGAACCTCGAGATTCCGCAGATCGGGAGCCAGCATTGAATCCAGCTGCCGCGAAACCATCTGGAAGCCCGACTCCGAAAGCAGGCGGTTGAACTCGTCGAGCACCATCGGATGCGGAGAGAGCAAACAGACTCTCAAATGCGGTTTGGAGGAGTTTTTGGCCATCGTAGTTTGGAGATTTAAGGCTAACGAAATTGTTCCAGCGGGGCAAGGAAGTCGAGGCGAACGTTTCCCATCAGGTACGGGGGTGCACGATAGGGCGAATCGAAGGAGAAGGATGCGGATCGGCGAAATTACTGCTGGTGCGGTGGAACTGAGGGAAGTAAAGGAGTTAGTCGGCTTGTGCTGAGGAACGGTCCTCCGCGTTGAGCAGGCCAGACTCTTCGTCAATTTTTCGCTGCAGACGCTTCGCTGGCAGGCCGGCTTGACGAACTTTATACAAAAGGGCGCGATAGCTGATCTTGAGCACTTCGGCGGATTTTCTGCGGTTCCAGTGATTCTCCTGCAGGACTTTCAAGATCAGGTCGCGCTCCATCCGGCGCGTCACCTGTTGCGCGAGACGCTTGAGCGGGATCTTGCCGTCCTCAGAGAGTTCATACGAAAAGCTGAACGGCTTTTTTTCTTCTTCCGGACGCTCGAGATGAAACGCTTCTTCCGAGCCGAGAATCACGTAACGCTGCATGCAGTTTTCGAGTTCGCGGACATTGCCGGGCCATGTGCGCTGTTGCAGGAGTTGCAACACTTCGCGCGACACCGGGTGCGCGTCGCGCTCGTAGCGACAATTGAATTGTTGGCGCAAATACTCAACGAGGTAGGGAATGTCGTCGCGCCGCTCCCGCAGTGGTGGAAGCGTGATGCTAATCACGTTGATGCGATAGAAAAGGTCGGCGCGGAATCCGCCGGACTCGATTTCCTGCTGCAGTTTTCGATTGGTCGCGCAGATCACGCGCGCGTCCACACGCTTTTCTTCATGGTCGCCGATGCTCGTGAAATGGCCGTCTTGCAGGACGTGCAGCAGCTTTGCCTGCAGGCTCGCGTCGAGCTCGGCGATTTCGTCGAGGAAAAGCGTTCCGCCCTGCGCGAGTTCCACACGGCCGGGTTTGGAGGCGTGCGCGCCCGTGAAGGCGCCTTTTTGGAATCCGAATAATTCGCTTTCGAGGAGCGTGCCGGGGATTGCCGGGCAGTTCACTTTGACGAACGGGCCCTCCCGCCAGGGAGATCGTTCGTGAATGAAACGCGCCAGCACTTCCTTGCCAGTGCCGCTCTCACCCAGTACCAGAACCGGAACGTTCAAGCCGGCCGCTCGCGACACCTTCTGCCGCACAGCCTGCATGGTCGCCGAAGGCCCAAAATAAACGTGTTCAGGAGGTAGTTCTAGAGGATGAGCAACTGAGTTCAGTCTTGCTTCCGCCGCAGACGCCATCGAGTTGAAAGCCGCCCCCGCGCCAGAACTGGCGCTGCCACACGGAATGCAAATAAGACGCCAAACGTCGCAAGGGCTCGAAGCCGGCTGGCAGGTAGGTTTTGTTTCAGTTGCTTACGGTGCTGATCGACGACCGCATTCGAAACAACACGAACACCGAATCCCATCTTGGCGCGAATTCCAGGCGAAACGTCGGCGAGAAAAGAAAGTAGTTATCTCTTTCGGGAAGTCACTTTCCTCAGGGCGTGCGTAGATACATCAGCAACAAGGGTTTAGGCGTCCCATTACGGCCCAGCTTGCGCTATCTCTGTGGAAAAATCAGGGCCTCGAGCATGTCCGCACGCGCCTTTTGGTCGGAGGCAAAGAGCTTCAGGAGGTCCGTCACCGAAATCATGCCCTGATAACCCTTCTCGTGGTCCAGAACAACTAGATGGTAGATACCGTTCTGTTCCATCAGGCGGAGGCAATCCTCGAGCGACGTGTCTGGAGTTGCCGTTACCAGTTCACGCGTCATGATCTCGGTGACTCGCATCCACGCGGGACATTTATTTTCGGCGGCGACTTTGTCGGAAACGTCGCTCTGCGAGACAACACCTTGCAGCACTCCGTGTTTGTCGCAGACGCCGACGGCACGCACTTCGCGCTGGCGCAAGTAGCGAGCTGCATCATGAACAGTCGTGTCTTCTGGTATCGAGTAGATTTCCCGGCGGGATGAAATCAGGTCCGCGATTCTCATCGGACCCTCCTAGGCTAAATTTACATTCATGCTAGGCCCAGTTCGGCGAGAAGGCAATGGAATTTCGGGCGGTCTGTGGCTGGAGGGCCTGTGGACGAGAAATGGGAAGTGCCGTGACTATGAGTCAGGCCGTGAGCGCCACAGCTCCTGTTTGCGAGTGAATGACCGAGTAAACGACCGAGTGAATGACGTCAAACGACCCGGCTACCAAACGCTACGCGCGGGCGCCATCGCCTCGAATGATGTCGTAGCGTTCGATCACTGCTGCTACTCCGATCGATTCGTGGTCGTCGTCGGTCTGTTTATCCACGCGGACCACGCGCCCGTGGGCGCGGACGAATACTTCCGATCCTCGTGTGATTTCGGCCGGTAACGTGAGCGTGAAATCAACCTCAGTTCCGGGAGAGAGTTCTTTTTGCATGATGAAGTAAACGCCGCGCGTGGAAATATCTCGAGTCTGGCCGTCGTGAGTTCCAGGCTCTCGCGTGATCGGCAGGCGAACATTTACCGGCAGTGACAAATCATACCGGCGGGCCAAGCGACGCTCCGTCATTCCCGCTGCTCCTCCAGGACTGGATTAGAAGTAGTACACCACCCCATCACAAACCGTAGCAATCGCCCTTCCAAAAAACGCACCTGATCGGGATGCGCTCGCAACGTGGCCGTTGAATCTCTAACTGGCACGCGCAATGCAGCCAAATTTTGCCTGCCTATCAAGCTCTTTGGAAACAGCGATTAAGGATTCCTCGAAACCACGGGTAAGCACGGGCCGTTTACGCGCGTAGGGAACATGACCCATTTCGGTGGGCAATACTAGACCAAGCGAGAGACGTTGTGTAGTGATATTTCTCGAGAGATGCTCTTCGTATGCAACTTTTTTCAGGGCACAGGACGCAGGGAACGGCCTATATCTCGCTAGTACTACCCATTCTTTTGGGCATTAACGCGAGCGGGAAGTGACGCATTTTATTTCCGTGGAGCCCTCGCAAGAATTCTCTTCGGTTCGATCCGGTGCGCTTACGAACCACGCACCGGCGATGGTTCTTTTGCTGCAGCTTCCGCAGCGGCTGCCTCTTTCAACGCCGCTTCCTTCGCCGCTCTCGCAGCAGCATTGCGCGAACCGCGGCCCGAATCCAGATTGAACTGCCGCATTTTGTACAGCAACGCTTTGTAACTGATGCCCAGCATTTTCGCCGCATCCTTGCGGCACCAATTCGTTTTGTCCAGCGCGTCGGCGATCGCTTCCATCTCGGCTTCATCTTTCAAACCCCGTACCAGCGCCTTTAGGCCCTGTTCTTTTGGCACAACCGGTTCTTCACGTGGCGCGGTCCGATGTTGTTGCCCCGTCATCTCCACGAGCTCGCGGAAGCTGCCTTCGTCATCCTCGAGAATCACATAGCGCTTCACAAAATTTTCAAGCTCGCGCAAATTTCCAGGCCAGGGATAACGCAGCGCCGCTTCCAGCAAATGCTTCGAAGGCTCCATCGCGGGCTTCTGATATTTCTCCGCGTACTTCACAAGGAAATGCCGGAATAGCAGCGGAATTTCTCCAGTCCGTTCGCGCAGCGGCGGAATATGAATCGAAAGCACATTCAACCGGTAGTACAAATCCTCACGAAAGCGTCCGCTGCGCATCGCTTCTTTCACATCCACATTCGTTGCGGCCAGCACGCGCACATCTACGTTCACCACCGAGCGCGCCCCAAGCCGCGAATACTGCCCGTCCTGAAGAACATGCAGAAGTTTCGCCTGCAGATGCGGACTCATCTCCGCAATCTCATCAAGGAAAATCGTGCCCTTGTTTGCCAGCTCGAATTTTCCCGGCTTTGAACGCACCGCGCCTGTGAACGCTCCCTGGTCGTATCCGAATAATTCCGATTCAAGCAGTTCGCCTGGCAGCGCCGCGCAGTTCACCTTGATAAACGGCAATTGCCGCCGCATCGAGCGCAGGTGAATCATCCGCGCCACCACCTCTTTCCCCACGCCGCTCTCGCCGCTGATGAATACCGGCACGTCCACCGGCGCAATCTGCAAAATCTGTTGCCGTATTTTCAGCATTTGCGGGCTGGACGCCAGGAACGAAAGGTCCTCGGTCAGCTGTTCGCAATATTCCCGGAGCGCCTGGTTCTCCGAACGCAGCTGCTGCTTCTGCCGCACCTTTAAAAACGCCGCATCCAGCTCCGGCTTCTCGAAAGGTTTCGTCAGGTAGTCGAGCGCGCCCAGCCGGATCGCTTCCACCACCGTCGTCACTTCGTTCGAGCACGAAAGCATGATCACGTTCAGCGACCGGTCCAGTTGCATCAGCTGCCGCAATGTCTCGAGCCCGTCGATTTCCGGCATCAGCACATCGAGAATCACGAAATCGGGACGTTCGCCCGCGCCGATTTTCTGCAGCGCCTCTTTGCCGCTCGGCACCGCTTCCACTGCGAAACCGTCCACCTCAAGCAGCGTTTGCAGGTATTTCCGTATGCTCGGTTCGTCGTCTACAACCAGAATTTTTTCTTTGTCGGCCATTATTTATCCTGATTTTCCCTGGGGGAGCATTGTCGCTCCAACAATTGCTTTCGTCTACTCCGTATTCATCGGCAGCAAAAATGAAAATGTGCTTCCGCGTCCCACTTCGCTATCCACCCACACTTTGCCGCGATGGGCCTGGATCAATCTCTTCGTAATCGCCAATCCGAGTCCCATTCCCGACGAAGACGGATCGACGCGCACGAATTCCTCGAAAATTTCCTGATGATATTCCGCTGCAATTCCCGCTCCGCTGTCGCTCACTGAAATCAACATGCTGTTCGAACGCGCGCCTGCTCCGCGCCGCCGCTCCGTCGAAGGAGGCGCATCAGAAATCCGCCGCTCCCAGAAATGCTGTTCCGCTCGCAATGTCACCAGCCCGCCCGCTTGCGTGTGTTTCAGCGCGTTATCGAGCAGGTTGGCCATGCACTGCTGCACCTTCTGGTAATCGAATTTGAAGTGCGGCATCTCGGGAGACATTTTGATCTCCAGATGAACTTCGGCCCGCTTGAATGCGTCCTGCCACCGGCACGTCAGGTCCGTCACGCAATCCCGCATGTCGTTCTCGCGCAGTTGCAATACCAGCTTGCCGCTCTCGAGCGCCGAGTAATTCAAGAACATCGAAACCAGCCGCACCAGCCGGTCGCAACTCTCTTTCGAATCCTGCACGATCTCTCGCTGGCGGTCGTTCAATTTTCCCAGCGATCCCGAGAGCAACAAATCGTAATAACCCTTCATCACAGCTAGAGGAGTTTTCAGCTCATGCGCGGCCGACGCCAGAAACACCGTCTTCTGCCGGTTCGCTTCCTGCAGCCGCAAATACGCCGCGAGAAGATTTCGATACGTGATCTCGCGCTCCTGCATCAATTCCTGCACCGTCTGCCGCATCGCCGCTTCATCGGCGGGCGCATCGGCCGCTGCCGGCTCGATGTAGATAACGAGCCAATCGGGCTCCGGCAGCCAGCGAACGCGCGCGCGTCCCTTGCCCTGCGCCTGTGCAAACGGCAGGCTCACTTCCTGCTCTCCCGCTTGCAGTTGGGTAAGGACACTCTTGCCGTCCGTGTTTAGAAACTCCGTGAAGATATTCAGGTCCGAGTTCGTGTCCAGGCCACGCGTGTTCAACATGTCCTGCGCGTGCAGATTCGTGAACAAAATCCGGCCTCCGCGATTCGCTACCAGCAGTGGCCGGTCAAACGCGTCCAGCAGGCTCGAAACCAGGCTTAGGACCGCAGGCCCGTTCGCAGGCTGCTCCATCGCCACGTTATCGGACACATTGGGCAGAAGAACTCCTAGGTCGTTCCCAAATCAGCTCGAAGACACCACTCTTTCGCTTGAGCTGCGATTAGAGAGGGGGGCTTCTACGCTCGAGGGAATGATGCTCGCAAAGGGGAAAAAAAGAGTCAATGGTAAATGCGTTCTACTTTGCACAAATGAGGAAGCGGCCGGGCGAAAAATAACAATTATGACCGTCAGTCATGTGGCTGTCGGTTTATCGACTCACTGCATCCTATTGAAACTAAAGGCTAACAAGATTTAGCTCACTGTCCCAGAGTGTTGCATTCAAATTGCGAGCTAGTGCAGTACTAAAACCGGGGTACCGAGTGAATGTCCGTTAAAGAGACCGCGACCCACCACCATATTGGTATTGTGCAATCTTACGAAGAGCGTCGGCGATTCCAAAGGCTCCGCCTTCAGATCCCGATGTTCATTCGCGGGAAAGACACCTACGGTGAGCAGTTCCTCGAGCTCGCTAAAACACTTGATATCAGCGCCATAGGTGCGTTCATAACGAGCCCACGGCCCCTCGCCATCAACGAGACCATCACCCTTACCATCCCAGCACCCTCCATCACCTCATCCGGGCTGGTTCCAGCGGGCATGCCGCCCATTCAGGCCAAGGTTAAGCGTTGCCAGGAAGCTGGCGACGTCCAGCTGATTGGCGTCGAGTTCCTCAAACCGATTGGCTGAAGTCCTTCCCTCCTCCTCCTCCGAAAATTGAAAAAAGATGTAGCGGAATCGTCGAAAAGGCGAATCATTTTCTCACTCAAATCCTGTGCCAGCTTTGAAACACCCCCAACTCATCACTATAAAGCCACAACTATCGTTGTAAGAGTAGCTTACAGCTTTTTCCTCCACTCATTTCCGGCTTTCAATTGGGCTGTTCCTTGCTATAGTATCCGTGCCCCGCAGGGTTCCCTGATAACTTCAGGGAAAAATAGACTCTATTCGGAACCTATTGATGCCTTTGCCCGGCGAAGCTTCCCAGCCGCAGCCGTCGCCCGAAGACTCTTTCCTGGATCTCTTGATTGAGACCCTCGAGGGTCTTGATGTCTCGGTGCGCGGCCAATTCCTGCGCCAGTACTTCCGCACGATCGCGCAAATTGATCTCACCGAAGCGCAGAGCAACGAGTACTGGCAGCGCATTCTCACGCGCCGCCGCGAACTTACCGAAAGCCTCGGCCGCCCCGTCTCTCTGAAAACCGCGATGGTGGACGTGCTCGCCACCACGAGTTTTTTCCGCGTTCCAATCTTGATGGAGTACGAAGAATTCAAAAAACTTCAGGTCAACGCCGCCACCGACGCGCTCACCGGCCTCTACAACCGACGCCTCTTCGATGAGTACAGCGAAAAAGAGCTCAACCGCGCCAAACGCTACAACCAGCAGCTCGCCTTCGTGATTCTTGATGTGCACAAATTAAAGGAAGTGAACGATCGTCGCGGGCATCTGCAGGGCGACCAGATTCTGCAGCTCGCCGCCACCACGCTCAGAAAAACAATGCGCGCCTCCGATTTCGCCTTTCGTATCGGCGGAGATGAGTTCGCTCTGCTTCTTCCGGAAACCGATCCGGAGCAGGCCAATACGCTCTGCCGCCGTATCCGGGCGCAATACGAAAACGATATTCGCGAAATGAAGCTCGACGTCGGCGTAACGCTGGATTTTGGAATCGCGGTTCATCCCCACGACGGGGATTCCAAGCGCACTCTGCTCGGTCTGGCGGATAAGCGGCTGTATGAATTGAAAAATGCTGCCCCAGATTCGGGACCAACCCCGTTCACACGGCGGGGACGCCCGCTCGAAACCTTTCCACCCCGCGATCGCGAGGAATCGAAGGAAACGAAGGAAACGAGCCGCGAGTTTGCTCCTCGCGAAACTCCGAAGGACGCGGGGCGCGAAGAGCCTGCTTCGCGTGAGACACCGCCGCGCGAAATTCCTCCCGCAGAGCGTAAGCCGTTCGTGCGGTCCTCGCCTCCGCCCACATTCCCCGCTGCGCAGCAGCCGCCGCGGGCCGCGCCGCCTGTAGAACATCGCAAATTTGAACGCGTCTCTCTGGCGGGCACAAAAGCCTATGCGGTTCTCGCGGAAGCCACCCAGCGTCACGCGGCCGTCGTAGATCTCAGCTATGGTGGAGTTGCGCTGCTAGTCGAAAAGCCTGAAGATCTTCCTGCACAATTCAATGCCATCCTGCACGTTCCAATCCTGCCGCCGGTGCGCGTCGTCCTGCACAAGACCTACACCCAACGCGCCGAAGGCGGCCGCTCCCGCGTCGGCTGCTCCTTCGTCTCGTAGGATTCTGCAGCTCTGGCCGTGCCGTTTCAGCCCCGCAAAAAAGGCAACAACCGATGCAGACCCACCAGCAAATTATCGCAAGACTGCCATTCCGTAACGCCGGCGTCCCGCCGGCTCTTTTGACTTCAGACCGGCGGGAATGAGTAAACTGCCTCCATCAAAATTAATGCACGCGATCGTTTCCGGCGTCCGGATCGTCCGTTTCTTCCAGCTCATGCTCAGCCTCAAGCCACTCGTCCAGCGTATACCCCCCGTTCACCGCGCCGTGTTCGTGATGAATCTCGCAAGCGCGGTGCTGAATGTCTTCCAAAGTGGGCGGGTGATGATGCGCATGGCCGCCAGACTTTTCATCGGACAGCACCACTGCATTATTAAAACCACTTACGTTATGAATTTCCCCAGACGTATCCACAGGATCCTCTTCCCCAGGCAATTCCTTCTCTTCTTCTCCTTTTGCCTGCTGTATATTTGACACGTTTTTGACGGCGCTGGTTGCAGCTTTGCGGTAAGTGGAGCGTGGCAAATGGATTCCGAGTGGGCAAAGAATCTAGCCGAACGCAAAAAGAGCGAACTCGAAGCCAAAAGGCTTCAGCAGGAAAAAGATCTCAACGACCGCAAGTTGCTCGACACCAACGCCGACAAGATGTGGGTGGAGGTTCGCCGCGCCGCCGCAGCTTGCTGCAAAGAACTGAACTCCTCGATGGGAAGCGACTACATCAAGTTCGAAGGCGCCTCCTATCACAATAGCTTCACCTTGATAACCCCCGAAACCACCTACACCGTGACCTTCAACCCGCAAACGTGGCTGCTCTCCGCGCAGGGCGTCACCTACACTTTAGTCATCGCCGAGGGGAACGCAGTCACCTGGAAGGACGCGCAAGGAAATACGCTGCTGTCCGAAAGCGTCACTCAGAATATAGTTGGCGCAGCATTCCGCTGATTTTGCAAATCGCGCCTTATGCCGTATAATTGGGGTTCCTCCGCTGGCCTAGCGACGTGACTGTATTGTTCGCAGATGTTGTCACGCAGACCGGCCAGCCGATAGGAGCCTTTCAATGAAAGAAGGAATTCACCCCGATTATCACGCTGTCACGGTTCACTGCGCCTGCGGAAGCACCTTCCAGACCCGCTCCACCAGCAAAGGCGAATTGATCCGCGTCGAAATCTGCTCGCAATGCCACCCATTCTTCACCGGCAAGCAAAAGCTGATCGACACAGCCGGCCGCGTCGAGCGCTTCCAGAAGAAGTACGCCGACAAAGCCGCCGCCACCGCCGCCGCAAAGAAAAAGTGACCGCGCCCAGTTCGCGCACTTCTTCCCGACAGTAGGGCGCGGCATGCCGTGCCTGGCAACCGACTTTGCCGCGCTCAGGCCCTCGTCACCGGTTCCGTGGCACAGACACTCTTGCTTGTCCCGAGGAACGAAGGGCCTGTGCGCTTTTCGTGAGGCCGCCTCGCAACAAACTCCGGCGCTCTCACCATCTCGCTAAGCTCGGGGCTCATGGGCCCTCGATTCCGCTGTCCGCCTTCATTTGAAGTCTGAATCTGGAATTTCAAATCGCATTTTCTTACTCACGCCATAGCCAACAAGCCCCTCAAAAATCCGCCTCACCAGCTCCACCGTCTGAAACGCACTAATCGCCAGAATATTTTCATGCTCCTTGCCCAACGGCATGCGATCGAGCGCTGCCCGCAGTTCATCCCGATGCCTTCGATCCACATCCGCATGCTGAAAATA
Source organism: uncultured Acidobacteriota bacterium (assembly GCA_963741045.1). GTDB lineage: Bacteria > Acidobacteriota > Terriglobia > Acidiferrales > UBA7541 > Palsa-295. The sequence goes on from CAVUGO010000002.1 coordinate 4,637,020, forward strand.
AGTTCGAAACGCCCGGCGCGGCAGCCCCGTCCTCTGAATTACCTCTTCCAGCTTCTCTGCCAGCGGAGGCTCGCCTTCCAGCACTTCCAAATAACCCAGTAGCGCGATCGGATGCACATTCAGAATCCAGTAATACTGCGCCCCAATAAGCGCCGCCATCGCAGGGGAGGGAATACGCTGCATCGCCGCTTCGCGCGACACGCCCAGCACGCCGAGATCATCGAGCACTCCCTCGTCGTGATGACGCTCTTCCGGGATATGCCGCGCGCAGTACGCCGCCACACACGCCGCAACAGGATCCGTGTCGCGCCGAGCATTTGCCGTGGCGAGCGCCGTCTCCAGCAGCGGTACCGTCGTCCGCCCCACGCAGTAGGTTGTATAGAGGAACTCCGGAAAAATCTCAGGCATGCGCGGGTGCGCCCAGAAAGCCTCAATCGCGCGATGCATGCCGGGAGCGACCAGCTCGATTTTCGCGCCTAGGCGCGCGCTGTGGCTCATCCGTTCCACCCGCAGAGCGTTACAGGATCAACGATGTATTTCTCTGGATGAAGTCGTCCCCAAGCTGAGCCTTCACATCCACCAAAGCATCCACCTCGGATGAATCCAGGTTGTTGATCAGCTCCTCATCGGACGGCGACAGCCTGCTGGGCGTAGGCAAAATATTGGCTGCTTGCAACTTCTGCACGTTCGTCATCGCGCTGACTCCTTCAAATTTATTAAATCTGGTTACTTAGATGGTCGGTTAGACCGGCCCACACACCGCAGCCGGCTGGAGCACGAGCCTTGTATCACATCTGCGCCGGCATTCAAGAATTCTTTCTCTAAGATCGCACAGGGTTGGGTGTGCCAGGGGAATCCACGAGGAGGTTTCGCCCACCTGTGGTGACAACTTCTAACGGGGTGCACAGGAAATTCTGGGTCACTTGTGTGCGACGGAGGCGGGAATTACAGACTAAATTACTTTTTCACGTTTTCCACTATTCCCAAATATCCAAAGGAATTAACTACGGCCTCGACACCTTGGACGACCGCATCCACTTTCTCTTCCCACAGCTCTTGCCGTAAACATTCTGGGTCACGTCGATATTCACATGACCCAGAATGTCCCGTACATCATCCGCCCTTGCGCCTTCGCGCAGCGGATGACTGGAATACACCGCGCGGAAGCTCCGAAAATGCCCGTTAACGCTGGAATCGCCCGGGTCCGACTCTCTGCATAGAGTGATTGCAAACATTCGCGGGCAAGAGCGATTGCGGGTGTGTACGTGCGAAATCTGCCATCGAGGCCCCTATGCGTCCGTTTGTGGGGGTCAAAAGATAGGCGTGAATGTCGCCCGCATGGGGCCCGGTTTGCACCGTTGCCATGCCCGAGATTTGTCCGCGCTCATTGATATTGCTAGCCGAGATTATGTAGAGGTTGGAATCCGCGGCAATTAGCGTGTTAAGGTCGGTCATCACACCATCCTGCCAGATGAAGCCGCGGGACCAGTTGAACTTGGAGTCAAAGTTGTTTCCCACCACTTGGCCCCGGTTGTTGATGCCGGTGGCAAAGGCGGCAAAATCTCCCGGCAGAACGCCGATATTTGTGACTGCGCCGTCCGCGCCGTTCTGCCAAACCGCGGCATAGAAGGTTGTGCCGTCAGCACTGCCCACTTGCCCGGCGATTTGGCCGCGGTTGCTAATGACGTAGGCGAAATTGGAACCTGTACCTCCGAGATCCTGGAGCACGAAGGCAGTGTTGTCTTTCCACATTACGGCGTGCGTCGCTGCGATGCAGTTTCCCGAGTAGCCTACGGCTTGGCCTAGATCGTTAATCCCGAATGCGAAACCGTCTACATCGTTACCCACCAGAGGAAGGGCTTGGGCTTTGCCGTTTTCCCACAACGCCGACAACGCAATCCGATTGTTGATTGTGCCGGCCGGACATGTGGTGTCCAGGGGACCGTTTTCGGCAAATCCGACGGCTTCTCCGCGGTTATTGATGGCGCTGGCCTGCCCATTATGTCCGCCGAGCGTCGGAAGAGCGCTCATGTGGCCATTTCGCCAAAGAAACGGAACGCACGTGAGGTGTGTGCCGAAGCCGCAAATGTCTTCGCCGTTCGGATCTGGATCAGCTGTTTCGGACTGACCAACGGCTTCCCCGCTGTTGTTGATCCCGCCCCAGTTAATCCAACTGTTGCCGTCGGGTTTTCCAAGCGTGCCCAGGTCGATGTTGAATCCGTAGATGCTTATCACCGCGCGGCCCCTTGCAACTGACGTAAACAAATTATTCTCGGGAGGGTTCACGGTCCCATCCATGTTCTCCGCCCAGCCCTGACTATTGAGGCCCATGGCCATGCTGAAGTTGTCTTTGCTGTTGTTAATGCCCAAATCGGTAATTTTGTAGCTCTGTTGAGCGAACACATTACTGAAGCAACCCACAACAACCATCGCAACCCACGGCATACCGAAATTCCGCAACCGCCCTAATGCGCTCATATCTTCTCCTTTTGGTCCGAGTAAAGTTTGCGTGCCGAGATGATTGCGAATTACGTCCGGTGACACTCGGCGCTCCGGCAGTTGGTGTGCAATTGAGAGCAGAATGAACTCGCAACTTCACAAACTCCTGCCGAGTGAGAACTGAGGGAGCATCCGGTGTTCCACGCTCACGGCGATTACGTGAGATAACGAGCCCAACACTTCAGAGTTTGCAAATGAGTGGCGGACTAACAGAATTCTGGGACGATGCCAAGACGCCTGGAGCGACTGTTTCTCCAACTTTTCACACACACTATGGTTTGAGGTTACGAAATTCGATAGCACCGGCAGCCAGGAGTCGCGCACATCAGTTCGATTGACTTTTTGAATCGTTAACATACATACTTGTCGGTATGTATCGATGGCGCGAGAGGAAACGAAGGTGAAAAAGCGAAGGTTCCGTGATCCGGACGGTACACGGGAACGCTTGCTGCAAGCCGCTTTCCGCGAGGTCCGCAGATCAGGCTTCCAGAGTGCCGGCATCGACACAATTCTTGCCGCCACCAACGTCACCAAGGGCGCCCTCTATCACCACTTCGAAAGCAAGGAAGCTTTGGGATATGCCATCGTGGACGAGATCGTCGCAAAACTTGTCCGCGACAGGTGGCTGCATCCTCTGCTTAGCGACGGGCAATCCATCGACATTTTGATTGGCATTGTCCGGGGGTTGCCAACTCGGCCCGCAGACGTTCGAGAAAGTTGCCCGCTGCTCAATTTGGCGCAGGAGATGTCTCCGCTGGACGAGCAGTTCCGCAAGCGCCTGGAGAGGATTTTTCTGGCCTGGCAGGAAGGAATTGCCACGCTCTTGCGGAAAGGGCAGTCCCGGGGAACAGTTCGCTGCGACCTGAATCCAGACGAGACTGCCAGTTTTCTGGTCGCGATGGTCGAGGGCCACGCGTCGTTAGCAAAGAATGCTCAAGACGCCAGGGTTTGGGAAGTCGGGACCAGAAATATCGTGGCGTGGCTGGAGTCTCTCCGGGCGCCGCGTAAATCTCGGAGAGGCCGGCCGCGGACATTGAAGAAGCATGTTCTGAGGCAACGGCAGCAATTCTGACTCCGAGCAAAACGGCGATTTTGACTGGGGCAAAGCAGCGATTCTGGCTGGAGGCAAAAAAAATGAATCGAAGAACGTTGGCAAAAGTAGCTTCTCTAAGTCTCGCTCTGATCCTGGGGCTCATTGCAATCAAGCAAGGGCAGGCACAGGACGCCAAGACGCCATATTCGAGCATGGCGCCAGTCGATCAGTACCTCATGGCAGACCGAAATGCCGAAATAGCCCTGGCGCGGAGCGCCGCACCGGATGCCATATCGGCCGATGCAAAAATTCTCGTCCTCGGCCGCCATGGCTACGAAACGGCCGTCGAGGGGAAGAACGGCTTCGTGTGTGTTGTCGAGCGCGGGTGGATGTCCCCTTCCGATGCTCCGGAGTTTTGGAACCCCAAGATTCGGGGCCCGCTCTGTTTCAATCCGCAGGCCGCGCGCTCCGTTTTGCCGGCTACTTACGAAAGAACCGAGCTGGCATTAGCAGGGAAAACGAAGGCTGAGATCATCGAAGGCAACAAGGCAGCATTCGAAAAAGGTGAACTGCCGCCGCTCGAACCCGGCTCGATGAGTTACATGATGTCGAAGGACGCTTATCTCACGGATCGAGGTGATCACAACGTCGCCCACTTGATGTTTTATGCGCCTCCGCTCGACGGCAAGGCTTGGGGCGCCGATGTCACGAATTCACCGGTAATGCTGATTCCACAATTCAAAGGCGTTCAACCGATCGACGTGTTTATCGTTCCCGTGGGCAGGTGGTCAGACGGATCCGCTGCTCCCGTTATGTAGCACCATTTGTTTCAGAAGCACTGCATCGTCGTTCTTGTTACGCGCAGCAGGAAGTCGAAGCCAGGAAGCTGAAACCAGTAAGTTGAAACAAAGCCCAAGGGGTTCCATCATGAGCGCCCGCGAAGTTCAGGATCAGAGGGCCCTTGCACCGCAGGCGCCACGAATCGCGTTCAAGGCCAACGGTAGCATCCTGCTCTTGGATCTAGCTGACATCTCGGCGGTGCAAGCCGAAGGTAATTATGTTTCGCTGCAACACCAGCCTAACCCCTATTTGGTGCACGAGCCCCTCTCGTCCATGGTGGAGAAGCTCAAACCCTACGGTTTTATTCGCATCCACCGCTCGGTCATCGTGAATATTTCGGCTGTGGAGGAAATCCGGGCTTTACCGACGGGGAAGTACAGGCTGCGCGTGAGAGGTGGGAAGGAATACCTGGTGACGCGCACCTACAAACACAACCTCAGAGATCTGGCTCAACTGTGGGTAGGCTCAGAGCGGCTCTGCAGCTAAGAGGCAGCATGAAACTGAACTAGTACCCAACGTCGTTGGACTTGAGAGATTTGCGCAGACGCTCTATAATTGTAAGGTTTCGGAGTCGCCAGAGGGTCGCATAGAGCTATGTTGAAAAGCATTCAGCAGCGAGACTTAGACCGCAATCGTTGGATCAAGATCACCATGACGGTGATCCTTGTAATCATCTGCTTCAGCATGGTCATCACGCTCATCCCCGGCTTGATGGGCACCGCTGCCACCAGCGGCCCGGATGCTGTCGCCAAAGTCGGCAGCACCGAAATCAGCGCCATGGACGTCCAGCGCGAACTGAATCAAGCCACCCGCGGCCAGAACATCCCTCCCATGCTCAAGGGCATGTACATGAAGCAGGTCCTCGATCAGATGCTCTTTCAGCACTCCCTTGAACTCGAAGCCCAGCGCCTCGGCTTTCCCGTCACCCCGGAAGAAATGACGGATCGCATCAAGCAGATTCTCCCCACCGTCTTTTCCGGTGACACCTGGCTAAAAGATCGCTACGCCGCCGAAGTCCAGATGCGCACCGGCGGGATGAGCGTCAGCCAGTTCGAAGAATTCCTGCGCAATCAGATGCTGCTCGAAAGGTTCCGCCAGCTTGTCACCGACGGCATCACCGTCAGCCCGGCCGAAATCGAACAGGAATTCCGCCGCCGCAACGAAAAAGTTCAAATCCAGTACGCCGCCATCAAGCCCGAAGAGCTCGCTCCCACGATTCATCCCTCGGAAGCGGAGCTCTCCGCCTATTTCGCGAAAAACGCCTCAAAATATCAGGTGCCCGAGAAACGCTCCGCCCGCTACGCGCTCCTCGATGTCGATAAACTTCGCGCCCATACCCAGGTCGGCGACGATGTCCTCCGCGCCTATTACAACGCCCACATCGATCAGTACAAAGTCGAAAATCGCGTGCACGTGGAGCACATCCTCTTCAAGACCATAGGCAAGACCGACGCCGAAATCGCCGAAATCCGCCAGAAGGCGGAAGACGTCCTGAAACAGGCCGAGAAGGGCGCGAATTTCGAGGATCTGGCCAAGAAGTATTCCGAAGACGACGCCACCAAGCCCAAGGGCGGCGACCTCGGCTGGATCGTCGAGGGCCAGACCGTGCCCGAATTCCAGCAGGCCGCCTTCAGCCTGCCGAAGGGCTCGATTTCAGACCTGGTCAAAACCCAGTACGGCTTCCACATCATAAAAGTCCTCGACCGCGAAACCGCGCACACCAAAACCTTCGAAGAAGTTCGCGACACGATCGTTCCAATCGTTCTCGATGAAAAGGTACGCCAGGACGCGAACGATATCTCCAATCAAATGGCCGCCGCTGTTCGCCAGTCCAATCGCCAGTCGCTTGACGACGTCGCCAGGAAATTCAAACTCGAACTCGGCGACACACCGCCCGCATCCGTCACCGACCCCGTCGGCGACTTGGGCAATTCGCCCGACCTCCACCAGGTTCTCTTCCAGCTTCGCCCCGGCGAACTCAGCTCGCCCCTGCAATCCGACAAGGGCTTCGTGATTCTGACGCTCAAGGATGTCCAGCCTGCCCACCAAGGCACGCTCGCCGAGGTCCACGATCGCGTCCTCGCCGATTACCAGCAGGAACAGTCCATCCAACTCGCCCGCAGCAAAGCGGATGACCTCGCGAAACGCACTGCCGGCGAGCCATTCGATAAAGTCGCAAAATCGCTCGGCATCGACCTGAAAACTCCCGAAGCCTTCGCTCGCACCGGCTCGATCCCCGATCTCGGCTCAGGCCGTCAGCTCGAAGCCGCCTTCAGCATGCCGGTAGGCCAGGTCAGCACCCCGACGGAACTCGGCAGCACCTGGGTCGTTTACAAAATCGTCGCCCATCAACCCGTCCTGCCCGAAGATCTGGCCAAACAAAAGGACCAGATCGAGCAACAGCTCCTCCAGGCCAAGCAAGGCGCCGCCTTCGACGCCTTCCGCACCGCTCTCGAAGATCGCCTGAAGAAGGAAGGCAAGCTCACCATCAACAACGAAGCCCTGAAGCGGCTAAGCAAAACCAGCTAGCGAGCCGCGCGCCGGCCAGCTTAAAATCCGCCAGCATCGAGCACATCGTCACCCGGTGCGGAGGGTCCAGTACTTCCCAAGTTACTGCATATAAAAGACTTATAATTTAACATTGACACTCTTGCCTACCGAACGCCCGTTTCGCTAGAATCTTCTTATCCGCAGAGCTAACCTCGAAGCCAGCGAGGTGCGACCTGATCAGGATTCCCCGACCTGACTACTGCTCGGCAAAACTGAAATGAAACACAGGAGCGCACTATGTCCGCCAAAAGGTCACGGGCTAATTCGGGTGCTTTGCTCGCCGTCAGACGAGCAAGGCGAACGCGTCGGTCGCGAGCACAGCGAGTACCAGTATCGAGTGAAAGGCTGAGGGAGCGAATGTCGGCAAAAACCAGTTCGTCCGCGAACGAGTACCTTTGCGCCATCGAAAAGACCCAGAACGGCAAGTACAACGTCCGAGTCCGCGCAGCTTTCGGGCGCGGCGCCTGGTCGCTGCCCGTCTATTTTCTCGCGTCGTCCTTTAATGGCGCGATGAAGAAGCTCGAGGAGTCCCTGCGCGTCCTCCAGAAGAACGAAGAGCGCCTCCGCTTCTGGAGCGTCGAGCACTCCGACGATCCTGCCGTCGCCGGCGATCTCCTGCAGGAATCCGGCCTCGGCTTCGACCGCCGCAAAGAGTACCCGCGCAAATTCGCGGAAATCGAAATCCCCCGCGAACGCTCCGTCCCGGCCGCGGTCATCGCTCCGCTTCGCCGCACCCTGGCCGACTCGATCGCCCAAGAGCGCCCAGCATCCGCAGCACTCGCCGGCGACTAAGCTGCGCAATTTCAGCGTGGCGTCAGAACTCAGAATAGAGTCGCTGCGCTGCGCTGGCTAGGCACGCTGCGCATTGGCTATGAATGTAAGGCGTGGGAACGAAGTGGTCGGGGCGAATGGATTTGAACCATCGACCTCCTGGTCCCGAACCAGGCGCGCTAGCCAGGCTGCGCTACGCCCCGACCGATTGCCGCTCGAAGAAGGAAACGCCGCTCGAGCGCACACAAAGAATAGCACAGCTCGATTGGCCCATTCACGTTTCATTGCGTCTTTCAGCTGATATTTCAGCTAACGACAGCGCCTTCATCGCCCCGGGTTTCGCGCTTCCGAAGGGTCTCGGTTTTCAGCAGCAGGTTTCGATCTTCACTGCCGCGCTTTCGCTGCATCCGGAAGACGAATCAACCGCGCCTCCGTGATCGAAGGAATCTCGCGAATTTTTTCCGCCACCGCTTCGCTCACCGCGCCATCGAGCCGCACCATCGCCACAGCCTCCGCGCCATGCACAGGCGAGCGTCGTCCCAGCGCAAAGGTCGCAATGTTCACGCCCAGATTCCCCAGCACAGTTCCAATCTGCCCGATCACGCCAGGCACGTCACGATTGCGCGTCAGCAACAACGTACCCTCGAGCGGTGCCTCGAGCCCAATGCCGTCGAGCGAAAGAATCCGCGGCGACCCGTCGGACACCACCGTGCCCTCAACAGCTAACTCCCTCCCGCCGTCAGCCACCGCCACCTCCACGGTGTTCGGAAACCCGCGCTCGCGCCGCCGCGTGGTTTCCTCCACAATCAACCCGCGCTCCGCCGCGGCCGCCGACGCGTTCACCAAATTCACCTTCTCCGCCAGCACGCAATTCAAAATTCCGCTCAGCACCGCGCTGCGCACCACGTGCGACCCCAGCTCCGCCGCCTCCCCCGCATACCGAATCCGTACGCGGCTGAAACTCGGCGCCGGCGCCGCCTGCGCAATCAGCGCCCCCAGCCGCTCGCCCAAATCAATATAAGGACGCAGCCTCCGATACTGTTCCGGGGAAAGCGCCGGCATATTCACCGCGTTGCGAATCAACCCGTCGGCCAGATAATCGCGCACCTGCTGCGCCACCGCCGTGCCCACTTCTTCCTGCGCCTCGGCCGTCGACCCCGCAATGTGCGGCGTCGCGATCAAATTCGCCAGTCCAATCAGCGGCGAATTCTTCGGCGGCTCCTCCGCAAACGTATCCACCGCCGCCGCCGCAAGCTGCCCCGATTTCAACGCCTCCGCCAGCGCCGCCTCATCAATCAATTCGCCGCGCGCGCAATTCACCAGCCGCGCCCCGCGCTTCATCTTTGCGAAAGCCGCCGCGCCAAACATCTTCTCCGTCGCCGGGCTCAGCGACGTGTGCAGCGAAATCACGTCCGCCCGCTTCAGTAGCTCATCGAGCGTCACCAACTCCACTTCCACCTCGCGCGCCGCCGTCGGCGTCACGTAAGGATCGTGCGCCAGCACTTTCATCTCGAGCCCACGCGCCCGCCGCGCCACTTCCGTGCCCACGCGTCCGAGCCCCACAAGCCCCAAGGTCTTCCCGCGCAGCTCCGTTCCCGACGCGCCCGATTTTTCCCAGCGCCCCGCGTGAATCGAAGCATTCGACTGCGGCACACTCCGCGCCATCGCCAGCATCAGCGCGAAAGTATGCTCCGCGACACTCACCGCGTTCCCCCCCGGCGTGTTCATCACCAGGATGCCGCGATGCGTCGCCGCCTCCACGTCAATATTATCGACGCCCACTCCCGCCCGCCCCACCACGCGCAGCCGCGGCGCGTGCTCCAGCAGCTCCGCCGTCACCTTTGTCGCGCTGCGCACCACAAGCCCATCGGCCGCGGCGAGATCGTTCGCCAGCGCGCCCGCCGCCGGCGTCACCACATCCCACCCCGCCTCGCGCAACAGCGCAAACCCGCACTCGCTAATCTTGTCGGCCACAATAATCTTCATCTAGACCCAATCCTCCGCCCGCAATTTCCCCTGAATTTCACTGCGGCCTTCTGCCCCAAAAACACCACTTTTCCGTTGATTAGAAATTAATAGATTGCTGATTCTTAAAGAGTTGCCGAAAATCCTAATCGCGGAACCGTAGATTAACTTCTGTCCTCTGCCGCTACTCGCCCCCCACGAAGACTAGTCTCTCACAGAAAATTTGCTGCGCCCATCACAGGTTGATCGGGGAGAAACAAGGAATGCAGTTCGGCGCGCCACAGAGGAAGGCGAACTCCGAAGCGGTGATAAAGGCGCGCCATCGAAAGTACAGAATACGCTGGGCGGCGAGCTGGCGTGGGATATTCCGCGGTCGCAATGGGGACGATACGTTCGGCGATGAATGGCATTCCCTTCGTGGCCGCGTCGACCCACCGGAGCGGCTGAGTGGCGGCTGACGCCTCGTTGAGGATCGCTTTTGCGAATTCATGCCACGACGTCTCGCCTTCGGCGGTCATGTTGTATATTCCGCTGCTTTCCGCTAAAGAACGAACACCCTCTTCTTTATCCATGAGTTGCGAAATAATTTTCACCGTTGCGGCAGCAATCCCCCGGCTCGTCGTGGGGGAGCCGATCTGGTCAGCGACGATGCGCAGCTCTTGTTTCTGAGTGGCGAGCCGCAGAATCGTCAATAGAAAATTGCGGCCTTGGGTGGCGTAGACCCACTCGGTGCGAAAGATCAGATGAAGTGCGCCGCTTGCTTGAATGGCGCATTCGCCGCCGAGTTTCGTTTTCCCATAAACATTGATCGGATTGGGAGTGTCAGTTTCTTCGTAGGGCGACTTTTTCGATCCGTCGAAGACGTAGTCCGTTGAGTAGTGAACCAGTGCTGCGCCAATTTTCTTGGCCTCCTGGGAGATCACGGCCGGGGCTTGCTCGTTCACTGCTCGGGCGGTGGCTTCGTCGCGCTCTGCCTGGTCCACGGCTGTGTAGGCTGCGGCGTTGACGATCCAATGCGGCTGGATTTCTTGAATCGTTCGACGAATATCATCGGGGCTCGTTAGATCGAGTTCCTGGCGATTCAGAGCGGTGACTTGACCCAAGCGGGGAAGCAACGACGACAGATCGGTTCCCACTTGGCCGCTCCTGCCGATGAGTAAAATCCTCGGTTTCATTTCTCGACGAGGTACTGCGGAAGAAATTCCTTCGGGGTTTGCGAGAGTGTGGTGAAGCGGGAATCCTTGTCTGAAACAGTCGGATTGGTTACGTTCCACGAGATTCCGATTTCCGGGTCGTTCCAGAGGATCCCGTGTTCATCTTCGGGATGATAAAGATCGGTGCACTTATAAAGGAATTGGACTCTCTCTGAGAGAGCTAGATATCCGTGAGCGAAGCCGCTAGGAATATAGATTTGATTCTGTTCGCTCGCGGAGAGAACGACCGAGGCCCACTGACCGAAATGGGGGGAACCAACGCGAATATCCACTGCAATGTCCAGCACCTCGCCCTCAACAACACGGCAAAGCTTCGCTTGCGCGTGGTGGAGCTGATAATGAAGCCCGCGGATTGTACCTTTGGCGGAGGCGGAATGATTGTCCTGTACGAAGGAATCGGTGATGCCGAGCTGGGCGAATTCTTTTTGATTGTAGGTCTCCATGAAGAATCCGCGGGAGTCACAAAAGATTTTGGGACGCAGTTCCCAAACGCCCGGTATTGCGAGGTCATTTTTTTGCAAGGAGTTCACGCCCTTATAGACTATCGGGAACCCTATCTGTGAAAGCTAATTTTGCAGCGTTCTGCGCCGTTCGTGTGGAATCGCATTGAGCGAAGGATTGCGATTCTCATAGTATTTTTCGTAATAGGACTGATATTCGCCGCCACGCACGCCGGAGAGCCATTCGGAATTGGCTTCATACCATGCAATCGTTTGACGCAGGCCCTCATCGAGGCCGATCGCAGGCCTCCAACCTAACTCGGTCTCGATCTTCTTACAGTCGAGGGCGTAGCGGCGGTCGTGGCCGGGACGATCCTTCACGTATGTGAGCAGGGTCTCCGGTTTGCCCATTACACGGAGCAAGCGCTTCGCCATCGTAAGATTTTCTTCTATGGCTATTCCGCCCAGATTGTAGACCTCGCCGATTTTTCCGCGCTCGAGAACCGCGAGAATGCCGCGGCAGTTATCTTCCACGTGCAGCCAATCGCGCTGCTGCTTGCCGTCGCCATAGATTGGCAGCGGTTTGTTGTCGAGCGCGTTCGTGATCATCAGCGGCAGAAACTTTTCCGGAAACTGGAATGGGCCGTAGTTATTCGACGAACGGGTGACCAACGCGGGAAATCCGTAGGTGCGGACGTAGGAGAGAACGAGAAAATCGGAGGCTGCTTTCGACGCGGAGTACGGGCTGCTCGGATTGAGCGTTGCGGATTCGTTCGAAAAGGCACCCGCTGCGATGTCTCCATACACTTCGTCCGTGGAAATGTGAACGAAGCGGTGGATACCAAGCTTCTTGGCAACTTGCAGCAAGACGAATGTTCCTTTTACGTTCGTTTCGATTGCGGGAGAAGGATCATAAATGCTGCGATCCACGTGGGATTCCGCAGCGAAGTGAACCACAGCCTCACAATCGCGCATCGCGGATTCTGCCGCAATGGGATCGCAGATGTCACCACGAAAGAAACGATAGTGGGAATCGTTTGCGACTGAATCAAGGTTTCCGAGATTGCCCGCATAAGTCAATTTGTCGTAGTTGACGACCGAATACGCCTTGTGGAAGGCGAGAACATGACGGATAAAATTCGAGCCGATGAATCCGGCGCCGCCCGTGACAAAAAGTTTCATTGCGATGGTTCCGTGTGCGCGAAGGCTTTGGCGGCGGAACGGCTTTTGAGCTTGTTTGCGCCGGTTTCGGCGACCAGATTGTTTGCGCGCAGCAGGGATTCGAATGTGCCGGCGTCGGTCCACCAACCGTCGAGAATTTCGTAGGTGAGCTTGCCTTCGTCAATGTAGAAATTATTTACGTCGGTGATTTCGAGTTCGCCGCGCCCGGAAGGCTTCAGACGGCGAATCTTTTGAAAAACGGTCGAGTCGTAGAGATAAATGCCGACCACGGCATAATTCGATTTTGGCTTCTTGGGCTTTTCTTCGATACCGACAACGCGATCACCGCGAATTTCCGCGACGCCGAACCGATCCGCGTCTTCCACCCCTTTCAGCAGGATCTTCGCGCCGTCTTTTTGTTTCTTGAAACTCTCAACCGCTCCGCAAATATCGTTCTCGATGATGTTGTCGCCCAGGACCACGCAAATCGGCCCATCCCCGGCAAAATATTCAGCCAGGCCAAGCGCCTCAGCGATTCCGCCCTCGCCTTCCTGGTAAGTGTAATTCAAGTGTTTGAGCCCAAAATCGCGCCCATTTCCTAGCAAGCGCAGAAAATCACCGGCATTTTTTCCTCCGGTAACCAGCAGGATTTCGTGAATTCCAGCGTTCACGAGCGTCTGAATCGGGTAATTCACCATCGGCTTGTTGTACACCGGCAGCAAATGCTTGTTCGTCACTCGCGTGAGCGGGTTCAGCCGGCTTCCCGTGCCACCTGCAAGCACAACGCCTTTCATATCGGTTCACCCGTAATCAAAACTGAATCATTTCGAAACGATTTGGTACGGTGCAGACGTCTACTTCAATTATACTCGCGCAGCGGGGCTCGCGCCGCAGAAAGGATGGCTAGAATCGAATTCGCTAAACCCGCTTACTCACAATCTCGCCTATCCAAGCTTCTAGTATTGACCGCTGATCTGATGCCACATTGATGAAAGCGATGCCCATGCCAAAATTCGCATGGGTGTAAACTACTTTGCCGTCGCTCTCGAACACGCCCTGATCCCTGATAATCCGCAACTTGACCAGCGTTCCCTCCGGAAACGGAGTCAGCGCGTCAACGTAGCAGCCTCCGACGCCCAGTTCCGAAATACGGGCCGAGAGTCTGGTGCCAGAATGGAGATCGGTTACTTCAGCGGAAGCCACAAGTGGGCAGCGGCGAACCGAACGCTGATTGGTCCACTGCGGCGGTTTTTTCTTTTGGATCATCAACACCAGTATGCTGCCTCATCTAAAACCATCGCTCAAGGCGTATTCCCAATCCCGTGACACCTTCGTTCTATAGATAAGCTTGGTCCTGAATATCTGTTGCCCTCCGCGCGTCTGGCTGTTTACTGCTCGCCACGGCAATTCGGCGGTAACGCGTTGTAAGCCGATTTGGCTCGATGTGACTATTGTCACCGCGGAAAGTGTCGCAAATCACAGAAGGGTTTTAACGCTGGGCTCATTATGAGCCGATGAACCCTTTGTATTGTAGGGGCTGGGAGACTACGTTGATTTGTTGTCCCAAGAGGCCTTTGGGTGTCCATTGACAAATACCGCTAAGGAGATCCTCGATGGAAACGAAGCGGCCGCTTCGGTCGCTTACCGCCTCAATGAAGTAATTGCGATCTATCCGATTACTCCCTCATCTCCGATGGGGGAGTGGGCGGACCAATGGCAGCAGGAAGGTAAAAAGAACATTTTCGGAACGATTCCGTCGGTTGTGGAGATGCAGAGCGAAGGCGGTGCCGCGGGAGCCTTGCATGGCGCATTGCAAGCTGGGGCGCTGGGAACAACCTTTACTGCTTCGCAGGGCTTGCTGCTCATGATCCCGAACATGTTCAAAATCGCCGGCGAACTCACGGCGTGTGTGATCCATGTGGCGGCGAGGACGATCGCTACGCACGCGCTTTCGATTTTTGGAGATCACAGCGACGTGATGGCCGCGCGGATGACTGGATTCGCACTGCTCTCTTCAGGTTCGGTGCAAGAAGCGCACGACTTCGCACTGATTGCGAATGCTGCATCGCTCGAAGCTCGCATTCCGTTTCTTCATTTTTTCGATGGATTCAGAACCTCGCACGAACTGAACAAGATCCATGTTCTTGAAGATGACGATCTCCGGGCCCTTACCGATGAAAAGCTCGTGCGCCAACATAGAGAGCGTGGCCTAACCCCGGAACGCCCTTTGCTGCGCGGGACGGCGCAGAACCCGGACGTTTTTTTTCAGGCGCGCGAGTCGATCAACCCGTTTTACCGCGCCTGCCCAACGATTGTTCAGAATGCGATGAACCGCTTCGCCGATCAGACCGGGCGTGCGTATCACCTTTTTGACTACGTGGGAAGCCCCGATGCGGAACGGGTGATGGTGCTGATGGGTTCGGGCGCGGGAGCAGCTGAGGAAGCGGTGGAGCATCTCAACGCGCACGGAGAGAAGGTCGGCCTCCTGAAGGTGCGCTTGTTTCGGCCGTTTGCGAGCGACGCCTTTCTGGCTGCAATGCCAAAGAGCGCTCGCGCCATTGCGATTTTGGATCGTACAAAAGAACCGGGTGCTGTTGGCGAGCCGATGTATTCCGAGATCGTGACGGCCCTCGCAGAAACGACCGGGGCAGGGGTGGATCGACGCGCGCCGCGGATCGTGATTGGCGGACGGTACGGACTGTCGTCGAAGGAATTCACGCCGGCGATGGTGAAAGCGGTGTTCGACGAACTCGTGCGCGAATCACCAAAGAACCATTTTACCGTGGGTATCGATGACGACGTCACTCATACCAGCCTTAACTATGACCCCACATTCTCCACCGAGAAGCCGCGGACGGTCCGCGCCCTGTTCTACGGACTCGGCTCCGACGGAACAGTGGGTGCCAATAAGAATTCGATCAAAATCATAGGAGAGAATACGCCGAATTATGCCCAGGGGTATTTCGTATATGACTCGAAGAAAGCCGGATCGGTGACGGTTTCGCATTTGCGCTTCGGGCCCGACCCGATCCGATCAACCTATTTGATTAGCCGGGCCAGCTTTATCGGATGCCATCAATTTCAATTTCTGGAGCGCATGGATGTCCTGGCCGCGGCAGAACCAGGCGCCACTTTTTTGCTGAACGCGCCGTTTGAACCGAACGAAGTGTGGGATCACGTGCCGCGCAAAACCCAGCAGCAGCTCATCGAGAAGAAGATTCGCTTCTTCGTCATCGACGGCTATAAGGTGGCCCGCGAAACGGGAATGGGCAGCCGCATCAACACGATCATGCAAACGGGATTCTTCGCGTTAAGCGGAGTCTTGCCGAGGGACGAAGCGATTGCGGCCATTAAGGATGCCATCCAGAAAACTTACGGAAAGCGCGGAGACGCGGTGGTCCAGAAAAACTTTTCGGCGGTGGAAGCTTCACTTGCGCATCTGCACGAAGTCCGCGTGCCGGCCCAGGTGACCAGCGCCTTTGATATTCTTGCGCCCGTGTCCGATCGAGCGCCGAAATTCGTGCGTGGCGTTCTCGGGACCATGATGGAGGGTAAGGGCGATGACCTTCCTGTCAGCGCGCTTCCTCCGGATGGAACTTTCCCGACCAATACAGCGAGATGGGAAAAACGCAACATCGCGCAACAGATCCCAGTCTGGGATGAGGAATTGTGCATTCAATGCGGCAAGTGTGTCCTCGTTTGCCCGCATGCCGTGATCCGATCCAAGGTTTACAATGCCAGCGGGTTGGCGGGCGCGCCCGCTGATTTCAAGTCGGCCAAGCCTCGCTGGCGAGAATTCGAATCGATGCGATTCACGCTACAGGTGGCGCCGGAGGATTGCACTGGCTGCTCCTTGTGTGTGGAGGTCTGTCCGGCGAAGAGCAAGAGCGAAGTGAAACACAAAGCAATTAACATGCAAGAGCAAGCGCCCTTGCGGACCAAAGAAGCGGCGAACTGGGACTTCTTTCTTTCGATCTCAGATGTCGAGCGAGGCAAGCTATCCCATTCCCACGTCAAAGATGTTCAGTTGCTTGAGCCACTCTTTGAATTCCCGGGCGCCTGCGCAGGGTGCGGCGAGACGCCATACATCAAGTTGCTCACCCAACTTTTTGGCGATCGGCTGCTAATTGCGAATGCCACTGGCTGCTCTTCCATTTATGGCGGTAACCTCCCAACCACACCCTACGCGCAGAATGCGGATGGCCGCGGGCCGGCGTGGTCCAATTCGCTTTTTGAGGATAACGCTGAATTTGGTCTGGGCATGAGGCTCGCGGTCGATAAGCAGGCTGATTACGCACGAGAGCTTCTGAAATCGCACGCAGACTGGTTCGGCGAATCGCTCGTCGCTGAAATTCTTCAGGCCAATCCTTCATCGGAGGCGGAAATTGCAGCACAACGCGAGCGGGTTGGGCTGATCAAGCAGAAGCTCGCGAACCTCGATTCGCGCGAAGCCCGTGACCTGCTGGCGGTTGCCGATGCGCTGGTGCGAAAAACGATCTGGATCGTGGGCGGCGACGGATGGGCTTACGATATCGGAGCGGGCGGCCTCGATCACGTTCTTGGTTCGGGCACCAATGTCAATGTTCTCGTCTTGGATACAGAGGTTTACTCGAACACCGGCGGCCAGATGTCGAAGGCGACGCCACGCGGCGCAGTGGCGAAATATGCGACCGGCGGAAAAAGAACTGGCAAGAAGGACCTCGCGATGGAAGCCGTGAGCTACGGCTCCGTCTATGTTGCGCGCGTTGCGATGGGTAGCAGCGACACGCACACCGTAAAAGCATTCCTTGAAGCTGAGGCGCATGACGGGCCTTCGATCATCATCGCGTACAGCAATTGCATTGCCCACGGCTACGACATGAAATTCGGGATGAACCAACAGAAAGCCGCCGTGCTGTCAGGCTACTGGCCTCTCATGCGGTATAACCCGGCGCTGCGAAACGAAGGGAAAAATCCTTTTCAGCTGGATTCCAAAGCGCCTAGCATTCCATTTAAGCAGTACGCGTATCAGGAAGCTCGTTACTCCATGCTTGCAAGAAGCGAGCCGGAAGCCGCACGCACCCTGCTTCGCCTTGCGCAAGACGACGTGAATCGAAATTGGCACGTGTATCAGAATCGCGCCGCTGCGCCGGGACAGCCTGTAGTACCCAAAGTCGAAGAATCGCCCGAGCCCCCGCCAACTATCGCAGCTAAACAAGAAGGCGAGCAATGATCGACCTTACGACAAAATACCTTGGCATGCAGCTCCGCAATCCAATCGTCGCGTCGGCGTCACCGCTTGGTGAGTCGATCGACAATATTCGCCGTCTCGAAGATCACGGAATCGGTGCAATCGTGCTTCCTTCGCTTTTCGAGGAACAGCTTGATATTGAGAGCGAAACTGTCGATTCCGATCTCTCCCGTGGTGCCGAAGAATTTGCCGAAGCAGTGACGTATTTTCCGGATCTGATGACGTATAACCTCGGGCCCGATGGTTATCTCAGTCTCATTCACAAGGCGAAAGCAAGCGTCCGCGTCCCCATCATCGCAAGCTTGAACGGAGTTTCACCGCGAGGATGGATTCGATATGCGCGAGAAATGGAACAGGCAGGCGCGGACGCGATCGAGCTGAATATTTATTCTCTAGTGGCCGATCCTGGACGCACAGGAATGGAAGTCGAACAAGACTATTGCGATCTGGTTGGCGTGGTGACCCACTCTGTCCAGGTTCCAGTCGCCGTCAAGTTGTCGCATTTCTTTACCGCAGCCGCGAACATGGCAAAGCGCCTGGATGCTTCCGGGGCAGACGCCCTTGTCCTGTTCAATCGTTTTTATCAACCCGATCTCGACATCGAAACGTTAGAGGTGGTTCCCAACCTGACGCTAAGCCATCCGACAGAACTGCTGCTGCGTCTCCACTGGGTGGCCATAATATTCGGGCACGTCAAAGCAGACCTTGCGATCACGGGTGGCGTGCACGGCGCCACGGATATAATCAAGTCAGTGATGGCAGGAGCACGCGTCGCCATGATGGCGTCAGCGCTTCTGAAGAATGGGATTGGTCACCTTGATTCCGTTCGAGAGGATCTCGTTCGGTGGATGGAAGAGCACGAATACAGTTCCATCGGACAGATGTGCGGAAGCATGAGCCAGCGCAACGTTCCCGACCCCACCGCATTTGAGCGAGCGAACTACATGAAGGTCTTAAGTTCCTACGCGTTGCGCACTCGATAAGATCACTGTAACGAGCTTGGAGCCACTCGCGAAATCTCCAAGCCAGCCGTCTTTATGGGACCCTGGGATGTGAATTGGGCAACGTAACAAGCATTGCACAATTGTTCGAGCCCATCGCTGGCTCCATGCGAAGCGAAGGTAGCTCCGCAATCGACGCAGATCAACTCCTCGTCCCGCTCAACCCCAAACTTGATCATAGTTGCCATTTTCGGCTCCTTCTTGTTTCTGCTGGTCAACGGAAACCGTTCGCGCAGATAAGCAGCACTTTACTGCAGTCGAAACAGCCCTTCCGTATCGCTGGTTACACGACAAAGTGACCTGCGTCACGCGGCGGAATTGTGGCGAGCTAAAAGGCGGTTTTACCGCCTATTAGAATTTCGTATGTTGCTGATTCTTGAGGAGTTGGCAAAACTTTTAATCGCGGAACCGTGGATTAACTTTCCGAGCTTTACATCCGCTGCCCCGGCAGTAGCGTCCCAGCGCCCATCGCAAACCAGCCAGGCAATTCACGAAGCAGCCACCCGTGTGGCCGCCACGGCCGACTTTGATTATCTCACAAATGGTTTATCTCACAAATCGTTCGTTGCGTTGCGTCCCGCAAAAGCCGCGCCGGGCGGTTCTCTGGTCTTTTCCCTTACCCTCGAGGTGCGCGTAAGGCATAATTTTAACCAGCATTGTTGCCTAGGAGCGCATAGTCAAGCGAGTGGAGCATTAGAAATGAAGCCTGACTCCCAACGACTCTGTCCACATTGTGGCAGTCCCGAGATATCTCGATCGCATCGGCGCGGTACGGTGGAGAAGTATCTCCTCCGCGCAGTCGGAGTCCGACCGTTCCGCTGCGCTAATTGCGATGCCCGATTCTATCGGCTCAAACACTCCAACGGCTCCGAATCGCAGGATAGCAGAGCGGCCTAACGAAACAGTTCTTCAGTCTCGCAAAGGATCTGATCACTCCCTGCGTCGATTGCCACAGTGACATCCATCGCAGCTAGTTCAAGTCGCCGTGCAAGAGGGATCGGCAGCTGCTTCCTCCTAACCGTTGAATTGATCTGATTTGCACCGCTTTCCGTGTCCTTGGAATTCTTACTCCATTGCAAAATAGGGACTTACGATAGTTCGTTTTGTAATTTCCACCTCTGCGCGCCTCACGATGAGACATTAACCTGATTCGCAGTGCTAGCTGGTTTTCGGCTGCATTGTTCTTGAACGCCTGGCTCGACAAGGAACCGTTCAAGCAAAGTGATCGCGCCCCGGCGATCACTCAGACCTACACCCCATCGATTTATCCAAACGGGTCGACTTTGCAGCTCACCAAATTTGCCAAGACCCCTGTGCTCAATATGTTTGCTGAGTTCGTTTTGTAATTTTGGCCGCGGCATGCCAATCAATGTTTCGGTCGGAGCGCATCCGCATCATTTTCTCCTGCCGCCGTCAGGTGGAGAGTTTGACCTCGATGGGTACTGGGGTGGATTGCCCCGTTTTTATTCGTCTTACACGCTCAAGTCGCTGCAGAGTGCGGTCGAATTCGCGACTGAGATGGGCTTCATACTGCATAATTTTCTCTAGTGCGATCTCAGATGGAAGTGAGAAGGTCGCTCGGAAAATTTCGAACGGCTTAAGATAGTCTCGTCGGTTTTGCGCCAACTTAATTCGTTCATCGATCATATCGATGGCGTGCTTCTTTGCTTCCTCAAGCGAAATGCCATCCTTTGGCTGTCTATTTTTTGTTCTAAGTTCGGAGTATTTTTGCCAATAGGCATAAATCATTTGAGCGTCGATTGGCAGACCTTCCTCGACAGGACCGAAGAGTTGGAAAAGAGTCATGACATCCGCGTCGATGTCGAAACCACGCTCTTGAATACGAGCTCGTAATTGGAGCAACAGCTCTGACCTGCCCCCCGTTTTTGGTCCAGTCATAAGTTAGCACTCTCGGGTTCCTGGACATCCGAACCTACCCATGCTGGGTCGATAGAGACGACCGGCGTGGGGGGAGACGCCGGTCGCGCGGCCACACTTTCCGCGAACTCTTCCGGTGCCAGATATCTTAGTGAGCTGTGTGGGCGTACCGTGTTGTAATCCACCCGCCAGTCCTCGATCACCTTCCGTGCGTGTCGGAGATCCACGAACCAGTTCTGATTCAAGCATTCATCTCGGAACTTCCCGTTGAAGCTTTCGATGAACGCGTTCTGCGTGGGCTTGCCGCGCTCGATGAAGTGCAGCGCCACCTGATTCTGATAGGCCCATTGATCCACAACGCGGCTGGTGAACTCCGTTCCATTGTCTACTTGGATTGCCGCCGGTGTTCCACGTCGTTCTCGCAGCCCCTCCAGGACTCGCACCACACGCAGACCGGGCAGCGACGTGTCCGGTTCGATCCACAGGGCCTCTCGCGTGAAGCCATCCATCAGGTTCAGTGTTCGGAATTTCCGCCCGCCGGCCATTTCGTCATGCGTGTAGTCCATCGTCCACATCTCATTTGCACGCGTCGGAAGTGCCCGCGGTAGCCGCGCTTCAGACCGAAATTTCCTGCGCTTCCTACGCTGCATCGCCAGCCCTTCCTCCCGGTACAGCCGATACACTCGCTTGTGATTGACACGCCACCGCAGCGTTCCATCCGCGGTCTTCTCCCGGCGCAGGAAAATGTACAGCCGCCGATAGCCGAATCGCGGACGCTCGCCTGCCAACTCGCGTAGCCGAGCCCGCAACGCCGCTTCGTTCCGTTCCTTCCGCCGGTACCGCCAGCTCCCGCGGTGCATCCCGATCAGCCCACAGGCGCGTCGCTCGCTGAGTCTTGCTTCTTCCCGCACGACACACACCGCTTCTCGCTTCGCCCGCGGGCCTACCACTTTTTTGCCAGCACCACCTTTAGCGCGTCCAGGTCCAGGGCTTGCTGCGCCACGATCTTCTTCAGCCGTCCGTTCTCTTCCTCCACCTGACGCAGCCGTCGGGTCTCGCTCACTTCCAGACCACCGTACTTCGCTTTCCAGTGGTAGAACGTAGCTGTACTGATGCCAACGCGGCGACAGAGGTCCTTCATGGGAACTCCAGCCTCTGCCTCCTTCAACACCCCAACGATCTGCTCTTCACTAAAGCGGCTTCCTTTCATGGCGCTTCTCCTCTCGTGGTCTTATACCCGGAGAAGCTAACTTTTGGCTGGACTAAATTTCGGGGGGCAGGTCAATTGCTGCAGGCGTTCTTCCTAATTTGAAACCGATCACGGGCGTTGGAGTATCTTGTTTAGCGAGTTCCTTTAGTTTTTGTACATCCTTGTCTGTCCAGTCTTTCCCTGAGTTTCTGGTATACCAAGCCATTTAGTCCTCCTAAGGCGTGGAGTATAGCGAGCGGGTGTTCTTGCGGCAAGTATCGCGTATGATACGGGAGGGAGGTATACGCCTATGTCTGAGGAACTGAGAATCTTGGCTTGCTCGGATTGAGCGCAAGTTGGAAGATATTGAACGTAAATTGTCCTTTGTAGAGTCAGACGTACATAGGATTAAAAGAGAGATCAAGGGATAGGAGACGGAAGGGGCTTTGCGTAAAGTACATACTTCCGATTTATAATCGAGAGCGGATGACGATTGCGTTTCCCTGCTGCCGCTTGCCCGTGCGGTCGCTATTTCGCGGCGACCTTCACCGACGCCTGGGTATTTTCCCACTTCATCTGCAACGTGCATCCGCCGCCGGCCTGATCGAAGTCAATCGTGAAGTTCTCCACCGGCGCAGACGTCTTTGACACTGCCATATCGATGCGCGCCAAGTCGTTCGATTCTCCAGGATATGCGGTGCCCCACTCGCCGGTCTTCTTGCTGATCACCAGCGTCCATTTGTCCGCGTTTGGAATCACGAAGATCGTGTAGCTGCCCGCAGGCACAGTCGTGCCGCCAACGCTCGTGTCTCCCGTCGTCACGAACGTCGTCGCTTCATTCGCGCCCGCGCGCCAGACTTTTCCGTACGGCACCAGTTCGCCGAAAATCTTCCGCCCCTTCATTCGCGGACTCGAATAATCAATCGTGATCGTCTTGCCATCGGCCAACTTGCACTGGGCCTTGGCCGGCGGGCTCGGCCGCGCGCCCTTTTCCTGCTGCGCACAACTCGATGCCGCAAAAACCGTCAGTGCCATCACTGCCATCGCACACAGCGCCAAGATTCTCTTCATGTTGTCTCATCTCCTTAGCGGGAAATAAATTGGACCGGGAAATAAATTGCCAGACGCGCGCCAATCAATCTACTTTGGAGTCTGCCCCGCCCGCTGCCGCGAGTCAAATCGCGAGCGCCTCACCGCCCAGATTTTTACCGAGAGTCCAAAAGGCTCCGCTCGACATCACATCAAGATAAATCGAAGCCACCAGCCAATCAGGGAGGGACACAAATGGCTACAACACCGGCAAAGATAGATTGGCAATCGCTACCAGCCGCCAAGTCCGGGCAATTCCGAATCGGCGGCGATCTCGCCGTCAACCGCCTCGGATTCGGCTCCATGCGCCTCACGGGCAAAGGAATCTGGGGGCCGCCGAAGGATCGCAACGAGGCAATTCGAGTTCTGCGCCGCGCCGTTGAACTCGGAATCAATTTTATTGACACCGCAGATTCCTACGGCCCTGATGTGGCTGAAGAACTCATCGCCGAAGCACTTTATCCATATCCAGCCGGGCTCGTGATTGCAACGAAGGCCGGCTTCGATCGGCCCGGTCCGGACAAATGGGTGACGAATGGCAAGCCGGAACATTTGCGCGCGGCGTGCGAAGGCAGCCTTAAACGCCTACGCCTTGACCGTATTGAACTCTTCCAGCTGCATCGTATCGATTCGAAAGTTCCTGCGGATGATCAGCTCGGCGCGTTGCAACTCCTGCAGTCGGAGGGAAAGATTAATCACATTGGTTTGTCGGAAGTCAGCGTGAAAGAGATCGAACACGCGCGCAGCATCATTCCTATAGTCTCGGTTCAGAATCGCTACAGCGTGGTTGATCGCGCGGCAGAAGACGTTGTCGACTATTGCGAGAAAGCAGGCCTGGGATTCATTCCCTGGTTTCCTCTGGCGTCGGGCGACGTATCGAAGTCGGGGACATCACTCGAACAGGTAGCGGCCAAGCTGAAAATCACGCCCTCGCAGCTTGCGCTCGCGTGGCTTTTGCATCGTTCGCCCGTGATGCTGCCGATTCCTGGCACTTCGCGCGTGAAACATCTCGAAGAGAATGTGGCGGCAGCAGCCGTGACGGTTGATGAGGCCACACTAAAAGGGCTGTCAAAATTAGCCCGCGGCGCGTAGTCGCGCCCTGCATCGAGCTGCTGAGCGCTACGAATTGCTGCGTCAAGTGCGTAGCGGCAGTAGCGCGCGCAGCCGCGCTTCGCGCAAATAAATTCCCAGCCACGCCAAGACTGAGATCGAAAGCGCAAACGCGAACGCCGGTTGCCCGAGCCGCACATGGGTGGCAATCGCTCCGCCGAAATACCCCGTCAGCAGAATTGCACCCAACACGCTGGTGCGAGGAATCGCATACAGCAAGGTGGACGCGAGCATCGCAATCGTGATCGGCATCCCGACAGAATCCGGATACCCCATATCCTTCATCCCCTGCCGCGACATCTCCGGTTTGAGAAATCCAAAACTCGCCGTGAAAAGCATCAGAGCAACGATCAGGCCGCTGAGTATCTTCCGGTCCAAAGCATTCCTTTGGAGGTGGGCGCCGCGGGCGCAAGCGATGACATAAATTCCTTCCTTTCGATATTGAGTTTGGACCCCCAGTAAAGCATGAAGGGCTTTCCGGCAAAACGGTTATTAGACGTGGCTGCTTGACCTTTGCTCTGGCTTGCGGCCACTATTGTGAACCTACGCGGAGCACGAGCGAATGCCGGAAGGCAAAGGACTTCTCATCGTCTACACTGGCCCGGGCAAAGGCAAAACCACCTGCGCCCTGGGCACTGCTTTTCGCGCCGTTGGGCAGGGCCTGCGTGTGTTGATGGTCCAATTCATCAAAGGCTCGTGGCACTATGGGGAGCTCGACGCCGCGAAAATGCTCGGCGATGATAGGTTTGAGATTCGCCCGATGGGCCGCGGGTTCGTTAAGGTGGGCGGGGCGGATACCGATCCTGAAGATGTTCGAATGAGCGAGCAGGCCTGGGAATTCGCTCGCGAACAAATTTATGGAGAGAAGTACGATTTGGTGGTGCTCGACGAAATCAACTACGTAATCAGCTATAAAATGCTCGATGCGGAACGAATCGTCGATGCCCTGATGAAGCGCCCTGAACGCATTCACGTGATCTGCACCGGCCGGAATGCGCATCCCAAGCTCGTCGAGGCTGCCGACCTCGTCACTGAAATGCGCGAAATCAAGCACCCGTACACGAAAGGCATTCTGGCGCAGAGGGGAATCGACTACTAGACATGACCTGGTTCAAGCGCGAAAAGAAATCGATTGAAAATCCTACGCCGGTGGAAGAACGCCGCGTCCGCACCGAAGGTATGTGGACAAAGTGCGGTTCGTGCCGCGCGATTATCTGGAAGAAAGATCTGGAATCGAACTGGAACGTCTGCCCGAAGTGTGACCATCATTTCCGTTTAGGCGCTCGCCGCCGACTCGAGCTTCTGCTCGATGACGAACGGTACGATGAATTCGACCCCGATCTCGCCTCGAGCGATCCGCTTCATTTCTCGGATACGAAGCCCTACGCCCAGCGGCTAAAAGACGCGCAGCACAAACTCGGCATGAAGGACGCAATCTTGACCGCCGAAGGCCTGATCGACGGACGCCCGGTGATCTGCTGTTCGATGGAGTTTGGTTTTATTGGCGGCTCGATGGGAGCGGTAGTGGGAGAAAAAGCGGCTCGCGCCATCGAACGCTCGATTCAGAAGAAATATCCCCTGGTGATCGTTTCCTGTTCCGGCGGGGCGCGCATGATGGAAGGCGTCGTTAGCCTGATGCAGTTGGCAAAAGTTTCAGCAGCGCTGGCGCGCCTCGATGACGCGCGCATACCGTACGTTTCCATCCTCACCGATCCCACCACCGGTGGCGTTACGGCCAGCTACGCGATGCTCGGCGACTTGAACATCGCCGAACCCGGCGCGCTGATCGGGTTCGCGGGCCCTCGCGTGATCGAGGATACAATCCGCCAGAAACTTCCCGAAGGCTTTCAGACCGCTGAATTCCTGCTCGATCACGGATTTCTTGACGCGATCGTTCCACGCAAGGAGCTGAAACCTTACGTCAGCCAGGCGCTCACATTTTTTCTCGATTCATAGATCAATCACGGACATCGAATCACAAAGATCGACCACGAAGATGAACTACGAAGATTCTGTCGGCTCGCTTCTTGCGCTTGGCCGAGAACTGGCGGCGCCGCAGCAGGCGCGAGTCCAGAAATTCGGCCTCGAAAATATCTCAATCATGGCCGCCGATTTGGGAAATCCGCATTGCGCCGTTCCCTGCGCTCACATCGCCGGTACCAACGGGAAAGGTTCGACGGCTGCCGTTCTCGAATCGATCCTACGCGAGGCAGGTCTGCGCACCGGACTCTACACCTCGCCTCATCTCGAACGCATCAACGAGCGCATCCGCTTGAATGGCGAACCGGTGTCGGACGAAATCTTCGCCGCTGCATGGACGCGCGTGCACGCATCGATCGAATCGTTGATGGCCTGCGGGAAGCTAACCGCGCACCCCACCTATTTCGAATGCGTCACCGCGATGGCTTTCCTGATCTTTGCCGAGCAGCGCATCGATTTCGCTGTCTACGAAGTTGGCCTGGGCGGCCGGCTGGACTCAACGAACATCGTCACGCCCAAGGTGGCCATCATCACGCCCATCGATTTCGATCATGAGAATTTCCTCGGCCATTCCATTGCGGAAATTGCGGCAGAAAAAGCAGGCATCATAAAACCCGGTGTCACAGTCGTTAGTTCCATCACGCGTCTAGAGGCACGCGCCGTGATCGCACAAAAGTGCGCAGAAATGCGGGCGCGCCTCCTCGATATCGAGGACGCGTGGCACCTAGAAGAAGGGCCCTCATCGGCCGGTCTCTATCAAGCCGTCGCCACCTCCAAAGAATCGCGCGTGAGACTCACGATCGCTCCGGCGCTTCCTGGCCGTTTCCAGCTCCGCAACGCTCTCGCCGCCGCCACCGCCGCGCGCGTTCTTTCAGAAAGCCGCAAATTTCATATCGAAGATCAAGACATTGAACGCGGTATCGCAAATGTGCGTTGGCCAGGACGCCTCGAGCGGCTTTCTGAAAACCCCGCCATTTACCTCGATGGTGCCCACAACCCCTCCGGCGCACGCGCACTTCTCGAATTCTGGCAGCGCGATCTTGCCGGCCGTCGAATCATTCTCGTCTACGGGGCGATGCGCGATAAAGCGGTGGACGAGATCGCCGGCGTGCTCTTTCCCCACGCGCACACGGTGATTCTTACCGAGCCGCGACAGCCGCGTGCAATTTCAGTAGCGCTGCTATCGGAAATGACAGCTCATCTGGCGGCGCAGCGTCCGACCATCATTCGAGACCCATTCCAGGCGCTCGATCACGCGATTGAACTGGCACGCGAGAACGATGCCGTTTTCGTGACCGGTTCTCTTTACCTAGTCGGCGATTTGCGAAGTCACTGGCGCAGTCGAAGGCTTGCGACACCCTCACGTTCCTGAACCCGGCACGGCCAGCATTCAGCAATTCATATACATAATTCAATTTCCTGTAACGGCTACCAAGAACCCCTTATTTTGACTCGGAATCGAACGTAGTCCGAATCCGGCACTCAGATTTATACGTCCCAAGCTCGGACGAGTTTTTCTCATCTTCGAACGGAACCAAATTTTGTGCGCAAGGAATTACGATTGTGCGGAAACAATTAACGTCTTTTGTTCGTTTATTTAACTGGAGCTTGGTACCCAATCTGCACGAACGAGCGTCTAAGCGATATAGCTGGAGGGCCTAATGACACGCGAGGAGAGACGAAGCAAGCTAGAATCTTTCGGCCACGCGCCCATATTACTTGCCGGCGCACTACGGCAATTTCCAAAGAAAATGTGGCTATATAAGCCATCGGCCGAAAAGTGGAGTATTCACGAAACGATTCTGCATCTCGCCGATAGCGAAGCCAGCGGCTACGTTCGCTGCCGCCGCTTCATAGCGGAGCCGGGAAGCCCGGTGCTGCAATTTGATGCAGCCCGCTGGGCCGGCTCGCTCGGATATTTTCACCAGAGCACGCGCGAAGCGCTCGAAATCATTCGCCGGCTGCGCAAGATGACTTATCAATTGCTCGCTTCCTTGCCCGATCCGATCTGGTCGAATGCCGTCGAGCAACCGAATGATGGCCTCCTTCGCCTCGAAGATTGGGTTGATATCCAGGAGCGCCACATCCCGCACCACATCGAGCAAATGAAGCAGAATTACGAACTCTGGCTGAAGGTAAATCCACCCAGGAAGCCAGCTTCTCCCTCCGGGAGATCGAGTGCGGGTGTGGCTTCGCGAATGATCTCGCTGTCCGCGGGACTTTAAGCGGTTCCCGACCTCCAAAAGCCACTCGGCTGAAATTTGGGCGAGTGGCCGCGGCAGATTGGGCTACAGGACTGTTCAAGGCCCCTTCGCTCATCCAAGTTGCCGCCTCGCAACTCTGATGGTACGCTTGCTCTTTCATGGCTCCTGATACGTCTCCCAAGCCGCGTGTCGGAATCCCGTACCGCACACGAAACGAAGAACTTAAGGGCGAACGCGGGAAGTATGATAAGTACCGCGACGCCGTCGCCAGAGCGGGCGGCGAACCCGTCGAAGTCTCCCTCTTACTCTCGGCAGATAAGCTGCGGCAATTGGCCAGCTCACTCGATGCGGTAGTCCTGACCGGTAGCCCCGCAGACGTAAATCCCTCGCTCTACGGCGCCGCTCGAAATTCTGCTTCTGCCGACGCTGACCCGGACCGCGAGCGTACCGATTTTGCGCTTCTTGAACACGCTTTCGCCGAGCACAAACCCGTTCTGGCAATCTGCTACGGCGTTCAGAGCATGAATGTTTTTCTCGGCGGCACGCTGATTCAGGATATTCCCAGCGCGCTTCACACGTCGATTCAGCATCCATGGTCAAACCGGGATAAAGGCGCCCCGGAACCCTTTCATGCTGCAAAAATTGAATCTGGTTCGCGGCTTCGGGAATTGGCGGGCGCGGACGAAGTTGGCATCAACAGCTCCCACCATCAGTCGATCCTCGATCCCGGCCGCAGCCTGCGCATTGCTGCCCGGGCGCCGGACGGAGTGATCGAAGCCGTCGAATGGACAGGGGACTCGAACTGGGTGACCGGCGTCCAGTGGCACCCGGAGCGGATGGCTGAGTCGGATCCACTCGCCCAGCGTTTGTTTGGCAGCTTGATGGAAGTCGCACGCAAATCGGCGGTCAGGACGGCATAGCGCGCTTTTTTCGATCGGCGACGGCGCCCGCATCATCGCTGCTGCCCCGGATGCGCGAGCAACGAATTTGGCACCCACGCAGCTGCATGGCCGCTTCGTCGTTCATCATCATTTTGGGACATCACAATTGGGGGAAACATGATTTCGCTGGCAGGCAAAGCGACTCTCATAACCGGCGGCTCGCGGGGCATCGGAGCTGCCACAGTGCGGCTATTCGCGCAGGCCGGGGCTGATGTGGTGTTCAATTACCACCGCAATCGAGAAGCCGCCACGCAGCTTGAACAGGAGACGCGCAAGAATGGCACGCGCATCGAGTCGCTCAAAGCCGACCTGGGCAAAATGGCTGATGCCAAAAAACTCGTGGAATTCACGCGCGAGCGCCTGGGCCGCATCGACATCCTTGTGGCCAATGCCGGCATCTGGAATGAAACCGATGCGCCCATCGAAAAACTTACCGAGCGCGAGTGGGACGAAATGATGCGCGTCAATGTGAAGAGTGTCTACTCCGTGATTCACTTCGCGGTGCCGCACATGATCGCTCAACGCGGCGGCCGGATCATCGCCATCAGCTCCACGGCGGGCCAGCGCGGCGAATCGTTTCACACGCACTACGGCGCCTCGAAGGGCGCAATCATCAGTTTTGTGAAGGGCCTCTCGACGGAGCTCGCGCGCCACAACATCCTTGTGAACTGTGTGGCGCCGGGCTGGGTGGATACGGATATGTCGGCTTCGGTTCTTCGCGATAAAGCCGGCCTCAAGCAAGTCGCCGCGGCGATTCCCCTGAAACGTCCGGGCACGGCGGAAGAAATCGCGGGTCCGATCCTGTTTGCGGCTTCTGACCTGGCAACCTTCGTGACCGGTGAAGTAATCAACGTAAATGGAGGCGCTGTACTGTGCGGATAATTTTGCGCGTTCTAATTCTCTCTATTTTATCTGCCGCTGCCTGGCTGCCGGTCGCGCCATGCGCCTTCGCTCAAAATCCCCAGGACATGATGCCGGCGGAAAGCGCTGCGAAAGCAAAAGAAATCTTGCAGGCTGCGATTCAAGCTTTGGGCGGAACGGCGTATCTCAACCTTCACGATGTCACTTGTGAAGGCCGCCTCAGCCAGTTTGGTCACGCCGGCGAGCTCAACGGATTCGAAAAATTCGCTGATTACACCATCCCTCCGTTTAAAGACCGCACCGAAAATCTGCCCAAGCGCAACATCATCGAGGTGATGAACGGCGAAAAAGGCTGGACGCTCGATCGCGGCGGCGTCTCTGAGGCTTCCGGCGCCGACATGGCCCGCTTCCAGGAAGATACGAAGAAGGATCTCGACTACATCCTTCGCAGTCGGATCAAGGAACCCAACATGATTTTCCGGTATGGCGGCCCGGATATCGTGGATTTAAAGGAAGCCGACTGGGTGGAACTCGTGGATAGCGATAACCGGACGATCAAGATTGCCTTCGCGCGGGCTACCCACTTGCCGATCCGAAAGATCGTGGACACGCGCGACGCCAACACGCGCATGAAAACGGATGAACTCGAATACTACTCGAATTATCACCCGATCAATGGTATCGAGACGCCTTTCCAGATTACCCGCGAGCGCAATCACATCAAGATTTATCAGGTCTTCTTCGATAAGTGCGAGTACAACACGAATCTCCCTGATTCGCTCTTCACCAAGGAATCCCTCGACGAGCGCTGGGAGAAAGTTGGCAAAGGCGCGCGCAAGAAAGCGGAAAAAGACGCAAAGAATAATTGACGCCGCTTCGCGTGCCGCCTCGAATCCTATCCACTCGGTCACGTCGAATTCGCTCAATCGCGCCCCACGCGGTATAATCGCCTGATGCACAGCAAGCGAAAATCTCCGCAGATACATAGCACGACGGTGCTTTGCGTGCGCCGCGATAATAAAGTGGTTCTGGCCGCTGATGGGCAGGTGACGCTCGGCGAAGGCGTCATCAAGCACAACGCCAAAAAGACGCGCCGCCTCTACAACGACAAGATCCTCGCCGGTTTTGCGGGCAGCACGGCCGACGCGCTTTCGCTCTTCCAGCGTTTCGAGAATAAGTTGCAGGAGTTTCACGGCAATCTCTCGCGCTCGGCGGTCGAACTCGCCAAGGAGTGGCGCACGGACCGTTCGCTTCGCCACCTCGATGCGCTTCTGGTTGTCGCCGACGCGAAATCCACGTTTCTGCTGTCGGGCAATGGCGATGTGATCGAGCCTGACGACGGGCTCACCGCGATAGGCTCCGGCGGGCCTTACGCTCTCGCCGCAGCGCGCGCTTTGATCAAATTCACAAAAATGAATGCGAAAGACATCGCCCAGGAAGCCATGCGCATTGCCAGCGAAATCTGCATCTTCACCAACGCGCAATTCAGCATCGAAGAACTATGACCGGTAAATCGGAGAAAGATATGGTGATCTATTTGGCGGGAGAATCGCAGGCTTCGGAGCCGGAACCGCTTCCATCGTTTGACGAGCTCACGCCGCGCGAAATTGTCGTCGAGCTCGACAAATATATCGTCGGCCAGAACGCGGCCAAGAAAGCGGTTGCCATCGCGCTCCGCAATCGAGTGCGCCGCCAGAAACTGACTCCGGAGCTAGCGGAAGACATTCTTCCCAAGAATATTCTGATGATCGGACCTACGGGTGTAGGCAAAACGGAAATTGCACGCCGCCTCGCCCGCCTGGCCGGCTGCCCCTTCGTCAAAGTGGAAGCTTCGAAATACACCGAAGTAGGCTACGTCGGCCGCGACGTTGAGTCCATGGTGCGCGATCTTGTCGAAACTTCGATCGACATGGTGCGCGAAGAAAAGCTCGATGAAGTGGCCGAGCGCGCCGAGCAATCCGCCGAAGAGCGCCTGCTCGACCTTCTCCTGCCTGCTTCGCCCGTTCCGGCGGACGCAAGCCCCGCTTCCGAATCGCAGCGCCGCGAGCAAGTGCAGCGCACCCGCGAAAAGCTTCGCGTGCAGCTTCGTGAAGGCAAGCTCGATCAGCGCATGGTGGAAGTGGAAGTTCGCGAACGCTCGATGCCTTCCTTCGAAATCATCACCAATCAGGGCGTCGAGGAAATGGACGTCAATGTGAAGGACATGCTTTCCGGCATGTTCGGCCAGCAAAAGAAAAAGCGGAAGATGACGGTGGCCGAGGCCTTCGATTACCTGATTCAGGAAGAAGAAAACCGCTTGATTGATATGGATCAGGTTACGCGCATGGCTGTCGACCGCGTCGAACAGATGGGAATTCTTTTCATCGATGAAATCGACAAGATCGCCGGCCGCGAATCTGGACACGGCCCGGATGTTTCACGCGAAGGCGTTCAGCGCGACATTCTTCCCATCGTCGAGGGCACCACTGTGAACACACGTTACGGCATGGTGCGCACCGACCATATTCTTTTCATCGCCGCCGGGGCTTTCCACACTACGAAGCCGTCTGACTTGATTCCCGAATTGCAGGGCCGCTTCCCGATTCGCGTCGAGCTCAGCTCGCTCTCGGAAGCCGACTTCATCCGCATCCTTACTGAGCCGAAAAACGCGCTGATCAAGCAATATGTCGCGCTTCTCGATACCGAAGGTTTCAAACTTGCATTCACAGAGGATGCGATTGCGTCCATCGCGGGCTTTGCCGCCAAAGTGAACGAGCACACCGAAAATATCGGCGCGCGCCGCCTGCACACGATTCTCGAAAAAGTGCTCGAAGAAATTTCCTTCGAGGCTCCGGAAATGAAAAAGAAATCCTTTAAGCTCGATGCTGCTTACGTGCAAAAACAGCTTGCGAACATCGTGAAAGACCAGGACCTGAGCCGCTACATTCTCTAGAAAATCGAAAATGGAAATTCGACAAGGGGACCTCACACCCAGCCTCGCCGCTCACTCTTACGCCCCCCGCCTCCCGATTTTCTATTTTCTCTTTTCCATTTTCATTCTCTACGGCTGTGCCGCTCCCGGCGAACCCATCGAGCGCAAACCGCCCACCCCAACTCCTGTGACTGACCTGACTGCCTCTCAATCCGGCAACGACGTGGTTCTCACCTTTACGCTTCCACGTGACTCCGTCGAAAAGCGCGAGATTCTAAAACCGATCTCCGTCAATGTGTACCGGGATTTCGAGCCAATCCCCCCAGCCAATTCGCCGGCAGCCGCGGCGCCCGCAAACCCCACTCAGCTTCTCACAATCCCGCCCGCCATGGTGGATCGCTACATAGTCCAGGGGCGGGTTCGATTCGTCGATTCGCTTCGCGTGGAAGACTTCTCGGCCGACGGCAGCGAGGCTGTCTACCTCGTTCGCACGTTTGTCTCGCCTAAAAAACTTTCCGCGAATTCCAACGTTGCGGCTCTCGCCACATATCCGCCCACCAACCCGATCACCGACCTCAAAGCGGAATTTCGGCGCGCAGGCGTTACTCTCTCCTGGACGCCGCCCGAAAAAACTCTGATCGGCGCAGCGCCCAACATCGCTTTTTATCGGGTCTATCGAGCAGAAACAGAATCGGCCCAGATTCCTGGTGCGAATTCCACCGCAGCCGGCGGCACGGAAGCTCCCAATGCAAAAGTCCCCTTTGCGCGCATCGCAGAGCCTGTGTCCCCGCCCTACATCGATACGCAGACCGAGCTCGGCAAGACCTACATGTACTCAGTGCGCAGCATCGCTCAGTATCCAGGCGTCCAGATCGAGTCGCTCGACTCAAATTTCGCCACGATCACTCCGAAAGACGTTTTCCCCCCGCCTGCCCCGCAGGATCTTGTCGTCGCCTTTGTTCCGGCCATCGGCGGAACGCCCGGTTATTTCGACCTTTCCTGGTCCATCAATGCGGCAACCGACATCGCGGGCTACAACGTCTATAGAAGCGATGATCCTGCCCGCCCTGGAACACGGCTGAATCCCGAGTTGTTGCTTACGCCCGCGTTTCGCGATATGAATGCAGCGCCCGGTCGCACTTATTTTTATACTGTCACCGCGGTCGATCGCTCTGGAAACGAAAGTCCGGCCGGCCGGCCGGCCTCCGGCAGCGTTCCAGAGCCCGATCAGCAATAGTTGAAAGAAAATCAGCGGAAGAGATGACTGAACATCTGATTCCCGATCCTCTGAAGGTTGGCCGTAAAGTCCTGGCCTCCACGCACCGCACCGCGTTGCAAACCGGCATTTACATGGGCGCTGCCCTGATCGTCGTCATGATTGCCGCGCTCTTCGTCGCCAATCGCATTCCTGGCACCGAGCGTTACGCCCTCGAACGCAACGCCACTTTCTGCGCGCTTTTCTTCATCTGCATGCTGATTCCGATCGCCCGCTATTTCAACCGCCCGATGCCGATGTTCACGTCCGCCATGATTGGTTGGGTCACATTCGTCGTCGCTTACGACGTCAGCGGCATGTTCTACCAGAATCTTTTTCAGGCTTTGCGCAGTCCGTTTGAAGCGCTCGTCGAAGGCACTATCGTCTACGGTGTAGCCGCCGTGGGTGCCTGGGTGATTGGCATGTTTCTCGAAGCGCGCCAGCACCCGCTCGCCCCTCGCCGCCGCCGCACCGATCATCTCCATCAACAACCATGAAACCTTCACCGTGAACCCCAAATCATGAACCCTAAATCATGAAACTTTGCCGCTTCCAGCCGCTCGAATTCGCTGCCGGCAACATCGCCCGCGCGTCCCACGAAGTTCATCCGCACGTTCGCCACGGCATCATCGAATCCGACACCGTTCACGAATTCAGCGGTGAACTCTGGGGCCCGCGCGAACGCACCGGCAAAAAATGGCCGCTCGACTCCGTAAAATTCCTGCCGCCCTCCGTCCCCTCGAAAATCGTCTGCGTCGGCAAAAATTACGTCGACCACGCCGCCGAAATGGGCGGCCCTCCGCCGAAGAGTCCTATAATTTTCCTCAAGCCGCCTTCAGCGATCATCGCGCCCGAAGAACCCATCATCCTTCCCCGCATCTCCCAGCGCGTCGACTACGAAGGCGAAATCGCGATCGTCATCGGCCGCCGCTGCCATCTCCTGGCCACCAACGAAGACGTCCGCCCCTACATCCTCGGCTACACTTGCTTCAACGACGTCACCGCCCGCGACCTCCAGAAACTCGACGGCCAATGGACCCGCGGCAAAAGCTTCGACACCTTCTCCCCCTTCGGCCCGCTACTGGAGTCCGACCTCAATCCTGCCGATACCAGAGTAGAGACCTACGTCAACGGCGTTCGGAAACAGTCCGCCAGCGTCTCAGAAATGATCTTTTCCGTTGATGTTATAATTCGCTGGATAGCCGAGGTGATGACGCTCGAACCCGGCGACGTGATCGCAACCGGAACGCCAGCGGGAATCGGCCCCCTCGCCGACGGCGACGTAGTAGAAGTAAGCGTCACCGGAATCGGCACGCTTCGCAACCCGGTCGCCGCCTTCGCCGAATAGGCGCTACCTAGCTAACGAGAGTTTTGTAGGTCGCGGTTTCAACCGCGACACTCACATCACGTTTATGACGAGGGGCTTCAGCCCCTGAAGTACACTGAATCACTCACAGAGGTGAAAAAAATGAAATTCTTCCTCGATACCGCAAATCTCGACGAAATCCGCCAGGGCGCAGCCTCCGGCGTCATCGACGGCATCACCACCAACCCCACCCTCGCCGCCAAAGAAAAAAAGCCCTTCCGCGAGCTCATCATCGAAATCTGCAACATCGTAAAAAACGGCGCCATCAGCGCCGAAGTCGTCTCCACCGATTACGACGGCATGCTCCGCGAAGCCCGCGAAGTGGTCAGCTGGCATCCCAATGTCGTCGCAAAAATTCCCATGACGCCCGACGGCGTCCGCGCCCTCAGCGTCCTCTCCAAAGAAGGCATCCGCGTCAACGTCACTCTCGTCTTCTCCGCATCGCAGGCGCTTCTCGCCGCTAAAGCCGGCGCCTATTTCGTCAGCCCGTTTCTCGGCCGCCTCGATGATATCTCTCAGGACAGCATGATTCTTCTTCGCGACATCCTGCAAATTTATCGCGCGTATGATTACAAGACGCAGGTGCTCGCCGCGAGCCTTCGCCATCCGATGCACGTCGTCGAAGCCGCGAAGATGGGAGCGCATATCGGAACCATGCCCTACAAAGTTTTCGAAATGCTCTTCAAGCATCCGCTCACGGACCGGGGCCTCGAATCGTTCCTGAAAGACTGGGAAAAAGCGCGCGATACCCTCGGCGAAATTTCCGAACCCGTCGGCGCGCGTAAAGGCGGGCGTTGAAACACCCTTTTTCGAATTGGAGCGAATTGCTGCCGGTTGCCGGCCTCGTCATCATGGCCGCCATCGGTATCATCTTCTGGCTGCGCCGCAAGCCCATCGACGCTTCCGAAATTGAACGCCAGCGCCGCGCGTACCTGAACAAAGTCGGCCGCATCGTCGAAGGCCAGATCCTCGAAATTTCCGAAGATGGCGTGCCAGCCGACGACGCCAAGCAGCATTCCACTCCCGCAAAACATAATTCCGGTACCAGCAGCAGCGCGAAGATAACCGCTGCCGCGCCCACCAACGGCACGCAGCGCCTCATCTATTACACGTACTCGATCTCCGGCGTTACTTACGAAACCGCGCAAGACGTCACCGGCCTAGAAGAGCGCCTCCACCTCAAGCGCGCCGCCGTAGGCCAAACCGCCAGCGTAAAATACGACCCCTCGAATCCCAGCAACTCAATTCTGCTAGCCGACGACTGGTCCGGCCTGCACTGAGCGATTAGGATGAGATTTGGAAATCAGTTCATAAGATCAATTATTTTACCGGCCGGGGTTTTTACCTTCATTCGCGTTAACGGGTTCTTTTTCAGTTCAGCCTCAATCATTTTTTGTATTGTATCCAGATGGTACTGCAGAGTTGCCTTGTCGTTAGTGTCCCAATACTCCGCCTCGTCATCGACCTTCAGTTCAGAGAAAAATGGCTGAATTGTTTTTAAAAGATTGATTACTTTTAAGTGGCACTCTGCTCCTGCAAATTGCGTCTTTGTGAATTCTTGCACGTACAAGTCTCTGTCGAATTCAAGGCGGACTGGGTCGCAATCTTCATGCAAATATACGGCGATGCCCTTCACAGGGCCGACATAGTCCCATTCTTGTTCGTCACGAACCCGCAAAAGGGTCACCTCCGCAGAGTTGATCGTTTCGGTTCGCCAACCTTGCGACCTAGCAAGAGAGGAAACCACCCCTACAAGCCCTGCATAGGCTGTTTGATCTCTGAGTCTTCCCTCGAAGTGAATGGTCACTCCCATGTGCGTTGGGCTGACTTATCTCCGTCTGATTCGGATAGTTCCAGCAATCCTACACATCTGCAACACGTCTTGTCACTCCGGTGCTGTTTACTACCCAGCCCCGCGTAGTGATACACTTTGAACTTTCGCACAGGAGAAAACCCACCAGATGCGCATTCGCCCATCTCGTTTAGCACTTGCAATCCTCGCAATAATCGCAGCCCCGCTCGTCGCTCTCGCTCAGCAATCATCGCAGCCCGTCGATCCCAGCCAGTATTCCGCCATGCGCTGGCGCCTCATCGGCCCGCACCGCGCCGGCCGCGTCACCGGAGTCGCCGGCATCTCCGGCGACCCATCCACCTACTACATGGCCACGCCCGGCGGCGGCGTCTGGAAAACCACCGACGCAGGTGAAGTCTGGTTCCCAATTTTCGACGAGCAGCACGTCGCCTCCATCGGCGCGATCGCCATCGCCCCCTCGAATCCAAAAATCATCTACGTCGGCACCGGCGAGCAAACGCCCGGCGACGGCGTCTACAAATCCACCGACGCCGGCGTCACCTGGACCAACATCGGCCTCAAAGAATCGAAATACATCAGCTCGATCATCGTCGACCCCAAAAATCCGGACGTCATCGTCGTCGGCGTCCTCGGCCATCCTCTCCTCAGCCTCGCGCCCGCCAGTCCCGATCGCGGCGTCTACAAATCCACCGACGGCGGCAAGACCTGGAAGAAAACTCTCTACAAGGACGATCTCACTGGCGTCGCCGATCTCGAAGTGGACCCCGAAAATCCGCGCGTCCTCTACGCAGCGCTCTGGCACCCCACCGATTTCTTCGCCGGTGACGACGGCCCCGAAAAACCAAATTCCTGGATCTACAAATCCACCGATCAAGGCGCCACCTGGAAGGAACTCGCCTATACCGGGTTCCCCAAAGGCCCGTGGGACCGCGTCGGCATCGCCGTCGCCCCAGGCAATCACGGCCAGCGCGTTTTCGCGATTCTCACGCAGGGCCTCTATCGCTCCGACGATTTCGGCGCCACGTGGGAGCAGATCACGCAGGACACCCGCGTAATCGGCAATCCTTATTTCGCCCGCGTCTTCGTCGATCCGCGCAACGCCGACCTCGTCTACGTGATGCAGACTTCTCTCTACCGCTCAACCGACGGCGGCAAGACGTTCATCTCCTTCAAAGGCGCTCCCGGTGGCGACGATTACCACAACATGTGGATCGATCCGCAGAATTCCGCGCGCATCATTCTCGGCGTCGATCAGGGCTGTGTAATCAGCGTGGACGGCGGCAAGAGCTGGACTTCCTGGTACAACCAAGCGACCGGCCAGTTCTACCACGTCTCCACCGACACAAATTTCCCCTACATCGCCTACGCCGCGCAGCAGGATAGCGGCACCGCCGAAGTTCCCAGCCGCAGCGACTACGGCTCGCTCACCTATCGCGACTGGTTTTCCGCCGCCGGATTTGAATACAGCTACATCGCGCCCGATCCGCTGAATCCTGACATCGTTTATTCCGGCGGCTGGTACGGCAGCGTCGTCCGTTTCGACCGCACCACAGGCCAGTTCACGCACGTCTTCGTGCGCGGCTCGAAATACCGCACCACCAATATGCCGCCGCTCGTTTTCTCGCCGCAGGATCCGCGGCTTCTGTATCTAGGCGCGCAGGTGGTTCTCTCGACGGCCAATGGTGGAAAAAACTGGCAGCCGATCAGCCCCGATCTCACCGCGCGGCCCAAAACCAGTGAAAAATCCACTGAGAAAACTGCGGAAAAAATCGAGCGCCGGCAATCGCCGCCAAATTCACTCGAAGCAAAAAACGAAGAAGCCCAGCGCGCCTCCGAAGTAAGCCCCGGCCACTCCCCCGAAGCTGAATCCGAGTCCTTCGCTCCCTTCGCCGACGACGAAAAGGATTTTGGCGACGAGCAATCCGCGCGTCGCCCCGCCGCCGTTTCCACTCTCGCTCTCTCCCCCGTGCAATCCGGCCTCATCTGGGCCGGCACAACCAATGGCCTGATTCAGCTCACTCAAGACGGCGGCCTCACCTGGCGCAA
This sequence comes from uncultured Acidobacteriota bacterium, assembly GCA_963741045.1. GTDB lineage: Bacteria > Acidobacteriota > Terriglobia > Acidiferrales > UBA7541 > Palsa-295. The sequence goes on from CAVUGO010000002.1 coordinate 4,676,367, forward strand.
CGTGACGCCACCCGATCTCAACGAGCACAGCAACGTGGTGATTCTCGAAGCCTCGCACTTCGAGGCAAATGTCGCGTATGCCACTGTGGGGAATCGACGCGACGAAACGCCCTACCTCTACCGCACCCGCGACGCCGGAAAAACCTGGAGCAAAATCACCGCGGGCTTGCCGGCCGGCTGGATCGCTAACGCGATTCGCGAAGACACCGTGCGCAAAGGCCTGCTATACGCCGCGCTTTCGAACGGCGTCTACGTTTCGTTCGACGATGGCGACCACTGGCAATCGCTCCAGCTGAATCTGCCCACCAGCGACGCTCGCGATCTCGTCATCCACGACAACGATCTCGTCGTCGCCACCTACGGCCGCGCACTCTGGATTCTCGACGACCTCTCGCCCCTGCGCCAGGCCAGCTCGCAAATCGCCAATGCCGACGCCGCGCTTCTGCGCCCCGCCACCGTCACTCGCATCCGCTGGGACAATGACCAGGAAACTCCGCTTCCGCCGGAATTTCCCGCCGCGCAGAATCCGCCCGACGGCGCCATCTTTTACTACACGCTGAAGTCCGCTCCGTCCGCAGACATCACGCTCGAAATTCACGACGCACAGGGAAATCTAATCCGCCGCTTCTCGAGCGCCACGCCCGCGCCCGACACAGTCGTCAAGAATGTCCCCGACTACTGGTTCGGCCCACAAGCTCAGCTCCCCAAAAATCCGGGCCTCAATCGATTCGCTTGGGATTTGCATTTCGAGCCGCCGCCCGCATTGCAGTACAGCTACTACGGCCAGCCGCTCAAATATCTCGAGTACACGCTCTCCGATCACGCCATCCCCGGCGAAACGCCGCGCGAACAAGTCCTCGGCCCCCTCGTTCCTCCCGGCCAATATGAAATCGTCCTGAATGCGAACGGCCAGACCGTCCGCCAGACTCTCACCGTCGTCCCCGATCCGCGCGTCCACATCGCCCCCGCCGATTACATCGCCCAGTATTCAGCAGCAAAACGCGCCGATAGCGGCCTGCGCGCCAGCTACGCCACTTTCCAGGAAGTAGCCGCGCTGCGAAAAGCCATGACCGAGCGCGAAGAAAGCCTCGACGCGATTCTGAAGCCCAAAGCCGAAGCTGCCACTGCTCTGAAAAGCGCGCCAGCCGCAAACGCAAGTGGCGCACATTCTCAACCCGCCTCTGAAGCCGCCGCCCCTCCGCTCAAAGATGCCGCCGAAGCCCTGAAAAATCTCGACGCAAAAATCGCCGAAATCCTGGCAGGCTCAAACGGCTCAGAAGGCATCGGCACAGTAAACCGCGACCTCGCCCGCACCTCCTTCATGATCGACTCCGGCGACGCCGCCCCAGCCCCCACAGCCCTAGAAGTAATCGACGAATCCTGCACCTCCCTCAACAAATCCCTCATCGCATGGCACACGCTGAACTCCGACACCCTCCCCTCCGTCAATTCCGCGCTGGCCAAAGCAAATCTCGCCCCTCTGCCAATCGCATCGCCACCAGCGTCAGCCACCGCATCATCACCAGCGCCAGCAAGCGCAACCCCAGTCTCAACGCGAATTGCATCGTCAGGAGCACCGTCAATTGCGTCACCAAGCACAACCGCAACCGCCAGCACCGACGCCTGCCACATGTAGAGATCGCCCGATCGTTCCCTTCAGTAGGGGGCACGGCATGCCGTGCCCGCTCACGCCACCGGCATCCTCAGCCTGCCTGTCATCCCGACCGAAGTGGAGGGATCTCTCTTCCGCCTTTTTCCGGCTCTTTTGACGTTGCCGTAGCCTTTGACGTCGCACTCGCTTCGGCAGCCACGACGACGCCTTCCTCATCGTGAGCCTTCCGGGTACCATCCCCATCACGAGTCCGTTTCTAGCCTGGGTGCCCAATGACACGAACCCGGCCCCGCTATTTTTGACAGTGTACAGAGGCTGCGCTACCCGCTACCATCCAGGAACTTCAAGCGCGCGAGGAGAAAACATGCAAAAGATGATCAAGACCAGCCTGACCGCCGCCGCGGCAATCGCCTGTTTCGTTGCCCTGTTGACCTTCCACAGCGCAGCCCAGGAAGAGCAGCGCGTAAACGAAGTCTATCAAGCCCAAGCCATGGGGCAGGGCACCCAGTTTGGACAAACTTTCAATGTGACCATCAACATCGAACGCTACTCGAGCCCGGAAGAACGCCAGGTGCTGGTTGAAGCGTTCCAGCAAGCCGGTTCGGAAGGCCTCTTCAATGCACTCGAAAAAATGCGCTCCAAGGGAAGACTCGCTATTACGGGTACCTTGGGCTACGACATCAGCTTCGTTCGAAAAATTCCCACCGATACTGGCTACAAAATTCGCATTCTGACCAATCGCCCGATCCGTTTCGGCGAGGCCTGGGTGAATGGTCGCTCGATGGACTACAACCTGTCCGCCGTCGAACTGGACATCAGCAACGAGAAAAATAAGAGCACCGGTGTCCTGCTTCCCGCTTGCCAGTTCAAGATCAATAAGAAAACAAACGAACTCGAAATCGAAAACTATCAAAACGTCTGGAAACTTCAAAACATTATGAACCGGAGCAAAGAGTAGCGTTCTCCATCAGCTCGAATTGGGTCACGTTCGCCGCTACTCGTTCATCGGCGCCACCCGTTTCCACTTCCGAACGCGTGCGCTAAACTTACACCGCACCAAATTTCCTATTGCGCCACGAAAGCGAGAATCCGTGCCAGAAACCGAATTCCCCTGGGTTAGCGAAATGGCTGGCGTCCTCGAAACTATCAATCAGGGCGTCATCATCAACGACGATTGCAGCCACATCGTTTTCGCCAATGCCCTGTTCCAGAAAATGATAGGCGTCCCGGAAAACGAGCTACTCGGCCAGAAGATGTTGGATATGTATCCGCCCGAAGACGCGGACATATTGCGCAGCCGCATCCTGCAGCGTCAAACAGAGGGGCATAGCCAGTACGAGTTCTATCTCCCTCAGGCGAACGGCAATCGCCTGCCCGTTCTCGTCACCGCGCGACAGATCGAAGACCCCGACGGCAACGTCTTCGCCGTCATCACCGCCACGGACATCACCGAACAGAAGCGCGCCGAAAACGCGCTCCGCGAAGCGAACGTTCAGCTCGAAAAGCGCCACCAGGAAATCGAAGAAGATCTGCTGCTCGCCGCGCGCGTCCAGCAGAGCCTCGCGCCCACAGGACTCACCTGGGGTGGGGTCAACGTCGCCACCTACTATCAGCCCGTTCGCACCATCGGCGGCGACTTCGGATTGGTCGCGCCACGGCAGGATTCGCTCAGCCTCTTCGTCTGCGACGTTTCCGGCCACGGCATCGGCTCGGCTCTCGTCGCCAATCGCATCTACACCGAAACCATGTCGCAGATCGAACGCGGCGTCGCCCTCGGCCCCATGATGCACCACCTGAATCGCTTCGTGCTCCGCAATATCGGCAGTTCGGTTTTTTATTTCACGATGGTCGCCGCGCGCCTCGATCGGGACAATCGCACCCTCGAATTTGCCAACGCAGGTCATCCTCCCGCGATGATTGTCCAACCAGGACAAGTGCCGTGCCTTCTCGAATCCGGCAGCGCCGTTCTCGGCCTGATCGAAGACGCCGTCGGCAAGGAAGCCACCGTCATCGTCCCCGTCGCGTCCGGCGATCGCCTCGTGATTTACACTGACGGCTTCACCGAGAGTTTCAACCGGCAGCGCGATATGCTGGGCGTCGAAGGCCTCAGCGAAATCGTTCGCGAAACATCCACGCTGCCGCTGCAGGAAATGGAAGAGCAGATTCTCCAACGCGTCACCGCGTTCCGCCACGGCCCGCCCGACGACGACATGTCGCTCGTAATCATCGAAATCCCGTAGCCACGATCTGGCGGCGCGCGATTCCTCTGCTCGTGAAGCAACGAAAGCACCAAAGCAACGCATCGAACGAGCTGGCAGTTTTCACAGCTCCATTCGCGCCTTACCGCGAGCGACTGCCACCGGGGACATCGGTTTTAATCCACGGTTCCGCGATTAAAACTTCCGCTAACCTGTTTAGAAACAATTTGATAGCTTTTTCTAATAGGCGGTAAAAAGGGGTCTAAGGAATCGCGCTGCGCTTGCCTTGGCGGCCCAAAAAGCCGATATTGAGAGGCCATTATGAGCACCTCAAAACCAATCGAACACCGCAAACATCTCGACCGCCTCGAAGAGCTTCGCCGCCGCAACGCCGAAGCCGAAGAAGGCGGCGGCGCTGAACGCCGCGAACGCCAGCACAAAGAAGGCAAGCTCAGCGCGCGGGAGCGAGTGGACCTGCTGCTCGATGAGGGCTCGTTCGAGGAGCTCGACAAATTCGTGCGCCACCATTGCATCGATTTTGGCATGGAAGATCAGCGCCCTGCGGGGGACGGCTTCATCACCGGCTACGGCCGCATCGGTGGCCGCCTCGTGTATGTGTTCGCGCAGGACTTCACCGTGTTTGGCGGGTCGCTTTCGGAGGCGAATGCTTCGAAGATTACGAAGATTATGGATCTGGCGATTCGGCAGGGCGCGCCCGTGATTGGGTTGAATGATTCTGGCGGGGCGCGGATTCAGGAAGGTGTGATGTCGCTGGCGGGTTACGCTGATATTTTTCTGCGCAACACGCTGGCCAGCGGCGTGGTGCCGCAGATCAGCGCGATCATGGGCCCGTGCGCGGGCGGCGCGGTGTATTCGCCCGCGATCACGGATTTCATTTTCATGACGCGCGACAGCTCGTACATGTTCGTCACCGGGCCCGACGTAATCAAGACGGTGACCCACGAAGAAGTGACGAAGCAGGAACTCGGCGGCGCGATGACGCACAACGAGAAGAGTGGCGTCGCGCATTTCGTCTCGCGCGACGATGCGGAATGCCTCGCGATGATTCGCGAGCTCTTCAGCTATTTGCCGTCAAATAATCTCGAAGATCCGCCGCGGCGCTCGACGAACGATCCGTGGGATCGCGCTTCGACGGCGCTCAACGCGCTCGTGCCTGAAGATCCGCAGAAGCCCTATGACATGAAAGATGCGATTCACGAAATCGTCGACGATGGCGAATTCTTTGAAGTTCACGAGCACTTTGCGAAGAATCTCGTGGTTGGCTTCGCGCGACTCGATGGTCGTCCCGTCGGGATCGTCGCCAATCAGCCTGCTTTTCTTGCGGGCGTGCTCGATATCAATTCGTCCATGAAGGGCGCGCGCTTCGTTCGTTTCTGCGACGCGTTCAACATTCCGCTTATCACCTTTGAGGATGTGCCCGGATTCCTGCCCGGCACGCAACAGGAGTTTGGCGGCATCATCAAGCACGGTGCGAAGTTGCTCTTCGCGTTCGCGGAAGCCACGGTGCCAAAAATCACGGTGATCACGCGCAAAGCCTATGGTGGCGCGTATTGCGTGATGGCCTCGAAGCACATCCGCACCGACATCAACTTCGCCTGGCCCACTGCAGAAATCGCGGTGATGGGACCTGAAGGCGCGGTAAATATCGTCTACAAGCGCGAGATCGACCGCGCTCCCGAAGCCGATCGCGAAAAGCTGCGCCGTGAAAAAACCGACGACTTCCGCGAGCGCTTCGCCAACCCGTACGTGGCCGCCGAGCGCGGCTACATCGACGCCATCATCGAACCATCGCAAACGCGCGCCAAGCTCATCACCGCTCTGCGCTCGCTCGAGAACAAGCGCGACACCAACCCCAAAAAGAAGCACGGCAACATCCCGCTATGACATTGGCAGGCGCTGACGCTCCTGATTCCAGCTATGTTTCCGCCTGGGTTGGTCTTGGGGGCGTGTTTCTCTATTACCTAGCTGCGGCGGTTCTCTGGCGCTGGACACCTCGCCGGCCGATTCCGACCGCGTACGAACCTCCAGCGGGCACATCCGCGGCGCTCGCAGCCTACCTCTTTGAAAACGGTAGATGCGAGCGGGCATTTGCGGCGGGCCTTGCTGCGCTGGCCGTTGAAGGCTATCTCGAAATTCGCCAAAGAGGAGATTGGTTTACATTGAAGCGCTTACGAGAGCCGGACGACCGCCTCACCCCCGAAGAATCCACTGCCCTCGCCGAGCTTTTTCCTTACGGCAACGATATCTATAAGTTCGATGAGCGCGAAAATTCACGCCTCTGCCGCGCATTCTACAAGTTCAAGGATGCGCTCGAGAAAATTGCCGAGCCCAAGCTAGTCTCTTCGCACCGAGCGATCTGGTGGATTGGAGTGGCGTGCCTTGTCTTTCTTGTGGTGCGAGTCGCGCAATCGCTGTCGTTCGCGACAAACTTGACCGCCCTCGGTTCGATTGTATACGTGAGCATTTGGTCCGCCTTGGGCGGCCTCGCTCTGGTCGCAGCTGTCCGGGCGTGGCCGTCAACCTTAAAGCGAATCGCTACATGGATCCCTATGACAAGAGGACCGCGACATCCTCTGAGCTGGATAGACCTAAACCCGCTTTGGCTAACTGCCACTGCTGCGTTGGCGTTTGGGTTTCTCGCGACGACGTCGTCTCCTCGTTTTGCGGTTTTCGTAGTTGCCTGCACTCTGCTGGCACTTGCATTCCGGAACGGTCTCAAAGCGCCGACAGTTCAGAGTCGCCGCTTGATTCGTGGCCTAACGGGCTTCCGGGAATTTCTAGCACGTGCCGAAAGCGATCGATTGGATCGCGCGAACGAAGTGGGGATTACTCCAGAGCAGCTTGATCGGTACACTCCTTATGCGGTAGCTCTCGACGTCGAACACTCCTGGGGAGAGGAGTTTACCGAAGATCTGATCGAGATGATTCAATTTGGGCGGGTAATGGAAATCCAGGACATACCCATACCCGTTCCTAGCTATGAAGGAAGTGATACGGAATTCGGTGATTCGATAATCCAGCTGCGTTTGGGACGAAAGTGAAGAGCGCTATGAGGTACCGTTCGACAAATGCGGCGAATGCGACTGCCAGTCATAATGGCTGGCAGGCCCGTAAGTTCGGGGTGTCACTTACTGGACATTCGAGGGCCATTTCTGTAGGATTGCGGGGTTTTGCGCCATTATTATCAGGTGAGATAGGAGAATTTGATGCCCAGGTCCGGCCAGAACGGCGGCGCGAAGAATGCGCCGAAGACGCTGCTCGATTCGATCGATGCGCTGATTGAACGCTATCATTTGCTGAAGCACCCTTTTTATCAGGCTTGGACTGAGGGCACGCTTTCGAAGGAAGCGCTGCAGCTTTACGCGGCGCAGTATTATCAGCACGTGCGCGCGTTCCCCGAGAATCTGAAGCAGCTCGCCTCCCGCACGAACGGCAGCTTGCAGACGCTGGTGAACGAGAATCTGGCGGAAGAAGTGGATCCGTCGGCTCCGCACCCGCTGCTGTGGCGCGAGTTTGCCGCATCGCTCGGAGTAAGCGATGTGGCGCTCGATTCGAGCCGGGCGCTTCCGGGTATCGCGGCGTTGCTGGATACCTTCGACGAAGTTTCAACCGACGGCTCGATGGCGCAGGCTGTGGCCATGTTCTACAGCTACGAGGCGCAGGTACCGGAAATCGCGACGCAGAAAATTTCGGGGCTTCGCCAGTTCTACGGAATCACCGATTCGCGCTCGCTCCGGTATTTTGCAGTACACGAAGAAGCGGACGTGCGGCATCGCGCGGCTTGGCGCACGTGGATCGCGCAACAAGAAAATATCGACGAGCTTGCAGTGCTCTGCGCGACCGAACGCAGCCTGAAAGCTCTGTGGGGCGCGCTGGACGCGGTGTATCCCGAAGGCTGCGCTTCGAAGAAGCAATCATCGAAAAAGCAATCAGGCGGCGCGTCCGAGCACGACACATCGTCGCACTATCCCGGATTCTAATCGAGCTTGACGGTTACTTTCGCGAACGGCGGCGCGTTCGCTTCGATTTTTTCTTTCTTTTAGCGCCCGGCTTCCCGCGATTCGCGGCCAGCTTCAGAATGTTTACTCCGCCAGGCCCGCCGACGAACACCTGTTTCGCAAGTCCAAGAAACAGCCCGTGCTCGACGACGCCTACTGTATCGTCGAGTTCCCGCGCGACTTTTTTCGGATCTGCGATGGACCCAAACTCGCAATCGAGAATGTAGTGCCCGCCGTCGGTAACGTAGGGTTTGTCGTCAAGCCCAGGCCGAAGCTCGGTGCCCGCGCCGATCGCTCTCAGCTTTCGTTCGGTAGCTTCCCAGCCAAACGGAACCACTTCCACGGGAACTGCAAGCGTCCCGCCCAGGCGCTTCACCAGTTTCGTCTCATCGACAATCACCGCCATACGCTTACTTGCAGCGGCGACGATTTTTTCGCGCAGCAGCGCTCCGCCGTGTCCCTTGATCAGCGCCAGAGTCCCCAGCTGCACTTCGTCGGCGCCGTCAATGGTGAGATCGATTTCTTTTACGTCTGCAAGAGTCGCCAGCGGAATTCCGAGGCTGCGCGCCTGCTCGGCGGTGCGCTCCGATGTGGGGATGCCGGTGAAACACAACCCTTCTTCCGCGACGCGCCGGCCAAGTTCGGTGACGAGGTAAGCCGCGGTGGTGCCGGTGCCGAGGCCGACGATCATGCCGTTCTGCACGAGCTGCGCCGCCGCTTGGGCAGCTTCTTTCTTAAAACGGTTCTGCTCGCTCGCGTCCATGATTCCTCCGCCGCGACCTTCGAGACGCGACGCCATGATAAACGCTCAACGGAAAGTTGCCAACTGGCGGCGCGCTACCTGTTGGCCTTATCAATCGTCACACGGCTCTAGAATCGTTGTTATCCAGATTATCTAGGGAACTCAAATCGCTGCCTGCGGTTCGTTTGCGGCGTGCACGTGTTCACGAATACGAATGCGCCGGCGCGGCATGGAACTGCCGGAAGGGAGAGGCGGCGACGTCGCGAGATAGGCCTGAAGCAGAAAGAGCAAAGCATTCGAAGGAATGTGCAGATTGAAATCTACAAAACTGTGCAGGAGAATCCCGCAAAGAGCAGCAATCGCGGCAGCGTGAAGCGCGGTGGAAAAATGGCCCTGTTCGGCGACGAAAGATCTTCGCGCGCCTGTAACCAGCAGCCAAAGAAACGCGATACCGCAGAGGCCGCCCAATGTTCCTGTCTCCGCCAGTGCCTCGATATAGTCGTTATGGACATGGTCCACCACCAGGCCATCGTAGTCAGTGTCGTAGCCCGGAAAGACGGTAACAATCGTGCCCAGTCCAACGCCTTTCACGGGATGATCCAGAAAAATGTGTTCCGCGCCGCGAAACATTGAGGCACGCCGAGACGTCGATACTTCACCAATCCGCGTCTTTGAGAACCGCTCGATCGCTGTCCCTGCGCCCAGCCACGCAATCAGCGCGATAGAAGCGAGGCCCACGAACGCAATCGCGATCAGCGTGGCGCCCCGCAGCCCTTTGCGAGTGCGCGCAAGGAGCGCCAGCACAGCCACTTCAAATGCAAAGCAGATGATCCCGCCGCGCGAACCGGCAAGAATCAGCGCGCCAACCGGAATAATCGTGAGCAGGCCAGTCAACGGGAAAAGCTCCCTGCGCACGCCGCGGAACACCATCAGAGCTAGTCCCACAGGCGCAACCAGCTCGACGAATCCTGCGAAGTGATTGCGGTTCACGTAAGGGCCAAACACATCAACACTCTGTGAAAGGTGCCGGAACCAATAAATCGTGTTCCGGGACGTAAAGTACTGGATGATTCCCAGCAGGCTTGCTGAAAACCCCAAGATCACCAGAAACCAAGCCAGCTTCACAAGATCTTCTCTTTCTCGAAAGGCCTGCGCGGTGAGGAAGAAGATGATGAAGTAAGCAGCGAATCGAAGCAGTTCAACACGCGTGAAAAACGGATTCGCGGTCCAATGAACCATGAGTTGCAACAGCCCGATGGCGATGAATCCGAGAAAGGGCCAGTTGAGCGGGCTCCATTGAATGGCTGCTTCCGAATCCCGGTAAGCGAGAATGGCCCAGATGATCAAAAGGGCGGAAGCGCCCATTTCGAGAACCGACTCCGACCAAACTTCCACAACGCCATGAGCCAGAACGCTGAAGGCGAAAAGGACGCAGAGCCCGATGCGGAGGGCTTTCATTTGGGCTGCGGCGGCTCCGCAGCGTTCGATGCTGTAAGCGAAAGATCGCCGACTCGGCACGATCCAAGGTTTTCAAAGAAACTCGGGCTTGCAGAGAAACTCGGGCTTGCAGAGAAACTCGGGTTTTCAAACAGGCGCGCCATAGCCTCCGTAATCTCCTACGGAAATTGGCTTCCCGGCAAGCGGTATCTGAAAACGCCAGCCGGAAATATGTTCTCCTCGTAAGCGCGGACTGAGGGAATCGTGAAGAGCACCGCGGCGCTGTGAAGGTCGCAGTTATTTTTGGCCGATGTGATAGACAATGCCCGCGGAGATGCGGTAGTTCCCCTGCGAGTTGGTCGTTTGATTTGGATAGTTCGAAAATCGAGTTTGCTCGTAGTCGAACTCAGCCAGGCGTATGGCCCAGTTGGGCTTGAGTCTCCACTGCACTCCGCCTCCTCCCGCCCAGGCGAACGCGCCGCTCGTAAAGGTGGTCTTGGGAAATCCGGCGTTCAGAGGAAACGTAAGGCGATCGTATCCGCCGCCAAACAGAACCTGCCCGTAGGGAATAAATTTGTGCCGATGTCCCAGGGGATAGATACGGGGACCGACCATGAAGGTATAAATCTGCGAGTCGCCATTGATGCCTTGATTGCGATAGGTGCCGGTGAAATCTCCGGCGACACCGATCCATTTTCGCAAATTGTGATCGAGGGAGGCGTTCCATCCGTTCGTTCCAAACCGTGGAGCGTTTGTAGGGTTAAAAGAGCGGAAGAGATAGGCGCCTTCCACGTCCCATACAGGTGTTTGTTGCGCAAGAGCAGGCCGGGTAAAAATAAAAAGTAGTGCGAAAAGGCCGAACCATTTCTTCATCCGCCAATTCCTCCTGAAAATGCGGCGCTAACTGAGCCCTTCTATGATGTCGCCGGGCATGAAAGGGTCTCCTATCCGAGTCTGGCACGCAAGCAGAAATGAACTCAGGAGAGACGAAAGGAACGGGGCGAATAAGTCTCTAAACACAGAAAAAGCCGGGCGGCTCTCGCGAGATACCCGGCTCTTCCTAGAAGCTATTTTTTCATTGAATCGTGAGAGCAACGGTCGCCGAGTGAGTTACCGTGCCCGATGTTCCCGTGAGCGTGAGTGTGCCCGTCACTGGCGTGTGACCGCCGCCGCAACCCGCCACAGCGAAGACCACCAGCATCGCTCCGGCAAGGCCGATTCGCGTGCGCAGGCGCCGCGTGGCAAAAATCATCGCCAGCAGCGCAAGGCCCACGGCGAACAGAACGATCTGGCGGTTCGACGGCGGCAAATGCTGGGCAGGAACCGACGGCAGCATACCCATCGAAGTGACTGTGACCTGCGAGTTGATCGGATTGGTGCCGTCTGGCATGACGGAGGTTGGCATCAGCATGCATGTGGTTTTGACCGGGGCACCTGTGCAGGTGAGCGCAACGGACTGGTTGAATCCGCTTATAGGCGTCACGGTCACGTTGAACATTTGACTCGAGCCTCGCGGAACGCTGAACGTAGCCGGTGCGGTGACAGTGAAATCCGTACCTGTGCCGGTGAGCGGAACAGTGTGAGGGCTGCCGTTGGCGTCGTCGGTAATCGTGATTGTGCCGTTGCGAGCGCCCGTCGCTGTCGGAGTGAATGTCACGTTGATGGAGCAGGACATTGAAGCGGGGAGCGATGCGCCGCAAGTGCTCGTTTGGGCGAAATCTCCGGAGCTTGCGATCGGCATGAGGTTCAGCGTCGCATTGCCGTTGTTCTTCAGGGTGATGATCTTGGCGGGCGAGCTTGTGGTGGTTACGAGCTGGCCTCCGAAACTCAAGCTTGTGGGCGTGAGAAGGACAACCGGCGCCGAGTTCGTGCCCGTGCCGGTGAGCGTGGCGAATTGCGGACTGCTCGAATCGACATCTGTGAAGACGAGTTTGGCAGATTCGGCGGATGCGATGGAAGGCGTGAAGGTGACGTTCACTGTGCACGACATGCCAGCCGGCAGGCTCGAGGCGCAGGTGCCTCCCGAAGCGATGGCGAAATCCGTGGCTGCCGCGGGAGGAGCGATCGCGGCGACCGCAATACTTGTGATTGAGAGAGCTGCGGCGTTGTTGTTCGTCAGGGTGACGGTTTGCGGAGCAGTGGCTGCGCCGACGAGCTGCGTGCCAAAATCCAGAGTTGCCGGCGAAACGACAACAGGCAGCAGCAGCGGTAATTTCGCGACGTACGCATCCGAGGTGCCCTTCAACGTGGTTTGAAACGCACCGGCCGTTGTCGGCATGTCGGCAGAGAAAGTTACGCCGGTGATGTAGGCATTGCCGTGAGAATCGATGGCAACGGCAAAGCCCTGATCGGCGTCCGCGCCATCGCCTGTGCCGCCAAAATAGCTCGCATAAATGCGGTCGGCCATTCCGTTGCCCTTTGGGCTCAATTTCACGATGAAGGGGCTGCCATTGGGGTTGGGCAGCGATGACGGCAGAACGAAAGGCGTGATGGGGAAATCAGACGACTGCGTGCTTCCCACAACATAAGCGTTGCCGTTGGCATCGGCCTGGATGCCAAAGCCGTTGTCGCTCCCGGTGCCACCGAAGAAAGTGGAGTAAGTGACGGATGAGTTTCCGGTCATGGTTGTGTCAACCAAAGTGATGAATGCGACGCCAGAGAGTGCGCCTGTCGTCTGGAATGCTCCAGTCGTGGTGTGGAAGTCCAGAGAATCGGTAGATCCGGTGACATACGCGATATTATTTGGACCGAGTGCAATCGCCAAAGCAGCGTCAAATGACGATCCTTCCAGGTAAGTGGAATAGATCAGGGATGCGGCGTTGGCTTTCGTGGTGTCGATTCGAGTGACAAAAGCGCCGCCCTTCATATTGGCTGCAACGGCAGATCCCTGAAAGGCATTCATGGTTGGGAAACTGGTGCCAGTAGATGCGGTCACGCCCGAAAGATAGGCATTGTTCGAAGTATCGACGGCAACGCCGAAGACGCCATCGCCGAAGTCGAGAAAATTTGCTTGGTTTGCGCCGTCTCCGCCGAGATAGGTCGAGTAGATGAGGCTCGCGCCACCGGATTTTGTGGTGTCGATCCTTGTCAGGAAACCCGTTCCAAAAGTATTGCTGGGCGTCTGCTGGAGCCCGCCGGTTGTCACCGCGAATCCTCCAGAGCCCGCTGCGCCGGGGTTCGAAAAAGTCTGGCCACCGATGTACGCGTTGCCATTTGCATCCGCGGCAACTGCGTTGGCGAGGTCTCCATTCGTGCCTCCGATGTAGGACGAATAGACCAGCGATGCCGTACCGCTCAATGTGGGATCAATCTTCGTGAGGAACGCGGTTCCGTTTGGATTCGTCGTGAGAGGGGAGGGAATCAAGGCGTTCGCCGTGGTTGGAAAATCCGTGGAACCGGTGGTTCCTGCGACGTAAACCTTGCCGTTCGAATCCAGAGCAATGGCAACTGCTTGGTCGAGTCCTGACGTTCCGCAGAGGTAATTGGAATAAAGCTGCTGCGTGCCCGCGGGGTTGAGTTCGGTGACGAATCCGCAACCTGATACGGGAGCGACGTTTGTTGTTGGCGGAAAGTCGGTCGAGGTTGTCGAACCGGCGATAAAGGCGTCTCCGTTGCCATCTACTGCGATACCCAGGCCGTTCTCGTCGCCAGTTCCGCCGAGGAACGTGGAATAAGTGAGCAGCGGGTGGAATATCGGATCGATTACGAGCGGAAACGATCGGTCATATTTTGCGATTGCGAAGGTGACGCGATTGCCGGAAGCGAGCGCGTAATTTCCAGCCACTTCGCGGCGTTCTGCTCCGGCCATTTGATATACGACCGGTTTCTGGAATTTCGAATCGCCGTCGGCGGTGTGCAGGATCAAGTCGCCATGCGAATCGATCGCGAGGTTTTGGGCTCCGTCGATTTTCAGCGAGATGACTTTCGGATTGGCGCCGGGAGCTACGGTGAAATCGTATTCGAGATGCCGTTGATTGCCGTAAAATTCCAGATTTACCCCGGGGTAGATTCCGGAATATTTCACGCGCCCGTACGACGGCACGTCGGTGACCCATTTGTCGCGATTGTTGCCGATGAAATAGTTAGACCGCCCAGGCAGCGGCTCGATTGCAGCGATCGCGGGCACAGGATTTGCTCCCTCCAGTTGCATGCGAATCACCGTGGTCTTCATTGCCTTGCGCGCCTCGCGGAGCGCGCGCAGCGCGGCGGCGCGGTGAAGCGGTGATGCGGTGATCGCCCGGCGGTGAAGGATTGCTATGTCAACTTCCTGCGGCGCGAGCGAAAGAGCGTACCCGCTGCCGTGCGAAACGAATTTTACGTCGTGCGCTGCTTGCCCCCGATTCTCCTCGAATCCCATGGGAAGCTGGGCAAAAGCTTTCTCCCATCGCGGTGAATCAACACTCGTACGGAGAAGCGGAGCAGTGGTATTTTCAAGTGAGCTTGAAGTATGTTTACGGGCAGTAGTTGTGATGTATAGGAATGAGAGAAGCACTGCACCCGCAGTGGTAAGTACTGCAAATCTTGCTGATCGAATCCCCATTTTCATTGGACGCCCCCTCTGAGCCTTTGCGATTTCCGCAGCGGGCGACCCCTCGCCCGTGTCGGGCGCAAATGTTAGCTCGTTTCAAATCGGTACACAGCAGGACTTCTCCCCAAGGTTTCCACAATAGCTATGTATTGTCCGAGCGCAATGACTCCTCTGTTCCAATCTGGGACCCGAAGAGCACACAGCGAGGAACACCAGCTAGTTCAAGCTGGAGGGGTGGTATGAAGCTGGAATCAGGATGAGGGGGTTAGGGAGCCGAGGTCATGGAGCACTGCCTGGCACAGATCGGCGGGAGCCAGCTTGCCTTTGCTTGTGAATAGGCGTCGCAATGGGACTTTCGCAACCAGGCTCGAAAGGGTTTTGAATTCATTCGCGCGCATTTCGGTATCCAGCATATTTGTCGCGAAGCTGTTGGTGACGAGTGAGAGAAGGCCCACCTGCCCGGTGACGCCTTCCACAGTGGGACCTGGCTCATCGCGAATCTCATCCAGGAGATAAATCGCGCGAAGAGGCAAGGCGCCATCCTCGAAGCGAGCGCCGCCATTTGCAAAAGAAAGGCGGCGTTTTTCCCAATTTGGAACGAAAGGAGGGAGGGCATCGATCGTTCCGTACAGCATTTCCACCGATTCGGGCCAGAGGCACAGATGCGGATAAGAAGGCGAAACAAAGAAGTCGCCGTCGCGCTCGACCAATGGCACAACGTCGTCGGAAACCGCAGCATATCCGGCACGCGCAAAGGCGGCGGCTGTGGTGGATTTCCCGGCCCCTTCTGAGCCTACAAACGCGATCACCGAGCCGCCAATTGCCACAGCACTTGCGTGCAGGCAAGTGATGCCCCGAAAGCGCAGAAGAAGCCCCAGAACCGGGCCTAGGAGGTAAGTGGCCGCCTCTTCGGCAGAAGATTCGCTCGGCCAGGAGGCCCAGAGTTGGGTGCCGTGGCGATCCATCCAAAATTGCATTCCGTCGAAATAGACCAGATGGAAGAGGCCATGCTTTTGTTCCTGAAAGATTCGGAGGGCAGGGGCTCCAGACGGAGCCGTATAGGAGCTTGTGTAAACTACTGATTCAGAATTGTTTGAGTGTGCTGCATCAAGTGGGCTCGCCGAACAACCGAGACTCAGCTCGATATCCGGATTGCCTATAGAGGCTTGCAGGGGGATCAAACCTGGGACGGGCGCAGTGGAACGGATCGTAACGCCGAAAACAGAGTAAGTGAAGCTCACCGAATTCCGGTTTCAACTAGAGGTGAAATCCGCACCGAGCCTTTAGATGTGCGTCCTGGAACGTGGAAATCGCCCGCCGTCGCGGTTGCCGTGGATCCCTGTCCTCTTCGTGAGTTCCTGAACAGTGCCGTAGACAGTTAGTTTAGGGGACACGTACGGCTTCTTGGGTCCCCCCAGAAGGGGCTTATCCATTACGGGCCTCCGCACTTAAGTTATACCGAACTCGTCGAACTGACTGCAACCAAAAGTTGAGGCAAAGCGGACGGACTGCGGCTTGTAATTCCTCGCTTTCGCCTGCGCGATTCAATGGCGCGATGGCACTACGAGTTACATAACGATTTGTTTCTTCGCTCCATAGAGTTTCCGCCATCCAGTTTGGCTGAGAACGCTTCAGCCATTCGGCCAGCGGGTCGCCGGCGAGGGGTGTTTTGGGCCGCCTGCGAACGCTTTCAGGCAAACAGCCGACCATAGCTTCGCGCAACAGGGTCTTTTCAAAGAACCAAGGGAAGGGCGGAAGGGCCAGCAAATATTCGACGATTCGCAAATCCAAGAACGGATATCGCACTTCGACCGGACGGCGCGTTACTCCCGGATTTTCGTGCTCGAACAGGTAAGCCCATTGGGGCGAGTGCAGAGATGCGTGGGCTCTCGGAAGAATCGGATGCTTTTCCGATGGGGAAGGAGAAACAGCCTCTTTCCAGCGTTGTTCAAGGCTCATCCTGCGCGAAAAATCCGGAGCGATCCAGCGCGGAAACTTAGGGGCATCATGGTCTGTGCCAAATGCGCCCTTCACTCGCCGGCGAATCCCTGGCCATGGCGATCGCCGCATTGACGCGTATCGCAGCGTCTCACTGAACAGCTGCCGCCATTCGCGCCGCGCCATCAAATTCTTCGCGTGCGGCCACATCTCGAAATCCATCAGGTTGTCGGAGCCTTCGCCGGAAAGCACCACGCGGCAATCCTCCGAAATCATCTGAAACTGATCAAATAGGCCGGCGAAAAATGGGTCCTCGGCCGGCTCCGGCCACGCACAATCACTGCTATCCCAACCGTCGAACGGCTGCAAATTGTCCAGAGCGAGATAGCGCGCCGGGATATTCAAGAATTCCGCAGTTTCCTTCGCGTGTGCCCCATCGCGATCGGGAATCAATGATTCGTATACGAGCGTATAAGCCCGCAAATCGAGATTTCCGCCTGCGCCCTTCGAGATAGCGCGCGCTGTGGTAGCGACCGCGGCGGAATCCAATCCGCCACTGAGCAGAACGCCAACGCGATCCGCGCGAACACGATCCTTTACCGCCGCTTGAAGCAAAATCTTGAATTCCTCGATGTAATCGTTGGCATCCCGATAGCGAATGCGCCCCTGCGTGGGCGGGCTCCAGTAGCGCTTCAGAAAGAATTCATCTTTCTTGATTGTCAGAGAATGCGCGGGCAGCAGGCGCCGCACATCGCGGAAGGCCGTCGTGGCGCCATCGTAATTCAGCCCGAAGAGCAAAAAATCGCCGATGGCAGTTTCGTTGAGCGTGTCCGACACATCCGGGTGCAGCCGCACGCAATCCAGCACACTGCTGAATACGAACTGATCGTCGAGGTCCGCGTAGTAGAAGGGCTTAACGCCAAAATGATCGCGCGCGCAAAAAAGAGCCTTCTGCCAGCTGTCCCAGATCGCAAATGCGAAATCCCCTCGCAGATGATGGACGCATTCCGCGCCCCACACTGCATAAGCATGCAGAATCAGATCAGCGTCCGTAGCAAGCCGGCCGCAGCTTCGCCCCGCCTTTTCGATGTCCTGCCGAAGCTCGTCGCGGCTATCGAGCCGCACGTCGGCCGTGATCCAAAGATGCCCATCGAGACTCCCCGGCTGCCGTTCGTTCAGCGATTCGCGTGTGGTTCGCAACATCGCATGCCCGAATCCGACCGGCCCATCGCTCCAGGTATCGCGCCAATCAGGCCCGCAGTACGCGAGAAAATGCGTCAGGTTCCGAAGAAGCGCCCTTTGCACCGGTGCGCCCTTGCGGTCGAAGATGCCTACGATTGCGCTCAATTCGTTTGCGTCTCCATGGAGGATTCAGAATGCTCGAAAGGGACAAAATGCAGATGCTCGCTCCCGCCGCCATCAACAACGTTTCCTTCCACCTCGACCCACGCGTGCGCCTCGAAACGATCCGCTTCCTTCCTTGCTCCGATGCGCAGATCTGCATTCAGGCCTCGTCGCCTGAGCATACGGCAGAGAACGAGCGACTGTTCCAGGCAGCTGGTGCGAAAAGATAAATTCGCAGCTGTTACCGCTTCGAGGTGCGCGATTCGCCTCGCGACCTTCAAAGTATCTGCTTCGCGAGACTTCGAATTCTGCGCGGCGGCGCGAAGCTCCTCGAAAGCAGCCCGGCAAATCCGGAAGCCCAGCAGACGCACCGCGAGCCATGCGATCGGCAGCCCGATCACAGCTTCGAGCACAACTCCTCGCTCAAATCCGCTCAAACGGCGAAACCTACGAAACCTCTGCATCATCTTTGGAACCCTTGGCCTTCGAAAAAGTCGTGCACGCCTCAGTGAACGGCCCGGGGCTGGTTGCCGGCTGATCCTCAAGGGCCCTGAGGGTCGCCTTCCAAACACTCCACCGTCGCTCAGACGGCAGAAACAGCTCGAACTTCGATCAATCCTTCGCTACGCATTGTCTCCAGCAGAGCCAGCAGATCCTGCTCGCATCGCCTTGCTTCTACATCATATTCGGAGAGTAATGTGTCGCGAAGCTCGCCGACGCTCCTCGGCTGCTGCAAAAGCGTCCAAACCCGCGCGCCCACGGAGTCCAATCCATAGTACACGCTGTTCTTTAAATTCAGAATAGCGGACTCTTCGCCGAGAGGGCAGGAAATCTGCTCCTTCGCCACTACAACGATTGAACTTGTGCGGAGAGACTCGTCCATGGCGAATTTTCCACTTGTGGCGTTACCCGGCGTTCAGGACTGCTCGGTATTGGGGAGAAAAATGCCTTCGCACCGCGGAGCGCGGTTCCGCAGCCGGTCACTTTTCCGCCCCACACGCCCTGCAACTATTCTACCGGGAGTGGAAGCCTACAAGCAATGACGGAACTGGATTCGCCCCTGCAAAGCCGGTATAACGGGACGCGTGAATGATTCGCGTGTAATTACTGCGGAATCTGTCGAGAAATGCTTCCCACCGGCGCTTTCCGGGTGGCGGGCGCTGCTTCACCCCGTCGCGAAACCTACGGAAACGGCTCTATCAGGCGTTTCTTTGAAGGTAGGGGCAGGCGAAGCGGTGGCGCTGATGGGTCCAAACGGGGCCGGCAAATCGACCCTGCTTCGCATATTGGCGACGCTGATTATTCCTACACGAGGCCGCGCCACGCTTGGTGGCTTCGATGTCGAGCGAAATAGTGCAGAAGCGCGCAAGCAATTCGGTTATCACACCGGAGGCGATGAAGGGTTTTACACGCGGTTAACTGCGCGCGAGAACCTCACATTTTTTGCGTCCATGAACAACATCATAGGTGCACGTGCGGGTGAAAGAATTGCGAGGATCTCCGCGTGGATGGGATTATGCGACGATCTCGATCGCCAGGTTCGCACGCTGTCCACCGGGATGACGCATCGCCTGGGCCTGGCGCGCGCCATGTTGCATGAGCCAGGCATCCTGCTGCTCGACGAGCCCACCAGAAGCCTCGATCCTGTGGCCGCCTCCGAGTTCCGGCGGTTGCTCAAGGAGGAAATCGTTCGCCGCGAAGGCACTACGCTACTGTTTGCGTCGCACACGCCCCGTGAGGTGGAAGAGATTGCGGATCGCGTGGTTCTTCTCGACGAAGGCCGCATTGTCGCCAATGAGACGCCGGAGCGTTTGTGCGCTTCGGCTGGAACACGCACGCTGGATGAAGCGATTGGCAGGCTGGTGCGCCAACCGATGCACGCGGAGTCACTGCCATGAGCGTCGCCGGCAATATCCGCAAATTAATGGCCTTTTTCCGCCGTGACTTCGCGATCGCGCGCGGCTACCGGGGCGCGCTGGTCCTTGAAGCGTTCGAAGCGCTGTTCGGCGTCGCCACTTACTACTACCTTTCGCGCTTCGTGCAGTCTCCCGAACTCACGAACGCTCTGCCGGCCGGCAGCAACTATTTTGCTTTTGCCCTGGTGGGCTTTGCGTTTTTCGACTATTTGAATGTTTCGATCGACGCGTTTGACACCAGCCTCAATGAAGCGATGCAGAATCGGACGCTTGAAGCGCTGCTCGTCACTCAGACTCCGCTGCCGCTGATTCTCGCAGGCTCAGCCATCTATCCTTTCGTGACACTCGCATTGCGCACCTGCGTCTACCTTGCGTGGGCCGTTCTTCTTTTCGGATTCGCGCCTCGTTCGGCCAACTGGCCCGGTGCAGCGGCGGTTTTGCTGGCTTCCGTCCTCGCATTCTCAGGACTCGGGGTGCTCTCCGCCAGTTATCAAATTTTGTTCAAGCGCGGGAATCCGGCGAAGTGGATTGTTCTGGGAGTTTCGGGATTGCTCGGCGGAATGATGTATCCGATTTCGGTTTTGCCCAGGCCTTTGCAGGTGGTCGCGCACTTGATTCCCGTCACGTATTCGCTTGAGGGGATGCGAGCGGCGTTGCTCGATGGCGCAGGCTGGAATCGGATTGGCCCTTCCATACTGGCATTGCTTGCGTTTGCTGCTGTTCTCTTGCCGCTTTCCTTCTTGGTTTTCGCCTGGGCGCTCAATCGGACGCGAGTCACCGGCACTCTCACTCATATTTAGATTTAGACCTCGACAACGCTTAGCGGCCCGGGCGTCGCTCCTTGTGAATCGTCGCCCGCTCAAGTAGAGTTTTTGCTGCGATAGATGCGACACAAGGGCCACCGATGAAGGTTCCACTTCTCGATTTGAAGGCCGAATACCACGAACTGCGCGACCAGATTCTTCCTGCGCTCGACCGCGTTTGCGAACACTCTGCCTTCGTGCTGGGCGAAGAGGTGGAGCAATTCGAGCGCGAGTTTGCGAGCTACTGCGATGTGAAGCACTGCGTGGCCCTCAGCTCTGGCACCGCGGCTCTACACCTCGGCTTGCTGGCGCTGGGAGTTCAGCCGGGCGATGAAGTGATAACCAGCCCAAACACTTTTCTCGCCACTGCTGAGGCAATCACGTACTGCGGCGCGCGGCCTGTGTTCGTGGACATCGATCCGGCCACCGCTAATCTCGATCCCGCGCGGATTGAGCGCGCCGTCACTCCGCGAACGCGCGCCATCATTCCGATCCATCTCTACGGCCGCCCCGCGGATATGGATGCGATTCGTTCCATCGCGGAAAATCTCAAACTTCTCGTATTGGAAGACGCCGCTCAGGCACACGGCGCAAAATATCGCGGACGCCGCGTCGGCGGCCTGGGCCATGCCGCCGCGTTCAGCTTTTATCCGAGCAAAAATCTGGGCGCGTATGGGGAAGGTGGCGCTCTTACGACAAACGACGACTCGATCGCGAAATACGCCCGCGCCGCCCGCTCGCACGGCCAGACCGCACGCTACGAGCACGAGTTCGTCGGCTACAACTATCGTATGCAAGGATTTCAGGGCGCAGTGCTGCGCATCAAGCTGCGTTATCTCGACCGGTGGACCGCGCGACGGCAGGAAATTGCGCGCGAGTATCGCCGCGTGCTGGCTAACGCGAAACTGGGAATGCCCACCGATCCGCCGCAGGATGAGTGCGTCTACCACCAATTTGTGATCTACGTGGCCAATCGAAATTTAGTCATCTCGCAACTCGCCGCTCGCGAAATTGAGACCTCCATTCACTATCCCAAGCCGCTGCATCTTCAGCCGGCCTATTCTTCGCTGGCGTACCCCCGCTGTTCGTTTCCGATTGCCGAACGTGCATGCGAGCACGTCCTGAGCCTGCCGATTTTTCCCAGCATGACGGCGGAGCAGGTAGCTCATGTTGCAAATTCTGTTCTGGAAGTGGTGGAAACGAAGTAGTGGCGGCAGAAGCTGCAAAACGCAGGTGCAGTGATGATCAGACTAAACGCTGGCGCATTTCATTGATGCGAAGATGATTGCTCGCCCGTTTCGCGATTCGGTGACGGAGCAAACGCGCTGGACGCGTTTGCCGTCACCCTCTCCCGAAGCATCTCGGACATTCCGTCAAAAATCTTGGCGAAGGAATCGCGGAGAGTTTGGTCGGCGGAACGCATAAGCGATTCGATCACGTTTTGTCCATGCTCGTTGAGCCGGCGCACGGAGGAAACGCTCCAGGAATCCGCCGCTTTATCGAGCCGCTCCTGATATTTTCCCTGCGCTTCTTCGGTTAACTCATCTAGCTTCGCGCTCCACTGTTGCTCGTGCGCATCCCGTTCGGCGCGATATCCATCCATCGCCGCGGTAAATTCACTGGCAAGCGCGCTCCGACCTTGCGCGATGCGGCTTTCAAAATGAGCGCCAAACTGCGCATGAAACTGTTCGAGCGAGCCCCGAGCGCTGGCTTCGAGATTGCCTAGAAGCTCTGTCGAAGTTCTTTCGAATTCCTGCGCTCGATCCTGCACGGCGGCGCGACTTCTTTGGCCAAGAAAATCCATTTCCTGGTCGGAAATTCCACGCGCGATTTCTCCAAACGACCTGGCCGCCGTCTCCGCCGCTGCCTCGAGGCGAGTCTTTGTTCGTTCAGCGACCTCATTGCCGAGCCCTTCTATACTCTGGCTCACCTGTGCGACACGGTCATTCACCTGCTCACCCAGCCGAACCTCGAACTTTTGACTCGCATCCGCTACTTTTTCATCCAAGCCGGTATTTGCGCTCGCGAGCGCCTGCTCCACGAGCACCTGCAAGCGAGAGCGCGCTTCCTGTTGAAACCACTCCGAGGCCTGGCCCAATGCTTCCGTGGCCGAATGAGACACTCGAACGCCGCTCGCGTCCAATTCCTCGTTCCATTTCGCCAGCGCCTGCTTGCGCGCGGACTCAAAATCACGCTGCAGCTCGGCGAGAGTGAAGACCATCCGCGAAGCCACGTCGCGCTGGCTGTTCTCCGACATCTGCCGCAGCCTCTCGCGATGCAGCCGCAATCCTTCCTCCGCCTGCAGTTCCCGCGCGTCGAGTTCGCGCAGCAGCGCCGGAACTCGCTCGAGGTGCGGCGCGAACTTTGCTTCCATCTGCGCCACGGCTCGTTCCACCTGCTGATTGCCCATCGCCTCAATCGCCGGCGAAATTCTCTGCGACATCCCCGACGCCAGCGCTTCCACGCGCCGCGACATCTCGGCCGTCTGCGCGTCGAGCACATTCTCGAGCCGCCGATGCAGCTCGTTCACACTGTCGTGGCCGGCGGCTTCAAACTGCGCCGAGTTCTCCCGAATGCGCGCCGCGGATCGCTCCATTTCTTCCAGCGAAGATCGCGCCGCCGCCACCTGCGTTTCGAGCCCGAAGCGAATTTCCGCCAGCGCCTGCCCTGCTTTCGCGGCTGCCTCATTCACCGGATGAATCAAGTCGGCAAAGCGCTCGCTCATCCGGGTCTCTTCGCCCCGTTGCACTTCTTGCGAACGTTGCGACAATTGATCCAGCAGGCGCTGCAGGCTCCCGTCCAGCGAGGATTGCAGTAGCTCGCTCCATTCCGCTTGAGCGAGATTCATCTCCGATCGCAGACGGCTGCGCCACGCTTCCAGTTCGCCCTCCGTTGCCGCGCCGCGCTCCTTCGAACTCTCCACCGCCTTCGACAAACGAGCGGTTTCTGCTCCTTCGATCTCGAGGCGCGTGTGCGCCAACCGCCCGATCGATTCTTGCGCGCTGTTCGCCTCTGTGCGCAAAGCATCGATGTTGCGTTCGAATTCGGACATCAATTCCCGCGCGCGCGAAATATTTTCTTCGAATCCTGATTTCAGTTCGTTCAAAGACTCGTCTCGCATGGCCGCCAAATGCTGGGTAAAATGCTCGCGGGCCTCATCCGCCGTCTTCGCAAACTCTTCCTTCCATTTCTGGAAGGACTCGTCGCTTGCCGCCCGCCGTTGATGCTCCAATTCGTCGGCGTTCTGCCGGATTCTTTCCTGCGCCGTTGCAGCCGCGCTCTCCACAGCTTGTTCCGCGTGACGATTGAGTTCCGCGCGCAATTCCCGCAGAAACGGGCTGTCCGGCGCGGGCGTGAAATCATTTCCAGAACCTGATGCTGCCAGCGAATTATCCTGAATCGAATTTTCATTAATATCGGTCATTAGTTTTCCCATGTACGAGGCGAGCCTCGCCGGAATGGCGCCGGAGCTGGTCACCACCGCGGCGCGGATTTCTGTTTGTGCTGGGATTTCTGCCGTCCGCTGGTAAGACGGCACTTCGGAGGACCAGTCCGCCGGCGGCGGATCGAGTCCCCAGATGTTTTCCGGGCTTTCGAGCTCCACGGCAATCTGAAAAAATTCGCGCACAGAATGAGGACGCTGGATCCACGCCACCCGCGCTCGCACGTTACGCCGCGCGGAGTTCTTCGGCGACTCGATCGTGAGCCACGTATTTTTGGGAAGATGATGTTTCGAAGAGTAGCGGCATCCGTGAAGATTGAAATTTAACGTCGCCGTGCGTTCTTCAAACGGCTGCCCCAGCAGATCGCTTCCGCGAATCACAAGAGGATATGATTCCGACACACGAGCGCTACGTCGTCGTTCTGTGCTGGATTGCGTGGATCCCACCGCTGGCACCGTTCCCTGAAGCTTCAACGCTGCGAGCATAGCACTGTCGCGTGAATGGGTCGAGAGCGGAGAACTACTGCTTCGTGGTGCATCTTGTGCAAATCTACGGTTCTATGAGTTTACCGCGCCGCACTAGGAGTTCTGTAACCGCCTCGTCGCGCGCGTTCCGAACCTCTCGCTTACGATTTCTTCTTGCTCTTTTTTGTCGATAGCGAGGTCGCGTCGCCCGCTCCCATCGCAGCGAGTCCGTCCAGCATCTGCTTGGACTGCTCTGCAATCGGAGACCCGGCCGGCGCTGTTTCGATAGCCTTGTGATACGCCTCAGCAGTGCCCGGCGGAATTTCGTATGTCATCTTGTCGCCTTCCTGTTTTGGAGTAATCTCCGCGGAAAGCGCTCCGCCCAGCAGAAACCACGCCTGCGCATCTTTGGGATCCAATTGCGTGGCTTTTTGCAGCGGCGCTACTGCATCAGGCTGATGATTCTTATTGCTCAAAATGATTCCGATGTTCTTCCAGCAGCGCGCAGCTATCGTCGGATCGGCGGCCGCCGCTTTATCGCAAGCCGCACCGGCATCTGCCAGTTTCGCTTTGTCCAGCGTAGGCTGAGCCGCCGCGACGTTCGCAAGATTTATGCTCAGGTGATCGTAATACGACGCCTGCGGTTGCAGATCTGCCGCTTTCTGGAAAGCCGCGGCCGCCTCAGCGTAACGGCCCGCGAATTCGTAGGCTTGCCCCAGGTTCGACCAAACAATGGCATGAGTCTTTGTATCTTTCGCTATCACACCCTGCTCGGCCTGCTGCAGTTCGGCAATCGCAGTTTGATAGTCTGTGTTCAGCTTGTCTTTTATCCCGCTTTGCTGGTCAGCAGGCGCAGTCTTCAGTTGCGTTCGAAGCGTCGTTGAATCATTCATCGCCGCCATACCGGCGTCGAAATGCGCCTTCATGTTCTTGAACTTATTCTCTTCTTCATCCCGTTTTTTTGCTTCTTCAGCACTGGGCCCCAGCTCGCTCTTATGTTCCGACAGATCGAGCTTGAATACATTTTCCTGATCCGGTGCCACTCGGAATTTCACAGCGAAGTTCAGGTGGTCCTTTTCATTCGTCAACGTGACGACATAGATCCCGCTCAACAAGCCCAGCTGCGTAAACCTTCCATTCTTGTCCGTCTTGGTCGTATACGTCTGCCCGGTGTCGGGGTTCTTGGTCTCCACATCAACGTCGGGATACGGCTTCCCGTTCACATCCAGCACCTCGCCCGCGATACGTCCCGTCCCCTGCGCTCGCGCAATTGTCGCAAACGAAAGCGCGAGAATCAGTACCATCCACGCTGGAATCATTCGTCGCATGTGGTTGAATCCTCCGTGCTGTTGTCTTAATGCCGCAATCTACCAAGCCGCCGCGCCGTGGCGCAATTCAATTATCGCGCAACTCGGGCCTGCCCTGCGAACCGCACTCGATACGCAATCGGATCAGCCGCGCCCGCTTCGGCAAACGCCCGCAGACGCAACCGGCAACTATCGCACACTCCGCATGCCTCGTCCTCAAATTGATAACACGACCACGTGCGCTCAAGCGGCGCCCCAAGTTCCACTCCCCGCCGCACGATTTCGTTTTTGCGCATCGCGATCACCGGCGTCACAATTTCGATTCGCGTCTCCGGCCGCGTCCCTTCCCGGATCACATTTTCGAACGCCCGGTAATACTCCGGCCGGCAATCCGGATAGCCGGAGCTATCCTCCTCCACCGCCCCGATGAAAATCGCATTCGCGCCAATCACTTCCGCCCAGCTCACCGCCGCGGAAAGAAAATGCGCATTGCGAAACGGCACGTACGTCACTGGAATCGCCTCATTCGCCGCCCCCACCGCCTCTCCCGATTCAGGCACCGCCACGCCCGCATCCGTCAGCGCCGACCCGCCAATCTGCCGAAACACATCGAACCGCGCCACGAGCCGCTCGCTCACCCCGTAAAAATCCGCAATCTCATCAAACGCCCGCCGCTCCCGCTTCTCGGTCCGCTGCCCATAGCTCGCGTGCAACAGCGCCAGCCGGTGCGTCTGCTTCGCTATCGCAGTCGTCACGCACGAATCCATCCCGCCGCTCAACAGCACCACTGCCTTAGGTTTCTCGCTCATCACTCGCCACTCATCACTCGTCACTCGTCGTACCTCACTCATCACTGCCTTCCTCACACTCCCTTCATCGCCGGATCCCAGATGAATTTGTGCAGCTGCAATCCCAGCCGCACCGGCAACCCATCCGCCAGGATCCATTCCGCAAGTTCGCGCGCTTCGAGTGCCGCCCATTTTCCCGCAGGGTCGGAAAACACCGGCGAAAACAGCACCTCGCGCACTCGCCGCGCCAGCCCGTGCTCGCGAGTAAAGTCGCGCGCAAATTCATAGTCGCGCCGCGTCGAAATCACAAACTTGATTTCATCCTTCTCATCAATCGCATCGAGATTCGCGAAATCAAACGTATCCGCCTCTCCCGAATCCGGGCACTTCACATCCACAATCTTGATCACCTCGCGCGGCAGCGCCCCCACAAACCGCTCGCCACTCGTCTCGATCATCGTCGTGTAGCCCTCGGCAAGAAGCCGCGCCGCCAACTCCGGCGTTTCCGGCTGCAGCAGAGGCTCGCCTCCTGTAATCTCCAACAGCGAAACGCGCCGCTCCGCTTCGCCGCCCGCAAGCTCGCGCACCTTCTCGATCACTTCGTCCATCGAAACTTTCGCCCCGCCATAAAACGCATACGCCGTATCGCACCAGGTGCAGCGAAGATTGCACCCCGTCAGCCGCACGAACACGCAAGGCAATCCCTCCCGCGTCCCCTCGCCCTGAATGGATTTGAAAATCTCGGTGATGACCATCGCCATGCGTACCGTTCACTAAATTCCGCAAAAAACTAAGAAGCTTACTTTGGCGCCGTTCCCTGCGCATTTTGCCGCCGCGCGAGAAAAATCACAGTCGCAACAACGAGAACAATCTCAGCCCCGGTGATAACCGCCGCCAGCCGCCACCCCCATCCAAAGGTGACCCAGCCAAACGTAGTCACGATCGCCGGCACCACAATAATGTAAAACGCCCGGTTCAAATGCTCCACCAGTAGGGGCACGGCATGTCGCAGATCCCGGATGGGTTCGCGGGGCCGTGCCCGCTGTCGCTAACTCTCCACGCGCCCCACCGATTACACAACATTCATGTCCTGAGCGACTTCCGCTGACCGCTGGGATGAACGTACATATATTCACAGCCCGTCGGCATCACTACCGTTGCCGTTGCCCTGCTGTTGCCTTCATTTGAAATCTGAAATTCTCAAATTTCAAATCGCATTTTCCCGCTTTAGCCAACGCAGCAATCGCGCTCCCTCACGGCCGATACGTCGCCGCCGTCACATCCGTCTCCCACACCGTTATACTCGCCACAGCCGCCCCATTCGCCGTCTGCTTCAATTGCTTCGCGGTCTCCTCATAAATATGTCGCGCGATATTTTCAGCCGAAGGATTCACCACATCAAACGGCTTCAGCTCGTTCAAATACTTGTGATCGAGCGCCTTGATCACGCTCTGAATCACCTGCTTCAAATGCACGAAGTCATACAGCAGCCCCACCGAATCCACTTCCTTGCCTTCCAGCGTCACCCGCACCTTGTAGTTGTGCCCATGCAAATCCTCGCACTTCCCCTTGTACCCCCGCAGGTTATGCGCCGCCGCAAAAGATTCATCCACATAAACTTCGAACATGAATTCCTTTCCCGATCCCTCTCGCTCGCAAATAACTCCCGAGTCGATACAAACTCACAATAATCGACGGCCTTACGTCAGGGCACGGCTTCAGCCCTGCCGCAACCGACGCCCAAAGCCATTCAAGCTCGCAAATCAAACAACGATGTCATTCTGAGAGCATCCGACCAGGATGCTCGAAGAATCTCAGCGCCCATTTGAACTGCCGAGTAACATTGCGCACGCGCCGTCCGCCTACTTCGGATGATTTTCCATGAAGCGCGCCACTTCGGCCAGATCCTGCGTGGTCTTGTAGGGAGGCAGCGACTCGAGAAAAATTCTACCATACTGCATTCGCCGGATGCGGTTATCGAGAATCGCCAGAATTCCGCGATCCGTCTTCGACCGGATCAGCCGCCCAAATCCCTGCTTCAGCGCCAGCACCGCCTCCGGCACCTGATACTCCGCAAACGGATTCCGCCCGTCCTCCTGCAGCGCCTTCACACGCGCCGCGACGATCGGATCGCTGGGCACCGCAAAGGGCAGCTTGTCAATAATCACGCACGAAAGCTGCGCTCCAGGCACGTCCACTCCCTGCCAGAAACTCGCTGTCGCAAACAGCACCGCATTCGGCGTCGAGCGGAACCGGTCGAGCAGTACCGTGCGCGGCGCGGAGCCCTGCAACAGCAGCGGGAACTTCACCCGCGCCGACACGCGCTGGTGCACATCCTTCATCTGCGCGTAGCTGGTAAAAAGGCAAAACGCGCGGCCCTCGGAAATTTCCAGCATCTGCGTGATCTCATCCGCCGCGCCCGCCGAAAATTTTGCATCGCGCACATCCGGCATCGTCGGCGGAATATACAGCAGCGCCTGCTCGCGAAAATCGAATTCCTGCGGCAGCACTTTTTCGTTAGCCGGCAGAATTCCGAGCCGCTGCTTCAGATAGTCGAACCGTCCACCCACCGCGAGCGTCGCGGACGTGAGCACCACCGTATCGAACTGGTCGAAGAGCCTCTCGCGCAATATCTGGCTCACGTCAATCGGCGTCGCGGCAAGAAACACGCCCTTGCCGCGCCGCTCGTACCAGTAGACGTAACTTTTCTCTTCGCTCTCCAGCAGAAATTCCAGCTCGCGCCTTATTTCCGACGCGCGTCGCGCCAGCGTCACCACTTCCTCCGGCTTCGGTGAAAGCGCCGAGAGTTCCGTCTCCACTCGCTTCACCGCGCTTGCCAGCTCCTCGTACCGCTCCAGGTTCCGCTGGAGAAACGCGCTGCGCTCAGCCTGCTCAAACGGAAAGCGCCCCTCGCGCTCCGGAAAAGTTTCAAAGAAACTGTGTCCTCGCTCGCGCATCCGGCTCAGATACCTTCGAAGTTGCGGTGCTGCAATCTGCAGCACCCGCAAAGTATTCTCCGCGTCACGCGCCAGCTCGTCGAACCGGTAGCTCGAAACCTGACGCCCGAAGTAATCGCTCGCCACATCCTCGATTTCGTGCGCCTCGTCAAACACCACCGCCGAATATTCCGGAAGTATCGACCCGAAATCGTCCTTGCGAATCGCCAGGTCGGCGAAAAAAAGCGCGTGGTTCACGATAATCAGGTCCGCTTCCTGCGCCCGCTGGTGCATCGCGGTGATGAAGCAGGTCTGAAATTCCGCGCACTTCTTCCCCGTACAAAGATCGCTGCGCGCATCAATCCGGTGCCAAAGCTCGGCGTCGTCCGGCAGAAAAGTCAGCTCGCTCCGGTCGCCCGTTTCCGTCAGCTTCTCCCAATCCTTGATTTGCGCGAACCAGTCCACCTCGTCGATGCCCTTCAGCACCGGCTGCCCCACCATCTGGTGCACCTTCTCCCGGCAGAGAAAATTCGACCGCCCCTTCATCAACGCAGCTTTCAAATTCGGCGCAAAGTGTTTCTGCAGGAAGGGAACGTCCTTCTGAAAAAGTTGCTCCTGAAGCGATTTCGTAGCAGTAGAAATCACCACGCGCCGCCCGCTGCGTATCGCCGGAATCAAATACGCCAGCGTCTTCCCGGTTCCCGTCCCCGCCTCAATCACCACATGCTGGTGTTTCTGAAACGCGTCGTCAGCAATCTGCGCCATCTCGAGCTGCGAGCTGCGAAATTCGTATCCCGGATGCCGCTTTTCGAGCAGTCCTCCGGTCCCGAAGATCTCCTCGATCGAGATTGGTTCGTCGGTTTTTGCGGCTTTCGGTTTCTGACCGCCGGCCGTGGTTATTGGAGACACTTTCTTCGCTGATTCCATTCCGGGGCCGCCACTTTTCGCGGAGCTTCTAAGGATAAACCAAAACCCGAACGCGCGTCGCCGAATCCCCATGCTGCGCACGCCCCAATGCGGCGCGAATAAACGATTGCCTATCCTTTTTAAATTTGCTACCGTGATGTTTGAGTTATGTTTATAAGGGCCAATTCGGGCAGTAGGACGGCAGAGATAGCCAACTTGCGTTTGGCTGGCTGCTCAACGCGCGGCCGCAGGCGATGCTCATCTCGTCATTCGCAATCATTCAGGCGCAACACTCTAGGCCGGGTCCCACTCACCACTCAATTTCTAATCGCGAATCCGCGATTAAAATTGACGGCAAACCACAGCAAACTCAGGCGTCTACAAATCTCTAATCGAGAACGGATCGCTATTTTTCTCTTGCGCCGCAAAACAAAACTGCCTCGCCCGACGGTTCGCCCCCGCATTTCTAATAGGAACAATCAACAAATTAGAATTTCACCTAAGCCTCTTGGAATCACCACATACGCATTTTCTAATAGGGACAAAAACGGCTTTTTTGGGAATTCGCACAATCCGGCCAGCGACAATTTCATCGCAGTTCTAGCCCGAGCCGGTCGCGAATTTCCACGCAAATCCAGCCATCAATCCACCCAGAATCAGCCACGCCGAGTTGATCTGGAAGCGCCTCAAGATCAGCAAACCCACGATCGCCTCCACCGCCGTGAACGCGTCCAAAATCGCCCCGCGCGCCAGTTGCCAGGAAACCGCGGCCATCAATCCCACCGTCACGGCATTGATCGCGTCGAGAAATATTCGCGCTCCGGGAGCCTTCTTCAACTTGGGGATGAGCGGGAAGATAATCGCGATAAAAACAAACGACGGCAGGAACATCCCCAGCGTGGCCAGCAGCGCGCCCTGCAAACCGCCGGTCAGGTAACCGACGAACGTCGCCGAAGCAAAAGCGGGTCCGGGCGTCACCATTCCTGCCGCGATCGCATCCAGCAGTTGTTTGTCCGTCAGCCAGTGAAGATGCGCCACAAAATCCGCGCGCAGAAACGCCAGCAGCACATATCCGCTTCCGTAGGCTACCGCCCCGATCTTGAGGAATGTCAGGAACAGCCGCGTCATGCTGAACGGAATTGCACTCGCCGCAGCAACCGCAACGGTCATCCACGTAACCTTCGTCAACGCAGCTTTCGCTCCGCCTGCCGGCAACGGGAAAATACCCAGAGCCTTCTGCTGGCCTTTCGTCTTCGAATAGCCGGCGATGGCCGCGAGCACCGCCGTGACTGCGATGATCGCCACAATCGATACGCCACCGAAATAGAGCACCAGCGAAGCCACCGCCATCAGCGCGAGCCACACCGTTTTGAGCGCCGTTCGTCCCAGGCTCAACAGCGCATCCGCGATGATCGCAATCACCATCGGATTGATTCCGTACAAAATCCACTGCGCCGCTGGAAGAGTGCCGTAGCGCACATACGCCCAGGAAAGCGCGAGGATCATCAGCATCGCTGGCAAAATGAACAGCACGCCGGCGAGAATCAGCGCCGGCCATCCCGCTCGGAAGTAGCCGAGCGCGATCACTGTCTCCGTGGACGACGGGCCGGGGATCAGATTCATGATCCCGAAAAGATCCAGAAAATCCTGCTCCGAAATCCATTTCCGGCGATCCACCAGCTCCCGCCGCATCATCGCGATGTGCCCCGCGGCTCCGCCGTATGCAAGCAATCCCAGCTTCAGGAAAAACGATGCCACCTCGCGCAAATTTCCGCGACCCATGCTCGGCGCAATCTGGTTGGTCGGTTCTGCCAGCTCAGGTTCCACTTCGAACTACGCCTCCGGGATCCGCAACAGCACGATTCAATAAGCAAGCGCTGTCATCCTGAAGGCATCCGACCAGGATGCCTGAAGGATCTCAGCGATCAATGTGAACGAACCACTTCTCTATCGGCTCGCCGCTTACGCGTCTCGCCCGCGTCGAAGAATCCGCGTTCGATTCAGCCCGCGCTAAAGTATCATGTCTGTTCCGTCGCGAAGACTGCAGCCGTTGCTCATTCGCAGCGCAACGCGTACGCTCTCCCGGATTCAATCGACATGAACGACAAACTTCCATCCATCGTAATCGCCGGCCGCCCCAACGTCGGGAAGTCGACGCTCTTCAATCGCCTCACCGGCACGCGCCGCTCGATCGTCACCAATGAGCCCGGCATCACGCGCGATCGCATCTACGGCACCGGTCACTGGGATGGGCACCCGTTCGAAGTCGTCGACACTGGCGGCATCGTCCCCGACGACAAAGCCCTCATTCCCGCTGAAATTCTGCGTCAGGCAAGAGTCGCCTTTGAAAACGCCACGCGCGTGGTGCAAGTTGTTGACGGCCGCTCCGGCCCCGTTCCCCTGGACGCGGAGCTCGCCCAGTTGCTCCGCCGTGCCGGCAAGCCGCCGGTGATCGCGGTCAATAAAGTGGACATGCCGAATCAGGTGGCGATGGCTGCGCCTTTCTACGAGCTGAGCGACGAGGTATTTCCGATTTCTTCCGAGCACGGTTTCGGCATCGACGAGCTCCTCGATTCGCTCACCGCCGATTTTCCCAAAGGCGAAGCATCCGAAGATCGCGCCGACATCAACGTTGCCATCATCGGCCGGCCCAACGTCGGCAAGTCCACGCTGCTGAATCAGCTGGTCGGCAGCGAGCGTGCCATCGTCTCGCCAGAAGCCGGCACCACCCGCGACATGGTGGACACCGTCGTCGATCGCCAGGGCAAAACCTATCGTTTCCTCGATACCGCCGGCATTCGCCGCAAAGGCAAAACAAAACTCATCGCCGAAAAGCTCAGCGTCATCATGGCGCGACGCCATCTCGAGCGCGCAGATATCGCTGTGCTTGTTGTCGACGCTTCCGTCGGCGTCACTTCGCACGATGCCACGATCGCGAGTTACGCAGAACAATCCGGCCGCTCCGTAATCATCGCGATGAACAAGTGGGACCTCGCGCTGAAAGCAGCCGCAGAAAAAGCCGCGGCTTCGAAAAAGCCCGAAGAAAAAAGCGCCGGCGCAAATCTGAACAAGCTCCTCGCTGACTACGAACTTCTCGTCCGCGCGAAGCTAAAATTCCTCAGCTATGCACCGATTGTCTTTTTGTCCGCGCTCACAGGTGACAGGGTCGAGAGGCTCTATTCGATGCTCGATCGAGTCGCAGCAGCCAGAGAGCGCCGCGTATCAACCGGCGAGTTGAATCGCTGGCTTTCGAACGTCGATCTGGAGCGCGGCACATCACCCGCGGATCGTGAAGTGAAGGTCTTCTACATCACACAAGCGACGGCTGCGCCGCCCACATTCGTCCTTTTCACGAATCAGCTGAAGCCTCTGCATTTCAGCTACCAGCGCTTCCTTGAAAACCGACTGCGCGCCGCCTTCGATTTCATTGGCACGCCACTACGTTTCAATCAGCGCCTCAAAAAGCGCTCCGCGCGCACCCACATCGCACCCCGCGGTGAAGACCGCGAACGTCGCAAACGCCAGGGCCCTCGTCGGCAGCACAAGCACGAAAAACGCCGCGGCAATCGCGATAAGAGCCGGCGCAAATGAGGAGCACCCGCTAATTTCCATCTTCTAACTCTCAACCCGGAGTAGTACGATACAGAAAACATATGGCCACCGCCGCACATGCCGCTTCCGAAATTCCGGAAAAGAGCCTTTTCCGCATCGGCGAAGTGAGCCGCCTGACGGCGACGAAAACCTTTGTCCTGCGTTACTGGGAAACCGAATTCCCGACGTTGCAACCGGTGAAAAGCCCCAGCGGCCATCGCCTCTACCGCCGCGACGATATCGAAACGGTTTTCGAAATCAAGCGCCTGCTCTACGAGGAAGGTTTCACGATCGCCGGCGCTCGCAAGCATCTGGCCGATCTCGCGAGCGGTCACAGCGGCGGCGAAGTTGCGCACTCGGGGCGCGAAGCTCACGCTGAAGCGTCTGCTGCGCCTGCTCGTCGCGAGCCAGCATCGCGCGCGCAACGCAAATTCCTGCTCGATTTGCACGAAGAGCTGCTGGCTGTCTTGACCCTTCTCGAACGCGAGTGATACGCTGATTGGCGCTGGTCGTCGGGACGTGGCGCAGCCTGGTAGCGCGCACGCTTGGGGTGCGTGAGGTCGCTGGTTCAAATCCAGTCGTCCCGACCATTCGTTATTCGGTTGTGCTCCCTTCGCCGGTAGTCCACGCCAGATGACGCGGCCGGAACTTCGCAGGAAGCAAGGGTGTCACCAGGCCCGCTTCAGCAGATTGGAACGTAATCAAGAGAATGTCCGAGAGCTTGCCGAAAATTTTAATTACCAACGATGACGGGATTCATGCCGCCGGCCTGCGCGCGCTGGTCAACGCGTTCAAGGATTGCGCGATTGTCACGGTCATCGCGCCTTCGACGGAACGCAGCGCCGCGGCGCAGTCGCTCACGCTTCGCCAGCCGATTTATTGTGAGCAGATTGGCGAACGCGAATACGCGGTGGAGGGGACTCCCGCCGACGCGATGATTCTTGCGTTTCATACTTTGCTGCAGGAGAAGCCGGACCTGGTCATCTCCGGAATCAATCGCGGCGCAAATATGGGCGAGAATGTCTACTACTCCGGAACCGTGGGCGCCGCGCGTGAGGCAGCGATTAACCGCGTTCCGGCCATCGCGGTGTCGCAGTCTTATCGCACCAAGGAAGTAGACTTCGAACCTGCTGCGGAATTCACTCGCAAGCTGGCGCCCGTGATTTTGAAGGAAGGATTGCCGCCAGGCGTCTTTCTCAACGTGAATTTTCCGCAGCCCTGGGGCGGCAAAGTGCGCTTCACGCGGCAGTCTTCAAAAATCACGCGCAATTTGTTGCAGCCCGGCACCGATCCGCGCGGCCGCAAATACTACTGGCTTCACGAGCAGCACCGCGTGGAGGGCATCGAGCCGGACACGGATATTGCGGCGCTTCGCGAAGGCGCGGTTTCGATCACGCCGCTGGTGCTCGACCACACGCACATACCTTCGTTGAATCATCTTTCCCATTGGGGCAAACTGCTGGAAGAAACCGTCAAGACTTGAAACGAAATTGGCCCGCAGTCATCAGAGGTTTTCGATTATTGCCTTGCTTCTGGTGGCTTGTGGCGCGGGCTGAAGGTTACGTTACTGAAAGGCCCACGACGAAGAAGGCGTCGTCGTGGCTACCTGCTAATTCGCTGGTTCAGTTTTTATCGCGCGGGTCATCGTCTGGCACCCGGTGTGGTCCAACGACAAGCGCGAAGCTTACGAGTTTCACGTCGCGACCGTCTCTTTGCCGCACTTGCGTCTCGATCGCGTAGATGCGGAGCGCGTCTCTCAAGGCCTCGGCGCACGGTGGTAACCCGGAACTGGCACCCGCGACTAGCGTCAGGCCCATGGGCGCCCCAGGATCGGACTGCGGCCCATCCACATCCCAGAGAATCGCCTTGAAGACCGCCAGAAAATCTTGTGCGTATGCCAGCGCATCGTCGTCATTCAGGGCATAGCGAATTTCGACGCGTTCATCGGGAAAGGTACGCAACACTTGGATCAGCACAGCTTTCTGGTACGTGGTTAGTTTTTGCGGTTTTTGTTCTTGTTGTTCTCGCGCTTGCGCCATTTGATCTATGTGCCTTCTGTAACGACGAATCCGGCCGGCTCGGTCACGCGCACAGTAAAGATCTGATCGAAGCCCTCGTCCTTGCGCGGCGGTTCGAGCTTCTTGTGCGTGCCTGCGACGGCGACGGGAGGGATCTTTTGCCGGAGTTTGCGTTGATTATTGCGGTGCATCGCGTCGCGCAGCGGCACATCGAAGAAATACGCGATCACCCGAAATCCCTTTGCGCGGGCAGGTATTATATATCGGGCGCGATCGCTTGCCTGCGGGTTGGTATTGTCCACCACGAAACTCTGGCCGGCTTCGAGGCAGGCAGCTAGTAGAAGCTGTTCGCGTTTGCGAGTTCGAAGCATGTCCAGGTTGATTCGCACATGCGTGTCGAAAAATCGCTCGCGATAGAAAGTGCTTTTGCCTGCGCCCTGCACTCCCACGAGGATCACGGCTTCCATCGTAACGAGCCTTCCGAATGAGTTAATTCGAAGCTTACCCCATAAATGAGGTCGAGCATCAGGGGCTAAAGCCCCGCTTGCGCGTTGTATTTCATGTCGCCCCTGAAGGGGCGACCTACAAGGCATTGTTGCGATCATTACGGCGAGCGCAGTGCTTCAAGGCTATTCGCTGGGGCTTCGTTTCAGCTGCGCGTAATAATCGCGGGGTAGCTTGGGCAACTTCGGCGGCTTGGGTCCGTGGCGCACAGCGCTTGCAACCGGGACATACGCGAGTTGCTCGCCGGACCGGGCGCTGCGCAGCATCAGGCCTCCACGGCTCATGTCGCCGCGGCCTACGAACTCGATTGGGAATAGCAGGCGCTCGCCAAAGATTTCCAGCAATGGCTCGACGTACTTCGGCGTCGCGATACTGCCGAGCAGAACCACTTCGCATTTTGAACCTGCGAGTTTGCAGATGGCTCGGGCATCGCGTTCGAGCGGTTCGCGGTAGCGGCGTTCGGTAGCGCTGATTGAGGCCGCGGAAAGCGCTGCGAGGTCTTCGGTGGTGATCAAAGTCTCGGGTGGAATCAGGCCGCCGGATGCGGTAATCACGAAGGCTCCCGGAATTCCATTTTGTGCTTCGGCGAATCTTTGTGCGTAGGCAAGCTTGCCGCGGAAATAGAGGCCGCTGATGAAACTGAATACCTCGCCGAGGGGGGCGCCTTCGCTTCTTAGGCGCGTCGCTAGTTCGAAGCTGGCATTTTCGCTTGCGACGATTCGGGCGCGAATCCCGGCCGCATTGGCTGGCGAGAGCAGAAAGATGCGCCTTGGCGGCGATTGGGAGGCGGAGCGGGTGCCTGATTTTTGCGCTGGTTTTGTTCGGCCGGGCCGAACGCGATTGTTGCTGGGGGATTTTCTTTTCATGTTGTTTTGAAGGCTTTACTTTTTGATGCTAGTCCAACAGCGGCTTGTTTGCAAAATGGGAGCAACTGGCCGGACGTGAATGGAAGGCGCTGAGCCAAGCATGGCGTTCGGGCACGGCCCTCCTGCGGCGGATCTTCGACATGCCGTGCCCCTACTCGGAAAAAGCGAAAAGAACGATGTCTTGCGTGTGCGAAAGTATCGCGATCATCTTGTGTTGTTACGTGGGCACAGGCCCTTCGGTTCTCAGGCTAAATCTTCGTTCCTCAGGACGGGCAGGAATGCCTGTGCTACTGAAAGGCACGTCAAAAGAGCCGGCGGGACGCCGGCGTTACGGAAGGGCAGCTTTGCCGTGAAGTGAAGGCTCAATCTACGTCGTGTTTTTGCGTTATCGGATGGATTGGAGGGCAAATCACTCTTATCAGACAAATGGACCGCGGCGTGATAGTTTTCTTTCATTCATGAAGGCCAATCTATCCATATCCATCCGGCTCGCTTTTGTCTCGGGCTTTATTTTCTTGGGTGCAAGAAACGTCGCGGCGCAGCCGATTCCGCCGATCTATGCCACGATGAAAAAAGTCCAGGCGACGATACCGATGAAGGATGGGGTGCGGCTGGCTGTAAGCCTGTACATGCCTGATGGCGCAAAGGCAGATGACAAGTTTCCCGTGATTCTCGAATACTTGCCTTATCGCAAAGATGATTGGAGCTTCGCGCGCGATTGGAATCTGCATTCCTATTTCGTGCGGCGCGGCTACGTCACCGCGCGAGTGGATATTCGTGGCACCGGGGCGAGCGAAGGAAATCCGCCCGATCGGGAGTACTCGGACCAGGAACAGCAGGACGGGCTCGAGGTGATTGACTGGCTTTCGAAGCAGGCGTGGTCGAATGGGAACGTGGGCATGATGGGGATTTCATGGGGCGGATTCAACGCGATTCAGATGGCGTTGCTTCATCCTCCCGCGCTGAAGGCGATCATTGCCGCGTGCGCCACGGAAGAATTATTTCACGACGACATTCACTACATTGACGGACTGATGCACGTGGATGAATACGAGCTGGGTATGGATTTGCAGCTGGGCCTTACGCGCTCGCCGGATTTTCCGACTGACGAGAAATCGCTGGCAGCGCGTTTCGATGCGGCGCCCTGGTTCCTGCTATATCTGCGGCAGCAGCGCGATGGCCCGTTCTGGCGGCGCGCGTCGGTGGCACCCAATCGTTATGCGGACTATAAGGTGCCCACATTTTTGGTGGGTGGTTTTCTCGATGGGTACCGCGACAGCATTCCGCGATTTTTCGAAAATGTGAAAGCGCCGGTGAAAGCGATTCTCGGGCCGTGGAACCACACGTTTCCGCACGATGCCGATCCAGGGCCGGCGATCGAATGGCGCGACGAAGCTACGCGTTGGTGGGATTACTGGCTGAAGGGAAAACAGAACGGAATTCTCGACGAGCCGCGCTTGGAAGTTTATATGCGCCACTGGTATGCGCCTGACCCGAATATTTCCAATGTGCCGGGCGAGTGGCGGGCAGAAAAATCATGGCCACCGCGTGACGCAACGAAAGAGACGCTGTTTCTAGAGCGAGATCACTCACTGGCCGCCGTGGCACCGGCCACGCTCGATGCGACTCAGCAAGAGCTGAAGTATGTTCCGTCTATCGGTCTCGAGGCGGGATTCTGGTGGGGCGATTTCACGACGGACCAGCGGCCCATTGATGCGTACAGCCTCGTCTACGATTCCGCGCCGCTT
This sequence comes from uncultured Acidobacteriota bacterium, assembly GCA_963741045.1. Lineage (GTDB taxonomy): Bacteria > Acidobacteriota > Terriglobia > Acidiferrales > UBA7541 > Palsa-295. The sequence goes on from CAVUGO010000002.1 coordinate 4,715,475, forward strand.
GCGAAAGACACCGCGATTCTTGGCTGGCCGCGGGTGATTTTGCAGGCAACGGCGAGCGCGCCGCTGGCGGATTGGTTTGCGCGTCTTTCCGACGTGGCGCCCGATGGAACCGTGACAATGATCACGGGCGCGGGGCAAAGCGGCGCGCAGCTTAAGGACGCGTCGACTCCAACGGATCTGGCGCCGGGGCAGGCATACCGAATCCCCATTGAGCTGCACGTGACGAGCTGGGTGTTTCCCGCCGGGCACAAAATTCGGCTGGCGATTTCCAATGCGCTGTGGCCGATGATCTGGCCCACTCCGTACCCGATGACGACTTTGTTGTATCTGGGTGGCGCAGATACTTCGCGACTCGAGCTGCCCATCGTGCCGAGCGAATCGTCGTCGCGACCGACGTATCCCGCAATCGAGCCTGCGCCACCGATGCCTGAGCATGTTGCGTCGAAAGGCGACACTTGGCCGCCGCAGAATTGGACCGTGACGCGCGACTTGATGAATGGAACGACGCGCGTTTTGTGGAGCGGGAATGATGAGAGCCAATTTCCGTGGGGGCGGATGAAGGATCACGAACAGATGAGTTACGAGGTAGCGGATTCAAAACCTGAGGCGAGCAGGGTTCACGGCGAAGGCTCGACGACTGTTGAATTGCCGAATCGGGTGCTTGTGTGGAGTGTGGTGCTGGATGTTCGCAGCGACGCGAAGAATTTCTATTATCATTTCGAGCGGCGCCTGACGGAAAACGGGAAGGAAATTCGGACGAAGGCGTGGGACGACACGATTCCTCGGGATCATCAATGAGGGAGCTTATCGCGGGCCCGGAGCTTTAGAGCGAACGTGCCCTCAGCGGCTAAAGCCGCACCGGCTTGCACCCATTGCGGCACGGCTGAAGCCGTGCCCTGACGTAAAACCGTCTAAATTACGCTGACCCTGCGCCCATTACGAACCCTTTAATTCTTCCTCCTCGCGAAATGAAAAACCATGGGCGTGTCTTTTCCTTTTGAGCGCCACGTCCATGTTTCTGTGATGTGATCCGCGTCCTCGAACTGAATGACGAGCTTGTGTTGGTGGCCGGTTTCCTCTGAGGGCAAGTTCCCTGCGCCCTGGAACACGAACGTCAATTCTTTCACTTCGCCCGTGCCCGGCGTGGCTTTCATGCGCGGCTGATTGTTCGTCGGGCAGTAATGGACGAGCGCGATCGAATCGCCGTCAATGCTGTACAGCGTCAGCATGTCTTCCATGCCCATGCCGGTTGGCGAGATGGTTTCCATCACGGCGGTTCCCGCTGCGACAATCTCGAATTTGGTTTTCGCTGCACCGCCCTCGCTGTCCTTGCCTTCCCAGTTGCCGGCGAGTGCTTGCAATTGCTTGAATGCAGCTTTTGGCGGTTGACCGGCTGGGAAAAGAGGAGCGGAGATCGCTGTCGTTAGTGCCAGGAGGGCTATGCCGATGCCGAGTTTCATATGTATCGCCTCGCGATAGAGAGTGACATCACGCTTAGACGGGGGATTCGGGGAATGGTTATTGCTGTTTGTTCAGAAACTGTGGCCGCTAACACTTTCGCAAGCTGACCCACGACAAGGCAAGCGTCGTCGTGGTACCCGGGCAAATCTCAAGAGGCCGTAGCTGCCTTCGTGTCTTTGAGATCTGCTGCGAATAAGCGGTGGAAGAGATGCTCGCCGGCTTCGCGGCGCACGGAGAGGCGTCCTGCCTGGTAAGCGCGCGAACTGAGGCCGCGTTGGACGCCGTCGCAAATGGCGATGTCTTCGATCTGCACCTGGTGACTTACCTCGATGCTTTGGCGGATGTAGGGCATCTCTGATTCGGCGATGTTGCCGAAGTAAAAATCGAAAATTACTTCACAGCGATCTACTGCGAGCGGGATTACGAGATTCGTATCGAGGTAGCCTTCGTACCAATTCAACATGAAATTCGGATATTGCCAGAAATAGTAAGCGCGATCGCCTTTGCGGGTGGCGGCGGCGTTCGCTTCGGAAGTGCTGTCGATAGTGACCGGGCTCGATTGCACGCAGCAGCGATCGACATTTTCAATCGTGTAGTTCGTGTAGTCGAGGACGCTGTTCAGCCCCTTGTGCATGTGCGGGACGTGGTAGCCGCCGTCGAGAAAATTGTCCACGTACACTTTCCAGTTGCAATCGAGGGTATAGCTGCGGCGCTCGACAAATTTCAGCTCCGAAAATCCGAGGGGCTTCGCGAGATCGACCAGCTTGCCTAGAAACTCTTTCAGCGGCGCAGCGTTGGGATCGAGATTCACGAAAACAAATCGCTCCCAGGTCTCAAGGCGAATCGGCACGAGGCCATTCTTGGCGCGATCGAAATCGCAGACGCCCTCGAATTCGGTCATGCCGCGGAGTTCGCCTTCGAGATTGTAGGTCCAGCCGTGATAAGGGCAGCGCATGTGCGGGGCGTGGCCGCACGGCTCGTTCATCACGGTCATGGCGTGGTGCCGGCAGACGTTGAAAAATGCGCGCAGTTTTTGGTCGCTTCCGCGCACGACCACGATCGGCGCACCGGCTACCGTGGTGGTGACATATTGTCCTGGATTTTCAAGCTGCTCGAGCCGGGCGGCAAATTGCCAGGTGCGCGAGAAAACGCTGAGCCGCTCGAGGTCGGCGATTCGCGCGTCGGTATACCAGGGTGCCGGAATTGTGTACGCTTCGGCAAGCGGGGCGCTGGCGTTGTAGGAGGCGAGAATTTCCTGAATAGATTTTTCGGCTGGCCGTTCCATCTGCTTCACTCCGAGTCCAGGGAAATTCTTTTAGACGCCGATCGCACCGCGCAGCACTTGCAGGAATTGCGTGATCCGTATCTGATTTTTTTCCGGCTCGGCGGGATGCGGAAAGAGACCGGGGTCGAGTTCTTCGGTGAGCAGCGCATCCTGAAAGCGCTCCATCGTCCAGTCGAGAATTGAGACGATTAGAGCGGTGTCTATATCGGAGCGCACTTCTCCGCGCGCGACTCCCAGCCGCACGAAGGCAGCGCTACCATACGGATCTTCGGCGAGCAGAAAGCGATTGATCTCGCGCTTCAAACTTAGATCCACGCCGTAGTTTCCGAGCAGAGCGACGCGGTATGGAATCCAGTCCTCGCGCAAGAGCCGCTCCGTGCGCAGGAGCCAGTAGCGCACAATTTCAAAAAAACCCTTCTCGCGAATATTGGCGGGACAATCGAGGTACGCCGGGAATGATTTGACGGCTTTCTTGTACGTTTCGAGGAAGAGTCCGGCCTTGCTGCCGAAATATTGGAAGATGGAACCTTTTGCGAAGCCGAGTTGGGCGGCGAGATCTTCGATGCGGGCGGCGTGATAGCCCTGCTCGGCGAAGTGCCTGAGCGCGGCGTCGATAATTCGAGCGCGTTTGGCTTCGAGTCGCGGCCCCGGTTCCGGGCGGAATCGCACGGGCGGCTCGAGAAGTGCGCGGCGCGATCTTACGCGCTGATGTGACCCTAGGTCATTGCCAGAAGCTGGCATTGGATTTCTTCCCCGCTTATGTTATCTACAGGCAGCGATACAATGGCCTGACTAGCGGTCATGCTAGTCGAAACGCCTACGATGTGCAAGTCCATAACGCGAAAAAGAACGTGACACGAAAAAAATATGACGCGATCGTCGTCGGCGCCGGACACAACGGGCTGACAGCGGCAGCTTACCTCGCGCGCGCTGGGCTTTCGACGCTGGTGCTCGAGCGGCGGGCGATTGTGGGCGGGTGCTGCGTGACGGAAGAGATTGCGCCCGGGTGCCGCGCGTCGACTACCTCTTATGTCGCGAGCATGCTGCGGCCCACCGTGATTCGGGATCTCGATCTCGCGTCGCACGGGCTGCGGATGGTGGCGTGCGATCCGGCGCTAGTGGTTCCGTTTCCCGATGGGCAGGTGGTGCCCTGGTGGGCGGAACGCGAACGCGCTATAACTGAATTTCGTAAGATTTCGTCGCGGGATGCGGAGACGTTTTTGCGCGTAGACGACCAATTGAAAAAACTGGCGCGCTATCTGCAGCCGTTTTTTCTGGAGGCGCCGCCTGATCCTGCGTTTCGTGGGGCGGAAGGCTGGTGGGAATTGCTGCGGGTGGGGAATCGGTTTCGGGGGATGACGACGGAAGAGGTCGGGCAGCTCGTTTCATTCCTGACCGGCAGCTTGGGCGATTTTCTCGACCGACATTATGAATCCGAGAAAATCAAAACGATGTTTCTCGCGAATAATGTCTATGGCAAGCACGGCGGACCTTACGATGCCGGGTCGGCGCTGGGTCTGCTCTTTCATCTACTGAGTGGCGGCGATGGCGAGACCCAGGGATTTTGCGGCCACGTGCTCGGGGGAATGGGTGCGATCACGCAAGCGCTTGCGTCGGCTGGACGGAAATTGGGCGTCGAAATCCTCACGTCGAGTCCCGTCGCGAATATTGATGCGCGTGGAGGTCACGCGCGAGGGGTTTTTCTCGAAGACGGGACCGAGCTCAAGTGCCGGATCGTTCTCTCGAATGCCGATCCGAAGCGCACATTTCTCGGGCTTGTCGAACCGAGCGAGCTCCCGGACGATTTCCGCGAGGCCGTCGCCGCGATCAAAATGAACGGACCGTGCGCGAAGGTGAATTTCGTTTTGAGCGAGGAGCCGCGCGTTACTGGAATGCCCTCGGATTGGACGGCACCGCAAAGGTCGCTCTTCACGCTTGTGCCGTCGCTTGAATTCGCGCAGCGCTGTTACGACATCGCGAAATTGGGCGAAATTCCCGAAGAGCTGTGGGTGGATTGCGTAGTTGCGTCGAATGTGGATTCCTCGCTCGCGCTAGCGGGGAAGCACATCATGACCACGTTCGTGCAGTACGTGCCGTACAAGCTGAAGCGCGGAACGTGGGACGAGAACCGCGAATTGCTGGGCGATCGCGTCGTAAGAAAGATCGGGGAGTATGCACCGAGTTTTGCGAAATCAATCCTTGTCCGGCAAGTTCTGACGCCGCTCGATCTCGAACGCACTTACGGCTTGACCGAAGGAAATATTTTTCACGGTGACTTGTCGCTCGATCAGCTGTTCTTCATGCGCCCTGTTGCAGGCTGGTCGCAATACCGCACGCCAGTAAACGGACTCTACTTGTGCGGCGCCGGAGCGCACCCAGGGGGCGGCGTCACCGGCGCTCCCGGCTATAATGCGGCGCATCAAGCGTTGCGCGATTTAAAACGAGGCCGCGTGAAAAAAGCTGTCGCATGAATTGACGACGTTGGAAAACGCTTCGCGACGAAAGGTTTTGTGAATGACAAACGCAACGAAAAAGGGAATTCTCGAAAAACTCGCTGACGGCGCTGTGCTCGGCGATGGCGGCTACCTGCTCGAGCTTGAAAAGCGAGGCCGCGTTCGCGCCGGACCATTTACGCCCGAAGTGGCGCTCGAAAATCCCGAAGCTTTGCTCGAGCTTCACCGCGAATTTCGCGACGCGGGGTCCGAGGTTCTTCAGTCGCTCACCTTTTATGCCAGTCGCGACAAACTGGCCACTGTGGGCATGGGCGATCGCGTCGAGGAGTTGAATCGCGCGGCCGTGCGCATTGCAAAGCAAGCTGCAGGGAATCGCTGTCTCGTCGCCGGAAATATCAGCCTTACCTGGATGTATGAACCGAACGACAAGGCAGCGGCCGATCGCGTCCGCAAAACCTTCGACGAGCAACTGGATGTGCAAGTCTCCGAAGGCGTCGATTTCATCATCGGAGAGACGTTTTCCTGGCTCGGCGAAGCGCTCTTAGCTGTCGAACGCGCGAAGCTCACGAATCTGCCGGTGATGGTGACCATGTCGTTCGAAAATGAAGACGTGACGCCGGATGGAAAGTCAGCCGCTGACTGCGCGCGAGCCCTCGTCGATGCGGGAGCAGACATCGTCGGATTGAATTGCCTGCGCAGCCCCGAACACACGTTGCCGCTTGCCGCTGAAATGCGCCGTGCTGTAAAAAACTACATCGCGTGCCAGCCCGTCGCGTATCGCACAACGCACGAGCATCGCGATTTCACTAGCTTGCCCGCGTTTCCCGACCAGCTCGACCCTTTTCAATTGAGCCGCCGCGAAATGGCTGACTACGCGACAAAGGCACGCGAGCTCGGCGTCAACTATATCGGCGCTTGTTGCGGCGCGGTGGCGTCACACATCCGAGAAATGGCTCGCGCCCTGGGAAAGCTTCCTGCCGAGGATCGCATCTGGAAAAAAGGCGGCGAAAAACCCATGTCCGCCTACGAATATTACGGGCACGACAAAAAAGCCAAAGTGTAGCCGGCAGCGGCTTTTTGCGTTATGGGCAGCATGCTGCCCCCTCGCAGTGGTTACCGGCTTGAACCCGCTCGCTTTCAGATTCCTCTCGATGCATCATGTGCGTCGCGCATGAACTCGATCGCACTCGACGCCCATGCCTGAATCCTCCGCTCCAACTCGCCCTCGCCGCGCGATGGGCTTTCGCGACCTCGTGTTCTTCTACATCGTCACGGGCATCAGCCTGCGCTGGATCGCTACTGCAGCAACCGTCGGCGCAAGCGCGATCGTAATCTGGCTTATCGCATGGTGTGCGTTTTATCTTCCGCTCGCACTTTCCGTGATGGAACTTTCCTCGCGCTACCCGCAGGAAGGCGGCCTTTATGTCTGGAGCAAACGCGCGTTCGGCGAATTTCCTGGGTTCATCACCGGCTGGACCTACTGGGCCAGCAATCTTCCCTACTATCCCGCGGTCCTCTACTTCGCTGCCAGCAATGCGCTCTTCATCGGCCCCGCGCGCTGGCAATCGCTCTCCGAAAATAAAGCTTACTTTCTGGTGTTCGCGCTGCTCGGCCTCGCGCTCGGCACGTTCCTGAATCTTATCGGCCTCTCGGTTGGCAAGTGGTTGCACAATGTCGGCGCCGTCGCTACATGGCTGCCGATCGCTATTCTCATCGGAATTGCCGCAGTCGCTTATCACCGTTTCGGCTCGGCAACCAGCTTCACGGCGGCGAGCCTCGTGCCGCACATGCATTTCCGCGACGTGCTTTTCGTGGCCACCATCATTTTTGCGCTCGGCGGATCGGAGTCGGCATCGTTCCTCGGCGATGAAGTGCACGACGCGCGAAAGAATCTTCCTCGCGCCCTTCTCGCGGGAGGCGCGTTCGTCACTGTCGGCTACATCGTGGGCACGATCGCGGTTCTCGTTTCGCTGCCTGCAAGCGAAGTGAACGGACTGGGCGGCATCATGCAAGCCGTTTCAAAATCAGCGGAACGCGTAGGCTTCGCCGGCATCGCGCCGCTGGCGGCACTGCTAATTACGATCAGCAACCTCGGAGCGCTCGGCGCGTGGCTCGCTGTCTCCGCGCGTCTGCCATTCGTAGCCGGCCTCGACCGCTACCTTCCGCCCGCATTTGCCCGCATACATCCGAAGTGGGGCACGCCATACGTCGCTCTGCTCGTGCAGGCACTTTGCGGAGTGATTTTCATTCTGTTGAGCCAGGCTGGAACCAGCGTTTACGGGGCGTACGAAATCCTGGTCAGCATGGGCATCATCTCGTATTTCATTCCGTATCTGTTTGTCTTCGCCGCGCTGATTCGATTTCAGCGCGAGCCCGCGAGCCCAGAAGTGATTCGCATTCCTGGTGGTAAGCCGGTTGCAATCGCTCTCGGCACGCTTGGCTTTACGACGACGCTTGTCACAATTATTTTTTCCGTGATACCTGCGGCTGATGAGCCACACAAGCTGCTAGCCGTGGCGAAAATTGTCGGGTTGACGTTCGCGTTGCTGGGTGTTGGCGTCGTGGCGTTTTTTTGGGGCAAATCGCGTGACCGCTCGAATGATTAAGAACCCACGACGAAAACGGCGTCGTCGTGGCTACCCGAGCGAGTGCTGGCAGATGCGGAGCCATAGATAAAATCCGGCGGCTACGAAGTTACGCATTCAACAAACCCGTCTCGCCACGCTCGAATCTCACGCAGCATTCCAAGTAGACTGGCGCGCTGAGGATTTTATTCTGACCACGCAAGCCAATCCGATCGGGGCCGCGAGTGCGTCGGCTTCAGCGACGCCGCAAGCCGCGAGCCCGTGGATTTACCGCCCGTGGCTCGATCTCATCGTCGGGTGCGGCGCGTGGTCCGCGCCTCTTCTTGCCATCGCCGCATGGCTTACGCCTTCGCACACGCACGGCTGGGCCGTGGCCTTCTACCTGCTCGCCATCATCTTCAATTACCCGCATTTCATGGCCACAATTTATCGCGCCTATCACACGCGCGAGCAATTCGAAAAATACAAATTTTTCACGCTGCACCTCACGGTGCTGATGGTGGTGACGGCCGTGATGCTGCACGCCTCGTACCGGCTCGTGCCGTGGGTTTTCACGCTTTACATCTGCTGGAGCCCCTGGCACTACACCGGCCAGAATTACGGCCTGATGATGATGTTCACGCGCCGCTCCGGCGCGCAAATCACCTCCAACGAAGGCCGCTGGCTACACGCCGCGTTCGTTGCGTCCTACGTGATGTTGCTCGCGAGTTTTATGACCGGCGGTTCGAGCGATCCTCTGATTCTTTCGCTTGGCCTACCAGCGAAGATCACTCTTCCCGCGCGGCTCGTCCTGGCAATCGGCTTCGCCGCGTTCACGTTCATGGCTTTCAGGCCGCTCATCCGGCGCAGCGGGGCGCGCGCCATGGCGGCGCCGCTCACGCTCGTGCTCACGCAATTTTTGTGGTTCGTGCTTCCCACATTGCTCGAGCTGCACGCCGCATATCAAATCCCCCAAACGCGCTACAGCAGCGGAATCCTCGCTGTGCTTCATTCCGCGCAGTATTTGTGGATCACAAGCTACTACCAGCGACGCGAAGCCCGCGCCGCTGGCCAATCCAATTGGCGAATGGTGGGATATTTCGTGACGCTCATCGCCGGCGGCATCGCGCTATTCGTGCCCGGCCCCTGGCTGGTGAGCTACATTTTCCACTACGATTTCACCACGAGCTTCCTGATCTTCACCGCGCTCGTGAATATCCATCACTTCCTGCTCGATGGCGCGCTCTGGAAGTTGCGCGATTCGCGGGTGGCGTCGCTCTTGATCGATGCCAGCGCGACAGTACAACCAAGCGAACGGAAAACTTCTCTCAAGCGAGGCGCTAAGAAAGCCACGCGTGAAACTGCGCCATCGCTATCGCCTGCGCCCTCGCACATGACAAAATTCTTCACGTCGCCCGCATTTCAGCTGAGCCTCGTGGGATTGCTGTTTCTGTGGGGCGGGCTCGACCAATTGCACTTCGCCCTCGCCACCGACGAATCCAATCTCCACTCGCTTCTGCGTGCTTCGCAACTGAATCCCTATGACGCGATGCTTCAGGCCCGCATTGCAAAGGCCTCGTCGAAGGACGGACAAAAAGATGAGGCTGTCGCCGCGCTCACACGCGCTGTCGCAATCAATCCCGATAACGCCGGCCTCCAACACGCCGCCGGACGCGCGATGATCGAAGACGGCCGTTACGCCGAAGCTTACGAGCACTACCGGCGCATGCTCGATATTTTTCCGCGCGATCCGGATGCGCTCGTCAATTACGGTTTGCTGGCAACTCGGCTCGGCCATCCAGAAGAAGCGGTTGATTCATGGGAAAAAGCTGTGGACGTGGCGCCGAATCAGCCGAACGCTCATCTCTATCTCGCTCAAGCGCTCGATCAGAGGAACGAACCCGCTGCCGCAGCCCTCCATTGGAACGCGTTCCTGCATCTCGCCACAGCGCATCCGGATGATCCCACTGCCACATCCGCGCAACTGGATTCCGCCACTCTTCAACTGGCGGACGATGAGGCGCGCGTGAATCGCAAAGAAGCGGCGATGGCGGGCTATCTTTCGGCGATCGCGCTTACCGAACGTGACAAGAATTTGCAGCTCGAAAGCCTGGCGCTCGCGCATCTCGGCGACTACCAGGAAAAATCCGGAGACGCCGCAGGCGCGGCGCACTCCTTCCAGCGCGGCCTCGCGCTCGATAAAAAGTTGGAAGACCCGCGGAGCGAAGCGTTCGACTGGTTCAATTACGGACAATTTCTCAGGCGCCGCGGCGTTGACCTGGAACTAGCGTATGCATGCTATCTGCGCGCGGAAATTCTGCTGGGCGGCAAAGGCGGCGAAAATCAGCAAACGGTGGAAACCGCCCGCCACGAAGTGGAAATGCTGCTGGGGAAAAAAGCCGCTGCAGTACAGAAAAACCTGCCCGAACTGCTGGCGCGCGCGCAGAATCTACCAGAGAGCGCTTTTCACTAACCTCGAGGGATTTCCATCACGGTAGCGCTAATCGAATTCCCAGAGTGTCTAAGGCGAAGGGATCGTCGCGCTCACCTGCCCGGAAGGGCTGCTTTCTTGTCCGCTCGTATTAACGGCGACGATGACGTAAAAATATTCTTTGCCGGCTTGTACCGTCGAATCGACATACGACGTTCCCATATCTTTCGACGAATTAAGAACCTGGTACGGTCCTCCTGACGTTGTTCCGCGTTCAATATAGTAGCCGGCTATATTGGACGAAGTGCTCGCACTCCAGGAGACATCCACCGAGTGCGAAGAAGACGATGCTGCTGTACTTGTGCCTGAGAGTGCGACTGATGTCGTGGTTACGCCCGCTAGGATTGAGATTGTTCCCGTGGCGCTTCCATTCACGGCCGGCTCAAACACCACTGTCACTGAGTCGGACTGACCAGGTTGCAGCGTCAGCCCGGCGAGTCCACCGATCATGCTGAATCCCGAACCTGAGATTGTCCCCCGACTGGTTGTGAGCGCCGAGTTTCCGTTGTTCGTCACTTTGAGAGGGAGCGAGCCACTGTGCCCAACCAATACGTCTCCAAAATTTATCGCGGTGGGACTCACCTGCAACGTACCTGTGGCGGTGACTCCGTTTCCAGACAACGAAACCGTGAGAGGGACTGTCTTACCCGACGCGCTGAAATTAATTGACGCTGAGCCGGTAGTCGTTCCCGTCTTGGCTGGTTTGAAAGCCACATTGAAAGTGGAGCTTTTGCCCGCGGCGATTTGCGCGCCGTCAGCGAGGCCGGACATGCTGAAGCCGGTCCCGGAGACGGCCTCCGACGACACTGAGATCGTGCTGGTGCCATGGTTCGTGACGGTAAAAGTTTGCGAATTGGTGCTGCCCACAGGGACATTTCCGAAGGCTGCGCCGGTGGGCACGGCCGAAATCGACGTTGTACCGCCGCTCGATACGCCGTTCGCAGACAGTGTAACGTTGATGGCTGTGGTGATACCTCTGCCCTGCACTACGATCTTTCCAGTTTGCGCGCCGGCAGCTTTCGGAGCGAAGGTTACCGTCAACGTGGCGCTCTTTCCAGCGGAAAGGCTTAGGGGTGCCGTGATGCCGCTGATCGCAAAATAATTGCCGCTCAGCGCCACACTCGTGATGGTCACGCTAATCCCCGTGGAATTTGTGATTTTTATCTGTTGTTGCGAGCTGCTTCCCAGGTTTACAGACCCGAGATTCACCGAGGTCGGGCTCACCGTAACTGACGAGGCCGCCACTGCGTTGCATGCAAAAATAAAAAACAAATATTCCATTGCAACAATGGGAAACGCTAGAGAGATTTTCTTCGACATGTTCCGCTTTTGCCCGCTGCCGGAGGGGGAGTGCGGCACGATAAAAACTTACCGGGGCCCTTGGATTTTCACTACGGAGGGAGTCTACGTATCGGCTGCGAGAAGCGTCTACTGGCCTGGAGGCACGCGCGAGGACAGGGTAAGACGCTGTCCTCTGATGTACTCGCTTGTAACGCAAAGTAAACTGGAAGCAATCACAATGTAACGTTCACCTTTCTTACAATCGGCTAGAGTCGCGGAGGGCGGTCTGCAAACGGGCTGGGCCCTATAGCCGAACCGAAGAACTAGAAGCAGAGTGCTAACGGACGATGTTGATGGCGATGGCCGGAGTTATGGTTGCGGAGGTATTGCGGCCTGCCGGAATCAGGCGCGTGCCAAGCAGAATTCCCACTTTGGAATTCCAGCTGTATTCGATCGCCGGCGCAAAACCGATGGCGTCGCTAAAACCTGTGTTGAGCCGAATCGTTCGCGTGTTCTGCACGCCCGGCGAAGTGAGTTCGTCGCTTCCGATCACATGCGCGCTGCTTTGGTAGCGGTAAGTTGCGTCGAGTGCCAGCACCCAGCTTCGCGTGAGACTGTATTCCCACGATGCGTCAACGAAAGAAGTGCCGCCAGGCCTCGCGTTCCCGTGAAATTCAGCATCCGTTCCGTACACGCTGACGCCCTCGACACTCACGTTGCTCGAAAACGATTCCGATGCGTTCAAGCGCATGCGAAGTATGCGGCGATTGGGCAGCCAGAAATAAGTTTGCGAGTAGAACGCAAACGTCGTGGTGTAAGCGCCGCTGCCGAGTCCATCGCTCGGCCGGTTTCCCAGCCGGTCGTATTTGCCCGACGGAAAAGTTTCCTGGATTGCAAACGACGTTGTCGGAACCCAGCTGCCCTCATGAAATTTCGTCAGCCGGTATTGGCCCTGCACCGTGACGTCGCCCATCTCGACGCTGGAGCTGCTCGGCGCTCCGTTCACCCGGTTGTAACCAAAAGTCGGGATTACACCGACCGTCAGTTTGTCCGTCAATCCGTAGTTCACATAGGTGAGCGATCCAAAGCCGTTCGATTCGGGAGCTCGCCGCTTCACTCCGTCGCGATCGTATTGGCCTTGCTCGATCACGTCGTAGAGGTACGGCTCAATCAGAAAATGCCCTTGCGGCAGCGTCGCAGCTGACGGCGCCAGCATGGGCCCGGTCCACCACGCATCATCCAGCGATTGGCGATCGGAGGAATTTTGAGCTGAGGCCGCTTGGGTGCTCACTAGCCCGTACATCAGTGCGAGCACGGCGAATGTCTTCCGAATTGTTTTCCGATGCGACATCCCCGCAATCTCTTCGCGTCAGTGTTATCGCTTTCTTCACGGCTCGCGCTATCTGGCTTTCGCGGTTGAACTTCGCGAGCTTCCTCATTTCACGCGCGTGTCCACCGCGATCCAGTTCGTCTCCCAGGTTTTGCCACCATCATCGGAAAACGACTGCTCGAAGCGGCACGAATTCGCCGTCATGTCCATCCACACATTGCGCACCAGAATTATTCGGCCGTTGAATGGTTCCTGATCGTAAAACTCACCACGCCCATTCTTGAATTCGCCAACGGTTGGCACGCTCAGCGTCCCCCCATTCGCATTGGCAAAATTCAGGCTCCACTGATGCGATTGAGGATTGTAAAGACGCAGGCTCAGCCCTTCGACGTGACCGCCGGGGCCGTCCACTTCGAGTTCCACCAGATTGGCGCGCCCGTCCCATACCTTCCGCACCACGGAAGTTCCTTCGTATTCGATCCAGGTGTGGGAGCCGCTCAACGGATGCTGCAACCGTGATAGATGCGTCTTCCAGTTCCCAATCTCAAAATCAAAATCGTGTTGCCCGTCTCGTTGCCCTGCAGCCTCTTGAATGCTCGTGCCGTGAAGAGGCTGCAAGACAACAATCAAGCTGCACGCCAGCAGATATTTCCGAAAGCCAGTAAGCGCGTTCATCTCTTTTATCCAGTCGCCAAGACTACTTAAAAACGCCCTGCCCATGCTTCACGCGAGAATGAAATATGTCGTTCACCAGCTCGCGCTTCTCAGTTCCCGTCGCCCACCCGAGTCTGGTCCGTAATCCAATTCACTTCCCAGGTCTTCCCTCCATCTTCTGAAAACGACTGCTCAAAATGCGGCACCTTCGTGTCGGTCTTCGACCAGATAAATCGGACAAAGATCATTTTGCCGTTCAACGTGTCCTGCGCGTAAAACTCGCCCGTTCCATCCTTGAACCGCCCGATCTGTGGCGGAACGAGAAGGCCGTCCTTGCTGTTGGCCCACGTGAGGTACCACTCGTGAGTCTTGGGATTGTAGGTGCGCAGCGTGAGGCCCTCGATATGCCCGGAAGTGGGGCTATCGGTCTCGAACTCCTCGATCTGGGCGCGTCCATCCCACACCTTCCGCGTCACCGAAGTGCCGTCTCAACTCCACCCACTTGTTCGAACCGGTTAAAGGGTTGAGACGGCGCTTCAGGTGAATTTTCCAGCTGCCAAGTTCGAAGTCGAAATCGTGCTGCCCATCCGGGAGCGCCGCGGACTGTGGCGAATCGGCTTTCGGGGTGTCCGCGCTCGATTGCGCGAATATGGAAACCGGTTTGGAAACGACAAGCAGACCGCAGCACAGCAAGAAGAAAATTCCAATCGATCTACATGCATTCATCGCTTTTGTCCTCGCAGTTCGTTGTTGAATCAAGAATTTGAACCTGTCTCCGCTCGCGCACGAATTGCGCCACTGCCACGAATGATGGATCATGGAGTGGAGGGTCACAATAGCCACTTTGACGCAATTTGATATGACCACTTGGAGCCGCATGTGACGCAAGCTAGACAGTTAAAACAAGTCCGCGCCGGTTTCTTCCCGCCCATCGCGCTTGCCTCGCGCACACAAAATCCAATGCTCCGGCCAATGTACCGTCAGCTATACGACTGGTTCCAGCGCGCCATCGTTAGCGGCCAATTGCGCCCCGGGCAGCGCGTCCCTTCCACCCGAAGCCTCGCCGCAGAATTGAAAGTTTCTCGCGTGCCGGTGCTGAGCGCCTTCGAGCAATTGCACGCCGAAGGCTACCTCGAGACATTCGTCGGCGCAGGCACCTGCGTCGCGCGTTCCATTCCCGAAGACACCTCAAAACCAGCGCCCGGCAGCGCTCGCAGGCCCGCGGCGCAGAAAATCTCGCGCAAAATTTCGCAGCGCGCTCGCGAGCTCGTGTCCATGCAGGGCGATTCCGATCTGAAAAACATCGGCGCCTTCCGCGTCAGCCTCCCCGCTCTCGACTATTTTCCCGTCGCCGTTTGGTCCTCTCTGCTTTCGCGCCACGCGCGAAATTCCACGCGCGAAATGATGGCTTATGGCGATCCCATGGGCTACGCGCCGTTCCGCGAAGCAATCGCCGAATATCTCGGAGCATCTCGCGCGGTGCGTTGCGACGCTTCGCAAGTAATCGTCGTCCCTGGCTCGCAATTGGGCCTGCAGGTAACCGCCCGTGCGCTGCTGGATTTGGACGACCCTGTGTGGATTGAAGAGCCGGGATATCCCGGCGCGCAGCAGGCTCTCACCATGGCCGGCGCCAGGCTCGTTCCCGTTCCGATCGACCGCGATGGCTTCGACGTGAAAGAAGGCATGCGCCGCTGCCGCAACGCCCGCGCCGTCTACATCACGCCCTCGCACCAATACCCGATGGGCTTCACGATGAGCGCCTCCCGCCGCATGCAGCTGCTCAATTGGGCCGCGCGCACCGGCTCCTGGATCATCGAAGATGATTACGACAGCGAATATCGTTTCGGCAGCCACCCGGTTGCTTCGTTGCAAGGCATGGACGCGGACGCCCGCGTCATCTACATCGGCACGCTTAGCAAGGTTTTGTTTCCCGCCTTGCGCCTGGGGTATGTGGTGGTTCCCAAAGATCTCGTCCGCGCATTCTATTCCGCGCGTGAAGCCACCGATATTTTCCCGCCCACGCTCTACCAGGCTGCCCTCACCGATTTCATCAAGGAGGGCCACTTCGCCCGCCACATTCGCAGAATGCGCATGCTCTACATGGAACGCCGCAAGGCGCTCGGTGAAGCGATTCGCAACCATCTAGGCGAGCAGCTCGAGGTAGTAGACGCAGAAGCTGGAATGCATCTGGTAGCATTGCTTCCGCCTGGAGTGGACGACAGAACAGTTTCGCAGAAAGCCGCCGAGACCGGCATATCCGCAATCCCGCTTTCCAGTTGTTACCTGAAGCGACCGACGCGTGGCGGCTTAGTCCTCGGCTACGGCGGCGCAAATAGCAATCAGATCGAAGACGGCGTCCGAATCCTCGCGAAAATCATTCGCGAAGTCGTTTCGTCCCACTGAACGCGGTTGCCTTTCGTACCGCTGGCTTGCCCTGGGGCATGAAGGGCTTCTGGCCGGCGCCTTTCGCTTTGATTCAGAAGTGAAATTTCCCGGAAATCTTCGAAGCCCAGAATCAGCGAGTCACAATTATCTGGCGGAAACCGGCAGAATAGTCCACACTCTCGTAGCACACCGAATCGGTCTTAATAGGTTTCGGCCTCTCGTCGCTAAACGATTTCGGGCCTAACACCAAGGTCAAAATGAGCAATTCAATCATGATGCAGTACCTGGGCTTCGAATCGAAAAACCGGGGCCGCGAATACGCTTTCCAGGTTCGCTACGCCGCCGAAGACGTTCGCGACTTCACGCTCACCATCGCCGACGATGCTTTCACCTCGCACCGTGTTCGCTACCAGGATGCGCCCGACGTCTGCTCTTTAAAATTGAAGCGCGAGCTAGTCGCCAACTCGGACCTTCCTTCGCACACGAATTTCCCGATCACCGATAGCGAACTGGAAGAATACAGAGCGGGCCACGCGACCAAATCTACGAATCGTCTCTACACCCCCAAGCCCCGCGAAGATTACTAGCCGTTAAGCCCGTTCATTCAGCGCTCCGAATCAAGTTAGCCCCAAAAAGAAACGGCTCCCGGACCAGATTTGAGTATCTGCCCCGGAAGCCGTAGTTGAATGTTTTTGCTGAGCGGTTCTTACCCGCAAAGCAGCCAGAGCGATTAGCCCTGCATCTGCGCCTGAAGATATTCTCCAGGCAGCCGAACCAGTTGCCGCTTGAAAGCCGGCGCCATCCGATTCAACCGATCCTCGTTATCCTTCTCCTGCTTCGCGAGAGAACCGAGGTCCACCGGCAGTCGCTCGATCTTCAAACCAAGAGTCCGCTCCAACTGGAATATCTCGGTCCGTTGATCGCGCGAAAATAGCGTCGTCGCAACGCCCTGCGCTCCCGCCCGTCCCGTCCGGCCCACGCGGTGAATAAAATTCTCCGCCAGGTCAGGCAAGTCGTAGTTGATCACGTGAGCGATATTCTCCACGTGAATTCCGCGCGAAGCCACGTCCGTCGCCACCAGCACACGGTGCCGTCCCTGCTGGAAACCAGCCAGAGCCGCCGTACGCTGCGATTGCGAGCGGTCGCCGTGAATCACGGCCGCATCGATGCCGCGCCACTTCAGCAGCTTGGCGATGCGATCCGTTCCGCGTTTCGTCCGTGAGAAAACCAGGCAACGCCCTTTTTCCTGGTTCAATAGATGACACAGCATTCCGTGCTTCTGCTCCGTCGATACTTCAAACGCCTGCAGCCTCACGTTCTCGGAAGGCTTCAACGTGGATCCGAATGCGAGCCGCACCGGATTTCGCATGTAGTCCTTCACAAGATGCGCCACCGAAGCTTCCATCGTCGCGGAGAAGCACATCGTCTGCCGCTCTTTCGGCAGAATCGAAACGATCCTCCGAATCGACGGCAGGAATCCCATGTCCAGCATGCGATCTGCTTCGTCGAGCACCAGAGTTTGCAATCCGTCGAGTCTCACGAGCCGCCGGTCGAGAAAATCCTCGAGGCGTCCGGGAGTCGCGATAACAATCCTCGCTCCCTTGCGAATCGCATTGAGCTGCGGGCCTTCGGATAATCCGCCAACCACGAGCGCCGCGGCCGCAAGCTGCCTTCCACGGAGCGCGTCGAATTGCTCGGCCACTTGCATGGCCAGTTCGCGCGTGGGCAGTAGCACCAGCGCGCCGATTCCCGGCGCACTCTGTCGCGCCAGTTTCTCGATCACAGGGATAAGAAACGCGAGCGTCTTGCCCGTCCCCGTCTGAGCGGTCGCGATTACATCTTTGCCTTCCATCGCGGGTGGAATGGTTGCGGCTTGTACAGCAGTCGGCACGACGAATCGCGCCGCTGCCAATCTCTCCTTCAACGAAGGTGAGATAGGTAATTCTGAAAAATTTTGCATTTTGCTTTCTTGCTGGCCAGGCACACGCCGGTTTGCACAAACTTCCGTGCGAACTCAAGCGGCCTTTTTGCCAGTCTTGTTTTTAGATTACGCTGAAAACATGCGGAGAGAACTGAAGGCGGGTATTCTCAGATCAGCTACGAACAGAGGGACCGCACAACACAACCGAAAGTAATAAGCGCAAACACATCATAGCAGAATCGGCTGCAAAGGCAAGTACTCATTCCTATCAGTTATCAGCCCCACTCAAGAATCAAATCGGGGCCGGGCCCGCAGGTGTTAACATTGACTATGAGCTTAGCCTATCGAATCGTTTTCGAGTGCCCCAAAGACCGCAAAAATATCAATCTAGAGAAGAAATGCCGCAACACCTCGCTCTCCGAAACTGACGCTATGAAAATGTTCGGCAACGAAGAAATCGCCTGCACCAATCCCACCTGCGGCTGGCACGGCAAAGCCTCTAGGACGAGACTTCTCCGCATCCTCCCCTTCGACTGGGTCCTCGCTCCCGCTACGTAGACCCGTTTGCGCCGTAACGGAATCGAGCTGACTTCCGAAGAGACCAAGAATTTGAAGTCGCAAATTGCGACCTCAAAACGACTACGAGGCGGTTACCAAATGCTGAGCATTATTTCCAAATGCGGATACACTCATTTCGCGATAAGCGTGATCTGATTAGCCAACATCCGCCAGCGCTTCTGTATTTTGATCCACACCGTCGTGTAACGATATTCTCCGCTGCTCTCGTGCCCGCTGTATTCACCTTCAACGACGATGCGGCCGACCTCCACCGCGAAATTGCCGTGCACGTACAGTCGCTCCTTCTCGGGGCGCATCGTTTGAAACTCGGTAGTTCCAGACTTTATGTTGGCCATGCGTTGCGCTTTGCTCAGCAATTCGCCACGCGGGTTGACGAATGTGTAGTCTGTGGTCCAGATTTCATTCAACGCTTCCGCATCATGCCTCGTCAAAGCTTCCGCGTATTCATGAGCGTTTTTCTCGAGAGCCTGTTCCACGTCGGCGCTTCCGCCGGCCTTTCGAATCCCTGACTTTTTCTTGCTGTGTCCTTTTGAGGTTCTTCGTCTCATAGAATTCTCCGATGCCGGATTCGCGATTTACACCTCTGTCGCGCGCATCATACCCTCTGCGTGGGTTGAACCCGCTCCCAAAATCCCCAATTTAGGCAACAAACCTCCACTCGCCAAACTACCTGCTGTAGGTTTCTAAATTGGGAACACTGCAAAAAACCGGCTACTTTAGTTCGCCCCCGCATTTAGGAGGTAGTAACATATTTCCCCCGGACCCAGGAGCTAGTTTGAGATGGGAATCTGCGGCTTCCGCCCTTCGGCCATTCGCACCCCGCTTACCGCGAGTTTTGCGCTTCTAGCGCTGCTGTCCATCGCAACCCGAATCTCCCGCGCCGATTCCGCCGCTTTCGATTTGGCCGGCCCGCGCATCCACATGACAGTCACGCGCGCCGGAAAGACGCTGCCAATCTCCGACGTTCCCAACCTCCAGCCCGGCGACCGCCTCTGGATCCACCCGGATTTTCCCGAAAGCCAATCCGTCCGCTACCTCCTCATCGTCGCCTTCCTCCGCGGCTCCACGAACCCGCCGCCCTATGATTGGTTCACACGCGCCGAAACCTGGAACAAACAGATCCACCAGGAAGGCATCGTTGTGACTGTCCCGCAGGACGCGCAGCAAACGCTGATTTTTCTGGCCCCAGAAACCGGCGGCGATTTCAGCTCTCTTCGCGCCGCCGTTCGCGGCAAACCCGGAGCATTTGTGCGCGCCTCGCAGGATTTGAATCAAGCCAGCCTAGATCGCCTTCGCCTCGAAAAATATCTCAACGAGGTAAAGGAAACCTCGGACACCGATCCCAAGGCGCTCCACGAGCGCTCGGTACTCCTGGGTCGAACGCTGAACATCAAGCTCGATCAGCAATGTTTCGATAAGCCCACCGAGCAACAAGGGCCGTGCCTCACGCAGAATACCGATCAGCTCGTCCTCGATGACGGACACAGCCAGTCGATGGTTACCGCTCTTACTTCCGGCCCCAATTCCGATTTCATCGGCGCCGTCAGCTCCACTTCGCTCATGGGCGGCGGATTTTACAGCGCGTACGTGGGAGCGATCGTGGACATGGCGCGCATCCTCGGCAATCTCCACACCGCGGAATATCAATACATCCCTGCCCTCGCCCTCCCGAAGCAACAGCAGTTGAACCTGCGCCTCAATAATCCGCCTTCGTTCCGCAAACCGAAGTCCGTGATCGTCGTCGGACTGCCCGCCGTGGAAGCCGCCCAACTCCCTCCGCTCCGGGCCGTAAATGCTGAGGAAATATTCTGCCTGCAAAAGTCGCCTCTCGTTCTACCCGTCGAAGGCGCTCCTTTGGTGTTCGCCACCGATATCGCGCACGATTTCGTTCTTCACATTGAAAGCAAATCCGGCGCCGGAATGGACCTCCCCGCGGCAGCAGACGCCGCTCGCGGCGGATTCTTGATTGACACGCACGGCTTGCACGCGGGCCAGTTGGATCCGCAGGCGAAAGGAACTCTTCGCGGCAAATGGGGCTTCGAAACTTTCGACGGCCCGAGTTTCCAGCTGCGTTCCGCGCACTCAGCGAAGTGGATTGTCCCACCGGCCGATCAGAGCGCGCTGATCGTCGGCCGCGACGATTCCGTTCATCTGCAATCGGTGAATGCGGCGTGCGTCGAGAAGATAAGCGTCGCCGCTGCGAACGGCACAGACCTGAAGTCCACATGGAAGCCCGCGAAAACGGACGAACTCGAAGTCGAGATCCCGCTCAAGGGCCAAACCGCCGGCCCCATGAAGCTGAAAGTGAAGCAATACGGATTGGCAGAAGCCGACGAGCTCACTCTCCATGCCTATTCAGAAGCCGCGCATCTCGATCGATTCACCATCAACGCAGGCGATCAGCAGGGCTTATTGAGAGGAACGCGCCTCGATGAAGTCGAGGGCTTCGAATTGAACGGAATTCACTTTGTGCCCGCAAAGCTGTCTCGAGCGAACCAGAAAGACGAGTTACACCTCGCAACGCTCAACAACGCCTCAGCCGCCACGTTGCAACCAGAAGAAAAACTGGTAGCTCACGTCGCGCTGAAAGATGGACGCATTCTTGACCTGCAAACCACGGTGGAAGCGCCGCGCCCAAAAGTCGCGCTGCTCAGCAAAAGCGTGCAGCGCGGTCCCGGATCTTCGGCAATACGCTTCGGCAACGAAGACGAGCTGTCGCAGGGGAGTCACCTTTCATTCTTCGTGAAGGCGGAAGTACCGGAAAAGTTTTCGCACGATGAAAAAATCGAGGTCGCGACGGCCGACGAATCCTTTCACGTCCTGCTCAGCGAAGCCGACGGCAACTTGGTCCTCCAGGATTCTCAAACCGTTCTCGCGTTCCTCGACCCGGCGAAAAGCTTTGGCCCCTCCGCCTTCGGCCCGCTGCGCTTTCGTCCCGTCGACGCGGATGGCGCCAAAGGCGATTGGACCCCGCTCGCAAATCTGGTGCGCATCCCATCCGTAAAAGAAATCCGCTGCCCCGACAGCCCCGACAAACAGTGCAAACTAACCGGCACGAATCTATTCCTGATCGACTCAGTAGCCTCCGACTCCCAATTCAGCCACACAGTTCCCGTCCCCGCAGGTTTCGTGGACTCGACGCTCAGCGTCCCGCGCCCGAACGGTACATTGTTGTACTTGAAGCTCCGCGACGACCCGTCAGCAGTAAACATGATGGTCCTGCCCGTGCTCCCGGAGGAATAAGACGGCTTTTCCGACAGTAGGGGCACGGCATGTCGCAGATCCCGCATGGGTTCGCGGGGCCGTGCCCGGCAAACGACCTTGGCGCACTCAAGCCAGCGCCACAGCTTTAGTGGCACAGGCACTCCTGCCTGCCCTGAGGGACGAAGGGTTTACCCTGAGAACCGAAGGGCCTGTAAGCAGTTCCTGACGCCACCCCACATCAAACCTTGGCACCCTCACCATCTCGCTACCCTCAGCAACACGCCAAGCTACAAAAGTCTCCGATGTGTCCTCGCGCTCATCCACTCCGCGTACGGTAAAGCATTCACCGTCGCCGCCTTCTCGCGTAGTTGCCTGAGAAACGCTCGCTCGGCCGCATGCTGTTTCGCCGGCGATTCCCCGCGCTTCGCCTTCCGCGGCTCCAGGCGAATCCCCACCTCAGCAGCTTGCACCCGCGGTTTCTGCTGAAGAAAATCCCCAAACGCCACCGCCTCGACGATCTTGTACGGCGACTTCGAATTCTGATTCGTAGCCTTGATCCGTTCCCGCAGCTCAGCCAGCGCCTCTTCCACCTTCTCAGGCGAGAAGCGCGGCGGCCGCCCGCCGGACACATCCTCACCGGCCGTCGTCGTCACCCACTCATCATGATAAGGATGGATGTAGCCCTGCATTTGAATCACGGGCAGTATCTTCGCCGCGTCCGCCAGGCTGATCTTCAGCGTCCCGGCGAAATCCTGCTTCGTCCAGCTCGACGTTCCCTTCGTGCCCTTCAAGAAGCTGAACACCGCCTCAATCGGCACCGCCGGAATCGCTCCCACGCGGGCGCTTGAATTCTTCGCAGGCTGCTTTGATGTTTTTTTCATCGGCTGGGCGCCACGCTAAACACTCGAAGTCTATTTTGAAGCCGTCAAAAAATCGCGAATCAACTCATTCACGCGCGCCGATTTCTCGTGCACCACCCAGTGCGTCGCGTCAGGAATCCGCTCCACCGTCAATTTCGGCACGTACCGCTCGAGCCCGTCCAGATTGTCCGTCAATATATAAGGATCCTTCTCGCCCCAGATCACCAGCGCCGGCATTTTCACCTCAAACGACGCCACCGGATGCTTCGCCTTGAACGCCTCGTGCCCGCCGCCACCCGGCCCCACTTCCGCCGCGCGATAATAGTTCAACCCGCCCGTCAACGCGCCCGGCTGCGACCACGCTTCCACATACGCTTTCCGGTCAGCCTCGGAAATATAGCCTTGCCGCATTCCGTCGCCGAGAATCGTCTCCTGCATCATCGCGAAATTATTCGCGGACATCATCGCTTCCGCCTGCGGGCTGCGAAACACCAGCATGTACTGGCTCGCTTCCTGCTGCTTAGGATTCTCGCGCAGTTCGCGCTCGAAAATCTTCGGATGCGGCGCATTGATGACCACCAGCCGCTCCACAATCTCCGGACAAGACATCGCCGTCGCCCACGCCACAACCCCGCCCCAATCGTGTCCAACAAGAACGCACCGTGCAGCTCCAAGTTGATGCGCACCGGCCAAATGTTCCACGAGCCCGCGCACATCCCCGACGAGCTTGCCGATGTCATACTCCTCCACCGCCGCCGGTTTCGACGAAAGGTTGTACCCGCGCATATCCGGCGCCACCGCAATAAAATCCCGCCCTAATTCCTTAAGCTGCTTCCGCCACGCATACCAAAACTCAGGAAACCCATGCAGAAAAACAATGAGCTTCGCTCCCGCCCCGCGCGCCGCCGCATCGCCAGCAACCGCACCGCATTCCCCCAACTCCGCGTTTTCGTATCTCGCCGGTCGCGCAACCGCGTAGTGAATACGCGCCCCATTCACATCAGCAAATTCATGCCGTATCGTCTCGGCTCCCGCCGCTCCCTGGCTCGCCCCAGCTTCACTCATCAAATCTCCTCTAGTGCGGTCGCCTTTCGTACCGCCGGCGTCTCGCCGGCTCTTTTGCCGTTCGAAGTTGCCCTTCGTACCGCTGGCCTCTGGCCGGCGCCTTCGCTTTTGCCGTTGTCCTTGTTCTGCCCGCCCGCGACGAGAATCCGAATCTTATACCCCTGTTACCGCCGATTAGGGATTTTTCCAGTAGCGTAGGCATCAGCCTGCGCCCCAAGTCCCACGCAGCGCCGCCTTCAATGCTTGGCTACCTCGCGACTTCGTTCTTATTTTTCACACTGCCAAAAGCCTTCTCCTGGCTCGACGTAACCTCGCTCACAACAAGCTGTGACCACAATCACAGCGTCGCTCTCGAGAGCGGCGTCAACATCGCGGCGGAGTAAAAGGTTATGTCCGGAAGGCAGAATCGCGGGAAGTGGTGGCTCTGGGGGTCAAGAGCTTCAATGGCCGCATGCTTCGCATGGCTGCTTTGCAGCAATGCTGCCTACCCACAGACATTACAGCAAAACGCCAGGGGCATCCTGCAGACAGGCCTGAGCGAGCACAATACAAGCCGGCGGGCCGCCGCGGTGGCAGCACTCGGTCTATTGCAGAATGATCCCTGGGCGATCGAATCAGCAGAAAACGCGCTCGGAGACCGGAAACCCGCCGTACGCGCCGCTGCCGCCACCGCCCTGGGCCAGATGGAAGCGAAATCCTCCGCTCCCTTATTGAAGAAAGCGTTGGCGGACAAAGAAAATCGAGTCTTTTTCGCCGCCGCCGATTCCTTACTCTCCATGGACGACTCTTCAGGCTACGATGTCTATTACGAGATTTTGACCGGCGAACGGAAAAGCGGCGAAGGTTTAATCGCCGCAAAAAAGAAATTGATTATGGACGAGAGAGCCATGGTGCTCTTGGCAATGGGAGTTGGCATTGGATTTGCACCGTATGCCGGCTACGGATGGATGGCATGGCAAGAGCTCTCCAAGGACTACGCCACTCCGGTGCGTCTCAATGCGCTCAAGAAGCTCGCAAACGATCAGGACTCCCGGATCGGTGAGGGGCTGCTTAACGCGGCCTGCGATAAGCACGGGGCTGTGCGGGTGGCTGCCTTGTTTGCCATCGGGCATCACCACGATCCCAGCCTGCTCCTCCCAATCGCACCGCACCTGCTGGACAAGAAAGCGCCCGTGCGCTACATGGCCGCCGCCGCCGTACTTAGGTTGTCGGCATTAGTGCCGGCGGATGATGAAACGCAACTGGCGACGAGACAATAAGGCGCACGCCACTAATGCTTGGCTCATCCCGCGATCTCGTTCTTGCCAACTCCTTTGTAGCGCCCAAAAGCCTTCCCGGAGCACGCCGCCAGTTCTTAGCCCATCTATCCAAAAAAAAATGGGCGCCTACGGTTTGGGTGGGTAAATCATAAGGTAGAGGTAGGCTGCAGCGGCTTCGTCTTGGGTCAAATAGGCAAAGACCGGCATGCGGCCTCTGTAGAGCGCTGGCGGTGTGCCCATGTTGATGGGGGCGCCTGTGGTCACCTTTCTGACAAAATCGGGGAGGCTGACGCGCGCGGTGAGAGAGGAGAGCGGCGGAATCGCTCCTTCGTAAATTTGCTCAGGATCTGGATTGGCTCCCGTCGCGCTGTGGCACACGTGGCAGGTGGACTTCACGATGTGCTCGCCGATGCGGTACGACGATTCCCTCACGGCAATCTGCCGGTTTGCTGCACCGGGGACATCCGACAGCACTTCAAGATAGGCGATCAGAGATCGAATTTCTGTGTCGCTCAACGTGGGTGGCGGCATGTGCAGCCCGCCCATGTGCAGGCGTTGCAGTAAAAGAATTTTGGATTCCTTGGCCGCGGCGCTCACGTCCGCTCGGCTCATTTCCCGGCCGGCCTGTTTCATTCGCTCCATCGTGGCCGTCACGGACGTTGCCTGCACCGGACCGGTCACAGCATTTATTTCCGGCGGGCTGCCGTGGCCGAGTGCTCCATGGCAGCCGCGGCAATTAAGGCGATAGAGGTCCGAGCCGTGGATCGTGAGAGTTTGCGACGCATAGCCGTTCGTTAATTCGAGCTGCCACGTGGGCGGTATTTGTCCCGGCTCGGTTGGCGCTGGCCCCAATTCCCAGGTCTTGCCCATGCCTGTTTCGTTAAACGACTTATGGAGATGATTGAGCCAGCTTTCGCCTTGGACGGCTGTTACGGACGTGTCTGGCGTGCCGGCTGTCTGCGCAAGCAACGAGGCGGCGAGAACGAACACCGCTGCCGCCGCGGTGAGTTGCGCGCCCAGCCGAGTCCAATTCTGCCTCAGCGATTTGGGTATTTGTGCCAAGTGCGTTGTCCCTGATTTAACTCGGCTACTTCGCGCTCACCACGGCGATTTGTACGTTCGTCGTGGCGCCCGTCACGGTGATCGCCTGTGTGGTCGGTTTGCCGTCTGCGCTCCACGATTTCAGCGTGTAGCTTCCCGGTGGGACATTCTTGATCGTAAACGCACCGTCACTGTCCGTGAGTGCGAAATAGGGAGTCGGAACCACCACCACATAGCCGACCATCTCAGTGTGCATGTTGCAGAGCAGCTGCGCCGCGCCGAGGTCATCGAATTCGAACGACTTTTTTTGCCCCGGCGAGACGATCGTCAAGCTGTGCCTCAAAGCTTTGTTACCCCCTACCGACGGCCAGTACACGTTGTGAGCCACCTGGTCGCTGTTGAGAAAATCCACGGTGGTTCCACGCAGTATCACCAGGGTGTGCGGCACGAAGAGCATATTCCTCTGGTCAACCGATACATGATCCGCCGGCCGATCGAATTTCTTGCCGGGAATTGCGTCAATATACACGGCAATGCCGCCCGCCGACTTCAAGCCCGTTGCTGTTACTTTTCCTTGTACGTCCCCCGCCTGCGCAGGTTTTGCAATCGACAGCATGCCCAATAGAATCACTGCAAACGCGGTTCTCCCCATCGTCTTCATCCCAGTATCTCCTCTCGATTGCTTCGCCGATCTGTATTCAATGCCCGGCCAGATTAACCTTCTGGACTACGCGCTTCTGTGATTTGCGTCGCCATCGCATGTGACGTTGATCACATCTCGGAATATCGGCTTTATTTCCTGCCAACGTGACCCACTCGGGTTCAAGAAGCGTGCCGATTTTGATTTTTCCCGAATTGGCACTCTCTGTCGCCTCGTACCGCTGGTTTACTCGAAAGATCTAGCCACCCTGTCACTTTTGACAGTTCCACCTCATGACCGCCAGGGGCAGTATCGAAAAACCCGTCGAGTTGTGAGGCGTGCTCTGCCAACGAATCGGCGCTACAGCATTGCTTCCGAGTGACTAAAACGGAAGAAGGAGGACGTACATGAAATGCGTTGGGAGGACGGCTGTTGCTTTCGCAGCGTTGCTTCTGGTTTTGGGGCTGGCTGCGTCTCCTTCCGTGTCAGCACAGCAGAAAAAACCGAATATTCTGGTCATTTGGGGCGATGACATTGGTTACGACAATATCAGCGCCTACAACCACGGCATCATGGGTTACCGGACGCCGAACATAGACCGTCTTGCCAAGGAAGGGGCGCTTTTTACCGATGCCTACGCGCAGCAAAGCTGCACGGCCGGTCGCGCCTCGTTCATCCTTGGCCAGCATCCGTTCCGCACGGGGTTGCTGACCATCGGTTTTCCCGGTTCGCCGCACGGCATCCCGGATTGGACGCCGACGATTGGCGACCTCCTCAAGAATCAGGGCTACGCGACCGGGCAATTCGGCAAAAACCATCTTGGGGATCAGGACAAGCACCTTCCAACAGTGCACGGGTTCGACGAGTTCTTCGGCAACCTCTACCACTTGAACGCCGAAGAAGAGCCGGAAACTTACTACTACCCTAAAGACCCGGAATTCAAGAAAGACTATGGCCCACGAGGCGTGCTCCACTGCTACGCCTCGGACAAGGATGACCCCACCGTGGATGGGCGTAACGGCCGAGTGGGAAAGCAGAAGTGCGAGGACACTGGCCCGCTCACCCGCTCCCGGATGCCGACGATTGACGAGGAGCTGTTGGCCGGTGCCACCAAGTTCATCGACAAATCGGTGAGCAATAAGAAACCATTTTTCGTGTGGTTCTGCACAACCCGTATGCACATCTGGACACATTTGAAGCAAGCGTCGGATGGGGTTACGGGAGTCGGGCTCTATCCGGACGGCATGGTGGAACACGACAAGATGGTCGGGGAGTTGCTGAAGAAGCTCGACGATCTGGGAATTGCCGACAACACGATCGTGGTCTATGGCACGGACAACGGAGCCGAAAGCATGACCTGGCCGGACGGAGGCATCACGCCGTTCCGTGGCGAGAAGGGAACGACATGGGAAGGCGGCTTCCGCGTGCCCATGATTGTCCGCTGGCCGAGTGTTCTTCAGCCGGGCTCGGACCACAACGAAATCTTCTCCCAAGAGGACTGGATGCCCACTTTCCTCGCCGCCGCCGGCGTGCCGGACGTTGTGGCGAAATTGGAGAGCAAAGAGGGCTACGCAGCCGATGGCAAGACATTCCGGATTCACCCCGACGGTTACAACTTCCTGCCTTACTTCAAGGGGGAAACGAAAAAAGCCCCGCGCGAAGAGATTTTCTACTTCGACCAGGACGGCAATTTGAACGCCGTGCGCTGGAATGATTGGAAAGTTAACTTTGCCTCGATGACAGGCAATATGTTGACGGGTGTGCGCAGCTCCACGAACTTTCCCCTATTGGTGAACCTCAAGGCCGATCCCTACGAGGAAATGCCGTTCGAATCCCAAATGTACTTGCGCTGGTTTGCGGACAATATCTGGATCTAGATACCCCTTGGCAAAGAAGTCAGGCAGTTCTTGGGCACACTTTCGGATTACCCCTTCCAGGACGGTGCCGGTATGAATCCCTCCGACATCAACTACAACACCCTGAAAGCCTCCCAGGCGATGAAACGTCTGCAGGAGCTCGAAACCTTGGGCAACCCGCACAATTAACCATTACCCAGTCGGCGGCCCGTAAGGGCCGCCAGAGTGGAAATCTCACTCAGATGATTCGGACAAGGAGGCATCTCATGTTTCAATCACGCCAGCGCACAGGTTTGTTGCGAGCGGGCTCCCGGAAAAGTTTCTTTGCACTTGCAGTTCCGCTGCTGTGCAGTGGAGTGGTTGCGGCCCAAGACCTACCCGCCGCAACGCAAAAACCAGAGCTCTCCCTGCCGGCGACGATGGGAGTGCCGCTGCGGGTTTCATTTCCGGCGGTCTCTGGCGTCAAAGCGGACGACGCGGTGCCCACACCGAACGATTTTGGTAGAGAGCCTACTGGCACTGGATCGTCCCTCCCCACGAAATCGAGCGATGCTTCGGCAGGTGCGCGCCGCATCACGCTGGAAGAAGCACAGGACGCCGCAGCAGGAGCGAATAATCCACTCGTCCGGCTCGGCCAGTTAAGCGTGGAAGCCGCGAAGCAGCACCGTGAGGGAGTGCAGGGACTTTATTACCCGAATATCGGCGCGCAATTAGCAAACCTTCACCTCAACAAGGAAACGGGTCAAGTCGTTACCGTGCCACGCGTAGGCGCAATGGTGGCCGTGAACGTATTTGGCAAGAATCAGACCGATTTCAACGTTGGAGTGGTTCAACCGGTCACTCCGCTTCTTTCCGTCTATCAACTCGTGAAGATTGCGCGCGCGGACGAAAATATCGCGAGAGTGAAGGCCGGACTGCCAGTCACGGAAACGGCGCGCAAGGTCGAGAAGAATTTCTTCGATTTGCTCGTCGCACAGCGCGAACTGGCCAGTGCCCAAGCAGACGCCAAGAAGACCCAAAACAAATGGCTGACGGCGAACAATTCGGCGGCGCCCAGGGTTTCGGCAGAGCAGGAAACGGACATGCTCGCCGCCGAAAAGGCAGTTGTGCTTTCGTCCGACAAGGTGAAGGAACTGACCGCGTCGCTCGACGAATTGCTTCGCTTTCCAGAGGGAACGACGCTGGAACTCGTCCCGCCCGAACCGATCGTGGAAGACATGTCGTTGACGGCAGCCGCCGAAGGAGCGGTCGTAGCAAATCCCGAGGTGGCGGAAGCAGAGCAAACCGCGATTAAGGCGCACGCGGGCCTAGCACTCACAAAATTGCAATATATTCCAACCGTTGCAATCACCGGTGGCTATGCAAACCAGAACGCGGTCAACGCCCGCGTCCTGCCCAAAGATTTCAGTTATATCGGCTTCATCGCCACGTACACCCTTTTCGACGGCTTCAAGCGCGAACACACCGTGAAAGAGGTGCAGGCACAATCGGAAATGGCCGACCTGGCGGTGCAGTTGACAAAGGCCAAAGTGGCGGCCGGGGTCAAGAGCAGCTACCTGGAACTCAATCGTTCACGGCAGCTCTATCAATTGGCGCGCCGGATGGTGTCCGCGGGCCGAGTGGTCGATGCCAGCTATCACTCGGATGATCCCGAAATCGAAGCGGCCCAGGCAAAGATGGAAGCAGACATGTTTCGGGCCGAGCTTGAATATCGTCAGGCGTATGCCAAGCTAAAGGAGGTCACAGGTGTGCGATAAGAGAATTTTCGACTACTGAACGCCGCATCCTGAGATTGGATGTTGCGAACGGGGTTATCACGCAACATAAAAGGCGCCCACTTTGCGGTAGGTTTTGATCGTTGACGACCATCTGGGGTTTCCCGAATTGGCATCAACTAGCTCCCGCAACCCTTTTAGCTTCAATCCGTGCGATACCGGTAGTCCTAGAACAATTCTGAGTTAGTTAACCGCAAAACTACGTAGTCTCCCAATTACCAGGCACCAGACAACCTCCTTCCCTTTATAAGCGTCCATCTATGTAGGATTGGCGCCGCTGAAAAAGGCGCCAGGGAGGCGACTGAACGAAAGTCGGCCGGCGCCAGCCGTCCGACCACAAATCGAACGATCTCCCACCTCACCACCCCGCGCCCGCGTCCTGCGGCCGCGAACCCACAAAAGGACAATCCAACATGACCTCGAAAACGACCGCGAAAACCGCAAGCCCGAAAACCAGCAGCCCAAGAGCCAGTAGAAAGAACTCCCAACAGCAGTCCCGAAACAAGCCTTCCCTAAAGCATTCTGTTAAGAAGTCCGAGCGAATCAACCGCCAACGCCGACTGCAAAAGCAGCTTCAAGCGCTCCTCCTCGAACGCCACAGCCGCCGCTGCATCATCTGCCACCACCCCGAACGCGAAGCCATCGAAGAGGAATTCGTCCACTGGCGCGCCCCCTGGAAGCTCTCTCAGG
Organism: uncultured Acidobacteriota bacterium; assembly: GCA_963741045.1. Classification (GTDB taxonomy): domain Bacteria; phylum Acidobacteriota; class Terriglobia; order Acidiferrales; family UBA7541; genus Palsa-295. The sequence continues at coordinate 4,746,269 of CAVUGO010000002.1, forward strand.
ACTACAAACTCAATGACTACCGCACCGTCTACCGCCACGCCCGCGCCGTCGGCTTGCTCCTCGAGCGCCGCGAACGTCTGCACTCCGCCCTCGACGCCTTCGTCGAATCCGTCGATGACGTAACCTTCACCGGCGACACGATCCTCCGCGCCATGCGCGCCTACAGCTGCATCGACAGCCACGGCCGCTGGACCGAAATCCCCACCCAGGTCCAATTCTCCACCTCCAACGACCCCCACCCACCGCAGCCGCCCCCTCGCACTTCGAATGTCCATTCCGATGTCATCGACATCGACCCCGACGCAGAAGACGACGCGGAAAACGCGCTCAAAAAGCGCGTCGCCGCTCTCCGTGCCTCTTCGAAGTCAATGTCGCGCGAAGATCAATACGATGAACTCGAAGACGATGACTCCGCCGCCGACGCCGACGATGACGACGAGTCAGAAGAGGGCGCAGAAAACGAGCTCGAAGAGCTCGTGACCGCTACCGACGTCCTCAACGTCGTTCGCAAATACGCCAATCAAAGAGCGCGGAGCGATGCCACCGCCGATGAATCAGAAGAAGCCGCAGAAAACGAGCTCGAAAAGCTCGTAACCTCTCGCCTCATATCTTCAAAATCACCGTCGCGCAGCGACGCCGCTGGCCCCACCTCCTCAAAATCACCGTCGCCCAGCGACGCTACCGCTTGCGCAGCCCCACCCACGCAACCTGCCTCAGCAGTGCCACTAAATTCAAACAATCGCGATCGAAGCGCGACCGCTACCGCTTGCGCTGACTCATCCGCGCAAGCCTTGCCGCGAGACGTTGGTTGCGGCCAGAATCCGAATGACCGGTCGCCGTCTGACTGCACCGATTGCGCCGCCTTGCCCCGACCTTCAACATGCGCACCCGCGCAACCGGCTGCCCCTCCAAAACCGAAGCCGGACGCCGACGGCCGTATCTGGCAGCCACGCCCGGGCTATCCCGATCAAGAGATCTCGGAGCCCGACGCCCAAGGCCGCGTCCAGTACAAAATCCAAATGACCACTGCAGCTTCTCAGCCTCCGTCGCGCAAGACCGATGCCCAACGCGCCGCAAAGTTAATCTACGGTTCCGTGATTAAAAAGTACGGCAACCCATGACCGGTCAGCAATTTAAGAATTTCTAATCGGCGGTAAAAGGGGGGCAAAGGCGAAGTCAAAGGCGCCGGCCGGAGGCCAGCGGTACGAAAGGCAACCGGCGAAGGTGGAACATTTGGTGCGAATGGTACTGAAGGCCCTGGAGGACTAAGTAGTTTTGCGGTTAACTAAGTTGGAATTGCTCTAGAACTACCAGTGTCGGGCTGACTGAAGATAAAAGGGTTATAAGGCGCAGCAGTGCCAAATCGGGAAAATTCAAACTCCGAAAGGGTCGTCGCAGGCTGATAAGCCCTGTTCTCGAAATCTATCTCGCCCTAAGTCTCCTCTTAACTGCTTTCTTGGTCATTCTGGCGGGCCGGACGTACCGTGCGCGCGAGTCCGACGGCCGATTCTACCGGATCTGCGGTAGCCCTCCGACCGCTGATCTCTTCGATGTGAATGCAATAAAAGATTGCGTTCGACGAGTGGTGTTCGACGCGAGCCTGATCTGCGGCATACGCTGTTTGCCACCACAAGGCCCTTTTCTCGAGTCGGAGCTGGGCTTGGAGGCGCACTGCGCTGTATTGAGGCGTGTCGGGAAGTTCCTCATAGCGTCCGACCACAACAACACTTGACCAGCGGAAATGGCTCAGGACCTCGTCGGTCTCCACACAGACGTGCGGATTCGAACGCATCCACTCCACTTTTTGTCCCAAGGTTGTGAAGCCGTAAAGATGATCAGGCTCGTAAGCAAAATAGATTGGAACGATGTAGGGACGGTTCTGGTAGGCACATGCGAGCCTCCCGAACCCCTGCCGGGAAAGCATATCCAGACACTGTTCCCTGCTCATTTCACTTATCAGCATTAGTGTCTCCCCCTAACTCTTTCGGATTGCGCCTCTTTCGGGCTTCCCACATTCCGTGATGAACGACGCCGATTGAGTCTCAGCCGCGCTGGCCGTGCAGGAGCGCGAACGAACACAAGATCACGCTAAGGACATAAAATCCAATTCCTGCTATGAAACCGACCGGCCCATTCAACACATAGCCGATCGAGAGCGCGGCGATGACACCTACTAAGAGCGACATCAAGACGGAAAAACAAATCGCGAGGAAGTCGATAATGTCGCGTGCTTCGCGGTGCATGCCGAAGAAGGCCAGCTTGAGGGCCGTCTCTGGGATTTTCATGGCTTCCTCCTATGTTCCCCGTGCGGCAGAGTGCCGCTGGAGAGGAGACGTGCCTCGTCCCCTCTCCAACAACCGATGCCGGGCCTAGTTAGCTGATACCGTGGCGAACTTCTGGAACGCTGGTAGCGTTGCATACTCCAGTTCAAAGGTCTTCACCACCGGCACCCCTTCCACGTATTTGTTGATGATCTTGACCACTTCCGGATAGAACTCGCGGTTATAAATCTCAGCGAATTGTTTGTTCTCCCACAAGCTGATGGCGACCACTTCCGTCTTGTCGGGCGCAAGCAGGATCAGCTCATCGAGGAAGCCCTTCTGCCTGCGAAGCAGTGGAAGAACTTCCTTCTCAAACATCTTCGGGAACTCTGGCGTCCAGTTTTTCTTGACCTGCATCGTGATGTGTCGGCTAAACATAAACCCTCCTCAGGGCCCGGGCGTAACGATTAGCTCTAGATTGTCGGGTTGCGCCTATCGGCGCCCTATGGCTGACATTTCTACGCGTTTCGCGGGCGTCCGCTATGACCCGTGTCACGGGACGCTGTGACCGCGGATACGCGGTTCTTCACTCTTGCACCGTGGCACGTACGTTGTCAGCAAGATCACGCAGGGGTGTGATGTATGTCATAGCCAAGCACTGGTTCGGTGCATAGAGTTAAGTTTGCGGCAACACAGAAGTTCAGATACGAGAGGCGACCAAGCATCACAGCGGACGTTACTGGTTGTTTTTTATTTTTTGCATCGCAGTGCACGCGAGGATCGGCACCAAGATGCAAGAATGACTTTGTGATGACTGCAAACGCCGGCGGGGAGGTGCGCTATGCATCGTGCTGGAATTCCCGGGCGAGTGCGATTTCAGATCTGGATTTTCGTGGGACTGTTGTTAGCGCTTGGTAGTCCGGGCCGCACGCAGGACAAGCAGGTCAAGGAGAAACCGATCGATCGGGGGCCCCTCTCGGGAGCCCTTATATTCAAGGAGTACTGCGCGGTGTGCCATGGCAAGGGCGCGAAGGGGGACGGTCCGGCGGCCTCAGCGTTGAAACAGACGCCGCCGGACTTGACGACGTTGGCGAAGCGGCACGGGGGAAAGTTTCCGGACCATTATGTGGAGGACGTGCTGACGAACGGCGCGAAGACCACGGCACACGGCGATGCGGAAATGCCGGTTTGGGGCCCGGTGTTTAGGTCGATGAATCCGGACGAAATCTTCATGTACGTGCGGATCTCAAGTGTGATGAGCTACATCAAATCGCTGCAGGTTAAGTAGCCGGTGGGCGCCCTGGGCGCGATCTTTCCCGTGGGACTGAATAGCACGAGGCCGGCGACAACCAAGGCAGCTTTGAGTAACATAGTGCCTCTCCAAGTACGTTATCTCACGGTATTCCTTATAGCATGTTACAGTCTGCTCGTCGGTGAATTCCCGAAACGCTTCGTCACCTGTGCCGAATCTGGATCGAAAGACAATTTTCGGCGCCTGCTGTGGATAGATGGTATGAACGGCAACGGCGAGAACGGGGCCCCGATGGTAGCCAAAGATCGGTGGCGGCGCCGTATGGCATTCGGGGCCCAGGTGAGCGGTCGACGGAACGCTCGACGGACCTGCTGGGCTATTTGGATTCGTCGGGTACATGCCCGACGGATTCCCGGATTACTGCTTCGGCTCTCTCGAGAAGCGATTGAAGCTCGTCGAAGGTTTGCGACGGCAGGTCGCGAAGACCGGGAGCAATTGCCCGGAGGATCTTTAAACGAGTCATGAAGATCGGGAGCAGCGAAGTTCGAAAATTCATTGCGGGACTAGCCATGATTCACCCCTGGGGGAAGATAGGTTCTGGTTGTACGTCACTCCAATTAATCTTAAGGGCTGGAAGGGGGAATTCTAAAAAACTGGGCTCCTGAAAAACCTGAGAGACGCTTGAAACTACAAGCGTTCGAAACTCCGAAACTTAACCCCACCAAATTATAACAAACCTTGCCATCGCACAGGCAAGATTCCAAGAGTGGCAACCTGCAAGTACTGGAACTTCACCCCTCGCGAAGATGCAGCACTTGAGCCTGCCTAAGTAGGGATAACGCAGCGCTGCGAGGCATGTCAATAGACCGCCGCCAGTTTGCTGAAAAAAAACTCTCCCAGACTTCCGGACGAACAAACGGCGAAGACCTTCCGAGGAGGTGCTTGGCAACCCAAGCGCCGGTGAGCCCTGGTGAGCCATTGACAAGGAGCAGCCGGCAAGGTAGCTTGGCGAACACGTCATCGCTTTAGAACTGGGTTCTGACATCGCAATGCTGCTGCTAGGCAGCGAGCCCGGTGAAATGGTGTCACGGGAGACCAGCCCTTCCATGAGCCGACGGTGCAGACGTATCGGATTTATCGCGTGGTTCCCTCAATTGTGTGTGTTCGCTGCTCGTAGTGCGCCCCGGAGATAGGAGACTAGCCGTGATGAACAAGAATCTGCGATTCACCTGCGCCGTACTGACTTTTTTTATCGCAGGAGCGATGGTTTGGTTACGGCCTACGCCTGCCGGTGATGAGTGGCAGCCTGTTTCGCAGGAAGACCTGGCGCTGAAGGATAATCCGGCGAGTCCCGGTGCGCACGCGATGATCCTGTATCGCGAAGACGTGATCAATGCGAAGGCTGCGTGGGATGACGAATACATGCGCATCAAGATCTTCACGCCGGAAGGAGTGAAGAGCCTCGCGGACGTGTCGCTTGCGTTTAATCCCGATCAAGGGCGCATTCAGTATGTGCGTGCGCGGACGATTCAGCCGGATGGCAGGATCGAAAACTTTGACGGAAAAGTGTTCGAGAAAACGATTGTGAAGGCCAGCGGAGTGAAGGTGCTGGCGAAGACGTTTTCGCTGCCGGATGTGAAGCCGGGATGCATTATCGAATACAGGTACAGGACGCAGCGCGATGCGCACTACGTCTGGAGCATCGGCTGGACGGTGCAAGAGGATTATTTCACGCGGTTGGGCCGCTTCTCGATTATCCCGGATACCGACAATGGGGTGCCGCCGCTCTACTACCGGGTGTTCGGTCTACCGAACCAGGCGCCGAAACGCCAGCCGGACGGATCTCTGACGCTGGAAGTGCGGGATATAAAGGGACTGGACGTTGAGGATTACATGCCGCCGGATGAGGCACTGCGGGCGCGGGTGAGTTTTTTCTACAAGGATATTTCCGCACCGGCAAATGAGACGACGGAGCAGTTCTGGCGGAGGATCGGGAAGCAGCGGGCGGAAGCGGTGGACAGTTTCGTGAATAAGAAAGGGGCACTCCAGGCGGAGGTCGGGCGGATAACCAGTGCGAATGACACGCCGGAAGTGAAAGTGCAGAAGATCTACGCGCGGGCGCAGGAGATTCGCAATCTGAGCTACGAAAGCGGGAAGAGCAAAAAGGAAGAACGCGAAGAAAAGATCAAGAACAACAACAATGCCGAGGACGTTCTAAAGCATGGATACGGAACGGGCCGGGACATCAATTTCCTGTTCATTGGATTGGTGCGGGCGGCCGGATATTCGGCGGACGAGGTGTATGTGGCGCCGCGGAACGAAAATGTATTTTCGCCGGAACTGCAGGACCCCCGTCAACTCCAAGCAGACGTGGTATGGGTGCGCGCGGGAGACAAGAAAATGTTTCTCGACCCAGCTTCAAAGTTTCAACCATATGGGACGCTGCCGTGGGTGGAGACGGCGACGAGCGGCTTGAGGGTGAGCAAGGACGGAGGGGATATCGTGAATACGCCGAATTCTTCGAGCGGGGATGCGACATGGATACGCCATGCCGACCTCGACTTGAACGAGGAAGGCACAGCCGTGGGAAAAATCGAGATTCGTTATACGGGACATTTCGCGGCGGACTGGCGGCTGGACGAGCGCGAAGAGGATGAAGCAGGGCGAAAAAAGGATTTGTCGGATGCGGTGCTGGCCTGGCTGCCTTCGGGTTCTACGTTCGAAGTGACTGCCGTTCGTGACTGGGACAAGTGGAGCGAACCGCTGAGCGCGGAGGGAACGGTGAAAATACCGGGGTTCGGAAGCGCCATCGGACACCGGATGCTGGTACCGGCAACGATCTTTCATGAGCGCTATTCGACAGCGTTTGTAACGACAAAACGCGTGAACATGGTTTATTTCCACGTACCGTTCGAAGAGACCGACGATATTACGTTTCATGCGCCTTCCGGATTCAAGATCGAGACAGTTCCGGACGAAAAGAAGATCAATCCGGGAGCGGTGTCGTACGAACGATCGGCGACACAGGCGGGAAATGCGGCAGAGGTAAAGCGGCACTTGAAGGTAAACGCCATGGTTGTGCCGGCGGAGAGTTATCCAGCATTGCGGGCGTTTTTTGCCGGGGTGAAGGCCAACGACGATGCACAGATCGTACTACGAAATGCGGAATCGAACGGCAACTAGGCTGGCGTCAGAGGCGGCGGGAGTTGCGGCGCTGGTGGCGGTGTTATCGCTGGCAATCGCACTGGGGCATCCGAAGGGTGCGTTGGCAGCAGACAGCGCACCGGACTGGCTGCGAGCGGCGGCGCAAGACAAGCTGCCTGAGTATCCGAAAGAAACGGTGGCGGTGGTGTTGCTGGACGAAGAGGAAGCGATTGTAAAAGACAACGGAGAGGTGGAAACACACGTGCGACGCGCGTTCCGGATTCTCCGGCCAGAAGGAGCTGAGCGCTATCGCGCGGCAGGCGTGCTGTACAGCAACGAGATGAAGATTTCGTTTTTTAAAGCATGGACAATCACTGCGAGCGGAGCGGAGTTAGCAGTGAAGGAAAAGGAAGCCCAGGAAAGGTCAGTCACGTCGTACGAACTATTCAGCGATTTGCGCGAGAAAGTATTGTACTTCCCGGAGGCGAAGCCGGGGAATGTGGTGGGTTACGAGTACGTGCAAAAACAGCGTGCGCAGACATTCGACAATATCTGGAGTTTTCAAGAGCGGATTCCGGTGCGCCGGTCGCGATTTCTGCTGCAGCTGCCGCCGGGCTGGGAATACAGCGTGCGTTGGGCAAATCATGCCGAGCAACAGCCGCAGACGGGTGCTGCGAACCAATACGTGTGGGAAGTGACGGATAGCCCGGGAATCGAGATTGAGCCAGAGATGCCGGCCTGGCCGACGATTGAGGGCCACATGGTAATAAAGTATTTTCCTCGCGACCCGGCGATGAGAGCGAAGACTACGGGAACATGGGACGACATTGGAACATGGTATTACTCGCTAATTGCGCCCAGGCGAGTTGTGACGCCCGAGATACAGAAAAAGGTGGCGGAGCTGACGGCATCGTCGCCCGACGTTTTGAGCAAAATCAGGGCGCTAACGGAATATACGCAACGGCAGATTCGTTATGCGGCGATCGAGGTGGGAATCGGCGGACACCAGCCGCATGCGGCCGCAGACGTGCTCTCGCACGGATATGGCGATTGCAAAGACAAAGCGACGCTGCTGAATACGATGCTGCAGGTAATCGGAGTTGATGCGTATAACGTGATGATCAGCCCAACGCGTGGCCTGGTACGGCAGGATTTTCCGATGCTGATGTTCGGCCATTCAATTTCGGCAATCCGAATTCCGGCCAATGTTCCGACCAGCTCGCTCTATGCAACGGTGGATGATCCAAAGCTGGGAAAACTCCTGTTCTTTGATCCGACCGACGAGTACCTGCCGCTCGGTTATCTACCCTCGTCTGAGCAGGGCGGATACGCATTGGTGGTAAGCGAAAAGGGAGGCGACCTGCTACGGGTTCCGCTCTTGCCGGCTGCGACGAACCGGTTGCTGCGAACGGGAACGTTGAAGTTGAGCGAAGGGGGAAATCTGGATGGAACTGTGCGGGAAACGCGCTGGGGAGCGCCCGCCGAAGCACGACGCGCCGAATTGATGGAAGCAGCACCAAACTTACGAGCCAAAGTGTTTGAAAACTTTCTTGGCGCAACGCTGAATAACTTTACGCTTACGGGCGCTTCCATTGGAAACCTGGAACAGTACGATCAGACGCTGACACTCGATTACAGTTTCGTCTCGGCAGGATACGCGAAAGCGGCGGGAAACCTGCTAATCGTTCAGCCGAGAGTAGTGGGGACGAAAGGGTGGAATATTCTGGCGGGGAAACCCCGGAAGTACCCCATTGAATTTGGGGAGGCGACGAGGCAGGACGATGTGTTCGATATCACGCTGCCGGCTGGATATGTAGTGGATGAGTTGCCGAAGCCGGTGAAGGCGGAGTGTCCTTATGGGTCGTATAAGAGCGAAATAGAGGTCAGCGGGAACGTGCTGCATTACAAGCGCACGTATGAGATTACGGACGTGATAGTGCCCACGCAGAAATTGGACGAGGTGAAGGATTTTTTTCGTCAGATAGCCGCGGATGAGCATTCCAGCGCGATTTTGAAGCGGGAAAACCCCTGAGGATTTTTTAGATTAGGACAACGTTTTGCGGCGTTGGGACGGGTGTGTGTGGATTTGGGCGCGTGGCGGACGGTCGGAGGCGCCCGCGATTGCTTGTTGCGCGTGGAGTGGCGGACGGGGCGCTGAGATCCTTCGCTGCGCTCAGGATGACAACGAGTGGAGAGCGGAGTGAGAGTGGATTGCAGCGCGACGAATGGAGGCCCGACGACGATACGGAGCGGCGCGGAGATGAATGGGGCGAGGAGTGGGGCGGGCGGCGCGGGCGCGTCTTAGACGCGCCCCTACTGGTGCTTGAGATGGAGGCGGAGATCACTTGCTGCGGCAGGCAGGGTCCCGTGCGCCCGCGATGACAGGTTTGGAGTCGCGAGGAGGATTTCAAATTGAAAATTTCAAATTTGAAATAAGGCGGAAGATACACGGCGAGGCATCGTCGTTGCTACTCGGACAAATGGGATTGCTTGTTGCGCGGGGAGTGGGGCGGGCGGCGCAGGCGCGTCTTAGACGCGCCCCTACTGGTTCTTTGATTACGGCGGTGCGGGTGTGGCGTTTCACCGACGGCGAAGAGAAAAGAACGATCGCGCGGGTTTGCCAAGCATCTCGAGGCGAGTGGTCGTTACTTGGGGCACAGGCAGGAATGCCTGTGCTACCGGGGGCAGAGGAACTTGACTAGGGAGATGTGGGGGAGAATTGCGAGTTGAGGGGCGAGGGTGCGCGGGGCGAAATTGGCGGATTCGATTAGTTTGGTGATTGCAGCGGGGTCGAGTGGTAGGGCGTAGATGTCGGCATGGTGGGCGTAGGAATATTCGCGGTAGGCGGGGGCGTGCGAGCGGGTGAGATCGAGGAGCACGTCCCAGAGGCTGCGCGTGCGAAAGAGACGTTTGCGTGAGGCATTTGTGCGATGGAGGCGAAGGGTGTGGCGCGGCGGAGTGCCGGCGGATTCGAGGATTGCCTCGGTGCAATTTTCCTGGCGGAAAGGGCGGGAGGGATCGGCTTCGGGATAGGCGGAGAGGAGAGGGGCGAGTTCGGGTGGGGTGGCGTCGATTGCGTCCCACCAGTAGCGATAGGAATTGAAGACGATGGTGCCGGAGCGGAGGATTTGCTGGACGCGGTGCGGATCTTTTCCTGTGACGGTGACGATCATGTCGATGAGTTCTCTGGGGCGGAAGGTTTGGCGGACGAGCGGGCGGATGCTGATGAATTGGGCGTCGTCTTCGGAGTATTTGACGGGGATTTGGGTGGGGAGTGGCATGGGGATAGATTAGGGAAAAGCGGGCGACGTGGGAAGCGGGGGCATAGAGGACGGGACGCGAGGACCACGTTGCACGTTGCGTGTTGAGTGCATGAGAGGAACGCTGAGATCCTTCGCTGCGCTCAGGATGACAGCGCTTGGGCCAGCGGCGGGGACGATGGCACAGGGAGTGGGGCGGGCGGCGCGGGCGCGTCTTAGACGCGCCCCTACTGGTGCTTGAGATGAACGCTGAGATCCTTCGCTGCGCTCAGGATGACGGCGCTTTGGCCGACTGCGCTGAGCTTGTTTCGCGGGCGGCGAGATTCGATGACCGAAGCGGGTTTAGGATTTGGGAGTTAGGCGGTCGCGGACTTTGTCGCTTAGGGCTTTGCCGTCGATGGTTTTTCCTTCGAGGCGGGCACGGGCGGCTTTGATGACGGCGCCCATGTGTTTCAGGGAGTCGGCGCTTTGTTCGTCGACAGCTTCTTCGATGGCGCGGTGGAGTTCGTCGTCGCTGGGCGCGGCTGGCAGATATTTTTCAATGAAGGTGATTTCTTTTTTTTCTTTTTCGGCCAGGTCGAAGCGGCCGCCTTTGGTGAATTGTTCGGCGGATTCATGGCGCTGCTTGACGAGAGTTTGCAGGACTTGAAGGGATTCGAGGTCGTCGAGCGGGCGCATCTTTTCGATTTCCTTGTGCTTCAGCGCGGATTTCACCATGCGGAGGACGCTTAGGCGGAGCTCGTCCTTTTCCTTCATGGCGGCGGTGAGATCGGATTGGATGCGGTCGATGTAGGACATTTTCTCCTCGGGTTGGTGGAAAGAATAGCATACGAGGGGCGGTGGGTGAGTGGGTGCGCGTGGCTCGATTGTGGTGGGTGGGCGGTTGGGATCCTTCGCTGCGCTCAGGATGACAGCGGTGGATGGGGCGGGGTTTAACCGGAATTGATGGTGGTGGAGGGCGGGGCGGTGAAGAGTTGAGACGGTGGGGTGGGCTTCGCGTGAATGCGTGGCGCGGGGAGTGGGGCGGGCTTCGCGGGCGCGTCTTAGACGCGCCCCTACTGAGGTTGCGGCTTGCCTCGGGTTACGGGTGGTGCTAAGTTGCCCGCACGTTTGAGGGCCAAATTGGACTGGAGTGAGCGGTAGACGCGAAGTGAGCGTCGCCTTATGGACGCGCGAGGCGGGGCTGCGGCTGAGATTCTTCGCTTCGCTCAGAATGACAACGAAGATTAGGGCGCGGGGAGTGGGTTTGGGGAGGTGAGGCTTGGCGATTGGGAATAAGGCTTGGAGTTCGACGGCGCCGCCTGGGGAATTTAAGCCTTATGTGCCGGCGGAGGAGTCGCTTGCTGAGTTCACTTTGCGCGCGGTGGTGCTGGGGGCGTTGTTCGGGTTGTTGTTTGGGGCGGTGACGGTTTATGTGGGGTTGCGGGCCGGGCTGACTGTGTCGGCGTCGATTCCGATTGCGGTGCTGTCGATCAGCATTTTGCGGGCGTTTGGGCGGTCGACGATTCTTGAAAATAACATCGTGCAGACGACGGGGTCGGCGGGGGAATCGTTGGCGGCGGGGGTGATGTTCACGATTCCGGCGCTGATATTTTTGGGATTTGGATCGGAGTTTACGTTCTGGCGAATTTTTCCGCTGGCGCTGCTGGGCGGGTGGCTTGGCGTGTTGTTCATGATTCCGCTGCGGCGGCAATTGATTGTGAAGGAGCACGGCAATCTGACGTTTCCGGAGGGCACGGCTTGCGCGGATGTGCTGGTGGCGGGGGAACGCGGCGGGTCGTTTGCGGGGCGGGTGTTCTGGGGCTTGGGGATTGGGGGCGTGTACACGTTTTTTATGAACACGATTCAGGCTTGGAATGGGCAGCCTGAGGCGCAGCCGAAGTGGTTTCCGGGGGCGTCATTTCGGGCGACGATCACTTCGGAATATTTGGGCGTCGGATTTATTATCGGGCCGCGCGTGGCGGGAATTCTTTTTGCCGGGGGCGTGATTTCGTGGCTGCTGGTGATGCCTGCGATTCAATTTTTCGGGCAGCTGGCGGGGAACACTCCGATTTATCCTTCGACGATTCCGATTCCGCAAATGACGCCGGACGATATGTGGCGGCAGTACATTCGTCCGATGGGAGCTGGGGCGGTGGCAGCGGCGGGGTTGATCACGCTGTTGCGGACGTTGCCGACAATTATTTCAGCGTTGCGGGCCGGGTTGAAAGATGTGCGGGCGGAGGGCACGGGAGAGGCGGCGGAGAAGAGTCGCTTGGAGCGCGATATTTCGCTGCGGACGGTGCTGATCGGGTCGCTGGTGATCGTGGTGCTGATGTGGATCATGCTGACGTTTGAGCCGATGAAGGGCGCGAGCACGACGTGGTATCAGAATTTGCTGGCGGGACTTTTTGTGGTGGTGTTTGGATTTTTGTTCGTCACGGTGGCGGCGCGGATCAGCGGATTGCTGGGAAATTCGTCGAATCCGGTGAGCGGGATGAGCATCGCGACGCTGATGGCGACGTGCGCGATATTTTTTGTGGCGGGGTGGACGGCGCCGAATTATGCGGTGCTGGCGTTGATTATTGGCGGCGTGGTGTGCACGGCGGCGGCGATTGCGGGGGCGACGTCGCAGGATTTGAAGACGGGATTCCTGGTGGGCTCGACTCCTGTGAAGCAGCAGTGGGGGCTGCTGGTGGGCGTTACGGTGTCAACGATTGCGATTGGCGCGACGCTGAATTTGATGAATACCGGCTTGCAGAAATATATTCCGACGCAGATTCCGGTGAACGTGCAGGAATTGCCGACGGGCGTGAAGGTGGAGCGCGAGTCATTTACGTATCAGGGGAAAACGTACGAGCTGATTAACGCGCTTGGGTCGCGGACGATTCCTGATGGCGAATATTTGTACGACCCCGGGACGAAACAGATTGAAGTGCAGTGGGTGCAGGGGATCGGCAGCGACAAGGCTCCGGCACCGCAGGCGCGATTGATGGCGACTGTGATCAACGGGATTTTGAATCAGCGGCTGCCGTGGCGGCTGGTGCTGATGGGCGTGGCGCTGGTGCTGGCGGTGGAAATTCTTGGAGTGCGATCGCTGGCGTTTGCGGTGGGAGCTTATCTTTCGATTGGAACGACGGCGACAATGTTTGCCGGCGGGATTGTGCGCTGGATGGTGGAGGCGAGTTCGAAGGGCGCGAAAGATGAAGGAGAGGCGAGTCCTGGTGCGCTTTATTCGAGCGGACTGATTGCGGCGGGCGGCGTGTTTGGATTGTTGGGGATCGTGATTGCGTTGCTGCAGGATCCGGAAATTTCGACGCGCGTGCCGCAGTGGGTGACGACAGTATTGAGATTGCCGTGGCGGCCGGATTTGTTTGCATTTGGGCCGAAGGTGCTGGGATCGCTGGCTACGAGCAATGCTTTCGGGTTGGTGATGTTTCTGCTTTTGGCTGCTTCGCTATTTTATTTTGCGCGGAAGAAGCTCAGCTAGACGCACCGGGCTCGCGACCGAGCTAAGGTGCGAAACCCGCCAGGGCTAAAGCCCATTGAGCAAGTGCGTGTTCTTTCGCCGGACTAAAGTCCGGCTCCCCCCGCTGAAGCGGGGGGCTCCTACCCGTAAGAGGTACTGCCAACGGTAAGAAGTACTGCCAACCGTAAGAGGTACTGCCGCCGGAGAAGATGAGTCCGCACATGGGAGCTAGCGGCGGCCGGTGAGATGGCGGACGCGAACTGGGCTGTGATGTATTGGCGCGGGCGCGGACGTGACTTTTTTGAACGGGATGTCGGTGCCGGAAATTCCTGAGCATGCTCCTGCGAGACCTTCGTAGATCATGAAGAGGCCGCCGTTGGGGAGTGTTTTGCCGTTCGCATCGGTGTTGCTGGTAACGAAGGCGACGACGTTGCCGGTGTTGTCGGTAGCGATCGTTTCGAGCATGTCTCCCGAGGCGATGCTGGGTTCATACGTGTTGGCGAGAGGAGTGCCGATGGTGAGCGTGGAGAAGCAGAGATTGGCATTTTTCGCAGCGGTGATGGTGCCGGTGACGTTGAAGGAGGAATCGGTTTTGAAGGTGACAGAGACGTTCGCGGCCGGGCCGCCGTTTGAGCTTTCGAAGGAGCCGACGTAGGTGCCATTGACCGCGGAAAACAGAGTGGCGGTGAATTGTCCTGAATCGCCTTTCATGCATGAACCGGAGGAGCGAAATGTTCCGGAGAATTGGTTCGGGTCTACGCTGGGGCTACCGGTGAACGTGATTGTGGCGCCATTGTCGAGGGTGACGGTAAAGGTGGCCTGGTAGAAGCCGAAGATGTCGTAGCCGGTGACGTTCGCGTTTGCGACTCCGCCTGAATTCGAGCAGCTCGAGTTCGTGAACGTATCGGGGAGAACGGTAGAGAGGCCGGTGGCGATTCCGAATTCGCTCGTGAGCGTCCAATCCGTGGTGATGACGAGCGGGTTGTAGCAATTGGCATTTGAATCTTTGGGATTATCGACGTTCTGTCCGTTGCACGAGTACGGATTCCCGTTGGCGTCCAGCAAGGGGTAGGCGTTGGGCGCCGATTCTTTGGTGGTGACGATCGTCCATTGCTGCGGGGTGGTTTCAATTTGCGCGGAGGCGGCGAGTGTGGTGAGGAAAAAGGCCGCGGCTAGCATCCCGATTCTGGTGAATCTCATGTTTGGTTCTTCCTTGAATTGCTCGATTTGACTGGCTCACGTTACTTGGTGCTTGCGTGACAGTTGCAGTCTGGCGGTGGCGGCCATGATCCGAAATGGCGCAGGCGTCCTACCGAGGTGGAACTGGGCGGATTGGTTGAGCTAGAGCAGGAGTACTAGGAAGAAATGCAACGCCAAGTCCAAGCATTACTATGGCTTAGCCTAGATCGAGATTTGATGCGGTTGGAGATTGGCTTCCTGGCGTAAGGAATTGGGATAGAATCCATGTACTCGAATTTCTGAAAAAGGAGCTGTGATGCGCAAGGTCGGCTTGCTTGTGCTGGCAACCGTGCTCACGCTGGCGGCGGATAAATTCGCTTCGCCTCCGGTGCCGCCCACAGCAAAAAGGGTTCCCAACGTGACAGAAGTGAATGGACACAAGCTCGTGGACAACTACTACTGGCTGCGCGACAAGGCCAACCCGGAAGTGAAGGCCTATCTCGAATCCGAGAACGCGTACACGGACGTGGTGATGAAGCCTACCGAGCCTTTGCAAAAGACGCTTTACGACGAAATGCTGGGGCGGATTAAGGAGACGGACGTCGAGGTTCCGTACAAAAAGGGAGACTACTTTTATTACATGCGTACGGAGGCCGGGAAGCAGTATCCCATCCGCTGCCGACGGAAGGGCAGCATGGATGCGCCTGAAGAAGTGCTGCTGGATGTGAATGAATTGGCGAAGGGGCAGATCTTCATGTCGCTGGGCGAATTCGAAGTGAGCGACGACGGCAATCTGCTGGCTTACAGCACGGACAACACGGGCTTCCGGCAGTATGTGCTTGCGGTGAAGGATCTACGGACGGGCAAAACTCTGCCGGACCATGCGGAGAGAGTCGGGTCGGTGGCGTGGGCGAACGACAACAAGACGTTCTTTTACACAATCGAGGATGAGAAAACCAAACGGCAGTATCAAATGTACCGGCACACGGCGGGAACTACGGGTGCGGATAGTCTGGTGTATGAAGAGAAAGACGAGCGATTCAACGTGAATGTGGGCAAGTCGCGCAGCAAGGCTTATATCTTTTTGGTTTCGGCGAGCCATACCACCAGCGAGGCGCGTTATGTTCCGGCCGATCAGGCGACGGCTGAATGGAAAGTGATCGAGCCGCGCAAGCAGGACGTGGAGTATTACCCGGACCACAACGGAGATTTTTTCTATCTACGCGTGAACGATACGGGACGGAATTTTCGTCTGGTGAAGGCGCCTGTGACAGATCCGCGCCGCGCGAATTGGCAGGAAGTGGTGCCGCAGCGGGCGGACGTGATGTTGCGAGATGTGGACTTCTTCAAGAACTATTACGTCTCGTATGAGCGGCAGGATGGGTTGCCACAGATTCGGGTGACTGATTTGCAGAGCGGGAAATCGCGGCGGATCGAATTTCCTGAGCCCGCTTACTTGAGCTATGGCTATATCAACGCCGAATACGACACCAACAAAATTCGCTATGGCTATCAGTCGTTCGTTACGCCGCCGTCGGTTTTTGAGTACGACGTGGCGAGCGGCGCTTCCGTATTGCTGAAGCAGAAGGAAGTACCGGGATATGACCGCGGGCGGTATGAGGTGGAGCGGATTTATGCCACTGCGGCGGATGGCGTGAAGATTCCGATTTCGCTGGTGCATTTGAAAGGCGCGAAACTCGATGGTAAAGGGCCATTGTTTCTCACGGGCTACGGCTCTTATGGCTACGCGTACGATATCAACTTCAATTCGAACATCCTCAGCCTGGTGGATCGCGGCGTGATGTTTTCTGTGGCGCATATTCGCGGAGGCGGTGAGATGGGGAAGGCGTGGCACGACGCCGGGCGGATGATGAACAAGAAAAATACTTTTACGGATTTCATTGCGTCTGCCGAGTATTTGCTTGCGCAGGGGTATGGATCGAAGGAACGGTTGGTGATTGAGGGGAGAAGCGCGGGCGGGTTGCTGATGGGCGTGGTGCTGAATATGCGGCCGGATTTGTTTCACGCGGCGCTGGTGGGGGTTCCGTTTGTTGACGTAATCAATACGATGCTGGACGAATCGCTGCCGCTGACCGTGCCGGAATTTGAAGAGTGGGGCAATCCGAAGGAAAAGGCCGCGTTCGATTACATGATCACGTATTCGCCGTACGACAACATTGAGGCGAAGGCTTACCCGAACATGCTGGTGAAGACGTCATTTAATGACAGCCAGGTGATGTATTGGGAACCGGCGAAGTATGTTGCGAAGATGCGCGCTGTGCGCACGGACCACAATACTTTGCTGCTGAAGACGAATATGAGTCCGGCGGGGCACGGCGGAGCGTCTGGGCGATACGACCGGCTGAAAGAGACGGCGTTTGATTACGCGTATTTTCTGACGCAGATGGGGATCAACAACTAGGCTCGCATTTTGCCGTCCTCAGCCTTTCGTGGCTTTCACGGAGTTTTCTGCCTTGTCCTCGCATCGACCCTGTCGCGTGGAAGGAGATAATGTGACTAACCCAATTCTGGTGGTGACGAGCCGTTATACGAAGGAGATTGAGGACCGTATCGATCGCGATTACAGCGCGCGGAGAAATCCGAACCAGTTTCCTTTCAGCCAGCAGGACCTGCTCCATGCAGCCGAAGGAGCCGATGCTCTGTTCATCACGCCGGCAGACCGGTTGGACTCCGCGTTTTTCGAGAAAATCTCGCCCACGGTAAAAGTCATAGCGACATACTCGGTGGGTTTTGAGCACATCGATCTGCAAGCCGCCGCTCGCAGGAAAATTTCTGTAGCCTATACCCCAGGCGTCAACCATGAAGCAACGGCTGACATCGCCATGTTGCTTCTGCTGGGCGCTTCGCGTCGCGCTTACGAGGCCCAGGAGCTGGTTCGAACAGGGGCGTGGAAGCCGCTGAGTCCCGACATGCTCTTGGGATGGCAAGTTGGCGGCAAGATCCTGGGCATTTTCGGAATGGGGCGCGTGGGGCAAGCCCTGGCGCGCCGAGCGCGAGGATTCGGAATGAAGATTCATTATTGCAATCCTTCGGAGTTGCCTGTGGAAATCGCAGGCGATGCCGTTTACCACAAGGATCCCTTGGACCTGCTTCGCGTAAGCCAGTTTTTGAGCCTGCACGTGCCGGAAACTCCTCAGACCCATCATTTTTTGAACTCGAACGCCATAAGCCTTCTGCCTCCCGGGGCCATCGTGGTGAACACCGCGCGCGGCGGATTGGTGGTCGATGAGGACCTCATCGCTGCGCTCAAGAGCGGGCGGGTCGCCGCTGCCGGACTCGACGTATTTGAAGGCGAGCCTAAACTTCACCCGGAATATGTTTCGCTGAAAAATACATTTCTATTGCCGCATATCGGCAGCGCCACGATCGAAACCCGGACAGCGATGGGCATGCTGGCTCTGGATAACGTGGACGCCGTTTTGAATGGCAGGCCTGCGCCGACATTGGTCCAGCCCTAGCCGGAGCTCGAGGTCTCATGAGCGTATCCGGTGGCGCTTCCCCTTCGTGGCTTTGACGGGGTTCTCTACCTTGGTATGAAAAGACCACACAGCGGTGTTAAGTATCTCGTGAAAAGTTAGGCCGTGGTTAAAATTACTTTAACACTGTAAAAGAAATAATAAATATTCGTGCGCTGGTAAAAATAAAATGGATTTCGCGTCAAAGAAGCACACCGCCGTGAAAATCGCCGAGGACTTGCTCTAAGTTTTAGGGAATTGTCGCAGACTGAGATAGGTAGTGATAATCCCGGTGGTCTCAAGGGGTCGATGCAACACAGGCTTGCAGTCTATCCGCCGGAGTTTCAAATCCCAATGTTTTTCGTGGCCGTTGATTGAGGCGCAGAGCGATCTCGTCCAGGTCCGACTGTGAGTAGCAGGACAGATCCGCCTTCTTCGGCAGGTATTGCCGCAGCAGCCCGTTCGTGTTTTCGTTCGAACCGCGCTGCCAGGGGCTTTGGGGATCGCAGAAGTAAACCTGTACGTCCGTAGCCATCGTGAAGCTTTTGTGCTGGGCCATCTCCAACCCGCGGTCCCAGGTCAGCGAGCGCCGCAACGTCGCGGGCAGAGTGCGCACGTGCCGGCTCAGGGCGGCCACCACCGTAGTCGTGTCCTTGCCGGGCACCTTCACCAGCATGCAGAACCGCGAATGACGCTCCACCAGCGTGGCCACATGACTGTTGCGCGCCCCGCGCAACAGATCGCCTTCCCAATGACCGGGAAGGGCGCGATCTTCGACTTCCGCAGGTCGCTCGCGGATAGAAATGGCATCGACGATCTTGCCTTGGGAGTGTCCGTGAACGCTGGAATGCCGCGAGCGGCGGATCCGCCGCTGGGAGCGAAGGTGCTGAATCAGCTCTTTTTTCAGCGCTCCGCGCGCTTGAAGGAATAGGCTGCGATAAATGGTTTCGTGCGACACGCGCAGGCCCTCATCCTTGGGAAACTGCCACTTCAGCCATCCGGAAACTTGCTCGGGCGACCAGTCCTGCATCAGTTTACTCGCAACGATCTCCCGGAGCGGGGTGTGAGTAGCCAGCAGGCACGGCTTGGGCCGCAGGGCCGATTCCCAGGCCTGCTGGTCGGCTTCATTGGCGCGGTACTGCGCGCGCCCGCCATGGCGGGCCACTTCCCGGCTGATCGTCGAGGCACAGCGGTGCAGGCCTTGGGCGATTCCGCGAATCGACGAGCCACAAGCGATTCCGCGGGAGATGTCTTCTCGTTCTGCCAGGGTGAGTGAACTCGGTGAACGGCGGCGGATGGGCGGCGCAATCCCACCATGGCGCTTCAACAGAAGGTAAATAACCACATTGTTCTTGCCTAGCGCTCGACCAATCGCATGTAACGACTCTCCCGCTTTCCAACGACGCCATACCTCAACTCTTTGCATCGCAGAAAGCCGTATACGTTTCTTTGGGATCATAAACACCACCTTTTAGAAAAAAGATTTATACCAGGTGGTGTTGCACCGACCGGTTGAGCTGGCACCTGTTCTCGACAGTTATCTGAAAGCAGGCGTAAGATTCACGCAAAGTGGCGGATGCCTCGTCCATGCTCGGCCGCACGATTTCCCACTACCGCATCGTCGAAAAGCTCGGTGGCGGGGGAATGGGCGTTGTGTACAAGGCCGAAGACATCAAGCTGAATCGGTTTGTCGCCCTGAAATTCCTTCCAGACGATGTAGCTAACGACCCACAAGCTCTCAGTCGTTTCCAGCGAGAGGCCAAAGCCGCATCAGCCCTGAACCACCCCAATATTTGCACTATTCACGAGATTGACAATCAGAACGGCAAGGCCTTCATCGTGATGGAGTTTCTGGATGGCCAGACCCTGAAGCACCGCATTTCTGGTACGCCGCTGCCACTTGAGCAAGTGCTGGGGTTGGGAATCGAGATTGCGGACGCGCTCGAAGCCGCCCACGCCAAGGGAATTGTCCATCGCGACATCAAGCCTACCAATATTTTTGTGACCGAGCGCGGTCACGCCAAGATTCTCGATTTTGGGCTCGCGAAGCTCGTACCGTCGGGCGGTGCTGCGAATCTTTCGGCGATGCCCACGGTCAGCGAGCCCGAGCAACTCACACGACCGGGCACGGCGATCGGCACGGTCATGTACATGTCACCGGAGCAGGTGCGGGGCGAAGAGCTAGATACACGAACGGACGTGTTTTCGTTTGGCGTAGTGCTCTACGAGATGGTCACGGGCGTAATGCCTTTCCGGGGTGAGACCTCCGGTGCCATCGCGAACGCGATCCTGGAGCGAGTGCCAGTGCCGCCGGTACGACTGAATCCCGACCTGCCACCCAAGCTCGAAGAAGTCATCAACAAGGCGTTAGAGAAAGACCACAAGCTGCGTTACCAGAGCGCCGTCGACGTTCGCACTGATTTGCAGCGGCTGAAACGAGATTCGGATACGAGCCGCTCAGGCGCCTCGATAGGACAAGTCGAGTCGAAGGCCGCCGCGAAATCCACTCGGTTTCGGTGGGCGGCGGCCACTGGTACGACGATCGTGGTTGTCGGATTGGCCGTGGGCAGTTGGTTGTTTTTCACGCGCAAGGCTCACGCACTGACGGACAAGGACACCATCGTCCTCGCCGATTTCACCAACTCGACCGGCGACCCCGTCTTCGACGGCACGCTTCGCCAGGGGCTCTCCGTTCAACTCGAACAATCTCCTTTCCTCAGCATCATCTCTGACCAACAAGTTCAGCAAACGCTTCAGATGATGGACCAACCAGTCGATGCCAGGCTAACGCCGAGTGTCGCGAAAGAGGTCTGCCAGCGAACTGGAAGCGCTGCTGTTCTGGACGGTTCGATCGGGCAAATTGGCACGCAGTATCTTCTGACCGTCAAGGCGGTCAACTGCTCGAGCGGCGAATCGTTGGCGAGCACGGAAGCGCAGGCCAGCGATAAGGACCATGTTCTAGATGCTCTGGGAAGGTCCGCTTCTGAAATTCGGAACAAGTTGGGCGAGTCGCTGAGCACCGTGCGGAGGTTCGATACCCCTCTCGAACAGGCCACTACTATGTCCCTAGAAGCCCTCAAAGCCTTCAGCTCAGGGTTTCAAATTCATAACACTGCCGGGGATGCAGCGGCCATTCCGTTTTTCGAGCACGCTATAGAGCTCGACCCGAATTTCGCCCTCGCATACGCATGGTTGGGCCTCTCCTATAACAACGTGGGAGAAACCAGCATCTCTGCGGACTACACCAGAAAGGCATATGAACTCCTCGACCGGACGAGCGAGCCAGAGAAGTATTTCATCACGGCTCGCTTCCATAAGGAGGTCACCGGGAATATGCAAAAGGCCGAACAAGCTTGCCAGCTTTGGATTCAGGCTTATCCCCGCGCGGCGATACCTCATATTTTATTGGCCGGGGCAATCTACCCGGTCACTGGACAATATGAGAAAGGGGTTGAAGAAGGCAGAGAAGCGGTCCGTTTGAATCCAGACTTTTCCCCCTCCTACG
This sequence comes from uncultured Acidobacteriota bacterium, assembly GCA_963741045.1. Classification (GTDB taxonomy): domain Bacteria; phylum Acidobacteriota; class Terriglobia; order Acidiferrales; family UBA7541; genus Palsa-295. The sequence continues at coordinate 4,767,794 of CAVUGO010000002.1, forward strand.
CCCTTCCCATGTTCGACTATATCCCTCTGAATCGCATCGATGAGGCGAAAGCCCTCTACGAGGAAGCTCTCAACCGCAAATTGAAGAGCTCTTTGTTCCACTATGCTTTGTACCAGATTGCCTTTTTGGAGAACGATGCGGCGGGCCGAGCGCAACAGGTATCATTCTCGACGGGCAAGGCGGGAGTCGAGGACGAAATGTTGGGCTTGGAAGCAGCTACAGCAGCCTATTTCGGGCGCCTCAGGGACTCCCGAGAGTTTGTCCGCCGGGCGGTGGATTCCGCCGGATGAGAAAATGAAACGGAGGCTGCGGCAATATACGTAGCCGCGTCTGGTCTCCGGGAAGCCTTGATCGGCAATGCGGACGAAGCTCGGCGGCGCGTCAATTTGGCGGCGCGCTCGGCAGGTCGCGATTTGCGGTACGCCTCTGCGCTCGCCTCGGCTTACGCGGGGGACCGCGTCCGAACGCAAGCGTTGACCGGCGATTTGGACAAGAAGTTCCCGGAAGACACGATCGTGCAGTTCAACTACCTCCCGGCGCTTCGTGCAAAGCTTGCGATCGCCGAGGGAAATGCCGCCGAGGCCATCGCGACGCTCAAAGCTGCTATGCCATACGAGCTGGGAGTGTCAACGTCCGGCGTCTTCAGTTGGCCTGCAGCTTTATACCCCGTTTATGTCCGAGGAGAAGCCTATCTGGCTGCACATCAGGCGAGCGAAGCCGCCGCTGAGTTCCAGAAAATCCTCGACCATCGCGGAATTGTCTTAAACGAACCCATCGGGGCACTGGCGCATCTCCAAATTGGCAGAGCCTATGCCATGCAGGGCGACACCGCCAAGGCCAAGACGGCGTATCAAGATTTCCTCACGCTCTGGAAGGATGCCGACCCCGACATCCCCGTGCTGAAACAAGCCAAAGCCGAGAATGCGAATCTGAAGTAATTTCGGAACGCCGTTGCTTGAGATGTCCGCAGGCGTTACTGGTTAACAAAGATCATCACCCCTTTCCACGAGCCGTCGCTCTGCCGCTTCAGCACCTGCAGTCCGTTAGCGTGCCAATTGGCCTGCGGGGACTCTGGAGACAACTTATACTCGCCTTCACGCTCGAACCACTCGCATGCCAAGCCGTCCTCGACTTGAATGTTTTTGTATTTGGCCGTGTAGCTCAACACCTTGAAGCCCGGGTACTGGGCGCGGAATTTCTCATGCTCCGCCTCAATGGCCTGCTTGCCGACCGCAGGCGGGTTTCCCGGAATGAAGTTCACCGCATCCTCCGCCCAGAGGTCTATGAGCCCCTTCGGGTCTTGCGTCAATGTGGCCTCAATGTCCTCTTGATGCGCTTTTTCGATGGCCACTAGGTCCGCTTTGTGCGTGTACCTTTGTTGAAGCGTGCCCACAGCGCCTCGGGCGAAGTAGCCGATGACGAGACCCGCGACAAACACAATAGTGGTAACCAGAGAGCTGCGGCTCATATGGCCTCCTCAGTGCCTCTACTTGTCACGAGGAAAGAGCGATTGTCAACGTTCTATTGGCTCGATAGATGTCGAGAAATCCGCTTATCACTAGCAATCTCAGAGTGAGATAGCTAGTGATAATCCCTGTGGGTGTTGAAAAAGTCTTCGTGAATGCGAACTGAAAAGTTGGCAGCAACGTCTATCTGAGTAAGCGTTCTGCCGATGCTCTTCTTCATCGCCATTCACGGAGGCTTGCGGATTATGATGGGACAACACTCCCGTTCCGAGTCGCTGTTCTACTACTTTCGCATTGAAGATCAGGTTCCTGAAAACCACCTACTCCGACTCCTTGACCGACACATCAGCTTCGATTTCGTTCGTGAGAAGCTGAAGGACTCCTACAGCGATACGGGCCGACCCTCGATCGATCCGGAACTCCTGTTGCGCATCCTGCTGATCGGCTATCTCTATGGCGTCACCAGCGAGCGCAAGCTGGTCGAGGAGCTGCAGATGCATCTGGCTTGGCGCTGGTTTACCGGACTCAGCTTCGATCAAGAGATTCCGCATCACTCCACGTTTTCCAAGAACCGTCACGGACGCTTTCAGGAGTCGAATCTCTTTCAGCAGCTCTTTGAGGAAATCGTGGATCGTTGCGTGGAAGCCGGATTGGTCGAGGGCGAGCACCTGTCCGTGGATGGCAGCTTCATTGCAGCGAATGCCAGCCGATTGAGCCGCATCCCGCGGGAGCAACTGCCGGAAGCCGCTCACGTGAAAGGGACGGTGCGAGAGTACTTGGCGGACCTTGAGCAAGAGAACCCGGTCGAAGAGCCGGCCCCCCAACAAGACCAGGTATCGACAACGGATCCGGATTCGACCTATTCGACCAAGGGCCATCGTCCTGCGGAGCTGGGGTACTTCAACAACTATCTGATCGACAACCAGAGCTGCGTAATTGTTGGCGTTCAGGCTACGACCGCCCGGTTGAGTCAGGAAAGTGCGGCGGCTCGGGAGATGATCACGCGGTCAGCGGAGAGACGCGGGCGCTTCCCACAGTCGGTTGCCGCCGACACGACCTATGGGAACGGTGAGCTTTTGGCCTGGTTTGAGGAACGAGACATCATTCCCTATATCCGCGTGAAAGAAAGTCCGGCACCCAAAACCAACTTGTATGGGATTGAAAAGTTTCTCTACGAGCCGGAAACGAACAGTTATCAGTGTCCCGCAGGAAAGCGACTAACCTACCTTGGGGTGAACCTGCGTAACCGAAACCATATCTATCGGGCCACGTGGAAGCGCTGCCGCGACTGCCCGCAAAAAGCGCAATGCACCAGGGGCCACTATCGGCAGATTGCGATCCATGTCCACGAAGCGGCGCGACAACGGGCACGAGAGCGAACAACCGTTCCGGCTTTCGCGGCAGCGCAACGCCAACGCCGGAAAGTAGAAGCACTGTTTGCGGAGTTGAAGAACCAGATCGGACTGCGCAGGGTGCGCTTGCGGAGAATGAAGCACGTTCGCGAACAGTTCTTCCTCGCGGCTACAGCCCAGAACCTGAAACGACTGGCTCGCTTCTTAAGATCCAGATCTCTAGAATCAGCCACGGTTCCGATCTGAGATAGAATGAGATAGAAAAAGAAAGCGCGATACCCTCGCAGGAAAATCACCCAGATCAAAACTGCCGCCAGTGGGCGAGTTTTTCAACACCCACCCCTGTTCCCGACACCTATCCTGTTAGGAGAACCAAATCATCTTTTCCGTCTGAACTTCCCAGGAGCCATTCTTCTTCGTTAAGAAAAAGAGCTTGCCAGAAGCAACCATGAGAGATGCAACGTTCTGAATGTAGACAACCGCCTCGTTTTTGTCTGAGTTGAAGCCCACCCGCGAAATCGTCAGAATTCCCTGCGCGCCCGGATACTCTTCGTAAAACTGCTTCCAGCTGCTTCGCACCTTCTCGATAAACGCTTCGTCTTTAGGTTCGGAGGGCGTTGAATAGAACAGTTTGCTCTGCGCTTCACCGGTCATAAGAATGCATGGTAGCTTCACGCTGAACTTGTTCTTCAATACGGATTGCGCCTTATTCTTGGCTTTAAGGTCCGAAAACGCCTCAGTGTCGTGTTCGGAGTTCTGCCATTGACGTGCTATCGGGTCAGGCACATACGCGGTTCGGTCTCTGATAACAAGTTTCAGATAACTCCCGTCAGCATACTTCTTTGCGAAGACGGCACTCCAAACCGCATATTCGTCCGGGTCTTTGACCGCTGTTGATCCGTCGGTTGGCAACTGATTGGTCGGTACCGCCGAACCCTTAGCAGTGGGTGTAACGCCCTGTGCCCGCACAGTGCTAGGAAAGAGAAAGATCAATGCCAGCAGATCCATTCCGAGAGAACTCAAGCGCATGACTCGGAGCGTAACGCAAAAGAAATGCGCTGTCAGCATAGGATTACTGTCGAGAAATCCTCTTCGCACTAGCTATCTCAGTCTGCGACCATTCGCGGAAACAATGGTGACGAGTGGACGACCAGCAGAATCGGATTAAGGGGAGAGAACAGAGGGCCCGGAGAATTGCGTGACTCCGGGCCCGCTATTGCGACCGAAAATTTACGCGGTAACTTGTTTCACGAGCGGTACGGTCTTGATTTCCACTTTGTGTGGTAGGGCCGCGGCGGTTACGGGTGCGGTGACTTCGAGCACGCCATTGTGATACTCGGCGACGAGCTTCTCGGGCAGGATACCCTCGGGGAGTTCGAGTGTGCGCTCGAATCTGCCATACCTGATTTCCTGATTGAAGAAATCGAATTCTTTTGTGGTATGGACGAGTTTGCGCTCGCCCCTGATCGTCAGCATGTTGCCCATGGCGTTGATTTCCACATCCTTGGGCTCGATACCGGGCAGGGACACGCGGCAGATGTACTTCTTTGCGTTTTTGTCGAGATATGCCTCAATCGCCGGGAGGAAATCGAAGCCCTTCTCGGCAACGAAATTCTCTTGCCAGACAGGCTTGTCAAGCATCACACGGTTGAAAATCTGATCGAAATCACGACGAAAATCATAGAGATCCAGAAGGAACGGATCACGCCTAGCTAGATTGGTCATGGTAAATCTCCTTTGCAAATCTTATGTTGGGAACACATGTTCCCGGGGAAGGGAAAATCGGAATCCGAGTCAGCGGTCGGGGACAGAGTGTGTCCGGCTCGATAGAGCCGGTGCGTCGAACTACTGGGCGCTTTATTCAGGCTGTGCGCCTGGCCGCTGGCTCGGCTAGAATGATCAGAGGTTTCTACACTGTTCGAAGCGTGCCAACTCATCTGGGCGTGATGGTACCTAGCCTGGTAACCACGTAGTTGATGACCCAGTGATCTCGGCAACGCTCTTCCCACGTGCAGCCTCTCTCCTTCAACAAACTAAATTTGATCTAGGCTGGGGGAGAAGTCGGTGACGCTGATCGCCGTTCAGTGTGACCAGCATCACCGGTTGAGCAAAGGGTTGGCTCGGGTTGGACGATCTTCGAGATGTCTCGACGAAAGACAGCGATACGCAGAACTTCAAGTCAAGGGGGTACAGTGAAATAGTCTGGCACTGGCAGATTACTATTGATAAATCCGCTTCCCACCACCTTTCTCGAAATGAGATAGGTGGTGCGAATCCCTGTGGGTGTTGAAAAAGTCTTCGTGAATGTGAGCTGAAAAGTTGGCAGCAACGTCTACATGAGGAAGCGTTCTGCCGATGCTCTTGTTCATCGCCATTCACGGAGGCTTGCGGATTATGATGGGACAACACTCCCGTTCCGAGTCGCTGTTCTACTACTTTCGCATTGAAGATCAGGTTCCTGAAAACCACCTACTCCGACTCCTTGACCGACACATCAGCTTCGATTTCGTTCGTGAGAAGCTGAAGGACTCCTACAGCGATACGGGCCGACCCTCGATCGATCCGGAACTCCTGTTGCGCATCCTGCTGATCGGCTATCTCTATGGCGTCACCAGCGAGCGCAAGCTGGTCGAGGAGCTGCAGATGCATCTGGCTTGGCGCTGGTTTACCGGACTCAGCTTCGATCAAGAGATTCCGCATCACTCCACGTTTTCCAAGAACCGTCACGGACGCTTTCAGGAGTCGAATCTCTTTCAGCAGCTCTTTGAGGAAATCGTGGATCGTTGCGTGGAAGCCGGATTGGTCGAGGGCGAGCACCTGTCCGTGGATGGCAGCTTCATTGCAGCGAATGCCAGCCGATTGAGCCGCATCCCGCGGGAGCAACTGCCGGAAGCCGCTCACGTGAAAGGGACGGTGCGAGAGTACTTGGCGGACCTTGAGCAAGAGAACCCGGTCGAAGAGCCGGCCCCCCAACAAGACCAGGTATCGACAACGGATCCGGATTCGACCTATTCGACCAAGGGCCATCGTCCTGCGGAGCTGGGGTACTTCAACAACTATCTGATCGACAACCAGAGCTGCGTAATTGTTGGCGTTCAGGCTACGACCGCCCGGTTGAGTCAGGAAAGTGCGGCGGCTCGGGAGATGATCACGCGGTCAGCGGAGAGACGCGGGCGCTTCCCACAGTCGGTTGCCGCCGACACGACCTATGGGAACGGTGAGCTTTTGGCCTGGTTTGAGGAACGAGACATCATTCCCTATATCCGCGTGAAAGAAAGTCCGGCACCCAAAACCAACTTGTATGGGATTGAAAAGTTTCTCTACGAGCCGGAAACGAACAGTTATCAGTGTCCCGCAGGAAAGCGACTAACCTACCTTGGGGTGAACCTGCGTAACCGAAACCATATCTATCGGGCCACGTGGAAGCGCTGCCGCGACTGCCCGCAAAAAGCGCAATGCACCAGGGGCCACTATCGGCAGATTGCGATCCATGTCCACGAAGCGGCGCGACAACGGGCACGAGAGCGAACAACCGTTCCGGCTTTCGCGGCAGCGCAACGCCAACGCCGGAAAGTAGAAGCACTGTTTGCGGAGTTGAAGAACCAGATCGGACTGCGCAGGGTGCGCTTGCGGAGAATGAAGCACGTTCGCGAACAGTTCTTCCTCGCGGCTACAGCCCAGAACCTGAAACGACTGGCTCGCTTCTTAAGATCCAGATCTCTAGAATCAGCCACGGTTCCGATCTGAGATAGAATGAGATAGAAAAAGAAAGCGCGATACCCTCGCAGGAAAATCACCCAGATCAAAACTGCCGCCAGTGGGCGAGTTTTTCAACACCCACCCCTGTTCACGACACTTATCCGGAGCCTCTGATTTTTCGACCTCCCATGCGAAACCGAAGCTGGCAACCGAACAGTCCACCTTCGTTGACTTGATTCCTTGTGTGCCCTAAGATGAGCGCCACTCATGCCGGAACCCCAGTCGCCGATCAGCCGTACAATCTCCCACTATCGCGTTCTCGAAAAATTGGGCGGCGGAGGTATGGGCGTCGTCTATAAAGCTGAGGACACCGAGCTGGGCCGTTTCGTCGCGTTGAAATTCCTACCCGACGACGTCATACGCGACCAGCAAGCCCTCGAACGCTTTCGCCGCGAGGCGCGTGCGGCTTCGGCTCTAAACCATCCGAACATCTGCACGATTCATGAGATCGGCCAGCAGGACGGCCACCCGTTCATCGTCATGGAGTATCTCGATGGGGCAACACTGAAGCACCTCATCACAGGCAAGCCGATGGAAATGGATCGCTTGCTCGAGATCGGGATCGAAGTGGCGGATGCTCTGGACGCAGCTCACGCGGAGCGGATCGTTCATCGCGACATCAAGCCAGCGAATATTTTTGTCACCAAGCGTGGCCACGCGAAAATTCTCGACTTCGGTCTGGCGAAAGTCACCAGCTCGAGCAGAGTGGGTGTGTCTTCCGACGGTTCTACCACTCATGGCGTGACGGAAGCGGATCTTACGAGCCCTGGGACGGCGTTGGGCACAGTCGCATACATGTCGCCGGAGCAAGTGCGCGCGAAAGAGCTCGATGCGCGGACGGACATCTTTTCCTTCGGCGTCGTGCTGTACGAAATGGCCACGGGTTTGTTGCCGTTCCGTGGCGAGAGCTCCGGAGTGATTACGGAAGCGATTCTCAACCGCGCTCCAGTGGCGCCCGTTCGCCTGAATCCCGATCTCCCTCCGAAGCTCGAAGAAATCATCAGCAAAGCACTTGAGAAGGATCGAGACCTCCGCTATCAGCACGCCTCCGATCTGCGCAGCGATTTGAAGCGCCTCAAGCGCGATACAGATACCGGTCGCATGGCGGCGCCAGCGGACAGCTCCGCCTCATCCTCCAAATACTCCGCTTCGACCGCGGAGCAGATGTTCCCGCCAGCGAGGTCTGCATCCGGGCCAGCGACGGTCGGAGCGCCCCATGTCGAAGCCACCCAAACACCTTCGGGGGCTGCGCCCGCGGCCGAATCGGGAACGCGCGTACAAACTCCGGAAAGGAAACGCCGGGCGATAGCCGCATTTGCCGTGCTTGCGTTAATCGTTCTCGCCATTGGTGGCTACTTTTTCTTCCACCGCGGACCCAAGCTGACGGAGAAAGACACGATCGTAATCTCCGATTTCGCCAACAGCACGGGCGATGCCGCGTTTGATGACACCCTCAAGCAAGCGCTGACGACGGAATTAGGCCAGTCTCCATTTCTTAACATACTTTCGGATCAGAAGCTCGCCGATACGCTTCGAATGATGGGCCGCCAGCCGAACGAGAGGCTCACCAAGGAGGTGACCCGCGAGATCTGCCAACGTACGGCGAGCGCGGCGATGCTGACCGGTTCGATCGCACAAATCGGGAGTCATTACAACCTGGTCTTGAACGCCGTCAATTGCTCGACTGGGGATTTGATCGCGAGCGTGCAAACGGAAATCGACGACAAGAACCACGTGCTGGGCGGACTGGGCCAGCTCGGGACGCAGATGCGCCAGAAGTTAGGGGAATCGCTCACCACCATCCAAAAATATGACAAACCTCTCGAACAGGTAACGACCTCTTCGCTCGAAGCCCTGAAATCTTACACGCAAGGGTTTAAGGCTCAGGATTTGGCGACTGCGGTTACGTACTATAAGCGCGCTGTTGACCTGGATCCAAATTTTGCCACTGCGTGGCTCGGTCTCGGAGTTGCGCAAAGCAATCTTGGGGAAACCGGTACTTCCAATGAGTATTTCGCGAAGGCTTATAGTCTGCGAGATCGAGTGAGCGCCCGGGAGCGATTTCGCATCGAGGGGGACTATTATTTATTCGTAACAGGAGATACGGAGAAGGCACACCAGACATACGAACAGTGGGCGCAGGCCTACCCCAGGGATTTTATAGCGCACACCGACTTAGGACTCATCTATATGGGTCTCGCACAGTGGGATAAAGCGGTCGCCACAACCCTGGAAGCCAAGCGATTAAACCCGGACGATCAGGTTGCATCTAGCAACCTGGTGGACGCTTACGCGTTTGCGAATCGGCTGGACGAGGCTAAGTCTGCGTATGAAGAAGCCATCCGTCAAAAGACCGAGAATGCGGACCTGCACCGAGGACGTTACGGAGTCGCCTTTCTCGAGGGCGACACCGCTGAGATGGAACAGCAAGTGGCAATGGCGGCCGGCAAGCCGGACTCGGAGGACATGCTCCTATCGGCGGCCTCCGATACGGGGGCCTATTACGGCCGGCTCGCAAAAGCGCGAGAGCTCTCGCGGAAGGCGGTTACAGCGGCGGAACGCGACAATCGCAAGGAAGCCGCTGCGCTGTGGCAAGCGAACGCTGCCCTGCGGGAAGCCGAGTTCGGAAACCGCGAGCAGGCGAGCAAGGACGCAAACGCAGCGATGGCTCTGGCCCCGATTCACGACATGCAGATCCTCGGGGCCCTGGCCTTGGCGAGAGCGGGCGAAGCGGCCCGCTCCGAAGCATTGGCCGCCGATCTCTCGAAGCGCTTCCCCGATGATACGTATCTACACTACTACTGGCTGCCATCGATTCGTGCTTCGAATGCGACCTCCGGCAAAAAACCGGACGATGCAATTCGATTCCTCGACGACACAACTAAGTATGAGTTTGGGCAGGCTCTTCCGCAGATCGAAATCGGAGGACTGCTCTACCCAATATACGTGCGAGGAGAGGCGTACCTCGCTAAGGGTCGCGGAAGCGAGGCGGCCCGCGAATACCAGAAATTGGTAGACAATCGGAGTGTTGTGCAGAACTGCCCGCTGGGCGCTCTCGCACATCTTGGTCTGGGGCGTGCCTATACGTTGCAGGGCGACACACAAAAAGCTCGCACGGCTTATCAGGATTTCTTCGCTCTCTGGAAAGACGCCGACCCCGACATCCCCGTCCTCATCGCAGCGAAAGCCGAGTACGCAAAGCTGAAATAGCCACCTGGAATTTACGCTCAACGTGGTCGCAGGTGGATAGATGTCGAGAAATCCTCTTCGCACCACCTATCTCAGAGTGAGATAGCTAGTGATAAGAGGAGTGGCTGTTGAAAAACTCGGTTTTTCCTAAAAAAGTCGAAAATCGGGTGATAGAAAATGTCCAGGAGACTGCGAAAAATCGTCTGTAGAGCTTCCTGACACGAAGCAGTTTTTGCGAAATCGCAGTGAGCGAGTTTTTCAACAGCCACCCCTGTTACCAACAGTTATCATGCCCTGGCCGAACAGTCCGGTGAACACGGTAGTCATGAGATGTCGTGGCACGGCACAAAACCCATCGTTTCAGTGTCTATTGCGATCGTCAAATTTCTACTGCTGTCCCCTGACCCGACATGCCCTCGGAGCAGCTCACGAATGCAAACGCCGTAGCGAATCCAAGTGGCTCGTTGAAGTTTCTCAGATGGCTCGCAGGCTCCGTCTTTGTCATAGCGGCAGTCCTTTCGTGTCTAATATTCGCAATTCAGTCCCGCAATCGAAGGAAGGCAGAGAATCTGCTTCGCGACGTCCAGACGATTCTTGTGGGGAAGTCAACAACAGAAGACGTCACAAATCTGCTTCGAAACTATCGCGATACGGGGTATCCAGCATCATCGTCTATGTGTCCGTCGGCTGATTCGTCGTACTCAGTGCGCATCGCGAACGACGCACTGAACCAGCTTGGTATGAAATTCCCCAAGCTGCGAAAAATCGGTCTCAAGCCGTGGGGCGTCGTTGCGATGTTCCTCTTGGAGCGTGGAAAGGTGTGCTATTTCGAATATTCGTTCGGGTTAATGCGAAGCAACGAGTGGAAGGAACTAATTGTGGAAGTCGTCGCCCCCCCAGCAGTGCCGGACGAAGAATTTGAGCCATACTTCCCTCGCTATCTTGGCGGAAAGGCAATTCGTTTCACCACGCTCATTTACCCGGAGGCTACACTCGATCAGCGCCGTCGCGCCTTCGACCTTGATTTTTCTTGCCTCACACGGGTTGGAGGCTGCACAAATGCGTGCGAGATGATGCCCTCTGCATGGCCCGATTATCTCAAGGAGGCCCGTGAAGCAGGTACGAACCTACCGCCTGACGAACAAGCGGATCCTCGCTGTCAGGAACAACAAGGTTCGCGCTAGAGGCCAAGCTTACCTTGGGCACGCGTTCGATAGATGTTGATAAATCCGCTTCGCACCATCTATCTCAAAACGAGATAGGTAGTGATAATCCCTGTGGCTGTTGAAAAACTCGCTCACTTCAAATTCGCAAAAACTGCTTCGCGTCAGGAAGCTCTGTAAACGATTTTTCCGAGTCTCCTAGACATTTTCTATCACCCGATTTTTGACTTTTTTCGGGAAAACCGACTTTTTCAACAGCCACCCCTGTTCGCGACAGTTATCGCCGAGTGTCGTTCTTTTCGAGGCGTACACGCTGTATTATCTTGAGCCTAGTCGATTGTTCCGGTAGTACGAATCGAGGATTAACACAGAGGAATTTCAAATGATCATTTCCGAACTGCTTCAGGAATTAACAGGTCGAGCGCAGAATGCACAAGTGATTGTGGTAGAAAATGGCAGCACAATCACAATTGAGTCGGTCGCAAAACAAGAACAGGAATCTCAAAAGGTTGTTTTCTTGATCGGCGAAGCTGTTAAATCGCCGATGGTTCCAAGAGCCTCACGGTTCTTGGCCGAGGCGATGGCTCAGGGTGTGAGTAAGAGATTCAGTGCGAAAATCGTTGAGTCCGTTCACAATCCCGGAAAATTTCAAGTGAGCGTCGATGGGACTCCATTTAGTACTGAGTTCGATACACAAGACGAAGCAAGGGCATATATGCAGGGTTTTACGATGGGCTTTAGTGTCGGAGGCGGGATTAAGGGCATGGCCGACGGTCTTCCGTCTCGTCTAACGTAAGAGCGTTCCGATCAACCGGAGCTTCCCCTTTCGGAACATCCAGCCCATTGGGGCGAGTCTTACCAACCAGAGGTTACGAGATCCGTCGCATCCTGAGATAGCTAGTGATAATCCCTGTGGCTGTTGAAAAAGTCGGTTTTTCTGAAAAGAGTCGAGAATCGGGTGATAGAAAATGTCTAGGAGACTCGGAAAAATCGTTTGTAGAGCTTCCTGACGCGATCCGATTTTTGCAATTTCCGAGTGAGCGAGTTTTTCAACAGCCACCCCTGTTCTCGACACGTATCCGGAAACGAACCAGTGGTGGTCTCAATGGGTCGACGCAACACCGGCCCGAAGTCCAATCTGCAGGTGTTTCAACAGCTAAGTTCGTTCGAGAGCGCTTGACCTGCCCCCCGTTTTTGGTCCAGTCATAAGTTAGCACTCTCGGGTTCCTGGACATCCGAACCTACCCATGCTGGGTCGATAGAGACGACCGGCGTGGGGGGAGACGCCGGTCGCGCGGCCACACTTTCCGCGAACTCTTCCGGTGTCAGATATCTTAGTGAGCTGTGTGGGCGTACCGTGTTGTAATCCACCCGCCAGTCCTCGATCACCTTCCGTGCGTGTCGGAGATCCACGAACCAGTTCTGATTCAAGCATTCATCTCGGAACTTCCCGTTGAAGCTTTCGATGAACGCGTTCTGCGTGGGCTTGCCGCGCTCGATGAAGTGCAGCGCCACCTGATTCTGATAGGCCCATTGATCCACAACGCGGCTGGTGAACTCCGTTCCATTGTCTACTTGGATTGCCGCCGGTGTTCCACGTCGTTCTCGCAGCCCCTCCAGGACTCGCACCACACGCAGACCGGGCAGCGACGTGTCCGGTTCGATCCACAGGGCCTCTCGCGTGAAGCCATCCATCAGGTTCAGTGTTCGGAATTTCCGCCCGCCGGCCATTTCGTCATGCGTGTAGTCCATCGTCCACATCTCATTTGCACGCGTCGGAAGTGCCCGCGGTAGCCGCGCTTCAGACCGAAATTTCCTGCGCTTCCTACGCTGCATCGCCAGCCCTTCCTCCCGGTACAGCCGATACACTCGCTTGTGATTGACACGCCACCGCAGCGTTCCATCCGCGGTCTTCTCCCGGCGCAGGAAAATGTACAGCCGCCGATAGCCGAATCGCGGACGCTCGCCTGCCAACTCGCGTAGCCGAGCCCGCAACGCCGCTTCGTTCCGTTCCTTCCGCCGGTACCGCCAGCTCCCGCGGTGCATCCCGATCAGCCCACAGGCGCGTCGCTCGCTGAGTCTTGCTTCTTCCCGCACGACACACACCGCTTCTCGCTTCGCCCGCGGGCCTACCACTTTTTTGCCAGCACCACCTTTAGCGCGTCCAGGTCCAGGGCTTGCTGCGCCACGATCTTCTTCAGCCGTCCGTTCTCTTCCTCCACCTGACGCAGCCGTCGGGTCTCGCTCACTTCCAGACCACCGTACTTCGCTTTCCAGTGGTAGAACGTAGCTGTACTGATGCCAACGCGGCGACAGAGGTCCTTCATGGGAACTCCAGCCTCTGCCTCCTTCAACACCCCAACGATCTGCTCTTCACTAAAGCGGCTTCCTTTCATGGCGCTTCTCCTCTCGTGGTCTTATACCCGGAGAAGCTAACTTTTGGCTGGACTAAATTTCGGGGGGCAGGTCACGCTGATTCAAGAAAACACTGCCCTGTCTAGGTCTAATTGAGTACAGCCCAAAGGATCAGGTCTCTTTGAAAAACACAATCGGATCAACAGATTAGAAGAGTGTTGCATCGACCGGTTGAGCCGGCAGTGTTTATCAGGCGTGTAGATTACTTTCGACGGGGGACGGTGAAAGATCTCAGGGATATGTCGAAAAGAAACCATTTCGACTGATTTGTTCGGGTACCTGAGTGTCGGGGGAAGGCTAGACCGGTGTACTATGCAAGCGTCTCCAGGATCAAAACAGTTTCAACGATATGCCTGGCAAAACAAAACGAGTCTGCTTCCTGGCGTTATTCCTTGGGGGCGTTGTTCTCGTCGCGCAATTGCATTGTTGTGTCGACCTGAACTCTGGAGCGATAGATTCGCACGTTTGCCCGATCTGCTCTACAACCGGGATCGCCACCCCCACTCGGTCACTGATCGCGGCGACGATACTAGCGATCAACTGGCTAGAGGTTTTCAGGGTTATAACCGTACTTCCTACCGTGATTCTCCGTAACGTGGCGCCGCGAGCACCTCCCGCTTCTTAGTGAACTGCTTATTACCTCTCGTTTCGAAACACAATAGAAGCACGTCCCTCTGACAAGAAGGCGCGAGGAGTTCTCACTTGAGAAAAGGAATGGTCTTGGGCAGGGCTCAAGCTCGAACAGACTCGCATGGCGAAGGGTACAAGGAGTCTGCCGTGAAGCCTTCAACTAAACGACGCATGCCTTTTTTGGTAGTTGTTGCCATCGCCGCCCCACTCACTGTCGCACTATGTGGCTGCGGCTCCGGGCCGGGCGAATCGGAATCCAAAATGACTTCGTTCACCTCTTCCGAATCGAAGGCAGACACAGCCGAGCTCTTCGCTGTACCGCACGAACAACTAGCTCACCTCCAGATCGTGCGGGCGGAGAAAGGACCTCTTCCTCGCACGCTGCGCCTGGCCGGTGCTGTGGCGTACGACGCATTTGAAACGACGCCCGTTTTTGCGGCGATTGGCGGACCGGTCCACGAAATTCTTGTTGCACCTGGAGAATCCGTACACGCGGGCCAGACTCTTCTTACCGTCACCAGCCCTGACTATTCCGCGGCCCGTTCTGCCTACATCAAAGCCCGCGATGCCTTTGCTCTTTCCGAGAAATTCTACAAGCGAGCGCAAGATCTATACGCCCACGGCGCCATCGCGGAGGCCGATCTCGAGCAGGCTGAATCCAATCGCACACAGGCTCATGCAGACATGGAATCCTCCGCGGACGCACTCCGAGCCCTGGGTATAAAGGATCCCGAAGCATTGGTCAAAAATCCCGTGCGGTCGACGGCAGAAATTCCGATTCCTGCACCGGTCGCCGGTGAAATCGTTGAACGGCTTGTGGGCCCGGGGCAGCTGCTCCAGGGAGGCGCGACGCAGTGCTTCACAATCTCCAATACGGGTACAGTTTGGGTCCTTGTCAATATCTATCAAAGTGACCTTCCTTTTGTGCACCTAGGAGATTTCGTCGAAATCAACACCGATGCTTATACCGAACTTTTCCACGGAAGAATTTCCTACATCGCGCCGGCGCTCGACCCCAACACGCGAACGCTACAAGCACGCATCGTTACTCAGAATCCCGGAAAGAAACTCAAAAAGGACTTGTACGTAACGGCGCTCGTAAAGGCCGGGGCTATCCCAGACGCCATTACCGTACCAGACGCTGCCATTCTGCGAGACACAGAAAACCAGCCTTTTGTCTATGTTCAAACAGATGCGAACCAGTTTGCACGAAGGGTGGTCACTTTAGGGGAGCGCAACAGAACACGCACTCAGATTATCAGTGGCCTGAAAGAGGGGGAACATGTCGTCGGCGACGGCAGCCTGTTCCTCCAGTTCCAGAATTCGCTTCAACACTAAGAAAAGCGCTACAGAGACATCACCATGATTCATCGCATCGTCCAATTTGCTCTTCAACAGCGCTTCCTGGTCCTCATGCTCACGACCTTGATTATCGTGGCGGGTGCTTGGTCCTTCCGGCAAATGCTCGTTGACGCCTACCCCGACCTGTCGCCACCCATGGTGGAACTGATCACGCAATGGTCAGGTCACGCGGCCGAAGAAGTCGAGCGGCTCACGACACTCCCGCTTGAGCTGGCCATGAACGGTTCGCCGCGCCTTCACGTGATGCGCTCGATCTCGCTGTATGGACTGTCTGATGTCATTTTGACGTTTGATGAAGGCGTTGATCCCTATTTCGCGCGCCAGGTTGTTTTCCAGCGGATCAGTGATGCAACGCTACCGCAGGGTGTAACGCCGAGTATGGCTCCGCTCTTTAGCCCCAGTGGCCTCGTCTACCGCTACGTGATCGAGAGTACGGACCGCTCTCCGATGGAATTGCATACCTACGAAGACTGGGTGATCGAGCGGGCGTACAAGAGTGTGCCGGGTGTGGCCGACGACTCAGGTTTTGGGGGGCCTACGATGGAGTATCACGTGCTGCTAGACCCCGTGAAACTCTACAACTATCACCTTCCAGTTATACAGGTTGTTGCGGCGCTGACCGCGAATAATAGCAACACCGGGGGTGGCTTCTACACCCAAGGAGGGCAGTTCTACTACGTCCGCGGCTTGGGCCTAGTAAAGACCACAGAAGACATTGGCGAGGTGGTGGTCACAAGCTTAAATGGCGTACCCGTCCGGATCAAGGATATCGGGCGTGTGGAGATCGGCCACGCCCCGCGCCTTGGCATTTTTGGTTTCCAGACCAAGCGGAAGAATGATGACGACGCTGTCGAAGGCGTCATCCTAATGAGACGCGGGGAACAAACACAGAACGTCCTTGAAGGCGTCGAAAAAAGAACTGAACAGATTAACAAAGAGCTCCTGCCGCCCGACGTAAAAGTTCGTCCGTACTACGATCGAAGCGACCTGGTGCAGGTCACTACGGACACCGTCGAAGGCAATCTTCTTCGTGGGATGGTTCTCGTTTTTATCGTTCTGATATTTTTCCTGGTGAGTTTCCGCGCCGCAGTGGTCACGGCGCTTACCATCCCCCTTGCTCTCCTGTTTGCCTTCATATTTCTGCACTGGACGGGGGAAGCGGCCAACCTCCTCTCCATCGGTGCAATCGACTTCGGCATTATCATCGACGGCACCATCGTCATGGTGGAGAACATCTACCGTGAACTCGGATTGCGTAAGGGGCAAGAGTACAAACTCAACGAAGTCATCCTCGCCGCCGCACGCGACGTTGACCGCCCCATTTTCTATTCCGTTGCCGTTATCATTGCCGGTTACCTCCCGATTTACGCACTCAACGGTCCCGCTGGAAAACTCTTCCACCCCATGGCGGACACCATGGGATTCGCTCTTCTTGGTGCTCTGCTGCTTACGCTTACACTCACCCCCGTTCTGGTTTCTTACTGGTTCAAGAGCGGGGCACAAGATCGAGAGAATCGCGTTTATGAATGGTTTAAACGCGAGTATGGTTCGGAGCTCAAATGGTGCCTCGAACGCCCCAAGCTGACCATGTGTCTCGCCACGGTCATTTTTGTGGCATCACTTTTTCTTGTGCCGTTCATCGGCGGCGAATTCATGCCGCATCTCGACGAAGGCGCCATCTGGGTCCGCGCCACTATGCCCTACACCATCTCTTTCGAGGAAGCGGCCAAGTTCGCTCCCAAGGTGCGCAATCTGCTGATCCAATACCCCATGGTCACAGTTACAGGCTCGGAACTCGGCCGTCCCGACGACGGCACCGACCCCACCGGTTTTTTCAATTGCGAGTTTTATGTGGGTTTGCAACCGTACGGCGACAAGAGCTGGAAGTCGGGCTCAATTCACTCAAAAGAAGAGCTCACTCGAGATCTCCAGAAAAAACTCGAAGCCTACCCTGGTGTGATTTTCAACTACACACAGCCCGCCGAGGATGCTGTCGACGAAGCTCTCACCGGCCTCAAGAGCGCCCTGGCGGTAAAAATCTTCGGCCCGGCTCTCGACGTGCTCGAGAAAAAAGCAGTGGAAATCAAGAATGTTCTAGACAAAACGCCCGGCTTCACTGAACTCACGGTCGTGCGTGAACTCGGTCAGCCGAGCCTCCTTATCGAGGCGGATCGCGCAAAAATAGCGCGCTACAGCATCAACGTTGCCGACGTCGAGGCAGTGGTGCAGGCCGCGATCGGCGGCCAGGCCGCTACACAGGTGATTCAGGGAGAAAAGATATTTGATCTGGTCGTACGCATGGATCCGAAGTTTCGCTCTGACGCGCGAGAAATCGGAAATCTGCTCGTTCCCGCGCCCGCTGGACAGCAGATTCCCCTCTCCGAACTCGCCACAATAAAGGAAAGCACTGGTGCGTCCTTCATCTACCGCGAAAACAATTCGCGCTACATCGGCGTTCAGTTTTCAATTGAGGGGCGCAACCTCGAGGGTGCGGTTCGGGCTGGCCAGCAAGCCATCGCCAAAAGCGTCACGCTTCCGGAGGGCTACCGTGTCGATTGGGGCGGCGAATACAGTGAGCTTCTGGAGGCCAAAGCTCAACTTTCCATCATCGGACCGTTCGCTGTTTTCTTGGTTTTTCTAATCCTTTTCGCGCTCTACGGCAATTTCAAATTCCCCGCTACGGTCGTCCTCAGCGTGGTCATGACCGAGCCGGTTGGCGCGCTTCTGGCCCTCAAACTCACCCACACCCCGTTCAGCGTCTCTTCTATTCTTGGGCTGATCGTTCTTATGGGTGTCTCTGCGGAAACGGCCATTATCGACGTCTCGTACATCAATAAGTTGCGCCTCGAAGGCCAAGATATCTCACGCCACCTACGAAGGCTCTCTTGTGCGACTGCGTCCCATAATGATGACCGCGCTTGTTGCCTGCCTCGGTCTTCTTCCCGCTGCACTCTCGACTGGGATCGGCTCGGACTCGCAGAAGCCTTTCGCCATCGTCATTGTCGCGGGGCTCATCTCACGTCTCTTCCTCGGCCGTATCGTCAGTCCTGTCCTTTATCAAATGGTGGCCCGCGAAGGTGACGTGCTGCAGGTGTAGTGGCGCCAGTGTTGCTTCCGGGTGAAAAAGAGGCCCGTGAAACCCATCTGAGCAATCTCAGACTGAAATAGGTGATGACATAACGAAGTCGGCCTCGCGACGAGCCGAATAAACTGTCATTTTAGGGCCTGCGGCCCCGCGAAACCACTCAGCGTCCGGCAAGGCATAGCTCATGACGTTAACTCCTTTGATTTAAGCACGCCTTGATTTGCGACTCAGGGTCTTTCGACCCTGTGCGGTGTTCGTCGCGGCGAAGCGCGGAACCGGTGCTAGTCACCACAATGACCACGCCACAAGAGTAACAGCCCACGTACCGGCCTGCTTTCGCAGTATCCACAGATGGCTTCCGCGGGATTTTCTGGGCGTGGAATCTTCCTTCAAGGAAAACGCAGTTTTATAGTTCGCGGTCAAGTAAGCAATCTCGTTTGAACCTCGAATCTGACGTTCGGTAGTCTCAATGCTGTGAATTCTCGTGCTTCCGCGCGCCATCCAGGCTGAAACTGCCTCGCGTCCAACCAAAGGCTGCGCGTCCGGTGGCCACAACTCAATATCATCAGCGCACAATGCCATCAAGCTGTGAGCCTCTCCAGCAGCTTCGAACTCGGTCCACCTCGAATGAACCTGTTCAATTTCTTGGACGGCGTCTTCAGGGAGTCCGTTCATACGCTGGGTATCGTTAGCAGATATGCTCATCGTCTTGCAAGACCAGATGCTCCTGTTCGGATTACTATTGATAAATCCGCTTATCACCAGCTATCTCAAAACGAGATAGGTAGTGATAATCCCTGTTCGCAACATCTATCTGGAAATGCCCTAGTTTCCGATTAGCGCGGTGGTCTCAATGGGTCGACGCAACACCGGCCCGAAGTCCATTCGCACCTGTGGGCAAAGTAGGCTGAACGCTCACCTATTCGGCAAGGAGCGCGTTGATGTCGGCTTGGAAGACCAATGGATGACGCAGGCGGGTACTTCTAGAAGGTAATTGAAAATCCGCCCCTACGCTGCGCGGATGCGGTCGGCGGGAACTTCTACTTCGTTAATGCCGCGAAACGAGAAGAGTAGCCGGACGAGGTACTTCGGCGGGTCCTCGGAGATCTGCTTCACGATGTTTCCTACCGCGTCCGTCACCGCAGCATGAAAGGTTACGCTCTCGACTTGCATGCCGGCGAGATTGACTCGAACAAGTTGTCCCGGTTTGAGCGCGGATTCCATTAGATTCTTCATTCTCGCGCCGGCTGTCGGTCTTGTCCACTTGGTCGGGGCAGGAGCCTGGTGCCTTGCTGCTGGGTCAGACGAGGCTCCTCTACTGCTATGCCGCCTAGTACAGGGGTGCGAAGGGCACGTCATGTGAAAGCCTCGGCTTGAGTGAGCGAAAGATATCTTTTGTGTACACAATCGGCTTGAATCGGCCTGCTAACCCTCAAAATCACCGATGCAGGGTGGTTTCGTAATTGCTTTGTGAACACTGGGTCGGGGTCCACGCGGTGTTTGCGGGATCGGTTTGAAAAGGGGACAAGTATTTGGGGCCCAGTCTTGGGAAACAGTTTTTCAGGAAGTTTTACTTTTGGCGGTTCGAAGCGCTGGCGGTTCTGGCTTTCGTAGCTCTTCTAGGCTGGTCAATTCTCGGTTGGTCGTTCCTGAAGGCGGGCGCGACGCCGAGTGCCGGCGGCCGAGATAATTCGATTCGTGGTGACGGCACCGCCGTTTCGCCGTTTGAGTTCCCTCCTGTCGTAGTCTCCACTACTCTTCGCGATCGTGACACTGCCAGCAGGCTGCCGGTTTATCCCTACTCGATCATCCCTGGTGGCATAGCGAGCGTGGCAGCGCTGCGAAGCGCATTGGCGCATGACCCGGTTGCCGCGGCGCATTATGCTGCATTTGATCTGGCGACCGCGCGTGTCGTCCAGGTGCAAGAAGCTCGCTCCGTGTACGTTTCCTATCGCAAAGGCGACGTTGTCTTCTGGACGTCAAAGAAATTGCGCCTGGTTGTTGGCGAAACATTGATCACCGATGGTCAGCACATTTCGCGGACTCGCTGTGGCAACCAAATCTCAGATGAACCGCGCATGCCGGTTTCATTGGCAGGCGATCCGGAGCCCCAGACGCTGGATACACCGGTCGCCTTTGAAATCATCGAGCCATTCGTCGCGTCCATTGGCGGTGAGATCGGGGGCGGCGGCACACCAGCCAACGGGCTCCCGTTTTTCGCACTCACTGGTACCGGAGGCGGCGGCGGTGGGGGGCCAGGAATTTTAGGCGTGACCATAATTCCAGGAACGGGAGGGGTGTCTCCTAGGCCGGGTAACCCAACTCCGATTTCGACTCCCGAACCCGGTACCCTTATTTTGTTGTCTGCTGGCTTCGCCGGCGCGTGCCTGTTTCGCAAATTCCGCAAGACATAGTTTTAGTCCAGCCGAGCGCGAGCCTGAGGTGAGTTCCTGGAACTGGGCTGCTGAAGGAGAGGTGCTGCCTGAACGAGCGATGGTGCCGAGGGACGGAATAGCACCCAGGGTCTTCCGCCGAACCGGATAGATGGCGAGAAATCCCTTCCCACCACTTATCTCAAAACGAGATAGCTGGTGATAACCCCTGTGGCTGTTGAAAAACTCTCTCTCCACAAATTCGCAGAAATCGCTTCGCGTCAGGAAGCTCTACAAACGATTTTCCCGAGTCTCCTGGACATTTTCTATCACCCGATTCTCGACTTTTTTCATAAAAACCGACTTTTTCAACAGCCACCCCTGTTATCGACAGTTATCCGGATGCAGGGGTAAGTTTGGAGAGCAGTTTTCATTGTAGGAGGCGTATGGTTTGCATAACTTCATCTGACTGGTGTTCATGGACCGTAATCTAATTGCTCCAGGTTCTGTTCTTTTGATTGCACTTCTGGTTTGCGTAGCATGCATTCTTCGTATGCGCGCGCTTCGCAGCAAGAATTACGGACGGTGGCGCCGCGTTGCGGAAATGATCGTCCTCGCAGTCGTGATGCTCATTGTCGCGGCTCTTGGATCAGGAGCCACGTTCAATGTTGTTGCCACTCAATATTTTTTTGCACACCATTCGGTCCCGGGGAATTTTTATGATGTTGACGGATACAAGATGCATCTCCTGTGTACGGGCGAAGGCTCGCCCACGTTAATCCTCGATGCAGGTCTGGGGAATGATTCACTGATCTGGGCCAACGTTCAGCCGGAGCTATCGAAGATAACCCGCGTATGTTCCTACGATCGCGCTGGATTTGGCTGGAGCCAGCCGCGGCCTGACCCGCGTGATGCTGACCGGATCGCTCACGAATTACATAGGCTGTTAAACGAGGCAGGCGTTACGGGGTCGGTCGTGTTGATGGGCCATTCAATTTCGGGGCTGTATATCCGTGCGTACGCTGCCTCCTATCCGCGGGGTGTCTCCGGCCTGGTGTTTGTCGATAGTTCCACCCCTCTACAAGAGGACCGCTTTCCCGCAGAAGTCGCGCAGGCATTCAAGAATGAATCGATGGAGTTCAAGAAGCTTGAGTGGCTTTATATTCTAGGAATACCTCGCGTGATGGGACAATGCACACCTGAAGAAGGCTTTAGTGAAAACGTTCGGAAGATGATCGCCGAGGATCAGTGCCGTCCTTCACTGTTCGCAGCGATAGCGCAAGAGGACAAGAGCTTTAGGCAATCGGGGAACGAAACGATTCATACCGGTCCGTTTGGCGATCTTCCGATTTTAATTTTCTCAGAAGACCCTGAACATTCTCCGCCATCTGATATTCCTCCTCAGGCAGCACAATCTGTCAGTAAGGTTTGGAACGAAATGCAAGAAGAGCTCAAGAATCTTTCGACGCGCAGTCGACGAATCATCGCAAAAGGCAGTGGCCATTACGTGCAGATTGATCGCGCCGGGTTGATAATTGAGGAAGTAACAATCTTTGTTAAACAGATTCGAGGCGAATTGCCTGAGCCGACGGACTACGGCTCGACGAAGGTCGAATAGTTGGATAACTATTGAGAAATTCTCTTCGTACCACCTATCTCATAATGACATTAGTGGTGATAATTTAGCTGATGACTTTCCAATCGAGATTCGGCGCCGCCGCCGAGGCGTACGACAGCTACCGCCCCGAATACCCTGCTGAGGTGTTCGAATTTATCCTCACTTATGTTTCGCTGGACCATCGTCATTTCGCGCTGGATCTCGGTGCAGGAACGGGAAGGGCGACTCGTAGTCTCGCGAGCCAGTTTGAAAAGGTGATTGCTGTCGAACCCGATTCGAAGATGGCGGAAAAGATCCGTGGCTTTGGACCGGGTGTTGTCGTCCAGATCACAACAGCGGAAGATTGCGCTCAGCAACCTGACAGCGTCGACCTCGTTGTCATCGCAAATGCCATGCATTGGATGAACGCCTCGCTTGTTATGAAGAATGTCACGCGTTGGCTGCACGCGGGCGGAATTTTCGCCTTGATCGACCCGCCGTTTCCTCGCACGCCGGAACCCATTCACGAAATTGTTCGGCGGGAATTCCACGAGCACTGGGAATCATTCCGCGACCCGCGGCTCGGCAAAGCCGGCAATCGAAAAGAACGGATTTGGCAAAGCTTGATTATTTCGACTCCTGGACTTGCTCTCCTGGAGGAAAGGACTATAGCAAACATCAATCCTCTAACAGCAGCGGAGTTCGTCGGGTTCTGGCAGTCCACGTCTTACGGAAGTTCCTATGCTCGATCACTCAACGACTCCGCGTCTTATTGGCAAGATCTGGAGTACAGATTCAGGAGCGCTTGGCCGAAGGAAAAGATTCCCGTGGACTTTAGCCCTCTAGTCCTACTTGCGAAAAAGGAATAACAATTGCCCCAATTCAGGTCTAAATGAGTATTTCAAACCAAGTTCGCTGCAAGGCAGGTCACCGCATTCTCGGACAGTATCGAACGGATAGGTGTTGATAAATCCCTGTTACCAACATCTATTCGGAAAAACTTCAGTTTCCGATATAACTGCGCTTGTCGGGCACAGAGTCCATACTTTGACGGGAAAATTTTCCGACCGGAGTCCCACAGCAATGCCAATGGCTCGTGCGCGCACTGTGAGAATCCAAGAGTTGAACCTAGCGGCTCCGGAGAACTTTCCGCAACGATTGGTGCACTTCCAGTCCGCCATCGTAGTTAATAAATCCCTGCTTCCGGAACCGATTCATGAACGTGTTGACCCGCGAGCGCGTGGTACCGACCATGTCCGCCAAAACTTGGTGACTTAGGCTGGGAATCTCAACCGCCGCTGGACCTCTTTTCCCCAAGTGCGCTAGCCGTAGAAGCACGCGCGCCAGACGTTGTTCGGCTGAAGAGGTAAGTAGTTCCGCCACATGATCCTTGTACTTCTGGACGCTGGAAAGCAGATAGGCTACCAGGGCATCTGACGCCGTATTCCTCTTGCGAAGCATTTGGATCATTTTCTTCTTCTGGATGGTACGTATGGAGCTGGCAGTCAACGCGACGGCCGTGGACACGCGAAGGGGATAGCCTGCGAGGCAGAGTTCGCCAAAAAAATCACCCACCCCCAAGATGGCGGTAACCGCTGATGGTCGGTGCTTCGTTCGAGTGCTGAGCTGCACCCCTCCTTCTTGAATGTAAAAGAGCGTGTAAGCAGGTGTCCCTTGGGAGTAAATATTTTGTTTCTCTCGATAGTGCGAGACCTTGCCGCCCAGACCGGCTCCGGACGAGAAGCCGCCAAGACGTGAAGCCATCTGGTTCATGCGTTTCATATCTTGCACGAGTAATCACCCAACCCTCGCCAGGCCGCAACTTCGTTCTGTGCCGATTCCTTCAAGTTACGCGGGGCGCGCATATCTTTCTGGTTTGTCGATTCGTTGGTCGATGCCTTTGATCTGCCGCTTCACCCACTCGATAAGGGAACCGCTATCGGCAGTGCCGATCTTTTCCCGCATGTCGCGCATCATGCGAAGGAACGTCGCTGGGTCCATGCGAAGCTCGTTACAGACCTGTCTGTCGGTTCGTCGAGCCGCGAGAGCCCGCAGTACGATTGATTCTTTGCTGGTAAACGTTGGATCCAACTGGAAAGCTGAAGTGCGGTGAATGGTAATTAATTTGGGTTCGCGCTTCATTGGTTCACCGATCCGTCTAGCTACCGGCCCACCGCTTTATGACGGAGCTCCGCGGTCTTCCCTTTTGTGCCCGCGTCCGGGCTGCGTTTTCTAGCTTTCATCGCGTATAATGCCGCGTCTGCAGCGCCCAACAGAGAATCCACCTTTTCGCCATCTTTCGGATAAATAGCAACGCCGACACTGACCGACAGCTTTGGCTCCCTGCCGTCATTGGCAAGACTGTAGCAAATCCGCTTGGCAACTAAGTTGGCCTGCACTTGACCTGTCTCGGGCAACACTAGTGCAAACTCATCTCCGCCGAAACGCGCCGGCGTATCAATCTTCCGGCTACAAATGCACAAAACATCGGCTAGTCGGCAAAGCGCCTGACTACCGACTAAGTGGCCGAAACGATCATTGATCTTCTTTAACCCGTCCAAGTCAAGAAACAGCAAAGCGAACTCACGACGGGTGCGTTCGGTGCGATTGATTTCAAGGTCAACGGTTTCCACCAGATGGCGGTAGTTGGCTAGTCCGGTCAGGGGATCGGTAGCTGCTTGGTGGCGTAAGTGATCCTCGAGTTTACGTTGCTGGGTGACATCCTCAACGATGATCTCGTAACTGTCCGTCTCGCCCTCATCGGCGACCTTGCGTCCGCTCAGCCGAACTCTGAGGGTTGTCCCATTCTTCCGCTTCCATTCAATTTCGAGGGCATCGGCGCTATCCAATTCGACGGACTGGCCCAATAAATGCGCTCGTTTGGAGGGATCGCAAAGGATACCGGTTGCGAGGTTCACGGCCAGGAGTTCCGCGCGGGATGGATAACCAAGCATGGTCACCAACGCCTGATTGACATCCAGGAAATTGCCTTTGGCGTTGCAGCGACACATTCCATAGTTCAGGTTTCCTACGAGAGCGCGGTAGCGTGCTTCTGAATGGCGCAGCCTCGTTTCCGTTTGATCGCGCTCTTCGCGCAGATTGTTCTCATTGCGGGCTCGACGAATCGCAACGGGGAGATGCCCCACGTGATCCATTCCAACGCAATCGGCTGCGCCTTGTGTAATAAGTTCCGCCACGGTTTCCGGTTGCATTAGGTCGATCAGGAAAATGCAGGGGATCTGCCTATCCTGGAGATGCAAAATTTCCAGTGCCTGCGTTCCTCGCCAGTTCGGAGATGGGTATTCAGCTAGCACCACATCATAGTATTTTGAGTTCAGGCGTCCAGCAAACTGGTCCGGGGTTAGAACTACGTCTGCGCTGACCTTGAAATGCACTCTGTTGAGCTCTTGCACGCAAAGCTCTACATCCGCGGCATCGCTGTGAATAAACAGAATACGCAAGGGGAGTCTTCTGCCGGCCGGTCCGTTCAAGACCAAGGTCTGGTCGGCTCGCTTGACGCGGTCTCGTATTGCTGAAGCCATTGAAAGTCCACCAGATTCACGGGAGCCAGCCCCCCTGGCCGCCCGGAATTCGGCGAGAAACAACCTGCAACTATCATACTAGGACAGCGCTAGGGCGACTGTTCAAAACAGCACACCACGCATCCTGTGTTTATTGATTGGACGCATTAGTGCCCCTTCAAAACACACCAGAACTTAACAATCTGGACAACAGCCCAGCATCCCGCCGCCCGATGCCACGCGACGGGATTCCGCTGATTCTGGACGCGTGGTTGCCACTCGAAAATAGGCTTGGTCGATTCACGGCAGAAAATTGGATAGATGTTGGGAAATCCTCTTCGCACCAGCTATCTCAGTCTGAGATAGGTAGTGATAATCCCTGTGGCTGTTGAAAAAGTCTTCGTGAATGTGAGCTGAAGTGTTGGCAGCAACGTCTACATGAGGAAGCGTTCTGCCGATGCTCTTGTTCATCGCCATTCACGGAGGCTTGCGGATTATGATGGGACAACACGCCCGTTCCGAGTCGCTGTTCTACTACTTTCGCATCGAAGATCAGGTTCCTGAAAACCACCTACTGCGTCTCCTGGACCGGCACATCAGTTTCGATTTCGTTCGTGAGAAGTTGAAGGACTCCTACAGCGATACGGGCCGACCCTCGATCGATCCGGAACTCCTCTTGCGCATCCTGCTGATCGGCTATCTGTACGGCGTCACCAGCGAGCGCAAGCTGATCGAGGAACTGCAGATGCATCTGGCCTGGCGCTGGTTTACCGGACTCAGCTTCGATCAAGAGATTCCGCATCACTCCACCTTCTCGAAGAACCGCCACGGACGGTTCCATGAGTCCGACCTGTTTCAGCAACTCTTTGAAGAGATCGTGGATCGCTGCCAGGAAGCGGGATTAGTGGAAGGGGAACACCTGTCGGTCGATGGCAGCTTTATTGCCGCCAACGCCAGCCGGTCCAGCCGCATCCCGCGGGAGCAGTTAGCGGAAGCCGCGCAGGTGAAACTCACCATCCGCGAGTATTTAACCGAACTCGAGCAACAGAACCCGATCGAAGAGCCGACCCATCAACAAGCCCTGGTCTCGACGACCGATCCCGATTCCACGTATGCGACCAAGGGATCTCGGGCGGCGGAGCTGGGGTACTTCAACAACTATCTGATCGACAACCAGAGTGGGGTGATTGTGGGTGTGCAAGCGACGGCCGCTCGGTTGAGCCAGGAAAGTGTCGCGGCTCGCGAGATGATCACGCGATCAGCGGAGAGACGCGGGCGTTTCCCCCAGTCGGTTGCCGCCGACACGACCTATGGGAACGGTGAGCTTTTGGCCTGGTTTGAGGAACGAAACATCACTCCTTATATTCGCGTGAAAGAAAGTCCTGCTCCCAAAACCAACTTGTACGGGATCGAGAAGTTCACCTACGTTGCCGAGACGAACAGCTATCAATGTCCCGAAGGAAAGCGGCTTACCTACGTCGGTATCAATGCCATAAATCGAACGCATGTGTATGTGGCTACGCGGAAGCGCTGCCGCGACTGCCCGCAAAAAGCGCAATGCACCAGGGGCCACTATCGGCAAATTGCGATCCATGTCCACGAAGCGGCGCGACAACGGGCACGAGAGCGAACGACCGTTCCGGCTTTCGCGGCAGCGCAACGCCAACGCCGGAAAGTAGAAGCACTCTTTGCGGAGCTGAAGAACCAGATCGGATTGCGAAGGGTGCGCTTGCGGAGAATGAAGCATGTTCGCGAACAGTTCTTTCTCGCGGCTACAGCCCAGAACTTGAAACGACTGGCTCGCTTCCTAAGATCGAGACCTCTAGAATCAGCCACGGTCCCGATCTGAGATAGAAAAAGACAGCGCGAAACATCGTGGGAAAATTACCCCACCTCAAGACTTCCGCCAGTGGGCGAGTTTTTCAACAGCCACCCCTGTTCTCGACATCTCTAACGAAGTCGGGCACGTCAAGAGTGTTCAGCTCTTGTTTTTATTCCTTTCGCACACACTCCTACATTGCTCAGGCCCGCTGTTTCCTTCGGCGGGCGATGCGCCGCAATTCTCGGATTGTTCTTCCTGTCCAACCTACGAGACTCGGTTCGTGTCACTTCATCGACTCGGTGTTGCCCACCAGACATCTCTCCGATCACGTTCGACCATGATGATTTCTTCGAACTCCCCGCAATCGGGGAGGCGGGTAGCCTATTCAGTTGATCCGGTCACTGCGCTGCAGGACCACTGTCGAGATCAGGCATCCCCGCACGGACACTACCGCTTTCCTGCCGCGCCTTTCCGCGACGGCAGAACTCTTGGTAATCAATCTGGTCACGCATCATGATCCAGAGTCGGATTCCCAGCTTCCTGGCTGCTGCGACTCTCGCTTTCCCCAGTCCCTTCTGCACCAGTTTGCGCCGATAGAAGCGCTTCAACTCTGGATCCCGCTCGACCGCGTGCATTGCCGCTTCACACCACAGATAACGCAGCAGCGCGTTCCCTTGTTTGCTCATCGCACCCAGCCGCTGCCGGCGTCCGCTGGAGCGTTCGCTCGGAATCATGCCGATGTAACTGGCCAGTGCTTTCCCATCGCTGAACCGCATCGGATCGCCCAGGAAGACTTCGGTGGCTAATGCGGTGATCGGCCCCACTCCCGGATGCGTCATCAGCCGTCGTGCACCGGGCCGTTGCTGTGTCTGCTCACTCACCTGCCGGTCGAGCTCGTCGATTGATTCCTGCAAGCGGGGATACAACGTCAGCAGTGCTTTCCGTCGCTCGCTGGCGTGAGGAGCCAGAGGCAACGCCCGGAGTTCGTCCTGCCCCGCTTGGCTCCATAGAGAGCGGCCTCTCCTGAGACCATGGTTGAGTGCCATCGATTGCAGCGTGTGCTGGACTCGAGATCGCAGGCGCACCCACTGATGACGGTGACGCAGCAACATGCGCAGATCGCGCTGCTCGGTCGAGGGCATCCAGATGGTGGGAAAGCGATTCTCTGCCAGCAACGTCAGCAACAATCGCGCATCCCGCCGATCATGCTTTTGCTTCCGCGTCTCCGCCTTGCGGATCTTCTGGGGATGACCGACGCGGCATTCGATTCCCAGCTCTTCCATCAACTCCAGGAACCACTGCATCGAGCCGGTCGCTTCGACCCCCACTAGAATCGGACCAGACAGTTCGAGGGTCTTTTCTTCCAGCTCTCCTGTGTCGCTATCCAACATCGCGATCGTCTGTTGTCGAGCGTGTAGATCGCATCCTATAATTTTCATCTCGGCCTCCTTCGATCCGAGCTCTGTACGTTGGATACCGCACAGTTTACTCGGCTCGTCGTGAGGCCGACTTCGTTATGCCATCAGTTAGACAACGCTTAAGTGAACGGCGATCAGCACGTGTGGGAATGTGTGACGCGCGATCATTCCAATGTGATCGGCGACACATACTTTGGTGAAGCCGAGACGCGAGAATCGTACCGTTGGCTGCTTAACGAGCAAACCGAAGTGGATTGATACGCCATCGGCTCGACGTTATTACAACAGGCCCGAAAAGAGGCGAGACAAGGAGCAGGAGGATGAAAACGAAGTCAATCTCGACGCTCATATTTTTTCTAATTGGCGGCGCGCTAGCGATGAATCTCTTCGGCAAGCCGACCGGACCCGCGACGATCACGGGCAAGGTGACTTACTCCGGAACACCGCCCAAGGCAAGACCAATTGATATGTCCAAGGAGCCCGTCTGCGCAAAGGCACACACGACGTCGGCGACCTCGCAAAATGTCGTGACAGGACCCGGGAATTCGCTCGCGAATGTGGTGGTGTATATTTCCGGCGGCGAGCAAGGTTCGCCAGCGCCGGCGAAGGAAGCGAAACTCGATCAAAAGGGGTGCGTGTACGACCCCCACGTAATCGCTGTGCAGATTGGACAAGAGCTTGAAATTAGCAACAGCGACCCGGCGTCGCATAACGTCCAGGCTAGCTCGAAAGCAAATCCTGCGTTCAATAGGGGACAAACCGCGGGCGCCCCCCCCATTGAAGTCAAGTTCGATAAAGCGGAATTCGTCCCCCTGAAATGTAATATTCATCCGTGGATGAGCGCGTGGGTCGCGGTCCTCAGTACATCGCATTCAGCGATTTCCCGGGAAGATGGATCGTTCACGATTACGGGGCTCACGCCCGGCAAATACACAGTTTCTGCATGGCATGAACAAGCCGGAACGCAGAGCCAGGAGGTCACAATAGAAGCTGGAGAAACAAAGAACGTCAGCTTTACGTTTAAGCTACTACCTTACTGAGATCGACACTCTCACGGACCGGAAAGCTTTGACTCCGTAGATGCTGATAAATCCTCTTTGCACTACCTATCTGAGTCTGAGATAGGTGGTGATAATCTTTATCAACATATATCCGGACCGGGGCAACTCGAACCCAGGACTCGCCCTCGTTTTTGCTTGTCTGGATTTCGATTAATCATTTTTTAACACTAGGCGGGCGTGGTACTGGGACTTCGGGCGGATGAGTGAAACGGTTGTTGTGTTCAGCACATCTAAGGTAGAGGAGGCATCCAGCCATGAAGGCGCCAAGTAAGTTTTATAGCGCGAGAGATTTTGAGAGTGCGACGGGGTCGGGGAGGCTGCGATCGCGCGGGCGAATGCTAGTGGCGATGTTTTTGTGCGCGCTGGCGTTGGGCGCAATGCCTCGGAACCTCGGAGCGTTCCAGGGCGCGCAGCAGGATTCGTCACAGCGTGTACAGCCGGGTCAAGTATCTGGTCAACAAGATGGCCAACAAGCTGACCAACTACAAGGGCAGGGACAGGCGTATACGACGCAGACGCCCGAGCATTTACAGCAACTCGTCGCGCCGATTGCGTTGTATCCAGATTCACTGGTTGCGCAGGTGCTAGCGGCATCTACGTTTCCAGCGGAAGTGGTGGAAGCTGACCGATGGGTGCAAGCGCACGCGGATTTGAAGGGCGACGATTTGGCCAAAGCGGTTGACCAGCAGCCGTGGGATCCGAGCGTGAAAGCGCTGACCGGATTTCCGAGCGTGCTGGGGAACATGGATAAGAATATTTCGTGGACGTCTTCACTCGGCGACGCTTACTACAACCAACAGCAAGACGTGATGGACGCGATTCAGGTGATGCGTCAGAAGGCGCAGGACTCTGGGAATCTGAAGACAACGCCGCAGCAAACGGTGGAGTCGCAAGGCTCGTCGATCGTGATTCAGCCGGCCGATCCGCAGGTCGTTTATGTGCCGGCCTACAATCCGTGGGTGGTTTATGGAGGACCGATTGTGGCGTGGCCGGGCTGGTATCCGTATCCGGGTATTTGGTTCGGCGGGCCGTACTTGTCATTTGGATTTGGATACCCGATCGGATGGTACGGCGGATACGGGTGGGGCTGGAACTACTGGGGAGCCAACTGGAATAACCACTACGTGGTGTACAACCACAATGCTTATTACTCGGGGAGCCGGACGTTTTATAACCGCAACGCTTATTACCGGGCCGGCGGAGAACGAGCCGTACAAGCGAACGTGCGAACCGGAGGCAACGAGCAGCGGACTGAATACAACGGACACGCGGGCGAGGCGAACAGGGATAAAAATACGCGAGCGCCTGGCGACGTTTACAACCATCCCGGCGGCGCTTCGAACCACCCGTTCGAAGGAAACACCCAGGCCGCGCGTGGATACGCCGAGCCGCACGGTGAGAGCGGAACTCAAAGCGGGGCGTTCAGCAACTACGATCACGGCGGAGAGAGCCGGGGGTATTCGTCGCGCGGAAGCAGCAGCTTCGGCGGAGGCGGCGGACATGGCGGCGGAGGCGGCGGACATCGGTAATCGAATTGTCGGGATATTAACGGCGCAAGAGTTCTAGAAATGGAGAATAGAGCGATGCAACAGACGAAGATCGAAGCGAACGATGGTCGCAGAGGCAGTCTCATTCCATTTGCCGTGCTGGCCGTTCTTTTGAGTGGTGGAGTGACGGGCCGGGCGATGGCCCAGCAAAAAGGGCAGCAAACGTTTTCGTCGGCGGAAGAGGCGAGCCGGGCGCTGGTGGCGGCGGCGCAGGCGAATGACGAAAAGGCAATGCTGGCCGTGCTGGGGCCGGACGGGAGAGATATCGTGTCGTCGGGAGATGACGTGCAGGACCGAGAGAGCCAGGTGAATTTCGCGCGCCGCTTCGAAGAAATGCATCGGCTGGTGAAAGAGCCCGATGGGACGACGACGCTTTATATCGGCACGCAGAATTGGCCAACGCCGATACCGCTCGTGAACAAGGGCAACGTCTGGTACTTCGACACGGAAATGGGGAAGAAGGAAGTTCTCTTCCGGCGAGTGGGACGGAATGAAACATCCACGATTCGAGTTTGCCAGGAACTCGTGGCGGCGCAGAAGGAATACTATGCGGAGCAGCACGAGTACGCTCAGGAAATTTTCAGCGACGAGGGACAGAAGAATGGTCTGTACTGGAAGGCGGGTGATGGCCAGCAGCAGAGCCCTATCGGGCCGCTGGTTGCGATGGCGGTGAGCGAGGGGTACCGGCCGCAATCTGGTGGACCTTCGATACCGTATCGCGGCTACTTCTTCCACACTTTGACGTCCCAGGGGAAAAGCGCGAGCGGGGGAGCGAAGTCGTACTTGGTGAACGGGAAGATGACTGGGGGATTTGCTTTTGTGGCGTATCCGGCGGAGTACCGGTCGTCGGGGGTGATGACTTTTATCGTCGGGAGCGACGGTGTGGTGTATCAGAAAGACCTCGGCAAGAAAACTCTTGTCAAAAGCATCACGATGAAGAAGTACGACCCCGACTCGACGTGGGAGAAGGCTGAGGAAGTGAAAGAAATGGCGGCGGTGCAGCAAAAGCCGCAGTGAGGGGTCGGGGGCGACGGGCGGCTACCGTCTTCGCTGCGATTTGGGTAGCTGGGAATTATTCCAATAATGAAGGCAAAGAGATCGGTAGCCATGCCTCGCACAGGCGCAATGCCAGATCCTTTGCGCAGGCTCGCGGTGAGTAACTGTTGTAAACAGGATTATCATTACCTATCTCAGTCTGAGATTGTTGGTGATAAGCGGATTCATCAACATCTCTCCAGGTCGGAACGTCTCGGCCGGTCTGCTGTCCGACAACCCGACTTGTGTCGCCATTTATGTCTGATCCGAGAGATAGAAGGGCGAGGAAAGCGTAAAGATGCGCTTGTTGCCCTGGGCGAGCAAGCCACACGGCGTTTTGGTGCTTACAGGGATTTAACGACACCCGCACAACAGCATGGGGAAAGAGAAGGCCTGATTATCAAAGCGACGCATGCGCGACCCAAAGTAACGGCGATGTTAAGGTCTAAGCGCAATCGTCCAATACGTCCACAAACCGCTGCTCCGTTGAATCCCAAACGCGGTACTCATCAGCCGACCCCAGGCTAATCAACCGCTTCTTCACTGCAACAATATCTTCGACGGCTTCCACCCAAACGACGGAGTCATTTGTCTTTCTGAAGATGTCGTACTTTGCAACCATAGACACCTCCAAGCGGAGAGAATCTGCGGAGCACCGCTTCGCACTCACTTCTGCTACCTGACGCAACTCAGTCGCTTCAAGCGTAAAATTTGTAAAGCCGCAACCTAAACAAACTACGAGCTTGGGGAACACCAACACAGGGGGTTCGTCCAGACCCTCCGGGGCGGGAAAATGGATGTTAATTTCCGCGCCAAACTCTGTCACGTTTCCCGTCAGCTGGAAGCCACGACGGTTGCGGATTTGATGACCAGTCCTCCAGCAACCGTGGACGTCGAGGTTTCCCTCGAACAGGTCATGCGGAGTTTACAGGAGCGTCGTATCGTCCGGGTGCCGGTAACAGAGCATGGCAAACTCGTGGGAATCATTTCGCGCCGGGATGTGATTCGGGCCGTTTTGGAGCCCGAGTTTATGACGTTTGGGGACGTCTAACCTCTTGCGGACAGGCGGCACGTCGCTTGGATACTGCCTCCGACGGATGCTTGGGACTGCATGCGATCGATGTGCCGCCTTGAATGTCTTGCGCAGGGATGGCGTCCGAAAATTCCTGATATTGCATACCGAGCGCACGCTGAACAAAGACAACGGCTCAAGTCCTGGTAAGTCGCGTAATCGGAAACTGGCTTTTGCAGGTGGGCCGGAACGGGTTGGTCCAATTAGATGTTGATAAATCCTGTGGCTGTTGAAAAACTCGCTCACTCGGAAATCGCAAAAGTCGGATCGCGTCAGGAAGCTCTGTAAACGATTTTTCTCAGTCTCCTGGACATTTTCTATCACCCGATTTTCGACTTTTTTCAGAAAACCCGACTTTTTCAACAGCCACCCCTGTTCCCGACAGTTATTTTGCAACGGGCCAGTTTCCGATTACCGCGTTTACCAGGCACTGACCCAACTAGCTGAGCGAAAACCTGCCTAAATCGTTTTGTCCGAGCACACTACCCGCTAGATTTGATAGTTTTATTCCTTGGCCTCGAGGATACATTCTCACGGAAGCAAGCTTAGGCTAGCAGTTCAGCGGTAAACTTGGCTGCGCGTTTTTTTCTACGACCGCCGTTGAAGCCAGAGACGGAGTTACCATGAGTTCCATCGCAACCAGCTCGATAGTGTTCGCATGCGTGTTCGGAGGCGCGTTGCTCGGGATGTTTCTTCGCAAGCTTTTGCCCCAAAACCATCTGAGTGATGACTCGAAAGGTATCGTAATGATCGCAATGGGGCTAGTCGCCACAATGACTGCCCTTGTTCTTGGCCTGCTGATCTCATCAGCAAAAAGTTCGTTCGACACGCTAAGCGGCGAGTTAACGGCAGCGTCATCCAAGATCATCTTGCTGGACCGAACATTGGCGGACTACGGCCTGGAGACGAAGGAGGCCCGTGATCTGCTCCGCAGTATCGTCGTGGGTGTGCTCGATCGGATGGAGTTGAAAGGTTCTGCAGATCCCCAGCAATTGCAGGCAGCAACCCGCGAGCTGGAATCTCTCCGCGAAAAGATTCGGGGACTCGTGCCGAAGGACGACAGGCAACGATCATCCCAAGCCGAAGCTTTGAGCAATCTAAAGGAGGTCGTACAAACGCGCTGGTTGGTCTATGAACAGCAATCCACTTCGATATCCATGCCTATGCTCATCATCCTGGTTTCGTGGCTCACTGTCCTCTTCATCAGCTTCGGCCTGTATGCCCCCGCCAATGGGACGGTGGTCACCAGTTTGTTAGTCTCCGCGCTTTCGGTATCTTGCGCGATCTTCTTGATCCTCGAGTTGTACGCGCCGTACCGCGGGCTAATCAAGATCTCTAGCGCGCCGCTGCGTGCCGCTCTGACGCAAATGGGTAATTAGAGCGCGCGTTGATAGATTTCTTGCTCGCTGGA
Source organism: uncultured Acidobacteriota bacterium (assembly GCA_963741045.1). Classification (GTDB taxonomy): domain Bacteria; phylum Acidobacteriota; class Terriglobia; order Acidiferrales; family UBA7541; genus Palsa-295. The sequence goes on from CAVUGO010000002.1 coordinate 4,803,071, forward strand.
AATCGTAGGCCAGTGGCCCCAAGTTGCGGCCTGATGGGGGCCAAGTCCTGATTTGTCGGATAATCGGAAACTAGGTTTTGCGCACGGGACGGGCAGCTCGCCCGGATAGATGTTGTGAAATCCGCTTACCACGCAATATAAAAGGCGCCCACTTTGCGGTAGGTTCTGATCGTTGGCATCACCACCTACCGAAAGGAGCGCCGTTGTGAACCAAGCAAAGTATATTGGCATGGACGTTCATCAGGCAACGATCTCAGTTGCGGTCATAGATTCCGCCGGCAAGCTGATCTTGGAGTCCATCCTCGAAACGAAAGCAGCCACGATTCTGCAATTCATCGCCGGGCTGCGCGGCAGTTTGCTGGTGACTTTCGAAGAAGGAACTTCGGCCGCCTGGTTGTATGACCTGCTGAAACCTCACGTTGCGAATGTTTTGGTTTGCGATCCTCGGAAAACTGCTCTATTAAAGGATGGCAGCAAGAGCGATCGGATCGATGCTCGGAAGCTGGCCGAGCTCTTGCGGGGCAACCATCTCTCCCCGATCTACCACGGAGAGAACGGGCTGCGCACTTTGAAGGAGCTGGCCCGCAGCTATCTGACGATCACGAAAGATCTGACGCGGGTGATGAGTCGGATCAAGGCGGTGTACCGAAGCTGGGCCATTCCTTGTGCTGGGCCAGCCGTGTATCGACCGCGCCATCGTGCGGAATGGTTGGCCAAGATCGTAGAACCCGGAGTTCGCTTGCGAGCCGAGCGACTCTACCAGCAACTGGATGCGTTGGAGCCTTTGCGGCAGGGAGCGCGACGCGATCTGCTGGCGGAGAGCCGGAAACATCAGGCGGTGAAATTGCTACGCCAGATTCCTTATCTGGGCCCGATTCGTTCCGCGTTGCTGGTGGCGCTGCTCGAGACGCCGCATCGTTTTCGCACCAAGCGACAGTTGTGGGCCTATAGCGGATTCGGACTGGAGACTCACGATAGCGGCGAATACCGCTTTGTGAAAGGGCAACTGCGACGAAACCGAGAGCGAGTCACCGTGCTGGGTCTGAACGAAAACCATAATCACGATCTGAAAAATATCTTCAAGAGCGCCGCGATATCCGCCAGCACTCGACCGGGACCGTTCCAGGAATTCTACGCTGGGCTTCTGGCCAAAGGAAGGAGACCGGCGATGGCGCGGCTCACCCTGGCACGGAAGATCGCAGCGATCACTTTGACGATTTGGAAGAAAGGAGTGTGTTTCGACGCCAACGAGTTACATCGGCAAGCAGCTTGAGCGTCTCTGGTAGAGAGCTCGTTCCATCCTCCGGGGTGGTGGTCGGTTCGGTTCTTGAGACGCTCGGTTCGAGGGGAGTATCAGATAGCTGGTCCGACCCTGTGTGCTTCGGCACCGAGTCACCGTTCCCACGCTATGCCCCCTCGGAGAACCAGAAATAGCGATAGGCCACGAGCCTCGGATAGAACCATGGTTGCCACGGAATCGAATCGCTTGCAAGTTTCAAGAGCCGGCGGACGTCGTCACTACTCGAAAATGAACCGAGGGAACGGAAGAGCAATCCAGAGAAGAACCTCTCGAGCGATCGAGAGCCATCTACAGACAGTGGGCTGGATATCGAGACAAAAAATCCCTCGGCTACCGGCCGAGGGAGAACCTTTTTTGTTGACATCCCCTCTCCAGAAACTTCTTTAAGGTTTTTCCAATGTAATCTGGAGTCCCAGTTTGGTTGCTTTCTTTCTGAGGAAGTCGATCTGTTGTCGGCGGTATCTGTGCTCGTAGTATTCAGCACCTTTGTCAACGTACCGCTGACCGTACTTCAGCATTCGGTAGACCAATCGGGCGAGCCGGTGGGCCATCGCCGTAATGGCTTTCGGGGCACCGAGCTTGGTGCGCAACCGGCGGTATTGTGCTCCGAGGTAGGTGCGACTGCGCATCAAGGTGAGGGCCGCCATCCGCAACGCTGTGGCCGCGCGATTGACCACACGCCGAGTGCCTCGGGCCAGCACCTTGTCTCCACTGGTGCGGTTGTCCGGACATAATCCCAGCCACGAGGAGAAGTGCGCTTCGGTTTTCCACCGGCTCATATCCAGCCCCACTTCACTGATCAAAGTCTGGGCGACCATCACGTCGATGCCGTCGATCCTGGTTAGGTCTACTCCCGTGATGCGCTGCAGCTCACGGCCGAGCTCGAATCGAGGGGCATTCTTGGCTGGCTTTGTCTTCTTTCTCTCAGGTTCCGCTTGCGATGATTGGCGCGGAATAGTATCCACAAAACTCGCCAGATGCTTCTGCAGTTGCTCATCGCACTCGGCGATCCGTTGCTGATAGGTGTCGTACATCTCCACTTCCTGCTGCAACACAAACAGCAGTTCCGGACGCCAGTTACCCTCCAGGCTTCTCGCAACCTCCTCACGACTGGCCTGAATCCGCGGATCACTGAGTTCGGCCAACTTCCGCGGATCGCGTTCTCCGGCTACCATCGCCCGTATGATGGCTTGTCCGGTCAGACCGCTCACATCGCTGATTACGTTAGCCAACTGTACGTTCATTTGCGTCAACGCTTTCTGCATACGTTGAACGCACGTCGCCGCTCCATGCACATGTTCTCCCCGTTGCCGCCAGTAGGTACGAAGCACACGAATCTCCGAAGGCGGCTGAAACGAGTTGTTCAACAACCCATGGGTGTGCAATTTCAGCAACCACTGGCTCTCCTGCACATCGCTCTTGCGTCCCGGCAGATTCCTGGTGTGCCGCGCATTGACCAGATACACCTCGAAGCCATGGTCTTCGAGAATCTCGTAGATGGGGATCCAGTACACTCCCGTCGACTGCATGGCCACGGTCTTCACTCCGCAGCTCTTTAACCAGTCCGCCAGACGATGCAGGTCCGCGGTGAAACACTCAAACCGGCGCACCGGTTCCGGATCGCAGTCCGGTCGTACGGCAACGTAATGCGCGCCATTGCCCACATCGATCCCCGCCGCATGCGGGTGGACCACCTCCAGACCCGGATCCTCCGATTGCAACCGCCGCGCCCATTCCTTTCTCTCCTTCCGGTTCCGCCACAGCTTCTTGTCTGTCATCATGCCGCTCCTTAGTGAAAGATTGGGATCCGGTTCGGCCCGGTGACGATAGGTTGAGGAATCTCTCCAACGGGGTCAGAGGACCATCAGCATCGACGGTCCTTGCCACCATGCCAGCGATCGCCTGTACCGGAGCCATGCTTTTATCCGGGCACGAAGCACCAGTAGGAAGTCGGCCTTAGCTTGCCGAACCGAATCCACGATCAGATTTTCCGGTTAATGGAAACTCGAGACAAGTTTCTGGCACCAGTGACTGTGCCGTGGCGCGGTCAACTGCTTTTATAGAACCAGCTATCTCAAAATGCGACGCAGAACCGAGGGAGGCGCGCGCAATCATCGGAAGCGTACTGATTTTCCTTGAATTGGAGAGGAATTAAAAGGGCGTCGCGAGGGAGCAAGTTCCCAGCCTTGAACAACGCATCCCCTGCGACGCCCAACCGGTGATAAGGATTAACCTAAAGAGTCTCTCTGTCCCAGCCTCATTGAAATTGTCAAAAGTAACAGTCGGCACGCCGAGCAGCCATCAGCCGTGCTTTGCGCTGAAGCGACGGTGTGAGTCTAGAAAGTCGTTCCGGGTTCCCTCTTCGGCGGAGGCTTGTTCGACGCTCAGTAAATTGAACTTTCGGCGGTTGTCAGCGACTCGTCTCGCATCCCTGTAAATACAGCACGTTTCGAAGAGCGCTTTGAAATCTATTGATAGCGCTTCGCTGATACCTTTTTGAATAGCTTTTTCCCAGGCGTCTACGACGTCTTGCGCAAGAGCGTCGGCTTCAATTGTAATTTGCCCGCCTGCAAAATTGACGAACTGAGGTATGCGCTCGATTTCTTCCCATGAAAGTTCAGGCACCGTAGCCAGAATGGTGGTGACTGTTCTGTTGCCACCCTTAACACACTCACATGTGTACGTAATGTCGTCGCCCTTCTGTTCTTTTGCGTATGTGATCCTGAAGTTCTTACTGATTCGCTTTTCGTGCGTGGCTCGCATAGAGTCTGCCACCTCGCGCGTTTCTCCCGAGCGCTCGATTCTATCAGGAACTTAATCAAGTGTTAAACTTTAAGGAAAGCGGACTGGGTAGGTGTCGAGAAATCCTCTCGCACCAGCTATCCGAGATCGCAATGCCCCGAGGTATGGCCGATCTTAACCTTGAGTATCGGGTGCAGTCTTGTTACGTTTTCCCCGTGACCTTCCTGCCTGGTACCGATTTATGGTCCGAGAATCGCCGACGGAGCAAACGCATCAAAGCGAGGATCCCCTTGGTGGTTCGATTTCAAGATTCTAATAAACGGTTCATATCAGAAAGGACTCACACCGTGATTGTGAATGAGCACGGAGCTCTGCTACTTCTTGCAGCTTCAGTAAAGGTTGATCAGATACTCCGCATTGAGAACTCAAATCTGGGAGAAGAATTGCTCTGCCGAGTCACCAGCTTGGGTCCTAGCTTCATGGGTAAGACGCAGGTTGCAGTTGAACTCATTATGCCGACACCCGGCTTTTGGAGCAGCGGGCCTAGTTCGAAGACACCCAATATTGGATAGGTGTCGATAAATCCGTTTACCCCAGCTATCTCAAACTGCGATAGATCCTCGGCGCTTTTGCTCGGCCGATCGAAGAGGCAAAGTAAGAGATGGGCCGACAGGATTCACCTGATTCTTACCGGCCTCGGTTGGTAACGACCATGTACATAAATGCCGATAAACGCGCGGGGCGTTCACACTTTGGGATTCGCTTAGTCTAGGGTCTTGCGTTTCAGCGGGACGTTAGCAATGTTCGCGCTCTTTACAATCACGGCATTGCCGAGCCCAAGGCACAGCTTCCAAGCGGGCCCGGGAGATCGGTTTGCGGCAGGACTCGCAGGTTCCAAAAGTTCCGATTCTGATTCGAACGAGGGCCTCCTCGATTGCTCGGAGAAGCCGCAAGTCAGACTGGTGCAAAACGATCTGGAGGTCCGCTGTGGCATCCGCATTAGCTTGGTCGACGAGATCGCCTTGCTGGCCTCCCGCGGCTGGAATCGGACTCTCAGCTTCGGCGCTCGTGATCGACATTTCGCCCCGTTTTTCGAGAAGGGCTCGTTTGTACCGGTCTAAATCTCTTCTGTCCATTTCCGATTTTGTGGCACTCGCGAGAAATCCTGAAGTGGAGGGAAATATCTTACACCCATGAAGAGGCGATGCCCGTGACCTGATTTCAAACTTTTGAACTTCTCGAATCCATGCGCGCTTAAAAAAATATCAAGGAATCAGTTCACGTACGCAGCGAAACCCGATCACGATGCTCCGGACGTTGGGCTTTTGGATATAACGGGAGGAAACGCGCGCTTGTCCCCTGACGAGTCCGCGAAAGGAGCCTCCGCGCGAAACGCGATACTCTCCGCTGACTGGACCCTTCGGGTCGGATTCCGGACTCCGGCCGTAATAAGTTATCCCGTACCAGTCTTGCACCCATTCCCAGACGTTCCCAAGAGTGTCATACAATCCAAATCTGTTCGGCTTTTTCTCACCGACGGGATGCGTCGTTCCGCCCGAATTGTCTCGGAACCAGGCAACCACATCCAAAGAGCCATACCGGCAGGAACTATCTCCGGCGCGTGCCGCGTATTCCCATTCCGCCTCTGTGAGTAGACGATAATGATATCCGTCCTCCTTGCGACTGACTGCCTCACAAAACTTCTGTGCGTCTTCCCAGCTGACGCCATCGACAGGATGGTTCGGGCCGCGCGAATAGCTCGGATTGGTAGCCATCACCGTCTCATACTCTGCCTGCGTAACCTGGTATTTGCCCATCTCAAAAGGTCGCGTGATGGATACTCGATGAGTCGGCTTTTCTTCGGCGTAGCATTCATGATCTCCCGCTGAACAGCCCATCATGAAGCTTCCAGCCGGAATGCTCACGAACTGCATGCGCTTGACCTTGTCTATTTTGAAATATCGCGGATGAGGGGTTCGGCTTGGGCCATGAAATCAGACTCCGGCGGGAGTTTACACCCTAACGGTTGCACGGTTCACGCCTATTGGTGTTTCGCAGGGATAGAAGGTTCCAACGTGCCGATGTAGCGAGCATTAGAAATGCAGCTTGATCCCAAACGGCCCTGTCCACATTGCGGTCGTTCCGAGGTATTTCGGTCGCATCGGCGAGGCACCGTGGAGAGGTGTCTCCTCGCCATAATCGGAGTCCGTCCGCTCCGCTGCGGTAATTGCGATGCCCGATTCTATCGGCGCAGCCACTCCGACGGCCCGCGTCGCAGGATATCAAAGCGACCTGGCGGGCCAGTTCTTCAGTCTGAAATCTCATATACCGGTTTCCGCCTTTAATCAGGCATTGCGGAAACGTTCCCACGACAACTCTTGCGCCGCCCGCTCGCATCCAACTGTGCACCTTCATTGCAAAGCGAGAAGGAGCGCACCTATGCCCATTCGAGTCGGCTTGTTCATTGTGGTTGTGGTCTCGGTATTGGCGGGCCTTGATTGGCCTCGATCGGCTTTCAGCCAGGATAAAGGTGGCCAGGAAGGCGCCTTTCACAGCCAGGTGGACCTCGTTTCCGTATATTTCACGGTGCGCGACGACAAGAAACACCTGGCCAGCGACCTGGCGCAGGACAAGTTCAGCGTCTCTGAAGACGGCCAGCCGCAGGTTATCAAGCTGTTTGCCCACCACAGCGACGTGGTCCTGAACGTGGGGGTGCTGTTGGACACGGGTACGAACATGTCCTGGATTCTCGGCGAGGAGGCGCAGGCCGCGAGGCTGTTCATGAAGCACGTGGTAAGGCCCACTGACCTGGGCTTTATTCTGAGCTACGCCTCCCGGGTTGAAACTGTGCAGTTGCCGACCTCAGACGTTGCGCTCCTGGAGGAGAAGGCGGATACCGTTGGGAGTGGAGCGGCGATTGGATTGCCAGACCAAGGCCCGTCCCCTGAGCCGAGGATCGGGATGCCCGGGAGCGGAGGGACGGTGGGCATCAACGGGCGACCCATTAACGAGAACCGCGAAGCTCACCTGTACGACGCGATCCGCGTCTCCACACTCCGTTACCTGGCGGGCGAGGTGGGACGCAAGGCAGTGGTTATCGTAGCCCTCTCCGGCGATTCCCAAAGTGAGTCTTCGGGAAGAGGCCCTGGAAGCTCTGCTCGAAAACGACGTGATCGCCTATGTCCTGCAGATTTACGATGCCTCAAAGCGGGACAATTGCGACGTGCTCCACATCTACGGAGAAGACGGGCACGGAGAGTCCCTGCTCAAGAAACTGGCCGAGGCCACCGGCGGGCGGATGTTGGAAGTCCGTGGTATTGGTAAACTCGAAGCCGCGCTTGACGAGATCTCCGACGAGCTGCACCACCAGTACAGCCTGGGCTACTACCCCGAAAACAAAAATTGGGACGGCAAGTTCCGCAAGATCCAGATTTCCGCGGGGGAGAAAGCCTATAAGGTTTATGCTCGCAAAGGCTACTACGCCAACCCCCCGGCGGGGAGTGTAGAGGCAACCCACTAACCAATGAGTTGGGGCGCCGAACTCTAGTGAAACTGTAATAGCGGAGCACTATGTCGAGATTGAATCCGACCACCTGAACATTGACCAAATTGGCAAACTGACCGTCAGGCTTCTCCGCTATTCGTTTTCTCCCGAGCTACTCTCACCAGGTGCCTTCCTTCCGTCCCCACCACCACACAACGCCTAGCGTAGCGGTGTTCTGCTGCTTCACAAGAAGGCCCTGCACGTCGCTCAGGAACGACGGCTGATTGGAATAATCGCGCCGCCACTCGTACCGCATCAGAAATCCGTCTGCCATCATGTAGTCGAAAGTCACGGTGTTTTCCTTCAGCGCCTGCGTGATTCCGCTGAACAGTCCTCCGCGATCGGACAAATACTCGAAGCGGGTCGCCATGGCGATCTTTGGCGTAAACTGGTATCGAACGTATGCCGCGCCTCCATCCACATGCGAAGGCGCGGACGACCTGCCCGGAGCGCTATTCCTCCATAGGCGCTCGATCAGGTAATCGCCTTCCGCCGCGAACGTGAGCTTCGGCGTCGCCTGCCACGTCACATAAGTGTCAAAAATATGCGTGCGTCCATCCGGTGCTGGGCGGATGGCTTCAAATCCGAGTCCGGGCTGCACAGGAACTGGGCCAGTGGGAGTAACTACGATTCGATCCGGGTGGTCCTGGCCAAGGTAATAGTTCAGGGTCCACGAAACGGTTTTTACCGGCTTGGCTGTGAATCCAAAGAGCTCATCTTTAAAACCGTTCGTCGCTTCCACTTGGTTCGTGCCGTTCACCACCCAATAATTCACCGTGAATCGATCGTTCAAGGGAATGGTCGCGCGCACGCCCATGTGGTAAAAAGGCAGGAAATTGAACCAGTAGGACCGCGAATAGTTCACCTGATCCTTTGTATAGTTTCCCTCGATTCCGAGAGAGCTTGCCCACTTCCCAAAGTCCACGGTCAAACCTTGTCCCAATGGAAGAACGTATGTGCCGTAAGCTTGGAAGATATTTCGATAGATTTCCGGTCTCGGTTCGTTCAATGGGTTTCCCTGCAACGTGTCGGTAGCCTGACCGAATTGCAGATCCAGGCGCCCGCCCCAGCGGCGACCATCCGCAAGATCAGGCGGATGATCGAAAATCACGCTCGCTTGATTCAAGCTGAACTCGTTGCTCAGCACGTCGTAGGCGCGCAACAGGTTCACACGGCCCACCGGATGGTTGAAGTTGTATGCAAATCGAGCGTTGTGCCGCGAAGAAATTCCAGAGTCTTTTTGTCTTCAGCTTGCACTACGCTCTGCTTGTCCGCCGATTGGCTTTGGTTCTCATCCACCGGCGCTGTTGATTTCACCGGGGCGGAAAAAGACGATGCGAGCACAGAGGGTGTCCCGGCACTGGATGAGCCAGCTGTGGGCTGAAGCTGATGGATCATCGCCTTCAACTCCGCCACTTCCGTCTCGAGGTTGCCGATCCGTTCCTGCATGGCTTGAATGTCGTTCGCACTCGCTCCGGAATGCCCCGGTCCCGGGGACTGCGCGTGTAAGGTCGTCACGCACGCACAAATCGCGACGCTTCCGCAAAAAAGTCTCAGTGGAGTGCGCAACTTCCTTTCCGTGCTTGTGGCCTCCCGCGTTGCGGAGAGCCGCATGGACCAGACTGTCCTCTTCATCTCTCGAAGCAGCGTGGCTCGCATCGCCCACCTCCTAGAACGTCACCATTATCGACATGTCGTTGAACGCATGATAAACGCCTTACACGCGTCCCCGATGCATTAAATACGTATGCCGGCTTGGAATATTCGCGAGTAGCATGGCAGCGGTGCGAATCGCTATCACTGCCACGCGTGAATCCAAGGTTTATATAGTAGGAAGCATTAGGAATGAAGGTTGACCCTAAACGGCACTGTCCACATTGCGGTAGTGACGAGGTATTTCGGTCGCATCGGCGCCTTCCGTTCTGCTGCGTTGATTGCGATGCCCGATTTTATCGACTCAAGCACTCCGACAGCTCCGCTCGCAGGATATCAGAGCGGCCTAGCGAACTAGTTCTCCAGTCTCTGAAAGAATCTGATCACGCCCTACGCTGATTGCCATCGTGACATCCATCGCAGCTGGCTCAAGTCGCGGTGAACGAGGGATTGGGAACTGCCTTCCCGTGAATTCAGACTTGAGGCGGCGCGCAATTGCCCCTGGGTATGCCATCGGAGCCTGACCGTTTGTTGTCTGGACTATACTTCCCGTTTGAACAGAAGATCCAACCGCCTGCGCAGGTCGTCCACCGCTCGATGGAGATCGCCGACTCCCTCTGTGTCCGCAGTTACCTCTACAGTCTGGAGGTCGAGGCACAAATCATTCGCGAGTTGAGTTGCACGCTGGACACGTTGTGCCGTTAGAGCAGGTAAAACCGTGTAGGGATCTCCGGACTGCTCCTTTGCGCCGACCCATTGTTGAACGGCCCATGCGGTATTGCGAATGTGGTCCACTGCATTGCGAAACTCGCTGAGCACTCGGGGGTCGAGATCACCAGAGACTACTGAGTTTTCCAATTCTTGTAGTTCCGCGGTTGTTGCCCGCAAGCGCGCAGTCAAAGACGATCCCGCAGCGTCAGACCCAGAATTCGTCATGAATCACCTCCGTAATTGGGGCTGGGTGTTCCAACAAGACATTACAACTCTCGGCGCTTCGAGTACATGCTGGCTTCGATCCGGAGCGTGTCGGATAATCCTCTCATCACCACCAATCTCGGATTGCTATACCACCGACGCGCGGCCCGATCTTGAACCTTGAGTATCCAGCGCAGTCTTGTTACGTTTCCCCCGTGACCGACCTACGTTCTACCGACTTGTGGTCCGAGAATCGCCGCCGGAGCAAACGTGTCAAAGCGAGGATCGCAGTGGTGGTTCAATTCCAAGACTCTAGTAAACGGTCCATATCAGAAGAGACGCACACCGTGATTGTGAATGAACACGGAGCTCTGCTACTTCTCGCAGCTTCAGTAAAGGTTGATCAGATACTCCGCATTGAGAACTCAAATCTGGGAGAAGAATTGCTCTGCCGAGTCACCAGCTTGGGTCCTAGCTTCATGGGTAAAACGCAGGTTGCGGTTGAATTGATTATGCCGACAGCAGGGTTTTGGGGCACCGGCTCTAATTCGAAGACTCCCAATCTAGGATAGCAATCTCAAGGTGAGATAGCTGGTGCTCTTCGCGTTCGGTCGGTTTTATTCGTTGCTTCCAGACTCACAGAGAACGGAATTAATTTACACTTTCTCTAGCGGTTAGTTATTCGCGTGCTCGGCCTGAACTGCCTAGCTTCAGCGGATGGGAGTCTGGGAGATGAATGGTAAGAAGTTCTTCCGTCGCGGTTCACATTTTGTCGCAGGTGATTTCACTCATCTCCAATATTGTCTTTCTCGCTTTCTCGGTTGCTGCAAGTTAGCGACCAATCCCCATTCGCTCTTAGCTGTCTTCACCTAGTTCTTGGGTTGTTGTTCACCGACCAGTGGCATGAGGCAGGAACTCCGGTGTAGGATTGTGCCCACCGACTGGCCGACTTGGATTTCTATGATCGAGCAGGAACCCTCAAGGAGACTGGAAGAACTAATCCGAGAACGAGCTCGCCTGGATGTCGAGCTCGAGCGCTGCAAGGAACTAGTGACCGTGCTGTTTGTCGACATCGTGGGGTCCACTCGCTTTTATGACGAGCATGGCGATGTCGCCGGCTTGGTGATGGTTCAAGAGTGTTTGGACCTGATGATCCCGCTGGTCGAACAGCACGGCGGTACCGTGATCAAAACGATTGGCGATGCGATCCTTGCTCGCTTTTGTGATGTGGAGGGTGCCGTTCGCTCTGCGGTGGCAATGCAGCGGAACCTAGCCGATCGCAATCGAGATAGGGCTCCTGCCGACGAGATTCACGTCCGCGTGGCGATCAACATTGGATTGGCACTACTAAAGGGCAACGATGTTTTCGGCGATGTGGTCAATGTGACTTCTCGAATCGAGGGTGTTACCGATGCCGACGAGATTGCTATTTCACCCTCGGTCTACGAGAAAGTCAGGCATCTTCCCGATATCCGAGTTCGGAAGAAAGCTTCAGGTGTGACGTTGAAGGGGAAGGCAGCGAATCTGGACCTGTACGCGATTGTGTGGCGGGCGGACGAGTCTGCCGGCCCTGCACCGCCCCGTCCGTCGAAAGAGCAGTTGGTTTTCGCCACTGGTCTGCACACGAATTTGGCAGAACTGGCCCGGCGCGGGGCCGGCGGCCAGGATTCACGCCGAGCAATCGCGGCTCCTGCAGCAATGCGCAGCCCGGACAAGACTGCGGTTCTCGGAGCGCCACAAGTTGAAGGACTGTCGCAGGCGGCAATACGATTTGCATTGGCGCGGGTCTGTGCCGACGGCAGTTTGGGGCAGCAATATCCACTTGATCATCCCGGCGTGATTGCGGGCCAGACGGGGGAGATATCCTTGACCGATGACCCGGAGGTAGCTCGACAGCACGTGCGTCTCACGCAGCTTGGCGACGCTGTCTACATCGAAGACCTGGGCAGCCCTCTGGGCGTGTATCTTGGCCTGCGCGAACCGCACCGCTTGAAGAATGGCGATACCTTCCAAATCGGTCAACAAAGGTTGCGTCTTGCGATGCATCCGAGCGATGTGGGCCTCTCGAGGACCGCGTCTCCGGAACGCACTATGGTCTTTCTCGCCGACGCAGCAGCTGGACGAGTGGCCTCGGTCGTCAAGCTGAATTCCAAAGACGAAGAAGCGGACCACTACGAGCTCCGTGGTCCAGAGACTTCGTTCGGACGTTCCAAAGGGACTTACACCTTTCCTGACGATCCGTATCTCTCGGCGACCCACGCGCGAATCAAGCTTCACGGGAGCGACTATTTCCTTGAGGATCTTGGCAGCAGGAACGGCACATTCGCCCGAATCCGCAAACGGGCGCTGGCGCGCGACGGTGACACCCTGATGATCGGCAAGCAGTTGCTCCGCGTGCTCTCCGAGCGCGTCGGGACTGATGGGATTGAGCGAGATTAGACCCGGTTCTCAGGATGCTCGCCGTCGTTTCGATATTTTGGTAAGTGTAAAGCTTGATTCTGCAAGGCAGCTCGGCTCGCTATGCCAACCAAACTCGGCAGATATGAAATCCAAGGCGAACTTGGCAGCGGTGCCATGGGCATTGTTTACCGGGCCGAGGATCCGCGGCTGGGCCGGCCTGTAGCTCTCAAAACCACGAACGCGGAAGTAGCAGGAAACCCCGACCTTCTCAAACGTTTCTACCGAGAGGCGCAGGCGGCTGCCAAGCTCACCCACCCCAACATCGTTACCATCTACGAGATCGACGAAGCGAATGGAGTGCCGTTCATTGCCATGGAGTTTCTCGAAGGAGCGAGCATTCAGAAGGTCATCGCCGATCGCAGCGACATCCCGATCCTGAAAAAGGTGCAGATCGTAATCGATACATGCAAAGGCCTTGACTATGCCCATCAACACGGCATCGTGCACCGCGACGTCAAGCCCGGCAATATCGTTGTGCTCAACAATGGTCAGGTGAAGATTGTGGATTTCGGCATCGCGCGAGTTGGGGTTTCTTCGATGACGCGCACGGGCGTGGTTCTGGGCACCGTGATGTACATGTCTCCCGAGCAGGTGCAGGGCCAGACTGTCGATGCTCGCTCGGACGTTTTTTCCCTTGGCGTCGTGCTTTACGAACTTCTTACTTACCAGACGCCGTTTCCGGGCGACGATGTGCCCTCGATTCTTTACAAGATTCTCAACGAACCTCCGGAAGCCATCACAAAATGCATTCCGCAGTGTCCCGCACCTTTGGAGCAGATTGTACAACGCGCTCTGGCGAAGGATCGCGAGGAACGCTACCAGTCCGCCGAGGATATGGCGTTCGACCTTCAGCGGATCGCCGACAACTTGAAGCGCGACACAGTCGACGTATTTCTGCAGCAGGGCCAGCGCTGCCTCCAGCAGGGTGACCTTACGATCGCCAAGGAGTCGTTACAAAAGGTACTGGAAATCGACAGCAGCCACGAGTTGGCAAAGAGCCTGCTCGCGCAGGTTCGGGAACGCATTCAGTCCCGCCAGCGGATGCAAAAGGTGGAGCACGATCTGGGCCAGGCCAAGGAGGCTCTGCAAGCCGAACAATACGAGGACGCCGTCAGCTTGTTGGAAGAAGTGCTTCGCCTCGATTCCGGGAATGAAGAGGCGAAACAGTGCAAGCAGCTTGCGGTTGAGAGGCGCGACCGCTCCGAAAAAATCCGCCGCCACCTGGAGCGAGCGGAAAAGCTCGCCGCTCAGGCCGATTTCCAACGCGCAAAAGCTGACCTCGAAACCGTGCTGGCAATTGAGCCGGGAAATTCGGCCGCACTTGGAATGATGCGTTGGGTGATTCAGGAGCTCTCGGAGCAGGAGCGGCTTCGCCAGGTCGGACAATATCTCGAAGGGGCACGTGCTCATTTGGCTGTAAAAAATTTCGGCAAGGCTCTCGAAGCCTTGGATCGTGCCCGCGAACTCGATGCCTTCAACGTCGAAATCGAGGCACTGACAAGGTTGGTCCGCAGCAGCGAGGAAAAGGAAGAGCGACGCAAGCTGCTGGTCAGGCGCGTAGCCGAAACCGAGGAAACCCTTAGCAAGGGAAAACTCGACCTAGCGCTCGCCTGCGTGGAGCAGGCGCTTCGCGAATTTCCGGACGACGCTCAGGTTCTTAGACTCCACGAGCAGGTGCTTCGCCGCACCGAAGTGGATAAGAAGCGTCGCTATGTGGAAGAACAGCTTAGGGCGGCTCGCGATTTCGTTCACAAGAACGAGCATTCGTCCGCCTTGGCTGTACTCGAGAGAGCGATTCAAACCGTCCCGGATGATCCTCGCTTGGGCTCTTTCATCAAGACCGTTCAGGAGTCCCAAGAGCAGATTGCGCGGGAAACGTCTCGGCAAGATGCCATCCGGGAAGCCAACGAACAGATCCGAGCGCAGAATTTCCCTGCTGCCATCGACACTTTAGAGAAGAGCCTTGCCAGGGCAGGGCAGTCTCCCGACCTAATCGACTTGCTCCAACTTGCCCGGGAACGATACGCTGAACAACAGCGGCAAGAACGCATTCGCCGGGCGCTCGCCCGCGCCCAGAGCCATCTGCGGGAGCAAGAACACGAACAAGCCATACAAGTCCTGACGCACGCTCAGAACGAACTCGAATCCAACGAGATCGACGCTTTGCTGACGACCGCGCGAGAGCAGCGGCAAGCGTTTGAGCAACGTCGTGAAGAGATCGTCGCTAAGGCTCTTGAGTTGCTCGAGTCGGGTGAGGCGGCCAGAGCGGTGGCACTTTTCGAGGCCGCGCCGAAGGCATACTTCAGGAAGGAAGACTTCCAGCGCGTCTATTCCCAATGCCGGCAAAGCCTGGATCGCGCTAATTTTGTGCACAGTGCAGTTCAGCAGGCAGAGAAATCCTTGGCTGAAGAAGATCTTGGATCCGCCCACGCTGTGCTTGAGCAGGCGCTAAAGGTCTATCCGAACGACGCCTCGCTACGTGCCGTCGATAAGCGCATTCAGGAAGAGGAATTGCGGTTGCGACGCGAGCAGCGCGTGAAGCTCCTCGAGGAAGCCCAGGTAGCGTTAGGCCGGATGGAATACGCCGTCGCTGCCAAGTTGCTCACCTCAGTATCGTGGGACTCCGTTGACCTCCCAGAATTGGCAGAACAAGCCAAGTCGTTTCTGGAAGAGGCCGACCGGCGCGAGCGCGAGCGCCAGGTGATTTCCCGAGCCCAGGTCTATCTGCGGGACGAACAGTACACAGAAGCAGAAAAATTCCTCCTCGGGACTCAAGATGAACTGAAAACCGGCGAGATCGATGCGCTCCTGGCGACCGTTCGAAAGCAGCGGGATGCCTTCGAAGGCCGGCGCGAAGAGATCGTCGCCGGCGCGCTGCAATTGCTTCAGTCCGGCGAAGAGGCCAAAGCGGTGGCGCTTTTCGAAGGCGCTCCGAAAGGGTTCTTCAAGAACGAGAACTTTCAACGCGTTTATTCGCAGTGCCGACAGAATCTGGATCGGGCAAATTTCGTGCACTCGGCTGAGGAGCAGATCAAGAAATGCTTGGCCGAAGAGGATATCGGCGCAGCAGAATCGCTGCTGGAGCAGGCGCTGAAGCCGTATCCAGGCGAGCCGGCGCTTCTGGCACTTCAGAAGCGGTTGCGGGAAGAGGAATTTCGACTACGACGCGAAGAGCGAGTGAAGTTGCTCGAAGAAGCGCAGGTGGCGGTCGGGCGCTTGGAATATGGGCGGGCAGCGGAATTGCTAACGTCGGTGACGTGGGAATCACCTGACCTGCCAGAGTTAGCCTCCCAAGCAAAGGCGCTGCTTGAAGAAGCGCAGCGGCGCGAGCTCGAACAGAGCGTTCCGCAATTGGTGCGCGGTCCGGCAAAGCGGCGAGCGCCTCGCGGCGTATTCAAGCGCGCCACTGTGATGGAGCCTGGGTCGGCCAAGAAGCCACGGGTTGCCTTCGCGGCGATACTAGGTGTTGCGGCTATCGCCTTGGCCGCTATTGGGACTTGGTACGTGAAGGGTCGCGATGCGTCCGGGTATGTCCAGCTTACCGCCGCGCCGTGGGGAGAAGTTGCCAATGTGAGTAATGCAAAAGGCGAGCGACTGAACGTCACCGGCCAGACACCGCTCGAACTCATGCTCCCACCCGGACGCTACGTCATCGAGCTGAAGAACGGCCAAAGCAATTGCAAACTGGAAGCGGCTGTTCAGCGAGGGGCGGTAACCGCATACAGTTGCAATTTTCCTGGGGTTAAGATCGATGATCTGGTGCAAAAGGTGCTCTCGGCGTATTGAGTTGGCTGGACCGATCCTGCTCGTTCTTGCGACGGCAATGCCTCCTTTTGCCTTTGCGGCACCTGCCCAGCAGACGATGGAAGACCGTTATCAAAAGGCGATCCAATCCTTCAACGAAGCCAAGATGGAGGATGCCTGCGACGCCTTGAAGCAGATCGAAAAGGAAAGCCCGGGCTACAAAGACGTCCATACTTATCTGAACCCGGCGTGTGACTCGGCGAAGCGAACTTACGAGCAAGAAGAGAGGCTTTACCAAGAGGGTCTGGAGCTTTTCAAACAGGGGCAACTCGATGAAGCCAAGCAAAAATTTACGCAGGGCCGCAGCCTTCTCTTGCGGCACCCTAAGTACCGCGGCGAGATGGACGGCTATCTGAAGCAAATCGATACTCGGATGCAGGAGGAAATTCTCTACCAGCAAGCCGTTCAAATGTTTAACGAAGGACGCGACGCCGAGGCTTCGATCCAATTCGGACAAATTGAGAAGGCAAAAGGCGCCAGGGCCGACGATGCCCGGTCCTATCTTGAGCGTCTCAAACAGCGCCGTGAGGATGCGGTCCGGAAGAAGGCAGCCGAAAACGATCAGCAGGCCTTCGATGAAGCCGCCAAGGCCTTCAACAACAAGCACTACCCGGATGCGAAAGCTCGCTTCCAAGCCTTGGTTCAAAACGGTAGCCCCCACACTGCTGAGGCACAGTCATATCTGCAACGGATTGATGCTGCCGTGCGGGAGGAGGCGGCTGCGCGGGAGAATGCTAAGAAAACAGTCATCGAGTCAGGAAAGGATCCGAGGCAGGTGGCCCAGCAACTCATCGCTGAAGCTCGCGCCGACACGAGCCGCGGGCAGTATGCGGCAGCAGTCGAAAAACTAAAGACGGCCGAAATGCTCGATCCGGCTAATCACGATATTGCTCCCCTGCTGGAAACGGCCCAGGAAATGGTGGACCAGGAGCCATTGCGCCTGGGACTCGAAGCCTACTTTGCAGGGAATTATGATCAGGCGGAGCAGCAGCTAGGCTTGTACGTGGCAAATCATGGGCGCAAGATTGCCCTTGCTTACTTCTTCCGCGGAGCTACCCGCGCTTCGCGCTACTTTCTTTCGGGCGAGCGCGATACGCAGCAGCGGGATCTCGCCGTAGCGGACTTTCGCGCTTCACAGAAAGATGCACGACAATTTCAGCCGCCAAAACAATACGTCTCGCCGAAAATCATATCTCTATACTCGCAAAGCACGGGCGGAAGTTCACCATGACTCCTCACCGTCGGAAGAAACCAAAATTGGTTTGACAGCCAATCTTGGGTTGAGTAGCATCCGCAAATTCCCTCAGATTGCGTCAGCGAAGCAGAGTGCTGCAAAGGAGCAAGCCGATGAGGACGCATCGTCATGCCCTCATTCTTGTTCTGGCTATTGGGCTGATCAGCCTTCACGCTCGGGGCGGAACCCAGAACGCCACCGTGACAGGCTCAGTCTATGCGCGTTCCTCTGGAGATCTGGTTCCCGGAGCCGCGGTTCACCTGATCAACGCTGGGACCGGCTTCTCCCAAATGCAGACTACTGGATCCGACGGCACGTACACCTTCAACAATGTTCCGCCCGCGGAGAACTACGTGATCTCTGTCGAGAAGAGCGGCTTCTCCCCGGCAGTTCTTACCAATATCATCGTGCAGGTAGACGAAGAGAAGCTTGTACTGCCGCCTTTCCGGCTTGAGATGGTGGTTCAAGCAAACTCGCCGGTAGCGCCGCGACCTCCGTCGCAAACGCCGCTGCAAGTCCCCCCGCCAGCTCCCCAACAATCCGCCAAGTCGCCCTCGGTTTCGATTGATCTCTTGAGCACGAACGAGAGCGGAGTGATCGATAGCAATCGGGTTCACACACTGCCGCTGGTCAATCGCGACTTCATCGATTTGGCCTTGTTAGTTTCCGGCACGTATCCCGTGGAGCAAGGGTCGGTGCTGCAAGGGGCTTCGCTGGTGGTCAATGGCGCCCGCGCAGACATGAATAACTTCTTGCTCGACGGAGCCGACAACAATGACTATACGATCAATCAGTCATTGCCATTTCAGGTTGTAGAAGCCCTGCAAGAATTCCGGGTGCAAACTTCCACATCCAATGCCGAGTTCGGACGGAGCGGAGGCGCGCAGATCAACAGTGTGAGCCGCAGTGGGAGCAATAGCGTACACGGGGGACTTTTCGAGTTTTATCGCAACTCGGTATTGGGCGCTGGAAACTTTTTCTCATCTTACAGCGGGGGCACGTTCGATCAATATTCTCAGGAACTACAACTTCGTGGCGTCGGAAACCCACTGGCCGACCCGACATTGGCTCCGATTTATGACCTGCACAAGCCGGAAGTGAACCAGAATCAGTTTGGCGGGAATCTCGGCGGCCCACTGCTGAAGGACAAGCTATTCGGCTTCTTCAGTTGGGAAAGCTTTCGTCTCGCGAATCCTCGGCCTCTGTTTGAGCAGGTGCCAGGGACAACTTTCCGTTCTGCATCCCCTTGTGAAAACTTCGTGGGTAGCCCGTGTAACGCCGCCGCTATCGCAATCAACAACCTTTATTCGGCTCCCAACGTGCCCGCGACAGCGTTCACAGATCCTGCAGGTTTTGGGACCTCCAACCCGCTCAATTTGCCAGCCGGTTCCGGTGCTTTCAGCGTTGGGCAGGCAGCGAACCGCACCGAAAGCGATAACTTCTTGGAAAGGGTCGATTGGCGCGAGAGCGACCGGGTCAGCATGAGCTTCAGGCACAACATCCAGCTGATCCGGCAGGTACAGGCAGGGGACGTTCCGGAGACGACGGCCTATCCAGGCAATGGCACTCAAGTCCACGGGCGCAATCAAAATGTCAGTTACAACTATGTGCAGCAGTTCACGCCCCAGACGACCAATGAATTTCGTTTCGGATGGAATCGCCTTCGGCTGACGACCACGGCGCTGGATGACACTTTAAATCCAGCGACGCTGGGATTCCAAAACTTGAATTCCCAAAACGAGGGATTGCCCACAATAACTCTCGGAGGCGTCTTCACCACTGCGCCCTACAGTTCGCTCGGCGCCAATGAAGCAACGCCAAGCAATCGGGCTGATAATGTTTGGTCCTTCGCAGATAACGTCGGCGTGGCTCGTGGGCGCCACAGTTGGAAGTTCGGCGGAGAGTTTAGGTACATTCGGCTGAACGTCAATAATGGTGCTTTGGGTCGTGGCCTAGTCACTTTGTTTTCGCCACCAATTGCAGCTGAGTTTGGCACATCGGATGTAGCCTCGATTGCTCGAGTCTGTCCAAAGTCTCTGCCTTCCTTTTCGACTGTATTTGCGCAACCGTGCTCCCAGTTCGGCAACGGGTTTGAGCGCAACTTCACGACCAAGTCCTTCGCTGGGTACATTCAGGATCAGTGGCGTCCGTGGCGAAACTTCACTTTGAATTACGGGATTCGCTATGAAGTAAACACGGCGCCAGTAGAGCTCGACAATCGCCTTGTGAACTTTTATCCGGGCTTGTCGACCACAGAGGGGACAGGCGGACTGGTGCGCGGAGGCTCGAAGACAATCTTTGATCCCTTTGGCAACGTCATTGGAACGTCCCCAATAGTCGCTCCTCGCGCCGGGTACAACACCGACTATAACGATTGGAGTCCGCGTTTGGGCTTCGCTTGGGACCCATGGAGCTCCGGCAAAACGGTTGTGCGAGGAGCTTATGCCCTGATGTTCGACCAGCAAGCGCTTGAGCCTTCCGTTAACATGTTGCTCAACCCACCCTTCGTGGAACAGAACCTGGCTTTCTTCCCGTTTCCGGCGCTGAACGATACTTTTTCTGCCTGTGGGCCCACATTCATTTCCAGCAATGGGTGCCTCTCGTTGTCCGCCAACCCAAACTCAATTTCCGATTGGGCTCTCGCTCCCTATTCGATCACTGCCATTGACACCCATAACAAAACACCCTACGTACATCAGTTCCATTTTGGAGTCGAGCAGCAACTGGGGAGCAAGGCTCTTGTCGAGATCGCGTATGTGGGATCAGCCGGACACCGGCTACCGCTGTTGCGCGACATCAGTGAATGCCCGAACTCCGAGTTTCTGTCGAATCCCGGTTTCTGCTTTGAAACGAATCCCTCGGGGCAGTTTACTAACCCATTTTTGGTCACCAGCATTCTAGATCAGGAGAATGTGGCCAATTCGAATTTCAACTCACTCCAGATCCGCTTGGATACAAAGAGTTTCCACGGATTACAGTTACATGGGCTTTATGAGTGGGCGAAATCGATTGACAATGCGTCGTCTTTACAGCCGCAGGTGTTCCTTGCTTCCCCGCAGCTTGCCAGCATAATTGTTGCCGACACAGCCGACAACCCCGACAACTTCGCAGGTGCCAATAATATAAGTCCTACGCTAAGCCTTCAGGGTAATCTTCCCGTAATTACCACGCGCCCGCGCCTACCGCAGGATTCTAGCAATCTCGTCGGAGAGCGGGGTCGCTCCGATTTCGACGTTCGGAACCGCTTCGTTCTCGATTATGTTTACGTTGTTCCGCGCTGGGCGCCAGGCATCGGTTCGGGTTGGCAACTGACCGGGATTACAACATTGCAATCCGGTCAGCCATTCACCATATATTCGGACTTTTTCGGTACACCTCTCCGCCCCGATACCTTCGGACACGTACCGCTTAACATGAACGCCCCGCAAGCCGCCATTGATCACGGCATCCCCGTGGGCTTCCCTGGCAGCGTCTTCGATCTTACCCCGACGTTCCAACTCCAGCCCGGGTCGCTGGGAAGAAACGCGTTTACGGGTCCGAAGTTCGTCAACTTCGATTTCGCGGTTCTGAAAGATACGCACTTGGGAAAAAGCGAGACAAAAACTCTGCAATTTCGAGTGGAGTTTTTCAACCTATTCAATAGTGTAAATTTTCGTCAACCATATAGCAGGACCAGCACGTTTTTCGCGGCGCCATCGTCATTTGCCGCGAACTTTCCGGGTCTTTGCCGGCTTGCAAACAACGCAGTTGTCTCAACTTGTTTCCTTCCGGATCCCTTCTTCGGGCAGATATTGCAGGCGTTCCCGGCGCGCCAGATTCAATTCGCTCTCAAGATTTACTTTTAGACTCGCCTTGGGCTTTGTGGGAGAACACGATAGTGGGAGATTGTGCGGCCGATTGGCGACTGAGGTTCCGGCACCAGCTATCCGGGATCGTAAATGCCTCCGAGGTATACCTGATCTTGAACCTTGAGTAGCGGGTGCAGTCTTGTTACGTTTTCCCCGTGACCTTCCTGCCTGGTACCGACTTATGGTCCGAGAATCGCCGACGGAGCAAACGTATCAAAGCGAGAATCCCAGTGTGGTTTGATTCCAAGATTCTAATAGACGGTTCATATCAGAAACAACGCACACCGTAATTGTGAATGAACACGGAGCGCTTATACTTCTTACGGCTTCAGAAGAGGTTGATCAGATAATCCGCCTTGAGAACTCAAATCTGGGAGAGGAATTACTCTGCCGAGTGACCGGCTTGGGTCCGAGCTTCATGGGTAAGATGCAGGTTGCGGTTGAACTCATTATGCCGACACCCGGCTTTTGGAGCAGCGGGTCTAGTTCGAAGACACCCAACAAACACCAACCCGCATCCGCACAGGCATCGCCGCCGTTCCCCAACGATGAGCTGTGCTGTCTATTTCGTTCCGCGCCCCATCGCCTTGACGCGCATGAACACCCGTGAGAGTGTCATGCGCAGGTCTGGAGGTTGGTCTTCTCGATTCAACGATTGCTCGTTATGCGTTCTTCACAAATTCGCAATCCGATCGTGCTGTTGTTTTTGTTGCTGAGCCTGGTATGGGCGATCACGACAGCCTCTAATTTCATTATCGAGTACAACTGGTGGAAAGAAGTAGGACAAGCCAGCACGTGGATCAGCATGTTGTGGTATAGCGTCGCGCCCGCCGCCGTGGGTGCGCTGCTGGCCTTCATCGGGCTATGGGTGGCTCACGCACGAGGGTTGCACTTCGCCGGTTCCCGCCCGCGAAATGTCCGTCTCTACTCCCGACTGGTTACAGTGGTACTGGCGATCGTGGCGATCGTGTTCGCTTCGACCTCGATTGACTATTGGACGGTCATGCGCTTCTTCGGGTCGCAGAGGCTCACACTCGCCCCCGATGCTTGGAGGGACCAGGTTTTTTCGCATACACTGCCTTTTTACCTGTTCGATCTGCCTTTCTATTCAGAAGTGCTCAGTTTTGTTTTTGTTTTGGCGATTCTTTGCGCCCTTGTTTTCTGGGCCATGGCGCGAGGATGGCAGTTGACCGACCGTTTCCAGCTAGACCGACTGAGCCGAGGGTCAACTCTCGATATTAGGCCCGGCGCGCTACTGCTGCCGGGCGCCGGCCGTGCCGGATTCGTTCGCGTGGTCGTCGTAATACTGATGCTTGGTTTTGCTGCTTGGGTTTTTCTTGGCAACTACGAGCTTTTATTTAACTCTCACGCGTTCATGACAGGCGCAGATTACGTGGATGAAAAGGTCACACTGCCTCTACGTTGGCTCCTCATTTTTGCCGCTTTAGCCACGCTCCCCTTGGTTTGGACACTGAGATACAGGAAGGCAATAGTGATTGTAGTGGCTTTTTTCGTCCTTCAAATTGTTTTCCCGGCTCTCGTCCGCGCTGTCTATGTGCGACCGAATGAAATCTCGATCGAACGCCCGTACATCGAACGCCATACTCAGGCCACTACGGTCGCCTTTGGTCTGAACCGCAGTGCCACCGAACGCCCCTTCACTGCTGCGGGACAAGAGAAGGTCGACCCTGTGCAGGATGCGACACTTCTCGACAATATTCGCCTTTGGGACCTACGCGCCTATAACGCAACGATTACCCAAATCCAGGCGCTGCGTCCCTATTACACTTTTCCTGAGACTGACGTTGATCGCTATTTCATCAACGGCCACATCAAGCAGGTCCTGCTGTCCTCTCGCGAAATCGATGTCAACCAGTTATCCGCCGAGGCTAGTCAGAGCTGGATCAACCCGCGGTTCATCTATACCCACGGCTTCGGGGTGGTCGTCTCTGAGGTCAATAAGATCACGCCCGACGGTCTGCCCAACCTGCTTATCGAGAACGCTCCGCCTGAACTAAAAACTTCTGCGTTTCAGCTCACGCGACCAGAAATCTACTACGGCGAGAGCACTCAAGATCCAGTATTTGTTCACACCGCCCGCGAGGAGTTTGATTATCCCTCCGGCGATCAAAACAAGTATTCGACATACAACGGCACCGGAGGTTTTCCTATTGGCTCGTTTGTGATGAGAACTGCCGCTGCGATATCCCAGGGAGAGCCGAATATCATTTTCACGCGTTACCTGACTGGGCAGAGCCGGATGATGATTCATCGCAATGTGAAGGACAGACTGGCGCATCTGGCCGGTTTCTTGCATTGGGATCCGGATCCCTACCTGGTGATAACCGACGACGGCAGGTTGGTTTGGATGGCAGACGGATATACGACTTCTCTCTCGCATCCGTATTCGGCAACGCTTCCTGTGACTGGACTAGACGATGGCGCGAACTATATTCGCAATGCGGTAAAGGCCACGGTTGATGCGTACACCGGAGCCGTGACTTTATATGTATTCGATCCGAACGACCCCATCATCCTGGCTTTCGAAAACTTGTTCCCGAAACTATTCCGGCCCGCTTCTGAAATGCCTCCAGACCTGCGTCGGCATGCTCGCTATCCTGAGGTTCTGTTTCGTGCGCAGGCGGAGGCTTACCGTATCTTTCATATGCGGGATCCGCAGGTGTTCTACAACAAGGAAGATATATGGGAGATCGCGCACACCCTATCAAGCCAGTCTGGACAACCTACGCCCATGCAGCCGACTTACGTTGTGGCAACGTTGCCCGGAGAGAAAGAGCCCGAGTTTCTTCTGATACTTCCTTTCACGCCGCGGGGCAAAGACAATTTGATTGGTTGGATGGCTGCCCGTTGTGATGATGGACAATTAGGGAACGTGGTCTATTTTCAGCTCTCGAAACAGCAGCTGATGTACGGCCCCATGCAGATTGAGTCGCGAATTGACCAGGACCAGACGATTTCCAAAGATCTGACACTGTGGAACCAACAGGGCTCACGTGTTCTGCGCGGAAGCGTCATTGCTTTGCCGGTTACCCACGGCTTCCTCTACGTCGAGTCCATTTACATTCAAGCGAACGAAGCACGAATGCCACAGATAAAAAAAATCGTATTGGCGATGGGTGACCAGCTGATTTACCGGGATACTTTTGGAGAGGCTCTGGCCGAGTTGACGAGCACTCCCGCCGTTGCCCAACCCGCTGTGGCTGCGGTTACGACCAGTCCTGCCGCGGCTCCTCCGGCTACGCTGCAAGGCTCACCCGCGCTTGCCGAACGCCTCAGCCGTCTTCGAGAACAGGCCGAACAACTGGCTCGGGAGCTGGACGCATTAGAAAAGGAAAGTCGGAAAAAATAGGCTTGATGTAAAAGCGCTGGCTACGCTTTCCCAATCATGTTTCCCAATAAACCTGGTCTCGTGCCGGGCAGTGTCTCGTTTTGAGATAGCTAGTGATAAGCCCTGCCAGCTCAACCGGTCGTTGCAACACTCCTCTAATCTGTTGATCCGATTGTGTTTTTCAAAGAGACCTGATCCTTTGGGCTGTACTCAATTAAACCTAAACAGGGCAGTGTTTTCTTTGAATCAGCGCTCTCAAACGAATTTAGCCATTGAAACACCTGCAGATTGGACTTCGGGCCGGTGTTGCGTCGACCCATTGAGACCACCCCTGTTGTCGACACCTATTCGGAAACGGACCAGTTTCCGATTACGGCGTTAGGAGTTGAGATTGTTTGTGCACGGGATGGATGTGACTTGCATAGGGCAGGACATGCGATGGCCTGCGCTGTCAGATGCCCGCGTACCATGCGTACCCATCTTCTGCCCCCAACGCGCCGGAACCTAAGCCTTTGCCGAACTGTTTGAGATTATCAGTGATCGTGAGGCGGGTGATGTATTTGACGTTCTTGTAGCCGAGTTGGCGGGGAACGCGCAGGCGCAGAGGTCCGCCAAATGGCACAGGCAACTCCCCGCCGTTCATACCGTAGCTGACGAGAGTCTGCGGGTGCAACGCCTCCGCCATGTCGATGCTATCCCATGCCTCGGGTTGGATCGAGCGGTACACAACGTATCGGGCCTGGGGTAGCGTCCCCACCAGTTCCAGGATGTGTGAGAGTGGAACGCCCGTCCATTCGGCAATATATGTCCAGCCTTCTTCGCAGCCGATCATCGTGATTTGGGTGCGGGCGGGAAAGCTCTTGAGTTCAGCAACCGAGAAGGACGCCGGGCGGGCGATCATGCCATCAACGACCAGACGCCAGTCCACAAATGCCACGCTCTGAAAGCGCTGGAACTCTTCGCCCAGGGGATCGACTGGATTTGCAAACGGATCTTTGGAGATCTGGCTTTGAGAAAACTCACGCGCCAGAGTCTGGCGAGTCAATACCCGCTGCGCAGCATAGGTAAGTGTCTCGCCGGGGCCGTAAATGCCTCCCGAATCCGGCGGCATGAGTCCATATCGCCCCGCGAGCTTCGCAGCCACGGCCAGCCCGGAAACAGCCGCGGTGGCTGCGAGCCCGGTAGTAATGATTTCACGTCG
Organism: uncultured Acidobacteriota bacterium; assembly: GCA_963741045.1. GTDB lineage: Bacteria > Acidobacteriota > Terriglobia > Acidiferrales > UBA7541 > Palsa-295. The sequence goes on from CAVUGO010000002.1 coordinate 4,829,121, forward strand.
AGAGAGCTTGTTCATACTCGCTCCTGAGGCTCGGCGACGCGACCGCTGATCATGGCGCGCATCCGATTTCGGAATCCGGCAAGAACAACCATTAGCACATGAATCAGAAGGAACATCACCAGAAATCCTGTCACGAAGAAGTGTATGGTGCGCGCGGATTGATGGCCACCCAGAACCGTGGCCGGAGCTAGGGATTCGAAGGCCGGTGACATCGCCAGACCCGTCCAGATGATCAACGGAAAACACAGGAAAATGACAAGCAGATACGTCAGGCGCTGCAACACGTTATACGACCAGGCTTCTTTCGCACTCGGTCGCTCGAAACGCAGGTGCTGGGCAATGGAAATTCCAAGCCGCTTGGGCGAGAGGTCGGAACGAGCGGGAAGCAAATTCCGTCGGAAATGGCCTCCGAAGAATCCGAAGGCCACGTAAAGTAAACCGGTTCCAACCACAATCCAAGCAGATTGGAAATGGAGATAGCGGCTCCAGCCATTCTGATCGGGAAGCACGTAACCATAACCGGTGGGAACGCTGGACCGTGAGGATGGAATCGGGATCGTGAATAAGGGGCGAGTATTTACGTTGCCGATCTCTCCCCAATAAAACCGTGGGTGAGAGATGAGAATTTCCACTCCGGTCACAAGCAGGGCCAGGAAAGATAACACGGTAAGCCAGTGCGTGACGCGAACGAGGAGAGAGTGCCGAGGACTAATTGTTTCCGCCATTCGCGAAAGTGTACCAACGGCACATGCGTTGTGCACGGGATATCCGCAGAACTCTAGGCACAATCTTCCTCAGTGCCTGATGTCGGGTAATCGGAAACTACCCTTGGCAGACGCATCTGAACGGTTTGGTCCGGATTACTGATGACATTACGAAGTCGGCCTCACGACGAGCCGAGTAAACTGTGCGGTGTCAAACCTAACAGAGCTCGGATCGAAGGAGGCCGAGATGAAAATTATAGGATGCGATCTACACGCTCGACAACAGACGATCGCGATGTTGGATACTGACACCGGCGAGCTGGAAGAGAAGACCCTCGGACATGAAGGCGAGACCGTTCGGGAGTTTTATTCCACACTGCATGGTCCGATTCTGGTGGGGATCGAAGCGACCGGCTCAATGCAGTGGTTCCTGGAACTGATGGAAGAGCTGGGGATCGAATGCCGTGTCGGTCATCCGGCGAAAATCCGAGCTCTGTTAGGTTTGACACCGCACAGTTTACTCGGCTCGTCGCGAAGCCGACTTCGTTATGTCATCACCTATCTGACTTCAGAAGTCTAACGAGGTGAGTTCCGACTTACCGAGAAATGGGAATCTGACCGTAGATAGCTGTCCGATTGTGCGACTGCACTTCCCACAACCGAGCAATTGTGGCAGCGTCTTCCCTTTCCGTAACCCACTAAGTATATCCAGTACAATTAGTTAGGGAGAGCATGACGGGCGGCAGTATTCGTGCCTTAGCCCACTAGCACTCAGGGGGCGTAGCCATGCAAACGCTTTGGCAAGACTTACGATACGCGCTTCGCACGCTGCGCAAGTCCCCCGGTTTTACAATGATTGCAGTCCTCACTCTGGCCATTGGCGTCGCGCTGAACGCTTCGATGTTCAGCCTTGCGAGCGCATGGCTCCTGCGCCGCCCGCCGGTCCACGATCCCGATACCATCGTCGTCGTCTGCTCCACGAATCCGCAGCATGATCATTTTTCGGATATCGCGCATGTTTCCGTGCCCAACTATCTTGCGATCAGGGCCGGAAATCACTCTTTCGAATCCATGGCCGCGGCATCTGAATGGGATTCCGCGAATTTAAAGGTTGGTGGCGAACCCGAGCAAATGCGGACGGCAGATGTTTCGCCGAATTATTTTTCATTGCTTAGAGTGACGCCGGTACTTGGCCGAACTTTTGCAGACGGCGAGAATCAAACAGGCCGTAATCACGTAATTATCCTGAGCCACGAAGTTTGGGAGAGAAAATTCGGGTCAGATCCGAACATCATCGGTCACACGACTCGAGTGGACGGCGAAAGCTCGACCGTGATCGGCGTGATGCCTGCAAGCTTCAACCTGATGGGCTTTCCGGTTCAGATGTGGAGGCCGTTCGTTATCGCCGAGGCCGATCAGACTGCGGCAGCGCGCAAGAATCGTTTCCTCTTCGTATTTGCACGCCTAAAGCCCGGCGCGACCCTTGCACAAGCGCGCCAGGAACTGACCGTGCTTCAACAGCAGGCGCAGCACGATTTTCCTGACCTGGAAATGGGCTGGGACTCATCCGCGCGGCTGCTCGGCAATTACCTTACCTACGCCTTCGGTGTGCGCGCAGCGATGGTCATCATCATGTCCGCGGTCGGATTCATTCTGATGATCGCGTGTGCCAATATCGCGGGCCTGTTTCTGGCGCGAGCAAGCGCGCGGAAGAAGGAAATGGCGATTCGCATAGCTCTGGGGGCCGGCAGGTTGCGAGTTATTCGCCAGTTGCTCACGGAAGGACTGATTATCGCGCTGGCCGGCGGAGCAATGGGCCTCGTTATGTCGTTCTGGGGCGTGGATTTTCTGCGCGCCAACATCAATTTCAACGACGCAGTTTCGGCCGTGTCGTATCGCGTGGATGCAAACGTCGTCATTTACTCCGTTGTGATTTCCATCGCCTCCGCGCTGCTGTGCAGCCTAGCCCCGGCGTGGCAAGCATCCAAGACGGACGTCAATGCGAGCCTGAAGGATGAAAGCCGCAACGCCTCCTCAGGCCGGAGCCGGCTGCGCAGCTTGCTCGTGACGGGCGAGATCGCTCTCGCGCTCTTTCTTCTCTCGGGCACTGGCTTCCTCATTTTCTCGATCGTCGAGATGCTGCACCAGAACCCGGGATTCACCGCCGAGCAGGTCCTCACGGCAAATGTCGGTTTGGATGACGCGCACTATCACGAGCCGGCGCAGCAGTTCGCGTTCTTCCGCGACGTGGTGAACCGCCTCGAAAAGCTTCCCGGCGTGGATAGTGCCGCTGCTACATCCGATTTGCCATGCTCAGGCGTCGGTCAGGTTGCCTTCCGCATTCAAGGCAAACCCGAGCCACCGGGAAACGCGAAGCCAACCACACACGATTACGTGATCACACCCAGATATTTTCGCGCGGCGCGAATTTCGCTTCTGCGCGGCCGCGAATTTACGGATGCGGACAACGACAAAGCTCCGCGCGTGGTTCTCGTTGACACGGCGTTCGCGCAGCGATTCCTCAGGAATACCGATCCGCTCGGCAAAGTGATTGGCCTCGAAGTGGGGAATTCTGCCGAGCCGGAGTGGGCGCAGATCGTCGGTGTCGTTGGAAACGTAAAGAATTGGATGGAGTCCGAGCGCGAGGACCCGTTTGTGTACGAAGCAGCCGCGCAACGGCCGCAGTCGAACATGAGCCTCATGGTTCGGACAACGGGCAGCCCGGAGGCCTTGGCGCCGGAGCTGCGCCGCGCCGTCTGGGCCGAGGATTCGGATCAGCCGGTCGCACAGGTGATGACGATGTCGGAAGTGCTGCAGCGCGAGTCCGCCGGCGACGTTCTCTTCAGCAAGATACTGGCGTCGTTTGCGCTGGTCGCGTTGATTCTTTCGGCGATTGGGATTTACGGCATCGTCGCGTTTTCCGTGTCGCGGCGGACGCACGAGATTGGGATTCGCATGGCGCTCGGCGCCGAAAAGCTTGACGTGATGCGTATGGTACTCAGCGAAGGAATGAAACGGGCGCTGATCGGCGGCGGAATTGGATTCATCGCGTCACTGGCTCTGCCGAAGGCGCTCGAAGCTTTGCTCCCGGATTTTCATATACACGCGATGTGGATTTATGTGGTTGTGCCGGCGGCGATTGCTGCGGTCGCGATTCTGGCGACGTACATTCCCGCGCGGCGCGCCCACGCGCGTCGATCCAATGGTCGCACTGCGATACGAATAATCCTTCACGCAAGTAATCCTCAATTTTGTCTTATGTGATCCGATCCATAAAGCCTCCCGCCTTTAGGCATAGTGCCACAGCAGCATTGCCTCGCCGAAGCCGTGCGCGAAAATCGGAAAACTGGAGCGTTTTCGGATAACTGTCGGGAACAGGGGTGGTCTCAAGGGGTCGATGCAACACAGGCTTGCAGTCTATCCGCCGGAGTTTCAAATCCCAATGTTTTTCGTGGCCGTTGATTGAGGCGCAGAGCGATCTCGTCCAGGTCCGACTGTGAGTAGCAGGACAGATCCGCCTTCTTCGGCAGGTATTGCCGCAGCAGCCCGTTCGTGTTTTCGTTCGAACCGCGCTGCCAGGGGCTTTGGGGATCGCAGAAGTAAACCTGTACGTCCGTAGCCATCGTGAAGCTTTTGTGCTGGGCCATCTCCAACCCGCGGTCCCAGGTCAGCGAGCGCCGCAACGTCGCGGGCAGAGTGCGCACGTGCCGGCTCAGGGCGGCCACCACCGTAGTCGTGTCCTTGCCGGGCACCTTCACCAGCATGCAGAACCGCGAATGACGCTCCACCAGCGTGGCCACATGACTGTTGCGCGCCCCGCGCAACAGATCGCCTTCCCAATGACCGGGAAGGGCGCGATCTTCGACTTCCGCAGGTCGCTCGCGGATAGAAATGGCATCGACGATCTTGCCTTGGGAGTGTCCATGAACGCTGGAATGCCGCGAGCGGCGGATCCGCCGCTGGGAGCGAAGGTGCTGAATCAGCTCCTTTTTCAGCGCTCCGCGCGCTTGAAGGAATAGGCTGCGATAAATGGTTTCGTGCGACACGCGCAGGCCCTCATCCTTGGGAAACTGCCACTTCAGCCATCCGGAAACTTGCTGGGGCGACCAGTCCTGCATCAGTTTACTCGCAACGATCTCCCGGAGCGTGGTGGGAGTGGCCAGCAGGCACGGCTTGGGCCGCAGGGCCGATTCCCAGGCCTGCTGATCGGCTTCATTGGCGCGGTACTGCGCGCGCCCGCCATGGCGGGCCACTTCCCGGCTGATCGTCGAGGCACAGCGGTGCAGGCCTTGGGCGATTCCGCGAATCGACGAGCCACAAGCGATTCCGCGGGAGATGTCTTCTCGTTCTGCCAGGGTGAGTGAACTCGGTGAACGGCGGCGGATGGGCGGCGCAATCCCACCATGGCGCTTCAACAGAAGGTAAATAACCACATTGTTCTTGCCCAGCGCTCGACCAATCGCATGTAACGACTCTCCCGCTTTCCAACGACGCCATACCTCAACTCTTTGCATCGCAGAAAGCCGTATACGTTTCTTTGGGATCATAAACACCACCTTCTAGAAAAAAGATTTATACCAGGTGGTGTTGCATCGACCGGTTGAGCCGGCAGGGATTATCACTACCTATCTCACGTTGAGATTTGGTGGTGCGAAGAGGATTTCGCACTCGTGACGAGGCCGACTTCGTTAGAGATGTCGAAAACAGGGAATAGCATTCATCAACCCATTCGCCCCGGCTTGTGCCTGCGTCGAAGTTTTCTACGGCGCAGTCGTCGATTAATTTCGTCTGCAGAGAAGGATTCAGGCACAAAATCGCCGACCCACTCACAGGCTTCCTCGTGATTAGGGTGATTGGCATCCTGGACTGCTTTGAGAACCTCTGCAAATCCTTGCGGCCCACCACAGTCTTCGGGTGGACAACATCGTTTACCCGCCACACAAATCTGCTGAAACGATTCCTCTCCAAACAAAACTTCTTCAAGAAGAAGTTCGTGCTGCCAGCCGTCCCCGAAATCGTACTCGTACAATAACGTCGCCCCCACCGTCCAGATCAATTCCCCGAGCTTGATTCGGTTCTCATCTGCAGCCTTGGTTCCAACTCTGGATCTCGGATCAGTCCTCCTTTGTCTCTGACGACCAAATTGATGAAGGTGGCAATTTGTCCACCCCATCACCGTCTGCAAGGTCCGGTGGAGATCGCCCAGCGTAATATCACGAGGAACTAAAATCTGCCTCCAGACGGGCGGGCTGGTGCCGAGCAGGGTCACTTTGACGGCATATACTTCCATGCGGGTTCGGGCCCTTTCAGGCGACTGCATCCGTCTCTGCTAAAAATTTGGCGAAAGAACGAATCGGCTTCATCTTGTCCTCGCGCAGCCCGCGCAACTCCTGTTCACTGATTCGTTTTTCGTTCAAGAGTCTCCCAAACACCTGCGTGAGTCGCGAATACCGATACTCGTACTTGCGATCGATCTCTTTACGACATTGGGTCAGGTAATGTTCCAAATCCCACAGATCCGCCGACTGCTGAATCGCGTCGGCCATTTGCTTTGTTTTGTGAATCACTTCGTGAAGCTCCCGACCCAGAGCAGCGTCGAAGGCTGTACGGGCGACGGTCTTTTCTGATCTCGACCAAATCAATTCCTCTTGGTGAGGATAGCTGTCTTGGCTCGCAGACGAGATGGTCATATTGCGGATCCTCCGTGGCGACATTCTATTCCTTGGCGAGATGCCATCGCTAGAGGAGAAAGCCCTTTCACCGCGCCCGAATGTGCTTGCTGCGGTGAAACCAGCGTGTTAGGTGAAAACGATCGTTCACTGGATGTCCAAGATTTTGCTCGCAACCCGGAACGACTTTCTAGACTCACACCGTCGCTTCAGCGCAAAGCACGGCTGACGACTGCTCGGCGTGCGGCCTGTTACTTTTTACAATTCCAATGAGGCTGCGACAGAGTAACTCTTTAGGTCAATCCTTATCACCCGGTTGGGCGTCGCAGGGGATGCGTTGTTCAAGGCTGGGAACCTTGCTCCTTCGCGGCGCCTTTTCAATTCCTCTCCAATTCAGCGAAAGGCAGTACGCTTTCAAGGATTGAGCGCACCGCCCTCGGTTCTGAGTCGCACTTTGAGATAGGTTGTGATAAGCGGATTTCGCAATAGTTATCCAGACCAGCAGGGCTCAGACGATTGTCCGATCTCATCGCCAAAATGCCCGCGGTTAAGCGCGCGGAGGGCGAGGGTTTTGACCTACTCGCCCCCGCAGCGGTTGACGTGGCGTCTACGGCTTCCAGAAATCCGGGTCGGCTTTGATCCAGTCGTCGACAACGTAGCTCATGTGTGGGTTGAAGGCGAACAATTGATGCAGGGACGATTCAACGGACGCGGCTATAAGCTCATCGAGCTTCTTCATGCCGTCTGCGCCGATGGCCGCTTCGAATTGCTTGTTTTCTACCTGGAAGCCATGGTCGACTTCAGCAAGCGTTTTGCGCGCGGTGAGCACGAGATACGATCCGCCCTCGCCGCCGTATACTTGATTGAAAACGCCCCAGTGCGAGCCGGGCACTCCCTTCTCGTACGCGGCTTTGACCATCTTGACCGCCTCATTCCATTCCCTCTCGTGCCCCGGACGTACATGGTAAATGGAGACTTCCATGAAACGCATCTGGGAGAGATCGGCCGTCGGCCGAAGGCTCATCTCTTCATTGAAGACGAAGACGCCCTGATCGACCGATTCGAGCTCCGCGCCGTCGGCGACGCCGGCGGCTTCGACTGCGGCGGAGAGGGTGGGATTCTTCTCGACAGCTGCTCCGTCCTTTTCCCAGGCTTCCAAAGAAGCATAGGAAGTGAGGAATAAGGCGCGTTGCTTGCCCGAGAGCGACGTCATGCCCAGGTAGTGCGTAGGCCATTTGGCGTTGGCCATAGCCCGCACGAAGGCGCTTTCTGACGCGTTATGCACCATGCCCGCTCTGTAAGGCTTGGTATATTCACGCGTGATCTGCAAGACTTTTGGTATGGAGTTAGCCTGCGACTTTTCCTGTGCCGCAGTAATGAAACTACACGCAAGCATGAGAGACAAAACCAACAGGGATCGGCTGAGTTTATTCATAGACGCAAACCTCCTGATTTGCGATGGGACTTGTTTGGGGAAGGGCCTTAGAGACTGGCGAACGAAGTGCGCCGGAATCCGGGCGGAGACTATATGGGCCCGGCCATGATGTCAAGCGCTGCTGCCGACGTATGGTCGATTACGGACAGGTGGTGAATAGTCCACTTGGATTTGCAGCTCGACCCCAGAAGATGGGTGTTTCAAAATAACTGGTGACATCAAAGTGTAGGCCACCTCGCAGAATAAATGTCGAGAACAGGGGTGGCTGTTGAAAAAGTCTTCGTGAATGTGAGCTGAAGTGTTGGCAGCAACGTCTACATGAGGAAGCGTTCTGCCGATGCTCTTGTTCATCGCCATTCACGGAGGCTTGCGGATTATGATGGGACAACACGCCCGTTCCGAGTCGCTGTTCTACTACTTTCGCATCGAAGATCAGGTTCCTGAAAACCACCTACTGCGTCTCCTGGACCGGCACATCAGTTTCGATTTCGTTCGTGAGAAGTTGAAGGACTCCTACAGCGATACGGGCAGACCCTCGATCGATCCGGAACTCCTCTTGCGCATCCTGCTGATCGGCTATCTGTACGGCGTCACCAGCGAGCGCAAGCTGATCGAGGAACTGCAGATGCATCTGGCCTGGCGCTGGTTTACCGGACTCAGCTTCGATCAAGAGATTCCGCATCACTCCACCTTCTCGAAGAACCGCCACGGACGGTTCCATGAGTCCGACCTGTTTCAGCAACTCTTTGAAGAGATCGTGGATCGCTGCCAGGAAGCGGGATTAGTGGAAGGGGAACACCTGTCGGTCGATGGCAGCTTTATTGCCGCCAACGCCAGCCGGTCCAGCCGCATCCCGCGGGAGCAGTTAGCGGAAGCCGCGCAGGTGAAACTCACCATCCGCGAGTATTTAACCGAACTCGAGCAACAGAACCCGATCGAAGAGCCGACCCATCAACAAGCCCTGGTCTCGACGACCGATCCCGATTCCACGTATGCGACCAAGGGATCTCGGGCGGCGGAGCTGGGGTACTTCAACAACTATCTGATCGACAACCAGAGTGGGGTGATTGTGGGTGTGCAAGCGACGGCCGCTCGGTTGAGCCAGGAAAGTGTCGCGGCTCGCGAGATGATCACGCGATCAGCGGAGAGACGCGGGCGTTTCCCCCAGTCGGTTGCCGCCGACACGACCTATGGGAACGGTGAGCTTTTGGCCTGGTTTGAGGAACGAAACATCACTCCTTATATTCGCGTGAAAGAAAGTCCTGCTCCCAAAACCAACTTGTACGGGATCGAGAAGTTCACCTACGTTGCCGAGACGAACAGCTATCAATGTCCCGAAGGAAAGCGGCTTACCTACGTCGGTATCAATGCCATAAATCGAACGCATGTGTATGTGGCTACGCGGAAGCGCTGCCGCGACTGCCCGCAAAAAGCGCAATGCACCAGGGGCCACTATCGGCAAATTGCGATCCATGTCCACGAAGCGGCGCGACAACGGGCACGAGAGCGAACGACCGTTCCGGCTTTCGCGGCAGCGCAACGCCAACGCCGGAAAGTAGAAGCACTCTTTGCGGAGCTGAAGAACCAGATCGGATTGCGAAGGGTGCGCTTGCGGAGAATGAAGCATGTTCGCGAACAGTTCTTTCTCGCGGCTACAGCCCAGAACTTGAAACGACTGGCTCGCTTCCTAAGATCGAGACCTCTAGAATCAGCCACGGTCCCGATCTGAGATAGAAAAAGACAGCGCGAAACATCGTGGGAAAATTACCCCACCTCAAGACTTCCGCCAGTGGGCGAGTTTTTCAACAGCCACAGGGTTTATCTACCTATCTCAGTGTGAGATAGGTGGTGGTAAGAGGGACTTATCGCCAGTACATTGCACGCGCTGGCGGCGAGCAACCTGTTCGCCAACGGAATTGGACCGGTTCGGTCACATTCCAAAGTACGCTTGGTCTCCCTCTAACGTGCCCAGGTTTGAAATTCGCAACAATTCCTTAATCCGGTCGTTCAATCGGATAAGCTTCAAATCGCAGTGGTTTTTCTTGGCATTCACCCACAGCCCGACAATGGAGCCAAGTCCCGAACTGTCCAGAAAACTCACATGGGTTAGGTCCAGCGCGACACGCTTGTTTTCAGCGATGAGAGGTCGGACCGTATCTTGCAAATACCGAGATGTACTCGACACAATTCTGCCCGTGCAGTGGATCAAGACTCCCTCGGGTTTCTTCTCCGTTTCCAGTTTCAACTCTTGAGCGGAAGCAGCGGATTCAGGTGTCATAGGCAAAACCTCCTTTCGGTAGGAACAACACAAGACATGAACAAATTGGGAGGATTGTATCGCAATACTGAAAAATTATGCGAACAATACTCGGGGGACAAATCCGAAAACTGACAATTATCTGGATAGGTGTTGGTAACAGGGCTGATCACTACCTATCTCAGTCTGAGATAGCTGGTGCCAAGCGGATTTATCAACATCTATTCGAGCAAAACACGCCGGCGGCGGGAAAGATGAGGCTCTTCTCCCACACCAATTCCAATAGACCACCGGAGTGCTGAGATTTCTAACTCCCACCTTCGACAAAACTGGGATCGTGGAATTCGCGCGCGAGCTTTTTTGCGAACGAAGCGGTGAGCCAGGCGACGCCCAACGATTCGCAAACCGCACAGGTCGATTTCCGCTTTAGTGCTAGTATCTGAGCGAAACGACAGCTCCGCCCTTTTATCTATGGAGACGCAAATGCGAAGTTTTCTTTCCGCGGCACTCTCGCTCGCCCTAATCGTTCCTCTTACCAGTTGTTCGTCAGGGTCTGGCGGCAGCAGCGGCGGCGGTGGTTCCAGTTCTACTTTTGTTCCGGGCAAGTGGACCGCTGGTATCGACCTTAGCGGTAACGGGATGATCGGCCCTACTTTCGAAGTTGATATGAATCTCACGCAGTCCGGCAATACGATTTCTTCGAACAGCGACAACACAGTTGACAGCTTGACATGCGGCGCTGCGCACGTGGATTCCACCACTGGAACCGTGAATGGCGATCAGTTCAAGCTGGTAATCAGTATTAACTCCGAGACCGCTACGCTCACCGGCACTCTCAATGCCGACGGGAAATCCGTAAACGAACTCAAGACGAAAGTGGTGTCGAGCCCTGGCGGAGTATGTTTCAACGGCCTGGGCGGAGGATTTGGCGCCAACTTTGTTCCCGCACTCACGGGAACTTTTACCGGCTCGATGCAAGTTAACGGAGCTCCCGCTGCACCCACCGTAACGGCCATGCTCACCGAAGACCCCAGCTTCAATCTCACGGGTTCGATGGTTGTGACCGGCGATCCGTGTTTCTCTTCACTCGCGATCGCTGCCGCCAATCCTGGCACATCCATCGGCAGCGTCAGCGAGTTCGAAATGACCGATGGGACGAACATCGTCGATTTCACCGGTCATATATTAACGAGCCCTACTACCGCGTTCGAATATGACGGTAACTTGATCGTAACCTTAGGCTGTACGGAAGAGTTTGGCACGATAACTCTAGACCAGGAGGCTGCGGCTGCGATGGGCGCTCCAGCTACTAGCAATTCAAAAAACGCGGTGTCCGCGATCGATCCGGTTCTCGCAGAACGCTTGAAAGTGCTTGTGGCTGCGAGGCGCGCCTCGATTCAAAAATGAGGTGGAACGGATGACCCGCGCATAGAGGTAAAGACTGTATCCGCCTCCAAGCAGGGAAAAAGACCCGCTGAACCCCGTTGTCCCCTGGTAGAAACAAGATTCTCCGGCACGTGCTGGGGTCGCGACAACCGATAGCATCGAGACTATGAGGGTCGCCACCTGGAATGAGTTTTGATTTCTTCATTGCGAATCGCCAACGCTGCAATCGTGCAAATCTGTTCCGACATCTCCGCTGCAGCCTTCTCGCCCTCAGCCATGATGCCATCGAGAGTGAACCCAAAGATAGATATTGCGAACAGGGATTATCACCAGCTATCTCAGTCTGAGATAGATGGTGCGAAGGGGATTTCGCAACATCTATCCGGGAACGAGCAGAAGAGTCGACTTTTTCAACGTCCACCTGCAATCAAAAATCATCCCGAAAGTGATGCAGTTTGCCTATGGGCAGCCTCTGTCCTATTTCCTCTTGCGAGACCGAACAAGCCTATCGCCAGAAGCAGAAACGAACACCACCAGAGGAAGTATCCAGTTGTGAGTTCGGACCTCTCTGACCCAAAGATGACAATCCAGTGAGCGTTAAAAATAAAGGCTGTAGCCGCGGCCCACGCAAACCTCCTTCGAAGTGAACGCGACCCGCGCAACACAACCCACGGTGAAGCCAGAATGAAAAACAGCGTCGTTATCGCGCTTATGGTTGAAAGGACCGCATAGTACCAAGCATCGAATTGGACGCCCTTGCAAGCCCAGACTCCGCAGGCCGCGTAGCGAAATGCTTGCCACCCGGGTATCGCCGGGCGGAACTCACCAGGCTTAATTACGGGAAGGAACCAGGCTACCAAGTGGAGCAGCCATGCCGCCGAAATCAGAAGATAAGGCTTCCTCATCGTTCTGACTACCTCTCTCGCTTATCACTACCTCTCGTTCTGAGATTGCTGGTGCGAAGAGGGATTTCTCAACATCTGCTTCGAGAAAGCCAGACTGGCTATTTCTTAAGGTCCATCGGAGGGCCACCGACCCGCGTACCGTGGAGTTTGACGTTCACTTCGACGCGGTCGGCAATCTTGATAAAGGGAATGCCGCTGTTCATCCCGTAGTCCTTGCGATCGAAGGCCATTGTCCCCGTAATATCGCCTGTGCCCGTTCCTATACCAGAAACCGTCAGCGTGAGCTTCTCGGGTTTCGTCACGCCACGAATTGTGAAGTTGCCATCCACTTCAAAGGTGTTGGAACCGGTCTGAACAATTTTTGTCGAGTGAAACGTGATGTACGGATCCTTCTCAGCGTTGAAGAAATCTTTGCTCTTGAGCTTGCCGTCCTTCATGCCGCTTCCGGTATCCACACTGTCGGCCTGAATCTTGATGTCGAGCACGCCCGTTGAGACATCCGTGGAAGTGAAGGTGAGAGTGGAGTCCCACTTCTTGAAATTACCTTCGAGAGCCACTGAGGCCTTCACGAAGAACTTAATCGTACTTGTGTCCGGCTTGATCTCGAAGACAGGGACACCCTGTGCTCGCGATACTGAAGGGAGCACGGCAGACGCCAACAAGCTGAGGACAATCCATTGTATTCGCATGGCGGTTAGTGTGCGTCTCCACTACTTCGTTGTCAAACACAGAGATGTTGATGCCATCAGCCTAATGACGCGTAGGACGCCGATCCTTTGGTAGGACTTCGGCTTTTGCCGGATAGGTGTTGCGAACAGGGGTGGCTGTTGAAAAACTCGCTCACTTCAAATTCGCAAAAACTGCTTCGCGTCAGGAAGCTCTATAAACGATTTTCCCGAGTCTCCTAGACATTTTCTATCACCCGATTTTTGCTTTTTTCGGGAAAACCGACTTTTTCAACAGCCACTACGCGCTCGTTCGGCAAATGTAGGCTCAGCGACCGCAGGTTGGTTACTCGCCGTGCCCGAGCCTGCGTGTTTTCCTGCTGTTGATGAAGACATTCCTGTGCTCCCACATGGATTCCGCACACGATCCGGGATTCTCTAGTTGCCCGGATCCTTGGAACAAGCTAACACGTCGAGGATCCAACACCTGTGTGAACAGATCGAGTCCAACTAGTGGGAGGCCGGTTTTCCCGGGTACAGGCGCTCAAATTCGGGGTCGCTGTGAAGGAGAGCGAGGTCCGAGTCACGTCGCGCCCACACCGAGTCCCTGAACCCTGCTTCCCAGGCTTTGCGCAGGGCATCCATGGCTTCCGTCTTTCTTTCCAGGCCGCAGTACGCACAAGCCGCGTTGTAGAGAATCGAGGCTTCGTTGGCGCGCAAGGTGAGAGCCATGTTGAGTTCGCGCAAGGCGTCTTCCACCCGTCCCAGATCGGCGTAATCGTTGGCCAGTAGGATGCGCGCCCGCGCGTCTTCGGGCACTTGTTTCAAATGGTTTTCGAGGGCCGCCATCCTTCGTAGGGTCATGTTGTGCTTGGCTTCTTGTTTGCCTATGGAGCCGAGAGAGTTCAGGATGGGCACATAAACGTTGTAGTCCTCACCGCTCGCCTCGATGGCGGCATCCGCAATTTCCAGAACTTCCTGGTAACGTCCCCCAGCGAACAGGGAACGGCAGAGAAGATAATACGCACCCTCACAGTCGCGCTTACGTTCAATGGCCTTTTTGACCATGCGCACGGATTCGTCATGCAGTTCGGCTGCGTAGAGGACCCAGGCCTGGCTTACCTGCACTTCGGGCAGGTCCCAGCGCATAGCTACAGCCTTGCCGGAAGCCTCACGCGCGCGTTCGACCCACACCTGTTCGCGGCTGTAATTGCAGTAGAACATGGCACAAGCATTAGCACAGGCGGCGTACGCCAGGGCAAAACTGGGGTCAATGGTCACTGCGTTTTCGAACATCTGCAAGGCGAACTCAAGATCCTGGCGGGTCTGCCGTCGCGCATATCTTTTGCCGCGCAGGTAGAGGTCGTAGGCCTGCAGGTTTTCCGTAGGCTTGATGGCCAGAGCCTCCAGCTCTTGCGGCGAAAGCGTCACGCGCAAGGCTTCGGCGATCTTGCGAGCTATTTCGTCTTGTATTTCGAAAACGTCCTTCATCTCGCGGTCGAAGCGCTCCGACCAGAGGGGAAAGTCCGTGTGAGTGTCAACGAGCTGGGCGTTGATGCGCAGGCGGGTGCCGGAGCGGCGCAACGTGCCGGTGAGGACATAAGCCGCGCCGAGCTGCTGGCCGATCTGCGCGGGAGTGACTGACTTGTCCCGGAAGGCCAGAACAGTGGGACGCGAAAATGTATTCAGTCCTCGGATCTTGGAGAGCTCGGTAATGATGTCCTCGGTGATCCCATCTCGCAAGTATTCGTCTTCCTTGGAACCACCCTGATTTTCAAAATAGAGCACAGCAACTGACTTCTTCGTCTGCACGGTGCCAGCCGGAGACGCATTCGATGCGTCGGTCTTTTCAGCCGCCGGGCGGCGGCTCGAATCAAGGTCTCGCTTAATGCGCTTCAGGTCGGCCCGAAGTTCAGCCGCGGTCTGGTAACGCAGGTCAGCATCCTTCTCGAGTGCCTTGCCCAGAATATTGTCCAGCGCTAAGGGCAGACGAGGATTTAGCTCCTTCGCAGGTGCAGGCGTGGAATGCAGGATCCCGTCGTAGATGACCGCCGTGGTTGCGCCCGAAAATGGAACCGTCCCGGTCGCCATCTCGTAGAGTACGACCCCGAGGGAAAACAAATCCGAGCGCGCGTCGAGTTCTTCGCCCCGCGCTTGTTCCGGCGACATGTAGGCGACCGTTCCCATCGAGCTCCCCGGGCTAGTCAGGTGCTCGTTGTGGAGCACATTCGCCGCCGTGCGCATCGATGTAGCACCTACTGACTCGGCGGCGAGCCGGTGCACAGGGGTCAGCTTCGCCAAGCCAAAATCAAGAATTTTCGCTTGTCCGCGCTCCACGAGAAAGATATTCGCGGGCTTGATGTCACGGTGCACGATGCCCTTCGCGTGCGCCGCATCGAGTCCGTTTGCGATCTGAATGCCGGTCTCGAGTAGCTCCGTCATTTCGATCGGCTTCCCCTCGATGCGGTGCTTGAGCGTCCGGCCCTCGAGAAGTTCCATGGCGATGAACGGCCGGCCCTCGAATTCTCCAATGTCGTGAATGGTGCAAATGTTGGGATGATTGAGTGCTGAGGCGGCGCGCGCTTCGCGATGGAACCGCTCGGTCGCCTGAGGATCATGTGAAATGTCGTCCGGCAGGAATTTCAGCGCGACATTTCGGCCGAGGCGCGTGTCCTTGGCTTTGTAAACCACGCCCATTCCCCCGCCGCCCAGTTTTTCCAAGACGCTGTAGTGGGAGATGGTGCGACCGCCTATAGAGGAACTATCCGTCATGGGCCACGGAGTTTACCCCAACGCCTCAATGCAGGCAAACGCGCGAGGCATCATTCGGCCACACGGCTAAGTCCCGATAAGTCGGGCGAACTCAACCGGTCGATGCAACACTCTTCTAATCTGTTGATCCGATTGTGTTTTCAAAGAGACCTGATCCTTTGGGCTGTACTCAATTAAACCTAGACAGGGCAGTGTTTTCTTTGAATCGGCGCTCTCGAACGAATTTAGCCGTTGAAACACCTGCAGATTGGACTTCGGGCCGGTGTTGCGTCGACCCATTGAGACCACCCGACTAATCGGGCGCTACGCTGCCGTGCGGCTCTTGACCACACTTATTCTAGAACTTTTCTCGACAATTTCGTGGTAACCATGATCAGTAAAATTGGCGTTCAATTAGGCTCACGCGAAATCTTCTGCCAGTTAAGGGTTGCTGTGCGCCCCTTCCGGAAGGTGCCACTCGCCGTGATCAGCCCGTCGTGAAGTGTCCCGGTGAGATCGATCACAACTACCACGGTGCCGTCCGGCGTTTCGCTGTGCATCCCAATCTTGACGTCCCCGGACCTAGCAACATCGCCAGTCAAGATCATGGTGTTGCCCGCCTCCGGGGCCGCCCACTGACCGGTGATTTTCTGACCGCGAATAGTTCCCTCTGCGCGGTAGCATCTCGCTGGCAGGTTCGCAGTCGCGCCATAGCAAATTTTTCCGGAGTACAGTCCATCGTAAGGGCCGGCGCTAACCGCAGACGGCGCAGCAGCACTCGCCCTCCGTGGCGCGGGTACGGGCGAGGTGGTTTGGCGAGGCGTTTCTGCTGCGCCAGGCTTCGGCGCGCTAGCCGGCCGAACAGTGCTCGCCGTCGGCACCGGTTGCTCAGTAGCGAGTTTTTCAACGCTCGGATTCGCAGCCTCGGGCGCTGGCGATTTTGGCCGCACCTCCTCGGCGATCGCGCGCGCAGTTTTCGCCCTGTTCCCCTCCACAACGGTATAAGCCCAATAGCCGCCGCCTGCCAGTAACACCAACAGCAGCAAGCCTGCAGCGATCCATTTTGCAGCACCGCTTCTCGTGCCAGCAGCCTTCGGAGTAGGAAGCGCACCGTGTCCCTCGGCTTCCGTAATGGAAAACGTTCTTACCGGCTGCTGGATGTTCTTGAAATTCTTTTCGCCGAGGGACTGGAACGTAAGCGACAGCTTGTCGCGTATCTGGTCGTGTACGCTCCCGGAAATGCAGATTCCGCCGGGCTCTGCCGCCGTCTGCAGCCGCGCCGCGACGTTGACGCCATCCCCCATAAGATCCTGGCCCTGCACCATGACGTCGCCTAGGTTGACCCCGATTCGGAACCTCACCTGACGCGACGGCGCCAACTGATCGTTGCGAGTGCGCAGCGCAGCCTGGATATCGGTCGCGCATCGCACCGCCTCCACCGCGCTGCCGAACTCCGCCAGGATCGCATCGCCGGCCGTGTTGAAAATGCGCCCGCGGTGCGTCGTCACCAGCGACTCGAATACTTTTTTGTGGCCTCGAAATGTCTTCAGCGTCTGCTCTTCATCCTCGCCCATCAGACGGCTGTATTCGGCAACATCCGCCGAAAGAATTGTCGCCAGTTTGCGCTCAAGGACACCTGAGTTGTCGCGTACGTCGGGCATCTAAGTCGCTCCGGGATCAGATTTGCGCGTATGATAGCATCCCCTCATTCATCCTGACACGCAGCCGCTTACCTGGGACTCTGCCGCGGCTCTTTGTTCGCCGCCATGGTCTCCGTGTGTTCACGGCTTCGATTTGAGCGCCGAGCAATTGTGCGCCGGGAAAATAAATCCACATGATTAACCCACTCACCGGAAAAGTGAGTGCTGGTACGGCAAGTGTCCGGTTACGCGACTAATCGGGAGTTGGCTCGCGTTGCACCACAACCAAAAGCACCACGCCGACAATGGCAAACATTCGGAATGCCTCTTCCTGCCCATTCCATATTTGCGACTGCCACATCAGAAACCATTCGCCCCCGACATCGAGGAATGCCACCAACCACATCAGCAGGCTCGTCGTCAGCGCAATCACGGCGACGTTCAGCGCATCGGCGAATTGCGCCCTGTCCGCGCGATACGATTTCAGCAACCGAACGCCACCCCACCAGCATAGAAGCATAGTGACTGATTCCCAGGCGATGATACCGATGTAGAAGACCGT
Source organism: uncultured Acidobacteriota bacterium (assembly GCA_963741045.1). Lineage (GTDB taxonomy): Bacteria > Acidobacteriota > Terriglobia > Acidiferrales > UBA7541 > Palsa-295. The sequence continues at coordinate 4,847,095 of CAVUGO010000002.1, forward strand.
ATGTACTAGCGGCGAGTTGACGGCGCGCCACATGAGGTGGTTTCCCGGAAAGGTTGAGTCCATCATCAGGACGTGGCGGACAAACTCGTAGTTGGAGCCGTAATCCGTGATGTTGTTTAGGACCAGAATCGTGTAGAAAAGTGCGATTGCAAAAACGAGAACTGCTTTGGAAACGCGAAGCGCCATAACATGCCGCATAGGTTGTCGCACGCAGAAATTATATCTTCTCGGTGACCTACGGCGAACTTTCTTGAAGTGCGCACAAGTCCTGATTAACGCGGTTACCGGACATTGACTTTCAGATAGGTGTCGAGAACAGGATTATCACTACCTATCTCATTTTGAGATAGCTGGTGCGAAGCGGATGCCGGGCTTGTACTTCCACTTTGCGACTGCATCAAGAATCTTCTTGTCTATGTCGCTCAGACCAGAACGGCGGGTGATGGTCACGTTGCGCCCCGGTAGCTTCAGCCAATGCCGCTTAAAGAATCATAAAACTACCCAGCAGAATCTTGGTTGCAACGAGGCATCCGAGCTATATTGCTGCTCAAAATGCAGTCCTGAGGTTCGAAAGGAGAGTCTCCATGAATTCTATATTAAGGACCGTCGTTATGCTGGTGCTCTCTTTCGTCGCGGCCTTCTCAGTTTCGGCTCAGCAAAATCCAAAGCCGAAGCCGGGAGGACCGGAGAAAGATGCGGGAAAGTTTTATAAATTGCCGGCAACACCTGAAAACGTCCAATGGGGGTGGTTTGATGTGAACGAGAAACCTAAGCTCACGGTCAATTCCGGAGATACAGTTTCGGTCGAGACTTGGTATCACGCTCTCAATCAGGTCAAGCCCACTTCAGAGGATCACACTTTGAATGGCCCGTCGATGGACGAGCTCGCGCGCCTGCGCAAAGAGAACGACGGCGGCGGCCCGCATTCGATCACAGGTCCGATTTGGGTGAATAGTGCTGAACCCGGCGACACGCTGGAGATTCGCATCCTCAAGATCATTCCCAAGGAATACGGCCAAAACTTCAATCTTCCCGGCAAAGAGTTCCCCACCGGGCTCTTTCCGAAGGAATTTCCCGAAGGTTTCGTGCGTTATTACAAGCTCGACCTGGTCAAGAACGAGACCGAATTCAAACCGGGAATCATGCTGGACCTGAAGCCCTTTCCCGGGATCATCGCCGCCGGCGTAGATCCCAACGAGCCAAAGGAAAAAGCAGGTCCGCCCATCAAAGACGACAAGGGCCGCACCAGCACTCTTCGGCCCTGGAAGAACGGTTCGAATATGGACCTCAATGAGCTTCAAGCCGGGGCAACGCTCTATCTGCCCGTTTTCCAGAAGGGCGGGCTGATCTGGATCGGCGACGCGCACTGCCGCCAGGGCAACGGGGAGGTGAATCTCGAGGCGCTCGAATGCGCATACAAGGAGATAGAAATCCAGCCCATCGTGCGCAAAGACCTCAAGACAGAGTGGCCCTGGGCGGAAAACAAAAACTATTGGATTTTCATAGGATTCGACGAAGATTTGACGGAGGCAACGAAGATCGCAGTTCGAAACGCCATCGATTTTCTGAGCGCGCAGAAAATGGTCCCGATGGACCGATACGAAGCCTATGCATTAGTCTCCATGGCGGGCGATTGCCGCGTCACGCAGATGGTGGACATCCGCAAGGGCGTGCACTGCATGATCCCGAAATCAATCTTCGTCAAAAAATGAATCGCTCAGCAATCCGCAGCCGGAACTGTAAAGCTCTTCCTTACCGTGGTCGAGGTACCTATGCTGCAGGATTTCAAACCAGCTGATAATGCAGCCTGACTTCAGATACCGCTTGCCGAGGAGCCGATTTCCATAGGAGATTACGGTGGGTATGAAGACTCCGTCTGAATATCTCTGGTCACGGCGCACTCTGCTCTTGGTGTGTTTCGTTGTAGCGGCAATTCTCATATTTCAAGCGATCCGAATCTGGGTGGCTGATTATCGCGTCCATAGCGATCGGATCGATCAGATGGAACGCGGCGCGGCCCTCGAGCCTGAAAACGCTTCCGCATGGGATCGTCTCGGTCGCGCCCGAGAGACGGATTTCGTAGATCCGGATGCGGCAGGAGCGGTGACAGATTTTGAGAAGGCGGTCGCGCGCGTTCCACTGTCCGCGACTTATTGGATGGACCTAGGGGGCGCCTATGAGTCGATCGGAAACATTCCTCTCGCGCGGGAAGCATTTAGCCGCGCTAGGGCCGCGTATCCTGCGTCAGCACTCGTAGCGTGGAGCTACGGCAATTTTCTTTTGCGTCAGGTGAACGCGATTGCTTCCGGTTGACGGGCCACTTTGGAAATACTCCATTTGATGTTTGCGCAGCGCTCACTTTGGGGAAAACTGTCGCGAACAACTAAGACGGCGACTACGGTCGCGGCGATCACCAATCCTCTTCGGCGGCCTATACGGTCCCGGTTGGCAAGTTAGACGGGGTTTAGCCTTGGGCCACTGTTGGTCTCGCGTCCTCATTCCTCGGTATCCCTCCTCCCAATAATTACCTGGAAGACGGCGGCAAGGCATGCGAAGTTACTGATTTGTGTACTTCATCTCATCTAAAGGATTTGCGTGCGTCGGACACCGGTTCTGAGGACGCGGTCTCCGAGGTCTTCTGGATGCCGTTCTCATTCAGCGACGGCTAAGGAGGAGAGGCTATGAGATACACCGAACTGAGTGAGACCGAGGTCGTGACAAGACTTCCAGTTACTGTTAAACCTGGAAATCGGAACACCCTCAAAAGAGATCGGAATGGCGCTGATCTTTCAATCAGCGATGGACGAGAATCGGAATCTTCGAGTGTGTGAGCACTTTGACAGTTTCGCTGCCGAGCACAATTGCTGAAACGCCACGTCGGCCATGCGATGCCATCACAATAAGGTCACAGCTCTTGGACTTGGCGTTGTCTATGATGGCTCTGTAAGGATGTTCGTGCTCGACCTGGACGGTTTCGCACGCGACACCCGCCGCGTTTGCGGCCCTGGCGACAGAGTCGAGTATTTTCGCGGCGTGCTCCAGAACTTGCTTGTTGTACTGGCCCGGCGTGTCCTCAACCACCTGCGGGTCGAGCGATAGGACATGAAATGGCACTGTCACCGTAAGTGCTGTAATTTTGGCGCCGATCGCCTTGGCAAAAGCAATGCCATGCTGGACGGCTTTTCAAGCGAGTTCTGAACCATCGGTCGGTATCAGGATATTCTTGTACATTGCCCTTCTCCTTGTTGCCGCGTCGAGTTCCTTGTCTGGCCTATTGGCGCGGGACGCGCCGGTCTTGGTCATCTCTCGCGTGCCGACTGTTCCGAGCGCGAGAGTCCTACTGCCGATTCCACCGGATCTCCGGTAGCCCTCCGACCGCTGATCTCTTCGATGTGAATGCAGTAAAAGATTGCGTTCGACGGGTGGTGTTCGACGCGAGCCTGATCGGCCGCATACGCTGTTTGCCACCACAAGGCCCTTTTTTCGAGTCGAAGCTGAGCCTGAAGGCGCACGTTACTGTATTGAGGCGTGTCCGGAAGTTCCTCATAGCGTCCGAGGACAACCACACTTGACCAACGGAAATGGCTCAGGATCTCATCAACCTCGACACAAACCAGCGGGTTCGAACGCATCCATACCACCTTTTGTCCCAAGGTTGTGAAGCCGTAGAGGCGGTCAGGCTCGTAGGCGAAATAGATTGGAACGATGTACGGACGGTTCTGGGCACATGCGAGCCTGCCAAACCCCAGCCGAGAGAGCATATTCCGACAGTCTTCCCCGCTCATTTCGCTTATCAGCATCGATGTACTCCCTTTCAACTCATCGAGTCGCGTCTCACTCGGCGCGCATAGGCGAGTCCGACTGAGCAGGCTCAGCCGCGATGGCCGTGCAGGAACGCGAAGGAACACAAAATCAGACTGAGGCCATAAAATCCAATTCCTGTTATGAAGCCGATCGGCGCGTCAACGACGTGGCCGATCCAAAGCGCGGCAATAACACCCACTGTGATCGATATGACCACGGAAAAACAAATCAGGAGGAAGTCGATAATGTCGCGCGCTTCACGGTGCGTTCCGAAGAGGGCGACCCTAAGTGCCGTCTCTGAGATTTTCATAGCTATGCTCCCACGGGCAAGGTGCCGTTGGAGGAGGGACGTGTCTTGTCCCTCCTCCAACGACAGATGCCTGGACTTATTTGGCTGAAACCGTGGCAAACTTCTGGAACTCTGGAAGCGTTGCATACTCCACTTCAAACGTCTTCACCACCGGCGAGCCTTCCACGTACTTATTGATAATCTTAACGACTTCGGGATAGAACTCGCGGTTATAGCTTTCGGCGAGTTGCTTGTTCTCCCACAAGCTGATGGCGACCACTTCTGTCTTGTTGGGTGCAAGCAGGATCAGCTCATCGAGGAAACCCTTCTGCCTGCGGAGCAGGGGAAGAATTTCCTTCTCGATCACCTTCGAAAACTCTGGTGTCCAGTTCTTCTTGACCTGCATCGTAATGTGTCGGCTAAACATACATCCTCCTGGGGGACGGGGCGTGACCATCAGTTACTCTCTTATCGACTCGCCCTTCTCGTGACCCTACTGAAGATATCTATGCAGTTCTGCGGCCATCCGCCATGACCTGCGTCACGGGACGTAGTGATCGCCGACACTTAGGACGGCCGCAAGCAGTCCCTGCATTTCGAACATTGCGAACGGTCGAAGCAAGGTGTAGATTCACGGTCATTCGACATGGATCGTTGTAGGTCTAATCGCCGGCTGGCTTGCTGGGCAGGTCGCGCCCAAGGTACAGCTTCTAACCGTGCTCGGGAGATTGGGTTTTGACAGGCCTCGCAGGAGCCGAAGGTGCAATTTCTGATCCGAGCGAGCGCGCCCTCGATTGCTCGGAGGAGCCGCAGGATGGTTTGATGTAAGTAAATCTGAAGTTCCGCTTCGGCATCCGCATTCGCTTGGTCGATCTGATCGCCTGCCCAGCCTCCCGCGGCCGGGATCGGACTCTCGGCTTCGGCTCTTGCGATTGAAATTTCGCTCCGTTTTTCGAGCAGTAACCGTTTGTACCGGTCTAAGTTTCTTTCGTCCATCCCGATTCCTGCGATCTTTCAGTGGGAGGAAGCCTTCTTTGCTTCGATGCCAGGAAAGATGTCATAGACATAGTCATGGGCGGCTAGAGCAATCTTGTTCAGCGTGCCTGCCTCAAAGCGCTTGACGATTTCCTCGCGGGACATGTCGAAAATCGCCGCCAGAATCTCCGCGCGCTGCCGATTGTCTGCTTGTCCCACGACAAACAGCACTCGGGCACTATGCTGGATATATCGGGGCGAAAGCAGTTGCTGCTTCAAAAGCTGCATGATGATGGGCGCTTTGGAGCGGTCAAAGCGGCCCGGATCGCCGCGGCGGTCCAACTCCGCGAAGAACTCCGACGTCCATTCGTTGTGGTATTCCAATACCTTCTTGAACAGCTCTTTGGTCAAGCGAGTTCCAGCCTCGACTGCTGTGGCGTTCAAAGCCGGCACCACGCCACCCTCCGTAAGAGCCGGCCGCTTGAGGTAACCTTCCTTGGTGATGGCAGCCTGGTGATGGACGAGACTCCACAGCCATGACACGTTGATCCGGTAAGTGGCAAGGTCATTCATGAAGCGCAGCATAAGTTCGTAATCATCAATTGCCGCAGCGAAGTTACCATTGAGAATCTGGAAGCCATAGTTCGCCGCCATGTAGAACGCGTGCTGAATGTGTTCGATCGTTATCTCGCCCTTGGGCACGCTGTAGATGGACTCCCAAAGTTCTTGCGTGAAGAGTTTCTCCGGCGTGGCCACCATGTCCTGGGTGACGACCCACGGTGTGATTTTGCCCTGCGCGTTCAATAACCCACGGGATTGCAGCACCTGGAGTTCTGCATCAACGAGACCGCTCGTCACTGTCGGCACCGCTTTGCCATTTACGTCCAAGGTCTCCCGCGGTGCATCGACGATCGCTTGGAGCTCTGTCACCTCGACTTGCAAGGGCGCGTTGCCAGCAGCGACATACGCCGGTTCCGGGCTGGCGACCCAACTTTGCCGATAAGCGTCGTAGAGCCGTCCCTTCACCCGGCCGGCGAGGACGTCCTCGATCGTGGGCTGTTGACTCGCGGTAAGCGGTCCCTCAGGCATAAACATTAGACCCAGCAAGCGTTCTCTTAGCTTGTCGATGGCTATCGCGCGCAGAGCCAGCGGGTTATATCTGGACCGGCCATAGGCATCGCCCGGTTGATAAATCATCACCGCCGCCATCCCGCCGATGGGAGCGCCGTGGTTGAGTTCGCCATTCTTCACACCGGCCATAAGCATCATCAGCGCGTTGTAGCGTTGATAGGCGATCATGTTTGGGGATGCCATGCCGATCAACTGTGGATCCGGAAAGACACCCTTCGGGTCGTCCTTCCACATTTCGATGAGGCTGCCTAGGTAGTCCCACCTGCCCACATTCGTCCCCAGAAGCCGCCGCCGTAATACCCAGGCGATCGCGGGCAGGAACCGCCCCGCATTCCCTTCCTCGTAGAGCACTTTGATCTTGAATGTGCCCGCCGGGATACCGATCATTCCTTCCAGGCGCGCGAACAGCTTCTCCAGGATCAAGGCTTCCTGAGGAGTCTGAATCTTCGGAATGTAAAAATACACCCCGGTCCCCGCATTCTTGAGGGATTCGTAGTGGTTCACAATCCAGAGGACAGTGATGGGAATGAAGCCAGGCACCGGTTGACCTTCGACCCGGATGTGGTCAAACACTACGTGGATGCCAGGAGGCCGCACAAACCGGATCGGCCATCGCGCCGGAGGCGTGGTGATCTGATATGCGCGCTTTTGGCCTTTCTTTATGACCTCATATGGGCGGTTGGCCCAGCGGCCTTCCAAAATTTCTTTCGCGTTCTGCAACGCAGCAAAAATTCCGACCGGTTGAGTTGTTGGCGTACCGTCCGGCTGAAAATGGGGCGGCGAAGCATCTTCAAAGTCCGGCATATTCATGGGCGCCGGACTGTTCAGCGCGTTGAAGGCCATGTCTAGCGGATGCCACGGCCCGGTTAGCTCCAAGCCTGGATTCGTCAGCGGATGCGCATCCTTGGGGATGGGCACCTCGTCGTTCAGACGCCAGCGCCACTTGCTGTCCCGACTGAGAACATTATCAATCAGGCCTTGGACGATCTGGCGAAATGTCCAAAACTGCCCCGTTACAGGATCCTCGAACGTCTCGTTCCACTTCGGCCAAGCATATTTCTCGCGGACCGGCACGGGTGACTCGAGGAGCATCCGTCGCGCGGTGAGGGCCGCGGCGATCTCCGGCCGCAGCTCTTGGGTGAGGGTCGCGATCGTCCGTTCGATATTAACTTCTCGTCCGTTTACATTCTTGGTTCCAAAGAGGTCAGGGAACTTCTGGAGAATGTCCTCACGGATCATAGCCCCGGCCATCCTCATCTCCTCCATATCGGCGCACCGAGCACGCTCGCAAAATAGAGCACTGTTACCGCGGGCGTCAAGCCTTCCTCAGGCAAGTGAGTGTGATTGGGTGGCTTCAAAATCATTGCCTTTCGGCAGCAATCCTAGCCCAACAATCAAGTGTTTGGATTAGTGCACAGTGCTTTGTTTCAACAAACCTCATGATGCCTTGTGGATCGACTGTCACCGGGAGACGAATTCAAATCGATATTGCAAAGGTCGGAAACTGTTCCCTCGACGGAGAAGTAGTCATTTTTCCAGGATGCGTTTGCGTTAAATCTCCTAGCCGCGCACCGTCAGAACCGGGCATTGCGCATGCGCCACTACCTTGTGGGCCGTCGCGCGCTCAAGGTGTGTCGCCGCTCCCAGGTGGCCCGCAGCGTCCCGCACCCCTAGCACGATTAAATCCGCTCCAATTTCGGTAGCCACTTCGAGAATACCGTCAGCCGCGTCCCCGTACCGGACAAGGGGCAATGGATGGCACCATCGTTTAGCATCACTGGGAACGATATCGTTGAGAGCTTGCACTACATCAGCGATCGCATGCTTGCCCTGTTCGTTCATTCCGGGTTTGGGCGCTACATAGAGCAGCGCGAGGTTCGCGTCGTTTTCCTCGGCCAGCGAAATTGAAAACGATGCGGCGGCCTCGCACGGTTTGCTGAAGTCCGTTGCGAACAACACCGAATGGAAAGCGCCGCTGATCTTTGCATTCTTCCGAACATGCGGTCCGATGGTAAGTACCGGCACGCTCGAGCGTCTCAAGATCTCTTCCGCGAAAGATCCGAGCAGGAGCTTCTGGGCGTGAGTGTGGCCGTGTGTGCCCAGCACGATCAGATCAATATTTCGCTCGTGAATTGCTTGCTCAACGGCCGACCAAACGCCAACTCCCAGCGCCATCGCCGTATCGTGGGCGACTCCGGTGAGTTGAAAATCGACCTTCCGCAGTTCAGCATTGGCAAACTTCTCATCGGCACGGATCGCTTCCAAACAAGTCTCCGGAATCACAGGCGTCAATACATGGAGGGCGTGCACTCGGGCGCCATAGTTGCTCGCTATCGCGACGGCGAAGGGCAAGGCAGCTTCGGAAGCATCCGAAAAATCGGTCAAATAAAGAACACTCTTCAGAGTAATCCGCGTACCCTCCGCGATTCTTGTCATGTTTTTGACCTCCTGATCGGATTTTAACCATACAGTAAATTATTAATCACAAAACTATACGTTCACACAAGTTGGGAAATCACTGAAGCACGAAGTTAACAAGCACGTGCATTTCGACAGACACTGGTTCGCCATTGAGCAAGGTCGGCTCGTACCTCCACTTGATGACGGCAGCGAGTGCCGTCGGAATCAGAAGTCCGGGACCACTTATCGCGCGTGCCTCGGTGACATCGCCGCGTTCATCAATGATCGCATCGATTACCACCTGGCCTTGCGCGCGGGCGTTGCGCGCAAGCCCCGGATAGAGCGGCGGCGGTGTTGAAATGGCGCGCGGCGGACTGATGCGTCCCCCAACGCGAACGATACGATTCACCGGAGGCGGAGAGGCCAAAACGGGCGCCGCTGAGCTCCCGGCTCCCCCGATTATTCCTCCCAGGACCCCGCCGAGCTGACCTCCAGTTCCGCCGGGAACGCCGCCAACGACACCTCCCACAACGTCAGGAGGCAACGGCTGCTCTTTAATGATTGCGATCGTTTTCGGGATGAAGGTGGGGGCGACTAGCCGGCCGGCCTGTAGAAGTCGTGCTACGTGCGAGCGCACAATCGGTTGCGAGATGGCAGCGGCTCGAGGAGGTGGCGGCGGAGGGCCAACGAGAAAAGTCTGCGAGAAGGACTTCATATCCAATGCGTCCGTGAAGTACAGGGGGGCAGCGAGAAGCGCTCCTATGAAAATGGCATGAAAGCTTAGTGAGGCTAACCACTCCAGCGGATTGCGGCGCTCTTGCCTGGACAAGGGCATGTCGAGCATAGCGCTCACAAACGCGGCATGGACCGGTTGCTCCTCGCAAATTACAACACGATCGAGCTGTGGGAGTGTTGGGTCTAACAGGTGAATCGGATGAGTGACCATAGGAACACCTCTGAACTCAGGAACTCCGCCTTCGTCGATCTCCCCAAGTACTGCAGTTTCGTCGGGGCTCCAGAATTTGTCCTCTGACAGATTTATATCCCTACTGTTGAAGGGCCGCTGCGACGCGCGTCACCCGCGAATGTGACCCCTGTCACGTGGACTCACCGTCGTCGGCCTCATCCATCCGCCTGCACAGGGAGTGGAATCCAGCGAATGGACTTGCCTTCACCCACCTTGGCTCGCGGGGCCGGCTGAGTGACGACACAGACGATAGTCTGATTACGCTCTGCGCTGATTGCTACGGTCGTCGCACGGAAGGTGATTCAAACCGGAATGAATTAAAGGTGTGAACTCATAATCAAGGCTTCACCTACCACTCGGATACATTAGAAACCGTCTTGCGGCTAGGTACGTCGCGAGCGACTTACAGCGGCGCGAATCCCTATCAAACCCAACTTGTCCGTGCGTGATTTCAAGGATCATAGTAGGGATCGACTGATTATGAACTCTGACTCCAAACGGCCCTGTCCCTATTGCGGGGGTTCCGAGGTATTTCGACGCATCGGCGCGACGCCGTGGAGAGGTATCTCCTCCGCGCAGTCGGAGTCCGTCCGTTCCGCTGCGTTAATTGCGATGCCCGATTCTATCGGCGCAAACACTCCGACGGCTCCGAATCGCAGGATGTCAGAGCGGCCTGGCGAACCAGTTCTCCAGTCTCTCGAAAAAAAATCTGATCACCGGCCCCGCCTCGAATCTGAATTTTTCTATCTCTGGAACTGAACCGTGAGCACCATGTGTGTTGCAGTCGGCTTCCCGTCTGACAGTGCTGGTTGAAATATCCACAGCGCCACCGCTCTTTCGGCCGCACGTTGCAGTAAGCGCGGTCCAGACATTGGCTTTACTTCCGCCACGTTCCCGTTTTCATCGATCAGGGCGTCGAGTTGTACAATCCCGTCCATGTCGAGCCCTTTCGCCCACGGAGGAATGGATGGCAGAGATTGCGACAGAATTTTTGCCGGGATGATTTCCCCGGCATTCAGCTCATTTAGCTTTCCATATTTTGCCTGTGCTAATGCTCCCTTTCGGGAACTAAGTGTGCCATTGCTTGTTTTCACTTTGGGTGTGGCGGACACGGCAGAATCTGGGACGACGTTGCTTCGCTGCGGGGCGCCTGCCGTCATTGGCGTGCCGAGGGCAACAGCCGAACCTCCTGTTGGCGACGACTGCCCAGTGGAGGGAACCGCGTGTTGCCTTGATTGAGTGGTGGATGCGGATGGTCGGTTGCTGTGAATCGAACTACGTCTAATGTGCCACGCGATGCTCAAGACCGCCGCAATCGAGAGGAACGCGGCGACTCCTGTCGCAATTGGATTCCTGTATGCCGTGAACTTGCGCGTTCGGCAGATCCGGGATGCCGGCGTTGAAAATACTTCCGCATCGCTTGCGGTGTCCGAAATTGTTTCGCTTTGCTCTGAAGCACCCTCGGACGCCACCTCTCGCTCGAACTCGGTTGCTCTTTTCTTGTCGGATTCTCGCTTGGCCGGCTGCTTGGTGTCTATTGCAATCAGCGCGGCCATGAGCTCCCCGTCTTTCGCATCATTCCATTCTGGTTGATCTGTCGACTCGGGGCAGACGGGCGCCATGGTATTAGTTTCCAGAAAGGTCAAAGGGATGTCGGCGTCGGGTCGTGAGCTCGGCTCCATCGTCGGCGTGGCGACCGGACTCGACCCGCCCGACTCTATTTTTTGAATCTCCGGCGTCTGTCTGGCTACCACTGGTTGTTCAGCAGGGACATCCCAAAATTTCGGATCGCGATCGACGAATTCGAGGTTAGTGTAGTGAGCTAGTCCTCCTTGACGCGACTCGAGTACTTTGCACAGAATCTCTTTTCCGGAGTGCTCATTTCGAAGGAAAACACATTGCCCGGGCAGGACGCTCGACTTCAGGCAAAGGACCGCGCCGTTCTCGAAGACAATTGTCGTTTTTGTCGCCTCGGTGAATAGCTCCCGTCGGTCCGTCCCCTCCACGAGCTTCGACGCTTGGATCGTAACCGGAATTTCCAGTTCGCTTACTTGGGCACTGTGCACAGGATCAGGCCTTCCTTTGGCTGCTGCTCGACGGAACTTATGACGTCACTTCCGCCTGGGGTGGGATTATCGTCTTTTCCTACGCACGCGCCGGTCAGACCATGAACGTTCGTCGGCCGGTTGTGCCGTTCATCTTGAAGGGTAAAGACGTCGGCGGCAATAGGCGGGAAGTACTGATTCTATGAGAGTGATTTTCCGTTAGAACTCTGAACGGAGCGCCAAAGGCATCAAAATTTAACACTTTTATTTTGCATGGCAATACGTGCCGGCTCGAACATCATCTTCGGACCGCGTGCGACCAGTGGAGCTAGTCCTAGGGCAAATGTGATAGGCGGGGCCGCGACCGTGCGCATCGACCGGCGAAGAGTGGCTAATCCAAAAGAGGCGAGTAAATTCGAAGTCCTGTTGAAGACCTCGGGGTCGGGTAGTGGTGCTCGGCAGCACCGCTAACGCACCTTCAACAACTACTTCTATCCGGAGACAGCACAGACCGCGCTGCAGGTCCTGACGCAAGCGGGGTTTGCAGTAACCGTTCCCGATCAGCAGATATGCTGCGGGCGTCCGCTCTACGATTTTGGCATGCGCATCCCCGCGGTCAATTGAAGGCGTGAAGATCCCGACCTCGAGTTTCGGGAAGCAACACGACAGCGAGGATCATAAGCGCATAGGCGGACACAGCAAAAGCAGCAATAGCGTGGCCCAAAGACATCGTCGCACTGAGGTAACCGACGAGCGCGGGGAAAATGGCCCCGAGGGCCCGTCCGAAACTGTAGGAGAAACCCTGGCCCGACCCGCGTAGGCGATTGGGGAAGAGCTCGGTGAAGAACGCGCCGATCGGGCTAAAAGCGCCCGAGGCAAAAAATCCGAGCGGGAATCCCAGCGCGAGCATTACATGATTGCCAATCGGTGAGTATGTGTAGCCCACAACGGTGGCGAACGAACCCACGGCAAAGAGAATGAGCGTCGCTTTGCGTCCGAGCCAGTCAGCGAGATGGGCGCTTACCAAATAGCCGGCGAACGACCCCGCGATTACAACGCCGAGATATCCGCCAGTAGTCAGAACGGAAAGGTGGCGCTGAGTCGTGAGAAAGGCTGGCAGCCAGGTGGTAATCGCATAGTAGCCGCCCTGTGCGCCGATCGCCGTCAGGGACGTCAGCGCCGTGATGTGAAGGAGCTTGGGACGGAAAATTTCGAGAGCGCTCACTGTGAGGCCCGCAACGATAGTTTGACGAGTCTTGCTGTACACCTGTGGCTCTGGGACGTTTCGGCGAATGTAGAAAACGAGCAGCGCTGGCAAAATGCCGATTAAGAACATCGCTCGCCATGCGATTGCCGGGGACAACAACGAGAACAGAACTGCATAACAAAGCGCCGCAAGTCCCCAGCCGATCGCCCAGCCTGCTTGCACGGTGCCCACAGCCTTGCCGCGATGCTGGGCGCGAATCGTTTCTCCCATCAGCACCGCGCCCACTGCCCACTCACCGCCAAAGCCCAACCCTTGCAAACCTCGCGTGAAAAGCAGTTGCCACCAGGAGTTCGTCAGCCCGCTCAAGAAAGCAAAAAATGCAAACCATGCAATCGTAAGTTGCAGGATGCGCACCCGGCCGTAACGATCCGCGAGAACTCCAGCAAGCCACCCACCAGCGGCGGAAATAAGCAGCGCAATGGTGGCCAGTAGCCCTGCTTCGCCTCCCGTCATGTGCCACGTCGTCATCAGGGTAGGAACCACGAAGCTGTATGCCATCACATCCATGCCGTCGAGAGCCCATCCGCCGAATGTCGCGATCAGAGTATTGCGCTCCACATGAGTGATTTCCGCGAGCCATTTCCCTTCAAACCCCATGGTGCGCCGCGCCTTTCGCGAAGTCGCCGGTATCGCCTATAGTCATGTTTGGTTGGCGTAGGCCTGATGGCTCGAGATTGTATCTCCGTCTGGTGCGAGTGTGGACCGCTAGGAGAGTTGTTCCGGCGAGTGATGTCGCTATTTCGCGCGCGGCATCGTCTCAGCGATCGCGGCGAGCTTCGGCTGGAGCTATTGAGAAATCAATTCGGTGAGATTCGTGAGAACTCTGACAAGAATCGTTTACAGCGCAGAGGGGATCATAGTGGCGAGACTGTAGCACAGGGGCGTTTGCGAGAAGCACCGCCGCAATTGGGACGTTCAGAGCCAGCTGATGCAACATCCCCGATTGGGGGTTGCCAAGCCGGATGCATTGACCCAACCAACAGCTTTGTGTTTTCCAGTAAACTGGCTATCCGGTGAGGGATTGCCACTTGCACAAACTTAGGTCGTGCTTTCATCAGAGTTTCATCGCGCTCTTCGTTCTTCTACTTCCGGGGTGCGCAGTTGCCCAGTCAGTGCCTGCGCAACTTATGAGCGGCCTAAAATGGCGACTCATTGGCCCGTTCCGTGGAGGTCGCGTGGTTGCCGTCGCAGGCGTGCCCGGCGATTCGACAACCTTTTATTTCGGCGCGGTCAATGGCGGCATCTGGAAAACTACGGACGCTGGGACTGTCTGGCGGCCAATCTTTGACAATCAGCCTGTCGGCTCGATCGGGGCAATCGCGCTTGCACCATCCGACCCTAAGACGATCTTTGCCGGAACTGGCGAGTCCGACATTCGATCCGACTTGTCTACCGGCAACGGCGTGTACAAATCGACCGACGGCGGCTCGACGTGGACGCATGTAGGCTTGGAGAATACCCGCCAAATCAGCCGAATCGTAGTTGATCCCCGAGATCCGAAGATCGTCTACGTGGGTGCTCTCGGCCATGCCTACGGACCAAATGAGCAGCGCGGCGTTTACAAATCCGTTGATGGAGGGGCGCATTGGATCAAGGTCCTGGATAAAGGAGCTGAAATTGGTATTTCAGATCTGGCGATTTGTCCCGGCAACCCGCAGCTCCTGTTTGCGGGCGCATGGAATTCGCATCGTCCGCCATGGAGTACCTATGCTCCTATCGACGGACAGGGTGGCGGCCTGTACCGCTCTCAAGATGCCGGCAAGACCTGGTCTCGGCTGAACATTGGTCTGCCGGAAGGCGATTGGGGACGCATCGGCATCGACGTTGCGGCAGATGGTAAACGCGTTTACGCACTCATCCAGGCGAAGAAAGCAGGTTTGTACCGCTCCAACGATGGTGGCGATACTTGGATCGTGGAGAACACGGATCCTCGTCTCACCAGTCGCGCCTGGTATTTCAACAGCATCACCATCGACCCACAGAATCCCGACGTGATCTACGTTCCAAACGTCGCCCTCTATCGATCCGTAGACGGAGGAAAGACAATTTCCATTGTTCGCGGCGCGCCCGGCGGTGACGATTACCATCAGATTTGGATCGATCCCAAGAATTCCGACAGCATGCTTCTCGGAACGGACCAGGGCACTACCATCAGTCTCGACCGCGGCCAGACTTGGAGCACGTGGTACAACCAGCCCACCGCACAGCTCTATCATGTCATCACCGACAACCAGTTTCCCTACATCGTGTACGGCGCGCAGCAGGATAGCGGCAGCGCTGCCGTCCCCAGCCGCACCGATCACGGTCAGATCTCTCCACGCGATTGGTTTCCGGTGGGCGGCAGTGAGAGCGGATACATAGCGCCCGATCCTAACGATCCGAACATCATCTATCTGAGCGGCAGCTACGGTACCGTTGCCCGTTACAACAAGCGGACTGGACTCAGCCAGGATGTAACTCCCTGGCCCGTGCCGGCACTTGGTACCGAGATCGATGCGCGCAAATATCGAGACCCTTGGACTCCAGTTCTCATTTTTTCTCCCGTTGACTCCACAACTCTGTATCTGGGGACGCAATATGTTATGAAAACAGTTGATGGTGGTCTGCACTGGCAGGCCGTCAGCCCGGACCTCACCGGATCGAAACGACGGGCGGGAGATAAAGCCGAAGGACCAACGACGATCGAGAACGCCAAACAACGAGGCTACGGCGTAGTGTTCACCATTGCACCATCCGCTCTAAGTGCTAACACAATCTGGGCAGGAAGCGACACAGGACTAATTCATCTCACCCGTGACGGTGGCAAAACTTGGAAAGACGTCACGCCCACCGGCCTGACACCTTGGAGCAAGCTCTCCTTTATCGAAGCTTCGCACTTTGATCCCGCTATCGCTTACGCGGCTGTGGATCGCAGCCGCCTGGATGATCAGACACCCTATCTCTATCGAACTCGAGACTATGGAGCCAGCTGGCAACTGATTACCAATGGCATCGTGACCAACGCCTTCCTGCGCTGCATTCGCGAAGACCCGAACAAAAAGGGACTGCTCTTTGCCGGAACCGAATTCGGAGTTTACGTATCATTCAATGACGGCGGCGATTGGCAAGCATTGCAACTCAATCTGCCCGTAACTTCCGTCCGAGACCTCATGGTTCACGGCGAAGATCTCGTAATCGCTACGCACGGACGCTCCTTCTGGATACTGGACAACATCACGCCGCTTCGCCAGGCGTTCGATGCCGAAAAGGATCCTGCATTCTGGCTTTACCGCCCGGCAGCAGCATATCGCATCGACAACGACTCCTTCACGGGCACTCCACTTCCACCGGAGGAACCAACGGCTCAGAACCCGCCCGCCGGCGCCATCATCGACTACCTTCTTAAGTCTCCCACGAGCAGCCTGACACTCGAGATCATCGATTCGCAACAGAAGCTCGTCCGCAGATTCTCATCGGAAGACAAACGTCCGGAAAAGCACCCCCCACTTCCCATTGCCGAGCGTTGGTTCCCCAAGCCGGAAGCCCTCGAAACTAATCCGGGAATGCATCGCTTCGTCTGGGATCTCACTTGGGGCAGCTCTGGAGGACCGGGCGTGGACGAAGAATCCGAATACCGCAATCCCAGGGGGCCCAAAGTTGTGCCGGGCATCTACGCAGTCAGACTCACCATTGACGGAAAGCCGCAGACTCAGCCTCTAGAAGTCGTAATGGACCCCCGCTCGCCCGCTACTCCGGGGATACTTAGCCAACAGTTAGAACTCGGTCGGCAGATATTCGCCGAAACCATGGAAGCGCGCCGCGCGCTTGCTGAAATCGACTCTCTTCGCAAACAACTTGCCGACCTACAGCAGAAGATTGGCGATAAGGATTCGGCTGTTAAGGCGGTCCTGGCGGATGCTCGAACGGAAATTTCAACGATCGTCAAGCCGGCAACCAGTCCGGAGCAGGCCTTGAGCCTTGAGGACGCTTACGCCGATATGGCCTCGGCACTACGCGTTGTCGAAGGAGGGGATCGCGCCGTGCCTTCACAGGCGATTGCCGTTTACAACGAATCCGCCCAGCGGGTCAAAGCAGCGATCGCAGAATGGAGCGAGTTCAAGACAACGAAACTTTCCCGGCTGAATCAGAAATTGTCTGAAGCGAATCTCGCTCCCATCGCTATCTCGGAAATCGAACAGGAAGTCCAATTTCTCATGTCACGCTAAACCGTTTCGCTCGGCATGCGACATTCCCTACCGCGAGCGTGTCCGGAATCAGAAGTTTGTAGCGAGCACGATGGCTTCTGCGAGGTGCAGAGCACGGCGTCCGGTCGACTGAAAGACCTGCTCGCGGCAGCTGAACCCGTCCGAAATGATGAGCGTGTCCGGCGACGCTTGGCGCACGGCGGGCAGAAGTACCCGTTCGCCGGAGGCCTGTGCAATCGCGTATTTTTCGCGTTCGAATCCAAAGGGTCCCGCCATTCCGCAGCACCCCGCGTCGAGGGTTTGTACTTCTGCTCCCATTTTGCGAAGCAGCGATTCGGCGTGCGTCATTTTCATAAGCGCTTTCTGATGGCAGTGCCCGTGTAGAATGACCTTCCGCGCTAGGCGCGGAGGTTGGTAGTCGGGGGCATGGCGTTCAAGAAACTCACTCAGAAGGAATATCTGGCCGCGCAGACGCGTACCCTCGGGATGATTTGGGAACAGATTCCGCAATTCGTCGCGGAAAACGGAAGCGCAGCTCGGTTAGAGAACCACGATCGGCACGCCGGCATTAATTGGTCCCGCGAACGCTTCGAGAATGCGCTCAAGGTATTCTTTCGCCCTATTTAGCATGCCAAAATCGTAGAGCGGACGCCCGCAGCACATCTGCTGATCGGGAACGGTTACTGCAAACCCCGCTTGCGTCAGGACCTGTAGCGCGGCCTGCGCCGTCTCCGGATGGAAGTAGTTGTTGAAGGTGTCCACCCATAAGATGACCTCAGAAACCCTCGCTGATGCGGACCGAGCGGTGGTTTCGCTCTGCTTTCCGCGAATCCTGTGACGGAAACTCGCGCGCGCAAGCCGGGGGATCTCGCGTGCCCGGGCCAGATGCAGCGCCATTCGCAGGATATGGCTGAAGCCCGGCGCGTGAGTCAGGAAGTTCGCAGCGCTCGGCGCAAGCGAGGCCAATTGCAACCATTTGTCGATCCGCCCGAAGGCGTGTGCGAAGAGAGAGCGGCGATTCCTCTCGTAGAAGTGGGAAAGGAATTCGGCTTTGTACGTTGCGATATCAACATTGGCGGGGCATTCGGTCTTGCAAGCCTTACAGGCAAGGCAAAGATCAAGCGCCTTCTTCACTTGTTCATCCTGCCAGCCGCCGCGGACGACTTCTCCCTGGAGCAACTCGAAGAGCATGTGAGCTCGGCCACGCGTGCTGTGCTCTTCCTCGAGCGTCACCATATAGCTGGGGCACATCGAGCCACTGTCTTTTCGGCATGCGCCCACACCGATACAGCGCTGCGCGGCCTTGGCGAAAGAACCTTCATCTTCCGGAAATTTGAAATGGGTCGCGGGTTCGAGCGGCTTGTAGTCCGCGCCTAGGCGTAGGTTTTCAGTAGGCAAATAAGAATCCACCACTTTGTGAGGATTCATCCCATTCGCTGGATCCCACGCAGATTTGAATTCGACGAAAGCTTTCATCAGTTCCGGACCGAACATCTTGGGAAGCAAAGCAGCCCGAGACTGCCCGTCGCCATGCTCGCCCGAGAGCGAGCCCCCGTAGGAGATCACGAGGTCGGCAGCGGCGTCGATGAAATCGCTGTACTTGCGGATTCCGTTTTCGCTTTGGAGATCGAAGGTAACGCGCAAGTGGACGCATCCATGTCCGAAATGACCGTAGAACGCGCCTTGGTAATCGAATTCGTCAAGCAACGCGCGCAGGTCGCGGAGGTATGGCCCCAGCTTTTCGGGTGCGACCGCGGAGTCATCCCACCCGTCCCATTGCGGCGGTGCGCCGGGCGCAAACGCGGAAGCTCGAGGGCCCGCTTCCCGAATCTGCCAAACGGCTCGTGCTTGCTGCGCGGTGTAGATTCGCGAAGTGGGCGAGCCCGGCAAAGATGCTATGTGCTCGACGAGGCGACGGGCGGTCTCTTGAGATGGGCCGGGATCGTCGGAGCCGAATTCCACGAGCAGGTAGCCGCCTCCTTCGGGAAGCAGCTCTACGTTGGGAGCGCCTTTCCTCTTGAGACTTTCGACCATGCTGCCTTCGAGCCCTTCGAGGGCAATGGGACTGAACTGCAGAATCTCCGAAACATGGTCGGCGGCGAGAAAAGCATCCTTGTAACCGAGTCCGACCAGCACGCGGTGCGGAGGACTGTGAATCAGCCTAAGCTTAGCCTCCAACACTGTCGCACAAGTGCCTTCGGAGCCGACGAGAGCGCGCGCGACATGAAAAGAATTCTCCGGAAGGAGCTCGTCGAGGTTGTAGCCAGACACCCGGCGAGGTATTCGAGGAAAACGTGCGCGAATGAGATCAGCATACTGATCGCGAATCGTTCGCAGCTTGGAATAAACGTCGCCGCGACGGCCGCCTTCGCGAACGATCTGGTCTAGATCGGCGTCGGAAGTGGCACCGACGCTGAGCTGAGTGCCGTCATACAGAAGAATCTTCAGCTCCTCGATGTTGTCAACGGTCTTACCGCCCAACAGTGAATGCGTGCCACAGGAATTGTTGCCGATCATTCCGCCGATGGTGCAGCGATTGTGCGTCGACGGGTCTGGCGCAAAAGTCAGGTGGTGGAGCTCTGCGCGGTCGCGCAACGTGTCGAGTACCAATCCAGGCTGGACGCGAGCGTATCCTTGCGCGGCATCGAGCTCGAGAATCTGATTCATGTATTTGGTGAAATCCAAGACGACGGCGACGTTGCAGGATTGCCCGGCCAAGCTAGTGCCCGCCCCGCGCGGAAGGATGGGAGCACTGAACTTTGTGCATGCGGCGACTGCGGCGACCACATCGGAGGAATCGCGCGGGACAACGAGGCCGATTGGGATCTGGCGGTAGTTGGATGCGTCCGATGCATAAAGTGCGCGGCTGCCGGGGTCGAAGCGCACTTCGCCGCGCACGGTTCGCTTCAGCTCGTGCTCCAATTCGGATGCTTGTGAAAAGGAATCAACGGGCTTCGCATGCGAGCTCAGGGGCAGCGGCTTGATGGAGTGCAGCGTACTCATTTTCCTGGTTCCAAATCGGGGTAGCAAATCACGTCGCTAAGTCTAGCTCTCTGTCCGGTTTCATCCAAAATGCCAGGATTGAACCGATGAACAGCAGGCCGATACTGCCGATGAACGGCAGCTCCCAATTCCCAGTCTTGTCGATCACGTAGCCGAAGACCAGGGGAGAGAGGATTGCAGCGAGCGCTGAGCCAGTGTTCATCAGGCCGCTTGCGGAGCCGGAAAACTTCGGGGCGATATCCATGGGAATAGCCCACATCGGTCCAATTGTAAATTCAGCGAAGAAGAAAGCGAGGCTCAAACAGATGGCTGCCAACTTTAGGTTGTGCGTGAACACGATCGGCACCATGAATGCCAACGAGCAGAGGAATCCAACGACGACGAGATTGCGGCGCGCTTTGTCGCGACTGTGAGTTTTTTCAAAAATGCGATCGCTCATGACTCCGCCCAGGGTATCTCCCACAACGCCGGCGAAGAAGACGCCGGCTGAGAACAATGCAGAGTTTTTCAGGTCCAGTTTGTAGCTGTGAAGAAAGAACTGCGGGATCCACGCGAGATAAAGCCAGAGCGTCCAGCCATAACAGAAATACACGACGATTACCGGTAGCATACGGCGCGTGAGCAATAGCCAGGGGACTGGGCTCTTTTTTTTCTCCGCTCGCGAAACGTAGGGCGGCAACGTTTCGAGTTCCTGCGACGTGATCACCGGATGATCGCCGGGATTGTCGCGAAAGTACCAGCCCCACGCGATAGCCCAGGCCGTGCTGATAATTCCGAGTATCACGAACGAGCCTCGCCAGGTGACGATAGCCATCAACCAAGCAACCAAGGGTGGCGTGACAGCGTTTCCAAGCCGCGCACAGGAATGGGTGATGCCTTGAGCGAACGCACGCTTGCCCGGCGGCGTCCAATCGCTCATCGCTCGCGTGGCGGTGGGAAAGGTAGCACCTTCGCCAAGGCCGAGCATGACGCGAGCGAATATCATCGCTGCGAGCGTGGTGACTAAGCCCGTGAAAAGCGTCGCCGAAGCCCAAATGATCGCTGAAATCGTGAGCGCACGCCGCGCGCCGAACCGGTCGCTGACCCATCCACCGATGATCTGAAGAAACAGATAAGGATAGGCGAAAGCTGAAAACACAAGGCCAACCTGCGTATTGGTCAGATGAAGTTCCTGCTTGAACGCGGCCGATGCAGTACTCACGTTAACGCGGTCGATGTAAGTGATCCCGTACATAATACAGATCAGAATTAGTACGTTGGTTGTCGCGCAAAACACCTTCGGCCGGCGCCCAAGTACCTTTTCTTCAGTTGGCATTTGGGACCTCGGAGTGTGCCAGGCTTGTTGGTCCGAACCGGCGATGAGTCATGTGAGAGATGAGATGGGCTGGCGAATTTTCGCCGCAGATGCAAGGCTATCAAGTGCGGCTGCAACGCCACCGTTCTTGTGAGGCACACCTGCCAACCGAAGCCCCATTTCCACTCCGCATAGAGTTCCAGCCAGCATCAGATCGTTGAAGCTGCCTAAATGTCCGATACGGAAAACCTTGCCAGCGAGCTTGGAAAGGCCGGCGCCGAGCGACATGTCGAAATTTTCGAGGATGACTTTTCGCAGGTGATCGGCATTGTGCCCTTCCGGCATCAGCACCGCCGTAACGGAGTTCGAATACTCGCCGGGATGCTCACAGAGGATTTCGAGGCCCCACGTGGACACCGCAGCGCGTGCAGCTTCGCCATGACGCAGATGACGCCGAAATACATTGGGCAGACCCTCTTCTTCGAGCATGTGTAACGCCTCACGCAAGCCTAAAAGAAGGTTTGTTGCGGGCGTGAACGGAAAATAGCCCGCACGGTTCGATTCGAGCATCGGCCGCCAATCCCAATAGGATCGCGGCAACTTGGCAGTCCTATTCGCGGCAAGCGCTTTTTCGGAGATGGCGTTGAAGGAGAGTCCCGGTGGAAGCATGAGGCCTTTTTGTGAGCCGGCCACCGTGACATCAATTCCCCATTCATCGTGACGAAGATCGATGGAGGCTAGTGAAGAGATTGCATCTACGATCAGGAGTGCCGGATGGCGTGCGCGGTCTATGGCATTGCGAATTTCGGGGATGCGGCTGGTGACGCCCGTGGAAGTCTCACTGTGAACTATCATCACCGCTTTGAGGGTGCGATCGCTATCTTCAGTCAGACGCTTTTCGATATCCTCCGGTACAGCCCCATGCCGCCAGTTGCCGGCGACGTATTCGACGAGCACGCCAAAACTCTCCGCCACTTTCCGCCAAAGATCCGAAAAGTGACCCGTCTCGAACATCAGCACGCGATCGCCCGGCGAGAGCGTGTTCACGATAGACGCTTCCCACGCTCCGCTGCCCGAGCCGGGATAAATCACCACAGGACTGCGTGTTTTGAAGATCGGGCGGAGGCCTTCGAGAACCTCCTCGGCCAATTTCGCGAATTCAGGGCCGCGGTGGTCGATGACAGGTTGGTCGATTGCCCGCAGAATTCGGTCGGGAACGTTGGTCGGACCAGGGATCTGGAGAAAGTGGCGACCGGTGTGAATCACAATCGCTCCATCGGACGTTCGGCCACAGGAAGAAGTTTCGCGATGGAGTTTACATCAGATGTCGACCGGCGAAAACAGCAGCACGAAGCCGCCGGTATCGCCTATAGTCACGTTTGGTTTGCGTAGACCTAATGGCTCGAGATTGCATCCCGTCTGGCGCGAGTGTGGGCCTCTATGAGAGTGGTTCCGGCGAGTGATTCCTCGCTTCTGATTATTCTGGGGGATGTGATGTCGCTCGATAATCACCAGCGAGTGATGTCACTATTCCGCGCCCTGCATCGTCTCAACGACCAGCGCATTCGGAATTTACATCCGGCCTACGCCTCGATCCTGATCGATTTTGACCCATTGCTCCTGAGTCACAAAGAGGCAACATCGCTGATAGAAAACTTACCGGACGATGATTCGCAAAACGACCGGGCAGCAAACATAGTGACGATTCCCGTTTGCTACGACATTGAATTCGCGCCCGACTTGCAGGAGATCGCGAATCACGCAAAAATCCCGACGCGCGAAGTGATTCGGTTGCACTCCTCGGTGACTTACCGTGTTCATTTTCTCGGATTCACACCTGGGTTCGCGTACCTCGGAGGCCTGCCGGAGACGTTGCACGCGCCAAGGCTTGCCACGCCACGAAAGTACGTGCCAGCGGGTTCGGTAGCAATCGCAGGCAGCCAGGCCGGCATTTATCCCGTCGACTCACCGGGAGGATGGCGGTTGATCGGACGCACGCCCGTTCGCATCTTCGACCCCGACGCGACACAGCCGACCCGACTCAAACCGGGGGATCTGGTGGAATTTTCTGCGATCGATCGCGGCACGTTCGACGCCACGGTGAATCGCTAGACACCCAATGCCGATACGTGTCCAAGACGCGGGCCTGTTGACCACTGTCCAGGACCTTGGGCGCTATGGTTACTCGCACCTGGGCATATCGCCCGGCGGCGCGGCAGACAGCTTGGCGATGCGTATCGCAAACTTGCTGGTCGGAAACGCAGAGAATGCTGCCACGTTAGAGATGACGCTCGCGGGAGCCACGCTTGAGTTCGACGAGGAAAGCGTCGTCGCGCTCACCGGTGGTGAATGCGACTGCCGAATCAACGGCGACACCGCACCGATGTGGCAGGCGATGCGAGTGCCTGCGAGAGGGGTTTTGACGTGCAGCGCGATGAAAACGGGCGCGCGGCTATATTTGGCAATTCAAGGGGGATTGGACGCCCGGCCGATCATGGGCAGCACCTCCACGAACATGGCAGGACACTTTGGGGGATTCGAGGGGCGCGGCCTGCGCAAAGGTGATTTTTTTGGCGTGCGGAAAGGCACGCATTCGCGCGTGTCAACGCTTAAGCCGGGAGTGATCGACGACTTATATTATCGAGGGCCGCTTCGCGTCACGCGTGGTGCGCAGCATGGCTGGTTTGGCCACGAAGCCTTTGGCAAACTTCTCTCCTGCCCTTACACCGTGAGCGAGCAATCGAACCGCTCCGGTTTGCGTTTGCAGGGCGAATCGATTTCGCTGCGAGTTCGATCGCAACTGCTCACCGAAGGAGTTTCGCTCGGGGCAATTCAGGTGCCACAGGATGAGCAGCCCATAATTCTTTTTGTGGATCAGCAAACCACCGGCGGCTATCCAAAGATAGCGAATGTGATCTCGGCAGACCTCCACCGCGTGGGGCAGCTGCGGCCGCGCGACCAGGTGAGATTCGCGGAAATAACGATTCCGGTGGCAATCCGCTTGCTGCGAGAGCAGCAAGATTGGCTGAAGCAGATTTTCCAGTAGTAGCGGGAATCGATACGCGTTGAGACCGATTCGTGAAGGCTTCCATCGATATTAATGCGGACTTGGGCGAATCTCCTGAATCGCTCGCGAATGGGGCGGATTTCGAGCTGATGCGTCAGATCACGTCCGCGAGTATCGCGTGTGGAGGACACGCAGGTGATGCGTGGACGATGAAGCGGACGCTTGAATTAACCAAAGAACTGGGAGTTGCCGCGGGTGCTCATCCAAGTTACCCGGATCCCGCAAACTTTGGTCGCGTAGAGCTTGCGATCGCCGTCGACGAACTCGAGGCTTCCCTGCGCGGGCAGATCGCTGCTCTGGCGCGCGTAGCGGATAAGTTGGGCGTACGACTGAATCACGTGAAGCCCCACGGCGCGCTTTATCATGCGGCCAATCGTCATCACGAGGTCGCGGTGGCGATAGGCCGCGCGGTGATGGCCGTGGATTCTAAATTGATTGCAGTTGGACAAGCTGAATCACCATGCCTCGATTCGTGGCGCAGTCTCGGGCTGTCGTGCGCTGGAGAGGGGTTTGCGGATCGCACGTATGAACGCGGCGGTGCCCTGAGGCAACGGAAGTTTCCCGGCGCCCTCCTCGAAGATCCCGAGCGGGCGGCGAGGCAAGCGCTCGACATTGCGTTGCGTCACAGAGTAAATCTAGATGACGGCTCGGAGCTCCGTTTGATGGCCCAGACGCTCTGCATTCACTCCGATACTCCTGGCGCTGCGACCATAGCTCGCACGGTGAGCGAGCGACTCAAAGCAGCCGGAGTTCAGATTCGCGCAATGTCGGCGGTCGGCGGCTAGGTCTGTTTATCCTGCTACTTTTCCGCACTAAGTTCGGTTCGGGCAACGTGAATGCAGACACGTGCCGCGATAACACTAGTAATGCCTGATCTTCCACAGTGATACCTGCGGTCTTGGATTCCGGGGCGCTTCATTTCAGTTTTCTAGCGCAAGCGGAAATTGACGGTTATCGACGTTTTGGTCGGAACGGGTTTTTCGTTGAGGTAACCAGGCCGATATTTCCACGTACGCAGCGAATCAAGCGCAGCCTGTTGCAGCAGCGGCGCACCCGAAACTACCGTCATATTCGTTAGCGTCCCGGTTGCATCAATCACCGCATCGATCACGACTTGACCTTCAACTTGCGCTTGCCTAGCCATGGCCGGATAGATCGGTGCCGAGCTAACAAGGAGTTCCGGCTCTTTCACCCGACCTCCACGAGGCTGTAGTGTCGCGAGAACCCCTTGGAGTGGGCCGACGCCGGTATTCGAATCGACTCCGCTCAGATCGGGCGGCGCGTCTCGACCCATAACCGCCAAGCGATTCGCTGTGGAGTGGGGAGCGAGGAGCTTTCCCTTCGGAATCTTCCTCTCGGAAGTTGCTTTTCTCTCCGATGGACGAGAAGAGCGGGTGTTGTCAGCCAATGCGCGAGTTCGAGTGCCGGGGAAATTCTCCGACTTCGCGATCGGGAGTTGCGGCACGACAAAAGTTGGGTTGCTTTTGGATTGCGGGCTTTGAACAACGTTGGCTATTGGCGAACCTAGAGAAACCTCGGGCATTGGACCTGGCTGACTGACTCCAGAAGGTTGCCCCACGCCATCACGCAAGAGGAATACTCCGAATACACCGAGCAGCACGAGGGCGGGCACGAGCGACACCAAAACCACGTTTCGCCTCGGCGCAGGAGTTCCGTACGTCACGGTTCGGACAGTTGGCAGTCTCGACCACGAAAATATCCAACTCCCAATCCGAAAGCGTGCTGAATCCTGACTGGACGTTGGGGAACCTGAAGCCCGGGGACTTGAAGCCCCGGTCAGAACAGTATGCTGATTGGAACTGCTCCGGTCAGTCGCGTCCAGGTGCGTTTCAGAGTCCATTCCGATCGTAGCGAAGTGCTGCACTGGCTCTCCAGCGAAAGGAATTTGGATTGGACCGTGTGCGATTGGCCCTTTCTCAGTCCGGACAGCAGGTGCAACCGGCGAAGCGCTCACGGCGCTGGAAGGAACAGAGACCACTTCCTTGAGAAACCCATTGCTCCAAAAATCCGCGGACGTCGACGGCATTGCCGACGCCACTTTCGCTGAGAGCCTCAACGTCCCTTGCGATGCGTACGAGCCCCAAAAGCCCGTCGTGGAGTGCATGAACTCGATTTCGGCATAGCCTCTTATGTTTGGATAGGTTCGCACATTGACTATGCGACAAAGCATGATCTGACCCGATTTGCGATTTGCAATCACAACCAGCTGGCCTGGGGCAACACTGGCCGACAATCGGATCACAGCGCCCTGCGGAAACACAATCACGGTGCAGGTGTCTTCTGCAAAGACCTCAACCCGTTCCGACTGGCCCGAATCAGATTCGACGCGGCGAGATCCCCAAACGCCAATCGGAACCTCAAGGACGCCGATCGGGACCGCAACAGACTCCGAGTTTGCCTCTGACGCCGGTGTTCCCGTTAATTGGGAAGTTGGTTGCGTTGCAGAACTTTGAGCGAATTCACCTAGTACGCTAAAGGGCAGTTTCGTTGGTGCTGACATTCCCATCTTTGCGGCGGCCTTTTCCCCGATTGGCCTTCCCCCAAGAAGTGCAACTGAGAGAATCTTGTTCCGGACCAAGTAGATCGACCTATAGTACTTTGCACCTATGCTGTTGCAGTGCTGGAAACAACCCCACCACCCGTCCGCGACTGCGTCGAGCGGCCTGAAAGCGGTCCCGCTGGTTTTTCCGCACCGGGTGAGTTCCGATGAGGCACAATTTCAAGAGGTGTCCTGTTGACGCATATTCTGAAGCGGATGGGCCGGACGGTTATCCGAGTGGAAGGCCTTGGCAAGCGCTACCGCCTCGGGCAGGCCAACAGGCAGGCCCGACAGACATGCTCTAAAATGGTCAACCGTGTTGCAGAAAAAAGCTACTTTCAGTGCTTGAAAACGCAATCGGGGACGTGGTGTAAGGAATGAAACCTGACTCCAAACGATTCTGTCCACGTTGTGGCAGTCCGCAGGTATTTCGGTCGCATCGGCGCGGCGCCATGGAGTGGTATCTCCTCCGCTCAATCGGAGTCCGTCCGTTCCGCTGCGTTAATTGCGATGCCCGATTCTATCGGCTCAAACACGCGACGGTACCGAATCGCAGGCTATCAGAGCGGCCTAGCGAGCCAGTTCTTCAGTCTGAAATCTCATCTATCGGTTTCCGCCTTTAATCAGGCATTGCGGAACGGTCCCACGACAACTCTTGAGCAGCCGGCTCGCATCCAACTGTGCACCTTCATTGCAAAGCGAGAAGGAGCAAACCTATGCCTATTCGAGTCGGCTTGTCCATTGTGGTTGTGGGCTCGGTATTGGCGGGCCTTAATTGGCCTCGATCGGCTTTCGGCCAGGATAAAGGTGGCCAGGAAGGCGCCTTTCACAGCCAGGTGGACCTCGTTTCCGTATATTTCACGGTGCGCGACGACAAGAAACACCTGGCCAGCGATCTGGCGCAGGACAAGTTCAGCGTCTCTGAAGACGGCCAGCCGCAGGTTATGGATTGCCAGACCAAGGCCCGTCCCCCGAGCCGAGGATCGGGATGCCCGGGAGCGGAGGGACGGTGGGCATCAACGGGCGACCCATTAACGAGAACCGCGAAGCCCACCTGTACGACGCGATCCGCGTGTCCACACTCCGTTACCTGACGAGCGAGGTGGGACGCAAGGCGGTGGTTATCGTAGCCCTCTCCGGCGATTCCCAAAGTGAGTCTTCGATGGAAGAGGCCCTGGAAGCTCTGCTCGAAAACGACGTGATCGCCTATGTCCTGCAGATTTACGATGCCTCAAAGCGGGACAATTGCGACGTGCTCCACATCTACGGAGAAGACGGGCACGGAGAGTCCCTGCTCAAGAAACTGGCCGAGGCCACCGGCGGGCGGATGTTGGAAGTCCGTGGTATTGGTAAACTCGAAGCCGCGCTTGACGAGATCTCCGACGAGCTGCACCACCAGTACAGCCTGGGCTACTACCCCGAAAACAAAAATTGGGACGGCAAATTCCGCAAGATCCAGATTTCCGCGGGGGAGAAAGCCTATAAGGTTTATGCTCGCAAAGGCTACTATGCCAACCCCCCGGCGGGGAGTGTAGCGGCAACCCACTAACCAATGAGTTCGGGGCGCCGAACTGCGGAACTTCTGGCCCTAACATTAATGTCGTACCTCGGAGCGTCAACTTGGCGCGTATAGCCTTGCCGTCTGGGCCATTCACGACTCGAGAAAATCGGAAGCGAGTCATTTTCAAGCGAATAACCTCAGCATTTGTGTATGCGCGTAATCCCACACCCTTGTCTTCAGATACGGCTTGCCGAGGAGCCGATTTCCATAGGAAATTACAAGAGACATGAAGAGTTCGCCTGAAAAGTTTCGCTCTCGAAAAACTTTGCTACTGGCTTGCCTTTTTGTCGCTGCTATCCTCACATTTCAGGCGATCCGAATCTGGGTGGCTGATTATCGGGTCCACAGTGATCGGATCGATCAGATGGAACGCGGCGTGGCCCTCGAACCTGAAAACGCTTCAGCATGGGACCGGCTTGGCCGCGCTCGAGAGACAGATTTCGCAAACCCCGATCCGACAGGAGCGGTCGCAGATTTTGAGAAGGCGGTCGCGCGTGTTCCACTGTCCGCGACTTATTGGATGGACCTAGCGGGCGCCTATGAATCGATCGGAAATATTCCGCTCGCACGGGAAGCATTTAGCCGCGCTAGGGCCGCGTATCCTGCATCAGCACAAGTAGCGTGGAGCTACGGCAATTTTCTTTTGCGTCAGGGCGACGACGCCCGTGGCTTTGCCCAAATCAATCACGCCGTGCAAGCAGATCCGAGTCTCGCGCTGCCCGCTGTTTCTCAAGTCTGGCATAAGACCCAGGATGCAAACGTGCTCTTGAATCAGGTGTTGCCGGCCACTCAGGATGCTTATATGGTCGCGGGTGTGGAGTCTGTTCATCATGCAGCGGTGGTGTGAAACGATGCGGATTACACGCTAAAACCAGATGACCCCGTCCAAGCCCGTCCTCGCCGTTGTTTCCCCATTCATCGACAAACGCCATGGCACCGAGCGGTGGATTGCCGAATGGACGTCCCGGCTCTCTGGGGAGTTCGATGTACACGTTTATAGCCAACGGGTGGAAGATCTCGATCTAACGAGGTTGACCTGGCACCGGATTCCAAAAATTCCCGGGCCGCACCTAGTGAAGTTTCTATGGTGGCTTGCGGCAAATCATCTCTGGCGCTGGCGCGATCGCCGATTTCGCGGCATCACCCATGATCTAGTTTTCACCGCGGGTACGAATTGCCTCGACGCGGACGCCATCTCGATCCACCTTGTCTTTGCGGAGTTCGTTCGTCGGGTGCGTTCAGAGATGTATCTCCAGCGCAATTCGATCTTCTCCTGGCCGCGCCGTATTCACCGTGATCTCTATTACCGGTTGATCACACTTCTCGAGCGCCATCTGTACACACAGCCTAGCGCCCAGCTCATCCTGATTGCGCGCAAAACCGCCAAAGATCTCGACCGGTTTTATGGTCCGCATGATGTTCTGCCTGTCTTGTATATGGGAATCGATCACACCACCTTCAATCCGCAATTGCGGATGGCAAGACGGGACGAAGCCCGTCGGGAACTCGGTATACGCGATGAGCAATTCGTCCTGCTGCTAGTCGGCAATGACTGGCGCAAGAAGGGCCTTTGCACACTCCTCGATGTCCTTCCGGTTCTCGGCGATTGCCAAGTGCATCTCTTCGTAGTGGGAGACGATGAAAAATTCCCCTATCTAAGGCAGATCCAGCGGTACGATCTCGTCGACCGCGTCCGTTTCTTTCCCTCTCGACCAGATGTTGCCTTCTACTACGCGGCCGCGGACGCGTACGTTGAGCCTTCGGTCGAGGACACATTTGCTCAACCCCCGGCAGAGGCAATGGCATGTGGGCTGGCAGTCATCACCTCCGTCACCAACGGAACCGCAGAAATTATCACAGATGGTATGGATGGACTCATCATACAAGACCCGAATAACTCACCGGAATTGGCTACGCAGATCCGGCGCCTCTGCGAGGATCCTTATTTTTGCCGCTGGCTTGGAGAAAACGCTGCTCGCACTTCGCTGCGTTACACGTGGGACCAAAACGGCGAGCAAATGAAAGAAATTTTCACGAATATGCTTCGAAACAAGAAAGTCCGCGCAGGAACGGCGACCTGACTCAGGATCTCGATGCGCACGAGTGCTGTGTGCCTATCCAACACTGTACTATGCGCGTTGGGATCGGTTTTATTTCGTTGCTTCCAGCCGCAGCGACTCCTCCGAAATTGCTTCAAGCCAAGCAGGCTGTGAAGCGTTCCTTGTCTTCAGATAGCGCTTGCCGAGGAGCCGATTTCCATAGGAAATTACGGTGGGTATGAAGACTCCGGCTGAATATCTCTGGTCACGGCGCTCTCTGCTCTTGGTGTGTTTCGTTGTGGCGGCAATTCTCATATTTCAAGCGATTCGAATCTGGGTAGCTGACTACAGGATCCACAGTGATCGGATCGATCAGATGGAACGCGGCGTGGCCCTCGAACCTGAAAACGCTTCCGCGTGGGATCGTCTTGGCCGCGCTCGAGAGATAGATTTCGTAAACCCAGATCCCGCAGGAGCGGTCGCAGATTTTGAGAAGGCTGTAGCGCGTGTTCCACTGTCCGCGACATATTGGATGGACCTAGCGGGTGCCTATGAGTCGATCGGAAACATTCCACGCGCGCGGGAGGCGTTTAGTCGCGCGAGGGCCGCGTATCCTGCGTCAGCACAGGTAGCGTGGAGCTACGGCAATTTTCTTTTGCGTCAAGGCGACTATGACGCGGGCTTCGCCCAAATCAATCAATCCGTGCGAGCAGATCCGAGTCTCGCGCTGCCCGCCGTTTCTCAAGCCTGGCATAAGACCCAGGATGCGAACGTGCTCTTGAATCAGGTGTTGCCGGCCACTCAGGATGCCTATTTCCAGGCAATTGA
The DNA here is from genome assembly GCA_963741045.1 of uncultured Acidobacteriota bacterium. GTDB lineage: Bacteria > Acidobacteriota > Terriglobia > Acidiferrales > UBA7541 > Palsa-295. The sequence goes on from CAVUGO010000002.1 coordinate 4,878,509, forward strand.
TTTCATGGCGCGTTCATTGACGTGCGAAAGATTCCTGGAGCGATAGCATTCGTCGAGACCCCGTGTCTTGACCATTCCACTGCAAGCGCCCGCGTCAGCGCCGCCACGCCCGCCTTACTCGCAGCGTATGCTGCTACCTCGTGCAGGGCCACAAAGCTGTTCAGCGAAGCAATGTTGATGATCCTTCCGTTTTTGCGGCCCAGCATATGCTTTCCGAACACCTGGCAGGCACGAAGAGTTCCGGTCAGGTTCGTGTCTAGAACGTCGTTCCATTCGGATTCGGGGAAGTCCACAGTGGGAGCGCGCTTGATCTTGCCCGCGCAATTCACGAGGATTTCGACTTTTTCAAAACGCTGCAGGCATGCCGCAAGCAACCGCTGCAAAGAACCCTTGTCGCGCGTGTCCGCCGTCACTCTTAGTGTATGACGTCCCCGCACTTCAATCTCCTGGGCGACCGTTTCCACGGTCGCCCCATTCCGCCCCGTGGCAACCACGTCTGCGCCGGCATCTGCCAACCCCAGGCTCAATGTTCTGCCTATTCCAGATGTGCCGCCAACAACGACCGCTACCTTGCCCGATAAGTCCAAAACTGGAGACATTTTGTTTGCTTCCTCCATGGCCCATACGATTTTTCGGAGTCGTTTCAGATCATTTCTCGGATTCCAGTAGATTTGGCGCTCGCATCGACCGTGCGGGCCAGTCGCGCCGCTAAAAGCGATCTCGATAAGCCCACAAACCCAAGCCAGGATTCTCAATAAAATAAATCTCTTCACTCGCTACTTGGTTCCAACCTTGCCGCAGCTTCGCTGGATCGTACAGTTGCAGCATCTGGCTGAGTTCGGCGTATTCGAAGCCTGCGGCTAGCACTTCTTCGCGAGTCAAGTGCCCCGGGCACCAAGTGATCCGGAACCGTCCTTCGGATGATCCGTGAATTAAGTGCGCCGCCGCGCTCAAGTCCGCGGCCAAGTCTATGTTCTCTTGCACCATCGCCACTGTAGCTTCTGTGCCGTGGTAGCCATATTTGCGGATCAGCTTATCGATCCTGATATCTTCACCGAAGCCGCGGACGCCCGGTGCCAATATGATCAATTCACCATCGTCTGCGATCGCCATCCGTGTCCGGTAAATCGCTTTGTTCCCTAGCCAAGTACTGTGAAATTCGTGTGGGTCCAGATAAACCACAGCTTTGCGCATCGGCTTGGGCATCAGGGTGAAGTTCACCCGGAAGCTCAACTCCGCAGCAGCATGAAAGCACTCCGAGTCATCTCCGATAAACAAACCCCGGACCACAGTTGCTCCCGAAGAATTCCGACTCGCAACCGTCAGGACATATACGATTGGCAGGTTAATTAGAAAATGAGAAGCCGCATAGTTCAGCACGCGCCGAACGGGATTATCCGCCCGTCCCATGATCCGCTCCATGCCGTAGACAGCTCCCAGATAGTGGCTGCGATTGATGCTATCTGGTCCGCCCGTTCCCACCAGGATATTCTTGTTGTAGTTGGCCATCCCGATCACTTCGTGCGGCACAACTTGCCCCACGGACAGAATCAGATCGAACTCTCCGCGGGAAACCAGCCGGTTCACCTGCGCCGGCCATTCGTAGTCCAATTTTCCTTCCGACTGCTCGTGAACGAATTTCTTCGGAACGACCCCAATTGTTTCCACATCCTCGCGCCATTTGTGCGCATGAAAGAGATCGCGCGGAACATTGCCAAACATTCCGGCGATTTGCTCTGCCGACATCGCCTTGTGTGTTCCCAACGCCGGAAGCACCGCGCGAAGGCTCTCTCCGTAATAATCCCAAGCATAACGCGTCAGCTCGCCGGCTCGCGACGCTGTGCGCGTTTGATCAGGAGGAACTGCCAGAACCTTCTTTCGCCTGCCAAGCTTTTTGAGTGCGGCAGACAAGAAGTCCCTCAACTCGCTCGAAGAGAGCTCGCGATCGGGGCCACCTTGTGCGCAATAGAGACTCATTACCGATGCTCAAACTCTAACACACACGGGTTGGGCCATCTTTTTGTTCCGAAAGCGAAATGGAACAAGAAAATTGAAGCGCCTTATTGGGTTGGCGAAGCATGGCGTTATTTGCTGGGAGCTGATCCAGGCAAAAAGTTATCTCGACTATTTTCCACACCCGCAATGATGCGCGTCTCTATGACAACACCGAAGGTCCGAATCTGGAAGACTCTTGACGAAAAACAAAAGGACCGGCCATACAAGAATCGTATTAAGCCTTCGAATTTCGTCCTTACTCCCCTCCTCAAGCGAAAGAGTGACGAGCATTCAATCGGTCTTCCAAAGGGTGTGAATCCAGAAAAATTCATGCTCGTCACCCCTTTTAACTCCAAACGCTCCGACTGGTACCGTCTCAAGTACGTTGACGTCGATAGTGGCAAGGAATATAGTCTCGCCCCGCTCCGAAGAAAGAAGGACATGGATGCCTCGCCACTGACGTTGGCAGATATTGTCGGCACTCATTTACTTCATCCGGAGGCAAAAAGCTTAGCGCCGGATGGAGGACCCTGCGGACCGCGAACACGAGGACTACTTCAGCGCGCGCGAATAGTGGCTGAAGGACCACCAATTCTCATCGGCAAGGAAACGGATCGCAGGGGCGAGAAAGACGAGGATCCCAGCATCTTTGAACCAACACCGACCGAATTTCGTCGGGTCGAAAGAGCAAAGATAACGACTGACATTCGTTTGCGTCGCAAGCTTCGGGATTGTGGATACACGTTTAGAGAGATAGCAACGGAATCAGGTCTCAATCTCTCGACTGTTCAGAACGCAATGAATGCGAAGCCTATTCGAAAAACAAGCGCTGACAAGCTCTGGGAATTCCTAAAAAACCATCCTACTAAGCCTCGCAAGTGACAGAATCTAAGTACTTTGATACCTTTCCGCGGAGTCGTAACTCTGTTCGGCCACGGGATCCGTGTGTGCGTTGAACGGGGTCATCTAGTACTCGAAGACGGCATCGGCGAGCGCATTCGGACCCGGTTTCCACGCGTTAGGCATGGCCTCCGTCGGGTTATCGTCGTTGGCAGCGACGGCTCAATCTCGCTTGCAGCGATGCGGTGGTTAGCCGATCAGGATGCGGCGTTTGTAATGCTCGACCGAGATGGCGCTGTGCTCGCCACGGTGGGCCCAGTCAGACCGCACGATGCTCGCTTGAGGCGTGCTCAGGCTCTTGCCTATCAGACAGGCGTCAGCGATTGAAATTGCTCGATTTCTAATCTGTGAAAAACTGAACGGTCAGGAAGATATTGCGCGAAACATTTTTGACAATCTGACAGGAGCGGAAAAGATTTCTTACGCAAGAACAGCGGTGACAGCAGGGACTACAATCGACGCGATCCGCTTTTTTGAGTCCCAAGCAGCGCTTGCTTATTGGAATGCGTGGAGATTTCTTCCGATCAATTTTCCAACGCAGGATATTCATCGTGTGCCGAATCACTGGCGCTTTTTTGATGCGCGTATTTCATCGCTAACCAGTTCTCCACGTCTCGCAACAAATCCTGCTAACGCAATTTTGAACTACCTATACGCCGTGCTCGAATCGGAGACTCGACTTGCCGTCGCCGCGCTCGGCCTCGATCCCGGTCTCGGAGTCTTGCACGTGGATTCTCAATTTCGTGACAGTTTGGCATTCGACGTTATGGAGCCAATTCGCCCAAAAATCGACGCCTATCTTCTCGAATGGATTCGGCGCGAGACGCTGAAGCGTGAATGGTTTTTCGAACAGCGAGACGGAAATTGCCGGTTGATGGGATCGTTTGCGGTCCGACTTTCGGAAACTGCAATCGCGTGGGCGCAAGCGGTTGCACCGGTCGCTGAGCGAGTCGCTAGAATGTTGTCGTCAACAATAGAAAGACCGCTTCGGCGTTGGCGACAACCGACAACGCTGACCCAGAATAATCGACGGGCAGTAAAAGGCAGTCCGTCTGCTATGCCTGCCCTGCCTCAGCATCCCGCGAGTTTTTGTCGCGACTGTGGTGTTGAGATAACTCGTCGGCGAACTCGTTGCACCGCATGCGCCAACATTCTGACCACCGCCGGGCTAGTCAAGGCGGCAGAGCAGGGACGTATTGCCGCCCAAAGCGATCAGTCGCAAGAGCGACGGGCCGAAACACAGCGTCGGCACAGGTCCGCGAAAGCGGGTTGGACGAATTCTGATCTTCCGGCTTGGCTCGACGAGAACGTTTACCGTCGCGAGATTCAACCCCGGCTCAAGCAGGTTTCGCTTTCGGTTCTAGCTGCTAAACTGGGAATCTCAATACCGTACGCGGTGGACATTCGTTCCGGTCGGCGCATTCCGCATCAGCGACACTGGCTGAGTCTCGCGGAACTCGCTGACGTCTCGCGCTCCTAAGGCCAAGGCGGAGCGCCGAAAAGCATTCAAGGCTGAGGTATGCCCGTCCTTTAACCACACTCTCCGCCGGGGGTATCATTGGGTTTCATGCCTCCGCCAAACGCGTTATATGCGATTCAACCTTCCCGGAACATCGAAGTTCGGTGAATTCAATCTGCATCAATTCCGTTCGTTTTGGAAGTCGCTACTTTCAATGACACTCGTGCATTCTGTGGTCCATGAGTTGGCTGACCGGTCGGTACTCGTGGAGGGGCAGTCGGCAGCATCGTGATACAGCTTGGCGAGCAGGAATTTGTGAAAATGAGCAAAATGTTTCCCGTTCGACTGGAATCATTTCGAGCAATTCTTGAACTCTTGATATACAACCCCACACGAAAATATTGGGACCCTATCTGGCAGCCGTTGTTCCGAATATCCCCCGCGGCAACGCGCCAATCGAGCTGCATGGCGTAGTTCGCTTCAAAAATGGAGTCGTAGGAATATCCGGCATAGAACGTGCTCTTGGCGTGGTACTTGTTCGGCGCGGCCTTGGGCGATCCGCGCACTTTTCCGCAAAGGCAGACGAGCTCCTGCATTGGGGAGTTCAGGTCCTTGAAATACCGATGTGAGTGTTTTTTGGTGAATTTCTTCTGTAGGTAGCTCATGTTCTTGTGGAGGGAATTAGCTTAATCGTACAATGCGGGTCCGGAGGTGCCCATGCAGTGGCACTGGCCGTCTTACGAGCACGGAACGTGGGGGATCATTTTAGGCGTAGCAGCGATTGTCTTAGCGATTCCCTTGAGTGTGGTGGGAAACCTGATTACGCCGAAGATTCGTAACGCCTGGACTGAACGATCGACCAAAGCCGCGCGGAAAAGACTCGAAAGGCTCAAAGCTGATCTCATGAAAAGCGAGCATGTCCCCGAGATATCCGAGGTCGATGACTTTACCCTGCGAGGGGTCCAAGTAATACTCTTGTTGTTCGGGCAGCTCTTGGCAATCATTGTCGCCCTGCAAATTCCAGAAAGTGCGCGATGGTATGAACTTGGATTGTCGGGGAAACGGCTTATCGTCGGAGTCGCTGCCCTTCTGACCGCATTCTTGGCTTATTTTATCGCCAGGAGGTATGGAAGTTTTTCTGGAAACCCGCTCGCCAAGATTGCGCCGAAGGAAACGAAGAGAAATAGCGCGGCTTGAAAAACGGTTAGAGAGCGTCACCAAGAGCTAAATGCTTTTAGGATCTATCGGTTTAACTTTAAGAATTAGCTGAATGTTTTCTATTTCGCGATCCGAGTAGTTGTATTTTCGTTTTGACGCGAGAGTGGCGGAATCGCACTCGTCGATAATCTCTAGGATCTTTTTATCCGCACCCGTTTCAGGAAGCAGGACAACTCGCTTATGTGATAGAAAAATCTCATGGGTTTGTTTTATACGGCTCCGAGCGGAGGAAGGCGATCGGCGGCTTCCTCAGAGGAGGGCTGGGGATAACTTATGAATGGCAGAAATCCCGGTCTATTGCTGGGCTCTCGGTAGCCAGATCTTCGCGACAGGCAATTGGTAGCGGGCTGACACGCGGCGAAAGAGCGTCCCTATGTATTCGTAAATCGCTTCATGGTAGCCGTAAAATCGCGGGGCATCGATCAAGATCCGCTCTCCGACCTTCGCTCCGAGCCACGGGCACGACTGAACCAGGCGTAAGTCGGCCTGGGAGTCACGATGGACGATGACGTTGCGGACATTGTTCATTTCCCACAGTCCTTTCTTCACTGACTCATCGACTTCACCAGAAAGATCGAACAAGCGAAGGACGTTTTCAAAGGTGTCCACTCCCTGAGCGTTTCCCGTTGAGAGCGATCGCTGGGCCTCCGTTATGAGATACCGGATTCTTTCGTCTTTTTCCAAGACGATAAAGCGTCCCAAAGGAATCTTTATTTTCATGAATTCGTCCCGTTCCAACGACACCGGTTCATTGAGGGCTATTCCGACGAGTAGATCTTCGATAGCCGCTTCGAGAGCTCCCCACATGGTGACAGTCGCTGACGCATGCATGAAAGGGAAATTGTTCTTTATTTCGCCCTCCGCGAATGAGGCATCTTCCGTCTCGCGGACAAGACCGGCCTTGATCTCCTCCGTGGGTTCTTCTTCGAGTTGGACCGTCAGGTCAATGAGCGGCTGGGTCATGCGCGGGCGGTGCGCGACATAGGTGAATCCCTTTTCAGTTAACTGAAGCATCGTGAGGACGGAGCGCACGGTCTTGATGCACCGAAAGATCGGTTGCCGCACATATTCCGGCAGTTCGTTTGTCACTGGGTAGCCATGCCATTTAAAGAGTTTTTATCGCAGTGCACATACACCATGTTAGCGGACAATGCTAACGAATGGAGCGGGAACCGAAGCTATTTTATTTTGTCTTACCAGCACACGAGTATTGTTTATCATTTCTTTAACAGTGTTAAACGAATTTTAACCACGGCCTAACTTTCACGAGATACTTAACACCGCTGTGTGGTCTTTTCATACCAAGGTAGAGAACCCCTTCGTGGCTTTGACTCGGGTGGGCTGACGCTTTAGACTTGGTGGACTGTGAGCCCTGTTTTCCGCCGCGGATATGGCCATCGGTTTGACCTGACTGAGTATTTCCCGCCTGCTATCAAGACGATCTGCATCGCGTGCGTTTCGGTGTTTGTGCTGCAGGAGCTTTCGGCGCTGCTTTTTGGCCAGAGTGGGGCGCGATTCTGGGAAACGTGGTTTGGGCTGGTTCCGTATGCGGCTGTGTTTGGATTCCGGATCTGGCAGCCGTTTACGTACCTATTTCTGCATGCGGGCGTGCTGCACATTCTGTTCAACCTTCTCTATCTGGCGATGTTTGGGGCCGATCTGGAGCGGATGTGGGGCGCGAAGAAATTTTATATCTATTTTTTTCTGTGCGGCGTGGGGGCGGGAATCATCAACGTGATCGTGAAACTGATTATCGATCCGCATGGGCACGGCAGCGCGTGGGCACCGACGATTGGAGCGTCGGGCGCGATTTATGGAATTCTTCTGGCATGTGCGGTGGTGATGCCGCATCGGCAGGTGTGGGTGTTTCCGCTGCCCGTCACCGTGTCGATGCGAATTTTTGTGGCGGTGATGGGAGCGATTGAATTTTTCGCGACAATTGGAGCGAGCGGCGATAACGTGAGCCACGTGTGCCACTTGGGCGGGATGCTCGTGGGGTACGTCTATTTGCGGCGAGGATCTTATTTATACGGGTTCCGCAATTCGGTGTCTGACTGGCAGCGGCGCCGATTGAAGAAGAAATTCGAAGTGTACGTGCGCGAGCATCGGGACAAGCCGCCATCGAATCCTGACAATTGGGTGAACTAGCGGCTCGCGATTGCGGCTTGGTTTTAGAGGCTCGATGCGACAGCTCGGCGCAGAACATCCGGTGCGATATTTGCGCCGCTGACGAGAAGCGCAACATTCCTACCTGCAAATTCCTTTCCTGACTTCAGCAACGCTGCCGTTGCAGCTGCGCCCGCGGGCTCTGCGATCGTGTGCTCGTGGATGAGCAGAAACGCTATGGCGCGCAGCATTTCTTCATCCGAGACGAGGCGGATGTCGTCGACGAGATCGATGAGTTGGCGGACGTTATCTTCGGTGGTTGTGCGGGTGGAAAGTCCGTCGGCGATTGTGTCGGCGGTTTCGGTGCTAAGCGAGCGGTGCGCCTTCCAGGATTGATAGTAAGCCGGGGCTTTTTCTGCTTGCACGCCGATGATGCGAATGGCGGGACGAATTTGCTTCGCAGCGTAGGCGATTCCGCGAATTAGATTGCTATCGCCGATCGGAACGAGGATTTCATCGATTGAAGGCTGCTGTTCGAGAATCTCGCAAGCGATTGTGGCGGCGCCGGCGGCGATATGGGGATCGTCCACATCCACAATCAGCGGCCAACCGCTTTCTCTTGAGAATTTAGCGGCATGCTTGCGGCTTTCTTCGAGGTCCCGGCCCACTTCGACAATCTCCGCGCCCAGCTTGGCGATCCTTTCGCGTTTCACGGGATTTGGATTCTCGGGAAGGTAAATTCGCGATTTGAGATTCATCTGGCGGGCTGCGAAAGCGATGGCTGCACCATGATTGCCGGTGCTGCTGGTGACGACGCCATCGAAATGGGATTGTTGCGAGCGATGGCGCACGGCGTTGAGCGCGCCGCGGACTTTGAAAGTTCCAGTTGGATTCTCGATTCCGAGTTTGAGCCAGACCTGGGCGCCGGAAACTGCTTCGAGCGATTCGGCGCGGACTAATCGCGTTGGCGTAAGGAATTTCTCGAGGAATTTGCGCGCATCGAGAACGTCGGACATCTGGAAGCTGCCAGCAGGCACGGCAGTACTTCAGCAGCCTATGCGGACCAGCCGCATCAGGTTTGTGGAGCCGCGGGTGCCAAGCGGCGTGCCGGCAATCACGCCGACGATATCGCCATCCTTGACGAGATCTTCCTGCTTCAAGCGGCGCTCGGCGGTCTTGGCGAGTTTATCGATGTCATGCACTCGATTGATGCTGCGAGGCAGCACGCCCCAGAAAAGGCTCATTTTGCGTCGAGTATCCTGATTCGGCGAAAAAGCGATGATGGCAGCGCGCGGACGGTATTTGGATACGAGCCGGGCGGAGCCGCCGGTTTCCGTGAAGACAGCGATAGCCTTCATTTTCAATTCTTCCGCCGCGTGGCAGATGGCTTCGGCAATCGTTTCGCTGATGAGCAAATCGCCGGGATGCGCCGGGCGCAGCGATTCGGTGGCATTGGCTTCGGCTTCGCGAATGATGCGATCCATCATGAGGACGGAGTCGAGCGGGTAGCGGCCAGCAGCCGTTTCGCCGGAGAGCATGAGGGCATCGCTGCCGTCGAAGATGGCATTCGCGACGTCGGAGGCTTCGGCGCGAGTAGGCCGCGGATTTTCCTGCATCGAGTCGAGCATCTGCGTGGCGGTGATTACCGGAACGAGCGCGTCGCGCGCGTGGATGATGATTTGCTTCTGTACGACCGGCACTTTTTCGGGGTTCATCTCCACGCCGAGATCGCCGCGCGCAACCATTACGCAATCAGCGACGGCAAGAATCTCGGCGAGATTGTCGATGGCCTCCGGTTTTTCGAGCTTGGCGATGATGGGAATGTCCTTGCCTGCGCGCCGGATCGCCGCTTTGGCTGCGCGGACGTCAGCCGCGGTGCGCACAAAACTTTGCGCCACGTAGTTCACACCGAGCGTGAGAGCAAAAGCAAGGTCGCGCCGATCCTTCGGCGTGAGCGACGGAATTTTGAGTTTTACGCCCGGAAGATTAATCCCCTGGTGCTCGCGAAGCTCGCCGCCGTTTTCCACTTGGCAGATTACCGTTTCGCCACGTATGGAAAGCACGCGCATGGCAATGTTGCCGTCGCTCACTAGGATTCTGTCGCCTTTGTGGACAGAATGCGGAAGCTCGCGAAAGGTGGTGCTGACGCCTTCGGAAGTGCCGGTGACTTTTTTCGTGGTGATCGTGAATTTCTGACCGAAATGCAGCTGGACCGGAACGCCGCGCTCGAGAGAACCAGTGCGAATTTTTGGTCCCTGCAAATCGGCGATGACAGCGACGGATTTTTCGTAGTGCCCGGAAGCACGGCGCACCGCCGCGACGCGGGCCGCGTGTTCTTCGGGCGTTCCGTGAGAAAAATTCAGGCGTGCGACATCCATTCCGGCGCCGACAAGGCTATCGATCAATTCAGGTGTCGAGCTGCTGGGTCCCAGCGTGCAAACGATCTTGGCCCTACGTTCCATCATGTAATTATCGCGAAACCGCGAAGTCATTGACAATCGTGTAGAGAAAATCGACACCCTTGCGGAAGGACTCGAGAGGAATGCGCTCATCGTCCGCGTGCATCCGAAGGAAATCGTTTTCAGTGAGTGGGAAAGGCATCAAGCCGTAAGCCTGAACGCTGCGCATTCGCAGCGGATAGGAATCGGTGGCGCCGGGAGACATGAAAGGAATCGCGACAGCGCCGGGAAACTGCTGTTTCGTAGCACGCGTGATTTCGTCGTACAGGTCGGAGGAAAGGGACGAGGATGGCGCGGCTTCACCCGCGCCCGGCTGTATTTCGAATCGAACCTGCGGATCGTTGACGAGCTGCGTGAGTTTGGCCAGAAGCGCGGACGCCATGTTGCCCGGCAGCAACCGGATATTGATCACGCCGCGAGCTTCCGAGGGAATCACGTTCGGTCGAATCCCGGCCTGCAGCATGGTGGGGGAGATGGTGTCGCGCATCATTGCGTTCCAGAGCAGATTTTCGTTCGAAAGGTAACGCGCTGCGTGCTCCCCTCGTTCGGGGGTCTCTAGCGAACGCATCCACTTCGCGGTTTCCTCGTCTTCTACCTGCGCGAGGCCTTCGAAATAGCCGCGCGTGACGGAGTTCAACTGCACCGGGGTTTCGTAGGCTGCGATTTTCGCTATCGCGGCGGCGAGATGCGCCACGGGATTGTCTTTTCGTGGCAGCGAAGCATGGCCGGAAACGCCGGTCGCAATCACGTCGACACTGACGGAAACTTTTTCACTCGCTTGTATGGCCATGTACTGCAATTTGCCGTCTTTCAGGGCGTTGTAGCCACCTTCATTGATGACGTAACCTGCGGCGATTTTGTCCCAGTACTTTTCGACGGCCACTTTCATTCCGTTTACGCCGCCGGCCTCCTCGTCGCCTTCGGTGAGATAGATCACATCGCGGTTGAGGCGGGCACTGGAGCGTTTGAGCGAAATGAATACCGCAAGGTTTGCGATCGCCATCCCTTTGTCGTCAATGGCGCCGCGCCCATAGAGATAGCCGTCCTTGACGACAGCGCCGAAAGGATCGACGGTCCATTTTGTTTTGTCGACGCCGACGACATCAAGATGGCCCATCAGCAAGAGAGCACGCGACGGGTCGGGCACGGCGGTAGCAGATAGCCGAGCGACGAGGAATCCGCGGCCGGGCGTGGTTTCGATAATCTGCGCGGTAATGCCTTCGTGCTGAAGAATGTCTGCGACGTACTTTGCGGCGACGAGCTCGTTGCCGGGAGGGTTGGTGGTGTTGATGTGAATCAAACCTTCCAGCCATCCGAGTGCGTCACTTTCAAGCTTGGAGAGGTCAGACGACTGCGGAGAAACGGCCGGAGGCGCTTGAGGCGGGGTTGCAACAGCACGTGACGGCGTTTGCCGGCGAGTCTGCGCCGAGCTTGGCGCTGCGAATGAAACGATACAGGCGAGCGTGAGGAATGAAATCCGAGCAGCCATCCGCGCCATTCAATTGCCTCCGAACGAGATTGAAAACGCCAAGCAAACAGCTTGCAGCCACAGGGTGATTCCGGTGCAACTGAGACGCGAGCGAGCCATCTTAGCATGGCGGCGGAAGGCCTTCGCGGAGCCAATGAGGCTCGGTTTTCTGGATTGCAATTGACCATCCAAGTAAGCCCGTGGCAGCATCCTACGTACCTGCGAGGGACGGCATATGCGAGCGAAGGAATGTGTGCAGTGGCTGATCGTAGCGGGATTAGTGGTGGTTCTGGGCGTGCCGCCTGGCGCGTGGACGGCGTACGCCCAACAGCAAGAAGGCCCGGGGAAAGCTGCGCCGGCACAGCAGCCGGAACCAACGAAACCGCCGACCGGCCAGCAGAACGGCCCGCAGGGTCAGGCGCCAGCGCCGCAGGTGGCGATCGCGGTGGAATCGAACGTTGTAAACATCGACGCGGTGGTGACCGACCACGAGGGCAATATCGTGACGGGATTGAAGAAGGAGAATTTCCGGATTCTCGACGAAGGCCAGCCGCAGCAGGTGACGAATTTTGCGCCCAGCGAGGCGCCGATTACCGTCGTTATTCTTCTGGAGTATAGCGCGCGCTTTTGGGGATGGTTTGGATATAAGGGAGCCAGTTGGGCCTGGGGTTTTTTGCAAGGTCTTGGTCCGAAGGACTGGGTTGCATTTAAGACATTTGATATCAAGACCGAAGTGACCGTGGATTTCACACAAAATAAAGGCGAAATTCAGCAAGCGATCTCACAATTGTTCGTTCCTGGATTTCACGAGGCATGTGTGTTTGACGCCGTGATTGAGACGCTTGACCAGCTGAATGGTGTGAAAGGCAAGAAGGCAATCCTGCTTCTCGCTACCGGTTACGATACATTCAGTAAGCACACGCTGGATCAGACGTATCACCGGCTGAAGGAAGCAGACGTGCCGATTTTCGCCGTCGGCATGGGCGAGGACATCGATTTGCGCACTCCCACGGGTGGAGGCGTCAGCTACCTGCAGGCGAAAAATCAATTGACTCAGTTTGGATCGATGACAGGCGGGTATGCGTGGTTTCCGCGGTTTCAAGGCGAGATGCCTGAAGTGTTTGGCCAGGTGTCTGCGTTTTTGCGAAGTCAATACTCGATGGGCTTTGCGCCGACTGCGCCTGCCGACGGGAAGTTTCACAAGCTGAAGGTGGAGGCGGTGGACACGAATGGAAATCTGCTTGAGTTGCCCGACAAGAAGGGCAAGATGAAGAAAGTAAACGTCTACGCGCGAAATGGTTATACACCCAGGGTGCAGGCCGGCACTGGCGGCGCGAGCCAGTAAAATATAAGGATTAGGCAGCGCGACGCGGCTATTTTTTCCGTGACTGCGCTTGCTTCGTTTTCGGCGGCCTATTAGTAGCCGCGATTCAGGTCCACACGATTCAGAAGCTCGTCCCCAGCAAACCAGCGTTCCAAGTTCTCCATCAGCAGATCCGTTTGGCGCTCCCACAGATGCCCGCTCGCGGCGCTCATGTGAGGCGTGATGAATACGTTGTCGAGTTTCCAGAGAGGATTCTCAGGCGGCAATGGTTCTTGTGATGCTACGTCCAGAGCGGCGCCGGCGATTTTGTTTTGCTCGAGTACGGAAATGAGCGCCGGTTCGTCGACTAACACTCCTCGCGACACATTCAGGAAATAAGCCGAGGTTTTCATGAGCGCGAATTCTCGTGCTCCCATCATCTTGCGTGTTTCAGGAGTTTCTGGAGCAGCGAGGACGACAAAATCGGCTTGAGGCAACACATCGTCGAGTTTGGAGGCTGGGAAAACTTGCTCGGCGAGGCCTTCTTCGGCGCGACCGGAACGCGTCACGGCCCAAACCCGCATACCGAGCGGCTGGATCATTTTTGCCACTTCGCGGCCAATCGCTCCGAATCCGATGAAAAGCAGAATCTGTCCGCGCAACTCGCGCGGGCGCACTGGCGCATTCCACAAATCCTGCTGCGCCCAACGCGCTTGTCGCTGATAGCGAAAGCAGTCGGGAAAACGGCGGGCGAGCGAGATGAGAGTACCGAGAATGTGTTCAGCCATCGGGATGCGGTGAACGCCGCTCGCGTTGGTAACCTCGATCCCGCTGTTTCGCAACTCGGGGTACATCAGCTGGCCGACGCCTGCCGCCGTGGAATGAAGCCACTTAAGTTTCCGCACCTGCGCAAATTGTTCAGGCCGCAAGGAGAAGCCGACAAAGATGTCGGTATCGGGGAGTTCATCGAGTATGCGGTCGTAGCCCGGGAGGTGGACGACGCGCATTTCGGGCCATCGCGAACGGATCCGCTCCGGCATTTCAGGTGGCGGATTCCATAGCGCGAAGGGGTGCCACACGCAGATCAGTAATTTTGTCTCTGCAGGCGATGTGCGGGGGGCAGTTGTCACGCGGGGCGTCCGGCAGCGCGGCTCAGCCGCATGGAGAACGCGGGGAGAGTTGCTAAGTTGAGATCCTTCGCTGCGCTCAGGATGACAGCACTTTTAATTTGCAGCCTTGAGTAGATTTTCTGGGATATAGCCATCCGACAGGTCTTTCCATTCTGGATTTTTCGATTCGATTAAATCGACTTTCTTTTTGCGCAAGAGGCCCTTGAGTTGCTTCTCTCGCATGATCGCTAAACCGATACCGTTGTATTGTTGGAAGTAAACCAATCGAGTGACATTGTACCTGTGGGTGAAACCGGGAACTTTCTTTTGCTTGTGCTGAATGACTCGCTTCAACAGATTGTTGGTTACGCCTACGTAGAGAGTTCGCGTACGGCTGGCCATAATGTAGACGCAATATCCAATCTCTCGAGCCATTAAACACCTAAATACTTTCAGCTCTCCGCCGAAATGTCATTCTGAGCGAAGCGAAGAATCCCAACTGTCCGCCCTCCTCGCAATTCGAACGTAGAGGAGGACTTCATTTACTTCCCACCTTTCGCAAGTCCCGGCCCGTCATTTCAGGCGGCGAGGGCAGGCCGAGGACGCCGAGCAGCGTGGGCGCGATGTCGCGGAGCGAACCGTTGGGGCTGAGCTGCAGGCGACCGTCTTCCGTGATGAGAATGAACGGCACGGGATTTGTTGTGTGATACGTGTGGGGGCCGCCCGTAACCGGATCGATCATAGTCTCCGCATTGCCGTGGTCCGCGGTGATGATCCACGCGCCACCACGCGGACGCAAAGCCTGGAAAATTGTGCCAAGACACGCGTCCACTGTTTCGCAAGCTTTGATCGCCGCCTCCAGCTTTCCAGAGTGGCCAACCATGTCCGCATTCGCAAAATTCATTATGATGGCGTCGAAATCGCCTTTTTCGACGGCCTGCACAACCGCGTCGGCAACACCTGCCGCGGACATTTCCGGCTTAAGATCGTACGTGGGAACCTTCGGCGACGGCACGAGCACGCGTTCTTCGCCACCAAACGGCTTCTCGACGCCGCCGTTAAAAAAGTACGTGACGTGCGCGTATTTTTCGGTTTCAGCTACGCGAAGATTCTTGTACTGCATTTCGGCAAATACATTCGCAAGGATGTGCTCAAGCTTTTCGGGCCCGATGATGTACTGGAGCCAGGGCCACGTTTTCTCATACTGCGTCATGGCAACGAATTTCAGATTTTTCGGGCGCGCCGAATCCTGGAACTTGTCGAAGCCCGGCTCAACGAGCGCGCGCGTAATCTGGCGGGCGCGATCCGCGCGGAAATTAAAGAAAATAATGGCATCGTCGTCACGAATCAATCCGCGCGGTACTGCGGACTTTCCCGGAGCGGCTTCTGTGGTGATGACCGCAGGCAAGATGAATTCGTCAGTGACGCCTTTCTCATAGCTCGTACGGACAGCCCCGATCGGATCGGTGAATTCTGCTTCGGCATCGCCGTGCACGATCGCGCGATGCGCCTTCTCGATGCGCTCCCAGCGATTGTCGCGATCCATGGCGTAGTAACGGCCGCTGACGCTTGCGATCTGACCGATTCCGTACTCGCGCATCTTCTGCTCGAGCTGACGCAGGAAATCGATGCCGCTATTGGGCGGCGTGTCGCGCCCGTCCATAAAGCAGTGGACAAAAACACGCTCGACTTTATTTTCGCGGGCCATCCGCAGCAGCGCGAAGAGATGCTCGATGTGTGAGTGAACACCGCCATCGCTCACAAGCCCAATGAGGTGAAGCTGCCGCTCGCGGCCCCGCTGCATCGCTTCGAGAAGCAGCGGCTGGCGAAAAAGTTCGCCGCTCGCGATGAGCGCGTCGACGCGCGTGATATCCATATGAACGATGCGCCCCGCGCCCATATTCAAATGGCCCACCTCGCTATTGCCCATCTGCCCTTCGGGCAATCCGACAAAGGGCCCAGAGGTGTGAATTAATGTGTTTGGAAAATCCGCGATGAGCCGGTCGTAATTGGGCTTGCGCGCAAGAGCGACGGCGTTTCCCTTGGTTTCGGCGCGGAAGCCCCAGCCGTCAAGCACAGTGAGAATGATTGGTTTCGGTCGTTTAGCCATGGTCGCGGAGGTAGGCTAGCACGGCGAAGATCGAATGCAAGAGGCCGGGCACTGCCGCCGGATACTTCTACTTGCTTACCCAGAGTGGTCGCCATACGTCTAAGCCAGCCAGAAGAAGCGCGATAAATAGGTTAATGCTGTTGTGAGTACCGGTCTCAGCAACTTAGCTAGGAGATTCCAATGAGAAGAGTTCGACATATCACTTTGCTTCTGGGCGTTTTGCTGATTG
The DNA here is from genome assembly GCA_963741045.1 of uncultured Acidobacteriota bacterium. Lineage (GTDB taxonomy): Bacteria > Acidobacteriota > Terriglobia > Acidiferrales > UBA7541 > Palsa-295. Next base: position 4,894,865 of record CAVUGO010000002.1, read on the forward strand.
CCGTAGCGAGTCGCGCACAATCGGCCATCGATGACCTGCCCCGCCCAAGCCAGCACGCAGAGGTAGTGCAGCGGATCGGTGTCACCGACATCACGATCAACTATTCACGCCCGCTGGTAAATGGCCGCAAGGTTTTTGGCGGGCTCGAAGCCTACGAAAAAGTGTGGCGCGCAGGCGCAAATGAGAACACAACGATCGCGTTCAGCGATCCCGTTACGATCGAGGGAAAACCGCTCGATCCCGGCACCTACGGCCTGCACATGATTCCGGGCGAAAACGAATGGACGGTTATTTTCTCCAAAGCGAACGCTTCGTGGGGAAGCTTCACCTATGACCAGAAGGAAGACGCATTGCGCGTCACCGTGAAACCGCAGGCATCCGAATTCACGGAGGCGCTCACCTACGAATTCGACGATCTCAAGTCCGATTCGGCGGTAATCACGATGCGATGGGACAAGGTCGCTGTGCCGTTCAAAGTGGCGGTCAATGTGAACGAAGTCGTCGAGCAGAATATGCGTAAGCACCTCCGCGGCCTGGCGCAATACACCTGGGACGGATGGAACGACGCTGCCGACTATCTCGTGAACGCCAAGGTGGATTTGGAGGAAGCGCTCATTTACACGAACAAATCAATCGCAGTGGAAGAGCGATACGAAAATCTGATGACCAAGTCGCAGGTTTTGGATCTGCTCGGACGCAAAGAAGAAGCGGCGAAATTCCGCACCGAAGCGCTGGCCAGGGCTAATGCGACTCAATCGTATACATACGCCCGGCAGCTCCAGCGCGCGAAAAAGCTCGATGAAGCCTGGGCTGCATATCGCGCCAACACGAAGAAATTCCCGAACGACTGGATCACGCATTTCGGGATGGCGCGAGTCTATAGCGCTCAAGGCGACTACGATAATGCGCTAAAAGAAGCAAAGATCGCGTTAGCCGGCGCACCCGCCGACGGAACAAAGGACTTTGTCGAGGCACAAATCCGGAAACTCGAAGCCAAGCAGGACATCAACATATAGACCTCTTCCCTGTGGCTTAGGCGACAGATATTAGGCGTAAGATGCGAGTTCGCGCATCGCCACCAGCAGGCGGTCTACTTCTTCGGCGGTGTTGTAGTGCACGAGGCCGATGCGAAGCAGACCGCCTGTTTTTTCTACGCCGAGGCGCTCAGTGAGATTGAGTGCATAGTAGTTGCCATCCCAAGTAAAGATGCCGCGGTCGCCGAGAAATTTCGCGCAGGCAAGCGGTGTCAGATCTTTCAGGCGTACAGCAACCGTCGGACAGCGCCCGTCAAATCGTGCGGGGTCTGAGATTCCGTAGAATCGCACGCCGGGAATTTCGATTAAACCCGCGACCATGCGCGTTGCGAGCGCCATTTCATGCTGGCGGATCGCTCGATACGCGCTGACGAGAGCCGCACGACGATCCTCCTGCGGAGCTGAATCCGAGTGCCGGCCTAAATCCGCAAGATAATCAATCGCAGCGGTCACGCCTGCCAACCCCTCGTGAATTTGCGTGCCGGTCTCCCAGCGGTCAGGAAGATAGGCCGGTGCGGGGCGAACTTTGTACGGCCGGAATTGTAGAAGAAGCTCGCGCTTTCCATAAATGCAGCCCATGTGCGGACCGAAGAATTTGTAGGGCGAGCACGCCAGAAAATCGCAATCGAGCGCGCGAACATCAATCAAGCCGTGCGGCGCGTAATGCACGGCATCGATGAACGCAAGTGCACCTGCCTCATGCGCCAGGCGAACAATTTCGGCCACTGGATTGATGGTGCCGACAGCATTCGAAGCATATCCGGCAGCGACGAGTTTCGTGCGCGGCGTAATTTTGCGGCGTAAATCATCCATGTCGAGCGTGCAGTCTGCCTCGCGAATGTCTACCTGGCGGATGATGATGCCAATGTCTTCAAGCGCGCGCCAAGGGGCCACGTTGCCGTCGTGATCCAGCGTGGTGACTACGATCTCGTCGCCTGGTCTCAAGTCGCGGCCAATTCCGCGCGCCAGCGCAAACGTAAGCGTCGTCATGTTGGGGCCGAAAAACACTTCGTCCGGCGTGCAATTGAACAGATCCGCCATTGCGCCGCGGGCCGTCGCAATCATCTCGTCGGTCCGGCGGCTCGTAAGGAACTGCCCCACCGTGTTTGCATTCGACGTCTCAAAGTATTCGCGAAAGGCATCGATCACGCGCTGGGGCACCTGAGTGCCCGCAGGCGCATCGAGGAACGCTACGACGTGGCCGTTTACTGTGAGCTTCAGCGACGGAAATTGCGCTCGCACCCAGTTGATATCGAGCGGAGCGGGAGGCGCTTGTTGTGCGGTCGATGCGTTCATTTTGGCGCTCGTAGTTTACGACGGGTTTGCCACCGCGCGAATGAAATCGCCGAGCAGTCCATAGGCGGTCGCGATCACAGTGGCCTTATGTTCGGTGATTGAGAGGCCGAAAACATCCATGTCGAAGCGCACGGCCGAAGTGGTGCCATCAAGAAGTGCGAGCGGATCGGTGAGCGGCAGCTGCTCGGGTTTTACGCTGGCGCGAACCCCGCTCACAGTGCGCTCCGCCCGACAAATCAATTTGTAGCGCGTTCCGGATTCGCGTGCGGCTCGAACCTGTTCCGGTGAGAGGTCGCGGATGCCGGTGCGCTCAATCTGCTCGAGCTTGATATCCACGCCCAACAGCACAATGACGAGTGCCGCTACTTTCACCGTGGCATCCCAGCCGTCGATATCGTCGGAAGGATCCGTTTCCGCCACACCGATCTCCTGCGCTCTTTTCACTGCTTCGTCGAGCGTCAGTCCCTTTTCCATTTCTGTGAGGACCACATTGGTGGTCGCATTCAGCACACCGCGGAATCCGCGAAGCTCAACCGCGGGAAGTGAATGCGGGAACATCGAGAAAATCGGAGTGCCGTCCATCACCGTGGATTCAAAGAGAAATTTGCGCCCCTTGGCTTTCGCGAGATCGCGAAGCTGACGATACGCGTGCACGATCGGGCCTTTATTGGCGCTGATAGCGTGCGCGCCGGATTCGAGCGCCGCTTTCAAATGATCGGTGGCGGGCTGGCCGGTGCGCCAATCGAGCGATGACGCTTCGAAGAAAACCTGCGGATCGGCGGTCGCAAGCCATTGGTGCAGGTTGTGAGGCGTTTTCCACGCAGGAAACACGGGAAATTGATGTGCGAGCAGCGCTTCGGGATCAAGAGAGTTGTAATCGGCGATCCAACCGATCCGTCGCGACGCAATTCCCGTGATGCGCCAGTCGATGTCGTATTTATCGCGAAGCTCCGCGCGTTTGGCAAGAAGCAAACGCACGAATTCCTTGCCCACATTTCCGAACCCCACCATGGCAAGGTTGTAGGTGCGAATGAGCCCGCTCCTTCGTCGTCTGGTTAATGAACTGCGAGAGCCTTGCGTCCTGGAAAACGAGCAGCGGAGCCCAACTCTTCTTCGATACGCAGGAGCTGATTGTACTTAGCGATGCGGTCGGTGCGCGAGGCAGACCCGGTTTTAATCTGGCCTGAGCCCATCGCCACCGCAAAATCCGAGATAAACGCGTCTTCTGTCTCGCCGGAGCGATGCGAAATCACCGATGCATAGCCGGCCTTGCGCGCCATTTCTACAGCTTCGATTGTTTCGGTTACGGTGCCGATCTGATTCAGCTTGATTAAAATGGCGTTCGCGACCTTTTCGGAAATGCCGCGTGCAAATATCTTTGGATTCGTCACGAAAATATCATCTCCCACGAGTTGAAGTTTCTTGCCAACTTCGCGGGTGAGAGTTTTCCATCCGTCCCAGTCGTCCTCTGCAAGGCCATCTTCCAATGAAACGACGGGGTATTGGCGAATCCAGTTTTCGTAGAATGCAACCATCTGTTCGGAAGTCCTGGAAGATTTGTCGGACTTCTTAAAAACATATTTCTTCGAGTCGCGGTCATAAAACTCGCTCGACGCCGGATCAAGCGCGATTGCGATTTGCTCGCCGGGCTTGTAACCGGCCGCCGTGATGGCTTCGAGCACCCTTTCCAGCGCCTCCTCATTCGATTTCAGATTCGGCGCGAATCCGCCTTCATCTCCAACGGCTGTCGAGTAGCCGTTTTTCTTCAGTACCGCCTTCAAATTGTGAAACACTTCCACGCCCCAGCGCAGCGCCTCGCGAAAGTTCGGCGCGCCCAGCGGCATCACCATGAATTCCTGCACGTCCACCGAATTATCCGCGTGGGCGCCGCCGTTAAGAATATTCATCATGGGCACCGGTAGCGTATTTGCGGAAGCCTCACTCGAATAGCGCGCGAGATATTTGTAGAGCGGCTGCCCGGCAGCCACCGCCGCCGCACGCGCCGCAGCCATCGAAACCGCCAGGATCGCGTTCGCACCGAGTTTCGATTTGTTCGGCGTCCCATCAGCCTCAATCATTCGACGATCGAGCGTTCGCTGGTCAGACGCGTCCATGCCGGCCACCGCTTTGGCAATTTCGTCGTTCACGTGCCCGACCGCTTTCAGAACGCCTTTGCCCAGATAGCGCGATTTGTCGCCGTCGCGAAGCTCATTGGCCTCATGTTCGCCGGTTGAAGCGCCCGACGGCACCGCAGCGCGGCCAAGCGCGCCACCTTCCAACCGAACATCTGCCTCCACCGTAGGATTGCCCCGCGAATCCAGTATTTCCCGGCCATGCACGGAAATGATTTTGGACGCCATTACTGCTCCTTGCGCGCGATTAATAAATATGGTTTGAAATCCACCGGAATCTTATCTTCCTTCCACGCCGTGCGAAAGCGCGATTCGAGATCCTGCCAATAAACTTCCGGGGCGTCGAGTGTCCTGCCGTAAGCGCCGCCGTACGAAGTCGAGCACCAGAAGCCCGCGAACTCAGCCGGCGTCATTTTGCACGAATGAAAAAGCTCCACGTCCTCCACCACGTGAATGTCCGTTTGCTCGTGGACCAGGCATTGCGGGAAATGCTTGCGGCGCAGCCGCTGGTCACGATACGCACTCCAGTGTTCGCGTAATTCGAGCCGGACAATTTCCCGGACCGGCTCGACGGCTTCCGGCAGGCCGAAACCATAGACAGCCAATATTCCGCTGGCTCGAAGCCAACCGATGCACTTTTCAAGCACGCGCGGAATATCCATCCAGTGAAGCGATTGCGCGAAATTAATCAGGTCGGCGCTGGATTGCTCCCGTTCGTGCTCCTCGGCGGTGAGCTGAATGATCGTTGCTCGAGGGGCCGCTTCGCGCAGTTTTTCAACCATCAGCGGATCGGGCTCGATCGCAATCACTTCTCGGAATGATCTCGCGAGCTCTCGCGAAGCCTTTCCGGTTCCAGCGCCGAGGTCGATCGCGCAATTGCGCCTGTTCGCCGGAATCCATGCGAGAATCCGCCGAAAGATTTCTTCGGGATAATCGGGCCGAAACGTCTGATATGCGTCGGCAGCTCGGCCAAATCGGGATTCAAAGGACATCGATCAGCTTAGTCTCAAGGCAATCCAGGGAAGCTATTCAGGTTCCTCAAGCATCGATTCAGGGCGGACCACCACCACCACACCATTTTCGCTTACGGAAAAGCGAGCGCGATCGGCCTCAGCGTCGTAACCGATCACGGTACCCTCGGGGATGCTGACGTGACGGTCAATGATGGCACGCCGAATGCGCGAGCTGCGTCCCACATTCACGTGGTTGAAAATGATCGAGTCTTCCACTTCGCTGTAACTGTTCACGCGCACGTCGTAGCCCAGAATGCAGCGCTCCACGCGCCCTCCGGAAATAATCGATCCGCCGCAGACCGTCGAATCCACCGCCGTGCCCATGCGCTCCGGGTCGGCAAAAACGAACTTCGCCGGCGGATACTGCTGCTGCCAGGTATGCAGCGGCCAGCTCTTGTCGTAAAGATTGAAAACCGGCGACACCGACACGAGGTCCATGTTGGCCTCATGGTATGCGTCGATGGTTCCCACGTCCCGCCAATAAGATGTTTCCTTTTTATTCTCGTCCTGAAAGTTGTAGGCAAAAACGCGATATTTGCTGATGATGCGCGGAATCACATCCTTGCCAAAATCGTGTGACGAAGTAGGATCTTCAGCATCGGCAATCAGCATCGGCACGAGCAGTTGCGTATTGAAAAGATACACGCCCATCGACGCGTTCACTTTGCCCGGGTGAATCGGCGACACCTTCGGATGCGCCGGCTTTTCTTCGAATCCGACGATGCGCCAATCCCTGTCGGTCTCAATCACGCCAAACCGCTTGGCCGCTTCCACCGCATCGATTTCCAGCGTCGCGACGGTCACATCCGCGCCCGCGGCAATGTGCTGCTCCAGCATTTTCTGGTAATTCATTTTGTAGATGTGGTCGCCCGACAAAATGAAGACGTAGTTCGATTGCTCGCTGCCGATCGAATAAATATTTTGATACACCGCGTCCGCCGTCCCCAGATACCAATGCTGCGAGACGCGCATCTGCGGCGGCAGCACTTCGATGAATTCGCCAAGCCCCATCAGCACAGACCACCCGCGGCGCACGTGCCGGTTCAGGCTCAAAGCTTTGTACTGCGTGAGAACAAAAACGCGGCGGAGATCGCTGTTCAGGCAGTTCGAAAGCGTCACATCAATGATGCGATACACGCCGCCAAACGGCACCGCCGGCTTGGCGCGGTCGCGGGTCAGCGGCCAAAGCCTCTCGCCCTGGCCCCCCGCTAACAGCACACCCAGCACGTTGCGCATCACAGGCATTCAAAAAACCCTCGACTCAGCTCAGTCGCAGCTTCATTCTACAGCAAGAACTTTGCGCGCATTGCAAATCTCGCCTCGAGAAAATGCCGCTGCCGCCGAGATCCCTCTAAATGAGGCTTAAGTCGCCAAGCTACAAGCCGCCGTTCCACCGGAAGAAGTTGCAGGCGAGCGTTACTTCGCTGCCAGCGCGAAACACGTTGATCGCCAGAATCTTTCGCAGATTCGGCACGACTTGGATTTTGTCTACGGGCGAGAGCCGGCTGCTGAAGCGGTTTCCACCATTCGAATTGCTTCGCCCGTCGTCACAAGACGAGCACCCATCGCATCCAATTCGCTGAGAGCGCGTGCGCCCTCTTCCGCTTTCACCGTTTCGATCGCATCTTCGACAACAAAAACTTTGCGGCGACGGTCCAGCAATCCCTTTGAAGCAAAATGCACGCAGTATTCCGTCACGACGCCAAACACCACATACGTCGCCTCAGCACCAAGGCGTTCGACGACTTCGTTTGTATGCGGATTGCTGAAGACGTCCAACTCCTGTTTTTCGATCACGATTTGCTCATAGTCGAATAAATCAGATGGAAGCCCGAATTTCGCGCTATTCGGAATGATCAAATAATCCTTCGCTAGCCCCTCGGTGATTATGCGGGCGCCTTCCGTTCCTCGAATGCAGTGAAGGGGGAAACTCGCAAATTCGGGATCGTCTGCGGCATGCGCGCAAGCACTCGATACCAATAAAATTCCGGCCTTTCGCGCAGCGTCCACAAGCCGTTTGATATTCGGGATGATTCTCTCGGCACCGGGAACATACAATTTCCCGCCGGGCAGCATGAAGTCCTTCTGCGCATCAACTTCCCAGAAAATAATTTTATGTGACGCCGTCGCCATCACACGCTCTTCAATCCCATCACCATCGCGCCCCGGTTGTCACTTTGGCGCCGAGCGCCGTACGCGCTTGCGTATCTTGTCGAGCAGCTTTTCCAATTGTTTGCTGTATCGCACCGGATATTCCGCGCGCTTATCGATTCGCCGGTAGCGCTCGGGAAGATGCGCCAGACCCGAGACGCAGCGATCGCGCAGCGCGCTGATCGGTTCGGGCGCAAGCGTGCGGCGGCCTTCCCGCATTACCGGCGCAAGTAGCGGCGTGCCGCCATTCGCCGGCTCACCCTCGAGGGCGATCTTATCCTCTTCGAATTCGCCGCGACGATTCCAATACCGGAACACTTGCTTGCGCCCCGGATATGTTACCTTCGCTTGCGTGAGTTTCGCCGCACCCTGTATCTTCCCCGCGCGATCCACTTCTACAAGTTTGTAAACCAAATTCAAAAGAGGCGCATCACTGGGAGTTGCCAACGCCGAACCGACGCCGAACGAATCGATCGAAGCGCCTTTCGCCAGCAGCCTCGCAATCTCATATTCATCCAGATCGCCCGAAGCAAATATCCGCACGTCCTGCCAGGCCGCCTTATCCAGCTCTCGACGAACCCATTGGCTATCTTTCGCCACGTCACCGCTATCCAGGCGAACTCCTGCCGGCTTTCTTCCCATGCGAATAATTTTCTTGACCGCATCCTGCACGTTGTAAGTGTCGAGCAACAAAAACGCGCGCTCCGGAAACGCGTCAAGAAAATGCGCAAACGCGTCCGCTTCATCATCGTGCGCCATCACCCAGGAATGTGCCTGGGTTCCGTACGTGTAGACGCCAAATTGTTGTCCCGCGAGAACATTCGAACTTCCCACAGCTCCGCCGATCGCCGCCGCCCGCGCCGCAAATAACCCCGCCTGCGCGCTGTGAGCGCGACGCGCACCGAATTCCACGACGCGCCGCCCTTGCGCCGCCGTCACCACACGTGCGGCTTTGCTCGCAATCATCGTTTGGTAAGCCAGCGTCGCGAGTAAATACGTCTCCATGATCTGCGCTTCAATGATGGGTGCGGAAACTCGCAACATCGGTTCGCCGGGAAAAACGAGCGTTCCCTCGGGAACAGCCCAGACGTCGCCGGTGAAGCGGAACGTGCGCAGATAATCGAAAAACTCCGGCCCGATATACTGAAAAACGTGATGCGACCTTAGGTAGGCAATCTCTTCATCGTTGAAATTCACATGCTCGAGAAATTCAAGAGCCTGTTCGAGGCCCGCGGCAACCAGATAATTTCTCTGCGGCGGAAGATTTCGCACGAACAATTCGAAAGTAGCGCGCGCCTCGAAACCGGTCTGGAGGTAGCCGGCCGCCATCGTAAGCTCGTAAAGATCGGTAAGAAGTCCTGAGTGTTCGCGCATCAAAGTCCGGGAGCATCCCGGTAACTACCGATCGCGCCTCAGAGTCAGGCCGCCGTCCACCACCAGCGTTTGACCCGTGATGTAATTATCCGGTTCCAAAAAGAATCGAACGGCCCGCGCCACATCTTCCGCTCGCCCGAAGCGCTCAATCGCACCGCTCTCGACGTAGCGATCGTATTTCCCCGATTGCACGCTCGTCGCCGCCATTCCCGAGATCGTGGCACCGGGAGCGACCACATTCACCCGCACACGATTCCACTGCTGCGCCAGAATCTTCGCCGCGTGCGCAAGTGCCGCCTTGGGCGCGCCATAATTCAGGCTCCCTGGAAACGCCGCATGCGCCTGCATCGTAGTCAGCAGCACGACGCTGCCTCCTACACCGCTTCCCTCCATCACTTGCCCCAGTTCTTTCGCAAGCAGCACCGGGCCCACGTAATTCACCTCCAGCGAAGCGATGAGTGCATCGCGATCCAGCTTTTCGAAAGCCACTCGAGCTGGATCGCCCGGAAAAATCGCTACTCCCGCGAAAGTTGCTTCGGCCTTCTGGTAGGCTTCGATGTATCTGCCGCGAACCTCAGACGAAGCGATGTCACCCTCAATCAACTCCAAATTCGCCCCGTACTGCTCGCCCATCGCTTTCGAGAGCCTGGCAGCGCGCTCGCGATCCTTACGATACCCGACTATTAGATGTGCCCCTTCTCGCAGAAGAAGCGAAACAGTGGCCGCACCAAGCCCGCCCGTTCCGCCCGCAACCACCACCGTCTTCCCGGCCACCGTTCTCTCTCGGAAATCGTAGCGAAATCGAGCGTAAGCATCGGCGCGAGCCGCATCCCAATGCTGCGAATTCATTTTCCCCCGCATTCCATTGGGTTTTTCACGCCTCAATCCATATGAATCGCCGTAAATGCCGCCAGAAAAGACAAAACCCCCAAGCCTCCGGTCCGTTTTTCGCACCGGGCGTGCTTGAGGGTTCCACCTCGAATCTGTGCGCCGGGCCTAACTACTTCAAAACGGCGTCTTTAAATGCTTTCGCTGCGCGCAAGCGCACAACTGTCTTGGCCTTGATCTTGATGGCCTCGCCAGTGGCCGGATTGCGGCCCATGCGAGCCTTGCGGTGCGCCTTCACGGCGCGACCGATACCGGGAATCACGAATTTTCCAGCGGACTTCGCTTCTTTCACAGCCAGGTTGAACAGTTCGTCAAAGAAGGAGACCACCTGCTTCTTTGACACCGGCTTGTCTTTGGTGCTGACCTTCTCAGTCATGTACGCAATGATCTTCGACTTGCTCATCGGGTTTGCCATCGAGTTGTCTTTTCCTCCTCGGATTTTATGTGCGGTTGGCCCCGGCGTCCCAGGATGCCGCGTGGGACTATAGCCGCACTCCCCCTCGAACGCAAGCGAAAAGCGCGAAAAAGCCCGGAAATACGGGCGTTTCTCGCTACCGTTACTTTTGGAGTTTTTTAGTGCGCGGCGAGTTGCTGATAGAACAGAGCCACCGCTTTGATTCCACCGAAATAATTCTCGAGGGCGATGTGCTCGTCAGGCGCATGCGCGTTTTCGTCGGGAAGCCCAAAGCCCATTAGCACACATGGCACTTTGAAGGTGTCGTGCATCTGCGTTACGAACGGAATCGAGCCGCCCTCGCGAATGAACACCGCTTTCTTTCCAAAACCTGATTCCAGCGCGTGGATCGCTTTCTGGAAAATTGGATTCGAATACGGCGCCACCCACGGCTTCCCCATGCTCAGCACTTCGAACCTGCAAGTCACTGATTTCGGCAGCAGTTTGCGGATATGCTTCTCAACCAGCTTCGCAATTTTCGCCGGCTCCTGCTTGGGCACAAGCCGCGTCGAAATTTTCGCGTAGGCTTTCGATGGAATTACGGTCTTCGCCCCTTCACCCATATACCCACCCCAGATTCCATTCACTTCAAGCGTGGGACGGGTCCACAATCGCTCGACGATCGTAAATCCCTTCTCCCCGTCCAGCCCGGGCGCGCCCACCGTCTTCCGAAATTCCTTTTCTTTCCAGGGAAGCGAATTGAGAGCTTTGCGCTCCTGCTTCGAAAGCGGAGCCACATCGTCGTAGAAACCGGGCACCGTCACGCGAAAATTTTTATCGTGAAGCTTCGCGATGGTCTCGCACAAAATCGTCAGCGGGTTCGGCACAGCTCCGCCGAAAACTCCCGAATGCAGGTCCTGCGCCGGTCCTGTAAGCTCGATCTGGTAATAATTTAGCCCTCGCAACCCATATGTAATCGAAGGGACGCCTTTGGCAAGCATCGACGTGTCGGAAACCACGAGCGCATCAGCCTTCAACCGCTCGCGATTTTTCTGAACAAATTCCCAGAGGTTTACGCTTCCAACCTCCTCCTCCCCCTCGATCATCACTTTCACATTTAGCGGGAGAGTTCCGGACGTTTTGAGCAGCGCTTCGAGCGCCTTCAGATGAATGTGCACCTGGCCCTTGTCGTCGGCCGTGCCTCGTCCGAAAAGATTTCCATCACGCACGGTCGGTTCGAAGGCAGGACTCGTCCATAGTTCTAGCGGCTCGGCCGGCTGCACATCATAATGCCCGTAAAAGAGCACAGTCGGTTTTCCCGGGGCATGCAGCGATTCCCCGTATACGAGCGGATGCATTTTTGTGGGAACAATTTCGATATTTTCAAGCCCCGCGCCGCGCAATTTGCCCGCCACCCACTCCGCTGCTCGTTCCACGTCTGGTTTGTGCTCGCTTTTTGTGCTGACGCTCGGAATCCGAAGAAATTCCTTCAACTCGCTCAGATTTTCGTCACGCTTCGAATCGATATACTCAGTCAGGTTCATGCTGGGCCCCCAAGTTCTTTTGATCTGCCAGGAACAGCTCAAACGGCTCGAGTCAGCCGCCTACAACTCCGAAAAAACAAACACGTCATTTTAGGAACCTTACTCAATTTCAGCAAGCTATTTAGGAACTGTGTTTTTGGACACCTCCACGTTTCCGGGCGTTGACTCCATTTCCGTCGCGTTGCACGATATTTGTATGATGCTAGAGACAGAACCCCAAGGCGGCCAGCGCCGCAGTTCGCGCGTCTTCACCCGCATTGCTGTGCGCGCTGCAGGTAGAGATCTGCTCGGGAAAAAGTTTCAGGAAACGAGCCAGACCATCGTGATCAACGCCCACGGCGGTCTTCTTTACTTGCAGGCTGAGCTGAAAGTCGGCGCGGAACTGGTGCTCATAAACCCGGCCACGGAAGAAGAGCAAGATTGCCGTGTCGTCTACCTCGGCGACACGTCCGAAAAAGGGACCCGCATCGGCGTGGAATTTCTTTCTCCCAGCCCGCACTTCTGGGGAGTCGAATTCGCGCCCCAGGATTGGCCCACTCGCGCCGCTCCTCGCCCGGTCCACTAGTGGTAAAGTATTTCCGCGAGCCTCTCGCTGATCTCACGTGCGCGGAAAAATCCTGAGAACCGCAACAAATCCGAGTCATAGCGCATGAAATTCCTCATCGCCGGTGCCGGCGCAATTGGCGCCTACATGGGTGCGTGCATGGCCCGTGCCGGCCAGGATGTCACGCTATTCGCCCGCGGCCCTCACCTGCGCGCCATGCAAGACCATGGCGTGCGCGTGAAAAGTGTCGACGGCGATTTCGAAGCGCATCCAAAAATTGCCGGGAATCTCGAAGACGTCGGCCCCGTTGACGTCGTCTTCCTCGGCGTGAAAGCTCACGGTCTGACGCAGCTCGCCCCGCAACTCAAAGCCATCCTCGGTCCGGACACCAGCGTGGTCGGCACGCAAAACGGAATCCCCTGGTGGTTTTTTCAAGGCTGGGGCGGCGAGCACCAGGGCATGCATCTCGAACGCGTTGACCCCGGCGGCACAATCGCAGCCGCAATCGAACCGCGTCGAGTCCTCGGCTCTATCGTTTATTTCGCCACGGACATCGTCGAGCCTGGCGTCGTGCGCCACACCGAAGGCAATCGCATCTCGCTCGGCGAGCCCGATGGCACGCGCTCCGATCGCAGCCGCCAAATCGCCGAAGCTCTGATCGCCGCGGGCTTGCGCTGTCCTGTCACCACGCGCATCCGCCAGGAAATCTGGGTGAAGATTCTCGGCAACGTCGCCTTCAACCCCATCAGCGCGCTCACCGGCGCCACCCTCGCAAAAATGGCGCGGGATCCCGATGTAAACGCGCTCGTCCGCAGAATCATGGAAGAAACCATCGCTGTGGGCGCGAAACTCGGCCTCGAAGTTCCCATCACCATTGATCAACGCATCGCCGGCGCGGAAAAAGTCGGCGAACACAAAACCTCAATGCTGCAGGATCTCGAAGCCGGCCGCCCCATCGAACTCGAAGCCGTGGTGGGCGCCGTAGTAGAACTAGGCGACCGCCTCAATGTCCCGATGCCACACACCCGCGCAGTCTATGCCTGCACGAAACTCCTGGCACAAACCCGCGCCGCCACAAGATAGTCGCGTAGTTGTAATTCTTTGAGGAAACCAATCCGCTAACAAGGAGTGCAACTGAGGTAGCCACGACGACGCATTCCTCGTCGTGGGCTTTTCCGCGGGCCTGAATAATCCGTCAAATTAAAACTACTTCGTCCCCCCACCCGCCGGCGCCGAATCCAACTTAGCCAAATCCACCTGCTTCCACTTCCCCGCCATAATCCCCGCCCGAATCTCAGCAGGACTCTTCCCCAGCTTCGTCTGCTGATAGCTATACACAGCTTCCTTCTTACAAACGTCGCAGATCGACCCGTGATTATCCCCAAAACAATCCAGCAAGCTCGTGTGCCCCACTTCCCGGTCACACCGGCAATAGCAAGGCTGCTGATAAAGCACCGGCTTCACCTTCGCAGCCATCGCATAAATCTTCTGCGTCCGCGCATCAGAAAACTGCTTCGGATCAAGCGTATCGGGCAAAGCTCCAGTAGGAGGACCAGCGTGATACGCAGGAATATCGCTATCAGGCCCAGACGCCGCAGCAGCAGATTGCGCGAGCGCAATATCCGCGCCAGCCTGCCCGCCCTGCGCGAATCCAATTCCAAATCCAGCCCCAGCCATCAAAATCACAGCAGCAAATACAAGAGCTGTCTGCTTCATCTAGCACCCCTCCCCGAATCAGCCAGTAAAATATTCAACGGGCACTCAAATCGTATCACGCCTAAGTGGCACACGCACTCCTGCTTGTCCTGAGGGACGAAGGGTTCACCCTGAGAACCGAAGGGCCTGTACTCCGACGACCTCCCCAACCAACGCATGCACCCACCGCCCCCGGATCAAGTCCACACTCCAACTCGCCAAGCACGAAACAACGCACCTCGCTTTTCTTTCTCGCACCAAGATTGACTCTCGACCCGCCCTAGCTTAAGGTTCGCTCAGAGACAGACCAAAATAACGACCAAGGCCCACAAAATGTCGACCTTCCCAGTTTTCGATCTCTCCAAATTCACCAACGCCTCGCCCAACGAAAAAAAATCCCTAGGCCGCCAAGTCGACGAAATCTGCCGCCAAACCGGCTTCCTCGCCATCACCGGCCACGGAATTCTCGACGAAACCATCACCCGCGCCTGGAACTCCGCCCGCGCCTTCTTCGATCTACCCGTCGAAAAAAAACTCGCCGTGAAAATGCGCTACGAAGGTTACCCCTACGGCTACTCCCCGCTCCAATCCGAAGCCCTCGCAAAATCAAAAGGCGAAGATACCCCACCCGACATCAAAGAAACTTTCAACATCGGCCCGCTCACGGTCCCTCCGCACACCGGCGAGGAACCCTTCCCCGATTTTCGCTACGCCACCAACATCTGGCCCACCGAGCCCACCGAGTTCGAGCAAGCCTGGTCCGACTACTACCGCGCTCTCGGCACCCTCGCCGGAAAAATCATGCAGGTTTTCGCCTTCGCGCTGAATTTACCTGGAAATTTCTTCGACGCCGCCGTCAACGACCCCATCAGCGCCGTCCGCGCCCTGAATTATCCTCACCAAAATGTCGCGCCCCAGCCCGGCCAACTCCGCGCCGGCGCCCACTCCGATTACGGCAGCCTAACAATCCTCCGCGCCGACTCCGCCGCCGGCGGCCTCGAAATCTTCAATCCCCAAAAACAATGGCAACCAGTCCCGGCGATCCCACAAGGTTTCATCGTCAACATCGGCGATCTAATGGCCCGCTGGACCAACGACCGCTGGGTCTCCACCCTCCATCGCGTCGTAAATCCCCCGCCCGATTCCACCGGCTCCACGCGCCGCCAATCCGTGGCCTTCTTCCACCAACCGAATTGGGACGCCGAAATCACCTGCATCCCCACCTGCCTCGCCCCAGGCGAAAAACCAAAGTATCCGCCCGTCCGCAGCGGCGAATACCTAATGCAAAAGTTCCACAGCACAGTAAAACTAAGCACCGCCGCCCCATCATCCTAAGAGGTAGCGTTAGCCGCGGAGTCAAAGAGACACGGAGAAAAACACGTGTAACGGTGTCATCCCGAGCGGAGGGTCGCGCGGTTTAGTTTTTCCCTCGCGGAGCGAGGGCGCGACCCCGCAGTCGAGGGATCTCTCTTCGTCTCGCCTCCGCCGACCAATACGCCACCACAATCTCGCCGCCGCAATTTTCGCCTCCAGCGGCACAGGCACTCTTGCCCACGCTCCGACGATCACAAACGTGAACCACGATTGCTGAACGTCCCCGGCCCCTGCATCTGCGCTAAGCCGCCACCTTCCCATACGCCACCGCAATCTCCGCCGCCACCCGCGCATTATTCAACAGCAACGCAACATTCGCCGCCAGCGTCCTCTCCCCACTCCCCTTCGACAACGCCTCCAACAAATAAGGTGTCACCCGCTTCCCGGAAATCTTCTCCGCAGCAGCAACCACCAGCGCCTCAGCAATCAACTCCTCCAACTCCCGCCGCCCCAGCGCACTCCCCACCGGCGCCGGATTCGCAAACACAATCCCCGCCGAAAGTCCCAGCAGTCCCCACTGCGTCTCCATCAAACGCGCCGCCTCCCCAGCCGCATCCACCCGGCACTGCAGCGTCAACCCGCTCTCGCGCGAATAAAACGCCGGCAGCTCACTCGTCCCATACCCCACCACCGGCACTCCGAGCGTCTCCAGCATCTCGAGCGTCCGCGGCAAATCCAGAATCGCCTTCGCCCCAGCACACACCACCGCCACAGGCGTCCGCGCCAACTCCGTCAGATCCGCAGAAATATCCAGCGTCTCCTCCACTCCCCGATGCACGCCCCCAATCCCGCCCGTCGCAAACACCCGAATCCCCGCCCGCGCCGCAATCCACGCCGTCGTCGCCACTGTCGTCGCCCCCGCCCGCCCCGACGCCACCACCGACGCCAAATCCGCCCGGCTCACCTTCGCCACATCCTTCGACTCCGCCAAAAACGCCAACTCCCCAGCCGACACTCCCACCACAAGCTTCCCGCCCAGCACCGCAATCGTCGCCGGCACCGCCCCGCCAGCCCGAATCGCCGCCTCCATTCCCCGCGCCGTCTCCAAATTGTGCGGACGCGGCAACCCATGCGAAATCACAGTCGACTCCAGCGCCACCACCGGCTTCGAATCGCGCAGCGCCGCCGCCACTTCCTCATGAACAAAAATCCCCTTGTCCAACATGCCCCGCCCCTTATCCAAATCACCCTCCAATACTTTCCGCACCGGTCATTACTTTCCGCCCCGGTCATACCACAACTCTGCTTCCCGCACCGCAGGTTTGCTTCTCGTGCCGCCGACTTATCCAGAGGCACGAAGCGCATCTTGCCGCCGCCCTCAGCTCCCATTCGGAAGTTGATGCCCGAAGACAACCTGTCATCCCGAGCGGAGATGCGCGCGCCTTTGCTTCCATCGCGAAGCGATGGCGCGCATCGCAGTCGAGGGATCTGCTTTTGACCTTGTTTCATTTTAAATTTGAACTTTCCAATTTGAAATCCCGCCGCTACGCACCGCTCTTCGCTCTTGTACCGCTGGCCTCCGGCCGGCGCCTTTTCTTACGCCTTACCTTCTTGCTTTGCTCTCGCTTGCTTCTCGCCTTTCGTACCGCCAGCGTCTCGCCGGCGCCTTTGCCCTTGCCTTTGCCATTGCCTTTGCCATTGCCTAGCGCCGCCCTCTAAGGCGGCAGGTCTTACGTTCTTGCTCTTGCCTTCGCCTTATTTGAAATCTGAAATTTCCAATTTGAAATTCCTGTCCCGGGACCCTAATGCTCGAAGGCGGTGCAGATATCCGCTACATTCAAGCGATGTTGGGCCACAAGCGTCTGGACACAACCCAAATCTACACCCATGTTTCGATTCGAATGTTGCAGCAGGTTCACGCTGCGACACATCCGGCGGCCCGGTTCTCGCCCTAAAGGCACAATGGCCCGTAAAATCTGACTAATGCTCGCTGCGGCTCGACACAGCGCCTACTCGGAAAATCGCGTTGGATCGTACTACCGCGCCAGATACTACGACCCCAACGCCGGAAGATTCATCACTGAAGATCCCATCCAATTTGATGGTGGGCCTAATTTCTACAGGTACGTTTTCAACAGCCCCACAGGTTTCAGGGATCCCTTCGGCTTGGCCCAGTGTATATATAGCATTTCCCAACACACCCTGATATGCAAAGAGAGTACTCCGATCCCAGTTGGGCCTATGTGGCAGGTCCAATTAGGGCCCAACGATGTTGAGTCGGGAAATGGACTCTGCAAGGACAACCCGAAATGCAGCGGGATCTACTACTCTGGCCCAATTCCACCGGGCAACTATAAGATGAATTCTGACGACCGTCCTGGACACGAGAACTGGTTCCGACTAGAACCGCAACCAACGATTTCCGGATGGGAAATCTGGAAGCGTAAAGGGTTCGCCCTTCACTTGGGTACCTTGACTCTTGGGTGCATTAATGTGAATAAGAACAGCCCCAGCGCAGTCAGTCAGTTCCAGCAACTAAAAAGTTTACTCCAGTCGGAATCTGGAAATAACTTTCTGCAGGTCAACCCGTAGGGAGGAGACTCTGTGCGTTTCACAGATGGACTGTTGGCCTTTTTCAACTATTGCCTCTGCGAGGTTGGATTGCAATACTACTGCTGGCCAGCACTTTCACATTTTCGCCACACGGAGGTGCGTGTACCTGAGGCCGCCGACATCATTGCAAACATAATCGTGCTTCCGGCGTTGGCCGCATTGATCACAACCTCGTTAGGGCGAAAGCGGGGCTTTTCATTCTGGCCCTTTGTGGTGGGACCGGCAGCAGTAGCGGGACTGGTATTCGTCTTTGGCGAGCGTGAGTTTCCTACTTCTTGGCGCGAGGCATTTGCGATAATCGGCGTAGTTCTAGTTGGCGTTTTAGCCGCAACTGGCGGGGCCTACTTTGCTAAATACCTTGTGCGTGACCGCCAGACCACAACTGATGGAACATCTACGGCGGTTTAGTAGGATCGCGAAGTCCGTTCCTCTCCTTGCGGTACCCTTGCTCGTTTTCATGTCGGGGTGTGAAGCAAAAACAGTAGAAAACGAATCACCTACAATTCTCGCGGATAGAATCGTCATCGTAAAATCGAGACGCACTTTGAGCCTGCTGGGGGACGGACGAATCCTAAGAGTGTACAAAGTGGCGCTCAGCCACGAGCCAGGCGCGAAGCAGCGTGAAGGCGACCATAAGGTGCCGGAGGGCGAGTATGTAGTTGACTCCAAGAATCCCCACAGCCGGTTCCATTTAGCGCTTCACATCTCGTACCCGAACTCCGCCGACGACGAGCGAGCGCACAAGCTAGGTTTCAAACCTGGCGGTAACATCGAAATTCACGGTCTCAACCGGAAATATGCCTGGGTTGGCAGTATGCAACGCCAAGTGGACTGGACGGATGGATGCGTCGCTGTAACCAACTCGGAGATCGAGGAAATCTGGCCATTGATCCGAATCGGCACACCTGTTGAGATACGCCCTTAAACCGTTCTGAGCGACCCGAGGCTTGATGTCACCGATCCGACCACCATTGTGGTGGAGTAATCCAGATAACCGGTGCAGCAGCATCGTACTACCGCGCCAGATACTACGATGCGGGGGCAGGCAGGTTTGTGGGCGAGGATCCGCTCAGGTTCGCCGGAGGGATTAACCCATATTCTTATGTCAAGAACGATGCGACGGACTTCGTTGATCCCAACGGCCTTTTGCAAGTCTGTTGCCGATCCGCTCACCAAGCTCTCTTTAAGAAATTGGCAGACCTGACACTGCAGCCGGAGCCTTGTCATTGTTTCCTAAAGACATCTGATGGGCACACCTATGGAGGCTATTTCAGTTGGAGCCTGGGAACTTTCGGAGATCTGGTCACCAACAGCGACGACAATACCGACTCCAAGAGATATAAGAATGAAGCAGACTGTAAGAATGTAATGGGAGTTCCGTGTTCTCTTGACGCACAAGTAAAACAGGCTTTTGGTTCCTCTCCTAAGAATTTAGGCGCGTATGGCCTGGATCCCTTCGCGGTGGGTACCAGCAATGATGCCGCCGTACTTCTCCTAAAAGAATCTGGGGTTAGTTACACCCTACCTGCGTGTGCTTGGGGTAAGGGATCCGGAACCTATCACCCGATGCTTCCGCCGGGTCCTTTTCCACCTTGGCCCCTTATGTGAGGTCACTGAGGTCGTGGAGATCCTTCGAACATGGATGCCGAGATTCTTAAGCGCAAGCGAAAGCGAGCGATCGTTGGCACTGCGGTCCTAGGGTTAACAGTTGCCGTCGCTTTCGCAGCATATTTCAACACCGATCCTCCGTTAAGTAGTCCGGCGGCGAACTGGTTAGCAACGGCTGCCTTGGTTCTCTGTCCGGGCTCCCTCGTGTTCCTTGCCCTTGGTTGGATCGATGCCGAACCTCAAACCGGTGGATTCGTCGTCATGTGGGCATTAATCGCCCTCATGAACTTTGTGTTCTAC
This sequence comes from uncultured Acidobacteriota bacterium, assembly GCA_963741045.1. Classification (GTDB taxonomy): domain Bacteria; phylum Acidobacteriota; class Terriglobia; order Acidiferrales; family UBA7541; genus Palsa-295. Next base: position 4,914,765 of record CAVUGO010000002.1, read on the forward strand.
GGCGGAATCGGTATGTTGATTGGTCGGCTGTTTTGGAAGACAGATCAAAAGCGCCAACAAATGACCAGCGGAGGCGGGTCGCCATCCCGTTAAATTGGGATTGGATCGCACCGGGTTTTGGCGGGTAGCCACCCTTGACGAACAGACGCGTTGGCCTTATTACTACCGCGCCAGATACTACGATCCGAATGCCGGGAGGTTTCTATCCGAAGATTCAATTCGATTTAAGGGAGGAATCGACTTTTACCGATATTCGCACAATGACCCCGTCAACTTCGGCGATCCTTTTGGCAACAATCCAGGCACAGTCGCGCTGCCTTGGTTTTGGGGAGCGTTGGAGACTGGAAGCTACTGGGTGGGGCACGTTATCGGTGGAGGGGTTGCGGCCGCGCTCCAGCTCACAGTCTTCGCACCGTCGGTTGCGCGCGATGAGGATATGTTACGGAAGCCCCCATGTCAAAGCAGCGTTGACTGCAGAAAAGTTAAGGCAGCTTGTATTGAGTCTTGTAGTGATAGTAGTCTGCCCTCGCGTGATCACGGCTGGCGTTTCCAGAATTGTTTGAATCGGTGTATGGAAGCCGCGGGGTGCCGAGAGCCATGATAAAGAATGACGCAGTCGCGCGACAGATAAGTGATCTGATGATCGAGATTTCTGGTCGACTTGATGCCTCAATTGTGACGGTTGAGGAGAACTGCTCGTCTGAAGAGTTTAAGATATACCGGCGTGCAGTTGGAAGCATTCTGGGCGAGATATTGCTTGAAGTTATGAACCCTCTATACAAGGAACACCCTTCCCTTAAGCCGCCGGGCCTTGAATGAACACGTCAGGATTCTAGGAGTATCTGGCGCGGTAGTAATAGAAGGCACTTTCGGAGTCGAAATTCGCGCCCCAATATTGTGTCGCAGCCCGACTTTTGCTTACATTCGTCAGTTCCTAATAGTCGATACCGCTTCCACGCCAAAGGATTTTCGGTTGCTGGCCACGAGGCAGATCGTACTCACACCGTATAAAATAATAAAGATTGAGCAATAAGCCAGAATATGGGGGCGGAACTCGGGAAGCAATGGGGATGGGAGGGCATAGCGCATACAAAGTACGAGCAAAAGAAATTCGAGCGAGCTCCAAACAACCGCCAGGAGCCTTATGCTATTGCTGTTCCGCCAAATTCCTATAGCTATTATTGCGTAAACGACTGCTGCCACTATCGCCACAGCAGTGTCGCCCGCCCGCCCAAATCGAAAACCCATGATGATGCCTATCAGCTTTACCGGCATCGCAGCTATAGAAAACAAAAATCGGGGGTCGACGCCAACGCTCACATACGGCCCTTTTTGTCCGGCCTGCGCCAAATCTTGGAGATCTGCGTACACAGCGAAACTCATCCAGGCACAGCGGAGAAGGGTCCAAAGCGCAAAAACTCTTAGCGCAAACTGCGTGGATAACATTTTCATTGGCTTCCTCCTAAGCCCTAAATCGTTCCGGCCCGGGCCTGCATCACGTTCCGAGCCAAGATTCCAGTCCGACTACGGATCATTGCTCTGGCACTGGGGCTCCTTGGTTACAGGATAATGGGGGTCAGGGTCAGGACTCATCGTAGGCGTCTTATCTTTGCTCGCGGCGTCGACGATTCCGAACAGTTGATAGGGGCAGTTAGTTATATCCTTGCAGTCTTTCAATAACTTGAGCCTCGCCCAGCGCGTAATGAACGTTTTGCCCGGTGCGCACTCACAGGTGTAAAAGCACCAGAGTACGCCGCCTGGTATTAGTGACTGAGGCTTAACCATTGTTCGAGTGCACAAGCACGTCTGGAGGTTGGAGTTGGGCTCTGGCGGGCTTTTGAACAAATCACAGAGCCATTGTGGAAGATACCAAGGGCAACCCGCGACCAATCCGGTGGGGTCGGTCAGCTTCGTCGGTTGGTTGCGGACGTAGGCATAGAAATTAACTCCGCCTTGGAACTCAACGGGGTCTTGGCTAAGGAATCTGCCCACGCTCGGATCGTAGTATCTGGCGCGGTAGTAATATAGGCCGCTCTCGGGGTCGAATTCACGGGCCGTGTACTGGAACCGATTCGTGATCGAACCAGTCGAGGCCGTAAGGTTACCGAACGAGTCATACGTGTAGGTATTGGCGATCGCTCCCGCTCCGCTGGTTAGCGATGTAACTGATCCCAATCCGTCAGACTCGTAATAGCTTGTCGTCCCGGACATGAGCTCCGCGAGCGGTTCGTCGATATTCTGAGTCTCAGCATATCTCGCCAGAACATTCCCGTTCTGGTCGATGTCCGCAACCGCGTTACTTCCATCATAGAGGTAGTTGGTGGTCGTGGTGGTCGAGTTTTGTGTGAACGCTTTTTGTACCCGGCGCCCGAACGGATCGTACTTGAATGTAATTGATCCACTTGTGCCTGGGAGGGTTACGCTCGCTAACCGGTTTTCGTAGTCCCACGTATAGTTCGTCGTTCCGGCCGAGACAGTCTTGCTCGTGGTATTCCCGTTGTAGTCGTAGGAGTAGCTCGCGTTCGGAGTTGAAGTCAACTCGTTCGATGTGTTGTTGACATACGGCGACACACCCAACGAACTCAGCCGGTTGCCGACCGGGTCGTATGTGTAGCTTTCCGTCGTGTTCGCGTTTTGCGTCACTTGCGTAAGCTCATAAAGGGGATCGTACGTGTAATTGGACGTCAATCCCGCGTGCTGATCCGTCTTAGCCGTACGATTTCCCGCAGAATCAACCGTATAGCTAGATCCGTCAATAATACGTGCGGCCTGATGGCGTGCGCGATTCCAATAGAAAACCTTTGTATTCTGTTAATCACTATGCTACCGTCATCGCTGGGTTATGCGAACACTGCAAAACTCGGACAGTAGCACCGTTCCCCAATTGGGAATCAGCCGAGGTGCACCACTGCCCCGTCCGCACAGACTCCCAATCGCAAATCTGGAATTAAACCTCCTCCTAACCACCCGCAAAACTAATCACATACGATTTTCTAATCGCAAATTTTTGGCGTTTTTTGCCCTAAATTCCTCAGCCAGCACCGCGATAGCTTGCTCCTCAACTCACGTAGTTCTAATCTACGGTGGCGCGATTAAAACTCCGCGTAACACCTTTAAAATATGCAGCATAAGAATTTCTAATCGGCGGTAAACGGGGGTCTTTCGAGAGCCGCGAAGAGTTTCGGGCAGACGCCCAACGCTCCGCGCGCACTTGACTGAAGATTGATCGAAGATCAACAAATGACTAAGCGTAGCCAAACTCGCCGAAAGCCAACGATCGTCGCGATCGGCGATATCAACGTCGACATGCTCGGCTGCGTAAAATCCTGGCCGAAACCGGGCCAGGACTGCCTCGCGCCGCAGCTCGAAATGCACTGCGGCGGCGTAGGCGCAAACTCGGCACTCGCTCTCGCGCGCTGGGGCGTTGACGTGCGGCTCGCCGGCTGCGTCGGCCGGGACCGCTTCGGCGACTACGTTCTCGAGCATCTCGCCGAAGGCGGCGTGAACACGCGCTGGGTCCAGCGCACTAGCGATGCGATGACCGGCTTTTTCTACATCAACATCACGCCCGACGGCGAGCGCACATTCTTCGGCAGCCGCGCCGCAAATGGCCGTGTAAAGAAATTGCGGAACATGCGATCGCTGTGCAACGACGCAGAAGCCGCGCATCTCGTCGGCTACAATTTTCTCAATCCCGGTCCCGCGCGCGCGGCCAAACAAATCGCGCGCGAAATTCACGCCCGCGGCGGCTGGGTTTCGCTCGACGTCGGAATGGCACCAGCCCAGCAAATCCCCGCAAAAATTTTGCAAATCATTCCCCGCGTGGATATCCTCCTTCTCAGCACGGACGAAGCGACGCTGCTAACCGGCGCGCGCGATCCGCACCGCGCGTTTGCGGCACTGGAAAAAGCGGGCGCTCGCGAAGTGGTCCTGAAGCTGGGAAAAAGCGGCTGCTTGATTTCGTGCAACGGCGAACCGCAGCATGCTCCGTCATTCGCTGTGAAAATCGTGGATTCCACCGGCGCGGGTGACGCCTTCGTCGCCGGATTTTTGCAAGCGCGCCTGCGCGGCTGGTCGCCGGAAGAAGCTGCCATCGCGGCGAGCGCCGGCGGCGCAGCCGCGGTATCGTTCGTGGGCGCGGGAGAAACGCTTCCGGGTTCGCGTGAAGTCGCCGCGCTGATGCGGTCGCAGCGCCTGCGCGGAAAATGGGACGCCGTGCGCCGCAGCGCGCTCGCACGTCTTCAAAATCGCAATTCGCGCCCAGAGAGGCACACATGACGCCAACGCCGGATCGCAATCAATTGCCCGAATGGAAAAAAGAGCTCGACCGCCCGCGAATGAAATCGCTCGCCGACCTCTTTCCCGTCCCGAAGCCCGTAATCGGCATGGTCCACCTCTGGCCGCTTCCCGGCGCCCCCGGCTACACGGGCTACGGCATGCAGAAAATTATCGATCACGCGCTGCGCGACGCTGAAGCGCTGGTTCAGGGCGGCGTCAATGGCCTCGCCGTCGAAAACATGTGGGACCTTCCCTACTACGTTGGCAACGACGTGAAGCCCGAAGCGATGACGGCGCACGCCGTGGCCGCCGCCGAAATCGTGAAGAATTTCCCGATACCGGTCGGCATCAACGTGATTCACAACGGTGGCACCGTCTGCCTCTCGATCGCGCTGGCAGCGGGCGCGCGCTGGATTCGCGTTTGCATTCTCACGGGCGCGCGCGTTTGGGACACAGGCGAATTCGACCACGGCTGCGCCGCCGAATTGATGCGCAAACGGAAGGAATTGCACGCCGAAGGAATTCACATTTTTGCGGACGTCGACAAAAAGCACTCGGTGTCGTTCCCCGGAATCGATCTGCGCACGCACGTTGAATGGACGGAATTTTACGGAGCTGACGCGCTGATCGTTTCCGGGCGATTTACAGGAAGCGCGCCCGACGTCGAGAAAGTGCGCGAAGCAAAATCTTTCGCTAAGCGCCCGATTCTAATCGGCAGCGGCACCAGCGCCGACAACGTCGCCGCATTCCTCGAGCACGCCGACGGCATCATCGTGGGAACAAGCCTGAAAAAAGATGGAGTAATGCAGAACGAAGTGGATGCGGGGCGCGTCCGAGCGCTGATGAGCAACGTCCAGCCAGTCCGCGAGAGAGCCGCGGCCCGCGCATCCTCTTCACGTTAATTCGTCACGTGAATTCGTGAAGTCAATTCGTCGAGTTCTTGAAACGTTTGCAGCGCTTCGCCTAGTTTCCGTGCGCCGCTTGCTGTGAAGCCGGCTGCTCCGTGTTCACCATCCACGGAATGCCAAACCGATCGGTGCACATACCGAAGCGAGGCGACCAGAACGTCTGCTGAATCGGCATGATGATATTTCCACCTTTGCTCACTTCGTTGAACACGCGCTCCGCTTCCGCCGGATCTTTGGTGCTGACCGAAAGCGAAAATCCTTCCGGCGCCTTGTAACGGTCGGCAGGCACATCGCTGCCCATCAGCACTCTTCCGTTCAAATCCAACCGCATGTGCATGATCTTATTGTTAAAGTCGGGCGAAGATTTCGCCGCGGGCGGCGCTTCGCCGTACGTTGCTTTGAAGGCGATCTTGCCGCCGAGAGCCTTCTCGTAGAATTTAAATGCTTCCTCGCAGTTGCCATTGAAATGAAGATAGGGATCCAATTGCATGTTGCCTCCTGTGTCTGCTTGAAATCCGGATCGCGCGCACAACCCGGTGATGTTTCATTGAGCCGGGGAAAATCAGCCGCCGGACATTGCTCCGACGATGAGAAACGGTTCTTTGCCCGTAACGACCGCGGAGGGCAATTGAGTTTCCGCGGGCTCATGCGAATAATCTTCCTCGCAGGCGAAAAATCTCACGAACGGGCGGCGCTCGTGCGTCACCTGATCTCGAATCGTGCCGCGCAGCACCGGATATTGCGTCTCGAGCGCGTTCAGCACTGAGAGCAGCGTTGGCTCGCCTGCAATTTCGACACTCACTTCGCCATTTACGCGCGCGAGCGTTCGCAAATGCGCCGGAAGTATCACGCGAATCATTGCAGCGTCTGAACCTCCACGGAAAGCACAGCCGGCAAATCGCGTACGATTGCGTTCCAGCTATTGCCAGCATCCGCCGACGCGTAAACCTGGCCGCCGCTGGTGCCGAAATAGATGCCGCACGAATCGAGCGAATCGACGGACATCGCGTCGCGCAGCACGTTCACGTAACAATCGCGCTGCGGAAGGCCCTTTGTCAACGGTTCCCATTCGTTGCCGCCGGTTCGGCTGCGAAACACGCGCAGCTTTGCGTCATGGACGAAATGCTCGGAATCGCTCTTGATTGGCACCACGTAAATCGTTTCGGGCTCGTGCGCGTGAACGTCAATCGCAAAACCGAAATCGGTGGGCAGATTGCCGCTCACTTCCTGCCAAGAGTCGCCGGCATTGTCGCTGCGCATCACGTCCCAGTGCTTCTGCATGAACAAGGAATTGGGGCGCGAGCGATGCATCGCGATGTGATGAACGCAGTGGCCCACTTCGGCGGTGGGATTCGGAATTCCTTCGGACTTTAATCCACGATTGATCGGCTGCCACGTTTTGCCGGCATCGTCCGAGCGAAACGCGCCCGCAGCGGAAATCGCGATCACGATTCGATTCGGATTTTTCTCGTCGAGAATGATTGTGTGCAGGCACAAGCCGCCGGCGCCCGGTTGCCAGCGCGGTCCCGATCCGTGCTCGCGCAAACCGGGAAGTTCGTGCCAGGTTTGCGCGCCGTCGGTCGAACGAAACAGCGCGGCGTCTTCCACTCCTGCGTAAACCGTGTCGGGATCCGTCGGCGAGGGTTCCAGGTGCCAGACGCGTGCGAATTTCCATGGATGCGGCGTGCCGTCGTACCACTGATGAGTGCCGGGAACTGTGGCGTAGTCGAATTTGTTGCCGACCGGTTCCCATGTTTTACCGCCGTCATCGGAGCGCTGGATCAGCTGGCCAAACCAGCCAGTGGATTGCGAAGCGTAGATCCGGTTGGGATCCACGGGCGAGCCTTTGAGATGAAACATTTCCCAGCCGGCAAAATGCGGGCCGGTGATGTCCCATTTCTCGCGCTTGCCATCCGCGGTCAGGATGAACGCGCCTTTGCGCGTCCCGACCAAAACTCGCACTCCGCTCATTAACAACTCCTTCCGCTTCGATGGCCGCATTTGCGGCGCTCGGGTATTTACTCGAGACGTAGTTCTCTTCTACTGACGGAGGCTGGGCGAACTGGTAAGCAAGACGAATCTTTCAATTGCTCTGCAATTCCAAGTCATTTTCGCAGTTTCCGGTATGTCTCGGCAAGGGCGGTGATTTCGTTACGAGGAAGGCAGAAATCAGCTCATTGCCAGGACAACAATTAAACGGCGAGGACCGTGCGCGCCCATGACGAGAATCTTTTCGATGTCGGCGGTGCGGCTTGAGCCGGTGATGAGGCAGAGAAAAGAATTCTGGGCGACGGTGCCGCGTTCCTGAGCGCGGGCCAGGGCGGCATCGATATCGGGCAGCAACTGATTGATCGTTGCGACGACGATGTGAACGGGCGCAACGACCGAGGCGCCTCGGCCTCCGCATGCCGCGGAGACGAGCACAGAGCCGGTTCGAGCCACGAGCGCTTCGCAAGCGGAAATGGTGGCTTGTGCGGATTCTTTCGGGCCGCCTTCGCTCGACCATTGAATTGTGCGGCCGTCCTGCCATTCCGCCGCGAGTTCGCGGAGATCGGGCGAATCTTGAACAAAGATTTCTCCGGGCGGAAGCGCCGCCAGGATTTCCTTTATGGCCGCGCCGCTGGCGTGCAAATTGGGAACGGCAACAAATTCCGTAATATTGATGCCGCATTCTTTCTGGAAGCGATCGAGCAGATCGGTGACAGGAACGAAGATTGGGCCTGCTTTGACAGGTTCGTGAAGCGGGGCAGGCTCGCGCAACGCGGTGCGGATGCGAGCGAGGATCCTTTCGCGGCTGGCGTTTTCAGTTTGCGGCATTATTTTTTCCCCAGAGCGCCCGAAATGATTTTTCAGGGACGCGCGGAGCGGCGTGATTCTTCGACCATGGACCCATCGGATCGAGCACGGTGCCGTCGAGACCGAGGCTGTGGGTGACGCGCAACGCCATGCGTGCGAGGCCGCCAACGATACGGAAACGCGAGGCACTCTGCATGGTCCACTGCCAGATTTTGAAACCGAACCGTTCGGCCCAGGGGCGCGCGGAATGATTCACGGCGTTGCGGCGATTTTCGAGCAGGTGATGATGCAAATCGATTTTCACAGGGCAGGCATCGGTGCACGCGCCGCAAAGAGATGAGGCGTAGGAGAGATGATGGAATTCGTCAATTCCGCGCAGATGCGGAGTGAGCACGCTGCCGATCGGGCCAGGGTAAGTGGTGCCGTAAGTGTGGCCGCCGACGGTGCGAAACACAGGGCAGACGTTGAGGCAGGCGCCGCAGCGAATGCAATGCAGCACCTCGCGCTGCTCGATGTCCGCGAGCAATTCGGTTCGGCCGTTGTCGAGGAGTACGACGTGGAATTCCTCAGGCCCATCGACCTCGTTTGGCTTGCGCGGGCCCCCAACTAAGGTGCTGTAGCAAGTGATGGCCTGGCCGGTGCCCGCCGTGGCCAGCACGGGCCAAAACAGGGCGAGATCCTGGAGGCGCGGAATCACTTTTTCGATACCGGCGAGGGCGACATGAATGCGCGGGACGGTGGTGCAGAGGCGGCCATTGCCTTCGTTGGTGGTGAGGGCAATCATTCCGGCATCGGCAACGAGGAAATTGGCGCCGCTGATTCCCATTTCGGCGGAGAAGAAATCGCGGCGGAGTGCGCGGCGGGCGGCGGCGACCAGCTCGACAGGATCGTCAGTATCCACGTCGCCCAATTTTTCTTTGAAAAGATCGGCTATGTCTTTGCGGCTAAGGTGCATGGCCGGCGTGACGATGTGATAGGGCGGCTCGTTGCGCAGTTGAACGATGTATTCGCCGAGATCGGTCTCAATGGCCTGGATGCCGGCTTTTTCCAGGGCGGGTGAAAGATGGATTTCCTCGGCGACCATTGATTTCGATTTCACCATCTTGCGAACGCCACGGCTGACGGCGAGTTCGGTGATGTAGCGGCAGGCTTCGGCGGAATCCGCGGCCCAGAAGACATGGCCGCCACGTTCTTTCACGCGCTGTTCGAATTCGAGGAGATAGCGATCGAGATTGTTGAGCGCTTCCCACTTGATTTCATGGCAACGCTGGCGTGCCGCTTCCCAATCAGCAAAGCGAGAGCGACCTCGATCGTTCGAGCTGCTGTACTGATCGATGGCGCGGCGAATGATCTGGCGATGGGTGAGGTCGGCAGATTTTACGGCGGCGCTGCGGAGAAATTCCTGCGCGGCGGAGGTCATCGTGCAGTCACCATATTAAATAGACGATAAACGAGATGCGCTCGATTTCATCGGCAGGCTGCTACTTTCGTTTTCCTTGGCCGCCAACCGAAGTATACATATTCCAATGTATTCCCTTTAGAGGTAATTACTCGCAATCTGTTAAGGGACCAGAACCCCCTGGGGAAGAGGTGTCACGGGTCAATTTCACGTTCATCAGGAAGTGTGTGAAAGAAGGATAAAAATATGTTTCGCGACAGAACCTTCCAGATTTGCCTCGGACTCGCGCTGATTCTAGCATCGCCAACATTCCTTCCTTTCAGTTCTCGGGCCGCCGGCCAGGACAACACGAAAAGCGGTATGAAAGAGATGACCAAAGTGGTGGCTCATATTCCTTTGCCCGGTTCCGCGGTGCGGCAAATCTTTTTCCAAGAGGAAAACGGCAAGCAGTATCTTTACTTGCAGCAGAATGTTCATTTCACCGTTGTCGATGTGTCCGACCCTGAGAAACCCCAGATTGTCGACCGGGCAGCGCCCGGAGGTCATTTAACTGAAGTTGGCTCGGGGCTTGCCATCGCGGTTCAATCGGACAAGTCGGGCGAAGGCGCTGTCCCGACGCAGACCGTAAAACTGATGGATATGACCGATCCCAAGAATCCGCACCCCGTGAAGACGTTCACCGGCGTCACAAGCATGTATTCCGAAGATGGGCGCCATCTAATCTACCTTACGAACAATGAAGGGTTATGGATAGTGAAGCACTCTGTGAGACGTCGATTGCCGTTGTGCACTTCGGAATCAGAAGAAAATTCGGCAGTCGAATGCCGGTGAAGATAGAGCTTAGCTGACTGAGTATTTTTACAATCTCGTTTCTTCAGTTCTTGGTGTCGACGTCACAGGCTTGTTCGATGGCAGTTGAGTCAGGTATATCGAACTGCATGGCGACGTCTGACCCGTTCTCATCCTCTGTGCTAATCTCCGCGGTGTGGGCGCGAAGTATTTTCTTGAGGGAATATTTAGAAAACACAGCCGACATCTTGTCCTTTCCCGGCGTCCACTGTCGTTTCTCACTCTTGGTTGAATCGTCCACGCGGATGCGGACGAACACTTTGGGGAAATAAGAGGTCGCGTGAATCTCGGTGGGTTCCACATAGTGGATCTTAAGGGGCGCGCCGACCAGAAGATTTCCGGCTATCAGCTTGCCCTCGGAGCCACGACCGCTGCCGCAATCCACAGTCAGTGAGGGGGGATTCGAAACGTTACCTGCAGGGCGTTTGAGGAATTTACCCGTCAAAGTGAATCGGAAGTGAGTGGTGCCATTGGAAATTTGAGTCTGGCGCCATCCTTGCGGCGATGGCTCGGAGGAGGTTTGTTGCCGAGGACTTGCCGAGAACGCGAGAGAGGCCGATAGGAGCGGAACAAGCGCGAGTACTGAAGTTGATCTCATGGTTTCATCTCCCTTTGCCTACGTCCGGTGGAAATCCAAACGACCCACACAGGTGCGTCGAATAGGTGCATATCGACTTACAAATTCATACTAGCTAAGAGCGCTCCATAGGGCAATCGGCTGTAGCCCGTATCTCGATGCGTATTCCAACGCACGGCGAACTGTGCTTTGACTGCATGCCACGAGAACTGTAAGATGCGCGGCGCTCGGATTTGAGGAGATACAGATGCGAAATTGGTTCCTTGGTGCATGTATAGCGCTGGCATTGCCAGGTTATGGGTTCGCGCAGCAACCGGCTGCGACGGACAAGGCCTCCGCGAACACGCCGACACCGTCATTACCATCCAAGGACACCGGCGCTCAGTCCAAGCTGGCGGAGATGCTGGAGGCGAAGGTGAAAGCGGCGTGGGCGGCGTACAAGAAAAGGGACAAAAACGCCTACGCCGCATTTCTGACCGATGATTTCGAAGGAGTGGAATCGGATGGCGACGGCGAGCGCCCGAAGCCACACATACTGCGCGAAGTGGAACACAGCATGTTTAGCGACTACCTGCTGCAGCTTTTCCAGGTGCAGGCACTTGGGCCGCACTATGCGTTCGTTACCTATGAGAGCACGATGCAATTTCCCAAGGGCTCGGCGACTCGCTACCGGAGGATGTTTATCGGCGAACTGTGGACGAATCGAGACGGGGAATGGAAGATGATGCGCTACCAAGAGACGCTCGTGAAGTGAGTTTGATGCCGCATAAGTGCGGAAGCCCGAATCCAAGGTTGTGAATCCGGGCTTCCGACTCCGTACAAGTTCAGCTTTTTCAATTACTGTGATGCGTAAACGCCTACGCAACCATCGGGAGCTTGCGACTGGCAATTGCCTCCGGCGGGCAGAGGCACGAAGACGTGATTGTTGTTGAGATCGGCCGCAACGCTGTGCGCGTTGCCGTTCGTGGGCACGTTTTGGAGCCATTGCCTTCGTTTGGCATCGATCACGCCGAGGACAGGAGAGGGGAGCATGTCTCTGGCCGCTTCGTAGTAGTTGCCATCGCCGGGGTTGTACCATCCCTGGTCGACTCCTCCAACGAAGTTGATCGTGGAGACGATGGCACCAGTGGTGCCGTTGATGATGTAGGTGGTCGGGGCGAATTGCCTTCCGTCATGACCGGCGCAGGTCACCAGGAAGTCCGTGCCGGGACCCATGACAATTCCGCTGGGCATGCACATGGGCACTACGAAACTGTTGATAACAGCCGGAACTCCAAGCGGTGGCCCACCTGGGAAAGTATGGAACGGGTCGATCTCGTCTATGGTTCCGTAGGTGATGTCCGAGGAAGCGTTTCCGTTGCTAAGTAAGAAGTGCCCCGTGTTGGGGTTGTATGCCATCGCTCCCAGCCCCGCTAAAGCAACTTCCGTGCCGCCCGTGGGAACAACAGCCGCGCGGTGACATGGGACATCCTTGCCACCAACGCCGACGCCATGACCGGAGGCGCCTGATGGCACAGGGGTGAAGTCCGCAAATTGGAGGGAGGGATTTGGACAGGGAATGCCGGCATTTGCTCCCCCGTCATCGATCACGGTGTTGATGTTGTTCGCCGGCGAACCGTCGTAGTAGATCTGGCCGAGGACGCACGAGGCGAGATTCTGGGGGAACGAAGTGTGCGTGCCGCCGGGGCTGTAGGGCGCGTTGGGATTGACCGGGAGACAGTGTTGCTGCTGTTGGGTGCCGGTGCGGTGGATCACGTTGGTGATGTCGAAGATCGTCGTAAAGGGCAGGCCGGGGTCGCCGTTGATAACCATCAGAAGGTCGTGCGAATTCCCGAGAGGGTCGATAGCCGGAGTGGCGCCTGTGGTTGCCAGTTCATCGCCGCGTAGGTCTCCGCAGGTGGGATCAGAAAAGGCTCTTCCGTTCGCGGACGCTTGGCAGGGGCCGATGCCGAGGGGCCCGTCATAGTCAGGCGACGTACCCGAAACGAGGGTGGCTATGACTTGGGGAAAGGTGGTGCCGCCGGTAGCGATGGTTTGGGTAAGGTCGAAAACCACGACCGTGGAGCTTCCGTTCCCGGCGTATAGGAAGGTACCGTCGGGCGAGACCTCAATGCCGTTAGGACCTGACAACGGATTCAAGTTATTGGACCGCGAGGCGCAGCATTGGCCTCCTACGAAGCCGCCGAAATGACCGTTGGGACCAAAGAAACCCGGGAGCGTGAAGTTCATAGTCTTGCATCCGAAGCGGGTGTAGTTACCCTGCGCTGTGGTGACCGGAGGAATGATGGTCGAATCACCTTCGAACTTGGCGGAGTCGACGCAGAAGCTTGCGTTGTTGCCTGCTTCGGCGATGGAGTTATCCCCGCCGATCGCGGCCAAAGCAATGTTGGTGACGGTATTAAACATAGGAATGTCGAGGCCAACGCGATCGGACACGTAGTAGAGGCGATTGACGGGGTCGACCCAGCTGATGTCGAAGATGTTGAAGGGGCCGCCGGGTTCGCCGGTGCCGTTGTGTTCCGGCACGAGCATGACATCGATCAAACCGACGGTCGCGTTCTTGTCCGTGCCGCAGGTGGGACAGTTCGCGGGACCACTGCAATTGTTCGAGATCAGAGTCGCGGTGAGGACAATCGCGAAAGCTACAAGGGGCAACATTTTCGATCTCATCGAATCTCCTCCAACAATGTTTGCCGGGGGCCCGACTACGCTTTCAATAAGCTGTTTCGATCCTGAGCGCGTCCGGATTCTCGTGCCGGCCCCCGTAGTAACCAGCGAACGGGTTGATCCGAGGCGCTCAAGACCTGGATCAGAACCGGAACTGAAGCCCTTCGATAAAGACAAAGTAATTGCGGGGCGTAATGCCCTGCACGCTTGGATCATGGAGCTGGTTGATGTTGAAGTCCGACTTCACGAGAACCCAGTAATTGAGATACCAGTTGAAGCCGACGGTCCACTGGGTGGTGTGGTCGCTAAAGGTCGGGACGATTCCCGGTGTAATCGGGCAGGCGGGAGTGGTGGTGGCATCGCACGTAATGCCGCCTGCTCGCCCCTGGAGCCAGGAATAGCGGGCCTTGACGGCAAACGCGCCCCAGCCGGGGCCACCCGATTCTCCGGGGGAATTGGGACCAATGAGAGGGTGCTTGACGCGCGGAATGGCGTTCTCCGGCTCGTTTTCGCCGGTTAGTAAGTAAGTTGCAGACAGGTAAGCGCCTTTGCCCACAACGCCGGGGAGCGTGTTGAACCCGACGCCGCTGGGGACGAATGAGCCGATGCCGCTGCGCTTCTCAAGGAGCTGAGCGTACTCTCCGCGAATACCTAACGGCCCTTTCAGGAAGCCAAAGAACCCGTTATATCGAGTGATTCCGCCATTGATCCGGAACTGCGGAAAGAAAGTGTAGGTCTGGTCATTCAGGACGCCGCTGAAGCTCAACTCGCCTGCAAGTGCTTTAGAGCGGCTGTGCTCTGCAGAACCGCCAAAGAACAGTCCCTTCAGCCATGGGCTGTCCGCGTTTCTCCACGGCTGGAACCGGACCCTGCCGACGACTTCGACTTCGTTCGTGGTGTTGGAGGTCAGAAGTCCCTTGCCATTGAAAATACCGGTCCAATACTGGAAGCGACCGCCAGCCAGATCGCCGTGCACGTCGACGCCGGGAGCGCGGAAACCTCCACCGGCGTCGGGGTACAGCACAGAGATAATGGAACGACTAGCGAACTCGACGTTGGTGTAGCCGGTGCCGACTTCCATGGAGAAAGGCACTTTGAACTGACCGCCCATGATCTTGAACGCACTCCAGGGCTTGAAATCCATATAAGCGTCCCGGATGGTGAGCGAAGACGCCGTATCGAACAGGAAGGAATAGTCAAGTTGCTTTCCGTAGCTGCCTTGAACGCCAAAACGGGCAACCCTGATGTTGAATGTGTCTGAGGGCGCGCCATTGCCCTTGTAGAAAATATATTGGCCGTACAAGTATCCGACAGGCATGAGAGTGAAGTTACCGTCGGAGCTTTTAAGATAGAAATGCTCGCCGTTCCATCCCGCCGTAGGCGCGGGATTGTCGCTGGCTTTCTTCTGAAGGAGGTCGATTTCCTTCTGAAGGGCGTCAATGTCGTCAGAGGTGGCAGAGGCCGGGGCGACCGTAGAATCCGGCTGGACAGGGTCGGTGACAGCGTTAGCCTGGACCAGGTGAGCGCTCCCGTCTTGCGGCTGCGTGCTCGCCGGGACGAGCCGCTGGATTTGGGCCTTCAGTTCCGCGATCTCCCGGCGCAATTGCTGTACTTCTTCCTCGGATGCAGCCTTCGGCTGAGCGGGATCGGCTGTCGGTTTTGCGCTCTGAGCAAAGGCGAGCGGACCGGAAACGAAGAAAAGCGAGGCAAGAAGCACACCCCGAAGCTTAGGCGAGCGCATATTTACCCTCTCCGCAGAAATTTTTCTGGTAAGGCAGGGGAGCGTCTATCATATCGGAAGAGAGCGTGTCAAGAGAATTTCACAAAGTTGACTAAATGGATATCGTTTTAGGCAGACCCAGCCCTATCGGGCTTTCTCAGTTTGCGAATCCAGTAAGTTCTTGACAGGTTTCCGAGAGAGTGTTAGAGGTTCGCTTAGCGGACCAGTGGGGGTTCGCAAGAGAACTTCGATTTGTCCGATTCAAAGGTCAAATGGGGAAAAGTAGCGCAATTCCAAAAAACGTAGTTTGGATTGCGCTGTTTAGCTGCCTCGAGTGCGTCTAGGGGCGTGTGCGTGGGGTGGTGTCTCTAGACTTTCTCGTTCAGTTTCGCGTGGGACGGCCGAAGCGATAGGCGATCTCTGTTTTTTGGTATGAAATGAAATTGCGGTGACCGGCAAGGAGATGCACGCATGACCGAAACCCCTTCCGAACGAAGCGCAGGGTTGCAAGCTCTGACTGACAACCGTTGGGTGATTCTCTTCTTCAGCATCCTCAGCATGGTGGCGGTGGCGAACTTCCAGTACGGTTGGACGCTGTTCGTTGGTCCCCTCCAGAAGCACCTCAATGTGGAAGTGGCGCTGATTCAGGTTACCTTCACAGTTTTCGTTCTTCTGGAGACCTGGCTGGTGCCCTTCGAAGGCTGGCTTGTCGACAAGTTCGGACCCAAGCTCCTAGTTATGATCGGAGGAGTGCTGGCGGGGGCGGGATGGTATGGAAGCGGAAAGGCCGAAACGCTTTCAGCTCTGTACATCTCGTATGCGATTTCAGGACTCGGGGCTGGCGTGGTGTACGGCACGGCAATTGGAAGCGCGCTCAAGTGGTTCCCCGATCACCGCGGACTTGCGGCCGGTCTCACAGCTGCCGGCTTCGGAGCCGGGTCGGCTTTCACTGTCGCACCCTTGGCTAACATGATCAATCCTGCGGGGCAGCCTCCTGGTTCCGGCTACCAGCACACGTTCATCGTGTGGGGAATCATTCAGGGGGCGGTCGTAGTGATCGCTGCGCTGTTTCTGAAGGCACCGCCGCAGGGATGGTTGCCGAAGACTTGGAGGTTGAAGGGAAGCCCAGAGGTAAAAGGCCGCCAAAGCCTGCGGGACTTCAAACCCGGAGAGATGGCTGCAACACCGCATTTCTGGCTGATGTACGTAATGATGGCAATGGTGGCGACCGGCGGCTTGATGGCCACCGCGCAATTAGCCCCGATGGCCAAGGACTTCAAAGTGGACAAGGTGACGGTCACGCTTTTTGGGCTGTCCATGGCTGCCTTGACGTTTGCACTTTCGGCCGACCGGCTTATAAATGGCCTTTGCCGGCCATTTTGGGGATGGGTTTCAGACCAGATTGGGCGCGAGAAGACCATGACTCTCGCGTTCGGATTAGAGGGAGTCGCAAAACTCGGGCTTCTCAAATTTGCCAGCAATCCACTACTGTTTGTCGTTTTCAGTGCATTCACGTTTTTCGGGTGGGGTGAGATCTTCTCCCTGTTTCCGGCGCTGTGTGGAGATTTCTTCGGCCGCAAGCACGCAACAACAAACTACGGATTTCTGTACACGGCCAAAGGCGCGGCGTCTTTATTTGTGCCGATTGGGTCGGCGCTTGTTCTGGGCAAGGCTTTCGACTTTCGAGCGGACATATTGCTGCTGTTGGGTGGCGCTTTGGTTTTATTCGCGGTGTTCCTGGCCCCCACGGTGCTGCGCATACAGATCAGCGGAACCGCGAAGACAGGGCTACTGGTAGCCGCGGGCTTTATCGTGGCATATGGCCTCATTTTGGCGGTGATCCCCAACAAGATTTGGACTCCGTTCGCCGCCAAGTTCACAGTGCCGAAAATCGGGTGGATTGGCGTTTTCATGATCACCATCGTTTTGGACTGGATCGCGGCGATATTGGCCTTTTTTGTCTTGCGCAGGATGAAGGCCCCGGCCGCGCGTGATCAGGTCGCTGATGTAGCGCCGCAGGCTGGAACGTCGCCAGCGCGCGCTTAAGAGGTGGGAAGGCTAGACCGCTCGACTTGTAGAGCAGAGTTCAGGTCCGCCCGGTTGAAAGTGGCTTAATGGCCGGGGCGAGATCTGGAAATTTTGCTGCGACCGCGCCAATCGGTTTCAGTCTTTTCCGCTGCGCGAAGATGCTTGGGGTTGCCAGGCTTTCCTTACCGCTTTGTATTCTGACGCCAGGCTATTGGAAACCTGGATTTCGCCTCTGACAAAGCGTTCGTGATTTTCCTCGAGTTCGGCGGGGAGATAGCGATAATTCACGGTGACGCCGTAGGAATCACGCAAGCCGTAGGGCCGCAGGTTTCCAAAAGTGTAGATTCTCTCGAGGCGCGCGCCATTGGAAAGATGAAACGTGGCGACGGAATCGTAGAGCTTACCGCCTTGACGCATCTGCGTGAGATAAGCGAGAGCCAGGCGCTCCAGCGGCCGCGCGAGAATTTCCCGATGGGCCAGAGGCTGCTCGAGCAGATGGAACAGAGCTTCGACAGGGTCGCGACGCCGCCCTGTGGCGGTGAGAGCGCGGGCATCATCGGCGAGTAGACGCAAGAGGCGATCATGCGTGAAACCGCCATCGTTATGCTGATCGCGCAAGGCTTGGGAAAAGTTGGGCAGCGGCGATAGTGTGCTGTAGGTTTGAATATTCGGAAGCTCGGCAGCCAATTCGTCTACTACCTGCTTGATCAAGAAATTGCCAAAAGGAACACCGCGCAGACCTCGCAGGCAGTTGTTGATGGAATAAAAGATGGCTGTATCCGCTTTGCCGGGCGAGAGCACCGGCGCTTGGATGTCCAGCAGCGGTTCGAGATCGCCCGTCAGTCCATGGGATAGCGCCACTTCCACAAAGATTACTGGCTCGTCGACGATAGCCGGATGAAAAAAGGCGAAGCAGCGGCGGTCGGCTTCGAGGCGGCGGTGAAGATCCGGCCAGCCATTGATTTCATGTACGGATTCGTAGGCGATTAGCTTTTCCAGGATTAACGCGGAGGTGTGCCAGCTGATGCGTTCGAGGCGCAGAAAACCGCGATTGAACCAGGACCTGAATAAGTGCCGCAAGTCGACATCGAGCGGGGCGAAATCTCCGTTACTGGAAGCCAACACATGCTCGCGCATGGCGACCAGAGTTTCGGTACCGTGCGGCGCCGTGTTAATCCGCCGAAACAACTCCTGACGCGGAGGCTCGACGGCTGCCGATAGCGTGGCCAGAGCGGAAGGTCCCGGCGAGCGCAGATAGTCCGCCGCGGCGCTAAGAATGGAAGCCTGATCGGGCGCAAAATCGCGAGACAGCATTTCATAGAACTGCAGGCGCTGCTTGTCGTTCATCGCCCTATAAGCATTGATGATTTCTTGGGCGAGAGCGGTTTGCGAAGCCTCGCCGCGCTCGGACAGAAGGTGGCGGCACATGAACGACATGTCCGTGCCGCGCCGCTCGCGGAGAACTCGCAACAATCTGTCGAGAAATCGAGCCATAGCGACGGAATTATAGCGAACCTTCACCGTGCCCTCGCCAAAATACTGTTCGGATGATATTTCGACGGTATTACCTTGTCGTTGACAGACGACGAAATGCGATAATCGTTTTGGTACCGGGAGGAGACGCAGGCGATGGACGAGAGTGTGCGAGCGCAGATCGAGACTCAACTGTCGCACCTGGACAGTCTGATCCGGCGCGGGCGGCAGATTCTCGAGAGACTGGCAAGCGGTGCGAACAGTCCAGTGGTAATGGCTGAAACTCGCGCGTGGCAGGAACACTGTGGCGCGACGATCAATCAATTGTCGGGGGGGAGCAAGGCTCACTGGCTGGCCCGATCATTCAGCAACGCATTCCTGATGCGAACTGAGGATGGGCGCGCTGCAGAGGGAGTACCGCCGGCCGAAATCGTCAAGCGATTGATCGTTGTCCTGGATCAGGCAGGCGAGTCGCTTTCCGGAATGTCGGAGGGCGTTCCCTTTGGCGGAGCTTCGTCCGCATTTTCGGGCGCGCCAGCGGATACGGCGGTGCGTCGCCGGTTCGAGTTTGTTCATAGGCCTGAGTTGCGGGCTGTAGTGGAACAGGCTTATGCCGATAGCCGACGAGCCCTTGAGCAACAGGAATATGATGTGGCGTTGCGAACTTCTTGTGGAGTTCTTGAGGCCATCGTGACCGACGCGCTGGAACACAAAGGAGTGCAAGCGCTGGCAAACTCTGGCGCACCCGCGGGGAAGATTGGGGATTGGCCGTTTGAAACGAGACTTGCTGTCGCCGAGATGGCTGGACTTATTCGAGGCGGTTGCGCGCGGCTACCGGCAATTGCGCGAACGTATCGCGAGCATTCTGAGGCCGATGGTCAGAACGGAATGAAGAGCGCAGTATCCGAGAGCGATGCGCGGCGAACCGGGCAGGTGCTCAACGTCGTGATTAGAGATCTAGATCCGGGCCGCTAAGACTCGCTTTCCTCCACTGTCCGCTCGGCTACGGTTGCCCATCGACATACGCGATGGGATAATCCGGGCATTGGGGAAGGCGTTTAGATAGAACGCCGAAGACCAAGGCCGCGGATTCAGAATTCACAGGATTTTCCTCCCCCGTGGCGCTAGATTTCGTTAACAGTAAGACGAGAATTGCTCACGCGGAAGTCGGGCGTAGAGGAGCCAACGAATGACGCTGAAGTCCGTTGAAACCCTCCTTGATGTTTTGCAATTCGCCGACAGCAACCATACGGCGGTGATCGTGCCCGAGTTGGGAATCCGCGTGAGCTACGAGTCGCTCCGGCAGCAGGTATTGGCCATGGCGAACGCTCTGGCTTCGGTGGGAATCCGGCGAGGTGACGCAGTAGCAATCGCACTGCCCAACGGACTGCCTGCGATTGTGTGCTTTTTGGCAGCCACTATTGCGGGAAAAGCGGCTCCTTTGAATTTGGCGTATCCGTATGAGGAGTTTCTTTTTTTCCTCAATGACACGAATGCTCGCATTCTACTCTGTCCGCCGGCGGGGGCGGAATTCGCGCGCAGCGCAGCGTCCGATCGCAAAATCCCGGTGTTCCCGGTGGGAATGAGTGAAGACGGGAATATCTGGCTTGCGGGCAATCCTACCGGCGCTACCGCGAAAGAGCCAACGCCTGACGATGTTGCCCTGGTGCTGCACACCAGCGGGAGCACCGGACGGCCCAAGCGCGTGCCCCTGCGGCATTTCAACCTCGCGGTTTCTTCGGCGAATATTGCGAACTCTTACGCTCTCTCGCAAGCGGACGTTTCGTTGTGCATCATGCCGCTGTTTCACGTTCACGGATTGATGGCCTCGTTGATGGCGACATTGCTCTCGGGAGGCACGGTAGTTGTTCCTACAAGATTTAATGCGCTCTCCTTCTGGCGGACGGTGCGAGAGCATCGGGTGACCTGGTACTCGGGAGTCCCGACGATGCATCAGCTTCTGCTCGCACGGGCCCACCAAAAACCTGAAGAGGCCGCGACGCTGCGCTTCATCCGTTCGTGTAGCGCGCCTCTTTCGGCAAGCCTCATTCACAAGATCGAGACATTGTTCGGCGTGCCTTTCGTCGAAGCTTACGGAATGACGGAAGCAAGCCATCAGATGACATCGAATCCCTTGCCGCCACGGCATCGCAAGGCGGGATCGGTGGGAGTCGGAACCGGCTTGCGCATCAGCATCATGGACAAGGAGGGCAACCATCTCGCGACGAACCAGCGAGGCGAAGTGGCGATTCAGGGAGCCAACGTGTTTCGCGGATATGAAAATAATCCTGAAGCAAATACACGGGCGTTTACGGACGGATGGTTTCGTACCGGCGACGAAGGAATGCTCGACGAAGATTGTTATCTACATTTGACGGGCAGGATCAAGGACATCATCATTCGCGGGGGCGAGAATATCGCGCCACACGAAGTGGATGAAGTGCTGTTGCAAAATCCTGCGGTGGCGGCGGCGGTGACCTTCGGCTACGTCCATCCGACGCTGGGCGAAGAGGTGGCTGCGGCGGTGGTATTGCAGGAGTCACAGCAAGCGAGTGAAACAGAACTGATCAAATATTGCCGCGAACATTTGGCCGAATATAAATGCCCGAAGAAAATTTATCTGGTGAAGAATATACCCACCACCTCGACGGGGAAAATCCGCCGGCGTGCGGTGGCGGCTACGCTTGTGAATGATGGATTGGGCGAATCCTAATCGCGGTACAAATGAATTAAGTTGCCGCGTCCTATCGCAATTCCTTAACTTTTTTCCTGACCGCCGCGAGAAGCGGGGACGGCAGTTCGGCATAGCCTTCCTGCGTGGCAAATCGCTGGCCATCCGTGTATATCCAATCCAAGAGATCGGCTAGTGCCGTTGCTCGCGCGGGATCGGACGATTGAGTGCGGAGGTAAATCCACGTGAAACTGGTGATGGGATAGGAATCCGTTCCAGGTACGTTGGTTAGAGACGCGGAGAAATTATTCCAGCGAGGCGCTTCTGCCGCCTGGCATGCCGCTGCAATGGTATCGGCTGAAGCTCGAACAAATTTTCCGGATGGGCTCAGCACGGCAGCCTGAGGAATATTCCCTTTTACGGCGTACTGATATTCAACATAGCCGATTGAGCCCGGAGTGCTTTTTACTTTGTCGGCCATATCGGAGCTGCGTTCCGCTGCGTCGCCAACGGGCCATTTGGGTGAAGCGGTGATTCCAATCTGGGCGCGAAATTTAGGGCTGGCCTTGGAAAGAAAATCTGTGAGGACATAGTTGGAACCCTTTCCACCGGGGCGGTTGATTACGTGAATGGTAAGATTAGGCAGAGTAATTTCGGGATTCAGCTTCGCGATTTGTGGCGCGTTCCACATTTTTATTTCGCCAAGGAAAATCTCGGCCATTACCTCTCCGGAAAGCCGAAGCTCCTGATGGACGTCGGAGAGGTTGTAGATGGGAACGATTCCAATCAATACGACCGGCAGCTCAACCAGGCTGCCCTCTTTCCGTTCCTTTTCGGTGAGCTGAGCTTCTCCGGCGGCAAAGTCACCTGAGCCGTGAGAAATTGTCTTGATACCCTCGCCAGTGCCGACGGTGAGATATCGCATCTGAATGTTGGACTTGCGATTGCCGTACTCCTGCGTCCACCGGTTGTAGAGAGGCGCTGGAACGCTGGAACCCGATCCGACGAGAATGACGGTGCTTTGAGCTCTTGCGGGAGTTGCACGTGACAGGACGGCAAGAAAGAACACGAGGCAGATCTGTGAGATTCGATGAAGCCTAGACCGGTGTTGCTTAGTGTGGGAGGCCGAAAAGCTAGCATGTGCTTTCATTGTGATCTCCAGACTTGAAACGCACGTGGCCTGTACGCTGCCGAATACTAGGACTAGCTTCTGAGCTAAATTATCGCCGGTATTAAGTAAAAGCTCGCTTCCTGCTCCCTCTTGGTTAATGCCGATTAGGAACATCGCACCGTGGCATCATGCCGGGCGTGAGTGGGAGCCGGAAGCAGCCGTTGCGTTTGCTATTGAACCAGAGGAGTAGTTGCACCAATGTCGCGCCGTCGCTGAGACCCTCCATAAGCACTTTCCTGTATTGTTCTTGATCGCGCCGCATTCGCATAATTACTGCGAGCCTGTGTCCAGAAGGCTGGCTCCCCTCGGCAAAACCATTCATTCGTCATGTATCGGATAGGGGCAAGCGAGAAATGAAATACGTTTGCGTTCATGGTCATTTTTATCAACCGCCGAGGGAGAACCCGTCGCTCGAAGCGATTGAATTGCAGGATTCCGCTTATCCCTATCACGACTGGAACGAGCGGGTGACCGCCGAATGTTACGCGCCGAACGCAATTTCGCGGCTGCTTGATGATCAGCAGAGAATTGTAAAGCTCGTCAACAATTACTCGCAGATGAGCTTCAACTTTGGGCCCACTTTGCTGCTCTGGATGGAACAAAACGCGCCGACGCTTCTGGAATCGATCCGCGAAGCCGACAACCAGAGCCAGCAGCAGTTTGGCGGGCACGGCTCCGCAATGGCCCAGGTATACAACCATATGATTTTGCCTCTCGCTCACCCGCGCGATAAAGAGACGCAGGTGATCTGGGGCATTCGCGATTTCGTCGCTCGTTTTGGGCGCCAGCCGGAAGGCATGTGGCTGCCTGAAACGGCGGTGGACATCGCCTCTCTCGAAGCTCTTGCCGCGCAGGGTATCCGATTCACTATCCTTGCTCCGAGACAAGCGAAGCGTGTGCGCCGGTTTGGCAGCCGCAATTGGAAAAATGTGTCTGGCGATCGGATCGATCCGAGCAGGGCCTATCAGATTCGGCTGCCGTCGAAGAAAACAATTGCGGTGTTTTTCTATGATGGCCCGATTTCTCAGGCTGTGGCGTTCGAAGGGCTGCTGAGCGATGGAAAACGATTCGCCGATCGGTTGCTCAGCGGATTCTCGGACCAGCGAACGTGGCCGCAGCTTTCTCACATTGCAACGGATGGCGAGAGTTACGGACACCATCATCATTTCGGCGAGATGGCCTTGACGTATGCGCTGAACAGTATTGAGTCAGGCGGTGTGGCAAAGCTGACCAACTATGGACAATTTCTCGAGATGCATCCGCCCGATCATTGGGTGGAAATTGTCGAGAACACATCGTGGAGTTGCGTCCATGGCGTTGAGCGCTGGAGGTCCAACTGCGGATGCAATTCGGGAGGGCACCCGGGGTGGAACCAGGAGTGGCGGACGCCGCTGCGTAACGCGCTGGATTGGCTGAGGGACACGCTGGCTCCCGTTTTCGAAAAAGAAGCAGCGGCGCTGCTCCGCGACCCGTGGGCTGCACGCAATGACTACATCGACGTGGTTCTGAACCGGGCCGATGAGAATGTGGCTAGCTTCCTTGGCAAGCACGCGATTCGCGACTTGAATCGCGAGGAGCAAATTCGCGCGTTAAAGATGCTCGAAATGCAGCGCCACGCGATGCTGATGTACACCAGCTGCGGATGGTTCTTCGACGAGCTTTCCGGACTCGAAACGGTTCAAGTGGTGCACTATGCGGGAAGGGCGATTCAACTTGCGCGCGAAACAACCGGGAACGAGCAACTGGAAGCACAATTCTGTGAAAAGCTCCGTGAAGCAAAGAGCAACCTGCGTGAATACGGGAATGGTGAGGAAATTTACAAGAAGTGTGTCGCGCCGGCAATTGTTACTGCGGACAAAGTGATGGGGCACTACGCGGTCAGCTCCCTCTTTGAATCGTATGGAGATAGAACCAAAATTTATTGCTACACGGTGGAACGAGAGCAGTACGGCGTTGAAACAGAAGGACGCGTACGTCTTGCGGTAGGCCGTGGGCGCGTACGTTCTGAGATCACCAAAGAAGAAACTACGCTCAGCTTTGCGGTTTTGCATCTTGGCGACCACAATTTCACGGGTGGCGTGCGCGAGTTTCATGATGAGAATCGGTTTCAGGAACTGCGCGAAAAACTACACGAGGCGTTTGGACGAGCGGATACAGCGTCAGTGATTCGCATCCTGGACGAGCAGTTTCACGAGAACACTTTCTCGCTTCGCTCGCTATTTAGGGATGAGCAGCGACGCATCATTGATCTTATTCTCAAAGACAGTTTGGGCACGCTGTCGGGTTCGTTTCGCAGCATGTATGAGCATCAGGCGCCGCTTATGCGTTTCCTCAATTCACTGTCCGTTCCCGTGCCTCCCGCCTTCGTCTCACTCGCCGGCGTTGCCCTTAATAACCAGTTACAGCAAGCGTTGGATCGGCCAGACGTTGACGCGGCAGCCGTGAAGGCGCTTTTGCGCGAGGCGGAGTTGAATAAGGTCACCCTGGATCAGACCACACTCGAATTCACAATTCGAAAACGCCTGGAAGAGCAGGCTTCCGTTTTTGGGAAGAACCCGGATGACTTCGAAACGCTGAAGCGTTTGCACGGGCTGCTCGACGTCGCGACCGGACTTCCGTTTCCAGTTCAATTGTGGACAGCACAAAACCTGTGCTTCGCGCCGCTAATGCAGATTCCAACAAACCACAATGGAAGCGGGCCAAGCAATGGTGAATGGGCCAATGAACTGGTTGCTGTGCGCGAGAAACTTCATATCCAGGGACCTCATTGATGCCTGCCCGGCCTCCGCTGGCAACCTACCGGCTGCAGTTCAATTCGAACTTTCGATTCCGGGACGCGATTTCAATTCTCGACTATTTGCGCGAGCTTGGCATTTCGCATGTCTACGCGTCACCAGTTCTCGCAAGCCGCAGCGGTAGCGGTCATGGATATGACGTGACGGACCCAACCAAGATCGACCTTGACGAAGGAGGCGAAGAGGAATTTGCCGGGGTTCAATCGGCGCTGGAAGAGCGCGGCATGGGCCTTGTGCTGGACCTCGTGCCGAATCATATGGCTGCCAGCAAAGAAAATCGATGGTGGATGGACGTGCTGGAGTTCGGACCGGATTCTCCCTTTGCATCCTATTTCGATATCGACTGGAAGCCGCCGTCGCGGACATTGGAAAATAAGTTGCTGCTTCCGTTTCTTGGACGACCGTTTGGTGAGGTCCTGAATGACGGAGAGCTGCATCTTGACTGGCAAGGCGGCCGATTCGTCCTGCAGTATGGCGAGCAGCTATTTCCGATTGCGCCGGGTTCCTATGCGCAGATTTTGAACTCGCCAGGGAACGGAAAGAGAGCCTTGCTTGAGGGCGATTCGCCGAGTGCTCAGGAATGGCGGGGCGTGCTTGCGGTGGCGCAATCGGTCGCTGCCGGCAATGGAACTTTAGCTGCTGCGGATCGGCGGGCGAAGTTTGAGGGCATGTGCGACCGGCTTCATCAATTGTTAAGCGCGTCTCCGGAAGTCTACGCTCACGTCGAGAGGGCGCTCGAGGTTCTCAACGGCAAACCCGGCACTCCGAGCAGTTTTAACGAACTCGAACATATTCTCGCCCGGCAGCACTATCGACTGGCTTTTTGGCAAACCGCGAGCGACGCCATCAACTACCGCCGCTTTTTCTCGATCACCGACTTAGTCGGCGTGCGGGTGGATGATCTGGCTGTTTTCGACGCCACTCACGAGAAAGCGATACGCATCGGGCTTAGCAAAAGCTGCAGCGGATTTCGAATCGATCACATTGACGGCCTACGAGAACCCGCGCGATATCTGAAACGCTTGCGCGAGCGACTCTCAGCGCAGCATCCGGAGGGCGACGGTCCGTATCTGATCGTCGAGAAGATTCTTGAGGAAAACGAATGGCTGCCGGAGGATTGGCCCGTGGAGGGCACCACCGGCTATGACTATCTGAATTTTGCAAATCGGCTCCTAGTCGACGAGGCGCAGGCGGGTGCGCTTGAAGAGATCTATTCAAAGTGGATCGGCCTGACCGTTGAATTCGAGGATCTGCTCTACGACAAGAAAAAGTTCGTCATGCGCACCCTGTTGGGAGTGGAAATGCGCGCGCTGAGCAGAGCGCTGGCTGAACTGGCTCGCGACGATCGCTACGCGCGGGAATTGCATCCGGCGGAACTGGCAGAAGCTTTGATCGAAGTCACAGCTTGCCTGCCTGTGTATCGGACGTACATACAGTCGATCGAAATTCCGGAGGCAGCTCGGAAGGTAATCGGCGACGCAATCGAGCTTGCCCGTGCCCGGCGGTCTACGCTTCCTGCGGAATATTTCAATTTTGTGTCGGATGTCCTGCTGCTCGCAGCGGCGGAACACATTCGCCCTGAGCAGCGGGAAGCGCGGCTTGCGTTCGTGACTCGCTGGCAGCAATTCACCGGCTCGATCATGGCCAAGGGCATGGAAGACACTGCGCTGTATATTTACTTTCCGCTGGCGTCACTGAACGAGGTTGGAGGCGACCCCAGGCCCTCGCTGGCCGATCCTTGCGCATTCCATGAGCTGATTGCGACGCGGCAGAAAAATTGGCCTAACAGCATGAACGCGACGACAACGCACGATACGAAACGATCGGAGGATACGCGCGCGAGGATCGCGGTTTTGTCCGAGATTCCTGAAAAATGGGAGGCCGCCCTGCGCTGCTGGTCGCTTGGCAACGACAAATTTGTCCACAAAGCGAATGCAGCAGCGGTGCCGGATCGAAATGAGGAATATCTCTTCTACCAAACGCTTGTTGGCGTTTGGCCGCTTCATGAGAGCGAATGGACCACGTTTGTGCCGCGCCTTCAGGACTATATGATCAAGGCGACGCGCGAGGCCAAGGTGCATACACGCTGGACGACGCCGAATGAGGCACATGAATCGGCGTTGCGCGCTTTCGTGACGGGCGTACTCGATAGGAAAGGCAACGCCGAGTTTTGCTCCAAGTTTGAGCAGTTCCAGCAATTCACGGCTCTCTACGGAATGATGAACGGCCTCAGCCAAACGTTATTGAAAACAACGTGTCCCGGCGTGCCCGATTGCTACCAGGGCTCGGAGCTCTGGGACTTGCGGCTCGTCGATCCGGATAATCGCGGGACGATTGACTTCGACAAACGCCGCGAACTCGCCATTAGTTTGCGTGAAGCATACGAATCGCAGGATAGCCAGAATATCGAGCAGCTGCTCGAATCGTGGAAGGACGGGACGGTAAAGATGCACGTCCTGAACCACACTTTGAACGCCAGAAAGGAGAGCCCCGATTTGTTTCTTGATGGCAAATACCTTCCACTAGAAGTTCAGGGGCAGCACAAGGATCGAGTCGTCGCTTTCGCCCGCAAGAATGGCAATGACTGGGTTGTTTCGATTAGCGTTCGATGCATAGCCTCAGTGCACGCGCCGGTCACCGGACCTGAAAAAAGGCGCGACTTTTGGAACCAGACGGAATTAATACTGCCTAACGGCGCGCCCGCAGGTTGGGTTAACACGCTTGCCGGTGGCGCGGCTGGAATATCTAGCGCGACAGGCCGCTTCAACCTTGGAGCGGCATTCGAAAGTTTCCCGCTAGCTTTGCTGCGGCCCCTCTGAGAGCTGAATAGAAATCTTCGCCACCGAGGCGAATGCAGATTAAAAACAAGATGCTGCAGACTAATTGGCTATGCTTTGGGGCGGTTTGGGCGTGTGTTAACATCAGCAGTTTGGCGAACGGCAGTTCGCCGCGCTGAATATCAGGATGCCATCCACAACGATGAAGGCCCTACGCAAGATGCGCCCGCAACGGGGCGCGCAGCTTGAATCCGTAGGCGTTCCCACAATTGGACCCACCGACGTACTCGCGCGGGTGCGCGCCGCTTCGATTTGCGGCACTGACTTGCACATTTACGGCTGGGACCGTTGGTCGGCCTCGCGAATTCATCCGCCACTCACTTTTGGCCACGAATTCTGCGGCGTTGTCGAAACAGTTGGCGACGAAGTTACGACGATTCGCGGCGGTGACTTCGTGACTGCGGAGATGCACGTGAATTGCGGGCATTGCCGGCCGTGCCGGATGGGCCAGCCGCACGTTTGCCAGAACGTGAAAATTCTTGGAATCGACGCGGACGGATGCTTCGCGGAATTCGTGCGGATTCCGGCGCGCAACGTGTGGAAAGTGGATCCAGCGATTCCTGAGCACTACGCTGCAATCATGGATCCGCTCGGTAACGCAGTGCACACCGTGTTGGCCGGAGAAATTGCGGGGCTGAATGTGTTGGTGACTGGGGCGGGGCCGATCGGATTGATGGCGATCGCGGTGGCGCGAGCAGCCGGATGCGCCACGCTGTTTGCAACCGAAGTGAACGCGCACCGGCGCGAGCTGGCAAAGAAAATGGGGGCTGATGAGGCGCTCGATCCTTCGCAGGGCGACGTCGTGAAGCACGTTCTCGATGCGACGGATGGAGCCGGCGTTGACGTGATGCTTGAAATGAGCGGTCATCCCGATGCGATTCACAAAGGATTTCAGATGCTGCGGCCGGGCGGACGCGCGTCGTTGCTTGGAATACCGAAAGATCCTGTGACGCTGGACCTTGTGAATGACGTGATTTTCAAAGGTGCGACGGTGCAGGGGATTTACGGGCGGCGGATGTTTGAAACCTGGGTGCAGATGACGGAATTGCTGAAGCACGGGCGGCTGAACCTAGAGCCGCTGTTCAAAGAGCGTATGCCGCTCGAGAAATTCGACGACGCGTTTTCGCTTCTGGAATCCGGCCAGGCCGGGAAGATCCTTTTCTATCCGAACGGTTCAGCGAAGTAACGCGCTCCTACTGCAACAAATATATCTGGGAGGAATCATGGCGACAACTGCTACACGCCCGCAGCTCCAATATCTTCACGACGCACTCGAAGAACTGAAGGCGAAGAATCAATATTTTCACTTGCGGGTGCTGGAGGGGGAGCAGAAACCTGTCGCTACCTTCGACGGGAAAGAGGTGATTAACCTCAGCTCCAATAATTATCTGGGGCTGACCACCCATCCGAAGCTTCGCCGAGCGGCGATTGACGCGACTCGCAAGTATGGCGTCGGCTCTGGAGCGGTGCGGACGATTACAGGCACGATGAAGATTCACATGGAACTCGAAGAGCAGATCGCGCGATTCAAGAAAGTTGAGGCGTGCGTCGTGTTTCAGTCGGGATTCGCGGCGAATGCGGGAACGGTGTCTGCGATTCTGGGCAAAGAGGATTTGATTATCTCGGATGAGCTGAATCACGCGTCGATTATCGATGGGTGCCGGCTGTCGCGCGCGACGATTAAGGTTTTCAAGCACAAGGATGTCGCCGATTGCGAGCGCGTGCTGAAGGAAACCGAAAATTGGCCGGGGAAGAAGCTGCTGATCACCGACGGCGTGTTTTCGATGGAAGGCGATATCGCCGATTTGCCGAAGCTTTGCGATCTGGCTGAACGGTTCAACTGCATCATGATGGTGGACGATGCGCATTCGTCAGGCGTGCTGGGGAGCCGTGGACGCGGGACGATCGATCATTGCGGAGTTCACGGGCGCGTGGATATTCAAGTAGGAACATTGAGCAAGGCGATTGGATCGATTGGCGGGTATGTATGCGGGTCGAAGGACTTGATTGAATTTTTATATCATCGCGCGCGGCCGTTCCTATTTTCTACGTCACATCCGCCGTCAGTAACGGCAACCTGCCAGGCGGCTTTCGAACTGCTCGATTCCGAAGCGGGCGAAAAGTTGATCAAGAAACTGTGGACGAACACGAAGTTCTTCAAGAAAAAGCTCAAAGCACTCGGATTCAAAACCGGCGAGAGCGAAACGCCGATTACGCCGATTTTGGTAGGTGATGCCGGAAAAGCATTCGAATTTTCGCGCGAGCTCTTCTCGGAGGGGGTGCTGGCGATGGCGATAGGTTTTCCGACTGTTCCTGAAAGCAAGGCGCGGCTACGCACCATCGTGACAGCCACTCACAAGCGCGCCGATTTGGAGCGAGCGGCCGAAATCATCGGACGGGTCGGCAAGAAAATCGGCGTCGTGTAGTTGCGGATCAGGCCGCAGCGGGCACGAATTGCGGCCGCATGTACCGGTAAAGCGTTAGGATCAGCGCGCCCAGGCCCCAAATGACCACTACCGCCACTACGAGAGCACCTAAGTAGGGAATCAGGCGCACTATCCGGATGATAGCAAGCCCCAGCGCCAGCCTTCCGAGCATGGGCCCAAAGCCGACTGCGGCGCCCAGAATCTTCTCACCCAGCCAGGCCCCCACGAACACTTGCGTCGAGTAAAGGGCAATCACGTACAGAAACAGGGCTGTAATCCCCACCGGAATTCCCACAATTGTGATGCAGACGAGTATAGCCGCCACCGGCAAGGCAAGCAGGAACAACACACCAATACCGCACGCCGAAGCAACTTTGTTGCAGGCATTCGTGACATCATAGAAAAACCCTGGAGCTATGAGAAGCAATACAAGTCCAAAAACGAAGCTCCCGCCCCAGCGCAAAGCCTGATGCCAGTAGTAGCGTGGTGACGCGCGGTCAGGACCCCGCTTGTGCTGCGTGAATTCTATCGGGCTGGCGAGTTTGGCTCCCGAAGAAATCTCTGCCGTCTTGTTTCCCTCATACTTAGTTGTGCCGCTGATAATTGCGGCAGATCCGATGGAAAGATTGCCCGCACGCACTCGGACATTGCCGCCGATCGGTCCATCAATTTCGAGGCCGCCAATGAACGCGAGAACATCGCCTCCAATACTGCCGTTCAATTCACCATCGCCAGCGCCAATCGTGGCCGATCCGCCGATCTTGCCTTTGTGATCGAGATTCACGTCGCCGCTCCAGGCCATCGCGTTCTTGCCGACCGTGCCGGTAATCGCAAGAGTCTGGCAGAAAGCGCGGACGTTGCCGTCGACTGTTCCGTTCACGGTGACGATCTGCCCCCAGCCGAGAACGTCACCTTTGACGTGACCGTTCACAGTTATATTGCGCGACCAGGCGATTAGATCGCCGTCGACATCGCCATCGATCACAGTGCGGTCGGCGGCGACGATCAGGTCAGTTTTGACCACTTGCCCAGCGGCGAGCGTATAATTCGGGTTTCCGTGCTCCGTGTCTGCAGCGGCAGCGGGAGGGGGAAGCGCAACCGCACAAAGAGCAGCCGCCATCACGACGGCGAATGTGGTCGCGCGCCGAAAACGACGGCGCAAGAGCCACATCACTATGAGTCCCAGAGTGGCCATTGCCATGATTTCCATTGCGCTTCGCATCGCGTCCCATCCTTTCCAAAATGAACCGCTGAAGAAAAGCATCGTGAGCAAATTTCCCTGCGTGAAACCAGCTTGAGCGGCTTGCGTCTGCCAGGGTTCAACGAAGCCGGTCCACAACGTATATGCACCACCGGCGCCGAGACCAAGAGCGGTAAGCCAGCCCCAAGGTGCAGCGCTGCGCTCGGGAACCGCGACAAGCCGCGCGGGAACCGATTCGTCATCCATACTCAGTGATTCGCTGAGCCAGACGCCCTCGCTCTCGAGTGCACCCAGTAACGCTCGGCATGAGGGGCACGACGCCGCGTGCTCCTTCACTTCTCGTGCGTGTTCGGCATCGAGCTGGCCTTCGAGATAGAGCAGGACAGTCATCTCGTCAAAATGATTCATCAGGTTCTCCCTGCCGCAGCGCCCAGCTCGCCGGAGGCTCCGCTTCCGGCCAAGACTTCGCGCAATTGATGGCGCGCACGCAGCAGCAACACACCCACAAACGCGCGCCGTACTCCTAACGTTTCAGCAATTTCGTCGTAGCTCATATCCGAGTAATAGCGCAGGACTAGCGCCATCCGCGCGCGGTCCGGTAGCTTGGCGAGGCCCGTACGGACTTCTTTGCTGCTGTGCTCAGCCTGCAGCCTCTCGAGCTGGCTTGGATCGGGGTGCTCGAGTGGCATCGTCTCTACGTCTCCAGTTTCGAGGTCCTGACGGATGCGCCTCCGCCGGAGCATGTCCCAGCAGTGGTTGCTAGCCACTTTGTAGAGCCAAGCGGTGAACGGCCTCGAGGAATCGTAGGTGCCGAGTTTTTGCCGCACTTTCATGAAGATTTCCGTTGTCGCATCCTCTGCGTCTTCCGGCGTGGGAAGCGCGCGCCGGCAAAACCGGAACATGGCGGGAGCATATCGGCGATAAAGCTCTCCCCAGGCCTCCGAGTCACCGGTCCGGACGTTCGAAAGCACCTCCGCCAATTCCGCGGCGCTCATCTCTCCGGTGATGTTTCGCCTCTCCATGGATTAATACGCAGGGACCAGGAAGAATATTTCACAAGTATTACAAGCGGATGGGCTTGGCTAACAGCCATCGGCGCCCCCGCCAGATTCGAGTGGCACACACCAAGAGACCAGCCTAGCAATACACACAGGAGATTGGAATGCTTCAAAAAAGGAGTGGCCCAGCGCCTGAGTCGTAGATTATGCCGCCGGGCCGCTTCTTCACAGGTTCGAAAATTTAGAAAAGTAGCTTCAACGCGAACTGGATGCTGCGCGCCCCGCCGCCACCCAGAACCGGGTTGCCCAAGCCCACGTCGGAAGTTGCTTGGAGAGGGTAAAAGCCATGGCTGGTGCCGTTCGGATTGAATCCGTTAAACGCAGCGTCGGCGAAGAAGGCCGGCAACAACGGACTGGCAAACGCGGGGTGGTTGAAGATGTTGTAGAAATCGGTGCGGAACTGCACCTTCAAGCGTTCGGTCACCGCAGTCGTCTTGCTGATGGCAAAGTCAAGATTCCGGTAATTGGGTCCTAGCAGCGAATTGCGGCCCTCATTTCCGAAGTGGCGCGTCCCTGGGACGCAATTCGTGTCGGCAGTGCCCCCGCCATCCAGAGTGCACGGTATTGCGAACGAGGACAGATCCAGAAATTGCGCTGGATTCCCATAGTTGTAGTGAATGGGAGCGACTACATCAGGCCGTCCAAACCCTTCCCCGCTCCCGTCGTAGTCGCCTTCGAAATTGTAGTTCAAAGAAAACGGGTGCCCACTCAAGACGGTCAGCACTCCGCTCAGCGCCCACCCGGAACCAAACTTTCCGAGCGCTTGCCACGCCGGAACGTCGTAGGTCGAGGTCAATACGAAGCGGTTGCGTGTATCGAAATTCGAGTTACCTCTGTTGCTGCTGGGATTCGTGCTGTCGTTCGGCTGCGAGGCATTCGGCACGTAATCCTGGCCGTCGCTTGCGGTGTCGA
The DNA here is from genome assembly GCA_963741045.1 of uncultured Acidobacteriota bacterium. Classification (GTDB taxonomy): domain Bacteria; phylum Acidobacteriota; class Terriglobia; order Acidiferrales; family UBA7541; genus Palsa-295. Next base: position 4,948,531 of record CAVUGO010000002.1, read on the forward strand.
TCGAGTGCGACCATGTATATGCCAGCTGTGTGTTGAAGTGGTGCCAGTTCCGCTGGTTCAGCGATATCTGCAGTGAGTTGTAATTCGAATTCGCGCTCGTTTGCAGTTCGTTGACATAAAACACCGGATTCGGAGCCAGCGGGCTTAGTGGCGCGGCTGTGTCGAAGGGCCTCGGCACGCTGAAGGAATTGATACAGTCACACGCTAAATCTGCCGCCGTGATCTCGGCCTGCGTTGGTTGGTTGATGTCCAGGAAATGAAACAGCTTTCGCCCCGCCGATCCCACGTATCCCACTTCCAAGACCGTGTTGGGGAGCAGTTCCTGTTGAATATTGAGGTTGTAATTGTAGACGTATGGAGTTCGAAGCCTGTGGGAAACGGTGAACGCGTCGGTGGCTGTTGCGGTTCCGGGTGTGACTGAAGCGGGATCAAAAACAGGGACATTCGCTTGAATGATGGAGTCGCCAGCAAGTGGGCTGAGTGGCGCTCCAACCGGCAGCGCCGGATTCAAAACGTTAGTAAAGAATACGGGATTCGGCCCGATAGCATTGTAGGCAGGCCCGGTGTTAAATGTGTTGTAAGCGAGCTGGCCCGTAAAGAAGTCTTGTGAGAAGGCATCGTAGAAGACTCCAAATCCGGCCCTAACGACCGTCTTACCCTTCCCGAAAACATCGTAGGCCACGCTCAGACGCGGGCTGAAGTTGTTGTAATCCTTCGGATATAGCTGACCGGGCCGCACCAGGCCGGCAGTCGGGTTGTAAATGCTGAGCTGATTGCCATCCGTTCCAATGACTCCGAAATAATCCCAGCGCAGTCCCGCGTTCACGGTCAATTGGCTGGTTACGTGGAATCCATCTTGAATGTAGAACGCCGTGAAGTTCTGATGGGCGTAACGAGAAGTGTTCCCGAAATTCTCGTCGCCGCCGCTCAAGCCTCCTCCCAAAAACTCGGTCAGGCTGTTGAAGTCGAGAACGCCCCGCCCCACGAGATCGTTGAACGAATCCACAGTAGTGCGGCGGTACTCGCCGCCGAACTTTATGTCGTGCCTTCCGATCTTCCACGAAAAATTGTCGAAAAATTGATAGTTCATGTCCACGCGGTTGCGCGGGTTGGAAAATGCCGAGGAGCCAAGATGCGCGAGACCGGAGACTTCAATCGTCGGCAGGCCGAAATCGCGCGGCAATGCCGTGTCTGGTCCGAGCAGGTTCAGCGTATTAATTCCCAGCGAAACGTTAGGATCGCCGAAGATGGAAGCGTCTTCCGGGAAGAAGCCGTTGCGATAACGATTCCATCCGAACCGAGCCTCGTTTACTTTCTCCGGAGAAACCGTCTTTACCCAGCTCAGCGACACGAGCTGCGTGCGGATTGGGGCGTTGGTATTTGTGTTGGGCAGGTTGTTGCCGCCTCCGATTCCTAGTGGAAAGCTCTGATGGCTGTTTCCGAAGAAATAGCGCCCCGAAATTTGGTTGTTTGTATTCAGGTTGTAGTCAATCTTTGCGATCGCGCTGTCCAGGTTGTTTGTCGCTGGGCCGCCAATCGCTGTTGTTGTGGGCCAGACGTTTTGGAAGCCGGAGCACCGGCCGGACTGATTGCAGACGGTGTAGAGCTTGGCGATTTGGGGGTTCACCACAGATGGAGATTGTTGCGTCACGCAATCGAAAATTGTGTCGCACAATGCCGTGTTTCCGCCCAGGGCGGCTATCGCCGTGGTGTAATCGCTCAGTTGGGGAACAGAATTTAACGAAGTGATGGCCATCCCTTCGCGCTGGCCCTCGTAGGAACCGTAAAAGAAAAGCTTGTTCCTGGCGATGGGGCCACCGATCGTTCCGCCGAATTGGTTATTCCTGAAAGCGTCTTTCGGTTGGTCGGTGGTGTTAAAAAAGTTTCGCGCATTCAAAACCGCATTGCGGAAATCCTCAAAGGCACTCCCGTGAAGTTCATTCGTTCCGCTTTTCGTGATGACGTTGACTACAGATCCCGAATTTCGCCCGTATTCCGCTTCCGTATTAGAAAGAATGCTTAACTCCTGAATGGAATCCTCAGGAAGGATCGTTCCGGGCGTGCCGAATACTCCGCCCTGGTTGATAGCTGGAAGGTTGCGGTAGCCGTCGTTCATATCCGTGCCGTCGAGCAGATAATTGTTGGCACGCCCCCGGCTGCCATTCACGCTGAACTGGCCGTAGGATCCGGGAGAATCGCCGCCCCCATTTGGTTCACCAGTCGCGCCAGGAACCAAAATGAGCATTTTGGTGTAGTCCCGGCCGTTGATCGGCAGGTCCTCAACAGCGTTGCTTTCGAAAGTGCCGCCCAACGTATCTGTCGTCGTATCTGCTACGGGTATCGATTCGCCTGAAACAACCACCTGCTGGTTGATTGCGCCGGGCTTCAGGATCGCGTCCACTCGCCTCTCGGAAGCGACGGAGACCGTTACCCCGGTGATCTTGGCCTTCTGGAACCCCGCCAGTTCGATCGTGACGTCATATGTACCTACGGGCAGTTCGGGTATCAGGTAGCCGCCATCCGCTGTGGTGTCCGTGCTGCGATCAACGCCTGTGTCGACGTTGTGCGCAGTCACATTCGCGTTGAGGACGGCGGCGCCGCTCGTGTCCGTCACCGTGCCGAGAATCGTCCCGCGAAACGTTTGTGCCGAGGCGGGCGTTGCAGCCACCACCCCGATTAATATCAGTGCAGCGCAGAACAAGACGACGCGAACGCCACAACCACGCAGGTTCCCCATGGTAGTTTCCCTCCGAGATTTAAAGACGGACGTACGACACTGGCGCGGACCGGCCACGAGCAAAATCGAGCGGACCATCTTCGAGCCCCTCAGACTCAACCCCGAGAACAAAAATCGCTGAAACAGCTATAAGCGTAAGAAGTTAGAGAGTCAAGCGTACTTTATCGATCGGACCCATCGGGCCGCCAGAATCGCTCCGCGCCGTCTGCTATACTGGTGTATTCGCGGCCTGCCGCTGACGACGCTGGACGTGCGAGTGGCATAATTTCCGAACTGAATGCCTGCAGAAACCCCAAAACGCTTGTTCCTCATTGACGCGATGGGCTACATCTTTCGCGCTTTCTACGCTCCCATGCCTATGCGCATGCGAACGGCGACCGGCATTCCGACGAACGTTCCTTACGTCTTCGCGAACATGATTCGAAAGCTGCTCAAGGATTGGAAGCCGGATTATCTCGGAGTGGTCTTTGACGTCTCCGCGCCCACATTTCGCGACAAGCTTTTTGCTGCATACAAGGCGCAGCGCCAGCCCATGCCCGATGATCTCGCGCTGCAACTGCCGTTTGTCCGGCGCTATTGCGAGGCAATGCGGCTGCCCATGATCGAGTATCCCGGCTATGAAGCGGACGATGTGATCGGGACGCTCTCCAAGCAAGCCGAGAAAGAAGATCTCGATGTCTACATCGTCACCAGCGACAAGGACCTGATGCAACTGGTCGGCGGGCGCGTGAAGATGCTCAACCCGGCCAAGGGCGATCTGCTGATCGACGCAAAGAAGGTGGAAGAGTTGATGGGAGTGCCTCCGAGCCAGGTTCCCGACGTGATGGCGCTGATGGGCGACTCGATCGACAACGTTCCCGGCGCGCGCGATCCCAATGAGAAGCCGGCGCCCGGCGAGCGGCGGAAGGCCGGAATTGGAGAAGTGGGCGCACGGCAATTGATTCAGCAGTATGGCAGCGCCGAAGAAACGCTCAAGCACGCGAGCGGAGTGAAGAGGGCAAATTATCGCGAGGCGCTCGAAAAGTACGGCGAATTTGTGAAACTCAGCAAGCAGCTGGCGACGATCCCGACGGACGCGCCGGTGCCACTTGTCCTCGAAGATCTGAAATTGCCCCGGCCCGATCTTACCGCGCTACGCGAACTTTTCGGTGAGCTGGAATTTACGTCGTTGCTACGCGAATTTGCTCCGGTGGGAGACGAGCGCAAGACTGACTATGCGGCGCTGGATTCGCATACGGCACTCGGGAAATTCCTCGAAGCGATACCCCGCAACCAGGAAGCGGCCGTTTGGCTCAGTCTCGATTCCGAAGAGCCGGATGACGAGGGCTTCGGCACGCGAGTGCTCAATGTGGAAGTTTCAACGAAGGCCGGCATGGCCAGAACCGCTGCGAATGACGTTGAGAACAAAGCGGTGGCCGCAATGAAGGATTGGCTGGCTGACGAGAAGCATCCGAAGATCGTTCACGATCCGAAGTTGTTTTGCCTTCTCGCTGCGCCGGATGCGGTGACGAACGGCTGCGGGGTGGCGGGCATTCGCCACGCGACGGCGCTCTATTCGTATCTGCTGCGGCCTACCACAGCAAACCACGCCTTTGCGGAGGTCGTACTGCGTCACCTGAATTGCACGCTCTCGGGGGCAGCGGGCGAACGCGCCGATTTCCTGTTACGTCTCGCGCCGATCCTTCGCGCGGAAGTTGAAAAGCAGGGCCTGCTTCATCTCTACGAAAAGATTGATTTGCCGCTCGCGCCTGTGCTGGCGCGCATGGAAGCGGTTGGCGTTCGCGTGGATCCCAAGGAGCTCGACCGCCTCTCAGGTCATATGCAACAGGAAATCAGCGAACTTGAGAGGTGCATTTTCGATCTGGCAGGATGCGAGTTCAAAATCAATTCACCACAGCAACTTGCCGAAATTCTTTTTGACCGCCTTAACTTGCAGCCACCACGAAAAAACCGGATGAAATCGCGCTCGACGGCCGTGGATATACTCGAAGAACTTGCGCTCGTCCACGAAATACCAAAGAAAGTGCTGCAATACCGCGAGCTGACGAAGCTGAAGTCCACCTATGCCGATGTGTTGCCGCGTCTCATGCACCCTATTTCAGGACGGCTGCACACGCGCTTCGATCAGACCGGCACTGCCACCGGGCGGCTTAGCTCTGCGAACCCGAACTTACAGAATATTCCCATACGTTCGGAACTTGGTCGCGAAATTCGGGCGGCATTTATTGCTTCGCCCGGAAACCTCCTGCTTTCGGCTGATTATTCCCAGATTGAACTGAGAATTCTGGCGCACCTTTCAAAAGACCCAATTTTAGTCGATGCGTTCCGACGCGGAGAGGACATTCACTCTCGGACCGCGCAGGAAGTTTTTGACGTTCCGCCCTTGGCTCAAACCCGTGAACATCGGCGGGTGGCAAAAGTCATCAATTTTGGCGTCATTTACGGGCTTTCGGCATTCGGTCTGGCGCAGCAACTCGACATCGAACAGAAGGAAGCTGCGAAGTTTATCGCGGCATATTTTGAGCGCTATCACGGTGTGAAAGAGTTCCTCGACCGCCAGATCGCGGAAACACGCAAGACCGGCCAGACAAAGACTCTTTTCGGGCGCATCCGCGAAATTTCGGAGATCAATTCGCCTCAGCCGAATATTCGTAATTTCGCGGAACGTACCGCTATGAACACGCCGATGCAGGGGGCTGCGGCCGATTTGATTAAACTGGCCATGATCGAGCTTCACCGGCGACTCGAGGATGGGTTCAAATCACAGATGATTCTGCAGGTGCATGACGAGCTTTTGTTCGAAGGGCCCGAAAAGGAAATTCCGAGCCTTCGAAAGCTGGTAAAAGAAGTGATGGAAGGTGTGCACAAGCTTAGCGTGCCGATTGTCGCGGAAACAAAGGTAGGCCCCAACTGGCGCGACATGCAGTGATTGTGAGAGAGGCGGGGCGCACTACTATGCTAAATTTCCTTTGTTGAACCGCAAAACGACAGCGAGGTAAATCATGCCGGATCATCCCGAGGGATTTCTCAAGTTGGTAAAAGAAGCGAAGGCCCGCATCAAGGAAGAAGACTACCGGGACATTAAGAAAAAGCTCGATGCGGGCGAACCAATGATCATCATTGACACGCGCGAAGACAACGAATGGGCTCGCGGCCACATTCCCAACGCCGTCCATCTGGGAAAAGGCGTGATCGAGCGCGATATCGAAAAGGCGATCCCTGATAAAGACGCCACGCTCGTTTTATATTGCGGTGGCGGCTATCGCTCAGCGTTGGCGGCAGACAACCTGCAGAAAATGGGGTATCGCAACGTGATTTCCATGGATGGCGGCTGGCGTAGCTGGACGGAAGCGGGCTTTCCTACGATTCGCGACTAATCCGTGAAGCTGTCGCGGTTGCGAATGGACGATTGGCTGGGGCGGTTGGACTCGAACCAACACCGTCCTCATTAACAGTGAGGTGTCCTACCAATTGGACCACGCCTTTTAAGCAACTCCGGAATACGCTGTAGATCACTCTGGGAATTCATGTGGAATAACCGAGTCATCCGAAACAATCAGCCCCCCGTGACTTGCTCTTCGGCCGGCAATCAGAACAAGTGGTGATCACTGGCCAGCTCAACGGTCTACTGTCGCAGGAGCAGTTTGTCAGGGCCGTGATTGTTACCGATTTCACAATCTCATATAATCGAACGGCGTCCCGAAAGTTGGGTGTGCCGCAGTCTTCTGGAGGCTCAATCTTCTTTGACCTTAACTTCCGACGTGCGGACCGATGAATAAAACGATTTCCGGGAGCACCGTATTAGTGACGGGGGCAGGCGGTTCGATTGGGTCCGCGTTGATGAGAAGGATCGTCGCGTACTCGCCTCAGCTCCTAATCCTGCTTGATCACAGCGAACAAAACCTGTACCGGGTCGAATCAGATTTGACACTGAACGGCGACACCGTTCCGCTTGCGTCTGTATTGGGAGACATCTGCAACGAGGCACTGCTGTCCGAGATTTTTGAACGCTACCGTCCCGACATCGTGTATCACGCTGCGGCTTTCAAACACGTACCTTTGATGGAAAGAAATGCGATTGCAGCTATTCAAAACAACGTGCTCGGAACGAATGTTCTAGCCAGGGCCGCACGGAAACACAGGGTCCAGGTGATGACGATGGTTTCGACCGATAAGGCCGTTCGCCCCCGAAGCATTATGGGTGTGTCTAAACGGGTTGCTGAACTGGCTTTAGTTCGTTGGTCCTGTAGGGAAAATCACATGAACTCGATCCGCCTTGGCAACGTTTTCGGTACCGAAGGCAGTGTCGTTAAACTCTTCGCCCAGCAGATATCGGCGGGCGGCCCGGTTACAGTGACACATGCCGACGCAACGAGATATTTCCTAACGCTTGAAGAAGCCGTTGATCTGATTATCCTAGCTTCCGAACTGCCAGCTGCCAGGATCCTGATCCCGGACCTGGGAGAGCCGGTAAGAATCCTCGACCTTGCGCGCAGAATGATTGAAGAGGCTGGCTTTGTCGTAGATACAGCAATTCCTATTACGTTCATAGGCTTGCGTCCCGGAGAAAAGATGACTGAACATCTCGTTTCCGCGGGTGAATCTGTGGAATCGACCGATGATCCGCGACTTTCAGACGTGAAGGGCGCCGAGATGCATCCAGACAGGTTCGATACCTTGATAACAAGTCTCGCCAGTGCCGTAGAACGCCGAGATCTTTTCGCGATACTTGAAACCCTTCGTTGTCTCGTCCCCGAATATGAACCAAGTGAATATCTTCTTCGGACGCTGGAAGGGGCTTCAGCTTGAGCGCCAACAAACGCAGGATCGCTGCGATCACCACATCCCGAGCCGACTACGGACACCTTTATTGGCCACTGCGAGACCTCGCGGATAACGAGGACATAGATCTCAAACTCATCGTTCTGGGTTCGCATCTGTCGCCGGAATTTGGGAACACCGTGCGAGAAATCGAAAAGGACGGTTTTGAGATCGCAGCTCGAATTGAATGCCTCCTGAGTTCGGATAGCGACGTCGGAATGGCAAAAACTATTGGCAATGCCACGCTGAGTCTGGCGGATCTTCTGGGGCATATGCGACCAGATCTGCTTCTGTTAATCGCCGATCGGTATGAAATGCTGGCTCCTGCGTCGGTAGCTCTGGCACTACGAATTCCGATTGCACACATCGAAGGCGGTGAAATCAGTGAGGGGGCGATCGACGACGCGGTTAGAAACGCTCTAACGAAGATGAGTCATATTCATTTTACTTCGACCCAAGGAGCGCGACTCCGCGTGATAGCTATGGGTGAAGAGGAATGGCGGGTTCATCGCGCAGGCGCACCTTCTCTGGATCATCTCCATCGAACAGAGTTATTAAACCGAGAGCAAACTGAAAGCATCCTCCAATTGAATCTCGATCAACCTACTGTGCTTGTCTCCTATCACCCCGTAACCATTGCGGAAGACACTCTTCAGGAGGCGGACGCGTTGTTCGCGGCCCTCGAGACGCTCCCAGACCAATTGATATTTTGTTATCCCAACGTCGATGCAGGAAGTCGCTCGCTGATCAATCGGACAAAATCATTCCTTGAGGCGCGCGGGGCAGGACAGCTGTTTACGAACCTTGATCCGCGAATGTATTGGAGCTTATTGCGGCAAGTGGACCTGTTGATTGGAAATTCGAGCAGTGGAATTATGGAAAGCGCTTCTTATTCACTTCCTACTATTAATGTTGGCATAAGGCAACAAGGCCGTGAGCGGCCCGCGAATGTGCTAAATGCCGCTCCTTACGTTGAATCCATTCTGGCTGCCATCAGGAATGCGCGATCATCTCAATTTCGACAGTCCCTCGAAGGCATGGTGAATCCCTACGGAGATGGGCATGCTTCCGAGCGGATTGTTCGAGTACTGAGCAATGCGCCTCCATCGAAGGAACTACTGCTGAAACGCCAATCGCAACGCATTCCTTCCGCCGAACTTGTTCGCAGCGCGATGCAGCGATGAGAATTCCTCTGTCGGCTCCAGACGTGAATGAAGAAGATATTCAGTCTGTTTGTGATGTGCTTCGTACCTCAAGACTAAGCTTGGGACCCAAACTGGAAGAGTTCGAGCACGCGATTGCAGCATACGTGGGAGCTTCGGATGCCGTCGCCGTCAATTCAGGTACCAGCGCTCTACATCTGTGTCTACGTGCGCTTGGTATCGGCGAACGCGACGAAGTGATCATTCCTTCGTTTGCCTTCATTGCTGTTGCAAACGCAGTTCGCCACGAACGGGCAACCCCGATCTTGGTCGATATCGAATCGGACACGCTTAATTTGGATCCCAGCCAAATTGAGTCGGCGATAACTCTCCGAACGAGAGCGATCATTGTAGTACACACCTTCGGCTGCCCAGCAAACCTGGAAGCTATCCTCGAGATCGCGGGGCGCCATGACCTCCGTGTTATTGAGGACGCGTGTGAAGCGATCGGTGCCGAATACAACGGTCGGAAGGTAGGAGCTTTCGGGGATGCTGGGATATTTTCTTTCTATCCCAACAAACAGATCACGACCGGCGAGGGCGGAGTTGTCGTAACTCGGAATCCGGAAGTGTCTCAATTTGTGAGGAAGGTTCGCAATCAAGGAAGGGACAATCCTGATAGTTGGTTTCAACATTCTGAACTGGGCTACAACTATCGGATATCGGACATCAATTGCGCTCTCGGAGTCGAGCAGCTAAGACGCATAGAGCCCATTCTACGCCGGCGCGAGGCGATTGCTATGCAGTACAGCCAAATATTGGGTCGTCAGCCTGAGTTGAACCTTCCTCTTTTGAATGTGCCAGTCGGCAGAATCAGTTGGTTTGTTTATGTGATTCGGTTGGGAATACGATTCAGCCAGCTTCATCGGGATTGGATCGTGCGAGAGATGCAATCGCGCGGCATCGGCGTCGGTCGATACTTCGCGCCGATTCATCTTCAGCCGATCTACAAAGGTTGGGCAACACTGGGGACTCTTCCGGTGACAGAGCAAATCGCCTCGCGCGCGATCGCCTTGCCGTTTTTCAACCGCATTCAGAGCGATCAGATCGAAGAAGTCTGTAGCACTCTTGTCGAATTGATGGACTCCGCGACCAACATGGAAAAGGAAGACACCAACCGGCATAGACCCCGAACGCAATCCGCGGCTGGGTAACTTCAACTACCACAAAATCATGGTGCAAACCGATTGGGCTGGGGTATCTGGCTGCCATCATAGGTACATTTGTACCGGGTACTTTCGTCTCCTTGAGAAGCAGGACGTTCCTCTTTACGATCCATCACTGCCTCGAAAAAAGTGCACGTGATGACCAACAACGCCACAGCACCAAACGCGATGTGCTCTCATGCTCGTTTTAATCGGAGACTGGCAAAGCAGTACGACCAATGGATGGTAGCAATGCATTACGCCAAAACGACCCAGATCCTATACAGACGAGTCATAAGGAGGTATAGCGAATTTCTCGGTGACAAGTCTATTGCAAGTGCGAACCACTTCGACATTCGGCATTACATTGCGCAAACCTCTGAAAATGGTGCGACACTTAATTCTGTATACCGCGACCTCAGTGTCTTGCGGCTTTTCTATGATTTCTTAAATCTCGGCGGACTCGTTCACTATGTAGCACCGCGGTTCGTAAAACTGCGGCGGCCTTGGACAAGTAATCCTCGCCCGCTTAGTGAATGGCAGGTTCAACGGCTAATAGCAGCAACACGGACTTTGCGTGAACGTGCACTGGTCGAATTTTTCTACGCGACAGGTTGTAGGCTCAGCGAAGCCATAGGACTTAGGATTCAGGATCTCGACCTCGATGCTAAAAGCGCACGGGTCCGTGGAAAACTCGGAAAGGTGCGGACCGTACTCCTCACCCAGAATGCTATGGATGCCATGCGTCAGTACATTGCAGCTCGTAAAGATGGATTTGTATTCCAAGAAGACTTGCCGGTTCAGAAAGGCTGCTTGTTTGCGTCGGAAGGTCAATGGAAGTCGAAGTGGGGTGAATTTCGCGGAAGTGATCGCAAACGAATCCAGAGGCACAAGTGCCTCGGACCGATCGCGAATATGTCCTATGAGCTAGCCAAGCAAAAGCACGAAGAGCTAATCGCAAGTCTTGAATTGACCCGACCGCCGAGGAAACGCCCTCTCTCTAAGGTGGCCGTACAAGCTGCGATAAGGCAAATTGCCGTTCGCGCCGGCATAAAGAACGTTACACCACATACCTTTAGGCGCACATTTGCGTCACACTTATACGATCACGGAGCGGGGGTCGAAGTTATTAAAGCGCTCATGGGGCACGTGTGGATTCAAACGACCATGAAGTATGCGCACATTGGCCCGGATAGAATGGCCAAGACCTTTGAGCGATGCCACCCACGCGGGAAGTTGAATGGCCAACAATCGGATTAGCGCAACACGCGTGGTTCGGAACGATAGCCCATTGAAGCGATCCCATGCCCGCATCGTGAATAAAGTTTTGCTCCAGCCCTGGTTCTTGCCCCTACGCATCGCGTATGACATTCACGGCATGGTGCCTCCCGATTTTTGGAACAAGATGCGTTACTACTTCGAGGACTACGGCTGCATGATTTGTGAAGCGGAATCCGGATACCATTCAAACGGTATGTGCAAAAGTTGTTATGACAAAACAAGAAAGAAGCTAACAGCCTGTGTGGCACGTCGATCCGAAATAAGCCGACCGCGTTTGGACCTTGCAATGTTTCGGCAAGAGAAGCTCGCCAAGAAACTACTCACGAAGTTCTCTGTGTGCGCGGACTTACCGCCAAAGAGTGTCATGGGAATTCCCGCAAGGTATAATCCGGTCTATGAAGCATTGGTCGCCCGAATGGAATAATTCGCAGGTCCAGCCTTCAACTTTTTCCACAGCAGCGATTGCAGACTCGACCAGGGGCGTCCATACTGCCCTCAATCTCGGTCATACCACCGTTACCGTGAGGATTTATGTTGCACTTTGACGCTGGACGGCCACGATGGAATCCTCCACGCATTTCGCCCGGCGCCCCGCCACTGCCAGTCCGAAATAAGACGAATGCGAATCTAGCTGCAAAGTTTTCTGAGTGGCTTGTCGCACAACGATATGCCCGTGTTACCCAGTGGGCCTATAAGAGAGTTGCGTTTCGTTTCTGTCATTTCATGGGTCGGCGTCCAATAAGCGCCGCGAACCATCTTGACGTCCGATGTTTTCTCATTGAAGTAATGAAACGAGACCTGTCGATAGACGGTTACAACAGACACCTTTGGGCGCTCCGCCGATTCTTCGATTTTCTCTACATGGGCGGTGTAATTGACACGATGGCACCACGATTCGTGATCGGCAAGAGGCACCAACGATTCATTCCTCGCGTCCTTGGCGAATCAGAAATTGCACGATTGATTCGAGCGGCGAAGACTCCCCGAGAGGCTGCAATACTTGAGTTGATCTACTCGACGGGATGCCGTGTCGGAGAGTTGGTCGCAATCCGCGTTGAAGAAATAAACCAGAGGCAGCGATCCATTCGGGTAACAGGCAAAGGTAACAGAGTACGAACCGTGTTCTACGGCAAGAGAGCCGCGTTGGCATTGAAGCGATATCTCAATGGCCGAACCAGTGGACAATTGTTTCAGCCGATCTACAGACAACAACACGGTTGCGTTCATTGGAACGGAAAGGCGTGGGCGGCTGCGTGGGTTAATTATTCGAAGGGACCTGACTCACCATGTCGAACTTCTACATATCTCGGTCCAAAGTTGACCTACAAGGAGGCATGGACGCTATTTCGAAAGCGTGTGCCAACGTCAAAGCTAACTCGTCAAGCTGAGAACAGAGGTGTGCATACAGCATCCATCGCCAGAGTAGTTGAACTAGCCGCACAACGGGCAAACTCGGGCGCGTCACGGCGCATATGATTCGGCATTCCTTTGCAACACATCTGCTAAATCGTGGGGCCGATATTCGCCACATTCAGGAATTGATCGGACATACGTCAGTACAGACAACACAAATCTATACAAAGATTGTTCCTTCCCAGGCTGCCGCAACACACCGTCGATTTCATCCGCGAGGTTGACTATGAAGCAGCATCCGTCAAATGGTAAGGACCCGATGACTAAGGGCAATCGTGAGCTGGATAGCGATGTCTTCCTTCAACCTTGGTTTTTGCCCCGGGATGTCTACATCCAGATTCGACGGGTTCTGCCCAGTGCACATCTGAGCAAAATGCGTTATTACTTCGAAGATTATGGCTGTCTCAAGTGCGGAGTCCGCGATTCGCTCTATGGCAGTAATGGATTTTGTGAGAAATGCAACGTCCTGATTCGCGGCCGTGTAACTCGAGCACTGAAACGACGACTCCGAAATGTAGGAGAGGTAGGACCAGAGCTAGAAATATTGAACGCACTCGGAAATGGAATGGAAACGGCACAGGAACTACTTCACAGGCTTAGACCACGCACCCGACGACAGTGAGTCACGTGCGTAGAAATACTGATGTGGTTTCCACGGATTGACAGACTCAAATGGGAACGCTACATATTGGGGGTGTCCGAACGTAACTGCGGTCATGCCGGAAGGTTTTGAAGACCGAATTTCGCTGCGGACTCAATCTGGGGCCGCTCCACCTACAGTGGCAGCGGCCCCGGCCTAAAGGTAGTTGGGAATGGGAATCTTGGCGCACGTCCAATTTTCCGCTGCCGGATTGACGGAATCGCAGCAGTGGACTTGCCTCTTCCGCCTACAACCTTCCGGGTATTGTCTCAGGGCACCTACACGACTACTGTGCGACTGACGTTAAGTCTTATATTTCCACTCAGTAAGAACCAAGAGATCGGACTCCCAACGAGATGCCCAGCGACGGCAAACTGCTCCTGATCGTTGACGACTTCGAGGGCGTGCAGTATCCGTACCGCTACCTGCTTGCCCAAGAAGGCTTTCGGGTGGAATTCGCGACCGACGGCCAAGATGCGGTGGATAAGGCACTTACGCTTCAGCCGGACGTTATCTTCATGGATGTTTCTCTTCCGGTGTTTGACGGCTGGGAAGCAACCCGCCGACTAAGAGCGGACGAAAGAACGAAAAAGATCCCCGTGGTGATGCTGACGGCGTTCGGACTCGAATGGGCCCGCAGTCATGTAGTTAACGCCGGATTCGACGGCATGCTCTCCAAGCCCTGCAGACCCGAAGAGATTCATGCCGAGGTGGACCGGCTTTTGGCTTGCCGCTAATCCAATTTCTGGGAAAACTCTGTGATTTTCGATGCAGACGGCACAAGTCGGGGCGGGGAGCGTCGAGTTAGGATCTTGGCGCTGGCGTAGGAACAGCCGTTCATTTCACTACTTCCACCTCCACAGTGGTTGTTCCTTGTTTCACGAAATCCAAATAGTTCGGCGACGGCTCGTGCTGCATCAAGGGGCAGAGAAGCACCCAACCATACCAGAGCGACAAGAACAGTCATCTGGCGGGGCATGAACTAAGCCCTCTTTATGATCCGCGTGATGCCGACCAAAATCACAGCACCGATAAACGCGACAATGATCGAGCCGATCATGCCGCCACCCGGAAAGATGCCCAAAGCGCCAAATACCCAGCCACCAAGAATTTCCGCCAAGTATGCCCAAGATAATGTCTACCAGGACGCCGTAACCGCCGCCCTTCATAACTTGCCCGGCCAGCCATCCGGCGATCAGGCCGACAACGATCCAAGCCAGAAATCCCATGGCAAATTGTCCTTTTTCTTGCTGTGATCGAACTAGCCATTTCTTCGGGGCCGTGGCTTCGGGATCTGCTGCGATCGTAACTTCGACAGTTGCGCCTTTCTTCAGGCTGACATCGTTGCCATCCGCGTCCTTCAAATTGTTCTCCACACGAATCTCTCGATACAGGTGTTCGGCGCCTTCGACCGTGATCTGCGCCTTTTCGGGTTCGGCCGACGCAATGGGAGGGATGATCTTTTCGACGGTTCCGGGGAGGGTGACGGTTGCCTTCTCAGGCGAACTCTTATCTTCCGGAATTTTCTCGCTCATCATTGTCTCCATTCAGGATAGAACTCGGATAAAACGAACCTCCAGTGACAATACACCCAGCGCGATTCTCTGAAAAGAGGATTCACGGCCGGGTGGAATCGAGGCGGGGAGGCGAGAGCGTTTACTAGCGACCTTGCTGCGTTTTCCCGAGCGAGCGAACGACGAGATCGAGAAGGTTTTCTCCTTTTGCTACGACCTCGGAGATGCCTTCCGGAAGGACCTGTCGCCTGCGAAAAACATCGGCGTATGCGGTATACAAAATAACCGGCACGTCGGGACAGATGTACTTGAGTTCGCGAGCTGCATCGACGCCGTTCATGCGGGGCATGGACATGTCGAGAATAATCAGGTCGGGTCTTACTTTGGACAACTTATCGAGTGCGTCCAGTCCGTCGTGGGCTTCACCACAGACTTCGAATCCGGAGCGTTCCAGTTGCCGGCGAATGCCTGCGCGTATGTCGGAACTATCATCAACGATGAAAATAGAATTGGGCATGCCATACCCCTGAAAGGGGTGGGCATCTGATGCCAGTCTGGTGGAAGCACCGGTTGCCGTACGGTAGCGTCAAAATCGTCAAAGTAATTGCCATACGCAATACTCTGTAGGGATTTATCCTGCGACGCCTGTAAGGAGCGGCGGGAGCCAAGAAGAGACGTCGTGTTCGCTCTCTCGTCTCAACATTTGGAGAGCGGACATTGCATCTTGAATGGCGATTCGTTCGTCGCCGGAGACCTGGCCATCGAGCGAAGCGCGGGCACGAATCGCCTGTTCCGCTGCAATCACGCGATCTTTGAGTTTTTTTCTATCGGTCTCGAGAACGGCGAATTTCTACGGTCCCCACCAGGGATACTCGGTCATGTTGCCCTCCTTGAAACAGGAGGGCATGGACGGTACTGCGGAGGCTGAGAATTGTCAGTGCTGTAGCGTACCGAGGCTATTGGCTTCCTTATCCCACATCGACGACTGTTTCTTCATCGCCACGTAGCACTCACAAGCAGCGTCTTCCAACCGTTCACGGTTTTCGATTCTTACATGGCCGCGATTGTATGTAATCAGAACCCGCCTTCTGCAGGATTCCCGCGGCGACCGTTACGCTGGCACGCCGGGTTCCCAGCATGTGCGCCAAGAATTCCTGCGTCAGTGGCACGACATCTCCGCTAAGCCTATCCTGGCTCATGAGCAGCCAGCGAGCCAGCCTCTCGTCAACTTCGTGCAGCCGGTTACAAGCCGCGACGTGGACCGCTTGCATCCCCAGATCCAGGCTATAGCGACTCAATTTTTTTCCGAGCACCGGGCAACTGGGTAGAAGCTTCGAAAAATCTTTAGCGTTGATACGATAAGCTGAGCCTTCCACCTGCATGATGACGCGCGTGGCACTCGTGCTTAGTCCAACGACGAGGGGAAGCCCAATGAATCCTTCCTTGCCGGCGAGCCCTACCTCAACGCTTTTCCCGTCAACCATCATGGTAAGGACGGAAGCCAGCCCGCTCTCAATGAAGTAGACAAACTTGATCGGTTCACCTGCTTCGTGCAACACGAAGTGCGTGGGCAGCTCAATAAATTCAAGGTTCTTTCGTACGGCGTCGATTCCTTGGAGGGCGACCCAAGCAGTAGAGAGTTGCCGGAGTTTCTCGCGGCTCGATTCAGAATGGTTTCCGGATACACGGATGCTCGATTTTCGGGGAACTGTCATTCAGCTTCCTTAACGCTCGGACGGGTGCCGTCTGATTTCGCAAGGAGCCGTAAATTGAAGGGTTGCTACGGCAGGATGCTAGTGAGACGCTTCTGACGTTACTCGCACGGGACCGGAATAGATACGACAATCGGTACTCCAATCGACTGCGCGGCATCTTACAGATTCCGCCGGGTTTATCGGTACGTTATCTTACCGACCTAGTTGGGCGCTTTGCGGCGACGCTTCTACACCGTCCTTTTAAAAAGCATGCTTCTTTCGCTGTATGGTGAAGACGACTACGGCGTTGTCTTATCAACTTCCGGTGACACAACCGAATTGTTTTAAATAAGCGGCGCGGCACCACGGATCAGGCATCAATGCTTGAAGTGAGAGTCCATTGTTAGAGAGTAAAAAATCCAAAGAAAATAGGAGCTAAACATGGCGAGAAACAATTCAACGGGATCACTGTTCACGTTCCTTGTGGGAGTGGGGGTAGGAGCGGCGGCCGTGATTCTGATGGGATCAAAGAGAGTTGACGAATTGCACGACGAAGTGAGCGAGGTCTTGAACGACGGAATGGATCAGTTCCGTAACAAAACGAAGGACATAAGGCGCCAAGCCGAAAAGACCGTCAACGCCGCACAGCAAAAGGTGCGGGAAGCAATCAATGCCGGAGCCGATGCTTACAGCGAGGCGAAGAGGTCGTAATCAGGACGGCGGTGAGGAGTCGTCCGGACCTTTCCGGCTTGCGTGATCTTTGTGTTGGCGGCCTTGACGGAAATGGCAAAAGGCGAGCAGCGCCAGCAAAACAGCCAGCCCAATCAAAGCGAAGAGTGGGACGGTGAGCATGGGAAATCCTACGGTTTCAAGCTCCCACCATCGGGTGTTTTACTGAGTGCACCTCTGATGGTCGGCATGCATCGAGTGACTCATCGAAATCTCGATCAATTAATGCTCCTGCAGAGAAGCCAAGTAGTCACACAGATTCTTGATGCGTTGCTGGACAACTCTTTCGTTCTGCTTGTCGAAGTACCGGAAGATCGGGCCCCACGTCGGCATGTCCGATGAGCCGTGAGCAGAGGGACCTGTCCCAAATTTGAGAACATTCGACACATAGTCGAAGGGGAACTTGCCCAAATGACGCTTCGCGAGTGTGGTTAAGTCCGGGGGAGGCGTCGTAAGGAAGGAAGTAGCGGGGCCGTGGCCCCTGGCGTCCGCACCGTGGCAGGCGGCGCAATATTGTTTGTACATCTGCTCGCCCGACGGCATATAGGTCGGTGGGAACTGTGTTCGGTCTTCCGCCGGATCGGCACCGGCAACGCATATGACCAACACCAAAGCATGAACCAGAACTAAGAGCCGCATCGCCATAATCTCCTCCAGAAGGAGCACTTTATGTTGGCCCGCCCGTCAGATAACCGTAAGAAATCCTCTTTGCATAACCTATCTCAGAATGACATTACTTGCGATAATCCTGCAGCTCAACTGGTCGATGCAACACTCTTCTATTCTGTTGATCGATTGCGTTTTTAAGGAGATGATCCTTTGGGCTGTATTAATTAAACCTAAACAGAGCAGTGTTTTCTTTGAATCAGCGCTCTCCAACGAATTTGGCCATTGAAACATCTGCAGATTGGATTTCGGGCCGGTGTTGCGTCGACCCATTGAGACCACCCCTTTTATCGATACCTATCAGAGATGTCCCGCCCCAGATGGAAATGGAGAAGACGTTGATGCGCCGCAAGACCCTCTGGTGACGCCACGAACTGCCTGATTAGGCCCGGCGACAACGAGCATGTAGTTGAAGCGGTAGCCGCCGGGTGCCTGGCACGCTCGCTCACCGGAGAGTCGTCGCCTCCGTGTTATGCAGACTTGATGGCGCAAGTCCGCTCGCGCCTGGAACAGGAGATGATTCGTCTCGGGGGTGACTAGCACATGTTCTAGTGAATACCGTCGAAATCATGCAAGACGCGGTGACCGTGAAGCTTGGATACACGGTAGCTTGACCTACAGGCTCAATCGCCGGGCTAGTCCGTTTTTTTATGTCGGTGCGGGAGCTCAAATCTTTCCCGACCTTTTCGGAAGATTGACTTCTAAATACCTGTTCTTGAGAATTGCGGTGGCTGTGGTTCTATAGATTACGACGGCAAATCGATAACCCGCAGGAGTTCGCTGAACTCTTGTACGATTTCATAATTGTGATCGCTGTAGTTGGATCGTATTTGGGCATCTGCATGCACAGGTCCACGAAAACTAGCCGATACGTTCCTTATTTTTTTTTTTTTTTTTTTTTTTTTTTTTTTTTTTTTTTTTTTTTTTTTTTTGAATTAATCAATGGCCCCGAGCCAACTCCCGAGCAAGTCTTACACCAACGGAGAAGAGAGTGTACAGCGGTTTCCCGCAATGGGAGATCACCGCGCCATCTAAAGCATTCCAAGAGGCAGCTGACTCTTCAATCAGAAGGAATGAGCGCTGCGCACGTCCACCGTTCCCCAGAGCATTGCACGGTCTGATCCGGCGTAGTTCGTGGCAAGTTCAGGCGGGGGCTCCCCGAAGCTTCGTAGCACAACGACGGCGTTCCTGGTCGCGGCACGGCGGACAGCGTGCGAGAGCCTATTGCGATATGACGGTGCGGCGCCGTCCAAGATGTTAGAGAGAGAAAATGCATCAAATGAGCCGGCAGGGCACGACTCCAAGTAGGAAGCTGCGTCCGCCAGTACAAAGTCGATGCGGAGCGGTTTTGGAGGAGGCTCATGGTTCGTTTCACCGAGAAGGAGTGCCCGTGCGTAGGAATTCGTGGCGTTAGGATGCTTGGCGAAGCACCTCTCTATCCGCCTTCGAAGAACCGCCCCGAACTTCGAGGGCAAGAACGAAAGAAACTGAGGTGCGTACACGACGCGCAAGATGGCGGGCGACATGAGCGCGTCAAAGCTCGCACGAAATCGTCCCGTGTCGAGTCGCATTCGCCATAATGCAATCTGTCCAGTCACATCGGAGAGAGCAAGAAAGGCGCGAAGGGTGCTGGCGCGCCAACCCACCAGCGGCATAAAAGTGCGTGCGAAATTCATGGCGCGTCGGCGT
This sequence comes from uncultured Acidobacteriota bacterium, assembly GCA_963741045.1. Lineage (GTDB taxonomy): Bacteria > Acidobacteriota > Terriglobia > Acidiferrales > UBA7541 > Palsa-295. The sequence goes on from CAVUGO010000002.1 coordinate 4,968,062, forward strand.
CGCCCTGCTCGAACGGCCCCCCGGCAGCGCGGCGCTCGGCGTATGCTAGTTGTGCTGGATTTATATCACAAGCGATCACCTCGTGTTCATTGGCGAGCCGGAGTGCGGTCGCGCCGGCTGACGCTATGCAAAATACGCGATCCTTCCCTTGAAATGTCACGCGCTCAATCTCTGCGTCTTCATACATCGCCCCAAAGAGTCGCCGGTTTGGGCCACGCGATGAACCAAAGCGCCCCGCCTGCCAGGCTGTTTCTGACTTCACATCCGACCTCCCGGGATGGCGCCGCACACCCGACCAAAACAAGGAAGGCGGTATTCTTGACGATCATGCCAACGGGCTCGTGGATTACGCGCCGCGCCCAAATGAGCCCGTTCGCATTGAGCACGACGAGCAAGGCTGTCTGCGTGATCGCACACACTCCTGGAGCAATTCCAGTCACTACCCACGCAGCAAGCGCGATCTCCGCGATGCCGAGCACTTTGAGGAAAGTCGCACCGAATCGCGGTCCGAATCGAGGCACTGCTTTGACCACCTCGACTTGTGATTGCACGCGGCCCAGTACCTTGCACCATAGCCCCTCGTACAGCCAAACAGCGGCGACGCTCGCTCGTATGACCGCTAACGGCGGGAACTGGACTGCGGTGGTGTGCACCCAAGGTCTCCCGAAGGGACGTATTTTGATGAAAGAGATTCCGCAACAAACGGCCGTCTCAACGGATCTCCAGAAAGCACACCGAGGCGAACCGCGCGGAGGATGTGCCTGTGAAGCTGGCGCGCAAGGAATGCTTCAAGAGGGCGCCATAGGCGGCGAGGCTGCAGATATGCTAGGTAATTCGTGATCGCCGTGACCTCGGTCTCAGGGCCGCAGACATCGATTTCGTACGAACCGCCAAGAGTGAGAATGCAACTCTCGATTCCCAAATGCTGCTCGATCACCTCGAATTGCAGCAAATGTGCTGGTTCAACTTTGGTGATGCGCTTTACCAAGTCGCCTCCCCTGTAGACACAGCGCACCGAGGATCCAACGCGGTTCTTAACACCTTCAGTTCGGACAGGGTGGGGTAACAACGCACGTAGAAGTAATGGTGGCGGACCGGGAACCTCCTCATAAAACAGAAGGTGATTCCAGACATGTTCGGGGCGGCCGTTAAAGCAAATTTGCGTTGCGACTGTTTCGCTCACCGCTTTCCGCGCGAAGAGCGGGCTTATGGCTCCATACCAGGTCGCAGCGCACTTATCACATATTTTAATCATTGATCACTTCTTTAGTCTTATCGAAGGGCTAGTACCACGTCGGAGTTTCCGGATCGGCTCGCGAAAGAAGACCTCGAAAACTGTTTGCCACCTAGCGACTCCCAATCGCTTCGAGACCTGAACGATTATGAATCCTGAGTGTGGAACCCTGACGCGCCACGAGGCGCTGTCGCTTAAATTCACTCAGCGTGCGAGTCACTGACTCCCTACACGTGCCAATGCATTCAGCAATTCTTCGTGCGTCAGAGACAGGTTGATCGATATCCCTTGTTTGGTGTTCTTTATGTTGGAGGAACGATCCAGCAGAAGACGAGCAAGCTTTTTCGGAACAGAAGTGGATAGACCAACGGTCCGTAGTTGGTCGCATGCCTCGGTATAGAGCCTCATGAGCTGAGTCACGGCCCCTCGATAAGCTTCAGGATGTGAGGCGACAAAGCGCAAGAAGTCATCCCCTCGGAGAAAGGCCACTTGGCACGAACGCAAGACCGCAGCGGTTACTTCATAGGTGCTGCCGGACAGCATCGCAGTAAGGCCGAGGATTTCGCCGATCCCCGCGATCCTCGGAGTCAGTGTCTTTCCTTCGACCGAGTTAATAGAAAGTTTCACCTCTCCGGCACAGAGCACAAAGACGCCCCGAGGCTCCTGTTTCTCGAGGAACAGCACCGCTCCCTGCCCATACGTTGCGATCGTTTTCAAAGCATCAAAATCCGTCAATGCTGCTGCGCCGAGATGGCGGAAGAAGTCAGTCGCACGCAATTTGGATATCTCGCCATTTTCATTCAGGTCGAACCCATAAGAGCCACGCATTCTCCAGCTCCTTTTCCGCGTTATTGCTACTGTCTCATCCGCATCTCCGTTCAATCTTGACGACTTCGCAAACCCGCCACTTTGAATGAAATGAAGAAAATATCGAAAACGCATGGGAATAGAAGCAAGTTTGGTATCACCAGTATGGCGAGAACAATCATCCAGGCCGCCCTTGAACGGGAATGGAGGCGACTTCACTATGGTTGGGGTTCTTAAGGATTTGACCCCGCTCGGGGATGAGTCGCCCCCACGAATGCGGAAGTTACAGTGCGTCAGGAGCCTATTGGAACTGTCAAAAGTAACAGGGTGACGAAATCGCTCGGCCAGGGAGCATTTAGCCTGAGTGGTTGCGGATAGGCGATGGCATAGTATGCCACTACCTGTAGCCGCGCTATTGGAGCAATCAGTGGGTGCGGGTCGGGTTTCACAATCTCGACTATTCAAAGCAACGGTTCATCGACCTGCTACATGATTGCGCGTAATTATGCCCTTTGATTATTTTCGTTGGTTTCGGGGTCAGTGACCTGCGCCGGTCTCGTGGGTTTTTCGCAGGAAGGTTGGCTGGGGCGGTTGGACTCGAACCAACACCGTCCTCATTAACAGTGAGGTGTCCTACCAATTGGACCACGCCCCAACCGGATCACTTATTCTAACTGCCCCACGTCAGGAACCGAAGCTGCGTCTCATCAATTTCCAACCGATTTTCTGCGCGTCTTCTTGTGCGCTCGAATCCGCTCGTTCCCGGTCTGCAAGCGGCAGTACAGTTCCGAGATGAGCGAAAAGCCTGTGATAAAGTTATTCACAGATGGAGACCTATGTTTTTGAAAGGGATTCATGGCGATCCTGGTGACTGGTGGCGCGGGTTACATCGGCAGCGTCACTGTCGAGCGATTAACAGCAAAAGGTGAAAGAGTTGTTGTTCTCGACGATCTCGTCTACGGCCATCGCGAATCGATCGATGCCGACATTCCGTTCTATCAAGGGTCTGTCGGCGATCAGGGGCTTTTAGCCCGGATAACGAAAGGACATAAGATCGAGTCCTGCGTACACTTCGCCGCGCTCGCCTATGTCGGCGAATCGGTCGAAAAACCCGCCTTATATTTCGAGAACAATGTTCAGCAAGGAATTTTTCTCATCGGTGCTCTCATGGACGCAGGCGTGGGTCGCTTTATCTTTTCATCCTCGTGTACTGTGTATGGGGAGCAGGAGAAATCGCCCATCGGAGAGGATTCCCCGCAATGGCCGAAGAATCCTTATGGCTGGACGAAGTTCACTTTGGAACGTCTTCTCGAAATCTATGACACAGCTTACGGTTTGAAGTCGGTCTGCTTGCGCTATTTCAATGCCGCCGGCGCCACCGAGCGCTGCGGTGAGGATCATAACCCCGAGACTCACCTCATCCCAAATGTTCTTGCAGCCGCGGCCGATCCCCAGAAAGAAGTGAGAATATTTGGGAACCAATACCCGACGCCGGACGGCACCGCCATTCGTGATTACATTCATGTGGCCGATCTGGCCGAGGCGCACGTTCGCGCTCTCGACCTCCTTCGCGGGGGCGGCGCATCCGACGCACTGAATCTTGGCACCGGACGCGGCCACTCCGTTCTCGAGGTGATCGAAACAGCTCGTCGTGTCACCGGGTTACCGATTCGCACTCGAATCGAAGGTCCACGACTGGGTGACCCCGCACGGCTCGTCGCTGATCCCTCTCGCGCGAAGGCCCTCCTGGGATGGCAGCCCACGTTGTCCGATTTGAATGCGATCGTCGAATCAGCGTGGGCGTGGCGGAAGCAATGCCCCGGCGGGTACAGCTCACATGCCACCGCGAAGTAATTCTGGACCGTTCTCGACTCCTTATACTCATCCCACTGTTCTAGCGAACTATCAGGGAAAATAACGGCCATGACTAGGACGCCGCTGCAAATGGGTCCTCACATATCTCGCGCAGGGCGACTCGTGGACGGAGAATGAAGGAGACTTCGCCGGAGAAATCCTTGCAGTCACTCCTCCACGCGCGTGTCGCATCCCGCCGACCATCTCAGTTGCCCCGGCTTAGCTTCGAGAGGTGTTCGCCGTCACATCCTCCTGTGACCCCCGCCATTGTAATCTCCCCGAGTTGCTCGTAAAAACGCCGGAATGGAGAGCGTAGTATGATTGCACCTTCCCCCATGAACAGCGGCACGAACGGCATCTTGCAAGCGGCTTTTGATCGTTCGATTCACGACCCCAAAGCCTTTTGGGCTGAAGCCGCCGCCGCAATCCATTGGTACAAAAAGTGGGACAAAGTTCTCGACGACTCCCGTGCGCCGTTTTATCGCTGGTTCAGCGGCGGTGAGCTCAACACCTGCTATAACGCGCTCGACCTCCATGTAGAAACCGGCCGCGCCGATCAAGCCGCGCTCATCTATGACAGCCCCGTCACCAATCAAATCCAAACCTTCACCTACCGCGAACTCCGCGACGCCGTTGCGCGCTTTGCCGGTGTGCTCGCGCAACAAGGTGCCGCCAAGGGTGACCGGGTCGTGATCTACATGCCCATGGTTTCTGAAGCCGCGGTCGCGATGCTCGCCTGCGCGCGTCTTGGTGCCGTGCATTCCGTCGTTTTTGGGGGCTTCGCTTCGCATGAACTTGCCGTGCGCATCGACGACGCCAAGCCCAGAGTCATCGTTTCTGCTTCCTGCGGCATCGAAGGCAAGCGCATACTCCCCTACAAGCCGCTTCTCGACGAAGCCATCCGACTCGCACACCACAAGCCGGACAAATGCATTATCCTCCAGCGATCCATGGACCACGCCGAGTTACTCCCGGGTCGCGATCTTGATTGGTCCGACGCTGTCGCCGCCGCAAAGCCTCACGATTGCGTGCCCGTCGCCGCCACTGATCCTCTCTACATCCTCTACACCTCCGGCACCACCGGCAAAGCCAAAGGCGTTGTCCGTGATAACGGCGGCCATGCCGTTGCCCTTAAGTGGTCGATGAAAAGTATTTACGGCGTCGATCCCGGTGACGTTTTCTGGACCGCTTCCGACGTCGGTTGGGTCGTTGGCCACTCCTATATCGTCTATGGCCCGCTCCTCCATGGAAACACTACGATTCTGTACGAAGGCAAACCCGTCGGCACCCCGGACGCTGGCGCTTTCTGGCGCGTGATTTCACAGCATAAGGCGAAGACTCTCTTTACCGCACCTACCGCCTTTCGGGCTATCAAGAAAGAAGACTCCACGCTGGAGTTCAAAACGAGATACGATCTCTCGCATTTCAAGACGCTCTTCCTCGCCGGTGAGCGCTGCGACCCCGACACTCTCGAATGGGCCAGGAAGAGTCTGGGCGTGCCAGTCATCGATCACTGGTGGCAAACCGAGACTGGCTGGGCGATATGCGCGAACTGCATGGGGATCGAGCAGCTTCCCGTCAAGCCCGGTTCACCTACGAAACCCGTCCCCGGAATGGACGTGCACGTCGTCGATGCCACGAATCATGAACTCAAGCGTGGCGAAGTCGGCGCTCTCGTCATCAAGCTTCCGCTCCCTCCCGGCACGTTCCCCACTCTCTGGAACAACGACCAGGGCTTTCTCGATTCCTATCTCACCGACTTTCCTGGCTATTACAAAACGGCTGACGCAGGCTACATGGACGACGACGGCTATGTCTTCGTAATGTCCCGCACCGACGACATTATCAATGTCGCCGGCCATCGCCTCTCCACGGGGGGCATCGAGGAAGTTCTTTCCGCGCACCCCGACGTCGCCGAATGCGCCGTCTTCGGAGTCAACGACGAGCTGAAAGGCCAAGTCCCCTTCGGCCTTCTGGTCCTCAAGAGCGGTGTGACCCGAGATTCGAAAACTATTGCCGCAGAAGTCGTGCAAATGGTCCGCGACAACATCGGACCAGTTGCCTCGTTCAAAACCGCCATCGTTGTTCAGCGCCTCCCCAAGACTCGCTCGGGCAAGATTCTTCGCGGCACCATGCAGAAAATCGCCAACGGCGACATGTATGTCACCCCTGCCACCATCGACGATCCCGCCATCCTCACCGAAATCGAGACAGCCCTCACTCAGGCCGGCTACGCTCACAAACATCTCTGAAGCCGAACCGTTGTACCCGGTCGTCATTATTGCGAAGCCAAGCTACAGGCATGGGCGTTGGCCTATTCGACACCGGAGCGGCACCACCATTCGTGATTACATTCAAGTGGCCGACCTAGCCGACGCGCACATTCGCGCTCTCGAGCATCTCCGCCGGGGCGGCGCATCCGACGCGCTTAATCTCGGTACCGGGACGCCGCCACATCGGTTCTCAAAGTGATCGGGCATTGCGTGGGCCTGGAAGAGAAGGCAACCAATGGTTATGGCTCGCGGGCGATCGCGAGATAGTTCCAGCGCTTTCGACTCGATATACTCATCGAAAGGGGGCTTTGGAATGGGGGGCCGCTGAATTGTTATAAGTTTGGATACTTAATGTACAGAGTATCATAAGCCGCATACTTAGACATCACTTCTCTGTTGTGTCTGGACTGGTCCCTGGTGTCGTGTCTTGACTGGCTTTTGGCGTTGTGTCTTGACTAGCTTCTGGCGTTGTGTTTTGAATGGCTTTTGGCGGATCCTCGTATGAGATGTTAATATCGAATCCTCTGTGTTCAATTTTCGAGCGCTCGTTTGCCTTGCCTTCAATTCCCTCGCGAATTTCACGTGCTGCCCGGACGTCTCCATTGCTGGCTGCGATGACAGGCTCACCGTTTGGGCTTCGGCGAACGTGGCTCCTCTTGCCAAACCGAGTGTGCGCCTGAGTTTTTCGGGCACCGGCCGCTGCGCGACCTCAGCGTAAAAATCACTGATCGGGCGATTTTTGGGACGCCCACTCGGATTTCGCTCTCCCCCGGCTTCCACGGGGGCCGCAAATTTTGAATTCTGCCTTTTCCAGCCATCCGGTGTTAATCCGGTGTTAGCACCGGATCCTCCTCACGATTCTTGTGATCTATCACCTGCCATTCCCACATCTGCAGATCTGTTTAAGTCTGGCGATTCGCATAGCTGCGAACAATGTCGTGCCGCTCCCTAAGAATGGGTCGAGCATCTATTGACTCCACATCGTGGACTCGGCTTAGGATATTGCGATCGTTTAGAATAGCCGAACTCACCAGCGTATCCGGCTGCATCGGCGCACCCTCACCGCCTAGATATTTTGCGGCCCCTGCATTGTCGTATCGTTCATCCTGCATTTCGATTTTTCCCTGCATTCTGTTTTTCCTCGTTATGGCAAAAAAAATTGGGGCAGCACAAACCCGACATCACTCTCCGGTGAAAGAGAGCAACGCAGAGTTTGAACTGTCCCAAAGTGGACGCCGAAGGCGTCAAGTCATGGGAATCAGTTACAGTATGCGTTTATTGCCAGCACGAGCGGTCGATCGAGGTGCACGACGGGCTGTGTCGTTCAAAACAGACCGCAATGTCTCGCTGGCGTCAACACCCACGTAAGCTCAAGTCCTCTTTCACGTTCAACCCATTCGGACAATAGGAGACTAGACGCCGCCTTGATCACCTGGTCGTGTATTTTACGTGTGACTTGTCCTTGTGGGATGGGGTTACTCTCACTTCTGGCTCTAACACCGGAACAAGGTAACTGGCGAAGCCGATGCCGACAAGAATCGTTCCAAACGATTTTTCCGGCGTGTATGTTCGAACAACCGATTTCCCAAATTCGAGTTTGTAGAGGCTTCGCTTGATAGCGCCGCGCAAACAGCTGTCGCATCGCTTCCCGTAGATTGCTTTCTGCTTCGTCCACCGAGGCGTTGCCGGCATATTCACACGCGAAAGCGCCCAGATAAGAGCCATCCGACTTCCGATAGACCTTGGCCAAAAGCAGACCAGCAGTGATACGTGTTCCGGCTTATCGGTATGCTGGACAGCGATGATTCCCTCGAGCACGGACCGATGGTGGATGTCAGGCAAGTGCGGTAGCTCGGCCGCTCAGGTGGTAGCACGGAGGTGTAAAGCAACACGTTGTAATTCTCGATGCCGGCCATGTGCAAGGCTGCATCATACGACCCGGTCTCAGTTCCGATATCGCTTTCACCCCAGCCGATCACCCAGAAATATTCCTTCGGAATCCGGCAGCCAATTTCGGAGTAGCGAGCAGAAATATGCTTCGGCATTTTGCGATCGCTCGGCGCAGGATAATGCGGTTCACGTCGGGCGTCAAATGAAGGCCTCGGTAAACGCATTAGAGTTCACAGACTTTCACTCGGATGTTTGGCAATGACTGTACGTCTCATGCTAATGACCCGAGTGCGCGGGCGGCAAGTTAGATAGTGTTGGGAAATTCTCTTGGTACGAGCTATCTCGAAATGAGATAGGTTGTGATAATCCCTGTTTTGAACAGTTCTCTAAAAACACGCCTTTTTCCGATTACCTGTTTACCGGCGTGCAGATTGCTAAGGTGCCCGGAGTTCTCCGTCCGAGGAGCGCGCGTAAGATCTGGGCTGCGTCAGACGAGTACAGCTTACAACTGGACGGCGGGGGCTGGCGTGGGCCGACAGCTTAGGGTAGCCCATATAGAAAACAAAGGTTGGCTGCCATGTCGGATCTGCAGTGATTTCGTTGAGCAGCGCGACGCGAGAGGCCGGTCTGCCTAGTGCTCGCTCATGGTCCACCATTTCCACGGCCTCGTTGCACGGACGCGCGGCAAGTCCGTGGGCAGTCGCGAGGAGATGCGCGCGCTGCCAGATTCGGCCTGCCTGCAAGCACTGTTCCTGGGCGTATCGGTCGCGCACGGCGATGAATCCGATCAGCGGCGCGCTGAGCATCAGGTTCGAATAGCCATTGTTAGTGCTACGCGAAGCAGCCCAGCGGAGCATCGCACAGACATCATCTTGGCAATCGACGGTGGCTATAGGAGGCTAGGCCGAAGGTATCAATGGTGAGGCCATCGCGATATCTCTGGACCGAACTCCATCTGCATGCGGACCCAACGCTCGCTGCCATGCTGGACATCGGGGTCGGAATAGATTTCCGTATTTGCAACGAACTGACTTCGGCGATCTTTTTCGATCGGCCGGCGTGAAGCGGAAACGCATCACGATTGTTGGACAGACACATGACGGCGCGTCTACGAAACCAGGTGAGATAGGCTTTGCGCGGATCGTAAGGACCGCGATTGGTGTGACGCCGCGGGATGGCGTTGTAGAGCTCGTTTTCCTCTCGTTTTCCAGGTGCGAGATTGACGCGGACGAAGAGTTGTGGTTCAGGTTCGATGGGAATCGGGCCAAGTTTTCCCGGAAGGAGCGCCGCAGTAGCGGAGTATCCATTGGCAGGCGCGGCGAGCATCAGATTCTCCAGAGCGCAACCGATGCCAATATGCTCTTCACGCAGATAAGGATCGAGCGCGCCGACGTTCCTCTGGGTGTCGATGTGCAGCTCGATTGAAGAATCGTTAATCTTGAATAGCCATGGCTGGGTGTTATGCGGGCTGGCGGCGAGAATGGCAGCGCGCACCAGCGCGAGCGGAACATCGTTTCGCGGTGTTGCGCCAGTCCTTCCACGGTTCGTAAGCTGGCCCCTCACCGACGCTGAAGACCCCTTGATCCCAGGCGCGCCAAACGCCCCGCCCGCGACGGCGATGGTTACAATTCCCGCACCTTTGAGAAAGGACCTCCGCCGCACGAAGCACCTCCGACAGACGACTATCCTTAGAAGTCCACTGCTACGATGCGGCTCGGAATCGATGTAATGCTCCGTTCAAACCGAATCTAAAATGGAGAGTTTACACCCTTAAAGACGGATGGTTGGCTATTTGGAAGTTATCCTCAGTCGAATCATGGCGGAATTAAACACTCTTGACGAAGCCGACTTCGTTAGAGATGTTGAGAAAGCCCCTTGCCACGAACTATCTCAAGATGTGACATTGCGCTCGGAACAACGCCATCACCTTTTGTTCTTTGGCTTCGGCCCTGTCTTCAGCGTGCCTTTGAATTTTTTGGCTCGTTCGATATCAGCCAGCGTCCAGAGTCGGATGAAGCTCTTGCCCACGCGGATGAGTTCAGGAGCTACGATCTCGCCGCGTCGGATCCACATGTACACGGTCTGACGTGAAACTCCGATTCTTGCTGCTGCTGCATACGTGGTGTAAGCTCTGGACTTCATCTCGGTGCAGGCTAAGAGTCAAGTAGTCTTTTCGTTTTGGCAAAAACCAGCCCAAGAGAGTTCCCTTTTGGGCGTGATCGTCCGTTGTCTGCGCTAAGTCCCCCGTTTGAACACAGAAGATCCAATCGCCTGCGAGGTCGTCCACCGCTCGATAGAGATCGCTCACTCCTTCTGTGTCCGGCGGTCACAAAGTCCCGCGACGCAGGTTATCGAACAAACGCAAAGGCCGTGGTCAAGACGATCTGTCTCCCGGCGGAGATTCGTATGCAAGGATATTAGATCCTCGTGTTTTTTCCTGTCCAGTATGTTTCGCGCAGGACGCGTTTGAGAGTCTTGCCCGCCGTGCTGCGTGGGAAATCTTTCATGATGACCACTGCACCTACCCGCTGATGCTTGGCATCCACACGCTCGTTGATCCAGTCACGGAGTTGCTCTGGCGTGAGACCGCCATTTTCGCGAAGAATCACTGCCGCCAGAGGGGTTTCGCCCCATTTTTCATCGGGGACGCCAAATACCGCAACTTCGCGTACCGCGGGATGTTGTACGGCGATTTCTTCGATGTCCTTTGGGAACACGTTCACTCCACCTGAGATAATCATGTCCTTCTTCCGGTCCACCAGAAACAGACAGCCATCCTCGTCGACATACCCGAGGTCGCCGGTGTACAGCCAACCTCCGATAATGGTTGAATCCGTGAGGTCGGGCCGTTTGTAATAACCCGGCATGAGCAGAGGACTGCGCCCGACAATTTCTCCTACTTCTCCCGGGACTGCCTCTTTCCCATTAGGTGTGACGATCCGCATGGCGGAAAAGGGCAAAGGCGAACCCACTGAGTTTGGTTTCCTGGCGTAGTCGTTCTTGTCAAGTACTGTCACAAATCCCTCAGTCAAGCCGTAGAGCTCGTAAAACCGTTCCGGCAATCGGCGGTTGAGTTCTTCTTTGTGTTCCTGGTGAAGCGGCGCACCGACGCTGCAGATCATTTCCAGCGAAGACAGAGCTTTTGTTGAAAAATGAGGCGAGTGGAGGAGGGCGACGATCTGTGACGGCACCATCATCACGTGGGTCACCTTTTCGGTCTCGATTGCTTCAATGAAGCCTTTGGGCTCGAATTGCCGCTGCAGAATAAACGTCGCGCCGAGATACATCGCCGGCATCAAGGTAACGAAAGCGCCGTTGAAAACGATCGAGCCTGCATGCAGGACGACGCTTTCCGGCCGCATACGAAATGTCGAAGCGAACATCAACCCGTACATAGCCCGAATGCGGTGTGTGTGCACGATTCCTTTCGGCAAGCCCGTTGTGCCGCTGCTATAGATGATGTTGTAGGGGTCGTCTCCGGTGATCTCGATTCCTGACGGATCATTTTCGCTGGCAGCCCTCATGACTAACTTGTAGTCCTGGTAGCCGGCTCCCATCGCGCCATCCGTAAGAATGTAATGATTCTCAGTTACGGATGGTAGGTCAGGCTTGAGTGCGTCCAGCGTTTCTACGAATTCAGAGTTCGTGATCACAGTAGTGGCATCGGAATCACAAATCGAATTCGAGAGAGCCTTGCCGCGAAGTAGCGGGCTCAGTGGAACGACCACGGCGCCAATTTTTGCTGCGCTCCAATAGACCTCCAGCAATTCCAGGCAGTTGGGCAGGATGGTGACAATTTTGTTGCCCTTGCGGACGCCGAGGCTTAAAAGTGCGTTTGCAAAACGATTTACGGTCTGGTCGAAATCACGAAAAGTCAGACGGGTTTGCTCGAAAATAACCGCGGGATGGTCAGGTCGAAACCGGGCGTGCCGCGGGAGCAATGAACCAATATCCATAACGCGCTCATCAGGGATGGCTCGCAGCGCCCGCCGGCTGGCAGCGCCGCGCAAAATTGTCTACGAGATCGGCAATCCTTGTGGCGCCGCGGTTTCCGAGCACCATGGTGTAATGGGTCGTCCCTGAAATCGTCTCCTCTTCCATCCTGGAAACATAGCTACGAAACTGATCCATCATCGCGTCCGGGAAAAGGGGAGGCATGCCGGGCGCAAAGCCGCTGTCAGATCGAATCATCAAGACCGGGACGCGAATCGCCCGCAGCCGTGCCACGATTTCTTCGCGTTTGAATCCTTCGGCGAGATCGCAAAGGACGGCGGCTTGGGATGCTTTCGGCCGGAGATTCGGAGGCTCGCCGCCGATTTCGTAATCGAGGAACGCTTCTACCCACGAATTCCAATCCTCCGGCGGAAAGTGAGGCTTCTTGCGCCAGAAATCCCGATAAAATTCGCGGGAGGGATAGGTTTCCTGAAGCTGAACGACGCGTTCGGCGAGAAGCGGATCGAGCCCCTGCTGCGGCGTCGCCCCCTGACTAATCGCAGGCAGGAAGCCGCCGTCGATCAGGATTAGGCCACAGACAAGTTCGGGATTCTGCGCGGCAAGAGCGGTGGCGACAAAAGCGCCCATCGAGTGGCCAACGATGACGGTCGGGCCAAGACCCATCGCCCGCATCGCGGTCGCAACGTCGCGGGCGTGCTGAGCCATGCCGTATGGGCCCTCCTCCGGCTTATCGGAATCTCCCCGGCCACGAAGATCGAGGGCGAAGAGAGAGCGACGTCCAGCGAGAAGTTCGGCAATGCCGATAAAGTTGAGGTAAGAAGCGGTCAGTCCGTGGAGTGCGACGATCGGTTCCCCTGGGCCAGGCCAGTACCCGAAAGCAAGCTCAATGCCATCCCCTGACACGCGCCCTCGCGCTTCTCTGGTGACTTTGAGTGCCTTCCGGTTCTGGCCGGCAAGACTCATCGACCCTCACTGTGAAAAGAAGCTTGCACCCTGAAGTGGCCAGGCATTGTACGCTGCCCGGGGCTTTTCGGCACACTCTCCGCTTGCTTGGTTCGATCGTCCACTAGAAGTTGAGCTTGAGAGCGAATTGTATAACCCTCGGGCCCGTACTTGTCGCCGTGATCTGGCCAACGCTTGTCGAAGCGAGATTGTTGCCCAGATCATTGAGGAAGCCCGGATTTTGGAAGCTCACCTGGTTGAACGCGTTGAAGAACTCTGTGCGGAACTCAAGTTTGAACCGTTCCGTGACCGGGAAAAACTTGACGATGGAAATGTCCACGTTTTTTTGGTTCGGTCCCTGGATTATGTTTCTCCCGGTCGTGCCAAAATCCCCAAGGGCGGTGGCGGGTACGAAGCATGAGACGTTGAAGTACTCGTTTAGCTTGCTTTCGACGCTCCCGCCGATCTTGGGATTACAATTGGGGATGGCAGTGTTGAAGTCCGCGCGCGCCTGGACAAAGGCATTAGCATTGGTCAAGACCGAAAAAGGTGTGCCGCTCTGAACGACAAAGATGCTGGCGAGTTCCCAGCCGTTTACGGCCTGGCGAGCAACTGCAGAGCCTCCCTTATAAAACTTCGGCAATTCATAGATGCCGCTGAAGACAAGGCGATGGCGGCGATCGAAATCCGAGCTCGCGTAGTTATGCAGAACCACCTGGTTGCCAGGGACAACGGTCACATCGCTGGTTCCCGTGGGATCGCCCGAATAATCATCCAAGGAATGCCCGTAGGTATACGCCGCCAGGAATTGCAAGCCGTGCGAGAACTGTTTCGTCACTCCAACTTGCAGGGAGTTGTAATTGGAGTTCGCCGAACTCTGCATTTCATGTACGCCAAAACCCTGCACAGCCAGGCTCGACAGTCCGTAGCTTAGCAGCCCCGGCAGCCCAGGGGGGGTCGTACCGATCGCCTGGTTCAAATCGACCAAGCGGTACTCCTTCCGTCCTTCTGAGCCAACGTAACTCACATCCAGCATCCAGCTATTCGCGAATTGGTATTGGACTCCCAAGCTATACTGCTGGACATACGGCGTGCGGAAATTTTGAATGTCCGGATAAATTCCGTTTGCGGATACCACCGCGACACCAGTAGGGGCAAAAGGAGTCGGTGCCTGTGGGAGAAGGGCTGGTGGGCCACCGAATGGAAAGACGAATGGATTGTTGAAAGTTAGCGGGAAGGTGCTGGGCTGGGGAACCTGGACGAAAGGTGTTGCGATAGGTGTCCCAATCGCTTGTGGCAGCGTGAAGTAGGGGAAGTTCAGAAGTTGATTGTTGAGCAGCCGCGCATTCGACCTGTCGTAATAGATCCCGTACCCGCCGCGAACCACGAAACGATTCGACGCGGAAAAAGGCTGCCAGGCAAAGCCCAATCGCGGAGCAAAGTTATTCTTATCCGGCGGAACGAGCGAAGACCGAATCTGGGGAACGTCCGGCAGCGGGTTCGCTGCATTGGCCGCCTGCACAAAGCCGCCGGTGACCGCTACGGTCCCCATAGGGAAGGGGGGCGGAAGAGGTGCCGTCTTCAATAGCGCCGGATCGAACCCGACATAACGTCCCTGGGCTTCTGTGAACGGACCGAAAAAATCATAGCGAAGCCCGAGCGTGAGTGTAAGCCGGTCGGTCAGGCGCCACTCGTCGTTGACGAACCCCGCCCAATCCTGGGCGCGATTGTCGCGGTTATTTACGCCTGAGCCGATAACGCTGAGGCTGGTGGCTGGAACACCCGCGGGCGCAAACGCGCCGAGGAAATCCCCGAACGGGTTCCCAGAAGATCCTAGGAAGAAAATTTGGCCCCGTGTGTAGAGGTTGAATGTGAAATCGATGTCGTGATGTTTGTACTCTGCGCCGAATTTCAGGTTATGCCGGCCTTTTTGCCAGCTCAGCGTATCGCCCACGCTGTAGGTTTTTTCGATGCCAAAATTATCAGCAAAGGGATTGGCGCCCAGGTCGAAATCATTGAAGACCGAAATCTCTGGCATTCCGGGGAATAGGTTTCCGAGAGGCGTAGATGTGATACCCACCTGGGTCGCGGTGTATGGCTCCTGCGGGTTGGATGAAGTCGAAATGGAGCTGTAGCCAAAGTAAAAATTGTTGAGCAGACGCGGGCTGATCACGTGCGTGTCGTTGACCGCAAGCACCCGATCGTTGAAGTTCACGTTCGCGCCGAACCCTGGAACCGGCAGAGGGTTCGTAAGCCCATACAGATTGAACAGCGCCTGAGTTTCCGGGTTATCCGCCCAGAAGAATTTAACCGAAAGGCGGTTTGCCGTGGACACGCTGAAATCCAGATTGGTATTGAACTGGTCTTCCTGGTATTTGGAAATGCCGACAACTGGAGCAGCGACATTGTTCACGGGAATGCCGGGGTTGGCAATCGGATTGGGCGCGGAGGGGATCACAAATTTGCCATTGGGCAAGGTCGCCTGCAGAAGGAATTGCGCCATGGGATCGATGGCAGTGGCGCCGTAGGAATGTGCAAGAGCATTCAAAGTGGGAAGTGAACGATCATTAGAGAGATCGGCTGGAACGAATGCAGTACCGATGGAATTGAGAAGCGAAGTTCCATTTACCTCTCGAGTTCCCTGGTAGGAAGTGAAGAACCACAAGCGATCCTTCCGAATCGGCCCACCCAAGGTTCCTCCGAACTGGTTGCGCTTGTAGGCGGGTCGGGGAACGTCCGACCGATTCAGAAAAAAATTGTTGGCGTTGAGCGAGTTATTCCGGACGAATTCGTACAGGTTTCCGTGGAAGTCATTTGTCCCGGATTTGGTAACGGCTGCGACCACACCGCCGGCGACCCGTCCCTGGGAGGCGTCAAACTGACTTGTCTGCACAATGAATTCCTGCAACGAGTCGGTGGCCGGCACGGAGAGATTTGGTAACGAGCCGGTTCCGATCGAATTCACGTCTGCGCCGTTGATGATGACCGAATTCGAAGTTGCACGATTTGCCCCGACATAAATGGGCGCAGCACCCCTGCCCAACTCGGAGGAGTTCTGCACCGGGCCGGATGTCCCGGGCGTGAGGGTCAACAATTGCTGGAAATTCCTGGTCGGCAAAGGTAGTTGGCGGATCTGCTCTTCGTCGATCACGCTGCCGCGCGCGGGATTGTCGGTATCCACGAGGGGCGGAGTAGCCTTGACCTCGATTGAAGCGTTCTGCGTAGCCAGTTGCAGGCGAATGTCGAGATTGGTCGTCTCCGTTATGCGGACGATGATGTTTTCGGCAGCGGCCTTGCTAAATCCGGCCTTCTCCGCTTCCAAATGATAGGCAGCGGGAGGAAGAAGTAAAAAAGTGTAGTGGCCGGTCGCACCGCTGGAGGTTGTGCGCAGTAGGCCAGCTTCGTTTGAAATCGTGACCTGAGCTCCGCCGACGCCCGCCCCTTGCGGGTCGAGAATGACCCCAGAAATTTGTCCTGTCGTGGGCGTTTGCCCGCGCGCCGCAGTCGAAAACCAGGAAAGACCTCCCAAAACGAACGCTACAATCGCTCGCCGAAGCTGCATACGCTTCCTCCTTTGCTCCTGCTGCTCCCTCACCGGCCCGATCGAATGCGTCCCCCTGTGTAGAGGAGCACAAGCTGGTTGACGGCCTCCTCATCGCTCATGCCCAGGTGTCGTTTGGCCCCAAACAATTCCTCCGCCAGGTAATAAGTAAAAAATTGCAAATAAATGGCGGTGTAAGCGAGCGAGGGGTCCACTCCAGGTGGGAAGGCGACCTCGGATCTCCGAATCACGGCATTGGCATACATTCGGAGCCCTCCCGCGATCTCACGAAAACTATGGATAAAGTGTTTGTGCCGGAACTCCACCACGTCGATGTACATCAGCCGCCAGTAATCCAGGTTTTCGCGCACCACTCGCCCAATGGCCAATGCCAGTTTCTTCAGTGACACTGGATCCAGATTTTCCATCAACGGGATGAGCTCTTTCTGACGGATGGCTTCCATCTTGCGGCCCTGGTCTTGGACCAAGTCGATGAAAATATCCTCTTTCGCGTCGTAGTAGATGTACAGCTTGCCCATGGACACGCCTGCTTTCTTGGCGATTTCGCGGACCGTGGTGCCGTGAAAGCCCTTGCGCGTGAAAAGCTGTAGGGCGGCCCGCTCAATGCGCAGCTTGTTCTTCTCGATCGTTCCATGCAGCAGTTTGGGCATCGCATTCGGCGCCGGCCTGGGACATTTTTGGAGCTGCCAAAGCGGGCGCTCGCTCTCTTTGGTGAGCCGGGCTTTTACACCCCCCGCGGAGGCCTTGTCAAGAAGAAACTGCAGGACCGCCGGACGCCGCGGGTCTCCGACCTTGGAATGGTTACAATCTCGGCCGTCCGCAACAGCCGGAGCTGCTGGCGTAAGGAGGAGTCCTTGAGAGAGAGGGTTGCCATCGTCACGGGCGCTGCCAGTGGAATCGGGTGTGCGATCGCAGAAGCTTTGGTTCAGGCGGGCGCAAATTGCATGCTTGCCGATATCGACCCGGACTATCCTACGATCGCCGACTTGCGTGATGCCGCCGTGCGGCTGCCGCTGTGAGTACGCTCAAGTTCTAAATTCCTATCGAAGAGACTAGGCGGCTTTTTTTGCGCTGACCTTCAGAAGACGGAGACGTATCAGGCTTTCGGCGGTGGCGATGATGGCTTCTTCGTTCGAACGCGGCGCCCAGCCCAGGAGACGCTTGGCCTTTTCGTTGGTGGCGTTTTTCTTCTTGCCCAGCTCGGGCAGGAGCTGCTTTGCCGCTGGATCTTTTATCGCGACAAGCCGCACCATCCAATTGGGCATCTCGCGGCTCGGCACTCTTTTGGCATACCCGCCCATGCGGCTTTTCAGGACCTTCGCGATTTCCAGCATCGACATGGAATCGCCGGCAACGGCTAGAAAGCGTTCGCCCTTGGCGGCGGGATGAGTCATGGCGCGAATGTGCAGATCGGCGACGTCGCGCACATCGACGATGCCGAAATAGAGGCGCGGGGCGCCTGGCATGGCGCCGTCCATCATGCGTTGAACGATTAGAATTGAGGCCGAATAATCGGGCCCCAGGACCGGGCCGAATACGCCGACGGGATTGATAACCGAAAGCTCGAGGTTGCCGCCTTCGGCAGCCATGAAATTCCACGCGGCGTGTTCGGCCAAAACTTTCGATCTCGTGTAGGGAAGGACGCCGTCGCAATTGGGATCGGTCCAGTCTCGCTCGGTGAACGGCTCGTCGCGCTGCTTCTGACCGTAGCCGATGGCGGCGAATGACGAGGTGAGCACCACGCGCTTGACGCCGGCATCGCGCGAGGCGCGGAGCACACGGAGCGTGCCTTCGCGTGCGGGTACGATAAGCTCGTTCTCGTCTTTGGGGACGCGCTCGGGAAGAGGCGACGCAACATGCAACACGTAGTCGCAGCCGGCGACGGCTTCCGGCCAGCCCGCGTCGTTTGTGAGATCGGCGGCTACGAACGACAGGCAATCGCCGGGTTCAGCTCCGCCCACTTTCAGCATCGCGCGTACGTCGCCTTCGCGCTTCAAGTTTCTTATCGTGGTGCGGACCCGATGGCCCGTGGCGAGGAGCTGCAGAATGGTATGGCTGCCGACAAAGCCTGACCCGCCTGTAACCAGAATTGTGCTCATTGCTATCTCCCTAGTCAATTGGATGCGGGGCGAAGGCAAGAGTCTCAATTCTTCGCGGATGCTATCTTGAGTTTTTGGGCCGCAAGCTTTTCGTTTGCGGAGGCCAATCCCGCTAACCAATCTGAGTTATTTGGGTGGATCGTTGGGAACAAGGCTCCGCTGCCGCCGCGGCGTTTCAGAAGATTCTCGACCACAGCGGCATCGTGTGGAACTGCTGGACGGGAGCGTTGGCGCGTTTGGAGTGGCTCGTGCGAACGCGCTGCAAGCGAAAACTTCGCAAGGCGCGGATGCCGATGCCGCCCGTGTCCGCGCGCTCGCCGCCTACAAAGATTTTCTCGCGTTGTGGAAGGACGCCGATCCCGACATTCCCATCCTGAAGGAAGCCAAAGCGGAATACGCGAAGCTACAATAACTGTTAGAACTTGGGCCTCAAAAATGAGACCGAGTCAGAAGGCATTTTCTCCAAAGCCATTCGCTTTGGGACTCTACACCGATTAAGGGAGCCAGGTGCTGGGAGATTTTGTCAACGCGGTTCGCGGAGAAATGATGAAGGGCGCGATTGGCGTGGCATTGCAGGCGGGCTGCTCGTCTATTTGCTTCGTCCGAACGTGCGTGCAGCGTCTACCCGCTAGGATCGTTAGCGCGGGCGGCATCACTTACACCTACGAAAATTACGCGTAGTTTGCCACCCTGGGAGGGAACTTTCCAACTTCGTCGTACGTAGAACCTACAGCCTGCAAGGTGATGACGAAAAATAACGGAGGACGCTGATGAGCCGCTTGATTCGCGACGTGCGCTTTGGGGTGCGGATGTTCCGCAAGAATCCCGGTTTTACGCTGGCAGCAGTTGCCGTGCTGGCGCTGGGGATTGGCGCGAATACCGCGATCTTCAGCCTGGTGAACGCGTTCCTGCTGAAGCCGCTGGTGATTCACAATCCTTCGGAACTGCTGAGCCTGTATAGCCGCGACGTGCAGAAGGCCGACTATCGGGCGTTTTCGTACCCGGACTACGCGGATATGCGCAATGACAGCAGCGTGTTTTCGAGCCTGCTGGCGCATACCTTCTCGATGATCGGGCTTTCCGAGAGAGATACGACGCGGCGCGTGTTTGCCGACATCGTTTCCGCCAATTATTTCACGACGGTCGGGGTGCCGCTTTACCGGGGACGCGCGTTCACCTTGGAAGAAGAGCGACCGGGCTCGGCGATGCCGGTTGCGATCGTGAGCCATTCGTACTGGAAGAAAAACGGCGCCGATCCGCAATTGACCGGAAAAACTCTGCGGATCAATGGGCGCGTGTACACGATCGTGGGAATCGTGCCGGAAGGCTTCACCGGAACCACGGCGATGATCAGCCCGGAGATCTACCTGCCTCTGGGCGTGTATGAACTGGCGATGAACGATTTTGAAGGAGGCGCACAGAAGCTTGCGGGACGCGATAACCACAAGCTGTTTCTAGTGGGACGGTTGCGCCCGGGCGTGACGCAAGAGTCGGCGGATGCGTTGCTAGCCACGGTGGCTTCGCAGCTCGCTCGAGCGTATCCGGAAACCGATAAGGACCAGACGTTTCTGGCGCGTCCGATGGCGCGGCTTGGTATTTCGACGCAGCCTAAAAGCGATTCTGAGTTGCTGGTTCCGGCTGCCTTGCTGCTTGCGGTGGCAGGAGTGGTGCTGCTGATCGCGTCACTGAACGTGGCCAACATGATGCTGGCTCGCGGCACAACGCGCGGCAAAGAAGTGGCGATACGATTAGCGCTGGGAGGGAGCCGCGCCGACATTTTGCGCCAACTGCTGGCGGAGGGACTCTTGCTCGCGCTCGCGGGAGGGGCCGCCGGGCTGCTGGTAGCCTATTGGAGCACGGGAGCGTTGGTGCGTTCGATGGCGCGGCTGGCGCCGCTTGATTTCGTCTACAACGCAGGGCCCGACATTCGTGTGCTCGCTGCGACGATCGGATTCTGCCTGCTGAGCACGATTCTCTTCGGGCTCGGGCCAGCGTGGAATCTTTCAGGGCGGAGCCTGTTTGCAGGACTGAAGATTGGCGCCCTCGCCGACGATGCCAGTGGCCGCAGGCGCGGAGTTTTCGCCCGGCGCAATCTGCTAGTGATGGGTCAGATTGCATTGTCGTTGATGCTTCTGAGCGCCGCGGGATTATTCATTCGCAGTTCGGTGCGTGCGGCGCGGGTGGAACCGGGGTTTCGGACGTCCGGGGAGATCGTGGCGGAGGTGGACGCGAGCCTCGCCGGGTATGACGAGACGCGCGGCCGCGAAGTTTATCGCGCCCTTGAAGAACGCCTGCGCGCCACGCCCGGCGTCGAGTCGGTGGGCCTGGCCGCCACGATCCCGTTTGGAATGGTATCGCTCGGGAAAAACGTACACCGGGCAAGTGACCCGGGTGGGGACTCAGCAGCTGAGGGGGCGCATTCAAACGGCGCGAGCAACAAAGCGGAGTGTCGCTACAACATCGTAAGCGAGCATTACTTCCGGTCGGCTGGAATTCCGGTGCTTCGGGGACGAACTTTTACAAGCGCGGACACGGACAAAAACAATCACCCCGTGGCCATCCTCGACCAGTTTGCCGCCGAGCGGTTGTGGCCCGGAGGGGATGCGCTTGGCAAGCGCGTGCGGTTTCGTTCCGGCGAAAACGATCCGGAAATTGATGCGGACGTGATCGGGATCGTTGGAAATGTTCAGGAAAACGTTGGCGGTGAGAGCTGGCCGCCGCACATATACACACCGTTCGGGCAACCGTACCAGGCGGATATGACCATTCATTTGCGCACGGATGATCAGAACCCGCAGGCGGATGCGCAGCTGCTCGAGACGGTGCGACGCGCGATTCGAGCGGTGGATCCCGAGCTTCCGGTGCTGGCTCTGAAGACGATGCGTATGCACATCGACAGCAGCTTCGATCTTTGGACCGTGCGTATGGGAGCGCGGATGTTCGTGATTTTCGGAGGCGTGGCGTTGCTGCTCGCGGCAATCGGTTTGTACGGTGTGCGCGCGTACACGGTGGCTCTACGGACGCGCGAAATCGGAATTCGCATGGCGCTGGGCGCGAATGCTTCCGATGCGCTGAAAATGATGCTGAGTGAAGGGTTGGCGCTGATGGCCGCCGGAGCCGCGGCCGGGCTGGTGCTTTCGCTTGCGGTGGCCAAGCTGCTTTCGACATTGCTCTACCGCGTGGACAGCATCGATCCGCTCGTGCTGTCAGCCGCGCCGGCCCTGCTGGCGGTGGTGTCGCTGATCGCTTGTTACATTCCGGCGCGGCGGGCGGCGCGGCTTGATCCGATGGTAGCGCTCCGCGACGAATAAGACGATTACCGAGGGGACCATAGGGTCGGAGGCGATTACTGGTTCACAAGCCTCAGTCTTCGTGCAGAACCTTGATCATGAGATCCATTTTGTTGATGTGACGAGGAGCAAACTTCCGTAGCTCCATTGTTCCGCCTGCTTTGACACTGGCAAAAGTGGCCATGGGATTACATGGACGATCAACAACGGAGATCTCTGCGGGGTCAGCTATGTACTTGATCACACCGGTTGGGGTAGGAACTCGCTGGACGTATCCACCAGCGACGGAGAATCCGGTGAGTGTTCCTGCCCGCTCCACGCGAGCGTCAACTGTCAGCGAGCGTCTGAGTAGCCTCATCATCCCAGAAAGAGATCGCGATCAATCGTGCCTAGGGTGTTTTAACAGGGATTTGAGTTCCTGAGGATTCACAGACGAGTCGTCAGGCAGGTGTAGGTCCATCAAGACAATCTGCGGTCTTAGATCGGTAGCGCGCTGAAGCGTCTGCTGGAAAGTGGCCGCTTCTCCAACTATGCGAATCTCTGGCTCGGAACCAAGCAGAAGCTGAATTGAGTGGCGAACAACTTCTTTGTCGTCGGTCAGAAGTACGGTGATGGGCATATTAGCCCTCCCCGATTCCGCTGCAGGACCTGATGCACTATATACCTTTTGACAACAAAACGCCCGATACCGGGGACGTGGAAGGCAGACGAACAAAAATAGAATTGAACTCGGCCGTTGACTCCTGCCGGCGTGAATGGCATCTTATGAACCTCCGCAGAATCGCTTCCGACTGGAGGTGTCTATGGTTGCAAAGTACGACATCTTCAAAAAGACAAATGACTCGGTTGTATGGGTAGAGGCCGTCGAGGATATCGTCACAGTAAAAGGCGGCTGATCAGCCTCGCGTCGGATGGAACTGACGGTTATCGAATCTGGGATTCCACGAAACAACAGTTTGTCGACATGTTGGACGATTGCGCCTAGCTACGGCCAAAGCCGTCGGCACTTGTTAGACGGACACTTCTCGTTCGCGCAAAGCCAGACTGTATCGGCCATCGTTGCGCCACGCTTCGCCATATAAAGAAATAGGCCGCAGTCTGCACACGGCTGTCTGTTGGTTGCATCTTCGACTGCGCCCTCTCTGATCACGCAGTAGCCGCGTTCCGTCGGGATCCTCATAGTAAATCGCTGTCTGAATGAACTGATCTGCGGCCCACAGTGGCAGCATCCCTATGTTCTTCAGCCGAACATACGTGCCGAGCAGATCATCGAGTGTCTCGTATTCGAAAGCGATATGTTGCACCCGTGCATGACGGTCTTTGTCTCCATCGGTCGGGAGGCCGGGCGTCTCGAAGAAGGAGAGGCGATGATTGACCTGATCGTTGCTGGCAAATGCCACAGTCTTGAACGGTGATCCCGCAGGCGCCGCCACGCGCTTATTCACCCTCATGCCCAGCACCTTGCCATACCACTCAAGCATGCCGTCCAGGTTGCCTGTGGTCACACCACAATGCTGCAGCTTCGGATGAATTGTCATCTCGGTATTCATTTGAATTCTCCTATTTGTTTTAGAATTTGGGTTCAGAATTCACGGGAAACGCATCGAGTAGGAGTTCTTCAGTTGTCCGGAATGAAAGCTTATCGGGAGCGCCGTGTGTCAATACTGAGCGACCGGCGCCAAACTGCGAAATCAGCAGCGCCCCCCATCTGTCCATCCGGTTTGGCGATGAGAGCGGTTCAGAAACGTGTCCTCGGATCGAACGGCTCTGCGGGAGCGAACTCCCCGGTCATAGCGCGCTCGTGCAATTCCCACGGCGATGAGCCAGCTTTGCGCGCCGCAGTCAGTTTTTCAGGATCGATCTGAGCGGGTATTCCCGCATGGCCCGATCGAAGGTATTCCGTAGCCGTCCATGGGCTGCCAAAGTTGTTGACGTAGATTTCGACCACGTTTCGGTCAGGGTCTTCCCAGTAGAACGAAGTTCCAACTCCGTGGTCGGCGGCCCACAGCGGCGCAATGCCTAGATCCTTAATCCGGATATAGGTGCCCAACAAATCATCGAGGGTCGCGCATTCGAAGGCGACGTGCTGCAGACCGGTGTGCTGACGTTTGTCCGGATCGGCCACGGCCTTAGGTATTTCGAAGAACACGATACGATGATCTATCTCATCGTTGCTGACGAACGCAAAAGCGGAAAACGGCGGGCCTTGATGCGTGATGCGTGCTATCGCTGGGATCTTCGAACGATGATTGACCGTCATGCCGAGCACCTTCCTGTACCACTCCGTCATGGCGTCCAGGTTGGCGGTCACGAGTCCATAATGCTGCAGCTTCGGATGGACTGTTACTTCCGTATTCATCTTCGTTCTCCTTTCGTGAGAAATGTCAGTTACGACCACGTCAATTCATCCGTCAAATCTTGACAGCGGACCGGTCCGCTGTGTTCCCGACCATTCCGGCGATTTCGTTCAAATAGGGCGCAAGAAACTCCTCAGGGGAGATTCGGCCTTGCATAACGCTCGCCGTTCCTCCTGCATGGATGAAATGAACGTCCCTAAAGCCCATAAAGGCGAGGATGAAACGCAAATAAGGAATTTCGTAATTGAGCGCGGCCATTGGCGAACCTTCGGGATAGCTGCCTCCACTCGCGACGATCGCGAGCACCTTCTTCCCTGTCCCGGCCAGCAAGCCTTCGGGTGTGCCGTCAGCTTTGTACCGGAAGGTCTTCCCCGCCCGAACAACGTGATCGATCCACGCTTTAAGCGCAGCAGGAACGGCAAAGTTGAACATGGGAGTTGCGAGAATGATTTCATCGGATTCGAGAAGTTCAGAAATCAGTTGGTTGGACAGCGCGAGCGCCTTCTTGTGGTTTTCCGTGTGGTATTCGGGCGGAGAGAAGGCGCCGGCAATCCAGTCGACATCAATGAAGGTGAGGGGAGTTTTTGTCAAATCCCGCTCGATGAAGCGACGTCCGGGATTTCTCGCCTTCCACGCCACGACTGCCGCATCGCCGAGGCGGCGCGAGATCGAATCTTTCCCACGAGGGCTAACGCTGATATGAAGTAGAGTTGCCATTTCCACAAACACCTCCTCAATTGAATTAGCGAGCCTTCCGGATGCTGGGTCCTGATACTGCGCCCGGGCTCTGCCACGCAGTTTCCGGAGAACCTCTCTTGCGAATACACAACAGCCGCGAACCTTGATTCCTCCTTTCATCAGCGCGACTAGCAGGTTTTCGCCTTCCTGACTGATGACGGTTAGGTTCTTCAAATCCACACCAATCTGACGGCCACACAGGCTCTGTCTCGCTTCGTCGCACGCCTTCTGAACTTCAGTGGTCCAAGGCGCGACGAGTTTGCCTTCTAAAACCAACCGTCGCTCCTTGTCCAAATCGACGATCGAGATCTTCAACATGAGCCGTTATCTCGCACTTGACGAAAGGCAAGGGTCGTTCCAAACGTGGGAGCCTGCAAACCCATGAGTTTTCAATGCTGGATTCGGAGGAGGTCTGTCGAGAGTCAACCGTGTCAAAGCAGAATTGACAGCTTCAGAGAGAGACCGGATTGAGGGCGAGTTTAGAGGGTGATACGAAATCTCAAGAAAAACGATCAGTGCTCTCGGCAACAAAAAGGATCTCGCGGACGGTTGGCGGGGCGGATGGAGCTGCTGCGCGAATGCGTATTAATCGTTTCTCTAACAATTCGGGCAATATCGTCCTGAGCGGCCCCCGGACGCGGTGAATCAATAACCGGTCCCCGTAACTCCGAAAGCGGCGCCACGAGCGAATTGCCGTGCGTGAGGATCACCGCGCGCTCAACAAAATTTTCCAATTCGCGTACGTTTCCCGGCCATTCCCAAGCCGTCAGCCCCTTCATTACGCCGACCGGAATCGCGTCGATTCTCTTCTGCATTTGTTTCGCAAATTTCTGCACGAAGTAACTCACCAGCGGGGAAATGTCCTCCCGCCGTTCCCGTAGCGGCGGAATACGAATCGGAAATACATTTAGCCGGTAATACAGATCGCTACGGAATTCCCGGTTCGCAACCATTTTTTCCAGGTCACGATTGGTTGCCGCAATCAGACGAACGTTGACTTTGCGTGTTTGCGTACTGCCCAGCCGCTCGAATTCTCGCTCTTGCAGCACACGCAGCAGTTTCGGCTGGATTTCGGCCGGAATATCTCCAACCTCGTCCAGAAACAGCGTGCCCTGATCCGCCAATTCCATTCGCCCGATTTTTTGGCTAATCGCACCCGTAAAAGCGCCCTTTTCGTGCCCAAACAGCTCGCTTTCGAGCAAGCCCGTTGGTATTGCGGCGCAATTGAGTTTGATGAACGTTCGCTGCTTCCGGCGACTGCGCTCGTGAATTGCGCGTGCGATCAGTTCTTTACCTGTTCCGGTTTCGCCTAGAAGTAAAACCGTGGAATCGCTAGCTGCTACGGTCTCGACCAATTGCAGGACGTGTTTAAGCGCCGGGCTGTTCCCAACGATCTGCTCGAAATCCATCTCACTGCGAATTTCCTCTTCGAGGTAGAGCTTCTCTTGCGCGAGTTTATCTTTCAGCGTTGAGATCTCTTCGTATGCCAGCGCGTTTTCGATGGCGATAGCAATCGTCCCTGCAGCTTGGCTGAGGAATTCGACATCCTCCTGAGTAAACGGGTCCTCTGTCGCACGTGCAAGGACGAGGTTTCCCAGCGCGCGACTGCGGTTCACCATCGGTATGAAGCACACCGTCTTTAGGCCCTCAGTGGCGGCTATTTTTTTGCCGTAGGTGTCGCTGGGATCGGCTGTGGTAGTCACGACCACGGGTCTCAACGTTTCAAACGACCGCTTGGCTGGACTGTGTTCGCTCGAAGGGATGATCTGTTCTTCTTGGGCGAAACCCTTGCTGTTTGGGAAGGCGAGAGCATAGATGCGGAAACTTCCTGGCTCCGGACCGGGTAGTGAAATGTTCGCAGCATCGCATTGCATCACCTCACGAATGTTAGTGGCGACTGCCCGTAGCACCTCCTTCAGTTCTAGATTCGCGGTGATGCTGTTCGTCAGGTTTAGGAGCAATTGCAGACGCTCATTTTGCTGCTGCAAGTCTTCAGCGCCGCTCTTGCCGTTGTACGCTTTATTAAGATCTTCGCTCATACGCAATTCGAAATAGCGACACGGAGAAGTGGGAAGAATCTACCGCAACGAAAGCCGATGAGCATGGTCATTTGGTCTCGTTGACGATTCTATCCTGCCCTTCCACTGTCAACGAGCCATTGACAATTCTAACCTTTAACACCTCAGCGTCAATCCGTTCGCCTATACCTCTCGCTGGGTCAGTGACTTAACCGTATGCCCGCTTTGGAGTGAGTATTGCCATCGTTTGAACCGTCGGTTTGAAACGGATGTTCGAGTGGCGAGCATGAGGGCCAGACGAATTTGACACGGCGGAAAGCTAGTCGATTCGGTGAAGGGCGCAGAGGTGCAGCATGACAGTATTTGCGGCATTTTTGTTCAGTCACATCGCGGGCGCATTTTTTCTCTTCGCGGGATTGTCCCTTGAATGGCTGGCTTTCAGTTATCTGCGCAAGAGTCTGGATCGCGCCCATGATTTACGGACCAGCGATCGGTGTGGTCTTATTTTCAGGCCGCTACCTGGCTTCGAAGGTAGGTTGGGATCAAACTTGGATTGTCGCGGCATTAGTCGCCCTAGTGGCGATTGGGTTGGTTTGGGCGGTTTTCACCCGTCCGCGAATCCGTAGGATTGTCAAACTCGCTAAAGACACTCCGGATAGACTTTCGGCCTGCTTGGAACACCGTCTTCACGATCCCGTTTTGCTTGCCTCGGTGCGGTTTCGAGTTGCCCTCGTGTTCGGGATCCTCCTCTTAATGGTGACTAAACTAGACGGCACGTTCAGCGTAATGGCGATCGCTGGTGCCGTAGCCCTTGGCGCCCTGATGGCAGGTCTTGCGTGGCGACGCCCGTCACTCGACCAAGCAACGACAGGGAACTAGTTGGGGAGGAGGTTGCGTTGCCATGACGAACGATCAAGGGTCGGTGGCAGTCACGAGAGAAAAGCTCGTTGAAGCGGCTGCCCAGGTATTTGCGGAAGTAGGTTTCGAGGCCGCAACGGTGCGGGAGATCTGCTCGCGAGCAGGAACCAACGGAGCTGCGGTGAATTATCACTTCGGCGACAAGTTGGGCCTCTACACCGAGGTCCTGAAAAGACCTCCCTCCCGCCGGTCCGGTCAGCCTTCGTCAATTGACTTCCTGCCGGAGTTTCGGTCGAGCGGCGCGAAGCGGGACCTTCAATCGAACGACCTGCCTTTTGTGATCGATATCACCGCACGACGTGACCGGCTTCACCGCATTTGTGTCGGGATAGACCAAACATTGAGCCAAGTTGATAAGAGATTCGATGTCGAGAACGGTTGTCTGCTGCACTCCCTGAGGACACGGCCCGAACAGTCGCAGATCTGATGAAGAGACACGGAGTCGGAGCGATCCCGGTGGTTTTGGACAGATCGGAGCCGCTACTCGAAGGAATCGTGACCGACCGTGACTTGTGCTGTGACGTCGTTGCTTGTGCAAGCATCGTTCTCTTGGACACGGAAGCGGTAACAGCCGTCACAGTTCGCGTAATCGCTACGTTGCGAAAGTATTGCAGTTTCAGGGAATCGATGCTCTGTGTTGGATGTTCGGGGCCATGCTGATCGCGACTCCTCTGCTGTTGCTATGGTGTGCACAACGTTTTTTGAGGAATCGGCATGGGACTGCCAGTGGCAACTGCCTGCATTCGGGCACTCGAATCCCCGCACAGTGCAGGAAGCCCTTGTTTTCTCGTTGCGTGTGAATGGCACCCTGCGTGCGTAAATACTGCTGAGCAAGGATCAGCAGGGCCTATGCTCTGAATCGCGAAGGGGCCTGTTTCGCGAAGATTGGAAAGGGAAGGAGCCCTAAAAATGACGTCGAGAGTACTAGTTGAAGAACCCGCATCGCACTCGCTGAGTGCATATGGGAAAGCGCGATCCACGGTCCAAGCTTCGCCGTTGAGCCCGGAGGAATTGAGAAAGACTCACGCATACTGGCGCGCGTGCAATTATCTGGCGCTCGGGATGATCTATCTCCAATCGAATCCGTTCTTAAGAGAGCCGTTGAAACCCGACCATATCAAGAACCGTCTGCTCGGGCACTGGGGTTCCAGCCCAGGGCTGGCTTTCATCTATATCCACCTGAATCGTCTGATCAAAAAATTCGATCTCGACATGATTTTCATGGCTGGCCCTGGACACGGTGCGCCGGGGGTTCTAGGGCCGGGGTATCTGGAGGGTACCTACTCTGAAATATATCCAGAAAAGAGTGAGGACGAAGTCGGTCTGCTTGAGTTCTTTAAGCAGTTTTCCTTCCCCGGCGGCATCGGTAGTCACTGCACGCCGGAGACTCCCGGCTCGATCCACGAAGGAGGCGAGCTCGGCTACGTGCTTTCCCACGCCTGCGGCGCAGCGTTCGACAATCCAGAGTTGATCGTCGCGGCGGTGGTTGGCGATGGCGAATCTGAAACAGGCCCCCTCGCAACCTCTTGGCACATCAGCAAGTTTCTGAATCCTATTCGCGACGGAGCAGTACTGCCAATCCTGCACTTAAACGGCTACAAGATTAACAATCCGACTCTGCTGGCGCGCATATCGCACGAAGAACTGGAGGACTTACTTCGGGGCTACGGGTGGACGCCTCACTTCGTCGAAGGTTCCGATCCTGACACGATGCATCAGGCGATGGCTGCGACCGTCGAACACTGCGTTCTCGAAATCCAGAAGCACCAACGGGAATGCCGGGAGGGCGGCGTAGCCAAGCGCCCACGCTGGCCCATGATCGTGTTGCGCTCTCCGAAAGGCTGGGGCGCGCCGCAGGAGGTGGACGGTCACCGCCTCGAAGGCTTTTGGCGCGCGCATCAGGTGCCATTGACCGAGGTGAAGAAGAACCCCGAACAGTTGCGCATCCTGGAGAAGTGGATGCGCGACCAAAAGCCTGAAGCATTATTCGACGAGAACGGCAGGTTGATTCCGGAACTGAAAGAACTTGCGCCGAAGGGCAACCGCCGAATGAGTGCCAACCCGCATGCCAACGGCGGAGTCCTCAAAAAGGCGCTGCGCTTGCCTGACTTTTGCGATTACGCCCTGAAGGTGGATCAGCCGGGAGGCATCGAAGCCGAGAATGTCCCGCCCTTAGGGAACTTCCTGCGCGACGTGATGAAGTCGAACATGAACAACTTCCGCGTGTTCGGCCCGGACGAAACCACCTCGAACAAGCTGCAAGCAGTCTATCAGGCCGCCAAGAAATTCTGGATCGCCGAATACTTCCCCGAAGACAAGGATGGCGGCGAACTGGCGACGGACGGACGGGTCATCGAAATGCTCAGCGAGCACACCATGGAAGGCATGCTCGAAGGCTATCTGCTCACCGGACGCAATGGCTTCTTCTCCTCCTACGAAGCCTTTATCCATGTCATCGATTCCATGTTCAACCAGCACGCCAAGTGGCTGTCTATCTGCAACCATCTGTCTTGGCGTCAGAAGATCGCGTCCCTGAACCTGCTGATCACTTCGACGGTTTGGCGGCAGGACCATAATGGCTTCACGCACCAGGACCCCGGTTTCCTAGATGTGGTTCTCAACAAAAGCGCTGCGGTAACCCGTATCTATCTCCCCCCGGACGCCAATTGCCTGTTGTCTGTGGCCAACCACTGCCTGCGCAGCGAGAACTACGTCAATGTGATCGTTTCCGACAAACAGCTGCACCTCCAGTATCTGAATATGGATGCAGCGATTACGCATTGCACGAAGGGCATCGGGATTTGGGATTGGGCCAGTAACGATCAGGGCAGTGAGCCCGAACTGGTGATGGCTTCTGCCGGGGATATCCCCACGCAAGAAGCCTTGGCTGCAGCCATGCTGCTGCGGCAGGAATTCCGTGATATCAAGATCCGTTTCATTAACGTTGTCGATCTTTTCAAGCTGCAACCGAGCACTGAGCATCCGCACGGTTTGACCGACCCGGACTTCAACTCTCTTTTCACCTGCGATAAACCGATCATTTTCAATTTTCACGGTTATCCATGGCTGATCCATCGCCTTACTTACGGACGTAAGAACAAGGCGATACACGTGCGCGGATACAAGGAGAAGGGCAACATCAATACACCAATGGAGCTCGCCATAAACAACGAGACCGATCGCTTCAGCTTGGCCATCGACGCTATCGACCGCGTCGCGCGGTTGCAGAACATCGGTGGCCATGCCAAGGAGAAATTTCGCAACGCCCAGATCGCTTGCCGGGCCTACGCCTACAAGCATGGCATCGACAGCCCCGAGATCACCGGATGGCGCTGGCCCCAAGGGTCAGCCTAACCGGATCGAATGTAAGGGACGGCTGCGCACGAGCGAACCGATCACCTTCGATGTCTTTGGTGCAGAATGGGCCGCCGGCGAAAGGCGGCGAAAGGATTCTGATTCTCAATGAGCATAGCAACCGTTTCCCCCAGCTCTCCCGTGCTGCAAACAATGGATCTGACCTGCGTCAACACCATCCGAACACTCTCCATGGATGCGGTTCAGGCAGCCAATTCAGGGCACCCAGGAACTCCCATGGCGCTAGCGCCGGTGGCTTATTGTCTCTGGCAGCAGTTCCTTCGCTTCGATCCGCGAGATCCCGTGTGGCCGAACCGCGATCGCTTCGTGCTGTCAATCGGGCATGCGTCTATGCTGCTCTATTCCCTTCTGCACTTGACCGAAGTCCGCGCTGTCAGCAAAGACTACGAAACTCTCGGTGAAGTATCAGTTCCACTGGAAGCCATCAAAGCGTTTCGGCAATTGGATAGCCGCTGCCCGGGGCATCCCGAGTACCGCTGGACTTCGGGAGTGGAGACCACCACAGGGCCGCTTGGCCAAGGTGTCGCCACCAGCGCGGGCATTGCGATAGCCAGGCAATGGCTGGCCGCGCGTTACAACCGCGCAGGCTTCGAGGATCTTTTCGACTTCAACGTTTACGCGCTTTGCGGAGATGGATGCATGATGGAAGGCATCTCAAGCGAAGCTGCCTCTCTTGCTGGACACCTACGACTTTCGAATCTCTGCTGGATATACGACAACAACCACATCACGATCGAAGGCAATACTTCCCTGGCGTTTACGGAAGACGTGGCCACGCGTTTTATCGGTTACGGCTGGAACGTGACTCGGGTTGGAGATGCAAACGACCTCGACATGTTAGCCCGTGCTTTCCGCACTTTTCATAACACCAAGGATCGCCCCACGCTCATCATCGTGGACAGCCACATCGGATACGGCGCGCCCCATAAGCAAGATACTAGTGGTGCGCACGGTGAACCGCTCGGCGAGGAGGAAGTCCAGCTCGCGAAGCGAAACTACGGCTGGCCGGAAGACAAGAAATTCTTTGTGCCGGAAGGCGTCTACGACCATTTCCGTCAAGGCATCGGAAAGCGCGGCAAGCAGTTACGCGATGCGTGGTTCGCGCGAATCGGGGAGTATCGCAAGCAGTACCCCGAGCTCGCCGAAGAACTATTCCGCATGCAACACCGCCAACTCCCGGAGGGTTGGGACCGCGAACTGCCCGAATTTCCTGCGGACCCGAAAGGTCTGGCGACTCGCGAGTCCTCGGCCAAAGTGCTGAACACAGTCGCCAAGAACATTCCCTGGTTGGTCGGAGGAGCAGCAGACCTCGCGCCATCCACCAAGACCCGCATTACGCAGGAGGGAGCCGGCGATTTCTCAGCGGAGAATTATGCCGGACGCAATTTTCACTTCGGGATCCGCGAACATGCTATGGGCGCCATTCTGAACGGACTGAGTCTGGTAAAGGTCCGGCCCTTTGGCGCGGGATTTTTCATCTTCGTCGACTACATGCGGGGCTCTCTCCGCCTGAGTGCCTTGATGGAGCTCCCCGTGATTTACGTGTTCACGCACGACTCCATTGGAGTTGGCGAGGACGGGCCCACCCATCAGCCCATTGAACAGCTTGCCCACATGCGTGCCATGCCCGGCCTGATTATGATCCGACCCGCGGACGCGAATGAGGTCAGGGAAGCCTGGAAGGTAATACTCCAGCTGCATCACGAGCCGGCGGTGCTTGTGCTGACTCGTCAAGCCGTGCCGACAATCGATCGGACGAAGTATGCCCCGGCCTCGGGCCTGGCCCGCGGGGCCTACATTCTCGCGGATGCTCTGGGAGGAAAGCCTCAGGTCATCCTCATCGGAACCGGCAGCGAGGTTGCCCCCTGTCTCGAGGCCTATGCACAACTAAACGAGGAAGGCGTGCGAGCGCGAGTAGTCAGCATGCCGTCGTGGGAATTGTTTGACGCTCAGGACAGGACTTACCGGGAATCTGTTTTGCCTCCAGAAGTGAAAGCACGAGTGTCGGTGGAGGAGGCATCTGATTTTGGCTGGAGCAAATACACCGGTTCCGAGGGGCACAATGTTTGCATTGAAACCTTTGGAGCTTCGGCTCCTCTTAAGCAACTCTTGAAAAAGTTCGGCTTTAGCGTGGAAGACATTGTAGCCGCGGCGAACAGCCAGATCGCGTGGCACCAAGCTCGGAGCTGAAGGGGAGCACGATATGAAAGTGGGCGTAGGCGCAGATCACGGCGGTTTTGAAATGAAGCAGCAACTCGTCAAGTTGTTGGCCGCGGCAGGCCATGAGGTCATCGATTTTGGCAACAAAGTATGTGATGCCGACGATGACTACCCCGACTTTGCAATCCCCCTCGCCCGCGCTGTGGCAAGTGGAGACGTCGAGCGCGGTGTTCTAGTGTGCGGCAGCGGCGTAGGCGCCTCGGTGGCTGCCAATAAGGTAAGCGGAGCGCGAGCGGCTCTTTGTCACGATGACTTTTCGGCCCGCCAGGGAGTGGAGGACGATGACCTGAATATACTCTGCTTCGGAGGCCGGACGATGGGCATCGCGGTCGCCTGGGACTGCACGAAGAATTTTCTCACCGCTCGGTTCAGCGGTGCAGAGCGACATCGTCGCAGGCTGGCCAAAGTAACTCAGCTGGAAGATAGCACGATGCTTATACGCACAGGAGTGAGTAGTGACAGATTGTTAAGTACAAATGATAGGAGATCACGATGACATTGCTTGAATCTTTGAAGAAATACACAACCGTTGTAGCGGACACGGGTGACATCGACGCCATTGCCCGGCACCGGCCGCAGGACGCCACGACCAATCCTTCGCTGCTTTTCCACGCTGCCCAGATGCCGGCATATCAACACCTAGTGGAAGAGGCTGCCGAACTCGCGCTCGAGAGCGGCGGCGGCCATGCGGACATGGCGGAAGAATTTATTGATCGTCTTTTCGTTCTGTTCGGATGCGAGATTCTCAAGGTGGTCCCCGGCCGCGTCTCAACTGAGGTCGCAGCTAGCTTGAGCTTCGATACCGCGGCGACTATCGCCAAAGCGCAGAAGCTCATCTCGCTATATGAGAAAAGAGGCGTGGCGCGCGAACGCATCCTGATCAAGATCGCCAGCACGTGGGAGGGCATCCGGGCAGCCGAGCTTCTTGAGAAGGAAGGCATCCACTGCAATCTCACACTTCTGTTCAGTTTTGCCCAAGCGGTCGCGTGTGCCGAAGCTGGAGTAACCTTGATTTCGCCTTTCGTTGGCCGCATTTACGACTGGTACAAGAAAGAGGGCGGCGGGGCGGAGATTCCAGCGGACCAAGATCACGGCGTTGCGTCCGTCACGCGCATTTACAATTACTACAAGAAATTCGGTTACAAGACCCAGGTGATGGGGGCAAGTTTCCGCAATATGAATCAGATTGTCCGCCTGGCCGGATGCGATTTGCTCACCATCAGTCCGGAACTCCTTGATCAATTGGAAAAAACGGAGGGCGTTGTGGAACGCACACTCGGTCCGGTGAAAGCGCAGGCGATCAAGGAGGAACGGCTCCATCTGGATGAGAAGGCGTTTCGTTGGATGCACAACGAGGATGCAATGGCGACGGAAAAACTGGCCGAGGGCATCCGCAAATTCAACAGCGACGCCCGTCACCTGGAAGAGTATGCGCTCTCCCGAGTGACCCAAAAAGTAGCATGAGAAATGCTTGCGACGTTACGCAACTCACGAGTGGAGCGCCTCACTGATCTGAAGCGGCGTGTCCGCAGAAGCGAGTGATCCGACTTAATGCGGAGTAAGGACCAGCGGAAGAACAAAAAAAACTGAATTGACCTGACAGCAAATGAAAATT
Source organism: uncultured Acidobacteriota bacterium (assembly GCA_963741045.1). GTDB lineage: Bacteria > Acidobacteriota > Terriglobia > Acidiferrales > UBA7541 > Palsa-295. The sequence goes on from CAVUGO010000002.1 coordinate 5,003,208, forward strand.
CTAGTGCTCAACTCGGGTTCCAGCAGTCAGAAAGCCTGCCTCTACGAAATTGGCGAGACTCTGCCGAACCATCCGCCGACTTGCCGGTGGGCAGGCAGGATCGAGTGGGGCCGCGACAGCGCCGCTATTGCGGTGAAGAGCTCGGAAGGAATCGTCCAAAAGGAACAGCTATCGGTCACATCGCGCGAGCAAGCTATACGGCATTTACTGCTGACGTTGGTGACCGGCAGCGCGCGTGCCATAAATTCCGCCTCCGACATTGACGCGGTGGGGCACCGCGTAGTCCATGGTGGCCCAAATTTCGAGGATCCAATAGTGGTCACACCCCAGGTGTACTCCGCGATTGCGGACGCCTCCCAGTTTGCGCCATTACACATTCAGGCAGAGTTGGAGGGCATGAAGATTGTGAATAATCTTCGTGGCGATGTTCCGCAGATAGCGGTCTTCGATACGGGGTTTCATCGCCAAATGCCGCTATCGGCGGCAATCTACCCCGGCCCCTATGAGTGGTTCGAGAGTGGGATTCGCCGCTACGGATTTCACGGCATCAATCATCAGTACTGTGCCGATCGGGCGGCGAAGATGCTCGGAGCGGATGTGAAAGCTCTGAGAATTGTGAGCTGCCACCTCGGGAACGGTTGTTCAGTCACCGCAATCCGCGACGGCCAGAGCGTTGACACGACAATGGGCTTCACACCGTTGGAGGGTCTGATGATGGGGACACGCTCCGGGTCGGTGGATCCAGGAATCTTGACTTATCTTATGCGCCAGGACCAGCTGGACTCGCAGGGCATCGACATGGTGTTGAACGAAAAATCAGGGCTGCTCGGAGTTTCGGGCCTCTCCAGCGACATGCGCGACATCCTGACCGGTATTCAGCAAGGTCACAAGCGAGCGAAGCTGGCATTCGACATCTATGTGCACCGTCTGCGAGCGGCGATCGGTGGCATGGCCGCTGTTCTGGGCGGAATGGACGTTCTGGTGTTCACCGCCGGAGTAGGCGAGAACTCCCCCGAGGTGCGAGCCGCGACTTGCAGTGGATTGGAATTTTTCGGCCTCAGACTTGATACCAAAACGAATGCACGGCCTTCTCTCGATCAGGACGTCTCTACCGCAGATTCACGTGTACGCGTCCTGGTGATTCGAGCGGAGGAAGACTGGGCTATCGCTAAAGAGTGTTGGAAGCTGGCGCAAGTAGGCATCCGGGCGGCGACAACGAACGCAAGTGTTGCCCAAAATGGGCTATTCCCGGCCGGTGAGAAAGCGGCGAGCAAATCCACCGTGAGTTAAAAAGGATAGAGAAAGCATGACCGAAATACTTCCAGTGGTGTATCTAGCCCGGCACGGGGAAACGGCCTGGACTCTCTCGGGTCAGCATACTGGTCTTATCGACTTGCCCCTTACTCCCAATGGCGAAAACAACGCCCGGCGGCTTGGTGTTTAACAGCCCGTTGCAGCGCGCCTCCCGAACCTGCGAACTCGCCGGATTTGGGGCCGTAGCCCAAACCGATCCTGACTTGGTGGAATGGAACTATGGTCAATATGAGGGGCTGCGGTTGGCCGAGATCCTGGCGAAACGTCCGGACTGGAAAATCTTCCGCGACGGTTGTCCGGGAGGCGAGTCCCCAGCACAAGTAGGCGAGAGGGCGGACCATGTGGTCCAGCGTGTGCGGGCGGTTTCGGGAAACGTACTCCTGTTTTCCAGCGGCCATTTTCTTCGGGTTCTGGCTTCCCGCTGGCTAGCACTGGCTCCGGGATGTGCGGGCGGGTACTTGCTGCTGAGCACAGCGAGCCTGAGCGCGCTCGGCTATGAGCACGATCTTTCCCAACCGGTGATCCGACTTTGGAATGACGATCATCACGTGGCGGCATGAATCGACACGGCTGTTCGGTGAGTAGTTGTTGGCTTTGGACGTTGGACAGTATGGATTTCAGATAATTCAGATTCCGAGGATCTCCCATGAGCACAAAGGGTGTCATGAGCTTCAAGTCCGCAAGCGCCGTCCCAACGGCGAACTCCGCAAGCGCTTCCGAACTCCTTCAGCAGTACGGGTGCGGGCCGATTCCTTTCGTCGGCACGGAAAACGCTTTTTACGAGCGGCATCTCGTTTTTGACAGGGTGATTGACCCGAAAGTGGCGACGGCGCGAGAGCGTTTCGAGGCGGTTGCGCATTCGATTCGAGACGTGCTCGCACAACGCTGGGTGCTGACCAGGGCCACGTATAACAAAGCCAATCCCAAACGCGTTTATTACTTGTCCATGGAATTTCTTCTTGGGCGCTCTCTTACCAACAACATAGGCAACCTCTTGCTTAGCCCGTTGGTTCAGTACGCGGTGAAGGAGAAAGGACTCGATTGGCTCAAGCTTATTGAAGAGGAACCCGACGCAGGCCTCGGCAACGGAGGTCTGGGACGGCTCGCGGCTTGTTTTCTGGACTCGATGGCCACAATGGAATTGCCAGCCGCAGGCTACGGTCTTCGATACGAGTACGGTATGTTCAAGCAATCCATTGAGGATGGATGGCAGAAGGAACATCCAGACAATTGGATCCGCATGGGTGACCCCTGGGAAATCGTGCGGCCTCCTGAAATGGTGGAAGTGAAGCTAGGATGCTCGTTCAAATTGATCGGGGGCAGCATTCAGGTTCTACGGGGACGGCCATCAACCCTGATCGGCATTCCGTTTGACCGACCTGTCGTAGGCTACGGGGGAAAAACGATCAACACGCTCCGGCTGTGGGCCGCAGCTGCGCCGAACTACTTCGATTTCCAGGAATTTGGTACCGGTGATTTTGTGGGAGCCCTGGGGGACACGCTTGAGGCGGAGTCGCTCACGCGCGTGCTGTACCCTGACGACTCAACGACGATTGGGCAAGGACTACGATTCATCCAGGAATACTTCCTGGTGGCGTGCTCACTCGCGGACATCGTGCGTCGGTTCCGACGGTTCAATAAAGATTGGGAGCAGCTTCCCGAGAAGGCGGCAATTCAGCTCAATGACACACATCCGTCTTTGGCCGTCGCCGAGCTGATGCGAATTTTGCTGGATGACGCCCATCTGGGATGGGACCAGGCGTGGGATTTGACGAAGAAGACGCTCGCTTATACGAATCACACGCTGCTGCCGGAAGCGCTTGAGAAGTGGCCCGTCGACGTGTTCGAGATGCTTATCCCTCGACACTTAGAGATCATTTACGAGATCAACCGGCGTTTCCTCGATGAGGTTCGCGTGCGGTTCCCAGGAGATGAGGGGCGCGTCGAGCGTGTGAGCCTTGTGGAAGAAGGGAACCAACGAAAAATTCGCATGGCCAACCTCGCAATCGTCGGCTCGCACAGCACCAACGGAGTGGCAGCTGTCCACTCGAACTTGTTGCGGACCACGACGGTGAAGGATCTCGCCGAAATGTTTCCCGAGCGTTTTAGCAACAAGACGAATGGAGTCACGCCGCGACGCTGGCTGCTCGGAGCAAATCCCGAGCTGGCCGGCGCAATCACGCAGGTCATTGGGGAACACTGGATTACCGACCTAAGCCAGCTCAATAAACTGAAACCATTTGCCGAGGACACCGGCGCTCGTGAACTGTTCCATGCGTCAAAGCGCAGTGCGAAGGTACGGTTTGCAAACTGGCTCAAATCGACGTCGGGGCAGATCGTGGATCCGGACAGCATCTTCGACTGCCAGGTCAAGCGCATCCACGAATACAAAAGGCAACTCCTGAACGCGCTACGGATCGTCGTCATCTATAACCGGCTGCGGGAAAACCCTGGCATGGAGATGGTCCCTCGTACATTCTTCTTTGCTGGTAAAGCGGCGCCGGGGTACCGCTTGGCCAAGCTAATCATAAAGTTCATCAACAATTTGGCAGGCACGATTGACGGAGACCCCGCCATCCGGGGTCGACTCAAGGTCGTTTTTCTGCCCGAATACAACGTTTCGCTGTTGGAACGGCTGCTTCCAGCCAGCAACGTCTCAAACCAGATCTCGACCGCCGGCTACGAAGCCAGCGGAACAAGCAACATGAAGTTCATGATGAACGGAGCGCTAACGGTCGGCACGCGGGATGGCGCAACGATCGAGATGGCCGAAGAGGCCGGCGAAGAGAACTTGTTCCTATTCGGCCTCACGGTAGAGCAAGTGGAGAATAGCCGCGGGTGGTACAACCCGCACTGGCACTATGACAATGAGCCGGAGACGCGAGCGGCGCTGGATCTCATCTTCTCCGACTATTTCAGCCGCAGCGAACCTGGCATCTTCGCTCCGATACGCGACACTCTTCTGACGAACGGCGATCAGTACATGCACCTGGCGGACCTCACTTCGTATTGCCGGGCGCAAGAAGCAGTAGGCGCGTTATATGCAAATCTGAGTGAATGGGCGCGGAAAGCGATCCTGAACGTGGCGAGCTGTGGGAAATTCTCCAGCGATCGCACCATTGCTGAATACAATCACGACATCTGGAAGGCAGAACCATGCCCAATCCCGTAAAAAAACGTTCAGCAGTACGTGAGCCGAAGCAAAACTCGGTTTCGCCACTCGCCGGTAAACCCGCGCCGAAGGAACTGCTAGTGGATGTCGCTCGGCTGGAGAGGGAGTATTTCGACCGACGCCCGGACGTGCAAGACCCCAACCAGCTTGTCATCTTTGGCACAAGTGGACACCGTGGGTCGCCCTTTCACGGCACATTCACTGAAGCCCACATCGTTGCTATCACACAGGCAATTTGCGACTACCGGCGATCGCAAGGAACGGACGGTCCGCTTTATATGGGTAAAGACACTCATGCGCTGTCCCGTCCTGCACAGCGAACTGCGCTTGAGGTGCTGGCGGCGAACAACGTGGAGACCATCATTCAGCAAAACGACGGTGTGACGCCTACGCCCGTCATCTCACGGGCCATTCTTGTGCACAACCGCGATCGCAAAGCACATTTCGCAGATGGCATTGTGATTACGCCTTCGCACAATCCTCCGGAGGATGGAGGCTTCAAGTACAACCCCACTAATGGCGGCCCGGCCGATACCGACGTAACCGGCTGGGTCGAAAGTCGGGCAAACGAATTGCTGCGAGCAGGAAATGCGGGGGTCAAGCGAGTGCCGTTCAGCAAAGCCATCCAGGCATCGTCAACACATGAGGAGGACTTCGTCTTACCATACGTTCGCGATCTCAAGAACGTTGTTGATTTGGATGCCATTTGCAGTGCCCATCTCAAGCTTGGCGTTGACCCCCTAGGCGGGGCCGCACGTCCGTATTGGGAACCGATCAACTCCATTTATGGACTCGACATCGCCGTCGTCAACCCGGCGATTGACCCAACGTTTTCGTTCATGACAGTGGATCACGACGGCAGAATCCGCATGGATTGTTCCAGCCCGTATGCGATGGCCAGGCTCGTCGGCCTGAAAGATCAGTTTCAGGTGGCATTCGCCAACGATCCGGATTCGGACCGGCACGGAATTGTCACTCCTGTTGCGGGCTTGATGAACCCGAATCATTACCTCGCGGTGGCCATCCGATACTTGCTTACTTACCGCCCAATTTGGCGCAAGGAAGTCGCAGTTGGAAAAACCCTGGTGAGCAGCAGCATGATCGATAGGGTCGTCCAAAAGCTCGGCCGCGAGCTGCGCGAAGTGCCGGTGGGTTTTAAGTGGTTTGTGCCAGGCCTCTTCGACGGTTCGTATTGTTTCGGCGGGGAAGAGAGCGCTGGAGCGAGTTTTCTTCGGCGTGATGGCACGGTCTGGACGACCGATAAAGACGGGCCGATCATGGACTTGCTGGCGGCTGAGATTACCGCCCGCACGGGCAAGGATCCCGGGGAGCACTATTGCGAAATGACGGCGGAATTCGGCACCTCGCACTACGCACGAATCGATGCGCCGGCAACGCCCGAGCAGAAGACAAAATTGCAAGGACTCTCACCGGACGCGGTAAGGGAGTCAGATTTGGCAGGCGAGCCGATCATGGCCAAGTTGACGCGGGCGCCCGGGAATAATGCCCCGATCGGAGGGCTAAAGGTCGTGGCGAAAAGCGGCTGGTTCGCAGCCCGGCCCTCCGGGACAGAGAACATCTACAAAATTTATGCAGAGAGCTTCAAGAGCGAGCAGCATCTGAACTCCATTGTGGCTGAGGCCCAGGAGATAGTGAACAACGCATTGCGTTCGTCCGCAGCGAGTCGGCAATGAGCGCCAGTGGCGAGGTGCCTATGCTTCCGCCGTTTCCGTCCGAATACCGCAGTTCTGGCATTCTGCTGCACGTAACCTCTTTACCCTCGCCTTATGGTGTCGGCGACCTGGGACCATCAGCGTTTTCGTGGGTCGACCGCCTCCACGACAGTGGGCAGGGGTGGTGGCAGGCATTGCCGCTTGGGCCCACCGGTTATGGAAATTCGCCATACCAATCACTATCTTCCTTCGCTGGCAATGGCCTGCTTATCAGCCCCGAGTGCCTCATCTCGGACGGACTGCTAAAGGCGAGTGACTGCGCATCCCAGTTTTCTTCCGATCTGGTCGACTACGCTTCCGTTATCCCTTTCAAAGAGAAGCTGCTCGAAAAAGCATGGACGAAGGTCGATGTGGGCGATCCTGGGGATCTCCGTCAGGCTTACCAGGAATTCTGTACGAAGCAGCAAACTTGGCTTGAAGACTATGCGCTATTTCGAGCGCTAAAGAACAAATTCGGCGGCTCTTATTACCTCGAGTGGCCCGACGATTTAGTCCAGCGCAAACCTGCTGCTTTAGCCAAAGCGCGGTGTGAGCTTGCCAATGAAATTGATCGGTTTCGTTTTGAACAGTTTCTGCTGCTGAGGCAAGCGAATCAACTCAAGGAATACGCGCGTGCCAACGGCGTGAGCCTGATAGGCGACCTTCCATTCTTTGTTTCACCGGATTCCAGCGATGTGTGGGCGAGTCCCGAGTTGTTCCTGCTGGACGAGCAGGGGCGGCCCCGTTTCATCGCTGGAGTACCGCCCGATTATTTCAGCGCTGATGGACAGCTATGGGGTAATCCTGTCTATAACTGGGATGCACTTCGTTCCACAGGGTACCGATGGTGCATTGATAGGATTCGTACTTTGCTGAGTCACGTAGACGTGATTCGACTGGACCACTTTCGTGGTTTCGCGGCTGCATGGCATGTGCCAGCCGGCGCCAACACCGCGCAGTCCGGCGAATGGGTATCAGGGCCAGGAGCCACCCTCTTTCAGGCGATCCGACAAGAACTAGGACACTTGCCATTTATCGCGGAGGACCTCGGCATCATCACTGCGGAGGTAGCATCACTGCGGGATCAATTTCAAATACCAGGCACGCGAGTCCTGCAGTTCGCGTTCGATGGCCACCCTGACAATCCGTATCTTCCGCACAATTTTGTCAGCAACACGGTCGCGTACACCGGCACGCATGACAACCCGCCAACTCGCGAGTGGTATGAACAATTGCCCGATTCCCAGAAACAAACTTTGTGGAGCTATCTCAACCACCGTCTGATGAATAGTGCGGAAGCTGCTCCAGCGCTGATCGAACTCGCATGGTCATCCGTGGCAGCTTTGAGCGTTGTGCCGTTACAGGATCTTTTTGGCCTCGGCACCGGGGCTCGGATGAACGTGCCGGGTCGGGCGAACGGAAATTGGCTCTGGCGCTTCACCGATGAGATGGTATCGACAACTGCGTTCGAATGGCTGCGCGACTTAACCGAAAAGTCGAAGCGCTACGCGAGCCCGAGCTCAATCGCTAATCCAGCCAAGGCGCAAGGCACCACTTTTGCGCGAACGACTTGTTGATAAGCGTCCCAACAGTGGCAAGACGCGTTCTTCGCGTATGCTCGTGAGGGTAGCTTCAGGCACGACTAGGTAATCCGAGCCGAGAATACGGATTCAGAAAAATTTGAATAAGCTGAGCCATGAAGCAGTCGCTGACAAACAACCGCGCATCTGACGAAACGCGAACAACACAACTATCGGCCGGGGTTCAACATAGTTCTCACCTGAAAAGACCGGCGCGTCAAAACACATCACAGATGTCGCGCCACTTCCTAGGCCATCGACGAAGGGAACCTAAGAAACAAAACTCGCCCGAAAATCATCCGCCCTCAGAATCGCGGTGAAGCATATCCAGGGTAAGCGTGCCTTCCCTGGCTTGGCCCGCGCGAACCGCGAACAAGATAACCACCGAACGGGGTTCAACCACATAGCTCTCACCTGTAAAGACTGGCGCGTCAAACACATCACAGATGTCCTCTGGCGACTCAAGATAGGTATCTATGAAGCGACGCCACCCCTGGTGCGTCCCCGCCGCGCGTGGCAGCTCGAATGCGAGCGGCTCCCAATAGGCGTTGCTCATGATGTGCATCAGAACCTGACCGCCAACGACGCCGGCCGTCGCGGCCAAGCTGTGGGATTCGTCGCTCCAGTCCGGCCGATCGAGCTTGATCCCATGCCACTCGACTCTGGCCTGGCGAAGGAACTCGTTCAGGGTCCAACTCCTTTCCCCTTGGTCCAACCGGCTCTTCAAGCGCGCCAGGAGCATGAGCCGCACGAAGCGATAAATGTCGGCATGCTTCTCGAGTCCCGTCCAGTCAAGCCAACTGATGTCATTGTCCTGGCAATAGGCATTGTTGTTCCCGCGCTGAGTGCGTCGGATTTCATCGCCCATGAGCAAGATAGGCGTGCCGACTGCCAGAAGCGTTAGCGCCAGGAAGTTTTTCACTTGTCGGTTGCGCAGGCGTTCGATGGCCGGGTCGTCCGCCGGGCCTTCCACGCCGCAGTTCCAGCTCAGGTTGATGTCGCTTCCGTCACGATTGGCCTCGCCATTGGGCTCGTTGTGCTTCCAGTTGTAGGACACCAAATCGTTCAGGGTTAACCCGTCATGACAAGTGATGAAATTGATGCTCTTCTCCGGCTCCCGTTCCTGAAGGCCATAAAGGTCCGGACTGCCTATGATTCGGCGAGCGAGGCGGGTCACTGTCCCGCGGTCTCCTTTCATGAAGCTGCGCACGTCATCCCGGAATTGGCCGTTCCACTCTTTCCAACTGTCTCCGATAAACGAGCCGACCTGGTACAGACCTGCCGCATCCCAGGCTTCCGCGATGAGCTTCGTCTCGGCCAGGACCGGATCCGATTCGATGTCCCAGAGGATGGGGGGATTTGCCAGCGGCCGGCCGCCCTCGTCACGGGAGAGGATCGAGGCCAGGTCGAAGCGAAAGCCGTCTACGTGCATCGACTCCACCCAGTAGCGAAGGCTATCCATGATCAAACGCCGAACGATCGGCTGGTTCGCGTTCAAGGTATTTCCAGTACCTGTGTAGTTCGCATAGCAGAATCGGTCCTCCTGCAAAATATAATACGCCGCATTTTCGAGGCCGCGATAACACAGCGTCGGACCTGTTTGGTTTCCCTCCGCCGTATGGTTGAACACGACATCGAGGATGATCTCGATGCCGGCTCGATGGAGGGCCTTGACCATATCGCGAAACTCGTCGATAGGCCCTAGGTGATCCTTGCGAGAGCTATAGGCCACATGGGGAGAAAAAAATGACACCGGCGAATACCCCCAATAGTTGACATGGCCAGGGACGACATCCTGTTCGTCGAATTGGAACACGGGCAGTAATTCCACTGCGCTCACGCCGAGCGCCAACAGATAAGGAATCTTCTCAATCAGCCCTCGATACGTGCCTCGCGTCTCGCTACGCAGACCGGAGCTAGGATGGCGGGTAAACCCGCCCACGTGCAACTCATAGATCACGGTTTGAGCAAATGGTCGTTTCAGCGGAGCATCCCCCTCCCAGTCATACGGACTGGGATCAGCGACCACGCTCTTCATTGCGGTCGCGCAATTGTCACCTGGTATGGACGCGCTGACGCGGCTGTAGCCGTCCGGTACGGCCATGGCCTTCCCGTACGGGTCAAACAGAAGTTTGCCTGGGTCAAACCGCAATCCACGGTGGGGTTCAAAGGGTCCGTATGCTCGATAGCCGTAAATCTGGCCGGCCTGAACACCGGGCACGAAGACATGCCAGTAGTGATACGTTCGGTTCCTCATCGGATCGAGAGGAATCACCGCGGTTGGCTCGGTGTCATCGACGTGGTCGAAGAACACTAGTTCCACCTGAGCGCTGCTTTTCGAGAACACACTGAAGTTGACGCCCTCCGGATAAAGCGTTGAGCCGAGTGGGAAACTCCTGCCCGGTTGTGTTCTCGGTTTTCTCGCCATCGGTTGCCTTCTCTGCTGCTGCTCGCGGGGTGTTTCCCTTGTGAAGCCAATTCCGGCCCCGGACTTCCGGCGCGTCGTCGTACTGTTTATGATCGAGTCGTTTCTTGCGGATCGCATGCATGGCGTAGGCCGCCTCGTTCAGCCACTTCGACGAGCATGAGTGACACGTCGCGCCACGCTGCGGCCCGATTAGAATACCTCCCTCACTTCGTTGAATGCCAGAAGCGCCGTTTCGCGAACGAAGTTCTAATGCTTCTACTTCAGCATTTCGCCGGCACGTTCTGTCTCAGTAGCGCGTCCCAGGCGGATGACGACACTTATGTAATGATCAATGCGTACTGGGAAGAACTGCATTCCCGGATCGAGTGGCCCCACGATCCATTGTTGTCTTGGTCCGAGTTAGAGTTGAAGCGCTAAAATCGGTGCGATTTCCGTTCAAACTGACATCGGTTATCCGGTTCGGTGTTCACAACCAACTCAGGTACGGTACGAGTCGAGCAGTACCTCACCGCCGCCGTAAACCCTGGCTCTGGAGCTGCCTTTCTAGTTCTTCCAGCGCGTTTTGTTCCGGCAGCCCGACAGGCTGGGGAATGCCCCGATGTGAAATTCGGATTCGGATCACTGCTTCGGACCGGGAACTGTGGGCCTCGGAGAAGGCGGTTGAAGCGAACGGTATAACCTCGATTGAGCATTCGCTAGCATGCTGAGCGACCCCATCTGCGATTTCTTTTAGCGCTGCGCAACCCAACGCGTAGTCGCCTGGAGGCGGTAGCTCCGTCGTATCTTTGTCGCTTAGGCCGCAAACCTCAACGTCGAATCCAGCCTGAACGATATGGCGAGTCGCCGCAGCCGAGCCGTGCGCTTCCTCGATGAGTTCGTCGTAACGCGAGACCTCGTAAAATGCGCGATACTTCTTGACCAACAGCTCAAGAATCTTAGGCATGAGCACACTGTTACTAAAACACTCTCCGCGTGTCTGTGATGAGTGTCACTGCATAGGGTGACGCCTCGTCCTGTAAGGCTGCAGCGACAAGCGACGCGATACCAGTTGCAATCCGCAGGGCTCCTGGCTGACAGGAACGAGGCTCACAAAGAGAGCTACAGGTAATTTGAGGAAACTCGATTCGGCGTGAACATGGTTCAAAGCAAACGTCCCTCAACAACAGCAGGATCGCCGCCAGCATAACCGATGTCCGAATCACGTTTCGACGAATATCTCATTTTCCCTTATCACGGCCTGGGATGCCGACGTCCGGCTCCTGACATGGCCGGTCGCGTGCCATTTCGTTGGATCGCTGGTACGAACCGCAACCACAGCGCCAAAGGACATGGATGCAGAGCTCCTTGCTTGGCTACTGGCACGAACCGTCATCCACAAACTGATTCGATGACGCCATCGACTCTAGCGAGTGCCAACACGTCAATATTTTCTGTTCCAGAGGATCGCCGCTCAGGGAGTCGGGCGCAATATAGTCCCTGCTCACGGTGATTTTCATGTATCTATCGGTCAATACCCCCATGATATTGAACTCGTTGACCAGCAACGGAAGTGCCTTCCGATCCATGTCCGTACTCGCAACCGCTTCCGTGTGCTTCAGGCTTGATTGAATCTGCCTCCTGAAGTTTCCGAACCATTCATCCGACAACGGATAACCTCGCTCGATGGCATTCTTTAACGCAGCGTGCCATTCAAGGATTTCTTTCATCGTTTCGATTCCTGCGCCGAGGAACGGCCTAGAAAGACCGACCGGTGGCGCTGGCGCCGGCTGCACCGCATGCGATGACGTATCGCCGCTCCCGGGCAATGTAAGAATGATCTGATTCCCTACGAAGCGCAGCGATCCGCCCGTGATCCGGGCTAATTGGTCCACTTCCACATAGTTTTTCCCTTGCACTTGGATCACTCGTGTTTGTCCCTGCGGCCCCTCGATTAGGAGCGAACTTGTCTCCTGAGCCACGAGGCCCAGCAACGGCAGGAGCAGGATCGCCACCAGTATTACCGACGTTCGAACCGCGTTTCGACGCATATTTCATTTTCCTTTGTGACGGCTCGCGGTGTGCCGACGTCCCGTTCGCCGCAGCGAGAGCGAGCCATTTTTTTGACTGACGGTACGAACTGCAACCAGAGTGCCAAAGGAAATCGATGAGAAACACGAGCTTTCGAGACACCGCCCGCGATTCCGGTGCCCGAATGCGGGCAGCGCTTAGTCGAAAATCGCCCATCGTCACCGATACACCTGCAGTTACATTTCAAACGAACAGTTTAGAAGCAACCCTTTCGCCTCCAAGTTTGGCCGCCTCGGTGCAAGTAGGGACTGTGAGAGGTCTAGTCCGTGACTATCATTAAACATTTTTGTGATCGCAGTTGTTGTCTTACTTCGCACTACTGGCGGAGCAGAACGGACGAGCGCTGGCCATGGGTAAGGAGTGCGAGCCGCGATGAGCGGGCACAACTCTGGTCGAACCACATCGGGCCAAGGAGCGGTTGGCAAGGGGGTTTCGTGTCCAAATTCCGGTTCCTAATTCGGATCTCGCTTCGATTTCTTGCAGCCCTGGTGGGCCTCGGCTTACTAGGCTACTTGGTTTTTCGAACCGGCCCGGGGATCATTTGGAGACAAGTTCAGACGGTCGGCTGGGGCCTAGCTCTGATCATCATTCTGGGAGGGTTCGCTCAGTTCATCAAGGTGTGCGCCTGGAGACAGGCGTTCAGGGGCGATATCAGTCGGCTGTCGTGGTCACGCAGTTTTGGCGTGCAGGTGGCCTCCGATGCGGCCGGGCAACTGGGTCTTGCTGGGAAGCTGCTTGGGGAGGGGATCCGCCTATCTCTGGTGGGTTCTGTAGTGCCGCTGCCCGGTGCAATAGCGGCCTGCGCCATTGATGGGGGACTGCATACCTTGACCGCAGCAGGCGTTACTGTATCAGGAATCGCGGCCACTTTACTGATTGCCCCTCTTTCTGGTTTGTGGCGAGTCTATGCATCGGTGGTCAGTGGTGTGCTTGTAGCAGTGGTGATCCTGGCGTCGGTGGCCGTCGCAAACCGTTGGCGGTTGATGGGGAACACGGCCAGAGCGATTGGTCGATTGCCTCGTCTTCAGAACTGGGTCGGTGACAAACAGTCGATCATTGATTCAGCCGAACACAACCTCCTCACCTTTCATCACGAAGCGCCTGCCGCATTCTGGGCAAGCCTTAGCCTTAATCTCCTATGGCACGGGCTGGCAATCTTGGAGGTGTTTCTCATCCTGATGTTTATGGGAGCCAAGATCGCCGTGGTCGGAGCGTTTGTGTTCGAAGGCCTGACAAAGGTAGTCAACCTCGTGGGCGCGCTTAATCCAGGTAACCTCGGGACCTACGAAGGTGGGAATATGCTCATCGCAAAGATGTTCGGTGTGGCGGGCACTGCTGGATTGACGTTGGCATTGTGCCGGCGTGCGCGTGCCATCTTCTGGGCAGCGGTAGGGGCCATGTGCATGATCATGATGAAGAGGACAGGCAAAGCAGAATCGAGGTGAAGGCCCATGAGACGTTTCTCGTTTTGCATCACGCTTCCGGTTGTATTGCTGCTGTTTGCTGTTGTGGCCCCAGCAGACACTCCGGACGAGCCCTATAAGTTCTACCGCGAGTTCGCTGGATTGAATGAAGGGCAGATCGCTGTGATCCGCTCAGGGAAGGCGCTTGCCAAGGTCGTCGAGTCGCCTACCCCTGATGAAGTGTACGTCTTTGGATCGGTGTACGTAGAGGCGACTCCCGAGAGCTACCTCAAGCTTGCCTCGGATATCGACGCGTTGCGCAAGCTCCCCAGCTATCTCGCAATCCAAAGTTTCAGCGATCCGCCTCAGCTTTCCGACCTTGAGGGATTCACCCTGGATGAGCAAGACATTACCGAGCTGAAGAACTGCAAGACAGGGCATTGCCAGGTTCAACTGCCAACTGAGGCGATCGAAGAATTTCAGCATGCGATCGACTGGTCCGCGCCTGATGTTGCCGACAGAGTGAATCGCCTGGCCCGGCGACTGGCACTGCAGGCGCTCATGGAGTATATGCAAGGGGGCAACACCGCCCTGGGGGCCTATCGTGACAAGAAGCACCCCGCAGCAGTGGCGGAAACCTTCGCTTCGTTGATAGGACGATTCGAGGCGCTTCCAGTGTACCTACCGGAACTCGACCAGTATCTGCTCGAATATCCGAAGGCGAAATCGGACAACGTGCAGGCCGGTTTCTATTGGGAGAAGGTTAGTTTCGGATTAAAGCCGACGTTCCGGATCGTACAGAAGATCGTCTATCGGGGAGCAGTTGGAAAAGAGCCTGCCTACGCAGTGGCTGAGAAGCAGATCTACGCAAGCCACTACTTCGAAACGGCGCTCGACTTAACCGTCTGCATCAAAGACGCGCAACGCCCCGGCTTTTATATCATTACTGTCAAAGGTTCGAAACAGGCCGGGCTTACCGGATTGAAGGGGAGCATCGTGCGCACTGTGGCCGTAGACAAGACCCGTTCTTCACTCGAGCGGGTTCTCGTGACGATAAAACAAAAGCTGGAATCGCAACAGTCGGCAAGTAAATGACGGCATTCACTGATAACCGGACCGCAGACGTTCTGTCTATCTTTCCGCCCTCAAGCCGGGTGGATCAGGTCTTCTTCTTGGAATTTTCCGGATTGGACTTCGGATGCGCTTCTCACGCCCCTAACGCACGCTGAACCCGCCGCCCCACTGACGGCATTCCCCAGCACGGGAAAGCTCACTGTCGGGACCCAATGATCATGCCAGAGCGGAACAGCATTGTTTGTGGCGCTTCCTGTCTATAGCACGGAGTACTCTTCAGCCCGACATTTTGGGGCCCACCAATTTATGCCGTCCCTGGCTCGCGAACATTAAGCGCATGATCGCGCTGCTTATCACGTGGGACCCTAGGAGAAGACGAATGCTTCAGGGTGGAACTTCAGGTGAGGCGGTGCTATGCTCGCGGGCATCCCCGGAAAAGTTGGTGGGGCGGCTGCGAGCGGCCGACTGCGGCGAGTAGGAAGCCGCCGCCGAGCGGCGCGATCGCAACGATTGCGCTTTTGTGACACGGATCACAGATGCACGTGCGGCAGTTTGATAATGCGTACATCATGAGCGCAGTAAGTACCGGCATTATGAGGACCGCTGAAGAGCGATATCGAACTCTGCTGGATGCCCCCAGCGCGGTGGCCGATCAGCCCACGATCCAAGCTGTCCTGCACAGCCTGCGCGACGTTCTGTCCAGCACTTGCGAGATCCATGGAGCGCACCTCTACATCCTGGACGCTGGCGGAGAAAGTCTGCATGTCTTGGGGTTCGATCGAGAAGCGGATGCGCCCGCGATCAAGGCTGGTACCAAAATTTCGTGCATTGGTGCGGCGGCGCAAGTGATTGAGGAACAGAAGCCAGTTTTCCTCCCGGACGTATCGCAGGAAATGTTGAAACATCCCGCACTAACCCCATTTGCGTCCGAGAGTGTCGGACGAAGCACCTATCTGTTTCCCGTGTCTACCTCCCACCAACGCTACGGAATTCTCGTAGTGACAAAGGAACGGGGGCAGGAATTCATCCCCGAAGATGTCGAACTTCTCTGTTCTCTGGCGTCGCACGTTGCGGTTGCGCTCGAGTGCGCGCTGGCGAGGGACAGCGCAGAGCTGTACCAGCGACAAGTGGTGAAAGAGCGGGATCGGCTCAGGCTGTTGCTAGAGATCAACAATCACATCGTTTCTAAGCTGGACATTAACGAATTGTTTCGGTCGGCATCGGCATCCATCCGGGCTTATTTTCTAAATGACTTCACCGGATTTTGGCTGATCGATAGACAATCGAATCAGCTTCAATGCCTCGTATTGGATTTCCCCAGCGGCAACGGTTCGTTGACCGCTCTCCTTAAGTCTGAACTTAGCGACACCGATCACGAAAAGCTGCATGCCCACGTGCCTGAACTGCTGTCGGTCGAAGAGATGGAAAAGCTCCCGGCCGGAATCGTTGAGAGGCTTAAGTCTGAATCTATCGCCTCGATGGCTATCGCACCGATGCTAACCGCAGGCGGCCCTCTGGGTGTGATAACGATGGGCAGCCGCCGGCCGAACAACTTCGGACAAGAAGACCTGGACCTCTTGTCACAAATCAGCAATCAGATTGCGCTCGCGGTTGACAACGCGATTGCTTATGGACGCGTCACCGAAGCCAGGGATCGCCTTGAGGAAGAGCGTTTGTACCTCGAATCGGAGATCCGCTCCGAATACAACTTTGAGGACATCGTCGGTAAAAGTGCCGCTCTTCGTAACGTGCTGGATCAGGTCGCGATTGTCGCCCCCACCGGCTCAACTGTGCTCCTGCACGGCGAGACCGGGACCGGCAAAGAACTCTTTGCCCGGGCGATTCATAACCTCAGCATGCGTCGCGACCGCACTTTCGTCCGACTTAACTGCGCCGCGATACCTTCCGGGCTGGTGGAGAGTGAACTGTTTGGGCATGAAAAGGGCGCTTTCACCGGCGCGCTGATTCAGAAACGGGGACGCTTTGAGTTGGCCGATCGCGGCACTCTCTTTTTAGATGAGATTGGCGACATCAGTCTCGAGCTGCAGCCAAAGCTGTTGCGCGCTTTGCAGGAACATGAATTTGAGCGATTGGGGAGTACGAAAACGACTCGCGTGGACGTTCGTCTCATTGCCGCAACGCATCGCGATCTGCAGAGCATGATACGAAACAACCAGTTCCGCGAAGACCTTTTTTACAGACTGAATGTCTGCCCGATTGAGATTCCTCCGCTTCGCGAGAGGCGCGATGACATTCCGCTGCTTGTGCACTATTTTGTCTTACACCACTCCCGGCAAATGCAAAAGCGCATCAAGTCCGTTCCCAAACAAGCCATGGAGGCACTGGTGACTGCCGATTGGCCTGGCAATATTAGGCAGCTGGAAAACTTCATTGAGCGCTGCGTGATCTTCACGCAAGGAAACGAATTGAATGTCCTACGTGCGGAGCTGAAGAAACCAGCGGTCCGCTCCGTTGCTTCCGCCGCTCCAAGTTTCGAACAGGCCGAGCGGCAAGCCATTATCGATGCTTTAAGAGCCGCCTCCGGGAGAATAGCCGGCCAAGGCGGAGCCGCAGAGCGCCTTGGACTGAAGCGAACAACACTCCAAAACAAAATGAACAAGCTGAACATCAGCCGTGCCGAGTATTCCGCGTGAGAATCCGCCGCTTTGGAAACCGGACCCCGAAGCTTAGGGAAGTGAGCAGGATCAGAGCCTTTTTGTTCGTTATCGAGGTACACGACGGTTGAGTCCTATCGAAACGGGCATCATAATCTCTAAGGCTGCTCGGCTACAAACATGCGGAAAATAGCTTCCGGCCGATCGGTTCTCGTTCGTTTTATCTGGCCGCGCACGATGCTGGTGGCCATGTTGGGCAGTTACCTCTTCTACCCATTATTTGGGACAGCCTCGGTTCATGCCCTCGATCCGGATAAACGCCTAACCCAGTACATGCACACATCATGGCGGACACAAGATGGCTCCGTATCAGCTGGCATGTTTTCAGTTGTACAGACCTCAGACGGCTTCCTTTGGCTCACATCCGTTTCCCAAGGCATGTACAGGTTTGACGGGATTCGGTTTGTTCCGTGGACGCTGACGGTTGACGGAAGGACGATCGATCATGTCGTGAGCGTTCATGGCGACCAAGCAGGTGGACTCTGGGCAGTGGGGGAGCATGAAATCTTTCATCTCAAAGGTCAGGTCGTTACTTCTCATTTCGTGCTGGAAGGACAAAACAGGACTGGGAACATCAGCGAGGACCGTGACGGCTCGCTATGGATACTGCAAGCAGGTTTCAATCTGCAGGCGCCTCTTTGCCATATTACCGAGCATGAGGTGAAGTGTTTCGGAGAGTCCGATGGGATACCGCTCCCTACGGGAGGCCAAGCCTTGTTGGCCGACGGGAAAGGCGGCTTCTGGCTTGGGGGGCAAAGAGCCGTTGTGCATTGGCATGGGGGTGTTTCAGAAGTTTATCCGATCGAAGCGCTGAAAACGAATAGTGGCGACGGCGTAAATGCACTCGCACTTGATTCAAATGGATCCCTCTGGATCGGCTTACTACCTCAGGGACCCGGTCTAGGACTTGGAAGACTAGAGAGAGGTGTTTTCAAGTCATTCGTCACTCCTGCGTTTGATGGCAGCAAGCTCGCCGTTTTCACTTTGACCGTTGATCGTAACGGAAGCCTCTGGGTGGGCACGCTAGGTAATGGACTGTTTCGCATACGCGAGGATGTTGTAGAGCACTATGGGCGGGCCGAGGGCTTGTGCAGCGATTTCGTGAACGATTTATTTGCGGACCGAGAGGGGATTATGTGGGTCACGACAACAAATGGACTCGACAGCTTCCGTGATCCGCGGGTGGTCACCTTTTCAACGTCGGAGGGATTGGGGACAGAGGAAGCGGTAGGGGTCCTTGCCGGTAGGGATGGCACCGTCTGGGTTGCAAACGCCGGCTCTCTCGACCAAATCAAGAGCGGGACGGTCACGTCAATTCGAAGTGGGCATAATCTCCCCGGTGACCAAGTCTCGGACATGCTCGAAGATCGAGCTGGGAATCTATGGATAGGAGTTTATGACGGCTTGTATGTCTTCAGGAATGGGCGTTTCCACCGCATCTCCGAACCGGACCATCAGCCGCTGGGCCTGATAATCGGGATGGCAGAGGATGTCGATGGCAATATTTGGGCCGTGTGCTCAGGTGTTTCCCGAAAGTTGATCCGAATACGCGATTTCGAGGTGCGTGAACAGTTTTCACCGTCGCAAGTCCCAATAGGGCCGATCGCGTCGGATCCCCAAGGAGGGATTTGGATTGGCCGCGGGAAAGGAACGCTTGTACTCTTTCGCAATGGCGCCCAGAAAGAGTTCCGGACAGGTTCTGCTGCGAATTTGAAAGTCAATCACTTGGTCGTCCAGGCAGACGGCTCCGTCCTGGCATCATTCGATGACGGGCTCGTCGGACTGCGGCGGGGTAAAGCGCAGCAGATCACGACGAAAAACGGGCTGCCCTGCAACGCGGTCTATTCCTTCATTGAGGACAAACAGAAAAGCTGGTGGCTGCTCACGGAGTGTGGCATCGTCGAACTTCCCGATTCCGAGCTGGAACGGTGGTGGGCCAATCCGGAAGCCGTGGTGCAAACAAGGCTCTATGACGCCTTAGACGGAGCGCGGCCGGCGCGATACGGAATCAGATCAGCGGATGTGTCTCCTGATGGGCGCGTATGGTTTGCGACCGGATTCGTCGTGCAAATGGTGGACCCGACGAGGGTGTCGCAAGCCGCGCTACCCGCATCGACATACATCGAATCTGTCATGGTTGATCGCAAGGTTCTGACGGCAATCGACACCCTAAAAGTTGCCCCGCACCCTCGTGACCTACAGATTGATTACACGTCGCCAACCTTCACGATTCCTCAAAAAGTGAAGTTCCGTTACAGACTCGACGGCTATGACCGTGATTGGCATGAGGCCGGTAATCGCCGGCAAGCTTTCTACACGGACTTGCCTCCCGGCAGGTATTCATTTCGGGTAATTGCATCCAATAGTGACGGTGTCTGGAACAGTAACGCGGCGAAGCTGGATTTCTTCGTCGCTCCCGCCTATTACCAAACGAACTGGTTCCGCGCCCTATGCGCGACCGTACTTTTGGCATTGCTGTGGGCGGCTTACCAGTTTCGCGTCCGGCAGCTGCATCATGAGTTCGCCATGACTTTGGAGGCGCGAGACAGCGAGCGTACACGGATCGCGCGGGATCTGCATGACACGCTCCTGCAAAGTTTTCACGGGCTATTGTTCCGTTTCCAGGCGGCTCGCAACATGCTTCCCAATCGCCCCGAGGAAGCCACTCAGGCTCTAGATGTCGCATTAAGTCGCGCCGAACAGGCGCTGGATGAGGGCCGGAATTCGATTCAGGAGTTACGTCCCAGCATGTCCGCTGAGAGTGGCCTGGATCTAGCATTGATTACAACCGGTCAGGAACTCGCTTCCTCCCATGGCGACGGCGAAGGCTCGCCGCGCTTCGAAGTGATTGTCGAAGGCGAGCGCCGAAAACTGGCTCCCTTGGCCTACGAAGAGATCCTTCGAATCGCGCGAGAGTTGCTGCGAAATGCATTTCAGCATGCTCGCGCACATCGGATCGAAGCCGAGATCCGTTATGACGCTGACGTTTTTCGTTTGATTGTGCGTGACGACGGAAAGGGCATCGACCCAAGAATACTGAGAGATGGCGGCCGCCCAGGCCACTGGGGAATGGCCGGGGTCCACGAACGGACGCGTGGAATCGGAGCGCGATTGGAATTTTGGAGTGAAGCCGGAGCAGGTACCGAAGTTCGATTGATGCTCCCAGCAGCGATAGCCTATGAAAAAACCAGGAGGCGACCTCGATTCAGACTATTCCCTACACGGAGAGCTCATGAGCACCAATCCTAATTTGATTCGGATTCTCACCGTTGATGATCATGCCTTGTTGCGTGAAGGGATTGCGGCTCTGGTCAAGGCGGAGCCAGACATGGAACTGGTAGCAGAGGCCTCGGACGGCGAGCAGGCCCTCGAACAATTTCGACGGCACCGGCCGGATATCACTCTAATGGATATTCAAATGCCCAACATGAATGGAACCGAAGCGATCGGCCGGATCAGAAACGAATTCCCGAACGCCAAGATCATCGTACTGTCAACCTATTCCGGTGATGTTCAGGTCCTGCGAGCGATCAAAGCGGGTGCTCGCGGTTACATCCTGAAGGGACACGTGCGCAGAGAATTGCTGGAGGCCATCCGCAGTGTCCATGCCGGCCACAAGCGAATTCCGCCCGAGATTGCGGCGGAATTGGCTGAGCACGCTGCCGACGATTCGCTGAGCTCGCGCGAAATTGAGGTGCTTCGTTTGATTGCTGCTGGCAATGGGAACAAGCAAATTGCAGACAAGCTCTCCATTGGGGAAACGACGGTCAAGAGTCACATCACGAGCATACTCTCGAAGCTAGGCGCCAATGACCGGACCCACGCTGTGACCATTGGACTGCAGCGCGGAATCATCGAGTTGGACATCCTCCAAAAGTAGGACTCGCCGATTGTACTTTGTACTGTTTCGTTAGGTTTAAAACGTGCTTTAGCATGGATCGTTCGAGGAGAACGCTCCTGCAACGTCTGTTTTCCACATTCGCGGAAGGTTGGCCCGGCTTTGGTCTTTTGCTACAACGCGTCGCTACTAGTGCGGTTTTATTTTATTTCGCGGGCACACATCTTCTGGAAACGAGTAGGTTGGCGCCGAGCCTCCCACATTTCATTGCGGCTCTCGCCGGAGTGCTTCTGCTTTTTGGTCTATGGACGCCGGTAGCCGGGGCAGTAATCGCGATTGTCGAGGTCTGGATATTGCTGGCACGGTCGGGAGATCCCCTAACCGCCCTCATGATAGTCAGCCTGGGTGCCAGCGTCGCGATGATCGGACCGGGAGTTTGGTCAATTGACGCCCAACTTTACGGACGTAAGCGCATCGAGCCTTCAAGACAATAAGTCCCATCCTCCAAAGGTATGATTCTCCCCTCTCCGGGAAGTACAAACCAAAGCCCGCACCATGTATCTAGACCACGAGTGTCCGATTTGACGTTGTGATCAGATCTGGTTCGTCGCAGACTCACAGCAGAGTCACATTCGTAAGGCGCGTGAAAATTTGGGAGGTAATTATGGGATGCGCGACTATCGATTTCACTGATGTCGGGGGCCTCTCGGGAACAAGCTTTCCCGAAATGGGCGAGGTGGAAGAAGATCGCCTTTACCTTGGGTCGGAAATTGACTCCGAGTACAGCTTTGGGGACATCGTCGGAAAAAGTGCCGCTCTTCGCAAGGTGCTGGATCAGGTCGCGATTGTCGCCCCCACCGGCTCAACTGTGCTCCTGCACGGCGAGACGGGGACCGGCAAAGAACTGTTCGCCCGGGCGATTCATAACCTCAGCCCGCGTCGCGACCGCACTTTCGTTCGACTCAACTGTGCCGCGATACCTTCCGGGCTGGTGGAAAGCGAGCTGTTTGGGCATGAAAAGGGCGCTTTCACCGGAGCCCTGATGCAAAAGAAAGGCCGGTTCGAACTGGCAGATCACGGCACGCTGTTTCTAGATGAAATTGGTGATATCAGTCTCGAGTTGCAGCCAAAGCTGTTGCGCGCTCTGCAGGAACGAGAATTTGAACGACTGGGGAGCACGAATACGATTCACGTGGACGTTCGCCTAATTGCTGCAACGCACCGCAACCTGCAGGACATGATACGCAACAACCAGTTCCGCGAAGACCTTTTTTACAGACTAAATGTTTTTCCGATTGAGATTCCTCCGCTTCGCGAGAGGCGCGAGGACATTCCGCTCTTGGTGCACTATTTTGTTTTGTGCCACTCCCGGCAAATGCAAAAGCGCGTCAAATCCGTTCCGAAGCAGGCCATCGAAGCGCTGGTGAATGCCGATTGGCCCGGTAACATTCGCGAACTAGAAAACTTTATCGAGCGCTGCGTGATTCTGACGCAAGGGGAGGAATTGAACGTCCCGCGTGCAGAGCTGAGGCACTTCGCTGCTTCAGCCGCATCAACTTTCGAACAAGCTGAGCGCCAGGTCATCATCCAAGCGTTAAGAGCCGCCTCCGGGAGAATAGCCGGCCAAGGCGGAGCCGCAGAGCGCCTCGGACTGAAACGAACAACCCTCCAAAACAAGATGTACAAGCTAAACATCAGTCGTGCGGCCTATTTCGCGTGAGAATCCGGGCGTTGGAAACCGGACCTTATAACTCTTATCTTCAAAGCGGCCATTGAGACTCTAGGGCCTCAGAGAAGAGTCAATCGTGCCCACATCACGGCACTGCCCGTCAATCGGGCACAGACGATCCCACATACCCCTCGATAGCTGCTTGTAATTTCAACAACTTACGTAGCGTAATTCCTGGCATAAGACCTGCAATGTCTCGACAGGAATCTCCAGCCGACTGCCGTTTGCTGGTTAAATTCTCACGGAGGTGCAATGCTGCGAGTTGACATACTCGATTCTGCGAACGCTCTGAGCCTCAAGCTTGAAGGTCGATTCACCGGTAATGACGCAGAGAACACTTGTACGCTCATGACGCGTTGCCACGACGGAAAGAGACTCGTCGTCGATCTAACAGAAGTCACGTTCATCGACTCTATGGGGGAAGAAGTACTATCGTCTTTTGGTCGGTTCGGGGCGGAATTCGTTGCCCAAACATCCTACACACTCAATATCTGTGAGCGCCTGCATCTTCGCCTTGCTCCGGATCAGGCGTCGGATGGGAACACGTCAGGTGCATCCCGCAAAAACACTGGCACACGCAGGCCGCGTGCACGTCGGTCGGAAAAAGAAAAGGTCTGAAAACGCTTGTAAGAACATCATTGCGAGAATCGCTACGCGAGTTTCCATGCGATTTCTTCCGTCCGCTATTTCTTACCATGCTGTCTGTCATCAGCTTCGTCTTTCCGGAGGAAACCCCGAAAGCCCGGATGCGGTCAGCGGTGTCGCCTGTATGACACCCGTGTCCTCTCCTGCCAATGAATCTCAACAACTTGTGTGGGTGTTCTTTTGGCACGCGCATTGCCCATCAACCTGCGAAGGCACAATGCTGATTGACAAAATGAGACGGCTCGGCATCACGCCAGCATTGGGAAAGCTGAACTGCGAGTTGAGGCAGCAAAAAGTTGCGGAAGACTTTGCGGCGGCTTGAAACCGCTCCAAACGCCTTCAGCGATCGGCCGTAGCCCACGCAGCAAAGCAGACCTCAGCCCGTCGAGTCAATAAAAGGAGAATCATGATGTGGCAAGAATCTCGAATCTGGATGGCAAGGTTTGGTCCTGCAGTGCTCCTGGCGCTCATCGCTTGCTCCGTAACTTACGGACAAGACGTGCGAACCAATTACATGCCAGGAACTGATTTTTCCAAGTATCACACCTATGCATGGATCGACGAGGTAAAGGGCGTGCCCCGAGTAGGTGGCCAGCCCGACCAGATCCTGGACAGCCAGGTCAAGCAAGCGGTCGATTCCCAAATGGCGGCCAAGGGCATAACCAAGGTGGTTGACGGCGATAAAGCCGAGTTACTCCTTAGCTACCAGCTCGCTATCGATCGAGAGAAGCAAATAAACAGCTTGGCGAACGGCTGGGGCTGGGGCGACTGGGGCCCATGGGGCGGCGGCCCCGATTCATTTTCGGCGACCACTGCAACGATTAACATCGGGACTTTCATCCTTGGTATGTATGACCCTGCTGCGAAGAAGCTGGTTTGGATAGGCGCTGCCCAACATGCGATTGAACCCAGCAAAAAACAGGAGAAAAACCAGGAAAGGCTCGATAAGGGAGCGCAAAAACTGCTGAAGGACTTCCCTCCGAGGGGCGGCAAATAGACCTCCGAGTCTGAGGAAGGAAGAGAGCCTTATAGCTACTCGGGTCGCGCGCGGTCGATGAGCTTCCATACATGCATTCTCCGCGTGCGCCGAGTCTCAGCCGCGACCGGCTGGTCTGACGGACCACCCTAGCCACTGACCGATGCGAAAGAGAAGAGATGGGAGATCGACGCCCGGTGAGAGGAAGGTCCCAATTTCGATGAAGTGAAGGCCGCGCGCGAGGGTTTGCTACAACCGGGCGACGCGGCAGTGTTGGGCATCGAGCGCAAGGGACAATTCCAATATCTCGCATTCGAGATGGAATAGGGCGGTATCCGACCTCAATTATCTCGCCGACTGCCTTCGCCGCATTCCTTCTTACCAGATTTACAGTCAATCGACCTTTGCGACCGGAGTGCCGGACCGCACCAGCGCCTGTGCTTCAGGCAGCGCTCTGCCGGGGATTTCGATTTTACCCCGCCGCCAATATCAGTTGCTCGGTGCGAAAGCGCGTCTAGCGGCGCTGCTCGGACACGGCTCAGACCTTTCGATGTTTGGGCAATGTGCCCCTGCCGTCCGATGCTGCCCGCATACCGGCAGCGCACCACAGCGAGGGTCTTACTAGCTCATTTGGCTTCAACTACTTGCGAGACCCGTGAATTGGCATCTCCTCTGCAATGCTCACAACCGAGAACAACACCATGAACTTAGTTTCTTCAAAAAACAAAGCGACGCGCCGGCGGGCAGGCCAATCAATAGAGCAGCATACAATCGCCATCACAGGATCTCGTAAGACGATCCCGTGGAAACGTCTGTTGCTGATTATCGCGTTCCTGGCGGGAGCATCCCCGGAAATGACGTTCGGTCAGCAACAACAGGTCTCCTTCGGGGATGTCGATGCCGCTCTACTCACGCTCGATGACGCTGTGACCCTGGCACTCCAGCACAATCGGCTTGTGAAGAACTCGGTGCTGGAGGCTCAGAAATTCGACTTCCAAGTAAGTACAGCGCGCAGCCGGCGAAAGCCCCAATTTCAATTTTCCATGCTGGGCGGCGGGCTCTTGCAACCGTTTGACTTTACCATCCCGAAAGGTACGTTAGGTACGTTTCCGAGCACTGGGCCAATCCCAGCGACCAACGCCAAAATCCACACGCCCGCTGTGTTCACTACTTATATTACCGGCAGCATCGATCAACCGTTGACACAACAATACAAGATAGGTCTCGGGGTTCGCGCGACGGAACTGGGACGCGATGTCGCTCGCGAAGATGTGCGTGCGGAACGCCAGAAGATCGCTGCCGAAGTCCGCGACGCATATTTCAACATCGTCGCGATCCAAGCGAGTGTGGAGGCCGCGGGAGAGGCCGTGAAAACGCTCGAAGAAACGCAGCGGGTCACGGCCCAATATCTGACAGAAAAGACTGTGCTGCGCGCCGATGTATTGGACGTCGACGCCCGATTAGCGAAGTCTCGCTATGACTTGTCCGTTTCAGAGAATGCCTTGGAAACACAACGTGAGGCGTTGAACCAACTGCTGGGCCGCGACGTTTCCACATCCTTTCGTGTCGACTTTATTCCTGAGCAAGACAGAAGCGATCTGACTCTCGATTCAGCCCGGCAGGAAGCTTTGGCGAACCGCCCCGAGACTCGCCAAGCACACCTGAAAGAAAAACAAGCGGAATACCACCGGCGTCTCGCGAAAGCCGAATACATCCCAGACCTGAGTCTTGAGGTGCGCTATCAAGGAATCACTAACGTGCAAGTTCTGCCACAAAATGTTGCCACAGCCGGCTTTTTCCTGACCTGGGAGCCGTTCGATTGGGGGCGCCGCCACAACAAGGTTCTGGAAGCAACGAACGCAATCGAACAGGCGCACAACGGGATCGGAGAGACGGAATCGCAGGTCGTCGTAGAAGTGGGCGCGAAGTACCGCAAATGGCAGGAAGCTTCTTTGCTGCTTAAGGCTTCCCGTACTGCCCACGAAGCGGCTGCGGAGCAATTCCGCGTGACGGGGAACAAGTATAAGGAGCAGGCCGCGCTATTAAAAGACCTCCTCCAGGCCCAAGCTCAAAGTTCCGAGACGAATTTCCAGTATCAGCAAGCGCTTTCCTCCTATTGGAGCGCTTTTGCCGAGCTGCGCAAGGCGATGGGCGAAGAGTGACCGATGAGAACGAGTATTACTTTCGGACTAGCAGACAGCAGCCAGGGCAAAGTTTGAGAAAGCGATTGGAGAGGAGTAGACATTATGGGGAGCAAATTCAGAAAAGGGTTCGGACCAGCAATAACGGCTGTGCTTTTCGTAATGACGGCGGCTACGAATGGCTGTCATCAACCCACGCAAGTAGCCGCTAAGTCGCCCACGCCTGTTCATCTGGTGGATGTGACTTTGTATTCGTCCTCAGAAGATTTGCGCTACTCGGCTTCCGTTCTGCCGTTTGCACAAGCGAGCTTGTCATTCAAGTCCGCAGGATATGTGACGCAAATTAAGCAAGTCATGGGCGCAGACGGACGGCGTCGAGACATAGGTCCAGGAGACTATGTCGTCCGGGGCACGGTTCTCGCGCAGATTCGGCATCAGGATTTGAAGAATCAGCTTGACCAAGCGACCGCGACACTGAGCGCCGCCCAAGCTCAGAATGTCGAGGCGACGAAGGATTACGAGCGCGCGACGACGCTTTACGCCTCAGAGAGCTTGACCAAGCCCGATTTCGACAGAGCGCAGGCCAAATTCGATTCGACCCTCGCGGCTGTGGATCAGGCCAAGGCAAATGTGCACCAAGCGCAGTTGGCTCTCCAGGACGCGGACCTGACGGCGCCGTTTTCGGGGTACATCATTTCGCGGAACATCGAATTAGGGAACCTCGCAGCACCAGGGACTTCGGCCTTTAGCATTGCCGACACAAGTGCGGTCAAAATCAGTTTTGGCGTTCCCGACTACGCCGTAAGGCGTCTGCGCTTGGGGCAACAATTCAGCATTTATCTCCAGGGTGATCCGAAAGAATACAGCGGGCGGGTCACGAGTATTGCCGCAAGCGCCGACGAGAAAAATCGTGTCTTTGCCATCGAGGTGACCGTACCCAACCCCAAGGCGCTATTGAAGCCCGGGATGATTGCTTCACTCAGTTTGACAGGCGTTCACAAAGCCTCGGCTCCCTCCGTACCTCTTAGCGCCGTTGTTGCTGACCCCGGCTCACCTGGACGCTACGCGGTTTTCGTCGCCAGTGAAGAGGGCGGCAAATGGGTGGCGCATTTGCGCGAGGTCACGCTAGGCGAAACGCACGAGAGCGATGTGGCAGTCGATGGTCTAAAGCCAGGGGTGAAGATCGTCGTTGTTGGAGCCGCCGGTTTGAAGGAAGGCGATTCGGTACAGGTTCTTCCATAGAGGTATAGAAAGAAATGGCACACGAAAACGAGCAAGACATCACTAATCGCCGCAATATCCCGAGGTTTTTCGTCGAGCACCCGCATATCTCCTGGATCCTTCTGGCCGGAGTGCTCATTTGGGGCTGGTTCGGATATACCTCCATGCCGCAGCGAAAGGACCCGGACATTCCCGTGCGTCTCGGCGTCGCGGCTTGTCCATGGCCCGGAGCCACAGCGCAACAGGTCGAACAGTTTATTACCCGTCGAATTGAGGACGTTGCGGCTGAGAATAAGACCATTCATCCGGGAACCGATGCGGACTACGGCATTAAGTCCATATCTCTTCCAGGCTATTCGTTTGTGACTATTCAACTGGATGAGGGCATCACCGATACCAAGCGGCAATTCAGCGATATCAACCTCAAGCTGGATGCTCTAAATGCTCAGCTACCGCAGGGCGCCGGTCCCATCACTTTCCAGAGCGATTTCGGGGACACCGCCGCCCTCATGCTGACCGTCGCGAGCCCCAAGGCGGACGACATCGAAATTGCGGCTCGTACCAATTCCGTCGAAGCAGCGATTCGCAAAGCACGCGATGCAAAACGGCAGAATGGAAAAGGGCAGCGCATCACGGTGGTGGATTCCTTTCCCCAATCCATTTCGCCGCGCGCGGTTCTTGACACCGTGTACCTGTTTCAAGAGAAAGCGCGGATTGACGGCATCATTCGAGACTCGGAAATCATTCAGGGGAGTGGATTCATCGGCGTCGATGGCCTTTCCGACGCAGATGACAGCACCATTCAAGCGTTCATCCGGCGGTTCATCGCAGAGCGGCTAAAACGATCCGAGTTGCATCCCGATGCGTGGGCCCCAGCGATCATCCGCGACCCGAGGGAAACACGAACGAAACTGGCCAATGTTGCGGGCGACAAATACAGTTATGCCGAACTCGACAATTTTTCTGACTTGATTGGACGAACGGTCCAGGGAGCTACCGAAGTTTCCAAGGTGGAGCGGCGGGGCGTTTTGTCGCAAACCGTCTATCTGGACTATTCGCAGGATCGTCTCGCGGCCTACGGACTGCGTCCTGCTGATCTCTCCAAAGTCATTTCGGCTCGGAACATTATCGCGCCGGGGGGAACTGTTGAAACCGGCGAACGCAGGGTCACGCTCATTCCCTCCGGACAATTCGATACCGCTAGAAGCATAGGTGATGTGGCCGTATCGACTACATCAGAGGGTACCCCCGTGTATTTACGGGATCTCGTCCAAATCAGCCGAGGCTATCAGGCTCCTGCTCAGTATCTCAATTACTACACTTGGCGGGACACAAGTGGGCACTGGCAGCGCAGCCGCGCGATCACCTTGGCGATCTACATGCGCGACAGAAAGCAAATCGCGCGCTTCGGAGAGTCCGTGAATTTGAAGCTTTCGGAGCTTCGCCAAATCCTTCCCGCCGACCTGATTCTGGCGCACACCTCCGATCAACCGCTACAAGTCTACGAGAATATTCACCTGTTCATGCGGGCGCTTCTCGAAGCCATCATACTCGTGGTCATCGTTTCGCTGATCGGATTTTGGGAGTGGCGCCTGGCGCTGATTATGGCGCTGGCCATACCCATCACACTGGCGATGACCTTCGGCATCGTGTATATGTTGGGAATCGATCTTCAACAAGTCTCCATCGCATCGCTGATCATCGCGCTGGGCCTTCTCGTGGACGTGCCGGTGGTCTCCGGGGACGGCATAAAACGCCACTTGGCGGAAGGGTTTCCGCGCAGCGTTGCCTGCTGGCTCGGCCCTACAAAACTGGCAACCGCGATTTTCTACGCGACCATCACGAATGTTATCGCCTACCTGCCATTTTTGATGCTCACCGGCAATACCGGCGAGTTCTTGAAGAGCCTCCCGGTGGTGATGACGGCTTCCCTGCTGTGCGCGTACGTTGTTGCGATGACGTTTGTTCCGTTCCTGGGTTACTACATTTTGCGTGCACCAGCAAAACGAGAACCGACCATTGAGGAGAGACGGCAACGGGGATTTTACGGCTTCTATAACAGACTTGTCGGCAAAGCCATAAAACACCGATGGGCTGTCCTCGCCGGGTCCTTGGTTTTCCTGATCGGAGGCGGGTTCTTCGGTTCTCGGCTTAAGACCCAATTCTTTCCCGAAGATGTCCAGTATTGGTTTTATTTGGATATTTGGCTGCCCAATGACACCCCCTTGAGCGTCACCAATGATGCTGCAATGCAGGCCGAAAGAGTCGTTCGGCAGGTGATTGAAAATTCGCCTGACGTGACTACGAAGGAACATCGTGGGCATCTTCTTAAGTCGCTGACGACCTTTGCCGGTGGCGGGGGACCGCGCTTCTGGTTTTCGGTATCGCCGGAAATGCCGCAGACCAACTACGCGCAAATGATCGTTGAGGTCACGGATAAAGAGGCTTCGCCAAAGTTAGCTCGTCCGATCCAGGACGCACTGGACAAGGAGGTACCAGGAGCGTGGGTTACGGTTCGCCAGCTTCAAACCAATCCTGTGGACAACCCTGTCGAGTTGTTGATCTCTGGGCAGGCAGACGTCGACGCGAGAAATGAGGCTAGCGATGTTCGCACCCTTAGGCAGATTGCCGCGCAGGCTCAGGACATCGTCAGGCAAGCTCAGGGCATCGCCGTTCTTCGTGATGATTGGTTCCCTGACAATGTTCAGCAGAGGATTCAGATCGATCCAGACCGCGCCAACGTGGCAGCCATTACCAACGCCGATGTGGCAGAGGCATCAACTGCGGCCATGAGCGGCGCAACAGTGGGCGTCTTCAAGGAAGGCGACAAGAACATCCCGATTGTGGCGCGCCTACGTATGGAGGAACGTGCTCAGCTTGCGGACATCAAGAACCTCTATATTTACTCTTCACAGACCAACAACCGCGTGCCTCTGCTGTCGATCGCAACGGTCGGAAATTCTTTGGAAACGGGTCGCGTCAGGCGCCGCGAGCATTTTCGCACCATTTCCATACTGTGTTATCCCCAGCCTGGAGTTCTCGCATCTGAGGTCCTTAACCAGATCCTTCCAAAAATACAGGAATTTCAGAAAAATCTCCCGCCGGGTTATCAACTCCGGATTGGTGGCGAACGGGCCAAACAAATCGACGGATTCAGCAACCTGAAAACCGTTCTGCTAATTTCCTTGATAGGAATTTACCTGGCGCTACTCGTTCAGTTCAACAACGCGGTAAAACCTCTTCTGGTATTCGCCGCTGCTCCCTATGGTGTGATCGGTTCTCTCATCGCTCTCTCGATTATGCATACCCCGTTTGGATTTATGGCCTTTCTCGGCATCGCCAGCTTGATAGGCGTAATCGTCAGCCACGTCATTGTGCTGTTCGACTTTATCGAGGAAATGCATGCGAAAGGGGAACCGTTGGAGCAAGCGCTTCCGGACGCGGGAATCCAGCGTATTCGCCCGGTAATGATCACTGTGCTAGCGACCATCCTGGCCCTTGTCCCGCTGGCGCTTGAAGGAGGGCCCCTATGGCAGCCTCTTTGTTACGCACAGATAGGCGGGCTTGCCGTGGCAACCTTCATCACGTTGCTCTTGGTGCCCGTCCTTTACAGCATCTTCGTTCTTGATCTGAAAATCATCCGCTGGGAAACGAAACAACCTCTGGCGGAGACTGAAGCTCGCCCGGCCCCTGAAATGGCGCCACACACCAGCTGATGGCGAAGGTCAGTTGGTAGGTCACGGCTTGGCTCGCATGAGTGGGGCGCAGCGGCGATGGGAAAGACGCTCGAATGAAACAGTGAGCAAGTTCAGTTCGTTGAAGGCCTTTTGCGATGAATCTTTTTTATCAAGTTGCCGCGGCTGTCCTTCTGGTAAGTCTTACACTTTGCTTGCAGTGCGCCGTCGTAACTGCGCTCGTCGAGTGGCTAAAGCGTGTTCTGACCAGGGATATTCACAAGCATGGGCCAGTTTACTCGGCCACCCTGGTAGTGAAATCGATGATCGCAATCGTAATTCTGCACGGGCTCGGGATTCTTCTGTGGGCCAGGTTCTACCGGACGCGTTGCTTCCCGTCATGGGCGCTCGCCTTTTACTTCTCCGCGAGCAGCTATTCCACTGTGGGTTATGGGGATGTGATTCTCCCGTCCAACTGGCGCCTCCTAGGCCCTCTAGAAAGCGTCACCGGTGTGTTAATGTGCGGAATATCAGTCAGTGTTCTGTTTGCTCTCGTCACCCGGTTGCTGGATCGCGACACACAATCTTCGCTGACGAATTCAACTGAACAAAGCCATGTCCAACGTCAATATTAAGACTCCAGATTGGCTCCGCCAGATGGAGAGCATCCTTGAGGAACTTAATGAGGGTGTGGCGATTCTTGATGACCAACTTCGCCTCATTTTTGCCAACGAAGCGTTGACACGATTATGGCAGTACGATCTCGACGAATTGCGGGGCTGCGCACCCGACGCAATTTTCCCTCCCGAGGATGTTCCCAATATTATTCGCCAGCACAAATTGGGGCACCGCTACGGCCGGCACCGCAGCGAGTTTCACCTTCCACGTAAGGACGGAAAGAGAATCCCGGTAATCTTCAGCGGGCGGGTGATTCAAGGACCAGACGGCGAGGACTACGTTGTGGTGACCGTGACTGACATCAGCGAACTGAAGCGAGTCGAGGAACAGCTCCGCGAGCGTCAAAGGGAAATTGACGCCGATCTCGCGACCGCGGCACTGATCCAGCAGTCACTCGCGCCACATAATTTGGCATGGAAGGACCTCGCCGTCGAGGCCTACTACAACCCCGCGGGTACGATTGGCGGCGACTTCGGTATAGTCCTTCCCCAAGGCGACGAATTTCTAAACCTCATCCTGTGCGATGTCTCGGGCCATGGTATAGCTTCGGCCCTGATGGCCAATCGCATCTACTCTGAAACACTTCATGCGCTGGAACGTAAGACTGAGCCCAGCCGTTTGTTGAAGTGCCTCCACGACTTCGTACATGATTGCATCCCGCAGGAGGGTTTTTACTTCACCATGGCCGCAGCCCGTTTTAGTCAGTGCGGACGTCGCATGACTTTTGTGGCCGCGGCCCACCCGCCAACAATACTCGTTTCGAAGGGCACGTTGCGTCTGCTCGATTCGCAAAACGGTATCCTCGGTTATCTCTCCCGGTTTGCGCCGTCGGAGTCGGTGGCGGAAATCGAGCTGGCGCCCGGCGACCGTCTGGTTCTCTACACCGATGGGCTCGTCGAAGTGTTCAACAGGTCCAAAGACATGCTTGGCGTTGAGGGCCTTCAAGAGTTGGTCCGCCAGTCGGCCACACGAGTACTTCCCGAAATGAAACAGGCCATCCTCGAGGGCGCGGCCGCGTGGAGCCACGGCCCCCTGGCCGACGATGTGTCCCTCGTCATCGTCGAAGTTCGCTAGTTCCATGGGTTCGGCTCCGGGCAAACCAAGTGCTCCCACTTTGTGGAGGAGGTGACGTAAAGAATCACCGCTCGCCCTGGCCAGCGGGTTCTTTTCTTCGCGTTATGTTCCATAATTCACAAGAGCTGCTCACGTCCGACTAACAGGCAAGGGGAATTGGTTCATCGCAAATCACGAAGACTTTCTTCGCTGCACTCTTGGTTTCGAACGTTTAGGAATGTCCTCCGCAAAGTACCACTGATGTCCTTCGGGATCTTCGGCACCGTAGCGGCGATGACCGTAGAACGTGTCTTTGGGTTCTTCCAGAATTGTCGTGCCTGCCTTTCTTGCCCGCTGCAAGTGCGCATCCACGTCATCTATATTGATGTAAAGACTTTGCGTTGCCTCGCCAAGAGATTTTGGATTCTTATATTTGGGACCCGGGTAACCCCTCATAATGAGGTCGCAGCTGAGTTTCATCGCAGCGTGATTGATCTTGCCGTCGGGCCGCCTCATTTGGACGCCGTACTTCCGAAAACCAAATGCCTTCGCCAAAAACTTTAGTGCCCCGGCCACATCTTGGTAATAGAGATATGGTGTGATGGACATAAGATTTGCTCCCGCCCGTGTTTCTTGCCAGGCCAGGATGGTGATCGCCTATGGCCCGGGACGCGGACAATAGAAACCTGGGAATAAGTCAAGGCTGCAAGTCTCTGGCCGGCAAACTTATCAGCCACTGAAGCGGAAATCTACTCCCAGTTCATGTCGTCGCTGAGGAATCCGAGCGTCGGCAACTCAGGCTGAGATTGGTGTGTAAGCAAGGTCACCAGAGGCTGTGATGCACATCATAGCCATGCTCTAGTTCGATGCGTACGATTCAGTCGATGCTGTTTTGATTTCGTTGCTCCTATCACGGCGCGCGTAGCACCGGACGGAGTTGCGAGAAGAACCTTGCCGGCTTGACTGCAAATGCTCGTAGGGAGGTGCGCTATGCACCGTGTTGGATTCCCCGGAGGAGTGCGACTTCAGATTTGGATTTTGATGGGACTGTTCTTAGCTCTTGATATTTCGGTCCTTGCGCAGGACAAGCAGGTGAAGACGGAGCCGATCAAGCAGACGGCACCTCTTTCGGGCGCTGGCATGTTCAAGGAATACTGCGCCGTGTGCCACGGCAAGGATGCGAAGGGAGATGGGCCGGCCGCGCCAGCCTTGAAACAGGCGCCGCCGGACCTGACGGCGCTGGCGAAGAGGCATGACGGCAAATTTCCGGACCAATATGTGGAAAATGTGCTCCGGAACGGCGTGAAGGCTCCGGCACACGGCGATGCGGAAATGCCGGTGTGGGGTCCGCTGTTTAGGGCGATGGATTCGGATTCAGGGATCATGTACGTTCGGATCGCAAGCGTGATGAGCTATCTCAAGTCGGTGCAGGTTAAATAGCCAGTCAGCAAGTACTGGGTGCTATGTTCCCACAATCGATCTGAAAACGCAGGCAGGGAGGAACGAGGGATCATGCGTTGCGCACTTTCAAAGGCGTTCCAAAACATCATTTTACTTCCCGCGTGCTTAGTTCTTATTCTGCTTTCTTCAGTTAGCGGATCCGGGTCCAAACCGGGCGTGGGACTCAGCCTCCCAGGTCCGCAGGCGGGACAAAATCAGACGACGACAAAATCACAACCTGAGACGCCTGCGAATCCTCAAGTGAAAGAGGTACTTGATAAAATGGCTGCGGCCGGAGTTGCACGCCCGGCCACCGTTGCAGATGTGCGAAAAGCTTATGCCTTCTATCCGGAGCTCTCGGGGAGTCCGGAGCACGTCTTTCGTGTTGAAGATCGGCAGATCCCGGGACCTGCGGGGGCT
Organism: uncultured Acidobacteriota bacterium; assembly: GCA_963741045.1. Taxonomy (GTDB): domain Bacteria; phylum Acidobacteriota; class Terriglobia; order Acidiferrales; family UBA7541; genus Palsa-295. The sequence continues at coordinate 5,038,448 of CAVUGO010000002.1, forward strand.
ATCCCCATCCGCGTCTACACGCCTAGCTCGACTCGCGGCTTGCCCACTTTGGTGTTCTTCCACGGCGGGGGTTTCGTGGCTGGCAGTCTGGATACGTACGATACGCCTTTACGTTCTGTGACGAACAGGTGCGAGTGTATCGTCGTTTCTGTTGCGTACCGACTTGCGCCGGAAAATAAATATCCGGCGGCTCCGGAAGATGCCTATGCGGCGACCAAGTGGGTGGCAGAGCATGGCCACGATATCGGCGGGGATCCGCGGCGAATTGCGGTGGGAGGTGACGGCGCGGGCGGGAATCTAGCCGCAGTGGTGACGCTAATGGCGCGCGACCATGGAAATCCACGTCTGATCTTTCAAGTCCTAATCTATCCGATGGTTGACGCTACGATAATGAGGCCAGGCTGGTGGACAGAATCGGGCGCACCAACAGTTTCGAGAGAATCCAAGAATGAAATACTTGGCTTATATCTCCCGATTACGGGAGATCTGAGAGACCCTTTTGTCTCCCCAATTTTTGCTCAGAACTTGAAGGATTTGCCGCCAGCACTCGTCATAACCGACGAAGATGACCCGATGCGGGATGAAGCCGAGGAATATGCCGGCCGTCTAACGAAAGACGGCGTTCAGGCAAAGGTTTCGCGTTATCCCACGATGATTCACGGTTTCTTTTTGATGGCCGGATATCTGAACGACGGCAAAAAGTGCATCGACGAAACGGCGAAAGCTCTAAGAGATGCGTTCGAGAGTGCGCCGCAAAACATTTCATCCGCTCGCGATTGATAGTTCGAACCGGTTGCGAAACTCATCAAAAGTCCAATGGCTACGAGAACGAATATGCAGTTTGCACTTGCAAGCTGTTCAGGGCCAAGATATGCGCAATTCTGAGCATTCCGGAACTCAAATTTGAAGCCGATATATACCTGCAATCGGTGCTCTGGGGGACGGTCCCTAGTCGGTGCCTGCCGCGGGAGTGGCCTCAGACATCGAAATGGGAGTTTTCTCCGGCCACGGTGGCAGGAGCTTCACCAGGAGCCACAGAATGCAAAGCGGAAGGATCAAGAGGCCGATGGCAATCACTAATCCTTCCCGCGAAATAATGCTCATCTTGTAAGTCGTGTAACCAAGAAAACTCTTCGAAAAAAGCTGGCCACCAATTACCACGTTCCAGCGCATGGCGAAAATTCCGATGAGCGTCAAGCTTCCTGCCGCGGTATAGATTCGCTTGCGGGTTTTTGCGCCGAACTTTAGCAGCTGAGTCAGGGCAAGTAGGCCGATCGGCGCCAGGGTGCCGATATAGATTTGAATGACGACCTGGGATAGGTAGAGACGCGTATGGACCATGAAATCGAGGCTGCGAAAGGATTCATCTGCCTCATAGATGCGGTGAACGAGGTCAAGCATCTCTAAGCTGAAGTCGATAATGAAGGTATAGAACAGGTAGCGGGCGATGGTGTCCACGCAACGCATATCGATTGGTTTTTTGCGATACCAACAAGAGAACATGTAGAGCAGCAGGACCACGGCAATTCCCGACACCATCGCGGAGAAAATAAATACCACTGGCATCATCGGGGAAGACCACCAGGGGTTGGCCTTAACCGACCCAAAGATGAACCCGACGTAACCATGCAGGAGAAACGCTGAGGGAATGCCCACGATGGTAATGACGTAGCCGACGCGCTCGTCGATGCGAAGCGCATTTTCGTTGATGTTCGTCGAGCCAAGCGTGAGCACGCGATAGAGAAAACGCCGCAAGCCCTTGGTGCGCTGCGACAGAAGAACTATGTCCCGCCGGTAATCCAGCCAGATTTCCAAAATGAGAACCGCCATCAGGTACCACAGGTAGACGAAGCCAAACATCGCCATCGCCGAACTCCGGTGCGGCGTCAGATACATCTCAAAAGAACGCTCGGGATGGCCCAGGTGAAGCTGCAGCGGAAGCGGGGCGACCAGCAGGAAGGCGAGTGCCGTCAGCAGAGCCAGCCGATAGGTAGGCTTGACGGCTTCGACGCGGAAGACACGCTCGAGCGACGCCAGGATAAACGCGCCGGCGACCAGGCCGGTAATATAGGGATAAAGCACGACGAGGATGCTCCAGGCGAGCTCGGTTTCGTTGGGGTATATGTAGCCTTGAACCGGCATGGCCTTGTCGCGCCTCCCTACCGCACCGAACCGTCTAGGTCGTTGTAGAAAAGTTTTGCTCCCGTGGCCATATAAGGCTTGAGAACCTGGACGCTATGAGTTCGCAAGAATGCATGAATCGGATCGCTCGGGTTCTTCAGATCGGCCAACTGCCGCGCACCAGTCGGGCAGGCCTCACAACAGGCGGTGGTAAGGCCTTTGGTAATGCGGTGATAGCAGAGCGTGCATTTCTCCGCCGTCTGCGTCTTCGGATTCAGAAAGCGGCAGCCGTAGGGGCAGGCCTGGATGCAGTACCGACAGCCGATGCAATATTTCTTGTCCACCAGCACAACGCCATCCGGGGTGATAAACGTGGCGCCGACCGGGCAGACTTGAGTGCAGGGTGAATCGGCGCAGTGATTGCACATTTTTGGAACAAAGAAGTCTTTGCCGCCGGGTTCGGGGACCTGTGGGAAACCATTTTTGCCGCCGTCGGGCGAGTCCACAATAGGATTAGCCAGGTCATAATCGGAGATGTGATAGCGCTCGACCCAGGTCCGGAAATAACCGTCCGGCACCCCATTTTCCGCAGCACACGCACGCACGCAATTTCCGCATCCGATGCACTTCGAGATGTCCACCAGCATGCCCCACCAGTGCTCCGTGAGGTTGTAATTGGGTGAAGCTTCCGGCGTTCCGGCGAGAACATACTCCCAAGCCACGGCGGTGGCCGGCAACAGCATGAGCATTTGGCGCCGTGTGATGTTCATTTCTTGCCTCCGGAATCGATTACCGGACTGTGCGGTTGATGGCAAGTGTCACAGGGCAACCCGGTCGAGTGTTCTTCTGAAGCAACTTGAGGAAACCAGTGAGGCTTGTCCGGATTCGCTTCGTGGCACTTGACGCACAGCACGGCCGAATCAAGCTTGGCCGGAGCGATGCCCGCTGGGTCATCCACGTGCTTCGCCAGAGGCCCGTGGCAAGCTTCACAGGAGACGCCGACGTGCTTCCCGGCTCTTTTCTTTTCGAAAATTTCGGCGTGACAAGACTCACACGCACCATGACCCGCGAAAGACACAGGTTGGGCCGCGATTTCTGCAATCGAATTCCCGCGATAATGTCCATACTCGCCAAAGCTGCGGGGCACCAAGCGAAAACGCACGATAGCGAACATCGCAATTCCGGCTAGCAGGACCGCCGCTACTCGAAGAAGATGCCCCGCATCCTTGAGATTATTCATGGCAGCATCGCAGTTGGCCTGCCCGGATCAATATTTCACTCCGTCTGGAGTTCCCTCAATAATGACTACTCGTAGTCTCGGTGCGCGCCGAGCGTGCCGTCTATGATTCCCGTCACTTTGAGCGGTGACCTTTATCACAACCATGCGCCTCGTAAACATATCGGGTGGGGTTACGAAGTTCTTCAGTACACGGTGGACCGCTGATTCTGGAGGGCGTTACCCAGGCGGAACGCCAACACAGTATTTGGAGCGAAGGTACAAAAAAGCGTTTTCACTCGGGTGCGTATAACGTTTTCAAGCGACTTGGAGAAGACGAATTCCTGCTGGTAGCATTACGCTCTCGCCGGTCCCTCGGCGCGCGAGAGTCCCACTGCCGATTCCACTGGATCTGCGGTAGCCCTCCGACCACTGATCTCTTCGATGTGGCGAAGCTGCGACCTTGACACCTTCTGTACTCCCCGACGATACTTGCGCTGTTTGGTCGAAACAACCCAATGAAGAAGCCAACCCGGAAGAAGGCGTCTACGAAGAGGACTCTGCCTCCACGCTCCGCGAAGCACGCGAGCGCCAAGCACTCTAGGTCACAAAACAAGACTTCCGTCACCCTAGATGCTGACGGGAAACTTACTTTCAATCACGCCATGGTCTATGTGAAAGACGTGGAGCGCGGACTCACCTTCTACCGAGATTTGCTGGGATTCAAGCTCATCGAAGACTTCCGCTATGAGAATAAGCCGGTGTATGCGCGCCTGCGCGCACCGGGGGGCGACGGTACGATCGCATTACACCAGGCCGGGCCGGAAGTTTCCGTTTTGAGCGACGGTGTGCGTCTATATTTCGAAGTCCGTGAACTCGACGACTTCTGCCGCGATCTCCAGCAAAAGGGGTTTCACATCACCCAACTGCCACGCATGATGCCCTGGGGTTGGCGGCATGCCTATCTCAACGATCCCGATGGCCACGAGATCAGCTTGTATTGGGCAGGCAAAAACCGCATGAAGAAAACGGTGATGAAGGCCGCGCAAAAGGCTGCCCGGGCTTAGCGCAGGTCTCTCGGAAACCGATGCGTACATTCCTATAAGACGCCTGCACTGTCCCCAGCGAACTTCTGTCGAGAAAATCCGTCCTGAAGTATTCTAGGTCGACGATCGTTAGATGAATTCCCAGAGTATTCAGTGATGTGGGCGGAGGAATCTGATGCTAATCACGGAGATGACGTCGGAAGAATGCCGAGAACCATGGGTGAAAGACAGCCGGCGAACGAAACTCATGGCTCGCTCGGCATCGCCCTGTTTGCGAGGCATTTTAGTAGCTGTCAAGCTTTTGCCTTTTGCAGAACCTCTACGGGCGTGTGGCTCAGTTTGGCATAGGTCCGACTACGTCGAAGCAACGGCCATCAATCATAAGAGGTCAAGGTGTATGTGCAGTAGCACGAATCAGAAAACGTTCGCGATCTTCAGCCCACGTCTTTGGCACCCGAGGACGGACGCTAGCGCTGATGTCCCATGGACCACTCCGGGATACCCTTCTCATTGCGGAGTGTCAGCGTCTTGTCTCCCTTTTTGATGTCACGAGCGATCACAGCATCCTTATCGTCATATTTCACTTTCGAACCTGTTACCTCGATTTGGTCTCCCTTCGCAAATGTGAAATTCTTTTCTTTGACAAAACTGGAAGGTCCAACGAGTACCGTCAGGGATTCGCTTTCCGTTTTCACAATGAGATGCATACCCATGTGACCCATCCCCTTCATCTGACTCATTTGTCCGGACTGCATCATGCCTTCTTGAACTTCTTCTACGGTTCCTTTAATTGTGATCACTGTGGTTGGATCGTATTTGGGCATATGCATGCCCTGGCCCATCCCCATCTGGGCGAAAGCCTTGGGCGCGAGAAATAAGCCAGCCGATACGATCAACGTCAAAACAATCGTGCTCTGTAAGTTCTTCAAGACTCTCCTCTTAACACTTCCTCGACTTTCTGATGCCTTAGATGCCATTCGGTTAGAAACACGGGGCTCAGACACCAGCTGATGCAACCACCCGCAGTAAGTCTTACACGGCCACCCAAGAAAGTGTACGACGCTTTCTGCGATCCAAAATGACCGAAACACCTAAAGCACTCTAGGAATGAGCAGACTCTTCATCAGAAGGAATGAGCGCTGCGCACGTCCACCGTTCCCCAAAGCATTGCACGATCTGATCTGGCATAGTTCTTGGCAAGTTTAGGCGAGGGCTCTCGAAAGCTGCGGAGCACGACGAGAGCGTTGTTCGTCGCGGCGTGGCGAACGGCGTGCGAAAGCTTGTCGCGATATGACGGTGCGGCACCATCAAGGATGTTGGAGAGAGAAAAAGCATCAAAGAAGCCGGGAGGGCACGACTCCAAGTAGGAAGCTGCGTCCGCCAGCACGAATTCAATGTGGAACAGTTTTTGCGGCGGTTGGTGATTTGACTCGCCCAGGAGGAGTGCCCGCGCGTAGGGGTTCGTGGCGTTCGGATGCTTGGCGAAGCACCTTTCCATCCGCCTTCGAAGAACCAGACCGAACTTTGAAGGCAAGAATGAAAGAAATTGAGGGGCGTACACGGCGCTTAGGATGGCGGGCGACATGAGCGCGTCAAAGCTCGCGCGAAACCGCCGCGTATCGAGTAGCGTTCGCCAAAACGCGACCTGTTCTGTCACGTCGGAGAGAGCGAGAAAGGCGCGAAGGATGCTGGCGCGCCAACCCACTAGCGGCATAAAAGCGCGTGCGAAATTCATCGCGCGTTCTGCGTCGCCCAGCTCGAACGCCCCCCCGGCAGCGCGGCGCTCAGCGTACGCAAGTTGCGCCGGATTGAGGTCACAAGCGACCACTTCGTGTTCATCGGCGAGCCGGAGTGCGGTCGCGGCGGCTGACGCTATGCAAAATACGCGACCCCTCCCTTGGAATGCTGTGCTCTCAATCTCCGCGTCTTCGTACATGGAACCAAAGAGTAGGCGGTGAGGGCCGCGCGGCGCACCAAGACGCCCCACCTGCCACGCTGTTTCCGATTTCACATCCGACCTCCTGGAATGGCGCCGCACACCCAGACCAGGACGAGGAAAGCGGTATTCTTGACGACCATGCCGACGGGCTCGTGGATTATGCTCCGCGCCCAAATAAGTCCGTTCGCGTTGAGCACGACGAGCAAGGCAGTCTGCGTGATCGCACACGTGCCTGGAGCAATTCCGACCATTACCCACGCAGCAAGGGCAATCTCCACGGCACCGAGAAGCTTGAGGAAAGTTGCACCGAATCGGAGGCCTAGCCGTGGCACCGCGGTGACCACTTCGACTTGAGATTGCACGCGTCCCAGGATCTTGCACCATAGCCCCTCGTATAACCAAACGGCCGCGACGCTCGCTCGAATGACAGCTAACGGCGGGAACGCGATTGCGATGTTGTGCACGCGAGGTCTCCCCGAGGGACGTATTTTGATGGGAGGGATTTCGCAACCGACGGCCGCATGAATGGATCTCTGGGGAGAACGGCGAGGCGAACCGCGCGAAGGATGTGCCTGTGAAGCTGGCGCACAAGGAATGCTTCAAGAGGACGCCATAGGCTGCGAGGCCGCAGGTATGCTTGGTAATTCGTGATCACTGTGACTTCGGTCGCAGAGCCGCAGGCATGGATTTCGTACGAACCGTCAAGAGTCAGAATGCAACTCTCGATTCCCAAACGCTGCTCGATCACCTCGAATTGCAGCAGATGTTCTGGTTCAACTCTAGTGATACGCTTGACCAAGTCGCCACCCCTGTATACACAATGCACCGAGGAACCAACGCGGTTCTTGATGCCTTCGGTTCGGACAGGGTGGGGTAACAACGCACGTAGAAGTATTGGCGGTGGACCGGGAACGTCCTCATAAAACAGAAGGCGATTCCAGATCCGTTCGGGGCGGGCGTTGCAGCAAATTTGTGTTGCGACTGCTTCACACACCGCTTCGCGCGCGAAGAGTCGGCTGATGACCTCGTACCAGGTCGCTCCGTGGCTATCGTATACTTTGTTCATTAGTCGCTTTCTTTTAGTTTATTGAAGGGGTGGTCCACACGGGTCCAGACCGGACTGCGAAAGATAAAACTGTCAGACGTCGGTGGCTGGATTCGGAACGCAGGTCTTTACCCATCGATTTCCGAATATCGCAAAGTTGGCAGAGATCAACCTACCTAAAAGGACAGCATTCCCCTTTGCGAGGCCACCCCTGCCAGCACCTTGGCGTTAACGGTCCCACCGAATGCTCCAGCAAGCGCTCCAAGCAACGCTGGAATGATGTAGATATTGGCCACCATCGCGAAGTCAAACCAATGGCCCAGCACTGCTGGCCCGAGCCACGCGCCCACCCACGCAACCATCCACTGGGCCAGGCACCCATCGATCCCCTGAAACAAGCGATAACGGAAACCCAGTGGACGATCGCGCCGGCAATCCCACTGATGATTAGCAGAACTACGAAAGAAGCAAAGGACATTCCGATCAATGGAGCACTCATAGAAACCTCCTCTGGCGTCATTTTCCCGCGAAGATCGCGCAGGACTGGTGCATTGCTAAAGATGATTCGTCTCGATCCACTATCTGGCTGATTTGAAATGATCTTGGTACTAACAACGGAAATTCGCTCAATTCGACACAGATCCCGGCGAGGCAGCCTTTTGGGCGGCACGACCGGCCGCCCATTGGATGGCACTGTCAAGCTCGTCGTATCCGAAGCTCTTGATTTCGGCCTGAATGAAATGTTCGGCTATCTTGGGTGCCAGACTTGCGAGCTTACTGTCGACTGCGAGCGCAATCCTCTTTACCTTACGATAATGCTCGCGCACGAATCGGACGTGCCGAAGGAAACCTCCCAGATTCTCCCAACCGGGAAACTCGCGAGCATGGATCACCAACCCTTGCAGGTCACCATGGGCCTCGATCCAAGCGTCGGCGGTGAAGGCCAGTGAATCAAAATCCTGCGCACGCAGGGCCTGTTTGACCTCGACCACGATTATGCCCAAATCTGGGAGGAGACGTTGAAGAACGGTGGCACTTTCCGGGAGCGACCGCAGCCAGGAGACGGCTTTATCGAAATCATTATTTCCGAATACCCGGACGGGACACGGCATCAAAAACCCGGCCAGACGTGTGGCTTCTTGGATCCAAGCGATGTCCGTCACGATGGCACAGCCGTCGAAAAGCCGCATAAAATGGAGACCGATTTTCGCGTCTTCCCAAGCTGCGCCTGCGGTGAAGCCTTTGAACTCCGGTCCAAACTGATAGAGAAACCGGATGCGGCGTCCGTCCCTTCGCGCTTGGTCAAGGAGTGGGATGAACACCTGCTCGTAATCATCCTTCGTTATTGCCCCGACAGCCTTGGCGCCGTCAATGCCTATAGGTAAATTCTCGAGTCTCTCAATCACAGGACCCTCCTTTTCGCTTGTATCAAATCCCACTCCTGAGCGGCTCCGTCAACGGATGCGTCAGGCGGTTCCCAGCATGCCGGCTTCCTGCAAGACATCGGTGAATTGGGAATGCCTGTCAATTGTGGAACGGCACCTCGGGACCTGCGACCCGCACGATACTAACTCGCCTCAATCTCGCTGCAACGACGGAATGCCCTCTGCCGACGATTGCTCCATCCGCGGGGCGTGGTGGCTGTTCCATTTATTCGCTGGCAGATCGCTCAGCGCACGCTGAGCAAAAGAATCGCGGCGCCGGCCAGCGACAGATCTTTGATGAAGTGTGCGAATTCGCTGAGCCGCATGTACCAATCTGTTTCCTTCCAGAAGCGGTGCAAGTAGAAGGGTGCGGGAAAGATGATGCCGAACAACAAAACGGCTCCCACCACTGGGTACAAATTGAAAAGAATCGACAGGCCACCACCAACCATCATCACAAATGTAAGTACGGTTACCACACGCGGGAGAGGCACGTGTTTCCGGGCGAGGTGGGCTGAGTGATCCCGGAACTTAAGAACGTGACTGGTGCCCATCGCTAAAAAGTAAGAGACAAACAGGATGCGTCCGAGCACCCAGACCCAGGCCGGCAGTTGCACCTGCATTGATATGTTACCTCCCCTCAGAAATCGTTCGTACGGCTGACTCAAAAGACGATCCTGCTCTTCAGTTCAGGCGCAACGCGATCGATGCGGCGCGAAAGCTCCGGCAGGTGACATGTCGGGACGCGCGGAAAGAGATGATGCTCGATGTGCAAGAACATGTTGAACGTAATTCCATTCTTGATTTTGTGGCGCAGCGTCCGCGCGATGTAATGGGTACGGTCGCAATGGTGATGCACTGTCCACACAGCGAAGAATGCCGTCAGGCACTGCCCGAAAGCCATAGCGTTCACGTGGTACTGGAGCGCACTGCTCTTGAAAACCCTGAATACGAGCACGACCCAGATGGCGCTCAAAAGCAATTCCCCCACTACGGTCATACGCAGTTTCCGATTGCCATCTCGAAGCGCCGTCACGTGCAGCAGGAAGGGAAAGGCTGGACCCAACAGGAGTGCGCGCCACGCCGGCATGTTCGCATGCCTGCCCTCTACATCTCCTTCGCTCAACGCGAGTCGATGGTGTCGTAAGTGGTTGAACTGCACGGCATGCATCGACCCTAGCATGACTAGGCTCATGATCCAGAGCACAAGATCGGTTGCATGACGAGACAGCCCCAACGCGGAGTGAAAGGCATTGTGGATGAGCCGCAGTCCTGTGAGGAAAAAGACGAATGAGAAACCGAGAGCGATTATCTGATGGCTGTATGCGGCTGCCAGAAGGGACCCGCCAAGCCATGCCGCTGGCAACAGCGGTTCTCTTAGAATCTCGAACAGAGTAACAGGCACCAGGTCGCGCCACCCTACCGCACGAAGGCGGGAATCACTAAAAATATCTGGCGACGGTTCGCGGTCGACCGGGCTCCACGATGGAAGGCTACCGATATTCGAAGTGAGTTGTTGGTTCTCGCACTTCACTCGCGGTTCTCGCCAAGTGGGGAGACGGCAAAGACGAGCGACGCCAGATAGACCAAAACCCCCAATCCTATCAGCGACGCGGCAAAGAATGCGAATAAGACGAATGACAGGGGATGGAACCATAGGAGGCTGATGATTTCGAGGCCCAAGCCCAAAATGACCAAGCCACTCGCGACTCGAAGCAGCCGCTCGATTCCAATTTGACTGAGTCTCATTGACCGGGACTCCACATTTTCAGATGATCCACCTGAGCTGCGTCGTGCACCAGATCGTGGCAACCGCTCGAAATGCAGGACAGCTGGTTCGAAGTAAGAGTGCTCATCATCGCGGAGTGGACTGGGTTTTCCTCAAACTCCCTGGCACCAGCGTGGCAGTGCAAGCATTGCGCGTTCTTGAAGCCACCCGGGATGGTGATCGGGTTCGGCGGCGTGCTGACGTATTGCATGTAAATGCGAGTCAAGCCCTTGAGCTTGTCCTTGAGAGGGCCATAGATCGTGTAGTCGGTGTGGCAGGAATAACAGGCCATGTCCGGCGGCACTCGATGGTTCTGGAAATGCTGCGCCGGAATGTATTTGGGATCGTTCAGGTGAAGGCTCTTTCCATAGTTTTCCATGGCGTGGCACGAGATGCAGAATTTGGTCTGTTCGGAGCGCTGCATGTGTGTGTTCATCCCGCCCACGATGCAAAGAGCAGGAAGAGCACACAGCCCAACGAAGGCCACAATCTTCCATCCGACAGCCTTTGTCACGGAAGGCCGGATCAAAAAGATCAATGCCAGTACGATGCTGAGCACGATCTGAACGATGAGAATTCCAGTCACCAATCCTCCGACCGCTGTCGCACCGAAAACGAAGGAATGCAAGTAGTTGCTTATTTCTTTTTGCCGAGTTCGCGGATGTAGACGACAAGATCTTTCATTTCCGACTCTTTTAGGCTTTTCTCGTAACCGGGCATTTTGTTTTTGCCCTTCGCCGTAATCTCAAGGAGTTCTTGGTCGGTTTCCCTTTGTACTTCGGGCGCGCCAAAATCGCGAGCGCCTAGTTTTTTCCCTGCCGCTGTATCTCCCTTGCCATCAATGCCGTGACACACAGCACACTTTGCCTTGTATAAATCCGCGGCTTCGGTCCGCGCGTGCACCGGCGCAGAAAAGAGCAGCAGGACAGGAATTGCGGCCGATACTAGACAATGCGTTCGGAGCTGCCGGGCGTCCATTTCTACCTCACCTGTTCTACATCACCTGGAAAGACCAATCACGGAGATCTTCTATAACAAAGGGAGTGTTCTGGCTGTGACCTAAATCACATTTTCCGGAATTCGATTCATATGTAAGCGTGCATCAGTTTTCCCCGAACGAGGTCGCTGTGGCGACACCGCCAATTTCTGCAAAGCGTCCCAGTCCCAAACGACGAGGGTCGAGTGACCCCAATCCAATATTTGTCTTTGCTTAAGGCGCGAGAGAGCGCGGCTTGTGGTTTCCCGACAAAGTCCAACCATCTGCGCAAGATCTTCCTGCTTCGCCCCCTGCAAATGGACCGATGCCCCGTTGTCCTGTCGACCATTTTGTAGTCTCAAGACGAAAGCGGCCAGTCTTTGTTCGGCGGAATCCGACAAGGTGACATTTCTTAGTTCATCGAGAAGCATGAAACACCGTTCGCTGAGTAGTTCTGCAGTCTCAAGCGCCGTATTCGTGTCTTCTTGTAGAAGTTTGAAAAGAGCCTCGCGCCGGAGGAAGATTGCCGTTGTAGGGCTCGTGGCCTCCGCGGTTGCCTCGTACCTTCTTCCCAGAATGGTTGAAGCAAGACCTAGGATGTTTCCAGGGCTCCTAAATCCGAGAATGAAACTCCGGCCCTCGGGAGAAGAGATGTAGAGTTTGATCGCTCCTGCCAACACCAGGAATATGCCGCGTGGCTTTTCTCCTTGGGCAAAAACGACCGCTCCTTTCTTGTACGACGCTTTCTCTCCGGACTCGATGATTTTCTGAATGAGCTTCCGATCCGGCGGCCCAGCTCGAGCTCTAGCCTCGAAGTTGTATTCAAAATTCTCTTTTTGAACCGTATGCTTGGACCGGTTTCGATGCGAAGTGCGCGCCACTTCCTTCCTAGAACGTTTCATCGGAACCTCCTTTCTTGCCTAGGCTACGGATAAAACGGGGCGATCTCAGTGCCCCTCGTCAGGCAGGGATGTGACTTGGATCACAGACGAATTCTCACTGCGGGGTCATTGTGTTCAGGAAATAACGACGCCCGACTAACTCCATCTTTCGGGAGGTGCGAATATGGTCGGCCCTCTGTTTCAAGCTTTGAAAACTCGCGGCGTGTCGCGCCGGGAGTTCGTAAAGTTTTGCAACTTGATGGTCGCCACTTTGGCTCTCCCGCCGCGGTATCTATCGGCCGTCGAAAAAGCTCTTAGTCAGACGACTCGTCCTGTTCTGGTTTGGCTCGAATTTCAAGATTGTGCCGGCAATACGGAATCGATGTTGCGTAGCAGTAATCCTCCGGTCACAGAATTTGTTCTCGATCTTCTGTCTTGGGAATATCACGAAACCTTGATGGCCGGTGCGGGGAAGCAGGCGGAGGCGGCGCTTGAGCGCGTTGTTCGCGAGCATAAGGGCGAGTTCATCGCCGTGGTGGAAGGCGCAATTCCCACGGCTGACGGCGGTGTCTACTGCACGATCGGCGGAAGAACCGCACTGGACATCGCCGAGCACGTTTGCAGTAAGGCCGCAGCCAATATTGCTGTGGGTGCCTGCGCCTGGGACGGCGGCCTGGTGCGCTCGAATCCGAACCCCACCGGCGCCCTGGGATTGCATGAAGCGGTTCCGGGATTAAAGAACCTGATCAACTTAGGAGGATGCCCACACAATCCCGCTAACACCGCAGCGGTGCTGGTCCACTACCTGACATTCCACGATCTGCCTGCCCTCGATCAATACAACAGACCTTTATTCGCTTACGGAAACATCATTCACGACCAGTGTGAGCGGAGAGCTCATTATGATGCGGGCCGTTTTGTTGAGGAGTGGGGCGACGAAGGCCACCGTAAGGGCTATTGTCTTTACAAAATGGGCTGCAAAGGCCCCGAAGCAACCTACAACTGCCCCACTGTCCGCTGGAATGATGGAACGAGTTGGCCAGTAAAGGCTGGTCACGGATGCATAGCTTGCGCTTCCCATCGCTTTTGGGACACGAAATCACCTTTCTATAAGCGGTTACCTTCGGTGCCCGGGTTTGGAGTGGATGTGACGGCGGCTGAGATTGGGTGGGTTGCTACTGCAGCAGTTGGCGCAGCGATGGTCGCTCAGGTTGCCGGCAATATCGTCCGCGACAAGATTCGGCCGAAGAAGACTACCGACGAAGAAGACAGTTCAGCAGATTCTCGCTGAGAGTAGGGGGAGCCGATGGCCCGTATTGTATTGGATCCCGTCACAAGAATTGAGGGACATCTACGCATTGAAGCTCAAGTCGAAGGCGGGATGATTTCGGATGCTTGGAGCTCCGGCACAATGTTCCGCGGGATCGAGGTGATCTTACGGGGTCGTGATCCTCGGGAAGCGTGGATCTGGGCACAGCGCATCTGTGGTGTCTGTACGATGGTTCACGCGCTGGCCTCCGTCAACGCGGTCGAGGATGCGCTAGGCATCGAGGTCCCCGACAACGCTCGACTCATCCGAAACATTATCGCTGCAACACAGACGGTGCAAGACCATGTCATCCATTTCTATCATCTCCACGCGCTCGATTGGGTGGATGTGGTTTCTGCTTTGAAGGCCGATCCCGCAAAGACGTCGCAGCTCGCGCAATCAATCTCCGATTGGCCTATGTCGAGCGCAAAGTATTTCAAGGGTGTGCAAGATCGCGTCGGAGCTTTGGTAGCAAGCAAACAACTGAGCCTCTTTGGCGCAGGCTATTGGGGCCATCCTGCCTATCACCTCCCACCCGAAGCAAACCTCATGGCGGTCGCACACTACTTGGAGGCATTGCAGTTCCAAAAGGAATTCATCCGGATTCACGCCGTTCTCGGAGGTAAGAATCCGCATTTGCAAACATTCCTGGTCGGCGGCATGGCCACTGCCATGGACCCGAACGAGCCGGGTGCGACGGTAAATCCCGAACGAATTGATTTCTTGCTGCAAGTCGCCAAGTCAGCGATCGCGTTTGTGAACCAAGTGTACATTCCGGATGTTCTCGCCGTGGCGAATTTCTACCCCGACTGGTTCAAACTCGGCGCGGGCGTTGGAAACTACATGTGTTATGGCGGTTATCCGCAAGGGTCCATCAAAGATCCCGCGGACTTCTTTCTTCCCCGGGGGATCATCCTGGACCGCGATCTGTCGAACGTTCACCCCGTAGATCCCGCGAACGTCACCGAATATGTGACTCATTCCTGGTACGAGTATTCGGGCGGGGACCAAGTCGCAAAGCATCCGTATGAAGGAGAAACCAATCCGAAGTATTCGGGACCGAAACCCCCTTATGAATTCCTCGAGGTGAATGAAAAATATTCCTGGCTGAAGGCTCCGCGATATCAAGATCAAGTGATGGAGGTTGGGCCGCTCGCACGCATGCTCGTCGCTTACGCTTCGGGTCAGCCGGACGTCAAGGCCCTTGTCGATGCGACGCTGGCAAAGCTCAAGGCTTCACCCTCCGCATTATTTTCGACCCTGGGGCGTGTGGCTGCACGCGCTCTTGAAACACAACTTCTCGCGAGCCGCCTGGTTGGCTGGATCGAACAACTCGGAAACAATTTGGCTAGCGGGAATGTGCGCATTCACAACGGGGAAAAGTGGGATCCTAACTCATGGCCCAAGACCGCACAGGGTTTCGGCTTCTTCGAGGCGCCACGCGGGTCGCTGGGGCACTGGGTACAGATCGAAGACCAGGCCATCAAGAATTACCAAGCAGTTGTTCCGTCAACCTGGAACGCCGGCCCACGAGATGCGCGAGGCCAACGCGGGCCTTACGAATCGGCCCTCCTCAAGACGCCAGTCGCCGATCCGGAACGTCCGCTCGAACTTCTGCGCACCATCCACTCCTTCGACCCGTGCCTGGCGTGCGCCGTTCATGTGGTTGACGCTCGAGGGCATGTGCTCGCGCGTGCGGAAGCCTGATCGGGCAGAGGGCTGCCTATGAAAAAGACGCGAAGGCAATACGGGCACGAAGCGGAATGGAAGCGTCCGGCGCACGGGCAGGTGAGGGTGTACGTGTGGGAGTGGCCGGTGCGATTTGCGCACTGGGTCATCTTTGTCACAATCGTCTCTCTCTCCATCACCGGCTATTACATGCATTCTCCTTTTGTCATACCCCATGGAAGAACTGCGTACGTCATGGGAACGATGCGATTCGTACATTTGCTTTCCGGCTTCGCGTTTCTCTGTGCAGTTTTGATAAGGATCGTTTGGATGTTTGTCGGCAACCGTTGGTCCCACTGGGACCAGTTCATACCCGTAACGAGGAAACGCCTGAAGGACATCGCAGAGACCGGGAAGTATTACGGCTTCATGGTCTGGTCACCGACTCCCCACATCGGTCATAACGCGCTGGCAGGTGCTTCTTACGCGGTTATCTATCTTCTGGCAATCTTTGAAGTGCTTACGGGACTCGCGCTCTACTCTCGAATTCTGGGCAATAGTCTTTTGAGCTTTTTCGTCGGATGGCTTCCCCGTCTAATTGACATTCAATGGCTCCGAGAAATTCATTTCCTGATCATGTTCGTCTTCTGGATGTTCTTCATTCACCATCTCTATACTGCGATACTCGTTTCGATCGAAGAAGAGAACGGAGTGATGGAGAGCATTTTCAGTGGATACAAGTTCGTTCCCGAACATGAATTCCGAGATGCGATGTTGGAAGAGAGGGTGGAGGATACCGGGCCACGACCGGAAGCGATGCCGGCAAGTCGGGTTGGCGTAAACAGTTCCCAAACAAAGGCTTGATATGGAAGATTTACTGTCTTCGGACACAGTGGTTATAGGAGTCGGCAACACGATTCTCTCAGACGAGGGTGTTGGGGTGCATGCCGCAAGACTGCTGCAAAATGATCCCAGGGTGCCCGCAGGCGTCACGATTTTGGACGGCGGGACAGTCGGTCTAGAGCTAATCCCCTATGCTTCCTCCGCCTCCAGCGTGCTGCTCCTGGATGCGATGAACTCGGGCAAACCGCCCGGAACACTTGCTCGAATGACGGGGAAAGATTTGCTCGGCACGACGGGAGGATGGAGCGTTCATCAATTGGGAGTTGCGGACCTGATAGCAGCGCTTTCCCTGGTGTCCATCCGTCCTCAGGACATTGTCGTGCTTGGCGTGCAACCTGCCAACACAGATTGGGGGACGACTTTGTCGTCGGAAGTTGAGGCCGCGCTTGTGCCTTTGGTGGATGCCGCGTTGGCTCAGTTGAACCTATGGAAGGAATCGCGGTCCCCTAGTTTGAGTACAAACCAATCACCCGCGCCAGCGGGCCAAGTGTCCAAGCTTTCCGAACGTCGCGAAGAAGAAAGGAGCATCTAACTTGTGCCTTGCCATTCCTGGAAAGATTATCACCAGCGAGGTGCACAACGGCGTTCGCATAGGGTGCGTCCAATTCGGGGGGATCAAACGGGAGACGTGCCTGGACTTGGTTCCTGAAGCCTCAGTCGGAGATTACGTGCTCGTGCACGTTGGATTCGCTATGAGTTGTGTGGACCGTGAAGAGGCGGAGCGCACCTACGAAGTGCTCGAATCCATGGGATTACTCAAGGACGAGCTAGAGTCAGACTTAGAAAATTCCTAGGCGTCTGTTATTAAATCCAGGTCTCCGACTTCATACCGGCAGCCTGAGGTCTCGGGTCGCCGGTGGACAAAAGCCAAAACGGACGAGGCCAATCGCTACAAGGTCTACGAAACGCCCGATCGACATGAAACGCTTTCGGGAGCGGCAGGGTAGGTCCTAATATCGGAAGTGATGCAGGTCACAGCGGGAAGTGCAGTCTCGGCGCTAACTGGTCCTATGGATTAGCCATCGACACTGCAACCTCTTCGGTTGCGTGCTTCAGTAGCCCGCAGACATCTTCATCGGTAAGCTGCGAGAAGTCAGCGTAGAATTCACCGACAGCGCGGAATTCTCTCGGAGTCAGCAAGCACACGACCTCGTCGGCCTCTGAGCCAAGCATGAGGTACGTGGACAGAGGAGCGACTGCTGCAGCCACAATGATGCGAGCGGGATACAATTTCCTTAAAGCTTCGATAGCGACGCGAATCGTTGAGCCGGTGGCAATTCCGTCGTCGACGAGAATGATAGTCTTATTGTGTACATCGAGTGGTGGACGCGAACCACGATACATATGCTCGCGCCGTTCCAGCTCCTTCCGTTCCGTAGCGGCGACGCGGCGAATCACGCTTCCTGATAGATCAAATTCCTCCACAACATCGGGATCCACTAGTTCACTTCCGCCCATTGCAATGGCGCCCATAGCGAGTTCTTCGAACCCCGGAACACCCAGTTTGCGAACAAGGAAAACGTCCAGCGGAACCTCAAGGGCCTCCGCTATTTCGTGAGCGACGGCTACACCCCCGCGCGGGAGCCCAAGAACGATTACGTCAGGCCGAGCCCTATATGCAGCAAGCTTCTGACCCAGCAGGCGGCCGGCTTCCTCTCGATTCCTAATTTGTGCGTTCATCTTTCTACCTCCCCTGGATCCCATTGCCTCCATGCATCGAAGTCACTCAGACGCCCAGTTCCGGGTGGGATTCCAGTAAGTAGTTCTTAAGCCTTAGATCAACGGCCTTCCGAGCAGCTCTCCTCAAAGTGGCGCGATGCGCGCGGCGCAGCTTTGTGCTTTTTTCAATTCTTGTCTTCCGCTCCATGGTTTCTGCTCCTTTCCATATGCGGGAAGCTCACAGATTTTTCACCAGGGGCTCCTAAAAATATGCACCGTGTACCAGAGCAACAGCGCGGCGCTACCGATGGTCAGCATCATGAGCGCCACGAAAAGTCCCGAAGCCGTCCCGCGAATAGCGATACCCAGAGTCAGTCCTGTGGCGATTACGATTCCGATGTAGGCGAGGAGGCGGCTAACCTCGTATAAGAACCACAATGCTGACGCCGGCGAACCATTGCGGGAGAGGGCGGACACCCATGCAAAAGCGAGCAGGCTCGGAATCAGGAAGAAAAGAGCGCCGAAAAGCCACTTCGAGCCCGCCGCGTGAGTTGCTTGCATTTCTCTGTGCATATCGGCTCTTGTCCGGCTACTTCTACCATCGCAGCTATGCAGAACCGGGACAGTGACGTACGTCACGATTGAAAGTGACGGCTGAGACCAGGATTCGGAGTGCTCCGATATCAGGCTGCGACACGCGAAAACAGCAAGCGCTTTGCGCATTCGATGAGCAGCAGGTAGGTGGTGTTCCACGCTATGTTCGCGCAAGGGCATCCAGCATGGCTTCAGAGAGCTCCAATGCTCAGAGGGCCGCTCAGGCGTTCAGAGTCACGCGGCGGCGATCACGCGAGCCGTTCCCTGGGGGCGAATCGTTTCGGAACGAATGCTGATGAGAACGCCTCTGCGTTTTTCGTAGTGCAAAGTGTACTTCTCACAACAGCACTCGCATAGCCAGAAATGCTGCACCGAGTGCGACCGCGTGTCCAGTGCCTCATCCATGTGATCGTTGTGAAACCGGAAGAACTCTCCCCGGTGGAAGTCGAACGGAGTCGCACAATCGGGATTGGCGCATGTCGAGAACATTACCCCGCTCCTTTTTCGGACGGAATGGCCAAAGGGACTTGACAATAACGTCGATGCTTGGACTGGAGCAGTGACCAGCGTCACTCTCTGGCGTGACAAACCGCTCGGAGTGGGTTCCGGGCGATAACCACACCGTCCGCTCGATTCAGTGCTCCTTAGGCCTCGTGCTTAAGATCCTTCAGACAAACCTGTGATTCACGTCACATCTGGCAGTGACGACATCCACTGCGCTTCTGCCAAGTATCATTGAAGATGGGACTTGCAAGTGCAACAAAGGGACTTATCCGTGAAAGGAATTCTCAGACTCGCCTTCAAGCTGCTTGTAAACGACAAGGCAAAGTTTACGGCACTGCTGCTCGGCATAACCTTCGCGGTTTACCTCATGATGTTCGTCACCTCGATGTTTATTGGAGTGCTGAACCACGCCTCCGCCACCGTAATCAACATTGGGGCCTCGATATGGGTGATGGATCCAGCGGTGCAGACGGTCTCGAACACGGTCGGCATGCCCGATTACGTCTTGGACGCAGTTCGCAGCATGCAAGGAGTGAAATATGCGGTGCCTCTCTACTCGGGAGGTGCCCTGGCCAAGCTTCCTGACGGCAGGTATCAGTCCGTTAATGTGATTGGACTCGACGACACCAGCCTTCTTGGAAGGCCGGAACTAAGCCAGGGAAAGATCGAGGACATTTACGCGGAAAGCGCCTTCATCGTGGTGCGTGACGCCGAATTCAAGAAACTTGAAAGTCCTGCAGTCGGATCGGAACTCGAGCTAAATGATCACCGGGCGGTTATCGTGGGAATTGCCCAGGTTGCGACTTCGGGCCTTTACGGAACTCCCACGCTGTACACCACGTACGAACGCGCAGCTCAATATCTTCCCAATCCGCGCTACACGATTTCCTACGTGCTTGTCGAGCCGAAGAGCCTCGCCGACGTGCAGCAAATCAAGCAGCAAGTTAAAGCGCTCGGCTATTTAGCGCTTACCAAGCAAGAGTTTATGCAGCGAACAGCAGACTTCTTCATCTATCAGACGGGCGGAGGGACCAACATCCTGATCATGACGGTAATCAGTTTCGTCGTCGGGCTTTCGATTTCGGGGCAAACCTTCTACACGTTCATTCTTGAAAATCTGGAGAGGTTTGGCGCCTTGAAGGCCATCGGAACAAAGAGCCGCGATCTAGTCGGCATGATTTTATTCCAGGCCACGTTCACGGCCTTCACGGGTTACGGACTTGGAGTTGGCCTGTGCTCTCTCTTGATTTGGCTGGCCAGGCTCCGGCTGCCGAGTTACGCGGCCATGCTCACTTATACCAACCTTGCGGTCGGCTTTTTCATGGTCGCGGTCATTGCCGGAGTTTCGAGTTACGTCGGTGTGCGTCGCGTTTTGCAGATTGAGCCATTCGATATTTTCAGAGGATGAGATGCCAAAGGTAGCGATTAAAGCGACGGGCTTAGCCAAGTGGTTTGGCGAGGGAGAAGCCAGAACACAGGCGCTAAGGGACGTCGAACTGGAAGCTTATTTCGGCGAAATGGTTTATATCGTCGGCCCTTCCGGCAGCGGCAAGACGACGTTGCTCAGCGTGCTATCCGGCATTCTGAAACCGAATTCGGGCAGCGTACTTGTAGAAGATGTCGACATCTGGAGCCTGGACGCCGACGACCTTGCGGATTTTCGTCTGAACAAGATCGGTTTCGTATTTCAGGACTTTCACCTGTTTCCGCGGCTGAACACGGCCGAGAACGTCGCCATTCCCCTAATCCTCAAGAGGAAAGACTGGGACGAATCAATCCATGAAGCGATTAACTACCTGGAGATCGTTGGCCTGAAGGGACGGGCGGAGCTTCCGCCGGTGAAGCTGAGCGGAGGAGAGCAGCAGCGAGTGGCGATCGCTCGAGCCATGGTGAGCAAGCCCGATATCTTGATCATGGACGAGCCGACGGCCTCTTTGGACGGCGACACAGGCAATGCGATCCTGAATTTCGTTCACACGAATATTCTCAACGAGAATCGCTGCATCGTCGTGGTCACGCACGACAGCCGAATCTACGAATTCGCAAGCCGGATCTTACACATGGAAGACGGACGTCTAACGGGAATCGAAAAGAGTGCGGCATGAAAAACAAAATATTATTTGCGCTCTCGCTCCTGGGCCTCCTCGCAGGGACCGCGACCGCCTACTTTTTCACCATCACGAAGCAGCCGTTGCCTCCCGTGTTCAGTCCAGCCTCCAACCCATACGACACCGGTGTCTACGCCGAAGGCATCGTGGAAAGCGTTCAGGCCAGTGGAGAAAATATCAACATCTATCCGGAGGTAGCGGGCACCGTAAAGGAAATTTTCGTCTCTGAGGGACAAGTGGTGCGGAAAGGTATGCCGCTGCTGCTGATTGACGACTCCATCCAAGGAGCCTCCACATTGCAGCAAAAATCTGCCGCCGAAGCGGCACACGCGATGCTGGAGGAGTTGCGGGCAGAGCCCCGGCCGGAAACCCTCCAGGTGGTCGAATCTCAACTACAAGCAGCACAAGCGAGTTTGAGAACTGCCCAGGACACACTGAACAAACAAAAGGCCGCTTACGAGATGGATCCAAAATCGATCAGCAAGGACGCCTTAGACAACGCGATCAACGCGGAGGCGGTGGCGCAAGCAAATCTTGAAGTCGCGCGAAAACAGCGCGACCTGACCAAAGCCGGCGCCTGGGTTTTCGATATAAGGAATCAGGAAAGACAATATAACGCTCTCCAGAAATCATATCTGGCGTCCACTGCATTGCTTTCGAAATACACACTGCGAGCACCCAATGACGGAGTGGTCTTGACGATCAATTCGATCCTGGGCAGCTACGTATCCCCACAAGGCGCGTACGAAAGTTATACCCAGGGAATGAATCCGGTGCTGGTGCTGGGAGCGCCGCAAACGAGTCTCCACGTTCGCTGCTACGTCGATGAAATCCTTGTCCCTCGGCTGCCGACTCCCTCGAATATCAAAGGCCAGATGTCCATTCGGGGAACAAACGTCAAGATTTCTCTTGAATTTGTGAGGGTACAGCCGTTCGTGTCGCCGAAGATTCAGCTCTCGGATCAACGGCAGGAACGAGTGGATGTTCGAGTATTGCCGGTGATTTTCAGTTTCGAGAAGCCCAAGGATTTGAATCTCTATCCAGGTGAGTTGGTTGATGTGTATATCGGGCACTAAATCGATGTTTAAGACTGGGCCCTTGCGCCTGGTGCCGAGCTACGTTGCTACGCGTCTCGCGCTCACCGCCTCGGTTGCTTGCGCGCTGGTTTTTGGTGGATGCGTTGTGGGTCCGAAGTATTCACGGCCGTCCGCGCAGACTCCGGCCGCTTACAAAGAGCTCTCGCCGGCGGATGCCCAGTCAGCGAGCGAATGGAAAATTGCGCAGCCAAAGGATGCCGCGATTCGCGGCAACTGGTGGGGGGTCTTCCAAGATCCGCAATTGAACGGCCTCGAAGAGAAGGCCAATTCCTCGAACCAAAATATCGCATCGGCGGCGGCCAGCTTCCTTGCGGCGCGAGCTCTCGTTCGTCAGGCAAGGTCTCAGTATTTTCCTACAGTCATAACGAGCCCGAGCATCATGAATACGCGACCATCTTCAGCCCAATTCAGTGGAATAAAAACGACCGGTTCATCCACCTCGGGTTTCGCTGTCAAATCTTTCACAGATTATTCGCTGCCATTCGACGCTTCCTGGGAGCCTGATTTCTGGGGCCGCATTCGCAACACTGTGCGAGCGAATCTGTATGCGGCACAGGCCAGCGCAGCCGATTTGCAGAACGTGCGCCTGAGCGAACAAGCGGAGCTCGCCGTGGACTACTACCAACTGCGGGCGCAGGATGCGCTCACGCAGGTGCTGGATTCCACCGTAGCCGCGTACCAGGAAACCTTTGATCTGACCCAAAGCCAGTATCGCGCCGGCCTCACCTCCGATGAGGCAGTGGCGGAAGCCGAAGCTCAATTAAAGGCGGCGCAAGCTCAGGACACGAGCCTCGGAATCCTCCGCGCTCAATACGAACATGCAATTGCCGTCCTCACTGGCCAGCCGCCCTCCACGTTTTCTCTCCCGCCGGAGACTCTGCAGCGAGCTGTTCCTCTCACCCCCGTGGGTGTTCCCTCGGAACTACTCGAACGGCGACCGGACATCGCAGCTGCTGAACGCACCGTCGCTCAAGCCAATGCTCAAATTGGCATCGCAAAAGCTGCCTATTACCCGAACATCACGCTGAGTGCTTCGGGCGGCTTTGGAACCTCGATGATCGCCAACTGGTTCACATGGCCAAGCCGCTTTTGGTCCGTGGGACCAAGCCTCGCGGAAACAATTTTTGACGCGGGATTGCGCCGGGCCACCGTGCAACAGTTCCAGGCGAACTACGATCAGACAGTGGCAAATTACAGGGAAACAGTTCTGACGGCCTTCCAGCAGGTGGAAGACAACCTGGCGTCCTTAAGAATTCTATCCCAGGCCATAGAGCAGCAGGACGATGCTGTCAATGCGGCTGCCAGGAGTCTGCGTGAGGCCACCGTCAGGTACAGGGCGGGAGTCGATCCCTATCTGAACGTGATCGTCGCTCAGACCACTTTGTTGAATGACCAGCAAATCGCGGTGAATTTTCGAGAGCAACAAATGGTGGCGAGCGTTCAGCTGATCAAAGCGCTTGGCGGCGGCTGGGACGCGTCTCAGATCCCGTCATCGAAGGAAATTCGATCTCAAGCAACTGGAACGCCCTGACGCATCTCGGACTTCATGCTCTTTAATACTGCATTAACCACTCCATGGAACAGAGGAAGTGGAGGAATCCTTTACCATGCAAGAGCGTACTCAACTAAATGAGTTGATTCAACAACTGGACCTGCTTCGCTGCGAAATGGTGAACGCGGAGGCGGCTGGCCGGAACGAGACCGCGTCGGTTTGCCCCGAACACATCTTCAGCGCCCGGAACCTCCTGCACTATATGGCGCTTCGCCGGCACGACATTCGCGACCTGCAGTCACGGCTTGCGTCGCTGGGCCTATCTTCTCTCGGCCGGACTGAATCTCACGTCATCGATGCTCTTCAGAGGGTTATCAACGTTCTTGCCAAGGTCGCCGGGGATGAAGGGGCTGTAGCAAACAGTAGCGAAATTGTTGCCGAACCCGGTGACAACCAAAAGCTTCTCCAAGAGAAGACTGACGTCTTGCTGGGGCCAGCCCCAGAAGACCGTCGCGTGCGGATCATGGTGACTATGCCGCCCGAAGCGGCCACAAACTATGATCTCGTTCTTAATCTCCTGCTCAATGGAATGAATTGCATGCGCATCAATTGTGCGCACGACGGGCCGGAAGCCTGGAGCAAGATGATCCAGAACCTGCGCCGCGCGCATAAAGAAACGGGCACATCGTGCAAAGTTGCGATGGACGTGGCCGGACCCAAGCTTCGAACCGGACCGATCGAACCCGGTCCCTGCGTTCTAAAGTATCGCCCCGAGCGAGATACCTATGGTCGCGTAGAATCGCCTGCTCGAATTTGGCTTACCCCTGCGGAAAATCCCGAAATTCCGCCAAGCCCAAGTCCGTCGGTTCCAGTGCCGGGAAAATGGCTTTCTCAAATCAAAGTGGGAAGCTTCATCCGCTTTACCGACGCCCGTGGAGCGAAACGCTTGATGAAGGTTGTCGCCGCGAGTGGCAATAGCCGCTGGACCGAAGCGAAGCGAACAGCGTATCTGGTTCCGGGTACCGTTCTGGTCGCAGAAGCGGACGCTGAGGTGGACTCGCCGGATGTAAGTTGTGCTTCGGTCGGTGCAATCCCCCCGACGCCACAAACGCTCCGTCTGAATTCGGGTGACCGGCTTGTTCTGACACGTTCCCCCGAACCGGGGAAACCTGCCGAATATGACGCTGACAAACATCTAATTAGCCCGGCGCGCATCGCAGTTTTTCCACCTGAGTTTTTCGACTACGTTCGCGTCGGCGAACCCATCTGGTTCGACGACGGGCGTATCGGAGGAACGATAGCGAGTGTTGCGCCGGATGAAGTCGTCGTCGAAATCACGCAAGCCAGGCCGAGCGGCGAAAAACTAGGTGCTGAGAAAGGAATCAATGTTCCCGAAACAGATCTGCGCCTCCCTTCCCTGATGCCGGAAGATTTGAAAAACCTCCGTTTCATCGTTGAGCATGCGGACATGGTTGGCTATTCCTTTGTGCGAAGCGAAGAAGATGTGCACGAACTGCAGGCGCGGCTCGCTGAATTGAACGGGCAGCACCTGGGTATCATTCTGAAAATTGAGACACGCAAGGGATTTGACAACTTGCCGCGCCTGCTTGTAGCGGCGATGCGCACGCGCGCGGTCGGCGTCATGATCGCCCGCGGTGATTTGGCGGTCGAATGTGGTTACCAAAGGCTCGCTGAGGTCCAGGAGGAGATCCTTTGGATTTGCGAGGCGGCCCACATGCCGGTAATCTGGGCGACGCAAGTTCTCGAGTCCCTCGCGAAGAATGGCATCCCCTCGCGCTCGGAAATTACCGATGCAGCGATGGGAGAGCGGGCCGAGTGCGTCATGCTCAACAAAGGACCGTACATCGTAGAGGCAGTTCGCGCCCTCGACGATATCTTGCGCCGCATGGAAGCGCATCAAGACAAGAAACGCTCCATGCTGCGAAGGCTTCACGTTGCCGGGGCAATGTCGGCAACGTCCGGCCAGTAGATCGAGGACGCACCGCTCTCCACCGGATGTTTTTTTCTCGTAGTGTCGATTCCTCGGGTTCGCTCCATCACAGATTGGAGTGATGTACGTCACAGCGAGAAATGCAATGTGGGCACTAACTGGAGGCGTTAAATGGAGGTGACTCATGAAAGCTACGGAAGCGAGAAGCCGCGTCCAGTTCAAGAATATTCTGTTTGCCACCGATTTCTCTTCCGCTGCGAGCGCTGCGGTGCCCTTTGCTGCGGAATTGAAGAAGCGGTATGGGGCAAAGTTGTACGCGCTATACGTTAGGCCGCCAGTGGTCAATCCAATGACGCCACCACTTACATGGAGTGGCTTGGAAGAATCGGCAGCAATCGAAGACGCGCGGCATGAAAAAGAGCTCGCTAATACGTTCGCGGGAACTCAAACCGAAATCCTAATCAAAGAAGGAGACATCTGGTCGAGCCTTACAGCTGCCCTTGAAGAGAAGAACATCGACCTGATCGTGATCGGGACACGCGGCCGGTCGGGAATTTCAAAATTCGTGCTCGGTTCTATCGCAGAGGAAATCTTTCGACAGGCGCCCTGCCCGGTGTTGACGGTTGGGCCCAACACACCTGCACCGGGAAAACGATCTGGCGAGATCAGCAAGATACTCTTCGCGACAGACTTCACTGCGGAATCGAATGCCGCTGCGCCGTATGCTGTGTCGCTGGCACAGGAATGCCAAGCTTACCTCACGCTGCTCCATGTGATTAAAGCTTCGAAGGCCGGAGATCTCGTCCAAGCGGGAGATCTGGTGAAATCGTCCACGCAACTGCTTCACAATCTTCTACCGGCCGAAGCAGAGCTCTGGTGCGTTCCGGAATATGTGGTAGAGCAAGGCGATCCTGCCGAAAAAATCCTGGAAGTTGCAGGGCGAACTGGAGCAGAGCTAATTGTGCTGGGTGTCCGCCAACCGCACGGCTTCCCGGGTGCGGCAACGCATCTCCCAATCGCGACGGCTCACAAAGTGGTATCGCACGCTGCGTGCCCGGTTCTCACGATTCGCGGCTAGCTCTAATGGGAGGAGCCGATTGAACGGCTCCTCCAGTCAGGGCTTACCACTAGCTATCTCAATTCGAAATTTGGGATGCTAAGCGCTGCGGAAGTGAGTTATGCGTTCAACGGGCCCGTGAGATACCCAGACCTACACGCTTCCGCATTGCCATCATTAATCCCAAAAACCCAAACCCGATCAGCAAGAGGCCATAGGTGGAAGGCTCGGGAACTGACGACGTCGATGTGACGTTGAAGGAAGCTGTAAAGACTTCTCCAGCGGATGCGTTGAGACCCGGAATATCAACCGTGATCTGGCCGCCTGAAATCCCGAAAGTTAGGCCTGGAAAGGTACTAGAAATCAAGGACACGCCCGTAAAGGCTGGGTCCGTCATCGTAAGAATGATGTTGAGATTTGGACCTGCGGTGATACTCGTGTCCGTAAAAGTAAATCCGGTGCTGCTGAAACTGGTCACGTCCGTATTCAAGCCATCACTAAAGCCGAACTCGTCGCCGCCCACGATAACGACTGTGTTTGAATCTTGGGCACCCGCCGAGTTTTGAAAACCCGCCGGTACAAACCCCATCGCTGGGTTGTAAAAGTTAAGCCCATCTGCGTCGAAATCCAGAGAGCCCGTCACCGTGGTTCCGACTAGGTCCGCCCGAGCGGAAGCCGGGAGGATGAGACACAGCAGGCCCAGAAAACTAATCGAGAATACAAATTTCGCTCTCAAGTTCATAGCCCACCTACATGGATGCTCTCGGGCGTTGGGGGCCCTAAGATAATGCAGACATTCTGCGTCTGTGAATAGATGGCGTCAAGACGAAAGGAATTATAAAATAAGTACTAAAACTGTAAGTACTATTACTCTTCGGGACCGAATGCCAGATGCTCATCGTGATCGCGGCGACGATATTGGAGAACTCAGCGGGTTAATCGCTAGCAGTTTAATATTTGTGCCGCCTACGTCGATGACGAGGACTTTTGGAGATTTTCCCGTTTGAATATTTTTCATAAAACTCCCCTGTCATGCGCGAAGGTTCTTCTAGGATTTCTATTTGGGAAGTTCTCTACGTTTCTTACCGTCTCTAACGGTAGAAACCCTTCGAATATTCGGCTGGGTCATCATCGCGTGTTGCGCGGTGGCCTGTCATGGCGTCGATGTGAATGCGATAGAAGATAGGCGGAAAGGGTTGTCTTGTTCGGAGCTCCTTGGCCGCTTGAGCGGTCTGCCACCACAGCGGGCGCTTTTCAAGCAAACTGAAGGCGTGCAGGCGTTCAGAACTGTGTTGAGGGTTGTCGGGTAATTCTTGATATCGACCACTGATAATTACACTCGCCCAGCTGGAGTGACCGGTAACCTCGTCGACCTCTACGCAAACGATGGGATTCGCACGCATCCACTCGATTTTTCGTCCGAAGGTCGAGAATCCATATAGATAGTCGGGCTCGTAAGCGAAGTGCATCGGAACTACGTACGGTTCATTCTTGTGGCTGCAACCGAGATGGCCAAAGTCAGTTTTTGCCAGAATTTCTCGGCACTCTTCCGATGTCATCTGCGTGATCAGCATCGGGATTGTCCCCGCAAACTCTTCAACTGGAGGTCTTCCACGACCGGGAAGACCTCCGAGAGTACTCCTACTTATGCCTTTTTTGCTTTGCCCAGCGAGCCTTTTGCGCTATCGAGATTCGTTTGCGGCCATCTGCCGATAAATTACTTCGACCGGGCGGTTTGGAACCTCGCTTCGCACCCTTCTCAAAAGCGTCAATCAGATGTTCAATCTTTGCCAGCTCCGTCTTGAGATGCTGATATCTCTTGCGAAGTGCCTTTTCAAACTTGGTTACGAAGTCCACGTTTTCTCCTGGAATGGCCTAAGTGCTCTGTAACTCTCGCTGAAGCAAGCAAGCGATGCAAGGCGGTTGTCGCCAAGCCAACTACCGCACTTCTTACTCTCGGAACCACCGCGCACACAGCCGATCGGTATTTGCGTGGAGTCTGCGACGTTTCAGGCTGGATTCGAAGGAATATCTAGGAAATCGCGGATTTGATGGTTTTGGTAGACTCAAGATTTAGCGCCGTCACTCTGCAGGGCCACACGTGCCCGCTGAACGTCATCTTCGGACCACATGCGACCCGTCGAGTTATTCCTGGGGTCAAATATGATAGGTGGCGCTTGAATCGTGCCCTTGCGCATCAACCGACGTAGAGTGCTTATGTCGATTCCGAGAAGTTCAGCGACTTCCTGCGTACTGATTCTTGTGCCCACCTTTTCAGTATAACGTCACTTGAGAAATCTAAACGTAACCTTACTTTCATCCGTGTCGACAAACAAAAGGAGTTCGTCGTTCGATTCGGTACGCCTTTCGCTTTTGATTTCTCCGGCGGGTAGTCTCTTCCGGCGTTAACGAGATCGCCCGAGCGGCCCTGGAGTTCCTAGCCTCCAGCATTCCGTTGGTCGTGCTTTCGGCGAATAGCTCATCTACTTCGCAGATGAAGGAACATGAGTCCTTGGCGCACCTGTCTTCCCAGGGGAAACACGTAGTTGCTTCCAAGGGTGGTCATTGGATCCAGCTTGACGAGCCCGATCTTGTCATTGAGTCAATTCGTGAAGTGGTTGAGTCGGTTGGTCGTAGAAGACCGCAATGAGCGAAAACGCATTACGATTGTTGGACAGGCACAGACGCGACAGCAGTCACCTTCGAAGATTTTGGTGAGCGAAGCTGCGAGAAACGCTCTTTAGCTTAAGAAAGGGCGTCTCCAGGAATCGATAACTCAATCCTGCAGCGATGACGGTGCTCGCTAATGCGATTGGGAATTGGAGGAGAGGATGGTGAGGTCCGAATGTAACCACACACGGCATTCCAAGGACTTAGCGGGTATCCCGGGGAACATGTAGTCCGGCTGGTCACGTTGCAATCATGTCTGGGTCAAGGCGTGCTCGGAACTAAGGCACTTGCCTGATTAACGCCGCAACCGGAGAAGTGAAGCACTACTTCAAATGGACGGTTACGCGACTTACCAGGACTTGAGCCATTGTCTTTGTTCAGCGTGCGCTCGGTATGCAATATCAGGAATTTTCGGACGCCATCCCTGCGCAAGACATTGAAGGCGGCACATCGATCGCATGCAGTCCCAAGCATCCGTCGGAGGCAGTATCCAAGCGACGTGCCGCCTGTCCGCAAGAGGTTAGACGTCTCCAAACGTCATAAACTCGGGCTCCAAAATGGCCCGAATCACATCCCGGCGCGAAATGATTCCCACGAGTTTGCCATGCTCTGTTACTGGCACCCGGACGATACGACGCTCCTGCAAGGTCCGCATGACCTGTTCGAGGGAAACCTCGACGTCCACGGTTGCTGGAGGACTGGTCATCAAATCCGCAGCCGCCGTGGCTTCCAGCTGATTTTCGTCAAGCAGAGATAAGACAATATCTGCTTCGGTGACGACGCCCAGGACTTTGCCGTCGGCCTCGGCCACCGGCATCCCGCTGAACCCATATTTGAGAATTTGCCAGGCAATGTCGCGAAGGGAAGCGCGAGGAGTCGCGGCGATGACCGGCTGCTGCATGACGTCCTTGGCTTTCAATGGAATGTGCCTCACTGCTCGTTGTGCGGCTACCGATGTAGTCGACATAAAACCTCCTTTGTCTGGTTGGGAAGTCAAATTCTCCCTGAGGTCCGAACCACACCTTAGTCTATTCATTCAAAGGGCAGGCTCGGCATTTTTCGGGGCGGAGTATTTGTTCTTCCTTCAAATCAAGCTGACGCACTACGAATTTGCCATTTGGTAGCATGTCCGGCTGACCTGCGTCGGCAAAGTAGTCTCCGACCAGCTCCAAAGCCCGGTACTTAGTCGACGCGAGCAAGTAGATACTCTCCGTACCGCGCAGTGTGACCTCATACAAGTTCAGATTCATAATCTCCCTCATCGTTGGTCCGGCGATTCATCGTGCGCAAGTACGTTTCCTCCAGGAAACCATACGATCGAAAGTTCATTCCGTCCAATTTCCTTTTTCGCTCCAAGCGACAAGAACTGCAGTGCCCGGCATCACGCTTCCACGTGTTCCACATTACCTGCCGTTTACGCCGCCGTTTGCACTGGGGCCGTTCGACGGGCTCTCGATTCCACGAGTGCTGCAGCAACAGCATCCTCCAGCTCGCGCGGATAAGGTGGGTAAGCGAGGTAGTCATACGCTCCGGCAATCATGGCCTCGAGGTAATCACTCCAGTCGTCGTACGACCGCGACATCACAACGACGCGTGCATCGCACGCCGAGCCCTTCAATTCCCTAATCAACTCCCGAAAGCCACCGTCTCGCAATGCCTCATCGCAGACGATGACCTCCATCTGGTACCGCATAACGAGGCCCCTTGCAGCGGATATCGTTTCGCAGCAAACCGGCACCCACCCGCTACTGGACATGACTTTGCTCAGCTTGTGCCGGTGTTCTGGTTCGCCGCTCAAAATAAGAATTCGCTGTAACATTTGCCCCTCCACTTCGAACTCGTCCGGCTCTTCTTGCAATTGCGAGCTCCGGTTGAGAAGCAGCGGCCAGCCGCTAAACACACCCCATGGAGCGGCAAGTGGGCCGGCCCAGACGCCTAGCCACTGTTCCGAGGCTGGCCGCTGCCCCTGAGCGAAGGATGGTGCTCAGTTGAAACCACGGTCACTTGATGAAGGTCAGGATCCAACTTCGGAGGTCACTGCGCCCTCACCCTTCCACTCCCTCGAGAGCCCGAGTCCTTCGTCGACGTTAGAGTTCTTCTTTGCAGGCGGGAATGCAATGTCACGGGTCACACGGCAACGTGATAGCCATCACGAGGGCGCACAAGACATGGCGAAACGTGATCAAGTCCCGATTAACGCGGTGGTCTCAATGGGTCGACGCAACACCGGCCCGAAGTCCAATCTGCAGGTGTTTCAACGGCTAAATTCGTTCGAGAGCGCTGATTCAAAGAAAACACTGCCCTATCTAGGTTTAATTGAGTAAGCCCAAAGGATCAGGTCTCTTTGAAAAACACAATCGGATCAGCAGATTAGAAGAGTGTTGCATCGACCGGTTGAGCCGGCAGCATTTATCGAGAGTTGAATGGTAGAGTGCCAGTAAATCGAGCGGCTCCCAGCGGTCGTTTCGATTTGAATTGTAGTTTTGCTGGTTCCGTGGCTGCGTGTGCGGCAACATGGAGTTCGTTTCTTATGTCCGCGTGCTTTCGGGCGCATTCTTGATGGGACTGGCGGCGGCCGCGCCGATGGGTCCTGTCAACATGCTGGCCATCCGGCGAGGCGTGATCGGCGGTTGGCGCCATACCTTCGCCTGCGGAATCGGCTCCATCACCGGCGATCTAATCCTCTTCTCTCTAGTCCTCTTCGGGGGTCACTACCTTTTTTCCGACGTATCCGACCCGATGCTCCAGACAGCCCTGGCAGCCGTCGGCGTAATTGTCCTGCTTCCGTTGGGGATCTACTTCCTTGTCCGCGCCGTCAAGGAGCCCCTGCGGGCCTACGCCAGCGCTCGCCAACACTGGGCCGAAGGCACCGTCCCCGCGCATCTGTTCGCCGAGGTCGCCGCCGCTACCGCCCTGACCATCTTCAACCCCTTAACCATAGTTTACTGGGTTGGCGTCACCTCCAACTGGCTCCCCTTTGCCCACTCAGTCTTAGGCCACAACGCCCCCGGACTGGGAATCCTGATGGTCACCGTCGGCCTGATGACCTGGTTCACCGCGCTAATCGTCGCCGTTCGCTTCATCCCGCACCGCATCGGCCCGAACTTCTTCCGCCTCGTCAACGCTGTCCTCGGCCTTGTCCTCCTTGGCTTCGCCACTTTCTGTGGAATAGTCCTATCACGCCATCTCCTGTAAGTGTGCAAAAGTGAACAGTCCCAGCGAATACCATGCCCTAAGATCACCCTTCAAATCATGAGGATCGAAGGGAGCAGCCATGGGCGAGCTACGCTACCCCGAGTGGCAAAAGATTTACCACGATGCGTTATTGGAGCTAAACCCGCAGAAGCTCGTTCAGCGGGTGAGTGAAGCAGAAACGGCGATCTTATCCCGCTTACAGGAAATACGAATTGGTTCGGATAGTCGCATGGAAGCACAAGCAATAGAAGATGCCCTCAATGGTTTGCGTATTCTCAAAAACGAGACAGTGAAGTTCAAAAGGTCTCAAAATGCTGGCGCATACTACGATGCAATCGGAGCTGAGAGCGATTAGGATCGAAAGTCTTGTATAGCTTGGTCTGGCGCTCCGTTGCTCCCCCACAAGTGTTTCTTCTTGTTTCGTCGTCTTGAGAATGTGTCCACAAGTGAACAGCAATCCGAAATCAAAATGCCTAATATCATCGGTCGAACACGAAGCGCAGCCCAAGGCTGCAAGCGGTGGATGGAGTAGTTATGAATGACCTAAATTACGCGGAACAGCAAACGCATTCCCCGGAAATGTTGACCGAGTTAAACCCACAGGAATTGCTTCAGCGAATTCATGCGGCGGAAACAGCAATCTTTTCGCGGTTACAGGGAATGCGAATCAGTTCAATCGATCTCGTGGAGGGACAGGCGATCCAAGACGCCTTGGACTCCTTGGTGCGTCTCACGAAAGAAACACTAGAATTCGCTGATTCGCTGGTTGAAGTGACTCGCATCGCCGGCAGGTCTTGGGCTTAGGTCAAACGGACGACGTACGCACTTCGAATTCGACGAGCCGTTGCTTTCCCAAGTTTCTTCAATGTTCTTGTCTTCACCAAATTTCTCGATATTGTTTTTTCAGATCGGCACGCATTTCATCCAAATCCGCCTGTTTACCGGCAACCTGAGCAGTTAATCCTGTGTCCCGTAATTGCGTAATCTCTGCCTCAAGTAACCTTTCCTTCTTCGTCAGCAATTCGATTTGAGAGTCATCCATAACGGTCCTATGAAGAGTGGGGCAATGCCACCGGGCGTGAAAGCGGGCGACCCTGAATGCGGTCGCCCTCATTCCGTAGGCTCAACAAATCCCGAAAGATCTACTGTGAAGAACTGGCCTTCTGATGTTTCACCTACACCGTCAGCCTCGCGATCACGCTACCCGATATTGACTTGGAAGGTCAGAGAAGGGTTTCCGTACGCCACTGCATACCAGAGCCCATCCGCTCCCATAATGAAGTACACGTTCTGTTGGTAAAACCACGCCGGATATGCTCCTGCATAGAACCAGTAGCCACCGTAAGAGTACTCCCGGCGTCCGTGGTAGTAGCGCCCACCGTTTTCCTCAAAGCGGGAGTAATGGTTAGGACCAAAACGACTTTCGTTGTATTCGTGTCCGTACCGATCTTTCTGACCATTTCGCGCGTACTGGCCTTGCGATTGTTGCGCATGGTCATTGGCTTGTTGTTGGTGGCGCTGCTGACTCTTCTCTTCGTTCTGCTGAGTCTTGACCTGTTGCTGATGTTGATTCTCGTGCTGCTGTTGCTGGCCTTTGGCCTGTTGCTGCGTATGTTTTTGCTGGTTCTGTTCTTGGCTCTTCGCTTGTTGCTGTGAATGCTTCTGCTGGCTCTGCTCTTCGTTCTTGGCCTGTTGCTGCGTATGTTTTTGCTGGTTCTGTTCTCGGCTCTTCGCTTGTTGCTCTTGCTTCTGTGGCCTAGCTTGCTGTTGCTGCTTCTCCGGTCTCGCCTGCTCCTGCTTTGCAGGCTTTGCTTGCTGTTCCTGTCTCTGAGGTTTGGCTTGTTGCTGCTTTGCAGCAGGCTTAGCCTGTTCCTCGTGCTGCGCCGGCTTAGCGCTCTCTTGATGGTGCTCTTCCTGCGCGAACGCAGGAACAGTCGCTTCGAGAAGCAAAAACAGGGCCGTTGTGCTGATGACTCCGAGTACTTTCATGTTGCCTCCATTACCGTGAATTCGTGCGTGACGTTCATCGCTGGGCACGAGCACTTCCAAAGTGAGTGCGCAATCTTTCTGTTGGGCGTCTTCGATTGAAGAACCAAGTGAGGATCCCAACGACTACGGTTACAGCCACAGCAACACCAATCGTGATTTGTGTCGTGCTTGCATCTGTTAGGTTCATGATCGACTTTCCAATTGCTCCAATCCAGAAATCAGCGCGACATCAGCTGAGATGAAAGTCTTTGCCGGGGCCGATTTCATCGCATACGTCCGGACTTTCTTCGCACCTTCGTATATGCCTTTTGCGATAACCAGACAGACGAAAAAGCAAATCATCAGAGACACAAAAAGCGCGAGGTACCCAAGAATAAAGACCACAAAGGCGGCGATCACTGGGAGTACGGCATTTAACGGAGCAAAAGCCATTGGCGACCCCTTTGCATGGCTGCCTTTTCAGAAGAATTCTGCACAGACGTCAGATTAGCGGGAGGCACGACGGGAATCTGTACCGTTGTGAATACATTACATTCTTATTTCGTCTCCATCTTCCACACGACCAACGATGCTGCAAGCGCGAAAACTGCTCTTGCTGTGGCTTAACCGAGGGAGGGCGTCAGTAGGGCAGCAACCTCGGCAACCGACGGTGCGGGCGGTAAGCCCTCGATGAACTCTGCGAGTTTCGTACACACTTTGGATCCCTCTTTCAATGCGAGGCGGTGACTCACTTTCAATGGATCACCCGAAAAATTCCATAGCCCGATATCAATCCTCACGTTGGGTGCTTGCGCCAGCAGTCTTGCGTAGAACGCCCGAGCATGGGCGATTGCGAATGGAGGAAGCGCGGAGATGCAAATGAAATCCGGTTTTTCTTCTTTGACCTGCGCGAGCATCTCGGCAGCCGAACCGAGCGGGACGCACTGCGCTTCATGACCAGCCCTTTCGATCAATTGTGCAAGCATCGTCCCTACAATTTCGTCGGCTTCATCCCGCGCTGGCACGCAGATGACCTTGTACGGATGCCCAGGGCTGGCCTGCGGCCATTGACGGTTCGACAGGTCCATCCGCGGAGGCAGAATCGTCGGCTGGGGGCCCAGAAAATTCGTCAATTAGTTCCCGCGTGCTCTGGCAGATGAACCTCTCAGTAGCATCTTCGAGACGATTTTGATGGCGGTCATGCTCTGCTAAACTCAGCGCGGGAATCAACACTGAATCGTAAAGCTCCAGTAACGTCCTCCCTTCCAGATACTCTTGCAGGACGTGCCGCGCTTCGTCATGGTCGGTGGCGAGGAGTCGCTGGTAAAAGCGAGAGTCGGGTGTTAGGACAGGCTCGTCACCCAACAAAACGTGAAGGAAGCTGAGCGTGGGAACGTGCCGGCCGAGGACCACGAGGCAAACCGTTAAAGGAGTGGACAGAACGAGGCCGATTGGCCCCCAAATAGCGGTCCAAAAGATGGCAGCGACCAGAATCGCAAGCGAGGAGAGGCCGGTATGAGCTCCGTAGAGCATCGGCTCGATCAGATTGGAAACGATCAGCTCAGTAACGACGAAAAGTAAGAGCGTGATTAGCGGACCTTGCCAACCGCTGAAAACAGCCAACGAAAGCACAACGGGCATCAGGGCGCCGAGCGGAGGTCCAATGTATGGAAGGAAGCGCAGAATACCAACTAGCGCGCCCCACAATATGGCGGCGGGCACTCCGATGAAGTGGAGACAGACGCCGATGAAAATTCCGTAGCCCGTGTTTACGACAAATTGCAGCAGCAAGTACCTGCTGACACGCTCGCTTGCGTCGTCAAGCGCCTGGGTGACTAGGTGCAGACGCCCTTCACCAGCCAGGGAGATTAAACGATTGCGCAGATCTTCGCGACGAATGAGCATGAAAATGGTGAAGACGGTCACAATCAAAGCGCTTGCGAGAAGACCCAGCACGCTCTGGAGGGACTCGAGAGGGAGTACGGGCGATTTTACCAGTTCGACGACGACGGGCCGCGCTTCGGGGGCAGTGCGGGTAATCGTGGATTGCGTTCCCGATGCGCTGCCGGAGTGCGCCGGTGCCGGAGAACTGGCGAGATCTTTACTTATCTCGCTCATCGTTCGGGAAGCACTGTCAAAGGTATGATGCGAGGACAAGTGCAGGTAATCGAGCTTCGATTTGATATTGGATTTGTAATCGGGAAGCTGATTCACTACGTCGCCGAGTTGCTTCGTGACGGTCCAGCTGATTGCACCGAAAGTGGCAACGGAAAGAATGGCAACCAGGAGGGTTGATGGTACGCGCCCGAAGTGAGAGCGCTCAATAAGTCTCACTACGGGCGTCAGAATGAAGGTGAACAGCAGTGCCAGCGCGAATGGAATCAGAACGACTCTGGCGAAATAAAGAGTGGCGATTGCCACGACCGCGACGACTACGGTGAGCAAATGAAACAAGTCTCGCGAAGGGTGAGGCCGCGTCACGACAGCTCCGGTTCAACGTGCGTTACGGTGCGCGCCAAGATCTCAGGCTGTTGCGAGAGAAATGGGAAAGGGAACCACAAAAAGAAGCACAAGTCAGGAAGTGTCAATACGATTGGATTCGGCTCGGATGTGACCGTTCCACTGATTGCCTGAGCTAGATTTTCGATATGCATGTAATTCATCCTGTTCCCTACTGAAGCAACTGCAATGACTCGGTCACGGTTTCCTGACTCGCGCCTGTACTGCGCTGTTTTGCGCGCAGGGCCGCAACCATACGGCACCTCCATACCGGCGACGGTGATCAGCGGACATCGTTTGCAGATTATTGACCGAGAGACACAGGAATTCCCGACCACGCCACTAGTCTCTGACGCAACTCGCTGTTCCGTTATCGGAGCTTCTAGAGAGGTGCTCTCCTGCTGGGCATGGTCCCTCCTGACTTTGGCTGCTTTTGTCCGTATCCCGGTCCCGGTCTCGATCTCGATCTCTGTTCCGGTCCCCATCCCGCTCTCTTTCATGCCCTGCCGCGCCTTGTTCTACCGCTGGTCCTGGTGCTGCCGCTGGATTCGCCGAGCACCCCGCAACCAGTAGAACTAGCAGGAATGCACTCACAACTAGCGATCTCTGCATTTTGAGTCTCCTTTGTGATGTCCCTCGGGCAGGACACTGCCTCCGCCGACAATTACACATCAAGAGGATCGTACCGACACCGCATCGGTGGGCGCTGTTCCATTTCGCACAGCGGCCAGAGAATGTCGGAGCGTAGGGAAAAAGTTCGGTGGTGGGAATCCTTTACCACCGTTATTTGAACGTCGGCGCCACGTTTAGCAGGCGGAGAAGCCTACGAACGTTGGGGTTTAGCGAACGATGGTGCCGGGCTGACTTACCGAAAACTGTGCAAAATTGAACAGTTTTGGAATCTTGCCTCAGGCTATTCTGTTGTATGGCTTCTTCGTCGGTTCGAAGTGTATCCGTCAAGGTCCTACGCTTTCCGAAAAAAGCGAGGTCGAAAAACCCCGGTTTCGATGTGAAATTGTTTCTCGACTCAACTGGCCTAGGAAGAAAGGTTGGCAAGTTTCGAGCAAAAGAAACCGTCTTTGCGCAGGGCGATCCTGCAAAAAATGTAATGTACATTCAAGAAGGCGGCGTCGAGCTTAGTGTGGTCAATACAAGCGGTAGAGAAGCCGTTATAGCGATTTTGGGACCCGGCGATTTCTTTGGCGAGGGCTGCCTTGCAGGTCAGGCTGTTACGATGGCAACTGCGACGACAATTGCGCCAACCGTTGTGCTCGTCATTGATAAGAATGAGATGATTCGAGTACTCCACGGGGAACACGAGTTCTCCGATCGCTTCATCGCGTACATGCTGACACGAAACATCCGAGTCGAGGAGGATCTGATCGACCAGCTCTTCAACTCCAGCGAGAAACGGCTGGCGCGCACCCTGCTGCTTCTCGCGCGCTACGGCAAACCGGGCGATCCCAAAAAGGTACTTCCCAAAGTGTCGCAAGAGATGTTGGCGGAGATGATTGGTACAACGCGGTCTCGGGTTAATTTCTTCATGAACAAATTCAGGAAACTAGGCTTTATCCAATACAAGGGCTCGATCCATGTGAACAATTCCCTCCTCAGTGTCGTCTTGCACGACTGAAATCGCGGCAGTTTTCCGAAAGGCAGCGGTTGATACGAATAGTGTGCAAAATTGAACTGTTTCGCACCCGATATTTTCGCATCCTGTCAGAATGAAAAAGAAAGAACTCACCTCCGAACAGATATCCGTCGTGCCCTGTCCTACCTGTGGAGCCGCTGCCGGTGAGGCTTGCGTACTGCATTCAGGCGGTCCGCGCTCAGGGCCACACGTAGACCGGAAGTTTTCCGCGGCTGAGGCTATTGAAAAACGCACAATCCGATAAAGGAAACATATGGAAGATAAGAAGACAGTAGTTTTCGGTATCTATACGACAGTTCCCGCAGCCGATTCAGCCACCGATCAGTTGGTGAGATCAGGGTTTTCAGCTGCGGAGGTTTCGGCCCTGCTTCCCGAAAATCTCGGCACGCGGCCCATAGGAACCGAAAAAGCCACGAAGGCTCCCGAGGGTGCAGCGACGGGAGCAGGCTCCGGCGCGATCCTCGGCGGTACGCTTGGTCTACTGGCTGGTATCGGTGCACTAGCCATTCCGGGAGTGGGTCCGCTCATTGCAGCTGGACCAATAATGGCTGCGTTAGCAGGAGTCGGCGTGGGTGGGGCAGTCGGCGGGATCACCGGTGCGCTGATCGGCCTTGGCATCCCCGAATATGAGGCGAAGCGCTACGAAGGGCGCCTTCAGAAGGGTGCCATCCTTCTCTCTGTTCACTGTGATACCTCCGATGAGATCAAACGAGCTAAGGAAGTTATGAAGAACAGCGGTGCGGAAGATATTTCCTCAACAGGAGAGTCGTCCTCCAATGTTGCGAAAGCCTAATCCATGAGTTTGCAGCAGATGGCCGAGACGTGTGCGAATTTTATTTCAGTTTGTTTGGTCTCACATGAGACAAGACTCTGAATTCTGTATCTAATCATCATAAACTCAACTTGCTTTGGGAGGATGGACATGAACTGGGACGAAATCGCCGGGAAATGGAAACAATCAGTCGGTAAAGCGAAAGAGAAATGGGGAAAACTAACAGACGATGATCTTACTGCCATTAACGGCAAGCGAGACCAGCTCGTTGGAAAGATTCAAGAACGTTATGGAATTGTTAAGGAAGCTGCAGAGAAACAGGTTGATGAGTTCGTCCGCTCCTACGAGTTGGGAAAAGCGGCCAAGTCATCCTGATCGGCCCGTGCGGTGAGGGGAGGGTGCGGTATGAGGTATCACGCGCTCTGGGGCTAATTGCACCGCCCTCTCCATTAGCGCAAGGCTTTCGCGGCAGTGAAGTTGACAACAGATGTCGCGTTCGAATCTCGGACGATCGGCTCTTTGTGGTCTACCTACCTTCCGGACATTCTTCAACGGACCTGCAAAGAAGCGTTTTGCCTCGTGGCAGGAACAGCCCATGGCTCAGGGTCGTTCCCATTTAATTAGTTTAACCAGGTTTTTCTCGGTCTGGTTTTGCATGCGCATGATGTGGCGCGGCAATATGCCTGTTACAAGATCGCTAGACGAAAAGGACTCTCGCAACGCGAAAAGAGGTTGCATACGATGAATTCCCTGGACACAGCGATTGGCCAAGGCACTCAAGAGCCAAGTCCCAAGTGGCGTGAACGGCTGAAGGCGCTATGCAGCAACACTCCTCCGATCGTTCGAATGGTGTGGAAATCGGCGCCGAGAGTCGTCGTGGCAAGCCTTTCGGCGAGATTGGCTGCCTCTCTGATCCCGCTCGCTATGTTGGCGGTGACTAAGCTAATCATCGATGCAATTGCTCTCCTGTCACACCAGCACCCATTGCCAGCGAATTTTTGGTGGTGGGTTGTACTGGAATTTGCCCTCGCGAGCTTGGGTACAATTTTGGTCCGTGTCCTCGATTTCTGCGACAGCGTTCTGGCTGACAAATTCACTCGCCACATCAGCACCCGAATTGTGAGGCATGCTGCGCGTCTTGACCTGACCAGTTACGAGGACCCGCTGTTTTACGACATGATGGAGCGTGCCAGAGTTCAAGGCACGGACCGTTTGATAATGATTCAGTCGGCCGGACGGCTGTTCCAGGAGGCGATAACAGCAGCCAGCCTGGCGGCTAGCATTTTCTTCTTTTCTCCGTGGCTTCTTTTCGCTCTCATCATCTGCGTCGTTCCGGCTTTCCTCGGTGAGACCCACTTCGCATTCCTAGGCTATTCGCTGAATTTCCGCCAGACTACGGCTCGCCGTCAGATGGACTATCTGAGGGTCTTGGGAGGGAGTAAAGAAAGCGCCAAGGAGTTAAAGCTATTCGGACTGGGGTCGTACCTCGTGGACCGTTACACAGCGCTATCTGATGAGCTCCACCGCCAGACAGTGGGACTGGCAAAACGTAAACTCATCTTCGGATCATTGTTAACGCTTTTGGGTACAGTTGGTTACTACGGAACCTATGCATTCGTCATCTATCGGACAGTCACGGGCGCACTGACCCTCGGCACGATGACCCTGTTAGCAGGAGCGATTGCGGGTGCCAGCACGAACATCCAAGCCTTTTTTTCAACTTTTTCTGTAATCGCTGACCAAGCGATGTTCATGACCGACTTGCTTAGATTCTTCTCCGTGCAGCCTAGGATTTTCTCCAAACCCGGCGCACTCCTTGCCCCCCGACCAATTCGGCGAGGCTTCGAATTTAAGAACGTTTCGTTCTCATACCCGGCAAATCCAAGGCTCGTGCTTAACAACATCAGTTTTACCTTGGAACCTTCTTCGCGAATAGCTCTGGTTGGAGAGAATGGCCAGGGGAAAACAACTATCGTAAAACTCGTTACACGTTTGTACGATCCGACTGAAGGCCAGATCCTTTTGGACGGTGTAGACCTCCGTGACTACGACCTGGAAGATCTCTGGAAGGAGATTGGCGTCATCTTCCAGGACTTCACCCGGTACGAGATGACAGTCTCTGAAAATATCGCTATCGGTCAAATCGAAGAGCGAGACAATCGGTTTCGCATCCGTGCTGCGGCCCACAAAAGCCTAGCGGAGACATTTATTCGAAGTTTGCCCAAGGGTTACGAACAGCCTCTTGGATGCCGATTCGAAGAGGCAGTTGATCTCTCGGGCGGAGAGTGGCAGAAAGTCGCTCTCGCCCGGGCCTATCTGCGCGATGCCCAGTTGCTGATCCTCGATGAACCGACAGCGGCGCTGGATGCAAAATCCGAGCATGAGGTGTTCGAACGATTCGGTGAGCTCACGAAGGGCAAGACGGCCCTTTTGATTTCCCACCGTTTCTCTACAGTTCGAATGGCAGACCGAATTATTGTCCTCGAGAATGGAACGATCGTCGAACAGGGGTCACACGAGGCGCTGGTCGGGATCGGCGGTCGGTATGCAGGGATGTTCGAACTGCAGGCGGCCAACTATCGTTGAAAGTATAGAGAAACGCTGTAGCTCGAGTTGCTGCCACATCCTTAAATTCCGATTTGCTTCTCGACTCTTCAGCTCCAAACAGAAACTTCATCCCTTCTACCCGTGTCGCGTCACCGTGTCGATCGAAAAATCCGCCAATCGTATGGTGATCGGCCACCGCCACGACCAACCCCGTTTCCGCCGTCGTCCATATCTTCACACGCAATCTTCGATGCGAATGTGTGCATAAGTGAACAGATATGTGCCGTGAAGCCTTCTAAGCTATTGATTCGCGGTTGGAATAAGCGTGTAGCTTTTGGCAGAGCGCTACCGGAGAACATGAAGAGTTCTCGCTCTTAGTCCTGGTCCAGGCGATCACAATCTTACTTTCGAATCTTTAGAATGAAATGAATTAAACGGAGGTTAATGAAATGCCTGTGAATGTGACTCCTTTACACGACCGCGTCCTAGTGAGACGGTTGGAAGAGAAAGAAACCGCGAAGGGCGGCATCATTATCCCCGACACGGCTAAAGAGAAACCTCACGAGGGGGAAGTGATGGCCGTCGGAGCCGGCAAGATCGAAAAAGGCAAACGCGTCCCGCTCGATGTAAAGGTGGGCGACCGGATCTTGTTCGGCAAGTACACGGGCAATGACATCCTGGTCGACGATCAGGAGTATCTGATCCTCCGCGAAGAGGAAATTCTGGCGAAGGTTAGCAGAATGGCCAAAGCAGCATCCGGCAAGAAATAGTTTCGGCGATCCAAACAGTTTTAGACCGGTCGCAAATACCCATTCACCCAGGAGGGTGAAGTCTAATGGCAAAACAAATTGTTACTGGTGAGAATTCACGACAGGCGATTCTGCGCGGCGTCAACATACTGGCGGATGCCGTGAAGATTACCCTTGGCCCCAAGGGACGAAACGCAGTGATCGAAAAGAAATTCGGCGCGCCGATCATCACTAAGGACGGCGTGACGGTCGCGAAGGAAATCGAACTTCAAGACCCGCTCGAGAACATGGGCGCGCAGATGGTTCGGGAAGTTGCTTCCAAGACCTCTGACGTCGCCGGTGACGGCACCACCACCGCAACCGTTCTGGCCCAGGCCATTTTCCGCGAAGGCGTGCGGACGGTTGCCGCAGGTGCGAGCCCAATGGCCCTCAAGCGCGGCATTGATAAGGCCGTGGAAGTCGCTGTGGAAGAGATCAAGAAGCTCTCCCGCGACGTGAAGGGCGACATGATCGCGCAGGTGGGTACCATCAGCGCCAACACCGACAAACAGGTCGGCAGCATTATTGCCGAGGCGATGAAAAAGGTTGGCAAAGACGGTGTTATTACCGTCGAGGAATCAAAGACGATGGAGACGACGCTCGAAGTGGTCGAAGGCATGCAGTTCGACCGCGGCTACCTCTCCCCCTACTTCGTCACCGATCCGGAGCGGATGGAGTGTTTGTTGGAAGACGTTTATATCCTGATCCACGAGAAGAAAATCAGCTCGATGAAGGACCTGCTTCCCCTGCTCGAGCAGACCGCCAAGATGGGCAAGCCACTCTTGATCATCGCCGAGGACGTTGAGGGCGAAGCGCTCGCAACTCTCGTGGTGAACAAGCTCCGCGGCACTTTGCAGTGCGCTGCGGTGAAGGCTCCCGGCTTCGGCGATCGTCGCAAGGCCATGCTCGAGGACATCGCCACCCTGACGGGCGGCAAAGCCATCACGGAAGATCTCGGGATCAAGCTCGAGAACGTGAAGCTGGAAGACCTCGGCCGCGCGAAGAAAGTGACCATCGACAAGGACAACACCACGATCATCGCGGGCGCCGGCAAGGCCAGCGAAATCGAGGGCCGCATCAAGCAACTCCGCATGCAGATCGACGACTCCAGCTCGGACTATGACAAGGAGAAGTTACAGGAACGTCTCGCCAAGCTCGTCGGCGGCGTGGCTGTGATTAAAGTTGGCGCGGCAACCGAGACCGAGCTGAAGGAAAAGAAAGCTCGCGTCGAAGACGCCATGCATGCCACTCGCGCGGCGGTCGAGGAAGGCATTGTTCCTGGCGGCGGCACCGCTCTTCTGCGCTGCTTGCCAGCCCTAGAAAAGCTCAAGCTCCACGATGATGAAGCGATCGGCGTGAACATCGTGAGGCGCGCACTGGAGGAGCCCACGCGCCAGATTGCCCAGAACGCGGGTCACGAAGGCGCTGTGGTGGTCGGCCGCGTCCGCGATTCAAAGGATGAGAAC
This sequence comes from uncultured Acidobacteriota bacterium, assembly GCA_963741045.1. Classification (GTDB taxonomy): domain Bacteria; phylum Acidobacteriota; class Terriglobia; order Acidiferrales; family UBA7541; genus Palsa-295. Next base: position 5,082,762 of record CAVUGO010000002.1, read on the forward strand.
TTAGGGTTCAATGCTGAGTCGGGCGAGTACACCGACTTAGTCAAAGCTGGCGTTATCGACCCTGCCAAGGTCACCCGCTTGGCACTGCAGAACGCCGCGTCAATTGCTGCGCTGATGCTGACTACTGAGGTCCTAGTGGCCGACATCAAGGAAGATGAACACAAGGCAGCCGTCGGCGCGGGCCACGGCGGCATGGGCGGAATGTACTAAGACGTTTGCTCCTTGCCTCTTCACTCAAAGTTAGGAGTCGCCTTAACTGAGCGCGGCTATTTGGAGCCGCGGCTTCCGTACTGACGCAACTGGAGCCCTGACGGTTGAAGTGCCACAAGGAAAAAAAGCTCAGTGTAACATTTCTGGGATAACCCATTGGAGTAACTCCCAGATAACCGAAAGGCGTGGTTTCTTTATCTCTGCGTGTTACCAGCAGCCACTGCACAATCTCCGGATGGTCACACCACGAGAGGAAAGCTCTCCAAGCAATTGCACCACTCCCGGAGAAGGTTCACGGTCGCCCGGCACGATCACCGCCCATTCCAGATTCTCTCGAAATTCTTCTGACCGAATCTCCCACTGGCCAAAAGACGAGGATTTCACCTCACCGATTTGGATGACGGACCAGTGCCATGCCAACGCTAACGCGAAGGCTTCGTCAGGTGCTGGTCCGGACAGGATGAAGTGGTTGTTTCCATGCACTAAGATGCCGACCATTCGTTTTCACGCCTCCAGGCGCGGATCAGGAACCGGATAGCCTAGCGCAAAATGGTAGACGACCTGTCCTCGCTCAGGGGACAACTCCAGATATCGGTTCACTCGCTCATCAAAAAACGCTCCAATGCCCGTTGCTCGCAGGCCCAGCGCCTCGGAAGCAAGATACATTCGCTGACCAATAGCACCTGCCTCGAAATGCACATATCGATATCCACGGTCGCCGTAGCTGCGGGATGCACTCTCAAAATCGCCGATCATCGAGAATGCTAAACAAGCGTTACCCGCCAGGGCTTGTCCCAGACTGAGAGCCGCCGCTACAACGCGTTGGTCTCCTTCCTTGATTTTTTCCAACTCTGCATGCTCCGGCCAGTAGCGGTAAACACCCGGCTTCAAGCCGTCGACGCGGTGGACGTAAAGATACAGTTGGACGAGAGGAGCGGTAGCGAAATCGGCGAAGAGACGTCTCTGTGCGGTTGTGAGAAGAGTTGCAAGTTGCGAAAGCGAGATCGATTCCTCCCCACCCCTGAAGTCAAGAGCAGAACGCCGGTTACGAACGACATCGCCGAAGCTTAGACTTGTGGAGAAATTAGGCGGCAGGCTGATTTCACCGCGCCCGGATAGGTTCGCCTGGACAATCGAAGGAATAGTAGTTTGCGTGAACTTCGTAGCGGCGTGGATTCGCTCAATCAATGGATAAGATTCTTGCTGCTCTGACAAGCGGTTAGGGTCACATCTAAAGAAAATCGTCTCGACTGGATCTAGCATCCTCACTGGAATGGACGGGCCGTGAAGCTCGACGATCAGCATAGGCCACTCATCCTCAGGCAGCAGACACGATTCCGCAACTCTGTCATCTAAGAAATGGCCAAGCGCAAAGGTTTCGCATCCGATAGATCGAGCAGCAAGCGTGAGGGCCTGCCAGGCATGTCCGATGTCGTGCAAGCAATAGCGATAGGCCCTGTCGCGGTATTTCCAAGCTTCGCGCCAGGCGATGCTGGTCAGAACGAAAATTAGCGGTGCGGCGGTGCCGACAAGTTTCGCGCCAAAATCTCCGATGGCGCGTTGTTCCACCATGTGGGATGAGGGACGATAATGATAGAGGCCATCGGGCCAACCGGATAGTCCTTGCGCGCAAAAATGAAATTCGGTCGGATGGAGATTGCCGGAAGAAGGATTGACGCGCAGAGAGTAGGTAGCTCCGGTGGACGAGACTCGCTTGAACGCGCTAATCGCAGCAGAATAAAACAACAATTGCGAAAGGAATTCGGCACCATCCCGAGCCAGCGTATTCCCTGTTTTGCCCTCGAGGACCTCGAGAACTGAAATCTGTGGAGTCGGCGGGTCGGCCGGCAAATCCAGTATGGGAGCTCCCTCGTAGTGCCGAAACGGATTGGGCATGTTCGCCCAATCGAGATAGTACTGAGTTCGCCGCAGCGATTCGACACTGTGTTTCGTCAATTCGTGGTATTCGCGCCAGTCCATGATGTAGGTAAATCCCGAGGATACTGCTTAGGCCGACTGGTCGGAATTCTTATCGAAAATCTTTGCGTTCGATTGCGGATTCGTCAAATCGGGTAAATCGGCAGGAGTTTGCGTACTTTCGAACTTCTCATCCTTGGAGTTCCGCTGCAGTCGATCACATTTAAAGCCGTGTAAAGGCCTTCGCCTTCGCACACTCGGCAGCGGAGCATAAAAGAGCTCACAGTAAACGAGCGCACGGTAGCCTCATCGCGACCGCTCGATTCCTTTTCCTTGAAACCGCATTCCTTGCTTGCTGCAAAGGACGAAAGCGGAATCGGTTGATGGCAGTGAAGACAGAGAACTCCGCGATACTGCTGTTTCGCTTCGTCTATCATTGTTTGCCTCGCTCGTGAGTTAGGGGTTGGAAGAATGAATTCTACGCTCGGCTCGGCAGATATTGAGCGATGCGAAGGTGAAAACAGATGTTGTGACCGGGATGGGGCTCACTGTGAACGTTTGTCGAACTCCCACCCCGGCACGCAAAAAGCTGCGACCCACATTCCGACTCCTACTTCCTTGCCGATTCTTTTCTCGACTCGTTTCTCGGCGAATTCTTGTCTAGTACGGCGATCAGATGACGGCCGGATTCCGGAACCCCGACTTTTCCGCCGATCACGATCTCCCTTGCCGTGAGTTTACGGCCGTAGACATCTTCGGTGGCGTCATCGTCGGGTCGAAGCGTAGAACCCTCGAGCGAAATGCCGGCAAAAAGACCTCGCGTGCGCGAGTAGCTCAGAATTTCCGCACGCATGTAGGCATCCGTATCCGCAGAAGCGTCGCGCCCCACAGGGCCTGCTGCCACCGAGGCATCTCCGCCCAATTTGACTTTGCTGTTGAGAATCGAATCCGCGCCTCTTTCATTCATCACGAGCAGAACGAGGTCGGTGGCTTCTCCGCCGATTTGGAATCCGACGCTGCCACCTTCGAGCGCGTACATCGCGGGAGAACCCCATGGCCCCCGAAAGTGCTGGCCGGTGCGGCAAACCATAGCGCCGCGACCATAGCTTGCGCCGGCCACGAATGCCGCCTTCAGAACGGACGGAAACACAATTACGCACTCAGCCTTCTCCATCACATCTTGCGGAATGTTGTCTGGGACATTCATGATTTCTTGCATCACGACGCCACAATTTTCCAACCGGTTTTGTTCTTTGTTCGCGGCGTAGACCACCACCGCGAGAAGCATGAAACACACAGTGAAAGTAACTTTACGAATCATCGCTGACCTCCATGATCAGAATTGCGGTTGCGGATTGTAGCCTCACCGAGAACAAGATCCTCGGTTTCTCGTTATCCGATATTGACTTGGAAGGTCAGGGAAGGGTCGTTGTATGCCACTGCATACCATAGGCCGTCCGCTCCCAGAATGAAGTACACGTCTTGCTGGTAAAACCACGCCGGATATGCTGCTGCATAGAACCAATAGCCGCCGTAAGAGTACTCCCGGCGTCCGTTGGCGTAGCGCCCACCATTCGACTCAAAGCGGGCGTGATGATTAGGACCGAAACGACTTTCGTTGTATTCGTGTCCCTCCCTATCCTTCTGACCATTCTTGGCATACTGGCCTCGTGACTGCTGCCCTTGACCGGCTTGCTGTTGTTTCTGCGCAGGCTGTTCTTTACTCTGCTTCGGCTCGCTGTTGGCTTGTTGCTCTTCCTGCTTCTGTGGCTTAGCCGCTTGTTGCTTTTCAGGCTTGGCTTCCTCTTGTTTTGCCGGCTTAGCCTGCTCCTCTTGCTTTGCAGGTTTTGGTTGCACTTCCTGTTTCTCTGGCTTGGCCTGTTCCTGCTTTGCAACAGGTTTAGCCTGTTCTTCCTGCTTTGCTGGCTTAGCGCCCTCGTCATGGTGCTCTTCCTGTGCGAACGCGGGAACAGTCGCTCCGAAAAGCAAGAACAGGGCTGTTGTGCTGATGAGTCCGAGTACTTTCATGAGTGTTGCCTCCATTATCAGAATTCTGCATGGACCAGATTAGCGAGAGACATGGTCGAAATCTGTGCAGTTGTGAACACATTACATTTGAATCGATGATGTTGTCGCCGCGAGGCTCCAAGTAAACGGTGTGACGTTCCGCTGGTTCAAGGTCTGAACAGCTTTCACAATCGAACACGAGCGTTCGCGAGCGGTGATTCAGCGGCGGAGCTAGGGGCGGAAGTGTGCTACACACTTCAAAATAATCTCCCGGAACACCCGTTCAAAGTCCGCTCGAAGGGATTTAGGGTCGGTGTTACGGCACGTAGAGTATTGCTTATCGGTTTACAACGCGCGTATGACCCAAATGATCACAATGACAACCACTATGGTTCCTAACAGTCCATATCCCAACATTGTAGCCTCCACAGGATTCCTCGAATTCAGAATCCCGATGAACCACTTTGGCACCGTCGGCCTTGCGATGTATGTTCGATTCGGCACACAATTCGAACAATTTGTGGGATACCGCCGTCTTGCTTCGAAGGTTTAAGGCAGGATTTATATTTCTTGATCGTTGGCTTCTGGTTGCTTTCCCGAACAGTCTGAATTCGCGCAAGTGTGGGTCGCTCGGACTTCTCTCGCAGAACCTTTATCCAACGGAATCCCCGCAATGAAGCACCTAGCTAGAATGCTCGATACGCATACTTCCTGCCATTTCGTGCGAACAATCAAGGTCGCTCTCCTTGGGCTTTTCTTGCGATAGTTACAGCAGGAATCACCGTTTCGTGACCAAGACTAATCAACAACGAAACTGTTCAAAATTGAACAGTCATGAGTCTTGGCTGCTTCTAAAATCCTCTCTCGTATCGCGGGATGTGACGGATGGCCTTGGAAAAGCAGGACGGTAATCATAACCAGCACAAGGAACCTCAGGAGCATTAGGAGAAGAGGTGCGAGAATGGATGATCACGAGTCGCGCACGACGCGGGCACCAAGGGAGTTGTGGCCGTATCAGCATTGCGACGACAGCCGCCGTCAGTTGGTGGGAGAGGAGCACATTCTTGAATTGATATCTCTGGGCGCGCCTCTCCCTGGGATCTTGGACAGACTGTACACTGCGATCGACGTTCAGATCGGAAACGTGGTGTCGCTCGTAGTTCTGCCGAACGGCGAAGAAAATCAACTTGGTCCACTCACCAAGAGCGCCATGCAAGTGGGCCTGAATGTTTTTTCGTCCACAGGTATTCGTTCGCGTGATAACAGTCTCCTGGGAACATTTCAAATTTACTGTTGCGACCAACGACGGCCCACCCGGCAAGAATTTCAGCTGATCTGGCGGGCGGTCCAATTGGCAGCAATCGCTCTTCAACGCAATACAGACAAAGAGAATTTCGAGAAGCCTAGAAACGAAATGAGCAATAGCCCACCGCTAAAACAATTCATAAATTGACTTTGCTCGTGGACGGCTGCTCGGATTGGCGCGGCAAGAAACGCTGGAACTTCGCAGACTAGGCAGTTATGTATAAACATTTCTTTGGACTTTGCGAAAACCCCTTCAACATCAATCCGGATCCCCGCTACCTATTCCTGACCCCGCAAACCCTGGAGGCTTTGGACGAACTGACATACGGAATTCAAGCCCGCAAAGGCCTCATGCTGCTTACGGGTGAAGTCGGGACGGGCAAGACGACCATCATCAACCGTGTGCTCGATTGGCTGCGGCAACAGCAGACGCCCACAGCATTCATTTCCAACTCGCACCTGGAAATCAGCCATCTGTTTGATTTCATTTTGACAAATTTTGGAGTGCGGTTCGACGCGACGTTGAAAGGTAATGCGTTGATGCGACTGAATCAGTGGTTGTCCGAGCGTCATCGCGCCGGTGAGACGCCGGTATTGATCGTAGACGAAGCACAAGGGCTGCCGACACATATTCTCGAAGAAATACGATTACTGCTCAATCTGGAAACGCCGAGCGAAAAGCTATTGCAGATCGTGCTCGCCGGCCAGCCGGAGCTTGCAGAGCGGCTCGAACGGCCCGAACTGCGCCAGGTCAAACAGCGGATTGCGCTTCGCTGCAAAACTGCGGCTCTTAGTCTCGGGGAGGCTCACGATTATATTCAGGCGCGATTGCAGATCGCCGGCGCCAACGGGAAACCGGTCTTCGCCTCCCAAGCCATTGACGCCGTGCACTTTTATTCGCGCGGGATCCCGCGCGTCATGAATTTGCTTTGCGAGCACGCGCTTATCAATGCCGAGCGTGGTATCGGCGGTGCCTTGCTTGCTGGAACAGACGTTTGACTATTTTCGGCTCAATAAAATGGCCGCGAATGGAAGCGTTTCTCGGCGGAGTGGCAAGCTACACAGGATCCGGTATCACCAAAGCCTTTGGGCAGGATTCGAGCGGCTTATGAAACACATAAACCGGTTGGCTTCCCACCTTGCTGGTTTCTCTTCGGGGGCAAGTCTAGGCGGCAAAGTCTCGCACTATCGAGTCAAAGAAAACATCTACACGGAAGGTACCGCGGCTGACACGCTTTTCTACATTCAAGAAGGAGCGGTGCGACTCACTACCCGAGCGAACCGTCAACGTTCGGCAATTACCGTGATCGTGGGCGTCAATGACTTTTTCGGCGAACTTTGCCTGGCAGGGTATCCGTTTCGTCTGTCCACCGCGGTCGCGTTGATCGCCAGCTCTATACGTACCATCGACAAAGAAAAGATGCTCCAAATGCTTCGCACGAAGAATAAGACGTCAAATTCACTGGTGGCCTATTTGCTGTCAAGCATCAAGAAACATCGGGATCACGTGATGGATCTGATGACTTCCTCTGCCGAGCAACGACTGGCGCGCGTACTTCTGCGCCTAGCACATCTGGAAAAGAATGGCCCGGCAGTTGTTGAGATTCCCGTCTTAAGTCACCAAATTCTGGCGGAGATGGTCGGTACCACGCGCTCGCGGGTCAACACGTTCATGAATCGGTTTCGGAAGCGGGGATTTATTGACTACGATGGCGGACTGGAAGTGCACCAATCGTTGCGGAAAGTTCTCCGGAGCCGCTAGGTTCGACCCCTGAGTCCTCACAACCTATTGGAAGTAACCGCTTCAGGCCATAGACGCTGCACCGATCGGCACGGCTGTACAATTATTAAACAGGCGTCGAAGCCGCGTTATTCTTAGGTATGGCGTCGTCAGCCACTCGACGTGGATCCTTCAAGGTCCGCCGCTCTCCCAAAAAGTGATTTCAAAAGGCCCTTCTTTCGATGTGAAATTGTTTCTGGACTCGGCGGGCGTGGGGAGAAAGGTAGTCAGGCTTCAGCGAGAAGCGCCTGGCGAGCACGCTGTTGCTTCTCGCGCGCTATGGCAAGGAAGACAAACTCCAACGGGTTCTTCCCAAAGTCTCGCAAGAGATGCTCGCGGAAATGGTCGGCACCACGCGCTCCCGTGTAAATTTCTTCATGAACAAATTCCGGAAATTAACTCTTGGGCGCACGAATTTATGCGCCCTTTGCGCGCGCCATCTCTGGCTCTCGAACCAGTTCCTCAAACAGTGTGCGGTAGTGAATCATAGCCTGACGCAAATCCTCCGTGCTGGCCTTACCCTGCGTTTGAAGAAGCGCGCTTTTGTGGGCTGCACGGTAATTTTCGAGAACGAGTGGATGATCCACCGAAATATCCGCGGCTCGCTGCTCGAAGCCTCCTACCGGATAACCTCGCGTGGACATCACGTCGCCCAGTAGTTGGTCGGCATCCGTCACCGCGCCACCGGGGCTGTCAACGAATCGCGCCTGTATTTTCGCCCAAGAGTCGACAAACCGCGCACGATCGCCCTGAGCCAGCTCTCGGATATGCAAGTTCTCCACTCGTTCGGCTCGCTCGTCCAGAACCGCTTCTGCTTTCCGTTGGCCCCCGTCTTCTTTCACGGCGCGGGCATATTCAGCGCTGCCGAACTGAGTGCGCAGTCTTTCCGTTCGGCGTTTACGATTGAAGAACCAAGCGAGGATGCCGACGATTACTATAACAACCGCCACGGCAACGACGATCGAGATTTGTCTCGTGCTTGCATCTGTTAAGTTCATGATTTACCTCCTAATTGCAGGCAAACTCCCTGAGTCCAATCCAGAGATCAGCGCGACATCCGATGAAATGAAAGTCTTTGCTGGGGCTGATCTCATCGCGTACGTCCGCACTTTTTTCGCGCCTTCGTATATACCTTTTGTGATAACCAGACAAAGGAAAAAACAAATCATTAAAGAAACAAAAAGCGCGACATAGCCAAGAATAAAGACCACAAAAGCGGCGATCACTGGTAGTACGGCATTAAACGGAGCAAAAGCCATGGGCGGTCTCTTATCTCAACTAGAGTGCAGACACCAGATTAGCTAGAGAAACGACGGAAATCTGTACCGTTGTGAACACTTTCGTTTCGAAATTGTGCCGTCAAGAACTATCAGCAGCTGGCGTGCTCGCAACAGCGACGGGCGGCGCCAAATTGTGACCCGCAAGGGTGTAAACGCCCAGCAACCGGATCGAGGACTTCCGCCACGAGAATAAAGCGGTGTCCGCGAATGAAAACCGCAGCAGTGATATGGCGCCGAAAGCGTAGAATCAAGGTTCAGGCAACCTAAGACTGTCGTTCGCTCCGAGAGACAATGAAGGAGCTAGTAGAGGCAATCGCAAAGGCGCTCGTGGATAATCCCGATCAGGTTCACGTTCGCGCGATTGAAGGCGAGCAGGTTACTGTGTTCGAGTTGCGCGTACACGCGAGTGATCTCGGAAAAGTAATCGGCCGGCAAGGACGCACGGCCCAAGCCATCCGCACGATCCTGACTGGGGTGGGCATGAAGCTGCGGAAGCGCTTCACACTAGAAATTCTTGAGTAGTGTTAGGCGGGCTCCTTTCGATCTGACCGTGGAGCGGCGACTATTTAACTTTTTGTCTTCTTGGCTCCAGGGTGTTCGGCGCAAACATGTGCTGCAAACTCCTTATCGCGCCGCTGCTCGTAGTTCTGTTTCATTTCATCGAGCGAATTACCGGCGGGTGATCCCGAAGCATTGAACACCCACGCACACTCGGAGCAACCCCAGCCCCAAAAACTATGTTCTTCGATCCAGACCAATTTGCGGCGCATGGCCTCGCTAGGACTCCTCGCGAACAGGTGCGGTAAGACCCTAGTGAAAGACGCGTAACATTGATTTTCGAACGCAACTGCGGCCACAGAAGCCGCTTCATCCGTTGCTCTAGGCAAGGTTCTGTACAGGTCATCACATCTTTGAACACACCTCAAAACCCAACTGAATACACAAGGGCTGAAGATTACCGATGGCAAAGCATAGCTGTCTGTGGGGTATCCAACGCTGGCCAGGGATTGCTATCTCAATCCGAGGTCGTCCTCGAACTGTTGAATGACGCCGTAGCACTCACAGGAGGATTTTTCGAGTTTCCTGCGGTTCACAATCTTCACTGCGCCTCGCAAGTATTCTATAATGCCCTCTTTTTGCATTACCGACGCCGCCAAGCTCACGGTGGATCGGTCCGTACCCATCATAGTGGCGATGAAATCGTGGGTAATCGGAAGCACTGCGGAATCCACCCAATCCTGAGTCATTAACAGCCACCTTGAGAGACGCTGCTGTATATCGTGCAGACGATTGCACGCCGCAGTTTGTGCAACTTGCATTCCTTGAAGCCCCGTATGCCTGTTTAATATCACCTGTAACTGCGGGGCCGACCGCAGAATGCGTTCGAGCGCACTCCCCATCATTCGGAACCCGTCGCCGGCGATTTGGATGATTTCTCGCACTGAACTTCTGCTCACGCCCACTGCCAATCCCGCCCCAACGTATCCCTCTTTGCCTACTACACCCACTTCCACGGTCCGGCCGTCTTTGGTAACAGCAACCTGAGAAACCATTCCTCGATTCGGGAAATAGACAAACTCGATACGCTGTGTCGGCTCATGGAGGCTGAGATGATGCGGCAAGTCGATATATGTCAAGTCATAACGCATCAACTCATATTCATTGTTAGGCGTTGCCAGTAGTACTTTGTTGATTACCTCCTTACCTTCTGAGTTGGTTCGTTCGCTCACCTGTACGACTCGAAAGTTTTTTCCGCTCATGTCAATCCTCGACGGCACTGGGGTGCCGTGCATTTTGTGGGTGAAACTTCATTTGGCTTTTGAGGCGGAACTCGCAACTCGTTGCCCCGGAGATTCCATGTCCATTGAACCAAAAGAGGGGCCTGAGAATCTGTGCAGAAGGGTACAGTTCGCTTAGCCTCGTCGATTACTGTTGATAAATTCTGTGACTGTTGAAAGACTCACTTTTTCTGAAGAAAGCCAAAAAACATTTGAGAGTATGACAAGTCGAGAATGGCCTTCAAAGAAGTAGACTCCACGAATACCGGCGCTATGGATTACGTTCTCCACTGCGACCTCATAGCCGAACCACGACTTGGATAGATGTTGCGAAATCCGCTTCGCCACCACCTATCTCAAAATGTGATGGTCCACTCCTACCGACACCAGCTTTGGGTGTAGACTGCATCGCACTCGGCGCGAGGGTCACATGGAGCGCGACGAACCAGAGGTTTCTGTTTTGAGCGACGGTGTGCGTCTGTATTTCGAAGTCCGTGAACTCGACGACTTCTGCCGCAATCTCCAGCAAAAAAGGGTTTCACATCACCCAACTGCCACGCATGATGCCCTGGGGTTGGCGGCATGCCTATCTCAACGATCCCGATGGCCACGAGATCAGCTTGTATTGGGCAGGCGAAAACCGTATGAAGAAAACGGTGATGAAGGCCGCGCAAAAGGCTGCCCGGGCTTAACGCAGGCATCTCGGAAACCGATGGGTAGCTTCCCATAAGCACGACTGTGGCATCAGCCAATTTTGCGGCGTTAACGAAATCGCCCCGAACGGTCCTGGAGTTCCTAGCCTCCCGCGATACACATGATTAATGTGGGCTGTGCCACATATCCTGAGATCGGACGTTTTGGACCTGCTTATCGGACTTGCGGTGCTTGTCACGCTTCTCGTGCTCGCTGGCCTGATCTTCCAGGCGATTGGCAGTGCGAGAGACGCGCGAAGGTTTCCGCCTCCCGGTCAACTGGTCGACGTCGGCGGCCATCGGCTGCACATCTACTGCATGGGTGAGGGCACTCCAGCGGTAGTGATGGACTCCGGGTTTCCCGCCTCTTCGCTAAGTTGGACGTTCGTGCAGCCCGCGGTGGCAAGGTTCACCCAAGCATGCAGCTACGATCGCGCAGGCCTCGGTTGGAGCGATGCGGGCCCCAGGCCCCGCTCGAGCCTGCAGATCGTTGAGGAACTCCGTGCGCTGCTACTCAATGCCGGAGTCGAAGGACCGTTTGTACTCGTGGGGCACTCCTTCGGTACCTTCACAGTACGGCTCTATGCGAGCACCTATCCCGGCGACGTTGTGGGCATGGTGCTCGTTGATCCTATCCACCCAAGCGAATGGCTTGAGATGACCGAGGCAGGCGCAAGAAAGCTTGCGGGCGCAATAAGGCTCTCTCGATACGGCGCGTTACTTGCGCGGTTGGGCGTCGCTCGTCTCATCTCTGCTCTTGTGCGTCTTGGTGCACACGGGCTGGGACGCGCTAGCGTTTCCCTGCTGACGGGTGGGACGATCGCGGAGGCAGAGCGCATGATCGCCCCGTTGGCAAAGTTACCACCGGAGCTGCGGCCAATTGTTGCGGCTTTGTGGACGCAGCCGAAGTTTTTTGATGCGATTGTAGGCCAGGCCGAGGCGCTTCCTCAAAGCGCAGGTCAGGTTGCCGCCACTGGAGATTACGGTGATATTCCGGTGGTCGTGCTTTCGGCGAATAGCTCATCTCCTTCGCAGATGAAGGAACATGAGTCCTTGACGCGCCTGTCTTCGCAAGCGAAACATGTAGTTGCTTCCAAGGGTGGTCACTGGATCCAGCTTGACGAGCCTGATCTTGTGATTGAGTCGATTCGTGAAGTGGTTGAGTCAGTTGGTCGTAGAAGACCGCAATAAAATAAGAAGGGGGAAACGCATCACGATTGTTGGACAGGCACAGACGCGATAGCAGTTGCCTTCGGAGATTTTGGTGAGCGAAGATGCCAGGACGGTGCCGGCTTACGCGAACGAAATTGCACCACGGTCAGTCACACCGCAACCGATTGCGTTTCACTCTACCGCTGTTTTTCGCTCCGTCGGGTCAAATATGGGTCAAGTCGCTTTGGTTCGCGCGCTGGCGTTTATCGCTACCTTATGGGATAAGTTATTGATGTCCGCAGTCTGGCTTGAAGCTTTTATCGCAGGAATCATTTCGGTAGCAAGCGTCAGCTTATCCAACAGGATGGCCGCTCCAAAACTGTCAGCGAGCGCCTACGTACTTGACTGGAGTCCCTTAGATCTGACAAGAAGCTCCGCGTGACAGTGCGACTTCTTCCGCCTTTGGCAGTTCAATTTAGAACGCCGCCCACAAACCGCGACAGGCACCGCCATACGTGGGGCGGGCCCCCCGTCCGCGCGGCCCGGCCAAAGTGATAGCTCACACTGACCCCGTAGAGATCGATCGTCCGAGGCCCGCCGGGATAACTTTTTCGCGGGGGCCGAAAATCCCACAGACCGCCAGAGGCCGAAGGACCGAGCTGAACGTTTTGCATGTTAAGGGTGCCTATAACACCATCAAGCCGCAACCGTCCGCTCCAGAATTGGACGAGCGGCAAGCTCGTCCGCGTGAAAAACAAAGTCCTAACCTCTTCCGTCGGTGGAACGCGCTCGATGCTGTCATCACGTTCATAGGCTCCCGCGAAAACGTGACCGAAATAGGCGGGGGATTTTGGGGGATACTGGTACAGCTGGAAGGAGGCGGCTAGCAAAGGGGCCGATACGGGTCGGAGCATCGTTATGGCCGGCGCAACATACGCGTGCGCCAGGACGATCTGTACTGCGGGTGTTTGTACCTCGGGCTTCTGTGCCGCCGCCGGCGCGTGGCTACCCAGAAATATTCCGAGCAGCACAATGAACCGTTTGTACATCACCAGATTTCTCTTCTCTAATTTCTTGCTCTTCATCACTTAAGCGAAGGAACAGCCTCCCTCGGCCCCCAAATCCTCTTGGTATCGTCTGAGAATGAGGGGCTGGACTTCGCTCTGAGTGGAACTAGATTGCTGCGAACGAAGTGAATTTACTCCGGTCGCGGTTCGGCTGTCGGTCCTACTTTGCACACAATTGTAAGTTAGCCGCTCAAAACACGATTTTTGAAAAGTGTGCAAAACTGAACAGAAACAGAAAATTGCTCACGTTATAAAAATGCGTAAGCCGAGGCACCGATGGTGTCGTGATCGCGTCCGCATCAACCCGAGCGGAAGCCCCCTTCGAAAGATTGACGACAGTCGGTGCCCGGCCACCTCATATTTCGGCGTGCTGAATGATCCGCCACTCGCGAGTACGAATTGAGTTGATTCCTGATTTGCTATTCTTTGCGCGTGTTTTCGTCCTCGGATTTATGGTCATAATCGTATCTGCCTTCTTCATCGACTATGCGATTCGCCACTAACCCTCTCTCACAGGGCGCGACGCGTTCGGTACATAAATGAAACGACAACAACAGAGTACGTGGGCAAATACTTTGTGATAACGCGGGATGGATAGCGATATTCTCAAATCAAAAGGAGCAATCTGAACATGGTATACGGTAACCGCGACAAACCAGCAAGCAAATCAGGACGAGTCGGATTTGTGGAAGGGCGACTCAACGAGTTGCAACGTCGATGGGAAAGAGCGACAGGCGAACGCGAGAAGAATGAGGTATCCGAACAAATCCGCGAGTGGAGATCGTTTAGGCCAGAACGATCCGCATCCGCCGACAATAGACGATAAGGATCCCGGTGGCGTTTACGAGGTGGCCTGCGCGAGCTTCGCGATCAACAGCCGCACAATCCCTTTGTCGCGCTCCTTCAACTTCGTGAACTTCCGGCCAAGACTCTCGATCTCGCGCTGCTCGCTGAGAGATAGTTTCTTCCCATCAAGGTTTAGCCCTTTGATCTTCTTTGGCTCGGCTTCGCCATCATAGAAGAGCTGATACATGGGAATTTCAAGCGCCTGCGCGTACTTCGCAAGCGTATCGAGCGACGGAACAGTGTGGCCGTTTTCGACGCGGGAGGTGTAGCAGCGGATCAAGCCAGTACGTTTTTCGATGTCGCCCTGAGAAAGATTCTTTGATTCGCGGATTGTGCGCAAGCGTTCGCCGATCATTAGCATTGTTGGCCTCCCTTTGTTGGCGGCGATTCTAGCAGACGTATTGACCAATTACAGAACAAGAGCGCAACCGCCGGGTATGCCCCACAATCATGGCAACCGCTCTCAATTTTGCGCCGCTCCGCTAATTCTTATCTGATTCAACGTATACGGAGTCGCTCACTAGAGTAGTGTCGGACAAAGCGACGAAACCGAGTTCATGGAGTGCGTAATATTCGGCATCCGCCTCTAAGTCAGCGATTATGAGCGCCATTGCGTGACCCGTGCGACAAACGTCAGTCAGGACTTAGCCTTGGGCCGCTGTTGGTTTAGGGTTTTCTTTCCTCCGTATCGAATCCCAGGCTGTGCTTCCCGCATTCGGGAGATCACGCGAAGTTGTCTGACAGCTCTAAGGCCTCTAGAGTGCGGCTTGGATGCGCCTACGACCCATAGATAGAGTATTTCCATCACAGGATCGTAATTTCCTTGACAATAGCGCAGCATGCGCCCAATGTGATTACGGACTTGGGATTCTTCAGTTCACCTAAATACGACGGAAGTTACCTGATCTACCCCTCGCCAGACAATATCAGTAAGACATTCAAGGAGATTCATGAATACGATTACCCGCAGGGACCAGTCCCGTGGTTTAACTCTACAGGACGAAGTAAATCGTCTATTTGAAGACAATTTTACTCGCGAGCGCTCGGGTCATGCCGATCTAGCAACGTGGGCGCCACCCGTAGACATCTACGAAACCGAGAACGAATTGGTCGTAAAGGCCGAGCTGCCGGATTTTCAAGAGAAGGACATTGACGTCCGCATTACAAACAATACGTTAACGATCCGAGGAGAGCGGAAGTTCGAGAAGGACATCAAAGAGGATAACTACCTCCGGATCGAACGTGCCTATGGTTCGTTCGTGCGGAGCTTTTCCCTCCCGAATACGGTCAGCTCCGAGAACATTCGCGCCGACTATCGCAATGGGGTATTGACCCTGCATATGGCTAAGCGTGAGGAGTCGAAGCCGAAGCAAATCAAGATCAGCGTCTCAGCAAACGGCAAGTAGATCGTAGATCACAGACACGCGCGAGGGGCAACTCGTGCCCCTCGCGCTTACAACCAAGGAGGTTGCCATGATCGAACGCAAAGAACTTTCTAGAGGAGATATCGCGCACCGAGCTTACGAGCTGTATACCCAACGCGGCTGTGAGGCGGGGAAAGATATCGAGGACTGGGTCAGAGCAGAAAAAGAGCTGGCGAGCGAAGTTGTCGTAGGACCAGGAAAAACCATGGCCGCCCAGAACGGTCGAAACCAGAACAATCTGACCTCGCAATAAGCCATGCCCGACAAAGGTCCGAGCCGTTGTCAGTTCAAGCTGATGACTTTGACTTCAGGGCGTAAGCCCAAACTCGAGAAGCCAATTTCAAATTCTCGGAGAACAGCAAACGTTCGACCGGCGAACACCACACGCTGGTAAGGAGAAAGTTCATGACAGTCAAAAACCCAAAGGAACTCTTCGTGATGCTGCTAAGTGACGCACGCCAGAGCACTGAGCGGTCCACCAAGTTTTATCAGGAGATCAGCCAGGCAGCCCAGGATCCAGACATTAAAGAAGCACTGGAATCGCGGGCCTGGATCTCGGAAAAGGACCTCAGCGCGATCGATCGGTGCTTCCAACTGATCGGCGAGCAGCCAGTGAAGCTCAGCGGCCGGCTCCAAGAGGTATTTGTTGAGGACTTCCGCAAAGAACTAGCGGAGATACAGAACCCGATCGCAAAGCACCTCTTCGTCTTAGCCAAAGTTAACCACCTGATCCATCTTCGGATTGCCGAGTACGTAACGCTGGTAGCAGCGGCCGACGTGACTGGACACTATGCGGTTGGAGTTCTGCTGGAAAGCTGTTTGGCAGACAAGCTCGCGTTTGTGGAACGAACGCGACGTCTCATCAGGAACTTCGTCGCGACCAAGGTAGCGGCTAAGGTTGCAGTAGCAACAGCATAGTAACGCCCGTGCGGACTTGCTGAAAAAGCCTGAATCGCGTCGAAAAGAAGTACTGGTTGCTTGATACATGAACGGCTCTCCTCGGCGACGGGGAGAGCCGTACTCATCACGCACAGCGGGTCGTGACGGCTTCAGCTATGCGGACGTATTCCAAAGACTAGGCCCGCTCACGATTGCGGGCAGGCACCGGCGCAACGTCAGCGAACTTCGGAGACTTTGCAGGACGAAGTTGCGAGAACCGCTCCTTCAGCTTAAGGAATGGCGTCTCCAGGAATCGATAAACTCAATCCCGCAACGAGGACCGTGCTTGCTACCGCGATCGGAAATTGGAGCTGCGGATGGTGCGGCGCTCCCAAGGCCCTCCTGAGATGGCAACCAACGATGTCCGATTTGAATGCGATCGTTCAATCCGCCTGGGACTGGCGGAAAAAGTGGCCCCGCGGGCACCGCTTCGCACGCTACCGCGAAGTAGTGCCTAGGTTTTGGCCCAGCGTGGCGCGAGGACTTCCGCCCCAAGAGGTACGGGATTAATGTGAAGGGAATTCGCTGTTTTTGGGGGAGCCGAAAAAAGCGAACCCGGGAGATTGAGGTTTGGCGCACCCTCACAGCTTGGCTCTCAATCCGGCGCTGTTCTAATTTCGCCGGCGCCGGTCCGCAATGTACTTCTGCCCCAACAGCACGTCAATCACAGGCAATTGGCTCTTATAGAGTTTGCCGCACTGGCACTCCGTCCTGATGTTGTGATTAGCTTGGCAGTCAGCTTCAAAGAAAAATTCCCGGCCATGAGCGCTGTATTCTGCAAAAACACTCGCGACAATACCTTGCCTTAATACATTATTGTATGTACAATGCTCCATAGTTGGAGTGTATCACGGGAGCTAGAATGGCAACCGTCAATCGGCCTCTTGCGGGAATCAGGTTGGATCAACCAGCGGACCTCTCTGACAAGGGTGTCGTAAAACGGCTTAGTCCAGGGGCGGTCAAGGCGTTCCTCAAGATCGCAACCCTTTGGGAGCTGCGAGACGAGGATGCCAGGCTATTACTTGGCGGTATTTCGAACGGCGCCTACTACGAACTGAAGAAAGCGAGTTCACCGGTACTCGATCAGGACCGCTTAACGCGGATCTCCCTGCTCACAGGCATCTTTAAGGCACTCAATATCCTGTACCGAAAAAAGCTTGCCGATCGCTGGATTCGGCTTCCCAATACGAACCCAATGTTCGGCGGACAGCTCCCGCTTACCTACATGACCAGAGGCGGCGTCCCTGCCATGCTCAGAGTGAGGCAACTTCTCGATGCGCGGCGGGGCGGACGGTAGGTGCTTCCGCACGTTTCGCGTCTTCTCCAGGATGACACCCATCGATTGATCCCCTCTGCATACGACGATGAGACTGTCCTCAACCGACTGACCACGGATTCGGACGAAATAACTGCGCTATTCGAACTCGAAGGAGCAACTAACGAACGGCTCCAAGGCGAGGCAGGGCTCCTGCCCGGAATAACGGTTCAGGAGCTTGTGTTCGGAGTCTCGTACTCCCACATCGTCAATGCGGCATTCACTCACGCGAACCCTCTCGGGAGCCGTTTCAATGGGCCCGAGCGCGGCGCGTGGTACGGGGGATTCTCACTCGAAACATCCGGAATTGAAGTAGCTTTTCACAAGTCGCAGGAGCTTCAGGAGATCAACTGGCAAGAGAAAGAGACTTTCCTGTATGTTGACTTCTTGGCGGACTTTCGAGGAGAGTTCCACGATATCCGCAACGACTCCCGTTTTGCGAAGTGCCTCGATCCGAAAAGCTACGCAGCCTCCCAGAAGCTGGCCCAGGAACTTTTGGAGAATGAATCGGCCGGCATCGTTTATCCAAGCGTTCGGCATGGCGGGGGAACCTGCATTGCTTGTTTCCGACCAGCTCTCGTGAATAACGTTCGGAAGGGGAGCCAAGTGTCAGTTGAATTTGACAACGCTTTCGCTAAACCGGCAATCCGGCCTGTACCTTGAAACCAATCAGAAATTAAGGCTCAGATTCGAAGCTTTTCTGTTCTGGCGAATCGCGATCCACCGCTTCGGAAGTTATGCTGAGACCCAACTTGACATACCACTTGTAATCGGCCCTGGTCAGGGATGGGGGGCAGGTTGAGCTGGGAGACGTGAGCAGCCTTTTTTGATGCGATTGTAGGCCAGGGCGAGGCGCTTCCTCAAAGCGCAGCTCAGGTTGCTGCCACTGGAGATTACGGTGACATTCCGTTGGTCGTGCTTTCGGCGAATAGCTCATCTCCTTCACAGATGGAGGAACATGCGTCCTTGGCGCACCTGTCTTCCTACGGGAAACACGTAGTTGCTTCCAAGGGTGGTCATTGGATCCAGCTTGACGAGCCCGATCTTGTGATGATTTCAGAACTCTTGGGATTAGCCAGATCGTTAAAGAACTTCCGCAGTTCAATCAATTTTTGGCTCCATGAGTCGTTGGACCGCCGGAAGTGCCGAAAACCCTCCGCACCGTTTTGACACCGGCTAGCCGTCCTCCTAGAAGCCGTTCGCTGCCTGAAACCCATCTGCGCGAAAGCAAATCGTTTCGGCAAGCCTCACCGTACGATGTGCGAGTTCGCCCCGATTGGCGCAGACGTAGTGCAAGGTGCTCGGTGGTTTAGTACATTCCGCCCATGCCGCCGCTATGGCCCGCGCCTGCCGCGGCCTTTATTTCCTCTTCCTTGATATCGGCCACTAGGACTTCGGTGGTGAGCATCAGCGCGGCGATAGACGCGGCGTTCTGCAACGCCAAGCGGGTGACCTTGGCAGGGTCGATCACGCCAGCCTTGACCAAATCGGTGTATTCGCCCGACTCCGCGTTGAACCCTAAGTTCTCATCCTTTGAGTCGCGGATGCGCCCGACCACGACAGCGCCTTCATGGCCCGCGTTCTGGGCAATCTGGCGCGTCGGCTCCTCCAGGGCGCGCCTCACGATGTTCACGCCAATCGCTTCATCATCGTGAACCCTGAGCTTTTCTAGGGCCGGCAGGCAGCGCAGAAGAGCGGTGCCGCCGCCGGGAACAATGCCTTCCTCGACAGCTGCGCGGGTGGCATGCATGGCGTCCTCGACGCGAGCCTTCTTTTCCTTCAGCTCGGTCTCGGTTGCCGCGCCCACTTTAATCACCGCGACGCCGCCGACGAGCTTCGCCAGGCGCTCCTGGAGCTTTTCCTTGTCATAGTCCGAACTGGCATCTTCGATCTGGGTGCGAAGCTGCTTGATGCGGCCCTCGATCTCGCTGGCCTTGCCGGCGCCCGCAATGATCGTGGTGTTGTCCTTGTCGATGGTGACTTTTTTCGCGCGGCCGAGGTCTTCGAGCTCCACGTTCTCAAGCTTGCTCCCGAGGTCTTCCGTGATGGCCTTGCCGCCGGTGAGGATCGCGATGTCCTCGAGCATGGCCTTGCGGCGATCGCCGAAGCCGGGAGCCTTTACCGCAGCGCACTGCAAGGTGCCGCGGAGTTTGTTCACGACTAGAGTTGCGAGCGCTTCGCCCTCAACGTCCTCGGCGATGATCAACAGGGGCTTGCCCATCTTGGCGGTCTGCTCGAGGAGGGGAAGCAGGTCCTTCATCGAGCTGATCTTCTTCTCGTGGATCAGGATGTAGACGTCTTCCAACAAGCATTCCATCCGCTCAGGGTCGGTGACGAAGTAGGGGGAGAGGTAGCCGCGGTCGAACTGCATGCCTTCGACCACTTCCAGCGTCGTCTCCATCGTCTTCGATTCCTCGACGGTGATGACGCCATCCTTGCCGACCTTCTTCATGGCTTCGGCAATGATGCTGCCGACCTGTTTGTCGGTGTTAGCGCTGATCGTGCCCACCTGCGCAATCATGTCGCCCTTCACGTCGCGGGAGAGCTTCTTGATCTCTTCCACAGCGACTTCCACTGCCTTATCGATGCCGCGCTTGAGCGCCATTGGGCTTGCACCCGCGGCGACCGTTCGTACGCCTTCACGGAAAATGGCCTGGGCCAGCACGGTCGCAGTGGTCGTGCCGTCGCCGGCAACGTCCGAGGTCTTCGAAGCGACCTCGCGAACCATCTGCGCCCCCATGTTCTCGAGCGGGTCCAGCAGCTCGATTTCCTTCGCGACCGTCACGCCGTCCTTGGTGATGATCGGCGCGCCGAACTTCTTCTCGATCACTGCGTTTCGTCCCTTGGGGCCAAGGGTAATCTTCACGGCATCCGCCAGTATGTTGACGCCGCGCAAAATCGCCTGACGCGAATTCTCACCGGTAACAATTTGTTTTGCCATTAGACTTCACCCTCCCAGGTGCATGCGAATCTTCCTCCGTCCAAAATATCGGATCGGGGAATTACTTCTTGCCAAAAGCCGCTTTGGAGATTCCGCTAATCCTGGCCAGGATTTCCTCCTCGCGGAGAATCAGGTACTCTTGGTCATCGATCGTGATGTCATTGCCGGTGTATTTGCCGAACAAAATCCGATCGCCCACCTTCACATCGAGCGGCACCCGTTTGCCCTTTTCGATTTTGCCGGCTCCGACGGCCATTACTTCGCCCTCCTGAGGTTTCTCTTTAGCCGTGTCGGGGATGATGATGCCGCCTTTCGCTGTTTCTTTCTCTTCCAACCGCCTCACCAGGACGCGGTCATGTAGGGGAGTTACGTTTACAGGCATATCTTCAACCTCCGTTTAATTCGTCCCAAAAAGTCCTAAAGTAAAATCCTCATGACCTAGCTCGACACTAGGGATGAAAAGTCTTTTGGTTTATTTGTCGAGCCACTCCCAGCTCGTCGGCCTCTTTTTTCAGGCGCCCAATGTCCACCTGCGGAGCCTCTTGCTTCTCGAGCTTCTCAGATTCGATAATGGCAGCCTTAGCCTGAGCATCGAGCCGTTTTGAAAACATCGCGAGCCCAAAAGACGTCTGATTGCTTGAAGCCAAGAGGCCTACCGAGTTCTGTGAATCCTCCCAACGAGCGATGACCGTTTCTGTCGACGCATAGACATCGTTTTTTAGCAACTTGATCTCGGGATAAAGCCTCGTTGCGGTTCCATAACGGGCGGAAATGGCTTGTACCATGTCATCGTCAGTCAGGCCTTTTGTAGCGTCCCGATCGTAAGTCACCACGATTCTGTAGAGTTCACCATTGTAGAAGCCGAACAAAATCTGCGAAACCCCTCCGATCGGAGCGCGAGAAGCGCTCAGCGACCAAAGCGTCAACTCTTGAATGACTGCTGGGCGTTGGTGAATAAGCGTTGTCCAGTGCGAGTACGGGCCGACCTGTTTCGAGAGTTCAGATAAAGTCATTCCGAGCGAGAATGTTCGATACTTCGAAAGATCCTGACCGGAAATCATGGGAGCGGAAAGCAGGATCAGCGAAAGAGCAACGACTATGTTGCGCATTATTTTCATTTGAATATCCCTTCAATCAATCAACGATTCAAGATCGGTGTTCCTGTCAGCAGCCCCTTGCTGCCTGCGAGCCCCATGCTTTGGTCCGGGCGGCAGTCAATCTTGCTCGGTCCCAGCCCCTGAGGGTCCTTGGCAGAGAAGAGAATCAAGCTCTCCTGGATATGACGTGAGTGAGCGGATACAGTCAGATAGCGAACTACCGGAAAACGTTCCGAGCCCAGCGAGGTCACTTGCGTAATTTCCAAGGCATTAAATCTCTCCGACTTTGAATCCCCCAAAATTCGCTCGATTGCTCGGCGTACCATCTTTTCTCCGTCAATACCGAAGACAGTCGCCTTGATTTCGTTAGCGAGGAAGAAAGGTCCATCCTGCTTCGTGGATCTGTCGATCCAATGCGTGCCCATCGAGACCTCTTACTAGTCTCCAGCCCGGCACACAGCACTCGCTTTCGAACTGGAAGGCTTCCGGCAAGAGTGCGCCCTCCTTTATCAGGACGGTCCCCGTTTTGATTGTCTCTGCCATTTGGGTTCTCTTCGTGGACTACGGTGATCCATTGTTTTCGTCCAAGCGAGCGTCACAACAGCTGCAGAAACGGGCTAGGAACGACTCGTACAGCAGCGTTCCCGGTCAAAAAACGAGGCTACCCAGTGCTGCCTTCCCCCAATTCTGGGGTATCTTGTGGCATCGGACAGGAGTGCACGGGGGAAGACTGAACTCGGGGACGATATCCGTGTTCTTGATGGCCAGTGCCTCCTCGAGGTCTTGCCGTTGACCAGTTCGGTGGGATGGGAAGAGTTGGCAGGTGCCGGGCCGCAGCCGACCGTCTTGCACTCCCCTTCCTCGATGACTCGCGCCTCGGAATTGATCATCATCTGAAGCTCCATCACATCGACTCGAGCGCCGACCAGGCTGATGCCCCATTTGGGTCAGCCTTCCGGTAATTTGCTCTCCTAGGTACGATCTGTTATTGGCGCGGTAGAAAGTCCCAACCTCGTGTTTGCAAGAATAAAACCAGGACAACCATGAAGGCGCCTGCACACACGAGAAAGTCCACCGATAGTTGGTGAGCTGCTGAGGAGCGCAATAACACCACCAGGAGCAACGCGGTGATGAAAATCCACTTCAGGCTTCTCGTGACCATTGGTAACCTCGTTTCTCTACGAAAGACCTGTCCGTTTTCGGCTGCTAGGGAAAACGGGGCCGTCGAGCCGTGCGTGGCACGAGCGACACGGGTGATTACTCCCACGCAGGCCGTCAATTAACTAATGTTACGGCCCGTAGGGTCCTTGTTTCCGCCGGTCTCGCGATAGGCTCGTCGCTCAACTCTTTCTCCGCCCGAATCCAGTCCTCGAGATCCCACCCAGGTTCGCAGCCACGTTGCGTATACAGCTCGTATGCTCGGTGCGCAATATCTTCTCTAGAAAGTTTTTTGCGTTCGATCATGGCAACCTCCTTGGTTGTAGGTACGAGGGGCAGCACGTGCCCCTCATATCTGATTTGCGAACTACTTGCCGTTTGCTGAGACGCTGATCTTGATCTGCTTCGGCTTCGACTCCTCACGCTTAGCCATATGCAGGGTCAAGACCCCATTGCGATACTCGGCCCGAATGTTCTCGGAGCTGACCGTGTTCGGCAGGGAGAAGCTCCGCATAAACGAACCATAGGCGCGTTCAACTCGGAGATAATTGTCCTCGTTGACGTCCTTCTCAAACTTCCGCTCTCCGCGGATGGTCAACGTGTTGTTTTCGACGCGTACGTCAATGTCCTTGTCTTGGAGATCCGGCAGGTCGGCCTTTACGACCAATTCGTTCTCGGTTTCGTATATGTCGACTAGTGGCGCCCACGTTGCCAGTTCGGCAGGACCCGAGCGATCGCGAGTAAAGTTGTCTTCGAACAAACGTGTGACTTGGTCCTGAAACGATGCCAAACCGCGGGACTGGTCCCAACGTGTAATTGTGTTCATAGCAACCTCCTTGGTTGTCTTGCTCAAGTCAGTATTGAAGGTCTCGTGTGTTTTGTAGGTTCCCCTCCGCCGGACAAATGCGGGGGCGGACTGAACCCGCCCCCACACCCCGAACGAGAAGAACTGCCGGCCTTAGACTGCTACGGCAGCAGCGATCTTGTGGAAGGTCGAGTTGGAAACTTCATAGGTTTCAACCTGGGGAGTTCCCTCAATCACTCCCGCCAAGAACTTCTTCACTTCGGCGTACGTTCCGCGGTTGTAGGTTTCCGCGTTCTCTTTGTTTTCCCACAAACTGATTCCAAACGCATTCGTTTGCCCCGGGCCGATAAACGTGATTTCGTCCTTGAACCCGGTCTGTTTTCGAAGCAGGGGAAAAACGTCCTTTTCGATTCTCTGCGTGAATTCCGCAACGCTATTGGGCTTCAGCTGCATGGAAACTCTGCGTGCAAACATGTCAACCTCCTTGGTTGTCATGGCCAAGGGGCGATTCTAGATAACCATTTTTAGTTTAGATTACCAGATGAATCCCTCAGTCACTTAACTACACTAGGTTAATTAACTTGACGTGTCAAGGAGAATCTGGGAGTATTTTGAAGTATTAATCCAATCCAGTTAACCGGGAGGCAACCCTGTGGATGTTTGTTTAGTGATCAAACAGCGGCTGGAAGAATTGGGGTTTGAGCAGAGAGACCTTGCGGCGGCCGCCGAAGTTACGGAGTCTTACATTTCCCAGCTGCTGACTCGGAAGAAATTGCCCCCCGCGCCTAGCCGAACAGACATTTACGACAAAATGGGGAAATTCTTGAAACTCCCGAGCGGTGAGCTTTCGACCCTAGCTGACCACGAGCGCAAGGAGCAATTGAAGAAAACCTTGGGGCACGCACCCCCGCCCTTATTTAAGGAAGTTCGAGAGTTGGTTCTCCGAAAGTGCGTTCCCGACAAAGAAAACCAATTTCGCGTCATGTTTGAGAAGCATCCCTTTGGTGAAGTCGAACGCTTAGTCATACAAAAGCTTCTAGACGTTGCCAAGAGAGTCGCCAAGGAAGAATTGGAAAGTGAAAATTGGGTCCACCAAGTGGCTCGGCTCACCGGCCGAAGCTATGAAGAAATTCGAGTCAGCATCCTCGAGTTCCTAGACACGGATGCTTTAAACCTATCCATCGAGAACAGCGTTACCTTCCTCGATCCGCTGATCGAATCCTGGGACTTCGATCTTGCGACCTTTGGTATAGAAATTGTGTTAAACGGGAGGCTAGCCCCAGGAGACCCAAAGAAATTTGAGTTCGTCGAGAGGGAACCGGGCCAATCTGAGGAAGAGCGTGGGCTGAAAGAATTCCTTCGTGACGCTTCCCTGAGCCGTGGTGCAACCGAGGACGAAATTCAGTTTCTAAAGAAACTGAGGATCAAAGGGAAACGGCCCACTGCGCTCTATTATTACCGGGAATTACAAAACCTCAGAGACCCGCTCAATTTTCGAGCGCTCGTGACCCAGAGCCGGCAAGAAGCAACACCGAGCCCGTCTCAGGCGGAAGGGTCAATCGCCCCGACGCACAATCACATGGAGACTAAGGGCATTGAGAAACAACTGCAGCTGGCTGGCAGGAAAAGAGCAGCACGGCACTGGGCGGGGAACAAAGGCAGCAGGGACAAAAAAGAAAGAGCAAAGTCGTAGAAAACTTCCCAGGATCTTTTCGGTTCCGAATACCGGGGGGAACCTCGCCTCGGACTCTGGTCGCGGCGGAATCCGTCTTCCCCACTCCAGAGGACCGTAGCACTTTGGCTTTTTGATGCCCTCTGAGAAACCGGGCGCGAGATGCTTCGAGTTTCCCCTTGCAGTTGATTCTGTCTTCCGTCTGAAGCAAGAGGCCGGGGTTCGAGTCCCTCCGTCTCCAATCACTTCACGGGTTCCCAGCCCTCTGGCAGCATATCGAATGCCAGCGTGTCACGGTAGGCGTACTGATTGCCTTCCATTACGGCCACTGGCGTCAACATATGCCAGATGCGATCATCGTCGAAGACGTAACACTCACCCGATTCTCGCATCGTGAAGCGATCCATTTCCTGCTTGTCATTGTCGGTTATAACGACTTCGCCGCCCTGAGCGCCGCAGCGGCCCACTAGATGCGTGGCGATGTACTTTTCCCCGTCTTTGTGTAAGCCCGGTGGACTCGTGTCGCACGGCCGGCCAGGCGCAGCCGTGAACCTAATTAGATGAACGTTGACCAAATACTTCGTACCCACCGTCGACAGCGGTAGGTAATGAAGGTGGTGAGCAATCATCTTGCGAACGCCTATGGAACCGGCGATCGCCGGGGGCAGCGGAGCGTACTCTCGCGGCTGGCCGCCGATTGTCGTGTTGTATTTCTTTAGCTGCACATAGGGCGTGCTCTCTTCGCTCAACCAAACCTTTACACCGCCCTCAACAATCTCGGCCCTGACACGATTTAAGGAACGATACCTGTCGCCCCCATCGTAGTATTTGTCCTTTGGAACGGACCAGGCGGCATGGGACAACGCTTCCAGCGAGCGTGCTATGTCTACGTCAACCCTGAGCGGCTGACGACTGAACCCGCGCTCGACTAGGTCGCTTCGCGACCTAGCATTGGTTGCAACCGGAATAAAACGATCTTGACCCATGATCGCTCCTGATAAATGCTTGACGATTGCATGACCAACCAGTACCGCAAGGGCCATGCGCGCGCGCAAATTATAGCCGACGCAGCCCATTGCAGAGGATGCCGACGATTCTGGGCGGGTGGTCGGCAGCCCTTCCCTGATCGGTATGAGAGGGTTGCCCGGAACTCCGGAGAAATCGACAAGGTAGAAGGCCGGGCACGTTGGATAGCAAAACGATGCCGAGGTCTGGACCCCGCTCGTCACAGCATCTTAGGAGCTTTCGCTGGTCTCTTGGGTGCCTTCGCCTGCTTCGAGGATTTTGGTGCCTTCTTGGTCGCCGATCTTGATGCTCGCCGTTTCACTGGTACTTTCCCGATTCTAGGATCTCCTGCCAGGACAAGATCGCAGGCGTGCAGCGCTGCTTCCTCGAAATCCTGCGCATCGGCTGGAAGAACCTGCCAGCCCGTCACCTTCTTCCCCAACACTTGGATGGATCGCATGTTGGGGAACTCCCGCCGCAGACTCCGGTGCTGGTCTTCGGTTGTAGCGAGCCACACCCCGTTGTCTGCCGCCTGATCACCCTTGTCGCGGAGGATGAAGACAATCTTGTCCTGAACGTAGATCGCGAGGCAGCCGAACATGGAGCGCGTCTTGGGCGACAGCGTAGAGATCGCGTCGAGCACGAATTCATGTGGGACCGGCTTGCGCGGCTTGACGTCGAACAGGGCGTCGTCCAGCGGAAGGAAGGACGTGTTGCGACGGGACTTCGACATGCGAGCCAAATCGCGCTCCGTTCATTTCTGCCCAACAGATGACGACTTTATATCAATGACATGTCATTTGGCGAATTGTCGGCAAACCAAAGGATTAGCGGACTCCCCTAATCCTGGGCCGCGATTTGGTATTGTTCCAACTTGCCGTCCGGCATTTCGTAGGTCCAGGCGCGTAACTCCGATTTCGGAAATTTGATGGTATACACACGCAGTTTCATGCCCCCGCGCAATGCCTGGCGAACCTGGATAAATCCTTCCGGGGTTCCCAGCGGTCCCAAACTGCTGGCGAAATCCCTTAAAGCCTGTTCATTGAAATAGAAATTGGCGTTGTCCGTGAAGAGAGAACGATCAATACTGCCGTGTTGTAGTCCTTCGAAAATCTTGCGTGCTTGCGCTAACTTCTCCGGAGTAGCTGAGTCATCGCGGTCAAGCAGCAGCGGCGCAATGCCCATGGCAATCGCTTCCGAAGCAGCGGCGGCGTCCTGGTTTGTAAGCACCACCACAGCAATGCGCTCGTCCGGAAAGACGATATTATCTGACGTGAAACCTGAAACCTCGCCACTGTGGGCCAACGATCGATGGCCAAGCTCTGAGCGGACATCCACGCCGAGCCCATAACGCGTCCCCAGCCCGTTTTTGAGCAGAACTTCCGTTTCAAACTCTTGATAGGACGCGGCGTTCATCAATTTCTGATTGATGATCGAAATGTCCCACTTTGCCAGGTCTTCAGCGGGCATGGCCAGTTCGCCGGCCGCAAAGAGCCAGCCACTTCCTTCCCTGGGCGCTGGACGCGGTGGCCCGAGTGCATAACGCAAGTATCCGGTTGGATCGGTGTCGCCGAGCTTGGCCTTGTCAGTGTCGGCGACGCTCTTCATATTGAGGGGTGTAAATACGTTTTGCTGCAGAAATTGGAGCAGTGGTTCACCGCTAGCCTCTTCGACAATCAATCCGGCGATGACATAATTCGTATTACTGTATTGCCATTTCGTTCCGGGCTCAAAGTCAAGCGGCTTGCGCGCCCAAGTCTCCAGAATCTTCTGTGCTGTAACCGGCTCCAACATCATGGGCATCACATAGTCCTGGGGCCAGTAGTCCTGATAGCCAGAGGTGTGCGAAAGAAGCTGGCGAATGGTTACTTCGTTCGCGCGCGTAAGGTTGGGTATGAATTTCCCGACCTTATCGTCGAGCGCAAGCTTGCCTTGTTCCTGCAGAAGCAGGATGGCCGCAGCCGTGAACTGCTTGCTGATCGAGCCGATGCTGTAACGCATTTCGGGCTTCGCCGGTGTTTCGGGATCGAGGCGCGCATGCCCATAAGCGTGCAGGTAGGCGATCTGCCCATCCCTTACCACCGCGACGGAGGCGCTAGGGACGCCCGTTTTGGCGAGCGCGTCGCTGGCCACCTTATCAATCTTCTTTTGCATCTCGGTCGGGAGTTGGGTCTGCGCATTCGCCCTGGCGCAAGAGCACGCAAGCATCAAAGTTGCTAAGCGGAAAGCTGAACATAAAATCGCACGCAACATGAAAACCTCCTCAAACCAACGCTGCAATGTAGCATGAGCTAATCGAGTAGCACTTGGCCGTTTAGTAGTGCGGGCTCAACGGGTCAATGCAACACCATCTGGTATGAATTTGCTTTCAAAGGTGCTGTTTATGATCCAAGAGAAACGGTTTGGGCTTTCGGCGGCGCAGAAGAGCGACATGTGGTGTCGTTGGAGGGCGGGACAGTCGTTGCATGAGATCGGGAGCGCCTTCGGCGAGAATCATTCGCAAAGGCGTCGGAACTCTGGGTCGTCGCGCAATGAAATCAAATCCGGGTCACGTAGAGCCCAATCCAGGTTACCCCAGCCCGCGTCTTTTGCAGCCTTCAACATCTCGATCGCTTCGCCGGGCTGCTGGAGCAGAGCGTAAGTGCAGGCGGCATTATAGAGAACGTTCGAATCGCGCGGCCGGAGGGCCACCGCGGTTTGTAATTGCCGGACTCCGTCTTCCCTTCTGCCGACTGCCGCATAGTAACCGGCGAGGAGCATCCGGGCGCGGACGTCTTCAGGAACCGTATCGAGCTGCTTCTCGAGCGCATGAATTCCCCTTTCCCGCATCATCCTTGCAAGTTCCTTCTGGCCCAGTTCAGCGAGAGAATTCGTGATGGGGATGTAAATGTTGTAGTCGTCTCCACTGGCTTGGAGCGCACGGTCCACCAGGGCAGCTACCTCCTGATATCGGCCGGAGGAAAAATAGGTTCGGGCCAGGACCGTGTAGGCGCCCTCGCAGTCCGGCTTACAATCAATGGCTCGTTGGGCGAACTGGATGGCCTCGTCATATTTTTTCTGCCCAGAGAGAATCCAGGCGCGGGCGGCCAGCACTTCGGCAAGACCAGGTTCGAGCGCCAGCGCACGCTCGCAGGCGGCCAGCCCCTTTTCGATCCAGCGGGAATTTTGCTCGCGAAACTGATAGATCATCCCGCAAGCAGTAGCCAGTCCCGCATGAGCCAGAGCGAAATTCGGGTCCAGCTTGATGGCGAGTTCGAACATTTGCAGAGCGAAATCTAGGTCCAGCCTCCTTGCGTAACTCCGGCCGCGTAGATAGTAATCGTACGCCTGCGGGTTTTCCGTGGGTTTACGCGAGATCGTTTTTTCTTCTTGCGGCGTTAGTGTGATCCGCAGGGCCTGGGCGATGCTCCGGGCGATCTCCTCCTGAATCGCGAACACATCTTCCAGTTGCCGGTCGTAACGCTCGGCCCAGACCGAATGCCTGGTCGAAGCTTCCACCAGCTGCGCGGTGATTCGCACACGGTTGCCGGCCCGGCGGATCGAACCTTCGAGCACATACGCAGCGCCGAGTTGCTGGCCCACCTGTAGCGCCATAACCGGCTTGTCACGGAATGCGAGCATCTCCGAGCGCGGGAAGATCTCCAATTGCTTGATCTTTAGAAGCTCCGTGACAATGTCCTCCGTAATCCCGTCGCGGAAGTATTCGTCCTCCTTCGCGCCGCTTTGGTTCTCGAAATAAAGCACAGCGACTGATTTTTGCTGGGCTGCAGCCACGTGCGCCCCAGAACCCGTGACGCTCTTCTCAGCAGCAGGCCGGCGATTGGATTCGATGTCCCGCTTGAGTCGCTGCAAATCCGCGCGCAGATCGGCGGCGTGCTGGTAGCGCAACTGAGGATCTTTCTCGAGAGCCTTGCCGAGAATGCTATCCATCGCGACGGGCAAACGAGGGTTTAGTTCCTTCGCAGATGCAGGCGCGGAATGTAGGATTCCGTCGAAAATCACGGCTGAAGTTGCGCCGGAGAACGGCACCGATCCGGTTGCCATCTCGTAGAGCACGACGCCGAGGGAAAACAAATCCGAGCGCGCGTCGAGTTCTTCGCCCCGCGCCTGTTCGGGCGACATGTAGGCAATTGTGCCCATGGAGCTACCCGGGCTCGTTAATTGCTCGTCGCGCAGCCCATGCGCCTGCGTGCGCATCGAAGAAGCGCCTACCGATTCGGCGGCATGCTGGACCGCAGGCGCCAGCTTCGCCAGACCAAAATCCAAAATTTTGGCTTGCCCTCGATCCACAAGAAAGATATTCGCGGGCTTGATGTCGCGGTGCACGATTCCCTTGGAGTGCGCTGCATCGAGGCCATTTGCGATCTGAATGCCGATCTCCAAGAGCTCCGACACCTCGATGGGCTTGCCCTCGATGCGATGCTTGAGCGTCCTGCCCTCGAGCAACTCCATGGCGATAAACGGCCGGCTCTCGAATTCTCCGATATCGTAAATCGTGCAAATATTGGAATGGTTGAGAGCGGAAGCAGCGCGCGCTTCGCGGCGAAACCGCTCGGTCGCCTGAGGATCGTGCGAAATGTCGTCAGGCAGGAATTTTAGCGCAACGTTTCGGCCGAGGCGCGTGTCTTTGGCTTTGTAGACAACGCCCATGCCTCCGCCGCCCAGTTTTTCGAGGACAGCGTAGTGGGAAATCGTGCGGCCAATAATCGAGGAAGTATCCACAGGCCGTGCATCTTACGCTAGCGGCTCTATGGACGCAATCGCGCGAGATGCAACGCGGCCACACTCCGCAGTCCTGTAAGTCGCGTGACCGGACAAGTACTTCTCAGTCGATCTCAGCGGGGAGCACTATTTGCTGGGAGCGCATGTTTCGACCAGGTAGTTTTCCGGAAAACTGGTATCACGGTGGAGGCTTTGGCCGATTACCTAGGAACAGTCACGAAGTGCTAGACCCGCAAGAACGGTCCGGCTTTCGGCGTGATCGAAACTTGACAGGTTCTTTACCCCCGACGATACTTGCGCTGTTTCGCCGAAACGACCCAATGAAGAAGTCGACCCGAAAGAAAGCCTCTGCGAAGAGGACTCCGCCTCCGCGCCCAGCGACAATCAGCGTGATAGCAAACAATCGCACTCAGTCATAGTTGTCTTTGGACGGTCTCTTAATCAGCGGAGTTGCAGGTTCAAGTCCTGCCCGGCTCACCACTCATTCTCCGTAACTAGGAGCAACAGCGTTAGTTGATCCTCCCCCTTGATCGATTCCGAAAATCTCGCCGAGCCCCCCTGCGATCCGATTGAATCTTCTTGATCCGAATTCACTGAACTTGTCGTTCCGGCGCGTCCGGTTAAGAGGCAGAGATGAAGAAAAAGGAAACGTTCTTTCGGAAGATCGCTAAGAAAAATTCCTGAAAGGTCAGACGAATAAGACTAGCGATATTTCAGTCTTACTCCTGCACGGTGAAGCGGACCGGCTGGATGTAGATCGCATTGCCCTTCTGAATGGAAATGTTGTAGCGGCCGGGTCTCACGTGAGGGACCTTCATGACGATCTTTTCCTCGTCTTGTTCTACGAGCGTGGCCTTGTAATCGGTTTTGTCGTCGGAGAGGAATACGGCGGAAACGTTGCCTTTTCCAAGATTCTCTCCCGCCACGGTCACGGTGTCATTCACTTTGCCGGACGACGGATCTACACCCGTCACTAGCGGTGAGCCCTGCGCAAAGAGCAACGGGCCCAGAAGCGTCAGCAGGGCCGCTGCAACCAGAAGCGCCAATGTCGTATGGTAGCTGGCGGCTCGTTTGCACCGACTACACACGACGCCGACCGAGTCAGAATCCTGCTCCACGCTTTCAATCGGGAACAACAGTCGGTGCTCACAGCCGCGGCATCCAAAAACGTAATGCCGTACCTGGCTCACAACGAGGTCGATCATATGCCCATCGGAAAACCCCCGCCATGCGTGTCATTGCCACGAGGACCGAGACATCGCGTGGTCTCTAGGAGTCGTGCCCTTCTTCTTTCGATCAGTATAACGCAACTGCCAGAGTCAAACCCCGCTGCTCCGCACCACCAAGCCGCATCCCCCAGGCCCGCCGCGGCTTCTTTATCGTCCGAGCCATGCGGAGCGAGTTTACGGTTACTCTCGCTAGGCGCAATCGAGGAAGGCGCGGAGCTTGTGCGAACGCAAATGGTGGCGCAGCTTGCACAACGCCTTGGCTTCGATCTGGCGGATGCGCTCGCGGGTGAGCGCGAACGTCAAGCCCACTTCCCCGAGCGAGTGTGCGCTGCCATCGTACAGACCAAAGCGCATCCTGATGATCGTTTCCTCGCGCGGGGTAAGCGTCTTCAACACTGACGCCATGTGTTCCTTCAGGTTGATCTCGTTGACTGCGTCCGAGGGTGACACGACAGCCCTATCCTCGATGAAGTCGCCTAGGTGCGCATCTTGCTCCTCTCCGACCGGCGTGTCGAGCGACGTGGGCTGCTGCGCTATCTCCTGGGCCCAGCGCACCTTGTCGACAGGGATATCCATGCCCTTGGCGATCTCTTCTGCAGTTGGCTCGCGGCCAAGCTCCTGCACCAGTTCCCGGCTGGTACGGATCAGCTTTTGGATCGTTTCGATCATGTGCACCGGGATGCGGATGGTACGGGCCTGGTCGGCAATGGCGCGGGAGACGGCCTGCCGAATCCACCAGGTGGTGTACGTCGAGAATTTGTAGCCGCGGCGCCATTTGAACTTTTCTGCTCCCCTCATCAGGCCGATATTGCCTTCCTGAATCAGGTCGAGGAACTGCAAGCCACGGTTGGTGTATTTCTTTGCGATGGAAACGACGAGCCGAAGGTTCGCTTCGATCAGTTCTTTCTTGGCCTGCTCGGCTTCCGCTCCGCCACGAAGAATCACCTGAAGAGCGCGCTTCAGTTCGGTGGGGCTGACCTCGCTGGCGATTTCGATTTCGCCGAGCTCCTGGCGACGGGCGCGGAGATCTTTGCGCGCTTCGGCCTGGACATCGGCCTTCGATGCTTCGACGCGGCGCTCAAGCTTGACGATTTCGCGTTCGAGGAAATGAACGCGCTCGACGGTCTGGCGGATTTTGTCGATCAGGCGCTTCTTTTCGAGCGGATTGAAGTCGAGCTCGCGAAAGCGGCGGGACATCTCGACACGGGTGCGGCCCAGGGCGTAGCGCGCACGCAGATAAGGACGCTTTTTCGAGCGCGGGACTTTTTCGAGTTTTTGCGCCTGCTTCATCGCCACCAGGTAGAGCTTGGCGACTTTATCGATCTGCTTCAGCGTCTCTTTCGTTTTTGCTTCGATCTTTTCTTCGGTGAGCTCTTCGTCGTCGAACTTGACGATTTCCTTGATGGAGCGCGAGCCGGTGCGGAGATCTTCGCCGACTTGGAGCAGCTCTTTCAGGATCAGCGGAGCGCGCGTGATGGTTTTCAGGACGAGGAGCTGGCCGCGCTCGATACGCTTGGCGATGGCAACTTCACCTTCGCGCGTCAGCAGCGGAACCGTGCCCATTTCGCGCAGGTACATGCGAACGGGATCGTTGGTTTTTTCGAGAGTGCCCGGACTGAGGTCGAAATCGCCGTCTTCGGAAGCGACTTCTTCCTTTACTAGGACTTCTGCACCATCGGCTCCATCGGCGGCGGCAAGCGCGGCCTTCGTAGTCGAAAGATCCTCGTACACATCGATGCCGTAACGCTCGAAGGTGGAAAGCAGATCGTCGATTTCTTCCGACGAGTGCACCTCGGCCGGCAGGGAATCGTTCACCTCTTTGTAAAGCAGGTAGCCGCGCTCCGTGCCCACGGCGATGAGGTGCCGCACCTGCTTGTCTTCAATCATCAGCGCCAAAGGTTTCTCCCCGTGTTAGGCCCCTGCCAGACTCGGCCAGGCCAACCCCAAGGCGATACCATGGCCGAAAGAGGAACACCAGGACACCCCTCAGGAACGAAGAAAATGGTGGAATTCCACCTGTGGAGGTGACTGTCTGCCGCGTGCTCTATGTGCGTCCTTCGCCGAAATTATACTCCACAAGTGATCCTCTCGGCTCCAACTCAGATCAGGCTGAGAGGGTGACCGCACCTGCTACCTGCGTGACGACAGTCATTGCCCGAAATGTCATTCTGTCTTTCGGCGAGAGGCATCTGTGCCCGGCACAGTGCCCAACATGATCGGTAACAAAGGAGCAAGAACATGGGAAAGTACTTAGTTGTCGAAATACGTGGAATTGGCGATTTCGGATATTTTGAGGTGCCCCGCCGTCCTAGTTTTTATCCCGATGGAAGAAATGAAGACCAAGTTCGATCAATAGTTCGTGATGGGTGTTGGAAAGACGAGAAGATACACATCTCTCCCAACAAGATTACGCAGGTCGAGATTCGCGAGAGGGAGTAGATCCTGCCAGAGAAAATCACTTGGAAGCCAAAGGCCAAACGCAATCGTGGGAGTGCAATCATCGCCTTCACTACTAACCGTTTGGAACGCTCCTAGCGATGCTTCGTGATGATTTCATCTACGATTCCGTATGCCTTCGCTTGCTCCGCGGTCATGATGAAATCGCGCTCCACATCCTTCTCAATCTTGTCGAGCGGTTGCCCCGTATGAAACGCGAGAAGCTTGTTGAGCGAATCGCGAGTCCGGAGTATCTCTCGAGCGTGAATATCGATGTCGGTAGCCTGACCAGACAGGCCGGACATCCAGGGTTGGTGGATCAGAACTCGAGAATTGGGCAGCGCATGGCGCTTCTTGGGCGTGCCTGCGACCAAAAGCAACGCTGCGATGGATGCCGACTGACCGATGCAATACGTCACCACATCCGGCCGCACAAACTGCATGGTGTCGTAAATCGCCATTCCCGCAGAAATCGAGCCGCCGGGAGAGTTGATATACACGGAAATATCTTTCTCAGGGTCTTCGGATTCGAGGAAGAGCAACTGCGCCGTCACGAGATTGGCGACATGATCGTCAATCGTCGTGCCAATAAAGATGATGTGGTCTTTGAGCAGCCGGGAATAGATGTCGTAGGCCCGTTCGCCCCGGCTCGTCTCCTCGACGACCATGGGAACGAGCGTTGTGGCACGCGGACTCGCGTCGTCAGTGTGTCTCATCTGGAGTATGTTTGCGGGCTGAGACAGCGCGACACGCTCGGCCTTCTGCACGGGAGTAAAGACGGTTTGTAGTTTAGGCGTGACGCACATGATTCACCTTCGCTCCATCATTTTTTATCCTGAAGATTTTTCTGTGTCCATTGTACGACCAAGCAAAACCACAAACAATTACTCGGCCGGAGCCGTTGTCGCTAATCCGAGCGACTCAGGGTTTGTCATATCCATGCTGGCGCAACACGCGTATCATCGAGTTGTCTCACTAGCATCCTGCCGTGCCCCGCGTTGTTGACCCCGGCTCCTTGCGAAGTCAGACGATCCAACTTTGTCCTGGGGTCTAAGCAATGTCCACAACGAAATTGAAAATGCTGCTCGACATCCGCCCATTGTGTCTTTACCACGATCTTTCAATGATCCCCACTCAGGAAACGCGCCATCCGAGACGGTTTCTTGAGGAGACTTATTATTGGTTTTTCTGTTCAGTGCCCGGTTGTAATCAGCACTACGATATGGAGCATGGTTATTACACGATAACGAAGGGCAAACGGGAGGAAGGAGCGAACAAGCTCCCATGTCCCGACTGCTCGCTCCGCCTTTATTTGGTGACCCGCGGTGCACTAAATGAAGCCACAGTCTGGCGCTGCGCAAACGAGGAATGTCCGTCTAACAAGCACCTACGGCTTTGAGCCGTAACTAGGCGCAATCGTCCAGCACGTCGATGAACTGTTCTCGCGTTGAATCCCAGACTCGATAGTCGTTCTTTCCATCCGATGCAAGGCTTATCAGACGCTTCTTGACGGTGACAATATCTTCGACGGCTTCTACCCAAACGACGGAGTCATTTGTCTTTCTGAAGATGTCGTACTTTGCAATCATAGACACCTCCAAGCGGAGAGAATTCTGCGGAGGACGCCACGATGCATCTGCCCAACGTAACAGTCAACCAATTTTGCTACACGATCCTATGTCGGTACGCCACCGGACTGACAACTCATTCAAGCCGGCACGACGATTTTCCCTCCTAACTCTTGGGGAGGGGTGTTCGCATGGCCGAGAATGGGGGAAGTCGTCACGGTTCGTTGTCGGATGAAATTCTGTCGTTGGTCGAGTCCGACACCCGGTTTTGGAACGACACCGCGGAACGCTGCGAGCACGTAGCAGGGATTACAGAATCTTTCGCCAATAGGCTTTTTCACCAGACTGTTCATACACCTTCCGTAACTCCGCAAGTCTGTCTTGGCTCATGCCGAAAAGTTGCTCTGCCTTCATAAACTCTAGGACGGCTTGGCTAGCTCGGCCCGTTCGCTCATAAACCAAACCGAGGTGATAGTGCGGCCATGGAGACTCCGGTCAAGAAATCAAAGAATGGTCGGTTCAACGCTGCTACTGCTGGTCCTGTTCGCGAGTCTCTTTTTCGCGGGCACGGCACGGGCCCAGGCTCAGTACCCAGCCTTGTAGGAAAGTTCACGTTGACGTATCCGATCCACTGGGGCGAGAGCGTCCTGCAGCCCGGCAACTACACGATTACCATCAAGTCCACGGGGACTCAGATGATCGCTTTGATCCGCAACAGCGACGGCGACGCAGTCACTCACGTTGTGAGCGGTGCCCGCAGAGGTAACACAAGCGGTGCGAATGCGCTGCTTCTCAGAGAGAAAGACGGCCAGCTCACCATTCATTCTCTGGCGCTCGCGGACTTGGGAATGGTCCTGATCTATGATCCGACTCTAGGGCGGGAAACGGTGCAGGAGGCGCGTGCCGGACAGACGGTGCCGGTGACGTGGGCCAAAAAGTAGGTGCGGCTTTGAGAAACCAAATCGGGAGGCGGGGGCTCGCGCAGGTACGATGGGAATTTCAGATGCTCACCGCCTCCACCGACCCACAAGAAGCGAGCTGGACGATTCGGAAATTGCGTCAATAGAGTGACTGAGATGATCCAATCTGGATTACTGATGTTGCGAAATCCTCTTCGCACCAGCTATCTCAGACTGAGATACGTGATGACAATCCCTGATGGCATAACGAAGTCGGCCTCCGGACGGTTCGAGTAAACTTTGCGGTATCCAACCTAACGAAGTTCGGATGTGCACTTGCAGAAATTATGACTCTCGCAGAAGTGATTCGGGTTATCGAGACTGCTTAGACTGCTCGGCCTGACATGATTGGACGGCGGCGGCTTCGGTGTGCGCCCAGGCACGAAGGAAGTATCCCACAGGCTCATCGCTCGGGTTTGGAGCGTTCGTATTCATCCAGTCCCAGTTGTCAACAACGAAAGACGGGTCGGCCACTTCTGGCTGGAGGAAGCCAGCGCCGGCGAAGGGGTCGTCGGATGCGGCGGCTGGATGTGACGGCCTTGAATCAAAAGTGGGATATCCATTCCGCACTAAACTGGGAACTCCGGAAGGAACTCTAAGGTAATTCTGAAAGGTAGTGCGTTGCGCTGCAAAAACATCATCAGAGAACCCGAAGTCAGCGGCTACATTGTACATCTTGGCGAAATGCATC
The DNA here is from genome assembly GCA_963741045.1 of uncultured Acidobacteriota bacterium. Lineage (GTDB taxonomy): Bacteria > Acidobacteriota > Terriglobia > Acidiferrales > UBA7541 > Palsa-295. Next base: position 5,120,757 of record CAVUGO010000002.1, read on the forward strand.
AGGTCCGTGACGAAGTCCCCAACGCTTGAGATTTCGGGATTCGACGGATCGTAGGTGAGTTGGTCCCAGATCGAGCCGGGCGGAGCCTGGCTGTGGCTGTGCCATGGGCGAATGTCCGGCCAAACCTTCAAGAGGACCCAGCCCCGCGGGTTGAGCTGCCAATTAGCTCGCACTTGGTGGAGGGCAAGCCCTTCCGCAATGGAAAGATGCTTTGGATCTTGCGTAAGCTCGTAGAGGAGCAGCCGCATCGTGGCTTCCACATACACATAATCGGCAGCGGCAACGAGCCCGGCTTCCGAGCTCGGCATCCATTCCGGATTGACAATCAACAGTCCTCCATCGCTATCCGGAACGAATTGGTTTTCGTACTCTGCCGCAATCGAGAGAACCTTGGATTCCCAGGCGGTTGCTATTTGCTCGTCAACCAGACCGGGATGCTCTCTCGCTATAAGAAGGAATTCGACGAAAGGAAGCAGGATGCCTCCAGTTTGTTCGCCGTGCCATATAGTGAGCAGCGGGTTGTCCAGAGCGTAGGAACCTGGTGCCGGCAGGCCAATTCCCGTAGCCTTCAATCTGCCTGGCGTCTGTTGATAAATCAAAGGCTGCGAGCTGATTGCGTTTAGGTCTTCTACACTGCGAACGGTAAAGCTCTGCAGAGTGTTGCTTCCCCGCGACCAATTGAGCTGCAGACTCCCATCATCGTTCTCACTTACGTTCAACCGGCCCGCACCTGCTGCGCCTGAGGCGTTAAGACTTTGTGCGTATAGGGCGACTTGTCCCGTCGCCGTTGGAACTGCCGTCGGAACACCAAATGTGGCAATGTACGTCGGCCAGCCCGTTACGGAGCCTAGGGGACCAACGACTGCTTCCCCAGGTGCGCTTGGGTCGTAAGTGGCGACGTATGTGAGGGTCTGAGTCAGATTCATGACCCAAGTTCCAGTATCGAGGAAGGCCTGGATGTACTTGGAGTTTTCGGTGGCGTTGTATGCGATCAGCAGAGACTCGAGATAATAACGGGTGTTCCAGACAACGTCACCTTCATTATTGTCGGGGGGGTGGAGTGTGATTTGATCTAAGAACTCCTGCGAAATCTGGTCGTAATGTGTGAGGCTCGCTGTGGAGAGCGTTGCACAATCGATCGGCGCGAACGAAGGCGATGGAGGCGGAGACCCGCAACCGACGTAGAGGAAAGCCATTGACGCAAATCCCAACAGCGCGCCATTGTGTTTCATGCATTCCCTCATTAGGGAAAGCGAACAAGTGTATTAACTCCAAGATGGGAAATGGTTCCAAGACTTGGTGAGAAAAGCGTGCGAGATGCGCGGATCGTCTGGAACGCTGGACGGGAGCCTTCAGCGCGTCCGGTGGCCCGTCCGAGCGCTCGCGGCTTACTAGGATTTTCTCCCTTTGGAGAGACGCCGAACCTCACAAATCACTTCCAGGGCACACCCCGGGAAATGGCACCGGATCAGACATCCCTCAAGAAAGCCAAAGCAGAGTAAGCGAAGCTGCAATAGCTGTTAGAACTTGAACCTCAAAAATGGCACCGAGCCGGCGCGAGGCCGACTTCGTTATGCCATCAGTTATCTGTTGTGCGGGCATAATTCGATGCGATGCAATCGCCGATTCAAAGGCACATTCGTTTTATCCGTTCCGTGATTCCGGAAGATCGGTCGCTGCCTGCTGTTTCTCTTCGGTCGTTTCTTTCGTAACTAGCGTCTTTCGCGTCTTGTGTGCCCGGCAGCATCCTGAGGGACTTAAAGCCTCTGACGCGTCCACTCACACGATGACCGATTCGATTGGTGAAACTTTGAAACGAGTCCATCCGTATGAGGATACGGTAGCTCGCATTAGCCAATTCGTTGTGCTCAAAATAGCGGAAGGCGTACGATGTTTTCTGTTTGATGGGTTGAACCATGGACAATCTGATTCAAGACGTCCGGTACGGCCTGCGGATGCTTGCAAAATCGCCCGGGTTCACAGTGGCAGCGATTTTGACGCTCGCATTGGGCGTCGGAGCAAACGCCACCATCTTCAGCATGGTGAACACACTGCTGCTGCGGCCTCTCCCGGTGCAGGACCCCGGCCAGATCCAGGACCTCTTCCCGCAGCAGAAGAACGACACGCCGCTCGTCCAATTTTCCATTCCCAATTTTCGTGACATCCGCAGCCAGTCCACCGGTGTCTATTCGGACGTGATCGCGCATGCCTATGGGATTGACGGGCTTGCAGTGAACGGAAAGTCCGATCGCGTGGTGACCGAATATGTGAGCGGGAATTTTTTCTCCATGTTCGGACTGAGGCCAGCGCTAGGACGGCTGCTGCTGCCCCCGGAAGGCGAAACGCCGATGGCGGATCCGGTAATCGTGCTGTCGTATTCCTATTGGAAAACGCGTTTCGGCGGCAGTCCTGGGGTGGTGGGCAAGCAGGTATCCGTCGACGGCCACTCCATGACAGTTGTCGGTGTCGCGCCAGAAGGATTCACCGGGATCAACGCATTCGTTTCGATCCAGGGCTACATGCCCCTCGCAATGATGCCCATCGGAGGGTATCCGGCCGACATCGTCAGCAATCGGCAGAGCCGAACCGTGTTCGTAATGGCGCGTCTTAAGAAAGGTGCAACGATCAAGAAAGCCCAGGCGGAGCTCGACGTGATCGGTCGAAGACTCTCCGAGCAATATCCGTCCGAAAACAAGGATCTGGGAATCCAGGCTTTCCCGGAAGTCCGGGGCCGCATCGGGCCCGATCCGAAGAACCGAACTCTAGTTGCTTCCGTACTCTTCCAAGGCCTGGCGACTCTGGTCCTGCTGCTGGCGTGCGCGAACGTCGCGAACCTCTTGTTGGTGCGCGCCACGATTCGCGAACGCGAAATGGCGATTCGAGCGGCGCTCGGAGCAGAGCGCAGCCGCCTGATCAGTCAGCTTCTCACTGAGAGCGTGATGCTGGCGCTCGGTGGAGGACTCGGCGGCCTGCTCCTCGGAAAGACCGGAGCTTGGACGATCGGTTCGATTCCGCTGGGACTCGACATTGCGACGCAACCGAGGTTCAGTTTCGACTGGAGAGTCTTTACCTTCGGAATTGCTGCGGCGCTCGTCACAGGAATCATCGTGGGAATCGTGCCGGCCATGCGCGCCTCGCGTGGGAACCTGGCGCAGGTTTTGCACGAAGGCGGGCGCACTGTGGCAGGCGGAAAGCAGCGGCTGCGGAACGCGTTAGTGGCGATTGAAGTCAGCGCGTCGTTGATGCTACTGATCGTTGCGGGACTCTTCACCCGTAGCCTCAAAGCCACAGAACGCCTGAACGACCTCGGCTTCGATACCGACCACGTAGTGAACTTCAGCATGGACCCAAATGAAATCGGATACAACACGGAGAAATCGTTCCAGTTTTACAAGAGTTTGCTCAGCCGTGTGCGCGAACTACCCGGCGTCGAATCGGCCAGCATCGCGAGTTCGATTCCTATGGGTCTCTACGGCAACCAGGACTCTATCTTGATTGAGGGTTACGAACCGCCTCCGGGGAAGCCCGCGCCTTTCATGACCTACAACGCTGTTTCGGAGGATGTCCTTAAGACCCTCGGCATTCCGTTGCTCCGCGGGCGCGCGTTCACAGAGCGGGATGACCAAAATGCTGCGTACGTCGCGATCGTCAGTGAAGCCATGGCAAAGGAATATTGGCCGAACCAGGACCCGATCGGGCATCACTTGAGGCTCGGCTCCGAAGCAAGTCATTCAATCGAGGTCGTCGGCATTGCGAAGAACGCGCGATTTCAGGGACTCACAGGACCGGTCCAGCCCTATTTGCTCGTGCCTGTGTGGCAACACATGGCGACGAACACGCTCGAAACTCTTCAGATTCGCACTGTCGCCGCCCCGGAAGCCATGATCCCCACAATAGAGCGCGCGCTGGGTTACATGGCGCCCGAGCTCCCCGTCTTCGATGTGAAGACGATGAAGGAGGGGTTGAACACACTCGCGGGCCTGCTCTTCTACAAGATCGGGGCGGTGCTCGCGGCCGTGTTCGGCATTTTGGGACTCGCGCTCGCAATCGTTGGAGTGTACGGAGTAATTTCTTACGCGGCGAGCCAGAAAACGCACGAAATCGGGATCCGTATGGCGCTCGGTGCGCAGCCGGAAGACATTCTGAAACTGATTTTGCGTCAAGGGCTTGTGATTGTGGCTGTAGGCCTGGTCCTCGGCGTCATGGCGGCACTCGCAGTCGGCCGCGTGGTGGGAAATTTCCTCACGGTCAGTCCTATGGATCCTGTGACTTACTTGACCGTGTCGGCGTTGCTGACGATTGTGGCGCTGGTCGCATGCTATGTCCCCGCGCGACGCGCGATGCAAGTAGATCCCATGGTGGCTCTCCGCTATGAATAGTTCCGACTCCCTTTTTCCGATTCTGTTTCGAGATCGTCGTCTCATCTCCGCTCTCGTGCGCCTTGGTGCATCCGGGCTGGGACGCATTAGCGTTTCTCTGCTGACGGGTGGGACGATCGCGGAGGCAGAGCGTATGATCGCCCCGTTGGCAAAGTTACCACCGGAGCTGCGGCCAATTATTGCGGCCTTGTGGACGCAGCCGAAGTTTTTTGATGCGATCGTAGGCCAGGCCGAGGCGCTTCCTCAAAGCGCAGCTCAGGTTGCTGCCACTGGAGATTACGGTGATATTCCGTTGGTCGTGCTTTCGGCGAATAGCTCATCTCCTTCACAGATGAAGGAACACGAGTCCTTGGCGCACCTGTCTTCCCAGGGGAAACACGTAGTTGCTTCCGAGGGTGGTGATTGGATCCCAGCTTGACGGAGCCTGATCTTGTGATCGAGTCAATTCGTGAAGTGGTTGACTCACCGGCAAAGTAAGTCCTGACGGTTCTCACCGATACCTGGTGGCGAGGTTCTTAATGCTTATCGCTGGAAATCGATTGGGGGGACATAAGTGTATAATCCCGCGCGGGGAGTCTTGAGCGAGGGGGATGAAAGATGCTGATGATTGGCGAACGATTGAAGGCGATCAGAGAATCGAAGGATCTTAGTCAAGGCGACATCGAAAAGCGTACTGGCTTGATCCGTTGCTATACTTCGAGAGTCGAGAACGGGCACACAGTCCCTTCCATCGAGACGCTCGCAAAATTTGCTCAGGCGCTCGACGTTCCGCTCTATCAACTTTTTTATGATGGTGACGAGCATCCAGCAAAGATCAAGGGACTGAGCCTTCGTGAGAAGGAAATGTCCAAGACCGAACGACATGACATAGAACAGGTTGGTCGAAAATTCTCGAAGCTGAAAGAGCGGGACAAAATTCTTATCCGCCATATGCTTGCAAAACTGGCCCATCGAACCGGGTAAGAGTTAAGCAGCAACCCGTTCTCGGAGGGTTCGTTTCCTTGGAAGACCGGATTCCCTTACATCTTTAGGCGTATAGATTGCCTCGCCCTTACACCATGACGGTCATCGCTAGGCCGCTGCTCCCAGCCATCGCCTAGAGCGAACCAAATTTGAATCAGAACACTTTTTGCTGTGAAGAAGTGAGTACTCGAAACTGATGGTGACATAGACACGCACTTGGACCAGTCGCTCGCGTGATCGTCGATAGCGTTGCCGATCGAGATAGAAAGGGCTATATTGCGGCTCATTCCCCGGGCCAAAACCGAATCTGCGCTGATCCAGAGGAGGATAAGCGATGAGAAAGCTACTATGGACTGGGCTGCTAACGTCATTCTTTATACCGGGTTTGGCGACGGCGCAAAGCGCCTTCGATGGAACCTGGAAGATCGATATGAGCAAGGCGGAATTGCCCAAGAAGCCTGACGTGTACTTGCTGCAAAACGGAATGTACGAATGCAAGACGTGTGCTCCGCCGATCAAAATCAAAGCGGACGGACAGGATCAGAAAGTTACTGGACACCCTTATTTCGACACAGCAGCGATCACGGTGGTGAGTGACCACGAGGTCGACGAAACCGACAAGAAGGATGGCAAGACTGTCGCAACTGTGAAGATGATTGTTTCGCCGGACGGTAAAACGATGACCTTCGAATTTAGCGACAGCAGTAATACCAACGGAGCGCCGGTAACGGGCAAAGCTGAAGCCACCCGCGTAGCCAAAGGCCCCGCCGGATCGAACGCTATTTCCGGGTCGTGGCGGACCACGAAATTCGAGACTCTTTCCGATAACGCCACTACGTGGACGTACAAGGTTAGCGGCGACGAGTTGACCATGACGACTCTGACTGGCCAATCCTTCACCGCGAAGCTAGACGGGACAGAAGCGCCGTACAAAGGTGACCCTGGAATTACGGCAGTCTCGATAAAGATGGTAGGGAAGAATGTACTTGAGGAAACCGACAAACGTCAGGGCAAAGTAATTGGTATCTCGAAAATGGCATTGGAGCCCGATGGCAAGACCGCAAAAATCGCGGCCGAAGACAAGCTGCATGGAACCACCAGCACCTATGTGGCGGAGAAGCAGTAGATATTGTCACGTTGTCGGCACTATTGTGCTGTGATTCGGACACGCATAATTCAGGGCCTTCCGCATTAGGTGAACTCTCGTAGGACTCAAGCGGCAGCCCGTTTTCTGAGGGCTCGCTTTCTCGGAGGTCCGTCGAATTCCCCCGCATCTTTGGGTATGGCGGTTAATTCAGGTCATCATCTTTGTAGTACTTGGTACCTGTGGCGCTAATCTCGACGGCCAAACCGTTGTCGGTCAATTGATACATCCAGACCCCGTCAGAGACCGACACCGCTCCGCTCATCGCGCCGCCCCTGTCTCCTGCTTTGGCCGCAGCGGTGGCTTGGTCACCGAATTCCCAGCCGGAATTGACGAAGCTGTTAAACGCCTTTTCGTTGTCAAATACGAAGACAACACGGAATTTCTCCACTCCCATACCGAGTCCGGCTTGGAGCTCAAGCATCTTCATAAATGTCTCTTGCTTACTCCGGTTGTTGACCGCAATGCCCTTTCCATCGCCGGAGCCGGCGAACAGGATTTTCACTCCCACGTCGCTGAACACCGCATAGCCGCTCGCGTGTTTGACCGATACTTTGGCCCTTGGCTCTGCTTTGTAAAGACGTTGAAGAGTGTCTTGGGCCATGTTCCGGACCTGCTTCTGCTTCTTTTCTTTGTCAGTGTCGGCGTGTGCCGACAACGCGACAGCGCAGACCAGTGCAAGGAGGATGAGCTTTGGTTTCGCGTCCCTTATCAACGTCGTCTTCATGGTTTGTGCTCCTCTCGCTCACTTTGTGAGTTCGACTCTAGGCTGTCACCCGCCGTTATCGGCTGGTAGTGTCAAAAGTGACAGTATTTTGGCCGATTCGGATAACGTTTCGGTTCCTAGCCGGCTAGCGTTTCATGCTGATCCGAGTGGGTTTCTGGTGTCACCGGACGCTAGGGTTTGTGCCGATGTGATGCCAGGTCCGATTGGTCCTCCATCTGGGTTGTTAGATTTAATTCTGCGTGGATATCTCATACAGACTAAGCCGGGACACGCCGTCGTATCCTGAGGGGGTACGATCGTAGGCGCAACAGAAGGGTGAGAAGGCCCGTCCAGCACGTCGATGAACTGTTCTCGCGTTGAATCCCAGACCCGATAATCGTTCTTCCCATCCGATGCAAGGCTTAACAGACGCTTCTTGACCGTGACGATATCTTCGACGGCTTCTACCCAAACGACGGAGTCATTTGTCTTTCTGAAGATGTCGTACTTTGCAACCATCGACACCTCCAAACCGGAAGAGTTGTTGCGGAGGCACATACGATGCCATTTGCATCCGCGAGAGTCAATGACCGAACTTGTATTTTCCTTCGCTGTTCGCGCTCACGCACTCTTTCCGCGCGCCAGCTCGCTTATACACTCCGGGCATTTCCCCGCGACTGGACGATCACGCAATTCCGGATGGCACAGATAACATCGGCTATCGTCGGAGTTGTGTACGAGCGGGACGTTGAGCTTGTGGCCACAGCCTTCAAAAAGAAGTTGGAAAGTTTCATTCAGCATATTGGGATGACCTTGACCGAGCGATTGCCTTATTGACGCGGCATTCCGCCACAAGGTTTCCACAGAATAGATCACCAGCTCGTTGCACCATTCGTGGTATACAGGCTGCCAAATGCCCGCACGATTTGGGCACTCGTCGCTTCAAGAAAGGAGAATCTAAAATGAAAGGACTCAAGAAAACCCTGGTCCTGGTGGCAGTATTGGCAGGTCTTGTAGGTGCGAGCACGATGGTGAAACCGCACTCGACTTCCGCTAGCAACGCCAATTCAAGCCCGGTTCAAATCGTACCCAACAACCCCTTTGGAGAAACCGCAAGTGGAGGGTTTGCGGAGCCTACCTCAATCTCAGTTCCGGCTAATAAGCACCTGACCATCGAGACGCTGAGTATTCAAATGGACGTGACACCTGCAAACAGCCAGCTTGAAGCGTTCGTCAACTACACGAGTGGCGGCAATAGCGTAACGGTGTTCGTCCCATTGACCTTCGCATACACCCAGACATCGAATGGGTACTCTACTTACATCGCAACGCAATCGGTTCGCCTCTATGCGGATCCGGGCTCGTCTGTCAGCGTCACCGCCTATACTCCGACAGGCTCTACTGGAAACCTATTCCTGACTTTGTCGGGCTACTTGACTGCAAACTAACAGTTGTCGTGATGTTGTCTTAGACGGGGCGAGGACATATCCTCGCCTCGTTTCTCGGACGCCGCAAATCGGCCCTTCCGCTTGTTCGACGGACACGAACTTGGGGACTGGGCTAGACGTCGGTATTTGGTGGAGGGACGTTCTTCTATTCTTGAGGCACGGTCAAAACGGAGGCGCTTCTCAAAGCGAGCGGTTGTTGCTGAATTTGGCCGGCAGTCTCACCTTGTTTCCATTTCCGATACACATTAGCGACCGCCAGGGTCCAGCAAGGAATCAAGTCAACACCAGGCAAGAGTTCAGCGACGAGTGAAGGAAGAAACTCCCAGTGCCAACCCAGCAGTCGCACTAATAGCACGGCCATGGTGATATCCAGGATGTCATCCAGCGGTGATAAAGCCCCTTCGGCAAGCAAAGGAAAGGCTATAATTTGCAGTGCACCGACCGTCACGGCCAATATGATTGCGGCACGGAAGCCCGAGCGCGGCGTTCCCGTTGAGCGGGGAATCCAATCCGTTATTCCTACGTCACATTGAACCGTGATCTCCATCACAGCTGCTTACCGCGAGGAGCGCTACTTTTTTTGAGCCGAACCGGTTCAACCAAGACGAAGGGGTGCTGGTCCGATGTATACAGCGTTTAAGCAGCTTGAGAATGGCGAGTTCGTACGGGTGGCGTCCCGCGATGAACTTGAAGAGGCTGTGCAACTCGTGGAGTCCCTCAACGACTATTGGCCCGGTGGATATGAGGTTCGGGAATCGCGTTCGCAGATGGTCAGATATGCTACGAATTTTCGGTCGGTCGCGAACGGAATTTGTGGTTTAAGTTCATTCCCACGTTGCCCAAGCGCAATGAGCCGCAAAGGCACTGAGGGAGGTCCGGCACATGTTAGTGCACGGAAGCAAACCAGCTAGTCTTTTTCGGAGATTGCGGCGATGGGTCACAAATCAGGTGATCCAAGAGGTTCCTGGCGACATCGCGCTCTGCGAATTTGACCGCCGTAAACAGCAGTGCACCATTAAGGAATGGGCAACGTGCGAGCGGCGCATCTCAGGCGCGTCTGGAGAACTCAAACCTCCCTCCGTAGCCGGTTAGCTCTATAAAGGTAGCAGTCAAGAAAAAACACATCTCCTTCGGCTGGAATTTTTCTTGCTTCGCAGCCTACTTGATCGAGCGAGATGTGTTTTGACCTACCGCGCCACGTGCTCGGTTGCGGGGCAATGCAACCCCGTGGTTTGGGTTTTCTCTACCAGCGGTTTTCATCGCTTCTTGGCGACGAAGCCTGTCAGTTCCGAAACCAACAAAGCAGAATGTGGTCAAATTTGGCGATCATAGTTCTATCCGGGACTCGTGGCCCATAGCTTTTTCTGGTTATCCGAAAGGGCCTAGGGTCGCGTGGGAGACTGGGTGCCCGAAGCACACAGCGCCTACGCAATCTTCAGCAAAAGGGGTTCCACGTCACCCAACTGCCACGCATGATGCCCTGGGGTTGGCGGCATGCCTATCTCAACGATCCCGATGGCCACGAGATCAGCTTGTATTGGGCAGGAGAAAACCGTATGAAGAAAACGGTGATGAAGGCCGCGCAAAAGGCTGCCCGGGCTTAACGCAGGCATCTCGGAAACTGACCGTCCCTCTCTATAAGCCCGAAGTGGCATCGGCCAATCTTGCGGCGTCAACGAAATCGCCCGAGCCGCCCTGGAGTTCCTAGCCTCCAGCATTCCGTTGGTCGTGCTTTCGGCGAATAGCTCATCTCCTTCGCAGATGAAAGGAACATGAGTCCTTGACGCGCCTGTCTTCGCAAGGGAAACATATAGTTGTTTCCAAGGGTGGCAGGTGTTGCGAACAGGGCTTACCACTAGCGATCTCAATTCGAAATTTGGGATGCTAAGCGCTGCGGAAGTGAGTTATACGTTCAACGCCCGTGAGATACCCAGACCTACACGCTTCCGCATTGCCATCATTAGTCCCAAAAACCCAAACCCGATCAGCATGAGGCCATAGGTGGAAGGCTTGGGAACTGAAGACGTCGATGTGACGTTGAAGGAAGCTGTAAAAACTTCTCCAGCGGATGCGTTGAGACCCGGAATATCAACCGTGATCTGGTTGCCTGAAATCCCAAAAGTTAGGCCTGGAAAGGTACTAGAAATCAAGGACACGCCCGTAAAGGCTGGGTCCGTCATCGTAAGAATGATGTTGAGATTTGGACCTGCGGTGATACTCGTGTCCGTAAAAGTAAATCCGGTGCTGCTGAAACTGGTCACGTCCGTATTCAAGCCATCACTAAAGCCGAACTCGTCGCCGCCCACGATAACGACTGTGTTTGAATCTTGGGCACCCGCCGAGTTTTGAAAACCCGCCGGTACAAACCCCATCGCTGGGTTGTAAAAGTTAAGCCCATCTGCGTCGAAATCTAGAGAGCCCGTCACCGTGGTTCCGACTAGGTCCGCCCGAGCGGAAGCAGGGAGAATGAGACACAGCAGGCCCAGAAAACTAATCGAGAATACAAATTTCGCTCTCAAGTTCATAGCCCACCTACATGGATGCTCTTGGGCGTTGGGGGCCCTAAGGTAATGCAGACATTCTGCGTCTGTGAATAGATGGCGTCAAGACGAAAGGAATTATAAAATAAAGTACTAAAATATAAGTACTATGACTCTCCGCGACCGAATGCCAGATGCTCATCGTGATCGCGGCGACGATATTGGAGAACTCAGCGAGCGCCAAACTGTCGAAGGTCGATCCACGGCGGCTCAAAAGCCAACGTGAGCAGACTACCTAGCAGAATAACAGCTGCTATCCCTTTTTCGATTTTGTCCATCCCCATACCTTGTCACCCCTGACATGCGAGGCGCGAGACACAATTGTAAGCGGGACACTACCATTCCAATCAGTTACGTTGGCCTTTCGAACGGGTGAACGCCAGCCATTCGCTCGAATCGTCTTACTGTGAGATAGGCGGGGGCGAAGGAGATTTTCGACAGTGATCCTGCAGGTGCGTCAAATTACTCCCAGTTCGGCACCAAGCTAGGATTGGCGGCCAAGCTCGGGAGTGGATTCGAGGCTCGACGCAGATTGAGAGTTCGCCCACATGCGGAAGCCGCCGAGGAAGGCGTTTTGGTTGTTACCAAGTCGTGTCCCGGGCGGCAGCTTCTTTAATTTCTTAATATTTCCGCCTCCCAAGACGACATAATCGGCCTCAAGAGCGGTCTTTAGTTTCTCTGCTATTTTTGCCACCTGCCGACGCCACTTTTTCTTTCCCAACCGTCTCAAGCCACGCAGTCCAAGATAGTCCTCGTAAGTTTTCCCTCTCTTATAGGTTAGATGCGCCAGTTCCATCGGCTCCAGAATTCCATCCACAATCATTGCCGACCCGAGGCCAGTACCAAGCCCTAGAAAAAGCATGCGGCCACCCTTATAGCTGCCAAGCGCCTGCATGGCGGCGTCATTGATTACCTTTACTGGACATCCAAATGCCTCGCGGAAGTTAAAGTTCATCCAACCGCCTCCGAGGTTATGCGGTTCACGAAGAGGATGCCCGTTAATTACAGGACCGGGGTATCCCAATGACACGCGGTTGAAAATCCAATCTTTGGCGCAATTCTTAACTTCGTGGACCATTTTACTAGCCGTCATCGATGGACCCGAGGCAATCTTGCGAGAGTTTTTCTGCCCGGTCGCTAACAGTTTAATATTTGTGCCGCCTGCGTCGATGACGAGGACTTTGGGAGATTTTCTCGTTTCAATATTTTTCATAAATGTTACTCCCCTGTCATTCGCGAAGGTCCTTTAGAATTTCTATTTGGGAAGTTCTCTACGTTTCTTACCGTCTCTAACGGTAGAAACCCTTCAAATATTCGGCTGAGTCATCATCGCGTGCCGCGCGATGGCCTGTCATGGCGTCGATGTGAATGCGAAAGAAGATAGGCGGAAAGGGTTGTCTTGTTCGGAGCTCCTTGGCCGCTTGAGCGGTCTGCCACCACAGCGGGCGCTTTTCAAGCAAACTGAAGGCGTGCAGGCGTTCAGAACTGTGTTGAGGGGTGTTGGGCAATTCTTGATATCGACCACTGATAATCACACTCGCCCAGCTGGAGTGACCGGTAACCTCGTCGACCTCTACGCAAACGATGGGATTCGCACGCATCCACTCGATTTTTCGTCCGAAGGTCGAGAATCCATATAGATAGTCGGGCTCGTAAGCGAAGTGCATCGGAACTACGTACGGTTCATCCTTGTGGCTGCAACCGAGATGGCCAAAGCCAGTTTTTGCCAGAATTTCTCGGCACTCTTCCGATGTCATCTGCGTGATCAGCATCGGGATTGTCCCCGCAAACTCTTCAACTGGAGGTCTTCCACGACCGGGAAGACCTCCGAGAGTACTCCTACTTATGCCTTTTTTGCTTTGCCCAGCGAGCCTTTTGCGCTATCGAGATTCGTTTGCGGCCATCTGCCGATAAATTACTTCGACCGGGCGGTTTGGAACCTCGCTTCGCACCCTTCTCAAAAGCGTCAATCAGATGTTCAATCTTTGCCAGCTCCGTCTTGAGATGCTGATATCTCTTGCGAAGTGCCTTTTCAAATTTGGTTACGAAGTCCACGTTTTCTCCTGGAGTCCTAAGTGCTCTGTAACTCTCGCTGAAGCAAGCAAGCGATGCAAGGCGGTTGTCGCCAAGCCAACTACCGCACTTCTTACTCTCGGAACCACCGCGCACACAGCCGATCGGTATTTGCGTGGAGTCTGCGACATTTCAGGCTGGGTTCGAAGGAATCTGCAGGAAATCGCGATTGGATGGTTTTGGTAGGCTCAAGATTTAACGCCGTCACTCTGCAGGGCCGCACGTGCCCGCTGAAGTTTAGAGATCTCACGAAAGGTTTGGCTTCTCTGTCGCGCGGGGTGACTTACAGCTGCTTAACGGCGCCTGGTATGTACGCACTCTGGATTACTGCGGATTAGGTTTATGGAATCGTTCTTCCGGTATTGGGCTCCAGCAGTTCGTGAATACCTGCGACTTCGACGCTAACCGATAAGTCTTCAACGGGGCGAAGCCTGTCGCGAACGTATTTAGACATGCTGCCTTCGAGATGGAGACGATAGTCGCGGACGTTGTGTGACATTAAGTCTCGGCGGTCTTTCATACGGTTTAAGGTCTTGAATGAGGTCCGTGGCGCAGAAATAGTGATTGTGATAGTGTGACAAATACCAGCCGCCGAAATCCCACATACCACAGCAGGAGACATCAAATGACAATAAGGAAACTCACCGTCAGCAGTTTACTTGGTTTACCTCGTCTGTGCAGGAGCAATGTTGGCTCAGGGATTATCGGCAGCAGATACCCAGCCATTGGGGACGCTCAACGACACATCCACGAAGCTTCCCAAAAGATGACGAGGCCGAGCAAGCACATCATGGACTCGGGGGCCACGGCAAAAAAGCCAAGGAACTCCTGGAGCAAGCCAACGGCGAACTCAAAGAGGCGGCGGGATACCTCGACCACCAGCATCATTGATCGCAAGGTGGATAGGCCGCCGAACGGCCGTCTCTTTGGGGGGAAAGAACAGGTGGCTTTCCCTGCCTCCAAACATTCCTCTAACCAAGGGATATCGGAGTCTGCGACGTTTCAGGCTGGATTCGAAGGAATATGCAGGAAATCGCGATTTGATGGTTTTGGTAGGCTCAAGATTTAACGCCGTCACTCTGCAGGGCCGCACGTGCCCGCTGAACGTCATCTTCGGACCACATGCGACCCGTCGAGTTAGTCCTGGGGTCAAATATGATAGGCGGCGCTTTAATCGTGCCCTTGCGCATCAACCGACGTAGAGTGCTTATGTCGATTCCGAGAAGTTCAGCGACTTCCTGCGTACTGATTCTTGTGCCCACCTTTTCAGTATAACGTCACTTGAGAAATCGAAATGTAACCTTGCTTTCATCCGTGTCGACAAACAAAAGGAGTTCGTCGTTCGATTCGGTACGCCTTTCGCTTTTGATTTCTCCGGCGGGTAGTCTCTTCCGGCGTTAACGAGATCGCCCGAGCGACCCTGGAGTTCCTAGCCTCCTGCATTCCGTTGGTCGTGCTTTCGGCGAATAGCTCATCTCTTTCGCAGATGAAGGTGCGCTTGTCTTCCGAAGGGAAACACGTAGTTGCTTCCAAGGGTGGTCATTGGATCCAGCTTGACGAGCCCGATCTTGTGATTGAGTCAATTCGTGAAGTGGTTGACCTCGCGGGTTCAGCTCGCAGCCACCGGAAAGTAAGTCCTGGCAGTTCTCACCGGATCGGAAGAATACAGGGAAACAGGGTAATTCAAAGTTTTCGCTAACGTCGTTAGTGAAAAACCCTTTGTTGACGCTAGTTTGAGCTGCAGCGCGAGCATCAGCGTCATGCGGAAACAGGGAATTAACAGGGAAATCTCTGTCGGCAACCTGCGAAATTCTGTGCGAGGAATACTGCTAGACGATAGTCGCCTTCAGTGGCTTGGGCAGTTCACTTTTTGACTCGACCAAAAGCGGGGACACTGAACACACGCAACCGCTACCGCTTTAGAGTGAGGAACTAAAGAGAAACAGGCTCCGTCATCCGCAGCGGAACCTCACCCTATTTAAGACGTCTGCGCGGGTTATGTACTGGGGACGTGGCTGGGAGCCTGGAGGTGGCCATTGTGCCCCACACTGCTGACACCTGAGGCCGTTGGCAATGCGTTGGGTCATCACGGCGGGGCAGTTTGGACATGGCCTTGACTCTGGTATGGTCGCGGCCTGCTGGGCAGCCCTGATCTTTTCCTCCTCTCGCTTGTAGTATTCATGTAAACCAAACCCGTCATATGTGGAATTGTTCTTGAACCAGTCCAGAGCTTGAGACGTTGAATCGGCTTGATCGTCGTTTTTGCCTTTGGGAAATGTCATTAGTTCGTGTAGATATTCTGCAAGCCAACTTGCTTTGTCCGGAAGATGGACGAAACCGTTTTCAATCGTGCTGGTCACCGAATGCATCCGCATGATTTTGTTCATTGTTGATCCATATTTCTTGACCGCGTGTAGCCCCTCGCTGATTAGTTCTTGGATTAATTGGGTTCCTGATGCCTTATCCTCTATCAATATTGTTGTCGGACGAAATGCTTCCGCTTGCTCCCGCACCAAACGCTTCAGTTCCGGATAGCCTAGGCGCTTGCGACACACATGAAGAAGGTATATGTGCTTTTCTTTTATTCCCCACGTTGTACAGACAGAGTAGTCACTTAGTTCGGTGGGCTTGTTGGCCGTGTCCCAACTTTGCAAGATCATTTCAAATTTTTCAGGCGCGTCCGCTGCGGTATATGTCTTAAACCAATCCGCTTTTACTAGTCCGCCGCCCAACGGCGCCGGAGCCTGCAAGTATTGGCCGGCAAAATTGTATTCCCCTAAGGCCTCGCGAATACGGTTGAGTACTTCGAGTGGCTCTCGTTCTGGATGAAGAGCTTCGCCAGCGCGACGCTTAAAGCGGCGAGTTCCATAGGGTGTCTCGATCACATGAGTTTCATCTTCGTCTGCAATCGCGGGAAACCGAATGACTTTCCAAGGTTCCACACCAAGAACGTGACCAACAAGGTCATCTTCATGCAATCGCTGCATGATTAAAATAATGCATCCATCCCTCTTGTTATTTTGGCGGCTGTACAGGCTGTGATCGAACCATTCATTAACGGCCTTCCGCTGCGTGTCGGAGAGAGCCTCATCAGGTTTTAGCGGGTCATCGATGATTAGAAACTCCGCACCGCGGCCTGTCAGAACGCCGCCGACGGAGGTAGCCATGCGAAAACCGTTTTTCGTAGTAGTGAACTCCTGTAGGGCCGGCCGCTGCGTTGACAATCGAGTTGAAAATAGATTCTGATAGAAGGAGCTCGCAAAAAGAGTCCGACAATCGCTCGACAGCTTATTGGCCAGTTCTTGACCGTAACTTGCCACAATAATCTGAGCACTCGGATCGTGACCAAGGAGCCAGGCCGGAAAGGCGATGGACGCGCAGAGTGATTTGAGTGAGCGTGGCGGAACGTTAATTATCAGGCGCTTCGTTTCACCACGACGACAGGCCTCGAGTTCCGCCGCAATCACTTCTATGTGCCAGTTCGGATGAAAGAGCGTTGTGGGGTTCAATTCGTAAAAACAACGTTCGATGAACCCATTGAAATCTGAACGTAGCATCGCACGATATTCATTTGGGGTCAGTTTCATTGTTCTTCTCCTTCAGGGATTGTTGAAACCTCTTGAGAATGTTACCCATGACCTTCTCGTCTGTTTCTGAAAGCTGCGTCGTGGGCTCGACGACAACGGACCGCTCTTCAGCCGACGTGACGAGCTGGCACAAGTACCGAATGGCGTGACCATCTCCAGACGTTGCCTTCGTGACCAGCTGGGCGATCGCGACTTCAAGCTTGGTGACCGTTTTTCGTTTGCCATTTTCATCAATCACTACTTTTTCGCGCAATGTCCGCGCGAGAACCGTCGCCAAATTGAGCGTCCCCTTCGGGCGGCCTTTAGGATTCCCGGACTGCCCTGTTTTGAAACGGGTCTGTTTGGGCGGATTGCTGTAGCCCACCCGCTCAGTGTTCGGCTTCGCCGTTTTAGTGCGCTCGTCCACGGCTCTCCTCCTTGATGTCATTGAAGGCCCGCACTCATTTCAGAATATAGAAGGGAGCAGAAATTGGGGAGGTAACAAGAACGACTTTTTTCCGCTATTTTGTTTCCTGGTCGGAGACAAGCTGCCGCAGGCGAGGATCTAAGGCATTACGCCACAAAGGATTCTTTGATTTGAAATGAGCCAAGTTCTTGCGAATCTGCTCTTCGGTTACCAATTCCTTGAGATGGTTCCCATCCGCTTCAAATCCGGCGGTCACCAAACTCGCGAGAGTTCCGTTGGTTACAGGCTGCCGCAGTTCTGACTCGAGAAAAGCATGGCACTCGTAAAGAATCGAATGATCCCGATCTCGCCCGCGCCGTTTCGTCCGAAAGGCTTCCTTGCACCGCCCGAGTTCTCTTGAGAATTCATCTGCGAGCACACCGAGTGACGCCGCCCGCCCTTCGTTGCCTCGATCCATTAGAAGACTAGTGGCCTCGCGAAGACCCGCAATAGCAATTTCCAACTGCTTCTTGTGTTTTATCCCCCTAGCCTTAGTTTGCTTGTTCAAATAAAGAGCGACCCGCTTATCTACGTAACTTCTCACTCTCGTTGCACAACGTTCTGACAGCCGCTTATCGCGCAAAATAGCTGAGATGCTAGCATCTGAATTTGCGCAGTCCCTTCTGAGAATCCGTGTGAACTGGGAGTTCCATTTCCTTTGGTTCTCCTTGTCGGCAATCCAGCTGGGCTTTTGGGCACGCCACATCGTGCCTTCCTTCTTCTTGGATCTTCCTGTCGGTCCCTTCTCCATATCCATAGGTCCTTGCCAACCCAACACTCAGCTTGGGCGTGCGACTAGCGTGATCGCCACCATCAGGCAATTGTTTGCCTTGCCTGCCGCGGGCACTGTACTGCTTTTCTTTATTTGAATAAATAAGTATAAGAAAAACTGTCGCTGTCACCGCACCTGTAGACACTGCGAAAAACGGTCTATGTGTTATTTCTTCCTGCGGCTTGTATTAGAAAGCCGTTGAAGGATCAGCGCTGTCGGTGTTGTTCAGGTTCCCAGCCAATAGATAAAACGCTAATGACGGAGGCCCGCCAGCCAAAACAATTGCGAGCGTAGACGTGCCACATTCGGTGATTTCGAAAGTATATTCTGAGCGGGACTAACTCGTTTTTTTTCTTTTTCTTGCCCAGCGTGCCAGCGCGGCTTTTCTGGCGATTTCTCTCCGCCTTTCCGGAGTAAGTCTTCCAGTCCGCGCGTTCCCACCAAGCTGGCCCAGATGAACTGCGTGGGGGTTTTTTTCTTTCTTTTCGGTCATGTATCCCCGAACTTTACGTCTCGCGGGTATTCAAAATCAAGAAGGAACACTTGACACTGCTTAACGCTTAGCATATGCTAAGCACTAAGCATGGATTTTTGAAGGAGTCTTATGAGAAGAAAATCTGATTCAATTCGTACAAATGTCAGGCTTGCCCGTACAACGTGGGGGGATCTCACGCAAACCGCATTGTACGGTCTAAGAAAGCTCGTTACGCTATTCGGCCTGTCCGTGGCTTCGGGAGACATCCAGTTAATTGATGGACGCTGGTACGTGACGCACTCCGGGTTGATTCGATTGGCATCTCGTCGCCGATGCAGGGGAATAAATACGACGGCCGTAATTCGCCTCTGTGACTCCGCGACTAACCGGTGGGTCTTCAAGGCAACCGTTTATAAATCTGGGTCCGAGGGTTTCGTTGGCTACGGCGATGCCGATCCCTCAAACATTTCCCCTCTGGTTCGTGGCGCCGAAATGCGGGTGGCGGAAACCAGGGCCGTAAATCGCGCCCTACGCAAAGCCTATGGAATCGGTCTCTGCTCGGTCGAGGAGCTGGGCTCAAATCCTTCCGCGTTCGAGCCGAAGAAACAGGTCGATCCCGCCAGTAGCAATGGCTCTGCCAACGGCCAGCCCCGACTCCGCGACAAACTCTGCCTGCTGATTCGAAGGTACGAACTCGATCCCAACCTAATAAAACGCTATGCGGCCGATTTCTGCGGGACAGAAACACTCCGCGATGCTAGCCGAGATCTGGTCGAAGCCTTCGTGTCGACTGTGGCCAAGGAAGCAGCGAATGATCGCGCGGCGCTGATTTGTAAGTTGAACAGCTACTGCCAGCCTGAGGAGGTGCGTCCATGAAGCGTCAGTTTCCCAGGTTTACATGCAGAGCCAGTTCGGGCGGACGATGTCCTTGAAGGTATCTTCTTGGTACGAGTGGACCGAGCCTACTATCGTTGGCACCCGCAAAAACCTTTCTTCGTTCTCAGCTTCGCCATCCTCGAACCGAAGGATTTCGCCGCACGCAAAATCTCGGGACGACTGTATTGCACCCACAAATCGCTTTGGAAGTTGAATTGGTTCCTGCGGGATTTCGGCTATGACCCGGATCTGCTCGGTAGAGACGAGGTCGATGAAAAGGCTTTGCTTGGGCTCACGGGGATTCTTCGAACCACCCGTAAGACATTAGCCGGGCGTATGTTCCTCAACCTCGAAGCGTTTGCACCATCCACTGAATGGGAATTCATCTCGAAAGATGCTCGCGAAGGTGTGATTGCGGGAGGCTCCGATGACCTACAGCTTCACGCAGATTAGCCAATACCTTCGCTGCCCCAGGCAGTATCGATACCGATATCTCGACGGCTGGCGCGAAAAGGAAGATAAGGCCTCGATGATTTTTGGCCGCTGCTTCGAGAATGCTTTGTCCGCGTACTTCGCTCAGGAAGATTCAACTGCGACGTTCTTCCAGGAATGGCGTAAATACCAGGACACCTCACTTACATATACGAAGAATGATTCCTGGGATCGGCTCTATCACCAAGGCGTTCACCTGCTCGAACGTTTTGCCCAGGATGATCGCGTTCAGATACGACGTCCAAACCAGAACCTTCAAGTGAAATTGACGCGATCACTTCCGGATGGCAGCGATTTCGTGTCCTACATCGATGCGATCGGCGAAGTTGACGGCACGAAGTGCATCATCGATTGGAAGACGACAACATCCCGATACGCCGAGCAGCCTGAAGGCCTTTTAGCGCTCGACCCACAGCTGATTTGTTATTCCTGGATGGCCGGGATTTCCGACGTTGCCCTCGTTGTCTTTGTCCGAAAAAGCGCACCCGAAGTTCAGTATCTGAAGACGTCCATCGATGAAGATCAACGTCGGGAGTTCGGCCAGCTCATTGAGACTACGGTCAGTCAGATTGAATCCGGCCACTTCCTTCCCCATAGCGGAATCCGTTTCCCGCAGAACGGATGTGTGAGCTGCCCTCATCTGGGACTCTGTCTGGGCGATCAGCAACTGAGGGATTCGAAACTCATTCGCCGTCCAGGAGCGAGCGATCTTGATTGGCTTGACCAATTTGAGGAGTAGCGGTGCTCCGCTCATGGGACCGAAGCTGAATCGCCGTAGGGCTCTGTTCGTGCTGGGACGAATCGATGAGATTTTGTCCTGGGAACGAACCACAGAGCAGGAGCGGGACACTCGATTCGTGGAGTTGGGCCGCTATCTCTGCGAAGTTCGAGCCGGACAATATTGGCGGGTGGACAACCTGAAGTCGTTTGATGAGTTTCTCGAGAAGAAATTTCCGGAGTCCCGACGGAAGGCGTACTACCTGATGGCAATTCACGAGCAGCTTCCCCGGCAGACTCATCGCGATCTAAGGCAGGTCGGCTGGACGAAGGCGGCCGAGTTAGCCAAGGTCGCTCGCCGGGACGGTCAGGCGTTCGACTGTGCAACCTGGTTGCACAAAGCGCAGGAGTTGCCGAAGGAAGAGTTCAAGCGTGAGGTAGAACGGCATCTGACCGGCCAGGACGTCGAGCCCTGGGAGATGCTTTATTTCAAAGTTTACAAGAGCCAGTTGCAGGTAATCGAGAGGGCGCTCGAGACCGCCTCCCTGATGCTCGGCTCTCAAAAGTCCCGCGGGTATTGCCTGGAGATGATTTGTGCAGACTTTCTGGCGGGTGCAAATCTGGGAGAGGTGGATTCGGGTGCTTTTTCAGTTTCAGTGCGTCGGCTGATCGAGTTCCTTCCCGGTCCTGAGAGAATTGAGCTGATCCAAAACCTGAAGGAAACTGCATGAATACAATTTTCCCAAAACGTAAGAGGGTCAAACTGGATCCCGAGGCCTACCCACAGCTCTGTCGGCAGGTCTTACATCGCGATGGCTGGAGATGCCAAAGTTGCGGTAGTGCAAGCCAATTGCAAGTCCATCACCTCCGCTTTCGGAGCGCGCTCGGAGACGATGACATTGAAAATCTGATCACTCTATGTTTTTCCTGCCATGAAAAGATCCACAGGAGTATCGGTTCCCGGAGCGCCTAGGTCGAGAGATTTCCCGGTGTCTTGGTCTGGACCCCACAGAACCGTTTCTCTCTATTTTATTTCTCTTGCTGGCTTGAGTCGGTCGGTACCGATTCGCCCTGCTGTTCTGGTCCCTCCGTCGATTGGAGAACGGAAACACGCTCACGATTGTTGGGCAGGCACAGACGCAACATCAGCAAACTTCGAAGATTTCGCCGGGCGAAGCTGCGAAAACCGCTCTTTAAGCCGAAGGAACGGCGTCTCCAGGAATCGATAACTCAATCCTGCAGCGATGACGGTGCACACCAATGCGATTGGAAATTGGAGAAGAGGATGGTGAGGTCCGAACCTATTAAAGATCGGCTTTAGGCAGTCGAGCACAAGCGTATTGAGCATATACATCCCGTAGCTTACGACTCCGATGTAAGCCATGACTCTCCAACGGAGAAACCATGCTATGCCGTTGTCTTCTCGAATTACACAAGCCCCCACCAACAAGCAAGCGGCTGGCCAGCAAACCCACTCCCAAGTGTTCCCTGCTGGTGCAAGACTGGCGACAAGTACGAGAAGGAAAAGCGGCGCGGCCCAGCGATGTCCGAGAAGAGGCCTAATTCGTAGAAACCATCTCTCTGAGTGAAGCATTTGGGCGAGGATGGCTCCGAGACAAATGGGCACCGCAATTCCCGCAGCCATTCTCCACGCCAGCGAATCCGTCGAAACGACTCGTCTGACAGCGCCGATTTCCGTTGCCGCGCGAATTCCAACCAGCAAACACATCAAAATCACTGGCAGCGCTCCCCGGAGTACGCGCAACACCCCTGCCCAAATCAGATAAAATTGCTCCTCGACGGAAAGTGACCATGCAAAATTGAATATGGCACCAGATGCTTCCCATCCTGCGAACCACGTGTAGGTAAACGTTAAATATCCAGGAAGATAGTGAAAGAAGACATGATCTCGCCCTGTGCCGCGTTGCAGCACCAGCACCAGAACTATGTACAAAGCTAGCGTTGCGTAATAAAGCGGCCAAATCCGAAGTGTCCGCCGAATGTAGAAATCGCGGAGGGAAATGCGCCCGTGCTTTAGCTGCTCGCGCAACAGCAGAGTAGTGATTAGGAATCCGCTAATTCCAAAGAAAACAGAAACCCCGAACGCCCCATTTCGCAAGACCGGCACCTTGAGCAACGTATCGTAATAGACGGGACCACTGACGTACCATACGTGAGACCAAATCACGCCTAGTATGCTCAAGGCTCGGAGCCCGTCGAGTGACTCGAAGAACCGGATGCGCATGAACTGAGAATGACTCGGTAACATTTTGATTCGCCCCTGACCAACCACACCCATTCTAAATGCTACTCGTTTAGGTGGCCAGTGCGCGCATGAGCGAGCCACGAAACAGTTGGCCTGCTATCTGCAAACGGCTCACCGCATGAAATAAATGAAGTAGGGCTTTCATTGCAAATTCGTGCGACCAGCCTATTGCGTCTGTGGAAGAAATCGGGAAGTTTTTTTTGCTTTTCTAGCCGAGAAACTTTCGATATCGGAAAGGAAGCTGCATCAAGATTCTGCCTCAGAACAGGTTGAAAAACAGTATGGAGAAGACAAGAGCCAGACAGCCACAGGGAAACTCACGAATCGCTGACCTTGGTCGGGCCACAAAGCAACAGGCAGTTGATATCAACTGGTCTTCGCGAGAAATCGCTGCGGTGCTCGCTATGCTTTTCTTTAGAATTCGGGGATCGGCACGGCGACACTTCCAATCTCGGCGTTGGGGATCGGCTCATCGATGAGAAGAGCAGCGCGTGATAAGAACATGTCAAAACCGAGAGCAATTAACGGAATCTATCGTCCGGTGGGCGAGAGCAATAGAAGCGATGCGAGATTTCCAATATTTTTCTTGCAAGCGACTCACGGAGTTGAAAGAGGATTCAAGTGATGCAAAGAAATTTCCGCCCTTCCCCTTGGAAGTTTCGCGATCACCGAAGAATGGGTCCGGTAGGTGCCTAGGTCGGAATAGGGAATACCACATCTCCGTCCTAGGAAATCGTCCCACTGAAAAGGCGTCAAATCGAGGAGACCGATAAAATATACGTTGTCGCCTCGAGCTTGGGCCCTGGAAATCGCTGCACGAAGATCATCGCTGGCGCGACGACCGTGGAAAGAAGCGTCTTGGGAGTAATCAAAGTACTCTCCATCGGGAGCCCAAAATGCCCCGTACAGAAGTGATGGACCGTCCCAGCCGCCGACAACGAACGACCCCTTGCCAACAATCGCTGCCACATGCTGCGCCTGACGCAACTCCAAATTCTCACGCTCGTGATCCTGTACCGCCCAAACGGAGTTGGAAAGTATGCCGATCAGCAGGATTCCTCCAGCGATCCGCGATGCGAGCGCGACATAACCGCTTTCCGTGCGCATGACATGAAGTGCCAGCATGATCAAGAATGCGAGACATGCAAAGGGCTGAAGCCAGAACTTGTCATAGTTTGAGTCCCATATCGCGAGTGGTACGGCCGTAAATAGAAGCCCGACCGTCGCAGCTAAAAAGGCTGTACGTACACTCGGTGTCATTCTCAACCGCTGATTCCATAGGTACAACAGGCATGCCACAAAAAATGCGACCATAAGGACCAGCGTCAGAAGGAAGAGAGCGACCGTCAACGGCGGCCCCGCCAGCAAGTTGCGAAGGCCGCTGTAGTCTCTGGCCAATGGGAAGATATTGCGAGTGAGACCAACCGGTAGATTCAGCACCTTTCCGCCAGTGATGCCGAAATAGACTTTTGCATCTTCGTGTGTGAAAAAAGCTTTGATCATCGCAAGAGGGCCGCCGATGTGCATGCTCCAGTACGCGTAGCCGAAGATGCAAGCAGTCGTCGCCACGCCCACTAAGGCGAAGATTGCAAACGCCCGCAGCTGGGGAGCTAAAGCGGCTCTCGTGCGCTTCTGGTTGTTGGGAAAACCGCCCGTCTTTGCCGAGCGGCTCGCCCAGATAAGAACAATTGCTGCTGGAAACAGGAGAATCATCGTTTGATAGGTAGCCATAGCGAGGGCAAAAAGCATCGCCGAGACAACGACAGGCCAGTTCGACTTTACGCGAAAGCAGAGTGCAGCGAAAAATAGAGCCAGCAAACTCCAGAATAAGCCCATGGGGGCTTCATTGGCGTTCGTCGCCTGCTCAAGGAATGCCTTCGTAAAACCATAACCAATTGTTACCGCAAGAGCCAGCCTCCACGACGAAACCGCGGAGGACATCAGGGCGAGGAGGATCGCTAAGCACGCCGCTCCCGCGAAACAGTTCATGAGTTGAACGAGCGAGTAGAACTGAAATGGGCTATCTGCTTTATAACCCAGCATACCTGCGGCCCGGGTCCAGGCCCACACATGCGCTGGCTGAAGCAGATGGTTGTTGATGTCGAAGTAAAATATTTGGCGGCGATAGACCTCGAGGCAGCGGATTCCGCCGTCAACCGCAAGAATATTCTTTGTGCGGAGCAATACGAATAGAACGAAAAAAGCTACGAATACACCCGTGCAGGCATAGAGCGATCTCGGGTGGAAAAACGCATTTCCGGCTTGAACTACGTCGCGATCGCAGCCCCCTGTATTTACATGTGTTCTATTTAGATGCATTGGCTGGGACTACCGAGGTCACAGCGACCTCTAATACGATACCGGCACCTCATGACCACGGCAACCGTGTTTGAACAATTTCTCTGTGATTTTCGCTCCGAAAACGAATCTGTCCTCGCGAAACCGAATCCTCTCTAGTACATCACGCCGAAAGGTTCAAATCGCTTCCGATCATACCAATCCGGTGCACGAGTTAGCCAATGAGCCTGGGGCACGGCTGCTGGTTGGTCTGGTCGGCGCGTATCGGACTACAAATCGCGCGGTGACACTGGTACCCGGTGAAACGAAGCAGGCGGCACTTTTGGCCGTGCTCTGCCAATCATATTTCGAATGCGTTTAATGTTGTTGCGGCTATACCAATCGAGTAAACGATAAAACCGGCGGGGTGGCAACAGCAAAGCGCTGGAACAAACAAGCCATGTGAACAGTACATATCCCAGATCCGGGCGCTCGTAATGCGCGCGAAATCTACGCAGTTCGGTGCGAAATACCTGCCGCCGTCCCCCTTCGCCAAACTGCAGCTTGGCCCGTTCGAACTCGACTCGGGGAGATTCGACAAGCGCATCGACGACTTCCGGATCCACCCCGAGCTCCAGAAGTCGCGGAGGAACGTAATTAAGCAGAAATCCGAGCAATTCAATCCTCCGGCGCGCGTTTGTGATGTCGCCAGGATTGTGTGCGAATCGGCTCCCGGAATGTTGCCTGTAATAGCAGAGCGGTCGATCGATGACCAGCGCTCCGCCCAGCGCCAGGGCTAGGGTAAAGATGGGCGCATCCGCACAGAAAACTAACTCTTCAGGCAAAGGTCCGATGCGATGCAGAATGTCGCGGCGAATCGAAAGGCGGCTGGTGCCAAGCATCGTAAGACCTGCGTCCGCTAGACGAGCTGCTTTAATACTGGACAGATCCAAACGGCAAGTCTTCGCAGGAATAAACATTTCGTGCGCTGGTTCGGTGTCGCGAACCTCATAGAATCCGTGGCCCACGACGGCTATTTCGGGATTCGCCTCAAACGTTTCTGCGACAATGGATAATTTCTGTTTCGTCCACCAATCGTCTCCATCGAGAAATACTACGATCGGGCCACGCAGCTCGGGTATACCGACGTTGAAAGCAGAAGCCTGACCGCCATTCTTTTTTCTGATATACCGGAGCCGAGGCAGAAATTTCTCAATGATCGAAGACGTGCCGTCCGTCGATCCGTCATCGACGACGACGATTTCCATCTGATCGGCAGGGAAATCCTGCTCTAGAACGCTCACGATGGCTTGCTCGATGTAGTGCTCGTGGTTATAGGTATCAATCAAGACTGAGATGTGAGGTGTCGTCATTGGATGTCGAAGGCAGGCCCTTGTAAGGTTACCACCAACCTCATAGTAAGAACCTGGACCAGTTTATCAAATATTTGTTCTGTTTTCGGAAGCGGCGTTTATGTGCTCAAAAATTGTCGCTGTCGGCATCAGGTTTTTACTGTATTGTCGAAAGGATAGAAATATCATTTCTTCTAAGGTCTTTTGTCTGAGGACTTTGGCTGTTATAACATTTTCGGGAACTCTCTAGGAACATCTCGGGAACACATCTCATCAGGAACACATCTCAGAGGACTCTCAACCGATGATCCAAATCAGATACGGCTGTGTGATTCTTCTTGTCGCTGTTTTTGTGGTTACACTTGAGTCTGGATGCTCGAGCAAATCCAAACCCTTATCCATCTCTCCAAATTCTGTTGCGCTTGCGCCCGGCCAAACCGTACAGTTCCAGTTTTCCGATAGCAAGGAGAAAGTTACGTGGTTCGCCGGCGGCGTCGCCGGCGGAAATGCTGCCGTAGGGACGATTGACGCCAGCGGTAACTACACAGCTCCGTCGGCGAACACCAGCACCAATGTCATGGTTACGGCCATAGCCGACATGGAATTGCTGGCGTCCGCGCAAGTGGTCGTTGTCGCGCCAGGCACCGTTGCTCCCACAGCGAATCCGCAGGTGGCGATATACACGATCTCGCCTCCTGACGATGCAAGCGTCACGATTCAATTTGGAGAGACAACAAACTACGGCCTCACCACGTGGACACAATCCACTCCGACAGGAGGCGGGTCGGTCGGAACGTTTGTTGCGGGCATGCTGGCCAACACCCCCTACCACATGCAAGCGACTGTGAAGTTTAGCAGCGGGCTGACGTTTACCGACATAGATCACACGTTCACCACGAGCGCCCTGCCGGCTAATAAGCTTCCCAGTCTGACGGCGTCGACCACGCCAGGCATGACCCCGGAGAGCGGCGTGGAGCTGCTGGAGTTGAACGCCGTCACGAATCTCACCGAAGTCCGAGTGGCCGCCACTGACCTCGCCGGGAACATGCTATGGGGATATGATCCGGGCCCCGCAGTCGCAGGAGGACCGGGGCCCGTCAAGTTGCTGCCAAACGGCCATCTCTTAATGGGTTTCGGGTCACAGCCGGACGGATTGAACTCTAGCATTCAAGAGGTCGACCTCGGTGGCAACGTAATCTGGCAGATGACGGCCGCGCAACTGAATCAAGCGCTAGCCGCAGCGACATGTGCGGGCTGCAACATCACCGTAGTCGGAACCCACCATGACTTTGCAGTTCTTCCGAACGGTCATCTGGTTGTGATTGCCGCCCTGCAGAAGGTGGAAACAGGATTGACGGGCTTTCCCAACCCGGTGACCGTGACTGGAGATGTGATCATTGACCTCGACCAGAATCACAAACCCGTTTGGCTATGGTCCGAATTCGATCATCTGGACGTGAACCGTCACCCTTTCATGTTCCCGGACTGGACGCACACGAACTCCATTGTGTATTCGCCCGATGACAAGGATCTGATTATCTCCATGCGCCATCAATTCTGGGTCATCAAGGTGGATTACAATAACGGCCAGGGAACCGGAGATATTGTATGGAAATTAGGCTTTCAGGGAGACTTCGCGCTTCAGAACGGTACCGATCCAATCGATTGGTTTTATGCACAGCATGATGCCAACGTGGCCAGTTCGAACAGCAGCGGCGTGTTTCAGCTCACCATGTTCGACAACGGGAACAACCGCATCCTGGACACGAGTGGGACAATTTGCGGAACGAGTACGCCCTGCTATAGCCGTGTCCCAATCATGCAACTTGACGAATCCGCAAAGACTGCAACGATAGAATGGGTGGACGACTTATCGCCCGTCTACTCATTTTTCGGTGGCAACGCCGAGCTGCTGACCAACGGAAACGTGGAATTCGACGAGTGCGCGCCAACCGCCAGCAGCGCCGCGGTTTTTGAGGTTACCAAGACCACGCCTCCGCAAACGGTCTGGCAAATGCACATCGCCGGGTCGAATGCATATCGGGTAATTCGCATGCCGAGCCTGTATCCGGGCGTACAGTGGTAGGGGCGTCTTCATTATCCGTCGTCAGTTCCGGCGGGGGCTACCATGGAGGCAATTCGCGCCAATGGCGCTGAATCTTCCGTCGAATAGTCGCGAGGACCGGGCGCACCGCACTTCTAACGGGATGCGGATCAATCGCCCTAGCACAACGCAGCGTGTCCAACTTCACCTTCAGCGGAACGCGCGGGCTCATTAGCACTGGCACCCAACGATGCGCTTGATGCGCACAAACTTTTTCCAGGACGTCGTCCGACGTCGTTATGTGGTCCAAGATCCAACGAACTGCTTGAAGCCATTCAGCCACGTCTGCTCTTGTTAGATCGGTCTCGTTCCGGACAGTTCCCCTGTGAAATCGAAAGTAGTTGAGGGGTTCAGCGACATACGACACATCGCCCGTCAGCATCACGGACGCCCAAAGTATCCAATCTCCGCAGAGGCGCAGGCTTTCGTCGGCACCTCCAACCTTTTCGTAGGCTGCCCTTCGAAACAGAACAGCGCTCGCGTTCTGGACTGTATTGGAGTGAACCATAACGTTTCGACATTCTTCGCGGCCGTCCACACAAAAGTCAGCGGTCCAGCGATTTTGGTCCAACCCAGCGAAGTGTGTATCCGCGAAGCCGTCCAGACGATCGTCCTCGTTGACGCACCATGACCGGCAAAAGACAAATTGAACACTTGGATGCTCTTCGAGCACCGGAACCGTACGTTCTAGAAAGCGGGGGTCGGCATAGTCATCGGATTCAGCAATCCATACATAGTTTCCTTGCGCGAGCCGGACACCCTTATTCCATTGTTTGAATGGACTGCCGGAGTTGACGCCGTTGAACTCGATCCTTACCCGAGGGTCGCTCGCGTACGAGGAGAGAATCGACCGGCTTTCGTCGGTGGAACAGTCGTCCAGAAGAATCAATTCAAAACCTTGGAAGGTTTGCTTCAGGATGCTATCAATCCGTTTGGGCAAAAAACGGGCGTGGTTATAGTTCGGAACGATGACGCTCACACTGGGGAGCGCGGCGCTCATTTTGCTGTCTCCTAGAAGAAGTATGGTTCTCTCACGCGGTGAACGCGCCCGCGCGACGAGTAATCGCCATTTTGACCAGGCGAGCCGCTTCAACGGGTTGAACTAAAAGTGCGCGACC
This sequence comes from uncultured Acidobacteriota bacterium, assembly GCA_963741045.1. Classification (GTDB taxonomy): domain Bacteria; phylum Acidobacteriota; class Terriglobia; order Acidiferrales; family UBA7541; genus Palsa-295. The sequence goes on from CAVUGO010000002.1 coordinate 5,150,491, forward strand.
TGCGGAAGCGAGGGCTCTCGCGAGCCGCCCGTTCTTATAGTGGATGCTCGCAGCTTTCAGCAACGCTCCAGCTGCTGTGGATCGTTCGGCAGAGCCTGAGTCGCACAACTCCAATAACCTGTCGATGAGTTCCAAAGCCGCATCAGGATTGACTTGGGCCAAAAACGACATCCAGAAGTAGTGCTCTTTGATTGCCTCTCGCCGGATTTCCTCGGTACTCACGCCAAGCTTCTGCATGAGCTGCGGAGTCACTTCCTGTGCTTCCCACAATGGATCAGTCTCGCCGCGACTCCTCAGCGCCCCGGCCGCGCGCGCCGCCAATACGCATACCGCTTGGTGAGTCATTTTGCGAATGGATGTTTGGCCAGCATGAATTCTGTATAACAAAACGGGGCGGACAAGGCCCGCCATTTGGCTGCGTTCAGCGATACGAAGGAAGAGGTCGTAGTCATCTGCATCGCGCAGCGCCTTTCGATACCCCCCGGCGGCTAGTGCCGCATCCTTACGCAGCATGACCGTGGGATGGTAGAACGGGTTGCAGTGGCGCATCCCGGACCGGACGTCGAAATCCTCGACTGGAGGTTGGTACGTGCCAAGCCTCTGGCCATCTGGGCTTATGAATTCCAGCGCGCCGCCCAAGAGCCCAATCTCAGGCCGCCCGCGCATGAATTCAAACTGTTCCTTCAGTCGGTTCGGGAGCGAGACGTCGTCGGCGTCCATCCGCGCGACCAAGTCCGCTCTGGCCAAATCGATTCCGAGGTTCAGAGATTCTGCCCTTCCTTTATTTCGCTGTGTGAAAATGCGCACTCGGGAATCGCGTTTCGCGTGATCAGAAAGAATCTCGGAAGTCCGATCAGTCGAGCCGTCATCTATGATCACGAACTCAAAATCCGTCAGAGTCTGCTCAAGAATGCTTTCCACTGCTTCGGTTAGAAATGCCTCACCGTTTAGAACGCTCATCACGATAGATACAGCTGGAGAATTCATTGAGGCGTAGCCTGTGAAAATCTTACATCACAATGCTCCGGATAGGCCTTCGTTTCTCTAATCGGACTGGCGAAGACGGGGTGCTCACATGAAGTTCAGCATCGTCATGAGTTGCGTGTGCAGCTCAGACACGATAGCCGAGGTCCTCGTACCGAAGAGTTAAGTTCGGATTGTAATAAGGATCGTACTCCAGAATCTTGGCCCAATGGCGCTTAAAGTACTCGGTTTCCTTGCCGTTTACAGAATTGCTCGTGATAGGCTCATCATGATAGAGCTCAGCTTCGGGCGTCCACACGATCCTGTACCCCGCTTCTCGGATCCTGAGGCAGAAGTCGACATCGTTGTATGTGCTCAGCTGCTCATCAAATCCGCCAAGCCGTTCGAACACTTCCTTGCGAACCATCATGCTCGCGGCACTCACCGCTGAACAATTACGAATAAACTGACTGAGATTAGCGCAATTCTGCTGGTAGTGTCCTCTAAGTGGATAGCCCGCCACACCTCTTAAGCCAAGAACAACACCGATATGTTGAATGCGGCCCGTGCGGGACAAGAGCTTTGCGCCGACGGCACCAATTTCATGCTGCCTACAGAAACCCAGCATCCCGGTAATCCAGTCCGCCGAGATTACTTCGGTGTCTCCATGCAGCAACAGCAGGTACTCACCCTGGGCATGCACAGCACTGAGGTTGATTCGATGGGAGAGATTAGATGATTCGTCGATTGCGATGATTTTACAGGATCGCGATGCGAGATAGTTCCTTGTTTCGGAATCGAAATGGGGATCGCCTATGATGATCACTTCATAATTACGGTATGACGTTTTACCAATAATACTGTTAACACAATTTCTCAGAGCCTCTGTTTTACCGAGATTCAGAATAATAATCGATACTTTCTCTGTGCCTTGCAAACTAAACCTCACTCGATAATGGCCCGGCCACATTCCTTCGACGCTTTCGCCAGGAATCCGAAGGTGGTTTAGATGTTCGGTCAAAGCCCTTTTAGCCGCCTCCCGCGCGTACGGCTTCGCGTTGGCCGAACCTGCCGCCGACCCGGGCGCCATCCGCCAGTGATAAAGGACCCTCGGGATGTGGCAGATGCGGTTTGTTTTCTCGCTGACACGAAGAACGAGATCATAATCCTGGCTGCCTTCAAATCCGATCCGGAAACCGCCTATCTCTTGTAGCAGCCGTCTGCGATAAACGCCCAAGTGGCAGGTGTACATCACCGACAGCATAAATTCCGGCGACCAGTCCGGCTTAAAAGTGGGGTGTACGCGGTGTCCCTCCGAGTCCAGCTTGTCCTCATCGCTGTAAATCATATCGGCGTCGGGCCGCTCCTGCAGGATATTCACAACCTCGTATAGGGCGTCGGGGCTGAGCTCGTCATCGTGATCCAGCAAACCTATGAATTCGCCTGAGGCAAGTTCGAGAGCACGATTGGAAGCGCCACTGATTCCTTCGTTCTCGGTGGAATACGTGATTTTGATGCGAGGGTCTTGCTTTTGCCAGCTTTCCAAATGGGACCTGACTTTTCTATTCGGGCTCGCGTCATCGCAAATGCAAAGCTCCCAGTTCTTGTAGTTTTGTATCTGAACGGATCGGATCGCCAAATCCAAGAAATCTAGAGGCGTGTCGTAGACCGGCATCACGATGGAGATTCTTGGGGTGTATTTGAACTGCGCAATTCGTGCCGCAGTCTGAGGCGTTTTCAGCCTGGGCTCGCTATGCTTGATCCAGTGCGAATATGACAGATGCGGATGGATTGCCTGCGCGATCGAGTGTTTCACGCGAAAACGCACATCGCGATAGAAGCTCCGAAGCTTCGAAACTGTGGCGTCAGGCGATGTGCTTTCTGCTTCGTTCATGTCTTTCCAGGTCCCAGTGTGCACTTCAAGTCTACATCCTGTCAGATGGGAAAGGACTGTGGCGGCGGTACCTGGCGTTTGCCCATAAGAATCGCGCATTGTCAGGGGTATCGCTGCCATTACGGGCAAGAATCAGAATGTGAAATGGTCTGAAATTGTCGACTTGAATCAATTGGAAGTTTGCGCGGTCGACTAGCTGTACTGCTGTCAGCGTATCGAATACATGGTGATGCAGCGCTCGGTGCACCTGGTTCTCCAGGCTGCGGATGCGGAACTGCTCTGGCGAGCCGGCAGCCTGATCCTTCTCCAGGTCGTGCAGCGCCAGTATCTCGGGAAGATGCGTCAGATCGTCCTCCCGAATCTGCTTTTCATAATCTTCTACCATGTGAGCTAGCGTGGTCACCGGCCGGCGCCAGTCAAACGTCCCATCCTTGTGCGGCAGCACAAGTAGCAGCAATCCATCGTCCTTCAAGACCCGTTTCCACTCGGCGAGTGCACGAAGAGGATTCGCCACATGCTCCAGGCAATGACAAGCCAGCACAGCCCCGTAATTTCGATCTGCTATTGGCTTCAGATCCGCTGCTTCGCAAACGTATTGAATTCCCGGCGGCTTGCGCGGGTGATATTTAAAAGTCTGCCCCGGAGTCGTCTCTGCCCAAATCGTCTGACTTGCGTATAGGCAATTATCTGCGCTCGCGAGCGCTTCATAAATCGGCAGCGGGCCATCATCTCCGAAAAGATTGCTCGGCCCTCCAACCTCGATCGCCCTTTTACCGGCAAGCCGTGACAGGTAGGCGTGCACCCTTAGCTTGCGCAGTTCTTGTGCAATCGGATGCTTCACACGGAAGCGCAAATCGCGATACAGCGCCCGATAGAAGTTGCGCAGCTTCGCACCTCTCGAATTAACCGCGGCGTTCGTCGCTTCCATCTGCCACCGTCTCAGTCTCCCGCGATAGTCCGCTCGATGATCTCCTTGATGCGAGGTGCCGCCTCGCCGATATCGTGGCGCTGCTCCACCTTGCGCCGTGCGGCCCCTCCCATTGTAAGTTGGCGCTCCGGTGAATCGAGCAGGCAAATGAGCCGGTCAGCCATTGCCTTGACATCCAGATAGGGCACGACGAATCCGCAATCGTCTTCGACGAATTCCGGCATGCCGCCCGCACCCGCAAAACAAACGATCGGTTTTTGGAGCGCCGCAGCCTCCAGCGCCGTCAGCGGATAGGAATCCTGCCGGGAGGTAAGCGCAAGGGCGTCGGCGGCCGCGAGATAGTCAGCCGCTTCGCTTACCGCGCCAGTGAAGCGTATTCGATCGCCAAGCCCGGCCAGACGCGCGTCGTGTTCGAATTGGGCGAGTTCCAGCGCAGGGCCGCCCCCTATCCACATGAAGAACGCCTGCGGGCGTTGATGGCACATCGCCCGCGCCACTTGCACGAAGAGATCGGGGCCTTTTATCCAGTTCACCGTCCCGCATCCTGCCACGATGAAAGCGTCATCGGGGAGATGCAGTTCTCGCAGAATCTCCTCTCGAGTTCGTTTGGCCTGAGTCTGGCGCACAGGAATTGCTTCATATACGGTTTCGACCCGCTTTGGGTCCACGCCGTGTTCGCGTATCAGGTTTTCTCTCACCGCCTTTGAACAAGCGATGAACCGGCGGCTTCGAGTCATGAGGCTCCCCAGCGAGGGATTCGCCAGCGCGCGAAACATAAATTCGAGCTCGTGCACGTGGGTGAGCACGGGCACCTCAGGTGCCAGGATTTCGATCACGCGAGCGCTTGCGATCGAGTTCGCATACACCAAGGCCGGCGCGCAGCGCGCAACGAACCTCACTACTTCTGCAGTTTCGGCTCGGTGTGTCCATTGGCCCGGGCCGATCCTCCGAAAGAAACGGCTCCGCAGTGATTCGGGCCGCCAATCGGTGCGGTCCAACGACCAGGTATCTGCCACTTCGTGGAACGCTGAGGTTAATTCTCCGTCGCAACCTAGCAACACCGCAAATGGCCGATTCCCGTTTTTCTTGAACCAGCGAAGAAAGTGGAGTAGCTCAGTCGGTGCGCCACTGCGCGTCGCTTCGTGACTCACAAACAAAACGCCGCGCCCGGCCTGTGGCGAGTCCAAATTAGTGTCTCGCGCGGTCACTTGGTTCAATACCCGATTCGGACGATGGGGACAGCCAGATATGCCGCGAACGCCATCGCCGGGCAATTGTCGAACGAAGTGCCGTTAGTACAGGAGGGATCAAACGCCGCAGTGCTTGGCGATCGATCGCTCTGGCGTTTTTCAGAATTCTCCATCGGACACGGATAGGAATTCGTTTATTCAATACAGCCGCGATCCAAGTGTGAGAGAGCTCATCGCAAAGCCCGATTCGCGAAGTATCATCCAAAGTGACTCTGCTTAGAATCCATCTCGTCATATGGAGAGCTTCCAGTGGCCACACACCATTTTGCTGGCTCTTTTCCGTAACGCTAGCGTCGTGAAAGCGGTAGTAGTTTAGGACCTCTCCGACATATGAAATCGTGCCGCCCAAAAGAGCCATCGAGGCCCATGTTTTCCAGTCCCCGCAAAGTGCCAGGTTCTCGTCGGCACCGCCCACCCGCCCATACGACTCCTTGCGAAATACAACCGAACTCGCGCTAAGCACCGTATTGCAACGGACGAGGTATTTCCGGCACTCTTCAAGCCCGACAGCTCTGAAATCAGCCGTCCACTTGTGAGGATCCAAGTTCGTGAGATAGGAATCCAAATGCCCGCTCAGCTTATCGTCCGCCGACACACGCCAAGACCGGCAGTAGCAGAGCACAGCGCTTGGATCGTCATCGAGTCGCTGCACTAACTTCTCAAGCAGGTGCTCGTCGGCGTAATCGTCGGATTCGGCGATCCAGATATATTTGCCGCGCGCGAGCCGGACTCCCTTGTTCCACTGTTTGAATGTGCTACCGGAATTCACCTTGTTGAATTCGATTGTCACACGAGGATCGCTGGCGTAGCTCGATAGGATCGACCGGCTGTCATCGGTAGAGCAGTCATCCAGCAGGATCAATTCAAAATCCTGGAACGTTTGGTTCAAAATGGTTTCGATGCGCTTGTGCAAGAATCGCGCGTGGTTGTAATTCGGAACGATTACACTGACTTTTGGCATCGTTTTCACAACAGAATCACACTGAAGCTTGCTTGACGAAGAGTGATTCATTGCATCTCGGCCTTCAGGACTTGCTGGGCCCCAAAAAGTGTGGGCCACTTTCTAGAGGCCGCCCGCAGAAAGCGTGTCCTGGTCCGCATCGACAGCCAGCGCAGCGGGGCGCGGTACTCGTTTTCCGGAAGGCCGGGGCCGGCTGTACCTCGATATTGAATGGTCTTGAAGCCTGATGCTGCAAGCAGCGCTTGAATGCTCTCCCGGGTGAACCATCTCAAGTGGGTGGCATCCATGATTCCAGACTCCCGGTATTGGAATATCCCGCGAAGAAGACACCAACGAACCGACCAGTGGGCGACATTGGGAACAGAAACGATTACTAAGCCGCGAGGTTTCAGCAGCGATCGAGAGAGTAAAAGCATTGCGTGCGGATTCGGAAGATGCTCCAGGACGTCGGCAAATATTACGATGTCGAAGGAACCCATTTTGGGAATAATCTCTTCGCTTAAATAGCCGACATGGATTTCTAAGCCACGCTCCGCAGCGCGGGCTGCACGCGCGGGATCTGGCTCAATACCCACGAATTCTGCCTTGCACCTTTCGGCCCATGTTTGAGTCAAAACGCCGCCGCCACACCCTATATCGAGAACCCTCGAACCGGCCGGAATCATGTCTGCCACGATTCCGGAAACTTCGTCAGGATCGAATGGGCGATCGCAATCGTACCGCAGAGCGTCCGGAGCCGCCTCTATGAGCCCCGAAGCGTTCCGGTCCGGGGAGAAAATTTGCTCAGTAGGTTTCGAGCTAACTGTCATGTTCTTCTCGGAGCGGAAGGATCGGTTTTGCGTCTGCCCTTGAAATCAACTCGCCATGTTCGGGAAGTTCGTTTTGGGTGCAGACCCACTCAGAACGCACCATCACGTGTCCTGTATGTGAGCCGTGCTGTTCGACCATCGAAAGGTAACCGTCTTTCAATACCTCCAGGCAAGCGCCGCCATAGATTTCATCGAGGATTGTCCCTACTCGATCGCAGAACCCAATGTCGAGCATGTACTCTCCCGGCACTAATGGAGGAACGGTGAAGCGTATGCGAATCGTCGAAGGCCCCTCGATAAGAGGAATCGCATCGCCGCCGATGTGTGTGCCAATGGCGAATACGCGCTCTCCTCGGTAGTTTGTCATCCCGATGCTTACCCGTGGGTTTCGAAGCGCGCCGGGTGGCTTCACCTTGAGGTGGATCACTACACTTGCGCCCGGCGGCACACAATGCGTCGCGCCGCGATCTTCATCGGCTATCGAAATCTCTTCGAATACCGCCGTCGAGGATGTCCGGTTCGGATGGTTTGTCAGGTCGACGGTATGGCCGCTGATTGCCGGACTCACATAGCGCCGCAATACCTCGTGCACCTTGTCAGACTGGAAGGATATCGTGCCCTTTTCCAGAAGTATTGCCGACTTGCACAGCGTGGAAATCGCATTGATGTTGTGGCTGACGAAAACTATGGTGCGGCCCTGCTTTGAAATGTCGCCCATCTTTCCGAGGCATTTTCTTTGGAACGAGGCGTCGCCTACCGCTAGGACTTCGTCTATGAAGAGGATTTCGGGCTCGAGGTGGGCGGCCACCGCGAAGGCGAGGCGCATTTGCATGCCGCTGCTGTAGTGCTTCAGAGGGGTGTCGAGGAAGCGTTCCACTTCGGAGAAGGCTACGATCTCGTCGAACTTGCGGCGGATTTCTGCGGCGCGCATGCCGAGGACGGCGCCGCTCATGAACACGTTTTCGCGTCCGGTGAGCTCGGGGTGGAAACCGGTGCCGACTTCGAGAAGGCTGCCGATGCGGCCGTGAAGCTCGGCGTGTCCTTCGGTGGGGCGGGTGACGCGGGCCAGGATTTTCAGCAGCGTGCTCTTGCCGGCGCCGTTGCGGCCGATCAGGCCGACTACTTCGCCTTCTTTTACCTCAAAATTGATGTCCTTCAGCGCCCAGATGAAGGGCGAGCCGCCGTTCACGTTCTTGTTTCCCGTTCGAGACTCGCCTTCGGAACGTTCGAATTGCCGCTGAGAAGGCGAACCGGCGCTCGCAGCACGTCGCCGATCACGTGGCTCAGCGCGTTGGGGTGCCGGGGCTGCCCGATGCGGTAGCGCTTGCCCAGCCCTTCCACCTGAATCACGGTGCGGCTCATCCGCTAACCATCCTCTTCAGAATATGCGTCAACTAGGATACCTCTTGAAATTATGCCTCACCCGAACCCATCTAGGACGGAAAAAACCACCAGGGCCTATTCCAGGCCCCGCTTCAGAGGCTGCTTGCTGATACTGCGAATTCGCGAGCGCAACAAATTTCGACAGCCCACTCTGCGACGGGTTTCCGATACGTGGGCATCAAGAAGATCATGGCTTTCCTGGGTTTGTCCCAGATCTTTTTGCGTGCAGTTTTTGTAGGCTTCTTCAGCTGTGCCATAGTTGTTTTTGCCTTAGCATCTCTGTTGTCCGACAGCTTCATTTACCACGACTTGAGGCAACTGCGATGGGTATCACGGTGGCAATCAGCGCAGAGCGTGATGAGATTTTTGTCAGTGTCGTCACCCAGTCGGCTTCGCGAGCAAATGTGGTGAACCTGGAGATGATCGGAAGCCCCGCAGTACTGGCATCGCCATCCATCGCGTTCCAACACTTCGATGCAAAGTTTGCGATAAGAATCTGCGCTGAGCCGAAGTCTTGGTCGTCGAGACCGGAAATCAATCATTGAATTTCCCCAATTTGCTGCACGAACTCCGTCTTCTGTGGATCCGGAAGCAATGAATAAAGTCGACCGAGTGCGAAGAGCAGTGACTCGGAATTACCACCTTCCAGGTGAGCTCCGGCAAGGAAATCGGCACAAATCATCTCTAAGCAATAGCCGCGGGATTTGCTCGCGCCGAGCATCAGTGCCGCCGTTTCAAGCGCTCGCTCAATCACCGGCAGTTGGCTTTGATAGAGTTTGAAATAAATGATTTCCCACGGCTCCGTTTCTTGGCCAGTCAAATGCCTCTCAACTTCTCGTTTGAATCCTTCCTTTGGAAGTTCGATCGCTTTGTGCAACCAGGTTGCACAGTCAAACCGGTCGCCGTCTCGCCGGGCTACTTTCGCGAGTTCGGCTGCTTTCGACCACCCCACTTGCTGCAACTCGTGGTGAATGCGGCGAGGTAGTTGCTCGTGGATCGCCATCAGGTAGTAGGCTTTGCGCCTAGACTCCGGAAACCGTTTCGTCAAGAAATCATCGAAGGAGCCGAGGTTTTCCAGTCTCCAGTACTGGCCAGCTCGCACTTCGCACAGATATCGACCCAGTTCGACGAACCGCGTGTCCTTCTCTTGTTCGGCATGGCGCTCCCAGGACAAGATCTCATCGACCTTGTCGAGAACGAACAGAGCGCGCCGCCGATTCAGTTTGGGTTCCACGAACACACGCCCGTTAATCGTCAAATTGGTCAAGCCAATCAAGATCCATTGCTCCCGGTCGGCGAATGAGTTTCGAATCGATGAGCTGCTGATCGCCCAGGCAGAGGCCCAAATGGGAACAGCCGACGCATCCGTTTTGTGGAAAACGGATCCCGCTATGCGGAAGAAAATGGCCGGCTTCAATCTGCTCGACGGCGGTTTCCACCAGTTGGCCAAACTCCCGACGCTGTTCCTCATCGATGGATGTCTTCAGATATTGAATTTCAGGCATGGTCTTTCGAACAAACACCACCAGGGAGACATCTGCAATTCCGGTCATCCAGGAGTAGCAAATCAACTGCGGATCGAGCGACAAGAGACCATCGGGATGCTCCGGATAGCGCGATCCAGTCGTTTTCCAATCGAGGATGCATTTCGTCCCGTCCAACTCGCCAATCGCATCGACGTAAGATAGAAATTCGCTTCCGCACGGAAGCGATCGTGTGCATTTAACCTGAAGATCCCTCTTCGGGCAGCGGATCCGCACACGATCGTCCTGGGCGAATCGTTCGAGCAGGCGAACACCCTGGTGATACAGCCGGTCCCAGGAATCGTTCTTGGCATATTGGAGCGAAGCGTCCTGATGTTCTCGCCACTCCTTAAAGAACGCCGCGGTCGAATCTTCTTCGCGGAAATAGGCTGCTAGGGCGTTCTCGAAGCAGCGACCGAAAATCATCGAGGCTCGATCTTCCTTTTCGCGCCAGCCGTCGAGGTATCGATAGCGATACTTCCGTGGGCATCGAAGATACTGGCTAATCTGCGTGAAGCTGTAGGTCATTCGACCCTCCCGCCACAACACCTTCGCGAGCATCCTTCGAGATAAATTCCCATTCCGTGGACGGTGCAAATCCTTCGAGATTGACAAAAATGCGACCCGCAAAAGTTTTTCTCGTAGTGCGCACTACGCCAGTGAGGCCGAGCAAAGCTTTTTCATCCACCTCGTCACGGCCGAGCAAGTCCGTGTCGTAGCCGAAATCCCGAAGAAACCAGTTCAGTTTCCAGAGCGACTTCTGGGTGCAGTAGATTCGTCCCGAAACTTTGCGTGAGGCGAGATCGTTGGGTTCGAGGATCGCAAAGCTCAGAATGAAGAAGGGTTTTTGCGGGTGCCAGCGATAGTAAGCGCGGTCGACCCGAACCAGGAACACGCCTTCCAGAATTCCATCGCCACGTGATGCCTCGGCATGCAGACCAGGGAAATGTCGTTTCATGACTTCACCTCCGCAAGTTGGTTGTAGCTGTTCAACTTGCAAACGAGCGCGGCACGATCCTTGGCGGCTTCATCCGCCAGCGTGGAAATGAAGGCTTCGACTAGGTCTCGGCTGGCATCGCGGAGCGCTTCGGTTCCGCAGAAATCAGCCGCATAGCGTTTCACGGGGGTGGGATCGAGTTCGTATTTGCGGATCAGAAGGCAGAGTTGGTCCCGCAACCGCGGGCGACCATTGCTTGAACCATTCGAGGCGCACGGCTTACTTGGCTGTGAGTGATTGTCGGAGGGATTTGGTACTCCGGACAAGCATCCCAACTCTTCGAGCGAACAGATACCGATTCCATAGGCCTTGCGCAGGGCGCGATTAACGGCCCTTGTCTCGGCGACACGCATTTCGGCGCCACGAACCAAAGAGGATACGTTTGATGGATCGGCATCTCCATATCCGACGAATCCCTTCGAACCTGCCGTTTTATAGACGATGGCCTTGAAAACCCAGCGGCAGGACAAGGAATCGCAAAACTCACGAACCGGCCGAACTCGGATGCCCGAACAACATCTACGTTGGGCTAATCGCAGGAGCCCAGCATGGGTCACATACCAACGCTCATTGATGTAATTGACATCTCCCAACGCGAGAGACAGGTGGTATTTCCGTGTCAGCTCATCGAGTGCTTGAAGAGTGAGACTTGGAATATGTCCCCAAGCTGCCCGTGCGTGCTTCAGGTTGCTTCGGATCAACCGAGTTCGAGTCCTCATTGGCATCTCCGAAGCGTGCTTGGCGCTATTCGCTGTGGCGATGCAAGGATCAGATCGGTATCGAGAGGTAAAAAACTTTGAAGGTTGGAGAAGTTGCAGCCCGAATGGTAAACCGCTAACCTTTTGTCAGCCATCGTTGCCTGCCTCAAGACGACGTGGTTAGGGACGCGTTCGTGTTAGTAGCACGGGCGCGTCCCGTTTTCTTACGTCTTCTCTTTAGACTTCCTGTTCTTAGTGCGACTCTTGCCCTTACCCCAGTACCGCGCGGACTTATACTCGCTGAGCTTTGCCATGTCTTTCTTCGTCCAAAACCTCAGGCGAACGCCAGCGAGGACCTGAGTAGTTGGGACGGGGATTCGTCCTTCGCGAACCCAGCGTTGCAGCGTGCGACGATCAACTCCCAAGATTCTCGCCGCCTCGGAAATGGAGTACGCTTCCATTTATAGAATGCCGCACCATGCGGCATTTGTCAAGTAAAAATCCAGGCCGCAAGGCTTCACTGAGACGCCCTACGCGGGCAGCACGAAGAGTATCAATTTCTGGCTAAACCGGAAGTCCCCATCATCAAAATATTCCAACGTTGCTCGGTTTCGGTCGAGCTGGCGATCCGAGCACCATTGGTCCTGCTCGCCACGTCGGATCTAATCGCATTCCCCTTGAATCTGACGAACTATTCCAAACAAACGCGGCTATCTGCTGTTTAAGGATTTAATAGCTGATTGCGGGCGCTCGATCATGCAAGCATCTCCTCCATTGTGAAGGCTAACCTCACTGCCACAAGAACAGTACTTCTCGCCTATTGCTGCCAACGTCTTTGGGTTTCAAGATGAACAGCAAAGCGGGGCCGACGACTCTCATTATCTGACCGGCGCGTCGCGCAGGGAAGACGATAATCCTACCCTACGCACAAAGGTGCGTCATAGTTCCGTCGAGCAGTGTGAAAAAGGAAGGCCTGATTCTGTGCACAGTGCCCATGTAAGCGAACTGGAAATTCCGGTTACGATCCAAGCGTCGAAGCTCGTGGAGGGGACGGACCGACGAGAGCTATTCACCGAGACCACAAAAACGACAATTGTCTTCGAGAACGGTGCGGTAGTTTGCCTGAAGTCGAGCGTCCTGCCCAGGCAATGTGTTTCCCTTCGAAATGAGCACTCCGGAAAAGAGATTCTGTGCAAAGTACTCGAGTCGCGGCAAGGAGGACTCGCTCACTACACCAACCTCGAATTCGTCGATCGCGACCCGAAATTTTGGGATGTTCCTGCTGAACAACCAGGGGCAGACAGACAGACGCCGGAGATTCAAAAAATAGAGTCGGGCGGGTCGAGTCCGGTCGCCACGCCGACTATGGAACCGAGCGCACGACCCGGCGCCGACATCCCTTTGACCTTTCTGGAACCTGATACCATGGCGCCCGTCTGCCCTGAGTCGACAGATCAACCAGAATGGAATGATGCGAAAGACGGGGAGCTCATGGCCGCGCTGATCGCAATAGACACCAAGCAGCCGGCCAAGCGAGAATCCGACAAGAAAAGAGCAACCGAGTTCGAGCGAGAGGCGGCGTCCGAGGGTGCTTCAGAGCAAAGCGAAACAATTTCGGACAGCGCAAGCGATGCGGAAGTATTTTCAACGCCGGCATCCCGGATTTGCCGAACGCGCAAGTTCACGGCATACAGGAATCCAATTGCTGTAGGAGTCGCCGCATTCGTCTCGATCGCGGCGGTCTTGAGCGTCGCGTGGCACATTAGACATAGTTCGATTCACAGCAACCGACCATCCGCATCCACCACTCAATCAAGGCAACACGCGGTTCGCTCCACTGGGCAGTCGTCGCCAACAGGAGGTTCGGCTGTTGCCATCGGCACGCCAATGACGGCAGACGCTCCGCAGCGAAGCAACGTCGTCCCAGATTCTGCCGTGTCCGCCACACCCAAAGTGAAAACAAGCAATGGCACACTTAGTTCCCCTAAGGGAGCATTAGCACAGGCAAAATCTGGAAAGCTAAATGAGCTGAATGCCGGGGAAATCATCCCGGCAAAAATTCTGTCGCAATCTCTGCCATCCATTCCTCCGTGGGCGAAAGGGCTCGACATGGACGGGATTGTACAACTCGATGCCCTGATCGATGAAAACGGGAACGTGGCGGAAGTAAAGCCAATGTCTGGACCGCGCTTACTGCAACATGCGGCCGAAAGAGCGGTGGCGCTATGGATATTTCAACCAGCACTGTCGGACGGGAAGCCGACTGCAACACACATGGTGCTCACGGTTCAGTTCCAGAGGTAGAAAAATTCAGATTCGAGGCGGGGCCGATGATCAGATTTTTTTCGAGAGACTGAAGAACTGGTTCGTTAGGCCGCTTTGATATCCTGCGACGTGGGGCCGTCGGAGCGCTTGAGATGATAGAATCGGGCATCGCAATAAACGCAGCGGACCGGACGGACCCCGATTATGGGGAGGAGATACCTCTCCATGATGCCGCGTCGATGTGACCGAAATACCTCGGAACTACCGCAATGTGGACAGTGCCGTTTTGGGTCAAGCTTCATCTCCAATGCTCCTACTGGAGAAAACCGAACTCGTCGAGCTTTCGCCGGATTTCCGCTGCGCGCGCTCCGCGTCCCATCACGCAACCATGCCGCTTAGAATAGTCCCACGGCGCCGACCGACGACATTGGGCGAATCTGAACTCCGGCTGCTTTGAGTCGCTCGCTCACCGCCCGAGCCATGGACGCACCCCGGAGTGAATGCAGAGCGTCTGGGCCATCAAACGCAGCCCCGAGCCGTCGTCGAAGTCTACTCTGTGGCGCACCGCAATGTCGAGCGCTTGCCTAGCCGCTCGCTCCGGATCTTTGAGCAGGGTGTCGGGAAACTTCCGTTGCCGGAATGAACTTCGCTTCAATGGCAACCGCGCGCCAACCGCTGATGCCAATCATGCTCATTCAGAACCGGCCGGCCGCTGTGACTTCAGCTGCCGCACGTCTTCCCGCTCAATATTACCCATCAATTGCCCTCGGTGCGTGAGGTAGCGTTTCAGAGTTCCGGCCATTTGGACTGGCACGACCGTTACTTGATTGTGCGCCGCTTCGCGAAAGGAAATTGGGCCACGGGCCGGAATCAGATGCGTGCCCCATTGGAAGATGAGTCCGAAATTCCACAGAATCAGGAGGATTGTGACGGCTTGAGCGACGAGCCAAGCTCGCTGCTCGTTCCAAATTCGCGCTAAATAGTCGACGAAACCCGCGAGGCCGAGAATAAAGAGAACCGTGAGAGACACGAAGAAGCGGTTGCCAAAAGACGAGAGGCCATCCCAGTCGGTGTAACAACCGATTAGATAGAGGAAAGATGCGAAAGCAATGACGCAATAAAGACCAAGAATTTGGTCGCGCCTGCGCAGCAGCCACATTCCTATTACCGCGGGGATCGTGATGGGAGTCCAGCTGAAGAGCCCATGATCGGCGGAAAAGCAGACTTTGAGGATCGCCGGTGAGTTCAGTGACCACAGGTTTTCATAGCCGAATTTAAAGTAACTGCCATAAATTATTTTCTTGGAGATAAGGGTCGGCAGAAACGCGCCGAGAACCACGACTGCGAACGCCGCGTTTTTCAAAATTTCGCGACCAACTGATTTCAGATCACGCTGGGCGAGTTCTTGCCAGTAAGTGGATAAAGATTCCAGCGCCGGAAAGATTAGGAGAATTGCATTGGGGGGATACACATCCATCATGAGACCACCCATTGCTCCCAGTATGACCCATTCAGACCACGAGCGGGCATCACGGGTGCGATCCCAATACCAGATGAACAGCGCGACGATAAACGCGGAGACAGGATGAGACCAGGATGGATTGAAGTACATGTAAACAGGCAGCGAACTCGCGAACCAAATTCCAAGAGTCGCAAGGAACGCATACCGTTCGGAGAAATATTTGCGGGTGAGGTGAAAAGAGATCCACAAAGCTAGAAATCCATAGAGCGCGGTACCCAGCGCAATGGAGACAACGTACGGTTTGGAGAATCCGTCCGGCGTGACATGGCCGCCGAGAGCGTCATAGGAAAGAACAAAGACATGGGCGGCCAATAAAAATGGAGACCAGAGAATCGCGGGCCCAATCGAAAAATGATTGTCCACGTGGCCCGTGGACGTATACTCCATCGGAAGAAGATTCCCTCTCTCGTCCGTTCTACCGCTGCGGAAGCTTGAGTTGGCCCTGAGCCAGTCCTGCTGGAAATTGAGATCGTGCTGGATGAGCAGCGCCCGGCCGAAGGCGTAGTATCCGACGCCGTCGCCGCGGACCCACGGATTGACGAGCGGGAGCGAAAGTACGAAAAGAAAAGCCAGGATTTTGTCGTAGCGCGAGAGCCTAGCCATTCGCCGTTCTCCTTGGATCAATCCTAATTTTGTATAACCCTGGATCTCAGTACAATTGTCCTACGAGGTGGCTTTCGTGTCGAACGCAAGCATACGGGGCGCAACAACGCCGAATTCGTCCGCGCGCAGTGGGAAGATCAATTGATTCGCCTGCCCACGAGCGACGGAATGGCGCTGGTCTTTTAAACGGAGCATAGCCAGGTGAATGATTCCCAAAACGCTTGCGTCCCCACCCTCAGGATTACACATAGACAAGTAACGCGTTTTAACATTCCAGTGTGTCTCATCGTCGCCCCGGGGAGCCCAACTAGTTCATGCGAGTCAGCCGAAATTCACTCCTGGGGCTTATATCTGGTGAGAATTTGACTGATCCCGGCTTGGAAGACATCGAACCCATATTTCCGGCGTACGATTTCGCAGCCCCTCCGGCCTAGTTCCACGCGACGCGATTCGTCGTTGAGCAAGCAGTTGAGCGCCCTAACTAGCCGCTGAGTGTCGCGCGGTGGAACCAGCAGACCATTGATGCCGTCTTCGACGAGGTCCGTTGTTCCTCCATAGTTGACTGCCACCACCGGCTTTGCGAAGGCCATCGCTTCAAGGAAAACGAACCCAAAGCCTTCGCCTGTGCTTGGAAGAGCAAATATATCGGCATGCGAGTAGCAGGCCGCGATTTCTTCCCGAGAGAGGTTTTTCAAGAACCGCACGCAGTCGGAAATGTTGAGATCGGCTGCGAGTTTCTGAAGACGCGGAAGATCGTCACCATCACCGACGACCAACAAGTGTAAGTTTGGGTTTGTGGATCGAAGCGCGGCGGTCGCGTGGATCAATTCATCCGCACCCTTGTAGCGCTCAGAAGCGGCCCACCGGCCAACGGTCAGGATGACGCGACCTTGCGGGAAGGCACGAGGCAATGAAAGCCCCTCTGGAACGTCTGCCATACGGAGAAAGGCCGGATTCATCGGCCAGGCGAGAACTCGGATTCTCTCTTCAGGAATGTGTTGTACTTCAGCGAGCTGCCGCGCTGTATGACGACTCGGAGCGATCACAAGATCCGCATCCAGCAAGGCGCGATGCCGGAGCGCTGTCATGGGTTCCCAGACTTCCACGCCGTGTGACATCACAATTGTCTTGAGATGCGGGGCTAGTCCTTTCATCAACAAAGCCGGAAGAGCCAGATGAGGGTGGAGCGCAAGAACGATCTCTTTGCCCGGTGAGCCAAAAACCTGCGGTTGGCCGACGGCGGATAGTACAAACCGCATCTTGGCGCGTCCGAAACCGCGGAAAGCAATGCTTCTCTCACCGACCCGAAATGTCTGGAGGCCTGGCGGGTCGTTCAGGCTCAGAAAATTTCTGAATGATTCATTCCTAATGGCGATTGCGTCGACAGCCGCAGCAGTCAAGCGGCCGGCCTCCTGGATGCCACCGAGGCCGAGCAGCTCGGGGAATAGGCCGATGATCCGATTCTCTTTCGGCGTTGATTTGAATATTGTCATCTTCAGAATCGAATCAGCTGGCGAGCAACACACAGATAACATGCCAGTGAGGTTGGGTCGAGAAAAAACATGCAGTTTCGCTGCACTAAATCTTTTTCACGCGGCGGAATACTGATAGTGTATGAGATTCGACTCCAGATACGAGGGAAATTGAGGAAACAGACGCGGCACGTGCTTCTGACTGGCGGGGCGGGCTTTATCGGCTCGCATGTTGCCGAAGCTCTTCTCCGCCAGGGTGCGGAACTTACGATTGTAGACAATCTCGATGATTTCTATTCGCCCGACCAGAAGAGAAGCAATCTTGAAGAAATCCGCCGTGCCGGCAGTTTTCAGTTCGTGCAGGCAGACATATGCGACCCTGAACCGCTGCGAAAACTCCTGGGTGGGATGCGTTGCGACGTCCTCATCCACTTGGCCGCGCGTGCCGGCGTCCGACCCTCTCTTGAGCAGCCGCGCCTTTACGAACGAGTAAACGTTGCAGGGACGCTGAACTTGCTCGACCTTTGCCGCGAATTTGGGGTTTCGAAAGTCCTCTTTGGCTCCTCGAGTTCTGTTTACGGCGCATCGAGCCACATTCCATTTTCAGAGGGACAGACGGATTTACGTCCCATTTCTCCTTATGCAGCGACAAAAATCGCCGGTGAATTACTCTGCTATACCTACGCGCACTTGTATCGGCTGTCCGTCATCTGTTTGCGATTCTTCACCGTATATGGCCCGCGGCAGAGGCCGGACCTCGCCATCCACAAGTTCACATCGCAGATCGAATCGGGGAAACCAATCCGCCTGTACGGCGACGGGAACTCGGGTCGAGACTACACTTACGTCGACGACATCGTAGCGGGAGTGCTGGGGGCCTTAGAATATATATCGCGAGATGGAACCGCGCTGTTCGAAGTATTTAATTTGGGAAACTCCCATCCCGTAAAGTTAGCGGAAATGGTTGCAGCGCTTGAGCGCGCCACAGGCCGAAGGGCTACCTGTTCACACGAACCAGATCAACCGGGCGACGTACCGCTTACCTGGGCCGACATTTCCAAGGCTTCGAGTTTGTTGGGGTACAAGCCCGCCACATCTCTCCATGAGGGATTACAGCGATTCGTTAGTTGGTATCGCGCCGCTACCTTATCCCAACGCGCATAGTACAGTGTTGGATAGGCACACGGCACTCGTGGGCATCGAGATCCTGAGTCAGGTCGCCGTTCCTGCGCGGACTTTCTTGTTTCGAAGCATATTCGTGAAAATTTCTTTCATTTGCTCGCCGTTTTGGTCCCACGTGTAACGCAGTGCAGTGCGAGCAGCGTTTTCTCCAAGCCAGCGGCAAAAATAAGGATCCTCGCAGAGGCGCCGGATCTGCGTAGCCAATTCCGGTGAGTTATTCGGGTCTTGTATGATGAGTCCATCCACGCCATCTGTGATAATTTCTGCGGTTCCGTTAGTGACGGAGGTGATGACCGGCAGCCCACATGCCATTGCCTCTGCCGGGGGTTGAGCAAATGTGTCCTCGACCGAAGGCCCAACGTACGCGTCCGCGGCCGCGTAGTAGAAGGCAACATCTGGTCGAGAGGGCAAGAAACGGACGCGGTCGGCCAGATCGTACCGCTGGATCTGCCTTAGATAGAGGAATTTTTCATCGTCTCCCACTACGAGGAGAAGCACTTGGCAATCGCCGAGAACCGGAAGGACATCGAGGAGTGTGCAAAGGCCCTTCTTGCGCCAGTCATTGCCGACTAGCAGCAGGACGAATTGCTCATCGCGTATACCGAGTTCCCGACGGGCTTCATCCCGTCTTGCCATCCGCAATTGCGGATTGAAGGTGGTGTGATCGATTCCCATATACAAGACAGGCAGAACATCATGCGGACCATAAAACCGGTCGAGATCTTTGGCGGTTTTGCGCGCAATCAGGATGAGCTGGGCGCTAGGCTGTGTGTACAAGTGGCGCTCGAGAAGTGTAATCAACCGGTAATAGAGATCACGGTGAATACGGCGCGGCCAGGAGAAGATCGAATTGCGCTGGAGATACATCTCTGAACGCACCTGGCGAACGAACTCCGCAAAGACAATGTGGATCGAGATGGCGTCCGCGTCGAGGCAATTCGTACCCGCGGTGAAAACTAGATCATGGGTGATGCCGCGAAATCGGCGATCGCGCCAGCGCCAGAGATGGTTTGCCGCAAGCCACCATAGAAAATTCACTAGGTGCGGCCCGGGAATTTTTGGAATGCGGTGCCAGGTTAGCTTCGTTAGGTCGAGATCTTCCACCCGTTGGCTATAAACGTGTATATCGAACTCCCCAGAGAGCCGGGACGTCCATTCGGCAATCCGCCGCTCGGTGCCATGGCGTTTGTCGATGAACGGGGAAACAATGGCGAGAACGGGCTTGGACGGGGTCATCTGGTTTTTAGCGCGTGATCCGCATCGTTTCACACCACCGCTGCATGATGAACAGACTCCACACGCGCGACCATCCGACCCGGCCGGGATGGGTGAGGAAACGGCGCCACACATTCTGAACCGCTGCCGGATTCAAGACTCCCGTCGCCCTTATCCGATCGCTCTCGAAGCTCGCTTCAATCGCAGCGCGGAGGTCACCAGCCATCCAGCGTGCAAAGGGAAATGAAAACACGCGCTTTGGGCGGAGGACGATTTCTTCGTATACTTTCGCCGACATCAACCCGCGCATCGCGTCGAGGAGCAGCTTTTTGTTTTGCATCCGCAGTGAAGCAGGAAGTGAAAAAACGTATTCGACGAGCTTATGATCGAGGAATACAGGTCGGAGCTCGAGACTGTGTGCCATGCTCATCGCGTCGCCGTCCCGCAAGAGCCGAGGTTCAAGATGCGCGTACACGTCGAGGTATGCCGCTTTTTCCCGTACGTCGCAATCCTTCACCCGATCGGCCCACGCACGGAGGTGACACATGGCCTCATCAGCGCATGTTCCCGCTCCGTCCGAATTGCCTTCTATGAGTGACGGATCGAGAAGGGTCCCAACATCCTGCTCGAGGAAGAGAGTCTTGACGGCAAGTTCCGCTGCCACAAAAGGATCGTCGGCGCCGGCAAGGTAAGAGAGCTTGCGCCAGCGGAACGGAAGCACGTCATGGTCGAGCATCACCCGAGCGAGGCTGCGCGGAACGGGACGGAGCCAAGTCGCCGCATGCGTGAACCGCTCGAACCATTGCATCGACGTGTATCCCCCAAACAATTCGTCACCTCCTTGGCCGGTGAGTGCGACCTTAAAGCCTGCCCGTGCGGCCGTTCGGCAAATCCAATATGCGTTCAAGCCATCGACGGTCGGTTCGTCCATCGCCCAAATCGCGTGATCGAGCGAATCGCGGATCTCGCAAGCCGAGAGCATCAGGACGTCGTGTGGGATTCCCAAAAGGTCCGCCGTTCTGCGGCTTGCTTCCGATTCGTCGAAGGATTTTTCTTCAAAGCCGATCGTCAACGCCGTCAGCTGATTCGCTCCGGCAAGCTTCGCGAGCGCGCCTAGTGCCGCAGAGTCCACTCCGCCACTGAGAAACAGTGCGATTGGAACGTCGGAGATAAGGTGCAGACGCATCGCCTCAAGCAAACCTTTACTTAACGTTGCACTAATGTCTTCGGATTTCTTCGGACGCGCGCCGCCTCGATACGGCGCCAGTGACCAGTAACATTTCTTCTGAAACGAGCCATCCTGCCATGTGGCGATGTGTCCCGGCTCAAGCGGTTGGACGCCGCGGATAGCCGTCCACGGAGGCGGGATGTGTCCGAGGCGCAAGAACACCCGAACACCGTGCGTATTAACTTTGCGGGATATCAGATTCGATGCGAGGAGCGCCTTAATCTCAGAAGCGAAAACGAGGCCGTCTGATGTGATAGCGTAGTAAAGAGGCTTGATTCCCAGGCGGTCGCGCGCCAAAAGTAGTCGGCCACGTTTGCAGTCCCAGATAGCGAAAGCAAACATCCCGCGTAGCCGTTCGACGCAATTTTCACCGAGCTCATCGTAGAGGTGAAGCACAACCTCGGTATCTGTCGCCGAATGGAACTCATGGCCTCGGGATGCGAGCCACTCCCGAAGTTCGGAGGCGTTGTAGCACTCCCCGTTGTAAGTGATCCAGGAGGACCCGTCAACGTTTGGCATTGGTTGTCGGCCGCGTTCGCTCAGATCCAGGATGGCGAGACGGGTATTCCCGAGCGCACAATTACCTAGGGATTTAACGCCGCTGCTATCTGGTCCTCGATGAGAGAGTGCAGCGATCATCGGTCCCACAGAAGTAACCTGCAACGCGGATAGGTTCCGTGCCGTAATTCCAGCGACCCCGCACATGGCAGATGCTCCTTCCGGATGATGCGGCTAAACCGGCCGCAACTTGGCCGCGTGAGCGGTTGAGGCTGCGGGCTGCGATTCGATGAGTTCAGGCAGGCGAAAGGCGATACCCACGAGCAGCCAGAGCATAGCGTTTTGGACATAGTCCTGATACACATTAAGAGTACCGTACGTTTGGGGAAACAAAAGCACGAGCGCAAACCAGAACACCGCAAATCCGATCGGGAACATCCGGGTCTCGCGAAGCTTCAAGACGACCCGCCAACAACTGATCACCACTGCCGCAGTACATATCAGCCAAAGAATAAGGCCGACGATTCCAAATTCGACTAGGATTGTCCCATATCCGTTCTCGACCGCGAACTGTGGCTGCCTCTGACCCAACAACCTCGCAACGTACTGCATCCCCAGCGAAGCTGTACCCGTACCGTGTCCCACAGCCCATTGAGGTTCAGAGAAAGCAAGCATCAATTCGTGAACGGGATAATCCCAGACCCGAGTCGAGAGCTCGTATGCCGAGCTACTTGGTGAAAGCGTTTCTGAATAGAAATTCCAGCGCTTACCAACTTCCCCCGGGACAACCAACGCGGCAAGGGCCAGGCACATTCCCATAACAATGACTGAGTGGCGCACCCCTTTCAGCACGCGATGTACCTGACGGTTTCTCCAGGGCGCGCCCCAAAGGAATGCCAGACTCATGACGCCGGCGCTACACACGCTTAGAATGAGCGGACCCCGCGTTCCGCTAAAGAGCACCCCCACGGCGACCAAACCAAGCGAAATATACACAAACCTTCTGCCGCGCCCGCCTTGCAGCAGCAAATAGCCAGCGGCGCCCAGCCCCAAAACAAAAGAACAGAAAAGGTACTGACTATACCGTCCCGTACTGACAAACACGGAAGAAGGCAGATGCAGGATTTGCTGCGTTAGGGGCGTGACCTTATCGAGAGCCCCAAGTTCTCGAATTTCTGGCGCGAGCGTCGCAGGATTTAAGAATTGAGGCCCAACGACTGCCTGGATGATTCCCAGTCCAGCGACCACGGCCGCCACTGACAAAACCACGGTCAGAAAGCGGCGAAGGTCTTGGTCGTTGCGAACCAGGGCATAACCTACGAACATAAGAGGCGCATAAAAGAAATAGATTTTGAGACCCAATGCCCCATACAGCGTGCTCGGGGAATATGGGTTGAAGATCTGGAGTACTGCCCACCAAAAGAAAAGGCTGATCGCAAGCAAAAATGGCGGTCTGAACGCTTTTTCGTGATGTTTGCGAATGGCGCGGATGAACGAAATATAGATCAACGCGGCAAGAACGTCCTTAGCGAAGAAGATAGCCATATTATTGCCGAGATATTTGCGAATCAAATCTTCAAACACGAGCCAAATCAGAAACATGTAAACGCCTGATCTCCAGTTTCCGAGAATGCCCAGGGCAACTACAGCCATTGCAACGGCCACGGCAAGGTAGGCCATTTGAACAAGATTTCCCGCGACGATCCACCCGCCGATTTCCCAAGCGAGGATTACCCCCAACGTCGCAACGCACAGGCCAATAACAGGCTGCTGCTTGAATGCGATGGCGCGTGTGTTCAACATATCTTCGATTCGAATGTGCGAAAATACATTTCCAAGCTATCCGCTTCTCGCTCTTCTCAGAAAACCCCAAGTACTCCATTCTATGCCGCGCGCGTCTCTGGTTATACTAGAATCCCACGCAAATATTGGGCCTACTTCGCATTGTTTTGCGGTACAAAGCCGCGAAATCAGGTGCCCTTTTGCTTCTTCGTCAATTACCAGACCTTCTGTTTCTTAATCGTCCCCGCCACCCGCATTTGAGATAAAGCAGGAGGTCCAACAGGTCGGCCATCTAGGAAGAACGAGCAAGCACAAAAAGTTTCTCTGCCAAGAATTCACGAGTCGTACAATCATTCGGAAAAGCTTGAGTGTGGTGTAAGCGTATCGCGCTACTTAAAAAACTTGGCCTACAAGTCGTTGTAGTTTCGCCAAAAGGGTGCTCTTTCCATTTGTGGTACAGATCGGCGTTCCCGTTAACTCGTTCTCAAACGTGTTGCAGAGCGGGCCACTCAATCCGTCTTGGGGAGGTCTATCGCGACCGTTTGTGCACGGCCAATAACGACGTGGCAAAAAAATCCTCCGTGAAATAGACGACTTTCGTCTCATCTGTTCCCCATCACCGCGGCCTCGACGGCCCTGACGAACGCCTCAACGTTCATCTCCGGGGTCCAGGTCTGCATCCGCTCCCTAGCCGCCGCTCGCATTCGGTCGAGCCGGGAGCGGTCGCTAAGCAGGAGCCCAAGAATTCTAGCCAGGGCTCCTACATCGCCACAGGGAAAAACGCTGCCTGTTTCGCCTTCGCGAATCAGATCGTACCCAGCACCGACGCGGTCACTCACGACAGCAGGACAACCGCAGAGCATCGCCTCGTTCACGACAAGACCAAACGGTTCATAGTCGGAGGGGAGAACCAACAAATCAGACGTAACATAAACTCCGGGTAGTCCAGTCTGATTCACAAATCCCAGAAAACGCACGCGGTCTCCTAAGCCCAGAGCTCTTGCGCGTTGCTCGAGTTTTTTGCGAAGTGGCCCATCGCCCGCGAAAATAAGGTAGCTGTCCGAAACATTCGCGCGCGAGAACGCCTCGAGCAAGTCCCCCGGCCGTTTCCAACTTTGAAGCTTCGCACAATAGAGAACGACCCGCGCCTCGGCCGGGAGACCCCACCCTCGTCTCAAGGCAGAGCGATCCAGGTGCGAGGCACGGTCCGTCCACCAAGTATTATCCACAACGTATCTTCCCAAGAAGATACGCCCCCGGGTGACCCCAAGTGCCCGGAGAAAGATTTCTGCCCTGCTCGAACTCGTGATAACCACGTCCGCCATCCGGAAAATTCGCCCAACAATTATTTTCTTTATTGCCAGCGCCACCTTCGATTTCGCACGGCGGCTCTCAAGGCTGTGGGCATCCGTACACATGATGATCGGAATTCCCTGTCTCTTGGCCGCAAGGATCGCCGTCCAAGCCTCGGGGAAGTAGTATCCTCCCAGGCAGACAGCATCGAACCCCCCACCCCTTACAAGTTGCCACAGTTTCTTCGAGAATAACCCGGCCCGTCCGACGCCATTCTGACCGCTCTTTGCCGGAGCTGCGTGAGTCCACGGATACCCGTCGAGGAGCGGAACATCCCAAGCAACTTCGACACCGAATCCAGGGTTCATAGCCGGTATTGCGCCCCGCAAGCTGCAGTAGGCCACGAGAATATCCAGTTTGGGATGCTGAGCCTGTCTCCGCCAAAGTATAGAGCTGTACTGAACGGGATGCTCGCAGACATGCAGGATACGAAACCTGCCGTCTTTCATAGCTGTTGCCCGCTTCCCGCGAGCAGCTTCACATAGCGATCCGCGACTGCGTCCCAGGAAAAATATTGTGCCTGTGCTCGGAGACTTCTATCGTGCATGCTCTGCCAAAGCTTTTCGTCAGTGAGAACCTGGGCCAGTCCGTCCGACAATATTTGCGAATTGCGCCAAGGTGCCAACCAAACACCAGCCGCGTCAATCGCCGGATTAGTTCCGGACTGACCGTAGCCCAGGACCGGTAATCCGCAGGCGATTCCTGCAATCGCGGTCCCGCGCCTCGAAGTGATCACCCCTCGGACGCAGAGCAAAACATGCGCACTGGCGAGCGTCCTAGTGATTTCCTCGGCCGGGACGACTCCTCTAACACACAACTCAATCCCTGAGCCGTTCAAGGCCCGCTCCAGGGATTCCCTGGCTTCCTCGCAACCGCGGCCGAATACTTCAAGCCGAATAGGACCGACACCTTGTGTCACGTTCCTCGCAACCAGCGCGATATCATAAACTTCTTGAGATTGAGCTTCGCCGCCCGTCACGCTAAACACCGCAACCTTCTTTGGCGTCTGTTCGACTGAAAACGCCCTGGTTCCTCGATAGTCAGGGATATTTGCACCGATGGGAATAAATGCCGCGTGAGTTCTGTCAGAAGATAGCCAATCTAGCGTGTCGGGTGGCACCGTGAGTACTGCACGCTTTGAATGTTCGAACAGTTTCCGCATTGTCCAGTTCTGAATGGTATTTCGCATCCGATCCCGCAGCCTTGGGCTGTCAAGGACGGATGCGTCATGGAAGACAATTACGGCGCGAGCCGCACGCCTTCGCAGAAGCCAGAGAACTATCAAAGCCGGAAGAGGAAATCCTCTACGTGACCAACCGAGTGCCGTATATTGTAAAATTACCCATCGTCCACGCCACTCTGCGCTCTTTTCCCAAAGCTGTCGAAGTGCCCGCATCCACCCTTGTCCGGCCCACTCCACGCGCACGATCTGTGCCTGAATTCCGCGGCGGGCAAGCGCTCGGCCGAGAAACGTACAATAATCCTCAACTCCATCGGTCGGCGTGTCCTGCCGACCGAGTAGAATGACCCACCTTTCATTAGGGGCGCTTTCCCTTCGCGTTGATTCCATTGTATCCGCGCTTCAGTTGAATCTCGACCAGACCCGCCTCTTCGAACCACCTCTGTACGTCCTCCATCCGTTGTGGCTGGTCGTAGACAGGTGAAAGCATGTCGAGTGCACTCAGGATTTTCACTTGCTTTAGCTCTGCGTCGGTATAATTCAACCGGGGCGCGTGCGAGATGGGGCCAATCGGAATCAAAGCGCCGAGCCGAGGGCCCACCATCGGTATTCCATGGATAACTCTTTTCACTTCGAATGCCGGCGGGATCGTCCACCGCAGCAGATTATAGAGATTCTCGGTGTTTAGGTACTTGACGAATGGCCGGGCCAAGTATTTGAGCGGCGGAAACCCGTTCGACTTCTCATAAACGTCAATCACAATTTCCCCGCCCGGTCGCAGAAAAGGAACCAGGCTGCGAAATGCACCTGCGACGTCCGGACAATGCTGCAAGACTCCCATGCAGAGGACTTTGTCGAACGCTCCCTTGCGCAACGGGATCTTGTAAATGCTGGCCTGAAAAGCAGTGAGTCTTGATGTCCCGGGATTATTTCGCCAGGCTGCGTCGACTGCCGAGCTCAAGTCGAAGGAAAAGACTTCTGCGTTGGTCTCCAGGGCGAGCTGCGTAAACCGCCCCGCGCCGCATCCGGCTTCGAGAATGCGCTGGCCATCAAGATGCGGGGGCCAGCCTGTCGTAGCATTGAAACGATCTCGACTCAGGTCGTTGTGCATAAATTTATCGATCTGAATGCGATCAAAATGGTTCCACTGAAATCCGAACGAAGATGCATAAGACTCGGAAGGTACGAAACGGGGAATGTTTCGGACTATGGGAACAGTAGTGGAGCAGCCCGCACATACGAGGCTGCCCTCTGCGATCTCACCGCTCCCGGTATCCTCCGAAGTCACAGAAGCAATCCGGAAGTCGCCGCCACAATTGAGGCATAGAAACGTCTCTGCTGCCTGTCTACGCACGCGCCTTTCCCTCTCGTTTCTAGCGTACCAAAGTCGGTTGCGGTTTCGCAGAGTTTGGCGTAAGCGAAACGTTGCCGATCCAGGCGGTTCCGCTCAGCTTGTTCTCAAATAGGCGGCTCTGAGACCGGCGCATCTGAACCAACAGGAAATGCGTCATCGGTGCCGTCGTATAATCCACGTCGACTGGCGTCCAGGAGTGCGAACCCGTGAGATTTTCAGTGGACACGACGGCGGCGCCGTGATGCGGGTCACCAATCGAAAAAAAAAGTCCGCTCTCTGTCGTGATTCCTTCCGTTCGCAGCGCCGCGTGAAAATGGTAACTGTGGCTGGGCTCAACGGGAACGAACTCGAGGGGCTCGCTGAGATCCAAATTTGCGCCTCCGCTGAAATCGAGCCGCAATGATCGGCCCCCGGACGAAGGAGGCGGCGCATCGAAACCGATCGAAGCGCCAAAAGGTGAACTCCAGCGCCAATCCAATCCGCCGTTTAAGAAATCCCTGGCGAAATCCCCGTTCCAAATTAGCGATTGGTTCGCAGGCTCGCTATGTGGGAGTCCGGCTGCAGCCAGCGCTTCTCTCCATACTCGGCTAGCATCCTCCGCGCGGTCGCTTTGAATCAAGAACTCGAGAAGAGGAAACGAGCGTCGCAATTCAACGGGTTTGCCTAACGTTAACAATCGTTCCCAAATCACGAGTGCGCCCGCGGTTTGGCTATTAGCCGCCATGAAGTCAATTGCCTGGAAATAAGCATCCTGAGTGGCCGGCAACACCTGATTCAAGAGCACGTTTGCGTCTTGGGTCTTATGCCAGGCTTGAGAAACAGCGGGCAGCGCGAGACTCGGATCTGCTTGCACGGCGTGATTGATTTGGGCAAAGCCTGCGTCGTTGTCGCCCTGACGCAAAAGAAAATTACCGTAGCTCCACGCTACTTGTGCTGATGCAGGATACACAGTTCTGGCGCGATTAAAGGCTTCCCGCGCGAATGGAATGTTTCCGGTCGATTCATAGGCGCCCGCTAGGTCCATCCAATAAGTCGCGGACAGTGGAACACGCGCTACCGCCTTCTCAAAATCTGCGACCGCTCCTGCTGGATCTGGGTTTACGAAATCGGTCTCTCGAGCGCGACCAAGACGATCCCACGCAGAGGCGTTTTCAGGTTCGAGGGCCACGCCGCGTTCCATCTGATCGATCCGATTACTATGGACCCGATAATCGGCCACCCAGACTCGAATTGCCTGAAATATGAGAATTGCCGCTACAACGAAACACACCAAGAGCAGAGAGCGCCGTGACCAGAGATATTCAGACGGAGTCTTCATACCCACCGTAATCTCCTATGGAAATCGGCTCCTCGGCAAGCGGTATCTGAAGACAAGGAACGCTTCACAGCCTGCTTGGCTTGAAGCAGTTTCGGAGGATGTCGCTGTGGCTGGAAGCAACGAAATAAAACCGATCCCAACGCGCATAGTACAGTGTTGGATAGGCACACGGCACTCGTGCGCATCGAGATCCTGAGTCAGGTCGCCGTTCCTGCGCGGACTTTCTTGTTTTCGAAGCATATTCGTGAAAATTTCTTTCATTTGCTCGCCGTTTTGGTCCCACGTGTAACGCAGCGAAGTGCGAGCAGCGTTTTCTCCAAGCCAGCGGCAAAAATAAGGATCCTCGCAGAGGCGCCGGATCTGCGTAGCCAATTCCGGCGAGTTATTCGGGTCTTGTATGATGAGTCCATCCATGCCATCTGTGATAATTTCTGCGGTTCCGTTGGTGACGGAGGTGCTATCTCAGGGTGAAAGTGGGATTTCACAACTTCTAACCGGGACTGGAACATTCCAGTCCTCTGCCGAACGCAGTCTCCGATTGCGCGACTTACCGGAGATCGTGTTATAAGACTTGCCTGCTCATCCGGGGCGGCGCTCCCACCGAAAGAAGGTGAAAATGGATCCTGTTGCCCGGGTAGTGGTTGAGATTGCCGGCATCCTCCTGCTCGGGGCACTTGGCGAGTTCATCTTCGCGCGGACACGTGTGCCCGACGTGGTCTGGCTGGTTTCCGCCGGAATCCTCGCCGGCCCCATATTCGGTCTTATCCCATCAGGTCTTCTCAGGCCTGGCATCCCGTTCTTTGGAGCCATCGCACTGACAGTCATTCTGTCAAGTGGAGCGTTTCGTCTCCAACTTACCGAGGTGGCCGCGGCCGCGCCGCGCGGGATTCTTCTGGGTTTGTCGGGATTTGTTTTTTCTGTGATCGCAATCTGCGGGTTCTTTTGGCTGTCAACGAAACTGGGTTATGTGCGCCCCGCGCCGCCGTTGGCATGGGTGATGGTAGGCGCCATAGTCGGCGGTACCAGCTCGGTTGTCATTATGCCAACGATGGCCATGGCTCAGGCGCCGCCCAGAGTAGCGCGCATCCTGGAGGTCGAGTCCTCTGCAACTGACGCGCTGAGCGTCATTGTAACGATGGTCCTTATCGATCTCATCGTCAGCGGCAGTGCGGATGTTTCTCGGCCATTCATATTCCTGGCCAGGGAACTTGGTGTCGGGGTGGCTCTGGGTATGATCGCCGCTGCATTACTCGTTCCCGGAATACCGTCGATGCGGGACAAACCTCACGGCTATACCGTATTTCTTGCGTCAATGCTTGCATTGTATGGCATCACCGATTTTTTTAAGGGAAATGGCGCCATGGCGGTGCTGGTGGCGTCGCTTTTGATCGGTAATGCTTCGGCTATCGTGCCGCGCCTGTTTCCGGGCGCCCATGGACTTGAGTTCACTCCCACAGCAAACAACACGCGTCATGCAAGACCAGATGGCATTCCTTATCAAATCGTTCTTCTTTTTTCTGATTGGCCTGATGTTCCCGACGAATCTGAGGCAGATCGCCTTGGCGGCCGTCGCAGTGCTGTTCCTAATGGCGATGCGGGTTCCAGCCGTGCTGCTCTCGACGAGGAACATGCAACTGGGGAAGAAGGAGTTCTGTTTCTTGAGTGCCGCCATACCCCGCGGTCTTGCCGCCGGAGTGCTGGCGACGCTTCCGATGCAATACGGGGTTCCGGGAGTGGAGAATCTGGCCCCGGCCATATTCGCAGTGATTGTCCTCAGCGTCCTCGTTTTTGCGATTGGCTTCGCGATAGTGGCGCGGCTGCCCGACGAGCCCGCTCTAATTAGAGAAAGTTCATGAAGCTCAAGCACCTCGTTAAATGTCTGGCGCAAATCCTGCGTCGTTTTCCCTAACGATAAGTTCCGGTTACCCGAAACGTTGACTCGGAAACTGAGGTTTTCCGGATAGCTGTTGAGAACAGGGGTGGCTGTTGAAAAACTCGTGTTTTCAGAAAAATCTCGAAAAACGGGTGATAGAAAATGTCTAGGAAACTCGGGGAAATCGTTTGTAGAGCTTCCTGACGCGATCTGATTTTTGCAAATTCCGAGTGAGCGAGTTTTTCAACAGCCACAGGGATTATCACCACCAATCTCAGCCTGAGATAGCCGGTGGTAAGAGGATTTCTCGACATCTATCCCGATTCGATTGTCTCGGCCCGTCCGGTTAGGTAACGGATGGTCCGTCCGCCCACCCTGTTACTTTTGACAATGTCCAGCGACGGATAGGACAGTTACAGTTTTCCTTAGCCCCTCAGTTTGCCCCGGCGGGAACGGTAAAAAGAAACGCCGTGATGAAGAAAAGCGACCCGATGCAGCCCAGCAAGCAAGAACACAATCTCTTCTCTGTTATGGGCCAGAAACTCACAGGACACGCAACGGCGCTGATAATCGCTGCAAGCGAGGTAGATGCCGAATTCTACGCGCTCCATGAACTCGGTTTTATCACTTTGTCCGCGACTTCACTGGTGAGCGACTCCGTACACATTGCATGATGCTGGATTACGGATGATAAAAAGGATCCGAACAAAGGCGCGGACAAGTCCCTCAGAGTCGATTACACTTTCCGGTGCCAGCGCGAGCAGGTGGTAGTCAACGAAGGTGACCGTCTGAAACTGCCCTCAGTTGCAAAGGCGATGGTCGCCCTTCTGCCGGGCTGCCTATTTCTTGAGGGCCAACGGTGGCCCGCTGACTCGCTTCCCTTTGAGAGAGACATTCACTTCGACGCGGTTGGCGATCGTGACGAAGGGGATGCCTTTATTCATCCCATAGTCCTTGCGGTCGAAGGCCATTATTCCTTTAATCTCACCTGACCTGTCCCCACTCCGTGAAAGGGTTAGCGTCAGCTTCTCGGGTTTGGTGACTCCGCGTACCGTAAAGTCGCCATCCACCTCAAAGGTGTTGGGACCGGTCTGTACGATCTTCGTCGAGTGAAATGTGATCAAGGGACTGTGATCGACGTCGAAGAAGTCTTTGCCCTTTAGCTTGCCATTCTTCATCCCGCTTCCAGTATCCACGCTGGCTGCCTGAATCTTGATGTCCAAGACTCCTGTCGACACCTCCGGGGATGTAAATGTTAAGGTGGCGTCCCACTTGTCGAAAGTGCCCTTTATGGCTACCGAAGCTTCGACGTCGAACTTGACTGAGCTTTCTGTCGGTGTAATCTCGAAAACTGGAGCTTGCGCTCGACTCAGTGACGGAAAAAAAGCAGACGCCAACAGGCAAAGAATAGTTAGTCGCATGGTGCGAAGTCTGACGTGCTTCCGCTTCCCTGTCAATTGCAGCGGTCAGAGACTCTGCAACCGCAAGCGCACGATCCGAGACTCGGAGCGACGCGTCCACAGCGGACGGCAGAGTACGCGCAATAGGACAAGCTAAGTTCTGATAAACGTCACCGCAATCATTGAGATTCAGGTAGATGTCGAGAACAGGGGTGGTCTCAAGGGGTCGATGCAACACTGGCTTGCAGTCTATCCGCCGGAGTTTCAAATCCCAATGTTTTTCGTGGCCGTTGATTGAGGCGCAGAGCGATCTCGTCCAGGTCCGACTGTGAGTAGCAGGACAGATCCGCCTTCTTCGGCAGGTATTGCCGCAGCAGCCCGTTCGTGTTTTCGTTCGAACCGCGCTGCCATGGGCTTTGGGGATCGCAGAAGTAAACCTGTACGTCCGTAGCCATCGTGAAGCTTTTGTGCTGGGCCATCTCCAACCCGCGGTCCCAGGTCAGCGAGCGCCGCAACGTCGCGGGCAGAGTGCGCACGTGCCGGCTCAGGGCGGCCACCACCGTAGTCGTGTCCTTGCCGGGCACCTTCACCAGCATACAGAACCGCGAATGACGCTCCACCAGCGTGGCCACATGACTGTTGCGCGCCCCGCGCAACAGATCGCCTTCCCAATGACCGGGAATGGCGCGATCTTCGACTTCCGCAGGTCGCTCGCGGATAGAAATGGCATCGACGATCTTGCCTTGGGAGTGTCCGTGAACGCTGGAATGCCGCGAGCGGCGGATCCGCCGCTGGGAGCGAAGGTGCTGAATCAGCTCCTTTTTCAGCGCTCCTCGCGCTTGAAGGAATAGGCTGCGATAAATGGTTTCGTGCGACACGCGCAGGCCCTCATCCTTGGGAAACTGCCACTTCAGCCATCCGGAAACTTGCTCGGGCGACCAGTCCTGCATCAGTTTACTCGCAACGATCTCCCGGAGCGGGGTGTGAGTGGCCAGCAGGCACGGCTTGGGCCGCAGGGCCGATTTCCAGGCCTGCTGATCGGCTTCATTGGCGCGGTACTGCGCGCGCCCGCCATGGCGGGCCACTTTCCGGCTGATCGTCGAGGCACAGCGGTGCAGGCCTTGGGCGATTCCGCGAATCGACGAGCCACAAGCGATTCCGCGGGAGATGTCTTCTCGTTCTGCCAGGGTGAGTGAACTCGGTGAACGGCGGCGGATGGGCGGCGCAATCCCACCATGGCGCTTCAACAGAAGGTAAATAACCACATTGTTCTTGCCCAGCGCTCGACCAATCGCATGTAACGACTCTCCCGCTTTCCAACGACGCCATACCTCAACTCTTTGCATCGCAGAAAGCCGTATCCGTTTCTTTGGGATCATAAACACCACCTTTTAGAAAAAAGATTTATACCAGGTGGTGTT